>NZ_CP123282.1:0-4712861 GCF_029866905.1 Salmonella sp. SA14318 | reverse complement strand
GGCGGACTCCACTCGAACAAAAGTCGATAAATGACAAAGGCTGATACATTAATGATTGTTGGCGCACGTCGATAAGACCCTGCATGAAGGGTGACGCACGAACCGCTGTCTGCGGTTTTCACGAATCTTTCAAACGATCGCGACTTCACGCAGCCTGAAAGATTCCGTGTTCATGCCTGACCAGGATCGTTTGAAACGATCAGGACCGCGGATCATAGCCTAAACTGAGCAAGAGATCTTCTGTTTCTCACAGATTCTTCCCGATTTATCCACAGGACTTTCCAGGAAAGGATAAGTGTAATCGATCCTGGGGAACTCCTGTACGCTTTCGCGCGCATATTGAAAAAATTAATAGGTAAAGGTGAGCAGACGCCTAAAAGATCGCATAAAGATCCAGGGCGATCCTTGCGCTTTACCTGGCAGTCCGTATAATTCTCCACCCGTCGCGCAATGCCCGTCATATGGCGTCAACGCTGCTTATTTTCCGCACAAAAAGGCGTGGAAAATCGCGGGAAAATAAGGAAAGAGAATTGACTCCGGAGTGTACAATTATTACAATCCGGCCTCTTTAATCACCCACACTGTGGCGTAAGTCGTTCAAAGTTTGTTCGGGTATACGCAAAAGTCAGTGAATTTATTCAAGTTTAGGTAGAAATCGCCATGAAACGCACTTTTCAACCGTCTGTACTGAAGCGCAACCGTTCTCACGGCTTCCGTGCTCGTATGGCTACTAAAAATGGTCGTCAGGTTCTGGCACGTCGTCGTGCTAAAGGCCGCGCTCGTCTGACCGTTTCCAAGTAATAAAGCTAACCCCTGAGTGGTTAAGCTCGCATTTCCCAGGGAGTTACGTTTGTTAACTCCCGCTCATTTCACATTCGTCTTCCAGCAACCTCAACGGGCTGGCACGCCGCAAATCACCATCCTCGGCCGCCTGAATTCGCTGGGGCATCCCCGTATCGGTCTTACCGTCGCCAAGAAAAATGTTCGACGTGCGCATGAACGCAACCGGATTAAACGTCTGACGCGTGAAAGCTTCCGTCTGCGCCAGCATGAACTTCCTGCAATGGATTTCGTGGTGGTGGCGAAAAAAGGGGTTGCCGACCTCGATAACCGTGCTCTCTCGGAAGCGTTGGAAAAATTATGGCGCCGCCACTGTCGCCTGGCTCGCGGGTCCTGATAGCCCTTATTCGGGTCTATCAACGCCTGATCAGTCCGCTGCTTGGGCCGCATTGTCGTTTCACGCCAACGTGCTCAAGCTACGGAATTGAGGCATTGCGCAGGTTTGGAGTGATAAAAGGCAGTTGGTTGACGGTGAAACGCGTATTAAAATGCCACCCTTTACACCCTGGTGGTGACGATCCCGTCCCGCCCGGACCATTTGATACCAGAGAACACTAACGATGGATTCGCAACGCAATCTTTTAGTCATCGCTTTGCTGTTCGTGTCTTTCATGATCTGGCAAGCCTGGGAGCAGGATAAAAATCCGCAACCTCAGACTCAACAGACCACGCAGACAACGACCACCGCAGCGGGTAGCGCCGCCGACCAGGGCGTACCAGCCAGTGGCCAGGGGAAAATGATTACGGTGAAAACCGATGTGCTTGATTTGACTATCAACACCCGTGGTGGTGATGTCGAGCAGGCCTTGCTCCCGGCTTACCCGAAAGAACTGGGTTCCAACGAACCGTTCCAGCTGCTGGAAACCACCCCGCAGTTTATCTATCAGGCGCAAAGCGGCCTGACAGGCCGCGACGGCCCGGATAACCCGGCGAACGGCCCGCGTCCGCTGTACAACGTCGAGAAAGATGCGTTTGTACTGGCCGACGGTCAGAACGAACTGCAGGTTCCGATGACTTATACTGACGCCGCAGGCAACACGTTTACCAAAACGTTTGTCTTTAAGCGTGGCGATTATGCGGTTAACGTGAACTATAGCGTGCAGAACACCGGCGAAAAACCGCTGGAAGTCTCCACCTTTGGTCAGTTAAAACAATCCGTCAACCTGCCTCCTCATCGCGACACCGGCAGCAGCAACTTTGCGCTGCATACGTTCCGCGGCGCAGCGTACTCCACGCCGGATGAGAAGTATGAGAAATACAAATTCGACACTATTGCCGATAACGAAAACCTCAACGTCAGCTCCAAAGGCGGTTGGGTGGCAATGTTGCAGCAGTATTTCGCTACCGCATGGATTCCGCGTAACGACGGCACCAACAATTTCTACACCGCTAATCTGGGTAACGGCATTGTCGCTATCGGCTATAAAGCGCAGCCGGTACTGGTACAGCCAGGTCAGACTGGCGCGATGACCAGCACCCTGTGGGTCGGCCCGGAAATTCAGGATAAAATGGCGGCTGTTGCACCGCACCTGGATTTGACCGTGGACTACGGCTGGTTGTGGTTCATCTCTCAGCCGCTGTTCAAGTTGCTGAAGTGGATCCACAGCTTTGTGGGCAACTGGGGCTTCTCCATTATCATCATTACCTTTATCGTTCGCGGTATCATGTACCCGCTGACCAAAGCGCAGTACACGTCAATGGCGAAGATGCGTATGCTGCAGCCGAAAATTCAGGCGATGCGCGAACGTCTTGGCGATGATAAACAGCGCCAAAGCCAGGAGATGATGGCCCTGTACAAAGCGGAGAAGGTTAACCCGCTGGGCGGCTGCTTCCCGCTGATCATCCAGATGCCTATCTTCCTGGCGTTGTACTACATGCTGATGGGTTCCATTGAACTGCGTCATGCGCCGTTCGCGCTGTGGATTCATGACCTGTCCGCACAGGACCCGTACTACATTCTGCCGATCCTGATGGGCGTAACGATGTTCTTCATTCAGAAGATGTCGCCGACCACCGTGACCGACCCGATGCAGCAGAAGATCATGACCTTTATGCCGGTCATCTTTACGGTGTTCTTCCTGTGGTTCCCGTCAGGTCTGGTGCTGTACTATATCGTCAGCAACCTGGTCACCATCATTCAGCAGCAGCTGATTTACCGTGGTCTGGAGAAGCGTGGCCTGCATAGCCGCGAGAAGAAAAAATCCTGATTCGGTGTAGGCCGGATAAGGCGAAGCCGCCATCCGGCAAGGCGCGCCGGTCAGCCTGATGGCGCTAACGCTTATCAGGCCTACAATCAAAAGGCGGTCATATGACCGCCTTTTTTATTGCAACAAAGTTGAGACTAACCATGAGCCATAACGACACTATCGTCGCCCAAGCAACCCCACCGGGACGCGGTGGCGTGGGTATCCTGCGTATCTCTGGTCTGAAAGCGCGTGACGTTGCGCAAGAGGTGCTGGGCAAGCTGCCGAAGCCGCGCTATGCCGACTACCTGCCGTTTAAAGACGTTGACGGCAGCGCGCTGGATCAGGGTATTGCGCTGTGGTTCCCCGGCCCGAACTCCTTCACCGGTGAAGATGTGCTGGAGCTACAAGGGCACGGCGGTCCGGTGATCCTGGACCTGCTGTTAAAACGTATCCTGACGCTTCCAGGCGTGCGCATTGCCCGACCAGGCGAGTTCTCCGAGCGAGCGTTCCTCAACGATAAGCTCGATTTAGCCCAGGCGGAAGCCATTGCCGACCTGATCGATGCCAGTTCCGAACAGGCGGCGCGTTCGGCTCTAAACTCGTTACAGGGGGCATTTTCCGCCCGCGTTAACCACCTTGTGGAAGCACTTACTCACCTGCGAATCTACGTCGAAGCGGCTATCGATTTTCCGGATGAGGAGATCGACTTTCTCTCTGACGGCAAAATTGAAGCGCAGCTCAATGGCGTCATCGCCGATCTTGACGCCGTGCGAACCGAAGCGCGCCAGGGCAGCCTGCTGCGCGAAGGGATGAAGGTAGTGATTGCCGGACGCCCGAATGCCGGGAAATCCAGCCTGCTGAATGCGCTGGCAGGCCGTGAAGCGGCCATTGTTACCGATATCGCCGGTACCACGCGCGACGTGTTGCGCGAGCATATTCACATCGACGGGATGCCGCTGCATATCATCGATACCGCCGGACTGCGCGACGCCAGCGACGAAGTTGAGCGTATCGGCATCGAACGCGCCTGGCAGGAGATTGAACAGGCCGATCGCGTGCTGTTTATGGTGGATGGCACCACGACGGACGCCGTTGACCCTGCCGACATCTGGCCGGACTTTATCGCCCGTCTGCCCAAAAATCTACCGATTACCGTGGTACGTAACAAGGCGGATATCACCGGCGAAACGTTGGGTATTAGTGAAGTAAACGGTCACTCACTGGTTCGCCTCTCGGCGCGTACCGGCGAAGGCGTCGACGTGTTGCGTAACCACCTCAAGCAGAGCATGGGGTTTGATACCAATATGGAAGGCGGCTTCCTGGCCCGCCGCCGTCACCTACAGGCGCTGGCGGAAGCCGCTGACCATCTTGAACAGGGCAAAGCGCAGCTATTAGGCGCATGGGCGGGGGAACTGCTGGCGGAAGAGTTGCGCCTGGCGCAGCAAAGCTTAAGCGAGATTACCGGCGAGTTTACCTCCGACGACCTGCTGGGACGGATTTTCTCCAGCTTCTGTATTGGTAAGTAACGTTGTATTGCCCGGTGGCGCAATGCTTACCGGGCCTACAAAACCCGTAAGCCGGATAAGGCGTTTATGCCGCCATCCGGCAGCAATGATTTCCCATGCGGAAATCACTGTTGTCCAAATGGCAACTCGTCTCGCGCAACGTCGCCCCGTATTCTTAGCGCCACACTTTTCGTGAGGCCGTTATGAAACGTTTTCTACTGTGTAGTTTTGCCCTGGTTTTACTCTATCCTGCCGGTATTGATATGTATCTGGTCGGTTTACCGCGTATAGCCGCCGATCTGAACGCCAGCGAGGCGCAGTTGCATATCGCCTTCTCCGTTTACCTGGCCGGAATGGCGACGGCCATGCTGTTTGCCGGGAAGATAGCCGACCAGTCAGGCCGCAAGCCGGTCGCGATCGTCGGCGCGCTCGTCTTTATGATGGCCTCACTGCTTTGTTCACGGGCGTCGGAAGGCTCGCTATTTCTGAGTGGACGTTTTCTTCAGGGAGTAGGCGCAGGCGGCTGCTATGTGGTGGCGTTCGCCATTCTGCGCGACACGCTCGACGAGCATCGTCGGGCGAAAGTGCTGTCATTATTGAATGGGATTACCTGTATTGTGCCGGTACTCGCCCCGGTGATGGGGCATTTGATTATGCTTCGTTTCCCCTGGCAAAGTCTGTTCTATACGATGTCCGCGATGGGCATTATTGTGGGCCTGTTATCACTGTTTATCCTGCGCGAGACGCGCCCGGCAAGGCTGGCTCCACGCGATTTATCACGATCGTCGCCCGCCGCCGAGTCGCTGGTTAACCGTTTTTTCGTCAGTCGACTGGCGATCACCACCCTTAGCGTGTCGGTGATCCTGACCTTCGTCAATGCCTCTCCAGTGCTGCTGATGGAGGTGATGGGATTTAGTCGTGGCGACTATGCCATTACCATGGCGCTCACCGCAGGCGTCAGTATGGTCGTCTCTTTTTCCACCCCTTTTGCGCTTGGGTTATTTAAGCCGCGAACTTTAATGCTCGTCTCACAGGGGCTGTTTTTGACGGCTGGCGTGACGTTAAGCCTTGCTCATACCAATACCGTCACACTCTTTGGCCTGACGCTTATCTGCGCCGGATTCTCGGTTGGTTTTGGCGTCGCGATGAGCCAGGCGCTGGGGCCATTTTCGCTGCGCGCCGGAGTGGCCAGTTCCACGCTGGGTATCGCGCAGGTTTGCGGTTCATCACTGTGGATTTGGCTGGCGGCAATACTCGGTATCAGCGCGATGAATATGCTGATCGGGATTCTGATTGGTTGTAGCATAGTGAGTATTCTGCTGATCTTCTCCGTCACGCCCAACAGGTCCGTAGCCGAGCATGAAGAAATCCCTTACCAATCTCGACCTTAATTTGCTGTTATGCCTACAGTTACTCATGCAGGAGCGCAGCGTCACTAAAGCTGCAAAACGGATGAACGTAACGCCCTCGGCGGTCAGCAAATCGCTGGCGAAACTCCGGGCATGGTTTGACGATCCGCTGTTCGTCAATACGCCGCTGGGCCTGGCGCCGACGCCGCTGATGGTCAGTATGGAGCAAAGTCTGGCGGACTGGATGCAGATGGGGAATCAACTGCTTGATAAACCGCATCATCAAACGCCGCGCGGTTTAAAATTTGAGTTGGCAGCAGAGTCGCCGCTGATGATGATTATGTTTAATTCACTGTCGCAGAAGATTTATCAGCGCTATCCGCAGGCTACCATTAAGGTTCGCAACTGGGATTATGACTCGCTGGAGGCGATTACGCGTGGGGAAGTCGATATCGGATTTACCGGACGCGAAAGCCATCCCCGCTCGCGAGAATTGCTCAGTCTGTTGCCGCTCGCGATTGATTTTGAGGTGTTGTTTAGCGATTTGCCGTGGGTCTGGCTGCGGGAAGATCATCCGGCGCTGCGCGAAGCGTGGGATCTGGACACTTTTCTACGCTACCCGCATATCAGTATTTGCTGGGAGCAAAGCGATACCTGGGCGCTGGATGATGTCCTGCAAGAAATGGGACGCAAACGCCATATTGCGTTGAGCCTGCCGGGGTTCGAGCAGTCGCTCTTTATGGCCGCCCAGCCGGATCACACCCTGATAGCAACCGCGCCGCGCTATTGCCAGCACTACAATCAGCTCCACCAGCTACCGTTAGTGGCGCGCCCCCTGCCTTTTGATGCGCAACAGCGGGAAAAGCTGATGGTGCCGTTTACCCTATTATGGCACAAACGTAATAGTCATAATCCCAAGATTGTGTGGCTACGACAGGCTATCAACACGCTCTGCCGTCGCCTTATCTGACCACCTGTGTTGATAAATTAACCTTACTCTTACCAGAAATGTCACCGTCTGATTAAAGAACCTTCTGAAATTGAATTTTTAGCGCGTAAAACCTGTCCATAATTTACGTTAATGTTACTCTCGTCATTATCACGGCCCATTAATCACGGAGCGAAAAATGGCGACTCACTTTGCCAGAGGGATACTTACGGAGGGACAGTTGGTTTCAATTCGTCTCTCTTCGTCTTGCCATATTGAAGCCAGAAACCTGCCTGCTCACCGACGAACGCGTTTTCTCGCCTCCAGAGGCCTTCTTGCCGAACTGATGTTTATGCTGTACGGAATTAGCGAGCTGCCGGAAATCATTATTCAGGCGAAAGGTAAACCCGCGTTTCGTGACAAAAATCTGCCAGGCTTTTCTATCTCCTACGCCGGAAATATGGTTGGCGTGGCGTTGACCACCGAAGGAGAGTGCGGGCTGGATATGGAATTACAGCGCACCTCCCGCGGCTTTCACCATCCGCATTCGCTCGAACGCCACCCTTTCTCCCGTAATGAAAACTTATGGGTAGCCAATCAAAACGATCCCAACGAAGCGCGAGCGCAACTCATTACATTGCGCCAGAGCGTGTTAAAACTCACCGGCGATGTCATGAATGACGATCCGCGGGAGCTGCAACTTTTACCCGTGGCCGGACGCCTGAAGTGCGCGCATGTCACGCAGCTTGAAGCCGTGTGCGATGCGGAAGATGTGCTGGTATGGTCCGTAACCGTTACGCCAGCGATAGAAAAATTAAAAGTGTGGGAGTTCGATGGCAAACTGGGCTGGAAAAGCCTGCCCGATATCCAGACGCGCGCCAATGAGCCAACCGGTCGTCTGATGCGATTCGCCCAACTCCCCGCCGCCAAATCGTATACGCTTAATCGTTCATAATGAAAAAAGGGGCACGTATGTCTGAAACGCTGAATGTGGTTACATTGCTGGGAAGTTTACGCAAAGGTTCCTTTAACGGGATGGTGGCGCGTACGCTGCCTAAAGTCGCGCCGGCAGGAATGACGGTATCGCCGCTGCCTTCAATCGGGGATATTCCGCTGTATGACGCCGATATCCAGCAGGAAGAGGGATTTCCAGCCAGCGTAGAGGCGCTGGCGGAGCAGATTCGCAACGCCGACGGCGTCGTCATTGTGACGCCGGAATATAACTATTCCGTTCCCGGCGGCCTGAAGAATGCCATCGACTGGCTATCCCGTCTGCCTGAGCAGCCGCTGGCGGGTAAGCCCGTTCTTATCCAGACCAGCTCAATGGGGGCGATTGGCGGCGCGCGCTGCCAGTATCATCTGCGCCAGATTCTGGTGTTCCTTGATGCGATGGTGATGAATAAACCGGAATTTATGGGTGGCGTGATTCAGAATAAAGTCGACCCGCAGACTGGAGAAGTGGTGGATCAGGGAACGTTAGATCATTTGACCGGTCAGCTGACCGCATTTGGCGAGTATATTCAGCGCGTTAAAGCGTAAGTTATTTAAAAACCCTCACCCCGATGGGGCGAGGGTTCATTTCATCAGTGTGCGTCAATAAACACAATCTTCAGCACAAATAACAGCGCGACAATCACTACGCACGGGCTAAGGTCGCGCAGGCGACCGGTACCGATTTTCATCACGCAGTAAGAGATAAAGCCCAGCGCGATACCTTCGGTGATCGAGAAGCTAAACGGCATCATTACCGCCGTAATAAACGCCGGGACCGATTCGGTTAAATCCTGCCAGTTTACCCGCGCCAGGCTGGAGGTCATCAGCACGCCGACGTAAATCAGCGCGCCCGCCGCCGCGTAAGGCGGCACCATGCCCGCCAGCGGCGACAGGAAGATAACCAGCAGGAACAAAATACCGACCACTACCGCCGTCAAACCGGTGCGACCGCCCACCGAAACGCCGGAAGACGATTCAATATAAGCGGTCACAGAAGACGTTCCGACAAATGCGCCAGTGACGGAAGATATACTATCAACAAACAGCGCCTGCTTCATGCGCGGGAATTTGCCTTTCTCATCCGCCAGGCCGGCTTTATCGGTCACGCCAATCAGCGTACCGGAGGAGTCAAACAGGTTTACCAGCATGAAGGAGAAAATAACCCCCGCCAGGCCAAGATTGAACGAGCCTGCCAAATCGACATGCCCTACCACGCTGGTGACGCTTGGCGGCGCGGAGACAATGCCGTTGTAGTGCACATCGCCCATTATCCAGCCAAGCAGCGTCGTGACGATGATGGACACCAGCACCGCCGCATGAATGTTGCGCGAAGCGAGAATCGCAATAATAAAGAATCCGAGAACCCCCAGCAGCACGCTGTGCGAGGTCAGGTTGCCGATGCTGACCAGCGTTTCCGGGTTAGCGACAATCACGCCGGCGTTTTTCAACCCCATCATGCCGATAAACAGGCCGATGCCGCTGGTGATGCCCACGCGCAGGCTGACCGGAATGTTGGCGATCATCCAGTAACGCACGCGGAAGATAGTCAGCAATAAAAGACCAACAGCGCCCCAGAAAATGGCGCCCATGCCTACCTGCCACGGCAGTCCCATTGCCTGCACAACCACGAAGGCAAAGAACGCATTCAGCCCCATCGCGGGCGCCAGCGCCACCGGCAGGTTAGCGAACAGGCCCATCAGAATACTGCCAAAGGCCGCAATCAGACAGGTGGTCACAAAGACGGCGCTGGTGTCCATGCCAGCTACGCCCAGAATTTGCGGGTTAACAAAAACGATATAAACCATCGTCAGGAAAGTGGTAAAACCGGCGATCACTTCGGTTCGTGCCGTCGTGCCATGTTCGCGCAGTTTAAACACGCGTTCCAGCATACCCTGACCAGAAGCCTGGGTGGTGTGTTGTTGACTCATTATCAATTTCCGGAGAAAGGAGGGAAAATTCGCCGTTATCCTATACCAAAATGCGACACCTGGCGCAGTTGTGTGGTAATTTTTTTCACTCAATTTGTTAGTACGGCAACGATTGCGTCCCCTCATTCAGCATTACGTAAACGTTAAACTTGTTAAAATGGAAATGACATGTCCCAAATCGAAGCGGTGTTTTTTGACTGTGACGGCACGCTGGTCGACAGTGAAGTAATTTGCTCGCGCGCCTATGTCACTATGTTCCGGCAGTTCGGCATTACGCTTGAGCTCACGGAAGTATTCAGACGCTTTAAAGGCGTAAAGCTCTACGAAATTATCGATACCATCAGTAAAGAGTATGGCGTTGCGCTGGCAAAGGCGGAGCTGGAGCCGGTATACCGCGCGGAAGTGGCGCGTCTGTTCGATACCGAACTGGAAGCGATCGCGGGCGCAAATACCCTGCTGGAGAGCATTAAGACGCCCATGTGCGTGGTATCCAACGGGCCGGTCAGTAAGATGCAGCATTCGCTGGGTAAACTGGGCATGTTGCATCATTTTCCCGATTTGCTGTTTAGCGGTTACGATATTCAACGCTGGAAGCCCGATCCGGCGCTGATGCTCCACGCGGCGAACGCCATGAAGGTCAATGTTGAGAGGTGTATTCTGGTGGATGATTCCAGCGCAGGCGCGCAGTCAGGAATTGCGGCGGGAATGGAAGTGTTTTATTTCTGCGCCGATCCGCATAACAAGCCGATCGATCACCCTAACGTGACGACGTTTACCGATTTGGCGCAGTTGCCGGGATTGTGGAAAGCGCGCGGGTGGGAGATTACGCGTTAACTGAAATGCCGGATGGCGCTAACGCTTATCCGGCCTACAGCATCTGTACCTGTAGGCCCGGTAAGCGCAGCGCCACCGGGCAAAAGGATGAGATTTACTCTTTCGGATCTTTCCCCGCCAGCAGCTTATCCAGCTCATCGCCGCCGACGTGACGGAAATCCTGCCCCTTCACGAAGTAGAAGATGTATTCGCAGATATTCTGGCAACGGTCACCGATACGCTCGATAGAGCGCGCGCAGAACAGCGCGGTCAGCACGCTGGGAATGGTGCGCGAGTCTTCCATCATGTAGGTCATCAGCTGACGCACAATGCCTTCATATTCCTGGTCAACTTTCTTATCTTCACGGTAGATACGCACCGCTTCGTCGAGATCCATGCGCGCGAACGCATCCAGCACGTCGTGCAGCATCTGCACGGTGTGGCGGCCCAGTGACTCCAGACTCACCAACAGCGGCTGGTGCTGCTGGGAGAATTTCTCCAGCGCGGTACGGCAGATTTTATCCGCCACGTCGCCAATGCGCTCCAGTTCGGCGATGGTTTTGATAATCGCCATTACCAGACGCAGATCGCTCGCCGTCGGCTGGCGCTTGGCGATAATACGCACACAGGCTTCATCGATGGCGACTTCCATCATATTAACCTGATGATCGCCTTCTACCACGCGCTTCGCCAGCTCGCTGTCCTGGTTGTGCATGGCGGTGATAGCGTCAGAAAGCTGCTGCTCCACCATGCCGCCCATGGTCATTACCTGAGTGCGGATGCTTTCCAGTTCGGCGTTGAACTGGCCGGAAATATGTTTATTAAGGTTCAGACTGTCCATTACGCACTCCTGAATTAACCGTAACGACCGGTGATATAGTCTTCTGTTTGTTTCTTCGCGGGCTTGGTGAACAGATCGTCCGTGTTGCTGAACTCAATCAACTCGCCCAGGTACATAAACGCCGTATGATCGGAGCAACGTGCCGCCTGCTGCATGTTGTGGGTCACGATCACCACGGTGTAATCCTGTTTCAGCTCGGTGATCAGCTCTTCAATACGCCCGGTAGAGATCGGGTCCAGAGCTGAACATGGCTCATCCAGCAGCAACACTTCCGGGCGAATGGCGATACCGCGCGCAATGCACAGGCGCTGCTGCTGACCACCGGAGAGAGAGTACCCGCTCTGGTGCAATTTATCTTTGGTTTCGTTCCATAATGCGGCTTTGGTCAACGCCCACTGCACGCGCTCGTCCATATCGGCGCGAGACAGCTTCTCAAACAGACGCACGCCAAAGGCGATATTGTCATAGATGGACATCGGGAACGGCGTCGGCTTCTGGAATACCATCCCCACTTTTGCGCGCAGTAGCGCGATATCCTGGGTGTTGGTGAGAATATTGTCGCCATCCAGCAGAATTTCACCTTCCGCGCGCTGCTCCGGATAAAGCGAATACATTTTATTGAAGGTACGCAGTAGCGTTGATTTACCGCAGCCGGATGGCCCGATAAATGCCGTTACCTGATTCTTCGCGATATCCAGATTAATGTTCTTCAGGGCATGGAATTTGCCGTAGTAGAAGTTCAAATCACGAACCTGAATCTTACTCGGGGCAGTTTCAACCATACTCATTTCACTCTTTTCCTCATCCAGCGCCGCATCCGCCACGCCGTAAAATAATGCCTGATGGCGCTACGCTTATCAGGCCTACAATGTCTTTAACCGTGTTTTTTCTTCGCGAAAACAACACGCGCCAGAATATTCAGCAGCAGTACGCACAGGGTAATAATCAGCACGCCCGCCCAGGCTAATTGTTGCCATTCGGCAAACGGGCTCATCGCGAATTTAAAAATGGTCACCGGCAGGTTGGCGATCGGCTGCATCATGTCGGTGCTCCAGAACTGGTTCGAGAGCGCGGTAAACAACAATGGCGCCGTTTCCCCGGCGATACGCGCAATAGCCAGCAGGATACCGGTCATAATGCCGGAGATAGAGGCTTTCAGCGTAATCGCGGAGATCATCTTCCACTTCGGCGTACCCAGCGCATAAGCGGCTTCACGCAGGCTATCCGGCACCAATTTGAGCATGTTTTCAGTGGTACGGATAACGATCGGTACCTGCAACAGCGCCAGCGCAATCACCCCTGCCCAGCCGGAGAAGTGCTGCATCTGCGCCACCACGATGGTGTAAACAAACAGCCCCACAACAATTGACGGCGCGGAAAGCAGAATGTCGTTAATAAAGCGGATGATTTCCGCCAGCCAGGATTTACGGCCATACTCCGCCAGATAGATCCCGGCCATAATCCCCAGCGGCGTACCCAATACGGTAGCCCAGAGAATCAACAATCCACTCCCCGCCAGGGCGTTCGCCAGCCCGCCGCCCGCCGTGTTCGGCGGCGGCGTCATTTCGGTAAACAGCGCCAGCGACATCCCGTCGATACCACGGGTGATGGTGGACATCAAAATCCAGATCAGCCAGAACAGGCCAAATGCCATCGTCGCCATTGAGAGCGTTAGTGCGATACGGTTCTTCATGCGGCGACGCGCCTGCATCTTGCGACGGGATTCCGCGAGCTGCGCGGTGTTCTGCATATCAAGCGTAGCCATTAACGTGCTCCCTCGTTCTTCGCCAGACGCATAATCATGAATTTAGACGCCGCCAGGACGATAAAGGTGATCACAAACAGGATCAGCCCCAGCTCCATCAACGCTGCCACGTGCAGACCCGATTCCGCCTCAGCGAATTCGTTCGCCAGCGCGGAAGTGATGCTGTTGCCTGGCATATACAGCGACGCGCTGTCGAGCTGGTAGGTATTGCCGATGATAAAAGTGACCGCCATCGTTTCACCCAGAGCACGGCCCAGCCCCAGCATAATGCCGCCGATCACGCCATTTTTGGTGAACGGTAGCACGATGCGCCAGATAACTTCCCAGGTAGTACAGCCGATACCGTAAGCGGACTCTTTCATCATTACCGGCGTTTGCTCGAAGACGTCGCGCATAACCGCCGCAATGTAGGGAATGATCATGATGGCGAGGATGACGCCCGCCGCCAGAATGCCGATACCAAACGCCGGGCCAGAGAACAGCGCGCCGACAAAAGGAATGTTGGAAAGAATATTACCGACCGGCTCCTGGAAGTACGTCGCAAACAGCGGCGCGAAGATAAACAGCCCCCACATGCCGTACACGATACTGGGGATCGCCGCCAGCAGCTCAATGGCGATGCCAAGCGGACGCTTTAGCCAGCCTGGCGCCAGCTCGGTTAAAAACAGGGCAATGCCGAAACTGACCGGAACGGCGATCAGCAGTGCGATAAAGGAGGTCACCAGCGTGCCGTAAATGGGCACCAGCGCGCCGTAGATATCGTTTGGCGCGTCCCATTCCTTAGTCCAAAGAAATGAGAAACCAAATTTCTGAATACTTGGCCAGGAGGAGATGATCAATGAGACGATAATACCGCCCAACATCAATAGCACAATCAGCGCAGCCAGTTTTACCAGCGCGCTGAAAATCATGTCGCCTTTTTTACCCGGCGGGTTAAAAGCAGGCTTGGTTGCAGCCATAAATTACTCTTTCCATTAAACGCGTTTTACGACGTTGCCCCTGCCGGATGGCGCTACGCTTATCCGGCCTACAACGTGGGCCTGCGGTCGAAACCGTAGGGCGGATAAGCGTAGCGCCATCCGCCAATTCGTTAATTAATACAGCGCCTTACCGTTGCTGTCTTTTATACTGGTCTTCCAGGCGGTACGAACCTGCTCGACAACGTTATCCGGCAGGCTGGCGTAGTCCAGATCATTCGCCTGCTTAGCGCCATTTTTGTAGGCCCAGTCGAAGAACTTCAACACTTCAGCACCCTGCTCAGGTTTCTTCTGCGCTTTGTGGACCAGGATAAAGGTGGTGGAGGTGATTGGCCACACATCGTCACCTTTCTGGTTGGTCAGATCCTGCGCGAAGGTTTTGCTCCAGTCTGCGCCTTTCGCCGCATTAGAGAAGCTCTCTTCCGTCGGGCTTACCGGTTTGCCGTCGGCAGAAACCAGTTTGGTGTAGGCCAGGTTGTTCTGCTTGGCATAAGCGTATTCAACGTAGCCAATAGCGCCTGGCAGACGCTGTACAAATGCCGCGATGCCGTCGTTACCTTTACCGCCCAGACCGGTTGGCCAGTTCACGGTAGAACCCGCGCCCACTTTCGATTTCCACTCGTCGTTGACTTTCGCCAGGTAACTGGTGAACACGAAGGAAGTACCGGAACCGTCAGCGCGACGCACCACAGCGATGTTCTGAGAAGGCAGCTTCACGCCTGGGTTCAGTTTGGTGATGGCTTCATCATCCCACTTCTTGATTTTACCGAGGTAGATGTCACCCAGCGTTTTACCATCCAGCACCAGTTCGCCGGATTTGAGGCCTGGAATATTCACCGCCAGCACCACGCCGCCGATCACCGTCGGGAACTGGAACAGTCCTTCCTGATTCAGTTTTTCGTCAGACAGCGGCGCATCGGAAGCGCCGAAATCAACGGTATTCGCGGTGATTTGTTTCACGCCGCCGGAAGAGCCTATCCCCTGGTAATTGACTTTGTTACCGGTTTCTTTCTGGTAGGTATCCGCCCATTTGGCATACACCGGCGCAGGAAACGTTGCACCGGCACCTGTCAGGCTTGCTGCTGCAAAGGCAGAGAACGCGCTCATCGATAAGGTCGCGGCGACAACAGTTGCGACAGTGGTACGCATAACTTTCATAATGTCTCCTGCACGGTTTCGGTAAATCGTTGTTTGAGTTGCTACGATGAGCAAAATAGGACAAATTGATGACAGTTATATGTCTTGATTATGACGGTTTGATGACAATGGAAATAAAAAAAGCTGGCCCGGGGAGACACCAGACCAGCCTGCAGGGGGAGATGAATTAGACTGTTTGCGCAACCGCAGACGGTTTCAACAGCGCGTACATCAGGCCGCAGACAATCGTGCCCAGGGCAATCGAGAGCAGATATTGCATCACATGTTCTACCGCATGCGGGATCGCCAGGACAAAGAGGCCACCGTGTGGCGCCATCAGTGTACAACCGAAATACATGGATAGTCCCCCGGCGATTGCGCCACCGACCATCGTGGAAGGGATGACGCGCATCGGGTCACGCGCGGCGAAGGGAATCGCCCCTTCAGAGATAAAGCACAGCCCCAGGATAAAAGATGCATTACCCGCTTCATGCTCAGCGGCATTGAATTTCGCTCTGGCCGCCCAGGTTGCGACGCCCATTCCTAATGCCGGTACCATCCCTGCCGCCATAATGGCCGCCATTGGCATATAAGAATGAGAAGCCAGTAAACCGACGCCGAAGGTATACGCAGCTTTATTCACCGGCCCACCAAGGTCAAAACCTTGCATTGCGCCCAGCAACATTCCCAGCAAGATAGCATTCGTAGAGGTCATATTCCCCAGGAACGTCGTCAGCCCTTCCATCACCGCAGAAACGGGGCCACCCACCACGTAAATCATGATAAGGCCGGTAACCAGCGTAGACAGTAGCGGCAGAACCAGCACAGGCTTAAGCGCTTCCATTGACGCTGGCAGCTTAATATTTTGCGCCAGAAACCGTACGCTGTAACCGGCCAGAAAACCGGCCACAATCCCTCCCAGGAAACCGGCGCCGCACAGGCTGGCCAACATCCCACCAATAAGCCCCGGGGCCAGACCCGGACGATCGGCAATTGAGAAGGCAATAAACCCAGCCAGTACCGGCACCATCAGCGCAAAGGCCGCCTTACCACCAATTTGAAATAGCGCAGCCGCCAGCGTGCCCGGCTCATTGAAGGCCTGGATACCGAAGACAAAAGAGAGCGCGATACACAACCCTCCCGCCACCACCAAAGGAAGCATATGGGATACGCCGGTCATTAAATGCTTATAAACGCCGGGTAGCTCTGTTTTACCAGCTGAAGAAGAGCGCCCGGCACTCCCCTGATAGACCTCGGCGCTATTGAAAGCATTATCCATTTCCTGCGCACTCTTTTTTAGCGCCGCGCCGGTACTGGTGCGATAGAGTCTTTTGCCAACAAAGCCTGACAGATCCAGCTCAATATCCGCCGCGATAATCACCACATCCGCTTGCGCTATCTCTTCCGCAGTCAGCGTGTTCTTCGCCCCGACGGAACCGCGAGTTTCAACCTTGATCCAGTCACCACGCTTGCGGGCTTCAATTTCCAACGCTTCTGCCGCCATAAAGGTATGGGCGACGCCCGTCGGACAGGCCGTCACAGCAACAATTTTTTTAGTCATAGTAGGGTACCCTGTTCTTTTAATTTAAAGAAAAAGCGGGAAAAAATGTTACAGACGTGACCAGGCCGCGGCTTTCTGGAACAGCGCGTCATCCGGGCGAATCCCGGTATAAAGGACAAATTGCTCCACGGCCTGAATAGCAAACACTTCGGAACCGGTAATCACGGTTTTACCGCGTTCACGGGCGTAGCGGATCAGCGGTGTGACGGGCGGTAGCGCCACCACATCAAAGATAACGCTCGCCTTATCCACTTCCTGTTCGGAATAAGAGAGTTTGTCGACATCATTACCGCCAGCCATTCCGATAGGCGTGGCGTTAATTAACAAATCGGCTTCAATACCGTCGGTATCCGGGCGCCATTCATAGCCATAGAGTTCGGCCAGTTGTTTACCTGACGCTTCATCAATCGCGACAATATAACCACGGGTAAACCCCGCATCCTTCAGCGCGCAGGCCACCGCCTTTGCCATACCACCGCTGCCACGCAAAGCAAACACCAGGTCGGGAGAGACCTTGTAACTCGCCAGCAAGCGAGCTATTGCAATGTAATCGGTGTTGTACGCCTTCAGATGGCCATTGGTATTCACAATGGTATTAACTGAGTGAATGGCCTGAGCGGAAGCATCCAGTTCATCCACCAGCGGAATGCAGGCTTCTTTAAACGGCATAGAGATCGCGCACCCACGGATCCCCAGCCCGCGCACGCCGCTAATGGCCTGCGTAAGATCGGTCGGCGAGAAAGCTTTGTAGAGATAATTGAGATCCAGCGCTTCGTACAGATAGTTGTGAAAGCGTGTACCGAAGTTACTTGGGCGTGCCGCCAGGGACATGCAGACCTGAGTGTCTTTATTAATGCGCTTTGTCATGATGAATCCTCATAGAAGTTGCGATAGAGAAAATCATCGGCTAAAAAGGGGATATTAAAAATTGCTCATTCCCGTTCGGGAAATTTCATCTTTTATGGCAACCCGGCACACTGAACAAAAATACTTAAAGCTACTCCAGCACTATGGCGACAAGCCCGTTAGCGTGACGCTACAGGAGCTGGCGGATGTGTTGTTCTGCACCCGGCGGCATATGCGTAATCTGTTGCTTCAGATGCAGGAGGCAAAGTGGCTCATCTGGCAATCACAGGCCGGACGTGGGCATCGCGCCCGGCTTCACCTGCGCTATAAACCAGAACAGCTGTTAAGCGAAAAGGCGGAGCAGTTGCTGGAGTCTGGTCATGTTGATCAGGCCATTCAACTGCTGGGTAAAAATAAGCACCAGGTGGCGCAACTGCTGCGTTCAAAGCTGGGCTATAGCGTGCGGGCAGACTATCAGCGGCTGTGCATCCCCTATTACCGGACAATGCCGTCGCTGTGCCCCGGCATACCGTTGCGTCGCTCTGAGCAGCATCTGGTCAGGCAGATTTTTAGCGGCCTGACGCGCATAAATGAGGAAAAAGGTGAAGTCGAAGCCGATCTTGCCCACCACTGGCGGCAGATTGATCCGCTGCGCTGGCGTTTTTATCTGCGCCCCGCCGTCCTCTGGCATGATGGCCAGGAGCTGACGATCGACGCGGTTATCGCTTCACTGACCCGCAGCGCTAAGCTGCCGCTGTTCTCGCACTTGCAGACCATTCAGGCCACCGGGCCGCTGAGCCTTGAAATTACGCTGGCGCACCCGGATAACCGACTGCCTCTGCTGCTCAGCCATATTGATGCCATGATCCTACCGCCTGACCATACACAACGCGCTGATTTCCCGGCACATCCTGTGGGGACTGGCCCTTATGAGGTGGTGGAAAACAATGGCTTTCATCTGCAAATGAAGGCCTTTGACCACTACTTTGGTCTGCGCGGGCTGCTGGATGAAGTGGAGGTCTTTATCTGGCCGAATTTAACGGAGACAGATAACCTGGCGGAATCGCTGTCGGATAACGACACGGCAGCCTGGCTCAGCTCCAGCCTAAGCGATGAGGATTATGTTTCCGGACGGCTTAGCCAGGTATCAGGCAAACCTTCTGACAACCTGCGCGAGATGTTTCTTGAGCGTGGAGGATATTTTTTATTATGCGACAGCCGCTCCCCGCACTGGCATACCGCCGAACATCGCCGCTGGCTACGGGAAACACTCAGCCCTTACGCCATACTCCAGCATCTGAGTGAGGCAATTCGCCCCTTCTGGGTACCGGGCGGCAGCCTGCTGTCCTCCTGGTTTCATACTATTGAGGCGGGCCCGGCCTGTTCACCTTTTATCTCGTCGTCGCCCTACGCGAAACTGCGTCTGGCCTATCACGATCAGCACCCTGAATTTCCAATGCTCCTGGATATCATGCAAGAGATCATGCGCCAGCAGGGCATTTTACTTGAGGGCGTTGAGCTGAATTATGATGACTGGGCGAATGGCAAAGCCAATGTGGATCTCTGGCTGGGGACAGTCAATTTCCCCATTCCCGAAGAGTGGAACGTCGGTACATGGCTACTGGGCTCCCCTTTACTGCGCCACGCCATCAGCGGTGGGGATGATGCGCTGCTGGCCCAATGGGAAACCCAGTGGCATGCCGAAACCATCAGCGCGGAACAACTGGTCAGGGAAACCACCCGTTCAGGCTGGCTACAGCCGCTTTTTCACCACTGGATGCGACTCAAAAGCCCCGACCGGGCCAGGGGGATCCACCTGAATAACCTGGGGTGGTTTGATTTCCGATCCACCTGGATTGAGCCAGGGCCTTAAAGAAGAGAATGTGACCGGGTGCCCGTAGCGCAGGCAGGCGTAGCACCTCTTAGTCGCTCTTCAGCCACCATAGAGAAAGAACAGCGCCTGTCACAGCGCACAAAAAAAGGCCGTCTGTCGACGGCCTTCTGCCTGGTGCAACATTTGTACTTACTCTACCGTCACCGATTTCGCCAGGTTACGCGGCTGGTCAACGTCGGTGCCTTTAATCAGCGCCACGTGATACGCCAGCAGTTGCAGCGGAACGGTGTAGAAGATAGGCGCGATCACTTCTTCCACATGCGGCATCTCGATGATGTGCATGTTGTCGCTGCTCACAAAACCCGCATCCTGATCGGCGAAGACGTACAACTGACCGCCACGTGCGCGAACTTCTTCGATGTTGGATTTCAGTTTCTCCAGCAGTTCGTTGTTCGGCGCCACCACAATCACCGGCATATCGGCGTCAATCAGCGCCAACGGCCCGTGTTTCAGCTCGCCTGCAGCATAGGCTTCCGCGTGAATGTAAGAGATCTCTTTCAGCTTCAGCGCGCCTTCGAGCGCAATCGGATATTGATCGCCACGCCCCAGGAACAGCGCATGGTGTTTGTCAGAGAAATCTTCTGCAAGCAGCTCGATGCGTTTGTCCTGCGACAGCATCTGCTCAATACGGCTCGGCAGCGCCTGTAGGCCATGCACGATATCATGCTCAATGGACGCATCCAGACCTTTCAGACGCGCCAGTTTCGCCACCAGCATCAACAGCACGGTTAACTGGGTGGTGAAGGCTTTGGTAGATGCTACGCCAATTTCCGTACCCGCGTTGGTCATCAGCGCCAGATCGGATTCACGCACCAGCGAAGATCCCGGCACGTTACAAATGGCCAGAGAGCCCAAATATCCCAGCTCTTTCGACAGACGCAGGCCAGCCAGGGTATCTGCGGTTTCGCCAGACTGTGACAGGGTGATCATCAGGCTGTTACGGCGCACGGCAGATTTGCGATAACGGAATTCAGAGGCGATTTCAACGTCGCACGGAATACCTGCCAGCGATTCAAACCAGTAACGGGAAACCATACCGGAGTTGTAAGACGTACCGCAGGCGAGGATCTGAATATGCTCAACCTTCGACAGCAGTTCATCGGCGTTCGGTCCCAGCTCGCTTAAATCCACCTGACCGTGGCTGATGCGCCCGGTAAGGGTGTTTTTAATCGCGTTCGGCTGTTCGTAGATCTCTTTCTGCATGTAGTGGCGGTAAATACCTTTATCGCCCGCGTCATATTGCAGATTGGATTCGATATCCTGACGTTTTACTTCCGCGCCGGTGTTATCGAAGATATTTACCGAACGGCGAGTGATTTCAGCGATATCGCCCTCTTCAAGGAAGATAAAGCGACGAGTCACTGGCAACAGCGCCAGCTGGTCAGAAGCGATAAAGTTTTCGCCCATACCCAGGCCAATCACCAGCGGGCTACCAGAACGTGCAGCCAGTAGGGTATCCGGGTGACGGGTATCCATGATTACCGTACCATACGCACCACGCAGTTGCGGGATAGCACGCAGAACAGCCTCACGCAGAGTACCGCCCTGTTTCAGTTCCCAGTTTACCAGGTGTGCAATCACTTCGGTGTCGGTTTCAGAAACGAAGGTATAGCCACGCGCTTTTAACGCTTCACGCAGCGGTTCATGGTTTTCGATGATGCCGTTATGCACCACCACAATGTGTTCAGAAACATGCGGATGCGCGTTAGCTTCTGAAGGTTCACCGTGCGTCGCCCAGCGAGTGTGAGCAATACCGGTGCCGCCATGCAGAGGATGTTCTTCCGCTGCCTGAGCCAGCATCTGGACTTTACCGAGGCGACGCAGGCGGGTCATATGACCTTCTGCATCAACCACGGCCAGACCGGCAGAGTCATATCCGCGGTATTCCAGACGACGTAAACCTTCGAGAAGGATTTCAGCTACATCACGCTGCGCGATAGCGCCAACAATTCCACACATAGTTTTATTTCCTGATTATGGCATTACGCCATGCGTTGTCGCTGACCTGTATGCCCGTCGTTGCGGGCGCCCCGAGCCTTGTAGAGAGTGGGGTTATTTTTATAAGTACTGCTCATGGAGCGGAGGATTATTTTATCCTCTCATCTCCGGTCTGCCGGATGGCGCTGACGCTTATCCGGCTTACAAAATCACTTTTTCTTCACCGGACGCTGCCAGCCTTGCTTATGCACCTGCGGCACGCGGCTTAATACCAGTTCATTGTCGGCTACATTACGGGTGACGGTAGTCCCTGCGGCGATGGTGGCCCCTTTACCAACAGTAACCGGCGCCACCAGTTGGGTATCGGAGCCGACAAACACATCGTCGCCAATAACCGTTTTGAATTTGTTCGCACCATCATAGTTACAGGTGATGGTCCCCGCGCCGATATTCACGTTGTCGCCAATTTCCGCATCGCCCAGGTAGGTCAGATGGCCGGCTTTAGAACCTTTACCGAGACGCGCTTTTTTCATTTCAACGAAATTGCCGACGTGAGCGCCCGCTAACAGCTCCGCGCCGGGACGCAGGCGAGCAAACGGGCCGATGGTGCAGGCCGCTTCCAGATGCGCATCTTCCACCACGCTGTATGGGCTAATTTCGCAGTCATCGCCAATAACGCTGTTTTTAATAATGCAGCCCGCGCCGATCTTCACGCGGTGACCGAGCGTTACATAACCTTCGATGATAACGTTAGCGTCAATTTCCACATCCATTCCACAATGAAGGGTGCCGCGAAGATCAAAACGTGCCGGATCGCGCAACATAACGCCGGATAACAGCAGTTTCTCCGCCTGTTCGGCCTGGTAAATACGCTCCAGACGAGAAAGCTGTAGACGGTTATTCACGCCGTCCGTTTCGCTGATGCGAGCCGGATGCACCGCGGCGATTTCCCGTCCTTCCTGATAAGCCAGCGCGATGATATCTGTGATGTAATATTCACCCTGCGCATTATTGTTAGTCAGCTTAGACAACCAGCGTTTCAGGTCCGCGCCGTTGGCGATCAGAATACCGGTGTTAATTTCCTGGATCTGACGCTGTTCATCAGTGGCGTCTTTATGTTCAACGATGCCGGTCACTTTACCGTTTTCACGCGTAATACGGCCATAGCCGCTCGGATCGTCCAGCTTCACGGTTAATAACCCAATACCACCCTGCGGTTTGGCATCGCGCAGGCGCTGTAAGGTTTCAACCGAAATCAGCGGCACGTCGCCGTAAAGCATTAAAATATCTTCATCGTCGCTAAAGAAGGGCGCGGCCTGCTGCATTGCGTGACCTGTTCCCAACTGTTCCGCCTGAAGCACCCAGTTTAGCTTGTCATCTTTCAGGGTCTGTTTTAACAACTCGCCACCGTGGCCATAGACCAGATGAACCTGTGCGGCCCCTAATTTAGTAGCTGCATCAATGACATGCTGCACCATGGGTTTACCCGCCAGCGTGTGCAGCACTTTAGGAATATCGGAATACATGCGCGTGCCTTTACCTGCGGCAAGGATCACTACGCTCATAGCACTATTTAACATACGCGTCCTGACTGTAATTTGAGAACGAATTTATACTGTTTCACGTTGAAAATACTACATTTTTTTCATCGTAAAATGGAAGAAGGATAAAACGCTCACCGGGATAAAATCCCCGCCTGCTAATGAATCATTTTCGTTCATTACCGCGCCTCTTGTCTCCTGAAAAGTAAAAACACCCGCGTATTGGCAATGTAGTCCGATGTTTTTGCTGTTTTTTTACTCCATAAATAAAGAAGATAACGAAATAAAGCGCAGGGGAGTCAGAAAAGCAAAAACCAGCGACAGAGGCCGCTGGTTTTCCGTTGCGCGTATTTTTTACTTAATTACGCGACATAAAAATCCGCAAAATATACCAGAACATGGTCGCGATAGAAGCAAACAGATGTAATGCCGCGCCAGCAGGGCGATCGGTAGGGTAATGGTGAATAATGTTAGAAGTGTCGTAAAGTATAAACCCGGCGCACAGCAGTACCATTAGCGCAGAAAACCAGACGCCCAGCGAGAAACCGCAGATGACGCTGGCAATAATCGCGCCAAAAGCAATGAACCCAGCCATAGTCAGAAACGAGCGCAGAAAAGAAAAGTCTTTTTTTATAGAAAAAGCGGTAAACGTCAGGCCGCCGACCAGCAACAGAGTCGTTATTGCCGCCGCGCCAATGCTCGACGGGTTAATATACGCCGCCACCGTTAACAGGGGGGCAAAAATCAGGGATTCTGCCAACACATAAATCCCCAGCCCGATAAGTTGCGTTTGATTAGTCCCCGCATTATCCGCCAGACGGGTCGCCAGCATTCCCACCAGCATAAAAGCGCCGAGAACAACCAACCAGCTATATCTTCCACCAGCCAGCAGCACATCAAGCGCATACTCCCCGACCCCTATAAAACTCCACGCCGCGCTCAATACGATAAAACCGACGATGGCGACGGCGAGATGAATATAAGCGCGACGAATAAAGGTAGTACGATCAATCCTTGAGTCGGGTTGTGGACCCGCAAAGGATGGCTGAAATGACATAGTAATAATCCCTCATTTTATGCAATAAAAACGCATCCATTCCTTCCTTCTTCGCACAATGTGCAGATGCCAATGACAGAAAGAAGGATTTAATGAAAACAGCGCTGTCGCTGAAAACGCGTCGCCTTCAGCCGCTTGTTTTTGTCGTTGCTAGTTTATCGAATAAAAATTGAGAGGATAAAAAAAAACCAGTCCGCAATCAGACTGGTTTTATGCTTTCAAGCCGGTGTTACATCGCTTTTTTGGTCAACTCGATAACGCGCAGTTTAGCGATCGCTTTGGCCAGTTCCGCAGACGCCTGAGCGTAATCCACGTCACCGTGCGAGCTCTTAATGTGCTCTTCGGCTTTACGCTTCGCTTCCAGGGCTCGCGCTTCGTCGAGATCCTGACCGCGAATCGCGGTATCCGCCAGAACGGTCACGCTGCCAGGCTGCACTTCCAGAATGCCGCCGGACAGATAGATAAACTCTTCATGACCGTGCTGCTTAACGATGCGAATCATACCAGGCTTAATGGCGGTGAGCAGCGGCGCGTGCCCCGGGTAAATCCCCAGTTCGCCTTCGCTACCCGTAACCTGGATTTTCTCGACCAGACCGGAGAACATTTGTTGCTCCGCGCTGACGACATCCAGGTGGTAAGTCATTGCCATATCACCCTCCGATTAAGGCGTTAAAGTTTTTTGGCTTTTTCCACGGCTTCGTCGATGGAACCGACCATGTAGAACGCCTGCTCCGGCAGGTGATCGTATTCGCCTTCCATGATGCCTTTAAAGCCACGGATGGTGTCTTTCAGGGAGACGTATTTGCCCGGAGAACCGGTAAATACTTCCGCCACGAAGAACGGCTGGGACAGGAAGCGCTGAATTTTACGCGCGCGTGCTACCACCAGTTTATCTTCTTCAGACAGTTCATCCATACCGAGGATGGCGATGATGTCTTTCAGTTCCTGATAACGCTGCAGGATGGACTGAACGCCACGCGCGGTGTCGTAGTGTTCCTGACCAACAACCAGCGGATCCAGCTGACGGCTGGTGGAGTCCAGCGGGTCAACGGCCGGGTAGATACCCAGGGATGCGATCTGACGGCTCAGTACCACGGTTGCATCTAAGTGCGCAAAGGTGGTGGCTGGAGACGGGTCAGTCAAGTCATCCGCCGGTACGTATACCGCCTGTACGGAGGTGATAGAACCGGTCTTGGTGGAGGTGATACGTTCCTGCAGAACGCCCATCTCTTCCGCCAGAGTCGGCTGGTAACCTACTGCGGAAGGCATACGGCCCAGCAGTGCGGATACTTCCGTACCGGCCAGGGTGTAACGATAGATGTTATCGACGAACAGCAGTACGTCACGACCTTCGTCACGGAATTTCTCCGCCATGGTCAGACCGGTCAATGCAACGCGCAGACGGTTTCCCGGCGGCTCGTTCATCTGGCCATACACCAGGGATACTTTATCGATAACGTTGGAGTCGGTCATTTCGTGGTAGAAGTCGTTACCCTCACGAGTACGTTCACCTACGCCCGCAAACACAGAGTAACCGGAGTGCTCGATCGCGATGTTACGGATAAGCTCCATCATGTTTACGGTTTTACCTACACCCGCACCACCGAACAGACCGACTTTACCGCCCTTCGCGAACGGACACATCAGGTCGATAACTTTGATACCGGTTTCCAGCAGTTCCTGAGAGTTTGACAACTCTTCATAGGAAGGTGCTGCGCGGTGAATCGCCCAACGCTCTTCTTCGCCGATCTCGCCTTTCATGTCGACCGGTTCGCCCAGGACGTTCATGATACGACCCAGCGTGGCTTTACCTACCGGGACTTCGATCGGGTGTTCGAGATCTTTTACATCCAGACCGCGACGCAGACCGTCAGAAGACCCCATCGCGATGGTACGCACGATACCGCCGCCAAGCTGCTGCTGAACTTCCAGCACCAGCTTCTCATTACCATTCTGCACCTCAAGGGCATCGTACACGCGTGGTACGGCATCCTGAGGGAACTCGACGTCGACCACGGCGCCGATTACCTGGACAATCTTTCCAGTAGCCATCTTAAATCCTCTACGAAATAACCTGGTTAAACCGCGGCGGCCCCCGAGACGATCTCGGTGAGTTCCTGAGTAATGCTGGCCTGACGAGCTTTGTTGTATACCAACTGCAGCTCTTTAATCAGGCTGCCGCCATTATCGGTTGCGGCTTTCATCGCCACCATTCGTGCGGCCTGCTCGCTGGCCAGGTTTTCTACCACGCCCTGATAAACCTGAGACTCCACATAACGACGCAGGAGAGTATCCAGCAGCGCTTTCGGGTCTGGTTCATACAGGTAATCCCAGGCTTTACGCTTCAGATCATCATCTTCTGACGCCGGCAGCGGCAGCAGTTGAGTGATCGTCGGCACCTGAGACATGGTGTTAATAAATTTGTTGCTGACAATGTAAAGCTTGTCCAGACGGCCTTCGTCGTAGGCCTGCAACATCACTTTAACCGGACCGATCAGTTCGGACAGAGAAGGGTTATCCCCCATACCTGTCACCTGAGCGACAACGTTGCCGCCTACGGAATTAAAGAATGACACGCCCTTAGAGCCGATCATTGCGAGTTCGCACTGAACGCCTTTATCGGACCATGCCTTCATATCCGCCAGCAGCTTTTTGAACAGGTTAATGTTCAAGCCACCGCACAAACCACGGTCGGTCGACACTACCAGGTAGCCCACGCGTTTAACGTCGCGCTCTTCCAGGTAGGGGTGCTTATATTCCAGATTACCGTTCGCAAGGTGACCAATCACTTTGCGCATGGTCTCTGCATAAGGACGGCTGGCCGCCATGCGATCCTGCGATTTACGCATTTTGGAAGCGGCGACCATCTCCATCGCTTTAGTGATCTTTTGCGTGTTCTGGACGCTTGCGATCTTACTACGTATCTCTTTTGCGCCGGCCATGAGCTTCTCCTCAATGCCTTACGGCCTGCCCTAAGGCAAGCCGCCAGACGTTACCAGGACTGAGTTGCTTTGAAGGAATCGAGGATGCCTTTCAGCTTGCCTTCGATTTCGTCGTTATAGCCACCGGACTGGTTGATCTCTTGCATCAGCGGAGCGTGATCACGGTCGACGTAAGCCAGCAGTGCGGCTTCGAAGCTACCGATTTTCGCCAGTTCGACATCCGCCAGATAACCACGTTCTGCTGCGAACAGAACCAGAGACTGCTGCGCGACGGACATCGGCGCATACTGTTTCTGTTTCAGCAGTTCGGTCACTTTCTGACCGTGGTCAAGCTGTTTACGGGTGGCATCGTCAAGGTCGGATGCAAACTGAGAGAACGCCGCCAGTTCACGATACTGCGCCAGCGCGGTACGAATACCACCGGACAGTTTTTTCATGATCTTGGTCTGGGCTGCGCCACCTACACGGGATACCGAGATACCCGGGTTAACCGCAGGACGAATACCGGCGTTAAACAGGTTAGATTCCAGGAAGATCTGACCATCGGTAATGGAAATTACGTTGGTCGGAACGAACGCGGAAACGTCACCTGCCTGCGTTTCGATAATCGGCAGCGCGGTCAGAGAGCCGGTTTTCCCTTTCACTTCACCTTTGGTGAAGGCTTCGACGTAGTCGGCGTTAACACGCGCAGCACGCTCCAGCAGACGAGAGTGGAGGTAGAATACGTCGCCCGGGAATGCTTCACGTCCTGGCGGACGACGGAGCAGCAGGGAGATCTGACGGTAAGCAACAGCCTGTTTAGACAGGTCATCGTAAATGATCAGCGCATCTTCGCCGCGGTCGCGGAAGTATTCGCCCATTGCGCAACCGGCATACGGCGCCAGATATTGCAGCGCAGCGGATTCGGACGCGGTCGCCACCACAACAATGGTGTTAGCCAGCGCGCCGTGTTCTTCCAGTTTACGCACCACGTTAGAGATGGTGGACGCTTTCTGGCCGATAGCGACATAGATACATTTGATACCGGAATCGCGCTGGTTGATGATGGCATCGATAGCCAGCGCGGTTTTACCGGTCTGACGGTCACCGATGATCAGTTCACGCTGACCACGACCGATTGGGATCATGGAGTCAACGGCTTTATAACCGGTCTGCACCGGCTGATCGACAGACTGACGATCGATAACGCCCGGCGCAATGGCTTCAACGGCAGAGAAGCCGTCATTATCAACCGGACCTTTACCGTCGATTGGCGCACCCAGGGTGTTTACCACACGTCCCAGCAGGCCGCGGCCAACCGGAACTTCCAGGATACGACCCGTACATTTAACCTTCATGCCTTCGGCAAGGTCAGCGTATGGACCCATGACTACCGCACCCACGGAGTCGCGCTCCAGGTTCAGTGCGATAGCGTAACGGTTACCCGGCAGGGAGATCATTTCACCCTGCATACAATCGGCCAGGCCGTGAATGCGGATAACACCGTCACTGACAGAAACAATAGTACCTTCGTTGTGAGCTTCGCTCACCACATTGAACTGAGCAATGCGCTGCTTGATCAGTTCGCTGATTTCGGTGGAATTCAGTTGCATGCTCCAGTCCCCTTAAGACTGCAAGACGTCTGCAAGGCGCTCAAGACGGCCGCGTACGCTGCCATCAATGACCATATCACCCGCCCGGATGATAACGCCTGCCATTACAGACTTATCGATTTTGCAATTCAGCTTCACTTTGCGTGACAGACGTTTTTCCATCGCGGCGCTGATTTTCGAAAGCTGCTCTTCACTCAATGCGGTTGCCGACGTAACTTCTACCTCGGAGGTAGCTTCACTGGCGGCACGCAGATGAATAAACTGCTCCAGAACATCCGGGAGCGCGTTCAGACGATTATTTTCAGCCATCACCCGAATCAGGTTCTGACCGTTTTCGTCTAACTGCTCACCGCAGACTGCGATAAACGACTCAGCGAGCGTTTCCGGCGCCAGCGCGCCAGAGAGAAGCTCTGCCATTTGTTCGTTCTTGGTTACCTCGGCGGCAAACGCCAGCATATCCTGCCAGCGCTCTACACTTTGGTGTTCAACGGCAAAGTCAAAAGCTGCTTTGGCGTAGGGGCGAGCTACCGTAACAAATTCAGACATCAGCCCCTCCCTCCTTACAGTTCAGCGACAAGTTTATCCACGATGTCGCTGTTAGCAGCTTCATCCACGGAACGTTCGATGATCTTCTCGGCGCCAGCAACAGCCAGGATAGCAACTTGCTTACGCAGCTCTTCACGGGCGCGTTTACGCTCGGCTTCAATTTCCGCCTGCGCCTGCGCCACGATTTTAGTACGTTCCTGCTCTGCTTCAGTTTTGGCTTCGTCCAGGATCTGAGCGCGGCGTTTGTTTGCCTGCTCGATGATTACCTGAGCTTCCGCTTTCGCTTTTTTCAGCTGGTCGGTCGCGCTGGCCTTTGCAAGGTCAAGATCCTTATGTGCTCGTTCAGCAGAAGCGAGACCGTCAGCAATTTCTTTCTGACGTTTCTCGATGGCTGCCATTAACGGCGGCCATACGTACTTCATGCAAAACCAGACAAAGAGAATAAACGCGATGGCCTGGCCGAGGATTGTTGCGTTAAGATTCACAGCACAATGCCTCTATCTAGTTAACCTTCTGATATTGCTCTTAATTCAAGCAACGCTTACTACGCGACAGCGAACATCACGTACAGACCCAGACCTACAGCGATCATCGGGATAGCATCCACCAGACCCATAACGATAAAGAACTGAGTACGCAGCAGAGGAATCAGATCAGGTTGACGCGCCGCGCCTTCCAGGAATTTACCCCCGAGGATGCCGATACCGATCGCAGCACCGATTGCCGCCAGACCCATCATCACAGCGGCAGCCATGTACAGCAGATCCATATTCAGGTTTTCCATGACAGTCTCCAGTTTGTTTCAGTTAAAACGTAGTAGTGTTGGTAAATTAATGCTCTTCGGACGCCATCGACAGATAGACAATCGTCAGAACCATGAAAATGAAGGCTTGCAGCGTAATAATCAGGATGTGGAAAATGGCCCACGGCACATTCAGAATCCACTGTGACCACCACGGCAACAGACCAGCAATCAGAATGAAAATCAGCTCACCGGCATACATGTTGCCGAACAGTCGCAGACCGAGAGAAACCGGTTTGGACAGCAGACTTACCCCTTCAAGGATTAAGTTGACAGGAATGAACGCCCAGTGATTGAACGGCTGCAGCGTCAACTCTTTTGCGAAGCCGCCGATGCCTTTCATTTTGATGCTGTAGAACAGAATAAGGATGAATACGCCCAGCGCCATCGACAGGGTGATGTTGACGTCAGCAGACGGCACCACGCGCGTTGCCGGCAGACCCAGCCAATGCTCAGCGATATACGGCAGCAGGTCGATAGGCAGTAAGTCCATCAGGTTCATAAGGAATACCCAGACGAAAATCGTCAGGGCCAGCGGCGCAATCAGCTTGCTTTTGCCATGGTACATGTCTTTGACGCTGCCATGCACAAAGCCGACTATCAGCTCAATCGCGGTCTGAAACTTGCCTGGCACGCCGCTGGTCGCTTTTTTAGCAACGCTACGGAACATCACCAGAAACAACAGACCCAGCACCACCGAGAAGAACATGGAGTCAATATTGAGCGTCCAGAAGGTGGCTGGGGGGTTCTGCGGATCCACCAGCGAGAAAGTACGCAGGTCCAGCTGAAGGTTATTCAGATGGTGTCCTATGTATTCCTGCGGCGTCATATTTTCTGAAGCCATGATGCCTTTTACCCTTTGTTGTTAATTACAGCCGGCGCCAGTATCTGAACCACCAGCACCAAAACCCACGTAACGATCAGCGGCAAAAACACCGCCTTTAAAACCGCCAACGCCACCACCAGTAAAACCAGCATCGCTAACACCTTGAAGGCTTCACCGAAGGCGAAAGTCCAGGACACGCGGCCCTTAGCAGGTGTATGCGCCTGGTGACGCCAGGCAAATATCATAAACAACATATTAGGCAGTGCCACTGCCAATCCCCCACATACTGCGGAGATGCCCCAGAAGGGGTCTTTGAGGCAAAACAGCAATCCACTTGCTATTACCGCCAGAAACTGAATGAACAGAAGCTTACGAGCAACGTTTCGACTCACGAGCGACACAGACATCACGTTTTTACTCCTGCTCACTTCGAGGTATGCCGCGTGTCGTATAAAACGTTCTTTAAGACTTAGAGTCAAGCATCAAAAAGCGGTCAAATTATACGGTGCGCCCCCGTGATTTCAAACAATAAGTAGCCAAAAGGTGAATAAATGTTTAAATATTTTTCTCTGGCCCGCATTTTTAACTTTTAGCCAAAGTGTGAACGATCGTACAAAACTGCAAATAGCGCGAAAACACTGGCGATAAAGCGTGCACCAGATCACACATTAAACATATTCATGCTTACGCAATTCATTTACGTGTCAATTCATGCCTTTTCATCTTTTTGATATTTAAGCGTAAAACCAAGTACTGTTTTAAAAATACCAGCTTACACCTTAAAAACGCCCCATTGACATTTATAATAAAAATTTAACAAGCAAAAGTGATTTTTCGATTCGATTTTTAGCAGACTGATATTTACAAAGTTGATTACTCTCTGTTTTAACAAAAGAAGCGACGTTGTCATGTTGAAACGAAACCGTAAATCCAGAGTTAAATGTAACAACGCTGAAATGCGTTATACCTGTCGATTTTTAACACAAGCCGCGTCGTTTTTTTTCTATTTTTTTTGATAAAAATTAAACTTTGTTTGACTTAATAATCACCAGATGCCGCTCGCCTTCCAGTTGCGGAACGCGTAATTTTTCAACAGATTCGACGCTAAAATTGTCAGGTAGTGAGGCAATTTCATCCCCTGGCAGTTGCCCTTTTAAGGCATAAAAACGCCCTTTCTCTCCCGGCAGATGGTGACACCAGCTCACCATATCATTCAACGATGCGAAAGCGCGGCTGATAACGCCATCAAACGGCGGTTCGGAGGGATAGGCTTCAACGCGGCTTTGAACCGGCGTGATGTTTTCCAGTTTCAGTTCGTGCTGGACCTGACGCAGAAAACGTACCCGCTTGCCCAGGCTGTCGAGTAAGGTGAAATGCGCGTCAGGGAGAACAATAGCCAGCGGGATGCCCGGCAGCCCCGGTCCTGTTCCTACGTCGATAAAACGCTGTCCCTGAAGATACGGCGCAACGACTATGCTGTCGAGAATATGGCGTACCAACATTTCGTTGGGATCCCGCACTGACGTCAGGTTGTATGCTTTGTTCCATTTGTGCAGCATATCAACGTAGGCGACCAGCAGCGTTTTCTGGTGATCGGTAAGAGAAATACCGGCATCAGCCAGCAGACGAGAGAGTTTGTTGAGCACGGTCATTACCTGTTAATAATCAAATGCCCGATGCGCTTTCGCTTATCGGGCCTACAAATTTGTAGGGCGGGCAAGCGAAGCGCCCCCGCCAAATTAGTGTTATCAAGCGCTACGACGCAGCATACCTTGTTTTTTCAGCCATACCAGCAGAATGGAGATTGCCGCTGGCGTAACGCCGGAGATACGCGATGCCTGGCCGATAGACGCCGGTTTATGATCGTTCAGCTTGGCGATAACTTCGTTCGACAGACCGGAAACCTGACGATAATCCAGCGTGGCAGGTAGCAACGTATTCTCGTTACGTAGTTGTTTTTCAATCTCATCCTGCTGGCGAGCGATATACCCTTCGTATTTGACCTGGATTTCCACCTGTTCAGCGGCTTGCTCATCTTCAAGCGCAGGCGCGAATGCGGCAAGTGAAGTGAGCTGCGCGTAGGTCATTTCCGGACGACGCAACAAATCTTCGCCGCTGGCCTCACGGGAGAGAGGCGTGGTCAAATGCGCATTCACTTCATCGGCGGATTCCGCAGACGGCGTTACCCATGTCGATTTCAGCCGCTGACGTTCGCGTTCGATATTTTCCAGCTTCTCGTTGAAGCGCGCCCAGCGTTCATCATCCACCAGACCCAGCTCGCGGCCCATTTCGGTCAAACGCAGATCGGCGTTGTCCTCACGCAGCATCAGGCGATATTCGGCGCGGGAGGTAAACATGCGATACGGCTCTTTGGTGCCCAGCGTACAGAGATCGTCCACCAGCACGCCGAGATAAGCCTGAGAACGCGCAGGCGCCCAGCCCTCTTTGTCGGCGGAAAGACGCGCGGCATTCAGACCAGCGAGCAAGCCCTGCGCCGCAGCCTCTTCATAGCCAGTAGTACCGTTGATTTGACCAGCAAAGAACAGGCCGTGAATAAATTTACTTTCCAGAGTCGGTTTCAGATCGCGCGGGTCGAAGAAATCGTACTCAATCGCGTAACCAGGGCGAACGATCTTCGCGTTCTCCATGCCCTGCATGGAACGGACAATCTGCATCTGCACGTCAAACGGCAGGCTGGTGGAGATACCGTTAGGGTAAATCTCGTTAGAGGTCAGTCCTTCCGGCTCAAGGAAGATCTGATGCTGGTTACGATCGGCAAAACGCATCACCTTGTCTTCGATCGAAGGACAGTAGCGTGGGCCGATCCCTTCGATCACGCCAGCGTACATTGGGCTACGATCGAGGTTATTACGAATCACGTCATGGGTTTTCTCATTGGTATGCGTGATGTAACACGGCATCTGTTGCGGATGCTGAGAAGCATTCCCCATAAACGAGAAAACCGGCATCGGGTTATCGCCACGCTGTTGAGCCAACACGCTGAAATCGATAGTACGCGCATCAATACGCGGCGGTGTGCCGGTTTTCAGGCGACTGACGCGTAGCGGAAGCTCACGCAGACGGCGAGACAGCGGGATGGATGGCGGATCGCCAGCACGACCGCCGCTGTAGTTATCCAGACCAATATGAATTTTGCCGTCGAGGAAGGTTCCGACGGTCAGCACCACCGCTTTCGCGCGGAATTTGAGCCCCATTTGGGTCACAGCGCCGACAACGCGATCGTTTTCGACAATCAGATCTTCAACCGCTTGCTGGAAGATCATCAGATTCGGCTGATTCTCCAGCGCGGTACGCACCGCCTGGCGGTATAAGACTCGATCCGCCTGAGCCCGGGTAGCGCGAACAGCCGGACCTTTGCTGGCGTTTAGTATCCTAAACTGAATACCTGCCTGATCGATCGCTTTCGCCATCAGACCGCCGAGCGCATCCACCTCTTTTACCAGATGTCCCTTTCCAATACCGCCGATCGCCGGGTTGCAGCTCATCTGCCCCAACGTGTCAATATTGTGTGTCAAAAGCAGAGTCTGTTGACCCATACGCGCTGCGGCCATCGCGGCCTCAGTGCCTGCATGACCCCCGCCAATAATAATGACGTCAAAAGGATCCTGATAAAACATGGTAATTGCCTCGCATAACGCGGTGTGAAAATGGATTGAAGCCCGGGCGGTGGATTCTACTCAACTTTAGCCGATGGAGAAAGCCCCGGGATCCGGGCTATTAAAAAGAAGATCTTTTTATTTAGAGATCTGTTCTATTGTGATCTCTTATTAGGATCGCTCCAGGCTGTGGATAACCCGGATCCTGTAATAAAGATCAATGCGTTGGAAAGGATCATTAGCTGTGAATGATCGGTGATCGTGGTCCGTATAAGCTGGGATCAAAACGGGTACTTATACACAACTCAAAAAGTGAACAACGGTTATTCTTTGGATAACTACCGTTTGATCCAAGCTTTCCACCAGATTTATCCACAATGGATCGCACGATCTTTACACTTATTTGAGTAAATTAATCCAGGATCCGAGCCAAATCTCCGCTGGATCTTCCGGAATCTCATGTTCAAGGATGTTGATCTTCAGTGTTTCCCCAACCTGTTTTGCGCCAGTGTCTTTCAGTTCCGCTTCTATTTTCTCAATCGCGCCGCAAAACGTGTCGTATTCTCGACTGCCAATGCCAATTGCGCCGAAACGTACCGCGGAAAGATCGGGTTTCTGCGTCTGAAGGTCTTCATAGAAAGGGGTCAGGTTATCCGGAATGTCTCCGGCGCCGTGCGTTGAGCTGATTATCAGCCAGATCCCGGAAGTTGACAGATCCTCGAATAACGGACCGTGCACCGTTTCGGTTGAAAAACCGGCAGCTTCCAGCTTTTCCGCCAGATGTTCCGCGACGTATTCGGCGCCGCCCAGGGTGCTGCCGCTGATAAGAGTAATGTCTGCCATTGATCGCTCGCTCAGGTAAAGAGGCTGCATTGTACTCTGTGAACGAGCTGGGATCTACCTGTGGAAAAATGTGGGATTAAAAAAGCCGATCATGGCTTGATGGTGCGCATGATCGGGTTCTGCAAGACGATCAGTGTCTCAGTGGACTGAATTTCATCAATTGTTTGGATCTTGTTGATAAGTACGTGCTGAAGCGCGTCGATTGATTTGCACATCACTTTTATAAAGATGCTGTAGTGACCGGTGGTGTAATACGCTTCCGTCACCTCATCCAGGCTTTCCAGCCGGGCCAGTGCGGAGGGATAGTCTTTGGCGCTTTTGAGGATGATGCCAATAAAGCAGCCCACATCGTAGCCCAGTTGTTTAGGGCTGACGTCAATCCGTGCGCCCGTAATGATCCCGGCCTGCTTCATTTTCTCGACGCGAACGTGAATGGTTCCAGGGCTAACGCCAAATTGTTTGGCCAGTTCGGCGTAGGCAGTGCGGGCATTTCCCATTAAGGCGTCAAGGATGCCGCGGTCCAGATTGTCGATCTGATAATTTTCCATCGCTTTTTCTTATGCAGATTAATGATTATCTCTATTTTAGCCATTATTTTTAACGAATCAAAACCGAAGTTAGCTTTTTATCTGTTGATTATTGAATAGTGCTCTCGTTTTGTTGCTTAATCATAGGCAACAGGACGCAGGAGTAAAAAAATGAAAACCGCTTACATTGCCAAACAACGTCAAATTAGCTTCGTGAAATCACATTTCTCTCGCCAGCTTGAGGAGCGTCTGGGTCTGATTGAGGTCCAGGCGCCGATCCTGAGTCGCGTAGGGGATGGTACGCAGGATAATTTGTCCGGCTGTGAAAAAGCGGTGCAGGTAAAAGTGAAAGCATTGCCTGACGCCCAGTTCGAAGTGGTGCATTCACTGGCGAAGTGGAAACGTCAAACCCTGGGGCAACATGACTTCAGCGCGGGCGAAGGGCTGTACACGCACATGAAAGCCCTTCGCCCCGATGAAGACCGACTCTCTCCGCTCCACTCGGTCTATGTGGATCAGTGGGACTGGGAGCGTGTCATGGGCGATGGCGAGCGCCAATTTTCCACCCTGAAAAGCACAGTAGAGGCTATATGGGCTGGAATTAAGGCGACGGAAGCAGAAGTGCATAAACAGTTTGGTCTGGCGCCGTTCCTGCCGGATCAGATCCATTTTGTTCACAGTCAGGAACTGCTGGCGCGTTTCCCGGATCTGGATGCGAAAGGGCGCGAACGCGCGATCGCCAAAGAACTTGGCGCCGTTTTTCTGGTGGGGATCGGCGGTAAACTGAGCGATGGCCACCGCCATGATGTACGCGCGCCGGATTATGATGACTGGAGCTCCGCATCTGAGCTGGGCTACGCCGGTCTGAACGGCGATATCCTGGTGTGGAACCCGGTGCTGGAAGATGCGTTTGAGCTTTCCTCTATGGGTATCCGCGTAGATGCCGATACGCTGATGCGCCAGCTGGCGTTGACCGGTGATGAAGATCGTCTGCAACTGGAGTGGCATCAGGCGCTGCTGCGCGGCGAAATGCCGCAGACCATCGGCGGCGGGATTGGGCAGTCGCGTCTGACGATGTTGCTGCTGCAATTGCCGCATATTGGTCAGGTGCAGTGCGGCGTATGGCCCGCGCAGGTTCGCGAAAGCATTCCTGCTATTTTATAAGCCGTTAGCGCCGCCAGCGTCTCAGCAGGCGGCTTCGCATCCCGGTGTCAAAGCGCCAGATATGATCGAAAATGCGCATGATGCCGGGTTTGCCGTGCGCCGACATCGCCACCGCATGGAATCGATGCTGGTGAAGACGCTGCAACTCTCCCACTTTGCTCACCACGTCATCCGGCAAGCGCTGGGCGATAAAATCCGAAATGACCACCGCATCGGCATCAAACCATTCCCGTCCCTGCATTCTTTCAATAATGGCGCGAAAACAGCTGGCGATATCCGTGCCGCCGCGAAAACGTTGACTTAAAAAGCGGATGGCCTGCTCAATACCTTCCGGGCCGGAGAGTTCATAACGCACAACGTCAGTGGAAAACAGCATAATAAAGCAGCGGCGGTTATCCGCCAGCGCAACGCGCATCAACGCCAGGCAGAACGCTTTTGCGCACTGCTCGTTGAATCCTCCCATTGAGCCTGAAGTATCGACGCAGACAATAAACGGTCCGCGCGGCTGCTCGTCGACATCCTGGTGTACTACCGGCCGTTCGGTCACTTTCTCACGCCACGCTTCGCCATGCAGGCGATAGGTGAGGAGCTGTTTTTCCACTAACCGGCGGTAAAATTCATATTCCAGCTCGGTGATGCCGAGCGTCGCCAGCTCTGGCGGCAACAGGCGCAGAATATCATCGCCTTGCTGTATACCGTCAACCTGCTCCGGCACCGTTGCGGGTTCGCGTACCAGTGTACGAAAGGTTTCCATCGGCGCGTCTTTTTTCGGTACCGATTTGGCTTCCCGCGAACGTCCCAGTTGTTCCGCCAGTTGCATTAGCTCCGGCTGGGCGGCGAGAAATTCGCCGTATTTTACGATCAGTTGATAATCACCACGTTTAAGCTGGCCCGCGCTCATATCCCACAGGCGGCCTGCGGCATTATCATTTTCCGCCAGCGTCGGTTCCAGTTGCCCGCTCAGCGTCATCCGTTCCTGAACGTCACTCAGCAACTGCTCGCGCTCTTCTTCCAGTAGTTGCTGGTTTAACGTGGTGGCCTGCACGACCAGACTTAACCGCCAGCGTTGCAAAAAAAGCGTGTGTAGCGCAGGGGTAAAGGTACTGTTGCTCTCCGTCAACTGCTTCGCCTGCGCGGCATACGGTGAATGCAGGCGGTGAAGCAACGCCAGTATTTGCGGCAGTTGCACGATGAACTGTGGGGTAGAGAGAAGTTGGCTTTGCTGATAACACATGACCTCTTCCGTGAGTTCCGGCGGAACGCGTGCGTCTTTAAGACGGCTGCGTAGCGCTTCCCGCCAGCGCGGGAGATCGGCGGTCACGGCGTTTTTTAAACGCGGAAACTTTTCAAAGAAAATGACCAGCTGTGGGGAAGCCAGTAGCGCGAGGATCATCTCTTCGACCATTCCCTCTTCGCTGACGGCCAGCATGGTATTTAGCGTATCCAGCGTCAGCATTGTTGCGCCTGGCGGATCTGTTCTCCTACATCCTGCAGGCTGGCCTCAATGCGCCCTAACCAGTCGCTGTGAATAAACAGGCAATGTTGCTGCTCGCTGAAGCGGGTATGCTGCTGGCGCCAGTCGTTTTCTAACGTTTCCAGCTGCTGTTTGATCTCCGCAGGCATACTGTCTTCAGCCGCTCCCGGTAACGCCAGACGGGTACCTTGTAGACTGATGTCGCGCACCACCAGATGTTGAGCGTTATCGACTTCCATATTCAACGTTTGGGCAAAGCCGATCCCGTTCAGTTTGCCGCGGATCTCGCCGCCTTTGGTCAGCCAAAGTTCCAGCGCGCTGCGGTCAAAGGTAATATGGATCACTTCCATATCATGCAGTTTTAGCGGTTTTTGTAGCAATAACGTCAACGTTGACGCGCTGGCTTCCGGCGGTAAAGTGTAATGCGGGCGACGGCTGAACATACCGCCTTCTTTAATGACGGTGAAGGCGGTTTTATCGCTTTGCTGTTGCTGCAACTGGAGGCGGCGCTGGACAATACCGCCGAGGCGAGTCAGCATGGCCTGCTGCTGCCAGGCGTGTCCGGTCATCAATATTTCCAGTTGCTGTTGCATGAGATTCAGACTCTGCGCGTCATACCACAAGCAATCTTTTAGCAGGATAAGGTCAATCGGCGCAACCGCGTCACGTCCGCTAAAGAAGGCGCTGGCCTGTAACAGGCGGATGGCTTTCTTCCAGCGACGGTCGGAGACATAAGGCGCATTCGGCAAATTATCCAGCTGTTGGCGCAGAGTAAATATCAGCTCAAAGACCGGATCAGGCAGTGAAATCGCGCCGATATCTTTTTGCCACTGTTGATATTCTTCGTCGCTTACCTGTAACGAGGCGGGGACCGGGTTATCACTCTCATCCTGCTGACTAACCAGCATGGAGCGGAAATTGGCTTTATCCTGAACTTTATCCAGCCACAGGCGAATCAACATTCGGTCGTACAACGCTTCCAGGCTGCTGTCCGCTTCAGGCAGTTCGTTGGAGGCCGCCACCAGCAGCCGCATCGGAATTTTTTCCTCAAATGCGCCGTTGCGGAAATGGCGTTCGTTAATGGCGGTCAGCAATGTGTTCAAGATAGCGGGCCCGGCTTTCCAGATTTCATCCAGAAAAACGATTTCGGCTTCGGGAAGGTAGCCGGTCGTTAAGCGTTCATAGCGACCTTCATCTTTCAGCGCCTGAATAGAGAGCGGGCCAAACACCTCTTCCGGCGTGGAAAAGCGTGTCATCAGATATTCAAAAGCGCGGGCGCGCTGGAAAGCAAACTTCAGGCGGCGGGCAATCAGACTCTTGGCGATACCGGGCGGGCCCAACAAAAAGACGCTTTCACCGCTTAACGCCGCCAGTAGGCACAGGCGTATGGCGTGACTACGTTCATACAGCCCCTTCTCAAGGGCGCTGCTCAGACGGGAAATTCTTTCCGCTAATAAATGTGGGTGAGCCATAATAAAGAGGCGTCCTTTCGACAAATGGATCATGCTAATTGCGAGTATAGACGTTTCACCACCGGGGCTGTAATCGTCTGACGCGCTGTTTATTTTTCTTTGAGCCAGGTTAATCTGGCTTCATTTAGGGGTACGATTTTATGATTAATCGTGCATACTGTGCGCTTTTTTGTGGGCCAAGGGACTAAGCACACATTTCATATCTATACACTCATTCATTCAAACTACATCAAGGCGGCAAAGGAGTGAATCCCCTGGCACTGACTTAAACGTGTGACTGGGGTAAGCGAATGCAGCCGACAAGGAGGTAGTGTGAAGGGTGACGTGTATAAACGAAAGATGAGTCTATGAGCACTGATAATAAGCAATCGTTGCCTGCGATTACCCTCGCAGCTATTGGGGTTGTCTACGGTGATATTGGTACCAGCCCGCTTTATACGCTTCGTGAATGTTTGTCCGGTCAGTTTGGTTTTGGCGTTGAACGAGATGCCGTGTTTGGTTTTCTGTCGCTGATCTTCTGGCTACTCATCTTTGTGGTTTCCATCAAATATCTCACCTTCGTGATGCGCGCCGATAACGCGGGTGAAGGTGGAATTTTGACGCTGATGTCGCTTGCCGGGCGTAATACCTCGGCGCGCACCACATCCATGTTAGTTATCATGGGACTGATAGGCGGCAGCTTTTTCTATGGCGAAGTGGTCATTACGCCGGCGATTTCGGTGATGTCGGCGATTGAAGGCCTGGAGATTGTCGCGCCGCAGCTGGATACCTGGATTGTCCCGCTCTCCATTATTGTGCTGACTCTGTTGTTTATGATTCAGAAGCACGGTACGGGAATGGTAGGAAAACTCTTTGCGCCGATCATGCTGACCTGGTTTTTAATCCTGGCGGTACTTGGCCTGCGCAGTATTATCGCCAATCCCGAAGTGTTACATGCGCTGAATCCTGTCTGGGCGGTACGTTTTTTCCTTGAATATAAAACCGTATCATTTATTGCGTTGGGCGCGGTGGTGCTGTCGATTACCGGCGTAGAGGCGTTGTACGCCGATATGGGACACTTCGGTAAGTTCCCGATTCGCCTGGCGTGGTTTACCGTGGTATTGCCGTCGTTAGTACTGAACTACTTTGGTCAGGGCGCATTGCTACTTAAGCATCCGGAAGCGATTAAAAACCCCTTCTTCCTGTTGGCGCCGGACTGGGCGTTAATTCCGCTGCTGATTCTGGCCGCGCTGGCGACGGTGATCGCCTCCCAGGCGGTCATTTCCGGCGTCTTTTCGCTGACGCGTCAGGCTGTGCGTCTTGGCTATTTGTCGCCAATGCGCATTATCCATACCTCCGAGATGGAGTCCGGTCAGATCTACATCCCTTTCGTTAACTGGCTGCTTTATTTCGCGGTCGTGGTTGTTATTGTTAGCTTTGAGCACTCCAGCAACCTGGCGGCGGCCTATGGCATCGCCGTGACCGGCACGATGGTGCTGACGTCTATTCTTTCTACGACCGTGGCGCGTAAGAACTGGCACTGGAACAAATATTTTGTCGCGCTGATCCTCATCGCGTTCCTGTGCGTGGATATCCCGCTGTTCTCGGCTAACCTCGATAAATTGTTGTCCGGCGGTTGGCTGCCGCTGAGCCTGGGTCTGATCATGTTCACGATCATGACCACCTGGAAGAGCGAGCGTTTCCGTCTGTTGCGTCGTATGCATGAACACGGTAATTCGCTGGAAGCGATGATTGCTTCACTGGAGAAGTCACCGCCGGTTCGGGTGCCGGGTACTGCCGTATACATGTCGCGCGCGCTCAGTGTGATCCCTTTTGCTTTATTGCATAACCTGAAGCACAACAAAGTGTTGCATGAGCGCGTAATCTTACTGACGTTGCGTACGGAAGATGCGCCTTATGTGCATAACGTTCGCCGGGTGCAGATTGAGCAGTTGTCTCCGACATTCTGGCGCGTGGTGGCCAGCTACGGCTGGCGCGAAACGCCAAACGTTGAAGAGGTGTTCCACCGCTGCGGTCTGGAAGGGCTTAGCTGTCGGATGATGGAAACGTCGTTCTTTATGTCGCACGAGTCGTTGATTGTCGGCAAACGCCCGTGGTATTTGCGTCTGCGCGGCAAGCTGTATTTGTTGTTGCAACGCAACGCCCTGCGCGCGCCGGATCAGTTCGAGATCCCGCCTAACCGCGTGATTGAGCTAGGTACGCAGGTCGAGATTTAACCTCCCATCAACATGCCGGGGGCCGCATTGGCTTACCCGGCCTGGCCAATCCGTAGATTCCCACAAGATAATCGCCATTGGACGATTATCTTCACCTGATTTCCGCTAGCGAAACGTTTCGACGGCGATCACAATTCTGTTACGTCATGATGGTTTTATGAACACATCCAGGGTTACACTGCGGCCAGCGAAACGTTTCGCTAGTGGAGCAGAAAAATGAAGAAAGGCACCGTACTCAACTCTGAAATCTCGTCGGTCATTTCCCGTCTGGGGCATACTGATACTCTGGTGGTCTGTGATGCGGGTTTACCCATCCCGAATAGCACCGCGCGTATCGATATGGCACTAACCCAGGGCGTACCTTCTTTTATGCAGGTGGTGGATGTCGTGACCCGGGAAATGCAGGTTGAGGCGGCGATTCTTGCAACGGAAATCAAACAACAGAATCCGCAGCTCCACGAAACGTTGCTCACTCACCTTGAGCAACTGCAGCAACACCAGGGAAACACCATAAAAATTAGTTATACGACACACGAACAATTCAAAAAATTGACTGCAGACAGTCAGGCGGTGATTCGCAGCGGGGAGTGTTCCCCGTATGCGAACGTCATTCTTTGCGCTGGCGTCACGTTCTGAGGCCGCTATGGACGCATTACTGCAACTCAAAGGGATCGATAAAGCGTTCCCCGGCGTGAAGGCTCTCTCCGGCGCCGCGTTAAACGTTTATCCTGGCCGCGTTATGGCGCTGGTGGGGGAAAACGGCGCCGGAAAATCCACCATGATGAAAGTATTAACCGGCATCTATACGCGAGATGCGGGATCGTTGTTATGGCTGGGTAAAGAGACCACCTTTAACGGGCCTAAATCGTCTCAGGAAGCCGGGATCGGCATTATTCATCAGGAACTGAACCTGATTCCGCAGTTGACCATTGCGGAAAATATCTTCCTGGGCCGTGAATTTGTGAATCGCTTTGGCAAAATCGACTGGAAAAAGATGTATGCCGAAGCCGACCACCTCTTAGCCAAACTCAATCTGCGCTTTAAGAGCGATAAGCTGGTGGGCGAACTCTCTATCGGCGATCAGCAAATGGTGGAAATCGCCAAAGTGCTGAGCTTCGAATCCAAAGTCATCATTATGGATGAACCGACCGATGCGCTGACCGACACTGAAACCGACTCTCTGTTCCGCGTTATCCGCGAATTAAAATCGCAGGGGCGCGGCATTGTCTATATCTCCCACCGTATGAAAGAGATCTTCGAAATTTGCGATGACGTGACGGTCTTCCGCGATGGGCAATTTATCGCCGAGCGTGAAGTGGCCACGTTGACCGAAGATTCTCTTATCGAAATGATGGTGGGACGTAAGCTGGAAGATCAGTACCCGCATCTGGATAACGCGCCGGGTGAGATTCGCCTCAAGGTCGATAATCTGTGCGGACCGGGCGTGAATGATGTCTCTTTTGTGCTGCGAAAAGGCGAGATTCTTGGCATTTCCGGCCTGATGGGCGCCGGTCGCACCGAGCTGATGAAAGTATTGTACGGCGCGATGCCGCGAACCAGCGGTTACGTGACGCTCGATGGACACGAAGTGGTGACGCGTTCTCCGCAGGACGGGCTGGCCAATGGCATCGTTTATATCTCTGAAGACCGTAAGCGCGATGGACTGGTGCTCGGCATGTCAGTTAAAGAGAATATGTCGCTGACGGCGCTGGACTATTTCAGCCGCGCTGGCGGAAGCCTGAAACACAAAGATGAGCAGCAGGCGGTGGGGGATTTTATCCGTCTGTTCAACGTCAAGACGCCGTCAATGGAACAGGCGATAGGCCTGCTTTCTGGCGGTAATCAGCAAAAAGTGGCGATTGCCCGCGGGTTGATGACGCGCCCGAAAGTGCTCATTCTCGACGAGCCGACTCGCGGCGTGGACGTCGGCGCCAAGAAAGAGATTTACCAGCTTATCAACCAGTTTAAGGCCGACGGCCTGAGCATCATTCTGGTCTCATCTGAGATGCCAGAAGTATTAGGCATGAGCGATCGCATCATCGTCATGCATGAAGGGCATCTCAGCGGTGAATTTACTCGCGAGCAGGCCACCCAGGAAGTGTTAATGGCTGCCGCAGTGGGCAAGCTTAATCGCGTGAATCAGGAGTAAAAAGATGACAACCCAGGCTGTTTCTGGTCGCCGTTATTTCACTAAAGCGTGGCTTCTTGAGCAGAAGTCGCTCATTGCCCTGCTGGTGCTGATCGCGATTGTTTCGACGTTGAGCCCCAACTTTTTTACCGTTAATAATCTGTTCAATATTCTTCAACAGACCTCCGTCAACGCCATTATGGCGGTGGGGATGACGTTGGTGATTCTGACATCGGGGATCGATCTGTCCGTCGGCTCCCTGCTGGCGCTCACCGGCGCGGTTGCCGCTTCAATCGTCGGCGTTGAAGTGAATGCGCTGGTCGCGGTTGCCGCCGCGCTGGCGCTGGGCGCTGCGATTGGCGCCGTCACTGGCGTTATCGTCGCGAAGGGCCGCGTACAGGCGTTTATCGCTACGCTGGTGATGATGCTGCTACTGCGTGGCGTGACGATGGTTTACACCGACGGTAGCCCGGTCAACACCGGCTTTACCGATAACGCCGATCTGTTTGGCTGGTTCGGTATCGGCCGTCCGCTGGGCGTTCCTACGCCGGTCTGGATCATGGCTATCGTCTTTATCGCCGCCTGGTATATGCTGCATCACACCCGTCTGGGACGCTATATCTACGCGCTGGGCGGTAACGAAGCGGCGACGCGCCTGTCTGGCATTAGCGTGAGCAAAGTGAAAATTATCGTCTATTCACTTTGCGGCCTGACAGCGTCGCTGGCGGGCATCATTGAAGTGGCGCGCCTCTCTTCCGCGCAGCCGACGGCGGGTACCGGCTATGAGCTGGATGCTATTGCCGCCGTGGTGCTGGGCGGCACCAGCCTTGCAGGCGGTAAAGGACGCATTGTTGGGACATTGATCGGCGCATTGATTCTCGGCTTCCTTAATAATGGTTTGAATTTGTTAGGTGTTTCCTCCTATTACCAGATGATCGTCAAAGCGGTGGTGATTTTGCTGGCGGTACTGGTAGACAACAAAAAGCAGTAACAACGACTACAGGACATCTGAAATATGAACATGAAAAAACTGGCTACCCTGGTATCTGCTGTTGCGCTGAGCGCCACCGTGAGCGCGAATGCAATGGCGAAAGACACCATTGCGCTGGTGATCTCTACCCTCAATAACCCCTTCTTCGTGTCGTTAAAAGACGGGGCGCAAAAAGAGGCGGATAAACTGGGTTATAACCTGGTGGTGCTGGACTCCCAGAACAACCCTGCCAAAGAGCTGGCGAACGTGCAGGATTTAACCGTTCGCGGGACCAAAATTCTGCTGATCAACCCGACTGACTCCGATGCGGTGGGTAACGCGGTGAAGATGGCGAACCAGGCGAAGATTCCGGTTATCACGCTTGACCGCCAGGCAACCAAAGGCGATGTCGTCAGCCATATCGCGTCTGATAACGTGCTGGGCGGTAAGATCGCTGGCGACTATATCGCGAAAAAAGCTGGCGAAGGCGCCAAAGTGATTGAGTTGCAAGGCATTGCCGGAACATCTGCGGCGCGTGAGCGTGGCGAAGGTTTCCAGCAGGCGGTAGCCGCCCACAAATTTAATGTCCTGGCCAGCCAGCCTGCTGATTTCGACCGTACTAAGGGTCTGAACGTCATGCAGAACCTGCTGACCGCGCATCCGGATGTTCAGGCTGTCTTCGCCCAGAACGATGAAATGGCGCTGGGCGCACTGCGCGCGCTGCAAACTGCCGGTAAAGCAGATGTGATGGTGGTTGGATTTGACGGTACGCCGGATGGCGAAAAGGCCGTAAAAGATGGCAAACTGGCAGCGACTATCGCTCAGTTACCGGATCAAATCGGCGCCAAAGGCGTTGAAGTGGCGGATAAGGTGCTGAAAGGCGAAAAAGTTCAGGCCAAATATCCGGTTGACCTGAAACTGGTCATCAAGCAGTAATAAACGACACGGGTCAACTATGGCCTGATGGCGACAGAAATACGCGAGCCTCCGCTGAGGTGAACGTAAAAAAAGAAAAGCAGGGCACGCGCCACCCTAACCGGTGGCGCACTTTGACGTGGAACCCCGAATATGAAAACCGCAGGTAATCTCATCGTCCTTGGCAGCATTAATGCCGATCATATCCTTAATCTTGAGTCCTTCCCTACCCCGGGTGAAACGGTAACCGGTAGCCATTATCAGGTCGCGTTTGGCGGGAAAGGCGCGAATCAGGCGGTTGCTGCGGGACGTAGCGGGGCAAATATTGCGTTTATCGCCTGCACGGGCGATGACGATATTGGCGACAGTATTCGTAAACAATTAGTCAGCGATCGTATTGATATCGCGCCAGTTAGCGTTATTAAAGGCGAGTCTACCGGGGTGGCGCTGATTTTCGTTAACGGCGAAGGCGAGAACGTCATCGGTATTCATGCCGGAGCGAATGCCGCGTTATCGCCGGCGTTGGTTGATGCGCAACGTGAACGTATCGCGCAGGCGGATGCGTTACTGATGCAGCTGGAATCGCCGCTGGAAAGCGTACTGGCGGCGGCGAAAATCGCCCATCAACATCATACTACTGTTGCGCTTAACCCGGCGCCTGCCCGTGAGCTACCGGATGAACTGCTGGCGCTGGTGGACATCATCACGCCAAATGAAACGGAAGCTGAAAAGCTGACGGGCGTGCGTGTGGAAAATGACGACGATGCCGCGAAAGCTGCGCAGGTTTTGCATGATAAAGGCATTCGAACCGTATTAATTACCTTAGGAAGCCGTGGCGTCTGGGCCAGCGTAAACGGCGAGGGCCGCCGCGTTCCTGGATTTAGCGTTGAGGCTGTCGATACCATTGCCGCCGGAGATACGTTTAACGGCGCCTTTATCACCGCGATACTGGAGGAGACGCCGTTGCCGGAAGCGATTCGCTTTGCCCATGCCGCCGCCGCGATTGCCGTAACGCGTAAAGGCGCGCAACCTTCCGTTCCGTGGCGCGAAGAGATAGAAGCGTTTTTACATCAGCAGGGGTAACGCTTGGCTACTATGAAAGATGTTGCCCGCCTGGCGGGAGTCTCTACATCGACGGTCTCTCACGTTATTAACAAAGATCGCTTTGTGAGTGAGACGATAACCGAAAAAGTTGAAGCGGCGATTAAATCACTTAACTATGCGCCTTCTGCGCTGGCGCGAAGCCTCAAGTTAAACCAGACCCGCACGATTGGTATGCTAATTACCGCCAGTACCAACCCTTTTTATTCCGAACTGGTGCGCGGCGTTGAGCGAAGCTGTTTTGAGCGCGGTTATAGTCTGGTGCTGTGCAATACCGAAGGCGACGAGCAACGGATGAACCGCAACCTGGAGACGCTGATGCAAAAACGGGTAGACGGTTTACTGCTGCTGTGTACCGAAACGCATCAGCCTTCTCGTGAAATCATGGAGCGTTATCCGTCTATTCCTACCGTCATGATGGACTGGTCGCCGTTTGATGGTGAGGGCGATAGCGATCTCATTCAGGATAATTCGTTGTTAGGCGGCGATCTTGCGACGCAATACCTTATCGATAAAGGATTTACCCGAATAGCCTGTATTACCGGCCCGCTGGACAAAACGCCAGCGCGTTTGCGGCTGGAAGGGTATCGGGCGGCGATGAAACGCGCAGGGCTGGCTATTCCGCAAGGCTATGAGATCACCGGCGATTTTGAATTTGGCGGCGGCTTTGACGCCATGCAGGCGTTACTGGCCCATCAACAGCGACCGCAAGCGGTTTTTACCGGAAACGATGCGATGGCTGTCGGCGCCTATCAGGCGCTATATCAGGCGGGGCTTCGTATCCCGCAGGATATGGCAGTCATTGGCTATGATGATATTGAGCTGGCGCGCTATATGACGCCGCCGCTGACGACTATCCATCAGCCGAAAGATGAATTGGGCGAGCTGGCTATTGATGTGTTGATTCATCGGATGGCGCAGCCCGCCTTGCAACAACAGCGACTTCAGCTTACTCCGGTTTTGACGGTGCGTGGGTCGGTTTAGATTTATGCCGTTCTTTAATCAGATTGTTGCCGTCTTTGGCTCTTAGCAGCATAAACATCAGCGCGGACACGATAGTGATCGCCCCCATCGTGATAAAGGTATAGTGGAACTGTTCCACGGTACTGGTGCCCGCAAAACCTTCATAAATACGTAACACCGCCGCGCTGATCGCCACGCCTAAACTGATAGACAATTGCTGCGTAACCGCCAGAACGCTGTTGCCGCTGCTGGCATTATCGTCCGTCAGATCCGCAAGAGTAATCGTATTCATTGCCGTAAATTGAGTGGACATCGCCATTCCAAGAATGAATAGCGGCAGTACGAGCATCCAGATCGGCATGGCGGGAGATTGAAACGAAAACTGGGCAATCATCAGACCGATAAATACCGTAATGCCGACCAGAGTCTTCCGGTATCCCAAACGTCGCAAAACCTGCGTTACGGTCGATTTCGCGATAATAGAACCCAAAGCTGTCGGCGCCATCATGCAGCCGGCGATCAGAGCCGGGTAGCCAAAACCAACCTGTAGCATTAACGGCATCAAAAAAGGTACGCAGCCTGTCCCCAGACGCGTGGCGAGGTTGCCGGCAATACCGACGGAAAATGTGCGTGTCTTAAACAGCGATAGTGATATTAACGGTGTCGGATGACGGCGGGCGTGGCGGATATAGGCCAATAGTAGAACGATACTGCAAAAAATAATGGCGGATGCGATCCATGTCGCCACAATCTTTTCGCCAAACAGTTCCATTCCGCTGGAAAATAAAACCAGACTTAACCCAAAAAGAAAGAAGCCGGTCATGTCAAACTTGCGACGCGGCGTGGTGAAGTTGGGCATATATTTGCGGGCATACAGAATGCCTGCAACACCAATGGGAATATTAATCAGGAAGATCCAGTGCCAGCTTGCCCAGGTCACCAGTACGCCGCCTAATACCGGCCCCAGAATCGGACCTACCAGCCCCGGCATAGTGACAAAGTTAAGAACGGGCAGCAGCTCACTACGCGGATAGGCTCGCAATAACGCCAGCCGCGCCACTGGCATCATCATCGCTCCGCCGACGCCTTGTACGACGCGAAAAATAACCAATTCAGATAGTGAACTGGAGAGCGCGCAGGCCAGCGAGCCTAACGTAAACAGACTTACGGCAACCATAAAGACGCGACGCGTACCAAAGCGGTCAGCCAGCCAGCCGCTTACCGGAATTAACATAGCTACTGTCAGGGTATAACTGATAATAGCGGACTGCATGGCGAGTGGTGAACGGTTAAGACTATGCGCAATAGCCGGTAAAGCGGTATTCAAAATGGTGGCGTCTAGCGCCTGCATAAAGAAGGCCATCGCCGCGATCCACGGCAGGCCAGCCATACTGCGCGCTTTTTTGCTGGTCATTCAATATCCTGTTAATTATCTGGTCTCTCATTGGGCGCTATTAACAACGCCTGGCAGGCCTGGAAAGCGCGTTCGCCGTCGCCATCAGCGATGGCATCAACAATGGCCTGGTGCAAATCCAGCTTTACCACCTCGTTATAGGTGATTGAGGTAAAGTAAGTGTGATAAACCGAATGAAATAGCGTCGCAAAAGAGATTAGAAAGGGATTGGCGCTCATTTCGTAGATATGCTCGTGCCACGCCATATCCACTTCAATCCAGCGTTCACGCTTAAAATGCTTTTTCAGCGCGACCATCTCTTCCATTAAGGCATTAAGCCGCGCTTTCTGCTCCGGTGTGCCAAGAGTCGCCGCCAGCAGGCAGGCTTGCGGCTCCAGGCTAATACGCATCACCAGAAAATGATCTACCACCTGATGAAAATTTTCTTCCGTCATCCACCAGGTCAGCAGCTCTTGATCCAGAAAGTTCCAGTTTCCCTGCGGCATCACCCGCGTACCAATGCGCGGACGGGGTAGCACCATACCTTTAGCCGTCAACGTTTTCACCGCTTCGCGAACTGCCGTTCGACTTACGCCGTACTGCTCGCCCAGTTCTATTTCGCCGGGAAGAATCGTACCGGGGGCGTAGTCACCCTTTAATATCCGCTGCGCCAGCTTTTCAGCCAGAACATAGGATAGATTTTTCTGTGCGGCTAATTGTTGTGCGCTTAAAGGCATGAATGTTCTTCCTTTCTCTTTCGTTTGGTTATTAGTATGCCACCTGGAAGTGTGATTGCAGTTGCAATAACGGCAATTTGCTTATTTTATGGCACGTTAAGCACGCTGTTGATGAAAAAAGAGACACTCAGAAAATTATTTTAAATTTCCTCTTGTCAGGCAGAAATAACTCCCTATAATGCGCCACCACTGACACGGAACAACGGCATACAGGCCGCCGGGTCAGCGGGGTTCAGACCAGAACCTCACGGAGAAAAGCGAAAATAAACGCTTGACTCTGAAGCGGGAAAGCGTAATATGCACACCCCGCGCCGCTGAGAAAAAGCGAAGCGGCACTGCTCTTTAACAATTTATCAGACAATCTGTGTGGGCACTCGAAGATACGGATTCTTGACGTCGCAAGACGAAAAATGAATACCAAGTCTCAAGAGTGAACACGTAATTCATTACGAAGTTTAATTCTTTGAGCATCAAACTTTTAAATTGAAGAGTTTGATCATGGCTCAGATTGAACGCTGGCGGCAGGCCTAACACATGCAAGTCGAACGGTAACAGGAAGCAGCTTGCTGCTTCGCTGACGAGTGGCGGACGGGTGAGTAATGTCTGGGAAACTGCCTGATGGAGGGGGATAACTACTGGAAACGGTGGCTAATACCGCATAACGTCGCAAGACCAAAGAGGGGGACCTTCGGGCCTCTTGCCATCAGATGTGCCCAGATGGGATTAGCTTGTTGGTGAGGTAACGGCTCACCAAGGCGACGATCCCTAGCTGGTCTGAGAGGATGACCAGCCACACTGGAACTGAGACACGGTCCAGACTCCTACGGGAGGCAGCAGTGGGGAATATTGCACAATGGGCGCAAGCCTGATGCAGCCATGCCGCGTGTATGAAGAAGGCCTTCGGGTTGTAAAGTACTTTCAGCGGGGAGGAAGGTGTTGTGGTTAATAACCGCAGCAATTGACGTTACCCGCAGAAGAAGCACCGGCTAACTCCGTGCCAGCAGCCGCGGTAATACGGAGGGTGCAAGCGTTAATCGGAATTACTGGGCGTAAAGCGCACGCAGGCGGTCTGTCAAGTCGGATGTGAAATCCCCGGGCTCAACCTGGGAACTGCATTCGAAACTGGCAGGCTTGAGTCTTGTAGAGGGGGGTAGAATTCCAGGTGTAGCGGTGAAATGCGTAGAGATCTGGAGGAATACCGGTGGCGAAGGCGGCCCCCTGGACAAAGACTGACGCTCAGGTGCGAAAGCGTGGGGAGCAAACAGGATTAGATACCCTGGTAGTCCACGCCGTAAACGATGTCTACTTGGAGGTTGTGCCCTTGAGGCGTGGCTTCCGGAGCTAACGCGTTAAGTAGACCGCCTGGGGAGTACGGCCGCAAGGTTAAAACTCAAATGAATTGACGGGGGCCCGCACAAGCGGTGGAGCATGTGGTTTAATTCGATGCAACGCGAAGAACCTTACCTGGTCTTGACATCCACAGAACTTTCCAGAGATGGATTGGTGCCTTCGGGAACTGTGAGACAGGTGCTGCATGGCTGTCGTCAGCTCGTGTTGTGAAATGTTGGGTTAAGTCCCGCAACGAGCGCAACCCTTATCCTTTGTTGCCAGCGATTAGGTCGGGAACTCAAAGGAGACTGCCAGTGATAAACTGGAGGAAGGTGGGGATGACGTCAAGTCATCATGGCCCTTACGACCAGGGCTACACACGTGCTACAATGGCGCATACAAAGAGAAGCGACCTCGCGAGAGCAAGCGGACCTCATAAAGTGCGTCGTAGTCCGGATTGGAGTCTGCAACTCGACTCCATGAAGTCGGAATCGCTAGTAATCGTGGATCAGAATGCCACGGTGAATACGTTCCCGGGCCTTGTACACACCGCCCGTCACACCATGGGAGTGGGTTGCAAAAGAAGTAGGTAGCTTAACCTTCGGGAGGGCGCTTACCACTTTGTGATTCATGACTGGGGTGAAGTCGTAACAAGGTAACCGTAGGGGAACCTGCGGTTGGATCACCTCCTTACCTTAAAGAAGCGTACTTTGCAGTGCTCACACAGATTGTCTGATAGAAAGTAAAAAGCAAGGCGTCTTGCGATTGAGACTTCAGTGTCCCCTTCGTCTAGAGGCCCAGGACACCGCCCTTTCACGGCGGTAACAGGGGTTCGAATCCCCTAGGGGACGCCACTTGCGCGGTAATGTGTGAAAGGCGTTGCCATCAGTATCTCAAAACTGACTTACGAGTCACGTTTGAGATATTTGCTCTTTAAAAATCTGGATCAAGCTGAAAATTGAAACACAGAACAACGAAAGTTGTTCGTGAGTCTCTCAAATTTTCGCAACACGATGATGAATCGTAAGAAACATCTTCGGGTTGTGAGGTTAAGCGACTAAGCGTACACGGTGGATGCCCTGGCAGTCAGAGGCGATGAAGGGCGTGCTAATCTGCGATAAGCGCCGGTAAGGTGATATGAACCGTTATAACCGGCGATACCCGAATGGGGAAACCCAGTGTGACTCGTCACACTATCATTAACTGAATCCATAGGTTAATGAGGCGAACCGGGGGAACTGAAACATCTAAGTACCCCGAGGAAAAGAAATCAACCGAGATTCCCCCAGTAGCGGCGAGCGAACGGGGAGGAGCCCAGAGCCTGAATCAGCATGTGTGTTAGTGGAAGCGTCTGGAAAGGCGCGCGATACAGGGTGACAGCCCCGTACACAAAAGCGCATGTGCTGTGAGCTCGATGAGTAGGGCGGGACACGTGGTATCCTGTCTGAATATGGGGGGACCATCCTCCAAGGCTAAATACTCCTGACTGACCGATAGTGAACCAGTACCGTGAGGGAAAGGCGAAAAGAACCCCGGCGAGGGGAGTGAAAAAGAACCTGAAACCGTGTACGTACAAGCAGTGGGAGCACAGGTTTACCTGTGTGACTGCGTACCTTTTGTATAATGGGTCAGCGACTTATATTCTGTAGCAAGGTTAACCGTATAGGGGAGCCGCAGGGAAACCGAGTCTTAACCGGGCGTTAAGTTGCAGGGTATAGACCCGAAACCCGGTGATCTAGCCATGGGCAGGTTGAAGGTTGGGTAACACTAACTGGAGGACCGAACCGACTAATGTTGAAAAATTAGCGGATGACCTGTGGCTGGGGGTGAAAGGCCAATCAAACCGGGAGATAGCTGGTTCTCCCCGAAAGCTATTTAGGTAGCGCCTCGTGAATTCATCTCCGGGGGTAGAGCACTGTTTCGGCTAGGGGGCCATCCCGGCTTACCAACCCGATGCAAACTGCGAATACCGGAGAATGTTATCACGGGAGACACACGGCGGGTGCTAACGTCCGTCGTGAAGAGGGAAACAACCCAGACCGCCAGCTAAGGTCCCAAAGTCATGGTTAAGTGGGAAACGATGTGGGAAGGCCCAGACAGCCAGGATGTTGGCTTAGAAGCAGCCATCATTTAAAGAAAGCGTAATAGCTCACTGGTCGAGTCGGCCTGCGCGGAAGATGTAACGGGGCTAAACCATGCACCGAAGCTGCGGCAGCGACACTGTGTGTTGTTGGGTAGGGGAGCGTTCTGTAAGCCTGCGAAGGTGGCCTGTGAGGGTTGCTGGAGGTATCAGAAGTGCGAATGCTGACATAAGTAACGATAAAGCGGGTGAAAAGCCCGCTCGCCGGAAGACCAAGGGTTCCTGTCCAACGTTAATCGGGGCAGGGTGAGTCGACCCCTAAGGCGAGGCCGAAAGGCGTAGTCGATGGGAAACGGGTTAATATTCCCGTACTTGGTGTTACTGCGAAGGGGGGACGGAGAAGGCTATGTTGGCCGGGCGACGGTTGTCCCGGTTTAAGCGTGTAGGTGTGTGTTCCAGGTAAATCCGGTTCACTTTAACACTGAGGCGTGACGACGAGGCACTACGGTGCTGAAGCAACAAATGCCCTGCTTCCAGGAAAAGCCTCTAAGCATCAGGTAACATCAAATCGTACCCCAAACCGACACAGGTGGTCAGGTAGAGAATACCAAGGCGCTTGAGAGAACTCGGGTGAAGGAACTAGGCAAAATGGTGCCGTAACTTCGGGAGAAGGCACGCTGACACGTAGGTGAAGTGATTTACTCATGGAGCTGAAGTCAGTCGAAGATACCAGCTGGCTGCAACTGTTTATTAAAAACACAGCACTGTGCAAACACGAAAGTGGACGTATACGGTGTGACGCCTGCCCGGTGCCGGAAGGTTAATTGATGGGGTCAGCGCAAGCGAAGCTCCTGATCGAAGCCCCGGTAAACGGCGGCCGTAACTATAACGGTCCTAAGGTAGCGAAATTCCTTGTCGGGTAAGTTCCGACCTGCACGAATGGCGTAATGATGGCCAGGCTGTCTCCACCCGAGACTCAGTGAAATTGAACTCGCTGTGAAGATGCAGTGTACCCGCGGCAAGACGGAAAGACCCCGTGAACCTTTACTATAGCTTGACACTGAACATTGAGCCTTGATGTGTAGGATAGGTGGGAGGCTTTGAAGTGTGGACGCCAGTCTGCATGGAGCCGACCTTGAAATACCACCCTTTAATGTTTGATGTTCTAACGTGGACCCGTAATCCGGGTTGCGGACAGTGTCTGGTGGGTAGTTTGACTGGGGCGGTCTCCTCCTAAAGAGTAACGGAGGAGCACGAAGGTTGGCTAATCCTGGTCGGACATCAGGAGGTTAGTGCAATGGCATAAGCCAGCTTGACTGCGAGCGTGACGGCGCGAGCAGGTGCGAAAGCAGGTCATAGTGATCCGGTGGTTCTGAATGGAAGGGCCATCGCTCAACGGATAAAAGGTACTCCGGGGATAACAGGCTGATACCGCCCAAGAGTTCATATCGACGGCGGTGTTTGGCACCTCGATGTCGGCTCATCACATCCTGGGGCTGAAGTAGGTCCCAAGGGTATGGCTGTTCGCCATTTAAAGTGGTACGCGAGCTGGGTTTAGAACGTCGTGAGACAGTTCGGTCCCTATCTGCCGTGGGCGCTGGAGAACTGAGGGGGGCTGCTCCTAGTACGAGAGGACCGGAGTGGACGCATCACTGGTGTTCGGGTTGTCATGCCAATGGCACTGCCCGGTAGCTAAATGCGGAAGAGATAAGTGCTGAAAGCATCTAAGCACGAAACTTGCCCCGAGATGAGTTCTCCCTGAGACTTTAGGTCTCCTGAAGGAACGTTGAAGACGACGACGTTGATAGGCCGGGTGTGTAAGCGCAGCGATGCGTTGAGCTAACCGGTACTAATGAACCGTGAGGCTTAACCTTACAACGCCGAAGATGTTTTGGCGGATGAGAGACGATTTTCAGCACTGATTCAGAGTTGAGTACGCAATAATTTGCGCAGCAGCAAGGCGGCAAGCGAAGGAAAGGAAGGAGCATACAGAAGTATGTGACTGAGTTTACGAGCGCAGGCAACGCCGCTGATGCGATAAAGAATTGCGTACAGAGCACAAAGAATTTGCCTGGCGGCCGTAGCGCGGTGGTCCCACCTGACCCCATGCCGAACTCAGAAGTGAAACGCCGTAGCGCCGATGGTAGTGTGGGGTCTCCCCATGCGAGAGTAGGGAACTGCCAGGCATCAAATTAAGCAGTAAACTGATGTAAAAATCAGTGGTTGTAAAAGAATTCGGTGGAGCGGTAGTTCAGTTGGTTAGAATACCTGCCTGTCACGCAGGGGGTCGCGGGTTCGAGTCCCGTCCGTTCCGCCACCCTAATTAGGGGCGTAGTTCAATTGGTAGAGCACCGGTCTCCAAAACCGGGTGTTGGGAGTTCGAGTCTCTCCGCCCCTGCCAGAAATAATCCTTAGCATCTGCTAAGGATTTTTTTTGCCTGAAATTACCTGATTATCTGGTCAGGTAATCGTAAGTTCCCTTCTTTTTCTTTTCATCATTTTCATTGTTCATCCAGCACATCCGTTTTTAACAGATCGCAGATCAGCGAGTATTTATCGCTGTTTTGCAGCCAAATGGCGTATAGCGGCCGTAAAAGCGTTGCGCTGTCGGCAACGGTATGTAATCCGCCCTTTTCATTTGCCCAGTTTACAGGAAGCCAGCTACAGCCATTTAATGCGCTAAGCTGCTGTCGGGCGAGTTCGGCTGAGCTGGTTGTTAATACCGGCACTTCATCTGCTGCGATCAGCCCTGTTTCATGCTGTTGGAAGTCTGGTCCCCACTCCAGCCGCAGATAATTGAGTTCTGATTTCTTACGGGCAGGGCTGCTGCAATATAACGCCAAAGTGAAGTGCCCTAACAGCTGACTGCTGAACTCATCCATTTTGGGCGCTTCGGTAGTAATGAGGAGATCAAGCTGGCGTTCATGAAGTTGCTTCACAAGCGATTGCCGTTGAGCGATTCTGGCTTCGAACTGCAGGCCGCTTTGCGGCTCCTGTAGTTGGTACAGTCGCCCCAGCCAGGCGTTAAGCATACACTCCCATAAAGACGCGCTGGCGCCGATGGAAAACTCGTTATGGCGTGAGGTATGCGCCACCTCTTTACGTGCCGCCTGCCACGTATTCATCAGCGTTTCCGCATACGGTAAAAGTTTTTCGCCAGCCGTGGTTAAACGGATATTGTTTCTGTGCCGCGTAAAAAGGTTTACGCCCAGTTGATTCTCCAGTTGCCTGATACGAAAGCTCACCGCGGATTGCGTCAGGTAAAGTGCTTCTGCGGCCCGCCCGAAATGGCGTGTCCGGCTAACTTCCAGGAAAGTTTTTAACAATTCCGTATCCACTGTGCTCTCCACAAAATTATTTGTCGTTATGATTTAAATGTTTTGTTTTACACTCTGTCAAGCGTAACTAATACTCCGCGCCATAAATAGCTCAGACAAAGAATTAGGAGCGTGCAGGATGGCGGAAAGCTTTACGACGACTAATCGATATTTTGACAATAAACATTATCCACGTGGATTCTCTCGTCACGGTGATTTCACGATTAAAGAGGCACAACTGCTTGAGCGTCATGGTCATGCCTTTAATGATCTGGATCTTGGCAAGCGTGAGCCTGTGACTGAAGAAGAGAAGCTGTTTGTAGCGGTATGTCGCGGTGAACGCGAGCCGGTAACGGATGCAGAACGCGTCTGGTCCAAGTATATGACGCGTATCAAGCGTCCAAAACGCTTCCACACCTTGTCTGGCGGCAAGCCGCAAGTTGAAGGCGCAGAAGACTACACCGAAGCTGATGATTAATAAAAAGGGCGTAATGCCCTTTTTTTACGCCAACAGCTTTTGCAAATGAATTAACAATCTGTCTATCGCCCGATAGCTTACCGCCTCCTGCAAATGCTGACGCGAGATCTGGTCAGCCAGTTCTATGTCGGCAATGGTTCTGGCCACTTTTAGTAAACGCTGCCAGGCGCGAATGGATAATCCAAGATGCACCAGCGTGTCTTCAAGCCAGCGGGCGTCATCGTGATGCAAAATACAATATTTTTGGATTTCGCGACCCTCCAGACGCGCGTTTAACTTCTTCTGCCGTCGGTACTGCCGTTCATGGGCGGCGATGACCCGCTTTTTTACCGTAGCGCTGCTCTCACCCTTTGAGGCGTGTTGGCTAAGAATCCCGGGCGGTGGAAGCGGTATCTCAAGCGAAAGGTCAAAACGATCAAGAAACGGGCCTGACAACCGATTAAGGTAACGTAGTGTCTGTTCTGGCGTGCAGCGATTATGGTTTCCCTGATAATGTCCGGTTGGGCTGGGATTCATTGCGGCGATTAACTGGAACCTGGCAGGGTACGTTATTTTCGCTCTGGTACGGGATAAATGAATTTGACCTGATTCTATAGGTTCACGTAGCGCATCCAGTGTGCGTCGCTCAAATTCAGGCAATTCATCAAGGAACAAAATTCCGTTGTGCGCCAGCGATATCTCCCCCGGGGCGGGTATTGCGCCGCCGCCGACCATAGCAGTAAGTGAGGCGCTATGATGAGGTGAGCGAAAGGGACGTTGCTGCCATCGTTTTTGTACCGTATCGGCATTAACCAGACTGAGGATCGCGGCGCTTTCTAACGCCTCTTCATTGCTTAATGGTGGAAGAATCCCGCTTAGTCGACTGGCCAGCATGGTTTTACCCGTACCCGGCGGGCCGATCAATAGCAGATTATGTCCCCCTGCCGCTGTAATCTCCAGGCCGCGTTTACCCTGCTCCTGACCGATCACATCGCGAAGATCGGCAGTTGCGGTAGGCGATGCCATATCCTGAGCTAAAGGTCTTTCCAGGGCGTGTTTCCCTTCCAGAAAGGCGCAGACGGTTTGTAGATGATCGGCGATAAAACATCCTTCTTTGCTGATAAGCCCAACCTCCGCCGCGTTCTCTGTTGCGACGATAATATTTCTGCCGGCCCTGATGGCTTCCGTTGCGCTTGATATTGCGCCAGGAACGCCGCGTAATGCGCCTGTAAGCGCTAACTCACCCACCAGCTCATATGCCTCAAGATTCGATGCTGTAAGCTGCTCAGACGCGGCCAGAAGCGCAACAGCAATAGGCAGGTCATACCTTCCGCCCTCTTTCGGTAGATCGGCTGGAGCAAGGTTAATGGTTATTTTTTTAGCCGGAAATTCATATCCGCTATTAATAATCGCACTACGTACCCGGTCACGCGCCTCTTTTACCGTGGTTTCCGGTAGGCCAACCATGGTTAATCCCGGTAATCCATTACTGATATGCACCTCTATAGTGATAGGCGGCGCATTGACGCCAAGTGCGGCGCGAGTATGAACAATCGCCAGTGACATAATCCCTCCTGTTACGTGGATTATGCGGGATAGAAGAGAAAATCGAATTACTGACTTTTTGTTTTTTAGCGGCTGCTTCCTGAATTTTGGCGTCATTTTCAGGTAAGAAACATCAAACTGGAAGAACGCTCGCAGAAGCGAAAAGAAGGAAAACAGGGTGTAAAGCGCGCCAAAAGGGGGAGGAAAACGTGAAAATTTTTCAGTTGCTAATTTTTCTTATAAAAAACAAAGCACTTTTAGGCATTCACCTGCATTATCTGAAACGTGGTTAAAAAAATATCTTGTGCTATTGGCAAAACCTATGGTAACTCTTTAGGTATTCCTTCGAACAAGATGCAAGAATAGACAAAAATGACAGCCCTTCTACGAGTGATTAGCCTGGTCGTGATTAGCGTGGTGGTGATTATTATCCCACCGTGCGGGGCTGCACTTGGACGAGGAAAGGCTTAGAAATCAAGCCTTAACGAACTAAGACCCCCGCACCGAAAGGTCCGGGGGTTTTTTTTGGCCTGAAAAACTTAAGCGAGGAGCAGAGCGTGAATAACAGCATAAAATTCTGTTTCTCAAGATTTACGACGGGGATGTAACTATGAACGGGGCACAGTGGGTGGTACATGCTTTGCGAGCGCAGGGGGTGAAAACCGTATTTGGTTATCCTGGCGGCGCAATTATGCCGGTTTACGACGCGTTGTATGACGGTGGTGTGGAGCATTTGTTGTGCCGACACGAGCAGGGTGCCGCAATGGCGGCAATCGGTTATGCCCGTTCTACCGGCAAAACCGGTGTTTGTATCGCCACTTCCGGCCCTGGCGCCACTAACCTGATCACTGGCCTGGCGGATGCGTTGTTAGATTCGGTCCCCGTCGTCGCGATCACGGGTCAGGTTTCCGCCCCGTTCATCGGCACTGATGCGTTCCAGGAGGTGGATGTGTTAGGGCTGTCGCTGGCCTGTACCAAACACAGCTTCCTGGTGCAGTCGCTGGCAGAGCTGCCTCGTATCATGGCGGAGGCTTTTGAAGTCGCCAACGCTGGCCGTCCTGGCCCGGTTCTGGTGGATATCCCGAAAGATATCCAGTTGGCCAGCGGTGAGCTGGAACCCTGGTTTACTACCGTTGCTAACGAAGCGACCTTCCCGCAGGCTGATGTTGAACAGGCGCGCCAGATGCTGGAACAGGCGAAAAAACCCATGCTGTACGTCGGCGGTGGTGTTGGTATGGCGCAGGCGGTTCCGGCGCTGCGTAAATTTATCGCGGTAACGCAAATGCCAGTTACCTGCACGCTGAAAGGGCTGGGGGCTGTTGAAGCTGATTATCCGTACTATCTGGGCATGCTGGGAATGCACGGTACTAAAGCGGCTAATTTCGCGGTGCAAGGGTGTGATTTACTGATCGCAGTGGGTGCACGTTTTGATGACCGGGTGACCGGTAAGCTGAATACGTTTGCGCCGAACGCCAGCGTAATCCATATGGATATCGACCCGGCGGAAATGAACAAACTGCGTCAGGCACACGTCGCGTTGCAGGGCGATTTAAATTCGCTGTTGCCGGCATTACAGCAACCGCTGAAGATCGACGCATGGCGTCAGTCCTGTGCAGAGCTGCGCGCAGAACACGCCTGGCGCTATGACCATCCTGGCGAGACTATCTATGCGCCGTTGTTGTTGAAGCAATTGTCGGAACGCAAACCCGCAGACAGCGTGGTGACGACGGATGTGGGGCAGCATCAGATGTGGTCAGCCCAGCATATGACTTACACCCGCCCGGAGAACTTCATCACTTCCAGCGGTCTGGGGACGATGGGATTCGGCTTACCGGCGGCCGTTGGCGCGCAGGTAGCGCGACCGAATGATACCGTTATCTGTATCTCCGGTGACGGCTCCTTCATGATGAATGTTCAGGAGTTGGGCACCGTAAAACGCAAGCAGTTACCGTTGAAGATAGTCTTACTCGACAACCAGCGGTTAGGTATGGTTCGACAATGGCAGCAACTGTTTTTCCAGGAGCGATATAGCGAAACCACCCTGACCGATAACCCCGATTTCCTCATGCTGGCCAGCGCCTTCGGCATTCCAGGCCAGCACATTACTCGTAAAGACCAGGTTGAAGCGGCACTCGACACGATGTTGGCAAGCGAAGGGCCGTACCTGCTTCACGTCTCAATCGACGAACTTGAAAATGTCTGGCCGTTGGTGCCGCCTGGCGCCAGTAACTCTGAAATGCTGGAGAAATTATCATGATGCAACATCAGGTCAATGTATCGGCACGCTTTAATCCAGAAACCTTAGAACGTGTTTTACGCGTGGTGCGCCATCGTGGTTTTCAGGTGTGCTCCATGAATATGGAAGCCGCGACCGATGCGCAGAATATAAATATTGAATTGACCGTTGCCAGTCCCCGGTCGGTCGACTTACTGTTTAGTCAGTTAAGTAAACTGGTAGATGTTGCGCATGTCGCGATCTGCCAGAGCGCTGCCACATCACAACAAATCCGCGCCTGAGCGCAAAAGGAAGAAAAATGACGACGAAAAAAGCTGATTATATTTGGTTCAATGGCGAGATGGTGCGCTGGGAAGACGCGAAGGTTCACGTAATGTCTCACGCGCTGCACTACGGTACGTCGGTATTTGAAGGGATTAGGTGCTACGACTCTCACAAAGGCCCAGTAGTGTTTCGTCATCGTGAACATATGCAGCGCCTGCGCGACTCAGCAAAAATTTATCGTTTTCCGGTTTCCCAGAGTATTGATGAGCTGATGGAAGCCTGCCGCGAAGTGATCCGCAAAAACAACCTGACCAGCGCCTATATCCGTCCGTTGGTATTTGTCGGCGATGTCGGTATGGGCGTTAACCCGCCCCCGGGATACACCACTGACGTCATCATCGCCGCGTTCCCGTGGGGGGCATACCTGGGCGCCGAAGCGCTGGATCAGGGGATCGATGCGATGGTTTCTTCCTGGAATCGCGCTGCGCCGAACACCATTCCAACCGCTGCGAAAGCGGGCGGTAACTACCTCTCCTCACTGCTGGTGGGTAGCGAAGCGCGCCGCCACGGCTATCAGGAAGGCATCGCCCTGGATGTAAACGGCTATATCTCCGAAGGCGCAGGTGAAAACCTGTTTGAGGTAAAAGATGGCGTGCTGTTTACTCCGCCGTTTACCTCTTCCGCGCTGCCAGGCATTACTCGCGATGCGATCATCAAACTGGCGAAAGAGCTGGGTATTGAAGTGCGCGAGCAGGTGCTGTCCCGTGAATCGCTGTATCTGGCCGACGAAGTGTTTATGTCCGGAACCGCGGCAGAAATTACTCCGGTACGCAGCGTTGATGGTATCCAGGTAGGTGAAGGCCGTTGCGGCCCTGTTACCAAGCGTATTCAACAAGCCTTCTTTGGTCTCTTTACTGGAGAAACCGAGGATAAATGGGGCTGGTTGGATCCGGTAAATTCATAATAAATAAAATTAATATTTTCCCAAAATAATTTGCGTCACAGGAAGGCGGCAACGCAGCGAATCCCCAGGACTTACTGTAGTAAGTGACTGGGGTGAGTGAGGCAGCCAACGCACCTGTGGCGTGAAGTATGAAGGGAAAAGATGGGGAGTAAATAAAGCATGCCTAAGTACCGTTCCGCCACCACCACCCATGGTCGTAATATGGCGGGTGCCCGCGCGTTGTGGCGCGCCACCGGAATGACCGACAGTGATTTTGGCAAACCGATTATCGCCGTGGTGAACTCATTCACTCAATTTGTGCCGGGTCACGTTCATCTGCGCGATCTCGGTAAGCTGGTCGCCGAACAGATTGAAGCTTCCGGCGGTGTGGCGAAAGAGTTCAACACTATTGCCGTGGATGACGGGATCGCCATGGGGCACGGGGGTATGCTCTATTCACTGCCGTCGCGCGAGCTGATCGCCGACTCCGTGGAGTACATGGTGAATGCTCACTGCGCTGACGCGATGGTGTGTATCTCTAACTGCGACAAAATCACCCCAGGGATGCTCATGGCCTCGCTGCGCCTGAATATTCCGGTGATCTTTGTTTCCGGCGGACCGATGGAAGCCGGGAAAACCAAACTGTCCGATCAGATCATCAAGCTCGATCTGGTTGATGCCATGATTCAGGGAGCGGACCCGAAAGTCTCTGACGATCAAAGTAACCAGGTGGAGCGCTCCGCCTGTCCAACCTGCGGCTCCTGCTCCGGCATGTTTACCGCTAACTCCATGAATTGCCTGACCGAAGCGCTGGGCCTGTCGCAGCCGGGCAACGGTTCGCTGCTGGCGACCCATGCTGACCGGAAGCAGTTGTTCCTCAATGCCGGTAAGCGGATTGTTGAACTGACTAAACGCTATTACGAGCAGGATGACGAAAGCGCACTGCCACGAAGCATTGCCAACAAGGCGGCGTTTGAGAATGCGATGACGCTGGATATTGCGATGGGCGGTTCGACCAATACCGTTCTGCATCTACTGGCGGCGGCGCAAGAAGCGGAAATCGACTTCACCATGAGTGATATCGACAAGCTGTCCCGCAAGGTGCCGCAGTTGTGTAAAGTGGCGCCAAGTACCCAGAAATACCATATGGAAGACGTTCACCGTGCCGGCGGTGTGCTGGGCATTTTAGGCGAGCTGGATCGCGCCGGGCTGCTGAACCGCAACGTGAAAAACGTATTAGGCCTGACGCTGCCGCAAACGCTGGAACAGTACGACATCACGATTACGCAGGACGAAGCGGTTAAAAAAATGTTCCGTGCTGGCCCTGCCGGTATCCGTACTACCCAGGCGTTCTCGCAGGATTGTCGCTGGGATTCGCTGGATGACGACCGCGCAGCGGGTTGCATCCGCTCGCTGGAATATGCCTATAGCAAAGACGGCGGTCTGGCGGTGCTGTATGGCAACTTCGCCGAAAACGGCTGCATTGTGAAAACCGCAGGCGTGGATGACAGCATCCTTAAATTTACCGGCCCGGCGAAAGTGTATGAAAGCCAGGACGACGCGGTAGAGGCGATTCTCGGCGGCAAAGTAGTGGAAGGCGATGTAGTCGTGATCCGCTACGAAGGGCCGAAAGGCGGGCCGGGAATGCAGGAAATGCTCTATCCGACCAGTTTCCTGAAGTCGATGGGGCTGGGCAAAGCCTGCGCGCTCATCACCGATGGGCGTTTCTCCGGCGGTACTTCGGGTCTTTCCATCGGCCACGTCTCGCCGGAAGCGGCCAGCGGCGGCACTATTGCGTTGATTGAAGATGGCGACACTATTGCGATTGATATCCCAAACCGCAGCATTCAGTTGCAGTTGAGTGAGGCTGAAATCGCCGCACGCCGCGAGGCGCAGGAGGCTCGTGGCGACAAAGCCTGGACGCCTAAAAATCGTCAGCGTCAGGTTTCGTTTGCCCTGCGTGCCTACGCCAGCCTGGCGACCAGCGCCGATAAAGGCGCGGTGCGCGATAAATCGAAATTGGGAGGTTGATGATGGCGGAATCTCAACCACTGTCAGTCGCGCCGGAAGGGGCGGAGTATCTGCGCGCGGTGCTACGCGCGCCAGTATACGAAGCGGCGCAGGTGACGCCGCTGCAAAAAATGGAAAAGCTCTCGTCACGTCTGGATAACGTTATTCTCGTCAAACGCGAAGACCGGCAGCCGGTCCATAGCTTTAAGCTGCGCGGCGCTTACGCGATGATGGCCGGATTGACCGAAGAACAAAAAGCCCACGGCGTGATTACTGCGTCGGCGGGGAACCATGCACAGGGCGTGGCGTTTTCCTCTGCGCGGCTTGGCGTGAAGTCGCTGATCGTCATGCCAAAAGCAACGGCGGATATTAAAGTCGATGCGGTACGCGGTTTTGGCGGCGAAGTGCTGTTGCACGGCGCTAATTTTGATGAAGCGAAAGCGAAAGCTATTGAACTGGCGCAGCAGCAGGGTTTTACCTGGGTGCCGCCGTTTGATCACCCAATGGTGATCGCCGGGCAGGGCACGCTGGCGCTGGAGCTGCTTCAGCAGGATTCGCATCTCGATCGTGTCTTTGTGCCGGTTGGCGGCGGCGGCCTGGCGGCGGGCGTAGCGGTACTGATCAAACAATTGATGCCGCAAATCAAAGTGATTGCCGTCGAAGCGGAGGATTCCGCCTGCCTGAAAGCGGCGTTGGAAGCCGGTCATCCAGTAGATCTCCCGCGCGTTGGGTTATTTGCTGAAGGCGTAGCGGTAAAACGCATCGGCGACGAAACGTTCCGGCTGTGTCAGGAATACCTTGATGATATTGTCACCGTGGATAGCGACGCTATCTGCGCGGCGATGAAAGATCTGTTTGAAGATGTGCGTGCGGTGGCGGAACCGTCCGGCGCGCTGGCGCTGGCGGGGATGAAAAAATATATCGCCCAGCACAATATTCGCGGCGAACGCCTGGCGCACGTCCTTTCCGGCGCCAACGTCAACTTCCACGGCTTGCGCTATGTGTCTGAACGCTGCGAGCTGGGGGAACAGCGCGAAGCGTTACTGGCGGTGACCATTCCGGAAGAAAAGGGGAGCTTTCTCAAATTCTGCCAGTTGCTTGGCGGGCGTATGGTCACCGAATTTAACTACCGTTTTGCCGACGCGAAAAATGCCTGTATTTTTGTCGGCGTACGCGTCAGTCAGGGGCTGGAGGAGCGAAAAGAGATTATCACCCAACTGTGCGACGGCGGTTATAGCGTAGTGGATCTCTCCGACGATGAAATGGCGAAGCTGCATGTGCGCTATATGGTCGGTGGGCGTCCATCCCATCCGCTACAGGAACGCCTCTACAGCTTTGAATTTCCAGAGTCGCCCGGCGCGTTGCTCAAATTCCTGCATACGCTTGGCACGCACTGGAATATTTCGCTATTCCATTACCGCAGCCACGGTACCGATTATGGCCGCGTGCTGGCGGCGTTCGAGTTAGGCGATCATGAGCCGGATTTCGAAACCCGGCTGCATGAGCTGGGCTATGAATGCCATGATGAGAGCAATAACCCGGCGTTCCGGTTCTTTCTGGCTGGGTAGGGATAATGATGACCGGAAGAAATGTCTCCTTCCGGTCATCTGCATAGACAGCGCGCGAGGGAGTGGGATAATAAACTGACAATCGCTATGAGTAAGGGCAAAAAGATGGCTGGACGCTTTCAGGGATTTGCACAAGAAGGGCTCAATTTTCTTCAGCAGGTTTGTATTGAGAACGACAAAGCCTGGTTCGATGAGCACCGCTTTATCTACGAACGAAGCCTTCTGACACCATTCCGCGCGCTGGTGGACGACCTTGCTCCAGCGATGCTGGAAATCGATCCACTGCTGGAAACCCGACCCGCCATCGGTAAAACCCTGTCGCGTATTCACCGTGATACCCGTTTCTCGCACGACAAATCGCTGTACCGCAGCCGGATGTGGCTGACCTTCAAACGTTCGGCGAAAAACTGGACCGATGCGCCAGCCTACTTTTTTGAAATCAGCCCCGATACCCTACGCTATGGGTTGGGTTACTACAGCGCCAGCAAATCTACAATGGATCTGTTTCGCCATACGTTGAGGAAGCGGCCTGATGCGTTTTTACAGGTTGCCGAATGCTGCCGCCCGCCGTTTGAGCTGGTGGGGGAAAGCTATAAGCGGCTGCTGGCAAAAGATCTCGCCCCCGCGATATCCGACTGGTACCAGCGTAAAACGTTTGCCGTGATGGTGACGGATAATGACGTAGAAAAACTGTTCCATGCCGATCTGGTCACGCGGCTGGCCGAGGGTTTCCAACGGTTGGAGCCGCTGTACCAGTGGCTGATGACGGTGGAAACTATGAAGCAGGTGAACCCGGCGGATTTATAAAAGATTGCCGTTATGTATTAACATTTTTCGGGATAAAGTGTATTTCCAGGAATCGCCCTTTACCTACCTGGTGAGGCCCTTCCATTATAACAAATAACTGATTTTCCCTGATCTGGAGATAATGCACATCATTGAATGTGAAAGCCAGGCTAACAATGAAAGGGAAATCAAAAAGTTCAATTTCTCCTTCGACAAAGGTGATGCCCCAATATTCATCCGTGAGGGACGGTATGACAATGTCGGGTCGATACCCTTTTATCGGTAAGAGTTTTCGCTTCGTAGAATCAAATTCTACTTCTGCACGGACATAGTTGCCTGAATTTCCGCCCATAGCAGCATGGGGCTCCTTAAGGATACGCGCAGTCTTACTGTTTTTTGGGAGCATAAGCCGACTCTTGTTATTTCATCACTGTCTCTCGAACGTATTTATCTAATTTGTCCGATTCATAAAATGCCATACACCGCTCCAGCACGTTATTAGCGTCTTTAGCGCTATCGGGGTGGAGCGCCATCGTTAAGCGGTCAAAGCCTTCTGTTTCTTTGGCGACGAATTTAAGGAATGGTTTCCATTTCCCGGCATTATCTAACGCGTAGGTTTTAACTAAAAACGACATATCATGGCCTGGAGCATAAAAAACATCCGGCGGAGTGCGTTTATGATAGTTATCAACAAGGCACTGCTTTAACGCCAGATGCTTTACATCCTGTACGGTAATGCCCGTCGGTTTAGCCTGTACGCTGAAGCATATTGCTACCAGCGCAGATAACAGCATTATTTTTGTGCGCATTTTATTACCTTATCAACCCTGAACAATTTTCCAGAACGCATCAATTAGCGGCTCATGCAGCCGCTTTTTTTGTGCGCACACGCCAAGCTCAAACGGCGTTTTTTCATCGCTGCGTTCTAAAATCATCACCCGGTTGCGCACCGGCTCCGGGCTGTTTTCCAGCACCACTTCCGGCAGCAGCGCCACGCCGCAGCCCAGCGCCACCATTGAGACCATCGCTTCGTGACCGCCGACGGTGGCGTAAATCTGCGGATTGCTGATTTTATGCCGGCGGAACCACAGCTCAATGCGGCGGCGTACCGGCCCCTGATCGGCCATGATAAACGGCACCGTCGACCAGTCGGGCTTATCGACCGAAACCTGATTGCGCACCGGGCAGGGCAGCGCCGGGGCGATCAGCACCACCGCCAGATTTTCCAGCATCGAAAAGGCGACCGCGCCGGGCAGCGTTTCCGGCTTACCGGCAATCGCCAGATCGGCCTCGCCGGTGACCACTTTGTCCATCGCATCGGCGGCGTCGCCGGTGGTGAGCTTAATTTCCACCGAGGGATGTTCGGCGCGAAAACGGTCGAGGATCGGCGGCAGATGACTGTATGCCGCGGTCACTGAACAGAAGATATGGAGTTCGCCGGAAAGGGACGGCCCCTGCTGATCGAGGGTATGGCGCAACTGCTGATATTGCAAAAGCGTCTGTTGGGCAAACACTCGCAGCTCTTCACCGGCTTCGGTCAGCGTGACGGTGCGGTTGTCGCGCACAAACAGCGGCTGGCCGAGATCTTCTTCCAGCCGCTGGATCTGCCGGGAGAGCGTGGAGGGGCTGACGTGCATCGCGCGCGCGCTGCGGCCAAAGTGGCGGCTTTCCGCCAGATGCAGGAAGGTTTTTAGATCGCGTAAATCCACCGATTTCACCTCACGGCTTTATATTGCAGAAATTGCAACGTGATGTTGTGAATATATCAATTTCCGCAATAAATTTCCTGTTGTAATGTGAGTCTATTCTCGCTGAAAAACGAACCGAATAATAAGCACCACAACACAACATCACGGAGTACACCATCATGGCTAACTACTTTAATACACTGAATCTGCGCCAGCAGCTGGCGCAGCTGGGTAAATGCCGCTTTATGGGCCGCGACGAATTCGCCGACGGCGCGAGCTACCTGCAGGGTAAAAAAGTGGTCATCGTCGGCTGTGGCGCTCAGGGCCTGAATCAGGGCCTGAACATGCGTGACTCCGGTCTGGATATTTCCTACGCCCTGCGTAAAGAAGCGATTGCGGAGAAGCGTGCTTCCTGGCGTAAAGCGACCGAAAACGGCTTCAAAGTAGGCACCTACGAAGAGCTGATCCCGCAGGCCGACCTGGTGGTTAACCTGACGCCAGACAAACAGCACTCCGACGTGGTGCGTTCTGTACAGCCGCTGATGAAAGACGGCGCGGCGCTGGGCTACTCCCACGGCTTCAACATTGTGGAAGTGGGCGAGCAGATCCGTAAAGACATCACCGTGGTGATGGTGGCACCGAAGTGTCCGGGCACCGAAGTACGTGAAGAATACAAGCGTGGTTTCGGTGTTCCGACGCTGATCGCGGTACACCCGGAAAACGATCCGCAAGGCGAAGGCATGGCGATTGCTAAAGCCTGGGCTGCGGCCACCGGCGGTCACCGTGCGGGCGTACTGGAATCTTCTTTCGTTGCAGAAGTGAAATCTGACCTGATGGGCGAGCAGACCATCCTGTGCGGTATGCTGCAGGCCGGTTCTCTGCTGTGTTTCGACAAGCTGGTGGCAGAAGGCACCGACCCGGCTTACGCGGAAAAACTGATTCAGTTCGGCTGGGAAACCATCACCGAAGCGTTGAAGCAGGGCGGCATCACCCTGATGATGGACCGTCTGTCTAACCCGGCGAAACTGCGTGCTTACGCGCTGTCCGAACAGCTGAAAGAGATCATGGCGCCGCTGTTCCAGAAACATATGGATGATATCATCTCCGGCGAATTCTCTTCCGGCATGATGGCTGACTGGGCTAACGACGATAAGAAACTGCTGACCTGGCGTGAAGAGACCGGTAAAACCGCGTTCGAAACCGCGCCGCAGTTTGAAGGTAAAATCGGCGAGCAGGAGTACTTCGATAAAGGCGTGCTGATGATCGCGATGGTGAAAGCGGGCGTTGAGCTGGCGTTCGAAACTATGGTCGATTCCGGTATCATCGAAGAATCCGCTTACTACGAATCACTGCACGAACTGCCGCTGATCGCCAACACCATCGCCCGTAAGCGTCTGTATGAAATGAACGTGGTTATCTCCGATACCGCAGAATACGGTAACTACCTGTTCTCTTACGCTTGCGTACCGCTGCTGAAACCGTTTATGGCGGAATTGCAACCGGGCGATCTGGGTAGTGCTATCCCGGAAGGCGCGGTAGACAACGCACAGCTTCGCGACGTGAACGACGCGATTCGTAGTCATGCGATTGAGCAGGTAGGTAAGAAACTGCGCGGCTATATGACGGATATGAAGCGTATTGCGGTAGCGGGTTGATATACCTTGTCGGGTGGCGCTAGCGCTTACCCGACCGACAAAATCAATCAGACGATGTAGGCCGGGTAAGGCGTAGCCGCCACCCGGCTTTTTATTTGCGATACAATACTTTAATGATGTGGTAACCGAACTGGGTATGCAGCGGGCCGGTTGGCTCCAGTACCGGGCAGGAAAAGACTACTTTATCGAATGCCGGAACCATCTGGCCCTGACGAAATTCGCCTAAATGACCGCCTTTTTTACCGGATGGGCAGATAGAATGCTTCTTCGCCAGCTTCTCAAAATCGCCGCCGTTTTTAATTTGCTCCAGAAGATCTAAAGCCAGTTTCTCTTCTTTTACAAGAATATGCAGTGCTGCTGCTATTTTTGCCATTATTGTGTTCTCACGTCGCAAAGATTGGCCGTCACTTTATCACTCCTTAGGCCGTCAGACATATACTCTTCGCCATTACAGGACAGATGTCCCGCCTGATTTAATGAACCGGGAGATAAGCGGCATTTTTAGCGGGCGTATTTCGGATGCGCGGGACGACGGTCCTGTCCTTTCTGACAAGGGGCGAGATACCATGAACATAATGAAAAACGCAGAATTTCCAGACGACTGGCTTTTAGGGCTACGCCAGGTCGTACGCGACCCAGTGCTCTATGAATTACTCAAATACTGCCCGTTGGAAATCATGCAGTGCTGGCGATTTGACGACATTTCCCGTGGCGCGCTTATCTGCCGCCAGGGGGAAATATGCCAGCAATTTTCACTCATCGTGGCCGGCGAAGTGGATGTTTTTTACGAAGCTGAAGATGGACGCCGTTACCGGCAGGCGCGTTATGGCAAAGGAGACATGCTGGGCGAGCTAGAGATATTTGAGTCGCGGCATTACATCTGTTCTGTCGTCGCCGTCGGCAATGTACAGCTACTCAGCCTGCCGCAAGCGCATTTTTGCCGCTGGCTGACGCTGGATAACCACTTTAACCAGCGAATGCTGCGGTTTTTCAGCCAACAGTATTACCAGTTGTCGAAAAAGGCCAGTAGCGACAATTTGTACTCGCTGCATCAGCGCGTATGCCAGGCATTATGGCTGCGTTATCAACAATATGAATCAACCACTATTTTGCTTGATAAGCAGAATCTTGGTCAGGAATTTGCGGCGACGACGCGCAGTATCAACCGGATACTGCACGATCTGAAATCGCTGAACATTATCGATACCGACAGTGAGCGGATCATTTTACTGGCTCCTGAAAAACTCAAACAGGAGGCGGAAATCTGAACCTCTCAGAACAATAAGGAGACGGGAGATGCAACCCCATATTCGGCTTAACACAAGCATGACCCGCGCGAAATATGCGCTTTTGCCCGGCGATCCCGGGCGGGTGGATAGAATCGCCCGTTTTCTTGATAAGGCTGAGATTCTGGGGCAAAACCGGGAGTTTCGCGCGGCGCGCGGTTGGTACCAGGGGGTTGAAATAGTCGTGCTCTCCACGGGAATCGGCGGACCGTCAACCGCTATCGCCATTGAGGAGTTACGCCAGGTTGGCGTCAACACGCTAATCCGTATCGGTAGTTGCGGCGCGTTGCAGGACTCGCTGGCGTTAGGCGATGTGATCATCGCTCACGGCGCGGTGGCTGACGACGGCGCCAGCAAAACCTATGCGCCCGCCAGTTATCCGGCCTGTGCGGACCCGTATCTTACCGCCACGCTGATACAGCAGGCGAAACAGATGAACATCTCTGCCGTTTGCGGGCTGGTGCGCAGCCATGACAGTTTTTATACCGATCGCGAAGCTGAACTGGATGCCGAATGGTCGGCCAGGGGAGTTCTCGGCGCGGATATGGAAACCGCCGCGCTGATGGTGGTGGGGGCGTTACGAGGGCTGCGTACCGCGTCGTTGCTAAACGTGGTCGTCGCGCATAGTGGTTGTCTGGAGAGCAGCATTAACCATTATGTTCAGCAGGAAACCTTGTGCCAGCAAGGTGAAGAGCACCAAATTTCTCTGGCGCTTCAGGCCATTTATTTCGATAGTTTGCAAGGAGAGCAATGATGGACTTTTTCAGCATTAACAATGTAATGGTCAACATTCCTCTCGGCGAGGGTGGGTATGCGCTGTCGTGGATTGAGGCTATCGGCACCGTCTTTGGCTTATTGTGCATCTGGTGCGCCAGCCGGGAAAAAATCGTTAATTACCTGTTTGGTTTGATTAACGTCACTCTATTTGCCGCCATCTTTTTTCAGATTCAACTGTATGCCAGCTTGCTACTTCAGGTGTTTTTCTTTGCGGCGAATATTTACGGCTGGTACGCATGGAGCCGGCAGAATGACGCCCGGGAAGCCGCTCTGAAAGTACGCTGGCTTTCTCGTCAACAAACATGGAGGTTGGGGGGCGTATGTATTATCGCCATTCTGCTGATGACGTGGTTTATCGATCCGGTCTTCGCTATGTTGACCCGCGTTATGCTCGCTCTGCTGCAAACGGTAGGTATGCAGGTGGCGATGCCTGAACTCCAGCCGGACGCGTTCCCGTTCTGGGATTCCACCATGCTGGTGTTGTCGATTGCGGCGATGGTGCTGATGACCCGCAAGTACGTGGAAAACTGGCTGCTGTGGGTGATTATTGATGTAATTAGCGTCGTGATCTATGCAGTACAGGGCGTTTATGCGATGTCGCTTGAGTATGTTCTGCTGACGGCGATCGCGCTAATGGGTTCTTACAGTTGGATCAAGAGCGCACAGCGTAATGGCTATACGCCGCTTGCCGCCAGAGCCTGCTGATTGACCTTTTCCAGGCTGCCTGAAAAAGCAGCCTGGTCTTCTCTGGGCCTCGCTTTCTGCTACAATCCCTCCCCCGTTCGAAGATTGAGCACTATTCCCATGCGTTTAAATCCCGGCCAACAACACGCTGTCGAATTCGTCACCGGACCCTGCCTGGTGCTGGCAGGAGCGGGTTCTGGTAAAACTCGCGTAATTACCAATAAAATCGCCCACCTGATCCGCGGATGCGGCTATCAGGCCCGGCATATTGCGGCGGTGACGTTTACCAACAAGGCAGCGCGTGAGATGAAAGAACGCGTCGGGCAGACGCTCGGCCGTAAGGAAGCGCGCGGTTTGATGATCTCCACCTTTCATACGCTAGGGCTGGATATTATTAAGCGCGAGTACGCTGCGCTGGGGATGAAATCGAACTTTTCATTGTTTGACGATACCGACCAGGTCGCCTTGCTCAAAGAGCTGACCGAAGGCCTGATCGAAGACGACAAGGTTCTGTTGCAACAGCTGATCTCCACGATCTCCAACTGGAAAAACGATCTCAAAACGCCTGCACAGGCAGCGGCGGGGGCGAAAGGTGAACGCGATCGTATTTTTGCCCACTGCTACGGGCTTTACGACGCCCATATGAAGGCATGTAACGTTCTCGATTTTGATGATTTGATTTTGCTGCCGACGCTGCTGCTGCAACGCAATGACGAGGTGCGCGAGCGCTGGCAGAATAAAATTCGTTATCTGTTGGTGGATGAATATCAGGATACTAACACCAGCCAGTATGAGTTGGTTAAGCTGCTGGTCGGGCAACGCGCGCGCTTTACGGTCGTAGGCGATGACGATCAGTCTATCTACTCCTGGCGCGGGGCGCGTCCGCAAAACCTGGTGTTACTGAGCCAGGACTTTCCGGCGCTGCAGGTGATTAAGCTGGAGCAAAACTATCGTTCTTCGGGCCGCATCCTGAAAGCGGCGAATATTCTCATCGCCAACAATCCGCACGTCTTTGAAAAGCGCCTCTTTTCCGAACTCGGTTACGGCGCAGAACTCAAAGTGTTAAGCGCAAACAATGAAGAGCATGAAGCTGAGCGCGTTACCGGCGAACTGATTGCCCATCACTTTGTGAACAAGACCCAGTACAAGGATTACGCCATTCTGTATCGCGGGAATCATCAGTCGCGGGTATTTGAAAAATTCCTCATGCAGAACCGCATTCCGTACAAAATTTCCGGCGGCACCTCATTCTTCTCCCGTCCGGAGATTAAAGACCTGCTGGCCTACCTGCGGGTGTTGACCAACCCGGATGATGACAGCGCTTTCCTGCGCATCGTGAATACGCCAAAACGCGAAATCGGTCCGGCCACGCTGCAAAAGCTGGGTGAATGGGCAATGACGCGTAATAAGAGCCTGTTTACCGCCAGCTTTGATATGGGACTTAGCCAAAAGCTGACCGGACGTGGTTACGATTCATTGACGCGTTTTACCCACTGGCTGGGGGAAATCCAGCGTCTGGCCGAACGCGAGCCTGTCGCCGCCGTGCGCGATCTCATCCACGGTATTGACTATGAATCCTGGTTGTACGAAACCTCGCCGAGCCCCAAAGCGGCGGAAATGCGTATGAAAAACGTTAACCAGCTCTTTAGCTGGATGACCGAGATGCTGGAAGGCAACGAACTCGATGAGCCGATGACGCTGACCCAGGTGGTTACACGCTTTACGCTGCGCGATATGATGGAGCGCGGCGAGAGCGAAGAAGAGCTGGATCAGGTACAGTTGATGACGCTTCATGCGTCGAAAGGACTGGAATTCCCGTATGTCTATATGGTGGGAATGGAAGAAGGATTTTTGCCGCATCAAAGCAGCATTGACGAAGATAATATTGAGGAAGAGCGTCGGCTGGCCTATGTCGGGATCACTCGCGCGCAGAAAGAGCTCACCTTTACATTATGTAAAGAGCGCCGTCAGTATGGGGAACTGGTGCGCCCGGAACCCAGCCGCTTCCTGTTAGAACTGCCGCAGGATGATTTAATCTGGGAGCAGGAGCGCAAAGTGGTAAGCGCTGAGGAGCGAATGCAAAAAGGGCAAAGTCACCTGGCTAATCTGAAAGCCATGATGGCGGCAAAGCGAGCGAAATCGTAGGCCGGATAAGCGAAGCGTCATCCGGCAATCAGACTACAGTTAGCGAACGTCCAGCGGCCAGTGTACATAGCTTTGCCACTGGCTTTCCTGATCAATCAACTCTTTACCCAGCGGGTGATGTGCCAGCCAGTCGCCAGGCAAGGTTAACGTCAGATTTTCATTTAGCGCCTGTAGCGTAATTTCTGGTACCAGATCGTCACGACGGCGACCGGCAAAGAGAATCGCCAGTCGCAGCAAACGGCATAGCTGTTCCGCAACACGGGGCGGTACCGCGTTTTGCTGATGAAGCGAAGAGAGATCGACCGGATTGGTCTGATTCAGTAAGAGGGTAGCGAGCAACTTTTTCTGCGCGGGCGTATAGCCAGGCAGATCCAAATGGCGTACTAAATAGGCGGCATGATAGGGCGCCTGTTTAAAATCAACGCTCAGACCAATCTCATGCAATTGGCAAGCGCTCAGCAACAGTTCACGACTGATAGGCTCAATATGCCAGGCATTTTCTACCTGTTTGAGGAAGTTATCTGCCAGCTTCGCCACGCGATTCGCCTGATCGGTATCGACGATAAACCGACGCTGAATGTTCCGCAGCGTGCGGCTGCGGATATCCTGATCTACCGCCAGATGCAACATCCCATACACCAGCCCTTCGCGTAACGCGCCGCCTGCCAGCGTCATGCTCTGGATGTTCAGCTCGGTAAATATCGCGATCAGAATAGCCAGCCCGCTTGGGAAAACCAGCGCGCGTTCCAGCGTCAGGCCTTCGATTTCCAGCTCTTCCAGACGCCCGCACTGTATCGCGCGTTGTTTTAGCTGCTGCAGTTTGGCGAGCGTAATGCGCTCGTCCATCCCCTGCGCCATCATGATTTCCTGCAATGCCTGTACGGTGCCGGAGGCACCCACGCAGACCTTCCAGCCATGAAAACGCAGTTCATCGGCGACCGGACGCAGTACATCGCGCGCGGCTTTCTCCGCATCATCAAAGTTTTCTTGCGCCAGATTACGATCGCTAAAATAGCGTTCAAGCCACGTTACGCAGCCCATCGACAGGCTAAACAGCGACGTGGTTTGCGCGCCAGTGCCGGTAACCAGTTCAGTGCTGGCGCCGCCGATATCCACCACCAGTCGCTGATCTGCGCCGCCGGTGGTATGAGCGACCCCCTGATAAATTAGCCGCGCCTCTTCTTCGCCGCTGATAACCTGCACCGGACAACCAAGGATAGTCTGCGCTTTCGCGATAAATTCACCTGCATTGACGGCGAGACGCAATGTTGCGGTGGCAACCACGCGGATTTGTGGCTGCGGGATATCCTGCAAACGTTCAGCAAACAGACGCAGGCATTGCCAGCCGCGTTCCATCGCTTCGGCTGAAAGGTGGTTGTCGTTGTTCAGACCCGCGGCCAGACGCACCTTGCGTTTTATTCGGGTCAGCGTCTGGATGCTTCCCGCCGCCTCGCGCACGACCAGCATATGAAAACTATTGGAACCGAGATCAATGGCGGCATACAACGAGGTGGAATTCATACACTTCATCCTTCAACCTGTATCCATGTTGGCTGCGTACTCTTCCTAAGCTCATCGGGATTTGTTTTCTTGCCGCCTTGATACAGGCTAAATGATTTTGTGTATGGCATAACTTTTCTTAACCTGAACGACGACGATTACGCGGAGCGCCAGCGCGGCGCGGACCATTGCCAGGACGCGAACGCGTCAGGCGCAACGGCTTGGGCAGATCGTTCATGAGCGCTTCCGGATTGTATTTGCTGACCGGAATCGAGTGGCCGATATAGCTCTCAATAGCGGGCAGATTCAGCGCATACTCTTCGCAAGCCAGGCTGATGGAATGTCCGCTGGCGCCAGCGCGACCGGTACGACCGATACGGTGAACATAGTCTTCACAATCGTCTGGCAGATCGTAGTTAAAGACGTGCGTTACGGCGGGGATATGCAACCCGCGCGCCGCGACATCGGTCGCCACAAGAATATCCAGATCGCCGCGGGTGAACTCATCCAGAATCCGCAGGCGCTTTTTCTGCGCGACATCGCCGGTCAGCAGACCAACACGATGGCCATCTGCCGCCAGATGTCCCCAGATATCTTCGCAACGATGCTTGGTGTTGGCGAAAATAATGGCGCGATCCGGCCACTCTTCTTCGATCAGCGTTTGCAGTAAACGCATTTTCTCTTCATTAGAGGGGTAGAAAAGCTCTTCTTTAATGCGGTGGCCGGTCTTTTGCTCCGGTTCCACTTCAACATATTCGGCGTTGTTCATCTGTTCAAACGCCAGCTCGCGAACCCGATAAGACAGGGTGGCGGAGAACAACATGTTCAGACGCTGCGCAGCCGGCGGCATACGACGGAACAGCCAGCGGATATCTTTAATAAAGCCCAAATCGTACATGCGATCGGCTTCATCAAGTACGACGACCTGAATGGCGCCGAGGTTAATGTGGTTTTGTTTGGCGTAGTCGATCAGTCGGCCCGTCGTACCAATAAGAATATCAACGCCGCTTTCCAGCACTTTAAGCTGCTTGTCGTAACCATCGCCGCCGTAAGCCAGGCCTAATTTTAAGCCTGTCGCTTGCGACAACGGCTCCGCGTCTGCGTGAATTTGTACGGCTAATTCACGCGTCGGCGCCATGATCAGCGCGCGCGGCTGGTTCACCTTGCGATCGTCGATCGCGGGATGAGAAAGTAAATAATGAAACGTTGACGTCAGAAACGCCATCGTTTTCCCGGTACCGGTTTGCGCCTGCCCTGCAACGTCACGACCCGCCAGCGTTAGCGGAAGGGCCAGTGCCTGAATGGGCGTACAATTATAAAACCCTTTTTTTTCAAGGGCTTCAACCACCTGTGGGTGCAGGGCGAAGTCGGAAAACTTCTGTTCTGTTAAATGTGTTTTGCTCATAGTGTGGTAGAATATCAGCTTACTATTGCTTTACGAAAGCGTATCCGGTGAAATAAAGTCAACCTTTGTTGGCGAAGTTAACATCAGCACCTCGTTGGTTAATGCTACACCAACACGCCAGGCTTATTCCTGTGGAGTTATATATGAGCGATAAAATTATTCACCTGACTGACGACAGTTTTGACACGGATGTACTCAAAGCGGACGGGGCTATCCTCGTTGATTTCTGGGCAGAGTGGTGCGGGCCGTGTAAAATGATCGCTCCGATTCTGGATGAAATCGCTGACGAATATCAGGGCAAATTGACCGTTGCCAAACTGAACATTGACCAGAACCCTGGTACTGCGCCTAAATATGGCATCCGCGGTATTCCGACTCTGCTGCTGTTTAAAAACGGCGAAGTGGCGGCAACCAAAGTAGGCGCACTGTCTAAAGGTCAGTTGAAAGAGTTTCTCGACGCCAATCTGGCGTAATACCTTTTATACGTCGAATGACAAAGGCGCTGTATGGTCAGGCGTCTGTCATTCGACGAATGATTAAGGTATCAGGCAGTTTCGTGGCGTCTGTTGTCCTTACGTTATTCTTAAATTGTCAGGATCTCTGGACGCCCGGTCTGAGTCGTGCTAAGTTAGTATTGACTTCGAATTAAACATACCTTATTAAGTTTGAATCTGGTTTTATCCGTCACTTCCCGTTTTTTCTCGCACGAGAAGTGGAAAGATTCCTGGCTCTTCGCTCATTCCGTCTTGTCGTTTCAGTTCTGCGTACTTTCCTGTGACCAGACAGCGAACAGACATGAGTTGATAGCCGTAAACAGGCATGGATGACCCTGCCATACCATTCACAACATTAAGTTCGAGATTTACCCCAAGTTTAAGAACTCACACCATTATGAATCTTACCGAATTAAAGAATACGCCGGTTTCTGAGCTGATCACTCTCGGCGAAAGTATGGGGCTGGAAAACCTGGCCCGTATGCGCAAGCAGGACATTATTTTTGCCATCCTGAAGCAGCACGCAAAGAGTGGCGAAGATATCTTTGGCGACGGTGTGCTGGAGATATTGCAGGATGGATTTGGTTTCCTCCGTTCTGCAGACAGCTCCTACCTCGCCGGTCCTGATGATATCTACGTTTCCCCCAGCCAAATCCGCCGTTTCAACCTCCGCACTGGTGATACCATTTCTGGTAAGATTCGCCCGCCGAAAGAAGGTGAACGCTATTTTGCGCTGTTGAAAGTTAACGAAGTTAACTACGACAAACCGGAAAACGCCCGTAACAAAATCCTCTTTGAGAACTTAACCCCGCTGCACGCAAACTCTCGTCTGCGTATGGAGCGTGGTAACGGTTCTACCGAAGACTTAACGGCGCGCGTTCTGGATCTGGCTTCGCCGATCGGTCGCGGCCAGCGCGGTCTGATTGTCGCGCCGCCGAAGGCGGGTAAAACCATGCTGCTGCAGAACATCGCGCAGAGCATCGCGTATAACCACCCAGACTGCGTGCTGATGGTGCTGCTGATTGACGAACGTCCGGAAGAAGTAACCGAGATGCAGCGTCTGGTGAAAGGCGAAGTGGTTGCCTCTACCTTTGACGAACCGGCATCCCGCCACGTTCAGGTTGCCGAAATGGTTATCGAGAAGGCGAAACGTCTGGTTGAACACAAGAAAGACGTCATCATCCTGCTCGACTCCATCACCCGTCTGGCGCGTGCCTACAACACCGTGGTGCCGGCTTCCGGTAAAGTACTGACCGGTGGTGTGGATGCTAACGCCCTGCATCGTCCGAAGCGTTTCTTCGGCGCGGCGCGTAACGTGGAAGAGGGCGGTAGCCTGACTATCATCGCGACGGCGCTAATCGATACCGGTTCCAAGATGGACGAAGTTATCTACGAAGAGTTTAAAGGCACCGGTAACATGGAGCTGCATCTCTCGCGTAAGATCGCTGAAAAACGTGTCTTCCCGGCTATCGACTACAACCGTTCCGGTACCCGTAAAGAAGAGCTGCTCACCACTCAGGAAGAGCTGCAGAAAATGTGGATCCTGCGTAAAATCATCCATCCGATGGGTGAAATTGACGCGATGGAATTCCTCATTAACAAACTGGCGATGACCAAAACTAATGACGACTTTTTCGAGATGATGAAGCGCTCATAACCTGGTCTTTACCTGAAAACGCCACGTTTTTACGTGGCGTTTTTGTTTTGCGATTCATCTTAGCGTCATGTCATATAAACTGGTCATCGGGATATGCGCTACAGAGTAACACCATGCACAATACACATTGTTTGCGGTAAAAAGTGTAATGTTCTAACAGGTCTCTTCTAGGAGCTGGCGTAACGCATTATACTTTAAGGAAATGATATATGCTGAGAGCACATACACTGTGAAGTTACTCACCGCTTTATCTGAGCTAATCAGTATTTTTTTATTCACGACCATTTTTATTTTTCTTGCGCGAAAAGTAGCCATAAAAATTGGTTTAGTGGATAAACCAAACTTTCGTAAACGACATCAGGGTGTTATCCCATTAGTCGGCGGGATTTCTGTGTTTGCAGGAATCTGCTTTATGTTTGGCCTCTCGGATTACTACATACCGCACTTATCGCTATATCTTATTTGCGCTGGTGTATTGGTTTTTGTTGGTGCGATGGATGACCGTTTTGATATCAGTGTAAAAATCCGTGCTGTGGTTCAGGCTGTTATTGCGGTTGTAATGATGGTTATCGCAAAACTTCACTTAGGTAGCCTTGGTTACATCTTTGGGCCTTGGGAGTTAGTGCTTGGCCCCTTTGGCTATTTCCTTACGCTGTTTGCGGTATGGGCGGCGATCAACGCTTTCAATATGGTTGACGGTATTGACGGCCTGCTAGGTGGGTTATCCAGCGTCTCATTTGCGGCGATGGGGCTGATTTTATGGTTTGATGGTCAGACTAGTCTGGCAATGTGGTGCTTTGCCATGATCGCCGCGATTCTGCCTTACATTATGCTTAATCTCGGTATTTTGGGGCGGCGTTATAAAGTCTTTATGGGCGATGCCGGTAGTACACTGATTGGCTTTACCGTCATCTGGCTCTTACTGGAAACGACGCAGGGGAAAACTCACTCTATCAGCCCGGTTACCGCGCTATGGATTATCGCTATTCCATTGATGGATATGGTGGCGATTATGTATCGCCGTCTGCGTAAAGGGATGAGCCCCTTTTCCCCTGATCGCCAACATATTCATCATTTGGTTATGCGAGCAGGGTTTACTTCCCGCCAGGCATTTGTTCTTATTACGCTCGCAGCGGCGATTCTGGCGGGAGTAGGCGTAACGGCAGAATACTCTCATTTTGTTCCTGAATGGGTTATGTTGGTGCTCTTTTTGCTAGCATTCTTCCTCTATGGCTACTGCATTAAGCGGGCCTGGAAGGTGGCGAGATTTATTAAGCGTGTGAAGCGTCGCCTGCGCAGGCAACGTGAGAACCGGCCAAACTTAACCAAGTAAATGAGGATACGATGACACAACCATTACCGGGGGCACGCGCGGTGAGCGCTGAAAATGAACTGGATATTCGCGGGTTGTTTCGTACTTTATGGGCTGGCAAATTCTGGATTATCGGCATTGGCCTGCTATTTGCCCTTATCGCGTTAGCCTATACCTTTTTTGCTCGTCAGGAGTGGAGTGCGACGGCGATCACCGATCGCCCAACCGTAAATATGTTGGGCGGTTATTACTCCCAGCAGCAGTTTCTGCGCAACCTGGATATTAAGACCGATCCTGCTTCTTCTGATAAGCCCTCGGTGATGGATGAAGCGTATAAAGAGTTCATCATGCAACTTGCCTCCTGGGATACGCGTCGCGATTTCTGGTTACAGACGGACTATTACAAGCAGCGAATGGTCGGGAATAGCAAAGCTGATGCGGCGATGCTTGATGAACTGATCAATAACATACAGTTTACGCCCGGCGATTTTACACGCGCCATCAACGACAATGTGAAGCTGATTGCTGAAACTGCGCCGGACGCCAATAATCTGCTGCGTCAGTATGTCGCATTTGCCAGCCAGCGGGCGGCGAGCCATCTGAATGATGAATTAAAAGGTGCCTGGGCTGCGCGTACCGTGCAGATGAAAGCCCAGGTCAAACGGCAGGAAGAGGTTGCGAAAGCGATCTATTCGCGTCGTGTAAACAGTATTGAGCAGGCGCTCAAAATTGCGGAACAACATAATATTTCTCGTAGCGCGACGGATGTCCCGGCAGATGAATTACCGGACTCAGAGCTTTTTTTACTCGGTCGCCCTATGTTGCAGGCGCGTCTTGAAAATCTGCAAGCGGTTGGCCCTGCGTTCGATTTGGACTACTTTCAAAATCGGGCAATGTTGAATACGCTTAATGTGGGGCCGACCCTGGACCCTCGTTTTCAGACCTATCGTTATTTGCGTACGCCGGAAGAACCGGTAAAACGTGATAGCCCACGCCGAGCCTTCCTGATGATCATGTGGGGTATCGTTGGGGCGCTAATCGGTGCGGGCGTTGCCTTAACCCGTCGCCGCACGATTTAGCAACACCTCTGCAGTAGGGGGCTGGGCCCCTACTGTCTATTCGAAGAGAATCGATGTGAAAGTACTGACTGTATTTGGTACACGACCGGAGGCCATTAAGATGGCGCCTCTGGTCCATGCGCTGGAAAAAGATCCTCATTTCGAGGCCAAAGTATGCGTTACTGCGCAGCATCGGGAGATGCTTGATCAGGTATTAACTCTTTTTTCTATTGTGCCTGATTACGATCTCAACATTATGCAGCCGGGACAGGGGTTGACGGAAATTACCTGCCGAATTCTGGAGGGATTAAAGCCGATCCTGGCAGATTTTAAACCTGATGTGGTGCTGGTTCATGGCGATACCACCACTACGATTGCTACCAGCCTGGCGGCTTTCTATCAACGAATTCCGGTAGGGCACGTAGAAGCCGGGTTGCGAACCGGCGATCTCTATTCCCCCTGGCCGGAAGAGGCAAACCGCACGCTGACCGGACATCTGGCGATGTACCACTTTGCGCCGACGGAAAACTCGCGGCAGAATCTGTTGCGGGAGAACATTCCGGATGAGCGCATTTTTGTCACTGGCAATACCGTTATCGACGCGCTGATCTGGGTACGCGATCGCGTTCTGACGAGCGATACATTACAGGCTGAACTGGCCGAGCAGTATCCTTTCCTCAACGCGAATAAGAAGATGATTTTGGTGACCGGTCATCGGCGTGAAAGCTTTGGTCAGGGCTTTGAGCATATCTGCCAGGCGCTGGCGGAAATCGCCGCCGCGAACCAGAATGTGCAAATTGTCTATCCGGTGCATCTCAATCCCAACGTCAGCGAACCTGTCAACCGTATCCTCGGCCATGTTGAAAACGTGGTACTGATTGAGCCGCAGGACTACTTACCTTTTGTCTGGCTGATGAATCACGCCTGGCTCATTCTGACCGATTCCGGCGGTATTCAGGAAGAAGCGCCGTCATTAGGTAAGCCGGTATTGGTCATGCGTGAAACCACAGAGCGTCCGGAAGCCATTACCGCTGGTACGGTAAGACTGATCGGCACGGACTCCCGGCGCATTGTGGCGGAAGTTATGCGTCTGCTGCACGACGAAAATGAATATCAAACCATGAGCCGCGCCCATAATCCTTATGGTGACGGGCAATCATGCGCGCGCATTTTACAGGCGTTAAAAAGTTATCGGGTATCGTTATGAGTTTTACGACCATTTCTGTTATTGGGCTGGGGTATATCGGATTACCGACTGCGGCCGCTTTTGCTTCCCGCCAGAAGCAGGTTATCGGCGTGGATATCAACCAACATGCGGTAGACACCATAAATCGCGGTGAAATTCACATCGTGGAGCCGGCGTTGGGCAATGTGGTGAAGATGGCGGTGGAAGGCGGCTTTCTGCGTGCGACGACGACACCTGTCGAGGCCGATGCGTACCTGATTGCCGTGCCGACGCCATTCAAAGGCGAGCACGACCCTGACATGGCCTATGTGGAAGCCGCGGCAAAATCCATTGCGCCGGTATTAAAAAAAGGGGCACTGGTGATTCTGGAATCAACATCGCCGGTCGGCGCAACGGAGCAAATGGCTGGCTGGCTGGCCGGGATGCGCCCGGATCTGACCTTTCCCCAGCAGGCGGGCGAGCAGGCCGACGTGAATATTGCCTATTGTCCGGAGCGTGTGCTGCCGGGTCAGGTGATGGTGGAACTCATTAAAAATGACCGCGTGATTGGCGGTATGACGCCAGTATGTTCGGCTCGCGCCAGCGCGCTGTACAAAATTTTCCTTGAGGGCGAATGCGTTGTCACCAACTCGCGCACCGCAGAGATGTGCAAGCTGACGGAAAATAGCTTCCGTGATGTGAATATCGCCTTTGCGAATGAATTGTCGCTGATTTGCGCCGAACAGGGGATTAACGTCTGGGAATTGATCCGTCTGGCGAACCGCCATCCGCGCGTCAATATTTTGCAGCCGGGCCCAGGCGTTGGCGGGCACTGCATTGCGGTCGATCCGTGGTTTATTGTGGCGCAAAATCCGCAGCAGGCGAGACTGATTCGCACCGCGCGTGAAGTGAACGACGGCAAACCGCACTGGGTAGTCGATCAGGTAAAAGCCGCGGTCGCAGATTGCCTGGCGGCCACCGATAAACGCGCCAGCGAAGTGAAAATCGCCTGTTTTGGGCTGGCCTTTAAGCCGAATATCGACGATCTGCGCGAAAGCCCGGCGATGGGGATCGCCCAAAGTATCGCCCGCTGGCACAGCGGCGAAACCCTGGTCGTCGAACCGAATATCCGTCAGTTGCCGAAAAAATTGGACGGACTTTGCACGCTGGCGAAACTGGACGCGGCGCTGACCGCCGCCGATGTGCTGGTGATGCTGGTCGATCACGACGAATTTAAAGCGATTCCCGGCGATGCGGTTCATCAACGTTATGCGGTTGATACCAAAGGAGTCTGGCGCTGATGAAACGCATTCTGGTGACCGGCGGCGCAGGCTTTATCGGATCTGCGGTGGTGCGGCATATCATCCATGAAACGGCAGACGCGGTGGTGGTGGTGGATAAACTCACCTATGCGGGCAACCTGATGTCTCTGGCATCGGTGACGCAAAGCGACCGTTTCGCCTTTGAGAAGGTGGATATCTGCGATCGGGCATCACTGGAGCGAGTCTTCCAGCAGTATCAGCCCAATAGCGTGATGCACCTGGCGGCGGAAAGCCATGTAGACCGTTCCATCGACGGCCCGGCGGCGTTTATTGAAACGAATATCGTTGGTACTTACACCTTGCTGGAAGCCGCTCGCGCTTACTGGTCCGCGCTTGACGCGGACGCTAAAGCGGCGTTCCGCTTCCACCATATCTCCACCGATGAAGTGTATGGCGATCTGCATACTGCAGACGATTTCTTCACCGAAACCACGCCATATGCGCCAAGCAGTCCTTATTCCGCCTCCAAAGCCAGCAGCGACCATCTGGTACGCGCCTGGTTACGTACCTACGGTCTGCCTACGCTTGTCACCAACTGCTCTAATAACTACGGGCCCTACCATTTCCCGGAAAAACTGATCCCACTGATGATTCTGAATGCGCTGGCGGGTAAACCATTGCCGGTCTATGGCAACGGTCAGCAAATTCGCGACTGGCTGTATGTGGAAGATCATGCCCGTGCGTTGTATCACGTGGTGACGAACGGCGCTGTGGGCGAAACGTATAATATCGGCGGTCATAACGAACGTAAAAATCTGGATGTGGTCAGGACGATCTGCGCTCTGCTGGAAGAACTGGCCCCGCAAAAACCGCAGGGTGTAGCGAATTATCACGATCTGATTACCTTCGTCGACGATCGACCCGGCCATGACTTACGTTATGCCATCGACGCGTCGAAAATCGCCCGCGAGCTGGGCTGGACGCCGCAGGAAACCTTCGAAAGTGGGATGCGAAAAACCGTTCAGTGGTATCTCGCCAATGAGGCCTGGTGGAAACCCGTGCAGGATGGCAGTTATCAGGGCGAACGCTTAGGTCTGAAACGCTAAACGGCAGGTTCTTACTCCTGGAGGAGAAACGAATGAAAGGCATCATTCTGGCGGGAGGTTCCGGTACCCGGTTGCATCCCATTACGCGCGGCGTATCAAAGCGCCAGGGCTTCAAAATTGCCTGTCTGGAGGAGATTGCCTGGCGCAACGGCTGGCTGGATGATGATGGTTTGAAACGCGCCGCCAGTCAGCTTGAAAAAACCGGCTATGGCCAATATTTACTGGAGTTGCTCCGTGCCCGTCCGCGCCAGTATTGAACCGTTACTCTGGGAAAATACGTTCTTTGGCGTGAATAGCGGCATTGTGCGTATCGATGCCTCAGCGCCCGAATTAACGCCAGAAGCGCTGCAGGCGTGGCAACGCGTGCAGGTAAAAGTGCCGGCTGAAAACATCGCCTGGCTGTCGGCGTTGCAATCGCTGGGATTCTCTTTGGTTGAAGGCGAGGTGGATTTTGCGTTGCCGGTAAAAGGGCATCGCGACCAGCATGGCGCGGAAATTGCACACCTTACGGACATTCCTGCTTTGCGTCAGTTGGCCGGAGAGGCGTTTACGCAGAGTCGTTTTCGCGCGCCGTGGTATGCGCCCGACGCCAGCGCTCGTTTTTACGCCCAGTGGATTGAGAATGCGGTACGCGGCACGTTTGATCACCAATGCCTGGTGCTTCGCACGGAAACAGGCGCTATCCGCGGTTACGTCTCGCTGCGGGAATTGAATGATACCGACGCGCGCATCGGTCTGTTGGCCGGACGCGGCGCGGGAGCGGAACTTATGCAGGCGGCGATCTGTTGGGCGCAGAGTCGCGGCAAAGCAACATTGCGGGTGGCGACCCAGTTGGGCAACACCGCCGCGCTTAAACGTTACATACAAAGCGGTGCCAACATCGAAAGCACTGCGTACTGGTTATACAGGTGACAACATGATTCCTTTTAATGCGCCGCCGGTGGTGGGAACCGAACTCGAATACATGCAGTCTGCAATGAGCAGCGGCAAACTGTGCGGCGACGGCGGCTTTACGCGTCGTTGCCAGCAGTGGCTGGAGCAACATTTCGGCAGCGAGAAGGTGTTGCTGACGCCTTCCTGTACCGCGTCGCTGGAGATGGCGGCTCTGTTGTTGGATATTCAGCCCGGCGATGAAGTGATCATGCCGAGCTTTACGTTTGTCTCCACCGCTAACGCTTTTGTCCTGCGCGGCGCGAAAATTGTATTTGTCGATATTCGTCCGGATACGATGAGTATTGACGAAACGCTGATTGAGGCGGCGATTACTGATAAAACCCGCGCTATCGTGCCGGTACACTACGCTGGCGTCGCTTGTGAAATGGACGTCATCATGGCGCTGGCGGATAAGTATAATCTGTTCGTTGTCGAGGATGCCGCCCAGGGTGTGATGTCCACGTACAAAGGGCGCGCATTAGGGACGATCGGTCACATCGGCTGTTTTAGCTTCCATGAAACCAAAAATTACACCGCTGGCGGCGAAGGCGGCGCGACGCTGATCAACGATCGTACGCTAATTGAACGCGCGGAGATCATCCGCGAAAAAGGTACCAACCGTAGCCAGTTCTTCCGTGGTCAGGTGGACAAATACACCTGGCGGGATATCGGCTCCAGTTATTTGATGTCCGATCTGCAGGCTGCCTATCTGTGGGCGCAACTGGAGGCCGCCGATCGTATCAATCAACAGCGTCTGTCGCTGTGGCAGACTTACTACGATGCGTTAACGCCGCTGGCGCGCGCCGGGCGTATCGAGCTGCCTTCTATTCCGGAAAACTGCGGGCATAATGCCCACATGTTTTACATCAAACTGCGGGATATCGCCGATCGCAGCGCGCTGATTAATTTCCTTAAAGAGGCGGAAATCATGGCGGTATTCCATTACATTCCGCTGCATGATTGTCCGGCGGGCGATAAATTCGGCGAGTTTATCGGGGACGATGTCTACACCACAAAAGAGAGCGAACGTTTGCTGCGTCTGCCGCTGTTTTATAACCTTGCGCCCGTCGATCAACGAACGGTGATTACTACCTTGCTAAATTATTTCTCCTGATATGTCGCTTGCTAAAGCCTCCCTGTGGACGGCGGTCAGTACGCTGGTAAAAATTGGCGCCGGACTGCTGGTGGTGAAACTACTGGCCGTCTCTTTTGGTCCGTCGGGCGTCGGACAAGCGGGTAACTTCCGCCAGATGATCACCGTGCTGGGCGTATTGGCTGGCGCCGGGATATTTAACGGCGTTACCAAACTCGTCGCACAACATCATGATGACCCGGCGCAGTTACGTACCGTGGTGGGAACCTCCTCCGCGATGGTATTGGGGTTCTCTACGCTGCTGGCGCTGGTCTTCCTGCTGGCGGCGGCGCCGATTAGCCAGGGATTGTTCGGTCATACGGACTATCAAGGGCTGGTGCGTCTGGTTGCGCTGGTACAAATGGGGATCGCCTGGGCGAACCTGCTGCTGGCGCTAATGAAGGGCTTTCGTGACGCGTCGGGTAATGCCTTATCGTTAATTGTCGGCAGCTTTTTGGGCGTCGCCGCCTGGTATCTCTGCTACCGTGTCGGCGGCTATGAAGGTGCTCTGCTTGGTCTGGCGCTGGTGCCAGCGCTGGTGGTAGTGCCAGCCGGTATAATACTGATTAAGCGCGGCACCGTCCCGCTACGCTATCTCAAGCCCTCCTGGGACAATGGTCTGGCAGGGCAGCTCAGTAAATTTACCCTGATGGCGCTGATTACCTCCGTTACGATGCCGGTTGCCTATGTGATGATGCGAAACCAACTGGCCGCGCACTATAGCTGGAGCGATGTCGGGATCTGGCAGGGCGTAAGCAGCATTTCTGACGCCTATCTGCAATTTATCACCGCCTCCTTCAGCGTTTACCTGTTACCCACGCTCTCACGCCTGACGGAAAAACAGGACATTACGCGCGAAGTAGTAAAAGCGCTGAAATTTGTTTTACCGGCGGTTGCGGCGGCGAGTTTTACCGTCTGGCTACTGCGCGATTTTGCTATCTGGCTGCTTTTTTCCGCCAAATTCACCGCGATGCGCGATCTGTTCGCCTGGCAGTTAGTGGGCGACGTGCTGAAAGTCGGCGCCTATGTTTTCGGTTATCTGGTGATTGCCAAAGCGTCGTTGCGATTTTACATTCTGGCCGAAATTAGCCAGTTCATTCTGTTAACGGCGTTCGCTCACTGGCTGATTCCCGCTCACGGCGCGCTGGGTGCGGCACAGGCTTATATGGCCACCTATATTGTCTATTTTTCACTTTGTTGCGGCGTATTTTTACTCTGGCGTAGGCGAGCATGACTGTACTGATTCACGTCCTGGGATCGGATATCCCTCACCATAACCACACCGTGCTGCGGTTTTTCAATGATACGCTGGCCGCCACAAGCGAGCACGCGCGCGAATTTATGGTTGCCGGCGAAGATAACGGTTTCACGGAAAGCTGTCCGGCGCTCTCGCTTCGTTTTTATGGCAGTAAGAAAGCGTTGGCGCAGGCGGTCATCGCCAAAGCGAAAGCAAATCGTCGACAGAGATTCTTCTTTCACGGTCAGTTCAACACCAGCCTGTGGCTGGCGCTGTTAAGCGGCGGTATTAAGCCAGCTCAGTTTTACTGGCATATCTGGGGCGCGGATCTCTACGAAGTGTCCCACGGGCTGAAATTCCGCCTTTTCTACCCGCTTCGTCGTATCGCGCAGGGGCGAGTAGGGGGCGTATTCGCGACGCGCGGCGATCTCAGCTATTTTGCGCGCCAGCACCCGGGCGTACGCGGCGAGTTGCTCTATTTCCCGACGCGCATGGACCCTTCCCTGAATGCTATGGCAAAAGAGCGCCAACGTGCGGGGAAATTGACCATTTTGGTAGGGAACTCCGGCGATCGCAGTAACGAACATATTGCGGCGTTACGGGCGGTGTATCAGCAGTTTGGCGACACGGTAAACGTGGTGGTGCCGATGGGCTATCCGGCCAATAACCAGGCCTATATTGATGAGGTTCGTCAGGCCGGTCTGGCGCTGTTTAGCGCCGAAAATCTACAAATTCTTAGCGAAAAAATGGAATTTGATGCCTATCTTGCGCTATTGCGTCAGTGCGATCTCGGTTATTTTATTTTTGCCCGCCAACAGGGGATCGGGACGTTGTGTCTGCTAATTCAGGCCGATATCCCGTGCGTGTTGAATCGCGACAATCCTTTCTGGCAGGATATGGCGGAACAGCATCTGCCCGTCCTGTTTACCACGGACGATCTTAATGAGCAGGTCGTGCGCGAGGCGCAGCGTCAGCTCGCATCGGTAGATAAAAGCGGCATCACCTTCTTTAGCCCCAACTACCTGCAACCGTGGCATAATGCGTTGAGAATCGCCGCAGGAGAAGCCGAATGAGTTTAATGCAATTCAGCGGGCTGCTGGTGGTCTGGCTGCTCTCTACGCTGTTTATCGCCACGCTGACCTGGTTTGAATTCCGCCGCGTGCGTTTTAACTTCAACGTTTTCTTTTCGTTGCTGTTTTTGTTGACCTTCTTTTTTGGTTTTCCGCTAACCAGCGTGCTGGTATTTCGTTTCGACGTTGGCGTCGCGCCGCCGGAAATCTTATTGCAGGCTCTATTATCCGCCGCCTGTTTCTACGGCGTGTATTACGTGACCTATAAAACGCGTTTACGCAAACGCGTTGTGGATGTACCACGCAAGCCGCTATTTACCATGAACCGGGTGGAAACCCACCTTACCTGGGTGATCCTGATGGGCATCGCGCTGGTGAGCGTGGCGATTTTCTTTATGCATAACGGCTTTTTGCTGTTCCGGCTGCACTCCTACAGCCAGATCTTTTCCAGCGAAGTCTCCGGCGTGGCGTTAAAACGGTTCTTCTATTTCTTCATTCCGGCGATGCTGGTGGTCTATTTCCTGCGCCAGGACAGCAAAGCGTGGCTGTTCTTTCTGGTGAGCACCGTCGCGTTTGGTCTGTTGACCTACATGATTGTCGGCGGCACGCGCGCTAACATCATTATTGCGTTTGCTATCTTCCTGTTTATCGGCATTATTCGGGGCTGGATCAGCCTGTGGATGCTGGCAGCGGCGGGCGTGCTGGGGATTGTCGGTATGTTCTGGCTGGCGCTCAAACGCTACGGATTAAATGTGAGCGGCGATGAGGCGTTCTATACGTTTCTTTATCTGACGCGCGATACCTTTTCGCCGTGGGAGAATCTGGCGCTGCTGTTGCAAAATTACCACAATATCGATTTTCAGGGGCTGGCCCCTATCGTGCGTGATTTCTACGTCTTTATTCCCACCTGGTTATGGCCGGGACGACCCAGTATCGTGCTGAATTCTGCGAATTACTTCACCTGGGAAGTCCTGAACAACCATTCTGGCCTGGCGATATCGCCAACGCTTATCGGATCGCTGGTGGTCATGGGCGGGGCGCTGTTTATTCCGCTCGGCGCGATCGTCGTCGGGCTGATTATCAAATGGTTCGACTGGCTGTATGAACTGGGTAACCGGGAGCCCAATCGCTATAAGGCGGCGATTCTGCACAGTTTCTGCTTTGGCGCCATCTTTAATATGATTGTGCTGGCGCGAGAAGGGCTGGATTCGTTTGTTTCGCGCGTGGTTTTCTTCCTGGTGGTTTTTGGCGCCAGCCTGCTGGTCGCTAAGCTTCTGTTCTGGTTATTTGATAGCGCCGGACTGATTCATAAACGTACAACTTCGCTCCCTCAGGCACAGGTGGAAGGAAAACTATGACCAATAATGCCGCTGCGCCCCTTTACTCGCTGCGCGGGTTACCTCTGATTGGCTGGCGTGACATGTCACATGCGCTGAATTATCTGTTTGCCGATGGTCAACTGAAGCAAGGCACGTTGGTGGCGATCAACGCCGAAAAGCTGCTGACGGCGGAAGATAATCCGGAAGTCCGCGCGTTGATAGCGGCGGCGGAATTTAAATATGCCGATGGCATCAGCGTGGTGCGTTCAATACGTAAAAAATTTCCGCAGGCGCAGGTTTCTCGTGTGGCTGGCGCCGACCTTTGGGAAGCGTTAATGGCGCGTGCGGGGAAAGAAGGCACGCCGGTATTTCTTGTCGGCGGCAAGCCTGAGGTGCTGGCGCAGACGGAAGCAAAACTGCGGACGCAGTGGAACGTCAATATTGTGGGTAGCCAGGACGGTTACTTTACGCCGGAGCAGCGTCAGGCGCTATTTGCGCGTATCCATGCCAGCGGCGCGAAAATTGTCACCGTCGCGATGGGGTCGCCAAAACAGGAATTGCTAATGCGCGATTGTCGGGAAGTGCATCCCCATGCGTTATATATGGGGGTGGGCGGTACCTATGATGTGTTTACCGGTCACGTCAAACGCGCCCCAAAAATATGGCAGAACCTGGGGCTGGAGTGGTTGTATCGTCTGCTTTCTCAACCGAAGCGTATTACCCGCCAGATGCGTCTGCTGCGCTACCTTCGCTGGCACTATACTGGCGATCTCTAATTCTCCCTTCTGATGACTTGAGCAGCGGATTGTGCTTATGGCGCTGCTCATTTACAACATAATCGATGATTTCTTACACAATAAGTGCATTTTTTTAATGCTCCATTTGCCATTTGTCCAAATTTAAGAAAATATTCGCAACAATCGATGTACCCATAACAATAACCGGTACTACCGGAACCGTTGCAAACACGACATGAGGATTTATGGCAGAGAAAAAACCGGAGCTACAGCGTGGGCTGGAAGCTCGTCATATTGAATTGATTGCCCTCGGGGGCACCATCGGCGTCGGACTCTTTATGGGCGCCGCTAGTACGCTGAAATGGGCGGGCCCGTCAGTGCTGCTGGCGTATATCATCGCCGGATTGTTCGTCTTTTTCATCATGCGTTCGATGGGGGAGATGCTCTTTCTGGAACCTGTTACCGGCTCCTTTGCCGTGTACGCCCACCGGTATATGAGTCCTTTTTTTGGCTATCTTACCGCCTGGTCATACTGGTTTATGTGGATGGCGGTCGGGATCTCGGAAATTACCGCCATTGGGGTCTACGTCCAGTTCTGGTTTCCGGAGATGGCGCAGTGGATACCGGCGCTGATTGCCGTCGGACTGGTTGCGTTGGCGAATTTGGCTGCGGTGCGCCTGTATGGTGAAATCGAGTTCTGGTTTGCGATGATCAAAGTCACCACGATTATTGTGATGATCATCATCGGTCTGGGGGTGATTTTCTTCGGCTTTGGTAACGGCGGCCAGGCGATTGGCTTTGGTAATCTGACCGAGCATGGCGGCTTTTTTGCCGGCGGCTGGAAAGGCTTTCTGACCGCATTATGTATCGTAGTGGCCTCTTATCAAGGGGTTGAGTTGATCGGTATTACCGCCGGTGAAGCGAAGAATCCGCAGGTGACGTTGCGTAGCGCGGTGGGTAAAGTGCTGTGGCGTATCCTGATTTTTTATGTTGGCGCGATTTTCGTGATCGTCACCATTTTCCCGTGGAATGAGATTGGCAGCAACGGCAGCCCCTTTGTGCTCACCTTCGCGAAAATCGGCATCACCGCCGCGGCAGGCATTATCAACTTTGTCGTGCTGACGGCGGCGCTCTCCGGCTGTAACAGCGGAATGTATAGCTGTGGGCGTATGCTTTACGCGCTGGCGAAAAACCGTCAACTGCCGGCGGCAGTCGCGAAAGTCTCTCGCCACGGCGTGCCGGTCGCGGGCGTGGCGCTCTCTATTTTGATTTTGCTGGTAGGTTCTTGCCTGAACTACATCATCCCCAATCCGCAGCGCGTCTTTGTTTACGTTTATAGTGCCAGCGTACTGCCGGGGATGGTGCCGTGGTTTGTCATTCTGATTAGCCAACTGCGCTTTCGTCGGGCGCATAAAGAAGCGATTGCGGATCATCCTTTTCGTTCCATTATGTTTCCGTGGGCGAACTATTTGACGATGGCGTTTCTGGTTTGCGTTTTAATCGGCATGTACTTTAATGAAGATACGCGCATGTCGCTGTTTGTCGGCGTCATCTTCCTGCTGGCCGTCACGCTGGTCTACAAAGTTTTCGGTCTGAATCGTCACGGAACCGCCCACAAGGTGGGGGAATAAGCGCCAAAATGCGCAAAGCATAACCAAACGCGCATTTTATTTAAAAAGGCACTGGACAGCGGGGTGTGAAGTCCGTATTATCCACCCCCGCAACGGCGCTAAGCGCCCGTAGCTCAGCTGGATAGAGCGCTGCCCTCCGGAGGCAGAGGTCTCAGGTTCGAATCCTGTCGGGCGTACCATTTATTTAGGTGCTTGAGCTGCGGTGGTTTAATACCGCGTAAAAAGTTTCAGTGGTGGCTATAGCTCAGTTGGTAGAGCCCTGGATTGTGATTCCAGTTGTCGTGGGTTCGAATCCCATTAGCCACCCCATTAATATAGAGTTGTGAAACGCGAAGGTGGCGGAATTGGTAGACGCGCTAGCTTCAGGTGTTAGTGTCCTTACGGACGTGGGGGTTCAAGTCCCCCCCCTCGCACCACGACTCAATGAATTGAACTAAAAATTCAAAAAAGCAGTATATCGGCGAGTAGCGCAGCTTGGTAGCGCAACTGGTTTGGGACCAGTGGGTCGGAGGTTCGAATCCTCTCTCGCCGACCAATTTTGAACCCCGCTTCGGCGGGGTTTTTTGTTTTCTGTCCATTTTCAACCACTTATCCCACACGTGTTGCCATTATGGTTTATTGGCGATATCCCAGGCTTCATTTGTCGCTATTCGGTGACGAATAATCTATTGATTTATAATCACTTTATAAAAAGCATCCTGTTCTGTCTCCGCCGGGCGACACGCTAAAACCTCGCCAGCGGCGGGGGGATGACAATCGCGTGAATTCTCTACGTTTTTTTAATGCCTGCGCCTGTTTTTTAGCGGTGCAAAGATGGCACGTTATGTGCAATAATGTACGAGTAGATGCTCATTCCATCTCTTATGTTCGCCTTCTGGCCTCATAAACTCAGGAATGATGCAGAGCCGTTTACGGTGCTTATCGTCCACTGACAGATGTCGCTTACGCCTCATCAAACACCCTGGACACAACGTTGAGTGAAGCACCCCTTTATGTTGTCATACAGACCTGTTTTGACGCCTGCCCCTTAACCGGGCAGGCGTTTTTTTATGCATCCCGAATGATTTTGTGTAGGCGGTAAGCCCGGTAAGCGAAGCGCCACCGGGCAAGAGGGAATTACTGCGGGGGATTGTTCTGTAATGTCAACATCAGGCCGTCGCGCCGCATGGCGGCAGCCTCTTCCGGTTGATGCAGTCGATCAAGCGCATCGGCAAGCCAGGCATAATCATACGCGTCCGGGCGTTGTTTCAGCGCGGCGCGGAAAGCCAGAGTCGCCTCCTGCCATTCACCGTGTTTCATTAGCGACTGGCCGAGCGTGCTCCATAACAGCGGGCGATCGCCTACGGTCTTGATTTGCTGGCGCAGCACTTTCTCCAGTTGTTCCGGATTATTGGTTCTGAGGCGAGGAATGGGCAGCACCAGCCGATCGTCATACTGGCGTTTCAGACCGTCGATGATAATCTGCTGCGCCATATCATGATCGTCACACTCGATTAGATGCTCGGCCATTGCGACCTGCAGCGCCACCTGATGGCGGGTTTTACGGCTTTGGTTTTTCCACCAGGTGCGTAATCCTTCGCTGCCCTGCTCGGCGCGCGCCTGATCCATGAGTCCTATCCACGCCTGTTGTTCGAGCATGGCGCGATGCGCTTCATCGCCGACGTGTGCTTTCGCCATGGATGGGATGATATCCAGTAAAGAACTCCATGCGCTGGTGCGAATATAGGCCTGCTCCGCCAGACGCAGAACTTCCGGGTGACGCGGCGTGACCTCCAGCAGTTTGTCCACGCCGTGACGCGCTGCGTGATTTTCATTGCGCGCCAGCTGTAAGCGCACGCGCGTGATCTCGACCGGGATGGTGTCGTTCCCCGCCAGCTCTGCCGCACGTTCAAGGTGCTGATTAGCGCGCGCTTCATCGCCGCGCTGCTGCGCCGCTTCTGCCGCCAGCAGATAATTTACCACCGGTTGTTCAGCATGGTCGGCATTTTTTGACATCAGCTTTTCAACCTGCTGATAGTCGCCCTCCGCCAGCTTCAGCAGCGCCTGTTCGGTCTGCTTGCGAGCGCGACGGCGTTTACGACCGGCAAACCAACCGCGGGTGTGCGCGCCGGTACGAAACAGACGGCGTAGTAACCACTCAATGGCGAATAGCACCACCATAGCGACGATGAGAATGATCGCCAGGCCGGTGACGCTGGTTTCAATGTTGTAGGTATCGGTCTGGATTAACACATAGCCCTGGTGACCGGCTATCATCGGGCCGACCACGATACCCGCGAGCAACAACACAAAGAGCAATAATACTTTTAGCATCATTATTCTCCTTGCGGCGCGGCTGCCGGAGCGTCTGTCTGCGTGGCAGGCGCTGCCGTAGAGACTGTCGGTTGCGCCAGCAGATTACGCACGCGGGTTTGCATCAGTTTTTCAAGAATCGCCTGGCTTCCCAGAGTTTCCGGCAGATCCATCGTGATATTTTGCTGGCTTAATTTATCGACTTCCTCCAGGAAAGCTTTTGTCGCGGCGTCGTCAGTATCGTAATAAGCGCGAACCCAGGTCGAAACGTTATCCAGCGCCTGACGGTATGTTTCTTCCTGATGGCGTGGCACGGCCTGCGCGGCGACTAACAGGCGGGAGCGAATATTTTCGCGTAAATAGACGTCCTGGTTGGGCGCCAACAGCGGTACGGCAGTATCATCGCGGCGGCGAATGGTAATAAAGCTGTCCATAAAGTTCTGCCAGCTTTTTTGCAGGTTAACGCGCCATTCGCTTAGCGAGCTGGACAGCTCGCTGCTGTCTGAATCCATCGGCGAACCATCGGTATCGTTATCCGCCAGACGCAAGTTATCGATTTGGTTAGAGAGCTGATTGAGCTTGAGAATAATGCCGTCGTAGTCGATCTGCGCAACGGATGACAGGCTGGCGATATCGTCAGTAATCGCGCGTCGTGCGGTAATCAGGCTGGGGTCGTTCATGTCCGCCAGACTGGCGTCAGCGCTTTTGAGCAGCGCAGCGGCGGTAGTGACGTCCTGATCGCTCCACAGCTTGCGTCCGGCGAGTTTCACCAGGAAATCAGCCTGCGCCAGCAGCCAGGTTTTAGCATCGCTGCCGGAAATAGTGGCGACTTTTTGTTGTACTTCATCAAGCTGTTTCGCCAGCGCCGCCTGTTGGCGATTCGCGTCTTCTAACTGCGCCGCTTGTTTTTTGATAATCTCTTCCAGCTCCGCTTTTTGGCTCTCCTGAGCCTTTTGCAAGGCGGTCAGTTGCGTCGCCAGCGCATCGCTGGTTTCCGTTTGCGCGGTTGCTTGCTGTTTCCCCCAGCCATAAAGCCCAATACCTGCCGCCAGGGCAATCGCGATCGCCACCGCGCTTAATACCAGCGCGGCGCCGTTCTTACTTTTTTTCTCGGTATTAACTGGCTGTGGCGTGGTTTCCACGCTCTCCCTGGTCTCATCAACCACGGCGGAGGATTTTTCTTGTTCCGTCATTATGGCATCCCATTATGAGAGTTATTGTAATGCGCGCAACAGCGCATCGTTGTCGGCGTTATCAGCGACCTTAATATCTTGCCAGCCCAGCTCCCGGGCAAGGTGCGCCAGACGTTCACTGACGACCAATAGCCGACAGCGTAGTAACCAGTGCTCACGATACCACTCGGGAGTCAGCGACCAGAGCCGTTGCAACATCTCGCCGCTGGTAACAACAAGCGTTGTTACGCCGCGAGTATGCCAGCGCATCGCTTCTTCCGCGCCATCGTAATGTTTCGCACATCGTTGATAACATTCACAAAAACTGACTTCGGCTCCGCGAGCTGTCAGGGTTTCGCCCAGCAGTTCGCGGCCGCCATTGCCACGCAAAATCAGCGCGCGTTTGCCCGCAATATTTTGTAATTCAGGTAATTGTAGCAAGGCTTCGCTGATTTCCCGATCCAATGGATAACGAATATCGAACCCGCTAACGGTATGAAGGGCGAGCGCCGTGGTGCGGCCAATCGCGAAATAGCGCGGCGACGCAGGCCAGTTTCGGCCATCCCGCTGGAGCTGGGCGTGAGCAAAGGCGACAGCGTGCTGTGAAAGGGCAAAAACCAGATCGTTTTCCGCGAGCGTCGCCAGGCGGTCGGCCAGGGTGGGTAGCTCCCGACCAGCGACAAATTCAATCAGTGGAAAACTCCAGGCCACCTGCCCCAGTGCGCGCAGACGGCTCACTAACGCTTCCCCTGCGGGAGAGGGGCGGGTGATCAGAATACTCATGCGGGCGTCTCGCCGTTATAAACTTCCGTCAGAATCGCGCGTGCGCCGTTTTCCAGCAGTTCCTCTGCAAGCGAGATGCCCATTTGCTCCGCCTGCTCGGGAGAACCACGACGTTCGCCGCGCACCATCACCGAACCGTCCGGCGCGCCAACCAGCGCGCGTAGCCAAATTTCACCGTTGATGATTTCTGCATAGCTGCCAATCGGCACCTGACACCCGCCTTCCAGGCGGGTGTTCATAGCGCGTTCCGCCGTTACGCGTAGCGCGGTTTGCGAGTGATTCAACGGTGCGAGCAGCGCCTGTGTTCGCGCGTCGTCAAGACGACACTCAATCCCGACGGCGCCCTGGCCTACGGCAGGAAGCGAAACGTCGGGCGGCAAGGCTGTACGAATGCGCGACTCCAGACCTAAGCGTTTCAGACCGGCCACGGCCAGGATAATGGCGTCATAGTCGCCGTTGTCCAGCTTGCCGAGACGTGTGCCGACGTTGCCGCGCAACGAACGGATAATGAGGTCCGGACGGCGTTCCGCCAGTTGACACTGGCGACGCAAACTGGACGTCCCGACGATACTACCCGCGGGCAGATCGTCCAGACTGTGATATTTATTCGAGACAAACGCGTCGCGCGGATCTTCGCGCTCGCAAATGGTCACCAGACCGAGACCGTCCGGGAAGGCCACCGGAACGTCTTTCATAGAGTGCACGGCGATATCAGCGCGCTTTTCCAGCAGCGCGATTTCAAGCTCTTTAACAAACAGTCCTTTACCGCCAACTTTCGCCAGGGGAGTATCGAGAATCACGTCGCCGCGTGTGACCATCGGCACCAGTTCTACCGTCAGTCCCGGATGGGTTGCCATCAATGCGTCTTTGACATAATGTGCCTGCCAAAGCGCAAGGGGACTTTGGCGTGTGGCAATTCTTAAAACATTGTCTAACATGCTTGTTACCGTCATTATCAATCATTGACCATCCTAACATCCTTATAGAGAGTATGTTAGTTTTCCGGTCACCGTGAGTGAGAGGATAAGGCGCAGTGTCGTCAAGGACAGTGAATAATGACGAGAAACCGCCAGCCCGTATTTAAGAATTTACACGCAGCGAACGGTGCTACACTTGTATGTAGCGCATCTTTCTTTACGGTCAATGAGCAAGGTGTTAAATTGATCACGTTTTAGACCATTTTTTCGTCGGTATTAGATAAAAATATGCAGACGAGAAAGGGTAACGGTTATTTTTGACATACGGTTTATCCCGAATGGCGACGGTCAAGTACTGACCTGCACCATGACGGGTAGCAACATCAGGCGATACGTCTTGTACCTCTATATTGAGACTCTGAAACAGAGACTGGATGCCATAAATCAACTGCGTGTGGATCGCGCGCTTGCTGCCATGGGACCCGCTTTTCAGCAGGTTTACAGTCTTCTGCCGACATTATTGCACTATCACCATCCACTGATGCCGGGTTACCTTGATGGTAACGTTCCCAGCGGTATTTGCTTCTACACGCCTGATGAAACCCAACGCCACTATCTGAACGAACTTGAGCTGTACCGCGGTATGACGCCGCAGGACCCGCCGAAGGGCGAGCTGCCGATTACCGGCGTTTACACCATGGGCAGCACCTCCTCGGTCGGGCAGAGTTGCTCGTCCGACCTGGATATCTGGGTGTGCCATCAGTCCTGGCTCGACGGCGAAGAGCGTCAGTTGCTGCAACGTAAGTGTAGCCTGCTGGAAAGCTGGGCCGCCTCGCTTGGCGTTGAGGTGAGCTTCTTCCTGATCGACGAGAACCGTTTCCGCCATAACGAAAGCGGCAGTCTGGGCGGGGAAGACTGTGGTTCTACGCAGCATATCCTGTTGCTTGATGAGTTTTATCGTACCGCTGTGCGCCTGGCCGGGAAGCGTATCCTGTGGAGTATGGTGCCGTGCGACGAAGAAGAGCATTACGACGACTATGTCATGACGCTCTACGCGCAGGGCGTATTAACGCCAAACGAATGGCTGGATCTGGGGGGCTTAAGCTCGCTCTCCGCCGAAGAGTACTTTGGCGCCAGCCTGTGGCAGCTATACAAGAGCATTGACTCGCCGTACAAAGCGGTGCTGAAAACGCTGCTGCTGGAAGCCTACTCATGGGAATATCCCAACCCACGTCTGCTGGCGAAAGATATTAAACAACGTCTGCATGACGGTGAAATCGTATCGTTTGGACTCGATCCCTACTGCATGATGCTGGAACGGGTCACTGAATACCTGACGGCGATTGAAGATCCGACGCGGCTGGATTTAGTCCGCCGCTGCTTTTACCTGAAAGTGTGCGAGAAATTAAGTCGCGAGCGCGCCTGCGTAGGCTGGCGTCGGGAAGTATTAAGCCAGTTAGTCAGCGAGTGGGGATGGGACGACGCGCGTCTGACCATGCTCGATAATCGCGCAAACTGGAAAATCGATCAGGTGCGCGAAGCCCACAACGAATTGCTCGACGCAATGATGCAGAGCTATCGTAATCTGATTCGCTTTGCGCGGCGCAACAACCTCAGCGTGAGTGCCAGCCCGCAGGATATCGGCGTACTGACGCGTAAGCTGTACGCGGCGTTTGAAGCGTTGCCGGGTAAAGTCACGCTGGTGAACCCGCAGATATCGCCGGATCTGTCCGAGCCGAATTTAACCTTTATCCATGTGCCGCCGGGACGCGCCAACCGTTCAGGCTGGTATCTCTACAACCGCGCGCCGAACATGGATTCCATCATCAGCCATCAGCCGCTGGAATATAACCGTTATCTTAATAAGCTGGTCGCGTGGGCGTGGTTCAACGGCCTGCTGACGTCGCGAACGCATCTGTTTATTAAGGGCAACGGTATTGTCGACCTGCCTAAGTTGCAGGAGATGGTCGCCGATGTTTCGCACCATTTCCCGCTGCGCTTGCCTGCTCCAACGCCGAAAGCGCTCTACAGCCCCTGTGAAATTCGCCATCTGGCGATTATCGTTAACCTCGAATATGACCCGACGGCGGCGTTTCGCAATAAAGTGGTCCATTTTGACTTCCGTAAGCTGGACGTTTTCAGCTTTGGCGAAGAGCAAAACTGTCTGATAGGCAGTATCGACTTGTTATATCGCAACTCGTGGAACGAAGTGCGTACTCTGCACTTTAACGGCGAGCAGGCGATGATCGAAGCGCTGAAAACGATTCTGGGGAAAATGCACCAGGATGCCGCGCCGCCGGATAGCGTCGAAGTGTTCTGCTACAGTCAGCATCTTCGCGGTCTGATTCGCACCCGCGTGCAGCAACTGGTCTCCGAATGTATCGAGCTACGTCTTTCCAGCACCCGTCAGGAGACCGGTCGCTTCAAGGCGCTGCGGGTTTCCGGGCAGACGTGGGGACTATTCTTCGAACGCTTGAATGTCTCGGTGCAGAAGCTGGAGAACGCTATCGAATTCTACGGCGCGATTTCGCATAACAAGCTGCACGGGCTGTCGGTACAGGTGGAAACCAACCAGGTGAAATTGCCGTCAGTGGTGGATGGCTTCGCCAGCGAAGGGATCATTCAGTTCTTCTTTGAAGAAACGGGCGATGAGAAAGGCTTTAATATTTATATTCTGGATGAAAGTAACCGGGCGGAAGTGTATCACCACTGCGAAGGTAGCAAGGAAGAACTGGTGCGCGACGTCAGTCGCTTCTATTCGTCATCGCACGATCGCTTCACGTATGGCTCCAGTTTTATCAACTTTAACCTGCCGCAGTTCTACCAGATAGTGAAAACCGATGGCCGCGCGCAGGTGATCCCATTCCGTACGCAGCCTATCAACACCGTGCCGCCAGCAAACCAGGATCATGACGCGCCGCTATTGCAGCAGTATTTTTCGTAAGTGCTGCGCCGGGCAAAGCTGCCCGGCCGGCGTTCACCGCTTCACATTAACTTCACCCAACTTCGTTACCGTGACCTCCGCATTTGGTTTACAGGAGGAGGTTTGAGGTGGCAGATGCGTTCATTTTGTTAGGGATAGTCATGGCGATGGTCAGCCTCGGCTTCATTCTTATAAATAAGTTATTCTGTTTTATATCCGCTGGGTGCCTGCTCTCGCTATGCGCCAGCATGGCCAGTTTTCAACTCTGGGATGCGTCTTACTGGGGGCGATGGGGAAAAGTATGTCCCGGTCTGGAGGATGTGATCATCTCCTGCGACAATTACCATTTTCTCTATGACTTGGGATGGGAATTGTACGGTATCGCCTTTTTGTTCTTTACCGCGTTAATGCTCACATGTGCGGCCATTATTCTTATCAATATGATTATGGCTTTAGAACGATACTGTGCCGGATGGCGGCGCTAACACGCCTTATCCAGCCTACATTCGAAGAATGCTCATTGAGCGGAACAAGGTTTAGACAATATTTTTTCTTATACAATTTATGTAGTAATATCCAGACCGTTCAAAACGCTATCGCGTCTTTCATTGTTTTCGTAAATATGTTTTGAAAAACCATATTAGAAACAAAAGCTCTTTAATGGTTTCTTATGGATGTTTTTATAAAAGGATATTATATGTCAATAAACAACCCTATTCTTATTTACGTGAATAAGAAACGACAAATAAAATTAGCTCTGTTTTATTCAGTGGTAGCTATAGCTCTTATGATGAGCCTCTTTCTAAATTATAGTATTATGCTAAAGATGGTGTGTGTTTTTTTAATACTCCTCATGATAGCAGGCGCAAGTGCTTACTGGTACTCCGCCTTTTCAGGAAAGCCACAGCTAACGTTGAACCAGGAGGGAGTAACATTACACACAACCAGGCTACCAATAGTTTACTGGCATGAAATCGACTATGTTGGTGAGCGTGTTAGCGATAATACGCCTGTGCTGGCCGTTTTTGTCAAAGATGTTGAGCTTTATTGTCAGCGAATTACTAATGAGAAAATGCGTAATAATTTTCTGTCATTATTAAATAAGCATGGAAGTAATCGCGTGATGAATATCTCTCTAAACGATCTCGATTATGATTCAGATGAGTTACAGGATATTTTTAAAATGGCTGTTGCCAGAAACCTGGAACAATAGGGTAGAGATATATGTTTTTTGTTATTACTCACCATATTGATGTGCTGCCTCTGGCAACCCTACCCACACATGAAACATGCCCTTATTGTAATAATCAGGATGTATGGTTGATTATTCGCCAAAAAAGGACCCGTACATGTGGTCTGTCTCAAGCGAGAAAAAGAGATAAGTTTGGTTTAGCGATATGCAATCATTGCAGCAATGAAATCAAGGGAAAACGTTGGTCACCAGCGTTACGTCAACTTTTTACCGAGCAGAAGCCACTATTTAACCTAACCTTTTGGCAACGCTACGGTTTTTGGGTTGGTTGGTTGAGTGTATGGCCCGCGCTGTTTCTGGCAACCTGGCTGTATTTCACATTTCGGGGTTGGTAATACGACCGCATATCTCGTTAAATATACGCAGGAAAGCGCTATTCTTCTGGCTCTCCTGCGGAATTAAAACTTAGCGAAAACTCACCTTTTCACCCGCCTGCTGCGTTGCCGCCTGCTCCAGCAGATCCCAGAAGGTTTCGCCGCTGCGATCGCAAATCCACTCGTCGCCTTTCAGATCAAAATGATAGCCGCCCTGTTTGGTCGCCAGCCACACCTGGTGCAACGGCTCCTGATGGTTAATAATGATCTTACTGCCGTTTTCAAAGCTGATGGTCAACACGCCGCCGTTGATTTCACAGTCGATATCGCTGTCGCCATCCCAGTCGTCCAGACGTTCTTCAATGGCTAACCACAGAGTGTCGGCAAGGCGATGAAATTCACTGTCGTTCATTGTTTTATCCCGCTATTGAGTGATAGCGCCAGTATAAGGGGAAGCGTCAGCTTCTGGAACCGATACGAATTACCGTTGTGAGCGGTAAAGGATAAAACCCAGCGGTAGATAAATGACGATAAATAGCGCACTGGTGATAAGTATAACGGACGCGTTAACCGGGAAATGGTTCAGCGCCGACAGCATTGCCACCATCAGCGCGACGCAGCCGCCGCAGAGGAGAAAATGCAACAGGATTAAGGGGGCGCGCGGCTTTGCTTTGATATCCAAAAGAGCGCTAAGCAGACCGAGTACCGCGCTTATCGTCAGGACTCCGGCAGCTTCAACACCGTTTATCGTGCCGTGCATAACGCTTTCAACAATGACGTAAATGCATGAACCGATCCCCACGCCCCGAAGGGCGTTTTTCAGATGTTTATTCAAACGTGCAAAATGGTTTAGCGGCGTCATTTTTGGCATTCCTGCGCCTGCGTTATGATGATGATATCTTTATTGTTGGTGTACATGACGTTCCTATTCAGAGTATGCGTCTTATCCGGGCAGGGGGATGCTGTTCGGTAAAGCTGGCTGCCAATCCACGTATAAACATAGCGGTTGTCATACGCAAAACGTTCGGTGACTTTTAGCGGCCCATTGATGCTAAAGACCTGAATATCCTGAGCCTGCTGGCTATTATGCATAAAGTAGCCGTGCTCTTTTCCGGCGTTAATTTTCCGGTTCAGGAAGGGGGCTGGGCTATCCAGTTCCAGCCCTGAGTTGCCGGGTTAATCAATGAATTGGGTAACCGACGCAGGCGTTTGAAATTCACCTCCGGCAACGAAAGATTGTTCTCCTCTTCTGGCTGGAGATAAACCACGCCGCTGCCTTGCCGTTGATAAACATTGTGCGGAGATTCACTCAGCCGGCATCCCCAGGCGGGAGGCAGCAGAAGTGAAAGCGAAAAAAGGCAAAACAAATTACGATATTGCATAAGGTCATCCGGGCGTGGTACGTAAACCTGAAGTGATTAGCAAAGCATGTTCCCTGATGTAAATGCGCAATAATCATGGCAACGCGCCGCTTTTCAGATTTTATAAAGAGCCCCTAAACGCTTGCTTTTACGCCTTCTCCTGCGATGATAGAAAATAGAAAGCATGAACTTACAGGCAATCCATAATGAAAAACGTGTTTAAGACACTCGCTGTACTTCTGACTCTGTTCAGCCTGACGGGCTGCGGTTTGAAAGGGCCGCTTTATTTCCCGCCAGCCGATAAAAATGCGCCGCCGCCGACGAAAAAAGTCGATTCGCAAACGCAGTCCACGATGCCCGATAAGAACGATCGCGCAACGGGAGATGGCCCGTCCCAGGTCAATTACTGAGGATAGTTTTCTGTCCCCGCGTGAACGGAGTGAATGATGCAATTCTCTAAAATGCATGGCCTTGGCAACGATTTTATGGTCGTCGACGCGGTAACGCAGAATGTCTTTTTTTCGCCGGAACTGATTCGTCGGCTATCCGACAGACACCTGGGCGTAGGGTTCGATCAGCTGCTGGTGGTTGAGCCGCCCTATGATCCTGAGTTGGACTTTCATTACCGCATCTTCAACGCCGACGGCAGTGAAGTCTCGCAGTGCGGCAATGGCGCGCGCTGTTTCGCGCGATTTGTTCGCCTGAAAGGGCTAACCAATAAACGCGACATTCGGGTCAGTACCGCGAATGGCCGGATGGTACTGAGCGTCACGGAAGATGAACTGGTGCGGGTGAACATGGGGGAGCCAAACTTTGAACCCGCGCAGGTGCCTTTTCGCGCCAACAAAGCGGAAAAGACGTATATTATGCGAGCGGCGGAACAGACCATACTGTGCGGCGTGGTTTCAATGGGTAATCCGCACTGTGTCATTCAGGTTGATAACGTCGACACGGCGGCCGTTGAAACGCTGGGGCCGGTTCTGGAAAGCCATGAGCGTTTTCCGGAACGCGCCAACATTGGTTTTATGCAGGTTGTAAGACGCGAGCATATCCGGCTGCGAGTCTATGAACGCGGCGCAGGGGAGACCCGCGCGTGCGGCAGCGGCGCGTGCGCTGCCGTTGCCGTGGGGATTCAGCAGGGGCTGCTGGCTGAAGAAGTACGCGTGGAATTACCGGGCGGTCGGCTGGATATCGCCTGGAAAGGTCCGGGTCATCCGTTATACATGACTGGTCCGGCGGCACATATCTACGACGGATTTATCCATTTATGAAGCAACCAGAGGAAGAACTACAGGAAACGCTCACGGAACTGGACGATCGAGCGGTCGTCGATTACCTGCGCCACCACCCTGAGTTTTTTATCCGTAACGCCCACGCCGTTGAAGCGATGCGTGTTCCACATCCCGTGCGGGGAACGGTTTCGCTCGTTGAGTGGCATATGGCCCGCGCGCGTAATCACATCAATGTGCTTGAAGAAAATATGACGCTGCTGATGGAACAGGCTCATGCCAATGAAAGCCTGTTTTATCGCTTGCTGCATCTGCAAAGCCGTCTGGTCGCCGCGGATAGTCTGGATGAGATGCTGATGCGGTTTCACCGCTGGGCGCGCGATTTGGGGCTTGCCGGCGCGACGCTGCGTTTGTTCCCGGATCGGTGGCGTCTTGGCGCGCCATCGCGCTATACGCATCTGGCTTTAAACCGTCAGGCCTTCGAGCCGCTGCGTATTCAACGACTGGGACAGTCGCAGCATTATCTTGGCCCGCTAAACGGTCCGGAACTGCTGGTGGTCTTGCCGGAGGCGAAGGCTGTAGGGTCGGTAGCCATGTCGATGATGGGCAGCGATGGCGACCTCGGGGTGATTCTCTTCAGCAGCCGTGACCCGCACCACTATCAGCCGGGGCAGGGGACGCAGCTTTTACAGGAGATCGCGCTGATGCTGCCGGAACTGCTGGAACGCTGGATTAAACGCGTATGACGGATGTCGCGCTTTCTCAGGATGTCTCGCGGTTCCTGCGCTATTTAGGCGTGGAGCGCCAGCTTAGCCCCATTACCCTGCTGAACTACCAGCGTCAGCTTGATGCCATTATCGCTTTAGCCGGAGAAACCGGGCTGAAAAGCTGGCAACAATGTGACGCTGCGATTGTGCGCAGTTTTGCGGTGCGCAGTCGGCGCAAAGGGCTTGGCCCTGCCAGTCTGGCGCTACGTCTCTCGGCATTGCGAAGCTTTTTTGACTGGTTAGTCAGTCAGGGCGAATTGAAAGCTAACCCGGCGAAGGGCGTCTCCGCACCGAAAGCGCCGCGTCATCTGCCGAAAAATATTGATGTCGACGACGTTAACCGCCTGCTGGACATCGATCTTAACGATCCGCTCGCCGTACGTGATCGGGCGATGCTGGAGGTCATGTACGGCGCGGGGCTGCGTTTATCCGAACTGGTTGGCCTGGATATAAAGCACCTCGATCTCGATACCGGAGAAGTGTGGGTAATGGGTAAAGGCAGCAAAGAGCGACGCCTGCCGATTGGCCGTAACGCGGTGACGTGGATTGAGCACTGGCTGGATCTGCGCGGCCTGTTCGCCAGCGATGAAGAGGCGTTATTCCTGTCGAAGCTCGGCAAGCGTATCTCCGCGCGCAATGTCCAAAAACGGTTCGCCGAATGGGGCATAAAGCAGGGGCTAAACAGCCACGTGCATCCACATAAGCTGCGCCATTCGTTCGCGACCCATATGCTGGAATCGAGCGGCGATCTGCGCGGCGTGCAAGAGCTGCTGGGTCATGCCAACCTTTCCACCACCCAAATTTATACTCATCTTGATTTTCAACACCTTGCTTCAGTGTACGACGCGGCGCATCCGCGCGCTAAACGGGGGAAATAATGCGTTTTTACCGGCCTTTGGGGTGTATTGCCGCGCTCACCTTTGACCTGGATGATACCCTTTATGATAACCGTCCGGTGATTTTGCGTACTGAGCAGGAAGCGCTCGCTTTTATGCAAAATTATCACCCGTCGCTACGTTCGTTTCAAAACGTCGATTTACAGCGGATACGGCAGGCGGTGCGTGAAGCGGAGCCGGAAATCTATCATGACGTTACCCGCTGGCGCCATCGCGCGATAGAGCAGGCCATGCGGGATGCGGGATTATCGGCGCAGGAGGCCATTGCCGGCGCGAATGCGGCGATGATGCATTTTGCCAAATGGCGCAGCCAGATTGAGGTTCCGCAGGCTACCCATGAGACGTTACAGCAGCTTGCGAAAAAATGGCCGCTGGTGGCGATCACTAACGGCAACGCCCAGCCGGAACTGTTTGGCCTCGGCGATTACTTTAAGTTTGTACTGCGCGCCGGCCCGGATGGACGTTCCAAGCCATTTAGCGACATGTATTTCCTGGCGGCGGAAAAACTGCATGTGCCGATCGGCGAGATCCTGCATGTCGGCGACGATCTGACTACCGATGTGGCTGGCGCTATTCGCTGTGGGATGCAGGCCTGCTGGATTAAACCTGAAAATGCCGACCTGATGCGGACGCAGGACAGCCGTTTACTGCCGCATATCGAAATTTCGCGGTTGGCATCTCTCACCTCGCTGATATAATCACCAGTAGTTCTGTATAAATTCCCAGTTATTCTGGTGGATGGCGCTATGCTTATCCGCCCTACGATAAGTAGCCCCGGTAAGCGAAGCGCCACCGGGCGTTTTTAGTTTTCATGTTTTTACGCGGCGGTGCCAATGGACGTTTCTTACCTGCTCGACAGCCTTAATGATAAACAGCGCGAAGCGGTGGCCGCGCCACGTAGCAACATGCTGGTGTTGGCGGGCGCGGGAAGCGGGAAAACCCGCGTGCTGGTGCACCGTATCGCCTGGTTACTGAGCGTAGAAAACAACTCGCCATACTCCATCATGGCGGTGACCTTTACCAACAAAGCGGCGGCGGAAATGCGCCATCGTATTGGCCAGTTGATGGGGACCAGCCAGGGCGGAATGTGGGTAGGGACGTTCCACGGTCTGGCGCACCGCCTGCTGCGCGCGCATCATATGGACGCTAATTTGCCGCAGGATTTCCAGATTCTCGACAGCGAAGATCAGATGCGTTTGCTTAAGCGCCTGATTAAGGCGATGAATCTTGATGAGAAGCAGTGGCCGCCGCGTCAGGCGATGTGGTACATCAATAGCCAGAAAGACGAAGGGCTACGCCCGCACCATATCCAAAGCTATGGCAACCCGGTGGAGCAGACCTGGCAGAAGGTGTATCAGGCCTATCAGGAAGCGTGCGATCGCGCTGGTCTGGTGGATTTTGCCGAGCTACTGCTGCGCGCTCATGAACTATGGCTGAACAAGCCGCACATCCTGCAACACTATCGCGAGCGGTTTACTAACATCCTGGTGGACGAATTCCAGGATACCAACAATATTCAGTACGCCTGGGTTCGTCTGCTGGCGGGCGATACCGGTAAGGTGATGATCGTTGGCGACGATGACCAGTCGATCTACGGCTGGCGCGGGGCCCAGGTAGAGAACATCCAGCGCTTCCTCAATGATTTCCCCGGCGCGCAGACCATTCGTCTGGAGCAGAATTACCGCTCGACCAGCAACATCCTTAGCGCGGCGAACGCTCTGATTGAGAATAACAATGGGCGTTTGGGTAAAAAGCTGTGGACTGACGGCGTTGACGGCGAACCGATATCTCTGTACTGCGCTTTCAACGAACTGGATGAAGCGCGCTTTGTGGTTAACCGTATCAAAACCTGGCAGGACAACGGCGGCGCGCTTGCGCAATGCGCCATCCTTTATCGCAGCAACGCCCAGTCGCGCGTGCTGGAAGAAGCGTTATTACAGGCCAGTATGCCGTACCGCATTTACGGCGGGATGCGCTTCTTCGAACGCCAGGAGATCAAAGATGCGCTCTCTTATCTGCGTTTGATTGCCAATCGCAACGATGATGCCGCCTTTGAACGCGTGGTGAATACCCCAACGCGCGGCATCGGCGACCGCACGCTGGACGTGGTGCGCCAGACCTCGCGCGATCGCCAGCTAACATTGTGGCAGGCGTGCCGTGAATTGTTACAGGAAAAAGCCCTGGCCGGGCGTGCGGCCAGCGCGCTGCAACGCTTTATGGAACTGATCGACGCCCTGGCGCAGGAAACCGCCGACATGCCGCTGCATGTGCAGACTGACCGGGTGATCAAAGATTCCGGCCTGCGCACCATGTATGAGCAAGAAAAAGGCGAGAAAGGCCAGACGCGCATCGAAAACTTAGAGGAACTGGTGACGGCGACGCGGCAGTTCAGCTACAACGACGAAGATGAAGATTTAATGCCATTGCAGGCCTTCCTCTCTCACGCGGCGCTGGAAGCGGGCGAGGGGCAGGCGGATACCTGGCAGGATGCGGTACAGCTGATGACGCTGCACTCGGCCAAAGGGCTGGAGTTTCCGCAGGTGTTTATCGTCGGCATGGAAGAGGGCATGTTCCCCAGCCAGATGTCGCTGGATGAGGGCGGGCGTTTGGAAGAGGAGCGTCGTCTGGCCTACGTCGGCGTTACCCGTGCCATGCAGAAACTGACGCTAACCTATGCCGAAACTCGCCGTCTGTACGGTAAAGAGGTTTATCATCGCCCGTCGCGTTTCATCGGCGAGTTGCCGGAGGAGTGCGTGGAAGAGGTCCGCCTGCGTGCCACCGTCAGTCGTCCGGTGAGCCATCAACGAATGGGAACGCCGCTGGCGGAAAACGACACAGGCTACAAACTCGGCCAACGCGTGCGCCATGCGAAGTTCGGCGAGGGAACTATTGTCAACCTGGAGGGCAGCGGCGAGCATAGCCGGTTGCAGGTGGCTTTTCAGGGGCAAGGGATCAAATGGCTGGTTGCCGCGTATGCGAAGCTGGAAACGGTTTGACCGGCTCTCATATTGCCGGATGGCACCTCTTATCCGGCCTACGCGCTGGCTAACATTTTGATTTGTAGGCCGGATAAGGCGAAGCCGCCATCCGGCGATATATTGATGTTAATATTCTGAAATCATAGATAAATACTCTCACTCTGCTAACCTTTCTGCATAAGGGGAAATTATTGCTTTTTCGCGTTTCGTTGCGTGTTGACGGCAAATTTTTGCTGGCGTAACATGCGCCCACGATTACGCTAAGAGGACATTCGCCTTGGACACACCCAGTAGATACTGGCTCATTATCCTGTCATCCAGGATCAACTCCTAAGGCTATCCCTTTTTGCTGATAGCCTTAGCGGTTGTCAGCGACCTTTCATTTTTTCCCGTCGCGTTGAGTCAGGCTGTTTAATGGTCTGAAACCCAATTTGTTTCTGTGTGCCCATCTGAACTGTCCGATATTTTTACGCATTGGGAGTCCCGGTCATGCTGAGCGCATTTCAACTGGAAAAAAACCGACTGACCCGGCTGGAAGTCGAGGAGTCACAAAGCCTGATTGATGCCGTATGGGTCGATTTGGTCGAACCGGACGACGACGAGCGATTGCGCGTACAATCTGAGCTGGGCCAGAGTCTGGCGACGCGTCCTGAACTGGAAGATATCGAAGCATCCGCGCGCTTCTTTGAAGACGAAGACGGACTGCATATCCACTCCTTCTTCTTCTTCGAAGATGCGGAAGATCATGCCGGTAACTCTACGGTGGCATTCACTATTCGCGATGGCCGTCTGTTTACGCTGCGTGAACGCGAACTGCCCGCCTTCCGTTTGTATCGTATGCGCGCCCGCAGCCAGGCGATGGTCGACGGTAATGCTTATGAATTACTGCTCGATCTGTTCGAAACCAAAATTGAACAGTTAGCGGATGAGATCGAAAACATCTACAGCGATCTGGAAAAACTGAGCCGCGTCATTATGGAAGGGCATCAGGGCGATGAATACGACGAAGCGCTCTCCACGCTGGCGGAACTGGAAGATATCGGCTGGAAGGTACGCCTGTGTCTGATGGATACCCAACGCGCGCTGAACTTCCTGGTGCGCAAGGCGCGCTTACCGGGCGGACAGCTGGAGCAGGCGCGTGAGATCCTGCGCGATATCGAATCTCTGCTGCCGCACAATGAATCGCTGTTCCAGAAGGTGAACTTCCTGATGCAGGCGGCGATGGGTTTCATCAATATTGAGCAGAACCGCATTATCAAAATCTTCTCGGTGGTTTCCGTGGTGTTCCTGCCGCCGACGCTGGTCGCTTCCAGCTATGGGATGAACTTCGAGTTTATGCCGGAACTGAAGTGGAGCTTTGGTTATCCAGGCGCGATTATCTTTATGATTCTGGCGGGGCTTGCGCCGTATTTGTACTTTAAGCGCAAGAACTGGCTGTAAGACATTAAGGCCAGGGTGATTCAGCTGCGGCTGAACCACCCTGAAAAGTTACAGGCTCCAGGTATTGATACCTTTAACCTCTTTTTCATAGAACCACTTATTTGTATTGACGCCGACATAAGCTGCGACAACAAGTCCAAGTATGTTAACGCCGATTAATGCTCCAATAAATATTGCAACGATCCCTAATAAAATAACTATAATTGCTTTTTTCCACAGACCCAGTACAAACAAATAAATCCATGAGAAGAAAAAGGCAATAAAGTTTATTTGAATAGTCAACCGTTGTCGGGGCTTTAATGCTTTAAATGCCTGTTTATATTCTGGGCTTACTTTCCAAAATCCAGGGAAACCATGTTGATCGTAAAATGAAAAACGGTATTTCCATTTTTCAGATAGCGAACCATCATTAATATAATCCTTGTCCATGTAAACTCCATTAAATTACTTGTTGAGTGAATTCGAATCCGGGGGGGCCAGAAGTAGCAGAGAAAAGGTTGCAAAATACCAGATTAGAAAAAGAGGCATACCAAAGCCATCGCAAGCGAAATCTTCAGCAACCATTATCACGAAGGAGGCAATATAGATTACAAGCGTACCCCATACATAGAATTTTATATATTCAAAGCCACTGTCTCTGAATCGCTGACAGTTTAAATTAATGACGAGATAATGTAGTAAAATTGTGAATAAAATTGCCAGTATCACAAAGCTTAAATGTAATAAAACCCCAACCAAAATGGAAAATATTATATTTATTAGCGCGAATGATAATAAATAGCGACATCTGGAAACACATCTCTCAGATGAAGGAATAAAAACACTTAACATTAATTTCACATCCATATGTTGGGTTACGTCGTTAGCATGACAATATGCTACCCCCCTTACAAGGGGAGGCATATTTTTTCAGATTATATTTAGAATAATAGTCGCGTTATTTTTTACGCTGCGTATAAATCGCATCCATCACGAAAATCGCCAGCGCGACCCAGATAAACGCAAATGTCACCATCTTATCCGCGCCCGGCACTTCGCCATAAAACGTCACCGCCAGTAAAAACATCAGCGTTGGGCCGATATACTGGAAAAAGCCCAGTGTAGAAAGACGCAGACGCGTAGCCGCTCCGGTGAAGCACAGCAGCGGAATCGTAGTGACCACACCCGCCGCCATTAACAGCAAGTTCAACGATAGTGCGTTTTGCCCCATATGGCTGGTAGGGCTATCGGCGATGCCAAACAGATAAATCGCGGCGACCGGCAACAGCCATAGCGTTTCGACCAGCATACCCGTCTGCGCTTCAACGGCGATCTTCTTACGCACCAGGCCGTAAAACGCAAAACTAAACGCCAGCCCCAGCGCGATAATCGGCAGTGAACCAAACGTCCACAGTTGCACCAGCACGCCGCACACCGCCAGAATCACCGCCAGCCACTGCATTCGACGGAAGCGTTCGCCAAGAAAAATCATCCCCAGCAAGATGTTAACCAGTGGATTAATGAAATAACCCAGGCTGGCCTCCAGCATATGGTGATTATTTACCGCCCAAATGAACAATAGCCAGTTACCGCCGACCAGTACGGCGGACAGGGCCAGCAGGAAAATCTTCTTTGGCGTTTTCAGTAAACGCTTAACCTGTCGCCACTGCCGGCTGACGCTAAGCAGCGCCACCATAAAGAAAAATGACCAAATCACGCGGTGCGTCAGGATCTCATCTGCGGGAACGTAATAGATCAGTTTGAAATACGCGGGGGCGATCCCCCAAATAAAATAGGCGGCAAGAGCGAGTAATACGCCCTGCCGTGTTTGTTTTGCGTCCATCCGGAAAACTCGTATCTGAAGTGTAACAACAGTTTACCTGCTTTTATCCCACCATATAAGTAGCGGTGGCGCTGGCGATGTACAGCTGATCTTCATTGTGTAATTCCACGCGGGCGACGGCCACTTTATTCCCTGCGCGCAGCAGGCTACTGGTGGCCGTAAAGCGGTTGCCTCTGCCCGGACGCAGGTAATCAACGCGCAGGTCAATCGTTCCCATCCGCGACAGGCGCTGGCGTAGTTCATCTTCGCTGATGGTTTCGTGGCGAGTTAGCGTGCTGCCGACGCATACCAGTCCGGCGGCGACATCCAGCGCAGAGGCGATCACGCCGCCGTGTAAAATGCTTTGCGCCCAGTTGCCGACCATCATCGGCTGGTTGTTGAAGGCCAGTTGGGCGAACGCTTTTTCATAGCGTTCCAGCTCCAGCCCTAACGCCCGATTAAACGGCATGTGGTAGACAAACATTTCACCCACTAATTTCAGAGCTTGTTCAGCGGTAAGTACAGCGGACATAGATTCCTGACACTCCATTGGTTAATGAAATGTTGATATTATGCTTATTAATTGTTGTTTTCTACTTTAAGAAGGGATAACTAACGGCTATGTGTGTAAATATGTAAAAATGGTTGGCAGAGAATGATTCAAGCTGAAAATACTTCGTCAGGAGAACGTCAAGAATGCGGGCGATTTTGAGAGGGTTGTTGCCAGCCACGCTACTGCCATTAGCGGCATATGCACAAGAAGCTACGATAAAAGAGGTTCATGATGCGCCTGCAGTACGGGGAAGTATCATCGCTAACATGCTACAGGAGCATGATAACCCTTTTACGCTTTACCCTTATGACACGAACTACTTGATCTACACGAACACCAGCGATCTGAACAAAGAGGCCATAAGTACCTACAACTGGTCTGAAAACGCACGTAAAGATGAAGTGAAATTTCAGTTGAGCCTGGCGTTTCCGCTGTGGCGCGGAATACTGGGGCCGAACTCGGTACTGGGCGCTTCCTATACGCAGAAATCCTGGTGGCAGCTTTCCAACAGTAAAGAGTCTTCGCCGTTTCGCGAAACCAACTACGAACCGCAGCTTTTTCTTGGTTTTGCTACCGATTATCGCTTTGCCGGCTGGACACTGCGCGACGTAGAGATGGGCTACAACCATGACTCTAACGGACGTTCGGACCCCACCTCGCGTAGCTGGAACCGTCTGTATACCCGTCTGATGGCCGAAAACGGTAACTGGCTGGTAGAGGTCAAACCGTGGTACGTGATTGGCAGTACCGACGATAATCCGGACATCACCAAATATATGGGTTATTACCAGCTTAAAATCGGTTATCACCTGGGCGAGGCGGTATTAAGCGCCAAAGGCCAGTACAACTGGAATACAGGCTACGGCGGCGCGGAAGTTGGATTAAGCTATCCGGTCACTAAACATGTCCGGCTTTATACCCAGGTGTACAGCGGCTATGGCGAATCGCTGATCGACTATAATTTTAATCAGACACGTGTCGGCGTCGGCGTGATGCTTAACGATATCTTCTGATTGGATTGTGTTTTAAACATTGCAGTTTCTCTCGCAGGCGCTGAAAATAGCGCCTGTTTTGATTTATGGTGAACGGGGTTAATGTGGCGCAGGCGGAAGTGTTGAATCTGGAATCAGGGGCCAAACAGGTTTTACAGGAAACCTTTGGCTACCAACAGTTTCGCCCGGGCCAGGAAGCGATTATTGATACTGCGCTCTCCGGTCGCGACTGTCTGGTCGTCATGCCCACCGGCGGCGGCAAATCTCTGTGCTATCAAATCCCGGCGTTGTTGCTGGACGGATTGACCGTCGTCGTTTCGCCCCTGATCTCGTTGATGAAAGACCAGGTCGATCAGCTACTGGCGAACGGGGTGGCGGCGGCCTGTCTGAACTCCACTCAAAGCCGCGAGCAGCAGCTTGAGGTGATGGCGGGGTGCCGTACCGGACAGATTCGTCTGCTGTATATTGCGCCGGAACGCCTGATGCTGGACAACTTTCTTGATCATCTGGCGCACTGGAATCCGGTATTGCTGGCGGTGGATGAAGCGCACTGTATCTCGCAGTGGGGTCATGATTTCCGTCCGGAATATGCGGCTCTCGGTCAGCTTCGCCAGCGTTTTCCCGCTTTGCCGTTTATGGCATTGACCGCCACCGCCGACGACACCACGCGCCAGGATATTATTCGTCTGCTTGGGCTTAACGATCCGTTAATCCAGATCAGTAGCTTTGACCGACCGAATATCCGCTACATGCTGATGGAGAAGTTTAAGCCGCTCGACCAGCTAATGCGCTATGTTCAGGAGCAACGCGGCAAATCGGGTATCATCTACTGCAACAGTCGGGCGAAAGTGGAAGATACCGCTGCGCGCTTGCAAAGTCGCGGCATTAGCGCGGCGGCCTATCATGCGGGGCTGGAAAACGCTATTCGCGCCGATGTGCAGGAAAAATTTCAGCGCGACGATCTGCAAATCGTGGTGGCGACCGTCGCTTTTGGAATGGGCATAAACAAACCTAACGTACGTTTCGTCGTGCATTTCGATATCCCGCGCAATATTGAATCCTACTATCAGGAAACGGGCCGCGCCGGGCGCGACGGACTGCCTGCGGAAGCCATGCTATTTTACGATCCGGCTGACATGGCCTGGCTACGTCGTTGTCTGGAAGAGAAACCAGCCGGACAGCTTCAGGATATTGAACGGCATAAACTGAATGCGATGGGCGCTTTTGCCGAAGCGCAAACCTGCCGCCGCCTGGTATTGCTTAATTACTTTGGCGAAGGCCGACAAGAACCGTGCGGCAACTGCGATATCTGTCTCGATCCGCCCAAACAATATGATGGCTTAAACGATGCCCAGATTGCGCTTTCTACCATTGGTCGGGTTAACCAGCGTTTTGGCATGGGCTACGTTGTCGAGGTGATCCGCGGCGCGAATAACCAACGCATCCGCGATTTCGGTCATGACAAACTCAAGGTTTATGGCATGGGACGCGAAAAGAGCCATGAGCACTGGGTGAGCGTGATTCGCCAGCTCATTCATCTGGGGCTGGTAATGCAAAATATTGCGCAGCACTCCGCATTACAGTTGACGGATGCCGCGCGTCCGGTGCTCCGTGGAGACGTTCCGCTAAAGCTTGCGGTGCCGCGCATCGTCGCCCTCAAACCCCGCGTGATGCAGAAATCGTTCGGCGGTAATTACGATCGCAAATTGTTCGCTAAGTTGCGCAAGCTGCGTAAAGCTATCGCTGATGAAGAGAATATCCCGCCGTATGTGGTCTTTAACGACGCCACGTTGATAGAAATGGCGGAACAGATGCCGGTTTCCGCCAGCGAGATGTTAAGCGTTAACGGGGTTGGGATGCGCAAACTGGAGCGCTTCGGGAAAGAATTCATGGCGCTCATCCGCGCGCATGTCGATGGTGATGACGAAGAGTAGTCAGCCCGGCAAAAAAGTGCCAGGATGGTGACTCACTGAACTATTTCCCCGCGAGCCATTTTTATGATGATGCTATTTTTCACCGTGGCAATGGTGCACATCGTTGCGCTAATGAGCCCCGGCCCCGACTTTTTCTTCGTGTCTCAAACTGCTGTCAGCCGTTCGCGTAAAGAAGCGATGATGGGCGTACTGGGCATTACCTGCGGCGTGATGGTATGGGCGGGCGTGGCGCTGCTTGGCCTGCATCTCATCATCGAAAAAATGGCCTGGCTGCATACGATCATTATGGTAGGTGGCGGCCTGTACCTGTGCTGGATGGGCTATCAGATGCTGCGCGGCGCGCTGAAAAAACAGGATGCGGCGGCGTCTTCTCCGCACATTGAACTGGCGCAGAGCGGGCGCAGTTTTCTCAAAGGGCTGTTGACCAATCTGTCGAATCCTAAAGCGATTATCTATTTTGGTTCCGTTTTTTCACTGTTTGTCGGCGATAACGTCGGCGCTGCGGCGCGCTGGGGTATTTTCGCGTTAATTACCCTGGAAACGCTGGCCTGGTTTACCGTAGTCGCCAGCCTGTTCGCGCTGCCGAAAATGCGCCGCGGCTATCAGCGTCTGGCGAAATGGATTGATGGTTTTGCCGGCGCTCTGTTTGCGGGCTTTGGTATTCACCTGATTATTTCGCGCTAATTTACCTCCGGGCCGGATAAACATCATCCGGCACGACTATCACGCGTGTCTTGCCGACGCCAGGAGCGCGCCTACCAGCATAAACAACGAACCAAACGCTTTATTCAGCGCCTTCATCTGCTTTGGTCCTTTAATCCAGGCGGCAATGCGCTGCGCCAGCGTGGCGTAACCGGTCATCACAATCATATCCACCACAATCGTAGTGACGCCGAGAATGAGGTACTGCGCCAGTTGCGGTTGCTGCGGCATGATGAATTGCGGAAACAGGGCGGCAAGAAAGACAATACTTTTGGGATTGGTTAGATTGACAAAGACCGCGCGTTTGAACAGTCGACCCCGCGATTGCGTCTGGGCGAGAGTATGCAGATCGATAGCGCCTGCGGCGCGCCATTGCTGGATACCCAGCCAGATAAGATAAGCCGCGCCAGCCCATTTCAGAATTTCAAAAGCGAGGAGAGAGCGCGAAAAGAGCGTACCCAGTCCGACGCCCACCAGTACGATATGTATCCCCAGCCCGGTCTGGAGTCCGGCGATAGAAGCCGCTGCGCCACGATATCCATGGTTGATAGACGTCGTCATGGTATTGATGGCGCCTGAACCCGGAGAAAGACTCAGCAGAGTTGAGGTCAGTAGATAGGCGAACCACCATTCAAAGGTCATGCGAAACTCCCTGGTTGTCTGTTTTTGTGCCACAATACGCTACTGCCGCTGTGTTGTGTCAGGCACGACGCAAAAAACGATTTTACCTGGTAAACGAGGCCGAAAACCCGATGTTTCAGCAGCAAAATGACTGGGAAACAAGAGAAAATGCGTTTGCCGCTTTTGCTATGGGGCCGCTGACCGATTTCTGGCGTCAGCGGGAAGAGGCGGAGTTTATCGGCGTGGGTAACATTCCGGTGCGCTTTGTCCGTTTTCGAAATGATTCCAACGATCGGACGATCGTCATTTGTCCTGGCCGCATTGAGAGTTATGTAAAATACGCTGAACTGGCGTATGACCTTTTTCATCTCGGTTTTGATATCTTCATCATCGACCACCGTGGTCAAGGGCGCTCCGGGCGGATGTTATCGGACCCGCATCGGGGTCACGTTGATCATTTTAACGATTATGTTGAGGACTTAGCGGCGTTCTGGCAGCAGGAAATTGAGCCGGGGCCGTGGCGTAAGCGTTATATCCTGGCGCACTCAATGGGGGGCGCGATAGCCACCCTGTTCCTGCAACGCCATCGTGTGCGGTGCGATGCTATTGCGCTCACCGCGCCGATGTTTGGTATTGTGATACGCTTGCCTTCCTTTATGGTGCGCCATATTCTCGACTGGGCCGAGGGGCACCAGCGTATCCGTGAAGATTACGCTATTGGTACCGGTCAGTGGCGGGCGTTGCCGTTTGGGATGAATGCGCTGACCCACAGCCGCCAGCGTTATCAGCGCAACTTACGATTTTATGCCGACGAGCCGCAGCTGCGCGTTGGCGGCCCCACCTGGCATTGGGTACGCGAAGGCATTCTGGCGGGTGAGCAGGTTCTGGCTGGGGCGAGCGATGACACGACGCCTACGCTACTGATTCAGGCGGAAGAAGAGCGGGTAGTGGATAACCGCACCCACGATCGTTTTTGTGAAATTCGCGCCGCGGCGGGATACCCTTGTGAAGGGGGAAAACCGCTGGTTATCAAAGGCGCGTACCATGAGATCCTTTTTGAAAAGGACGCCATGCGCTCAGTCGCGCTTAACGCCATTGTTGAATTTTTCAACAAGCCTAATTTATCCAGCGGAAATCGCTTTGCTTAGAGGTTAAATTTTATTATGTATCAGGTTGTTGCGTCTGATTTAGATGGCACGCTGCTCTCCCCCGACCATACGTTGTCCCCTTATGCCAAAGAGACTCTGAAGCTGTTGACCGCACGCGGCATCCATTTTGTCTTTGCCACTGGTCGTCATCATGTCGATGTAGGGCAAATCCGCGATAATCTTGAAATCAAGTCTTATATGATCACCTCCAACGGCGCGCGAGTGCACGATACCGACGGGAATTTGGTTTTTACGCATAATCTGGACAGCGACATTGCCAGCGACCTGTTCGGGGTGGTGAATGCGAATCCGGACATCGTGACTAACGTTTATCGCGACGACGAATGGTTTATGAATCGTCATCGCCCCGATGAAATGCGTTTTTTCAAAGAGGCGGTATTTAACTACTCGTTGTTTGAACCTGCGCTGCTGGAGCCGGAGGGCGTCAGCAAAGTGTTTTTCACCAGCGACACTCATGAAAAGTTGTTGCCGCTGGAGCAGGCGATTAACGCGCGCTGGGGCGATCGGGTAAACGTGAGCTTCTCTACGCTAACCTGTCTGGAAGTGATGGCGGGCGGAGTGTCGAAAGGTCATGCGCTGGAAGCGGTCGCTCAGGCGATGGGGTACAGTCTGAAAGAGTGTATCGCCTTTGGCGACGGAATGAACGACGCTGAAATGCTCACGATGGCGGGCAAAGGCTGCATCATGGGCAATGCGCACCAGCGTCTGAAAGACCTGTATCCCGAACTTGAGGTGATCGGCATCAACGCGGATAACGCCGTGCCGCATTACCTGCGCGATCTTTTCTTACGCTGATGTGATTGTTTGTTAGTTGACCAGTTGTCAACTTCACTCTCCGCTACAATGGGTGTTTCCTGTTTTAAGAGACATCCATTGTGGCGCTACTCATCATTACCACTATCCTGTGGGCTTTCTCCTTTAGTCTATTTGGCGAGTATCTTGCCGGGCATGTCGATAGCTATTTCGCGGTGCTGATACGCGTTGGGCTGGCGGCGCTCGTTTTTCTGCCGTTTTTGCGTTCTCGCGGGCACAACCTAAAAACCATCAGCCTGTATATGCTGGTGGGGGCGATGCAGCTTGGCATCATGTATATGTTGAGCTTCCATGCTTACCTCTACCTGACCGTATCCGAACTGCTGCTGTTTACCGTTCTGACGCCGCTCTATATCACGCTGATTTACGATGTGATGAGTCAGCGTCGTTTGCGCTGGGGCTATGCATTTAGCGCGTTGCTGGCGGTGATTGGCGCCGGGATTATTCGCTACGATCGCGTGACCGACCATTTTTGGGTCGGTTTGCTCCTGGTGCAGCTTTCTAATATCAGTTTCGCTATCGGAATGGTGGGGTATAAACGTCTGATGGAGACCCGTCCCATGCCGCAGCACAACGCCTTTGCATGGTTCTATCTGGGGGCGTTTTTGGTGGCGGCGGTGGCGTGGTCGCTGTTGGGGAACGCGCAAAAGCTGCCGGAAACCACGCTGCAATGGAGCATTCTGGTGTTTCTCGGCGTGGTGGCGTCCGGCATTGGCTACTTTATGTGGAACTATGGCGCTACCCAGGTAGACGCCGGGACTCTGGGTATCATGAATAATATGCATGTTCCTGCAGGACTACTGGTTAATCTTGCCATCTGGCATCAGCAGCCCCACTGGCCAAGCTTTATTACAGGCGCGGCTGTGATCCTGGCTTCGCTGTGGGTGCATCGAAAATGGGTCGCTCCGCGCTCCGCACAAACGGCAGATGATCGCAGGCGTGATCCCGCGTCGAGCGAATAAACGCCTCGGTCACCGCCTGACGCTGGTCGCCGTCGCGCACGGCGGCATACAGGCGGCTCCACAGACCATCACCCAGGGTTTTGGTCACCACCAGACCCTGGCGCTCAACGCTTTCCACCACCCAGTGCGGCAGGGCGGCAATGCCCATTCTGGCCGCCACCATCTGAATCAGCAGTAGCGTATTATCCACGCTTTTCAGCAGCGGACTGATACCCGCCGGTTGCAGGAAATGTCGCCAGACATCCAGTCGGCTGCGCTGCACCGGGTAAATCAACAGCGTTTCGCTGGCTAAATCTTCCGGCGTAATCTGCGTTTTGCTGGCCAGCGGATGGTCGGGCGCCAGCACCAGTCGGACTTCAAAATCAAACATCGGCGAATAATGCAGCCCGCTGCGCGGCAAAATATCCGATGTCATCACCAAATCCAGCTCGCCTTGTTGCAAGGCCGGTTGCGGATCAAAAGTGACGCCGGATGTGAAATCCATTTCTACCTGCGGCCAGCTTGCACGGAAGTTTTCCAGCGCCGGGGTCAGCCACTGAATACAGCTATGACATTCAATAGCGATGCGCAGACGAGTTTGCTGCGGTTCGTTGCACGCCTGCAGCGCACGGCTGATTTGCGGCAGCACCTGGTTTGCCAGTTGCAGCAGAACTTCCCCCTGCGGCGTAAAGCGCAGCGGCTGGCTTTTACGCACGAACAGGCGGAAGCCAAGGCGTTGTTCCAGATCGCTGAACTGATGAGACAGAGCGGATTGGGTCTGGTGCAGCACCGCAGCAGCAGCAGCCAGCGATCCACTATTCCGCAATGCCTGGAGTGTTTTCAGATGTTTAATTTCGATCATGAAAGTCCTTCACTTCGCCATGAACAAATTGCGCTTGAGGAATATACAGTACCTTTACATTATGGATGTGTAAACATCCAGACGTCTAAAACTCGTCATATTTCGACTTGCAGATGCGTTGGCTTCCTTGCTTACCCCAGTCACTTACTTCAGTAAGCTCCTGGGGATGCGCTGTGTCGCCGCCTTCCTGCAAGCCGAACTATTTAGAGTTTTACTTTCAGATTCAATAAAATAAGAGAGGAAGTAAAATGACAATATTGACTCATACCCTCGGTTTTCCTCGCGTTGGCCTGCGTCGCGAGTTGAAAAAAGCGCAAGAGAGCTACTGGGCGGGGAACTCAACGCGTGAAGCGTTACTGGCGGTGGGCCGCGAACTGCGCGCGCGTCACTGGGAGCAGCAGAAACAAGCGGGTATTGACCTGTTACCGGTAGGCGACTTTGCCTGGTACGACCATGTTCTGACCACCAGCCTGCTGTTAGGCAATGTGCCGGCTCGTCATCAGAACAACGACGGTTCCGTGGACATCGACACTCTGTTCCGCATTGGCCGCGGTCGCGCGCCAACCGGCGAACCGGCGGCGGCAGCGGAAATGACCAAATGGTTTAATACTAACTATCACTACATAGTACCGGAGTTCAGCAAAGGCCAGCAGTTCAGACTCACCTGGACACAGTTGCTGGAGGAAGTGGACGAAGCGCTGGCGCTGGGGCATAAGATCAAACCCGTACTGCTAGGGCCTGTCACGTATCTGTGGCTGGGTAAAGTGAAAGGCGAGCCGTTTGACCGCCTGACGTTGCTGAAAGACATTTTGCCGGTGTATCAGCACGTGCTGGCCGAGCTGGCGAAGCGTGGTGTTGAGTGGGTCCAAATTGATGAGCCAGCGCTGGTGCTGGAACTGCCGCAGGCGTGGCTGGATGCCTTCAAACCGGCTTACGACGCGCTCGCCGGCCAGGTGAAGCTGTTGCTGACGACCTATTTTGAAGGCGTGACGCCAAACCTGGACACTATTATCGCGCTACCGGTACAGGGGCTACATGTTGACCTCATTCATGGCAAAGATGATGTAGCGGAACTGCATCAACGTCTGCCGGTCGACTGGCTGCTTTCCGCAGGCTTGATTAACGGGCGTAATGTCTGGCGCGCCGATTTGACCGAAAAATACGCGCAGATTAACGCCATTGTGGGCAAACGCGCGCTGTGGGTAGCATCCTCCTGCTCTTTGCTGCACAGCCCGATCGATCTCAGCGTCGAAACGCGTCTGGATACGGAAGTAAAAAGCTGGTTTGCCTTTGCGCTGCAAAAATGCGGTGAACTAGCGTTGCTGCGCGATGCGCTGAACAGCGGCGAAACGGCGGCGCTTGAGGAATGGAGCGCACCGATTCAGGCTCGTCGTCACTCCCGCCGCGTACATAATGCCGCGGTAGAAAAACGCCTGGCGGCGATCACCGCGCAGGACAGCCAGCGTGAGAATCCGTATGAGGTGCGCGCTGAAGCGCAACGCGCCCGCTTTAAACTTCCCGCCTGGCCGACGACGACTATCGGTTCGTTTCCGCAAACCACGGAAATTCGCAGTCTGCGTCTGGACTTCAAAAAGGGCAACCTCGATGCGAATAACTACCGCACCGGCATCGCCGAACACATCAGGCAGGCTATCATCGAGCAGGAGCGTTTAGGGCTGGATGTGCTGGTACACGGCGAAGCCGAGCGAAACGACATGGTGGAATACTTCGGCGAGCATCTGGACGGCTTCGTCTTTACCCAGAATGGTTGGGTGCAAAGCTATGGCTCCCGCTGTGTGAAACCGCCGGTAGTGATTGGCGATATCAGCCGTCCGGCACCGATTACCGTGGAGTGGGCGAAATATGCCCAGTCGCTGACCGACAAGCCGGTAAAAGGGATGTTGACCGGCCCGGTGACTATTCTTTGCTGGTCATTCCCCCGCGAAGACGTGACCCGCGAAACGATTGCGAAACAGATTGCGCTGGCGCTGCGTGATGAAGTCGCGGATCTGGAGGCGGCGGGGATCGGGATTATTCAGATCGACGAACCGGCGCTGCGCGAAGGTCTACCACTGCGTCGCAGCGACTGGGACGCCTATCTGGAATGGGGTGTGGAAGCCTTCCGCATCAACGCGGCGGTGGCGAAGGATGAAACCCAGATCCACACCCACATGTGTTACTGCGAGTTCAACGACATTATGGATTCGATCGCCGCGCTGGATGCGGATGTGATCACCATTGAGACCTCCCGCTCGGATATGGAGTTGCTGGAGTCGTTCGAAGCGTTCGACTACCCGAACGAAATCGGGCCGGGCGTGTACGATATTCACTCGCCGAACGTGCCGAGCGTCGAGTGGATTGAAGCCCTGCTGAAGAAGGCGGCACAACGTATTCCGGCACAACGCCTGTGGGTGAATCCGGACTGCGGTCTGAAAACTCGCGGTTGGCCGGAAACCCGCGCGGCGTTAGCGAACATGGTCAAAGCGGCGCACAATCTGCGTCAGGCGAAATAGCCCATCCTGACCGCTGCGTTTATCCGGCAGCAATGCGGCGCTACCCTTTGACGGGTAGCGCCCGTGCCTGACCTGATTAACAGCGCCTCTATCTCCTCTTTTTTCTCATTTCCCTTTTTCTTATTTTCCGCGCTGTCTTTTTCAGGATCTGGCTATTTGGCGATCTTGATAATAAAAAGGTTCTCCGTATGAATGACAACCAGGCGGATAGCGTCCCCGGAAGCAGCGCGGCGGATTTTATTGCCTCGCAGATCGTTTTTCCTGTCATGATCGCCCAGCGCTCTCATAGCACAAAACGAGGTTTTCCATTCTGTTATGTTCCCTGGCGACGATAAACGTCGCATTGTCTCATGGCGCTGGTGAACCTTATTTTTTAACGGAGATGTCTGACATGGCGGTAGCAGGTTGTCACGTAATGGCCAAACCCGGCGGCGCGATCTGCAATATTGATTGCACATATTGCTTCTATCTTGAAAAAGAGGCGCTGTACCCGGAACGCAATAAAAACTGGCGGATGTCGGACGAGACGCTGGAACAATTTATACGCCAGCATATTGCCGCGCAGAGTGGCGACCGCATTGACTTTGCCTGGCAGGGCGGCGAACCGACCATGATGGGGCTACCGTTTTTCCGCCGGGTTGTCGCATTATGTGAAAAGTACGGCGATGGGCGAAAAATCACTCATGCGTTGCAGACGAACGGCATCCTGGTGAATGACGAGTGGGCGCGCTTTTTCGCTGAACAGCATTTTCTCATCGGTCTCTCTATCGACGGCCCGGCGTCGTTACACAACCACTATCGGCTTAATCGCGCTGGAAAAGGAACTCATGAACAGGTCGTCGCAGCAATGGCGCGGCTTAAAGCGCACCATGTCGACTTTAATACCTTAACCGTCGTGGGAAAACATAACGTCGGTCATGCAGCAGACGTCTACGAATTTCTTCTGGCGGCGGGATCGCGTTTTATTCAGTTTATCCCGCTGGTAGAGCGAATGAGCACCGATAACTCATCGGTACTTAATCTGGTGATGCCCGGCGAAAGCGCGGCGACGCTGGCGCCATGGACGGTACCGTCGTGGCAATATGGCGAATTTCTCAACCAGATCTTTGATATCTGGGTTCGTCGCGACGTAGACCGCGTCTATGTGCAGATGTTTGACGTGGCGTTAGCCGCCTGGACGGCGCAGCAGCCGGTACTGTGTGTACATTCCGAGACTTGTGGACATGCCTTCGCGTTGGAGTCGAACGGCGATCTCTACAACTGCGACCACTTTGTCTACCCGGAACATCTGCTGGGGAATATCCACCAGCACAGCATCAAAACCTTAAATAATAGCGAGCGGGCTATTGTGTTTGGCGAGGCCAAGCGGGAGACCCTGACCGCCGATTGTCGTCGCTGTGACTACCGCTTTGCGTGTCATGGCGGCTGTCCGAAGCATCGCTTTGCCGTCTCGCCGTCCGGTCATCCTGCGCATAATTACTTGTGTGCGGGCTATAAGCATTTTTTCCAGCACGTTACGCCGTATATGAATGTCTGGCGGGAGCTGCTGGCGCAAGGCTATCCGATGGCATCGATCATGCGCTGGCTGGCGCAGGACGCGCGTAAAGACACAGGAGCCGTCAGTCGTAACCATCTCTGTCCCTGCGGCAGCGGCAAAAAATATAAAAAATGCTGTGGTAAAGCATAGCTAACGTGGCGATGACGCTTTGTTGAGCCTACACCGACTCCGGTCTCGTAGGCCCAACAAACATCGTAATGCGCTGTGGTTAGCCTTTTTTCCCACCGTACTGCGCGAACCATTCCAGCATTCTTTGCCAGCCGTCTTTCGCTGAGGCTTCGTGGTAGCCCGGACGATAATCGGCATTAAACGCGTGCCCTGCATCGGGATAGACCACGATTTCCGCCTTCGCATTAGCGGCGCGTAGCGCCTGACGCATGGTTTCCACGCTCTCCTGTGGAATACTGGTATCCTGCCCGCCGTATAAACCCAGTACCGGCGCGTTAAGATCGGTGGCGATATCAACGGGATGCTTCGGCGAATTGAGTGACGTGTCGCCCACCAGCTTGCCGTACCACGCTACCGCTGCTTTTAACTGTGGGTTGTGCGCGGCGTACAGCCAGGTAATTCGGCCTCCCCAACAAAAACCGGTGATCATCAGCCGATGCGCATCCCCGCCGTTGCGCGAAGCCCAACTGGCGACGTGATCCAGGTCGGCAAGGACTTGCGAATCGGGTACTTTAGCCACCAGCCCGCTCAATAATGTGGGTATATCGGCGAAATCATTGGGGTCGCCTTCGCGGAAATAGAGCTCCGGCGCGATAGCGAGATAGCCTTCCAGCGCCAGTCGTCGGCAAATATCGCGAATGTGTTCATGTACGCCAAAAATTTCCTGTACCACAATGACCACAGGCAGCGCGCCGTCGCTTGCCTTTGGTCTGGCGTAATAGGCTGGCATATCGTCGCCCTGAGAGGGAATCGACGTTATCCCCGCGCTAATGGCCCCATCAGGCGTATGAATCATCGTAGGGGCAAGTGGGGAAGCTGCAGGTGCAAAGCCGGATGGATGTGTCGTTGTCATGGTATTCTCCGTACCCTTAAAAAATAGCGCAATCTTAACTATAGACAGTGTGTAACAAACCACATTGCCTTAAAGCGGCTATCTTTTGTGCAATGCCTGGCGATATTGATTATTTATTGTGATGCGCATCACTTTTTAATGGTAATCGAGTGCAATTGTTTTACGCCATAGTGATGGCTGTCACGAAAATATCTTTATGCCTTAGGTAAAGTGTCTTTTTGCTTCTTCTGACAAACCCGATTCACAGAGGAGTTTTATATGTCCAAGTCTGATGTTTTTCATCTCGGCCTCACCAAAAACGATTTACAAGGGGCCAAGCTCGCCATCGTCCCTGGCGATCCTGAGCGTGTGGAAAAGATCGCCGCGCTGATGGATAAGCCGGTTAAGCTGGCATCTCACCGCGAATTCACCTCCTGGCGCGCTGAGCTGGATGGCAAAGCAGTTATCGTTTGCTCTACCGGTATCGGCGGCCCGTCTACCTCTATTGCCGTGGAAGAACTGGCGCAACTGGGTATTCGTACCTTCTTGCGTATCGGCACCACGGGGGCTATTCAGCCGCACATCAACGTCGGCGACGTTCTGGTAACGACCGCATCCGTACGTCTGGATGGGGCGAGCCTGCATTTTGCGCCGATGGAATTCCCGGCGGTTGCCGACTTTGCCTGCACCACTGCGCTGGTTGAAGCCGCGAAATCGATTGGCGCCACGACTCACGTTGGCGTAACCGCCTCTTCCGACACTTTCTATCCGGGTCAGGAACGTTACGACACCTATTCTGGCCGCGTTGTTCGTCGCTTCAAAGGCTCTATGGAAGAGTGGCAGGCGATGGGCGTAATGAACTACGAAATGGAATCCGCTACGCTGTTAACCATGTGCGCAAGCCAGGGGTTACGCGCAGGTATGGTGGCGGGCGTTATCGTCAACCGTACCCAACAAGAGATTCCGAATGCGGAAACGATGAAACAAACTGAAAGCCACGCGGTGAAAATCGTCGTGGAAGCGGCCCGTCGTCTGCTGTAATTCTCCTCTCTTTTGCAAAGGCCGACGCGTTCGGCCTTTTCTTTTTGCGTGGCGCCTCGCAGGAAATCCCTTTTAAACTGGACGTTTATACAGCACAATTCTATTTTGTGCAGGACAGTGTGGTTCCAGGAGAGGTGTTGTGGATATTACTCTTATGATAAGCGCCGTCGTGGCGCTGGCGGCTGGGGCGGTGATTGGCTGGCTGGCGACGAAAGCGCACGCCGATCAAATCCGCGCCGATCTTATCGAAGAACGGCGTGAGCTGGATATCGAACTTAGCGCGGCCCGGCAGCAATTAGCGCAAGAAGCGCACTGGCGCAGTGAATGCGAGTTACTTAATAACGAACTGCGTAGCCTGCACAGTATTAATACCTCTCTGGAAGCCGATCTGCGTGAAGTCACGACCCGTCTGGAAGCGACTCAACAACACGCGGAAGACAAAATCCGTCAGATGATCAACAGCGAACAGCGTTTAAGCGAGCAGTTTGAAAATCTGGCGAATCGTATCTTTGAACACAGTAATCGTCGCGTAGACGAACAAAACCGACAAAGCCTGAATAGCCTGCTGACGCCGCTGCGTGAGCAACTGGACGGTTTTCGCCGCCAGGTTCAGGAGAGTTTTGGCAAAGAAGCGCAGGAGCGGCATACGCTGGCGCACGAAATTCGTAATTTGCAGCAGCTTAACGCGCAAATGGCGCAGGAAGCGATCAACCTGACGCGCGCTTTGAAAGGGGACAATAAGGCGCAAGGAAACTGGGGCGAAGTTGTGCTGGCGCGGGTGCTGGAGGCATCCGGACTGCGTGAAGGCTACGAATACGAAACCCAGGTCAGTATTGAGAACGATGCGCGCTCGCGGATGCAGCCGGATGTCATCGTCCGCTTGCCGCAGGGCAAAGATGTGGTCATCGACGCTAAAATGACGTTGGTCGCCTACGAGCGTTACTTTAACGCTGAAGATGACTATACGCGCGAGGCCGCTTTACAAGAGCACATCGCCTCGGTGCGCAATCATATTCGCTTACTGGGGCGTAAAGACTACCAGCAGCTTCCCGGCCTCCGCTCGCTGGACTATGTTCTGATGTTTATCCCCGTAGAACCCGCTTTCCTGCTGGCGTTAGATAAACAGCCCGAACTGATAACCGAGGCGCTGAAAAATAACATTATGCTGGTAAGCCCCACGACGCTGCTGGTGGCGTTACGGACAATCGCCAACCTGTGGCGCTATGAACACCAGAGCCGCAATGCGCAGCACATCGCGGACAGAGCCAGTAAGCTCTACGATAAAATGCGATTGTTCGTTGATGATATGTCAGCGATCGGTCAGAGTCTGGATAAAGCGCAGGATAACTACCGCCAGGCGATGAAAAAACTTGCGTCGGGGCGTGGCAACGTTTTGGCGCAGGCGGAGGCCTTCCGGGGGCTAGGCGTGGAAATCAAACGCGAGATTAATCCGGATTTAGCGGAACAGGCTGTTACGCAAGATGAAGAATATCGTTTACGATCGATCCCTGAAGAGCGGCAGGATGAACATTATCCCAATGATGAACGGGTGAAGCAGCAGTTAAGTTAACCCATACGGAGTAGTTTAGTCCTGGCGCAGAGTAGGGCAAATTGGCCCAATCTGTTACACTTCTTGAACATTTTTATCGATAAGCAGGCACTGAGATGGTGGAAGATTCACAAGAAACGACGCACTTTGGCTTTCAGACCGTCGCTAAAGAGCAGAAAGCTGACATGGTGGCCCACGTTTTTCATTCTGTGGCGTCAAAGTACGATGTGATGAATGATTTAATGTCATTTGGCATTCATCGTTTGTGGAAGCGCTTCACCATTGATTGCAGTGGCGTGCGTCGTGGACAAACCGTTCTCGATTTAGCGGGCGGTACGGGCGATCTTACCGCGAAATTTTCACGTATGGTCGGGGAAACTGGCAAAGTTATCCTGGCGGATATTAATGATTCTATGCTCAAAATGGGGCGTGAGAAGCTGCGTAATATCGGCGTGATCGGCAACGTAGAGTATGTGCAGGCGAATGCCGAAGCTCTGCCTTTCCCTGATAATACGTTTGATTGCATTACCATTTCGTTTGGTTTGCGCAATGTAACGGAAAAAGAAAAAGCGCTGCGGTCAATGTTCCGTGTGTTGAAACCCGGCGGACGTTTACTGGTGCTTGAATTTTCCAAGCCTATCATTGAGCCGCTGAGTAAAGCGTATGACGCCTATTCTTTCCATATTTTACCGCGTATTGGCTCGATGGTCGCGAACGATGCGGATAGCTATCGGTATCTCGCGGAATCCATCCGTATGCATCCCGATCAGGATACCTTAAAAGCCATGATGCAGGACGCCGGATTTGAGAGCGTGGATTATTACAATCTGACGGCGGGCGTTGTGGCATTGCACCGTGGTTATAAATTCTAGGAGGGTGGAATGCCTTTTAAACCCTTAGTGACCGCAGGAATTGAAGGTCTCCTCAATACGTTTCTGTATCGTTCGCCAGCGCTGAAATCAGCCAGAACGCGCTTACAGGGAAAAGTACTGTGTGTGAAACTAAAGGGATTTTCGACGCCATTAGTCCTGGTATTCAGCGAACGCCAGGTTGATGTGCTGGGGGCATGGGAAGGCGAAGCGGACTGTACGGTAATCACTCAAGCTAGCGTTTTGCCAAAACTACGCGATCGTCAGCAGTTGGCCGCGCTTATTCGCAGCGGCGAACTGGAAGTGCAGGGCGATATTCAGGTCGTGCAAAATTTTGTGGCGCTCGCCGATCTCGCCGAATTCGATCCTGCGGAGCTGTTGGCGCCATACACGGGTGATATTGCGGCGGAAAGTATCGGTAAGGTCGTGCGTGGCGGGGCTAAATTCCTGCGCCACGGGTTTCAACGCCAGCAGCGTTATGCCGCTGAAGCGATCACTGAAGAGTGGCGTATGGCGCCTGGCCCGCTGGAAGTCGCATGGTTTGCCGAAGAAACCGCGGCTGTTGAGCGCGCCGTAGATTCTCTGACCACACGGCTGGAAAAACTGGAGGCCAAATGACGCCAGGTGAAGTACGGCGCCTATATTTCATCATCCGCACGTTTTTAAGCTACGGCCTTGATGAACTCATCCCCCGAATGCGTCTTACACTGCCACTCCGATTATGGCGCTATTCGCTGTTCTGGATGCCAAACCGGCATAAAGATAAATTGCTGGGTGAACGATTAAGACTGGCGTTGCAAGAGCTGGGACCGGTCTGGATCAAATTTGGCCAGATGCTCTCCACGCGCCGTGACCTGTTCCCGCCGCAAATCGCCGATCAGCTCGCTTTGCTCCAGGATAAAGTCGCGCCATTCGATGGTCGGCTGGCGAAAGCCCAGATTGAAGAGGCGATGGGGGGGCTACCAGTCGAAGCCTGGTTTGACGACTTTGATATCCAGCCTTTAGCGTCGGCGTCAATCGCCCAGGTACATACCGCGCGATTGAAATCAAACGGTAAAGAAGTGGTTATTAAGGTCATTCGCCCAGATATTTTGCCGGTAATTCAGGCAGACCTGAAACTGATTTATCGCCTTGCTCGCTGGGTACCACGCCTGTTGCCGGATGGGCGTCGTCTGCGCCCGACGGAAGTGGTACGTGAGTATGAGAAAACGCTGATCGATGAGCTGAATCTGCTACGGGAATCGGCCAACGCGATTCAGTTACGCCGCAATTTTGAAAATAGTCCCATGCTGTATATCCCGGAGGTGTACTCCGATTACTGTAGCCAGAACATGATGGTGATGGAGCGGATATACGGCATTCCTGTTTCGGATGTGGCGGCGCTGGAAAAGAACGGCACCAACATGAAACTGCTGGCGGAACGCGGAGTTAAAGTTTTCTTCACCCAGGTTTTCCGCGACAGCTTTTTCCATGCGGACATGCATCCGGGAAATATTTTTGTCAGCCATGAACACCCTGAAAATCCGCAATATATCGGCATTGACTGCGGTATCGTCGGGTCGCTAAACAAAGAAGATAAGCGTTATCTGGCAGAAAACTTTATCGCGTTTTTTAATCGCGATTACCGAAAGGTGGCGGAGCTGCATGTCGATTCAGGCTGGGTTCCGCCAGATACCAACGTTGAAGATTTTGAGTTTGCCATCCGCACCGTCTGTGAACCTATCTTTGAAAAGCCGCTCGCGGAAATCTCGTTTGGTCATGTGTTGTTAAACCTTTTCAATACAGCGCGTCGATTTAACATGGAAGTCCAGCCGCAACTGGTGTTGTTGCAGAAAACATTATTGTATGTTGAAGGGGTTGGGCGGCAACTTTATCCTCAGCTTGATTTGTGGAAAACGGCGAAGCCGTTTCTTGAGTCCTGGATCAAAGATCAGGTGGGTATTCCGGCTCTCACGCGGGCTCTTAAAGAAAAAGCGCCGTTCTGGGTCGAAAAAATGCCAGAAATACCTGAACTGGTGTACGACAGTTTGCGCCAGGGCAAATATTTACAGCACAGTGTTGATAAGATTGCGCGCGAGTTACAGGTAAACCATGTGCGCCAAAGTCAGTCTCGTTATTTATTGGGAATTGGCGCAACGCTGTTACTGAGCGGGTCATTCTTACTCGTCAACCGCCCTGAATGGGGATTGATGCCTGGCTGGCTCATGGTCGGCGGCGTAGTGGTCTGGCTGGTTGGCTGGCGTAAAACTCGTTGAGATTTTTTATCGCTCAACGCCGGTTGTGTCACGCAGGTACATATTATCACTTGAGGCAGTACTCAGGCCGCAAGTCAATGTCGTCCCGGTCGTATGTAAAAGTATGTGAATAGGGCGGGCGAAAGCGGCTAACAAAGAGGCAGCGCGAAGGATAATGTGTATAATGCGGCCCTATTAATTCATCATCTATCACAGAGGAACATGTATGGGTGGTATCAGTATTTGGCAGTTGTTGATTGTTGCCGTTATCGTCGTACTGCTGTTCGGCACCAAAAAACTCGGTTCCATCGGTTCCGATCTTGGCGCGTCTATCAAAGGCTTTAAAAAGGCCATGAGCGATGATGATGCCAAACAGGATAAAACCAGTCAGGACGCTGATTTTACCGCTAAATCTATCGCGGATAAGCAAGGCGAAGCGAAAAAGGAAGACGCTAAAAGCCAAGATAAAGAGCAGGTATAATCCGTGTTTGATATCGGTTTTAGCGAACTGCTGTTAGTGTTCGTTATCGGCCTCATTGTGTTGGGGCCGCAACGATTGCCAGTAGCGGTAAAAACGGTAGCGGGCTGGATTCGCGCGTTGCGGTCCCTTGCGACAACGGTTCAGAATGAACTGACTCAGGAACTGAAACTTCAGGAGTTCCAGGACAGTCTGAAAAAAGTCGAAAAGGCGAGCCTGGAAAATCTGACTCCCGAACTGAAAGCATCTATGGATGAACTGCGTCAGGCGGCGGAGTCGATGAAACGCACCTACAGCGCTAACGATCCCGAACAAGCGAGCGATGAAGCGCATACCATCCATAATCCGGTGGTAAAAGGGAACGAAACGCAGCATGAGGGCGTTACCCCTGCCGCCGCTGAAACACAGGCGAGCGCGCCGGAACAAAAGCCGGAGCCCGTTAAAGCTAACGTGCCTGAGTCGACGGAAACCGCTTCCGTAGCCACGATAGACGCCGAGAAGAAATCCGCTGCGCCTGTTGTCGAATCTTCCCCCTCGTCGAGTGATAAACCGTAAACATGGCTGTAGAAGATACTCAACCGCTTATCACGCATCTGATCGAGTTGCGTAAGCGCCTGCTAAACTGCATCGTCGCAGTACTTCTGATTTTTCTGGCGTTAATTTATTTCGCCAATGATATTTATCATTTAGTCGCCGCACCGCTGATTAAACAGATGCCGCAAGGGGCGACAATGATTGCGACGGATGTGGCGTCGCCGTTTTTTACGCCTATCAAACTCACCTTCATGGTGTCTTTGATCTTATCCGCGCCTGTCATTTTGTACCAGGTTTGGGCCTTTATCGCCCCGGCGCTGTATAAGCATGAGCGTCGTCTGGTCGTACCGCTGCTGGTATCCAGCTCGCTGCTTTTCTACATTGGTATGGCCTTCGCCTATTTTGTCGTATTCCCTTTGGCCTTTGGTTTCCTGACGCATACGGCGCCGGAAGGGGTACAGGTTTCGACAGATATCGCCAGCTATCTTAGCTTTGTTATGGCGCTTTTTATGGCCTTTGGCGTAGCCTTTGAAGTGCCGGTGGCGATTGTGTTGCTGTGCTGGATGGGCATCACCACGCCAGAAGATTTGCGTAAAAAACGGCCTTATATCCTGGTCGGGGCATTCATTGTGGGAATGCTGCTTACGCCGCCAGATGTTTTCTCGCAAACGTTGCTGGCGATACCGATGTACTGCCTGTTTGAAATTGGCGTTTTCTGCTCACGCTTTTATGTCGGTAAGCGACGGACGCGCGACGAAGATAACGAGGCCGAAACCGAAAAGGCCGAGCACACTGAAGACTAAACACAACCGCCCGCCAGGGCGGTTGTCATATGGGGGCAAGCATGTTTGATATTGGCGTTAATTTAACCAGTAGCCAGTTTGCAAAAGATCGTGATGATGTGGTCGCCCGTGCGTTTGCGGCGGGAGTAAAAGGTATGCTACTGACCGGAACGAACATCCATGAAAGTCAGCAGGCGTTAAAACTGGCGCGGCGCTACCCCCATTGTTGGTCGACGGCTGGCGTCCATCCCCATGACAGCAGTCAGTGGTCATCCGCGTCTGAAGACGCCATTATTGCGCTGGCGAACCAGCCAGAAGTCGTCGCTATCGGTGAGTGCGGGCTGGATTTCAATCGCAATTTTTCCACGCCGCAGGAGCAGGAGCGTGCCTTTCAGGCGCAGCTACAAATTGCCGCCGAATTGCAGATGCCAATCTTTATGCACTGCCGGGACGCGCATGAGCGATTTCTGGCATTGCTTGATCCCTGGCTGGATAGTCTTCCTGGTGCAATACTGCACTGCTTTACCGGTTCACGCCAGCAAATGCAGGCCTGTGTGGACAGCGGGCTCTATATCGGTATTACCGGGTGGGTTTGCGACGAACGACGCGGACTTGAGCTACGTGAACTCTTACCGTTTATTCCAGCGGAAAAGCTACTGATAGAAACCGACGCGCCGTATCTGTTGCCTCGCGATCTTACGCCGAAACCAACGTCACGACGCAACGAGCCCGCGTATCTGCCTCACATCCTGGAGCGCATTGCGCTATGGCGTGGTGAAGATCCGCAATGGTTAGCGGCGATGACAGATGCCAACGCCAGAACCTTATTTGAGGTTGTATTCTGAACGATCGCTAAATCTTGCGAAAACCGGTGTTTTTTACGCTCTGCTTCACTTCTTTATTGAGTAAATTAAGCAGTAACATCGAACGCGTTTCGCCATCCGGTTCGGTAAAAATCGCTTTCAGCCCTTCAAATGCGCCTTCCGTGATGATGACGCTATCGCCGGGATAGGGGGTTTCAGGATCGACAACGCCTTCGGGCTTGTAGATAGAAAGCTGATGAATAACGCTGGAAGGCACGATCGCAGGATGCGCGCCAAAGCGCACAAAATGGCTGACGCCGCGCGTGGCGTTGATTGTAGTGGTATGTATCACTTCCGGATCAAATTCAACGAACAGATAATTAGGAAAGAGCGGTTCGCTGACGGAGGTACGTTTTCCGCGTACCATTTTTTCCAGGGTGATCATCGGTGTCAGGCAACTTACCGCTTGTCTTTCGAGGTGTTCCTGAGCACGCTGAAGTTGCCCGCGTTTGCAGTACAGTAAATACCAGGATTGCATAATGACTCTTATCCGCTTGTTCGGGGCGCAAGCATAGCAAAAGCCATGCGCGAAGTTAATTATACACTTCATCCTTTAAGCCGTATCTGGATTAGCGTTGGTTGCCAGAGTTCACGCTAATTTAACAAAAATACAGCATCCCGATGATGAACGCCGTATAATGATGCGCTTACCAAGAGGCTACAATGGACGCCATGAAATATCACGATTTACGCGACTTCCTGACGCTACTTGAGCAGCAGGGGGAACTAAAACGCATCACGCTACCTGTGGATCCTCATCTGGAAATCACGGAAATCGCTGACCGCACGCTGCGTGCGGGTGGACCGGCGTTGCTGTTTGAAAATCCTAAAGGTTACGCCATGCCGGTGCTGTGCAACCTTTTTGGCACGCCAAAACGCGTGGCGATGGGCATGGGGCAGGATGATGTTTCCGCCTTACGGGAAGTGGGTAAATTATTAGCGTTTCTGAAAGAACCTGAGCCGCCGAAAGGCTTTCGCGATCTGTTTGACAAGCTGCCGCAGTTTAAGCAAGTGCTGAATATGCCGACGAAACGGTTACGCGGCGCGCCTTGCCAACAGAAAATCGCGTCTGGCGATGATGTCGATTTAACGCGTCTTCCTGTCATGACCTGTTGGCCGGACGACGCCGCGCCGCTGATTACCTGGGGACTGACGGTAACGCGTGGCCCGCACAAAGAACGGCAAAACCTGGGCATTTATCGTCAGCAGTTGATAGGTAAAAATAAGCTTATTATGCGCTGGCTGTCTCACCGAGGCGGCGCGCTGGATTTTCAGGAGTGGTTAGCCGCGCGTCCGGGTGAACGTTTCCCGGTCTCCGTCGCATTGGGCGCCGATCCGGCGACGATACTTGGCGCCGTGACTCCTGTTCCCGATACTCTGTCGGAGTATGCCTTTGCGGGCCTGCTGCGCGGCACGAAAACTGAAGTGGTTAAATGCCTTTCTAACGATCTGGAAGTGCCTGCCAGCGCCGAGATTATCCTTGAAGGTTACATTGAGCCGGGAGAGATGGCGCCGGAAGGACCGTATGGCGATCATACGGGCTATTATAATGAAGTGGATAACTTTCCGGTCTTTACCGTCACGCATATTACGCAGCGTGAGGATGCCATCTATCACTCCACCTATACCGGGCGTCCGCCCGATGAGCCTGCGGTATTAGGGGTGGCGCTCAATGAAGTCTTCGTGCCTATTCTGCAAAAACAGTTTCCGGAAATCGTCGACTTTTATCTGCCGCCGGAAGGGTGTTCTTACCGCCTGGCGGTAGTGACGATGAAAAAGCAGTACGCTGGTCATGCGAAACGCGTCATGATGGGCGTCTGGTCGTTTTTGCGCCAGTTTATGTATACGAAGTTTGTTATCGTTTGCGATGATGACGTTAACGCACGCGACTGGAATGATGTGATCTGGGCGATTACCACCCGTATGGACCCTGCGCGGGATACGGTGCTGGTTGAAAATACGCCGATTGACTACCTGGATTTTGCCTCGCCGGTCTCCGGGCTGGGTTCAAAAATGGGGCTGGATGCCACAAACAAATGGCCGGGCGAAACCCAACGCGAGTGGGGTCGTCCTATTGTTAAAGATCCTGAAGTTACCGCGCGTATTGATGCGATTTGGGATGAGCTGGCTATCTTTAAATAACTGAAAGCGGACATCGACATTTCAGGCTGCGGCGACTCGGCTTGAAAAATGTCGGTATTGACCCGACACCCGACAGAGGGAGCGCATGACAACCTTAAGCTGTAAAGTGACCTCGGTAGAAGCTATCACCGATACCGTATATCGGGTTCGTTTAGTGCCGGACGCGGCGTTTTCATTCCGCGCTGGTCAGTATTTGATGGTCGTAATGGACGAGCGTGACAAACGCCCGTTTTCGATGGCTTCAACGCCGGACGAGAAAGGGTTTATTGAATTACACATTGGCGCTTCCGAGCTCAATCTGTATGCGATGGCGGTCATGGATCGAATTCTGAAAGACCGGGAAATCGTCGTCGATATTCCGCATGGCGACGCCTGGCTACGTGACGATGAAGAGCGTCCGTTGATTCTGATCGCGGGCGGTACGGGCTTTTCTTATGTGCGCTCCATCCTGTTGACGGCGTTAGCGCGCAACCCGAACCGCGATGTTACCATTTACTGGGGTGGTCGCGAAGAAAAGCACCTCTATGATCTCTCTGAGCTGGAAGCACTCTCTGTTAACCATCCGAATTTGCGTATTGAACCTGTTGTCGAGCAGCCGGAAGAAGGCTGGCGTGGACGTACAGGAACGGTACTTACGGCGGTATTGCAGGATTATGGTACGCTGGCGGGGCACGATATTTATATTGCCGGACGTTTTGAGATGGCGAAAATCGCCCGCGATCTGTTCTGTCATGAGCGTAACGCGCGGGAAGATCGTCTGTTTGGCGATGCGTTCGCATTTATTTAACTATTTTATGGGACGCAGTAGCGTCCCTTTTTACGTTAGCCTACCTAAAAGTCCTCTTAAATATTAATTAATCGTCAACTATAAAACGTTATGATATTGAATATCTACAGGCTTTGTATTGCGTGTAATAAATTAAGTAATATTATGTCCTGAGGCTATCAATAAAAATAGTTAATTATATATGCTTCATTTATTTTTATAAAAGAAACATAAAATGGAAAGTTAGTTATTTATTTATAAGATGGAGAGTGTTATGAAATTTAAATATGCTTTAACTTCTCTCGCATTATCTGTTGCAATTTTGTCATCAGTACCTTCTACTGCTTTCGCCATCGGCGGCGCCAGCGGCGCTAAAGTGGACTATCAGGTCCAGGGAAAAATTGGCGAAGTTGTTATGAACCCCTATGATATCGCGCCGCTAACCGCCGTTATTCGTAATGGCGGTTACCAGTTACGTGACGTGCATGTACGGATTGTCCCCAAAGAAAATGGCCAGGAGATCGCGTATAAAGTTAATAATAAATACCTTTTAACGTATGGCGGTATCCCCGTCTTTGGTCTTTACCCAGATTATGTCAATACCGTTGAAGTTGAATATACAAGGATCCAGGGTAGTAAAACCGAAAATATAAAAGAAAGCTATAAAATGTATGCACCGCCTGCCTATATTGAATCATCGGGTACAAAAGAAGAACAATCAGCACTCTTTACTATCGATGTTAAAAAGGTTTCCCCAGAATTTAAAGATCGCTTGTATCTTTTGAATAATACGAAAGATAAGTCTGGGAATGGAACGCGTACTGTCTGGAACAACCCTACTGGGGGTGCATTAGAATGGAACTTCACTACAGCTAACGCTATTATCGACACCTCCGGTGATATTCGTTGGTTTATGAATCCAAGTTCAATTTATGATTTAAAGTCAATTTATCGTGCTGGCGTTATGATGGGCTTTAAACAAAACCAGGATGGCGCACTATCGTGGGGCTACGGTCAGCGTTATGTGAAATACGATATCATGGGGCGTGAAATCTTTAACCGCCGTCTGCCGGATAATTATAACGATTTTTCACACTCAATGGATAACGCGGCCAACGGTCACTACTTCCTGCGTGTAGCCAGCTCTAACTATAAACGTCCTGATGGGAAAAATGTTCGTACCGTGCGTGATGTGATTGCCGAAGTTGATCAGAACGGCGTGGTAGTGGATGAATGGCGTCTGTTTGATATCCTCGATCCTTATCGTGATGTGATAATGAAAACCCTCGATCAGGGCGCTGTGTGCCTGAATATCGACGCCAGCCAGTCCGGCCATACGTTGAGCGAAGAAGATCTGGCGGCGCTGGACTCCTCCGACAAATTCGGGGATATCGTGGGTAGTGGGGCTGGCCGCAACTGGGCGCATGTCAACAGCGTCGACTATGACAGTGAAGATGATTCCATCATCATCAGCTCCCGCCACCAGAGTGCGATTATCAAAATCGGCCGCGATAAGAAAGTGAAGTGGATACTGGGTACGCCTGCTGGCTGGAAAGCGCCATTTAATGCCGCAATTCTGACGCCTGTGGATAGCAAAGGCCAAAAAATCGCCTGCCAGGACAGTGGCTGCGAGGGTGACTTCGACTGGACATGGACGCAACATACGGCCTTTAAAATTGATAGTAAGAGTAAAGGCGATATCTTATACCTTTCCGCTTTCGACAATGGCGATGGCCGCGGCTTAGAACAGCCTGCTATGCAGAGTATGAAATACAGCCGCTCCGTGATTTACAAAATCGACCAGAAAAACAAGACAGTCCAACAGATCTGGCAATACGGTAAAGAGCGCGGGAACGAGTGGTTTAGCCCGGTAACCTCTATCACCGAGTACCAGACTGACAAGAATTCTGTGTTTGTGTATTCCGCAACAGCAGGTGGTGCGTTTGATTTGTCGGTAGGCGCATTTACCAGCTTACCTAATCCGTATCTGGAAGAGTTCAAATGGGGAGAAAAAGAGCCTGCGGTCGAAATGCAAATACATGGTGCGCGTGGATATCAAGCTATGCCATTTAGCCTGACCAAAGCGCTTACTGAGTAGAACGGGCCATACGGTGAAAAAACCCGCCCCTGACGGGCGGGAAAAACGGCAACTAAACTGTTTCCCGTCATAATTCGCGCAGCCTCTTTGTTGGCTGCCTTTGCTCACCCCGGGCACATAGTTATCTATGTGCCCGGGGATTCGCTCAGTCGCCGCTGCGCTGCAATGCGAGTTATTTAGGGGATATTATCTTTGATTAAACCCGCTCAAACACCGTGGCGATGCCCTGACCCAGACCAATACACATCGTCGCCAGACCAAACTGCGCGTCTTTGCGCTCCATCAGGTTGATAAGCGTGGTGCTGATACGTGCTCCGGAGCAGCCGAGCGGATGACCAAGCGCGATCGCGCCGCCGTTGAGGTTGATCTTCTCGTCTATTTGCTCCATCAATCCCAGATCCTTAATGCATGGCAGGATCTGTGCGGCAAACGCTTCGTTCATCTCAAACACATCGATATCGCTGGCTGACAGTCCCGCTTTTTTCAACGCCAGTTTTGACGCCGGAACCGGCCCGTAACCCATAATTGACGGATCACAACCCACCACTGCCATTGAGCGAATACGGGCGCGAGGTTTCAGGCCCAACTCACGGGCACGACTTTCGCTCATTACCAGCATGGCGGCTGCGCCATCGGAAAGCGCGGATGAGGTGCCCGCCGTGACCGTGCCACTAACCGGATCAAATGCCGGACGCAGCGTTGATAGCGCTTCGACCGTGGTTTCCGGGCGGATCACTTCATCGTAGTTAAACTGCTTCAACACGCCGTCTGCATCATGACCGCCAGTCGGGATAATCTCCGTTTTGAATGCGCCAGACTGGGTGGCGGCCCAGGCGCGAGCGTGAGAACGCGCGGCGAACTGGTCCTGCATTTCCCGGCTAATGCCGTGCAGGCGGGAGAGCATTTCCGCCGTTAGCCCCATCATCCCTGCCGCTTTGGCGACGTTGCGGCTCAGACCCGGGTGAAAATCCACGCCGTGGCTCATCGGCACGTGCCCCATATGTTCCACGCCGCCAACCAGACAAACCTGCGCATCGCCGGTCATGATCATTCGCGCTGCATCGTGTAACGCCTGCATCGAGGAACCACACAGACGGTTGACGGTGACCGCCGGTACCGAATGGGGAATTTCTGCCAGCAGCGCGGCGTTACGGGCAATGTTGAAGCCTTGCTCCAGCGTTTGTTGTACGCAGCCCCAGTAAATATCATCGAGGGTCGCCGCTGTAAGCGACGGATTACGCGCCAGCAGGCTACGCATTAAGTGGGCGGAGAGATCTTCTGCCCGCACGTTGCGAAACGCGCCGCCCTTCGAACGGCCCATCGGGGTGCGAATAGCATCGACAATGACAACCTGTTCCATTGTGACTCCTTAAGCCGTTTTCAGAGAACCAACCGGACGGGCTGGTTCAACCGGGGGATAATACGGTTCGTTATGGCGCGCTTTATTACGCAGCCCTTCCGGCACTTCATACAGCGGGCCGAGGTGTTGATACTGCTGCGCCATATCAAGATATTTCGCGCTGCCCTGTGTATCCAGCCAGCGGAATGCGCCGCCGTGGAACGGAGGGAAGCCCAGGCCGTAGACCAGCGCCATATCGGCTTCCGCCGGGCTTGCGATAATGCCTTCTTCCAGACAGCGAACCACTTCGTTAATCATCGGGATCATCATACGGGCGATTATCTCGTCGTCGCTGAAGTCGCGTTTCGGCTGGCTGACGCTTGCCAGCAGGTCATCCACCGCGGCATCTTCTTCTTTCTTCGGCTTACCCTTGCTGTCTTCTTTATAGCGCCAGAAGCCCAGACCGTTCTTCTGACCGTAGCGGCTTGCTTCAAACAGCGCGTCGATAGCGTCGCGATACTCTTTCTGCATCCGTTGCGGGAAGCCTGCCGCCATTACCGCCTGCGCGTGGTGGGCGGTATCAATACCCACCACGTCGAGCAGATAGGCCGGGCCCATCGGCCAGCCGAACTGTTTTTCCATCACTTTATCGACTTTGCGGAAATCCGCGCCGTCGCGCAGCAGTTGACTGAAACCGGCGAAATAGGGGAACAGCACGCGGTTAACAAAGAAGCCGGGGCAGTCGTTGACTACAATCGGTGTCTTGCCCATTTTGCTGGCCCAGGCGACGACTTTGGCAATGGTTTCGTCTGAACTCTTCTCGCCGCGAATGATTTCAACCAGCGGCATCCGGTGTACCGGGTTGAAGAAGTGCATTCCGCAAAAGTTTTCCGGACGTTCCAGGGCGCTTGCCAGTTCGCCAATTGGGATGGTGGAGGTATTTGAGGCCAGCACGGTTTCCGGGCGCACTTTCTGCTCGGTTTCCGCCAGTACCGCTTTTTTGACTTTCGGATTTTCGACTACCGCTTCGACAACAACATCTACGCGATCGAAACCGGCATAATCGAGAGTCGGGTGGATGGTCGAAATGACGCCCGCCAGCTTCAAACCGCCGATCTTGCCGCGCTCCAGCTGTTTGTTCAGCAGCTTGGCCGCTTCGGTCATGCCGAGGTTCAACGATTTATCGTTGATATCTTTCATGATAACCGGTACGCCTTTCCAGGCCGACTGGTAAGCGATACCGCCGCCCATAATGCCCGCGCCCAGTACGGCTGCCTGTTTCGGCGTCTCAATATCTTTGGTCAGCTTTTTGGCTTTACCTTTTACATATTGATCGTTGAGGAAGATACCGACCAGCGCACGAGCCTCATTGGTATGCGCCAGCGGAACAAAGCTTTTATTTTCCAGATTCAGCGCTTCTTCACGACCAAAACGCGCGGCGGCTTCAATGGTTTTCACTGCGGTCATCGGCGCCGGATAATGTTTACCCGCCGTTTGTGCGACCATGCCTTTAGCGATGGTAAAGCTCATCGCTGCTTCAATTTTGCTGAGTTTCAACGGTTCCAGTTTCGGCTGGCGTTTAGCTCTCCAGTCGAGATCGCCGGTAATGGCCTGGCGTAACACCGCTATCGCGCCTTCAATTAGCTTCTCTTGTTTGACCACGCCGTCCACAAGGCCGATTTTCAGCGCGTGCTCAGCACCGACATCTTTACCTGCCGCGATAATCTCTAGCGCGCTGTCTGCGCCCAGCATACGCGGCAGACGAACGGAGCCGCCGAAACCCGGCATGATGCCCAGTTTAGTTTCCGGCAGACCGATACGGAGGTCTGGCGTCGCCAGACGGTAATCGGTGGCCAGCACGCATTCGCACCCGCCGCCCAGCGCATAGCCGTTTACGGCGGCAAGGGTCGGTACGGGTAAATCTTCCAGACGGTTAAAGACGCTATTAGCGAAATGCAGCCATTGGCTTAACTGCTCTTCGGGGACGAGGAACAGTGAAAGAAATTCGGTGATGTCCGCGCCGACAATAAAGGCCGCTTTATTCGAGCGCAGCAGCAGCCCTTTTAAATCGTGTTGCTTTTCCAGCACCTCAAGCGCCTGGCCGAGGCTGGCGACGGTTGCGGTGTCGAGTTTATTGACCGAGCCTGGAGCATCGAACACCAGTTCGGCGATGCCATCTTCCAGCCAGTCGAGGTACAGGGTGTCGCCTTTATAAAGCATGTCAGTCTCCTGAATCCACAAGGTGATCTGGTCGTACCAGATGAAGCGAAGTGTGTATTTTGTGTTAATAAAATGCAAATAAATGATTAAAGAAATGCCGATGTGATCACGCTCGGCAGAGATCACGCTCTCGTGGGGCGATGTGCTAAGATGCGGAAACTTGAGGTCAAAAAAACAGAAGGGTAAAAAATGGAATCACTGGCCGCGCTCTATAAAAATCATATTGTTACCTTACAAGAACGGACGCGCGATGTTCTGGCGCGCTTTAAGCTGGATGCGTTACTTATTCATTCCGGCGAGCTTTTCAACGTCTTTCTCGACGATCACCCTTATCCGTTTAAGGTCAATCCGCAGTTTAAAGCGTGGGTGCCGGTAACCCAGGTTCCAAATTGCTGGCTGCTGGTCGATGGCGTCAACAAACCCAAATTGTGGTTTTATCTGCCGGTCGATTACTGGCATAACGTTGAACCGCTGCCAACGTCCTTCTGGACAGAAGAAGTCGAGGTCGTCGCCTTACCGAAAGCGGATGGCATCGGCAGCCAACTGCCTGCCGCGCGTGGCAATATCGGCTATATCGGCCCGGTTCCTGAGCGCGCGCTACAATTGGATATCGCCGCCAGCAACATCAACCCGAAAGGTGTTATCGACTATCTGCATTACTACCGCGCCTATAAAACGGATTATGAACTGGCCTGTATGCGCGAAGCGCAGAAAATGGCGGTGAGCGGTCATCGTGCGGCGGAAGAGGCCTTCCGTTCCGGCATGAGCGAGTTTGACATCAACCTGGCGTACCTGACCGCCACGGGACATCGCGATACCGATGTTCCATACAGCAACATTGTAGCGCTGAACGAACATGCCGCCGTGCTGCATTACACGAAACTGGATCATCAGGCACCGTCTGAAATGCGCAGTTTCCTGCTGGATGCGGGCGCGGAATACAACGGCTACGCGGCGGATCTGACGCGGACCTGGTCGGCGAAAAGCGATAACGACTACGCCCACCTGGTGAAAGATGTTAACGACGAACAGTTGGCGCTGATCGCTACCATGAAGGCGGGCGTCAGCTATGTGGATTATCATATTCAGTTCCATCAGCGCATCGCGAAGCTGCTGCGTAAGCATCAAATCATTACCGACATGAGTGAAGAGGCGATGGTGGAAAATGATCTCACCGGGCCGTTTATGCCGCACGGTATTGGTCATCCGTTGGGTCTGCAGGTACACGATGTGGCCGGGTTTATGCAGGATGATTCCGGTACGCATCTCGCCGCGCCGTCCAAATACCCGTATCTGCGCTGCACGCGTGTGTTACAGCCGCGAATGGTGTTGACCATCGAACCGGGGATTTACTTCATCGAATCGCTGTTAGCGCCGTGGCGCGAAGGGCCGTTCAGCAAGCACTTCAACTGGCAGAAAATTGAAGCGCTCAAGCCTTTCGGCGGTATTCGCATTGAAGATAACGTGGTCATCCACGAAAACGGCGTGGAAAACATGACGCGGGATTTAAAACTGGCGTAATGGACAGTTGGTTAATCCCTGCAGCGCCGGTCACCGTTGTTGAAGAGATCAAAAAAAGCCGCTTTATTACGCTATTGGCGCATACCGATGGCGTAGACGCGGCGAAAGCGTTTGTTGAGTCAGTCAGAGCTGAGCACCCTGATGCGCGCCACCATTGTGTGGCGTGGGTGGCGGGTGCGCCGGACGACTCACAGCAACTGGGCTTTTCAGACGACGGCGAACCGGCGGGAACGGCAGGCAAGCCGATGCTTGCGCAATTGATGGGCAGCGGCGTCGGAGAAATTACTGCCGTCGTCGTGCGCTACTATGGTGGTATTCTGCTGGGTACGGGCGGGCTGGTAAAAGCCTATGGCGGCGGTGTGAATCAGGCATTACGTCAGCTTGCCACACAACGCAAGACGCCATTAACCGAATATACTTTGCAGTGTGAGTACGGTCAGTTGGCCGGAATCGAAGCATTATTAGGACAGTTTGCCGGGAAGATCGTTTCCAGCGATTATCAGGCGTCTGTTCGGCTCAGGGTGGCGCTTCCTTTTGCTCATGTGAATGCATTTTCCACAAAACTGGCGGATTTTAGCCGTGGTTCATTGCAATTGTTAGCGATTGAAGAATAATCCCCACCTCATTTTTAAGAATAAAGGAAGCGGCAGAGATGCATTTTCGCGCCATTACCCGAATCGTTGGACTACTGGTTATCTTATTTTCGGGGACAATGATTCTCCCGGGACTGGTAGCGCTAATATATCGTGATGGCGCAGGAAGAGCGTTCACGCAGACCTTTTTTGTCGCGTTGGCGATCGGTTCCATACTGTGGTGGCCAAACCGTAGGGAAAAGGGCGAGCTGAAATCCCGCGAAGGATTTCTTATCGTGGTGCTGTTCTGGACCGTGCTGGGCAGCGTGGGTGCGCTACCGTTTATTTTCTCGGAAAGCCCAAACCTCACCATTACCGATGCTTTTTTTGAATCGTTCTCCGGGTTAACCACCACGGGCGCCACTACGCTGGTGGGGCTGGATTCATTACCGCACGCCATTCTCTTTTATCGTCAGATGCTGCAATGGTTTGGCGGTATGGGGATCATTGTGCTGGCGGTGGCGATTCTCCCTATCCTCGGCGTCGGGGGGATGCAGCTCTATCGGGCGGAAATGCCGGGGCCGCTGAAAGATAACAAAATGCGCCCGCGTATTGCCGAGACGGCGAAAACGCTGTGGCTTATCTATGTCTTGCTAACGGTAGCCTGCGCGCTGGCGCTATGGTTTGCAGGGATGCCCGCGTTTGACGCTATCGGACATAGCTTCTCCACTATCGCTATCGGCGGCTTCTCAACGCATGACGCCAGCGTAGGCTATTTTGATAGTCCCACTATTAATACCATCATCGCTATTTTCCTGCTGATCTCCGGTTGTAACTATGGCCTGCATTTCTCTTTATTAAGCGGGCGTAGCCTGAAAGTATACTGGCGCGATCCGGAATTCCGCATGTTCATCGGCGTACAGTTGACGCTGGTGGTAATCTGCACGCTGGTACTGTGGTTCCATAATATCTACGACTCGGCGCTGACAACGCTAAATCAGGCATTCTTCCAGGTTGTGTCGATGGCGACAACGGCAGGGTTTACCACGGACAGCATTGCGCGCTGGCCGCTGTTTTTGCCTGTCTTGCTGCTATGTTCCGCGTTTATTGGCGGTTGCGCCGGGTCAACGGGCGGGGGGTTAAAGGTCATCCGTATTCTGTTGTTATTTAAACAGGGGAACCGCGAACTCAAACGTCTGGTGCATCCGAATGCCGTTTACAGTATTAAGCTGGGGAACCGGGCGCTGCCAGAACGTATTCTGGAAGCCGTCTGGGGATTCTTTTCTGCCTACGCGCTGGTATTTATCGTCAGTATGCTGGCCATTATCGCTACAGGCGTAGATGATTTCTCGGCTTTCGCCTCGGTAGTGGCTACGCTTAATAACCTGGGACCGGGGCTGGGGGTGGTTGCTGATAACTTCGCCAGTATGAATCCGGTTGCGAAATGGATACTCATCGCCAACATGCTATTTGGTCGTCTGGAAGTATTCACTTTGCTGGTACTTTTTACCCCGACTTTCTGGCGTGAATAATGGAGTAACACGTGAAAACATTGATTCTTTTCTCTACCCGGGACGGACAAACGCGCGAAATTGCCTCTTATCTGGCTTCTGAACTCAAAGAGATGGGGATCTGGGCCGATGTCGTTAATCTGCATCGCGCAGAAGAGCCTGACTGGGATAGCTATGATCGCGTAGTGATTGGCGCGTCTATTCGTTATGGTCATTACCACAGCGCCTTTCAGGAGTTTGTTAAGAAATACGCCACGCGGTTGAACGGAATGCCGAGCGCCTTTTATTCCGTTAACCTGGTAGCGCGTAAAGCTGAAAAACGGACGCCGCAGACTAACAGCTACGCGCGTAAGTTTTTAATGAGTTCTCCGTGGCGACCTGACTACTGTGCCGTCATTGCAGGCGCGCTTCGCTATCCCCGCTATCGCTGGTATGACCGTCTGATGATCAAGCTTATTATGAAGATGTCGGGCGGCGAAACGGATACCAGTAAAGAAGTGGTGTACACCGACTGGGAGCAAGTTGCGCACTTTGCCCGTGAAATAGCCCATTTAACCAACAAATCGTCGGCAAAATAAACGCAAAGAATAAAAAGTGCGCACTCAGAAAATTATTTTAAATTTCCTCTTGTCAGGCAGAAATAACTCCCTATAATGCGCCACCACTGACACGGAACAACGGCACACAGGCCGCCGGGTCAGCGGGGTTCAGACCAGAACCTCACGGAGAAAAGCGAAAATAAACGCTTGACTCTGAAGCGGGAAAGCGTAATATGCACACCCCGCGCCGCTGAGAAAAAGCGAAGCGGCACTGCTCTTTAACAATTTATCAGACAATCTGTGTGGGCACTCGAAGATACGGATTCTTAACGTCCTCGGACGAAAAATGAATACCAAGTCTCAAGAGTGAACACGTAATTCATTACGAAGTTTAATTCATTGAGCATCAAACTTTTAAATTGAAGAGTTTGATCATGGCTCAGATTGAACGCTGGCGGCAGGCCTAACACATGCAAGTCGAACGGTAACAGGAAGCAGCTTGCTGCTTCGCTGACGAGTGGCGGACGGGTGAGTAATGTCTGGGAAACTGCCTGATGGAGGGGGATAACTACTGGAAACGGTGGCTAATACCGCATAACGTCGCAAGACCAAAGAGGGGGACCTTCGGGCCTCTTGCCATCAGATGTGCCCAGATGGGATTAGCTTGTTGGTGAGGTAACGGCTCACCAAGGCGACGATCCCTAGCTGGTCTGAGAGGATGACCAGCCACACTGGAACTGAGACACGGTCCAGACTCCTACGGGAGGCAGCAGTGGGGAATATTGCACAATGGGCGCAAGCCTGATGCAGCCATGCCGCGTGTATGAAGAAGGCCTTCGGGTTGTAAAGTACTTTCAGCGGGGAGGAAGGTGTTGTGGTTAATAACCGCAGCAATTGACGTTACCCGCAGAAGAAGCACCGGCTAACTCCGTGCCAGCAGCCGCGGTAATACGGAGGGTGCAAGCGTTAATCGGAATTACTGGGCGTAAAGCGCACGCAGGCGGTCTGTCAAGTCGGATGTGAAATCCCCGGGCTCAACCTGGGAACTGCATTCGAAACTGGCAGGCTTGAGTCTTGTAGAGGGGGGTAGAATTCCAGGTGTAGCGGTGAAATGCGTAGAGATCTGGAGGAATACCGGTGGCGAAGGCGGCCCCCTGGACAAAGACTGACGCTCAGGTGCGAAAGCGTGGGGAGCAAACAGGATTAGATACCCTGGTAGTCCACGCCGTAAACGATGTCTACTTGGAGGTTGTGCCCTTGAGGCGTGGCTTCCGGAGCTAACGCGTTAAGTAGACCGCCTGGGGAGTACGGCCGCAAGGTTAAAACTCAAATGAATTGACGGGGGCCCGCACAAGCGGTGGAGCATGTGGTTTAATTCGATGCAACGCGAAGAACCTTACCTGGTCTTGACATCCACAGAACTTTCCAGAGATGGATTGGTGCCTTCGGGAACTGTGAGACAGGTGCTGCATGGCTGTCGTCAGCTCGTGTTGTGAAATGTTGGGTTAAGTCCCGCAACGAGCGCAACCCTTATCCTTTGTTGCCAGCGATTAGGTCGGGAACTCAAAGGAGACTGCCAGTGATAAACTGGAGGAAGGTGGGGATGACGTCAAGTCATCATGGCCCTTACGACCAGGGCTACACACGTGCTACAATGGCGCATACAAAGAGAAGCGACCTCGCGAGAGCAAGCGGACCTCATAAAGTGCGTCGTAGTCCGGATTGGAGTCTGCAACTCGACTCCATGAAGTCGGAATCGCTAGTAATCGTGGATCAGAATGCCACGGTGAATACGTTCCCGGGCCTTGTACACACCGCCCGTCACACCATGGGAGTGGGTTGCAAAAGAAGTAGGTAGCTTAACCTTCGGGAGGGCGCTTACCACTTTGTGATTCATGACTGGGGTGAAGTCGTAACAAGGTAACCGTAGGGGAACCTGCGGTTGGATCACCTCCTTACCTTAAAGAAGCGTACTTTGCAGTGCTCACACAGATTGTCTGATGAAAAACGAGCAGTAAAACCTCTACAGGCTTGTAGCTCAGGTGGTTAGAGCGCACCCCTGATAAGGGTGAGGTCGGTGGTTCAAGTCCACTCAGGCCTACCAGATTTTCCCTGAATACTGCGTTGTGAAATAACTCACATACTGATGTATGCTTCGTTATTCCACGCCTTGTCTCAGGAAAAATTATCGGTAAAGAGGTTCTGACTACACGATGGGGCTATAGCTCAGCTGGGAGAGCGCCTGCTTTGCACGCAGGAGGTCTGCGGTTCGATCCCGCATAGCTCCACCATCTCGTGAGTGTTTACGAAAAAATACTTCAGAGTGTACCTGAAAGGGTTCACTGCGAAGTTTTGCTCTTTAAAAATCTGGATCAAGCTGAAAATTGAAACACAGAACAGCGAAAGTTGTTCGTGAGTCTCTCAAATTTTCGCAACACGATGATGAATCGTAAGAAACATCTTCGGGTTGTGAGGTTAAGCGACTAAGCGTACACGGTGGATGCCCTGGCAGTCAGAGGCGATGAAGGGCGTGCTAATCTGCGATAAGCGCCGGTAAGGTGATATGAACCGTTATAACCGGCGATACCCGAATGGGGAAACCCAGTGTGACTCGTCACACTATCATTAACTGAATCCATAGGTTAATGAGGCGAACCGGGGGAACTGAAACATCTAAGTACCCCGAGGAAAAGAAATCAACCGAGATTCCCCCAGTAGCGGCGAGCGAACGGGGAGGAGCCCAGAGCCTGAATCAGCATGTGTGTTAGTGGAAGCGTCTGGAAAGGCGCGCGATACAGGGTGACAGCCCCGTACACAAAAGCGCATGTGCTGTGAGCTCGATGAGTAGGGCGGGACACGTGGTATCCTGTCTGAATATGGGGGGACCATCCTCCAAGGCTAAATACTCCTGACTGACCGATAGTGAACCAGTACCGTGAGGGAAAGGCGAAAAGAACCCCGGCGAGGGGAGTGAAAAAGAACCTGAAACCGTGTACGTACAAGCAGTGGGAGCACAGGTTTACCTGTGTGACTGCGTACCTTTTGTATAATGGGTCAGCGACTTATATTCTGTAGCAAGGTTAACCGAATAGGGGAGCCGGAGGGAAACCGAGTCTTAATTGGGCGTTAAGTTGCAGGGTATAGACCCGAAACCCGGTGATCTAGCCATGGGCAGGTTGAAGGTTGGGTAACACTAACTGGAGGACCGAACCGACTAATGTTGAAAAATTAGCGGATGACCTGTGGCTGGGGGTGAAAGGCCAATCAAACCGGGAGATAGCTGGTTCTCCCCGAAAGCTATTTAGGTAGCGCCTCGTGAATTCATCTCCGGGGGTAGAGCACTGTTTCGGCTAGGGGGCCATCCCGGCTTACCAACCCGATGCAAACTGCGAATACCGGAGAATGTTATCACGGGAGACACACGGCGGGTGCTAACGTCCGTCGTGAAGAGGGAAACAACCCAGACCGCCAGCTAAGGTCCCAAAGTCATGGTTAAGTGGGAAACGATGTGGGAAGGCCCAGACAGCCAGGATGTTGGCTTAGAAGCAGCCATCATTTAAAGAAAGCGTAATAGCTCACTGGTCGAGTCGGCCTGCGCGGAAGATGTAACGGGGCTAAACCATGCACCGAAGCTGCGGCAGCGACACTGTGTGTTGTTGGGTAGGGGAGCGTTCTGTAAGCCTGCGAAGGTGGCCTGTGAGGGTTGCTGGAGGTATCAGAAGTGCGAATGCTGACATAAGTAACGATAAAGCGGGTGAAAAGCCCGCTCGCCGGAAGACCAAGGGTTCCTGTCCAACGTTAATCGGGGCAGGGTGAGTCGACCCCTAAGGCGAGGCCGAAAGGCGTAGTCGATGGGAAACGGGTTAATATTCCCGTACTTGGTGTTACTGCGAAGGGGGGACGGAGAAGGCTATGTTGGCCGGGCGACGGTTGTCCCGGTTTAAGCGTGTAGGTGTGTGTTCCAGGTAAATCCGGTTCACTTTAACACTGAGGCGTGACGACGAGGCACTACGGTGCTGAAGCAACAAATGCCCTGCTTCCAGGAAAAGCCTCTAAGCATCAGGTAACATCAAATCGTACCCCAAACCGACACAGGTGGTCAGGTAGAGAATACCAAGGCGCTTGAGAGAACTCGGGTGAAGGAACTAGGCAAAATGGTGCCGTAACTTCGGGAGAAGGCACGCTGACACGTAGGTGAAGTGATTTACTCACGGAGCTGAAGTCAGTCGAAGATACCAGCTGGCTGCAACTGTTTATTAAAAACACAGCACTGTGCAAACACGAAAGTGGACGTATACGGTGTGACGCCTGCCCGGTGCCGGAAGGTTAATTGATGGGGTCAGCGCAAGCGAAGCTCCTGATCGAAGCCCCGGTAAACGGCGGCCGTAACTATAACGGTCCTAAGGTAGCGAAATTCCTTGTCGGGTAAGTTCCGACCTGCACGAATGGCGTAATGATGGCCAGGCTGTCTCCACCCGAGACTCAGTGAAATTGAACTCGCTGTGAAGATGCAGTGTACCCGCGGCAAGACGGAAAGACCCCGTGAACCTTTACTATAGCTTGACACTGAACATTGAGCCTTGATGTGTAGGATAGGTGGGAGGCTTTGAAGTGTGGACGCCAGTCTGCATGGAGCCGACCTTGAAATACCACCCTTTAATGTTTGATGTTCTAACGTGGACCCGTAATCCGGGTTGCGGACAGTGTCTGGTGGGTAGTTTGACTGGGGCGGTCTCCTCCTAAAGAGTAACGGAGGAGCACGAAGGTTGGCTAATCCTGGTCGGACATCAGGAGGTTAGTGCAATGGCATAAGCCAGCTTGACTGCGAGCGTGACGGCGCGAGCAGGTGCGAAAGCAGGTCATAGTGATCCGGTGGTTCTGAATGGAAGGGCCATCGCTCAACGGATAAAAGGTACTCCGGGGATAACAGGCTGATACCGCCCAAGAGTTCATATCGACGGCGGTGTTTGGCACCTCGATGTCGGCTCATCACATCCTGGGGCTGAAGTAGGTCCCAAGGGTATGGCTGTTCGCCATTTAAAGTGGTACGCGAGCTGGGTTTAGAACGTCGTGAGACAGTTCGGTCCCTATCTGCCGTGGGCGCTGGAGAACTGAGGGGGGCTGCTCCTAGTACGAGAGGACCGGAGTGGACGCATCACTGGTGTTCGGGTTGTCATGCCAATGGCACTGCCCGGTAGCTAAATGCGGAAGAGATAAGTGCTGAAAGCATCTAAGCACGAAACTTGCCCCGAGATGAGTTCTCCCTGAGACTTTAGGTCTCCTGAAGGAACGTTGAAGACGACGACGTTGATAGGCCGGGTGTGTAAGCGCAGCGATGCGTTGAGCTAACCGGTACTAATGAACCGTGAGGCTTAACCTTACAACGCCGAAGATGTTTTGGCGGATGAGAGATGATTTTCAGCACTGATTCAGATTACATCAGAACGTAAAAACGGTCTGATAACAGAATTTGCCTGGCGGCACTAGCGCGGTGGTCCCACCTGACCCCATGCCGAACTCAGAAGTGAAACGCCGTAGCGCCGATGGTAGTGTGGGGTCTCCCCATGCGAGAGTAGGGAACTGCCAGGCATCAAATTAAGCAAAAGGCTCAGTCGAAAGACTGGGCCTTTTGTTTTATCTGTGGTCTGTCGGTGAGCACTCTCCTGAGGAGGAGAAATCCGCCGGGAGCGGATTTGAACGTTGCGCAGCAACGGCCCGTAGGGTGGCGGGCAGGACGCCCGCCATAAACTGCCAGGCATCAGACAAGTGAAGAAGCCCGTTCTGACGGACGGGCTTCTTTGCGTGTGTGGTAACTGTAAAAATGTAGGCCTGATAAGCGCAGCGCCATCAGGCAACCGGCACCGCCGGATGGCAGCTTCGCCTTATCCGGCCTACAAGGAACGTGCTTTCTCTAACCACCGCAAAATGAAGACAGAAATCTGCGATACATCATTAAGATCCAAAACGGGTACCGCTACGGCAAGTGGAATATCACTGGCAACCGCAATAACATGCTCATCAAGAATTAATTCTTCCTCGCTGTGCCCACATCCCTGACGAAAAAGTAAGATCTTCGCAACTGCCTCGTGTTTAAACCCTTCTACCAGCACCATATCCAGCTTTGATGCATCCATCCGGCTCACCAGCCATGCCAGATCCAACTCTTCTTGCCCCGGCGTTTCAGTCATTAACGCCCAGCGCTGCTGACTGGCAACCAGCGTTTGTGCTGCCCCGGCCTTACGTAATTCGTAGCTATCTTTACCCGGTTTATCAACATCCATATCATGATGGGTATGCTTAATCAGCCCTGGCCGAATACCGTGCGCACAAAGTGCTGGGATCAGTTTTTTCAGCAGTGTTGTTTTTCCCGTGCCGCTCCACGCGGCAATGGCGAGTAGCGGTATCATGGTCTCTTTTGCCATTGCGCGAGTTCCTCCGGCGTGTTGACGTTCACAAATGCCTCCTTACAATCGCTGAAATCAACGGCGTGTCCGCCTACCTGGCGCATAAAAATCATTACCCGCCGCTCGCCTGCTTGCAAATAAGCTGTCAACTGGGGTTCAACGGCACGATTAATCAACGCGATCGTTGGATGATCGCGCTCTCCATCATGAACCCAAACCACGGGTGCGCCATGACGCTGCGTTGCTAAACGATCGACCAGGTTGTGGGGGATACAGGGATTGTCACAGGGACAAAACAGAAACCAGTCGCCTGCTACCTGCTGAAAAACGGAAAGCATACCCGCCAGCGGACCGGGAAAGTCAGCGATTGAATCCGGAATGACTTTCAGGCCGCTGGCCTGGTAGATATCCAGATGGCGATTAGCACTAATGACGACCGTAGCCAGTTGCGGCGCGAGCGCATCGGCAACGTGCCGCCAGAGCGGTTTCCCGTCCAGTTCAAGCAGACCTTTATCCGCACCTCCCATCCGCCTGGCTTTACCGCCTGCCAGCACCACGCCGGTTATTACTTCATCCAGATTCACCGATATCGCCTCTTTTATTGTGGGATTGACCCTGCTACCGTGTCTGTATCAAGAATAAGGAGCACAGCTATGAAATGTAAACGCCTGAATGAAGTCATTGAACTCCTCCAGCCAGCCTGGCAGAAAGAGCCTGATCTTAATCTGACGCAATTTTTGCAGAAACTGGCGAAAGAGTCAGGTTTTGACGGCAAACTGGAAGATTTAACTGATGATATCCTGATCTACCATCTGAAAATGCGCGATTCCGCCAAAGACGCCGCCATTCCAGGGATTCAAAAAGACTATGAAGAGGACTTTAAAACGGCGCTTTTACGCGCCCGCGGCGTTATTAAAGAGTAAAACCTTGTAAGCGGCGCCACCGAAATCGCCACGAAATGATATCCTGAATCATTCGTAGTATTTTCCGGATGATGGGATGAACGACAACGCTTTTACTTTCCAGACGCTACACCCGGAAACCATCATGGATGCGCTGTTTGAACAGGGGATCAGGGTGGATTCCGGGCTGACTCCACTAAACAGTTATGAAAACCGCGTCTATCAGTTTCAGGATGAAGACCGTCGACGTTTTGTCGTTAAGTTTTATCGTCCTGAACGCTGGTCTGTTGATCAAATTCGGGAAGAACACCAATTCGCGCTTGAACTGGTGAAGGATGAGGTTCCGGTTGCTGCTCCGCTCGCGTTTAATGGCCAGACACTGTTAGCGCATCAGGGCTATCATTATGCCATTTTCCCCAGCGTAGGCGGTCGTCAGTTTGAAGCAGATAATATCGATCAGATGGAGGCGGTAGGGCGTTATCTTGGTCGATTGCATCAGACGGGGCGAAAACGTCCTTTCACTTTCCGGCCTGACATTGGGCTTGCAGAGTATCTTTTTGAACCTCGCCAGGTATTCGAAGATGCCGCACTGATTCCCTCCGGGCAAAAAGCGGCTTTCCTGAAAGCCACTGATACTCTACTGTCTGCAGTTACCGAATGCTGGCGCCCCGATTTCGCCACGCTGCGATTGCACGGCGATTGTCATGCCGGCAACATTCTATGGCGTGATGGACCGCTGTTTGTCGATTTAGATGATGCCCGTAACGGCCCGGCGATACAGGATTTATGGATGCTGCTGAACGGCGACAAAGCCGAACAGCGAATGCAGCTTGAAACCATTATTGAAGCTTATGAAGAAGTTAGTGAGTTCGATACGGCTGAAATTGGTCTCATTGAACCTTTACGCGCCATGCGTTTAGTTTATTATCTTGCCTGGTTGATTCGTCGTTGGGGCGATCCTGCGTTTCCAAAAAACTTTCCCTGGTTAACAGGGGAAGATTACTGGCAGCGACAGACAACGACTTTTATTGAGCAGACTAAAATTTTGCACGAACCCCCTTTACAATTAACGCCAATGTATTAATCGGAGAGAGTTGATCATGAAAAAGATTTGGCTGGCGCTGGCTGGTATGGTTTTAGCTTTTAGCGCCTCGGCAGCACAGATCAGCGACGGTAAACAGTATATCACGCTGGATAAACCGGTCGCTGGCGAACCCCAGGTACTGGAGTTTTTCTCCTTCTACTGCCCACATTGTTATCAGTTTGAAGAAGTGCTTCATGTGTCTGACAATGTGAAGAAAAAGCTGCCGGAAGGCACCAAAATGACCAAGTACCACGTTGAGTTCCTGGGGCCGTTGGGCAAGGAGCTCACCCAGGCATGGGCGGTGGCGATGGCGTTGGGTGTAGAAGATAAAGTCACGGTCCCGCTGTTTGAAGCCGTACAGAAAACCCAGACAGTACAATCTGCCGCGGATATCCGTAAAGTGTTCGTTGATGCGGGCGTCAAGGGCGAAGATTACGATGCAGCATGGAACAGCTTCGTGGTGAAATCACTGGTTGCGCAACAGGAGAAAGCCGCGGCTGACCTGCAACTGCAGGGCGTTCCGGCGATGTTTGTAAATGGCAAATACCAGATTAACCCACAAGGCATGGATACCAGCAGCATGGATGTTTTTGTTCAGCAGTATGCTGATACTGTGAAATATTTGGTTGATAAAAAATAAAAAGAACGCCGGTCACTGACCGGCGTTTTTATAAGATGTTTTAATCTCTTCTATCTGTATATCTTTCTTATCCCACAGCGTATTAAGCCAACGTTGAAAACGGCGTTTGAATGTTTTGTCGTTCACGTAATCGCCGTGCAGTTCTTCATTTATGGGTTCCAGTTGCACCCGAACAACAATACGCGTCAGCCTACCGCTTAGCATATCGTAGAAGGGGTGACGATCGTTGTTTGGGTAACACAACGTAATATTAAGCAGCTTATCGAACTGTGAGCCTAAAACATTAATCGCCATTGCAATACCGGCTGCTTTTGGCGGCAACAGATGTTGATAAGGTGAATGCGTTTGCTGACGTTTCTCATGCGTAAATCGCGAGCCTTCAACAAAGTTAACGATAGTGGTGGGATACCGACGAAACTTTTCGCAAGAGCGACGAGTTGTTTCAACATCTTTGCCGCGTCGATCGGGGTGTCGGAGCAGGTAGCTACGGGAGTAGCGCTTCATAAACGGCATATCTAATGCCCAGCACGCCAGGCCGATGAACGGCACCCAGGCCAATTGCTGTTTAAGAAAGTACTTATTCATTGGGATATGCTTGCGGAACAGAACGCAAAGCACAACGATATCGGCCCAGCTGCGATGATTACAAATCAGTAAATACCAATTTTTCTTGCTCAGCCCTTCTAACCCTTCTACATCCCATTGCAAGTGCGGATTAAGGCGTAACAGCGCTGCAAGACCAGCACACCAGCAATACATCATGAAATTGCAGAAAATGGAGACCTTGCGCCAGATACCGGGAACAGGCAAAAGGAGCTTTACCATGCCGGCAACGATGATCGGTACTGAGCAAACAATAGTGACCAGGATGGTCAATACGATACTCAATGGGAGCGTGATAGCCGCGAGTATTCTCGTCATAATAAATTATTCAAAAGTTAGCCATAAACGGTGCGCGAAAAGGGCGCAAGAGGCTGATTCTATCAGAAAACGATGCTAATGATGGCGCTGAGTGAAATAGAAACACTCGTAACAACTATCCACATTATGATAACGGCATGAATCAGATAATCAGAAAAACGTGATGTTAACAACTCATTGAAAATAATGGGTAATTATTAAGACGAGAAGGCTATCGCGCTGATTTTAAAGTAATGGTAAGAATTTACACACAAAGTTATCCACAGGTTGTTTTGCGAGCGATCCTGAAGATCGACAAAACTTTTCCGCAAATGCGGCGAAAAACTCAAGTTTTCCTCCTGTATGTGGCATCCTTTAACCATAATCTGTTAAACAGGCATGGACATTATGGTTCAGATCCCAGAAAACCCACTTATTCTCGTAGATGGCTCATCCTATCTTTATCGCGCCTATCATGCGTTTCCGCCGTTAACCAACAGCGCGGGAGAACCTACGGGCGCAATGTATGGTGTCCTCAACATGTTGCGCAGCCTGATCATGCAGTATCAGCCGACGCATGCTGCGGTGGTGTTTGACGCCAAAGGAAAAACCTTCCGTGATGAGCTCTTTGAACACTACAAATCGCATCGTCCTCCGATGCCGGATGATCTGCGAGCGCAAATAGAGCCGTTACATGCCATGGTTAAAGCCATGGGGTTACCTCTGCTGGCAGTCTCTGGCGTAGAAGCGGATGACGTTATCGGTACACTGGCGCGAGAAGCGGAGAAGGTGGGGCGTCCGGTATTAATCAGCACCGGCGATAAAGATATGGCACAGTTGGTGACGCCGAATATTACGCTGATCAACACCATGACTAACACCATCCTCGGCCCGGATGAAGTCGTTAATAAGTACGGCGTGCCGCCTGAGCTGATTATCGACTTTCTGGCGCTGATGGGGGACTCCTCGGATAATATTCCAGGCGTACCAGGCGTGGGTGAGAAGACGGCGCAAGCTTTGCTTCAGGGATTGGGCGGCCTGGATACGCTGTACGCCGAGCCGGAAAAAATTGCCGGTCTCACTTTCCGCGGCGCCAAAACGATGGCCGGTAAATTAGCGCAGAATAAAGACGTAGCGTACCTGTCTTATAAACTCGCCACCATTAAAACGGATGTTGAGCTGGAGCTGACCTGCGAACAGCTTGAAGTGCAGCAGCCGATTGCGGATGAACTGCTGGGCCTGTTTAAAAAATATGAGTTTAAGCGCTGGACGGCGGACGTTGAGTCAGGCAAGTGGCTACAGGCAAAGGGCGTGAAACCGGCGGCCAAACCGCAGGAAACGGTCGTTATTGATGAATCGCCCAGCGAACCGGCAGCGGCGCTCTCTTATGAAAATTATGTCACGATTCTGGACGACGTTACGCTGGAAAGCTGGATTGAAAAGCTGAAAAAAGCGCCAGTTTTTGCTTTCGACACGGAGACCGACAGCCTAGATAATATCGCCGCCAACCTGGTGGGCCTCTCGTTTGCCATCGAACCTGGCGTTGCCGCGTATGTACCTGTCGCGCATGATTATCTGGACGCTCCGGATCAAATCTCCCGCCAGCGTGCTCTGGAACTGCTGAAGCCGCTGCTGGAAGATGAAAAAGTGCGCAAAGTGGGGCAAAACCTCAAGTACGATCGCGGCGTCTTGCAAAATTACGGTATTGAGCTGCGCGGTATCGCCTTCGATACCATGCTTGAGTCTTACATTCTGAACAGCGTCGCCGGACGCCATGATATGGACAGCTTGTCCGATCGTTGGCTGAAGCACAAAACTATCACCTTTGAAGACATTGCCGGTAAAGGTAAAAACCAGCTCACCTTTAACCAGATCGCACTGGAGGAAGCGGGGCGCTATGCGGCAGAAGATGCGGATGTCACGTTACAGTTGCATCTCAAAATGTGGCCTGAGCTCCAGCAGCACAAAGGCCCGCTGAATGTTTTCGAAAACATCGAAATGCCGTTGGTGCCTGTACTGTCACGCGTTGAGCGCAATGGCGTAAAAATCGATCCTGCCGTCCTGCACAAACATTCGGAAGAAATCACGCTACGTCTGGCGGAACTGGAAAAGAAAGCGCATGACATTGCGGGCGAGGCGTTCAACCTGTCCTCGACGAAGCAGTTGCAGACCATCCTGTTTGAAAAGCAGGGTATTAAGCCGCTGAAGAAAACGCCTGGCGGCGCGCCGTCAACGTCGGAAGAGGTGCTGGAAGAGCTGGCGCTGGACTATCCGCTGCCGAAAGTGATTCTGGAGTATCGTGGTCTGGCGAAGCTAAAATCCACCTATACCGATAAGCTGCCGCTGATGATTAACCCGAAAACCGGGCGCGTCCATACGTCCTATCATCAGGCGGTAACGGCGACGGGACGTTTATCGTCCACCGATCCGAACCTGCAAAATATTCCGGTGCGCAATGAAGAAGGCCGCCGCATTCGTCAGGCATTTATTGCGCCTGAGGATTATCTCATCGTGTCTGCGGACTATTCACAGATTGAGCTGCGTATTATGGCGCATCTTTCCCGTGATAAAGGACTGCTCACGGCGTTCGCCGAAGGGAAGGATATTCACCGCGCAACGGCGGCGGAAGTCTTTGGCTTGCCGCTGGATAGCGTGACCGGGGAACAGCGCCGAAGTGCGAAAGCCATTAACTTTGGCCTGATTTACGGGATGAGCGCCTTCGGTCTTTCTCGCCAGCTTAATATTCCGCGTAAAGAGGCGCAGAAGTATATGGATCTCTACTTCGAACGCTACCCTGGCGTGCTGGAATATATGGAGCGCACCCGCGCTCAGGCAAAAGAACAAGGCTATGTGGAAACGCTGGAGGGGCGCCGCCTTTACCTGCCGGATATTAAATCCAGCAACGCGGCGCGGCGCGCGGGGGCGGAACGCGCGGCGATCAATGCTCCCATGCAAGGAACGGCTGCCGATATCATCAAGCGCGCCATGATTGCCGTCGATGCCTGGCTACAGGCCGAGCAGCCACGCGTGCGGATGATTATGCAGGTACACGATGAATTAGTGTTCGAGGTGCATAAAGACGACTTAGATGCGGTAGCAAAACGTATCCATCAGTTGATGGAAAACTGCACGCGTATTGATGTGCCGTTGCTGGTAGAAGTCGGTAGCGGGGAAAATTGGGATCAAGCGCACTAAGCATTTAAGGAATAACGCACTTTTTTCGTAATTAAGCAACATAATCACGGGGGTTTTGTGATGGGTATTAGAATTCCCTATGTAAAGAATGAAAAAAAATTACGAAAAGGTCTTTCTGTGTTGCTCAAAAAAGAGTAAAGTTATTCACGTAGGGTACAGAGGTAAGATGTTCTATCTTTCAGACCTTTTACTTCACGTAATCGGATTTGGCTGAATATTTTAGCCGCCCCAGTCAGTTTATGACTGGGGCGTTTTTTATTGTGCGCAAGAAAAGTTTCGCTCACACCGTAGGCCGGATAAGACGCGCAGCGGCGCCATCCGGCATAGCGGGTGATTATTCCCCGTCCTGAATCTCTTCGACCGGTGCCAGTTCACTAAACCAGCTATCCAGCTTCTGACGTAACTTATCCACGCCCTGCTTTTTCAGCGAGGAAAACGCTTCTACCTGCACATCGCCATTAAAAGCCAGCACGGCTTCACGTACCATATTCAACTGCGCCTTGCGCGCGCCGCTGGCCAGTTTGTCCGCTTTGGTCAGAAGAACCAGAACCTGGATATTGCTCTCTACAGCCCACTGGATCATCTGTTGGTCGAGGTCTTTCAACGGATGGCGGATATCCATTAAAACGACTAAGCCCTGTAGGCTTTGACGTTTCTCCAGATATTCCCCCAGCGCGCGTTGCCACTTGCGTTTCATCTCTTCCGGGACTTCCGCATAGCCATAGCCCGGCAGGTCGACCAACCGTTTGCCCTCTACGACTTCAAACAGGTTAATCAATTGGGTACGGCCCGGCGTTTTAGAGGTGCGCGCCAGGCTTTTTTGGTTGGTCAACGTGTTCAGGGCGCTGGATTTGCCTGCATTGGAACGGCCAGCAAAAGCCACTTCAATTCCGCAATCGGAAGGTAAATGGCGAATATCAGGCGCACTCATCACAAAATGCGTCTGTTGATAATTCAGGTTAGTCAAAGCGGTCGTCTCCGTCAGTCAAAGCATTGTGGCGATTATACCTGAACGCCAGCAAAAGACGGATTTTTCGGCGCGGCGGTGCTGTAAGTAAAAGCCATACGCTTTGTGAGACATTGACCATTGCACTTATGCGACATGACAGAGTCGTTGTCAGGCTCAAAGCCAGTTAATATAGTTAAATCATGAATTTATAGAAAGGTAATTGTCTGAAAAAAAGGGATTTGCCGTGTCGGTATCTTGTGAGTTTACCCCAAAAGAGTAAAGTAATGCACATAGCGAGGACGCTAACAGGATCAACGACTCAGGATGAGGGTCAGGAGCGCCAGGAGGCGAAGACACAGGATTGTCAGGAAGACAAACGTCCGGAGACGTTAGTAAAAGGAAATGGAAACAACATGGAATGTTCCAGGCTAAGGGAAAAACAGGGCGTGTTGATAGCCAACAGGGATGGTGGAACCCGTTAAGGGTCGTGAGTCAAGAAAAAAGGCGGCAGATTACTCTGTCGCCTTTTTTCTTTGCTTGCTTTCTGCTAGATTCCGCCTCAATTCTATACTGAATAAAACGGCTTAAAGATCTGACATCATGAAAAAACCAACCTCTGCACCGCGCAGTAAAGCCTTTGGCAAACAGCGTCGTAAAACGCGTGAAGAGTTAAACCAGGAGGCGCGCGACCGTAAACGCCTGAAAAAACATCGCGGTCATGCGCCGGGAAGTCGCGCGGCGGGCGGCAATTCCGCTTCGGGCGGCGGCAATCAGAATCAACAAAAAGATCCACGTATTGGCAGTAAAACACCTGTTCCATTGGGCGTGACTGAAAAAGTGACCCAACAGCATAAACCGAAAAGTGAGAAACCTATGCTTTCACCGCAGGCGGAGTTGGATTTACTGGAAACGGATGAGCGCCTGGATGCGCTGTTAGAACGTCTGGAAGCGGGCGAAACCCTGAGTGTGGAAGATCAAGCCTGGGTAGATGCCAAACTGGATCGTATTGATGAACTGATGCAGAAGCTTGGTCTGTCTTACGATGACGACGAAGAAGACGACGAAGAGGACGAGAAGCAGGAAGATATGATGCGCCTGCTAAGAGGCGGCAACTAACGGGTTTACACCGTGGGCTTGCCCGTCCTGCTTATAACCCTTCCGGTTATATGTTATCTGGTGTGGTTATTCGTTAAACTACAGCGATTGTCGCGGCGACAGAAATGGCTGCGCAGCCGGCTTGCCGCCCGTCATGGCGTGAAGCCGGTACGCCGTACCCGCCAGAGACGCCATCGGAAGGAGTGAGCATGTCTGAACAGCAAATAGACTGGGATCTGGCCCTGATCCAGAAATATAACTATTCCGGGCCACGATATACCTCGTACCCAACCGCGCTGGAGTTTTCTGAAGACTTCGAGGACGCCGCATTCTTGCAGGCTGTGGCGCGTTATCCTGAACGTCCGCTCTCGCTGTATGTGCATATCCCGTTTTGTCACAAGTTGTGTTATTTCTGCGGCTGCAACAAGATTGTCACCCGCCAACAGCATAAAGCTGACCAGTATCTTGACGCGCTTGAGCAGGAAATTCGTCATCGCGCGCCGCTGTTTGCAGACCGTCATGTCAGCCAGCTTCACTGGGGCGGCGGTACGCCTACTTACCTGAATAAAGCGCAAATCAGCCGCTTAATAACGCTGTTGCGTGAAAATTTCCACTTTAATACCGACGCGGAAATCTCGATCGAAGTCGATCCCCGTGAAATTGAGCTGGATGTGCTCGATCATTTACGTGCGGAAGGTTTTAACCGCCTGAGTATGGGCGTGCAGGACTTTAATAAAGAGGTGCAGCGCCTGGTTAACCGCGAGCAGGATGAAGAATTCATCTTTGCGCTGCTTAATCACGCCCGCGATATCGGCTTTACCTCGACCAATATCGATTTGATCTACGGTCTACCGAAACAGACGCCAGAAAGCTTCGCTTTCACGCTGAAGCGTGTGACGGAACTGAACCCCGATCGTTTGAGCGTCTTTAACTATGCGCATCTGCCAACGCTTTTTGCCGCCCAGCGTAAAATTAAAGATGCCGATTTACCCAGTGCGCAGCAGAAACTGGATATTTTGCAGGAGACCATCGTATCGCTTACTCAGGCCGGTTATCAGTTTATCGGGATGGACCATTTTGCCCGTCCGGACGACGAACTGGCCGTCGCGCAGCGCGAAGGCGTGCTGCACCGTAATTTTCAGGGCTATACGACCCAGGGCGATACCGATCTGCTGGGGATGGGGGTTTCTGCTATCAGCATGATTGGCGATGGCTACATGCAGAACCAGAAAGAGCTGAAGCGTTATTACCAGCAAGTGGATGAGCGGGGCAATGCGCTATGGCGTGGTATTACGCTGACCCGTGATGATTGCATTCGTCGCGATGTTATCAAGGCGCTGATTTGTAACTTCCGCCTGGATTTTAACGCTGTCGAACAGCAGTGGGGTTTGCATTTCGCTGAGTATTTTGCCGAAGATTTGCAGTTACTGTCGCCGCTGGCGAAAGATGGGCTGGTGGATATTAGCGAGAAGGGAATTCAGGTGACGGCGAAAGGTCGTTTGCTGATCCGCAATATCTGCATGTGCTTTGACGCGTATCTGCGCCAGAAAGCGCGGATGCAGCAGTTCTCGCGCGTCATTTAGCCGGGTTGCCCGGTGGCGCTGCGCTTACCGGGCCTACACGTTGCGACAACCTGTAGGCCGGATAAGCATTAGCGCCATCCGGCACATTGTCAGCTGAACAGTCCCACCAGCGCGGCACACAACACGGCGGCTAGCGCAGTTTGTGGCGTGTGGCTGTCGACCGCTCCACTCGATACCAGATTAATAATAGATTCTAACATAATGAATCCCCCCGTTTGCCGGGCATGATCATACTGAACTCATCGGAACAGTAAAGCGCAAAATAGCAGCGTTTTGCGCTCAATTATTAATCTTTACACTCGCGGGTAATGTTTACTCCATTCCCAGCTCTTTCAACTTCCGCGTTAGGGTGTTTCGCCCCCAACCGAGCAGCCTGGCGGCTTCCTGTTTATGACCCTGCGTATGGCGTAACGCCGTGGTCAGTAGCGTTCTCTCCAGTTCTGGCTGCGCTTCAGAAAGCAGGTTTTGATGACCGGATCGCAAGGCGCGGTCCGCCCATTGCGCCAGTAATGTAGCCCAGCTATCCGGCGGCAGGTGGGACGGGCTATCCGGCGCCGAGGCTTCAAACAGTTCGCCCGGTAAATCCTGGATCAATACCTCCTGTCCGGCGGCCATGACGGTGAGCCAGCGGCAGGTATTTTCTAACTGACGCACGTTACCAGGCCATGCCAGGCGCGTTAACGCCGTTTCGGTTTCCGGATGTAATAATTTGGCTTCCACACCTAATTCACGGGCGGCGACCTGCAAAAAATGGCGCGCCAGGCGCGGAATATCCTCACGGCGTTCACGCAACGGCGGAAGATGGATACGAATCACGTTCAGGCGGTGGAACAGGTCTTCGCGGAATTTCCCTTCCTGAACGCGTCGTTCGAGGTTCTGGTGGGTGGCGGCAATAATGCGCACATCCACTTTTACCGGCGCGTACCCGCCCACACGGTAGAACTGTCCGTCAGCCAGCACGCGTAACAGACGAGTCTGGACATCCAGCGGCATATCGCCAATTTCGTCCAGAAACAGCGTACCGCCGTCAGCCTGCTCGAAACGGCCCTGCCGGATGGTATTCGCCCCGGTAAAAGCGCCTTTCTCATGGCCAAACAGTTCGGATTCAATCAAATCTTTCGGGATGGCCGCCATATTGAGCGCGATAAACGGCGCTTTGGCGCGTGGGCTATGGCGATGTAGCGCATGGGCGACCAGTTCTTTACCGGTTCCTGATTCGCCGTTAATCAGCACGCTAATCGAAGAACGCGACAGCCGACCAATAATGCGAAACACATCCTGCATGGCGGGCGCTTCGCCTATCATGTCTGTTGTCGGGCCGTTAACCTCGATATTACGCGGCTGCTGCTGCTCCTGATAGTGGCTAATCGCGCGCTCGACCAGAGCGACGGCTTCATCAATATCAAACGGTTTAGGTAGATAATCAAACGCCCCCTGCTGATAAGCGCTCACGGCGGCATCTAAATCGGAATGCGCGGTCATAATGATGACCGGAAGCATCGGGTGACGCTGTTTAATCTGCTTTAATAGCGCCAGCCCGTCCATTCCCGGCATTCGGATATCCGACAGCAAGACGTCCGGCGTTTTACTGGCCAGCGCAGCCAGTACTTCATTACCATTCTCAAAGGTGGTACAGGTCAACCCTGCCCCGGCGAGAGCACGCTCAAGCACCCAACGGATGGAACTATCATCATCGACGACCCAGACTATTCCTCGTTGCATAAACACCTCTATTTCCGAATCGGCAGGTAAACCGAAAACTCGGTATGCCCCGGCCAACTGGTAAATTCAATTTTGCCGGCGTGTTGATCGATAAGATTGCGGGCGATAGATAACCCAAGCCCGGTGCCGCCTTCGCGACCGCTGACCATCGGGTAGAACAGCGTATCCTGTAAATGGGGAGGAATGCCCGGCCCATTGTCTTCAACGTCTATACGCGCCGCCAGGCGATAGCGTTCGCCATGCAGCGTTAACTGGAAGGCGGTACGGGTACGCAGCGTAATTTCGCCGCCTTCCGGCCCCAGCGCCTGCAAGGCATTGCGGACAATATTCAGCAGTACTTGCTCAATTTGTTCCGGATCGTGCGGCAGTTCTGGCAGACTGGGGTCGTAATCGCGGATAAGCCGGACATTATCCGGCAGTTCCATCGACACCAGCGCCACCACGCGCTCTGCGACTTTATGTATGCTCTCGGTAATGTGCATTCCCGGGTGCTGCGGCCCCAGCAAACGATCGACAAGGTTGCGTAGCCTGTCGGCCTGTTCAATGATGACTTTGGTATATTCCGTTAGCGCCGGGTCGGGCAGCGCCTTGCTGAGTAGCTGCGCCGCGCCGCGCAGGCCGCCGAGCGGATTTTTGATTTCGTGCGCCAGACCGCGCACCAGATCGCGGGCGGCGATTTGCTGCGCGTGCTGCAACTGCTCCTGACTCAGACGACGCTGGTTATCCATCGGCGCCATTTCGAGCAGTATAAAATCGTCGGGCAGACGTTGGGCGGTCAAAGAGAGAATATGCGAGCGACTATCAATCACCAGCGTCACTTCGTTATCGGTAAAGCCTTGCCCTGCCGCTAAACTTTCGCGCATCAGGTCAATGTTTAACGAAAAATAGCTCAACAGTTCAGGTAACGGCGTCCCGAACAGTTTGCGTGAGCTTTGCGCGAGCAACTGCTGCGCGGCAGGATTGGCGTAATGGATTGCCAGCGCGTCGTCGACCACCAGCACGCTGTTGATTAACGAATTGAGGATCTGCCCAGCATCGGGCTGTATGCCGCTTGCCATTCAGCAGTCTCCTGGAAAAGGTTGCACCATTTTAGTGCATTATAGCTTTTTACCACTAAAAAGCGCGTGAGATCAGATTGTTGGTGGAGAAAAAAGCCCATCCTGGGATGGGCTGAAAGTTTCCACGGCAACTCAAAAACTCCTGACGCCTTTCACGCTGCTGTTGTGTTGGCTGCTTTCGCTTACCCCAGTCACATCGCTATCTATGCTCCTGGGCATGTGCTCAGTTGCCGCCTTGCAGCAACGCGAAATTCGTCGGATTTTTAATATACGATTAAACGCTGTAGTACAGCTCAAACTCTACCGGGTGCGGGGTCATACGCACGCGGTCATCTTCTTCGCGACGCAGCGCAATATACGCATCGATCGCTTCATCAGTGAACACGCCGCCTGCTTTCAGGAACTCGCGGTCCAGGTCCAGCGCGTTCAGCGCTTCTTCCAGAGAACCCGCTACCTGTGGGATCTCTTTCGCTTCTTCCGGCGGCAGGTCATACAGGTTTTTGTCCATGGCTTCGCCCGGGTGAATCTTATTCTTAATCCCGTCCAGACCGGCCATCAGCAGGGCGGCAAAGCACAGATACGGGTTAGCCGCCGGGTCCGGGAAGCGAACTTCGATACGGCGCGCTTTCGGAGACGCCACCACCGGAATACGGATGGAGGCGGAACGGTTACGGGCGGAGTAGGCCAGCATCACCGGCGCTTCGTAACCCGGGACCAGACGCTTGTAGGAGTTGGTGGTCGGGTTCGCCAGGGCGTTGATGGCTTTGGCGTGTTTGATGACGCCGCCGATGTAGTACAGCGCCTGCTCAGACAGACCGGCATATTTGTCGCCAGAGAACAGGTTGGTGCCGTTCTTCGCCAGCGACATGTGGCAGTGCATACCGGAACCGTTATCGCCGAACATTGGTTTTGGCATAAAGGTCGCGGTCTTACCGAAGCGGTGAGCCACGTTATGCACGACATATTTGTAAATCTGAATTTCGTCGGCTTTTTTGGTCATGGTGTTAAAGCGGGTCGCCACTTCGTTCTGACCTGCGGTCGCTACTTCGTGGTGGTGCGCTTCAACGACCAGGCCCATCTGCTCCATGACCAGACACATTTCAGAACGGATATCCTGCGCGGAGTCAACTGGCGGAACCGGGAAATAACCGCCTTTCACGCCCGGACGATGGCCTTTGTTGCCGCCTTCATATTTGGTAGAGGAGTTCCAGGCGCCTTCAATATCGTCAATCGCCACATGTGAGCCGGAGATAGATGCGCCGAAGCGGATGTCGTCGAACAGGAAGAATTCAGGTTCCGGCCCAAACAGGACGGTATCGGCGATACCGGTCGCGCGCAGGTAGTCTTCCGCACGTTTTGCGATGGAACGTGGGTCACGGTCATAACCTTGCAGAGTGCCAGGCTCCAGGATGTCGCAACGGATAATCAGGGTAGAGTCCGCGAAGAACGGGTCAATCACTGCGGTGGATGCGTCTGGCATCAGCACCATGTCGGATTCGTTAATGCCTTTCCAGCCGCCGATAGAGGAGCCGTCAAACATTTTGCCTTCTTCAAAGAATTCGGCATTTACCTGATGAGCAGGAATCGTGACGTGCTGTTCTTTGCCTTTGGTATCGGTGAAGCGCAGATCGACAAACTTCACTTCGTGCTCGTTCAGCATCGTCAAAACGTGTTCAGCGGACATACTTGTACTCTCCCGGATTGGTCATGGTCGGTCGTCGTGGTAACGAGATCTTCAATTCTGCTGGCCGTGTCGCCGTAAAAATATAAAGCGAAATCTGTGCCAACTTTCACATTGCCCCCAAAAGGCGTTATCATGCGCACCATCGTGCAAAAGGGCTGCACCACGGTGACTATGTTGCACCAAAATAGTGCTTCAATGTGAACATTAAGCACCACATTGGTGCAATAGAACGCAAGCCACCCTTTTAACGCTCCGTGAAAGCGATCACAAAGAGACTCTGCAATACTTGTTTGCGGAGGATGTTTGTGATCCTGTTTTGTAGTGCGATTAATCCGTGTACAATAACGCGCTATTTCTAATGCCTGAGGCAAAGTTGTGATCGAAAATTTGCGTAACATCGCCATCATCGCGCACGTTGACCATGGTAAAACTACCCTGGTTGATAAGCTGCTCCAGCAATCCGGTACGTTCGACGCGCGTGCCGAAACTCAAGAGCGAGTGATGGACTCCAACGATTTGGAGAAAGAGCGTGGTATTACTATCCTCGCTAAAAACACCGCTATTAAATGGAATGATTACCGTATCAACATCGTTGATACTCCCGGGCACGCTGACTTCGGTGGTGAAGTAGAGCGCGTCATGTCCATGGTTGACTCTGTGCTGCTGGTGGTTGACGCATTTGACGGCCCGATGCCGCAAACGCGCTTCGTGACCAAAAAAGCCTTTGCTCATGGCCTGAAACCTATTGTGGTTATCAACAAGGTTGACCGTCCTGGCGCGCGCCCTGACTGGGTTGTTGACCAGGTATTCGACCTGTTTGTTAACCTCGACGCGACCGACGAACAGCTGGACTTCCCGATCATCTACGCTTCGGCGCTGAACGGTATCGCGGGTCTGGACCACGAAGATATGGCGGAAGACATGACCCCGCTGTATCAGGCGATCATTGATCATGTTCCGGCGCCGGACGTTGACCTCGATGGTCCGTTGCAGATGCAGATCTCCCAGCTGGACTACAACAACTACGTTGGCGTTATCGGCATCGGCCGTATCAAACGCGGCAAAGTGAAGCCGAACCAGCAGGTCACTATCATCGATAGTGAAGGGAAAACCCGTAACGCGAAAGTAGGTAAAGTGCTGACGCATCTGGGTCTGGAGCGTATCGACAGCGATATCGCCGAAGCGGGCGATATCATTGCGATCACCGGTCTGGGCGAGCTGAACATTTCCGACACCATCTGCGACCCGCAGAACGTTGAAGCGCTGCCGGCGCTGTCCGTTGATGAGCCGACCGTGTCTATGTTCTTCTGCGTTAACACCTCGCCGTTCTGCGGTAAAGAAGGTAAGTTTGTGACTTCTCGTCAGATTCTTGACCGTCTGAACAAAGAGCTGGTGCATAACGTGGCGCTGCGCGTTGAAGAAACCGAAGATGCGGATGCGTTCCGTGTATCCGGTCGTGGCGAACTGCACCTGTCCGTGCTGATTGAAAATATGCGTCGTGAAGGTTTCGAACTGGCGGTTTCCCGTCCGAAAGTTATCTTCCGTGAAATCGACGGTCGTAAACAAGAGCCGTATGAAAACGTGACGCTGGACGTCGAAGAGCAGCACCAGGGGTCTGTCATGCAGGCGCTGGGCGAGCGTAAAGGCGACCTGAAAAACATGAATCCGGACGGTAAAGGCCGCGTACGTCTCGACTACGTGATCCCAAGCCGTGGGCTGATTGGTTTCCGTTCAGAATTCATGACCATGACTTCCGGTACGGGTCTGCTGTACTCCACCTTCAGCCATTACGACGATATTCGTCCGGGTGAAGTGGGCCAGCGTCAGAACGGCGTACTGATCTCCAACGGTCAGGGTAAAGCGGTGGCGTTTGCGCTGTTCGGTTTGCAGGATCGCGGTAAGCTGTTCCTGGGTCACGGCGCGGAAGTTTATGAAGGCCAGATTATTGGTATTCACAGTCGCTCCAACGACCTGACGGTAAACTGCCTGACCGGTAAGAAACTGACCAACATGCGTGCGTCTGGTACGGATGAAGCGGTGATTCTGGTTCCGCCAATTAAAATGAGCCTTGAGCAAGCGCTGGAGTTCATTGATGACGACGAACTGGTAGAAGTCACCCCAACCTCTATCCGTATCCGTAAACGTCACCTGACGGAAAACGATCGCCGCCGTGCGAACCGTGGTCAGAAAGAAGAGTAATTAACGTTCTTACGGATAAAAACCCTGTCGAAATGAAAACTCGGCGGGGTTTTTTTATTCACATTGATAAAGAGATAAGGTTGCCAAAAAATCAGAAATCGCTGGCGTATTATGCCGACCAATGACGTTATCCGCATACATCTTTGCCCGAGCGCTGGCATTCCCCATCGCGACGCCCAATCCGGCTAAACGTAGCATTTCCGCATCGTTATCATTATCGCCAAACGCCATCACTTCGCGCATTGCGATATGCTGTTGCTGTGCATATCTGGCGAGGCTTTGTCCTTTGCTACACCCCTTCTGGAGAATATCCAGTTGATGATGCCAGGACCAGGTACAGCTTAGCTGTAATTCATGCTGTATAAACTCAGCAATATTTTGTAGTTGTTTTATGTGCCGATGAACGACGCTGATTTGCCAAATATTCTCCCTACTGCTTAGCTCATCAGCCTGAAAGATTATTTTATCATCAGCACGAATTGTCAGTTTAAGCGGATATACCCGCGCCAGTATTTTTTCTGTTTGTAAGTGCGTCAGCGGCAGCGGATGAAGGATCTGCTGTTGAGCCGGTTGATAAATATAGCTTCCGTTACAACAGATCATCGGTTCGGTGAGCGCCAGCGTTTGATAATACGCATAGGCTTCACGATGAGAGCGACCGGTGACAAGCATTATTCGGCAGCCCATGTCCTGCATCTGACGGATAGCGGTTAGCGACTCTGGCAGAATTTGTTTATTACGGTTTAGCAGCGTTCCATCAAGATCAAAAGCGATTAAACGATATCGCATGAGCGTCCGATCCTAAAACAGCGTGAGGCATCCAGGTGATTCAGCAATGGAATATCGAGACGGTGCTGATAAGCGAGAAAACAGTGGCATTGTTTTGCCTGGCAGGCGGGAGAATTAAGCCGTTGCTGATATAAATTACCCATTTTAATTTTGCTGATATGACAAGCAAAAAGATCGCCTTCTGCATTCATAAAAATACTTTTTCTTCCTGCGGTACAGATATCCAGCTGCGCTGGCCACTGCTGTGTTTCAATCACATACAGCGGATCGAGTTCGCTGAAGGCGATGGTTTCCTCAACGGTATGCCGGGTATTGGCACACTCGTTGGCGTTAAACCAAAAATAATTCTGGTCAGGCAACCGCTGGCGTAGCCAACGAAACTGGTCGATATCTTTCATACTGGCGACAGCCCCCGCGCACCAGGTTATTCCGGCGGCAGAGAGCGCTAAACACTGCTGGAGAAAGCGCTCAGCGGTAATTTGTGAGGGATGAAAAGAACACCATAACCGAAGCTTTGAGATATCTCCGCCGCCAGCACGAAATGCCTCCAGCAATGACATTAACGAAAAAGAGGCGTTAGTTTGTATGCCGACCGCCTGAACATGAGGATAGCGGCTAATTTCTGCCAGCGCCGCCATGTAATAACGCAAGCGTAGCGCCTCGCCATAAGGCGTAATCATCACATTCAACGGCGTACCTAAAAGAGGCAAATGGTCAACCATGCGCCATAGCGCGGCTTCGTCGCGTTTTTTATCGTTACGGGCGTGTTTATGGAACGGGCAATAGCCGCAATGATAATTACACGATTTAAGATAGCCGCGATAAAACAGCGTGTGAATATCGCGCAGGGCGGGGGCGCTCATCTCTGCCGATTCTCCCGTAGCATCACCTCAGGCGAAACGAACACAGGAGCAAGGCAATCGGATAATGCCATACCGATCTCCGTTAGCCGGAGGCGACTGCCATTCTGATAACAGTAACCTTGCTGTATAAAGCGTTCCAGGTCGGGGAAATCCCTTAGCGCATCGCTGGCAAAATATTGCTGATAATCGCTAAGAGAAAGTCCCTGCCAGAAAAATAGATTTTTAATGATAAAGCGGCGTTTCATTTCATCAGGGGGGAGCAGATAACCGTGATTAATGACGGTTTTATCCGGGCTGTCGATAAACGCCTGAATGATTTTTCGTGATGTTTGCAGGTTCGACGACCACGGTGAACAGTAATGCAGATCGCCAAGATAACTTCTGCCGCCCGCGCCGAGCGCCAGTGAGTTTTCAAATCCGCAGCTTTCCGCCGCGGCGGATGGCGCTGGATTAAGGACGAAACGGCGCATGGACGTTTGGGTGTAGCCCGCGTTGCGTAAAAGATCGCGGGCTAAAACGTAGTAGCTATGCATATTTTCCTGGCGAGGCATATTATAAAGCGGATAAAGGAACAGCTCTTCCGGTTGATAAACGAGCGCCTGATGTAACGATTCCGTCAGGCTTGCGTGAGTCTGGCCGGGAATGCCGTAAATAATATCAATATTGAGTGATGGAAAATGACCCGCCTTTAGCCATTCCAGCGCCTGGTGCGCGCTGGCGGCATTGTGGCGGCGATGCAGCGTATGTAACTCGCTATCATGAAAACTTTGTACGCCAATACTGACGCGATTAACGGAAAAGGCGTTTAATAGCGCTACTTTTTCTGCTGTGGTATCCGTAGGGGAAGTTTCAATTGTTTTATAAATATTCCAGTCAACATTGAGCACATCAAAGACGGAAAAAAATAACTTCTCTAATTGCGCAATGTTTAATAGCAGAGGTGTGCCGCCGCCTACGGTAAAGCTTGCCCAGTGGACGGGTGCCAGCGCCATTTGTCGGCCCTGGGTAATAATCGCGTCGATATAGCTATCAATGAACGTATTATCTGCGCCTGTACAGGTAAATAAATTACAGAACCCGCAGCGACTTTGACAAAAGGGCATATGAACATACAGATGTGTGTCGTGCTCGTAAATGCGCGGTTTTACTTCGCTAAAGCTGACGTTCTCCAGCTCCCGATAAGCCGTCTTATGCGGATAACTGTACATATACTGACGATAAATATCATTGTTATTCATATTAATGATTACAGCTCAGCAAGAAATGCATATAGGGAACGGTATTAACGATCGGATGATTAAAACTATGGAAATATTTCCCGTCTTCGCCATAGCAGGTGCCGTGATCGGAACAGACAATAACGAACGTTTCGCCGCCGGTTTGGCGGAAAATGTTCAGTAATCCGTCGATGCGGGCGTCGATATAGCGTAGCGCGGCGGCATGAGTCTCAACGGTATCACCAGGGGCCGCGCCCTCCACGTAAAAATGGTTAGGGTAATGAATCGTGTCGATATTGATATACATCATGACCGGTTGGCTGCCAGCACGCTCGGCCATGATTTTCTGGATATAATGGATCTGGTTATCCATACTTTCTTTAACCGTACAGGCAAATCGTGGATGCCAGTAACTCTCTTTAAACATCGACGGGAACACTTTTCCCATGCCGGAGCGGTTATTAAAGAAAGAGACGCCGCCAATACAGATGGTCTGGTAGCCTTTATTTTCCAGACTTTTTATCCATGTTGCGTCATCAAAGGCAAATGCATTTTTCGGCCCTTTACGACCAAGTCCGATATCTTTTGGGAAAAACAGCATGGTCTGATTAACGGTATCATCAATAGGTTTTGGCATAAAACCTGAAAACATGGCGTGATGCGAAGGCCAGGTAAAATTACCGGCCGCTTCGCATTTCGTCCATTGTCCATAATGATTAAGGTTGGGCGTATTTCCGGCGGTTTGTTCCTGAAGCGCAATGTCGTAGCGTAACGAGTCCAGCACAATAAAAAGAATATGAGCGTTATTACTAATTAGCGCATTCATATCGAATTCGCCATCGCCTGTGTCAATCGACGCGTGCAGCGAGACGGGGACTTCATCCATTGAATTATACATTTTGCTTCCTCATGGCCCGGATTTGCGCCTGATAAATTAGATTATTCTGCTGCGCATCCTGATAAATCAAATCACCCTGGCCATTAATTTCAATAATATACGGCGTCAGGCTGGTGGTAAGTAAAACATCAATACCCGCTAAGCGAATGCCAGGAAAAAGTCGCATGGCATTTTGACAGAGCGTATCAATCTCAGTCACTTTTGCGGCAGATAATTCCAGACTTTCGAAGCGGCAAGCCTGGTTTTGCAGATGTAAGTTAGTAATGGGCTGCGAGGAGGTTCTGACCACTCGCCAGATAATTTCGCCATCCAGACAGACGATACGTAAATCATAGGTTTTATGCTTTACGCTGGCTTTGGGCAGCCACTGTTCGACGAGGTTTTCCTGCTGAAGAACGCCATCAATAATGAGCTGGATATCTTCTTTCTGACGATACTGTTGGATTTTTTTGCTGTTAAATAGCTGTTGTCCTGATATGGCAATCGCGCTGTAAAGCACCTGCTTTATGCCATCAGGGTGGCGGCGCAAAGCGATAACGCCCGCCGCGCCAGAACCCAGCGAGGGCTTAATGAACACGCTGGCGACCTTTTTTTCCTCCATGATAGCGGTGAGCTGTGCAAAACTTTTTACGTCTTCCGCTACCAACGGCGGCGTGGGGATGCCGTGTTCCAGTAAGCGCCGCTTGCAGCGTTTTTTATCCAACAGGTGAATGAGGCCCGCCGGATGGTTAAGCCAGGTGACGCCAGGACGCGCCGCCATGTTCTGCAAAAAATGGATATAGTCCAGACCGATCGCGTTTATTTTGCGGATGTCAGTTTCACTGTGTACTGGCGGGTCGATTTTAACGATGCCAGAGGTCAGCGAAGCGTCCAGCGCGTGCGGATGAGTCAGCGCCGTGACGGGTTCCCCAAGTACGGCGGCAGCCTGCATAAAATAATGCGTGCGCTTGCTCTGATGGGGGCCAATGAGCGTAATCACAATAAATCCCTTTATCGTTGAGTAGGGGAATGTGCACATTCCCCAACACAATCACTCGGTGTACATCGCATTCATATAAATATCGCCATCGTAATCATCAGGCTCCAGAGCTTCTGAAAGATTCAGCGGTATCGGCAGCGCCGCTTTTAGCTTTTCCTGCATCTCCGGCGTCAAATAGTGGTGGTGGAGATCGAGTGTTTCCAGATGCGCAATTCGGTCTTTATGCTCCAGCAGCGCCTCTGCGCCGTTGTCCGTTAAGGTACCGCATGAGAGTTCCAGCACTTCAAGCTGCGGCAGGATATTACTTTCCAGCACCCGGCGGGCGATATCATCCTGCTCTTCGCTGTTCATCAACCCCAGATGGGTGAGCTGAGGGAAAAGATCTTTCGATGCCAGCGCCATCACGTCATCCAGCGAACCGTCAAAACCGTATTCCTCTACGCCCAGGAAGAGCTTCAGCGTTTTTAATGCAGGGAGCTGCGCATTTTGTAGTTCGGCAAGCACGTTAGAAGGGATGCCACCGGAAATGATTTCCAGGTGCTCCAGTTTCTCATGATGTATAGCGCCCAGTCGCAGATCCGACGCGCCTTTAATAATCAGTTCTTTCAGATTGGGTAACGCCGCATAGAGCCTGGAATAGTCACCTTGTTTAATCCAGGAGATCTCGCAGTCTTCGCTCTCCATATCACCGATAAACAGTGATTCCAGGTGAGCAAAGCGGGGGGCGTTCTCCACAATCATATCAATAATAGGCTGGCAGGTTTCGTCTTCCCAACAATCACCCCAGTTACCAATGGTCAGTGAGCGAAGCTTTGGCAGATCTTCATCGGTTAAAATTAAATTAATGAGCTGTTCCTGGGTTAATTCATTGTCCCAACCAATATTAAATCGCTTATTCATTTGTTTCCCTTCTCTATAAGCATGAATATGGTAAAACGCTTTGCGAATATTATCATGGCGTTTAGGGGCGGGATATCGGGAGTCTGATTCAGGATGAATGAGCGGGCAGAACAACTACCCGCTGTGATGCAGATTCGGAAAATAGAGGCGATAATATCAGAAGAAATACTTCGCCCCGATACGAATCTGGTTTTGCTCTCTATGGTAGGGGCCCACGTTACGATCTAACCAGCGTAATTCAAAATAGGGCAGCCAGTGTTCATTGATACGATACCGGAAGGTGTTAGTGATTTCCCAATGATGCTTCGTACCATTACTACTATTAAAATCATTAACGTTATAAAAATAGTGTGGTTCAAAGGTATAAGAAAATTTATCGGTAATGATAAAATTCCAATAGTTACCGATTTCATAGCTGTCATTATTATCCAGTTTGCCATTCAAATCGGTTGAACTATAATTATTGTGATTATATCGGTTACGTACCGTAAGATTAAACCACGGGGTAAATTTATAGTTAACATCCAGATAGACGGCGCCGCCGGAACCAATGCTTTTGTCGTTTATTAACCCGCCAGGCTGGATGGTTAATTTATCTGTAGGTTTAAATAACGGATACCAGCCCTCAATCTCATTATAACCGTGCTTTAATTCATCATCACGCTGTAGCGTATAGGTATTGGTCAACATAATTCCGGCACCCATATCGGAGTTATAGCCGACGCGCAGCATAAACTCCATTTGGTCAGACGCCAGGTTATAGGCCTCACGGTTTTCTACATAAGCGCCAGCAAAAACAGAGGTGGATATTACTGAAGTTAATATCACTAGAGTATTCAGAGATTTCATAATAAATCCATTTTTCAAATATAGGGAAGCCGCCATCCATCGGGATGGATAAAGCGGCAAGCGTCGTTTAATTATTTACAGTAGAAATACTTTGTTTATTATTAGTCGCGACAATTTGATTACCTGTTTTCTTTCGTTGGGCAATTTCCTCGATAATAAAAGCGAAACGTTGTTCATTGAGCTTATAAAAAAAGCCCATCGTTAGTGCTGCGATAATGGCAAGACCGCAAGGCCATAAAAAAATGAGCTGACGCAAACCAAGCAACGTGGTGTCACTTTGAGCTATGTTGGGGATATAACCGATTTGCGTCAGCATAATACCTGGCAAAAAGCCAGCAAGCGCAGCGGAAATTTTGCGGGAAAAGGTATAACCCGTATACACCGAGCCTTCAGCGCGAATACCCGTTTTCCATTCACCGTAGTCAACCGTATCCGGAACCAGTGCCCAGTTCAGGCTGTTGACGAAAGCGGTACCGAAGAAGGCGATACAAGAGAAAATAACAAACAGGAATGACGTTCCGCCCCAGATAAAATTCAGGATATCGCCAACGGCCCACAATATCAGACCACCAAGATAAACCTGTTTTTTCCCGAAGCGTTTTACCACAGCAGGTACTAATAAAACACCAATCAGGATACAGCCCATGCTGAAAAAACCCATCCATGACAACAAATGAATATCGTTCAGCACGTACTGAGTGTAATAAACCTGAATGGCCAGCTTGATATTAAAGGCGGCCAGCGTGCACAAATTGGCGACGCAGAGCACCAGCAGCGGCGGATTACGAAAAATCGCGCAGAAGGACTTCAATATGCTGGGTTTATGCGTGTCAGGTACGGTTTCGATATACCGTTCTTTCACCCCGCTAAAGCACCACCACATGCTGAACAGCCCGCAGACCGAAAAAATGACTGCTGCAATCAGATAACCCAGCGAAGGGGAACGGGTAAACAGCGCCTGAATGGGCATAAAACCTACGGTACAAAGAAGAAGGCCAATGGTAGCGCCGCCTTGTCGCCATGCGGCGAGCTGGGCCCGCTCATGCGGATTTTTGGTAATAGCGGGTACCATCGCGCCGTATGAGCAGTTCATCAGGCTGTAGAACAGACCGAACAACATAAACAGCACCGTCGCGAAGGCTGTTTTAACGGGTAAAGTAAAGTGAGTGGCAAAGAATTGCGCAGTAGCAACCAGAGCGACTGGAAATGACGCATACAGAATAAAAGGCCGAAACTTTCCTTTTGCGCCAATATTACGGCGTGAATCCAGCAATACGCCGGTGAGCATATCGGTAAAAGCGGTGAAGAATTTCGCCACCAGAAAGATAATTCCACCGTAATATGCAGGCATCCCGAGTTCATCGGTATAAAACTTCAGTAGATACAGCGTACCGATACACAGCATCAGATTTGAGCCGAAATCGCCCACGCCATAGGCGCATTTTTCCCGCAGGCTCAACTTTAGCGTTAGCGGATCATGATTAGACATAATCGCCTCTCAAAACGCCCCGCAGGGCGTTATATTTTATTGTTGTTAAACCGTATGTTTCCGGGCCTCAATCTCTTCCACAATTCGCACGTACATCTTCTCGTTGAGGTTGTAGAAACAGCCCATCGCAATAATGGTGATGACCGCCAGCACGCAAGGATAAATAAAGATCAACTGGCGTAGGCCTTCGACGGTGCCTGCCGATTGCACCACATTCGGGATATAACCGATTTGTGTCAGCATCCAGCCGGGGAAGAACCCTGCCAGCGCCTGGGAGACCTTACGGAAGAAGGTGAAGCCGGTGTAAACCGTCCCTTCCGAGCGGACGCCGGTGCGCCATTCACCGTACTCCACCGTGTCGGAAACCAGCGCCCAGTTCAGGCTGTTGACGAAGGCGGAACCGAAGAACGCCAGGCAGGAGAAGGCGACAAAACTGACCGAGCCGCCGCCAAAGAAGTAGTTGAGCAGATCGCCTGCCACCCATATTAACAGCCCGCCGATATAGACTTTCTTCTTGCCAAAACGCCTGACTGCGCCGGGCATCAAAAAGACGCCGATAAAAATACAGCCCATGCTAAAGAAGCCCATCCAGGAGAGGAGGATCGGGTCGTTAAGAACGTACTGGGTGTAATAAACCTGAATCGCCAGTTTGACGTTGAAGGCGCCGAGAGTACAAAGGTTGGCGATACACAGAATAAACAGCGGACGGTTACCGGCGATGGCGCGGAACGACTGCAATAATCCGGGCTTTTGCGCGTTATCGACAGGTTTCACTTCGACGTAGCGCTCTTTAACGCCGGCGTAGCACAGCCACATAAATAGCAGGCCAAACAATGAAAATAGCGTGGCGGCGAAAATATAGCTGAGTTGGGCATTGCCTTCGATCAGGTTCATGACCGGCACAAAGCCAACGGTACACAGCAGCAGGCCGAGAGTGGCGCCGCCCTGACGCCAGGCGGCAAGCGAGGCGCGTTCATCCGGGTTCTTGGTAATCGCGGGCACCATCGCGCCATACGAGCAGTTCATCATGCTGAAAACCAGCCCGTACAGCATAAACAGCATCGTTGCGACGACGGTTTTTCCCGTCACCTCAAACGGTGTGCCGACAAAGTTAGCAATCGCCAGTAGCGTTACCGGAAATGCCGCGTAAAGCACGAACGGGCGGAATTTGCCCTTCGGACCAATTTTACGCCGCGAGTCGAGCATAATGCCGGTACCCATATCGGTAAATGCGGTAAAAAATTTGGCGATCAGGAAAATGATCCCGCCGTAAGTCCCTGGTAAACCCAGCACATCGGTATAAAATTTGAGTAAATAGAGGGTCCCGATATCTAACAGGATATTGGAACCTAAATCCCCCAGTCCATAGGCAAGTTTTTCTTTAAACGGCAAGCGTAGGGTTGCCGGATTCGATGATGTTTGACTCATTATTCTTCTCCATCTGCCCGCAGGTTTCCCTGCGGGCGAGCCGTATTAGATATTCCGTAAAGAAGCAAAAAGTGAAGCCCACTCGCTCTTCGCGCGATAGAAGACCGGCGGTTTGCCAATGGGCGCATCCACGGTAATTTCACCGCCGTGGTGAACTTCACCGGTCCAGATATTCACCCAGTGATCTTCCGGCAGGTACAGCGTCCAGTCGCAACGCCCCTGCTCGTGAACCGGCGCGACCAGCAGATCCTGACCGAGCAGATATTGATATTTCAGGGTGTAGGTTGCGGCATCGTTCTCGTAGTGCAGGAATAGCGGACGCATGACCGGCAGACCGGTAGCCGCGTTTTGCGCCACCGCCTGCTTGAGATACGGTTTCAGCGTGGTAAAGACGGTGGTCATGCGGGCAAAGTGGGCAATAGTTTCCGCGTCGCCGTCGAACTGCCAGTTATCGCCGGGGCGGTTGCCTTCATGGGTGCGCATCATCGGCGTAAAGGCGCTGAAATCGCACCAGCGCAGCAGCAACTCTTTGCTGCGTTTCATGTCAAACAGGGTGGTGTAGCCGCCGATATCGCTGTGATGCAGACCGTGGCCGGTCATCGCCAGCGACAATGCCGCAGGCACGACAGAGGCCAGACCATCATCAAGGCTCCAGTCAACGTTCTGGTCGCCTGCCCACATCATGGTGGAATATTTCTGACTGCCGGTGTAACCCGCACGCATAAAGAACAGGATCTCGCCGAGCTTGCCGGTCTCCTGTAGCGCTTCGTAGTTACACTTCGCCCAGAGCGCAGGCCAGGCGTTATGCATGATCTCTGCGCTGACGCCGTTGTGCAGATACGTGTCGGTCGGCAGATATTCGCCGAAATCCGCCATCCAGCCGCTGCAGCCGAGCGCGATCATGTTCTTTTTGATGACGTCTTTGAACCAGTCGTAAGCTTCAGGATTGGTCAGATCGACCACGCCGCCATAGAATTCGCCAAACTCGACCAGATAGTCGCCGCCCGTGGCGTCTTTCGCCAGGTAGCCGTGTTTCGCCGCCTCGGCGCAGAGGTCTTTATCACTGGCGACGTATGGGTTGATATAAGAGAGGAACTGGACGCCTTCTTCTTTCCACTGTTTGATACGGCTATCCAGCTGTGGATAGTTGTCGCTATTCCACTTCCAGTTCCACATCACGCGCTTGCCAAAGGAGGTCATGCGGATACCGGACCAGTCCTGCGCCCAAATACCGTTCACTTTTACGCCTGCGTTGCGCATGGTATCCAGTTTTTGCTGGCAAACTTCCGTACCGCCCTGAATGCCTAGCGTGACGCCGTCATAAACCCAGTCCGGCAGCTCCGGCTGGCGGCCTAACAGCGCAGTCAGTTTTTCCAGCAGGGCGATGTAGGTGTCGGCACACTCAAAACGCAGCGTAGTTTTATCTTCCCACAGCGCCAGTTCGTGATACTCCGGCGCGCTGAAGTCGAAATTCATATAGCAGCTATTATCGACGTGGCAGTAATACTTCTGCGTGCTGACAAAGGTTGGCTGGGGGAAGAAGGTCCAGTAATAGTCGCCGCCGGCGTTCTCTTTACAGTCTGCCTGCCAGGTGACATAGCTGGTTTTATTACGGCCAACGCCCTGTTCGCTGGTCCACAGCGGGAACGGCTTGCCGCGCAAATCGAAATAAGAGAACTGTTCGCCGCAGCCGTAGATATGGTCGTCTGGATTAGCCGCGAGGCGTAACCAGATACGGTTATGGTGCAGGTCGTCGTTTTGCAGATCCAGCTTCAGGCGTCCCGCCTCATCGGCGGAGATGCGAAGGGTGGCGCTAATTGTTGCGCCACGGCTGAATTGTACCAGCCAGCCGTCAGGTAGCTCGCTGACGGTGGCCTCCGTTAATGCAATCTTTTCGTTAAGTTTGTCTTTGATGCTAAAGTTGCCGCGAAACATGTCAATGTCGGCAACGCCCGCGCCAATCCACAGACAGGGATTTTCGGTGCTGTGACGTAAAATCAGGCGCTGTTGCCAGCTAAGCGCAAAACCATCCTGTGATGTTGTCAGTTCAAAATCGGTTGACCGTTGTGGTAGAGAATTCATTGTAATCTCCGTGAATGTAGGGTAATTCGGTAATCCATTTGGGCTAGTCGCAGCCGATGGAAAAATGCAGTTGATGGATCGCTTTTGGGGCAAGATGAATCAGTGCGATCCCGGAATTAAATGCATCGGGCGGGCAGCTCATAGGCTCTACCGCGAGACCTTTTCGGCTGAGTTTTTCGCCGGTATAGAGCTGCAACCAGGGCTGGGTGCTGCGTAAAAATGTAGACATGTTCTGCGTTGGGCTGGTAAGTCTGACCTCCCACTCAGCCGGGGTAGTCGCGGTCTTAACCGCATGATCAAGGCGCGTTTCGCCGAGCAGGCATGATGCGGAAAAATCTCTGCCTGCGGGCAATTCTTCGCTTGCCGGCAGTGTTAATACACAGCTATCGATGCTTTGCAGGTTACAAGTCAAATAAGGATGTGCGCCCGCGCCATAAGGGGCTGATTCATCGCCAATGTTTTGCGTACGAATCAATACGTGCAGCCCACTGGCGGCATCTAACCGATAAATCACTTCCGATATCAACGCAAAGGGATAGCCGTAAGAGGGCGGCAGAAAAATCGTTAGCGACGCTTCCGTTGCCGACTGATAATTAATCTGCCAGTCTCGCCAGGCTAACAGACCGTGAATGGCGGTCTGCGAAACCGGGTCGTTAACGGCAAGCTGGAAAACCTTGCCGTTATAGGAGTAGCAGCCATTTGTCACGCGATTGGGCCAGGGAATCAATACTTTCCCCAGATGCGCCATGGGTATTTCTTCCGGTTTATGCGGGATGACCACATGGCGTCCATGATGGGTCAGTTCCGCCAGACCTGCGCCAACCGTGACGATTTTCGCCTGGTAATGGCCCGCATTAAGCTGAATAGTTTTTCCACCGCTGTGCATGGCTGCCATCCTCATGACCTATTTCGCGTTGATATCCAGGAGACCCGCCGCGACCGCTGGAGCCAGGCCCGGCGCCAATGGCAGACGAGGAATGACCAGACAGTGCAGCAGATGGTAAATATCTTGCTTGCCGTCCCACACTTTGGTGGTCACTTTGTTATCGGCGTCCAGCTCTTGCCACCAGGAACCATTTTCATAGTCCATCAGGTACTTAATGCAGTAGTCCCACCATTTCTGATACCACTCTTCATACTGGCTATCGCCCGTCAGGGTGTAGAGGGCGTAGGCCGTACCCATCGCTTCCACAATCGGCCAGCGCACGCGTTCACGTACGATAGGTTTACCGTCCCAGTCGACTGAGTAGACAAAGCCGTCTGCGCCATCTGGCGCCCAGGCGTCGCGGATCGTGGCATGGAACAGACCTTTCGCATCCTCCAGCAGCCAGGCGGGTGGCGTTTCGAAGCGGGCCTCCAGCGCAGCATGGAGATGGAGCATCAGACGGCCCCACTCAATCCAGTGACCTGGCGTACCGCCGTAGGCGCGGAAACGGTGGGCAGGATTATCTTTGTTGTAGTCGCGGATAGGGTTCCACTGTGAATCGAAGTGCTCATTGACGCGGTAATCACCGTTGCGCGCCACATCATGAATAATTACCGACGCGATACGCAGCGCACGATCCAGCCATTTTTTGTCATGGGTAACGTCATAAACAATCAGGAACGCTTCGACGGCGTGCATATTGGCGTTGCCGCCACGGTAGTCTTCGGTTTTGCTAAAGGCTTCGTCCCAGGACTCCAGGCACATCTGCTCTTCTTCACTCCAGAAGTATTTCTCAATCACTTCTATGGTGTAATCCAGCAATTTTCTGGCTTCAGGATGCCCGGTCGTGACGGCGCTGGCCGCGCCCAGCAAGGCGAAGAAGTGTTGATAACCCTGTTTAGAGGCATCTACCACGCCCTGATCGTTAACGCAGGCATACCAGCCGCCGTATTTTTTGTCGCGCAGTGCGCCGTTCATGGCTTTGATGCCATGATCGACCAGATCATAAGCGCCCGGTCGGCCCATCGACGCCGCCACGGAATAAACGTGCAGCATACGCGCCGTGATCCAAAGATGGGTGCCCATCTCTTCTTTGATTTGCCCTTTATTTCCCAGCCAGCCGAAGCCTGTCGGCACCGCGGCGTTTTTACCGAAATTAAAGATGCGGTCGGTTTCCTGCTCCAGCCAGCGGTTGTGGCTCAACGTGTTAAACCATTTCATTCTTTCATCCTCGTATTAACGACGTTTCGCCATCATTTCATCGACGATCTCGCCCAGACGTTGCAACTTAGGCGCGGAAACATCACGTAGCATCAGCTCGGTATCCGGTAAACCAATCACTGATGACCAGACCGCGCGTCCCGCCAGGAACCCGGATGCGCCAGCTTCCATGGCGACCCTGACTGCGCGAGGGAACAGTTTTTCGTCCACACCGGAAGAGAGGATGACCCACGGCATATTGATATGCCCATTCAGGCGTTGTGAGGCGGTAAGAAGATCGGAACGCGCGCCTTTGCCGTAGAGCGGCATTTCAACTTTGTAAAGATCGGCGCCGCTGTCGCCCAGCTCTTTGGCCGCATCGATAATCGCCTGCTCGCGATCGAACTTGTCGCCGCAGCGCGGCGGACGTACAACCGGTTCGATAATGCTCAGCAAACCATTGGAGTGACATAATTCATTGAATTCTTTGACCATATCCAGACGCTGCTGCGCGTCTTCGTCGCTGCGCCACAGCACCAACAGTTTTAAGGCTTTCGCGCCATCCCGTTTTACCGCCTGCGCATTAATTTTTTTATCAATGACCACGTTATCAACGGGAATACCGTTGCCCGGGATGAAATCATCCGCCGCGACGATCATGGCGCAGCTTTTAGCGACCGCGTTTTGTTCTACGGCCTGGTGATAACAGAACTGCTGATCCAGCAGAACGGCAGAGGCATACGGGGAAAGAATTTTCGCCGCATTCACTTTGAAATCCGTCAGCACGCTATCGGCAACGGGTGTTTTCGCACCAGCAGCAGCAAACATTAAACGCATCGCCTCGCGCTGATCGACAGCCAGCATGGCAAACCCGCCGGACGCTCGCGTAATGTCTTTGATGGTGTAGTTGTTCATTCAATTTTCCTTTATACAGTCGTTACTTTTTTACGTTGGCGGTCAGCCCGGCGCTGATGCGCACCTGTTCCAGGATGGCGCTCCAGTCTTCCCGACCGCGGCCTGCGGCCCGCGCCAGGTTATAAACTTCACGGGAGGCGGCGCCGAGCGGCATCGGTACGTGCAGTTGATTGGCGACATCCAACGCGATGCCAAGATCTTTGTGCGCCAGATCGATCATGAAGGCGGGAGACAGATCCCCTTTCATCACTTTATTCGGCCAGGTGGTGGTGAAATGCCCTTTGCCTGCGGCAGTGCCGCTCATCACTTTTAAAGCCACGTCGAAGGAAAGCCCCAGCGCTTCACACAGCACGGCGGCTTCGGCGGAGAGCGCATTTAGCGCAATACTCATGTAGTTGTTGATCAGTTTTACGCGAATACCCATTCCCGGGCCGCCGGTGTTGACCAGCTCATTACCCATCGCCATCAGAACAGGGGTAGCGCGCTCTACTTGCTCCGCCGTACCGCCTGCCAGCAGCAACAATGTGCCGGTAATCGCGTTGTCGGATGTCCGGCCTACCGGCACATCCATCATGCTGAACCCTTTGCTCTGCATGTCGGCAATCAGCTTATCGGTTTGCAACGGATGAATAGTGGACATATCAATGACCAGCGCTTCACGGGAAAGGGTTTCACAAACGCCTTGCTCGCCAAACAAAACGGAACGAACCAGATCGCCGTTCGGGAGCATGGTGATAACAAATTCAGCGCCGATGGTTGCCTGAGCCGGGCTGCTTGCAGGTTGCGCGCCTTTGTCTACCAGACGCTGTACGGCGTCTGGATTAACATCGAAGACGCTGAGTTGATGGCCCTGCTTTAGCAGATTGCTCGCCATAGGGGAGCCCATCTGTCCCAACCCGATAAATGCTATAACTGCCATATCGTTCTCCTGAACACGGTGGTGTCATTTTTTGTCATTAATGAGCCTTTTTATGTCTGTTTGTGATCGTATTTGTAATTTATAGTCAAAAAATTGACAGCCGTCACTTTTTAAACATTTCGTGAAATTAAAATGAGCACATCGAAAATGCTTGAGGAATGACCATGGTTCGTATTGCTTGTGTAGGTATTACCGTGATGGATCGCATCTATTACGTGGAAGGATTACCGACAGAAGGGGGTAAATATGTGGCGAAGCGCTATACGGAAGTGGGCGGCGGGCCTGCGGCGACCGCTGCCGTGGCTGCGGCGAAATTGGGCGCGCAGGTGGACTTTATTGGCCGTGTGGGCGATGACGACACCGGAAACAGTCTGCTGGCAGAGCTAGAATCCCTGGGGGTAAATACGCGCTATACCCGCCGCTACACGCAGGCCATGTCGTCGCAGTCAGCGATTATGGTGGATGCCAAAGGAGAGCGGATTATTGTTAATTATCCCAGCCCGGATTTATTACCTGACGCCGACTGGCTTAACGACATCGATTTTTCGCAGTGGGATGTGGTATTGGCGGATGTGCGCTGGCATGACGGCGCAAAACAGGCGTTTACGCTGGCGCGTCAGGCTGGCGTCATGACTGTTCTTGATGGCGATATTACGCCGCAGGATATTAGCGAGCTGGTGGCGTTAAGCGACCACGCCGCCTTCTCCGAGCCGGGGCTGGCACGCCTGACGGGGATGAGAGAAGCCATTGATGCGCTAAAAAAAGCACAAATGCTCACAAATGGACATGTCTATGTCACGCGAGGCAGCGAAGGCTGCAACTGGTTGGAAAAAGCGGCGGTACGCCACCAACCGGGTTTTACCGTGGAGGTGGTGGATACTACCGGCGCGGGCGATGTTTTTCATGGCGCACTGGCATTTGGCCTGGCAAGCGGATACGCCATCGAAGAGGCTGTCAGATTCGCCAGCGGCGTTGCCGCGCTGAAGTGTACGCGCCCAGGTGGCCGGGCGGGTATCCCTGATTGTGAGCAAACCCGATCTTTCTTGTCACTTTTTGTATAATATGAGCAGTAGGAAGCTTTTAGAGGAATGCTCATGAGTCTTACCGAACTGACCGGTAATCCGCGACATGATCGGCTGTTAATGCTTATTGATGAGCGCGGCTATATGAATATCGATGAGTTAGCCAGTTTGTTGGAGGTCTCTACCCAGACGGTTCGCCGCGATATTCGTAAATTAAGCGAGCAGGGGCTGATTACGCGTCATCACGGCGGCGCTGGCAGAGCGTCCAGTGTGGTCAATACCGCCTTTGAGCAGCGAGAGGTCTCCTGGACGCAAGAGAAAAAAGCCATTGCGGAAGCCGTGGCTGACTATATTCCGGATGGTTCCACGATATTTATCACGATTGGAACGACGGTTGAGCAGGTGGCGCGCGCGCTGCTCAACCATAATCATCTGCGCATTATCACCAATAGCCTGCGCGTTGCGCACATTCTTTATAATAACCCTCGCTTTGAAGTGATGGTGCCTGGCGGCACGCTGCGCCCGCATAATAGCGGCATTATCGGGCCATCCGCGGCGGCGTTTGTGGCGGGGTTCCGGGCTGACTATCTCGTCACCAGCGTAGGCGCGATAGAGAGCGATGGCGCGTTACTGGAGTTTGATGTCAACGAAGCCAGCGTAGTGAAAACCATGATGGCCCACTCGCGACATATTCTGCTGGCCGCCGATCATACGAAATACCATGCTTCTGCGGCGGTTGAGATCGGCAATGTGTCACAGATTACCGCTCTGTTTACGGACGAGTATCCCGGTCCGGCATTACAGAATTTACTTCAATCCCAGCAAATCGAAGTGGTTCAGGTGAGTCCTTCGCTGGACGACGCCGTTTCAGCGTGACAAGCGCCCTTGCGCCGGATGGTCGCGTCAGCGCTTTATCCGGCCAATAAAACGGCGCTGTGATGCAGGCGATATTGGGCATCGTCTGCGTTTCTATTGTCTTTTTGTTAATTGATTTATAAAGGGATACATAGTCAAACTTCTCCTTTCCCGCTACAGTTATTCATCCCCGGTTAGCAAGGAGAATGACATGCTCTACATCTTTGATTTAGGTAATGTGATTGTCGACATCGACTTTAACCGCGTATTAGGTGTGTGGAGCGATCTGAGTCGAGTACCGCTGGCTACGCTGAAGCAAAAATTTACGATGGGCGAGACTTTTCACCAACATGAACGCGGCGAGATAACGGACGAAGCGTTTGCTGAAGCTTTCTGTCATGAAATGGCGTTATCGCTCAGTTATGAACAATTTGCGCACGGCTGGCAGGCAGTATTTGTCGGATTACGGCCCGAAGTGATTGCTATCATGCATAAACTGCGCGAGCAGGGGCATCGCGTGGTGGTGCTATCCAATACTAACCGACTGCATACCCACTTCTGGCCGGAGGAATACCCGGAGGTGCGCGCTGCCGCCGACCATATCTATTTATCGCAGGATTTGGGAATGCGTAAACCGGAAGCGCGTATTTATCAGCACGTCCTGCAGAAAGAAGGTTTTTCCGCTGCCGATGCGGTCTTTTTCGACGACAATGCCGATAATATAGAAGGGGCCAACCAGTTGGGGATCACCAGCATTCTGGTGAAGGATAAAGCCACCATCCCTGACTATTTCGCGAAGCTGTTATGCTAAAAACCGTTCACCAAAAAGCTGGACGCCATACGCGCCCTGTTCGGGCCTGGCTCAAGCTATTATGGCAGCGTATCGATGAGGATAATATGACGACTCTGGCGGGAAACCTCGCCTATGTCTCATTACTCTCCTTAGTACCGCTTATTGCCGTCGTTTTTGCCCTTTTCGCTGCTTTTCCGATGTTTTCTGATGTCAGCATTCAGTTACGCCATTTTATTTTTGCTAACTTTATGCCAGCCACCGGAGACGTGATTCAGCGCTATATTGAGCAGTTTGTCGCTAATTCCAACAAAATGACGGCGGTGGGCGCCTGTGGACTGATTGTGACGGCATTGCTGTTGATGTACGCCATTGATAGCGCCTTAAACACTATCTGGCGCAGCAAACGCACACGGCCAAAAGTGTACTCTTTTGCGGTGTACTGGATGATCCTCACGCTCGGCCCGCTTCTCGCCGGTGCCAGCCTGGCGATCAGCTCCTACCTGCTTTCTTTACGCTGGGCCAGCGATCTGAATACGGTCATCGACAATGTATTGCGCATCCTTCCGCTGCTGCTCTCGTGGATCTCATTCTGGTTACTTTACAGTATTGTCCCAACAACTCGCGTACCGAACCGTGACGCCCTTGTCGGCGCGTTTGTCGCAGCGTTGCTGTTCGAGGCCGGAAAGAAAGGTTTCGCGCTTTATATCACCATGTTCCCGTCATATCAGCTCATTTATGGCGTACTTGCAGTGATCCCTATCCTGTTTGTCTGGGTATACTGGACCTGGTGTATAGTCTTGCTTGGCGCAGAAATAACTGTCACTCTCGGGGAATACCGAAAACTCAAACAAGCCGCAGAACAAGAAGAAGCTGACCAACCATGATTGCATTAATTCAACGCGTAACCCGTGCCAGCGTCACCGTGGAGGACGAGGTGACGGGTGAAATCGGCCCAGGACTTTTGGTGTTATTGGGTGTCGAAAAAGAAGATGACGAACAAAAAGCGAATCGTCTGTGCGAGCGCGTGCTGGGATACCGTATCTTCAGCGATGCTGACGGCAAGATGAATCTGAATGTACAACAGGCTGGCGGCAGCGTGCTGGTGGTGTCGCAGTTTACGCTGGCGGCAGATACCGAGCGCGGTATGCGGCCAAGCTTTTCCGGCGGGGCTGCGCCGGATCGCGCGCAGGCGCTTTATGAATATTTTGTCGAACGCTGCCGCCAGCAGGCGATAAACACGCAAACCGGACGCTTCGCTGCCGATATGCAGGTTGAGCTGGTTAATGACGGTCCCGTGACATTCTGGCTCCAGGTATGAGTCAGCTTCCGGCGTGGCCGCGGATAACAAGAGAGAGTACGGCTATGTATCACCTTCGAGTTCCGCAAACAGAAGAAGAATTAGAACGTTACTACCAGTTTCGCTGGGAGATGCTGCGTAAACCGCTGCACCAGCCGAAAGGGTCGGAACGGGATGGCTGGGATGCGTTGGCGCACCATCAAATGGTGGTGGACGAAGAAGGAAATTTAGTAGCAGTGGGCCGCCTGTATATCAATGCAGATAACGAGGCGTCTATCCGTTTTATGGCTGTACATCCCTCGGTACAGGATAAAGGGCTGGGGACATTAATGGCGATGACCCTGGAGTCTGTCGCCCGCCAGGAAGGCGTTAAGCGCGTCACCTGCAGCGCGCGCGAAGATGCGGTTGAGTTCTTTGCCAAACTCGGATTTGTCAATCAGGGGGAGATTACTACGCCCACAACCACGCCAATCCGCCATTTTCTGATGATTAAACCGGTAGCATCGCTGGATGATATCCTGCATCGCGGCGACTGGTGCGGGCAGCTTCAGCAGGCCTGGTATGAGCACATTCCATTGAGTGAAAAGATGGGGGTGCGCATTCAGCAGTACACCGGGCAAAAATTTATCACCACGATGCCGGAAACCGGTAATCAAAATCCGCATCACACGGTGTTTGCCGGCAGCCTGTTCTCCCTGGCGACGCTGACCGGATGGGGACTTATCTGGCTGATGCTCCGTGAACGTCATCTTGGCGGGACGATTATTCTTGCTGACGCCCATATTCGCTACAGTAAACCCATTAGCGGAAAGCCAAACGCCGTGGCTGATTTGGGGTCGCTAAGCGGTGATTTGGACAGGCTGGCGCGGGGTAAAAAAGCGCGTGTCCAGTTGCAGGTTGAACTGTTGGGCGGCGAGACCGCTGGGGCAATTTTCGAAGGCATTTATATCGTACTACCTGCGAAACCGTTCGGCCCGTATGAAGAGGGCGGGAATGAGGAGGAGTAGCTGGACATCTCCAACTACTCGATGAAGGCATCCGCTGGTAGTTTAAAGCGTTGTGTAAGCGCTTTGATATGATTAACCGTTAGTGCTCTGCGGCCATTTAAGATGTTGCTGACGTTCGATTTAGAACCAAGTTCGTTGGCAAGATCTGCTGCTTTGAGACCGTATTGATCCATGAGCGTTCGCAATACTGAAACGCCAGGGGGCGTTTTCTCCAGGTGTTGGTTGAGTGCTTTGAATTCCGGCGCATGTTTTTCGTATTCACTGATTCGGGCACAGAGCAATTCAAATAGTGGGTTTTCAAGATCGTCGTGGTCGACCAGAAACTCCACTAGCGCTAGTGCCCTGCGATACTCATTGTCATTTCGGTCTTCCCCCATCAGTGGGACGGTTTTTACCGCATCGCTGAAGGTATCAACGATCTTTTTTGCGCTGGTTGCATCCATCTGGCGATGAGTTCTCATTCTTTATTACCCCGATAGTATGCGGTCAGTTTGTCATATTCGGCATGGGAAACGATATGTTTCACAAATATCTTATGTAACCTGAAATCTATGTAGGAAATGAGTCTCAGGCTGTTACCAGAAACATCAATCACCCACCATTTATCTCTGTACTTAAAATTATCCAGTGAAGGAATATACCGCTTCATCTCTTCAGGCTGAGTGAATGTTTTTTTCTCCAGAACATTCAGCAACTCAGTGAGAGCAAGCTCATGGTTTGGATACATGAGCATCGCTTCATTGAACGGTTTTCGGCTGATAACATGCACAATGTAGTTCCATTACAAAGTTTTCAACCTGAAAACAATTTAGCGCAACGTTATCCAGTTTTCAAGTTGAAAACAAAATTGAATTTTAGGTCATTTTGCCTGTTGATGGACTTACAACACGCCAGGCCACATCTCGCATGGCGCTTCGTGCCGCCTGGCTCACGCCTCCGAGCTGGAAAAAGCCATGGATGACACCGAGATAGCGCTGGCAAGTACACGCCACGCCCTGGTCGTTCAGACGGTGATATAGCGCTTCGCCTTCATCACGCAGTGGGTCGAACTCTGCGGTGAGGATATGCACCGGCGGTAAACCGGCAAAATCTTCACGCCATATCGGACTGGCTTCAGGATGCAGTGGATCGGTTCGCGGCATATACATCTCGTAGCCTGAAAGCAGCGTATCGCGGGTGATGATGTAGTCTTGCCCGTTGCTGGCATAGCTGGGGAAACTGGCAGTAGCGTCAAGCATCGGGTAGATCAACAGCAGCTTCGCCGGAGACCAGTGGGCGGTGGATTTCAGGCGTAACGCGCTGACCAATGCCAGGTGCCCGCCTGCGCTGTCGCCAGCAAGCGTGATACGTTCACGATCGATGCCTAACTGCTCCGCGTATTGATAGACGATATTGGCCCCGCGTTCAGCGTCGTCATGAGCCGCAGGGAAGGTGTGTTCTGGCGCAAGACGATACTGAATGGCAATCACCTTACAGCCGCTTTTCCAGGCCAGTTGCCGTAGCTGGGGGTCATGAGTCAGAAAGCCGCCGCTAACAAAACAGCCGCCGTGATAGTAGAGGATACAGGGTAGAGAACCGGATGCGTTTGGCGGCGAAACGACGCGAAATGTCATCCCTTCCAGCACGATATCTTCCGAACTCACCCGAATTTCTTTCTCACCCGCCAGCGTTGTGCTGGCAATATAGCCCGCTCTCCGGTCATCAATATTCTGCTCTCGTGAAGAGGGACGGCCCGCGGCGATAAACCCAGCGACCAGTTCGGCAATTCCTTTTTCCAGTGGCATATAACGCTCCTTTGACTGTATGTATGTACAGTTTGTAACCTGGTTCGTTGGGGATGGAAAGTGGTGAAACGAGGGGATGATGATTCTGGATAGAGGTTCGCAAAAAATGGAATGCGGTTGGCGCTGGGTTTTTAATTTTTGTACTGTGAAACGATGATGCTATACGCCATTGACGTATAGATTATTTTCACTACTATAAGCCAATGGCGTATGGAATATGCAATTTATAGAAACGGAACTTTTTACTGAAGATGTTAAAAAACTGCTCGATGATGATGAATACCATAAGCTTCAGGTTTTTATGGCTCAGCATCCAGATTGTGGTGATGTCATTCAGGAAACGGGCGGCCTGAGAAAAATGCGCTGGGGATCGCGAGGCAAAGGAAAGCGTAGTGGCGTGCGAATTATCTATTTTCACCGTAGTCAACGGTATGAGATTCGCTTGCTTCTGATTTATCAAAAAGGCATTAAAGATGATCTCACGCCGCAGGAAAAAGCGGTGCTTCGTATGCTGAATGAGAGGTGGTAGATGGATAAAGTGTTATTTGAGCGATTAACTCAAAGTATGTCTCAAATGAATGAAATCATTGAAGGGACCCGTGAACCTTCTCGTACCTTTCATATTGATGCCATGAAGATTAAAGAAATACGGCAGGCATCTGGGTTGTCGCAATCTAAGTTTGCTGAACTGATTTCGGTCAACGTGGATACGCTGCGCAACTGGGAGCAAGGAAGACGTTCACCGACAGGGCCAGCCAAAGCGTTACTTCGCGCCATTGCCAACGACCCGAGAAACGTTATACAAGCATTGCGTTATTGAGCAATGATCCGGCTAACGTAGATTGCTAGCCGGTATACCAGAGAACTTATTCCCCTTCCCCCGGGAACAGGAACGGGTTGATGGAACTGCGGGCGAACCCTTCCTGCTCCATGCGCGCGTCCAGCACCAGCGAGGCGAGGTCGTCGGCCACGGCTTCCACTTTCGGGTCTTTTTCCTGATAGAGAATCTTCAGGTAAGTCCCGCAATCGCCGCAGCTTTCGGCTTTCACCGCAGCCTGCTCATTTTCCAGCGACCAGTAGTGTAAGTCGCGGCTCTGTTCGCAGTTACTGCATTTTACGCGCACGACATGCCATTCGGTTTCGCACAGGTTACAGTGCAGATAACGCAGCCCCTGCGTGGTGCCGATCTGCACCATGCTGGAGACCGGCATCGAACCGCACACCGGGCAATACTGGCGCGCTTCACCGTATTCCGCGCGGGCTTTGCCTGGAATCAAGCTGGCCATTTGCGCCCAGTAAAGGGAGAGCGCGGCCCAGATAAACGGGGCTTTATCGCTGCTGACGGAGGCAAAATCCGAGGCAAACAGCGCGCTGGCCATCTGCTCCAGCTCCTGCTCTGAGGCTTTCTCCAGGTTCTCAATCACCGCCAGCGCGGGGCCGCTCATCTCGGGTTTTAGCTCGGCAATCAACGAATGCAGCAGTTTTTGCCAGTGCTTATCACGCGGCAGCACGTGGATATCCAGCGGCGGCTTGCCCTGGTCGTTCGCTTCTTTAATGCGTGCGGTCAGATCCATCTCCAGCGGATGGTCGTACAGCACCACTTCCTGCGCGTGCGCGATAAGCGCGGCAAAGCGCAGGTAATCGCCCAGCGGGTTATTTTCAGCCAGCTCGCGTAAACGTTCGGCGCGGCGGTTGTAGACGTTTTTGAGTCGGGGGAACAATAACGGCGGAATCATATCCGCCGTACGTTTCTCGCTCGACCCCAGCTCATCTTGCGGGATTATGCGAATACTCATTCAGTTTCTTTTTCCGTTGTCTTGCGGACTTCTCGGTACCAGCGTGGGTGATGCTTCTTCGCCCACGACCGGGTTACCCAGCCTTCCACCATCGCGGTAATGGTGCCTTTCACCCAAAGGGCGGCGTAGATATGCACCATGATAACCACAATTAACGCTACTGCGGCAAAAGAATGCAACATTAACGCGAATCGGATCACCGGGATTGAGAAAGCAGGCGCAAAGTACGGACGCCAGATAATTACCCCGCTCACTAGCAGCAGCACCAGGAAGATAATCGCCGCCCAGAATACGCATTTCTGACCGAAGTTATAACGCCCGGTGTCACCCACTTCCTCGTTGACGACGATCTTACGAATATTCTTCGCCCAAAAGATATCATCCCGATTGATTAGATTGTGGTGCCAATAACGGAAAAACATGATGATGAACGAGGCAAACATAACCACGCCCACAAACGGGTGCAGAATTCGCGCCAGTTGTGGGGTGCCCAGGATATGCATCAACCAGTTGAAGGATGGGAATAAAAAGCCCAGCCCACTCACCGCCGCCAGCACGAAACAGAAGGCGACGATCCAGTGGTTGATGCGTTCCGGCGCCGTATAGCGCACGATGGTGTCACGTCGTTTCATTTGCGCACCTCGTCTTTCTCTTCATGCAGGTTGTCATCTTCCTCTTCCGCACGGTTCGGGCCGACGCCGACATAGTGGAAGACGCTGGCGGCAAAGGTCGCGGCAAAACCGAACGCGGCGAGCGGTTTCCAGACGCCTTTCCAGAACTTAACGGTTTCGCTGATTTCCGGGTTTTCCGGCAGACCGTGATACAGATTCGGCTTGTCGGCATGATGCAGCACGTACATGACATGCGTACCGCCTACGCCGGCCGGATCGTACAGCCCTGCATTGTCGTAACCACGGGTTTTCAGTTCGGCCACCCGCTCGCCCGCCAGCGTTTTCATATCCTCTTTCGAGCCAAAATGAATGGCGCCGGTTGGACAGGTCTTCACGCAGGCCGGTTCCTGGCCGACCACCACACGGTCAACGCACAGCGTACATTTATAGACGCGGTTGTCTTCCGGGTTGAGGCGCGGCACGTTGAACGGGCAGCCAGCGATACAGTAGCCGCAGCCGATACACTGCTCGGACTGGAAGTCGACAATACCGTTAGCGTACTGAATGATTGCCCCTTCCGCCGGACAGGCCTTCAGGCAGCCGGGATCGGCGCAGTGCATACAGCCATCCTTACGGATCAGCCATTCCAGTTTGTCGTTCTGTTCCACTTCCGAGAAGCGCATTACCGTCCAGGATTTCGCGGTCAAATCAGCCGGGTTGTCATACACCCCGACGTTATTGCCCACTTCATCACGGATGTCGTTCCACTCGGAGCACGCCACCTGACACGCTTTACAGCCGATACAGGTGGTGACGTCGATGAGTTTCGCCACCTCTTCCTGGTGGTCCCGCGCCTGGGGCGCGGGGGTGAAACCGTTAGTGGCGGAACGACGAATGATGTCTTGCGATTGATAAGCCATAGGTCGTCTCCGTTACACCTTTTCCACGTTCACAAGGAAGGATTTAAACTCCGGCGTTTGCGTGTTCGCATCACCGACGAAAGGCGTTAACGTATTGGCGATAAAGCCTTTTTTCGCCACGCCTTCGTAGCCCCAGTGAATAGGAATACCGATGGTATCGATATCCTTGCCGTCCGCTTTCAGCGTGCGAATACGCTTGGTCACCACCGCTTTGGCTTTGATATAGCCGCGGTTCGAGGAGACCTTCACGGTATCGCCATGCGCGATACCGAGCTTATTCGCCAGCTTCTCGCCAATTTCCACAAACTGTTCCGGCTGGGCGATAGCGTTAAGCAACGCGTGCTTGGTCCAGTAGTGGAAGTGCTCGGTCAGACGGTAAGTGGTTCCGACATACGGGAACTTATCCGCTTTACCCAGCGCGTCGGCATCGTCTTTAAAGATACGGGCGGCAGGGTTAGAGATAACGTTCGGGTGCAGCGGGTTAGTGCCCAGCGGCGTTTCAAACGGCTCGTAGTGTTCCGGGAACGGCCCTTCCGCCATCTTATCGATAGCAAACAGGCGGCCCATCCCTTCCGGCTGCATGATAAACGGTCCGACGTCGCTGCCGGGCGCGGCGGCGCTGTAGTCCGGAATATCCCATCCGGCCCATTTTCCGCCTTCCCATTTCAGTAGCTGACGTTTCGGGTCCCAGGGATTACCCTGCGGATCGGCGGAGGCGCGGTTATAGAGGATGCGGCGGTTGAGCGGCCACGCCCAGGCCCAGCCCAGCGTGTTGCCGAGACCAGACGGGTCGGCGTTATCACGACGCGCCATCATGTTGCCTTCCGGCGTCCAGCTACCGGCGAAAATCCAGCAGCCGCTGGACGTCGTACCGTCATCGCGCAGTTGCGCGAACGAACTGAGCTGTTGACCTTTCTTCACCACCACCGCGCCGGTTGCCGGGTCGATAAGATCGGCCAGCGCTTTACCATTACTTTCCATCGCCACTTCTTCAGAGGCAGGTTCGTATGGTTTGGTGTAGTTCCAGGTCATATTCAACACCTGTTCCGGGTTGGCGCCGCCCTGTTCAGAGTACATCTTACGCAGGCGTAAGAAGATACCGGCGAGGATTTCGCCGTCGGTCATGGCAATTCCCGGGGCGTCCGCGCCCTTCCAGTGCCACTGTAACCAGCGACCGGAGTTAACGATGGAACCATTTTCCTCGGCAAAACAGGTGGAAGGCAGACGGAACACTTCGGTCTGGATTTTTGCGGGATCAACGTCGTTCGACTCACCGTGGTTTTGCCAGAAGGTGGACGTTTCGGTGTTGAGCGGATCGATAGTCACCAGGTACTTCAGTTTGGAAAGCGATGCGACCACTTTGTTTTTGTTCGGGAATGAGGCCACCGGGTTAAAGCCCTGGCAGATATAGCCGTTGACCTTACCCTGTTTCATCATCTCGAAGTACTGCAGTACGTCGTAGCCTTTGTCCCACTTCGGTAGCCAGTCGAAGCCCCAGCTGTTTTCCGCTGTCGCTTTATCACCAAAGAAGGCCTTCATCATTGAGACGAAGAATTTCGGATAGTTACCCCAGTAGTTGACCTGATCCTTCAACAATGGCTTCGGCGTATTGGCAGCCAGATAGGTTTGCAGGTCGGTCTGTTTTTCGCTCGGCAGCGTCAGGTAGCCCGGCAGACTTTGCGACAGCAGTCCTAAGTCGGTCAGTCCCTGAATATTGGAGTGACCGCGCAGGGCGTTAACGCCGCCGCCCGCCATCCCCATGTTACCGAGCAGAAGCTGGATCATCGCCATAGTACGGATGTTCTGCGCGCCGATGGAATGCTGCGTCCAGCCCAGCGCGTACAGGAACGACGCGGTTTTATCTTTTGCGCTGGTTTCTGCAATGTACTCGCACACTTTCAGGAAGTCCGCTTTCGGCGTACCGCAGATATTTTCTACCACGTCCGGCGTATAGCGTGAGACATGCTGTTTCAACAGATTCCAGACACAGCGCGGGTGTTGCAGTGTCGTATCGCGTTTGGCAAAACCGTTTTCGTCCAGCTCATAGTGCCAACTGGTTTTATCGTACTGCCGCTTATCTGCGTCGTAGCCGGTGAACAGACCATCATCGAAGCCAAAATCTTCACGCACGATCAGGCTGGCATTGGTATAGGCCTCGGTGTATTCACGGTTGTATTTTTCGTTGGTCAGCAGATACAGCATCACGCCTGACAAGAAGGCAATGTCAGTACCAGAGCGTATTGGCGCATAGAAATCGGCCACCGACGCGGTACGCGTAAAGCGCGGATCGATCACAATCAGCTTCGCGCCGTTGTGAATTTTGGCTTCCATCGCCCAGCGGAACCCGACCGGGTGAGCTTCTGCGGCGTTACCGCCCATCACCACGACGAGGTTGGCGTTCTTGATGTCGACCCAGTGGTTGGTCATCGCACCGCGACCAAATGTTGGAGCAAGACTTGCTACCGTTGGTCCGTGTCAGACACGCGCCTGGTTGTCGACCGCGAGCATACCCAGCGCGCGGGAGAATTTTTGCGTTAAATAACCCGTCTCGTTACTGGATGCGGAAGCGCACAGCATCCCGGTGGTGAGCCAGCGGTTAACGGTAACGCCTTCGGCGTTCTGCGCCTGATAGTTGGTGTCGCGATCTTCCTTCATCAGTTTAGCGATGCGGTCAAACGCTTCTTCCCAACTGATCTGTTGCCACTTATCTGAACCCGGCGCGCGGTATTGCGGGAATTTCAGGCGGCTTTCAGAGTGGATAAAGTCCACCAGACCGGCCCCTTTTGGGCACAGCGCGCCACGGCTTACCGGATGATCCGGGTCCCCTTCGATATGGAAAATAGATGCTTTGGCGTTTTTCGCACCGTCGCCGAGGCTGTACATCAACAGCCCGCAGCCAACGGAACAGTAGGTGCAGGTGTTACGGGTTTCGCGGGTGCGCAGCAGTTTATATTGCCGTGTTTCCGCTAGCGCTACGCCGGGCGCGAAGCCCAGTGCCGCCGCCGTGGTGCCTGCCATACCGCCAGCGCAGATCTTAAAGAACTGCCTTCTGCTGACCTGCATGGTTTGCTCCTTGTTTCGACATTGTCACTTCTCTTTCACATTTCTCTATCCGAAACGCTCAGGGAGTGGTTGTTATTTTTCTTTGCGGACGGGCCCGCAAAGGTTCAGAATTGGATAAATTTTCCTCCATCCGGGAGGAGTTGTAACAGAATACCATAATGTTGGTGTGTGTGTTCTTATATGGTTAAAAGAAAGTGAACAATATACTGTCTGAAGAAGTCCTAAATGTGACTGATTTCACAACCTCACGCCAGTTGACTCTCTGGAAACGCGAGGATTTGCAGTCCCCCCAACTTGATGATGTTGCCGAGGAAGTGCCAGTGGCACTGGTGTATAACGGTATTTCGCATGTCGTTATGATGGCTTCTCCGAAAGATCTGACGCATTTCGCAATAGGGTTTTCTCTGTCGGAAGGGATCATTGACAGCCCGCGTGAAATCTATGGCATGGACGTTGTGCCGTCCTGTAACGGACTTGAAGTGCAGATTGATCTTTCCAGCCGTCGATTTATGGGGCTGAAAGCGCGTCGTCGCGCGCTGGCCGGACGTACCGGTTGCGGCGTATGTGGCGTGGAACAGCTCAATGACATCGGTAAGCCGGTGCAACCGCTGCCGTTTAGCCAAACGTTTAATCTCGGTAACCTTGATCGCGCGTTAAAACATCTGAATGATTTTCAACCGACGGGTAAGCTGACGGGTTGTACGCACGCTGCGGCGTGGGTCATGCCGTCGGGTGAACTGGCGGGGGGCCATGAAGATGTCGGACGCCACGTTGCGCTGGATAAACTGCTCGGCCGCCGCGCTACGGAAGGTGAGGAATGGCGGCAAGGCGCGGCGCTGGTTTCCAGTCGTGCGAGTTACGAAATGGTGCAGAAGTCGGCGATGTGCGGTGTGGAAATTTTGTTTGCGGTTTCTGCTGCTACCACGCTCGCGGTTGACGTCGCTGAACGGTGTAATCTTACGCTGGTGGGGTTCTGTAAGCCGGGTCGGGCGACGATTTATACCCATCCGCAGCGGTTAATCGCAGACTAAAATAGTACCCTCTACATTTGCGTAAAATATATATTTTCTCAATTTTACAGCCTCTCTTGATAACGGAATCACGTATAGTGGCGAGGCCATACAGGTTTTAATCGTTTTTATGCTGGGCCGCAGCTTATTCCAGCCATTAACGAGGCGCTTGCTACCCGGTAATACTTCGAACGAAAAAAGCGCCCCTGGGGCGCTCTTTCGACAGTCGCTAACGACTTATTTGCTCAGTTTAGCGGTTATATGCACGCGATTTGCAGCGTGAAAAGCTTAGAACTCACGCTCAAGATGATAGCCATTATAGGTATCGATGAGCTCGTTATAAGCTTTAACCACAGCCTCATAAGAACCATCTACCATATCGCCGCTGCCGCTATTGAGGTAGTCCTGCTCATGCGAGGTATACGCCACGTTATCGCGCACACGCCGAATGCGTTTTTTCACCTTGCCCTGGAATTTTTCCAGCTCAGAAATAAAGCCAGGGAAGCTACGATGTTTATCTATATCAACGTTGATCTTCTCGTTTAGCTTCTGAGTATGCTCTTCAAAATCAGCGAGCTGTTTGCTTACTGCCGCCACATCAAAAGAAGCATCAGCTACAGCGTCATTAAGCGTCTCGGCTTCCTGCATCGTCAAAAGCGTATAGTACTTAATGGATTTACCTTCTTTCTTCTCGGTCGCCTTAATTTCATTAGCCGCATGCTGCTTACTCATAATGGTAATCTCGGCGATATATTTTTTCGCAATGGGATCAAACTCATCGAACTGTTTTATAAACGTTTTATGGAACGCTTTAGCGCCAGCAAAGGCATCATCCTTGAAGTTATCTTGATCATAGTATTTATTCATACTATTGATTGTTTCAGCTAGTGGCCCAGCCGCATTAATAAATGCCAGAGCAGCACTATCCAGAGAGGCAAACGCTGGCTTTAATTCAGCCGCCGCCTTGATGTCTTTCCGGCAGTCCTGGATAAATGCAGGATATACAGGAACCAGCGGAGAGGGATCGTCTTCCTTACCGGTAGGACCGGTGCGGAAATCGTCGAATGTGTTAGCATAACGATTTACAGCACGGTAAATATCTGCCTGGAGATTATTATAACAATCAATGTAAACATTCAGCTTTTGGTTAAGAACATCGTTCGCATCTGCGCTTTCCGCTGATGTGGGTTGTGTATTGCTCGCTGATGAATCCGCACTCTGAGCTACAGGTTGTTCGTCCGCTTTTTTTTCATCACAAGCGCTTAGCCCGGCAGTCATCAGCATAGCGATAATAATTGATGATAACAAATCCTTTTTCATTAGAATAACCTATAAATAATATCATTGAAATTTACAGATTCATTTTAATGAAAAAAAACAGGTATGTGATTTATTCAACACAAAAAATACTTAATCCATATTTCATTATAATTAACATTATCAATATCAATGTATTCGTTAAAATAAGAGAACCCCAACGTAAATATACAAAAGGCAATTAAATGAAAAGGAATTTATTATCCTCAGCGATAATCATTGCGCTAATGACCCTGGGCGCAACAGGATGTGATGACAATAATGTTAAAACCGAGGCGACGCCGGCCGCCAGCAGTCAGCCTGCGACGCCAGCGCCTTCTCAGACGCCGGAAACGCAATCTGGCGAAAGTCCAGCGCAGCCCCCAGCAGCGAAGCCAGAAACGGCAACTCAGCCCCCGGCGGCGAAGCCAGAAACGCCAGCTCAGCCGGAGGTTGACGCTGAAGAAGTTTATAGTGAAAAAATGGATGTCTATATCGATTGTTTTAATAAACTTCAATTGCCCGTTCAGCGCAGTCTGGCGCGTTACGCGGATTGGGTGAAAGACTTTAAAAAAGGTCCGACAGGGAAAGAGAGCCTGGTTTATGGCATTTATGGTATTACGGAGTCTTACATAACGAATTGCCAGAAAGAGATGAAACAGGTGGCCGCCTTAACGCCATTACTTGAGCCTATTGATGGCGTTGCCGTTAGCTATATTGATAGCGCCGCCGCGCTGGGTAATACCATTAACGAAATGGAAAAATATTATACCCAGGAAAACTATAAAGATGATGCCTTTGCTAAAGGTAAGGCGCTGCATCAGACATTACTGAAGAATATCGAGGATTTTAAACCCGTCTCGGAAAAATATCATGAGGCTATTCAGGAAATAAATGACAGGCGGCAATTGACACAGTTGAAGAGAATAGAAGAAGCGGAAGGTAAAACATTTAACTATTATTCTCTGGCTGTCATGATTTCGGCAAAGCAGATCAACAAGGTTATTTCTGCCGATACCTTTGATGCCGAAGCGATGATGAAAAAAGTCGCGGAACTGGAAACAATGATTGCGCAATTGAAAGAAGTGAATACTGATGGCCGTAATTCTTCTTTCATCAGCTCTGCGGCTGATTATCAGCTACAAGCTAAAAAATATATTCGTCGCATCAGAGACAATGTTGAGTATTCTGATTTTGAAAAGAAACGGGTGCAGGACCCTGCAACAGGATGGATGGTTGCGGATTCTTATCCGGCGTCGTTGAGAAGTTATAATGAGATGGTGGATGATTATAACCGCCTGCGTTGAGTGACGGCACATTAACTGAGCGCAGGCTGGCGCAAGTGCCTATAAAATTACGCTATAACGCCAATAAAAAGCGCCGATCAGGCGCTTTTTTCGTTTATGTATTCCTCATCAGGCAATATCCGTAAAAATAGCTGACGTAAACATTAACTAAAGAGAGCTATTAGAAAAACCAGTAATCTGAAGCTATCACAAGATGTTGACGTCACGCTGGAAGGTACTGGTAGTGTCATTGAGGATCGGCATTTATATGGAAAGCATTTATCCCGCCTGATGCGAAAATTCTGAGTCACTTCAGCATAGGGCGGCCCAGCCTTCATCACTTATAGGGTGTCACGTCCAACTGTTCTGTAAGACGTTAATTAATACCCGCCATTCGTAATAACGCGGTCACCACCGCAGCGGCGATAATCACCACAATAAGCGGCATTTTACGCCAGGCTAAAAATACGGCGAAGCCAACCCCAAGAACGCGCGCCATTCCGGCAAAATGTTCGCCTTCGTAAAAGGTGGTCGCCAGCGCGACGGAGAATAGTAGCACCGTTGCCGCATCCGAGAGCAGCGCCTGTGAACGCTCAGACAGCGCCAGACGGCTGCCAAGTTTCGCGCCGCCGAGGCGCATCAAATAGGTTCCCGCAGATAAAAGAGCAATACCGATAATAAATAGCGTCATATTGCCCATTATTTTTTCCTCGCCAGTAGGCCAAGCAGCGAAAGCAACACCGGCAATCCGGCAGCCACAAAGGGAACGGCGGCAAGCGACAGCGCGGCGCCGCTGCAACCACGAATCAATGTGGTGCGGTTTTTAAACGCCGGGATCACCAGCGCCAGTAAGATTGCCGGGAATACGGCATCCAGACCGATGGTTTCTGGGGCCGGGAGCAGTTTGCCGACACCTGCGCCAATCAGTGTGCCAATCGGCCAGAATAGGGCGACGCCCAGACCGCATAGCCAGTAGGCGGCTTTACGTTGTTCGGGTGTTTTTTGCGACAGGCCGAACACCACGCTCTCATCATTCATGATATGGCAGCCGAAAAAGCTGGCGGCGCGGGTGCCAACCAAATCGCGCACCGTTACGCCAAACGGCACGTGGCGCGCATTCACCAGTAGTCCTGCCGCCGCCGCCGCTAACGGATTGCCGCCGCTGGCAACAATGCCGATAAACATAAATTCGGACGCGCCCGCCAGTACAAAAATAGAGAGGACAAACGGCACCCACAGTGGGAAACCGTAGGCCATCGCCAGTGAGCCATAGGACATGCCGACGACGCCCACGGCCAGGCACACTAAAAATATCGCTTTTATCGTGTCTCCCTTGAGACAGGAAAAATAGTGTTTCATCTTCTTTAGTCATATCGAACGAATTTTCATTATAATGAACGGAACAGATTTGCTTTACAAGACGAACATTTCGTTCGTTATAGTGAACGTTGGATGCTTTATGACACAACCTATTAGCGTCATTGCCAGAAGTCTGGTACGCGAACGCCAGCGAACCGGACTGTCGCTGGCGGAGATTGCGCGGCGCGCAGGCATCGCTAAATCTACGCTTTCACAACTGGAAGCAGGGAACGGCAACCCCAGCCTGGAGACGTTATGGTCGCTATGCGTCGCGCTCGACATTCCCTTTGCCAGGCTGCTGGAGCCGCAGGTACAAAAAACGCAGGTGATTCGCCGCGGAGAAGGCACCAAAGTGGTGGCGGAGCAGGCGCATTATCAGGCGATATTACTGGCGGCGTGTCCGCCCGGCGCGCGGCGTGATATCTATCTGCTGTTGACGCAGCCGGGGGCCGACCGGATCTCTCATCCGCATCCGCCGGGGTCGGTGGAACATATTATTGTTACGCAGGGAAAAGCCCTCGTCGGCTTAACCGAGGCGCCGGAAGAGCTGGTGGAGGGCGATTACATTTGTTATCCCGGCGACCTGGCGCATATCTTTAAAGCGCTGGAACCGGATACACAGGCTATCCTGGTAGCGGAGCAGAATTGAAATTGCCGGATGGCGGCGTAACCGCCTTATCCGGCCGACAAAAAATAAAACCGTAGGCCCGGTAAGCTTGCGCCACCGGGCACACGACTTACTACAGATAGAACACCTCTTTTAGCTCTGCGCTGACCGGGCTGTTATCCGGATTCGCGGGCATAACGTCACGCATATGTTTCCACCAACGCTGGCAAACGTCGGTGCTGGCAACGGCGTTCCAGCGCTCCTCGGATTCAATCTCAACGGTGGCGAACAGCAGATTGCGCTCCTGATCGAGATAAATCGCGTAGTGATGCGCGCCGTGAGATTTTAATACGGCTTCCAGCTCCGGCCAGATTGGGTTATGACGACGCTGATACTCCTCGTGCGCGTCGGCATTTACCTGCATCACAAAGGCTTTGCGGATCATAACGCCTCCAGGTACAGCTCGCGAACTTCATCGCGGCTGGCGGTGCGCGGGTTACACGGCGCGCACGGGTCGGCGAGGGCTTTATCCAGCCAGCCTTCGATATCTTCTTTTGTGACGCCCAGCTTGCTGAAACCTTCTGGAATGCCGACGCGTTTGCTCAGCGTACGGATAGCGTTAATCGCTTCCTGACTTGCGGCTTCGTCAGACATACCGCGCGTCTCCACGCTCATCGCCTGTGCGATGCGGGCAAAACGCGCGACGGCGTTCGGACGGTTAAAGTTCTCGACAATTGGCAGCAGGATAGCGTTGCAGACGCCGTGCGGCAGGTTGTGGGTTGCGCCCGGCTGGTGCGCCAGCGCGTGAACCAGCCCCAAACCGGCGCTGTTGAACGCCATACCCGCCAGGTACTGGCCGAATGCCATTTGCTCACGGGCTTCGAGGTTATGGCCATCGTCAACCGCTTTCGGTAGCCACACATTGATTAAGTGAATCGCTTCCAGCGCGTTAGCGTCGGTGAGCGGATGCGCGCCAACGGAGACATAGGCTTCCACCGCATGGGTCAGGGCATCCATGCCGGTTGCGGCGGTCACAGACGCCGGGATTTCCAGCATGACGCTGGCGTCATCCACGGCAATATCCGGGATGATATTCGGGTCGATGATCACCTCTTTGACCTTACGGGCAGAGTCGATAATCACCGCGTTGCTGGTCATCTCTGCCGCGGTACCTGCCGTAGTGTTAATCGCTACCAGCGGTACGCCGGCGTTTTTCACTTTGCCGACGCCGGAGTAGGCGGTAGATGGACCTGGGTTGGCGGTCAGAATTTTCACCGCTTTTGCGGTATCGATCGGGCTGCCGCCGCCGAAGGCGATAATGTAGTCACATTCTGCGCTCTGATACGCCGCAAAACCTTTCTGCACCAGCTCTTCTGTCGGGTTTGGGAACACCTCATCAAACAGGTGGTAAGACATTTGATGTTCATCCAGTGCGCTAAACAGGCTATCCAGCAGGCCCAACTTTACCAGTTGACCATCGGTAACGATCAGCGCTTTGCCCCATTGCTTATTCGCCACGAGGTTCACCATATCGGCAATCGCTCCAGCGCCATGCAGGCTAATTTTTGGCAGTGCCAACATAAAGCTCATCACTATTCTCCTTAAAAAAATTCCCTGTTGCCCGATGGCGCTACGCTTATCGGGCCTACGGTAAAATGCGCACCGACCTGTAGGCCGGATAAGGCAAAGCCGCATCCGGCGTTGAGTTGGGAGGTATCAGTACAGCTCTACGGCGCTGGCCAGCGGTGTCACGCCAAATCGTTTGCCGAGTGCGACCAGTTCTTCGCGCGTGATGGTCTGCTTCATACCGCCCATCGAATAGATTTTGACTAATACCTCAGCGGATTTCTCTGCGGTATCTATCAAACCGAAGGTTTCATCCAGCGTAGGTCCGCTTCCGAACACGCCGTGGAACGGCCACAGCACCAGCGAATGTTTCTGCATTTCTTGCGCGGTGGCCTGGCCGATTTCATCGGTGCCTGGCACCATCCACGGCAGAATGCCGACACCGTCCGGGAATACCACCAGACATTCGGTGCTGCCTTCCCACAGTTTGCGGGTGATCAGCGCAGTGTTGTTTTCCAGTACGTAGGTGAGGGCGATCAGGTTAGTCGCATGGCAATGCATAATGACGCGGTCTTTGCCGTGGGTGGCTTTGATGCGTTCGCAGTGGGAAAGGAAATGCGCCGGGAGTTCAGAGGTGGGTACCGCGTCGTGGGTTAAGCCCCACAGAATGTGGTAGCCTGCGCCGTCGCTGTCGATTTTGACCACGCCTAAATTGGCTGCCGGATCGAGCTGAACGTTGCGGAAGAATTTGCCGGAACCGGTAACGATAAACGGCGTATTCGCCAGCAGCGGCATGGGTTGACTTAGCGCGATATAGCGCGGTTTTTCGTGGAAATTAGCCGCAAAAGGCGCGATGTCGGCTTCATCCAGACGTAGCGTCAGGTTACCGCCATTACGTTCGTCCCACCCTTTCAGCCACGCATCAGACGTGGCTTTAATCATGCCCTGGACAAACCAGGAATCGGTAATATTTTGCATGTTCGTGTTCCCATTTATTGCCCGAAGGTTATTCGGGTCTTACGTAGGCCGGATAAGCGCAGCGCCATCCGGCAATCGTGTTTCATTTATTGCCGGATGGCGACGCGGGCGTCTTATCCGGCCTACAAATCAGGTGTCGCTGTCAGCTACGTTTGCTCAGGATCTCTTTTTCGTAGACGCGAACGCTGTCCAGCCACTGGCTGCCAGTCGGCGTATCGTGACGCTGGCAATACATTTCCCAGACGGCCTGCCACGGCAGAGATTTCTGCTCTTCCAGCAGCGCCAGACGCGCGGTGTAATCGCCGCTGGCCTCAAGCTGACGCAGTTGATCTGTGGGTTCCAGCAGAGCGCGCAGCAGCGCTTTTTTCATGTTGCGGGTACCGATAACCCACGCGGCGACACGGTTGATAGAGGCGTCGAAGAAATCCAGACCGATATGCACACGGTCGAACAGGTTATGACGGACGATCTCGCTGGCAATTGCCTGGGTTTCATCGTCCAGGAGCACCACGTGGTCGCTATCCCAGCGTACCGGGCGGCTGACGTGCAGCAGCAGCCGTGGCACATAGAGCATGGCGGCGGAAATTTTGTCGGAAATCACTTCAGTGGGATGGAAGTGGCCCGCATCCAGGCACAGCGCGGTCTGACGGCTGGTGGCGTAGCCCATGTAGAACTCATTGGAGCCGACGGTGTAGCTTTCCGCGCCGATGCCAAACAGTTTGCTCTCAACGGCGTCGATGTGGTGCGCCGGGTCGAATTTCTCGCTAATGACCTCATCCAGCGCTTCCAGCAGGCGCTGGCGCGGGGCTAAACGGTCGACGGTAATGTCTTTCATGCCGTCCGGGATCCAGATGTTCATCACCGACGGCGTACCGAGCTGCTCACCAAAGTATGCCGAGACGCGGCGGCTGGCCTTGCAGTGATCGATCCAGAACTGGCGAATTTTCGCGTCTGGATGAGAGAGGGTAAAACCGTCAGCGCTCAGTGGATGAGAAAAACAGGTGGGGTTGAAATCCAGCCCCAGCCGGTTCGCTTTCGCCCACTCCACCCAGTTTTTAAAATGCTCCGGTTTGATCTGGTCGCGGGCAACCGGCGTATCCGACTCAAGATAAATGGCGTGCAGGTTCAGCCGTTTTGGGCCTGGGATCAGACGCAGCGCCTGTTCCAGATCGGCGCGCAGTTCGGTGGCGTTACGCGCTTTGCCCGGATAGTTGCCGGTTGACTGAATTCCGCCCGTCAACGAACCTTCCGGGTTCTCGAATCCGGCAACATCGTCGCCCTGCCAGCAGTGCATGGAAACCGGCAGGCGATCGAGCTGGCGCAGCGCCTCCTCGACATCAATACCTACTGCGGCGAAACGTTGTTTTGCCAGTTCCCAGGCTTGTTCCAGTTGAGTGGTCATGCGCAAAGCTCCTTTGTCTGTCGTTTGGGTTGAAACTGCGCAACGTGGCGGGCAATTTCACTATCAGGATTAGGGATATAGGTTGTCAGGTCGTAGTTAGCGCTGACGACCTGACGGAAGTCATCGACGTTGTTTAATTCGTCGAGGGTCATAAGCTGAATACCAATATTGCCAAGGGTGGAGGCTTCAACCGGCCCGGCCATCACGCGAATACCACATGCATCGGCGCACAACTGGTTGAGTAGCGCGTTTTGGCATCCGCCGCCGACAATATGCAGTTGGGTAAATTTTTCGCCGCGCAGATTTGCCAGTTCGTGCAGAATGTCGGCATACAACAGCGCCAGACTGTCGAAAATGCAGCGCGCCAGTTCGGCATCGCTGACGGGAACGGGCTGGTCGGTCTCGCGACAGGCGGCCTGGATTTCAGCGCGCATATCGTCAGGATTGATAAAGCGATCGTCATTCGGGTTAATCAGGAAACGGCAGGCCGGCAGCGCTTCTGTTTGGGCAATAAGCGCAGGCAGATCGGTAATGCGCCGTTCTTTCAGCACGCGCTGGAGCAGCCACAAACCCATAATGTTTTTCAGTACCCGATAACGCCCTTCTGCGCCGCCTTCGTTGGTGATATTGGCAGCCAGCGCCTCGTCAGTGGTGTAGGGCATTTTGCTTTCAAAACCCATCAACGACCAGGTGCCTGAAGACAGGTAAGCGCTATGTTTATTTGCCAGCGGAGAGGCAATAACGGCGCTGGCGGTATCGTGGCTGGCGACGGCTACCACCGGAATACGGTTGCCCTGCGGGCAAATCCAGTCGCCGATAACATTGCCAGGGTGTGAGGGGCGACCGAACCAACTCTTTTTCGCGCCGGTCCACGCCAGCAGGGTATCGTCCCAGTCATCGGTATTGATATTGACCAACTGGGTGGTCGTGGCGTTGGTGTATTCCCAGTTCATTTCACCGGTCAGGCGGTAGCTGAAATAATCGGGCATCAGCAGCGCATGAGCGACCTGCGCCGTTAACTCAGGCTGTTGTTTCGTCAGCGCGCGTAGCTGATAGATGGTGTTAAACGGCAGAAACTGAATCCCGCTGCGGCGATAGATTTCGCTTTTGCCGATCTGGACCAGCGCTTGCGGCATGATGCCCGTGGTACGGTTATCGCGGTAGGAGACCGGCAGGCCGACACGCTGACCTTGTTTATCCAGCAGGACATAATCGACGCCCCAGGTGTCGATGCCGATGCTGTCGATAAGAATGCCTTCATTGCAGACTTTCTTCAGACCAAGACGGATATCCTTTTCCAGACTGTCGATGTCCCAGGTGTCAAACCCGTCTGTTTTTTGTAGGCAGTTCACAAAACGGTGAATTTCACGTAGCGTCAGGGTACGGTGTTTGCTGTCGTAACGCGCCAGCATCACGCGCCCGCTGGATGCGCCGAGATCAACCGCGACACAATGGCGAAAAGTCATAATCAGGTCCTTCTTAGAGTCATTGCGCACAGTCTAAAAAAGCCCTCAAAGACCTACCTTCTCGTTACTGACAGGAAAATGAGCCGCTGGCAACAAGGCAAAGATGAACGTGATAGCGTTCACAGTTTCTACTAATAGGCCGGTGTGATGTCGTCCGCATTTCCCGCTTTTTCCCGCCTTTTCTTGAAAAAAAGACCATGTTTGCGCGCTTTAGCGTCAAAAATTTAAGGTGAGGCCGATAACCCTTAATTACTATTCGGACATGTTGAATTCAGGAGGAAGCAACCATGACCGTACTGCATAGCGTGGATTTTTTTCCATCAGGTAAAGCGCCCGTGGCGATTGAACCTCGTCTGCCGCAAGCCGCTTTTCCTGAACATCATCATGATTTTCATGAAATCGTGATTGTGGAACACGGTACGGGCATTCATGTATTCAACGGGCAGCCGTATACCATCAGCGGCGGTACCGTGTGTTTTGTTCGCGATCACGACCGGCATTTATATGAACATACCGACAACCTATGCCTGACGAATGTACTGTGGCGTTCGCCGGACGCCTTCCAGTTCCTGGCGGGGTTGGATCAATTGCTGCCGCAGGAGCAGGATGGTTACTATCCTTCGCACTGGCGGGTGAATCAGAGTGTGTTGCAGCAGGTGCGCCAGTTGGTCGGTCTGATGGAGCGCGCCGGAGACGGCATGGATGCGCCTGCCGTGGCGAATCGCGAAATTTTGTTTATGCAACTACTAGTGTTGTTACGCCGCAGTAGCCTGATGGAAGGCGCGACCAATAACGACGCCAAACTCAACCAACTGATGGCATGGCTGGAAGACCATTTTGCGGAGGAGGTCTGCTGGGAGGCGGTAGCTGAACAGTTTTCGCTGTCGCTACGCACGCTGCATCGTCAGCTTAAACAGCATACCGGGCTGACGCCGCAACGTTATCTTAATCGCCTGCGTTTGATCAAAGCCCGGCATTTATTGCGCCATAGCGATCATAGCGTGACAGAAATCGCGTACCGCTGCGGTTTTGGCGACAGTAACCACTTTTCGACTCTGTTTCGCCGAGAATTTAACTGGTCGCCGCGGGATATCCGTCAGGGACGCGATGCGATAATCCAGTAACGCGAACGCTATCAACGTTTTCGTCGCCAATATGCTGATAATTATACCCTTTAATACCGGATGGCGGCTGCGCCTTACCTGGCCTACGGCGGCGAGCGGTAGACAGAATAAGCGTAGTGCCATCCGGCAAGCATTCAACATGAGGTGCTGCGGTGGCAAATCAGTTAATCCTTTTGAAAAAAGATTTTTTTACTGATGAGCAGCAGGCCGTTACGGTTGCCGATCGCTATCCACAGGATGTTTTTGCGGAACATACGCATGAGTTTTGTGAACTGGTGATGGTCTGGCGGGGCAATGGCCTACACGTTCTTAATGAGCGCCCATACAGAATTACCCGCGGCGATCTGTTTTACATTCGTGCTGAAGACAAACACTCCTATACCTCCGTTAACGATCTGGTGCTGCAAAATATCATTTACTGCCCGGAGCGTTTGAAACTCAATGTAAACTGGCAGGCGATGATTCCCGGCTTTCAGGGAGCGCAGTGGCATCCTCACTGGCGGCTGGGCAGTATGGGAATGAATCAGGCGCGGCAGGTCATTAACCAGCTTGAACATGAGAGTAATGGACACGATCCGCTGGCGAGAGATGGCGGAATTGCTGTTTGGTCAACTGGTGATGACGTTAAAACGGCATCGCTACGCGACCGACGATCTTCCGGCAACCTCCCGAGAAACCCTGTTGGATAAATTAATTACCGCTTTGGCTAATAGCCTTGAGTGTCCCTTTGCGCTGGATGCGTTTTGCCAGCAGGAACAATGCAGCGAACGGGTGTTGCGGCAGCAGTTTCGCGCCCAAACCGGGATGACGATTAATCAATATTTACGCCAGGTCCGTATTTGCCACGCGCAGTATCTGCTTCAGCATAGCCCGCTGATGATTAGCGAGATTTCGATGCAGTGCGGTTTTGAAGATAGTAATTATTTTTCAGTGGTGTTCACGCGGGAAACCGGGATGACGCCGAGCCAATGGCGTCATCTCAGTAATCAAAGCGATTAACTGGCCATGCCTAAACCGACAATATTCGCCGCGATAATAATTACCACGCAGCCGAGGCTTAATACGGCAACGGGACGGCGGCCAGCATTTTTCCACTCTTTTAGCACCAGACCGACAAGCCCCCCGCACAGCACATAGAAGCTCATGTGCAGCATCCAGCTCATGTAGTCATATTGCGCTGGAATGCGCGCGTGACCCCAGGCATAGAAAAAGAACTGTAAATACCACATCAGACCGCCAAGCGCGGACAGCAGAATATTGCTGATAATCAACGGTCTTGCCAGCGAGAAGTCGGCTTTTATCGACAGATTTTGCACTTTTGCCAGGCGGATAAAACAGAAACCGAGGTTCACCAGCGCGCCGCCGCCCATAATCACCACGTAACTCGGCAGCGCGACATAGAGCGGGTCAACGCCAAGCGCGGCAGCAGCTTCATGCATCGGTTTCGCGGCGTTCATGGCAAAAGACATCCCCGCCGAGAAAATACCGCACATCACTGCCAGCAGAAGCCCTTTCTTCAGATTGAACTCCTCCGCTTTAATGCCCATTTTGCGTTCTTTTAACTGTCCGGCGTGCGTCACAATCCCGACGCCGATCAGCGCGACAAAAACGCCAAGTAGCGTCATGCGTCCCCCTTCGGTATGGATTAACACATCGAAGTTACCGTTGATGATAGGCGTCATCAGCGTGCCGACGATAAGCGTAATGCCGATAGCGATGCCGATACCCATCGACATCCCGAGATAACGCATGGTCAGACCGTAATTAATATTGCCGATGCCCCACATGGCGCCGAACAGAAAAACCGGTAAAAGGGTGGAGAGGTTAAACTGCCCATAATAGGCCCAGAAATCAGGCAGTAACAGAGCGCTAATTGTCCACGGCAGAATAAGCCATGAGACAATGCCACCCACTGACCACATGGTTTCCCATGACCACTGTTTCACTTGCTTGAACGGGGCATAGAAGCAGGCTGCACTGGCCGCCCCTATCAAATGCCAGAAAATACCCATCGTAATCGCGTTACTCATGACATGTTCCTCATTATTTTTTATGGACGGGATACCCCTTCCGTTTGCATGAGTTTAAAAATTACGCAGCCCGGTAACCTTATAACGATTGCCGCCGTTGGGTGTATTCTGGCAATCAGCACGTTAATGAAGTGATTAACTTCACGTTTTAAAAAAGTCGGAGCGCATCGTGACCGTCTGGATGTTATTTAAATCAGTGGGTAATATTTGTTTTCTAAAATACCTTCATCATAACGACACGAAACGACTTAGCTGGCAACAATGCAAAGAAAACGCTGCGTGAGATCACATAATGGGAATAGTCTGACTTACCGTTTGATAAAAGGGTAATTATACAGTAATTATTTAATTGTTTTATTTGTATTTACAATTTAAATATATTGAAATTAACGTTAGGAATCAATGAAATATAAATATAAGGAAATCCCTATATTGGCGTTGTTGATGGTGTTTTGATTTTTATTTTATATGACGAATATGAATTTCATTTATTTTATTTTGCTTTTTGAACATTATCCCAATTTTAAATTAAAGATCTTTGTCTATATTGTCGTCATTCACATTGCGTATTATGGTTGTAATGGTCTGACATGAAACAACGTTTTAATTTTAAATTAAATGGATTCTGTTATGAGAAAATCTCTTTTCTTACTATTACCTCTTGTTGTAACAAATGCGCATGCAGTATATGTCGATGTTCGTCATGAATATCTTGATGATAGTAAAGCTAACTATGACCGTGCGTATATTTCTCATCGGTTTGCGAATGGTGTTGGTTTTGCGATAGAAGCTATCTCAAAATCAGGCGGGGATGACACCAATAAAGCGTTTAATGACCTGGAAACACAGGGCAACGAATATACGATAAGCTACCAATTTAAAACCGGTGATGTCGCCTGGCAACCGGGTTTCGTGCTGGAAACAGGCAACGGTTACTCTACCTATAAGCCTTACTTCCGCGCGACGTGGACATTAAATGAAAGCTGGTGGGTTGGTGCGCGCTATCGTTTTGAATATGTACGCCGTTCTTCTGATATCCGTGATGATGATACCATCAATCGTATGGATGTCTGGGCGGGTTATAAATGGAACAACTTTGACTGGACAATCGAAGGAATTTATAAGAAAGCTGATAAATATGATCTTTACGATGGCGGCAAAGATAACTATGAATATAACTTCAGAACTGCCTATATTATTGATCAATGGTCGCCATTCGTTGAGGTAGGTAATGTTTCCGTCAATAGCAACAGCGATGAAAGACAAACCCGTTTCCGCGTGGGTATAGGCTACACATTCTAATCATTATCCCTGTTTATTATTTATTCCCTTTTCCGGCTACTTTATAGGTAGCCGGTTTTTTTTACCTGGTGATGACCTGCGGATAATTATTATCGTGCGTTGGCCGGATAAGACGCGAATCGCCATCCGGCAACGAGATATGCAGGAAACTATGCGCTTACATGATGCCCAGTAGACGGGGTAAGAACAGTGTGATTTCCGGAATGTAGGTAATTAATAACAGAACGCCGATAATCGCGCCGTAAAAAGGCAGCAACGGTTTAATCACTTCCTCAACTTTGACCTTACCGACGCTCGCCCCGACATATAAACCACTGCCAACTGGCGGCGTAATGGTGCCAATCGCCAGGTTATAGATCATGATAATGCCGAAATGCACCGGATCGACGCCCAGTTTAGCCATGATCGGCAGCAGAATCGGGGTAAAAATCAGAATGGCCGGACCGATATCCATAAATGCGCCGATAATCAACAAAAAGACGGTAATGACTAACAGGATAACCAGTTTATTGGCGGAAATACCGAGGATCATATCGCTCAGCGCCGCAGGAATATTGGTGATCGACATCGAGAAGGACATCGCCGAAGAGGTTGCCAGCAGGAACATGATGACCCCGGTCATTACCACTGTCTGGAGCAAAATCGAAGGCAAATCCTTAATTTTCAGCGTGCGGTAAAACACCATCGTCAGCAATAACGTATACACCACGGCAATCGCGGAGGCTTCAATGGCGGTGAAAATCCCCTGCACAATGCCGCCGACGATAATCACGATCAGTAACAGGCTGGGAATGGCCTCAACGGCAACTTTTAGCGCCATGCCTTTTTGGACGGTGAAGAAAACCCGATAATTTCGACGCTTAGCGACCACCAGCGTGACCAGCATACAGCCAACGCCCCACAGCACACCCGCAACCAGACCGCCGGCGAACAGAGCGGCAATCGATGTTCCCCCGCTTGCCAGCGCATAAAGGATAAAAGCCGTGGTGGGCGGAATTAACATTCCCGTCGGCGCGGAGGCGATATTCACCGCGGCCGCAAAGCCGCGATCGTAACCTTCGCGCGCGCTCATCGGCACCATCACGCCGCCGATGGAGGTTGAGGCGGCAATTGCCGATCCGGAAATTGCACCAAACATCATATTGCCGACGATGTTGGTGTAAGAGAGCGAGCCGGGCAGTTTGCCAGTAAACAGTTTGGCAAAATTGACCAGCCGGGCGGCAATTCCCCCGCTATTCATGATCACCCCGGACAAAACGAAGAACGGCACGGCCAGCAAGGCAAAACTGTCCAGGCTGGAGAACATTTTTTGCGCGGTGGCGAACATCGAAATATCGAAAGGCAGTACCAGCATCATGGTGCTGAAAGAGGCGATAACGATGCAGATCCCGATAGGCGCGCCCATGGCCAGTAAAACAACAAAGACGGCAATTAGCGTACAGGACGCAAAAATAGGGTCAATCATGTGATTTCTCCAGAGTGTGCTCAGTGGTATCCGTGGCGGAATGGATAGCTTTCAGGGCGTCAACGATATTCAGCAGCCCATAGAGGATGATCAGTACGCCCGCGCAGGGGAGCGCGTAATAAATTTTTCCCATCGGAATGCCCAGCGCAGGGGAGATTTGCAGCATAGAAATCGCAGAAATCTTTAAGCCGCCGATAATCAATACCCAAATGGAAAACGCGATAAAAATGACCTGCAGAATAATATCCCACCAGCCGCGAATCGTCGGCGACACCTTATCCAGTAAGAGAGTCAGGCTGATATGCTGTTTCTGACCGGCGACAAAAGCCATGCCCAGCATTGATACCCACACCAGGAGAAATCGCAGCATCTCTTCGGTAAGGGTGCTGGGAACGCCCAGAATGTAGCGGCTCACCACCTGCCAGCAGGCGATGCCAACCATTATCGCCAGCACCAGGCAACAGATAGCGCCCAGCAATAAATCAAGTCCTTTTCTGAATGTGTTCATCTTAATTTCCTGATTAGATTAATTTTTTGCTGTCTGGATACGTTGATACAGCCCGTAAAGCCGCGGTTTGTTTTTCAGACCGTCGTAAATAGGCTGTACTGCCTTCTGGAAGGGTTTTTTGTCGATCTCGTAGAATTCAACGTTGAAATCTTTTACCGCCGCCAGCCTGGTTTTCTCTATTTCCTTGTCCCATGCGGCTTTCTCAAATTCGATCGACGCCTTGATGGCGGCTTCGACGATGCGCTGCTGTTCCGACGTCAGCTTTTCCAGCGTGAGGGTACTCATTAGCAGGATATCGGGAATGCGGGTGTGCATATCGTAGGTGTAATAACGGGCGACTTCGCCGTGGCGGGCGATGGTGAGAGCGAACTCATTGTTTTCCGCGCCGTCGAGAATGCCTTGTTGTAACGAGGTATAGACCTCCGCCTGACTCATGGCGATGGGCGAAGCGCCCAGCAGTTTGAGGGTTTGGATCGCCGTCTCACTCTGCATGACGCGGATCTTCTTCCCGCGTAAATCCTCAATGCGTTTAACCGGCGCTTTGCTCATATAAAAATTACGCGCGCCGGAATCATACCAGCCTACGCCGACAAACCCCTGCGCGGCGGTGGACTGATAAACAGGCTCCATCACCTGCGGGTTATCCATTACGCGGTAGTATTCCTCGACGGTGGCAAACAGGTAGGGAAGTGAGAACACGCCGTACTCAGGCGAAAAACTCTCCATCAGCCCGGACGACACTTTAGTGATGTCGACGACGCCGACCTGCGTCAACTCCACCAGTTCGCGCTCGCCGCCAAGCTGTCCGTCCGGGAAGTACTGTACTTTGATATCGCCGCCCGTTTTCTCTTCAATTTGCTGCCCCAGGAAGTGCAACGCATCTTTTACCGGCTGGCTATTTTCAGCGTAGGCCAGGCGCAAAATGGTTTCGCCGTGGGAGAAGAAAGAGAGTGTGGAGAGTAAGGCCAACGTAGCCAGACGTATAAAACCAGGTTGCTTCATAATTCCCTCGCAATTGTAATAATTTACCGGGAATGTAATTGCATGGTGAAATTATAACCTTCTTGATTTTGCCACCGCTGACAAAAATTGGCACCAAAAGAAAGATTTTGAAACCCTGTTTCACATTTCATGATTTCCAGGAATTCATCAACAGGCGGTTTCGGTTGGAGGCGTAAAAATCGGTTTTTTTCAGCGGATGCCGTAACGTTTATAACCATGGAAAAAGTACGGCATTGATAATCATTTTCAATATCATTTAATTAACTATAATGAACCAACTGCTTACGCGGCGTTAACACTGTGCCGCTCGACAATAATGGAGATGATTATGAGTTATACACTGCCATCCCTGCCGTACGCTTATGATGCACTGGAACCGCACTTCGATAAGCAGACGATGGAGATTCACCACACCAAACACCATCAAACCTATGTCAACAACGCTAACGCGGCGCTGGAAAACCTGCCTGAGTTTGCTGACCTGCCGGTTGAAGAACTGATTACTAAACTGGACCAGGTGCCAGCGGACAAAAAAACCGTGCTGCGTAACAACGCCGGCGGCCACGCTAACCACAGCCTGTTCTGGAAAGGGCTGAAAAAAGGCACCACTCTGCAGGGCGATCTGAAAGTGGCTATCGAGCGTGACTTCGGTTCCGTTGACAACTTCAAAGCTGAATTCGAAAAAGCAGCAGCAACCCGTTTCGGCTCCGGCTGGGCGTGGCTGGTGCTGAAAGGTGACAAACTGGCTGTGGTTTCTACCGCAAACCAGGATTCCCCGCTGATGGGTGAAGCCATTTCCGGCGCTTCCGGCTTCCCGATCCTGGGTCTGGACGTGTGGGAACACGCTTACTACCTGAAATTCCAGAACCGCCGCCCGGACTACATCAAAGAGTTCTGGAACGTGGTGAACTGGGACGAAGCAGCAGCGCGTTTCGCCGCTAAAAAATAATTTGCATTGCACGTCTGTAGAAGCGAGTCTGATGACTCGCTTTTTTTGTATCCGCGTAAGGAGCAGCAGATGCATTATCCGGTTGACGTGTTTATTGGCAAAATTCGTGACTATGACGGCAGCCGCCCGAGCGCTATCGCCAAAGTGCAGGCCGATGGCGAACTTATGCTGACCGAGCTGGGTCTGGCAGGCGATGAGCAGGCCGAAAAGAAAATCCACGGCGGCCCCGACCGCGCGCTATGCCATTACCCCCGCGAACACTATGCTGATTGGATTCGCCAGTTCCCCGAGCAGGCGACGCTGTTTTGCGCCCCGGCGTTTGGCGAGAATCTGTCGACGGACGGAATGACCGAACACAACGTGTTTATTGGCGACATCTACCTCTGGGGCGAGGCGTTGATCCAGGTCACTCAGCCGCGCTCTCCATGCTTTAAACTTAATTTCCACTTTGCCATCAGCGACATGGCCCTCCTTATGCAGAACAGCGGAAAAACCGGCTGGCTGTATCGGGTCATTGCGCCAGGTAAGGTCTCCAGCGATGCGCCGCTGGAACTGGCGTCGCGTCTGAGCGATGTCTCGGTTCATGAAGCGGGTGTTATCGCCTGGTCTATGCCGTTTGATGACGAACAATATCATCGGCTGTTGAGCGCCGCCGGGCTGTCGGCGAGCTGGAGCCGCACCATGCAGAAGCGTCGTTTGAGCGGCAAAATTGAAGATAGCGCCAGACGACTGTGGGGGGATAAAACTCCGCCAAAATGAAAGGAAGGATTATGACTGAAGCTGAAAATGCGGTGGCGATCGTAAAAGAATTTTTGGTGGCCTCGATGATTCCCGATGCTGAACGTGCCGCAACGTATATGCACCCGGAGGTGAAAATTACCTTCACCGGAGGCCGGGCGATGGCGGGCGCGGCAGATATCGCGCAGTTTAACGGCGCTCGCTACAAGTGGGTGAAGAAGGCGCTGGGCGAGTTTGATGCGGTGCAGCATGATGATTACGTTGTGATTTATTCCAACGGTACGTTGTATGGGGAATGGCCCGACGGTCGCCCGTTTGCCGATAACCGCTTTATCGACCGCTTCGAAGTGCGCGATGGCAAAATTACCCGGATGGACGTGTGGAACGACAGCGCCGAGTGGATTCTGGCGCCAGACATTTCCCGGTAAATCTCGACGGCGAGATAAAAAATCGGCCTGCATTCGCAGGCCGATGGTTTTTAGGTTCGCTTGTACAGCGGTAGCCACAGCGTAAGCCGCAACCCGCCGAGCGGGCTATCGTCAGCCTTCACCCAGCCGCGGTGCTGCTGCATGGCGCTTTCGACAATCGCCAGCCCCAGCCCGGTGCCGCCAGACTCGCGGTCGCGCGCCTCATCAGTGCGATAGAACGGACGGAAGATCTGCTCGCGGTCTTCAGGGCTGACGCCCGGTCCGTCGTCATCGACCGTGATCGTAATACCGTCTTTATCCACCGAGAAGCCGACTTCAATCTTCGTATGTGAATAGCGCAGCGCATTACGAACAATATTTTCCAGCGCGCTTTCCAGCGCGTTTGGGTTGCCATAGAGCGGCCACGGCCCCGGCGGATAATTTACCGTTAACGACTTGCCCATCTGTTCGGCTTCAAAGGCGGCGTTATCCAGCACTTCGCCCCATAGCTGATTGGCTTTCATCGTTTCGCTGACCAGCGCGTTTTTCTGTTGGTTACGCGACATCACCAGCAGGTCATTGATCATGCTGTCCAGACGCTGCGCTTCGGTTTCAATACGCTCCAGCTCTTTGCTTTCGCCGCCACGACGACGCAGCAGCGCGGTACCCAGTTGCAGGCGCGTAAGGGGCGTTCGCAGCTCATGGGAGATGTCTGACAGCAAACGCTGCTGCGAGGTCATCATCCGTTCCAGCGCCGTCACCATCTGGTTAAAACTGGCGCCAGCGGCGAGGAACTCCTGCGGACCCGCCTCCAGCTCCGGATGCTGACGCAGGTTGCCTTGCGCCACTTCATCAGCCGCGTTTTTCAACTTACGCGCCGGTTTCGCCAGACTCCATGCCAGCCATAGCAAGAGCGGCGAACTGACCAGCATCGTGACAATGAGCAACAGAAGCGGGCGGTCAAACAGCAGATTAATAAAATCGGATTGCGAACTGCTGGCCGGTCGAATCAGGTAAAGCTGGTAATTATCCTCTCCGTCGCGAACGGAGAACGGCCCCACCATCTCTACGCGGCCATATTTTTTCTTCTGCGGATGATCGGCGTTATCCGCCTGACCAATGAAGTTACGAATGATCTGCATTTCGCTGCGTTCAGCGCCGATCACGCGTCCTTCAGAGGTCACCAGTAATAACCGCTGTCCAGGCGGCGCCCACTTATCGATCGCGCGGAACAGGCGACGCCACCACATCAGGTCGTTGGGCGGATCGTTCGCAAGTTCAGCTTCTACATGTTGCTCTATCATCAATCCCTGGCGCTGTTCGCTGTCCAGCAGCTCGGTCATCTGGCGTGAATCGAGCTTGGGCAACATCAGTACCAGCATTAGCACCAGCGCCAGCGTCAACCAGAAGATGGCGAAGATGCGCGCGGTTAAACTTCCTATCATGAAGCGGAAACCATCAGATAGCCGCGACCACGCAATGTTTTAAACCACGGGTGACCGTCTTTGCGTTCCGGCAGTTTGCGGCGCAGGTTAGAAATATGCATATCAATAGCGCGATCGAACGGCGTCAGGCGCTTGCCCAGCACTTCCTGACTTAAATGTTCACGGGAAACCACCTGGCCGAGGTGTTGCGCCAGCAAATAGAGCAGGGTGAACTCCGTACCGGTCAGCTCCAGCGTTTGGCCATCGAAACTGGCTTCCTGGCGGCCCGGATTAAGGCTTAGCGCATCGACTTCCAGCGTCGGCGAGCCGTTGTCGCTGCTCTGCTGCTGTTCGCTCCAGTGGGAACGGCGCAAAATAGCCCTGATGCGCGCTACCAGCTCGCGGTCGTTAAACGGTTTGGGCAAATAGTCGTCCGCGCCCAGCTCAAGGCCGAGAACGCGATCCAGCTCGCTGCCGCGCGCGGTCAGCATAATGACAGGCGTCTGGTGTGTCTGGCGAAGCGCTTTCAACGTATCGATACCGTTTTTCTTCGGCATCATGACGTCAAGCAAAAGTAAATCGATGCTGTCATCCAAAAGCTCAAGCGCCTGCTCGCCGTCGTGGGCCACCAGGACATTAAAACCTTCCATTTCGAGGAGCTCTTTTAACAGGGAAGTCAGCTCTCGGTCATCATCAACTAACAGGATTTTATTCATTGTTTACGTACCTCCGAGGCAGAAATTACGTCATCAGGCGTCGCTAATCCATGACTTTACGTTGTTTTACACCCCCTGACGCATGTTTGCAGCCCGAATCGTAAACTGTCTCTCGTTGAATCGCGACAGAAAAGATTTTGGGAGCAAGCGATGCGCAAAGTTACCGCTGCTGTTATGGCCTCAACGCTGGCATTCAGTTTTTTAAGCCACGCAGCTGAAGTTGTTACAAGCGATAACTGGCACCCCGGTGACGGGGCCACGCAGCGTAGCGCGCAAAATCATATGTTTGACGGCATAAGTTTAACCGAACATCAGCGTCAGCAGATGCGAGATCTTATGCAACAGGCAAGGCACGAACAGCCTCCTGTTAATGTTAGCGAAATGGAGACAATGCATCGGCTTGTCACCGCAGAAAAATTTGATGAAAGCGCTGTGCGCGCTCAGGCAGAAAAAATGGCGCAAGAGCAGGTTGCCCGCCAGGTCGAAATGGCCCGCGTGCGTAACCAGATGTATCGCCTGTTAACGCCGGAGCAGCAAGCGGTTTTGAATGAAAAGCATCAGCAACGAATGGAGCAACTGCGCGACGTGGCGCAATGGCAAAAAAGTTCATCGTTGAAATTATTGAGTAGTAGCAACTCACGTTCCCAGTAACAACCCTGTTTTCCTTGCCATAGACACCATCCCTGTCTTCCCCCACATGATGTGGGGGTTTTTTTTATCTCCAGTTTGTCATTCTGTTATTAGCTTACTGTTTTAAACCATCCGTTATACTACCGGCAGAAGATAGCGGGAGTATTTATGAATCAAACCTATGGACGGCTGGTTAGCCGGGCGGCTATCGCGGCAACGGCGATGGCATCAGCGTTACTTTTGATCAAAATTTTTGCGTGGTGGTATACGGGATCGGTGAGTATTCTGGCGGCGTTGGTGGACTCGCTGGTGGATATTGCCGCGTCATTGACGAATTTGTTGGTCGTGCGTTATTCGCTGCAACCCGCAGATGATGAACACACGTTTGGGCACGGTAAAGCGGAGTCGCTGGCGGCGCTGGCGCAAAGTATGTTTATTTCCGGTTCGGCGTTGTTTCTGTTTTTGACCAGTATCCAGAATCTGATTAAGCCGACGCCAATGAACGACCCCGGCGTGGGGATTGGCGTTACCGTCATCGCTCTGATATGCACTATTATACTGGTCACGTTTCAGCGCTGGGTGGTACGCAAGACCCAAAGTCAGGCGGTACGGGCGGATATGCTTCATTATCAGTCTGATGTTATGATGAACGGAGCGATTCTTATCGCGCTTGGGTTATCCTGGTACGGTTGGCATCGTGCGGATGCCCTGTTTGCGTTAGGTATCGGCATCTATATTTTGTATAGCGCGTTGCGTATGGGGTATGAGGCGGTGCAGTCATTATTGGATCGCGCGCTGCCCGATGCGGAACGACAGGAAATTATTGATATCGTGACGTCGTGGCCGGGAGTCAGCGGCGCGCACGATCTCCGCACGCGGCAGTCAGGGCCGACTCGCTTTATTCAGATTCATTTGGAAATGGAAGATAATCTGCCGCTCGTTCAGGCGCATTTTGTGGCTGACCAGGTAGAGCAGGCGATTTTGCGGCGTTTTCCGGGTTCAGATGTCATTATTCATCAGGATCCCTGTTCAGTCGTCCCCAGGGAAGGCAGGAAGTTCGAGCTTGTATAATTGATTGTTAAAAAGTGAGCCAGGCCAGCATTTTGTGTATAAATTACCGCCATTTGGCCTGACCTGAATCAATTCAGCAGGAAGGGATTGTTATACTATCTGTATATTCGTTGGATCGTTTCGAAGTGCGAAATCGGCTTCCGGCAATAGATTTCATTTTGCATTCCAAAGTTCAGAGGTAGTCATGATTAAGAAAATCGGTGTGTTGACAAGCGGCGGTGATGCGCCGGGCATGAACGCGGCAATCCGCGGTGTTGTGCGCGCAGCGTTGACGGAAGGGCTGGAAGTCATGGGCATTTATGACGGCTATCTGGGCCTGTATGAAGATCGTATGGTTCAGCTTGACCGTTACAGCGTATCTGACATGATCAACCGTGGCGGTACTTTCCTCGGTTCTGCCCGTTTCCCGGAATTCCGTGACGAAAATATTCGCGCTGTCGCGATCGAAAACCTGAAAAAACGCGGTATCGATGCGCTGGTAGTTATTGGCGGCGACGGTTCTTATATGGGTGCAAAACGTCTGACTGAAATGGGCTTCCCGTGCATCGGTCTGCCAGGCACTATCGATAACGACATCAAAGGCACCGACTACACTATCGGCTACTTCACTGCTCTCGGCACTGTAGTGGAAGCGATTGACCGTCTGCGTGACACCTCCTCTTCTCACCAGCGTATCTCTATCGTTGAGGTGATGGGCCGTTATTGCGGCGACCTGACGTTGGCGGCGGCTATTGCTGGCGGCTGTGAGTTTATCGTGGTGCCGGAAGTTGAATTTAATCGCGAAGATCTGGTGGCGGAAATCAAAGCCGGGATCGCGAAAGGGAAAAAACACGCTATCGTCGCTATTACTGAGCATATGTGCGATGTTGACGAACTGGCGCACTTTATTGAAAAAGAAACGGGCCGTGAAACGCGTGCGACGGTGCTCGGCCACATTCAGCGCGGTGGTTCCCCGGTACCTTACGATCGCATTCTGGCTTCCCGTATGGGCGCGTATGCTATCGACCTGCTGCTGGAAGGCCATGGCGGTCGTTGTGTCGGTATCCAGAACGAGCAGCTTGTTCATCATGACATCATCGATGCGATTGAAAACATGAAGCGTCCGTTCAAAAGCGACTGGATGGAGTGCGCGAAAAAACTGTACTGATTGTTTTTGCGCGCCTGATGGCGCTACGCTTATCAGGCCTACAGGTTGCAGAAACGTGTAGGCCGGATTAGGCGCTAGCCGCCATCCGGCAATCCCTCAGATTTATTCCTCGAAGTTATAGCCAATCTTTTTTTATTCTTTAATGTTTGGATCGCTTTCTGGCACGCTTTGCTCATCACAACACAACATAAGCGAGTCGGGCGATGAAAAAGTGGGGCGTGGGGTTCACATTATTGCTGGCGTCAACCAGCATTCTGGCAAAGGATATTCAGTTACTTAACGTATCATACGATCCAACGCGTGAGCTGTACGAGCAGTACAACAAAGCGTTTAGCGCGCACTGGAAGCAGGAAACCGGCGACAACGTCGTGATCCGCCAATCGCACGGCGGTTCGGGTAAACAGGCGACTTCCGTTATTAACGGCATTGAAGCCGATGTCGTGACGCTGGCGCTGGCTTACGATGTGGACGCTATTGCTGAACGTGGTCGTATCGATAAAAACTGGATCAAGCGTCTGCCGGATAACTCAGCACCTTACACCTCCACCATCGTTTTCCTGGTCCGCAAAGGCAATCCAAAACAAATTCATGACTGGAACGATCTGATTAAACCCGGTGTGTCGGTGATTACGCCAAACCCGAAAAGCTCCGGCGGCGCCCGCTGGAACTATCTGGCGGCATGGGGCTACGCCCTGCACCACAACAATAACGATCAGGCCAAAGCGCAGGACTTTGTCAAAGCCCTGTTTAAAAACGTTGAAGTGCTGGACTCCGGCGCGCGTGGCTCAACCAATACTTTCGTTGAACGCGGTATCGGTGATGTGCTGATTGCCTGGGAAAACGAAGCGCTACTGGCGACGAATGAACTGGGTAAAGATAAATTCGAGATAGTGACCCCGAGTGAATCTATTCTCGCAGAGCCGACCGTTTCCGTGGTCGACAAAGTGGTGGAAAAGAAAGACACCAAAGCGGTGGCGGAAGCGTATCTGAAGTATCTCTACTCGCCGGAAGGGCAGGAGATAGCAGCGAAAAACTTCTACCGTCCGCGCGATGCTGACGTGGCGAAAAAATACGACGATGCGTTTCCGAAGCTGAAGCTGTTCACCATTGACGAGGTGTTTGGCGGCTGGGCGAAGGCGCAAAAAGATCACTTCGCTAATGGCGGTACGTTCGACCAAATCAGCAAACGCTAAACCGTTTATAAACCCGGTAACGTATTATGTTACCGGGTTTTTTCTTTGCCACAATTTTGCGTTACTCTTCCCCGTCTATGGGTCACAGGGAACGCATAACATGAAAAAAACAGGTTACTTTTTACTGGCGGTGATAGTGATTGTCGCCGCGGCGGGCGTCGGTTACTGGAAATTTTCCGGCAATCCTGATGCGTTACGGGAAATTGTGCTTGAACAATGCCTGCCCGATCAGTTACAGCATCAAAACCCAGCGCCGTGCGCGGAAGTCAAACCTCGTGCCGGCTATGTCGTCTTTAAAGATCGTCACGGTCCGTTGCAATATTTATTGATGCCCACCTACCGTATCAACGGTACAGAAAGCCCACTATTGCTGGAACCCGCTACGCCCAACTTTTTCTGGCTGGCCTGGCAGGCTCGCGGCTATATGAGTAAAAAATACGGGCATGATATTCCGGATAGCGCGGTCTCGCTGGCGATTAATTCGCGGCTTGGTCGTTCACAGGACCATTTGCATATCCATATTTCTTGCATCCGTCCTGACGTTCGGGAGCAACTGGATAACGATCTCACGCGCATCAGCACTCGCTGGCTTCCGCTACCGGGCGACCTGATGGGGCATGAATACCTGGCGCGCCGGGTAACCGAGAGCGAACTGGCGCAGCGTAGTCCGTTTATGATGCTGGCGGAAGAGGTGCCGGAAGCGCGCGATCATATGGGACGCTATGCGCTGGCGGTGGTACGCCAAAGCGATGGCTCTTTTGTCCTGCTGGCGACCGAGCGTAATTTACTGACCTTCAATCGCGGATCGGCGGAAGAGATTCAGGACCATAGTTGCGCCATTTTGTCTTCCCGCTGATTTTCGTTACACCCCCTGCTCATTATCTTATTGATTCTTATCCCGGTTTAAAACCGGGGTAAGATCGTGTCTATAAAAATATGTGAAACCGATCAAAAGATATAAAGGTATACCTTTATATCTTTTTGAGGATGGTTACACTCTCTTCATAGCCTCCATTGCGTGTCGGACAGGCGGCTTATTTATAAAAACGTTTTTATTTCATGTAGTGACATCATTAATTGTTCACCAGATTTGCGCTGTTAAGCGTAAAGGAATATCAACATGAAACTTTCTATCGTGGAAAAAATCGGCTTCGGCGCGGGAGATATGGCGATAAACGTTGTGATTATCGCCATGCAGCTGCTCCTCGCCTATTTCTATACCGATATCTACGGCCTGAGCGCCGCTGATGTTGGCGTACTGTTTGTGGTTGTGCGGATGATTGATGCCATTATCGATCCGGCCATGGGGGTTCTTACCGATAAACTGAATACGCGCTGGGGGCGTTATCGCCCGTGGCTGCTGTGGTTTGCTATTCCTTTTGGCTTCGCCGTTTATTTGATGTTTATTACGCCTGATATGGCTTATATGGCCAAACTGGCATGGGCCTATGGCACCTATATTCTTATGACCCTGGTCTATACCGCGATCACCATTCCCTATATTTCGATGATTGGCGTCATTACCAGCGACCCCGTCGAACGGTTAAGCGCCAACGGCTATCGTTTTGTGATGACTAAGATTGCCGCTTTCCTGGTGACTATCGTCGTACCGATGCTTGCCGTCTGGCTGGGGCAGGGTAATAAGGCTTTGGGCTATCAGTTTTCGATGGGCTTAATGGGGGCAATGGGTGCGCTGCTGTTTATCTTCTGTTTTCTTACCACGCGTGAACGCAGCGAGCCGGAAATTACCTCGCTATCGGTGGGGAAACAGTTTAAATATCTGTTACGTAACGATCAGTGGATTATTCTCGGCGTTGTTATTCTGCTGCTGATGTGCGGTTATGTTATTCGCGGTTCCGTTGCCGCTTATTACGCCAAGTATTATCTGAACGGCGGAGATAGCCTGATTTCACCCTTCCTGACTACCGGCGTCGTTGCCTCTATTTTAGCGATGATCGCTACCACCTGGATAACCAAGTTCTGGGACAAAATTAAGATGTTCCGCTACACCCAGATTATTACCTTTATCCTGAGCGCGCTGATGTATTTCTCCGTCGGGCGTGAAAATCTTATCCTGGCGTTTGCGTTCTATTTTCTCATTAATTTCTTTTGCGATATGCAAATGCCGGTGTTCTGGTCCTCTATCGCCGAAGCGGTGGATTACGGAGAAAAGAAAACCGGTCTGCGCGTTTCCGGGTTGGCGTTTGGCGGCATCCTCTTCTTCCAGAAGTTTGGGATGGGGATCGCGGGCGGGATACTCGGATTCCTGCTGAGCCACTTTGGCTATCAAGCCGATGTTGAACAGACCGCGCGTTCGCTCACCGGTATTGCGCTGATGATGACGCTCATTCCGGCTCTGTTCCACCTTGCGGTTGGGCTGCTTATGAAAAAGTATCTGATTAATAATGAATATTATCGAGATATTCAGCTTGCCCTGGCGCAGAAACAGGCATAAGGAGGCGCAAATGAAGGCCATGAATAAGGTTTGGGTTATCGGCGATGCCTCCGTTGATCTGGTGCCGGAAAAACAGAACAGCTATCTGAAATGCCCCGGCGGAGCGTCGGCGAACGTGGGGGTATGCGTTGCCAGGCTGGGCGGAGAGTGCGGTTTTATTGGCTGTCTTGGTGATGATGACGCCGGCCGCTTCCTGCGCCAGGTTTTTCAGGATAACGGCGTGGATGTCACGTTTCTACGCATGGCTCCGGCCCTGACCAGCGCGGTGCTGATCGTTAACCTGACGGCTGATGGGGAGCGTAGTTTTACCTATCTGGTGCATCCAGGTGCCGATACCTACGTCTCGCCGCAGGACCTGCCGCCGTTCAGGCAGTACGAATGGTTTTACTTCAGTTCAATTGGCCTTACCGACAGTCCCGCCCGCGAGGCGTGCCTTGAGGGAGCGAGAAGAATGCGTGAAGCGGGTGGTTACGTACTGTTTGACGTCAATCTGCGCAGCAAAATGTGGGGGAATACTGATGAAATCCCTGAACTGATCGCCCGGTCCGCCGCACTGGCTTCTATCTGCAAAGTCTCGGCAGATGAGCTGTGCCAGCTCAGCGGGGCCAGTCACTGGCAGGATGCGCGTTATTACCTGCGCGATCTTGGGTGTGACACCACGATCATTTCGCTGGGGGCCGATGGCGCGCTGTTGATTACCGCCGAGGGGGAGTTCCATTTTCCCGCACCACGCGTCGATGTCGTCGATACCACCGGGGCTGGCGATGCTTTTGTCGGCGGCCTGCTGTTCACCCTTTCCCGCGCAAATTGCTGGGATCATGCCCTGCTGGCGGAAGCCATCAGCAATGCCAACGCCTGCGGCGCTATGGCGGTGACGGCAAAAGGCGCAATGACCGCTCTGCCGTTTCCTGAGCAGCTAAACACTTTTCTTTCCAGCCATTCGCTGGCACAAGCCATGACCGTGAAATAAGGAGTCATCATGCACGTTGATCAAAACAAAATACTGGGATGCCTGGTGGGCGCCGCCGCCGCGGACGCGATGGGAGCCGCGACGGAAGTACGCACCCAGCAGCAAATAAAAGACTATTTTGGCGGCTGGGTGACGACCTTTCAAAAACCGCCAGCGGACACGTTTGGCCGCTGCAACGAAGCGGGGATGTGCACGGATGATTTTATTCAGGCTAAGTACATTATGGACGCGCTGCTGCGCCATCAGCGTGAAGTCAGCGACGAAGCGATGCGCGAAGCTTTCCAGCAGTGGCTGGATTATCCTTTCTACGCCAACTTTACCGGTCCGACGACGCGTGCGGCAATGAAGGCAATATTCAATGATAACCGCGCCTCTTTACAGGGTGAGCTGGAAGGCGAAAAACAATCGGTACAGATCATTAATAAGGGTAATGCCGAAGCCACCAACGGCGCGGCTATGAAGATTTGGCCAGCGGCGGTGCTGCATCCTGGCGATATCGACGCGGCGATTGAATGCGCACTGCAGATTTGCCGTTTTACGCATAATAACGTGCTGGCGATGTCCGGCGCAGCAGCGATGGCGGCGGCAACCAGCGAGGCGTTAAGAGCGCAGACCAACGCAGACAGCATTATTGCCGCCGGTATTTACGGTGCGCAAAGGGGCTATCTGCTGGCGCAGGAGCAAGGGGCGATGATGGTCGCCGGGCCTTCCGTTGCCCGACGCATTGAGCTGGCCGTAGATATCGGTAAACGTCATCGCCATTGGGAAACGGCGGTGGTGGAACTTGCTGATATTATTGGCTCCGGGCTGCACGTGAGTGAAGCGGTGCCGGCGGCCTTTGGCCTGTTCGCGTGTTGTCCGAATTCTGCGGTAGATGCTATTATCTCCGGCGTTAATATCGGCAATGATACTGATACTGTCGCCACCATGGTTGGGGCGATTTCCGGCGCATTCCATGGCGTGGAGGCTTTTCCCGCCGATTATTTAACGACCTTGGATCGTATGAATCATTTCGATTTGGCAGAACTGGCCAGGCAAATCGCAGGGTAGCGACTTCACCCTGCCGGGGACGGTAAAACGTCCCCTGCTGGCGAAGACGTGAGGTGCGCAGCTTGCAGGTTGATAAAACGAGCTTTACTCCGCTTTATAAGCAACTATTTTTTATCATCTGTCAGCAGATCCAGAACGGGTCTTTGCCTTTAGGCAGCCAGTTGCCGACGCAAAAAGAGGTCGCCAGGGCTTATAACGTTTCGCTGATTGTGGTTAAACAGGCCTGGAGCGAACTGATCAATGCGGGCATTATTTCGTCGCAGCGCGGGAGTGGTTCTGTGGTGTGCTCCGTACCGGAAGGCGTGAGCTATGGTCACACGTTTCGCGGTATTACCAGCGATCTCCAGGACGCCAGCGTGGCGATTGAGAACCGTATTCTGGAAATCGCGCCGCGCCGCGCGCGCGACGCTCAGGCAGACGGCTTGAGCCTGCCCGCACATCATCACTACCTCTATATTTCGCGTATTCGTTGCCTGAATAACCGTCCTTTTAACCATGAGAAAATTTATCTCGATCTGAGCTTCTTTCCCGATCTGCAGCTCACACCGCAGGCGCTGGAGCATACGTCGCTTTATTCGTTATTAAACGTCACAAGCGACTCGGCGATAGAAAAAGTTGAGGCGATTTTACCTTCCGCTGACCTGTGCGAAAAATTGCAAATCGCCGCCAATAAACCGCTGTTATCCGTCGCCAGACAGACGTTTCAGGCCGGGAAGGACAGCCCTTTTGAGTATTGCCGCTATTACGTGCTGTCTGAATACTTTGGTGAAATTCATTATCACTGATCTGTCCACTTAATCCTGCGATAACCCCACTATATCTGGCGTTTACCTGCCTGACTGTCCGTCGTATTCTTGCTGAAAAAATCGTCAGGAGACAGGTATGTCGCTCTGGTTGTCCCATCCTCTGTTCCTTCCTTTCATCATCGTTGGCGTTACTATCCTTCTGTGGGCGACTTCGCCACTGCCGGAGTTTATGACCGCACTGCTATTTTTTGCTGCTGTGGTGGCGATGGGACCAGGGAAAGTTCCTGCGCGGGCGGGGATGCTGTGATGTATCGCGCTGGCGGTGGTACGCCAAAGCGATGGCTCTTTTGTCCTGCTGGCGACCGAGCGTAATTTACTGATCTTCAATCGCGCTTCTGCCGAGGAAATTCAGGATCATCAGTGTGATATCTTGAACCAACAGGTCATCAAATGACAGCTTGATATTGCATTAACGAATGCCGTTTGGAGGCCGGACAAGGCTCTCGTGGCGCTATCCGGCAAAATCTGGCGATGGCGCGGGCGTTACCAGGCCGGTGGATCTGCGGGGTGGCTGTCATTTTCCAGATGCGGCGATTTAATAAACACGCCTTTCCAGGGTTTATCGCCGTTATTAATGAGATAATGCGCCTCCCCAGGTTCGCACTGTAAAACATCTCCAGTTTGCAGGATATGAGGTGTTCCTTCCAGATACAGGCACACTTCACCGCTTAGGGTATAAAAAACCTCACAAGCGGTATTATGGCGATGGTTAGGGAATGACTGCCCTGGTTGTAGTATGACGACGCCCATATCGCAGCCCGGCCCACGGATTAAGTATTTAGGGCCATTATCGCCAAAGCGGTATTCATGATTCTTCTCATTCGTTTTTTGCATGCTTATTCTCCTGTTACAGGCCTGGCGCTTTCCAGAGGGATGTCGTTAAGCCACCATCGACCAGCGCGCGTTGATCCTGATAAACGGCCTGCCATTTTTCTCTGGCCTGCTGATAGACAGCGAAATTTTCAGGATTAGGTTTATGCTCCCGATCCCAGCGCACTAGCTTTTCTCCCGTTTCCGCCAGCGATGGCCAGATACCCACGCCAACGCCTGCGGCAATAGCGCACCCTAGCGCGGTAGCTTCTTTGACGACAGGTACGTGAACGGTGAGTCCCGTAACGTCGGCAAGGATTTGGCTCCATAATTTGCCTTTAGATCCTCCGCCGGCAAAAACCAGCGAGTCGGCCTGTACGCCGGAAAACGCGGCAATTTGCTGTAAATTGCAGGCGGAAACAATGGCGGCATTCTCTTCCAGCGCGCGAAATAGGGTCGCTTTATTACACTTTTCAGGATCGATAGACAGATTGATAAACGACGGCGCGGCATGGTACCAGCGTTTAAAACGCATAACGTCAGAGAAGATGGGCATCACACCGTACGCGCCGGGAGGCACCCGGCTGGCCATATCTTCCAGCAGGGAATACGCATCAATACCTAACCTTTCAGCGATTAGTTTTTCCTCGGCGCAAAAGGCGTCGCGGAACCAACGCATCGTTAACCCAGTAAAAAAGCTAATAGACTCGGTTTGTACCATACCGGGGATCACATGAGGATTGATGCGAACGTTCATGTTTGGGTCGGTGACCGGCGCGGGAAGATTGACGACCTGTTGCCAGAAGGTTCCGCCCAGCACGGCCGTTTGCGCCGGGCGTACGACGCCCAGCCCCAGACAGCCTAACTGCACATCGCCGCCGCCAACGATGACCGGCGTACCCGCTTGCAGGTCGCACTGTTCAGCCGCTTTCTGTGAAATGTGACCGAGCAGCGTCCCGGTTTCTTTTACCGGCGAAAGAATGTCAGAACGCAGGCCCGCCATCTGTAACAGACTACGTTTCCAGTTGCGGGTCACCAGATCCAATAACCCCGTCGTGCCTGCGTTGGAGGGATCGACCGCCAGTTCGCCGCTGAGCATAAAGGCCATCCAGTCGCTGATCATAGTGACGGTTGACGCGCGATGATAAATATCCGGACGATGGTGGGCAAGCCAGAGCAGACGCGGAATAGCGCTGAGCGCCAGCGTTTGCCCGGAGCAACGATAAACTTCCTCCTCAAAGGTGTTATCGTGCAGCTCTTTTAATTCACTGACTTCGTGCGCCGCGCGGGCGTCAACATTAGCGCAGGCCCAAATTGGTTCGCCGTTACTGTCATAAATAACAATGCCTTCACGCATCGAACAGGCCGATACGGCAGCGATAGCCGTTGCAGGGATGGCGGCTTTCTGTAGTGCCTGACGGATACACTGGCAAGCCAGTTGCCAGTTTTTGGCAAGATCAAACTCCATCGAACCAGGCACATCCGGCACGGCCAGATGCTGCCATTCCGCTTGACCGACAGCTATTTGCTTTCCTTGTAGATCAAAAATTACTGCTCTGACGCTACCGGTACCGGCGTCAAGAGCCATCAGGTAATGTCCTGATTCAGTATGGGTACAGAGTCGAGCCATTTTTTTATCCTCGGCTATTTTTACATCGTTACATAAAATCCTGTCAGTTATTGTTTATTGAATTGAGGTAAGTGTTATTTTATTTTTTATTTTTCAATAAGTTGAATTATTTTCCCTGCGGTTTTCTGATCGGTAACCAGCGCATTGATATAGTTACCGCGCATAGCGGCAATAATAGCTTCTGCTTTTTGTTCGCCGCCGGCGACGCCAATCACGGTTGGGATCGTGGAAAGTGAATTTAACTTCAGGCCAATTAATTCGTTATGGATTTTGATGTCTGGAATAATTTCGCCATGAGCATCAAAAAAATAGCCCAGAATATCGCCTACTGCGCCTTTGCGGCCAATCATGAGTTGTTCACCCTGAGTGATATAACCGGATTTTAAGATACTGGCTTGATCTTTCTGGTTAATTGCCCCAATCCCCACGATGGCGGCATCGGCAGCTTGCGCTGTGAGCATCACATCCCGCACGCTATTTTCATTGCGCAGCGTGCAGGCAATTTCCTGCGATGATGCGCGCAGCGGCGCGGGCATAATACTTACGCTACAAGCGGCATCAAGCTGGCCTATTCCGGTCATATACGGCCCCACGCCGCCGGATAACGTGACCAGTCGAATTTGTTGCGCCGAGATAAATCCGCTGAGGCGTTTTAATGTGGTCATCGTGGCTTCGCCAAAGCCGACGGCCAGCAGTTGCTGTGGCCGCAGTGACTCCATCAACATATGGGCGGCGCCGATTCCTAAGCGCAGACCAATATCGGCATCGGGTAATGCCGGCAGCACGCGGATATTCTGCAATGCGAAGTGGTTGCGCAAGGCATTTTCATACTCAAGACACCCTTCGAAGCGGGAGTTGATTTGTACGCGAATAATACCGGACTGATGCCCTTTCTCCAGCAGACGAGAAACCTTTAGCCGGGTTAGCCCCAGACGCTCGCTGATTTCACTCTGCGTCAATCCATCGTGATAGTAGAACCAGGCAATACGCGCCACCTGCTCTTCTTCGCACATTCCATAATCAGATACCAACGTATTATCGCTCATTGTCATAACCTGGCTTTACTTTGAACATTTCTAAATCATTAACACAATTGTTCAGTTATCACTCCGAAATAACCGTGATTAACGCCACAAAAACGCGTCAAATCTGAACATTTATCATATAAAAATTCATTTATTCAGAAAACGTGATCTGGATGAGAGTTTTTTGACCAAATAACTACTACCGTTTTGAACAATTTCTTTTTCAAAAAACATTTGTTCAGTCCCGTCAGTCAACATTGAGGGAGCGGAGGCAACATGCAAATCAGTCACAATACTGCATCCCCTCTGATTTGTGTGCAGAACATTTATAAAAGTTATTCCGGCGTCGAAGTACTAAAGGGAATTGACTTTACTCTGCATGCGGGAGAGGTGCACGCATTGCTTGGCGGCAATGGTGCGGGTAAATCAACATTAATGAAGATTATTGCCGGTATAGTCCCGCCAGATGGAGGGACTATCGATATTGCTGGTGTGCGTTGCAGTCATTTAACGCCTCTGAAGGCGCACCAGTATGGCATTTACCTGGTTCCCCAGGAGCCTCTGTTATTTCCGAGTTTATCTGTGCGGGAAAATATCTTGTTTGGCTTACAGGGACGTCAGGCCTCCACGGAAAAAATGCAGCAGCTATTAAAGGCGATGGGATGCCAACTCGATCCGGCGAGCGCTGCGGGTACGCTTGATGTTGCAGACCGCCAGATTGTTGAAATTATGCGCGGCTTGATGCGCGACTCGCGAATCTTAATTCTTGATGAGCCCACGGCGTCGTTAACGCCAGCCGAAACTGACCGGTTATTTACGCGTCTGCAAGAGTTGCTGAAAAAGGGTGTCGGAATTGTATTTATTTCTCATAAGCTACCAGAAATTAGACAGTTAGCTCACTGCGTTAGCGTGATGCGTGACGGTAAAATCGCATTATTCGGAAAAACGCATGACCTTTCTACCGACGAGATTATTCAAGCTATCACCCCGGCAACGCAGGGCGTCAGTCTTTCTGCGAATCAAAAGTTGTGGCTGGAATTGCCTGGCAGCCGCCCGCAGAACGAACGCGGCGCGACGGTATTAGCGCTGGAGTCACTGACGGGCGAAGGTTTTATGAATATCAACCTTGAGGTGCGGGCAGGCGAAATCCTTGGTCTGGCCGGGTTGGTCGGCGCGGGACGCACAGAACTGGCTGAAACGCTGTACGGTATTAGACCGGTCAATGCGGGGCGGATGCTGTTCAATGGCGAAGAAATTAACGCCCTGACAACCCAACAGCGGTTGCAGCTCGGCCTGGTCTATTTGCCGGAAGATCGGCAGTCATCCGGGCTGTATCTTGACGCTTCCCTGGCATGGAATGTCTGTTCGCTGACCCACAACCAAAAAGGATTTTGGATAAAGCCCCAGCGGGATAACGCCACCCTTGAACGTTACCACCGCGCGTTAAATATCAAACTCAATAATGCCGAACAGGCGGCGCGTACTTTATCCGGCGGTAACCAGCAAAAAGTATTGATTGCCAAATGCCTGGAAGCCTCTCCGCAATTACTGATTGTCGATGAACCGACACGCGGTGTCGATGTCTCCGCCCGCAGCGATATTTATCAGCTGTTGCGCAGTATCGCGCAACAAAATGTCGCAGTGCTGTTTATTTCCTCCGATCTGGAAGAGATAGAGCAAATGGCCGATCGCGTATATGTCATGCACCAGGGGGAACTGGGGGGGCCTGCGTTATGCGGCGAGGAAATTAACGTTGATACCATCATGCACGTTGCGTTTGGCGAACATGGTGCGTCGGAGGCAACATGTTGAAATTCATCCAAAATAACCGGGAAGCGACGGCACTGCTGGCAATAGTCTGTTTATTCGTGTTTCCTGGCGCGCTGGATAGCCAGTATTTGAGCGTGCAAACGCTGACAATGGTTTTCAGTAGCGCGCAAATTTTGATGCTGTTGGCGATTGGCGCGACGATGGTAATGCTCACCCGCAATATTGATGTATCGGTGGGCTCGACGACAGGCATGTGCGCGGTATTGCTGGGAGTGATGTTAAACGCCGGCTATAGCCTGCCGGTCGCCTGCCTGGCCACACTAATATTAGGAATTGTCGCCGGATTTTTTAATGGCGTACTGGTTGCCTGGTTGAAGATACCCGCCATTGTCGCCACGCTGGGAACGCTGGGCTTGTATCGTGGGATCATGCTGCTATGGACAGGGGGGAAATGGATTGAAGGATTACCCGCAGGCTTAAAGCAACTCTCTGCTCCGGTGTTTCTGGGAATTTCCGCAATCGGCTGGTTTACCCTGGTGTTAGCGCTGCTTATGGCCTGGCTCCTGGCGAAAACCGCCTTTGGCCGCAATTTTTACGCCACCGGCGATAACCTGCAGGGCGCCCGGCAATTGGGTGTCCGTACCGAGATGGTACGCATCATGGCATTTTCACTTAATGGCGGTATGGCGGCATTGGCTGGAATCGTGTTTGCCTCGCAGATTGGCTTCATTCCCAATCAAACCGGCACGGGGCTGGAAATGAAAGCCATCGCGGCCTGCGTATTGGGGGGAATTAGCCTGTTAGGCGGGTCAGGCACGGTCATCGGCGCTATTCTCGGCGCTTATTTTCTTACGCAAATCGATAGTGTGTTAGTGCTGCTGCGTATCCCCGCCTGGTGGAACGATTTTATTGCTGGCCTGGTATTGTTGGGCGTACTGGTATTCGATGGGCGGCTGCGTTGCGCATTACAACGCAATCTGCGCCGCCAGAAATATGCCCGTTTTATATCACCACCCACTCCACTACAGGCGGAAGCAAAAACGCACGCACAACAGAATAAAAACAAAGAGGTGGCATGATGAATCCATGGCGACGCTATAGCTGGGAAATTGCGCTGGCAGCCTTATTGATCTTTGAAATTCTGGCTTTCGGTCTGATTAATCCACGTTTATTAGATATTAATGTCTTACTTTTTAGCACTAGCGATTTTATTTGTATCGGTATTGTCGCTTTGCCGCTAACAATGGTTATTGTCAGCGGTGGTATGGATATTTCATTTGGTTCTACAATCGGGCTATGCGCGATTACCCTGGGTGTGCTGTTTCAGCTCGGTATGCCGCTACCTTTAGCGATTATTATTACCCTACTACTCGGCGCAATATGTGGGCTGATAAATGCCGGACTTATTATTTATACCGGCGTAAACCCGTTGGTGATTACCCTGGGAACCATGTATTTATTTGGTGGTAGCGCATTATTGTTATCTGGTATGGCTGGCGCCACAGGTTATGAAGGTATTGGTGGATTTCCCACAGCGTTCACTGACTTTGCCAATATTTCATTTCTTGGTATTCCTATGCCGCTTATTTTTTTTCTTGTGTGCTGTCTGTTTTTCTGGCTGCTCATGCATCGCACGCATATGGGACGCAACGTTTTCCTGATTGGCCAGAGCGCCCGTGTCGCGCAGTACAGCGCGATCCCGGTGAATCGCACGTTGTATACCGTGTATGCCATGACCGGATGCGCCTCCGCTATCGCCGCCGTATTACTGGTTTCTTACTTTGGCTCCGCACGTTCGGATCTGGGCGCCTCTTTCCTGATGCCGGCCATTACGGCGGTTGTGCTGGGAGGCGCCAATATTTATGGCGGCTCCGGGTCGATTATGGGGTCCGCGTTGGCGGCGCTGCTGGTGGGATTTTTACAGCAGGGGCTACAGATGGCCGGAGTGCCGAATCAAATTTCCAGCGCATTGTCCGGTGCGCTTCTCATTGTTGTTGTCGTTGGTCGTTCCGTCAGTTTGCATCGTCACCAAATCCTTGAATGGTACTCACGCCGTCGCAATGCGCATCAGGCATGATTTCCTTTTGAAATTTATGGAGAAAAAAATGGCAAGACACAGCATTAAAATGATCGCCTTACTCACTGCGTTTGGTCTGGCATCTGCGGCAATGACCGTGCAGGCGGCAGAGCGGATTGCTTTTATTCCCAAACTGGTTGGCGTGGGCTTTTTTACCAGCGGCGGCAATGGCGCGCAGGAAGCGGGAAAAGCGCTGGGCATTGACGTAACTTACGATGGCCCTACAGAGCCCAGCGTCTCAGGCCAGGTTCAACTGGTGAATAACTTTGTCAATCAGGGGTATGACGCCATTATCGTTTCTGCCGTTTCGCCTGATGGCCTGTGCCCGGCGTTGAAGCGGGCAATGCAAAGAGGCGTGAAAATATTAACCTGGGATTCCGATACCAAGCCGGAGTGCCGTTCTTACTATATCAATCAAGGGACGCCAAAACAGCTCGGCAGCATGCTGGTAGAGATGGCCGCTCATCAGGTGGACAAAGAGAAAGCGAAAGTCGCTTTCTTCTATTCCAGCCCAACGGTGACCGACCAGAACCAGTGGGTGAAAGAAGCTAAAGCCAAAATTAGCCAGGAACATCCGGGGTGGGAGATAGTCACTACCCAGTTTGGCTATAACGATGCCACGAAATCGCTCCAGACGGCGGAAGGTATCATCAAAGCGTATCCCGATCTGGATGCCATCATCGCGCCTGACGCTAACGCTTTACCTGCTGCGGCACAGGCGGCGGAGAACCTTAAACGCAATAATCTCGCGATTGTTGGTTTTAGTACGCCGAATGTAATGCGCCCTTATGTTCAGCGCGGCACTGTTAAAGAATTTGGCCTGTGGGATGTCGTCCAACAGGGAAAAATTTCCGTATATGTCGCCAACGCGTTGCTGAAAAATATGCCAATGAATGTCGGTGATTCACTGGATATTCCCGGCATCGGCAAAGTCACCGTTTCACCTAATAGTGAGCAGGGATATCACTATGAGGCAAAAGGTAACGGCATTGTGTTATTGCCGGAGCGTGTCATTTTCAACAAAGACAATATCGACAAATATGATTTCTGATAACTGTTATGTATCGACGGAGTAAAGAATGGCTGATTTAGATGATATTAAAGATGGCAAAGATTTTCACACCGATAAACCACAAACTAACACTTTGTTCGCATTAAAAGGCTGTGGCGCGCTGGATTGGGGAATGCAGTCCAGACTGGCGAGGATTTTTAATCCCAAGACCAGAAAAACGGTCATGCTGGCCTTTGACCATGGATATTTCCAGGGGCCGACAACCGGACTTGAGCGTATTGATATCAATATTGCGCCGCTCTTTGAATATGCTGATGTCTTAATGTGTACTCGCGGCATATTACGCAGTGTGGTACCTCCGGCAATCAATAAACCAGTCGTTTTACGCGCGTCCGGGGCAAATTCTATTCTCACTGAATTAAGCAATGAGGCGGTTGCGGTGGCGATGGATGACGCTGTGCGGTTGAATAGCTGTGCTGCTGCCGCACAGGTTTATATTGGTAGTGAGCATGAACATCAGTCGATTAAAAATATTATTCAACTGATTGATGCCGGGTTACGCGTCGGGATGCCAATAATGGCAGTGACCGGGGTGGGTAAAGATATGGCTCGCGACCAGCGTTATTTTTCACTGGCAACGCGTATCGCTGCGGAAATGGGGGCGCAAATTATCAAAACGTATTATGTCGATAAAGGTTTTGAGCGTATTGCGGCAGGTTGTCCGGTGCCGATTGTCATCGCCGGCGGTAAAAAACTGCCTGAACGTGAAGCATTGGAAATGTGCTATCAGGCGATTGACCAGGGGGCTTCTGGCGTAGATATGGGGCGTAATATATTCCAGTCAGAAGATCCGGTAGCCATGATTAAAGCGGTACATGCTGTCGTTCATCATAACGAAACAGCAGAGCGTGCTTATGAGCTGTTTTTGAGTGAGAAAGGTTAAATGAGATCGCTTCCCCATCTTTTACCGATGCGAGGAGATGGGGATGACTGTTATTTTATTTGGAATAATCAGGGGGTTAATGATGCACGTTACGCTGGTTGAAATTAACGTTCATGATGACAAGGTTGAACAATTTATCGATGTTTTTCGGCAGAATCATCTGGGCTCAATTAAAGAGCCGGGTAACTTGCGTTTTGATGTTCTGCAGGATCCGCAGGTGCCTACGCGATTTTATATTTATGAAGCCTACGTTGATGAACAGGCCGTCGCTTTTCACAAGACAACGCCACACTACAAAACTTGCGTGGAGCAGCTTGAACCGTTGATGACCGGTCCGCGGACAAAAAAAGTTTTTATGGGTTTGATGCCTTAAGGAGCGCTCATGAACAGCCAGTTTGCCGGATTAACGCGCGAAGCATGTGTGGCATTGTTAGCGTCATATCCGCTTAGTGTGGGTATTCTGGCAGGGCAGTGGATTGCGTTGCATCGCTATCTGCAACAGTTGGAAGCGTTAAACCAGCCGCTGTTGCATTTGGATTTGATGGATGGTCAATTTTGCCCGCAGTTTACCGTTGGGCCATGGGCAGTTGGGCAATTGCCGCAAACCTTTATCAAAGATGTTCATTTGATGGTAGCGGATCAATGGACGGCGGCGCAAGCCTGCGTGAAGGCGGGCGCACACTGCATCACGCTTCAGGCTGAAGGCGATATTCATCTGCATCATACGCTAAGCTGGCTTGGTCAGCAGACCGTGCCCGTTATCGGCGGTGAAATGCCGGTGATTCGGGGGATTAGTTTATGCCCGGCAACGCCTCTGGATGTCATTATCCCTATTCTGAGCGACGTTGAGGTTATTCAACTACTGGCAGTGAACCCTGGATACGGCAGTAAAATGCGCTCCAGTGATTTGCACGAGCGCGTGGCGCAGCTTCTCTGTCTACTTGGTGATAAACGCGAAGGTAAAATTATCGTTATTGATGGGTCGTTAACGCAGGATCAGTTGCCTTCGCTGATTGCACAGGGCATCGATCGTGTTGTTTCTGGTAGTGCGTTATTTCGTGATGATCGGCTGGTTGAGAATACGCGGAGCTGGAGGGCGATGTTTAAGGTTGCCGGGGATACTACTTTCTTACCCTCCACAGCATAAATGCCGGATGGCGGCTTTACCTTATCAGGCCTACATAAGCACTCGGCTGGTAGGCCTGATAAGCGCAGCGCCATCAGACATAGATTGGCAATTAAGCCTGTTTAGCAGCTTCTGCTGCTTTCACGATCACGGCGAAGGCGTCAGCTTTCAGAGAAGCGCCGCCTACCAGTGCGCCGTCGATGTCCGGCTGCGCGAACAGTTCGGCTGCGTTGGAGGCATTAACAGAACCGCCGTACTGGATAATAACCTGTTCAGCGATTTTCGCGTCAGCTTTAGCAATGTGGTCACGGATGAATTTGTGCACTGCCTGCGCCTGCGCAGGAGTTGCAGATTTGCCGGTACCGATCGCCCATACGGGTTCATAAGCGATAACCGCGCCTTCAAAGGCTGCCGCGCCCTGCGTTTTCAGTACCGCGTCGATCTGGCGTGCGCATACTTCTTCTGTTTTGCCCGCTTCGTTTTCCGCTTCGGTTTCACCGATGCACAGTACCGGCGTCAGACCTTGTTCTTTCAGTACGGCGAATTTTTTGGCGATCAGCTCGTCAGATTCTTTGTGATAAGTACGACGCTCGGAGTGGCCGATAATAATGTACTGCGCGCCGATATCCTTCAGCATTTCAGCCGAAGTTTCACCAGTGAATGCGCCAGACAGATTCAGATCAACGTTCTGCGCGCCCAGCATGATGTGGCTGCCGGCAGCAGCGCGTTTCGCCAGATCGATATACATTTCCGGCGGAGCGATTGCCACGTCGCAGCCTGCTACGCCCGTCAGTTCTTTACGCAGGTTAGCCACCAGTTCGTTTACCATGTGGCGGCTGCCGTTCAGTTTCCAGTTACCCATCACTAAAGGATGTCGCATTTCATTTCTCCACGCTTAGTCAGCGAATTAAGGAAGATGGCCGCTCGTCAGAGCAGCATGGTCTGTGAAACAGTATAGAGATTCATCCCCGGAAAGGCTTTGCTTTTTGTCATCAATTCGCCCCTTCCAGATTTTCAGATAACGCCAGCTTAATCGGTTCAACCGCGAAGGTCAGCCCCTTTTCGCCGTTATCTGCGACAACATAACGTACTGCGCCTTCGGTCTCGGCGTAATAGTGTTTACCTTTACCGGCGATAAGCATCTTTTGCAGTTTTTTCTGGCTTTGCTCTTTTGTCAGTAACGGGGCGACAGTGCGAATAATGGCGGCCATATATTCCAGCGCTTTCGCTTTCGCCGCTTTCTGTTCCGGCCCCTGAATGGGCAGCCAGGTAATCTGCATACTTTTCACTTTGAGCGTACCGCGCTCCAGCGCCGTGGAGGCATACAGATTTTCGTTAATCTTACTGGCGGCGCGGGTCAGATTCGCCTTATCGCGGCTATTCTCAATGGCGCGAAATTCATTGAGCGGCAGATCGGGATTCTGGCGGTTAAAGTTCTCACGAAACTGGCTAATAGAAAGATCAAAGGTTGGCGAGCCCGCCAGCAAATAGGGCGCTGTCGTGGTCGATGAAGAGAGCTGCGCGTGCGCCGTTATGCTGGCGGTGAGAGCAGAAAACAACAGTAAAAACAGAGTACATCCTGGCTTCATCAATCTTACCTTTCGTTAGGACTGCTCACGATTAAAACGATAACTGTCGGGCTTGTCAAAAGGGTAAACTGTAGCGGAAGGCAAAATATAAGGAACTTACATGACCATACAGCAATGGTTATTCTCATTTAAAGGGCGTATCGGACGCCGTGATTTCTGGATTTGGATCGGCCTCTGGTTTGCCGGGATGCTGGCGCTATTTTCGCTGGCGGGGAAAAATCTGCTTGATATCCAAACGGCGGCATTTTGCCTGGTGTGCCTGCTGTGGCCGACCGCCGCCGTCATGGTCAAACGTCTGCATGACCGGGGGCGATCCGGCGCGTGGGCGTTGCTGATGATTCTGGCGTGGATGCTGCTGGCCGGAAACTGGGTGATGCTGCCGGGGATGTGGCAGTGGGTCGTCGGGCGATTTATTCCGACGCTGATCCTGGTGATGATGCTTATCGATCTGGGCGCGTTTGTCGGTGTTCAGGGGGAAAATAAGTTTGGGAAAGCGACACAGGACGTGAAGTTTAAAGCAGAACCGTAAACGGGCGGTAAACCGTAATTTGCCCGGTGGCGCTGACGCTTACCGGGCCTACAGATTGGTGATGATTTGCAGGCCGGATAAGCCCTAGCCGCCATTCGGTAAAACATCACCAGTAATGTTCAGCCGTCATATGCCCCGGTCGGCGGCGCAGATGTTTAGTCATCTGTCGGGTCTCTTTCAGCAGTTGCTGCGTATCGCGCACCATCTGCGGGTTCCCGCACAGCATAACGTGGCTGGTCTCTTTATCCATCGGCAATCCAACGGCTTTTTCCAGCTCGCCGTTTTCAATGAGCGCTGGCACGCGTCCGGTAAGCGAGCCTGGCACGCTCTCCCGGCTGACCACCGTTTGGATGCGCAGCTTGCCTTCATAACGCTGTTGCAGTTCCAGCATTAGCGGCAGATAGCTTAAATCGGCGGCGAAGCGTGCGGCGTGGACTAAGACCAGATTTTTAAAGCGCGCGACATCCTGGCCATATTGCAGAATAGACAAATACGGGCCAATAGCGGTTCCGGTCGCCAGCATCCATAGCGTCTCGCAGTCAGGCACTTCATCCAGTACAAAGAAACCCGACGCGTCGCTGACCACTTGCACCTCATCGCCAGGTTTTAGCGCCGCCAGCCGCGGGCTGAGCTTTCCTTGCGGCACCGTCACCAGATAAAACTCTAAATTCGGATTGTCAGGCGCATTCACATAGGAATACGCGCGCTGAACGCGCTCGCCATCGATCTCCAGTCCGAGTTTGGTAAATTGGCCTGCAGTAAAAGGATTAATGGGGGCGTGAACGGTCAGGCTGAACAGTGCGTCAGTCCAGTTTTGCACCTTAGTGACTTTACCTGTTACCCAATCGGCCATGGTTTTCTCCTGTTCTGAATCGCTAACCTTATCTTCGTTCGTCAGGAGAAAGATTTCCAGCCCCGCGAGGCTGGAAGGCTCTAACTAACAAATGCGCTAGAGGATATGCGCCTGCACATCCGGATCTTTACGATCAAGATAGTGGATAGACTGAATGCGGCGGATGGTGCGTGATTTGCCGCGGATCAGCAGCGTTTCCGTCGTGGCAATATGGCCTTTCCGGCTAATTCCTTCCAGCAGATCGCCTTTCGTGATGCCGGTCGCGGAGAAAATAACGTTATCGCTACGCGCCATATCGCCCAGGCATAACGCCTTGCCCGCTTCAATGCCCATTGCTTTGCAGCGCGCCAGTTCCTGTTCGCCAATGCGGCGGTTTTCTTCGCTGTCGCCTTTCACATCATGGCGCGCCAGCAGACGCCCCTGCATATCGCCGTCCAGCGCGCGGATCACCGCTGCGGATACCACGCCTTCTGGTGCGCCGCCAATCCCGTACAGCACGTCGACTTCGCTATCCGGCATACAGGTCAGAATTGAGGCCGCGACGTCGCCGTCAGGAATGGCAAACACGCGTACGCCCAGTTTGGCCATCTCTGCGATGACCTCGTCATGACGCGGTTTTGCCAGAATGGTCACGGTCAGATCGCCAAGCGGTTTACCCAGCGCATCCGCGATGTTGCGCAGGTTATCCGCCAGCGGCAGATTGAGATCGATCGCCCCTTTGGCGCCCGGACCGACAATCAGTTTTTCCATATACATATCGGGCGCATTCAGGAAACAGCCTTTATCGCCGACCGCCAGCACCGCCAGCGCGTTCGCCTGACCCATCGCCGTCATGCGCGTGCCCTCAATCGGATCGACGGCGATATCTACCGCATCGCCGTGGCCGGTACCGACTTTCTCGCCGATATAGAGCATCGGGGCCTCGTCGATTTCGCCTTCGCCAATCACGATGGTGCCGTCAATGTTGACCTGGTTGAGCATGATACGCATGGCGTTGACCGCCGCGCCGTCCGCGGTATTTTTATCGCCGCGTCCCAGCCATTTGTAGCCAGCCAGCGCCGCCGCTTCGGTCACACGGGAAAATTCGATGGCAAGTTCTCGTCTCATAACAAACTCGTAGCAAAAAGGAGTGGCGCGCAGTGTAGCACAGGGGAAGGAGGGAATAATTGATGTGTGTGCGGAGTTGCCCCCGCACAAAGATTTTGCCGGATGGCGACCTTACTTGTCGTGATCTTCCCACGCCATTGCGCGTTTAACCGCTTTCTTCCAGCCGCTGTAACGGTAGTTACGCTCGGTGGTTTCAATGCCGGGGCGGAATTCTCGCTCAATGACGGCTTTTTCCTGCAGCTCGTCCAGGTTCTGCCAGTAACCGACGGCCAGACCAGCCAGATAGGCGGCGCCCAGCGCGGTCACTTCGCGCACTTCCGGGCGTTCCACCCGCGTGCCGAGAATATCTGACTGGAACTGCATCAGGAAGTTGTTGGCCACTGCGCCGCCGTCCACACGCAGAGCGTGCAGGCGGATACCGGAGTCGGCCTGCATCGCTTCCAGTACGTCGCGGGTCTGGTAAGCGATGGATTCGAGCGTCGCGCGGATAATGTGATTAGAGTTCACGCCGCGGGTCAGGCCAAAAATGGCGCCGCGGGCATACGGATCCCAGTACGGCGCGCCCAGACCGGTGAAGGCCGGAACCACGTAGACACCGTTGGTATCTTTCACTTTCGTGGCGAAATATTCGGAGTCGAATGCGTCGCTGATGAGTTTCATTTCATCACGCAGCCATTGAATGGACGCTCCCGCCATAAACACCGCACCTTCCAGCGCATAGTTGACTTCGCCGCTTGGGCCGCAGGCGATGGTGGTCAGCAGGCCGTTTTCCGATTTTACCGCTTTCTCGCCGGTGTTCATCAGCATAAAGCAGCCGGTGCCGTAGGTGTTCTTTGCCATTCCTTCCTTTACGCACAGTTGGCCGAAGAGCGCGGCCTGCTGATCCCCGGCAATCCCGGCGATAGGAATACGTGTACCGCCTTTACCGCCAATATTGGTCTGGCCGTAGACTTCGGAGGACTTACGTACCTGGGGCAGCATCGCGCGTGGGATATCCAGCACGTCCAGCATTTTATCGTCCCAGTCCAAATCATGGATGTTGAACAGCATGGTTCGTGAGGCGTTGGTGTAATCCGTAACGTGGACGCGGCCCTGCGTCATCTTCCAGATAAGCCAGGTATCCACCGTACCGAACAGCAGCTCGCCACGCTTCGCGCGTTCGCGCGAACCTTCCACATGGTCAAGGATCCATTTCACTTTAGTGCCAGAGAAGTACGGGTCGACGACCAGACCGGTATTGTCGCGGATGTAATCTTCCAGGCCGTCGCGTTTAAGCTGTTCGCAAATATCGGCGGTACGACGGCACTGCCAGACAATAGCGTTGTATATCGGTTTGCCGGTTTCACGTTCCCAGACGATCGCGGTTTCACGTTGGTTGGTGATACCGATAGCGGCAATCTGATCGGAACTGATATCGGCCTTAGCCAGCACTTCTACCAGCGTTGAGCTTTGGGACGCCCAAATTTCCATCGGGTCGTGTTCTACCCAGCCTGGCTTAGGATAAATTTGCTCAAATTCACGCTGTGATACGCTGACGATATTCGCGTCATGATCCATAACGACCGCGCGGGAGCTGGTGGTACCCTGGTCGAGCGCAACGATATATTTTTTTTCAGTCATAATTTTGTCCCGTAATCAGATTACAGCGAAGCATTTTGTTGTGTGGTCGCGGTGGAGTCCTTCTCTTCCACGACGCAGGTATCGCACGGCAAATGACGGCCAATAAATTTGCGATAAGCAAACGCGCCCAGAATGGCGCCGACGATGGGGCCAAACAGCGGCACCAGGAAGTAAGGAATGTCTCTACCGCCGGTAAACGCAATTTCACCCCAGCCGGCAAGCCCGGCGAACATTTTGGGGCCAAAGTCACGCGCCGGATTCATCGCAAACCCGGTCAACGGCCCCATAGAGGCACCGATAACGGCGATCAGTAAACCAATGAGCAGTGGCGCAAGCGGACCGCGAGGTACGCCGTTACCGTCGTCGGTCAGCGCCAGAATCAGCCCCATCAGAATAGCGGTAATCACCATTTCAACCGCGAAGGCCTGCACAAAATTGATATGAGGATTCGGGTAAGTTGAGAAAATGCCTGCGAGATCGAGACTTTCAACGCTGCCACGGACGATATGGTGGGTTTGTTCGAAGTCCACAAAAAGATTGTAATAAAGCCCGTAAACTAACGCCGCTGCGCAAAAGGCGCCGGCAACTTGAGAAATAATAAAAGGAACAACTTTACGTTTGTCGAAACAGGCAAATAGCCAGAGTGCGATGGTCACTGCCGGGTTCAGGTGTGCGCCAGAAACACCTGCCGTCAGGTAGATAGCCATCGCTACTCCCAGACCCCAGATGACGCTGATTTCCCACTGTCCAAAAGTAGCTCCGGCAACTTTAAGCGCAGCGACACAACCCACACCGAAAAAAATCAACAACCCGGTACCGAGGAATTCAGCAATGCACTGGCCTTTTAAGGTTGATGTTTGACTCATAATCGGATCCTGAAGAGTATGTAATGATTATTGGTATGCGAGGAGGTCATGGACATCCACGATGCCCTGTAGGCACACTGTTAATTTATCGTTAACGAGCAAAAACGAGAAATATCGAAATCAAAATGTGTGTACTGCGTCAATAAAATGAGCGTTATCGCGCCATGAGGCGCATTTTGAGACAGCAGAAGAGAGTGAATTGAATCATTTCATTAACCAATATGTTAACACTTTTAAGTTATTGAATGAATGTTACCAGGAGATGGATGAAAATTGCTGCAAACCGCGATCTACGCGGTATGTCGCTGGACAGCGAGAGCGGGGCTTCATACAATCGACACTATATATTGTGCGCGTTTACGTGAAGCGTCGCCTTGCAATTCAGGAGAGGTAAGATCATGTCTTTAGAAGTGTTTGAGAAACTGGAAGCAAAAGTACAGCAGGCGATTGACACCATCACCCTGTTACAGATGGAAATTGAAGAGCTGAAAGAAAAGAACAACAGCCTGACGCAGGAAGTGCAGTCTGCACAGCATCAGCGTGAAGAACTCGAGCGTGAAAATAATTCTCTGAAGGAACAGCAGAGCGGCTGGCAGGAACGTTTACAGGCGCTGCTTGGTCGTATGGAAGAAGTCTAATCCTCGTCATATTTCACGTTATGGCGGCGTTGGCTGCGTGCGTTCACCCCAGTCACATAGTGGCCTATGCTCCTGGGGATTCACTTACTTGCCGCCTTGCCCTGACGCGAAATCTATAGAGGATTTAGAATGCGGATACCGGTGGGCCGGATAAGGCGTAAGCCGACATCCGGCAATCAGCGACAACGCATAAAAAAGGCGCCTTACGGCGCCTTTTTTGATCACTCGATATCAAGCGGGTCTTCGGAAAGGATAATCCCTGTGTTGTCGGCATAGAGATGATCGCCGGAGAAGAACGTCACGCCGCCGAAATTGACGCGCACATCGCTTTCCCCAATGCCTTCACCTGCGGCGCCAACCGGAATGGCGGCGATCGCCTGAATGCCGATATCCAGCTCTTCCAGATCGTCCACCTGACGCACCGCGCCATAGATAACCAGCCCTTCCCATTCATTTTGCGTGGCCAGACGCGCCAGCTCCGCATCGACTAATGCACGACGGACAGAACCGCCGCCATCGACCAGTAGAACCCGACCACGGCCATTTTGTTCGAGCAGATCGTACAGCAACCCGTTGTCCTCGAAACATTTTACCGTGATGATTTGTCCGCCAAACGACGACCGCCCTCCAAAATTAGAGAACAGCGGTTCCACGACGTTGACATCTTCCTGATAGATGTCACAAAGCTCGGAAGTATCGTATTTCATAGGCTTAACGTTCAGTTGCTGCGAGAATTTTTAGTATATCGCGCTAAGTATACTGTTGGCAAAATCATCAATTGTTAATTGATATTTGTCAGTTAAACGGCCCACTGACTTAAGAGTATCCCAATCACAAATAACAGGTTGGTTAACAACGCGCCTTTAACGGTACGTTCAAGCATCGGGCGCATTGCCGCAGGCTCCCTTTCGCGCATTACGTAGCGCGCTTGTTTAATGAGCAAGGGCGCGGCCAGAATAAACAACCATCCCCACGGACTGTGTAGCGAGAGCAGATTAAACAGCGCCAGACAGAGCAGCGCGCCTAGCAACAGGCAGGCGTGATAACGACGCGCGTTGACATCGCCCAGTCGTACCACAAGGGTGTTTTTGCCGTTCTCTCTGTCGCTATTAATATCGCGCAGGTTATTAATATTCAGCACCGCCGTCGCCAGTAAACCGCAGGCGGTGGCCGGGAGAATTAGCGCCGGAATCAGCGTATGCGCCTGGAGATACCAGCTCCCCATGACACTTAGCCAGCCAAAGAATACCAGGACAGAGATATCACCCAGCCCGATATAGCCGTAGGGCCGATTACCCACGGTGTAGGTGATGGCGGCGATAATCGACAGCCCGCCCAAAATCAGGAAGCCGACAAAATCGGTTAACGTATGGCACGCGACCGCCACCAGCGCCAGTCCGGAGATACAGATCAGCACGACGGTAATGATTAACGCCCGTTTCATCTCCTGCCGGGTGATGACGCCTTTTTGCATTCCCCGCAGCGGCCCGATGCGATCCGGTTTATCACTGCCTTTGACAGCGTCGCCGTAATCGTTGGCGAGGTTGGATAAAATTTGCAGCAGCCCGGCGGTGATAAGGGCCAGCAGCGCGACCAGAGGATCGAAATAGCCTTGCCACCATGCCAGGGCCGTACCGACGATAATCGCCGCGAAGGCGAGGGGTAAGGTTTTGGGTCGTAAGCTTTCCAGCCAGGCCTGGGTGCGGCTAATTTGTTGTTGTTCAGTCATATTTAGCGCCAATAAAAATGGGGCTTTTCAGCCCCATCAACAGTGATGAAAATGCATTGGACGCGATTATAAGATAAAACGGCTTAGATCTTCATCTGCGACCAGCGCATCCAGATGTTTGCTCACATATTCCGCATCAATTGTGATGTTTTGACCGTGCAGATCGCTGGCGTTATAGGAAATTTCTTCCATCAGACGCTCCAGTACGGTATGCAGACGGCGCGCGCCGATGTTTTCGGTGGTTTCGTTAACCTGCCAGGCGGCTTCGGCAATACGTTTAATACCGGAATCGGTGAACTCGATATTGACGCCTTCAGTTGCCATCAGCGCTTTATACTGCACGGTGACGGAGGCGTTTGGCTCGGTCAAAATGCGTTCGAAATCGCTGGTGGTCAGCGCCTGAAGTTCAACGCGAATCGGCAGGCGGCCCTGCAGTTCCGGGATCAGATCAGACGGCTTCGCCACCTGGAACGCGCCAGAGGCGATAAACAGAATATGATCCGTTTTGACCATCCCGTGTTTGGTCGAAACCGTGCAGCCTTCTACCAGCGGCAGTAAGTCGCGCTGTACGCCTTCGCGTGAAACATCCGGGCCGGAGGTTTCGCCACGCTTACAAATTTTGTCAATTTCATCGATAAACACGATGCCGTGCTGTTCAACCGCGTCGATAGCGTCCTGTTTCAGCTCTTCCGGGTTGACCAGCTTAGCAGCTTCTTCTTCAACCAACAGTTTCATCGCGTCTTTAATTTTCAGCTTACGCGGTTTCTGTTTCTGACCGCCCAGGTTCTGGAACATAGACTGCAACTGGCTGGTCATCTCTTCCATGCCCGGAGGCGCCATAATCTCTACGCCCATCGGCGCGGCGGCGAGGTTAATCTCGATCTCTTTATCGTCGAGCTGGCCTTCGCGCAGTTTTTTGCGGAACGTTTGACGGGCGGCAGAAGGCTCCTGCTGCTGTTCGGCCTGGCCCCAGTTATTTTTTGCGGGTGGGATCAGTACGTCGAGAATACGCTCTTCCGCCAACTCTTCCGCACGATAGCGGTTTTTCTCGATAGCCTGTACGCGAACCATTTTCACCGCGGCATCGGTCAGATCGCGGATGATAGAGTCCACTTCTTTCCCGACATAGCCCACTTCGGTGAATTTGGTGGCTTCGACTTTAATGAATGGCGCGTTGGCGAGTTTTGCCAGACGACGAGCGATTTCGGTTTTACCGACGCCGGTCGGGCCAATCATCAGAATATTTTTCGGCGTTACCTCGTGGCGCAGCTCTTCATCAAGCTGCATACGGCGCCAGCGGTTACGCAATGCAATCGCCACGGAACGCTTTGCGTTATCCTGGCCGATAATGTGTTTGTTCAGTTCGCTGACAATTTCGCGTGGGGTCATTTCAGACATGAGAGGTCCTTACGCTTTGGCGGTCAATTCTTCAATGGTGTGGAAATGGTTGGTGTAAATGCAGATATCGCCTGCAATATCCAACGCCTTTTCAGCAATTTCGCGCGCGCCGAGCTCGGTATTTTCCAACAGAGCGCGAGCGGCAGCCTGGGCATAAGGACCGCCGGAGCCGATAGCAATTAAATCGTTTTCAGGTTGCACGACATCGCCGTTACCCGTGATGATGAGCGAGGCGGTTTCATCCGCGACGGCCAGCAACGCTTCCAGTTTGCGTAGCATACGGTCGGTACGCCAGTCTTTCGCCAGTTCAACGGCGGCTTTGACCAGGTGCCCCTGATGCATTTCCAGTTTACGTTCAAACAGCTCGAACAGCGTGAATGCATCCGCAGTACCGCCCGCAAAGCCCGCAATGACCTTGTCGTTGTAGAGGCGGCGGACTTTCTTCACGTTGCCTTTCATTACTGTGTTACCCAGTGTGGCCTGACCATCACCGGCGATTACCACGTGGCCGTTACGGCGTACGCTTACTATTGTTGTCACGAGCAGACCCCTTGGTTACTAATGCTGAATTGCGGCCCCGTACGGCGTACGGGGCATAATGCAAGTATAGATGGGGGAGATTTTGAGGGTTTCAACCCCCGGTGGCGAGTCGAATGCAGTTTGTATGGCCCGCCATCTTCAGACGGTTAATGGTGCTGTCGGCATTTTCTTTACCTTTCACCGGCCCGATAACCACGCGATTCCAGCCGTTATTGGTGGTAATTTTGGAGTCAAAGCCTTCAAACGCCAGCTGAGCGCGGACGCTTTCTGCCTGCTCGGCGCCTTTGAATGAACCACATTGCACCATCCAGCGACGTTCATCTTTTTTCTCTGCTGTCGCCTTCGGCGCTTCAGGCGCGCGCGTAATTGGCGCGGCTTTTGGCGCTGCCGCGCTGGTATGCGCCGGCGTTTGCAGCAAATCCTGATAAGGTTGCTGCGAGGCCGTCTGCTTCGGCGGCTGACTTTGGCGCGCGGGTTGCGCCGGGGCGGACTGTACCGTGCGCGTTTGCGACTGCTCGTTTACCCGCGGCTGCGTGCGTGGTTGCTGAACAGGCTGCGTTTGAGCCCACTGCTGCTGCTGCTGCTGCTGCTGCTGCGCCTGACGCTGGCGCTGTAGCGTTTGCTGGCGTTGTTCTGGCGTCTGCTCGTTCCACGGCACTTCGTTAAGTTGCGTTGGCTGCTGACGCATATCCGCCTGCATCTGCTCCAGGAGTTGACGCTGTTCGCTGGTGAGCTGATTCGGATTCATGACTTCGCCGCCGGCGGACGGTTCCGTTGGCGTACGCACGCCCGGCTGGCGACTTTCCAGCTCTTTGATGTAACGCCAGCGCTCTTCCGGTTTTGGCGGAAGCCCATTGCCGGTGACTTTCTGATTTTGTAGCGTTTCGGACTCTTCTTTCTTATGGTGAGTAATGAAGTACAGACCGCCGATAAAGGTCACAAGGACGGCTGCCGCAATCGCGACCATTGCCGGCGAGACGGCAGGCATGTTGCTTTGCTTCTTCCGTGAGTTCCGTGAGGTGCTCTTTTTGCGCCGCGAAGGAGCCGGTTGGCCGCGACGTACATAATCTCGTTGTGCCACTATCGTTTCGCTGTATTTATTCGTTCGTCAGCCCGTCATGTTACTGAAGCGGCGGGCCTTTGACCAGACAGGTGAGTCTTAAAGCTATTTACTTTAGGGTAAAGCGCGCGTAGAACCGCGAATAATCAGCTCGCAATCCATTAAACGCGAGCCGCTGCTCACATTTTGCCCCTGCATCTGATCGAGCAACAGCAGCATCGCCTCGCGACCAATGTCAAAACGCGGCTGCGCCACGGTTGTCAACGGAGGGTCGCAAAACTCGGCCAGCGCGATATTGTCAAAGCCGATAATCGACAGATCGTCAGGCACTTTCAGACCCTGGCGCTTGGCCCAGGAGAGGGCGCCCAGCGCCATTACGTCGCTATGACAAAAGACGGCGGTAGGCGGCAACGGTTGCTCAAGCAACTGCTTTAATGCGTTTGCCCCGGCTTCAAAGGTAAAGTCGCCACGGGCGATGTAATGCGGATCGACCACAATGCCACTGCGTCTTAATGCCTGTACGTAACCTTGTAAGCGATAGTGACAGAGCGGCATATCTTCCGGCCCCGCAATACAACCAATCCGCTTGTGGCCCAAATCCAACAGGTAGTTCATGGCATTGAACGCGGCGGTCAGGTTATCGATATGTACCGTCGGCAGTTCAAGCTCCGGCGCAAACTCATTCGACATCACCATCGGAGGCAAATTGCGCTGCTCCTCAACGCTGGCGTCAAAGGGCAGTCGGGAACTGAGAAGTACCATGCCGTCGATCTGTTTGGTGATGATGAGATTAAGAAAGGTTTTTTCTTTCTGGTTTTGATGGGCGCAATCGCCAATCAGCACCAGATACCCCTGTTCTGCCGCGGTCACTTCGATACCGCGGATAATTTCACTGAAGAAGGGATCGCAAATATCCGGGACAATCACCAGAATCGTACGGGATTCATTGCGTTTTACATTTCGCCCCATCGACTGCGGGAAATAACCCACTTCAAGCGCGGCCTGTTCAACCCGGCTACGGGTCGACTGGGAGACTTTATCGGGGTTCATTAACGCGCGGGATACGGTTGCCGTAGAGACTTTCGCCTTCAACGCAACATCCTTCATCGTAGCGGCAGTAACCTGCTTGTTCGATTTCACTCTTTCTCCTCGCCTGGGAACTGCTGGCGCAGATCTATCCCTGGTAACACTCATCGAAAACATTTTTATCAGATAGTGCGTGGAAGCGGTTACAGAATTTTCATAAAAAGTGTGATGGATCTTTAATTTTACGATCCGCCTCGCATCGTGAGGACTATCCTTCAATCGGATCGACGTCCAGAACCCATTTAACTTTCCGCGCTTCCGGGAGCGTATTGATCAACGCCAGCGTGCCGCTGATGATGTGTTGCAGGCGAATCCGTGAAGGATGCTGAAGTAAAATTTGCCAGCGATAGCGGCCGCCGCGTTTTGGCGCGAGGGCCGGAACCGGACCTAAGATCCACAGCTTATCGTCTGATAGCGGGCTGGCCTGAATCAGATTACGCAACTGCTGGAGAAAGACGGGCGCCTGCTGATTGTTGTGATCCTCTGCGCGAATAATGACGTGGCTGGTCCACGGCGGAAGCTGGAGCGTTTGCCGTTCCGCCAGCGCCTGTTCCGCAAACGCATCATAGCCTTTATACAGTAACGTTTGCAGCAGGGGATGCTCAGGATGGTGCGTTTGGAGCACCACTTCGCCCTGTTTGCCCGCGCGCCCGGCGCGGCCGGAAACCTGAGTGTAGAGCTGGGCGAAGCGTTCCGCCGAACGAAAATCTGCGGAAAAAAGCGCGCCATCGACGTCCAGCAACGCCACCAGCGTGACGTCCGGAAAGTGATGGCCTTTCGCCAGCATTTGTGTGCCTATCAGAATGCGCGCTCCGCCGCGGTGAACTTCCGCCAGATGCTGCTCCAGCGCGCCTTTACGACTGGTGGTATCACGGTCGATTCGTGAGATCGGCACGCCGGGGAAGAAGGGCGCCAGCACCTGCTCCAACTGTTCCGTCCCTAACCCAACCGGTAGCATATGTGTGGAGCCGCAGGAGGGGCACTGACGCGGTACCGGACGTTGGCTGTCGCAGTGATGGCAGCGTAAATGATGCTGCGCCTGGTGCAGCGTGTAGTAGTGATCGCAACGCGGGCACTCCGCAATCCAGCCGCAGTCGTGGCAAAGCAGCGCGGGCGCGAATCCCCGGCGGTTAAGAAATAAAATTACCTGATTGTCGGCCTGGAGATGTTGGCGCATACGGGCGATAAGGGCGGGCGCCAGTCCCGCCTGAAGACGCTGGCCTTTTAAATCCAGCACATGCTGCAGGGCTGGGCGGGCGTTGCCTGCGCGCCGCGTCAGACGCAGCATCCGGTATTTTTTCTGCCGCACGTTGCATAGCGTTTCCAGGGCTGGGGTGGCGGAGCCGAGAATAATCGGGATCTGCTCGCTATGGGCGCGATACACTGCCAAATCGCGGGCATGGTAGCGCCACCCTTCCTGCTGTTTATAAGAGCTGTCGTGCTCTTCGTCGATGACAATCACGCCAAGATTTTTAAACGGCGTAAACAGCGAGGAGCGCGTGCCGATGACAATCGCCGCTTCGCCGTTTTTCGCTTTCAGCCATGCCGAAAGACGCTCGCTGTCGTTTAGCCCGGAATGCAGCACTTCCACCGGCGCGTTAAAACGTTCGCGAAAACGGGCGATCGTTTGCGGCGTCAGGCCGATTTCCGGCACCATCACCAGCGCCTGTTTGCCCTGGGCGAGGACGTTTTCCAGCACGCTCAGATACACTTCGGTCTTGCCGGAACCGGTTACGCCTGCCAGCAACCAGGCGGAGAAACCGTCCGACGCGCTGTGAATCGCGCCGACTGCTGTCGCCTGTTCGGTATTCAGCCGCAGGCGCTCTCCTGCGACGGCGTAATGCTCCCGCCAGTCGGTAAACGCGGGCGTTTCACTGGCAAGCTCACAAAGCCCCTTACGCCGCAGCGTTTGCAGCGTGGCGTCAGTAAAATCAAGCTCGGCTACCTGATAGCGCCAGATCTTTCCTTGCCGCAGCGCCGCCAGCGCCTGTTGTTGTTTGGCGGAGCGTTTCAGGCTGTTGATGTCGACGGCTTGCCCCTCTTCGGTGGCGAACCAATACCATAGGGGCGCGTTGCTGGCTGGTTTTCCCTGACGCAGTAAAACCGGCAGAGCGTGAAACAGAACGTCGCCGAGGGGATGGTGGTAGTAATCCGCCGCCCAGAGGAGTAAGCGCCAGATGGAGGGAGAAAAGATTGGCTCGTTATCCAGGATTTCAATGACCGATTTTAATTCATCGAGCGGCAATTCGCTGTGGTCGCTAACCGAGACGACAATGCCCACGCGCTCTTGCTGCTTGCCGAACGGCACGCGCACGCGGCCCCCGGCTTTGGCGACCCCGCCTTCCGGCAGCAGGTAATCAAAGGTTCGGGGAAGCGGAACGGGCAAGGCAACGTGCGCGACGGACATAGCATCTTCCTGACTTGAAATTTCGTCGGGTAGTATACACATTACGATAAGGGAGCGCGGATCAGTTTGCATACGGTGGTCAAATTCTGTATGATTCGCCGCCTTTGGTGCGTGTTGTGAGCATCAAACCCTTTACTATTAACTTCGCGTGGTGTCTGGCGTTAGGGCTGGAAGAGCGACGCGGCCTTACACTGAGGTTCCCCATGAAAAAAGGTATTCACCCGAATTACGTAGAAATTACTGCAACCTGTTCTTGCGGTAATGTTATCAAAACCCACTCTACCGTGGGTCACGACCTGAACCTGGACGTGTGCGGCAAATGCCACCCGTTCTTCACTGGTAAGCAGCGTGTTGTTGATACCGGTGGTCGTGTTGAGCGCTTCAACAAGCGCTTCAGCATCCCTGGCAGCAAATAAGTTACCGCCAGAAAAAAAGCGCCGCAGGGCGCTTTTTTTGTTTTCTAGGGATAACAGTATTTGTTCAGACAAATTCTGTGATCCGTAATCGCTTTCATTACGCTTCCTGCCGTGAGTTTTAACGAAGGATTTATAGTCAGTCCCGCGCTTTCCAGCCCCTTCGCTGTCCATTTATTGCAGGTATTGAGTATGCCGTAGCGGCCATTCGCGGCGTAAAACTGGCTATCGCCGTAAATTCCTTGTTTTAACGGAATCAGATTACCCTCTGCGTCACGCGCAAAGCTGCGGCCCAGATAACGCATCAGACTGTTACGCTGGTTTGTGTGCAGGAGCAGTGATTTTATCTCGCTACCGGCGAAATAGCGTTCTGGTTGACCGGAAAAGGCGACGATGTGCATAACCGCGCCGGATGACCAGAACATGGCCTGGAGCGTAAGCGCGGTGGTTATTTCTTGTGACTGATAAAAGCCCTTATCGCCCCAGCCGATTTCATACCACTGCGTCTCCTGAGCGAACCGTTTTTTAAGCTGTGGCAGAACGGTATTAACATCATGGGCCGGCGCAATAATTCCCGTGTGCCAGCCATGACTGACGATATAGATTTCCGTCGGGGAGGGCTGTCCGCCTGTCGTAGGTTTTACGGCTTGTGGAAAGGTTGTGCAGCCATATAGCAATAAACTTAACCAGGCGATAAAGAGATTTTTCATGACATATCACCAGCAAAGGCGCGGTATGTTGTGGCGTTTGTCTAATGACGCTGCGTTTATCGGGTCGGTGCCGGATTGGTAATCCATTGATATTTTTGCATTCCTCTTCGAGGGCAATAAGGCGAATGTCATAACTACAATACGTTTTAACCATTCAGGCGGAAGTTGGCTTCCGCCTGTTTTACTTTTACTATCTCGCTTTATTTTTTAAACATCTGCTCTGGATCGATAATCAGCGCCCGATAACCCAGCATACCGGCACGGTTACTGTGTACTTTTAGCTCCAGCATCACATCCTGAGTACCGTCTTTGACTTCATCCAGAACGGAAACGATCGGTTTTGTACCGCTCATTCCCGCTGTAGCCGAGTACATGAACATCGTTTTGGTTTCCGGGCGATATTCCGTGACGGAAGTAATGGCGCTGTACCAGTCAAAACCGCGCTCTTTACCATATTCCCACATTTGGGAAACCGTCATATTTTTTTCGTCAATTTGATATTCCACGCCGCGGGAATATTTCATTGATGGCATGGCCGGTTGTTCCATGCCGCGCGCATCGCCGTTATCAAAGGCGGTCACGACGGTTTTACCTCCGGTGCTTTTGGATGGCACTAACCAACCGGTATGTTGTGTCCATGTCCAGTCAAATCCACCGTCGCAGTGGTGCGCTTCGCAGGTTAGTGGTTTACCGTTGCTGTCTACGGGTTTCAGCACTTTTTTCGCCAGTTCGCCTTTCCAGCCGGATGGATCGGAAAGTATCCATTTCACTTTTTTATCGCGACCAATTTTGATGATGGCAGACTGGTGGCGCGAGCTAATGATAATGCTGTCGTCGCGAGGATCGTAGCTGACGGAGTTAACATGCGCCCAGTTGCGGCCCGGGCCGGAACCCGCGATATCGCCGAAGGGTTGTTTTGCAAGCTGCTCTTTGGTCATGACCTGACCGGAATGTTCGGCATCGACGCTCAAACATACCGCTCCCTGATCCATCGCCAGAATAACGTCGTCACGATAGGGGTCGAGGATTTTTGGCAGATCCCAGTAATCGACGGTATCGCCGTTCTGGTCAACTTCAAGAATATGATCACGCACCGTATTGATGGTGTATTTACCATTTAATGGATAATTTTCTTTTGCGACACGCAGCAGGTAGGTGCCTTTCGGCGTTTCGGTAATGGCGTGCGAAAAATCAATAAATCCTTTTGGCAGTCGTTTATCGGAAATAACGCGGCCTAAGAAATCATATTTAAAGTAACGTTGACCCTGGCCAAAAATAAGATTGCCATCGTTAACCTGATGGAAGCTCATCATGGAACCAAAGCGCGTTATATCATCCTGGTTACGGAATTTATCAATATTCATATAGCCGCGAACATCGCCATTCGTATCGCTAATCCAGTTGATACCGGTATAATCCCAGTTCGCCGCGCCGCCTGCGACATGCATAATGTGGCCAGCTCTTGGCATCCCTGTTATATGGTTAAAAAGATATAAGCGATTTTTAAGCGAGCTATCGACTTTAACCGGTTCTACTGTAGGAAGAACGGCAGTTTGCCCGGTAGTAGAGGGTAATGATGCCGGTGCGGCGTAAATGGACCACGTATAAGTTTGTTTTTTACCTTCTTCAGTCCAGTCAACTTTAACCTTATTGACATAATCTGGATACAAGCCAAATACAGGTATGCCGTCATGGGTATTTATAGCCTGCGGGCCGACATCATAACTGATCGGGATGCCTTTTTCCCCTTTCCCTAAAACGGTAACCTTCACGTCCTGTACATTATGATTGGCTTTATTAATGATTGCTGTTAATGGGAAAACGCCGCCGTAGGGAGCGACATCGACCATACCTAATGGCCCTTCATGTACTGGAATGACATCTGCTGATGCGACCATTGGCCTGTTTGGGTCTAAAACGCCTGAGGCCAAAACGCTGCCGCTCAAACACAGGCAGCATAATACAGGTAAGACTTTCCTTGTAAATAACATATTTATTTCTCCATTCGATATTATCGATAAAATGAATGTATATTAACCTTCTTATTTATCGGAGATGAAAAAACATTTAAAAAAGTAAAACAATCCGCGGAGGGGAATAATGATGTTGGTCACAAATATGAGGTGTCCATGGTCTTTTTAACAATACTCATCGTTATACTATTTGTTCAGTAAATATATGGCGGTGTATTATTATTCATGTACGCTTTGCTACGTGAAACTTTAAATAAAGATTGGAAGTTTAAATATAATAAAATTATATCGGTTATGACATGTCGGGAATTTTTTTCAGGAAAATAACGAAGAGAAACTTATCATGTCTGACAAATTTATCCACCGAGGGCTATTCGGGAAGATGAACGGTTAGAAAAATGTCGGAGATAGCCGTGTACAGGGGAATCGTTAAAAAAGCGCGGCCAGAGGCGTTCTGACCGCATGCTTTGCTATCAGTATTCCCACGTTTCCGGGTCAATCCCCATCTCACGCATGATCTCTTTTGCCGCTTCCGGGATTTCATCGCTGCGCTCTTTTCGCAGATCGGCATCATCCGGCAAGGGTTGCCCGGTAAAGGCGTGCAGAAATGCTTCACACAACAGCTCGCTGTTGGTGGCGTGGCGCAGGTTGTTCACCTGACGACGCGTACGTTCATCGGTGAGGATTTTTAACACCTTCAGAGGAATGGAAACCGTAATTTTTTTGACTTGCTCACTCTTCTTACCGTGCTCAGCGTATGGGCTGATATATTCGCCGCTCCATTCAGCCATGAGATACTTAATCCTCTTCGTCATTAATATTGAGGTCTGAACCTGAGCCCGGACCATAATCGCGCGTAGTTTACCGTAGTGGCGCGGCCCTGACACGAAGTTAGCGGTCGCAGATGTGCGCTAATGCATATAATTTTAACGGCTATTTGCGGTTTGCTCAATCTATACGCAAAGAAGTTTAGATGTCCAGATGTATTGACGTCTATTGTGGTAGTGGTTAATCTGTGGTCTGACTTTCACCGACTCAGCCAGGAATATCTTCATATGACGCGTAAACAGGCCACTATCGCAGTGCGTAGCGGATTAAACGACGACGAGCAATACGGCTGCGTTGTGCCGCCAATCCACCTCTCCAGTACCTATAACTTTACCGGTTTCAATGAGCCGCGCGCGCATGATTATTCCCGCCGCGGTAATCCCACGCGTGATGTGGTTCAGCGCGCATTAGCGGAACTGGAAGGCGGCGCAGGCGCGGTATTGACGAATACCGGCATGTCGGCGATTCATCTGGTCACCACCGTTTTCCTCAAGCCGGGCGATCTGCTGGTCGCGCCGCATGATTGCTACGGCGGCAGTTATCGTCTGTTTGACAGTCTGGCGACACGCGGCTGTTATCGTGTGCGGTTTGTCGATCAGGGCGATGAACGCGCCTTACAGGCGGCGCTGGAAGAAAAACCGAAGCTGGTACTGGTAGAAAGTCCAAGTAATCCATTGTTACGCGTGGTGGATATTGCGAAAATCTGTCGGCTGGCGCGCGAGGCGGGCGCAGTGAGCGTCGTTGATAACACGTTTTTAAGCCCGGCGCTGCAAAATCCGCTGGCGTTGGGTGCCGATCTGGTGTTGCATTCATGCACGAAATATCTCAACGGTCATTCGGATGTCGTGGCTGGCGTGGTGATTGCTAAAGATCCGGAAATGGTCACTGAACTGGCGTGGTGGGCGAATAATATTGGCGTCACTGGCGGGGCGTTTGATAGCTATCTGCTGCTGCGCGGTTTGCGAACTCTGGTGCCGCGTATGGAGCTGGCGCAGCGCAACGCGCAGGCGATTGTGAAATATCTGCAAACCCAGCCGTTGGTGAAAAAACTGTATCACCCGTCGCTGCCGGAAAATCAGGGGCATGAAATTGCCGCGCGCCAGCAAAAAGGCTTTGGCGCAATGTTGAGTTTTGAACTGGATGGGGATGAGGAGACGCTACGTCGTTTTCTGGGCGGGCTGTCGTTGTTTACGCTGGCGGAATCTTTAGGGGGAGTGGAAAGTTTGATCTCTCACGCCGCCACCATGACGCATGCCGGTATGTCGCCGCAGGCGCGTGCCGCCGCCGGGATCTCCGAAACGCTACTGCGTATCTCCACCGGTATTGAAGATGGCGAAGATTTAATTGCCGACCTGGAAAATGGCTTCCGGGCTGCAAACAAGGGGTAAACATGAGTGTGATTGCGCAGGCAGGGGCGAAAGGTCGTCAACTGCATAAATTTGGCGGCAGTAGTCTGGCGGATGTGAAGTGTTACCTGCGTGTCGCAGGCATTATGGCGGAGTATTCGCAGCCTGACGATATGATGGTAGTGTCCGCCGCAGGCAGTACCACCAACCAGTTGATTAGCTGGCTCAAGTTAAGCCAGACCGATCGCCTTTCTGCGCATCAGGTATTACAGACGTTACGCCGCTACCAGTGCGATCTGATTAGCGGGCTGCTTCCCGCCGACGCGGCAGATGACTTAACCAGCGCTTTTATCAGCGATCTGGAACGTCTTGCCGCCTTGCTCGACGGCGGCGTAACGGATGCCGTCTATGCTGAGATCGTCGGACACGGCGAAATTTGGTCGGCGAGATTGATGTCCGCCGTCCTGAATCAGCAGGGGCTGGATGCCGCCTGGCTGGACGCGCGCGCATTTTTACGCGCCGAACGCGCCGCACAGCCGCAGGTTGATGAAGGGCTATCTTATCCTTTATTGCAACAGCTACTGGCGCAGCATCCTGGCAAACGTCTGGTCGTGACCGGCTTTATCAGCCGCAATCACGACGGCGAAACGGTCCTGTTAGGCCGGAACGGTTCCGACTATTCCGCCACGCAAATCGGCGCGCTGGCGGGCGTTTCCCGCGTGACCATCTGGAGCGATGTCGCGGGCGTTTATAGCGCCGACCCGCGCAAAGTGAAAGATGCCTGCCTGCTGCCGTTGCTGCGTCTGGACGAAGCCAGCGAGCTGGCGCGTCTGGCGGCGCCTGTTCTGCACGCCCGCACACTACAGCCAGTGTCCGGCAGCGATATCGATTTGCAGTTGCGCTGTAGCTACACGCCGGATCAAGGGTCAACCCGAATTGAACGAGTGCTGGCTTCCGGGACGGGCGCGCGTATCGTGACCAGTCACGATGACATCTGTCTGATTGAGTTTCAGGTGCCAGCCAGCCAGGATTTCAGGCTGGCGCATAAAGAGCTCGACCACATTTTAAAACGGGCGCAGGCGCGTCCGCTGGCGGTGGGCGTGCATCGCGATCGCCAGCTATTGCAGTTCTGCTATACCGCCGAGGTAGCGGATAGTGTACTGAAACTCCTCGACGATGTCGGGCTGCCGGGCGAATTGCGCCTGCGGCAGGGGCTGGCGCTGGTGGCGATGGTCGGTGCGGGCGTTACTCGCAATCCGCTACACTGCCATCGCTTCTGGCAGCAGTTGAAAGGTCAGCCAGTGGAGTTTACCTGGCAGTCGGAGGAGGGCATCAGTCTGGTGGCGGTGCTGCGTACCGGCCCGACTGAGAGCCTGATTCAGGGGCTGCATCAGTCTGTTTTCCGCGCCGAAAAACGCATTGGCCTGATGCTGTTCGGTAAGGGGAACATCGGCTCCCGTTGGCTGGAACTATTTGCCCGTGAACAAAGCACGCTTTCCGCGCGTACTGGTTTTGAATTTGTGCTGGCGGGCGTGGTGGATAGCCGCCGTAGCCTGTTGAATTATGAAGGGCTGGACGCCAGCCGCGCGCTGGCATTCTTTGATGATGAAGCCGTTGAGCAGGACGAAGAGTCGCTATTCCTGTGGATGCGTGCGCATCCGTATGATGATTTAGTGGTGCTGGATGTGACAGCAAGCGAGCAACTGGCCGATCAGTATCTGGATTTCGCCAGCCACGGTTTTCATGTGATTAGCGCCAATAAACTGGCGGGCGCAAGCGCCAGCGATAAGTATCGCCAGATTCATGACGCGTTTGAAAAAACCGGGCGTTACTGGCTGTATAACGCCACCGTGGGCGCGGGATTGCCGATCAACCACACGGTGCGGGATCTGATTGACAGCGGCGATACGATTCTCTCGATCAGCGGGATCTTCTCCGGGACGCTATCCTGGCTGTTCCTGCAATTTGACGGTACGGTGCCGTTTACCGATCTGGTGGATCAGGCCTGGCAGCAGGGGCTGACCGAACCCGATCCGCGCGTCGATCTTTCCGGAAAAGATGTCATGCGTAAGCTGGTGATTCTGGCGCGCGAGGCGGGATACGACATCGAGCCGGATCAGGTGCGTGTAGAATCGTTGGTGCCGGCGCACTGTGAAGAAGGGTCTATCGATCACTTTTTCGAAAACGGCGACGCGCTGAATGAACAGATGGTGCAGCGTCTGGAGGCAGCCCGCGAACTGGGGCTGGTGTTGCGTTACGTGGCGCGTTTCGACGCCAATGGCAAAGCGCGCGTCGGCGTTGAAGCGGTGCGTCCGGAACATCCGCTGGCGGCGCTGCTGCCGTGCGATAATGTCTTTGCTATTGAAAGCCGCTGGTATCGCGATAACCCGCTGGTGATCCGTGGGCCGGGCGCGGGTCGAGATGTGACCGCCGGGGCGATTCAGTCGGATATCAACCGCCTGGCGCAGTTGCTGTAATAAAGGCAAGTTCGTGAGCGAAGCGCCGGGTTGCGCTTCGCTCCCTCATCAATACGTTATGCAGTCATTCTGTAGATACTGATATACGAAGCGCCATCCGATTGCTGACGAAACATTATGGCGTGATGCTTTTTACATTCTCAACCCGGACATCCATCCGGGGGTAAGGAATATTGATGCCGTTTTCATCCATTGCTTCCTTGATATTTTCCAGAAGATCGTAGTAAGTACTCCAGTACTGAGCGTTGGGCACCCATACGCGAACATAGAAATTCAGGCTGGAGGGCGCAAGTTCGCCCAGGCGGACCGTAATATCGCGGGTTTTATCAATGCGATGATCTTGCTCAATAATACGATGTATCACGCTTTTTACGTCAGCAATACGGCTTTGGTAATCCACACCAATAATCAGATCAATACGTCGATAGGGGTGTCGTGAATAGTTGATAATATTATCAGCAATAATTTTACCATTCGGGATGACAACTTCTTTGCTATCCGCAGTGAGCAGAGTGGTGGAGAAAATATGGACCTTTTCTACTGTGCCGATAACCAGGCCAATTTGTACAATTTCCCCGGCGCGGAAAGGGCGCAGGGAGACAAGCAGTACGCCTGCGGCAAAGTTGGAAAGTGACCCTTGCAGCGCCAGACCAATGGCTAAACCCGCCGCGCCGATAACGGCAATAATTGAGGAGGTTTCTATACCGACACGGCCAAGAGCGGCTACTGCCGTGAAAGCTATCGTGATGTAGCGAACCAGCGCGGAGAAAAAGTGGACAATAGTGGCATCCACTTGCCGCCTGAGAAGTAATTTTTCCAGCCCCCTCGATAGTAAGCGAGCTATTAACTTACCGATGAAAAGTAGAATGATGGCGGCAACAACATTCCAGCCAAAATGAATTACCGAGTCACTGTGCTCGGCCATCCATTTGATCGCGCCTTTAATTTTTGGAAATAGCTCAAAACCTTCCATGTTTATCCTCTGTCAGCAGTATCCGCGGTATTAGCGGTAATAAAACGGTTCATTTTTGCCTGGATAATCGCCGCGCCGACGGGTGGCAGCAGTAACGCCCAGAATAGTGTCCAGCCGGTTCGTATTCCGCCATCTTCGTTTTTATTCGCCAGCAGATCGCGGATTTCGTCGCTAAGCGTCAGACACAATATGGCTGTGCCAAACGGCATAATGGCTGACAGCCATCCCGCGCCACATGCGGTCATGAGTCGGGACGAAGGCGCCACAAATTGCATTTCCCGGTGAATTCTGAAGAACCAATAAATAATATAAAATGGAATGAAAAAGCCCAATAATGCGACGACAAGGGGTTCTGCGCACTCAGGTCGCTGGGTTGATGAGAACCTTTTGGGCGGTGCAATATAGAAAAGTTCTTTTTTGAGCGGTAATAGTAGCAAAAGCGCGATAACCGCTAAAGTAATTACGATTATTCCTATATAAGGAATTGAGTATATAAATATAGACAGATAGCCAGCGATGATAAATTTGAACAGTAAGCAGAGGCTAAATAAAATAACAAATGTCTGAGCACTGCCGATAGCGCTGAAAAGCAGCATGGGGACTAACAGCGTTACGATCCCCATACCCAGATTAATTAAAAACTGCGCTATGATAAGCCTGACTACGTCAGACGGGCCATTTATGCAGAAGGAACAGACCACGCCAATGATTAACAGGAGCGCAACAAAGTAGAAGGGGTAACAATTTTTTATACGGCAGACAAACCAGCTGGCAACCATACCCAGGAGGTATCCCAGTTGGCCGCAAACGAGAATAACACCAATACGATCGGCTGGAATAGACAGTGATTTACTCCAAAAATAAACACCATACGACGATCCCAGCGAACTGATAAAAGAGAGCACCAAAAAGAAAAAAGTGATCCCCCAGAATCGATAGCTACTCAGGAGATCGGCGCAGGTCCATTTTTTATCTGACATTGACGGTAAAGTAATTTCCATATTTATCCCTTGTTTTCCATAGAAAATAAGAATGTATAGAGCTATTTAAATTGATAATAAATATTGATTATGTGAATAACGTTTATAGCCAATTTTAACTTAAAACGAAGGGCCATTTTATCAAATAGTTCTATTCTTTTTCAGCGTATAAAAGTAGGATGTGAGGTGATTAAATCTATAGCGCCTTCTGAATGATAATCTGTGATTTTTTATGCGTGGCATTACATCATTGGGTTAAATGTGATTCCATTGTGAGTTATATTTTTCCGTCAGCAAATACAGAATTTGCGTGACGCGTTTGGCGGAATAGTGGGCGCTTTGCTGGAATTCAGGTTGTTGCCATAGCCAGGTAACAAAGCGGCGACTAGCCGCCAGATTAACGGCGACACCTTGTTCTAAGTGGGAACCGGTTAACGAACAGACCATTTTGCGGTTGTGACCTTGCCCCCAGAGCTGCCACTGATTTTGCCACCATCCCTGCCATGTTTTGCCTAACAGTTGCCACTCTGCGCGGCAATCGTCATCGTTTATCTCTTCCTCAACGAACCACAGCGAGGAGAGACGCTGGCGAAACCGCTCCGCCCATGCCGTAATGACCGCGCCGCGCAAAAAACACTCATGGGCAATGATGTGTGTCGTGACATCAGGAAAGCGGTTTTTCAGCACCCGAAAATGACCATGCGCCGTAATGACCGGGCGAAGTATTGTTCCTTGCGCGTTACGTTTAAGCGCCGCCGGGCCATACTGAATCTCATCGAACTGACTGCGCTGTAAAAATTGCCGTTCTTTAGTGGCGATACGGTGAATAATATCGCCATTCTCACCCTCGGGCGGCGCAATTCCTTTCCAGTGGTAATGCAAACTCTTTCCGGCAGAAAGTAACGTGAAATTGCTGGAAAGGTGAAGAATATTGCCGCGAACAGCGTCAAAACTGAATAAAAAATACAATTGCTGGAAGGCATTCGCTCCCTGAAACGGTACGAGCAGCGGAATACTGCAAATCTGTTCCGGCGTTTCGGCGACATTCAGCGCGTGCTGTTTTGGCGTCCAGACCTTCTTACAGTACTGGCACTGAAGTCGCTGCGTTCCGCCGGGATTACGTCCATAGCGAATCCATGTTTTTTGATAGCAGTCGGGACAAAAGTGACCATGCTCTTTGGCATATTGCGCGATATAAGCAGACGCCCAGCGGCGAAATTCCCCCTCGTTGAAGAGCGGCGGATAACTGCCGCAGGCTCGACAATGCAATGCCGGATAACCCAGGCGATAGTCCGGCCACACATAATCCGGCGAGTCAGGCAGCCCAAGATTGCGACAACCAGCGCTTTTGCAGGCATTAATGGTGAACAGAGGCGGCATACATTTTACCAACGATTTTGGCAGGTCGTTGATTCTGCCTTCATAAAACGGTACGCGGGTGTGAGGACTCTCACATAAAAAAACCTTTCAGAACGTAACGTAGCGAATCTTTATATGACTGAAAGGGACTTATTTATGAAAGTAAAACTGCTTGCTGCCGGTATTTTGTTCACGCTGCCGTTCTGGGCCTGCGCCAAAGATGTCACCATTATTTACACTAACGATCTACACGCCCATGTGGAGCCTTATAAAGTGCCGTGGATTGCTGACGGTAAACGCGATATTGGCGGTTGGGCCAATATCACTACGCTGGTGAAGCAGGAAAAAGCCAAAAATAAGGCGACGTGGTTTTTTGATGCCGGAGATTACTTTACCGGACCGTATATCAGCAGCCTGACGAAGGGTAAAGCGATTATCGATATTTTGAATACCATGCAGTATGACGCTGCCACTATCGGTAATCATGAGTTCGATCATGGCTGGGACAATACATTGTTGCAACTGAGCCGGGCGAAATTCCCTATCGTACAGGGCAATATTTTTTATGAGGACAGCAGTAAATCCTTCTGGGATAAGCCGTACACCATTGTTGAAAAAGATGGCGTCAAGATTGGCGTAATCGGCTTACACGGTGTCTTTGCTTTTAATGATACGGTATCCGCCGCGACGCGCGTGGGCATTGAGGCACGCGATGAAATTAAGTGGCTGCAACGTTACATTGATGAACTTAAAGGTAAAGTCGATCTGACCGTCGCGCTGATCCACGAAGGCACCCCGGCCCGCCAGTCCAGCATGGGGAATACCGATGTGCGACGCGCGCTGGATAAAGATATTCAGACCGCAAGTCAGGTAAAAGGGCTGGATATTTTGATTACCGGCCACGCGCATGTCGGTACGCCAGAACCGATTAAAGTCGGTAATACGCTGATTCTTTCAACGGACAGCGGCGGCATTGATGTGGGTAAACTGGTGCTGGATTACAAAGAGAAACCACACCACTTTACGGTGAAGAACTTCGAGCTGAAGACCATTTTTGCTGATGAGTGGAAGCCCGATCCGCAAACGAAACAGGTGATCGACGGCTGGAACAAAAAGCTCGATAAAGTCGTGCAGCAAACGGTGGCCCAGTCGCCGGTCGAGTTAACGCGCGCTTATGGCGAATCGTCGTCGCTGGGGAATCTGGCGGCGGATGCGCTGCTTTTTACGGCGGGGAAAGACACCCAGTTAGCGCTTACTAACTCTGGCGGTATCCGCAACGAAATCCCGGCTGGCGCGGTGACGATGGGTGCGGTAATCAGTACCTTCCCGTTCCCTAATGAACTGGTCACGATGGATTTAACCGGTAAACAATTGCGCAGCCTGATGGAGCATGGCGCTGGATTAAGCAACGGCGTATTGCAGGTGTCTAAAGGGCTGGAGATGAAGTATGACAGCAGCAAACCTGTCGGCCAGCGGGTTACCGTGCTGACGCTCAATGGCAAGCCGATTGACGATGCTACGGTTTATCACATTGCCACCAACAGCTTCCTTGCCGACGGCGGCGATGGTTTTGCGGCATTCACGGAAGGCCAGGCGCGGAACACCTCCGGCGGCTACTATGTGTCGAATGCGATAGTTGATTACTTTAAGGCGGGCAACACCATCACGGATGAGCAGCTCAAAGGGATGCGCGTTGCGGATGTGAAGAAGTAATTTCCCCTGCCGCGGCGCGTTCAGTGTCGCGGCGTGACATGAAGAAAATTCAACTTTGCTGAATATTCCTCATTCTTTGGCGTGATTTTTCAGTTGACGTCCTTCCGCTTTTCCGTCATTTTTACATCTGGACGTCTAAACGGATAGATGTTTACAACACAACAAATAATAACATGCGATTGATGAGGTAAGGTATGAGCTTTTTTCACGCCAACCAGCGGGAAGCCCTGAATCAGAGCCTGGCGGAAGTACAGGGTCAGATTAACGTTTCGTTTGAATTTTTCCCGCCGCGCACCAGTGAAATGGAGCAAACCCTGTGGAACTCCATCGATCGCCTGAGCAGTCTGAAACCGAAGTTTGTTTCGGTAACGTATGGCGCCAACTCCGGGGAACGCGACCGCACTCATAGCGTTATTAAAGGCATTAAAGAGCGTACTGGGCTTGAGGCCGCGCCGCACCTTACCTGTATTGACGCCACGCGCGATGAACTGCGCACCATCGCCCGCGACTACTGGAATAACGGTATCCGCCACATTGTCGCTTTGCGCGGTGATTTGTCGCCGGGCAGCGGTAAGCCGGAGATGTACGCCGCCGATCTGGTTGGTTTGCTCAAAGAGGTGGCCGATTTCGATATTTCAGTAGCGGCCTATCCGGAGGTACATCCGGAAGCGAAAAGCGCGCAGGCCGATCTGCTTAATCTGAAGCGTAAAGTGGATGCTGGCGCTAACCGCGCGATAACCCAATTTTTCTTCGATGTGGAAAGCTACCTGCGTTTTCGCGACCGCTGTGTTTCTGCCGGTATCGACGTAGAAATTATTCCCGGCATTTTACCGGTGTCTAACTTTAAACAGGCGAAAAAATTTGCCGATATGACCAATGTCCGCATTCCGTCCTGGATGTCACTGATGTTTGAGGGGCTGGATAATGACGCAGAAACCCGCAAGCTGGTGGGCGCTAACATTGCGATGGACATGGTGAAAATTTTAAGTCGCGAAGGAGTGAAGGATTTCCACTTCTACACGTTGAATCGTGCGGAAATGAGTTATGCCATTTGCCACACACTGGGCGTAAGACCGGGTTTATAACCTCCAGCTCCCTGCCGGGAGCTTTATTACATCTCATATTGATCTACATCTCTGTAACTAAAAATATAAAAGGTATTAGCTATCGAATCTGTGGATTAATTCAACTATATCTATTTGCTCCTGGTGTATATCGTAACGGTAACACTTTAAAAGGGAGCTGAGATATGAGCACGACCGACGATACCCATAACACGTTATCCACTGGAAAATGTCCTTTCCATCAGGGGGGGCATGACCGAAGCGCAGGCGCAGGGACAGCCAGCCGCGACTGGTGGCCGAACCAGCTTCGTGTGGATCTTTTGAATCAACATTCCAACCGTTCTAACCCGCTGGGTGAAGACTTTGACTACCGCAAAGAGTTTAGCAAGTTAGACTACTCCGCCCTGAAAGGGGATCTCAAGGCGCTGCTGACCGATTCACAACCGTGGTGGCCCGCCGACTGGGGCAGCTATGTCGGTTTGTTTATTCGTATGGCCTGGCATGGCGCTGGCACCTACCGTTCTATTGATGGTCGTGGCGGCGCGGGTCGTGGTCAACAGCGTTTTGCGCCGCTTAACTCCTGGCCGGATAACGTCAGCCTGGATAAGGCGCGTCGTTTATTGTGGCCGATTAAGCAGAAATATGGCCAGAAAATTTCCTGGGCCGACCTGTTTATTCTGGCGGGTAACGTGGCGCTGGAAAACTCCGGCTTCCGTACCTTCGGTTTCGGCGCCGGGCGTGAAGATGTCTGGGAACCGGATCTGGATGTGAACTGGGGCGATGAAAAAGCCTGGTTGACTCACCGACACCCTGAAGCGCTGGCAAAAGCGCCGCTGGGCGCGACCGAGATGGGCCTTATCTACGTTAACCCGGAAGGGCCGGATCACAGCGGCGAACCACTTTCTGCCGCCGCCGCTATTCGCGCTACCTTTGGCAATATGGGGATGAACGACGAAGAGACCGTGGCGTTGATCGCTGGCGGGCATACCCTCGGTAAAACCCACGGCGCGGCAGCGGCATCCCATGTAGGGGCCGATCCGGAAGCCGCGCCGATTGAAGCGCAGGGCTTAGGTTGGGCCAGCAGCTATGGTAGCGGCGTTGGCGCGGATGCTATCACCTCCGGGCTGGAAGTGGTCTGGACGCAGACGCCGACCCAGTGGAGCAACTATTTCTTCGAGAACCTGTTCAAATATGAGTGGGTACAAACCCGTAGTCCGGCTGGCGCTATCCAGTTTGAAGCGGTAGACGCGCCGGACATCATCCCGGACCCGTTCGATCCGTCGAAAAAACGTAAGCCAACCATGCTGGTCACCGACCTGACGCTGCGTTTTGATCCGGAGTTCGAGAAGATTTCCCGTCGTTTCCTTAACGATCCGCAGGCCTTTAATGAAGCCTTTGCTCGTGCCTGGTTCAAACTGACGCACAGAGATATGGGACCAAAAGCGCGTTACATCGGACCGGAAGTCCCGAAAGAAGATCTGATCTGGCAGGACCCGTTGCCGCAACCGCTCTATCAGCCAACGCAGGAAGACATTATCAACCTGAAAGCGGCGATCGCTGCATCCGGGCTTTCTATTAGCGAGATGGTTTCGGTTGCCTGGGCATCCGCGTCTACTTTCCGCGGCGGCGATAAGCGTGGCGGCGCTAACGGCGCGCGTCTGGCATTAGCGCCTCAGCGCGACTGGGAGGTCAACTCCGTTGCGGCTCGCGTTCTGCCGGTATTAGAAGAGATCCAGAAAACGACGAATAAAGCCTCGCTGGCCGATATTATTGTGCTGGCGGGCGTGGTCGGTATCGAGCAGGCGGCCGCTGCTGCGGGTGTCAGCATCAGCGTACCTTTTGCGCCGGGCCGGGTGGATGCGCGTCAGGATCAGACCGACATTGAGATGTTCTCGCTGCTTGAACCGATTGCCGATGGATTCCGTAACTATCGTGCGCGTCTGGATGTGTCGACGACCGAATCGCTGTTGATTGATAAAGCGCAGCAGTTAACGTTGACCGCGCCGGAAATGACGGTACTGGTTGGCGGGATGCGTGTGCTGGGAACCAACTTTGATGGCAGCCAGAACGGTGTCTTTACTGACAGACCGGGCGTGCTCAGCACTGACTTCTTCGCTAATCTGCTGGATATGCGTTACGAGTGGAAACCGACCGACGAATCTAATGAGCTGTTCGAAGGCCGGGATCGTCTGACTGGCGAGGTGAAATACACGGCGACCCGCGCCGATCTGGTGTTTGGTTCCAACTCCGTACTGCGCGCGCTGGCGGAAGTTTACGCGTGTAGCGATGCGCACGAGAAGTTTGTGAAGGACTTCGTCGCGGCATGGGTGAAAGTGATGAACCTGGACCGTTTCGATCTGCAATAATCTGATAGGTTAATTCGTCAGCGGCTGCTATTCGGTAGTCGCTGACGTTTTCCGCGTTTAATGCGAAAAATAACGAAAATGTCCCGTTACTTTCCAGTTAAATAATACATCTTCCTCCTGTGCTCCCGCGCCTATGTTATGCACAACCAGCGGCACCCCTTCAGGCGTGACGTTCAGGGATACCACGCCAATATGCGCAAGGCCGTTATCCAGTCGCCAGGAGACAATATCTCCCGGTTGATAATCGCTATATTTATCTGTCACCGGCAACGCTTTGTTTTGACGCTGGAACCAGGTTTCCAGATTCGGAACGCGGCGATGGTCGATATTGCTGTCCGGGCGTTTCAGCTTCCAGTTATTCGGATAGGCAGAGAAATGCGCCTGCATGTCTTCATGTACCCGTTTCTGTAAATCAACCTGCTGACTGCGCAGCGCGCGGATGACGACATCTGCACATACGCCACGCTCCAGCGGAAGATCGCCATTCGGATAATCCAGACGAACATAGGCAGCATCATAAAATAGCGTCTTACCTATTTGCGTCCCGGCACTTTGGGCGATTGCAGCATTAGTTTGCGCCTGAACGGTTATTGGTCTGGTATCAGAGCGTGGCGAATGATGAGAGATATGGCTAATAAAAAAAGCAGCAAGAATACCGATAAGTGCCTGTGCGAATTTCATCTTCTTCATCCGTGAAGTGTGTCAGTACGTCATTTGACTTTCCGCGGAGAGAATGGTGCGTGATAAAAAAGTCTATTTCAGGACAAAATGGACTGATTCCAGGCTATGGAATACCTGATGATGGCGCTTCGCTTACCCGGCCTGGATGATTGGATAACAAGGCCAGATAAGGTGCCTGTGTCGATATTCGGCAAATGAATTCTGTTGGGTCAGCAAGCTGAAATACTCCTGACTATCGTCAGGAGTATTGCTCAGACCTTATTCCCATTCCTGCAAGAAGCGTTGACCGTACTGGTCGGCGACCAGCAGCGCGGCGTACACTTCATCCGGCGTTGCGCCGCCAGGCATGTTATGAATAGTTTCACCTTCTGCGCAGGAGGCTTCCGCGACGGTGCGCATTTTTGCCGGGATATCCTGTTTAATATCCAGTTGCGCCAGCGTAATCGGCAGGCCAACGGAATGGCACAGCGCCGCAACGGTTTCGATTTCTTCGACCGGCGCGTTTTCCAGCACCAGTTGCGTCAGCGTACCGAAAGCGACCTTCTCACCGTGATAATAGTGGTGCGCATCCGGAATCGCCGTTAAACCGTTATGAATCGCGTGCGCTGCGGCCAGACCGCCGCTTTCAAAACCGACCCCGCTCAGGTAGGTGTTGGCTTCGATGACGCGTTCCAGCGCTGGCGTGACGACGTGCTGTTCGGCGGCCAACATGGCTTTTTCGCCTTCTTCGATCAGCGTGTTATAGCATAGCTCCGCCAGCGCCAGCGCGGCCTGTGTACACTTGCCGCCCGCCATTGTGGTGGCGCCGCTGCGTGAGCAGGCGCGCGCTTCAAACCAGGTCGCCAGCGCATCGCCGATACCGGCTGCCAGCAGACGCGCCGGCGCGCCCGCCACTATCTGCGTATCGACAATGACCATATTCGGGTTATGCGGCAGCAACAGATAACGGTCAAACTCACCGGCATCGGTATAAATAACCGAGAGCGCGCTGCACGGTGCGTCGGTAGAGGCGATGGTCGGCGCGATAGCGACCGGGACGTTCATAAAGTGAGCCAGCGCTTTGGCGGTATCCAGCGTTTTACCGCCGCCGATACCCAGTACGGCGCCACACTGACTTTTCTCGGCGACGGCGCGCAGCCTGTCGATCTCATTTTGCGAACATTCGCCGCCAAACGGGGCGATTTCTACTGACAAACCGGCATCCGTCAGGCTTTTGCGCAGCGTCTCTTCGGCAAATCCCAGCACGAATTTATCGCCCACAACCAGCCAGTTGTTCGCCATTGGTTTTAAATAATCGCCAAGACGCGCGATGACGTTTGCACCCTGAATATACTTACCTGGTGACTGAATAATGCGATCCATACATTTCTCTCCTACAGGTTCAGATTACCAAAAGCGTTTTTCCAGTCTTGCTCAAACTTCTCTATTGCTGACTCTACCGCAGGCGTATTGAGCATTTGTTGCGCTACATCTAAAGGAAGGGTAATCGCCTGGCAACCTGCCAGTAAGCAATCCAGCGCCTGCCGCGGCGTTTTAAAGCTGGCCGCTAGTACCATGCTGTCGGGCGCGTGATGCTCCAGTAGCGTTTGCAGCTCCTGAACCATACGAATGCCATCGCCGCCCTGCGCATCAACGCGGTTGACGTAGGGAGCGACATATTTTGCGCCCGCCAGCGCCGCCAGCAGGCCCTGCGACGCGCTGTAGACGGCGGTGCCCAGTGTTACGATGCCTTCTTTTTTCAGCAATTTAATCGCTGCAAGACCTTCGGCGGTCACCGGAATTTTCACCACAATGCCGGGGATGGCGTTATTCAGTCGTTTGGCTTCTTCCACCATCCCTTTCGCGTCGCGGCTCATGGTCTGCGCAAATAAAGTGCCTTCTTCGCCGATGGCGTTTTGCAGCCTGGGCAGCACATCCCAGATAGATTCTTTGCTGGCTGCCACAATGCTTGGATTGGTGGTGACGCCGGCAATCGGGAAAATGCGCGCCAGACGTTCAACTTCCGCCACGTTAGCGGTATCCAGATAGAGTTCCATAGTCTTTCTCTTCGTGAGTTTTCGTTATGGACAGGATAAAGGAGCGTGCCCCGGATGCGCTATGTGACAAATCTGCCAAAAACTGGACAAATGTGATGCTCTTGGTAAAGTGTGATTTACTTCACAAGTTGGTGATGATTAACGTATAACGTGCTGTTGTATGCCATGTGGGGGAGTGAGGTTTTTGCATTGATATTACAATAATCCAGTAAATGCGCGTTTTATCTACTGTATTCTCTTTACTGGCGTGTGGATTATTTTTCCGTTAGCTGGCTGTGATACTGGCGGCGATACTCCGACGGCGAGCGTTCCGTATTTTTGCGAAACAGGCGGCAGAAATAGTTACTGTCGACAAAGCCGCAGCGGTGCGCCACCTCTTTCACTTTCAGGTCATAGCCCTTCAGCAACGTTTTGGCGTGTTCCAGTCGCGTATGGTTCAGGTATTCGTTAAAGCCGATGGCCCCCGTTTTCTGGAACAGGTGCGAGAGGTAATTTGGCGAGATATAAAACGCCTGTGCTACCGATTCACGCGTCAACGGCGCGGCGTAGCGTTCATCAATATACTCCCGAATGGCTTCAAAAAGCGCGCGGCTGCGGGAGGCGGTCTGGATTTGGCTGCCGAGCAGATCGCGGCAATGGCTTAGTAGGCTGGCGACAATCAATCTGGCCGTTTGCTGCTCTTGCGGCTGCATCTGCATCTCATTAAGCGTTTGTAACAGGAACGAGCCGATACGCGGGCCACGGCGCGCAACGTGCTGTTTCGTGAGGTTTTGATGCTGCTGACCGTTCCAGTGGACCACGCTGAAACCTAACTGCTGTTTGCCAAACAGAATGCTCAGGGTGGTGACGGGCGTTTGCCATTGCGGGATGTTCCAGCCGCCAGCCGGAACGTAGAGAACATCGCAAGGAATGAGCGGGGCGGTAATGCTCATGTCAGTAAGCTCGCCCTCCAGCACAATCTCCAGCCGCGGAAAATCCACCTGGTACGCCAGTTCCGGCGCTGGGCCGCTGGCGCTGGCAAAATAAATCTGGCGCAGCGGCAGCGGGCCGTTGATGAGACGGGAGAGAAGGTGGCTGACGTCGTGATACATGATAATCCCCTGCCGATCGCAAACAGAGGAAACAGTAACGTCGAAAACCGATGTCCTCAAGCGATTATTGCCGGATGGCGGCGCTTTGCGCCTTATCCGGACTACGGGAGAGAAGAACGCCAGGCCCGATAAGCGTTAGCGTTATCGGGCAGCATATAGGCTATTGATTACCGACCTGATCGCCATACGGCAACGTATCATAATCAATCAGCGCGTTTTTCTTATACGGGTTGCCAATCCAGCGCGTGGTCTCTTTGAACTGCGGGTTGGTGATGGAACGCGTCGGGTCGTAACCATCATAGGTCAGGCCCGCTAAGTCCGACCAGGTATGGATAAGCTCGGAACTGCTGTACTTACGATCGACATCCTGTGAGAAGTCGCGCGGATGCGCCGCCTGCCATTTCTCTGAGGTCCACAGCAGGAACGGCACCGTATACATATGACGGGTTGGCGAATCTTCGTTTCGTCCCTGCGTCTTATGCGGCGGCGTGTCATACACTTCTTCACCGTGGTCGGAGAAGTAGAGTAGGAAACCGTTCGGATCGGTCGCTTTATAGTCCTTAATCAGGCTGGCGACAACATAGTCGTTATACAGGTTCGCGTTATCGTAATCGTTATACGATTCCAGTTCGTCGCTGCTTAATCCCGGCGGAACATGGTCGGTTTTACCATCAAACTTGCCCTGGTTTTCTGGATAGCGGAACTTGTATTTAATATGCGTTCCCAGCAGATGCACAATAATGAATTTTTTCGGCGCCGGGTCGGCTAACACCGCTTTAAACGGCGCCAGCACGTTGCTGTCATATTCGCGTGCGCTTTGAGTGCGCTGCTGGTTCATATAGAACTGCTTATCAGTCTGCTTAGAGAACACGGTCAGCATGGTATTACGCGCCGTCATCGTCTGCTGGTTAGTGATCCAGAAGGTTTTATACCCGGCCTGTTTCATCATATTCATCAGCGATGGCTTCGTCAGATACCAGTCCGGGTTCTTTTCGTCCGCGAACGTTAGCGCTTGTTGCAGAATCTCAATGGTGTATGGTCGCGAAGTTACCACGTTATTAAACACGGTCAGCCCGGGGTCGGTTTTATGCAGCGCGTCCAGTTCCGGCGTGGTTTCGCGCGGATAACCGTACAGGCTCATACGGCCACGCTGGGTCGATTCGCCAATCACCAGTACCAGCGTGCGCGGCGCATCGCCGGAGTGGTCCTGGAAGTTAGCCAGCGGCGGCAGGGCATCGTTTTCATTCAGCAGTTTATTCAGCGAGGCGAGCTGTAAACGGTACTGATAGTAGCCAGTAATAAATTGCCACGGCGCGGCGGGTTCCATTCGTGACGCCAGGCTATCCAGCGTTTTCTCCATCGACTTATGCTTGATAAAGGTATTCATCGCGATGGGATGGAGGATCAGCCCGTACAGCAGGGCAAACGACACCAGATAACGCCAGGGGGATGGAATATAAACCGGGCGCAGACGTGTCCACAGCAGAATCGCCGCTACCGTATAAGCCAGGGCGACAAGAACAATTTTCAGACTGAAATATTGGCTTAAATATTCGCTGGCTTCATTGGCGTTGGTTTCAAACATCACAAACAGCACGCTTTGCGAGAACTCCTGCCCGTAGATTACGTAATAGCTCAGTGCCGCCAGCGAGGCGGCCCAAAGTACGACGCCAATAACGGCAGCAATAACCCGGATGCGGCCTGGAAACAGAAAGACCGGGATCAGCCACAGTGAGCTGTACAGTAGCGAATCCCGCAGACCGTTTGTCCCGCTGTATCCGGTGAGATAAATAATGGCCTGCAGGAGGGTGGAAAAGAACCAAAAGTAGAGCAGTGCCCAGCCCAGGGCTTTCCAGCTAAACGCGGGTTTAGTCTGGAGTAATGTGGATTGCATAATGAGAGCCTGTCTTTAATCGTAGCGCCAAACGTAACGCCTGAACCTTAAAAGAATCTGAAGCAAACCTGCTTTATGCCGCACGTTTTGCTAAGAAAGATTTACAAATGCATAAAATGCAGACAGGAATATATTGAAAAAATGACGAGGATGACAGCAGTATTTCATGCCGCCCCCACATAACTGCGTGAGGGCGGCTTTCTTTTGGCGTTAGCCGGTGTTGCGCATACCGGCGGCGACGCCCGCAATCGTGACCATCAACGCCTGTTCGACGCGAGGATCGGGCGATTTGCCCTGCTCTTCAGTCAGACGGGAACGATACAGCAACTCGGCCTGCAACACGTTTAATGGATCGGTATAAACGTTTCTTAACTGAATGGACTCCGCAATCCACGGTAAGTCGGCCATCAGGTGCGAATCGTTGGCAATCGCCAGCACCACTTTAATGTCTTCTTCCAGCAGGTCTCGTAGCTCTTTGCCCAGCGGCCATAGCGTTTTCGCCACCAGACGCTGATCGTAATAGTCGGCCAGCCACAGGTCGGCTTTCGAGAACACCATTTCCAGCATCCCAAGACGCGTGGAGAAGAACGGCCAGTCGCGGCACATGGCTTCCAGTTCGCTTTGTTTACCGTCTTCCACCACTTTTTGCAGCGCAGTACCCGCGCCCAGCCAGGCTGGCAGCATCAGGCGGTTTTGCGTCCAGGCGAAGATCCACGGAATCGCGCGCAGCGATTCGACGCCGCCAGTTGGACGACGTTTCGCCGGACGTGAGCCGAGCGGCAATTTGCCCAGCTCTTGTTCCGGCGTCGCGGAGCGGAAGTACGGTACAAAGTCTTTATTTTCGCGCACGTAGCCGCGGTAGGTTTCACAGGAGATGACGGAAAGCTCATCCATAATATGACGCCAGCTGTCTTTCGGTTCCGGCGGCGGCAGCAGGTTTGCTTCCAGAATTGCGCTGGTGTAGAGCGACAGGCTGCTGACGGTGACTTCCGGCAGGCCGTATTTGAAGCGGATCATCTCGCCCTGCTCGGTCACGCGCAGACCGCCTTTCAGACTGCCTGGCGGTTGCGAAAGCAGCGCCGCGTGGGCTGGCGCGCCGCCACGGCCAATAGAGCCGCCGCGGCCGTGGAAGAGGGTGAGCTCGATGCCAGCTTTTTCACAAGTTTTGATCAGGGCGTCCTGCGCCTGATACTGCGCCCATGACGCGGCCATAACGCCGGCGTCTTTCGCCGAGTCGGAGTAGCCGATCATGACCATCTGCTTACCCTGAATCAGCCCGCGATACCAGTCGATATTCAACAACTGGGTCATCACGTCGTCGGCGTTGTTCAGGTCGTCGAGGGTTTCAAACAGCGGCGCGACCGGCATGGCAAAGCCGATACCTGCCTCTTTCAGCAGCAGATGCACAGCCAGCACATCAGACGGCGTTTTCGCCATTGAAATTACGTAGGCGGCGATCGATCCTTTTGGCGCTTCGGCAATAACCTTGCAGGTTTCAAGCACTTCGCGGGTATCGTTGCTCGGCTCCCAGTTACGCGGCAGCAGCGGACGTTTGGAGTTCAGTTCGCGGATCAGGAAGGCCTGCTTGTCGGCTTCCGACCAGCTTTCGTAGTCGCCAATACCGAGGTAGCGGGTAATTTCGCCCAGCGCTTCGGTATGGCGGGTGCTCTCCTGACGGATATCAATACGCACCAGCGGTACGCCGAAACACTTCACGCGGCGGAGCGTGTCGAGTAACTCGCCGTTGGCGATAATGCCCATGCCGCAGGCCTGTAACGACTGGTAGCAGGCGTACAGAGGTTCCCAGAGCTGCTCGTTTTGCGTCAGCAGGCCAGCCGGTTTGGGCAGCTTCTCGCCTTTCAGACGCGCTTCCAGCCAGGACTGGGTCGCCATCAGACGGGCGCGCAATTTTTTCATCAGGTAGCGATACGGCTCAGACGCGCCTTCTTCGCCCACTAACGCCAGCAGCTCCGGCGTGGCGTCGACCATCGACAGTTCTGATACCAGAACATGAATGTCTTTCAGGAACAGATCGGTGGCTTTCCAGCGGCTTAACAAGAGCACGTGGCGGGTGATATCCGCCGTCACGTTCGGGTTGCCGTCACGGTCGCCGCCCATCCAGGAGGTAAAACGTACCGGCACAAAATCCACCGGCAATTTGTAGCCGAGATTTTCTTCCAGCTGTTCGTTCAGTTCACGCAGATAGTTAGGTACGCCCTGCCACAGGCTGTTCTCAACCACGGCGAAGCCCCATTTGGCTTCATCCACCGGGCTTGGGCGCTGCTTGCGGATCTCATCCGTATGCCAGGATTGGGCAATCAACTGGCGCAGGCGACGCATCACCTGGTGACGTTCGTAGTCGGCGATATCGGTATTATCAAGCTGTTTCAGACAGTTGTTGATTTCACCCATCTTGTGAATAAGCGTACGGCGGGTAATTTCTGTCGGGTGGGCGGTTAACACCAACTCCAGAGACAGCGACTCTACCGCTTTTTTGATGGTTGCGTCGTTGAGGTCCGGTTGGTTTTTCAGTTTACGCAGAGTGCGGGCAATCACTTCCGGGTTGCTGGCGGCTTCGCCTTTTGGCGAAATGCTGTGGTATTGCTCGGCAGTATTGGCCAGGTTCAGGAACTGACTAAACGCGCGCGCAACTGGCAGCAGCTCGTCATTAGACAAATTTTGTAGCGTGGTGAGCAGCTCCTGGCGATTAGCTTCATTGCCGGCGCGTGAAGATTTGGATAGCTTACGGATTGTTTCTACGCGATCAAGAATGTGTTCTCCCAGCGCATCCTTGATGGTTTCTCCCAGCACCTTGCCGAGCATACTGACATTACTACGCAACGCGGAATATTGTTCGTTCATATGATCCCAGACACCCCATCTCTGTTGTAATTGTCCTGCATCTTTCACGCTGCGGCGGCGTTGGCTGCGCTCTCCCACCCAGGTCACTTACTTATGTAAGCTCCCTGGGATGTGCTCGTTTGCCGTCTTGCCGCAACGCGAAATCTTTCGGACCAAGCTTTTTCACATCACTTCTCATCTTTATAAAGCCACGTAAAACCCGTGGCGTCAATTACTGCGAAATCGGTTCAGCAAACGAAAAAATGGCGGTAATTTATTAAAGTTAATTCGCATCGTGCCAAATAAGAAATGCTTATGAACATGTGGCGTAGAGATGCCGGATGGCGCTGCGCTTATCCGGCCTACAAGACGGGGTAGGCCCGGTAAACATCGCGTCACCGGGCAATATGCATTAATGCCAGCAAAAATGGTGTACTACCTGGGTAATCAATTCCCGGGTTGGCTTAATAAAACGCGTTTCGAGATATTCATCCGGCTGATGCGCCTGATTGATTGAGCCCGGACCAAGCACCAGCGTTGGGCATAATGTCTGCATAAACGGCGCTTCAGTACAGTAGTTCACCACGTCGGTTTTCGTACCCAACAGTTTTTCTACTACTTCAACCAGTTGGTGGTCCGGTGGACACTCGTAACCTGGAATCGGCGGATGTAATTCCGCCACCGTCAGGCGGCCCGGCCAGCGTTCGCTTACCGGGGCCAGCGCGTCGTTAAGCAGTCCATTAAGGTCGTTTAACGTCATGCCCGGCAGTGGACGAATATCCATATGCAATTCGCAGCAGGCGCAGATACGATTTGAGGCATCGCCGCCGTGAATATGGCCCAGATTCAGCGTTGGATACGGAACGGTAAACGCCTCGTAGTGATACCGCGCTTTCAGCGAGTCACGCAGTTGCATGATATGGCCAATCGCATCGTGCATCAGTTCAATGGCGTTAACCCCACGCGCCGGGTCGCTGGAATGACCGGACTGCCCCAGGACGCGAACGACATTAGAGATATGCCCTTTGTGCGCGCGTATCGGTTGCAACGACGTCGGTTCGCCAATGATCGCGCAGTCCGGACGTAATGCCGTGGTTTCGGAAAAATAACGCGCCCCCGCCATGCTGGTCTCTTCATCGGCGGTCGCCAGAATGTAGAGCGGCTTTTTCAACTTTGTGACGTCAACGTCACGTAGCGCGTCCAGAATAAAAGCGAAGAAGCCTTTCATATCCGCAGTGCCCAGACCATAGAGCTTATTGTCGTGCTCGGTCAGCGTGAACGGGTCGCGCGTCCAGCGTCCGTCATCAAAGGGAACCGTGTCGGTATGGCCGGTCAGCAGCAAACCGCCCGCGCCATGTCCGGTGCTGGCGAGCATATTAAATTTGTTTCGCGTTCCTGGAACCGGTTGAACCTCTACGTTGAAACCAAGATCGCTGAACCAGCCTGCAAGCAAAGTGATTAAAGACGCATTACTTTGATCCAGGGATTCTTCGGTTGCGCTTATCGACGGTGTGGCAATCAGAGCGCGGTAAATCTCGATAAATGGCGGTAAAACGTTTTTCATTGTTGACACACCTCAGGTCATGATAGTATCAATATTCATGCATTAATTATGAATAAAAATACATTAACGTTGAGCATAAAGGAACCCGATGTTGAATACGCTGATTGTAGGCGCTAGCGGTTATGCGGGCGCAGAGCTTGTAAGCTACGTAAATCGCCACCCACATATGACCATAACCGCTTTGACCGTCTCAGCGCAAAGCAATGATGCAGGAAAGTTAATTTCTGATTTACATCCGCAGTTAAAAGGGATTGTCGACCTGCCATTGCAACCGATGTCGGATGTACGTGACTTTAGCGCAGATGTTGATGTGGTGTTCCTGGCGACAGCGCATGAAGTGAGCCACGATCTGGCGCCGCAGTTTTTACAGGCCGGATGCGTCGTATTCGATCTTTCCGGCGCGTTTCGGGTAAACGATCGCGCCTTCTATGAAAAGTACTACGGATTTACTCATCAGTATCCTGAGCTGCTGGAGCAGGCGGTGTACGGTCTGGCGGAGTGGAATGCCGATAAACTGAACACGGCGAATCTGATTGCGGTTCCTGGTTGCTATCCAACCGCAGCGCAGTTGTCGCTAAAACCGCTGATTGACGGCGGGCTTCTGGATCTGACGCAGTGGCCGGTAATTAATGCCACCAGCGGGGTGAGCGGCGCGGGGCGCAAGGCAGCAATATCGAACAGTTTCTGTGAAGTGAGTCTGCAACCGTATGGCGTGTTTACGCATCGTCATCAGCCGGAAATCGCCGCCCATCTGGGCGCGGAGGTCATCTTCACCCCGCATCTGGGGAATTTTCCGCGCGGGATTCTGGAAACCATTACCTGCCGCCTGAAAGCGGGAGTAACCCATGCGCAGGTCGCCGACGTGTTGCAAAAAGCCTATGGCGACAAACCGCTGGTGCGCCTGTATGACAAAGGCGTTCCGGCGTTAAAGAACGTCGTCGGGCTGCCGTTCTGCGATATTGGTTTTGCCGTCCAGGGCGAACATCTGATTGTGGTGGCAACCGAAGACAACTTGTTGAAAGGCGCAGCGGCGCAGGCAGTACAGTGCGCTAATATTCGTTTTGGCTTCGCTGAAACGCAGTCTCTTATTTAAGGGTGAAATGATGAATCCATTAATTATCAAGCTGGGTGGCGTATTACTGGATAGCGAAGAGGCTCTGGAACGTCTTTTTACCGCGCTGGTCAACTATCGTGAGTCCCATCAGCGTCCGCTGGTGATTGTTCATGGCGGCGGTTGCGTGGTGGATGAGCTGATGAAAGGGCTGAATTTGCCAGTGAAAAAGAAAGACGGCCTGCGCGTGACGCCTGCCGATCAGATTGGCATCATTACCGGCGCGCTGGCGGGAACCGCTAACAAAACTCTGCTGGCCTGGGCGAAGAAACACCATATCGCCTCTGTTGGTCTGTTTCTGGGCGATGGCGACAGCGTAAACGTGACTCAACTCGATGAAGCGTTAGGCCACGTCGGGCTGGCGCAGCCGGGGTCGCCGAAGCTGATTAACATGCTGCTGGAAAACGGCTTTCTGCCGGTGGTCAGCTCCATTGGCGTAACAGAGGACGGCCAGCTGATGAACGTCAACGCCGATCAGGCGGCAACCGCGCTGGCGGCGACGCTGGGGGCCGATCTGATCCTGCTTTCTGACGTGAGCGGTATTCTGGACGGCAAAGGCCAGCGTATCGCCGAAATGACGGCGTCCAAAGCCGAGCAGCTTATCGACCAGGGCATTATTACCGACGGGATGATTGTGAAAGTGAATGCGGCTCTCGATGCTGCGCGGGCGCTGGGTCGCCCGGTGGATATTGCTTCCTGGCGTCATGCGGAACAATTGCCGGCGCTGTTTAACGGCACGCCGATCGGCACGCGTATTCTGGCTTAACTATTTGTTCGCCCGATGGCGGCTGCGCTTTATCGGGCCTGCGTGAACAGAAATTGTAGGCCGGATAAGCGTAGCGCTATCCGGCAGTGAAATTCGAAGAATTTAAGGAAGTCTATTATGGCACTTTGGGGTGGGCGTTTTACACAGGCGGCAGACCAGCGGTTTAAACAATTCAATGATTCGTTGCGCTTCGATTACCGTCTGGCGGAGCAGGATATTGTCGGTTCTGTGGCCTGGTCCAAAGCATTGGTCACGGTAGGCGTACTGACTGCCGATGAGCAACGACAGTTGGAAGAAGCGCTGAACGTGCTGCTGGAGGAGGTTCGCGCGAATCCGCAGCAAATCCTGCAAAGCGATGCGGAAGATATCCATAGCTGGGTGGAAGGTAAGCTCATCGACAAAGTGGGTCAGTTGGGTAAAAAGCTGCACACCGGACGCAGCCGTAACGATCAGGTGGCGACGGACCTGAAACTGTGGTGCAAAGAGACGGTGAGGGAACTGCTTACCGCTAACCGCCAGCTACAGAGCGCGCTGGTGGAAACCGCGCAGGCGAACCAGGACGCGGTAATGCCGGGATATACCCATCTGCAACGCGCGCAGCCAGTGACTTTCGCCCACTGGTGTCTCGCGTATGTCGAAATGCTGGCGCGCGATGAAAGCCGCCTGCAGGACACGCTTAAACGTCTGGACGTGAGTCCGCTAGGTTGCGGCGCGTTGGCGGGAACGGCCTATGAAATTGACCGTGAACAATTGGCAGGCTGGCTGGGCTTTGCGTCTGCGACCCGCAACAGCCTGGACAGCGTGTCCGATCGTGACCACGTACTGGAACTGCTTTCTGATGCGGCTATCGGCATGGTGCATCTGTCACGCTTCGCGGAAGATCTGATTTTCTTTAATTCTGGTGAAGCGGGTTTTGTAGAGCTTTCTGACCGCGTGACTTCCGGTTCATCGTTAATGCCGCAGAAGAAAAACCCGGACGCGCTGGAGCTGATTCGCGGTAAGTGCGGTCGCGTACAAGGGGCGCTAACCGGCATGATGATGACCTTAAAAGGTCTGCCGCTGGCGTATAACAAAGATATGCAGGAAGACAAAGAAGGGCTGTTCGATGCGCTCGATACCTGGCTTGACTGCCTGCATATGGCGGCGTTGGTGCTGGACGGTATTCAGGTGAAACGCCCACGTTGTCAGGACGCGGCGCAACAGGGGTATGCCAACGCCACGGAGCTGGCGGATTACCTGGTCGCGAAAGGCGTGCCGTTCCGCGAAGCGCACCATATTGTCGGCGAAGCGGTGGTAGAAGCTATTCGCCAGGGTAAGCCGCTGGAAGCGTTGCCGCTGGCCGATTTACAGAAATTCAGCCGCGTGATTGGCGACGATGTGTATCCGATATTGTCTTTGCAGTCGTGTCTGGATAAACGGGCGGCAAAAGGCGGCGTTTCTCCACAGCAGGTGGCGCAGGCCATCGACGATGCCAGGGCGCGCCTCGCGTTGTAGGCCTTATAAGCGTAGCGCCATCAGGTAATACTGCCCGGCCGAGCATCAGCGACGCCGGGCTTTTTTACGCAAAAAAAAGCGGACCAGAGGTCCGCAAAAGTTCACGTTGGCTTTAGTTATTTCGGGTTCGAGAGATACCCTCTAAACGGGCGGTGTCTTCAAGGGTTAAACGAGAAACCGCTCCGTTCTGTGATGTATTATTAATCAGAAAGGTTGATAGGGATAATCGTTCGTTGCTATGCTACCTATCGCCATGAACTATCGTGGCGACGGAGGATGAATAATGAATATTCGTGATCTTGAATATCTGGTGGCGTTAGCCGAACATCGCCATTTCCGGCGAGCGGCGGACTCCTGTCACGTCAGCCAGCCAACCCTTAGCGGGCAAATACGTAAGCTGGAAGATGAGCTGGGCGTTATGCTGCTGGAGCGTACGAGCCGTAAGGTGCTGTTTACCCAGGCGGGCTTACTGCTGGTGGATCAGGCGCGTACCGTACTGCGTGAGGTCAAGGTGCTCAAGGAGATGGCAAGCCAACAAGGCGAGACGATGTCCGGCCCGCTGCATATTGGTTTAATCCCAACAATTGGTCCCTATTTGCTGCCGCTTATCATTCCAATGTTGCACCAGACTTTCCCGAAGCTGGAAATGTATCTGCATGAGGCGCAAACGCACCAGCTGTTAGCGCAACTCGATAGCGGCAAGCTTGACTGCGCTATTCTGGCGCTGGTGAAAGAGAGCGAGGCGTTTATCGAAGTGCCGCTGTTTGATGAGCCCATGATGCTGGCTATTTATGAGGATCATCCGTGGGCGAATCGCGATCGCGTGCCGATGTCCGATCTGGCGGGCGAGAAATTGCTGATGCTGGAAGATGGCCACTGTTTGCGCGATCAGGCGATGGGGTTCTGTTTTGAAGCGGGAGCGGATGAAGATACCCATTTCCGGGCGACCAGTCTGGAAACGCTGCGCAACATGGTGGCGGCGGGCAGTGGTATTACACTACTCCCCGCGCTGGCCGTACCGCAGGAGCGTAAGCGCGACGGCGTGGTTTATCTGCCATGCATTAAGCCGGAGCCGCGTCGTACCGTGGGGCTGGTTTATCGCCCGGGATCGCCGCTGCGTAGCCGTTATGAGCAACTGGCAGAGGCCATCCGTGGCGCAATGGATGGCCATTTCGACAAGGCGTTAAAACAGGCGGTTTAAGCCGTTCAACGCCGCAACCCGATAAGCTTCCGCCATGGTTGGGTAGTTAAAGGTGGTGTTAACGAAGTATTCGATAGTGTTACCGCCACCTTTCTGCTCCATGATCGCCTGGCCGATATGAATAATTTCGGCGGCGCGTTCGCCAAAGCAGTGAATCCCCAGAATTTCTTTGGTTTCGCGGTGGAAGAGAATTTTTAGCGTGCCGACGTTCATGCCGACGATTTGCGCTCGCGCCAGATGCTTAAACTGCGCGCGGCCCACTTCGTAAGGCACTTTCATTGCCGTTAACTGCTGCTCGGTTTTGCCGACAGAACTGATTTCCGGAATGGTATAAATCCCGGTGGGGATATCTTCGATAAGATGCGCGGTCGCTTCGCCTTTCACCAGCGCCTGCGCTGCAATACGCCCCTGATCGTAGGCGGCGGAGGCCAGACTGGGATAGCCAATCACGTCGCCCACCGCATAGACGTGCGGCAGGGCGGTCTGGTACATACTGTTGACTTTGAGCTGTCCACGGCTGTCTGTTTCCAGACCAATATTCTCCAGCGCCAGCGAATCGGTGTTACCGGTACGGCCATTAGCATAGAGCAGGCAGTCAGCCTTCAGTTTTTTGCCGGATTTCAGATGCATGATGACGCCATCATCGCAGCCTTCGATTTTCTCATATTCTTCATTGTGGCGAATAACCACGCCGCTATTCCAGAAATGGTAAGAGAGAGAGTCGGACATCTCCTGATCGAGAAAGGCCAGCAGGCGATCGCGGGTGTTGATCAGATCCACTTTCACATCCATACCGCGGAAGATGGACGCATATTCGCAGCCGATAACGCCGGCACCGTAAATAATAACGTGGCGCGGTTCATGGTGGAGACTCAGGATTGAGTCGCTGTCATAAATGCGCGGATGCGAGAAATCCACATCACTGGGATGGTAAGGACGCGAACCACAGGCAATAACAAATTTTTCTGCCGTCAGGGTTTCAACCGTGCCGTCATGGCATTCCAGCGCCAGGGTATGTTCGTCAATAAAATGGGCGTTGCCCTGCAAGATTTCACAGTGGTTACGCTCATAAAACCCCTGACGCATACGCGTTTGTTGATTAATCACATTATCGGCATGATTAAGGATATCGGCGAATGAAGAACGAAGAAGACGGGAGTGGTCGCTATAGAGCGGGTTTTGATTAAATTCAATAATGCGGCTGACGGCGTGGCGAAGGGCTTTGGATGGAATGGTGCCCCAGTGGGTACATCCGCCGCCAACGTTATGATAACGCTCAATCACCGCGACGCGTGCTCCTTGCTTAACCAGACCCATTGCAGCGCCTTCACCGCCGGGGCCTGACCCTATGACGACTGCATCATAATCCCAGGAATGTGGCATGGTATTACTCACCTGTTTTTATACATAAAATAAACACGATGATAACATTTGCCCAGCTTTAACCCAATTATCGTTGTGCTTTTTTGCGAAGCCGGAGCACAAACTGTCTGTAAACAATCATTCACAATCCAGTGTGAACCCGTTACTTTTATTCTCTGGTATAGTGCCGAATAAGGCATATGGAAGGATTCAGACATTGTGATGGGTGTTAGAGCGCAACAAAAAGAAAAAACCCGGCGTTCGCTGGTGGAAGCCGCATTCAGCCAACTGAGCGCTGAGCGGAGTTTCGCCAGCCTGAGTTTGCGTGAGGTGGCGCGTGAAGCGGGCATTGCGCCAACGTCGTTTTACCGTCATTTTCGCGATGTCGATGAACTCGGTCTGACGATGGTGGATGAAAGCGGTCTGATGCTGCGTCAGTTGATGCGTCAGGCGCGACAGCGCATCGCGAAAGGCGGCAGCGTCATTCGCACGTCGGTCTCTACATTTATGGAGTTTATCGGCAACAATCCCAACGCCTTCCGTCTGTTGTTGCGCGAGCGTTCCGGCACTTCAGCGGCGTTTCGTGCCGCCGTCGCGCGGGAGATTCAGCATTTTATTGCGGAACTTGCCGACTATCTGGAACTCGAAAACCATATGCCGCGCGCGTTTACTGAAGCCCAGGCCGAAGCGATGGTGACTATTGTTTTTAGCGCGGGCGCAGAGGCGTTGGACATCGGCGCTGAACAGCGTCGGCAATTAGAAGAGCGGCTGGTATTGCAACTGCGCATGATTGCGAAAGGGGCGTATTACTGGTATCGCCGTGAGCAAGAGAAAATAGCACATCATTCCGAATAACGTGAAGGACGAGTAATGAAACAGTCAGGTCAAGATAAAGGTACGCTGTTGCTGGCGCTCATCGCTGGCTTATCGATTAACGGCACATTCGCGGCGCTGTTTAGCGCTATTGTGCCGTTCTCCGTATTCCCGGTTATCTCGCTGGTGCTGACGGTATATTGTCTGCATCAGCGCTACCAAAATCGTACTATGCCGGTAGGTTTGCCGGGGTTGGCCGCCGCCTGTTTCATTCTTGGCGTTTTACTGTATAGCACCGTCGTGCGTGCAGAATATCCGGATATTGGCTCTAATTTCTTCCCGGCGGTGCTGTCGGTGATTCTGGTATTCTGGATTGGCTTTAAGCTGCGTAACCGCAAGCAGGACACCGCGGAATAGCGTGCGAATGCCGGATGGCGGTATAACCGGCCATCCGACGTACATTTTACCTTGCGGTGAGTAATACCCCGCATTCCATATGATGTGTATACGGGAACTGATCGAATAGCGCCAGGCGAGACACCGTGTGCGTCTGGCTTAACGTTTCCAGGTTTTTGCACAACGTTTCCGGATTGCAGGAAATGTACAGAATACGTGGATAAGCCTGCACCATTTTCTCCGTTTCGCTGTCCAGACCGCTGCGCGGCGGATCGACAAAAATGGTTTCGCACTGATAGCGCTTCAGGTCGATCCCCTGCAGGCGGTTAAACTCACGAACGCCATTCATCGCCTGGGTAAACTCTTCCGCCGCCATGCGAATAATTTGCACATTATCAATATGATTAGCGGCAATATTGTACTGTGCGGCAGCGACGGACGGTTTGGCGATTTCGGTTGCCAGCACGCGGTTAAAATTGCGCGCCAGCGCTAAAGAAAAATTGCCGTTGCCGCAATACAACTCAAGCAGATCGCCTTTTGAGTCTTTCGTCACCTCCAGCGCCCACTCTAACATCTGAATATTCATGGCGGCGTTTGGCTGCGTAAAGCTGTTTTCGACCTGGCGGTAGATCATCTCTTTACCTGCCACAGGCAGACGCTCATCAATATAATCCTGATCCAATTCGATTTTAGTTTTAGTGGCCCGGCCAATCAGGTGTACGTTCAGACCTTGCGCGCGTAAGGCATCGCGTAACGCAGTGGCGGCTTCACGCCACTCTTCGTCCAGCTTCTTATGGTACAGCAACGACACTACCGCCTGGTTGCTCAAGGTCGTGAGATAATCGATCTGGAACAGCTTATGCCGCAGTGCATGATTATCGCGCACGCCGGCAATCATCGCCTTCATTAAGGTATTAATCAGTTGGCTGGCCGCCGGGAAGGTGTCAACGCGAATCCGGCTTTTGGTCTGCTGATCAAACATAATGTGGTACAGGTCATCGCCGTCATGCCACAGGCGAAATTCCGCACGCATACGATAGTGACTGACCGGCGAGCGAAATACTTCCGGAACCAGGCCAGAAAACGGCGCCATCATACTCTGCAAGCGCGCCACTTTTTCGGCCAGCTGCGCCTCATACTGTTCTGTCGGAAGATGTTCGGGGGTCATATCGCATCCTGAATAATAAAAGTACGCGGGGATTGTAGGGATTGCTCAGTGGATGTCCAGCTATTGATGATTTCTGATTTGTGATGCGCGGTCTGGACAGGGTGTTGTGACAGACGGTAGCATCCGTGGGCCGGTCCTGTGAGTTAATAGGGAATCCAGTGAAAATCTGGAGCTGACGCGCAGCGGTAAGGAAAGGTGAGATGAGAGCGTAAGCAGACACTGCCTCCGGCGGGAAGTCATCATTTCTGCTATCCAGTCAACGGATAACCCTCCAAGCCCGAAGACCTGCCGGCTAACGTCGCATCTGGTTTTTCATCATCGCGTACTATCGATGAAGCCTGCGGCATCCTTCTTATATTGTGGATGCTTTACAATGATTAAAAAAGCTATGCTGCTGACGGCGTTCTCCGTCACGGCCTTTTCCGCTTGGGCGCAGGACACTAGCCCGGATACCCTGGTTGTTACCGCCAACCGTTTTCAGCAGCCGCGCAGCGCGGTTCTGGCGCCCGTTACTATCGTGACGCGTCAGGATATTGAACGCTGGCAATCGACCTCCGTAAATGATGTTCTGCGCCGTTTGCCTGGCGTCGATATTGCGCAGAGCGGCGGCGCCGGACAAAACTCCTCCATTTTCATTCGCGGCACCAACTCCAGCCATGTACTGGTATTGATTGACGGCGTGCGTCTGAATTTAGCAGGCGTGAGCGGGTCCGCCGATCTCAGCCAGTTCCCGGTGTCGCTGGTACAGCGCATTGAATATATTCGCGGTCCGCGCTCCGCTATTTATGGTTCCGATGCTATCGGCGGCGTAGTGAATATCATTACGACGCGCGATAACCCAGGCACAGAATTAACCGCTGGATGGGGAAGCAATAGCTACCAGAATTACGACCTCTCGACGCAACAGCAACTTGGCGAAAATACGCGGGCGACGTTGATCGGCGATTACGAATACACCAAAGGGTTTGACGTGGTAGCGAAAGGCGGTACCGGGATGCAGGCGCAGCCTGACCGGGACGGCTTTTTGAGTAAAACGCTCTATGGCGCGTTAGAGCATACCTTTTCTGATCGCTGGAGCGGATTCGTGCGTGGTTATGGCTACGATAACCGTACCGATTACGACGCCTATTACTCGCCGGGCTCGCCGCTGATTGATACACGCAAACTTTATAGCCAAAGCTGGGACGCCGGGCTGCGCTTTAATGGCGAACGTATTCAGTCTCAGCTGGTTTCAAGCTATAGCCACAGTAAAGATTACAACTATGATCCGCACTATGGCCGGTATGATACCTCCGCCACGCTGGATGAGATGAAACAGTACAATGTTCAATGGACCAACAGTGTGGTCGTGGGGCACGGTAATGTTGGGGCGGGCGTAGACTGGCAGAAACAGACTACCACGCCAGGTACCGGCTATGTGCCCGAGGGATATGACCAGCGTAATACCGGGGTTTACCTGACAGGATTACAACAGTTGGGTGACTTCACTCTGGAAGCGGCGGCGCGCAGTGATGACAACTCCCAGTTTGGCCGTCATGGTACATGGCAAACCAGCGCAGGATGGGAGTTTATAGAAGGTTATCGCTTTATTGCCTCCTACGGAACCTCCTACAAAGCGCCTAATTTGGGCCAACTGTATGGTTATTACGGTAATCCGAACCTGAATCCTGAAAAGAGTAAACAGTGGGAAGGCGCATTTGAAGGGCTAACCGCTGGCGTCAGCTGGCGTATTTCAGGTTATCGTAACGATATTAATGACATGATCGATTATGACGATCATCTGCAAAAATATTACAACGAAGGTAAGGCGCGCATTAAAGGTATTGAGGCGACGGCGAATTTCGATACCGGACCGTTAACGCATACGGTCAGTTATGATTACGTTGATGCGCGTAATGCGATTACCGATACGCCATTACCCCGGCGTTCCAAACAGATGGCAAAATATCAACTTGACTGGGACGTTTACGATTTTGACTGGGGGGTGACATATCAATACCTTGGTTCCCGATATGATTCGGACTACTCCGCTTACCCATACCGGACAGTAAAAATGGGCGGCGTCAGTTTATGGGATCTTACGGTTGCATATCCGGTCACCTCACATCTGACAGTTCGTGGTAAAATAGCCAACCTGTTCGACAAAGATTACGAGACAGTTTATGGCTACCAAACTGCAGGACGAGAATACACCTTGTCTGGCAGCTACACCTTCTGAACCACGTCCCACCGTGCTGGTATTTGATTCCGGCGTCGGTGGATTGTCGGTCTATGATGAGATTCGGCGGCTCCTGCCGGATCTCCACTATATATATGCTTTCGATAACGTGGCTTTCCCCTACGGGGAAAAGAGCGAAACGTTTATCGTTGAGCGCGTTGTCGAGATTGTGACTGCGGTACAGCAGCGCTATCCCCTTTCACTGGCGGTGATTGCCTGTAATACCGCCAGTACGGTCTCACTTCCCGCATTACGTGAAAAGTTTGCCTTCCCGGTGGTGGGCGTTGTGCCTGCGATTAAACCAGCGGCGCGGCTGACCGCCAATGGCGTCGTCGGGCTACTGGCGACGAGAGCCACGGTCAAACGTCCTTATACTCACGAGCTGATTGCGCGCTTCGCTAATGAATGTCAGATAGCGATGTTGGGGTCGGCAGAACTGGTGGAACTGGCGGAAGCTAAATTACATGGTGATTCGGTATCGCTGGAAGAGCTGCGCCGCATATTACGCCCATGGCTACGAATGCCGGAGCCGCCTGACACGGTCGTTCTGGGGTGTACGCATTTCCCTCTATTACGGGACGAGCTTTTGCAAGTCCTGCCCGAAGGGACGCGGTTAGTGGATTCCGGCGCGGCGATAGCGCGTCGTACAGCCTGGCTGTTGGAACATGAAGCGCCGGATGCGAAATCAACCGATGCCAATATTGCTTATTGCATGGCAATGACGCCAGGAGCTGAACAATTATTACCCGTTTTACAGCGTTATGGCTTTGAAACGCTCGAAAAACTGGCGGTTTAATGGCGTTTTGGGTAAATACCAGGCACTTGAGAAATTATTTTAAATTTCCTCTTGTCAGGCAGAAATAACTCCCTATAATGCGCCACCACTGACACGGAACAACGGCACACAGGCCGCCGGGTCAGCGGGGTTCGGACCAGAACCTCACGGAGAAAAGCGAAAATAAACGCTTGACTCTGAAGCGGGAAAGCGTAATATGCACACCCCGCGCCGCTGAGAAAAAGCGAAGCGGCACTGCTCTTTAACAATTTATCAGACAATCTGTGTGGGCACTCGAAGATACGGATTCTTAACGTCCTCGGACGAAAAATGAATACCAAGTCTCTGAGTGAACACGTAATTCATTACGAAGTTTAATTCACGAGCATCAAACTTTTAAATTGAAGAGTTTGATCATGGCTCAGATTGAACGCTGGCGGCAGGCCTAACACATGCAAGTCGAACGGTAACAGGAAGCAGCTTGCTGCTTTGCTGACGAGTGGCGGACGGGTGAGTAATGTCTGGGAAACTGCCTGATGGAGGGGGATAACTACTGGAAACGGTGGCTAATACCGCATAACGTCGCAAGACCAAAGAGGGGGACCTTCGGGCCTCTTGCCATCAGATGTGCCCAGATGGGATTAGCTTGTTGGTGAGGTAACGGCTCACCAAGGCGACGATCCCTAGCTGGTCTGAGAGGATGACCAGCCACACTGGAACTGAGACACGGTCCAGACTCCTACGGGAGGCAGCAGTGGGGAATATTGCACAATGGGCGCAAGCCTGATGCAGCCATGCCGCGTGTATGAAGAAGGCCTTCGGGTTGTAAAGTACTTTCAGCGGGGAGGAAGGTGTTGTGGTTAATAACCGCAGCAATTGACGTTACCCGCAGAAGAAGCACCGGCTAACTCCGTGCCAGCAGCCGCGGTAATACGGAGGGTGCAAGCGTTAATCGGAATTACTGGGCGTAAAGCGCACGCAGGCGGTCTGTCAAGTCGGATGTGAAATCCCCGGGCTCAACCTGGGAACTGCATTCGAAACTGGCAGGCTTGAGTCTTGTAGAGGGGGGTAGAATTCCAGGTGTAGCGGTGAAATGCGTAGAGATCTGGAGGAATACCGGTGGCGAAGGCGGCCCCCTGGACAAAGACTGACGCTCAGGTGCGAAAGCGTGGGGAGCAAACAGGATTAGATACCCTGGTAGTCCACGCCGTAAACGATGTCTACTTGGAGGTTGTGCCCTTGAGGCGTGGCTTCCGGAGCTAACGCGTTAAGTAGACCGCCTGGGGAGTACGGCCGCAAGGTTAAAACTCAAATGAATTGACGGGGGCCCGCACAAGCGGTGGAGCATGTGGTTTAATTCGATGCAACGCGAAGAACCTTACCTGGTCTTGACATCCACAGAACTTTCCAGAGATGGATTGGTGCCTTCGGGAACTGTGAGACAGGTGCTGCATGGCTGTCGTCAGCTCGTGTTGTGAAATGTTGGGTTAAGTCCCGCAACGAGCGCAACCCTTATCCTTTGTTGCCAGCGATTAGGTCGGGAACTCAAAGGAGACTGCCAGTGATAAACTGGAGGAAGGTGGGGATGACGTCAAGTCATCATGGCCCTTACGACCAGGGCTACACACGTGCTACAATGGCGCATACAAAGAGAAGCGACCTCGCGAGAGCAAGCGGACCTCATAAAGTGCGTCGTAGTCCGGATTGGAGTCTGCAACTCGACTCCATGAAGTCGGAATCGCTAGTAATCGTGGATCAGAATGCCACGGTGAATACGTTCCCGGGCCTTGTACACACCGCCCGTCACACCATGGGAGTGGGTTGCAAAAGAAGTAGGTAGCTTAACCTTCGGGAGGGCGCTTACCACTTTGTGATTCATGACTGGGGTGAAGTCGTAACAAGGTAACCGTAGGGGAACCTGCGGTTGGATCACCTCCTTACCTTAAAGAAGCGTACTTTGAAGTGCTCACACAGATTGTCTGATGAAAAACGAGCAGTAAAACCTCTACAGGCTTGTAGCTCAGGTGGTTAGAGCGCACCCCTGATAAGGGTGAGGTCGGTGGTTCAAGTCCACTCAGGCCTACCAGATTTTCCCTGAATACTGCGTTGTGAAATAACTCACATACTGATGTATGCTTCGTTATTCCACGCCTTGTCTCAGGAAAAATTATCGGTAAAGAGGTTCTGACTACACGATGGGGCTATAGCTCAGCTGGGAGAGCGCCTGCTTTGCACGCAGGAGGTCTGCGGTTCGATCCCGCATAGCTCCACCATCTCGTGAGTGTTTACGAAAAAATACTTCAGAGTGTACCTGAAAGGGTTCACTGCGAAGTTTTGCTCTTTAAAAATCTGGATCAAGCTGAAAATTGAAACACAGAACAGCGAAAGTTGTTCGTGAGTCTCTCAAATTTTCGCAACACGATGATGAATCGTAAGAAACATCTTCGGGTTGTGAGGTTAAGCGACTAAGCGTACACGGTGGATGCCCTGGCAGTCAGAGGCGATGAAGGGCGTGCTAATCTGCGATAAGCGCCGGTAAGGTGATATGAACCGTTATAACCGGCGATACCCGAATGGGGAAACCCAGTGTGACTCGTCACACTATCATTAACTGAATCCATAGGTTAATGAGGCGAACCGGGGGAACTGAAACATCTAAGTACCCCGAGGAAAAGAAATCAACCGAGATTCCCCCAGTAGCGGCGAGCGAACGGGGAGGAGCCCAGAGCCTGAATCAGCATGTGTGTTAGTGGAAGCGTCTGGAAAGGCGCGCGATACAGGGTGACAGCCCCGTACACAAAAGCGCATGTGCTGTGAGCTCGATGAGTAGGGCGGGACACGTGGTATCCTGTCTGAATATGGGGGGACCATCCTCCAAGGCTAAATACTCCTGACTGACCGATAGTGAACCAGTACCGTGAGGGAAAGGCGAAAAGAACCCCGGCGAGGGGAGTGAAAAAGAACCTGAAACCGTGTACGTACAAGCAGTGGGAGCACAGGTTTACCTGTGTGACTGCGTACCTTTTGTATAATGGGTCAGCGACTTATATTCTGTAGCAAGGTTAACCGAATAGGGGAGCCGGAGGGAAACCGAGTCTTAATTGGGCGTTAAGTTGCAGGGTATAGACCCGAAACCCGGTGATCTAGCCATGGGCAGGTTGAAGGTTGGGTAACACTAACTGGAGGACCGAACCGACTAATGTTGAAAAATTAGCGGATGACCTGTGGCTGGGGGTGAAAGGCCAATCAAACCGGGAGATAGCTGGTTCTCCCCGAAAGCTATTTAGGTAGCGCCTCGTGAATTCATCTCCGGGGGTAGAGCACTGTTTCGGCTAGGGGGCCATCCCGGCTTACCAACCCGATGCAAACTGCGAATACCGGAGAATGTTATCACGGGAGACACACGGCGGGTGCTAACGTCCGTCGTGAAGAGGGAAACAACCCAGACCGCCAGCTAAGGTCCCAAAGTCATGGTTAAGTGGGAAACGATGTGGGAAGGCCCAGACAGCCAGGATGTTGGCTTAGAAGCAGCCATCATTTAAAGAAAGCGTAATAGCTCACTGGTCGAGTCGGCCTGCGCGGAAGATGTAACGGGGCTAAACCATGCACCGAAGCTGCGGCAGCGACACTGTGTGTTGTTGGGTAGGGGAGCGTTCTGTAAGCCTGCGAAGGTGGCCTGTGAGGGTTGCTGGAGGTATCAGAAGTGCGAATGCTGACATAAGTAACGATAAAGCGGGTGAAAAGCCCGCTCGCCGGAAGACCAAGGGTTCCTGTCCAACGTTAATCGGGGCAGGGTGAGTCGACCCCTAAGGCGAGGCCGAAAGGCGTAGTCGATGGGAAACGGGTTAATATTCCCGTACTTGGTGTTACTGCGAAGGGGGGACGGAGAAGGCTATGTTGGCCGGGCGACGGTTGTCCCGGTTTAAGCGTGTAGGTGTGTGTTCCAGGTAAATCCGGTTCACTTTAACACTGAGGCGTGACGACGAGGCACTACGGTGCTGAAGCAACAAATGCCCTGCTTCCAGGAAAAGCCTCTAAGCATCAGGTAACATCAAATCGTACCCCAAACCGACACAGGTGGTCAGGTAGAGAATACCAAGGCGCTTGAGAGAACTCGGGTGAAGGAACTAGGCAAAATGGTGCCGTAACTTCGGGAGAAGGCACGCTGACACGTAGGTGAAGTGATTTACTCACGGAGCTGAAGTCAGTCGAAGATACCAGCTGGCTGCAACTGTTTATTAAAAACACAGCACTGTGCAAACACGAAAGTGGACGTATACGGTGTGACGCCTGCCCGGTGCCGGAAGGTTAATTGATGGGGTCAGCGCAAGCGAAGCTCCTGATCGAAGCCCCGGTAAACGGCGGCCGTAACTATAACGGTCCTAAGGTAGCGAAATTCCTTGTCGGGTAAGTTCCGACCTGCACGAATGGCGTAATGATGGCCAGGCTGTCTCCACCCGAGACTCAGTGAAATTGAACTCGCTGTGAAGATGCAGTGTACCCGCGGCAAGACGGAAAGACCCCGTGAACCTTTACTATAGCTTGACACTGAACATTGAGCCTTGATGTGTAGGATAGGTGGGAGGCTTTGAAGTGTGGACGCCAGTCTGCATGGAGCCGACCTTGAAATACCACCCTTTAATGTTTGATGTTCTAACGTGGACCCGTAATCCGGGTTGCGGACAGTGTCTGGTGGGTAGTTTGACTGGGGCGGTCTCCTCCTAAAGAGTAACGGAGGAGCACGAAGGTTGGCTAATCCTGGTCGGACATCAGGAGGTTAGTGCAATGGCATAAGCCAGCTTGACTGCGAGCGTGACGGCGCGAGCAGGTGCGAAAGCAGGTCATAGTGATCCGGTGGTTCTGAATGGAAGGGCCATCGCTCAACGGATAAAAGGTACTCCGGGGATAACAGGCTGATACCGCCCAAGAGTTCATATCGACGGCGGTGTTTGGCACCTCGATGTCGGCTCATCACATCCTGGGGCTGAAGTAGGTCCCAAGGGTATGGCTGTTCGCCATTTAAAGTGGTACGCGAGCTGGGTTTAGAACGTCGTGAGACAGTTCGGTCCCTATCTGCCGTGGGCGCTGGAGAACTGAGGGGGGCTGCTCCTAGTACGAGAGGACCGGAGTGGACGCATCACTGGTGTTCGGGTTGTCATGCCAATGGCACTGCCCGGTAGCTAAATGCGGAAGAGATAAGTGCTGAAAGCATCTAAGCACGAAACTTGCCCCGAGATGAGTTCTCCCTGAGACTTTAGGTCTCCTGAAGGAACGTTGAAGACGACGACGTTGATAGGCCGGGTGTGTAAGCGCAGCGATGCGTTGAGCTAACCGGTACTAATGAACCGTGAGGCTTAACCTTACAACGCCGAAGATGTTTTGGCGGATGAGAGACGATTTTCAGCACTGATTCAGAGTTGAGTACGCAATAATTTGCGCAGCAGCAAGGCGGCAAGCGAAGGAAAGGAAGGAGCATACAGAAGTATGTGACTGACTTTACGAGCGCAGGCAACGCCGCTGATGCGATAAAGAATTGCGTACAGAGCACAAAAGAATTTGCCTGGCGGCAGTAGCGCGGTGGTCCCACCTGACCCCATGCCGAACTCAGAAGTGAAACGCCGTAGCGCCGATGGTAGTGTGGGGTCTCCCCATGCGAGAGTAGGGAACTGCCAGGCATCAAATAAAACGAAGGGCCCTGTCGAAAGACTGGGCCTTTTGTTTTATCTGTGGTCTGCCGGATAGCGGCTCCGCCTTATCCGGCCTACAGGGACGCGCCGATCCACCCTCAATATAACCACAAGCCTTCCCAACACAGATACGGTAAACTATTGCCGATTGAGTATCAGGAAAGCAGCCATGACCCACTCCCTAAAACCCTGGAATACCTTCGGCATTGATCATTGTGCAAAGCACATCGTATGCGCTGAAAACGAACAACAACTACTGAGCGCCTGGCAGCAAGCAACTCGTGAGGGACTGCCGGTTATGATCCTGGGTGAAGGAAGCAATGTCCTGTTTCTGGAAAATTACGCCGGCACCGTGATCCTTAACCGCCTGAAAGGCATTGAGGTCAATGAAACCGCGGACGCCTGGCACCTACACGTCGGCGCAGGCGAAAACTGGCATCAGCTGGTTCGCTACGCGCTGGATAACAACATGCCCGGCCTGGAGAATCTGGCGCTCATCCCTGGCTGCGTTGGTTCCTCGCCTATACAGAATATTGGCGCGTATGGCGTAGAACTACAGCGCGTCTGCGACTACGTTGACTGCGTTGAACTGGAAACGGGAAAACGTCTGCGTTTGTCCGCGGCGGAATGCCGTTTCGGCTATCGTGACAGCATCTTCAAAAATGAATATCAGGATCGCGTTGCGATCGTCGCGGTGGGTCTGCGTTTGTCAAAGCAATGGCAGCCGGTGTTGACCTATGGCGATCTTACTCGTCTGGACCCGAAAACGGTCACCGCGCAACAGGTGTTTGATGCTGTATGCCATATGCGCACCACAAAATTGCCGGATCCTAAAGTGAATGGCAATGCGGGCAGCTTTTTTAAAAATCCCGTTGTCGCAGCCGATATCGCTATGGAACTGTTAGAACGATTTCCCAACGCGCCGCATTACCCTCAGGCAGACGGCTCAGTAAAGCTGGCGGCAGGCTGGCTGATAGATCAATGTCAGTTGAAAGGCGTCACCATTGGCGGCGCTGCGGTGCATCGCCAACAGGCGCTGGTATTGATTAATGCGAATGATGCGACAAGTAAAGATGTGGTGGCGCTGGCGCATCATGTCCGGCAAAAAGTGGGTGAAAAATTTAATGTCTGGCTGGAGCCTGAGGTTCGCTTTATTGGTCGGTCCGGAGAGGTGAACGCTGTGGAGAGCATTGCATGAAAGATACTACCGTTCCCCTGACGCTGATCTCACTGCTTGCCGACGGAGAGTTTCACTCAGGCGAGCAGTTGGGTGAACGGCTGGGAATGAGCCGCGCGGCGATTAATAAACATATCCAGACATTACGCGACTGGGGAGTAGATGTATTTACCGTTCCCGGGAAAGGATATAGCTTACCGGAACCCATCCAGTTACTGGATGCTGACCGTATACATAGCCAACTGGATAGCGGAAACGTGGCGGTATTGCCCGTTATCGATTCAACCAATCAGTATTTACTTGATCGAATTGGCGAGCTGCGTTCAGGCGATGCCTGTGTAGCAGAATACCAACAGGCGGGGCGTGGTCGTCGCGGGCGTAAATGGTTCTCACCGTTTGGTGCGAATCTATATCTTTCAATGTACTGGCGTCTGGAGCAGGGGCCTGCGGCGGCAATAGGCTTGAGTCTGGTCATTGGAATTGTGATGGCGGAAGTGCTGCGTGAACTGGGCGCAGATAAAGTTCGTGTGAAGTGGCCTAACGACCTCTACCTGCTGGATCGCAAACTGGCGGGTATTCTGGTCGAATTAACCGGTAAAACGGGCGATGCCGCACAAATAGTGATTGGCGCTGGTATTAACATGGCAATGCGTCGCGTAGAAGAGGACGTGATAAATCAGGGATGGATCACACTACAAGAGGCCGGAATTACGCTCGACCGCAATATGCTGGCCGCAAAGCTGATTTATAAGTTACGTGCTGCGCTTGAGCTTTTTGAGCAAGAAGGTCTTTCTCCTTATCTTTCGCGCTGGAAAAAACTGGATAATTTTATTGATCGCCCGGTAAAACTAATTATTGGCGACAAAGAAATATTTGGTATTTCTCGCGGCATTGATACTCAGGGTGCATTATTGCTTGAACAGGATGGCGTGATTAAACCCTGGATGGGTGGGGAAATATCGCTGCGAAGCGCCGAATAGTAAAAAAGGGGAGTCGGTACTCCCCTTTTTTCTGTTATTTCCGCAATCTTACCTGTTCCACCGCATGGTTAGCGCTCTTGGTCATAATAAGGCTGGCACGTTCTCGTGTAGGTAAGATATTTTGTTTTAAATTCAACCAGTTAATTTCTTTCCAAAGCGAGGCTGCTGTATTAACAGCTTCTTCTTTAGATAATTTCGCATAATTGTGGAAATAAGAGTCAGGATCGGTAAACGCCCCTTCGCGGAATTTCAGGAAGCGATTGATATACCACGTCTGAAGAAGTTCTTCTGGCGCATCCACGTAAATAGAGAAATCAACGAAATCAGAGACAAATACATGATGCGGATCGTGAGGATAATCCATACCGCTTTGTAAAACATTCAAACCTTCAAGAATCAATATATCAGGCTGAGCGACGGTTTTATCCCCTTCAGGAATAACATCGTAAATCAAATGAGAATAGACTGGCGCCGTCACGTTCGGTACGCCCGACTTGAGGTCAGAAACGAATTTCACCAGTCGGTGCATATCATACGATTCGGGGAACCCCTTTTTCTTCATTAACCCGCGTTCTTTCAACACCTGGTTTGGGTGGAGGAAGCCGTCTGTGGTAATCAATTCAACACGGCGGTGTTCCGGCCAGCGACTCAGCAACGCTTGCAGAACGCGTGCTGTCGTGCTTTTACCCACTGCGACGCTGCCCGCGATACTGATGATGTAAGGGATTCGCTGGCCGTTAGTGCCCAGAAACTGTTCCAGGACAGCCTGACGACGCAGATTTGAACTGATATAGAAATTTAGCAAACGGGAGAGAGGTAAATATATTTCTGCAACTTCTTCCAGCGATAAATCTTCATTAATGCCTTTTAACTGCGCGATCTCATCCTCGGTCAGGGTCATCGGCACAGAATCGCGAAGCGCAGCCCACTGGCTGCGATCAAACTGTAGGTAAGGCGTCATTAACGATTGCTCTTTTATACTCATAAGCATGTTTCTGGCTGCTATTGCTACATCAGTTCAGCGATGAACGAGGGCCATCCCTGACATGCAACGGCACGTCACATTTAAGTTAATTTGGACAATGGGCAGGAGGGTAACACCAGATGGGGAGGAATAATAAGAAAAAATCTCGCTGTGAAAGCTATCCCTGAGAAGCAATGTGACGAATATACCAGATACAGAAGATTGCTTTCTATCGACGGAGCGTTGAAATGCCGCGTCGTATCCTGGTCAGACGGTCGGTAAAATGCCGAAAATTTATGCTCTCTTGTTTGAAATTAGAGCATTTTTGTCTCTTATAGCGCAAAATGTGAGCGATAGAACATTTTATGCAATTTTTTAGTTGCATGAGCACGCAGGTCTCCATAGAATGCGCGCTACTTGATGCCGACTTAGCTCAGTAGGTAGAGCAACTGACTTGTAATCAGTAGGTCACCAGTTCGATTCCGGTAGTCGGCACCATCAAGTCCGGTGGGGTTCCCGAGCGGCCAAAGGGAGCAGACTGTAAATCTGCCGTCACAGACTTCGAAGGTTCGAATCCTTCCCCCACCACCATTTTCGGCCGCGCGATGGCGCAGCCCGAGACGATAAGTTCGCTTACCGGCTCGAATAAAGAGAGTTTCTCTCGATATTCAGTGCAGAATGAAAATCAGGTAGCCGAGTTCCAGGATGCGGGCATCGTATAATGGCTATTACCTCAGCCTTCCAAGCTGATGATGCGGGTTCGATTCCCGCTGCCCGCTCCAAGATGTGCTGATATAGCTCAGTTGGTAGAGCGCACCCTTGGTAAGGGTGAGGTCGGCAGTTCGAATCTGCCTATCAGCACCACTTCTTTTCTCCTTCCTGTTTTTCTCTTCTGTTTATTAGCATTCAACAAGTCGGGCGTGTTGCCTGGTTGATGTGGTGATATCACCGATTTATCCGTGTCTTAGAGGGACAATCGATGTCTAAAGAAAAGTTTGAACGTACAAAACCGCACGTTAACGTCGGTACTATCGGCCACGTTGACCATGGTAAAACAACGCTGACCGCTGCCATTACTACCGTACTGGCTAAAACCTACGGCGGTGCCGCTCGCGCATTCGACCAGATCGATAACGCGCCGGAAGAAAAAGCGCGTGGTATCACCATCAACACTTCTCACGTTGAATACGATACCCCGACCCGCCACTACGCACACGTAGACTGCCCGGGGCACGCCGACTATGTTAAAAACATGATCACCGGTGCTGCTCAGATGGACGGCGCGATCCTGGTTGTTGCTGCGACTGACGGCCCGATGCCGCAGACCCGTGAGCACATCCTGCTGGGTCGTCAGGTAGGCGTTCCGTACATCATCGTGTTCCTGAACAAATGCGACATGGTTGATGACGAAGAGCTGCTGGAACTGGTTGAAATGGAAGTTCGTGAACTTCTGTCTCAGTACGACTTCCCGGGCGACGACACTCCGATCGTTCGTGGTTCTGCTCTGAAAGCGCTGGAAGGCGACGCAGAGTGGGAAGCGAAAATCATCGAACTGGCTGGCTTCCTGGATTCTTACATCCCGGAACCAGAGCGTGCGATTGACAAGCCGTTCCTGCTGCCGATCGAAGACGTATTCTCCATCTCCGGTCGTGGTACCGTTGTTACCGGTCGTGTAGAACGCGGTATCATCAAAGTGGGCGAAGAAGTTGAAATCGTTGGTATCAAAGAGACTCAGAAGTCTACCTGTACTGGCGTTGAAATGTTCCGCAAACTGCTGGACGAAGGCCGTGCCGGTGAGAACGTAGGTGTTCTGCTGCGTGGTATCAAACGTGAAGAAATCGAACGTGGTCAGGTACTGGCTAAGCCGGGCACCATCAAGCCGCACACCAAGTTCGAATCTGAAGTGTACATTCTGTCCAAAGATGAAGGCGGCCGTCATACTCCGTTCTTCAAAGGCTACCGTCCGCAGTTCTACTTCCGTACTACTGACGTGACTGGTACCATCGAACTGCCGGAAGGCGTAGAGATGGTAATGCCGGGCGACAACATCAAAATGGTTGTTACCCTGATCCACCCGATCGCAATGGACGACGGTCTGCGTTTCGCAATCCGTGAAGGCGGCCGTACCGTTGGCGCGGGCGTTGTTGCTAAAGTTCTCGGCTAATCGCTGATAACATTTGACGCAATGCGCAATAAAAGGGCATCATTTGATGCCCTTTTTGCACGCTTTCACACCAGAACCTGGCTCATCAGTGATTTTATTTGTCATAATCATTGCTGAGACAGGCTCTGTAGAGGGCGTATAATCCGAAAGGCGAATAAGCGTTTCGATTTGGATTGCCTCGCGATTGCGGGGTGAAAATGTTTGTAGAATACTTCTGACAGGTTGGTTTATGAGTGCGAATACCGAAGCTCAAGGGAGCGGGCGCGGCCTGGAAGCGATGAAGTGGATAGTTGTTGCCATATTGCTGATCGTCGCAATCGTCGGCAACTACCTCTATCGCGACATGATGCTGCCGCTGCGTGCGCTGGCCGTAGTAATTCTGATTGCTGCAGCGGGTGGTGTCGCGCTGTTGACGACAAAAGGTAAAGCAACCGTTGCTTTTGCCCGTGAAGCGAGAACCGAAGTCCGTAAGGTCATTTGGCCGACTCGCCAGGAAACGCTGCACACCACGCTGATCGTCGCTGCGGTTACCGCAGTTATGTCACTGATCCTGTGGGGACTGGATGGTATTCTGGTTCGCCTGGTATCCTTTATCACTGGCCTGAGGTTCTGAGATGTCTGAAGCACCTAAAAAGCGCTGGTACGTCGTTCAGGCGTTTTCCGGTTTTGAAGGCCGCGTAGCCACATCGCTGCGCGAGCATATCAAATTACACAATATGGAAGAGCTGTTTGGCGAAGTCATGGTGCCGACTGAAGAAGTCGTTGAGATCCGTGGCGGCCAGCGTCGCAAAAGCGAACGCAAATTCTTCCCGGGTTACGTTCTGGTTCAGATGGTCATGAACGACGCAAGCTGGCACCTGGTGCGCAGCGTGCCGCGTGTGATGGGCTTTATCGGCGGTACGTCAGACCGTCCGGCGCCGATCAGCGACAAAGAAGTCGATGCGATCATGAACCGTCTGCAGCAGGTTGGCGATAAGCCGCGGCCGAAAACTCTGTTTGAACCGGGTGAAATGGTTCGTGTTAACGACGGTCCGTTCGCAGACTTTAACGGCGTTGTCGAAGAAGTCGATTATGAGAAGTCTCGCCTGAAAGTGTCTGTTTCTATCTTCGGTCGTGCGACCCCGGTAGAGCTGGACTTCAGCCAGGTTGAGAAAGCGTAAGGCTGCGATCAAAAAAGCAGCGATCTAATCGTTGCATAGGGCGCGAAATTGACATACAATTTCGCGCCTTTTGTTTTTATGGGCCTTATGCCCATAAAGCGATATTTATCACGGGGAGCTTCTTTGAAGCGATACTACCCAATTCGAGGAATTTAGAATGGCTAAGAAAGTACAAGCCTACGTCAAGCTGCAGGTTGCAGCTGGTATGGCGAACCCGAGTCCGCCGGTTGGTCCAGCACTGGGTCAGCAGGGTGTGAACATCATGGAATTCTGCAAAGCGTTCAACGCAAAAACGGATTCCATCGAAAAAGGTCTGCCGATTCCGGTTGTTATTACCGTTTACGCTGACCGTTCTTTCACCTTCGTTACCAAAACGCCTCCGGCAGCTGTTCTGCTGAAAAAAGCGGCTGGTATCAAGTCTGGTTCCGGCAAGCCGAACAAAGACAAAGTAGGTAAAATTTCCCGCGCTCAGCTGCAGGAAATCGCGCAGACCAAAGCTGCCGACATGACCGGTGCCGACATTGAAGCGATGACTCGCTCCATCGAAGGTACTGCACGTTCCATGGGCCTGGTAGTGGAGGACTAAGAAATGGCTAAACTGACCAAGCGTATGCGCGTGATCCGTGAAAAAGTTGATGCGACCAAACAGTACGACATCAACGAAGCTATTGCCCTGCTGAAAGAGCTGGCCACTGCTAAATTCAACGAAAGCGTTGACGTTGCCGTTAACCTCGGCATCGATGCTCGTAAATCTGACCAGAACGTTCGTGGCGCGACTGTACTGCCGCACGGTACTGGCCGTTCTGTTCGCGTTGCCGTATTTACCCAGGGCCCGAACGCTGAAGCAGCTAAAGCTGCTGGCGCTGAGCTGGTAGGTATGGAAGATCTGGCTGACCAGATCAAGAAAGGCGAAATGAACTTCGACGTTGTTATCGCATCCCCGGATGCAATGCGCGTTGTTGGCCAGCTGGGCCAGGTTCTGGGTCCGCGCGGCCTGATGCCAAACCCGAAAGTCGGTACCGTAACGCCGAACGTTGCTGAAGCGGTTAAGAACGCTAAAGCAGGTCAGGTTCGTTACCGTAACGACAAAAACGGCATCATCCACACCACCATCGGTAAAGTGGACTTTGACGCTGACAAACTGAAAGAAAACCTGGAAGCTCTGCTGGTTGCGCTGAAAAAAGCAAAACCGAGCCAGGCGAAAGGCGTGTACATCAAGAAAGTTAGCATCTCCACCACCATGGGTGCTGGCGTTGCCGTTGATCAGGCTGGTCTGAGCGCATCTGCGAACTAAGATTAGTCTTTACGTGGGCGGTGATTTTGTCTACAATCTTACCCCCACGATTCTGTTGAAATATAACAGAGCACTATGCGAGTCATTTGAATTGCAGCAAGGCAGCAAGTGAGTGAATCGCCAGGAGCATAGTTAACTATGTGACTGGTGTGAACGAGCGCAGCTAACACAGCTGCGGTTCAAAGGACGAAGTCATAGAAAGAATTTGTTCGTTGGAGCCTGGCCTATCCAGGCCTCCGTCGAAGACCGCAGGCGTCTCGCAAGAGGCTTAATCCCCTGCGTAGACGGTGACAGAACGCTAAGATTATTTTTGATACTCTGGCTTGTTTCTGCTCACCGTATTAAGACGCTCTTCTCGTTGAGATGAGTGAAGTGAGTTCCGGAACATGAGTTCCGGCAAACATCCAGGAGCAAAGCTAATGGCTTTAAATCTTCAAGACAAACAAGCGATTGTTGCTGAAGTCAGCGAAGTAGCCAAAGGCGCGCTGTCTGCAGTAGTTGCGGATTCCCGTGGCGTAACTGTAGATAAAATGACTGAACTGCGTAAAGCAGGTCGTGAAGCTGGCGTATACATGCGTGTTGTTCGTAACACCCTGCTGCGTCGCGTCGTTGAAGGTACTCAGTTCGAGTGCCTGAAAGACACGTTTGTTGGTCCGACCCTGATTGCATACTCTATGGAACACCCGGGCGCTGCTGCTCGTCTGTTCAAAGAGTTCGCGAAAGCGAATGCAAAATTTGAGGTCAAAGCTGCAGCCTTTGAAGGTGAGCTGATCCCGGCGTCTCAGATCGACCGCCTGGCAACTCTGCCGACCTACGAAGAAGCAATTGCACGCCTGATGGCAACCATGAAAGAAGCTTCGGCTGGCAAACTGGTTCGCACACTGGCTGCTGTACGCGATGCAAAAGAAGCTGCGTAATCGCAGTTGTCTTTATCAAGCATTTGCTTACGTATAAACTTATTCTGATATTCAGGAACAATTTAAATGTCTATCACTAAAGATCAAATCATTGAAGCAGTATCCGCTATGTCCGTAATGGACGTTGTAGAACTGATTTCTGCAATGGAAGAAAAATTCGGTGTTTCCGCTGCTGCTGCTGTAGCTGTAGCTGCTGGCCCGGCTGAAGCTGCTGAAGAAAAAACTGAATTCGACGTAATTCTGAAAGCTGCTGGCGCTAACAAAGTTGCTGTTATCAAAGCAGTACGTGGCGCAACTGGCCTGGGTCTGAAAGAAGCTAAAGACCTGGTAGAATCTGCTCCGGCCGCTCTGAAAGAAGGCGTGAGCAAAGATGACGCTGAAGCACTGAAAAAATCTCTGGAAGAAGCTGGCGCTGAAGTTGAAGTTAAATAAGCCAACCCTTCCGGTTGCAGCCTGAGAAATCAGGCTGATGGCTGGTGACTTTTTAGTCACCAGCCTTTTTGCGCTGTAAGGCGCCAGTAGCGTTTCACACTGTTTGACTACTGCTGTGCCTTTCAATGCTTGTTTCTATCGACGACTTAATATACTGCGACAGAGCGTACGTTCTGTGTAAATCGCAATGAAATGGTTTAAGCGTGATAGCAACAGGCATTGCGGAAAGTATCCATTTTCCGGTCAACAAAATAGTGTTGCACAAACTGTCCCCCGCAGGACAGATGGGTCGACTTGTCAGCGAGCTGAGGAACCCTATGGTTTACTCCTATACCGAGAAAAAACGTATTCGTAAGGATTTTGGTAAACGTCCACAAGTTCTGGATGTACCTTATCTCCTTTCTATCCAGCTTGACTCGTTTCAGAAGTTTATCGAGCAAGATCCTGAAGGGCAGTACGGCCTGGAAGCAGCCTTCCGTTCCGTGTTCCCGATTCAGAGCTACAGCGGTAATTCCGAGCTGCAGTACGTCAGCTACCGCCTTGGCGAACCGGTGTTTGACGTTCAGGAATGTCAGATCCGTGGCGTGACCTATTCCGCACCGCTGCGCGTAAAACTGCGTCTGGTGATCTACGAGCGCGAAGCGCCGGAAGGCACCGTTAAAGACATTAAAGAACAAGAAGTCTACATGGGCGAAATTCCGCTCATGACCGACAACGGTACCTTTGTTATCAACGGTACTGAGCGTGTTATTGTTTCTCAGCTGCACCGTAGTCCGGGCGTCTTCTTTGACTCCGACAAAGGTAAAACCCACTCTTCGGGTAAAGTGCTGTATAACGCGCGCATCATTCCTTACCGTGGTTCCTGGCTGGACTTCGAATTCGATCCGAAGGACAACCTGTTCGTGCGTATCGACCGTCGCCGTAAACTGCCTGCGACCATCATCCTGCGTGCGCTGAACTACACCACTGAGCAGATCCTTGACCTGTTCTTTGAGAAAGTGGTCTTCGAAATTCGCGACAACAAGCTGCAGATGGAGCTGATTCCAGAACGTCTGCGCGGCGAAACCGCGTCGTTCGATATCGAAGCTAACGGCAAAGTGTACGTTGAAAAAGGCCGTCGCATTACCGCGCGTCACATCCGTCAGCTGGAAAAAGACGATATCAAGCATATCGAAGTTCCGGTTGAGTACATCGCAGGTAAAGTCGTCTCTAAAGACTACGTTGACGAATCTACTGGCGAGCTGATCTGCGCGGCGAACATGGAGCTGAGCCTGGATCTGCTGGCTAAGCTGAGCCAGTCCGGCCACAAGCGTATCGAAACGCTGTTTACCAACGATCTGGACCACGGCCCGTACATTTCTGAAACGGTACGCGTCGACCCAACTAACGATCGTCTGAGCGCGCTGGTAGAAATCTACCGCATGATGCGCCCTGGTGAGCCGCCGACTCGTGAAGCGGCTGAAAGCCTGTTTGAGAACCTGTTCTTCTCCGAAGACCGCTATGACCTGTCTGCGGTGGGTCGTATGAAGTTCAACCGTTCTCTGCTGCGCGACGAAATCGAAGGTTCCGGTATCCTGAGCAAAGACGACATCATTGATGTCATGAAGAAGCTCATCGATATCCGTAACGGTAAAGGCGAAGTGGATGATATCGACCACCTCGGCAACCGTCGTATCCGTTCCGTCGGCGAAATGGCGGAAAACCAGTTCCGCGTTGGCCTGGTGCGTGTAGAGCGTGCGGTGAAAGAGCGTCTGTCTCTGGGCGATCTGGATACCCTGATGCCTCAGGATATGATCAACGCCAAGCCGATTTCCGCCGCAGTGAAAGAGTTCTTTGGTTCCAGCCAGCTGTCTCAGTTTATGGACCAGAACAACCCGCTGTCTGAGATTACGCACAAACGTCGTATCTCCGCACTCGGCCCAGGTGGTCTGACCCGCGAACGCGCAGGCTTCGAAGTTCGAGACGTACACCCGACGCACTACGGTCGCGTATGTCCTATCGAAACGCCGGAAGGTCCGAACATCGGTCTGATCAACTCCCTGTCCGTGTACGCACAGACTAACGAATATGGTTTCCTTGAGACGCCGTACCGTCGTGTGGTTGATGGCGTGGTCACTGACGAAATTCATTACCTGTCTGCTATCGAAGAAGGCAACTACGTTATCGCTCAGGCGAACTCCAACCTGGATGACGAAGGCCACTTTGTAGAAGATCTGGTGACCTGCCGTAGCAAAGGCGAATCCAGCTTGTTCAGCCGCGACCAGGTTGACTACATGGACGTATCCACCCAGCAGGTGGTATCCGTCGGTGCGTCCCTGATCCCGTTCCTGGAACACGATGACGCCAACCGTGCATTGATGGGTGCGAACATGCAACGTCAGGCGGTTCCAACTCTGCGTGCTGATAAGCCGCTGGTTGGTACCGGTATGGAACGTGCTGTCGCCGTCGACTCCGGTGTTACTGCAGTAGCTAAACGTGGCGGTACTGTTCAGTACGTGGATGCGTCCCGTATCGTTATCAAAGTTAACGAAGACGAGATGTACCCGGGCGAAGCGGGTATCGACATCTATAACCTGACCAAATACACCCGCTCTAACCAGAACACCTGTATCAACCAGATGCCATGTGTGTCTCTGGGCGAGCCGGTTGAACGCGGCGACGTGCTGGCAGACGGTCCGTCCACCGACCTCGGTGAACTGGCGCTCGGTCAGAACATGCGCGTGGCGTTCATGCCGTGGAACGGCTACAACTTCGAAGACTCCATCCTCGTATCCGAGCGTGTGGTTCAGGAAGACCGTTTCACCACCATCCACATTCAGGAACTGGCGTGCGTGTCCCGTGACACCAAGCTGGGGCCGGAAGAGATCACCGCTGATATCCCGAACGTGGGTGAAGCTGCGCTCTCCAAACTGGATGAATCCGGTATCGTTTACATCGGCGCGGAAGTAACCGGCGGCGACATTCTGGTCGGTAAGGTGACGCCGAAAGGTGAAACCCAGCTGACGCCGGAAGAGAAACTGCTGCGTGCGATCTTCGGTGAGAAAGCGTCTGACGTTAAAGACTCTTCTCTGCGCGTACCTAACGGTGTCTCCGGTACGGTTATCGACGTTCAGGTCTTTACTCGCGATGGCGTAGAAAAAGACAAACGTGCTCTGGAAATCGAAGAGATGCAGCTCAAGCAGGCGAAAAAAGACCTGTCTGAAGAATTGCAGATCCTTGAAGCGGGCCTGTTTAGCCGTATCCGTGCGGTACTGGTGTCCGGCGGCGTTGAAGCTGAGAAGCTCGACAAACTGCCGCGCGACCGCTGGCTGGAACTCGGTCTGACCGACGAAGAGAAACAAAATCAGCTGGAACAACTGGCTGAGCAGTATGACGAGCTGAAACACGAGTTCGAGAAAAAACTTGAAGCGAAGCGCCGTAAAATCACCCAGGGCGACGATCTGGCGCCGGGCGTGCTGAAGATCGTGAAGGTCTATCTGGCCGTTAAACGCCGTATCCAGCCGGGTGATAAGATGGCAGGTCGCCACGGTAACAAGGGTGTTATCTCTAAGATCAACCCGATCGAAGACATGCCTTACGATGAAAACGGCACGCCGGTAGACATCGTACTGAACCCGCTGGGCGTACCGTCTCGTATGAACATCGGTCAGATTCTGGAAACCCACCTGGGTATGGCTGCAAAAGGTATTGGCGACAAGATTAACGCCATGCTGAAACAGCAGCAGGAAGTCGCCAAACTGCGCGAATTCATCCAGCGTGCCTACGATCTGGGCGCCGACGTTCGTCAGAAAGTCGACCTGAGCACCTTCAGCGATGATGAAGTGCTGCGTCTGGCAGAAAACCTGCGTAAAGGTATGCCGATTGCCACCCCAGTGTTTGACGGTGCGAAAGAAGCGGAAATCAAAGAGCTGCTGAAACTGGGCGACCTGCCGACCTCCGGTCAGATCACCCTGTTCGATGGCCGTACGGGTGAACAGTTCGAACGTCCGGTAACCGTCGGTTACATGTACATGCTGAAACTGAACCACCTGGTTGATGACAAGATGCATGCGCGTTCTACCGGTTCTTACAGCCTGGTTACTCAGCAGCCGCTGGGTGGTAAGGCGCAGTTCGGTGGTCAGCGCTTCGGGGAGATGGAAGTGTGGGCGCTGGAAGCTTACGGCGCCGCCTACACCCTGCAGGAAATGCTCACCGTTAAGTCTGATGACGTGAACGGTCGTACCAAGATGTATAAGAACATCGTGGACGGCAACCATCAGATGGAACCGGGTATGCCGGAATCCTTCAACGTTCTGTTGAAAGAGATCCGCTCGCTGGGCATCAACATCGAACTGGAAGACGAGTAATTCTCGCTCAAACAGGTCACTGGTGTCGGGGTAAAACCCGACACCAGATTGTGCTAACTCCGACGGGAGCAAATCCGTGAAAGATTTATTAAAGTTTCTGAAAGCGCAGACTAAAACCGAAGAGTTTGATGCGATCAAAATTGCTCTGGCTTCGCCAGACATGATCCGTTCATGGTCTTTCGGTGAAGTTAAAAAGCCGGAAACCATCAACTACCGTACGTTCAAACCTGAGCGTGACGGCCTTTTCTGCGCCCGTATCTTTGGGCCGGTAAAAGACTACGAGTGCCTGTGCGGTAAATACAAGCGCCTGAAACACCGTGGTGTTATTTGTGAGAAGTGCGGCGTTGAAGTGACCCAGACCAAAGTACGCCGTGAGCGTATGGGCCACATCGAGCTGGCGTCCCCGACTGCTCACATCTGGTTCCTGAAATCGCTGCCGTCCCGTATCGGTCTGCTGCTCGATATGCCGCTGCGCGATATCGAACGCGTACTGTACTTCGAATCTTATGTGGTTATCGAAGGCGGTATGACCAACCTGGAACGTCAACAGATCCTGACTGAAGAACAGTATCTGGACGCGCTGGAAGAGTTCGGTGACGAATTCGACGCGAAGATGGGTGCGGAAGCTATCCAGGCCCTGCTGAAGAGCATGGATCTGGAGCAAGAGTGTGAAACTCTGCGCGAAGAGCTGAACGAAACCAACTCCGAAACCAAGCGTAAGAAGCTGACCAAGCGTATCAAACTGCTGGAAGCCTTCGTACAGTCTGGCAACAAGCCAGAGTGGATGATCCTGACCGTTCTGCCGGTTCTGCCGCCAGATCTGCGTCCGCTGGTTCCGCTGGATGGTGGTCGTTTCGCGACTTCTGACCTGAACGATCTGTATCGTCGCGTCATTAACCGTAACAACCGTCTGAAGCGTCTGCTGGATCTGGCTGCGCCGGACATCATCGTACGTAACGAAAAACGTATGCTGCAGGAAGCGGTTGACGCCCTGCTGGATAACGGTCGTCGCGGTCGTGCGATCACCGGTTCTAACAAGCGTCCTCTGAAATCTTTGGCCGACATGATCAAAGGTAAACAAGGTCGTTTCCGTCAGAACCTGCTCGGTAAGCGTGTTGACTACTCCGGTCGTTCTGTAATCACCGTAGGTCCATACCTGCGTCTGCACCAGTGCGGTCTGCCGAAGAAAATGGCGCTGGAGCTGTTCAAACCGTTCATCTACGGCAAGCTGGAACTGCGTGGCCTGGCCACCACCATCAAAGCCGCGAAGAAAATGGTTGAGCGTGAAGAAGCCGTCGTTTGGGATATCCTGGACGAAGTGATCCGCGAACACCCGGTACTGCTGAACCGTGCACCAACACTGCACCGTCTGGGTATCCAGGCATTTGAACCGGTACTGATCGAAGGTAAAGCTATCCAGCTGCACCCGCTGGTTTGTGCGGCATATAACGCCGACTTCGATGGTGACCAGATGGCTGTTCACGTACCGCTGACGCTGGAAGCCCAGCTTGAAGCGCGTGCGCTGATGATGTCCACCAACAACATCCTGTCTCCGGCGAACGGCGAACCTATCATCGTTCCGTCTCAGGACGTGGTATTGGGTCTGTACTACATGACCCGTGACTGTGTTAACGCCAAAGGCGAAGGCATGGTGCTGACTGGCCCGAAAGAAGCTGAGCGTATCTATCGCGCAGGTCTGGCCTCTCTGCATGCGCGCGTTAAAGTGCGTATCACTGAATATGAAAAAGATGAAAACGGCGAATTCGTTGCGCACACCAGCCTGAAAGACACGACCGTTGGTCGCGCCATTCTGTGGATGATCGTACCGAAAGGTCTGCCTTTCTCCATCGTCAACCAGGCGCTGGGCAAGAAAGCGATCTCCAAAATGCTGAACACTTGCTACCGTATTCTGGGCCTGAAACCGACCGTTATTTTTGCGGACCAGACGATGTACACCGGCTTTGCTTATGCAGCGCGTTCAGGTGCGTCCGTTGGTATTGATGACATGGTCATCCCGGAGAAAAAACACGAGATCATTTCTGAAGCGGAAGCTGAAGTTGCTGAGATCCAGGAGCAGTTCCAGTCCGGTCTGGTAACCGCTGGCGAACGCTATAACAAAGTTATCGACATCTGGGCTGCGGCGAACGATCGTGTATCCAAAGCGATGATGGATAACCTGCAAACCGAAACCGTGATTAACCGTGACGGCCAGGAAGAGCAGCAGGTTTCCTTCAACAGCATCTACATGATGGCCGACTCCGGTGCGCGTGGTTCTGCGGCCCAGATTCGTCAGCTGGCCGGTATGCGTGGTCTGATGGCGAAGCCAGATGGCTCCATCATCGAAACGCCAATCACCGCGAACTTCCGTGAAGGTCTGAACGTACTCCAGTACTTCATCTCCACGCACGGTGCGCGTAAAGGTCTGGCGGATACCGCACTGAAAACCGCAAACTCCGGTTACCTGACCCGTCGTCTGGTTGACGTCGCGCAGGATCTGGTAGTGACCGAAGATGACTGTGGTACGCACGAAGGTATCCTGATGACCCCGGTTATCGAGGGTGGCGACGTGAAAGAGCCGCTGCGTGACCGCGTTCTGGGCCGTGTGACAGCAGAAGATGTGCTGAAACCGGGTACCGCGGACATTCTGGTTCCACGCAACACGCTGCTGCACGAACAGTGGTGTGACCTGCTGGAAGCAAACTCCGTTGACGCCGTTAAAGTGCGTTCCGTTGTATCCTGCGACACCGACTTTGGTGTATGTGCGCACTGCTATGGTCGTGACCTGGCGCGTGGCCACATCATCAACAAAGGTGAAGCTATCGGCGTTATCGCGGCACAGTCCATCGGTGAACCGGGTACACAGCTGACGATGCGTACCTTCCACATCGGTGGTGCGGCATCGCGTGCGGCTGCTGAATCCAGCATCCAGGTGAAAAATAAAGGTAGCATCAAGCTCAGCAACGTGAAGTCGGTTGTGAACTCCAGCGGTAAACTGGTTATCACTTCCCGTAACACCGAACTGAAGCTGATCGACGAATTCGGTCGTACCAAAGAGAGCTATAAAGTGCCTTATGGCGCTGTCATGGCGAAAGGTGATGGCGAGCAGGTTGCCGGCGGCGAAACCGTGGCAAACTGGGACCCGCACACCATGCCGGTTATCACCGAAGTGAGTGGTTTCATCCGCTTCACTGACATGATCGACGGTCAGACCATTACGCGTCAGACCGACGAACTGACCGGTCTGTCTTCGCTGGTGGTTCTGGATTCGGCTGAACGTACTACTGGTGGTAAAGATCTGCGTCCGGCGCTGAAAATCGTTGATGCTCAGGGTAATGACGTTCTGATCCCTGGTACCGATATGCCTGCGCAGTACTTCCTGCCGGGTAAAGCGATTGTACAGCTGGAAGATGGCGTACAGATCAGTTCTGGTGACACCCTGGCGCGTATTCCGCAGGAATCCGGCGGTACCAAGGATATCACCGGTGGTCTGCCGCGCGTTGCAGATCTGTTCGAAGCGCGTCGTCCGAAAGAGCCGGCCATTCTGGCGGAAATCGCAGGTATCGTTTCCTTCGGTAAAGAAACCAAAGGCAAACGTCGTCTGGTGATTACGCCGGTTGATGGTAGTGACCCGTACGAAGAGATGATTCCGAAATGGCGTCAGCTCAACGTGTTCGAAGGTGAACGTGTAGAACGTGGTGATGTGATTTCCGATGGTCCGGAAGCGCCGCATGACATTCTGCGTCTGCGTGGCGTTCATGCTGTGACGCGTTACATCGTTAACGAAGTCCAGGATGTATACCGTCTGCAGGGCGTTAAGATTAACGATAAACACATCGAAGTTATCGTTCGTCAGATGCTGCGTAAAGCCACCATCGAAAGCGCTGGTAGCTCCGACTTCCTGGAAGGCGAGCAGGTTGAATACTCCCGCGTCAAGATCGCTAACCGCGAGCTGGAAGCGAACGGCAAAGTGGGCGCAACCTTCTCCCGCGATCTGCTGGGTATCACCAAAGCGTCTCTGGCAACTGAGTCGTTCATCTCCGCGGCATCGTTCCAGGAGACCACGCGTGTCCTGACCGAAGCAGCCGTTGCGGGCAAACGCGACGAACTGCGCGGCCTGAAAGAGAACGTTATCGTGGGTCGTCTGATCCCGGCCGGTACCGGTTACGCGTACCACCAGGATCGTATGCGTCGTCGCGCCGCGGGCGAGCAGCCAGCAACACCGCAGGTCACTGCGGAAGATGCATCTGCAAGCCTGGCAGAGCTGCTGAACGCAGGTCTGGGCGGTTCTGATAACGAGTAATCGTTAAATGGTGGAGGGGCATTTATCCCTCCACCAGCTTCATGCTGGATACCGAATCCCGGGTCGCTTGCCTACAAGGAAAGAAAATGCCAGCGATTATTTCATTAATCTATTTAATGTTTAGTCTTTTGGTATTTACAAAAAAGATAACCATTTCAAACGTTCTGTCCGCTTTTTTATTGTTTCTATCGTTATATATACTTCACCATAAATCATTACTTATATTTATTTATTGTCTTATTATTATTGTCGCCACCGTTATTCTTCATCAAGTCAAAACCAGCGCGGATAAAAAAGCCGTATTTTATTTTTCAATGCCATGCTGGCTCTTGATTTTATCTGTAATTATAAATTTAATGTGTAAATGAATTATTTTTTCATAACTCTTGTTTCTCGCATTATTTGTGAAAACTCATTGTCACTGGTTATATGAATAAATTGTCCAGTTTTTGCATTATATTTTGCCATCGCACAGGGAAGACTATTACCGCCGTTAGCCATAACAAATTTTGCTTTTGTATTACGATAAAGATTGACGCCAGGAATGGGGTCTTGACCGAATGTATAAGGCGTTGGGACACTTACATTATGTTTGTTTGAGAACCACTTTGCTAAAATCCCGTCAACGCCATTAACCGGCGTAATAAAAGTAGAGAATCCACAATACTCAAAATTGAATTTTTTACCATTGGGTTTCTTTTTTTCTGTAACATTAAATCCAAATGTGACTTTAAATTTATCCCATAAATCTAAGTTATTAAAGTCTATTGGCTCGCCATTATAAAATACCTGCTGTTCATACATTAAATGATAAACCTGTTTTATTGGTTGTTTACGCGGGACATTTTAAATTATTAAATGGAGTATTTAATTCCATTAAGGTCTTTAGGCCGAAAAAACACACAGACGACTTTATAATCGGACAATACACCAATCCCAGATGTCCGAGGATGCAGTGCGTATAGGTAAAATGATATGTATTATCTCAGACCTGATCTGACAGTTACCGGTTATTTATACAGATATCTGTCAGATTACATCTGGCTTAAATTTTTCTCAGCCCAGATGCGTTTTCCATCAAGTAACGTTCCCATCGGCGTCCGACCGCAACACATTTTTCCCTGATGGGTTCGCCCCTGATTCCCGTTGTTCTGGGGCATCATTTTATGGACAAAAACGATCAGCAGACACGGTTGGAAGAGGGCCGCCAGAGAAATTACAGTCAGGAACGCTGCCCAAAAGCTTCAAGTTCACCGCTATTTCGATAATCCAGTGGCCAGCCCTCGGTCGTAAATTACTGATGAAGGGGAGAAGGCTGGGCAAAAATGAGGAAGGGATACTTTGCCCTGGTCAGCTTCCGTTGCTGACGATGACAAAATAAAAAAACGGGAGGTCGATAACAATCTCCCGTTTTTCACATTACGTACTCGCTCGTGAAATATTAATGCGTTTACATACGGGTTCACCGCATTTGCGAAGCGCGCCCCAGCCAACTGTCCCAGTCTTTCCAGACGGGCTGCAATCCTTGCGCGCTTAACGCGCTTGCTACGGCTTCTGGCCGACGGTCATCGTGGGGAGAAAACTGCTCCAGTTCCGGATGATCGTCAGCGTAGCCGCCAGGCTGGGTTTTTGAGAAGGCGCTGACGTTGTTGATTGCCAGAGGAATCACATGGTCTCGGAACCAGGGCGATTCGCGGGTGGAAAGCGATAGCTCAATTTCTGGCGCCAGTAAACGAAACGCGCAAATGGTTTGTACCAACTGTCGCTCGTCCATGATCGATGCGGGTTCAACGCCTCCGGCGCAGGGCCGCAGGCGAGGAAACGAGATGGAGTAACGGCTCTGCCAGTACTGTTTTTGCATCCACAACAGATGCTCCGCCACCATATAGCAATCAACCCGCCAGCTGTCCGACAGACCAATTAGCGTGCCAAGACCGATTTTGTCGATACCTGCCCGGCCTAACCGATCCGGCGTTTCCAGCCGCCAGAAAAAGTCCTGTTTCTTTCCCTTCAGGTGATGCTGTGCATAGATTGCCTCATGGTAAGTTTCCTGATAAACCATCACGCCATCGATCCCCAGCGTTTTGAGCTCCGCATAGTTTTCTTGCGACAAGGGCTGGACTTCCATCTGTAAAGAGGAAAATTGACGGCGGATGGTGGGTAAATGACGGCGAAAATAGTCCATGCCGACTTTGGCCTGATGTTCGCCGGTGACCAACAGCAGATGCTCAAAACCCAGCTCACGGATAGCTGAGCACTCGCGGGCAATTTCAGCCTCATCCAGCGTCTTACGCTTGATGCGGTTGCTCATCGAGAAGCCGCAGTAGGTGCAGTCGTTGGCACAGAGGTTTGAGAGATAAAGCGGTACGTAGAAACTGACGGTGTTGCCAAAGCGTTGTCGGGTCAGCCTTTGTGCCCGCTGCGCCAGCGGTTCAAGGTAATCGGCGGCGGCGGGGGAGAGCAACGCCATCAAATCGTCCCGGCTAAGAGGCGCGGCGTTCAGTGCGCGCTCCACGTCGGCGGCAGTTTTACCGTTGATGCGCAGGCGAATATCGTCCCACTCCAGTTGCCGCCAGCGGTCGCTGAAAGTTTTCATGCCAGGGCCTCCAGAAACCCGGTGAGCGGGCTGGTGGCGCTGGCGTAGGTGCTACGATTACCCGGCACCGCCTGACGCGCCAGTAATCCGGCTTCCACCGCCAGACGGAAAGCGGTTGCCATCATCACCGGATCGTCCGCCACGGCAATTGCGGTGTTGACCAGTACCGCATCAGCGCCCATTTCCAGCGCCTGCGCGGCATGGCTGGGCACGCCAATGCCCGCATCAACCACCACCGGCACGGTGGACTGCTGGATAATAATCTCCAGCATCGCTTTGGTTTCCAGCCCCTGATTCGAACCGATAGGCGCGCCGAGCGGCATCACCGCCGCGCAGCCGACCTCTTCCAGCCGCTTGCACAACACCGGATCCGCGCCACAGTAGGGCAGCACCACAAAACCCTGCTTCACCAGCGACTCGGCAGCTTTTAGCGTTTCGATCGGGTCCGGCAATAGCCAGCGGGCGTCCGGGTGGATTTCTAATTTCAGCCAGTGGGTGCCCAGCGCTTCGCGCGCCAGTTGGGCAGCAAAAATCGCCTCTTCAGCGGTTTTCGCCCCGGAGGTATTGGGCAGCAGCGTGACGCCCGCTTCAATCAGCGGCGCCAGAATCGCATCATTGTGCTGGCGCAGGTCCACGCGCTTCATCGCCAGCGTCACCAACTGGCTGCCGGAAGCGCGAATTGCCTCGACCATCAGTTGCGATGAGGCAAACTTCCCGGTACCGGTGAACAGATGTGAATCAAACGTTTTGTCAGCAATACGTAACATATCAACCCCCTGCAATAACCTGAAAAAGCAGGATCTGGTCGCCTTCCTGCACGATTTGCTGCTGCCACTGCTCGCGCGGCAGGATCTGCTGATTGAGCGCCAACGCCGCGCCCGGTTTAAGCTGATTGAGTTGCGTGAGCAGCTCACTGACGGTTTGCCCTGCGGCGCACTGCATCGGTTCATCATTGAACTGAATCTGCATGTTGCCCTCCGCAGACCGGACAGCCGCTGGCACGACGCAGCGCCAGGCTGCGCCACTGGCTGGTTTTACCGTCAAACAGGCGTAGCTCGCCGCTCGGCGTTTCCATCCCGCTGAGTAATTTAATCGCCTCCAGCGCCTGCAAAGTGCCCATCACGCCAACAACCGGTCCGACGATACCGGCGGTACGGCAGTTGCGTTCAGGCTCGACATCGTCCGGCCACAGGCAGCGGTAACAGCCTTGTTCCCACGGTGGTGTGAGGACCATTAGCTGGCCACCGAAGCCGACGGCGCTGGCGGAAATTAACGGAGTGTTGAGCGCCACGCAGGCGGCGTTAATTTCCTGGCGCGTGGCCATGTTATCGGTACAGTCGAGCACCACGTCGGCGTGTGCTACCGCGTTTTTAAGCACATCGCCAGTCAGACGTTGTTGCAATACGATCAGCTCGCTACCGGGGTTGAGCTGCGCCAGCCGTAGCTTTGCCGCCTGCGTCTTCGGGTGGGCGATATCATCGGTGGTGAACAGAATTTGCCGCTGGAGATTGCTCAAGTGAACATCGTCATCATCCGCCAGCGTCAGTGTGCCGATGCCTGCTCCCGCCAGATACAGCGCGGCAGGCGAACCCAATCCGCCTAAGCCGACAATCAATACATGGCTATTGAGCAGCTTTTGCTGGCCTTCAATGGCGATATCGCCGAGCAGGATTTGCCGGCTGTAGCGCATAAAGTCGCGGTCATTCATTGCCGACTCCCGCGATTGCCAGCAGTTGTGCGGTGGCTTCACGCCAGTCTGCTGCTTGGGTAATAGCGCTAACCACAGCCACGCTGCCGACGCCGGTCGCCAGTACCGCAGGAGCGCGTTCAAGGCTGATGCCGCCGATCGCGACGGTCGGGTAATCCGCCAGTCGTTCAATATGACTTGCCAGCTGCGCCAGCCCCTGCGGGGCGGAAGGCATCTGCTTGGTTTGCGTGGGGAAGACATGACCCAGCGCGATATAAGAAGGCTTAGCGGCCAGCGCGACGTCTATCTCCATATCATCGTGGGTCGATACGCCCAGGCGTAACCCCGCCGCCTGAATCGCCTTCAGGTCAGTGGTTTCGAGATCTTCCTGGCCCAGATGCACGCCGTAAGCGCGGTGCTTAATTGCCAGACGCCAGTAATCGTTGATAAACAGCCGGGCGTCATAACGACGCCCCAGCGCGATGGCGGCGATAACGTCGGCTTCCACCTCTTCATCGCGTTTATCTTTGATACGCAACTGGATCGTGCGCACGCCTGCCTCCAGCAGGCGCTCAATCCATGCAACGCTGTCCACCACCGGGTAAAGCCCGAGACGGAACGGCACGGTCGGGAAATCAGGCTGATACATCAGGCTTCCTCCCGCTTGAGATAGATTTCGCCACCTTTGGCGCGGAAGTTTTCCGACATATCCGCCATGCCGACTTCAATGGCTTGCGCGGCGGCGTAGTCGCGGACCTCCTGGCTGATTTTCATCGAGCAGAATTTCGGCCCGCACATGGAGCAGAAGTGGGCAATCTTGCCGGACTCCTGTGGCAGGGTTTCATCGTGATAAGCGCGGGCGGTGAACGGGTCGAGCGCGAGGTTAAACTGATCTTCCCAGCGGAATTCGAAGCGCGCTTTCGACATGGCGTTATCGCGGATCTGCGCGCCCGGATGGCCTTTGGCTAAATCCGCTGCGTGGGCGGCGATTTTGTAGGTGATCAGCCCCTGTTTCACATCTTCTTTGTTCGGCAGGCCGAGATGTTCTTTCGGCGTCACGTAACACAGCATCGCGCAGCCAAACCAGCCGATCATCGCGGCGCCAATGCCGGAGGTGAAGTGGTCATAGCCCGGCGCGATATCGGTGGTCAACGGCCCTAAGGTGTAGAACGGCGCTTCGTGGCAGCTCTCCAGCTCTTCGGTCATGTTGCGCTGAATCATATGCATGGGTACATGACCCGGGCCTTCAATCATCACCTGCACGTCGTATTCCCAGGCGATTTTGGTCAATTCGCCCAGCGTATGCAGCTCGGAGAACTGCGCTTCGTCGTTGGCGTCCTGAATGGAGCCGGGACGCAGGCCGTCGCCCAGCGACAGGGAAACGTCGTAGGCGGCGCAGATTTCACAAATCTCGCGGAAATGTTGGAACAGGAAGTTCTCTTTGTGATGCGAGAGGCACCACTTCGCCATGATTGAACCGCCGCGTGAGACAATGCCGGTCAGGCGCTTGGCGGTCATCGGCACGTAGCGCAGCAGCACGCCCGCGTGGATGGTGAAGTAGTCGACGCCCTGTTCGGCCTGCTCCAGCAGCGTGTCGCGGAACGCTTCCCAGGTAAGATCTTCGGCGATCCCGTTGACCTTTTCCAGCGCCTGGTAGATCGGGACGGTGCCGATCGGTACCGGGCTGTTACGCAGGATCCACTCACGGGTTTCGTGAATATAGCGGCCGGTGGAAAGGTCCATTACCGTGTCCGCGCCCCAGCGGGTCGACCACACCAGTTTTTCCACCTCTTCTTCGATGGAGGAGGTGACCGCCGAGTTACCGATGTTGGCATTCACTTTGACCAGGAAGTTGCGGCCGATAATCATCGGCTCGGATTCCGGGTGGTTGATGTTGGCGGGAATAATCGCGCGGCCCGCAGCCACTTCATCACGCACGAATTCCGGCGTAATGTTTTCCGGCAGGCGCGCGCCGAAGTTCATGCCCGGATGCTGGTGGCGCAGCACTTCACTGCGAATGCGCTCGCGGCCCATGTTTTCACGGATGGCGATGAACTCCATTTCGGGAGTGACGATCCCCTGGCGGGCATAATGAAGTTGCGTCACGCGGTGTCCGGCTTTGGCGCGTTTTGGCGTTAACAGACCGGTAAAGCGTAATGCGTCAAGCCCTTCATCTGTCAAGCGTTCGCGGGTATAGGCAGAACTGCGGTCAGAAAGTGTTTCTACATCAGCCCGCGCTTCAATCCATGGCTGGCGCAGTTTCGCCAGACCCTGCTGGACGTTAATCGCCACCTCAGGATCGCCATAGGGGCCGGAGGTGTCGTACACCGGCACGGCTTCGTTCTCTTCAAACTGCGGGTTGTCTTTGCTGCCGCCGATGAGCGTCGGGCTCAGTTGAATTTCGCGCATCGGTACGCGAATATCATGCTGCGAACCGGTCACGTAGATGCGTTTCGAGTTGGGAAAGGCAGTCCCTTCCAGCGTATCGATAAAATGCTGGGCTTTAGCGCGCTGCTCGCGGCGGGTTAACGTTGTTGTAGACATAGCTCATTCCAAAAAATTAAGGACGTGGCTTGTCAGACGACGGATGGAGTAATGGATGTGCGCCGCCCGTAAAGGCAGCAGCATAAAGCAGAATTACTCTTGTTCCCTTCGCAGGTATTAACCTGATCAGGTTCCGCGGATCCCGAATTAACGGTCTCAGCCTTTTCCACTTCATCCTTCGCGCTGCCTCTTCGTTGGCTTCGTCCGCTCACTCCAGTCACTTACTTATGTAAGCTCCTGGAGATTCACCGACTTGCCGCCTTGACGCATCACGAACGCTTTTGTGGAAAATTAGCACTCCGACAAGATAACCGCCCCTCCGAAGAGGGGGCTGAAGTAAACTACCCGTTACTCGCGCAGAACTCAAGCGGGACGTTTGACTCTGGCGCCGTCGTGCATCGCATCAAACACCAGCATAATCAGCTTGTCTTCCAGCACAAAGCGGGCTTCCAGCGCTTCGCCGATATCTGACAGAGCTTGTTGAAATTCGAGACAATTATCGTGATCGATGGCAGTTTCCAGGCTGGTGTCGTAATAATCCATAATGCGCTGCGTATTATCTTCCAGCAGCGGCCAGATTTTTGCCGCATGTAAAAGCTGACCGTTTCCTTCCAATTTATGGAGAATACGTTCATAAATACTGAAGTGCCCGGCGGAAAGGTAATCGACCAGGCTCTGACAAAAATTATCCAGCGCTTTTTCATTCAGCCGCATGTACGATTCTTTGCCAGGCTTAATGCCAACCAGGTTGTAGTAAGCCACGAGCAGGTGCTTACGTACATCCAGCCAGCGATCGACCAGTTTGTTGCTTCCGCCAACGCGCTCCGTCAGGTTTTCCAGCTGGTTTAGCATGATTGTCTCCGCAAGTTAGATAAAGGCTGCTCGCCATGAATGTAAAAATAATGTTAACAACATGCCAGTGAAGCAAAGGTAGTGCAAGAGCTATGGATCGTATAATTGAAAAATTAGAGAGTGGCTGGTGGATCGTCAGCCATGAACAAAAATTATGGTTGCCGTATGGGGAATTACCACACGGGCTGGCAGCAAATTTCGATCTTGTGGGGCAGCGCGCACTCCGGATAGGTGAATGGCAAGGCGAGCCCGTCTGGCTGGTGTTACAGCATCGACGCCATGATATGGGATCGGTTCGCCAGGTTATCGATCAGGATGCAGGGCTGTTCCAACTGGCGGGACGTGGCGTACAGTTGGCGGAGTTTTACCGATCGCATAAATTTTGCGGCTATTGCGGGCACCCTATGCACCCGAGTAAAACCGAATGGGCGATGCTGTGCAGCCATTGCCGCGAACGCTACTATCCGCAAATTGCCCCCTGCATTATTGTTGCCATTCGCCGTGAGGATTCGATCCTCCTTGCCCGGCACGTTCGCCACCGCAACGGCGTGCATACCGTGCTGGCCGGGTTTGTTGAAGTCGGCGAAACCTTAGAACAGGCGGTCGCGCGTGAAGTGATGGAGGAGAGCGGCATTAAGGTGAAAAACCTGCGCTACATTACTTCCCAGCCGTGGCCTTTCCCGCAGTCGCTGATGACTGCTTTCATGGCGGAGTATGACAGCGGCGAGATTGTCATCGACCCGAAAGAACTGTTGGAAGCAAATTGGTACCGTTACGACGATCTGCCGCTACTGCCGCCGCCGGGCACCGTCGCGCGCCGTTTGATCGAAGATACGGTGGCAATGTGTCGGGCTGAATATGATTGACATGTTACACTGGGCGCATCAACGCTAAAGGAATGTAAAAATGACCGAACTCAAAAACGATCGTTATCTACGTGCGCTGCTGCGCCAGCCCGTTGATGTTACGCCAGTGTGGATGATGCGCCAGGCGGGCCGTTATCTACCGGAGTACAAAGCCACTCGCGCTCAGGCGGGCGATTTTATGTCGCTGTGCAAAAATGCCGAACTGGCCTGCGAGGTCACTTTACAGCCGCTGCGCCGTTATCCGCTTGATGCGGCGATCCTTTTCTCGGATATCCTGACGATTCCGGACGCGATGGGCCTGGGGCTCTATTTTGAAGCCGGGGAAGGCCCGCGCTTTACGGCCCCTGTCACCTGCAAAGCCGATGTCGATAAGCTGCCCATTCCCGATCCGGAGGATGAACTGGGCTATGTGATGAATGCGGTACGGACCATCCGCCGCGAACTAAAAGGCGAGGTTCCTCTGATCGGCTTCTCCGGCAGCCCGTGGACGCTGGCGACTTACATGGTGGAAGGCGGCAGTAGCAAAGCCTTCACGGTGATTAAAAAGATGATGTACGCTGACCCGCAGGCGTTGCATCTGCTGCTGGATAAGTTGGCGAAAAGCGTCACGCTGTACCTCAACGCGCAGATTAAAGCGGGTGCGCAGTCGGTGATGATTTTCGATACCTGGGGCGGCGTGCTGACTGGCCGCGATTACCAGCAATTCTCCCTCTACTACATGCATAAAATCGTCGATGGCCTGCTGCGTGAAAACGACGGTCGCCGCGTGCCGGTAACGCTGTTCACTAAAGGTGGCGGTCAGTGGCTGGAGGCGATGGCGGAAACCGGCTGCGACGCGCTGGGTCTCGACTGGACGACAGATATCGCCGATGCGCGCCGTCGCGTTGGCCATAAAGTGGCGCTGCAGGGCAATATGGACCCCTCGATGCTGTATGCGCCGCCGGCACGGATCGAAGACGAGGTAGCGACTATACTTGCTGGTTTCGGTCAGGGAGAAGGGCACGTCTTTAACCTTGGACATGGCATCCATCAGGATGTGCCGCCAGAACATGCTGGCGCATTTGTGGAGGCAGTGCACCGACTTTCTGCGCAGTATCACAGCTAAGGAGTTAGTATGGATCTCGCGTCGCTACGCGCTCAACAGATAGAACTTGCTTCATCGGTTTGCCGCGAAGATCGCCTGGACAAAGATCCGCCAGCGTTTATCGGCGGGGCGGACGTCGGTTTTGAGCAGGGGGGCGAGGTGACGCGGGCGGCGATGGTGTTGCTGAAATATCCGTCGCTTGAACTGGTCGAGTACAAGGTGGCGCGTATTGCCACCACCATGCCGTATATCCCCGGCTTCCTCTCTTTTCGTGAATATCCTGCGCTGCTGGCGGCGTGGGAACAGCTCTCGCAAAAGCCCGATTTGCTGTTTGTGGACGGTCACGGTATTTCGCATCCGCGTCGGCTTGGCGTCGCCAGTCATTTTGGACTGTTGGTGGACGTGCCGACCATCGGCGTAGCGAAAAAACGGCTATGCGGTAAATTTGAGCCACTTTCCGCCGAACCTGGTGCACTTAGCCCCTTAATGGATAAAGGCGAGCAACTGGCGTGGGTATGGCGCAGCAAGGCGCGCTGTAATCCGCTGTTTATCGCGACAGGGCACCGGGTCAGTACTGACAGCGCGCTGGCGTGGGTACAGCGCTGTATGAAAGGGTATCGCCTGCCGGAGCCGACGCGCTGGGCGGATGCGGTCGCTTCCGGGCGTCCGGCGTTTGTTCGTTGGCAAGAAATTCAGCGCTGATTCAGGTAAACTGCCGCTAATTTCCGATTCGAGATTCCATCATGTTACAAAACCCGATTCATTTGCGTCTGGAGCGGCTGGAAAGCTGGCAGCACGTTACCTTTATGGCCTGCTTGTGCGAGCGCATGTACCCGAACTACGCCATGTTTTGCAAGCAGACGGAATTCGGCGACGGACAGATCTACCGTCGCATTCTGGATCTGATCTGGGAAACCCTGACGGTGAAAGATGCAAAGGTCAATTTCGATAGCCAACTGGAGAAGTTTGAAGAGGCAATTCCGGCAGCTGACGACTATGATCTGTACGGCGTTTACCCGGCGATTGATGCCTGCGTCGCATTAAGCGAATTAATGCATTCTCGCCTTAGCGGCGAAACGCTGGAACACGCTATTGAGGTTAGTAAGACTTCCATTACTACGGTAGCGATGTTGGAAATGACTCAGGCTGGTCGGGAAATGACCGATGAGGAGCTCAAAACGAACCCTGCCGTTGAACAGGAATGGGATATTCAGTGGGAAATATTCCGACTTTTAGCCGACTGCGAAGAACGCGATATTGAACTGATAAAAGGGCTCAGGGCAGACCTGCGCGAGGCTGGTGAGAGCAATATCGGTATAAATTTTCAGCAATGACACCAGAAAACGTGATTTAACGTCTGATTTGTCGTGCCATAAGGCTTCCCTTATGCCCCCCGTCTGGTCTACATTTGGGAGGCGAAAAAAAGTGGCTATCGGTGCGTGTATGCAGGAGAGTGCTTTTCTGGCATTTCCGTCGCACTCGATGCTTAGCAAGCGATAAACACATTGTAAGGATAACTTATGAACAAGACTCAACTGATTGATGTAATTGCAGACAAAGCAGAACTGTCCAAAACCCAGGCTAAAGCTGCTCTGGAATCCACTCTGGCTGCTATTACTGAGTCTCTGAAAGAAGGCGATGCTGTACAACTGGTTGGTTTCGGTACCTTCAAAGTGAACCACCGTGCTGAGCGCACTGGCCGTAACCCACAGACCGGTAAAGAAATCAAAATCGCCGCCGCTAACGTACCGGCGTTTGTTTCTGGTAAAGCTCTGAAAGACGCAGTTAAGTAAGACGCGTAGCTGTGAACAGTTTTATCGAAGGGGCTCGTCAGCCCCTTTTGTCTGTCTGGCGTCGCGCGTTTCTGTTTTCTGGCGCGCTGTTGCTGACTGCCTGCAGTCATAACGCTTCACCGCCTCCGTTTACTGCCAGCGGCTTTGCCGGCGATCACGGCGCGGTGCGTATCTGGCGTAAAGATACGAACGATGAAGTCCATCTGCTTTCTGTTTTTAGCCCGTGGCATAGCGGCAGCACGACGACCAGCGAATATCGTTGGCAGGGTGATACGCTTTCGCTTATTGAACTCAATATTTACAGCAAACCGCCAGAACATATTCGCGCGCGTTTCGACGCTCATGGCGAACTTAGTTTTATGCAGCGTGAAGTCGGGGGGCAGAAGCAGCAGCTTTCCAACGATCAGATTGCCTTGTATCGCTATCGCGCCGAACAAATCCGTCAGACCAGCGACGCCTTGCGCCTGGGGCGGGTCATACTACGCCAGGGACGCTGGCACGCCGACCATACGGTAACCACCTGTGAAGGTGAAACGCTGAAACCGGATCTGGATTCCTGGGCAATAAGCCACATTGAGCGCCGCCAGAACCACTCATCGGTAGAGGTGAGCGTAGCATGGCTGGAGGCGCCGGAAGGATCGCAACTTTTGCTGGTGGCGAATTCAGATTTCTGTCACTGGCAGCCGCAAGCGAAAACCTTTTGATGGAATACCGAATGGCGAAGCCGCCATTCGGCAAACATGCTTTACCAGTTTCCCATACCCATATGACCGCCGCCGCGATGATAACCGCCGCCATAGCCGCCGCAACCGCCATAGCCCATTCCTGCGCCGCGTGGTATGCCAGCCTGCGCCATCGCGACATCCCGTTTCACGCGTTGCTCATCTAACTTCTGGCCTAATGACTCCATCTCTTTGGCAACCGCGTTAATTTTCGCAGTATCCGGCGAACTGGCGGTCAGTAGCGCGTTGTATTCATAACGTTTGGATATCAGTTGCTGGCGCAGCGCGCTGGTCTGCGTGTAGTAGTCATCATAAATCTTCTGCGCCGTCGCCTGCTGTTCCGTGGTTAACGGGCTACCTCCCTGTTGCCACATACCGTCATTGTTGCCCCAGTGATGCCCGGCGAAGGCGGCGCCGGAGCTCAGGGCCAAAAGAGAGAGGGCGATTAGCGCGATAGCTGATTTATTGTTCCGTTTCATTTTGCGTTCTCCTGTTGCTCATCTTATCCTCTCTCTAGCATCTTCCGTGCCAGGTAACTATTCCTTGTCGGGCAGCGAGTTAACCCGCTTCAGGCGGCAAAAAGCGAGTAAAAATGACTCGCATGACCCGCCTGGCGAGTCATTTTTACCCATCCGTATCCGAAAGGGTGTGCGACAACGCGCGGTTATGCGGAGCGAAGAATGGCATGATCTCTGCTTAAGTAAGGAAAATAAAAACGAGCCGGGGAAGCCTGTGAGTTTTATACGATTACATAAAGATGCCGCTGCAACGTGGTTGAGTCGGCTGTTACCTGCGGCGATCTTCATTCTGGTGGGGCTATTTTCCATTATGGTCATTCGCGACTATGGCCGTGAGAGCGCTGCCGCCAGGCAGACGCTGCTGGAAAAGGGAAATGTACTCATTCGCGCTCTGGAGTCCGGCACGCGAGTAGGTATGGGAATGCGGATGCATCACGCGCAGCAGCAGACATTGCTGGAAGAGATGGCGGGTCAGCCAGGCGTGTTGTGGTTCGCCGTAACGGATGCGCAGGGGGTAATCATCACTCATAGCAACCCTGGCATGGTGGGCAAATCGCTCTATTCCGCATCTGAAATGCATCAACTAAACCCCGGGCCGCAGGAGCGTTGGCGGCGTGTCGACGTTGCTGCTAACGGCGAGACGGTGCCTGCGCTGGAAATTTACCGTCAGTTCCAGCCGCTTTTCGGTATGAGAGGTCACGGTATGAGGGGGCACGGCATGGCGCGTAGCGCCAATGACAACGAACCAGCGAAACAAACTATTTTTATTGCCTTTGACGCCAGCGAGCTGGCCGCAACACAGGCAAGGGAGTGGCGTAATACGCTGATTGTTTTGTCTGCGTTAGCGGCGGTGCTGTTGGCAACGTTACTGGCGTTTTTTTGGCATCAGCGTTATCAGCGCTCGCACAGAGAACTGCTTGATGCAATGAAGCGTAAAGAAAAGCTGGTGGCGATGGGGCATCTGGCGGCGGGCGTCGCGCACGAAATTCGTAACCCGCTCTCGTCCATCAAAGGGCTGGCGAAATACTTTGCCGAGCGCACGCCTGCCGGCGGCGAGTCGCATGAACTGGCGCAGGTGATGGCCAAAGAGGCCGACCGTTTGAACCGGGTGGTAAGCGAATTGCTCGAACTGGTAAAGCCCGCGCATCTGACGCTCCAGGCGGTTAACCTCAATGATATTATTACTCACTCCCTGAATCTGGTCAGTCAGGATGCCCAAAGCAGAGAGATTCAGTTGAGATTCACGGCGAATGAGACGCTTAAGCGTATTCAGGCTGACCCGGACAGGCTGACTCAGGTGCTGTTGAATCTGTACCTGAACGCTATTCATGCGATTGGCCGCCAGGGAACGATTAGCGTAGAGGCAAAAGAAAGTGGGACCGACCGCGTTATCATCACTGTTACCGATAGCGGGAAAGGGATCGCCCCGGATCAGCTGGAGGCGATTTTTACACCTTATTTTACGACCAAAGCTGACGGGACAGGCCTGGGGCTGGCGGTGGTGCAAAATATCATCGAACAGCATGGCGGCGCGATTAAGGTGAAAAGTATTGAGGGTAAAGGCGCGGTCTTTACTATCTGGTTGCCAGTGATAGCGAGACAACAGGATTAACAAGGGTGATACGCGGAAAAATCGATATTCTGGTTGTGGATGATGATGTAAGCCACTGCACGATTTTACAGGCGCTGCTTCGGGGCTGGGGCTATAACGTCGCTCTGGCCTACAGTGGGCATGATGCGTTGGCTCAGGTGCGTGAGAAAGTCTTTGATCTGGTACTGTGCGATGTGCGTATGGCGGAGATGGACGGTATCGCCACGCTGAAGGAGATTAAAGCGCTCAACCCCGCCATCCCGATTTTGATTATGACGGCATTCTCCAGCGTGGAAACGGCGGTAGAGGCGTTGAAAGCCGGCGCGCTCGACTATTTAATTAAACCGCTGGATTTTGACCGTCTGCAGGAGACGCTGGAAAAGGCGTTGGCGCATACGCGGGAAACGGGCGCTGAATTGCCATCGGCGTCGGCTGCGCAGTTTGGCATGATTGGCAGCAGTCCGGCGATGCAACATTTACTGAATGAAATCGCGATGGTCGCACCATCAGACGCCACGGTATTGATTCACGGAGACTCCGGCACGGGTAAAGAGCTGGTGGCGCGGGCGCTACACGCCTGTAGCGCCAGGAGCGACAAACCGCTGGTCACGCTCAACTGCGCGGCGCTTAATGAATCGCTGCTGGAGTCTGAGCTGTTCGGCCACGAAAAAGGCGCGTTTACCGGCGCGGATAAACGTCGGGAGGGACGCTTTGTCGAAGCTGACGGCGGGACATTGTTTCTTGATGAAATCGGCGATATCTCGCCGTTAATGCAGGTACGTTTGCTGCGGGCGATTCAGGAGCGCGAAGTGCAACGCGTGGGAAGTAACCAGACGATATCTGTGGATGTTCGGTTAATTGCCGCTACCCACCGCGACCTGGCGGAAGAGGTGAGTGCCGGTCGCTTTCGTCAGGATCTCTATTACCGCCTGAATGTGGTGGCGATTGAAATGCCTTCTTTGCGCCAGCGTCGGGAAGATATTCCGCTACTGGCAGACCATTTTCTGCGGCGTTTTGCCGAACGTAACCGAAAAGCGGTAAAGGGGTTTACGCCGCAGGCGATGGATCTGCTGATCCACTACGACTGGCCGGGCAATATCCGTGAGCTGGAAAACGCTATCGAGCGGGCGGTGGTGTTGCTGACGGGAGAATACATTTCTGAACGCGAATTGCCTCTCGCTATTGCCGCGACGCCGATAAAAACGGAATACAGCGGTGAGATCCAACCGCTGGTGGACGTCGAAAAAGAGGTGATTCTGGCGGCGCTGGAAAAAACGGGCGGCAACAAAACGGAAGCCGCCCGCCAATTAGGCATTACGCGCAAAACGCTGCTGGCTAAACTCAGCCGTTAGTTTTGCTCACGCTCAATGGCGCGCCAGCCAATGTCGTTACGGCTGAAGCAGCCGTCCCAGCGGATGTCGGTCATCAGGGCGTAAGCGCGTTTCTGCGCCTCAGCCACGGTGTGGCCCAGCGCGGTGGCGCACAGGACGCGTCCGCCGCTGGTCAACACGCGGTCGTCATCGGCGAGTTTGGTGCCCGCGTGGAAAACTTTACCGTCAGCCACTTCTTCCAGCGGCAGGCCGTGGATCTCGTCGCCGGTGCTGTAGCTGCCCGGATAACCGCCCGCGGCGATCACCACGCCTAATGAAGCGCGTTCGTCCCACTCGGAGGTTTTCTCATCCAGCTTGCCGTCGCAGGCGGCCAGGCAAAGATCCACCAGATCCGATTTCATGCGCAGCATGATCGGCTGGGTTTCCGGATCGCCGAAGCGGCAGTTGAACTCGATAACTTTCGGGTTGCCCTGCTTGTCGATCATCAGACCCGCATACAGGAAGCCGGTGTACGTGTTACCTTCTGCTGCCATGCCTTTCACGGTTGGCCAGATGATGCGTTCCATGGTGCGCTGGTGCACTTCATCAGTCACCACCGGCGCCGGTGAGTATGCGCCCATGCCGCCGGTATTCGGGCCGGTATCGCCATTGCCTACGCGTTTGTGATCCTGGCTGGTGGCCATCGGCAGCACGTGCTCGCCGTCGACCATCACGATAAAGCTCGCTTCTTCGCCGTCGAGGAACTCTTCAATCACGATGCGGTGGCCCGCGTCGCCAAAGGCGTTGCCTGCCAGCATGTCATGAACGGCGGCTTCGGCTTCTTCCAGCGTCATCGCCACGATAACGCCTTTGCCTGCAGCCAGACCATCGGCCTTGATGACGATCGGCGCGCCTTTCTCACGCAGATAAGCCAGGGCTGGCTCAATCTCGGTGAAATTCTGGTATTCCGCCGTCGGAATCTGGTGACGAGCGAGGAAATCTTTGGTGAACGCTTTGGAGCCTTCCAGTTGCGCGGCCCCTTCGGTTGGGCCGAAAATTTTCAGGCCTGCGGCGCGGAAGGCATCGACCACGCCAATCACCAGCGGCGCTTCCGGGCCGACGATGGTCAGATCAATCTTCTCGTTCTGGGCAAAGCTCAGCAGCGCCGGAATATCGGTGACGCCGATAGCCACGTTCTGCAACGCGGGCTCCAGCGCGGTACCGGCATTACCCGGTGCGACAAAAACGGTATCAACCAGCGGCGACTGTGCGGCTTTCCAGGCCAGCGCGTGTTCGCGTCCGCCGTTACCAATCACTAATACTTTCATGTTTCGCTCCATTAATGGCGGAAGTGGCGCATGTCAGTGAAGATCATCGCAATACCGTGTTCGTCGGCAGCGGCAATCACTTCGTCATCACGGATAGAACCGCCAGGCTGGATCACACAGCTCACGCCAACGGCGGCAGCGGCATCAATACCGTCACGGAACGGGAAGAACGCGTCGGAGGCCATCGCGGAACCTTTCACTTCCAGACCTTCGTCAGCCGCTTTAATGCCAGCGATTTTCGCGGAGTACACGCGGCTCATCTGGCCTGCGCCTATACCGATAGTCATGTTCTCTTTCGCATACACAATGGCGTTGGATTTCACGAACTTGGCGACCTTCCAGCAGAACAGCGCATCGCGCAGCTCCTGCTCGGTCGGCTGGCGTTTAGAGACCACGCGCAGTTCAGCTTCGCTCACCATACCCAGATCCCTGTCCTGAACCAGCAGGCCGCCGTTAACGCGTTTAAAGTCGAGGCCCGGTACGCGCTGTGCCCACTGGCCACAGGTCAGGACGCGAACGTTCTGTTTAGCGGCAGTGATCTTCAGCGCTTCTTCGGTCGCAGATGGGGCGATGATCACTTCCACGAACTGGCGGGAGATGATGGCCTGCGCGGTTTCCGCATCCAGCTCACGGTTAAAGGCGATAATGCCGCCGAACGCGGAGGTCGGGTCGGTTTTATAGGCGCGATCGTAAGCGTCGAGAATAGAGGTACTTACCGCCACGCCGCACGGGTTAGCGTGCTTGACGATTACGCAGGCTGGCTCGTTGAACTCTTTCACGCATTCCAGCGCCGCATCGGTATCGGCGATGTTGTTGTAGGAAAGCGCTTTGCCCTGCACCTGTTGTGCAGTGGCAACGGACGCTTCTTTCACATTCTCTTCTATATAGAAGGCAGCCTGCTGGTGGCTGTTCTCGCCGTAACGCATATCCTGCTTCTTAATGAAGTTCAGATTCAGCGTACGCGGGAAGCGACCGGCGGCTTCTTTGCTTTCACCGTGGTAGGCCGGAACCATGCTGCCGAAGTAGTTAGCGATCATGCTGTCGTAGGCGGCGGTGTGTTCGAAGGCTTTAATCGCGAGATCGAAACGGGTGTTGAGGGTCAGAGAACCTTCGTTAGCATCCATCTCTTTAATAATGGCATCGTAGTCGCTGCTCTTCACCACGATAGCGACGTCTTTATGGTTCTTCGCGGCGGAGCGCACCATGGTCGGGCCGCCGATATCGATGTTCTCTACTGCATCTTCCAGCGAGCAACCTTCGCGGGCAACGGTCTCGGCGAACGGATACAGGTTAACGACAACCATATCGATAGGGGCGATGTGGTGCTGTTCCATAATGGCATCGTCCTGGCCGCGACGACCGAGGATGCCGCCGTGGACTTTTGGATGCAGGGTCTTTACGCGTCCATCCATCATTTCCGGGAAACCGGTGTAATCGGAAACTTCGGTCACCGGCAGGCCTTTTTCTGCTAACAGGCGGGCTGTGCCCCCCGTAGACAGCAGCTCCACACCGCGTGCGGAAAGTGCCTGGGCGAATTCGATGATACCGGCCTTGTCAGAAACACTGAGCAAAGCGCGGCGGACTGGACGACGTTGTTGCATGGTAAATCCCCTGGATTTGACGATTACAGAGAGCGTTAGCTGAATTTTTCGTGAAAAACTCAGCTAACGCCCCTTATGGGGCATTCTCATTTTGCGGCGACATTGTAACGAAAACGTTTGCGCAACGCTCGCGAATTTTTCTTTTTAAATTCTGGCCCTGCTTTTATCCCTGAAAGATCATTTGCAGAGTGAGAAGATCCAGGAGATGAACGCGCATTTTGTGGATAAGTCTGTGCGTAAATGGGTATAACCAGGGGTTTTGCTGGGGAATGCAGCAAACAGTCATTTTTCTGCAATTTTTCTATTGCGGTCAGCAGAGAACTCCCTATAATGCGCCTCCATCGACACGGCGGATGTGAATCACTTCACACAAACAGCCGGTCGGTTGAAGAGAAAAATCCTGAAATTCAGGGTTGACTCTGAAAGAGGAAAGCGTAATATACGCCACCTCGCGACGGTGAGCTGAAAGCCGCGTCGCACCTGCTCTTTAACAATTTATCAGACAATCTGTGTGGGCACTCGAAGATACGGATTCTTAACGTCCTCGGACGAAAAATGAATACCAAGTCTCAAGAGTGAACACGTAATTCATTACGAAGTTTAATTCTTTGAGCATCAAACTTTTAAATTGAAGAGTTTGATCATGGCTCAGATTGAACGCTGGCGGCAGGCCTAACACATGCAAGTCGAACGGTAACAGGAAGCAGCTTGCTGCTTCGCTGACGAGTGGCGGACGGGTGAGTAATGTCTGGGAAACTGCCTGATGGAGGGGGATAACTACTGGAAACGGTGGCTAATACCGCATAACGTCGCAAGACCAAAGAGGGGGACCTTCGGGCCTCTTGCCATCAGATGTGCCCAGATGGGATTAGCTTGTTGGTGAGGTAACGGCTCACCAAGGCGACGATCCCTAGCTGGTCTGAGAGGATGACCAGCCACACTGGAACTGAGACACGGTCCAGACTCCTACGGGAGGCAGCAGTGGGGAATATTGCACAATGGGCGCAAGCCTGATGCAGCCATGCCGCGTGTATGAAGAAGGCCTTCGGGTTGTAAAGTACTTTCAGCGGGGAGGAAGGTGTTGTGGTTAATAACCGCAGCAATTGACGTTACCCGCAGAAGAAGCACCGGCTAACTCCGTGCCAGCAGCCGCGGTAATACGGAGGGTGCAAGCGTTAATCGGAATTACTGGGCGTAAAGCGCACGCAGGCGGTCTGTCAAGTCGGATGTGAAATCCCCGGGCTCAACCTGGGAACTGCATTCGAAACTGGCAGGCTTGAGTCTTGTAGAGGGGGGTAGAATTCCAGGTGTAGCGGTGAAATGCGTAGAGATCTGGAGGAATACCGGTGGCGAAGGCGGCCCCCTGGACAAAGACTGACGCTCAGGTGCGAAAGCGTGGGGAGCAAACAGGATTAGATACCCTGGTAGTCCACGCCGTAAACGATGTCTACTTGGAGGTTGTGCCCTTGAGGCGTGGCTTCCGGAGCTAACGCGTTAAGTAGACCGCCTGGGGAGTACGGCCGCAAGGTTAAAACTCAAATGAATTGACGGGGGCCCGCACAAGCGGTGGAGCATGTGGTTTAATTCGATGCAACGCGAAGAACCTTACCTGGTCTTGACATCCACAGAACTTTCCAGAGATGGATTGGTGCCTTCGGGAACTGTGAGACAGGTGCTGCATGGCTGTCGTCAGCTCGTGTTGTGAAATGTTGGGTTAAGTCCCGCAACGAGCGCAACCCTTATCCTTTGTTGCCAGCGATTAGGTCGGGAACTCAAAGGAGACTGCCAGTGATAAACTGGAGGAAGGTGGGGATGACGTCAAGTCATCATGGCCCTTACGACCAGGGCTACACACGTGCTACAATGGCGCATACAAAGAGAAGCGACCTCGCGAGAGCAAGCGGACCTCATAAAGTGCGTCGTAGTCCGGATTGGAGTCTGCAACTCGACTCCATGAAGTCGGAATCGCTAGTAATCGTGGATCAGAATGCCACGGTGAATACGTTCCCGGGCCTTGTACACACCGCCCGTCACACCATGGGAGTGGGTTGCAAAAGAAGTAGGTAGCTTAACCTTCGGGAGGGCGCTTACCACTTTGTGATTCATGACTGGGGTGAAGTCGTAACAAGGTAACCGTAGGGGAACCTGCGGTTGGATCACCTCCTTACCTTAAAGAACTGTTCTTTGCAGTGCTCACACAGATTGTCTGATAGAAAGTAAATAGCAAGGCGTCTTGCGAAGCAGACTGATACGTCCCCTTCGTCTAGAGGCCCAGGACACCGCCCTTTCACGGCGGTAACAGGGGTTCGAATCCCCTAGGGGACGCCACTTGCGCGGTAATGTGTGAAAGGCGTTGCCATCAGTATCTCAAAACTGACTTGCGAGTCACGTTTGAGATATTTGCTCTTTAAAAATCTGGATCAAGCTGAAAATTGAAACACAGAACAACGAAAGTTGTTCGTGAGTCTCTCAAATTTTCGCAACACGATGATGAATCGCGAGAAACATTTTCGGGTTGTGAGGTTAAGCGACTAAGCGTACACGGTGGATGCCCTGGCAGTCAGAGGCGATGAAGGGCGTGCTAATCTGCGATAAGCGCCGGTAAGGTGATATGAACCGTTATAACCGGCGATACCCGAATGGGGAAACCCAGTGTGATTCGTCACACTATCATTAACTGAATCCATAGGTTAATGAGGCGAACCGGGGGAACTGAAACATCTAAGTACCCCGAGGAAAAGAAATCAACCGAGATTCCCCCAGTAGCGGCGAGCGAACGGGGAGGAGCCCAGAGCCTGAATCAGCATGTGTGTTAGTGGAAGCGTCTGGAAAGGCGCGCGATACAGGGTGACAGCCCCGTACACAAAAGCGCATGTGCTGTGAGCTCGATGAGTAGGGCGGGACACGTGGTATCCTGTCTGAATATGGGGGGACCATCCTCCAAGGCTAAATACTCCTGACTGACCGATAGTGAACCAGTACCGTGAGGGAAAGGCGAAAAGAACCCCGGCGAGGGGAGTGAAAAAGAACCTGAAACCGTGTACGTACAAGCAGTGGGAGCACAGGTTTACCTGTGTGACTGCGTACCTTTTGTATAATGGGTCAGCGACTTATATTCTGTAGCAAGGTTAACCGTATAGGGGAGCCGCAGGGAAACCGAGTCTTAACCGGGCGTTAAGTTGCAGGGTATAGACCCGAAACCCGGTGATCTAGCCATGGGCAGGTTGAAGGTTGGGTAACACTAACTGGAGGACCGAACCGACTAATGTTGAAAAATTAGCGGATGACCTGTGGCTGGGGGTGAAAGGCCAATCAAACCGGGAGATAGCTGGTTCTCCCCGAAAGCTATTTAGGTAGCGCCTCGTGAATTCATCTCCGGGGGTAGAGCACTGTTTCGGCTAGGGGGCCATCCCGGCTTACCAACCCGATGCAAACTGCGAATACCGGAGAATGTTATCACGGGAGACACACGGCGGGTGCTAACGTCCGTCGTGAAGAGGGAAACAACCCAGACCGCCAGCTAAGGTCCCAAAGTCATGGTTAAGTGGGAAACGATGTGGGAAGGCCCAGACAGCCAGGATGTTGGCTTAGAAGCAGCCATCATTTAAAGAAAGCGTAATAGCTCACTGGTCGAGTCGGCCTGCGCGGAAGATGTAACGGGGCTAAACCATGCACCGAAGCTGCGGCAGCGACACTGTGTGTTGTTGGGTAGGGGAGCGTTCTGTAAGCCTGCGAAGGTGGCCTGTGAGGGTTGCTGGAGGTATCAGAAGTGCGAATGCTGACATAAGTAACGATAAAGCGGGTGAAAAGCCCGCTCGCCGGAAGACCAAGGGTTCCTGTCCAACGTTAATCGGGGCAGGGTGAGTCGACCCCTAAGGCGAGGCCGAAAGGCGTAGTCGATGGGAAACGGGTTAATATTCCCGTACTTGGTGTTACTGCGAAGGGGGGACGGAGAAGGCTATGTTGGCCGGGCGACGGTTGTCCCGGTTTAAGCGTGTAGGTGTGTGTTCCAGGTAAATCCGGTTCACTTTAACACTGAGGCGTGACGACGAGGCACTACGGTGCTGAAGCAACAAATGCCCTGCTTCCAGGAAAAGCCTCTAAGCATCAGGTAACATCAAATCGTACCCCAAACCGACACAGGTGGTCAGGTAGAGAATACCAAGGCGCTTGAGAGAACTCGGGTGAAGGAACTAGGCAAAATGGTGCCGTAACTTCGGGAGAAGGCACGCTGACACGTAGGTGAAGTGATTTACTCACGGAGCTGAAGTCAGTCGAAGATACCAGCTGGCTGCAACTGTTTATTAAAAACACAGCACTGTGCAAACACGAAAGTGGACGTATACGGTGTGACGCCTGCCCGGTGCCGGAAGGTTAATTGATGGGGTCAGCGCAAGCGAAGCTCCTGATCGAAGCCCCGGTAAACGGCGGCCGTAACTATAACGGTCCTAAGGTAGCGAAATTCCTTGTCGGGTAAGTTCCGACCTGCACGAATGGCGTAATGATGGCCAGGCTGTCTCCACCCGAGACTCAGTGAAATTGAACTCGCTGTGAAGATGCAGTGTACCCGCGGCAAGACGGAAAGACCCCGTGAACCTTTACTATAGCTTGACACTGAACATTGAGCCTTGATGTGTAGGATAGGTGGGAGGCTTTGAAGTGTGGACGCCAGTCTGCATGGAGCCGACCTTGAAATACCACCCTTTAATGTTTGATGTTCTAACGTGGACCCGTAATCCGGGTTGCGGACAGTGTCTGGTGGGTAGTTTGACTGGGGCGGTCTCCTCCTAAAGAGTAACGGAGGAGCACGAAGGTTGGCTAATCCTGGTCGGACATCAGGAGGTTAGTGCAATGGCATAAGCCAGCTTGACTGCGAGCGTGACGGCGCGAGCAGGTGCGAAAGCAGGTCATAGTGATCCGGTGGTTCTGAATGGAAGGGCCATCGCTCAACGGATAAAAGGTACTCCGGGGATAACAGGCTGATACCGCCCAAGAGTTCATATCGACGGCGGTGTTTGGCACCTCGATGTCGGCTCATCACATCCTGGGGCTGAAGTAGGTCCCAAGGGTATGGCTGTTCGCCATTTAAAGTGGTACGCGAGCTGGGTTTAGAACGTCGTGAGACAGTTCGGTCCCTATCTGCCGTGGGCGCTGGAGAACTGAGGGGGGCTGCTCCTAGTACGAGAGGACCGGAGTGGACGCATCACTGGTGTTCGGGTTGTCATGCCAATGGCACTGCCCGGTAGCTAAATGCGGAAGAGATAAGTGCTGAAAGCATCTAAGCACGAAACTTGCCCCGAGATGAGTTCTCCCTGAGACTTTAGGTCTCCTGAAGGAACGTTGAAGACGACGACGTTGATAGGCCGGGTGTGTAAGCGCAGCGATGCGTTGAGCTAACCGGTACTAATGAACCGTGAGGCTTAACCTTACAACGCCGAAGATGTTTTGGCGGATGAGAGATGATTTTCAGCACTGATTCAGATTACATCAGAACGTAAAAACGGTCTGATAACAGAATTTGCCTGGCGGCACTAGCGCGGTGGTCCCACCTGACCCCATGCCGAACTCAGAAGTGAAACGCCGTAGCGCCGATGGTAGTGTGGGGTCTCCCCATGCGAGAGTAGGGAACTGCCAGGCATCAGACAAGTGAAGAAGCCCGTCCGTCTGGACGGGCTTCTTTGCGTGTGTGGTAACTGTAAAAATGTAGGCCTGATAAGCGCAGCGCCATCAGGCAACCTGCACCGCCGGATGGCAGTTTCGCCTTATCCGGCCTGTATGCACTTATCAGGCAGCACCACTACTCACGGATAAATTAAATTCAACAATGGATACGGTTTCCCAAGATCGTCAACCTCCGAACGTCCCGTCACCTTAAATCCCATTTTCTTATAAAATCCAACAGCTTGTGTATTCTGCTCATTAACATTGGTTGTCAACCCCGGCGCCAGTGTTAACGCATGTTCAACTAATCTCTTACCGATACCCTGACCACGCACGTCCGGATCGACAAACAGCGCATCCATATGTTCGCCGGTAAGCAGCATAAATCCTACCGGCTCATCCTGATCGGTCACGGCAACCCATAGTGGCGCTTCTGGCAGAAAATCGCTCACCAGCTCTTCCAGTTCGGCCCGATAAGCGTTTGACAGAAAATCGTGCGTGGCATCGACTGAGCGACGCCAGATCGCAATCAGTTTTTCCCCTTCCTCATGCCTTGAACGGCGAATGTTAATCATCATCTTCACTCCTTTTTTGCTTACTTCTATTCTAATGCAAATGCTGTCGTGAAACTTTCTCACCTTGAACTTGCAGACTCGACATTCGCCTGATTTCTGAGTATCTTCAGCTATCTGGATGTCTAAACGTTTAAACGTATGTCGTGAGGTTATCAGGTTATGCCGATTCGCGTGCTGGACGAGCTACCCGCCGTCAATTTTTTACGTGAGGAGAATGTCTTCGTCATGACGACTTCTCGCGCATCAGGTCAGGAAATTCGCCCGCTAAAGGTACTTATCCTTAACCTGATGCCGAAGAAGATTGAAACGGAAAATCAGTTTCTGCGCTTGCTATCGAACTCGCCATTGCAGGTCGATATTCAACTGCTGCGGATAGATGCCCGCGAGTCGAGGAACACGCCAGCCGAGCATCTGAACAACTTTTACTGTAACTTCGACGATATCTGCGATCAGAACTTTGATGGGCTTATCGTGACCGGAGCGCCGCTGGGTCTGGTGGAGTTTAATGACGTGGCTTACTGGCCGCAGATTAGGCAGGTGCTGGAATGGGCGAAAGATCACGTTACTTCGACGCTATTTGTCTGTTGGGCCGTCCAGGCTGCACTCAATATTCTGTATGGTATCCCTAAGCAGACCCGTACAGATAAACTTTCCGGCGTCTATGAACATCACATCCTTCATCCTCATGCTCTGTTAACGCGTGGTTTTGATGATTCGTTTCTTGCGCCACACTCACGCTATGCCGATTTCCCGGCGGCGCTAATACGGGATTATACGGATCTTGAAATTCTGGCCGAAACAGAAGAAGGGGATGCGTACCTGTTTGCCAGCAAAGATAAACGTATTGCGTTTGTCACCGGTCATCCTGAATATGACGCTCATACGTTAGCGGGTGAATATTTTCGTGACGTTGAGGCCGGGTTAAATCCGGAGGTTCCGTACAACTATTTCCCAAAAAACGATCCGCAAAACATACCGCGCGCAACCTGGCGCAGCCACGGTAATTTACTGTTTACTAACTGGCTCAACTATTATGTCTACCAGATTACGCCATATGATCTGCGTCACATGAATCCAACCCTGGATTAATCTTCTGCTTCTGACGATCCTAAAGCGTTTCAGCATGTTGAATCAGGCACCTTCGGGTGCCTTTTTTATTTCCGAAACGCACCTCATCATGTAATTAAATTTAATTTACATTGTTATCAATAGGTTAATGCATAATTAAATTAAAAATGGAAATTGTTTTTGATTTTGAAATTTAATTGAGTAGTCTTAGTTGTGTTGAACGAAAAGCGCACAGTGATCCTTCGTTCGCATTGGGGATGTATCTGGATCAACAAGAGGAGCTGCATGATGAATCCACAGGCAACCACAACTGATGAATTAACCTTTACCAGGCCGCAAGGCGAGCTGGAAAAGCAAGTCCTGACCGCTGAGGCAGTCGAGTTTTTGACGGAGTTAGTCACCCGTTTTACGCCAAAACGCAATAAACTCCTGGCTGCACGTATCCAGCAACAGCAGGATATTGATAACGGTAAGTTGCCTGATTTTATTTCGGAAACCACTTCCATTAGAGAAAGTAATTGGCAGATTCGTGGTATTCCGGCGGATTTACAGGATCGCCGAGTAGAAATTACCGGGCCGGTTGAACGTAAAATGGTGATTAATGCCCTGAACGCAAATGTGAAAGTGTTTATGGCGGATTTTGAAGACTCGCTGGCGCCGGACTGGAATAAAGTTATTGATGGTCAAATCAACCTGCGTGATGCGGTGAACGGCACCATTAGCTATACCAACGAAGCCGGAAAAATCTATCAGCTCAAGCCCGATCCGGCCGTATTGATTTGTCGTGTACGTGGTCTACATCTGCCAGAAAAACATGTTACCTGGCGGGGGGAAGCCATTCCCGGCAGCCTGTTTGATTTTGCTCTGTACTTTTTCCACAACTATAAAGCGCTGCTCGCTAAAGGTAGCGGCCCGTATTTTTACCTGCCGAAAACGCAAGCCTGGCAGGAAGCAGCCTGGTGGAGTGAAGTTTTCAGCTACGCCGAAGACCGCTTTAACCTGCCGCGCGGTACGATCAAAGCGACCCTGTTGATTGAAACGCTGCCGGCTGTTTTCCAGATGGATGAGATTCTTCATGCGCTGCGTGATCATATCGTCGGTCTCAACTGTGGTCGCTGGGATTATATTTTCAGCTATATCAAAACGTTGAAAAATCACCCGGATCGCGTCTTGCCGGACAGGCAGGTGGTAACGATGGACAAACCGTTTCTGAGCGCCTACTCGCGCCTGCTGATCAAAACCTGTCACAAGCGCGGCGCGTTCGCGATGGGCGGTATGGCGGCGTTTATCCCGAGCAAAGACGTTGAACGCAACAATCAGGTCCTTGCCAAAGTGAAAGCGGATAAAGCGCTGGAAGCGAACAACGGCCACGACGGCACGTGGATTGCGCATCCCGGGTTGGCGGATACCGCAATGGCCGTCTTTAACGAGGTACTGGGCGAGCACAAAAATCAGCTGTTCATTACCCGTGATGAAGATGCGCCGATTACCGCTGAACAGTTACTGGAGCCATGTGAAGGCGAACGCACAGAAGCGGGAATGCGCGCCAATATTCGCGTGGCAGTGCAGTACATTGAAGCGTGGATCTCCGGCAATGGCTGTGTACCGATTTACGGTCTGATGGAGGATGCCGCGACGGCGGAAATCTCACGAACCTCTATCTGGCAGTGGATTCACCATGAGAAAACACTGAGCAATGGAAAACCCGTAACGAAAGCGCTTTTCCGCGAAATGTTGGCGGAAGAGATGCGGGTAATCCAGGACGAACTGGGCGAGCACCGCTACAGCAGCGGGCGCTTCGACGATGCCGCACGTCTGATGGAGCAAATCACCACCTCAGATGACTTAATCGACTTCCTCACCCTGCCGGGCTATCGCTTACTGGCTTAATTCACCACATAACAATATGGAGCATCTGCACATGAAAACCCGTACTCAACAAATCGAAGAATTACAGAAAGAGTGGACACAACCGCGCTGGGAAGGCATCACCCGCCCGTACAGCGCGGAGGAGGTGGTGAAATTACGCGGCTCGGTTAACCCGGAATGCACGCTGGCGCAGCTCGGCGCAGCGAAAATGTGGCGGCTGTTGCACGGTGAAGCGAAAAAAGGCTATATCAACAGCCTTGGCGCGCTGACCGGCGGTCAGGCGTTGCAGCAGGCGAAAGCCGGTATTGAGGCGATTTATCTTTCAGGCTGGCAGGTGGCGGCAGATGCCAACCTGGCATCCAGCATGTATCCGGATCAATCGTTGTACCCGGCAAACTCTGTTCCGGCGGTAGTGGATCGGATCAACAACACTTTCCGTCGTGCGGATCAGATCCAGTGGGCATCCGGTATTGAACCCAACGATCCGCGCTATGTGGATTACTTCCTGCCGATCGTTGCTGATGCGGAAGCCGGTTTTGGCGGCGTTCTGAATGCCTTCGAACTGATGAAATCGATGATTGAAGCCGGTGCAGCGGCCGTTCACTTCGAAGATCAGCTGGCGTCGGTGAAGAAATGCGGCCATATGGGCGGCAAGGTGCTGGTCCCCACGCAGGAGGCGATTCAGAAACTGGTTGCTGCGCGTCTGGCCGCTGATGTGATGGGCGTCCCGACGCTGGTGATTGCGCGTACCGATGCGGATGCGGCAGATCTGATCACCTCCGACTGCGATCCCTATGACAGCGGTTTTATTACCGGCGAACGCACCAGCGAAGGTTTTTACCGCACCCATGCGGGCATTGAGCAGGCGATCAGCCGCGGTCTGGCGTATGCCCCGTATGCCGATCTGGTATGGTGCGAAACTTCTACGCCGGATCTCGAACTGGCGCGTCGTTTTGCCGATGCTATCCACGCGAAGTATCCGGGCAAACTGCTGGCCTATAACTGTTCGCCATCCTTCAACTGGCAGAAGAATCTGGACGACAAGACCATTGCCAGCTTCCAGCAGCAGTTGTCGGACATGGGTTACAAATACCAGTTTATTACCCTGGCGGGCATCCACAGCATGTGGTTCAACATGTTCGACCTGGCGCATGCATACGCTCAGGGTGAGGGTATGAAACACTATGTTGAGAAGGTTCAACAACCCGAGTTCGCCGCAGCGAAAGACGGCTATACCTTTGTTTCCCACCAGCAGGAAGTGGGCACAGGTTACTTCGACAAAGTCACCACCATTATTCAGGGCGGCGCGTCATCCGTTACCGCGTTAACGGGTTCCACCGAAGAATCGCAGTTTTGATTGATGCCCGGTGGCGCTGCGCTTACCGGGCCTACAGATAGCGTAGGCCGGATAAGCGAACGCGCCATCCGGCATGACGTGGTGCCGGATGAGGGAAAAAAATGCCGCGTGGCCTGGAATTACTGATTGCTCAAACCATCCTGCAAGGCTTTGACGCGCAGTATGGTCGATTTCTGGAAGTGACTTCCGGCGCGCAGCAGCGTTTTGAACAGGCCGACTGGCACGCCGTCCAGCAGGCGATGAAAAGCCGTATCCACCTCTATGATCATCATGTGGGTCTGGTGGTGGAGCAACTGCGCTGTATTACCGATGGCAAAAGTACCGACGCGGATTTCCTTTTACGCGTTAAAGAGCATTACACCCGGCTGTTGCCGGATTACCCGCGCTTCGAGATTGCGGAGAGCTTTTTCAACTCCGTTTATTGCCGGTTATTTGACCACCGCTCGTTAACACCCGAGCGGTTGTTTATTTTCAGTTCGCAACCGGAGCGTCGCTTCCGTACTATCCCGCGCCCGCTGGCCAAAGACTTCTTTCCCGATCACGGTTGGGAGCCGCTGTTGATGCGCATACTCAGTGACTTACCGCTGCGTCTGCCCTGGCAGAATAAAAGCCGGGATATCCGCTATATTATCGCGCACCTGACTGAAACACTGGGCGAGGACGCGCTACCTCGCTGCCATGTCCAGGTGGCGAATGAGTTGTTTTACCGTAATAAAGCGGCCTGGCTGGTAGGTAAATTAACCACACCTGACGGTACGCTGCCGTTTTTATTGCCGATTCATCGTACTGATGAGGGGGAACTGTTTGTCGATACCTGCCTGACCACCACGGCAGAAGCGAGCATTGTGTTTGGTTTTGCCCGCTCTTATTTTATGGTGTATGCGCCGCTGCCTGCCGCGCTGGTTGAGTGGTTGCGTGAAATCCTGCCGGGTAAAACCACTGCCGAACTGTATATGGCGATTGGCTGCCAGAAACATGCGAAAACCGAAAGCTACCGCGAATATTTGTGTTATCTGGCTGAAAGCGATGAGAAATTCATTGAGGCGCCTGGTATCCGCGGCATGGTGATGCTGGTGTTTACCCTGCCAGGTTTCGACCGGGTATTTAAAATCATTAAAGACAAATTCGCCCCGCAGAAAGAGATGTCTGCCGCCCATGTGCGTGCCTGTTATCAACTGGTAAAAGAGCATGATCGCGTCGGTCGTATGGCGGATACCCAGGAGTTTGAGAATTTCGTACTGGATAAACGGCAAATCGATCCGGCGCTGATGGCGCTGTTACGGCAAGAAGTGCCAGAGAAGATTACCGATCTTGGGGAACATATCGTCATTCGCCATCTCTATATTGAACGGCGCATGGTGCCGCTCAATATCTGGCTGGAACAGGTAGAAGGCCAGCAGTTGCGCGATGCGATAGAAGAATATGGTAATGCGATTCGCCAGCTTGCCGCCGCTAATATTTTCCCCGGCGATATGTTGTTTAAAAACTTTGGCGTTACCCGTCATGGCCGCGTGGTGTTCTACGACTACGATGAAATTTGCTACATGACGGAAGTGAATTTCCGCGATATTCCGCCAGCGCGTTATCCGGAAGACGAACTGGCCAGCGAACCCTGGTATAGCGTCTCGCCGGGTGATGTTTTCCCGGAGGAGTTTCGCCACTGGCTGTGTGCCGATCCGCGTATCGGGCCATTGTTTGAAGAGATGCATGCCGACCTGTTTCGCGCCGATTACTGGCGCGCGCTACAGACGCGTATTAAAGAAGGACATGTAGAAGATGTGTATGCCTATCGTCGTCGCCAGCGCTTTAGCGTGCGTTACGGCGCGATCTCAAGTACGGCGAACTCTTCGTAAACCAGTTCCATCTCCGGCGACCAATTACCCTCGCGCTCAAAAAAGGCCCGGTGTGCCGCTTGCCAGTACGCCAGGCTAAGATCGCCTTCGCCTTCCAGTGCGGCGAGATCGGCGCTCATCTCGTTAAAACGGATCAGCCTGAGCGCCAGCGTGCGTATGACGCACACGGCGTCGCCTGTGCCGTTGAGCACAATGTGATATGACCCGGGCGTGACAGGGGGCTGCTCTTTCTGATAGCTAACCAGCGAGCTACAGGTGCCACGCTTTTTACCGGCGACCACTAGCGCCGCCAGCTCGTCGGCCAGCGCCGGCGAATCACCGAAAGACCAACAGAAGGCCTGTGGGTACTTCTCCTGCCAGTATAATTTCAGGCTGCTCATTTCAGCGAGTTCCACCATAGGCCAGCGTCACCTCTTTCGCCGCTTTAATCACCATGGCGCCAAGTTCGGTGACGCGATCGTCGGTAATGCGTGAGCAGGGGCCGGAAATAGAGAGGGCCGCAAACGGTTCGCGGTGTTCGTCATAAATACACGAGGCCACGCAGCGCAGACCGAGTGCATGTTCTTCGTCGTCAAAGGAATAGCCGCGCTTGCGTGTTTGGGCGAGGTCATCTTTCAGATGCAGCGGCGACACCAGCGTCGCATGGGTATAAGCGTGCAACCCCTTGCGATGCAGCAGACTGGTAACCTGTTCCTCACTGAGCTGTGATAAAAACGCCTTGCCCGCGCCAGAGGCGTGCATGGGCAGCTTGCCGCCAATAGGGGCGGACATGCGCATCAATTGTGTGCACTGCACCTGGTCGATAATAATAGCCTGATGGTCGCTCTGATCGAGTACGGCAAGGTTTACCGTTTCGCCGGAGTCCTCCATCAGCTTGCGCAAAATCGGATGGACAATCGCCAGCAGATTACGGCTCTGTAAGAAGCTGCTACCGACGATAAACGCGTGTGCGCCTACGGCCCAGTGGCCCAGCTCACCAACCTGGCGGACAAAACCCTGTTGCTGCATGGTGGTGAGTAGACGGTGAGTCGTGGAATTAGGCAAACCCGCCTGTTGCGCCAGTTCGGTCAGCGCGACGCTGCCGTTGGACTCGGCAATCCACTCCAGCAGCTTCAGACCGCGAGTTAAAGACTGAACCTGCCCGGTTACGGGTGCAGTGGTAGCGGCAGGTTTTCTCCCGCGTTTCGCGGGAACAGGGGCAACCATGGCAGACTCCTTTTTCTGTATCGTGGAAATCATTTTCGTTTTATTCAATTATAATGCAAGAGTTCCTGAACTGATCGGATGAGTGACATCACAGGATGCCCGATGGCGCTTCGCTTATCAGGCCTACGCTTTGGGAGCCGCCAAAGTAATTTGTAGGCTGGATAAGGCGTTTGCGCCGCCATCCGGCAAAGCGACAGAAGTGGGTGGCAAGCTGAACATGTCTCATGTTGCCCGTTGTTCTCTTTTCCGCCAGCACGCTTTGTGCCAGTATGGCTCGTTACGTGGAGCGTTGTCGGGAGCGAGTGTGAGCAGCAAAGTTGAACAACTGCGTGCGCAGTTAAATGAACGTATTCTGGTGCTGGACGGCGGTATGGGCACCATGATCCAGAGCTATCGTCTACATGAAGAAGATTTCCGCGGGGAGCGCTTTGCCGACTGGCCCTGCGACCTGAAAGGCAACAATGACCTGCTGGTACTCAGCAAGCCGGAGGTGATCGCCGCTATCCACAACGCCTACTTTGAGGCTGGCGCGGATATCATCGAAACCAACACCTTTAACTCGACAACCATTGCGATGGCGGATTACCGGATGGAATCCCTGTCGGCGGAAATTAACTATGCGGCGGCCAAACTGGCGCGCGCCTGCGCCGATGAATGGACGGCGCGAACACCAGAAAAACCACGCTTTGTTGCGGGCGTGCTTGGTCCAACTAACCGCACGGCCTCCATTTCGCCGGACGTCAACGACCCGGCGTTTCGTAATATCACCTTCGATCAGCTGGTGGCGGCCTACCGTGAATCCACTAAAGCGCTGGTGGAAGGTGGCGCAGATCTGATTCTGATTGAGACCGTCTTTGACACCCTGAATGCGAAAGCGGCGGTGTTTGCGGTGAAAGAAGAGTTTGAAGCGCTGGGCGTTGATCTGCCGATCATGATTTCCGGCACCATCACCGACGCCTCTGGCCGTACGCTTTCCGGCCAGACGACCGAAGCCTTTTATAACTCGCTGCGCCACGCCGAGGCGCTCACTTTTGGCCTTAACTGCGCGCTGGGACCAGATGAACTGCGCCAGTACGTCCAGGAACTGTCGCGGATTGCCGAATGCTACGTCACCGCGCACCCGAACGCCGGCCTGCCGAACGCTTTCGGCGAGTACGACCTCGACGCCGACACCATGGCAACGCAAATCCGCGAATGGGCCGAAGCGGGCTTCCTCAACGTGGTTGGCGGCTGCTGTGGCACCACGCCGGAGCATATTGCGGCGATGAGCCGAGCGGTGGATGGCTTGCCACCGCGTAAGCTGCCAGAGATTGCGGTCTCCTGCCGTCTGTCCGGCCTGGAGCCGCTGAATATTGGCGACGACAGCCTGTTTGTCAACGTCGGCGAGCGTACTAACGTCACCGGCTCGGCCAAATTTAAACGGCTGATCAAAGAAGAGAAATACAGCGAAGCGCTGGACGTCGCCCGTCAGCAGGTAGAAAGTGGCGCGCAGATTATTGATATCAATATGGATGAGGGGATGCTCGACGCCGAAGCGGCGATGGTGCGTTTCCTCAGCCTGATTGCCGGTGAGCCGGATATTGCCCGTGTACCAATCATGATCGACTCCTCCAAATGGGAGGTTATCGAAAAAGGGCTGAAGTGCATTCAGGGTAAAGGCATCGTCAACTCTATTTCGATGAAAGAGGGCGTGGAAGCCTTTATTCATCATGCGAAGTTGCTACGTCGCTACGGCGCCGCGGTGGTGGTGATGGCTTTTGATGAGCAGGGGCAGGCCGATACCCGTGAGCGTAAAATCGAAATTTGCCGCCGAGCCTACAAAATTCTCACCGAAGAGGTGGGTTTCCCGCCGGAAGACATCATCTTCGACCCGAATATCTTCGCCGTGGCGACCGGTATTGAAGAGCACAACAACTACGCGCAGGACTTTATCGGCGCTTGCGAAGACATCAAACGCGAGCTGCCGCACGCGCTGATCTCCGGCGGCGTGTCTAACGTGTCCTTCTCGTTCCGCGGCAACGACCCGGTACGTGAGGCTATCCACGCGGTATTCCTCTACTACGCCATCCGCAACGGCATGGACATGGGTATCGTCAACGCCGGACAGCTGGCGATTTATGACGACCTGCCTGCCGAACTGCGCGATGCGGTTGAAGATGTCATTCTTAACCGTCGCGATGACGGCACCGAGCGTTTGCTGGATTTGGCGGAGAAATACCGCGGCAGCAAAACCGACGAAGCTGCCAACGCCCGGCAGGCGGAATGGCGTAGCTGGGACGTGAAAAAGCGTCTCGAATACTCGCTGGTGAAAGGCATTACCGAATTTATCGAACAGGATACCGAAGAAGCCCGCCAGCAGGCCGCCCGCCCGATTGAGGTGATCGAAGGCCCGCTGATGGACGGCATGAACGTGGTCGGCGACCTGTTCGGCGAAGGGAAAATGTTCCTGCCGCAGGTGGTGAAATCCGCTCGCGTGATGAAACAAGCGGTGGCCTACCTGGAGCCGTTTATTGAAGCCAGCAAAGAAAAAGGCTCCAGCAACGGCAAGATGGTCATCGCCACCGTGAAGGGCGATGTGCACGACATTGGCAAGAACATTGTTGGCGTGGTGCTGCAATGCAACAACTACGAAATCGTCGATCTTGGCGTGATGGTGCCAGCGGAGAAAATCCTCAGAACGGCGCGTGAAGTGAATGCCGATCTGATTGGTCTTTCCGGGCTTATCACCCCGTCGCTGGACGAAATGGTCAACGTGGCGAAAGAGATGGAGCGTCAGGGCTTTACTATCCCGCTACTGATCGGCGGCGCAACCACTTCGAAAGCGCATACGGCGGTGAAAATCGAGCAGAACTACAGCGGTCCGACGGTCTACGTGCAGAATGCTTCGCGTACCGTGGGCGTGGTGGCGGCGCTACTCTCCGACAACCAGCGCGATGACTTTGTCGCCCGTACCCGCAAAGAGTACGAAACCGTGCGTATTCAGCACGCCCGCAAAAAACCGCGCACGCCGCCGGTCACGCTGGAAGCGGCGCGCGATAATGATCTGGCGTTCGATTGGGAACGCTACACTCCGCCAGTAGCCCACCGTCTGGGCGTGCAGGAGGTGGAAGCCAGCATCGAAACTCTGCGCAACTACATCGACTGGACGCCGTTCTTTATGACCTGGTCGCTGGCCGGCAAATACCCGCGCATTCTGGAAGATGAGGTGGTGGGCGTTGAGGCGCAGCGTCTGTTTAAAGACGCCAATGATATGCTGGATAAACTGAGCGCCGAGAAACTGTTGAATCCGCGTGGCGTGGTGGGCCTGTTCCCGGCGAACCGCATCGGCGATGACATCGAAATCTATCGCGACGAAACCCGTACTCATGTTCTGACGGTCAGCCACCACCTGCGCCAGCAGACCGAGAAAGTTGGTTTTGCTAACTACTGTCTGGCGGATTTTGTCGCGCCGAAACTGAGCGGAAAAGCGGATTACATCGGTGCTTTCGCGGTGACCGGCGGTCTGGAGGAGGATGCGCTGGCGGACGCCTTCGAAGCGCAACACGACGACTATAACAAGATCATGGTGAAAGCGATTGCCGACCGTCTGGCGGAAGCGTTTGCCGAGTATCTGCATGAGCGTGTACGTAAGGTTTACTGGGGATATGCGCCGAACGAGAGCCTGAGTAACGACGAATTAATCCGCGAAAACTACCAGGGGATTCGCCCGGCGCCGGGTTATCCTGCCTGCCCGGAACATACCGAAAAAGGCACTATCTGGCAGCTACTGGATGTCGAAAAACACACCGGGATGAAGCTCACCGAATCTTTCGCCATGTGGCCTGGCGCGTCGGTCTCCGGCTGGTACTTCAGCCATCCTGAGAGCAAATACTTCGCGGTAGCGCAGATCCAACGCGATCAGGTGACAGATTATGCTTTCCGTAAAGGAATGAGCGTTGAGGACGTTGAGCGGTGGCTGGCGCCGAACCTGGGTTACGATGCGGACTGATTCATAAAATCGTCACTTTTCCTTACAACATACAAGGCACTCATTGGGTGCCTTGTCTCTTTCTTACAATTAAACCCTTATACTGAAGGAAGGCTCTACGCTGAATTTGCCGGATGGCAGCGTAAACGCCTTATCCAGCATACCGTATTACGTATGGTAAGCCCGGTGGCGTGCAACGCCAGCAGGCCTTAACGCTGTGCGCCATCAGGCAATTTATCGCAAGTGAGCTTCAGGAAAACGTATAACGATAAGGAGAACCTGACGCCGTGTTAACTTTGCTCCATCTACTTTCTGCCGTTGCGCTGTTGGTATGGGGAACACATATCGTTCGTACTGGCGTAATGCGCGTGTTTGGCGCGCGTCTACGTACTGTCCTCAGCCGCAGCGTGGAAAAGAAACCGCTCGCCTTTTGTGCGGGTATCGGTGTTACCGCGCTGGTACAAAGCAGTAACGCCACCACTTTATTGGTAACGTCGTTTGTCGCCCAGGATCTTGTCGCCCTGACGCCAGCTCTGGTGATTGTGCTGGGCGCTGATGTGGGTACTGCGCTAATGGCGCGTATTCTCACCTTTGATTTGTCGTGGCTGTCGCCGCTGCTGATTTTTATCGGCGTGATTTTCTTTTTAGGACGTAAGCAGTCCCGCGCCGGGCAGCTGGGGCGCGTCGGTATCGGGCTTGGCCTGATTCTACTGGCGCTGGAGCTGATTGTGCAGGCAGTGACGCCGATCACTCAGGCTAATGGCGTGCAGGTCATTTTCGCGTCGCTGACGGGCGACATTATGCTGGATGCGCTGATTGGCGCGATGTTCGCTATTATCAGTTATTCCAGCCTGGCGGCGGTGTTGCTGACGGCGACCCTGACGGCGGCGGGGATTATATCGTTCCCGGTGGCGTTGTGCCTGGTCATCGGCGCCAATCTGGGATCGGGCTTGTTGGCGATGCTCAACAACAGCGCCGCCAATGCTGCCGCGCGTCGCGTAGCGCTCGGCAGCCTATTGTTCAAATTGATCGGCAGCCTGGTCATCCTGCCGTTTGTCCATCCGCTGGCGAATCTGATGGATGAGCTATCGCTACCGAAATCAGAGCTGGTGATCTATTTCCACGTTTTCTATAACCTGGTGCGCTGCCTGGCTATGGTGCCATTTGCCGAGCTGATGGCGCGTTTTTGTAAACGAATTATTCGTGATGAGCCTGAACTGGATACCCATCTGAAGCCGAAACATCTGGATGTCAGCGCGCTGGATACGCCAACGCTGGCGCTGGCTAATGCTGCCCGCGAGGTGTTGCGCATTGGCGATGCGATGGAACAGATGATGGAAGGGCTAAAAAAGGTCATGCACGGCGAGCCGCGTGAAGAGAAAGCGCTGCGCAAGCTGGCGGATGACGTTAACGTGCTCTACACCGCGATTAAGCTTTATCTGGCGCGAATGCCAAAAGACGAGCTGGCGGCGGAGGAATCCCGCCGGTGGGCGGAGATTATTGAGATGGCCCTGAACCTCGAACAGGCGTCGGATATTATCGAGCGAATGGGCAGTGAGATTGCCGACAAGTCGCTGGCGGCGCGTCGGGCATTTTCAGAAGAAGGATTGAAAGAGCTGGATGCGCTTTACGATCAACTGCTCAGTAATCTGCAACTGGCGATGTCGGTCTTTTTCTCCGGCGATGTCACCAGCGCCCGTCGGTTGCGCCGCAGTAAACATCGCTTCCGTATACTTAATCGCCGATACTCACATGCGCATGTCGACCGCCTGCACCAGCAGAACGTGCAAAGCATTGAAACCAGCTCGCTCCATTTAGGGCTGCTGGGCGATATGAAGCGTCTTAACTCACTGTTCTGTTCGGTCGCCTATAGCGTACTGGAACAGCCGGATCAGGACGAGGAACGCGGCGAGTATTAAGTGAAATGCCGGATGGCGGGGCCTACGGAGAACATGTGCGTAGGCCCGCCATTCGGCATTCAATGTGGCCAGGGATTAAAAGCGATGACCCGCTTCCAGCGCCACGGCCTCTTCGCCTGCTTTAAACACCCAGGTGGTATTCGGGCCGCCGAGAACCGCCTGGCCGTTGCTCACCTGAATCCAGTTACCTTCCGGCAAACCAATCACTGTCAGTTCCGGCGCGACCACCAGCAGTTCGCGAATACGCTGCTCGCGGGTCTCGCCCTTATGACCTTCCGGCAAGGCGTTAGTGAAGTGAGGATTAATTTGCAGCGGGAACAGATCCAGCGAGTCGAAACCGTTTGGATCGACGATCGGCATATCGTTGGTCGTGCGGATAGTCGGGCAGGCAAGGTTGGCGCCCGCGCTCCAGCCGATATACAGCGCGCCGCGTTTTACCCTGTCCGCCATCGGCGCCAGCAGCCCGCGTTCACGCGATTCTTTCAGTAGCTGGAAGGTATTTCCGCCACCGACAATAATGATTTCCGCTTTCTCAATCGCTGCAAGCGGATCGGCGACACGATGAATCCCTGTGACGTTTATCCCTAATGGCGCAAGCACCTCTGCGGTTTTATCCGTGTACTCGTCCCATGTTTGCGTGACGCCGGCAAACGGAATAAACACGGCTGAGCGTCGACCGTTCAATTGATTCGCTATCAGCGGCAGAGCGTGTTCCAGCCAGGCTTTACCCGGCAGCGTCGAGTTACTTAATAAAAGCAGTTCCATTACTTCTCCACCTCATCAGGAAATGTCAAAACGTAATAATGCTACCATTATCCATTTAATGTCTTACTGATATGGCTCATGATGTTATGCGTGTCACAGGCAAAGCGCGGTCGCTAAAAGTGACAACAGGCCAGATCTGCCATCTGGTATCGCCTGAAAAATTACAGGTATAATCCGCAAAATTATTTAACACGTTTAGAGACGAAAATGGCAAAACTGACCTTACAAGAGCAACTGCTACAAGCGGGATTAGTGACCAGCAAAAAAATGGCCAAAGTCCAGCGCACGGCTAAAAAATCACGCGTTCAGGCTCGTGAGGCCAGAGAAGCGGTGGAAGAAAATAAAAAGGCGCAACTTGAGCGTGATAAACAACTCAGTGAACAGCAAAAACAAGCGGTTTTAGCGAAAGAGTTTAAAGCTCAGGTTAAGCAACTTATTGAAATGAATAGAATCAATGTATCTAAAGGCGATATTGGTTTTAACTTCACCGATAATAACGTCATCAAAAAAATAGACGTGGATAAGCTCACTCAGACGCAACTGATTAATGGGCGTCTCGCGATTGCGCGTCTGGTTATCAATAACAGCGGTGAATGTGAATATGCGATTATTCCCGCGAGCGTCGCCGATAAAATCGCACAACGAGATGCGGACAGTATTGTCGTAAACAGTGCGCTGAGTCAGGAAGAGCAGGACGAAGATGATCCGTATGCCGATTTTAAAGTTCCCGACGATTTGATGTGGTAAGTCACATTCCCGACGTTTATGTAGAAAAATTTCTCAGAGAGTAAATATGCTGACCGACACATCTACCCGGCTTAATAAATATATTAGTGAAAGCGGCATCTGTTCGCGTCGCGAGGCGGACCGTTTTATCGAACAGGGCAATGTTTTTATCAACGGCAAACGCGCCGCCATTGGCGATCAGGTAGTCGCCGGGGATGTTGTTAAAGTAAATGGTCGGTTGATTGAGCCGCGAGAAGCGGATGATTTAGTGCTGATTGCGCTGAATAAACCGGTTGGCATTGTCAGTACCACTGAAGACGGCGAACGCGACAATATTGTCGATTTTGTGAACCACAGCAAACGTATCTTCCCGATTGGTCGTCTGGATAAAGACTCGCAGGGGCTGATATTTCTGACTAACCACGGCGATCTGGTCAATAAGATTCTGCGTGCCGGTAACGATCACGAAAAAGAGTATCTGGTGACGGTAGATAAACCGATTACCGACGAGTTTATTCGTGGTATGGGCGCTGGCGTGCCGATTCTGGGTACTGTCACCAAAAAATGTAAGGTGAAAAAAGAGGCGCCGTTTGTCTTTCGCATTACCCTGGTGCAGGGATTAAACCGTCAGATCCGTCGTATGTGTGAATACTTTGGTTATGAAGTGACGAAACTGGAGCGTACGCGCATTATGAACGTCAGCCTGAGCGGGATTCCGCTGGGCGAGTGGCGCGATCTGACGGACGATGAGCTGATCGATCTGTTTAAGTTGATTGAGCGTTCCTCTTCCGAAGCCAAACCAAAGGCCAAAGCGAAGCCGAAGACCACGGGTATTAAGCGACCGGTCGTTGCGATCGAAAAAAGCAATGAGAAAGCGCGCCCGACATCAAGCGGTAAGCGCTTTACCTCGCCGGGACGAAAGAAGAAAGGACGTTAACGTCTGCCGCGCGTCGGCGTATTCGCCGACCAGGAGAATGACGCTTCCGTATCGGGTTTATACGCCTGCTTTTTCTTCAACTGGCGGGCTTTTTTCGCTTCAGCCTCACGCAGCGCCATCAGCTTATCGATGTACTCCTTTTTTACGCTGTTGGTCTCAGAATTGGTCAGCGGACGACCGTGCGCAATACGGGCGCGGTCCAGCAACGTTTTCAGTTCGCGCTGTTCGCGCTCGGTCATCTCTTTTTGAGTAATGCGGGGGAGTGCCATACGGGTGCCCTCAGTTAGCCGATGCATTTAGTCTACGGCAATACGCAACGGGCGGATAGCGTGTAAGCCGGGTAAGCTTGCGCCACCCGGCAATATTTTAATTTACCTTTGCCGTTTCGCCCGATTTTTCAACAATCGGTTTCCCGGACCAGTAACCAGCCAGTAGTGACCCTGAAAGGTTGTGCCACACTGAGAACAGCGCGCCAGGCAGCGCTGCGAGCGGGCCAAAGTAGATTTTACCCAATGCAGCAGCAAGACCAGAGTTCTGCATCCCGACTTCGATCGCCAGCGTTCGACAGGTTGACTCATCAAAACCGAACAGACGTCCACCCCAGTAGCCGCCAAGCAGGCCAAGGGTGTTATGCAGGATCACCGCGATGATCACCATAAAGCCGACGGAGGCGATATGTGAAGCTGAACCCGCGACCACCGCGCTGATGATTGCCAAAATGCACACCATCGAGAATGCTGGCAGATAAGGTTTTACCACTTTCACTACGCGCGGAAACAGATGGTGAATCACCAGCCCCAGCGTGATTGGAATGACCACAATCTGTAGAATGCTCAGCAGCATACCCATCACGTCGACTTGAATATGGGCATCGACGTACAGGCGCGTGAGTAGTGGTGTGGCGACCACGCCGACCAGCGTGGAGACCGATGAAATGGTGACTGAGAGCGCGACGTCTCCCTTCGCCAGATAGATCATTACGTTAGAGGCGGTGCCGCTGGCTACGCTGCCGACCAGTACCATCCCGGCGGACAGATCTGGCGGCATCTTAAACAGCAACGCCAGCAGCCATGCCGCGAGCGGCATTACCAGATAGTGCAGGAATATCCCTGCGGCGACAGGGGCTGGTCGGGAGAGCACGCGTTTAAAGTCGTCAACGTTAAGATGGACCCCCATACCGAACATAATCAACATCAGTAGTGTCGCGACCCACGGCCCAACAGGAGTAAAGGTGGATGGTGTGTAATACGCAATGAGAGAGAGCAGCAGCGCCCATAGCGGGAACAGCCGGGTAATGACGGCGAGCATGTTGTTTTCCTTGCAAGTATGTTGTGTTTGTTATCAACGGGTCAGGATCGAGCCAGACCATAGTTATTGTTTATCGCGTGAAGGAAGATTATTCAAACAAATTACGCTCATGATCCAGTGTGGGCTCGTGGCAGGCTGGATGACGCGCCTGCGTCGCCATCCGGCAACGCATCGCCCGATGGCGCTTACGCTACCGTATTAGAAATATATAGAGGTTCTGGTGGCGTAAAGAAAAGCGCCGGCATTGAAGAGAAGGAAGCTTTAACGCAGTGATAACTTATATTGTTTCACTTTGCTTTGGATTGTGTTTTTTAAACTAAAATAAGGCACCCAGGGCAATGCTGTGTTCCAGGGGCGAGGGGAACCATGAAAACAGACTATGCTTGCTCCGTCAGGTAATTTTCCATTACCTGTCCCATCGTATAGTTCAGGGTTAAAACCAATCATTTTTGGTGTTGCTATATTAGCTTTGTAACTAATAATTCTTCCGGGTAAGATGTTTTGCCATCTTTCAGCATCTTGACATATTCTGCCGATAAATCCTTGATCGCCATGATAGGGCGGGGTTCTTATGGCATTGATTTCCTTTTCAGGATGTTTCATAAATTCATCCCACACATTTTTTTTTGCGGGTGCAGGAATAAACATAATACCTGTTGCTGGCGCAACTGAAGCACCATGCTGAGAAAAGTCATTAAGTAATGTTATTTTTTTCATAGTTGTCAGAGGAGTAATATCTCCCACAATAACGCTATCTATATCAATATAGAGAATATCCTCATTACCAAGAACAGGATGCAGTGGATTGAAAAGTTCTAGTTTTGCCCACCATCCTGGCCAATCATACAAAAGAGGCGCTGTATTTACCCCTTTTATCTTTAGCGCATCTGTTAAACAAACAGAATCATAACCTTTGAGCTGCTTATGTAACCATTGAGCATGTTTTGTGGTGAAGTCTTTGCTTTGTCTGAGCACAGAAACAATAATCATTATATTCCCCGGTGAATATTAGGTGTTTTTAGCCATGTTCCACTATATTTAATGTGCTTTATATTGCAACAAAATTAGTGTTCATATGGTTATTGAAGTTTAATTACATTCAAGATGTGAATGTAATTAATTTGTTTATAATGTTATTAATATATGTAATGTAAGTTGATAAATGTTTTAATGATTGTTTTGTCTTTTATATTTCCATGGGGAGATATAAAATAAGAGTTGGGATGGGAGTGATCTTATTTCCCCTTTTTACTGCTCCCAGCTCTATATCAATTCCAAATTTGGAATTTAGCTTGCGATTAATCCATAATCCAGTTTTTTTTCTGTTTTTTTGAACCATAGATATACATCTCATTTGCCAGACGCCACCAAAATAAAAAATTACGACGGCGATTGTTATTGGCCTGCATAAGTAATCGATATAATAAAAATTCATTCCTGCGAATGATCTCATGCCGCCAGTATTTCCGTAATCCACTTCCTTTTTTAGATATGGAAAATAATAAGCAATGTAAGAGTTTGATTTTTTCTTCCTCCAACGAAGAAAGCTAGCTTGTTAAATAAATGTTATTATCGTGGGAGGTTCACGTATCAATTGGTAAAAATACTATAAGATGGTTTTTTATAATACTTCATTTGCTATGCAAACTGAACATTTGATGCTAACAAATAAATACTAACGGGTATTACTTAATTCAACACCGCCGGGCTTTATACCCGGCGAGAGATTCAACAATCGTATTGCCAGCTACTGACTAAGGCATAAAGGTGGCTGGGGGAGTAGCGCCAGCTATCGTTTAGTCCGAGAAATTCAGCGCAAAACTCGCTGCAAAACAGTTTATCTTTGCGCTCCCGGTTATACAGCGCGATACCGAGCGCGCCCTGCCAGTCATAGCGTTTGCCGTTATGTTTGCGGAAAAAGGCCTCCACTTCCGGCAACGTGGCCTTTAACGGTAGCTTATCCCACTTATCGTCCGGTAACGGTATTATCTTTCCCCGCACGCCGCGATCGCGAAACGACGCGGAGTAGCAGAGGTATTCATTACCGCCGTGTTCTACCGCCAGTTCACAGTGAGAGTAGATACCGCGCGTGACTTTGCGCGTGAGCCAGTCGGCCAGCCTGGCGATGCCGCGATACTCCGATCGCCCCTTATAGCAAGCGAGCCAGACGGTGGTTTGACTCATGGCTGCCAGCCTGATGAGTAGTCGTAGTCGAGCACAGCCTCGATATCCTCCAGCGCCTCTACCGCCGCAATATGCCGCAGCGCGTTGGCAAACAGGCGCATATCGTGATCCACGGTGACGGTTTCAAACTGCGCGGCAATATCGTTGGTCAGTTCAATCAAACCGTTATTTTTGGTCTGCCACATTAACCCTGCCGGAATCTGCTTTGTCTGACCCATTCTGGTGAGTGACATTTGCTGAATACGGCTGTTAGCATCGCTGTGGAAATGGTTGCCGTCGATAATGATGTAATCGGCGGTAACGGTGTCGCGCTGAACTTTAATTGCCTGTTTAATCCGCGATTTAGCGTTATCAAGCACGATGGCAAAACTGGCTGCGTCATAAACCCACGTATTGCCGTTTAATCGATAACATTCCCCTGGTGGTAAATTGGTGATAAATGCTCTGTCTTTAACATTAACCCATACATATTGCCCCAGGTTGAAATGTTCCAGCCATTGTTGCTCTGTTAATTCGATAAGGCTTGTTCTCTCTGGATAACAGAATAATTCAGTATCCATCCAGTCCAGCACTTGTAAAGATGCAGGATCGTAATAAGCATATTTTGACATTATCTTCACCAATAAATTCTGACGATACCAGGAGAACCACTTGACCCCTTATTAAGGACCCAATCCCCCAGATACTCCCGGTTACTGGCACTGGAACTACCACCAGCACCACCGGCACCAAACCCGCTTGCATTAGAGGGTAATGAGCCTGCCACTATCTCTAAGTGATCTAATGTGACCGTTCCTGGTACCCCTCCTATGCCCAGGACGGAATTACTTCCTCTCAGCCCAAGGGTCACGTATTCATACATACGTGCTCCTCCATTCCCACTTGGAGGTAAAAAGCTTATTGTATTTCCTCCTGTGCCCCCGGCCGCCCCTCCCGCACCACCAGGCGCGTTCAGATTGCCAAAGGAGGATTGTCCTCCAGCGTTCCCGCTAAACCCTTTTCTTTGTGAACGACTCCCTTTCGCACCGCCACTCCCGCCAGCACCAACCATTACAGATATCTGACTTTTGGGAACAACATCAACGTAACCAGCCACACACTTGGCAGCAACCCCCCCAGTGGAACACTCCTCATTTGCTAATGAACCTCCAGCACCACCACCACCGCCACCAACAACTTCAACAAAAACTCGATTAACCCCATCAGGCACAATAAACGTGCCATTAACGGTAAAAAACTGATAATGGGAATGATTAGCCGGAGCCGCTGCGCTCGCTAGGTCATACGCCGCCTTTACCGCACTGGGCGTTGCCGCTTCTGTGGCGCTGGTGCTGTCCGTCGCGCTGTTAAGTTTCACAATCCCTTTTTGCGTCAGCGTGCCGTCCGGGACGCCGGTGATCTGCCCCCAGGCGTGAGTATGGTTCGCCGGGGCCGCCGCACTCGCCTTATCCATCGCCGCCTTGACCGCACTGGGCGTTGCCGCTTCGGTGGTGCTGGTGCTATCGGTGGCGCTATTAAGCTTCACAATCCCTTTTTGCGTCAGCGTGCCGTCCGGGACGCCGATAATCTGGTTCCAGACGTGAGTATGGTTCGCCGGAGCTGCCGCATTCGCCTTATCCATCGCCGCCTTGACCGCGCTTGGCGTTGCCGCTTCCGTTGTGCTGGTGCTGTCCGTCGCACTGTTAAGCTGAACAATCCCTTTTTGCGTCAGCGTGCCGTCCGGAACGCCAGTGATCTGGTTCCAGGTATGCGTGTGATTACGCGCTTCCGCCATCGCCGCTTTCACCGCCTTTGGCGTGGCGGCTTTGGTTTCGTCATCGCTGTCAGTGGCGTTACTGAGCTGCGTAAAGCCTTTCTGCGTTAATGTCGCATCCGGGTGATTTGTCGAATGTTCATGCTCGTCCAGCCGGGCATCCACATAGTCGCGCGTCGCCAGCACAATACTCGGATCGACCGTCAGCGTCACCGCCGTGGTGTTGGAGACCTCCATAATCAGGCGGATACAGACCTGCTTGCCGCAGCCGCCGGGCAATAGCGGTTTGTAAGATTCCGGGAATTTGCCGATGGCGATTAGCTCGCCCTCGTCGTCGAACACGCCCACTTCACGCACATACCAGCCGCCAACGTCCTCCGGCAGCACCAGTTCGGCAATCAGCCAGTTGGGATTATTCGGTGCAACGGTCAGCGTATTCATCTCGCCGCGCCAGACTTCGTGGCGTAAATTGGTCTGGCTGGCGGTCGGTTCATAATACTGTCCGCCGCCGTCGCCAACCGCCATCTTTTGCAGATGTAGCTGTTTTTTGTCCGCAAGGGCGCTGGCGATTTTCGCCATACCCCTGTCGGTCAGGAGGGTATAAAACTCATTATCCATAATTACTCCGGGTAAATAGATGTAATTTCAAGGCTCCATTGCCCTGTACCGAAATAGAACGGTTTAGTTTGTTGAACTTCCAGAACCTGGAAGGGTAAGACGGTCGTTATTTCTCCACCGTAAAGCGCGCTGCCGATAACAGGAATAGCGCTTTGGTTAATTATCCAGACAATTAACGCTTCCAGCTTTGAGCGCACGTTCTTATACTCATGAATAAGATCGACCAGGTTATTAAACAGATTTTCATCCATGCCCTGGTTAATTAGCTCAATTTCAACCTTAAAAAAATAAGCCTTACCACCATACTCAAACCATTCGGAAATCGTGCCGGGTAAGGATAATATTTCCAGTACGCGGCGAACGGCCCAGGGAGTTCCTTTATATTTATGCAGTTCAATCGCCTGCTTAATTAACTCTCGTTTCTCCTGTTCATTGACGGCAAATAGCCAGCCTTCGAGCCCCTGTACATGAAACTGTCCGGCCAACGAGGGCAGTGCCGAGGCATCAACGATATCCACCAGATAGACCAGCAACGCCGTCAGGTCGATTTGCGCAAAGCGTTCGGCGGCGATATTTGCCAGAATCGAAAAACGTTCGTCGCTGGCCAGCGGCGGCGGCAGAAGCAGTTTATCCATCGCTGACCCCGGCAATCGTCACGTCAATGGCCGTGCATTCCGCCCATTCGTGCGCCTGTAGTACCTTTTTCGCGGGCATATCCAGCGCGACGTCGTAAACACCATCCACTTGTAGCACTTTGATTATCTGGTTTGGCACAATGTCCTGGCCCAGCCGGGTCTGGCGCGAGCGCGTCCATGTATTAATCGCTTCACGCGCGGCGGCAAGCGTCGTCTCCTGATCGGCGGTGGTAAACAGCATTAGCCGGGCGCGGATCTGATAAGCCACGCGCGGAGAACATTTAGCGCTCACCTTATCGGTTAGCGGGCGCTTTTTCTCTTTGCTCACCTCCCGTTCGATCTGGGCAAGAAGCTCTGGCCCCGGCAGACCGTTCAGGGTCAGCGGATAGAGTTCCACGCAGCCTTCCGCCAGCCCTTCATCCGGCCCCAGCACCGCCACGTCGATAATCGACTGGCTGACCGAGAGCGTATGAAAACGATAGGCGCCATAGCTGCCCGCGTTGCTGAAACTCTCCGGCGCCAGTTGAATACGCTCGCGCAGCGCATCGTCGTTTTCTTCGCCGCAGCCGCCTGTCGATGCGGTCAGGTTGGTGACGCTGAGATCGTAATTGCCTACCCGGTCCACCAGCGCGCTGATTTGCGCAGGCTGCCAGTTGTTGCCGGATTCACCGGTCGTTACACAGGTTGCAGTTACCGCAATGCTCAGGCTGCCCGCAGGCAACAGAACATCTTCGTCGGTGGCGAACATCACGCTATCCGACGCGCTGGCGCGGGTACCCTGTGGAATCACCAGGTTGGTTTTAGCCGCTGTCGTAACGGAAAACTGTAGCGTGGTTTTCGCCGCCTGAGCCGGCAGACGGTGAACGCCGACCAGTTCGCCTAAATAATCCAGCATCGGCGCGCGGGAATACGCGACCAGGTTTTGCTTCGCCGCCTCCTGGATGGCGATGCGGACAAGGTTTTCACGATAAGCAAACAGGTCAATGAGCAGCCGCTCAGCCTGTGCCGGGTAGAGTTTTTTACCGCTGGCTTCTTCATATTGCGCAATCATCTCGCTGGTGATTTGCGCGGGATCGCGGTCAATAAAGTCGGGTTCGGCTATCGCCATAACACCTCCGTTGAGTTGATTACGCCGTCTGCGGCGCGCCATTGCACGCGTAACGTCAGGTGTTCGCCGTCAATCGTCGGCGTCACCTTCAGCAACCGGCAGCGGGGTTCCCACATGCGAATCGCTTCCACCGACTCCCGAACAACGTGCGGAATGGCCCGCTCGATCGGGTAATCGATATAGCGCCACAGATTGCTGCCAAAAAGCGGCCTGTGGGGATCGCTGCCGCGCGGCGTGCGCAGAATGATGTGTATTGCCTGATGAATATCATCCAGCCCGCAGACGTATTCTTCAGGACGTTGCAAGGCAGGTTGCCAGTGCAGGGTCGAGGGTCGTGTTTTCGTGTTCATGAGGCTATTTTCGCCTTCCGGCGGGGGGAGAGATATTAAAGCGCTTTAAGGAAATAATTGATGGCGGGGTCAGAATGTGTTTTGCCCGGTGGCGCTTCTGCGCTTACCGGGCCTGTGTTGATGCACATTTTGTTAAATGGCGAAGATTGCGTTTTACGTAAAGTTAAAATGAAATTGCTGTAATTTCACCTTTGCCTACAGAAGCGTAGTACCAGAATTCATCATTGATTTCTGCGTGCTTCATTTTCTCAACTGGAATCGTTTTCTGCCGTCCATTAACTGAGAGTGTGATCGAACCCGTTAGCTGCTCCCGGCTGATAATAGCGAAATCCCCGCGGGTGTTGCTATAAGCCGTCGTTTCATTGGAAAGGCTGTGCTTCGCTCCATTAGCGATTACAGAATAATCAAAATTGACTTTCTTTTTGAAAATAGCTTGTACATGATAATACTCGCCGTAAACAGCAGGATCATGGAATAAACCAAAATGACCACCGCTATTTTGCAACTTGACGAAATAATAGTCAGGGATGATAAACTTCTGTTTACCTGCCGCTATTTCTTTAGTAATGATTTCTTGTCTTACGATTTCCTGTCCGGCCGTTTTTTTATAACCGTTAAGCATCAATGAATAGGACCAAAGGAATACGATACCACAGAGGACAGTCACGGCAGTTACGCCGACGACTCCAGCCTTAACGCCACTTTTCAACAGGGCGTAAGCGATGAAGGAGATAGCTAAAAGGAAAAACATAAACGTACCGTTCATAACCCGATCGGGGTAGGACGGCGACGCGAACATGATTAAGGAAGTGCTAATACCTATACATACGACTAACGCAGCGCAGATAAGGGACGTTTTATCAATTTTGGCGCGAATCTGCTTATTGAATATGACCAGTAAGACCAGCAATAACAAAACAACATAAGCTATCCAGATCAGCGCCAGATGGTTATGAACGCGTTCTGTTAAGTGAATGAAAATACGTTCAAAAATCGGCCTTCCATACCAGAATTCTTTGCCGCTGGCGCGGATGAAATTGCCCGGAGAAAGTATCAATACGCATGAACCTGCGATTGCACAGAGACTATAAACTATCTTATTGCGCGAAACAGATTTGTTTTGCCATAACTCGTATGCAATGGCCAGAACAGAAATAAGCGAGACGAAAGGTGAGACGCTTTCATTGGAACAGCCTGCCATAAAGCTTAGTAATGCAACCCACGGGCTGATCGCTTTACTGTTTTTTATTGTTATGGTGTAAAAGAAGAACAGCCATGCAACAACGAACAGATTCGTCCACAAATAATTCGCAGCACCAACGATCCAGAAAGTGGTTTGACCCAAATTCGGGTTCGAAATCCAGTAAGTGAAGAATATTAGTGGGAATAATAAGTAGTCGGATTTATTCCAGCGTAATGTACCTGAGGGTGTCTTCACAATGAAATAACAAAATACCAGTGTCGAAACGGCAGCGCTGATGGAATACACGAGTTGAGAACGTGTATACAGGATGAGTGCGCTGGTGTAATCAGCTATAATCCTGCCACTCCATGTCATATAATGATGAAAATGTGATTCCGGCGAAATTCCTAAAAGGTAATAGCGGTAATCATCAGAGTGAATGGGGGTATACCATTCAATAAGAAAAATGGCCAAAAAAGCCAGTAGTATCATCGCCGTTTTCGGTAATATCTTGAGCATAGTAATCATTATTCCATCATTGTTTTTTTGTTTTTCACGATATAGCGGGGTCTTTGCTTCACCTCCGTGTAAACGCGTCCGATATATTCACCCATGATGCCTATGCCGATAAGCTGGATGCCGCCTAAGAAGAGAATCGCGGTCATAAGCGAAGGATAACCAGGAACAGGGTTTCCCCACATCAATTTATCAATGATCATCCACATGGCATATATCAGGGAGAGGGCAGAAACGCTCACTCCTATATACGTCCAGATACGCAAAGGGAAAGTAGAAAAACTTGTAATCCCCTCCAGCGCCAGGTTCCAGAGTTTCCAGCCATTAAATTTTGAGCTACCTGCGACACGTTCAGCACGGGCATATTCGACAACATCTGTTTGACCTCCAACCCATGAAAGTATACCTTTCATGAAAAGGTTACGTTCTGGTAATAGCTTGATATTTTCTACAATCTCGCGCGACATCAATCGAAAATCACCGACATTCTCTTCAATCTTTGGCGTACTGATTTTGTTATGCAGCCTGTAGAACCACTCAGCGCTTTTACGCTTCAGGTGGCCATCCGTTGAACGATCGATACGCTTAGCCAGCACCATTTCTGCACCAGCCTGCCATTTATTGATCAAATGTGGGATTACTTCGATGGGATCTTGTAAATCAACATCGATAGGGATCACCACATCTCCGGTCGCGTGATCTAATCCGGCAAAAAGTGCAGGTTCTTTACCAAAATTGCGGGTAAATGAGATCGGAACAACAAGAGGATCGGCAACAGCTAATGCGCTGATGATTGATTCAGTCGCATCGTGACTCCCATCATTAACGAAGACAATCTCAACGTCATAAGGTTTAAGTGAACTGTATTCTCTGACCGTTTTATAGAAAATAGGGATCGCGTCCTCTTCATTAAAGACGGGAACCACTAATGAAATTTTCATTTCTCATTCCTGAAAACAATGAATCTGGAATATAAAAATCCGCAAATAAGGCTAATTGCGGAAAATACAATGAGCGTAAAAATGGGAGGCATAGCACACTTGTCGCCTGTCCATCCCACGACGGCGCTCAGCACCCCCATAAAACCGACGTACAGCAAATAACGTCCGGTTGATACGCTGGCTCCAAAGGTAAACCGGGCGTTAGCGAAAAAACTAAAACTGACAGCGACAGCAAAGCCCGTTACGTTTGCCAAAGCCTGACTTGTTTGAAATCCATAGACGCAAAGGGCAAAGATAGCCCAGTGCAAAGCAGTATTAAGTACGCCTATCGAAACGTACTTTATAAATAATTTTATCATTATAGCAATCAAGAAGTTGTAATTCAGCGAAGTCTACCAGACAAAACTGAGAGGATCATTCCTGAACAGCAGATTTTATGTAAGCAGGGCGAAGTTAAAGTAAAAAATAGCGTTAGTTTTCCAATATACATATATGCAATATTTGCAGCGCAAAGTGATTACATTTTCATCGGAAATAGCGCGGGAAAAGGGCTTAATCACGTTGCGCTGAAATAAACATCCTCCAGCAATTTGCCCGGTGGCGCTTCTGCGCTTACCGGGCCGGTGTTTATGCACCTTTTGCAGGCTGGATAAGGCGAAGCCACCATCCAGCAGCAATTTGCAGGTTAGTGAGAGTGGTGGTTGGAGTTGCCGCCGCTGTCCATCACTGAACCGCTGGCGTTAACGTTGCCGAGGACATTCACGTTGCCGGTAATCACCGCACTGTTTCCAATACCGCCGCTACCGGCCATACCGCCAAGCCAGGTGAGTTTTTTCATCACGGTAACGTCGCCGGTAAAGGTGCTGAGCGGCGCATCGACGGTGACATTCAGCGCTTTAATGCCCGTATGGGGCGCTTCCACGTTGACATCTACCGCCTTGACGCCCACGGAGGTGGCCGCCACGTCTACGGTTTCTGATATCACCGTGACGTGCTGCGCCCTGACCTCTACTTGCGGTGAAGTAAGCTGCGTACGTTCCTTCACTTCAATGACGATTTTTTCTATGCCGCCGTTGACGGTGAGCTGGTGTAACGCACGGTCATATTCAAAGGCCGCGCCGTCGGAAAACTGCACGTAGCGTTTGTCGCGCGAGGCCAGCGGCGCGGTATCCACGCTGGAGTAGACCGCGCCCAGCACCACCCCATCCTCGCCGTTGTCGTCGAGCAAAACCTCCACCTGTTCGCCAATATCCGGCAACCAGTAATCTTTGTTGTCCTGCGTGTTGCGTTGCAGCACCGCAAGCCAGTTACTGCGCAGGTTATCGCACTCCGGTAGAGTGACTCTGACGCGCACGGCCGCCTCATCAATATCGCTGATAATGCCCGTCTGGCGGGTAACGCCTTTCATATTGTCTCCTTACTGGCTGGTTGCCGGTCCGCGTGAAATGTCGATTTCGGTAGTGTAGCCGCCGCTGCGCGTGAGTTTGTGCATGGATTTATCAATCAGCCACTGCCCGGAAAGTACGCCAAAATCGCTCAGTTCTATCTTGTTGCCCGCCGTCAACTGCGGGCAGCCCATCATGCTGAGCGTGCCGGTTTGCTGGTATTCGTTGTGGCTGTCCAGCGCGGCATTGGCTTTAGCCTGCGCCGCGCCGGCATCTGGGGCGCGACTGTTGATCTTCAGGGTATCGGCGCTGGTCGCCGCACCGCGCGCCGGGGCTTTTTCCTGGCTATCATGGGTGTAGATAACCAGTTCTTTTTGCTTGCTATTTTGATGTTGCACGGTGGCGTTTTTGTAGATCCGGTTGATGGTATCTTTGAACGTGTAGTGCGAAATATCCGTCCGCCTGAGCGTCTTCACCGGCGCCAGACAGCGTAGCGTCGGCAGATGCGAAAAGATCAGCTCCGTCGCCGTCACTTTCACGGTATAGCCATATTCACTCGCCAGCCGTTTGAGAAACGCCACATCGGTTTCGGCATATTGCGTGACCCGATCAATCGTCAGCGGCGCAATCTTGCCCACCAGCGTTAAACCGTGTTTTTGCGCGATGCGACTGGCGATGGCGGAAAGCGTCGTCTCCTCAAAGCCCTGGCTGTTTTTGGTGCGTAGCGCTTTGCTGACCGAGGTGGCGATACCGTCGATATTGACCGTCGAAGGCGGCGCGCTGATATCAATTTTATCAATGATATAGATTCCGCAATCGAGCAGATCTTCGCCCTGATAACCCAGGCGCAGCGCCAGCGTGTCGCCTTTTCCCGGATACCATTCGTTTACCCAGCGCCCGGCGCTATCTTCCAGCGCAATGGCAATAACATCCGACTCGTTTTTAATGCTATCGCTGTAACTGATGCTGGTGACATAAGGCGCGATGTCGTAAGTGATCTCTTTATGTCCGTACCAAAGGGTAAAAATGGGCGTCAGGGTGGCGAACACCCCGCCGGATACCGTTATCTCAGCCATGGCGGTAGCTCCGGGGTCGTTTGCGTGACGCTGATAACCGGGATGATCAGCCGCACGCCTGACGGCAAAACCGGCATAATAGCGACGTGCGGATTGGCCGCGATGATGCGTTCGTAGGCCAGCGCATCGCCGTAATAGCGCCAGGCGAGATTATCCCAGCGTTCGCCGTCGGTGGTGACATGTTCAAGGTAGCGCATTACAGACTCCTCGTAATATCGGCGGCGGCAAGCTGGCTCACGTCGGGCGCGCTTGTTTGCAGCGCGCCGCGCGCCTGATTGACCAGCGTCGCGGCGCTGTCGTAAGTCGCTTCCGCGACGCTGCTGGTGATAGCGTCAAACAGCGATTCGGCGTGTTCAATAAGCGTGCCGGCATCGCCCGCGCATTCGCGGATCCCCGGCAGGCTGTCGATCAGTTCCTGCATTTTTGCCGCCAGCGCTTTCGGCAGCCCGGCCAGCGTTTGCAAATCCAGCGGCTGCTGGAACAGCGCGTCTATCGCGCTAATGGTTTTTTTCAGCGAATCGACAATATCGCCGCATTTTTCTTTCAGCGCTTTGGCTTCCTTCACCAGTTCTTTCGTCTGGGCGATCGTTTTTTTGATGTCATCAATGGCGTCGGCCACCTCATCCATCATCTCTTTGGCTTCACGCATACCCTCTTCAACGGCGCTCAGCAGTTCATCGAACCAGGAATCGCTAACGTCGGGAAGCTCATCCAACATCTCGTCAATGTTCGGTTCCTGGGTGGTGATGGCCGGAGGCAGCAGCGGGCTCTTCGGATCGCCGGTGTACTCCTGTAGCGACAGACTGCCGCCCTGGGCAATGACGTTACCGTAAGGATCGGTGTGCTGGTGGGTAGCGGTCAGATCGGTAATCACGAACCAGCCGCGATAATCGCCGTTGCCGAACACCAGCGCCATCGCCTGGTGCGCGGTCATCGCTTCCCGCAGACGGTTCAGCTCGGGGGTCGGTTGGCAATACTGACTATGAAAGTTGAATTTCAGGGTGATTTTGTCCAGCTTATCGCCGATAAATTGCACGCCCGGTTTCCCTTCAATACGGGCATGGCTGGTATAATCCACGCCCATCGTGCTTTCAAATTCGTCCCAGTAAGCGACGACGTCAAATTCTATTTCGCCTAATACGGCATACATTATGCGTACTCCCGGCGCCGTTGTTGCGCCATGACATCGTTAATCATTCTCTCCAGCTCGCGTTTGCTCAGCGACAGCACGTTGTTGATATCTTTGGCGGCATTCGCGCCGCTTCCCTGCACGGTAACCTGCGGGGAAAAGTGTACCTGCACGTTGCTTTGCGCGCGGGGGGGCAGCGTATAAGGTTTCCCGCCGGATTTGCCGGGAAGCGCGGCTGGCGTCGGCGGCGTGGCGGCGCTTTTCGTCTTCATTGGCTGCGGCGAGGTCATCGTTTTGGCCGAGGTTGTCACCGCTTTCGCTCCCGATGCCAGCGGCGCGCTGGCCTGTTGCGCGACCATTGTTCCGGCAATACCGGGGACGGCGGCGGCGACAGACGGCATTTCAGCGCTGATGCCCAGCGCGCTTTTCGCCCAGTCGGGGATCAGCGCTTTTATCTTCTCAATCGCCCCGTTCAGGAAAGGAAGCGCATTCAGAATGCCGTTGATCAGGCTATCCAGAATATTGCCGCCAAATTCGCTGAAGCTGGCGGGGAGTTCAATGCCAAACCAGTCCAGTACGCTGGCGAAGGCGCGGTAAAACAGCCCCAGCGGCGACCAGTCGAGAATCAGACGCGTGACGCCTGCAATGCCTCCGTCAAAGGCGGTTTTGATACGCTCCCAGACTCCGGCAAAGAAACCGGAAATCGGTTCCCAGTAGCGATAAAGTAAATAGGCGGCGCCTGCGATAGCGGTGATAGTCAGGCCGACAGGGTTCATCAGCAGCGCCCGACCCAGCCAGATAAACGTCTGGCCGACCAGCCGTAGCCCTTTTATCAGGCCGTTTCCCAGCAGCATCGTCAGGCTTTTCGCACCGTTGCCAAACGATTTCAGAACCGACAGCGCGCGACTGCCGCCGCCCAGCGCCAGACCGGCTTTGACCTTCAGGAAGATATCGATCAGGCGAATAAACGGTGACGCAATGAGGTTTGCTCCCAGCCTGAGAATATTCAGCGCCCCGTTGAACAGCCAGATAACGCCAACGACTTTGGCGACCCCTTGCACCAACGCCGGATTTTCCCGCAGCCAGGCGCTGAACTGCCGCACCAGCGGCGTGATGCTTTGCGCCAGTTCGCCAATCGCGGGCATCAGCGCCAGGCCGACGGTCAGCCACAGATCGTTAAGTGAAAGTTGTAACGCTTTGGTCTGTTCTCCGGGCGATGTCATTTTCGCGGCGAAGTCATCATCAATAAAATGTTGCCCCGCCGCCTGCATTGCGGAGGCTTTTAGCTGGCGATATTCGTCCATATTCGCCAGCATCGGGGCGAGAAAATCCCGCGTTTGCGCATCGCCGAACATCGCGCCGAGGTTAAATTTCTCCGTCATGGCCTGTAGCGCGTCGCCGCGCGCGGAAAGATCCTCAATCTTCATGGTTTGCCTGAAGGTGTCGAGGATCTGCGGGTTCATTTTCTCCAGTTGCATCTGCACGATGTGGGTCATCGCTTCCGTCACGCCGATGCCGTTTTGCTGATGCTCCAGCAGCGATCCCTGAAGATCCACGCCCTGACGGGCAAACCAACTGTCCGTCTCTTTCGAGAAGGCGGATTTCAGGAAATGGTCGAAATTCGCTGCCGCCGCGCCTGCGTCAGGGGCGTTTTTCATGGCGATTTGCATCGTTGCGGTCAGTTCCGCAATGCCTTCTTTCCCCTGAGCGCCGGTTTTTCCGGCAAAGGCGTTAATCCACTGGGTTTGTTCTGCAACGGAGCCGCCGCCGCTTGTTGCCACGCTGTACAGCATATTTTGCGCAAAACGGAAGTCGTCAGGGGCGATGTTCAGTTTGTCGCGAGTGGCCAGAGCCGCCTGCGCCCAGCTTTGCGCGCTGTCGCGGGAGGCGGTTGCGGCTTTGGCGATATCGGGCATGTAGCGGCTAAGATCCTGCAATGCGCTGACGCCGCCTTCGATCATCGTGGCGGCGGCGCTTTGCAGATCTTTTTGATCCTGATTGAAATCAAGGCTCCAGTCGCGGATATTCAGGCTCAGGGCGTCCCGCGCGGTGTTATCCATGCCGCCTTTCGCCGCCATATCGACCATGTTGCCCTGAAATTCGTAAGGCAGCTTCCAGTCGGGAGTCTCAACGTTCAGGAACTTGCCGAGCTGTCCGGCGAACGTTTGTGTTTTTTCCAGCAACCCGGCGCGCTGTTTATCGTTCTCTTCCCGGCGAAGGGCAGAGTTAGCGAGCTGTTGCGTAAGCCGGGTGATTTTTGTTTGCTCAAAGCTGAGCGTGTGCAGCGTGCTGGCGTTGAGTGAGCCGTAACGGGCTATTGCCTGCGTCAACGTCTCATTACGCGCCTGAAGCTGAGTAATAATGTCGTTGGCCAAAATAGTGTCTCGTATAAGTTGCCCGGTAACAGGCTGCTTGCCGGAAAAAGGACAGGGAAGGAGTGAACCGGGCTTGGGTCTGGAAACCCGCAGGCATTAAGCCTGCGAGTCGTATTCGTGTTTAATTTGCGCGCTGGCTTCGTCCAGCCAGCGGGTAAAATCGTCAACCGACAGCGCGTCAATTTCACTGGGCGGAAAGCGAAACCACCTCGCCAGCAGCGCCATTGCCTGCCACAACTGCTGTGGGTTCTGTAGCCATGCTAAGCATGGCCTGAAATCGTTTCTGCAATGCCTGATAGTCCAGCAGATCCATTTCCGCCAGATCTTCGGTTACCAGCCCGGTCATAGCCGCCATCAGAGGCTCATCCCACTCTTCCGGTTTATCGCTGGCGCGTCGCGCGGCGCGCATATCTTTTACCTTCAGGCGACGTAATTGCAGAACGTCGATACGTTCCCCGGCGGAGGTAAACGGGAATTGCAGGGTATATTTTTCGTTCATGGTGTAGTCCTTATTCGTCGTGTTAAATTCGGGGCCGTAGCCCCGAAGTAATTAACCGCCAATATTATTGCGGTAGGCATTTAATTGATCCGCGCCATTTACGCGGAAAATATTCGCCAGATAATCCAGTTCAAGAAGCGTTTCACCGTCAACCACCTGTTTAATATAAGTGCAGCCGAAGGCGCTGCTAAATTCCGGGTTTTCATTCTGTTTAAACGTTCCCAGCGGGTTCTTTTTAAACATTACGGTCATATGCGTCACCAGCGCTAACTGATCCGCTTTACCCTGCGAGTTATAACAATCGATGCTGGAGCGGCACTGCAATGCTACCGCCTGCCACGGGTTTGCCGTTTTACGCATGACGTCGTGGTAAAACGAGTTCCATTTAATTTCGCCCTCCAGTTTGTCAAAACCGGCAGGCAGCTCAATTTTACCGACCATCCCCAGCGCTTTATGCTCCTGCATAATCATACTGATATCAGGCAGTTTAATTTCACTCGCGCGACCTAAAAGATTATTACCATCAAGATAAATATTGGCGTTGGTAATACGGTTAATTTGAATTTTTCCAGCCATTAGCGATTGCTCTCCAGAGAAACTAAATATTCAGAGGTAATTTCGGTTTCAAACGTCAGACGTTCCAGCGGCGGCGGCGGGGTGAATTTGTAGCTCAGCAACAGATGCCCGGCTGCCAGTTCAGTCTGTTCGTTACGCGCCGGGTCGTACCAGCATTCAAAGCCCAACAACGCGCCGTCGGCAATCAGCTTGCGGCCCCAGGTGTTCACCGATTCGGTTAGCGCGTCGATCAGCGCCTGGTTTATCGGCATATCCATATACTGCTGGCTGAAATAACGAATCGATTCGTTAATCACATCACCAGTACGGCGCACGTTCTCAAAGTTACGCATATGAGTAACCGTCGGCCAGGCAGCGGTACGGTTGCCCCACAGGCGCAAACCGGAGCCATAGCTGTTGAAGACGGTGGTGATGCCGTTTTCATTCAGTTGATTCACCTCGCTTTGCGGATCGTCGATCATCGCTGACAGCGAGCGCTCTACGCCGGTAATGCCCTGAATTTCCTGATTGGAGTTGCTCCACCAGAAGCCTTTTTCCAGATCCACTTTGGCACGCAGGCCAGCGGCGCGGGAGGAGAGTGGTTCCAGAATCTCTGCATTTGTTGCACTGTCGTAAACTTTGACATGCGGATAGCACAGACGCGCGCGATCGGAACTGGTATTGAAGTTAATCGCCCCCTGTGGGCCGCGCCCTGCCAGAACCTGCTGGAAAGTCGTGCCGATGGGCGCATCAATGTAGGTAATGGCTCCCAGCGCTTCTGCCTGAGCGATAAGCTTAACGGCGACCGAGTTTTGCGTACAAAAGACCGGCGCAATCAGGATCTTTGCGTAAAAACCAAACTGGTTCCAGGTGTCCTGTAACAGCTTCATGCCGGTACGGTCACCCGCCGTGTTTACCGCGCCAATAATATCGGCAGCAGTCACTTTGGTGGGGTCCGCGTAAGTATAATTTACATAGGCCTGAACGCCGGGTTTCAGGTTGGTCCCCATGCAGGTGATTTTACCGGTCAGCATATCAATGGTGTAATCGGTGCCTTTGATATAAGCGTTTCCGGCGTTCGTGCTGCGGCCAATACTCATCGTTTGCACGGCTCCGTGCTTGAGTTGAATCTGACCATTGTCATCAACCTTCACGGTTTCACTGGGAATGGTACTTTTGTGTACCGCCGGATTCAGCACGTTAATCACCACGACCGTCCCCGCGCCGTGATCGTAGATCGCCTTTAGCGCCTGCGGGATGGTGAAATTCGCCAGACCTGGGCCAAACTGCGCCGCGTCGCTTTCAGAAAGGCACAGCGTTGGCTGGTTAACCGGGCCGCATGGCGCGGTGCCGATCAGACCAATAACCGCAGATTTAACCGCCTTAACCGGACGTGGGCCGGTTTCGATCTCAATGGTCTCTACACCGTGCAGGTAATTAGCTGCCATGGACAATTTCCTTTTCATTAGTTTCTACTTCTTGCGTAACCACTGGCACCAGGTGACGGCGGGCAATCATGGTGATTACCCACTCGTTATCTTCCGGCAGCGAGATTTCGCTATTGGGCCACAGTAAGACTTCCTGACCGTCGGCGAGCGTGACGCCGCTTGCCGGGCCACTGTAGATATATTTCATTGAATTTCCTCATAATTAACGACTGTAAGCAGGGGTAAATCCTTGCTTTCCTGTTCCGCGATAAACAGGGTGCTGGCGGTCATATCCAGGGCGTAACGGCAGAAGTTTGCGGCGTCGCCGATATATTTTTCGCTTTCCAGCCAGAGCGGACGATCACAGTCGGGAAGTTCAATGCCCCCCAACGAGCGACGTAGACGATCCAGCGCGTTTATCGCGTCACTTATTTGCGGAACAATAACGGTGGCGGAAATCCGGATTAGTTGTTTTTGTACCGTGGCATCCGTATTTTCTGGTTCGGCAAAAACCGAACCGCAGTAGTGAATTAATACCGTTACCTGCTGTCCTGTTGGGATATATACTTTCGCATCGGTTGATGAAATATGTATATCCATATCAGGGTTTAATTCACGTAGTCTATTCGCCACGGTATGTATAACAGATAATGTTTCCATATACGGTTTTCCTTGATTTACCGGGAGAGATAATATTCTCTCTTCGTTATCGTTCAGACGTATTTTGATGTATCAGGCATCAGGAATCTTTTAATCTCCTTTAGAGAAAAAAGTTAAAACAAATAAAAAATCCCCGGCGTATAAACGACGGGGATTTGTTTAATGGTTACCTCGTTGAATCAGTTCTATTTTGCTATATAGCGCATCCAGTTTTGCTTCCAGAACGGCCTGGCCGCGAAGATAGTCGTCTCTGCGGACATAATGCAGCGGTAAATCGGCGCGGAACTCCAGAAATTCTCTTTCGAGCCTGGACCAGCCTATTTCTGATTCGCGTCGGGCAGCTTCCAGTGCTTCAAAACGTTCATTCAGCCGTTTTTCAATTTGCGCCAGCAGCAATTTACCGGCAGCAAACATTAATCCAACAAACGAAAGTAAGAGGGAGATGACTTCCCAAAAATCGATACTGAGTTTCATTACTCCCTCTGATTAATGAATGCAGCTAGCCTGCCCCCATTGCAAATAACGGGGAGCATGTTGGTATAAAATCGCTTTGGGGTAGTGACGATTCTCGCGCCAGTTTGCGGCGCTGCGCCCGGCGTTAACGCGTTCTACATGTTCAAACCAGATGGATGCATCCAACCCCTTTGCGGCGGCCAGCTTTTTATCTCTGTTCACCCAGCCTTGCCCGCCGTTATAGGCGCTCAGAGTGAAAGCCATTCGCTGGCAGCTATTTTTTGCTAACACGCTTTTCCACAACTGGCGGTCATACTGTACCAGCGCGCGTATCGCCCAGGCGGGATTAAACGGCTTGTTCTCGCGAAGCGCTGGGTACAACTGGCTTACCCATTTTGCCGTTGCAGGCATAAATTGCGCCATACCCTGCGCGCCAGCCGGAGAAAGCGCGTCAGGCGCCCAGCCGGATTCCTGATGTAGTTGCCCGGCAAAATCAGCAACGGGGGCGTTAAGCCCCCAGATTTCGCGCGCGGTACGAATCACTTCGTTGCGCCATTGCAGAGAAGCGCGCGGCGGTTCGGCAGCGTCGGCAGACAAGAAAGACATAGCGCAGACCAGGCATACGTATTGATAACGCATCGTTACAGCCCCAGCGCGACGGCAAGGCAAATTGCCGCAACGATGATCGCGCGACGAATCATCGCCGCGGCGCAGCACAGCGATTCTTCCCAGGGGCAAAAGGAGTCGGGACGCGCCCAGGGGAAAAGACTGCGGTCGAGCCAGTAACCCAGCACCGCTGATAACGAAACCAGGCTGAGTTTATAGATGACGACCGGAATTTGCGCTGATGATGTCCAGCCGATAAGCGCAAACAGTACGACAGAGGCAATCAGCCAGCCGGAAAGTCGGGGAACAATAATTTTTCGCATACTCTATCTCCTGATAATTGAGAGAGAAGTATCGCTTTTCCCCATAGCGGAAGAACGAAAAGGGCTTTAATAAATAACTTTAAAAAATGTTTAGCGCATGGCGTCAAATGCCAACAAATAAACGAATAAATAAAGCTTTCGGGGCAGGGGGTAGAGGTTGCCTGCGGAGAGTCAGTATGTGTCTGCGGCAGGCTACGATGGCGGTATTGCTGCGTCATAATAATCTTTGATTAAAATTATCTTATTGATTTTTAAAGTCAGTTTAAAAATTCACGCGATCGTGAGGAAAGCGATCTTTTTGATCGAACGCAGAAAAAAATGCAAAAAATTAACTGTATATACATACAGTATTGTGTAAAATGATGACATCAGTGAAGGCTTACTTCATCTATAAAATAAATACATATTATAAATTGAAAACGATATATACATTCTTTTAATTTATAATTAAATGCCGTTGATAGTAAATATTTATATATATTTTTAATATATTGATAGGTAGTTATTGCACCGTTTTTTACGCTTCCCTTTTTGGTGCCGTCACGGGGAGCATGGTGCTGGATATGGAGATAAAATATGATTCAGAAATCAAAAGAAATGGTTCGGCTTCCGGAGATTATTAACGATCTGGCGTTTCATGCGTCGCAGGTACTTATTGAAAGCATGAATATTGATAGCGCGTCAGCCGAAAATGCCGGTCAGGCAATTGCTGACAGAATGATGCGCAACTGGGGCGGGCAAAGCATTTATTTCCCCAAAGGTATCTCTGGTCGGGCTTCGGAACGGGATTATCAGATTTACAGCGAGTGCGATGGGCGTAATTATGCGGAGCTGGCCAAAAAGTACAATTTGACACTGCAGTGGATCTATAAAATCGTTAAGCGGGTCCACACGGAAAAACAGCACCAGCGGCGTATGTTGTAAGCGATATCGGGTATGGCGTATAGCGACAAGCGCTATACGCCGGGAGCTGCGACAGGCCGGATAAGGCGCTTGCGTCGCCATCCGGCAGCGTATTGCCTGATAGCGCTCACCCGCTGCCGTGTCAGGGCGATTATTCAAATAAGTTCTGATGTAGCTTTTGCACCACTTTCTCGGCATCGTCTCCCGGCACGAGGAAGCACAGATTGTGGCTGGAGGCGCCGTAACAAATCATGCGAATGTTGAACGGTTCCAGGACGCCAAACACTTCTTTACCAACACCGCAGGCTTTTGACAGGTTGTTGCCAATCAGCGCGACCAGCGCCAGTCCTTCTTCGACTTCGACCCGACACAGCGCGGAAAGCTCCATCAATAAGGATTGGGTCAGTAACGTATCGCCCGTGGAGGTGGAGCCGGTAGTATCCAGCGTCAGCGCGACGCTCACCTCCGAAGTGGTAATCAGATCTACCGAAATATTATGCCGCGCCAGAATGCCGAACACCTCTGCCAGGAAACCTCGCGAGTGCAGCATATTCAGGCTGTGCAGCGTCAATAGCGTTTGATTGCGGCGCAGCGCCAGCGCGCGGAACAGCGGCGGGTTTTGGGTTTTATTGCACACCAGCGTACCGCCCGCTTGCGGATCTTTACTGGAGCCAACGAAGACCGGGATATCGCTGCGCACGGCCGGGAGTAAGGTGGCTGGATGCAGTACTTTTGCGCCGAAGGTTGCCATCTCCGCCGCTTCTTCAAAGTCGATTTCATCAATTCGCTGCGCGACGGGCACCACGCGCGGGTCGGTGGTGTAAATACCGGGCACATCTGTCCAGATATCAACCCGCGCGGCATGGAGCGCTTCAGCCAGCAACGCTGCCGTATAGTCGCTGCCGCCGCGGCCTAACGTCGTGGTGCGGCCTTTGCTTTCACTGCCGATAAAGCCCTGAGTAATGACCAACGTTTCGTTCAGGCGCGGGAGCAACTGCTGCGCGGCCAGTTCCGCAAGCGCTGCGACGTCCGGTTCCGCACGACCAAAGCGATCGCTGGTACGCATCACTTTGCGCACGTCGAACCAGTGGGCCTGTACGTCGCGTTCACGCAGGATCTCAACAAATAGCAGGGTAGACATCAGCTCGCCGTGGCTGACCAGTTCATCGGTCAGGGCTGCCGATGTCGCCAGCGATGCCGCCTCCGCCAGAATAGTGATGTTTTCCAGCAGGCGTTCAATCTCTTCGCGAATGACATTCGGATGACGCAGACGATCAAGGATATCGAACTGGATTTTACGGATGGCGTCGAGCGTAGCGAAACGTTCGCCAGGCTCCATCCCTTCGGCCAGCGCCACCAGCAGATTAGTGATGCCGGCAGACGCGGAAAGCACGACTAAACGAACATTGGCGTCGGAAAGTACGATATCCGCGCTACGGTTCATGGCGTCAAAATCGGCGACGCTGGTACCGCCAAATTTGGAAACAACGATCTCTGTCATATCAACCTCGTGTCAGGAAATGAAAAACGCGACCATGGCACAAGGGCAGAACAGAAACCGGTGCAGGCGCAAATGCAAGTAACGTATTTATAAATAAAAGTTGTGGCCTGGACTGTCAACGTTGGGATTATGCGGATTTTTTATGCTGAGTTTAGGCTCAGTAACAGCGCTTATAACCCCGATACCCATTTGCCGCCTTTCTGCACCTCGAATTATTTAGGGTATATACTTTTTATCCTCATTCGACAGTGCCTGGGGCAACGGCACTAAAACAATCACACTTTTCTGTGACTGGCGTTACAATCGATCCCAGTCACAATTCTCAAATCAGAAGAGTATTGCTAATGAAAAACATCAATCCAACGCAGACTTCTGCCTGGCAGGCGCTCCAGAAACACTACGATGAAATGAAAGACGTTACGATCGCTGAGCTTTTCGCGAACGATAGCGACCGTTTCGCTAAATTTTCCGCGACGTTTGACGATCTGATGCTGGTGGATTTCTCCAAAAACCGCATCACCGAAGAGACGCTGGCAAAATTACAGGATCTGGCGAAAGAGACCGATCTGGCCGGCGCGATTAAATCCATGTTCTCCGGCGAGAAGATCAACCGCACCGAAGACCGCGCCGTGCTGCACGTGGCGCTGCGTAACCGTAGCAATACGCCGATCATCGTGGACGGCAAAGATGTGATGCCGGAAGTGAACGCCGTGCTTGAGAAGATGAAAACTTTCTCGCAAGCGATTATCTCCGGTCAGTGGAAAGGCTACACAGGTAAGGCCATCACCGACGTGGTGAACATCGGTATCGGCGGTTCCGACCTCGGCCCGTTCATGGTGACCGAAGCGCTGCGTCCGTATAAAAATCATCTGACTATGCACTTCGTCTCTAACGTTGATGGTACCCACATCGCTGAAGTGCTGAAAAAAGTGAACCCTGAAACCACGCTGTTCCTGGTCGCTTCTAAAACTTTCACCACCCAGGAAACCATGACCAACGCCCACAGCGCGCGCGACTGGTTCCTGAAAAGTGCAGGCGATGAAAAACACGTGGCGAAACACTTTGCTGCGCTCTCCACCAACGCCAAAGCGGTCGGCGAATTTGGTATCGACACGGCCAATATGTTCGAGTTCTGGGACTGGGTCGGCGGTCGTTACTCGCTGTGGTCTGCCATTGGACTGTCCATTATTCTGTCCGTCGGTTTCGACAACTTTGTCGAGCTGCTTTCCGGCGCGCACGCGATGGACAAGCATTTCTCCACCACTCCGGCGGAGAAAAACCTACCCATTCTGCTGGCGTTGATTGGCATCTGGTACAACAATTTCTTCGGCGCGGAAACCGAAGCCATTCTGCCGTACGACCAGTATATGCACCGTTTCGCCGCCTACTTCCAGCAGGGCAACATGGAATCCAACGGTAAATACGTTGACCGTAACGGCAACGCCGTGGATTACCAGACAGGCCCAATTATCTGGGGCGAACCAGGCACCAACGGTCAGCACGCGTTTTATCAATTGATTCACCAGGGTACTAAAATGGTGCCGTGTGATTTTATCGCCCCGGCTATCACCCATAACCCGCTATCCGATCATCATCAGAAGCTGCTGTCTAACTTCTTCGCGCAGACCGAAGCGCTGGCGTTTGGTAAATCCCGCGAGGTGGTTGAGCAGGAATATCGCGATCAGGGTAAAGATCCGGCGCAGCTTGAACACGTTGTGCCATTCAAAGTGTTTGAAGGCAACCGCCCGACCAACTCTATCCTGCTGCGCGAAATTACGCCGTTCAGCCTGGGCGCGCTGATTGCGCTGTATGAGCATAAAATCTTTACGCAGGGCGCCATCCTGAACATCTTTACTTTCGACCAGTGGGGCGTTGAGTTGGGTAAACAGTTGGCTAACCGTATTCTGCCGGAGCTGGGCGATGATAAAGCTATTTCGTCCCATGATAGCTCTACCAACGGTCTGATTAACCGTTATAAAGCCTGGCGCGCCTGATGGCGCTGCGCTTATCCGGTCTACGTAATGCATAGCGTCGGTGGGCCGGATAAGGCGTTTCACCGCCATCCGGCAAAAAGAGAATAAGATAATAAAAAGGCCGATATTCACATCGGCTTTTTTTATAAGATAATTCCGCTTGTCCGTCTTTATCCCCAAAATTTTATATTGAGCTTAATCCTAAAATAAGCAATAACCAGAAAATCACTCTGCGTTATTTTCAGATTATACGGATGCATTTGTGTTTTTATGTAATTCTAAATTATTGATTTAATTTACTTATTAATTAAATAGAGGATGTGTTGTTTCTTTAAAGTTTAATTATCCTAAAACTTCGCTGTTATTTCTCCCGGACATAATCCGCCTGCTTTGGTTGTGTATACTCGGTAGCGCCCGAAATTCTTTTGGGTAAATCTCCATTCATTCAATGAAGGGAAATTATGATGAAAAAAGTACTGTATGGCATTTTTGCCATAACCGCGCTTGCGGCGACATCTGTCTCGGCAGCCCCCGTTCAGGTGGGTGAAGCGGCAGGGTCGGCAGCGACGTCGGTATCGGCGGGAAGCTCCTCCGCTACCAGCGTTAGCACCGTAAGTTCAGCGGTGGGCGTCGCGTTAGCGGCAACCGGCGGCGGCGATGGTTCTAATACCGGAACCACGACCACCACGACCACCAGTACCCAGTAGTATCGGTACGTTTAACCATAACCACACTCCGGTGTGGTTATTTTGCCCCTCTGGAGAAGCGTCGTGAAGCGACTCGCACTTATCCTGATTTGCCTGCTATTACAGGCGTGTTCGGCCACCACCAAAGGCCTGGGCGATTCACTGTGGGACAGTTTGTTCGGTACGCCAGGCGTACAGCTAACGGATGACGATATTCAAAACATGCCTTATGCCAGCCAGTACATGCAGCTTAACGGCGGTCCTCAACTGTTTGTGGTGCTCGCTTTCTCGGAAAACGGGCAGCAGAAATGGGTGACGCAGGATGGCGCGACGATCGTGACGCAGCATGGCCGTCTGGTCAAAACGCTGCTCAGCGGTGACAACCTGATCGATGTGAATAATCTGGCGGCCGACCCGCTGGCGAAACCAGGACAGATTATCGATGGCGCGACCTGGACTCGCACCCTGGGCTGGACCGAACATCGCCAGGTGCGTTACGCCACCGCCCGTTCCGTTTTTACATGGCGAGGGACCGATAGCGTTAGCGTCGGCAGTGAAGAGACCGCCGTGCGGGTGCTGGATGAAGAAGTGACGACCGATCAAACGCGCTGGCGTAATCGCTACTGGATTGATAGTGAAGGCCAAATTCGCCAGACGGAACAGTATCTGGGCGCGAATTACTTTCCGGTGAAAACCACGCTGATTAAGGCGGCAAAATCATGATGAAAAGGACGATAAGCGCGCTGGCGCTGGCCTTTATCGCGTCATCCGCCTTTGCCAGCGGCACTGTTACCGTTTTTACCCAAGGTAATAGCGAGCCTAAAACGCTGACAGACGCTGAGCGTCTGCTCGATTTAGTCGGACAGCCGCGCCTGGCAACGAGCTGGTGGCCTGCGGCGGTGATAGGCGAAGAACAGGCGACCGTGACGGCGCGTCAACAGCAGCAGGAACTTCTCGGACGACTGGCGGCGCTCAGCGCTGAGGAAGATGGCGATGCGGCGGCGGCAATAAACACACTACGCCGACAGATTCAGGCGGTGAAGGTGACGGGCAGACAATTCGTGAATCTTGATCCTGACGTGGTGCGGGTGAGCGAACGAGGTAACCCGCCGCTGCAAGGTCACTACACGCTCTGGGTCGGGCCGCAACCCACGCAGGTGACGCTCTTTGGCTTGATTAGCCAGCCGGGCAGCCAGCCGTTCGTCCCTGGGCGGGACGTCGCCAGTTATCTTGAGGGTCAGCGCTTACTCAGCGGCGCGGATCGTAGCTATGCCTGGGTGGTTTACCCTGATGGACGCAGCCAAAAAGCGCCGGTGGCTTACTGGAATAAGCGTCATATCGAGCCGATGCCCGGCAGCATTATTTTTGTCGGTTTTGCCGATTCCCTTTGGCGCGGCACGCCGGAGGCGATGAATGCCGACATTCTTCATACCCTGACGCAGCGGATACCGGAATAATGAAAAAAACACATCTGCTCAGCGTGCTGGCGCTGGGTATTAGCGCGGCCTGCCATGCCGAAACATATCCAGCCCCTGTTGGGCCTTCACAATCTGACTTTGGCGGCGTGGGCCTGCTGCAAACGCCGACAGCGCGTATGGCGCGTGAAGGGGAGATGAGCCTGAACTATCGCGATAACGATCAGTACCGCTACTACTCGGCTTCGGTTCAGCTTTTCCCGTGGCTGGAAACCACGTTGCGCTATACCGATGTCCGTACGAAAAAGTACAGCAGCGTGGAATCATTCTCCGGCGACCAGACTTACAAAGATAAAGCGTTTGATGTGAAACTGCGGTTGTGGGAAGAGAGTTACTGGATGCCGCAGGTGGCGGTTGGCGCGCGCGATATCGGCGGGACGGGGCTGTTTGATGCGGAATATATTGTAGCGAGTAAGGCCTGGGGGCCGTTTGATTTTTCATTAGGTCTCGGCTGGGGCTATCTTGGCACTAGCGGCAATGTGTCTAATCCTTTCTGTTCGTATAGTGATAAATTCTGTTCACGTGATAACAGTTATAAAGAGGCAGGTTCCGTCGACGGTAGCGATATGTTTCACGGCCCGGCCTCGCTGTTTGGCGGCGTGGAATACCAGACCCCGTGGCAACCGCTACGCCTGAAGCTGGAGTATGAAGGCAATAACTATCAGCAGGATTTTGCGGGTAAACTGGAACAGAAGAGCAAGTTTAACGTCGGCGCCATTTACCGCGTCACCGATTGGGCCGACGTTAACCTCAGCTACGAGCGCGGCAACACCTTTATGTTTGGCGTTACGCTGCGCACCAATTTCAACGATTTACGTCCCGCGTATCATGACAATTCACGCCCGCAATACCGACCACAGCCGCAGGATGCCATCCTGCAACATTCGGTAGTGGCTAATCAATTAACGTTATTGAAATATAATGCTGGTCTGGCGGACCCGAAAATCCAGGTCAAAGGCGATACGCTGTACGTTACCGGCGAACAGGTGAAGTACCGCGACTCCCGTGAAGGGATCGTGCGCGCTAACCGGATCGTCATGAACGATCTGCCGGAGGGGATCCGCACGATCCGCGTGACGGAAAACCGCCTTAATCTGCCGCAGGTCACCACTGAAACCGATGTCGCCAGCCTGAAACGCCATCTGGAAGGCGAACCGCTGGGACATGAAACTCCGCTGGCGCAAAAACGCGTAGAGCCGATCGTGCCAGAGAGTACTGAACAGGGCTGGTATATCGACAAGTCGCGCATTGATTTTCATCTTGATCCCGTGCTGAATCAGTCGGTAGGCGGCCCGGAAAACTTCTATATGTATCAGTTGGGCGTAATGGGAACTGCGGATCTGTGGGTCACGGATCATCTGCTCACCACGGGCAGCGTGTTTGCCAATATCGCCAACAACTACGACAAATTTAACTACACCAATCCGCCGAAGGATTCGCATCTGCCGCGGGTGCGTACGCATGTCCGTGAGTATGTGCAGAATGATGTTTATGTGAATAACCTACAGGCCAACTACTTCCAGTATTTTGGCAATGGTTTCTATGGGCAGGTCTACGGTGGTTATCTGGAGACCATGTTTGGCGGTGCCGGGGCGGAAGTCCTGTATCGCCCGGTAGACAGCAATTGGGCGTTTGGCCTGGATGCCAACTACGTGAAACAGCGTGACTGGCGTAGCGCGCAGGATATGATGAAGTTTACCGATTACAGCGTGAAGACCGGACATTTGACCGCATACTGGACGCCGTCGTTCGCCCAGGATGTGCTGGTGAAAGCCAGCGTTGGTCAGTATCTGGCGGGCGATAAAGGCGGTACGCTGGAGATCGCCAAACGCTTCGATAGCGGCGTCGTTGTCGGTGGTTACGCGACGATTACCGATGCGTCGCCGGATGAATATGGGGAAGGGGATTTTACCAAAGGCGTATATGTTTCCGTGCCGCTGGATCTCTTCTCGTCCGGCCCAACCCGAAGTCGTGCGGCAATTGGCTGGACGCCGCTGACGCGTGACGGTGGTCAACAGCTTGGCCGTAAGTTTGGCCTGTATGATATGACCAGTGACAGGAACGTAAATTTCCGTTAATACTCAGGCCGGATAAGGCGTTCACGGCGCTATCCGGCAAATTATCTTATTGAACAAAATATAAACATAAATAAAAAATATAGATGCCCGTCACATTTGTGCGTTATACAGAAACCTCGCCGCAGAGAAAGAGGGGGCTGTTATGATGCCATTATCGCGCTCACGTCTTGAGTTTATCGCCACGATTTTACAAAACGTACTAAATTTGGGGCTGCTTACCCTCGGTCTGATCCTGGTCGTTTTTCTCGGTAAAGAGACGGTTCATCTGGCGGATGCATTATTCGTGCCTGAGCAAACCAGTAAATATGAACTGGTGGAAGGGCTGGTGATCTACTTTCTTTATTTCGAATTTATTGCGCTGATTGTGAAGTACTTTAAGTCTGGCCTTCACTTTCCGCTGCGCTATTTCGTGTACATTGGGATCACGGCGATTGTGCGCCTGATCATTGTCGATCATAAAACGCCAATGGATGTATTACTCTATTCGGCGGCGATCCTCCTGTTGGTTATCACGTTGTGGTTATGTAATTCGAACCGACTACGGCGAGAATAGGCGTCGCCACACCGTAACGGACGTATGGCGTGGCAATAAATTAGCCGCTGTCTATAACGCATAAAAAAAGCGCTCCGAAGAGCGCCAAAATACGACCATAAGTGGGGATAACATAAGTTGAGGGCAGTGGCATTGCCCGTTGCCGGGCAGGTACTTCGATAAAACTTAACCTTTCACCCCCCCTGCCGTCAGGCCGTTGACCAGCCAACGTTGCGCCAACAGGAACACCAGGGTGATAGGAATAGCGGAAAGGACGGCGGCGGCGGCAAAGTCGCCCCACAAATAGTTTTGCGGGTTGAGATATTGCTGCATACCCACGGCCAGCGTATAGCTGTCCACATCACGCAGTAACAACGAGGCGACCGGAACTTCGGTAATCGCCGCGATGAACGACAGAATAAACACCACCGCCAGAATCGGTACGGAAAGCGGCAGCAGCACCAGGCGAAACGCCTGCCACGGGGTTGCGCCATCCAGCGCGGCGGCCTCTTCCAGCGAGCTGTCGATAGTTTCGAAGTAGCCTTTAATCGTCCAGACATGCAGCGCAATGCCGCCAAGATAGGCGAAGATCACGCCGCCATGCGTATTCAGACCGATAAATGGAATGTATTGTCCCAGACGGTCAAATAACGCATACAGCGCCACCAGAGACAAAACCGCCGGAAACATCTGAAAAATCAGCATCCCTTTAAGCAGTGTTGCTTTACCTGGAAAACGCATTCGTGCAAAAGCGTAGGCGCAGGTGGTGGAGAGCGCCACGATGCCGATGGCAGTAATACCGGCGATTTTCACCGAGTTCCACAGCCACAGCAGGACCGGGAAGGGAGGCGGCGTTACCCGACCATCCGCATGTTCCACGCTGAAACCCAGCGCCAGCCGCCAGTGTTCCCAGGAGATTTTATCCGGGATCAGGCTTCCGGTGGCGAAGTTCCCTTCACGTAGCGAGATAGCGATGACCATCAGCAGTGGGAACATGATCGCCGCGATGAAAATCAGCAGCCCCAGGTGCGTGATGAAGAGACGCAGTTTCTGAGATTTGGGTTGGACCATAGCCATTGTTATTATCTCCCTTAATCAAACTTCATACGCGTGGCTTTCAGGTTCACTATTGCCAGCGCGCCTACCAGCAGGAAAATCAGCGTGGCAATGGCCGCCGCCAGACCGAAGTCCTGACCGCCGCCGCCTTCAAAGGCGATACGGTAGGTGTAGCTGACGAGCAGATCGGTATAACCGGCAGGCGTGGTGGTGCCGAGACGGTCTGGCCCGCCGTTGGTCAATAACTGAATCAGGACAAAGTTATTAAAGTTAAAGGCGAAGCTGGCGATCATCAGCGGCGTTAGCGGCTTAATCAGCAGCGGTAAGGTGATCTTAAAGAAATTCTGAAATGGACCGGCGCCGTCCATTGCGGAGGCTTCGTACAGGTCATCCGGAATCGCTTTCAGCAGCCCCATACACAGGATCATCATGTAGGGATAGCCCAGCCAGGTATTCACGATAATCACCATTGCCCGCGCGGTGTTGGGGTCGCTGAACCAGGCAGGTTTAATGCCAAACAGCGCGCTCAGCATCATATTGATTTCGCCAAAGCTTTGGTTGAATAACCCTTTGAAAATCAAAATTGAAATAAACGACGGTACGGCGTAGGGCAGAATCAGCAGGACGCGGTAGATAGCTTTACCTTTCAGCGCTTCCCACTGTACGAGGCAGGCCAATACCATCCCAACCGCCACGGTTAACACCACAGTGAGGACCGAAAAGACCACGGTCCAGACGAAGATAGCGAAAAAGGGCTTCTGGATCCCTTCGTCGGTAAAGACGCGCGTAAAGTTTTTCGCGCCGATAGTAACGGTATAACCAGGACTGAGTTTTTCATCACCCCAGCTTCCGTCGGCGTTGATCGACTGATAATAACCGCTATCGTTGTTTGGCCGGTATTTTACGCCGCTCTGGTTATTGGTAAGCAGGCCGTCATCAGCCAGTGTGTACAGCGGACGGGTACCGGAAAACTGACGCAGCGAGCTCATAATTACTTTACTTCCATCCGGCAGGACGGCGGTTATCTGGTTCAGCGCCAGACGGTTCTGGGTGATTATCCGCAGATTGGCGCGTTCGCCGCCCGGCAGGGCATCGGTCTCTTTCAGCTGTAATTTTTGTTCGCCGCCGAAGGAAAATGCGTCAGACAGGTAATGTTTGCCCGTTTCTCCGTCGGTGAGGGCCAGTTGCCACTCGTCGCCGGCCGGGTAAAGACCGAAGTTATAGGTTTTTCCTGCCTGATAAGAACGGTCCATCAGCACTTGCTGGGCGCGTTCAAAGGTTAGCTGGTTGGTGCTGCTGTAGTTAGTAAAGGCGATGGCGATGGTGCACACCAGCGGGAATAGCACAAACAGCCCCATGCCGGCGAGGCCAGGGTAAACGTAGCGCCAGGCATAGGTTTTACGATTTGCGAAAATATACAGGCCAGCAGAGCTTAAAATCAGCGTCATGATGGCGAACAGATACTCCCCTTGTACGTACATTAAAACTACAAGGTAACCCACCAGCAGGCCCAGCAGACCAATTACTGACCATTTAAGCGGGTCGCTTTGCCACCAGTGTTTCTTTTTAATGACATCCATGGGGGTTTTCCTCTACAGCGTTGAAACTTCCTGGCCGGAGATGTGCCTGATGGCGCTGCGCTTATCAGGCCTACGGTGTGTTGTAAGCCGGATAAGGCATTTATGCCGCCATCCGGCACAGGCTCGCGGCATTACTTGGTGATACGGCTTTGTGCATCTTTCAGCGCGGCATCCACGGTTTGACGGCCGCTGGCGGCGTTGATCACAGCCGTACGTACCGCATACCAGAAGGCGGACATCTGCGGAATATTAGGCATGATCTCGCCTTTCTGGGCGTTATCCATGGTGGCGGCGATACGGGGGTCTTTCGCTAACTGCTCCTGGAAAGATTTCAGCGCCACGGCGCCCAGCGGTTTATCTTTGTTCACCGCTTCCAGACCCTGATCGGTCAGCAGGTAGTTTTCGAGGAACTCTTTCGCCAGCTCTTTATTCGGGCTGGCAGCGTTAATCCCCGCGCTCAGCACGCCGACGAACGGCTTCGAGGGTTTACCTTTGAAGGTCGGCAGCAGGGTGACACCGTAGTTGACTTTGCTCTTGTCGATGTTCGACCATGCCCACGGGCCGTTGATGGTCATTGCCGTTTCGCCTTTATTGAAGGCCGCTTCGGCGATGGAGTAATCGGTATCGGCGCTCATATTTTTGTTCTTGATCATATCGATCAGGAAAGTCAGGCCCGCTTTCGCGCCGGCGTTGTCGACGCCAACGTCTTTCACGTCATACTTGCCGTTTTCAAATTTGAACGCGTAACCGCCGTCAGCGGCGATCAAAGGCCAGGTGAAATACGGCTCTTGCAGGTTGAACATTATCGCCGACTTCCCTTTCGCTTTTAGCTCTTTATCCAGCGCCGGGATCTCTTCCCAGGTTTTCGGCGGGTTCGGGACGAGGTCTTTGTTATAAATCAGGGAGAGGGCTTCAACGGCGATGGGGTAGGCGATCAGCTTGCCGTTATAACGTACCGCATCCCAGGTGAACGGATAGAGTTTGTCCTGAAACGCTTTATCCGGAGTGACCTCCGCCAGCAGACCAGACTGCGCGTAGCCGCCAAAACGGTCGTGCGCCCAGAAGATAATGTCAGGACCGTCGCCGGTGGCTGCCACCTGCGGGAATTTCTCTTCCAGCTTATCCGGGTGCTCAACGGTCACTTTAATGCCGGTGTCTTGCTCAAATTTTTTACCGACCTCGGCCAGACCGTTATAGCCCTTGTCGCCGTTGATCCAGATAACCAGTTTACCTTCTTCAATTTTGGCGAGAGCCGGGGCGGAAATCATCATCGTCGTAAGTGCGGATAATGCGAGGATGCCTACGCCAGTTTTAATCTTCATATCTCCCATCCTTTTTGGTGATGTACACAGAGGTGGTTTAACGGTCTCTAGTTTCTTTATACGACAACCTCTTTCCATCCTCCCCGCCCCTACGCCCCACCCCGGCTTTATGTGATCTGTGTTACATAAATGTGAGTAATGCGTGCTGGCGCACATAAAAACACGCCGATTTTTGCGGGCGGCATCACGAAATTCCTTTTCTGTCCGCGCCCGTGGTCTCAGGCGCTGTGTCCTCATCCTCCCGCCTCCTCCCCCATAAAAAAGCCGGGGGGTGGAGGATTTACCCCAGTCAGGGATCGCGCATAGTCAGGCCATCATGAATGTTGCTGTCAATGACAGGTTGTAACGAAGGGAGAAGGGCATGGCGAGCGTACAGCTACGAAATGTAACGAAAGCCTGGGGTGACGTGGTGGTATCGAAAGATATTAACCTCGATATCCATGACGGGGAGTTCGTGGTGTTTGTCGGACCGTCAGGCTGTGGTAAATCGACCTTGCTGCGTATGATCGCCGGGCTTGAAACCATCACCAGTGGCGACCTGTTTATCGGGGAAACCCGTATGAATGATATTCCGCCTGCCGAGCGCGGCGTGGGCATGGTATTCCAGTCTTATGCGCTCTATCCCCATCTCTCCGTTGCAGAAAACATGTCTTTCGGCCTCAAGCTGGCGGGCGCCAAAAAAGAGGTAATGAATCAACGCGTCAATCAGGTGGCGGAAGTGCTGCAACTGGCGCATCTGCTGGAACGTAAGCCAAAAGCGCTTTCCGGCGGGCAGCGTCAGCGCGTAGCGATTGGCCGCACGCTGGTGGCGGAGCCGCGTGTGTTTTTGCTGGATGAACCGCTCTCTAACCTGGATGCCGCGCTGCGCGTGCAGATGCGTATTGAAATTTCTCGCCTGCATAAACGTCTGGGCCGCACGATGATTTACGTCACCCACGATCAGGTCGAGGCGATGACCCTGGCCGACAAAATCGTGGTGCTGGACGCCGGTCGCGTCGCGCAGGTCGGTAAACCGCTGGAGCTGTACCACTATCCGGCGGACCGCTTTGTCGCGGGCTTCATCGGCTCGCCGAAGATGAACTTCCTGCCGGTGAAAGTGACCGCCACCGCAATTGAACAAGTCCAGGTCGAACTGCCGAATCGCCAGCAAATCTGGCTGCCGGTCGAAAGTCGCGGCGTGCAGGTCGGCGCCAATATGTCTTTAGGCATTCGTCCGGAACACCTGCTGCCGAGCGATATCGCCGATGTCACCCTGGAAGGTGAAGTCCAGGTGGTCGAGCAGTTAGGGCACGAAACACAAATTCATATCCAGATCCCCGCCATCCGTCAAAACCTGGTTTATCGCCAGAATGACGTGGTGTTGGTAGAAGAGGGCGCCACATTCGCTATCGGCCTGCCGCCAGAGCGCTGTCATCTGTTCCGCGAGGATGGCAGCGCATGTCGTCGTCTGCATCAAGAGCCGGGTGTTTAAGGCCTCCATAAAAAAACGAAACGCAAAACCATTCGCAGTTTTAGAAGGTGGCAGCGTTTAAAGAAAAGCAATGATCTCAGGAGATAGAATGATGATTACTCTGCGCAAACTCCCACTGGCGGTTGCTGTCGCAGCGGGCGTAATGTCCGCTCAGGCAATGGCTGTCGATTTCCACGGTTACGCCCGTTCCGGTATTGGCTGGACGGGAAGCGGCGGCGAACAACAATGTTTCCAGGTGACCGGTGCACAAAGTAAATACCGTCTTGGTAACGAATGTGAAACCTATGCGGAACTGAAACTGGGCCAGGAAGTGTGGAAAGAGGGCGATAAGAGCTTCTATTTCGACACCAACGTCGCCTATTCGGTTAACCAGCAGAACGACTGGGAATCGACCGATCCCGCCTTCCGCGAAGCGAACGTGCAGGGTAAAAACCTGATTGAATGGCTGCCGGGCTCTACCATCTGGGCCGGTAAGCGCTTCTATCAGCGTCATGACGTACACATGATCGACTTCTACTACTGGGATATTTCAGGTCCTGGCGCGGGTATCGAAAATATCGATCTGGGCTTCGGTAAGCTTTCACTGGCGGCGACCCGCTCTCAGGAGGCGGGCGGTTCTTACACCTTCAGCAGCCAAAATATTTACGATACTTCTAAAGATACCGCGAACGATGTTTTCGATGTCCGTTTAGCAGGCTTGCAGACCAATCCGGATGGCGTGCTGGAACTGGGCGTTGATTATGGTCGGGCGAATAAGAGCGACGGCTACAGCTATGTTGATGGCGCAACTAAAGACGGCTGGATGTTCACCGCGGAACATACCCAAAGCATGTTGAAAGGCTACAACAAGTTTGTCCTTCAGTATGCGACTGACGCGATGACCACGCAGGGTAAAGGCGGGGCGCAGGGTACCTATGGGTATGCCTATGATACAAAAGACGATGACGGTAATGTCATCCACCACGTTGACGACTACGTCAATAACAACGGCAAACTATGGCGCGTGCTGGATCACGGCGCGATTTCGCTGGGCGATCGTTGGGATCTGATGTATGTCGGTATGTTCCAGAAACAAGACCTGGACAATAAACTCGGTACCGATTGGTGGACTGTAGGCGTACGTCCGATGTTCAAATGGACGCCAATCATGAGTACCCTGCTGGAAGTGGGTTATGACAATGTGAAATCTCAGCAGACTGGCGATCATAACAACCAATACAAAATCACCCTGGCGCAACAGTGGCAGGCAGGCGACAGCATCTGGTCGCGCCCGGCTATCCGTGTGTTTGCGACTTATGCGAAGTGGGATGAGAAATGGGGTTATATCAAAGATGGTGATAAAACCTTACGTTATGCCGCCGCAAGCAACAGCGGTTTCAATACCACCAGCCGTGGCGATAGCGATGAGTGGACCTTCGGCGCCCAGATGGAAATCTGGTGGTAATACGATGGTCATCTGACGTAACGAGGGGCGCAAGCCCCTCTGAAACATCAGGTCTGATGATGCTTGTAAGCCGAATAAGGCGCCAGCCGCCATTCGGCGATATGTTTGGGTTGGCGCGCTATTGCCTGGCTACCGCTGAACCCGCCTTATTGAGGTGAGAATAATGAAAATGAAGAAAAGTCTCGTCGCCCTCTGTTTAACCGCAGGGCTGTTCGCCAGCGTGCCGGGTATCAGCCTGGCGGAAGTGAACTATGTACCGCAAAATACCAGCGCCGCGCCCGCTATTCCTGCTGCTGCGCTACAGCAATTAACCTGGACGCCTGTAGATCAGTCAAAAACGCAGTCTACCCAACTGGCGACGGGCGGCCAGCGCCTTGACGTCGCCGGCATTACCGGCCCGGTCGCCGCTTATAGCGTTCCGGCGAATATCGGCGAGCTGACATTAACTCTCACCAGCGAGGTCAATAAGCAAGCCAGCGTTTTTGCGCCAAACGTGTTGATTCTTGACCAAAATATGACGCCTTCGGCGTTCTTCCCCAGCAGTTACTTTACTTATCAGCAGCCGGGCGTCATGAGCGCAGACCGGCTGGAAGGCGTGATGCGCCTGACGCCTGCGTTGGGGCAGCAAAAACTCTATGTTCTGGTGTTTACGACCGAAAAAGATCTTCAGCAAACCACTACGCTGCTCGATCCGGCAAAAGCCTATGCCAAAGGCGTCGGCAACTCTATCCCGGATATTCCCGATCCAGTTGCTCGCCATACCACTGACGGCGTGGTGAAACTGAAGGTGAAAACCAACAGCAGCTCCAGCGTATTGGTCGGGCCGTTGTTCGGCTCGTCCGGTACCGGGCCGGTAACGGTAGGCAATACCGCCGCGCCGGTCGCTGCGCCAGCGCCAGTCGCGCCGAAGAAAAGCGAACCGATGTTGAACGATACGGAAAGCTACTTTAATAAAGCGATTAAGGATGCCGTAGCGAAAGGCGACGTCGATAAAGCGCTGAAACTGCTTGATGAGGCCGAACGTCTGGGATCGACATCTGCCCGTTCCACCTTTATCAGCAGTGTAAAAGGCAAGGGGTAATTGTTTCCCCACAGTGCTGATTTTGCAGCAACTGGTGCGTCTCCTGGCGCACCTTTTTTTATCATTTCATGCGAATTGTTATTTTTTTGTTGCGCAACAGATCACTTAATTGTGATTACGCCCCCCGTAATGTCTTTTCTGAGATACAATGACTTTAGGTTATGAATCGGAGAGTAAGGCATGTCACACCCTGCGTTAACGCGACTGCGTGCGCTGCGCTATTTTGATGCGATTCCTGCGCTTGAACCCCATTTGCTGGACTGGCTGTTGCTGGAAGATTCTATGACTAAACGTTTTGAGCAGCAGGGAAAGCGGGTAAGCGTGACGCTGATTCGGGAAGCGTTTGTCGGCCAAAGTGAGGTCGAGGAAGCATCAGGTTTACTGCCATCCGAATCCCGCTACTGGTTACGTGAGATACTGCTTTGCGCTGACGGCGAGCCCTGGCTTGCCGGACGTACCGTGGTACCGGAATCCACGCTGTGCGGACCTGAACAGGTCTTACAACATCTGGGTAAAACCCCGCTTGGACGTTATCTATTTACATCATCGACACTGACCCGCGATTTTATTGAAATTGGACGCGATGCAACGCTGTGGGGGCGCCGCTCTCGACTGCGGTTGAGCGGAAAACCGCTGTTGCTTACCGAGCTTTTTTTACCTGCATCGCCGCTGTACTGAGAGGAAGATAAAGATGGAGTGGAGTCTGACGCAGAGTAAGCTGCTGGCGTTTCACCGTTTGATGCGTACAGATAAGCCTATTGGCGCGTTGCTGCTGCTCTGGCCGACGCTTTGGGCGCTATGGGTGGCGACACCGGGTATGCCTCAGCTGTGGATTTTGGCGGTTTTTGTCGCTGGCGTGTGGTTAATGCGCGCGGCGGGCTGCGTGGTGAATGATTATGCCGATCGTAAATTTGACGGACATGTAAAACGTACGGTCAACCGACCTTTACCCAGCGGCGCCGTGACAGAGAAAGAAGCGCGCAACCTGTTTGTGGTGCTGGTGCTGCTGGCGTTTCTGTTGGTGCTGACGCTGAACGCCATGACGATTCTGCTTTCCGTGGCGGCGCTGGCGTTGGCCTGGGTTTATCCCTTTATGAAACGCTACACCCACCTGCCGCAGGTCGTGCTGGGGGCCGCTTTCGGCTGGTCAATCCCCATGGCGTTCGCCGCGGTGAGCGAATCCCTGCCGTTGAGCTGCTGGCTGATGTTCCTCGCCAATATTCTCTGGGCAGTGGCTTACGATACGCAATATGCGATGGTCGACAGAGATGATGATATCAAGATAGGCATTAAATCGACGGCGATCCTGTTTGGTCGTTATGACACATTGATTATCGGGATTCTGCAGCTTGGCGTCATGGCGTTAATGGCGCTGATCGGCTGGTTGAATGGTCTGGGATGGGGATATTACTGGGCTGTGCTGGTGGCGGGCGCGCTGTTTGTCTACCAGCAGAAACTGATTGCGAACCGTGAACGTGAAGCCTGCTTTAAAGCCTTTATGAACAATAACTACGTTGGCCTGGTGCTATTTTTAGGGCTGGCGATGAGTTACTGGCACTTCTGATGTCATGCCGGGCGGACCCGGCCTACAAAGCCAAAATATTCAATACGTCATATCAGTTGCCCGATAAGCTTACGCCATCGGGCATTTCAGGCACTGGCTTACTCGCCCTGCGTCGCGCTTTCAATCGTCAGACGGACATCAGAGGTAATCAGATCGGCAAGCATCTGATATATCTTCATCGTTTCTGCCGGTTCGGCATCGCCCGTATCACTGATATAACCCTCATCCCGTAGCGTCAACACGAGTGAACTGAACACTGCTTTGTCGAAAAACTCCGGCGCGTTAATACCGTGCAGGACAGACAGACGTTGCGCCACGGTACGGCTTTCTTTCTCCAGCGTACTGCGGTTGATGGACGGATTGGCGCTCAACAGCCAGAACGTAATGGCATAACGCTGTAGCGTTTCACGCGCGCCTGCGGCCAGCAGTTGTAGCGTACGGGAATGCGTCGGGTTGATATGCAGTTCATCATCCTGCAGGGTAATTAGCCCCTGACGCTGCATTTCACTGGCCAGAGCGTCAATGACCGAGGCTAACTCCTCGCGCTCCCAGCGCAGGAACAGCTCCGCTTTTAACATCGGATAGAGCGCTTCAACATGCTGCTGCAACGCATCACGCGAAATGCGACGATGCTGGGTGATAATCGCCGCCATCAGCGAAGGCATAATCAACATATGCGCGATATTGTTACGATAGTAGGTCATCAACACCGCCTGCTCGCGCGGCAGGATGATGATATCGCCAATGGTGTCTTTCTCGACCTCAAACTTATTCATCTGCAGCGCGTGAGCGATGAGCTCGCCAGCGCTGGCGGCAGGAACGGTTGAGTCTGTGGAATAAGGGACATTGCGCATCAGATCGAGATAGCAATCAAGCTGCTCGGTGAGCTGCTCGCGGGTGAGCGAGCGCTGACGCGACGCTAACAGCGCGGTACAACACAGGTTCATCGCGTTTGCCGCGCCAGCGTTGTTAATACGCACCATCAGATCGGCGGCGATACTATTTACCGTCGGCGTCAGCCAGGCTGGGCGTATGGCCTCTATAGGGTCGATAGATTCGCGCCACTCCGGCACATGCTGGTTCAGGTACGTCATGAGCGGCATCGGTTCGCCAAAGTTAACGTAGCCCTGACCCAGATTGCGCAGCTTGCTCAAGCCTTTCAGCATCTGCGGCAGGCTCTCTTTCTCTTTTGTCGCGCCGCGCAGTTCTTTCGCATAGGTGCCCACTTCCATGACGTGCTCATAGCCGATGTAAATAGGCACTAACGTAATTGGACGGGTACCGCCGCGCAGCATCGCCTGGATAGTCATCGACAGGGTGCCGGTTTTCGGGTCTAACAAACGTCCGGTACGCGAACGTCCTCCTTCGACAAAATACTCAACCGAGTAACCGCGGCTGAACAGCTCGCCCAGGTATTCGCGAAAGACGGTGGAATAGAGTTTATTCCCCTTAAAGGTGCGACGAATAAAGAACGCGCCCAGACGACGGAAAATCGGGCCAGCGGGCCAGAAATTAAGGTTAATACCGGCGGCAATGTGCGGCGGAACCAGTCCCTGATGGTACAGCACATAAGAAAGGAGCAAGTAGTCCATATGGCTGCGGTGACAGGGTACATAGACGATTTCATGCCCGTCGTGCGCCAGTTGGCGTACGCGCTCGGCGTTATGCACGTTAATCCCCTGGTACAGTCGGTTCCAGGTAAACCCCAAAATCCTGTCGGTCAAACGAATCATCTCGTAAGAGAAGTTCGCCGCGATCTCTTCCATCAGCGCAATGGCGTTTTGCTGCGCTTTTTCATGAGAGATTTTTTTACTGCGCGCTTCGTCTTCTACCGCGCGGGCGATCGCTTTCGAGGCCAGCAGTTTGTTAAACAGATCCTGACGGGCGGGCAGGCGTGGGCCAACCGCCGCCAGGCGCTGGCGAGCAAAGTGCATACGCGCCACGCGAGCCAGCTTCTGCGCGATGATTTTATCGGTGCCGTGTTCATCAGCCATACGACGCAATGAGACGGACGGCGAGAATCGGACAAAGCTATCGCGACCCAGCCAGGAGATGGCAAAGAATTTCTGTACGCCGTTCAGCATACGTAAAGGCGGGTTATCTTCTCCCTTTTCACGACCCGGCGCGCGGCCAAACATCACGGAAACGGGCACCATCTGCACGTCCAAAGCCGGATTACTCCGATGCAGATCGAGATAATCGTGAAAAAGTTTCACCGACTCTTCTTTTGGCGTGTAATAGGTAAAGACACGCGGTCCGCCGTGAATAAATACATAGCGTGGCAACAGCGCGCCGTCGATCTCCAGCGGCTCCAGCGGATCCGGGAGATCGTGCGCCAGACATTGCGCCCGCAGCGTCAGTAAGTCCGCTTTTGAGTTGTATGGCAAGACATACATAATGGGGCGAGAAGTATCGAGCCCCAATTCCTGGGCGGGTTCCGCCGGAATAGACTTGCTTTTTACCAGTATGCTTAATGGTAAATTCAGTAATTTGTAGTAAATTCGTGGCCAGCCGGACATAAACGATGTAAAGCCTCTGGTTAATAATGCAAATGCGGTGCAAGGATATCAGAAAGTTTAGCGAATTTCTGTTGTATCCCGTCATACTTCGCGCTGCGTTACGGCAGTCCGAATCGTGCAGGGCAACCGTATAATGTCATTGACGTTAATAATGTAAAAAGGTTCTTTTGATGGCCAATAATACCACTGGATTCACCAGAATTATCAAAGCGGCAGGATATTCCTGGAAAGGATTTCGCGCCGCATGGACTCACGAAGCGGCGTTTCGCCAGGAAAGTATCGCGGTATTGCTGGGCGTCATCATCGCCTGCTGGCTGGATGTGGATGCGATTACCCGTGTGTTATTGATAGGTTCCGTTTTACTTATCATGATTGTTGAAATCCTCAACAGCGCTATTGAAGCGGTCGTTGACCGCATCGGTTCTGAATACCATGAGCTTTCCGGCCGTGCGAAAGATATGGGATCGGCTGCGGTGCTACTGTCTATTTTCGTTGCCCTGATGACCTGGGGCATCCTGTTATGGTCACATTTTCGATAAAGGTTCCAAATTTTATAAATCTCTTGTTTTTTGCGCCGTTTGTGGTTCCAAAATCACCTTTAACTGTATATACTCACAGCATGACTGTATATACACCCAGGGGGCGGAATGAAAGCGTTAACGGCCAGGCAACAAGAGGTGTTTGATCTCATCCGGGATCACATCAGCCAGACAGGTATGCCACCGACGCGTGCGGAAATCGCGCAGCGTTTGGGGTTCCGTTCCCCAAACGCGGCGGAAGAACACCTTAAAGCGCTGGCGCGCAAAGGGGTGCTTGAAATCGTTTCCGGCGCATCGCGAGGTATCCGTCTGTTACAGGAAGAAGAGGACGGATTACCGCTTGTCGGGCGTGTCGCGGCGGGTGAACCGCTTCTGGCGCAGCAGCATATTGAAGGCCATTACCAGGTCGATCCTTCGCTGTTCAAACCCAGCGCCGATTTCCTGCTGCGCGTGAGCGGTATGTCGATGAAAGACATCGGTATTATGGATGGGGATTTGCTGGCGGTACATAAAACGCAGGACGTCCGTAATGGCCAGGTGGTTGTCGCTCGCATTGACGATGAAGTGACAGTAAAACGCCTGAAAAAGCAGGGCAATAAAGTGGAGCTGCTGCCGGAAAACAGCGAGTTTACACCGATAGTGGTGGATCTGCGCGAACAAAGCTTTACGATTGAAGGGCTGGCGGTAGGCGTCATTCGCAACGGGGAATGGTTGTAATCTCTTTTTCATTTCCTTGTAAGCCGTCATCCGGCAATCGTGCAGCCTGATGGCGCTGCGCTTATCAGGCCTACGGGAATGCAGTTCCTGAGATGATTAATTTGTAGGCCGGATAAGGCGTTACGCCGCCATCCGGCAATGCGCTCGTTTCGTTTAACTCCTTGTCAGGCTTTTCTCCATGCCGCTTTTTACCTCCTCTGATAAAGCTCTCTGGCGTCTCGCGCTGCCGATGATTTTTTCTAACATCACCGTCCCCTTGCTGGGGCTGGTCGATACGGCGGTGATTGGTCATCTGGATAGCCCGGTTTTCCTGGGCGGCGTGGCGGTGGGCGCGACTGCCACCAGCTTTCTTTTCATGCTGCTGCTATTTCTACGTATGAGCACCACCGGCCTAACGGCGCAGGCATTTGGCGCCAAAAATCCGCAGGCGTTAGCCCGGGCGCTCATTCAACCGTTATTGCTGGCACTGGGCGCAGGCGTGATGATTGTGCTATTTCGCACGCCGCTTATCGAGCTGGCTTTACATATTGTCGGCGGGAACGACGCTGTCCTGGTGCAAGCGAGACGCTTCCTTGAAATTCGTTGGCTAAGCGCTCCCGCGTCACTGGCGAATCTGGTGCTGCTCGGTTGGCTGTTAGGCGTTCAGTATGCGCGGGCGCCGGTTATCTTGTTGGTCGTGGGCAATATTCTCAACATCGCGCTCGACCTGTGGCTGGTGATGGGACTTCATATGAACGTGCAGGGCGCCGCCCTGGCGACGGTCATCGCAGAATATGCCACGTTACTGATCGGCTTTATGATGGTACGTAAAGTTCTCCATCTCCGCGGTGTGTCGCTGGATATGCTAAAACAGGCCTGGCGCGGCAACGTGCGCCGCCTTTTAGCGCTCAATCGCGATATCATGCTGCGCTCATTGCTCCTTCAGCTTTGTTTTGGCGCAATCACGGTGTCAGGCGCGCGGCTGGGCAGCGATATTATCGCGGTAAATGCAGTCCTGATGACCTTACTCACCTTTACGGCCTATGCGCTGGACGGTTTTGCTTATGCGGTGGAGGCGCACTCCGGTCAGGCTTACGGCGCGCGTGACGGTAGCAAGCTACTGGACGTCTGGCGAGCGGCGTGTCGTCAGTCAGGAATTGTGGCCTTGTTGTTTTCCACAGTCTATGCCCTGGCAGGCGAACATATTGTTGCGTTACTGACCTCATTGCCGCAAATACAGCTACTGGCGGATCGGTATCTTATCTGGCAGGTGGTATTACCGCTGGTGGGCGTATGGTGCTATCTGCTCGATGGTATGTTTATTGGCGCGACGCGCGCTGCCGAAATGCGCAATAGCATGGCTGTCGCCGCGGGAGGATTCGCGCTGACGCTCTTCGCCCTGCCGGTATTAGGAAATCATGGTTTATGGCTGGCATTAACCGTGTTCCTGGCGCTTCGCGGTCTGTCGTTGAGCCTTATCTGGCGTCGTCACTGGCGCGAGGGTACATGGTTTGCCAGATCGTGACGGTTAAAAATTCTGAATATAAAACCGAAGGCCGAATTCCTGCCTACAATTATTATCACGTCCAGCAGAAATTGCAGTGCATTTGGGCGAATAACACCTGCTATTCCTAACCGAATGATGAGGACAAGATGATGAATAAAGACGAAGCCGGCGGTAACTGGAAACAGTTTAAAGGTAAAATGAAAGAACAATGGGGTAAACTGACCGATGACGATATGACCGTTATCGAAGGTAAACGCGACCAACTGGTAGGTAAAATCCAGGAGCGTTACGGTTACCAGAAAGATCAGGCGGAAAAAGAGGTTGTTGACTGGGAAACCCGTAACAACTATCGCTGGTAATATGTTTTCCCCTACCAGGAGTACATGGATGTGCTTCCCACTGTTTGCTTATGAATGCGGGCGTGCCCCTCTCTACTGCCGCCCGTTTTTCCGTTCAGGCTAACGCGGTTTTTTCTTCACCAGCACCGAGTGGTCGTGACCACAGTCGCCCGGATGGCGACACGCTTCCACTTCTACGCACGCAGGGCACAGACCGTGCGCCTCAATAACGTTATGTCGTAGCGCAAATCCCATTTTAGCCGCCAGCGTATGCATGATGTCTTCCACGCCCTCGGCACACTCTTCCTTCACCACGCCACAACGATCGCAGATAAACATGGCCGAGCTGTGCGTCGGCTGGTCGAACAGGTGGCAAACCACATAACTATTGGTGGATTCCACTTTATGGACAAAACCCTGTTCGAGCAAAAAATCCAGCGCGCGGTAAATGGTGGGCGGTTTGGCCTGTGGTTCCGTTTCGCGCAGCAAATCGAGCAAATCGTATGCGCTGATGGCACCTTGTTGCAGACTCATCAGGCGCAGCACTTCGAGGCGCTGAGGCGTCAGGCGCACGTTGCGCTGCGCGCAGAGTTTTTCAGCTTGCGCCAGTAACTCTTGCGTTGTGGTCTTTTCCATGTAGCACCTCGAATGGCATGAAAGTCTAATCCGTTACTTTACCACGAGCTGCTTAAAACTCTGAAATTACCCCGCGACAATATATCGCCTGCTAAGCTTTTCCGCGCCAGTATTCTCATCTATACCTAATGAGGGTCGATATTATAACAACAGGATTTAACATCACTATTTCACAGCAATAGTTCGCCTCTGTCCGGTAAAGCGTGGCGGAGGGATTACTTCACCTGATAATAAGATGGGCTAACTGTGAACAAAAACGTCAAACTTTCACTGATTGCTATCGCGGTCTCGCTTTTTATGGCAAAGCAGGCGAGCGCCGCCAATACCTGGACGGAAGCGCGTAATGACGCAATGGGCGGGACGGGCGTTGCGTCCGCGAATTATGGCAGCGGAGTACTGTTAAATCCGGCGTTACTGGCAAAAGCCAAACCGGAAGACAATATCACTGTTGTCCTTCCTGCGGTCGGCGTCCAGATTACGGATAAAGACAATCTCCAGGATGAAATTGACGATATCAGCGATAAAGTGGATTACTACGATGAGGTCGTCGATAACCTTACGCTGGGGCAAATTCTGCTCAATCCGCGAGGCGTGCTGAATCAATTTCAGGGCGCCGCGCGCGACCTGGCCGATGAGCTGGAATATCTCAACGGAAAAACCGCCCGCGCCAATGCCGGCGCCGGGTTGGCGGTAAGTATTCCAGGGCAAACGCTTTCCGTGGCGTTTATCGCCAAAGGTTATGCGCATGGGCGCGTGAGTTCGTCCATTGATCAGAACGATATTCAGTATCTGCGCGATATCCAGCATGATGAACGTGTCGCGCTTCGTGAAGCAGGACGCGCTGCTTTGCTGGGGTCTGACGAAATTACAAAGCATTTAAACTCTACCGCGTCGGGGCGGGTAGCGATTGTATCTGACTACGGTATTGCGCTGGCGAAGCAGTTTGTGGTGGGCGAGGTGCCTGTTTCCATTGGCGTTACGCCAAAACTGCAAAAAACCTGGCTCTATAACTACACCACCTCAATTTATAACTACGACAGTAGCGACTGGAATAGCAGCCGTTATCGCAATGACGATACGGGTTTTAACATTGATGCGGGGCTTGCTGCCGATATCGGTGAAAACTGGACGTTGGGGCTGAGCGGGCAAAATCTGGTATCTCGCGATATCGATACGAAAGATATTTACATCACTAATGGTATGACGGGAGAAACCACCAACTACAAAGATACATACCAAATCCGCCCCCTGGTTACCGCGGGCGTCGCATGGCATAACGATTTGCTGACCGTAAGCGCCGATGGCGATCTGACGGAAACGAAAGGCTTTAAGAGCGAAGACAATTCACAGTACGTGGGTGTCGGCGCTGAAGTTCGACCGTTGTCATGGCTGGCGGTGCGCGCAGGGTATCGTGCGGATGTGAAAAATAACGATAGCAATGTGGTTACCGGCGGTCTTGGCTTTGCGCCCTTTAACCGCGTGCATCTCGACTTAATGGGACTGTACGGCGAAGATGAAACCTGGGGGGCTGGCGCGCAGCTTACGATGACATTCTGAGGCGTTTTCACCGGAGGCGCTACGCCTCCGGTTTAGCGTTATGCTATAGTGACGCCCCTTTTTTAACCGGATGCTTATTTATTCGCCATGCAGCCTGAAACCCAGTCCTCCGCTTTACCTGCTTATCGCTTCTCCATCGCGCCTATGCTCGACTGGACGGACAGACATTGCCGCTATTTCCTGCGTTTGCTGTCTCGTCAGACGCTGCTCTACACCGAAATGGTGACCACGGGCGCGATTATTCACGGTAAGGGTGACTATCTGGCTTATAGCGAAGAAGAGCATCCGGTCGCTCTACAGCTTGGTGGAAGCGATCCGGCTCAGCTTGCGCATTGTGCAAAGCTGGCGGAAGCGCGTGGCTACGATGAAATTAACCTCAACGTGGGGTGCCCTTCCGATCGCGTACAAAACGGTATGTTTGGCGCCTGTTTGATGGGCAATGCGCAACTGGTCGCCGATTGTGTTAAAGCCATGCGTGATGTCGTCTCGATTCCGGTGACGGTAAAAACCCGCATTGGTATTGACGATCAGGACAGCTATGCGTTTCTGTGTGATTTCATCAATACGGTTTCCGGTCAGGGCGAATGCGAGATGTTTATTATCCATGCGCGCAAAGCCTGGCTTTCTGGCTTAAGCCCGAAAGAAAATCGTGAGATCCCGCCGCTGGATTACCCGCGCGTCTATCAGCTAAAGCGGGATTTTCCGCACCTGACCATGTCCATTAACGGCGGCATCAAATCGCTGGAAGAGGCGAAGGAGCACCTGCGCCATATGGATGGCGTCATGGTTGGCCGCGAAGCTTATCAGAATCCGGGTATACTGGCCGCGGTGGATCGGGAGATCTTTGGCGCCGATACCACCGATGCCGACCCGGTTGCGGTGGTTCGCGCGATGTATCCCTATATTGAGCGTGAATTGAGCCAGGGAGCGTATCTGGGGCATATCACTCGCCATATGCTGGGGTTGTTCCAGGGCATTCCCGGCGCGCGACAGTGGCGTCGCTATCTGAGCGAAAACGCCCATAAAGCTGGCGCGGATGTTGCTGTACTGGAGCAGGCGCTAAAACTGGTAGCAGACAAGCGTTAAAAGTTCGCCAACAATTAGTCAATCTCACCACGATCTGTGCAGTCTTGCAGGGCGTTTTCTTTATATATCAAAAACATAAATATTGGCATGATTTTTGTAATAGCTTACCTGACCAGACCCGGTAAGCGTCGTGCCGCCGGGCAATGCCATCTTTATGGGGAACGACTATGCTGGAACTACTTTTTGTGCTTGGCTTTTTTCTGATGTTAATGGTGACGGGCGTCTCCTTGCTGGGCATTCTGGCCGCGCTGGTTGTAGCGACTGCCGTCATGTTCCTGGGCGGAATGTTCGCCCTGATGATCAAGCTGTTACCGTGGCTACTGCTGGCGGTGGCTGTGGTGTGGGTGATCAAAGCAGTAAAAACGCCAAAAATCCCACAGTATCAGCGCAATAACCGTCGGTTTTACTAAGGTATTGAGCGGTTCGTCACAACCTGGAACTTTGCCCTCACAGGCAAATAGGAATCGATTATTAAATCTGTCATGATTGCGCAGGTAACGAATTCATCGCGCTGTACCCTACATACAGCCGAACAAAAAAAGAAAGGGCTTCCCGGGTGGAAGCCCAATTTCTTTGCAGAGCTATTACGGAATCAGCAGGTTTGAGCCCTGTGTGGCCCGGCTTTCCAGCACCTCATGCGCGCGACGGGCATCTTTTAACGCATAGCGTTGATTTTCAGCCACATCAACTTTAATCACGCCGCTGGCGATCAATGAGAACAATTCATTGCTGGCTTCGGTCAGTTCTTCACGTGTCGTAATATACCCCTGTAGTGAAGGTCGCGTGGCATACAGGGAACCTTTCTGATTCAGAATACCTAAATTCACGCCGGTGACGGGGCCGGACGCATTGCCGAAACTGACCATCAGTCCCCGACGTTGCAGGCAGTCCAGTGAGGCTTCCCAGGTATCTTTCCCCACGGAGTCATAGACCACGCGGACTTTTTTGCCGCCGGTGATCTCTTTTACCCGTTCGACAATACTCTCCTCACGGTAATTAATTACCTGCCAGGCACCGGCGTCCAGCGCCCGCTGCGCTTTTTGCGCGCTACCGACGGTACCGATAAGCTTCGCGCCCAGCGCTTTCGCCCACTGGCAGGCGATCAGACCGACGCCGCCCGCAGCGGCATGAAACAGGAAGGGTTCGTCGGGTTTCACTTCATAGGTTTTGCGCAACAGGTAAAAAACGGTCAACCCCTTGAGAAAAGAGGCTGCCGCCTGTTCGAAGGAAATGGCGTCAGGTAAAATCGCGGCTTTATCTGCGGGGACGTTATGGACGGAACTGTAAGCGCCGAGCGTTGACTGCGCGTAGACGACGCGATCGCCCACGCGAATGTGCTCCACGCCGTTGCCGACTTTACTGACCACACCCGCAGCTTCGGTTCCCAGGCCCGCAGGCAACGACGGGGGCGGATAGAGTCCGCTACGGATATAGGTGTCGATGAAGTTGATACCAATGGCTTTGTTCTCAACCTGGATTTCGTGTTCCGCCGGTTCCGCTGGCGTAAACTCCACGGTCTGAAGCACTTCCGGACCACCATGCTTGTGAAATTCAATACGCGTTGCCATGCTTCCTCCAAAAGAAATGTGGTAATCTTTCGACCCAATCACTATCTCGGTAACTCCATTCACTATGGCAGGAAATAAACCCTTCAACAAACCACAGACTGATGCCCGCGACCGCGATCCGCAGGTTGCCGGGATAAAAGTGCCGCCGCACTCGATTGAAGCGGAACAGTCGGTGTTGGGCGGTTTAATGCTGGATAACGAGCGCTGGGACGATGTGGCCGAGCGCGTGGTGGCGGAAGATTTCTATACCCGCCCGCATCGCCATATCTTTACGGAGATGGGGCGCTTGCAGGAAAGCGGCAGTCCTATCGACCTGATTACGCTCGCGGAATCGCTGGAGCGGCAGGGCCAACTGGACAGCGTCGGCGGTTTCGCCTATCTGGCGGAGCTGTCTAAAAACACGCCAAGCGCGGCGAATATCAGTGCTTATGCGGACATTGTGCGCGAACGCGCCGTGGTCCGCGATATGATCGCGGTGGCGCATGAAATTGCGGACGCCGGTTACGATCCACAGGGGCGCAATAGCGACGAACTGCTGGATCTGGCGGAGTCGCGCGTCTTCCAGATCGCGGAAAACCGGGCCAACAAAGACGAAGGTCCGAAAAGCATCGACCAGATCCTCGACGCTACCGTGGCGCGTATTGAGCAGTTGTTCCAGCAACCGCACGATGGCGTTACAGGCGTGGATACCGGCTATCAGGATCTCAATAAAAAGACGGCAGGGTTACAGCGTTCGGATTTGATTATCGTCGCGGCGCGTCCCTCCATGGGTAAAACCACTTTTGCGATGAACCTCTGCGAAAATGCGGCGATGTTGCAGGATAAACCGGTACTGATCTTCAGCCTGGAGATGCCCGGCGAACAGATCATGATGCGTATGCTGGCCTCGCTGTCCCGCGTCGATCAGACACGTATTCGTACCGGTCAACTCGATGATGAAGACTGGGCGCGAATCTCCGGCACGATGGGCATTCTGCTGGAAAAACGCAATATGTATATTGACGACTCCTCAGGTCTTACGCCGACAGAAGTCCGTTCGCGCGCGCGGCGTATTTTCCGCGAACATGGCGGGTTAAGTCTGATTATGATCGACTACCTGCAATTGATGCGTGTGCCGTCGCTTTCTGATAACCGTACTCTGGAAATCGCCGAAATTTCTCGCTCGTTGAAAGCGCTGGCGAAGGAGCTCCAGGTGCCGGTCGTGGCGCTATCGCAGCTTAACCGCTCCCTGGAACAACGCGCGGATAAACGTCCGGTGAACTCCGACCTGCGTGAATCCGGCTCTATTGAACAGGATGCCGACTTAATTATGTTTATCTACCGTGATGAGGTTTATCACGAGAACAGCGACTTAAAAGGCATTGCTGAAATTATTATTGGTAAGCAACGTAACGGTCCTATCGGTACGGTTCGTCTGACGTTCAATGGTCAGTGGTCGCGCTTCGATAACTATGCGGGACCGCAATACGATGATGAGTAACTCTCCGTCATTCTGTTAACAAGGAATTCAAATGCAAGCGGCAACAGTCGTCATTAACCGCCGCGCTCTGCGACACAACCTGCAACGTCTGCGTGAACTGGCGCCTGCCAGTAAGCTGGTTGCGGTGGTGAAAGCGAACGCTTATGGACACGGTCTTCTGGAGACCGCGCGAACGCTCCCTGATGCTGACGCTTTTGGCGTGGCGCGTCTTGAAGAGGCTCTACGTCTGCGAGCGGGCGGGATCACGCAGCCTATCCTGCTGCTGGAGGGTTTTTTCGACGCCGCCGATTTGCCGACCATTTCCGCGCAATGTCTGCATACCGCCGTACATAATCAAGAGCAGCTTGCCGCCCTGGAGGCGGTGGAGCTGGCGGAGCCGGTAACGGTCTGGATGAAACTGGATACCGGTATGCATCGTCTCGGCGTGCGTCCCGAAGAGGCGGAGGCGTTCTACCAGCGTCTGACGCACTGTAAAAATGTACGCCAGCCGGTGAATATCGTCAGCCATTTTGCCCGTGCGGATGAGCCGGAATGCGGCGCTACCGAACATCAGCTCGACATTTTTAATGCCTTCTGTCAGGGTAAACCCGGTCAGCGCTCTATTGCCGCGTCTGGCGGTATCCTGCTGTGGCCGCAGTCTCACTTTGACTGGGCGCGTCCGGGCATCATTTTGTATGGCGTATCGCCGCTGGAGCACAAACCCTGGGGGCCGGATTTTGGTTTTCAGCCGGTGATGTCCTTAACCTCCAGTTTGATCGCGGTGCGTGACCACAAAGCGGGCGAACCGGTGGGCTACGGCGGGACATGGGTGAGTGAGCGCGACACGCGCCTGGGCGTGGTGGCGATGGGTTATGGCGATGGCTACCCACGAGCGGCGCCTTCCGGTACGCCAGTACTGGTCAATGGTCGTGAAGTCCCGATTGTCGGGCGGGTGGCGATGGATATGATTTGCGTAGATTTGGGGCCAAACGCGCAGGATAACGCGGGCGATCCGGTGGTCTTATGGGGTGAAGGTCTGCCGGTTGAACGTATCGCTGAAATGACAAAAGTAAGTGCTTACGAACTTATCACGCGCCTGACCTCAAGGGTGGCGATGAAGTATATTGATTAAATACGCGGCGGGCCGGGTGGCGCTTGCGCTTATCCGGCTTGTATCGCGCATGGGCTGCAGGCCGGATAAGACGTTCACGCCGCTATCCGGTAATATGCGCATCCACCACAACATCCTCTCGATCTTCTCGTCCTTCCGGTTTATTGTGTTATTTCCTGCCCTCTGTAAACCTGGAGAACCATCGCGTGTTTCAAAAAGTTGACGCCTATGCCGGCGATCCGATTCTTTCACTGATGGAGCGTTTTAAAGACGACTCCCGTCACGACAAAGTAAATCTGAGCATTGGCCTGTATTACAACGAAGACGGGATTATCCCACAGCTTAAAACGGTGGCCGAAGCCGAAGCCCGGCTTAACGCGCAGCCGCATGGCGCTTCGCTGTACCTGCCGATGGAAGGACTCAATACTTATCGCCATACTATCGCGCCTTTGCTCTTTGGCGCCGATCACCCGGTTCTTCAGCAACAGCGCGTGGCCACTATCCAGACATTAGGCGGCTCCGGCGCGCTGAAAGTAGGCGCGGATTTCCTGAAGCGTTATTTCCCCGACGCAGGCGTATGGGTGAGCGACCCCACCTGGGAAAACCATATTGCGATATTTGCCGGGGCAGGATTCGAAGTGAGTACTTACCCCTGGTATGACGACGCGACTAACGGCATCCGTTTTAACGATCTGCTGGCCACGCTGAATACGTTACCTGCGCGCAGTATCGTGCTGCTGCACCCCTGTTGTCACAACCCGACCGGGGCGGATTTAACGCCTTCGCAATGGGATGCGGTGATTGAGATAGTGAAAGCGCGCGATCTGATTCCGTTCCTTGATATTGCCTATCAGGGGTTTGGCGCAGGCATGGACGAGGATGCTTACGCTATTCGCGCCATTGCCAGCGCCGGGTTACCTGCGTTAGTCAGTAACTCTTTTTCGAAGATTTTCTCGCTGTACGGCGAGCGCGTCGGCGGCCTGTCCGTGGTGTGTGAAGATGCCGAAATCGCCGCGCGGGTTCTGGGACAGCTAAAAGCGACGGTGCGCCGAATTTACTCCAGTCCGCCGTGTTTCGGCGCTCAGGTGGTCGCTACGGTCCTGGGCGATGAGGCGTTAAAAGCGGGCTGGCTGGCGGAAGTCGACGCGATGCGTAACCGCATTATATCGATGCGCCAGACGCTGGTGAAGGAGCTGAAGGCGGAGATGCCTGACCGCAACTTTGATTACTTGTTACAGCAGCGCGGTATGTTCAGCTATACCGGGTTAAGCAAGGAGCAGGTCGAGCGGTTGCGCGATGAGTTTGGCGTTTACCTGATTGCCAGTGGCCGCATGTGTGTCGCCGGGCTTAATACTTCAAATGTACACCGCGTGGCGAAGGCATTTGCCGCTGTCATGTAATATTCAGGCCGGACGGCGATAACAGTGCCCTCCGGCCTGACAATAGCTGTTGTGATCATCCTCTTTTTTCGTAACAAAACCGCAGATAATCCTTCCTTTTGACCGTTACTGGCGTTATGGTCAGATAGTTTTTTGAGCAAAGACTCATCTTAATAATTATAATATTTTGAATTTTAAGGGAAAAGTATGAAAAAAATAACCCTGGCGCTGAGTGCCGTCTGTTTGTTGTTTACGCTAAACCATTCCGCGAATGCGTTAGTATCTTCCCCTTCGACGCTCAATCCGGGCACTAACGTTGCAAAACTCGCGGAACAAGCGCCTGTCCATTGGGTCTCTGTCGCCCAGATTGAAAACAGCCTCACCGGACGCCCGCCGATGGCGGTCGGCTTTGATATTGACGACACCGTGTTATTTTCCAGCCCCGGATTCTGGCGCGGAAAGAAAACCTACTCCCCGGACAGCGACGATTATCTGAAAAATCCGGCCTTTTGGGAAAAAATGAACAACGGCTGGGATGAGTTCAGTATTCCAAAAGAAGTGGCCCGACAGCTCATTGATATGCATGTTCGCCGTGGCGACAGTATTTACTTTGTCACTGGTCGTAGTCAGACGAAAACGGAAACCGTGTCGAAAACGCTGGCGGATAACTTCCATATTCCGGCGGCGAATATGAATCCGGTGATTTTCGCCGGCGATAAACCGGAACAAAATACGAAAGTACAGTGGCTGCAGGAGAAGAACATGCGTATCTTCTACGGCGATTCGGATAACGATATTACCGCGGCTCGTGATTGTGGTATCCGTGGTATTCGCATCCTGCGCGCGGCTAACTCCACCTACAAACCGCTGCCGCAGGCAGGAGCGTTTGGCGAGGAAGTCATTGTCAACTCGGAGTACTAAAAATCAGGAGAGCGTCAGGCTCTCCTTTTTTGCATGATTTTTGCACAAACTTGCCCCGCTGGCTTTTACCTTTTCCAGACTTGCTGCACACTATTCAGGAGACGTTTGTTTTTAGGAAGGAGCAGCCTATGTGGTATCAGCGCACCATTACACTGAGCGAGAAGCCGCGCGGGTTTCATCTGATAACAGATGAAATTATCGATAAATTGTCTGGCTTACCGCCTGTCGAAACGGGTTTGCTGCATCTGTTGTTGCTACATACCTCGGCCTCGCTGACGCTAAACGAAAACTGCGATCCCACCGTGCGCGCTGATATGGAGCGCCATTTCCTGAAAACCGTTCCCGATAATGCGGCGTATGAACATGATTACGAAGGCGCGGATGACATGCCTTCGCATATTAAGTCGTCAGTATTGGGCGTCTCGTTGCTGCTGCCTGTACGCCAGGGGCGTTTACAGTTAGGAACATGGCAAGGTATCTGGTTGGGAGAGCACCGTATTCACGGCGGTCCACGTAAAATCATCGCGACACTACAAGGGGAATGATAATGACCATTTCGGAATTACTGCAATACTGCATGGCAAAACCTGGCGCAGAGCAGAGCGTCCACAGCGACTGGAAAGCGACGCAAATTAAAGTGGAAGATGTACTTTTCGCGATGGTAAAAGAAGTTGAAGGACGCCCGGCAGCCTCTCTCAAAACCAGCCCGGAACTGGCAGAGTTGTTACGTCAGCAGCACAGCGATGTACGACCGAGTCGGCACCTTAATAAAGCGCACTGGAGCACGGTCTATCTGGACGGATCGCTGCCGGATTCACAACTCTATTATCTGGTCGATGCCTCTTATCAACAGGCGGTAAATGCGCTGCCGGAAGATAAACGCAAGCAGTTGCCGCAGTCCTGATTATAGCGCGCCGACCAACAACGCCAGGGCGATATCAATGAGGCGGATGACCGTAGACCGGATACGGCTGCCGAGGGCGATTTGCGCATTATTGGCGCGTAGCCTGGCGAGGTCCCGCTGTCCTTCCAGCAGAATAATCATATCGTCGTCGTCCAGCCAGCCGCGAGCATGTTCCTGAAGCGCGCGGGCGATAAACGCGGCGGACTCGCGTATACCGTCGTCGCTGTCTTCTCTTGCCTGCTTATACGCCTGGATAAACTCGGCAATCGCCGAGGACGCTACAGGGTGTTCGGCCTGGGCGGTGGTCATCAGGTAATGTATTTCGTTAATAGACGCCATTTTCATCTCCCTGAGTGCAGCGAGCGCCCCAATGCAGACACTCACCCTGTATGGCTAATTTCCAGACCTGATTATTTTGCTGTTGGTATCTCTCTGCCTGGATGTGAGTAAGTGGTTGCTTACGTTGCATAACCCGCGCATAAAGACGCAAATAGTGATTTTTCAGCAGCGCCAGATTTTCGAGTCGGTGTTTATCCCCACCTCGACGGGCGACCCGCTCAGCCTGAAAAAATGTCTGGCGGATATCGCGGTCATCCTTGAGCAGTGTCTCTTTTTGCCACGGTATTCGCGCCGCGTCCTGCAGGAAGCGGGTTGAGCGCGCTTGTAATAGCGTCAGTTGTTGAAAAGCCACGGCGCTAAAGCGGGCAGGCAGCGTACAGGCGGATAAAAACAGGCACAGCAGTAGTGTGATTGCGTAGGGCAACTTCATGGTGTTTTCCATAACAGACCGTTTGCGCTATCACATGTCAGAGCGAGGCGGCACGCAAATCACAAATGCTCAACACGGAGACAATGAGGTGGGATGAGGAAAAATGATGCCGCTTCCCGGCGAATCGGAAAGCGGCGTGAAGGTTATTTGAGCATAGGTTTAAGGAAGCGGGCGGTATGCGACGCCTCGCACTCCGCCACGGTTTCCGGCGTACCGGAGACGAGAATTTCGCCGCCGCCGCTGCCGCCTTCCGGGCCGAGGTCGACAATCCAGTCCGCCGTTTTAATGACGTCCAGGTTGTGTTCGATCACCACGATGGTGTTGCCCTGATCGCGCAACTGATGCAGAACGTCAAGCAACTGCTGAATATCGGCAAAGTGCAGGCCGGTGGTTGGCTCGTCGAGAATATACAGCGTCTGCCCGGTGCCGCGCTTCGACAGTTCGCGCGCCAGCTTCACGCGCTGGGCCTCGCCGCCGGAAAGCGTCGTCGCCGACTGACCAAGACGGATATAGGTCAGCCCCACGTCCATCAGCGTCTGCAGCTTACGCGCCAGCGCCGGAACCGCATCAAAGAACTCACGCGCTTCTTCAATGGTCATATCCAGCACTTCGTGGATGGTCTTGCCTTTGTACTTAATCTCCAGCGTTTCCCGGTTATAGCGCTTGCCTTTGCACTGGTCGCACGGCACGTAAATATCCGGCAGAAAGTGCATTTCGACTTTAATGACGCCATCGCCCTGGCACGCTTCGCAGCGACCGCCGCGCACGTTGAAGCTGAATCGCCCTGGCGTATAGCCGCGCGAGCGAGACTCCGGCACGCCAGCAAAAAGCTCGCGAACCGGGGTAAAGACACCCGTATAGGTCGCCGGGTTGGAACGCGGGGTGCGCCCGATCGGGCTCTGGTCGATATCGATCACTTTATCGAAATGTTCCAGCCCCTGAATATCCCGATACGGCGCCGGTTCGGCGATAGTCGCCCCGTTTAACTGACGCTGGGCGATGGGGAACAGCGTGTCGTTAATCAGCGTCGATTTACCGGAACCCGAGACGCCGGTGATACAGGTAAACAGCCCTACCGGTAGCGTAAGGGTCACATCTTTCAGGTTGTTGCCGCGCGCGCCGGTGAGTTTGAGCACTTTTTCTGGATTTGCCGGCACACGTTGTTTCGGCACTTCAATTTTGCGTTTACCGCTCATGTACTGGCCGGTCAGCGATTCCGGTACCGCCATAATGGCTTCCAGCGGGCCTTCCGCCACCACCTCGCCGCCGTGAACGCCCGCGCCGGGGCCAATATCAATCACATGGTCGGCGGCGCGGATGGCGTCTTCATCGTGTTCCACCACAATCACGGTATTGCCAAGATTGCGCAGATGAATCAGCGTACCCAGCAGCCGTTCGTTATCGCGCTGGTGCAGACCGATGGACGGTTCATCCAGCACATACATCACGCCGACTAACCCGGCGCCTATCTGGCTCGCCAGACGAATACGCTGGGCTTCGCCGCCGGAAAGCGTCTCTGCCGAGCGGGAGAGCGTGAGATAGTTCAGGCCGACGTTCACCAGAAACTTGAGGCGATCGCCGATCTCTTTTAGCACTTTTTCGGCGATTTTCGCCCGTTGCCCGGAAAGCTTGAGATTAGTGAAAAAATCCATCGCATGGCCAATGCTCATATCGGAAATAGCAGGCAGCGGCGTATTTTCCACAAATACATGGCGCGCTTCGCGATTCAGTCGCGTTCCTTCACAGCTGGCGCAGGGGCGATTACTGATGAATTTCGCTAGCTCTTCGCGCACCGCGCTGGATTCCGTCTCTTTATAACGGCGCTCCATATTATGCAGCACGCCTTCGAACGGATGGCGGCGCACGGAAGTATCGCCGCGATCGTTCATATATTTAAATTCAATGTTCTCTTTGCCGGAACCGTACAGCACGACTTTATGTACGTTGGCGCTGAGGCTTGCCCACGGCGCATCCACGTCGAACTTATAGTGTTCCGCCAGCGACTTGAGCATTTGAAAGTAGTAAAAATTGCGACGATCCCAACCACGAATCGCGCCGCCTGCCAGCGACAGGTCGGGATTCTGGATCACGCGGTCCGGATCGAAATATTGCTGAACGCCGAGCCCGTCACAGGTCGGGCAGGCGCCTGCCGGGTTGTTGAACGAGAACAAACGCGGTTCCAGCTCGCGCATACTGTAGCCGCAAATCGGGCAGGCAAAATTGGCGGAGAACAGAAGCTCCTCCGCTTTCTCATCGTCCATATCGGCAACAACCGCCGTGCCGCCGGATAATTCCAGCGCCGTTTCGAACGACTCCGCCAGGCGTTGGGAAAGATCGTTGCGAACTTTGAAGCGATCGATCACCACCTCAATGGTATGTTTCTTTTGTAGCTCCAGCTTCGGCGGATCGGAGAGATCGCAGACTTCGCCGTCAATACGGGCGCGAATGTAACCCTGGCTTGCCAGATTTTCCAGCGTTTTGGTGTGTTCGCCTTTACGCTCTTTAATAATCGGCGCCAGCAGCATCAGACGTTTGCCTTCCGGCTGTGACAGCACGTTATCGACCATCTGGCTAACGGTTTGCGCCGCCAGCGGCACGTCATGATCCGGACAACGCGGCTCGCCCACGCGGGCAAACAGCAGGCGCAGGTAGTCGTGGATCTCGGTAATAGTACCCACCGTAGAGCGCGGGTTGTGCGATGTCGATTTCTGTTCAATTGAGATCGCGGGCGATAGCCCTTCAATATGGTCGACATCCGGTTTTTCCATGAGCGACAAAAACTGCCGCGCGTAAGCGGAGAGCGATTCAACGTAACGACGCTGCCCTTCGGCATACAGAGTGTCGAAAGCCAGTGAGGATTTGCCTGAACCCGAAAGCCCGGTCACGACAATCAGTTTGTCGCGGGGGATGACGAGGTTAATATTTTTGAGATTATGGGTGCGGGCGCCCCGAACTTCGATCTTATCCATTCACCTTTCCCGGTAGAGACTCGGATGCCTGGTTTGTTTGAAGGACAAACGGCAGAAACGGCTAATTATGACACAATTTAACCTGTTTGAATATACAGTATTGGAATGCATCTTCAGCTAAAGTATGCAACAATATGAGGTTCGCGCGAGTGACCTGGAACCTGCATCGCAGCTATTAAAATGCTACGTGGAAATGGTACACTCACGCGTTTACACTATTTATGAAACGTATTCAGGAGACTCAATTATGGCCAGCAGAGGCGTAAACAAGGTGATTCTCGTTGGTAATCTGGGCCAGGACCCGGAAGTACGCTATATGCCGAGTGGCGGCGCTGTCGCCAACTTAACGCTGGCTACTTCTGAATCCTGGCGCGATAAGCAGACCGGCGAAATGAAAGAGCAGACTGAATGGCACCGGGTGGTGATGTTCGGCAAACTGGCGGAAGTGGCCGGCGAATATCTGCGTAAAGGTTCTCAGGTGTATATCGAAGGTCAATTGCGTACCCGCAAGTGGACCGATCAGAGTGGCCAGGAACGCTATACGACTGAAATTAACGTTCCGCAGATCGGCGGCGTGATGCAGATGCTGGGTGGTCGCCAGGGCGGCGGCGCGCCGGCAGGCGGTCAGCAGCAGGGGGGTTGGGGTCAGCCGCAACAACCTCAGCAGCCGCAGGGCGGTAACCAGTTCAGCGGCGGCGCGCAGTCGCGTCCACAGCAATCCGCGCCAGCGCCGTCTAACGAACCGCCAATGGATTTTGACGACGACATTCCGTTCTGATTTTTGGTAAAAAACTCAAAGCGTTATTTGCATTTTCGCTATAGTTCTCGTCTGCTGAAATGCCTGGTGTAAACCAGGCATTTTCTTACCTGGTATTATTGTCTTAGAGCCTATCCCTGCAGCCAGTTTGGACACGGACAGCGCGCAAAAACCGGAGCGTACACGTAGTACGTGAAGTTTGACTCGCTACGCTCGCCCTTCGGGCCGCCGCAAGCGGCGTTCAAAACGCTAACGCGTTTTGGCGAGCACTGCCCAGGTCCAAAATGGCAAGTAAAATAGCCCTAATGGGATAGGCTCTTAGTATCCCTTTCAAAAAAGAGAAGCGCATATCTTACGGAAAAATGTCGCTTATCGCCTCTGGCCGACTCGCCTCGGCACATCATTATCCAGCCGAAGTTCATAAATGTACTGCAATAACCCGGATTGTCTTAAATATGAAAGAGAAAACTCATCTGCAAAATATATAATTTATAGCCATTTTTTGACAACAAAAAGATATTATAAAATAACGTTAGAGAATGGTCGGTATTATCAATAGTTAATTAAATGTTTGCTTTGGCTTGTGATGAGCTCAAATATGATATGTGCATCTTGCTTTATTTTTAATTGCTGAAGATAAAGTTGTTACTTATAGCTGGCTTTATATAAAAAATGGTTTTATTTGTGTGTGTTTTTACGCAATTCTGATTTTTTACTCCCCACTTATTATATTTTTAATGATTTAAGTTATATTGAAGTCCCTATGACCCTATGTTTTAATTGTGAAAATTAATTTTATCCTCTGGAGGCAAATTTATTAAATACGTATGGTTATAACGCGTATTAAAAAGAAATATGTCCTTAAAATGATTTAGAGTTTCAATGATTAGCTAACAAATCTATTTATCGGCGGGTGGTTTTAATTTGCTGATGACTATTTTTTATTTATGAGTTGAGAGCTTATGCGATACCTATTATTGGGGAAGATATAGTTAGTGCAATAATTGATGTCTACCTAATTAAAAAATGAAGAGTGTTTTTAATTAAAGCACTCATCTTTGTTGTGGGCGCATAAAAATGGCGTCGTTGTTTTTATTTTTCTGATTACGAGATGTAAGAAAACTGAACTCTATAAAGCGTATTGGTAGCAGGAAGCCAAGGGCGGTAGCGTTCACTTTCTGAATAAGTTGAGCATCCATTATCCTTTCTAATCCACAAAAACATTTTATTCACAATGTAATATCAGGAGACAACATGGAAGACGAAAGTAATCCGTGGCCTAGTTTTGTTGATACATTCTCTACGGTATTGTGCATTTTTATATTTCTTATGTTGGTGTTTGCACTTAATAATATGATTATTATGTATGACAACTCAATTAAAGTTTATAAAGCAAATATAGAGAGTAAGACTAAATCTACTGCTCAAAATAGCGGAGCCAATGACAATTCAAATGCTAATGAAATAATTAATAAGGAAGTGAATACCCAAGATATGTCGGACGGAATGACTACAATGTCAGGTAAGGAGGTTGGAGTATACGATATCGCCGATGGTCAGAAAACTGATATAACGTCTACAAAAAATGAGCTTGTTATTACGTATCATGGCAGGCTGAGAAGCTTTTCAGAAGAGGACACTCATAAAATAAAGGCTTGGTTAGAAGACAAAATCAATAGTAATTTATTGATAGAAATGGTTATTCCTCAGGCAGACATCTCTTTCTCTGACTCTTTACGACTGGGATATGAACGGGGAATTATTTTAATGAAAGAGATTAAGAAGATATATCCTGATGTAGTTATTGACATGAGTGTTAACTCCGCAGCATCAAGTACAACAAGTAAAGCTATTATCACGACTATTAATAAAAAGGTGTCAGAGTGAAATATATAAATCATTACCGCTATTTCTTTGTCTGTTTTTTCCTTGCCATACTCCCTTTTTTCGCTTTATCTTTTCCCGGTATAAGAGAGTATGTTTTTGATAACTTCATGGTTTCTGCAATTTACAATGGAGTCATTATTGCCATTTATATTACAGGTTCTTTGTGTGCATTATTCACTATTCTTAAAAATATTTCAGCAAAAGACATATTAATAGCTCAGGACGCCAGTAGAAAAAATAGCATTCTTTCTAACCTCAATCAGGTTTTGTTTGCCGGGGAACCCAAACAGTGTGATTTCAATTTGCTGATGGAATTAGATGACAATGTGTCTACCGCCCGTAATCAACGATTGTCATTTATTATGAGCTGTAGCAATGTGTCGACGCTTGTTGGCCTGTTGGGGACGTTTGCAGGTCTGTCTATTACGATTGGTTCAATCGGGAACTTATTGAGCTCGCCATCAGATGTTGGCGGTGATAATGCAAGTAATACACTCAATATGATCGTGACAATGGTAGCGTCGCTTTCTGAACCATTGAAAGGGATGAATACCGCATTTGTATCTTCTATCTATGGTGTTGTTTGCGCCATACTCCTGACCTCACAAAGTGTTTTTGTTCGCAGCTCCTATTCCCTTGTTTCTACGGAAATCAAAAAATTAAAAATCATAAGCAACAGATCCAATAATAAACAGCGAAGCCTGCGGGTTGAATCAGAGACGCTTGTAGAATTTAAAGAGTTGTTTAAAGCGTTTTTTGATAACTACCTGACAGTTGAAAACTTACGGACGCAGGATGAAGAAAAGAAACGAGAGATGCTATCAGATAGCTTTGTCACTTTGCAAAACCGACTATTGGATAATTCAGCAAAACTGGAACAACTTTCTACGCTGATTGATGGTTATCTGGTAAGCAGTAACGAAAATCTCAAAAAATTATCTGACGGTGTAATAACAATTACCTCTCGTTTATCTGAAGGTAATATCCTGCTTGCTGATAATAATGCACGACTGGAGGCAATGAGTACAATACAAAATATTATAGATAAAAAGAATGATTCAATAATGGCATCAGTTGATAAATGTTATCAGGAATCACTTTCACATGGTAAGACCATAAACGATATTGCCGCTGGCAGTGCCGATATTTCTCATACTCTCGATGGGCTGAGAAAAGAAATGGATCAGGATATGAATAATGTTCATTTAGCGCTATCCGATCTATCGGCTACTGATAAAAAGATTATTGCCAATACTAAAGAGATTAGTGCTGAAATGGTTAGCTACCGTGATACCTATATGCCATTAATGGAAAAAATAACATCTATGCATCAGGAAATAGTAAAGCAACGTTTGTTAAACAAGGAGGAAAAAAATGAAGATTAAGATGTTTTTTCTGACGACTGCTTTTATTACACAAAGCACATACGCCAGCGAGCTTCCGGTCATTCCTCTAAGAGATTTAGTTAATGCCGCATTAACGCATCAGCCCTCTGTTGCTGTTTCATATTATGAGACTGAAAAGAAAAACAGTGACTTAGATCTTTCACGGGCAGCACTTTATCCTACCCTGGATCTAACATCTGGCCTTAATAATAACAGGAAAGAGTCATCAGGTACCGAGAGGAACGTTGAAAATAAGGTGTCTTTATCATACCGAATAACGGATTTTGGAGTGAGGGGGGCTAATATCAGGAAATCTGAATATGAAAGAGATAATAGTAAAACTGACTATGAAAAAACAAAGAATATAGTGTCTCAGGAGGTTGTGACAACCTATTACAACATCAGTAAATATCGTGAAATGATTGATGGCGTAAATCTGGAGAAAGAGTTTTATAAAAAGATGCTGGAAACTTTTTCGCTGCTGGTATCTTCCGGTGTAGCTATGCAATCTGATATGCGTAAAGTACAAGTATCTATCGATGCATTAAATACCAGAAGCATTATGTATCAGTCGATGTTGGATGATGAAATGTATAAAATGCAGAATATGACTGGTCTGAATTTATCGCCAGTTCAGATTCAAAGCGATGAAAAATTCAACCTCTTCAAAAAATATATCTTTGTCGAAAGCCCTGAAAAACTTATGGACATGGTGATGAAATACAACGATGACTATAAGATGCTTGTCAATACCCGAAAAGCCGCGACCGAAGATATTAATGCCGCAAAATCATCCTATTTTCCGACTGTAGATCTCGTGTCCAGCTATGTACAGAATAACCCGAGCGGTAGTGCTAAAAAAAGTGATTATGAAGATGAATTTAAAACAGGTATCAATGTCAGTTTCAACATTTTTAATGGGTTCAGAAATTCAGCCCAGGAAAGAAAAATGGTGGCAAGTTACTCGCAGGCTAAGCTGCAAATTGACGATTTTTTGATTAAAACGCGTTATAACATTGATTCACAACTTTCAAGATACGCCGCTGCAAAAGAGACTTACTCAGTGGCGGAACGTTCACATACAAACGCGTTACAGCTTACTGAATTATATGAGCAGGAGTTTCAGTTAGGGCAAAAAAGTTTGCTTGATTTAATTTCAAGCCGTAATGAAGCATTTCAGGCATATGTAAGCATGATCGACAGCAAATATAGCCTGTATATTTTAAAGTTACAGCAACTCTCATTGATTTTTCATTTAATGGATTATTTAAAAGGAAATACTGAAAGTGAGTTAAATGTAATGAAATGAATAGAAGACAAAGCGATCATCTCATGATGATAATTATTTCTTTGACGATCTTAATTATTATCCTTACCTACTTTATAGAAATTAATTCAGTGGTTCATGGTCAGGGCGTTATCACCACTAAAGATAATGCTCAGTTAATATCTCTTTCTAAAGGAGGGACGATACAAGATATTTATGTGGCCGAGGGTGATACTGTAAAAAAAGGAGAACTCCTTGCAAAGGTCGTTAACCTTGATCTGCAAAAAGAATATCAAAGGTATAGAACTCAAAAAGGGTATCTGGATAAAGATGTTAACGAAATATCTTTCATTCTTGATAAAGAAAATGAGAGTGGATTGATTACCCTGGATGGCACCCGTTCTTTAAGCAATAAAGAGGTAAAAGCGAATATTGAATTAGTGCATAGTCAGATAAGAGCTAAAGACTTAAAAAAAACCTCTCTTGATTCTGAGATTAGCGGATTACAAGAGAAGCTGAGTTCGAAAGAAAAAGAACTTGCATTGCTTGCCGAAGAAATAAATATTCTTTCTCCACTGGTAAAAAAAGGAATTAGCCCATATACCAATTTTCTTAACAAGAAACAGGCGTATATAAAAGTTAAGTCTGAAATTAATGATATTGAAAGTAGCATCACTTTAAAAAAAGATGATATTGAGCTGGTTGTTAATGATATTGAGGCGCTTAATAATGAATTGCGCTTATCTTTATCTAAAATAATATCTAAAAATCTTCAGGAGCTTGAGGTTGTTAACTCTACATTAAAAGTAATAGAGAAGCAGATAAATGAGGAGGATATCTATTCACCGGTTGACGGTGTAATTTATAAAATCAATAAAAGTGCCACTACTCATGGTGGTGTGATTCAGGCGGCGGACTTACTTTTTGAAATAAAACCAAAAGTAAGGACTATGCTGGCCGATGTGAAAATATTACCCAAATACCGTGACCAAATATATGTAGATGAAGCCGTTAAACTGGATGTGCAGTCAATTATCCAACCAAAGATAAAGTCGTATAATGCGACTATCGATAATATTAGTCCTGATTCCTATGAGGAAAATACCGGAGGAACAATTCAGCGTTATTATAAAGTAATTATTGCATTCGATGTTAATGAAGATGATTTACGGTGGTTAAAACCAGGTATGACTGTTGACGCCAGTGTAATTACCGGAAAACACAGCATTATGGAATACCTGTTATCTCCTTTGATGAAAGGCGTGGACAAAGCCTTTTCAGAACCAGTTAATACTAAACGATTAGATACACCTTGAGAGTGAATATAATATTATGGGAAATAAAAGCATACAAAAGTTTTTTGCCGATCAAAATTCTGTAATTGATTTATCTTCTTTGGGTAATGCCAAAGGCGCAAAAGTTTCTCTTTCGGGGCCAGACATGAACATTACCACGCCGCGTGGGTCAGTGATCATTGTCAATGGCGCTCTTTATTCAAGTATCAAAGGCAATAACCTCGCTGTTAAATTTAAAGATAAGACTATTACCGGCGCTAAAATTCTGGGCAGCGTAGATTTAAAAGATATTCAACTGGAGAGAATTGACAGCTCATTGGTTGATTCTGCTCAGGTAGAAAAGAAAGGTAATGGCAAACGACGAAATAAGAAGGAAGAGGATGAATTAAAAAAGCAGCTTGACGATGCTGAAAACGCAAAGAAAGAAGCTGATAAGGCGAAGGAAGAAGCAGAGAAAGCTAAGGAGGCTGCAGAAAAAGCGCTCAATGAAGCGTTTGAAGTACAGAACTCGTCAAAGCAAATGGAAGAAATGCTGCAGGAATTTTTGGCTGACAATGTAGCAAAAGACAATCTGGCTCAGCAAAGCGATGCTTCCCAGCAAAATACACAGGCTAAAGCAACGCAGGCTTCTAAGCAGAACGATGCTGAAAAGGTTCTTCCTCAACCTATTAATAAAAATACCAGCACTGGCAAAAGTAATAGCAGTAAAAATGAGGAAAATAAGCTCGATGCCGAGTCTGTTAAAGAGCCGCTTAAAGTCACATTAGCGCTTGCGGCCGAGAGTAACAGCGGTAGCAAAGATGATAGTATAACTAATTTTACCAAACCTCAGTTTGTAGGTAGCACTGCTCCCAATGCCACGGTCATTATTAAAATTAATGGTATTGCTGTCGGCCAGGCTGTAGCGGATAGTTTGGGTAACTTCACCTTCACAGCGCCTGAAACATTGACTGATGGAACATACAATCTGGAGGCAGAGGCTAAGACTGCTGATGGGAGCGGTAGCGCCAAACTTGTCATTACTATCGATTCCGTTACCGATAAACCAACATTTGAACTTTCGCCTGAAAGTAGTGTGTCCGGTCATAAGGGCTTAACGCCGACCTTGACGCCTTCAATTGTTGGTACGGCGGAAGAGAATGCTAAGGTTGACATTTATGTAGATAATAAACTGGTTGCCAGCGTTGATGTCGATAAAGATGGAAACTGGAGTTATGAATTTAAGGATAATGAATTATCTGAGGGTGAAAATAGTATAAAAGTCGTTGCTGTAGATAAAGCAGGTAATAAAAACGAAACGACGGATAGTATCATAACCGACACCATTCCTCCGGAAAAGCCGACGATTGAGCTGGATGATAGTAGTGATTCCGGCATTAAAAATGACAACATTACAAATAGCACCCTGCCAACATTTATTGGTGTGGCGGAACCCGGTTCTACAGTCTCTATTTATCTTGGACTTAAGCATCTTGGTGAGGTCATTGTTGCTAAAGATGGGACATGGAGCTATACGCTTACTACGCCGCTCAAGGATGGCGAATACAATATAACAGCAACAGCTACTGATATTGCCGGGCATACCTCAGCGACGGCAAATCTGCCTTTTACTATTGATACACGTATCAGCTATTTCAGCGCTGAGATTGAAACGACTGATGATAGCGGTATTGTCGGTGATAACGTTACTAACAATACTCGCCCAACCTTTACAGGTAAAACTGAGCCAAATGCTATTATCAGTGTTATAAATAGTGAAACTGGCGAAGAGGTTGTTTTTAAAGCGAATGACCAGGGTGAATGGACGTTCAATTTCACTTCAGACTCAGTGGAAGGGGTTAACAATCTTACGTTCACTGTTGAAGATGTCGCTGGCAACAAAAAGGATTTTTCCTTTAGTTACGTTATTGATACTGTTGCCCCTGTACCTCCGACAGTTTCTTTGGAAGATTATGTTGTTTTGCCGAATGGTATAATTTTATCAGGGAATGATTTACCGGCTTTAGTCGGTACGGCAGAGCCAAAGTCTACCATCTTATTGATGCGAGATGGTAAATTATATGACAGCATTGAGGTTGATTCAAACGGGACCTGGAATTATCAGTTTAGTAATAAATTTCTTCAGGGCGCCTATGATATTGAAATCATTTCTCAGGATGCCGCCGGCAATAAATCCTCTACTGTTAAATATTCTTTTACTATTCAAACTGAAGTTGTACCTCCAAAAGCGGAACTCGATGCCAGTGATGATTCTGGTGCAAAAGGCGACTGGATTACCAATAAACATAATGCTCTGACATTACTGGGTACAGCGGATAGGTTTGCTACCGTAAATATCCTTATCGATGGTAAAACGATAGGCGTGACGACTGCAGATGCAGACGGTAACTGGAATTTTGATATTTCCCGAAATCTGTCTGACAATGTTTATAAGATTACGGTTGAATCCATCGATCCTTTAGGAAGAACGTCATCTGTAGATTATCAGCTTACCATTGATAGCTTTACGCCGATCCCTACTGTTATGTTGCATGATAGCGCTGACTCTGGCGTTAAAGGCGATATGATTACTAAAATTAATACGCCGTTGTTTACCGGGATGGCTGAAGCTAATGCTAAGGTTTCCATCTATGTTGACGGTGTGTTAAGTGGTGAGGCTATTGCTGGCGATGATGGTGTATGGAATTTTCAATTTACCACAGCGTTATCCGATGGCTCGCATGACGTAACGGTAAAAGTAGAAGATATTGCCGGTAATACTGCCTCTTCATCAGCGTATAATTTCCAAATCGTAACGCAAACGCAAAAACCAACAATAGAGTTGGTCAACGATACGGGGGTTGATAATACAGACCATATTATTAATGAAAAGAATCCTGCACTGACAGGGACCGCTGCACCCTATTCAACGGTTAAACTCTATATTGATGGCGCACTGATCGCTGAGGTCAGAACAAATAAAGATGGCAGATGGGAGTATACCCTGAAAGCCGATCAAGGTTTGGTTGATGGCGATCATAGAATAACCGCTTCAGTTGAAGATATCGCTGGCAACATTGCTCATTCGGATCCTTTCTTAATTAGCGTCGATACTGCTATTTCAATACCGATAGTTTCATTGAGCCCGGATTCAGATTCGGGAATTGCAGATGATAATTTAACGAATATCGTTAAACCTACCTTGCACCTAAAAGATATTGATCCGGACATTATCAGTGTTCAGGTATGGGATGCCGCGTCTGATACGCAGATCGGTGTTGCCACGCAACAACCTGATGGTTCATGGGCCTATACCTTTACTTCAGATTTAACGGAAGGCTTGCATCAGGTTTATGTCAAGGTTGAGGACATTGCGGGTAATAAAGCGAACAGCGCGGTATTCGATTTTACTATCGATACCACAGTATCAACGCCGGTGATTTCCCTGCTTTCTAAGGATGATACGGGGGTTACAGGCGATAACCTGACCAATATCAATAAGCCAGGTTTTGCTATTTCCGGTGTTGATGCCGATGCGCATCGGGTCGTCGTACAGGTGATGCACAATGGCGTGAGCGAAGAGATCGAACTTTCCCACCTCAATGGTAGTTGGTTATTTACACCAGGGAATACGTGGACGGATGGCAGCTACACGTTAACGGTGAAAGTAGAAGATAAGGCAGGAAATACCAACTACTCAGCGCCGCTGACGGTCGTTATCGATACCCAAATCGCCATTGATGGGGTGGAACTGGTCAACGATAGCGGCGTGAAAGGCGATAATATGACCAACGACGACCGTCCCCACTTTCGTGTGACGGTACCTACGGATGTCAATGAAGTCCGTCTGAGCATTGACGGTGGTCATTCGTGGGTTCAGGCAACCCCGGGCGTGGCAGGCAGCTGGGAGTATATCTGGCCGACAGACCTGGCAGATGGTCAATACACGCTAACGGTGGAAGCGACTGATAAAGCAGGCAATACAGTGACGAAGACCATCGATTTCGCGGTGGATACCACGCTGTCGACGCCGGTCATCGTACTGAATAGCGCGGACGATACCGGTGTCCAGGGCGATAACATGACCAATCGCACCCAGCCGACATTTGCCCTGCAGCATATTGATGATGATGCCGTTCGCGTTACGGTCAGCGTGGAGCATGGCGGCGTCACCACCACATTTGACGCCACGAAAGGCACAGGCGGATGGACCTTTACGCCGCCGGCATTATGGGCGGATGGTGATTATACCCTGAGTGTGTCAGTCGAAGATAAAGCGGGGAACACCAGCCATTCTGCATCGCTGACGGTGACGGTGGACACGCAAATCGCCATTAATAACATTGAACTGGTCAATGACAGCGGTATTCCCAACGATAATCTGACTAATAACGTGCGTCCACATTTCCAGGTGACGGTACCGACGGATGTTAACGAGGTACGCCTGAGCATTGACGGCGGCAAGACGTGGGTAACAGCGGCGCTGAAGGCAGCCGGGGTTTGGGAGTATATCTGGCCGGATGATGTGGCCGACGGAGGCTATACCCTGACGGTAGAAGCGACCGATGAGGCGGGAAATAAGGCAACACAGACGCTCGATTTCACCATCGATACCACTCTGTCTGTGCCGACCCTCTCGCTGGACAGCGCAGATGACAGCGGCATCGCGGGCGATAATATCACCAATGTTAAAACGCCGGGCTTTACCCTCAACAATATTGATACCGATGTCAGCAGGGTGATAGTGGAGGTAATGCACAATGGCATTAAACAGGAGGTGCCACTGGTTCAGACCGGCGGACAGTGGCGCTTTGCGCCGACCAGCGACTGGGCGGACGGCGACTATATCCTGACGGTGAAGGTAGAAGATAGGGCCGGAAATGTGAAGCAGTCCGCGCCGTTGACGGTGACAGTGGACACGCATATCGCCATTGACCGTATTGAACTGGTTAACGACAGCGGTATCCCCGGCGATAATCTGACCAATGAAGCGCGTCCGCACTTTCAGGTGACAGTACCGGCGGATGTTAACGGTGTAAGACTGAGCATTGATGGCGGCAAAACGTGGTTTGACGCCACGCAGAGCGCGACGTCGGGCGTCTGGGATTATACCTGGCTGACGAATGTGGCTAACGGCCCTCACACCCTGATGGTGGAAGCGACCGACAAGGCGGGAAACCAGACGACGCAGAAACTGGACTTCATCATCGATACCCTGCTGTCAGAACCGACGATTACCCTGGACAGTGCGGATGATAGCGCCGCTGGCGATAACATCACCAACGTTAAGATGCCAGGCTTTACCCTCGGTAATATTGACGCCGACGTGACCAAAGTGGTGGTGACGGTGGCGCATGATGGTAAGAACCAACAGATAGAGTTGATTAAGAACGGCGGTGTGTGGCGCTTTACGCCGGGCGCAGCCTGGACCGATGGCGACTATACGTTGACGGTAAAGGTAGAAGATAAGGCGGGTAATACAAATTATTCTGCGCCGCTGACGGTGACTATCGATACGCAAACGTCTATTGATCGCATTGAGCTTCTTAATGACACGGGTATTGTCGGGGATAACCTGACCAATGAAGCACGTCCACAGTTTCATATTACGGTACCGACGGACGTGAACTCTGTGCAACTGAGTCTTGATGGCGGCATCAACTGGGTTAACGCAACGCTGACGTCTGACGGCGTTTGGGAGTATATATGGCCGACAGATCTGGTCGAAAATACGTATACCCTGACAGTGAAAGCAACCGATGTTGCAGGCAACACGGCGACGGAAACGCTCAATTTTATCATTGATACCACATTGTCGACACCGACCATCACGCTGGATAGCGCAGATGATAGCGGCACCGCCAACGATAATAAGACTAACGTTAAAACGCCGGGTTTTATTATCGGCGGTATTGATTCTGACGTGACTCAGGTCGTCGTGCAGGTGATGCGCGATGGTCACAGCGAGGAGGTGGAGCTGACGCAGACTAACGGGCAGTGGCGTTTTGTACCCGGCAGCGCGTGGACTGATGGCGACTATACGCTGACGGTAACGGTGAAAGATGAGGCGGGTAATATTCGCCACTCAGCGCCGCTGAAGGTCACTGTCGATACCCAAATCGGCATCGACAATATTGAACTGGTTAACGACAGTGGTATCCCCAATGACAATCTGACCAACAACGTGCGCCCGCAGTTCCAGGTGACGGTACCGACGGATGTCAACGTGGTGCGCCTGAGCATTGACGGCGGCAAAACGTGGTTTAACGCCACACAGAGCGCGACGCCGGGCGTCTGGGATTACACCTGGCTGACCGATGTGGCTAACGGTTCTCACACTCTGACGGTGGAAGCGACCGACGCGGCGGGAAACAAGGCAACACAGAACCTGGAGTTCAACATCGATACCCTACTGTCAGAGCCGACTATCGCTCTGGACAGCACGGACGACAGCGGAACAAAAGGCGATAACCTGACCAACGTGAATAAGCCGACATTTATACTGGGCAATATTGACGCGGACGCACGGTATGTCACGGTTGAGGTGCAGCATGGCGGCACGAAAGAGGTGCTGACGGCCACCAAAGGCGCGACCGGCATCTGGAGCGTGACACCGACCGGTATGTGGGCGGATGGCAGTCATACGCTGACGGTGAGGGTGGAGGATGAAGCGGGTAACGTAAAATACTCAGTGCCGCTGACGATTACGGTCGATACCCAAATCACCATTGATGATATTGAACTGGTTAATGACAGCGGTACTAAGGGCGACAATCTAACTAACGACGCCAATCCACATTTCCGCATCACGGTGCCAGGGGATGTCAACGAAGTCAGTCTGAGTATTGACGGCGGTGTAACCTGGGTTAAGGCGATGCAAAGCTCGACGTCGGGCGTCTGGAATTATACCTGGCCAAAGACATTGGCAGATGATGACTACACGTTAACGGTGAAAGCGACTGATAACGCAGGCAATACGGTGACCAGGACGCTCGACTTCACTATTGATACCACGCTGTCGACGCCGGTTATTGTACTGGATAGTGCGGACGATACCGGTGTCCAGGGCGATAACATGACCAATCGCACCCAGCCGACATTTAACCTGCAACATATTGATGATGATGCCGTTCGCGTTACGGTCAGCGTGGAGCATGGCGGCGTCACCACCACATTTGACGTGACTAAAGACGCAGGAGGATGGACCTTTACGCCGCCGACATCATGGGGGGCGGGTGATTATACCCTGAGTGTGTCAGTCGAAGATAAAGCGGGGAACACCAGCCATTCTGCATCGCTGACGGTGACGGTGGACACGCAAATCGCCATTAATAACATTGAACTGGTCAATGACAGCGGTATTCCCGACGATAATCTGACTAATAACGTGCGTCCGCAGTTCCAGGTGAAGGTACCGACGGATGTTAACGAGGTACGCCTGAGCATTGACGGCGGCAAGACGTGGTTCAACGCTACCCAGAGCGCGACGCCGGGCGTCTGGGATTATACCTGGCTGGCTGATGTGGGAGAGGGTAAGCATACCCTGACAGTGGAGGCGACCGACAAGGCGGGAAACCAGACGACGCAGAAACTGGACTTCATCATCGATACCCTACTGTCAGAACCGACTATCGCTCTGGACAGCACGGACGACAGCGGAACAAAAGGCGATAACCTGACCAGCGTGAATAAGCCGACGTTTATACTGGGCAATATTGACGCGGACGCACGGTATGTCACGGTTGAGGTACAGCATGGCGGCACGAAAGAGGTGCTGACGGCCACCAAAGGCGCGACCGGCATCTGGAGCGTGACACCGACCGGTATGTGGGCGGATGGCAGTCATACGCTGACGGTGAGGGTGGAGGATGATGCGGGTAACGTAAAATACTCAGCGCCGCTGACGGTTACGGTCGATACCCATATTGCCATTGATGATATTGAACTGGTTAATGATAACGGTATTCCCGGCGACAACCTGACCAATGACGTTCGTCCACACTTCCGCGTCACGGTGCCAGGGGATGTCAACGAGGTACGTCTGAGTATCGACGGCGGTAATACGTGGGTTCGTGCAACACAGGGCACGGCAGGGATCTGGGATTACACCTGGCCGAAAGATGTGACCGACGGGCTACATACCCTGACGGTAGAAGCGACCGATAAGGCGGGAAACCAGACGACGCAGACGCTCGATTTTACCATTGATACCCGGCTGTCAACGCCTACCATCGCTATGGATAGCAGGGACGATACAGGTGCCATTGGCGATCATATTACGAGCGTCAAAAGACCGGGCTTTACCATTGGCAATATTGACGCCGATGCGCAATCGGTCATTTTGCGGATCACACAGGGCGGCAATAGCCAGGAAGTGACACTAACCCAGGTTGGAGGACAGTGGCGCTTTACGCCAGATGCTGACTGGGCGGACGGTAGCTATACGCTAACGGTAGAAGTCCAGGATAACGCGGGGAATGTCCGCCAGTCCACGCCGCTGATAGTGACGGTAGATACGCAAACCAGCATTACTGATATTACATTGGTCAATGATCATGGCGTGCCTGATGACAATCTAACTAACAGTACCCGTCCGCAGTTTGAGATCACGGTGCCGGCGGATGTGAATTCTGTGCAACTGAGCATTGATGGGGGCGCAAACTGGGTAAGCGCGGCGCAGGGTATCGAAGGTGTCTGGGGCTATACCTGGCCAACGGATATGGGCGATGGAAAACACACCCTAACCGTCATGGTTACCGACAGAGCGGGCAATACGGCGACGCAAACGCTTGAATTTTTCATCGACACCCGGTTGTCGACGCCGACCATTGCGCTGGATAGCACGGATGATACCGGTACGCCTGGCGATGATATGACCAATCGCACCCGACCGACCTTTATTCTGCAGAATATCGATTCGGATGTTATCAACGTTACAGTCAGCGTCACGCATAATGGAACGACAACCTCGTTTACCGCGACACAGGGGGCTGGAGGATGGAGCTTTACACCGCCAGCGCCGTGGGGCGACGGTGATTATACGCTGACGGTGACAGTGGAGGATCGGGCGGGAAATACGCGTCCGTCTACGCCGCTGACGGTGACAGTGGATACGCAAATAGCCATTGATCGTATTGAATTAGTCAACGATAGCGGCGTCCCTGGCGATAATGTGACAAAACATGTGCGTCCGCAGTTCCAGATCTCGGTACCGGATGATGTGGAAAAGGTTCTTCTGAGTATTGACGGCGGCACGACCTGGGTTACTGCAATCAAGAGTTCGACGGCTGGCATTTGGGATTACACCTGGCCGACGGATATGCCAGAGGGACAGCATACCCTGACCGTGGAAGTGACTGACGGTGCGGGTAATAAGATGACGGAGACGCTCAATTTCACTATCGACATCACGTTGTTGACGCCAACCATTGAGCTGGCGCCCGATCAGGATACCGGACAGAATAAGAACGATAATCTGACCAGCGTCACTCAACCAGTATTTGTGTTGGGGAGTATCGATAAAGATGTTCGACACGTGGAATTGAGTATTGAGCATAACGGCACGTTTAAAACGGTGGTACTCACCGAATCAGCCGACGGCTGGCGCTATCGACCGGATTCTGCTTTGGCGGACGGTAGCTACACATTCACCGTGACGGTAACAGATGTGGCAGGCAACCAGCAAACATCCGCGCCTTTAAAGGTGACGATAGACGGTTCGTTGACTACGCCGGTGATTGAGCTGGCGGCCGGCGAAGATAGCGGTACTGTTGGCGATCGCCTCACCAAACACGATCGGCCTGTGTTCGACATACGCCAGGTTGATTCTGACGTTACGCGCGTGATGGTCAAAGTAACTTACAACGGTAAAACGCACGAGGAAGCGGCGGTATTCACCAATGGTCAATGGCGCTTTACGCCTTCTGCGAGCTGGGCTGATGGCTCATATCAGTTAGCCGTTGTGGTGGAAGATCTGGCGGGGAATGTAAAAGAATCTGCGCCGTTAGAGGTGCGTATTGATACCACGACAACCATTAACAATATCGTATTGCTTAATGATACTGGCGTGCAGAATGATCAATTAACGAATGTTGCTAAACCGTCATTCAGAATTGACGTTCCTGGTGATGTCATCCAGGTACGCGTAACCCTGGATGGTGGCGCTAACTGGAATGTGATACGCAAAAATGCCGACGGACAGTGGATTTTTGACACCCCGAATACTCTGGTTGACGGCACATATACCCTTCGCGTAGAGGCCACGGATCAGGCAGGTAATATTGCGAATAAAGATTTAGTATTTAATATCGATACTAATATACAGGTTCCGACTATTGCTTTAGACGCAGGACAAGATACCGGAGCGAATACCGCCGATAATATCACTAATATTTCACGACCCACCTTTACGATTGGTAATGTTGACCCCGATGTTATCAAAGTCGTGGTGACGATTGATGGTCATGATTATAACGCGACTAAGGTTGGGGCTGGTTGGCAATTTACACCAGGCAATGCCATTCCGGATGGTTCTTATAATATTACCGTTACGGTTGAAGATAAGGCCGGAAATACCGCGACATCGAAACCATTACCTGTTGTGATAGATACGACGGCTGAAATTGAAAGCGTCACGTTGGTTACAGATAGCGGTGATAGCGATGTAGATAACATTACCAAAGTCGACAAGCCGCAGTTTAGTATTGTTACCGCTGATGATATTACCCATGTGCGCGTTAAAATCGATAACGCCGCTAATTGGATTGAACTCACAAAAGGAGGGGATGGCCGCTGGATATTTAATGTCGGTTCGGCATTACCTGATGGGCAACACACTCTCTTGGTTGATGTGACTGATATCGCCGGCAACGTTGCGCAAGAAACGCTGCAGTTTACGATTGATACGACTCTGCGAGAGCCGACAATTGTACTCGATCCCACCCATGATACTGGTGATGATACTAATGATAATCTTACCAGGATTAACAAACCGGTGTTTATTATCGGTAATGTCGATAATGATGTATCACACATTGTGGTTCATATTGATGGTCGGGATTACACCATTGAAAACACAGGGGGGAATTTAACCTTTACGCCGGATCAACCACTGTCTGACGGTCAGCATACGATCTCTGTTACCGTAACGGATATTGCTGGTAATACCAAAACATCGGCCGAACTGAAGATTGAAATCGACACGCAGGTTCAGATTGACAGTGTTACGTTAACAACAGATAGCGGCGTCAACGATCACGATAATGTCACCAATGCTACCCGTCCCTCTTTTGAAATTGCAACGCCTGATGATGTGACATCGGTGCTGGTTTCTTTCGATGGCGTAAACTGGACGCCTGTCAGTAAAAATGCGGCCGGGCAGTGGCAATTTACTGCAGGTAGCGCATTGTCTGATGGTCATTATACTCTCCATGTCCAGGCGACGGATCGGGCAGGGAATACGGCAAATTCCACGCTGGGCTTCACCGTGGATACGCAGATTGACGGCCTGAGCGTCGTGATGCTGGACGACGCCGGAAAGGATTCTACGGATGGTATTACGAATATTACCTCTCCACGTTTTGAAATTTCAGCCAGAGAACCGCTGCAGAGCGTGACGGTAATTTTAAACGGGAAATCCAGCACACTGACTCAGGGGGCAGGTAATAAATGGCTATTTACCCCTGATACACCGTTAGTGGATGGAACTTACAAAATAGAAATAGTGGCTGAAGATATCGCAGGTAATAAAATTAGCAAAGAGGTATCATTCACAATAGACACTGTTGTTTCTGATCCCCGTATTGATTTGCTGGATGCGGATGATACTGGCGAAAGCGCTGTTGATAATATTACGAGTGTCACTAAACCACGTTTCGTTATTGGCAATGTACCCGCCGATATTGATACTGTTGTAATCAGAATTAACGGCGTTTCTTATCCGGTTACGGCAAATGGCAATAACCTCTGGGAATTTCAGGTTCCCGTTGCGCTAAACGATGGCGTATATGAAGCCGTTGTTGTCTTCAGAGATATTGCCGGAAATACTTCTGAAACTAAGCTGCCCTTTACCATTGATACCACGACAAGCGTCAGTGTCAGAATGGAGCCAGCGTCTGATACCGGCAGCTCCAATAGCGATAACCTTACGAATAAGCAAAATCCCAAATTCGAAGGTACTGCGGAGCCTAATGCGAAACTGGTGATTACCATTGTTGACGATAAGTCAGGTCGGGAGGTTCTAAAACACACGATTACGGTTGGCGCCGATGGCAACTGGAGTGTGACGCCGAATATACTGCCGGATGGCATGTATACCATCAACGTCGTCGCAACAGATGTCGCGGGAAATACTGCGCAAACGCAGGAAAGATTCACTATCGATACGGTTACGATCGATCCTACCATTCGCCTTTCGGATCCATCTATTGATGATCAGTATGAAGCAACCAGCCTGCGTCCTGAGTTCAAAGGGCTAGCCGAAGCGTTCTCGACGATTATGATTCAGTGGGATGGGAAAGTGGTCGGCTCGGCAAACGCCAATGCGAATGGCGAATGGAGTTGGACGCCGCCATCAGTATTAGCGCCAGGCTCCTATGTTGTGAGCATTGTTGCCAAAGATAAAGCGGGTAATGAATCGTCGCAGGTCGACTTTCCTGTCGTAATACCTGTTATTGATGTCACGCCTCCAACCATAAAGCTCAGCGAGGAGAGCGATAGTGGTGCCTTAGGAGACTTTACGACGAATAATAAAACGCCGACCCTGGTTGGGAACACGTTACCTAATGCGATTGTGAGTATTTATGTGGATGGCGTGAAGGTCGGCGAGGCGACAGCGGATACAGCGGGTCGATATACTTTCCAGTTATCGGAAATGAAAGATGGCCATTATGTCGTCCAGGTGGGTATCGTCAACCCTCGCGATAATAGCGAACTGCGTTCTACCGCCGTTGATGTCACTATCGATACCGAGGTTGCTGAACTGGTATGGAATATATCTGGAATGCATGAGGGCGGATATATCAATACGGTGACGCCGGAGATTGGCGGCACCAGTGAGCCAAACAGCAAAATCACTATCTTTGTGAATGGCGTTGAAAAAGCGATTGCTTATACGACAGGCGCAGGACACTGGGGCGTAGTATTACCCGCTTTGGGTAATGACGGTAATTATGAATTAACGTTTAAAGTTGAAGACGTTGCCGGCAATATCAGAGAGTTTGGTCCGCAGAATGTAATACTGGATACGGTAATTTCGCCGTTAACCGTGGTATTACGCGAAGCTGATGACAGTGGCAAAGTTGGCGACTGGATCACCAATAAATCTCATGTCACCATCGATGGTACTGCCGAAGCCGGAAGTACTTTAACCATCAGGAATCCGCAGGGGGTGGTTATTGCTACCCTGGTGGTAGGCAATGATGGTCGATGGAGCGCAGAATTAGATCTGCGTGAAGGTAGTAATGCCTTTGTCGTGGTATCGGAAGATAAAGCGGGCAACAGCCAACAAAAAGATATTCTGATAGAACATGATACGCAGATTGAAATCAGCGATATTTCATTAAGTCGGGATACTAATAGCGGTGATAAATATGATCTGATTACCAATAATAAGTCTCCGGTACTGGTTGCCATGACCGATCCCGGCGCGACGGTACAGGTTTATATTAATGGTGTGTTACAAGGCACAGTAGAGGCGAGTTCGTCAGGTAATATTAGCTATACCATGCCGGCAAATAGCGCCGACGGCGAGTATCAGGTGCAATTTGTTGCTACGGATACTGCTGGTAACCGGGTTGAGTCTGCGATTACAACCGTGACAATCGATTCTCAAATTGCTGTCTTTGACATTGATGAAGATTCATTACCGGCCCTCTCTAATAACCGGGCGTTGTCAGTCTCAGGTGTCGGGGAGGCTGGTTCTCAGGTCAGCATCTTTGTCGATGGTAAATTAGTCAACGTTGTTATGGTTGAGGCTGATGGCACATGGCGCGCACCGATACTGCTGCAAGATGATGGTAAGTTTAATATTCATTTCAGCATTACTGACGTTGCTGGTAACACTGAAGTGAGCAAGGATTATAGCGTGGATGTCGATTCATCAACCGACTTCCCAACGCTCAACCTTGAAGATGCGAGCAACTCTGGTTCACTTGACGATCTGATTACTAGTCACAACAAGCCTGTGTTAGTAGGCACCGCAGAAGCGGGAGCCACAATCCATATTTATGTGGATGAAAAGATCGTGGCAAATGTGCTTGTGCTTGAAGATGGAACCTGGTCCTATCAGTTTGATAATGCGTTAAAAGATGGTGAATATTCTATCCGAGTGGTTGCCGAAGACCCGGCAGGTAATACGGCAGAATCGCCTCGCTTACTCGTCACGATAGATACCAGTACGTTTATCGATAATCCTGTTATGATGGCAGGTTCTGATAACGGTATTTTCAGTAATGATAGTATAACGAGTCAAACCCGGCCTGCGTTTAGTATTTTTGGAGAAATGAACCAGAGTGTTCAGATTTTCATTGATGGAGTGCTAGTCGATACGATCACGGTGACGGACAGAAATCAAGTTTATCGACCTGAGTCACCGTTGGGCGATGGTTCCCATAGCATTTATTATGTTATCACCGATAAAGCAGGCAACACGGCTACCTCGAAAACGCTAAACTTTACTATCGATACCTTTAATACGACGCCTGTCGCCATTGATTCTATCGGCGGACAAACGTTAGCAGAGATGACCGGTAGTGATGGCAAAATATATATAACGGACACGACACGTAACTTATTGTTTAGTGGCAGTGCCGAGCCCAATAGTAAAATAGAAATCATCATTAATGGCTTAAATGTGGGGGAAGTTTGGGTTAATGACAAAGGCCACTGGCAGATGCCGGTGAACCCGCTTTATTTCACAGAAGGCCAGCTGGATATCACTGTTAAATCTACGGACCGTGCTGGTAACGTCAATCAGGAAAAGTATTCCATTTGGGTCGATACGCATATCCAGGTATTTACCAGCGAGCTTGATGACAATAAATCATCATCGAAAACGGACTGGTGGAGTAATAGCTCCACTATTACCATGAGAGGTATGGGGGAAATTGGCGCTACGGTATCATTAATCGTGGCAGGGGTCACGCTGGCAACCGCTGTCGTTGCGGCTAATGGGCAGTGGGAGTTATCGACCGATCAGCTTCCGGAAGGGAAATACGATATCACTTTGAGTATTGAGGATAACGCAGGCAACCGTAAGGAAGAGGTACATGAAATATTTATTGATCGAACGCCGCCAAACGCTCCGGTCGTAACTTATTCAGATATTGTCAACGATCTAATTATTATGCAGGGAACGGCGGAAGCCAAATCTCAGCTAATAATAACCGATAGTAATGGAAATACTTATACGTTAACCGTTCCTGATAATGGTAAATGGAGTATGGCGATTCCGTATCCATCGGAAGGGAAGTTTACCATTACGAGTGTGGATGCGATTGGTAACCGGAGTGATGATGTCCCTCTCGATATCATGAAAGAGGTTCCCGTTATTTCATTATCTCCAGACTCGGACAGTGGTACGGTGGGCGATAATATTACGCGAGATAAGCAACCTACCTTTATTATCGGGAATCTGGAAAGCGATGTTGTGGTCGTTCAGGTCGATATCAATGGGACCGTATATAATGCTGAAAAAAATGCCGATGGCGTTTGGTTCTTTACGCCAGGTACACCGTTAGCTGATGGTTCCTATACGATATCGGTAATCGCAAGCGATGCCGCGGGTAATCAGAAAAACTCGTTACCCATTACCGTTACGATCGACAGTACGCTGACCGTGCCGGAGATTGCGCTGGCAGCAGGTGAAGACAATGGCGCTTCAGACAGCGATAACGTGACGAATCACAATCACACCCAGCCTAAGTTCACGCTGCAGCATATTGATGCTGATGTGACCGGGGTGACTGTAAACGTGACGCATAATGGCGTGACAGACATCTATCAGGCGACGCAAGGCGCGGATGGCTGGACCTTCACGCCGCCAGCCGCCTGGAATGATGGTACCTACACGCTGAGCGTGACGGTGGTGGATCGCGCGGGGAACTCACTGCAATCTGCTTCGCTGGAGGTGACGGTTGACTCAACGGTGACGGTAACAGCGGATAGCCAGCATGACGATGCGAGCGATGACGCCACGGCAACAGCGGTTACTCCACCGGAGTCTGAAACAGTGAATGCCGAAAGCGCTACGCATCTTCGTACAGTGCCGTCGGCGGCGGAAGAAAGCGTGGTGAAGGAGACAGCCTATAGTATTACATTGTTAAACGCTGACTCTGGGGATGAAATAGATCGTTCAATTAGTCAGACACCTTCTTTTGAAATATCAGTACCTGAGAATATTGTTAATGTCAGTGTTATGTTTGAAGGAGAAGAGTTTACTCTGCCGATAACTAACCAGAAAGCAATATTCGAAGTTCCGCTATCTTTGGAAGATGGTGAATATACTATGGACGTGAAATTCATTGATAAGGACGATGATTTCCTGATTAAGGAGAAAACATTCTCAGTCGATCACTCCTCGGCGGATATTGTGAACGCAATGAATGCAAGAGGAAAGACCGAGGATGATATTAATGATTCCCCTTCAACGAGTTCTGTAGGGCACAATAACGGCGCTATTGATGTTTTCGCCGTTAATGAAGTTACGCTACCTGTAGATAATCAAGAAGAACACGCATAATAACGGAGGCCCCTCACCTTTGGGTGAGGGGGTTTACTTATGGATAAAAAACTAGAACCTTATTATTTAAGTGCGGAAACGGCATTATCTATAGTGTCTAAAAAATTCAACATAAAAATTGACATCAAAGAGGATGATATAAATTTAAGATTTAAAAAGTACGACAGAAATAACACTGACGACTCTATACAAATGAAGAATTTCTTTTTGTCGTTAGGGCTTTCTCTACAGGATATATTATTTAATAATGGTGAGGATTTACTAAATGAGCCTATGCCGATTTTACTATTAACACCAGAAATGAAGTGGATGGTGTGTGTGAGCGGCGGGCAAAAAATAAAGTTGGTAAACGCGCGCGGTGAACTCTGTTATGTTGAAATTGAAGATGAATATTTAAAAGAGTTATCTGCATTTAGCATACTACCTTTAAATAAAGTTGTTGATAGTATAAGAGTAAAAAATATCATAAAAAACTCTTTATCGATGAACAAGATTTTTTATACTAAATACTTCTTTTCATCTCTTTTTATGGCAATTTTTGCGTTAACTATCCCAGTATTTAGTAATCTATTCTATGATAAGCTTGTTCCAAGTGCTTCGGTTTCATCTTTATTTGGCGTGGCTATAATTGTTGCTGTATTTATTGTTTTTGAGTTTATCCTTCGTACTTCGAAAGATATTTATCAGTCTATCACAGCAAGGCAGGATGACGTCGATATTGATATCGCCTTTCTTGAAGCGGTACTTTATAGTAAAAAGAAAAATGGCAGATCCATGTCATCAGCATTTGTGCTATGGAATGAGTTTCAGAAAATTAAACCCGTTTTATTAAACTCGATCTTTCAACGTATAGCCGATATTCCAATATTTATTATATTTCTCATTGTTATATATGTAAATTTAGGTCTGGTCGTTATTGTACCTATTACCATGTTTATCGTCTCTATTATTATTTCCCTCGTTAACCACCATTATACTAATGAGTTAATGAACAAACAAAAAGAAGGACAGAAGAACAGGAATATTTTTATCTCAGAAGTTTTCTTATCTATTAAAATGATCCATACCTTAAATAATCAAGGTTTACTTTTTGATTGGGTTAATACATCAAATGAACAGTCGTATCTTAACCTGAAGATAAGGAAATTAAATCTTATCTATCAATCTATATTGGGGAGTATGTCATCTATTACCCAAATAACTATTATGGTAATAGCCTTTTTTATGGTAATCAAGGGTGATGTTACTACTGGCGCAATTGTTTCATCTGTCATTGTCTCTGGTCGTATTTCCGGGATCATTTCGAATTTTTCTTCTACATTAATCTCTATTTTATCAGCAGAAAAAACCGGTAAGGATCTGCTTTCTTTTTTTGATGAAGATCAGGCAGAAAAAACACCGGCATTACAGTCCATATCAAAGTGCAATGGCGATATCTCTATCCGGGGCGTGAGTTATCAGTATGACGCTCAATCTCCGATGATTATTAATCGACTGTCTATAGACATACCTGCGGGGCAGCGTGTCGCAGTGATAGGCGAATGCGGAGCAGGAAAAAGCTCATTACTGGGAATGCTATCTGGCTACCTTTCGCCAACAGACGGTGCCATTTTATATGATGGATATAACTTAGGACATTTATCGCAGAACTTTTTTTCTCAGCATTTAAGCGTGGTGACGACACATGATGTTTTATTCACCGGAACCATTGAAAGTAATTTCGCGTTAAAACCGCAAAACGACAGGGGCCGGGTACTCAAGGCGCTTCAGCTGGCGAACTGTGGTTTTATCTTGCAACATCCTATGGGGCTGAAGTTTCCGGTGAATTTTATGGCTAAAAACCTGTCATCCGGACAGCAGCAGCAGTTATTATTAGCACGTAGTCTGAGTAGTGACGCCAGCGTCTTTTTATGGGATGAACCAACATCAAATCTGGATGAGAATACCGAGAAGCAAATTTTTGATAACTTAGATGAGTTTATTCATGGGAAAACGTTGATCATGGTGACGCATCGTCGATATCTGATAAAGTATTTTGACCGGGTCCTGGTAATGAAAGGTGGAAAAATAATCCGTGATTGTTCTCCGGATAAATTATTAATGTAAAATAAGCAGCGCTTGTCGCTGTTATCAGGTGGTACTGCTTAATAAAAAAGACCCGTTGCACAAACGGGTCTTTTTTGTCATTTAACGAGTCGGCAACGTCTTCAATAAGTTTAGCTCGATTCTGTTAGGGCTATTCCACTTGCCATTTTTGGATAACCACACCTGGCGGCCCTCATCAACGGCAATGCGAGGGACGTGATGGTTCGCAAGGCTACCCCTGGCGCGCGATTCCGCGTTGAGATAACCGGTGGGCGGCTTCAGCGGCAGCGATAGCGTATCAGGTCAGCACCATCGGCCATTCTGGCGGGGTCTGGCTCATCGTTTCGACCATTACGGCTTCAATGTTATGCCAGATCGCAGCGAGATCCATCATGGTAATACCGAGTAAACCGGTGGCAAACCAGCAGGCGGATACCACGCCCAGACCGCTACTGATCACCGCCAGACCAATATAATCTGATTTACGGAAACGGATATTGAGCGTGCTGGCTAAAAACATGAGCACGGCGCTCAGCAGTTGCCAACGGAGAAGAACGACACCAGTGGTTATGGCAGCCATGAAACATTTCCTCTGAATAGACCTTTGTCCAGGACAGCGCGGCGTTGCTCCCGGGAAGCATGGGATATTCTGGCTATCGACGGACGTCACATCAACATCGAATGAAACATTGTTTCTATTTCATTGTTTTTGTGAACTATATCACAAAAACCAGCTTGTTCGCCAGATCGGCAATGTATTTTTTGTGCGTTTTATAAGCGTATTTTTTGTGTGACTTCTACGCGTCCGTAGAGAAACTGCCGGAAAGCAAAGATGTATTATTACTACTCTTTTATTTTTTTCGTGAAATTCAGACCTGATAAAAATATCAAGTTATTTATCAAAAGAAAGGAGTAAAGATGTATACCCCATCGTTTACTTGAGTATAAATCTGATATTATCAAAAATATTTAGTGTCCTGCCTGGTATGCGAAAGAGATTGCGCGTAGTTATTAATGGTAAATGTTGATCGGTAAAAGTCTGTTGCTAATATTGATAAATTCATGCACCGTAAACCTCCATTTGGTTCACGTCTTATTTTGCCAACAATAGTCACAAATAATGCAGGGAAATAGGCTGAAAATGAGTCAAAGCACACGACGCAAGGTGTTGAGATTTCTCGGAACGATCATTGTGGTGTTACTTCCTGTATTGCTGGCGATCTGGTTTGCTCATATCCGGGCAGTCTCTGAAACCAGAAATCAGTTACATTCATTTGCGCAGTTGGTATTAGATAAAACGGAGCGGGTTATCCTGCAAGCGAATTTAGCCCGCGATGCCGCTGAACAATATCAGGGGCAAGCCTGTACGCCAGCCCATCAACAGCGAATGCTGAATATTATCCGCGGTCGTTTGTACATTAATGAGTTGATTTATGCTAAGGGCCAGCGTTTTCTATGCTCTACGGTTATGACGCCAACAAGTCCTTATTTTATTCCCCGCGCTGACTATAAACGAAAGCCTGACATCGCTATTTATTACTATCGTGATACGCCTTTTTTCAACGGTTATAAAATGACATATATGCAGCGGGGAAACTATGTCGCGGTTATCAATCCCTTATCTTATAGCGAGGTGATGTCAGACGATCCGGCGTTGGCCTGGGGAATGTATGATACGGTGACCAACACCTTTTTCTCCCTGAGTGAACAGGCGCAGGCTGATCAGCTATTACCTTTGGTACGACGGAGTGAACCTGTGTTCCAACAGGGTGAGCGTTTTTATACTCTGGTTAAATCAGCAAAACGACCGGTTGCCGCGATTGTGTCAACCTCAAAGCAACGCTTTTACCAGAACCTCTTTCATCAGCTTACGTTAACGCTACCGTTAGGGATCATCTGTAGCATTATCGTCTTATTTATGTGGTCACGATCCCGGCAGGCATATTACTCACCGCGTCGATTGCTGCAACGGGCCATTACCAGGCACCAGCTTTGCCTTCATTATCAGCCGATCATTGATATCCGAAACGGGACATGTGTAGGTGCCGAAGCGCTATTGCGTTGGCCGGGCTATCACGGTCCGGTGATGAGCCCGTGCGAATTTATTCCGCTGGCGGAAAAAGAGGGGATGATTGAGCAGATCACCGATTATGTCGTCGAAGAGGTATTTAATGATTTAGGTGGTTTTCTGGCCGCACACCCGCATCTTTATGTCTCTATCAATCTCTCTGCCGCCGATTTTCTCTCTTCCCGACTAATTGTGATGATTCATGAAAAAACGCGTCAGCATTCAGTGCTTGCGCAACAGATAAAAGTTGAAGTGACCGAGCGCGGATTTATTGATGTGCCTAAAATGACGCCGATTATTCAGGCGTTTCGCCAGGCGGGATACGAGGTGGCAATTGATGACTTTGGTACCGGCTATTCGAACTTGCATAACCTGTACTCATTAAATGTCGACCTTTTAAAAATTGATAAATCTTTTGTCGACACGCTAACCACTAATAGCGCCAGCCATTTGATTGTGGAACATATTATTGAAATGGCGCAAAGTTTGCGGCTAAAAATCATTGCTGAGGGGGTTGAAACGGCTGAACAGGTTAGCTGGTTGCTAAAACGCGGCGTTCAGTATTGTCAGGGATGGCACTTTGCGAAGGCGTTACCACCGCAGGAATTCATCGCCTGGCTACAACAAACGCCCGCGCCTCTGACGATACGCGGGCAGAGGCCCTACAGGCGGTGACGGTAATCGCTGGGAGTGCGATCGAACTCGCGGCGGAATACACGCGAGAAGGTTTGCTGCGATACATAGCCCAGATCCATCGCGATATCAAAAATCGGGCGCTCGGTCGTTCGTAGCTCAACGGCCGCCAACAGGAGACGGCGCTGGCGAATATACTCGCCTAATGTTTGATGCGTTACCGTACGAAACATCCGCTGCAAATACCACTTGGAGTAGCCCGATTTTTTTGCCACCACATCAATGTTTAGCGGTTGGTCGATATGTTCATCAATCCATTCGATAAGGGTCTGAATTATCTGCTGATGCGACATATTGTTGCCTCTTAAACAGTATTCGATTCGTCGTTTTGTCTGCGGGCGAGTATAATTCCTCAAGTTAACTTGAGGTAAAGCGATTTATGGAAAAAAAATCTCCCCGTTTAAAAGCCTTACTGACGCCGGGGGAAGTTGCGAAACGTAGCGGTGTTGCTGTGTCCGCCCTGCACTTCTATGAAAGCAAAGGGCTAATTACCAGTATCCGTAATAGCGGTAACCAACGGCGATACAAGCGTGACGTGTTGCGTTATGTCGCGATTATCAAGATCGCCCAGCGTATCGGCATCCCGCTGGCAACTATCGGCGACGCGTTTGGTATCTTGCCGGAAGGACATACGTTAAGCGCGAAAGAGTGGAAGCAGCTCTCATCGCAGTGGCGCGAAGAGTTAGACCGACGTATTCATACGCTGGTGGCGTTGCGCGATGAGCTGGACGGTTGTATCGGCTGCGGCTGTTTATCGCGTAGCGACTGTCCGCTGCGAAATCCAGGCGACAGGCTTGGCGAACACGGGACGGGTGCCCGGCTGCTTGAAGATGATTAACATGCACTCGGCCATCGGGCTGAGTTCACCTAAAACTAAAGCGCCGCTAAGGGCGCTTTAGTTTGTTTCCGGTCTTTGTCTTTCGCTCTATCCCGCTGATTACAGGAGGGTTTCCCCCGACGTCAACACCCCTCATATCGAGCACGTGGTGGAGGTTCCGGTTTGTGTTGATACTGTAAGTGTAAGCGACGACGCCCTGTTCGCCAGCGAAATGCTGATTTTTTAGCCGAAATTTTTACGGCAACTGCCATAATTTTCTATAGTTAGTTGGCATACCTTACAGGAGACAGCCATGCTGACGGTGCACCATTTAAATCAGTCTCGTTCGCAGCGCATCCTCTGGGCGCTGGAAGAGCTGGCGTTGCCTTACCAGATTGTGCGTTACCAGCGTGAAAAGACCATGCTGGCGCCGCCGGCATTGAAAAAAGTGCATCCGCTGGGCAAGTCTCCGGTTATCGAAGATCACGGTATGGTTATTGCGGAATCGGGCGCCATCCTGGAATATTTGCAGGACACTTACGACAGTATCGGACGCTTTAAACCTGCGGATGCGCAGGGGAAACAACACTATCGATTCTGGCTACATTACGCTGAAGGTTCGCTCATGCCCTTGCTATTGATGAGACTGCTCTTTACCTCTCTGGGTAAACCGCCGGTACCATTGGGTCTGCGAACGTTGGGCGGCGTTATCGGTAAGGGCGCGCAAAAAGCGTACCTCAATCCGCAACTGGAAACCCATGCGCGCTTTATTGACGGGCATCTGGCAAATCACCCCTGGTTTGCCGGAGAGCAGTTAAGTATGGCGGATATCCAGATGAGCTTCCCGCTATTTGCGCTGCTTGCCCGAGGCGGGATCGCTCATCTCGACCATATCAACGCATGGAAAGCGCGGGTAGAAATGCGTCCAGCCTGGCAGCGAGCGATTCAGCAGGGCGGTCCGTTTACCATTCCCGGCGGATAATGGCGTTTTTGTGAGCAGATTGCGCAACGTATTTGCTAACAGCGATGCGAAAAATTGTTGCTGGATTGCGCAGGGACGATAACGTTTGCGCATCGTCTGGCGATTTATTGAGCATACTAAGCAGAAAAGCATAAAAAGCGGCAAAGTTCAGTTGAAAAAGCGTTGATGATCGCTGGATAATCGTTTGCTTTTTTTTGCCACCCGTTTTGTATACGTGGAGCTAAACGTTTGCTTTTTTGCGGCGCCCCGGTTGTCGTAAATGTAGCACAAGGAGATAACGTTGCGCTGTTAGTGGATTACCTCCCACGTATACCGACGAATAATAAATTCTCAGGGGATGTTTTCTATGTCTACGCCTTCAGCGCGTACCGGCGGTTCACTCGACGCCTGGTTTAAAATTTCACAACGCGGGAGCACCGTTCGCCAGGAAGTCGTTGCTGGCTTAACCACGTTTCTTGCGATGGTTTACTCCGTCATCGTGGTGCCAGGGATGCTGGGTAAAGCCGGGTTCCCGCCTGCTGCCGTCTTTGTAGCGACCTGCCTGGTCGCAGGCGTCGGCTCTATTGTTATGGGGCTATGGGCGAATCTGCCGCTGGCTATCGGTTGCGCTATCTCGTTGACGGCGTTTACCGCGTTTAGCCTGGTCCTGGGGCAGCATATTAGCGTCCCGGTCGCGCTTGGCGCCGTATTCCTGATGGGCGTACTGTTTACCATTATCTCCGCCACCGGCATTCGTAGCTGGATTTTGCGTAACTTGCCACAGGGCGTGGCCCACGGGACCGGTATCGGTATTGGCCTGTTTTTGTTGCTGATTGCCGCCAACGGCGTCGGCCTGGTCATTAAAAACCCGCTGGATGGCCTGCCGGTCGCGCTGGGCGATTTCGACACCTTCCCGGTGATTATGTCGCTTGTGGGGCTGGCTGTTATTCTCGGTCTGGAAAAGCTGAAAGTCCCCGGCGGCATTCTGTTGACCATTATTGGCATTTCTATTGTGGGTTTGCTCTTCGATCCTAACGTCCATTTTTCCGGCATTTTCGCTATGCCTTCGTTGAGCGATGAAAACGGCAACTCGCTGATCGGCAGCCTGGATATTATGGGCGCGTTAAACCCTGTCGTTCTGCCAAGCGTACTGGCGCTGGTGATGACGGCGGTGTTTGATGCGACCGGAACGATCCGTGCGGTCGCAGGGCAGGCTAATCTGCTGGACAAAGATGGACAAATTATCGATGGCGGTAAAGCGCTAACCACCGACTCCCTGAGTAGCGTTTTCTCCGGCCTGGTCGGGGCGGCGCCAGCCGCGGTGTATATCGAGTCTGCGGCCGGTACGGCGGCGGGTGGTAAAACGGGCCTGACGGCGATTACCGTGGGCGTGCTGTTTTTGCTGATCCTGTTTCTTTCGCCGCTCTCTTATCTCGTTCCCGTCTACGCAACCGCCCCGGCGCTCATGTATGTCGGTCTGCTGATGCTGAGTAACGTGGCGAAAATCGATTTTGCTGATTTCGTCGATGCGATGGCGGGGCTGGTAACGGCTGTATTTATTGTGCTGACCTGTAACATTGTCACCGGGATTATGATCGGCTTTGCCACGCTGGTCGTCGGGCGTCTGGTTTCCGGCGAATGGCGTAAGCTGAATATCGGAACTGTCGTCATTGCGGTCGCGCTGGTCGCTTTTTATGCCGGCGGTTGGGCTATCTAGCTCTGCCTTCATTCTGAAAAACGGGCGGCGTTGGCCGCCCGTTTTCATTTTCAGGACACATCACGTTACCTTTTGCGTTAATCTGAAGAAGGTGAAACCGAGGCATGATGCCTTTCTCCATCATAAAAAACATCGCAAACAGGGAACGCATGGAAATTTTCTTCACAATACTCATCATGACCCTTGTGGTCTCGCTGTCGGGGGTATTTACGCGTGTATTACCCTTCCAGCTTCCTTTACCCCTTATGCAGATCGCCATTGGCGCGCTGTTGGCGTGGCCGACGTTTGGTTTGCATGTGGAATTCGACCCGGAACTCTTCCTGGTGCTGTTTATTCCGCCGCTGCTGTTTGCGGATGGCTGGAAGACGCCGACCCGTGAATTTCTTGAGCATGGACGAGAGATTTTCGGGCTGGCGCTGGCGCTGGTCCTGGTAACGGTCGTGGGAATCGGCTTCCTGATTTATTGGCTGGTGCCCGGCATTCCGCTGATCCCCGCCTTTGCGCTGGCCGCCGTGCTGTCGCCGACCGATGCGGTAGCGCTCTCCGGAATTGTGGGCGAGGGGCGCATCCCGAAAAAAATCATGGGCATTCTGCAGGGAGAGGCGTTAATGAACGACGCCTCCGGTCTGGTATCGCTGAAATTCGCCGTCGCGGTGGCGATGGGGACGATGGTCTTTACCGTCGGCGGCGCGACGCTGGAATTTTTTAAGGTCGCTATCGGCGGTATTCTGGCGGGTTTTGTGGTCAGTTGGCTGTATGGCCGCTCGCTGCGTTTTTTGAGCCGCTGGGGCGGCGATGAGCCCGCGACGCAAATTGTCCTGCTGTTTCTGCTGCCCTTCGCGTCTTACCTGATTGCCGAACATATTGGCGTCTCAGGCATCCTGGCCGCGGTTGCCGCCGGGATGACCATCACCCGTTCTGGCGTAATGCGCCGCGCGCCGCTGGCAATGCGTTTGCGCGCGAACAGTACCTGGGCGATGCTGGAATTTGTCTTTAACGGTATGGTCTTTCTGCTGTTGGGACTGCAATTGCCGGGTATTCTGGAATCTTCGCTGGCGGCGGCGGAAGCTGACCCGAATGTCGAAACCTGGATGCTCTTTACCGATATCGTGCTGATTTATGCGGCATTGATGCTGGTTCGCTTCGGCTGGCTGTGGACCATGAAAAAGTTCAGCCTGCGCTTTTTGAAGAAGAAACCGATGGAGTTCGCCAGCTGGACGTCGCGTGAAATTCTGATTGCTTCCTTCGCTGGCGTTCGTGGGGCGATCACCCTGGCTGGTGTGCTCTCTATACCGTTACTTTTGCCGGATGGCAGCGGATTTCCGGCGCGTTATGAACTGGTATTCCTGGCGGCTGGCGTCATTCTGTTCTCGTTGTTTGTCGGCGTGATCATGCTGCCGCTGCTGTTGCAACATCTGGAAGTCGCCGATCATGCGCAACAGTTGAAAGAGGAGCGTATCGCCCGCGCGGCGACGGCGGAAGTGGCGATTGTCGCCATTCAGAAAATGGAAGAGCGTCTGGCGGCGGATACCGAAGAAAACATCGATAATCAGTTGCTTACTGAAGTAAGCTCGCGTGTCATTGGTAACTTGCGTCGCCGTGCCGATGGGCGAAACGATGTCGAAAGCTCCATACAGGAAGAAAACCTGGAGCGACGTTTCCGTCTGGCGGCGCTGCGTTCCGAACGCGCCGAGTTGTATCATCTGCGCGCCACGCGAGAAATCAGCAATGAAACATTGCAAAAGCTGCTGCACGACCTGGATTTGATGGAAGCGCTACTGATAGAAAATCAGTAGTCCTTGTGGCCCGGTGGCGCCATGCTTACCGGGCCTACAAGTAGGCCCGGTAAGGTGCTTGCGCCGCCATCCGGCAAGGGTTTTAACCCATGGCTTACGGTTGTTTCAGCCAAAACCCTTCGCAACAGGTTAACCATGCCCGGGCGCTGTGCGACAGATACACGCCCTCTCGCCAAATCATGCCTAACTGCCAGCGGAGATCGCTTTCCAGCGGTAGCCAGCGCAGCGTGGCCTTATCCAGACGCTGACAAATCGGCTCCGGCAAAATGGCGATACCGACGCCCGCTTGCACCATGGCGGCGAGAAAATCCCATTGCCCGCTGCGCACGGCAATCCGTGGTTTTACGTCATGCTGGCTAAATAAGGTCATCAACTGGCGGCTCAGGGCAAAGTCTTCGTTATAGATAAGAAGAGGATGCTCCGCCAGAGCTTCAGGCGCGATGGAGTCGCAGGTTGTCCACTGACCGGAACGGGGAACCAGCACGCACAGCGGATGACTGAACAGCGATAACGTCGTCAGCCCGCTCGCTTCTTCCACCGGGAGCGCGGTCATCGCAACATCCAGCTCGCCATTCATTACCGCCTGCTGTACCGTCAGGCCGCCAAACTCCGAAATTTTGAGTTCAACGCCAGGGTAGCGTTGTCGAAACAAACTGATTGGCCCGGCCATCAACATGCCGACCATCGGGGGAATACCCAGCCGCAGCACGCCCTTATTGAGATGGTTAATATCGCTCAACTCAGCCTCTAACTGGCGGAACTCAGCGAGGATCGCCAGACCGCGTTCAAACACCACGCGTCCGGTATCGGTCAGCAATAACTTACGTCCGTCGCGGATCAGTAGCGTACAGTTAAGCTCATCTTCAAGATTTTTCAGCATCTTGCTAATGGTGGGCTGGGTGACAAATAACTTCTCCGCTGCGCGGGTGAAACTTTGCTGGCGCACCACCTCGACAAAATAACGCAGCGTTCTGATATCCATGATTATTCCTTCCGACTATGCCTGCAATGATTTTAATTCATTTCTGCCCGTGACGGAGGTTCTCTATACTGGCGCTCCATATTATTTTTCAGGACATTCCCTCATGGCTGTGGCGATAAGCCGCGTTACGCCTGCCGTTGTGCAACGACTCCAGGTACCGGTTCAGGTACTGCTCTATGCAGGTTTATTCATTTTTTCCCAATATCTTGTCTCCTGGCTGCACCTGCCGTTGCCCGCGAATCTGGTCGGCATGGTGCTTATGTTGGCGCTGATCGTTTGCCGGATTATTCCGCTTAGCTGGGTACGCGCAGGCGCACGCTGGCTGCTGGCGGAGATGCTGTTATTCTTTGTTCCCGCCGTCGTGGCGGTAGTGAACTATGCCCATCTGTTACTGGTGGACGGCTGGCGCATTTTCTCGGTGATAGCGATCAGTACCTTAATGGTACTCGGCGCGACGGCGTGGGTGGTGGATAAAGTGTATCGCTATGAGATGAGCAGGCTAAACCGTGAATAACGTTCAGTTAAGCGTACTGTGCCTGGTGATTACGCTGGGAATTTACTTCGCCAATAAGCGTCTGTATCGCCGTTTTCGCACACTGCCGTTGATGCCATTAGTGTTGACGCCGGCACTGCTGGTGTTAATGCTGGTGTTCGGTCATATCTCCTGGCAAAACTACATTGGTGAATCGCACTGGCTATTGTGGCTGCTCGGCCCGGCGACTATTGCCTTTGCGGTGCCGGTGTACGATAACCTCGCGATTATCAAACGTCACTGGATGTCGCTCACCGCGGGCGTAGTGACGGCGACGGTGGTGGCAGTCACCAGTTCCGTTTGGCTGGCGCGTCTGTTCACGTTATCGGATGAGATTCAGCGTAGTCTGGCGGTACGTTCCGTTACTACGCCGTTTGCGCTGGCGGCGGCAGAACCCCTGGGCGGGCAGCCGGATCTGGTGGCGCTGTTCGTGGTCGTCACTGGCGTGTTTGGCATGGCGGTCGGCGACGCGCTATTTTTGCGTCTCTCTATCCGGGAAGGCATGGCAAAAGGGGCAGGATTCGGCGCGGCGTCACATGGGGCGGGCACGGCGCGTTCCTATGAACTTGGTCAGCAGGAGGGCGTCGTCGCCAGTCTGGTAATGATGCTGTCCGGCGTGGTGATGGTACTGGCTGCCCCGCTGGTGGCGAGGGTGATGTTCTGATTTTCCTCCGACCCACGGGGCCGGAGGAAACGGTAAGATTAATGCGCACGCCCTTGTTGTACGCCGAATCCCGTTTGGGAGCGGATAAACTGAGCGCGGAACTGCTCACGTTCACGGTTGCCTTCTGCCGAGTTATCGGTGGCCGAGAAAAACCAGATCCCCAGGAACGCCACGCTGATAGAGAACAGCGCCGGATACTCATACGGGAAGATCGCTTTTTCATGGCCGAGGATCTGCACCCAAATGGTAGGGCCAAGAATCATCAGCACCACCGCTGTCAGTAAACCTAACCAGCCGCCCAGCATAGCGCCGCGCGTGGTCAGTTTTGACCAGTACATGGAAAGCAGAATGATGGGGAAGTTGCAGCTCGCGGCGATAGCAAACGCCAGGCCCACCATAAAGGCGATGTTCTGATTTTCAAACAGGACGCCGAGGATAATGGCGATCACGCCCAGCACCAGGACGGTGATTTTCGACACCTTCAGCTCTTCACGTTCGGTTGCGCCTTTGCGGAACACGTTGGCGTACAAGTCATGCGACACCGCCGATGCGCCCGCCAGCGTCAGACCGGCGACCACCGCCAGAATGGTGGCAAACGCCACTGCCGAAATAAAGCCGAGGAACAGGTTGCCGCCTACCGCGTTGGCCAGATGCACCGCCGCCATGTTATTGCCGCCAATCAGCGCGCCCGCCGCATCTTTATAGGCGGGATTCGCCCCCACCAGCATGATAGCGCCGAAACCGATAATAAAGGTCAGAATGTAGAAATAGCCCATAAAACCGGTGGCATAGAACACGCTCTTGCGCGCTTCGCGGGCATCGCTGACCGTAAAGAAACGCATCAGAATATGCGGCAAGCCGGCGGTGCCGAACATCAGTCCCAGACCCAACGACAACGCCGAAATCGGATCTTGTACCAACCCTCCTGGGCTCATAATCGCTGTGCCTTTCGGGTGTACCGCCATGGCTTCGGTAAACAGATTATTGAAGCTAAAGCCGACGTGTTTCATCACCATAAAGGCCATAAAACTGGCGCCAAACAGCAACAGGACGGCTTTGATAATTTGCACCCACGTTGTCGCCAGCATCCCGCCGAACAGCACGTACATCATCATCAGCACGCCGACCAGCACCACGGCGATGTGATAGTTGAGGCCGAACAGCAGTTCAATCAGTTTACCGGCGCCGACCATTTGGGCGATGAGATAAAGCGCCACCACTACCAGGGAGCCACAGGCCGAAAGAATACGGATTGGCCCCTGTTTCAGGCGATAAGAGGCAACGTCAGCAAAAGTATAACGTCCCAGATTACGCAGGCGCTCGGCAATCAAAAACAGGATGATTGGCCAGCCGACAAGGAAGCCCAGCGAATAGATCAGCCCGTCATAACCGGAGGTAAACACCAGAGCGGAAATGCCGAGAAATGACGCGGCAGACATATAGTCGCCGGCAATCGCCAGGCCGTTCTGGAACCCGGTGATATTGCCGCCTGCGGTGTAGTAGTCGCTACGGGAACGTACGCGTTTAGAGGCCCAGTAGGTAATACCGAGCGTAAACACGACGAAAATCAAAAACATGATAATCGCCTGCCAGTTGGTGGGCTGGCGTTCAACCGCGCCGCTAATGGCATCCGCCGCATGAGCGGCGAAGGGGAGTGCGGCGGCGAGCGCCGTCAGAACTCTCTTCATAATGCTTTCACCTCATGCAGTACGGCGTTATTAAGACGATCGAATTCGCCATTCGCCCGCCAGATATAAATTCCGGTTAACACAAAAGAAATCACAATCACCCCGACGCCAATGGGAATTCCTCGGGTGACGCTGGTTCCCGCATGTAGAGGCGTGCCCAGCCAGCCAGGCGCGAAGGCGATCAGTAAAATAAAGCTGATATAAACCGCCAGCATGATAACCGACAGAATCGTGGCAAACCGTTGCCGTTTTTCAACTAATTCCCTGAAATGCGCACTGTCTTCTATCCGCTGATAAATTGGGTCATTCATCACAGAGCTCTCCAGAGGTCCCCCTGCGTCTTTCGCGCTACAGGCGCGTTGGCCGCACTCGCGCGCCCCAGTCACATAGTGAACTATGCTGCTGAGGGTGTGCTCGCTTGCCGCCTTCCTGTAACACGAAATCCTTTGGGGGAGGGTTTTTTATATTTCCCTCTCCCGGTTTGAGAGAGGGCAGGGGTAGGGTCGTAGGCCGGATAAAACGCTTTCGCGTTGCCATCCGGCATTTATGGTTATGACGGCATCGCGATGGCCTGCTTCTCTTCGAGCAGTTTCTCCACCACGCCAGGATCGGCGAGAGTCGAGGTATCGCCCAGATTGCTGGTATCGCCCGCCGCGATTTTGCGCAAAATACGGCGCATAATTTTGCCGGAACGGGTTTTTGGCAGTGAGTCGGTCCAGTGCAGCACGTCCGGCGTCGCCAGTGGGCCAATCTCTTTACGTACCCAGTTGCGCACCTCCGCGTACAGTTCTGGCGACGGCTCCTCGCCGTGGTTGAGCGTCACATAAGCGTAAATCGCCTGGCCTTTGATAGCGTGTGGAATACCCACCACCGCCGCTTCGGCGATCTTCGGATGCGCCACCAGCGCCGATTCGATTTCCGCCGTACCCAGACGGTGGCCGGAGACGTTTAACACGTCATCCACGCGACCGGTGATCCAGTAATAGCCGTCTTCATCGCGACGCGCGCCGTCGCCGCTGAAATACATATTCTTAAAGGTAGAGAAATAGGTCTGCTCAAAACGTTCATGATCGCCGAACAGAGTACGCGCCTGGCCCGGCCAGGAATCGGTGATGACCAGATTGCCTTCCGTCGCGCCTTCTTGCGGATGGCCTTCGTTGTCCACCAGCGCAGGCTGTACGCCAAAGAAAGGACGGGTGGCGGAACCGGCTTTCAGTTCGATAGCGCCTGGTAGCGGCGTGATCATAAAACCGCCTGTTTCAGTCTGCCACCAGGTGTCGACGACCGGACATTTTTCCTTGCCGATCTTCTTCCAGTACCATTCCCACGCTTCGGGATTGATCGGCTCGCCGACGGAACCCAGAATGCGTAGTGAAGAACGGTCGGTGCCTTCAATGGCTTTATCGCCTTCCGCCATCAGCGCGCGGATGGCCGTCGGGGCGGTATAGAGAATGTTGACCTGGTGTTTGTCGACCACCTGGCACATGCGAGCGGGCGTTGGCCAATTCGGCACGCCTTCAAACATTAAGGTGGTCGCGCCGCAGGCCAGCGGGCCATACAACAGATAGCTGTGCCCCGTCACCCAACCCACATCGGCGGTACACCAGTAAATATCGCCAGGGTGATAATCAAAGACATACTTAAAGGTGGTCGCGGCGTAGACCAGATAGCCGCCGGTGGTGTGCAGCACGCCTTTCGGCTTGCCGGTGGAGCCGGAGGTATAAAGGATAAACAGCGGATCTTCGGCATTCATCGCTTCAGGCTGGTGCTCAGGGCTGGCTTTTTCAATCAAATCGCGCCACCACAGGTCGCGGCCTTCTTGCCAGTCAATGTCGCTGCCGGTGCGCTTCAGGACGATCACATGCTCAACGCTAGTGACATTCGGGTTTTTCAGCGCGTCATCGACATTCTTTTTCAGCGGGATACTGCGTCCGGCACGTACACCTTCGTCAGCGGTGATCACCAGCCGCGAGCTGGAGTCGATAATGCGTCCGGCGACGGCTTCCGGCGAGAACCCCCCGAAGATCACCGAATGCACCGCGCCGATGCGGGCGCAGGCCAACATTGCCACCGCCGCTTCCGGCACCATCGGCATATAAATCGCTACCACATCGCCTTTTTTAATGCCCAGATCCAGCAGTGTATTCGCGAAACGGCAGACATCGCGATGCAGTTCGCGATAAGAGATATGTTTACTCTGCGACGCGTCATCGCCTTCCCAGATAATGGCGGTGCGATCGCCATTTTCCTGCAAATGGCGGTCAAGACAGTTCGCCGCCAGATTCAGCGTGCCATCCTCGTACCATTTAATCGACACATTGCCTGGCGCAAAGGAGGTGTTTTTCACTTTTTGGTACGGCGTGATCCAATCGAGAATTTTTCCCTGTTCGCCCCAAAACGTATCGGGGTCATTAATAGACTGTTTATATTTAGTCTCATACTGCTCTGGATTTATCAGGCAACGATCCGCAATGTTGGCGGGAATGGCGTGTTTATGTGTTTGGCTCATGCTGTTGTTCTCCTTGTAGGATGTTAATAATATGTCGCATAAACGTTAAATGTAGGGTCTTAATAAGTTTTGTTTAGTATTTGGGCGACAGATCACGCAAAAAGGGAACTGTGCAAATAAGCAGCAATCTATTTTTTGATTGTGTCCCGCAAAATTAGATAAATTTTCGGGATAACATGACGTTATATGAAATTTTTTAAAAAAGTGATCCGTGTCTGGAAATCAGAAAAGAGAGGGAGTTTTGTCCAGGTTACTAACTCTAAAGTGGTATTTTACATACACTTACAATTGATTAAAGACAACATTTTAAGTGTGGTTATTTGTTACACATAGAGGAGATCAATGTAATAACAGTATTTGTGCGGTTGCTGTTATGGAAAACGATAAAAAATCGCCATTAAAGATAATGGCGCAATCTGGATGAGACCTCTATGGCAAGGAAAACACTACGCGCACGCCGTTTCTTCAGCCTTATATTTCCTTTTTTCTTCATTACCTCTGTTTACGCTGAGCAAACGCCTGTATCCGCAAAAACCGTTACTGTTGAAGCGAAAAATGAAACGTTCGCGCCTCAACACCCCGACCAATATCAGTCATGGAAAGCGACGTCAGAACAGTCTGCCCGTGAAGATGCGCTGGCGGAAGACCCTCGTCTGGTGATCCTGTGGGCGGGCTATCCCTTCTCCCGTGATTACAACAAACCACGCGGCCACGCGTATGCGGTAACTGACGTGCGCGAAACGCTGCGTACCGGCGCGCCAAAAACGGCGGAAGACGGCCCGCTGCCGATGGCCTGCTGGAGCTGTAAAAGCCCCGATGTCGCGCGCCTTATCCAACAAGAAGGCGAAGACGGCTACTTCCATGGCAAATGGGCGCGCGGCGGCCCGGAAATTGTCAACGATTTGGGCTGTGCCGACTGTCATAACACCGCGTCGGACGATTTCGCCCAGGGGAAGCCCGCGTTAACGTTGTCGCGCCCCTATGCTGAACGGGCGATGGAGGCTATCGGCAAACCGTTTGATAAAGCGGGACGATTTGATCAGCAATCGATGGTCTGCGGCCAGTGCCACGTGGAGTACTACTTTGACGGTAAAAACAAAGCCGTTAAGTTCCCGTGGGATGAGGGCATGAAGGTCGAAAATATGGAGCAATACTACGACACTATCGCCTTCTCTGACTGGACTAACTCGCTGTCGAAAACCCCAATGCTCAAAGCGCAGCACCCGGAATATGAAACCTGGAGCGCGGGCATTCACGGTAAGAACAACGTGACCTGTATCGACTGTCACATGCCGAAAGTACAGAACGCCGAAGGCAAGCTCTACACCGACCATAAAATCGGCAACCCGTTCGACAATTTCGCGCAAACCTGCGCCAACTGCCACACCCAGGACAAAGCGTCCCTGCAAAAAGTGGTCGCCGAGCGTAAACAGGCGATTCATGACCTGAAAATCAAGGTTGAAGATCAGCTGGTACATGCGCACTTCGAAGCGAAAGCCGCATGGGATGCGGGGGCGACAGACGCGGAAATGAAACCAATTCTGAACGATATTCGCCACGCGCAGTGGCGCTGGGATCTGGCGATTGCGTCACACGGTATTCATATGCATGCCCCGGAAGAAGGTCTACGGATGTTAGGCAGTGCGATGGATAAAGCCGCGGATGCCCGTACTAAACTGGCGCGACTGCTGGCGACCAAAGGCATTACCCATGAAATTCCGCTGCCGGATATTTCGACGAAAGAGAAGGCGCAGAAAGCGATTGGTTTGAATATGCAACAAATCAACGCGGAGAAGCAGGACTTCCTGAAAACGGTCGTACCGCAGTGGGAAGATCAGGCGCGTAAAAACGGTCTGTTAAGCCAATAACCCCATTCCGCCCCATAAGGGGCGGATAACTCAACGGAGTGAATATGAGCGTATTACGTTCGTTATTAACTGCTGGGGTGCTGGCGTCAGGCCTGTTCTGGAGCCTGAGTGGAATTACTGCCACGCCAACGCCGCAGGAGTCGGATCAACGCTGGACGGTCACCCAGCAGCGTAATCCGGATGCTGCCTGTCTGGACTGTCACAAACCGGACACCGAAGGTATGCACGGTAAACATACGGGCGCTATCAACCCGAACAATAAATTGCCGATAACCTGTACCAACTGCCACGGTCAACCGTCGCTTCACCACCGTGAAGGGGTGAAAGATGTGATGCGTTTTAACGACCCGATGTATACGGTAGAGCAACAGAACAGCGTCTGTATGTCCTGCCACTTGCCTGAACAACTGCAAAAAGCGTTCTGGCCGCACGATGTTCATGTTACTAAAGTGACCTGCGCCAGTTGCCATTCCCTGCATCCGCAGCAAGACACGATGCAGACGCTAAGCGAGAAAGGGCGGATCAAAATATGCGTGGATTGCCACAGCGATCAGCGTACTAACCCGCACTTTAATCCGGCGTCCGTTCCGTTGCTTAAGGAGCAGCCATGAGTTGCACCCGACGTCAATTTATTACCCGCGTCGGCGCGCTGGCGGCGGTCAGTGGGATGGCAGGACGCGTTGTAGCGAACACGTTGAATATTAACGGCGTGCGTTATGGCATGGTACACGATGAGTCATTATGCATCGGCTGCACGGCCTGCATGGATGCCTGTCGGGAAGTCAACACCGTGCCGGAAGGCGTATCGCGCCTGACGATTATTCGCAGCGAGCCGCAGGGGACGTTTCCTGATGTGAAGTATCGCTTCTTCCGCCACTCGTGCCAGCATTGCGACCATGCCCCCTGCGTTGACGTCTGCCCGACGGGGGCATCATTCCGCGATGCCGCCAATGGCATTGTGGATGTGAACCCGGACCTTTGCGTCGGCTGCCAGTACTGCATTGCCGCGTGTCCCTACCGCGTGCGCTTTATCCATCCGGTCAGTAAGACGGCGGATAAATGCGATTTCTGCCGGAAAACCAACCTGAAAGCGGGCAAACAGCCCGCCTGCGTTGAGTCATGCCCGACGAAGGCGCTGACGTTTGGTAATCTGGACGATCCCAACAGCGATATCTCCCGTTTGTTGCGGCAAAAAACTACCTACCGCTACAAGCTGGCGCTGGGCACAAAACCGAAGGTCTACCGCGTTCCTTTTAACTATGGGGAGGTGCGCCAATGACACCCGCTTCTGCATTTCATTTTGCATCACTGGTGTGGGACTGGCCCATCGCCATCTATCTGTTTCTGATTGGCATCTCCGCCGGACTGGTCACGTTGGCAATTCTGCTGCGTCGCTTCCATCCGGAGGCGGGCGGTTCGGACAGCACGCTGCTGCGCACTACGCTGGTGTTAGGGCCGGGGGCGATTATTCTTGGTCTGCTGATTCTGGTCTTCCACCTGACGCGCCCGTGGACCTTCTGGAAGCTGATGTTCCACTACAGCTTTACCTCGGTGATGTCGATGGGGGTGATGCTGTTCCAGTTGTACATGGTAGTGCTGGTGCTGTGGCTGGCGAAAATCTTTGAAAAAGAGGTGATTGCCCTGCAACAGCGTTGGCTGCCGCGGTTAGGGATCGTGCAGAAAGTGTTGGCGCTAATAACGCCGTTTCATCGCGCGCTGGAGACGTTAATGCTGGTACTGGCGGTTCTGCTCGGCGCGTATACCGGCTTTCTGCTGTCGGCGCTGAAATCCTATCCGTTCCTGAATAACCCGATCCTGCCGGCGCTGTTCCTGTTCTCCGGCATCTCCTCCGGCGCGGCGGTGGCGCTGATCGTTATGGCGTTACGCCATCGTAGCAACCCGCACAGCACCGAGGCGCGCTTTGTACATCGCATGGAAACCCCAGTGGTATGGCTGGAGATCTTCCTGCTGGCGGCCTTTTTTATCGGGCTGGCGCTGGGCGATGACGGCAAAATGCGCGCGCTGGCGGCGGCGCTGGGCGGCGGATTCTGGAGCTGGTGGTTCTGGCTTGGGGTCGTAGGGCTGGGATTGATTATCCCGCTGCTGCTGAAGCCCTGGGCAAACCGTAGCGTCACGTTTCACGGCGTGCTGGCCGTTTGCGGCGCCAGTTTGACCGGCGTGCTGCTGCTGCGCTTTTTCATTCTTTATGCGGGACAGCTAACGGTTGCATAATCTGGACATCTTCCTTCCTGAAGCCGGATTTCTGGCGCTGTTGTTGAGTCTCGGGGTCAACGTGCTGACCCCGCTGGCGACGTGGTGCGGGATGGGGCTGCACTGGCGCGGCGTCATGCGCCTGACGACCTGCGGCGCGTGGACGGCGTTCACGCTGCTGCTACTGGCGTTTGCGATTCTGGTTAGCTGTTTTCTGACCAGCGATTTTTCGGTCGTTTATGTTGCGCAGCATAGCCATAGTCAGTTGTCATGGGGACTGAAACTGGCGGCGGTATGGGGCGGTCATGAAGGCTCGCTCCTGCTGTGGGCGCTGCTTCTTTCGGGGTGGACGGCGCTATTCGCCTGGCGCTCCCGGCATGAATCTGACGCGCTTTTTCCGCTGACCCTGAGCATCTTGTCCCTCATTATGGCTTCGCTGCTGCTATTTATTGTGCTGTGGTCCGATCCGTTCCTGCGTATTTTCCCTCCCGCCATGGAAGGGCGCGACCTTAATCCCATGCTGCAACATCTGGGGCTGATCTTACATCCGCCGCTGCTCTATCTGGGTTATGGCGGCCTGATGACCGCGGCGAGCGTAGCGCTGGCTTCGCTACTGTGCGGCGGCTTTAACGCGGCAACCGCCTGGGTTTGCTGGCGCTGGGCGTTACCCGGTTGGTGCGCTCTGACGCTGGGGATCATTCTCGGATCGTGGTGGGCATATTGCGAACTGGGCTGGGGCGGCTGGTGGTTCTGGGACCCGGTGGAAAATGCCTCGTTGTTGCCGTGGCTTGCCGCCAGCGCCTTGCTGCACAGTCTGTATGTCAGCCGCCAGCGCGGGAGCTTCCGTCACTGGTCGTTGCTGCTGGCGATACTGACGCTGATCCTCTCGTTGCTGGGAACGCTGATTGTGCGTTCCGGCATTCTTGTTTCGGTACATGCCTTTGCGCTGGATAACGTGCGCGCGGTGCCGCTGTTTACCCTTTTTGCCGCGTTAAGTCTGGCATCGCTTGTTCTGTACGGCTGGCGGGCGCGGGAGCCGTATCCGGCGACGCGTTTGGGCGGCGGAAAGTGCGAAACGCTCATTCTGGCGACGCTGCTGCTCTTTAGCGCCGTCTTGTTGATCGTGCTGGTCGGGACGCTCTACCCCATGATTTATGGTTTGATGGGCTGGGGAAGGCTTTCGGTGGGCGCGCCCTATTTTAATCGCGTCACGCTGCCGTTTGGCCTGCTGATGCTGGTGGTTATCGTACTGGCGACAATCAGAAGCCGCAAAGTATCTGTGCATCGTCAGCTTCCGGCATTGCTGGCGCATACGGGCGTATTTATCTTCGCCGCCGGGATCATGGTTTCCAGCGGCAGTCGGCATGAAATCAGCCTTAACCTCAGCCCCGGTCAGCAGGTGGTACTGGCGGGCTACATTTTCCGCTTTGAGCGTCTGGATCTGGAAGCCAAAGGCAACTACACCAGTGAAAAAGCGCGGATCACGTTGTGGCGGAATGAAAAACGCATTGGCAGCCTGCAGCCTGAAAGGCACTTCTATGCCGCGCGTCGTCAACAGATGATGGAGCCGGGGATTCACTGGAACCTGCTACATGACTGGTACGCGGTGATGGGCGAAAAAACCGGACCGGATCGTTACGCCATGCGCTTATACGTGCAGACCGGCGTGCGCTGGATCTGGGGTGGGGGATTGTTGATGGTGTGTGGCGCGCTGCTGAGCGGATGGCGGGGGAGGAAGCATCCTGAGTTATTGCCTGATGCCGCTGCGCTTATCAGGCCTACGAGTGAAAAGCATGGTAGGCCGGATAAGGCGTTTACGCCGCCATCCGGCAAGACGATGTTACTTGTGGCTTTTCTGATTTTTCTGCCTTTTAGCACCCACGCCCAGGTGGTGGATACCTGGCGTTTTGACAATCCACAACAGCAGGAAAAAGCGCTGTCTATTGCCAGTCAACTGCGCTGTCCGCAGTGTCAGAACCAGAATTTGCTGGAATCCAATGCGCCCGTGGCGGTCAGTATGCGCCATCAGGTTTACAGCATGGTGGCCGAAGGTAAAAGCGAAGCGGAAATCACCGCCTGGATGACCGACCGTTATGGTGATTTCGTACGCTACAACCCGCCGTTGAATGAGCAAACGCTGCTGTTGTGGACGCTGCCGTACCTGCTGTTATTGCTGGTGGGCGTGGTGGCCTGGCGGGTGAGAAAGCGTCAGCACGCAGAAAAGGGGGAACAATGAGCCAGTCTGAACACTCCACTGCGCCGTTACGTCCCATGCCCGTAAAGCGTCTGGCGGCTGCGGCGGTGTTGATGGTGGCTGCCTGTGTCGGCGGCTATCTGTTGACGCCGAAATGGCAGGCTGTGCGTAGCGAGCAACAGCGTCTGGCCGATCCGCTACGTGACTTTACGAACCCGCAAACGCCAGAGGCGCAGCTTTCCAGGCTGCAAGAAAAAATCCGCGCCAATCCGCAGGATAGCGAGCAATGGGCGCGGCTGGGCGAGTATTATCTCTATCGCAATGCGTATGACAATGCGCTGCTGGCATATCGTCAGGCGTTGCGTCTGCGAGGCGATAACGCGCAGCTTTTCGCCGCGCTGGCAACGGTGCTGTATTACCAGGCCGGGCAACATATGACGCCTGCGACGCGTGAAATGATTAATAAAGCGTTAGCGCTGGATGCGACAGAAGTGACCGCGCAGATGCTGCTGGCGGCGGATGCGTTTATGCAGGCGGATTATGCGCAAGCCGTGTCGCTGTGGCAAACCTTACTGGATGCCAACTCGCCGCGAGTGAACCGCGCGCAGCTGGTAGAGGCCATTAATTTGGCTAAATTGTTACAAAATCGGCAGAAATAATTTTTTCTTTTTTGTGACTTTTGTCATGTGTGCTGTTTAAAAAAACGGCGAATGAGACACAAGTGAAAATTAATTACCTCAGTGTATTATTCGTTTTTGACGAAGTAAAAAACTTTCCATAACAAATAGTTATTCATCATTAACGCCATAAACTCGCGTTATTATGCATAAAAACAGCCAAAAGCCCTGTTATGAAAGGGTTGCGCAAGACGCTATGCAAATGATACTGATTATGCGCGTTAAAAAACTCTACAAACCAACGCAACACAAATCATACCCTTTCAGTATGTATTGCTCTCATGCTTTCGGCGGAGAGCAACGCTTCATCGAGGAAGTCTGTTGTTATGAAAAATTTGAAAGTCAGCCTGGCCTGGCAAATTTTGCTGGCTATGGTGCTGGGCATTCTGTTGGGCAGCTATCTGCATTATCACAGTGACAGTCGTGAATGGCTGATTGCCAACCTGCTGTCGCCTGCTGGCGATATCTTTATCCATCTGATTAAAATGATCGTCGTGCCGATCGTGATCTCGACTCTGATTGTCGGCATCGCCGGCGTTGGCGATGCGAAACAGCTAGGCCGTATCGGCGCAAAAACCATTCTCTATTTTGAACTGATCACTACGGTGGCGATTATCCTCGGCATTACGCTGGCGAATGTCTTTCAGCCAGGCTCAGGCATTGATATGTCGCAACTGGCGACCGTCGATATTTCGAAATACCAGAACACCACGGCGGAAGTACAAAGTCATGCGCATGGGCTGATGGGGACGATACTGTCGCTGGTGCCGACCAATATCATCGCATCGATGGCCAAAGGGGATATGCTGCCAATTATCTTTTTCTCGGTCCTGTTTGGACTGGGGTTGTCATCCCTGCCGGCAACGCACCGCGAACCGCTGGTGACGGTATTTCGTTCCATCTCTGAGACCATGTTTAAAGTCACCCATATGGTGATGCGCTATGCGCCAGTGGGCGTTTTTGCGCTGATCGCCGTCACGGTGGCGAATTTTGGTTTCGCGTCGCTGTGGCCGCTGGCGAAACTGGTGCTGCTGGTACACTTTGCCATTATCTTCTTTGCGCTTGTAGTGCTGGGCATCGTGGCGCGCCTGTGCGGGTTAAGTATCTGGATTCTGATTCGCATTCTGAAAGATGAATTGATTCTGGCGTACTCGACCGCCAGCTCCGAGAGCGTGCTGCCGCGCATTATCGAGAAGATGGAAGCTTACGGCGCACCAGCCTCTATCACCAGTTTCGTGGTACCGACCGGTTACTCATTTAACCTCGACGGCTCCACGTTATACCAGAGCATCGCCGCCATTTTTATCGCGCAGCTATACGGTATCGACCTGTCGCTGTGGCAGGAAATTGTACTGGTGCTGACGCTGATGGTGACGTCGAAAGGGATTGCCGGCGTGCCTGGCGTTTCCTTCGTGGTGTTACTGGCGACGCTGGGCAGCGTGGGCATTCCGCTGGAAGGGCTGGCGTTTATCGCCGGTGTCGACCGTATCCTCGACATGGCGCGTACTGCGCTAAATGTGGTGGGGAATGCGCTGGCGGTGCTGGTGATCGCCAAGTGGGAACACAAGTTTGACCGCAAAAAAGCGCTGGCCTATGAGCGCGATGTGCTGGGCAAATTTGATAAGACCGCCCAATAACGGATTGCCGGATGGCGCTTTGCTTATCCGGCCTACAGCGAAAGAGAATGTAGGCCGGATAAGGCGTTCACGCTGCCATCCGACAACCTGCTCCGGGTTGCCTGATGGCGCTACGCTTATCAGGCCTACAACGACTACGTTCATCCGGCAATAAACATCAGCCATTTGTTAGCGTTTCGAACTCTTCGCAACCGGTATCAAACCCTTCCAGACAGCTTAGATTCAACCAGTGCAACGCCTTCTGCTTGTTCTTTTCAATAAAGCCCGGTTCTCCGTTTAAAAACATCATTCCCGCCCAGTATTCTGAATAGCCGGTACGGGAAATGGCGGAACTGCGTTTGAAATACCAGGCAGCTTTTTCATCATCGGCGGCAATGCCCACGCCATTGGCGTAAATCAGGCCAAGCAACATTTGCGCATCCACCGCGGAGTCGTTATCCAGATCTTCAGAGGCCTTTTGCAGCAGCGAGATGGCTTTTGGGTAGTCCGGGCGCCCGGCCTGGGTGTTGACCAGGATCCGCGCCAGCGTAATTTCTCCCGCTTTACTGCCCGCGTTAGCCGCCTTTTCAGCCAGCTTTTTCGCGTCGGGATAATCCAGGCTTACCGGATTAGTGATTTTGATTTGCGCCAGTAGCGCGCAGGCGTCGGCGTCGCCACTGTCGGCGGCTTTTTGCGCCCAGTATTCAGCTTTGTTCAAATCGCCATAGCTCAACCAACTGTCGGCCAGAAAATATTGTGCGCGTCTGTCACCTGCCTCTGCTGCCTGCAAATACTGGCTGCCCGGCTCAGGATCTGCGGCATGGGCAAAGAATGTCATAAACAACATCAATGCAAGAAGTAGTTTCATTTTGAATTTTATTTAGGGTACGGAAAAGACAGTATAAAGAGATCGTATGGATAAAAAAACAGCCTCCGGGCGGAGGCTGTTATAGGGAAAATGCCTGATGGCGATGCTAATGCATCTTATCAGGCCTACAGTAGACGCAGGCCGAATAAAGCATTCTGATGCCGCCATCCGGCAGATCAACCCATTGCGCTTTCGCGCAGGCGGGTTTTCAGCTTGTTGTACTCATCAATCACATACTGCTCGGCGGCTCGCTGATCGGCGATCGGCTCAACGCGTACGGCGCAGTATTTGTACTCCGGCGTTTTGGTAATCGGGCTGAGGTTTTCAGTCACCAGCTCGTTACAGGCGCCAATCCACCACTGGTAGGTCATGTAAATCGCCCCTTTGTTCGGGCGATCGCTGACCTGCGCGCGGGTGATGATTTTGCCTTTGCGCGAATGAACCCACACCAGCGCTTCATCTTCAATGCCCAGACGCGCGGCGTCGGCGGTATTGATTTGCGCATAGCCCGGTTCATCGGCCAGCGCGGCCAGCGCCGCACAGTTACCGGTCATTGAGCGGCAGGAGTAGTGACCGACTTCGCGCACCGTCGACAGTACCATCGGGTACTCTTCGGTGAGTTTATCGATAGGCGCTACCCAGTCGCAGGTGAAGAACTGCGCCAGACCGTTGGGGGTATCGAACTTCTCTTTAAAGAGGTACGAGGTTCCCTGATCGGCATCCGACGTGTCGCGGCACGGCCACTGGATATAGCCCAGCTCGCCCATTTTCTCGTAAGTGGCGCCGTAGAAATCCGGGCACAGATGACGCAACTCATCCCAGATCTCCTGGGTGTTGTTGTAGTGCATCGGATAGCCCATCCGGGTGGCGATTTCACTGATAATCTGCCAGTCGGTTTTCAGGTCCCACTTCGGCTCAACGGCTTTAAAGAAGCGCTGGAAGCCACGGTCAGCCGCAGAGAAGACGCCTTCATGCTCGCCCCAGGAGGTGGAGGGTAAAATCACATCCGCCGCCGACGCGGTTTTGGTCATGAAGATATCCTGCACGATGACCAGTTCCAGATCCTCAAACGCTTTACGTACTGCAGAGAGTTCCGCATCGGTTTGCAGCGGATCTTCACCCATAATGTACGCCGCGCGCACTTCGCCATGCGCCGCACGGTGCGGCAGCTCGCTGATGCGATAGCCGGTATGCGCAGGCAGACTTTCTACGCCCCAGGCTTTAGCGAACTTCTCGCGGTTTTCCGGGAACTTAACGTACTGGTAGCCCGGATAAGTATCCGGCAGCGCGCCCATATCGCACGCGCCCTGAACGTTGTTCTGGCCGCGAACCGGGTTAACGCCCGCGCTTGGCTTGCCGAGGTTGCCGGTCAGCATCGCGAGGCTGGTCAGTGAACGCACGGTTTCCACACCCTGATAGAACTGGGTGACGCCCATCCCCCACAAGATCGCTGCGCTTTTCGCGCTGGCATACATCCGCGCCGCCTGACGAATTTCCTGTGCGCTCACGCCAGTGATCTCTTCGACGGACTCCGGCGTATAGCCTTCGACAATCTTACTGTATTCTTCAAAACCTTCGGTACGGCTGGCGACAAACGCTTTGTCGTACAGGTTTTCTTCAATAATGACATGCCCCATGGCGTTGAGCAGCGCGATATTCGAGCCGTTTTTCAACGCGATATGCATGTCAGCGATGCGCGCGGTTTCAATTTTGCGCGGATCGCAGACGATAATTTTCGCCCCGTTGCGTTTAGCGTTAATCACATGATTCGCCACGATCGGGTGGGAATCCGCCGGGTTATACCCGAAGACGAACACTAAATCAGTGTTATCAATTTCGTTGATCGCATTACTCATTGCGCCGTTACCGACCGATTGGTGCAGACCTGCAACCGATGGGCCGTGTCAGACGCGAGCGCAGCAGTCAACGTTATTGGTACCAATAACGGCGCGTGCGAATTTTTGCATTACATAGTTGGTTTCATTTCCGGTACCGCGAGAGGAGCCGGTTGTCTGGATTGCATCCGGACCGTACTTCGCTTTGATGGCGCTCAAACGTTCAGCGACGTAATTGAGCGCTTCATCCCAGGAAACAGATTCCAGTTTGCCGCCACGCTGGCGACGGATCATTGGGGTTTTCAGGCGCGGGGTCAGGATCTGGGTATCATTAATAAAATCCCAGCCGTAGTAGCCCTTCAGACACAGGGTACCCTGGTTGGTTTTCCCCTGCGCCGCCTCAGCCCGGACGATTTTGCCGTTATCGACCACCAGATTGATTTTGCAACCTGATGCGCAATACGGGCAAACCGTGACGACTTTTTTCATCGGTTTCGCTCCAGTTAATCAAATCGCGCATACGCGCTGTCGCCCTCAGTATGCATGTTTTATGCCACTTTTTTAGTATGGGCTTTCCCTGATATTACGGGCGAATTTTGCTCAAAACCCTGACGAAAAACAGGCTATCGTCAGTTTTGACGTGTCGAAAGAAAATACCGCATGACATTTATTATGGGGAGAAACGCGGAGCGCAGGCCAGATAGGGCGGAGCCGCCATCCGGCAATCGACTCTGCCTGAAGTGGAAATTACCCGGATGGATAGACTCAAGGCCAGGGAACGCGTTGAGACTAACGCCAGGATAGAACGGGCCGCGGCAGGCAGTGCCATACCGCGGCCCGGCTTCAGAGGAGGCTGAAAAGGATTATCGCGGCAAAAATAGCGGCAATAACGAGATATTTCAGCGCGTAATAGAGAGTGCGGTTTTTCTTTTTCAGCCGTTGCCCGGCATCGCGTGCTGCGTGAACGTATTTAAAGATGCGATTAATCGCACCGGTGCGATCGTTCTCGTCGTTTGGCGAACTGGCGGCGGACATCAACGATGCGCCGACCCAGTGGTTTACGCTCTGCGCCCAGCGCCATTTCATTGGACGCTCAATATCGCAAAAGAGGATAATACGCGTCTGCTCAGTTTTATTTTCCGCCCAATGAACGTAGGTTTCGTCGAAGATGACGGCTTCGCCGTCGCGCCAGCTATGGCGCTGTCGATCAACTTCAATAAAACAGCGGTCGTCATTCGGTGTGCTTAATCCAAGATGGTAACGTACTGAACCGGCATAGGGGTCGCGATGTTTTCCCAGATAGGCCCCGGGAGGCAACTCGGCGAACATCGCCGCTTTAATAGAGGGGATGCTGTTGACCAGCTTTGTCGTTATCGGGCATAACGTTTCCGCCGACGGGTGGGCATCGGAATACCATTTAAGGTAAAACCGTTTCCAGCCGCGCTTGAAAAAGGTGTTGAATCCGGCGTCGTTATTGGCCTGCGCGGCTTTTATGTGATGCTGAAGCCGTAGCGCCTCTTCACGAATCACCTGCCAGTTTTCCGTCAGCTTCTGCAGCTCTGGAAATGCCGTGGTATCAAAGTACGGCTGCTTTGCCGGTAACGTTGAGAAGCGAGTCATGAACATATTGATCGGCGCCATAAACGTCGAGTGGTCAAAGAGCTGACGGGAAAGTTTTTGTTTTTCCACCCCGCGTGAATGCGCATAAATGACGCTGATAATAAAAATACCGATAATGATTGCTGCGAACATAACGTCACTGTCCTTCTAAGAAAACCTCATCCCGGGATTTTCAGGCAACCCTCCCGGTGATGCCAAAGAGAAAAGTGTAGTTCATTGACAATAAATTTACATTTCTACAACTTAAAAGGGCCATTTTTGCTAAAGAAGCGAGTCAGCCCGTTTAACCTTTATCCAGGCTTGTCGACAGTAGAATTGAGATGACTCCGCTACTTCACCCGGTGATGGCTGATTACGTTATGCCTTATCTCCCGATGACGGCTGCCAGATCACAATGCTTTCGTAAACCGAAAATGACTTTGCTTGTAACCTTCGCGAAGATAAAAACGGTGTGCATCGCGGCGTTTAATATTTGTGGAAAGCTCCGTTAGCTCGGCGCCCGCCTGACGTGCTTCTTCTTCTGCCCAGGCCAGAAGCTGACTGCCAATTTTTTGTCCCCGCATCTGCGGTAATACCACCAGCTCCTGAATTTCGCCAATCCAGTTGGCATGATGGAGATGAAACTGCATATGCAGGCTGATCATGCCGACTACCTCTCCGTTGCGCAGCGCTAAACGATAATGAACGTTGGGGTCCAGTAAATTAGCGGCAAATCCATCCCTGAAAGCCTGATAATCAAGCTCATTTTTAAGTAACTCACAGATAAGCGCGTAAACAGAATCGGTATCCTCTGTTGTCGCGTGGCGTAATTCACAGACTGGCATAATGTCCTCCCGACGCTTCATCAGGATCAACCATCTTTCGACAGACTGTAGCAAACTACCGTCATTATTTATTCTATGGCAGTTAAACGGCGGATAACGTGCAGCCAAAGATCACTCTGATGGCAAGGGGGAGGGCGAGCCTCCCGGGGAGTTAGGTGGCAGGCTGATGTTTAACCACGTTAATCATCCACGGCACACCGAAACGATCGCTGACCTTGCCGAAACCCTGCGCCCAGAAGGTCTCCTGCCAGTCCATTTCGATTTGCCCTTGTGCGGCAAGGTTATCAAACCAGCGCTTCCCTTCTGCTACATCCTGGGTATCAAGCACCAGCGTAAAGCCGGAATAATGCGCCGTTCCCGACGGGCTGGCATCACTCATCATGATATCGCTGCCGGCAATGCGCATGTTGGCGTGGGCGATAGCAGTATCGGGAAAGCGCATTCCTGACGGGCAGCCCTCTTCGTTATCCGCCGCCGAGGGGGGCATTTCACCGAAGCTGAGTTTATAAAGCAGTTCTACGCCTAACGTTTGTTGATAATACGCGATGGCGTCGGCACAGTTGCCGGCAAAAGAGAGATAGGGACTTAACGGCATGATGGTTACCTCAGGTAAGAGATGCTCGTTAAGTGTAGTTCGAAATTGGCACAATATTGTCGGTGGCAGGGCCGCTCAGGCCCGGTAAGCGAGGCGCTACCGGGCAATGACACGGTAAATCAGTTCTTTTTCACGAACTCGGATTTCAGTTTCATCGGGCCAAAACCATCGATTTTGCAGTCGATGTTATGGTCGCCTTCAACCAGACGAATATTCTTCACTTTGGTGCCGATTTTCAGCATGGAAGAGCTGCCTTTTACTTTCAGATCTTTCACGATGGTGACGCTATCGCCGTCCGCCAGCAGGTTGCCGTTGGCGTCTTTGACAATCAGCTCATCGCTCTCCTGAGCGGGTTCCGCATCGTTCCATTCGTGAGCGCATTCCGGGCAGATGAACATGCCGTTATCTTCGTAGGTATATTCGGAGTTACATTGCGGGCAGTGGGGTAATGACATGTTGGTATCCTCAAAAAGTCAGCGGGGGCAAACGCGCCCAAAAATGGCAGATCGCCGAAAAAGGCCGCAATTATACACAAAATCCTTAGCGTTGTCGGGACTATTGCCGCTTTTATAAAAGGGCCTGCGCCACGCCAGTCAGCAATGGTTTACACTCAAATAACCGCTTTTTTACTGTCACCACAGCGCATTAGGGCGTCCTTATTTACACCTTTTGACCGAATTGACATATATGTGTGAAGTTGATCACATATTTAAACCCTGTTAGGGTAAAAAGGTCATTAACTGCCCATTCAGGCGTCAACAGGTTCGGTTGTACAGTCCGTAACCGGACAGTGTAAGTAAACCTGCTACGCTTGTATGAGGGATAGCGTTCGCGCCCCTCCCTCCGCTCGACGGCGACGCTGGCGCGGTATGCCAGTGCCCGCCGTATATAGCGCTACAGGGCTTAGCCTATGAGGACAGCTATGCTGAAAAGGAAAAAAATAAAACCGATTACACTGGGCGATGTGACCATCATTGATGATGGTAAACTTCGCAAAGCAATTACCGCCGCCTCGCTGGGCAACGCGATGGAGTGGTTTGATTTTGGTGTTTATGGATTTGTTGCCTACGCGTTGGGTAAAGTCTTTTTCCCCGGCGCCGATCCCAGCGTCCAGATGATTGCCGCGCTGGCCACGTTTTCCGTTCCCTTCCTGATTCGTCCGCTCGGCGGGTTATTCTTTGGTAGGCTCGGCGATAAATACGGGCGCCAGAAGATCCTGGCGATCACGATTGTGATTATGTCGATCAGTACCTTCTGTATCGGGTTAATCCCCTCTTACGCGACGATCGGTATCTGGGCGCCAATACTGTTGTTGCTGTGTAAAATGGCGCAGGGCTTCTCGGTTGGCGGGGAATATACCGGCGCGTCGATCTTTGTCGCGGAATATTCGCCGGATCGTAAACGCGGATTTATGGGAAGCTGGCTGGATTTTGGTTCCATCGCCGGGTTCGTGCTGGGCGCGGGCGTGGTGGTCTTAATCTCAACGATTGTCGGCGAGGAGAATTTCCTGGAGTGGGGCTGGCGTATTCCGTTCTTTATCGCCTTGCCATTGGGAATTATCGGTCTCTACTTACGCCATGCGCTGGAGGAGACGCCAGCGTTTCAGCAGCACGTGGATAAACTGGAGCAGGGCGACCGCGAAGGGTTGCAGGATGGGCCGAAAGTCTCCTTTAAAGAGATTGCCACCAAACACTGGCGTAGCCTGTTGTCATGTATCGGTCTGGTGATTGCCACCAACGTGACCTACTACATGCTACTCACCTACATGCCGAGCTACCTGTCGCATAACCTGCACTATTCTGAAGATCACGGCGTGTTGATTATCATCGCCATTATGATCGGGATGCTGTTTGTGCAGCCGGTGATGGGGCTGCTGAGCGACCGTTTCGGTCGACGTCCATTTGTGATTATGGGCAGCATTGCGCTGTTCGCGCTGGCGATCCCGGCCTTCATCCTAATTAACAGTAACGTTATTGGCCTGATTTTTGCCGGTTTGTTGATGCTGGCGGTGATTCTGAACTGCTTTACCGGGGTGATGGCCTCGACATTGCCGGCGATGTTTCCGACGCATATTCGTTACAGCGCGCTGGCGGCGGCTTTTAATATCTCTGTATTGATTGCCGGTCTGACGCCAACGCTGGCGGCCTGGCTGGTGGAAAGCTCGCAGGATCTGATGATGCCGGCGTATTATTTGATGGTCATCGCGGTGATAGGCTTGATTACCGGTATTTCCATGAAAGAGACGGCCAATCGTCCGCTAAAAGGCGCAACGCCAGCGGCGTCGGACATCCAGGAAGCGAAGGAAATTCTGGGCGAGCATTACGATAATATTGAGCAGAAAATCGACGACATCGATCAGGAAATCGCGGAGCTGCAGGTCAAACGTTCGCGTCTGGTACAGCAACATCCGCGTATCGATGAATAAATTTCGCGCTTAAGGTTCGCTTAATCTCTCGCGGGCATACTCTCCTCCATACCTTTGGAGGAGAGCGTCATGAAAAGCTATATTTATAAAAGTTTGACGACCCTGTGTAGTGTGCTGATTGTCAGCAGTTTTATCTATGTGTGGGTCACGACGTATTAAACGCCTGTTATGCCTTTTTCAACAGCACCCAGGCACGGGTGCCTGTTCTTTCCGTACGGTTTTGCAGGAAAAACTGTCCCTGATGTAGCTGGGTGATGCGGCTGACGATACTCAGCCCCAGGCCAATTCCGCCATAACGGCTGTCCATCCGCACGAACGCTTCGCTTAGCTTCCCGCATTTGCTTTCATCAATACCCGGCCCCTCGTCTTCGACCGCCATAATAGCGTCGGGGTCGGCGCTAATGTGGATAGTGATATGGGTTCCTTCAGGGCTATAGCGATGCGCGTTTTCCACCAGATTTCGCAACAGCATACGCAGTAATGTCGCGTCACCGCGCACCACCACGTCCGCCGCGCTTTCCGGCAGCAACAGAGTTTGCTGGCGCGTTTCCAGCATGGTGTTCAGCTCATCGTAGGAGGGGAGGATCACATCTTCCAGCAGTTTTACTTCCTGATAATTCCCGGAAGAGAATGACTGGCCCACGCGCGCCAGTTGCAGAAGCTGGGAGACGCTATCCATCATCTGGTCAAGACGGGCGATAAGCGGCGCGACATCAACATTGTGGGTTTTTGACAATAATTCCAGATGCAAACGCACCCCCGACAGCGGCGTGCGTAGCTCATGGGCCACATCGGCGGTAAAAAGGCGTTCATTGTCGAGCGTGGTGGTCAAACGCGTAACCAGTTGATTGATCGCCGAGACGACGGACTCAATCTCAAGCGTGGAGCTGTGAATGGCGATCGGCGCCAGATTATCCGCCGTCCGCGCTTCCAGCTCTTTTTGCAGTTCGGCGAGCGGACGGGTAATACGCCGTACCGCCTGGTAACAAATTAGCAGCGTCAGGCTAACCATAAATACGCCGGGGACGATCAGGCTGGCGACCGCCTCGCGAATTTCGTGCATGATATGGCGATCGTTATTGCGATTATCCCGCAGCGCCTGCTCGAACAATTGGATTTGTTCAGTGCTTTCATGCCATAACCAGAAGGTACTGATTAACTGGAACACCAGCAGAATAAGACCAATTGTCAGCATTAAACGCTGGCGAAGGGTCATCGCTCTTCGCTGAAAACGCATCAGGCTCACTTAGCTTTCCTCAGTGGCAACCAGCATGTAGCCAAACCCGCGAACCGTGCGAATGCGCGACTTGCCGACTTTGTCGCGCAAATTATGTATATGCACTTCCAGAGTGTTGGTCGAGGGTTCGTTATCCCAGTTGTAGATATCGTTATAAAGAATTTCCCGGTGCACCGGACTGCCTGCCTTGAGCATCAATCGTGAGAGCAACGCGTACTCCTTAGGCGTCAGGGTCAGTTCCTGTCCATCCCTCCATGCCTGATGGCGGCCTATATTGAGCGTCAGATTGCCAACCGTCAGTTCACTTTCACCCTGATTATTATGGCGGCGCAGCAGCGCGCGGATGCGAGCGTGCAACTCCTCCAGGGCGAAGGGTTTAACCAGATAATCATCTGCGCCGACATCCAGCCCGGTAATGCGGTCATTGAGCGTATCGCGGGCGGTCAGAATGAGTACCGGCAGGGTGTATTTTTTCTGTCGGATTCGCGTCAGGAAATGCAGGCCATCCTCATCGGGCAGCCCTAAATCCAGCACCATCAGACTGTAATGACCAGACTCCAGACTATGCTCGGCGGCACGCGCTGTCGAAACGCCATCACACGCATAGCCTTCGGTTTGCGCGGCGAGTATTAACCCCTGTAATAATAGCGTGTCGTCTTCAACAATCAGTATCTTCATTCGCTTAGTCTCCTGCACGGTTGCAGAATATCATCTGCGGCCTGGTAATACGTCGTTTGTACGCCGGTTAATCCCAGCATGGTTGAGAAAAGATTGTCCTGTGAATAATCCAGCGTGCTCGCCCGTTTTTGCAGGCAGGCCTGATCCACCTGATAACGCTGTTGATAATCTTTAGAAAGCCAAATGAGCATCGGGACATGTTTTTGCGTATCCGGCGCAATGGAATACGGCAGACCGTGTAAATAAACGCCATTTTCACCCAATGATTCGCCGTGATCGGAAAGATAGACCAGGCTGGTGGTGAATTTATCCTGATGAGATTTCAGCAGGTTAATGGCTTTATCTACAATATAGTCCACGTACAGCACGGTATTATCATAGGTGTTGATCAACTGCTGTTGGGAACAGTTCTGAATTTCGTTAGTGTCACAGGTTGGGGTAAATTTTTTAAACTGCGGTGGATAACGGTTGTAATAGGTTGGGCCGTGGCTGCCGATGGTATGTAATACAATAACGCCATCGCCTTTCAAATGGTCGATATAGTCTTCCAGACCGTGAAATAACACTTCATCGTAGCACTCGCCGTCGATACATTGTCCGGGCAGGTTTAGCTCGGTGACATTTTGATGCGGAACGCGATCGCATGCGCCTTTACAGCCGCCGTCATTATCATTCCACAGTACGTTAATCCCCGCGCGCTGGATAATATCCAGCAGCCCTTCCTGGTGATGCGCCAGCTCTTCGTCATAATGTTTGCGCGGCATATCAGAAAACATGCAGGGAACGGAGATCGCGGTCGCCGTACCGCAAGAGGTGGTATGCGGGAAGTAGATCACATCGTCTTTCGCCAGCCGCGGATTGGTGTCGCGCGGATAGCCGCCAAGAGAGAAATCATCGCCGCGCGAGGTTTCGCCAACGATGAGAATCGTCAGGTTTTTGCGATCGCCTTTCAGCATTAATGGATTGCGATGGGCATCCTCGCCAATGCGTACCAGCGGCAAATTCGCCAGCCGTTGATGCGAATACCATGACCAACTGGCGACAATACTGTTCGATGGGCTTAACGCTTTGATCAACTGTTTATTATTTCGAAATAGCGAGGCGTAATCTTTATAGAAAAAGGCGGCGACCAGAATAACTAATAAAATAGAGATCAGGACGCTGACCAGGCGGTAAAGCCCGCTACGTAAGCGCGGCGTCGCCGGACGGATTTTGACCCAGAAGGCAATCACGGCTGCCAGAACGCCGCTTAATCCCAGAGTCAGCACCATTTGCGGCGTCATCAGCGCAAAGGTTTCCGCGGGCGTGGTATCCATCATATTGGCGATCATGGAACGATCGATGATGATGCCGTAAGTCAAAATAAAATACTGCGCGGCAGCGCCGACCAGAATAAAAACGCAGGCCAGCAGTCGGTTTAGCCAAATAAATGAGGCCAGCGTCAGCACACTATTGACCACGCTAAACGCGACGACCGGCATGGAAATAAACATCAGCACATTGCGTAGCGAGTTTAACGGTAGGTCTTGTAGTACCTGCTTGTAGAACGCAATGTTCAGGCAGACGGCAATATAAAAGGAAAAAAGCAGAAGCCAGGCGATTTGCCCAAGAACAGGTCTTTTAAGAAAGCGCTTTAACATGTTGATGCGTCCATCGATTCGGTGACGCTAATCGTGACAAAGTAAAATTAAGTGAACCTTAAGAACTTAATGTTGGTGGCGGCCGGATAACCTGCGCTATCCGGCCTGTTGCGATAACATTAACTACACGTGGTCAATCCTGTTTAACCGGCGCATCCAGCGGATACGGGTTTTTGTGAATGCGGTTGTAGTTCAACGCATACAGCGCGGTGATCACCATCAACGTGACGAACGACCACATCACTTCTTTGGCGCCGGAACCAATGACCGCCCAGATGCAATACACAAACGCGACGAAGGTGATCAGCAGATACAGCGGGCGCGCTTTACCAAAGTGACCGTGGCCCAACAGCAACAGCGCGGCACAGGTGTAAAGATAAGGCACCAGGGTGAAGATAACCGACACGGAGGAGACCAGACCAAACTCTTTCGCGGCGTTCGGCGACATACTGCTGAACTGGAAGATAGTCATCAGCACGCCGACGATAAGCAACCCAGCCACTGGCGTACCGGCTTTATTAACCCGCGCGAAGATCGGCGGGAAGAGACCATCGTCCGCCGCCGCTTTTGCGGTTTGACCGGCAAGCAGCGTCCAGCCGCCGAGAGAGCCCAGGCAACCCGCTGCCGCACAGAAGGAAACAATAGCCCCTGCGGTATCGCCCAGCGCCATACGCGCCGCGTCACCGAAAGGCGATGCCGACACACGCAGCGCCGCGTTGGGGATCATCCCCATAATCGCCGTTGTGGAGAGTACATAGCAGACGGCGGCGATCAGTACCCCGCCGATGGTGGCGATAGGCACGTTGCGTTTCGGGTTTTTGACCACCCCGGCCGCAACGGAGGCGCTTTCTACCCCGATGAATGACCACAGCGTAACGTTCAACGTGCTTTGAATCGCCCCGAAAGTATTCATGCCGCTCACGTTCCAGGCCGCCATATAGGTTTCGCCTTTAAACCAGAACCAGCCGAAGACCGCAATCCCTACGATAGGCACCAGCGCCAGTACGGTGGCGACGGCCTGTACGCGGGTAATCATTTTCGGCCCGACGATGTTCAGCAGAACAAAAATCCACAGCACCGCGACGCAGGTAAGCGTTAATACCAGCGGATCTTTCAGAATCGGGAAGAAATAGCTCAGATAGCCGACGCCGATAACGACCATCGCGATATTACCGATCCAGCATGCCAGCCAGTACAGCACGTTAGTTTGATAGCCCAAAAACGGCCCGAAGCAGCGGCGTGCGTAGGCATAAGAACCGCCGGGACTGGGATCTAAGGACGACATTTTGGCATAAACCATCGACAGCGCCAGGGCGCCGATGATAGTGACCAGCCATCCGTAGATTGCAATCCCGCCAGTGGCCGCCAGGTTGGCAGGGAGTAAGAATACCCCTGAACCCATAATATTCCCCGATACCATTAAGGTGACGGGGATTAGGCCCACTTTGTGAGCATCAGCATCCGAAGACATAATTTGGACTCCTGAAAAGGTGACTTCGTTACGATAAATTACGTCGTATCATACCCCCTCAGAATGCCGCTGAATTATGTCGGAGACGGGTTATCGCCAATGCTGTTATTATCGTGTCTTATCGTTGAGTGTAGAAAAATTAGGCAGCCGATCGTTCCCGATGTTGGCTAACATAATGCAGGGGGGTCATACCATAAAACTCTTTAAACACGGAAATAAAGTACGATGTGCTGTTATACCCACACAGCTGGGAGACTTGAGAGATATTCTTTCCGTCCATTAATAATTGGTTTACGGCATAACGCATTCGGCAGGTCGTGATTATTTGGCTATAACTGGTATTCTCGTTTTTGAGCTTTTTCTTTAACAAGCTTGGACTCAGGCACAGGCAACTGGCAACGGCGCTCAGATTCCAGTCTTTATGGATATCGCTCTGAATGATGTGGTAAACGCTGTCACTGATGCGGCTGCGCAGCATGTGCATTAACAAAGAAATAAATTTTTTGTGGTCAAGAAAGCGGGATAAAACGGTGAAAAGGAGCGCACGGGTACGTTCACTAACAATTTCATCTGGTGTTTCCATCGCGCTGTAGCGGGCGGCGACCCTGAAGATATCCGGCGTCAGACAGTTGGCGGTCAATAAGGGATCGGCGTTGCGTTGCCAGACGGGAAGGTGTGAGAGATCTTTATTCAGGAATTGTAAATAGTCTTTAATATTATTGCGACTCACTTGTATTACTAGCACGCTATTTAATGATGAAATGTCAATAACGTTATTTTCACAAGCCAGAATGGCCATATAATTCGCTTTTAAACTGATTGGCTCCTTACCATTTACTCGTAACCATGTATCTTTTTCGGTTAATAACACTATGCAAGGCTCGTTGCTGCAAATCCTCATACCCGAACTCCTGGAATATGAACATAAAAGACCGGATCTCGCCAAACGGGAGAGATAACGGGGACTGAGTCAATTGTGTGATAAATTGAAACTGCACTAAAATAACTTTCCTGAATAATATTACAATATTTGTACGATGAATTAGGGTGTACAAAAAGTTGTACGCGAGTGGAAACTTGTCATTTTTGTATAAAAAAAGCGCGGGATGGGGCCCGCGCAAAAAGGTATGACAGTATTATTGTTTTGCAGCAATACTCAGGGAATACATGCCATCCTCAAAAAAAAGACTCTTTGTGATTAGGCTTTCACGCACATAACGTGATATACGCCATCAATAATTTCCGTGCCTTCGGTTTCATGCTCAAAGCCAGGGAAGTGATGATCCCAGGATTGCAGTGAGCGTAAGTAACCCACCTGCGGACTGTTTTCATCGCCAAAGTTTTCACCGGAGAGCAGCATCGGGATGCCTGGCGGGTAAGGAATAACGGAGTTCGCCGCAATGCGACCCGGTAGATTTTCAATCGCCACCATTTCAATATTGTTGTTCACAATCGCGTTGTAGGCGTCGCGCGGGGTAATCTCCGCAACCGGCAGGGTGGAATAGGCGGCGTTGAGACGGGCGCCCGGGTTATTTTCACGTAGCCAGGCAAACATTTTATCGCCCAGGTCATGAATACCCATGTTCGCGTAAGTGTCAGGATAATCCTGCACCAGTTCCGGCATCACCTGCGCCAGCGGCGTATTCGCGTCGTAATGATGTTTGAAGGAGCACAGCGTGTTGATCAGCGTTCCCCATTTCCCGCGAGTTACCCCCATAGAGAACAGGAACATAATCTGAAAGTCGGTGGTGCGGGTCGGCACGATACCGTGGCGGCCAAGCCATGCTGTGACCAGCGCAGCAGGTACGCCGGATGCTTCCAGTTCGCCATCGTCGCCCATACCCGGCGCCAGGATACTGACTTTAATCGGGTCCAGCATACTCCAGTTATCCGGCAGGTCTTTAAAGCCGTGCCAGGTTTCTCCGGGGCGCATGACCCAGCAGTTCTGGTCGGTGGCCAGCAGTTTTGCCGGCGCGTCGGCGAAGTCATACGTTTTACCGGTTTGTGGATCGGTGACGACGTCTTTATTCCACGGTTTAAAGAACCAGTCGCCTTCATCGGTAAACTCTTTATAAAGACGCGCCATCGCCTGACGGAAATCAACCGCTTCGTCAATCACCTCTTGAGTCAGGGACAGACCGCTGTTACCGTCCATCATCGATACCGCCACATCGTTGGATGCGCAGATGGCATATAACGGAGAGGTGGTGGCATGCATCATATATGCCTGGTTGAAGCGGGAGAAATTCACCGCGCCACGGCCTTCACGGACGTGAATGTAGGAAGCTTGTGAAAGCGCATTCAGTAGTTTGTGCGTGGAGTGGGTGGCAAACACGGTCGGACCGTTATGGTCGCCTGGCTCGCCGCGCATCGCGTAGTGATCGAAATAAATCGGGTTGAAGCGCGCATAGCCGTACCATGCTTCGTCGAAGTGAATGCGATCGCTGGTTTTTGCCAGCAGATCCTGCGCCTCTTTGGCGTTATAGCATACGCCGTCATAGGTACAGTTGGTCACTACGCTGTAAGACGGTTTCTGTCCGGCTTTGGTTTTGGTCAGCGGGCTGGCGCTGATTTTTTTCTGCAAGGTTTCAGGCTGCATTTCCTGCGGGTAGATTGGCCCGATAATGCCGTAACGGTTACGGCTTGGCACCATATATACCGGTTTGGCCCCAGTGAGGATCAGCCCCTGCTCGATGGATTTATGGCAGTTACGATCCAGTACAACGACATCATTATCCGTCATACAGGCCTGCATAATAGTACGGTTAGAACCGGAGGTCCCGACAACCACGGACCAGGAGCGGTCAGCACCGAATACGCGGGCGGCGTTTTTCTCGCTTTCGCCAAACGCGCCGGTATGGTCGAGGAGTGAACCGAGCGTGGTACGCTCAATCCCCATATCGCTGCGGAACAGGTTTTCGCCATAATAATCGTGATAAAAGCGACCGGCAGGCGTTTTAGTGAAACCGACGCCGCCCTGGTGTCCCGGCGCCGCCCATGAATATTCATGAATGTCGCTGTATTTCATCAACGCGTTAAACAGTGGTGGTAACAGTTGCTGGCGATACCGGGTCATGGCGGCAACGGCGCGTCCGGCGATAAAGTCAGCGGTGTCTTCCAGAATCCAGGCGAATTCATCGACAAGCTCCAGCAGGTCGCGGTCCAGCGATGCCGTCGCTTTTTCTCTGTCGCCTAACAGGAAAACGGGCACGTTTTGCTGACGCTCGTGAAGCTTACCGATCAATTGCCTGACGCTCAGGTGCTCATCCGGTTGTTCCATTTGGTAGCTAAACATCAGACAGTCAATGGCTTCGTTCGCGGACAAGATGGCATAGCCGTCATCGAAGGATGTCGATTTAATGACGGTAACATTTTGTTGGCTCAAGGCATCCGCCAGACGCTCAACCGCGTTGCCAACCCAGGTGTCCTGATGCAGAAACTCACTTTCAACAATTAATACTTTCATCATCTTTTACCCGGTTGTGGAGGCCGTGCAATTTACGCCTTGCCGACCCGCCGTATGAATGTGACGTGGGCAAGTATTACCCCGTCAAATAGGGGGTGTAAAGTGATGGAATAATGGTCAGTTATTGTTATTATTGTTTAATAAACAATGGGTTAATTATGGATGGCGAGCGATTTCACCTGCCGTTTATCGACAGGTGAATTATTTTTTTGGCTGATAGTGGTATCCGGCTTTAGCCGGGCATCGTCTGGCGTCGTTGCTGACTTAGCTTGCGGTATTGTTGCGGCGACATACCGACAAATTTGCTAAAAGTACTGTAAAAACGGCTGCTGGATCGGAACCCGGCAGTCAGAGCGACATCGAGGATCGTTTTGTCAGTATCGCTCAATAAGGCACGTACGTGATTGATGCGCATCGCCGTGATGTACTGCTTCATCGTCAATTGCATAACCCGCTGGAATATTCCCATCGCGTAATTAGCATTGAGTTTGACATGCTCCGCGACGTCGTTAATGGTGAGCGCCTGATCGTAGTTATCGGCAATAAATCCCAGCATCTGGCTTACGTAAAACTGCGCATGGCGTGAGACGCTATTCTTGTGGGTGCGAGATGTTTTATTGAGCAAAATGGGCTGCCAGCCGGAAAGGCTAAAGCGTTTAAGCATCAGGCCGATTTCATCGATCGCCAACTGGCGAATTTGCTCATTCGGGCTGCTTGTTTCCTGCTGCCAGCGCAACACTTCAAAGGTGCTAAGCTGCTGGGTCGCCAGTGATTTAACCACCATCCCGTGCGTGACATGGTTGATAAGATCGCGATCCAGCGGCCAGGAGAGAAACAGGTGCATCGGCAAACTGAAAATCGCCATCTGGCGGCAGTTGCCGGGGCGGGTAAGCTGGTGTGGCGTACAGGCCCAAAACAGGGTGATATGCCCCTGCTTTATCTGCACGACTTCATTGTTGATTAAATACTCCACATCGCCGTCAAACGGAACATTCACTTCTACTTGCCCATGCCAGTGACTGCTGGCCATTCTGTGCGGCGGCCTCAGTTCAACGTCCAGTCGTTGATATTCGGAATAGAGCGACAGCGGGCTACGGGTTTGCTTTTCATCGCCGTTGCACATGTGCGGGTCGGGCGGGAGGAGGGATATTGCTTGCGTACTCATCGTCACTCCATTTCCTGAATTATCAGAATTATGCCCCTTTAGCCGGGAGGAAACCGCGAATCCGGACACAGAATCCGTCGATATTGTAGAGCGTAGCCTGACTATCAGGCCGAATACTCTGCTTTTTACGCTATTTTGTCCCAAAAACTCAGATCTTCCGCGCGCCAGCATACGATCTGAGTTTTCGGGAATGCTCATCGGGGAAGACGGAGGTTTTCACCGGGAACGCGTGCCACCATGAAGGTGTTCACTACTGTTCTGGAGAGTCATGATGACGGCACCCAAAATTACCTTTATCGGCGCAGGTTCTACGATTTTCGTCAAAAATATCCTCGGCGATGTGTTTCACCGCGAGGCGCTAAAATCAGCGCATGTCGCCCTGATGGATATTGACGAAACCCGGCTGGAAGAGTCGCACATTGTGGTAAGGAAACTGATGGACTCAGCGGGCGCTTCTGGCCGGATTACCTGCCATACCCACCAGAAAGCGGCGCTACAGGATGCGGATTTCGTGGTGGTCGCCTTTCAGATTGGCGGCTATGAACCCTGCACCGTGACCGATTTTGAGGTTTGTAAGCGTCATGGTCTGGAACAGACGATCGCCGATACGCTGGGGCCGGGCGGCATTATGCGCGCGCTGCGGACCATCCCGCATCTGTGGCGGATTTGCGAAGACATGACGGAAGTCTGTCCGAAGGCCACCATGCTCAATTACGTCAACCCGATGGCGATGAACACCTGGGCGATGTATGCCCGTTATCCGCATATCAAACAGGTCGGCCTGTGCCATTCGGTACAGGGAACGGCGGAAGAACTGGCGCGTGACCTGAATATCGATCCCGCCTCGCTGCGCTACCGCTGCGCCGGCATTAACCACATGGCGTTTTACCTGGAACTGGAGCGCAAAACGGCTGACGGGACTTATGTCGATCTCTATCCTGAATTGCTGGCGGCCTATGACGCCGGACAGGCGCCGAAGCCCAATATTCACGGCAATGAACGCTGCCAGAACATTGTGCGCTACGAGATGTTCAAAAAGTTGGGCTACTTCGTCACCGAGTCATCAGAGCATTTTGCCGAGTACACGCCGTGGTTTATTAAACCGGGACGCGAGGATCTGATTGCACGTTACAAGGTGCCGCTGGATGAATATCCGAAACGCTGCGTAGAACAACTGGCGAACTGGCATAAAGAGCTGGAGGAGTATAAAACCGCCGAGCGTATCGACATCAAACCGTCCCGCGAGTACGCCAGCACCATTATGAACGCTCTGTGGACCGGCGAGCCGAGCGTGATTTACGGCAATGTGCGTAATGAGGGGCTGATTGATAACCTGCCGCAGGGAAGCTGCGTGGAAGTGGCTTGTCTGGTGGATGCCAACGGCATTCAACCGACGAAGGTGGGGACGATCCCTTCTCATCTGGCGGCGATGATGCAGACCAACATCAACGTGCAAACGCTGTTGACCGAAGCCATCCTCACGGAAAACCGCGATCGCGTGTATCACGCGGCGATGATGGACCCTCATACCGCAGCGGTGCTGGGTATCGAAGAAATCTATGCGTTGGTTGACGATCTGATCGCCGCGCATGGCGACTGGCTTCCGGCCTGGTTACGCCGTTAATCTCCAGCCGCGCTGGACGGCAGATCCGGCGTTTAACCTCTACTAACAGAAGGCGGGCGCTGGTAACAGCGACCCGGTACCCTATGAGCATCTCTCTGACAACAAAGCTGAGTTACGGGTTCGGCGCGTTTGGTAAGGATTTCGCCATCGGCATTGTGTATATGTACCTGATGTATTACTACACCGATGTGGTGGGACTTTCGGTCGGCCTCGTCGGCACCCTCTTTCTGGTCGCGCGAATCTGGGATGCGATAAACGATCCCATCATGGGATGGATTGTCAACGCCACGCGTTCGCGGTGGGGGAAATTTAAGCCGTGGATATTGATCGGCACCTTAACCAATTCGCTGGTGCTTTTCCTGCTGTTCAGCGCCCATCTTTTTGAGGGAACCGCGCAGGTTGTATTTGTCTGCGTAACCTACATCCTGTGGGGCATGACGTATACCATTATGGATATCCCATTTTGGTCGCTGGTGCCGACCATTACGCTTGATAAGCGAGAACGCGAACAACTGGTGCCGTTCCCGCGTTTCTTCGCCAGTCTGGCTGGCTTCGTCACTGCCGGTATAACGCTGCCGTTTGTGAACTACGTTGGCGGAGCGGATCGAGGGTTCGGCTTTCAGATGTTTACGCTGGTACTGATTGCGTTCTTTATCGCCTCGACTATCGTGACATTACGCAACGTACATGAGGTGTACTCCTCCGACAACGGTGTAACGGCGGGCCGCCCACATCTGACGTTAAAAACGATCGTTGGATTGATATACAAAAACGATCAGCTCTCTTGCCTGTTGGGAATGGCGCTGGCGTATAACATTGCCTCTAATATTATCAATGGCTTTGCGATCTACTACTTCACCTATGTGATTGGCGATGCCGATCTTTTTCCCTATTACCTTTCTTACGCCGGCGCGGCGAATCTGCTGACGCTGATTGTCTTCCCCCGGCTGGTGAAAATGTTATCGCGACGGATATTGTGGGCGGGCGCCTCCGTGATGCCCGTTCTGAGTTGCGCAGGGCTCTTCGCGATGGCGTTGGCGGATATCCATAATGCCGCTTTAATCGTGGCGGCGGGTATTTTCCTGAATATCGGGACCGCGCTCTTTTGGGTGCTTCAGGTAATCATGGTGGCGGATACGGTCGATTATGGGGAATTTAAGCTCAATATTCGCTGCGAGAGTATCGCTTATTCCGTACAGACGATGGTTGTGAAGGGCGGCTCGGCGTTTGCGGCGTTCTTTATCGCTCTGGTGCTGGGGCTGATTGGCTACACGCCGAACGTGGCGCAGTCTGCGCAAACCCTGCAGGGGATGCAGTTTATTATGATTGTCCTGCCGGTACTGTTTTTCATGATGACGTTGGTTCTCTACTTCCGCTACTACCGTTTGAATGGCGACATGCTGCGCAAGATTCAGATCCACCTGCTGGATAAATACCGGAAAACGCCGCCATTCGTCGAACAGCCGGATAGCCCGGCGATTTCTGTGGTAGCGACCAGCGATGTAAAAGCGTGAGCATGTTCTCTCGTGCAGGCCGGATAAGCCGGATAAGCGTAGCGCCATCCGGCAATTAACCGATAACGCGGCCCGGGAGAACGCCGGGCCTGCCAGGTTATTTCGCGCAGTTAGCGCACTGTTTGCTGACAATCTGCTGGAAGAAATCGTTGCCTTTGTCATCCACCAGGATAAAGGCCGGGAAATCTTCTACTTCAATTTTCCAGATAGCTTCCATGCCGAGTTCCGGATACTCGACGCACTCCAGATGCTTAATGCTCTGCTGTGCCAGTACCGCCGCCGGGCCGCCGATACTGCCCAAATAAAAGCCGCCATGTTTTTTACAGGCATCCGTGACCTGCTGACTACGGTTGCCTTTCGCCAGCATGATCATACTGCCGCCGTGGGATTGCAGTAGATCGACATAAGAGTCCATTCGGCCTGCGGTGGTGGGGCCTAATGAGCCAGATGGATAACCTGCCGGGGTTTTTGCCGGACCTGCGTAATAGATGGGATGGTCTTTAATATACTGCGGCAGGTCTTCGCCGGATTCAATACGCTCTTTTAGCTTCGCGTGGGCGATATCGCGACCTACGATAATGGTGCCCGTCAGCGACAGACGAGTCGAGACCGGGTACTGCGATAGCTGGGCGAGGATCTCTTTCATCGGACGGTTGAGATCGACTTTCACCGCGTCGCCTTCGCCCGCCTGACGCAGCGCTGGCGGAATATACTGGCCCGGATTGTGTTCCAGTTTTTCGATCCAGATGCCTTCGCGGTTGATTTTCGCTTTGATGTTACGGTCGGCCGAGCAGGAGACGCCCATCCCCACCGGACAGGAAGCGCCGTGACGCGGTAGGCGAATTACGCGAATATCGTGGGCGAAATATTTCCCGCCGAACTGGGCGCCGAGGCCAAGTTTTTGCGCTTCTTCCAGCAGTTCCTGTTCCAGGTGGAGATCGCGGAATGCCTGGCCGTGCTCGTTACCTTCCGTCGGCAGCGCGTCGTAATAGTGGGTGCTGGCGAGCTTAACGGTTTTCAGCGTGCTTTCCGCCGAGGTGCCGCCAATGACAAAGGCGATATGGTATGGCGGACAGGCTGCGGTGCCCAGCGTGCGCATTTTCTCAACGAGGAAGTTTTTCAGCTTGCCTGGGGTGAGCAGCGCTTTGGTTTCCTGATAGAGATACGTTTTGTTTGCTGAACCGCCGCCTTTCGCCACGCAAAGGAACTTGTACTCGTCGCCGTCGACGGCATAAAGATCGATTTGCGCTGGCAGGTTGCTGCCGGTATTGACCTCTTTGTACATATCCAGCGGCGCGTTCTGCGAGTAGCGCAGGTTATCTTCGATATAGGTATTAAACACGCCTTTGGAGAGCGCGGCTTCATCGCCGCCGCCCGTCCAGACGCGTTGGCCTTTTTTACCCATGATAATCGCCGTGCCGGTATCCTGGCAGGTCGGCAGAATGCCTTTGGCGGCGATCTCGGAGTTTCTCAGGAATTGCAACGCCACATATTTGTCGTTTTCGCTGGCTTCGGGGTCATTGAGAATGGCGGCGACTTGCTGCTGGTGTTCAGGACGGAGCATAAAAGACGCATCATGGAAGGCCTGCTGAGCCAGCAACGTTAACGCCTGCGGCTCAACGTTGAGGATAGATTCTCCGTTGAATTCACTGACGCTGACATAATCGGAGGTGAGCAGATAATACTCTGTTTTGTCCTCTCCCATCGGGAAAGGCGCCTGATAGATAAACTCTTTTTTCGACATGTGCTTCCAGCCTAATAGTAAGAAAATGTATTAAGAACCTCATGGGCCAGGCTCTAAGTCGCGCGCCGCGCATAACCGGGCGGCGCGCGCGGCCATTACAGGAATCCGTACATTGCGGCAAAGATCCAGCCAAAGACGCAGGAGACGCTCACGCCAATCAAACCCGGCAGAATGAAGCTGTGGTTAATGACGAAGCGGCCAATACGGGTTGTGCCGGAACGGTCAAACTGAATCGCCGCCAGATCGCTTGGGTAGGTCGGCAGGATATAGTAGCCATAACATGCCGGCGCAGAGGCCACGATATACGCCGGATCGACACCGATAGCCAGCGCGACGGGAACAATCGCCGCCAGCGCCGCTGCCTGGGAGTTAACAAACTTGGAGACCAGCAGCAGAACGATGGCGTAGGCCCACGGATACTCTTTGACCATTTCGCCCAGCACGCCCTGAATTTCCGACATATGCGCGCCGAACATGGTTTCCGCCATCCAGGCGATCCCGTATACCGCGACAATCGCAATCATACCGGAACGAAAAACTTCGTTTTTTGAGATAGACGCAGGATTGGTTTTGGTCAGGATGATAATGAGCGCTCCGGTCAGCAGCATAAACATCTGAATGACCAGCACCATCGACAACGGTTTGCCGCCGAAGGTTGGACGTAAGTCGGAGTCCGCGCCCAGGAGAGCGACCACGGCAATCGCCGCCAGGAAGATCCACATCGCCAGCCAGTTGCTTTTCGGCAGTTTTTTATCCAGCAGCGTCGCGGTATCGCCGTACACGTACTGACGGTTTTCCGGTACGGAAATAAATTTCTGAAACGCTTCGTCTTTATCCAGATCTTTACCGCGGAACCAACTAAAAATACCGATTGCCAGGATACCGAGCAGGGTAGACGGGATGGTGATCGACAGCAGATCGAGGAACTCCAGATGTTTTCCGTCAAATGTCACGTTGCCCAGCATCGCTACCAGAGAAACAACGGCGACGGAAACCGGACTGGCGATGATGCCCATTTGCGCGCCGATAGAACTGGCCGCCATTGGACGTTCCGGACGGATATTATTCTTGATCGCCACGTCATAGATAATCGGCAAAATGGTGTAGACCACGTGGCCTGTCCCACACAGAATCGTCAGGGTACAGGTGACGAACGGCGCCACAATAGAGACGTATTTGGGGTTGCGGCGCAGCAGCTTTTCGGCAATCTGCAACATCACATCCAGCCCGCCTGACGCCTGCAACGTTGCCGACGCGGCGACTACCGCGATAATGACCAGCATTACGTCAACGGGCGGTTTACCTGGCTGGAGATGGAAAACAAACACCAGAATGACCAGACCAATACCGCCCAACAACCCGAGCGCGATCCCGCCCTTTCGGGCGCCATAAAACAGACATATTAATATTATGAGAAGCTGTATACTAAATAACATTTTTATTTATCCTCGCGATAAACCCAGTCAATTTTGATAAATGGATCACAGTCATCTTCTGATTTGTGTGAATGAGCATCAGGGAATGACGAATATTCAATGCGCCAGTGGCGACGATTAACGATTAAGCTTTTTACAGAGTTGCTTTAAGTAATTATTTTCTTGCGATGGTGATGTTCAGAGGGAAGCACCCTCTGGCGATGGGCAGGTGGAGTCAGCGAGAGCAGTAAATTATGATTTGTCTGTTTTAAAAACAGGCGTTTATTATTTAATTTTTGTGTCTCGCCATCAGGTAAATCACGAGATAAAGCGAACAGAATGTGACTTATGTGATCATTGTCACGCCATTTTTTTAAATTATTAGTATGGCGTGTGGAGACGCGTATCTGCTCACCAATATACGTATTGTCCATAGGCGTAGCACAAGCTCCATTGCTACAAACATAATTTTATTTAAGTGTCAGGAAAATTCCGGACAAATCCCTTTTTTAATAAAAATACACACTCTCGGCATGGGATAATACTTAATTAACTTTTGTTAGCGTTTTGAAATTAAAAACAGCGCAGAGCGCTGTAATAATAGAAAATAACGTTAACAGGCCTGGGTTGAGTATATTTGATCTGACACAATTTCCCAGGTTTGTTATTAATGTGATAGCGTTTTTATTGGCATTGTTATAATAAATGTTACCAGGATATAACGCTTCGCGTCGGCTTTATGCGGTATCCTTACTGACAATATTGTTTCAGTAAAGAGTAATGTTCCGGCTGAACGCGGTAGCGGTAAACCGGCCTGCCGGTCACGCCGTAATGAATACTGGTAAACAAGATATGGCAATTCACCAGCCAGATGAGATATTTACGGCAGGAGACGCGCGAGATATTCACTTCGTTGGCCAACTCGTCGGTAGAAAATTCCTGCTCCTGATGCGCATCAATCCACTGACATAAGGTGCGTAGCGTTTGCTGCGTCAGCCCTTTTGGCAGCCGGCGAGGCTCCTGCTCGCTGGATGAATTACCGTGAATGAGCAGGTCAAGCTCAGACTGTTCGTAATACTGGCGTTTTTCCATCGCCGTTTTCTTACGTAGCCAGCCGGTCAGCGCTTCTTCAAAGCGCGTGGCCTGAAAAGGCTTGATCAGATAATCCACCACGCCGTAGTGAAGCGAATCTTTAATGGTGGCGGCGTCAGCGGCAGAAGAAATGACAATAACGTCACTTTTGCAGCCTGCGCTGTGCAGGACAGGCAGCAGATCCAATCCGTTTTCCTGCTGCATGTAGATATCCAGCAGGATTAGGTCAATGTGATTTTCACTGTTGAAGATAAACTCTTTCGCTTTTTCCAGCGTCGAAGCGGTTCCACAACAATGAAAACCGGAGATTTGCGCGACATAGCGGCGATTTAACTCCGCGACCATCGCATCGTCATCGACAATTAATACATTGATCATAGGCTGGTCCTTTTTCCATCCCAGGGTAACTGTACAAAAAATTGTGTGAAGATCCCAGGCTCGGACTCCACGGAAATTACGCCGCCAAGCGCTTCAACCTGCTGTTTAACCAGCGCTAAACCGACGCCGCGTTCGGCGCCTTTCGACGAGACGCCTTTTTCAAAAATCGCCTCGATGCGCTCAGGTTCGATACCCGGACCGTCATCGCTCACTTCGCAATGCAGCCAGCCATGACGGTAGTGTAACGAGACGCTGATTTCGCCGCCGGATTCCTGGCTCAACGCTTCCAGCGCGTTTTCAATCAAATTACCCAGCGCCGTAATCAGCACCGTAACCTGATCTTCATTGTTATTATCCGGTAACTGGCTGTCGCTGCTTATCACCAGGCTGTGCCCGAAATCAGAGGCGCGAGTAATCTTACTGAGCAAAAAGCCAGCGATAATCGGCGACTTTATTTTACCCAGCAGCAAACCGATCTCTTCCTGATAGTTATTGGCCGTCTTGATAATATACGCTTCAAGCTGCTTATAACTCTTCAGGTGCAATAATCCCAGAATCACATGTAATTTGTTCATGAATTCGTGGGATCGTTCACGGAGCGCATCCGCGTAGTTCACCATCCCGTCCAACCGCTGCATCAGTTGGCGAACTTCTGTTTTATCCCTGAAGGTGGATATCGCGCCGATAATTTCGCCGTTGCTGCGCACCGGAACGGTATTCACCAGCAGCAGGCGGCCTTTGACGATGATCTCTTCATCGCGGCGCGGCGTACCGTCACGCAACACTTCGCTAATGTCCACCACCTGCGACCAGGCATGACTCAGGGTGGATAATCTGGCATCATCCTGCGTTTTTCGATAATCGAGCAGCGCCTGCGCCGCATGGTTAATCAACGTGACTTCGCCGCTATCATCCACGGCGATAACGCCCTCTTTGATTGACTGCAGCATCGCCTGGCGTTGTTCAAACAGGGTTGAGATCTCATAGGGTTCGAGGCCAAACAGGATACGTTTCAGCACCTTGACCAGCGCATACGTGCCTAATAACCCCACCAGAGCGCCGAACAGAATGGACCAGATAATACTGCCGCGGCTATTGTTGATCTGCTGCGTAACGTGACTGAGTTCCAGCCCAATCGCTACCACGCCGATCTGCCGGTGATGTTCATCATAAACCGGTGTGAAAACGCGCAGCGCTTTGGCAAGAAAGCCGCGATTAATGGCAACGTTTTCCTTTCCCTGCAGCGCGAGCAGAATGTCATCGCCTTTGAACGGTTGACCGATTCGCTGCGTTTCTGGGTGCGAATAACGGATGCCCTGCATGTTGGTCACCACAATAAACAAAAAGCCATTATGCTGGCTCACCGCTTCGGCGAGCGTCTGAATGCCGCTTTCCGCAGGCGGTTTTTTCAGCCCCTCGCGAATTGCCGGAGAGTCCGCCAGCGAGCGAGCCACCGCCAGCGCTTTATCTGCCAGCGCGTCGCGCGTCATGCTGCTGATTTGCGAAAAATAGATCAGATGGACCACAACGAGCACCGAAAACAAAACGGCGCTGACCATCAGAATGACGGTAGTGCCGAGTTTCATGGGGCGTTTGCGTAACGCCCGGCATGGCAGGGAGTGTTTCATAGTGGACCTGAACGGACGAATCGTAAGGTTATTATCCCTGATGAAGCGTCTAATTCAAAGGCATAGGCGATGTTGCTCCAGTGTTGAAAGGCCCGTCTTGCCTTGCAGGGGGCGCTACCTGCTCATGTCGACTGGCAAACGTCATGTCGTTAATTAATATCGCCGGATACCGTGATGGGTAATTTATTTTCATCAGAATTACATAAAATAATTTTTCATTAATTTTTATAATAACGTATGCGGTATCACATTTTATTTTTACTGACGTTCAGAATGCGTTTGATCACAATCAATCAGCACAAATATTTAATCTATTATGATTAGTTTTCATTACATATTATTAATAATTATGGAAGCAATGTGAGAAATAAAAAATGGAAATAAAAAAATGGCTGAACACAACCATAACCCGACGTGATGCTATTGTCGCTACTGCAAAAGTAGGGGCGGCGGTGACGCTAAGCCAGGCGATTACGCTGCCTTTTGCTACCACTGCCCAGGCGCAGGATACCCCGATACCGAAGGATGCCAACGGCGAAACCGTCAGGCACAGCGCCTGTCTGGTCAACTGTGGCAGCCGATGCCCGCTTAAGGTTATCGTGAAAAATGATCGCATTGTGCGTATTGAGCCGGAAGACGCGAAAGATGACGCGGTATTCGGCGAGCATCAGATTCGTCCCTGCCTGCGCGGGCGTTCCAGTCGCTGGCGCGTCTATAGCCCGGATCGCATTAAGTATCCGATGAAAAGAGTGGGAAAACGCGGCGAAGGAAAATTTAAACGTATTTCATGGGATGAGGCCACGGCCTTTATTGCGGCGGAATTAACGCGCGTTAGCGAACAATATGGCCGGGAAGCTATTTATTATAATTATCAATCCGGGGCATATTATCATACGCAGGGATCGCCCGCATGGAAGCGATTGTTAAATCTCACCGGTGGCTATTTAAATTACCATAATACCTACTCGACCGCGCAAATCGCGACGGCAACGCCCTATATGCATGGTACCTATGTTGGTAGCCATTTTACGCAGATCGCGCATTCCGATCTGGTGGTGCTATTTGGCCTGAATCTCTCAGAAACGCGGATGTCCGGCGGCGGTCAGGTTGAAGAGCTGCGCCGGGCGCTGGAGACCTCGAAAGCCCGAGTCATTATTATCGATCCGCGCTATACCGATTCGGTGATTACCGAACACGCCGAATGGCTACCGATTCGCCCAACCACGGACGCCGCGCTAGTCGCCGGCATAGCGCATACGCTGATTACCGAACAGCTTCTCGACGAGGCGCTGGTAAACCGCTATTGCGTCGGCTATGACCGTAGCACCTTGCCGGACACGGCTGCGCCTAACGCCAGCTATAAAGATTATGTTCTTGGCACGGGCGATGACGGTATCGCGAAAACCCCGGAATGGGCGGCGGATATCACCGGAATTCCGGCAACGCGTATTCGCCAACTGGCGCGCGAAATCGCCTCGGCGCGCGCCTGCTATATTTGCCAGGGCTGGGGGCCGCAGCGTCATGCCAACGGCGAACAAACCGTGCGTGCTATTCAGACGCTGCCAGCGTTAACCGGCCACTTCGGGCGGCCCGGCACCAACAATGGCAACTGGCCTTACGGTACGCCGTATGGCGTGCCATTGTTGCCTGTCGGTAAGAATCCGATCACAACCTCTATTCCTTGCTATCTGTGGACGGACGCCATTCAGCATCCGGAGAAAATGACCGCGACGACAATGGGTGTGAAAGGCGCGGACAGGCTAAAAACCGGAATTAAGCTGTTTTTCAACCAGGCCGGTAATACCTTGCTGAATCAGCACGGCGAAACGAACCGCACCCGACAAATTCTCGCGGATGAATCGCTGTGTGAAACCATTATCGTGATTGAAAACCATATGACGCCCAGCGCGATGTATGCGGATCTGCTGTTGCCGGAGACCAGCTATCTTGAGGCGGAAGACCTGGTGGACAGCTCCTATGCGGCGGGATCGCATAACTATATGATTGCGATTCAGAAAACCGTTAAACCGATGTGGGAAGTGCGCAGCACGTATGACATCTGCGCGGATATCGCCGGGCATCTTGGACTGCGCGAGCAATATACCGAGGGCCGAACTCAGGCGCAGTGGGCGGAGATGCACTATCAGCAGATCCGTGAAAAACGTCCATACCTGCCGGAGTGGAGCGTGGCGAAAGAGATGGGTGTGATTGACCAGCGTATCGCTACCGAGCAGCAGAGCCTTGCGTTTGCCGATTTCCGCGCCGACGCCGAGGCTAATCCACTCTCCACGCCGTCGGGCAAAATTGAAATTTACTCCCAGGCGCTGGCGGATCTGGCGCAAGCGTGGACGTTGCCAGAAGGCGAGCGAATTCCCGCATTGCCGGAATTTTGTCCGGCGAAAGAGTCGCATCTTAACAAAGCGCTGACGGCGAAGTATCCGTTGCAGTTAAGCGGCTTCCATACCAAAGGGCATACCCACTCGACCTACAGCAATGTGCTGATGCTGCATGAGGCGGTGCCGGATGAAGTCTGGATTAACCCGATTGACGCCAGCGCCCGCCAACTGAAGTCCGGCGATCGGGTGCATGTATTCAATGACCGCGGCGTGGTGGAGCTTCCCTGTAAAGTGACCCAGCGCATTTTACCCGGCGTGGCGGCGATGCCGCAGGGCGCGTGGACGCGGCTTGACGGCAACGGCGTTGATGTCGGCGGCTGTATCAATACGCTGACCAGCCACCATCCTTCGCCGCTGGCGAAAGGCAATCCGCAGCATACCAATCTGGTTGAAATTAAACGCGCTTAAGGAGTGATGTACGATGAAACAGTATGGCTTTTATGTTGACTCCTCGCGCTGTTCAGGCTGTAAAACCTGCCAGGTAAGCTGCAAGGATAATAAAGATCTGGATGTCGGTCCGAAACTGCGCCGCGTCTATGAATATGGCGGCGGAAGCTGGGTGAAAGAGGGGGAAAGCTGGCATCACGACACCTTTACCTACTACCTCTCTATTGCTTGTAACCATTGTGATGAGCCGGTATGTGTCTCCGGCTGTCCGACCGGGGCGATGCATAAACGCAAAGAAGATGGTCTGGTCGTGGTGGATGACAGCGTATGCGTCGGCTGTCGTTATTGTGAAATGCGCTGCCCCTACGGCGCGCCGCAGTTTGATACGCAGGCGAACGTGATGCGTAAGTGCGACGGTTGTCTTGACCGACTGGAGAACAATCTGCGCCCTATCTGTGTGGATTCTTGCCCGCAGCGAGCGCTGGATTTCGGCCCTGTCGATGAATTACGGGCAAAATATGGCACGGAGAATCAAATCGCGCCGCTGCCTTCAGCGTCGTTCACCCATCCTAACCTCATTATTAAACCGCATCCGAAAGCGAGACCCACGGGCGATACGGAAGGCGCAATCATGAACATTCGGGAGGTGCGCCATGCATGAGTTACCGCTGGTCTTTTTTACGGTGTTTACCCAGAGCGCGGTTGGCGCGTTTATTCTGCTGCTGATTGGCGGCGCAATGGGGCTGGTCGCGCCGCGGCGCAAGGCTATTGGTCTGTTCTCGGTGATGTGCCTGTTTGGGCTGGGCGTCATTGTCGGCACCTTCCACGTCGGGCAACCGCTGCGTGCGCTGAATATGCTGCTGCGCGTCGGACATTCGCCGATGAGTAACGAGATTGTCCTGTCGGCGGCTTTTGCGGCGCTCGGCGGACTGGGGGCGCTCGGTTTGTTGCTGAACCGGGCGACGCCGCTGTGTAACGCGTTGGTCTGGTTGGCGGCGATAGTCGGAGTAGTCTTCTTATACGCCGTTCCGCAGATTTACCAACTGCCGACGGTGGCGACCTGGCGTTCATCTTACACCACGGCAATGATGATATTGACGCCGTTGATTGGCGGCGGCGCGTTGGCGGCATTGTTTGGCGTGCGCCGTCTGGGGCTACTGGTCAGCGTGTTGGCGATTTTGGTGAGCTTTTGTCTGCGCCCGGGCTATATGGCGACGCTGATGAGCGCCGATAGCGCTCTGACCGCCGCGCAGCATAGCTGGTTTACCGCCCAGGCGATATTGCTGGCGGCGGGCGTGGTCGGGGTGGTGGTCTGCGCGCGCCTGAAATCGAGCGCTGCGGTGCTGGCCATGACGGCTGTGGTGGTTATCGCGGCGGAGTTGGCGGGTAGGATTGCGTTTTACAATCTGTGGACGCTGCCAATGTAGTTTTTTGCCCGGTTTATGCCATGTAAGCCTGATCAGCGTAGCGTCATCAGGCGAAATATTTCAGGAGCTATTGCTATGCTTTCCCGTGCTGTTTTGCCGCGTATCCTCGGCGCACTGTTTTACTACTCCCCTGAGAGGCCGGAGGTGAAAGCGTTGTTCGATTGTTTGCCAACGTTGCCTGAGCTTTACCCCTGGCGCGATCGCGGACATATTGAATCACTGTGTGCGTCATGGTCGCTACCGGATGATGATGCGCTTACATGGCAATTTTCTGTGTTGTTTGAAGGCCAGGGAAAGATGCCCGTCCCGCCCTGGGGATCGGTCTATCTGGAAAAAGATAATTTGCTGATGGGGGAAACCACCGCCGATTATCGAGCTTTTTTACAGTCGCAGGGAATGGTATTCACTGACCGTGAACGCGAGCCGGAAGATCAGTTTGGCCTGATGCTATTGGCCTGTAGCGATCTGCTGGCACGAGGCGACAACGTGGCGGCCAACCGGTTACTGGAGGCGCATCTGCTGCCCTGGGGATTCCGCTATCTGGAATTGCTGCAACGCAATACCGTTAGCGCCTTCTATGCCCGGCTTGCCATCGTAGCGACCTGTTATCTGCAGGATGTTCAGCAGCAACAGGGACTACAGCCTGAGAGTAAACGGTTGTTTTTCTGAGGTATTGGTCAGGTTTTGATGACGTGCCGTAATACTTGTGCCGCCATTGTGCCCGCTGTTGCGTCAGCGGGCACAGTTTACTATTACAGCTCCGGCGTCTTTTTGAAACCGGTCAGCATCAGCACCAGGCTCTGTTTTGAGTCCGCTGGCGTGAAATCGTAGTGATTTCCCTGACGGTCGCCGCCGATATACCAGGATATTTCCGTTTTCCCTTCCGCCAGCGCTTTGCGCACCGCTTTATCGACATCAACCATGCGATACTCATGTGAATGGTCCAGATATAACACGGCATCGGAACGGTAGTTGATCGCCGGTTTATTGTTCCAGGACACGGTACTGACGTGCCAGTCACTGCTGGTCGGGTAAAAGAAAATTTGATCGGCGCCGTTCGCTTCCGTTTTGCCGCCAAAAAGGCGAATACGGTATTTGAATAGCGAAGCGTCCATATTGGCAGGCAGGGGCGGGATCTTAAATTTCACCAGCGTGAGCGTTTCCGGGTGCTGCGTGCGTCCGCCATTTGTCCAGTCATCCTGTACGTACAAGGTATCGACGCTGGCATGAGGCTTGTCGTCTTCGCTACTTACCCAGGTATTTTCTTCCGCTTTACTGTAGGCGTAAGGAACCGTAGTGCCGCAATCCAGTCCCTGATTCATACACAGATCCGTCATAAACTGCGCGCCATCTTCCGTCCAGCCATTAATAAAATCGGCATGGGCGGTATAAAGACTTCCCCAGCGCTCTTCCCGGGTTTCGCCATGCATTACCGGGTCCATCGACAATTCCACTTTAGACGTATCCAGCGAGGAGATCTGCGGGAGTACCCAGGCGATGTTCATATTAACCGTCGGGATTTTGACCGGATAGTCTGCGGAACATTTCCCGTGGTCGGCATAGATAGCGTTATTGTGGCTATGGGTCGGTTTCAGGTTGACGCCATCCCAACAGTTGGGGAAAGCGATCCCGATATTAAACTGGACGGCATCGCCCGCTTTACGCAGGCCGCATATTTCGCCTACCTTGTTGGTGTAACCTTTGCCGTTGGCACATAAAAAGGTGATTGCGGAACTGGGGCCAGTACCGTGATGATCGCCTGCCAGTAACTCCAGCCCGGCCGGGAATGGATGGAGCGGATATTGCGCTACATTTGTGGATTGATAATAGGTCTTTTGGTAGGCCGGATTTACGATTTCACCATCGGGTAATTTCATGGACGGCGCCCAGTAAGCGGAGCTGTCGGCTTTATTATCACAGGTGGTATCGGGTTGCGCGCGCAACGTCTGGTAGGTAGAGACCGCGTCGGTGTGGGTGTTGCCAAAAAAGTCATGCCACATCGCCTGATTCGCTTTACCAAACATCATAATCGCGTCATCGCCCAGCGTGTGGTGATAGCCGCACACGACATGTGCCTGAGGACCGGCATGGGCCGGGAATGCGCCAGCGGCAACGAGCGTAGCCAGGCTGACGGTAATAAGGTTGAGTTTCATTTTTTTGCTGCCCGGTTGAATAGAAGTGGGAGCAGCAATAGCAGATCAGATTGCGGTGTTACATCTCATTAATTATCACTTTTTGTCATTTGCCCTGCATACAGGGGCGAATTTGCAGACGTACTATTTAAATAATTAGCCGAAACTACCCTCCTCTTGATTATGTCAATTTACAAAAAGGGTACGTTAGTGATTAAAATCGGGCTTTTTGTGATAACCCTCACTATTTCATTTTGCCTATGCTAATGGCGCTCGCCATAACCGAATAACGATTCTATCGGACATCGGCTTTATTTTTAAGAAATGCGTTACGACATCAGTCGTGACGCGATCTGCTATGGATTTTTTATGAGATTACTAAAACGCGTTATTGTGGTTGTACTCTTGGGCGTGATTTTATTTATGGTCAGGGACGATATACGCTATGTTTATCAACTGATCCTCAAATATGGTGATAAACCCTCGGCGCTAGCACTGAGTAGCTATAAAGCGGTTATTCAGCAAAAACCAGTCGCAGGAGTTAAGAGTAACCTTTCAGGTTTGACCTACTCCGCCGAAGACAGGATGCTTTTCGCCGTTATTAATAATCCCCCTGAACTGGTCTGGTTAACGACAGAAGGGCAGCTGGTAGGGCGGATGCCGCTGCAGGGCATCCACGACCCGGAGTCTATTGCATGGAGTGGGGGCAACCAGTTCCAGATAGGCAGTGAGAAAGATGGCGCGGTCTATAAAACACAGGTGGATATTCAGCGCGGCACCATGCAGATAATCTCCATGGTGAAGCTTGAGGGCTATGACAAAGCAAAAAATAAAGGGCTGGAAGGTACGGCATGGGATGCGAAAAATGAGAGATTATATGCCGCAAAAGAAAGAAAACCCATAATGATCAAAGAAGTAGAGATGAGCAAAAATGGTATCACCAGAGCGTTGCCTTCTGCCATCACTGCAAGTGTGAGCGATGTTTCCGGACTTGAATACCATGCCCCAACGGATTCGCTGCTGGTGTTGTCGGACGAGTCAAAAATGATTCTGGAGGTCAGTTCCGAGTGGCGGGTGCGCGATCGATTGTTCCTGACGGCGGAGTGGTCAGGGCTCAGAGACGATATCCCCCAACCAGAAGGGATAGCCATGGATAATGAAAATAATTTGTATATTGTGAGTGAACCAAATCTGTTTTATAAATTTTCGTGTGATATACAGAATGACTAAAATCTATTTTTACTGTCACAGTATGCTAAAACAGAACAAGGTTATTAATACCATGATTTGACGATTGCTTGATTCGTTGATTCATTGTTGGGGATATTTATGTTTTACTTACCTCAGTAACGGATTACTTTGTGGTGTAGCGTAACGGTAATTGTCCTCCTCATATTTGCGGCAGCGTAGTCTGCCGCTTTTTTTTATAAATTAACTCTCCCTGTAATAATTAACAGACAATAAATATTACTCTGTTTTTTTCAGGAGGCCTTCGAAGAGACCTCGCAGGGTGATGTTTAGTTATCAGGCATAATATTCTTCATCAACACTTACCGAATGCCATGTCGCCTCGCTAAGCGAAATCATTTCATCTACGCCGGAACTCTTGTTAACCGGGTTTTCCGGGCGATGTACCTGTAAATGTTCCATTGGCTGTGGCGCTATTACCGGCGGGATCGGTGGCCGTTATGGTGTACTGATTCGCCCCCGACAGAATAGCGGATTGCTGAACAGAAACATGCCAGTTACCGGTATCGTTATCAACACTGGCGGTATAGTCCGTATCGTTGACCGTGACCTTCACCTGAATATCCTGATGCGCCTCCACGACTCCCTTAAGGGTGACGGTGTTATCCAGACTGTTAACAGTCGATCCCAACGTTGGTTCGGCGGACGGTTGTGTATCAATAGTCAGCTTAATTGTTGCGTGAGCTTCTGAGGAGCCGATAAAGATTGATGTATTGATGTTAGTGATATTATCGCCTCCGGCGCCGATATCACTGTTATCCTCCATGGAACGTACTGGCAGTGTAGAGTCTATCGTCAGCCAGCCGATAGACAGCGAAGAATTACCCATAGCGTTTGCGGAACGAACACTGATTGAACAGCTTTCATTCACTGCTGTTCCCGGAGAATTTATGGGTATTATCGGTACATCAGGTTCAGATAAATCTTCTTTAATCAAAGCACTATCAAATTCCAGTCATTGCTATACGGGAACAGTTAAATTAAACAACGTAGATATCACACCGATCTCTGAAGATGATATCCAGAATTGCCTTGCCTACCACTCTGGCAACATTTTAGAAAAAATTACGTAATATCGACTGATATGTAAAACTCATTCAGCATCAAATGGATTAATTCAACATCAGTAGTAATATCCATTTTTTTATAGGCTGATCTCTTTTGTGTTGAAATCGTTTTTATATTTCGATCTAATAAATTTGAGCAACTTTTAACAGATAATCCTGCTGCCACGTAATAAATAACTTTTTTCTCGCTCAACGTTAGATCGAATTTTTTAGCGAGCAATAGAATCCCATCTCTTATATTAATATGTTTTGCTTTGTTCTTATACTGCATTGTCAGATATCTCAATTAACATATTGATGACGAGAGGAAGATAAAAACGCTAAAAATTCCGATGGTGTAGTTTTGAAATGTTTTTTAAAAACGCATGTAAAATAAGAAGCACTATCATAACCACACATATAAGCCACTCGAGTAATATTATATTCACTATTGCGTAGAAGTTTTGTTGCTTTATTCATTCGCGCATTAAGGTAAACTTCGCTGAATGAAGTGTGCTCTTGTTTCAATTTCCTTTTTAATGTGGAGCAACTCATATAGAGTGAGTCAGAAATATCCTTGAGCGCCCATTTTCGACTTATGTCGCTTATAATAATATTATAAATGTTTTCGGCTAATGTATTTTGGGATAGTTCTCTAAAGAGAGCAAATGCTTCGGGTTCATAGATGAATTCTGAAAGTAGAAATCTTATTAAATATTCCTTTTTATCTTGGGATAGTTTCTGGCTTTTATTTGAAGAGTGTAAGAGGTTGAATACTCTTGCTACGCCTGTTTCTATTGGCGCTAACAGATGTTTTGTCGTCGGTTTTGTTAATGGGGCCGAAAAGTCTGCATGTTCATACAGAAAAAAATTATAAGCATTTTTTATTGACGCTGAATCTAATTCAATTAAGTTATAATTTAACTGTTCATGAGTCTCTTCCATAGTGATATGAATAGTTTGATCTTTAGCTAAAAATATTAACATTGGCCCTGATGCCGTAATATACTCCCCGGACGATGTCGTAATTGAAATTTTACCCGTGGTGAGCTTGATGAGTACGGACTGCAGTAAATTTAATCCCTGAAGTGATAAGGATTTCCTCTGCCAGTTTTGCGCTGATTGTAAACATTCAATGCTCCCCACCTGGACAGGTGAGGGATTAAATACTTTTAGCATGATAATTTCCTTTTATTAAATGTGCGTGTAAATCAAAAATTATTCTGAAAAATATTTCAAAAAAACTAATATATAGCTATATAATTATTTGCGAACTTAAGGTATCAGGTGGCGATCTTTTCATTTTCTATGGAAAATGCTATTTTATATTGCATTTCTACATATTATAGTATCGTTAAAAAACTATGTCGCGTATAAAAAAAAGATGGAAATTTACAAGAATTGGCTCATGTTATTATCAAATTATCTCTTTAAAATTTGAATTAAGTAATAATTGCCTTTAATCTTTTAGAGAATAGCTCTTTAATTTCATGGAGGTAGTTAGCATGAGGTATAAGATCTGATGTTAATTTGTGATAAGGTTTATCCTGGAGGTAAATATTAACGCTCTCGGCCAGGAAAGGCATACAACGCGGTAAATATATACGGCGGCGGGTAGACGGTGTAGCGATATCCGGAAGTTTGAGGGGAGGGGAAGCATTCAATCGTATGGTTGGCTTTATGAAAAACGGTGTAACACGTTAGTGAGGTTCTTACTGTGCGTATCCGTTAGGTTTATGCTTTCTGGATTGTATAATGTTGCGTGTTTTGGCGCGGCAGTATTGAATCTTTTGCTGCGTCGGCCCCGAGGAGGAATCACTCACAGCGAATGCCAGCGCACAGCCTGGTCCTGAATCTCTAAATGAGTAGAAAACCTTTCGGTTTGATACTCCGGTTCTATTCCTTCTAAATTTATCGTAATGACATCTGCGTTACGCGTGTTGTATACTTAATATCCACAGAAGTACAAGAGGACAACACTATGCCAGCCGCAAACAGTATGGCGATGAAGCGTGAAACCCTGAACCTGCGTATCAAACCCGCCGAGCGCGATCTTATCGATCGGGCGGCGAAAGCCAGAGGGAAAAACCGCACAGACTTTGTGCTGGAAGCTGCCCGCGCTGCCGCAGAGGAAGCGCTGATCGAACAACGCATCATTATGGCCGATCCACAGGCTTATCAGGAATTTCTGGCTCGTTTGGATCAAACACCTTCACCTAATGCCGCACTGCGTAAAACCATGCAGACCCCTGCGCCGTGGGAGCAGGAAAAATGATCTCCTCCCCTGAGCCGCTTCATGCCGGACATATTCTTACTCCGTTTTGCTGCGGTGTGGATTCTATGGATAACTGGCTGAAACAGCGGGCGATGAAAAATCAGACCACTGGTGCGTCCCGTACCTTTGTGTGTTGTGGCAGCGATTCGAACGTACTGGCCTATTACTCGCTGGCGTCCAGCGCGGTCACGACGAATACCTCCCCCGGTCGCTTTCGTCGCAATATGCCTGACCCGATTCCGGTTGTGGTATTGGGGCGTCTGGCGGTGGATAAATCGCTTCATGGGCAGGGCGTTGGTCGGGCGCTGGTACGCGACGCAGGGCTGCGGGTTATTCAGGTGGCGGAGACTATCGGCATTCGCGGGATGCTGGTTCACGCCCTGTCGGATGAAGCGCGGGAATTTTACCAGCGGGTGGGGTTTGTACCGTCGCCGATGGATCCGATGATGTTGATGGTGACGTTGGGGGATTTGGTGGAGAGTGTTTAAACTCCAGAACGTATCCCTTAGCTTCTGATGGCCGGAATTCGCTGTGGATAGTCAGTGAGCCGGACCGGTTTTACCGCTTCAGCCGGACAACGACGTCATGACGGTCTGGACGGACTGCAAGCGGGTGGTTTGCGAATCGGGGAAACCAAAGGCGTTCTCCACGCCCGGTCGCCCCTACGCAGTTGCACTTCCTTTCATTTGCTGTGGCCAGTTTGCGGGAAGACTTTCACCTTCAGTAATTAAGTTTGGGGTGATCTTCTTTACTCAATAAATTATTTTTGTCGTTCAGCTCCTCACGGACTTTTGCCAGTGACTTCTGAAAAGCCGGGATTGTTTGCAGCCTTGCAAACTCTACTGCTCCCACATAACGGCCAGCATCAACATCGCTTTGCCAGTGAGCACCACATATCACTCTGCTTTGCCCGAACTCCCATCCACGTCTGGCGAGCTCCTGCGCGCGTTCCGGTCTGGCCTGGGATAATACTAATGCCAGAAGTGTACCATAAGCAGTATGCCCGGAAGGGTAAGAGCCATCTTTTCTCAAAGTATTCTCATCTTCAGGACGGCAGGTAGAATGATTAAATAAGACAAAGGGACGAGTACGCATATAATATTTTTTTGCCGAAGCAGTAGCGTAGTAGCCGCCCATAGTCAGAAGATTCTTTAACATATTCCAGGTTTCTGGCGTATCTTTGGGGTTAATTTTAGCACCCACTACTGGCGAGAATATTCTGGCTATATTTTCCACGCTTACATCTGCATCCTCAGCAGCTTGTTTCCATCGTGGGGAACCCTTTATCGCATAGCCCTTAAAATAAGCCTCCTTATCATAGCGGAAAGCCGGATCATCATTACCTGGCGGTGGTGGTAAGTAGAACTGACTGTTCACTGATTCTTCAGGAGAATGAAAGGGTTGCACTGTTTCTGCTGATGTATATTTAGCTACGATCAGTGGTAGAAAAAATACTAAATAACGACTTTTCATAAAGACTCACTCCGGATCAGGCAATAATAAACAGATGTAATCCTATAATGATTTATTGCAATGGTTATTCAACATACAGGTAAAAAAGCAGGACGCTGCACTGGTATTATTGTCTGTCCATACCGGACTGACTGCAGCGGACAACAGAACAATACCGTACTTCCTGCTAACAGCATTTTGTTTAACTTTTGTCTCCGGTTATTTTTTATCTGCGTGCCTGACTGACACGCATTAGGTTAAAATGTTTACGTAATAACAAACTATGAATAAGTATTTTAAACTATGTGCCCTGTTACCCCGACAACTACCACCAGTCATGATGTGCTGAGTATTAATTTATGATTATGAACAAGAGTCGGAAACAGTATTTAAGAATAAAGAAACCGACAAAGAAAAAATGCCAAAATTGGCGAAGGGATTATTGTTGTCAGTGATGAAAAAGTTCATGGCGGAGATATTGGACTCACTTGTCGGGGCTAGCGAACCGTCAGATGGAGTGATACGCGTTATTACTGATAACAATCTCCCTGTAGCTAAGTAAGCTTTTGACCCTTGCCCAAATTCAGTACAGTGCTAAATCAGAGATCTTCGTCTTTCCGGAGACTTCGGATAAATTCAGCCGGAGTCATGTCATTTAATGATGAATGCGTTCTCTCATGATTGTATTCCCTGCGCCAGTTGTCGGGTTTTTCCTGCGCATCTTCCAGTGACAGGAACCAGTGAATGTTCAGGCATTCATCCCGCAGACTGCCGTTAAATGATTCAATAAACAGGTTATCTGTCGGCTTTCCGGGGCGCGAGAAGTCCATTGTGACGCCGTGTTCATACGCCCATTTATCCGGACTTTTTGAGATAAACTCGCTGCCGTTATCCGTCTGGATACGTACCGGCAGCCGCTTATCCGGCACCCGCAGTGCCTCCATTATTCTGACCACATCCTGGCCTTTTAACTATTTTCCGGCATGGATCGCCAGGCATTCCCGACTAAAATTATCCACTACAGTCAGCGCCCGAAAACGCCGCCCGTTAAACAGATTATCTGGCACAAAATCCATACTCCAGCACTGATCGACATGCGTCAGGACCGGGCGCTGCTGACGGCGTGCTGCACTGACATGTCTGCGGGGGCGTTTTCTGCGCAGGTTCAGGCCTTCCGGACAATAAATCCGGTGGGTTTTCTTGTGGTTAACAGGCCATCCCTCCCGGCGCAACTGAATATGGATACGCGGGCAACCGTAGCGTGTCCGGGTTTCCGCTATTTCCCGGATACGCAGGGTTATCGCCCGATCGTCACGCCGGCTCTGCCACTGGTAAACGGTTCTGCTCTGCATCAGCAGCCCGCATCCCCGCCGGACGCTGATACGGTAAGCCTTCAGCAAAAATGTCACCACGACCCGCTACTCTCTGACCCTAAAAGGATTCTTCGTTATTGTTATCAACCAAATCAGTTATGAGGTGATACAAAACTGTCGAAACACTGTCATCTAGCCAAGTGATACACAAAATACACAGTGAAACACTAACTCGTATCTATATGATAAATATAAAAATAAAAAGTTGGCACGCATAATGCTGAACAGCGTGTAGCAGTATCTTTTGCCATAGACCATCAATTAAATGAGTCAGGTAAAGTAGAGACAGATAAAGAGGGCATTAGAATGGATTGTACGGTAATTGTGGCAACTCATGGAAAGCTGGCAAACGAATTGATTGAAACAGTCGCAATGCTGGTAGGGCGTTATGAAGACGTTAGGACGCTTGATTTTATGCCCGGAGAAAATGTTGAAGGTCTTATTTTAAAAATGAAACGTGTGGTGGATGCCGTTCCCGGGGATATGCCAGTTTTGTTTGTGGTAGATATGTTCTCAGGGAGTCCGTTTAATGCATCTACTTACTTTGTTAAGCAACGAAAAAACACCAGGGTTGTCGCAGGTGTAAATATTCCTATGCTTGTTAATATTTTCCTTGAACGTCAGGAGTCTACATCGCTTGATCACCTCGTGGATATTGCCATCACCGTGGGACAATCTTCAATTAAACCATTGTAAAACCAAGAGGCCAGAAAATGTCTACTGTATCCTTACTTCGCATTGATGACAGATTAATTCACGGCCAGGTAATGACTGGCTGGGTAAAACATATCAATGCAACTAAAATTATTATTATTGATGATGAGCTCGTCCATGATGATTTTATGATTTCTGTACTGGAAATGGCTGTACCCAACCATATGACACTGAACATTTTTAATGTTGCCCAGGCAATCGACGTGCTGAGTAATGTTAAAGACGATGGCGAAGATGACAAAATTATTATTCTTGTAAAAAGTCCGATTCCGGTACTGGCACTACTACAAGGCGGTGTTAATTTTGAAGAATTAATCGTTGGTGGCATGGGTGTAAATGAAAAGCGCTCTCGACTATATCGTAATCTGGCAGCGTCAGACGTTGAACGTGCGGCATTTAGAGAAATCAATCAGTTAGGAGTACCAATTAATATAAAGGTATTGCCCAGCGATGCCCCAATGGAGCTAATACCTTACTTATAAGTACGATCATAATAACGCAAATATACTCTACAAATATAAAGGATAATATATTATGCTTCTCTCAGCTATTTTAGTCGCCCTCATTGCTATTCTCAGCAATTGGTGGGTTAGCCATTTGCTGACTCGTTCGTGGCTTTATCCAATTATATCGGGTTTTCTTGTCGCACTTGCACTTGGTTCCCCTATCGAGGGGATGAAAGCCGCGGCCTACATTAACCTTGCCTACCTCGGGTGGATGACAGTGGGCGGTACGATGCCCGGTAACCTGCCGGTAGCATCGGTTTTTGGTACGGCGATGACCATTTTAAGTGGTGCCGCGCCTTCAACCGCAGTGGTATTTGCCGTCCCATTTTCTCTGCTGGGGATCCTGACTTTTCAGGCATCGATGAGTTTTAACGCCCTGTGGGTTCACAAAGCAGAAGCGATGCTGGATCGCGGCAATATTACCGGTATGCGGATGATGAACTATATCCCATCCTTTTTTGTAAATATGGTGCTGGTCGGTATTCCTGCATTCTGCATGGTCTATTTTGGCGCGGATTTTATGAAGAACATGCTGACGATGATTCCGCAGAGCCTGGTTAATGCATTTGAGGTTATCGGCGGTATTATGCCAGCGCTGGGTATTGCAATGCTGGTCTCTTTCCTCGGTAAAAAACGTCTGATGCCATTCTTCTTTCTTGGTTTCTTCCTGGTTGCATATCTGAATCTGGGAATCATGGCAATTGCTGTATTTGCGGTTATCGCTGCGGTGATTATGAACATCAATGCTGAACAAAAAGTTTCTGCAACGAAGGGATAAGGGAGAAATTAAAATGGCAACATATCAGACTCTAAATGAATCTCAGCCCAACGAAACTCCAAATACCTCTACGCTTACCCGTAAAGAGTTGCTTAAAACATGGGCTTTAAACTATTCATCCGAAACCTGTTATAACTATGAACGTTTACAGGCTCTTGGACAAACCAGCGCCATGGTGCCGGTTATCCGTAAACTGTATCCAAATGACAAAGCCAGGCAAGTACAAGAGTTAAAAAAGTATCTTAACTTTTTTAATACCGAGCCTTCATTTTGTGGTCATGTGATCACCGGTGTTTCAGTTGCAATGGAAGAACAACGGGCCAATGGTGCCCAGCTACCACCAGAGGCCATTACGTCACTACGCTCAGGCTTAATGGGGCCGGTAGCCGGTATTGGTGATACTCTGCAAGCAATCGTATATTCCATTCTGGCGGCCATTGCCTGTAATCTTGCTATACAGGGAAATATAGCGGGTCCGATACTGTTTGAAGTTTTCTATAAATTCATCATGATATTCTGTAGCCTGAATATGTTCTTTCTGGGATACAGTAAAGGTCGTACCGTTATCCTTGATATTCTGAAAAAAGGATTAATGGATAAATTAACCGACGCATTTGGACTCATTGGTCTGATGGTGGTTGGTGGTATGGCGGCATCCAGAGTTAATATTATCACTCCGGCCTCAATTAACTTAAACGGAGTTACGGTAGTCTTCCAGGATATTTTAAATACATTGCTGCCATCGCTGATTCCATTATTGATAACGCTAGGTATCCTGAAAATGGTAAATAGAAAAATGAAGCCTAATACTGTAATCGCGGTTATCTTTATTGTCGGTATTATCTCCTCTTATCTGGGGATACTGGCAGTGCCTGTTACCAAATAATTGATTACTACTAATACTAGTGCCTGCGGGCACTAGTCTCCGAGGAAAAAAGTATGAAAGTGTTATCATTAACTGAACTCGGTAAATTCGAGTTGCAGGAAAGAGCTATTCCTACGCCACGAGCTGGAGAGGTTTTAGTTAAAATAGGTGCGGCAGGTATCTGTGGATCTGATATTCCAAGAGCATTTGTCAATGGTCCTTATCATTATCCTATTGTTTTGGGACACGAATTTTCTGGTCATATTGTGGCAGTCGGCGAAGGGGTTAAAGAGGATCTGGTCGGTCGTAAAACTGCTATTTTCCCACTTATTCCTTGTAATGAATGTGCATTTTGTAAAGAGCGTTACTATGCGAAATGTACACATTACAGCTATTTTGGCTCACGTCAGGATGGTGGGTTTAGCGAATACCTCAGCGTGCCTGAATTTAACCTGGTATTGCTTGATGATGATGCAGATTTACGTGAAGCCGCTATGCTCGAACCGGCTGTTGTTGGTTTACATGTAATGCGTCGCGCACATCTGGATCTTAATGATAGCGTCGTGATTTATGGCATGGGGCCCATCGGGATTATGATTGCACGCTGGGCGGCGATCTATGGTGCTAAGAAAGTATTGCTGGTTGATATTGACCAGAAGAAAATAGAGTTTTGTCGCGCCCTGGGATTCACAGATATCTGCGACGCAAGCCAGACAGATCCTGTCGAGTGGGTGATGCAACAGACAGAAGGTTATGGTGCTGATGTCTGTATTGAGGGCAGTGGTTCCTCCTCGGGATTCATTAACTCTCTGATGTCCTGTCGGGTATTTGGCAAAGTATTGATGCTGGGGAACCCACACACTGACGTCAATATTCCGCGCGAAATCTACGATAAATTTATGCGTAAAGAAGCGCAGATTATGGGCGTCTTTAACTCTATTTATTCACAACGGCCACATGATGAGTGGAAAGATGCTGCTGCGGCTATTCAGTCCGGCAAGCTAAAAGTGAGCGATCTGATCACCCATGCCGTTCCGATGGAAGAGTTGTCTGCCTTATTTAATCTTATTCGCGACAGTAAAGTCCCCTTTTGTAAGGGAATGATGGTGATGTAAATGGCAACGAAAAATTATCGTGAAAATGTCGGAATAATCGAAAAAGAACTCTCAATGGTTCTGAGCAGAATTGATGAACGGCAAATTGATGAATATATTTCAACACTATTGCAGGCTGAAAAAGTTTTCTTTGTTGGCGTAGGGCGCGTTTTACTCGCACTTGAAATGACCGTCAAGCGTCTTAACCATCTGGGCATCAACGCCTGTGTCGTTGGGGCAGTTAATGAACCCCCTATTGGACCTAAAGATATTTTGGTAGTGGGCTCGGGGTCTGGTGAATCAATCTTTCCAAAGCATATTACTGCCTGTGCTAAACGCTATGATGCAAAAATTGTTCATCTGACTTCCAGCCCGACAAGTTCAATTGCTCAGCTTGCGGACGTTATTGTCGATTTTCACTGTGGCTCAAAAGGTGGAACAGGGGAATATATTTCGATTCAACCAATGACCACACTATTTGAACAATCTTTGGTCCTGTTTGGCGATCTTGTTTGTCTTGAGATTATGGCTATCAAGCAATTATCGCTGGCTAATGTGAAGCTTAATCATGCAAACCTTGAATAGTCGCCGTTGAAAACGGAGGAGAAGCAGAATGAAAGTAGTTGCATTGACGGCCATTGGTCACCTCGAGTTACAGGAACGTAACATGCCAGTCCCTCAAGCGGGTGAGGTATTGCTGAAAGTGATGGCTTCCGGGTTGTGTGGTTCGGATGTGCCAAGGGCGTATCAAACAGGCACGCTGAGTTTTCCGCGCGTACTGGGGCATGAGTTCGCCGGTCGGGTTGAGGCGGTTGGTTTGGGCGGCGATCCTGCATTGATTGGCAAGCGGATGGCCGTATTCCCAATTGTACCGTGCATGACGTGCGAGTTTTGCCAGCAGCACCACTATCCTCGCTGCCTGAACTACAGCTCTTACGGTTCCCGTCGTGACGGTGGTTTTAGTGAATATTTAACGGTTCCGGAATTTAATCTCGTCGAATTCCCTGATCATGTCAGCTACAGCGCAGCGGCTATGCTTGAACCGGCTACCATTGCTTTGCATGTCATACGGCGTGCTAACCTGGATCTGAATGACAGTATCGTCATTATTGGCGCAGGTCCGATAGGGCTAATGGCAGCGCGTTGGGCGACGATTTACGGTGCGCAAAAAGTCATGCTGATTGATGTGGATCCGAAAAAAGTCGAGTTCTGCCGCGAACTGGGATTCGAACATGTGTGCCTCGCCACTGAAGAGGATGCGGTTGAGTGGGTGTTGAAAGAGACTGATGGTTTTGGTGCGCATGTCACGATTGAAGGAAGTGGTTCATACGCCGGATTAACCCAGGCACTGTTAGCCTGTCGTGTTTACGGCAAAGTGATGCTGATGGGCAATCCGCATGGTGATATGCAAATTCCACGTGAAGTATATGACAAAGTAATGCGTAAAGAAGCGGTTATCGCCAGTGTTTATAATTCAGTTTATAAACAAATGCCGCACGACGAATGGGCTGATGCAGCCGCCGCGATTAGTTCAGGGAAATTACAGGTCAATGACTTAATTTCTCATCAGGTAGAAATCGACAGCGTTATAGATCTTTTTGACACATTCCACCATCGTCGTGGTTTTACCTGTAAAGGTATGATGGTTATAAAGGAGTAATATGATGAAATCCCCTTTAATCGCCCCCTCGCTAATGTGCATGGATTTATTACGGCTTGAAGAGCAAGTTAGTTTTCTGAACGATAAAATCGGTTATTTCCATGTCGATATTATGGATGGTCACTATGTTCCAAATTTGACACTATCGCCGTTTTTTGTATCGCAGATGAAGCGGGTGGCAAGCGCCCCCATTGATTGCCATCTCATGGTGACTAACCCGCAAGATTATATCAGTACCCTGGCCGATGCCGGCGCATCCATGGTGAGCTTTCATGCTGAAACGGCAAATGGGCAGGCATTCCGTCTGATTGACAATATTCGCTCAGCGGGAATGAAATGTGGATTAGTTGTAAACCCGGAAACCCAACTCGACATCGTTACGTTATATCTGGATCGTGTGGATAAAGTGACTATTATGACGGTGGATCCGGGTTTTGCCGGACAAGCATTTATATCCGCAATGCTGAAAAAGATTGCTGCCTTTGCAGAATATCGGCAGCAGCATCAACTGGAATTTTTAATTGAAGTTGATGGCTCTTGTAATAAAAACACCTATAGTGCATTAGTGGAAGCCGGGGCTGATGTGCTGATTGTCGGTTCCAGTGGTCTTTTCGGTCACTCAGAAGATATTGGTGAAGCCTGGCAGATTATGCAACGAGATCTGGCAGAAGCGCTGGCATAAGACTCTAACAGGCGTTGGCATCCCGACGCCTGATAATCTTTTTACTCTTTTTCCAGCATATCAATAATGAAAAGTAGCTCGTCATCATTGAGTTTTACATCAAGTTTATCCTCCAATATCTCATTGGCCTTTTGATATATTTTAAATAATTCGCTCATCAAATATGCTTCCCGATTAAGTTTGTTATACGTTATGGTTTCATTACGAACCGAACGCTCTATCGCAACGCAGGTATGCACAATCATATTGAGTAAATTGGAACCGAATTCATCAAAGTGACGTTGTTCTTTCAACTGCTGCAGAAAAAGCATGACGATGGGCACGATTTTTTTCGGATTCAGGTAAGTTAAAAACTCTTGTAGATATTGTTCAGCCAGTTTAGTAAGCGTTACCGGATTTTTATTTTCAACCATCACCGGAAAAGCCCCACCGATAATGGTCTGGAATGTCAATTCACCTTTTGGTGAAAAGAAATCTGGCAGTGAAATATAGGGTACATCCAGTCCGGGGTTAATCACGCCAATTGAAAGCAACACCTGATATTCAGTAGTGATTTTATGCTTCGTATTGAGCACCTCTTCAACCGACAGGTTAATGATATGGATATCTTTACGATTCATCTCTTCCAGTACTGAGCTTAATAAATTTTTAAGTTTCCGGGCAATCCCTTCGCCAGACGAACAAATAGCCAGTACTGCCAATGGTTTATTGCCAGTAACTACCGCATTGTGTTCACTGACGCCGTAACCTTTGAAATGTTGCAGGCTCAAATAAATGTCATCCAGATCGGCATCCAGCAGTGCCGAGCGTCTAAGTGCTTCAATCACTAAGGGAGTAGAAACCATGTCCAGAGTTCTGACGGGGACATTACACTCTTGTGATAAGAGATATCCCGCCTGGATGAGCGATCCCATATCCACTAATAATAAAAATCCTTTTGCATTTGAGTAAGCTGTGATGGTTTGCTTGATTTGCGCAATGGCCTGGTTCGGGCGGATATCCAACGGCATATTGACGGCTGATATATTATCTTCAGCAATTAATATTTTTGCTATGTCGACCATGTTGCTGGCGATCATATCACCATGGGTCGCAACGATAACGTGGATATGCTTATCACGTTCACGAACCACCAGCGAGGCCAAAAGAATGGTCAGATAGACAACTTCATCATCATTAATATCAATATCAAATTCTTTATACAGTCGTTTTTTGATTGTCAGCGCAGATTCATATTCTTCAAGGTTATCAACGCGATAGTGTCTTATCCAGGTATTCGTGCGTGAGCGGGTTCTTTTTTGTATAATATTATTCAGATGGTACCCCAAAGACAGCAGAAATCCATGGCTGAACTCTTTATTCAACTGAAGCTCTAATTCATTTTTTAACGACTGACAGAAGACTAGAGTCGCATTCGGTAAACCGTGATCAACATGTTCAAGCTTTTTGGGTAAACGCAAGTCGATATACTGGTTGATTTCAGAAGTGATGTAATTATTTATATCAGTATCTGAAAAATTTTGCTCCAGCATGAATTGGATTTTCTTATCAATAACATCATAGACCTGAAAAGGAGTATTATGTTTATTTACATCAATATCTGTGTATAAGTCCAGGCCCGAATGTGAGTTATCAGGCATGATCGTGATAGTACCAGCCAGTGCATGCTGCAACCCAACCAGATAATCGTTGTCACGCGCCAGATTAAAAATTCCCACTTTGATATCAGAGATGAGTTTATCGTAAGTAATATTAAGCTGGTTAGGATTATTATCTTCGATAAAAAAGTGGGCGCATACGGACTGGATAGTCGATTTTAATTTACCCACATTACCAGAGAAAGACGAGCCGATGATTGCTTTAGCGCTGTCGGTATCAATAGTTATGGCGCAGTTGATTTTTCTGGCTTCGATTTCCAGCAGATATTTTAACAGATCGACCTGATCGCCAGGTGAACGTTCGGCAAGATTAGGAATATTGATTTTGATTGGGATACGCCGCAGAAAAGTGGAAAGCAGCGTAGAATTAGGCTCTTCGGTGGTGGCGCAAATAAGTAATATTTGTGCCTTACGACTACGCTGTGTCTCCCCTAGCAACCCATAAGTGCCTGTATCCATAAAATAAAATATCATTTCTTGCCCTTCAGGCGGCAAGCGATGAACTTCATCAAGAAATAACATTCCACCATCTGCTTCACTGAGTAGGCCAAATTTATCTCTGGTAGCACCGGTAAAAGCGCCTTTTACATGGCCAAAGATATGAGAAACCAATAATTGCGGATTACTGGCATAATCAGCACAGTTAAAAACGATAAACGGTGAATTTTTATCAAGCGCATTCTGATAAACAGCGTAATTATACATCAGACTGGCAAAAAGACTTTTCCCTACACCAGTGTCCCCCGTTAACAGCGTATGCAATCCATGCGGAGGATACATAACAGCAGCTTTAGCCTGATTGATTTGTTTTTTAATACTTCCGTTATACCCCAGAAAATACTGGAAAGGCTCTTTTTGTACATCAGGCACAGGCAGATTAGCACTCTGATGAATGGTTTTAAGGTTTTCTTTTTTGATAGAGTAAAGTACTGGGCGAGTGCCGGATTTGACTATTTTATTCTCTTTAATAAATTGATTTAAATAATTACTAACATTGGGCCTGGCAATATTTGTATATAGTGCAATCTGCTCAGTTGTCAATCCATTAGGAAAAGTGATACAAAGCTCACAAACTGCCTGAAATATTTTCTCTTTTCTGTTCATCGGAGATCACATTTTTTGTAGGGTATTATGTTTGGCGCGCGCTTTTGTGTTGTTTTAGCGCAATTTCTATATTGAGCACGCCAATCGTGTAAACGGGAATGATATACATTGTTATAATCAACAACCGATCATTTCATAACAATGAAACGAATAAGTTGATGCTACATACCACAACCACATTGAAAGCGGCACTTCGTTTCAATGGGATTTCTACAATAGATATACACCTAAAGAGGAATTTTTACTATGACAATCAGTCTGCTATTTTCTTGTTGCTGGTAGGTAAGGTTGCAATAACCCGGCGCAACTAAAACGTTTCGCTTCTTCCCGGACCAATTACTTCTTGATGAACAATAGAACATAGCAAAAAAACGAGTTAATAAAATAGTAATACTGATCTCTTAAATCCTGTCAGTAGCACTGAGTACCTTTCAGACACAAATAAATCATTGTGATCGCGCTCGCATCGTGAACAATGTTGAGCCATGAGTTATATCAATATCAATATCAATGAAATCGATAGTTTTATTGAAGTTATGGGATGGACAATGGACAGCAATACTCAGGGATTCACTTCATACTGGCGTAATAGCTTAGCTGATGCCGAGTCTGGAAAAGGGGCATTCGAGCGTAAAGATGAAGATTCATTCAATGACCTGACGGCCAACCTCTACAAACTCTGGAACCGAATGGCATCCGGGAGCTACTTCCCACCGCCAGTTCGGCGGGTGGAAATTCCCAAAAGTGGTGGTGACCCAGGCCCAAAGGTGAGCGGCTGATCGCCGAAGCGCTGGGCGTTGCGCCAGAGAAAATCTGGCCTTCTCGTTATAGCTAGTCAGACCAGAGATGGGGGCTACGGATTTCCATTCCCAGAAAAGCAAAAACCCAGCCATAGGCTGGGTTTTCTGAATAAGTGGTGCCCGGACTCGGAATCGAACCAAGGACACGGGGATTTTCAATCCCCTGCTCTACCGACTGAGCTATCCGGGCAACGGGGCGCATTAAACCGTAAAGGGGCGCGGTCGTCAACGGCTTTACACGAAAAAAGTGATAAAAGCGCGCTGACTGCCTGCTTTTCAGGCAAAATGCATAAAATCAGTACCCGTCAGGTGAGCGCGCCACCCTGACGGCACTGTGCAAAACGCAGAATATCTTCCGCCAACCGCTGAGCGGTATCTACATCAGCCTGACTGCGGTTGACCAGCATTCGGCTGAGACAACCTTCCAGCACCAGCTCCATCTGCCTTGCAACCATCGCCGGATCGTCAATTTCCAGCGTGGTCAGTAGCTCATGGGTAAAATCATGTGCCGCGCGTTTTTGTTGATTAGCCAGTTGGTGAATAGGATGGGTTGGGTCGGGATAAAACGTACAGGCGGCAATGAACAAGCAACCAGGATAACGGTTATTACTGACACATTCCGAAAGCGCGCTGTAGCGTGCCAGTAGCTTTTGTTCAGCAGAAAGCGTCTCATCAAGAAGAAGCTGGCGTCGCCAGATATCTACCTGCTGACTCAGATAACGTAGCGCGTCATATAAAATGGCTTCTTTATCTGGCCAGAAACGCTGTAATGTGTCGAGTGGGCGATTTACGCGCTCCGCCACCATTTCCAGCGTAGTATCGGCTATCCCTTGCGTCTCCAGTAATTTCAGGGCTTCTCCCAGAATATCTTCACGTTGCACGGTATTCTCCTCCGTCTTTGCTTTTGCAAGTGTCGCTCACGGTTGGCGATCGTGCAAATGCGCGCTAAAGGTGGCGGCGTCCATAAAGCCGGTGACTCGCGATTGCGGCTGTTCCTGGCCTTGGGCATTAAAGAACAGAATGGTGGGCAGCCCGAGGACTTGCAGATGCTTTAACAGCGCGACATCCTGCGCATTATTAGCGGTGACGTTAGCCTGCAAGAGCACCGTGTCGCCGAGCGCCTGCTGGACCCGCGGATCGCTGAAGGTATACTTTTCAAACTCTTTACAGGCCACGCACCAATCGGCGTAGAAATCCAGCATAACGGGTTTGCCTTTGGCCTGCGCCAGCGCCTGATTGAGTTCGTCCACGGTAGAAATAGCCGTGAAATTGAGGTGCGCTGGAGCTTGCGCGGATGGCGATCCGAATGCCCAATCTTGTAGAGGCCGCACGCTAATGAGCGCTGCCGCCAGCAGGATAATCTGTACGATACGCATCCACGCTCGTCTGGCCTGAAGGCTGGTGATAAAGGCCCAACCAAAGAAAGCGACGCCCAGCAGCGACCACAGACGTAAACCCCAAGCCTCGCCAATAATCCGCTCCAGTAAAAAGACCGGTAACGCGAGGATCACGAAACCAAAAGCGGTTTTGACATGCGCCATCCACGGGCCGCTTTTCGGTAGCAGACGGTTGCCAAACACGGTGACCAGCATTAGCGGCAGACCCATACCTAATGCATACAAATACAGCGTACCGCCGCCCAGCCACATGTTGCCGCTCTGAGCGATATAAAGCAGGATCGCGCTTAATGGCGCTGTGGTACAGGGCGAGCAAATTAATCCGGCAATCGCCCCCATAACAAAAACACCGCCGGGCGAGCCGCCTTGCTGACGATTACTCATTAATGTCAGCCGGGTTTGCAGTGAGGAGGGGAGCTGTAGTGTGAACAGGCCAAACATCGACAACGCAAGCAGGGTGAACACGATGGCAAGGCCGATTAACACATAAGGGTGCTGCAGCGCCGCCTGAAACTGTAATCCCGCCGCGGCGACGACCAGACCCAGTGCGGTATAGGTCAGCGCCATCCCTTGTACATAGATAAAGGCCAGCAGCAGTGCGCGCCCCGTCGACAAACGTTGCCTTCCCCCCAGGACAATACCGGAAATCAGCGGATACATGGGTAAAACGCAGGGCGTAAAGGCGATGCCTATGCCGATCAGCAACGCCCAGAGCGCGGAAAAAGGTAGCTGGGCGGCGGGTTTTGACGTCTCACTCGTCTGGGTGACAGCAGGCGTCGGCGTGGCGTCTATTGCCGCGGCGACTTCACTTAGCGGCACCGTTTTCGTTTCCGGCGGATAACAGAATCCCGCATCGGCGCACCCCTGGTACGTTATCGTTAATGCCGCGCCAGCCGCCGCCTGGTTAACCGTTACCGGAACGTTTAGCCGCTTACGGTAGATTTCGCTTTTTCCGTAGAACTCATCTTCATGCCAGACGCCTGCCGGGAGTTGGACTGCGGCGATATCCGCTTTCGTCGGCGTGATACTGATTTGTTTACGGTAAAGGTAGTAACCCTCTTTTACCTGCCAGGAGAGGGTAAGATCGTGTTGATTTTGCTGAAAATCAAAAACAAACGCCCGGTCTGCCGGGACGAACTGCGAGCGACCCGGCGCGTCGAATAATCCGGCGAAGGCGGATGTGCTGCACAGCAGCAGGATCAGCGTAAAGATGCGTTGAGCCATGAGAGGTAATCAGTATCTCCGTGAGTAACAGGTAAAACCAGAAGTTCAGGCGTTTGATACGGGTGATGAGACTTCAGGCAGTCGATAAGCGCTTGCTGATGTGAAACGGTGGTTTTTAAGATCATTTGAACTTCATACTCCTGCTCCAGTTTGCCTTCCCAGTAGTACAGCGATGTCGCGCCGGGGAGGAGGGTGGCGCAGGCAGCCAGTTTCTCCGCCAGCACTTTGGCGGCCAGATCCTGGGCGGTAGCTTCATCCGGGGCGGTACAAAGCACCACAACGGCCTCGGGGATGGAAATATCCTGACTCTTAACATCAAGCATAAACACCTCGAAAGAACAAAAAGACCCGCAAGTGAACGGTCACTATACAACGGACGAGGGCAGGATGTTAGTCAAAGGGCGGGAGAATGCGGGGCGTGATACGCCCCGCGGGTGAAACACTTACAGCATAAAGCTGCCCAGCAGGAAGCCGAAGCAGACAGCCAGAACGACGCCCAGGGTGCCTGGGATGAAGAACGGGTGGTTAAAGACGAATTTACCGATACGGGTTGTACCGGTGTCATCCATCTGTACCGCTGCAACCAGAGTCGGGTAGGTCGGCAAAATGAACAGGCCGGAAACGGCGGCGAAGGAAGCGACTGCCGTCAGTGGAGAGACGTTCAGCGCCAGCGCCATCGGCATCAGCGCTTTCGCCGTTGCCGCCTGAGAGTAGAGCAGCGCGGAAGCAAAGAAGAAGATGACGGCCAGCAGCCACGGATGACCCTGGATGACGCTACCCGCAGTGTCTTTGATCCAGTCGATGTTAGCGGATACGAAAGTATCGCCCAGCCACGCCACGCCCAGAATACAGATACAGGCGCTCATCCCTGCTTTAAAGGTACTGGAGTTGAGGATGGCGTCAGTTTCCACTTTACACAGGATGGTGGTCAGCGTTGCGACGCTCAACATGATGATCAAAATAGCGTTGGTGGTGTTCATCAGCGGTTTCTCAACCAGGCCGAGGCTCGGACTGTTGACAATCGCATAAACAACCACGCAGATAACGCCCAGCAGGAACAGCCAGACGGAATTTTTTGCCATTGGTTTGATTTCAATCTGCTTTTCACCACGCAGTTCAATCAGCCCTTCTTCCAGACGCTTGCGGTAAATCGGGTCGTCCGACAGTTTGGAGTTGAACAGCATCGTGACCAGGAAGGACATCACCAGCACCGCCAGCAGCGTAGAGGGGATAACCACGGACAGCAGGTGAATGTAGCTAATGCCATGACCTTCCATAACAGAAGACATATACACCACGGCCGCAGAAATCGGCGAGGCGGTAATCGCAATCTGCGCGGATACCACGGCGGTCGAGAGCGGACGGCAAGGTTTGATTCCCTGCTCCTTCGCGACTTCAGCAATAACCGGCAGCGTTGCCAGGGAAATGTTCCCGGTACCAGCAAAAATAGTCAGGAAATAGGTCACAATCGGTGCGAGGATAGTGATGTATTTCGGGTTCTTACGCAGCAGTTTTTCCGTCTGGTTTACCAAATAATCCAGACCGCCCGCGACCTGCATAGCAGAGATCGCGGCGATAACCGCCATGATGATGGAAATGACATCGAATGGAATTGTCCCTGGCTTCACGCCGATGGCGGCAAGTACCAGAACACCCAGCCCACCTGCGAATCCAATACCGATGCCCCCAAGTCTGGCGCCCAAAAAGATTGCCAGCAAAACAATGATAAGTTCGACAACTATCATATTAGCCTTCCTTGTTGTTTAACAAGTTGATATTAAATTGTTGTTATTTGGTAACTTCTTGTAAGAAAAAAGGCACGTCATCGTGACGTGCCTCTTTGGTACTACCCTGTACGATTACTGTTCGCTTTCATCAGTATAACGTTTAGCTTTATAAGCCGGGTGCATCAAGTTCTGTACGGAGAAAATATCGTCCAGCTCGGCTTCCGTTAACAGGCCGCGCTCCAGCACAACTTCACGTACGCTCTTACCGGTTTCAGCACAGATTTTACCGACGATGTCGCCGTTGTGGTGGCCGATGAACGGGTTGAGGTAAGTGACGATACCGATGGAGTTATAAACGTACCCTTCGCACACTTCTTTATTCGCGGTAATGCCGTTAACGCATTTTTCCAGCAGGTTGTAGCACGCGTTGCTCAGAATGTGGATGGATTCGAACATCGCCTGACCGATAACCGGCTCCATAACGTTCAACTGCAACTGACCGGCTTCCGCCGCCATCGTAACGGTGGTGTCGTTACCGATGACTTTAAAGCATACCTGGTTTACGACTTCCGGTACTACCGGGTTCACTTTGGCTGGCATGATGGAGGAGCCCGCCTGCAGTTCCGGCAGGTTGATCTCGTTCAGGCCGGCACGAGGACCAGAAGAGAGCAAGCGCAGGTCGTTACAGATTTTGGACATCTTCACTGCCAGACGTTTCAGCGCGCTGTGAACCATAACATACGCGCCACAGTCAGATGTCGCCTCAATCAGATCTTCCGCCGGAACACAGGCGAAACCAGTGACTTCAGCCAGTTTTTTCACCGCCAGCGGAGAGTATTCTTTCGGCGTGTTCAGACCGGTGCCGATTGCCGTTGCGCCAAGGTTGACTTCCAGCAGCAGCTCAGCAGTACGCTCGATGCTTTTCACTTCTTCTTTCAGCAGGATGCTGAACGCACGGAATTCTTGACCAAGCGTCATCGGTACGGCGTCCTGCAACTGGGTACGACCCATTTTCAGGATGTCCTGGAATTCAACCGCTTTACGTTCGAAACCTTCACGCAACTGGTTGATGGCATCGATCAGTTTGACGATAGAGGCGTAAACCGCTACACGGAAGCCTGTCGGATAGGCGTCGTTAGTGGATTGACATTTATTCACGTGGTCGTTCGGGTTCAGGTACTGATATTCACCTTTCTGATGACCCATCAGTTCCAGCCCGATGTTGGCCAGCACTTCGTTGGTATTCATGTTGACGGAAGTGCCCGCGCCGCCCTGGTAGACATCTACCGGGAACTGGTCCATGCACTTACCGTTGTTAAGGACTTCATCACATGCGGCAATGATGGCGTTCGCCACACTCTTAGGAATGGTTTGCAGCTCTTTGTTGGCCAGCGCCGCCGCTTTTTTTACCATAACCATGCCACGCACAAATTCAGGGATGTCGCTGATTTTGTTATTGCTAATGTAGAAGTTTTCAATCGCTCTCAGAGTGTGAACACCATAGTAGGCTTCAGCTGGAACTTCCCTGGTACCCAACAGATCTTCTTCGATACGAATGTTGTTTGACATGTGAACCTTCTTTTTCAAGCTGCCAATGATTTTTACTTTAAAACACACAGGATATATGTGATTTCGAATGTTTTCTGACCGACGATTATCCCCTCCATCGGCCTGATAAACGAGATCATATGCTGCTTCAGAATTCCTACCGTAATCTGGATCACTTAAAGTGTGGGAATTTACCCCTTATTTATTATTTTGTGAAATAGGTCACCGCTTTAGTATTACTACCTAAAATAGGTGTACAAACCACTTGAAATTTTGCTACGCACCACCATATCGGATCGATGCGAATCGCAACCCCATTCAAATGGTCGTCGCAGACGGCCATGACTTACAGGAGAGTCCTTTGCGCTGGATACCCTTTTTAGCTGTCTTTCTCTATGTTTACATTGAGATTTCTATCTTTATCCAGGTCGCCCATGTGCTTGGTGTCCTGATGACGCTAATCCTGGTGATTTTTACGTCTGTTATCGGTATGTCGCTGGTACGTAACCAGGGTTTTAAAAACTTTTTGCTGATGCAACAAAAAATGGCGGCCGGTGAGAGCCCGGCGGCAGAAATGATTAAGAGTGTATCGCTGATCATCGCTGGCTTACTGCTCCTGTTGCCGGGGTTTTTCACCGATTTTCTCGGCCTTCTCCTTTTGTTACCGCCAGTGCAAAAACATTTGACGCTGAAGTTGCTGCCGCATTTACGTTTTTCCCGGATGCCGGGCGGCGGGTTTAGCGCGGGTACTGGCGGTGGCGAAACATTTGACGGCGAGTATCAACGTAAAGATGACGATCGCGATCGTATTGAACATAAAGACGATCGTCGGGATTAAAGGTAGAGATGTTGGTCGGATAAGTCGCGTGAGGCGCTATCCGGCCAGCGGATGCGTCTTACGCCATGCGTTTTCGCTTCGGTAAAAATAGCCATAATGCAGCCAGCATGATAATGGCATATAAGCTTTTCCACCCCAGCATTGCCAGCAATAACAGGCACAGTAGACAACCCGTCACCGCCAGTGCATAGCAACGCCCTTTCAACAGTCGACAGCCCGCCAGCATACAAAGCAGATAGAGCATAATAAAAATACCGTTAGCATAGACGATCAGCGCATTGAGGTTAATCTTCAGGGCGTAGACGACCAGAGAACTCACGCAACAACAGGCCAGAATAACGTTTAACGCGTGCAAGGGAAGGCGCCCGGGAGAGAGTTGAGCCAGATAGTGATCGGGCTGATATTGCATTTGCGTCCATATCAGACGCGCAAAACTCTGAGCATACACATTCAGGCTGGCAAAGCAGGTGAGATAACCAATAATGCAGGCTACCCACAACGCCTGGATACCGAAGAGATGAACAATAATAAGCGGTAGCGAGGCTGTTGCCGCTATCTTGTCGCTATAGACGCCAAAATGCAGCACCACGGCGGTACAGGCCCAATAAATGGCGCCGGCCAGCATCAGGCCAATGATCAATGCGCGCGGAAAATCACGTTCAGGATTTTTAAATTCAGACGACAAATGCGTAAACGCCTCAATTCCCACAAATCCCCAGAACATGATCGCCAGGGCGGTACACAGCCGGGAAAAGGTGATTTCGTTTGCGGCTGGGAAGGTGATATCTGCAGGTTTAATCGCGCCTTTCCACAGAATGGCGGCAATAAGCGCGATAATTAATCCAGCGATAATGGCTTGCAGGTTGGCGCTGGAGCTGGCGCCGCGCGATCCCATAAACCATAGTAAACCTAGAGTACCCAGCTCCCCAAATAAGAGCTGTTCGCTTTGCCAGCCAAACAGCGCCTGGCCGAAACCCACCGCAATATGCAAGGCTGCGGGAAAACTAACAGGAATGACTGATAAAAACAGCCAACTGATCACTCGTTGCAGACGCGGGCCAAATGCCATCCCGACAAAATGCGCTACGCCGCCAGCGTGTGGAAAATGACGCCCCAGCACAGCAAAGACAATCGCAATAGGGAAAATCAAAATAATGAGTAGCGGCCATGCCCAAAGGCTGATGTTGCCTGCCGCCAGCGCAGCCAGCTCCGGAAGCGCAAAAACGCCAGTCCCTAATAATGATGTGGTTAACAAGATAACGCCCTGAACCAACCCAAGCTCTTTTTTTAGTTCATTCATCAGCTCATTATCCGGCGGCATTGTAACGTCAGGTGACGACAGACATTTTTAAGCGTATCACACACGCCTTTTCTTATAGCAGGATGTTCTAAACCTTGGGTAAACGTGAGATAAGTAGCGTTTTTACCGCTTTTTTCGCTCAGAAGAATTTTTTTTCATCTCCCCCCTTGAAGGGGCAAAACCCCATCCCCATCTCTCTGGTCACCAGCCGGGAAACCGTTTACGGGCCGGCGTCACCCATAACTGATAATGACTTTCTCAAAGGAGAGCTATCAATGAGTATTCGTCCGTTACATGATCGTGTGATCGTCAAACGTAAAGAAGTTGAGTCCAAATCTGCTGGCGGCATCGTACTGACCGGTTCCGCAGCGGGTAAATCAACTCGTGGCGAAATCATCGCTGTCGGTAAGGGTCGCATCCTGGACAACGGTACTGTACAGCCGCTGGACGTGAAAGTTGGCGACATCGTTATTTTTAACGATGGCTACGGTGTGAAATCTGAAAAGATCGACAATGAAGAAGTGTTGATCATGTCTGAAAGCGACATTCTGGCAATTGTTGAAGCGTAATCCGCGAACGACACTGAACATACGAATTTAAGGGAAAGAGAAAATGGCAGCTAAAGACGTAAAATTCGGTAACGACGCTCGTGTGAAAATGCTGCGCGGCGTAAACGTACTGGCAGATGCAGTGAAAGTAACCCTCGGTCCGAAAGGCCGTAACGTGGTTCTGGATAAATCTTTCGGTGCGCCGACTATCACTAAAGATGGTGTTTCCGTAGCGCGTGAAATCGAACTGGAAGACAAGTTTGAAAACATGGGCGCGCAGATGGTGAAAGAAGTTGCCTCTAAAGCGAACGATGCTGCAGGCGACGGCACCACCACCGCGACCGTACTGGCGCAGTCCATCATTACCGAAGGCCTGAAAGCCGTTGCTGCGGGCATGAACCCGATGGACCTGAAACGTGGTATCGACAAAGCGGTTGCTGCTGCGGTTGAAGAGCTGAAAGCCCTGTCCGTACCGTGCTCCGACTCTAAAGCGATTGCTCAGGTAGGTACTATCTCCGCTAACTCCGACGAAACCGTAGGTAAACTGATCGCGGAAGCGATGGATAAAGTCGGTAAAGAAGGCGTCATCACCGTTGAAGACGGTACCGGTCTGCAGGACGAACTGGACGTGGTTGAAGGTATGCAGTTTGACCGCGGCTACCTGTCTCCTTACTTCATCAACAAGCCGGAAACTGGCGCAGTAGAGCTGGAAAGCCCGTTCATCCTGCTGGCTGATAAGAAAATCTCCAACATCCGCGAAATGCTGCCGGTTCTGGAAGCCGTTGCAAAAGCAGGCAAACCGCTGCTGATCATCGCTGAAGATGTTGAAGGCGAAGCGCTGGCTACCCTGGTTGTTAACACCATGCGTGGCATCGTGAAAGTGGCTGCTGTTAAGGCACCGGGCTTCGGCGATCGTCGTAAGGCGATGCTGCAGGATATCGCTACCCTGACCGGCGGTACCGTAATCTCTGAAGAGATCGGTATGGAGCTGGAAAAAGCAACCCTGGAAGACCTGGGTCAGGCGAAACGCGTTGTGATCAACAAAGACACCACCACCATCATCGATGGCGTGGGTGAAGAAGCTGCCATCCAGGGCCGTGTTGCTCAGATCCGTCAGCAGATTGAAGAAGCGACCTCCGACTACGATCGTGAAAAACTGCAGGAGCGCGTAGCGAAACTGGCAGGCGGCGTTGCGGTAATCAAAGTTGGCGCTGCGACCGAAGTTGAAATGAAAGAGAAGAAAGCCCGCGTTGAAGATGCCCTGCACGCGACCCGTGCTGCGGTAGAAGAAGGCGTGGTTGCTGGTGGTGGCGTTGCGCTGATCCGCGTTGCTTCTAAAATTGCTGACCTGAAAGGCCAGAACGAAGACCAGAACGTGGGTATCAAAGTTGCGCTGCGCGCAATGGAAGCTCCGCTGCGTCAGATCGTGCTGAACTGCGGCGAAGAGCCGTCTGTTGTCGCTAACACCGTTAAAGGCGGCGACGGTAACTACGGTTACAACGCAGCAACTGAAGAATACGGCAACATGATCGATATGGGTATCCTGGACCCAACCAAAGTTACCCGTTCTGCGCTGCAGTACGCGGCTTCTGTGGCTGGTCTGATGATCACTACCGAGTGCATGGTGACCGACCTGCCGAAAAGCGATGCTCCTGATTTAGGCGCTGCTGGCGGCATGGGTGGTATGGGTGGTATGGGCGGCATGATGTAATTGCCCACCCCCTGCATCCTTCAGGCTGCAGATGCGTTGGCTAACCCCAGTCACTTACTTGAGTAAGTGACTGGGGATTAACAAACTGGCCGCCTTCCTGCAACCAGAATGATTTGGGTGCTTATCTCCCAGAATTGAGAAACCCCCGGGCAGAAATGACCGGGGGTTTTTCTTTTAGTCATCTTTTTAGTATAAGATTCAGATACGGACAAAACGTCCAGCTCATTGATTATGGGGAATAACATGCACGTGAAATATTTAGCAGGGATCGTTGGCGCCGCGCTGCTGATGGCGGGTTGTAGCTCCAGCAACGAACTCACCGCTGCCGGCCAAAATGTACGCTTTGTCGAAGATAAGCCGGGCGCGGAATGCCAGCTTATTGGTACGGCAACTGGTAAACAGAGTAACTGGTTTTCAGGCCAGCACGGCGAAGAGGGTGGCTCAATGCGTGGCGCAGCGAACGATCTGCGTAATCAGGCAGCCGCGATGGGTGGAAACGTGCTGTATGGCGTAAGTAGTCCGTCACAGGGCATGTTGTCCAGTTTTGTCCCGACGGCCAGCGAGATGAACGGCCAGGTTTATAAATGTCCGAATTGATATGTCTGAATCGTAACGCCCTCTGAAAGATTCAGAGGGCGATATGGTTAGCGTTTTTCCTGCGATGATGCCATGCGTAGATTATGCAACGCGCGCATGCATTGATCTTGCGTCAGACGCGCTGCTTTACCGGTTTCAAGCGTTCTGACAAAAACCTTACACGGTTTTCCTTCCAGCTTTTTAAGACGCGGGCTGAAATTCAGCAAGCGGCGTGATATTGCTTCAGCTTCTTTAGAGCCTGACTGACTACGGGTCTTAATGATGGTGCCGCAATCATGCGATTGTCCTGCCTCATCCGTATAACGATAAACGAGCGCTAAATAATGGTTATACAGATTATGTTTCCAGTCAGGCTGGTTATAGGTATCGAATTCGATATTACCGTTTTCCAGGCAGTCAGCATCGTATAATGGTAAAAAGTCCAGCATTGAAGAAATACGCAATGCGAGCTCACGCATTTCGGCATTATTAATGGCGTGAATAATAGCCATCACCAGAACTTCAACCTGCCACTCACCGACCTGTAAATCAAGATGGCTACCATTGTGCAGCTTTAACGTAAAGGTTAATACTTTTTCTGTATTATCGCTCAACGCTAAAGATTCAACACGCTGATTAACATCGGCGTTTTCCAGCTCTTCACGGAGTATTGCCGGAATATTCTCATGCATTTTAAGCACATGACTGCTTTTGGCTTTCTGGCGTTTTTCCTGCTCTTGTTCCGGAAGCGAGTGTTGTAAATAAAGCCGGTGTTCAAGGCCGATCAACAAGTCTCGCAGCGCGAGCACAGGAAAGAAAAGCAGTGTTTCTTTATTTCTCAGTGACTTCACCTTAAGCGCCAGCGCGATAAACTTATCATTGTGACGAATAACGCCGGTATTTAGTCCCTTAATCGTTAAGGCCATGTCAATTCTCCACAAATATAAAATAATTAAATGTTTTACTGCAATGTATTTGATATATAAATTGTTTATGCCGTCCTATAAAAAGGAGAACCAGTATAATTCGAAAATGCAGTACACGCTAAGCGAGTCCTAAAACGGACTTTATTGAAAAGAGAGGACCGGAAAGGTGTATTTAACGAAGGTTAGTTTATCCTCGCCAAAGGGTGAGGAGAATCGCGGGGGAGTCTCCTCGTAATATTGCGCGGTAATATTTTTCGTCGTCCCTGACGCGCCCGCGAGGATTAGCACTGCCGAAGCTGTAAATCCAGCGGTGTTTTGCTCGGTTCGCCGCCGATTTCACGCGCCAGTCTTGGCACCATATAGCCGGATACCAGCGTGAGCAGTTCGCGCATGATTTGCCGGGATTCGTCATCGGTGACCATAAAATGCGCGGCGCCCTGCACTTTATCCAGCACATGCAGGTAATAGGGCATCACGCCGGCGTCAAATAGCGCGTTGCTCAGATTCGCCAGCGTTCGCGCGTTATCATTCACGCCACGCAGCAGGACGCTCTGGTTGAGAAGCGTGACGCCCACGTGGCGCAGTTTCTTCATCGCCAGGCAGAACGCCTCGTCCACTTCATTAGCGTGGTTGATATGGTTCACCAACAAAATTTGCAGACGTGACTGGTCAAAGCGGGCAACCAGTTCGTCAGTAATGCGTGCCGGGATGACGATAGGCAACCGACTGTGGATGCGTAGCCGCTTGACGTGCTTAATGGCTTCCAGTTGTGTGAGCAGCCAGTCCAGCTCATGATCTTTCGCCATCAGCGGATCGCCGCCGGAAAAGATGATCTCATCCAGTTCCGGGTGTGCGGCGATATACTCCAGCGCGACTGTCCAGTTGCGCTTATTGCCTTGATTCTCCGCATATGGGAAGTGACGACGGAAACAGTAGCGGCAATTTACCGCACATCCGCCTTTTACCAGCAATAGCGCCCGGTTTTGGTATTTATGCAATAATCCTGGCACCACGCTGTGTTGCTCTTCCAGCGGGTCGGTGGAGAAACCGGGGGCGACAATAAATTCATCCCGGGACGTCAGCACTTGACGTAAAAGAGGATCGTCAGGGTTGCCCTTCTCCATGCGCGCAATAAAAGCGCGCGGCACGCGGAGGGCAAACAAGCGCCTGGCGTCCTGTCCTGCCCGGAGGTTTTCATCAGCTTCAATCTGTAAAAGATGCAGCAGTTCGTCGGGATTGGTCACAACATCGGCAAGTTGCGCTAACCAATCTTCTCGCAATGGGGTATTTAGGGTTACAATATGCGCCATTTTGTGGCTTAGCTACCAGTTAACAATTTCAGAGGGCCTTATGGCGACTTACTATAGCAACGATTTTCGTTCCGGTCTTAAAATCATGTTGGATGGCGAACCTTATGCGGTTGAATCCAGTGAATTCGTGAAACCGGGTAAAGGCCAGGCGTTTGCCCGCGTTAAGCTGCGCCGTCTGCTGACCGGCACGCGCGTTGAGAAAACCTTCAAATCGACCGATTCCGCTGAAGGCGCGGATGTAGTCGATATGAACCTGACTTACCTGTACAACGACGGTGAGTTCTGGCATTTCATGAACAACGAAACCTTCGAGCAGCTGTCTGCAGATGCCAAGGCTATCGGCGACAACGCAAAATGGCTGTTGGATCAGGCAGAATGCATCGTAACCCTGTGGAACGGTCAGCCTATCTCTGTCACTCCGCCGAACTTTGTTGAGCTGGAAATTGTTGATACCGACCCAGGTCTGAAGGGCGATACCGCAGGTACTGGCGGCAAACCAGCCACGCTGTCTACTGGCGCAGTGGTTAAAGTTCCGCTGTTCGTGCAGATTGGCGAAGTGATCAAAGTCGATACCCGTTCCGGCGAATACGTATCCCGCGTAAAATAATTTACGTTATCGGGAAAAATGGTGCAGCGTATGCTGCGCCATCCTATTTTTCGCGCCTCAATGATGAAACGCTTTATCGGTCTTGTCGCGCTGGTTCTTCTTACCGGCACATTATTAACGGCATGTAATACCGCCCGCGGCTTCGGCGAAGATATTCAGCATCTTGGCCACGCCATCTCCCGCGCAGCCAGCTAATCGCTTCTCGTCTTCCTAAAATTAGTCGATCGCCCGTCATTTTCTGGGATGTTGTCTATTATTAAGTTGCTATACACAAACAACATTGGCTAGAAAAGGAAGACATTATGGTTAAAAAGACAATTGCAGCGATCTTTTCTGTTTTGGTACTTTCCACTGTATTAACTGCTTGTAATACCACGCGCGGCGTGGGCGAGGACATCTCGGACGGTGGTAGTGCGATCTCTGGCGCTGCAACCAGAGCTCAGCAGTAATCATCAACGGTACGGCATGGCGTCGTACCGTTAATCGATTTTCTCCGGAAGCATAAGAAAGGGAGAATACCGGTTATCCATATGAAGTTTCATACGGATATTACGTTTATAGGTGTAAACCGTTTTCCCGTGAATGCCAAGCGCATACGCAATCTCTTTATTGCTGGTGCCTTCCGTCCACATCGCGAGCACTTTTTCCTCCTGCGGAGAGAGCAATGGCGTGGCGCTTTCCGGCGCTTCCTGCAGTGGATGAGTATATAGCGCTCCTTTAATTCGTTGTGCAAGCTCATGTAAAGGCGTGTGTTTAGATAACACCGCATGACTGGCATATTGCGGTCTGTACGGCATATTCCCTGACTGTAATAATACCAACGGCGTCATCCTGCAGGCGGCAAAAAATGCATTGATAGGCTGCTCGGGTAAGGCATCATTGAGAAAACCATATAAATCAGCGATAACCAGATGGGGCTTCCATTGCAGAATATGTTCTTTCGCCAGTATAAGGTTATTCATCCCGGATACCAGCAGTGAAGAACTGAGCACATCAGTGTGATTAAGCCAGGCCTCCATGCCCGTACGGGTAAAGTGGCATCGGTCTATCACTAAAATTTTCAACATAGTTTTTTGCACCCGGAAGTAGATAAAGCACTTTCTTTCCCAGAAGGCGTTCCATCATAGAGAACTCCTGTGGGCGCTAAATGCGAAAACTACGCGGCTTAAAAGGGCCAATTCCCGCCTTTAGACGGAAAAAAATAAAAAGGTTGAAATTCATTTTCTCTCAGGCAAGAATGGCTTTTCATCCGTATACGTTACAGGACGACCTGTAAACGCTATTCTCACCGGGGACGGCCCCATTAATTATCTGGAGCCTGCTATGTCCTGGATCATTCTATTAATCGCTGGTTTACTTGAAGTGGTATGGGCTGTCGGCCTGAAGTATACCCACGGTTTTTCTCGTCTGACCCCCAGTATTATCACCATTACGGCCATGGTTATCAGTATGGCGTTACTTTCCTGGGCAATGAAAACGCTGCCCGTTGGAACGGCGTACGCCATCTGGACCGGCATCGGCGCCGTCGGGGCGGCAATCACCGGTATCCTTCTGCTGGGCGAGTCTGCCTCACCGGCGCGTTTGCTCAGTCTTGGCTTGATCGTCGCGGGTATCATTGGGCTAAAACTCAGTGCGCATTAATTCGTCGCTGATATTGCTACGAACCTGATTGTTTTACCCAAATTAATTTATTGACGTCAAACCCCTCCCGGGTCGCGACGGCCAGCATTTGCTGTTTTATTTCCTCAGAAAGCGTTGGCGTGCGAGAGAGTATCCACAGATAGTCGCGATCCGGGCCGCACACCAGCGCATGACGGTATTCCCGGTCAAGCGCAATCACGTTATAGCCGCCGTAGAACGGGCCGAAAAAAGAGACCTTGAGCGCGGCGCGGTTTGGACTACCGGTAAAATACGCTTTGCCTTCTGTTTTTTGCCACATTCCCCGCTCCGGGTTATAGCCTTTATTGATGACATTAATCCCGCCATCGTCACGCAGGCTATAGGTGGCCGTGACTTGTTCCAGCCCACGTTCAAATCGATGATCGAGGCGTGCGATCTCATACCAGGTGCCGAGGTAACGTTTGGCATCAAAGTTATTTACCACGGTAACGCCTTTAGGCGGAGTAGGCGAACTACAGGCGACAACCAGAAATGCAGCCGTAACTGCAGCAACGACGGGCAGAATGCGCATAAAATTTTCCTTCCAGTGTTTTTTCTAAGTGTAGAACCTGGCGGGAAAATGAGAGGCAGGAAAAGAAAAAACGCCCTCTTATCGGGTAGATAAGAGGGCGTTGTGGCAACTTAGAGAGTGATAACGCCAATCGCCGTCACAACGGTCAGGATTGCCGCCAGACCGTAGAAGACCCATTTGCCCGCAGGCACGTGGATTTTCAGGTCATGCATCGCGTGGTGCATACGGTGTAGGCCACACCATAGCGGCAGCACGATCATCAGGAACAGAAAAACGCGACCAATAAAGCTTTGGGCGAACGTCAGTACGCGCTCAAAACTCAGGGCATCGCCCGGAAATAGCCCCAGCGGCAGCATGATGCCAACCAGTAGCACGATCACCGGCGCGATGATCGCGCCCCACATACCGCCTGCGCCAAACAGTCCCCAGAATACGGGTTCATCAGAACGTTTTGGGTTTGGATTAATCATCCGGGACTCCTTACCAGAACAGGGCAACATACAGAATGACTACGGTGACTACCGCAGTGACCACCCAAAGCCCTTTGATGATTGGCTCTGGCCCCATTTTTTCGTCTTTTACAATGATATTGGCCGCCTTCGGCGCCAGTTCAAACCAGGTTTTGGTGTGCAGCAGCGCGGCCGCCAGGGTGATCAGGTTTAAGATCACTACCACCGGGTTTTGTAAAAAGCCGACGAATCCCATCCAGGATTCCGCGCCGTGTTTGAGCGCAAACAGACCGAAAATCAGTTCAATACTGAACCAGACTGCCGGCACCGCTGTGCCTTCGCGCAGCATATAAAAGCGATAAAACGGCAGTTTTTTCCACCAGGTGGACGTCATCGGCCGCACATAGGGTTTGCGTTTAGTCGTCATGTTGCACTCCTTAGCGTGGTTTCAGGGTGGCGATAAGAAAGTCTTTCGAGCTTTCCACTTTACCCTGCTGAATGGCCGCAGCCGGATCGACATGTTTTGGACAGACTTCGGAGCAGTAGCCCACGAAAGTACAGGTCCATACGCCGTTCGGACTGTTCAACTGCGCCATACGCTCCTTCTTACCGTGATCGCGGCTATCTTCGTTATAGCGATGCGCCAGCGTAATCGCAGCCGGTCCGATAAACTCAGGATTCAGACCGAACTGCGGGCACGCGGCGTAGCACAGACCACAGTTGATGCAACCGGAGAACTGGTGATACTTCGCCATTTGCGCCGGGGTCTGGACATTCGGCCCCTGATCTGGCGTGCGAGAGTTGCCAATAATGTACGGTTTGATCGCTTCCAGGCTTTCGATAAAGTGCGTCATATCGACAACCAGATCGCGTTCAATCGGGAAGTTCGCCAGCGCTTCCACCTTCATACCGTTGGTGTAATCGCGCAGGAAGGTTTTACACGCCAGTTTAGGGACGTTGTTGACCATCATGCCGCAAGAGCCGCAGATCGCCATACGGCAGGACCAGCGGTAGCTCAGGTCTGGCGACAGGTTATCTTTGATGTAGCCCAACGCGTCCAGTAGCGATGTTGTTTCATCATAAGGAACTTCATAGAAAGCACTGTGCGGCGCGGTATCGGTTTCCGGGTTATAGCGCACCACCTCAACTTTCAGGTTTTTCATCTCAGCCATTCGCCTTCTCCTTCTTATCGGCTGCTTCCGCTTCACCGCCGTAAACACGTTTGGCTGGCGGCAGGGTGGTGATTTTCACGTCGCTGTATTCCAGACGGGTCGTGCCATCAGCATCGCGGAAGGCGAGGGTGTGCTTGAGGAAGTTCACATCGTCGCGCTCGGTACAGCCTTCATCCAGACGCTGATGCGCGCCGCGGGACTCTTTACGCGCCAGCGCAGAGTGCGCCATACATTCCGCCACGTTCAGACCATGACCCAGTTCGATGGTATACAGCAGGTCAGTGTTGAACACGCTGGAAGTATCGGAGATACGTACGCGCTTGAAACGTTCCTGAAGCTCGGCCAGTTTATCAACGGTTTTCTGCATCAGTTCCGGGGTACGGTAAATACCGCAACCTTCTTCCATAGACAGACCCATCTCATCGCGGATCTTCGACCAGTTTTCGTTGCCTTCCTGGTTCACCAGATTTTTCAGACGCTGTTCAATATCGGCAACCTGGGCGTCGAGCGCGGCGCTATTTGCGGCGCCTGCCGTAGCAGCGCGTTCCATTGCTTGTTCGCCAGCCAGACGACCAAACACCACCAGTTCCGCCAGCGAGTTGGAACCGAGGCGGTTCGCGCCATGCAGGCCAACAGAGGAGCATTCGCCAACGGCAAACAGCCCTTTGACACGGCTTTCACAGTTCTGGTCGGTTTCAATGCCGCCCATGGTGTAGTGCGCGGTCGGACGTACTGGAATCGGTTCTTTAACCGGATCGACGCCGACATAGGCTTTCGCCAGTTCGCAAATGAACGGCAGACGTTCATGCAGTTTCTTCTCGCCGAGATGACGCAGGTCGAGGTGAACCACATCGCCGCGCGGCGTGGAGATGGTGTTGCCTTTACGCCATTCGTGCCAGAAAGCCTGGGATACTTTGTCGCGTGGCCCCAGTTCCATATATTTGTTTTTCGGCTCGCCCAGCGGCGTTTCGGGGCCCATGCCGTAGTCTTGCAGGTAACGGTAGCCATTTTTATTGACCAGAATACCGCCTTCGCCGCGGCAACCTTCGGTCATCAGGATACCGGAACCTGGCAGGCCGGTCGGGTGATACTGAACGAATTCCATATCACGCAGCGGAACGCCGTGGCTCAGCGCCATGCCCATCCCGTCGCCGGTGACGATGCCGCCGTTGGTGTTATAGCGGTATACGCGGCCTGCGCCGCCTGTCGCCATGACCACGGCGTTGGCGCGGATTTGCACCAGCGTGCCTTCCATCATGTTCATTGCCACCAGGCCGCGCGCATGGTTGTCATCAACCAGAATATCCAGCACGAAATGTTCGTCAAAGCGCTGGATTTGTGGGAACTGCAGGGAAGTCTGGAACAGGGTATGCAGCATATGGAAGCCGGTTTTATCCGCGGCGAACCAGGTACGCTCGATTTTCATACCACCGAAGCGACGCACGTTAACGCTACCGTCCGGACGGCGGCTCCACGGGCAGCCCCATTGCTCCAGCTGCGTCATCTCAGTGGGACAATGGTGGACAAAGTAATCCACGACATCCTGCTCACACAGCCAGTCTCCGCCTGCTACCGTATCGTGAAAATGGTAGTCAAAGCTGTCATGATCCTGGGCGACAGCGGCTGAACCCCCTTCGGCAGCGACGGTGTGGCTGCGCATCGGGTACACTTTTGAGATCAGTGCGATTTTAGCATTGGGATTCGCCTGTGCGGCAGCAATTGCAGCACGTAATCCCGCGCCACCGGCGCCTATAATGGCAAGATCGGCTTGAAAGGTTTGCACGACATTCCTCCAGATTATTGTAATTTCACCCTCGCGCAGCCAGATAAAGCCTCTGGGTTCTGCGAAGTATGAATGCGTTTCCACTGCTCCTTTATGGGTACAACAGTATAGTCTCAGGGATGTGAGGGAAATTTGACGTGTTCGATTTTTTTAGCGTATCAGAGGGATGAATTATCATTGATTTTGATTAATTTAATTACTAAACCATCTGAAATCACTTTTTTTACCCTCCAGAAGGCGCCCGATACGCCTGCGCAAAATTTGTTTCGCCCGCGCGTTGCGAGTAGACTTCGTGACCCTGTCTTAAACTGGAGAAAGAATCATGAGCGAAACGGCAACCTGGCAGCCGAGCGCGTCCATCCCCAATTTATTAAAACGTGCGGCGATTATGGCGGAAATCCGTCGTTTCTTTGCCGATCGTGGAGTGCTTGAGGTTGAGACGCCCTGCATGAGTCAGGCGACGGTCACAGACATTCATCTGTTCCCGTTCGAAACGCGTTTCGTCGGACCTGGCCATTCCCAGGGGATGAACCTCTATTTAATGACCAGTCCGGAATACCATATGAAACGCCTGCTGGCGGCAGGGTGCGGTCCGGTTTTCCAGCTATGCCGCAGTTTCCGTAATGAAGAGATGGGACGACATCATAATCCGGAATTCACTATGCTGGAGTGGTATCGCCCGCATTACGATATGTACCGCCTGATGAATGAAGTGGATGATTTGCTTCAGCAAGTGCTGGATTGTCAACCCGCGGAAAGTCTCTCCTATCAACAGGCGTTTCAGCGCCATCTGGAGATTGACCCGTTATCAGCAGATAAAACGCTGCTGCGTGAGGCGGCGGCAAAGCTTGATTTAAGCAATATCGCCGATACGGAAGAAGACCGTGATACGTTGCTGCAACTGTTGTTCACGATGGGGGTTGAGCCGTATATAGGTAAAGAAAAGCCGACCTTTATTTATCACTTTCCGGCAAGTCAGGCATCGCTGGCACAAATCAGTACCGAGGATCATCGCGTCGCCGAGCGCTTTGAGGTGTACTACAAAGGTATTGAGCTGGCGAATGGTTTCCACGAACTGACGGACGCACGTGAGCAACAACAGCGCTTTGAACAGGACAATCGTAAGCGCGCCGCTCGCGGTCTGCCGCAGCAGCCGATTGACCAAAATCTACTGGATGCGCTGGCCGCCGGTCTACCGGATTGTTCCGGCGTGGCGCTGGGTGTTGATCGTCTGGTGATGCTGGCGCTGGGAGCAGAAAGCCTGGCGGACGTGATTGCTTTTACGGTCGATCGGGCGTAAATCTGAAATTCACTCTTCCGCGAGATAAAATGGCGCAATAAGCGCCATTTTGTAGCATATTTTTTCAATTATCCTCTGTTTGCCACAACATAAGGCTGGAACTTTGATGCCATTTAGGTATCAATCCTGTGTTGATTTTTTTATCGCTGACCTTTGTAAAAAAGAAGGCGGCGTCAATCGGTGAGCGGCGTCTGGCAAACGCGCTCAAGCGTAAGGGATGGTTGAATGACCCACACGATAAAAAAGATGAGCCTTATTGGGCTTATCCTGATGATTTTTACTTCTGTTTTTGGTTTTGCGAATAGCCCGTCGGCGTTTTATTTAATGGGGTATAGCGCAATCCCGTGGTATATATTTTCTGCCTTGCTGTTTTTTATACCATTCGCCTTAATGATGGCTGAAATGGGTTCCGCTTATCGCAAAGAAGAGGGCGGGATCTATTCGTGGATGAATAATAGCGTGGGGCCACGTTACGCGTTTATCGGCACGTTTATGTGGTTTTCATCGTATGTCATATGGATGGTAAGTACGGCGGCAAAAATTTGGGTACCGTTTTCTACTTTTGTTTTTGGCGCCGATATGACGCAGCACTGGCGTATTGCGGGGCTTGAGCCTACGCAGGTTGTCGGGCTGCTCGCCGTTGGCTGGATGATTCTGGTGACGTGTGTCGCCGCCAGAGGGATCAATAAAATTGCGCGAATTACGGCGGTCGGAGGTATTGCCGTAATGTGTCTTAATTTAGTTTTATTGTTAGTGAGTGTCGCTATTTTGTTATTAAATGGTGGGCATTTTGCACAAGAAATTAATTTTACCTCGTCACCGAATCCGGGTTATCACTCCGGCCTGGCAATGTTGTCATTTGTGGTATTTGCTATTTTTGCTTACGGCGGTATTGAGGCTGTCGGCGGACTGGTGGATAAAACCGAGAAACCGGAAAAGAATTTTGCGAAAGGTATTGTTTTCGCGGCCATTGTGATTTCAATTGGTTATTCTTTGGCGATCTTTTTATGGGGCGTCAGCACTAACTGGCAACAGATATTAAGTAATAGCGCCGTTAACTTAGGGAATATCACCTACATTTTGATGTCGAGTTTAGGCACGACATTAGGTAACGCGTTAAACCTTTCTCCGGACGCAGCGATGACGGTGGGCGTCTGGTTTGCGCGTATCACCGGCCTTTCTATGTTTCTGGCTTATACCGGCGCGTTTTTTACGTTGAGCTATTCACCGCTGAAAGCCATTATTCAGGGGACGCCAAAAGCGTTGTGGCCCGCGCCGATGACGACACTGAACGCTAACGGTATGCCGGCGACCGCTATGTGGCTACAGTGCGTGCTGGTGAGTCTGTTTATTTTGCTGGTCTCTTTTGGCGGTGACACTGCATCGGCGTTTTATAACAAACTCACGCTGATGGCGAACGTCTCAATGACCTTGCCATACCTGTTCCTTGCGCTGGCATTTCCCTTCTTTAAAGCGCGTCAGGATCTGGAGCGGCCATTTGTTCTCTTTAAAACCAAAGCCTCTACCCTGGTCGCGACGGGTGTTGTGGTGCTGGTGGTGACGTTTGCCAACGTCTTTACCATCATCCAGCCGGTGATTGAAGCTGGGGATTGGGACAGCGCCTTGTGGATGATCGGTGGGCCGATCTTCTTCTCGCTGCTGGCGATGGCGATTTATCAGAATTACAGCAGCCGCATGAGCGCTGATCCGGAGTGGGCGGCGGAGTAAAGGCCGTAGGCCGGATAAGACCCGACGGGGCGTATCCGGCGTTTATTGCCCGATGGAGAACGTTATGAATGATAGTTCGAGAGACCCGATTATCACGGAAGATGAGGTTAGGGCACTCAATTTTACTCCGGAAGATATCCTTGAAATAGAAAAGGTTATTCTTTCTTCCGTTCATGTTGCACGTCGAAAGGTTGCGATGGTAGTAGGAATGACTATTGGCACGTTAAGGGATCGCGATGAGGATAAGTGGAAACATGTGTCGGATATTTATTGCGCGTATGTTATAAGATGCCTCGTATTTCGCGGAGAACTGGTGGGTTACGGCGATTTATTCCGAATGCGCTATAGCGAAATTAACCTGCCTGTTGCCGATCTGGACGCATAATAAGTCCGAAAATGTCTGTGAGCTGCGATGAAATGCCCGATGGCGCAAGCTTATCGGGCCTACAGGTTAATTGCCGGCCCGTAGGCCGGATAAGACCCGACGGGTCGCATCCGGCATTTCTTGCCTGGATCATGCGCTACAAACTCCCCGCCGGGCGGCTGGTTTTACCCGCTGACGTTAACGTTCTCCCCGTTTGTTTACCGCCGAGACTCTCCAGACGCATCTGGAACGGTGGGAACGGCATATCAATACCGTGCTCGCGGAAGCCCGCCAGAATCAATTGGTGGATCTCATGGCGTAATGGCATACGGTGTCCCATTTCCGCGGCATAGATACGCAGTTCGAAAATCTGAATACCCTGCTGGAGATCCACCAGAAAGATTTCAGGCGGCGGGTTATCCAGCACCAAAGAACAGCGCTGCGCCGCCGTCAGCAGAATTTGCGTCACCTCTTCGCTATTGGCATCCGCTGGCGCCGGGATGGTTAACACCACGCGCGTAACGGAGTCAGACAGCGACCAGTTGATAAACTGTTCGGTGATAAAGGCTTTATTCGGCACGATAATCTCTTTACGATCCCAGTCGCTGATGGTGGTGGCGCGGGTATTGATTTTGGTCACGCTGCCGGTGAGATCGCGAATGGTCACCGTATCGCCGATACGAATCGGCTTTTCAAACAAAATAATCAGGCCGGAGATAAAGTTAGCGAAAATTTCTTGCAGGCCAAAACCAAGCCCAACGCCGAGCGCGGCAACCAGCCATTGTAGCTTCGACCACTCAATGCCGATCATTGAGAAACCGACCAGTCCGCCAATCAGCATTAACAGATATTTGGTGATGGTCGTAATGGCGTAACCGGTACCAGGCGTTAAATCGAGATGCTGTAATAACGCCAGTTCCAGCAGCGCAGGCAGATTACGCACCAACTGCGTGGTGATGATAAAGACCAGAATCGCAATGAGCACCGCCCCGAGGGTAATCGGCTCCAGGCTTTCCACGCCTTGCACCGTAGAGGTGACATCCCACAGCGAAATATTCTCCAGGAAGCCGAATGCCGAGTGGATTTCCGACCACAGTACAATTACCGATAGCAGGGCGATAAGCATCAGAATTGAGCGGACCAGACGCAGCGACTGAGCGCTAATAGCGTCAAGATCGATTTCACTTTCATCGATGTCGACCGCGCCTTCCAGGCTGGAGGAGTGCGCCGGTTCTTCTTCGCCGCGCGCGCGCTGCGCCAGCATTTCCGCCCGACGATGTTTGGCGCGGTCAAAAGCCAGTCGGCGTCGTTGGATCAGCATCCAGCGGCGAATGACGTGATAGATGACCAGCAACAGGAACCAGATGGCGACCGAGGTTTCCAGTCTCGCCAGTAGCGCCTGCGCCGTGGCCAGATAACCCACCGCCGCCGCCAGAATCGCGATAAGCGGCGCGCCCATCAGCATATTCCACAGCAGGCTGTTGACCATGTTGTCGCCGTTGCCTTCTTTATCAAGATAGAGCGGGATGCCCGCTTTTTTCAGACTCAGCGTGACCAGCGCCAGCGCGCCGCATATCAGGATGAAGCAAAGGCGGCCCAACGAGCCGGAAAACTCCCGATCGTTAAGATTATCAAACATGATCACTGCCATAATGAGCGGCACGATCAGCCCAATGCTCATCAGGTAGTAGCGCATCGCTTTCGCTACCCGGTTTCGCGGCCAGCCGAAATGCGCCACAAACAGGCCATTAGGGCGGGCAAACGCGGCGCAAATCATGACTACCCACAACAGCGGTACTGTCGCCGTCACGCCATCGCCGATGGCGACGGCCAGCGGATACGGCCAGGCTTCCTGTAGACCATAGCCGAGCGTCGCCCACAAGACCGGCAGCGGCGAGGCGACCAGAATCGACCAGAACACCGTTCGCAGCGTCAGCGAGAAGTGATCCTGAGTGACTTTCCCGACGCGCGAGGCCGAGCGCTCAAGGAACCGGTTGAAGTGTTGACGTGAATAGAGGCTAAACCCGACCAGCGCCAGCGCGCCGAATAACGGCAGTAGCGTCTCTTTGCTGGTCAGCATCATGATGCTGGCTTTACCTAACTGATTAAACGTATCTAATGAGATAAGCCGACGTAAATCCTGAACCAAATCAACAGGCCAGGAGAGCGATAGCGGGCTAACGTCAGCGGTCCAGAACAGATAACGGTGGGTCGCTTCATTAACCTCTTTAAGCGCATCCTCCAGTTGGCTGTTGGAGACTTTCAGTTTGGTCAGCTCCAGGATCAGCGTATCGCCGCCCTGTAACAACGAGTTGAGCAGCTCGCGCTGAGTGCGAAGCTGGGCGTCAAGAATCTGGTTTTGCTCGGCGGTCAGCGGCTGTCCATTGGCCTGACGTATTTGCCGTAGCTGCGGCTGCTTATTGAGTAACTCTTCATAGCGCATACGGTGGACGCGTAGCTGCGCCATTTCCGTATCAAGCTGCTGCGGCTTAGGCATCTCTGGCAGACGGGCGACCTGCGCGCGCAGCGCTTCGCCAAGCATGTTGGACACGCCAAGCCATTGCGACTGCTCCCGCAGCGTATTGAGCGCCTGGCGCACCTGTAACGTTTGGCTGGTGGCCTGTCGCTGCTGCGAGGCGACCAGATCCATCCGCTGCGCTTGTTGATTGAGCGCCTGTGACAGCTCGCGGTTGACTTTAAATTGTTCGACGATGCCTTCCGGCAAACCTGCGCTGTTTTCCGCCAGCAGCTCAGTGCTTTCCAGCGCGCGTTCCGCTTCACGTTGGCGCAGGCTATTGAGCTGATTGCGCAGCGCCTGAAGATACGCATCCAATTGCTGACTCTGTTTTTCCGCCAGCTCGGAACGCAGACGAGCCAGTTCCTGCCGGTTGTTGGCGGACAGTTGCGCCAACTCCAGTTCGTCGACTAACGCTTTTAGTTTGGCGGACTCCGCCTGCATACTGAGACTTTGCGCCTGGCTAAGCGCGGCACTTCCGCCTGCGGCGCCGAGCCGTCGCTCAATCTCATTAAGCTGGCGGCGGGCGTCGTTTTGCTGTTGGGGAAGCTGGCTGAGCGAGTCGGCGATCTCCCTGACGCGCTCCTGCTCCTGTTGCGCCTCGCGGGTTTTATCCAGTAGCTGGCTGCTAACCTGCAAGATCTCCTGATTTAACGCTTCGGTGGACATCTCTGGCGGTACGCTGCGAGGTTCCTCGCGCAGATTATTCAACTGGGCGCGCAAGGTGGCGGATAGCTTAGGGAAATTATCAATAACGTGTTGATATTGTTTCGCGCGCTCAAGCGAGCCTTTTCGCTCTTCAAGCGCGTTTAACGCAGTCTGGAGCGCCTCAACGGCTTCCGGCTGAGCGGGCTTCGCCGCTTTTGCCTGCTCCAGTTCCTGCGTGATTTGTTTGGCGTCGGGGGCCGTTGCGGCGAACGCCCCCGTGCTGAGGCACCAGGCCATCAGAAAAGCGATAATCAGGCGCACGTCAGCATTCTCTCTTGATTAGGTGTCGTCTTTTTTATTGTCAACCAGCGGGCTGGCGTCGTGTTCAGCTTTAATTTCTTCTGCCGGCAGCGGAGCAGGTTCCACCTCCGGCGCGACGAATGTTTCGGTCGACGTCGCCAGCGGTTGGCCAATTTTGGTAACGGACAGGCTTGCCAGCGACGCGATCAGATTCACTTTCCCCGGCGCAAATAAGTTGATGACCGTGGAACCCAGTTTAAAGCGCCCCATCTCCTGGCCTTTCAACAAGGCGACAGACCCTTCATGTTCGCCTTCTGGCCAGGTCCAGCGCTTGATGATGCCTTCGCGCGGCGGGGTAATGGTCCCCGCCCAGACAGTTTCGATACTGCCGACAATAGTTGCGCCGACCAGAATCTGCGCCATAGGGCCGAACTCGGTATCAAACAGACAGATAACGCGCTCGTTGCGGGCAAACAGGTTGGGGACGTTTTGCGCGGTCAGATGGTTAACAGAGAACAGATCGCCCGGTACGTAGATCATTTCGCGCAGGATGCCGTTGCATGGCATATGCACGCGATGGTAGTCGCGAGGGGAGAGGTAAGTGGTCACAAACGTGCCGTTGCGGAACTTATCCGCCATCAGGTAGTTACCCGCCAGCAACGCTTCAAGGCTGTAATGATGGCCTTTGGCCTGCAAAATTTTATCTTCTTCGATACGACCCAACTGGCTTATCACGCCGTCGGCAGGCATCACCAGGATGTTAGGATCGGTATTGAGCGGACGCACGTCATCACGCAGCGGACGAACAAAGAAATCATTGAACGTACGATAGCTGGCGGTATCCGGTTTTTGCGCCTCAGTCATATCGACTTTGTAATACTTTACGAAGAGATCGATAACCAGTTTTGTCAGCCATCCTGCTCGTTTGCTTGCGCCCCAGCCCGCCAGGCGAGTGAGCCATAGTTTCGGCAGAATGTATTGTAGCGAAAGTTTAAATGAGTTTAACAAGGTAGCCTCCAGGCCATTGTTGTTCCTGAACCGGCAGTTATACCGGTATCCTGAAAAAAGGGGACGATTCTAACGACGCCTAGCGTATCTGTCAGTCGTCCGTATCAGAAAAGTTTTTACGCGTTTTTACCTGCGCCATACTTTCAAGAATTCGGTGATAATTTTCGAAACGGGTTTCCGCAATAGCGCCGTTCTCTACCGCTTCGCGAATGGCGCAGCCTGGATCGGCGTCATGCTTGCAGTCCCGGTATTTGCAATGTCCCAAATAGTCATGAAATTCGACAAAGCCCTGGGTGATTTGTTCCGGCTCCAGATGCCATAAGCCGAACTCGCGCACGCCGGGGGAATCAATGACATCGCCGCCATGCGGGAAATGATACAGACGAGCAGCGGTAGTGGTATGTTGACCCAGACCGGAGACATTCGACACATCGTTCGTCAGAATCTCGTTCTGTAAGCCGAGCAGAGCGTTTAGCAGACTGGATTTTCCGACGCCGGACTGCCCGGCAAAAATACTGATACGACCGGTTAACGCCTCTTCCAGCGGTTTCAGACCATCCTGCGTATGGCTGGAGACCATCAGCACGCGATAGCCGATATTGCGGTAGATATCCATCTGCTCATTAACGAAGTCCATACCTTCGTCGTCCAGCAGATCAATTTTATTGAGTACGATAAGCGGCTCAACCTGTAGGGTTTCACAGCCGACCAGGTAGCGATCGATGATATTCAGCGACAGCTCCGGCAAAATCGCGGAGACGATAACGATTTGGTCAATGTTGGCGGCAATAGGCTTCACGCCGTCGTAGAAGTCCGGGCGCGTCAATACCGAGGTGCGCTCATGCACCGCTTCAACGATGCCTTTTACGTTGACGCCCTCTGCGGCGGCTTTGCCCGGACGCCAGACGACGCGATCGCCCGTCACCAGCGAACGGATAGTGCGGCGGATATTGCAACGGTGAACCTCGCCGTCAGCAGACTCCACATCGGCATGCATACCAAAACGGCTAATGACGATACCTTCTGCAGGCTCGCCAAACAGGTTGTCATCGTAGTCGGCTTTCTCCGCGGACGTTTTTAAACGACGCTGGTGATTGGCGTTCACACGGCGCTGCTGGCCTTTGGAGAGTTTATTTTTGCTCAATCGTACTGGCTCCTGGTCGCCCATAGTGGGCAAAACATCTATGATACACGCAATTGTAGATGAATATAGTCACAGTGAATGTGACCTCTGAAGGGTGGAAAATAGCATGAGTGCCGATGAAAACAACCTGATTTGGATCGATCTGGAGATGACAGGTCTGGACCCCGAGCGCGATCGCATTATTGAGATAGCCACGCTGGTGACGGATGCCAGCCTGAACATTCTGGCGGAAGGGCCGACGATTGCGGTACATCAATCCGATGCGCAACTGGCGTTAATGGATGACTGGAACGTGCGCACCCATACCGGTAGCGGCCTGGTAGATCGCGTTAAGGCAAGTACGATGGGCGAACGAGACGCTGAACTGGTGACGATTGAATTTCTGAAAACGTGGGTGCCTGCGGGTAAGTCGCCGATTTGCGGTAACAGCATCGGTCAGGATCGTCGTTTTCTGTTTAAATATATGCCGGAACTGGAGGCCTACTTCCACTATCGCTATCTGGATGTCAGTACGCTCAAGGAACTGGCGCGCCGCTGGAAGCCGGAGATTCTGGCCGGCTTTACCAAGCAGGGCACGCACCAGGCGATGGATGATATTCGCGAGTCGGTGGCGGAGCTGGCTTACTACCGCGAGCATTTCATTAAGCTGTGAGGCTTAACATGCCGGATGGCAACGCCAGAGCGTCTCATCCGGCAGCTCTCCCGCCACTGAATTACTGCGTAAACCATTTCTCCTGCATTTGTGCATATTCCGGCGATGCTTTCACCTTGTCGAGCGCGGCATTAATTTCTTGCAATAGCGCGTCGTTGCCTTTGCGTACCGCAATGCCTAACCCTTTTCCGTAGTAGTCAGGATCGCTGGCGCGTTCATCCATGATGGCGTAATCCGGATTGTTTTTTAGCCACTTACCAATCGCGGCGACATCGCCAAACACGCCCTCAAGACGGTTGTTTTTCAGATCGGTAAAAGCGTTTAGATAGCTGTCATAGGCGACAGGCGTGATAGCTTGTTGTTTATCCTGCAAATAGCGCTGATGCGTTGTACCGTTTTCCAGTCCGACTTTTTTGCCTTTCAGATCGGCAAAAGTGTGATAAGCCCCTTTACGCGTGACGACTACCGCCGATAGACCTTCGTAATAGGGTTGGCTAAAGGAGACCTGCTGTTCACGTTTGGGCGTCATATCCATACCGGCGATCACCGCATCAAACTTTTTGAAGCGTAGGCTGGGGATCAGACTATCAAAGCTCTGGTTAGTGAATGAGCACTCCGCTTGCATCTCTTTGCAGACCGCGTTGGCGACATCAATATCGAAACCAACAATTTTATTATCGGCATCGACAAACTCATAGGGCGCATAGGTGGCGGAGGTGCCAAAATGTAATGTTCTGGCGGAAACGGAAGCGGCGTGAACGGAGAGGCTGGCTAACAGCATGACAATAAGTTTTTTTTTCATCTTGATCCCTGATATCAATTGGATGTTGTGGTCACCGTGCTATTCTTTTTTTGGCGCAGGGTGCTATTCTGATTCTGTGCCTTTAGGCGTGGCGTGAAAAGTTTTTTGTTGCATAGCGCACGCTTTGCTCGTTTTTTGTCTTGTTTGGTGATTTAATCAGCATTCAAACAAAAATCGCGAAAAAATGCGTTCAGGGGCTTGCAGCTAAATGGATTTCTCGTATAATGCGCCTCCCGTAACGACGCAGAAATGCGAATTACGACAGCAACAAATTTGCGGGAATAGCTCAGTTGGTAGAGCACGACCTTGCCAAGGTCGGGGTCGCGAGTTCGAGTCTCGTTTCCCGCTCCAAAATTTGAAAGTACTTGTTAAGTACAGACCACCAATCGCAGGATTTCGAATTGCGACAAGGCGGCAACTGAATGAGTACTCAGGAGCTTACTGAAGTAAGTGACTGAGGCGAGTGAAGGCAGCCAACGCAGTAGCGGTTCGAAAGACGAAGATTATGCGGGAATAGCTCAGTTGGTAGAGCACGACCTTGCCAAGGTCGGGGTCGCGAGTTCGAGTCTCGTTTCCCGCTCCAAAATTTGAAAGTGCTTGTTAAGCACAGACCACCAATCGCAGGATTTCGAATTGCGACAAGGCGGCAACTGAATGAGTCCTCAGGAGCTTACTGAAGTAAGTGACTCAGGCGAGTGAAGGCAGCCAACGCAGTAGCGGTTCGAAAGACGAAGATTATGCGGGAATAGCTCAGTTGGTAGAGCACGACCTTGCCAAGGTCGGGGTCGCGAGTTCGAGTCTCGTTTCCCGCTCCAATTCTTATCTACAGTAAAATTATCCACAACGAATATCGCGTTGGGGCACGTTTTGTTCCGCTTTCGTCAGATCCTTGTAAACAGACTTATCCACAGGGCGGCCCATTACTCCTGGAATGCAAAAAATTATACCTGACGCGTAGAATTTCTATAATTTACTGAAAAATATAGAAAAAATAAGATTTCAAAACGTTAGCGTTATTGTCTGTTCCTTTTTTCCCTCTTGAATCGCAATGTGTTTTTATTTTTATACACAGCCTGTGAATAATTCAGGCATCGCGCACCAGCCCTTTTTCAATCACCCTGACCAGACGCTGTTTTTTCGGTAGCTGCACTTCAATGATGCAGGCGTTGCGCTTTTCAATTTGTTGCGCAATCGCCCATTCGATATGCTCATCGAGAAGTGGATGCTCACCCTTGCGGCTTTCCAGCGCCGTAATGACGGCATTACTCCACGGCGCATTCCCCAGCGCGACGGCAACATTTCGCAGCCAGCGTAAATGACCAATGCGCCGAATCGCAGAACCTTCAGTGACTTTCAGAAACTGCGCTTCGCTCCAGCTAAACAACTCAAGCAAATCTGGATTATGCAGCGCCTTGCGTGGGCTAAAATCTGCTTCGTCGGTCAACTGAGAGTAACGATTCCACGGACAGATAAGCTGGCAGTCATCGCAGCCGTAAATACGGTTGCCTATCAGTGGGCGAAATGCTTCCGGAATAGCGCCTTCCAGCTCAATGGTGAGATAAGAAATACAGCGCCGCGCGTCCACCGTATACGGTTCGACAATCGCCCCGGTCGGGCAAATGGTCATACAGGCGACGCATTTGCCGCAACCTTCTTCGACCGGCTGGTCGACCGGCAGCGGTAAATCAATCAGCAGTTCCCCCAGGAAAAAGAATGAGCCTGCCTCCCGATTAAGGATAAGTGAGTGCTTACCCGTCCAGCCAAGTCCGGCTTTTTCCGCTAATGGGCGTTCAAGAATAGGCGCAGAGTCGACAAACGGTCTAAAATTCAGCGAACCGCAGTACTGCTGGATCTGCTCGCCCAGTTTTTTAAGGCGGCTGCGTAACAGCTTGTGATAATCACGCCCCAGCGCATATCGGCTAACGTAGCCCAGCGTGGGATCCTTCAACGTACTGGCAAATGCGGCGTTGGCGGGCAGATAGTTCATGCGCACGCTGATGACACGTAGCGTACCGGGTAAGAGTTCATGAGGCCGGGCGCGCATCATACCGTGGCGCGCCATCCATGCCATCTCGCCGTGGTATTGTTTGTCCAGCCACGCCTGCAGCGCAGGTTCGGATGCGCGCAGATCGGTATCAGTAATACCGACCTGCTGAAAGCCCAGCTCCAGCCCCCACTGCTTAATATTTTGCGCTAACTGATTGAGATCGAGGGGCTTTGACATGATGGACCATAACATGAAGAAAAACCCTGTAAGTATACCACACTCCATTTGGCCCGCCGATGACATCAAACGGCTGGAACGCGATGCGGCGGATGCCTTCGGACTCACACTCTATGAATTGATGCTGCGCGCTGGCGACGCGGCATTTCGGGTAGCCCGTGACAGTTATCCTGACACCCGACACTGGCTGGTGTTGTGTGGTCATGGCAACAACGGCGGCGATGGTTACGTCGTGGCGCGACTAGCGCAAGCGGCGGGCATTAGCGTAACGTTGCTGGCGCAGGAGAGCGACAAACCGTTGCCTGAAGAAGCGGCGCAGGCGCGCGATGCCTGGCTGAATGCCGGCGGCATTATCCATGCTGCCGATATTATCTGGCCGGAAGCGACGGATCTGATTATCGACGCGCTGCTTGGCACCGGCATAGCCCAGGCACCGCGCGACCCGGTAGCCGGTCTGATTGAACAGGCGAACGCCCATCCTGCGCCGGTTGTCGCCGTCGATATCCCGTCAGGCCTGCTGGCGCAAACGGGCGCCACGCCTGGCGCGGTGATAAGCGCCGCGCATACGGTCACGTTTATCGCCCTGAAACCAGGCCTGCTGACCGGCAAAGCGCGTGACGTTACCGGCATATTGCATTATGACGCGTTGGGACTGGAAGGCTGGCTGGCGAGCCAGACGCCGCCGCTCCGGCGTTTTGACGCGACGCAGTTGGGGCAATGGCTAACGCCGCGTCGACCGACCTCGCATAAGGGCGATCATGGTCGTCTGGCGATTATTGGCGGCGACCAGGGAACAGCGGGCGCAATTCGGATGGCTGGCGAGGCGGCGCTGCGTACGGGGGCTGGGTTGGTCAGAGTTCTGACTCGCGGTGAAAACATCGCGCCGTTGCTGACGGCCCGCCCGGAACTGATGGTACATGAACTCACGCCTCAGTCGCTGGAAGAGAGCCTGACCTGGGCTGACGTTGTGGTGATCGGCCCGGGGCTTGGGCAGCAGGAATGGGGCAAAAAAGCCTTACAGAAAGTAGAAAACGTCCGTAAACCTATGCTGTGGGATGCGGATGCGTTGAACCTACTGGCAATCAATCCTGATAAACGTCACAATCGCGTGATTACGCCGCATCCGGGAGAGGCTGCCCGCCTGTTAGGATGTTCTGTGGCAGAAATTGAAAGTGATCGCTTACTTTCAGCACAGCGTCTGGTAAAACGGTACGGAGGCGTGGTCGTGTTAAAAGGCGCAGGAACGATTATTGCCGCTGAACACCACCCTCTGGCTATCATTGACGCTGGTAATGCAGGGATGGCGAGCGGCGGGATGGGCGATGTCCTGTCCGGCATCATCGGCGCATTGCTCGGACAGAAGTTTACCCCGTATGATGCGGTATGTGTGGGATGTGTGGCTCACGGCGCGGCGGCGGACTTACTGGCAGCGCGTTATGGCGCTCGCGGCATGTTGGCGACCGATCTTTTTACTACGCTGCGGCGTATTGTTAACCCTGATGTGATTGACGTAAACCATGATGAATCGAGTAATTCCGCTACCTGACGAACAGGCGACGCTAGACCTGGGACAACGGGTAGCCAACGCCTGTGATGGCGCGACCGTTATTTATCTGTATGGCGATTTAGGTGCCGGTAAAACGACGTTTAGCCGGGGATTTTTACAGGCGTTAGGCCATAACGGTAATGTAAAAAGCCCCACCTATACGCTGGTAGAGCCTTATGCGCTTGATAACATGATGGTATATCACTTCGACTTATACCGTCTTGCGGACCCGGAGGAGCTGGAGTTTATGGGCATTCGCGATTATTTCGCCAACGACGCCATTTGTCTGGTGGAGTGGCCGCAACAAGGTAAAGGCGTTCTCCCCGACCCGGACGTCGAAATCCATATTGATTACCAGGCGCAGGGGCGTGAGGCTCGCGTAAGCGCGGTATCCTCATCGGGTCATTCGTTACTGGCGCGTTTAGCCGATTAGCTATAAAGGTGGCGGGATGATTTATCGCATCAAAAATGCCGTAATAGCAGCCTTAATCCTGCTGTGCGCGCACGCGGGCGCCGCCAGTCTCTCTGATATTCAGGTGTCCAACGGCGAGCAGCAGGCGCGCATTACGCTGAGTTTTATCGGCGAGCCGGAATATGCTTACTCACAGGACGGTAAACGTACCGTGGCGCTGGATATCAGGCAGACCGGCGTGATTCAGGGGCTGCCGCTTCAGTTTAGCGGTAACAATCTGGTGAAAACGATCCGTGCCGGAACGCCGAAAGATGCGCAATCTTTACGGTTGCTTGTCGATCTGACGGAAAATGGTAAAACCGAGGCGGTGAAGCGGCAAAACGGCGGCAACTATACGGTCATTTTCACCATTAATGCCGATGTTCCGCCGCCGCCACCGCCTGTCGTCGCGAAACGGGTTGAAAGCGCGCCCCGCCCGACGGAGCCTGCCCGTAATCCGTTTAAATCTTCTGATGATCGCCTGACCGGCGTAACCAGCAGCAATACCGTTACGCGGCCTGCGGCGCGCGCGTCGGCAGGCGCTGGCGATAAAGTGGTGATTGCTATTGATGCCGGACATGGAGGCCAGGACCCCGGCGCGATAGGCCCGGGCGGTACGCGCGAGAAAAATGTCACCATCGCCATCGCGCGTAAGTTACGCACATTGCTGAATAACGATCCGATGTTTAAAGGCGTGCTGACGCGTGACGGCGACTATTTTATTTCGGTGATGGGGCGGTCTGACGTGGCGCGTAAGCAAAACGCCAACTTCCTTGTCTCTATTCATGCGGATGCCGCGCCAAATCGCGACGCCACCGGCGCCTCCGTCTGGGTATTGTCCAATCGTCGCGCGAACAGCGAAATGGCAAACTGGCTTGAGCAGCATGAGAAGCAATCCGAACTGTTAGGCGGCGCTGGCGATGTGCTGGCGAACAGTCAGTCAGACCCTTACCTGAGCCAGGCGGTACTGGATTTGCAATTCGGTCATTCGCAGCGGGTAGGGTATGATGTGGCGACGAACGTGCTAAGCCAACTGGATGGTGTGGGGTCGTTGCATAAACGTCGCCCGGAACACGCGAGCCTGGGCGTGTTGCGTTCGCCGGATATCCCGTCCATTTTGGTGGAGACGGGCTTTATCAGTAATCACGGCGAAGAGCGATTGCTGGCGAGCGACCGCTATCAGCAGCAGATTGCTGACGCTATATACCGGGGGTTGCGTAAGTACTTTGCAGCGCATCCGATTCAGTCTGCGCCGCAGGGCGGCCCAGGCCAGACGGCCAGTACCAACCAGCCTGGCGCCATAACCGCCGCGAATTAAGGAGATTTCATGCCGATTCAGGTTCTGCCGCCGCAGCTTGCGAACCAAATCGCCGCTGGCGAAGTGGTGGAACGCCCTGCGTCGGTTGTTAAAGAGCTGGTAGAGAATAGTCTGGATGCAGGCGCCACCCGCGTTGATATCGACATCGAGCGTGGCGGCGCGAAGCTTATTCGTATTCGCGACAATGGCTGCGGCATTAAAAAAGAGGAGCTGGCGCTGGCGCTGGCCCGTCATGCCACCAGTAAAATCGCCTCGCTTGACGATCTGGAAGCGATTATCAGTCTGGGATTTCGCGGCGAAGCGCTGGCCAGTATCAGTTCGGTCTCGCGTTTGACGCTAACGTCGCGCACGGCGGAGCAGGCGGAAGCCTGGCAGGCGTATGCGGAAGGACGCGACATGGACGTGACGGTAAAACCCGCTGCGCACCCGGTCGGCACCACCCTGGAAGTTCTGGATCTCTTTTATAATACGCCCGCCCGGCGCAAATTCATGCGTACCGAAAAAACGGAATTTAATCATATCGATGAGATCATCCGTCGTATTGCATTGGCCCGTTTTGACGTCACGCTTAACCTGTCGCACAACGGCAAATTGGTACGACAGTATCGCGCTGTCGCAAAGGACGGGCAAAAAGAGCGCCGGTTAGGCGCCATCTGCGGGACGCCGTTTCTCGAACAGGCACTGGCGATCGAGTGGCAGCATGGCGATCTGACCCTGCGCGGCTGGGTCGCCGATCCGAATCACACCACCACGGCGTTAACGGAGATCCAGTACTGCTATGTGAATGGCCGCATGATGCGCGACCGCTTGATCAACCATGCCATTCGCCAGGCCTGTGAAGATAAACTGGGCGCGGACCAACAGCCTGCGTTTGTGTTGTATCTGGAGATTGACCCGCATCAGGTGGATGTCAATGTTCATCCCGCCAAGCACGAAGTGCGTTTTCATCAATCCCGGCTGGTGCACGACTTCATCTATCAAGGGGTGCTGAGCGTTCTGCAACAGCAGACGGAAACGACGCTGCCGCTGGAGGAGATTGCGCCAGCGCCGCGGCATGTCCCGGAAAACCGTATCGCCGCCGGGCGCAACCATTTTGCTGTACCCGCCGAGCCAACTGCGGCGCGCGAGCCCGCGACACCGCGTTATTCCGGCGGCGCATCGGGCGGTAACGGCGGGCGTCAGTCCGCAGTTGGTTGGCCGCACGCGCAGCCAGGTTATCAGAAGCAGCAGGGCGAGGTTTATCGCACGCTTTTACAGACGCCGACGGCGAGCCCCGCGCCGGAGCCGGTTACGCCTGCGCTTGACGGACATAGCCAGAGTTTCGGTCGCGTACTGACAATAGTCGGCGGTGACTGCGCGTTGCTGGAACACGCGGGGACTATCCAGCTCTTGTCGCTGCCGGTTGCGGAGCGTTGGCTGCGTCAGGCGCAGCTTACACCGGGTCAAAGTCCGGTTTGCGCGCAGCCGTTGCTGATTCCGCTGCGTTTAAAAGTGAGCGCCGATGAAAAAGCCGCGCTGCAAAAAGCCCAATCTTTGTTGGGAGAATTGGGTATTGAATTTCAGTCAGATGCGCAGCATGTGACCATTCGGGCGGTGCCTTTACCCTTACGACAACAAAATTTACAAATCTTGATTCCTGAACTGATAGGCTACCTGGCGCAGCAGACCACATTTGCAACGGTCAATATTGCACAATGGATAGCGCGTAATGTGCAGAGCGAACATCCGCAGTGGTCGATGGCGCAGGCCATATCGCTGCTGGCGGATGTTGAGCGGCTATGTCCGCAGCTGGTAAAAGCGCCGCCGGGTGGCCTGTTACAACCTGTTGATTTACATTCGGCGATGAACGCCCTGAAGCATGAATGATGTAAGCAAGGCGAGCCTGCCTAAGGCGATATTTTTGATGGGGCCGACGGCCTCCGGCAAAACGGCGCTGGCGATAGAACTGCGTAAAGTTTTGCCGGTAGAGTTGATAAGCGTTGATTCCGCCCTCATTTATCGGGGAATGGATATTGGCACGGCTAAGCCGAATGCCGATGAGCTGAAAGCGGCGCCGCATCGACTGCTGGATATACGCGACCCGTCGCAGGCGTATTCGGCGGCGGATTTTCGCCGCGACGCGTTAGCGCAAATGGCGGAGATCACCGCTGCGGGGCGTATCCCGCTGTTAGTGGGCGGTACCATGCTGTATTTTAAGGCATTGCTGGAAGGGTTATCGCCGCTGCCTTCAGCAGATCCGGAAGTCAGATCCCGGATAGAGCAGCAAGCAGCGGAGCTTGGATGGGAGGCGTTGCATCAGCAACTTCAGGAGATAGATCCGGTTGCCGCCGCGCGAATTCATCCAAATGATCCGCAAAGACTTTCCCGGGCACTGGAAGTTTTTTTCATTTCGGGTAAAACTTTAACGGAGCTAACGCAAACGTCAGGAGACGCGCTACCGTACCAGGTGCATCAGTTCGCTATCGCCCCGGCGAGCCGTGAACTGCTCCATCAGCGCATTGAACTGCGTTTTCATCAGATGTTGGCTTCAGGTTTTGAAGCAGAAGTCCGGGCGCTTTTTGCCCGAGGAGATTTGCATACGGACTTGCCTTCCATCCGTTGTGTGGGATACCGCCAGATGTGGTCATACATTGAGGGCGAAATCTCATATGATGAAATGGTTTATAGAGGTGTTTGCGCCACGAGACAGTTGGCGAAGCGCCAGATGACCTGGTTGCGCGGTTGGGAAGGGGTGCGCTGGCTTGACAGTGAGAATCCCGATCGGGCGCGAAAAGAAGTATTACAGGTTGTTGGTGCTATCGCAGACTGAATGTGTACAATTGAGACGTATCGTGCGCAATTTTTCAGAATCGAAAGGTTCAAAGTACAAATAAGCATATAAGGAAAAGAGAATGGCTAAGGGGCAATCTTTACAAGATCCGTTCCTGAACGCATTGCGTCGGGAACGTGTTCCAGTTTCTATTTATTTGGTGAATGGTATTAAGCTGCAAGGTCAAATCGAGTCCTTTGATCAGTTCGTGATCCTGTTGAAAAACACGGTCAGCCAGATGGTTTATAAGCACGCGATTTCTACTGTTGTCCCGTCTCGCCCGGTTTCCCATCACAGCAACAATGCCGGTGGCGGCGCCAGCAATAACTACCATCACGGTAGCAACGCGCAGGGTTCTACTGCGCAACAGGACAGCGAAGAGACTGAATAAGTTCACGCGCTGTTTATCCATGTCGGGGGCGTCGGATAATCGCCCCCGCTGGTTATTAAGAGGGTTTACGCTTGTTTGACCGTTATGATGCCGGTGAGCAGGCGGTACTGGTACACATCTATTTTTCGCAAGACAAAGATATGGAAGACCTCCAGGAGTTTGAATCTCTGGTCTCTTCCGCCGGTGTCGAAGCAATGCAGGTGATTACCGGTAGCCGTAAAGCACCGCACCCGAAGTACTTTGTAGGTGAAGGTAAGGCAGTTGAAATTGCGGAAGCCGTGAAAGCGACTGGCGCAGCGGTCGTATTGTTTGATCATGCATTGAGTCCAGCCCAGGAGCGAAACCTGGAGCGTTTGTGCGAGTGCCGGGTTATCGATCGCACCGGTCTTATCTTAGATATTTTTGCCCAACGTGCGCGTACCCATGAAGGTAAGTTGCAGGTTGAGCTGGCACAGCTACGCCATCTGGCTACGCGTCTGGTGCGTGGCTGGACCCACCTTGAACGTCAGAAAGGCGGGATTGGTTTGCGCGGTCCGGGTGAAACCCAGCTCGAAACCGACCGTCGTTTACTGCGTAATCGCATTGTGCAGATTCAGTCGCGCCTGGAGAAAGTTGAGAAGCAACGTGAGCAGGGGCGGCAGTCGCGCATCAAGGCCGACGTTCCGACGGTATCGCTGGTGGGCTATACCAACGCCGGAAAATCCACCCTTTTTAATCAGATCACTGAAGCGCGGGTCTATGCGGCAGATCAGCTATTTGCGACGCTGGACCCCACATTACGTCGTATTGATGTAGCGGATGTCGGTGAAACCGTTCTGGCGGATACGGTAGGCTTTATCCGCCATTTACCGCACGATCTGGTGGCAGCCTTTAAAGCTACCCTGCAAGAGACGCGTCAGGCGACGCTGCTGCTGCATGTGGTCGATGCGGCGGATGTTCGTGTGCAGGAAAACATCGAGGCGGTAAACACCGTTCTCGAAGAGATTGACGCTCACGAAATCCCCACCTTAATGGTGATGAACAAAATCGATATGCTGGACGACTTTGAACCGCGTATCGACAGAGATGAAGAGAATAAACCCATCCGCGTTTGGCTTTCAGCGCAAAGCGGCGTGGGGATACCACAGCTTTTTCAGGCTTTGACGGAGCGTCTTTCCGGCGAGGTGGCGCAGCATACGCTGCGTTTGCCGCCGCAGGAAGGGCGTCTGAGAAGCCGGTTTTATCAGCTTCAGGCAATAGAAAAAGAGTGGATGGAGGAAGACGGTAGCGTCAGTCTGCAGGTACGAATGCCGATTGTCGACTGGCGTCGCCTCTGTAAACAAGAACCGGCGTTGATCGAATACGTGATCTAGACGCGAAGTCATTCAGGTCGTATTGAGGCGGTAGCTGAGAGAATCTCAGGAGCTCACAACTAAGTGACCTGGGGTAAAAAAGCCGCCACTCAAGACGCAGCCTGAAAGATGATGTCTGTAACGGCGGTTCGTCTGAAGCATGGAGTAATTTCGCCTTATCCTCTGAGGTCGAAAGACAACGGGGATCACCGCATAACAAATATGGAGCACAAACATGGCGTGGAATCAGCCCGGTAATAACGGACAGGACCGCGACCCGTGGGGAAGCAGCAAACCTGGCAGCAACTCTGGGGGAAATGGAAACAAAGGTGGCCGCGATCAGGGACCTCCCGATCTGGATGATATCTTCCGTAAGCTGAGTAAAAAACTCGGTGGTTTTGGGGGCGGTAAAGGCACCGGTTCCGGCGGCGGTAGCTCATCGCAAGGCCCGCGTCCGCAACTGGGAGGCCGTATTGTCGCCATCGCCGCGGCGGCAGTAGTCATTATCTGGGCGGCCAGCGGTTTTTATACCATTAAAGAAGCCGAGCGTGGCGTTGTGACGCGTTTTGGTAAATTCAGCCATCTGGTAGAGCCAGGTCTGAACTGGAAGCCGACATTTATTGACGACGTCACGCCGGTGAACGTCGAAGCGGTGCGCGAACTGGCGGCGTCAGGCGTGATGCTGACGTCTGATGAAAACGTCGTGCGCGTTGAAATGAACGTGCAATACCGCGTCACCGATCCGCAGAAATATCTGTTTAGCGTGACCAGCCCGGACGATAGCCTACGTCAGGCCACCGACAGCGCGCTGCGTGGCGTCATTGGTAAATACACAATGGATCGCATCCTGACCGAAGGCCGTACCGTTATTCGTAGCGATACCCAACGCGAGCTGGAAGAGACTATCAAACCGTACAACATGGGGATTACCCTGCTGGACGTGAACTTCCAGGCTGCGCGCCCGCCGGAAGAGGTGAAAGCCGCCTTTGACGACGCGATTGCCGCACGTGAAAACGAGCAGCAGTACATTCGTGAAGCGGAAGCGTATACTAACGAAGTTCAGCCGCGCGCCAACGGTCAGGCGCAGCGTATTCTGGAAGAGGCACGCGCCTATAAAACCCAGACTATCCTGGAAGCGCAGGGTGAAGTCGCCCGGTTTGCGAAGATTTTGCCGGAATATAAAGCCGCGCCGCAGATTACACGCGAGCGTCTGTATATTGAAACGATGGAAAAAGTGCTGAGCCATACCCGTAAAGTACTGGTTAACGACAAGAGCGGTAATTTAATGGTGCTGCCGTTAGATCAGATGCTGAAAGGCGGGAATGCGCCGGCGGCAAAGAGCGACAATAGCGCCAGCAACCTGCTGCGCCTGCCGCCGTCCACAAAGTCTAACGCCAGCGGAGCAAGCAACACGTCGTCCTCAAATCAGGGCGATATTATGGACCAACGCCGCGCGAATGCGCAGCGTAACGACTACCAGCGTCAGGGGGAATAACGATGCGTAAGTCAGTTATTGCGATTATCATCATCGTGCTGGTAGTGCTCTACATGTCCGTCTTTGTGGTCAAAGAGGGCGAGCGCGGCATTACGCTGCGTTTTGGTAAAGTTCTGCGTGACGATGAGAACAAACCGCTGGTTTACGCGCCGGGTCTGCACTTTAAGATCCCGTTTATTGAATCAGTGAAAATGCTTGATGCGCGTATCCAGACGATGGATAACCAGGCCGATCGCTTTGTGACTAAAGAGAAGAAAGACCTGATTGTCGACTCCTACATCAAATGGCGTATCAGCGACTTTAGCCGTTACTATCTGGCGACCGGCGGCGGCGATATTTCGCAAGCCGAAGTGCTGTTAAAACGTAAATTCTCGGACCGTTTGCGTTCTGAGATTGGTCGCCTGGACGTAAAAGACATCGTGACCGATTCTCGTGGTCGTCTGACTCTGGAAGTGCGCGACGCGCTGAACTCCGGTTCAGCCGGTACCGATGATGAAGTAGCGACACCGGCGGCGGATGACGCGATTGCCGAAGCGGCGGAACGCGTCACGGCGGAAACCAAAGGTAAAGTACCGGTCATCAACCCGAACAGTATGGCGGCGTTGGGTATCGAAGTGGTCGATGTGCGTATTAAGCAGATCAACCTGCCGACCGAGGTTTCTGAGGCGATTTACAACCGTATGCGCGCCGAGCGTGAAGCGGTCGCGCGTCGTCATCGTTCACAAGGTCAGGAAGAAGCGGAAAAACTGCGTGCGGCTGCTGACTATGAGGTGACGAAAACTCTGGCGGAAGCCGAGCGTCAGGGGCGTATCATGCGTGGTGAAGGTGATGCTGAAGCCGCGAAGCTGTTTGCCGACGCGTTCAGTCAGGACCCTGATTTCTACGCGTTCATTCGTAGTCTGCGCGCTTACGAGAAGAGCTTCGAAGGTAATCAGGACGTGATGGTACTGAGCCCGGACAGCGATTTCTTCCGCTACATGAAGACACCGAGTTCGACGACACGCTAAAATAGCGTCAGCGGTTTTAGACCAGCAAAACCACCGCATCCAAAGGATGCCGGTGGTTTTCTTTTATAAGGGCGATAAATGAATTCAACAATCTGGTTGGCGCTTGCTCTGGTATTAGTCCTCGAAGGGCTGGGACCGATGCTGTATCCCGGCGCATGGAAAAAAATGGTTTCGGCACTGGCGCAACTGCCGGAAAATGTTTTACGACGTTTTGGCGGCGGACTTGTGGTTGCGGGAGTTGTGGTCTACTACATGTTGAGGAAAACGATTGGCTGAACAAAAAGTGGTCGGATTTGCCGCAGATTGAGTGCAAAAAGTGCTGTATATCTGAAAAAGCGATGGTAGAATCCATTTTTAAGCAAACGGTGATTTTGAAAAATGGGTAACAACGTCGTCGTACTGGGCACCCAATGGGGTGACGAAGGTAAAGGAAAGATCGTCGATCTTCTGACTGAACGGGCTAAATATGTTGTACGCTACCAGGGCGGTCACAACGCAGGCCATACTCTCGTAATCAACGGTGAAAAAACCGTTCTCCATCTTATTCCATCAGGTATTCTTCGCGAGAATGTAACCAGCATCATCGGTAACGGTGTTGTGCTGTCTCCGAGCGCGCTGATGAAAGAGATGAAAGAACTGGAAGACCGTGGCATCCCCGTTCGTGAGCGTCTGCTGCTGTCTGAAGCCTGTCCGCTGATCCTTGATTATCACGTTGCGCTGGATAACGCGCGTGAGAAAGCGCGTGGCGCGAAAGCGATCGGCACCACCGGTCGTGGAATCGGGCCTGCTTATGAAGATAAAGTGGCACGTCGCGGTCTGCGTGTTGGTGACCTTTTCGACAAAGAAACCTTCGCTGAAAAACTGAAAGAAGTGATGGAATATCACAACTTCCAGTTGGTTAACTACTACAAAGCTGAAGCGGTTGATTACCAGAAAGTTCTGGATGATACGATGGCTGTTGCCGACATCCTGACTTCTATGGTTGTTGACGTTTCGGACCTGCTCGACCAGGCGCGTCAGCGTGGCGATTTCGTCATGTTTGAAGGTGCGCAGGGTACTCTGCTGGATATCGACCACGGTACTTATCCGTACGTAACTTCTTCTAACACCACTGCAGGTGGCGTGGCGACCGGTTCCGGCCTGGGCCCGCGTTATGTTGATTACGTTCTGGGTATCCTCAAAGCTTACTCCACTCGTGTAGGTGCAGGTCCGTTCCCGACCGAACTGTTCGATGAAACCGGCGAGTTCCTCTGCAAGCAGGGTAACGAATACGGCGCCACTACCGGCCGTCGTCGTCGTACCGGCTGGCTGGACACCGTTGCCGTTCGTCGTGCGGTACAGCTGAACTCCCTGTCTGGCTTCTGCCTGACCAAACTGGACGTGCTGGATGGCCTGAAAGAGGTGAAACTCTGCGTGGCTTACCGTATGCCGGATGGTCGCGAAGTGACTACCACTCCGCTGGCAGCTGACGACTGGAAAGGTGTAGAGCCGATTTACGAAACCATGCCGGGCTGGTCTGAATCCACCTTCGGCGTGAAAGATCGTAGCGGCCTGCCGCAGGCGGCGCTGAACTACATCAAACGTATCGAAGAACTGACCGGCGTGCCGATTGATATTATTTCTACCGGCCCCGATCGTACTGAGACGATGATTCTGCGCGACCCGTTCGACGCGTAAATCTGGTACGCCTGGCAGATATTTTGCTTGCCGGGCTAACAGTGTGATACATTGCTGTGTCGGGTAAGCCATTACGCTATCCGACACAGTGCTAAATCCTCGCTTTTTTCCTTCCCCGAACTGAAATAAATTAGCGACACAGCTTGTGGCTGGTTTATCATCAATACAGATAAGTTATATCCCGTTTTCCCTTTTCCTGAGGTTGATGTGCAGTTAACGAGTTTCACCGATTACGGCTTACGTGCGCTAATCTATATGGCGTCGTTACCAGATGGACGAATGACCAGCATTTCTGAGGTGACAGAAGTCTACGGCGTGTCCCGTAATCATATGGTCAAAATTATCAATCAGCTTAGCCGGGCGGGCTTTGTCACCGCCGTTCGGGGAAAAAATGGCGGTATCCGCCTGGGTAAACCGGCTAATACTATTTGTATTGGCGATGTGGTGCGTGAGCTGGAACCCTTATCACTGGTCAACTGTAGCAGCGAATTTTGCCACATCACCCCTGCCTGTCGTCTGAAACAGGCGCTTTCTAAGGCCGTGCAGAGTTTTCTCAAGGAGCTGGATAACTACACGCTTGCCGATTTGGTTGAAGAGAATCAACCGCTTTATAAATTATTACTGGTGGAGTGAAGTAAACTTCATTAGAGATGACAATGGAGGAACCTCAATGTCACAAGATCCTTTCCAGGAACGCGAAGCAGAAAAATACGCGAATCCTATCCCGAGCCGGGAATTTATCCTCGAACATTTAACGAAACGTGAAAAACCGGCCAGTCGCGAAGAACTGGCCGTAGAACTGAATATTGAAGGCGAAGAGCAGCTTGAAGCCTTGCGTCGCCGCCTGCGCGCGATGGAGCGCGACGGACAACTGGTCTTTACCCGCCGCCAGTGCTATGCGCTGCCGGAACGCCTCGACCTGCTGAAAGGCACCGTGATCGGTCATCGTGATGGTTACGGTTTCTTACGTGTCGAAGGTCGCAAAGACGATCTGTATCTTTCCAGCGAGCAGATGAAAACCTGTATTCATGGCGATCAGGTGCTGGCGCAGCCGCTGGGCGCCGATCGTAAAGGTCGCCGCGAAGCGCGTATCGTCCGTGTACTGGTACCGAAAACCAGTCAGATAGTCGGGCGTTATTTCACCGATGCGGGCGTCGGCTTTGTAGTGCCGGACGACAGCCGTCTCAGCTTCGACATTCTTATCCCGCCAGAAGACGTCATGGGCGCGCGGATGGGGTTCGTGGTCGTGGTTGAACTGACCCAACGTCCAACTCGCCGTACTAAAGCGGTAGGGAAAATCGTCGAAGTGCTGGGCGACAATATGGGCACCGGTATGGCGGTTGATATGGCGCTGCGTACCCATGAAATACCCTACATCTGGCCGCAGGCGGTAGAGCAGCAGGTCGCCGGGCTGAAAGAAGAGGTGCCGGAAGAGGCGAAAGTCGGTCGTGTCGATCTGCGCGATTTGCCGCTGGTCACGATTGATGGCGAAGATGCCCGTGACTTTGACGACGCGGTTTACTGTGAGAAAAAACGCGGCGGCGGCTGGCGTTTGTGGGTCGCTATTGCTGACGTGAGCTATTATGTACGGCCGCCAACGCCGTTGGATCGCGAGGCGCGCAATCGCGGCACGTCGGTTTACTTCCCGTCACAGGTTGTCCCAATGTTGCCGGAGGTGCTCTCCAACGGCCTGTGTTCGCTAAACCCGCAGGTTGACAGGCTGTGTATGGTCTGTGAAATGACCATCTCGGCGAAAGGTCGGCTGACCGGCTACAAATTCTATGAAGCGGTGATGAGCTCCCATGCGCGTCTGACCTATACCAAAGTCTGGCATATGCTGCAGGGCGATCAGGATCTGCGTGAACAATATGCGCCGCTGGTGAAGCATATTGAAGAGCTGCACAACCTCTACAAAGTGCTGGATAAAGCGCGTGAAGAGCGCGGGGGGATCTCGTTTGAGAGCGAAGAGGCGAAGTTTATCTTTAACGCCGAACGTCGCATTGAGCGTATCGAACAGACCCAGCGTAATGACGCGCATAAGCTTATCGAAGAGTGCATGATCATGGCGAATATCTCGGCGGCGCGCTTTGTCGAAAAAGCTAAAGAGCCGGCGCTATTCCGTATTCATGATAAACCCACCACCGAAGCGATCACCTCATTCCGCTCCGTACTGGCGGAGCTGGGGTTGGAGCTGCCGGGCGGAAATAAACCGGAACCGCGCGATTATGCCGAACTGCTTGAATCGATTGCCGACCGGCCGGACGCCGAAATGCTGCAAACTATGCTGCTGCGTTCAATGAAGCAGGCGATTTACGATCCGGAAAACCGCGGGCACTTTGGCCTGGCGTTGCAGTCTTATGCGCACTTTACCTCGCCGATTCGCCGCTATCCGGATCTTTCTTTGCACCGCGCCATTAAGTACCTGCTGGCTAAAGAGCAAGGGAACAAGGGCAACACCACAGAAACGGGCGGTTATCACTACTCGATGGAAGAGATGTTGCAGCTCGGCCAGCACTGTTCGATGGCGGAACGCCGCGCTGATGAAGCGACGCGTGATGTCTCCGACTGGCTGAAATGTGACTTTATGCTGGATCAGGTAGGCAACGTCTTTAAGGGCGTGATTGCCAGCGTCACCGGTTTCGGTTTCTTTGTCCGTCTTGATGAACTGTTTATCGATGGGCTGGTACACGTTTCCTCACTGGATAACGATTACTATCGCTTCGATCAGGTAGGGCAACGTCTGATTGGCGAGTCCGGCGGGCAGACATATCGCCTGGGCGACCGGGTCGAGGTACGCGTCGAAGCGGTGAATATGGACGAACGGAAAATTGACTTTAGCCTGATCTCCAGCGAGCGCGCACCGCGTAACGTCGGCAAAACGGCGCGTGAAAAAGCGAAAAAAGGTGAAAGTAAAAACGCCGGTAAACGTCGTCAGGTAGGTAAAAAAGTTAACTTCGAGCCTGATAGCGCCTTCCGCGGCGAGAAAAAAGCGAAGCCGAAAGCAGCGAAAAAAGACGCGAGAAAAGCAAAAAAGCCATCGGCTAAAACGCAGAAAATAGCCGCAGCGACCAAAGCGAAGCGTGCGGCGAAGAAAAAAGCGGCAGAGTGAGCAATACCCTCTTCAAACAGAAGAGGGTGAATTATCTGTAGGCCGGGCAAGCGTAGCGCCCCCGGCAAAACGTAAACAACGAGTACATTAATGAGCGAAATGATTTACGGCATCCACGCAGTGCAGGCCCTGCTGGAGCGCGCCCCTGAACGTTTTCAGGAAGTCTTTATTTTAAAAGGCCGTGAAGATAAACGTCTGTTGCCGCTGATTCACGCCCTTGAGTCCCAGGGCGTGGTTATCCAGCTGGCAAACCGCCAATATCTCGACGAGAAAAGCGACGGTGCCGTGCATCAGGGTATTATCGCTCGCGTGAAACCAGGCCGGCAGTATCAGGAAAACGATCTGCCGGATCTGATCGCATTACACGAACGCCCCTTTTTGTTGATCCTCGATGGCGTCACCGATCCGCATAATCTTGGCGCCTGTCTGCGCAGCGCCGATGCCGCTGGCGTACATGCGGTAATCGTGCCGAAAGACCGCTCCGCGCAACTTAACGCGACGGCGAAGAAAGTCGCCTGCGGCGCAGCGGAAAGCGTGCCGTTGATCCGCGTCACCAACCTGGCGCGCACGATGCGCATGTTGCAGGAAGAGAATATCTGGATTGTCGGAACGGCGGGCGAGGCTGACCATACGCTGTATCAGAGCAAAATGCCTGGCCGCATGGCGCTGGTCATGGGCGCAGAAGGTGAAGGTATGCGTCGTCTGACCCGTGAGCACTGCGATGAGCTGATCAGCATTCCTATGGCCGGTAGCGTGTCGTCGCTGAATGTCTCTGTGGCGACCGGGATTTGTCTGTTTGAAGCCGTTCGCCAGCGAACCTGACGCTAATAGTATTTTTTAAGAAAATAACCATCCATAATCGGATGGTTTTTTTTTATCTTTGGCTGGTAATATAAAAAGCAAAACCTACCCTGTAACTCCCTTTATTTATAAAAAAGAGATAGAGATAATAATATGGCATGGACTCCACGGACGCTGGCGGATGCGTTAAACAACATCGCCGAATTAGATATTGATATAGAAAATAATGAGTCTTCATTAATAATAAAAATGAATGATTATGGCGATTTACCACTGGCGGTTTTATTTACCTCGCAACAAATAGTTATCGAGACTTATATCTGTCCGGTAAATACGATTAGAGATACCGCTGAATTTAATCTTTTCTTACTGAGAAATCAGAAGGTTTTACCGCTGTCTTCGGTCGGTATTACTCAGGTAAAACAGGAGGAATATTATGTCGCTTTTGGCGCGCTGTCGTTAAATTCGTCGCTTGCCGACGTGACGCTGGAAATCACCACGCTTGTAGAAAATGCGTTGGATATCGCTGAAATAACACAAGTCTATTCACAGGAATAATACAGGCGGCTTACATGGGAATTTTAAAAAGTTTGTTCACGTTAGGTAAATCATTCGTTGCTCAGGCAGAAGACGCCATTGATGAAGCGCAGGGTGTACGTATGCTGGAGCAGCATATTCGCGACGCAAAAGCCGAGCTGGATAAAGCGGGTAAATCCAGAGTGGATTTATTGGCGCGGGTGAAGTTAAGCCATGACAAGCTGAATGATTTACGTGAGCGTAAAGCCAGCCTTGAAACACGGGCGTTGGCGGCAATGAGTAAGAATGTCGACGCCGCTTTACTCAACGAAGTGGCGGAAGAAATAGCCCGTCTGGAAAATGCCATTCTTGCCGAAGAACAGGTGCTGACTAATCTGGAAGCCTCTCGCGATGCGGTGGAGAAGGCCGTAACGGCGACAGGCCAGCGGATTGCGCAGTTTGAGCAGCAACTTGAAGTGGTTAAGGCGACAGAAGCCATGCAGCGCGCGCAGCAGGCGGTGACGACCTCGACCGTCGGAGCCGCGTCGAATGTGTCTACGGCGGCGGAGTCGCTTAAACGTTTACAAACGCGTCAGGCTGAACGCCAGGCCCGGCTGGATGCTGCCGCGCAGCTGGAAAAAGTCGCCGATGGACGCGACCTGGACGAAAAACTGGCGCAGGCGGGTATTGGCGCAACCAATAAAAGCAATGCTCAGGATGTGTTGGCGCGTTTACAGCGTCAACAAGGCGAATAATGCTCTTTACGTGGATTGTCAAAACCTGCCAGCGTCATTTGTCCAGACTGACCTGGCCCGCTTTGCTGGGCCTGTTTATCGGGCAGTATCTGCTTTGTTATCGGTAGCGCGAAAGCGCGCTACCGTGCTGGGCTTCGTCGCTTTCATACGAGACGGCACATGAATGCGCGATCTCAAATGGCATTATGCCCAACGACAATCGCATTCTGGCTGAAGAGGTCGCATGGCAAGAGATAGAGGTTCCCCTATGATGCAATTTTTTCAGCGTTTGCTCGGTAAAACAAGCGCGCCAGCGCCGATTCGCGGACCATTAGGATTACATCTTAACGCCGGTTTCACGCTGGATACGCTGGCATTCCGGCTACTGGAGTCGTCGTTGCTGGTGGCGCTACCGGGTGAAAAATACACTGTCGCGGCAGCGAGTCGCATAGATTTAGGCGGCGGCAGTCAGATTTTTCGCTACTACACCTCTGGCGATGAGTTTCTACAAATTAACACCACTGGCGGCACGGATGTTGACGACATTGATGACATCAAACTTTTTGTATATGAGGAAAGTTTCGGTATTAACGAGGAACGTCACTGGCGTTCAGCCATTGCGCCAGCGGCAATAGGGCCGATGACGCTCAACTGGCAAGAACGGCGCTGGCAGCGCTTTTTTAACCATGAAGAGCCGGGCAATATTGAACCTGTCTACATGCTGGAAAAGGTTGAAAATCAGCAGGCAGAGAAATGGGACGTTCACAATTTTACGATGGGCTTCCAGCGCCAGGTGACGGACGATGCCTGGGAGTATCTTCTATTGAACGGGGAAGAATCATTTAACGAGCGCGGTGAGCCTGAATGGGTGTTTTCACGCGCCCTCGGCGTGGATATCCCGCTCACTTCACTGACGGTTATTGGTTAAGCACATACAGGGAAATTATGCATATACTGGACGCATTACTGGCTTTCTGCGCCTATTTTTTTATTGGCGCGGCAATGGTCATTGTATTTCTTTTTATTTACTCAAAGATAACGCCGCATAATGAATGGCAGTTGATAAAAAATAACAATACTGCGGCATCGCTGGCCTTTAGCGGTACGTTGCTGGGCTATGTCATCCCCTTATCCAGCGCGGCGATAAACTCGGTCAGTATCCCGGACTATTTTGCCTGGGGCGGCATTGCGCTGGTGATTCAACTGCTGATTTATGGTTGCGTAAGGTTATACATGCCTACGCTGAGCGAAAAAATTATTAATCACAACGTGGCGGCGGGGCTATTTATGGGAACCGCAGCGCTGGCTGGCGGTATTTTTAACGCTGCCTGTATGACATGGTAACGGAAGATCATGGCAAAAAAACGAAAATCCAGAAGCACATCCGGCGTAGGCCATTCGGCAATAAGACGGATAGCCGAACCGGTCAATCCCTTTGAGCGGCAACGAAATCGCTACACGCCAAAATACCTGACGCTGGCGATTATGGGCGGAGCGGCCTTTTTTCTCCTGAAAGGGTACGGTGACGGCAGCAATAGTGACAACGACGGCGATGGGACGTTTTACGCCACGGTGAACGACTGTATTGACGATGGCAATAGCGCCAGCGTTTGCGCTGACGGCTGGAATAATGCGAAAACAGAATTTTACGCTAATGTGCCTAAGCAATTGACGCAGGAGCGCTGTCAGTCGCAGTTTGGCGATTGCTACTTTGATATCACCGAGCGGAGCTGGGTTCCGGTATTAAGCGGCTTTTTACTCAGCCGCGCGATTCGTCAGAACCGTGATGAACAATACATCTATAGCAGCGGCGGTTCATCTTACGTCTCCCGTCCCGTCTGGCGCACCACATCCGGCGATTATGCGTGGCGCAGCGGCACAGGGAAAAGCGATACCGCGACCAGCCCTGGTTATATCACACGGAAAGCGTCCACCGTCTCCCGCGGCGGCTATGGTCGTTCTTCCAGCGCCCGCGGGCACTGGGGAGGCTAACCATGCTACGACATAACGTACCGATACGCCGGGATCTGGATAAGATCGCCTGCGATCACGGTTTTGACTTTCATGTTATCGATAACGAAATTTACTGGGATGAAAGCCGGGCCTACCGTTTTACATTACGGCAAATTGAAGAACAGATCGAAAAACCGACCGCAGAGCTTCATCAGATGTGTCTGGAGGTTGTCGAGCGGGCCGTCCGGGATGAGCAGATCATGCAGCAGCTGGCGATCCCGCCATTGTACTGGGATGTCATCGCCGAAAGTTGGCGCAGCCGCGATCCTTCGCTTTACGGGCGGATGGATTTCGTCTGGTGCGGCAAAGATCCGGTTAAATTGCTGGAATACAATGCGGATACGCCGACGTCGCTCTATGAGTCCTCCTACTTTCAATGGCTATGGCTGGAGGATGCCCGTCGTAGCGGCGCCATCCCGCGTGATGCCGATCAATACAACGCGATACAGGAGCGGCTGATCGCCCGCTTCAGCGAGCTGTACAGTCGGGAACCGCTCTACTTTTGCTGTTGTGAAGATACCGACGAAGATCGCACGACGGTGCTGTACCTTCAGGATTGCGCGCAGCAGGCGGGCCAGGAAACGCGATTTATCTATATTGAAGAACTGGGGCTTGGCGTAGGCGGCGTGCTGACCGATCTGGACGATAACGTGATTCGCCGCGCCTTTAAGCTCTACCCGCTGGAATGGATGATGCGCGACGACAACGGCCCGCTGTTGCGAAAACGGCGTGAGCAATGGATTGAGCCATTGTGGAAAAGTATTCTGAGTAACAAAGGGCTGTTGCCGTTATTGTGGCGCTTTTTCCCTGGCCATCCGAATCTGCTGCCGGCCTGGTTTGAGGGCGAAAAATCGCTCGCAGCGCCAGGTGAAAGCAGCGTGCGGAAGCCGATTTATTCACGTGAAGGCGGCAACGTCACGATTTTCGACGAGCGGCAAAATGTTATCGATCATGCCGACGGCGACTACGCTGACGAGCCGATGATTTACCAGGCGTTTCAGCCTTTGCCGCGCTTTGGCGATAGCTATACGCTGATTGGCAGTTGGATCATTGACGATGAAGCCTCCGGAATGGGGATTCGCGAGGACAATACGCTGATTACCAAAGACACTTCCCGTTTCGTCCCACATTATATTGCCGGTTAATCATACTTTTGTGATCTTGCTCCGGCGTCAATGGCGCAGTCATGACCATACTTGACTTCAGCGCCATTGAAGGAGGGAGACACCATGTCCTGGCAAACACATACCGTTTTTAATCAACCAGCTCCGCTCAATAACAGCAACTTATTCCTGTCTGATGGCGCGCTATGTGAAGCGGTTTCCCGGGAAGGCGCGGGATGGGATAGCGATCTTCTCGCCAGCATTGGCCAACAACTGGGAACGGCGGAATCACTGGAACTGGGGCGTCTGGCGAACGCGCATCCTCCTGAGTTGCTGCGTTACGATCCCCAAGGACAGCGCCTGGATGACGTTCGCTTTCACCCCGCCTGGCACCTGTTGATGCAGGGGCTTTGCGCTAATCGGGTACATAACCTGGCCTGGGAGGAAGAGGCAAGGGCGGGAAGTTTTGTCGCCCGGGCGGCGCGTTTTGTATTACATGCTCAGGTAGAAGCGGGAACACTCTGTCCTGTCACGATGACCTTTGCCGCGACACCGTTGCTATTGCAGATGCTTCCCGCCACTTTCCATGACTGGCTGGCGCCGCTGCGCAGCGATCGCTACGATTCGCATTTGCTGCCGGGCGGGCAAAAACGGGGCCTGCTTATCGGCATGGGAATGACGGAAAAGCAGGGCGGATCGGACGTACTCAGTAATACGACCCACGCGGAGCGGCTGGCGGATGATTCATATCGGCTGGTGGGACATAAATGGTTTTTCTCTGTGCCGCAAAGTGATGCGCACCTCGTGCTGGCGCAGGCAAAAGGAGGACTATCCTGTTTCTTTGTGCCGCGTTTCCTGCCAGACGGGCAACGGAACTCTGTTCGTCTTGAGCGCCTGAAAGATAAACTCGGTAATCGATCTAATGCCAGCGCCGAAGTCGAGTTTCAGGATGCCGTCGGCTGGCGGCTGGGAGAAGAGGGCGAAGGGATTCGGCATATCTTAAAGATGGGCGGTATGACGCGTCTTGATTGCGCGCTCGGGAGTCATGGCTTAATGCGGCGCGCATTTTCAGTCGCGATTTACCATGCTCATCAGCGTCAGGCTTTTGGTAAGCCGCTGATCGAACAACCGTTGATGCGACAAACCTTAAGTCGTATGGCGCTATGCCTGGAGGGGCAGACGGCGCTTTTGTTTCGGCTGGCGCGCGCCTGGGAGCAACGTCGCGAGGCGAAAGAGGCATTATGGGCGCGATTATTCACGCCAGCGGCGAAATTCGCCATCTGTAAGCAGGGAATCCCTTTTGTGGCTGAGGCGATGGAGGTTCTCGGCGGGATGGGGTATTGCGAAGAGAGCGAACTCCCGCGCCTGTACCGTGAAATGCCGGTGAACAGTATCTGGGAAGGGGCCGGCAATATCATGTGTCTGGATGTACTTCGGGTGCTGACAAAACAACACGGCGTCTATGACGTATTGAGTGAGGCTTTTGCGGAAGTCAAAGGCCAGGATCGCCATTACGACCGCGCGGTACGTCAGCTACAGCAACGTTTACGCAAACCGGACGAAGCAATGGGCAGAGAGATTACGCAGCAGCTTTTCTTGCTGGGATGCGGAGCGGAAATGCTGCGTCATGCCTCGCCGCCGCTGGCGCAAGCGTGGTGTCAGATGATGCTGGATACACGCGGCGAAATGCCGCTGCCTGCCCAGGTGCAAAATGATTTACTGTTAAGGGCGACCGGGGGACTGCGGTAACGTTTGACCTGTAGTACATGCCATCCGGCGCGAGCCACGCGGCATCAGGCATAGAGTATCGCCTGTACGCGCCAGTTATCCGACTGTTGTTCTTCATACATTTGAATAATTCTGTACCAGGACGCACCCTGTTCATCGGCTTTCAGGGCGATAATCCGCTCCACATCCTGTGGGTTTCCTGCAACATTACTGACCGAGATCAGGCCGATTTCATTCAGACCCGTTACGCAGTCAGCACTGGCGAATTCGGCAGACTGTGCCGTCGTACTCACCAGTCCGGCAGAAAGCAGCAGTGAGGATAAGGCAAGTTCTTGTTTCATCGTCAGCTCCTTATTACATACCCCGCATTTAACAGGACGCTCCATCACGGTAAACCTGTTTGTTTATTGTGCACAGGTAAACGCATAGGGACGCAAAGCAATGTAAAACTGACTAAAAATCAATCTACTGTTATTGACGATACAAAATGGCTTGTGAATACCACTGGCCGGTTACAACCGTTTCATCAACCATTAAGATAACGTAATAATCGGCTTTCGCAGCGACGGCTTTCGCTCTGATTTCATCTATTGCATCATCCGGGGAGCCCCGAACCAGCGCGCTTACGGTCCCCATCCGCTGTAGTCCTTGCGTTTGATCGCGACGGATTTCCTGCGGGTGATCGGCGACAGGCGGTGCAGGTTGCGGCGTACCCTGCAGCACGCTACACGCGCTTAATAACAGCGCTGCTATCAATGAAGCAAACCGACGCATAACTCTATCTCGTTTCCTGATAATCATAGTGTAATGCCTTATTGATTTCCCTTTAGGGGGAATGTTCCCGAAGTGTTACCTGTCACGCGATTTTCGAATGAAAACGTTGCGAAAGCGTAACCCAGTTCTCAAACATTATGAATTATTGCGCTATCCATAAACTTGCGTTAAGTATTTCTCCGTGGCATACCGGATAAAAAGGAGAGAATAATGATAGCGATTGAAACACGACAATTAGCCGGAGGCGTCGTACTACATGCCTTCCCGGAAGGGAAACGCGCCGTGCCGCTTCCCTGTGTGGTGTTCTATCATGGCTTCACCTCCTCCAGCCTGGTTTATAGTTATTTTGCCGTTGCCCTGGCACAGGCAGGATTCCGGGTAGTCATGCCGGATGCGCCGGAGCATGGCGCTCGCTTCGGCGGCGACTCACAGGGACGAATACACCGATTCTGGCAGATTCTGCACCAAAACATGCAGGAATTTACGACGTTACGTGCGGCGATTCAGGCGGAAAACTGGCTACTTGACGGGCGGTTGGCGGTGGGCGGCGCATCCATGGGCGGTATGACGGCGCTGGGCATTATGACGCGTCACCGAGAGGTAAAATGCGGGGCCAGTTTAATGGGGTCGGGCTATTTTACCGGGCTCGCCCGGACGCTTTTCCCGCCGTTATCCCCGCAGAACCCGGCGCAGCAGGCGGAATTCGACAATATCATCGCGCCGCTACGTGAATGGGAAGTCACACACCAGTTAGAGCGACTGGCCGACAGGCCGCTTCTGTTGTGGCATGGTCAGGAGGATGACGTGGTGCCTGCTATCGAAACCTTCCGGCTCCAGCAGGCACTCGCCGCGGCGAAGCTGGATAAGCATGTGACCTGTTTATGGGCCGCAGGCGTGCGGCATCGCATTACGCCAGAAGCGTTGTCGGCGACGGTAGCGTTTTTCCGACAGCATCTTTAAACGCGGAGTATGTTTACACCCTGGGCTTCAAGCTGTTGCAAAACCTGCGGATTGGCATTTTTGCCGGTAATCAGCATAGCGATCTGATCGGCGCGGCTGAACAGCATTCCCGCGCGCTCGCCAATTTTACTGCTATCGACCAGCGCGACCAGTTTCCCGACGACGCTGAGCATTTTTTGTTCCGCCATGGCGGTTAGCATATCGGTCTTGTACAGGCCATCCGCGGTTAAGCCCTTTCCGCTGGTAAACATCCAGTGGCCAGCATAGAGACTGTTTTCACTTCCCTGCGGGCTCAGGGTAATCGACTGGCTTTTGTTGTACTGCCCCCCCATGATAATCACGCTGTCATGCTCTTGATCGATCAGATAATTCGCCAGCGGCAGATAGTTGGTAATGATCTGTACCGGCTTCCCGCACATTTCGCGCCCCAGCAGGAAAGCGGTGGAGCCGCAGTTAATCACTACGCTTTCACCTGGGTTTACCAGCTGCGACGCCGCTTTCGCGATGCGTACTTTTTCATCGTGGTTTTGCGCCTGGTGCAGATTCATCGGCGTCCAGCGGGGCCGCTGTTGGGTTATGGCCTCTGCGCCGTTGCGCACTTTTTTAAGTTTCCCGCTTTCGTCGAGCTTGTTGATGTCGCGGCGCGCTGTCGCCGGGGAGATCCCCAGACGCTCAATCACGTTTTCGACGGTAACAAAGCCCAACTGTGCCAGCATATCCAGCAGTATTTGATGTCTTTGTGCTTCAGTCATGAGCTATTCCGATACAAATTGATTTGAAAAGATGATATTTGAAATAGCCTGGAAATACTAAAGTAAATGGAAAAAATGCCGGGTAATCCCGGCATGATATCGACTCACAGGAAGGATTTGAACGGTAGATCGGGTTCAATGGTAAAGCAATCGTCAAACCCACGCGGATAGTGGTATTCGAAATTGTCTTTATCCAGCGGCCAGGTAAACTTGCCGCCAACCTGCCAGATAAACGGTTTAAAACCATACTTCAGGCGATCTTTCTTCATTTCCCATAGCACGCGGATCTCTTGCGGATCGGCCTGGAAGTTCGACCAGATATCGTGATGGAACGGGATCACCACTTTGGTATTCAGCGATTCCGCCATGCGTAAAATATCCGCGCTGGTCATTTTGTCCGTAATACCGCGCGGGTTTTCACCGTAAGAACCGAGCGCGACATCAATTTGATGTTCGTTGCCGTGTTTCGCGTAGTAGTTGGAATAGTGAGAATCGCCGCTGTGATAGAGATTGCCGCCCGGCGTTTTAAACAGATAGTTAACCGCGCGTACATCCATGCCGTCCGGCAGTACGCCAGCGGCTTTCTGATCGGCGGGCAGGGTGATTAATGCGGTGCGGTCAAAGGCATCAAGCGCATGAATTTCAATATCTTTCACTTTCACGACATCGCCCGGTTTTACCACGATGCAGCGTTCTTTCGGCACGCCCCAGCCAACCCATAAATCCACGCAGGTCTGCGGGCCGATAAACGGAACATCATCGGCGCAATTCTGCATTACGGCAGCCGCGACATTGACGTCAATGTGATCGTTATGGTCGTGGGTCGCCAGTACGGCGTCAATCTGACGGATAGCGAAAGGATCGAGAACAAACGGCGTGGTGCGCAGGTTAGGCTGTAATTTTTTGACGCCAGCCATACGCTGCATCTGATGGCCGGTTTTCATCAACGGGTTACCGTGGCTCTGTTTACCGGTACCGCACCAGAAATCGACGCATACGTTAGTGCCGCCTTCAGATTTTAGCCAGATACCGGTACAGCCCAGCCACCACATAGCGAACGTACCCGGCGCGACCTGCTCTTGCTCAATCTCTTCGTTCAGCCAGCTTCCCCACTCCGGAAACGTGCTCAGAATCCATGATTCACGCGTGATGCTTTGTACTTTACTCATCGCATTTACCTTCATGTTTGTTCAAAATGGTTCAAAACGTGATTTGTTTTGATTAATCCTGACACTATTTTCTCAAGAAGGCAATGGGCTATTTTTTGACTTTTGGGTAGAGGAGAACGCAGCCAGAAGAAAATTTAATCTTTTCTGGCGTCATGGGGATGTATTCATCTTTATGATTTTACTTATTTTAATGAAGAAATGAGTTATTTATAAGTAAACCATGTATTAAGTGTGCTAATTATTTGCGCGCTACGTCACATTTAATCAAATTCAATCTTGTTGTGATTACTTTTGAAAATTACAGTGGAGGGACATTATTCTGAGCGCCTGCGACTCAGCAACCTTGTCTACCGGAGATCGTTATGGAGATCCTCTACAACATCTTTACCATTTTTTTTAATCAGGTAATGACCAATGCCCCGCTATTACTGGGTATTGTGACCTGCCTGGGCTATATCCTGCTGCGTAAAAGCGTCAGCGTGATCATCAAAGGGACGATCAAAACCATCATTGGCTTCATGCTGCTACAGGCCGGGTCCGGCATTCTGACCAGCACCTTTAAACCGGTGGTGGCGAAAATGTCTGAGGTCTACGGCATCAACGGCGCGATTTCCGATACCTATGCTTCGATGATGGCAACGATCGAACGGATGGGTGATGCGTATAGTTGGGTAGGCTACGCGGTGTTGCTCGCGCTGGCGCTGAATATTTGTTACGTCTTGTTGCGACGCATTACCGGTATTCGCACCATCATGTTGACCGGGCACATCATGTTCCAGCAGGCGGGGCTGATTGCGGTCTCTTTCTATATCTTCGGCTATTCCATGTGGACCACCATTATCTGCACGGCGATACTGGTTTCCCTGTACTGGGGTATTACCTCCAACATGATGTACAAGCCGACTCAGGAAGTGACCGATGGCTGTGGTTTCTCCATCGGTCACCAGCAGCAGTTTGCTTCCTGGATTGCCTATAAAGTTGCGCCGTTCCTGGGCAAAAAAGAGGAAAGCGTTGAAGACCTCAAACTGCCGGGCTGGCTGAACATTTTCCATGACAACATCGTCTCCACGGCGATTGTAATGACCATCTTCTTTGGTGCCATTCTGCTCTCCTTTGGTATCGATACCGTACAGGCGATGGCGGGTAAAACCCACTGGACAATCTATATCCTGCAAACCGGTTTCTCCTTTGCGGTGGCGATCTTCATCATCACCCAGGGCGTGCGTATGTTTGTCGCCGAGCTCTCTGAGGCCTTTAACGGTATCTCCCAGCGTCTGATTCCGGGCGCAGTACTGGCGATTGACTGCGCCGCTATTTATAGCTTCGCGCCGAACGCGGTGGTCTGGGGCTTTATGTGGGGCACCATCGGTCAGCTGATTGCGGTTGGCATCCTGGTTGCCTGCGGCTCCTCGATCCTGATTATTCCTGGCTTTATCCCGATGTTCTTCTCTAACGCCACTATCGGCGTGTTCGCTAACCACTTCGGCGGCTGGCGTGCGGCGCTGAAAATTTGTCTGGTGATGGGGATGATTGAAATCTTTGGTTGCGTCTGGGCGGTGAAACTCACCGGTATGAGTGCCTGGATGGGTATGGCGGACTGGTCGATTCTGGCACCGCCGATGATGCAGGGCTTCTTCTCCCTCGGTATCGCCTTTATGGCCGTCATCATTGTAATTGCACTGGCTTATATGTTCTTCGCTGGCCGCGCACTGCGCGCAGAAGAAGATGCAGAAAAACAACTGGCAGAACAGTCTGCTTAATAAGGAGTTTTGATTATGACCGTACGTATTCTGGCTGTGTGTGGCAACGGACAAGGCAGTTCCATGATCATGAAAATGAAAGTGGACCAGTTTTTAACCCAATCAAACATTGACCACACGGTAAACAGCTGCGCGGTTGGCGAGTACAAAAGCGAGTTGAGCGGCGCGGATATCATCATCGCTTCTACCCATATTGCAGGCGAAATCAGCGTGACCGGCAACAAATATGTGGTCGGCGTGCGCAACATGCTCTCTCCAGCTGACTTCGGCCCGAAACTGCTGGAAGTGATCAAAGAACATTTCCCGCAAGACGTGAAGTAAGGATGCAACATGAAATTACGTGATTCACTGGCGGAGAATAATTCTATCCGCCTGCAGGCTGAAGCGAATACCTGGCAGGAAGCCGTCAAGATCGGCGTCGATTTACTGGTGGCTGCCGACGTGGTGGAGCCGCGCTATTACCAGGCGATTCTGGATGGCGTTGAGCAGTTTGGCCCCTATTTTGTGATTGCCCCCGGCCTGGCGATGCCGCATGGCCGCCCGGAAGAAGGGGTGAAGAAAACCGGTTTTTCTCTGGTGACCCTGAAAAAGCCGCTGGAGTTCAACCACGAAGATAACGACCCGGTCGATATTCTGATCACCATGGCGGCGGTAGACGCCAATACCCACCAGGAAGTGGGCATCATGCAGATCGTCAACCTGTTTGAAGACGAAGCTAATTTTGACCGTTTACGCGCCTGCCGCACCGCGCAGGAAGTCCTGGATCTCATTGACCGCACCAACGCGGCAGCTTAAGAAGGAATTGAAAATGTCATTACCAATGTTGCAGGTCGCGCTGGACAACCAGACTATGGATAGCGCCTATGAAACCACTCGTCTGATTGCCGAAGAAGTCGACATTATCGAAGTGGGCACCATTCTGTGCGTTGGCGAAGGCGTGCGCGCCGTTCGCGACCTGAAAGCGCTCTATCCGCACAAAATTGTGCTGGCGGACGCCAAAATTGCCGATGCCGGTAAAATCCTCTCCCGTATGTGTTTCGAAGCCAATGCGGACTGGGTGACGGTCATTTGCTGTGCGGATATCAACACCGCAAAAGGCGCGCTGGATGTGGCGAAAGAGTTTAACGGCGACGTGCAGATCGAACTGACCGGTTACTGGACCTGGGAACAGGCGCAGCAGTGGCGCGATGCGGGCATTCAGCAAGTGGTTTATCACCGCAGCCGTGACGCGCAGGCCGCAGGCGTGGCGTGGGGCGAGGCGGATATTACCGCGATTAAGCGGCTCTCCGATATGGGCTTTAAAGTGACCGTGACCGGCGGACTAGCGCTGGAAGACCTGCCGCTGTTCAAAGGCATTCCGATCCATGTCTTTATCGCGGGGCGTAGCATTCGCGATGCCGAATCGCCGGTAGAAGCCGCACGGCAGTTCAAACGCTCCATTGCCCAACTGTGGGGCTAAGGAGCGGCTATGCTGTCGAAACAAATTCCGCTCGGCATCTATGAAAAAGCGCTCCCTGCCGGGGAGTGCTGGCTGGAGCGCCTGCGGCTGGCGAAAACGCTGGGTTTTGACTTTGTTGAAATGTCGGTGGACGAGACCGACGCCCGACTGGCGCGGCTCGACTGGAGTCGCGAGCAGCGTCTGGCGCTAGTGAGCGCGGTTGCTGAAACCGGCGTGCGCGTGCCGTCCATGTGTCTGAGCGCGCATCGTCGTTTTCCGCTCGGTAGCGAAGATGACGCGGTACGGGCGCAGGGGCTGGAGATTATGCGTAAAGCGATTCAGTTTGCGCAGGACGTTGGGATTCGCGTCATTCAACTGGCGGGGTACGACGTTTACTATCAGCAGGCCAACGACGAAACGCGTTGCCGTTTCCGCGATGGGTTAAAAGAGAGCGTTGATATGGCCAGCCGCGCCCAGGTGACGCTGGCGATGGAGATCATGGATTACCCATTGATGAATTCCATCAGTAAAGCGCTGGGCTATGCTCACTACCTCAATAACCCGTGGTTCCAGCTCTATCCGGATATCGGCAATCTGTCTGCCTGGGATAACGACGTACAGATGGAGCTACAGGCGGGAATCGGGCATATCGTCGCGGTACACGTCAAAGATACTAAACCCGGCGTGTTCAAAAATGTGCCGTTTGGCGAAGGCGTTGTCGATTTCGAACGCTGCTTCGAAACGCTCAAACAGAGTGGCTATTGCGGGCCCTATCTGATTGAGATGTGGAGCGAAACAGCAGAGAACCCGGCGGCAGAGGTAGCGAAAGCGCGTGACTGGGTGAAAGCGCGCATGGCCAGCGCCGGTCTGGTGGAGGCAGCCTAATGCAAAAGCTCAAGCAGCAGGTATTTGACGCTAACATGGATTTGCCCCGTTATGGACTGGTGACGTTTACCTGGGGCAACGTCAGCGCTATCGATCGCGAACGCGGATTGGTGGTGATTAAGCCAAGCGGTGTCGCCTATGAAACCATGAAGGTAGATGACATGGTGGTGGTGGATATGGATGGCAAAGTGGTGGAGGGACGTTATCGTCCTTCTTCCGATACCGCTACCCATCTGGCGCTGTATCAACGCTATCCGTCGCTTGGCGGCGTCGTTCATACCCACTCCACCCACGCCACGGCATGGGCGCAGGCGGGGATGGCTATTCCGGCGCTCGGTACCACGCACGCGGACTATTTCTTTGGCGATATTCCTTGTACCAGAGCGTTAAGCGAAGAAGAAGTGCAGGGCGAGTACGAGCTGAACACCGGTAAGGTGATCATCGAAACGCTGGGCGAGGTGGAACCGCTGCATACGCCAGGTATTGTCGTGTATCAACACGGGCCGTTCGCCTGGGGGAAAGATGCGCACGATGCGGTACATAACGCGGTGGTCATGGAGGAAGTGGCAAAAATGGCGTGGATTGCGCGCGGCATTAACCCGGCGCTGAATCCCATCGACGGTTATCTGATGAATAAACACTTCATGCGTAAGCATGGCCCGAATGCGTATTACGGGCAGAAGTAAAACAACGCTCCGGGATCCTATCCCTCAGGGATGTAATTGGTCAGATTCCGGAGCTTCTTTCATAACACTCTATAGAATCATACTACTGTGTCTATCAACGGATTGTTTGTTAAAACTGACCCACAGCGGCGTCGGTATGGAGTAGCTGCGTTAATTGGTTTTGCAGCGGGTATTATTTCAGCATTTGTAAAATGGGGCGCGGAAGTTCCTTTACCGCCGCGAACGTTTTCCGGCGGGCGCGATGAGTTTAATCCACCGTATATTTTTTTGCGGGATTATTTAGGCATTGACCCAACACAAACGGTTTATACCTTTTCTGAGCATGTTATTAACCCTGTGATGGTAACTCATATTATCTTTTCGCTGGTATTCGCAATAGGTTACTGCGTCGTCGCGGAAATTTTCCCTAAAGTTAAATTATGGCAGGGGATACTGGCGGGGCTGATTGTTACGGTTGTCGTGCATGGCATATTCTGCCCGGCGCTGAACTTAACGCCTCCGCTTACACAACTTCCTTTTGACGAGTACGCTTCTGAAATTCTGGGACATGTATTTTGGTTTTGGGTGATTGAATTAATGCGCCGCGATCTGCGAAACCGCATAACGCATGAGCCGGATGCCGAAGTGCCATTAACAACCCGATAAGCGAAAAAAAATGCCCCCTGACCAGGGGGCAAAACTATGGCATTTTCCTGATACTAGCGATAAATCTCCGCGCTGGCATGCATGTTGCCGTTACTACCGGGCTCCCGTAACAAAATCGGGTGGTAGTACATTGCGCCTCGCGCATCAGTTTCTTCTTTCAGCGCCTGGCGGGCCTCGCTTTCAGTCGCGAAATTATGGTTTATGTAAATCACGCCTAAGCTCTGTATATCGTCCATATTTCTGGCCTGACGATTATCAATTTCAATGGCTGCCATTGTATTTACGCTGAGCAAAAATCCAGCCAGAAGGGGGAAAATACGGAAGAACATAGTGACCTCCTCGGCGGCGGTTGCTGACCTGGCCCTGCCTCCTTTTTTGTGAACCTCTGATGTTATTTTAATCGCTACCAGCAGGAGCGATAGCGACCATTTCTGATGCAGTTGTTCAAAAAATTACCGCATTTCCCGCTGATGCCTGATAAATCGTCAACTCGCTAGCTGTTATGGTGGTTAACAGGTCGGTATCTCATCCTTAATCTTTTACATTTCAGAACTGATCGGCAGGCACATAAATAATCGAACTATTGCCTTGAGTTTCGCCGGGCGTGTCAGTATTATAACGCGTCATTTTTCAGCCGACCTTTAACACGTTCCTTGCCTCCATGGGCCGCGGCTGACCCAGACAGGAGGCTGAATAATCCGTAAGGAGCAATTCGATGCGTCATTACGAAATCGTTTTTATGGTCCATCCTGACCAGAGCGAACAGGTTCCGGGCATGATCGAGCGTTACTCTGCCGCCATCACTGGCGCAGAAGGCAAGATCCACCGTCTGGAAGACTGGGGCCGCCGTCAGCTGGCTTACCCGATCAACAAACTGCACAAAGCGCACTACGTTCTGATGAACGTTGAAGCGCCGCAGGAAGTGATCGATGAGCTGGAAACTACCTTCCGCTTCAACGATGCCGTTATCCGCAGCATGGTTATGCGTACTAAGCACGCTGTTACCGAAGCTTCTCCGATGGTTAAAGCGAAAGACGAGCGCCGTGAGCGTCGCGATGATTTCGCTAACGAAACCGCAGATGATGCTGAAGCTGGGGATTCTGAAGAGTAATTTCTGATGACCAACCGTCTGGCGTTGTCCGGCACCGTGTGCAGGGCCCCCTTTCGAAAGGTCAGTCCATCAGGAATTCCGCATTGCCAGTTCGTGCTTGAGCATCGTTCTGTGCAAGAGGAAGCCGGCTTTCACCGGCAGGCGTGGTGCCAAATGCCCGTTATTGTTAGCGGACACGAAAACCAGGCCATTACTCACAGTATAACGGTCGGCAGCCGCATAACCGTTCAGGGGTTTATTTCTTGCCACAAGGCAAAGAACGGTCTGAGCAAAATGGTTCTGCATGCCGAGCAGATTGAATTGATAGATTCTGGAGACTAGCCATATGGCACGTTATTTCCGTCGTCGCAAGTTCTGCCGTTTCACCGCGGAAGGCGTTCAAGAGATCGACTATAAAGATATCGCTACGCTGAAAAACTACATCACCGAAAGCGGTAAGATTGTCCCAAGCCGTATCACCGGTACCCGTGCAAAATACCAGCGTCAGCTGGCTCGCGCTATCAAACGCGCTCGCTACCTGTCTCTGCTGCCGTACACTGATCGCCATCAGTAATCGGTCACGGTCCATTAATACGACTTTGAGAGGATAAGGTAATGCAAGTTATTCTGCTTGATAAAGTAGCAAACCTGGGTAGCCTGGGTGATCAGGTTAACGTTAAAGCGGGCTATGCTCGTAACTTCCTGGTACCACAGGGTAAAGCTGTTCCGGCTACCAAGAAAAACGTTGAATACTTCGAAGCACGTCGCGCTGAACTGGAAGCTAAACTGGCTGACGTTCTGGCTGCTGCAAATGCACGCGCAGAGAAAATCAACGCCCTGGAAACCGTTACTATCGCGTCTAAAGCAGGCGACGAAGGTAAACTGTTCGGTTCCATCGGTACTCGCGACATCGCTGACGCTGTGACTGCAGCTGGCGTTGACGTGGCTAAGAGCGAAGTTCGTCTGCCGAACGGCGTTCTGCGTACCACTGGCGAACACGAAGTGAACTTCCAGGTTCACAGCGAAGTATTCGCAAAAGTTATCATCAACGTGGTTGCTGAGTAATCAGTCATTCTCGTTTTTGCTAGCAACGAAACGTCGGCCCAGCGCCGACGTTTTGCTTTTTTAACCCCATCGCTTTTCGACTGGCTATCTCCCCCTCTTTTCGCGATAATCAAAAATAAAACATTATTTTAATTTCTTGGTGAAAGAATGGATACCCAACGCCAGGCCTCCCCGTTTGCCCGCAAAAACGTCGTTTATGTGTGTGCCGCATTTTGTTGCCTGCTATGGGGCAGCGCTTATCCAGCCATCAAAAGTGGTTATGACCTCTTTCAGATAGCCACCGACGATATCCCTTCTAAAATTGTTTTTGCTGGTTATCGTTTTTTGTTTGCGGGTGGGTTGCTGCTACTGTTCGCGCTGCTTCAGCGTAAACCGATTGGTCGGTTTCGTCCGCGCCAGTTTGCTCAGTTAACGTTACTGGGGCTGACCCAGACGTCGCTGCAATATCTCTTTTTCTATATCGGCCTTGCGTTTACCTCCGGCGTGAAAGGCTCAATCATGAACGCGACAGGCACATTCTTCAGCGTATTGCTGGCGCACTTTATTTATCAGAACGACCGATTGAGCTACAACAAAACGCTCGGCTGTATTCTGGGCTTTGCGGGCGTCATGGTGGTGAACGTCAGCAATGGCCTGGATTTCAGCTTTAATCTGCCGGGAGAAGGCTCCGTGGTGCTGGCGGCGTTTATTCTTTCTGCGGCCACGTTGTATGGCAAACGTCTCTCGCAGACGGTCGATCCGATGGTCATGACTGGCTATCAATTGGGGATTGGCGGTCTGGTTCTGGTCATTGGCGGTTACGTTTTTGGCGGTACGCTGACGATACATGGCTTCTCGTCGGTGGCGATTTTAGTCTACCTGACGCTGCTCTCGTCGGTCGCTTTTGCGCTATGGAGCATTTTACTCAAATATAATCGCGTGGGGATGATTGCGCCGTTTAACTTTCTGATCCCGGTTTCTGGCGCGGCTCTTTCGGCTATTTTTCTCGGCGAGAATATATTGGAGTGGAAATACATGATTGCGCTGGTGCTGGTGTGTTCGGGGATTTGGTGGGTGAATAAGGTGAAGCGGTAATGCTTCACCTGAACGAATAGGGTATAGGCGGGGTAAGGCGCAGCCGGCGTTACTGTGCGCGAATAAAACTGCCGTCAGGCTGACGCGTAAACAGCACCTGTTGACCGTTATCGCCATCTATCGTTAAACCTGTCACCACCCCGCTGGCATTCTGGCGAATTTTAATCATTTGACCATTTTTGAGATTACTCAGCGGCTTGCCAGCGCCTTCTACCTGCGCCATTGCATAAACGTCTGTCGGGGGCAGTCCGTGGTCACGGAACAGTTGCGCCAGAGTTTTACCAGGCTCTACCCGGTACGAGCGCCATTGTTGACCGATGCCGCTATCCTGCTGGAAAGGCTGCGTCTGCGGCTGGTTTTGTTCTTCCGGCTGGCCTTCCTGGATAGGTTCCGGCGCAACGGGCGCCACCTGATCCGGATCGTTTTGCGGCGCGACCAGTTGCGCCTGAAGCTGGGCCTCCGTCGGCGGCTGTGATTGCGATTGCAGATCCAATTGCGCTTCCCGCGTGACGACAGGCGAGTCGCTGGTCTCGCTGGCGGGCAGCAGGAAGCCGATCACCAGCACGATAGCGGCAATGATAATGCCACGACGATGCATAGGCGGCAGCGGCTCCATGATGCGAAAATTATCCGGCGCGTGCCAGATTTTCGCCAGGGTTGGTTTTAATTCAAAGCGCCCGGGCATGGTTTACCTCCTGCTCCGCATCTCGTTCCTTAATCATAGAGTATAGATGGCTAACGCTATGATACTGGTAGTGCTATCCGCTTTCGTGACATCAATACGGATAATCTATTGTTTCTTTTTCCCTGCGATTTGTCATCCTCCCTGAGACAAAGTTTTACCAGAAGAAGCGTGGCTGTTATGCTGCCCGCTACTTTTTTGATATCCAATGAAGGAAAAATAATGGCCACCCCGACTTTTGACACTATTGAAGCGCAAGCGAGCTACGGTATTGGTTTGCAGGTAGGGCAGCAGCTCAGCGAATCCGGTCTTGAAGGGCTGTTGCCTGAAGCGCTGGTTGCAGGCATTGCTGATGCGCTGGAAGGTAAACACCCGGCGGTTCCTGTTGATGTGGTGCATCGTGCGCTGCGTGAAATTCATGAGCGTGCGGACGCGGTGCGTCGTGAGCGTTTCAAAGCAATGGCGGCCGAAGGCGTGAAATACCTGGAAGAAAACCGCGAAAAAGACGGTGTGAACAGTACTGAATCTGGTTTACAGTTCCGCGTTCTGACGCAGGGCGAAGGCGCGATTCCGGCGCGTACCGACCGCGTACGCGTGCATTACACCGGTAAGCTTATTGATGGCACCGTATTTGACAGCTCCGTCGCGCGCGGCGAACCGGCTGAATTCCCGGTAAATGGCGTGATCGCCGGCTGGATTGAAGCGCTGACTCTGATGCCGGTAGGTTCCAAATGGGAACTGACTATCCCACAGGAGCTGGCCTATGGCGAGCGTGGGGCCGGGGCATCTATTCCGCCATTCAGCACCCTGGTGTTTGAGGTGGAACTGCTGGAAATTCTGTAAGCGCTCCGGGTTTGCCGGATGACGGCGTAAACGTCTTATCCGGCAACCCTGACTTCAGTAGATGCCAATATTTTATTTTGCAAATGGCGTCGTTACGTGTATTTTTGTGAGCTAATTCGCATTATCAAAGTGATATAACACTCATTTTAAACATAAAATTAACATTGTATTTGAATCTTAGTATTCATCCCGCCGATTCTTACCTAATATCGATGAGTCCTGACAACAGGATCGTCGTATCATAGACCAAAGGCCGTAGAGCCCGCACAACACAGACAGGTACAGGAAGAAAAACATGGTAGATCAGGTAAAAGTCGCAGCCGACGAACAGGCTCCGGCTGAACAGTCGCTACGGCGCAATCTTACAAACCGTCATATACAGCTTATCGCTATTGGCGGCGCTATTGGTACCGGTCTGTTTATGGGATCGGGTAAAACGATCAGTCTCGCCGGGCCGTCGATCATTTTTGTGTATATGATCATCGGTTTTATGCTTTTTTTCGTGATGCGCGCCATGGGGGAATTGCTGCTCTCGAATCTGGAATATAAATCGTTTAGCGATTTTGCTTCCGACCTGCTTGGCCCCTGGGCGGGATATTTCACCGGCTGGACGTACTGGTTTTGCTGGGTAGTGACCGGTATGGCTGACGTGGTGGCGATTACCGCCTACGCGCAGTTCTGGTTTCCCGGCCTTTCCGATTGGGTCGCCTCGCTGGCGGTAGTGATCCTGCTGCTAAGCCTCAACCTCGCCACCGTTAAAATGTTTGGTGAAATGGAATTTTGGTTTGCTATGGTCAAAATCGTCGCCATCGTGGCGTTGATTGTGGTCGGGCTGGTGATGATTGCGATGCACTTTAAATCGCCGACCGGCGTTGAAGCGTCTTTCGCGCATCTGTGGAATGACGGCGGCTGGTTCCCGAAAGGTATTAGCGGGTTCTTTGCTGGTTTCCAGATTGCGGTGTTCGCCTTCGTGGGCATTGAGCTGGTCGGTACTACCGCCGCAGAAACTAAAGATCCGGAAAAATCGCTGCCGCGCGCGATTAACTCAATACCGATCCGTATCATCATGTTCTACGTCTTTGCGCTGATTGTCATTATGTCGGTGACGCCGTGGAGTTCCGTGGTGCCGAATAAGAGCCCGTTCGTTGAGCTGTTTGTACTGGTGGGTCTGCCTGCCGCCGCGAGCGTGATCAACTTTGTTGTGCTGACCTCGGCGGCGTCTTCCGCCAACAGCGGCGTCTTCTCGACCAGCCGTATGCTGTTTGGCCTGGCGCAAGAAGGCGTGGCGCCAAAAGCGTTCGCTAAGCTATCGAAACGCGCGGTACCGGCGAAAGGCCTGACCTTCTCCTGTATCTGCCTGCTGGGCGGCGTGGTTATGCTGATGGTCAACCCGAGCGTGATTGGCGCATTCACCATGATCACTACGGTTTCGGCTATCCTGTTTATGTTTGTCTGGACCATCATTCTGTGTTCATACCTGGTGTACCGCAAAAAGCGTCCCCACCTGCATGAAAAATCCATCTATAAGATGCCGCTCGGTAAGCTGATGTGCTGGGTCTGTATGGCGTTCTTTGCGTTCGTGCTGGTATTACTGACGCTGGAAGACGATACGCGCCAGGCGCTGATCGTGACGCCGCTGTGGTTTATCGCGTTGGGTCTGGGCTGGCTGTTGATAGGTAAGAAACGGATGGCGGGGATGCGTTAATTGTTTTGCCCGGTGGCGCTGGCGCTTACCGGGCTTACAGCGTAGCGTTGATTTGTAGGCCGGATAAGGCGCAGTTTACAGCCGCCATCCGGCAAAATGCCCGGCTGGCGATTATTCCCCGGCCAGCGCGCGTGGGAACAGCACGTTATTCTCCAGGCTGATGTGCTCCATCAGATCATCAATCATCTCATTAATGCCGTTATACATCGCTTTCCAGGTGGTACACGCTTCTGGCGGCGGCGTTACATTTTGGGTGACGTGTTTGATGACGTCTACCAGCTCTCCCGCCTCGTCATGCTCGCTTTCCATTACGCTTATCGGGCCCGTTGCCTGGCGACCCATACCCTGTTTGATCATTGGGAACAGGATCTGTTCTTCTTTCATCATATGGCTGGAAAGCTCTTCATGCAGCGCGGTGAGATATTTTGTCAGGCCGCGTGGGACGTTTGGCTTATCCGCGTGGACGCGTTCCACTTTGGTTGCCTGCAGGATAAGCTCCGGCAGTTGCTCGCGATGTCGGTCATGATAGCGCACCACGATATGGTCAATAATGTCCGCCAGCGGAACGGCGCGCCAGTCTTTTTCGATGGGCTGTTCAGCCAACTGCGCCAGTTGCGCTTCAATGATGTCAATATCGACGTCGTGACGCGCGGCGGCGCGCGCCAGCGTCTGTTTTCCGCCGCAGCAGTAATCCATATCGTACTGGCGAAACAGCGCCGATGCGCGGGGAATAGAGAGCGCCAGTTCGCCTAAAGGTTGATCGCGATAAGCCATAGCCGTTACCTCATTTGCAATAATATAAGTTGTATTTTAAATGCATCTTTAAGGCAAGGCTATAACTCTTTCGGGGTGCGTATAATTTAAGCGAGTATGAAATTAGCGTTCCGTGACCGGAACGACGGTCGCTTTTTCCGGTTTCGCTCTCACGGCAATGGCCACGCCCGCCACCAGGAGCGCAATGCCGCTTAACGTCAGGAATGGCGGGATTTCCTGGCGCAGAATGAAGGTATAGAGCAGTCCCGCCAACGTCTCAAAAACAATCAGCGGCCCTAAAATAACGGTTGGCAATTTTTGGCTGGCGATATTCCAGCACAGCGCGCCCACCCAGGAACACAGCACCGCGATGGCGATCATCAGACCGATAAACAGCGCGGGATGCGGGCCAAAGGGCAGGGTAAACAGCGGTTTCTGGATACTCAGCCACAGACAGACCGCCGCATAGCCGATTAACGAGACCGGCAGCGTAACCAGCGCCTGCGCCGTTGCCCACATCATGGGATGTTTGTCGGGATTTTCCCGCAGCCAGCGGGCGTTGCGCAGCGCATACCATGCCCAGCACGCTACGGAAATCAGCGCCAGCACAATGCCTGAACCATAGCGCCAGCCGCTAACATCGGATAATCCCTGACTAAGTTCAGCAATATTGACGCACAGCAGGCCAAAACCGATAAGCGCCAGCGCGGGCGCTAAACGCCGCCAGGATAATCTGCCGTCTCGTTGGCTATAGAGAATGTTAGCGAAAAGCGGAATGACGACCGGCAATGTCCCGATGATCATCGTCGAAACCGGCGCGCCGGTTCGCTGAATGGCGCTGGCGAGGCAGGCGTAATAGATTACATTGCCCATCAGGGTCAGCGACAGGGCGGTGGACCAGTCTTTGCGCGTCAACTGGCGTAACCGCGTGCGGCCTAGCCAGGCAATCGGCAGGGCAATCAGCCCCAGCGCCAGATAGCGTCCCATTGACTGTAAGAGGGCCGGGTAATCCGGCACGATTAACGGGCCGACGAAAATCAATCCCCACATTAGCCCTGCCAGCAGGGCGTATAGCACGCCGCTAATCATCAGATTCTCCTCATAAACCGTTCCGTCATTATCAGAGAAGGTCTATGAGGATGCCACATAAATTAACTAAATTTTAACACTTACAGTACGGAGCGAAGGTTTTCTGTGAGCGTCGTCGTCGGGCGACCGATGAGTTTACGCAGCGTATGGCTGTCATCAAACAGGCCGCCTTTCGCCGCGCCAGCGTCAGAATTGGCCAACATATCCGCCAGTCCGTCAGGCAGGCCTGCGCCTTTCAGCGCGGCGGCAAAATCGACTTCGCTCAGGTTCTGGTAGACGATTTTTTTTCCGCTCTGATGAGTAAGTTCATCCGCCAACTGGCTTAATGTCCAGGCGTCATCACCCGCCAGCTCGTAAACATTCCCGGCGTGACCCTCTTCATGGATGACGCGCGCGGCGGCGGCGGCATAGTCAGCGCGCATTGCGGAGGCGATTTTCCCTTCTCCCGCTGCGCCAATAAAGACGCCATGCTTCAGCGCGGCAGGGACGCTCGCCAGGTAGTTTTCCGTATACCAGCCGTTACGTAATAGCGTGTGAGGAATACCTGACTCAGCCAGCATTTTTTCCGTTTCAATATGTTCATCGGCGAGCGCCAGCGGCGATTTATCCGCATGTAGCAGGCTGGTATAGGCGATGAATTTCACCTTCGCGGCAATGGCGGCCTGAATGACGTTGCGGTGCTGCGCGGTGCGTTGTCCCACTTCGCTGGATGATATAAGCAGCAGTTTATCAACGCCCTGTAAGGCGGTGGTCAGCGCGGCTTCGTTAGCGTAATCCGCCTGGCGAACGGCAATCCCGCGCTGACTGAGCGGGGCGGCTTTTTTCGGGTTACGGACGATCGCGATGAGGTGACTGGCGGGCGTCGTTTTTAGCAGGTTTTCAATAACGTGTTGGCCCAGTTGGCCTGTTGCGCCAGTGATAGCAATCATGGTGAACTCCTCAGTGTTGGTCTTGTGTTTTATTACGCTACCACCTAAACTTACTTTTAGTAAGTACGTACAAAAAGGTAAGTATCAATGCGCGCTCATACTCTTTCCCGGCAGTTGCGTGAAGGCAATCTCTTTGCTGAACAGTGCCCGTCCCGTGAGGTGTTAAAACATGTCACCAGTCGCTGGGGCGTACTGATTCTGGTCGCGTTACGCGACGGTACACACCGTTTTAGCGACCTGCGTCGCAAGATGGGAGGCGTGAGTGAAAAGATGCTGGCGCAGTCGTTACAGGCGCTTGAACAGGACGGATTTCTCAACCGGGTGTCATATCCAGTTGTTCCGCCGCATGTAGAGTACAGCCTGACGCCGCTTGGCGAGCAGGTGAGCGATAAAGTCGCCGCGCTGGCGGACTGGATAGAACTGAATTTGCCCCAGGTATTGGCGCAGCGGGACCGTTTATCAGATGACGGCTAGCGCTTTATTCGGCCTGCCAGTCAGGCCGAATAAACGCAGCGCCATACGGGACACACGTTACTTGCTTAAATCCACCTGATAAATGGCAAAACCGATATCATCGACGGCAACCTTCTTCATCGGATACTGCCCTTTCGCTTTAATGAAGGCAGCGGCTTTATCGCCTGGCGATGTTTCAAAGCGGATATCCAGCGCCGTATCGCTGTGGATTGGCGCCAGACGCCAGTTATTATCCGCCGCCGGATGGATTTCGCCCGCGCGTTTTGACTCTGCGCCAATCCATGCCGCCAGCACGGCGCGATTTTCATCCGGAGACGCAAAGGCGATATGGCTGTCGCCCGTGCCGGCAAACTTGCCGCCGTAAGCGCGATAGTTATTCGTGGCGACCAGGAACGTAGCGTTCGGGTCGACAGGCTTACCGTTAAAGGTCAGGTTTTTAATACGTTCCGCCTGCGGATTCACCATCTGGCATTCGCCATCATAGCGGGCGGGCTGTGACACATCGATTTGATAATTCACGCCGTCAATGACATCGAAATTATAGGTGCGAAAGCCATCCCAATTGATCAACGATTGCGGTTTGTTGCTGTGAATATCAATCTGATTAAATTGTCCGGCAGAACATTCCAGCCACTCTTTTACCTCCTTGCCGCTGGCTTTCACCACCACCAGCGTATTCGGATAGAGATAAAGATCGGCGGCGTTACGGAAGGTCAACTGGCCTTTTTCCACCTCGACAAAGCTGGCAGGATCGTTCTTACGCCCGCCAACTTTAAACGGCGCGGCGGCGGACAGCACCGGCAGTTTCGCCAGATCCGGATCGCCCTGAATAAAGTGTTCCACATACGCTTTTTGCGCGTTATTCACCACCTGTACGGTAGGATCGTCCTGCACCAGAGCAAGATAACTGTACATGTTATCGGCGGACTTGCCGATGGGCTTGCTGACAAACTCGCGGGTGGCATCGTGATCGGCTTTCAGAATATCGACCAGCTTACTGTCTTCCGCTGCCAGCGACTTTTTAGCGGCGGCGTCATAGATAGGCCGCGCTTCCGCTTTCGCCTGCGTAACCTGCCATTTGCCGCTGTCGTTATTGAGCACCAGATCGACTACTCCCAGATGGTCGCCCCACATGCCAGGCATTACCGCAGGAATGCCGTTAAGCGTACCTTTGGCGATATCCGCGCCTTTGATGTCGGCAAAATCTTTACCGGGGAAGACGGCATGGGCGTGGCCAAACATAATCGCGTCGACGCCGGGAACTTCACTGAGGTAATAAACCGAGTTTTTCGCCATGCTGTGGTACGGATCGGCAGAAAGGCCTGAATGAGCAATGACTACCACGATATCTGCGCCTTTCTCGCGCATTTCGGGCACATATTTCCGGGCGGTTTCCGTAATGTCATTGACGGTAACTTTGCCGCTCAGGTTCGCTTTATCCCAAATCATGATTTGCGGCGGGACAAAGCCGATATAGCCGATTTTCAGGGTTTGCGGGTTGCCGTCTTTATCAATAACGTTCGTCTCTTTAATCAGATAAGGCGTAAAGAGCGGCTTTTGGGTTTTAACGTCGATAATATTGGCGTTAACATAAGGGAATTTCGCGCCAGCCAGCGCGTTATGCAGATAGTCCAGACCATAATTAAACTCATGGTTGCCGAGGTTTCCAACCGCGTAATCCAGAGTGTTGAGCGCTTTATAGACCGGGTGAACGTCACCGTCTTTGAGCCCTTTTGCCGCCATATAATCGCCCAGAGGGCTCCCCTGAATCAGGTCGCCGTTATCCACCAGCACGCTGTTTTTGACTTCATTTCGGGCGGCATGAATCAAACTTGCGGTACGTACCAATCCGAATTTTTCGGTTGCGGTATCCTTGTAATAATCGAAATCCATCATGTTGCTATGTAAATCAGTAGTTTCCATGATGCGGAGATCGACGGTGGCCGCATTCACGCTGGCGGCGATCAGCGTAGCCAGAAGCGTTGCACTAAACTTAATCATCAGAGGCACCTTTTAAGAACGCAATAGAAAAGCCGGATAGTGAAAAATAGCGATGATAAACAGTGAAACCCGATATCGTTCCGACCGTCGCCAGAAGAAGGCGAAACCGCCCCATCTGGCCGATTTTTTGCGAGTGTTCACAGAAGGGTGAATCATGCCATGAAAGGTATTATCAAAACCGCAGACGGTATCACAGTTGGCGGAACCCTTAACGATCGGGTATAAGTAAAACAACGAGTTAACGCCCCCGTCATAAAGAGGTGGAGAATGTTAGAACAAGTATGCCAGCTTGCACGGAACGCGGGCGATGCCATTATGCAGGTTTATGATGGAGCCAAACCGATGGAGTACGCCCGCAAGCAGGACGATTCTCCAGTCACTGCGGCGGATATCGCCGCACATACCGTGATTCTCGAAGGGTTACGCACGCTCACGCCGGATATTCCGGTGCTTTCAGAAGAAGATCCGCCTGCCTGGGAAGTGCGCCAGCACTGGCAGCGCTACTGGCTGGTCGATCCGCTCGACGGCACCAAAGAGTTCATCAAGCGCAATGGCGAATTCACGGTCAATATCGCGCTGATTGAGCAGGGCAAACCGGTGTTGGGCGTGGTCTATGCGCCGGTGCTGAAAGTGATGTACTACGCGGCGGAAGGTAAGGCCTGGAAAGAGGAGTGCGGAGTGCGTAAGCAGATTCAGGTCCGGGATGCCCGCCCGCCGCTGGTGGTGATTAGCCGTTCGCATACGGATGATGAACTCACCGAATATCTCCAACAGCTTGGCGAACATCAGACAACTTCTATTGGTTCCTCGCTGAAATTCTGTCTTGTGGCGGAAGGCCAGGCGCAGCTTTACCCCAGATTTGGGCCGACCAGCGTCTGGGACACTGCCGCAGGTCATGCCATTGCTGTTGCAGCCGGGGCGCACGTTCACGACTGGCAGGGAAAAACGCTGGACTATACCCCTCGTGAGTCGTTCCTTAACCCCGGCTTCCGGGTGACTATTTACTGAGGAGCTTATGCAGCAGGTCGACCACCTGCTGTACCTCTTGCTGGGTTAACGCGCCATCTTTCACCCATTGAACCCGACCGTCTTTGTCAAGCACGATGACGGCGGACCCCTCTTCTTTTAATTGCCAGGCGTTACGCGCCACGCCATTGCTGTCGACAATAAATTGCGACCACGGGTAGAGCTTTTTATTACTTTCTATACTGCTACGCACGAACATACCGGAGCCTGGGATCGCATCATCGGTGTTCACAATTGTGGTCGTCTGGTATCTGTCATGCGGGAGCTTGGCTGATTTAATCGCTTCAATCAGCGTGGCGTTTTTTTCCTTCGCTGACGTTCGACCCGCAATGTGCAGCAGGACGCGCACTTTTCCCGCCAGCTGCGCGCTATTCCAGTTTTTATAACTAAACTCATCTTTATTCAACGTCAGTTCGCCACGGTCGGCAATGCCTACCGGCGGCACCCGTTGGTTAACTTCAAGTTTATGCGCACAAGCCATTATGGGGAGTAGCAGACACGACATCGCCAGAATTTTACGTAGGGTCATGGTCATTCCTTCTTTATTTTTTTGCAGGTGATCCGACCACTTTGGGCCGATAGTTAATCATATGTGCGATTGATGCTTTTTCCCGCAAAGGGGATGCCAGTTTGCGGGCGGGCGCACACTTCCTGTGAAAAATGAAGGCATATACTGAGAAAAATGAGCTGATGTTTAGATAATTCTGAATAACTGTAATCAAAAGGTAAATATACTTATGCACACTGGAAACGACGTAGATATGGTCTATAGTCATATGGCATTAAAATTTGCGCCTTAGAACTGTTGGGCCGATTGTGGCACCGCAAGGGCGTAATACTCTGCAGGAGACAACAATGAAAATTTTCCAACGCTACAACCCGCTACAGGTGGCGAAGTACGTGAAGATCCTGTTCCGTGGACGGTTATATATCAAGGATGTTGGCGCTTTTGAGTTCGATAAGGGTAAGATTCTTATCCCAAAAGTGAGAGACAAGCAGCACTTGTCTGTGATGTCTGAAGTTAACCGTCAGGTTATGCGTCTGCAAACTGAGATGGCGTAACCAAAAGTGCTATGCAGTAGGTTAAAAAAGTAAAAAAAAACGGCTCCTGAATCAGGAGCCGTTGATGTTTCTGGCAAACGGATTTCAGGCCGCGCTGTCTTCTTTACCTTGCGCATCGGGCAGTTTTGGCGCCGGTACGTTGCTTTTATTGTCGAGACGCGTCACCAGCAACTGATCGATACGGTAGTTGTCGATATCCACCACTTCAAATTTGTAGCCGGAAAATTTCACCGAATCAGTACGTTTTGGGATCTTGCGCAGCATAAACATCATAAAGCCGCCAATGGTTTCATAGTTGCCGGATTGCGGAAACTCATCGATATCCAGCACGCGCATGACGTCGTCAATCGGCGTGCCGCCGTCAACCAGCCAGGAATTTTCATCGCGCGCCACAATTTGCTCTTCCAGTCCCTGGCCGACCAGGTCACCCATTAGCGTGGTCATCACATCGTTCAGCGTAATGATACCGACGACCAGCGCGTATTCATTCATAATGACCGCGAAATCTTCGCCCGCCGTTTTGAAACTTTCCAGCGCCTCAGAAAGGGTCAGCGTATCCGGCACAATCAAGGTATTGCGAATTTGCACGCCGCTATTCAGCGCCATACTTTGGTTCGCCAGCACGCGATTCAGCAGATCTTTGGAGTCTACATAGCCGATGATGTGGTCGATATCTTCATTACACACCAAAAATTTTGAGTGCGGATGTTCGGCGACCTTTTTCTTCAGGCTTTGTTCGTCTTCGTGCAGATCAAACCAGATGATACTTTCGCGCGACGTCATAGAAGACGGTACGGTGCGGGATTCAAGTTCAAACACATTTTCAATCAGTTCGTGCTCTTGCTTGCGCAAGACGCCCGCCAGCGCGCCGGCTTCCACCACTGCGTAAATATCATCAGAAGTAATGTCGTCTTTCCGCACCATTGGAATTTTGAACAGGCGGAAGATGTTGTTTGCCATGCCGTTAAACAGCCACACCAGCGGGCGAAAAACGAACAGGCAGAAGCGCATCGGGTTGATGATACGCAAAGCCACAGCTTCTGGCGCAATCATACCGATGCGTTTCGGGGTTAAATCCGCGAACAGGATAAACAGCCCCGTCACCAGCGAGAAAGAGAGAATAAAGCTCAGCTGCTCGGAGAGTTCTGGCGACATATAGTGCGAGAAAAGGGCGGAAAAGGCGGGCGAAAATGCCGCATCGCCGACGATACCGCCAAGAATAGCGACGGCGTTCAGGCCAATTTGCACAACGGTGAAAAACATGCCGGGATTTTCCTGCATTTTCAATACGCGTTGTGCGTTGATACTGCCTTCATCAGCTAATAACTTAAGTTTAATCTTACGTGATGCGGCAAGCGAGATCTCGGAGATGGAGAAGAACGCACTTACAGCGATCAGGCAGAATATAATGAATATACTGTTTAACATATCTTATCCGGCGAAACGCCAGATCCTCGGAAGGGAAGTTTATAAATCCGTGTGGTAACGTTTAATGAAAACCGGCTCGTAGCAGTGAGCCGATAAGTTCAGGGCTAGTATAGCGTAAGCTACTGTAAAGTCGCCAGAGGGTTCATTTTCAACTCCGACAAGTTCCCCCTACGCCAGCGTCGTCACGCGTCAGGCGGCAGGCAAACGCCGATCCCGCCAATCCCGCAGTAACCGTATGGATTTTTGTGCAGATACTGTTGGTGTTCATCTTCGGCGTAGTAAAACGGCGTCGCATGGGCGATTTCCGTGGTAATAGGGCGATGGTCTCCGGCGGCGGCCATTGCCGACTGAAAGCGCTCGCGACTGGCGTGAGCGGCGGCACTCTGTTCCGGCGTTAAGGGATAAATCGCAGAACGGTATTGCGTACCGTGATCGTTACCCTGTTGCATCCCCTGCGTCGGATCGTGATTTTCCCAGAAGGTCTGTAAAAGCTGCTCATAACTGATAACGGCAGGATCGTACACTATCCGTACCGCTTCGGCATGACCGGTCTGCCCGGAGCAGACTTCCCGGTAGGTTGGATTAGGCGTGTAACCGCCCGCATACCCTGCCGCGGTGCTATATACGCCGGGCAATTGCCAGAATAAACGTTCTACGCCCCAGAAACAGCCCATAGCGAAGTAGGCGATCTCCATCCCGGCAGGGACATTGGTCATAGAGTGTTCATTTACCGCATGCAGAGTGGCGATCGGCATCGGGGTGTTGCGTCCTGGTAACGCATCTGCTTGAGTAACCAGATGTTTTTTATCAAATAAACTCATGAGCTATTCTCCCGAAAGCGTTAATTGGCGTTAAGGTTGTAACGAGACGCATCTTTGCACACAATAACAACATTAATGTATCTGGATTTAACCATAAGAAATATTTGGGCAGTCGTCTGCTTTTCAATCGCAATTGTTGATTTTATGTTAAGCCGCGGAGCGGTAGTGTGATTTTTTCCAGGGGTGGGAATAGGGGATATTCAGGAGAAAATGTGCCACATATCCGTCAGTTATGTTGGGTTAGCTTACTGTGCCTGAGCAGTTCTGCGGTAGCCGCAAATGTTCGTCTGAAAGTCGAAGGGCTATCCGGAGAGCTGGAAAAAAACGTTCGCGCACAGCTCTCTACGATTCAGAGCGATGAGGTGACGCCGGATCGGCGCTTTCGCGCCCGAGTTGATGATGCGATTCGCGAAGGGCTTAAAGCGTTAGGCTATTACGAACCCACTATCAAATTCGACTTGCTTCCACCGCCTGCGAAAGGACGGCAGGTATTAATCGCCAGGGTTACGCCCGGCCAGCCGGTGTTGATTGGCGGTACAGAAGTCATTTTACGCGGCGGCGCGCGCACGGACAAAGATTATCTGGCCTTACTGAAAACGCGTCCGGCAATCGGCACGGTGCTGAACCAGGGAGACTATGACAATTTTAAAAAGTCGTTAACCAGCGTGTCGCTACGTAAAGGCTATTTCGACAGCGAATTCGTTAAAAGTCAGTTGGGAATTGCTCTGGGCCGTCATCAGGCGTTTTGGGATATTGATTATGATAGCGGTGAGCGCTATCGCTTCGGACCTGTCACCTTCGAAGGTTCGCAGATTCGTGATGAATATTTACAAAATCTGTTGCCGTTTAAAGAGGGCGATGAGTACGAGTCGAAAGATTTGGCGGAACTAAACCGCCGACTTTCCGCTACCGGATGGTTTAATTCTGTCGTGGTGGCGCCGGAATTTGAGAAATCGCGTAAAACAAAAATTCTGCCGTTAAAAGGCGTGGTATCGCCGCGAACCGAAAATACGATTGAAACCGGGGTGGGGTACTCCACCGACGTCGGGCCGCGCGTGAAAGCGTCGTGGAAAAAACCGTGGATGAACTCTTACGGTCATAGTCTGACCACCAGCACCAGTATATCTGCGCCGGAACAGGTGCTGGATTTTAGTTATAAAATGCCGCTGCTGAAAAACCCGCTGGAGCAATACTATCTGGTACAGGGCGGTTTTAAACGGACCGATTTGAATGATACGGAGCAGGACTCGACCACGCTTGCTGTTTCGCGTTACTGGGACCTTTCCAGCGGTTGGCAGCGGGCGATTAACCTGCGCTGGAGTTTCGACCACTTTACCCAGGGGAACGTCACCAATACCACCATGCTGTTCTACCCGGGCGTGATGATCAGCCGAACCCGCTCGCGAGGGGGACTGATGCCAACCTGGGGCGATTCGCAGCGCTATTCAGTAGACTATTCGAATACGGCCTGGGGCTCCGACGTGGATTTCTCCGTGCTGCAGGCGCAAAACGTCTGGATTCGGACTTTGTACGATCGCCACCGTTTTGTGATGCGCGCCAATTTGGGCTGGATAGAAACCGGTGATTTCGACAAAGTTCCGCCGGATTTACGTTTCTTCGCCGGGGGCGACCGCAGTATTCGCGGCTATAAATACAAATCTATTTCGCCTAAAGATAGCGACGGCAATCTTAAAGGCGCCTCAAAACTGGCAACCGGATCGCTGGAGTACCAGTATAACGTCACCGGCAAATGGTGGGGGGCAGTGTTTGTCGATAGCGGCGAGGCGGTGAGTGATATTCGCCGTAGCGATTTCAAAACCGGGACCGGGGTCGGCGTGCGCTGGGCGTCGCCGGTTGGGCCTATCAAACTCGATTTTGCCGTACCGGTCGGCGACAAAGACGAACACGGTTTACAGTTTTATATCGGTCTGGGGCCTGAATTATGAGTTTATGGAAGAAAATAAGCCTCGGCGTGTTGATTTTCATTGTGGTGTTACTGGCGAGCGTTGCGTTTCTGGTCGGGACGACGACGGGGCTGCATCTGGTATTCAGTGCGGCGAACCGCTGGGTGCCGGGGCTGGAGATTGGGCAGGTCACCGGCGGCTGGCGGGACTTATCGTTAAAAAATATCCGCTATGAGCAGCCGGGCGTTGCGGTAAATGCGGGCGAAATTCATCTGGCCGTCGGGCTTGATTGCCTGTGGCGCAGTAGCCTGTGCGTCAATGATCTGGCGCTAAAAGACATTAATGTCGCTATCGACAGCAAAAAAATGCCGCCTTCCGAACCGGCGCAAGAAGAGGAAGAAAGCGGACCGCTGAACCTCTCCACGCCCTGGCCCATCACGCTGTCGCGCGTGGCGTTGAATAACATCAATATCAAGATTGATGACACTACCGTTTCGGTGCTGGATTTTACCTCCGGGCTGGCATGGCAGGAGAAAAACCTGACCCTGAAACCGACGCGGCTTCAGGGATTGCTGATCGCGCTGCCGAAGGTCGCTGACGTGGCGCAGGAAGAGGTGGTTGAACCCAAAATCGAGAAACCTCAACCGGATGAAAAGCCGCTTGGCGAAACGCTAAAAGATCTGTTTGCAAAACCAGTAATGCCGGAGATGACTGATGTTCACCTGCCGCTCAATCTGAATATCGAGTCATTTCGCGGCGAGCAGCTACGCATCACCGGCGATACCGATCTGACGGTGCGCACGATGCTGCTTAAAGTCAGCAGTATCGACGGTAATATGAAGCTGGATACTCTGGATATCGACGCCAACCAGGGCACGGTGAAAGCCTCCGGTACGGCGCAGCTCGCCAATAACTGGCCGGTTGATATTACGCTCAACAGTACGCTGAATATCGATCCGCTAAAGGGTGAAAAGATAAAACTCAAGGTCGGCGGCGCGCTACGCGAACAACTGGAGGTCGGGGTGAACCTTTCCGGGCCGATGGATGTCGCGCTTCGCGCCCAGACGCGGCTGGCGGAGGCCGGTTTACCGCTCAATCTTGAAGTCGTCAGCCAACGCATTGCCTGGCCATTGACGGGTGATACCCAGTTTCAGGCTGACGATCTGAAGCTCAAACTGAGCGGTAAGATGACCGACTATACGTTGTCGATGCGAACCGCCGTGAAAGGACAAGATATTCCGCCGGCGACCATTACGCTGGATGCTAAAGGGAATGAGCGGCAGATTAATCTCGATAAACTCACCGTCGCCGCTCTGGAGGGAAAAACCGAACTGAAAGCGCTGGTGGACTGGCAGCAGGCGATTAGCTGGCGTGGCGAACTGACGCTGAATGGCATCAATACCGCTAAAGAGATCCCGGATTGGCCCGCGAAGCTTAACGGCGTCATGAAAACCAAAGGCAGCCTCTACGGCGGCACCTGGCAGATGGATGTTCCGGAGCTCAAGCTGACCGGCAATGTGAAGCAGAACAGCGTTAACGTCAACGGGACGCTAAAGGGCAACAGCTACATGCAGTGGACGATCCCGGGGCTGCACCTTGCGCTGGGCCCAAACAGCGCCGATATAAAAGGCGAGCTTGGCGTTAAGGAGTTGAATCTTGACGCCGCCATCGATGCGCCAGGGCTGGATAATGCGCTGCCAGGACTGGGCGGCATGGCAAAAGGAATCGTTAAAGTCCGCGGTACGGTAGAAGCGCCGCAGTTGTTGGCGGATATCACCGCCCGCGGCTTGCGCTGGCAGGAGCTGTCTGTCGCCCAGGCGCGCATTGAGGGCGATATTAAATCCACCGATCAGATAGCGGGCCATCTCAACGTTCGCGTAGAGCGGATTTCGCAGCCCGACGTTAACATCAATCTGGTGACGCTTGACGCCAAAGGCAGCGAGAAGCAGCATCAGCTACAGCTCCGTGTTCAGGGAGAACCGGTATCCGGTCAACTCTCCCTGACAGGCAGTTTTGATCGCGAGGCGGCGCGCTGGAAAGGGACGTTAAGCGACACCCGTTTCCAGACGCCAGTGGGGCCATGGTCGTTGACCCGCGCGATTGCGCTGGACTACCGTAATAAAGAACAGAAAATTAGTATCGGGCCGCATTGTTGGCTGAACCCGAACGCCGAGCTGTGCATCCCGCAAACCATTGATGCGGGCGCCGCAGGACGGGCGGTGGTCAATCTCAACCGCTTTGATCTGGCGATGCTGAAGCCATTTATGCCTGATACCACTCAGGCCAGCGGGATCTTTAGCGGGAAAGCGGACGTGTCGTGGGACACCACCCAGGAGGGATTGCCGCAGGGGAAGGTCACGCTTTCCGGTCGTAATGTGAAGGTCACGCAGACCGTCAATGACGCGCCGTTACCGGTCGCGTTTGAGACGCTGAACCTCAGCGCCGATCTGCACAATAATCGCGCCGAGCTGGGATGGCTGATTCGCCTGACGAACAATGGTCAATTCGATGGCCAGGTGCAGGTAACCGATCCTCAGGGGCGGCGCAATCTCGGCGGTAACGTCAACATGCGCAATCTCAATCTGGCGATGGTCAACCCTGTCTTTTCGCGCGGCGAAAAAGCGGCGGGAATGTTAAACGCCAGGCTACGTCTGGGCGGCGATGTGCAAAGCCCGCAGTTGTTTGGTCAGTTGCAGCTTAGCGCGCTGGATATTGACGGTAACTTTATGCCGTTTGAGATGCAGCCGAGCCAGCTCACCATGAACTTTAGCGGGACGCGTTCGACGCTCGCCGGTATCGTGCGAACACAACAAGGGCAAATTAACCTGAACGGCAACGCCGACTGGAGTCAGATTGACAACTGGCGCGCGCGGGTGACGGCGAAAGGCAGCCGGGTGCGGATTACCGTTCCGCCGATGGTGCGCCTGGATGTCTCGCCGGATGTGGTCTTTGACGCGACGCCTTCGCTGTTCACGTTGGATGGGCGTGTGGACGTTCCGTGGGCGCGAATTGTGGTGCACGACCTGCCGGAGAGCGCGGTCGGCGTCTCCAGCGATGTGGTTATGCTCAACAATGACCTGCAACCAGAAACGCCGCAGACAGCGTCTATTCCCATCAACAGTAATCTGACGGTCCACGTCGGCAACAACGTGCGCATCGACGCCTTCGGGCTTAAAGCGCGTTTGACCGGCGATTTGAAAGTCGCGCAGGATAAGCAGGGGCTGGGGCTGAATGGTCAAATCAATATTCCTGACGGCCGATTCCGCGCCTACGGCCAGGACCTGCTTGTCCGTAAAGGCGAGCTGCTGTTCTCCGGCCCGCCGGATCAGCCGCTGCTCAATATCGAAGCGATCCGTAACCCTGACGCCACCGAAGACGATGTCATTGCGGGCGTGCGCGTCACAGGCACTGCTGATGAACCCAAAGCGGAAATCTTCTCCGATCCGGCGATGCCGCAGGCTGAAGCGCTTTCTTATCTGCTGCGTGGGCAGGGGTTGGACAGCAATCAGAGTGATAGCGCAGCAATGACTTCCATGCTTATTGGCCTGGGGGTTGCGCAAAGTGGTCAGGTTGTGGGTAAAATCGGAGAGACATTCGGTGTAAGTAATCTGGCGCTGGACACGCAAGGGGTGGGCGATTCGTCCCAGGTTGTGGTCAGCGGCTATGTACTGCCGGGTCTACAGGTGAAGTATGGTGTAGGGATATTTGACTCTCTGGCGACGCTCACGTTACGTTATCGCCTGATGCCTAAGCTATATCTGGAAGCAGTGTCTGGCGTAGATCAGGCACTTGATTTGCTCTATCAGTTTGAGTTTTAGCAATGCGAATATTTGTCTATGGCAGTTTACGACAGAAACAAGGCAACAGTCACTGGATGACCAATGCCCAATTGCTTGGCGATTACCGTATCGATAACTACCAGTTGTATAGTCTGGGCCACTATCCAGGCGCAGTTCCGGGAAACGGAGCGGTATACGGTGAAGTTTATCGAATTGATAACGCCACGCTGGCCGAACTTGATGCTTTGCGCACCAGGGGCGGTGAATACGCACGCCAGTTAATCCAGACGCCTTACGGCAGCGCATGGATGTATGTATATCAACGTCCTGTTGATGGGTTAACTCTGATTGAAAGCGGTGACTGGTTAGACAGAAACCAGCCCTGAACTGAACACGCCACCCTCGGGTGGCGTTGTTTTTTTACATTCTGGCTGATGACGCTAGCGCCGGGCATGGTGAGCTCTTATTCTGCCGTAGATCAATAATGACGCGCCGCCCAGGATAACAATGCATCCGAGAACCATAAATCCCTGCATATAGCTGCCGGTTGTCCGGTAAAAATAGCCGACCATTAGGCCTGCCAGCGTACCGCCGCCGCCGGCGCCGATGCCATTAATAATACCGGAGGCTGGGCCAATCGCATGGGGTTTAACGTTCGACTGGATAATCGACCAGATATTGGGGGTAAAGCTGGCGGCATAATAGCCCATCGCCAGGGTAATGAGCGTGATTTTAAAGCCTGGCGCATCGACAAATGGCAGGAGAAATAACATCACGCCGGGGATTAGTAGGCCCAGTGAAGCAATAAGTACACGTTTTTGTGTCTTATCACTGATCCATGAGATAGGGATTGCCAGTATAACCGCAGTCAGATAAGGCAGAGAACTGACCAATGCTTTACTGAATCCGGTATAGCCGAGAGAATTGACAACCATGGGGATCCATAACGTAATTCCCCAGAACAACATCCCTTGAGTGATGTAGGTAAAAATAAGGAGTAGGAAGGGGGTTCCGCCCAGCGATTCCAGGGTAAGTTTAGTTTTCTCTGTTGGCGCCGGCGCACGATAATAAGGCGCTTCTTCCTGTTTTTTTAGCATTGTTATATAAAGTGGAACCACAACAACAATGCCGATCACACCAGTGATAATAAAAACATTTCGCCAACCGAAGGCAGCATCCAGCGGAGACAAAATCATAAATCCCAGGCCTAATGCCAGGAACTGTCCATAATACTGGATAATGCTGTTCGCCTGCGTCCGTTCTTTGTCTGAAAACCAGTCGCTGGCGAAGCGGGACTGCTGCGGCCAATAAATGCCTTCGGTAATGCCAAGCACCAGCCGACAAATCAAAATAACGTACACTGACGAGGTAAATCCGACAAAAACGGTCGCAATCGACCAGATTAGCACCATCAGAATGACTATTTTTTTCGGATCGTATCGCTGGGTAAATACGCCGCCAAAAATATTTGAAAAGGCATAGCCAATAAGAAATATGGTTAATACAATGCTGGCCGTTGCGCCATCAATATTCAGGTCGTGTGTAATCGTAGGTAACGTAACGGAAAGATTAGAACGGTCAAGATAAGCAACAAAAAGGCCGAACATTAATGTCGCGCCGATCCGTAGCCATTTTTGCATTGAGGTCATTTTTCAACTCCGTTTGGCCGCGCGCCAAAATCAATTTGACGAAATAATATCTCACCGGATTTTATGGTCATTTGTGGTACCAGCACATGCGTCCCCGTGAGCGTTTCACCATGAATATCGGCAAATTCAACATGCCTGTTTTTTAATTTAAAGATGGCGATATCGGCAAATGCCCCAGGGGCCAGCGTACCAATTTCTGCTGCCATACCCATTAAAACTGCTGGGGTATGGGTACAGGCGTTAATGACATCGGTAAGCGCGACGCCGAGTGCTAAATATTTCGATAAAATCCATGGTAAGGCGTAAACAGGCCAGGCGAGTTTAGTGATGGTTGAGAGATCGCTACTGATGATATCCGGAAGAAAGCCATTGGCGATGGCCCGGCGTGCCGTGTTCATTGAAAAATGGCTGCGACCATTGGCGGCATCAAATATAACGCCTCTTTCCCTTGCCTGACGGACTTCGGCTAAGACAGCGCCTTCATCAGTAAGAATGGTGCTACCTTTGCCGTGAAACGCATGAGCGATAATATCGCCGCGGCGTAGCAAGGAGACAAGTTCTTTCATGGGAACGACGGGATGAGTCGAGTGTATTGCCACGGGACACTTTAAATCGTTGGCAATACGAAGGGATTCAGTCAGCGGTTTTAAGCCATATTCAGCAATGTCCTCAGTCTGAACCTTGAGTTTTAATCCCTGAAGAACGTTGCGATACTGACGAAACAGCGCGTGGATCTTATTTTCATCAATATTGTCAGGATCATAATTTTCTTGTGACCAGGTTTGGCCCGGCGGCGACACGGTCAGAAACGCTTTGATTCGAACTTTGCTGGCGCAAATCACCGTTCGGTAGAAGGCATCAAAGTTTGCCGTACCGGCAGAACCTGCATCCACGACGGTGGTGACGCCATTCGGCGGCATGTACATATCAGGCCTGACGCCGCCTTCCGTCGCGTCATAAAAAACATGCGCGTGATAATCGATAAGACCGGGAGTGACGATCATGCCGTCGGCATGGATAATCCGGGTCTCCGAAGTTACAGGATATTTATCGGCATCAACGATAATATCGTTAATGATGCGTAAATTGTTAATCTCATTAATATTACGAGCGGGATCGATGATATGTCCACCGGTAATTAATATATCATTTTTCATCATAATCTCTTAAAATAGTAAATAATTATGGCAGCCCTTAAAAATATATTAAAAAGTGTGTTTTGAGCGGATGTTATGTTGGATTAAAAATACGGTTATTGGTAGGGAGAGCTTAGGATACCTTATTAAAAAGGTAATCGGGCTTATGCACTAAATAAGAATTTAGCGCTTGCTAATATTTAGGGCGTAAGTCCAGAGGAGTCTGCGGGCATTCACAAAACAATTATTATCTTAAGCTTTTTAGAGAAACCGTGAGCGTATTCAACCCTTTTTAATAAAAAATAAGGTAGAGTCTTATTCATTCCGTGAATGTTAAACTAATAATGATAAAAATTGTGTTCTATTCATTAGCCAATAAAAAGGCCCTCATTACTATGAGAGCCTTTATCTTGACGATTATGTAAAAGCGAACTTATTTCTTCGCTGCGCGCTCGAAGGAGGCAACGATTTCCGCTTTAGCCGCTTCGGCGTTGTCCCAACCGTCAACTTTCACCCATTTGCCTTTTTCGAGATCTTTATAATGCTCGAAGAAATGAGTGATCTGCGCTTTCAGCAGTTCCGGCAGATCGTTCACATCTTTAATGTGATCGTACTCTTTGCTCAGTTTGGTGTGCGGTACGGCAACCAGTTTCGCATCTTCACCGGATTCGTCGGTCATTTTCAGTACGCCAACCGGACGGCAACGGATGACGGCGCCTGGCTGCAGCGGGTACGGCGTCGGGACCAGAACGTCTACCGGGTCGCCGTCCAGAGACAGGGTATGGTTGATGTAACCGTAGTTGCACGGATAGAACATCGCGGTGGACATGAAGCGGTCAACGAACAGCGCGCCGCTCTCTTTGTCAACTTCGTATTTGATCGGATCTGCGTTAGCCGGGATCTCGATAACGACGTAGATATCTTCCGGCAGTTCTTTACCCGCCGGGACGTTGAGTAAGCTCATGTCTGTTTCCTTTGAATTTATGACAAACAAGTGGCGAGTATTATAGCCAACTCACGCCGAAAGTCTTCGCTTGTTTTCGTTTCCGCCTCATCTGGCGCGTCGTTGCGGAGCATAAACGACAAAGGTTAAGAACCGAAAAAATCACGGGCCTGATAAGGCAACGCCGCCATCGGACATGTTATTGCCCAATGGCGGCTTCATGCGTTATTCCGCATGGTGGTAAAGATTACGCGTCCGGGTATTCGCGGATAAAGCGTTCCACATCGTCAACCATATGGCGGTTGCCAACGAAGAACGAGCGGCGCTGGTGCAGGCTTTCCGGAATGATATCCAGAATACGTTCTTTACCATCGCTTGCTTTGCCGCCGGCCTGTTCCGCGAGGAACGCCATCGGGTTGCATTCATACAGCAGACGCAGTTTTCCCTGCGGATGGCTGGCGGTGCTGGGGTAGAGATAGATGCCGCCTTTCAGCAGGTTGCGGTGGAAATCGGCCACCAGAGAGCCAATGTAACGTGAGGTATAAGGGCGACTTGTTGAACTATCCTCTTCCTGGCAGAATTTGATGTACTTCTTCACGCCATTCGGGAACTTAATGTAGTTGCCTTCGTTAATGGAGTAGGTTTTACCCTTTTCCGGGAAACGCATACGTTCCTGGCACAGACAGAACACGCCCAACGACGGATCGTAGGTGAAAGCGTGTACGCCGCAGCCGGTGGTGTAAACCAGCATGGTGGACGAGCCATACACGACATATCCCGCAGCGACCTGTTTGTTGCCGGGTTGCAGGAAATCTTCTTCGGTGACCGGCGTGCCGACAGGCGTCACGCGGCGATAAATCGAGAAAATCGTACCGACAGAGACGTTAACGTCGATGTTAGAAGAGCCATCCAGAGGGTCCATCAGCACCACATATTTCGCGTGTTCGCAGCCTTCAAAGACGACAATTTCGTCCTCTTCTTCCGATGCGATGCCCGCTACAATATCGCGCGCTTTTAGTGCAGCTTTCAGTTTCTCGTTCGCGAACAGATCGAGTTTCTGCTGAACCTCGCCCTGTACGTTCTCAGCACCGCTGGCACCCAGGATATCGACCAGACCGGCCTTGTTGATATCGCGGTGGATGATCTTGGCGCCCAATTTTATTGCCGACAGCAAAGCAGTGAGCTCACCGGTAGCCTGAGAGAACTCGTGCTGCTTTTCGACAATAAATTCACCTAACGTTTTCATAACACTTTCCCTGCAATTGATTGGAGTAAAGCGACCGTAACAATCTTAACAAACATTTCAGATGATGCGCTCAGGTGAATCGCGCCAGCAAAGTACAGATTTACCTGAAATGCGTTTCTCACTTGCCTGACATGTGCGTAAAATGGCTCGCAGATAAAAAAAGGATAGTGACGTATGCGCATTCATATTTTGGGAATTTGTGGCACTTTCATGGGGGGGCTGGCGATGCTGGCTCGCTCGCTTGGTCATGAAGTAACGGGTTCGGACGCCAATGTGTATCCGCCGATGAGTACCTTACTTGAGAAGCAAGGCATTGATCTGATCCAGGGTTATGACGCCAGCCAGCTCGATCCGCAGCCGGATCTGGTGATTATCGGCAATGCGATGACGCGCGGGAATCCGTGCGTGGAAGCGGTGCTGGAAAAAAACATTCCCTTTATGTCTGGTCCACAGTGGCTGCACGACTTTGTGTTGCGCGATCGCTGGGTACTGGCGGTCGCCGGTACCCACGGCAAAACCACGACCGCAGGCATGGCGACCTGGATACTGGAAGCGTGCGGGTACAAACCGGGCTTCGTGATCGGCGGCGTACCGGGCAACTTTGAGGTTTCCGCGCGCCTGGGCGAGAGCCCGTTCTTTGTTATCGAAGCGGATGAGTACGACTGCGCGTTCTTTGATAAACGTTCTAAATTTGTGCATTACTGCCCGCGGACGCTGATCCTCAACAACCTTGAGTTTGATCATGCCGACATCTTCGACGATCTGAAAGCGATCCAGAAGCAGTTCCACCATCTGGTGCGCATCGTGCCGGGGCAGGGGCGCATCATCTGGCCGGAAAACGACATCAACCTGAAACAGACCATGGCGCTGGGCTGCTGGAGCGAGCAGGAGCTGGTGGGCGAGCAGGGACACTGGCAGGCGAAGAAGCTGACTACGGATGCTTCCGAGTGGGAAGTGTGGCTGGACGGCGAAAAAGTCGGCGATGTGAAATGGGGCCTGGTCGGCGAACATAACATGCACAACGGTCTGATGGCGATTGCCGCCGCGCGCCACGTGGGCGTCGCGCCCGCAGAAGCGGCCAGCGCGTTGGGGTCATTTATTAACGCCCGCCGCCGTCTGGAACTGCGCGGTGAAGCGAACGGCGTGACGGTGTATGACGATTTTGCTCACCATCCGACGGCAATTCTGGCCACGCTGGCGGCGTTGCGCGGTAAAGTGGGCGGCACCGCGCGCATTATCGCAGTGCTGGAGCCGCGCTCTAACACGATGAAGATGGGGTTATGCAAGGATGACCTGGCACCGTCGTTAGGGCGTGCGGATGAAGTGTTCCTGCTGCAGCCGCCGCATATTCCGTGGCAAGTGGCGGAGGTCGCCGAAGCCTGCGTACAGCCTGCTCACTGGAGTGGCGATGTCGATACGCTGGCGGAAATGGTGGTGAAAACCGCACAGCCTGGCGATCACATCCTGGTGATGAGCAACGGCGGTTTCGGCGGCATCCATCAGAAATTGCTGGATGGGCTGGCGAAAAAAGCTCAGAACGTAACAGCGTATTAAATGACTATGCGGTCAGCCAGCTTTGTGGCTGGCTGTTTTATATGGGGGCATCTTGCCATCGAAAGCGCATTCCGCTCGCCGGGAGACGTTAAAGCAATACTGAAAAAATCATTTGCCGCTCAGTATTGAAAAAGAGTAGACGCATATCCTTAAAGTAATCAGTGTAATACACTAAGAGTGTTCCGCCAGTTGCCGTATGCGGGACGAAAAGAGCCAGTTCGCAATAACAGATGAAGGTTTCGTGATTTATAAACGTCATCTTCTGCCTTTCAACGTTTGCGATGCCGCCTGGCTGCGGGCATCGTCCAGTCATAACAATGCTGATCCTGTCGCATTTATGCGGTCAGATTCAGATTGCTCAGAACCCAGCCCGCCAGCAAATTCTGTACTGAAGGTAACCACAGCGCAATTTGAATGTTGTTAACTGTATGTTCAGTTCATTTGTGCTAATATGGTTATTTACGAAATTTTCGTTCTATTAGAGTATCATGCATGTCTAAACATCAAACTCAACTTTCCTTACTGCAGGATGATATCCGCAGTCGCTATGACAGCCTTAGCAAACGTCTTAAACAAGTTGCTCAGTATATTCTGGATAACAGTAATAGCGTTGCTTTTGACACGGTCGCTTCCATCGCGCAACATGCCGATGTTCCCCCTTCGACACTGATTCGTTTTGCTAATGCGTTTGGTTTTAGCGGATTTAATGAAATGAAACAGGTATTTCGCCAGCACCTGATGGAGGAAACAGTAAGCTATACCGAGCGGGCGCGTCTGTTCAGACAGAAAAATGCGGATGAAGGGGAACCTACCCCGGAAAAGCCGGGTGAAATTCTGAAGCTATTTTCAATGGTGAATGCACAGGTATTACAACAATTACCGGTGCAGATTAAAAATGAGCAGTTGGATGCGGCGGTCAATCTGTTAGCGAAAGCCGACAATATTTATGTGATTGGATTACGTCGTTCGTTTAGCGTGGCCAGTTATTTAACCTACGCATTGCGTCATCTGGAGAGACGGGCATTTTTAATTGACGGTATTGGCGGAATGTTCTCTGAACAGCTAAGTATGGTCAGCCCTGACGATGTTGTTATTGCCATCAGCTACTCGCCTTACGCGCAGGAAGTGGTGGAATTAGTCGAGCTTGGCGCGAAACGCGGTGCGCACCATATTGCGATAACCGATAGCCAGGTCAGCCCGCTGGCAGCGTTCAGTGAAGTCTGTTTTGTGGTACGTGAAGCGCAGGTCGATGGTTTCCGTTCTCAGGTCGCGTCCATGTGTCTGGCGCAAACGTTAGCGGTTTCACTGGCGCTGGCGACGGAGTAAAAAAACAAGCCGATGATCGTATTTAGCGATCATCGGCATTGTGGTGAAACTTAATCAGAATAACGTTCGGTTTGAATTGGCTGCAGTTTTTTTCTGCGTTTTGCTAACACTACGCTCTCCATTTTCTCCAGCGAAATGCCTTTTGTTTCCGGCAGGTAACGGCAGATAAAGAAGTAACTGAAGATGCAGCAGATGGCGAATATCCACATTGGAAATGCGCCGTGGAAATGCGAAAGTAAATACGGGTTTTCATTAATCATCGGGAAGAATTGCGAAACTAAAAAGTTTGCCATCCACATAAATCCGACCGAAATACTCATTCCCTGCGACCTCATCCGGTTAGGGAATATTTCAGAAATAAGCACCCATGCGCCCACGCCCCAGGAAAGCGCGTAGAAAATCATAAAGAACAGCATACCGAATAGCGCGAAATAACCGGTTGCCTGGCTGTACAGCGCCCATGAGGTGAGCAACAAGCCGATGATGCTGCCAATAGTGCCTTTACGCATCAGCGACAAACGCCCCATCTTATCCATAATCATTGCGCCAATAATGGAACCGATAAGCTGAATCACGCCGATCCAGATTGTCTGGAACAGGGCCTCCTGGGCGCTACCGGTCACATCCTTAAGGACGATTGGCGCGTAATACATCATGACGTTAACCCCTGTTACCTGTTGCAGCATAGCGATCATGCAGCCCAGAATCAGGATGAAACGCACGTTCCCGTCGCGGTAATTGAGTTTTTGATGGGCGTTTAGTTGGTCGTTTTGCAGTGAGGTTTTTATATCGGCAAGAAGATGTCTGGCATGTTCTTCGTTGGATATTTTGGTCAGTATTTTTAGCGTCTCCTCCTCGCGACCAATCATCATCATCCAGCGGGGAGATTCCGGGATTAAAAAGACTAAAATACAGAACAAAATGCAGGGAATAATACCCGCAGCAAACATATAGCGCCAGCCAAGTTCAATGAGCCAGGTATCCGCTGCAATCGATGCTATTTTGTAGTTAACGTAGAAGATCAGAATCTGACCGAAAACGATAGCGAACTGCTGCATACTTAATGCTCTGCCGCGCATGTTTTTCGGTGAGACTTCAGACATATACATCGGTGATACTGTTGCCGCCAGGCCGACTGCCAGTCCACCGATAATGCGATAAATCACAAAATGGGTGAACGTGTAGGAGAGGGAGGTGCCCACTGCGGAAATAGTGAATAACAGCGCTGAAACCATCAATGATTTCTTGCGTCCAAAACGTTTGGATAAATATCCGGCGCTAAACGAACCAATAACGCACCCCACCACAACGCAGGAAACCGCCCAGCCGGTCTCAGCAGGAGATAGATGAAAGTAGCTGGTCAGTGAACCAATCGCACCTGAAATAACAGCAGTATCGTAGCCAAATAATATTCCGCCCAGTGCGGCAATCGCGCAGATGCGTAATATGTAACCCGTATTATAACAACTATCTGATGTGGACATAGGTAGATTATCTCCAGAATAAACTTCATCTATCTGTTTGAATTTAGTGAACAAATAGACAAATTCATCTTATGTCGGTCATTGCCGTAGCTCTGCCGACGATCTTATAGCTATTGAGAACTCTCGTTTCACAACCTATGTTTTAATTTCAAAACGATCAATAATGAAACTTATGTTTTGTTATGGGTATCACATTTCGAATTTCATAATCCTGGCGTTTTTTATCGTTAAGATGCTGCGTTTTGCGCAGTGCTCTCCTGTATCTTGATGAATTTACTTAATTTTATTGCTTTCGTGACAGTGCCTGAACTCAATTTGTCAGGGGCCGTACTTTTTGTTCTTTCCTGGAACATCTCCATTTCGTGATCTTTTGCATGGAATTTTTCTTCTAATGAATGCAAAAATAAAATGAAAAATTTCATTGGTGTGTTGTTTCCTCAACAGGCAAGGGAGGGATTATGTCTCAGAGAAGTAAGTACAATTCGGCCTATGTGTACGTCCTGTGTTGTATTGCGGCGCTGGCTGGATTGATGTTTGGTTATTCAACGGCGGTGATTACCGGGGTGGTATTGCCTTTACAGCAGTATTACCAACTGACGCCAACCGAGACCGGATGGGCCGTTTCCAGTATCGTGATTGGTTGTATCATCGGCGCGCTGGTCGGTGGAAAAATTGCCGATAAACTGGGGCGTAAACCTGCGCTTCTGATCATTGCGATCATTTTTATCGCTTCTTCCTTCGGGGCGGCGATGAGTGAATCGTTCATGATCTTCTCCCTTTCCCGCATTGTGTGTGGTTTTGCGGTTGGGATGGCCGGAACGGCATCCACCATGTATATGTCTGAACTGGCGCCTGCTGAAATTCGCGGCAAAGCGCTGGGCATTTACAATATCTCCGTGGTATCTGGCCAGGTTATCGTGTTTATAGTCAACTATCTGATAGCAAAAGGAATGCCTGCTGATGTGCTGGTTTCCCAGGGCTGGAAGACTATGCTTTTTGCCCAAGTGGTACCCTCCATTGCGATGTTAGCGATTACGCTTTTCCTACCCGAATCACCGGCATGGTGCGCCCGTAACAACCGCAGCGAAGCCCGTTCGATAAAGGTGCTTACCCGGATCTACAGTGGATTAACGGCCACAGATGTGGCCGCTATTTTTGACAGCATGAAAGAAACCGTACGTCCACAGGACAACGTCGCCGGGGGAGAACGCACCAACCTGAAAAGCTCGCCGGTGCTCCGCTATATTCTGTTGGTTGGATGCTGTATCGCCGTTTTGCAACAGTTCACAGGCGTTAACGTAATGAACTATTATGCGCCGCTGGTGTTGCAGAACAGCAGTACCGAAGTGGTTATGTTCCAGACCATTTTTATCGCGGTATGTAATGTGGTGGGCAGTTTTATCGGCATGATCCTGTTCGACCGCTATGGCCGTATACCGATTATGAAAATTGGTACCATCGGCTCAATTGTCGGCCTGTTGATCGCGTCATACGGTTTGTACACCCACGATACAGGCTACATTACCATCTTTGGCATCCTGTTTTTTATGCTGCTGTTTGCCGTCAGCTGGAGCGTTGGCGCATGGGTACTGATTTCTGAGGTTTTCCCTGAAAAGATAAAAGGTTTTGGGATGGGGCTGGCGGTGAGCCTGATGTGGATAGCCAACTTCCTCATCTCACTGTTGTTCCCGGTCATAAATGATAACGCCTGGCTGCAGGAGACCTTCGGCGGCGCTTTCTCGATGTGGATTTTTGTCGTCTTTAATTTGGTCTGCTATGTCTTTATTTCTCGTTATGTGCCGGAAACAAAAGGGGTGCCGCTAACAGAAATTGAACGGCTGGCCGAGAACAAGCTGCGGGAAATTCAGGGGAAACGTCGCGATGTAATAGCCTGATACCTCTCCAATATTAGCGGAGAATATCCAGAGATATTCTCCGCTGGTTACACAACCTTTACTCCCTCCAGCGAGTGCGCACAGGATATACCCTGTTGAAACCTCCCCAGTGTTTACCACCTCTACGTAACTACTTGATCCATAATAATATCGGCAAATAGGGTAAGTCTTCTTCTGCATCATTATTTTATTGCGTATTCCTGGTGGGGGCCGTGCCGTAAATACGCTATATACAAAACAGGGAATAATTTAAGAGAAGGTGGATAGCGATCTTATGAGCGTGTGTGGCGCAGAGTTGAATAAAAAAGCCAGCCGCAGAGGACGGCTGGCAAAGTACCACTCAACGAAGTGTTATCGCGGGTAGTCTGGTGAGTTAATCCACGCGTGGTTCTCTTCCCAGGTGAAACGCCATTTTCGTAGCGGGCCGGCCATCACGTTCAGATAGTAGTTATCGTAACCCGCGATGGTGGCAACCGGGTGGTAGCCTTTAGGTACTTTCACTACATCCCGGTTATAGACCGCCATACATTCATCCAGGCTGCGATCGTCGGTGTAGACGCGCTGTAAGCAGAATCCCTGAGGTGGATTGAAACGGTGATAGTACGTCTCTTCCAGATAGGTCTCCTGGCCTTCAACTGCCGTATCGTGCTTGTGCGCGGGCCAGGAGCTGGTATCGCCTTCATTAGTGTACACTTCAACGACTAGCAGGCTGTCGGCGAGCTGGCTATCAGGAAGGATGTTATGCACCAGGCGCTGATTGCGCCCTTTTCCCCGATGCTCTACCCCGACCTCTTGTGGCGAGATCAGACGTACCGGAAGCTCTCCGAATCCCGGCGCGCTGCATACGGCCAGCTCAAGGTCGGTTTCGGCTGTCACTTTCGCCTCCGTATGATGGGGGAGGTAAACCGAATAAGCCGGAATGCGTTCAAACGGACTCATGCGCTGACCAATCCGATAGAAAAAACTGTCGGCGGCCTTAACGCTGGCCAGCCCGGCAACCAGCACCAGACAGCGTTCACGCTCATCGGACGGCAGGGTTATCGACTCTCCAGCCTTCAACTGCCAGACATCAAAACCGACATACTCCCAGCCTGCATTTTGAGGGGAAATGTGTTGGATATTTCCCGACTCAGAGGTACAGGTACTCAGCAAGTTGGCCATAATCTTCTCCTTCCTGAAAGCGTATTAACCGAGAGTCGGCATACTGAACTCCGATACGATCTGCTGTCCGTTCGGCCAACGCGAGGTAACGGTTTTCATCCGGGTATAGAAGCGCACGCCATCCGGCCCATGGACGTTCAGGGCGCCAAACACCGAGCGCTTCCAGCCGCCAAAAGAGTGAAATGCCATCGGAACCGGAACTGGAATATTAATACCGACCATCCCGGCTTCAACCGACTGGGCGAATTCGCGCGCATAGTGACCGTTGGTGGTGAAAATCACGCTGCCGTTGCCGAATTCATGGGAGTTTACCGTGCTAATGGCGGTGGCATAATCCGGGACGCGCACAATTCCGAGAACCGGGCCAAAAATTTCTTCACGCCAGATGGTCATCTCAGGCGTGACGTTATCAAACAGAGTGCCGCCGACATAAAAGCCTTCAGGATATCCCGCCACGCTATAGTTACGGCCATCCATGACCAGAGTTGCTCCCTCGCTAACCCCTTTGTCGATGTAACCCAACACTTTCTGTTGATGAGCACGTGAAACAACCGGGCCCATTTCATTTTCATCTTTGCCGCGCAGCTCTCCCGGGCCGATACGTAGCGCCGCAATCAGCGGTTTCAGGCGTTCGATCAGACGGTCCGCCGTTTCATCGCCCACCGCGACTACTACCGGCAGCGCCATACAGCGTTCGCCCGCGGAACCAAATGCTCCGCCCATAATGGCGTTGACGGTGGCGTCCAGGTCTGCATCCGGCATGACGATTGCGTGATTTTTGGCGGCCCCGAAGGCCTGTACGCGTTTGCCATGGGCGCTGGCGGTGGTATAGATATGTTCCGCGACGGCGGAGGAACCGACAAAGCTGACGGCCTGTACGCGAGGGTCGCTGGTCAACAGGCTAGCCGCCTCATTGCCACAGTGAACAACGTTAAACACGCCGTCCGGCAGGCCAGCCTCCTGTAGAAGCTGCGCCATACGTAACGATGCGGACGGCACCAGTGCGGGCGGCTTCAGGACGAAGGTATTGCCGCAAGCCAGAGCAACCGGGAACATCCACATAGGCACCATTGCCGGGAAGTTAAACGGTGTGATGCCTGCCACAACCCCAAGCGGCTGCATTAATGAAAAGCTGTCAACGCCTGAGCCGACGTTAAAGGAGTACTCTCCTTTGCTGAGGTGCGGGATCCCGCAGGCAAATTCGACAACCTCTATGCCGCGCGTCAGTTCGCCAAGCGCATCTGACCAGACCTTGCCATGCTCGCTGACGATCAGCGCCGCCAGTTCGTCCCGATGCTTTTCCAGTAATACTTTGAATTCAAAAAGGATACGTGCCCGGCGTAGCGGAGTCATTTTACTCCATGCCGGAAAAGCCTCATGTGCGCTTTGAATTGCCGCCAGCATCTCCTCTCGGGTGCTCTGGGTGACCTGACGAATTACTTTACCGGTGGCCGGATTAGTCACCGGTAGCGTCTCGCCGCTGCTGCTCAGTGTCGTTTTACCATGAATAAAATTGCCGACTGTTTCCATCTCTTTTTTATCCTCTTAAACCGATGTTGACGACGTTCTGACTGAGCGGTCACAGGAAAGCCTGGTTATCTTCAGCCTAAAACGCATACCGTATTCAATGTAAATTTTAGGATTAAAAATTTCAAATTTATTTTTATGAAATTTTATTTTGAAAATTTGACGACTGATTTTTATACGAGGTTATGTGCAGCAAGAAACCAAAATTCTAATTAACTTATTGATTTTTATTGCTTTTATTTGGTGTGGTATCAATGGTTGTTTGTTGTGATGAGGAAAGATTTGGAAAAAATTATGATCTATATAGCATTTTTGTTTCATTTGGTGTGGTATAAAAATTCAAATTTCAGGGGTGTTTCGGCACCACAGTTTCGGATATTGGAGGGTAAATCATGCGCTTGTGCTTCTGTCCTTCAGAACGAGAGAATAAGGCTCAGCCCCAGTTGGCGTATGTGAGTCAGGTCAGTGAGAGCAATGGTCCGTTTGTCCGGTTCATGCATATGCACCCACAGACCGTTGAACTGATTCTTATCACCGAAGGAGACGGGGAGTATTTCATTGGCGATCGCATCTACCCGGTTCGTAAAGGCGACCTGGTCATTTATAACAGCCAGGTGGTGCATGATGAGTATCTGGAAAGCGGGCGACCAATTGGCACTATTTGTTGTGGGATTAACAATATTTCGTGTCCGGGTCTACGTGAGAATGCGCTAATACCGGATGATATTGTGCCGGTTATTCCACTGTATCACCATTATGCGACGGTGGAAAAACTGATGAGCTCCGTGTTTACCGTTATTAATCAGCATGCGGTAGAAGGGCCAGCAATGGCGCAGCTATTGACCCAGGTAGTACTCAAATACATTGAGGGAAATGTCTTATTACGCACAGGTAACGATGCCATACAGCGCCATGAAAATTTACTTGATTCAATAAAATCCTATATTGATCGCAATTTCTATGAGCCAATTCGGCTGGATACACTGGCGACGAAATTTAATGTCAGTCCTTATTATGTTTCCCATGAATTTAAACGCCGCTATGGTTATTCACCGATGGATTACCTGATAAAACGTAGGCTGGGGGAGGCGCAATCGTTACTAACCACGGATGAAGGCGGGCGCGAAAAGATCACCTCTATTGCCTATCGTGTTGGCTTTAGCAACCTTAGTCATTTTCAGAATTACTTCAAAAATAAAGTGGGGAAAACGCCCGGTCAATATCGCAAGGACTATCGTAAAGCTAATTATTTATTATTTGAATATTAATTCTTGCTAAAATTTAATCGTCATGAGAATGGTCGCAATACTGCGGCCATTTTTATTTGTCGGTATATTTTATGCGTTTATCTATAGCGCGAAAAGTCTGGCAATATCATTAAAGAGTGATGATTTTTTTGTGATACCTGACGCATTTATCCCACTTCTTCAACCAGGATAGATAAAGTTTTTCAGGCTACAAAAAGTAATATGTTGTCCATCAAAGGTTAATTTGCATCGCGGTATGCAGTAAAAGCGTTTCATTAAGTGGGAGCCAGCAACATGTACAATGTAAAAAAGAGCATTAAGTTGGGGATTGCGCCTATCGGTTGGCGCAATGATGATATTCCTGAGATTGGTAAAGAAAATACATATAAACAAATACTTAGTGATGCCGCGCTCACCGGTTTTTCCGGGACGGAAGTTGGCGGTTGTTATCCGCAGGATCCTGCTGAGTTAAATAAAGAGTTAATGCTTCGCGGACTGGAAATACCAGGCCAGTGGTTTTCTTCCTTTATTATTCGCGACGGTATTGCATCTGCGATGAATGCTTTTGAACAGCATTGTGCTTATTTGCAGGCAATACATGCATATGTCGCCGTTGTTTCTGAACAAACTTATAGTATTCAAGGTATTATCGATAAGTGCGTTTATACAGAGAAGCCTAACTTCAGCGACAGCGAATGGCAGCTTTTATGCGAAGGACTTAATGCGCTTGGGAAGATTGCCAATGCGCACGGGCTGAAGCTCGCTTTCCATCATCATATGGGTACCGGTGTGCAGACTCTGCCAGAAGTGGATCGACTCATGGAGAATACCGATCCGCAATTTGTACATCTGCTGTTTGATACCGGGCATATATATGTTTCTGACGGCGATGTCATGCCGCTACTGAGTAAACATTTTGATCGTATTAAACACGTTCATTTTAAAGATGTGCGTAATGAAAAACTCAAAGCATGTCGCCTCGCGAAGAAATCATTCCTCAATTCTTTCCTTGATGGTGTGTTTACCGTCCCCGGCGATGGAAATATTGATTTTAAATCCGTATTAGCTTATCTGGTCGGGCATCAATATTCTGGCTGGATTGTTGTTGAGGCCGAGCAGGATCCTAAGAAATATAACCCATTGGAATATGCGCAAAAAGGTAAAAAGCATATTGATGAGTTACTGAAAAATTATCTTTAATTGAAAAGGAAACAGAAAATGACTTTAAAAGCAGGTATTGTAGGTATCGGCATGATCGGCTCCGATCACTTAAGACGTCTGGCCAACACCGTGTCGGGTGTAGAGGTTGTTGCCGTATGTGATATCGTCGCGGGTAGGGCGCAGGCGGCGCTGGATAAGTATGCGATCGAAGCCAAAGATTATAATGACTATCACGATCTGATTAATGATAAAGACGTTGAAGTGGTCATCATTACCGCATCAAATGAGGCGCATGCCGATGTGGCCGTTGCCGCGCTAAATGCTAACAAATATGTTTTCTGCGAAAAACCGTTAGCGGTGACGGCTGCGGATTGTCAGCGTGTGATTGAAGCAGAGCAGAAAAATGGTAAGCGCATGGTGCAGATTGGTTTTATGCGCCGCTACGACAAAGGTTACGTTCAGCTGAAAAATATTATCGACAGCGGCGAAATCGGTCAGCCATTAATGGTTCATGGACGTCATTACAATGCCAGCACGGTGCCAGAATACAAAACGCCACAGGCTATCTATGAAACATTGATTCATGAAATTGACGTTATGCACTGGCTGCTAAACGAAGATTATAAAACCGTTAAGGTTTACTTCCCGCGCCAGTCCAGCCTGGTGACCACTCTGCGTGATCCGCAGCTGGTTGTAATGGAAACCACTTCCGGCATCAATATTGTGGTTGAAGTATTTGTGAACTGCCAGTATGGCTACGACATTCACTGCGATGTTACCGGCGAGAAAGGAATGGCGGAGCTGCCAACCGTCGCCAGCGCCGCGGTACGGAAAGCGGCGAAGTATAGCACCGACATCCTGGTTGACTGGAAACAGCGCTTTATTGATGCCTACGACATTGAGTTCCAGGATTTCTTCGATCGCCTGAACGCAGGATTGCCGCCGGCAGGCCCAACGTCATGGGATGGTTATCTGGCTGCGGTTACCGCTGATGCCTGCGTGAAGTCTCAGGAAACAGGGAATACCGAGATTGTTGAATTACCCTCAAAACCTGATTTCTACAAATAAACCTTCCGCGTATTAAAACCTTCTGCCGGATAGCGATGCTTAAGCGTCCTATCCGGCATATCACAATTTATTATCTTCTTTTATCCGGAACTTCCCTATGAAAGGCAGACTCATCTCTTCCGATCCGTATCGTCAGCAATTCCTTGTTGAGCGTGCGGTCTCTTTTTCGCATCGTCAGCGTGATTGCAGTGAATTAATCAGCGTCTTACCGCGCCACACGTTACAGCAGATTGACGGATTCGGCGGCAGCTTTACCGAAGGTGCGGGCGTGGTATTCAACAGCATGAGCGAAAAGACGAAGGCGCAATTTCTTTCCCTTTATTTTTCTGCTCAGGAACATAATTACACTCTGGCGCGGATGCCAATTCAGAGCTGTGATTTTTCCCTGGGCAATTACGCGTATGTCGATTCCAGCGCTGACCTGCTGCAGGGACGGCTCTCCTTTTCCCGCGATGAAGCGCATTTAATACCGCTGATTTCCGGGGCGTTGCGGTTAAATCCACACATGAAGCTGATGGCTTCGCCGTGGAGTCCGCCGGCGTTTATGAAAACTAATAACGATATGAACGGTGGCGGCAAGCTGCGGCGCGAATGCTACGCCGACTGGGCCGATATCATTATCAACTACCTGCTGGAATACCGCCGCCACGGCATTAATGTGCAGGCGCTCTCCGTGCAGAATGAGCCGGTGGCGGTAAAAACCTGGGACTCCTGTCTGTATAGCGTGGAAGAGGAGACAGCCTTTGCCGTGCAGTATCTGCGTCCGCGCCTCGCCCGGCAGGGTATGGATGAGATGGAGATCTATATCTGGGATCACGATAAAGATGGCCTGGTAGACTGGGCTGAACTCGCCTTTGCTGACAAAGCTAATTATAAGGGAATTAACGGGCTGGCATTCCATTGGTATACCGGCGACCATTTTTCGCAAATACAGTATCTGGCCCAGTGCCTGCCGGATAAAAAACTCCTGTTTTCCGAAGGCTGTGTGCCAATGGAGAGCGATGCCGGTAGCCAGATTCGCCACTGGCATACCTATCTCCATGACATGATTGGTAATTTCAAATCGGGTTGTAGCGGGTTTATCGACTGGAATCTGCTGTTGAACAGTGAGGGTGGGCCGAATCATCAGGGTAATCTGTGTGAAGCGCCCATTCAATACGATGCGCAAAACGACGTGCTGCGGCGTAACCACTCCTGGTATGGTATTGGCCACTTCTGCCGCTATGTGCGTCCGGGGGCGAGGGTCATGCTTTCTTCAAGTTACGATAATCTTCTGGAAGAGGTGGGATTTGTGAATCCCGACGGCGAGCGTGTGCTGGTGGTGTATAACCGCGATGTCCAGGAAAGGCGTTGCCGGGTGCTGGATGGCGATAAAGAGATCGCGTTAACGCTGCCGCCGTCAGGCGCCAGTACGTTGCTATGGCGGCAGGAGTCGATCTGAATGATGAAGCTGGGATTTAATGAAGCGACCTGTATGCGAAACTCCACGCTGGCACAGGATGTTGTGTTGGCGGAACGTTTTGGCTATGACTACATCGAAATCCGTCTGGATATGTTGCAGGAGTGGTTGCAGAAACATACGTTAAGCGAGCTGGCAGACATTTTTGCCGTCGGCCACCTTAAGCCCTGGGGCTACAATTCGCTGGAAGACATTACGTTTTGTGATAGCGAAAGCTGGGCGGAGAAACGGCGGCAGTTGGCTTTCGCCTGCCATGCTGGCTCAGTGGTGGGGGGTGATTGTCTGGTTGTGGTGCCCACCATTCGTCAGGGGGGAAATTTTCCGCCAGGGGAAACGGTGAAAGATTCAGTGAAGCGTCTGCGCGAGATGGCGGCAGTGGCGGAAGAAAGCCAGATGCGGCTGGCCTTTGAGCCGATCGGTTCCGCAGGATGCTGTGTGCGCAGTCTTGCCATGGCGATGGAGATCGTAGATGCGGTCGATCGCAGTAACGTCGGGCTGGTCGTCGATGCCTTTAATCTTTACCTGCACGATCAATGGCGGGATCTGACCACGCTTCGCCAGATCCCTGTGGAAAAGATCTTCGTTTACCATATTGATGACGCCGATAATCTGCCGCTGGCAACGCTGGAGCATTGCCATCGTCTGTTTCCTGGCAACGGCGTGATCCCACTGCATGAGATCACGCATGAGCTAGTGCAGAAGGGCTATGAGGGGATCTGTTCGCTGGAACTGTTTAACCCTGGCTACTGGCAGATGGCGGCCAGCGAAGTCTTTGCGATAGGGGCGGAAAAGACTCGCCCCTTCTTAACAGCTTAATGTTGCCGCAGCAGGAGATGGACAACCGCCGCGCCCAGCAGCGCGCAGGCCGCGGCCAGAAGAAAGACCTGCTGATAGCCGATAAACGGCGTCAGCAGGCCCGCTATTGGTCCGGTAAATCCGTAGGCCAGATCCTGAAACGCTGACCAGACGCCGAGGGCCGTACCACGAATCTCCGGTGGCACTCTGCGCACAACCTCTACGCCCAGCGATGGGAACATCAGCGAACAGCCGCAGCCGGTAATCGCCGCGCCAATCAGCGCAGCGCCTGCTGACGGAGCGGCCCACATTACCGCCAGTCCGGTCCCCTCTACCAGTAGTGAAAAGGTTGCGACCGTGGCGCCGCCGTAACGGTCGGGAAATTTGGCGCAGAAAAAGCGGACAGCGATAAACGCAATGCCAAACAGCGTCATCGCAAAACCGGTGTTATCCCAGTGACGCTCGTTGAACCAGAGGGCGGTAAACGCGCTTAGGGTGGCAAAACCAATGCCCTGGAGCACAAGCCCTGTTCCGGGCCGCCACACCAGGCCGACGACCCGTAGCACTGGCACGCGGGGACGGGCTGTTGGGATATTCCCCGGAATGCCATAGATGACTCCGCTGGCGATGATCGGCAACAGCACGACGAGGAGCGCCGGAAGCGCCAGGCCGGCCCTGGCGTAAAGCGACAGCCCCAGCGGCGCGCCGATAGCCAGCGCACCGTAGGTCGCCATGCCGTTCCAGGAAATAACCTGACCCGCGTGGGTCGAGCCCGCCAGCCACATCCCCCAGGTTAAATTACCGGTCAAAATGAAACTTTCACCGATGCCCAGCAGCACACGACCAACAATCAGTATGGCCCATGCGAGCAGCGGAACCGGGTGAGCGATTAGACTGACCAGCATCAGCAGACCTGATGCGGCGCAGTAGAACTGACCGGTGATAACCGTCCGACGTCCGCCTGACGTGTCGGCTTTTCGACCCGCGGCGCCCCGGGTAAGCAAGGTGGCGATAAATTGGCTGCCTACCGCGATACCGATCAACAGATCGCTCAGATGCAACTGCTGCTGAACGTACAGCGGCAGCATGACTAACGGGATGCCAATAGTCAGATAGTTGAGAAACATCGCGGCGCTGATGCGAAACAGCGTGATCGATGTGGAATGTTGTGTGAGAGCTGGCATGGAATCGTCCTTGAACACGCCCCTTGTCCGATGCAGACACGGGGCGTGATGAGGCAGGCATTAACGTGCCGGGCGGTATTCGCGCCAGTAGTCGATAAGCATGCGGTATTTTTGTTTCACCGTTGCGATGAGCTGTTCATCGTTAAGCTGGCCGCCTAACCACTGGCGTGACGGTTCGCCAAAGATGGTCCGGCCGACGGCGAAACCTTTCACCCAGGGCATATCCGCTGCTGCGGCGAATCCTGACTTCAACTCGCTTTCCGGTGCGTCCAGGCCAAGTATCAATATACCGCGACATTCAGGGTCATAATGCTCAATATGCTGGCTGATTTCTCGCCAACGATCAGGGCTCAACGGCGGCAGTTTCCACCAGTCCGGCAGGATCCCCAGTTGATAAAAACGTTCCACAATCTGGGGATAGTATTGCTCATTTTGGTCTGCCGCATCGCGCGGCAAGATGACTTCCAGCAGCAGATCATGACCAGACTGGCAGCAGGCGCGGTAAACCTCGTCAATGAGCGCCTCTTGTTCAAGACGTACCGACTCTGCATCAAGTGGATGATAGAAGACCAGACATTTCACGACGTGCTCTTGTGGCCAGCTGACAAGCTGAGAGCCAATATCGCCATGTTCCAGCTTCAGCGGATACGAACCGGGCATCTCAACCGGTCGGCCAATCCACCATCCCTGGCCGGTTACGTCGTTAAGCGCCTGCTGACCAAAGGTGGTATCGGCAAGGATGCCGCTATTATTCTGTAAACCGGCCTCAAGCGCCGCCTGACGCGCCCCTTCCAGCAGTAGCATCTTCAGGGGAGGGATCGCGGATTCACTGGCGCCGACTTCATTTGCGATATCCACCAGTTGCTTGCGATGGTCAAAGGCGAATACGCACAGCTCCGGCCAGTGCTGTTTACGGGTTGTGACCCGATGAAGGTGATTCAGCCGCGGGTCTTTGTCTGGCCGGGTGATGGATTGTTCACGCGCGAGGTAGTCGTCCAGCTCTTTTTTGGTTGGCATGGCGGGGGCACAACCGTGGCGCGATACTACTAACGCGCCGCAGGCGTTTGCATAACGGCAGGCTTGCTCCCAGCTTTCATCGTTCAGGTATCCCCGCAGCAGTCCTGACATAAAGGCATCGCCCGCGCCCAGCACGTTCAGAACGTCTACACGAACGCCGCTATGTATCTTCACCTGCGACCAGTCATCGGCGATGTTGCCTTCAAAGACTGAGCAGCCCAGCGCGCCGCGTTTGCACACCAGTACGGCTTGGGTCAACTGACGGACGCGCCGCAGGGCGGTCAGCGTGTCGGTACTGCCGCCGGCGATATGGAATTCTTCTTCGGTCCCAACGATCAGATCGAAATGGCGCAATACCTGCTGGAGCTGTTCGGTAACCTGTGATGAGGCGATGAAACGTGTTTCACCGTCTCCTAGCGACGTCAGGCCCCACAGTACGGGGCGGTAGTCGATATCCAGTGCCCGCCGCAGCCCGTGTTTTTGCGCATACTCCAGCGCTTTAAGAACGGCGGCGCGCGTATTGGGGTGAGAAAGATGGGTACCGGTGACGGCTAATGCGCGTGAAGAAGCGATGTAATCTTCGCGGATATCCTCGGGTGTTAGCGCCATGTCCGCGCAGTTATCGCGGTAGAAGATCAGAGGAAAGGTGTCCTGATCTTTAATGCCGAGGATCACCAGCGCGGTCAGACGATCGCGATCCGACAGCAGGCACTGCGTATCCACACCAACGCGGTTTAATTCTTCACGAACGAAACGTCCCATATGCTCATCGCCGACGCGGGCCAGCATAGCGGAACGTAATCCCTGAATGGCCGTGCCGTAGGCAACATTGCCTGACGATCCCCCTAAATATTTAGCGAAAGTCGTCATATCCTCCAGCCGCGACCCGATTTGTTGACCATACAAATCAACGGCGACTCGTCCCAGACAGATAACGTCCAGCGGCTTTTGCTCACTACTGACTGCTTTATTCATTGACATATCCCCTAACAGAAGACGGTGTTATTTTTGCCCATACTAAGGTTTGGTGATTTCATTTTCAATAAAAATGGAAATAATGTTTTCATTTATTGTTTGAACAAGATCACAGAAATGGCATTTTCGGGCAACGCGCATGATCGTTTTTTGTTGTGTTTTTTGTTTTAATTGATTGATTATTAATGTGTTATTTCTTTTAAAAGCACATGGAAGATAAATTTCATTTTCATGAAAAATACGCCTAAATGGCGAAATTTTTTAACCGTTTTTTGATCTCCTTCCCATAAATGAAATATAAATTCCATATAATTGTGAGAACGGAAATTTTGATCCTATGATAAGTCTCTGTGTTTTTGGGGCTGAAGCGATGCATAAGCAGGCAACGACAGCCGAACGGTTGATAAAAGCAGGTGGGGTACATGAAAACAATCAGGTTGACCATGGCGCAGGCTTTGGTGCGCTTTCTTGATAATCAGTACATCGACGTAGACGGCAGCGAAATCAAATTTGTAAAAGGGATTTTCGCCATTTTTGGCCACGGGAACGTCGTCGGATTGGGGCAAGCGCTGGAAGAGGACTGTGGCCAACTTAGCGTTCATCAAGGGCGTAACGAACAGGGAATGGCGCATATCGCGACGGGGTTTGCCCGCCAGATGCGTCGCCATCAGATTTATGCCTGCACCTCCTCAGTGGGGCCAGGGGCCGCCAATATGATCACCGCAGCGGCGACCGCGACGGCTAACCGTATTCCACTGCTTTTGCTGCCGGGCGATGTGTACGCATCTCGTCAACCCGACCCGGTTTTGCAACAGGTTGAACAAGAACACGATCTGACGCTGAGCACCAATGATGCTTTCCGTGCAGTTAGCCGCTACTGGGATCGCATTACGCGTCCGGAACAGCTAATGAGCGCCTGTATCAGCGCGATGCGGGTGTTAACCGATCCGGCGGATACGGGGGCCGTGACGCTTTGCCTGCCACAGGATGTGCAGGGTGAAGCCTGGGATTATCCGGATTATTTTTTCGCTCGCCGGGTCTATCGTCTTGAGCGTCACGCGCCGACGGAGCCGATGCTGAACGAGGCGGTTGCGCTGATTCGCCGCCACCAGCGGCCGCTGATCGTTTGCGGCGGGGGCGTGAAGTACTCGCAGGCTGAAGAGGCGCTGCTGAGATTTGCCGAACGCTGTCATCTGCCGATTGCTGAAACCCAGGCTGGCAAGGGAGCGCTCAGTTCTGCACATCCGCTGAACGTCGGCGGGATTGGCGAAACCGGTTCACTGGCGGCGAATCTGCTGGCACAGGAAGCCGATCTGATTATCGGTGTGGGGACGCGCTATACCGATTTCACCACCTCCTCAAAGTGGATCTTCCAGAATCCCGACGTGCGCTACTTAAATATCAACGTTAGCCGCTTTGATGTCTTCAAGCTGGATGGCGTACAGATGCAGGGTGACGCTCGCGTCGCCCTGACGCAGCTTAGCGAACGGTTGGCCCAGGAGCATTATGCTTCGCAATGGGGTGAGACTATTCACCGCGTCCGCTCGCAATATATGGCGGAAGTTGAGCGCGTCTATGCTGTGGAATATAGCGGAGAGGGCTTCAAACCTGAAATTGAGGATCATATGGATACTCAAAAGGTGTTTGAAGAGTTTAATGAGATTACGCGGTCGTGGCTGACCCAGACGCGCGTGTTGGGCGTGCTTAACCGGATGTTGCCGGAAAACGCGCTGGTGGTGGCGGCGGCGGGCAGCCTGCCGGGCGACCTCCAGCGTGTCTGGCAAAGCCGCGGCGAGAATGATTACCACGTCGAGTACGGCTACTCCTGTATGGGCTACGAAGTCAATGCCGCATTGGGGGCCAAACTGGCGCAGCCGGAGCGCGAGGTGTACAGCTTCGTGGGCGACGGTTCGTTCATGATGCTGCACTCTGAGTTGGTCACTTCCGTCCAGATGGGGAAAAAGATTACCGTCATTTTGCTCGATAACATGACCAACGGCTGTATCAATAATCTGCAAATGGAACACGGTATGGACAGTTACTTCACCGAGTTTCGTTTCCATCAGCAGGAGAGCGGTCGTCAGGAAGGCGGGTTTATCCCGGTCGATTTCGCTCGCATCGCTGAAGGATATGGCTGTAAAAGCTATCGCGTCACCACCATTGAACAACTGCATGAAGCGTTGGAAGATGCTCGTAAACAGACCGTGAGCACGCTGATAGACATAAAAGTGCTTCCCAAAACGATGGTGCATAAGTACCTGAGCTGGTGGCGCGTTGGCGGGGCGCAGGTATCCCGTAGCGAACGTATCCAGGCGGTAGCGCGTATGCTTGAGGAACATATCGGACAGGCCCGGCAGTACTGATTAATTTGCCGTCGTTCAGGTTGCAGAAGTGTGGTTATTGTTCTGCAACCTGAACGATACAGCGTCAACGCATTGTTTGCTTTTCAGAACGGCAAAATAAAACGATCCGTTTTTCGCAGAATTACGGATGCTTTTCTTTTGCGGTTTTAAATTTACTATTCATGAGATTAAGAGGTACGAATGAAAAAGCTTCGATGTGGTGTTATTGGCCTCGGTCGGGTAGGTAAAATGCATGTTGAGAATATGTATTTACTGCCTCAATTAGATATTATCTGCGCCGCCGATTATTTTATTGAGGAGATGAGCGATTGGCTTTATTCGGTAAATATAACTTCAGGGTATAAAAATTATCAGGAACTTTTACAGCGTGATGATATAGAGGCAGTTTTTATTTTCACCTCAACGGATATGCACGAAGAGATCGTCACGGCGGCAGCGCAGGCGGGGAAGCACATTTTTTGTGAAAAACCGCTCAGCATGAATGAAGATGAGCAGGCCTCAATGGCGGTGCTGAGAAAAGTGAAAGAGAAGGGGGTGACGCTGCAGGTTGCCTTTAACCGCCGTTTTGATCCTCAGTTTCACGAGGTCTTTGAGCTGGTGCGCAGCGGCAAGATTGGTCGGCCCCAGATGATAAAAATCACCTCCCGCGATCCGGACCTGCTACCCCATGATCTGATCAAACGTATTGGCGGTCTGATTTTTGACTTCACCATGCATGACTTTGATATGGCTCGTTTTATGATGCAGGATGAAGTCAGCGAAGTCTATGTTAAGGGCAATACGCTGATTGATCCCAGCCTGAAAAATATTGATGATGTTGATACGCTTGCGGTGATGCTGACTTTCAGAAACGGCGGCTACGCGCTCATTGATAACAGTCGTCGGGCGGTATATGGCTATGACCAACGGGTGGAGGTTTTTGGCTCAGAAGGGATGGCGTATGCGGATAACGTTAGTGAATCGACGGTGAAAGTTTTCAACAGCCAGCACTGCATAATGAAAAATCCCCTTCCTGATTTCACGGTCCGTTATCGCGAAGCTTACCGAACGGAAATATTACACTTTATTGATTCAGTCCTGCATCATACGCCGGTTGTCTGTACCGGCGAAGACGCATTATTGGCCCAGCGTATCGCTATTGCCGCGCAGCAATCATTAAAAAGCGGGCTGCCGGTGAAAATAACAAGCGATATTTATCTTTAACTGCATCTGTTAATAATGAATAAACTCTCGCACTGAAAAGTGTGAGAGCTTTTCTATACCGAGGGTAATAAAATGAAAGAAATGCAGGCAACGCTGCCCCAGACATTTTATATAAAACCAGGTAAGTTTATCTGGAGCTACCTGGGAACATTTTTATTTATGTTGGGCGGCTGTATTGAGAACAGCTGGTTATCTGCCTGGTTAAATACGCAGGGATTTGATCAGGCGCATATCGGGCAGATTTTTGCCGGATATGGGATTGTGGTCGCGATCACCTCCTGGCTATCCGGCGTCTGTGTGGACGTTTTTGGTCCTAAAAAGGTGATGGTTACCGGTTTTATCGTCTATCTTCTGGCTTCCGTCGCGTTTCTGAACTTTGCGCTACCCAGCCATGATTTTGGCGCCATTCTCGTGACCTATATGCTGCGTGGCGTGGGGTATCCGCTGGTCTGTTACTCCTTCCTGGTACGCCTGACCATCCAGTTGGATAATCACCAGCAAGGGATCGGCACCTCGCTATTTTGGGTGGTCTATAACCTTGGTTTTACCATCATTGGGCCGGTAGTGGCGGCGTCGTTAATTCCTGCGTTGGGGCATATCAACGTGATGTGGGCCGGGATGGGCGTTGCGCTGCTGGGGGTTCTCTTCATGCTGGTGCTGGAACGCAATGAATTCATTCTGAAACCGCGAACGACGCCGGTCTTCAAAGAGTTATCTGCGGGTATCTCCATTATGTATGAACGGCCACGGATCGGTCTGGCGGTGATTGTCAAAACTATTAACGGTCTTGGCACCTATGGTTTTGTTGTCGTATTACCTCTGTTTCTGCTGGATAAGCACTTTACGCTTGAGGAATGGGCGAGTATTTGGGGGATTACCTTTATCTCTAACCAGGTCTTCAACATTATCTTTGGCTGGATGGGCGATAAAATTGGTTTTCGCCGAACCATCCAGATTTTTGGCAGCATCCTGACCGGTGTCGCTACGCTGATTGTTTACTGGGTGCCGATGATATGGGGGCATAACTATGTCGCCTTTATGCTGGCGATGTGTTTGTGGGGAGCCGGGCTGGCTGGCTTTGTGCCAATGACGCCGCTGGTGCCGATGATGGCGCCGGATAAGAAGGGGGCGGCGAACTCGGCCGTGAACTTTGGCTCCGGCCTGGGGAATTTCGTTGGGCCAGCGCTGGTCTCTGTTCTGGCAGGGTTCGGCACCGGCGTGGTGATGTATACTATGGCGGGGCTCTATTTATTCAGCGGCATCCTGGTGCAGTTTCTTAAAGTGCCTGGCGAGAAATAGCTTCAAATATTCTTCAAAAATCCCTTATAGCCTGTGATGTTTATCACTAAATTAAACCGGTTTTTATCAAGATTGATAAAGCCGGTTTTTTCACCCTACGTTAAATTGTACTAACGGATTACGGTTATTTACCCACTCATATACGTTCAGGGAGAAAATAATGAATATCGAAAAAACACGGTTTTGTATTAACCGGAAAATTGCACCGGGTCTAAGCATAGAAGCATTCTTTCGACTGGTTAAACGTCTTGAGTTTAATAAAGTGGAATTGCGTAATGATATGCCAAGCGGCAGCGTTACTGATGACTTGAATTATAATCAGGTGCGTAACCTGGCAGAAAAGTATGGACTTGAAATTGTCACAATTAATGCGGTCTATCCCTTCAACCAACTGACCGAGGAGGTAGTAAAAAAAACGGAAGGATTATTACGAGACGCGCAGGGAGTCGGCGCGCGGGCATTAGTTCTTTGTCCGCTGAATGACGGAACGATTGTGCCGCCGGAGGTTACGGTTGAGGCAATAAAACGACTGAGCGATCTCTTTGCCCGGTATGATATTCAGGGGCTGGTTGAACCTTTGGGATTCCGCGTAAGTTCGCTGCGTTCTGCCGTCTGGGCTCAGCAACTGATCCGGGAAGCAGGTTCACCCTTTAAGGTTTTGCTGGATACCTTCCATCATCATCTGTACGAAGAGGCCGAAAAGGAGTTTGCGTCGCGCATTGATATTTCTGCTATCGGGTTGGTGCATTTGTCCGGTGTGGAAGACACCCGACCAACGGAAGCATTGGCTGATGAGCAGCGTATTATGCTGAGTGAAAAGGATGTAATGCAGAATTACCAGCAGGTGCAGCGTCTGGAAAATATGGGATATCGCGGTATTTACGCTTTTGAACCTTTTTCTTCCCAGTTGGCTTCCTGGAGTGAGGCGGAAATAGAGGAACAAATTAATCGCAGCGTGTCATTGCTGTTGCAATGATACAGCTAATTTCCAGGTGACCGTTTTCAGTTTCCGCAGCGTGGTATTTACAATGAAAATTGCTTTTGATGTCGATGTTATTAAACATTTACCCATTACCCAAATGGTACGGCAGGTTTCCGAGTGGGGGTATAAATATATTGAGCAGTCGCCGCACCCGCGTATTAATCCGTTTTATAAACACCCTAAAGCTGGTCGCGATACCATGCAGGAATATAAACGCGCCTTGCAGAACTACGGTGTGGAAATCTCGTCATTTATTGTGGTTTATCGTTGGTCCGGCCCCGATGAAGAGCGTCGGCGCGCCGCGATAACCAACTGGAAGCGGATGATTGAGATTGCCGTTGATATGGGCGTACAGGTGATTAATACCGAGCTTTCCGGGACGCCGGATGAGCCGGAGATTTGTGAAGAGATGTGGTATCGCTCCATGGAGGAACTGCTGCCGATCGTGGAACGAGAGGGAATTCGAATCGAAATTCAGTCTCACCCCTGGGATTTCTGCGAACTGAACGATGAGACGGTCGACATGGTGCAGTCTTTGCGTAGTGATAACGTGACCTATCTGTACAGCGCACCGCATGGCTTCTTTTACGATAAAGGGCAGGGCGACGTCGCAAGGATGCTGAACTATGCCGGGGCCGATCTTTCGCATGTTCTGCTGGCCGATACGCACAACCACACGCTTCCCTGCCGCTATATCATGAACCCGCCTGGCGTGAATGCGACGATTCATCAGCACATCGGGCTGGGAGAAGGTGAGGTCGATTTTGACGCGCTATTCCAGGCACTGCGTGAAATGGATTTTGCAAACCGCACGTTTAAGGTGGGCGGTGAGGCAATTATCACCACGTCGCTGTTTGGTTATCCTGAAAAAATGAGTGTTCAGGCGGTGGAAACGCGCGAGCGGATCGAGCGGGAGCTACTCGGACGTTAAAAACGGGTGGATTTGCCTGTACCGCGCCACAGGCTGGCGCGGTTATTTGCGGCAATTACCCTTCGTTTTCCGCCAGCTCGCGCAGATACTGGAAAATCTGACGTGCTGATTTCGGCGGTTTGTTGCCTTCTTTCTCTTTCTTCGCATTGCGGATCAATGAACGAAGCTGTTGACGATCGGCGTGCGGCCACAGGGTCAGTACTTCGGCTACCGCGTCATCGCCTTCGACGATCAGACGATCGCGCAGATGCTCAAGCTTGTGAAACAGCACCACCTGCTGATTATGGCGGTTCTTCAGCTTGTCCAGCGCCTGGCGAATAGGTTCAACGTCGCGTTGGCGCAGCATTTTTCCGATAAGCTGCAACTGGCGGCGGCGTCCTTCCATTTTGATTCGCTGGGCCAGTTCAATGGCGTCGCGCAGATCGGCGTCCAGCGGGATCTTATCCAGCGCGTTTTTCCCCAGATCCACCAGTTCCGCGCCCAGGCGTTTTAATTCCTCGGCATCGCGTTTAATTTCACTTTTACTGACCCAGATAATTTCATCGTCTTCGTCTTTGATGTCATCACCGGGAACGTCGTCGAGCCAGTCTTCGGGCTGCTTTGTCATGTCAGGCTCCTTAAAAAAAGAGGCTAATGTTACCAGTTAAGATGCGCACTGAAAAACGGTTCTCTGTTAGACTTCAGAGAAACTCTCTCTACATTATGGCATTTGCAATGAAAGTAATCTCACAAGTTGAAGCGCAGCGTAAGATTCTGGAAGAAGCAGTTTCGACAGCGCTGGAGTTAGCCTCAGGCAAATCGGATGGGGCGGAAGTCGCCGTCAGCAAGACCACCGGCATTAGCGTCAGCACCCGTTATGGTGAAGTAGAGAATGTCGAATTTAATAGCGACGGCGCGCTGGGCATTACGGTGTATCACCAGAACCGCAAAGGCAGCGCCTCTTCGACGGATTTAAGCCCGCAGGCGATTGCCCGTACCGTGCAGGCCGCGCTGGATATCGCGCGTTACACGTCGCCGGACCCGTGCGCAGGCGTGGCGGACAAAGAACTGCTGGCGTTTGACGCGCCGGATCTGGACTTGTTCCACCCGGCAGAGGTTACGCCAGACGAAGCCATTGAACTGGCCGCGCGTGCGGAACAGGCTTCTCTAAAGGCGGATAAACGCATCACCAATACCGAAGGCGGGAGCTTTAACAGCCATTACGGCATTAAAGTGTTCGGCAACAGTCACGGCATGTTGCAGGGATATTGCTCCACGCGCCATTCGCTCTCAAGCTGCGTCATCGCCGAAGAGAACGGCGATATGGAGCGTGATTACGCTTACACCATCGGTCGGGCAATGGCGGATCTGCAAGCGCCGGAATGGGTCGGGGCCGAGTGTGCGCGCCGCACCTTATCCCGCCTGTCGCCGCGTAAGCTCTCCACCATGAAAGCGCCGGTCATTTTCGCCAATGAAGTGGCGACAGGGCTATTTGGTCATCTGGTCGGGGCGATTGCCGGCGGCGCGGTATACCGTAAATCCACTTTTCTGCTCGACTCGCTGGGCAAACAAATTCTGCCGGAATGGTTAACCATCGAAGAACACCCGCATCTGCTAAAAGGGCTGGCGTCTTCACCGTTCGACAGCGAAGGCGTGCGTACGGAGCGCCGGGACATTGTGAAGGATGGCGTACTGACGCAATGGTTGCTGACCAACTATTCCGCCCGCAAACTGGGGCTGAAAAGTACCGGTCATGCCGGCGGCATTCATAACTGGCGTATCGCCGGGCAGGGGCTGAACTTTGAGCAGTTGCTAAAAGAGATGGGCACCGGCCTGGTGGTGACGGAACTGATGGGCCAGGGCGTCAGCGGTATTACCGGCGACTACTCCCGCGGCGCTGCGGGATTCTGGGTTGAAAATGGTGAAATCCAGTACCCGGTAAGTGAAATTACCATTGCCGGTAATTTAAAAGAGATGTGGCGTAATATTGTCACCGTAGGTGATGATATTGAAACGCGCAGTAATATACAGTGCGGTTCGGTATTGTTACCGGAGATGAAAATCGCCGGACAATAATACCCGTCATACTTCAGGCTGCAGGCGCGTTGGCTGCCTGCAACTCGAATTATTCAGGGTATTACACTTATCGTTAATAATAAAAAAGGAAGTGAGCAATGCGTAAAAGCCTGTTAGCTATTCTTGCTGTGTCATCGCTGGTATTCGGTTCGGCTGTTTTTGCTGCCGATCTTGAAGATAATATGGATATTCTCAATGATAACCTGAAAGTTGTTGAGAAAACGGATAGTGCCCCTGAACTGAAAGCGGCATTAACCAAAATGCGCGCGGCCGCGCTGGATGCTCAAAAAGCTACGCCGCCAAAGCTGGAAGATAAAGCGCCGGATAGCCCGGAAATGAAGGATTTTCGTCACGGTTTTGACATTCTGGTCGGCCAAATTGATGGCGCGCTGAAGCTGGCGAACGAAGGTAACGTTAAAGAAGCGAAAGCGGCGGCGGAAGCGCTAAAAACCACCCGCAATACGTATCATAAGAAGTATCGTTAATTTTTGTGGGATGGCGGCTTCGCTTTATCCGCAGGTCGCCATCCGGCAAACTGTAATACCCATCACACTTTCTCACTTTATACGACAACGTTATTGTTTCGCCATTTCCTCTTTATGCTGCGATAGATCTCACACTTTCCCGGCGATAATTCATTAATGCCGCCTTTTCTGTGGCGCAGATCACCTATCCCACTCGCGTTTCCACTTCGAGGTGGAAAATAACTCGCTACAAACTTTTAACCCTTACCGCTAGTTTTATCTCATTGCCATTAACGGGGTGAGACGCGTGGATAACGGAGCAGTAAAACACGATGCTGGTGAGCGAATTAACGAACTGGCTGAACAGGTGTTAACGCAGGTGGATGGCCTGCTGGGGCGGCATCACATTGTCCCCAATGCGGTACAGACGCAAATGCTGACCTCGCACGTTCGCGCGATGGCGCACCGGTCAATTACCGGCGAGCCTTTACCGGAAGTCGATGCCAGCTTGTTTGATGAAATCTCAGCCGAATCAATGGCGCTCGCCCGCGAAATCGTGGCGGCGTTTGGCAACCTTCCTGACGAAGAAGCCTGGCTATTATCGGTACATTTTGAAGTCGCGAAAGACAACCTCTAAGGAGCAAAAAATGGAACAGATTACCGTCGTGATTGGCGATCGCCTGGGTAAAGGCCAGAAAGTGGCGGCAGGCGTGGAAAAAGCGGGCGGTCGCGCGGTCGTCGTACCGGGCGTCGCGGCAGACATGAAGCTGGGCGATGTGATGAAAGCGGAAAACGCCACCTTCGGCATTTCATTTTGCGGCAGCGGCGGCGCGGGCGCTATCACCGCGCAAAACAAGCATGGCTACAAAGCCAAATATGGCATGCGGTCAGTGGATGAAGGCGTCACCGCTATCAATGAAGGCTGCAACGTGTTGGGTTTCGGCTTTATGGATAAAGAAGAGCTCGGCGAGCGCCTGGTGCAGGCGTGGCAAAAGAAATACGGCGCCTGATGATGAAAGAGCAATTCACCACCACGGTGAGAGTAAAAGGCAAGGGCGACGCCAAAGCACGCGCCTTTGCCGATGCGCTGAACCATGTTCAGTCGGCGGTGATGAGAGAGTCGCCGTATATCTTACTGCGTATTGAGCCACAGGATGTGCGGATTGTTCAGGCGCATGAGTCGGTGCGTAAAGAGGCCTTTCTGTTTTTCTTTTTGCGCCGGGAACGACGCACTTACAGCGTGGAGCTGGATGTGACCGTCAACGTGACCGCCATCAATCTCGACAGGGTGGATTTCGTCGCGAAACGCTGATTTTTATTAAAAAGGCATAGTTATGTTCCTGATAATACTAATTAAATCGCTCATTATCGGCGCGCTGGTCGGCGTAGGGGTGGGCGCTGGGGCTGCACGCATGTTTCACGCGCCAACCACGCAGGGGATGGGCGCGTTCCGTACGTTGGGCGAACTCAACTCTTGTGAAGGCGACCCGGCATCTCACTTCTCCTTTGGGCTGGGTTTCTTCTTTAACGCCTGGGCCTCGTCTGTGGCGGCCGGATCGTTCACCCAGGATGTCGATCACCGCATCATCCCTAACTGGGGCGCGGCGGCGCTAATGATCAAAAACCGTAACGTCGGCGAGACGCTGCACGACCCGAAAAAAATGGCGATCGCCTGCGCCGTCATCGGCATGATCGTCGTGACGTTCCTTAACCTGACCGCCTCATCCGTGCCAGAGGCGCTACAGGTGACGGCGGTTAAGGTGCTGGTACCGGCGGCAAATCTGCTGGTCAACATCGTCATGCCTGTGATCTTCTGGTTAGCGGCGATCGACGCTGGTAAAAAATCGGGTTTCTGGGCCACCGTTTTCGGCGGCGCGGCGCAGCTCATCATGGGGAACGCCGTACCGGGGCTGGTACTGGGTATTTTGATCGGTAAAGGCGTAGAAGAGAGCGGCTGGAACCATGTCACCAAAGTGATGATGGTCGCCATCGTTTTGCTGTTTGTGTTGAGCGGCTTCTTCCGCGGCTTCGACATGAAAATGATCGAGTCTTTCAACATGACGGTACCGAACTGGCTTGAACTGATCCACAACTCGCTCAGCGGCAAATAACGGAGGCCACAATGGAAGAGAATAAAGGTTTTTGGTATGCCGACTGGTCGTTCCCGATCTTTGTTGGCCTGCTCTCCTCCGGCGTTTTCGCCGGGACGCATATGTACTATCTGTACGGTATCGGCGCATTTAACGAAGTCGCTTTTGTGGCGATGTTGAAAGCGGGGATGGATACCGGCGTCTACGGCGCGGTCGCCGCTTTCGGCGCCAGCTTTTTATTTGCCCGCATTATCGAAGGTTCGCTGGTCGGGATTCTGGATATCGGCGGGGCAATTCAGACCGGCGTGGGCTTAGGGGTTCCGGCGTTACTGCTGGGGGCTGGCTTTGTCTTCCCGGTGGCGAACTTTATCGCTTCGCTGATAACCGGTCTGGTGATTGGCCTGGCGATTGGCTACATCATTATTCTGGCGCGTAAGTTCACCATTAATCAGAGCGACTCCACGTACGGGGCGGACGTCATGATGGGGGCCGGTAACACTTCAGGCCGTTTTCTGGGGCCGTTGATTATCCTCAGCGCCATGACGGCATCGATTCCCATTGGTCTGGGCTCTCTGGTGGGCGCGCTGCTGTTTTATATCTGGCAGAAGCCGATTACCGGCGGCGCGATTTTAGGCGCGATGATCCTCGGTTCCATCTTCCCGGTTGCGATTAGCTAATTGTTGATTTGTAGGCCGGATAAGGCGGTTGCGCCGCCATCCGGCAAAGGAGAGAGCGATGTTTGATTTACTCCTGCGCCATGCGCGTCTGGTCGATGACACGCTGACTAATATTGCCCTGCAAGATGGCAAAATCGCGGCGTTGGGTGACGTTGATGGTCCGGCGCTGAAAACCATTGACCTGCGCGGCGAGTGTTTTGTCAGCGCGGGTTGGATTGATTCTCACGTTCACTGCTACCCGACATCGCCGATTTACCACGACGAACCGGACAGCGTGGGTATTGCCACTGGCGTTACCACAGTGGTGGATGCAGGCAGCACTGGCGCAGATGATATTGACGATTTTTACACCCTGACCCGTGACGCGACCACCGACGTTTATGCGCTGCTGAATGTTTCACGCGTCGGGCTTATTGCCCAAAACGAGCTGGCTAACATGGCCAATATTGACGCCGATGCGGTCCGGCAGGCGGTAAAACGCCATCCGGATTTTATCGTCGGCCTCAAGGCGCGGATGAGCAGCAGCGTGGTAGGCGTTAACGGCATCACGCCGCTGGAACACGCTAAAGCCATGCAGCAAGAAAACGGCAACCTGCCGCTGATGGTGCATATTGGCAATAACCCGCCGGATCTGGACGAAATCGCGGAGCGTCTGACGGCGGGCGATATCATTACCCACTGTTACAACGGTAAGCCGAACCGTATTCTGACGCCGGAAGGCGAGCTGCGCGCCTCGGTGACACGAGCGCTGGCGCGCGGCGTGCGTCTGGACGTCGGACATGGTACCGCCAGCCTGAGCTTTGCAGTGGCGAAACGCGTTATTAGCCTGGGGATTTTACCGCATACCATCAGTTCCGATATCTACTGCCGTAACCGCATCAATGGCCCGGTGCATTCGCTGGCTAATGTGATGTCGAAATTCCTCGCCATCGGCATGTCGCTGCCGCAGGTCATTGCGTGCGTGACGGCCAATGCCGCCGATAGCCTGAGTCTGAAAACCAAAGGGCGTCTTCAGCCAGGTCTGGATGCCGACCTGACCCTCTTTACGCTTAAACGCCAGCCCGCCGTGTTGGTAGACGCGGAAAACGACAGCTTACAGGCTGAAGAATTGCTGACGCCGCTTGCCGCGATACGCGCAGGCAAGGGCTATATGACCGAACAAGGGAGCGCGGAACATGCCTTCGATTTTTGAGAAGTATCAATTAAAACAGGTGATTAACGCCTCCGGACGTATGACGGCGCTCGGTGTCTCTACGCCGCGCCCGGAAGTGATAGACGCGGCGATGGCCGGAATGAATCAGTATTTCGAGATGAAAGATCTGGTGAATAAAACCGGTGAGTACATTGCGAAATTGTTGGAAGTGGAAGGGGCGACGGTAGTCTCCTGCGCCAGTGCGGGCCTTGCCCAGTCGGTTGCCGCGGTACTGGTTCAGGACAGCGACTGGCTGCTGGAAAACCTGCACGTTACACCGATTGAAAATAACGAAATCGTCCTGCCAAAGGGCCACAACGTCAACTTTGGCGCGCCGGTGGGAACGATGGTGGCGCTGGGCGGCGGCAAACTGGTGGAAGCCGGTTACGCCAACGAATGTTCCGCCGCGCAGTTGGCGGCGGCCATTACGCCGCGCACGGCGGCTATTCTCTATATCAAATCTCACCACTGCGTGCAGAAAAGTATGCTCAGCGTGGAGCAGGCTGCGGTGGTGGCGCGCACGCATAATCTCCCGCTGATTGTGGACGCGGCGGCGGAAGAAGATTTGCAGTGCTACTACCGCGTGGGCGCAGATCTCGTTATCTATAGCGGCGCGAAAGCGATTGAAGGGCCGACCAGCGGGCTGGTGATTGGCAAAACGCAGTATGTTGAGTGGGTAAAACGTCAGTCAGCGGGCATTGGCCGGGCGATGAAGGTCGGCAAAGAGGGAATTGTTGGCCTGACCTGCGCCATTGAATTGTACCTGCGGGCGCAAAAAGAGAGCGGCGCGGAGATGGTAGAAAAAATGGCGCCCTTTATCGACACGTTGAACACGTTTAAAGGCGTCAGCGCCCGCGTGGTGTGGGACAGCGCCGGACGCGATATCGCGCGCACGGAAATTAAGTTTGATGAAGCCGTTACCGGCATCGCCACAGGCGATCTGGTGGAGGCGCTCAAACAGGGCGACTATGCGATTTATTTTCGCGGATACAAAGCCAACGAAGGGATTATTGAAGCGGATGTCCGCAGCGTCGATCGCGCGCAGTTAGCGATTGTGGCGCGTCGTATTGGCGAGGTGATTAATCAGGAGAAACAAGCATGAAACTGACCCCTAACTTTTACCGCGATCGCGTTTGCCTGAACGTACTGGCCGGTTCGAAAGATAACGCCCGGGAAATCTACGCGGCGGCGGAAGGTCATGTGCTGGTTGGCGTGCTCTCCAAAAACTATCCGGATGTGGCAAGCGCAGTCGCGGATATGCGTGAATATGCGGCGCTTATCGACAATGCGCTCTCCGTCGGACTGGGGGCAGGCGATCCTAACCAGTCGGCGATGGTGAGCGAAATCTCGCGTCAGGTACAGCCGCAGCATGTCAACCAGGTGTTTACCGGCGTAGGGGCCAGCCGGGCGCTGCTGGGGCAAAACGAGACGGTGGTGAACGGTCTTGTCTCGCCGACCGGCACGCCGGGGCTGGTGAAAATTTCCACCGGCCCGCTAAGCAGCCGCGCGCCGGACGGCATCGTACCCATAGAAACGGCGATTGCGCTACTCAAAGACATGGGCGGCAGCTCCATTAAATACTTTCCGATGGGAGGGCTCACCTGTCGCGACGAGTATAAAGCGGTGGCTGAGGCCTGCGCCCGTCATGATTTCTGGCTGGAACCGACGGGCGGCATCGATCTGGAAAACTTCGCCGAGATTCTGCACATCGCCCTTGATGCAGGTGTAAGCAAAATCATTCCTCACATTTATAGTTCGATTATTGATAAGGTGAGCGGCAACACTCGTGCGGACGATGTGCGTCAGTTACTTGCTATCGTCCGGTCGCGTGTCGGCTAATCATGAGGAGAGAGACGTGCGATTCCCCAACCAACGTTTAGCGCAGCTATTTGCGATGCTGCAAAACGAGACGCTGCCGCAGGACGAACTGGCGCAGCGGTTGTCGGTCTCCACGCGTACCGTTCGGGCGGATATCGCCGCGCTGAACATGTTGCTGACGCCGCATGGCGCGCAATTTACTCTCAGCCGCGGCAACGGGTATCAGCTCAAAATTGATGATCCGGCACGTTATCAATCCCTGCAAACGCAGCAATCTCCCACGCTGGCGCGCGGTCCGCGCACCAGCCAGGAGCGGATACACTACTTGCTGGCGCGTTTTTTAACCTCCGCCTTCTCGCTGAAGCTGGAGGATTTGGCAGATGAATGGTTTGTCAGCCGTGCGACGCTGCAGAACGACATGGCGGACGTACGCGAGCATTTGCTGCGTTATCATCTGACGCTGGAAACGCGTCCGCGTCATGGCATGAAATTGTTTGGCGGAGAGATGGCGATTCGCGCCTGTCTGACCGACCTTTTATGGACGCTGGCGCAGCAGGAGTCCTCCCATCCGTTAATTGTTAGTACCACGCTGAACACCGAGGTGTCTCAACGGCTGCAGTCTCTTTTGCCGGATATTTTCTCTCATTGTCAAATCCGCCTGACCGATGAGAGCGAGCTGTTTCTGCGTTTATACTGCGCGGTGGCGGTACGGCGTATTCGCGAGGGGTATCCGTTATCGGAATGCGTGGCAGAGGAGGTCGATGAAAAGGTGCGCCATGCGGCGCATGAGATTGCGGAGCTACTACAACAGCTGGCCGACAAGCCGCTGTCGGAGCCGGAAGTAAGCTGGCTGAAGGTGCATATTGCCGCCCGCCAGGTACAGGAAATTGCCCCCAGCGCCATTAATGCCGATGATGAAGAGGCGCTGGTGCGCTATATCCTCAATTTTATTAATACCCAGTACAACTATAACCTGTTGAATGATAAACAGCTTCACGCGGACTTGCTGACCCACATCAAAACGATGATCACCCGCGTGCGCTACCAGATCATGATCCCCAACCCACTACTGGAAAATATTAAGCAGCACTATCCTATGGCGTGGGATATGACGTTGGCGGCGATATCGAGTTGGGGAAAATACACGCCGTATACCATTAGCGAAAACGAAATCGGTTTTTTGGTGCTGCATATTGGCGTTGGGCTGGAACGTAGTTACAACATTGGCTACCAGCGGCAGCCGCAGGTACTGCTGGTGTGCGATGCTGGTAATGCGATGGTGCGGATGATTGAAGCGGTACTGGCGCGGAAATACCCGCAGATTGAGATTGCCCGCACTCTGACGCTACGCGACTATGAGGCGCGGGACAGTATTGTGGAGGATTTTGTGATTTCCACAGCGCGGATCGGCGAAAAAGATAAGCCGGTCATCATGATCGCGCCCTTTCCTACCGACTATCAATTGGAGCAGATCGGTAAGCTGGTGCTGGTGGACAGAACCCGTCCGTGGATGCTGGATAAATATTTCGATGACTCGCATTTTCGCATCGTGGAGGGGGAAATAGATCAACAGACGCTGTTTAAAACGCTGTGCGATCAGTTGCACGAGGAAGGCTTTGTTGATGCGGCGTTTCTCGATTCGGTTATTGAACGTGAAGCTATTGTCAGTACGTTATTAGGCGACGGGATTGCCTTGCCGCACGCGCTGGGGCTGCTGGCGAAGAAAACAGTGGTTTATACGGTGCTCGCGCCACAGGGGATTGTCTGGGGTGACGAAACGGCGCACGTTATTTTTTTACTCGCCATCAGCAAAAGTGAATATGAAGAGGCGATGGCCATCTACGATATTTTCGTCACTTTCCTGCGCGAACGCGCCATGACGCGCCTCTGCGCATGTCAGAATTTTACGCAATTTAAAACGGTCGCGATGGAGTGCGTGAGTCGTTTTTGACACTTTCCCGTCACGTCATTGTTAAGAAGATTTATGTACTTGTCGGTATGCCAGCACGGGTTATTTTACCCAATCTTCGTACTGCAAACCCGGTACCCGCTCAAACTCCCTCACGTTATTAGTGACCAGTATCGCCCCGGACGCAATGGCATGGCCGGCGATAGCCGCATCGTTTGATCCAATCGGCGTACCGGCGGCGGCCAGTACGGCACGGATCTCTGTGGTGGCATCCACTGCCGCCCGGTCCCAGGCCAGCACGGCATCCAGGCGACTACAGAATGCATCGACCAGTTGGGCATGGCGCGGCGAGGCCTTTTTGCCCGTACAGCCAAAACGCATTTCGGCGTAGGTAATCGCCGACACCACAATACGATGGCGGCGCAGCACTGCCTGCTCAAGGCGTTTCAGCACAGCTTCCGGCTGTTCGCGCATAATGAAAGAACAGATGCAGGTATCCAGCATGTAGGTTTTACTCATAGTTCAAAGCGTCCCTCATCGCTGATGATGTCTTCGCGTTCCGTCAGAAAGTCTGGGCTGGCTTTTTCCTCATGACGGAATGATCCCCAGGAAGGGCGGGCGGGGCGCAGTATAATCGTGTCGCCTTCGCGGAAGATTTCAAGTTCGTTGACGCCGTCAAAATCCAGATCGCGTGGAAGGCGGATCGCGCGGTTATTGCCATTTTTAAATACAGATACGGTTCGCATGGTCGTCTCCTGCCCTTGTGGGCGTGATGTTATAGGCCAGTGTCGGAGTTAATTATATGCCTGTGCGTGACATATGTATAGGCATATGCATATACCTGTAAGCAGGAGGCGAAAGAAGGGCGTAAAAGTAGCGGACGAGTAACGGTTTTGACCCAATATCCCCGCATCAACGCAAATGATGCACTACCTGGTTGCTGCTACCGCGCCAGATAAGCGCCGGGTCTTTCAGATCCTGCACAAATTTGCCATCGACCAGCACGTTGATGAGATTGACCACCTGCATCTGTGCGGCGTTGAGTTCATCGAGCTTGTAGCCGGTCCACACCCAGATATCTTTCCCCGGGCACTCCGCGTGGATGCGTTGTACCAGTGCCAGGATATCCGGTACGTTTTGCGGATGCAGCGGATCGCCGCCCGACAGCGAGATCCCCTGACGGTGAATGCGCGTGTCGTTCAGATCGGCAATGATCTTATCTTCCATCTGTTTGGTAAACGGCTGGCCGGAATTGAGCCGCCAGGTGCTTTTGTTATAGCAGCCAGGGCATTCATGCACGCACCCTGACACAAACAGGGTGCAGCGGGTGCCGGGGCCGTTAACGATGTCTACGGGGTAGTATTGGTGGTAGCGCATAGCGGGTGTCCAGAAAGCATGTAGGCCGGATAAGGTGCTTGCACCGCATCCGGCAACATTGTGATGCCTGATGACGACGCGATTGCGTCTTATCAGGCCTACGGTCTTTGCAAACGGAAATTAACCTATCTGCCCGTTGCCTAAATGCTTCACGCGGCGCTTCACTTCTTCCTGCTTACCGGCGTTAAACGGGCGTGCGTCCGGGCTGCCTAAATAACCGCACACGCGGCGGGTGACCGAGACGCGTGCGGCGTCGTGGTTGCCGCATTTCGGGCAGGTAAAACCTTTACTGGTACATTCGAACTCGCCGGTAAAGCCGCACTCGTAGCATTCATCGATCGGCGTGTTGGTGCCGTAATAGGGTACATGCTGATAGCTGTAATCCCAGACATCTTCCAGCGCTTTCAGGTTGTGCTGAATGTTCGGGTATTCGCCGTAGCAAATGAAACCCCCGTTCGCCAGCGGCGGATACGGCGCTTCGAAATCGATTTTGTCGTACGGGTTGACCTTCTTCTCCACGTCGAGGTGGAAGCTGTTGGTGTAGTAACCTTTATCGGTTACGCCCGGCACCACGCCGAACTCGGCGGTATCCAGACGGCAGAAGCGGTCACAGAGGTTTTCACTTGGCGTGCTGTACAGACTAAAGCCGTAGCCGGTCTCGTCTTTCCACTGATCCACGGCCTGGCGCAGACGCTCCACAATCGCGATGCCTTTAGCGCGAAGTTGCTCGCTGTCGTACAGGTGTTCGCCGCCGAACAGCGCGTTAATGGTTTCATGGATACCAATGTAGCCCAGAGAGATGGACGCACGACCATTTTTAAAGATTTCAGACACGTCGTCGTCCGCTTTCAGCCGCACGCCGCAGGCGCCTTCCATATACAGGATAGGCGCGACGCGGGCTTTCACGCCTTCAAGGCGGGCGATACGGGTCATCAGCGCCTTCCGCGCCAGCGCCAGACGTTCATCCAGCAGTTTCCAGAATGCGGTTTCGTCGCCTTTTGCTTCCAGCGCGATGCGCGGCAGGTTAAGGCTAATCACGCCCAGGTTGTTACGCCCGTCGTGGATCTGCTCGCCGTTTTCGTTCTCCCACACGCCGAGGAAGCTGCGGCAGCCCATTGGCGTTTTGAACGAACCGGTGACTTTGACCACCTGATCGTAGTTGAGGATGTCCGGATACATGCGCTTGCTCGCGCACTCCAGCGCCAGTTGTTTAATGTCGTAGTTCGGATCGCCAAACTTGTGGTTCAAACCGTCGCGGATAGCGAAGACCAGTTTCGGGAACACGGCGGTTTTGCGATTTTTACCCAGACCGGCGATACGGTTACGCAAAATAGACGCCTGGATCAGACGCGACTCCCAACTGGTGCCGAGGCCAAAACCAAAGGTCACGAAAGGCGTCTGGCCGTTAGCGGTGTGCAGCGTGTTAACTTCGTACTCCAGCGACTGGAAGGCGTCATAACACTCTTTTTCGGTGCGAGAACGCGCATATCCTTCGGCATCAGGAATCTGCCACTCATCGGCGGTTTTGCGGTGCTTGTTATAGCTTTCGGTGACAAACGGTGCCAGCACTTCGTCGATACGGTTAATGGTGGTGCCGCCATAAATATGGCTGGCGACCTGCGCGATAATCTGCGCGGTAACGGCAGTGGCGGTAGAGATTGATTTCGGCGGTTCGATCTCGGCGTTACCCATCTTAAAGCCCTGGGTCAACATGCCTTTCAGGTCGATCAACATACAGTTGAACATCGGGAAGAACGGCGAATAGTCGAGATCGTGATAGTGGATATCGCCGCGCTCATGCGCTTGTACTACGTCACGCGGCAACAGGTGCTGGCGGGCATAGTGTTTGGCGACAATCCCGGCCAGCAAATCGCGCTGGGTGGGAATGACTTTACTGTCTTTGTTGGCGTTTTCATTGAGCAACGCGGAGTTAGTTTGCTCTACCAGGCCGCGAATTTCCTGGTTCAGACGACCACGCTTTTCACGCTGAATGTCGCGATCGTGACGGTATTCGATGTAGGCGCGGGCAAGCTGTTTGTACGGGCCGGACATCAGTTGGTTTTCAACCGCAGTTTGGATCTCGTTAATATCCACCTGACTGCGTGCGTTCATTTGGCTGCTAACGACTTCTGCGACGGTGGCACAGTAATCTGCGTCATCGACTCCCGCTGCTTTAGCTGCACGTAGAATGGCTTCCTTAATGCGCTCTGATTTGAATGGCACTTTACAGCCATCTCGTTTCATCACATGCGGTGTCATGATCACTCCATATTTGTAAGAACAGGTTATCCACAGAGGCCGGGGAAGCCATAACAGGTTTATTCATCTCTTTTCCAACGACTTCCCGCAATCCTGACCCAGGTTATCCACAATTCACCTTGTGTCGAGTGAACAGGTGTTGTAGCAATTGTAGTCAATTAATACAACATATTGGGTCGGCGTGCATTTTAAAGTCTATATGTAGTGATTTGCATCAAGGATGTTTGCAATTTTATTGATGTAGAACAAGGTAAAAATCAGAGCGTACAGATGGCGGGCGCTGTAGCGTTTGTAAAAGATAGCAAGAAAAATCTGATTAATTATTCAACAAAAACAGACAGTAACCTGGAGCAACGCCACCGCCCGTGTCAATAGGTTTGTGGCGTTTATCCGTATAAGGACGTCGCGTTAGCGTTGTAACCACCAGATGGCTTCAAATGGGCGGAGCGTCATCGCGGCTGGCTGGCTGGCGACCTCGCCATAATTGTGCAGTAGCGCCTGCCACTGTCCTTTGATATGCGACGGATGCCACTCCTGACACTGGCCACTCAGATTGGCGACGACCAGCAGGGTTTGCCCTTGCCACTGGCGGCGATAACACCATACTGATGGGCTATCCGGGAGGAGATCCTGATAATCGCCCCAGATCAGTACAGGCTGGGTTTTACGTAGCGCAATCAGCTTTTGATAGGTGTAAAACACCGAGTTTTCATCGCGTAATGCCGCCGCGACATTAACCTCCGTATAGTTATCGCACAGGCTTATCCACGGCTCGCCCTGGGTGAAACCGGCGTTTTTACCGTGGTCCCACTGCATCGGCGTGCGGCTGTTGTCGCGGGATTTACTGGCCAGGATAGCCAGTAGTTCGTCGGGGTCGCGTCCGGCGGCGCGTAGCGCGGCAAACATGTTATGGCTTTCCACGTCGCGATAATCGGTGATGCGGGTAAAGTGTGGGTTGGTCATGCCGATTTCTTCGCCCTGATAGATATAAGGCGTCCCTTGCATACCGTGCAGCGCCATCGCCAACATTTTCGCGGCTGGAACCCGGTATTCACCCTCGTCGCCAAAGCGGGAAACGATGCGCGGCTGATCGTGATTACACCAGAATAACGCGTTCCAGGCGACGTTATGCATCCCCTGTTGCCAGTGGCGGAACAGCGCTTTCAGCGCCACATAATCAGGTTTTGCCAGCGTCCACTTTTCGCCATTGGGGTAATCCACCTTCAGATGATGAAAATTGAAGGTCATTGAGAGTTCGTCGCCGCTAAGCGCGGCATATTGCTGGCAGTTTTCCAGCGTGGTAGAGGACATTTCGCCTACCGTCATCAGATTACGCGGCGTAAAAACGTCACGGTTCATTTCGCGTAAAAACGTATGCGCGCGCGGTCCGTCGGTATAAAAGCGGCGTCCGTCGCCCGTCGGATCGTCAGGAAAATCCTGATCTTTGGCGATCAGGTTCACCACGTCCAGACGCAGGCCATCCACGCCGCGATCGGCCCAGAATTCGCAGACCTTTTTCAGCTCGGCGCGCACGGCGGGGTTTTCCCAGTTCAGGTCGGCCTGTTCAGGCGCGAAAAGGTGTAAATAATATTGTTCGCTCTGGCTATGCCAGCGCCAGGCGCTGCCGCCAAATTTGGATTGCCAGTTATTCGGGCAGACATCCGGCGTGCCATCGCGCCAGATATAAAACTGACGGTATGGGCTCTCTTTGTTCAGCGCTTCGCGAAACCAGGCGTGCTGGGTAGAAGTATGGTTAAACACCATATCCAGGATGATACGAATACCGCGTGCTTTCGCCTGCGCGACCAGTTCGTCAAAATCATCCAGCGTGCCGTAGGTCGGGTCGATAGCCGTATAATTTGCGACGTCATAACCGTTATCCACCTGCGGCGAGATATAAAACGGCGTGAGCCAGATGGCATCTACGCCGAGTCGCTGTAGATAGTCAAGGCGCTGCGTGACGCCGCGTAAATCGCCGGTGCCGCTGCCGGTCGTGTCCTGAAAACTTTTCGGGTAGATCTGATAAATAACGCCGTTTTGCCACCAGAGGGGAATAGTCATTGTTGTTTCCTGCAAGTGCGTTGGGACGCAACTGCGCCCCGAAGAAATATTAGACAATTTGTAATGTGCCCTGACGATGCTTACGCTGATAGATAAAGGTGGTCAGAATCACCGGGATAACGATCGCGATAACCATCGCCATGCCGTACACCTGCCAGTAGCGCGGCGGTATAGACAGGATGCCCGGCAGGCCGCCCACGCCGATACCGTTGGCGATGACGCCGTTCAGACCGCAGAGCAGTCCCGCCAGACCAGAGCCGATCATCGCGCACAGCATCGGAAAACGATACTTCAGGTTGATACCGTACATCGCCGGTTCGGTTACCCCAAGGTAAGCGGAAATGGCGGCAGGAACGGAGATCTCGCGTTCATTGTGTTTACGGCTGGAGATGATGATGCCCACCACGGCGGAGGCCTGCGCGATATTCGACAGCGCAATCAGAGGCCAGACTGGCGTACCGCCCATGCTCTGGATCATCTGCATATCGATAGCGAGCGTTGTCTGGTGGACGCCGGTAATGACCAGCGGGGCATACAGGAAGCCGAACAGCGCCGCGCCTATCGGGGCGAAACTGCCGGTCATCAGATAACGTACCGCAAAGGCCACGCCGTCGCCGATCATACGACCAAAGGGGCCGATAAAGGTGTGGGCGAGAAAGACGGCCAGTATCAACGAACACACCGGGACGACGACCAGGTAGAGATAATCCGGCACGATGCGTTTCAACCGCGTTTCAATAAACCCAAGCGCCAGCCCTGCCAGTAGCGCCGGGATAACCTGCGCCTGGTAGCCCACTTTCTCAATGCTAAATAAGCCGAAGTTCCAGACGTCCGGCGTTTGCTGGCCCAGCAGATACGCATTCATCAACTGCGGCGACACCAGCGTCACGCCGAGCACGATACCAAGAATCGGCGTGCCGCCCATTTTTTTCACCGCCGACCAGCAGATCCCCACCGGCAGATAGAAAAAGATCGCTTCGCCGATCAACCATAAAAAATCATAAAGCGTTTTTAGCGCCGGATGCATCTGCGCCAGCGTTTGGCCGTTGCTCATCGGCACATCGCCGATCACGTTACGAAAACCTAAGATCAAACCGCCGCTGATCAACGCCGGTAGTAGCGGAAAGAAGATCTCCGCAAAGTGGGAAATTAACTGCTCATGCCATTTCATGTTCTGGCGAGCGGCTTTTTTGGCCTGCTCTTTATCAGCATACGCTTTGCCGGTGGTCTCCAGCAGCGCGTTATAGTAATCGCCAACGTCGGTGCCAATCACCACCTGAAACTGACCGGCGTTGGTGAAACAACCTTTAACCATCGGTAATTGTTCGATCTCTTTTGGCCTGGCGTTCGCGGGCTGGTGGAGCACAAAGCGCAGGCGAGTAATGCAGTGGCTCACCGTGGCGATGTTGTCGCGCCCGCCGACCAGGTTAATCAGCCGGTCGATATCGGCTTGTTTTACTTTGCTCATCGTAAAACCTCATGGCAGAGGAGGTATGTTATGGGTTGGCGCAAGAGTATCTCTTCAACGTTGATTTAAAAATGGGAACGTTCCCGAAACGCAGCGACGATCACAAATTACTCGTGGTATTCCGTTTAATCAGTCACTCAGGCGAGGGTAGAAGGAATGACGATCCGGCGCGGATCGCAGCGGCCATTGATCTGTTCGATCAGCTGCGAAGCCGCCTGCCGTCCGGCTTCAGCATAGCCGGGATCGACAGTGACGATCTCCGGGTGCAGGAATTTTATCAGCGGCGTGTTTCCGACGCTTGCCAGTTGCAGCGTCTCAATACGTTGCTCCTGTAAATACTTACTGGCGCCCAACGCCAGCGTATCGGTGGCGCAGACTAACGCGGTGGTATCCGGCATGATGACACTTGCCGTATGCTCATAGCCCTGCTTCATGGCAAGACCGGGCAGGGCGGCGACGGGATGAAGTTTATGTTTTTTGCAAAACGCCAGGTATGCGTCATGCCGACGTTTGCCGGTGGTAATATCGCTATGGGGAACGCCCAGAAAGCTAATGTTGCGGTGTCCCTGCTCATACAGCCGCTGCATAAGGATATGAATCGCGCCCTCGTCGTCGTAACAGACGGAGGCAAAACCTTGCGCATCTCTTGCCAGCAGCACCAGCGAGGCTTTCCAGGGGGCGATCAACTCTTCTGTGATGCCGGTAAAGCCAAACAGCACCACGCCATCAATGTTACGTCGTCTGAGCATGCCCAGATGTTCCATTACCAGCGTCGGCGAGAACTGGCTTTCCATCATAATAGGGTCGTAGCCCTGTTCATAAAACGCAGGCAGCATGGTCTGAACCGCGAGGTTTTCAGACAACGAATCAAGGCGAGTGACGATAATAGCGACCACTTTATCGCTTTGTCCCCGCATCGCACGGGCGGAGCGGGACGGGGAGAAACCGTGTTGATTCATCACCGCTTCGACACGCTCGCGGGTACGTTCGCTTACGCCGCTTTCATTGTTAAGCACGCGGGAAACGGTTGATTTCCCTACGCCGCTCAGGCGGGCGATGTCTTTGATAGTGAGCCGGTTCTGCATCCTGTTTTCCCGTGGCGTGACGCTGATGGTGATAAAAAGAGTAACTTTACTCAAGCGAAGGGCAATGGGCAAAGTCTGGTTTATCGTTGGTTTAATTACGTAACGGTATGATACCGCCATAATTGCCACAAAACTTATGGATTTATGCGTATAATCCGCGGCGCAAATTATTTACTTACCGGAGGCGACATGGACCCTGAACCCACCCCTCTCCCGCGATGGAGAACTTTCCTTTTCCGGTAAGCCTGCCTCTGCTGTCTTACCGGTGTGTAAGACAGTGACACAATAACGTCCCTGTTTTTATTTAAACATTGCTCATCGGGCAAGGCTTTGCCGCGCCTGAAGAATTTTCTGCGCCTGACTTCGGCGCGGAGGGATTACCTATGCTAAAAACCATTACCCGCCAGCTTTTTGCCCGGCTTAATCGTCATTTGCCTTATCGTCTGGTTCACCGCGATCCGCTGCCCGGCGCGCAGACCGCGGTAAATGCGACTATCCCGCCTTCGCTGAGCGAGCGCTGTCTGAAAGTCGCGGCAATGGAGCAGGAGACGCTCTGGCGCGTTTTTGATACGCACCCGGAGGGATTAAACGCCGCCGAGGTGACGCGCGCGCGTGAAAAGCATGGCGAAAACCGCCTTCCGGCACAGAAACCCTCGCCGTGGTGGGTGCATCTGTGGGTATGTTATCGCAATCCTTTCAACATCTTACTCACGATTCTTGGCGGCATTTCTTATGCCACGGAGGATCTGTTTGCCGCAGGCGTTATCGCCCTGATGGTCGGTATCTCAACACTGCTGAATTTTGTGCAGGAAGCACGCTCGACGAAAGCGGCGGACGCGCTAAAAGCGATGGTGAGCAATACCGCTACCGTACTGCGGGTTATTAATGAAAATGGCGAAAACGCCTGGCTGGAGTTACCCATCGATCAACTGGTGCCCGGCGATATTATTAAGCTGGCGGCGGGGGATATGATCCCGGCGGATTTACGGATTATCCAGGCGCGCGATCTGTTTGTCGCCCAGGCGTCGCTGACCGGCGAATCTCTGCCAGTCGAGAAAGTCGCCGCGACGCGTGAGCCCCGGCAAAATAACCCGCTTGAGTGCGACACGCTGTGCTTTATGGGGACGAACGTCGTGAGCGGAACGGCGCAGGCCGTGGTGATGGCGACCGGCGCCGACACCTGGTTTGGTCAATTGGCGGGGCGCGTTTCGGAACAAGATAACGAGCAGAACGCTTTCCAGAAAGGAATTAGCCGCGTCAGTATGTTGCTGATCCGCTTTATGCTGGTCATGGCGCCGGTAGTACTGATTATTAATGGTTACACGAAAGGTGACTGGTGGGAAGCGGCGCTATTTGCGCTCTCGGTCGCGGTAGGGCTCACCCCGGAAATGTTGCCGATGATCGTCACCTCTACCCTCGCGCGCGGGGCGGTGAAACTCTCGAAACAGAAAGTTATCGTGAAGCACCTTGATGCGATTCAGAACTTCGGCGCGATGGATATTCTGTGCACCGATAAAACCGGCACACTGACGCAGGACAAAATTGTGCTGGAGAATCATACAGATATTTCTGGTAAGCCCAGCGAGCATGTACTGCATTGCGCCTGGCTGAACAGCCATTATCAGACCGGTCTAAAAAATTTACTGGATACGGCGGTCCTGGAGGGAGTAGACGAAACCGCCGCGCGTCAGCTCTCCGGACGCTGGCAGAAAATCGATGAGATCCCGTTTGATTTTGAGCGTCGTCGGATGTCGGTGGTGGTCGCCGAAGATTCGAACGTGCATCAACTGGTCTGCAAAGGCGCGTTACAGGAGATCCTGAACGTGTGTACTCAGGTGCGCCACAACGGCGATATTGTGCCGCTGGACGACAATATGCTGCGCCGGGTGAAACGCGTTACCGACACGCTGAACCGTCAGGGGCTACGCGTGGTCGCCGTCGCGACCAAATACCTGCCTGCGCGTGAGGGCGATTACCAGCGTATCGATGAATCTGACCTGATCCTGGAAGGGTATATCGCTTTTCTCGATCCGCCGAAAGAGACCACCGCGCCGGCGCTGAAAGCGCTGAAGGCGAGCGGAATTACGGTGAAAATTCTCACCGGCGACAGCGAGCTGGTAGCGGCAAAAGTTTGCCATGAGGTTGGGCTGGATGCGGGCGATGTCATTATTGGCAGTGATATTGAAGGGTTAAGCGACGACGCGCTGGCGGCGCTGGCCGCCCGTACGACGTTGTTTGCGCGTCTGACGCCGATGCATAAAGAGCGCATCGTCACTTTGCTCAAACGCGAGGGGCATGTGGTCGGTTTTATGGGCGACGGGATTAACGATGCCCCGGCGTTGCGGGCGGCGGATATTGGTATCTCGGTAGATGGCGCGGTGGACATCGCCCGTGAAGCCGCCGATATTATCCTGCTGGAAAAGAGCCTGATGGTGCTGGAAGAAGGCGTCATTGAAGGTCGTCGTACTTTTTCTAATATGTTGAAATATATCAAGATGACGGCCAGCTCAAATTTCGGTAACGTGTTTAGCGTACTGGTGGCGAGCGCCTTTTTGCCGTTCCTGCCAATGCTGCCGCTGCACTTGCTGATTCAAAACCTGCTGTACGATGTATCCCAGGTGGCGATTCCGTTTGATAATGTCGATGAAGAACAAATTCAAAAGCCGCAGCGCTGGAATCCGGCGGATTTGGGGCGCTTTATGGTCTTTTTCGGTCCGATCAGCTCGATTTTCGACATTTTGACCTTTTGTCTGATGTGGTGGGTATTTCATGCGAATACGCCAGAAACGCAAACTTTGTTCCAGTCCGGCTGGTTTGTGGTGGGATTACTGTCGCAAACGCTGATTGTGCATATGATCCGTACCCGTCGTCTGCCGTTTATTCAAAGTCGCGCCGCCTGGCCGCTGATGGCGATGACATTGTTGGTGATGGTGGTGGGAGTCTCGTTGCCGTTTTCGCCGCTGGCGTCTTACCTGCAGTTGCAGGCGCTGCCGTTAAGCTATTTCCCGTGGCTGATTGCTATTCTGGCGGGCTATATGACGTTAACCCAGTTGGTGAAAGGGTTTTACAGCCGACGTTATGGCTGGCAGTAAGCGTCGAAGTATTGTGCATTATCGGCCTGGATGGCATACCAGGCCGAATAAGCGATAGCGCCATCCGGCCACTATCTATAAACGAGCGTTAGCGACGAACAGCGATCGCTTCAATCTCAATTTTCACGTCTTTCGGCAGACGGGCAACTTCCACGCAGGAACGCGCCGGGAAGGTGGCGTTGTGCTCGGTGAAGAAGGCTTCGTAGGTGGCGTTGACGGTCGCGAAATCGTTCAGGTCTTTCACGAATACGGTCGTTTTCACAATGTCGCCTACTTTCAGGCCAGCGGCTTCCACGATAGCTTTAACGTTTTCCAGCGACTGACGTGCCTGAGCGGATACGTCTTCCGCTACGGCACCGGTTTTCGGATCGACCGGGATCTGACCGGAAGTGATTACCATGCTACCCAGGTCAACGCCCTGTACGTATGGGCCGATTGCTGCTGGTGCATTTTCCGTCGCAATAGTTTTGCTCATGATTTCTCCTGAATTACAGCGGTAATAGAATGTCCCCGCTCATTATAGGGAGCCGGGATCTCATAACCAACCCAAATTAGTTGGCCAGCACCACATAATGCGAAAACTCTTTTTCACAGTATTTGCATTTGAGGGCGATATCATTGGCGCGTTTTTTCACTGCAAAGCTGGAGGATACCGGTTCCGCGTGGCTGATGCAGTTGCTGTTCGGGCAAACCAGCACATTATTAATACGCTCTGGCAGGCTGGGGCGTGATTTCCCGACTACGTCGTAGTTGTCGATGCGGTTAACGGTGGCCTGCGGCGCGTACAGAGCAAGTTGGTTAACCTGCTCATCGGTGAGGAAGGTGTTTTCTATTTTGATTAAGTCTTTACGCCCCATCTCACCAGACGGGAGATTCAGACCGATAGTGATTCGCTGATCGGTCTCGGTCAATTTAAACAGGCTCAGCAGTTTAAAGCCTACCTGCGCAGGGATATGGTCAATCACGGTGCCGCATTTAATGGCTTCAACCTGCAGTTTGTTATCGTGTGTCATCGCTTTTCTCCCTTACAGACTCAGTTCGCTATTCAGTACCAATGCCAGTAACGCCTGGCGAGCGAAAATACCGTTGCCCGCCTGTTGGAAGTACCAGGCGTGTGGCGTTTTATCCACATCCGTGGTGATTTCATCAATCCGCGGCAGCGGGTGCAGCACTTTCATATTTTCACGCGCGCCGTTCAGGTCGCTGGCGCGCAGAACAAACTGCGCCTTCACATTGGCGTACTCCGACGGGTCGAGACGCTCTTTCTGTACGCGAGTCATATAGAGGATGTCGACGTCGGCCATGACCTCTTCAATAGAACCATGCAGGCTCCAGGCCATTCCTTTTTCATCCAGCATATCCAGAATGTACTGCGGCATCGCCAGCGCGTCCGGCGCGATAAAATAAAAACGGTTGCCGCTAAATTTCGCCAGCGCCTGGGTTAGCGAATGCACGGTGCGGCCATATTTCAGATCGCCGACCATCGCGATATGCAGGTTATCCAGACGGCCCTGCGTTTCCTGGATGGTGAACAGATCCAACAGGGTCTGCGTCGGATGCTGGTTCGAACCGTCGCCCGCATTGAGCACCGGCACCTGACCGGAAAACTCCGTCGCCAGACGTGCCGCGCCTTCTTGCGGATGGCGCATCACAATCGCGTCCACGTAAGTGCTAATCACTGAGATCGTGTCGGCTAACGTTTCTCCTTTTTTCCCCAGCGACGTGTTGGCGCTGTCGGAGAAGCCCACTACGCTGGCGCCCAGGCGATGCATTGAAGTTTCAAACGACAGGCGGGTACGCGTGGAGGCTTCGAAAAAGCAGCTGGCGATCACTTTATGTTTCAATAGCTCCGGCTGCGGGTTGGCTTTTAATTTCGCCGCCGTCGCCAGTACCAGATTAAGATCGTCGCGGCTGAGGTCGTTTATGGAAATGATATGTTTTTGATATAGCGGGTTAGCCATGTTTATCTCCTGACGCCTGGGCAAAAAAAAACCCCTCAATTGAGGGGCTTGGTATTGGTTTTCAACGGAAAGAAAAACGGCAGGCCTGCGTCCTTTTTCAGACGCGGTAAGACAGAATGTCGTACACACTGAACCATGCTTCCTCCCGGCAAATTGTCCGCGATTATACTCAGCTCTGTTTGGGGATCAAGCGATTAATGCATGATTTACTCATCGCAAACGGTTCTTATGAATTTAAATTCATTTTAAGCAAATAATTAATTTGTTTGTGTACCAGCGCCGTGCGCTGAACGACCCGTGGTGCGACCCAGACAATACTGCTACCGGCAACGACGCCGAGAATTTCCGGCAATGCGTGGTAATCCAGAATTCTTGCGACGGCGCGACCATAACCTGCTGCCGTATGGATAAGGATAAATTCGCTATTATGTTCAACGCTGACGACCATTTCGGCTATTGAACGTCCGGCATCCGGCGAAGGTCGCCGCTGGGGATTTACGGAATAAATCTTTTGTCCCTTCGTGTTTCTGATTTTTATTGCGCCCAGCAGCTTGAGTAGGCGCGAAACCGTAGACTGACTGATACCTTCAAATCCCTCATTTTGTAAATCGCGGCGAATCTCCTCCTGGGACAGGTAACTTTTTTCACTAATCAGGCGCTGACAAACCGCCAGTTGCTGTTGTTCTTTGGCGGAGTAATCATCGTATTCCTTCATAAATGCACCTTATCTTTATTATTGATATCAACGGACTGGCGAAATTCATCACATTTGTCACATTGATTGCGGATCAATCGGGCGGTTTTGCAGGAAAATGAGAAGCCGATCAAAAAAGGTGACGGCGTGCCTGATGGCGCTGTGCTTATCAGTCCTGTCGGATAAGACGAGTCGCCATCTGGCTCGTTACATCATCGCTCCGATGCTCAGTACCGCCATATTCAGCAATGTCAGGATCAGCAACAGCGGCGCGACCCATTTCAGATAGCGGACATAGGGAACCCGCGCGATCGCCAGACCGCCCATGACCACGGCGGAGGTGGGCGTAACCAGGTTCACAATCCCGGAGGCCGACTGGTAGGCGGTTACGACCAAATCCCGTTGTACGTGGGCAAAATCCGCTAACGGCGCCATAATGGGCATCGTCAATACGGCAAGACCGGAAGAGGAGGGCACCAGGAAGGAGAGCAATACTTCCAGCCAGTAGGTTACGTTTATGAAAATGGTGGTAGAGAGGCCGGAAACCAGACTTTCCGCGCTGTGCAAAATGGTGTGGGTAATCATACCGTTATCCATGACCACCACAATGCCGCGCGCGATACCAATAATTAGCGCCACGCCGAGCAAATCCCGCGCGCCGTCGATAAAGGTACTGATGAACGCTTCCTCACCCATCCGCGTTATCACGCCAACGATAATCGCCGCCGCCAGAAAAACGCCGGAGATTTCCGCCATCCACCAGCCGAGAACCGCCACGCCGTAAATCATCACCGCGAAAGAGGCGGCGAAGATCAGCAGCACCCATTTCCGGGTAGCCGTAAACTCCAGCAGTGTATTGGCGCGATTGCCGAGAAAATGAGCGCGATTTTCCTCCATTTTATCCGCCACGATAGAAAGCTCAGGATGGGCGCGGACTTTGCGCGCATAGCGCATTACCCAAAACACGCACAGTATGTAGCCGACAATTAACAGCAGTACGCGCATCAGCATTCCCTGAGTAAAAGGGATGCCGGCGGCGTTGGCGGCAATGACCGTGGCGAAAGGGTTAATGGTCGAACCGAGCGTGCCTATCCCCGCGCCGAGCAGTACGGTTGCCGCCGCCACTAACGGATCGAAGCGGGCCGCCATCATGACCGGCACCAGCAGCGTGTAGAAGGGCAACGACTCCTCCGCCATGCCATAAATAGTGCCGCCTGCGGCGAACAGCGCCATCAGAATGGGGATCATCCACTCATCTTTGCCGTTGAGTTTGATCGTTACCCGTTCAATACCGGCATCAATTGCCCCCGTTTTATTCACCACCCCCAGAAAGCCGCCGATAATCAAGACAAACAGCGCGACGTCAATGGCGCCGGCGGTGTAGGTTTCGTGGTTATAGAGGCCGTCAATCGGCGCCAGTAAAACAGCGGTAATCCCTTGCGGATGCGCGTCCACGGGGGCATACGTTCCCGCCACCGGCACCTCTTTTCCCAGCGTGGCGTTCATCGCCATTTGGTATTTTCCCGCCGGCACAATCCAGGTCATCACTGCGACCAGGGCAATAAGAATAAACAGGATGGTATAAGCGGTGGGAAATTTAAATTTACCCATGATGTTCTCTCCTGATATCACGGATATGCGCCGCGAGGGCGCATATCCTGTGGGATTAGTCGCCGAGCGTCGCCACCATGACCGCTTTGATGGTGTGCATCCGGTTTTCCGCTTCATCGAAGACTATCGAGCCTGCGGACTCGAACACCTCTTCCGTGACCTCCAGTCCTTTCAGGCCGTAAGCCATTTCGATTTCGCGTCCCACTTTGGTGTGCTCGTTATGGAAGGCGGGCAGGCAGTGCATAAACTTCACATCAGGATTACCGGTAGCGTTTACCACCTGCTGGTTGACCTGATATGGCGTCATCAGACTGACGCGCTCCGCCCAGGCTTCTTTGGGCTCTCCCATCGAGACCCAGACGTCGGTATAGAGGAAATCCACACCGTGAACGCCGTCTTCAACGCTCTCCGTTAAGGTGATACGAGCGCCGGTAACGCTGGCGATTTCCCGGCACTGCGCGACCAGCTCGGCATCAGGCCAGAAGGACTTTGGCGCTATCAGGCGGATATCCATGCCCATCTTCGCCGCGCCCACCATCAGCGAGTTGCCCATGTTGTTGCGCGCGTCGCCCAGGTAGGCGAAGCTCAGTTCCGGCAGCGTTTTACCCGGCGCGTGTTCCAGCATGGTCATCAGATCGGCCAGGATCTGTGTGGGGTGAAATTCATCGGTCAGGCCGTTCCAGACGGGAACGCCCGCGTATTCCCCTAGTTCTTCCACAATGTGTTGACCAAAACCGCGATATTCGATGCCGTCATACATCCGCCCCAGGACGCGAGCAGTATCTTTCATGGACTCTTTATGGCCGATCTGCGAGCCGCTTGGGCCGAGATAAGTCACCTGCGCGCCCTGGTCGAACGCGGCGACTTCAAACGCGCATCGGGTGCGGGTAGAGGTTTTTTCAAAAATCAGCGCGATATTTTTGCCGATCAGTGTTTGCTTTTCGCATCCGGCTTTTTTGGCGGCTTTCAGCTCAATAGCCAGATCGATGAGGTGTTGGATTTCCGCCGGGGTGTAGTCAAGCAGCTTCAAAAAGTTACGATTTTTCAGTGAAATAACCATTACAATATCCTTGTTAAAATGAATTGCCTGATGGCGCTGCGCTTATCCGGCCCACGGTTATGCGCGCTCTGTAGGCCGAATAAGGCGGAAGCCGCCATCCGGTAAAAAGCCTTATGCGTCAACGTCGGCGGTTTCACACCGAATCAAAGTGCCTTTCTCGCCCGCGAGAATGGCTTGCCCATCCGCCAGCGAGCCGATTCCGGCAATGCCGCGGCAATGGCTGACAAACTCAGCGCAGGCGGTCACTTTCGGGCCCATCGAACCGGCGTCGAACTGCATTTCACGAAGCAGGTCCGGCGTAACCTGCGCCAGCGGGCGTTGGGTGGGCTTGCCCCAGTCGAGATACACCGCGTCGGCATCGGTCAGAATGAGCAGCGCGTCGGCGTGAATTTGGCTGGCAAGCAGGGCGGCGGACAGATCTTTGTCGATCACCGCCTCGATACCGTGGTAGCCATCGGCTTTTTCCACGACCGGCACGCCGCCGCCGCCGTTACAGATAACCAGGTGATCGCGGCTAATCAGCGCGCGGATGGCATCGTTTTCCACAATGCGTTTCGGCTGCGGGGAGGGCACAACGCGGCGGAAGGCGTTACCGTCGGCTTTGAATACCCAGCCCTTTTCTGCCTGTAACGCACGGGCCTGCGCTTCGTCGTAAATCGGTCCGATATATTTGGTTGGATTGAGGAATGCCGGGTCGTTGGCATCGACTTCGACCTGGGTGAGCAGGACGCTGATTTCACGCTCCGGCAGATGATTCTTCAGCGCCTGTTGCAGCATGTAGCCAATCATGCCCTGGCTTTCCGCACCGAGAATATCGAGCGGGTAGGGCGTAACGTTAGCGTAGGCGCTATTTTGTAGCGCCAGCAGTCCTACCTGTGGGCCGTTGCCGTGCACTAACACCACGCGCCATTGCCGGGTAAGCTGGGCGATGGTTCTGGCCGCCAGTTCGATATTTTTACGCTGAATATCAGCCTCCAGCGGTTCGCCGCGTTTGAGCAGCGCATTGCCGCCCAGCGCGACGACCAGTGTGCGTTTGTTTTCCATAACGTCTCCTTTAAATACCATCGCGTTCCAGTGGACAGCTCATGCAGCGTGCGCCCCCGCGCCCGCGACCCAGCTCATCGCCGGGAATGGGAAGGACGGTAATGCCGGCTTTGTCGTATTTTTCGTTGGTCCAGATGTTGCGCTCATAGCCCACCACCACGCCGGGACGCAGGGTGAGCACGTTATTGGCGTCATTCCACTGTTCGCGCTCAGCTTCAAATGCGTCGCCGCCAGTGGTGATTAAGCGCACCTGATCGATGCCAAGCGCTGTTTCAAGAGCATGAACCAGCGTGCTCTCCTGGGTTCGTTTCAGACCGCCGCGTCCGTCTGGCGTCAGCGTCCAGCACTGAACGTCCGGGCGAACGACTTCCGGATAGACGGAGAAGGTGTCGATATCAATGTGGGTCATGACGGTGTCAAGGTGCATACAGGAGCGATGTTTTGGCAGTTCAACGGCAATGACGCGTTCCGCCTGACGATGTTTAAACAATGCCTGCGCCAGGAACTCGACGCCCTGCGGCGTAGTACGTTCAGACATACCGATCAACACCGCGCCGCGGCCAATCACCAGCACATCGCCGCCCTCTAAAGTGGCGTGGTCGTAATTAATGTCCTCGTCGCCGAAATATTTAATGAAATCACCACCTGCGAATTGAGGATGCCAGCGATAAATAGCACGTAAATTATTCGTTTCACGTTGGCGTGCAGGTTTCGCCATGGGGTTTATTGAGACGCCGTTATATATCCAGCAGGACGTGTCACGGGTAAATAGGTGATTCGGTAATGGCTTCATAATAAAGTCATTAATATCGTGAGTATCGACCACCATATTTTTTATGGAGGCGGGGATTTCGCCGTAAGTTAAACCGCCGCTTAAATGGCGAGCCAGTTCACGGTGCGGCATATCCGCCAGCCAGGCGCGAATATCTGCGGCAAAGGTGGGCCCAAGGCGATAATCGGAAATTTGCGTGTCCAGTAGCCAGGCTTTAGCGTCAGCCACATCCAGCGTTTGGGTGAGCAGGTCGGTTAACAGCAACACTTCTATCCCTTGCTGGCGCAGCGTGTTGGCAAAAATGTCATGCTCTTCGCCAGCGCGCTCTACGGATAATACATCGTCAAAAAGTAATTCCTGACAATTTGAAGGGGTAAGTCTTTTTAGGCTGAGATTGGGCCGATGCAACATTACGCTGCGTAATTGACCGATTTCAGAACCGACAAAATGCTTTTCCATCATTATACCTTTTACATAATTTCAAGAATAAAGAAGGAGTGGCTGCAAATATTTAGCGTGCTTGCAGTCGCGGCGTTTCAGTTAAATTCGGGAGCAATGATTGAATTTTATTTGGGTTGTTAATGTGATGAGATTCACATCAATCAAGGAGTGCTATTTTTCTTACTTAATATATGAGCCGGGTCAGAGAAATTCAAAAAACAATAAGGCATTAAATGAATTACTACGCAGCTATATGGTTTGTTATTTTTTTATTGTTAATTATTTGTTTGCTGTATTGAATGATATTTAAATCTTAACTCATTGAAAATAAAGTAATTATTTTTAATGGTTGCATAACTATGCGTGAGGGGGATTTTATTATCGGGGATATTTAAATAATTTAAAAATAACTATGGATAGAGAAGTCATTTATGCAGGGAGAGCGAATTGTGATCGCTAAAACGTTTTTATGTTAACGCCTTTAATATCAAAGCGTTGTTAGTGATGGCAATTTGGCGCCGCTGGGGTTTATGCATAGGTACTGCATAAAGTTGGGCGAACTATTAACAATATAGAAACACCGCTGGCGATAAACATGCGCTGGCGCAAAATCGATGAGAGTAAGGGTAGTATGGCAGCCATTTTTCTCGTATAAAGAGAAATATAAAACGCTGTTTTAACTAAGGGGATGCGATGATTATTGGCAATACTGAATATCTGGAGGCCTGGCTGCCGACGGCGTTACGGCAGGCGATTGAGCACGTCAATGCGCATGTCACGGCAACGACCGCGCCAGGTAAGTATGACATTGACGGCGACAGGCTGTTTTATATGATTTCTGAAAATATGACGGAGCCGGGCGAATCGCGCAGCGCAGAGTATCACGCCCGTTATCTTGATATTCAGATTGTGCTACAAGGTCAGGAAGGGATGGCATTCAGTACCCGGCCTGCGGGAACGCCGCATACCGACTGGCTGGCGGATAAAGACATTGCATTTTTACCGACGAGCGTCGACGAGAAAACCGTCGTCCTGAACGAAGGTGACTTTGTGGTGTTTTATCCCGGCGAAGTGCATAAGCCCCTGTGCGCGGTGGGAGAACCGGCGCGGGTACGTAAAGCGGTTGTGAAAATGCTGATGGCGTAATATTTTGTGCCGGATGGCGGCGCCTGCACGTTGCGATCTTGTAGGCCAACCGCCATCCGGCATCATAACGACATTATTTAGACAGCGTCGCTACCATTACTGCTTTGATGGTATGCATTCGGTTTTCCGCTTCATCAAAGACAATGCTGGCCGCAGACTCAAAAACCTCGTCGGTCACTTCCATCCCGCCATGTAAACCGTACTCTTCGGCCATTTTTTTGCCGAGCGTGGTTTCATCATCATGGAACGCAGGCAGACAATGCAGGAACTTAACCTGCGGATTGCCGGTTAACGCCATCATCTGGCTGTTGACCTGATAATCACGCAGCAGGGCAATACGCTCCGCCCATTTCTCTTTGGGTTCGCCCATAGAGACCCAAACATCGGTATAGATAAAATCCGCGCCTTTTACGCCCGAGGCGATATCTTCGGTCAGGGTGATGGCGCCGCCGTTCTTTTTCGCCATGGCGCTGCACTCCGCCACTAACGCGGCTTGCGGCCAGCAGGCTTTTGGCGCGACCAGACGGAGATCCAATCCTGTTAACGCGGCGGCTTCCAGCATGGAGTTACCCATGTTATTACGCGCGTCGCCGGCATAGACCAACGTCATCTCGTTAAAGGCTTTACCCGGCAGATGTTCCTGCATGGTAAGCAGATCCGCCAGTAATTGCGTTGGGTGATACTCATCGGTTAAACCGTTCCATACCGGCACACCGGAATATTCAGCCAGCGTTTCGACGATCTCCTGGCCATATCCTCGATACTGAATACCGTCAAACATCCGGCCCAGGACGCGGGCAGTATCTTTGATGGACTCTTTATGGCCGATCTGGCTCCCGCTGGAACCCAGGTACGTCACGCGCGCCCCCTGATCGTATGCGGCAACTTCGAAAGAGCATCGTGTCCGGGTCGAGTCTTTTTCGAAGATGAGCGCAATATTCTTACCCACCAGCTTTTGTTCTTCTTTACCGTTTTTCTTATCGGCTTTCAGTTTGGCGGCAAGCTGCAACAGAGCAGTGAGTTCGCTGGCGGTGAAATCAAGTAACTTTAAAAAAGGTTTTTGGTAAAACGTAGACATACTTCCCTCACATGGCTTAGGCCTCTCATTGAATTAAAATTCACTTTATATGGATGATTATTCATTTGCAACCCTGTTTGATAAAACTTTTCTCGATAAGGTGGAGGCAACGTCGGCGGTATGTGACAATAAGAGTATCGGCAGGACATCTATGAGGAACGAGCTATGGCAAACCCGGAATTACTGGAAGAGCAGCGTGAAGAAACGCGGTTAATTATTGAAGAGTTACTTGAGGACGGCAGCGATCCGGATGCGCTGTACACTATCGAGCATCACCTTTCCGCTGACGATTTCGAAACGTTGGAAAAAGCCGCGGTAGAAGCCTTTAAACTCGGCTATGAAGTGACGGAGCCGGAAGAGCTGGAAGTGGAAGAGGGCGATACGGTTATTTGTTGCGACATCCTCAGCGAGTGCGCGTTGAACGCCGAACTCATCGACGCTCAGGTTGAGCAACTGATGAACCTGGCGGAAAAATATGATGTCGAATACGACGGCTGGGGAACCTATTTTGAAGACCCTAATGGCGAAGAGGGTGATGACGACGATTATGTCGATGAAGATGACGACGGCGTGCGTCACTAAAGCTGCATAGTATGACGGTACGGCAGCGTCTGCTGTCGTATTTTTTAACAGGTTACGTATGAATTACCCGCAAATACTCTCTCCGGTGCTTAATTTCCTGCATTGCCCGACGCCGCAGGCGTGGATTGTCCAGGCCCGCGATCCGCAAAATCTTCCTCTTCTGCTTACCGATCACTTGATCTGCGAACTGAAGGCTGCGCAAACCGCGTTGCTGTTGGTGCGTAAATATGTCGCCGATAAATCGGGCGCCGACGCGCTGCTCGCCTGGCTGCAACCTTACGAGGCGTTCGCGTTTCGTCAGGGGCCGGAGCCGGATTTTGTTGCCCTGCATAGACAGATTAGCAAAAGCGCCATGCCGCAAACTGATGACCCCTGGGGTCGTCAGCTTATCGACCGTATGGTGTTATTGATTAAAGAGGAGTTGCACCATTTTTGGCAGGTACGCGAGGTCATGCAGGCCAGAAACATTCCTTATGTGAAAATCACCGCCAGCCGCTACGCGAAAGGAATGTTGAAAGCGGTACGCACGCACGAACCGCTCACCTTAATTGATAAGCTGATTTGCGGGGCGTATATCGAAGCCCGCTCCTGCGAACGTTTTGCCGCTCTGGCGCCCTGGCTGGATGAGGATTTACAGACGTTTTATCTCTCGCTTCTGCGCTCCGAAGCGCGGCATTATCAGGATTACCTGGCGCTGGCGCAGCAGATTTCCGCCGAGGACATTTCTGCGCGCGTGCGCTATTTTGGTGAGGTGGAAGCTGACCTTATCTTGTCGCCAGACCGCGAGTTTCGTTTTCATAGCGGCGTGCCAGCCGCCGGATAAAGGGTAAAATTAAAGATTAGCGTTTTTATCTTTTACGCTGTCGTCACCTGCGTGGTCATCCGCCCGGCATCAAACTGCTGGCGAGCAGGAAAAGTCATTTTCATGATATTCTGTCCTGAGTAAAGCCTGCCCTGCGGCAGGCAAAAAGAACTCACTCAGTGTTATATTCCCGAAAGGTGACCGTGAACAATGCCATTTTTGCATCATCACTACGGGTTCTTGTGTTGAAATACTTACTGTTTCACGCCTTTTGACGCTTCAGAGCAGGTCTTGCCAACAAAGGTTTGTTTAATTTTGTTGATGGAGGTTGTTTTATTACCTCCTGCATCGACATCCGATTTCATGGTCATCGCAAATTCTGTATCGCTTATTTTCGTCGTTTCTACAATAGAGTGCGATTTGACATCAGGATTATTACAGACAGTCTCATTGATCAGTTTGGTATCCGTACTTTCTACAAATGTTGTCGTGCAACCGCCTGCACTGGTAGAAAAACCCTTCACCATTTTTTTAGAATCTTCAGACATTTTAGGGGTATAACACATAAGCGTCGCTATGCCCGAATTTTTTTCATCCATTAATACTTCTTTTGTATCTGGATTGATGGTGCGCATTTCTATATTTTCCATTTTCCATTCGCCGGGCTGTATATCTAATGCATATACATTAGAGATACTAATAAACATAGCGGGGAAAACAATTGCTGATAATAGGCGTTTCATTTATAACTTCCTTGAATAATAAGTGATTCCCGGATAACAGGATGTTTCCGGGATTACTTATATCAGCAAAAATAATACCTGGCGAGGATAAATAAACGCCTGGTTTTCAGAGATCCTTTAACATCCTCACTTCGCAATCGACATGTCCGGTGCAGCCGAGCGGTTCGCTAATATGTTCAAATCCTAAACGTTCGTATAGCGCAATCGCCTCGCGTAAAAAAGCCGTTGTTTCCAGATAGCAGCGTTTAAAACCCTGTTTACGGGCATGATCCAGCGCCATCAGCGCCAGCTTTTTCGCCAGCCCCTGGCCACGAATCACCGGTAAAAAATACATTTTTTGCAGTTCACAAATGTCTGGTTCGCTACAGGATAACGGCGCCACGCCGCCGCCGCCCACCACACAACCGTTTTGCTCTACCACCCAGTAGGCCGCGCCCGGTTGGCTATAAACCTGATACAGTTCATCCAGATTGGGGTCGGCAACGGTATAACCTTTATCGGCGGTAAGTCCGTATTCCGCTGAAACCTGACGGATGACACGGGCAATAGCGGCATTGTCGGCGGTAGTGATTCGGCGCACCGTGAGCGTTGGCGAGGCGACATTATTCATAATATGGCTCAATTTTTAAAATTTATTTATAGATTACTTTAATACCACCGTCTTGAGTTACGCGCAAGGAGATCCTAAATCAGACAAAATAAAAGGCGGAAAAATTAAATAAAAATAGTATCGTAGTCAAATCAGTAACAATTTACTGGTTTTTATTATTAATTCTAATAGATTGTAATTCAGGGATATGATTCATGAATAACGTTATCAGTAGTAAAGATAACCATAATCACACGTTGGTGTTTACAGGCAAGGGCGGAAAGTATTTTGTTATTTGCCTTGTGAATTTCTTGTTGACGTGTATCACGTTTGGAATCTATGCGCCGTGGGCGATGGTGAAATGTCGACGTTATATTTATACTAATATGACGCTAAACAATCAGCCTTTTGCTTACAAAGCCACGGGCGGCGCATTATTTATTAGTGTGTTGTTAGTTTTTATTATTTATATTGTTAGCCTCTCTCTTATTGAACACGGTCATCCCGGTCTCGGTTTTACGCTATTCGGCTTATTAATTGCGATTATTCCTTTTATGGCGGTGAAAGGATTACAGTATCAGGCGATGATGACTTCGCTTAATGGCGTACATTTTGGATTCCAGTGTTCCATGCGGCGCGCCTGGTGGTACATGTTCGCTCTCCCGGTACTCCTGATGGTGGCGCTTTATATTGTTCTTTATATTATCTCACTGGTAACCATCGCCGTCGGCGGTTTAGTGTTCAATATCGTTTTTCTCGGTTTGCTGGCTATTATTGGGATAGGGGTCATTAACGGTATTACCTACAGCAAATGGATGACCTTGTTTGGCAATGGCGCAAACTTTGGCATTCATCGTTTCTCGATTCAGGTTAATGTTAAAACGTGCATCAGAGGGTGCGTGTTGGCAATGTTGACCCTTTTCCCTTTTGCTGTCGTGATTGGTTATCTAATCGCGCCGGTGTTCACCGACATGATTCTTTTGAGTATGATGGGGAATGCGCAGGCAGGAGGGGCGCTTATTCTGCAATATTATGGCCAGATAATGGCATGTTATTTCCTCTATTTTCTCGCGATTATTGTGGTAACCAGTTACTTATATGTGGCGTTACGCAACCTGTTTTTAAACAATTTGTCACTGGCGAACGATTCGATTCGTTTTCATTCCTCTGTCACTGCACACGGTATGCTGTGGCGGTTACTGGTGGTGTTTGTGATTTCCGGCGTGACCTTAGGGCTGGCTTATCCGTGGTTGAAAATTTGGCTGGTGAGCTGGCTGGCGCAGAATACACAGGTCCAGGGCGATCTGGATTCGCTTGAGTTAACCAATGATGAGAAGCCGCTGGAAAACAGCCCGCTAATGTGGATTTCTCGTGGCATCATGCCTTACTTCCCGTTTATCTGATGTAAAAAGGCCGACGTTTACGTCGGCCCATAATTCATGTTGTCGGATGGCGGCGTGAATGCCTTATCCGGCCTACCGATCGCGCCATGTCAATAAGCGAACGTGTAGGCCTGGTAAGCGAAGCGCCATCAGGCTTTCAGATTACAGCGCGCTAATAACCGCCTGCTGCTCAATCAGCTTCGCTTTGGCTTCTGCGTAACCGTCCAGCTTCTCACGCTCTTTGGCAATCACCGCTTCCGGCGCACGGGCGACGAAACCTTCGTTGGACAGTTTGCCTTCGATACGGGCAATCTCGCCTTCGATTTTCGCCACTTCTTTCGCCAGACGCGCCAGCTCATCGTCTTTGTTGATGAGGCCTGCCATCGGGATCAGCAGTTCGGCGCCGTCGATGATTTTGGTCACGGAAACCGGACCTTTGTCATCGGCTGGCAGCACGGTGATGCTTTCCAGACGCGCCAGGGTTTGCAGGAAGCTACGGTTGTCGTTAACACGACGAACGGCTTCTTCACTACAGCCGCGCAGCAGCAGTTCCAGCGGTTTGCCCGGGGCGATGTTCATTTCCGCACGAATGTTACGTACCGCGACGATCGCCTGCTTCAGCCACTCGGTATCGGCCAACGCGGCTTCATCCACCTGTGCGGCGTTATATTCCGGGAACGGCTGCAGCATGATGGTGTCGGCGGTAATGCCACAGATAACCTTCACGCGCTGCCAGATGGTTTCGGTGATGAACGGAATGATCGGGTGCGCCAGGCGCAGCAGACCTTCCAGTACGGTGACCAGCGTATGGCGGGTGCCGCGCAGTTCGGCTTCGCTGCCACCGCTCATTACCGGCTTGGTCAGCTCCAGATACCAGTCGCAGAACTGGTTCCAGGTGAATTCATACAGAATGCCCGCGGCGATATCGAAGCGGAAGCTGTCCAGCGCGTCGCGGTAGGCTTTAACGGTCTGGTTGAATTCCGCCAGGATCCAGCGGTCCGCCAGCGACAGGGTCATTTCGCCGCCGTTGAAGCCGCAATCCTGCTCTTCGGTGTTCATCAGCACAAAGCGGCTGGCGTTCCACAGCTTGTTACAGAAGTTACGGTAGCCTTCCAGACGCTTCATATCCCAGTTGATGTCGCGACCGGTCGAGGCCAGCGCCGCCAGGGTAAAGCGCAGGGCGTCGGTGCCGTGCGGCTCGATGCCGTTCGGGAACTGCTTCTCGGTACGCTTGCGGATTTTCTCCGCCATCTGCGGCTGCATCATATTGCCGGTGCGTTTTTCCAGCAGTTCCGGCAGGGAGATGCCGTCCACCATATCCAGCGGGTCGATAACGTTACCCTTGGATTTGGACATCTTCTGGCCTTCGTCGTCGCGAATCAGACCGGTCATGTAGACAGTATGGAACGGCACCTGCGGCTTGCCGTTTTCATCTTTGATGAAGTGCATGGTCATCATGATCATGCGGGCAATCCAGAAGAAGATGATATCGAAGCCGGACACCATCACGCTGGTGGGGTGGAACTGACGCAGCGCGTCGGTGTTTTCCGGCCAGCCGAGGGTGGAGAAAGTCCACAGCGCGGAAGAGAACCAGGTATCAAGAACGTCTTCGTCCTGACGAAGCTGAATGTCGGCGCCGAGGTTATTTTCCTGACGCACTTCGTCTTCGGTACGGCCAACGTAGACGTTGCCGTCGTTGTCATACCATGCCGGGATACGGTGACCCCACCACAACTGACGAGAGATACACCAGTCCTGGATATCACGCATCCAGGAGAAGTACATGTTTTCGTACTGCTTCGGCACGAACTGAATGTCGCCGTTTTCAACCGCTTCCACCGCCGGTTTCGCCAGCACGTCTGCACGGACGTACCACTGGTCGGTTAGCATCGGTTCGATAACCACGCCGCCACGGTCGCCGTAAGGGACGGTCAGATCGTGCGGTTTAATTTCTTCCAACAGGCCCAGCGCGTCAACGGCAGCAACGATGGCCTTACGGGCAGCAAAGCGTTCCAGCTTTTGGAACTCAGCCGGAATCTCGCTGGAATAAACGTCAGACTCTTCACCTTTGGTATCGAACACTTCCGCGCTTTCGCGAATGTCGCCATCAAAGGTCAGGATGTTGATCATCGGCAGGGCGTGACGTTTCCCGACTTCATAGTCGTTAAAGTCGTGCGCCGGGGTGATCTTCACGCAGCCGGTGCCTTTTTCCATATCGGCGTGTTCGTCGCCCACAATCGGAATGCGGCGGTTAACCAGCGGCAGAATAACGAATTTGCCAATCAAATCTTTATAACGCGGATCTTCCGGGTTCACGGCCACGCCGGTATCGCCCAGTACGGTTTCCGGACGGGTGGTGGCGACAACCAGGTAATCTTTACCGTCTGCGGTTTTCGCGCCGTCGGCAAGCGGATAGCGGATGTGCCACATCGAGCCTTTGGACTCGCGGTTTTCCACTTCCAGGTCAGAGATGGCGGTACGCAGTTTCGGGTCCCAGTTCACCAGGCGTTTGCCACGGTAAATCAGGTCTTCTTTGTACAGGCGGACAAAGACTTCTTTCACGGCATTGGAAAGACCTTCGTCCATGGTGAAGCGCTCGCGCTCCCAGTCAACGGAGTTGCCGAGACGGCGCATCTGACGGGTAATGGTGCCGCCGGATTCCGCTTTCCATTGCCAGATTTTGTCGATAAACGCATCGCGGCCGTAGTCGTGACGGGTTTTACCTTCTTCAGCGGCAATCTTGCGCTCAACCACCATCTGGGTCGCGATCCCGGCGTGGTCGGTGCCGACCTGCCACAGGGTGTTTTTACCCTGCATACGCTGGTAACGGATCATGGTATCCATGATGGTTTGCTGGAAAGCATGTCCCATATGCAAACTGCCGGTGACGTTCGGCGGCGGGATCATGATGCAGAAGGACTCTTTGCTTTCGTCGCCGTTAGGCTTGAAATAGCCCTGCTTTTCCCAGTGCTCGTAAAGCGGCTGTTCGATATCTTGGGGGTTATATGTCTTTTCCATTATTTCCAGGTTGCCGTATTCAGGTTAAAACCAGCCACGCGGTAGGCTTTGTAGCGTTCGCGCGCCAGTTGTTTCAAAGTTTCTTCGTAAGGGACGAAGTCTACCACTTCTGTGAAAGCGGTGGCAAAATCTGCAAAGCTTGTACGCAGGCTGATTAAAATATCGCGCGGGCTGCTGTTGCGTTTTTGCGGCCAAGCGATTTCAACCGGCGCGCCGCCGCGTGGGCCTTCGCCTGCCAGATTGTGCGGGACAAAACTTTCCGCCGGTCTTGCCCACAGCGCTTCATCCAGCCGAATGGCCTGCTTCTCATCTTCGCAGGCGATCAGCACGCGCTTGCCCGCGCGCCAACGTTCTGCGGCAATTTCACACACCAGTTGTTCAACGGCGCTTAAACCGTTGACGGTGGTGTCATTATCCAGAAGATAGAACGTCGCATTTTTCATATATGGGGCTTCTTGTGGTGGATTTAAATGCGTTGTCATGATGCCTCCCGTAGGCCGGATAAGCGCAGCGCCATCCGGCAAAACGCCTGATGGCGGCGCTAATACGCCTTATCAGGCCTACGGGGTAATCTCAAACTTACTCTTCGCCGTTAAAGCCCGCACGATTGAGCAGGAACTGCGACAGCAGCGCTACCGGACGACCCGTCGCGCCTTTCGCTTTGCCGGAGCGCCAGGCGGTGCCGGCGATATCCAGGTGCGCCCAGTTATACTTACGGGTAAAGCGTGACAGGAAGCAGCCCGCGGTGATAGCGCCGCCAGGACGACCACCAATATTCGCCATATCCGCAAAGTTGGACTCCAGTTGTTCCTGGAACTCATCGCCCAGCGGCAGACGCCACGCGCGGTCGCCCGCTTGCTCGGACGCGCCGATCAGTTCATGCGCCAGCGGGTTATGGTTCGACATCAGACCGGTGATGTGATGGCCCAGCGCAATCACGCAGGCGCCGGTTAGCGTCGCGACGTCAATGACGGCTTCCGGTTCGAAGCGCTCAACGTAGGTCAGCACGTCGCACAGTACCAGACGGCCTTCAGCATCGGTATTCAGCACTTCAACCGTTTGACCAGACATGGTGGTCAGCACGTCGCCCGGACGATACGCGCGTCCGCCCGGCATGTTTTCACAGCCCGCCAGCACGCCGATAACGTTAATCGGTAGCTGAAGCTCGGCGACCATACGCATCACGCCGTAAACCGCCGCCGCGCCGCACATGTCGTACTTCATCTCGTCCATCCCTTCAGATGGCTTGATGGAGATGCCGCCGGAGTCGAAGGTCAGGCCTTTACCCACCAGCACGATCGGGCGCGCGTCTTCGGACGGATTGCCCTTGTACTCAATCACCGACATCAGCGATTCATTCTGCGAACCGTGGCCGACCGCCAGATAAGCGTTCATACCCAGTTCGCGCATTTGCTGTTCGCCGATGACGCGGGTGATGACATTTTTGCTGTAGCTGTCAGCCAACTGGCGCGCCTGTGACGCCAGGTAGGCGGCGTTACAGATATTGGGCGGCATGTTGCCGAGATCTTTCGCGGCCTTAATCCCGGCGGCGATGGCCAGACCGTGCTGAATGGCGCGTTCGCCGCTGGTGAGCTCACGGCGGGTCGGCACATTAAAGACCATCTTACGTAGCGGGCGGCGCGGCTCGCTCTTGTTGGTCTTGAGTTGATCAAAGCTATAAAGCGTCTCTTTGGCCGTTTCGACGGCCTGACGCACTTTCCAGTAGTTGTTGCGGCCTTTGACGTGCAGTTCGGTCAGGAAACAGACGGCTTCCATCGAACCGGTATCATTCAGAGTATTTATCGTTTTCTGAATAACCTGCTTATACTGACGTTCATCAAGCTCGCGCTCTTTGCCGCAACCAATGAGGAGGATTCGCTCGGAAAGAACGTTAGGAACATGGTGCAGCAACAGAGTCTGCCCCGGTTTTCCTTCCAGTTCGCCGCGACGCAGTAATGCGCTGATGTATCCGTCGCTAATTTTGTCGAGCTGTTCTGCAATCGGAGAAAGGCGACGCGGTTCAAAGACGCCCACGACAATGCAGGCACTCCGCTGTTTCTCCGGGCTACCGCTTTTTACACTGAACTCCATGCACTATGCTCCTGAATCTTAAAGACAACAGTGGTGGCTACGGCTATACTCGTCGTCTTTCAAGTTGCAGATGCGTTGGCTGCGCCTGCTCATCCCTGTTACTTACCTGATGTAAGCTCCGGGGCTTCACAGTCTTGCCGCCTGCCTGCAACTCGAAATCCATTAGAGTATAGAAATTGAAAGCTTTCGTAACTCATGTCCGCTGTTGCGGTGACTTCGTGTTAATCTTAACGTTATTACGGCATTGGCACGTCAGAACAAGTTCTGAGAGGTGAATCCGCTGAGTATAATGATCTTAGCGATGATTTCGACGACTCAAGAGAATAAATGACGTTTAAGCCATGAAACAAGCTAAATTCCAGCAAAAAAATGGGTTTTTACGGGCGTATTTAAAGTGATAATCATAAGATATCTGGTGCGGGAGACGCTCAAAAGCCAGCTGGCGATACTCTTCATCTTACTTTTGATCTTCTTTTGTCAAAAGTTAGTGAGGATTCTCGGCGCGGCGGTTGACGGCGATATTCCCGCAAATCTGGTGCTCTCGCTTCTGGGGCTGGGCGTACCGGAAATGGCGCAGCTCATCCTGCCTTTAAGCCTGTTCCTGGGGCTGCTGATGACGCTGGGCAAACTGTATACCGAAAGTGAAATTACGGTCATGCACGCCTGTGGGTTGAGCAAAGCCGTGCTGGTAAAGGCCGCCATGGTACTGGCGTTATTTACCGGTATCCTTGCGGCGGTTAACGTGATGTGGGCCGGCCCCTGGTCGTCAAAACACCAGGATGAAGTACTGGCGGAGGCGAAAGCGAACCCCGGTATGGCGGCATTGGCGCAGGGGCAATTCCAGCAGGCGACCAACGGCAGCTCGGTGCTGTTTATCGAAAGCGTTGATGGCAGCGACTTCCACGATGTTTTCCTGGCGCAGATTCGCCCTAAGGGCAATGCTCGTCCTTCTGTGGTCGTGGCCGATTCCGGACACCTTACTCAGTTGCGCGATGGTTCCCAGGTTGTCACCTTAAACAAAGGGACGCGTTTTGAAGGAACGGCGTTGCTACGCGATTTTCGCATCACCGACTTCCAGAACTATCAGGCAATTATTGGCCATCAGGCCGTGGCGCTGGACCCGAACGATACCGACCAGATGGACATGCGCACGCTGTGGAATACCGACAACGATCGCGCTCGCGCCGAGCTGCACTGGCGTATCACGTTAGTCTTTACCGTATTTATGATGGCGCTGATGGTCGTGCCGCTCAGCGTGGTGAATCCACGTCAGGGGCGCGTCTTGTCTATGTTGCCCGCCATGCTGCTTTATCTGCTGTTCTTCCTGATCCAGACCTCCATTAAATCGAATGGCGGTAAAGGCAAACTGGACCCGGTTATCTGGATGTGGGCGGTCAACCTGATCTATCTGGCGTTGGCGATTGGTTTAAACCTGTGGGATACGGTGCCGGTCCGCCGCCTGCGTGCCCGTTTTCTGCGTAAAGGAGCGGTATAATGCAGCCATTTGGTGTACTTGACCGCTATATCGGTAAAACCATTTTTACCACCATCATGATGACGTTGTTCATGCTGGTGTCGCTCTCCGGGATCATCAAGTTTGTCGATCAGCTGAAAAAAGCGGGGCAGGGTAACTACGACGCGCTGGGCGCGGGTATGTACACCCTGCTCAGCGTACCTAAGGATATCCAGATCTTCTTTCCTATGGCGGCGCTGCTTGGCGCGCTGCTGGGACTGGGGATGCTGGCGCAGCGTAGCGAACTGGTGGTGATGCAGGCATCGGGTTTCACCCGTATGCAGGTGGCGCTGTCGGTGATGAAAACGGCTATCCCCCTGGTGCTGTTAACCATGGCGATCGGCGAATGGGTCGCCCCGCAGGGCGAGCAGATGGCGCGTAACTATCGTGCGCAGGCGATGTATGGCGGTTCGCTGCTTTCCACCCAGCAAGGTCTGTGGGCGAAAGACGGGAATAACTTTGTCTATATTGAACGGGTGAAGGGCGACGAGGAGCTGGCCGGCATTAGTATTTACGCTTTCAACGATCAGCGTCGTTTGCAGTCGGTGCGTTACGCCGCTTCGGCAAAATTCGACCCGGAGCATAAGGTCTGGCGTTTGTCGCAGGTGGATGAGTCCGATCTGCAAAACCCGAAACAGATCACCGGTTCGCAGACGGTGAGCGGCACCTGGAAAACGAATCTGACGCCGGATAAGTTAGGCGTGGTGGCGCTGGACCCGGATGCGCTTTCCATCAGCGGTCTGCATAACTACGTTAAATATCTGAAGTCGAGCGGCCAAGACGCCGGACGTTACCAACTGAATATGTGGAGCAAAATATTCCAGCCGCTTTCCGTAGCGGTGATGATGCTGATGGCGCTGTCGTTTATCTTTGGACCGCTGCGTAGTGTGCCGATGGGCGTGCGCGTGGTGACGGGGATTAGCTTCGGCTTCGTCTTTTACGTTCTCGACCAGATTTTTGGCCCGCTGACGCTGGTATATGGCATTCCGCCGATTGTCGGCGCGCTGCTGCCGAGCGCGTCTTTCTTCCTGATTAGCCTGTGGCTAATGCTGCGTAAGTCGTAATCACAGTAATCGTAGGCCTGATGGCGCTGTGCTTTTCAGGCCTACTCCGGACCCGTAGGCCGGATAAGGCGTTAGCGCCGCCATCCGGCAGACAGCCTGGTATTACTCGAATGATGTAGCGCGTAACCTGACACGTGGCGCTTTTGGCTACGCGTTAAGCTCAGGCAAGCTGCGGGAAAAAGTAGATCAAAAAATTTATAACGTGCTGCCGTGATAAATCTGATAACCCAAATCAATCGTATTATGGTTGAGATCGTTATTTTTAATTTTGTTGAGCAACATCTGCGCGGCTCTGCGCCCGATCTCAAAACGAGGGGTAATTACGCTGGCGAGGCTCGGTATCATTTGCCTGCCCATCTCCAGGCCGTGGAAGCCGGCGATGGAGATCTGCTCCGGTACGGCCAGTTGACGCTCGCGGCACCACAGTAGAGCGCCCATTGCGATATCGTCATTTGTACAAAAGACGCCATCCACGTCCGGGTGCGCAGTAAGCGCATCACGCATTAGCTGTATCCCCAGATGGATAGAGGAGATAGCGCGGGGATTGATGCGCAACGGCGCCAGCCCCCGGCGCGTCATCGCATCGCAGTAGCCATGATAACGCTGCTCATCACGGATATCGTCTTTTGAACCCAGATAGAGGATTTTACGCCGCTGGCGTTTATCCAGCATGGTGCTGACCATATCAAAGGCGGCCTGACGGTTATCAAACCCCACCTCCATATCTAAGCGATCGCCCTGGATATCCATGAGTTCTACAATCGGGAGGGTAGCTGAGCGCAGGAATTTGACGGTTCTGAGGGTATGATATTTTTCTGAAAGAATAATTCCGTCGATATTGTAAGACAGTAAATTGATAACGGACTCTTCTTCCGAATCGCGATTGTAATTGTAATTCGCAATGAGAGTTTGGTAGTTATGACCCGACGTTACGGATTCAATCCCGGCAAGAATGTCGGCAAACAACTGGTTCTGAAAAGAGGGGATCAGCACGCCCAGAGTGTAACTTTGCGCGTTTAACAGCATAGCTGGCGCGCGATTTGGTATGTAGTTAATTTCCTCCATGATCTGCGCAATACGCTCGCCGGTTTCCCTGGCGACTTTTTTCGGCGAGCGGATGTAACGGCTCACCGTCATTTTTGTCACGCCTGCAAGCGTAGCGATATCCTGCAAAGAAATTCTGTGATTCCTCATGTTTTCTCCAGTACCGGGGGCGGGAACGTCGCCCCCATGGTTAATTGGGCTGCGGATGATGAATTAATGCAGAACCGCATTCAGCGCCAGTACGCCCAGCAATCCCATGACAGAAATCAATGTTTCCATAACGGTCCAGGTGCGTAGGGTTTCCCCGACGCTAAGATTAAAATACCCTTTAAATAGCCAAAAACCGGGATCGTTAACATGTGATGCAATAACGCTTCCTGCGCCTGTCGCCAGTACCATTAACGCCGGATCGGCGTGGGTTACGTTAATAATCGGCAATACGACGCCCGCTGTGGTTATCGCGGCCACGGTCGCGGAACCTAACGCAATACGCAGCACGGCGGCTACCGTCCAGCACATTAATAACGGAGATAGCGATGTGCCAGTCATTAATTGCGAGATATATTGACCCACGCCGCTATCCACCAGCACTTGCTTAAACGCGCCGCCGCCCGCGATGATAAAAACAATCATCGCAATAGCGCCAATGGACTCGCCGACGATATCCATCACCTGCTCAACCGTACGTCCATTGCGTCGGCCCAGCGTAAAAATGGCGATGATAATGGCAATAAACAACGCCACTGCTGGATTACCAATAAATTCGAAGAAAACCCGCACGGCATTCGTTTTTGGCAGCGTGATTTCACATACCGCTGCGATGGCCATCAGAATGACCGGGATCACAGCGGCAAAAATACTGTTCCAGAATGACGGCATCTCCTCTTCACTGAATAGGTGAGGATTAAATAATCCTTCAGGCGGCGCTTTCTCAAAGCGCGCCAGCAATTTTGAAAACAGAGGGCCGGCAACAATCACGGTCGGTATGGTAATGATTAACCCATACAGCAGGGTCGTACCGAGATTTGCCTCAAAAATTGTCGCAATAGCGGTAGGGCCGGGATGCGGCGGCAGGAAGCAGTGCGTAACGGATAAGGCGGCGACCATTGGAACCCCGACATACAGCAAGGGCAGTCCCGATGAGGCCACAATCGTAAAAACGAGCGGCAACAGCAGTACGAATCCGACTTCAAAAAACATTGCCAGGCCGACGATAAGCCCGGTGATCACCAGCGCCCATTGCACGCGTTTTTTGCCGAACGTATTAATGAGCGTCGTCGCAATGCGCTGCGCGGCGCCGGTATCGGAAATTAATCTTCCCAGCATCGCGCCAAAACCGAGGATCATGGCGAGTCCGCCCAGAGTACCGCCAATTCCGTTTTGTATGGAGTGCAGGACGTCTTGCGCGCCCATCCCTTCGGCAAATCCCACCACGGCGGCAACCAGAACAAGGGCGATAAAGCCGTTAACTTTAAAGCCAATCATTAAGACCAACAGCAGCGCAACGCCTGCCGCAATAATTATTAATGGCATATTCGTCTCTCTTATTAGCGCCAAAATAGCAGCGCTTACGCGCTGCGTCGTATTTCCCTGGTCAGACGGCAACCAGCATACCGCCATCGACAAACAGCAGATGTCCGTTAACAAAGTCGGAAGCTTTTGACGAGAGAAACACAGCTGCGCCAATAAGCTCCTGGGGATCGCCCCAGCGTGCGGCAGGCGTACGTTTGCATAGCCAGGAGGTGAAGGCTTCATCTTCAACCAGCGCTTTGGTCATCTCCGTTTTGAAGTATCCCGGCGCAATACCGTTGACCTGGATATTATGACGCGCCAGCTCCACGCACATGCCGCGAGTCAGCATCTTCACGGCACCCTTCGACGCGGCGTATGGCGTAATCGTGTCGCGGCCCAGCTCGCTTTGCATCGAACAGATGTTGATCACTTTTCCTGCCTGACGCGCCACCATACGGCGCGTAACGGCCTGAGAGACGAGAAAAACCGCGGTCTGATTTACGGCGATGACATCATTCCACTCCTGCTCGGGAAACTCAGTAAACGGATGACGGCGCTGGATACCGGCGTTATTTATCAGGACGTCAATGACGCCGATATCTTTTTCGATATGTTCAACCGCAGCTTCAATATCCTGTTTATGGGTGACATTAAAGGGAGCGGCAATAGCCTTTATCCCTTCCTGCTGAAGTTTCGTCACGGCTGTTTCGGCGCGCTCCGGGGTGATATCGTTAACAATAATGCGCGCGCCATAGCGACCAAGACCGGTCGCCAGCAAATAACCAATTCCCTGAGCGGCTCCGGTGATAAGGATATTTTTACCTGCCAGTGAAAAAAGATCGTTCATGATAGTGTCCCTTATTTTACTTTCTCAGAAAACGAGCTGAACTTTTGCCGCCTGTGTTTTGTCTCCGGCAAAGATCAGCGCCGCTTCCAGGTCGGTAAATGGATATTCCGCGCTCAGTAACGGCAGCGGATTGATAACGCGGTTGGCAAGCCAGGAAACCGCAGTATTAAATTCGGTAGTAAAGCGGAAAGAGCCTTTCAGGGAGATCTCTTTGCTTATTACCATCATCATCGGGAAGTTGGGAACTGCGCCGCCCATGCCAACCTGCACCATCACGCCTTTTGCCCGTGTGACTTCCAGACACGTTGAGATTGAGGAAGGATGCCCAGAGACTTCAAAACTGATATCGAAATACCCTTTTTCTGCTTTCCAGCCATCAAGAGAATCATGCTGTGGGTTCACCAGCGTATCCGCGCCCATCTGCCGGGCCAGCGAGAGAGAACGGGTACTGATATCGGCACATACCACTTCCGCCGCGCCCAGCGTTTTTACCGCGCTAACAATCAGGCAGCCGATAGGGCCAACGCCGGAGATAAAGACGCGTTTGCCCTGCAGATCGCCCGCCTCATGAGCCGCATGTATGGCAACCGCCAGCGGTTCGGCAAAGGCCATGGCTTTTTCGTCCGCCTGTTCCGGCCAGGGAATGCACTGAGCGGTATCGACAGCTTTAAATCGGGTAAAACCGCCATCGACATGCGGAAAATACATGGCGCTGCCAAAGAAACGCATTTCAGTACAGTGGTTTTCTTCATGCTGCAGACAGTATTTGCAATGACCGCAAGGCTTCGATGGATTAATCGCTACCGGTTGTCCTTCACGTAATAAATCTGAGTCGCTATGAACGATTTTGCCAATCACTTCATGCCCTAAAATCATTGGCGCTTTTACTGTAAAATTGCCGACTTTGCCTTCCTGATAATAATGTAAGTCAGACCCACAAATGCCGCCACGGGTAATTTGTACGAGTGTTCCTTTATTATTCCATTCAATATTTTGTTCCGTAACGGCAACAGCACGCTTACCCGCAACAACGCAGGATTGAGTTTTTACTTCCATAAATTCCTCACTGGTCAGGTAGTTACCCTGAACGCATTTAAGCGGTTTTATTTGTCACTATTTGTGACTTATGTCACGCTGGAAAATTGTTACACTACAATGTTACGCATAACGTGATGTGCCTTAGAGTTCTTCTCTATGGAAATTAAAAAACGTGAAATTGTCGAACGTAGAGGCGTAATATTGTGTTGTGGAATATGACTCAGAGGTATTTAAATGGCCGGGGAAAGCTATATTTTAATGGGTGTTTCAGGTAGTGGTAAGTCTTTAATAGGCAGCAAAATTGCAACATTATTTTCTGCGAAGTTTATTGACGGCGATGATCTCCATCCGGCGAAAAACATTGATAAAATGTCTCAGGGAATACCGTTAACTGATGAAGACCGCTTACCCTGGCTGGAACGATTAAATGACGCTTCATACAGTCTTTATAAAAAAAATGAGACGGGATTTATTGTCTGCTCGTCATTAAAAAAACAGTACCGCGATATTTTACGTAAGAGTAGCCCTAACGTACATTTCCTGTGGCTGGACGGCGATTACGCTACCATTCTGCTGCGAATGCAGCGTCGTGCCGGGCATTTTATGCCGCCAGACCTGCTGCAAAGTCAGTTTGACGCGCTGGAGCGACCCTGTGCCGATGAACATGATATTGCGCGTATCGATGTTAATCATGACATCGAGCACGTGACGGAGCAGTGCCGACAGGCTGTACAGGCTTTTCGTCAGGCACTCAGCGCTTCCTGATCATTGTCAAAGCGCTGAGTCAGGCGGTCAGAAGTCAGCTTTTAGCACTACACGATAGCGGGCTTTGCCGTCGCGAACGTGCTGGATAGCCTCGTTGATTTGTGACATTGCGAACAGTTCCGTGGTGGGCGCGACTTTGCTGCGTCCGGCGAATTTCATCAGTTTGCGAAGTTCATATGGCGTTCCGGTTGCCGAGCCTGAGATACTGCGATCGCCGGCAATTAATGTAAACGCCGGTACGGGCAGCGGCTTCAATACCGCCCCAACGGTATGGAAGTTGCCGCCATAGGTCAGCGCTTCGAAGTAGGGCTGCCAGTCGAGATCGACGTTGACCGTGTTAATAATGAGATCGAACTGGCCCGCCAGTGCTTTTAACGCTTCCGGATCGCGGCTGTTCACCACGTTATTGGCCCCCATCGCCAGCACTTCCTGCTCTTTCGATGGATTGGAGCTGAACGCGGTGACTTCGCAGCCCATCGCGTGTAACAGCTTTATGGCGATATGCCCCAGCCCGCCAATACCGATGACGCCAACGCGGCTGGTAGCAGTAATATGGTGCATCAATAGCGGTTTAAAGACCGTAATGCCGCCACATAACAGCGGGCCTGCGGACGCCATATCTATATTCTCCGGAAGAGGAATTACCCACTGCCAGCCTGCGCGAAGCTTCTCGGCAAAACCGCCACGATTGAGGATAGTGGGCACTGTGCCTTCCTGGCAGTTAATTTGATTGCCGCTGATACAGGCATCGCAGTGTCCGCAGCTGCGCGCCGTCCAGCCGATTCCAACGCGCTGGCCGACTTTTAGCCCCTTATCCTGTGCCGCGCTGCCGAGTGCGGCCACCCGACCGATGACCTCATGTCCGGCAACCAGAGGGTATTGAGAGAACCCCCATTCATTGTCGATCATCGACAGATCGGAATGGCAGATCCCGCAGTAGTCGACCCGTACCTCGACATCTTCCGGTTGGAGTTCTCCCGCATCATATTCATAGAGTTCGAGCTCGCCGCCCGCCTCTTTGGCGGCGTAGCTTTTTATTATCGTCATTGTGTTTCCCTTAATGTGGTGTTGAACTGAAAAGTGTAGAGCATGGAGGCAAGGGACGCCCGACGTTAATCTGCTGGAGAAGGCGGGAAGTAGCCTGATTATTCTATTTAATACTCAACGCTGCTGAAATTTTCAGCACTTAGCGATACAGGTGTATGCTCGTGCTTGCATGGCGGCGTATGACAGGTATAATCCACAACGTTTTCCGCATACCTCTTCAGTGCCGAAGTGGCGAAATCGGTAGACGCAGTTGATTCAAAATCAACCGTAGAAATACGTGCCGGTTCGAGTCCGGCCTTCGGCACCAAAAGCATGTAAATGGACCTCAACTGAGGTCTTTTTTATGCCTGAAATCCGCGCCACACAAGGCTTTTCACGATTTTCCCCTTAATTGAAGTCAACTCGGGTCAACCCACATCAAGTCGCTTGTGAGTATATAACTGAGTATATATGCTGATTCGATAATGTTTGTATACTCACGGCGGTACATGGAAGGAGAACCATCATGGCTCTGACTGATACTAAAGTCCGTTCGGCAAAACCTGAAGATAATGCAAACCCGCTATCTGATGGTGACGGCCTGTTTTTACTGGTACATGCTAATGGCTCCAAATATTGGCGATTTCGTTTTCGCTTTGGTGGCAAGCAGCATGTGATGGCGTTTGGCGTTTATCCCGAAGTTTCACTGGCGGATGCCAGGAAGAAAAGGGAGGAGGCCAGGAAGCTGGTTGCTGCTGGTATCGATCCTCGAGCACATAAACGTGCTGTGAAAGAAGAACAGGCGAAAGAGATTATTACTTTCGAGAAGGTCGCCCGAGATTGGCTCGCGACCAACCAGAAATGGTCGGAAGATCACGCTGAGCGAGTGAAAAAGAGTCTGGAGGATAATGTTTTTCCGGCGATTGGGACGCGCAATATTGCTGAATTGAGCACCCGCGATTTGTTACTTCCCATCAAGGCCGTAGAGACGTCTGGACGTCTTGAAGTGGCTTCCCGTCTCCAACAACGTACTACGGCCATCATGCGTTATGCAGTACAAAGCGGTTTAATTGATTACAATCCGGCTCAGGAGATGGCAGGAGCGGTTGCTTCTGGCAATCGAAAGCATCGTCCTGCGCTGGCCTTAAAGCGTATTCCAGAACTGCTTCAGAAAATAGATGGCTATACCGGAAGACCATTAACCCGCTGGGCAACCGAACTTACCCTACTGATTTTTATTCGATCCAGTGAACTACGTTTTGCTCGTTGGTCGGAGATTGATTTTGAAACGTCAATGTGGACGATTCCACCAGAGAGAGAATCTATCCCTGACGTTAAGCATTCTCACCGAGGATCAAAGATGCATACACCGCATTTGGTGCCGCTTTCTAAGCAAGCACTGGCGATCCTGAAACAGATAAAGCAGTTCTGTGGCAAGCATGAACTGATTTTTATTGGCGATCACGATCCACGTAAGCCGATGAGTGAAAACACGGTGAACAGTGCGCTACGGGTGATGGGGTATGACACTAAAGTTGAGGTTTGTGGTCACGGCTTCCGCACGATGGCTTGTAGCTCATTGATTGAGTCAGGGTTATGGTCAAAGGATGCGGTAGAACGACAGATGAGCCATATGGAACGTAACTCAGTGCGGGCAGCGTATATCCATAAGGCGGAGTTTATCGACGAACGCAAGCTGATGCTGCAATGGTGGGCTGATTTCCTGGATGCGAATCGGGAGAAAGGGATCACGCCATTTGACTATGCGAAGATCAACCAGGGGCATGGTGAGTGAGACGAGTGCTTTTATTTCTTGATTGATGTTTAAATTAAAATGACCAACCAGCCCGATTAGGGCTGGTTGGTCGCTGTATTTTTTACCGTTGTTATCGGGTTTTCATCTGCCAGGTACAGAGCTGACAAATAAAAAAGATATCTGCAATAAAGCCTTGAATGTACATATAGTTGCGAGCATCATCGCAAATATGTGCTCATGGATTCTTCAATGTAATGGCCTCTGACAAAACCCTAAAGCAAGCGATATCAAATATCACTATCTGGCGCAAAGGCGAACAGCGTGCGCCACATAAGCCATTATTGCTGCTGCACGTCCTCTCACACTATCGGCAGGGTCATGATCGCCTGTTTAACTATGGCTCTGAAATCTACGAGCCCCTGTTGGATCTCCTGGAACGTTATGGACCGCAGCGTCGTGACCAGCGCCCGGACATGCCGTTCTGGCGTCTGAAGGGCGATGGCTTCTGGGAACTACAAAACGCAGAACTGTGCTCAACCAAGGGTAGCCGCCAGCCGCCCCGACGTGAACTCATCGAATATAATGTCGCGGGTGGATTTGATGCCGATAATTTTGCGTTGGTGGCAAAAAATCACAGGTTAATTGATACGCTGGCGCAGCAGCTCCTGGAGGCGCATTTCCCGGCCAGTATTCAGGAAGACATCGCTGATGAGATGGGGTTTGATATTCGCACCTCTCTCCGTCAACGCGATCCGAAGTTCCGTCAGATGGTGCTACGTGCTTACAATTATCAGTGCGCGATCTGCGGCTTCAACATGCGCCACGACAATGCACTGATTGCTCTGGAAGCTGCCCATATCAGATGGAAGCAGCATCATGGCCCTTGTGAAGTACCCAATGGCTTGGCACTGTGTGCGATTCATCATAAAGCGTTCGATCGCGGCTCGATTGGTCTAGATGAAAATATGCGTGTGGTGGTTTCAGGTGCGGTTAATGGCGGTGGGGTGGTGCAGCGGCTGTTCTGGGATTTTGCGGGAAAGGCGATTGCGTTGCCACCGGTTAAAGAAAATTATCCGGGCGAGCAGTTTGTGGAATGGCATAGGAAAGAGGTGTTTAGAGGAGAGCATTGATCTGGGGTAGGGCAGCTATTTTGCGTGTGGTATACAAACCATTCAGTTTTGTTAGCTTCGATTTGACCTGACACATCTATGGCATAGAGCCAAACCTAATCTGACAGGCTGTTCTGTGCCAGAAACTGACGTTGCAACTACTTCTTTATATTACTCCTTTCACAAAATAAAATTATAAGAGTACAATGTTACTAAATTTTGTTCTATTGGGAATAGTTACATGATAATGTTATTTAATTGTAAGAGTATTCTCATCTACCATATTTGTATCAATCTAGGACAATCGAGACGATTATGAAGCTATCACAAATATATTTGGGTACAACAGATGCAAAAAATGAGCTATTAACCAATAGCCCTGAGGAGAGGTTAAGATTTAAAAAACTGTATGTCGTACCTCCAGCTTTAATTATAGATAAATACATAAATCATAGTAAATACTTCATTACGGGCCTAAAAGGCACAGGTAAGACTGCTCTATTAAGATATATCTCTATTGTTTTGGATGAACAAAAAAACACAACATCAAAATTCATACTGTTTAAATCAGAAGTTAGTGAGGACACTAAGAAAGATTTCAGCAAAGCTTCAAGGATTGAAGAGGTAATCGAAAACAGTTCTGACTTTGAAGGAAATGATTTTGAAAATGTTTGGCGTTGGTTTATATATAAAGTTATATCTGATATGATAAGTCAAGGTTCTATTGACGCTTTTCGGAAAAATGAAAGTCTTTCAAAATTTCAAGCTTTAATGAGTTCGGAGAAAATAGAAGAGACTGAAAGAAGCTTTTTCTCAAAATTAATACCAAACATTAGGAAGGGCAATATCGAGATCAGTAAGGATCCTAAGTTAAATCTTGATTTTGATTGGGATAATAATGGTGTTGCAAAGGTTGCTTTCTATAAAATAATTCAAGAGGCTGATTCTGTATTTCAATTACTTCAGCCTTCAAAAAATGGTATTAATATTTTCTTTGATGAGCTTGAACTTAACTATACAACAAAAAAACAATATCAGCGTGACTCTAGATTGTTAAGAGATTTAATTATTACGATTGAACGGATAAACTCTATAAGTAAGAAGAATGGATTCAAACTATGCTTGTTTGCTGCTATCCGTTCTGAGGTTTTAAATTCCGTTGATTCCTTAGGTAAGGAAATAAATAAACCACTAACTGATTTTGGTACTGATATAGTTTGGAACCGTGCTGGCGTTGATTCGATTCAACAGCCATTACTTCATATTGTAGAACAGAGGATTAATAACTCGCGAGAGGAGTTTGGATTAGACATATTAAATCCGGGTGAGTTATGGAGTAATTATTTCCCTAAACGTATCCATTATAAAAAACCGCAAACATACCTTCTTCATAACTCTTGGTATCGTCCTCGTGATATTGTTAGGTTGTTACTATCCGCACAAGAGAACTATCCTGAGGAGAATGCTTTTAGTACTCAGTCTCTGGAGGCGATTAGAAAGAGGTACTCTTCTGCATGTTGGGTTGAACTGACTGAAGAACTAAAAGCAAAATATAAGTCAGAAGAAATCAATGGGATCAAAAATATCCTCTATGGATATGCTCAAATCTCAACCATTCAAGAGATTTCTACACATGCAGAAAGCATAGCTCAATCATACATTGAGACTAAAAAACTTCTTGGAAAATACTCAATAAATGAAATATTGATAGATTTATATAGGATTGGAGTTATTGGTAATTACTCTAATGAAAGTCAGAGCGGGAAGAAAAAATTTCGCTTCTCCTTTCGTGGGGATGATGACATTTTATTTGGTCAGAAGATTTATATACACAATGCGCTCAAGGCTCATTTATCAATAGATTGAATTAGAAAAAATTAACTCAATCCTAGAAAATATAAACTAACCTTCTGAATATTCAGGAGGTTCAACTTATAAATTAAATAATGTGTAAAAATATTAGTAGGTATTTTACTCTCTCTTTGAGCCAACGATTAATCGCCTTAAAATGTACTATTTACCTTAAATACTTCATGCATCCCTTTCAAACTGAAACAGAATAATAACAAATGATTAGGACACCTTTATGAGCTATTCTCCGATCATTGTCTTTATTCAACATTAATATCATCTGGTAGATTTAACGGTTTTATTAGGTCCGCTACTTCGCTCGAAGTAGGTCGTCTGGTTTATTTTTGTGCTACCGGTGAAAACTGCTAAGTTAATTTTGAGCTAGGCTGTATCCCTCAATTACATAACCCACCTATAAATATAAATTAATAAGGCATCAAATATCGCAATACAAACCTATGAAAAAACAGTAATATTACTAACTCACTCAAACAAATCATGAAAAATGATATTCAGAACACAACCTCATATTCGGCAATCAAATCAAAAACATTATTTGTAGTATAATCTTCCCATCTTTTATTATATACTTCTTTGGATAAAATTGAGATATCATCAGTTCCTTCCCCCTCATCCAAACCATGCATAAAGCCAACACCAGCGAGATTAGAAATAACATATCTATTATGTAAACGTTCATTACCCTCGCGCGAAGCCAAAGACTTAAACTTTACTGTCACCGTAAAACCCTCGGGAAAGGCTAAATTCTCTCGATTTAACTTTTCTGCCAAATAATTTACAGATGGTGAATGATCTTTATTCGCATCGAATACAATATCTATCTTTACGCTCTTTTTATAAGAACTATTAGCGCTAACCATTAATAATGAAACAAGAACATTCCACCACCTTGGTTTGTCACTAAAATACGGATCAACAATAATGATATACTCAGATGTTTTTAACAAACATTCTATTGTAGATGTGATATTTTCGGCAACTCTCGCAACAATTCTTTGCAGGGGATAATTGAAACCAAAAATATCATCAATACTAGACACTCTAAGATCTTCACAAGAGATAGAACTTACCACATGATCAAATCGTTCAATTCGATTTATTGCAGAAATGTTATCTAACCATGATAGTTCTCCAACATAATCGTAGGTTCTACTAACCTTATTATCTTTCAAAAAAACAATAAGGTCTTCTAATCTCTTTTTCTGGATCTCAGTATGACTATCATTTAATAAATCTAGTAATTTTCTTTTATTTCTCTTCAGTTTTGGTAGTTCAGTATAAAGAAAATTACCACCGATAGAGAACACTCTGATAAAGTCACGGTAATTTCTTCGATCAATTGCGATCTCAAACAAAGCTTCTGGTGAAATAGCACATTCGTAGAACATTAAAAAAGCTCTCCCCTTCTTTCTTCGAAGAAACCTTTGGGCCATTTTTGTTTAAAGTCACCATCATCAGTAATGTCTATTTTCCTAGTAACAGTCGAACCATTGTTATCCTCGAAAACGATCACTGATATAAAATCAGGTTTTACTGGGTAATTTGATTCAGGTAACTCTTTGTCCGTTGTTTGTCTAATCCTTTTTAAAATTCGAAGCAAAATATGCTCACTATGCGTCTCGACTAAAAACATAGGTCTTTTAACATCAGAGGGATAGTGGGTAAACAGATCACCTACAGCGAGTTGCAAAGCGGGATGAATATGTAGCTCAGGCTGCTCTATCGCAATTAATCCATCCTGAACTATATTGGCTGCGATAATAAGAGGTGCTATCTGAGTTAATCCGACACCGACTTGATTTGGAAATAACATTTGGCTTGAATCTATTTTACAGAAGAAAACATTATCTTTCAGATCTAAGAATTGAGGGTCAACTTTGATATCAAATTTTCTTCCACGAACTATATTATAGTTAGTATTTAGTTTATCTCTATGGGAAAACCAATCACTTACTTTGTTAATCAAATCACTATCATTTTGTTGAGATAAACACAGCTTATCCCATGCCGATGTGCCATCAAACCATCCATCTTGTTCTGGATAAGGATTTGGCGTAAATGAAGAGTCAGGTATAATTCTTAACGGTCCAATAGAGACGCTGGCCTTTAAATAATCATTTAATTTATCTAACGGAGAAGTAAAAACTTGCGTTAGCACTCTGGTGATTATGTCTCGATTAAAATACTCAACTGGCTCGGATATATCAAATATTTTCAAATTTGTATCAACAGTTCTTCCCAGTTGGGGTAACGCACCAATTTTCGTCTTTAAAAAAACAGGAAACATTGGTTTTTCTTTATCTTCTTCAAATATATAATCAACAAATCTCACACGCTCTGTTGCACCACTTTTATTACGATCTAAGCCAGGAATTAAGTCATTTAAAGACATTTCAAACTCACTGACGATCGTATCCAATCCTTCCTTACCAATAGCTTCAAGCCATAAATTATAATCAACAGGAAGAAGCAACGGATGCGTAAAGTTCAATCTATTTACTAAAGATGATTTAGTATATTCATCATTACTTAGCTCCCCAATAAATTCATTATTTATAGAAACAGCATAGCTCTTTATATATGCTGCTCTGTGCAATTGTGACCATGCGATTTTGAACTCAACATAAACCTTTTCAGTTTCATCAGCAATGTCTCTCATTTTTATAAAATGAATATCGAAAACATCACCAAGTTCTTCTAAATATGTTTTATATTCTACACCTATTGTTTGTTCAGGATCGAAACCAATACCAATAGTGATTACATTATTCAGATCCCCATTATGGACTAGAGATCTAAATCCATCTATCCGCCTGTTCCCCATAGCTTCTAAATAGATAGGGTCACACTGCTCGCGGTCTAATATTTGTTGCAGATAAAATAATGCAATTAAAATAGTAGTCTTGCCAGCACTGTTTGGTCCCAATAGCAATGTTACAGGCGAAAAATCAATTTCTTGCCGTTTTTTGAAAGACCTGAAGTTTTCAAGCACAAGCTTAGTTAATTTCATAATGGATCCTTACATGAAGTACTTGTTCATCAAGTTTGCTGCTAATTGTTGAACTTGCCAAGCACTTCTATCAAAGATGGATAATCCCATTTTTACTTTCTTATAAATATTCTCATATTCATCCTGAAGATGTTTTGGGGGGATTAATATTTCTATATCTTGTAATTCCTGCGCATTGATATTAGCCATGCCAACAATGCTTTTGCACATATTCACTAACGTAGTTTTCCCGTATGTGGAATTAAGACACCCTGAAAGATAGTAATTGTTCCCGTTAAGATTAGGTCTAACGCGAATTAAATACCCAGCAAACGCCATCGGTCTATCTTCTTCATATATGGCCGTTTTACCAACAAGCTCCTTACTGTTAGTCCGGTTGAAAAGTAGATCCCCTTTTTGAACCAAGAACTTATCCTTATCTTTTTCACTGAGATCTAGATACTTAAAATCTGTAAAATCCCACCCACCTTGATATGTTATATTACCCATCCGCAACACAGGGTATTCACCAGAACCAACAGAAGCTTTTGCTGAAGTTCCATAATTTACTGAATCGATCAGATCGCGAATCGTTCCTTTCGGGAAATTATGTATGTTTTGTGCAGGAGTTCCGAACATCTTCATAAACGTAGCACGCAAAAAATCATCAGCCAGTTTGATGGCTTGCTCGCGTTTTTGACGTACACCATCAGCTTTATCGAGAATAGCCGCGATACGTTTCTGTTCTTCCAAAGGAGGTAACGGGATTTCAAAATCTTCTACAACTCTTTTAGACACTTCTTTGAAAGTTGCACCATTACCTAATAATTCTAATTGTGGCACAAATTTCTTAATACAATGATATAAATATTTACTGTGAACATTTTGCCCAGGAATTAAACTTTTAAAACCTTGGTTTGTACAAAGTTCAATACCAGCAATAGCTACATTTCCTATTGGTGCTCGCGATGTGAGTAGAACTGTTCCTACTGGCAACATATATGTTGCAGCAGATTTATACCCTGCTTTAGATATATATTCTGGTGCCTCGTAAATATAAGGTTCACTAAGATTTGATACATCTTTTGGCGTTATCCAAGGAATATCACCATCCCAGTAGAATGCGACATTACGTTTAGGTGTTGCACCACCCACAACTTCGCAGCAATCCTTAAGCTTCACCATCGGCCAACTCACAGCATCCCCTCCAGCTCATCCAAATCCGCCAGAATCTCTTTTTCCAGATCTTTTAATCGTTTTAGTATCACCTTCGGATCTTCATATTCCTCCGCCTGATACACTACTTCTTTATAACGATTAATAGAGAGATCGTATTTCTGCGCGGCAATATCCTCTTTCGGCACCACAAACGCCGCCTGCGTGCGATCTTTAAAATCAACACCAGTATTAATCCCTTCCGGGTACTGCTGTTTCAGTAACGAGGCTAATTTCTCGCCCATAAAGTTATCAACCGGTAGCCCGCGCAAAGTACGGTAACGCTTCCAGCTTGCCAGCAAATGCGGCAGGTCGTTGTCTTTTATCGGGTTGCGCTTGTCATCCAGGCTGTAGCCATCATTTTGTAGATCGTAAAACCAGACCCCATCCGTCTGGCCGCCTTTGGTAAAGATCAGGATCGCCGTTGCCACGCCAGCGTAAGGCTTAAATATGCCGGAAGGCAGATTGATCACAGCTTCCAGTTGGTTATCTTCCACCAGCGTTTTACGCAGCGACTGGTGCGCCTTACTGGAGCCAAACAGCACGCCCTGCGGCACGATAGTGGCGCTGCGCCCGCCCACTTTCAGCATTTGCAGGATCCGCGCCAGGAACAGCAGTTCGGTTTTTTTGGTTTTCACCATTGCCGACAGCGTGGCGTCGATATCTTCCTCGTCCAGTGAACCGGTAAACGGTGGGTTCGCCAGGATAAGGTTGAAGGCGTTTTTACTGGCCTGCGGGAAGTTGGCGCTGAAACTCTGGCTCATGGTGTCCTGATAGTGAATATCCGGCGCTTCCACACCGTGCATAATCAGGTTCATGGCGGCAATACGCAGCATGGTAGTGTCAAAGTCGTAACCGTGGAACATGTTGTTATCCACATGGTTACGCCAAGGCATCAGCAGGTCGCCGGTAAAGATTTTTTGCTCCTCCAACTCGCCGCGTTCGTTGGTGCCAATCTCGGTATGAATCGACTCCAGTGAACTGTACTTCTCCAGCAGATATTCATAGCTGGTCGCCAGAAAGCCACCGGTGCCGCAGGCCGGATCGCAAATCGTCTCGCCGCGTGCGGGGTTCGGTTCCATCATTTCAACCATCGTGCGGATAATGTGGCGTGGCGTGCGGAACTGACCGTTGATCCCAGCAGTGGTCAGCTTGCTTAACAGATATTCGTAGAGATCGCCTTTGGTGTCACCGCGATCCAGCGGCAGGTTTTTGATCACCTCAACCGCTTTGGTCAGCAATGACGGCTTAACAATCTCCAAGCGAGCATCTTTCATAAAGTTGCCCAGCAGCGTCACTTTCGACGCATCGGCCTGGCCGAGCTGACGGAAATGCTGGAATACGCCGTCGCGCACCACTTCCATCATTTCGTCCGAGCCAAGGTTGCTATAGTGGCTGAAGCGGAACTCCTGCTGTTCTGGCGTAAAACGCGGTTTAAAATCAATACCCGCGATTTGCTTACGCTTCTCGTCGCGTTGTTCCTGGGTATCCAGCATCCGGGAGTACATCAGGTAGGTGATCTGTTCGATTACGGTCAGCGGGTTAGTGATGCCGCCTACCCAGAAATCTTCCCACAGGCCGTCAATTTTACTTTTTAAGTCACCGGTGATCATTGTTAACGTCTATACCCTGTTATAAATACAAAAGCCCCGCTGCCGGGGCTTGTCATGTGCGTATTATACCGTTGCTGCGTCGGTCACAACACCCAGCTCTTCAACTATCTTTTGCAACCGGACGATCTGCTCTAGATCCGGGAACACACCGGTAACGCCTTCGTTGTGGATATGCGTAAACGGTTGTTCAAAGAGCTGCCGCATTTCAATGGTGCCGTAATCGCGGATGTGGTTTTTCAGCAGTGACAGAAAGCGTAGTTGCTGGCTGGTCAGGCTGTTGTCAGCGGCGAACTGCGCAAAGCGCACTTCCACCGCGTCGCTGTCCATCCCGATGATGGTACGCAACAGTTTATCCAGGCTGGCGGTCGCCTGCGGGTAGAATTCTTTCAGTGCCCGGATATCAACGTTAGGATTCTGGATCAGCACCAGCTTCGCCAGTTCATCCAGCTCGTTTCGCGTGACTGGCTCGCCGTTGCGGATTTTTTTCAGCACCGGATTTTGCTGGAACAACGGCTCCAGTGCTCCCTGAACCTGCTGGCGATAAAGTTTGAAATCAATCGAGCGGATATTGGTTTTACGGGTTTCCGTCTGGATCAGGTTCGCATCTTCGGTAATATCCACCTGTATCGAACCCAATTTCGGCGTCGCGTCTTTTTCCATCAGGTGCATGATGCCGCGCAGATGAATGCGGATATCTTCCAGTTCTTCCAAGGTGGCCTGCTTCCACCAGCCCAAATCGCGAAGCTGATTAATCCGTTGTCCCTGCTGTTGTACCTGAGTCAGATGCGGCGGCAGACGTTCCACTTTCTCGATGATGACCGGCCAGAGCACATCCAGCTCTTCCGGGTTGGTATAACGGGCAGTTTGCGCCGCCAGAATATCCATATCAAAGCGCATGGCATCACTTTGCCCGCGAACGTCCAGCCACTGCATCAACGGGGCTAGAACAGATAACAGATCCTGCTGCGTTTTCGGAGAAAGCTGGCGCAGCACTTTTTCATCGCTGTACTGCGCTTTTTGCTGCCACTTTTCCTGCACGGCAATCGACTTTTCATCCAGCGCGTTGATCTGCTCGCGGAGCTGGTGAGCGACTAAATCCACCGCCTGTTTGTCGAACTTACGCTGCGCAGCGGCTCCCAGCATAACCCACGCTTCGAAGCGTTTTTGCGCCAGCGATTTTGTCGCTGTGACCTCGGCCTCTTCGGTATGCAGCTCGTGATACTCAAAATTACCCCAGTGATCGAAGATGCGGAATTTCTGTTTATCCAGCGGTTTGCCGTTTTCATCGTTGCCGTACAGTCCTGAGCAAAGACGCGTACCACGGCCAATCATCTGCCAGAACTTCACTTTCGATTTGACCGGCTTGGCAAAGACCAGATTCACGATTTCCGGGACATCAATACCGGTATCGAGCATATCAACAGAGATAGCGATGGTCAGCTCTTTGTTGGTGCTTTCATCCAGCCCTTTAAAATCATCAATCAGTTGCTCGGCACGGGGATCGTAGTTGTCGATGACCTGGCAGAAGCGTCCAGCAAACTGCGGGTACATGTCGTCGAACAATTCATTTAACAACAGCGCGTGTTTGTGGTTCCGGGCGAAAATGATGGTTTTACCTGGCAGTTGGCCGTCCCGATCTTTCAGGCCATTTTCCATCAGGTTACGCAGGATATAGCGGTTGGTGTCTTTATTGTAGATCGCCTCATCCAGCGCCTTACCATCAAATTCCAGGGTATTGGGATCGATACCCTGTTCTTCCAGTTCGCGGATTTGTGCGTCGCTTAATTTCTCCCGTTTGATGCCTTCGCGCAGGAATTCTGTGGTGTGCGTGACAACCTCATAGGGAACCAGATTGTTATCGGCGATGGCATCTTCCAGGCTGTAGTTGGCGGTAGGGATACGTCCTTCACAACCAAACAGGCCAAAAGTGGTTTTGCTCACCATATCGATCGGCGTGGCTGTCAGACCGATCTGGAGGGCATCAAAATACTTAAACAGATCGCCGTAGACGTTGTAGATCGAACGATGGGATTCATCGGCGATGATCAGATCGAAATAACCAACATCAAAATGGTCCATGATTTTCATCATGCCGGGATAGGTGGCGATGTAGATCCTGGCATTCTGCCTGTCTGCTTTCTTCGATTTCCCGACCACATACAGCGGCTCATTGGTGAACTGATTGAAGGCATTCGCCGCCTGTTTACGTAGCTCTTTGCGGTCACAAAGAAACAGGACGCGTTTTACCCAGCGGGCATCAATCATTAGTTTGCTTAGCGCAATTGCCACGCGGGTTTTGCCTGTACCAGTGGCCTGAACAATTAACGATTGTCGGTACTTGTTGGTAAACCGTTCGCTGACGCGGGCAATGGTTTCAAGCTGATACAAACGTCCGGCAACGGCCTTACCTTCGTTATCTTTTACGTGCGGCACACTGTTCAGCGGCAGACGGGTTTCACGCTGCTGAATAAGATATTGCAGGCTTTCTTTGCTGTAGAAACCAAATACCCGGCGCGGAGGATAGCCATGAGTTTTATTGTCATCCCACAGCCAGATATCGTAGCCGTTGGTGTAGAAGATGACCGGGCGCTGACCATATTCTTTTTCCAGCCAGTCTGCATACAGTCGGGCCTGAATTCGTCCCTGCTCGGCATTGACGCTGGTTTTTTTGGCTTCCACCACCGCCAGCGGTTTATGCGCCTCATCCCACAAGACATAATCCGCATAACCATCACCGGTCGCGGTAGGCTGTCCTTTAACAGGGTGTTCCTGTGTAACCTGATCGGTGTTTTTTAGCTCTTCCCCTACATTCCAGTCAGCAGCAAGCAAGCGGGAGTCAATCAGGCGGCGGCGGGTTTCCGCTTCATCAATAGAGAGGATATCGGCAACATGCTGGTTACGCGCTCTGGCTTCATCCAGGCGCTGGGTGAGTAGTTCGGCCTTTTCCTGCTCCTGCTGTAGTGCGCGTTGAAGCGCCAGTTCACGATCGCGGCTTTCGATTTGCGCCTGTATTGCTTCTTCCAGGTGTTTTTTATCGGAATTCGCAGAAGATGGCGTCAGAGGAGGAAGGGTAAATTTAGGGCAATCGTCAACGTTGCCGTTGGCATAGCGAACGTATAGCCAGATGCCTAACAGGTACGCTTCCTTGAGCAGCCAGTAGGTATCCTTGGCTTTGATTCGCCCGCCGTGCGCGGCACGGTTGCCGTGGATACGCAATGCATCCATTTTCATGGTGATGGCTTCCGGCATCATGCTGGTAAACACATCGGCATTCATTAAATCGTACAGATTCGCCTTGATGCCTTCCGGCAACCGCTCCTGACGATACAACCAGCGCACCATCAATTCGGTGTAGTTACGCAGCTTAACCAGACAGCTTTCCGGGTCGGCGTGAACATAGCGTTCGGCCATACACGCAAGTTCTGCCAGTTCCGGCCACTGGCTGCGCAACATTTCAAAATTGAGAGACTGTTCCATCAATCATCGCCTTATGTCGTGGATACAACAGGAATTCTGGAAAGAATATCACACTAATTCGGCTGACGAAGTGAGCCTGATGGCATATGGTGGCTATGAATAAGCTGACGTAACAGCTTTAAGCAAAGTCGGTCAATGTGCAATCTGGCGTAATAGCGGGCGAAATATGGGGATGGGTGATATCGGTTATAGCTAGGATGGCGTAATTGGCAATGCTTACAATGAAATCTTAACCATTGACAATAACGGTCAGACCCTCGGTTTTCGCCCATTAATGGGCGTCTTTGGCGACGACAAGCACACCTCGCGCAGTGCGCGTTATACGTATATCCCGACCATCACCGTTCTGGAAAGCCTGCAACGCGAGGGCTTCGAGCCGTTTTTCGCATGTCAGGCCCGCGTGCGCGACCCGGATCGCCGCGAGTATACAAAACACATGCTGCGCCTGCGTCGCACCGGGCAAATCACCCAAATCTGCGCTAAAAAACGGGGCGCTCGATCCGCGCCAGCCGTACCGTTACAGCACCATCCTAAATGGCCTGACCTGCGAAGCCGACACCAACGGTAGCCACGGCTACGTTTACCTCACTATCTACCCAGCCGAATAAACAAGGACATTCCCATGCCAAACGTTTTATCACTACCTTCTCCGGCAGCGGTCTCGTCACGCCTGTCACCCGTCGAAGCCTGGCAAAAACTACTGTCGTATCTGCTGCAATGCCACTACGGTCTTGAACTTAACGACACGCCATTCTGCGACGATATTGTTATTCAGGAACATATCAACGCCGGTATTACGCTGGCTGATGCCGTTAACTTTCTGGTGGAAAAGTACGGACTTGTTCGTATCGATCGCAAGGGATTTAGCTGGCAGGAGCAATCACCCTATCTCCGGGCTGTCGATATTCTGCGGGCGCGGAAAGCAACGGGGTTGTTAACACGTTGCAAAAAACACAATGGTAATCAGCCTGATGGCAGATTCACTCTATGATAAAAGGCGTAACCTTTGCCCGCTTAAAGCGGGCAATATTACAGACAAGAGATGTTATTATACTAAAACATAAAAACAGGTGAGACTGGTGTAATGAGAATCGACAAACTTTCACTGCTTAACTTTCGTTGCTTCAAACAGCTCGATATTACCTTTGATGAGCATATTACGATTCTGGTGGCACCAAACGGCGCAGGTAAGACGACAGTGCTGGATGCGATACGCCTGGCGCTGTTTCCATTTATTCGTGGTTTTGATGCCAGCCTCTACGTAAAAGATAAATCGCTGGCGATCCGTACCGAAGACTTGCGTCTGATTTACCGCCCAGAGGCGCTGAACATGGAGCTTTCGCATCCAACCATCATTACCGCTACTGGTGAATGGAAACGTGGAGAATCGGCTACATGGATACTCAGCAAAGAGGGTGAACAACCTCCGCATGAAGATACGATGGCAGCCCGATTTACCCGCTGGGGTGAGCAGCTTCAAAAACTGGTTCGTAATGAGGAACATAAACAGCCTATTGCTCTTCCGCTCATGCTTTATCTTGGCACGGCAAGATTATGGTATCAGGAGCGCTACGAACCACAGATGGCAGAACAACGCCTGGATAACAGCGCATTTTCACGCTTGTCCGGTTACGACGATTGCCTTTCTGCTACATCGAATTATAAGCAGTTTGAGCAGTGGTATAGCTGGTTGTGGCGCAGTCACCTTGAGTTTCAATACAAACTGATTGAGGCGGGCAGGCAAAATAAGAGTGTAGATTTGGTCGAAGGCTTGCGCGACGACAGTATGAGAGAAGCCATTCAAGCTATCCAGCAAGCCATTAACTGTCTGACGTGGGAAGTGACTGGCTGGCACGATCTGGAATACAGCTCCAGCCATAACCAGCAACTGGTAATGAGCCATCCGCAACACGGTAAGATCTCCTTATCCCAGCTCAGCGACGGCTTACGTAATGCCGTTGCGATGGTTGCTGATATCGCGTTTCGCTGTGTAAAACTCAACCCTCATTTGCGCGGCGACGCGGCGTTAAAAACCCAAGGGATTGTGCTGATCGATGAAGTCGATATGTTCCTGCACCCTGCCTGGCAACAGCAAATTATCCAGTCTCTGCGCAGCGCATTTCCGCAGATCCAGTTTATTGTTACGACCCATAGCCCGCAGGTGCTCAGTACGGTAAAACGCGAATCCATTCGTCTGCTTGAGCAGGATGAGAATGGCAACGGGAAAGCGTTGATGCCGCTCGGAGCGACCTACGGCGAGCCGAGTAACGACGTGCTGCAAAGTGTGATGGGTGTCGATCCGCAGCCTCCGGTTAAGGAAAGGGATGATCTACAAAAACTGACGGCTTGGGTAGATCAAGGGAAGTATGACAATCCAGAAGCACAGCAACTTATGGCTGCGTTGCAAGTTGCGTTAGGTGAGAAGCATCCCCAGCTTCAACGCTTACAGCGCAGTATTGCCCGGCAGAAGCTGCTAAAAGGGAAAGCTCAATGAGGCATGTGATCAAAACTCGCCGGGGGACAGATGCCTTACTCACTGCAAATGAAAATCCACCACAAGATTCGGATCAATCGACCCGTCGCTGGCGAAACTTTAGACGAGACAAAGCAGATTTAATGACGCTTCTGCTCAATGAGCAATATCATCTTTGCTGTTACAGCGAAATCCGTGCTGATTTGCGTGGCCTCGGCTATCACATTGAACACGTCGAAAATAAAAGCCAGCAGCCAGGGCGAACCTTCGATTATCAAAATCTCGCCGCCAGCGCGTTAGACTCTGAGAATGGTTTGCCCCAGCTTGGCATCAACGCGTTCGGTGGTCATGCACAGGGAAAGAATAAATCTGTGGATATGGCAAAGTTTATTCATTGCCACCTCCCTGACTGTTCTCGTTATTTTGCCTATTTATCTAATGGGCATGTGGTTCCTTCAATAGATTTAACTGAGCAGGAAGCTGAGTACGCACAGTACACCATTGATCACCTGAACCTGAACAGCGGATTCCTTCAAACGGAACGTCGTAATCATTGGGAAGAGCTGGAACAGCTTTTCGATGAACATATTGAGAAAGTCTGGGATCTGCAACAATTACTCCAGCTTGATCTGGTTCCGACACCAGACCATAAACTGCATGAGTTCTTCAGCTTTACACGCCAGTTCTTTCAGCAAGAAGCAGAGCAGGTATTACAGGATTACGCTCCCGAATTGATGTAACAGCACCATCCCATTCGAGATTCAGGGCGACAGCATGATTTATTGCGAGCCGCCTTCCTGATTTACACCCTCAATATTTATTCACCTTTATTTCACCGCATAATGCGCCTGCTACTCCCGGCAGGCGCGTTTGCTTTTATATGGACTAAAAATATGCAAACAGAAGCTGAAGTCTTAACTGACCATAATGAGCTAATTTGCTCAACTAGTATTGAACGTATCGTCACAGGGCGCGACGCTGCGCTGAGCCTGATAGAAATCCTGATTCATAAGCTTGATGACATCTCGCGGCTTACCTCCAGCATCGGTGGTGATGTAGCGGAGCATTGGGCGATGCGACAGGGCCATTCCTTTGACTGCTGGTTGATGCAACCGGTTGATAAAGCGATGCCGGTGATCACCCGTAATATTGACCGCAGCATTTGGCGCGATCTGATGCTGAAGTCCGGGATGTTGACCTTAATGGACGCTGAAGCCCGCAGCCAGTGGGCTAAAAATCTCGAAGGAGGAGATCTTCCGGCCATCAGCGAAGCCAACATCCTGAGCACCTTTGAACAACTCCACCACAATAAACAGGATGTTTTCGAACGTGGGATTATCAATGTATTTAAAGGGCTAAGCTGGGACTATAAAACCAATAATCCCTGCTGCTTCGGTAAGCGGATCATCGTTAACGGCCTGGTAAAGCACGACCGATGGGGCTACAGCCTGAACTGGGGCTGGCGACGCGATCAGCTCGCCGATCTGGAACGGATACTGTACCTGCTTGACGGGAAGACCATTCCCGACAACCGGCATGATGTCTCTATCCGGTTTATGGACTTTGTGCGCGACAATCCGCATCAGCAGGTTTTTGAGGATGATTTATTCTCTATTCGCTACTTCCAGAAGGGCAGCGGACATATCACGTTCAAGCGTCTGGATCTGGTGGAGAAGATGAATGATATCGTGGCGAAACACTATCCGGGGATGTTGCCTGCGAAATAAGATGTGATGTTTTTATAGGCACCGCTATGCTAATCTTAATAGTAGTTATTAAGTGTTATTAAATGAGGTGATCCCTATGGTTTCTTCTGCTAAACAGACCATCAGCGCTCAGATTCCAGTTGAGTTGGCTCTTGCCGTTGAGAATCTGGCTGTAGAACTGGATCGTTCAAAGAGCTGGATCATAAAGGAAGCATTACTCTCCATGCTGGCTGAAAGAGAGCGACGTCACCAGAGCATCCAGGCCGGTCTTGCCGATGTGGATGCTGGTCGTGTAGTGAGTCATTCGGATATGGTAGATTTTGACCACCGTTTAAAGGAAACCTGACAGGAAAAGATGATGCTATCCGAGCGAGATAGTCGCCTCTCATTGCCATTTGCTTAAATACTCCCCATACTAGATACATGTGTTTATTACACGTGTAATTTCAGGAGGCTCTATGTCGGGTATGAGTGTACGACATAAAAAAACAGTCAGTGTCACGCTGGAACCTGCATTGCTTCAGCAAGCCCGTGATGCAGGTATTAATCTGTCTGCGGTGCTTACCGCCGCGCTGAAAGAGGAAATCAGTGCCACGGGCGTTGAACGCTGGAAAGCAGAAAATAGAGCGGGTTTGCAGGAGCTCAATCGTATTACTGATGAGCACGGCCTTTTATCGGACGATTACAGGACGTTTTAATCATGCAATACATGGTTTATCGCAATAAAGGAAACAGCAAGGCTTATCCTTATTTACTTGATGTGCAAAGCGATATTATTGATGAACTGCATACTCGCATAGTTATCCCATTGTTTCCTGTGAGCAGGTTGGTAAATAACCCAGTTAAACGCCTCACGCCCACTCTGAATGTGGAAGGTAATGACTATCTGGTGATGACTCACGAAATGGCGAGTATCAGGCTTTCGCAGATTGGTGATGAGGTGATGGACGTTCGTTCCCACAGGCAAACCATCAAAAATGCTCTCGATTTTATCTTTGACGGGTTCTGAATGGCTTGCAGGTCAAATGGAGAGTTGTTCACCGTTCTGGAGGGGACTTGACGCGCTAGAGCCTGTGGAAGAAGATGAGGCGTGATTTTAATGACCTTGGCCCAAATTCAGTACAGTGCTAAATCAGAGCTCTTCGTCTTTCCGGATACTTCGGATAAATTCAGCCGGAGTCATGTCATTTAATGATGAATGCGTTCTCTCATGATTGTATTCCCTGCGCCAGTTGTCGGGTTTTTCCTGCGCATCTTCCAGTGACAGGAACCAATGAATGTTCAGGCATTCATCCCGCAGACTGCCGTTAAATGATTCAATAAACGGGTTATCTGTCGGCTTTCCGGGGCGCGAGAAATCCATTGTGACGCCGTGTTCATACGCTCATTTATCCAGACTTTTTGAGATAAACTCGCTACCGTTATCCACCTGGATACGTACCGGCACCCGCAGTGCCTCCATTATTCTGACCACATCCTCGCCTTTTAACGATTTTCCGGCATGGATCGCCAGGCATTCCCGACTAAAATTATCCACTACAGTCAGCGCCCGAAAACGCCGCCCGTTAAACAGATTATCTGACACAAAATCCATACTCCGGCACTGATCGACATGCGTCAGGACCGGGCGCTGCTGACGGCGTGCTGCACTGATATGTCTGCGGGGGCGCTTTCTGCGCAGGTTCAGGCCTTCCGGACAATAAATCCGGTGGGTTTTCTTGTGGTTAACAGGCCATCCCTCCCGGCGCAACTGAATATGAATACGCGGGCAACCTTAGCGTATCCGGGTTTCCGCTATTTCCCGGATACACAGGGTTATCGCCCGATCGTCACGCCGGATCTGCCAGTGGTAAACGGTTCTGCTCTGCATCAGCAACCCGCATCCCCGCCGGACGCTGATACGGTAAGCCTCCAGCAAAAATGTCACCGCCTGGCGCTTCTGAGCCGGCCTCAGAACGTTTGCTTCAGTACCTCCTGCAGCATCTCCTTGTCGAGACTCAGCTCAGCGACCAGCTTCTTCAGCCGCTGATTCTCATCCTCCAGTTGCCGCAGACGCCGCAGTTCCGTCACGCCCGGCCCGGCAAATTTTTTCTTCCAGTTAATGGGATGGACTACCTCCTCCCGCTGCGGTTAACTGTACGAAATGTGCTCACCAGGAGAACCACCATGAATATCGTATTTCTGGGTATTGCTCTGGCTAAAAATGTTTTTCAGCTCTGCGGGTTAAACCAGGCCGGCAAACCGGTTTATACGAAACGCACTGGCCGAAAAGAATTGCTCCAGACGCTGGCAAATATTCCTGCATGTCTGATTGGGATCGAAGCGTCCACCGGGGCATTTTACTGGCAGCGTGAGTTTGAGAAACTGGGGCACAAAGTAAAGGTCATCAGTCCTCAGTATGTAAAACCCTTTGTCCGCGGGCAAAAAAATGATAGTAATGATGCACAGGCCATCGCAGTGGCTCTGATGCAACCGACAATGCAGTTCGTGCCGCCAAAAAGCCCCGAACAGCAGGATATCCAGGCTTTACACCGGGCAAGGCAGCGTATTGTCAATCACCGCACTGCTACAGTCTGTCAAATAAGGGGGCTGTTACTTGACCGGGGGATCCCCATTGGCAGTGCTGTCTCCAGATCTCGCCGTGCTATTCCTCTTATCCTTGAAGATGCAGAAAACGGTCTAAGTTCCCGTATGCGCAGAATAATTGCCGAACTCTATGATCTCTTTAACGATCTCGGGCGTCGGATCCATTTTTTTGATAAGGAAATTGAAACAGTATTCAGGCAATCAGAAGCCTGTCAGCGTATCGCCAAAGTTAAAGGCATTGGTCCTAAAACGGCCACGGCCGTTGTTGCTGCTATTGGCAAAGGAACTGAATTTAAGAATGGTCGCCACTTTGCTGCATGGCTGGGTCTGGTTCCACGCCAGCATTCGAGTGGCGACAGGCAGGTGCTGATGAATATGACGAAAAAAGGCGACAAGCATCTGCGGACACTTTTTATTCATGGTGCCCGCGCTGTCGTCAGGGTTGCCACGAATATCAATGATGGTCATATGAATCAGTGGGTTAACCAGTTAAAGGAACGGCGCGGATTTAATAAAACGACCGTGGCGGTCGCTAACAAAAACGCGAGAATAATCTGGTCGATGCTGAGAAATGATACCGGGTATCAGGTAGTGTGAAATTAATCCCCTGCCAGCAAAAGTTGCAGCGTACTGAGAAATGATGACAGGTTGCACCTGCACAATCGGAACCTGATTTTTATACTGGCCTCAGAGGCCGTCCAGTTGTTGAGGCGATTGTGTGCGGATTACCCATTTGGGCACAGATTTTCCTGATGCCGGATAGATGTAAGCAACAACCCAAAACCAGATTCAGTACTTGCAAAACGGAGGTAGTCCATAGATGTAAAATGTGGCCTCAGAAATTCCCATTTTTCTGCAGATTTCCCCGACGCGGGTGCCGGTTTCAGCCTGTTTCAGGGCAAATGCAATCTGTTCTTCGGTATAACGGGTCTTTTTCATGGCAATGCGCCTCTCTGTGAGATGGAAGAAAGACCGGAAACTTCAGTTTAGACTGGCACTGTTTACAGGGGGAAGGTCATTATCGACATGATTACCGGCAAGCGCACCACCGCCTGATGTTAGCCGCTCCCGATGTTTAATCGGGAGCGGTTTCGCATTAAGGGACTATCACCTGCACCAGCACATCGGTTGCCCAACTGTCCTCGCTGTTGACCACCTGACCTTCAACGCAGGCTTTGGCCATATTCCCGAGCTGGAAAGCCACATCATCGTTAAAATCAAAATCGCGATACGCTCGCGCAAAGACGATGCGCCAGTATCCCATCCCTTGGTCAAAACGGATCTTCAGCGCCTGACCATTACTGAAGGTCACCATCAGTTTACGATGGTGTGGAATATCACGCGGCGAGCCAAAGGTGTTAACCACGACGGCTCTGCCCATAGATGCTGCAAACCACTGGTCGGCAAAATCCTGAAAATCCGCTTCACTCATCCAGTCATGGAACGGCTTGTTGCCTGGCCGCTCTTTACTCTTAAACAGCGTATCAATCGTCACTTGCGCATCCTGCGCCAGGATCGATTTCAGCGGTTTTAACAGCCCGCCTAATAACGCCAGCGCCACCGGGTTTTGCAGATAACGATCGCTATAGTGAATGCGCGTCACCTGGTTTTCCTTCAGCAGCGTCTGAATATCTTCCTGCGCCCCGGTTAACACGCCCCAGAAACGCTGACCAAACTGAGAAACCGGGCCATTAAGCTGCTTATGGATCTCAATATCGTTGACCAGGCCTCTGCTACCTGCAGTATCGGATAATAGCTCAGCTTTACTAAGCGTTATCGGCTCAAACGCATGGCTACGAATAACCATCTGGCTATTCAGATGCCAGTTCGGGCCGGGGATGGTGGCCTCTGGGCTGCGAGAGATCAACGTCATCAGGCGATCGTTGAATGCTACCTGTGCGACAACCGGTGTATCCGTATTCAGCTCAGACTGGCAAAGCTGCACACCAATGGCGGCAAACTGCGCAAGTTCCTGTAAAAGCTCCGGGTCTTCAATATGACCGGACACAGCCAGCGTAACCTCAACATCATCTTTCAGCCGATAGTTCTGGATCGCCGTTCGGAACTGGCGGGCATACAAATCCCACTCGTTAAGCGGCCCATTCATCCACAACGTGAGTTTGCGCGCCCCGTCGTTAATGGCACGACGGATAGCATCCTCAATGCTGCCTGGGCAATACTGCGCGTCGGCCAGGGAGAATTTTTCCGCCTCCGGCAAACCGATATAGTGACTGAAATCCTCCCCCAGCCAGGCCTGCGCGGCTTTACGATCCAGCTGATCGTGATCGTGGCGGGTCTGCGAATCGAGCAGACACTCGCTACAGGCGGTATCACAGTGGCGGCATCCCAGCTGTTTCACCATCCCTTTGAGGACCGCTTCAATATGCAATGGCGCACTGGAAGCAAACCCCGCACCGCCGCTGATAATGTCGTAAAGTTGCACCGCCAGGACAGATTGCTCATTCTCCAGTCTGACCGGACGCACCGCATAGCCCAGTTCTGCCGCCGATACCCCCAGCACGCTGGCCAGCGCCCGACGTAGCGCAACCGCCAGCGTCATGGCCACAATACGGCCTTCATCAGAATTATCGGGGATATACTCCCCGTTTTGCGGGCGGCGCAAAATGAGCTCAAACACATCGGTGCGGGCCAGTGCACCCAGCGTGACATTCTTATTCAGTGCCGTGGAACCAGGGCAGATAATCCGCTGATTCTGACTGTCGCGATCAGATTTACCGGGGCGCGGAGGATAATGCGCTTCCATCGATTTCGGCGCATCGGTGGCATTGAGCATTGACTCCGCCCGGCCGCAGCTCAGGCACAGCGCATAACCGTGTCCACCTTCGCCCATGCTCTGCTGGAAAACGTGACCATCCGCGCCTGAAGCAATAAAGCCCATCAGCGGGTTTGGCAGTGGCACGCGTTCTGCCTTCACAAACACCCAGGCAGGCACCACCGGTATGAATTTCATTGTTTCAATGTTGTTCGTAACGGGAGTATGGGCATCGGTGACAAAACCGGCGGGCTGTAATACCTGACGCCGGTTATCCAGTGTGATCCGCTCCCCACACGCGCTATTGGTACAGAATAAATCCCCCGACCCGCCAATACCTTCCTCATAGCCTAAGGTACCGCATTTATGGCAACGCCAGGCGCTGTCCAGACGCTGGGCTTCGTTAGTGTCGGCGTTAAGGTTATGCCAGTGCAGCGAAACACCGGCCGAGCGGAATACCCGACCATCAAGGATAATCTCCGCGCCCGGCGCATACTCACGGATCGCAACGGAAAGGTTGCGCGAAGGCAGCCCTTTATAACGAGAAACGTTATCCTCCCGGTCGTTCTTATCACGGCCTTTGTGCGTTTTCTCGCGGATATAATCTTCCATGGTGAAGTTATCAAAAGTGACAACATCCGTTGGGAAGCCATATCCGGGCAGGAAAGTTCTGGCCGCCAGATCGCGTAACAGGTATTCACCACAATGCCGTTTTTTCTCCAGCTCCAGTCGCCTGCGGTACGGCGTATTGGGCTGCGATTCACTTTCCTGTTTCACGAGATCGCGGAAGATCCCCAGCCAGCGTGTCTGTAAGACGGCAATAGCCTCCTGCGTTTTATCACGCAGTTTTTCTGCAGTAACGCCGTGCAATGCAGTCCCTTTAACCAGACGCTCCAGCGCGTTATCAATGCTCAGCGTCGGACGTTCGAGCCAGGCTTTAAAACGATTGCATACCGACTGGTCGAGCTCTTCGCCAAAGAACCACTGGCTATTAAGGCTGGTACGCTCTTTTTCGGTTTCCCCGACCACATGGCATAAATATTCTGACAGCAGCAGGGAATTGACGTGACGCTGCACCAGACGCTCTGAGTTCATTGCCACCATTGGAGCCGGGATCACCGTCTCAAATGGCCAGAGGGGATTAGCAAAAACCTGCTGATCGTGCGGGTTCCCTTTGCACAAGGTGTACGAAATAGCGCGTGACTCTTTACTACGCCCGGCACGCCCGGCTCGCTGTAAATAGTTGGCCGGATGCGGAGGAACGTTGTTCATCACCACTGCAGAAATACCGCCAATATCCACACCCATTTCCATCGTGGTTGAGCAGTTAAGGACGTTAAGCTGCCCGTTTTTAAACATTCTTTCGTAGCTTTGCAGGCGCTCCGACGATTGCTGTGCCGAGTGTTCTGCGGTGCGGTAGTAAAATCCACCTTCTACCACGCGATCGTTAATGTCCGTCCAGAGGTTTTGCGAGCGTAATGATAGCACTTGCGGATCCAGGCTTACCCAGTCACGCACTTTTGTTAACCCGTCGACATAATCATCCTGAGAGCGATCGTGTTCCCAGATCGCTGGCAGCGTGACTTCCTGAGCCAAAAACGCGTCGTACTGTGCACTCGTCAGTCGCTCGAACTGGATATGCATGGGCAAATAGGGGGTCAAACCTTTGAAGGTTGTCGCCAGTAATTTATTGGTCACTGGACAAATGCGTGCTTTTTGAACCAGAGAGAATGTTAGATGCTCTTTCGGTAAATAAAAACGGTTTCCATCAGGCTTCAATACCGCCAGAGATCCTGTTAGCTGGAGCCAGGCTTCTTTCAGCCAGGCGTTAACAATATCAATAGTTACCGTATTTACGGTGTTAAATTTGGCTCCTAAAATCAACAGCTTGACCAGGCGCTGAGTCACATTACCGTGGCGAATTTGCGGCCAGCGTTTAACCTGGTTGTCATCTGGCTCTTTCGAATCCGGGTTGCGGACAAATTTGGAAGAGAAACGGCTACCGATCCAGTTTCTTAGATCGTCATCCAGTTGGATGTAGTTACTTTCTCTGACATAGAAATCCAGCGTCACCTTCAGAAAATCGCGCCAGTCATCAAGGGTTAAGCCTTTAGCCTGCCAGTGAGCAGGAACACTGTGCGCCTTCTCCAGCCCCAGATAGCCAACCTGAACCAGCCCCTGCGTTTCCAGGCTGTTGGTTCGTTTCGGGCGTCGCATAAACTCACGGAAAAGCAGCATTTCGGCGAGTTTCAAAGGGCCGCCATTTTCGGTGAAAATTTCAGGCTTCAGATAATGGTTATATTGTAAAATTGGCCCCTGTATATCGGCTTTCTCTTTCAGCTCATTGACCATTTCCGTCCAGGTTCGGCAAACTAAAATGGTTGCAGCCTTTCCCCCCGTCGCCGTCTGGATTGCCTGTTCAAGGCGTTCGGCCTGAGCTTCAGAAAGTTTTGCTTCCTCGGGCATTCCCCACTCGCGATACTCCCGGGCTTCTTCACGGTATTGTGTCACCCTTGCAACCAGTTTCATCACGTCAGCCTGGTCGTTCGGAGCACTCGTTGGTTGTTTTCGTTGGTGCCAGCCAAGAATTTCTACTACGCTACCACGTAATCGGCTGCGCTCTGCTTCCTGCTGCATACGTACTGCCATTCGCGCCGTCCCCTGACGACTGTCGGTAAAGGTAATCAGGCGACGACCTCGACCAGGCAAAGAGAGCGGGCCGACGCCATCTTTACCTTCATCGCTAGTGAAGTCCTGGCAATACTCCAGCACCGTAGGCACAATATTGGTGACATAAAAAGGCCCGCCCAGTAACGCCCGTCGGAAGGGCTGTTTACCCTTTCCGCCTTTATAGCCACAATTGCTGGCACTACAGATTTGTTCGATATCATTAATTGCCAGCGGAATACTGTCCGGGTTCACCACGCCGATACTGCGGGTCTGACGATCGAGCCGCTGCATAATATAGCCAGCTTCCGTATTACATTCCGCAGCAATAATTTGTGGCGACTGGAATACAAAATCCTTCTGAACCTTTTCTCCGGATGTTTCAAAATCGTCAGAAATTTCATCCTGCAGGGAGAATTCATCTCCACCTTTATTATCCCACTGTACGAGTTTGCCTTTTTTATCCCGTGCAAGAAGATGCGGTTCATTACACTCATTGCAGAATGCCAGTTCAAAAACGGGACTGCCGCACTCGCAGTTTTGCCGCTGATTTACATACACATTGCCAAAAGACCAGTTTTTTTCCAGCGCGGTATTTTTTTTAGCTGCACAGTTCTTATCCACACAGGCCCAGATGCCCTGGGTGTTTCGCTGGAAAATATGTGCTCTGACTTTCAGAAATGCAGGATCCTTTGCATTAGGGAGTGTGCCAGAGCAAAGATCGATCCAGCGTAAAACATCCTGCTGCGTGTACTGATGTTTGGTCAGTTCGTTCAAACGCTGGGTCAGCGTATCAAGTTTCATTGGTCGGGGTTGGCTAACCAGCATTTCGCGTAAACAGCGCGCTTCCGGAGAGTGGGTCAACGCACTATAACGCTCCGGGCTGATCCCTTCACTCTCCGAATCAGGGATATGCTCAATCTCATCCAGTGACAGAGAATATTGTTTGCAGGGTTCGAGCTCAGGAATAACGCGGCTTCCCCCCAGAACATCAATACGTTCCTGTGGCACTCCTGACAGCTCAGACAAGAATTTTTTCAGCTGCTTTTCAGCATCACTTCCGGCAATGGTGGCCGACGTCGCCACAAAGCGAACATCATCAGGCGTGACGCCAAATGCCGTCATGACGCGACGGAGCTGTAGAGCCAACTCAGCGGCCTGAGAACCAACGTAGGTATGGGCTTCATCCAGAACTATCCAGCGTAATGATTTTTCCGCTTTTGATTTCTGAATAATCGGCGCATCAACCTGACGAACCATCATGTATTCCAGCATGGTACCGTTGGTCACTAAAATGGGAGCGGGCTCTTCACGCATCTTCTCTCGTGACAAAACCTCATTAGGCCTGTTTGCCTGCTCACTTTTGACCAAAGCATGCAATTCTTCCGTGTTACCGTTATACAGACAGTACCGAATTCCGGAACCAAAACTACGGGTCCACGCATCTAAACGCTCGCGCTGGGAATTAATCAGGGCATTCAGTGGGTAAAGAAAAAGTGCTCTCACACCTATCAACGGTTTTTTGTTCTTAACCTGAAGCTCACGATAGAGGTCTTCCAGCACCGGAACCATAAAGCATTCCGTTTTGCCAGAGCCTGTCCCGCTGGTCACCACGACCGAATGTTTTTTCTCAAGTAATGATTGCCAGCTGGCTAACTGATGCGTGAAAGGTTTCCAATCAGAGCCAAAACGATAACGACCATTTTCCTCACTATCCAGCGAGTCCACCACCTCCTTGCTTAGCAACGTTTGTTTTGTTGCAAGGTCTTTCATTGTGCTGTTGGACTCTTTCCAGCCAAATGTCTGTTCAAATACGGGTGAGGCAAGAAACGATCCTTCTTTCCCGCAATCGGCCGCCATTTGTTGCGTGAGATGCTCGCGAAGATTCGGGTTGGTCACCCCCATAATACTCAGCGTCGCCTCCGTAGAACGCGACAGTGATTGTTCAATCAGCGAAGAAAAATAGCGTGTAGTCATTCTTATTCCTTTTTATTTTTCAGTAACATTACGCAATAGACAGTACTGGAAAATGGCGTTAAACCATCGCGAGTCAAAGTCTCTAACCTGTCTCAAAAAAAATACGGCGCCGGGCTTATTCTCAAAAACACTGTCAAATGTTGTTTTACCGCTGGCAACAGCAGCAGCAAATACGGGGAGCAAGGTGACGGAATAGCGGTAGCTGGCATCAGGGGAAATATCGATAACAGGATTTTGTTGTGACATATACCAACGTAAAAGGCCCGGGCCACCAAATTCTGGCCAGCGAGATTCACCATGTTCGCGTAGAAGTTCCTGATACCACTCAAGGATAATACCTTTCATCGTCAACTCAGGAAAAACCGGTGGTAATTTCCCTTGACTCAACCATAATTGCACCTCACTGGCATAAGTCGGGAATGTTGTGCCCAGCTGCTGATACATTCTGTCCAGCAACCTTATCTGCATTTCCTCCGGTGCACCTTTATGAGCCAAAAAAGCACGAAAACGTGTGGCGGAACGTTTAACTTCTGTAATGGGTAAAAACTCCCAGAAAACGGGAAACTCACTTTCAATACGGCTGAGATAATCAATGGACATTTCAAATTTGAACAGCGACATCGCCAACGCTTGTGGATGCTGAACAAGTGCCCGCCATACTTCAAAGGTAGCCAAAGGCAAATACCCGAACTGATCGTATAAATTGCGTAAGAACTGCCAGCCCGAGTGTGCCGGGTCGCTCGCCATTTGTTCCAGAACTAACATAATGGTATTGACATCTGAACGAGGATTAAAAAGCTGCGTTGCTTTTTGTAAAGACTGTATTGCTGTCGCGTCGCTTTGAATTACCGGCTCACCTGCAATAAAGCAAGGTCGAAATGAGGCTTCTTCACCTGGTTTCGGCAGCACCAGCCATGGGCCATTCTTTTGTATTATCGAGCTTAGTTCAAATTCACCAACTGGTACACCTTCGCTCATTCTTGACGTCAGCGGTACAACTTTTCTCTCCGGTTCGCTGAGTAACATAATGACGGGCGAAGGGATCTGGCCTGTACGATTACTTATTGAGTTTGCGAAAAGAATCTGCCTGCCACGATCATAGTCCAGACTATATTTATAACGTCGGATCTGCCAGGTAAAAGAACTACCACCTCCTTTTATGCGCATATCAACTGTTTGATCAATTCCTTCCTCCAGGGAGAGTAAATTATCAATATGTTCCCTTAAGCTATATAAAGTAAGCTCTACCGGACATTCTCCCGCACTGTAGTGCCACTCATACCAGGCCTGCATTCCACTACGCGAACGTAAACGTAGTTCAAGCTGGTATCGCGTAGGCTCACCATTTTTTCCGAAAAGATATGCTCTGGCACCCAGAAGATCGTTAATCGTTAAATTTTTCGGGAGAGGCTTCTCATCTTTATCGAACGCAAGACAGCCTCGTGCAGGAAATGGTAACCAAATAACAATCGGGTTTGCAGTGAGGTTTGGTGTTATTTGTAATGAAATTGATGCAGGAGGAATGCCCTCCGCCTTCATCATTATTTCTGTACTACCGGGCAACCGCTTCCGTCCAACTTCAAGTGTTTTTTCCTTCAAGCTATACAAACAAGGGTGCTGAGTAGTAATAATGACAGAGCCTTCGTTCGCCTGTTGTCCATTTTTTATTTCCAGACTAAAATCATTGGGGAGAATGCCAATTTTCTTACGCAGTAACGTTTCATTATTTTCGTTACGCACCGAAATAAACTGTGCTCCCATTTTTTCTTGTACATCACAATTATCTATAAATGTTCCGTTGAAAAAACGCTTGTAATGGTGCGTTGATAGATTCTCAGAATGTTGAGTAATCCCAGGAACACCGAGGAAGAGTTCATCCGGGTAACTTGTCCAATTTAACCGCTTCCCCTGGAAAGAGAATCCAGCATGGATAATCTGATCCCTTCCAGTCTTTATGCGGTACGTTTCGTCGCCTTCAATAATGATATCCTGGCGACCTTTGATGGTCAGAGCACGGCATCCCAAAGCCGAAAAGCCAGAGTCACAACCCTCATGTTCTGAAGCCAGACAACCATCCTTTGGCAGCACAATAAGTACATGGCTGCCACGTACGCTGCAAGAGGCTTGTCCCTGTAACAGCCATTCATTTTTATCAGAAACAAAAACCAATGGAACATCGCCAACCGCAACTTCACTGCCTTCTAAAAGATTGGAGCCGACAAACATACCCCCAGCTCTCGCCACAATAAACAAACTGACCGTAGGATTTCTTCGGTAAAATTTAATCTCGCGCTTACGAACTTTTATTTTTGCCTGGGAGTTACTTAGCGTTGCATAGGCAGGTCCCAGACTTGCGATTTCGTTACCATCTTCATAGATAGCAAGCTCGAAGCGCGTTGTTGAAGGCTCAATATCAATTGAAAAACTCAGCTCTTCAGGCAGAGAAATGAGGGCCTGAACGGCTTCAGGATGATTTTCTGACCATAAAAACTGACAGAGAGTGGTTTTATTCTTTTGAAGGCGGGGTTTTGATTCAGTAGAAGCTGTTCGTAAAAGTCCATTAAGGAAACTGGTACCCGTATCATCATCGAGAGGAACAGGGAAACTGTCACGCCACTTAGGATGAACACGTTCAAGTTCTTTTACGGGTTCGGTATGATTACTCAAATCATAAATTTGAACAAGAGATACTAACTGTTCAGCCATCCGACTAATAAGCTCAACTGAAGTATCCTCTTTGAAAACGACTGGCAGGGATGATTTTTCTACCGCTGCATGGACTAACGCGAACGTGGAAATGTTAGAATATTTAGCCTGATCGTATTGATTTAGAATGAGAGAAAACATCGACTGAAAACGGCTATTAGATTCCTTTAGCAACCTGAAAGGTAGGCCGCCTTCACTGAATAAGGAACCTAAGAAATTCCGCCTTTCTGTGTCATAAAACCGCACTGGACGCCCCCAGTAACCATCCAGGCCTTTAGGGATAATTTTCCCCATCTCCGAGGAAGATGCTGAGATACCTATCGTCTTGTAAATTGGCTCCCATGCCCATCCATACTCCCTTTCATAATCTCTTCGATACCACTCTGAGCAGAACAATGTGAAACAGGCTGCGTACCCTTTATCACTTTTATAACCATCGGGTACCCCTATAGATCGCAGCAGCCATTTCAATTCATCATATTCTTCACTCGTTGCGTGGTATTCATATAACGGACGATGGTCTGGTTGCTTCAATCCTCTGCGGGTGAGGAATTTAGCTAGCCATGGGGTACACTTTAGAATGGATGTGTATTCGGACTGACTCAAAGCAAGCTCCTTGCATTAGAACAGTGAATGGCTGAAAGTTATTATAACATTTTGTTATTTTGAAAAAAACAGATAACAATAATTGAATTATGAATTTAATTAAATTTGAAATTGATATTAGTTTGATTTTAATCAATAAGCTAAGTTTATTATACGGAGGGCTACTCGCCATTTGTTTTAATCTGTAAGGAGATGATTTGTAGCTCCAAATCTTTTCAACCCCATATCATCCCATTGAACCTCCGGCCAGAACCGTCTTTACGATGGTTAAAGCCTTCTTTTTATCTGCCTGCCTACAAAGGGGTGATATGGAGCTGAATAACGAATACCAAAACTACGAAGACGAGGACGACGAAAGCGCTGACGACCTCCCTCCATCCCACCGCCCGCGCTCTTTCCAGTCCATCATCGGTTGGCTCTACGACAAAGCAGTCAGTGGTATCGCAGGCATCGAATCCGCTGAAATGCTTGCCGCCCGTTATCTTGAGGACGCGAAAGGGTGATGCACAGCTCGCCGCCCGCACCATGATCCACTGGGAGAGCATCATCGCAACTATGTGCTCATGGATTCTTTAACGTAATGACCGCTGACAAAACCCTAAAGCAAGCGATATCAAATATTACTATTTGGCGCAAAGGCGAACAGCGAGCGCCGCATAAGCCGTTATTGCTGTTATATGTCCTCTCGCACTATCGGCAGGGTAACGATCGCCTGTTTGATTATGGTTCTGAAATTCATGAGCAATTGCTGGATTTGCTGGAGCGCTATGGGCCACAGCGCCGTGAACAGCGCCCGGATATGCCGTTCTGGCGTCTGAGGGCGATGGTTTCTGGGAATTGCAAAACGCGGAATTCTGCTCAACCAGCGGTAGCCGCCAGCCACCTAAACGTGAACTCATTGAATATAATGTTGTTGGTGGGTTTGATGCCGTCAATTTCGCGTTGGTAACAAAAAAACGTAAGCTAATCGACGCGCTGGCGCAGCAGATCCTTGAGGCGCATTTTCCGACCAGTATTCAGGAAGACATCGCTGACGAGATGGGTTTTGATATTCGCACCTCTTTCCGTCAACGCGATCCGAAGTTTCGCCAGGCGGTGCTACGAGCTTACAATTATCAATGTGCGGTCTGCGGCTTCAATATGCGCCACGACAACGCCCCTATAGCCCTTGAAGCAGCCCATATCAGATGGAAGCAGCATCATGGTCCTTGTGAAGTACCTAATGGCCTGGCGTTGTGCGCAATTCATCATAAAGCGTTCGATCGTGGTTCGATTGGTCTGGATGAAAATATGCGCGTGGTGGTTTCCGACGCGGTGAATGGTGGCGGAGTGGTACAGCGGTTGTTCTGGGATTTTGCGGGGAAAGAGATCGCGTTGCCTCCGGTTAAAGAAAATTATCCGGGCGAGCGGTTTGTGGAATGGCATAGGAAAGAGGTGTTCAGAGGAGAGTGTTGATCTGGGGGCGGTTTAGTGCCATATGCGGACGTTAAAAAGAATCGCATGTGTTAAATGGGGAGCAGCTCAGGTGCGGCTGTTTTCTACCACTGACTGAAGTTGTTATCATTATCACTGTAAATGGACGTCATGCGTTCACAATGAGGCAATTTGGGACGAAAACAGGGAGTACTAAGCTAAAGCCATGTCTGAAATCTCCACCAAAAACTTTCCAGCGCGCCACGGAGCTCCGTGGAGTAAAGAAGAGTTTCAGCAACTGATCTTGGCAATCGAGCAGGGCCTCAAGTTAAGTGAGCTTGCCGGACGTCATCAGCGTACGTCTGGAGGCATACTCGGCGCGATTAAGCGTTTGCTCCCCTCTGAATTTTGCCAGAACAACAACATTAGTTCGGTTAGTGATCTGGCGCGCTATTTCAAAGACACACAAAATCAAGAGTGGGCATGTCTTATCAATGCCCTGTGCCCGTCTGCTGCCACTGAAAAGAAAACGGAGAAAAATCAGGAAACAGGGGCGAGTAAGCAAGCTGCTTCGTCATGTGCCGCGGTGTCGGGAGCGAGCGGTAAAACACCAGATGAAAAGCAAATAACAGGTTTCGTCCCCAGTACAGAATTTCTGGATTATGTAGCCAGTGAGTCCGATGTCATCATGCTGATAAGTGCCGCTGTGGAGAGTTTATCTAAGGAACGCGATCGGGATATTCTTCTCATGCGTCTCGGCACGGATGAGCATCCTTATACACTCGCTGAGATCGCTGCCAAATGCGGCGTTTCCCGTGAAAGAGTGAGACAAATTCAGGAACGAGCCTTCAGGCGGCTAGCGGGTAAATCTCGCTATGATGGGACCCCCGGTGCTGCCCTTAAAAAGCTCATTAACGCAGTCAGCAATTCCTCGTATGAAATAGCAATATGGGTGCATCGTATCGCTCACCGTGATTTTATGACGTCGTCCGGACTAGCCGCGAAGTTTATTCTCTGCACTGCGGGTATTCAGAAGGTTAAGAGAGAGGAAATTGTGGGATTCTTCTCCGATATTTCACTGCTACAAAAGGCAAAGTTGGCGAAGTTACGCGAGCTGAACCGGAGTCGAGCTGCGAAAGAGAGAGTTGAATCTGAGATCAGTGGCTGGTTAAGCTATACAGACTGGCCCAAAGTCATCGCTCCGCCACCGTCAGCAGTACATCTCTCTTCGCAGCGAATAGTCAATGATTCGGATATCGCCGGTCATTTTTACTCACAGAAGCTCGCACGCACCGTCCAGTACGAGTCCGGACTTGAACTTACTATCATGACGCAGTTGGAGCGTAGCGATCAGGTTTCCTTTTATCAGGAACAACCCGTTGCTATACCGTACAGTTTTAAAGACAAACTCCGAAAGTACTATCCGGACCTGCTCGTTGCGACTGTTGATGGCCGGTGCCTCCTTGTTGAAGTTAAGCCTACAGACAGCATGGCCTTAAGTGTCAACCGTGCAAAAGCCAATGCGGGTCGGGCATGGGCACACGCAAGGGGGTGGGGATGGCTGGTTGTCAGCGACCGACATACGTTACGGCAACTGGAAGAACACGTCATTCCTGCGGCTAAACGGATGTTGATAGAAAACGAACTGAATACGTCTGGGGGGATTACTTGGCGTGAGATGATGGGGTTACGCACGCGTCATGAACTTACACGGTTGGATCTGACTGCGTATATTATTCAGTCCGGTGCTGAGGTAGACAGATCCTACCGCATTACTGCGCGAACTGTTCTTGACCCAGGGCTAGTTATATTGAACTGAGTCTATGAACTTTCTAAAATGGGATTATTTACAGAAAAGTATCCGTTAAAGGCGGGTGTAGATAACTCTGTAATGCTTGGCTTGGTAAGCATGATGTATCGTTCATTTACCAGATATCAATTGGTGCTGCTGGAGTATTAGTGAGGATGCAGGAAGAGTATTACATAATGGTCGTAGCAACGATATGGTAAATCTTCGTAACTGAGGAGTCATGTCTGCTCCGTGCCAAAAGCTGACATTTGGCTTTGTGGTAAATGAACGATCTTCACTTATTTTATTGCATCAAACTACTGGATAAATTTCCATGTATCCGGCTTGAGTAAATTCAAGAACAACATGGGTACTGCCTGTACAAATTTCGTTGCACGTAAATTTACCAATATCAGAAAAATTTATTGAAATAGAGGTGTATGAGAGTTAGTTTGGTATGAGTTGAATTCAGGAAAAAGGCGTAAAAGTGTTCGACTTGTGGGCATAAGCCCTTCTGTTAAATTATTAGGTGTAGGGAGCGTGTGTGCCAAATATAGCTTTCGAAGATCGGGCAGTTGCATTCATTGATGTCTTAGAATTTAAGTCCGTTGTAGAAAGCTCTGACTCGGGAGATAGAGCATTTCTTGAAGAATTGGGCGAAACATTGGGGGCGGGTGTTCCGAGATTAGATGGTAATGTTAGTCCATCCATATGTCGAGATCTAATTCCGAAACATATTTCCATTTCCGACAGTATTATTTTAAGTGCGCCATTAACCTCGGACAAAATGAGTAGCTATCTCAATAGCGAAATCAAGAGAAACTAGTTCATTGTTTACACCTAACAATTCAATCAACTTCGCGCCTGCGGCACCGGATGCATCAAAGCTGAGCCGGTTATTGAGGCGTTATACATATTGAGGAAACATGGCAGCATCACCTGAGCATCAATTTATTGCAGAAGCAATGGACAGTGTTTTATCAAGATACGCAAGTACCAAGTTGCTTGGAGTTCTTGAAGCTGGAAGGAAGAAATTCGACTACAGCTGTGTGTTAGAAAGAGACTTTCATCGAGTCTTATCGTCACAGGTTTTATGGTCGCATACTGAGGGGATTCATAAAGACCTGATGACCTTGCTGCATGAAGAAGAATCGTATCTGAAAGTTTATTTTGCAAAAGATACAACCAAACACCGAATGCGAATCGATGAAGTTATCTCAGAGTATAAGAAAAACTCACAAACTCGTGCACTGTTAAAAGGGTTACGAATAATTTACCTTCCTGGTGAATTTGACGCTGACAAATTATCAGAACAAAAGTTAATGTTAGATCTTATGTCTCATCTAGTATGCAAAGATTTGCTGTTTGGTACTGTCTTTGGGAGGTTATCTAGTTTTGATATTAGAGTTTTTGCAAATCATGGAGGGCCATTTGGTCTTAAATACGCTGTACTTGATGAGATTACAGAAAATGGATTAATCCACAACCCAACATTTAAAGAAAGGCTAGGTTACTCAACTACAGGTACAATAAGAGAAGTTACGACAATGTTGTCAGCATTGGGGTTAGTCAAACGACTAGACAACTCAGTTATTTTGCTGCCAACCCTTAAAGGGCGAATGCTCCTGGATTTAGCAAGGAAATTGGTGGTTGATAACAGCTCCGATGAAACAGCGAGCGGTGAGTTTGAAATCATTAAAAGTCTATTGTTCCCAATTGGTTCAAATGGTCAGTTTAATTACTTAAAAGAGATCAAAGAGTCAGCACTTTACTCAGCCAACAATTTTGGAAGGAAGCTAGCTGTAAGCGCCCAGTCGGAAGGCACAAAGTTTTATAAAACTTTCAATTGGGATGACTGGCGTGAGCAACTTCAAATGATGCCAGAATTAAAAGACAAATTGTTCACTGAACCTGACTTCGACTATGTGTATTAAAAATAAGTATAACAAATCGTTCAAGCGGGACTGTTAATATTTAGCTCGGTTTCGCTTCGTTACGCATTCTAGCCAAACATTATGAGAACATAAACAGGGAGTTAGCCACCCATGAACATGGGCATAGCTATAAATTGGAATCTAGAATGAAATTTAGAAATTTGGCCGGGATCTCAAAAAATGCATGGAACTAAAACGGGTCTATTTACAGTGGAGTCACACCTGTAGTCAAGCGACGCGTAGAGCGCCAGATGAGCCATCATGAGCGCAAGCGGAATTTATAAGGGCGGTGCCTTAAAGAGCACAGGGAGATTGTAAGTAGCCCGATATTGTTGGCTTTTGCTTAGCTTGCTGACGGGATTCGTCGTATGAAACATGAAAATTACCTCATGTTTTATATAAGGATTCGACACTATATCAAAACCGGTAACTCTCAATCTTTCAAAGCTATGTGTCAGATCAGGTCGTGATAAGACACATAAATTTAAAGATCTATATATCTGGCCAGATAGACTTTTTTATAACAGCTTTATAAATTAAACAAATCTGCCATAGAGACAGATTTGTTTAATTTATAATTAGAGGTTTGCAACGTTATGATATACTTTTTGCACATCATCATCATCTTCAAGGGCATCAACAAGTCCTTCAAAGATTTCTAAATCTTCTGGTGAAAGTTCAACTTCTGATTGAGCAATCATTTCTAATTCTGTTGTTGAAAATTCAGAAATTCCAGCTGCTTTTAGCGCTGCAATTCCTTTGTGCAGGTCTGTAGCTTCAGTATAAATAACGATGTTTCCTTCTTCTTCGGTTACATCACGAACATCAACTTCAGCATCAAGCAAAATTTCAAAAATATGGTCAGGGTCTGTTCCTTTAAATACAATCACTCCAGTATTGTCAAACATATAGCTGACAGCACCTGCCGCTCCGATATTCCCGCCTTTTTTATTGAAAATTGTGCGGATATTAGCAATCGTACGGTTAACATTAGACGTCAACGTTTCAGCGATAACCATTGAACCATTTGGTCCAAAGCCTTCATAACGCCCTTGCACGAACGTTTCATCTCCGCCACCTTTGGCTTTATCAATGGCTTTATCAATAACATGTTTTGGAACCTGTGCTTGTTTCGCACGTTCAATAACGAATTTTAAAGCTGAGTTTGATTCCGGGTCTGGTTCACCTTGTTTAGCAGCAGCATAGATTTCTACACCAAATTTTGCATATACTTTAGACGTTGCACCGTCTTTAGCCGTTTTTTTAGCAACAATATTTGCCCATTTACGTCCCACTGGAAACATCTCCTCAAAGAATTATTTACATTAATGGCAGGTTAATAACCTGCATGTTTTTCTGCCGTATTATATCATAATATATAAATTCTCGTCTATGAGAAATAAAAAGTTCCAGCTTTTACGGAGGATTACTTTGATTTTAACAATAGCTAATATGGTGGGTAAGTCATTTTTTAATTTTCTTCTGGTTCTTTTTTATTCTTAATAATTGAATCGCAGCAATAACGTCTTATTGATGGTGGTTTCGTTCATCAGGTGAGGTGGAACGCTTGCACGTTTTGCGACATATTGTGGCAGAAACTTAATGGCGAAATTAAGGCGATATATTCCCGCCTTGAGCCGCGTTAATTTGTTGCATACTTTTAAATGGAGGTATACCTCTTGTAGGCTATACCTCCTGCTTCACATTATCGCGCGATTAACGCAAATACGCCCCAGCCAAAGTATTCTCGCGTCCAGGTGACGTGACGTTTGGGGGCTGCCGTCAGTTCTGTTCGAACCTCTTGCGCAAATTCATCGTCAGGGTTTTCCTCCAGCCAGCGGCGCATGGTCATCCACTTCGCGGCTTCATATCTGTCCCAGCCTTGCAGGTCCGCCAGCACCATTTCCACTACGTCATAGCCGAGTTGGTCGAAAAAGGCGACCAGCTCGGGCAGGGGGCGAAAATCGGCGACAGATGAGACGCCACAGGCGTGGGCGATCTCTTCCGTTGCGGGGATCCGACGCCAGTACGGTTCACCGATGAGAATGATCCCGCCAGGTTTGAGGCTTTTGGCCAGCAGATCTATTGTCCCCGCGACACCGCCCGCAATCCAGGTCGCGCCTACGCAGGCCGCCACGTCATATTTTTCCTCGTCGATATAACCGGCCGCGTCGTTATGAATAAAATGTACGTATTCACTGACGCCGAGCTCTTCTGCACGTTGTTTTGCCTGTGTGGTGAAGAGCGGGCTTATGTCAATGCCAGTACCTATAACACCGTAATCGCGAGCCCAGGTGCAGAGCATCTCACCCGAACCGCTACCGAGATCGAGAATCCGCGTGCCTGGCTTCATGCGTAACGCATGGCCCAGTGTGGCGTACTTTTCCGCTGTAAACGGATTATGGATACGGTGTTCGCTTTCGCTAATGGTAAAAATACGCGGGATATCCATTGGGTTATTCCTTTTACTGAGGGCAATACCCTCAGAAGTGGATGCTTTTTCAGCCAGCAGCGCAAACAGCTTGCCTGCAAAAGTCTCGCCGACCGGCCAGGTGTGACTGTCCGGACGCTGCAACACAGTGAAGCCAGCATCACCAAGCAGGCTGATATATTCATCATCGCGCCAGGCCTTCATTTGACTGCCGAAACGGGTGGTACAGCCGTTTTCCGCTATCGCCCAGAACTGCGTTGAGCTGGTTTGGGCCTCTTCATCCCAGGCATTTTCCGTTAACAGCAGATGAGGCACGGCAAGAAACAGGCCGTGCGGACAACGCTGCCAGCCTGGCTGCGCCATGCCCTGGCGTTTAACTTCATCGAAGGTATGCACTTCAACAAGCAGTTTGCCGTCCGGTTTCAACCACTGCGCGCAATGACTGATGAGGCTATGCGCATCCGCAGCGCTAAAGACATTCAGTTCACCAAACGTCATCATAATAAAATCAAAAGGTTCCGTAGGGTGGTATGTACGAATATCCTGCTGAATGTAGTCAATATTCAGGTTTGCGGCTTGCGCCTGCTGGCGAGCCCATGTGATGGATGCCGGAGAGAAATCTACGCCTGTGCAGTGAAACCCCCGCTCTGCTAACAGGCGGGTATAAAAACCGGGTCCACAGCCGAGATCCAGAATGCGGGCGCCAGCGGGTAACTGACGGGTAATCCATGTTACCTGTTGCTCAATCACGGTTAGCCGGCGGCTGGCCCAGTCGTGGTCCTGCGACAGATGATTTTCCAGCATGCGTTGGCTGAAGGCTGGCTCGTCCCAGGGGATTTTGCCTTCATCGGGTAATAGCCGAATGTGATGCGTTGCAAAAATAACGGCGCTGATATCCATCATCATCTCCTTAGCGATTATCAGGCTGGGCGCGAACGTTGTTCAGCCCGGTTGTATTAATGCGGTAGGGCTGACCGTTAACGGATTTGATCAGCTTTTTGGTTTTGAGTTTTTTGAATACAGCGAGCGTGCAATCGGCGAGCAACAGCCCTTCGCGGCTATAGCACTCAACGGCGGTGACGCGGCCTGACGCATCGCGGATGTGCGTAATGCGTCCGCCTTTGGCGAGAACGTGTAAGGTACGTTGTTCCTGACGGGATAAATTCATACTGAAGAACCTGTTTAATCATCATAGGCAAAACGTGCAAACACACTGCGGTGTCCGCATTCGATTTCGGCGCATTGATAATCAGTCCGGCCTGAAAAGGTCGGGGAACTGATTATCAGATGATGACATTCTCCAGCATCAAAGCCTCGAGTTGAGTTGAAAGGTATTTACGTCGTGAATGATAACACCTGATTTCTGTAAGTGAATAACCGGGAGTGAAAAGTGTGATCTCAAAGGGAGGATCATGCGTTTAGTAAGTCAGTTGAATAGATCCCGCCGCTACCATAATGAATATTGATTAAACTCATATACCCGATAATGACCGCTTTGATAGTCTCGACGTATCTTTTTAGCCATTGACAGGGTTGTTGCGTTGGAAATCTTTTTTTAACCCACTGAAAAATATCACTTAAATATTTTTCATACATAAACATTTATGGTCCGCTGAGTTCGGATCCGGTTTTGTATGGGTTAAAAAAGGTACGTTATGAAAGTCATATGGACTGTCACTCCTGTGGGGTATCAGCGCATAGCGAAACGTTGCCCTTCATGCAGCGTAAAACGGGACTTCACGCCTTCTGGGGCATTTCGGGTTAATTCGCAAAAGAAGGTACTCGATGTCTGGAGTATCTATAAATGCACACACTGCGATTACACCTGGAATATCTCCCTGTTCTCGCGTCTGCCAGTCAGCAAAATTAACCGCGATCTTTATGGCCGACTGATGGCGAATGATGCTGCCACGGTGCAATATTTTGCTTATGACAACGCGATCCTGAAGCGAAACAATGCTGAATTATCGGGGCAGCCTGATTTTCACATTCAGGAACGGTGGCTGGTCAGTATCGCCTCCCACAAGCAGGTCAGTGTTAGCGTCAGGATTTCCCGTTCTTTTCAGGTCAGCCTGCTGTCGATTTTGAAGAAGCAACTCCTGTTAAGCGCAGCCGAAATCAAGAGACGGATTGAAACAGGGCAAATAAGTGGCGTCACGATGAAAATGCTTAAATCGCGAAAACTGAAGAATGCGAAATATGATTTGCAGCTCTCAGTTGAAACACTGTATGACCGGCGAAGGATTGTTCTGACCCGTCGATAAAAACAATAAGCTCACCTTACGTTTAAGTGTGCTGGTATGGCAACGACGCAACGGAATGAAAGAAGGACTAAGGGACAGGTGAGCTTTAGTTGAATAACCCTTGTCTGTGGCATTCAGTGAAGACTGAATGCCATGGATAATCCAGATTTTCGCACCAGTGATGGTCAGCAGAATGACAAAGGGCGATGGGTTACAATTATCTGTAGAGTAAATAAATATTCACGCAACACCATTAAAAAATAAGAAAAAATGACTCACTGTTGAGCTGATATTAATACCTGAACCACTGAATTAGAGTAATGTGGCGCTATTCATAGCGTAATTTTTTCTGTTGCGGTTACAGGGGGAGGAATGCACACCTTTAGACCATACTCACTAAGGCATAGCGATCTGTTATATGAAGATATTCCGTTAGAAATACGCGAGCAAATAATCTTATTGATTATTAATACGTTAGGGAATTGCTCCTCTTTTTATGATATGACATTATACTGCTATCATAATAGTCATTCTGACGAAGTTTATCGAAGAATATGTAAAACGTTGCGCAAAGAGTATGGCTTATTCACCTTATATGCGCATTCAACGTCATATCTGGATGAAATGAGTAATCTGTTATTAAAAACAGATGATAAAAGAAAGCATATTGATACCATTGAGCTTGCTTTTAACTATATAGATACCTACCTTCGAACCTATGAAGTTACGCTTGGGTTAGAACCGGATAAGGCGATTAGTGAATTAAATAATATATTTCATGAGCATAGTTTAAAATATCGCTATGAAAATGGTAGAATTGTAAGGTTGCGCAGAATAAAACGGCTTAAAAACATATGTTATTATTTGTACTCTCCTGGAGAGTATGGCTTTGTCGAATATGATCTTATGGAAGCGTATAATCGCCTGATACTTAATGATTTTTCCTGTGTCGTAAAGGAATGTCATGCAGCCTTCAGAAGCGTTCTTCTCAGAATTCATGAGAGAAAAGGTATCGTGTATCATGAACAAGATAGTTTAAATACACTAATGGCTAATCTGATGGCGAGAGGCGTTATATCTGCTGAATATGTACATAAATTTCATTTTTTAAGTGACGTGCTGGAGTCAGAAATATTTCTGCCGATGGCGCCAGAAAAATCGCATCATCACTACGCAATGATGCTCCGTATCTCTGAAGAGTTGGCCTGTAGTATTTATTATCTTACTGAGCGGAGTATATTCTTTCTTACCCAGCGGGCTGAAGAAGATGGTGTCGCGCCATAATAATGATCGCGCTGTCGCTCAGTCAGACTGGATCATCGTTATTTAAATTTGTTCAGACGTCGGAATTTTTTGTTCTGCCGTCTGTTTTTTTAGTGATGAGCTGTTCAGTGCAATAATAAGGGGTACAGTACGATGACTGATTTTTAAACAGCATATCATCTGTGTCGCATTTACTCATGGGTATTGGGTCAGGGAGAGAGAAAAATGAGTACTATTTTAAAGCCTTTTTTATTGGCGGTAACCCTGATGTTAATCTTAATAAGGCCTGGCTTTGCAACGGAGGATGGAGCGATAACCATGGTTAAAACCTACAGCGCTTATGACTATTTGCAGACCCGAGCGCGGTTGATGCACGCTGTCGCCGATCACGGTCTGGTGTTATTTGGGGAATTTGATCATGCCAGAGCGGCACAGAATGTTAACCTGAAAATGCCGCCGACAACGGTTCTGGTCTTTGGCAATCCTAAAGGCGGAACGCCTCTCATGCTGGCGCATCCCGAACTGGCACTGGATTTACCGTTTCGGGTGCTCATTAGCCAGCAAGCCGATGGGCGAACGTTAGTCAGTTATCATCCCGCTGAAACGCTGCAACGTTATGGTCTTGATGCCGCAGATATACAGGCTTTGAAAAAACTGGAACAGCTCGTTGAAAAAAGTCTCCACTAAAGCTGAAAATCGGGCGATGTGTTTGCACGGGTGATGTCGCGAATAAATGCGCTCACATCGTCCATTACCTGATGCGACAGGGCGGCATCGAACGTGGCGCTATCAGCATCACAGAACCCGTGCCGCGCATCGTACATTTTACACTGCACCCGGGGGCGCTTTTCCAGCGCCTGTCGCATGGCGAGGGGATCAAACGCCGGCTCATAACGCGCGATAATAACCAGTGCCGGACAGAGAGGCGCAAGATGAAGGTACTGGCGTATACGGGAACCGTAATAGCAAATGACGCCATCGCATAACCCACTGGCTGCACTTAGCCATGCGAGCGTTGCGCCGACGCTATATCCTACGACGATTAACGTCTCATACTGCGTTCTGAGATCGTGGAGTAACGTGGTAACGACGGCGGAATCAAAGCCGACATTTGCTGAAAAGTGACGGTAAGCCTCCTCCTGCTGTTCATAGCGAAAGGGGGTATGGTGAGGAAACAGCGCGGGAATATAGATGTCGAATCCGCGCGTCATCCATTCATGGCCTGCGCGTTGGATATGAGCGTTAATACCATAAATTTCATGCAGAATAATCGCTGCCCGGCGATGGCGGCTCGACAAACTGGAGGCGTTGCTTCCCCCGGATACGCCTGGGGCGAAAAACACGGTGTCTTTTATCATAACGCGTTCTTGATACAAAGAGAGCGGCTGGATTTTCGCCGATCACGCTATGTCAGAGGCATTGTTCCTGTCAATGTACAGACACATTTTATGGCCTGATTTTTGGTTGATAAATTTTATATTGGTAAACCAATATGCTGTTCATATTCAGGCATCAGGTCTAAAGGTGGAACATCAGTCGTGTATTGTCTATTGCCTTTCCTTTCATCTGGCCTCACTAGCGAAACGGGGCGCATTATTATTTTGTTGGTTGACCAGTTTCGAGTTTTTGGTGTGCTACGCGTGCTATCCCTCTTTACAAATGCTATAGTCTGATACCGGGAAATCGCATCGGACGGGCACGACCAATATGAAATCAAACACTTCTCAGCAAAGACCTTACCAGGAAGTGGGCGCAATGATACGGGATCTGATTGTTCAGACGCCGTACCGCCCCGGGGAGCGCTTGCCGCCGGAAAGAGAGATCGCTGAGAGGCTCAATGTGACGCGTACCGTCGTGCGTGAAGCGCTGATCATGCTGGAAATTAAAGGTCTGGTTGAAGTCCGCCGCGGCGCCGGGATCTACGTGCTCGACAGCGCGGATAATAACGAGATGGAAGGCGCTGACGTCAATCACTGTAATGACGCCGGGCCGTTTGAACTGTTACAGGCGCGTCAGTTGCTGGAAAGCAATATCGCTGAATTTGCCGCTCTGCAGGCCACCCGCGAAGACATCATTAAAATGCGCCAGGCGTTACAACTGGAAGAGCGAGAGCTCGCCTCCAGCGCGCCGGGCGGCTCAGAAAGCGGCGATATGCAGTTTCATCTGGCCATTGCCGAAGCGACCCATAACAGTATGTTGGTAGAGCTCTTCCGTCAGTCCTGGCAATGGCGTGAAAATAATCCGATGTGGCTCCAGCTTCATAGCCATCTGGGCGATACGCTTTACCGTAAGGAGTGGCTGGTCGATCATAAGCAGATCCTCGCGGCGTTAATTAAGAAAGACGCCCGCGCAGCGAAACTGGCGATGTGGCAGCACCTGGAAAACGTGAAGCAGCGTCTGCTGGAGTTTTCCAATGTTGATGACATCTACTTTGATGGCTATCTGTTTGAGTCATGGCCGCTGGACAACGTTGATGCCTGATTATACCTGGAATAGCGTGGGCAGACCCAGTCCACGTTTTACTTCCTGTAGCGTCTTTTGAGTGACCTCATGCGCCCGCTCGCTACCTTTTTTCAGCAATTCCATTAGCATTCCCTTATCTGCAATAAAGGTTGCCCGTCGTTCGCGTATTGGCGCGATCAGTTCTTGCAGGCAGGTCTCCAGCTCATTTTTACAGACACGGTCGCCTAATCCGCCTTGTTGATAATGTGCTTTCATCGCCGCGACTTTGGTTTTATCCGGATGGAACGCATCCAGCCACGTAAAGACGACGTTACCTTCTATTTTTCCCGGATCGCTAATTTTTAAATGATTGGGATCGGTGTACATCGCGCTGACCGCACGGTGGATGGTCTCTTCGCTGGCGGAAAGAAGCAGGGTATTGCCGAGCGATTTCGACATCTTGGCGCTGCCGTCAATGCCGGGCAGACGGCCCGTATCGCTCAGGAGCGCCTGACAGGGTCGCAATACCGGCGAGGAGAAAAGACTATTCATCTTATGAACGATCTCATTCGTTTGCTCAATCATGGGCAATTGGTCGTCGCCAACCGGTACCATTTCGGCCTTAAAGGCGGTGATATCTGCCGCCTGGCTAATGGGATACGCCATGAACCCGACCGGCAGGGAACGGGTAAAGCCTTTTTGGGCAATCTCATTTTTTACCGTAGGATTACGCTCCACCCGGGCGACGGTAACGATATTCATATACAGCACCGTTAATTCGGCGAGGGCGGGTAACGCGGATTGCAGGCAGATCGTCGTCAGCGCGGGATCGATGCCGACGGCCAGATAGTCAGCTAACACTTGCGGAATATTATCGCGGATTTTTTGCGGATTACTGCCGTTATCGGTGAGTCCCTGCAGGTCGGCAATCAGGACATACTGTTGGTGATCCTGCTGTAGCGCGACGCGCTGGCGCAGTGAACCGACATAATGGCCGAGGTGCAGCGAGCCGGTGGGGCGATCGCCAGTCAGAATGATAGGAAGGGTGTTCATTAAGGACTCCTTTATGCTTATTGTAAAGCCGAAAGACGTCCCGAAACACAGTAGCCGCCTTTCGGCGGCTACTTAAAGAGGGATAGTGATCCGTGCCGCCTTCAGGAAGGCAGCCACCAGCGGAGATGACGTTGCGTAGCGTTGGATCGTTTCGTGTTCATGTGATCTAACGTATCACGACTAAACGTAAGGGTAAAGCGGCTGGCGTGTCGTCCGGGCATAAAGTCATATCGCCTGAACAGAGAACATGTTACTGACTTTGAAACGCGATTTTATAATTTGCTGCCCAAAAATACGTGGCGCTGAAAGGCGCATTTTTGATGCAAATCATTTATTACTGTGATAACACTGCGCGCGATAAAAACATTAAATATATTCACATAGTAAATATGTTCTATTGGAATGGTTGTTTTCGATATGACAAAAGTCTAAAAAGCCCATTGATGTGAAAAGGAATAAGAATTGTCTATATTCCGATTCTGTGGAATTAAGTAATTTCTCGGATAAAAATAAGAAATGATATTGATATTTCTTTTTTGATATGGTTCTTATAGCGGCTATGGTTATTCAGGAAACGATGCTTGAATGCCTGGCGTAATAGATTTCAGGTCAGTAGCGCTATTGTAAAATGGATTGTTGATGGCTGAAGGTATTTAGCAAGAATCCAGTTATAGCAGATTGTCGGTATTTAATCTGGTATACAGAGACACCAACGAAATGGCTGGAAAATGGAACGTTCTTTCATTGTTGGCGTTCCGTCCTTGTCAGCCTGCTTTGCCGCATGATAATCACGGAGGGGGGATGGACGCCATCTATTTAAAACTGGACGGTATTGAAGGCGAAAGCCGGATCAAAGGTTTTGAAAACCAAATAAAACTTATTGCTTACAACCACAACCCGACAAAACGGGAGTCCGGCGAAGCGAGAGGGACATATATTGGAGGATTGACGCTGACAAAGCCTGTCGATCTTGCTACACCTGGCCTCTATGAGCACTATTGTAACGGGAAAACGGTGAAAGAAGGCGTGCTGACATTATGCCGTCGTGATAAGGGCGCAATGCTGCCATTTATTATTTATACGCTCACCAATGTGCGAATTTCACGCATGAGCAATCATGGCGACGCCGAAGGCAGCGCCACGGAGACCGTGGATTTGGTTTATAGCCATATTCGCTGGGATATTCCCGCATTAGCGTCGAAAAGCAAAACACGGCGGCCCCTTCACCGACAGGCGCTGTGGCGATGAGGACAAAACAAGCTTGCGGACTCGCAGTGGGCGATGCTGTATAGCGAAATGGCATTTAGCGGCTTGCGAAGGCTGATGAGCGCTCATGTAACCAATCGATTGCCTGAAAAGGCGATAACGCATGGCCCTTACACCCGTTATGATTTTTACGCATAGCCGCTAATAAAACGGCATTTTTTATATACACATCAAGTTGATAGTGTGTTTCTGACCTTGACGTAAATAAGCGGGAAAAGCGATGAAACACACCATTGGGATACTGGGGGGGATGGGACCTGCGGCAACGGCGGATATGTTGGAAAAATTTGTTGAATTGCGACATGCCAGTTGTGATCAACAACACATCCCGCTCATTGTCAGCTCTATCCCTGATATTCCCGATCGTACAGCATGTCTGTTATCCGGCGGGCCTTCGCCATACCGTTATCTGGAGCGTTATCTGCATATGCTGGAAGACGCCGGGGCGGAGTGTATCGTTATCCCATGCAACACTGCGCATTATTGGTTTGATGATTTACAGAACGTCGCGAAAGCGCGAATGATCAGCATCCTGGACGCCACCCTGGGGGATATTCCGCCATCGGCGCGGCACGTTGGTCTGCTGGCGACCAATGCGACGCTGGCGACCGGGTTATATCAAAAGAAAGCTCTGGCGCGGGGGCTGACGTTAATTCAGCCAGAAGAAGCGGGGCAGGCGTTGGTAATGCAGGCTATTTATACGCTTAAACGTGGCGATAAAACTGCGGCGCAAGCGCTGCTGCTGCCGCAAATCGATAGCCTTATTGCCCGTGGCGCTCAGGCAATTATTATGGGGTGTACCGAAATTCCGCTTATTGTGGCCGGACATGAACGCGCGATAGCGTGCCCGATGATTGATTCCACAGCGTCGCTGGTGCGCGCGGCGATTCGTTGGTATGAGTCCTGGCCAGACACCCGCGCCTCTTTGACCGGGGAACAACGCCTTACCGCCTGAGGTGTTTACAGCGCGGCCTGAAGCCCACGCAGGTCGCGCCAAAATGTTTCGGCTACCTGACTCATGCGGGTATTCATGCGATAAGCATAAGCCTGAATCGGAATAACCAGTTCGTCGGCATCAAGCACTACCAGGCGTCCGTCGGTAATCTCCTGACGGATAGCATACTCGGGCAACCAGGCGATTCCGCAGCCGTCCATCGCAACCTGTTTTAACAATTCACTCATCGAAGAGACGAAAAATGTACTGAAACTCAGTTCAGCATGGCGAGTCAGGGTACGATTTATCAGCCGGCCCATATAGGAGTTCTGACTGTAATTAAGCAGGGGAAAGTGCGGCTGCTCAAGCGTATAGCGCGGCTCGCCCCGGCCATTGTTGGCGCAAACCGGAAACAGTCTCGACTCAAACAGGCGGATGTTATCAAACGGCGCTTGTTGCAGATTTTCATCGTGATAAGAAAAGATAAAATCGCTTTGCCCCTCACGTAACATATCCACCGCCTGGTCGACATCTATCGCCTCAACGGCGTAGGTAAACTGCGTCGGCATCTGCTTAACGATGGTCGGCAACAGGCCGAGGGAGAGCGAGTGGGCGGCGGCAATCTTGATTTTACGCAGCGTATAATCGCTGCCGCCGCGCAGTTCGGTCAGATTACTTTCCAGTTGCTGTAACAGGTGGCGAACCTGGGAGTGAAAGATTTTACCCTGTTCGGAAAGCTGTAGCGGCGAGACCTGTCGGTTAAACAGTTCAACGCCCACGGCATGTTCCAGGGCGCGAATCCGCCGGCTAAAAGCGGGTTGCGATACGTTGCGGATAATGGCGGCCTGAGAGAAATTGCGGCACTTTTCCAGCGTCAGAAAATCATATAGCCATTTTGTCTCAATATTGTGCAAACCTGCTCCAGTTACATCCATTTACCGTTATCCTGTCAGCCGCCCGAAGGGGCATTCTACGTCCATTCGGGCGGCTGACAACCGCTTATCCCGTCCTCTTTCAGAATGCCGTGATGGGGCAGTCTGAAACTAGCGGGAATTACGCCGGTTCAAAGGTACCTTTTACGCAGGCTTTCCCCTCATTGACCATGCGTTTGCCGCGCGCATACACCTGCTCAATGCGTAAATCTGCGCTAAAGACGAGCAGATCCGCATCGTGACCGGGACGGATTTCGCCTTTGCCGTCCAGACTGAGGAAGGCGGCTACGCTGGTTGTCAGCGGACGCAGAGCATCGGTCAGGCTGAATCCGTAGTGATTAACCAGCGTCTGCAACGTCTCCAGCAAACTTTCGAAGCCCGCGACGCCGATACCCGTCAGATTTCCGGCAGCGTCAAATAGCGGCTGGCTGCCGTTACCGTCTGAACTGAGCGTCACCCGGGAAAGCGGGGCGCCGGCTTTTACCGCTCTGGCAATGCCCTCCGCCGGCGCGACGGGATCTGGGATACTGGTGGTAATGTCGATTACGCCGCCTTTAAGCGCAAACGCCAGCGCCTGCTCGAAAAGCGATTCGCTACGGTTGACGTGGGTAGGCAGCAGTTTACCGATCGGCACGTCGCTGTTTTCCAGGATGTCATACAGCGGCTGTAACCCTTTTTTGCTGCTGCCCATATGAAAAACGCTGACACCGGGTTTGCCGCCCAGCAGGCCGCCAACGCGTGATTCGGCGGCCATGCTGGCGAGTTGATTCCCGCTGGGCGCGGCGGAACGGTGGTCGGAGACTGCGCATTTCACGCCAATGACGCGGTCGATCAGCGCGACGTCTTTTTCTACCGAGCCAGTAATGGTCGGCGACGGAACGTGATAAGCGCCCGTGAGCATCCAGGCGGTGATCCCCTCCTCATTTAGCGCTCGCGTTTTGGCTAACAGCGACGCGGGATGACGGCTAACGGAGTCGGTGCCAAGCAGGCCGACGACCGTTGTTATCCCGGCTTCCGTCAGGCGGCTCAGGGAGACTTCCGGCGTCCGCGTCGTCGGCCCCGCTTCGCCGCCGCCGCCGATCAGATGAACGTGTTGGTCGATAAAGCCCGGGCACAGCATACGGCCGCTAAGATTAATTACCGCACAGTCCGGTACGATATCGCCGGGGATGTCAGCGTCGACGGCAATAATTTTGCCATTCGCGAGCAGAACATCGCAGATGCCCCGGTCTTCTGGCGCAAACAGGTGCGCACCCTGTAATAAGGTAAACTCCGCGGCGGATAAATCAGGCATGATAACTCCTTATTAAACAATAAGCTGCATGACCCAGATCGACAGCAGCGCATTGATGGCGCAGACTGCGATAATATGCGGGTAATATTTGGCGTTGACTTCGGCAGTACCGAGACAGCGGCCGACATTCTGTACCGGGTTTCCCATCAGGTAAATGGCTGGCAGTAGTACGGTAACATCGTGGCCGCTTAGCGCGCCGGCGGTAGCCAGACTGGCCGCCACGCCAACGGCGCCGCCCATACTCATCAGCGAAGCCAGAAGCACCGTAGCCGCTTCGCCGGGAAGCCCCCACAACGCCATCACGGGCTGGCAGATATGGCCTACCCAGTCGAGCAGACCGGTAATTTTCAGCGCCTGAATAATGACAAATGCCATGACCACATTGGGTAACAGGTTGGTCGTGGCGATGGTAAAACCGCGGCGTGCGCCATCGATAAACATATCCATGACATTCTTACGTACCTGAGTCGTCATGATTGGGCTCCTTGTGCAGGGTGACGGCGTTCTTCGATGTTAATCCAGACGCGCAAAAGGTTTGCGCCGATAAATTTGAATAGCAGAATAACCACCAGCGGAATGATGACTGACGTTCCCAGAAAGGCGAATACTGCAACGCCGGAGGAGAAATAGTTGGTGATAATAGCGCTGCCGCTGGTCTGCCAGGCGGCAAAAATCACTTTATCGCGTTCAGTGATTTCGCCTTCCTGCGCCAGTTCTTTGGTCATACCCGCCGCGGCGTCGGTATTTTGCAGGTTGGCGATCAGCGCCAGTGAGCAAATACCGGGAATGCCAAGCAACGGTTTCAGGATGGGCGTCATCAATTGCTGCGCCGCCCGCAGACCGCCCAGTCCATCCGTAATCGCGATGATACCCAGAGAAAGGATAACCGACGGCGCCAGCTCCAGCGCAAAAAGGAAGCCATCTTTCGCGCCCGTTCCGCCCGCGCCGCGAAAGGTCTGCGTACCGGTCACATGACCGAATGACCCGTTGAGTACGGTAAAATCAAAAACGCGCCACCAGCCTTCGCTTCCGGAAAATACGCCGGAAAAGAAAATAATGGTGAGAAAAAACGCCAGGTATCCCTTTATCCCGACCTTTTCTGTATCAAGCGGCATGGCCGCCCCGTCCACTTGTTGCGCCATAGCGATCCCCGAATTTTTTTGATGATGTGTTGGTTGTAGCCACAGGCCAAAAAGCCCGAAACAGAAAGACCTTATCAGCCATAAGGGTAAGGACAAAATGCAAGTATGTATCGTGCTATGCGTTTCTTGCATAGCAGCGCGAAAAATCACCATCCTCGCTACTGCCGGAGGCGCGGGGAACCGTGGACGGTATAACGCGCGGTAAAAAAGCAAAGAAACAGGTGTTGACGCAGGCCGGAGCCGGGAGCAGGAAAAAGGAGAAATAAATTTGACGTTAGTCAATTTCACGCCACTTAATTATCGTTGTTAAAAAATAGGATTTTTTAACCTAAATTTTACTTTTTTACTGTAATTTTTCACGCCTTAAGAGGAATTGTCACGGTCAGGTCAGTAGCCGCTGATGGATCAGCTTGCGCCCTATGAATCCTACGGGCAGGTAATAAAAAACGAATAATCGAATTAATTTCATGATGTGATTTATTTATAATTGTGATGATTTGAGAGGAAGCGATAATCATCATAATGGAATATATACCCAAAATAATTCGAGTTGCGTAAAGGCGGCAAGGGAGTGAGTCCCCAGGAGCATAGATAACGATGTGATTGGGGTGAGCAACGGCCCGTCAGGGCGAGGCCCATGGATGGGCCGGGTAATCCGTAGCCAACACATAATCCACTTGAAGTATGAAGGGTATATAAAATAATAGGCAGATTGATAGCACTAAAAACCATAGAATAAGTATAGTTTTTAGTGGCATCTTTACCTTGAAATAACGTGTTGAGGATGTGCTATTAAAAACAGATCCGCATTGCGCCGCGAATAGAGTTAAAGATACAACCCGGTGCGGATAGCGCGGGTTTACTCTACCGCTTATTCACGTATCACAAACCGTTTTTGTTTTATCTGCTGCGCGGCGCTGATCAGCGCGGCAAAAAAGAGCGCCGCGGCGCCGCAAAGCGTGGCGTTGATAATTGCCGACGCGCCATTGCCTGACAGACTGGCGGCGAGCGGACCGAGAATTTGCCCAATACCATACGTTAGCGTCACCAGGCCTAACAAATTAATATTGCCCGGCGCGCTGAGTTGTCGGGCTAGCGGCATCACCAGCGAGGTTGTGCCCATAAACGTGGCGCCAAAACCAATACTGCTCAGTATTAACAGCAACAATGAGTCGCTGGCGAGAGACAGCAGCACGCAGGCGCTCTGGATCAACAGGTTCGCGGTCAGACATGGCAGGACGCCCCAATGTTTTGCCGCCCACAGCCAGCCGAAGCAGCCGGGAATGATCGCCAGGCCGACCAACGACCAAAGGTGCGCCGTGAGTAGCGGAGAGCCCGCGCTTTTCGCCATCAGCGGCAAATAGGTGGCGACAATGATGTAGCCGAATCCGGCGAAACCGTACAACAGCGCCAGTTGCCACCAGGGCATAGGCTGATTTTCGATTCTTGCTAAGGGCGCAGGCGGCAGCGCATGAGCGCGGGGGGGAATCAACATTGCCACGATTAATAGCAATATACCGGCGAGCGCCCCGGCCCCCAGCCATAGCGAATGGGCCGAAAGCGCATAATGTAAACCGCCAATGACATATTCGTTACCCAGTGCAATCCCGGCCCCGACGCCGGAAAAGAGCGCGGCGATCACAAACGGATGGCGGGTATGATGCAACACAATCATTGATCCAAAAATCATCATTCCCGCGCTCGCGACGCCTGCCAGGAAGCGCACCAACATGACGACCGCGGGCTGAGTAAATATCGCCATAGACAGAATAAGAATACCGGTGGCGACCGCCGAAGCCAGCAGCATGGGGCGTAGACGAGAGGGGAGATGAAAAAGGCCAAAGGAAAACAGTAAGCTTCCCGCCAGGTACCCTGCATAATTGGCGCTGGCAATCCAGGAGAGCTGATTAAACGTTAGCTGCTTTTCCGCCAGCATTACCGGCAGCATGGGCGTATACAGAAAGCGGCCAACTCCCATCCCCAGCGTCAATACCATCATACCGAAAAGCGCCGTAAAAATGGGATGGCGAGGTGAAGCGCTCTGAGCATGAACCATGGTTTTTCTCTTTGCTAAAGTAAGGCAAGAATGCCGGATTGTTGTTGTAAATGATAATAAAAAGTAAAATTAATGTTTCAAATTTGCAAGAAAAGAAAGTGAAGCGCAGGCGAATAACGGATTGAGAAGAGGGGCATCGGTGGGAAATGGCATTAAATTAATGCCTCCCACGTGCGGGGTTTGGCAGTTAATCTGAACGAGAATTGCGCCTTCCCCTTCTTAGATACTGAGCAGTGCCGGTATTTGCGACAGTAAATATAACACCAGACCGATAGCGCCGCCGACCAGCGTGCCGTTCACGCGGATAAACTGCAAATCTTTACCGATATTAAGCTCAATCTGCTGCGACATATCGCGCGCATCCCAGCCTTTTACGGTATCGCTGATGTGGCGCGTCAGGAAGGCGGCGAATTCCGGCGCGACGCGGTGCGCGGCCTGTTCCAGATGACCGTTAAGCGAGGCGCGTAATGCGTCGTCGGCGATCAGCGTCTCGCCAAACCATTGTCCGGCATGAGCGATGCGCTGCTTCACCTTCGAGTCTTCGGCGTTGATATCTGTTTTTAACCACTGGCGTAGATCCGCCCAGATCTCGCCGAGATAACGGTTAAATGCCTCATCTTCCTTCAGGTAACTTTTAATGTTTTCTGCCCGGGCAGCCATTTCCGGATCATGTTTAAGTTTATCGATCAGCCTATACGTCGCGCGATCGAAGGCATGACGAATCTGATGCGCGCGGTCGTGACTGATATCATCCAGCAGAGAATTTACCGCGTCGGAGACCAGTTCAGCGCTGTGTTCTCCCAGCCATTCGGTCGGCAGAATCTTCGCTTTTAACGGATGCTCGGTTTCCAGCCAGCGTATGATCTGTCTGGCGATAAATGTTCGGGAGCTGTCACGCTGTAACAGGGCGATAAGCTGGGCGATCAGCGTATCGAGTAACACCTGGTGACGATCGTTTTTGGTCATGCTTTCCAGCATCAGGGCGCTGGTGCCGGAAAGATCCACTTTATCAATCGCCTTATGTACCGCTCGCTTGAGCAGCCGCTGAATACGGGCGTCATCGGTCAGTTCCAGAAAGCCGCTCATAATTTGCAGCAGATGCTGCCCGACCCGGCTGGCGTTGTCCGGCTGGCTGAACCAGTTTCCGATAAGCAGCGCGGGTTCATGGCGGCGGATTAGCGCGATCAGCGACTGCGTATCAAGGAACTTCTCCTGCACAAATTGCCCAAGATTTTCGCCGATTCGGTCTTTGTTACGGGGAATAATCGCCGTATGTCGTGAAATAAACGGAATGGGAATGCGGCGAAACAGCGCCACCACGGCAAACCAATCCGCCAGCGCGCCAACCATCGCCGCTTCGGCAATAGCTTTTACGCCCAGCACCCAAAAACTGGGCGGCAGGAAAAGCGTGGTCACAAACGTCGCGGCGGCTATCAGCAACAGTGAGAGCGCCAGGCGTTTGGCGCGTTTGAGTTCGGCGATTTTATTCATAGGGTTAAGGATAGAGCCAGACGGCAGGAACGTGCAAAAAACATCAGGTTATCCTTTGCCGGATAAGCCTCTATCCGGCAGAGTGTTTACTTCTCAGCGGCCAGTTCTGCCGCCTCATGCTGGCGCACGCGCTGTAATAGTGTCGCCAGAGTGAAGACCACAATCACCCCGGCCACCGCTGCCAGCAGGTGAAACGGCAGTCTCCCGCCGTGAAACCACAGCCAGCGGCCAACTTCGACCGACACCGCCATCACCGTCAGAATCACCATGTTCAGCGAGGCTGAAACCGTCCCTTTTGGCAAGTTGTTGGAGAAAAGCGTGAAGCGAAACAGCGTCGGGAAAATCATGCCAATGCCGAACGCGTACAGGCTGGTGCCCAGCACAGACCAAAGCCAGACGTGCGGCAGAAGAAGATTACCGAGGAGTAATGTCGCCAGCCCGCTTAACTGGATTGGTACGGCGCGCCAGATAAAACGCGGTCGGGTCGGATCTTTCACCAGGCGCACAACGATCATATTGGCCACGATCACCGCGCCGAATACGGGCACCTGCGCCCAGGCGAATTGCGAAGTACTCATCCCGCCGGCATCGATCAGGATCACCGGTGACACCGCCACCCAGCTCATCATCGGGATGTAGCTCAACGACAGTGTCGCCGCCCCGGTGAGAAAAATCGGGTTGCGAAACACATTACGAAAATCGCGCAGTACGCTCACCGCGCTGAACGGCACCGCGCCGCGTTGCACCGTTTCTGGCATCGCCAGCAGCAGGCCGCACAACGCCAACAGTCCCATCACCGCAATAATACCGAACAGTACCTTCCAGTGAACGAAGTGCATCAGCGCCGCGCCGGAGAGCGGGCCGATAACCGGCGCGACCAGCACAATGGAGGTAATAATCGCCATCAGCTTAATGGCTTTGGTTTGACCGAAGGCCTCCTGTACCGTGACGTAGCCGACCGTTGCGATAAAGCAAATGCTGGTGCCCTGCACAAAACGGGCAACCAGAAACTGCGTCATTGAGGTCGTCAACAGCGTTGCCGCGCAGGCGAGAGTAAAAATTAATGCCCCTGCAATCAGCACTGGCCGACGGCCAATCCTGTCGGATAGCGGCCCCAGAAGCCATTGCAACGCCATTCCGCCCGCCAGATAGAGACTGACCGAGGCCGGCGCAAGACTGACGTCAGCATTAAAATCGCGCACGACGTTAATGATGCCAGGCTGAATCAGATCCGTCGTCAGATAGGCGGCAAAATCGTACAAAATCAGCGCCATCGGGAAAAATAACGTTGTGGCGCGTTGGGAGAAAAACTGAATAATCCGTTGCATAAAAAATGCGCTCCATGTCGGAGAACCCCATGATGGGATAGCGAAACTCAATACCGTCATCGTGACGTCAGGCAGGCGATGGAAACAGCGGCTGCGGATGTACTGAATTTCATGTAATCAAAAACGCTGCCGGTGAAAACACAGACAGGAAGAGACGCGTTATGAATCTCGTCAGAACGTGTGGCGATTACAGATAACAATCAGCACATCACACCTCGGGAAATTTACGTTGCACGGAAAATATACACATTAAGTGTAATTAAATTTTGATGTTAATCAAAAGAGTTTGTCTGGTTAATAAAGATAAAGGCAGGGCGCGCAGGCTGGTATTTTGCGTGTTCAATTCCGAAAATGCATGTGCATTACAGATAACAGGATTTATCTTCCGTCGCGCCTCGCAATGCTGAAAAGGTACGGATGAGAAAGGAATTTTCAGGAGGTAGAGTCGCAGCATCCTGGTTTGGGGTGACGGAGCGCCATGAAAAAATCGACGACCTCAACACCGCATGATGCGGTGTTTAAAACCTTTTTGCGCCACCCGGAAACCGCCCGCGATTTTATGGAGATTCATCTGCCGGTGTCGTTACGCCAGCTTTGCGACCTGCGGACGCTAAAGCTGGAGCCCGGCAGTTTTATTGAAAAAAATCTGCGAGCCTATTATTCCGATGTGCTTTGGTCGCTGAAAACGCGCGAGGGCGACGGTTATATCTATGTCGTGATTGAACATCAGAGTACGCCGGATGCGCATATGGCGTTTCGGCTGATGCGGTATGCGATGGCGGCAATGCAACAGCATCTGGATGCGGGGCATAAGCATCTTCCGCTGGTGGTGCCGATGCTGTTTTATCACGGTGTTGATAGCCCGTATCCTTTTTCGCTGTGCTGGCTGGATGAGTTTGCGAACCCGGAAGTGGCAAGAAGACTCTATGCCGCTGCCTTTCCGCTGGTCGACATTACGGTGGTATCGGATGATGACATTATGCAGCACCGCCGAATTGCGCTGCTGGAGCTCATCCAAAAACATATCCGCCAGCGGGACCTGCTGGGACTGGTTGAACGGATTGCTTCGCTGTTAGTTACTGGTTGCGCTAATGACAGGCAGCTTAAAGCGCTGTTTAATTATCTTATGATTCAGCACGGACATACACCTCGTTTCACCACGTTTATTCGTGATGTGGTAGGGCATGTCCCGCACACTAAGGAGAGACTGATGACGCTGATAGAGAGGATCCGCGCAGCGGATCGCAGAAAAGGGGAACGGCAAGGAAGACAGGTCGGTCTGGAGGAAGGATTAGCAGAAGGATTAGAAAAAGGGCTGAAAAAAGGTCAGCATGTTGCCGCATTGCGTATCGCCAGACAGATGCTGGCGGACGGACTTGACCGCGAGACTGTCCAGCGGTTCACCGGCCTTACGGCTGAAGAGCTTCAGGATGTTAGCCACTAACGCGGTTCCAGTCTGAATGTTGCAGGCCCGGTGCCCGCCGGGCAACGCGCTCTATAATTATCGCTGATAACCGCACGAATATACCGAACTTTACCGATAGCGCCAGCCATCTCTACTACCCTTATTGTTCTGAGCGGCATTTACGGCTGCCTTAATGACGATAACAAGGAGACATGTGATATGGCTTACCAGACAGTGAATCCTGCCAATAATCAGCTCATTAAAGAGTATCCCCCGCACACGGACGCGGATATTGAAGCCGTGCTGCAAAAAGCTGACGCGCTCTATCACTCCGACTGGTCCAGGGGAGAGATTGACCAACGTCTGCCGGTACTGCATAAGCTGGCTGACTTGATCGACAGCCGTGTTGAAGAACTGGCAAAAATCGCCAGCCAGGAGATGGGCAAGCTCATCGAGCAGAGCCGTGGCGAAGTCAAACTGTGTGCACAGATCGCTCGCTATTATGCAGATAACGCGAAGCAGTTTCTTGCCCCGGTGCCTTATAAAACCGAGTTTGGCGACGCGTGGGTAGAACATCATCCGATTGGCGTCATCATGGCTGTTGAGCCGTGGAACTTCCCGTACTATCAGTTGATGCGTGTGCTGGCGCCGAACCTGGCCGCAGGTAACCCGGTGCTGGCGAAACATGCCAGCATCGTACCGCACTGCGCCGAGACGTTTGCCCATCTGGTGCGTGAAGCCGGCGCGCCGGAAGGCGCATGGACCAACCTGTTTATTTCCTCCGATCAGGTGGCGAACATCATCGCCGACCCGCGCGTGCAGGGCGCGGCGCTGACCGGATCTGAAAAAGCGGGGAGCGCCGTGGCGGCACAGGCGGCGAAGCACATTAAAAAATCGACGCTGGAACTGGGCGGGAACGATGTGTTCGTCGTGCTGGACGATGCCGATCTTGAGAAAGCGGTGAAAATTGGCGTGCAGGCACGGCTCACTAATGCGGGGCAGGTATGTACGGCGGCGAAGCGCTTTATCCTGCATGAGAAAATCGCCGATCAATTCCTCAGCCAGTTCACCGAGGCGTTCAGGAAGGTGAAGGTGGGGGATCAGATGGATGCTTCTACCGAACTGGGGCCGCTGTCGTCGAAAGATGCGCTGGATACATTGACCAGACAGGTCGAGGAAGCGGTGAAAAATGGCGCGACGCTGCACGTTGGCGGCAAGCCGCTGGAAAGCAAAGGCAACTTCTTTGAGCCGACGATTCTGACCAATATTACGCGTGACAACCCGGCGTACTTTGAAGAGTTCTTCGGCCCGGTGGCGCAGATGTATGTGGTGAAAGACGATGACGAGGCGGTAAAACTCGCCAACGATTCCCACTACGGCCTGGGCGGCGCGGTGTTTAGTCAGGATATTGAGCGTGCTAAACGCATGGCCTCCCGGATTGAAACCGGGATGGTTTATATCAACTGGCTGACCGACACCGCAGCGGAGCTGCCTTTCGGCGGCGTTAAGCGTTCGGGCTTCGGACGCGAGCTATCGGATCTGGGGATTAAGGAGTTTGTGAACCAGAAGCTGGTAGTGGTGCGCCGCTAATCCCTGTTGCCCCTCTGAAAACGGGAGGGGCCTGGCTTTTTTGCAGCGAAGGACGCAGATCTTAAATCAGAACGAAATAAGCGAACAAAACACCCTCAATCGCCCTCCTTATTTATCCACGTTGCACTAACCGTGCTTTTTATCCCGATATTGTTTGTACAGACATTCATGATGCCCGCATTTTCTGTTCTATGCGGAGGTCGGTATGGAATTTTACGAGAACCGCCCCAGACAACCATTTATTGGCTTTGTGCAGCTCAGACGGGCGCTAAAAAGGTGGTGGCTGCGTAAGCGGGCCTGTCAGGCGCTGCGACGAATGAGTGACGAGCAGTTAAGGGATATCGGGTTGGAAAGGAAGGATGTGGAATAACAGATAAGAGTCAGTAAAACTGGAAAGGCTGGATAATCTTATCTTAACCTCTCCAGTAGGCGGGTATCCTGGAACGCTAATTTTCCTGCCAGGCTTTCTCGATCAGCAGTTTGGCTTTATCCAGATCGTGTTCGTTACGCACAATCAATTCGACGTCGCCGGTTCCCCAGTGGCCAATATGCGTGACGTCCCGGCTAAATCCTTCTTCAAGCTGGATATGCTGTGGATTGATTTTCAGCCACAGGCGTAGGTGTGGGTCGGTCACGGGATAAACGGCTACGCACAGAAAGTTGCGAATGAGGCGGAAGGCGTCATAGAGCTTAAGCTCTTTAAACTGAACCTCATCACTGAGTGACAGCACATAACTTTTTAGCTGTTCATATAATGAAAGCAGCGCGGGAGAGGCCGAAGAGAGCTGTTCGCGCTGCGTGCGGGTATGGCGTTTACCGCTGCTGACGGAACCGTTCGCGATGATGTACTGAGGGCTATTTTCGACCACGGCGTTAACCAGTTCCAGCATTAACAGGTCGTCGGCAAAAAGCTTGTAGCGAATCAGGTTGATATTGCGGTTGATTTGCTGAACGGCATGTTCGTCGTATTTATTAAAATCGGCGGCAATACAGATTAACCGTGTGCCGGACCAGTCAATGGCTTTGGCCGCGGTTTTACTTATTTTCTCCATCACCAGCAACTGAAATTCCGCTTTATGATCGAGCAGCCAGTCGAGATAAAAGAGCCCCTGGTTAATGACGTTTTCATTGCTGTGGCGTTTATATTCAATAATCACCGGGCAGTTATTTTCGTCGAGGCCGAGGGAATCAATTCGTCCACGATGGGTTTTACCCGTGCGGTATTCGGTCTCGAGAAAGCGGACGCCAAGGAATGTTTCCATATGGGATTCGATCAGCATTTGCAGATCTTTTTCAATGGCTGCGGCTTTGCCTGGCAGTTCTTGTACTTTCCCGCCACCGAGGCGGAAAAGCTGGATATCGCTCATGGATCCCTCCTGAATTTTCTGCGCACTATCATACGTTATGTGAAAAGAGATAAAAGCGGAAATCGGGCTTTTGGAGGTGAGACATGTTATAAGCCCGACAGCAGGTGGTTACCGGGCAGCGGGCCGTAGGTCGGATAAGCGTTAGCGCCATCCGACGCTGTTACAGCAATTTGCGCGTCTTACAGAAGAAAAGTCCAGCTGAAAACCAATGAAAATAAGCCGCTGGATGAGAGGTGATATTATATTTGGTGATGAGAATAAAGCGGCTATTTAGTCGCTTTATTGGTTTCTGGGGGCAGGTTAATTTATGGCGGCGTCGGCATTATAAGAAGGAAAGGGTTCGAATGATGCAGACCCTATTCATCTGTCCGGGCAACGTTGACCACCGTATAAAGCTGCCCCTCATCGATTTAACTTGTAATGAACTGCCACACAATCCAGCAGCCAAAGGCGATCAAAATGCCGCCGGCGGCGCGTTCAATTTTCCAGACAAGATTACCCAGACGACGTTGAATTTGCGGCAGGGCGATAAGCGTTATCAGCAGCAGATCCCAGAGTAACACTACGCTGGTCATCCAGATTCCACATATGGCCTGTTGTGTAACGGTCACGTTTGGGCCCAGCAGGGCGGTCATTAGCGCCAGATAAAACAGAGCATTTTTCGGATTCAACAGCGATGAACCTAGCCCCAGTAATAGTTGTTTTGCCAGTGACGGACATGCTGATGCGGCGTACCGCCACTCCAGCGGCCCGGCGCGGCTTTTCAACAGTTGACGGCCCACCCATAGCAGGTAGGCGGCACCCAATAGTTCGATGATGGTAAAGAGCAGCGGCGTCTGACGTAGTAGCCCTGACCCAATCACCACCAGCAGAATATAGAGCCCATTTCCCGCCGCAATGCCGAGGCACAGCCCGACGCTGCCGCGCAGCCGATAGCGTACGGCGTAACCGACCAGCAAAAAGAAGTCCGGGCCCGGGCTGAGCAGCGCCATAAAATGCGCCAGCGCCAGTGCGGGAAACGCCGGGGGAAATAACGTTGTAACCTGTTCCATAGTAACCTCAGTGATGATACTGAGGTCAGCCTATACCTGCGGATGCGCTATTTATTGTCGGATATTGATCTGTTCTGCGCGTACTGACGCGGCGTTGCCGCCGTGTAGCTGACGAAGGTTTTGTGGAAATGACTTTGATCGGCGAAACCGGTCTGATAGGCAACATCGGCAATACCGTCCCCGGCGCGCAATCGGTGCCGGGCATATTCAATGCGGGCCATATTGGTAAAGCTGACAGGAGTCAGGCCTGTATCCTGCTTAAAAGTGCGAATCAGAGTCTCCTTACGGAGCGCAAACTCCTGCGCCAGTGTGTCCAGCGTCGGCGGTTCCTGAAGGTTGCTGACTAAGCGGGCAACCAACTGGCGGCTGATGGCGCATGGCGGTTCTGCGTCGGCACTTTGTAGCGGCAGGGCGCGCAACAGGTGGATAATAAGCGCCGGAAGTCCGGCAGTTTGCTGCTGAGTAATAGACGTCACAATTTGCTGATAAAGCTGGAAAAGCTGCGGGTCCTGCAACTGTGGCTGCGTGGTATGCAGGCGGCTATCCGCCGGCAAATGGGGAAGCTGCGTCAGGCACCAGTCCGCATCGAGATACAGCATATGATAGCTGCGTGGTCGCTCGTGGAGCGGGTTACAACTGTGTGGAGATTGCGGGGGGATCAGGATCAGCTCGCCGGGGCGTAACAGATACTCTTGCCCGTTACTGATGCAGCGGGTTTCTCCGGCGATGATTGCGCCCAGCGACAGTTGCGGGTGGCTGTGGCGCTTATAGGCCTGACGGCTTTCACTGGTGGTACGTAGCTCCAGCCACGGCAGTTGTGGCAGACGCCAGAAGCGTTGGTGAATATCTCGGATAAGGGGCATACAATCTCCTGTGCGGTCCCGGCTTTTCTGCGCCCGTTTACTTCCTTAACCCCGCAAACGCCGCTCTAATCTCGTCTTCCGGTAACTGGATCCCGATAAATACCAGCGTGCTGTGCGGCGTTTCGTCGCCCCACGGTCTGTCCCAGTCGGCGCTGTAGAGACGCTGCACGCCCTGGAACAGCAGGCGGTTGGGTTCGCCGTCGATCCACAGCATCCCTTTGTAACGCAGCAGTTTATCCGCTGATTCCAGCAGCAGGTTTTCCATCACCCGCGAAACCTCGCTGATATCCACCGGGTAATCCAGTTCCACCACAATTGACGACACATCGTTCTGTTTATCGGCAATAAAGTGGAAACGCGGTTGGCTTGCCAGCACGTTCTCTTCCAGCATAAAGCCGCTGGTATTAAACAACTGACTCAGGTCAATATCGCCGTGTACCACGGTGTAAACCGGGGCGCGGGCGTTGATACGTGCCAGCCGCTCGCGCAGTTTCTCGCTGTCGCCTGCCACGTCGGTTTTGGTCAGCAGGATACGGTCGGCGTAGCCTATCTGCGACTGGGCGATGGTGAACTGGTTCATCTGCTCGTTAGCGTGCACCGCGTCGACCAGCGCAATCACGCCGTCTAACAGGTAGCGTTCGCATAATACGTCATGGGAGAAAAAGGTCTGAATAATCGGGCCGGGGTCGGCCATGCCGGTGCATTCAATCACCAGGCGGTCGAAAGCAATATCGCCGCGGTCGCGGCTGTCGAGCAGGTCTAATAGCGCATCTTCCAGCTCGTTGGAGCGGGTACAGCAGATGCAGCCGTTAGTCAGGGTTTTGATCTGTGTAGCGCGATCGCCAATCAGTTGATCGTCAACGGAGACTTCGCCAAATTCGTTTTCGATAACGGCGATTTTAAAACCATGTTGTTCGTTGAGGATATGGCGTAGTAGGGTGGTTTTGCCGGCACCAAGAAAACCGGTAAGTAGGGTAACTGCAATCGGGGTCATAGTCTCTCCATTAACAACAGCGCATACCGCCTTTGCCATCGCCGCCGTAACGTGCTTGCTGACGTTCGCGGAAGAACTCTTCATAGGTCATGTACGGCTTGTCGGGATGGTTGGTTTTCATGTGCTCGACATAGTTGTCGTAGTCCGGAATACCAATCAACATTTTTGCCGCCTGGCCGAGATATTTTTTTGCCTGACCTAAAGTATCAAACATTCTGCCGTCCTGTTAATGAATAAAGCCGGATGGCGGCTTGCGCCTTATCCGGCCTACACTAGCCGGGAGCGCTGTGCGCTACCCGGCATCAGTTTTAGTGGTGTGAAGAGATCTTCACGCCGCCTTCCGGCACGGGCACATACGGGGTTTCTTTGTCGGTACGTTTATCGCTGTTGCGTACCTTCATCCAGGTGGTGAAACCGTAGAAGATAATACTGTACACCACCACCAGGAACAGAATACTCAAACCAGCGTTAGTGTAGTTGTTCACCACGATATGGTTCATGTTGGCAATCTGCTGCGCGGTCAGGTTGGTGCCGTTGGCAATCTTCTCTTTATACAGGTTTGCCATGTAGAAGAAACCTTCCATCTGTGGGTTGGCGCTGAACAGTTTCAGGCCCAGTGCCCAGGTGGTGCAGATCAGCAGCCATACCGCCGGGATTACCGTCACCCAGATGTACTTGGTGCGCTGCATTTTGATCAGTACCACGGTGCTCAACACCAGCGCCACGGCGGCCAGCATCTGGTTAGAGATACCGAACAGCGGCCACAGGCTCTTCACGCCGCCCAGCGGGTCGACCACGCCCTGATACAGCAGATAGCCCCACAAACCGACGCAGCCTGCGGTACCGATGATACCCGCGACCAGAGAATCGGTTTTTTTCAGGAACGGGACGAAGTTACCCAGCAAATCCTGCAACATAAAGCGGCCGGAACGGGTACCCGCATCCAGCGCGGTCAGGATAAACAGTGCTTCGAACAGAATACCGAAGTGATACCAGAAGCCCATATCCGCCATCGGCAGGACTTTGTGGAACACGTGCGCGATACCTACTGCCAGCGTTGGCGCGCCGCCTGCGCGGTTCAATACTGACGGTTCACCGATATCTTTCGCAGTTTGCAGGATTTGTTCCGGGGAAATCACAAAGCCCCAGGAGCTGACGGTCGCCGCTGCATGTGCGGTAACGTCTTTCAACTGCGCCATAATCAGCGGCGCGTTCTCGCCGCCCATCTCGTGCAGGTTTGGCATGGTAATGCCCAGACCTGCCGGCGGGGTGTTCATCGCGAAGTAGAGACCCGGTTCAATGATCGAGGCCGCCACCAGCGCCATCACCGCAACAAAGGACTCCATCAGCATCGCGCCGTAGCCGATAAAACGCGCATCGGTCTCACAGGCCAGCAGTTTCGGCGTGGTACCGGAAGAGATGAGCGCGTGGAAGCCAGAGACGGCGCCACAGGCGATGGTGATGAACAGGAACGGGAACAGGGCGCCTTTCCACAGCGGGCCAGTACCGTCGACATATTGCGTCAATGCCGGCATTTTCAGTTCCGGGTTGAGGATCACAATCCCCAGCGCCAGACCGACGATCACGCCGATTTTCAGGAAGGTAGCGAGATAGTCGCGCGGGGCGAGGATCAGCCATACCGGCAGCAGCGCGGAAACAAAGGCGTAGCCGATCAGTGCGAAGGTAATGGTGGTGTCTTTAAAGGTCAGCGCCGGGCCCCAGTAAGGGTCGTGGGCAATCACGCCGCCGAAGTAAATAGACGCCACCAGCAGCACGATACCAATAACGGAGACTTCGCCTACGCGTCCCGGACGCAGGAAGCGCATGTAGATGCCCATAAACAGCGCAATCGGCACCGTGGAGCAGACGGTGAAGACGCCCCACGGGCTTTCGGCCAGCGCTTTAACCACGATTAATGCCAGCACCGCGAGGATGATGATCATAATTAAGAAGCAGCCGAACAGCGCGATGGTGCCTGGAACGGTACCCATCTCTTCTTTGATCATCTCGCCAAGAGAGGCGCCGTTACGGCGGGAGGAGATGAACAGCACCATAAAGTCCTGCACTGCGCCCGCGAGCACTACGCCCGCCAGCAGCCACAGTGTCCCCGGCAGATAGCCCATCTGCGCGGCCAATACCGGCCCGACCAGCGGGCCTGCGCCGGCGATGGCGGCGAAGTGGTGACCAAACAGCACGTAGCGGTTAGTCGGCACGTAGTTCAGGCCGTCGTTATTGATGACCGCCGGCGTCGCGCGCGTCGGGTCGAGTTTCATGACCTTCTGGGCGATATACAGGCTGTAGTAGCGGTAAGCCACCAGATAGACGGAAACGGAAGCGACCACGATCCACAGGGCGCTCACGTGTTCACCCCGACGTAGGGCAACGACCGAGAGGCAGAAAGCACCGATGATTCCGAGAATCACCCAGGGTATGTGCTTGAATATCTTTTTCGTATCCATAGTAAAACCTGGTTGTAAGTTTAATTATCAGCCGAAGCTGGGTGGACATTGAGTTCGTGTTTGAGGAGGTAGATTGACTGCTATGCTGAGAGGATCTTGCCAGATCATCGCGCGCGTAAAGTTAGGTAAATCAGTGAGTGGTTGTATGGCGGTTTAAGCGGTCGGACGTACCGGTAAGCGGTTTCGCGGAGGAGGGCGTGGGCTATTTTATGTGATTGAGATCACGATATAAAATGGGACGATCCTTGTTGCGCGGGGCGTCATAACGACTTAACTGAGCTAATCGTGATATTAATGGCGCGCATCCCATAAAGTTTTCCCTTTCCAGGCCGAAAATTCTGTATCTGTCTAGCGGAAAGAGAAAACATGTTAAAGCGAATTAAAATTGTTACCAGCTTACTGCTGGTATTGGCGCTATTTGGCCTTTTACAACTGACATCCGGCGGGCTGTTCTTCAACTCGCTGAAGAATGACAAAGAAAACTTCACCGTATTGCAAACTATTCGTCAGCAGCAGTCTGCCCTGAATGCAACCTGGGTGGAGCTGTTGCAAACGCGTAATACCCTGAATCGCGCGGGTATCCGCTGGATGATGGACCAGAGCAATATTGGCAGCGGCGCAACTGTCGCTGAACTGATGCAGGGGGCGACCAATACGCTGAAGCTCACCGAAAAAAACTGGGCGCAGTATGAGTCGTTACCGCGCGATCCACGTCAGAGTGAAGCGGCTTTCCTTGAGATCAAACGAACCTATGATATCTACCACGGTGCGTTGGCGGAGCTTATTCAGCTTCTTGGCGCGGGTAAGATTAACGAGTTTTTTGATCAACCGACTCAAAGCTATCAGGACGCTTTTGAGAAGCAGTACATGGCCTATATGCAGCAAAACGATCGTCTGTACGATATTGCTGTTGAGGATAACAACAGTTCCTACAACCAGGCGATGTGGGTACTGGTCAGTGTGCTGATTGCCGTTCTGGTGGTCATTATCGCCGTCTGGTTCGGCATCAAACTGTCGCTTATCGCCCCGATGAATCGTCTGATTGAAAGCATTCGTCATATCGCCAGCGGCGATCTGGTGAAGCGTATCGACGTGGAAGGCTCCAACGAAATGGGGCAGTTGGCTGAAAACCTGCGTCATATGCAAAGTGAACTGATGCGTACCGTTGGCGATGTACGTAACGGCGCGAATGCGATCTATAGCGGCGCCAGCGAGATTGCGATGGGCAACAACGATCTCTCTTCCCGTACTGAGCAGCAGGCAGCTTCTCTGGAAGAGACCGCCGCCAGTATGGAACAACTGACCGCCACCGTGAAACAGAACGCCGAAAACGCCCGTCAGGCCAGTCACCTGGCGCTGAGTGCGTCAGAGACAGCGCAAAAAGGCGGCAAAGTGGTGGATAACGTCGTACAAACAATGCGCGATATCGCCTCCAGTTCGCAGAAAATCGCCGATATTATCAGTGTAATCGACGGTATTGCTTTCCAGACCAATATTCTGGCGCTGAATGCGGCGGTAGAAGCGGCGCGCGCAGGCGAGCAGGGACGCGGGTTCGCGGTGGTGGCCGGTGAAGTCCGTAATCTGGCCCAGCGTAGCGCGCAGGCGGCACGGGAGATCAAGAGTCTGATTGAGGATTCCGTGAGCCGTGTTGATGTGGGTTCGACGCTGGTCGAAAGCGCCGGTGAAACCATGGATGAGATCGTCAATGCAGTGACCCGCGTGACCGATATCATGGGCGAGATTGCCTCGGCGTCTGACGAGCAAAGTCGTGGCATCGACCAGGTGGGCCTGGCGGTAGCGGAGATGGATCGCGTAACGCAGCAGAACGCCTCGCTGGTGGAAGAGTCCGCCGCCGCGGCTGCGGCGCTGGAAGAGCAAGCCAGCCGTCTGACCCAGGCCGTCGCGGTGTTCCGTATTCACCAGCAACAGCAGCGTGCGCGTGAAGTGGCTGCGGTAAAAACCCCGGCAGCCGTGTCGTCACCAAAGGCCGCAGTGGCCGACGGCAGCGATAATTGGGAAACGTTTTAAGGGCGTATGGTGAACAGTCGGCCTACAGATGATCGTAGGCCGGATGAGATGTTCACACTTTTGCCTGATAGCGTAGCGCTTACCAGGCCTGGCAGTCCGCGCAGGCCGATTTTAAACCAGCATCAGGCGCATGGCGCAGCGTGATTCATACGCGAGGCCGTGCGCCGCTTCCTCCTCTCTTTTCTGATATCGCGCGCTAATCCAACGTTGAGTGAAGGTGTGCGGTGATCCACAAAAAATGAATAAAGCGAGAGAACGCACGGCAGGAGAGCCTTGTTTCGCGGCATCATAATTGCTGATGTGATAATCGTGAGAGGATACGATGCGCAAAGATGCCCTGCTTGCTTTCCTGATGAACCAAACGGATTTTTTTGATCCGGAAAATGTCAGTGAGGTGTTTACCGCGCGCTATCTGGCGCAGCGTTTTAATATGCAGCGCAATACCGCCAGCCATTATCTGAACCAACTGGTGGCGCAGGGCGTGCTCTGCAAAATCAATACCCGTCCCGTCTATTTCCTGCATAAGCAGGCATTTAGCCAACAGTTTTTTACCCTTTCGCGTAATGAATACGCCAGCGTCGCGGAGCTGTTAGCGCACGGGGAACAGGAGTGCGCGCCGGACGATCACTTTTCCCTGTTGATTGGCCATAACGAAAGCCTGAAGCGCCCGATTGAGCAACTGAAAACCGCGCTGTTTTATCCCGACGGCGGACTGCCGCTACTGATGACCGGCGAAAGCGGCACCGGGAAAAGTTATCTGGCGCAGCTCATGCACGAATATGCCATCGCCCAGGCGCTTCTGTCGCCGGATGCGCCATTTATCAGTTTTAATTGCGCCCAGTATGCGAGCAATCCCGAACTGCTCGCGGCGAATCTTTTTGGCTATGTGAAGGGCGCGTTTACCGGCGCGCAGAGCGACAGACCGGGCGCGTTCGAGGCGGCTGACGGCGGCATGTTATTTCTGGATGAAGTCCACCGGCTGAGCGCCGAAGGGCAGGAGAAGCTCTTTACCTGGCTCGATCGTGGTGAAATTTATCGGGTAGGCGACACCGCGCAGGGGCATCCGGTTTCGGTACGTCTGGTATTTGCGACGACCGAAGAGATACACAGTACCTTTCTGACGACATTTTTGCGACGCATCCCGATTCAGGTCAACCTGCCGGATCTCCAGCACCGTAGCCGCCAGGAAAAAGAGGCGCTGATCTTACTGTTTTTCTGGACGGAGGCGAAAAAACTTTCGGCCACGCTTATCCTCAAACCGCGTTTGTTGCAGATCCTCAATCAGTATGTTTATCGCGGCAACGTCGGCGAGCTGAAAAATGTGGTGAAGTATGCGGTGGCGACGGCATGGGCGAAAAAGCCTGGGCAGGAAACCGTTACCGTGTCGCTGCACGATCTGCCGGATGCCATGCTGTCGGCATTGCCGTCACTGAATGAACCGCTGGCGGACGACACGCCGGTGAGCATCTCGCCCGACACGAACCTTACCTGGCTGCTGCGCGCCCGCGACGAGATGCAGGGCATGATCCATGATACGCAGTGTCATGTGCTGGCGCTATACGAACTGGTACGTAGCGGGAAAGAGGAGTGGGAGACGGTACAAAAAAGAATGGGCGATGAAATTGAGACCCTCTTCGATCGCCTGATTTTTACCGGCGACGATAATGTGCACTCACAGCGGTTGCTGTTAATTACAAGCCAGGTGCGGGAAGAGTTTTATCGTCTGGAGAAGCGCTTCAATATGCAGCTTAACGGCAACTGTATTTACGCGCTTAGCCACTATTTAATCCATCGTACCGCACTGGCGCCTTCTCGTCTCAACAGCGAGCAGATCCGCCAACTGGACGCCTTCCTCGCCCAGAAATATCCGCTGCTGTACAGCTTCTGTTTACAAATTCTGGAGACGCTGGGCCAGAAGCTGGATCTGGAGCCGAGACGCATTGATATGCTGCTGCTGGCGCTTTGGCTGCATAAACAGGGGGCTAACAACCAAAAACAGGTGACGCATGCGGTGATTCTGGCGCATGGCTATGCCACCGCCAGCAGTATCGCCAACGTCGCCAACCGGCTACTGAAAAATACGATTTTTGAATCGTTCGATATGCCGCTGGACGTCACGCCGGAGGCGATAGCGCAGCAGGTGATGCGCTATCTGGAAGAGCATCCGCTCGCCTCCGGCCTGATGATTCTGGTGGATATGGGATCGCTCAAGGCCATTCATCGCCATTTTGATCGCGCGCTTTCCACGCCGGTGACGATTATCAACAACGTCTCGACCAGCATGGCCCTGTATGTAGGGGAGCGTATTTTACAGGGGCATTTTATTGAAGAGATCGCCCGCGATATCGCCCGAGATGTGCCGGTCGAGTATCAGCTCTACTGGCCGAAAAGCAACAAACCGCGCGCCATACTGACCACCTGCGCGACCGGTATCGGTGTGGCGACGAATCTTTGCGCATTGCTGAGCGCCAGTATTCCACAGGCGCTGGAGATTGACGTCGTCGCCTGCGATTATGCGATGCTGGCGAGCAATAAAACCCAGGAGCCGGTATTTATGCGCTACGACGTACTGGCGATAGTTGGCACGCTGGACCCGCACATCGCCAGCGTGCCGTGGATTTCGCTCGACTCGCTGATCTCCGGCGAGGGGAACCACTATCTGATGCGGCTGTTTGGTTCGCTGACCACGCCGGAGCAGGTGGCGGAGATCAACAACCTGCTGCTGAAAAACTTCTCGCTCCGACGAGTGATCGAATCCGTCACCATCCTCGACACCAGCAAAGTCATCAACCACGTTGAGCAGTTTCTGCTGCGCTATGAGCATCTGGCGGGCGTTACCGTCTCGAATGAAAGAAAGGTGGCGCTCTATGTGCATATTAGTTGCCTGATTGAGCGTCTGATCCGCCATGCGGGCATTACTGCTTATAGTGGACAACAGTGTCCGGAACAGGAACTGAATCGGCTACGGGAAGCGTTTAGTGTCATTGAGAGTAACTACAGTGTCAAAATCCCCACCGCTGAGCTTGGCTATATCCATAATATCCTGACCTTCGAAACAGAACTTATCGAGCAAGATCAACAGTTTTAACGATTTCCCTCTGTTAACCCACATCTTTTTTCGGCGCGCCACTTTTTCTGGCACGCCGCTTGCTCTCTTTTATCACAGTGGAATGTGTTTTAGAGGTCAGGATGAAGAGACATTATATTTTCGCCAGCCACGGCACGCTGGCCAGCGGAGTTTTAAACTCCGTGGAGCTGATTTTAGGCAAACGGTCAAATGTCTGGACGCTGTGCGCTTACGTTGAAGAGAGCGTGGATTTAAGCCAGCAGGTAGATACGCTAATTGCCCGGATCCCGCCGGAAGATGAAATTATTGCGCTGACCGATATTTTTGCCGGCAGCGTAAATAACGAATTTGTCCGTTATTTATCACGGGAAAATTTTCATCTGCTGGCAGGGATTAACCTGCCGCTGGTTATCGATCTCTTTATGTCGGAAAACGATGGCAATACCACTCATACCATAATGACGGCGTTAGCGGATTCAAAAGAAAATATTCAGTACTGCAATCAAACTATCACCAGCGCCATGCAAAGCGATAAAGATTTTTAAGGGGAGGAAGCGTCATGATTGTTTTTTTACGGGTGGATCATCGTTTATTACATGGACAGGTTGCCTTTTCCTGGACGCAGTACGTTGGCGCAGACTGTATTTTAATTGCCAACGACAGCGTACCTAATGATGACCTGCGTAAAACCACCATTAAAATGGCGAAGCCGCCCGCGGTGAAGCTGGTTATTAAAAATATTGCCGATTCAATTGAAGCGATAAAAAGCGGCGTTACCGATAAATATAAACTTTTTATTGTTGTTGAATCCGTGGCGGATGCGTACCGGCTGGCGCGCGAATTACCCGACATTAAAAGCATTAATTTAGGCGGCACGAAGGTGCGTGAAGGGAGTCAGAATATTGCTAAAGCCATCAATCTGTTAGCGGATGAAATGACTCAACTTCGGGAGCTGGCGGCTGGCGGAGTAGAGATAGAAATTCGGCTGGTGCCTAACGATCGTAAACAACTTTTTGCCTGAGCGGATACCCTCCTGAGGACATATTATGGTAGAGGCGCTTTTACTTGGACTGGTGGCGTTTATCGCCCAGTCTGAATATGCATTAGGGACGTCGCTGATTTCCAGACCTATCGTGACCGGACTTTTAACCGGACTGGTGCTGGGCGACATGGAAACCGGAATTGTGATGGGCGCGACGCTGGAGTTGGCGTTTATCGGTTCCTTTTCGGTGGGCGCGTCGCTGCCGCCGGATGTGGTCACTGGCGGTATTTTAGGTGTGGCCTTTGCAATTAATTCCGGCGCTGGGGCGGAAACCGCGCTGTTATTAGGTTTGCCAATCGCGACACTGGCGTTAATTGTGAAAAATATCTATAACGGAATGTTTATTCCGTTGCTCTGTCATAAAGCCGATGCTTACGCTGAGGTGGGGGATACCCGGGGCATTGAGCGTATGCATTTAATCTCCGGCATTGGGCTGTCGCTGACGCTGGGGATTATCGTCACGGTCTCTTATTTAGCGGGCGTGAATATGATTAAAGGTTTTCTGGATGCCATTCCAGAATTTATTAAACATGGATTAAGCGTTGCCACCGGTATTATTCCCGCGCTGGGTTTTGCCATGCTGGCGCGCTTATTAATTAATAAAAAGGTCGCCCCCTATTTTTTCCTCGGTTTTGTTTTAATGGCGTATTTAAAAATTCCGGTGACGGGTATTGCGATTCTCGGCGCGATCGTCGCCGTCGTGATGGTCAATATGCCGAAATTTGCGGCCTCGCAACCGGCACCTGCGCAAGGAGCGTCTCATGACGATGAAGATGATTTCTGATAAAGACCGCCAGCAGGCGGAAACCACTGGTCTGGTCACCGCGCGTGATTTACGCCGCGTCTTCTGGCGGTCATTCCAGATGGAGTTTTCCTGGAACTATGAACGACAAATGAACCTGGCGTTCGTCTATACGCTCATTCCGGTATTAAAGAAACTGTATAGCCGAAAAGAAGATCTTGCCGAAGCGCTAAAACGCCATCTGGCTTTCTTTAATACCACGCCGCACATTGTGACGTTGATCCTCGGTATTACCGTGGCGATGGAGGAGAAAAATAGCCAGCAGAAAGAGATGGACGCCAGTTCTATCGATAACGTCAAAGCGTCGTTAATGGGGCCGCTGGCGGGTATTGGCGACTCTTTTTTCTGGGGAACATTGCGTCTTATCGCCACTGGCATCGGTACCAGCCTGGCGCTGAAAGGAAATATTCTGGGGCCGATTTTATTTCTGCTGGTGTTTAACGTACCGCATATTCTGGCCCGCTGGTTCTTTACCCGCTGGGGCTATGTGCTGGGAACCGGCGTACTGCAACGCATTCAGCAAAGCGGAATGATGGAAAGCCTAACCTATGGCGCCTCGATTATCGGTCTGATGGTGGTTGGCGCGATGACGGCCTCCATGATTGATATCACCATTCCCATTACGTTTGGTACGGGAGAGGCGAAAACCCATGTTCAGGACATTATTAACGACATCATGCCTTGTCTGCTGCCGTTAATTAGCTTCGCCATTGTGTACTGGCTGTTAGGGAAAAAAGTGAAACCGTTAACCATCATTGGCGGTATTGCGCTGGTGGGAATTTTCGGTTCCTGGATAGGGTTATTTTAAGAGGGATACACTATGTCACCAACCATGCTGACCTATATTAACGAAGAGTCTGACGTCCTGGCGAATATTATTCGCTGCCATCGCCAGTCGCTGGAAGAAGTATCGCGGTTCGCCAGCCAAAAAACGTTACGACGAATCCTGATATTAGCTACCGGATCGTCGTTGAATGCCGCCTTTTGCGCCCGTTATTTCTTTGAGCGCTGCGGTATCTCTATCGATATTAAAGAGCCGTACACCTTTAGCCAGTATGAGAATAGCGATCCGCAAGCCGATATGGTTATTGCTATTTCCCAGAGCGGGAAAAGCGCTTCTACCCTGGAGGCGATGCGTAAAGTTCAGGCGCAGGGACGTCCGGTATTCGCTCTGACCGCCGATCCGCAAAGCCCTCTTGGCAAGGCCAGTGATTATCCACTGGATATTCTGACCGGGATTGAGTCCGTCGGCTTTGTTACCCGTGGATTTAGCGCGACGGTACTGAATCTGTTGCTTATCGCGTTGTTAGTTGCCCGTCAGCAGCAGCGACTGACGGAATCGCAGGTCGAGGAGTATGTGGCGCAGCTTCAACGCATCGCGGCAACCCTGCCGTTGGTTATCGTGCGTACGGAAGCGTTTATTCACCAGCACCAGTCCGTTTTACGAAACGGGACGCGTTTTGTGGCGATAGGCTACGGCGCGCTGGTTGGGGTGGCAAAAGAGTTGGAAACTAAATTTACCGAGACGGTACGTGTTCCCTCAAGCGGGTTTGAGCTGGAAGCCTATATGCACGGCCCGTATCTGGAAGCCAATGCGGAACACGTGATGTTCTTCTTTGAGGACCGGCCCGACGCACGCTCCAGGGCGCTACGGGAGTATATGACGCCTGCGGTTGCCAAAACCTTTACTCTCACGCTGGCGAAGGCGGCGCAGGATGACCAGACGCTTGCGCTGGATGTAGCGGTTGATCACCATTTCTCGCCATTGCTGTTGATTGTGCCGGTACAACTCATGGCGTTTCATATCGCCTCACTGAAAGGCATCGACCTTTCGGTACGCATTTTTGACGATTTCGATCGCGTTTTAAAAAGTAAAATCTGAACAATCAGGAGAAAAATATGTTGGGTTTTAATCAGGACGAGTACCTGACGAGTGCTCGTGAGATCATCGCTGCGCGCCAGAAGGCAGAACAGGTTGCTGACGAGATTTATCAGGCCGGGTTCAGTTCTTTATTTTTCGCCTCTGTTGGCGGTTCACTGGCGCCAATGATGGCAATTAATGAATTTGCCAAAGAATTAACAACGTTGCCGGTTTATGTTGAGCAGGCGGCAGAATTAATTCATAAAGGAAATAAGCGGCTGAATAAAGACTCTGTGGTTATTACGCTGTCTAAATCCGGTGATACCAAAGAATCGGTGGCGATCGCCGAGTGGTGTAAAGCGCAGGGAATACGCGTAGTCGCCATTACCAAAAATGCGGACTCTCCGCTGGCGCAGGCGGCGACATGGCATATTCCGATGCGTCACAAAAATGGCGTGGAATATGAATATATGCTGCTGTACTGGCTGTTTTTCCGCGTGCTGTCGCGCAATAACGAATTCGCCAGTTACGATCGCTTCGCCAGCCAACTGGAAATTCTGCCGGCGAATCTGCTGAAAGCGAAACAAAAATTTGATCCGCAGGCCGATGCTATCGCCAGCCGTTATCATAACAGCGATTATATGATGTGGGTCGGCGGCGCGGAGATGTGGGGCGAGGTCTATCTGTTCTCCATGTGTATCCTGGAAGAGATGCAGTGGAAGCGCACGCGCCCCGTCAGCTCTGCGGAATTTTTCCACGGCGCTCTGGAGCTGCTGGAAAAAGAGGTGCCGCTCATTCTAGTGAAAGGGGAAGGGAAATGCCGCGCGCTGGATGAACGCGTTGAGCGCTTCGCCAGTCAGATTACCGATAACCTGGTGGTGATTGATCCGAAAGCGTATGCGCTGGACGGTATTGATGATGAGTTCCGCTGGATCATGGCGCCGAGTGTTGTTTCGACATTGTTAGTTGACCGACTGGCGGCGCACTTCGAGAAATATACCGGCCACAGTCTGGATATTCGTCGTTACTACCGTCAGTTCGATTATTAACAGAAAGGGGCGTGTAATATATACAGTGCCTGATGGCGCTTCGCTTATCAGGCCTGTGCGCCAGTTTATTGATAAAGATGATGTGTAGGCCGGGTAAGGCGCAGCCGCCACCCGGCATATATGACATTCTCTTTTAACCCTCAACATTCACCACTTTGATCTCCACCATGCCAATCCCCAATTTGCGCGGCGAATGGCCCAAAATATTACCTTCGTTGGTGGAGACGGGAGCGGGCGGCGCAATGACTAAGGTATTCGCGTCCGTCGGGTTGTTGAAATGCAGCGTGATAGTGGACACATCGTGACCCAGCACCAGCGTCTGTTCTTCGTTGCCTACGCGTACCGGAATCGGCCGATTCGCGTTGTCGCCGAAGGCTTTGGCGGTGATCACCAGATCAAACTTTTTCGGCAGCGGCGCTTTATATTCGATTTTAACCTCATCGCCCAACTGCGCATTTGACCAGCGCCCCCAGGACTCCGGCCGGGAAATGCCGCTAAACTGCTTCACCTCCTCCGGCGCGCCCGCGACATTAAAGATAAAGCTATCGGCTTTATAACGAATATCGTTATCGACAATCTTTAAGGTATCGACGTTGCCTTTGTAGCGTTCCATATCGATCATCGTGTCTTTAAACGCCGTCTTACCTTTCCACTGCGCTTTATCGACATGCTGTACGGTTTGCTGCCCGCCAAGCTGCCCCTGCGAGACGCACCAGTCGGTGGAGAGCGCCAGCGCCGGCGCCCATAACTGCGCCATCTTGTAGCAGCGGTCGACCCAGACGAAGTTATCGCGCGGGGCAAAATCGGCGAGTTGGAAGCGCAGCGGGGCAGAGTATTCGCTTTCCGGCAGCGGCTCGACGCGCTTATCCGACACCCGCAACAGCAGCGGTAAGCGGAAGTGGCTGCCGGAAAAAGCGATCATGTTTTTGTCCCGATCGACGGTAAAATCTTTTATCTCTTTCGGGAAATTCCACAGGCGAATGATATCCGGCTTCATCGCCAGCACTTTCTCTTTTACATTCAGGAACACTTCCGACAGCGACTGCCCGGAAAGGCTGCTACGTCCCAGACCGATAAAATTATCGCCGCCGAGAATATCCAGCACCGTTGCGCCGTTGTCCATCGTGTTGCGTTTGACCGCCAGCGTCTCCTGCTGCGGTTTATCCCCGCGCAGAATGAAAAACAGATTGTTGCGATCTTGCTTATTCAGGTACTTCCAGGCCGTATTATTCATCGCCAGATGGTCGGAAGAGACGACGATAACGGTATCTTTAAACCACGGTGACGCTTTGATTTTGTTGATAAACTCGGCGATGTTTTCCTGGCTGCAACTTACGGCGCTAAAGGACTGGTTGGGCTTGCCGTCGTAATCGTAGCGTTTGCGGTTGCAGGTGCGTGAGATAAACCCGTCCGGGTGGTGAGTATCTACGGTCAGCGTAAACAGCGAAAAACGCTGGCCTGAGCGGGAAAGCGCTTCAAATTTCTTCCATGCCTCATCAAGCACTGTATCGTCGTAGAAGCCCCAGTCGTTACGATAAGACGGGTCCGCCACCACCGTTTTTAGCTCTTCAGCGCCGTACAGATGATCAAATCCGTGTGATTTCAGGAACACGTCTTTCCCGGCAAAACGCAGGTTAGCGCCCTGCACGAAATAGTTCTGGTAGCCGGAGTTTTTCAGAATATCGCCGAGGCAGATATTCTGCGGGAAGAAGCTGGAAACCGACGCGGACGCATTGCCCTCAAACGGCGCAAACAGCGGAATACCACACTGGGAAGCCACCATCCCGGCGATGGTGTAATCCGTTCCCGGCAGTTGCATGGTATGGCTGAAATCCAGCCCCTCATTTTTCAGCGCGCCCAACTCTGGCGTGAGATTGGGGAACGCGTCATTATCAAAATAGGTCCGTTCCAGGCTCTCGCCGTAGATATAGACCAGATTGAGCTTCGGATTAGGAATGGTTTTTGCTGGTTCTTTATAATAAACGGCAAAATCCGGATCGCCATCGCGCATTTGTGATTTTACCAGTTCGGTAATCTGGCGAAACGCCGGGCTGGCGTCGACCGAACCCAACGCCAGCAGTAACGCCAGCAGGCTGTAACCGACATGATGAGGATGGTGACGGCGGCGGCGTAGTACCCATCCCAGCGCGCCGAATACCGCCACTAACGCCAGGGCAATGCCGATTCCCGGCAGAATATATTTGCCGACTCCCGCTCCCGTCAGACTATTCGTGAGCGTATAAAGCACTGCGTCGTTGATCCCGTCGCCGGTAAAATAGTCGCTGGCATACAGGGTAATATTCAGAATGACAAAAAGTCCCAGCACCGTGAGAGTGGCGGCAAACCACCAGGTGTTACGGCCCGCCTTCCAGGCATATATCAGCACAGAGGCGAGAAACAGAGCGACAGAGAGCAACTCGGACAACTGACGATCCTCAATAAACCAGGCTTATCGCTGGCAGGAAAAAATTTCTAACAATGTAATAGCGATGTCACATTGCTGCAATTCTAATGACTTTACACGGCGCTGTTATTTAGAATGAGTTTAGAAAGTTGGTTTTTTGATCGGCATCACTTCCTGCCATAGCGGTTAATAACAGGAAAAGACGAAGAGAAAAATCGGGTTAATGCCGTGTTGGCGGGTAAAAGGCCAAAACACGGCTTTTAACAGGGCGTCCCGGCGTGGCGCACGGTCAGAAAAACGCAGTCAGGAGAGGAAATTCAGCCCTTGCTGCAACACCAGATCGCAAGCTTTGGTTTTCACCTTTTCCGCCAGCGGCGTACTGCCGATATTATTGAGGTTCAACTGCTGGCCGTCCTTCGTCTTGAGCAACCCTTGCAGGCCGTTCAGGTAGTTAGTGTCCTGCTCCTGCTGTGTGGTATCCAACCCCAACTTGTTCAGAATCTGATTTTTAACGTTTTCCACGTTGGTAGCGGACGCCAGTTTCTGTTTGGCGCAGTACTGCAAAATACCGGCGGCATTATTCATATTATCGGCGCTGAGCGACTGGGCACCTCTGCTGAGCAGACCGGTTAGCGCAGAAAGCGACATCCCGCCCTGCTGTGCGTTCGCGCCCTGAGCGCTTAACTGACTGGCGGCAATACCGCTGGTGGAAATCAGTACGCTGGCGATCGCCGCGCAGCACAGAACATGTTTCGCTGTATTCATGGTAATCACCTGTGTTATGCCAGCCAGGCGTTGTATCGCCCTGGCGCACGTTGCAATTTAATACTCTTTACCCGTCACCCGGCTGCGGTAACTGTCCCAGGTAAAATTAACCCATAAACTGTTGCCGAGACGCATACGGTCCATGACGCGTTCGCCAAGCATTTTCGTCATCTCTTCCATATTGCTGTTCGTCAACATGCCGGTGGGACGTTTTGACGAGGAACGACGATCGACAATTTGATTGATGATCACTTTTTCATAGCGAGATTCGGTCTGCACGCCGATCTCGTCGATCACCAACAGATCAACGTTACTCAGATCGTTAAGCAACTGCTCTTCGCTGGTTTCCCGATTGCTGAACGTGTCTTTCATCGCTGACATAATATCCGCTACGGTGATAATCAGTACCGACTTTCCGCGCAGCAGCAGCTCGTTACAAATAGCCGCGGCGAGATGGTTTTTACCGGTTCCCGGCTTGCCGGAAAAGACAAAGCTGGCGATATTGCCGTCAAACTCATCAACGTACTGTCGGGCTTTGCTTAACGCGTTCATTTGTCCGTCGCACTCAACCCGATAGTTATCAAACGAACAGTTTTGATGCAGCGGTCGAATGCCGGAACGGTTAAAGGTGCGCTGCATTTTCATCGCCCGATTTTCCCGCGCCAGCGCCGCCGCCCGGATCTCGCCTTGCTCTTTCTGCCACGCCAGCAATTCTTCGCCCGTTTTAAACGCCGGCGTAATATGCGCAGGCATCATTTTTTGTAGACGCTGCATCAGGTCGCCAACATTTTTCATCGTTACCCCCTAAAACCTGGTGGAATATGATTGTCAGGTTCGCTGACGCTATTGATGTCGCGCTGCGGCATTCCGCCATTGCTGGAACGGCTGATTTGCACGCTGCGCGCCAGCTTTTGCTGCCACTGGATATGGTGAAAAACCTTACCTTCCGCCTGCCAGTAGGCGATAAACGCCGCCAGCTCTTCTGCGGTGACCGGCTCCCGAAGCGCCACGCCCCAAAGGGCGGCCTGACGCTGAAAATCCGCATCCGGTTGCCAGGCGGGATACATGGCGAATTTTCCGCAGGGAATCGCAACGGGGGCGGCTTCGGGTTCTTCGTAAAATTGCGCGTCTAACGCCACATCGCTTCCCGGACGTGATAACTTTTCTTCAAGCGCCAGCAGTTCAGCCATGCGTGCAGGCGTCACGGCATAAAATGCAGGCGCATTATTAGCGAATACCGCCACTGCGCCGCCCGTTGACTTCGCCAGCACAGCATGATGATCGTGTAAAAGGGCGTCAATACCGATGACGTCCGACGTTAAAATTCTGGAAGACATAATGTTTCTCAATATGGAACAACAACCGAGAAGGGCGACTGTTTTTATAGTACCACACAGACCTGTAAGAACAGCAGGAGGCGTTCCACCATTCACACGCGGGGGCGTTTGCGGTACAGCCATAATCCCGGTACAGAGAGGCCAATTGAGAGCGCGCCAACAATGGAAGAGGCTTTCAGAAAATTGGTCAGCAGCGTAATCATCATCGGTTCGCTATAGCCCAGATGGCTAATTTTTACTGCGGAAATCATCGCGGTATAGGCGGAAATCCCCGGAAACATCGGGATCACGGCCGCGACGGTAAACACTTTAGGGTGAGCGAGATACCAGCGTGACCACTGAATACCAATACTGCCGACCAGCAGCGAAGCCATAAACGTCGACCATTCGATATTAAAGCCTGCGCTCATCATCAGCATACGCGAGCCATGACCCAGCGCCCCCAGTAGCGCGCACCACGGAAGCGCCCGGTGGGGAACATTAAAGACCATCGCAAACCCGACGGCGGGGATCGCAGACAAGATCATGTCCTGCATTAGCGCCAGTAAAAAGTCGATTATACCCATCCTCGTAGCCCCCATATTGTCATTGACATCACTACGCCCACACAGGTGGCCAGTGTCAACAGGCTGGCGATAGCCCAGCGCGCCAGCCCGGTATTAATATGTCCTTTAAACATATCTGCGACGGAATTAATCAGCGGAAAGCCCGGCACCAGTAGCAGTACGCTCGCCGCCATGGCGATAGTGGGCGTCTGGCTAAAGGCGGGAAGGGTGAGCATCAGCCCGGAAATCGTGGTAGCGACAAAGGCGGTAATGCAAAAATTGATCTGCGGATGTAAATGCCGCTGCGCCAGCATCTGGCGGATATACATGGCTATCATACTGGCGAAAAAGGTGATAACCGCGCCATCCCAGCCGCCATTATTCAGCTTACAAAAGCAGGAGCAGGAAAGACCGACCATAAACGCCACCAGCCAGCGCGGATAACGCAGCGGGCGGAGCTGGCTAAAGCGTTTTTCCACGCCTTTGTAATCCAGCAGACGATGTTCCGCGAGGATAACGATATGCTGAACCTCCGTGACGACGTGCATATTAATGCCGCGATCCTGGTTTTTACGTGTCGATGTCAGACATTGTCCGTCTTTAATGGTCGTCAGGACAATGGCGTTAGAGGAGATCGCGCTTTCGACGCTATCCATACCGAGCGCCAAACCGAGGCGGGTGGAAAGCTCATCAACCAGTGCGCTTTCCGCCCCGTGCTGCAATAAAAGCAGCCCGCATTGAATACATAACCGTGTTACTGCTCGTTGAATTGATTGCTCTTCTTGCATGACTCGTCCTGTCCGAAAAGACATTCTATGCGCCGCCACTATGACAGAGGCTTTCTTTTTAACACGAAGCGCAGGCATGATGGCGTTGGTTAAGATCAATTTCTTGTTGATAAAAACGTCAACCACCAGACGCAACGCATAAGCTTCCTGAGACGTGCGCTTCGTCACAGGCAGGATATCCTTATGGGCGACGGTTCTCGTATGTCCGTTTCCAGAATAGAGGCATTATGCCAGCCTGGCCGCTCATTTTTGAATCAATGATGTGGTGAATTTTATCAACTATATGCATTAATGGTTTAACCACAATGGCGTGAGCAGCGGGCGTAAAAATAGGCATGACTTAGTGTAATTCGTAGATATTACATGGGTTTTATGGATGGTGGACAGTATTGTTGGGCTTTTGTTTTAGGACTCAGCAATATGAATGAAGGGCGAACTCATATTTTAAATTTATTAATATGATGCGTTTTCGTTAGAATTGCTAATGTGCAAATTTAGTTAATTTAATTGTCTTGCTTCTGGTTTTATGAGTAACTATACGATAGTGATTTCATGTTTTTGTGCTATGTGGATTGTAGCGCAATCAATGTTAGATATTTAAAAATAAAACAAGGATAATTAATCCACTCGGCCTATATTTCTTTGCGATCATTGTTAATAGTGTTTTTATTAATGGGGCAATGAAAAGTGGCGGCGTGGGTGCGGAGGAATTATGCTGCCAGGATGCTGCAAAAATGGACTTATTATCAGTAAAACCCCTCTTATACAGGAAGGCCTTAAAGGGGCTATAACAGGTAATTTCCCCGATTATAAACTGGCGTATTGTCGTACGATAGAAGAGCTAACGCTGCTACAGCTACGCCGAAGTAATTTAGTTATTGCTGATTTAGCAGTTAACAATGCCTCTCCCCGCGCTATCTGCGAATATTTTTATAGCTTAATCTCGCAATATCGCGACATACATTGGGTATTTCTGGTTCCTAAATCCTGCTATCCACATGCGGTTGATCTCCTGATGGGCCCCGTCAGCACCTTGCTTTCAGACGAAGAGCCAATCGAGAATCTTATTAGCGTTATCCATGCGGGAAACGCTCGCTCAGAAAGAATAAGTAAAACGTTATTATCGCCTCAGGTACCGTCTGAAATTCAGCAGGCCCACGACAGGCCGATTGTCCTTACGCTGTCTGAACGAAAAGTATTACGCCTTTTAGGAAAAGGGTGGGGCATTAACCAAATTGCGGCGTTACTTAAAAAAAGTAATAAAACAATTAGCGCCCAAAAAAATAGCGCCATGCGACGCTTATCAATACACAGTAATGCAGAGATGTATGCATGGATAAACAGTTCTCAGGGAGCCAGAGAATTGAACCTACCTTCGGTATATGGAGAAACCATGGAATGGAAAACAGAATCAGCAAGAGAAATGTTGCGCTCGTAGAAAAATGCGTGATGAGCACCATTGGTATTAAAGGGCTATTTGATGCAATGCCGGATTGCCGACATACGCTTCATATTTTTTCAAAACCATCCGCGTTTTATAAGGCTGCGCTAAAGACGCCGTTTTCTGCCGTTATTTTTTCTCTTTCTGCGTTAAGAACTGAACGCCGGACAGGATTATCCAGCCTGACGGAACTGGCGATAAATTATCCCCATATGCGGCGTCTGGTGATTGCCGATGATGATGCTGAAGCCCGCTTAATCAGCGCATTATCCCCGCTGCCGCTGGATGGGGTCATCAGCAAAGCGTCGCCGTTGGATGTTTTACAGGATGCCTTATTTACATCGCTTAATAGCGCCCGGCGGACAACGGAGCGTACAGACAATCTTTGGGAACTTCACCAGAATTGTATGCTTAGTCCAACCGAGCGGGAGATTCTGCGTTTCATGTCGAACGGCTACTCAATGCCGCAAATTGCCGTCCAGCTAGAACGTAACATTAAGACTATCCGGGCGCATAAGTTTAATGTGATGTCCAAGCTGGGCGTGAGTTCTGATGCCGGGTTACTCGATGCTGCGGATATTCTGTTATATCTGCGCGCCGGAGATGGTACCGCGCTCCAGCATCGGGTATAGCCCGCGCCGGATGCGCCGTGCTTGTTCGGGGAATCCGGGTGTCAGGCACGTTATTGGCACACGTCTACCCAGGTCGCCGATGTCAGTTCAGCCATTCTTTCCGGCGTGATGCGTACCGCGCTGTGCGTGGCGCCTGCGGCAGGCAATACTTCGTTATACCCCTTCAGAGAGATGTCGCAATAAACGGGCAGCGGGTGCTCCAGCCCGAAAGGACATACGCCGCCGACAGGATGTCCGGTTGCATTGACCACTTCATCGCTGCTCAACATACGGGCTTTTGCGCCGAAAGTGGTTTTAAGCTTCTTATTATCCAGGCGGGCATCGCCTTTCGCGACCACCAGGATAATGGTGTCTTTTACTTTAAGCGAGAGCGTCTTAGCTATCTGCCCTGGCTCTACGTTGTGCGCTTTGGCTGCCAGCTCGACAGTCGCTGTACTTTGATTTAATTCGATAATTTCAATATCGGGAGCATGATCGGCCAGAAATTGCCGTACAGATTGCAGACTCATTCTTCTCTCCTGAGACCTTACCAATAGCCACGGTAGACCCAAAAATGGCAAAACGTAATTTGGCATACGGAGAGCGCCGCTGTAAATATAATAATGTGACAGGCCAGCAGCAGTAAGCCGTGACGATAACTGAAGGTAGCGTAAAGCGGTTTACTTTAGCGTGCAGTCGCCGCACTGCTGTACATCAGGTAAGCGGTAACGTTGACAGCAGGTTCTGCGTACCAGAAGACCGTCGCGCATTACGACGGTCCGCCACAGCGGGTTATCCTGACCGTCGGATAGCTGCTTTTCAAAAAAACAGCGCTGGCGTAGCATTGCCAGCAGGGCTTCGCCAAGCAGCGGTTTCATCTCAGTCAGATACCAGTTAATTAAATAACCGGTATTGCTCCAGATAAGTTTCGCGTTGATGTCGCCAGTCGCCTCCAGCGCCTGAATGACCGGCTGTAGTGCGGAGACTAACAGCGTTTCCATTCGTTCTTCCGGGGAACGCCCCGTTGCCAGGTTATCCTGATGCACGTCAAGCCAGAAACACGCGGCGCGCCCGGTTTCATGAAATTCAACGTGAATATGTTCTGCCGAGACATCGATAGCGCGCGCTTGCGTCAGTAATGCCAGCATCAGCGGCGGCGCCATCAGCCCGATATACCATTGCGCCCACAGGGAGAGTAACGGCTTATTTTCACGTGCCAGGCCTGGCGTGTGCCGATAGATGTGATCGGAATAGGCGGCCAGCAATGAACGAAACGTCGCGGGGCGCGTCCACTGGGCAAGAGTCATTGCCGTTGGCGGCGGTGTTTCATCCAGCCGGATGAAGTCCAACAGGTGCTCACGGGTAGAGGCGATCGTCTCGCGTACTGCGTCCGCCAGCGAGGCGTCTTCCGGCTGGGGAGCAGCTCGCCAGATAATATCGTCAGCAATCGGTGCGGAACGGTAGGCCATAGCGCAGTTTAATGATGTTAATCTAAATGATAATGATTGCTAATCCTATCGATAGCGATAAACGATGGCAAGCGGTTTATGGTTAACGCTGTTGGCGTAGCACGATTACGTCAGCAGGCTTCATAGGGCGCGCATGTCGTCGCTGACCAGAATGTGGTTACGTCCAAGATGCTTGGCTTCGTAGAGCGCTTTATCCGCTTTTTCGATAGCGTCTCCGATATTGCGATCCGTCAGGGGCGCAATGCCGATACTGACAGTGACATTGGTGGCGACGCTTTCGTTAAACATATGCGGGATTTTAAGATCGTATACTTCCTGTCGGATACGTTCTGCGGTAGCGCGGGCTTGCTGTGGTTCGGCGGTGGTCAGCAACACCAGAAATTCTTCCCCGCCAAAACGGCAGACGACATCGCGCGATCGCACGGCGTCCCGAATTGCCGCTGAGACGCGGATTAACGCCTGATCGCCCATCATATGACCGTAGTGATCGTTGTACGCTTTGAAATGATCGATATCCAATAGCAGGACGTAGTGTTCATGGCTGCCCGGCGCCTGTAACGTATCCAGCCGATTTTGCAGGCCACGGCGGTTATATAAGCCGGTTAATGGATCAAGCATACTCAGGCCATTGAGAGTTTCCCGCTCGGCCAGCAGCTTAAACATGAGCTGTTGGGCAAAATTATCGTAGCGTTTCTGGATAACATGTTGAATAGCGATTCCCACCATTGGCAGGGCCAGCAAATAGAGAATTCGCAAACCTTGTTCATTACCGTTCAGCCACAGGCAGACCGCGACTGGCGGTAGCGAATAGAGCGTAAACGCGACGATATTCGCGGCAAAGGCTATCGAGCCGATAAACAGAACGCTAAGCAGGGAGATCAGTAAAAAAGAGAAATCATAATGGCCTAACGCCGGATACTTTAGCGCAATATGCGCCGCCCATATTCCCCCAAAGAGTAGGGAGATAAAGGGGAGATTAATTCTTTTTTGTCCATATTTCCCATGCCATATCAACAGTAATACGCTCAGGACCACTATCCCGATCATTGGCGTGCAAAATACATTGATCTGATAAAGGGGGAAAACGAGAGTAAATAGCGCCGACACGGCGTTGAGAAACAAGAAAAGACGTAAAGAAAACTGATACTTCTTAATACGAAGCGACCGCCAGGATGGTGTTGTCATGGGTAATTGTCGTTATTTATCGGTGATATACACGGAATCGGGCGCCAACATGAAAATAACGTATGAGAAAAGGTCGCCTAAAGCGAGGTGTTGTTGTTTTTACGTTAACAGTCGGACAATTTATCACCTTACTGAATACGTGTCATCAACCGTTAAGTAAAACTCATCTCTTTAGCTTTCTCCCCGGCTGACAAATGAGAAAAGATATCATATGATATTGGTTATCATTATCAATTCCAGAGGTGAAACCATGTTGCAGCGGACGTTAGGCAGCGGATGGGGCGTGTTATTGCCTGGAGTGATTATCGTTGGACTGGCGTTTATCGGCCTGTCAGCTTATGCGCTGAAGCTGTTGATTGTATCAGGATTGCTACTGTCTGCGCTGATGTTGTATCACAAACAATTACGGCATTTTGTACTGCTGCCATCGTGTATAGCGCTTATTGGCGGCATGATGTTGGCAATGATGAACTGGAATCAGGGATGAAAATGAAGGGACAAAGGAAGGATAAGATAATTGGTGCGAGGGGGGGGACTTGAACCCCCACGTCCGTAAGGACACTAACACCTGAAGCTAGCGCGTCTACCAATTCCGCCACCTTCGCACAGTTATCTTACTTTTTGATATCGCCTCGTTGGTGCGAGGGGGGGGACTTGAACCCCCACGTCCGTAAGAACACTAACACCTGAAGCTAGCGCGTCTACCAATTCCGCCACCTTCGCCCAGTGCGAGCAATATCAACGTGGTTTTGGTGCGAGGGGGGGGACTTGAACCCCCACGTCCGTAAGGACACTAACACCTGAAGCTAGCGCGTCTACCAATTCCGCCACCTTCGCATACCATCGATTCTTGAAAAGAATCACTACCACGGAGGCGCATTCTAGTGGTTTTCAGCTATTCGTCAATAGTTAATTGCATGGGATAGATTGATTGCTGCAAAAATGGGCGCGAGACGTAGGTTGGATAAGACGCCTGGCGTCGCCATCCGGCACATGCAACCAGATGGCGCTGCGCTTATCAGGCCAACTATTTCTTCGCCTGACGGGTCATCACGGTACGATAAACCTTAAAGCGCCCGGTTTGCGCGATGACTTCATGGAAGCCAAAGGTCTCATCCAGAATCTTAGGATAGGGCAGAAAGGCGTTCGCCACGATGCGTAACTCTCCGCCGCTGTTCAGATGGCGCACTGCGCCGCGAATGAGCGTTTGCGCCGCATCAAGGCTGGTTTGCATTCCGTCGTGGAACGGCGGGTTGGAGATGATCATGTCAAAACGTCCTTTGACTTCCGAAAAGACGTTGCTGGCGAATACCTCGCCTTCAAGACCATTAGCGGCAAGCGTGGCGCGGCTGGCTTCCACCGCCGGAGCGCTGACGTCACACAGCGTCAGGCGCACTTTCGGCGAATGGCTGGCCAGCGCGGCGGAAAGCACGCCAGCGCCGCAGCCGACATCCAGCACTTTACCTTTGGTGTGCGGCGTCAGCGTAGACAGCAGCAGTTGGCTACCAACATCCAGTCCGTCGCGGCTGAATACGCCCGGCAACGTTTTGATGGTCAGCCCGTCGATATTGTACTCGGCCCACCAGGATTCAAGACTAAACTGCGGCTGCTTTTCCAGACGACCATGGTAAAGGCCGCAACGTCGCGCGCTATCTACTTTGTTCAGCGGCGCATAGTCCGCCAGCATCGGTTCGGCGCTACGCACGCCGCTGCGGTTTTCTCCCACGACGAAAACATCGCTGCCCACCGGCATCAGCGACAAAATATTCATCAACTGGAACTGCGCTTCGGGTTTATTTTTCGGCCAGTAGTAGATCAGCGTATCGCAGTCAGCGACATCGCTGGCTTGCGCGACCAGGCTAAAACGGACGTTATCGCCCATCTGGCGGCTTAACGCCTGCCAGTGGTGAAACTGTTGCGTATACGCGCGGCTGGCGGCGCATTCAAAGCGCGCGGGCAGGTCATCCTGCAAATCTCCGGCAAAAAGAATACGGCTTTGTTCGAAATCATCACTGTGGCGCAGCAAGACTTCACTTGCCGGGGTAAAAGCAGACATGGAATGCTCCTTAATTCAGACTGGCGGCGATTATAGTAGTTTGATGGCGGAGATTCGACAGATTTGCTATATTTGCGCCCCTGATTACAGGAGCGTTTCGCTATGACATCCCGACGAGACTGGCAGTTACAGCAACTGGGTATTACGCAGTGGGCGCTGCGACGTCCTGGCGCGCTACAGGGCGAGATTGCGATTTCCCTTCCCGCGCACGTTCGTCTGATCGTGGTTGCAGAGGAATTACCTGCGCTGAACGAGCCGCTAATGCGCGATATTTTACGCGCGTTGACCGTGAGTCCCGATCAGGTTTTACCCCTGGCGCCTGAGCGCGTCGCCATGCTGCCGCAGGGCAGCCGTTGTAATAGCTGGCGGTTAGGAACTGACGCGCCGCTCCAACTCGAAGGCGCTCAGGTCACGACGCCGGCGTTTAATGAACTCCGGGCAAACCCGGCGGCACGCGCCGCACTATGGCAACAAATCTGCGAACATGAACACGATTTCTATCCTCAGCACGACCGATCTCCCCGCAGCCTGGCAGATTGAGCAACGCGCTCATGCGTTTCCGTGGAGCGAAAAAACGTTTTTCGGCAACCAGGGCGAACGGTATCTCAACCTTAAGCTGACTGCTGCTGACAGAATGGCCGCGTTTGCCATTACACAGGTGGTGCTGGACGAAGCGACGCTGTTCAATATCGCCGTCGATCCGGATTTTCAGCGTCGGGGGCTGGGGCGTATGCTGCTTGAGCATCTGATTGATGAACTGGAAAAACGTGGGGTTGTAACGCTATGGCTGGAGGTACGCGCCTCTAACGCTGCCGCCATCGCGCTGTATGAAAGTCTGGGGTTTAACGAGGCGACGATTCGCCGCAATTACTATCCCACGGCACAAGGGCATGAGGACGCCATCATCATGGCGTTACCGATAAGCATGTAATAAAAGAGGCAAGGTGTAATGATGAAGTGGGACTGGATTTTCTTTGATGCCGATGAAACGCTGTTTACGTTTGATTCTTTCACCGGCTTACAGCGGATGTTCCTTGACTATAGCGTCACCTTTACCGCTGAGGATTTCCAGGATTACCAGGCCGTGAATAAGCCGCTATGGGTGGATTATCAGAACGGCGCGATTACTTCATTACAATTGCAGCACGCGCGCTTTCAAAGTTGGGCTGAACGGCTAAACGTTGCGCCGGGGCTGCTGAATGACGCTTTTATTAGTGCGATGGCGGAGATCTGTTCTCCTTTGCCGGGCGCCGTTTCGCTACTTAATGCGATTCGCGGGCAGGCTAAAATCGGTATTATTACTAACGGTTTTACCGCGCTACAACAAACTCGTCTGGAGCGCACCGGGCTGCGCGAGTATTTCGATCTGCTGGTGATTTCCGAGCAGGTTGGCGTCGCGAAGCCCGATCCGAAAATCTTTAACTACGCCCTGGAGCAGGCGGGGAATCCTGACCGCTCGCGCGTATTAATGGTTGGCGATACCGCGGAATCCGATATTCTTGGCGGCATTAACGCCGGACTGTCGACCTGCTGGCTTAACGCGCATCATCGCGAGCAGCCCGCGGGTATCCATCCAACCTGGACTGTGGCGTCATTAAGCGAACTGGAGCAGCTCCTGTGTAAACACTGATTGCCTCCCCCAGGTTGATGGGTAAAATAGCCGCATTTTTCGTATTCAACATGCGTGGTCAAACGCCGCGCTTACTCAAGAAGATTTGACTATGACGTTGTCTCCTTATTTGCAAGAGGTGGCCAAACGCCGCACTTTTGCCATTATTTCTCACCCGGACGCCGGTAAAACCACCATTACCGAAAAAGTATTGCTGTTCGGACAGGCGATTCAGACCGCCGGTACGGTAAAAGGCCGTGGCTCCAGCCAACATGCAAAATCTGACTGGATGGAGATGGAAAAACAGCGTGGTATCTCCATCACCACCTCGGTGATGCAGTTCCCGTATCACGACTGTCTGGTGAACCTGCTGGACACCCCGGGGCACGAAGACTTCTCCGAAGATACCTACCGTACCCTGACGGCGGTGGACTGTTGCCTGATGGTGATCGACGCCGCAAAAGGTGTTGAAGACAGGACTCGTAAGCTGATGGAAGTTACCCGTCTGCGCGATACGCCGATCCTGACCTTTATGAACAAACTCGACCGTGACATCCGCGACCCGATGGAGCTGCTGGATGAAGTGGAAAATGAGCTGAAAATCGGCTGCGCGCCGATCACCTGGCCGATTGGCTGCGGCAAGCTGTTTAAGGGCGTTTATCACCTTTATAAAGATGAAACTTATCTGTATCAGACCGGTAAGGGCCACACCATTCAGGAAGTGCGCATCGTTAAAGGGCTGAATAACCCGGATCTGGACGCTGCCGTCGGTGAAGACCTGGCGCAACAGCTGCGCGACGAGCTGGAACTGGTGCAGGGCGCGTCTAACGAGTTTGATGAAGAGCTGTTCCTGGCAGGGGAAATTACCCCGGTATTTTTCGGTACCGCGCTGGGTAACTTTGGCGTTGACCATATGCTGGATGGTTTAGTGGCGTGGGCGCCCGCGCCGATGCCGCGTCAAACCGATACCCGCACAGTGGAAGCCTCGGAAGAGAAATTCACCGGTTTTGTCTTTAAAATTCAGGCCAATATGGACCCGAAACACCGCGACCGCGTGGCGTTTATGCGCGTGGTTTCCGGTAAGTATGAGAAGGGCATGAAGCTACGCCAGGTCCGTACCGGCAAAGATGTGGTGATTTCCGACGCGTTAACTTTTATGGCGGGCGACCGTTCGCACGTTGAAGAAGCGTACCCGGGCGATATTTTGGGTCTGCATAACCACGGCACCATTCAGATCGGCGATACCTTCACCCAGGGCGAGATGATGAAGTTTACCGGTATCCCGAACTTTGCGCCGGAACTGTTCCGTCGTATTCGCCTGAAAGATCCGCTCAAGCAAAAGCAGCTACTGAAAGGGCTGGTGCAGCTTTCTGAAGAGGGGGCGGTGCAGGTATTCCGTCCCATCTCCAACAACGATCTGATTGTCGGCGCCGTGGGCGTTTTGCAGTTTGACGTTGTTGTCGCGCGCCTGAAAAGCGAATACAACGTTGAGGCGATTTATGAATCCGTCAACGTGGCGACGGCGCGCTGGGTGGAAAGCGCCGATGCGAAGAAATTCGAAGAGTTTAAGCGTAAGAATGAAACGCAGCTGGCGCTGGATGGCGGCGACAACCTTACCTATATCGCCCCCACGATGGTTAACCTGAACCTGACCCAGGAACGTTACCCTGACGTTCAGTTCCGTAAAACGCGCGAACACTGATCCCTTTCCGGGCGCGGCATCCGCCGCGCCTTCGTACTTTCCCTGCCTTTTTAACCGCTTACGGAATGTTCTTAAATCCCGCGTTTTTTCTCCGATCTGCCTGTTTTTTATACGCGCCGACAAGCGATTTTAAAATTGTGATCTATATTTAACAAAGTGATGACATAAATGTCGGCTTTAATGCCTGTTCAATGCGTGAATATGAGAGCTTAAAGCTGAGATTTGTTTCAGTCACGATATTAATAACTGAAACGGAAGGGTGGCAGGCGACGCGTCGTTACAAATTCACGAATGTGATGCCAGTCATTGACTTCAGAAACCGGTGAGTTTCACCGCATTCAGCAATGCAACCTCGTGTTGCCTGAGCTCAAATTACGAGCAAACTATACAGGACAAAATCGATGACTATGACAAGACTGAAGATTTCTAAAACTCTGCTGGCCGTAATGTTGACCTCTGCTGTTGCGACAGGTTCTGCCTTTGCAGAAAACGCAACAACGGACAAGGCGCAAAGCGGAACCGAAACCGCAGGGCAAAAAGTCGATAGCTCTATGAATAAAGTCGGTAACTTCATGGATGACAGCGCCATCACTGCGAAAGTAAAAGCTGCGCTGGTAGACCATGACAATATTAAAAGCACCGATATTTCTGTCGAAACCAATCAGAAAGTCGTCACCCTGAGCGGCTTTGTAGAAAGCCAGGCGCAGGCTGAAGCCGCCGTGAAAGTGGCGAAAGGCGTAGAAGGCGTGACCTCTGTTAGCGACAAACTTCACGTTCGCGACAGTAAAGAAGGTTCCGTGAAAGGTTATGCCGGCGATACGGCCACGACCAGTGAAGTCAAAGCCAAGTTGCTGGCGGACGATCTCGTCCCTTCCCGTAAAGTAAAAGTGGAAACGACCGATGGCGTCGTACAGCTCTCCGGTACCGTTGAAACTCAGGAACAAAGCGACCGCGCTGAAAGCATCGCGAAAGCCGTTGATGGCGTAAAAAGTGTTAAAAACGATCTGAAAGTTCAGTAATTCGTCGTAATTCGTCCTCCCGACGTTTGTCGGGAGGCGTAATGTGCACCACACTAAAAATATCGCGAATGAGTAGCCTGAGCGCTCATATTTAGCGGTCGACATTAACTATGGTAAAGGAGAGGCTTATGTTTCGTTGGGGCATTATATTTCTGGTTATCGCGTTAATTGCCGCCGCATTGGGTTTTGGTGGACTGGCTGGTACGGCTGCCGGCGCGGCGAAAATCGTCTTCGTCGTCGGGATCGTGCTCTTCCTGGTCAGCCTGTTCATGGGCCGTAAACGACCCTAGCAGGCATCTGTAAAGATATATTGCTATCAAGCCAGTCCAGCGGACTGGCTTTTACGGTTTTAGCCGTTAACGTTTTGCGTTACCTTGTCAGCCTGGAAAAAAATGAAAAACAGGAAGGCAGAGGTGGGCCAGCGAATACCGGTTACGCTCGGCAATATTGCGCCGTTATCATTAACACCGTTCCGGCCAGGCCGTATGGCGCTGGTCTGTGAGGGCGGGGGGCAGCGGGGTATCTTTACCGCAGGCGTGCTGGATGAGTTTATGCGTGCGCAGTTTAATCCTTTCCATCTCTACTTCGGCACATCAGCCGGTGCGCAAAATCTCTCGGCGTATCTCTGCAACCAGCCCGGCTACGGGCGTAAAGTCATTATGCGCTATACCACCAGGCGCGAATTTTTTGATCCGCTGCGATTTGTACGCGGAGGAAACCTTATTGACCTCGACTGGCTGGTGGAATCCACCGCCGCCCGAATGCCGCTGCAGATGGATACCGCAGCGCGCCTGTTCGACAGCGGAAAATCCTTTTATATGTGCGCCTGCCGGGGGGATGATTACACGCCGGGCTATTTCTCGCCGACAAAACAAAACTGGCTTGATATCATTCGCGCCTCCAGCGCCATACCGGGTTTCTACCGTACCGGCGTTACGTTAGAGGGCATCAACTATCTGGACGGTGGCATTAGCGACGCCATTCCGGTTCAGGAGGCGGCAAAGCGGGGGGCGAAAACCATTGTGGTGATCCGCACCGTACCCTCGCAAATGTATTACACGCCGCAGTGGTTTAAGCGTATGGAGCGCTGGCTGGGAGAGAGCAGTCTACAGCCGTTGGTCAACCTGGTGCAGCATCATGAAACGTCCTACAGCGCGATCCAACAATTTATTGAAAAGCCGCCGGGTAAGCTGCGGATCATTGAAATTTATCCGCCGAAACCGCTGCACAGCATGGCGCTGGGCAGCCGTATCCCGGCGCTGCGTGAGGATTACAAAACCGGGCGATTATGCGGGCGTTATTTCCTTGCCACCGTTGGTAAATTGCTCACCGCAACGCCGCCTCTCTTGCGCCATACGTCGCGGATTGCCGTGCCGGAAACGGTGGTCGTGCCTCCGGCGCCGGTGGCCAATGATACGCATGTGGCGGAGGTCATTAGCGCGCCGCAGGCAAACGACACCACCTTTACCGACGAGGATCTGGCGTGAGCTGGCGCTTTATCGATACACACTGCCATTTTGATTTCCCGCCCTTTACGGGCGATGAGCGCGCCAGTATTCAGCGTGCCTGTGAGGCGGGCGTTGAAAAAATCATCGTGCCGGCGACCGAGGCGGCTCACTTTCCCCGTGTGCTGGCGCTGGCGGCGCGTTTCCCGTCGCTTTATGCTGCGCTGGGATTGCACCCCATTGTGATTGAGCGTCATGCCGATGACGATCCTGATAAGCTACAACAGGCGCTGGCGCAACAACAGAACGTCGTGGCGGTAGGCGAGATCGGTCTCGATCTTTATCGCGACGATCCGCAGTTCGCCAGGCAAGAGCGATTTTTAGACGCGCAACTGCAACTGGCAAAACGCTACGATCTGCCGGTGATCCTGCATTCGCGGCGCACGCATGACAAACTGGCGATGCACTTAAAGCGCCAGGATCTGCCGCGAACCGGCGTGGTGCATGGTTTTGCCGGCAGTCTGCAACAGGCCGAACGCTTTGTGCGACTGGGCTATAAAATCGGCGTCGGCGGCACCATCACCTACCCGCGCGCCAGTAAAACCCGTGATGTTATGGCGCGGTTGCCGCTGGACGCGCTGTTGCTGGAGACCGATGCGCCGGATATGCCGCTAAAGGGGTTTCAGGGGCAGCCGAATCGCCCGGAGCAGGCGGCGCGCGTATTTGATGCGCTCTGTGAATTACGTCCGGAGCCCGCAGAGGTGATAGCCGATACGCTGTATCGCAATACCATTACCTTGTTTCGGCTCTGATGGCATCGCAGCCGCCGTCCGGCAGGCGACGGTTACAAATATAGCGCCGGCAAAATCAGCTTCGCCACCCCACGCGCGCGCAATCCGTCTGCCAGCCGTTCCACCTCTTGCGGCGTCGCGCCTGGCCAGGCTTTCGCTTCGCCATAGACGCCATGCGCATGAAAGGCATTCAGGCGCACCGGAACCTCGCCCAGCGAAGTAATAAACGCCGCCAGTGAATCGATATGCGCCGCATAGTCCACCTGACCCGGGATAACCAGTAACCGCAGCTCCGCCAGTTTTCCCTGCGCAGCAAGAAAGCGGATACTGTGCTTAATATGAGTGTTATCACGTCCGGTCAGACGGTGATGACACTCGCTCTTCCAGGCTTTCAGATCGAGCATTACGCCGTCGCAAACCGGCAGTAGTTTCTGCCAGCCGGTCTCGCTTAACTGACCATTACTGTCCACCAGGCAGGTCAGTCGTTGTAACTGCGGATCGGCTTTGATCGCTGTAAATAGCGCCACAATAAACGGTAATTGCGTGGTCGCCTCTCCGCCGCTGACGGTAATACCTTCAATAAACAGCGATGCTTTACGAATATGACGCAGCACATCGTCAACGCTCATGGTCTGCGTCATTGGCGTTGCCTGCTGTGGGCACATTTTCAGGCAAGTATCGCACTGCTCGCAGATGTCCGACCGCCATACCACTTTCCCGCCATCAACGCTGAGGGCGTGGTGCGGACACTGCGATACGCATTCCCCGCAGTCGTTACAGCGTCCCATCGTCCACGGGTTATGGCAATTCTTGCAGCGCAAATTGCAGCCCTGTAAGAATAATGCCAGGCGGCTGCCTGGCCCATCGACGCAGGAAAACGCAATGATCTTACTGACTAAAGCGCATCTGTTGTTCATGGCTGACTACGCGTGGCTGTCGTTCCAGGATGCGGGTATTACGTGCGGCTTCTTCTCCCAGCCAGGTGGTATTCGTGCGCGAGCCTTCGGCGCGAAATTTCGCCAGATCCGACAGGCGCACCATATAACCGGTGACGCGCACCAGATCGTTGCCGCTGACATTGGCGGTAAATTCCCGCATCCCGGCTTTGAACGCGCCAAGACAAAGCTGAACCAGCGCCTGCGGATTACGCTTGATGGTTTCGTCCAGCGTCAGAATGTCGCTGATCCCGGCATGATAAAAGGCATGGTGCGGCGCGACGGTTTGCAAATGGGTGATAGGGTCCGGTTCATCGCCATACGGCAGACGTGCGCCCGGCGTAGTGCCAATATCGGAACTGATGCCAGACTGGGCATGGAGCAGCGCCCGTTGCTTCCAGCCATACTTCACTGGCGTATTTTCGACGAAATCCGCCAGTTGGGCGCTGATACGGTAGCCCAGCTCGTTCGCCGTTTCATTCTTGCCGTAACGGGCGTTCAGGCCCGCGTTTTCGCACAGCAGATTCACGGCTTCCGCCAGCCCGTACATACCGAACATCGGCGCAAAACGTTCGGGATCGATCAAACCTTCCTGTACAAGAAAGCTATTCTCAAAGAAATGTGACTTTTCATAGAGGAATTCACATCGTGAATTAATGATGGCGATCTGCTGTCGGCAGTAGTGCGGTAGCGTGCGTGAAAAGAAGTCATCGACAGACGTACTGCGTTCTGCCACGGCTTTCAGGTTGAGACGTACCAGCGTACTGCCGCCGCCGCCAAGCGGTAGCGAGTTATAACAACTGACGATGCCATAATGGCCTTTTGTGAAAATTTTATCATTTACAGGGCCATTGGAAATGTGTGGCTTACTACATTCACAAATGTTTTTGGCGACCTCCAGCAGCAGATCGTCCGGCGTAATTTCCGCATCGTAGATAAACGTCAGGTTAGGCGCCACCTGCTTTAGCTCGGCATCAGCGCGCAAAATCGCTCGTGCGACAGGCGTATCGGCAGGGCCAATATTGGCATGCATAAAGGCGTCTGGCAGCGTTCTGTCGAGATAACGCCAGAAACGTTTTATTCGAATATCGATCGCATCTTGTGTTAGAATTCTAACATACGGTTGCAGCAACGCATCAAGCTGGCCGAGATAAACCGGCATGGACGTCACGGAAGGAACGTGATGATACAGAATGGTGAGTAGGGATAACGCATCATCCAGATCTTTCGCGCCTTCCAGTTCCAGCCACTGTGAACCGTTAGCCAGAAATCGGGCGTAATCGGGCAACACGTAGCGCGGTTTGAAGGGGGCGTGCCCCTCAAACATATCGCAAATGACGCCTTCATCCAGCGCCTGGCGGGCATCTTCCGGCAGGGTGGGATAAGGCAGGGCGTTTTCAGCTTCCAGCGCCAGAAAATGGCGTTTTTGTTCAGGCGTGAGCACCGGGCTGGTCACAATTTGCTGGCAACGCTGCTGGAGCGCAGTTTCGCATGAGGCAGGCATCTTCGTTTCCTCTTTATGCCGGGACGATGCGCTATTGTAGAAAATGGCGGCAAACCGACTTTGATCCTGATGCGCTTATCGCTCGAAGAACAGACGGTGACGGCGGGATAATTTGATTCAGATCTCATTACAGTAATGCAAATTTGTACGTAGTTTTCATTAACTGTGATGTATATCGAAGTGTAATCGCGAGTGAATGTTAGAATATTAACAGACTCGCAAGGTGAAATTTTATACGGCAATGCCGTTGGAGAATGTCATGACTGATTTAAAAGCAAGCAGCCTGCGTGCGCTCAAACTGATGGATCTGACCACTCTGAACGATGACGACACCAATGAAAAAGTGATCGCGTTGTGTCATCAGGCAAAAACCCCGGTCGGGAATACGGCGGCGATTTGTATTTACCCGCGTTTTATCCCGATTGCGCGTAAAACTCTGAAAGAACAAGGTACGCCGGACATCCGCATTGCAACGGTGACTAACTTCCCGCATGGCAATGATGATATCGATATTGCGCTGGCGGAAACCCGTGCGGCGATCGCCTACGGCGCTGACGAAGTGGACGTGGTATTCCCGTACCGCGCGTTGATCGCCGGTAACGAGCAGGTGGGTTTTGACCTGGTAAAAGCCTGTAAAGACGCTTGTGCCGCAGCGAACGTATTGCTGAAAGTGATCATCGAAACTGGCGAGCTGAAAGAAGAGGCGCTGATTCGCAAAGCCTCTGAAATCTCCATCAAAGCCGGTGCGGATTTCATCAAAACCTCTACCGGTAAAGTGCCGGTAAACGCTACGCCGGAAAGCGCGCGCATCATGATGGAAGTGATCCGCGACATGGGCGTTTCCAAAACCGTTGGCTTCAAACCGGCGGGCGGCGTACGTACGGCGGAAGACGCGCAGAAATTCCTCGCGATTGCAGACGAACTGTTTGGCGATGACTGGGCAGATTCTCGTCACTACCGCTTTGGCGCATCCAGCCTGCTGGCAAGCCTGCTGAAAGCGCTGGGTCACGGCGACGGTAAGAGCGCCAGCAGCTACTAAGCTCTGATTTGCCGGATGGCGCTGTGCTTATCCGGCCTACAAATCCAGGCCTGTAGGCCGGATAAGGCGTTAGCCACCATCCGGCGATGTAAGCCTTCTACTCTTTTCCCTCAGGAGGGTACCGTGTTTCTCGCACAAGAAATTATTCGTAAAAAGCGTGATGGTCATGCGTTGAGTGACGAAGAAATTCGTTTCTTTATCAATGGTATTCGTGACAATACTATCTCTGAAGGGCAGATTGCCGCCCTGGCGATGACGATCTTCTTCCACGATATGACCATGCCGGAGCGTGTTTCGCTGACCATGGCGATGCGGGATTCCGGTACTGTCCTTGACTGGAAAAGCCTGAATCTCAATGGCCCGATTGTCGATAAGCATTCGACCGGCGGCGTAGGGGACGTGACGTCTCTGATGCTGGGGCCAATGGTAGCAGCCTGCGGCGGTTATGTGCCGATGATCTCCGGTCGCGGCCTTGGACATACCGGCGGTACGCTCGACAAACTGGAAGCGATCCCGGGCTTCGATATCTTCCCGGACGACAACCGTTTCCGCGAAATTATTCAAGACGTGGGTGTGGCGATTATTGGGCAAACCAGCTCGCTTGCACCGGCGGACAAACGTTTTTACGCCACCCGCGATATTACCGCGACGGTGGACTCTATTCCGCTGATCACCGGTTCCATCCTCGCCAAGAAACTGGCCGAAGGGCTGGATGCGCTGGTAATGGACGTCAAAGTTGGCAGCGGCGCGTTTATGCCAACCTATGAACTTTCTGAAGCCCTTGCTGAAGCGATTGTCGGCGTGGCAAACGGCGCGGGAGTTCGCACTACGGCGTTGTTAACCGATATGAACCAGGTGCTGGCTTCGAGCGCCGGTAACGCGGTGGAAGTGCGTGAAGCCGTGCAGTTCCTGACCGGTGAATACCGCAATCCGCGCTTGTTTGATGTCACTATGGCGCTATGCGTGGAGATGCTGATCTCCGGCCAGCTGGCGAAAGACGACGCCGAAGCGCGTGCGAAATTACAGGCGGTGCTGGATAACGGTAAAGCGGCAGAAGTCTTTGGTCGTATGGTGGCCGCGCAGAAAGGGCCAAGCGATTTCGTTGAGAACTACGATAAATACTTGCCGACCGCCATGTTGAGCAAAGCGGTATATGCTGATACCGAAGGGTTTATCAGCGCAATGGATACGCGTGCGCTGGGGATGGCGGTCGTCTCGATGGGCGGCGGCCGTCGTCAGGCGTCTGATACCATTGATTACAGCGTTGGCTTTACCGACATGGCCCGTCTGGGCGACAGCATCGACGGGCAGCGCCCGCTGGCGGTGATTCATGCCAAAGACGAAGCCAGTTGGCAGGAAGCGGCGAAGGCCGTCAAAGCGGCAATTATCCTTGACGATAAAGCGCCAGCAAGCACACCTTCGGTCTATCGTCGAATTACTGAATAGTTGTATACTGATCTGATCAATTATTTTTGAAGCACTAAGTACGGAGAAGATATGAAACGTGCATTTATTATGGTGCTGGACTCATTCGGCATCGGCGCTACTGAAGACGCGGATCGTTTTGGCGACGTAGGTTCCGACACTCTGGGCCACATCGCAGAAGCTTGCGCCAATGGCGAAGCTGACAATGGCCGTAAGGGCCCGTTGAATCTGCCTAACCTGACTCGTCTGGGGCTGGTGAAAGCGCATGAAGGCTCTACCGGTAAAATTGCCGCCGGCATGGACGGCAACGCGGACGTTATTGGCGCATACGCATGGGCGCACGAACTGTCCTCCGGCAAAGATACGCCGTCAGGCCACTGGGAAATCGCCGGTGTGCCGGTACTGTTCGACTGGGGCTATTTCAGCGACCACGAAAACAGCTTCCCGCAGGAACTGCTGGATAAGCTGGTGAAACGCGCCAACCTGCCGGGCTATCTCGGTAACTGCCACTCTTCCGGCACCGTTATTCTGGACCAGCTCGGCGAAGAGCACATGAAAACCGGCAAGCCGATTTTTTACACCTCCGCTGACTCCGTGTTCCAGATTGCCTGCCACGAAGAGACCTTTGGCCTGGATAAACTCTACGAGCTGTGCGAAATCGCCCGTGAAGAGCTGACCGAAGGCGGCTACAACATTGGCCGCGTGATCGCGCGTCCGTTTATCGGCGACAAGGCCGGTAACTTCCAGCGTACCGGCAACCGTCACGACCTGGCCGTAGAACCGCCAGCGCCGACCGTGCTGCAGAAACTGGTCGATGAAAAACAGGGCCACGTGGTGTCCGTCGGTAAGATTGCCGACATCTACGCCAACTGCGGCATCACTAAGAAAGTGAAAGCGACCGGTCTGGACGCGCTGTTCGACGCGACCCTCAAAGAGATGAAAGAAGCGGGCGATAAAACCATCGTCTTCACTAACTTCGTCGACTTCGACTCTTCCTGGGGCCACCGTCGCGACATCGCGGGCTACGCCGCAGGTCTGGAGCTGTTTGACCGCCGTCTGCCGGAGCTGATGGAGCTGGTGGGGGAAGATGACATTCTGATCCTGACCGCTGACCACGGCTGTGACCCGAGCTGGACTGGTACTGACCATACCCGTGAGCACATTCCGGTGCTGATCTACGGTCCGAAAGTCAAACCGGGCTCTTTAGGTCACCGTGAAACCTTCGCGGATATCGGCCAGACGCTGGCGACCTACTTTGGCACATCGCCGATGGACTACGGTAAAAACATGCTGTGATACCCGTTGTCTTTCGCGCTGTAGATGCGTTGACTTCATTCGCTCACCCCGGTCACATAGTTAATCTATGCTCCCGGGGATTCACGAATTCGTCGCCTTCCTACAACGCGAAATCCTTAGGGTATTTCACTGTTTTTGCACACGTTTTGTAGGCCTGATAAGGCGTAGCCGCCATCAGGCAATAACAACAAATTTAAAGGGAACTGAAGATGGCAACTCCACATATTAATGCAGAAATGGGTGATTTCGCTGACGTCGTATTGATGCCGGGCGACCCGCTGCGCGCGAAGCACATTGCTGAGACTTTCCTCGAAGATGTCCGCGAAGTGAACAACGTTCGCGGCATGTTAGGTTTCACCGGGACTTACAAAGGCCGTAAGATCTCCGTGATGGGCCACGGTATGGGTATCCCGTCCTGCTCCATCTACACCAAAGAGCTGATCACCGATTTCGGCGTGAAGAAAATCATTCGCGTCGGCTCCTGCGGCGCTGTGCGCATGGACGTCAAACTGCGCGACGTGGTGATCGGTATGGGTGCCTGCACCGACTCCAAAGTGAACCGTATCCGTTTTAAAGATCATGACTTCGCGGCTATCGCTGACTTCGACATGGTACGTAACGCGGTTGACGCGGCAAAAGCGCTGGGCGTAGACGCGCGCGTGGGCAACCTGTTCTCCGCAGACCTGTTCTATTCTCCGGACGGCGAAATGTTCGACGTGATGGAAAAATACGGCGTACTGGGCGTAGAGATGGAAGCGGCGGGTATCTACGGCGTTGCGGCTGAGTTTGGCGCGAAAGCGCTGACTATCTGCACCGTGTCCGACCACATCCGTACCCACGAGCAGACCACTGCCGCTGAACGTCAGACGACCTTCAACGACATGATCAAAATCGCACTGGAATCCGTACTGCTGGGCGATAAAGAGTAAGATTGTGCTGTGCCCGGTGGCGCTTCGCTTACCGGGCCTACAACGGCCTGCGGTTGTTACCGGATCGACTTGTAGGCTGGATAAGGCGTAGCCGCCATCCGGCAATCTGCTGTTTATACTGCGAGCCTCATTCCCGAATTACCCTCTCCGCATTGCCTTTTGCTATTAACCCGTTACGTTTGGATTTTGTTTAAGGAATGAACAAAATGTCGAACTATCGTCGTTATTACATTAACGGTGGCACCTGGTTTTTCACGGTTAATCTGAAAAACCGGAAAAGTGATTTACTTGTCCGCCAGATTGCGGAATTACGCTCTGCTATTCGCCGAGTGAAAAATACGAAGCCTTTTCAAATTGATGCTTTTGTCGTGTTGCCTGAGCATCTGCATTGCATCTGGACGCTTCCTGAGAATGATTGTGACTTTTCATCTCGCTGGCGGGAGCTTAAAAAGTTATTTACCAAATCGATAATGCGCCATGACGTGTGGCAGCCACGATTCTGGGAGCACGCGATTCGCGACGAAAAGGATTTTCGCCGACATGCCGATTACCTCTACTTCAACCCCGTGAAGCACGGTTGGGTAAGGCGGGTGCAGGACTGGCCGTTTTCGACCTTTCATCGTGATGTTCGCAATGGCGTTTACCCGGTTGATTGGGCGGGGGAGGTGAGGGATCTTGACGCTGGTGAGTGGCGGTAATGCCGGATGGCGCGTTGCTTATCCGGCCTACAGAAAGCACTCATTTGTAGGCCGGATAAGGCGTAGCTGCCATCCGGCAATTCTTTAACGCACGGCCCCTGCGACCCAATTCGCCAGTTCCCGCAACTCACTCTCCTGTTCCGGAAACGTCGCTATCAGCGCTTCGCACGTTTCCTGTAGTTTATCCGCGCGGTACAAACACCCTTGCAGTCGCCCCGCCAGCGCTTCCAGCGGTGCCGGGTTCAGGCTATCGGTAAACACCTGCGCACGGGTGATATGACCTTTCTCGACGTCAAAATGCAGCTCGACGCCGCCCCAGGTGAAACGTTCGTCCAGCAGATGGCTGAACGCCGGTGCCTGGCCGAAATTCCACTCCCAACTGCTCTGGCGCGCAAAGGTTTCGGCAAAATTCGGCAGATCCGGCGTTTTATCCGGTGAGATCACTTCCGCGTCGACGCGTTCGCCGTAATGGGCGAAAAAGGCTTCAGTGACCGCCTGGCAGACCTGTTCATGGGTGATACCCGGTAATAGCTCGGTAAGATTGGCCACGCGGGAGCGAACGGAGGTAATCCCTTTCGCCGCAAGTTTCTTTTTATCGGGATTCAGATAGTTCGCCAGACGGCTGAGGTCGGCGTTCAACAGCAGCGTACCGTGATGGAAGCCGCGATCTTTGGTTTCGCGATAGGCTGAACCGGAGACTTTGCGATCGCCGTCCGGCGTTTTTACGACCAGATCGTTGCGTCCCGAAGCATCGGCCATAACGCCCAGCGAATTCAGCGCCGCGAGCACAATATGGGTGGAGATGGTTTTATCGTATTCCGGTTTACCGGCCATAAAGGTAAAACAGGTATTACCGAGGTCATGGAATACCGCGCCGCCGCCGCTGCTACGGCGGGCCAGACGGACGTTATCTTCTTCCATACGCCGCGTATTACACTCTTTCCACGGGTTTTGCGCGCGTCCAATGACCACCGTATCCGCGTTGCGCCACAGGAACAGCACGCGCTGGGTGGCGGGCATCTGGCGGAAAATGCACTCCTCGACCGCCAGGTTAAACCAGGGATCGTAAGAGTCAGAAATAAGCAGGCGTAATGTTGTCATGGTGGTTTTCCTTACCTTTATTAAGCCGTCATTTTACTCTTTTTCCTCACGCTCTTCCTCTTCCGGAACAGGCTTGCTGGCCGTTAACAGGAAGGGCGACTGCTGCCAGCGGGTGCGTTTACCTTGTAGCAAGGTGCGCGTCAGCACCACGCCTATCGCCAGCGAGAGTAGCAGCATCAGGCGTAGAATGTTGGTGGTGTTATCGACCTGCTTTGCTTCGGTGGCCAGCGTGTGGGTATCCAGCGTCAGACGCAGGTAGCCCAATGGGCCGTTTTTCCCCTGGATAGGCTCGACAATTTGTTGGTTAAAATAGCTGCCCGCTTTTTTGCCATCCAGCGCCAGCCTGTCGCGCACGTTGACGCTTTCGCCAGCGCGAGTAATAAGATCGCCCTGTTCATCATAGACGCCGGCATCCAGAATACGGCTCTCTTGCGTGAGCTGACGCAGCACGGCGTTGATGCGATTTTCATCCGGTGTTTCGCTGCGCATCAGCGGGGCGATGTTGAGCGTTACCTGGCGCGCCAGCGTGCGGGCCAGCTCTTCCAGCTGCGGATTGCGCTGTCGCTGGTGGTTTTGACTAAACCATGAAGCGCCCTGCATGAGCGCGACGAGCAGTGTGAGACAGAACAATACAATGACTGCACGATGCAGCCGAAATTTCAGTTTTGCGCGAGCCATATTCCACCTGCTGAAAATTTGAGGCTTAATGTTGCCAGAAGCGATGGTTACAAGGTAGCCTCATGCGTTATTTTCCGCGGGGCGGTTACCGGCCTGAACGATTTACAGGAGCTTTAATGCCTAACATTACCTGGTGCGATCTGCCTGAAGATGTCTCTTTATGGCCTGGTTTGCCTCTTTCTTTAAGCGGCGACGAGGTGATGCCTCTGGATTACCATGCAGGCCGCAGCGGTTGGCTGTTGTATGGGCGCGGGCTGGATAAGCAGCGTTTAACTCAATATCAGACCAAACTGGGCGCCGCAATGGTGATTGTCGCCGCCTGGTGCGTGGAGGATTATCAGGTCATTCGTCTGGCGGGGTCGCTAACGCCGCGTGCGACGCGGCTGGCGCATGAGGCGCAGCTGGATGTCGCGCCGCTGGGTAAAATTCCGCATCTGCGCACGCCGGGGCTGCTGGTCATGGATATGGATTCCACGGCGATCCAGATTGAGTGTATCGATGAAATCGCTAAGCTGGCCGGTACCGGTGAGAAGGTGGCTGAAGTGACGGAGCGCGCGATGCGCGGCGAGCTTGATTTTACCGCCAGCCTGCGCAGCCGCGTGGCGACGCTGAAAGGCGCGGATGCCGATATTTTGCGCCAGGTGCGCGGGAATCTGCCGCTAATGCCAGGATTAACGCAGCTGGTGCTAAAACTGGAAGCGCTTGGCTGGAAAATCGCTATCGCCTCCGGCGGCTTCACTTTCTTCGCCGACTATCTGCGTGACCAGCTACGCCTGACGGCGGCGGTCGCCAATGAGCTGGAGATCATGGACGGTAAATTTACCGGTCACGTTATCGGCGATATTGTGGATGCTGAGTATAAAGCCAATACCTTGCTTCGTCTGGCGCAAGAGCATGACATCCCGCTGGCGCAGACGGTGGCGATTGGCGACGGCGCTAACGATCTGCCAATGATCAAAGCGGCAGGGTTAGGTATTGCCTTCCATGCCAAGCCAAAAGTAAACGAAAAGACGGAGATTACGATCCGCCACGCTGACCTGATGGGCGTGTTTTGCATTCTCTCCGGCAGCATGAACCAGAAATGATTAACCTGCCCAATGGCAAGGCGACCGTAGGCCGGATAAGCGCCAGCGCCATCCGGCAACAGCGTTAACGAAAGAGGTAAAACGTGGCAAAAGCTCCCAAACGCGCCTTTGTTTGTAATGAATGCGGGGCCGATTACCCGCGCTGGCAGGGGCAATGCAGCGCCTGCCATGCCTGGAACACCATTACCGAGGTGCGCCTTGCCGCATCGCCGACGGTGGCGCGTAACGAACGTCTGAGCGGATACGCCGGCAGTGCGGGCGTATCAAAAGTGCAGAAACTGTCTGACATCAGTCTTGAGGAACTGCCGCGCTTTTCTACCGGTTTTAAAGAGTTTGACCGCGTGCTGGGCGGCGGGGTGGTACCCGGCAGCGCCATTTTGATTGGCGGTAATCCCGGCGCGGGCAAATCAACGTTGCTGCTGCAAACGCTGTGCAAGCTCGCCGAGCAGATGAAAACGCTGTACGTCACCGGCGAAGAGTCGCTACAGCAGGTGGCGATGCGTGCGCACCGTCTCGGCCTGCCGACCGCTAATCTGAATATGCTCTCCGAAACCAGCATCGAACAAATTTGCCTGATTGCCGAAGAAGAACAGCCGAAACTGATGGTGATCGACTCCATACAGGTGATGCATATGGCGGACATCCAGTCGTCGCCAGGCAGCGTCGCCCAGGTCCGCGAAACGGCAGCCTACCTGACGCGCTTCGCCAAAACGCGCGGCGTGGCGATCGTGATGGTCGGCCACGTCACCAAAGACGGGTCGCTGGCCGGGCCGAAAGTACTGGAACACTGTATCGATTGCTCAGTATTGCTCGACGGCGACGCCGATTCTCGTTTCCGCACGCTGCGCAGCCACAAAAACCGCTTTGGCGCAGTCAATGAGCTGGGCGTCTTCGCCATGACCGAACAGGGGTTGCGCGAAGTGAGCAATCCGTCCGCCATCTTTTTAAGCCGCGGCGATGAGGTCACTTCCGGCAGTTCAGTGATGGTCGTCTGGGAAGGTACGCGACCGTTGCTGGTGGAGATTCAGGCGCTGGTCGATCACTCGATGATGGCGAACCCCAGACGCGTGGCGGTCGGTCTGGAACAAAACCGTCTGGCAATCCTGCTGGCGGTGCTGCACCGACACGGCGGTCTACAAATGTCGGATCAGGACGTCTTCGTCAACGTGGTCGGCGGCGTGAAAGTCACCGAAACCAGCGCGGATCTGGCTTTACTGCTGGCGATGGTCTCCAGCCTGCGTGACAGGCCGTTGCCGCAGGATCTGGTGGTGTTTGGCGAAGTGGGGCTGGCAGGCGAGATTCGTCCGGTGCCGAGCGGGCAGGAGCGTATTTCCGAGGCGGCGAAACACGGTTTTCGTCGGGCGATTGTGCCTGCCGCCAACGTACCGAAAAAGCCGCCGGAAGGAATGCAGGTGTTCGGTGTTAAAAAGCTCGCAGATGCGTTAAGCGTGTTTGACGACTTATAATTCGCTGTATGTAGTGATGTTGTATAATTTGCCGGATGGCGATGCAATGCGTCTTATCCGGCCTACGGATTGATACGGATTGATGTTGTAGGCCTGATAAGCGAAGCGCCGTCAGGCAGTGTTATGCGATTTTTCCAGCAGGAGGCTCTTGTGTCATCGTTCGACTATCTCAAAACCGCGATCAAGCAGCAAGGTTGCACTCTGCAACAGGTGGCTGACGCCAGCGGTATGACCAAGGGGTATCTGAGTCAGTTACTTAACGCCAAAATCAAAAGCCCCAGCGCGCAAAAACTGGAGGCGCTACACCGTTTTCTCGGGCTGGAGTTTCCCCGCCGACAGAAAAACATTGGCGTGGTGTTCGGTAAATTTTATCCATTGCATACCGGACACATCTACTTGATCCAGCGCGCCTGTAGCCAGGTGGATGAGTTGCACATCATTATGGGATATGACGATACGCGCGACCGCGGGCTGTTTGAGGATAGCGCCATGTCGCAGCAGCCCACCGTGTCGGATCGCCTGCGCTGGTTGCTGCAAACCTTCAAATACCAAAAAAATATTCGCATTCACGCCTTTAATGAAGAGGGGATGGAGCCTTATCCGCATGGCTGGGACGTCTGGAGCAACGGCATTAAAGCGTTTATGGCAGAGAAGGGAATACAGCCGAGCTGGATCTACACTTCCGAAGAGGCTGATGCGCCGCAGTACCTGGAGCATTTAGGGATTGAGACGGTGCTGGTCGATCCTGAACGCACGTTTATGAATATCAGTGGGGCGCAAATCCGCGAAAATCCGTTTCGTTACTGGGAATATATTCCTACCGAAGTGAAGCCGTTTTTCGTGCGTACCGTCGCGATTCTGGGCGGGGAATCAAGCGGCAAGTCTACGCTGGTCAATAAGCTCGCCAATATTTTTAATACCACCAGCGCCTGGGAATATGGCCGCGACTATGTCTTTTCGCATCTGGGCGGCGATGAGATGGCGTTACAGTATTCCGACTACGATAAAATCGCGCTGGGCCATGCGCAATATATTGATTTTGCAGTGAAATATGCGAATAAAGTGGCGTTTATCGATACCGATTTCGTCACCACCCAGGCATTTTGCAAAAAATACGAAGGGCGCGAGCATCCCTTTGTCCAGGCGCTGATCGACGAGTATCGCTTCGACCTGGTGATTTTGCTGGAGAATAATACGCCGTGGGTAGCTGACGGACTGCGAAGCCTGGGCAGTTCAGTGGATCGCAAAGCGTTCCAGAACCTGCTGGTCGAGATGCTGAAAGAAAACAATATTGAGTTCGTTCACGTTAAAGAGGCGGATTACGATGGCCGCTTTTTGCGCTGTGTGGAACTGGTGAAAGAGATGATGGGCGAGCAGGGATAAGAACCAATGCCTGATGCGACGCTTACCGCGTCTTATCAGGCCTACAGTTTCACAACGTACTGGAATCGCTGGGTTTGTAGGCCGGGTAAGCGCAAGCGCCACCCGGCATTCAGACATTTATTTGGCAATACGCTTGTACTTGATACGCTTCGGCTCCAGCGCCTCGGCGCCCAGCGTGCGTTTCTTGTACTCTTCGTATTCGGTAAAGTTGCCTTCGAAGAATTCCACCTTACCTTCATCCTGATAATCCAGAATGTGGGTGGCGATACGGTCAAGGAACCAACGGTCGTGCGAGATAACCATCGCGCAGCCAGGGAACTCCAGCAGGGCGTTTTCCAGCGCGCGCAGGGTTTCGATATCCAGGTCGTTCGTCGGTTCGTCGAGCAGCAGGACGTTGCCGCCCACCTGCAGCAGCTTCGCCAGATGCAAACGACCGCGCTCACCGCCGGACAGTTCGCCAACGCGTTTGCCCTGATCGACGCCTTTGAAGTTGAAGCGGCCTACATAGGCGCGGCTTGGCATTTCGGTATTGCCGATCTTCATGATATCCAGCCCGCCGGACACTTCTTCCCAGACGGTTTTGCTGTTGTCCATCGCGTCGCGGAACTGATCGACCGAGGCCAGCTTGACGGTTTCACCCAGCGTAATGGTGCCGCTATCAGGCTGCTCCTGACCGGACATCATGCGGAACAGGGTCGATTTACCCGCGCCGTTTGGCCCGATGATCCCGACGATAGCGCCTTTCGGTACCGAGAAGCTCAGGTCGTCGATCAGTACGCGGTCGCCGTAGGATTTACGCAGGTTGCTGACTTCAATGACTTTGTCGCCCAGACGCGGTCCTGGTGGAATAAACAGTTCGTTGGTTTCGTTACGTTTCTGATACTCAACGCTGTTCAGTTCTTCAAAGCGAGCCAGACGCGCCTTACCTTTCGACTGACGGCCTTTCGCGCCCTGACGCACCCACTCCAGCTCTTTCTCAATGGATTTACGGCGCGCCGCTTCGGCAGACGCTTCCTGCGCCAGACGCTGATCTTTCTGCTCCAGCCAGGAGGAGTAGTTGCCTTCCCACGGAATACCTTCGCCGCGGTCAAGTTCCAGAATCCAACCGGCGACGTTATCGAGGAAGTAACGGTCGTGGGTAATCGCCACGACGGTGCCTTCGAAGTCGTGCAGGAAACGTTCCAGCCACGCAACAGATTCGGCATCCAGGTGGTTGGTGGGTTCGTCGAGCAGCAGCATGTCCGGCTTTTCCAGCAACAGACGGCACAGCGCCACGCGACGGCGCTCGCCGCCGGACAGTTTTTCGACTTTGGCATCCCAGTCCGGCAGACGCAGAGCGTCAGCTGCGCGCTCAAGTTGCACGTTCAGGTTATGACCGTCGTGCGCCTGGATAATCTCTTCAAGCCGGCCTTGCTCTGCCGCCAGCTTGTCGAAGTCGGCATCCGGATCGGCATACAGCGCGTACACTTCATCCAGACGTTTGAGGGCGTTAACCACTTCCGAAACGGCCTCTTCAATCGACTCGCGTACCGTGTGTTCCGGGTTTAGCTGAGGTTCCTGCGGCAGGTAGCCAATCTTAATGCCGGGCTGCGGGCGCGCTTCGCCCTCGATATCTTTATCGAGACCCGCCATGATGCGCAGCAGGGTAGACTTACCGGCGCCGTTAAGGCCCAGCACGCCGATTTTGGCGCCAGGGAAGAAGCTCAGCGAGATGTTTTTCAGAATATGACGTTTCGGCGGAACCACTTTGCCGACACGATGCATGGTATAAACGAATTGAGCCACGTTGGACTTCGCCTCTATGTTTATCGTGATGGTGAATAGATTTCAAAGGCGAAGTGTAGCCTTTTTCCCTGCCTAAGCCCAGCCAGCAGATCGCACTCGCAATAAAAGTAAAAAAGTGTCCGTAACGTGGCGCAAATGGCTATGACTGGTTAGCATAAATTCATTACGCGGCATGATGCTGCATTGGATAACAATTGAGGAAGTGCTTGTGGATAGAGCCAAACCATTTGTCTGGCGTCTCGTCGCCGCCAGCGTATGCCTGCTGACCTTTTGTCACCTCGCGCGGGCCGACTCACTGGAAGAGCAGCGTAACCGCTATGCGCAGATTAAGCAGGCCTGGGACAACCGCCAGATGGATGTGGTAGAGCAGATGATGCCGGGTCTGAAAGATTATCCGCTCTACCCGTATCTGGAATACCGTAAGATCACCGACGATTTGATGAACCAGCCGGCGATTGCCGTCACGCAGTTCGTGCGCGCCAATCCTACGCTTCCGCCTGCGCGTACGCTGCAATCACGCTTCGTCAATGAGCTGGCGCGTCGTGAAGACTGGCGCGGCTTGCTGGCGTTTAGCCCGGAGAAACCCGGTACCACGGAAGCGCAATGTAACTATTACTACGCGAAATGGAGTACCGGGCAAACGGAAGCGGCCTGGCAGGGCGCGAAAGACCTTTGGCTGACCGGCAAAAGTCAGCCGAATGCCTGCGATAAACTTTTCAGCGTTTGGCGGGCCTCCGGCAAGCAAGACCCGCTGGCGTATCTGGAACGTATTCGGCTGGCGATGAAAGCCGGGAATACGGGGTTGGTTACGGTGCTGGCCGGACAGATGCCGGCGGAATATCAAACGATCGCCTCAGCGATCATTACCCTCGCTAATGACCCTGATAACGTGTTGACCTTCGCACGCACCACCGGCGCCACCGATTTTACCCGCCAGATGGCGGAAGTCGCGTTTGCCAGCGTCGCCCGCCAGGACGCGGAAAATGCGCGTCTGATGATCCCCTCGCTGGTACAGGCGCAGAAACTTAATGAGGAACAAACGCAGGCGCTGCGCGATATCGTTGCCTGGCGACTGATGGGCAACGATGTGACCGATGCGCAGGCGAAATGGCGCGATGACGCGATTATGCGCTCGCAATCGACGTCGCTTATCGAACGGCGCGTGCGTATGGCGCTGGGGATGGGCGATCGTCGCGGTCTCAATACCTGGCTTGCCCGACTGCCAATGGAGGCGAAAGAGAAAGACGAGTGGCGTTACTGGCAGGCGGATTTATTGCTGGAGCGCGGTCGTGACGCCGAAGCGAAAGAGATCCTTCATGCTTTAATGCAGAAGCGCGGTTTTTATCCGATGGTCGCGGCGCAGCGTTTAGGCGAAGAGTACACGCTTAAAATCGATAAAGCGCCCGCCAACGTAAACAGCGCGTTGACGCAGGGGCCTGAGATGGCGCGTGTACGGGAGCTGATGTACTGGAACCTGGATAACACGGCGCGCAGCGAATGGGCGAATCTGGTAAAAAGCCGTAGTAAATCTGAACAGGCGCAGCTGGCGCGCTATGCGTTTAACCAGCACTGGTGGGATCTGAGCGTACAGGCGACGATCGCCGGAAAACTGTGGGATCATCTGGAGGAGCGTTTCCCGCTGGCGTATAACGATCTTTTTACCCGCTATACCCGCGGAAAAGATATCTCACAAAGCTATGCCATGGCGATTGCCCGCCAGGAGAGCGCCTGGAACCCGAAAGTAAAATCGCCGGTAGGGGCCAGCGGCTTAATGCAGATTATGCCGGGAACGGCCACCCATACGGTGAAAATGTTTTCGATTCCGGACTACCGCGGCCCCGGCCAACTGCTGGAGCCGGAGACCAACATCAACATTGGCACCAGCTATTTGCAGTATGTCTATCAGCAGTTTGGTAATAACCGTATTTTCGCCTCGGCGGCGTATAACGCCGGGCCGGGGCGCGTGCGCACCTGGCTTGGCAATAGCGCCGGGCGTATCGATGCCGTAGCGTTTGTCGAAAGCATTCCCTTTTCGGAAACGCGCGGCTACGTGAAAAACGTTCTGGCCTATGACGCTTACTATCGCCACTTTATGGGGCAGAAAGAGGCCTTAATGAGCGACTCTGAGTGGCAGCAACGGTATTAATGCAGACGGGTTATGTTATCATTTGTACTCGTGTAACAGTACAAACGGCGGTATAACATGACCCAGCATTCCCCTTATTCATCGGCTATCGCCGAACAACGTAATCAGGAGTGGCTTCGTTTTGTGGAGTTACTCCGTCAGGCATATGCAGAGGATCTGCATCTGCCTTTATTACAACTGATGCTTACGCCGGACGAGCGTGAAGCGCTGGGAACGCGCGTGCGCATTATTGAGGAGTTGTTGCGTGGCGAAATGAGCCAGCGCGAGTTGAAAACCGAGCTGGGGGCGGGCATCGCCACCATCACGCGCGGGTCAAACAGCCTGAAATCCGCGCCGGTTGAACTGCGTCATTGGCTTGAGCAGATACTGCTGAAAAGCGCCTGATTTGCTCGTAGGCCGGATAAGGCGAAGCGGCCATCCGGCAACATCGCCGCGAAATGCCTGATGGCGCTGTGCTTATCAGGCCTACAACATAGCGCAAATAATTATCGATACACCGCGTTATGAAACGGGCTGAGCGCCAGGATCACCGCCTGGTAGTAAACGCTGGAGCGCGTTAATTTTCCGGCGGTAAATACGCCAATGGCGCCCTCTTTGCGACCAATCTCGTCAATACCGGTATAGTGGGACATCACCGGGCCAAGCGCTTCTCCCTGGCGGACTCTGTCGAGAATGACGGCGGGCAGCGGCAGCGTGGCCGATCGCGCTTCACCGCGCTGAACGCCGTTATCAATTACCACCCAACTGAAGGTGGCGTCATCGTCAATTCCGGCTTCAATGGCTACCCAGAAATCAGCTTGTGGATGCAGGCGTCGCGCATTATCCACGCGATTTCGTGCGCCAGCACGCGTTTCCTCGCTTCCGAAGGGCTGCTCCGGTACGCCGCTCTCGACGGCGACGGGCGTAATATGGCACGATCCTTCGCCGAAAATCTCTTCAAATGCCTGTAGAATTGCCTGAATTTTGGCAGGATTGGTGGTCGCAGAGATAACCTGGTGCATAATTAAGCTCAGTTTTAAAAATTTATCGCAGTATAACGGAAAAAAAACATGTTACAGGTATACCTTGTTCGCCACGGTGAAACGCAGTGGAACGCCGAGCGACGTATTCAGGGCCAATCGGACAGTCCCCTGACAGCAAAAGGCGAGCAGCAGGCCATGCAGGTAGGAGAACGCGCCCGCAGCCTCGGCATCACCCATATCATCAGCAGCGATTTAGGCCGCACAAAACGCACGGCGGAGATTATCGCCCAGGCGTGCGGGTGTGATATCACCTTTGACTCCCGCCTGCGCGAGCTGGATATGGGCGTGCTGGAAAAGCGCCAGATCGATTCGCTGACGGAAGAAGAAGAGGGCTGGCGTCGTCAGTTAGTCAACGGCACGCAGGATGGCCGCATTCCCGGCGGAGAATCGATGCAGGAGTTGAGCGATCGCGTTCATGCCGCGCTGGCGTCCTGTCTGGAGCTACCGCAGGGCAGCCGACCTTTATTGGTCAGTCACGGTATCGCGTTGGGCTGTCTGGTCAGTACTATACTGGGACTACCCGCCTGGGCGGAACGCCGGTTACGTTTGCGCAACTGCTCTATTTCCCGCATCGATTACCAGGAAAGTCAGTGGCTGGCGTCTGGGTGGGTGGTAGAAACCGCAGGGGACGTTTCGCATCTGGACGCCCCTGCATTGGATGAGCTACAGCGTTAACGGCGAATCGGGATCAGAAATTCGCAGCGCAGGTTGATAGGGCGATCGCCGGTTTTGGTATCTTCTGACGGGTAGTATCGCTCTATATCCTGTCCTTTACGACGGGTCAGATTCAGCATTGGCATACAGGTGCCGTAAACGGTCAGGATAAAATCCTGCACGCCGGTTCCTAACCCTTCATAGGTGAACATGACGTATTCACCGCCCTGCAACAGCACAGGATGCGCCGACTGAACATAGCCATCGGCCTGCTCTTGCGGCAGTGCGGTGGTATAGAATACTTCCTGCTCATCGTCTTTCTCCATGCTGGGGCGCGTTTCATTAAGCCCATAAAGCACTGGCGGAATAGTTGGCGAATGACCGAGGAAATCATGCCAGAATTGCACGCGCATTTCGTGGCGGAAGTCGGAAATCTGTTCCAGCGAGCAGGAATAGCTCTGCGTGACGCCAAGGAGCGGCGTATCTTCCAGCGTAACGAACTGATGTTCCGGCACGGTAAACTCGCCCAGCCGTAATGGCGGGCGAATGCCAAAGGCGCTCCATTCCGAGGAGCGACGATACAGCGCTGGCGTCTGGGAAAACTGTTTCTTAAAGGCGCGCGTAAAGGTTTGCTGAGAATCGAAGCGGTACTGAAGAGCAATATCCAGAATTGGACGCGCGGTCAAACGCAGCGCCACTGCTGATTTCGATAAACGACGGGCGCGGATGTAAGCGCCAATGGCGTGGCCCGTCACGTCCTTAAACATTCTCTGCAGGTGCCACTTGGAATAGCCTGCTTTTGCCGCCACATTGTCAAGTGACAGCGGCTGATCCAGATGACCTTCCAGCCAGATTAACAGGTCGCGAATTATGCCAGCCTGATCCATAAAATATCCCCATCCTTTCAACAACGAGCACCCGATATCAGGTAAGAGGATAATAGCATTTTTTGTTCTTTTAGCATTCAGTGTTTTTTTTGAGCTTAAATGCTTTTTTTAGGCAACGTGACAGGTAATTATTCTAATCCTGTGATCTATAACCATTTTATTTTAGAATGTCTAATAATTACGCAATGTAACTTTTATGAATGGTAACAATATGAAATACAAGAGCTTAGTACTTTTCTCAATTTTGTTGCTGCTGGGGCAGAGCGCCCGCGCGGAACAAATTGGTTCAGTCGATACGGTATTTAAAATGTTCGGTCCTGACCATAAAATCGTGGTGGAAGCTTTTGACGATCCTGATGTCAAAAACGTGACGTGCTATGTTAGCCGGGCGAAAACGGGCGGCATAAAAGGCGGATTGGGGCTGGCGGAAGATACGTCTGACGCCGCCATCTCTTGTCAGCAGGTCGGGCCTATTGAACTGAGCGACAAAATTAAGAACGGCAAGGCGCAGGGAGAGGTGGTTTTCAAAAAACGCACCTCATTGATATTTAAGTCATTGCAGGTCGTGCGTTTCTATGATGAGAAACGCAACACGCTGGCGTATCTGGCCTATTCCGACAAAGTGGTCGACGGGTCGCCGAAGAACGCCATCAGCGCGGTGCCGGTCATGCCGTGGCGACAATAACAGGGAAAGAGTATGCAGCAACCGCAGGTCTGGTTAGTCGAGGATGAACAGGGAATCGCCGATACGCTCATCTACACCCTGCAACTGGAAGGGTTTACCGTTGAGCTATTCGCTCGCGGGCTGCCCGCGCTGGAAAAAGCGCGTCAGCAACGGCCGGATGCGGTGATTCTCGATGTGGGACTACCGGATATCAGCGGCTTTGAGCTGTGTCGGCAGTTGCTGGAACGCCATCCTGCGCTGCCGATTCTTTTCCTGACTGCCCGTAGCGATGAAGTGGATCGATTGCTTGGTCTGGAGATCGGCGCAGATGATTATGTCGCCAAGCCGTTCTCGCCGCGCGAAGTGAGCGCCCGCGTGCGCACGCTGCTGCGCCGGGTGAAAAAGTTTGCTGCGCCGTCGCCGGTGGTGCGTACCGGACATTTTGAACTCAATGAACCGGCGGCGCAGATCGCCTGGTTTGGTACGCCGCTCTCGCTGACGCGTTATGAGTTTCTGCTTCTTAAAACCCTGCTGCTGTCGCCGGAGCGCGTGTACTCGCGCCAGCAATTGATGGATATTGTCTGGTCTGATGCCCAGGAGACCTTCGATCGGACGGTCGATACACACATCAAAACCCTGCGCGCTAAACTACGCGCGATCAACCCGGATCTCTCGCCAATTAACACGCATCGTGGAATGGGATACAGCCTGAGGAGCGTCTGATGCGCATCGGAATGCGTTTGCTGCTGGGCTACTTTCTTATTGTCGCCGTCGCCGCCGTGTTTGTGCTGTCTATCTTCGTTCAGGAGATAAAGCCGGGCGTCCGCCGCGCGACGGAAGGGACGCTGATTGACACCGCAACGCTGCTGGCGGCGCTGGCCCGCGACGATCTCCTTTCCGGCAACCCGACTGACGGCCAGTTGGCGAAGGCATTCGCCCAGCTGCAACATCGCCCGTTTCGCGCCAATATCAGCGGGATCGTCAAAGTGCGCAATGAATACCATGTCTACATGACGGATGCGCAGGGGAAGGTGTTGTTTGATTCGGAAAACAAAGCGGTGGGGCAGGATTATTCTCGCTGGAATGACGTCTGGCTTACGCTGCGCGGACAGTATGGCGCCCGCAGCACGGCAAAAGATGCTGCCGATCCCAATAGCACCGTGATGTACGTAGCCGCGCCGATAATCAGCGATGGACGGATTATCGGCGTCCTGTCTGTCGGTAAACCGAATGCGGCAATGGCGCCGGTGATTAAGCGCAGCGAACGGCGCATTCTGTGGGCCAGCGCCGTTTTACTGGGAATTGCGCTGGCGATTGGCGCGGGGATGGTCTGGTGGATTAACCGCTCCATCGCCCGGTTGACGCGCTATGCGGATTCCGTCACCGAAAACCGCCCGCTTGCGTTACCTGCATTAGGCAGCAGCGAGCTGCGTAAACTGGCGCAGGCGCTGGAGAGTATGCGCATTAAGCTGGAAGGCAAGAATGACATTGAGCAGTACGTGTATGCGTTGACTCATGAGCTGAAAAGTCCGCTGGCGGCGATACGCGGCGCGGCGGAGATTCTGCGTGAAGGACCGCCCGCGGATGTGGTTACCCGCTTTACAGAGAATATACTGGCGCAAAATACGCGAATGCAGGCGCTGGTAGAGACCCTGCTGCGCCAGGCGCGGCTGGAAAACCGGCAGGATATCCCTCTCGCGCCGGTTGCTGTTGATGAGCTATTTACGCAGCTTAGCGAGGCGCGCAGTATTCAGTTGGCGGCAAAAAAGATCACCCTTACTCTACGGCCTTCCTCGCTGGTTGTCGTCGCCGACGCGGAGCTTCTGGCGCAGGCGCTGGGCAATGTGTTGGACAATGCCATCGACTTTACGCCTGAAAATGGCGTTATCACATTAAGCGCTCAGCCGATGGGGGAGAAAGCGATCCTGCAGGTGACGGATTCCGGCTGTGGTATTCCTGATTTTGCGCTGCCGCGCATTTTCGACCGATTCTATTCGTTGCCCCGTGAAAACGGGCGTAAAAGCAGCGGGCTTGGGCTGGCGTTTGTCAGCGAGGCAGCGCGGCTCCTCAACGGTGAGGTGACGTTGTGCAACCGTCCCGAAGGCGGCGTGCTGGCCTCGTTGACACTTCACCGTTACTTCACATAACTTCAAATTCTCCCCACATCGCGTTCTTACACTGCTGGCATTGCAAAGGAGAACGCTATGTTGAAATCCCCCCTGTTGTGGAAAATGATTACGTTAGGCGGCGCCATGATTCTGCTGTTAATTCCCCTGATGATGGTACGGCACACCATCGTGGAACGTGCTGATTATCGAAGCCATGTAGAAGCCGCTATTCGTCAGAGTACCAGCGGCCCACAAAAGGTTGTCGGCCCGCTGGTGGCGGTTCCGGTGACAGAGCTCTATACCGTGCTGGAAGAGGAGAAAGAGGTCCAGTATAAGCGCAGTTATCTCTATTTTTGGCTGCCGGAGTCGCTATTGGTCGAAGGCAATCAAAACGTTGAAGCGCGAAAAATAGGTATTTATCAGGGGCAGGTGTGGCATACCGATATGGCGATAAAGGCGGAGTTTGATGTGGCCCGTCTGCATGAGCTGAACAGACCGAACATTACCCTTGGAAAGCCCTTTATCGTCGTAGGCGTCGGCGATGCGCGCGGTATCAGCGCAGTAAAAGCGCCGCAGGTCAATGGTGAAACGCTCACTGTAGAACCGGGGACCGGCTTACCGGAAAGTAGAGAGGGCATTCATATCCCGCTGCCGGACAGTCAGTGGGCGACGCGCAACCTGACGTTGGCGATGTCGTTAAATTTAAGCGGAACCGGCAGCTTTTCACTGGTTCCCGTCGGGCGTAGCAGTGAAATGACCCTGACCAGTAACTGGCCGCACCCAAATTTTGTGGGGGATTTTCTTCCCGGTAAACGCGAAATCAGCGGTTCAGGATTTCAGGCCCAGTGGCAAACCAGCCGGTTTGCCACGAATCTCGGCGAACAGTTTGCTGATGCGCAAAAGGTGGATTGGGACAACTTACCGGCGTTTAGCGTCGCTGTATCGACGCCAGCCGATCAGTATCAACTGACGGACAGAGCGACGAAATATGCCATTTTGTTGATTACGCTAACGTTTATGGCTTTCTTTGTCTTCGAAACCCTGACGGGGCAGCGGTTACACCCGATGCAGTATCTGCTGGTGGGGTTATCGCTGGTGATGTTCTACCTGCTGTTGCTGGCACTGTCGGAACATATCGGTTTCACGCCAGCCTGGATCGCCGCAAGCCTGGTGGGCGCGTTGATGAATAGCGTTTATTTGCAGGCGGTGCTGAAAGGATGGCGCAATAGCGTACTGTTTACGCTAGCGTTATTGGCGCTGGATGGCGTGATGTGGGGATTGCTGCGTTCGGAAGATAGCTCGTTGCTTCTGGGTACCGGCGTTCTGCTACTGGCGCTTGGCGGCGTGATGTTCCTGACGCGCCATCTGGACTGGTATTCGCTCTCTTGTCAGCAACGTAAGTCATTACCGCCAGTAAAAGATGACGAATTACGTTTGTGGAAATAAATCTAACGGGCGCGCGCGTTAACGTTTTCCCGCGCAGCGCCAGAAACTGTGATGCCGTTAGTTATAGGTCAGGTTTAATGTTGCCGTGGCATTCGCTTGCCCGGCCGTTACCGTGGCGGCGGTTTTATAGTAGCGCGCGCTAATTTTCAGGGTGGTCGACATATTCATGGTTCCGCCGTTAACCGTCTGGCTGCCATCGGCATTGGTGGTAATCGTGTGAGTAAAGAGATCAATTTTTTGATTGATTGGCAAACTGTCGGTAAAGAAACCGGCGTCCGGCGCCTGAATACCCAACTGTACGCCAACGCCGGTTGCGCTGGTTGGCGCGCTTGCATTGCTCAACTGGATGACTGAATTATCAGGGTTATTTCCGCTGGCCGGTTGGGCGCTTAACGATGCGGAAATAGCGGTGCCTTGTTCGCAGGTCAATAAGATATCCTGCTCGCCTGTGCCCGCGGTTTGACTGTTAGCGAAACTGCCTAAATTGACGCTGCCTAAATCCACGGTGATGGCAGGTGTTTCTACCCGACATCCCATCGCTTTCATAATCAATTGCGTATTCCCCAAATACAGATGAGTCAGGATATCGCCGCCGGAGTCTTCCGTTGCGCTATCGCGAAAAGATACGCGCGCCAGTGGGCTTTGGAATGTCGCGGTACCGGAGGTGATCGGACCGCCTAAGGCGACCAGTTCAACATTGTAGGCGGGAGCCATCGCATGGTGTGTTTTATTGCCATCGCCATTATGGTAGGTATTATCGATTGGCATGACATTATCGTAAGGGCCAGCATTCGTTTGGGTTTTAATCGCAATGCCCACGCCGGAAATGCCGGTGCTAAATACCGGCGTGTTGTTCCCGTCATTCGCATTGATTGTCGCTGATGCATTTGACTGCGCGCTACCGGGTTCATATAAAAAACCGACCTTATAATCGCGACTACAGCCATCCATTGTGACTTCGGAGGTGGAAACCCAGCCCGATTGCCACAACACCTCGCCTGCGGTATAGGCGTGGCTATCCACCACAAGCTGCGACGGCGGGGTGATAGTGATCGCGCCTTCATTACCGGAACGTTTACAGGAAGCGTAACCATGACTGGAGTACGCGAACAGCAGAATAAGCGCCAGATATAACCTTCTCATGAAAAATTCCTGCTTTTATACCAGGTGAAATAGAAAGATGTTATTGCCATGCGATAGTGATCGTCACAACGGACGTGAAATCCCCTGCCGTGACTTTTCCATACGGGGTATACATCCTTGCGGCGACAGGCAAATTGGCTTCATGGGTATTACTGTTGATATCCACCGTGTAAGTGACGTTGTTGGCCAGATTGACCAGACTTTTACCGTCCAGGTTAAAAAGCTGTAATCCTAAATCCTGCGCCGGATTGGCCGCGCTGTTTGCATAAATCGCAGAAGCATAATTTGGATCGGGATAAGGTACGCCGTTAAATGAAATCGCGGCTTTTGTGGTCGTTGCCGGGCAATTCGTCATTTTTATGGTGAAAGGAATGGTGGCGGTATTGCCACCGGCCACGGCGATATCCGCCCGGGCATATTGTCCAAGAGAGATCGTGTCAGGTACCGTCACGGTACACGGATCGGCATAAATTAATCCCGTAACGTTAATGTCTACGGCATCTGCGGTATTGTATGCCGCGCTGATCGAGGGCGACCATAATGCCAGACCCGTGAACGTTAACAGGGCGGCTAATGCAGCAAATCTGTTCATATTCATCTTTTATCCCACCAGAATCACTGGCATTGCTCGTGTAAGATTTCTACGCCAGAAGCGGAGGGGGAGCTCGGTATACGGTAAGAGACCTGACACCGGTCTGCTGCTGTTGGTCCCCACTTCACTAATAACCGCCCTTGTTTTTCCAGTCCGGTTAACCAGGCCTGCCCCGCATCACCAACAAAACTGCTGTGATTGTCTGGTTTTGTTAAAGACGAGACGGTCGCGCCAAAAGGAACAGGCAGATTGTTTATGCGGGTTAATACCATCAATGCCTTGTAACCAATATTGGTTTTATATTCAGCCCTGACCACCGCGCCACGGGTAGGCACCAGCGTTTTACTGGTATCAATGAGCTCAATATTTTTTCTAATGCCCGTCGTATCTAAAGACACTTCATTACGATGGTAAGGCGAAGCATAAGGTACGACGGCATACCCGCGAAAATCGGTGTCCACGCCCGTTTCGTTATTCACGGGGACACCCGCTGCGCCAGGGGCTTTAACCAATATGATGGTGTCGTCCATTGGCTGGGATAGTGTCAGGCCATTTCGATGTAGTAGTACGCCGCCCTGAACGCCATAATTCAGGCGACGCATATGATTATCGTAGCTATATCCGCCGTTAATATCCGCATACGTCCCGTTATAGGTTGCGCTCACATTACCGCTGGTGGCTTTCTCTTGAGAGGAATAACCTTCCTGAACGCTCCATGAGAGATTTTTCTGTGCCAGCGCTGTTCCGTTTAAACCGACAGTATGCGTGGTATCGCCGTCTTTCGCGGAGTTCATATTGTAGGTGGCATACGTTGACGGCATAAAGGCATCTAACGGAATACTAATATTGATTGAAATTTGCTGGTCATTACTGTCTTCCGTATCGTCGTCTTCATCCTGAGAATTATCGGCGTTCAGCGTATAAGAATAGTTAATGCCATAGCTTACGTTATGCCATGTGTTGTTATAGCCAATACCTAATGATGTGGTATGAGTGTCATTCCAGTAATCTTCATTATATAAAGTGAGTGAAATGGAACCGTAGATAATGTCTTGCGATAACGACAGGTCGGTGCGATTACGTACATGATCATAGTGACTATTATCGCTATAGGTATCCAGCACATCCTCAAGAGCGTAGTAATCTTTGGTCGAATAACGGTAGCCGGCGACAGTGAAATTGGTGCCTGTTGACTGAATATCTTTGCTGTAACGAATACGCCAGGATTGTCCGGTAAGCGTATCGCTAACCACATCGCCTGCTTTAATTTTTGACCATGAGTTGGTGACGTCTAAAGACAATGCGCCCAGATCGCCAAGGTTTAAGCCTGTCCCGATGAGCGCCGCATGATAAACATCATTGCTCAGCGTACTCTCTATTCCGCCATAGGCGGTTATGCCGCCTGCTAATCCGTATAAGGCCGTCAGTTCTGCGAAATTTTGTTGTGCGGAATGCGTATCTGATGAACGCGTGCGGCCTACCGTCAGGTCGTATTTCAGGTGGCCTTCACGCTGTAAGACCGGAACGCTGGCGTAGGGCACAATGAAATGCTGTTCAGAACCATCGGATTCTTTGATGGTGACGTACAGGTCGCCCGAACCGCCGGTTGGATAAAGATCATTGATGGCGAATGGACCCGCCGGAACGTTAGTTTTGTAGATGGTATAACCGTTTTGTTCAACGGTTACCTGCGCGCTGCTTTTGGCCACCCCGCGAATGACCGGGGCGAACCCTTTCATACTGTCCGGCAACATATCATCATCAGAAGAGATCTGTACGCCCTTAAATGAAATACTGTCAAAGACGTCCGCGGGCGTGTTATTTTCCCCGGCGATCAGCTGTCCTTTTAAAAATTCGATATCGCGAGAAACATAGGTGTAGGCAGAATCCCAGCTATTTTGCCCATCGCTATCATGATTCCAGGTTGAGTAGTTACGAAAACGCCATGCGCCAATGTTAATACCAGGGCGCAGGTTAGCGTATTCGCTATTTTCCGTCCGGTTTTCATCAATATCGTGATCCTGCGATCCGGTAAAACTGTAGTTCAGCAAAAAAGCATTAATGCCTTCATCCCATTCGCTGGTAGGGACGAATTCTCGCGGGTCGGCGATCAACGCGATTTGAGGGATCGCTAAATCCAGCCGGTTACCGATGACATTAAACTTTGCTACAGCGCCAGCCAGCAGACTAAGATCGGTACACCCGTTTGGGTCATTTTTAAGCTCGGGGAAGTTTTCTGTTTTTACGCCCCACTGCTTGAGTTGTTCAACGCTAAGACACGGCTGTAGGGAGAGCTTATTATCTGCTGATTTTTTATTTTTAAAGGCAATATTTTTTGTTTCAACACTGGTGTTATTAATATAAATATCAACATTATAGGTGCCTTCTGCCTGCCCCCCCTTTTCGAAAACCGATAGATCGACATTCTCCACGCCCGGTTCATCATTTTCCAACGATAATGGATTAAAATGATCATGCGCTAACGCTGGTTTTATGGAACAGCATATAAAGAGAAACGATAACGCTAATTGAGAACGGGGCTCTACTCTGGAGAATTGCACAGTAAAAGTCCTGAAAGGGTAAAAGTAAAGTGAAGTCGTTAATGGCTAGAATGAACCGGAATGCGGCTCTAAACTCATCCCATAATCGCTGATTAATCGCCACGTTACCGTGCCATGAGGGGCGGCAGTAGAACCCAATTTAAATGACGCTGATGATTTTGGCGGAACGAAGGTCGCTGATTTCACTTCATGGCTGTTAAGCGTCACACTGGCAAAGTTCATATAATAGGGAGTGGGGTTATTTACGGTAATAACATCACCTGCCGTCTGCCATTTTAATTGTTGGCTCTGGCTATCAGGCGTTGATTTTGTTAATGCTGGCGGTCGATATATAAGCTTTATTTGGGTATTAATGGAGATTTCCACGCGGTTCGCGGAGGCATTATCATCAATAGAAGGAATACCCTTAATATTGAGCCAGTACATAGACTCCCGATCTGCAGGTAGGGGGGCGCCAGAGCGAATAACCCGAATACTGTTCTTTTGCCCGGCATCAAGGCGAAAAAGAGGCGGGGTGATAATAAACGCCTGCTTATTTGTGACCTGGGGATCGGCAACCGATAACCATGACTGAACAAGATTCGCTTTGCTGTCTTTATTCTCTACATTGATTGACGACTCATCATTATTGCCGTCGAAAACCAGTCGGGTTCCGCCAACAACAATGCTGGCATGGGCAACATGGCTTGTCAGTAATACGACCAACACGGATTTCTTTATGTGTTTCATTTTTTACTCTGTAAAGATGTTTTACGCTATGGACTGGCATCCTGCCTGTCCATATCAGGATGAGAATGCCTTACTGATACGAAACGGTATACGTAACCTGAGTGCTAACATCTCCACCGGTTACGGTTGCGGAACCATCGTTTGCCATGGCGGCGTAATAGGTAAAGGCTGCTGTCGATCCGTCGGTTGGCAGGTTTACTGCGGCATCATCCGTGTTATCTGTCACATCGCTATGTGAAGCGTTCTGAATAGAAATACCGACACCCGCGGCGCCCGTTTCCGATCCTTCGTCCGCGTTTTTGAAGTACGTTGGGTTGGAATCATCTGTTGCGCCGTGGAAGCGGAACATGGCCTGGGTCGGTACGCCAGTCCCTGCTTCCGGGCAGCTAACCAGGCTTACGGTAAACGGCACGTAATCGGTTGTGGCGCCTTTTTCCGCGATGCGTTCTTTGCTGTAATTACCTAAATCAATGGTGGTATCCGTGGAGCCATTAACCTGAACCGTACACGCCTGATCGTAAATTTTGCCATTGAACGTAATCGTGTTCTGGGCAAATACCGGTGTGGATGCTACGGCAGTTAACATTGCCAGGATGATAATTTTCTTATTAAACATATTAATTGTTGCCTGATTCTATTCGCTGAAAAATAAAGATAGCTATATAAAATAAAATATTATATTTTACTCTGTATGCGCTTCTTTCTGTTCTGTAGATAAGCAGGCGGCTATTCTACGTATATCAACTATGAACTCAATAAAAATTCTGATGCAATATTGAACGGCAGTCCAGTTTCGGACCCGGTAACAAAGTTTAATAAAATACCACTAAAGAAGTATGGTTGATGACTGGATTTATAGAGCAAGATCTCTTTTTTGATAATAGTTATTATTTCCTGGAGGATTTATTTAACTCTATATTGCTTTATTTTTAAGAATATACGATGCTTGTCCGTTTAAAATGAAACTGGCAGGTTTCGAAGCTCTAACAGTCTTCCATGCAGTATTTTTATATAGTCCCCCGCTTTTAGTTCTGAAAGTACCTGCATGATACGGCTGCGTGAAAGCCCGGTTCTCTGCTGTATGAAGTTCTGTGCGTTGATCTCAAATCGTGAGCTTTCAGGATACGACCACAGTTCAAGTAACAGCGCTTTTATCTGGCTATAGGCGTCCTGCCCGATAAGGTTTCTGTCACGGTTAGTCATGAAAGCAATGCGGTACATCAGGATGTTCGAAATGTCACGCCAGAGATGCTTTTCATCAGCTATTTCCACAAAATCTTTTACTGGGACAGGATAATATTCACAGGTGGTTTCGGCGATAAAAAACACGTCTGAATTCTCTTCTAACTGGTATAAGTCAGCATAGGCATCTACAAGGCCTAAAATCATTGGTGAGACACCGCAGCCCATTACAATGCTGTCGATACGCCGACATACTTTAATAGCGCCTTTAGTGATTAACAGGATGTGGGATTGATTATCAATCTTGATATCCAGTGTTTTACCGGCCGTAATAGTGACAGGGGAGATGTTTTGAATAACGTGCCGATGAATATTTAAAATGGCTTGCAGGTTTTTTTCTTTCCCTGTGGGACGATACACATTCCCGCCGTTTAACTGCTTCATATCTTCCCCATTATTATGGCTGATAAAGTGGTTGACTATTAAAAGGTAAACATAAATTTAATATTCACTTAAAATTATAATTAAGTAAATTAAAATAGCCAACAAGAATATTTAAGTCAATGTATTCACCTTATCAATGCATGAGCGACAACGCTGTTTGTAAGGTTAACCATAGTAAATGTGATGATTTTATTTGCAATCATTTTATGACAGCTATCATAGGTACCGTGCTTAACGAGCGCGTAGAGCGTACAGGATAGCGAAGCGATGAACATCGCTGTTGTAGGATACGAATGAGAGAAAAGTACAAAATGCAGGCGGGCGGCGTTTTACTGAGCGAAATCGCCGCCTGCCGGAACTCCTCCCGGCGGGAGCCATAAGCGGTTAGCGGTACTGGACGATCAGACTTTGAATCTCCGGATGATCTTTTAACGACACGTGCCGTACCGTGGCGATTCCATTCATCAACGAAATAGCGTTTCCAGACGGTGTGGCGACTGTCTGTAAATGGGGGATATTATTCCGCGAACATGATACCTCGATATTGCGATCGTGAGGCGCAAGATTACAACCATATTCGACAATCTGGCCTTTGAAATGAATAACGCCTGCGGAGACCGGCGCGGTAGCAGCCAGCGCGGCTGATGAAGCTGACATCGCTGCACAAAACAGGTAGCAGCATAATGGTGATTTTTTCATCCTTTGAAACCTCACGTCCTGTGAGCATCCCCTTATTTTTTGGGGACTAACAAATCCCGTGTATTACTCTTTAATGTTAATACACAAACTACCTTAACTTTCGCAAGCTGAGATAAACAGCGCTATACGACAATTTTTATGTAAAAGAGTACGTCATAACGGCAGGTCAGGAGGGAAAGCGGGGCCGCTTAGCGGAAGGGGGGCATAAGAAACAGCCAGTAAGAATAACTTACCGGCTGTTTTTACGGTTTGGCGCCTGGGCCGAATTAATCCTGCAGGTCGCCGCAGAAGCGATAACCTTCGCCGTGAATGGTGGCGATGATTTCCGGCGTATCCGGCGTGGATTCGAAATGCTTACGAATACGACGAATGGTAACGTCAACAGTACGGTCATGCGGCTTCAGCTCGCGCCCGGTCATTTTCTTCAACAGCTCTGCGCGTGACTGAATTTTGCCAGGGTTTTCGCAGAAGTGAAGCATCGCGCGGAACTCGCTGCGCGGTAGTTTATACTGCTCGCCGTCCGGGCCGATCAGTGAACGACTGTTGATATCCAGTTCCCAACCGTTGAACTTGTAGCTTTCAACGCTACGACGCTCTTCGCTGACGGTACCCAGGTTCATGGTACGGGACAGCAGGTTGCGGGCACGGATGGTCAATTCGCGTGGGTTAAACGGTTTGGTGATGTAATCATCCGCGCCGATTTCGAGGCCGAGAATTTTGTCGACTTCGTTATCGCGGCCCGTCAGGAACATCAGCGCAACGTTAGCCTGTTCACGCAGTTCACGCGCTAACAGGAGACCGTTTTTCCCTGGCAGATTGATATCCATGATCACCAGGTTGATGTCATATTCAGAGAGGATCTGATGCATTTCCGCGCCATCTGTCGCTTCGAATACATCATAGCCTTCCGCTTCGAAAATACTTTTCAACGTGTTGCGTGTTACCAACTCGTCTTCAACGATAAGAATGTGCGGGGTCTGCATGTTTGCTACCTAAATTGCCAACTAAATCGAAACAGGAAGTACAAAAGTCCCTGACCTGCCTGATGCATGTCGCAAATTAACATGATCGGCGTAACATGACTAAAGTACGTAATTGCGTTCTTGATGCACTTTCCATCAACGTCAACAACATCATTAGCTTGGTCGTGGGTACTTTCCCTCTGGACCCGACAGTGTCAAAAACGGCTGTCATCCTAACCATTTTAACAGCAACATAACAGGCTAAGACGTACCGGACACCTAATAAAACTACGCTTCGTTGACATATATCAAGTTCAATTGTAGCACGTTAACAGTTTGATGAAATCATCGTAGCTAAATGCTAGCTTTCATCACAAATTTGCAATATTCCAACTAGTTACGTAAGCCAACTAATAAATGTGATGAATCCAAAGAACAGGATCTATTTTAAATTAAATTATCCTAAATAAACAGCAGGATAACGATGTTCTGTTAACATAAACAGCAATAGTACAGATACGCAATAGTGTAGCGTCTTTTACGAAATCAAAAATGCTTTTTCAGTGATATCCGTTAAAATTTTGTAAATTTGCGAAGCGTAATATGCTTACAAACGCCAGCTAATTTCCTGTAAATTAGTCAAAAAGAGTAATGAAATGCGTGTAACAATCGTTCTTGTCGCTCCCGCCAGAGCGGAAAATATCGGCGCAGCCGCCCGGGCTATGAAGACCATGGGATTTACTGACCTGCGTATTGTCGACAGCCAGGCGCACCTGGAGCCCGCCACCCGTTGGGTCGCACATGGATCTGGAGATATTATTGATAATATTGAGGTTTTCCACACCCTTGTCGACGCGCTCCACGATGTGGATTTTACCGTAGCGACGACAGCCCGCAGCCGGGCAAAATTTCATTACTACGCTTCGCCCGCTGAACTGGTTCCCTTATTACAGGAAAAATCACGCTGGATGCGTCATGCCGCGCTGGTTTTTGGCCGTGAGGATTCCGGTTTGACCAATGACGAGCTGGCGCTGGCGGATGTATTGACCGGCGTGCCGATGGTGGCGGATTACCCTTCGCTCAATCTGGGTCAGGCGGTCATGGTGTATTGCTATCAATTAGCAGGTTTAATGCAACAGACCACTGAATCCGTTGATATTGCTGATGAATCGCAGTTACAGGCGTTACGCGCGCGCCTTTTACGCCTGCTAACGACTCTGGAGGCGGCCGATGACCACAAATTAACCGACTGGCTACAACAGCGAATCGGCCTGCTGGGACAGCGAGATACGGTAATGTTGCACCGTTTGGTCCATGATATTGAAAAAAAACTAACAAAATAACGTGCTGTAATTTTTAAAATAATAAGAGATTACGTCTGGTTGCAAGAGATCATAACAGGGGGAATTGGTTGAAAATAAATATATCGCCAGCAGCACATGAACAAGTTTCGGAATGTGATCAATTTAAAAATTTATTGACTTAGGCGGGCAGATACTTTAACCAATATAGGAATACAAGACAGACAAATAAAAATGACAGAGTACACAACATCCATGAACCGCATCAGCACCACCACCATTACCACCATCACCATTACCACAGGTAACGGTGCGGGCTGACGCGTACAGGAAACACAGAAAAAAGCCCGCACCTGAACAGTGCGGGCTTTTTTTTCGACCAGAGATCACGAGGTAACAACCATGCGAGTGTTGAAGTTCGGCGGTACATCAGTGGCAAATGCAGAACGTTTTCTGCGTGTTGCCGATATTCTGGAAAGCAATGCCAGGCAAGGGCAGGTAGCGACCGTACTTTCCGCCCCCGCGAAAATTACCAACCATCTGGTGGCGATGATTGAAAAAACTATCGGCGGCCAGGATGCTTTGCCGAATATCAGCGATGCCGAACGTATTTTTTCCGACCTGCTCGCAGGACTTGCCAGCGCGCAGCCGGGATTCCCGCTTGCACGGTTGAAAATGGTTGTCGAACAAGAATTCGCTCAGATCAAACATGTTTTGCATGGTATCAGCCTGCTGGGTCAGTGCCCGGATAGCATCAACGCCGCGCTGATTTGCCGTGGCGAAAAAATGTCGATCGCGATTATGGCGGGACTCCTGGAGGCGCGTGGACATCGCGTCACGGTGATCGATCCGGTAGAAAAATTGCTGGCGGTGGGCCATTACCTTGAATCTACCGTCGATATCGCGGAATCGACTCGCCGTATCGCCGCCAGCCAGATCCCGGCCGATCACATGATCCTGATGGCGGGCTTTACCGCCGGTAATGAAAAGGGTGAACTGGTGGTGCTGGGCCGTAATGGTTCCGACTATTCCGCCGCCGTGCTGGCCGCCTGTTTACGCGCTGACTGCTGTGAAATCTGGACTGACGTCGATGGCGTGTATACCTGTGACCCGCGCCAGGTGCCGGACGCCAGGCTGCTGAAATCGATGTCCTACCAGGAAGCGATGGAACTCTCTTACTTCGGCGCCAAAGTCCTTCACCCTCGCACCATAACGCCTATCGCCCAGTTCCAGATCCCCTGTCTGATTAAAAATACCGGCAATCCGCAGGCACCAGGAACGCTGATCGGCGCGTCCAGCGACGATGATAATCTGCCGGTCAAAGGGATCTCTAACCTTAACAACATGGCGATGTTTAGCGTCTCCGGCCCTGGAATGAAAGGGATGATTGGGATGGCGGCGCGTGTTTTCGCCGCCATGTCTCGCGCCGGGATCTCGGTGGTGCTCATTACCCAGTCCTCCTCTGAGTACAGCATCAGCTTCTGTGTGCCGCAGAGTGACTGCGCGCGTGCCCGCCGTGCGATGCAGGATGAGTTCTATCTGGAGCTGAAAGAGGGGCTGCTGGAGCCGCTGGCGGTTACGGAGCGGTTGGCGATTATCTCTGTTGTCGGCGACGGTATGCGCACGCTACGCGGCATTTCAGCGAAATTCTTCGCCGCGCTGGCGCGGGCTAATATCAATATCGTGGCGATCGCTCAGGGATCTTCTGAGCGTTCCATTTCTGTGGTGGTGAATAACGACGATGCCACCACCGGCGTGCGGGTAACGCACCAGATGCTGTTCAATACCGATCAGGTGATTGAAGTGTTTGTCATTGGCGTCGGCGGCGTCGGCGGCGCGCTACTGGAACAGCTTAAACGTCAGCAAACCTGGCTGAAGAACAAGCACATCGATCTACGCGTGTGCGGCGTGGCGAACTCAAAGGCGTTGCTAACCAATGTGCATGGCCTGAATCTGGACAACTGGCAGGCGGAACTGGCGCAAGCGAACGCGCCGTTCAATCTGGGACGCTTAATTCGCCTGGTGAAAGAATATCATCTACTCAATCCGGTGATTGTTGATTGTACCTCCAGTCAGGCGGTGGCCGACCAGTATGCCGACTTCCTGCGTGAAGGGTTCCATGTGGTGACGCCGAACAAGAAAGCGAACACCTCGTCGATGGACTACTACCATCAGCTACGTTTCGCCGCCGCACAATCACGGCGCAAATTCTTGTATGACACCAACGTCGGCGCCGGTTTGCCGGTAATCGAAAACCTGCAAAACCTGCTGAATGCGGGTGATGAACTGCAAAAATTTTCCGGCATTCTTTCCGGGTCGCTCTCTTTTATTTTCGGTAAACTGGAAGAGGGGATGAGTCTCTCACAGGCGACCGCGCTGGCGCGCGAGATGGGCTATACCGAACCCGATCCGCGCGACGATCTTTCCGGTATGGATGTGGCGCGGAAACTGTTGATCCTCGCCCGCGAGACGGGCCGCGAGCTGGAGCTTTCCGATATTGTGATTGAACCGGTGTTGCCGGACGAGTTTGACGCCTCCGGCGATGTGACCGCCTTTATGGCGCATCTGCCGCAGCTTGACGACGCGTTTGCCGCCCGTGTGGCAAAAGCTCGTGATGAAGGTAAGGTATTGCGCTATGTGGGCAATATCGAAGAGGATGGCGTGTGCCGCGTGAAGATTGCCGAAGTTGATGGTAACGATCCGCTCTTCAAAGTGAAAAACGGTGAAAACGCGCTGGCGTTCTACAGCCACTATTATCAGCCCTTGCCGTTGGTGCTGCGCGGCTACGGCGCAGGCAATGATGTGACGGCGGCGGGCGTGTTTGCCGATCTGTTACGGACCCTCTCATGGAAGTTAGGAGTTTAACATGGTGAAAGTGTATGCCCCGGCTTCCAGCGCGAACATGAGCGTCGGTTTCGACGTGTTGGGCGCAGCCGTCACACCCGTTGACGGCACGTTGCTGGGCGATGTGGTATCCGTTGAAGCAGCGGACCATTTCCGTCTGCATAACCTGGGGCGATTTGCCGATAAACTGCCGCCGGAGCCGCGTGAAAATATTGTTTATCAGTGCTGGGAACGTTTTTGCCAGGCATTGGGGAAAACCATCCCGGTGGCGATGACGCTGGAAAAAAATATGCCGATTGGTTCCGGGTTAGGGTCCAGCGCCTGTTCCGTCGTCGCCGCGCTGGTCGCGATGAATGAGCACTGCGGCAAACCGTTAAACGACACGCGTCTGTTGGCGCTGATGGGCGAGCTGGAAGGCCGTATCTCCGGCAGCATCCATTACGATAACGTCGCGCCGTGCTTTCTTGGCGGTATGCAGTTGATGATTGAAGAAAACGGCATTATTAGTCAGCAGGTGCCGGGCTTTGATGAGTGGCTATGGGTACTGGCTTATCCGGGCATTAAAGTTTCCACCGCAGAAGCACGGGCCATTTTGCCTGCGCAGTATCGCCGTCAGGATTGCATTGCGCATGGACGGCATCTGGCCGGTTTTATTCACGCCTGTTACTCGCGGCAGCCGCAGCTTGCCGCCGCGCTGATGAAAGATGTTATTGCCGAACCATACCGCGCGCGTTTACTGCCGGGCTTTAGCCAGGCGCGGCAGGCGGTATCGGAGATCGGCGCGCTGGCGAGCGGGATTTCCGGATCGGGGCCGACGCTGTTTGCGCTATGCGATAAACCGGAGACGGCGCAGCGCGTCGCGGACTGGCTGAGCAAACATTATCTGCAAAATCAGGAAGGCTTCGTTCATATTTGCCGGCTGGATACGGCGGGCGCACGAGTAGTGGGATAATCAATGAAACTCTATAATCTGAAAGACCATAATGAGCAGGTCAGCTTTGCGCAGGCCGTCACGCAAGGACTGGGCAAACAGCAGGGACTTTTTTTTCCGCACGAACTGCCGGAGTTTAGCCTGACGGAAATTGATGAGATGCTCAACCAGGACTTTGTCAGCCGTAGCGCAAAGATCCTCTCGGCATTTATTGGCGATGAAATACCGCAGCAAATTCTGGAGGAGCGCGTCCGCGCGGCGTTTGCGTTCCCGGCGCCGGTAGCGCAGGTAGAAAGCGATGTCGGCTGCCTGGAGCTGTTCCATGGTCCGACGCTGGCCTTTAAAGACTTCGGCGGGCGTTTTATGGCGCAAATGCTGACGCATATCAGCGGCGACAAACCGGTGACGATTCTGACCGCAACGTCAGGCGATACCGGCGCGGCGGTGGCTCACGCGTTCTATGGCCTGGAAAATGTGCGGGTCGTCATTCTCTACCCGCGCGGTAAAATCAGTCCGTTGCAGGAAAAACTGTTCTGTACGCTGGGCGGCAACATTGAAACCGTGGCGATCGACGGCGATTTCGACGCTTGCCAGGCGCTGGTGAAACAGGCATTTGATGACGAAGAACTGAAAACGGCGCTGGGGCTGAATTCGGCTAATTCGATTAATATCAGCCGCCTGTTGGCGCAAATTTGCTACTACTTTGAAGCCGTGGCGCAACTGCCGCAGGGGGCGCGTAACCAACTGGTGATCTCCGTCCCCAGCGGCAACTTTGGCGATTTGACGGCAGGGCTGCTGGCGAAGTCGTTAGGCCTACCGGTGAAACGTTTTATCGCCGCCACCAACGTCAACGACACGGTGCCGCGTTTTCTGCATGACGGAAAGTGGGCGCCGAAAGCGACGCAGGCGACCCTGTCGAATGCGATGGATGTCAGCCAGCCGAATAACTGGCCGCGCGTGGAGGAGCTATTCCGCCGTAAAATCTGGCGCCTGACTGAGCTGGGCTATGCGGCGGTGGATGATACTACGACACAACAGACGATGCGCGAGCTGAAAGCGAAAGGTTATATCTCGGAACCTCATGCGGCGGTAGCGTATCGGGCATTACGCGACCAGTTAAACCCTGGCGAGTATGGCTTGTTTCTCGGAACGGCGCATCCGGCGAAGTTTAAAGAAAGCGTGGAGTCCATTCTGGGAGAAACTCTGGCCTTGCCTGAAGCGCTCGCCGAACGCGCCGACCTGCCGCTGCTTTCACATCATCTGCCTGCGGATTTTGCCGCCCTGCGTAAGCTGATGATGACCCGCCAATAACCATAGGCCCGGTGGCGCTGTCGCTTACCGGGCCTATGGGGTGGTGTCGATTTGTAGGCCGGATAAGGCGTAACCGCCATCCGGCGATGCCGTTACTGCTCGTAGCGTTTAAAGACCAGCTCGTCTTGTGTGGAGGTTTCTTCATCAAAGAAATACCCTTCACGGTCAAACGCGGTGAGCTGTTCCGGCTTCGTTAAGCGGTTTTCAATAATAAAACGGCTCATCAGTCCGCGCGCTTTTTTGGCGTAGAAGCTTACCACCTTAAACTTGCCGTTTTTCTCATCAAGGAACACGGGCTTAATCAGTTCGGCATTCAGTTTCTTCGGCTTCACCGATTTAAAATATTCCTCAGAGGCCAGATTCACCACCACCCGATCGCCCTGCGCCTCAAGCGCTTCGTTGAGCTTATCGGTAATGATATCGCCCCAGAATTGATAAAGATCTTTGCCGCGCGGATTCTCCAGGCGAATCCCCATCTCCAGACGATAAGGCTGCATTAAATCCAGCGGGCGCAATACGCCATACAAGCCAGAGAGCATACGCAGATGTTGTTGAGCAAAATCAAAATCCGCGTCGTTGAACGTTTCCGCCTGTAGACCGGTATAAACATCGCCTTTGAACGCCAGAATCGCCTGGCGTGCATTATCCGGCGTAAAATGAGGCTGCCAGTCATGAAAACGCGTGGCGTTGAGATCCGCCAGTTTGTCGCTAATTCCCATCAGCCTGGAAATTTGCGGCGCCGAAAGCTGGCGGGCCTGTTGAATAAGCTGCTGGCTGTGATCCAACAGCTCCGGCTGGGTATAGCGGGTCGTGGCCAGCGGGCTTTGATAATCAAGCGTTTTTGCAGGTGAAATCAGAATCAGCATATCCAGTCCTTGCAGGGAATTTTCTGCGACTTTAGCAAAAAAACGCCGCAGAGTTGACCGATGGTTGTGATTGTCGGCTTAATCGCGCGATGCCGCATCCCAGGTATCTGGCGCCAGTTGTGGTTCGATATCCGGGAAGCGCCGCGGATCGAACTGCGGTCTTACGCCCAGTTTCCGTTGTCGCAGATAATCGCCGGCGAGGGTATACACCACCGGTGAGAGCAACAAAATCGCCGTCAGATTGGTAATGGCCATACAGGCCATGATCATGTCAGCGAGCTGCCATATCAGCGGAAAACTGATAAGCGTACCGGCGATAACCATGCCAAGCGTCGCAAGGCGTAATAGCCAGATAGCCTTTGCGTTATGTAACCGCAGAAAAAACAGATTGTTTTCGGCGTAAATATAGTTGGCGACGATAGAACTGAACGCGAACAGAATGACGATAAGCGCGACAAAACTGGCGCCCCATTCACCGGTCAACGAAACCATTGCATGTTGGAGAAGCTGAATGCCTTCTGTTGACGAGTGGGACGCGTGATTCCCCGCCAGCAGGATAATCATCGCGCTGGCGGTACAGATGATAATGGTGTCGCTGAATACGCCAATCATTTGCACAATCCCCTGCGCGACAGGGTGAGGGGGATACGACGTTGCCGCTGCGGCCGCATTAGGCGTTGACCCCATTCCCGCTTCATTAGAGAACATCCCACGCTGAAAACCGCTGGTAATAGCCTGAGTGAGCGTATATCCGGCTGCGCCTGCCGCGGCTTCCTGCCAGCCAAATGCGCTTTTGACTATCGAGGCGATAACGCCAGGCATTTGCTCAATATGCCAGAGGCAAATGAACACGCTGCCGGCGACCCACAATAACGCGATGAGGGGAATCAGCCATTGCATCAGGCGGGCGACGCCTTTTATGCCGCGAATGATAATTAACAGGGCACAGAACGCCAGAGCAATGCCGGAGATAAGCGGCGGAATGTTGAAGGCGAAATGGAGCGCGCGTGAGACGGCATTCGCCTGCACGCTATTAAAAATCAACCCGTAGGCGACGAGCAGAAAGAGGGCGAAAACCACGCCCATCCAGCGCATTCCCAGCCCGCGCGCCATATACCACGCCGGGCCGCCGCGGAACTGGCCTGTCGGGTCACGTTCTTTATAAAGCTGGGCAAGCGAACACTCGGCGAAGGAGGTCGCCATGCCAATGATGGCCGAGACCCACATCCAGAATACCGCGCCGGGACCGCCTGCGGCGATAGCCAGCGCCACGCCGGCCAGATTACCGCTGCCAATCCGCGCCGCGAGGCTGGTACACAGCGCCTGAAATGACGTCAGGCCGCCTGGCTGCGGGCTAAGGCTGCCTTTCAGACTGCGGCTAAATTGGCGAATATAACGAAATTGAATGAATCCGGTACGCCAGGTAAACCAACATCCTGCGCCGAGCAGCAGGTAAATCATTACCGAGCCCCAGAGTATTTCGTTAATAAAACTGAAAAACTCAGGCATTAACGTCCCTCTTGTTGATGCCGGCACGCTTTGATGATCCTGTATAAGCGTGACCCATGATGTAGATGACCTTGTCAGACTAATATTAACGGCAGTTTACCATAAATACGGCGGTATCCTTTAATTGCGCATCAACCGTCGGCAGATACGCAAACAGTGCACAAGGGCAGCCAGGTGCATGTAGGCGGTTGCGCTGTGAGTGCGTCGTGTTATCATCAGGGTAGACCGGTTACATCCCCTAACAAGCTGTTTAAAGAGAAACTCTATCATGACGGACAAATTGACCTCCCTTCGTCAGTTCACCACCGTAGTGGCTGATACCGGAGATATCGCGGCAATGAAGCTGTACCAGCCGCAGGATGCTACAACTAACCCTTCTCTCATTCTTAACGCAGCGCAAATCCCGGAATATCGTAAGCTGATTGACGATGCTGTCGCCTGGGCGAAACAGCAGAGCAGCGACCGCGCGCAGCAGGTTGTTGACGCGACCGATAAGCTGGCGGTGAATATTGGCCTGGAAATCCTGAAGCTGGTGCCGGGGCGTATTTCTACCGAAGTTGACGCGCGTCTGTCTTATGACACTGAAGCGTCTATCGCCAAAGCAAAACGTATCATTAAACTCTACAATGATGCGGGGATCAGCAACGATCGTATCCTGATCAAGCTGGCGTCCACCTGGCAGGGCATTCGCGCAGCCGAACAGCTGGAAAAAGAAGGCATCAACTGTAACCTGACGCTGCTGTTCTCCTTCGCGCAGGCGCGTGCGTGCGCCGAAGCGGGCGTCTACCTGATCTCGCCGTTCGTAGGTCGTATTCTTGACTGGTATAAAGCCAATACCGACAAGAAAGACTATGCGCCAGCTGAAGATCCGGGCGTGGTTTCCGTAACGGAAATCTACGAGTACTACAAACAGCATGGTTACGAAACCGTCGTTATGGGCGCAAGCTTCCGTAACGTAGGCGAAATTCTGGAGCTGGCGGGCTGCGACCGTCTGACTATCGCACCGGCATTGCTGAAAGAACTGGCGGAAAGCGAAGGGGCGATTGAGCGTAAGCTCTCTTTCTCCGGCGAAGTCAAAGCGCGCCCGGAACGCATTACCGAAGCCGAGTTCCTGTGGCAGCATCACCAGGACCCCATGGCGGTGGACAAACTGGCGGATGGTATCCGTAAGTTTGCGGTAGACCAGGAAAAACTGGAAAAAATGATCGGCGATCTGCTGTAATCATTAACGCGTGGCCCTGATATGGGTCACGCTACCTCTTCTGAAACCTGTCTGTCCTTCCCTTCGCAGTGTATCATTCTGTTTAACGAGACTGTTTAAACGGAATAATCATGGATACCTTACGTATTGGCTTAGTTTCTATCTCCGACCGCGCTTCAAGCGGCGTTTACCAGGATAAAGGCATTCCTGCGCTTGAGGAGTGGCTCGCTTCTGCGCTGACCACGCCTTTCGAGGTCCAGCGGCGCTTAATTCCTGATGAACAGGAAATTATCGAGCAAACGTTGTGTGAACTGGTTGATGAGATGAGCTGTCATCTGGTGCTGACCACTGGCGGTACCGGTCCGGCGCGTCGCGACGTCACGCCGGACGCGACCCTTGCCATCGCCGACCGTGAAATGCCAGGTTTTGGCGAACAGATGCGCCAGATCAGCCTGCGCTTTGTGCCGACCGCCATTCTTTCCCGCCAGGTGGGCGTTATCCGTAAACAGGCGTTAATTCTTAATCTGCCTGGACAGCCAAAATCGATCAAAGAAACGCTGGAAGGCGTAAAAGCGGATGATGGCAGCGTTAGCGTGCCGGGCATTTTTGCGAGCGTGCCGTATTGCATACAGCTGCTTGACGGGCCGTATGTCGAAACCGCGCCGGAAGTGGTTGCCGCTTTCCGTCCGAAGAGCGCCAGACGTGAGAATATGTCGTCCTGACCGGAAAATACTGATAGTAGGGTTATTCCTCCCGGTGCGGGAGGAATAAAAGAGATTTAGTGCGCCTCGCCGATTGGCAGAATAGTGCGGCCAAATTGCTCGTTTAGCACTTCACCCATCGCCAGATAAATAGCGCTGGCGCCACAAACCAGACCAACCCAGCCTGCGATATGGATAATGGCTTCGTTGCCGGTGATATTGCCGACCGCCAGCAGAGCGAACAGTACGGTCAGGCTCAGGAAAACAAATTGCAGCGCGCGGGCGGCTTTCAGCGTACCGAAGAACATAAACAGCGTGAACACGCCCCACAGACCTAAATAAGCGCCGAGTAGCTGAGCGTCAGGCGCATCCGTCAGGCCCATTTTCGGCATCAGCAGGATAGCGACCAGCGTCAGCCAGAACGAACCGTAAGAGGTAAAGGCCGTTAAACCAAAGGTATTGCCTTTTTTATACTCCAGCAGACCGGCAAAAATTTGCGCGATACCGCCGTAGAAAATCCCCATCGCCAGAATAATACCGTCCAGGGCGAAAAAACCGGCATTGTGCAGGTTAAGCAGAATGGTGGTCATGCCGAAGCCCATCAGGCCCAGCGGTGCCGGATTAGCCAACTTAGTGTTGCCCATAATTCCTCAAAATCATCATAATTGAATGGTGAAATAGTTTCCCAGAATAACGAGTTCCGTATTCGGGGCGCGGCATAATAATCAGGGGGAAGAGGACTGTCTATGATCTAATAAGGGGGAAAAGAAAATATTTCCCCCTGTGAGGGCATTCACGCCTGAACGGCTGCCATCATTCGTCGCAGGCAGGCTATTTGCAACACCGCCGGAATAGTCACGCGATACGCGCTGCCGCTCATCGCTTTGACGCCGTTTAACGCCGCGCCGACCGGGCCGCCAAGACCTGCGCCGCGCAGCAATCCGTGGCCCAGGATGCTCATTGCGGCATGGGTACGCAAAATGCGGGTAAGCTGGGTGGAAAGCAGGTGGGAGACCCCTTTTGCCAGACTGCGATCTTTCATGAGCAGCGGCAGCAGTTCTTCCAGTTCAGAAACTTTGGCGTCTACGGCTTGCAGAAATTCCTGCTTATGCGCCGCGTCCATCTTCTGCCAGGTATGACGTAAAAAATGCTCCAGTAGTTGCTGTTCTATTTCAAACGTCGACATGCTTTTATCTGCTTTGAGTTTTAGCCGTTTTGCGACATCCAGCAGAATCGCGCGGTACTGTTTTCCGTGTCCGCGCAATTTGTTGGCGATACTGTCGCCGCCGTAATGCTGAAACTCGCCGGCAATGAGCTGCCAGTTACGGCGGTGTTGCTCTGGGTGACCTTCCATCGCTTTGAACAGCTCGTTATGACTAAGGACGCTCGACAAGCGAGCTTTGCCCTTTTCGTTATGCGTCAGCAAACGGGCGAAATCGGCGAGTTGTTCTTCGCTACAATGCTGAAGAAAGTCTAAATCCTCGTCGTGTAAATAGGTGACGTTCATTTTCAGTCTGGCTTTTGGAATAGAAATAACAGCGATTAATCGTCGCCAATGACTTTAAGTCTCGCCATATCGGAAGAATTTACCGTATGACCTGAGAAGGTAATCTTTGATACGCAGCGTTTGTTGTCGTTATCGCTATTAATATTGATCCAGCCTGTCGTCTGGCCCTCTTTGATTGAGGAAGGGACGTTCAGGCTTTGGCTGGCGCTACGCGCAGTTTTAAAATAGACGGATGCGCCGCTAAGTTCGATGTCGCCGTGATCCGCCGTGAGTTGAATGCGCTTCACGATGCGGCAGACGGGAATTTTCAGCGCGAGATCGTTCGTTTCATTTCTGGGCATGGCAATAACACCCAGTATTTTATGGTCGTTCGCGTGCGCGACGCTACTTAACGCCAGGCCGAAAAGCAGGCCGGCGGAAATCGTTAACACAGATCGCATGGAATTTCTCTTTGACGGGTTCAATAAGCAATTACCGTCTATCATACTCTGCTCATGACAACGATTCAGTTTTGTAATCTTTTCTTTTTATTACAATTTTTCTGTGAATAGTATTCGTTGTTTAATTTATTTCATGAATATTTATCTGTCTGGTTTTCCATCGCGCCCTCTCGTCACTAAAAAATTTTTTCATCTCCCCCTTGATGACGTGGGTTACGACCCCATCTTGTAGTCAACCGCAGTGGTGAGTCTGAAAAAAAACGATTCAGGGTAGTTGAAACCGCACGTTTCGCCCTTATTACAGATTCACAACCACATGATGACCGAATTTTTAGTGGAGACGTTTAGATGGGTAAAATTATTGGTATCGACCTGGGTACTACCAACTCTTGTGTAGCGATTATGGATGGAACGCAGGCACGCGTGCTGGAGAACGCCGAGGGCGATCGCACTACGCCTTCTATCATTGCTTATACCCAGGATGGTGAAACTCTGGTTGGTCAGCCGGCTAAACGTCAGGCAGTGACAAACCCGCAAAACACCCTGTTTGCGATTAAACGCCTGATTGGCCGCCGCTTCCAGGACGAAGAAGTTCAACGTGACGTTTCTATCATGCCGTACAAAATCATCGGCGCCGACAATGGCGACGCATGGCTTGATGTGAAAGGTCAGAAAATGGCGCCGCCGCAGATTTCTGCCGAAGTGCTGAAGAAAATGAAGAAAACGGCTGAAGATTATCTGGGCGAACCGGTAACTGAAGCGGTTATCACCGTACCGGCTTACTTTAACGATGCGCAGCGTCAGGCTACCAAAGACGCTGGTCGTATCGCGGGGCTGGAAGTTAAACGTATCATCAACGAACCGACTGCCGCAGCGCTGGCTTACGGTCTGGATAAAGAAGTCGGCAACCGTACTATCGCGGTTTACGACCTCGGTGGTGGTACTTTCGATATCTCTATTATCGAAATCGACGAAGTTGATGGCGAAAAAACCTTTGAAGTTCTGGCAACCAACGGTGATACCCACCTGGGTGGTGAAGACTTCGATACCCGCCTGATCAACTACCTCGTTGACGAGTTTAAGAAAGATCAGGGCATTGACCTGCGTAACGATCCGCTGGCCATGCAGCGCCTGAAAGAAGCCGCAGAAAAAGCCAAAATCGAGCTGTCTTCTGCGCAGCAGACCGACGTGAACCTGCCGTACATTACCGCAGATGCTACCGGTCCGAAACACATGAACATCAAAGTGACTCGTGCGAAACTGGAAAGCCTGGTTGAAGATCTGGTGAACCGTTCTATCGAGCCGCTGAAAGTCGCACTGCAGGACGCTGGCCTGTCCGTGTCTGATATCAACGACGTGATCCTCGTCGGCGGTCAGACCCGTATGCCAATGGTGCAGAAAAAAGTTGCTGAGTTCTTTGGTAAAGAGCCGCGTAAAGACGTTAACCCGGACGAAGCTGTGGCTATCGGCGCAGCGGTACAGGGCGGCGTATTGACCGGTGATGTGAAAGACGTACTGCTGCTGGACGTTACCCCGCTGTCTCTGGGTATCGAAACGATGGGTGGCGTGATGACTCCGCTTATCACCAAAAACACCACCATCCCGACCAAGCACAGCCAGGTGTTCTCTACTGCGGAAGACAACCAGTCTGCGGTAACCATCCATGTGCTGCAGGGTGAGCGTAAACGTGCGTCTGATAACAAATCTCTGGGTCAGTTCAACCTGGATGGCATCAACCCGGCGCCGCGCGGTATGCCGCAGATCGAAGTCACCTTCGATATCGATGCTGACGGTATCCTGCACGTCTCCGCGAAAGATAAAAACAGCGGCAAAGAGCAGAAGATCACTATCAAGGCGTCTTCTGGTCTGAACGAGGAAGAAATTCAGAAAATGGTTCGCGATGCAGAAGCGAACGCTGAATCCGACCGTAAGTTTGAAGAGCTGGTTCAGACCCGTAACCAGGGCGACCATCTGCTGCACAGCACCCGTAAGCAGGTTGAAGAAGCAGGCGATAAACTGCCGGCTGATGACAAAACCGCTATCGAGTCTGCGCTGAGCGCGCTGGAAACTGCCCTGAAAGGCGAAGATAAAGCCGCTATCGAAGCGAAAATGCAGGAACTGGCGCAGGTTTCCCAGAAACTGATGGAAATCGCTCAGCAGCAACATGCGCAGCAGCAGGCTGGCTCCGCTGACGCTTCTGCAAACAACGCGAAAGATGACGACGTTGTCGACGCTGAGTTTGAAGAAGTAAAAGATAAAAAATAATCGCCCTTTGAACGGGTAATTACTGGCACGGGCGAAGAGGTTTCCTCTCCGCCCGTGCATGCATGTTAAGGGCAGATAAAAAGAGATGGCGAAAAGAGATTACTACGAGATTTTAGGCGTTTCCAAAACAGCGGAAGAGCGTGAAATCAAAAAGGCGTATAAGCGCCTGGCCATGAAATATCATCCGGACCGCAATCAGGGTGATAAAGAGGCCGAAGCTAAATTTAAAGAGATTAAAGAAGCCTATGAAGTGCTGACCGATGCGCAAAAACGCGCAGCCTACGATCAGTATGGTCACGCCGCGTTTGAACAAGGCGGTATGGGCGGCGGATTTGGCGGCGGCTTTAATGGCGGCGCTGATTTCAGTGATATCTTTGGTGACGTTTTTGGCGATATCTTTGGCGGCGGGCGTGGTCGCCAACGTGCGGCGCGTGGGGCTGATTTGCGTTATAACATGGATCTCACCCTGGAAGAAGCGGTGCGTGGCGTGACCAAAGAGATCCGTATTCCGACGCTGGAGGAGTGCGACGTTTGCCACGGCAGCGGCGCGAAAGCTGGCACGCAACCGCAAACCTGTCCGACCTGTCATGGTTCTGGTCAGGTACAGATGCGCCAGGGATTCTTTGCTGTACAGCAGACCTGCCCACACTGTCAGGGACGCGGTACGCTGATCAAAGATCCGTGCCATAAATGTCACGGTCATGGGCGTGTTGAAAAGAGTAAAACTCTGTCCGTTAAAATCCCGGCGGGCGTGGATACCGGCGATCGTATTCGTCTGGCAGGCGAGGGCGAAGCGGGCGAGCATGGCGCACCGGCAGGCGACTTGTACGTTCAGGTCCAGGTGAAACAACACCCTATTTTCGAGCGTGAAGGCAATAATCTTTATTGCGAAGTGCCGATCAACTTTGCGATGGCGGCGCTGGGCGGTGAAATTGAAGTGCCGACGTTAGATGGTCGCGTGATGCTGAAAGTACCGAGCGAAACACAAACGGGCAAGCTGTTCCGTATGCGCGGCAAAGGCGTGAAGTCCGTACGCGGTGGCGCGCAGGGCGATTTGCTGTGCCGTGTGGTGGTTGAAACGCCGGTCGGTCTGAGCGAAAAACAGAAGCAATTGCTAAAAGATCTTCAGGAAAGTTTTGGCGGCCCGACGGGAGAGAAAAACAGCCCGCGTTCAAAAAGCTTCTTTGACGGCGTGAAAAAATTCTTTGACGATTTGACTCGCTAATCTTTTTCCCGTTGTATTTTTCTTCAGCCCGGGTGTATATCCGGGCTTTTTTCTGCCTGTACGCGCCCAGGCCTCTGTTAAACGCATCGTATCCTCTCATTTGTTGATATTTTGTTTTTACTGATAAACAAATTGATGTTAATCAGCAGTTTTGTATACGCTTATTCTTTAAAAAAACGTGATGTGATGACATTAATGATTGCTTTTTTAGATGCTGTGAATTGATTTATCTTGAGTATTATCTATATTGCTTTTTTTAGTTTCCGGAGGCAGACAGCGAATGGGATCGAAAGGTGCCAACAAGAATTTTGATTATAATTTAATCAAAATTCTTGACGCTGTTATTTTGTCAGGAAATGCGGCTATGGCGGCAAAAAAGTTAGGCATTACACCGGCTGCCGTTTCTCTGGCGTTAAAGCGCCTGCAGAGTTATTACCCGGAAGAGCTGTTTAGCAGAGGGAAAGGCGGGCTCATCCCCACAGCTAAGGCTGTCGACATTCACCAAAATTTCAGTCAGGTGATGAAACTGGTGGATGACACCTTTCTCTGTAATAGCAAAAAAGATGAAGCGTTCCAGATAACGTTATTAGGCAGTGATATTGTTGAAAGCTATTATCTTTCTCAACTCTATAACAGCGATATATTTGACCGTATTTTGATAAATCATTTCACTGTCAGAAATATGAGTCGGGAGCATATCAGCGAACTTCTGTTTACTGCGCAAGGCGATCTGTTGATTAGTGCCGAACCTTTGCTGGAGTCCGGCATAGAGAATCAAATTATTGATAGTTTTAAATCATTTGTTTGTATCTGTAGCAGTAAACACATGCTGAGTACCCTCTCACAACTGTCGCTACATCATTTTTATTCTTCGCGTCATGCGTTATATCAGCCGGGGATGGGGGCTTCAGTGATATATCATGATAGTGAATTATTTAAGGATGAGCTTTACTATACTGGCAGGCGTATTGTCGGCTATCGCAGTGATTCGCTTAACGGTTTGATGAGCATGATCGAACGAACCTCATTGATTGCATTGATGCCTTTGAAATTAGCGCTTTTTTATAAAAATCATCGTAAATATGACATTAAGTTTATTCAGCCTCCGCCCGAACTGGCTTTGAAGTCAGTTCAGGTCTATGCATCCTGGAATAAAAATAGTAGAAATATATCGACGATTAATGAGATGGTAAGTATGTTACAAACGCTTTCCTCCTTCCGTCGCTAATACACCTCATTTTTACGCTTTGATTTAATATGGTTTTAAATGATGTGCTTTGATTTTTACCCTTCTGACAGGGCGCTTACACTCCTTGTGTTAATTATTCATTTATAATGATTTCGGAGTGTTAAAATGTCTATTCCCAACCATGTGTCGACAACGGAAGTTGTGCTATTGGAGCTAGAGATCTTACTCACTATTATTTCGATTGGCGCGTGGGGAGGCTTTGTCAGCTATCTTTTACGCAAAGATAAGACAGAATATAATAGTTCTCATGAAAGTATTAAATATTGCTTAACGCAGATCGTGATTTCCTGCTTCACCAGTTTCTTGTTAAGCGCGATTGCGATCGAAAAAGAATGCAGTTTCAACATTGTTCTGTTGGCGGCAGGCTTAGGCGGTGTTTTCGCGAGTCCGATCTTAAAAATTCTTGGGCGGCGGATTAAAAAAATTATCGAAGGAAATAATTCAGATTAATTATCATTCGCAGTATCAGGCTCATCCGTGAGCCTTTTACGCGTCTTTTTTCAGCCGGGTCTAGGTCACTCTATTCTTGATCCAGCCATAAATAAATTGTTCGTTATTGTGGTTTTTCTCAGCAACGTTTAAGTAGTACGTGCCCTGACTGCAATTGAGGGCTTTCACCAAAACGGCTTCCCCTTCCTGGCCTCGCCAGGCCAAATAATGTTCGAGAGCGGCAAGCGTCCGCGGGCCAATATTGCCATCCACATGAATATCCGGGTAGCGTTTACCTTCGTGATTAAAGACGTTCAACCAGCGTTGCAGCCACGCGCTGGGGTGGTAAGCGCCTATGTTGACTGCCGCATCGCACAGCTCGAAGGAGACAGGCCACGATAGCGTCGAGATGACGTCAAAGCCTGGTTTTATCCAGTAATCCTCTTCGAGAATCGCGTAGGCTTCAGCGTGGGTCAGATCCCGCATATCGCCAGCATAGCCATGCGCTCGCGCCGTGGCTTCGGTAATGCCCCAATGGGTGGCGCCGCCTTTATCTTTAGGGTTAAATACGTAACCGCCTTCAAGCGCAATAATTCCATCTATAATTGGATTCATCTTCCCTTTCCTTCGCTTAGTGAATATGCAGATACATGAGAGAACCTAACGTTACTGAAAATACGGTCGTCAGGGCGGCGATGGTTTGCCGTACAATCTGTTTTTTTCTTCCCTTTGTTTCGCTATCCGTCGCGATAATGGCGATATCACTATTCACTTTGAGACCTTGTCTTGGAATGGTAATAAAAAGATCGTTAATACCAAGCGCTTTAAGGTCACGTCTGATTAAATAGAGAATCTGCGTTAGATTTGCATCATTAACATAGTGGCTTCGACTTCCCCATAACGCAGTGGTTATTTTTTGTCGCTCGATAATCTCCAGATGAGCATTCTCGATGATGAAACTGAGGCATTTGGCTCTCATCGCAGTCATTTTAATAACCTGTGAATTTGAGACCGTCCTCAGTTCATATTTACCTTCATTGTAAATGCAGTTGCTATTAATGATATAAGTTTTCATAACGTCTTCCTTTAGAAATGTACATCCTGGTTGTCTGTGGTGACTATATTGTATGAGAAATGTCTTAATCCAATAAATGTCACTGGTTTTATTGTATTGTCATTGTCTATAGCGAGTGTAATCACATTATTTCATTGAAATTAAATGATATTTAATTACATGATAAATGATATTTACTATGCTCTCACCAGAACGGAGTAAGCGGGCGCTGAGAGGTGTTGTTTTCTCTTCGATAGACGGTGTTGTTAACCTCATTTTTATGATTTTTATATCATCTAAAAAGATGATGTTTTGTGATTAGCTATTTTTTATGCCTGTAACGATTATGGACCCCGCAGAACGAGCTGCGACAATTTTGAAACGTAAAAGGAAATTTGAAAATGGCTACAAGCAAACTGATTCAAGGCGATACAATTACTGAAACTACTCATGCAGCGAATGGTTTTGACCCTGCAACAAGCGATGATAAAATAAGCTATACTTCCGCTCGTGTTGCGAAACCGGTATACAATAAATATAAAAATTCCACGACTAAACCGAAGGTATTCGGTTATTACACCGACTGGTCACAGTATGACAGCCGTCTGCAAGGCAATATGTCCCAACCAGGCCGTGGTTATGATTTAACCAACGTTTCACCGACGGCTTATGACAAACTGATTTTCGGCTTTGTTGGCATCACCGGTTTCAGAAAAATTGATAAAGAAGACCGCGATGTCGTAGCAGAAGCGGCAGCACAGTGCGGCAAAGTGAAATATGAGCCGACCTTCCTCGATCCGTGGGGCGATTTCCAGTCTTATATCAACCTGGGTTTTGAAACCAGCGGCTGGGATGTTGATCCGAAAACCGTGACCCAGGCTAACGCCAAAGGTATGCTGGGCGCGCTGCGTGATATGCAGGCAAAAGCGAAAGCCGCAGGTCACACGCTGGCGCTCTCCATGAGTATCGGCGGCTGGAGCATGAGTAACGGGTTCCACGAAACCGCCGCTTCTGACTCTTCTCGTAAAATCTTCGCCAAAGGCGTGGTGAAACTGTTCAAACAGTTCCCGATGTTCAGCGAAGTGGATATTGACTGGGAATACCCGAACAATGAAGGGGCGGGCAACCCGTTTGGTCCGGAAGATGGCGCTAACTACGCGCTGCTGATTGCCGAACTGCGTAAACAGCTGGATTCTGCTGGTCTGAGCAATGTGAAGATCTCTATTGCCGCTTCTGCTGTCACTACTATTTTTGACTATGCGAAAGTAAAAGATCTGATGGCTGCTGGCCTGTATGGTATCAACCTGATGACCTATGACTTCTTCGGTACGCCGTGGGCGGAAACGCTGGGCCACCACACCAACCGCAAAGCGCTGGAAGAGGGCGGCTGGGCTGTCGAAACCATCGTTGATCACCTGCTGGCGGAAGGTTTCTCTGCTGACCGTATCAACATCGGTTATGCCGGCTATACCCGTAACGCTCGTCAGGTAGAAATTGAATCCCTGTCGCCGCTGAAAGGTTCTTACAACCCAGGTTCAGGCCCTACTACCGGTTCCTTCGAATCCGGCACCAGCGAATGGTATGACGTCATTTATAGCTACCTGGATCTGGAAAACCAGAAAGGCCGTAACGGTTTCAACGTTTACACCGACCAGGTCGCTGATGCTGACTACCTGTATAGCCCGGAATCCAAACTGTTTTTATCCCTGGATACGCCGCGTACTGTCAAAGCAAAAGGCGAATATGCAGCGAAACTGGGCCTGGGCGGCGTGTTTACCTGGACTATCGATCAGGACAACGGCGTGCTGGTTAACGCCGTGCGTGAAGGTCTGGGTTATGAAATCGAATCTGAAGTTATCGATATGGAACCGTTCTACTTTGAAGGTATCAATGTAGAAAAAGATGAAGAGCAGAGCGACAGCGACGACGCGCAGAAGGTCAACCACGCGCCGAAAGCGGCGATTGAACTGCTGGTCGTAGGCGGATCTACTGTACAACTGTCTGGCGCAGGTTCTTCTGATGAAGATAACGATGAGCTGTCCTTTAGCTGGGGCGTGCCTTCTCAAATCACTGTGGCAGACAAAACGGCTGAAATCATTGAGGTTGTGGTACCGGAAGTTAGCGAAAAAACAGCCTTCCAGTTCACCCTGTTTGTACGCGACTGCTACAACGAACCGTCCTCTCAGCAGCGCTTTGTTCTGACGGCTGTGCCTGCGCTATCTCAGGTTCAACCGGAACCGGAAGAGGAAGAAGAGATTATCGTTCCTGTACCGGACGAGGAGGAAGATACCACGCCGGCTGAGGATGATACGCCAGCAGATGACAAAACGTCACCTTACGCGCAGTGGGATGCTTCTACCGTTTATGGCGCAAACTGGGGTTCTTTCGAAATCGTTAGCTGGAAAGGCCATAACTATCAGGTGAAATGGTGGTCTATGGGCGACCAGCCTGACCTGAACTGCGGTGTCGGCGGTGCATGGACCGATCTTGGCGCTTACTAATACACGGCATTAAGCACGATGTATTGGGCTTCATGATTCAAGCCCCGGTTTACCGGGGCTTTTCTCCACCAGGGACAGAGGAAGAGCAGACCATGACCATTTCCATCCATGCCAGCGCATTTGACGTCAACAGCTGGTATCAAAAAATCACCTTAACCTTCATCAATGAGAGCGGTAATGCGGTCGATATGAACCATGCCGCAATATCATTCACGGCTTCCGGGCACATCGATCCATGGGGAAATAGCGGCGGTACGCTCAAAGGGAACCTGCCGCTTACGCTGAATGATAGTTCGTATGGCACGCTGGAAACTAACAACATCATCATTAATAACAGCGATGCATTACTTCTTCAGCCGGGCGAACGCGGGACGCTCTCTTTCAGCCTCGCGGCGACGCAGGTGCCGGTAAAAATGTCCGCCATCACCTTGACGCTGGCGTCATCGTCATCCGAAGACGCAGAGTCTGAAACCCCATCCGATCAGGAGACGCCAGCGATACCCGCCGCAGACGAACAACCCGCCGAACCCGATGTGCCGGAAAAGGACAATGACCTTCAGGAACGCGGCCTTACGCTTAACGTTAGCGAGTTGAATGCCGCGAGTTGGTATCAACGCGTCACCTTTACGCTGACCAACCTCTACGCTCAGGCGGTAGATCTCAATCAGCTTCAACTGAATTTTACGGCCAGCGCGCACCCCGATCCCTACAGTCCGTTTCAGGGAACAATGCTGGGGAATCAGGCCGTGACGCTGGCCAGCGATGGGGGATGGCCCATCGAGAAGAATACCATCACCATTAATCATGACGGCGCGCTGATGCTGGCGGCGGGGGATACCGCCGAATTACAGTGCTATCTGGCCGCCACGCAGATGCCAGTTGCTATCAGCGATTTGAGCGCGACGTTGGCCCATGACCCTGCCCGTCAGGGAAAAATTTGTGTTCATTTTCCTGCCATGACGCAGACCGTGGCGCTCAAACCGGCGATTGAGCTGCTGTTTCCTGCCGGCGAAACCCGGCGCTTTGTCGGTGAGTGGGGAGAGGTTCTGACAATAGGCGATCTTAGCGCAGGAACGTATCGGCTTACCGTACCGGTACTGGCGAATGATGAGATGCAAATCGCGCCAGTCGAGTCCTCTTTTACCGTTACGCTGCAATCCGGCGATGCCGCCGCGCAGGTCCAGGTATCCTGTCTGCCGATTGTCCGTTATGCCAGCGCGCGTCTGATGATTGACGCCCCTGCGCTTGGTAATGCGAAATTGACCGTTGATATCGCCGATACTACGCAAGCGGATGAGCGTACCGTCACGCTGATCGCCAACCAACCTCAGTTAATCACCCGGCTACTGGCGGGGCACCATTATACGGTCAATCTGCAGACTGCGATGATTAATAACCGCTTTATATCGGCACCCATACAGCTTACGGGGTTTATCCCTGCTGCGGCGCAGATTGCCGAGGTTGCTGTCGCTTACCAACAGTCGGCGCTCGACACGGCGAGTTTCGTGACGGTGGATGCCACTCTACTGGGCCTGCCCGATGGCGTCGCGCCGCAGCGTTATCTGTTCAGCAGCGGTAAATATCAATACTCATTAATGCTGGAGAGCGGCAGCGATCGGCAGACGTTGGCATTACGCTTTGCGCCCGGGCTGTATGATGTTCAGACGGACGACATTTTCATCGACAGCGTGCCGTGGCGTTGTGAACAGGCCGGGCCGCTACGGTTGTTGCAAAAGGTCAACCATGTGGCGCTGGAGTTTCTGCCCGGCGTGACGCTACAGGTAAAAGGTTGGCCTGATTACCTTGCCCATGGCGGCGTGACGGTTAACGCGCCAGAGACGGTTTCTCTTTATCGCGATATACCGTTTAGCGCGTTGTTTAAATACGATGGTTTTGACGGCGGCGGCGATCCGGTTCCGGCCGCGGAGGTTGACGTGAACGGGGATGGTTTTCTGGATTACGCGACGTTACCGATCCATAAAACCGTTGCGCTGGTGCGCCAGATAGAAAAAGAAGCCGGGCGTAGCATCATGCCGGTAATGGTCATTTGTACCGCGAATGCCAGCGGCGGTAGCGCGCTGGCGGATTTACAGGATGCGCAAAAGCTACGTAACCATTTTGGTAACTTTATTACCCAGTGTCTGGCGGCGCAGTCATACAAAGATGAGACGCATCCTGTCCCGGCCACCTTTGTGCTTAACCCGGATTTTCTCGGGGCGCTACAGCAAGAACCGTATGGCTATACCGTAGTACGGCAAAAAAACAGTGTGCCGGTGAATGCCCAACTGGCGGCAGCGATACAAGCCTTACCGGCGATGGCTGGCTTTATCGCGCCTTCGTTGCCGACGTTTAGCGACGATCTCTACGGCTATATTCAGGCGGTGAACTATCTTGTTCGTCAGTTTGCCCCGGATGTGGCTTTTGGCTGGCAGACGAATGTCTGGGCGACAGGAACGGCGGACTGGGTGCTGCGCGATACCGCTGATCCGGTAGCTGAAGGGCAGGCGATCGCCGGATTTATTCATGAACTGGGCGTTTATAGCGGAGAATATGCGCCAGACTTTATTGCGTTTGATAAATTTGAGCGTGACTGTTTCAGTCCTGATGCGCTTGCCCACTATGGCTGGAATGCGACATGCTGGCTTAATTACCTGGCGATGGTCAAACAGGTGACGAAAGCGCTGCTGACGCCAGCCATGCTGTGGCAAATCCCAGGCGGCCATATGCCTACAGTAGAAGAGGGCGTCAGTAAGATCAGCCCTGCGCACTTTGCATCCGGCGGAACCTTTTTTATGGGTGACGCCCGCATTGGCAGCGATCCTGACACGCTCTCTTTGCAGCTACTCAATACGGCCTTAAATAGTGCGACTTACGGCGTCCCGACCGTCGGCGACTTTTTACGTAAAGATAAGGGGTATGACTGGGGCCAGATGCAGGCGCTGAATCTACCGGACTTTAACGTCTTTTCGATCTTATGGGGCGGTGGTTCTACTATCAGTATTACGACAATCCATTCTAACGGTGAAGACGGCGGCTGGCTGGCGGATAAAATGGTAGAGTATTATGCTGCTCCACGCTATTTCAGATAATATCACTGCTTATTTGCATTAATCTGGACTATTAGTTTGAGATTCGAAGGCGCGTTCTTTCGAATCTCTTTTCTTGCGCCCCTGACCTCTCATTCTTTATGCGTAATTCGTTATTAATTTTCTGTAATCATTTTGTATTAAGAATTGTCTTAATCTTAAAAATATTGCGTATTAGTGCCTTGTGAATACAGAAATACTGCATAGTGATGTTATTTATTATTAATTTAAGTACTTTTTGAGAAGTTATACTGTGGCGCTACATTGAGTAGACAACCGTTAATGAAAAAAATGATGAACGACGCTTTTGCTAAAGATAATAATGAGAATTCATTACACTCTTTTCTTTTTTCTCAGCAGGCTAAACCTCACGCGGCGATTGATGCCTTATTTTCGGCCTTGTTGCCATTTGGCCAACCGTTTACGCTGGGTATCGGCGATGAGTTTTATTTACAGGCAAATGATGAACACTACATTGTATTACTGGAGTCTGGCGTTGTTTCTTTCTGTCATAATGACAAACGACTCCATATATCTTCATCGTTTGCGCCATCGGTCGTGGGTATGGTTGACAGCTATGGCGCTACCTATAATGTCCCCGCGCGACCGGAACACTTTTTGCTCGCAGAAACGGTTTGTACCGGTAGATTTGTTCGCCTGCCGGATTTTATAAAAATCGCCGATGAATGCGATTTGTGGCACGACGTGGCCCGTTGTCTGGCTTACCGTCTGATGGTGATGAGCGCGCGCGATCGTGAATTAGTCGGCGTCGATTCTTATCTGAAAGTTCGGGCGCTGCTGACAGAAATATGGGCTTATCCACAGGCCTACCGGGAAAGCATTATCGTGTTGAATTTTATTCAACGGCGTACCGGGATATCGCGCAGTCGGACCATGAAGATTCTGTCTGAACTAAAAAAAGGCGGGTATATCCATATTGATAATGGGCGCCTGACGGCGCTCGGAAAACTGCCAGTGGCGTATTAATGCACTATCCGCAACGATATATTTACATATCTCGACTGAATTTGCCTGATATCGTTAATAGAATGTTTTACTGAAGGTTGTTATGAAGGTTATTTTTAAAAAGTCAATATGGCTAAAGGAGATAGGCCGAACGACTGGTGTAAAGTTAATATAAAACAACAGGTTATACCTAGTCCTATAAAACCAAATGTCGATGATTGCAACTTGCCGTTGGCTTGCTAATAATTAATAACATCGTTATCTCATTATAACGTAAAGATTAACTCACGACGTTGAGTGGCTGTTTTATTGCCTCTGACATTTATATCAGAACAAGAAGACACTTTTTTTCGCATAAGAAAAAGTCGTGATATTGCTGTGAAGAAATATCAGCAGCCGTTTCGTTAAAAAATCTGATTACCCTCATCTTTATATTTAAAAGGAGCTTGAATGAAAAAGCCTGTACTAGCATTAATGGTCTCTGCCATTGCCTTTGGCGGAATGTTGTCCACCGCGCAAGCGGATACTACAACCGTCACTGGCGGTACGGTAAATTTTGTCGGACAGGTCGTTGACGCCGCCTGTTCTGTTTCCGCTGACTCTGTCGATCAGACCGTGACATTAGGCCAGGTTCGCGCCAGTAAATTAACCGAGGCCGGTATGGTGGCGAATCAAAAAGAAGATTTCACCATCAAACTGGAAGACTGCGATACTCAGACCAGCCAGAATGCGGCGGTGATTTTTAATGGCCAACAGGACGCAAACCAGCCGGGGTCGCTGGCGAATACCGCTGGGGCAGGTTCGGCGACGAATGTGGCATTACAACTTTATGGACCAGATGGCCAGGCGCTGAATATCGGTGAATCGTCCAGTACTGTTACCTTGAACGATGGCGAAAACGTTATTCCGCTTAGCGTGGATTATATCGCTACCGGTACGGCGACTGCCGGTAATGTTACCGCGACGGCGACATTTAGCATGGTTTATTCCTGATTCCTTATCGGGATTTTTTTCTCGTCTGTTGGGAGGCGAGAAAGGGGCGTTACGCGCGTCACTGCGCGTAACAAACCGACGGCATCAGGATATTACGCAGATGAAAAAAAACGTACCGATTTTCCTTCGATTATTGCTACTGCTGTCGGCGGCCGGCCTGTCGTTTGCCGCGCAGGCGGGAGGCATTGCGCTGGGCGCGACCAGGGTGATTTATCCGCAGGGAAGTAAGCAAACCTCCTTGCCGATTATTAATTCTTCTGCCAGCAATGTTTTTTTAATTCAGTCATGGGTCGCCAATGCCGATGGTTCACGCTCGACGGATTTTATCATTACGCCGCCTCTCTTTGTGATCCAGCCTAAAAAAGAAAATATATTACGTATTATGTATGTCGGGCCGTCATTACCGACCGATCGCGAAAGCGTATTTTATTTAAACAGTAAAGCGATACCCTCTGTCGATAAAAATAAATTGACCGGCAACTCCCTGCAAATTGCGACGCAAAGCGTGATTAAGCTATTTATCCGCCCGAAAAATCTGGCGGAGGCGCCAGCTCATGCCCCGTCGACGCTTCGCTGCCGTAACGAGCGCGGCCAGCTAACGATTACTAATCCTTCGCCGTACTACGTTTCGATGGTTGAACTGTATAGCGCGGGGAAAAAACTGCCGAATACTATGGTACCGCCGAAAGGCGCGATCACTCTCCCGGCGACGCCCGGCCAGGTATCTTTGCGCACGGTAAACGATTTTGGCGCAACGACGCCAGCACGCGTTTGTCCAGCTTCATGATGTTATGCGTAATCAGCTTTTCATGACGCGATATTACTCCAGCGTAACTAAACCCGTATTAACCCCGCTGGCGTTGGCTATCGCACTGGCGCCTGCGCCGGGGTGGGCGGAAAACTATTTCAACCCGGCATTTCTGTCTGACGACCCGTCTGCGGTGGCCGACCTATCGACCTTTTCCCGTAATGCCCAGGCGGCGGGGATGTATCGCGTTGACGTTTACCTGAACAATACGTTTCTCGCAACCAGAGACATTGCCTTCCAGGCGGTGAAAACGACGGGAAAAAGCGCGCCCACCGATGACAGCGGATTACGCGCCTGCCTGACGCCTGAAATGCTTAAAAATATGGGGGTAAACACCGGGGCGTTTCCACTGTTGGCGAAGGCGGCGGCGGGAAGTTGCCCGGATCTCGCCAGTGCGATACCGGCCGCCCGGACCCGCTTTGATTTTGCGCAGCAACGTCTCGACATTAGCATCCCGCAGGCGGCGATGGTTGCCAGCGCCAGAGGCTATATCCCACCGAAATACTGGGATGAAGGTATTAATGCGTTGCTATTGAATTACACCTTTACCGGCGCGAATAGTCAGGATCGGAGCCCAGGCGGCAGTGCGGAGAACAGCTATTTTCTTGGATTGAATAGCGGCCTTAATCTGGGGGCCTGGCGGTTACGCGACTACTCCACATGGAACGCGAATAGCGGCGATCAGAATAGCGACAGCGACTGGCAGCACATCAGTACTTATCTGGAACGTGATGTGGTCTTTTTGCAGGGAGAACTGACGGCAGGCGATAGTTATACCCCCTCCGCATTATTCGACAGCCTTCCTTTTCGCGGGCTACAACTGGCGTCTGACGACAATATGTTGCCAGACAGCATGAAGGGCTTCGCACCGACCATTCACGGCATTGCCAGAAGCAACGCGCAAGTGACCATTCGGCAAAACGGCTACATCATTAATCAGCGCTATGTGCCGCCCGGGGCATTTACTATTAATGATCTCTATCCTACCGCCGCCAGCGGCGATTTGACTGTGGAAGTCAAAGAGTCCGACGGTTCTATTAATCGCTATAACGTGCCCTATTCCGCCGTGCCGATTCTACAACGAGAAGGGCGGCTGAAGTATGCGGCGACGGTGGCGGAGTATCGTAGCGATAGTAGTCAAAAAGAGAAGGTGAAATTCAGTCAGGCGACCTTGATATGGGGGTTACCGCATGGTTTTACGCTGTATGGCGGAACACAACTTTCCAGTCATTATCACGCGCTGGCGATCGGCAGCGGCGCAAATCTGGGCGACTGGGGCGCGGTGTCGCTGGATGTCACCCAGGCTACCAGTACGCTGGCGGATAATAACACCTACCAGGGGCAATCGCTGCGTTTCCTGTATGCCAAATCGCTTGCACAGTCAGGAACCAATTTACAGCTTATGGGCTATCGCTATTCAACCTCGGGCTTTTACACGTTGGATGATACCACGTGGAAACGGATGAGCGGCTATGACGATGACAGTCGGACTGACAGCGATAAAAGCAGGCCGGAATGGGCGGATTATTACAATCTTTATTATACCAGGAGGGGGAAAGTACAACTCGATATCAATCAACAGCTAGGCGGGTTGGGATCGCTTTTTATTACCGGCAGTCAGCAAAGTTACTGGCACACTGATGAAAAGGATTCTTTGTTGCAGGTGGGATACAGCGATACGCTGGCGGGTATTGCATGGAGCGTTTCTTACAACAATAACAAATCCGCAGGCGATGCGGAGCGCGATCAAATTTTCGCGCTGAATATCTCGGTGCCGCTAAGTCAATGGCTGCAACACGATGATGAGGTCACGCGCCATCACAATGTTTACGCTACCTTTAGCACCAGTACGGACAAACAGCATAACGTTACGCAGAATGCGGGCCTTAGCGGCACACTGTTGGACGAAAACAATCTTAGTTACAACATACAGCAAGGCTATCAGAATCACGGTATTGGCGAAAGCGGCGCCGCCAGCCTGGAATACGATGGCGCGAAAGGCAACGCCAACATTGGCTATAACGTTAGCGATAACGGCGATTACCAGCAGGTGAACTATGGCCTGAGCGGCGGCCTGGTGGCGCACGCGCATGGAGTGACGCTAAGCCAGCCGTTAGGCAATACCAATATTTTGATTGCCGCGCCGGGCGCAGCCAATGTCGGCGTTGTCGACCAGCCGGGTATTCATACGGACGCGCGTGGCTATGCGGTGGTGCCGTATGCGACAACATATCGCCAAAACCGTATGGCGCTGGACGTTAACGCCATGGCGGATGATGTCGATATTGATGACGCGGTGACTCGCGTTGTGCCGACCGAAGGCGCGCTGGTTCTGGCCCGCTTTAAAGCGCGGGTCGGCGCGCGTGCCCTGGTAACGCTGAATCATAACGGTAAGCCTGTACCCTTTGGCGCAACGGTGACGGTGAATGATCGCCATGCGGAGGCGATTGTTGACGAGGCCGGGGAAGTCTATCTTTCCGGGTTGTCAGCGCAAGGCGTTCTGCACGTTCGCTGGGGGAACCTGCCGGATCAACAGTGCGTCGCGTCCTATCATCTCTCTTCCTCCCGTCAGATTCTGAGTCGACAACATGCGGAGTGTCATTAAATGAAAATACCTCTTTTATTTGCTCTGCTGGCGGGAAGTGTCGTATCGCAGTACGCCTTCGCAGACGTGTGTAAAAACGTTAACGGTGTACCTTCCAGTATTAATTACGATTTAACGACCACTCTGACGGCAGAACAAAACCAGGTGGGAAAGACGGTTCAACTGGAAAAAAGCCAGGAAGTTAATGTACAGGCGGTGTGTCCCGCCGGCGCGGCGACCTATAGCCAGACTTATCGCTCCTATGTGTCGCCATATCCGGTCGTAGAAACGAGCGGTAACTGGAAATATTTAAAGCTGGACCCGGACTACCTGGAAGGCGGAATGCGAATTGAGGATTCTTCGGCGGGCGATATCTATCCGCCAATGAACAACGTTCTGATGGGATATGATGAAAATGTGAAAGCGGGTCAACCGTTTTACGTTCGTGACTCAAATCTGGAGTTTCAGCTCAAAATTGTTAAACCGTTCGTCGGCACGGTGAATATTAGTCCTAAGACTATGTTCAATGTTTATGTCATGACCGCCGCAGGCGATCCGCTGACAGATGTCGTGTACAGCATTCTTTATAGTGGAACGGTGACCGTACCGCAAAGCTGTGAAATCAACGCCGGACAAACGATTCTGGTGAATTTCGGCGCATTATACAGCGGCAATTTCAACCATGCAGGCCAAAAGCCGGAGGGGGTACGAGCAAAAAAATTCAGCGTACCGGTAAAGTGCAGCGGTCTGGATTCGCAGGTCAATTTAACAATGCGTCTTATCGCTACGCCGGATAGCCACTTTCCCCAGGCTATCGCTTCGGATAATGCCGATGTCGGCGTAGTGGTCGAAACCGATGAAGGAAACGCGCTTATCCCCAATGATGTACAGAGCGTCGCGCCTTTTATCACCGATAGCGCCGGACGCGCTAACATCACATTGCAGGCCTACCCGGTAAGTACAACAGGCGAAACGCCTGCGGAAGGGGCGTTTACCGCACTGGCCAGCCTGCGAGTGGACTTTGACTAAATGAACAGATCACACTGCGCTCTTTTTGCCATGGGACTGATGCTGTGTCCACAAATCAATGCCAGCGCTGACGACCTCGCTTATAACCTCGAATTTACCGGCACTATTGTGGCGCAAACCTGCGACATAGATATCTCCAGCCTCAGTCAAAGTATTGATTTAGGGCAGTTTGCAGTTGGCGATTTTCCTTCGACAGGAACAACGACAAAATTTAAGCCCTTTAATATCAACCTCAAAAATTGTTCCCGAGGAATTGCCGGGGCGAAGATCTGGTTTACCGGCGAACCCGATCCGGACAATCCCGCGCTACTGGCGATCACCGATACCGGAATGGGAAGCGGAAACATGTTAGCAAGCGGGGTTGGGGTGGAAATTCTGAATGATGATCAGGATACCATCAGTATCAATAATGCCGACTCGGTGGTCTATCCGTTGAAAGCCGGACGCAACACGCTGTCTTTTTATATTCGCTATAAATCGACCCGGCCGACGGTCACGTCCGGGAACGCGACGGCGGTCATGTATTTCGATATGCAGTATGAATGAGGAGCCATCGTAATTATGCGTAACGATATCCTGTACGGCATCGGGATGCTGCTGGCGGCATCCGGCGTCCAGGCGCACGATGGCCGGGTCTATGTTTCCGGAACCATCACGGACAATACGTGTTCGCTCTCTCCTGGCTCGGAAAATATTAACGTGGCGATGGGCGCGGTTTCTCAACGGCAGTTTTATCGCGCAGGCGACGGTTCCGCATGGCAACCTTTTGCTATCGATTTACAGAACTGCGGCAGCACTGCCAGCGGCGTAACGGTCAGTTTTAGCGGTGCGGCGGACAGTCGTAATACGGATTTATTGGCGCTTACCGCAGGGGAAAGCGACGCTTCAGGCATTGGGATTGCGCTTTATGATCAAAATAAAACCTTAATCCCACTGGGGCAGGAGAGTGATGTGGTGACGCTCAGTTCGGGCCAGGCGTCGGCACATCTGCAATTTTATGCGCGTTATCTTGCCGATGGCGGCGCGGTAACGCCCGGGGACGCCAATGCCTCCGCAACCTTCATTCTTGCCTATGAATAAGTTCTTTTTACGCTGCGCGATATATTGGTGCTTGCTTCCCATATCATGGGCGCAGGCTGGCGTGGTAATTGGCGGTACTCGCTTTATCTATCATGCGGGCGCCCCGGCATTAAGCGTACCGGTAAGTAACCATTCAGAAGCGTCCTGGTTAATTGATACGCATATTTTACCTGGTGGCCGCTGGCCTGGAACCAAAAACGAAGGGAATATCACGCCCTTCGTGGTCACGCCGCCATTATTTATGCTTTCAGCGCGCCAGGAAAACTCAATGCGGGTGGTTTATACCGGCGGACCGCTACCCGCCGACAGGGAAAGTCTGTTTACCTTGAGTATCGCCGCTATTCCCTCCGGTAAACCGGAAGCGAACCGTGTACAAATGGCGTTTCGTTCGGCTTTAAAATTGCTCTATCGCCCTGAGGGACTCGCCGGCAATCCGCAGCAGGCCTACCGGCATCTGATCTGGTCGCTTACCCCCGATGGCGCGACGGTACGCAATCCGACACCCTATTACGTTACGCTCTTTTTATTACGCGCTAACGAGCGCGCCCAGGACAACGCCGGGGTTGTGGCTCCCTTTGCAACGCGTCAAACGGACTGGTGCCGGCACACGGTTCGCTGCACTGTGCGCTGGCAAAGTATTAATGACTATGGGCGGGTAATGCCAGCGCAAACCGTGGATCTGACGCGTATTCATTAACCTATTTTTCAGGCGTCTCCCGATAGCGGGAGGCTTTCCGATCTTATCGAACGAGACTTTTATTATGTATTATCACGCGTTAAAACTTTCCCGACTGGCGATGTTGACGTTGGCAGGCGTTGCCGTATCCGCCTCGGCAATCGCCGCCGATTCTGCCCCGACGTCGCAAATTGGCCCGACGGCGGAAGCCTACATCGTCAGTCATCCGGATAAAGTGGGAGAGGTGGTGGCAACGTATTTGGCCGAACATCCGGAATTTTTGGTCGCCGCCAGCGAGACGTTGCATCAGCGTCAGCAGATTGCGCAACAACAGGCGTATGTTCAACTGGCATTACAGTATCGTGCTGAGTTGCTCAGTAGCAGCAGTCCTTCCGTTGGACCAAACGAGGCAAAAGCGGCGGTGGTGATGTTCTTTGATTACCAGTGCTCGTGGTGTAGCAAAATGGCGCCTGTGGTCGAAAACCTGATTAAGGCGAACCCGGATACCCGGTTTATTTTCAAAGAGTTTCCTATTTTTTCCTCCCGCTGGCCAGTATCCGGACTGGCGGCCAGAGTCGGCGAACAGGTATGGCTTACCCAGGGCGGGGCAAAATATCTCGACTGGCATAATGCGCTTTATGCCACAGGGAAGGTGGAAGGCGCGTTAACGGAACACGATGTCTACACCCTGGCGCAACATTATCTAACGCCGACGCAGTTGGCCGCCGTAAAAGAAGCGCAAAGCAGCGGTGCAGTACATGATGCGCTCCTCACTAACCAGGCACTGGCGCAGCATATGGACTTTAGCGGCACGCCTGCTTTTGTCGTCATGCCTCAGACGCAAAACGGTGATGTAAAACGGGTGACCGTGATCCCGGGAAGCACGACTCAGGATATGTTGCAAATGGCGATTCAGAAAGCGAAGGGGTGATATTCGCTCAGAGGAGAACGCACAGGAGTGAAAGTAAAATGAAGTCTATGCGTTGCGTCATACCGGTGATTTTACTTTCCTTTATCGTTCATGAAGGGACAGCGAAACCGACCGCTCAGATTCATTTTATGGGATCGGTTGTTGAGGCAGGCTGCTGGAATGACGTGGGAACCTTAGAAATTCAATGCCATAATAAAGAGGGAGTTGAACGTTATATTATTGTCGAGAATATTATCACGCCGATATCGTCTCCTCATGCAACGGTAAAACGAGATTATTTGGATGAAGATAAGCAATTAACAGTGCTACGCATTGTCTATGACTGAACCGCGTAGCAGACCGCAGATGGTGTCCCGTCAGTGTCGTGTGAGGATATTATGAAAAATGTTCTCACCTTCCCGGGACACGGTCTACAGACTTTATCTTCAGATAAACGGTGCTAAAAAGAAAAGCACGATCAATAAAAAAAGAGTGGGAATACCAATGGATATAATTTTATTACATCCGTGAGTATGATATTGAATAGCTTGTGGCGGTATGTCAGCAGCGTCAATGATAAATCTTTCATCGATTTTTATCCCCTGTCTGGGGAGCGTAACGAACAGTTCGAAAAGCCCGATTTGTTGTAAATCTCGTCGCAGCAGATAAAGAAGTTGCGTCAAATTAGCATCGCTAACAAATTGACTTCGCTCTCCCCAAACTGCGTACGCGACACCTTCACGGATAATCAATTCCTGATGTGCGTTTTCTATTAAATAGCTCAGGCACCGGGCCCGCATAAATGTCATTTTGAGTGCTGCATTGCTGCGCAAGGACGTGATTTCCCTTAATGATTCATTGTAAATAAACTCATTATTTATTTTATGCTGTCTCATGATTACTCCATTTGTGCTTTCAGGCTATGACATCCCACTTGTTCCGTATAGTCAGCATCGTTGCAACGTGTCCGCTATGCTATGAGCAAGGATAGGTTGGGGCGACAGGCCTGAAAAATCAACTGTCATTAAATTGGCTAAATTGTTTAAGTGAAATAAATGTTATTGTTTTTGTGTTCTTTCTATAAGCATGTTGATTCTGTTTTATCAATATTTAATGAGGTATACATATAACGCGTCGTTTAAGGATTATCAAACCATGTTTTTGAGCGATACATAATATGTATATCATTATTTTTTATTCAGTTGATGAGAATTGTCTGTTGTGATTCATTAATTTGAAAATGCGGTTAGTTACAAAAAAGGACATAAAAATAATATTTTTCTGCTGTTTGTTTTTAATTTTATTAAGTGTTGCTATGATTTTAGGTTAAGCATTTTTTATGTGCTTGAATGGTAATTTATGTTACCTGGTATAACGTTTATTTCGGCCTGTTGGTCGGTCTTATGGATGCTATAGGATATAGATAAAAAGAACTAAATAAATATTCGATGATGGCTTGCTTTCTCAGGATGAAATTTTATGAGCTGATGGCGATATAAAATATTTTTATGATTTTTTTTGTTATTGCGTTATACATGATAACTATGCTGAACATCTTCGGAATATTACGTTGGACGGGCAGAGAAATTGCCTCTGCATTGCAGAAGTCTCATAACGTATAGTCTGGAGAGCATTATGTACGTAAACCAACAGTCCTCACTCGCCATGCCTGCACCAAGAGCGCCGATGAATCAGAAAATTGATACCGATAACGCGATGGTGCAAAACCATAACGCCATATACCAACAGCTCCTCGACCAAATTCGTGATGACAATACATATACACATGCCGTTATTACCTTAATCCTTATGGCACCGCGCCGTTAAGCCTTTATCCTGGTGTCTGAGTTGAAAGCAGCGAACCGGGTATCGTGGAGTTTCTGGTTTTTGACAACGGTAATTACCGTTTCCGCGAAGATAATATCAATCTGCCGCCACCGGGTAACGACCGCATGAGAGTTGTTTTATTTACTGATGTCGTCAACACGCATGGTGTGATCCGGAACGATGTTATTGATATGTTCCATATAATCAGCAATTGCCTGCGAGGTTTACAGCCCTTTAATGTCTTTGACATTTTTACCTTTCGTGAAGTCAAATCCGCCACGGCCTTTACCGATAAAGGAGTCAGCGCGACGGTACTGAATATCTTGTCTGCGACCTGTTTACCTTTGATATCAAATTCGACAATACGCTGTCCCAGCGGTTTTGTGTTGTAGTGTTTGAATTTGGCCGTTTTCGACACATGCAGCATGCCGTTCTTCGGATCGGCTGCCTGAGACATCATCGCCTTCAGATCTTTACCGCTAATTTCCACGTTCATTACGTCGTTAGTAAAAGGATACATACTCAGAACATCGCCGAGCAGGTAATCATCGTCATATCAATAATGGTGTGATGGAGGGCACCGTTGTTGTGATGGCTGTGCTGGCAGGTTTTCAGGTATTGCTTACAGCGATAGAGTTGCACTCCTGAGGGGGAAATGACCGTTTCGGATCACCCCCTGCGTTACGGAACAGCGGGGCAAATCACATCAATCTTTGCTATCAGTTATCCAAAAGGTAAAGCTTAGTACAACACTAAATCTGCGGTATGACCTAAAAAGATGAAGTGCTGATTTAATAATAAACATTGAGTTATTTTTTATAAAAAAACATTTCTCGACACATTATTTTTAAATACTTTTATCCTGCGTGATGTGAGATTTATATCACTATTCTATAACTAGATTTGGTTAAACTTCGACACCGGAGTAAAACATATTCATTGATGAATAAAATATAACTATGGGAAATATATTCAATGTCTCTGATAAAGCGAACAGTATTATTTAGTCTCTTACTTACAATATCTACTGTTTTTAGCCATTCTGTACATGCACTGGAATATAAGAATTCATTTGGATCAATTAATGCCGGTTATGCTGACTGGAATAGTGGATTCGTCAATGTACATCGTGGGGAGGTGTGGAAAGTAACTGCTGACTTTGGTGTCAATTTCAAAGAGGCAGAATTCTATTCATTTATTGAAAGCAACGTGTTAAATCACGCTGTTGCTGGAAGAAATCATACTGTTTCTGCCATGACTCATGTACGACTCTTTGATTCAGATTATACTTTCTTCGGTAAGATATATGGTCAATGGGATAACTCATGGGGCGATGACCTCGATATGTTTTATGGAGCGGGGTATTTAGGTTGGAGCGGGAGTTGGGGGTTCTTCAAACCCTATATTGGTCTGCATAATCAATCTGGTGATTATGTCTCGCAGAAATATGGGCAGACAAGCGGCTGGAATGGCTATGTTATTGGCTGGACTGCAGCCTATAATTTTAATTTATTTGGTGAAGATTTTGTTTTATCTGACTGGAATGAAATCGAACTAGATAGAAATGACGCTTATACGGAGCAGCAATTCGGTCGAAATGGATTAAATGGTGGATTAACACTGGCATGGAAATTTTATCCCCGCTGGAAAGCTACTGTGACATATCGTTATTTCGCGAACAAACTAGGTTATGACGGATATGGAGACCAGATGATTTATATGGTCGGATATTCATTTTAAATAAAATCAAAGGAGTTGAAATGAAAAAAACAGTCATTGCCAGCATGATTGGACTGGCGCTTTGTGCGACAAGTACGTTATCTGTCGTGCACGCGGCTGCCGAAAAACGCCCGAACTTAGTTTTTATTGTGGCAGATGATCTTGGCTATGGTGATTTGGCGACTTACGGTCACCAGATAGTGAAAACCCCGAATATTGACCGCCTGGCGAAAGAAGGGGTCAAATTCACTGAATACTATGCGCCGGCTCCTTTGTGTTCTCCTTCCCGCGCCGGGATGTTAACAGGCCGTATGCCCTTCCGCACCGGTGTACGCTCCTGGATCCCTGAAGGTACTAATGTTTCTATTGGACGTAACGAATTGACCATAGCCAATCTGCTGAAACAGCAGGGTTACGATACCGCGATGATGGGTAAACTGCATCTCAACGCCGGGGGCGATCGTACCGATCAGCCGCAGCCGAAAGAGTTAGGTTTTGATTACTCGCTGGTGAACCCGGCTGGCTTTGTGACCGATGCTACGCTGGATAATGCCAAAGAGCGCCCGCGTTACGGCGTCGTCCACCCAACCGGCTGGATGCGTAACGGCAAACATATTGATCGTGCCGATAGCATCAGCGGCGAATTTGTCAGTTCTGAAGTGGTGAACTGGCTAGATAACAAGAAAGACGACAAACCGTTCTTCTTATACGTTGCCTTTACGGAAGTTCACAGCCCACTGGCCTCGCCGAAAAAATACCTCGATATGTATTCACAATACATGAGCGAATACCAGAAGCAGCATCCCGATCTGTTCTACGGCGACTGGGCGGATAAACCGTGGCGCGGTACCGGTGAATATTACGCCAATATCAGCTATATGGATGCGCAAGTCGGTAAAGTACTGGATAAAATTAAAGCGATGGGGGAAGAAGATAATACCATTGTCATCTTCACCAGTGATAACGGCCCGGTGACGCGTGAAGCGCGTAAAGTCTACGAGCTGAACCTCGCAGGCGAGACTGACGGTCTGCGCGGACGTAAAGATAACCTGTGGGAAGGCGGTATTCGCGTTCCGGCAATTATCAAATACGGTAAACACATTCCACAGGGCGTCGTTACCGATACGCCTGTGTATGGTCTGGACTGGATGCCGACGCTGGCGAACATGATGGATTTCAAACTGCCTACTGATCGTACATACGACGGGCAATCGCTGGTTCCGCTGTTGGAGCAGAAAACGTTAAAACGTAATAAGCCGCTGATCTTCGGTATTGATATGCCGTTCCAGGATGATCCGACCGATGAATGGGCGATCCGCGACGGTGACTGGAAAATGATCATCGATCGTGAAAATAAACCTAAATACCTCTATAACCTGAAAAAAGATCGGTTCGAAACGCTGAACCAAATTGGCAAACAGCCTGAAATTGAAAAACAGCTGTATGGCAAGTTCCTGAAAATGAAACAGGACATCGATAACGACTCGTTAATGAAAGCCCGTGGCGACAAACCAACGCCGGTGACCTGGGGCTAAAAGGATAATTATAAAAAATTAAGTATGCCACTTAGGGCTCTGCCCGCCTGATTCAGCGCCCTCGTGCTGAGTCAGGTTCTTTTATTTTAGGGATACGGAAAATATGCAACGGAAAAGCTGTCAGGTAATGATCAAACCGACCGGGTCGGTGTGTAATCTTGATTGTAAATATTGCTTCTATCTGGAAAAGGAAATGCTCTATCCCGATAGAAAAAACCATTACAAGATGACGGAAGAAACGCTGGCGTTGTTTGTGCAACAGCATATTGCGGCGCAGGACGTGGATGAAGTGATTTTTGCGTGGCAGGGTGGGGAACCGACGCTGATGGGGCTGCCATTTTACCGCCAGGCTGTAGCGCTCCAGCAACGTTATGCTAATGGAAAAGCCATCGTTAATACTTTTCAGACCAATGGCATTCTGATTGATGATGAATGGGCGAGATTCTTCAGGGCGCATGACTTTCTGGTTGGTATTTCGATTGATGGCGATGCGGCGCTGCACGACGAATGGCGAGTAACTCGCGCAGGGCAACCTACCCATCATAAAGTTGAACAGGCGATAAAATGCCTGGCGAGTCATGGCGTTGAATTTAATACTCTCACGGTGGTGAGTCAGAGCAATATGCTGCACCCGCAGCGGGTTTATGCGTATCTGAAATCTATCGGCAGCCGCTATATGCAGTTTATTCCGCTAGTGGAAAGAGCGGCAAATAAAGACGGAATGCTGGCGCATCCGCAGGACGAGCAAACCGCAGTAACCCCCTGGTCAGTGGACGGATTACAGTTTGGAAAGTTCCTGAATGCCATTTTTGATATCTGGATCCGCGAAGATATTGGTGATATCGGCATTCAACTCTTTGAACAAACGCTGGCGGCATGGTGTGGACTCCCCCCTCAGGTTTGCGTTTTTGCGCCCGTTTGCGGTAGCGCTTTTGCAATGGAAATGAATGGCGATGTGTATAACTGCGATCATTTCGTTTACCCGCAATATAAGCTCGGCAATATTAACGACACGCCGCTGCGTCAGATGAATAATAGCGCGCAAAACCAGCAGTTTGGTCTCGATAAAAGCCGCACGATGGCGCAGGAATGCCATACCTGCCCGTGGCAATTCGCCTGTTATGGCGGTTGCCCTAAACACCGCTTTTTGCCTTCGGCTTGCGGACCGATGAAGCAAAACTATCTTTGTGCCGGCTATCAGTGCTTTTTCTCTCATACCGCGCCAATGATGAAAGCGATGAAAACCCTTTACGTAAATAACCTGTCACCGGCGGAGATCCGGTCTGTTTTTTTTAAGTAATGCTCAAGGAGGAACGCATGTTTGCCAATATTAATGTGGACTGCTGTAAAACGCCGGGATGTAAAAATCTGGGCGTGTTGAACAGTCCGGATTATGTCCGCCAGGGAAAAGATGTTCTTTGTCGGGAATGTGGTTTCCTGTTTCCTGTTATTTCCGCTGGGGCGTTAAATCTTTTTCGCCACACGGTAAACCGGGGATGGAAAGGCCTGGTCAAACAGTGTCCTGCCTGCGGCAGCACCTCATTAAAGAAATACGGCTTCTCGACTCAGGGCGAACACCGCATGGCGTGTAGTCAGTGTCGGAAAACGTTCATCGTCCCCGAAAAGGCAAAAAGCGATTGCCGACAGGACGAGCTGGCAACCCTAATTGAGGAAGGGACGTCGCTTGCCGGGATCCGCTCACAGCTGAAATTAGACAGCACAGGCCTTAACCGGGCGCTGTTTAAACTATCCCGTAATGCAAACCTTGCCGAGCGATGCCAGCAGTTTCCGGCCTTCGATATCGCACTCAGCACCCGCGCTTTCCGGGTGAACTATAACGGTGGAGACAGCAGCCTGTATGTTCTGGTGACGGCAGAAGAACAAAGCGGAAGGGTGGTGGCGATTTCGTCAAATTATTCAGCACAGCCGCTGGATAAAGCCTGGCAGTATCAGTCGTATTATGAAGAACGGCTACCTCCGGGAACGCTGGCGCATATGGTGCAACGTAAGGAAGCGATTACAGCGCGCCGCGAAACTTTATTTGATATCGATTACGGTCCGGCCTCGTTATATAAGAATGACTCCGGAATGATCGTAAAGCCGGTGTTGCCTGCCTACCGCCATTTTGAACTGGTGCGGATGCTAACGGACGAACGCTCCTTAAACGTTCAGCATTACCTCGATCATGAATGCTTTATTCTGGGGGGATGCATGATGGCGAATATGCCGCATGTCCATCAGGGCCGTTGCCATATTTCATTTGTCAAAGAACGCGGTACGACGCCGCTGCAAAAAGATATTCCGCCACGCCTGTTTTTAAGCGGCGGTATCCGTAACAATGTCTGGCGTACTTTTTCTACCCGCGATTATGCTATGGCGGTGTGTAATCTCACCGGTAATAAAAAAATTACCCAGCAACGTTATGCTACGTTACAAGGCGCGACGGCGTTCATTAATTATCTGTATGCGCATCCTTTTTTGGCGCAGCTTAATCGTCTGTCACCGGCAAATGTGACGGCAACGCTGGATTATCTGAAGTATGAATATAATCAATCCCGTAAGGTCGGATAACGCATCGCATGCCGTGTGATAGAGCTGAGTCGATGGCTTTTGATTATCAGTACAACCCTCTCCAGCGTATCTATTTCGTTGTTCCAGCAAGGAACGACAACGATATACTGGAGAGATCATGGGGCCGTTCAAACATCAAAAGAATACGCTTCCTACCCCGTGTCTTGCCGTCAATCAGAGGATTGATAAGCAAAATGCGATGGTGCTCAACCATACGGCGATTTATGAGCACAGCCTCAGCCAGATTACAGAAAGTAATACAGTACAAAATGCGCTGATTATTCTTAATCCGTTTATGGCCGCGCCATCTCTTGCCAGCCTGGCGAGAGCGATATTATCGATCCGCAGGCGGGCAGTGAGGCTATGGGGCTGCTAATTTCACAGGAGATTGCGCCTACGGAGAAAACCGTGCTTTTTGAAGCGACCATGACGTCAGGTTACTACAAAAACGCGGAAACGAACGGGGAAGGCTATCGCTACGATATTACCAGTTTCCGGGTGTATAAAATGGATCTGTACGCGTAGCGGTCTATCATCAATGACTGACTGCACTAAAAAAGTCCGGCGTAAGTCGGACTTCATTTCGTAAAAAACGAGCTATTCATCATATATAATCTAATTTTAACGATGAGTCAGGCGAGGTAAGATAGTAGATTCGAAGAATTCACCTGATTGAGAGAATAAAAAGTGAAACATCTGCACCGATTTTTTAGCAGCGATGCCTCTGGGGGCATCATTCTCATCATCGCCGCTGCGCTGGCTATGCTGATGGCCAATATGGGCGCGACCAGTGGATGGTATCATGATTTTCTGGAGACGCCGGTTCAGCTACGGGTTGGGGCGCTTGAGATCAACAAAAACATGCTGTTGTGGATCAACGATGCGCTGATGGCCGTGTTTTTCCTGTTGATTGGCCTGGAAGTTAAGCGCGAACTGATGCAAGGCTCGTTAGCCAGTCTGCGCCAGGCTGCTTTTCCGGTGATTGCCGCCATCGGCGGGATGATTGTACCGGCATTGCTCTATCTGGCCTTTAACTACTCCGATCCGGTCACTCGCGAGGGCTGGGCTATTCCTGCCGCGACGGATATCGCCTTTGCGCTGGGCGTGCTGGCGCTGTTGGGCAGCCGGGTTCCGCTGGCGCTGAAAATATTCCTGATGGCGCTGGCGATCATCGATGATCTCGGCGCCATCGTTATTATCGCACTGTTTTATACCAGCGATCTTTCTATCGTCTCGCTGGGCGTGGCGGCGTTCGCGATTGCCGTGCTGGCGCTGCTGAACCTGTGCGGCGTCAGACGGACAGGGGTATATATTCTGGTCGGGGCAGTGCTGTGGACGGCGGTACTGAAGTCCGGCGTTCACGCGACGCTGGCAGGCGTCATTGTCGGCTTCTTTATTCCGCTGAAAGAAAAACACGGACGCTCGCCGGCCAAGCGTCTGGAGCATGTTCTGCACCCATGGGTCGCGTACCTGATCCTGCCGCTCTTCGCTTTTGCGAATGCCGGCGTTTCTCTTCAGGGCGTCACGATTGACGGTCTGACCTCCATGCTGCCGTTGGGAATTATTGCCGGTCTGCTGATTGGTAAGCCGCTGGGGATTAGCCTGTTTTGCTGGCTGGCGCTGCGTTTCAAGCTGGCGCATCTGCCGCAAGGGACCACTTATCAGCAAATCATGGCGGTCGGCATTTTGTGTGGCATTGGCTTTACGATGTCCATCTTTATCGCCAGCCTGGCATTTGGCAATGTCGATCCGGAACTTATTAACTGGGCGAAATTGGGCATTTTGATTGGTTCATTGCTCTCCGCAGTGGTGGGGTATAGCTGGTTGCGCGCGCGTTTGAACGCGCCGGCATAATCAGTACGAAGGAAAGGGGGAGCGATGTATCGCTCCCTTGCGACATTGAACAGGGAGAGGAATGAGCATGTCTCATATTAACTACAACCATCTTTATTACTTCTGGCATGTCTATAAAGAAGGTTCTGTCGTGGGTGCCGCAGAGGCGCTTTTTCTGACGCCGCAAACCATTACTGGTCAAATTAAAGCCCTGGAAGAGCGTTTACAGGGGAAGCTATTTAAACGTAAGGGACGCGGTCTTGAACCCAGCGAACTGGGCGAGCTGGTTTTTCGCTATGCGGATAAAATGTTTACGCTAAGCCAGGAGATGCTGGATATCGTCAATTACCGCAAAGAATCAAACCTGTTGTTTGATGTCGGCGTCGCCGATGCTTTATCCAAGCGTCTGGTCAGCAGCGTTCTGGATGCGGCGGTGGTGGTGGATGAGCCCATACATCTGCGTTGCTTCGAGTCCACGCACGAAATGTTGCTCGAACAGCTCAGCCAGCACAAGCTGGATATGATTATCTCCGACTGCCCGATAGATTCCACGCAGCAGGAGGGGCTATTCTCAGTCAAAATCGGCGAATGCAGCGTCAGTTTCTGGTGTACGAATCCGCTTCCTGAAAAAGCGTTCCCTGCCTGCCTGGAAGAGCGACGGTTGCTGGTGCCGGGACGGCGCTCGATGCTGGGGCGTAAGTTGTTGAACTGGTTTAATTCGCAGGGGTTGCAGGTTGAGATCCTCGGTGAATTTGATGACGCGGCCTTAATGAAGGCGTTTGGCGCGACGCACGATGCGATTTTTGTGGCGCCGAGCCTTTATTCACTGGATTTTTATGCCGATGAGTCGGTAATAGAGATTGGGCGCGTGGAGAATGTCATGGAAGAATATCATGCGATTTTTGCCGAGAGAATGATCCAGCATCCGGCGGTGCAGCGTATTTGCAATGCGGACTACTCGGCATTGTTTAAGCTACAGTAGACGTACCTACCGTAATACTTCCGGCTGCGGAACTAGCCCGCAGCCGGAATCATTCTACAAGTTCAGTAGGCTACGGTACTGCCCACCTTCGCGGATAAACACCGGAATTATGTTCAGTGGCGTAGCGTACTGCAGCGTCTGCCCTCCTGAATAGCTTTCACCGGTCGCAAGATCCGTCCATGTTTCCCCTTCCGGTAGCCAGATATCACGTTCGCGCATACCTTCATGCATGACGGGGGCGATCAGCAGGTCAGGACCAAAACAATACTGGTCGGTGATTGCCCAACTTGTTTCCTGTTCGGGGAATTCAAAGAACAGGGGGCGCATCACTGGCGTATTGTGCTTATGGGTTTCCTCCATCAGCGCTTTGATATAGGGCTTGAGTTTTTCTCGCAACGCCAGGCAACCTGTCAGTACCTCGCATACTTCCTCACCGTAGCTCCAGACCTCGTTCGGCGCACCTGTAGGGCACTGGGCGATACCATCCCGGTATGGTTGTGCGGGTAAAATCTGCGGATCGCGGTTGCCGTGCAGACGCATCACCGGGCTAAAGACGCCCCACTGGAACCAGCGAATCAGCAATTCATGGAATTTCGGGTCGTGAATATTACCGCCATGAAAACCGCCGATATCCGTCGTCCACCACGGTATCCCCGCGATTCCCATATTGAGTCCGGCGGCAAACTGGTTGCGTAGCGATCTAAACGAGGAGTGAATATCACCTGACCAGACCAGTGCGCCGAACTTCTGACTGCCGGCCCAGGCGCAGCGTAGCAGGTTGATAACCTGGTCTTCGCCATCGGCTTTCATGCCGTCAAAAAAGGTTTTAGCGTACATACGTGGGTAGATATTGCCCACTTCCAGTACCGGCCCGGCATGGTAGCGATAGTTGTCGTAGTCGTAAACGCTGAACTCAGGTTCGGCTTCATCTAACCAGAATAACTTCACGCCTTTATCGTAATAGTTGCGTTTGGCTTTGCCCCAGACGTAGTCGCGCGCGCCCGGATGAGTCGCATCAAAGTAAGTGGTATTGCCGAGGAAATCCATATTGATCGGCAAGCCACGTTCCGTTTGTACCAGCCAGCCGTTTTCGCGCATCTCCCGATAGCTTTCGGTACGGTTATCCACCGTCGGCCAGACGGAGACCATCAGCTCAATTCCCAGCGATTTCAGCTCGGCAATCATGGCATCAGGATCGGGCCAGTCGCGCGCATCGAACATCCAGTCACCCTGATTCGGCCAGTGAAAGAAGTCGATTACGATCACTGAGATAGGCAGATTGCGGCGCTTATATTCGCGGGCGACCTCCAGCAGTTCTTCCTGTGTACGATAACGGAGTTTGCACTGCCAGAAGCCCATGGCGTAGTCCGGCATCATCGGCGGCGTGCCGGTAGCCAGCGCGTAAGCCCGGCTAATTTCTGCCGGGGTATCGCCAGCCGTGATCCAGTAGTCTAACTGTTCGCTGACCTGCGCTTCCCATTCGGTAACGTTTTGGGCAAAGGTTACGCGTCCGACTGCCGGGTTGTTCCATAAAAATCCGTAGCCCAGACTGGAGAGCATAAACGGTACTGAGGCCTGGGAGTTACGTTGCGCCAGCTCAAGCACGCATCCTTTGAGATCCAGGTTGGCCTGTTGATACTGCCCCATACCATAAATTTTTTCCCCTTCGGTGGCTTCGAAGCGGGCTTTCAGTGAATATTTCCCACCCTGAATAGGGCGGAACTCGCGTCCCTCAAGGTTGAGTGCGCTGACGTACTGGCCGTGAGATGATTCATCCTCGCCAATTTCGCCCCGCAGGCGCCAGAACTCCTGCAACAGGGGTTTGTGTGGATGGCGGTAAAAGGTAACTTGTCCTTTTTGATTGACGATAGCGATAATTTTGCCGTTGGTCAGCGTTGCCTGGTGGTGCTCATAATCAATGTGGCACTGACTTTCTGCGACTGGCTCAGTCAATGCCCAGTCTTCATTTCTCATTACCGGCAGATGACGGCCGCTGCGTACGCGCAGGCTGTTCTCGCCCCAGGGTTCAATCCATAAATAGCGATCGTTTTGCTGCCAGACCAGACGACGCGGGTCTTGTTGCATAAATGGCATGGTGGTGCCTCCCATATTCGAGGGTGAAGGTAAAGAACGTTATGAGTTGACGGTTTCCAGATCGTGGCGAATCTTCTCTTCCATCGCTTCGTATTTGCGAAAGAAAAGTAGTGGGATCGCTGCGAGCGCGAAGAGTAGGGCGGGTGCCCAGATAAAGGCCCAGATAATGCCCTCCAGACCCGCAGCACTCTGGGCATGGTTGGGGACATAGCCAAAACTGTTCATGATCCAGGCGGCGAAAGCGGTGCCGAGGCCACTACCCATCTTGATGCAGAAGGTACTGCCGAAGGCGATAAGAATGCCGGTAGCCTTAATACCGGTCTTCCAGGCGCCAAAATCAACGGCGAAGCCCAGCATGGCAAATGGCATTGAGCAGGCGATACCGCTGCCGATATTGCCGAGTATCCAGGCGGCGATGAGGAAAGTAATGTTGTCCGCTGCCAGCCACATCATGACGCCGCCAAACGTGGCGACCAGCAGACCGCCTACCCATATCCAGGTTTTAGCCAGGTATTTGCTAAAGAAGGGGATAGCGATGATAAACAGGATCTGAATCGTCGCCAGGCTGTTAATCAGCGGTACCAGATCTTTACGGTCGAGGTTGTAAGTCAGATAATAGACAATGGTCGTGTTGCGCTGCTGTAGGGCAATCCAGAAGATCAGATTAGCCAGCACCATCAGGATCCACGGCCAGTTACCTTTCATCGCCGCGAAACTTTTTTTCATCGGCAACTTAGGTTCATGCTGTATTTTATCCGTATCCATTTCACGAATGTTTTTAAACGCAAAGAGCGTTAGCGCGCAGGATATAATGGCAAACGTAATTGCCGTATAAATAAAACCAGCGTGATCATCACCGTTACCTAAAAAAGCGACTAACGGCAAGGCGGTCGCGTTCATTAATAAAACCCCAATTTGCCCACCGGTCATTCGCCAGGAATTTAAAACCAGTCTTTCCTTGGGAGATAAGGTCATCAGGGGTAATATTGCACTGAGTGGTGTATTAAGTCCGGTAAATAGAATGCTGGCAATCATATAAGATATTGCTGCATAGATGGCTTTTCCTGTCATACTGATATCAGGAGACCAAAATGACAGCGCGCTGAATACCGCAAAAGGCAGCGGTAACCATAAAAACCAGGGACGACATTTACCGTAGCGTGAACGCGTTTTATCGATGATGATCCCCCATATGGGGGCGTCTATGCCATCGATAATACGCGCCAGCAGCAGGATAACGCCTGCTACGGCAAGGCTAATGCCCGCAACGTCTGTGTAGAAATATAAAATGTACGTTGAACCGAAGCAGTACAGCAGATTACCCGCCACATCCAAAGAGCCGTAGCTAATACGCTGTAGTAAAGACAATGATGCTGACCCGGAAGGCTGGGTATCCTCAATGACAGAACTCATAATGATAACTCCGATATTGGTACGATACGCCCAGAAAAACAACCTCTACTTTCTAAGCAAGTTTTGAATATTATTTTTATGTCGTTTCTGAATTTAACCTCAGATTAAAATGAGTAAGTAAGGTGTACATGAAAAGTAGTTAACCCGACGGCATCAATCAATTATTAAATCTTACATCAGGATTGCGTTTATTAGTTTTTGAATGAGCGATGTTTTTATTTGCTAAGGTGGTCACAGTTTTTTCAGTAATGAAATAAGAAAAGGAAAACAGTGAAAGAAAATAACTTTCAAGTATTACGTGACTAAGGGAGGGGTAGCTGAAAAAATAGGCTGGTCAGGAAGAGCGTGAACGAGTGAGGTCAGCGCCAGCGGTTGACGAGCAAAACGGCAGATAGCAGGCATAAAAAAACCCGCTTTACGCGGGTTTTTCTACAAAGCTGATAACAAGCAGGCGATTAAGCCAGTTTGTTGATCTGTGCAGTCAGGTTAGCTTTATGACGTGCAGCTTTGTTTTTGTGGATCAGACCTTTAGCAGCCTGACGGTCCACGATCGGTTGCATTTCGTTAAATGCTTTCAGTGCAGCAGCTTTGTCGCCAGCTTCGATAGCTGCGTATACTTTCTTGATGAAAGTACGCATCATAGAGCGACGGCTTGCGTTGTGCTTACGAGCCTTTTCAGACTGAACGGCGCGCTTCTTAGCTGATTTGATATTAGCCAAGGTCCAACTCCCAAATGTGTTCTATATGGACAATTCAAAGGCCGAGGAATATGCCCTTTTAGCCTTCTTTTGTCAATGGATTTGTGCAAATAAGCGCCGTTTAAATTGCAGCACTCGTTGCGTAGTGATGGCGCAGGATTCTACCAGCTTGCGTGCTGTGAATACAGCCTTTCCATGAGAAAAATTGCATTAAGCGGCGGGTTTTGGGGCGGAGTTTGCCGCATGGCGATGAAAAGCATCTTCTTTATGTTTCATCAGGGCAATAGTCGGTTAACCTTGACCGCTGTACAAGGTATACTCTTGCGATTTTCACTGTTTTGAGTCAGACATGAAGCTGATACGCGGCATACATAATCTCAGTCAGGCCCCGCATGGGTGTGTGCTGACCATTGGTAATTTCGACGGCGTACATCGGGGGCATCGCGCTCTACTGCAGGGTTTGCAGGAAGAAGGACGCAGACGCGGTCTGCCGGTGGTGGTCATGATTTTCGAACCGCAGCCGCTGGAGCTGTTCGCGACGGATAAAGCGCCCGCCCGCCTGACGCGCCTGCGTGAAAAACTGCATTACCTTGCGCAGTGCGGCGTGGACTATGTGCTGTGCGTGAAATTCGATCGCCGCTTTGCCGCTTTGACGGCGCAAACGTTTATCAGCGAACTGCTGGTGGAGCGACTTGGCGTGCAATTTCTTGCCGTCGGCGATGATTTCCGCTTTGGTGCTAGCCGCGCGGGCGATTTCTTGTTATTACAGAAGGCGGGGGCGGAGTATGGTTTTGCGGTTTCCAGCACCCAAACCTTTTGTGAAGGCGGCGTGCGTATCAGTAGTACCGCAGTGAGACAGGCGTTGGCGGAGGATAACCTGGCGCTTGCCGAAAGCCTGCTGGGACATCCCTTTACTATTTCCGGGCGTGTCGTTCATGGCGACGAGCTGGGACGTACCATTGGCTTCCCGACGGCGAACTTACCGCTGCGCCGTCAGGTCTCCCCGGTCAAAGGGGTCTATGCGGTGGAAGTCACCGGGCTTGGCGATAAGCCGTTACCCGGCGTAGCGAACATTGGCACTCGTCCAACGGTGGCTGGCGTGCGTCAACAACTGGAAGTGCATCTGCTGGACGTTGTAATGGACCTCTACGGTCGCCATATAGATGTAATACTGCGTAAAAAGATACGTAATGAGCAGCGATTTGCGTCGCTTGATGAGCTAAAAGCGCAAATCGCACGCGATGAGTTAACGGCCCGCAAGTTTTTTGGGCTAGCCGGGCAGGTGTAACCCTGACGGTGTTTATCAAACCGAAATACGGAACCGAGAATCTGATGAGTGACTATAAATCGACCCTGAATTTGCCGGAAACAGGGTTCCCGATGCGCGGCGACCTCGCCAAGCGTGAACCGGGAATGCTGGCGCGTTGGACCGATGATGATCTGTACGGCATCATTCGTGCGGCCAAAAAAGGCAAAAAAACCTTCATTCTGCATGATGGCCCTCCATATGCGAATGGCAGCATTCATATTGGTCACTCAGTTAACAAGATTCTGAAAGACATTATCGTGAAGTCCAAAGGACTGTCGGGATTTGACTCGCCTTACGTGCCGGGCTGGGACTGTCACGGTCTGCCTATCGAGCTGAAAGTCGAGCAGGAGTTCGGTAAGCCGGGCGAGAAATTCACTGCCGCTGAATTCCGCGCCAAGTGCCGCGAATATGCCGCTACGCAGGTTGACGGCCAGCGTAAAGACTTCATTCGTCTGGGCGTGTTGGGCGACTGGTCGCATCCGTACCTGACCATGGACTTCAAAACCGAAGCCAACATCATCCGCGCGCTGGGCAGAATTATCAAAAACGGTCATCTGCACAAAGGCGCTAAGCCGGTGCACTGGTGCGTTGACTGCCGTTCCGCGCTGGCGGAAGCGGAAGTTGAATATTACGACAAAACGTCACCGTCTATCGACGTGGCGTTCCGCGCCGTCGATCAGGATGCGGTGAAAGCGAAGTTTGGTCTGCCGGGCGTGAGCGGCCCTGTGTCGCTGGTTATCTGGACCACCACGCCGTGGACTCTGCCGGCTAACCGCGCCATCTCCCTGGCGCCGGACTTTGATTATGCGCTGGTGCAGATTGACGGCCAGGCGGTGATTCTGGCGAAAGATCTGGTTGAAAGCGTCATGCAGCGTATTGGCGCGGCTGAATACACCATTCTCGGCACCGTTAAAGGCGCGGAGCTGGAACTGCTGCGCTTTACCCATCCGTTTATGGGCTTTGACGTGCCGGCGATCCTCGGCGATCACGTCACCCTGGACGCCGGTACCGGCGCGGTACATACCGCCCCTGGTCACGGCCCGGATGACTACGTGATCGGTCAAAAGTATGGCCTGGAAACCGCTAACCCGGTTGGGCCGGACGGCGCTTACCTGCCAGGCACATATCCAACGCTTGACGGTGTTAACGTCTTCAAAGCGAACGATATCGTTATTGAACTGCTGAAAGAAAAAGGCGCGCTACTGCATGTCGAAAAAATGCAGCACAGCTATCCGTGCTGTTGGCGTCACAAAACGCCGATCATTTTCCGCGCGACCCCGCAGTGGTTCGTCAGCATGGATAAAGAAGGGCTTCGTCAACAGTCGCTGAAAGAGATCAAAGGCGTTCAGTGGATCCCGGACTGGGGTCAGGCGCGTATTGAATCAATGGTCGCTAACCGTCCTGACTGGTGTATCTCACGTCAGCGTACCTGGGGCGTACCGATGTCGCTGTTCGTGCATAAAGAAACGCAGGAGCTGCTGCCGATTGAGCGTACTCTGGCGGCGATGGAAGAGGTGGCGAAACGCGTTGAAGTTGACGGTATCCAGGCGTGGTGGGATCTCGACCCGAAAGAGATCCTCGGCGAAGATGCTGATCAATACGAGAAAGTTCCGGATACGTTGGACGTTTGGTTTGATTCCGGTTCCACCAGTTACTCCGTGGTTGACGCACGTCCGGAATTCGCCGGTCACGCTGCCGATATGTATCTGGAAGGCTCTGACCAGCATCGCGGCTGGTTTATGTCCTCCCTGATGATTAGCGTGGCGATGAAAGGCAAAGCGCCATACCGCCAGGTACTGACTCACGGCTTCACCGTCGATGGTCAGGGGCGCAAGATGTCCAAGTCTATCGGTAACACCGTGTCGCCGCAGGATGTGATGAATAAACTGGGCGCGGATATCCTGCGTCTGTGGGTGGCGTCTACTGACTATACCGGCGAAATGGCGGTCTCTGACGAGATCCTCAAACGTGCTGCCGACAGCTATCGCCGTATCCGTAATACCGCGCGCTTCCTGCTGGCGAACCTCAATGGCTTCAATCCGGCCACCGATATGGTCAAACCGGAAGAGATGGTGGTGCTGGACCGGTGGGCGGTGGGCTGCGCGAAAACGGCGCAGCAAGAGATTCTGAAGGCATACGAAGCTTACGACTTCCATGAAGTGGTACAGCGCCTGATGCGCTTCTGCTCCGTTGAAATGGGCTCGTTCTACCTCGACATCATCAAAGACCGCCAGTACACCGCGAAGGCCGATAGCGTCGCGCGTCGTAGCTGCCAGACTGCGCTGTATCATATCGCAGAGGCGCTGGTTCGCTGGATGGCGCCGATCATGTCCTTCACGGCTGATGAAATCTGGGGCTACCTGCCGGGCGAGCGTGAAAAATATGTCTTCACCGGCGAATGGTACGACGGGTTGTTTGGCCTGGAAGAGAATGAAGAATTTAATGACGCATTCTGGGACGATGTCCGCTATATCAAGGACCAGGTCAACAAAGAGCTGGAAAATCAGAAAGCCAATGGCATCAAATCGAACCTGGAAGCAAAAGTGACGCTGAAATATGCTGACGATGCTAACGGTACGATCAAGAAGCTGAAACTGTTGGGTGAAGAGGTCAGATTTATCTTCATTACTTCCCAGTTCGTGATTTCTGAGCAAGCGGGGGGTATTGATGATGAAAATATTCAGTACAATGCTGGTAATACGACAGTTCAGGCAGTGGTAACGCGTGCCGAGGGTGATAAGTGTCCGCGCTGCTGGCACTACACTACTGATGTCGGCAAGGTGGCGGAACATGCAGATATCTGCGGACGCTGTGTCAGCAACATCGCCGGTAATGGCGAACAACGTAAATTTGCCTGATGAGTAAACCACTCTGTTCAACAGGACTACGCTGGCTATGGCTGGTAGTAGTCGTGCTGATTATCGATTTGGGCAGCAAATACCTGATCCTCCAGAATTTCGCTCTGGGGGATACGGTAGGGCTGTTCCCGTCGCTTAATCTGCATTATGCGCGTAACTACGGCGCGGCTTTTAGCTTCCTGGCAGATAGCGGCGGCTGGCAGCGCTGGTTCTTTGCCGGGATTGCGATAGGTATCTGCGTAATTCTTTTGGTGATGATGTATCGCTCGAAAGCGACGCAGAAGCTGAATAACATCGCTTATGCGTTAATCATCGGCGGCGCGCTGGGTAACCTGTTCGACCGCCTGTGGCACGGCTTTGTTGTCGATATGATCGATTTTTACGTCGGCGACTGGCATTTCGCGACGTTCAACCTTGCCGATAGCGCGATCTGTATCGGCGCGGCGCTGATTGTACTGGAAGGCTTTTTGCCGAAGCCGACAGCGAAAGAACAGGCATAAGCGTAAATACCGGGTGGCGCTTATCCGGTTTTGTAGGCCTGATAAGCGCAGCGCCATCAGGCAAACGTGGTGCCGGATGGCGGTGAAAACGCCTTATCCGGCCTACGGTTTTATCGTTCTTTGTGCCTCCGGGCAAAACACGTGAGCAATTTGCATGTCTAAATCCGTACAGAGCAACAGCGCGATCCTCGTTCACTTCACCCTGAAACTGGATGATGGCTCAACGGCGGAATCTACCCGCAATAACGGCAAGCCAGCCCTGTTCCGTCTTGGCGATACCTCGCTTTCCGAAGGTCTGGAGCAGCAGCTTCTGGGGTTGAAAGAAGGGGAAAAGAAAGCGTTTTCGCTGGAGCCTGACGCCGCGTTTGGCGTCCCCAGTCCGGACTTGATCCAGTATTTCTCGCGCCGTGAGTTTATGGCGGCGGGCGAACCGGAAGTCGGGGCGATTATGCTTTTTACCGCAATGGATGGCAGCGAAATGCCTGGCGTGATTCGCGAAATCAACGGCGACTCGATTACCGTTGATTTTAACCATCCGCTGGCCGGGCATACCGTTCACTTTGATATTGAAGTGCTGGAAATCGATCCGGCGCTGGAGGCATAAACATGCAGATCCTGTTGGCCAACCCACGCGGTTTTTGCGCCGGGGTAGACCGCGCTATCAGCATTGTTGAAAATGCGCTCGCTATTTACGGCGCGCCAATTTACGTTCGGCACGAAGTCGTGCATAACCGCTATGTAGTGGACAGCCTGCGCCAGCGCGGGGCGATCTTTATAGAGCAAATTAGCGAAGTGCCGGATGGCGCCATTCTGATTTTCTCCGCTCATGGGGTTTCCCAGGCGGTGCGTAACGAGGCGAAAAGCCGCGATCTTACCGTTTTTGACGCCACCTGCCCGCTGGTGACGAAAGTCCATATGGAAGTGGCGCGCGCCAGCCGTCGCGGTGAGGAATCTATTCTCATCGGCCACGCCGGGCACCCGGAAGTGGAAGGCACCATGGGTCAGTACAGCAACCCGGAAGGGGGGATGTACCTGGTTGAGTCGCCAGAGGACGTCTGGACGCTGAATGTCAAAAATGAAGGCAAGCTCTCCTTCATGACGCAAACCACGCTTTCCGTGGACGATACGTCCGATGTGATTGATGCGCTGCGTAAACGCTTTCCGAAAATCGTCGGCCCGCGCAAAGACGATATTTGCTATGCCACTACTAATCGTCAGGAAGCGGTGCGGGCGCTGGCGGAGCAGGCTGACGTGGTGCTGGTGGTCGGCTCGAAAAACTCTTCTAACTCTAACCGATTGGCGGAACTGGCCCAACGGATGGGAAGAACCGCGTTTCTTATCGACGATGCGGCGGATATCCAGGAGGCGTGGGTGAAAGAAGCCGCCTGCGTCGGCGTCACCGCTGGCGCTTCCGCGCCGGATATTCTGGTGCAGAATGTTATTGCGCGTCTGCGCGAGTTTGGCGGCGGCGAAGCCGTCACGCTTGAGGGGCGCGAAGAAAATATTGTTTTTGAAGTGCCGAAAGAGCTGCGTGTGGATGTTCGTGAGGTCGAATAAGATTTCATAATTCAGAAATCTGCCTGATGACGCTACGTTGACCAGATCTTAAGAATTTCTTTTGATATTCAATGTGCGACAGGAAGAATAAGGCGTAGTCGTCATCCGTTGCTAATGCCCCACCTTTTTGCTATTCATCTGAAAAACCAGCACAATCGTTGCTGGTTTTTTAGTTGTAATGCCTACAGGGATAAGGGAAATGGGCAAAATAAAATATGGATTGCCAACGTTACTCGCCATCGGCTTTTGGATGGACGCAACAAGCGCCACGGTGCTGGAGCTACCCGCCTGGGAGCGAAACTATACCGGAACTATCGCGGGGAAACCGGTAAACGTTAATATCACGCGATTTGGTAACACGCTTTATGGGTATTACTGCTATGAACCTTGCAATCAGCACAAGGCAGCGATTGTTCTACGCGGCTCACTCCAGGATAAAGAGGTACATCTTGAAGAACGCGTAAAGGCGCTTTCGGGTTACTGGAATGCGGAAATCTCCAGCAGTGAGATTAAAGGCGAATGGACGTCCGCAGATAAAAAACGACATTTTCCTGTTGCCCTTATCTACCTCAAACCTAAAAACTCCCCTGATATTGTGCTGGTCACGAACACGAATGATGCAGGGGGTTACGACCCTTCCAAAGAGATTGATTGCGGCAATACGCCGGCCATTTCGGCGATAAAATTATACCGTGATGGTAAACTCATACAGACCTTAGATACCGCCTCGGTGGGCACTTGTAGCCCGTTTATGCCTCAATGGGGGGATGTCAATTTTGATGGCTACCCGGATCTGTCGATTGTAACAGAGTTACTTGCTGGGCCGGATGCTCCAGTACAAACATGGCTCTATGACCCCGCCAAACAGCGTTATGTTGATGCGCCAGCGTCTTATCAGGAAATCACTTCACCAGAGATCGATGCTGAACATAAACAGATTGTCAGCTATTGGCGCGGCGGTTGCTGCAGCCATGGCGTCAATGTGTATCGCTGGAAAGGAAAAACGATTGAACTGATCGATCGCGGTGAAAGCTACTTTCAGCCTGTGATAAGCAAAGGCAAAATGTATAACTGCTACATGACACCTTCCTACGCTGATGGGCGTATTATTTATCCGCTAGTACGTAAAAATGGTCATTTGACGCCGCCTCTTAGCCTTGATGGGACGTGTCAACCTTTTTGGCTAATCGGTAATGTTCGTACCGTGATTCAGGCAGAAAAACCCGGCGCTGAGCCCGAATCGCTTGAGATTCAGTGGCAGGAAAACAAAGCATCGCCAGGGCGTTTTTGCCCATTAGTTCCGTTTATCGAAGGTGATAAGCTAAGTCCGCGTCTGGTGACGGATGACGATGTGCCTGATACCTGTATCAGTCGCGCTGAGTATGAAGATATAAAACAATAGGTCAGGAGAGCGTTAATGACAGCATCCCTACACATTATTCTTGATACCGATCCGGGCATTGATGACGCGGCTGCGATTGCCGCTGCGCTGTTCGCCCCCGAGCTGGATCTGCAACTAATAACCACCGTTGCCGGCAACGTTTCGGTCGAAAAAACCACCCGTAATGCGTTGCAGCTTCTGCATTTCTGGGACGCCGATGTGCCACTTGCACAAGGGGCCGCGACGCCGCTGCTGCGTCCGTTACGCGATGCGGCATACGTCCACGGCGAATCCGGCATGGAAGGCTATGATTTTGTCGACCATCAGCGCCAACCGTTGGCGAAGCCTGCGTTTATCGCTATCCGGGATGTGTTGATGAACGCCCCGGAGCCCATGACATTAGTGGCGATTGGGCCATTGACCAATATTGCGTTGCTACTGATGCACTATCCGGAGTGCGCGTGTAACATTCGCCGTCTGGTGTTGATGGGCGGTTCCGCAGGGCGCGGCAATTTTACGCCTAATGCTGAATTTAACATTGCTGTCGATCCGGAAGCCGCCGCCCACGTATTTCGTAGCGGCATTGAGATTGTGATGTGTGGGCTGGACGTTACAAATCAGGCAATGCTCTCGCCAGATTTTCTGAATAAACTGCCCGCGCTGAATCGCACCGGTAAGATGTTGCACAGCCTGTTCAACCATTATCGCAGCGGTAGTATGCGCACTGGCGTCCGGATGCACGATCTCTGCGCTATCGCCTGGCTGGTGCGTCCGGAGCTTTTTACCCTGCAATCCTGTTTTGTGGCCGTAGAAACGCAGGGGCAATATACCGCCGGTACCACGGTGGTGGATATTGAAGGGCGTCTGGGGCAGCCCGCCAACGCGCAGGTGGCGCTGGCGCTGGATGTGGACGGTTTTCGTCAGTGGGTAGCTGAGGTATTCGCCCGCGCGCCGTAATTACATGCTGGTGCCATAATCTGACACTTTGCCGCGATAGAGTCTCTCCGGCCTGCCCACTTTCCCGTAGCTGATCTCCGCTTCGAGAAAGTTATTTTTCACGCCTTGTTCCAGATAGCGTCGGGCAGTGGTTTTACTGCTGCCCAGAATTTGCGCCAGAGTGTCTGCTGTATGTACTGCCTGCGGGTCGGCGAATATTTGTCGTACCCGGTTGAAGGTGTTTTCATCAATTCCCCGCAGTCCGCTATTCGGTTCTGCGGTTTGTTCTTTGGCCTGGATATTAAATAAGGCATCAACGTGTGTCTGGTTTGCCTGCTCACTGGAACGTAACGAACTGCGGTAACGGGTGAACCGCTCCAGGGTATGCTGCAGGCGCTGATAATGTACCGGCTTAATCAGATAATCGAATACGCCCATGCGTAAGGCATCGCTGATGGTATCCATATGATTGTCGGCGGTAATGAAAATAATTCGCCCCGTGTAGTTGGTGCTGATGGTATGACGAATTAAATCGATCCCTTTGCCATCGGGTAAAAAATTATCCAATAGAATTAACTGTGGTTGATAGAGGCGTATTTGCTTCTTCGCACTTTCCAGTTTGTCTGCGATGCCGACGATTGAAAACTGGGGAAAAAGCTTGATGGTGTCCACCAGGATTTCCGCTAGCATCGGTTCGTCTTCAACGATGAGTGTCGTAATGCTATCCATGTTATTCTTCTCTGGTAAAAGGGATATAGAGGGTAAAAATGGTGCCAAAAGGATTATTGTTATCGACGATAATGTCGCCATTGGCCTGCTTGACGTAGCTGTGCACCAACCATAATCCAATTCCGTGATCGCCGTTGTTGTGGGTGGTCACTCCACGCTCGAAAATATGCTGGCGGATATTTTCGTCAATACCACATCCCTGATCGGCAACTTCAATAATGACTTCATTACCTTCGCTATTGATCAGGCACTCAATCTGTCGCGAGCCTTCGCTATTGAGCAGGGTGGCGTTATAGGCGTTGTCCAATAAATTGCCAACAATCGAAATCCATTCATTATGCGAGAGCGATGACGGCAGGTGTTCAACAAAGCTTGAAGGATCGAAAATCAGCTCCAGCCCCAGCTCTTTTGCCCGATAATATTTACCGATTAATAGCCCCGCAAGGTGGTGGTCGCGGAAATTATGGGAAATAAAATCGAGTACTTTCTGGTGGCTTTCCGACTGCTGCTGAATCAGCGCCAGCGCATTATCGTAGCGCTTCAGGAACAGCAGTCCGGCAATGGTGGAAATAAGGTTGCGATGCTCATGCTGCACGGCGCGCAGGTTATCGGCGTATTGCCGCACCTGACTTAACTGCAGGCTGAGTGTATTGATATCGTCTTTGTTGCGAAAGCTAATAACCCAGCCCTGAGGCTGGTTGTCAATAATGACCGCCATGCGACTGGCGATGACTTTCATTTGGTTAAAGGTGACGATCTCATCTTTTTTGTTTTTTTGCGGCGCATCGTAAAAGAAGGCCTCCGGCAACACGACATGGTGGATTGCATAGCCAATGAGTTCAGACTCCGGTTGGCTCAGATTCAGTAAGCGGCGAGCCGTTTGGTTAATAGCGGTAATACGGTGATGGGAGTCAATGGCGATCAACCCTTCAAATACCGACTCAAACAACACGCTTTGCTGAATTAATAGTTGTGAAAGCTGCTGCGGCTCCATGTTAAGCATCTGCTTTTTAATATGCAGCGAGAAGCGGCGGGCGCAGTACAACAGTACCAGCAGCAGTAACGCCATCGGGAACAGCAACGAGCTGATTTGTAAGTTAAGCCAGCTCTCCAACTGTTCCAGAGTATAGCCGACGGAAACAATACCGATGACTTTACCGGTACTGTCCTGAATCGGGGATTTACCACGTAAGGAAGAGCCTAATGAACCTTTGCGCACCGATACGTAGCTTTTAGCGTTATACAGCGCGTCGTCGCTATCGCCGCCCTCCATATATTTGCCGATCTCATCCGGGTTGACGTGATACAGTCGCTGACCTTTTTCGTTGCCAACGGTAATGTAAGTCGCATCCGAAAACGAGCGCATTGGGTCAATCAGCGCTTTGATGCGTGACAAATCATGCGCCTCTACGGCTTCAACTAATTCTGGCATAGCGGATATTTGCATTGCCTGAATAAGCGCACGTTGGCCCACCTGATAATGCAGGCGTTCTTTCGTGATATCGGTCAGATACCAGGTGATTGCCAGCATCACGATGGTGGATGTAAACAGGATCAGTAGAAATATCCGGTTTTGAAACGAGCGTCTGGCAAACCAGCGTGTAATTTCCCGTATAAACATATTGGTATTTAGATATTTAATTACGGTATTTTCTTGCATTCGGCATCACCGGAACCTGAACCAGTTCATACTTACTTTTCTTTCAGAAAAAATTTGGATGAAAATGGGATACGACATGCGTATCCCATCCACTATTACATCGCCAGTACGTATTTCAGCATCACCCCGGCGGCAATCGCCGAACCGATAACCCCCGCCACGTTCGGGCCCATCGCGTGCATCAGCAGGAAGTTCTGCGGGTCTGATTCCAGCCCCACTTTGTTCGATACGCGGGCCGCCATCGGCACCGCCGACACCCCCGCCGAACCGATAAGCGGGTTGATTTTGTTCTTACTGCACAGGTTCAGCAGCTTCGCCATCAGCACCCCGGCCGCCGTCCCGATACCGAACGCAATCACACCCAGCAGCAGAATGCCCAGCGTCTGCGGCTGCAAAAACTTATCCGCCACCAGTTTTGCGCCCACCGACAGCCCGAGGAAGATGGTCACGATATTAATCAGCCCGTTCTGTACCGTGTCGCTCAGACGCTCCACCACGCCGCTTTCGCGCATCAGATTGCCAAAGCAGAACATCCCCAGCAGCGGCGCGGCGTCCGGCAGCAGCAGCGCCACCAGCATGAGCAGCACCACCGGGAAGAGGATTTTTTCCCGCTTACTCACCGTGCGCAGCTGCACCATGCGGATTTTCCGCTCCGTCTCGCTGGTCAGCGCCTTCATAATCGGCGGCTGGATTAACGGCACCAGCGCCATATACGAGTACGCCGCCACCGCGATGGCCCCCAGCAGCTCCGGCGCCAGCTTGCCCGACAGGTAAATCGCCGTCGGGCCGTCCGCGCCGCCGATAATGCCGATGGCCGCCGCCTGCGGCAGGGTGAAGCTGATAAGGCCGAAGTAGTTCAGCGTCAGCGCCCCCAGCACGGTGGCGAAGATGCCGAACTGCGCCGCCGCGCCGAGCAGCAGGGTGCGCGGGTTGGCCAGCAGCGGGCCGAAGTCGGTCATCGCGCCCACGCCCATGAAGATGACCAGCGGCGCGACGCCGGAGCCAATCGCCACTTTATAGAACAGCGCCAGCACCCCCGGCGTGTAGCCCATGTCCACCGCCAGGTTCTCCATCTGGCTCTGCACCGACGGCAGCGCCAGCGCTAATGCCTCTTTAATGGCGTGCACGTCCGGCGTACAGTTGAGCTTCGCGGCAATCACCGCCAGCTGCCCGGCGTCGTGATGCGCCAGCAGGCTTTCCAGCGCGGTCAGCGCCATACCCGCTTCCGGGATGTTGGAGAGCAGCCCGCCGAAGCCAATCGGCAGCAGCAACAACGGCTCGAACTTCTTCGCTATCGCCAGCCACAGCAGCAGCAGGCTCACCAGCAGCATGATGGCCTGGCCTGCGCCAAGGTGCATCAGCCCCATGCCCTGAAGCAGGGCGTTCAGACTTTCCATTTCAGTTCTCCGTTACGCCAGCGTCATCAGGGTGTCGCCCACGGAGACGGCGTCCCCGGACTTCACCGCGATACCGCGGACGGTGCCGGCCTGCGCGGCGCGGATTTCGGTTTCCATCTTCATGGCTTCCAGAATCAGCAGCACGTCGCCTTCGGCCACCGTCTGGCCCTCGGTGGCAATCACCTTCCAGATATTGCCCGCCAGCGGCGCGGTGACCGGTGTGCCTGCGCCTGCCGGGGCGGCAGCCTGAACCGGTGCGGAAGACGGGGTGGCAGCAGTGAGCTGGCTGATATCGCCGCCGTCGCTGACCTTCACCACAAAGGCCTTACCTTCCACTTCCACGGTGTAGACGCCGGAGGCAGCGGCTTTTGCCGGGGCAGCAGCAGGCTGCGCGGCTTCCGCCTGCGGCAGTGGCTCAAACGCCGCCGGGTTATGGCGGTTCTCAAGGAATTTGAGGCCAATCTGCGGGAACAGCGCCACGGTGAGCACGTCGTCAATGGCGTTTCCCGCCAGAGTGATACCCTTCTCCTGCGCCTGGCGCCTGACGTCCGCTTCCAGTTCAGCCAGCTCCGGTTTCAGCAGGTCCGCCGGGCGGCAGGTCACCGGGGCAGCCCCTTCCAGCACGCGGGCCTGTAACGCCGCGTTGACCGGCACCGGGGTGTGGCCGTATTCGCCTTTCAGAATGCCAGCGGTTTCTTTGGCGATGGTTTTGTAGCGCTCGCCGGTCAGGACGTTGAGCACCGCCTGGGTGCCGACAATCTGTGAGGTGGGGGTCACCAGCGGGATAAAGCCGAGGTCCTCGCGCACGCGGGGGATTTCCGCCAGCACCTGGTCGAGTTTGTCCGCCGCGTTCTGCTGCTTCAGCTGGCCTTCGAGGTTGGTCAGCATCCCGCCCGGCACCTGGGCCACCAGAATACGGCTGTCGTAGCCTTTCAGCTGGCCTTCAAAGGCGTGGTACTTTTTGCGCACCTCGCGGAAGTACGCGGCGATGTTTTCCAGCTTCAGGATATCCAGCCCGGTGTCATGCTCAGTACCTGCCAACGTCGCCACCAGCGCTTCGGTGGCCGGGTGGCCGTAGGTGGCGCTCATGGACGAAATCGCCGTGTCGACGCCGTCAACACCCGCCTCGATAGCCTTCAGCAGGGCCATCTCCGCCATCCCGGTGGTGGCGTGACAGTGCAGGTGCAGGCGCACCTCAAAACGTTTTTTGATTTCGCTGACCAGCTCAAAAGCGGCCATCGGGGTGAGAATGCCGGACATATCCTTGATGGCAATCGAGTCAACGCCGGTCTCTAACAACTGTTCGGTTAAGTCCAGCCAGGTCTGCAGCGTGTGCGCCGGGCTGGTGGTATAGCTCAGTGTGCCCTGGGCGTGCGCGCCGTGGCTGCGCACCGCCTGTAATGCGGCCTTCATATTGCGCGGGTCGTTCATGGCGTCGAAGACGCGGAACACGTCCATGCCGTTTTTCACCGCGCGTTCGACGAAGCGCTCCACCACGTCATCGGCGTAGTGGCGGTAGCCGAGCAGGTTCTGGCCGCGCAGCAACATCTGCAGCGGGGTTTTGGGCATGGCTTTTTTGAGCTCGCGCAGGCGGACCCACGGGTCTTCGCCGAGGAAGCGGATACAGGCGTCAAAGGTGGCGCCGCCCCAGCACTCCAGCGACCCGTAGCCCACGTCGTCGAGCTGAGCGGCAATCGGCAGCATGTCATCAAGGCGCAGGCGGGTGGCGAACAGAGACTGGTGGGCGTCACGCAGGACGACGTCGGTAATGGCAATAGTCATGGATCCCTCCGGGAATTAAGCGTTAAGGCGGTGATGGTGAATGGCGGCGGCAATCACCGGCTTTAAGCGGGTGAAGTCGTCCACGACGGGAACGGCGCGCGGTGCGGGCGCGGCGACGGGTTCCGGGAAGAAGCGAGTAATCACGGCGGACATGCCGCGGATGGCAAAGATGAGCAGGAACAGAAAGCTCAGTACGAACCCCATCCCTAAAAACATCAGGGTGAAACCTTCACCCAGTAGTACAGCTTCATTCATGAATCATTTTCCATAATGAGAGGCACGACGGTGGCCTTGACGACAACCTTCCTGGTGAATCCGGCTAAGGAGTAGAGTGGATTTCCCTTGGCCACCTCTGGCTTTGGCCTCTACTTTTCTCCAGGTCGTTTGCGGCAAAGACACCGCCGTGCGTTTTTTTACACCATCATGCTGAACACGATGCTAGCGATAACCAGCACAATACCGCCGCCCAGACGAGAGGAAATTTGTGCATATGAAATGAGGTTCATACGGTTACAGGCGGAGAGCACTTCCAGATCGCCGGAGCCGCCGCGGTTGGCCATACAAAGACCCGCAGTAATGGATGATTCAATCGGGTAGAAGCCAATCAACCAGCCCCCGATAGCTGCGCCAACGACAGCGCCGACCACAATGATCGCGGCGATAACGACGTTCGCGAACGTCAGGGCATCGATGATCTCTTGCAGATCGGTGTAGCAAACACCCACACCTACCATCAACACCCACAGCAGTTGTTTGGAGAAGAAGTCAGAAAGACGTTTCGCCCCGGCTTTAATCTCCGGTGAGCAAAGACCTGATGCGTTCAGCGCAGCAACAATCAGAACCATCCAGGCGAAGTAGTGAATAGAGACGCCGCCGATGCTTGGCAGAATTTTCTTGGCAACAACATAGGCCAGCAGGAAGCAGGTGGTGGATAGCACCATGCCAACCGCCGTTTCACGATGGGTAATCTGACCGGCCTTTTCATCATCTTCGGTTTTGAAGGAAGCCTTACGAACCAACTCGCCTTCACCGCTAAGCCAGGTGTATTTTTTGCCTATCATATCGAGGAGGGCGGCGAAAATAATGGCGAAGATATTCGCAATGGTCAGAATAGCAATAGCCGTTGAGTAATACTCTTCGCGAGAACGTCCGGTAACCGAGTGATAAATTTCAGACAGAGGCACGGCGCCCGCGCCGTTACCACCGCCCATAATCGGCAGAACGTACAGCATCATGATACGGTCGACCGGGATACCGAAGCACAGACCAATGACGATACCGAAAAGGGACGCGCCGACAATCCCGGTGAGGATGGTTGGGATATAGCCCAGCAGTGATTTTAATAGCAGCTTACGGTTTACCGACAGGATCGCGCCTGTGATCAACACTGCGATAAACAGGTTAAGGAAGTTGCTTTTATCCATTACGTTGCTGATCGCATCAATTTCTTTCTGCGTAAATATGCCAGCATAGACAAAATAAGCTGCAACCAGAAATATCATAACCGGTGCGCCGCCAATATATTTATTGAAGATCGGTAAACGTTTGCCGATTTCACCAAAAATGGCCCCCATCACAAACATAAGGGCAAAACCACCGACTAAGTCAGTCGGTATAGCGTTATAGAAATGAGACAGTAATAAAGTAATTAATGCAAAGGCATAAAGCGGTAGCGGCATACCAAAGATTTTGAATCTGAGTAAATCGCCAGCCCCCTTTTTCTCCGTCGCCGAAGCCTGGGTCATGTTGGTCATAAACATTTTCCTGTGTATTGATGGGTAACAAGACCCGCGCATACTAATAAATTCAATGAACCGTGAGATGTGACTATCTTCACTGAATGGTTGTGTTTTTAATTAATTTAATTATTTTTATTAACTCTGGTTAATTAAGGAAATAAAAACCATAAAGCTTATAAAAGCAAGGGGGAAAGTGTGATGTCTATTCCAGACGAGTAATACAAACGCTGGCGAAATATGCGACGTTATTTGCTGACGGATGCAGAATAGAGTGAATCTAATATTTAAACGCATTTATTTGCAAAAGGATGTATTGCGTCGCGAGTCGGTCGCCATGTTTCTGGAGGGCGTGGGACTCGCCCTGGAAGACGATTGTGAAATCGCGGTATGCGCATATTGGCAGGGTGAGATAGTTGGATGCGGCTCGCTGGCCGGGAACGTACTGAAATGCATCGCCGTTTCCCCGGTTTTACAGGGGGAAGGACTCAGCCTCAAACTGCTGACTGAGCTGCTTACATTGGCCTACGAGTTAAACCGCAGCGAGCTTTTCCTGTTCACTAAGCCGCAAAATCGGCTGCTGTTTTCTGGCGCGGGGTTTTGGCCCATTGCGCAGGCAGGTGAGCTGGCGGTGTTAATGGAGAACAGCAGTGAACGATTAGCGCGCTTTTGTCGCCAACTGGCGCTTTATCGTCAACCGGGAAAAACGATCGGCGCCATCGTCATGAACGCCAATCCGTTTACCTTGGGCCACCGTTATCTGGTGGAGCAAGCGGCTGCGGCCTGTGACTGGTTGCATCTGTTTGTAGTCAAAGAAGATGCTTCATTTTTTTCCTATACCGACCGTTGGGCGCTGATCGAACAAGGAATCGCGGGCATTGACAACGTCACGTTGCATTCCGGCTCCGCTTATATGATCTCGCGTGCGACGTTCCCCGGCTATTTCCTCAAAGAAAAAGGGGTTGTGGACGACTGCCATTGCCAGATCGATCTGCAACTCTTCCGTGAACATCTGGCTCCAGCGCTGGGGATTACCCATCGTTTTGTCGGCAGTGAACCGTTTTGTCCTCTGACCTGTGCCTATAACCAGCGAATGCACGACATTTTACACGATCCGAAGCGCAGCGGCCCGGTTATTGAGGTCGTCGAGCTGGCGCGGGTAGAGAAAAACGGCGTGGCTATTTCCGCCTCTCGCGTCAGAAAACTGTATAGCGAACGTAATTGGTCGGCGATAACCGCGCTGGTGCCTGCTGGCACCCTGGCATATCTGCAGCGGCATGCCGCCAGACACACTGAAACTATATGACGTAACACCGTTAACAAGGAACATAACTAATGAAAATCATTAAAGATGCCCTGGCAGGCACGCTGGAATCCAGCGATGTGATGATCAGGATTGGTCCATCCAGCGAGCCAGGAATTCGGCTGGAGCTAGAGAGTCTGGTGAAGCAGCAGTTTGGCGCGGCGATTGAGCAGGTGGTTCGGGAAACGCTGGCGAAACTCGGCGTTGAACGCGCGCTGGTTAGCGTCGATGACAAAGGCGCGCTGGAGTGTATTTTACGCGCCCGAGTGCAGGCGGCGGCGTTACGCGCTGCAGAACAAACGGAAATTCAATGGAGTGCGTTATGAGACCTCGTCGCAGTATGTTGTTTATTCCCGGCGCAAATGCGGCCATGTTGAGCACCTCGTTTGTCTACGGTGCGGACGCGGTGATGTTCGACTTAGAAGACGCCGTAGCGTTACGTGAGAAAGATACCGCCCGTCTTTTAGTCCATCACGCGCTTCAACATCCGTTCTATCAGGATGTTGAAAAAGTGGTGCGCATTAATCCACTGAACACGCCGTTCGGTCTGGCCGATCTTGAGGCCGTCGTGCGTGGTGGCGCGGATATCGTGCGTCTGCCGAAAACCGACAGCAAAAACGATGTGCTGGAGCTGGAAGCGCAGGTCGAACGGATCGAACGTGAATGTGGACGTGAGGTCGGCAGTACCAGGCTGATGGCGGCGATCGAATCAGCGAAAGGCGTGGTCAATGCCGTCGACATCGCCACCTCCAGCCCGCGCATGGTGGCAATTGCGCTGGCGGCATTTGATTACGTGATGGATATGGGCACCTGCCGGGGCGATGGCACCGAGCTGTTCTACGCCCGCTGCGCAGTGCTGCATGCGGCGCGCGTTGCGGGTATTGCCGCCTATGATGTCGTTTGGTCGGATATCAATAATGAAGAAGGCTTCCTGAAGGAAGTGCAGTTGGCGAAAGGGCTTGGTTTTAACGGTAAGTCCTTAGTGAACCCACGTCAGATTGAGCTGTTACATCAGGCTTATTCTCCGACACGTAAAGAAGTTGAGCATGCGTATGAGGTGATTGCCGCCGCTGAAGAGGCTGAGTCTCGCGGTCTGGGCGTCGTTTCACTCAACGGCAAAATGATTGACGGCCCGATTATCGACCACGCGCGTAAAGTGGTGGCGCTGTCGGCTTCCGGTATTCGTGATTAAGGAAGGAACCATGAAAGAGACTGTAACCATGCTCAACCAGCAATATGTCGTACCGGAAGGATTACAGCCCTACCAGGGGGTAACAGCGAACAGCCCGTGGCTTGCCAGTGAAACGGAAAAGCGTCGGCGTAAAATTTGTGACTCGCTTGAAGAGGCTATCCGTCGTTCCGGGCTTAAAAATGGCATGACGATATCCTTCCACCATGCGTTTCGTGGTGGCGACAAAGTCGTCAATATGGTGATGGCGAAGCTGGCGGAAATGGGATTCCGCGATCTGACGCTTGCCTCCAGCTCATTAATTGATGCCCACTGGCCGCTTATCGAACACATTAAAAATGGCGTGGTGCGGCAGATCTACACCTCCGGGCTGCGCGGCAAGTTAGGGGAAGAGATCTCCGCTGGCCTGATGGAAAACCCGGTACAGATCCACTCTCACGGCGGCCGCGTAAAGCTGATTCAGAGCGGTGAGCTGAATATTGATGTCGCTTTCCTCGGCGTGCCGTGCTGCGACGAATTTGGTAATGCGAACGGCTTTAGCGGCAAGTCACGCTGCGGCTCTTTGGGGTATGCGCAGGTTGATGCGCAGTACGCTAAATGTGTGGTGCTCCTGACTGAAGAGTGGGTCGAATTCCCCAATTATCCGGCCAGTATCGCGCAGGATCAGGTTGATTTGATCGTACAGGTGGACGAAGTAGGGGATCCGGAAAAAATCACCGCGGGCGCGATTCGTCTGTCCAGCAACCCGCGTGAACTGTTGATCGCCCGGCAGGCGGCCAATGTGATCGAACACTCAGGTTATTTTTGTGATGGTTTCTCGCTGCAAACCGGCACCGGTGGCGCTTCTCTGGCGGTCACCCGTTTCCTGGAAGACAAAATGCGTCGCCACAACATTACGGCGAGTTTTGGCTTGGGTGGGATCACCGGCACCATGGTGGATCTGCATGAGAAAGGGTTGATCAAAGCGCTGCTGGATACGCAATCATTCGATGGCGATGCAGCCCGTTCGCTGGCGCAGAATCCACATCATATTGAAATCTCAACCAATCAATACGCGAACCCCGCCTCTAAAGGCGCGGCATGTGAACGCCTGAATGTGGTGATGCTGAGCGCACTGGAAATTGACGTGAATTTCAACGTTAACGTGATGACCGGTTCAAACGGCGTACTGCGTGGCGCATCGGGCGGCCATAGCGACACTGCGGCAGGTGCGGATCTGACCATTATCACTGCGCCGCTGGTGCGCGGGCGTATTCCTTGCGTGGTAGAAAAGGTGCTGACTACCGTCACGCCAGGGGCAAGCGTTGATGTGCTGGTTACCGACCATGGTATTGCGGTGAACCCTGCGCGTCAGGATCTGCTTGATAACCTGCGTGCTGCGGGCGTGGCGCTGATGACCATCGAACAACTGCAACAGCGCGCCGAGCAACTGACGGGCAAACCGCAGCCGATTGAGTTTACCGATCGGGTGGTAGCTGTGGTGCGTTATCGCGACGGTTCAGTGATTGACGTGATTCGCCAGGTTAAAGGCTGATGAAGGGCACAGACCTGCTGTACCAGGGCCAGGCAGTTACGCTGGAGGAGATGCTACAAGCGCGCGATAAACGTGCCGCCAGGCAGCGTCAGGCGTTGAACTGCTATCGGCTACCGTTGATTTCCCTCACGCTGGTTGCACCGGGCGCCGTTAAAAACTCAGCGGTCTGGCGGCGTGTCGCCGATTACGCAATTGCCGAAATACTGGCGCTTTGCGAACAGAAGGAGTGGGTCAACGTCTGGGAAATGCAGGTAAATGAACGCAGCGGCCCGGAATGGATGGCAGCGGTCTGTGCGCCGGCAATGGCGTTGAAACAGCACATGTCGACACTAGAGATGAGCCATCCGTTAGGGCGGCTTTGGGACATCGACATTATTGATAGCGACGGTAAGTCGCTATCACGCCGTGAACTCGGGCATCCTGCCCGGCCATGTTTGATATGCCAGCAGGATGCTCATCTCTGTGCCCGGGGCAAGCATCACACCCTTGACCTTTTGTTGGATGAAATTGCACGAAGGATTGAATGCTATGAACGTGAGCGTTGTGACTGAACGGCGTACGCCAGCGTACTCATCGCTGGCGGCTGGCGAACTTAACGGGTTGGTTGCAAGAGCGCTGCTGACGGAAGCCAGGCTGACACCAAAACCCGGTCTGGTCGATATTCGTAATTCGGGAGCGCATAGGGATATGGATCTGGCGGCATTTGAACGTAGCACTACCGCCATTGCTCCATGGATGGAAAAGTTTTTTATCATGGGCAACAACACGGCGGCGCTGGCGGCAGAAAATGTCCTGGTGATGCTGCGTCCGCTGGGGATGGCCTGTGAGAACGATATGCTACAGGCGACCAATGGTGTGAATACCCATCGCGGGGCGATTTTCGCTTTTGGCCTGCTGAGCGCAGCGATTGGCCGACTTCTCGCGCGGGGAGAACCGTTGGAGCAAAATCGTATCTGCGACCAGGTTGCCCGCCTGAGTCGGAATATTGTTGCCCACGAGCTCTCAGCAAAAAAAGCGGGAAAACTGACAAAGAGTGAAACCCATTTCCAGTGTTATGGCCTGTCGGGCGCGCGGGGAGAAGCGGAAAGCGGTTTTCGAACCGTCAGAACGCAGGCTTTGCCGGTGTTTAACCGGGTCGTGCAGGAGCATGACGATACCCATCTTGCCCTGCTGCAAACATTGTTGCATCTGATGGCGTGGAATGATGATACCAATCTGGTGTCACGGGGAGGCCTGGAAGGGCTTTACTACGTGCAGCAGCAGGCACAAAAATTGTTGTGGCAAGGGGGCGTATTGGTTGAGGGGGGCATTGAAGCGATGCAGTCCCTCGATGATGAACTCATCCTGCGTAACTTAAGCCCTGGCGGTAGCGCGGATTTACTGGCAGTGACTTGGTTTTTAAGTCATTTTCCTGCCGGTTCCCTCTATCCTGAGTAAGTTTCTCTTCTTTCATTCTCTCCAGCAATGATTCATCCTGCGGGATGAATCATGTCTTTTACTGATATCGCTCCCTGTTTATCATTAATTTCTAATTATCGGCGATTTTAGATGGCGGCCTCCGGGCGCGCTGGTTACTCTGAAAACGGTTTACGCAATTTTTACAAAAGAGAATAGCTATGCATGAAGCACAAATCCGCGTCGCCATTGCCGGCGCCGGTGGCCGCATGGGACGGCAGTTAATCCAGGCCGCCATGGCGATGGAAGGTGTTCAGCTGGGTGCCGCGCTGGAGCGCGAAGGCTCTTCCTTGCTGGGCAGCGATGCTGGCGAACTGGCGGGGGCGGGAAAGTCCGGCGTGATCGTTCAAAGCAGCCTTGAGGCGGTAAAAGATGATTTTGACGTTTTCATCGATTTTACCCGTCCGGAAGGCACGTTGACGCATCTGGCGTTTTGCCGCCAGCATGGTAAAGGGATGGTGATTGGTACTACCGGCTTTGACGACGCCGGTAAACAGGCCATTCGCGAGGCGTCGCAAGAGATTGCGATCGTTTTCGCCGCAAACTTTAGCGTCGGCGTTAACGTCATGCTCAAGCTGCTGGAGAAAGCCGCGAAGGTAATGGGCGACTATAGCGATATTGAAATTATTGAAGCGCACCACCGCCATAAAGTGGATGCACCGTCGGGTACGGCGCTGGCAATGGGCGAGGCAATCGCCGGGGCGCTGGATAAAAATCTGAAGGACTGCGCGGTCTACTCGCGTGAAGGTTATACCGGCGAGCGCGTACCGGGCACGATTGGCTTTGCAACCGTACGCGCGGGCGACATCGTCGGCGAACATACCGCGATGTTTGCCGATATTGGCGAGCGCGTAGAGATTACGCATAAAGCTTCCAGCCGCATGACGTTTGCAAATGGCGCGTTGCGATCGGCGTTATGGCTAAAAACGAAGAAAAATGGGCTATTTGACATGCGGGATGTGCTGGGGCTGGATGTATTATAGCGACTAAATACCTTCGTGATGTGGTTGTGGTAATCAAGATTAATTGATTACAAAGGGCAATATATTATTGCCCTTTTGTTTTTTTGCCCCCGGTTATTCGGCCAGATAAATAACGCCTTTCACCATTCATGTTTCGACAGTTTCTTCGCCCACGACATGTTCTGCCGTTGTTTTCGCGTTAAGAATAGTCAGTTTAAAGACATCCGGGCCAACGGCATCCATTTGCGTGACGTAATTGCCATTACGATAAATGCGGTTAATTGGCCCTTCAGGCGCATCGGTACGGGTCATTACGTTCAACGGGAAAAAATTACTGCCTGAACTGACGTCACTCATATTCAGCCGCAGTGGCTTACCATATGCAAAATGCACCTCGACCAGACTGATAAGACTGATATCCATCGGGGGGGAGTGCTGTTCCACGGGGGGCATTTTATCTCTTTTGCTTCAATAGGTTAGCTTTTTTATGCTGTAGTGAGGCTGGTTGTGGTCCAATCGTATGCGCTAGTCTTAAAGAAAAAGAAGTTAAACCTTTATATAGCGATTGTAACTCTCATTACATTATCTTAATTTACTGTTTTTTGTTGGTTTTTTGATATGTTTGATTTGTTTTTTATTTTTTTAACGACTTGATTTTTAAAGTGTTTTTGTCGTTAGTTTGCTTAATTTAGAATTTTTATTCACTTAATAACATTAATGGTTATTAAATGAATTTTTATCGTTATTTTTTGTTGTTTTAATGTGAAATTTGACCATTTGGTCCACTTTTTATCATGCCAGCCACTTTTTTGCGAACTCAAGGAAGCGCAAGCGTTTTCTATCGTCACTTAGTTGATCTTTTTACCTATTAAACAGAATAACTTCCTTATAATGTGCAAAATAACATAAAAAATACCCTCTTTAAGTTGACTTTTATCCGGCTTAACTTCAGAATGCCGCCGTTTGCCAGAAATCCACGGGTAAGCAAATTTGCATTGCTTCATACTGACTGAATGAATTAATATGCAAATAAAGTGAGTGAATATTCTCTGGAGGGTGTTTTGATTAAGTCAGCGCTATTGGTTCTGGAAGACGGAACCCAGTTTCACGGTCGGGCCATTGGGGCAACGGGTTCGGCGGTTGGGGAAGTCGTTTTCAATACTTCAATGACCGGTTATCAAGAAATCCTCACTGATCCTTCCTATTCCCGCCAAATCGTCACTCTTACTTATCCCCATATTGGTAATGTCGGCACCAATGAAGCCGATGAAGAATCTTCTCAGGTTCATGCGCAAGGTTTAGTGATTCGCGATCTGCCGTTGATTGCCAGCAACTTCCGTAACACCGAAGACCTCTCTTCTTACCTCAAACGCCATAACATTGTGGCGATTGCTGATATCGATACCCGCAAGCTGACCCGACTGCTGCGTGAGAAAGGCGCACAGAACGGCTGCATCATTGCAGGCGATAGCCCGGATGCGAAGCTGGCGCTGGAAAAAGCGAAAGCATTTCCTGGACTTAACGGTATGGATCTGGCGAAAGAAGTGACCACGACGGAAACTTACCGCTGGACGCAGGGTAGCTGGACGCTGAAAGACGGTTTACCGGAAGCGAAATCTGAGGATGACCTGCCGTTCCATGTGGTGGCCTATGATTTCGGCGCCAAACGCAACATCCTGCGCATGCTGGTGGATCGCGGCTGCCGCCTGACGGTGGTGCCAGCGCAAACCTCTGCTGAAGAGGTGCTGAAAATGAATCCGGACGGCATCTTCCTGTCGAACGGCCCTGGCGACCCGGCTCCGTGCGACTACGCCATCGAGGCGATTAAGAAATTCCTCCAGACCGACATTCCTGTGTTCGGCATCTGCCTCGGCCATCAGCTGCTGGCGCTGGCGAGCGGTGCGAAGACCATCAAGATGAAATTTGGTCACCACGGTGGTAACCACCCGGTGAAAGACCTGGACAGAAACGTGGTGATGATCACCGCGCAGAACCACGGCTTTGCGGTTGATGAGGACTCGCTGCCAGCCAATCTGCGCGTAACCCACAAGTCGCTGTTCGACGGCACCCTGCAGGGCATTCACCGTACCGACAAACCGGCGTTCAGCTTCCAGGGACACCCGGAGGCGAGCCCGGGCCCGCACGATGCGGCGCCGCTGTTCGACCACTTTATCGAGCTTATTGAGCAATACCGTCAGTCCGCGAAATAATCAGGAGTAAATAAGAGCCATGCCAAAACGTACAGATATAAAAAGCATCCTGATTCTGGGCGCGGGCCCGATTGTTATCGGTCAGGCGTGTGAGTTTGACTACTCCGGCGCTCAGGCGTGTAAAGCGCTGCGCGAAGAAGGCTACCGCGTTATTCTGGTGAACTCCAACCCGGCCACCATCATGACCGACCCGGAAATGGCCGATGCCACCTACATCGAGCCGATTCACTGGGAAGTGGTGCGCAAAATCATTGAAAAAGAGCGTCCGGATGCAGTGCTGCCGACCATGGGCGGCCAGACCGCGCTGAACTGCGCGCTGGAGCTGGAGCGGCAGGGCGTGCTCGAAGAGTTCGGCGTCACCATGATTGGTGCGACCGCCGACGCCATTGATAAAGCCGAAGACCGTCGTCGCTTCGATATCGCCATGAAGAAAATTGGTCTCGACACCGCGCGTTCCGGTATCGCGCACACCATGGAAGAAGCGCTGGCGGTTGCCGCTGACGTGGGCTTCCCGTGCATCATCCGTCCGTCCTTTACCATGGGCGGCACCGGCGGCGGTATCGCTTACAACCGTGAAGAGTTCGAAGAAATCTGCGAACGCGGTCTGGACCTCTCGCCAACCAACGAGCTGCTGATTGATGAATCGCTGATCGGCTGGAAAGAGTACGAGATGGAAGTGGTGCGTGATAAAAACGACAACTGCATCATCGTCTGCTCCATCGAAAACTTCGATGCGATGGGTATCCATACCGGCGACTCCATCACCGTGGCGCCCGCCCAGACCCTGACCGACAAAGAGTACCAAATCATGCGTAACGCCTCGATGGCGGTACTGCGTGAAATCGGCGTTGAAACCGGCGGTTCTAACGTCCAGTTCGCAGTGAACCCGAAAAACGGTCGTCTGATCGTTATCGAAATGAACCCGCGCGTCTCCCGCTCCTCGGCGCTGGCGTCGAAAGCCACCGGTTTCCCGATTGCCAAAGTGGCGGCCAAACTGGCGGTGGGTTATACCCTCGACGAGCTGATGAACGACATCACCGGTGGCCGTACGCCGGCCTCCTTCGAGCCGTCCATCGACTATGTGGTTACTAAAATTCCGCGCTTTAACTTTGAGAAATTCGCCGGTGCTAACGACCGTCTGACCACCCAGATGAAATCGGTCGGGGAAGTGATGGCGATTGGCCGCACGCAGCAGGAATCCCTGCAGAAAGCGCTGCGCGGCCTGGAAGTGGGCGCTACCGGCTTCGACCCGAAAGTCAGCCTTGACGACCCGGAAGCTCTGACCAAAATCCGCCGCGAGCTGAAAGATGCGGGCGCAGATCGTATCTGGTATATCGCCGATGCCTTCCGCGCAGGCCTCTCCGTCGACGGCGTGTTCAACCTGACCAACATCGACCGCTGGTTCCTGGTGCAGATTGAAGAGCTGGTGCGTCTGGAAGAGAAAGTGGCTGAAGTCGGGATTACTGGCCTCAACGCCGACTTCCTGCGTCAGCTGAAGCGTAAAGGGTTTGCCGATGCGCGTCTGGCGAAACTGGCGGGCGTACGCGAAGCGGAAATCCGTAAGCTGCGTGACCAGTATGACTTGCATCCGGTCTACAAGCGTGTGGATACCTGCGCGGCGGAATTCGCCACCGATACCGCCTACATGTACTCCACTTATGAAGATGAGTGCGAAGCGAACCCGTCCGTTGACCGCGACAAAATCATGGTCCTCGGCGGCGGCCCGAACCGTATCGGCCAGGGCATTGAGTTTGACTACTGCTGCGTACACGCCTCGCTGGCGCTGCGCGAAGACGGTTACGAGACCATCATGGTCAACTGTAACCCGGAAACCGTCTCTACCGACTACGACACTTCCGACCGCCTGTACTTCGAGCCGGTGACGCTGGAAGACGTGCTGGAAATCGTGCGTATCGAGAAGCCGAAAGGCGTTATCGTGCAGTACGGCGGCCAGACCCCGCTGAAGCTGGCGCGCGCGCTGGAAGCGGCAGGCGTGCCGGTTATCGGCACCAGCCCGGACGCCATCGACCGCGCGGAAGACCGCGAGCGCTTCCAGCACGCGGTTGACCGTCTGAAGCTGAAGCAACCGGCCAACGCCACCGTCACCGCCATTGAACAGGCTGTCGAAAAAGCGAAAGAGATCGGCTACCCGCTGGTGGTACGTCCTTCTTACGTGCTGGGCGGTCGGGCGATGGAAATTGTCTATGACGAAGCCGACCTGCGTCGCTACTTCCAGACGGCGGTCAGCGTGTCTAACGATGCGCCGGTGCTGCTGGACCGCTTCCTTGATGACGCGGTTGAAGTGGACGTGGACGCTATCTGCGACGGCGAAATGGTGCTGATTGGCGGCATTATGGAGCATATTGAGCAGGCGGGCGTACACTCCGGCGACTCCGCCTGTTCCCTGCCAGCCTACACCCTGAGCCAGGAAATTCAGGATGTGATGCGCCAGCAGGTGCAGAAGCTGGCCTTCGAGTTGCAGGTGCGCGGCCTGATGAACGTGCAGTTTGCGGTCAAGGACAACGAAGTCTACCTGATTGAAGTCAACCCGCGTGCGGCGCGTACCGTACCGTTCGTCTCCAAAGCCACCGGCGTTCCGCTGGCGAAAGTGGCGGCGCGCGTGATGGCCGGCAAATCGCTGACCGAGCAGGGCGTGACCAAAGAAATTATCCCGCCGTACTACTCGGTGAAAGAAGTGGTGTTGCCGTTTAACAAATTCCCGGGCGTTGACCCGCTGTTAGGGCCAGAAATGCGCTCCACCGGGGAAGTGATGGGCGTCGGCCGTACCTTCGCGGAAGCGTTCGCTAAGGCGCAGCTGGGCAGTAACTCCACCATGAAGAAACAGGGCCGTGCGCTGCTCTCCGTCCGCGAAGGCGACAAAGAGCGCGTGGTGGATCTCGCCGCCAAGCTGCTGAAACAGGGCTTTGAGCTGGATGCCACCCACGGTACCGCGATTGTGCTGGGCGAAGCCGGTATCAACCCGCGTCTGGTGAACAAGGTGCATGAAGGTCGTCCGCACATTCAGGACCGTATCAAGAATGGCGAATACACCTACATCATCAACACCACCGCAGGTCGCCGCGCGATTGAAGACTCCAGGGTGATTCGCCGCAGCGCGCTGCAGTATAAAGTGCATTATGACACCACGCTGAACGGCGGTTTTGCAACGACGATGGCGCTCAATGCCGATGCCACCGAGAAGGTAACCTCGGTGCAGGAAATGCACGCGCAGATCAAAAAGTCGTAAACAAAGGGTCCGGCGGATATTGCTCTAACCGGACCTGTAATATAATGTTGAAAGGGTTTCTGTAAAGAAACCCTTTTTTTATCTTGCGTAAGGTCATTCCTGGAGAAGTCCGTTTCCGTAACCACATTTTCAATGTAATAAGCACGATATTGCTCACACTAATCAACATTCAAGTCGCATACTATCTTTATATCCACAATTTTAATATGGCTTAGTTTTTATTAATTTGGACAGGCCGTAGCCAGATTTTTAATTTGTGAAATGGTGTGCTTATGTGTGAAAAATATGTTGAAAGACCGCTTTATTTGTTAATTGCTGACTGGATGATGGCAGAGGACCGATGGATTACTGCCAAGGAGATTTCCCGTCAATTTGATATTGAACACTGCAAAGCAATTAATACGCTCTCCTATATTCTGTCAGAAGTGGGGGAAATTGTTTGTGAAGTGAAGATGATCCCTAACCAGATTGCAGGACGAGGCTGTCAGTGCCAGCGTCTGGTGAAAGTCGTGAGTATTGATTCTCATCTCTATCGCCGATTGAATCATAATTTGCAGGAAAGAAAAGTGAGCGTGGCGAAAACCCCGCGCCTGTCAGCGGTTCCTCCAACAGAGCTTAACCGTGAGCAGAAATGGCAGATGATGCTGTCAAAAAGTATGCGTCGCTAATTGTCTGTTTACCTGATGGCAGTGTAAACGGTGATTGACGCGTAGGCCGGATAAGCGTGAGCGCATCCGGCATCAATTACTGTGCTGATTTTGGCTTTACGTCCGTCGTGCCTTTCAGGCGCGGCCGGTTTTCTTCGACCTGCGTTAACGGCTTCGTTTCAGATAACCCCGTTCGACAGCGGACCGCAAGATCCTGATATTCTTTGGTGTTGAGGCGTTTCCAGTGCAGCTCCTGGTCCGTGACCTGGCGTAGTACGCGCGCAGGTGAACCCACCAGCATCTGCCTTGCCTCACCCTGAAATCCGGCTTTGACAAAACTCATGGCGGCGACAATGCTCTCTTCGCCAATCACTGCGCCGTCCATAATGACGCTGTTCATGCCGACCAGGGCGTCCCGTCCCACCACGCAGCCATGTAGAATAGCGCCGTGGCCGATATGGCCGTTTTCATGCACGATGGTATCGGTATCGCAGTAGCCATGCATAATGCAGCCATCCTGCAGATTAGAGCCTGCCTCCAGGATCAGGCGACCATAATCCCCACGCAATGACGCGAGTGGGCCAATATAAACACCAGCACCCACGATGACATCGCCAATCAGCACGGCGCTGGGATGGACAAACGCGTCCGGGTGCACCACCGGGATCAGTCCTTCAAAGGCGTAATAGCTCATAGTTGTACCTCAGTTTTTTTGCCGGATGGCGCTTCGCTTATTCGGCCTACGGTTGCGCATGTGCTGTAGGCCGGATAAGCGAAGCGCCATCCGGCATAGTCACATTAACGACCTTTCCACACCGGATCGCGTTTTTCGGCAAATGCCAGCGGTCCTTCGAGCGCATCTTCTGAATGCAGTACCGACGGATAATGCTTCAGCACGCCGCTGCGGATGTAGCGGTAGCCTTCTTCTACCGGCATTTCGCTGGTCGCGCGATAAATCTCTTTCAGCGCCGCGATAGCCAGCGGAGCGCTATTGACCAGTTGTTGCGCCAGTTCGCGCGCGCTATCCATTAGTTCGTTCTGGCTGACAACGCGGTTCACGATCCCCCAACGCAGCGCTTCTTCGGCGCTCATTCGTCTGCCGGTCATTACCATTTCGTTGACGATAGCCGGTGGCAGCAGCTTAGGCAGACGCAATACGCCGCCGCTGTCAGGCACGATGCCGAGCTTGGCTTCCGGCAGCGCGAAGCTGGCGTTTTCGGCGCAGACAATAAAGTCTGCCGCCAGCGCCAGCTCAAAACCGCCGCCAAACGCGTAGCCGTTCACCGCGGCGATGACCGGCTTATCGAGGTCAAATATTTCGGTTAAACCAGCAAAGCCGCCGGGACCAAAATCGGCATCCGGCGCTTCACCTTCCGCTGCCGCTTTTAAGTCCCAGCCAGCAGAAAAGAATTTCTCCCCGCCGCCGGTAATGATTGCTACGCGTAATTCCGGGTCGTCACGGAAATTAAGAAAAGCTTCACCCATCGCAAAACTGGTTTTCGCGTCAATGGCATTCGCTTTAGGTCGGTCGAGGGTAATTTCCAGGATCGGGCCGTTACGGGTCAGATGTAATGATTCACTCATAGTTCATCTCCAGATAAATAGTTTCCCGGCGGGAGGGATTCCTGCCGGAAGGTTTATTTCAGATTTTTTTTGATTATTTTTCCTGAACAATTGCGCGGCAGGTCGGTTCTGATCTCCATAAAAGAGGGAACCTTGAATTTCGCCATATTGTTTTCGCAAAAGCTGAAAAACTCGGCTTCGCTTAATGTTTCACCTTCATTAAGGACGATAAACGCTTTAATGGCCTCATCACGGATCGCGTCTTTAATACCAACCACCACAATGTCCTGAATTTTCGGATGCGCAGAAATAATATTTTCCAGCTCGACGCAGGAGACATTTTCCCCGCCGCGTTTAATCATGTTGCAGCGTCTGTCGACAAAATAGAAATAGCCATCCTCATCCTGGTAACCCGAATCACCGGTATGTAACCAGCCCTCAGGTTCCAGCGCTTTGGCGGTAGCCTCCGGCTGCATGTAATACTCTTTGAAGATAGTCTTGCCGGGGATGCCTTTAATACAGATTTCGCCAATTTCTCCGGCGGGCAGCGGGCGATTTTGATCGTCGCGAATTTCAGCTTCATAGCTAAAACCCACGCGACCAATGGAGGGCCAGCGTCGTTTGTCTCCGGGACGGTCGCCGATAATACCGACGATGGTTTCAGTCATACCGTAGGAGGTCAGCAGCCTGACGCCAAAGCGTTCGGTAAAATCGTCTTTTTCCTGCTCGGATAAATTGAGATAGAACATCACTTCGCGCAGGTGATGCTGCCTGTCCGTTGGTGCGGCGGGCTGGACCATCAGCGTGCGGATCATCATCGGGATGCACTCGGTCACCGTCGCCTGATATTTACGTACCTGATCCCAGAAGGCCCTGGCACTGTACTTCTCTAGCAGCACAAAGGTGCTGCCAGCGGAGAATGCAGGCATTGCGGCGGTACACTGACAATCGATATGAAACGCGGGCATCACCGTCATGTACACGTCATCATCGCGCAGGGCGATTTGCCAGGCAGAGTAGTAGCCTGCAAAACGCAGGTTATAGTGGGTAATCACCACCCCTTTTGGACGCGAGGTGGTACCGGAGGTAAACAGAATTTCCGCCGTATCGTCAGTGGATAACACGGGCGTATAGCACAGCGTGGCCGACTGGCGTGCTTGCAGTTGGGAAAAGTGGCTCACGCCATCGTCAGCCGGAAGCTGCTCGCCAATCAGACAGATATGATTAAGCGGAGTGTTCTTGTCCTGGCGTATTTCACGGTACATAGGATAAAACTGGGCGCTGGTAACCAGCAGGCTCACCTGGCTGTTTTGCAGGATCCAGGCACTTTCTTCGCCCAGTAAGCGGGCATTAATCGGCACCATAATGGCGCCGATTTTTGCCAGTCCAAACCAGCAAAAGATGAATTCCGGACAGTTATCCAGATGCAGCGCGACCCTATCACCCTTGCGGATCCCTAAGGAGTAAAAAAGGTTCGCCGTGCGGTTAATCTCTTCATTGAGCGAAGCATAGCTAAACTGCCGAACGATTCCCTCACAGGATTCGAAAATTAACGCCGTTTTATCTCCATACACCCCGGCCAGGTCGTCCCACATCTGACGTAAGTTTTGTCCGCCAACGATATCCATATTGCTTTATCCACTGAAATCAGGCGTGAGCGCTAACCGGAAAACCGATTAGCGCATCGCGTTTAATCCTCAACTTTGGCCAGGCCTTTGCCGACCAGTTCCTTAATATCTGCTTCGCTATAACCAATGTTTTTCAGAATGGCGGCGGTATCCATGCCGTGTGACGGCATGCCACGCCAGATTTTCCCCGGGTTGTTTTTAAATTTCGGCATGATGTTCGGCCCTTTACAGGTGCGACCGTCCATTGTTTGCCACTGAGTAATCGATTCGCGGGCAACGTACTGCGGATTACCTTCCAGTTCCGGAATGGTGAGCACCTTCGCACAGGCGATATTCAGCTCAGCAAAGCGCGCCTGAACGTCGGCGATAGTGTGTGTTGCCAGCCAGGCGTCCAGTTTCTCTTCGACGAGCGGGCCGTAAGGGCATTCCACGCGATGGATGAGCTGCGTGCCTTCCGGAACTTCCGGCGTACCGAGAATATGGGCCAGGCCAATATCTTTAAAACACTCGTTGATTTGCGTGATGCCGACCAACTCCATGACGATGTAACCATCGGCGCATTTATACAGGCCGCAACCGGCGTAGTAGGGGTCTTTCCCTTTCGTCATACGTGGACAGATTTCGCCGCCGTTGAAGTAGTCCATCATGAAGTACTGACCCATGCGCAGCATCACTTCGTACATGGCGATATCGATGCTTTCACCTTTACCCGTTTCGCGTACTTTGTGCAGGGCTGCCAGCGCGGCTGTCGTCGCGGTCATCCCGGAGAAGTAATCGGCGGTATACGGGAAGGCTGGCATCGGCTGATCAACGTCGCCGTTTTGGATCAGATAACCACTGAATGCCTGCGCGATGGTGTTATACGCCGGAAGATTGGTGTACTCCTCGGTACCATACTGGCCGAAGCCGGAAAGGTGGGCAATGACCAGTTTCGGGTTATGCTCCCACAGCACTTCATCAGTAATACCACGGCGGGCAAAGGCCGGGCCTTTACTGGCTTCAATGAAAATATCGGTGGTTTCCATCAGTTTCAGAAACGCTTCCCGACCTTCATCTTTGAAAATATTCAACGACAGGGCGTGCAGGTTGCGGCGTGAGAGCTGCGGGTAGTTAGGCTGTACGCGGATGGTATCGGCCCATGCGACGTTTTCAATCCAGATAACCTCGGCGCCCCATTCGGCGAACATCTGTCCGGCGAATGGACCGGCGATTTCGATTCCTGAAAAAACAACGCGTACCCCAGCAAGCGGGCCAAAGGTTGGCATTGGTAAATGATTCATCATTTTTCTCCTGGCATTTTTTGCGGTATGTAGGCCGGATAAGCACAGCGCCATCCGGCATGATTGCCTGATGTCGACGCCCCGCGTCTTATCAGGCCTACAAGGGATCGATTAGCGGTATTGCTTGAGTACCGCACGACCCAACGTCAGGATCTGCATTTCGTCAGAACCACCAGAAACACGGTCAACGCGCAGGTCACGCCAGAAACGCGTGATGCGGTGGTTGCCCGCGATACCAACACCTCCCAGTACCTGCATGGCGGTGTCTACCACTTCAAACGCGGCGTTGGCGCAGAAGTATTTGCACATTGCCGCGTCGCCGGAGGTAATCGTGCCGTTATCCGCTTTCCACGCGGCTTCCAGCAGCATATTTTTCATGGAGTTCAGTTTGATCGCCATATGCGCAAACTTCTCCTGAATCAGCTGGAAACGGCCAATAGCTTCACCAAACTGCACGCGCTGATTCGCGTAACGCGCAGCGTCTTCAAAAGCGCACATTGCGGTACCGTAGTTGGTCAGCGCGACGAGGAAGCGCTCATGGTCAAACTCTTCTTTCACGCGGTTGAAGCCGTTACCTTCCCGACCGAACATGTCTTTCTCGTCCAGTTCAACGTCGTCAAAGGTGATTTCACAGCAGCTGTCCATGCGCAGACCGAGTTTCTCCAGTTTGTTGACCTTGATACCTGCTTTGCTCATGTCCACAAACCACTCGGTGTAAACCGGTTTATCCGGCGATGCACCGTCTCTCGCCATGACCACGATGTACGGGGTATAGGCGCTACTGGTGATAAAGCACTTACTGCCATTGAGATAAACCTTACCATTTTTGCGCGTATAAGTGGTTTTCAGACTACCAACATCCGATCCCGCTCCTGGTTCGGTGATAGCAGAGTTCCACATCTGCTTACCGGTGCCCCGGAAGGCCATGATTTTATCAATTTGCTCCTGAGTCCCTTCACGCAGGAAAGTGTTAAAACCTCCTGGCAATTGGTACAACACGTAAGTTGGCGCGCCAAGACGTCCCAGCTCCATCCAGACGGCGGCGACGGTAACAAAACCCGCTTCCAGACCGCCGTGTTCCTCCGGGATCAGCAGGCTATCAATACCCATATCCGCCAGCGCTTTTACAAAACGCTCAGGGTAGACGCTGTCACGATCGCACTCGGCAAAATAAGCTTCCCAGTTCTCACTGGCCATCAGTTCGCGAATACCGGCGACAAACAGCTCCTGTTCGTCATTTAAGTTGAAATCCATCTTTCAGCCTCTTGATCAATTGGGTTAATAAGAATTACTTGTCTTTCCAGTGCACTTTGGCGTCTTTAATAAAGGACAGCGTCACCATAATGTTGACGAAGAACAGCGGACATCCTCCGGCGATAATCGCGGTCTGAATCGGCTTCAACCCACCCAGCGCCAGCAGAACGATACCGATGATGCCGACCAGCACCGACCAGCCGATACGCACTAACAGAGGCGGCTCTTCACCATCGCGAACTTCACGACAGGTCGACATCGCCAGGGTGTAAGAGCAGGCGTTAATCAGCGTGACGGTGGCAATAAAGCAGAGGATGAAGAAGCCCCACATGGTGGCGGTGCTGAGCGGCAAGGCGGCCCAGGTTTCGATAATGGCGCGCGCCACGCCGTGTTGCTCAATCAGTTGCGGAATGTTGAGGATGTTTTTATCCATCAGCAGCAGCGTGTTGCTGCCCAGCACTGTCCACAGGATCCAGGTAGACGCGGTCAGGCCCATCACCATCCCGAAGCACAGTTCACGTACGGTACGACCACGGGAAATACGGGCCAGGAAGATACTCATCTGGATGGCGTAAATAACCCACCACGCCCAGTAGAAAACGGTCCAGCCCTGTGGGAAGCCGCCTTTACCGATGGCGTCGGTATAGAACAGCATCCGTGGCAGGTGCATTAACAGCATCCCGACGGAGTCGGTGAAGTAGTTCATGATGAAGCTGGCGCCGCTGACGATAAACACCCAGCCGAGCATCAGGAAGCTCAGGTAGCTACGCACATCGCTGGCGATTCTGACCCCTTTTTGCAGGCCGCAGGCCACGCAAATCGCGTTCAGAATGATCCAGCAGGTAATGATGATGGCATCCAATTGCAGCGTATGCGGAATACCGAACAGCCATTGCATACACTCGGTGACCAGCGGGGTAGCCAGACCGAGGCTGGTGCCCATCGCGAAGATCAGCGCCACCAGGTAGAAGTTATCGACGATGGTACCGAACAACCCTTTCGCATGCTTTTCACCGACGAGCGGTACCAGCGTGGAGCTGGGGCGGATGACATCCATCTTGCGTACAAAGAAGAAGTAGGCGAAGGCCACGGAAAGGAAGCTATAGGTTGCCCACGGTAGCGGCCCCCAGTGGAACAGGCTGTACGCCAGGCCTATCTCTTTCGCGCCGGTGGAGTTTGGTTCCAGGCCGAACGGCGGGGTGGAGATATAGTAGTAGATCTCAATAGAGCCCCAGAACAGAACCGCAGCGGATGTACAGGAGGCGAACATCATGAAAATCCAGCTGGCGGTGCTAAACTCCGGTTTTTCGTCACCTAATCTCTTTTTGGCATAGGGGCCAAAAACCAGCCAGAACCAGCCGAAGAGCATGACGACCATATACCATTCAAATGCCCAACCCCAGACGTTGGTGACATAACTGAATACCGCATTAATAACGACGTTAGCGGCATCAAGATCTCTGACTGTTAGCCAGCAAAGTATCCCGACAATTATTAATGGCGGAAAAAAAACCTTCGGTTCAATTCCCGATTTTTTCTTTTCATTTTTCATAAGTGAATTCCAGTGTGAAAACGAAATTTATTTAGCGTGCCAGTCCATGAACGTTTGTTTATTTATTATTAATGATTTGTTGATAAGTTTTTAACCTCTGGGACGCCTCAATGAGTAACTCATGATGGGTATTCACTTCGGGTGATTCTGTTATCTTCGTCACACTTTTTTGCGTTGATTATTTTGTGTCTAAATTTTGATTTTTTCTTTATTTATCAATTAATTGGTTGTGGTTTTTTAACTTTTTTAAGTATCTGGCGTTCAATATTGTTGAGCCAGCAAACAATATTGAAAATTTTCATATTTGGCATATTTCTTTCAATATTGGTGAGGTGCGTAACACTATTGAAAGTTACGAATATCAATGTGTGACATTTTCAATATTGGTGATTAAGGTTTTATTTCTGAATTAAAGAGCGTGATATCTGTATTTAACACCGCCGATATAAATACGTTTCCTTCATGATTTCTGGAGATGCAATGAAGATAATTACTTGCTACAAATGCGTACCTGATGAGCAGGATATTGCGATTAATAATGCTGACGGAACACTCGATTTCAGCAAAGCGGATAGCAAAATCAGCCAATATGATCTGAATGCAATTGAAGCTGCTTGCCAGTTAAAACAGCAGTTGGGAGACGTTCAGGTTGTCGCCATGAGCGTTGGCGGCAAAGCGCTGACTAATGCAAAAGGGCGCAAAGATGTCCTCTCTCGTGGCCCTGATGAACTGATTGTGGTCATTGACGATCAATTTGAGCAGGCGCTGCCGCAACACACCGCTACCGCGCTGGCCGCCGCGGCGCAAAAATCAGGTTTCGATCTACTTATCTGCGGCGACGGTTCTTCCGATCTTTATGCTCAGCAGGTTGGTTTGCTGGTGGGCGAAGCGCTGAACATTCCGGCGATTAACGGCGTGAGTAAAATCCTCTCTCTTACCGACAGCACATTGACGGTAGAACGCGAACTGGAAGATGAAGTTGAAACGCTGAGCATCCCGCTCCCGGCGGTGATCGCGGTTTCCACCGACATTAACACCCCACAAATCCCTTCGATGAAAGCCATTCTTGGCGCGGCGAAAAAACCGGTTCAGGTCTGGTCGCCTGCGGATATCGGGCTGAACAGCATATCCGCGTATTCCGCACAACAGGTTGCCGCACCGAAGCAGCGCGAGCGTCAGCGTGTGGTGATTGAAGGTGACGGTGAAGAACAAATCGCCGCGTTTGTCGAGAATCTGCGCAAAATCATTTAATTATCAGGGGATGTTATGAACAAATTTTCCAGTGTCTGGGTATTCAGCGATACCCCTTCTCGTCTGCCCGAACTGATGAGTGGCGCGCAGGCTGTAGGTGAAAAAATTAACGCGTTCGTACTGAACGAAGCGGACAGCGCGACAGCATGTCATTTGGGCGCGGATCATGTCTGGCTGCTCAGCGGCAAACCAGAAGACCGAATGATCGAAGACTACGCTGATGCGATGGCTGAGACTATTCGTCAGCATAGCGAGGGCGGCGCGGTGCTGCTGCCGAATACGCGTCGGGGCAAGCTGTTGGCGGCAAAGCTGGGCTATCGCTTGTCGGCTGCGGTTTCCAATGACGCCAGCGACGTCTCCCTGCAGGATGGAAAAGCGGCGGTTAAACATATGGTCTACGGCGGTCTGGCGATAGGGGCAGAAACCATCGCTTCGCCGTTTGCCGTGATCACACTCAGCAGCGGAACGTTTGACGCACAACAACCGGATGCTTCTCGCAGCGGCGAGATGCACACCGTGCAGTGGCAGGCTCCGGCCACTGCCGTGACCCGCACCGCAACCCAGGCGCGTCAGAGCAACAGCGTTGACCTCGACAAAGCGCGTCTGGTGGTCAGCGTGGGACGCGGCATCGGCAGCAAAGAGAATATCTCGCTGGCCGAAGCGCTGTGCCAGACGATTGGCGCCGAGCTGGCCTGTTCCCGCCCGGTGGCGGAAAACGAGAAGTGGATGGAGCACGAGCGCTACGTCGGTATCTCCAACCTGATGCTCAAACCTGAACTGTATCTGGCGGTGGGGATCTCCGGGCAGATCCAACACATGGTCGGCGCCAACGGCGCGCAGACGATTTTCGCCATCAACAAAGATAAAAACGCGCCAATCTTCCAGTATGCGGATTTTGGCATCGTTGGCGATGCGCTGAAGATCCTGCCTGCGCTGACGGCTGCCTTAGCGCGATAAACCATTTCGGGCAGGATGCGAAGGTATCCTGCCGCTGACAGGAGTACGTATGTCCGAAGATATCTTTGATGCCATCATCGTGGGTGCAGGTCTGGCCGGTTCGGTTGCGGCGCTGGTGCTTGCTCGCGAAGGTGCACAGGTGCTGGTTATCGAGCGTGGCAATTCTGCTGGCGCGAAGAATGTCACCGGTGGGCGTTTGTATGCACATAGCCTGGAACGCATCATTCCCGGCTTTGCGGATCAGGCCCCCATTGAACGCATGATCACCCACGAAAAACTCGCCTTTATGACCGACAACGGGGCGATGACTATCGACTACTGCAATGGTGAAGATGCTTCAGCGTCGCAAGTTTCTTATTCCGTTTTGCGCAGTAAATTTGACGCCTGGCTGATGGAGCAGGCCGAAGAGGCGGGGGCGCAACTGATCACTGGTATTCGCGTGGATAATGTCGTTCAGCGTGATGGCAAAGTCGTGGGTGTGGAAGCCGATGGCGATATTCTGGAAGCCAAAGTCGTAATCCTCGCTGACGGGGTGAATTCTCTGCTGGCTGAAAAGCTGGGCATGGCAAAGCGTGTTGAGGCATCGCATGTTGCTGTCGGCGTGAAGGAACTGATCGAATTGCCGAAGTCGGTCATTGAAGATCGTTTCCAGTTACAGGGCAACGAAGGTGCCGCCTGTCTGTTTGCCGGGGCGCCAACCGATGGTCTGATGGGCGGTGGCTTCCTGTATACGAATGAAACAACCCTTTCCCTGGGGCTGGTCTGTGGACTTCATCATCTGAAAGACGCGAAAAAATCGGTCCCGCAAATGCTGGAAGATTTCAAACAGCATCCGGCCGTTGCGCCGCTGATCGCCGGTGGCAAGCTGGTGGAATATGCCGCACACGTTGTACCCGAGGCGGGAATGAATATGCAGCCTGAACTGGTGGGCGATGGCGTACTGATTGCCGGAGACGCTGCCGGCATGTGTATGAACCTCGGCTTTACCATCCGTGGTATGGATCTCGCCATATCCGCAGGCGAAGCGGCGGCGAAGACGGTGCTTTCGGCGATGAAGCGTGACGATTTTAGCAAGCAGTCGTTGGGGGAATACCGTCAGCATCTGGACGAAGGTCCGATGCGCGATATGCGCATGTATCAGAAACTGCCAGCTTTTCTTGATAATCCCCGCATGTTTACCGCCTATCCCGAAATGGCGGTCAATATCGCGCGCGACCTGTTCACCGTGGATGGCTCCGCTCCGGTGCCGATGCGTAAAAAAATCCTGCGCCATGCGAAGAAAGTGGGCTTCATCAACCTGATGAAAGATGGCCTGAAAGGAGTGACCGTATTATGACATCTCCCGTCAATGTGGACGTCAAACTGGGCGTCAATAAGTTCAATGTGGATGAAGACAGCCCACACATCATTCTCAAAACCGATCCTGATAAACAGGCGCTGGAGGTGCTGATTAAGGCCTGTCCGGCGGGACTGTATAAAAAGCAGGACGACGGCAGCGTTCGTTTTGATTACGCCGGGTGCCTGGAGTGCGGAACGTGCCGGATCCTCGGCCTTGATACGGCGCTGGAAAAATGGGAATACCCGCGCGGGACGTTTGGCGTGGAGTTCCGCTACGGCTAATAAGTACGAAGTTGTGCCCCCGTAGGCCGGATAAGATGCGGTAGCGTCGCCATCCGGCAATCATGTGGCGCCAATGCCGGATGGCGGCGGAAACGCCTTATCCGGCCTACAGATGCGCTTTGCCCGTGTTGAAACAGGACATCACCATGCAGCAGCCCAGGAACTTTGATGACCTTAAATTCTCCTCCATTCATCGCAGAATTATGCTGTGGGGAAGCGGCGGCCCGTTCCTTGATGGCTACGTGCTGGTGATCATTGGCGTGGCGCTGGAACAACTGACGCCGCTATTGCACCTTGATGCTGAATGGATTGGCGCGCTCGGCGCGGCTACGCTTGCCGGACTGTTTATCGGCACCTCGTTGTTTGGCTATATTTGCGATAAAGTCGGGCGGCGTAAAATGTTCCTGCTTGATATTATCGCTATCGGCGTTATCTCCGTGGCGACCATGTTTGTTTCCACGCCGCTTGAATTGCTGGTGATGCGCGTTTTAATTGGCATTGTTATCGGCGCGGATTACCCTATCGCCACTTCCATGATTACGGAGTTTTCCAACACCCGCCAGCGCGCGTTCTCCATCGGTTTTATCGCCGCGATGTGGTACGTCGGCGCGACCTGCGCCAACCTGGTGGGTTACTGGCTGTATGACATGGAAGGCGGCTGGCGCTGGATGCTTGGCAGCGCCTTTATCCCGTGCTTAATCATTTTGATTGGCCGCTTTGATCTGCCGGAATCGCCACGCTGGCTATTGCGAAAAGGACGGGTAAAAGAGTGCGAACAAATGATGATCAAACTGTTCGGCGAACCGGTCTGCTTTGACGATGAGCCGCCGCAGGAGACCCGCTTCCTGCAGTTGTTTAACCGCCGTCATTTTCCGTTTGTACTGTTCGTTGCGGCTATCTGGACCTGTCAGGTAATCCCGATGTTCGCTATCTATACCTTTGGGCCGCAGATCGTCGGGTTACTCGGCTGGGAGCAGGGGCGCAACGCGGCGCTTGGCAATGTGGTGATTAGCCTCTTTTTTATGCTGGGCTGTATCCCGGCGATGTTCTGGCTAAACAGTATTGGCCGTCGCCCTCTGCTTATTGGCAGCTTCGCCATGATGACTATCGCGCTGGCGCTGCTGGGGCTGGTGTCAAATCTGGGCATCATACTGGTCGTGGTGGCGTTTGCGGTATACGCCTTCTTTTCCGGCGGACCGGGCATACTGCAATGGCTTTATCCTAATGAACTCTTCCCGACGGATATTCGCGCTTCGGCCGTGGGGGTCATCATGTCATTAAGCCGCATCGGAACCATTGTCTCCACCTGGGCATTACCGATTTTTATTACTCGTTACGGTATTAATAACGTCATGCTGATTGGCGCGTTGATTTCGTTAGTCGGGCTTGGCGTATCGGTGATGTTTGCCCCGGAAACCCGCGGCTTGACGCTAACACAGACCGGAAACATGACTTTGCGCGGAACGCCATCGGATAACCCTCGTTAAGAGTGTTCTGCATTTCTCCCTGCTTTTCGCCAATAACGCTACAGTTAACAGTCACATGCTAAAACAACTGAAAAGAAGGGAGAACACCATGCAAAAACGTCTTATGACCGCACTGTTTACCGCAGCAACACTATTCACCGTCGCAGGATGCTCTTCTAACCAGGCGGTTGAAACCACGGATGGCAAAACTATTGTCACCGACGGGAAACCCGAGGTCGATAACGATACCGGTATGGTGTCTTACAAAAACGCCGCCACCGGGAAAACCGAACAGATTAACCGCGATCAGCTGAAAAATATGAGCGAGCTGGATAATTAATTCAATTTTTTCTGGTTAGCCGCTCAATAATATTCTCTCTTTATGCGCATCCATTTATTCCCATGCGAATAAACGGATGCCTGAACAGGCAGGGACGCCGGAAAACGTCGAAATACGTTCGCCCGTGTTCCCGCTTTCCCCACCGCGCTGTCCGCTTACATGAGGTTACACTCATCGACATTTCTCTGAACAGCGGCTCAACATTTCCCGGAAAAAAACATATCGCAGGGCATTTATCCTTATGATTAGGTATAAATGATGAGGTATAAGGAACAGGAGTCTGTAATGAAACTGAAACTAATACCTTTTTATTTGCTCGCGCTATTATCTGCCGCCTCCGGGGCTACGGAGATAAACGCCTGCAAAGACCTGATCGGAACATGGAAAACCACGGCAGATAACCCGCCTTATACCATGACAATATTGCCGCCAGTAGAAGGCTGCGGGGAAAAATGTGTGAAACTGAACGTGCAGTATGAACTTGACGTGACTCACCGCAACGCGCTTTATTGCCATGAAGGACAAGAGGGGGTAAAAGGGCAGGGACCCATGGTGATAGCATTTGAAGGGGCGTATGGTGGACACGCTATTGGAACCTATAACCGACAGCTGCAATTACTTTGGGCTGGCGTAATACCGAAAAATAAAAAGGGGAAATGGATAACGAAAATGGAAAATTACTGGTTCAGGCAGGTAAAAACGCACTAAACATCATCTTAAAACAGCCCGCAAAACCGTCTTATTCACGCAGGGCTTACTGCCTGCGCGCGCACATTCCAACGGCTTGCCTGCCCCGGATGAACTGTTGATAAAAAAGAGGGCCAGCATCTGTTTCCAGACGGCCCTGAGTGGATTGTGACGGAACATGGCACCTTGCTGGCGCTCTCTTATTATTTCATGCCTGTGCCCTCGTTATGGCGCAATCAGAACTTTATTTCGTCGCATCGTTATAAACTTCGGCAACGGCTTCAAAATTCGGACCATGCTCACGTGCAGCGATAATATGGTAATATTTTCCGCCTTTCGCATCGGCTAATGCTGACAGTTTTTCGCGTAGATCAGAGGGTGAGGAAATCTGCCCGCCACTCTGGGACACATTTATGGTGCCGACCTTAACCAGTTTGAAGTGGCTGATTTCTTGCTTAGAGACCTGCTCTGCCGCAAGCGTGCTGAATGAAGCAACCGTTGCCAGTAATGCGGCGGCAATAATGCATTTTTTCATGGTTCTGTTCCTGTTGCATTGATGATAAGGTTTGCGCAATATCAGTAATCCGTAACGAAATTATTTATCCCCTTCATACTTCAAGTGGCTTACGGGTTGGCTACGGATTACTCGGCCCACCCATGGGCCTCGCCCTGACGGGCCGTCGCACGCGACGTTCAAATCTGCTCCCGGCAGATTTGTCGCTCACCTCAGTCTCATAATTATCTATGCTCCTGGTGACTCACTCCCTTGCCGCCTTTAAGCAACTCGAATTATTTTGGGTAATAACCTCGGTTGATTATCTGAAAATAGTCTTATTTGGTGTGACCGTCTTATATCTTGTTATAGTCACCTCTTTATGTTGTTGTCAATGTAAAATAATGCGCTGCCAGCTAAAAAGAAACTTAACCCCCTGTAAATAATAGTTTTTATATTATTTCTTTTAATGGCGTAATTTTTATTGAATCACGCGGCAATACGCTAGTTTTATTCATAAGCAACATAACAGAATTGAGTTATGTTTTAATTTCCCAGAGTGATATTACCGGTTGTATGTCTATGGTTGCGCGGCCTGTTACTGATAGTGTTTCTTTCGGGGCGATTTTATTGTAGCGGCATAGGGTAATCACCGTAGCTGAAGGGAAAAGGCACGAACACAGAGCTATAGAGTATGTTTAATAATGTATTTTTTTATGAAGTAATGTCTGCAGTTGTATCTCTAAAATAAAAACAATGAGCTTTTCATCTAAATAATTTTTCAGTGAATTATGGTTATTTATTAATATATTTCTAATTTGAAATAAAAATCAATTTATAACACATATTCTTACCCGGAAGGCATTGATACATATCCACGCTTCCTCGTACAGTAATAAATGAATATGTGATAAAGTTACTGACTACAGGTATAATAATATGAGTAATAAAAAAAATCTGTCCGCAGAAGAGACGGATCTTACGCGTAGGAAACTGTTAACCAGCGCCGGTATTCTTGCCGCAGGCGGTATGTTATCCGGCGCGGTAAAGGCTGATGAAAAATGCGCCGTCAAGGCGAAACCGGCGTGGGATAAACCGTTTACTGGCGAAATCCCGGAAAAATTGCCAGAAGGATATAATATTCTGTTAGTCGTGACCGACCAGGAGCGTTTTTTTCCTACGTTTCCTTTCCCGGTACCCGGCAGAGAGCGGCTCATGAAAACGGGGGTGACATTCTGTAATCATCAGAATACCAGTAATGTCTGTACGCCTTCCCGCTCCGTATTGTATACCGGCTTACATATGCCCCAGACAAAAATGTTTGATAATCTGGGCTTACCCTGGATGCCTTATGACCTTGACCCCGCTCTTGGAACCACAGGCCATATGATGCGGGAACTGGGATACTATACGGCCTATAAAGGTAAGTGGCATCTTACAGAAAAACTGGAGAAGCCTTTGCCTGACGAAAAAGATGAGGATATTGATGTCGGGGATATTCCTGAACCAGAATTACATAAAATTATGGAAAAATATGGTTTTGCTGACTATCACGGCATCGGCGATATTATAGGCCATAGTAAAGGCGGCTATTTTTATGATTCAACCACCACGGCTCAGACTATAAATTGGTTAAGATGCAAGGGGCAGCCCTTGAATGACCAACACAAGCCCTGGTTCCTGGCCGTTAACCTCGTTAATCCTCATGACGTCATGTTTATTGATACCGATAAAGAGGGAGAAAAGGTACAGTGGCGTGGCGAGTTGGATCAGGATGATAATACCCTGGCGCCCACGCAGCCACCGGAAAACGAACTTTATCAGGCAAGCTGGCCGAACTATCCGCTGCCGACAAACAGGCATCAATCATTCAATGAGCAGGGAAGACCGCCGGCGCATCTTGAATACCAGACGGCGCGCGCTGCGCTGGAAGGGCAGTTTCCTGATGAAGATCGTCGTTGGCGTAAACTGCTTGACTACTATTTCAACTGTATCCGCGATTGTGATACTCACCTTGACCGGATATTAAATGAACTTGATGCCCTCAAGTTAACTGATAAAACGATTGTTGTATTTACTGCCGATCATGGCGAATTAGGCGGAAGCCATCAGATGCACGGTAAAGGCGCTTCCGTTTATAAAGAACAGATCCATGTACCGATGATTATTTCCCACCCGGCGTACCCCGGTAATAAGAAATGTCAGGCGTTGACCTGTCATCTTGATATCGCGCCGACATTAGTTGGGCTGACCGGTTTGCCGGAAGAAAAACAGCACCAGGCGTTAGGCAACCGCAAAGGCGTTAATTTTAGCGGATTGCTAAAAAACCCGGAGAGCGTTGCGGTTAATGCGGTGAGAAATGCCAGCTTATATTGCTATGGCATGATCTTGTATACCGATGCCCATTATCTCCACCGCGTTATCGCGCTACAAAGAGATAAACAAAAAACGGTGGCGCAAATCAAGCAGGAAATATCCCATTTGCATCCTGATTTCAGCCATCGTTCAGGGACGCGGATGATTAACGATGGCCGTTATAAGTTTGCACGCTATTTCTCGCTAAGGGAGCATAATACGCCGGAAACCTGGGAGGATCTTATTAAGTACAACGATCTTGAACTTTACGATCTTAAAAATGATCCCGATGAGAACCATAACCTTGCTGCTGATAAACAGAAATATCAGGATCTCATTCTTACGATGAATGAAAAACTGAATAAAATTATCAAGGACGAAATTGGCGTGGATGACGGCAGTTTTATGCCGGATGCGGCCCATGAGCCGTGGGATCTTACTATTGAGCAGTTTAACCGCATGGCGAAAGATTAAGAGCCTGACCCATTAGGCTATTTTACTCGCCATTTTGGGACCGGGCAGTGCTCAAAATCCTCACGTACTACGTGTACGCTCCGGTTTCTGCGCGCTGGTCGGCCCCAAACTGGCTTCAACAATTACGCCTACTGGGCCAGGCTCTAAGTGTTTGACCCATTAGGTTAATTTATGCGTCGGCGATCTGGCATCCAGCGTGTCTGGAGGTTCAGATGCTGTTGGCGCTGCGCTTATTGGGCCTGTGTCATCATGTAATGGATTGATATTACAGTCATTACAGGCAAATTTAGCGCAGCGCCGCCCGACAAGAAGGCCTTAAACCGATTGGTCAGCGATTTAAGGCTGCCATCATCACCAACCTTTCCACACCGGATCGCGCTTTTCCGCAAACGCCTGCGGCCCTTCGAGAGCGTCTTCCGGGGGCAGGATGGCGTCAACTCCTGGCTGGCGTTAATTCAATTTTTTCTGGTTAGCCGCTCAATAATATTCACTATTAGCCTGGCGAATTTGTCACTACACTTTGTAATAAAAAACAGATCATCACAGGCTAATCATGATCCTCATTATTTATGCGCATCCGTATCCGCATCATTCTCATGCGAATAAGCGGATGCTTGAACAGGCAGGGACGCTGGAAAACGTCGAAATACGTTCGCTTTATCACCTCTATCCCGATTTCAATATTGACGTTGCCGCCGAGCAGGAGGCGCTGTCGCGCGCGAGTCTTATCGTCTGGCAGCATCCGATGCAGTGGTACAGCGTCCCTCCTTTACTCAAATTATGGATGGATAAAGTCCTCACCCACGGCTGGGCTTACGGTCATGGCGGTACGGCATTGCATGGTAAACATCTGCTGTGGGCGGTAACGACCGGCGGTGGTGAAAACCACTTTGCTATCGGTTCACATCCGGGATTTGACGTCCTTTCTCAGCCGCTACAGGCGACGGCGCTCTATTGCGGCCTCAAATGGCTGCCGCCGTTTGCCATGCACTGCACGTTCATTTGCGATGACGACACCTTACAGGCGCAGGCGCGTCAGTATAAACAGCGTTTACTGGCATGGCAGGAGGTGAATCATGGATAGCCATACTCTACTGCAGGCGCTGATCTATCTTGGTTCGGCGGCGTTGATTGTGCCGATTGCGGTACGTTTGGGCTTAGGATCGGTGCTGGGGTATCTGATTGCGGGTTGCATTATCGGCCCCTGGGGGCTACGGCTGGTGACGGACGCCGAATCTATTCTGCATTTTGCGGAAATCGGCGTCGTGCTGATGTTGTTTGTTATTGGGCTTGAGCTGGACCCGCAACGGTTATGGAAGCTGCGCGCCTCGGTATTTGGCGGCGGCGCGTTACAGATGGTGGTCTGCGGCGGACTGATTGGTCTGTTCTGTATGTTTCTTGGCTTGCGTTGGCAGGTGGCGGAACTGATTGGCATGACGCTGGCGCTTTCGTCCACGGCTATCGCCATGCAGGCAATGAATGAGCGTAACCTGACCGTTTCACAAGTAGGACGTAGCGCATTCGCAGTGCTCTTGTTCCAGGATATCGCGGCGATCCCGCTGGTGGCGATGATTCCGCTGCTGGCCGCCAGCGGCGCATCCACCACGCTTGGCGCGTTTGCGCTATCGGCGTTGAAAGTCGCAGGCGCGTTGGCGCTGGTGGTGTTGCTGGGACGCTACGTTACGCGCCCGGCGCTGCGCTTTGTCGCGCGTTCTGGTTTGCGGGAAGTGTTCAGCGCCGTGGCGCTATTTCTGGTGTTTGGTTTCGGCCTGTTGCTGGAAGAGGTTGGGCTGTCAATGGCGATGGGCGCGTTCCTGGCGGGCGTTCTGCTGGCGAGTTCGGAATATCGTCATGCGCTGGAAAGCGATATTGAACCCTTTAAGGGGTTGCTGCTGGGGCTGTTCTTTATTGGCGTCGGCATGTCGATTGATTTCGGCACGCTGGTGGAGAATCCGCTGCGCATTCTGCTGTTGTTGGCCGGTTTTCTGGCAATCAAAATCGTCATGTTGTGGCTGGTCGCGAGGCCGCTGGGCGTACCGGCAAAACAGCGTCGCTGGTTTGCCGTCTTATTAGGCCAGGGAAGTGAGTTTGCGTTTGTGGTTTTTGGCGCGGCGCAAATGGCGGATGTACTTGAGCCGGAATGGGCAAAAGCGCTGACGCTGGCGGTCGCGCTGTCGATGGCGGCAACGCCGATTTTTCTGATGCTGCTGACGCGCATGGAAAAGACCGAGAAGGGGGAAGCGCGCGAGGCGGATGAAATCGACGAAGAGCAACCGCGGGTTATTGTGGCCGGGTTTGGACGGTTTGGTCAGATAGCCGGGCGTTTGCTGCTGTCGAGCGGGGTGAAGATGGTGGTGCTCGATCACGACCCCGATCATATCGAAACGCTGCGTAAATTCGGCATGAAGGTTTTTTATGGCGACGCGACGCGTATGGATTTGCTGGAATCTGCCGGAGCGGCGAAGGCGGAGGTATTGATTAACGCCATTGACGATCCGCAAACCAATTTGCAACTGAGTGAACTGGTGAAGTCGCATTTCCCGCATCTGCAGATTATCGCCCGCGCCCGTGATGTCGATCATTACATCCGCCTGCGCCAGGCTGGTGTGGCGATGCCAGAACGTGAAACCTTCGAAGGCGCGCTCAAAAGCGGACGACAGGCGCTGGAAGCGCTGGGGCTGGGGCGTTATGAAGCCCGCGAGCGCGCGGATCTGTTCCGTCATTTTAATACCCGGATGGTGGAAGAGATGGCTAAAGGGGAAAACGATCCGTTATCTCGCGCCGCCGCCTATAAACGTACCAGCGCGATGTTGAGCGAAATTATTACCGAGGACCGGGAGCATCTGTCGTTGATTCAGCGCCACGGCTGGCAGGGAACGGCTGAGGGCAAACATTCCGGGGAGGCCGCTGATGAACCCGAGGTCAAACCGTCAATCTAAAGTAAAAAATGTGATGTTCTGCAAACTTTACTGCTAATTGGCTGTTTTTGAACTACTGTAATGCTGGCGCTCCACATCAAATGAGTGGCGTCGCCAGCAGAACGAAAAATTTTCGTGCTCATCCTCTTTTCGTCAGTCGACGAAAGATTGCGCTTTACGTATAGTGGCGGCAATTTTTTTTGTATCAGGAAATAATTAATGATCAGTCTGATTGCGGCGTTAGCGGTGGATCGCGTCATCGGTATGGAAAACGCCATGCCGTGGAACCTGCCTGCCGATCTCGCCTGGTTTAAACGTAACACGTTAAATAAACCTGTCGTCATGGGACGTCACACCTGGGAATCCATCGGGCGCCCCTTACCGGGACGTAAAAATATTGTTATCAGCAGCCAGCCGGGCACCGACGATCGCGTGCAGTGGGTGAAGTCTGTCGATGAGGCGATTGCCGCTTGCGGCGATGCACCGGAAATTATGGTCATTGGCGGCGGGCGCGTGTACGAGCAGTTCCTGCCAAAAGCGCAGAAGCTTTATCTGACGCATATTGATGCGGAAGTCGAAGGCGATACCCATTTTCCGGATTATGAACCGGATGACTGGGAATCGGTATTCAGTGAGTTTCACGATGCCGACGCGCAGAATTCTCACAGCTATTGTTTCGAGATTCTGGAACGTCGTTAATACTGTAGTGCCGGATGGCGGCGAAACGCCTTATCCGGCCTACTCTTGAGCCGGATGTAGGCCTGATAAGCGTAGCGCCATCAGGCATAAACCTATCAGGCGTTGACCGCTTCGCCTTCGCCCATATCCATCTGGCGGTTTGACGGCTGCACAAAATACTGTTTATCTTCCCAGCGTAAACAGGTCAACTCCCCGCCCCAGCAGCAGCCGGTATCCAGCGCGTAAATACCTTCCGGCGTCCCTTTCCCTTCCAGCGACGCCCAGTGCCCGAACGCAATACTGTAAGCCTCGCTCACCGGCCCCGGAATGGCGAACCACGGCTTCAGCGGCGCAGGGGCATTTTCCGGCGACGCTTTGCTGTACATATCCAGTTGACCGTTAGGAAAGCAGTAACGCATACGGGTAAAGGCATTAGTAATAAAGCGTAGCCGCGCCAGACCGCTTAACTCCGGCGACCAGTTATTCGGCATATCGCCATACATCGCGTCGAGGAAAAACGGGTACGAGTCGCTCGACAGCACCGCTTCAACATCGCGGGCGCACTCTTTTGCCGTCTGCAAATCCCACTGCGGGGTAATACCCGCATGCGCCATGACCAGCTTTTTCTCTTCATCTACCTGCAACAGCGGCTGACGGCGTAACCAATTCAACAGCTCATCGGCGTCCGGCGCTTCAAGAAGCGGGGTCAGCCGGTCTTTAGGTTTGTTGCGGCTAATCCCGGCGAATACGGCCAACAGGTGTAAATCGTGATTCCCCAGCACCAAACGCACGCTATTGCCAAGCGATTTGACGTAGCGTAACACGTCCAGCGAACCGGGACCGCGGGCGACCAAATCGCCAGTCAGCCATAGAGTGTCTGTATCTGGCGTAAATTCCACTTGCTGTAATAAGGCGATCAGTTCGTCGTAGCAACCGTGAACGTCGCCGATGAGATAAGTTGCCATTGTTATAATTTTAGTGAATGAGTGTAGGGACGGCGAGTCGAAACACGGGAATGTCGATGGTAAAGGCGTCGCCATTTTCATCGATCATTTCGTAATGACCCTGCATGGTGCCCAGCGGCGTTTCAATTACCGCGCCGCTGGTGTACTGATACTCTTCGCCAGGCGCAATGCGCGGCTGGACGCCAACCACACCTTCGCCCTGGACTTCGGTTTCACGGCCATGACCATTGGTAATCAGCCAGTAGCGGCCCAATAGCTGCACTGGCGCCCGGCCCAGATTGCGGATGGTTACGGTATAGGCAAAAACGTAACGTTCATCGTCAGGTGAGGATTGCGCCTCAATGTAGACGCTTTGCACCTGAATACACACTCTGGGCGAATTGATCATGTTTAACTCTCCTTCAAAGGCGCGTTTTCCGACAGATAATTGGCCATCTGGCAGTACTGCGCGACAGAGATATTTTCCGCGCGCATTGCCGGGTCAATACCCATTTCCGTCAACGTCTCAACGCTAAAAAGGTTGCCGAGACTGTTACGGATCGTTTTACGGCGCTGGTTAAAGGCCTCGGTGGTAATACGGCTCAACACGCGAATATCTTTAACCGGGTAAGGCATTGTTGCGTGTGGAACCAGACGCACCACGGCGGAGTCCACTTTGGGCGGCGGCGTGAAGGCGGATGGCGGCACTTCAAGCACCGGGATCACCTGACAGTAATATTGCGCCATCACGCTTAAACGACCATACGCTTTGCTGTTCGGCCCTGCAACCAGACGATTTACCACTTCTTTTTGCAACATAAAGTGCATGTCGGCAATGGCATCAGTATAGCTAAAGAGATGGAACATCAGCGGGGTGGAGATATTATAGGGCAGATTGCCGAACACACGCAGCGGTTGGCCCAACTGCGTAGACAGCTCGCCAAAGTTCATGGTCATGGCGTCCTGCTGATAAATAGTCAGCTTCGGCCCTAAGAACGGATGGGTTTGCAAACGCGCCGCCAGATCGCGGTCAAGTTCAATGACCGTGAGCTTATCCAGTCGTTCGCCGACCGGCTCCGTCAGCGCCGCCAGACCGGGGCCGATTTCAACCATCGCCTGGCCTTTTTGCGGATTAATAGCAGAAACAATACTGTCGATCACAAACCGATCGTTGAGAAAGTTTTGCCCGAAGCGTTTACGGGCTAAATGGCCCTGATGGACTCGATTATTCATTGGGTATTAACAATCATTTTGATGGCGAGATTAAGCGCCGTAATAAAACTGCCGACATCCGCTTTTCCACGGCCCGCCAGTTCAAGCGCGGTGCCGTGGTCAACGGAGGTTCGAATAAAAGGTAGGCCGAGCGTAATATTCACTCCCCGACCGAATCCCTGGTATTTTAGCACGGGCAGGCCCTGATCGTGGTACATCGCCAGCACCGCGTCGGCATTATCGAGATATTTGGGCTGAAACAGCGTATCAGCAGGTAGCGGCCCGTTGAGTTTCATCCCCTGCGCCCGCAGCTCGTCGAGCACCGGAATGATGGTGTCTATCTCTTCCGTGCCCATATGACCGCCTTCGCCCGCGTGCGGATTCAGGCCACAGACAAGAATGCGCGGTTCGGCAATACCAAATTTGGTCCGCAAATCGTGATGCAAAATAGCAATCACTTCGTGCAAAAGCGCAGGGGTGATGGCGTCTGCAATCGCCCGTAGCGGCAGATGCGTGGTCGCCAGCGCCACGCGAAGTTCTTCGGTTGCCAGCATCATCACGACTTTTTTCGCCTGCGAACGCTCTTCGAAAAACTCGGTATGACCGGTAAACGGAATGCCTGCGTCGTTAATAACGCCTTTGTGCACGGGGCCTGTGATCAGCGCGGCAAATTCACCGTTCAGACAGCCATCACACGCTCGCGCCAGCGTCTCTACCACATAGGGGCCATTTTCTACCGTCAACTGACCGGGGATGGCAGGTGCGCGCAGCGAGACCGGCAATAGGGTCAGCGTTCCCGCGGGCTGCGGCGCAGCGGGGACATCAGGCGAGTAAGGGAGAAGCGAGAGGGGCAGGCCGAGCATGGCGGCCCGCTCCGTCAGGAGCGCGCCGTCCGCACAGACGACCAGTTCAATCGGCCACGCGCGTTGCGCCAGTTGGACGACAAGATCGGGGCCAATCCCGGCGGGTTCGCCGGGAGTGATAACAACGCGTTGCGCACTGCTCATTAGTTACTCAAAATCTTAACGTAAGCGCTAGCGCGCTGTTCTTGCATCCAGGTCGCCGCTTCTTCTGAGAACTTACGGTTCATCAGCATACGATAAGCGCGATCTTTCTGCGCCGCATCGGTTTTGTCTACCTTACGCGTATCCAGCAATTCGATCAGATGCCAGCCGAAAGAGGAGTGTACCGGCGCGCTTATTTGGCCTTTATGCAGCTTCGTCAGCGCGTCGCGGAACGCCGGATCGAAAATATCTGGCGTAGCCCAACCCAAATCACCGCCCTGGTTAGCGGAGCCCGGGTCCTGAGAGTACTCTTTCGCCGCAGCGGCAAAGGTGGTTTTACCACTCTTAATGTCAGCCGCGATTTCTTCCAGCTTCAGGCGCGCCTGCTGATCGTTCATGATCGGCGACGGCTTAAGCAGAATATGACGAGCGTGAACTTCGGTCACGGAGATACTCTGGCTCTGACCGCGCAGGTCGTTTACTTTCAGAATGTGGAAACCGACGCCGGAGCGAATCGGGCCGACAATGTCGCCTTTCTTCGCGGTGCTCAGCGCCTGGGCGAAAATCCCCGGCAGCTCCTGGATACGGCCCCAGCCCATCTGACCGCCTTTTAGCGCCTGCTGGTCGGCAGAGTAGGTAATCGCCAGTTTGCCGAAATCTGCGCCGTTACGCGCTTCTTCAACAATGCTTTCCGCCTGGCGCTGCGCGTCGTTAACCTGCTCGGAGGTTGGGTTTTCCGGCAGAGCAATCAGGATATGGCTCAGGTTCAGCTCGGTGCTGGCGTCGTTTTGGGTGCCAATCTGTTTTGCCAGCGCGTCAACTTCTTGCGGCAAAACGGTGATACGGCGACGAACCTCATTGTTGCGCACTTCAGAGATAATCATCTCTTTACGAATCTGGTTACGGTAGGTTGAATAGTTCAGCCCATCGTAAGCCAGACGGCTGCGCATCTGATCCATCGTCATATTGTTTTGTTTGGCGATGTTGGCGATGGCCTGATCCAACTGCTCATCCGTGATCTTCACCCCCATCTTCTGACCCATCTGCAGGATAATTTGATCCATAATCAAACGTTCCAGGATCTGGTGACGCAGCGTGGCGTCGTCCGGAAGCTGCTGACCTGCCTGACCCGCGTTGAGTTTGACTGATTGCATTAAGCCATCAACGTCGCTTTCCAGCACGACGCCATTATTGACGACGGCTGCGACTTTATCGACTACCTGGGGGGCAGCGAAACTGGTATTCGCGATCATGGCGATACCGAGAAGCAGCGTTTTCCAGTTCTTCATACTTTTTCCATTTCAATTAACCGCAATGCGGATTACGTTGTAAATCAATCAGATTACATAGAGCTTTGGTACGGCAGAATGTTCGAACGCAACATTTCTTGCGTGCCGAGGCCGTAGTTAGAGCTCAAACCGCGCAGCTCAATGTTGAAGCCAATCGCGTTATCATAAATCGCGTGTTGTTTATCGTTATCCCAACCGTTCAGCTTACGTTCGTATCCGACGCGGATCGCATAGCAGCAAGAGTTGTACTGCAAGCCGAGCATCTGGTCTGCAGGTTTGCTCGAATTGGTATCGAAGTAGTACGCGCCGACAATCGACCAGCGATCGGCAATCGGCCAACTTGCCACCGCGCCCACCTGGTTGATGCCGTTTTTATACTGCTCTGCCGTGGAATAATACGAAGGCAACGTAGCCTGAATATATTCCGGGCTGGCATAGCGGTAGTTCAACTGTACCAGACGATCCTGATCCCGACGGTATTCGAGGCTGCTGCTGCTGGTAGCGACGCTATCCAGACGGGTATCGTACTGCACTCCGCTACGCAGCCCCCAGCGTTCTGAAATACGCCAGTAAGTGTCGCCTGCCCAAACCAGCGAACCGGTTTTGTCGTCATTCTCCCATTTAATGTTGTCATCGCCGGTGCGAGACTCCGTGAAATAGTAGATTTGACCAACAGAAACGTTAAAACGTTCAACGGCGGCATCATCATAAATGCGTGTTGTGACGCCGGTCGTGACCTGGTTGGCGGAAGCAATACGGTCGAGACCGCCATAAGTGCGGTCGCGGAACAGGCCGTTATAGTCGGATTGCAGCAAAGAAGAATCGTAGTTATAGATGCCGCTCTGGTCGCGGTACGGCACATACAGGTACTGCACGCGTGGTTCCAGCGTCTGGGTATACCCCGGCGCCAGCATCGCCATATCGCGTTCGAAGATGAGCTTACCGTCGACTTTAAACTGCGGCATGACGCGGTTAACCGAATCTTCCAGCTTATTTTTGTTGTTTGGATCGCTGTTATAGCTGTCCAGATTCGTTTGCTGATAGTGCGTCGCCATCAGCTTCGCTTCGGTGTTCAGGCTGCCCCAGCGGTTGGAGAGCGGCAAATTGATGGTTGGCTCCAGGTGGACGCGGGTCGCTTCCGGCATATTGTCTTTTGTGTTGACGAAATGTACCGCCTGGCCGTAAATCCGGGTATCAAACGGCCCGAGATCGTTATGGTAGTAGTTAACGTCTAACTGCGGCTCCGCAGAGTAGCTGCTGGTGTTTTGATCGTTAAACACCTGGAATTGTTTGGTCGACACCGTAGCGTCAAAGTTTTGTACGGCGTAGCCGACGCTGAATTTCTGCGTTGCGTAACCGTCGGTACTGGAACCGTACTTACTGTCGAAATCGTTAAAGTAACTGGAGTCGCTGACTTTGGTGTAATCGACGTTAAAACGCCACACCTGATCCATCACGCCTGAGTGCTGCCAGTAGAATAACCAGCGGTGCTTATCGCCCTCTTTGGGATGTTCGTCCTCGTAGACTTTATCAGAAGGCAGATAATCTAATTCCATCAACCCGGCGCCTGCCTGCGTGAGATAACGGAATTCGTTCTCCCACATAATATTGCCGCGGCGGTGCATATAGTGCGGGGTGATGGTGGCGTCCATATTGGGCGCGATGTTCCAGTAATACGGTAAGTAGAACTCGAAATAGTTCTTGGTCGTGTATTTCGCGTTCGGGATCAGGAAACCTGAGCGACGTTTGTCACCGACGGGTAGCTGTAAATAGGGGCTATAAAAGATCGGAACCGGACCTACTTTAAACCGGGCGTTCCAGATCTCCGCAACCTGTTCTTCGCGGTCATGGATGACTTCACTCCCCACCACGCTCCAGGTATCGGAGCCTGGCAGACAGGAGGTAAAGCTGCCGTTTTCCAGAATGGTATAGCGGTTTTCGCCGCGCTGCTTCATGAGATCGGCTTTACCGCGCCCCTGACGGCCCACCATCTGGTAATCGCCTTCCCAGACGTTCGTGTCTTTGGTGTTCAGGTTCGCCCAGCCCTTCGGCCCTTTAAGGATGACCTGATTGTCATCATAATGCACATTACCCAGCGCATCGACGGTGCGTACAGGTTCCGGCTGACCTTCCGCCTGCTTCTGATGAAGCTGCACTTCATCCGCTTGCAGGCGGCTATTCCCCTGCATAATGTCCACGTTGCCGGTAAAAACGGCATCGTCCGGGTAGTTACCTTTAGCGTTATCGGCATTGATAGTAACCGGCAGATCGTTGGTATCGCCTTTTACCAGAGGACGATCGTAGCTCGGCACGCCCAACATACACTGTGAGGCGAGATCGGCTGCCAGCCCCTGATGACTATAAAGGGCGCTGGCGATCATGGTGGCCAGAAGAGTGGGAATACGTTTTTTCATACGTTGTATTTATTGTTCCATCATCGGTAGCGTTGCGCGTGACAAACGGTCACAGCCTAACTTACTCATCTTCGCTGCGCCAGTGTTAATCCTGCCGTTTAGCGTCTGTGGTGTTAGGCACGGCATTGAATGACAGGTATGATAATGCAAATTATAGGCGATGTCCCACAATTGACCGTAGCCTTCATTCGCAGAAAAGCACCTTATTTTGTGGGAGATAGCCTCACCGATAGCGTAACGTTTTGGGGAGTCTATGCAGTACTGGGGAAAGATAATTGGCGTCGCCGTAGCCCTGATGATGGGCGGCGGCTTTTGGGGCGTGGTCCTGGGTCTGCTGGTGGGCCATATGTTCGACAAAGCCCGCAGCCGAAAAATGGCGTGGTTTGCCAACCAGCGGGAACGGCAGGCGCTGTTTTTTGCCACCACCTTTGAGGTGATGGGCCACTTAACCAAATCAAAAGGACGGGTGACGGAAGCGGATATTCATATCGCCAGTCAGTTGATGGATCGTATGAATTTACACGGCGATTCACGTACTGCCGCGCAGAACGCCTTTCGGGTCGGAAAAGCGGATAATTACCCATTACGTGAAAAGATGCGGCAGTTTCGTAGCGTCTGCTTCGGGCGTTTTGATCTGATCCGGATGTTTCTGGAAATTCAGATCCAGGCGGCGTTTGCCGATGGCTCGCTACACCCTAATGAGCGGGAAGTGCTGTATGTGATTGCGGAAGAGCTAGGTATTTCCCGCGTACAGTTCGATCAGTTTCTGCGCATGATGCAGGGCGGCGCGCAGTTTGGCGGCGGTTATCATCAACAGTCCGGCGGCGGCTGGCAGCAGGCGCAGCGCGGCCCGACGCTGGAAGATGCCTGTAATGTGCTGGGGGTTAAAACCACCGACGATGCAACCACCATTAAACGCGCTTATCGCAAACTGATGAGCGAGCATCATCCGGACAAACTGGTCGCGAAAGGTTTACCGCCGGAAATGATGGAAATGGCGAAGCAAAAAGCGCAGGAAATTCAGAAAGCGTATGAGCTAATCAAAGAACAGAAAGGCTTCAAGTGATTGAATTGCCGGATGCGGCTAGCGCCTTATCCGGCCTACGTTAATGAATGTAGGCCGGGCAAGCGAAGCGCCCCGGCATAAATTGGCTCCGAATTTAAAAATCTGCCGGGACTTTAAACGTCATGCTGGTGCCGTAAGCGGGATGGGTAATGGTCAGCATTTCGGCGTGTAACTGCAAACGCGGCGCCAGCGACAACGCTTCCGGCGAAGCGTAAAACCGATCGCCTAAAATCGGGTGGCCTAACGCCAGCATATGCACACGAAGCTGATGCGAACGTCCGGTGATCGGTTTGAGCACCACGCGGGCGGTATTATCCGCCGCAAACTCCACCACGTTATATTCCGTTTGCGCCGGTTTGCCGGTTTCATAACACACTTTCTGCTTTGGCCGGTTCGGCCAGTCGCAGATAAGCGGTAAGTCGACCAGTCCTTCCGCCGGGGAGGGATGCCCCCATACGCGCGCCACATACTGCTTTTTCGGCTCACGTTCGCGGAACTGGCGTTTTAGCTCCCGCTCCGCGGCTTTGGTCAGCGCCACTACAATCACGCCGCTGGTGGCCATATCCAGACGATGCACCGATTCTGCCTGCGGGTAGTCGCGCTGGATACGCGTCATAATGCTGTCTTTGTGCGCTTCCAGACGCCCCGGCACGGACAACAGGCCGCTGGGCTTATTGACCACCATAATGTGCTCATCCTGATACAGGATAACCAGCCAGGGTTCCTGCGGCGGATTGTAGTTTTCCATCCCCATGTACGGCTCCGTTATTGGTGCGTGACGACGATAAGACGCAGCGCGTCCAGACGCCAGCCTGCCTGATTCAGGCTTTCCAGCACCTGCTGACGGTTGCTGTCGATAGCGGCAAGTTCGTCGTCGCGAATGTTCGGGTTGACGGCGCGCAGCGCTTCCAGACGCGACAGTTCCCCGGACAGTTTTTCATCCGCCTCGCGACGCGCGTTATCAATCAGCGCTCTGGCGGACTTTTCAATCTGCGTCTCGCCCAGTTGCAAAATGGCGTGGACGTCCTGTTGCACGGCGTTCACCAGTTTGCTGCCGGTGTGGCGATTCACGGCGCTGAGCTGGCGGTTGAAGGTTTCAAACTCGACCTGGGCGGCTAGATTGTTGCCGTTTTTATCTAACAGCATACGTACCGGCGTCGGCGGCAGGAAGCGGTTCAGTTGTAGCTGTTTCGGCGCCTGCGCTTCCACGACGTAAACCAGTTCGACCAGCAGCGTGCCGACGGGCAGCGCTTTATTTTTCAACAGCGAAATGGTGCTGCTGCCGGTATCGCCGGAGAGGATCAGATCCAGTCCGTTACGGATGAGCGGATGTTCCCAGGTAATAAACTGCGCATCTTCGCGAGACAGGGCTACGTCACGTTCGAACGTGATAGTACAGCCGTCTTCCGGCAGGCCGGGGAAATCCGGCACCAACATGTGATCGGACGGCGTCAGCACGATCAGGTTGTCGCCGCGATCGTCCTGGTTAATGCCGACGATATCGAACAGGTTCATGGCGAACGCGATCAGGTTGGTGTCGTCGTCCTGTTCTTCAATGCTTTGTGCGAGCTGTTGGGCTTTTTCTCCGCCGTTGGAGTGGATCTCCAGCAGGCGGTCGCGGCCCTGTTCTAACTGGGCTTTTAGCGCTTCATGTTGTTCGCGGCAGGATTTGATCAGATCGTCAAACCCGTCGGTTTCTTCAGGCGCGGCCAGATAGTTAATCAGACTGGCGTAGGCTGAATCATAAATCGCGCGACCGGTCGGGCAGGTGTGCTCAAAGGCGTCCAGCCCTTCGTGATACCAGCGAACCAGCACCGACTGGGCGGTTTTTTCCAGGTACGGGACGTGGATCTGGATATCATGCGCCTGGCCGATACGATCCAGACGACCAATACGCTGTTCCAGCAGATCCGGGTTAAACGGCAAGTCGAACATCACCAGATTGCTGGCAAACTGGAAGTTACGTCCTTCGGAGCCGATTTCGGAACATAACAGCACCTGCGCGCCGGTATCTTCTTCGGCGAACCAGGCGGCGGCGCGGTCGCGTTCAATAATCGACATGCCCTCATGGAACACGGCGGCGCGGATGCCTTCGCGTTCGCGCAGCACCTGTTCCAGCTGTAACGCGGTGGTCGCCTTGGCGCAGATCACCAGCACTTTTTGCGAACGATGGCTGGTCAGATAGCCCATCAGCCACTCAACGCGCGGGTCGAAGTTCCACCAAGTGCCGGTATCGCCTTCGAACTCCTGATAAATTTGTTCCGGATAGAGCATATCGCGGGCGCGATCTTCCGCGCTTTTACGCGCGCCCATAATGCCGGAGACCTTAATGGCGGTCTGATACTGGGTCGGCAGCGGCAGTTTTACCGTATGCAGTTCACGTTTCGGGAACCCCTTGACGCCGTTACGGGTGTTGCGGAACAGAACGCGGCTGGTGCCGTGGCGATCCATCAGCATCGACACCAGCTCATCACGGGCGGCCTGCGCGTCGTCGCGATCGCTATTAGCGGCCTGCAACAGCGGTTCAATATCCTGTTCGCCGATCAGATCGCCCAGCCTGTTCAGTTCGTCGTTGCTGAGTTTATTGCCCGCCAGCAGCATGGCCACCGCATCAGCGACAGGGCGGTAGTTTTTCTGTTCTTCGACAAACTGTTCGAAATCGTGGAAACGGTTCGGATCGAGCAGGCGCAGACGGGCGAAATGGCTTTCCATCCCCAGCTGTTCTGGCGTGGCGGTCAGCAGCAGCACGCCCGGTACGCGTTCAGCTAATTGTTCGATGGCCATATATTCACGGCTCGGCGCATCGGTGCTCCACACCAGATGATGCGCTTCGTCGACCACCAGCAAATCCCACTCGGCGTCGCACAAATGTTCCAGACGCTGCTTATTACGGCGGGCGAAATCCAGCGAGCAGATCACCAGTTGTTCGGTTTCAAACGGGTTATACGCGTCGTGCTGCGCTTCGGTATAGCGTTCGTCATCGAACAGCGCGAAGCGCAGGTTGAAACGGCGCAGCATTTCTACCAGCCACTGGTGTTGCAGGGTTTCCGGAACGATGATCAATACGCGTTCCGCCGCGCCGGATAATAACTGTTGATGCAGAATCATCCCGGCTTCAATGGTTTTACCTAAGCCCACTTCATCCGCCAGCAGTACGCGCGGCGCGTGGCGGCGACCCACATCATGAGCGATATTAAGCTGATGCGGGATCAGATTGGTCCGCTGACCGCGCAGACCGCTGTATGGCATCCGGTACTGCTCGCTCTGAAATTTACGGGCGCGATAGCGCAGCGCGAACCGATCCATTCGATCGATTTGACCGGCGAACAGACGATCCTGGGGCTTACTGAAAACCAACTTGCTGTCGAGCAGAACTTCGCGCAACGTCACATTGGTCTCTTCGGTATCCAGGCGGGTGCCGACATAAACAAGCAGACCATTTTCTTCTTTTACTTCATCGATATGTAGCTGCCAGCCTTCATGGCTTGTAATCGTATCGCCAGGGTTGAACATGACGCGGGTCACGGGAGAATCACTGCGCGCATACAGGCGGTTTTCCCCCGTGGACGGGAAAAGTAAGGTGACGGTTCGCGCATCCATCGCAACAACGGTTCCAAGTCCCAGCTCGCTTTCTGTATCGCTGATCCAGCGTTGACCAAGTGTAAAAGGCATATGTGTTCGGCTCTATATCTTTAATTGCAGGCATTACTCGCCATTCCCAGGCGACAGCACTGGATAATTGCGAGTATACGACCCCGCTACCAGGCTAATGTGGTAGTGGCGTTAATTAGGTCCAGGAATGGAAAGGGCGCTATGGTACTGGAAGGCGGCGCTTTCGTCACGCGTCAAAATAGCCCCAGTTGCCCGGTCAGTAGTGTAGCAAAATTATCTTCAACGAAGGGAAGAATTCCTTCCGCCACGGGTTGTAGCTGGCGGGTAAGATAGTGTTCGTAATCCAGCGGCGACTGCTGGTAATCCACGGGCTCGGGGCCGTTAACAGTCCAGACATATTTTATGGCGCCGCGATTCTGATACTGCGCCGGACGACCCTGCTTCAGGTTTTGTTCATCCGCCAGCCGGGCGGCGCGAACGTGCGGCGGGATGTTACGTTGGTACTCATGTAAAGGGCGACGCAGACGCTTACGATAAACCAGCTGTGCGTCCAGTTCGCCCGCCATCAGTTTATCGATAGTCTCACGCACATAGTCTTGATAAGGTTCATTGCGAAAAACACGCAGATACAGCTCCTGTTGAAAGCGCTGCGCCAGCGGCGTCCAGTCGGTCCGCACCGTTTCCAGACCTTTAAATACCATGCGCTGGCTGTCGCCTTCCTGAATCAGGCCCGCGTAGCGTTTTTTACTGCCAGTATCCGCGCCGCGGATGGTCGGCATCAGAAAACGGCAAAAGTGGGTTTCAAACTCCAGCTCCAGCGCGCTGGTCAAATTTTGCTGTTGTAACGTCTGCGCCCACCATTCGTTCACGTGACGCACCAGCCTGTGCCCGATTTCCGCCGCATCGGCTTCTGAATGCGCGCGCCGGAGCCAGACGAAAGTGGAATCGGTATCGCCATAGATCACGTCATAACCCTGCGCCTCAATCAGCGCTTTGGTCTGGCGCATAATCGCATGACCGCGCATGGTGATTGACGACGCCAGACGGGGATCGAAAAAGCGACAGGCCGTGGTGCCGAGTACGCCATAAAAGGCGTTCATAATGATTTTAAGCGCCTGCGAGAGCGGTTTATTGCCCTGACGTTTGGCTTCATCGCGCCCGTGCCAGATTTGGCTAACAATTTCCGGCAGGCAGTGTTTTTCTCGTGAAAACCAGGCGTCAAGGAAACCTTCGGTACTGTGTTCCGGATCCGGCTGCGCCATGCCTTCGACCAGCCCGACGGGATCAATCAAAAACGTGCGGATAATCGACGGGTACAGGCTTTTATAATCCAGCACCAGTACTGAATCGTATAATCCGGGTTGTGAATCCATTACGTAGCCGCCGGGACTTGCCAGCGGCGGCACTTCGCCGAGATTGGGCGCGACATAGCCGGCGCGGTGCATTCGCGGAAAGTAAAGATGCCCGAATGCGGCGACCGAACCTCCGTGGCGATCGACCGGTAGGCCGTTGATCGTCGCGCGTTCCAGCAAAAACGGCATGATCTCGGTTTTATGGAAAATGCGCGTGACCAGCTCGCAGTCTTTCAGGTTGTAGGTGGCGAGGGCGGGTTTATCCTGGGCAAAGCGACGATCGATCTCATCCATACGATCCCAGGGATTATCAATGGATTTTCCTTCGCCGAGCAGTTCCTGCGAGACGGCTTCCAGCGAAAAAGACGAAAAATTCCAGAACGCGGATTTAAGCGCGTCGATACCATCGATAATGACTCGCCCTCTGGCCTGGGCGAAAAAAACGCCGTTTTTGAAGCCATGTTCGCGCCACTCCAGTTCGCTATTGTCTCGCCCCAGCCGTAAAGGGATACGGTAGCGTTCGGCATGTTTTTGCAGCATACGCAGGTCGAACTGCACCACGTTCCAGCCGATGATGACGTCAGGATCATGTTCGGCAAACCAGGCGTTGAGTTTTTCCAGCAACTGCGGGCGGCTGGCGACATACACAAGCTCGAAGTCCAGTTGGCGGTCATCGCCATTCGCCGGGCCCAGCATATAAACGGTACGCTGGCCGCATCCTTCCAGACCAATGCAATACAGTTCGCCGTGTCGCGTGGTTTCGATATCCAGCGAGACCCATTTTAGCGGCGGTCGATAGTCGGGGTGGGGTTTAAGACGCGCATTGCGGATAACGCCGTTGCGCATCTCGCCGTCTACCCAAACGGGCGACGTAATAAAACGCTCCATCAGGTAACGTTCCGGCGGGCGTACATCCGCTTCATAAACGGTGACGCCGTTTTCGCGCAGCAGTTTCTCCATCCGCATAAGCTGGCGGTGAGTACGGCAATACAGACCGGATACCGGCTGACGATGAAAGTCTCGCAGCTGGAGCGGCGTCAGGCGATAGTCTTTTTCCGCCTGTAGCAGCGAGGCGGCGCGGGAGGTCTGGCTGGTCGGAATAAACGCCACGGACTCTTGCGGTGCCAGCGTTGCCTGCACAGGGCCGTTGTCTGTCGCCAGCCAGAAAGAGACCTCCGTCCCTTGCGGCGTATCCCGCCAGTGCCGGGTTAAAATGAAACCTGCCTGCGCCACGATGATTACCTGTCTAAAAAATTCACGCTAATTATAACCTGTTTTAGGGGGTAATACTGTTATTTTGTACAGGCATATAACGTAAAAGCCGATATCCGCTGTAATAAAAAGTTTCTCGCAGTAAGAAGCGGGTTTGCGCCCACCAGGATTTATAGCGGGTGGATCGCGTGGGTGATGAGCGGCTATCGATACCATTATCCTGAGCGATAGTTTTCAGACGCAGCATATGCAGCGGATCGCTGACCAGTAACGCTGTGCGCCATTGTTGTTGTCGCAGGATCTGTTTTGCGTAACGAATATTTTCGCGCGTCACGGTAGAGCGCTCTTCAATAAAAATCGCCTTAGCCGGAATCCCTTTTTCCAGAACGTATTGACGGGCTATCGCCGCGTCGGAAACCGTTGCGCCAGCGCCGTAGCCGCCGGTTAATACCAACGCGCGGACAATGTGTTGTTGGTAAAGCCAGATGGCATGATCCAGTCTGGCCTGAAAAACGGGAGAAGGCGTTTTTCCGCTAACGCCTGCTCCTGCGACAATCGCGCAGTCAGCTACGCGCGTCTGGTTTTGCTGACTGAACTGATAAATAGCGATAGCGTTATGGATAAACACCGTAGCCATAATGAGAATTATGCCTGCCGCGATTCTGATGATGTAGCGATATTTCATGAATGAGTTCGTTCCCCGTGACGGGTGTAATGGATATTTTAACGATAAAATGGCTTTTAGCGTCAGATATTTTTGCTGACGTATATTTATCAATATATACCCAAAATAATTCGAGTTGCTTAAAGGCGGCAAGGGAGTGAGTCCCCAGGAGCATAGATAACTATGTGACTGGGGTGAGCGACAAATCTGCCGGGAGCAGATTTGAACGTCGCGTGCGACGGCCCGTCAGGGCAAGGCCCATGGATGGGCCGAGTAATCCGTAGCCAACACATAAGCAACTCGAAGTATGAAGGGTATAATGATGCTGGTGTAGACAGCAGATATAATTATCCTATAACTGCTAATTTTGAATCATGTTTATTTACCATTTTTACCCATGTATTAGCTGTTTTGTGTCAAGTCTGTTTTCATACATTCAGTATTTTTCAGAAAGGCGCTTGTTCGAATCTGTTACTTATTTCTCGGATTAACAAAAAAGCGATATTTTTTGTTTGTTTTAATTAATGAAAAGTGTAACAATTTCATTTGGAACATCCGCACCGTCAGGTAGAAATATAATATTCCAATTGGCCGCTATGGTTAAATAAAAATGGATTACAGTGCGAATTCGTCGGGAACTCTCTGCATAATTTAATTTTTATTTTAGAATATAATTTTATTTTGACTTTCGGGTGCGGGTGTTTTTATCAAAATTTGTGGTATTCGGGAATGATCTTTTATGAATGTGAGTATGCAGGCGCGTCTGGTAGGGAGCGACCGTTATCTTTTCGTCAATACTCAACGCGCTAACCCTTCCATAAAAACCGTGAGTCGATTTTTTGAGTATAAAACATGGACAGAACAGATTTGGCGCACCGAGATTATTGAAAACGGCAATGCTTTTTTTCACTGGCAAGGACACGACAGAAAAAACGGACATCGGGATACCATTATTAACTATCTGTTAAATGGGCAACGCTGGCAGTCAACAATCGAAGATTATATTTTCTTCCATGCGCTGGAAGGAAAAGCGTGGCAGGGACATTATGATAATATTATTGAATATGTGAGTTCTGATCATTACGTCTATCAAAGCGCATTTGCTGAATATATCACCGACCAGATTCATCAACGCGCCCCCAATGGGACGCGTTTTTAGAGGCATTACTGCCCGTAATAGGCTTTTGCGCCGTGTTTGCGTAGATAGTGTTTATCCAGCAGGGATTGCTGCATGTCGGGCAACTGCGGCGCAAGCTGGCGGCAGAAGATCCCCATATAGGCCACTTCTTCCAGCACGATGGCGTTATGCACGGCATCCTCGGCATTTTTACCCCAGGCAAACGGGCCGTGCGAATGGACAAGCACGCCGGGCATTTGAGCGGCGTCAATACCTTGTTTTTCAAAGGTTTCAACAATGACATTGCCCGTTTCCCATTCATACTCGCCATTAATTTCCGCCTCGGTCATTTTGCGAGTGCAGGGAATCGTACCGTAGAAATAGTCGGCATGGGTGGTTCCCGTCGCCGGAATCGGCTGACCCGCCTGCGCCCAGATAGTCGCGTGGCGCGAATGGGTGTGTACGATGCCGCCGATAGTCGGAAATGCCTGGTACAACAGACGGTGGGTTGGCGTATCGGACGACGGTTTCTTATGACCTTCAACGACTTCACCGCTCTCCAGACTGACCACCACCATATCGTCAGCGGTCATGACGCTATAATCGACGCCGGACGGCTTAATCACCAGTACGCCGCGTTCGCGATCGACGGCGCTGACGTTACCCCAGGTAAGGGTGACCAGGTTGTGTTTTGGCAGCGCCAGATTGGCTTCCAGTACCTGGCGTTTGAGATCTTCTAACATTGTTTTCTCCCTGCCGGATGGCGCTTCGCTTATCCGGCCTACGAGCGACGGTGTGCCGGATGGCGACATAAATGCCTTATTCGGCCTACAGGACCGTAGGCCCGGTAAACGCAGTGCCACCGGGCATTCAGACTCCACTTTTAGCGTTTTAAACCGTAATACACCTCGTTCCAGCGCAGCGCGTCCTTAAAGGCCGGCAGACGGGTATCATTATCAATTACCGCGATTTCGATATCGTGTATTTCTGCGAACTGGCGCATATCGTTCAGATCCAGCGCGTGGCTGAAGACGGTATGGTGCGCGCCGCCAGCCAGAATCCACGCTTCGGAGGCGGTCGGCAGATCCGGCTGCGCCTTCCACAGCGCGTTAGCCACCGGCAGTTTCGGCAGGGAGTGCGGCGTTTTTACGGTGTCAATGCAGTTGACCAGCAGGCGATAACGATCGCCGAGGTCGATCAGGCTGGCGACGATCGCCGGGCCGGTTTGGGTATTGAAAATCAAACGCGCCGGATCTTCCTTGCCGCCAATGCCGAGGTGCTGGACGTCGAGGATCGGTTTCTCTTCCACCGCGATGGACGGACACACTTCCAGCATGTGCGAGCCGAGCACCAGATCGTTGCCTTTCTCGAAGTGGTAGGTGTAATCCTCCATAAATGAGGTGCCGCCCTGCAGACCGGTTGACATCACTTTCATAATGCGAAGCAGAGCGGCGGTTTTCCAGTCGCCTTCGCCCGCAAAGCCGTAGCCTTGCTGCATCAGACGCTGTACGGCCAGACCCGGAAGCTGTTTCAGACCGTGTAAATCTTCAAAGGTAGTAGTGAATGCGTGGAAGCCGCCCTGTTCCAGGAAACGCTTCATACCGAGTTCAATACGCGCCGCCTCCCGCACGTTCTGGCGTTTATCGCCGTGGATTTGGGTGGCGGGCGTCAGGGTATAGCTGCTTTCATACTCGTCAATCAGAGCGTTGATATCGCCGTCGCCGATAGAATTCACCACCTGCACCAGATCGCCGACCGCCCAGGTATTGACCGAAAAGCCAAATTTGATTTGCGCGGCCACTTTATCACCGTCAGTCACTGCGACTTCACGCATATTGTCGCCGAAGCGGCAGACTTTTAGCTGGCGGGTATCCTGTTTAGAGACCGCCTGGCGCATCCAGGCGCCGATACGCGTATGGGCCTCTTTATCCTGCCAGTGACCGGTGACGACCGCGTGCTGCTGGCGCATCCGCGCGCCGATAAAACCGAACTCACGACCGCCGTGCGCAGTCTGGTTCAGGTTCATAAAGTCCATATCGATGCTGTCCCACGGCAGGGCGGCGTTAAATTGGGTATGGAATTGCAGTAGTGGTTTGTTAAGGATACTCAGCCCGTTGATCCACATTTTGGCCGGGGAGAAGGTGTGCAGCCAGACCACCAGCCCTGCGCAGCGATCGTCATAATTGGCGTCACGACAAATGGCGGTAATCTCATCCGGCGAGGTGCCCAGCGGTTTTAATACCAGTTTACATGGCAGTTTGGCTTCGGTATTCAGCGCGTTGACCACATGCTCGGCATGTTGAGTGACCTGACGCAGGGTTTCTGCGCCATACAAATGCTGGCTGCCAATCACAAACCATACTTCATAATTATCAAAAATCGTCATTGTCGTGTCCTTAATGAGTCAGGATTGCCTGATTGGCCGGGGTCGTTGGCGCCGGCGCGGCAGTCGGAAGATAATGTTGTTCTGCGCTTAGCGCCCACTGCTGGTAGCGGCGGTAAAGCTGTTCGAGGCGTTGCGCCTGTTCAGGGCGGGGACGCAGAGTGCGTTCTACCGCGCTTGCCATGCTTTGCTGGGCGGCAGGAATATCGGCATGGACTTTCGCAGCGACGGCGGCAAAGATAGCGGCGCCTAATGCGCAACACTGGTCGGAAGCGACGATCTGCAACGGACGATTCAGTACGTCGCAGCAGACCTGCATAATGACCTGATTTTTACGGGCGATGCCGCCAAGCGCCATCACGTTATTGACCGCGATACCTTGATCGGTAAAACACTCCTGAATGGCGCGCGCGCCGAAGGCGGTCGAGGCGACCAGACCGCCAAACAGCGCTGGCGCGTCGGTGGCGAGATTGAGATCGGTAATGACGCCTTTCAGACGCTGATTAGCATTGGGCGTGCGGCGACCGTTAAACCAGTCGAGCACCACCGGCAGGTGATCCAGGGACGGATTTTTCGCCCAGGCGTCGGTGAGCGCTGGCAGTAGCTGCTTCTGGCTGGCGTTAATCTGGGTTTTCAGTTCCGGGTGCTGCGCGGCAAGTTGTTCCAGCGGCCAGCTCAACACGCGGCTAAACCAGGCGTAGATGTCGCCGAAAGCGGACTGGCCCGCTTCCAGACCGATAAAGTTCGGCACCACGCTGCCGTCAACCTGACCGCAAATGCCTTTCACGGCGCGATCCCCGACGCTCTGTTTATCCGCAATCAGAATGTCGCAGGTAGACGTGCCGATGACTTTTACCAGCGTATTGGGCTGTGCGCCCGCGCCGACCGCGCCCATGTGACAGTCGAACGCGCCGCCGGAAATCACCACGCTTTCCGGCAAGCCGAGGCGCTGCGCCCATTCGGCGCACAGGGTGCCCACGGGCAGATCGGCGGTGAAGGTTTCGCTAAATAACGGGTAGCGCAGATGACGGTTAATGCACGGATCGAGTTCATCAAAGAAGCTCGCGGGCGGCAGACCGCCCCAGCTTTCATGCCACAGTGTTTTGTGCCCGGCGCTGCAGCGGCCACGGCGGATATCTTGCGGGCGAGTGGTGCCGGAAAGCAGCGCCGGCACCCAGTCACACAGTTCAATCCACGAGACGGCGGCCTGCGCGACGGCGCTATCCTGACGGGTGACGTGCAGAATCTTCGCCCAGAACCATTCGCTGGAGTAAATGCCGCCAATATAGCGGGAGTAGTCGACCTTACCTGGCTTATGACACAGACGAGTGATTTCGTCGGCCTCTTCCACGGCGGTGTGATCTTTCCACAGCACAAACATCGCATTCGGGTTCTCGGCGAACTCCGGACGCAGCGCCAGGACGTTACCGTCGGCGTCAATCGGCGCTGGCGTAGAACCGGTGCTGTCAACGCCAATGCCAACGACATTTGCGCGTTGCGCGGCGCTTAATTGTGCCAGAACGGCTTTCAGCGCGGCCTCCATTGACTCCATGTAGTCGCGCGGATGATGACGGAACTGGTTGTTCGGGCCGTCGCAATAACGGCCTTCTTGCCAGCGCGGATACCACTCTACGCTGGTGGCGATCTCGTCGCCGGTGGCGCAGTCCACTGCCAGAGCGCGCACTGAATCACTGCCAAAATCGAGGCCAATTGCAATTGCCATCGTCTTACTCCATCCAGAAAAACAGGTATGGAGAAACAGTAGAGAGTCGCGGCAAAAACCGTCAGGCAGGATCCGCTAATCTTATGGACAAAAATGCTAATGCTTTGCAAAGTGTGACGCTGTGCAAATATTCAATGTGGACATTCCAGCCATAGTTATAGACACTTCTGTTACTTAATTTTATCGCCTGAACTGTACGCTTTTGTTACAAAGCGCTTTTCACAAGCGGGGTTGATACGTGCTTTCATCAAGCGCAAGGTCTTGCGGAGACGTAAGCACTGTCGTCCTGGTCAATATGGACAATTTGTTTCTTCTCTGAACATCGGGGGGTAGAGAAATCATGGCTGAAACGCAAAATGATCCGCTATTGCCGGGATATTCATTTAATGCCCATCTGGTCGCCGGACTGACGCCAATTGAAGCGAATGGATATCTGGATTTTTTTATCGATCGTCCATTGGGCATGAAGGGATATATTCTTAACCTGACCATCCGCGGAGAGGGCGTCATTAATAATAATGGCGAGCAGTTTGTGTGTCGGCCTGGCGATATATTATTGTTTCCGCCGGGCGAGATTCATCACTATGGACGGCATCCGGACGCCAGCGAGTGGTATCACCAGTGGGTTTATTTCCGGCCTCGCGCCTACTGGCAGGAGTGGCTGACCTGGCCGACAATCTTTGCCCAGACAGGATTTTTCCGCCCGGACGAGGCGCGCCAGCCGCATTTCAGCGAACTGTTCGGGCAGATCATCAGCGCCGGGCAAGGGGAAGGTCGCTATTCTGAGCTACTGGCGATCAATCTGCTGGAGCAGCTGTTGCTCAGACGTATGGCGGTAATTAATGAGTCGTTGCATCCGCCGATGGATAGCCGTGTGCGCGATGCCTGCCAGTATATCAGCGACCATCTCGCGGACAGTCATTTTGATATCGCCAGCGTCGCCCAGCATGTCTGCCTGTCGCCCTCCCGGTTATCGCATCTGTTCCGCCAGCAGTTAGGCATTAGCGTATTGAGCTGGCGCGAAGATCAGCGTATCAGCCAGGCGAAACTTCTGCTTAGCACTACGCGAATGCCGATAGCGTCCGTTGGGCGCAATGTTGGATTTGACGATCAGCTCTATTTTTCGCGGGTATTTAAAAAATGCACCGGGGCAAGTCCTAGCGAGTTCAGGGCCGGATGTGAATAAAAAGTGAATGATGTGTCCACAAAGATGTCATAAGCCGTAACTATTCGGATAATTGACGGCTTGACGAAGGGGGACGGGGTAAGCAGAATCCCTGCTTCATCACGCTGACGGACACACTATGCAAGCACTGCTGGAACACTTTATCACCCAATCCACTCTGTATTCGCTTATCGCCGTGTTGCTGGTCGCCTTCCTGGAATCGCTGGCGCTGGTGGGGTTGATTTTACCCGGCACGGTACTGATGGCGGGGCTGGGCGCGCTTATCGGCAGCGGTGAGCTCAATTTTTGGCATGCCTGGCTGGTGGGTATTATCGGCTGTCTGATGGGCGACTGGATTTCGTTCTGGCTGGGGTGGCGCTTTAAAAAGCCGCTACACCGCTGGTCTTTTATGAAAAAGAACAAGTCGCTGCTGGATAAAACCGAACACGCGCTGCATCAGCACAGTATGTTCACGATCCTGGTCGGACGTTTTGTCGGTCCGACGAGGCCGCTGGTGCCGATGGTGGCAGGGATGCTGGATCTTCCCGTGGCGAAATTTATTGGGCCGAACTTGATTGGCTGTTTGCTGTGGCCGCCGTTTTATTTCCTGCCGGGCATTCTGGCGGGAGCGGCAATCGATATTCCTTCCGATATGCAGAGCGGAGATTTCAAATGGCTGCTGCTGGCGACGGCGTTGCTGCTGTGGGTCGGAGGCTGGCTATGCTGGCGGCTGTGGCGCAGCGGCAAAGCGGCAGTCGATCGTTTAACCGCGTATTTCCCCCGCAGCCGTTTGCTGTATCTGGCGCCGTTGACGCTCGGGATCGGCGTGGTCGCGCTGGTGGTGCTGGTTCGCCACCCGCTGATGCCGGTATATATCGATATTCTGCGCAAAGTTGTGGGTTACTAACGATTCCTTTGCCGGATGGCGGCTTCGCCTTATCCGGCCTACAAAATATGGGATTTGATGCCCAATAGCGCTGAGGCGCTGGCTTGACCGCTTAGTAGCTCGTCTGTTTTGCCTTGCCACGCAATGCGTCCGTCGGCCACGACGATTGACCGGGGCGCAATTCGCGCCGCATCTTCCACGCTGTGCGAGACCATCAACAGCGTGAGCTGTCGCTCGCGGCAGATATCGCTGACCAACGTCAGCATCTCCTGGCGCAGCGCGGGATCGAGCGCGGAGAACGGTTCATCCAGCAGCAGTACCGGCTGTTCACGTACCAGGCAGCGCGCCAGCGCTACCCGCTGACGCTGGCCGCCGGACAGTTCGCCCGGTAAACGCGTCATCAGGCTCTCAATGCCCATCTGACGTGCGATAGCGTCCCGTTTTTCCCGCTGGCTGGCGTTGAGCGTTAACCCAGGGTTTAGCCCCAGACCGATATTTTGCTGCACATTCAGGTGGCTGAATAAATTATTCTCCTGAAACAGCATTGAGACCGGACGGCGTGAGGGCGGCGTAAGCGTATGATCTTCGCCGGCAATCAGTAGCGTACCGCTGGCAGGCGCAAGAAAACCGGCAATTAAATTCAACAGCGTGCTTTTCCCCGCGCCGCTGGGGCCAAGAATCGCCACCTGCTCGCCGCGTTCTACCGCCAGCGTAAAACGCATCGGCAAATGATGGTAAAGCCAGGTGATATCAATCAGTTTTAGCATGTCGGCCCGGTAGTTTCTCTATGAGGGTAAATAACGTAAAGCAGAGCAGCAGCAGTATCAGCGCGGTCACCGCGCCGTCCTGGCTGCGGTAGGAGCCGATCTGCTGATACAGATAAAACGGCAGCGTGCGGAAATTGTCATTGCCGAAAAGCGCGACGACGCCAAAATCACCGATAGAAAGTACGCAGGCAAACGCCAGCGCCTGCGCCAGCGGACGTTTCAGCGCCCGCAGTTCCACGACCTTTAACCGCGACCAGCCTTCAATTCCTAATGACTGGCACAGCATTCCATAACGGGCGGTAATATCGCGCATTGGGTTTTCCAGGACTTTTAGCGCGTAGGGGATTGCCATCAGCGCATTGGTGAAAATCACGATGCCGTCGGCGGATTCCGGTAAGCCAACGCTGTTATTGAGCAGTAAAAAGAAGCCTGTCGCCAGCACGATCCCCGGCATCGCGAGGATCAACATTCCGCTGAGTTCCAGCGTTTGTCCGGCGAATAGTTGCTGGCGTTGGCGTAGCTCGCGGCTACTCCACAGCAGCATCATGGTCAGCACCACACACAGAACGCCCGCCGCCAGCGCAATGCGTAGCGATGTCCAGACAGCCTGCCACAGAATGGGTTGCGCCAGCACCTCCGGCAGGCTGCGGTTGACGCCATCGACCACCACGGCGACCAGCGGCGGAAGCAGCAGCAGCAGCGCCAGCACGATTAATAAGGCGTCCGTCAGACGGCTGTGGAGACGATCGTCAGGATCGCGCCAGCCCTGCGTCAGCGTCATCCCCGGCGCAATCGCTTTGCTCAGCCGTTGGCTTAGCAGTACCAGCGCCAGGCAGCAGACCATCTGGATTAATGCCAGCATCGCCGCGCGGGCGGGATCGTAGTCATAACTGAGCGCCTGAAAGATAGCCAGTTCGATAGTGGTGGCCTGCGGGCCGCCGCCGAGTGACAGAACCGTTGCGAAACTGGCGAAGCAGAGCATAAAAATCAGCGCCGCGACGGGCGGAATTTGGCGGCGCAGCCACGGCCATTCGACAAAACGGAAAAAATGCCAGCCGCGCATACCGAGCTGGGCGGCGAGCTGGCGCTGCTCGCCGGGAATGCTTTCCAAAGATTGCAGCAACAAACGGCTCGCCATTGGCAGGTTAAAAAAGACGTGCGCCAGTAAAATGCCCTGCAAGCCGTAGGGGGAGAATGTCCACTGAAGCCCCAGCATCTGCCACAGCGAGGCCAGCCAGCCCTGACGGCCATACACGCTAAGAATGCCGAACACGGCAACCAGTACCGGCAGAATCAGCGTCATGGCGCACAGACGCAGCAGCGCCAGACGTCCAGGAAAACGGCGTCGATAAAGCGCGCGGGCGAGAAAAACCGCCGGGACCACAGACAGCACTGCGGACAGAAACGCCTGCCAGAATGAGAAGCGCACCACATGCCACAGGTAGCTATCCCGCCAGATTGTCGACCACGCGCCCGACGGCGCGTTCAGCCAAAGCGCCAGAAAGGCCGCCAGCGAGACGGTTATCATCAGCGCGGCGGCGCACAGCCCCGGAATCAGCCAGCCGGGAATTAACGGCTGACGGCGCGTTGCCATTCGCTAATCCATGCCTGGCGTTGTGCTGCCACTTGTTGCGGCGTGAATTCCAGCGTTGTGGCGGGTTTGGCCAATGATTCAAACCCTGCGGGTAAGGCGACGTCCGCTACCGGGTACATCCAGTTGCCGGTGGGTATGGCGTTCTGAAACGCCGGAGAAACCATAAATTTGAGGAATTTCTCCGCCAGTTCCGGCTGCTTACTGGCGACGGTACGCGCCGCGACCTCTACCTGTAAGTAATGGCCTTCGCTGAAGTTCGCGGCGGCGTAATTGTCCTTCTTCTCTTCAATAATGTGATACGCCGGAGAGGTGGTGTAACTGAGCACCAAATCGCTTTCACCTTTCAGAAATAAACCGTAGGCCTCGCTCCAGCCTTTCGTCACCGTCACCGTTTTGGCCGCCAGTTTTTGCCAGGCCTGCGGCGCGTTATCGCCATAGACTTTGCGCATCCACAGTAACAGCCCCAGCCCTGGCGTACTGGTACGCGGGTCCTGATAAATCACCCGCCATTTTTGATCGCTCTCGACCAGTTCTTTCAGGCTTTTCGGCGGATTTTTCAGCTTGCTTTTATCGTAGACAAAGGCGAAATAGCCGTAATCGAACGGCACAAATGTGTCGTTTTTCCAGCCGCCGGGCACCTTGACCGCCTCATTCGCCACGCCGCTTTTGGCAAAGAGCTTAGTTTGCGTGGCCGCTTCCAGCAGATTGTTGTCCAGCCCCAACACCACATCGGCTTTGCTGTTCTTCCCCTCCATCCGCAGGCGGTTGAGCAGCGAAACGCCATCCTCCAGCGCCACCAGTTTCAGCTCGCAGTTGCAATCGGCTTCAAACGCTTTTTTCACCGCCGGGCCTGGCCCCCAGTCGGCGGCGAACGAGTCGTAGGTATAGACGGTGAGAACGGGTTTGGCGAAAGCAGGCGCCGCGCACAGGAGTAAAAGCGGAAGATATTTTTTTAACACTTTGCACCTCAGTTAAAGAGTGGCAAAGGACTTGAGAGGTAGCCTCAAATCCCTTCGCCGGCATTATCCGGATCAGGTTCGACGGGTATTTTCTCAGCGCGCGCATGAGCGCGGCACCCCGTTGAGTTCGGCGTTAGTGTAGTGATTTTGTTGCCGGGCAGCAATCAAGAGCTGGCGTTAAGGATCTGGCGGCGCAAACCACGCCGATTTAAAATCAAACCAGCCGAGGGTATTCATGCGCAGCCCGCGCATACTGCGCTGTCCCTGGATAATCAGCCAGTGGTGGATCAACGGCACAATCGCTTTGTTGGTCAGCAGCTGCTGGCACCAGTTCGCCAGGTTCATCTCGCCAGCGCGCCACTGCGCGGCGTCGCCCTGCCAGTCGCGCGGAATGCAGTTCTGCAAGAGCGGTACTTCGCACAGGTGCGCGAACAGCGAGAAATCCAGCGGCAGCGTAAAGTTAGCGCTATTGAGCCAGATATCGCTTTCGATGTCGCCGGCGTGCCATTGATCGTAGTCGATCTCCTGAATATGCAGATGCACCTGATGTTCAGCCAGAAGCGCGCTCATGATACGGGCGATAACCCGGTGCTCAATGTGTTCGCGATAGAAGGTCAGCGTGAGGGTTTCCAGACCGGCGGGTTTTTCGCCCGGGCCTGGACGGGCGTGATGCCAGCGCGGTAAAAGCCCATAGGCCGGGAACCAGAGCTGCTGTAGCGGTTCATCGGCATGATAGAGTAAATTGGTGGGGGAGAGGACGTGGCTTACCCATTCTCTGACCTGCGGATGCGCGCCGCGCGGCGTTCTGGCGTCGAATAGCAGGTAATAGCACCCCTCTTCCAGTCGGCTTTCTATCGCTTTTTCACCGCCTTGTATCGGCCCTTCCAGCATCAAGCCGCAGGCCGGTTCTTCACTGATATCCGGCAGTACCCAGACGTTCACTTCGTCTATCAACGCCCGATAGCCGAAGTAATCATCAAAGGCGAGTATCTTGAGTTGGTTCGGCGTATTACGCCGCACGGCATAAGGCCCGGTGCCGATAGGGTGGCTGGCGAAATTAGCCAGCGTTTCCCACTCCCGCGGCAAAATCATCGCCGGGACCTGGCCCAGCAGCCACGGCAACCAGCGATCCGGCTGGGAAAGATGAATATCCAGCGTCCACGCGGTAGGGGAGTCTATCTTTGTGATGTGCGAGTAAAGCGGAAGCGTATTGATACGCGTCAGCGAGGCGATGACATCTTCCATCTCCAGCTCGCGGCCATGATGAAAATGAATGCCAGGGCGCAGGTAGAAGCGCCACAGTAAAGGGGAAATTTGCTGCCAGTGGTGGGCAATGTCCGCTTCCAGTTCCCCGTTTTCCTCATTTACCCGCGTGAGCGAACTGAAAATTTGCCGGGCAATATGGGTTTCCGAGCGACGTAATGCGGTTCCCGGCAGGAGATTGTGCATCGGACGATAGTAAAGAACCCGCAGAATATGCCGCCCCTGGCGGAAGCTGCGTCCCAGATGGGAAATCAGCATTTGCCTGACAGCGCTTTTATCGCCGACCAGTTGTACCAGTTGATCGATTCGATCTTGTTCCAGCAGGTCTTCCGCCCGCTGCTGTTGCAGCGCCAGTCCGGTATACAGGAACGTCAGACGCGAACGCTTTCCGCGTCCAACCTCGGCCTCCCATGTTAGCCAACCGCGCGCCTGCATCGTATTTAGCAGCGTACGCATATGGCGACGCGAACAGTTCAGCAGATCCGCCAGCTCATTAAGCGTGGTGTCTTGCGTTTTACCGTCACAACATTGCCAGAGACGGATAAATTGTTGTTGCAGGCGACCTGAGGGCATAAAAGGGGAACTCCGATGAAAAACTCAGCAATTTTATTATCCCTATATTAGGCCAATAATATCTTTCGATGAAGCAAGAGGAAGAGGTCACTATGCGCCAGTTCTGGTTGAGATATTTTGCCGCGACGGAAAAAACGTCCTGGCTGGCTTGCCTGAGCGCGCCGCAGCGCTTAAAAATGCTCGCGGAACTGATGCAGTGGGAGGCGACCGATTGAAGCCAATTGCAGACATCATGTGTGACTGAGTATTGGTGTAGGCGATAGCCTAAAATCACCCGCCAGCAGATAATATCTGCTGGCTTTTTTTATTTCGGCTGTTTCTGGATGACGACGATGGGACGGCGTCTCAACGGGATTTATGCGGCGGTTTCTGTGGTCACGCAGGTGGTGAGCGGGCGAGTAAAAGACGTATAAAAAATGCCGGAATATCCCCGGCATGAGCGACTGATGAGTAACCCGGCGCTTGATGGCGCTACGCTTATCAGGCCTACAGGATATAGTGGCAACCTGGTGATATTGCATAACCTGTAGGCCCGGTAAGGCGTCAAGGGTTACCGCATAAATGCCGGTTGTTTATTTTCGTAGGCGGCAATCGCGTCTTCGTGCTGCAGCGTCAGCCCAATGCTGTCCAGACCGTTCAACATGCAGTGGCGGCGGAAGTCGTCGATTTTAAAGCTGTAGGTTTTATCGCCTGCTTTTACCACCTGTGCTTCCAGATCCACTTCAAATTTAATGCCCGGATTGGCTTTCACCAGAGCAAACAGCTCATCGACCTGTGCGTCGCTCAGGGTTACCGGCAGCAGTTGGTTGTTAAAGCTGTTGCCGTAGAAAATGTCGGCGAAGCTTGGCGCGATCACCACTTTAAAGCCGTAATCGGTCAGCGCCCACGGCGCGTGTTCGCGCGACGAGCCGCAGCCAAAGTTTTCTCGCGCCAACAGAATCGACGCGCCTTGATATTCCGGAAAGTTCAACACGAATTCCGGATTTGGCTGTTGACCCTTTTCGTCCAGGAAGCGCCAGTCGTTAAACAGATGGGCGCCAAAACCGGTGCGCGTAACCTTCTGCAAAAACTGTTTAGGGATAATTGCATCGGTATCGACGTTGGCGGCATCCAGTGGGACAACCAGGCCGGTATGCTGGGTAAATTTCTCTGCCATGGTAGTTTCCTTATTTGATGCTGCGAATGTCGGCGAAGTGGCCGGTAACGGCGGCAGCGGCGGCCATCGCCGGGCTGACTAAATGCGTGCGACCCCCGCGGCCCTGACGGCCTTCAAAGTTACGGTTGCTGGTGGAGGCGCAGCGCTCGCCCGGGTTCAGGCGGTCATTATTCATGGCCAGGCACATGGAACAGCCCGGTAAGCGCCATTCAAATCCTGCTTCGATAAAGATCTTGTCCAGACCTTCCGCTTCCGCCTGCGCTTTCACCGGACCTGAACCCGGCACCACCAGCGCCTGCACGCCAGGCGCAACTTTGCGCCCTTTGGCGACTTCCGCCGCCGCGCGCAAATCTTCAATACGCGAATTGGTACAAGAGCCGATAAAGACTTTATCGATAGCAACGTCCGTTAACGGTACGCCCGGCTGTAAGCCCATATAAGCCAGCGCTTTTTCGGCGCTGGCGCGTTCAACCGGATCGCTAAAGGAGGCGGGATCGGGGATGATGTCGGTGACGGAAATCACCTGGCCCGGATTAGTGCCCCAGGTCACCTGCGGCGCGATTTCTTCTGCCCGCAGGGTGACGACAGTATCAAAGGTCGCGCCGTCATCGGTTTTCAGCGTTTTCCAGTACTCGACGGCTTCGTCAAAATCGCGGCCCTTCGGCGCGTGCAAACGCCCTTTTACGTAGTTGAAAGTGGTTTCATCCGGGGCGACCAGACCGGCTTTGGCGCCCATCTCAATCGCCATATTGCACAGCGTCATGCGGCCTTCCATACTCAGCGCGCGGATAGCGTCGCCGCAAAATTCAACCACGTGCCCGGTGCCGCCGGCGCTGCCGGTTTTACCGATGATCGCCAGCACGATGTCTTTGGCGGTAATGCCCGGTGCGGCGTTGCCCGTGACTTCAATCTTCATGGTTTTAGCGCGCCCCTGTTTCAGGGTTTGCGTCGCCAGTACATGTTCTACCTCAGAAGTGCCGATGCCGAAGGCCAGCGCGCCAAACGCGCCGTGGGTGGCGGTGTGGGAGTCGCCGCAGACGATGGTCATGCCCGGCAGGGTGACGCCCTGTTCCGGCCCCATCACATGGACGATGCCCTGATACGGGTGATTCAGGTCATACAGTTCGACGCCGAACTCGTTACAGTTCTTAATCAGCTCCTGCATCTGGATACGCGCCATTTCACCGGAGGCATTAATGTCTTTAGTCTGCGTCGAGACGTTGTGATCCATCGTGGCGAAGGTTTTCCCTGGCTGACGTACCGGACGATGGTGCGCGCGCAGACCGTCAAACGCCTGCGGAGAGGTGACTTCATGCACCAGGTGGCGGTCGATGTACAGCAGCGGCGTTTCGTTTGGCGCCTCAAAGACCACGTGGGCATCAAATAATTTTTCGTATAACGTTTTGGCCATGATTACACCCCTTCTGCGACATAGCGGGCGATAATATCGCCCATCTCATCGGTACTGACTGCGGCAGCCCCCCTGGCTAAATCGCCGGTGCGAACGCCCTCTTCTAATGCGCGATTGATCGCCTGTTCAATGGCCGTTGCCGCATCGTTGGCATCCAGGCTGTAACGCAGCAGCAGCGCCAGCGACAGGATCTGCGCAATTGGATTGGCGATATTTTTCCCGGCGATATCCGGCGCGGAGCCGCCAGCCGGTTCATACAGGCCAAATCCTTGCTCGTTCAGGCTGGCGGAGGGCAACATCCCCATTGAGCCGGTGATCATGGCGCATTCGTCGGACAGAATGTCGCCGAACAGGTTAGAGCACAGCAGGACGTCAAACTGCGACGGGTCTTTAATCAACTGCATGGTGGCGTTATCGATATACATGTGCGCGAGTTCCACATCGGGATACGTTTTCGCGACATCATTGACGATTTCACGCCACAGGATAGAGCTTTGCAGTACGTTGGCTTTATCAATAGAGGTGACTTTACGGCGGCGTTTACGCGCCGATTCAAAGGCGATACGGGCAATGCGCTCGATCTCAAAGCGGTGATAAACTTCGGTATCAAAGGCTTTTTCGTACTGACCGCTGCCTTCACGGCCTTTTGGCTGTCCGAAATAGATCCCGCCGGTCAGCTCGCGCACGCACAGGATATCGAAACCGTTAGCGGCGATATCGGCGCGCAACGGGCAAAATGCTTCCAGTCCCTGATACAGTTTCGCCGGACGCAGGTTACTGAATAATTTGAAATGTTTGCGCAGCGGCAGCAGGGCGCCGCGCTCCGGCTGGCCTTCCGGGGGCAAATTTTCCCATTTCGGGCCGCCGACGGAGCCAAACAGAATGGCATCCGCCTGCTCGCACCCTTCAACGGTGGCTTTCGGCAGTGGATGACCATGACTGTCGATAGCAATACCGCCGACGTCATAGCGGCTGGTGGTGATACGCATATCAAAACGGCTGCGTACCGCATCCATAACTTTCAGGGCTTGCGCCATGACTTCCGGGCCGATACCGTCGCCCGGCAGTACGGCAATATGATAGTTCTTCGACATTACACGGTTTCCTTGTTGTTCTCTTTATTTTGAGCTTTGCGTTGCAATTCTTTTTCAACTTCGGCGGCGCGCCAGATATTGTTCAGTACGTGCACCATCGCTTTGGCGGAGGATTCGACGATATCCGTCGCCAGCCCGACGCCGTGGAAGCGGCGACCATGATGGTTCACGACGATATCGACCTGACCCAGCGCGTCTTTGCCCTGGCCTTTGGCGTTCAGGTCGTATTTAACCAACTCAACGTCGTAGCCAGTGATGCGGTTAATCGCCTGATAGATGGCGTCGACCGGGCCGTTGCCGTTCGCCGCTTCGGCCTTGATCTCTTCACCACAGGCCAGCTTCACGGAAGCGGTGGCGATATCGCTGGAGCCGGACTGCACGCTGAAGTAATCCAGACGGAAATGCTCTGGTTCTTCTTGCTGTTTATTAATAAATGCCAGCGCTTCCAGGTCATAGTCGAACACCTGGCCTTTTTTGTCCGCCAGCTTCAGGAACGCGTCGTACAGGTGGTCCATGTTGTAGTCTGTGTCCTTGTAACCCATCTCTTCCATGCGATGTTTCACGGCGGCACGGCCAGAGCGGGAGGTCAGGTTCAGCTGTATCTGGTTCAGACCGATGGACTCTGGCGTCATGATTTCATAGTTTTCGCGGTTCTTGAGGACGCCATCCTGGTGGATGCCGGAAGAGTGGGCAAAAGCGCCGCTGCCGACAATCGCTTTGTTGGCCGGGATCGGCATGTTACAGATCTGGCTGACGGTCTGGCTGGTGCGCCAGATTTCGTGGTGATTGATGTTGGTGTGTACGTTCATGATGTCTTTGCGCACTTTAATCGCCATGATCACTTCTTCCAGTGCGCAGTTACCGGCACGTTCTCCGATACCGTTCATCGCGCCTTCAACCTGACGCGCGCCCGCATGTACTGCCGCCAGCGAGTTGCCTACTGCTATCCCTAAATCGTCGTGGGTATGAACGGAGATGATAGCTTTGTCGATATTGGGGACACGTTCATACAGGCCGGAAATGATTCCCGCAAACTCAAACGGCATGGTATAGCCCACGGTATCGGGAATATTAATGGTTCTCGCGCCGGCGTTTATAGCGGCTTCCACCACGCGCGCCAGATCGTCAACAGGCGTCCGGCCAGCATCTTCGCAGGAGAACTCTACGTCATCAGTGTAATTACGCGCCCGCTTAACCATGTATACCGCGCGTTCGATGACCTCATCCAGCGTGCTGCGCAGCTTGGTGGCGATGTGCATTGGCGAGGTGGCGATAAAAGTATGGATGCGAAACGCGTCGGCGACCTTCAGCGCCTGTGCCGCGACGTCGATGTCTTTTTCTACACAACGCGCCAGGGCGCAAACGCGGCTGTTTTTGATGGTGCGGGCGATGGTTTGGACAGATTCAAAATCACCCGGAGAAGAGACCGGGAAGCCTACTTCCATGACATCAACACCCATGCGCTCAAGGGCCAGGGCAATCTGCAGCTTCTCTTTCGCGCTCAGGCTGGCCTGTAACGCTTGTTCGCCGTCGCGTAAGGTCGTATCAAAAATAATGACTTGCTGGCTCATGATGTGGTCCTTGTCTCCAGGGGCGCCTTGCGTCAGGCATAAAAAAACCCGCGCAACGGCGCGGGTTTTGTTTGACTTCGAGCTGACTTAATGTTGAATGCCGCCCACCGGTCTACCGCGCACAATAAATGCGTTGAGTAGTAGTAGCCCAGTGAAACGAACGATATGTGACATTAATTCAGCTCCAGCGAATGCGTTATGCTTTTAGTGGTACTGGATATGCCGTTTAATGTCAACTCTATTTTCTGTCGCCATTGCATTTTGTTGGCTATATCCGGATACGTACTTTAGCTAATTGTGCTGGGCTGCGCGTCCAATAAAGGATAAAAGAACGAGTGGACATTCATACTTTTCATTGTTTGAAATATTTAGGCATTTTTGTTTGCAAATTGGTTAGGGGAATGGCCTGTTAAAGGTATGCTAAAGGTTTGGTTTATCTTTTTGATTTGTTTTATATTTTAACAAATAACCTTGTTTACTTAATGGATAAGGATAAAGTTATTGATAAATTAATGTTAACTTTTTAGCTATTAATAATATAAACATTTAATTGAAACTTAAATGATCATTCACTTGGTGTATGATTGTATATTCGCCATAGTTATGGTTATATTGCTTGCGTAATTTAAACATTATGAATCGCAATGGTGTGACTCAGGACACATTACGCTTGCGCTGGCATTCTATTTGTCTCTGTCAGCGTCTTTATGTTTTCCGAATTTTAACGCTTTCCCTTTTTCTTATTTTATATGCATGGTAAATCATATTTTCAGGAATTATTTCTGCCTTCAGCCAGAAAAAGGGAGTTAAGCGTGACAGTGGAGTTAAATATGCCAGAGGTCAAAACCGAAAAGCCGCATCTTTTAGATATGGGCAAACCACAGCTTCGCATGGTTGATTTGAACCTATTGACCGTGTTCGATGCGGTAATGCAAGAGCAGAATATTACGCGCGCCGCCCACACGCTGGGAATGTCGCAGCCTGCGGTCAGTAACGCCGTAGCGCGTCTGAAGGTTATGTTTAATGACGAACTTTTTGTTCGATATGGACGAGGAATTCAGCCAACTGCCCGTGCATTTCAGTTATTTGGTTCAGTCCGTCAGGCGTTGCAATTGGTGCAAAATGAATTGCCGGGATCGGGGTTTGAGCCGACCAGCAGCGAACGTGTATTCAATCTTTGCGTGTGCAGTCCGCTGGATAATATCCTGACGTCACAGATTTATAATCGTGTAGAAAAAATTGCGCCAAATATTCATGTCGTTTTTAAAGCGTCGTTGAATCAGAATACTGAGCATCAGTTACGCTATCAGGAAACCGAGTTCGTTATTAGTTATGAAGAATTCCGTCGTCCTGAGTTTACCAGCGTACCGCTATTTAAAGATGAAATGGTTTTAGTCGCCAGCCGAAAACACCCGCGTATTAGCGGCCCGCTACTGGAAGGCGATGTTTATAATGAACAACATGCGGTTGTTTCTCTCGATCGTTATGCGTCATTTAGTCAGCCGTGGTATGACACGCCGGATAAACAGTCGAGCGTGGCTTATCAGGGCATGGCGCTTATCAGCGTTCTGAACGTGGTTTCGCAGACGCATTTGGTCGCTATTGCCCCGCGCTGGCTGGCGGAAGAGTTTGCGGAATCGCTGGATCTGCAAATATTGCCGTTGCCTTTAAAACTGAATAGCCGGACATGCTACCTTTCCTGGCATGAAGCGGCTGGGCGTGATAAAGGGCACCAATGGATGGAAGATTTATTAGTTTCTGTTTGTAAGCGATAAAACCGGGCAGAATAAATCAGAAACAAATTCTGGTTTATTCTGCTTTTTAGCGTATATCAAAAATTTTATGCTGAATTAACGGTGAGCGATTCTTTTCGTCGTTGTGAAAAATAGATGAATTGCTGTAAGTCTGCATTTATAAGCGATTATTTATTACCTGGTGTGATTCAGACGGAGTATTTCTCCATTTCTTCTCTTCTTGCCTCCTGATTATTCTAACCTTCCCCATCTTTACGTCATTCCACCCAATTGCCAGGCGTGATAGCGAGCGGTTAAGGTGTCCGTCAAACCGTGATGACAGGTATAAAGTGGAGGCAAGCCGTGGAGATGTTGTCTGGAGCCGAGATGGTCGTCCGATCGCTTATCGATCAAGGCGTAAAGCAGGTGTTCGGCTATCCTGGAGGCGCAGTGCTTGATATTTATGATGCGCTACATACCGTTGGAGGGATCGATCATGTGCTGGTGCGTCATGAGCAGGCCGCGGTGCATATGGCGGATGGCCTGGCGCGAGCCACTGGCGACGTTGGCGTGGTGCTGGTGACTTCCGGACCGGGAGCGACCAATGCGATTACCGGGATTGCTACGGCCTATATGGATTCCATTCCGCTGGTGATTCTTTCCGGCCAGGTCGCCACCTCATTGATTGGCTATGATGCCTTTCAGGAGTGCGACATGGTGGGGATTTCCCGACCGGTGGTCAAACATAGCTTCCTGGTCAAACAGACGGAAGATATTCCCCAGGTGCTTAAAAAGGCCTTCTGGCTGGCGGCAAGCGGACGTCCTGGGCCGGTGGTCGTGGATTTGCCGAAAGACATTTTGAATCCGGCGAAAAAAATGCCGTATGCCTGGCCGGAGACGGTCAGTATGCGCTCTTACAATCCCACAACATCAGGACATAAAGGACAAATTAAGCGTGCCTTGCAAACGCTGGCGTCGGCAAAAAAGCCGGTGGTCTACGTTGGGGGAGGGGCGATAAGCGCGGCCTGCTATGCGCCGCTGCGCCACATCATTGAAATCTTTAACCTGCCGGTGGTCTCTTCATTAATGGGACTGGGCGCGTTTCCTGCTACTCATCGCCAGTCGTTAGGAATGCTGGGAATGCATGGCACTTATGAAGCCAATATGACCATGCATAACGCCGACGTGATTTTCGCTGTTGGCGTACGATTTGACGACCGCACGACGAATAATCTCGCTAAATATTGTCCGAACGCGACGGTATTACACATCGACATTGACCCGACGTCCATATCCAAAACGGTTAACGCTGATATCCCGGTGGTGGGCGATGCCCGCCTGGTACTGGAACAAATGCTGGAGCTACTGGCGCAGGATGCGCCGTCTCAGCCGCAGGATGATATTCGCGACTGGTGGCAGCAGATAGAGATCTGGCGCGCCCGTCAGTGCCTGAAATATGACGCGGAAAGCGAAAGCATTAAACCCCAGGCGGTGATTGAAACCCTCTGGCGTCTGACGAAGGGCGACGCGTACGTGACGTCCGATGTAGGACAACACCAGATGTTTGCTGCTCTCTATTACCCGTTCGATAAACCACGTCGCTGGATTAATTCCGGCGGGCTCGGCACGATGGGTTTTGGCCTACCGGCTGCGCTGGGCGTTAAAATGGCCCTGCCGAAAGAAATGGTGGTCTGCGTGACCGGCGATGGCAGTATACAGATGAACATTCAGGAGCTGTCGACAGCCTTACAGTATGAACTGCCGGTACTGGTTCTGAACCTGAACAACCGTTATCTGGGGATGGTGAAACAGTGGCAGGATATGATCTATTCCGGTCGCCATTCTCAGTCTTATATGCAGTCGTTACCGGATTTTGTGCGCCTGGCGGAAGCATATGGCCATGTCGGGCTGCAGATTAACCGTCCGGATGAGCTGGAAAGTAAACTCAGCGAAGCCCTTGAGCATGTGCGTAATAACCGACTGGTGTTCGTCGATGTCACCGTTGATGGCAGCGAGCATGTCTATCCGATGCAGATTCGCGGGGGCGGGATGGACGAAATGTGGTTAAGCAAAACGGAGAGGACCTGATGATGCGCCGGATTTTATCGGTATTACTGGAAAACGAATCTGGGGCGTTATCGCGGGTTATCGGCCTCTTTTCGCAACGCGGATATAATATTGAAAGCCTGACCGTCGCGCCGACAGACGATCCGACGTTGTCGCGCATGACTATCCAGACGGTAGGCGATGAAAAAGTGCTTGAGCAAATTGAAAAGCAGCTGCACAAGCTGGTTGATGTGCTGCGCGTCAGCGAGCTGGGACAGGGAGCGCACGTTGAGCGGGAAATCATGCTGGTGAAAATCCAGGCCAGCGGCTATGGACGGGAAGAGGTGAAGCGTAATACGGAAATTTTCCGTGGTCAGATTATTGACGTTACGCCAACGTTGTATACCGTTCAACTGGCGGGCACCAGCGATAAACTGGATGCTTTTCTGGCCTCGCTGCGCGACGTGGCGAAAATTGTTGAAGTGGCGCGTTCAGGCGTCGTCGGGCTTTCGCGCGGCGATAAGATTATGCGCTGAGCAGATTCGCCGGATGACGACGCGGTTGCGTTTTATCCGGTCTACAGGCTGATATCTGGCCCAGGTCCGATAAGCGTAGCGCCATCAGGCAGGTTTGCCGGATATCAGCCAACAGGAATTATCGCCCAACCCAATATCACCGGTTGGGCTTTTTTTTTGCGAAATCCGTGGTAACCCGGAATAAAAGCGGTTGCCGGAGTGATCAAACTGCGCTTAGATGTTAACGATTTTAACCCATGCCGACATAAAGGTTATGGTTTGTACAATTTACACAAGGGGCAATTGTGAAACTGGATGAAATCGCTCGGCTGGCCGGTGTCTCGCGCACAACTGCAAGCTACGTTATAAACGGTAAAGCAAAGCAATACCGCGTGAGCGACAAAACCGTAGAAAAAGTCATGGCGGTAGTGCGTGAGCACAATTACCATCCTAACGCTGTGGCTGCCGGGCTGCGTGCTGGACGCACACGTTCCATTGGTCTGGTGATCCCGGACCTTGAAAACACGAGCTACACCCGTATCGCAAACTATCTTGAGCGCCAGGCACGCCAGCGTGGCTACCAACTGCTGATCGCCTGTTCTGAAGATCAGCCGGATAACGAAATGCGCTGCATTGAGCACCTTTTGCAACGCCAGGTGGATGCAATCATTGTTTCAACTTCGTTACCGCCGGAGCATCCCTTCTATCAACGCTGGGCCAACGATCCGTTCCCCATCGTCGCGCTCGACCGCGCGCTGGATCGCGAACATTTCACCAGCGTGGTCGGCGCCGATCAGGATGATGCCGAGATGTTGGCGGAAGAGCTGCGTAAATTCCCGGCGGAAACGGTGCTTTATTTGGGCGCGCTGCCGGAGTTGTCCGTCAGTTTCCTGCGCGAGCAGGGGTTCCGCACCGCATGGAAAGACGATCCGCGGGAGGTGAATTTCTTATATGCCAACAGCTATGAGCGCGAAGCCGCCGCGCAGTTGTTTGAGAAATGGCTGGAAACGCATCCTATGCCGCAGGCGCTCTTTACGACATCGTTCGCGCTATTACAGGGCGTGATGGACGTTACGCTGCGGCGCGATGGAAAACTGCCTTCGGATTTAGCGATTGCGACCTTTGGCGATCATGAGCTGCTGGATTTTCTGCAATGCCCGGTACTGGCGGTGGCGCAGCGTCATCGTGATGTCGCGGAACGCGTGCTGGAGATTGTGCTGGCAAGTCTTGATGAACCGCGTAAACCGAAACCCGGCTTAACGCGTATTCGGCGAAACCTGTATCGTCGCGGCATTCTGAGCCGTAGCTAAAGGACCGGCGGTAAAAGACTCTCTCTTCTGCCGCCGTCAAACAAATGCGTATCAGTAAAAATATCCCTTAAATAATTAAGATTATTCCTTAAAATTATCCGAAAATTCTTTTTTATTACCTTTCTTTTGTCCGAAATCGTCCATATTCCACTAATTAAGACGTAACGAGTCTTTTCCTTTGTCTTGTTTTGTTACAAGCAGGCAAGAAATCGTCGAATTAACAGCCACTTTTTGTCTTTGGCGCGACAGTCGCTCGTAGGCGCTGGTATAGCAGGCGCTGCACACGTTAAACAGGCACTGTTAACACGGTGCAATATGTCCTAAAATGCCGCTCGCGTCGCAAACTGACACTTTATATTTTTCTCGGATTATATTGAGTCCGTTTTAAACGGCGGTGGGTCTTTGGTTTTTTTCTTACAAATATTCATAACGTTAATTTGACTTGCACGCTGGGTGGAAATTAATCAACGCAGATATTCGCCGTAAACCTTGGCTTTTTTACTTAGGTAAGCGTTGTGACTTGCTTGACAAGCTTTTCCTCCGCTCCGTAAACTCCTTCGAGTGGGAATTTGTGGGATAAAGTGGTAAGAAGGGGTGAGACTGGCATGTTCCGGGGGGCAACGTTAGTCAATCTCGACAGTAAAGGGCGCCTGACCGTGCCGACCCGTTATCGGGAGCAACTGATCGAGAGCGCTACCGGTCAAATGGTATGTACCATTGACATCCATCACCCATGCCTGCTGCTTTACCCCCTGCCTGAATGGGAAATTATTGAGCAAAAGTTATCTCGTCTGTCGAGCATGAACCCGGTAGAACGTCGCGTACAGCGTTTACTGTTGGGCCATGCCAGCGAATGTCAGATGGATGGTGCAGGTCGATTACTGATCGCGCCAGTTCTGCGGCAACATGCCGGACTGACGAAAGAAGTGATGCTGGTTGGACAGTTCAACAAATTTGAGCTGTGGGATGAAACGACCTGGTATCAACAGGTCAAGGAAGATATCGACGCTGAACAGTCAGCTACCGAAACGTTATCGGAGCGGCTGCAGGACTTGTCTCTATAAGATGATGGAAAATTTTAAACACACTACGGTACTGTTGGATGAAGCCGTTAATGGGCTGAATATTCGTCCGGATGGTATCTATATTGATGGCACATTTGGTCGCGGCGGCCACTCGCGCCTGATCCTCTCGCAACTGGGCGAAGAGGGGCGCTTGCTGGCGATCGATCGCGATCCGCAGGCGATCGCCGTTGCGCAGACCATTAATGATCCTCGCTTCTCCATCATTCATGGACCTTTTTCCGCGTTGGCTGATTATGTAGCCGAGCGCGAGCTTACCGGCAAGATTGACGGGATCCTTCTCGATCTTGGCGTCTCTTCTCCGCAGCTTGACGATGCGGAGCGCGGTTTTTCATTTATGCGCGACGGTCCGCTGGATATGCGAATGGACCCGACGCGCGGCCAGTCTGCCGCCGAGTGGTTACAAACGGCGGAGGAGGCGGATATCGCCTGGGTGCTGAAAACATTCGGCGAGGAGCGTTTTGCCAAACGTATTGCTCGCGCCATTGTTGAGCGCAATCGCGAACAGCCGATGACCCGCACCAAAGAGCTGGCTGAAGTGGTTGCGGCGGCGACCCCGGTAAAAGACAAATTCAAACATCCCGCGACCCGTACCTTCCAGGCGGTGCGCATCTGGGTAAACAGTGAACTGGAGGAGATAGAGCAGGCGCTAAAAAGCTCGCTCAGCGTACTGGCCCCAGGCGGGCGGCTTTCAATCATCAGTTTCCACTCGCTGGAAGACCGTATTGTGAAACGCTTTATGCGTGAGCAAAGCCGCGGTCCGCAGGTGCCGGCGGGATTACCGATGACGGAAGCGCAGCTCAAAAAACTGGGCGGTCGTGAGTTACGAGCGTTAGGCAAGTTGATGCCGGGTGAAAAAGAGGTAGCTGAAAATCCTCGGGCCCGTAGTTCAGTTCTGCGTATCGCAGAGAGGACGAACGCATGATCAGCAGAGTGACAGAAGCCCTAAGCAAAGTGAAGGGATCGATAGGAAGCAACGAGCGCCATGCCTTGCCTGGCGTGATCGGTGACGATCTTTTGCGGTTCGGGAAGCTGCCACTCTGCTTGTTCATTTGCATCATTTTAACGGCGGTGACGGTGGTCACGACGGCGCACCATACTCGTTTACTCACCGCGCAGCGTGAACAACTGGTTCTGGAGCGCGATGCATTGGACATTGAATGGCGCAACCTGATCCTTGAAGAAAATGCGCTCGGCGATCACAGCCGGGTGGAGCGGATCGCAACGGAAAAGCTGCAAATGCAGCATGTTGATCCGTCCCAAGAAAATATCGTAGTGCAAAAATAAGGATAAACGCGACGCATGAAAGCAGCGGCAAAAACGCAAAAATCGAAGCGCCAGGAAGAACAGACCAACTTCATCAGTTGGCGTTTTGCGTTGCTGTGCGGCTGTATTTTACTGGCGCTGGTTTTTTTACTTGGACGCGCGGCGTGGCTACAGATTATCGCCCCGGATATGCTGGTGCGTCAGGGCGATATGCGTTCGCTGCGTGTTCAGGAAGTCTCCACCTCACGCGGTATGATTACCGACCGTTCCGGGCGTCCACTGGCGGTCAGCGTACCGGTTAAAGCGATCTGGGCCGACCCGAAAGAAGTTCATGACGCCGGCGGCATCAGCGTCGGCGATCGCTGGAAAGCGCTTTCTACTGCGCTCAATATTCCGCTCGATCAGCTCTCCGCCCGTATCAACGCCAACCCGAAAGGGCGTTTTATTTATCTGGCGCGCCAGGTAAATCCTGACATGGCGGACTACATCAAAAAACTCAAACTGCCGGGGATTCATTTGCGTGAAGAGTCCCGCCGCTACTACCCGTCAGGAGAAGTAACCGCTCACCTCATCGGTTTTACCAACGTCGACAGTCAGGGGATTGAAGGCGTTGAAAAGAGCTTTGATAAGTGGCTTACCGGTCAGCCTGGCGAGCGAATCGTGCGTAAAGACCGCTATGGTCGCGTGATTGAGGATATCTCCTCCACTGACAGTCAGGCAGCGCACAACCTGGCGTTAAGCATTGATGAACGCTTACAGGCGCTGGTTTACCGCGAACTGAACAACGCGGTGGCGTTTAACAAGGCGGAATCCGGTAGCGCGGTGCTGGTCGATGTCAATACCGGTGAAGTACTGGCGATGGCGAATAGCCCTTCCTATAACCCCAACAACCTTGCCGGTACGCCGAAAGACGCGATGCGTAACCGTACCATCACCGACGTGTTTGAACCGGGTTCTACGGTTAAGCCGATGGTGGTGATGACTGCGCTTCAGCGCGGTATCGTCAACGAAAATACGGTGTTGAATACCGTTCCATACCGAATTAACGGCCACGAAATTAAAGACGTGGCGCGCTACAGCGAATTAACCCTGACCGGGGTTCTACAGAAGTCGAGTAACGTCGGTGTATCCAAACTGGCGTTAGCGATGCCGTCCTCAGCGTTAGTAGATACTTACTCACGTTTTGGGCTAGGAAAGGCGACCAATTTGGGGTTGGTCGGAGAACGCAGTGGCTTATATCCTCAAAAACAACGGTGGTCCGACATAGAGAGGGCCACCTTCTCTTTCGGCTACGGGCTAATGGTAACGCCGTTACAGTTAGCGCGAGTCTATGCAACGATCGGCAGCTATGGCATTTATCGCCCGCTGTCGATTACCAAAGTTGATCCGCCTGTACCCGGCGAACGCATCTTCCCTGAATCCACCGTACGCACCGTGGTGCATATGATGGAAAGTGTAGCGCTGCCGGGCGGCGGCGGCGTGAAGGCGGCAATTAAAGGCTACCGTATCGCGATTAAAACCGGTACGGCGAAAAAAGTGGGGCCGGACGGTCGCTACATCAACAAATACATTGCTTACACCGCAGGCGTCGCGCCTGCGAGTCAGCCGCGCTTCGCGCTGGTGGTTGTCATCAACGATCCGCAGGCGGGTAAATACTACGGCGGCGCCGTTTCCGCGCCGGTATTTGGTGCCATCATGGGCGGCGTTCTGCGCACCATGAACATCGAACCGGACGCGCTGGCAACGGGCGAAAAAAATGAATTCGTAATTAATCAAGGCGAGGGAACAGGTGGCAGATCGTAATTTGCGCGACCTTCTTGCTCCGTGGGTGGCTGGACTACCCGCGCGAGACCTGCGAGAGATGACGCTCGACAGCCGTGTGGCTGCGGCGGGCGATCTCTTTGTGGCAGTGGTGGGTCATCAGGCGGACGGGCGTCGATATATCCCGCAGGCGATAGCGCAAGGCGTAGCTGCCATTATTGCAGAGGCGAAAGACGAGGCGACCGACGGTGAGATTCGCGAAATGCACGGCGTACCGGTCGTCTATCTCAGCCAGCTCAATGAGCGTTTATCTGCGCTGGCGGGCCGCTTTTACCATGAGCCATCTGAAAACATGCGTCTGGTGGCGGTGACCGGCACCAATGGCAAGACCACCACCACCCAACTACTGGCGCAGTGGAGCCAGTTGCTCGGCGAAACCAGCGCAGTGATGGGGACGGTAGGTAACGGACTGTTGGGTAAAGTGATCCCGACGGAGAACACAACCGGTTCCGCTGTGGATGTTCAGCATGTGCTGGCCAGTCTGGTTGCGCAGGGCGCGACCTTCGGCGCGATGGAAGTCTCTTCTCACGGCCTGGTGCAGCATCGCGTGGCGGCGTTGAAATTTGCCGCCTCCGTGTTTACTAATTTGAGCCGCGACCATCTCGACTATCATGGCGATATGGCGCATTACGAGGCGGCAAAATGGATGCTTTATTCCACCCACCATCACGGTCAGGCAATCGTCAACGCCGATGATGAAGTTGGACGCCGCTGGCTGGCGTCGCTACCCGATGCGGTCGCGGTTTCAATGGAAGGGCATATCAACCCTAACTGTCACGGTCGTTGGCTGAAAGCGGAGGCGGTGGAGTACCACGACCGCGGAGCGACGATTCGTTTTGCTTCAAGCTGGGGTGAAGGCGAAATCGAAAGCTGCCTGATGGGCGCGTTTAACGTCAGCAACTTACTGCTGGCATTGGCGACGCTGCTGGCGCTGGGCTATCCGTTAACGGATTTGCTGAAAACCGCCGCGCGTTTGCAGCCGGTTTGCGGGCGTATGGAAGTGTTCACTGCGCCTGGCAAACCGACGGTGGTGGTGGATTACGCACACACGCCGGATGCGCTGGAAAAAGCGTTGCAGGCGGCGCGCCTGCACTGCGCCGGAAAATTGTGGTGCGTCTTTGGCTGTGGCGGGGATCGTGACAAAGGTAAGCGTCCACTCATGGGGGCCATTGCCGAAGAATTCGCGGATATCGTCGTGGTGACTGACGATAACCCGCGTACCGAGGAGCCGCGCGCCATTATCAACGATATTCTGGCCGGAATGCTGGACGCCGGGCAGGTCAGGGTAATGGAAGGCCGCGCTGAGGCGGTAACCAATGCCATTATGCAGGCAAAAGACAATGACGTCGTGCTGATTGCAGGTAAAGGGCACGAGGATTACCAGATTGTCGGCACGCAGCGTCTTGATTATTCAGACCGCGTGACCGCAGCGCGTTTGCTGGGGGTGATCGCATGATTAGCGTAACACTCAGCAAAATTGCCGATGTCCTTGGCGCCGAACACCGCGGGGCGGATCTCACGCTCGATACGGTCATTACCGACACACGGAAAGTGACGCCGGGATGCCTGTTCGTGGCGCTGAAAGGGGAACGCTTTGATGCGCATGATTTTGCTGATAAAGCAAAAGCGAACGGCGCTGGCGCCCTGCTGGTCAGTCGTCCTCTGGATATCGATCTCCCGCAGGTGATTGTAAAAGACACGCGTCAGGCATTTGGCCAACTGGCCGCCTGGGTACGTATGCAGGTACCGGCGCGGGTGGTGGCGTTAACCGGTTCGTCCGGCAAAACCTCGGTCAAAGAGATGACCGCCGCGATTCTTAGCCAGTGCGGAAATACTCTGTATACCGCAGGCAATTTTAACAACGACATCGGCGTGCCGATAACGCTGCTGCGCTTAAACCATGATTATGACTATGCGGTGATCGAGTTAGGCGCTAATCACCAGGGAGAAATCGCCTGGACCGTTAGCCTGACGCGCCCGGAAGCGGCGCTGGTCAATAACCTGGCGGCGGCGCATCTGGAAGGTTTCGGCTCGTTGGCCGGCGTGGCGAAAGCGAAAGGCGAAATCTATACCGGTTTGCCTGAGAACGGTATCGCGATTATGAATGCCGATAATAATGACTGGCTGAACTGGCAAAGCATTATTGGCGATCGTCAGGTGTGGCGCTTTTCGCCGAATGCGGCAAACAGCGACTTTACCGCTGCGAATATCCACGTGACGTCACACGGTACCGAATTTACCCTGCAAACGCCGATGGGCAGCATTGATGTGCTGCTGCCGTTGCCGGGGCGGCACAATATTGCCAACGCGCTGGCGGCCGCTGCTTTATCAATGGCGGTGGGGGCGACGCTGACGGCGGTTAAAGCAGGGCTGGCGGCGTTAAAAGCCGTACCCGGGCGTCTGTTCCCGATTCAGCTAAGTGAAAACCAACTGGTACTGGATGACGCTTATAACGCCAACGTCGGTTCGATGACCGCCGCAGTGCAGGTCCTTTCTGAAATGCCCGGCTACCGCGTGCTGGTGGTAGGCGATATGGCCGAGCTGGGCGCAGAAAGCGAAGCGTGCCACCTCCAGGTTGGCGAGGCCGCAAAAGCGGCGGGTATTGATCGCGTGTTAAGCACCGGAAAACTCAGTCAGGCTATCAGCCACGCCAGCGGCGTCGGCGAACATTTTGCCGATAAAGCCGCGCTCATTGCGCGTTTACACGCTCTGCTTCAGGAGCAACCGATGATGACTATTTTAGTGAAAGGATCACGCAGCGCCGCGATGGAAGATGTGGTTCATGCGTTACAGGAGAAAGGTTCATGTTAGTTTGGCTGGCCGAGCATTTGGTCAAATATTATTCCGGCTTTAACGTCTTTTCTTATCTGACGTTTCGCGCCATCGTCAGCCTGTTGACCGCGCTGTTCATCTCTTTATGGATGGGCCCGCGTATGATCGCTCGTCTGCAAAAACTCTCTTTTGGCCAGGTGGTACGTAACGATGGCCCGGAATCGCACTTCAGTAAACGCGGTACGCCGACGATGGGCGGCATCATGATCCTGACGGCGATTGTGATTTCCGTTCTGTTATGGGCTTACCCGTCTAACCCGTACGTCTGGTGCGTGCTGGTGGTATTGATTGGCTACGGCATTATCGGTTTTGTCGATGATTACCGCAAAGTGGTGCGGAAAGATACCAAAGGGCTGATTGCGCGCTGGAAATATTTCTGGATGTCGGTTATCGCGCTCGGCGTGGCCTTTGCGCTTTATCTCGTCGGGAAAGACACGCCCGCGACCCAACTGGTGGTGCCGTTCTTTAAAGATGTTATGCCGCAATTGGGGCTGTTTTACATTCTGCTGTCCTACTTTGTCATCGTCGGTACGGGTAACGCCGTAAACCTGACCGACGGGCTTGATGGTCTGGCGATTATGCCGACTGTTTTCGTTGCCGCCGGCTTTGCGCTGGTGGCCTGGGCGACCGGGAACATGAACTTCGCCAATTACCTGCATATTCCGTATTTACGCCATGCGGGCGAGCTGGTGATTGTCTGTACGGCGATTGTCGGCGCGGGATTAGGATTCTTGTGGTTTAACACCTATCCGGCGCAGGTTTTTATGGGCGACGTCGGATCGCTGGCGTTGGGCGGCGCGTTGGGCATTATCGCCGTGCTGCTGCGTCAGGAATTTCTGCTGGTGATCATGGGCGGCGTCTTTGTGGTGGAAACTCTGTCGGTCATCCTGCAGGTGGGTTCCTTTAAACTACGCGGACAGCGTATTTTCCGTATGGCGCCTATCCATCACCACTATGAACTGAAAGGCTGGCCGGAACCGCGCGTGATTGTGCGCTTCTGGATTATTTCGCTGATGCTGGTGCTGATTGGCCTGGCAACGCTGAAGGTACGTTAATCATGGCTGATTACCAGGACAAAAACGTCGTCATTATTGGTCTGGGCTTAACCGGACTCTCTTGCGTGGACTTTTTTCTCGCCCGCGGCGTGACGCCGCGGGTGATGGATACTCGCGTGACGCCGCCGGGTCTGGATAAGCTGCCGCAAGAGGTTGAGCGTCACGTTGGCGGCCTGAACGACGAGTGGCTCTTAGGGGCGGATTTAATCGTCGCCAGCCCTGGTATTGCTCTGGCGCATCCCTCTCTTAGCGCTGCCGCCAGCGCTGGAGTGGAAATTGTCGGCGATATCGAACTGTTTTGCCGCGAAGCGCAAGCGCCGATTGTGGCCATCACCGGCTCGAACGGCAAAAGCACCGTGACCACCTTAGTGGGCGAGATGGCGAAAGCGGCGGGCGTCAATGTCGGCGTTGGCGGCAATATCGGTCTTCCGGCGCTGATGCTGCTGGATGCCGATCGCGAATTGTACGTGCTGGAATTATCCAGTTTCCAACTGGAAACCACGTCAAGTTTGCAAGCGGCGGCGGCAACGGTGCTCAACGTCACTGAAGATCATATGGACCGGTATCCGTTTGGTTTGCAACAGTACCGGGCGGCGAAACTGCGCGTCTACGAGAAGGCGAAAGTGTGCGTAGTGAATGCCGATGATGCGTTGACGATGCCGGTTCGTGGGGCCGATGAGCGCTGCGTCAGCTTTGGCGTCAATATGGGTGATTATCACCTTAATCGTCAGCAGGGCGAAACCTGGCTGCGAGTCAAAGGCGAGAAGGTGCTGAACGTGAAAGAGATGAAGCTTTCCGGGCAGCATAACTATACCAATGCGTTAGCGGCGCTGGCGCTGGCGGATGCCGTAGGTCTGCCGCGCGCCAGCAGTTTGAAGGCGTTGACGACATTTACCGGTCTGGCGCATCGCTTCCAGCTGGCGTTGGAGCATAACGGCGTACGTTGGATCAACGACTCGAAAGCGACCAACGTCGGCAGTACCGAAGCGGCGCTAAACGGTTTGCATGTGGACGGTACGCTGCATCTGCTGCTGGGCGGCGACGGTAAGTCGGCAGACTTTTCTCCGCTGGCGCGCTATCTGACCGGCGATCGTATCCGCCTGTATTGCTTTGGGCGCGATGGGGCGCAGCTTGCCGCACTGCGTCCGGAAATCGCCCAACAGACTGAGACGATGGAAGAGGCGATGCGTTTGTTGGCGCCGCGCGTTCAGCCGGGTGATATGGTGCTGCTGTCGCCCGCCTGCGCCAGCCTCGATCAGTTTAAAAATTTTGAGCAACGGGGCGATGTCTTTACCCGTCTGGCGAAGGAGTTAGGTTGATGCGTTTATCTCTCCCCCGTCTGAGAATGCCGCGCGTACCAGGCTTTGGCCTCCTGGCCTGGCTGTTTGCGGCGCTTAAAGGCTGGGTGATGGCTTCGCGCGATAAAGACGCCGACAGTCTGATCATGTATGACCGCACGCTGCTATGGCTGACCTTTGGGCTGGCGGCGATTGGTTTTGTCATGGTGACGTCGGCCTCCATGCCAGTCGGGCAGCGCCTGGCGAACGATCCGTTTTTGTTTGCCAAACGTGATGCGCTCTATATCTTCCTGGCATTTTGTCTGGCGATGGTCACGCTACGTTTGCCCATGACCTTCTGGCAAAAATACAGCACGACGATGCTGATTGCGTCGATCATTATGCTGCTTATCGTGCTGGTCGTCGGGAGCTCGGTTAACGGGGCGTCGCGCTGGATTGCGCTGGGGCCGCTGCGTATTCAGCCTGCGGAGTTTACCAAGCTGTCGCTGTTCTGCTACCTCGCGAACTATCTGGTGCGTAAGGTTGATGAGGTGCGAAATAACCTGCGCGGCTTTTTAAAACCAATGGGCGTGATTCTGGTGCTGGCGGTGTTACTGCTGGCGCAGCCTGACCTCGGGACGGTGGTCGTACTGTTTGTCACCACGCTGGCGATGCTGTTTCTCGCCGGGGCGAAATTATGGCAGTTCATCGCCATTATCGGGATGGGCATCTCGGCGGTGATTCTGTTAATCCTCGCCGAACCGTATCGTATTCGCCGCGTTACCTCGTTCTGGAACCCCTGGGAAGACCCGTTCGGCAGCGGTTATCAGCTGACGCAGTCGCTGATGGCTTTTGGTCGCGGTGAGATATGGGGGCAAGGGCTGGGGAATTCGGTGCAGAAACTGGAGTATTTGCCGGAGGCGCACACCGATTTCATCTTCGCCATTATTGGGGAAGAACTGGGTTATATCGGTGTGGTATTGGCGCTTTTAATGGTATTCTTCGTCGCTTTTCGCGCGATGTCGATTGGCCGTAAGGCATTGGAGATTGACCACCGTTTTTCCGGATTTTTAGCGTGTTCTATCGGTATCTGGTTTAGTTTCCAGGCGCTGGTAAACGTTGGCGCGGCCGCGGGGATGCTGCCGACCAAAGGTCTTACGCTGCCGCTGATCAGTTATGGCGGGTCGAGTCTGTTGATTATGTCGACGGCCATTATGTTTTTATTACGTATTGATTATGAAACGCGTCTGGAAAAAGCGCAGGCGTTTACACGAGGTTCTCGATGAATGGTCAACCGAAGCGGTTAATGGTGATGGCGGGCGGTACCGGCGGGCACGTGTTCCCGGGACTGGCCGTTGCGCATCATTTAATGGCCCAGGGCTGGCAAGTTCGCTGGCTGGGTACCGCCGATCGTATGGAAGCGGATTTAGTGCCGAAGCATGGCATCGACATTGACTTTATTCGGATCTCCGGTCTGCGCGGTAAAGGCGTAAAAGCGCTTCTGGCGGCGCCGCTGCGGATTTTTAACGCCTGGCGGCAGGCTCGGGCGATCATGAAGCGGTTTAAGCCGGATGTCGTGCTGGGAATGGGCGGTTATGTTTCCGGCCCCGGCGGTCTTGCCGCCTGGTCATTGGGTATTCCGGTCGTTTTGCATGAGCAAAACGGTATCGCCGGGCTAACCAATCAGTGGCTGGCCAAAATCGCGACCACGGTGATGCAGGCGTTTCCCGGTGCGTTTCCGAACGCGGAAGTGGTGGGTAACCCGGTGCGTACCGACGTACTGGCGTTGCCGTTGCCGCAGGTGCGTCTGGCCGGTCGTGACGGCCCGATTCGCGTGTTGGTGGTCGGCGGTTCTCAGGGGGCGCGAGTCCTGAACCAGACGATGCCGCAGGTTGCCGCCAGACTGGGCGATACGGTTACAATCTGGCATCAAAGCGGAAAAGGCGCGCAGCTCACGGTAGAGCAGGCATATGCCGGGGCGGGACAACCGCAGCATAAGGTGACGGAATTTATCGATGACATGGCCGCCGCCTATGCGTGGGCGGATGTGGTGGTATGTCGTTCCGGCGCTTTAACGGTGAGCGAGATCGCCGCCGCCGGGTTACCGGCGATATTCGTGCCGTTTCAGCATAAAGACAGGCAGCAGTACTGGAATGCGCTGCCGTTAGAAAACGCCGGCGCAGCTAAGATTTTTGAGCAGCCGCAGTTTACTGTAGAGGCTGTCGCCGACACCCTGGCGGGGTGGTCGCGCGAGGCGTTGTTAACCATGGCGGAGCGTGCCCGCGCGGTATCCATTCCGGATGCTACCGAGCGCGTCGCCAGTGAAGTCAGCCGGGTTGCCCGGACATAATTTGTGGCGGTGCCTTTTGCATCGCAGGGTTTTTCTACCCTCAATAATTTGGGTTGCAGGCAAGCCAACGCATCTGCAATTTGAAGTATGGCGGGTATTGGAGTTAATGGCGTAAAGAATGAATACACAACAACTGGCAAAACTGCGTTCCATCGTGCCCGAAATGCGTCGCGTTCGGCACATTCACTTTGTCGGCATCGGTGGTGCTGGTATGGGCGGTATTGCCGAAGTTCTGGCCAATGAAGGGTATCAGATCAGTGGTTCCGATTTAGCGCCGAATCCGGTGACCCAGCAGTTGACGAGCCTGGGGGCGACGATTTTCTTTAACCATCGTCCGGAAAATGTGCGTGATGCCAGCGTGGTCGTCGTTTCCAGCGCAATTTCCGCGGATAACCCGGAAATTGTCGCGGCGCATGAAGCGCGTATTCCGGTTATTCGTCGTGCGGAAATGCTGGCGGAACTGATGCGTTTTCGCCACGGCATCGCCATTGCCGGGACGCACGGAAAAACCACAACGACCGCGATGGTGTCCAGTATTTATGCCGAAGCGGGGCTGGACCCGACTTTCGTGAATGGCGGTCTGGTGAAAGCCGCAGGCGTTCATGCGCGTCTGGGCCATAGTCGTTACCTGATTGCCGAGGCAGATGAGAGCGACGCGTCCTTCCTGCATTTGCAGCCGATGGTCGCGATCGTCACCAACATCGAAGCCGACCATATGGATACCTATCATGGCGACTTTGAAAATTTAAAGCAGACGTTTATTAACTTCCTGCATAACCTGCCGTTCTACGGTCGCGCGGTAATGTGCGTCGACGATCCGGTCATCCGCGAGCTGCTGCCGCGGGTGGGGCGTCAGACCACGACGTATGGCTTTAGCGAGGATGCTGACGTCCGCGTAGAAGTTTATCAGCAGATAGGGCCGCAGGGGCACTTTACGCTGTTGCGCCAGGGAATGCCGGATCTGCATGTCACGTTGAATGCGCCGGGTCGCCACAATGCCCTGAATGCCGCTGCGGCAGTGGCGGTAGCGACCGAAGAAGGCATCGCCGATGACGCTATCCTGCGCGCGCTGGAAAGCTTCCAGGGGACCGGGCGTCGTTTTGACTTCCTCGGCGAGTTCCCGCTTGAGCCGGTGAATGGTAAAGCCGGGACGGCGATGCTGGTGGATGACTATGGCCATCATCCGACTGAAGTAGACGCCACCATTAAAGCTGCGCGAGCAGGGTGGCCGGATAAAAACCTGGTGATGCTGTTTCAGCCGCACCGTTACACGCGCACGCGCGATCTGTATGACGATTTCGCCAATGTGCTGACCCAGGTCGATGCGCTGCTGATGCTGGACGTTTACCCGGCGGGCGAAGCGCCGATTCCGGGCGCGGATAGCCGTTCTTTATGTCGTACGATTCGTAATCGGGGAAAAATTGACCCGATTCTGGTTTCCGATCCGGCTCAGGTTGCGACAATGTTAGCGCCGGTGCTGACGGGTAACGACTTGATATTAGTGCAAGGCGCAGGAAATGTTGGCAAAATTGCGCGTTACTTATCTGAAATCAAGCTGAAGCCGCAAATCCAGGAGGAAGAGCAACATGGCTGATAAAATCGCGGTCCTGTTGGGCGGAACCTCTGCGGAGCGGGACGTTTCGTTAAATTCCGGCGCGGCAGTGTTGGCCGGGTTACGTGAAGGCGGCATTGATGCGCATCCCGTCGATCCGCAAGAGGTCGATGTCGCGCAGCTTAAAGCAATGGGCTTTCAGAAGGTCTTTATTGCGTTGCATGGCCGTGGCGGTGAAGATGGCACCTTACAGGGAATGCTTGAACTGCTCGGCCTGCCTTATACCGGCAGCGGCGTGATGGCCTCGGCGCTTTCCATGGATAAACTGCGCAGTAAATTGCTGTGGCAGGGCGCAGGCTTACCGGTTGCGCCGTGGGTCGCGCTGACGCGCGCTGAGTTTGAAAAAGGTCTTAGCGAAGAACAAAAAGCGCGAATTTCGGCGCTGGGTTTACCGCTGATCGTCAAACCCAGCCGTGAAGGCTCCAGCGTCGGTATGACGAAAGTAGTAGAAGAAAATGCTTTACAGGGTGCGTTATCATTGGCTTTTCAGCATGATGACGAAATACTGATTGAGAAATGGCTGTGCGGTCCGGAATTTACGGTGGCGATAGTTGGCGAAGAAATTTTACCGTCAATTCGTATCCAACCGGCAGGAACCTTCTATGATTATGAGGCGAAGTATCTCTCTGATGAGACTCAGTATTTCTGCCCTGCCGGTTTAGAAGCGTCCCAGGAAGCCGCGCTACAGTCTCTCGTCCTGCAGGCATGGAAAGCTTTAGGCTGCACGGGATGGGGGCGTATTGACGTCATGCTGGACAGCGATGGTCAGTTTTATCTGCTGGAAGCCAATACTTCTCCGGGGATGACCAGCCATAGTCTGGTGCCGATGGCGGCGCGTCAGGCGGGAATGAGCTTCTCGCAGTTAGTGGTACGAATTCTGGAGTTGGCGGACTGATATGTCGCAGGCTGCGCTGAACACGCGAAACAGTGATGAAGAGACGCCTTCTTCACGCCGCAATAATGGAACGCGTCTTGCAGGAATTTTATTCCTGCTGACGGTACTGTGCACCGTGTTTGTTAGCGGGTGGGTCGTGTTAGGGTGGATGGAAGATGCGCAGCGTTTACCATTATCAAAGTTGGTATTAACCGGCGAGCGTCACTACACGCGTAACGATGATATCCGTCAGGCGATACTGGCTCTGGGCGCGCCGGGAACCTTCATGACGCAGGATGTGAACATTATCCAGAGCCAGATTGAGCGTTTGCCGTGGATTAAACAGGCCAGCGTCAGAAAACAGTGGCCTGATGAATTGAAGATTCATCTGGTTGAATATGTGCCGATTGCGCGTTGGAATGATCAACATATGGTCGATGCTGAAGGGAACACCTTCAGCGTGCCGTCAGACCGCATCGGCAAACAGGTTTTACCCATGTTGTATGGCCCGGAAGGCAGCGCGAGTGAAGTGTTGCAGGGATACCGCGAGATGGGGCAGGTGCTGGCTAAGGATAAATTCACTCTAAAGGAAGCGGCGATGACCGCACGTCGCTCCTGGCAATTGACGCTTAATAACGGCATTAAGCTCAATCTCGGCAGGGGCGATACGATGAAAAGGTTGGCTCGCTTTGTAGAACTCTATCCGGTTTTACAGCAGCAGGCGCAAACCGATGGCAAACGGATTAGCTACGTTGATTTGCGTTATGACTCAGGTGCGGCAGTTGGCTGGGCGCCGCTCCCCCCTGAGGAATCTAATCAGCAACAGAATCAGGCACAGGCAGAACAACAATGATCAAGGCGACGGACAGAAAACTGGTAGTAGGACTGGAGATTGGCACCGCGAAGGTTGCCGCTTTAGTAGGGGAAGTTCTGCCCGACGGTATGGTCAATATCATTGGCGTGGGCAGTTGCCCATCGCGGGGTATGGATAAAGGCGGGGTGAATGACCTTGAGTCAGTGGTGAAATGCGTTCAGCGCGCCATTGACCAGGCGGAATTGATGGCCGATTGCCAGATCTCCTCGGTATATCTGGCGCTTTCCGGCAAACATATTAGCTGTCAGAATGAAATTGGTATGGTGCCCATTTCCGAAGAGGAAGTGACGCAAGAAGATGTGGAAAACGTCGTGCATACTGCGAAGTCAGTGCGCGTGCGCGATGAACATCGCGTGCTGCATGTGATTCCTCAGGAGTACGCCATTGACTACCAGGAAGGCATTAAAAATCCGGTCGGTCTTTCCGGCGTGCGTATGCAGGCGAAAGTACATTTGATTACCTGCCACAACGATATGGCAAAAAACATTGTCAAAGCTGTTGAACGTTGTGGTCTGAAAGTTGACCAACTGATATTTGCCGGACTGGCGGCCAGTTATTCCGTGTTAACGGAAGATGAACGTGAACTGGGCGTCTGTGTCGTGGATATCGGCGGTGGTACAATGGATATCGCCGTTTATACTGGCGGCGCGCTGCGTCATACCAAAGTGATCCCTTACGCGGGGAACGTGGTGACCAGCGATATTGCTTATGCCTTTGGTACGCCGCCGAGCGATGCTGAAGCCATTAAAGTTCGCCACGGTTGCGCGCTGGGTTCCATTGTCGGTAAAGACGAAAGCGTTGAAGTACCGAGCGTAGGCGGGCGTCCGCCGCGCAGCCTGCAACGTCAGACGCTGGCGGAAGTGATTGAGCCGCGTTACACCGAGCTGCTCAATCTGGTCAACGAAGAGATATTGCAATTACAGGAACAGCTTCGCCAACAAGGGGTAAAACATCACCTGGCGGCGGGGATTGTGTTAACCGGCGGCGCGGCGCAAATCGAAGGGCTTGCTGCTTGCGCTCAGCGCGTGTTTCATACGCAGGTGCGTATCGGCGCGCCGCTGAATATCACCGGTCTGACGGATTATGCCCAGGAGCCGTATTACTCAACGGCGGTGGGATTGCTTCACTACGGGAAAGAGTCCCACTTAAACGGTGAAGCAGAAGTGGAAAAACGTGTTACGGCATCAGTTGGCTCGTGGATCAAGCGACTTAATAGCTGGCTGCGAAAAGAGTTTTAATTTTTATGAGGCCGCCAGATATTACGGCCTCAGGCGACAGGCACATGACGGAGAGAGATTATGTTTGAACCTATGGAACTAACCAACGACGCGGTGATTAAAGTCATCGGCGTCGGTGGTGGCGGCGGTAACGCTGTTGAACACATGGTGCGCGAGCGCATCGAAGGTGTTGAATTCTTCGCGGTGAATACCGACGCTCAGGCGTTGCGTAAAACGGCGGTTGGCCAGACCATTCAAATTGGTAGCGGCATTACCAAAGGTCTGGGCGCTGGCGCTAACCCGGAAGTCGGTCGTAACGCGGCGGACGAAGACCGTGAAGCGCTGCGTGCGGCGCTTGAAGGCGCAGACATGGTATTTATCGCGGCAGGCATGGGCGGCGGTACCGGAACTGGCGCGGCGCCAGTGGTTGCTGAAGTGGCTAAAGATTTAGGTATTCTGACCGTTGCCGTGGTGACTAAGCCTTTCAATTTTGAAGGCAAAAAGCGCATGGCATTTGCGGAGCAGGGTATCACCGAGCTGTCCAAGCATGTGGACTCGTTGATCACCATCCCGAACGACAAGCTGCTGAAAGTGCTGGGCCGTGGTATCTCCCTGCTCGACGCGTTCGGCGCGGCTAACGACGTGCTGAAAGGCGCGGTTCAGGGCATCGCAGAGCTGATCACCCGCCCGGGTCTGATGAACGTCGACTTTGCTGACGTGCGTACCGTGATGTCTGAAATGGGCTACGCAATGATGGGCTCCGGCGTGGCGAGCGGTGAAGACCGTGCGGAAGAAGCGGCTGAAATGGCTATTTCTTCTCCGCTGCTGGAAGATATCGACCTGTCCGGCGCGCGCGGCGTGTTGGTCAACATTACGGCGGGCTTCGACCTGCGTCTGGACGAGTTTGAAACCGTCGGTAACACCATTCGCGCGTTTGCGTCGGATAACGCCACCGTGGTTATCGGTACTTCTCTGGACCCGGATATGAATGATGAACTGCGCGTGACGGTAGTGGCAACCGGTATTGGTATGGACAAACGTCCGGAAATCACTCTGGTCACCAATAAACAGGTGCAGCAGCCGGTGTTGGATCGTTATCAGCAGCACGGTATGGCGCCGCTGACGCAGGAGCAAAAAACGGTCGCGAAAGTGGTTAACGACAATACACCACAGGCGGCGAAAGAGCCGGATTATCTGGATATCCCCGCATTCCTGCGTAAGCAAGCTGATTAAGAATTAGCTGGAATTTGGGATTCTGGGCTCTTTGTGCTAAACTGGCCCGCCGAATGTATAGTACACTTCGGTTGGATAGGTAATTTGGCGAGATTATACGATGATCAAACAAAGGACACTTAAACGTATCGTTCAGGCGACTGGCGTCGGTTTACACACCGGCAAAAAAGTCACCCTGACATTACGCCCTGCGCCGGCCAATACCGGGGTCATCTATCGTCGCACCGACTTGAATCCACCGGTAGATTTCCCGGCCGATGCCAAATCTGTGCGTGATACCATGCTCTGTACATGTCTGGTGAATGAGCATGATGTACGGATTTCAACCGTTGAGCACCTGAACGCTGCTCTGGCGGGCTTAGGTATCGATAACATCGTTATTGAGGTTAATGCCCCGGAAATCCCGATCATGGATGGCAGTGCCGCTCCGTTTGTCTACCTGCTGCTTGATGCCGGTATTGATGAACTGAACTGCGCCAAAAAATTCGTACGCATCAAAGAGACTGTTCGGGTTGAAGATGGCGATAAATGGGCTGAATTCAGACCGTACAATGGTTTTACGTTGGATTTCACCATCGACTTTAACCATCCGGCGATCGATTCCAGCAGCCAGCGCTACGCGATGAACTTCTCTGCGGATGCGTTCATGCGCCAGATCAGCCGTGCGCGTACCTTCGGTTTTATGCGCGATATCGAATATCTGCAGTCCCGCGGCCTGTGCCTGGGCGGCAGCTTCGATTGTGCCATCGTTGTTGACGATTATCGCGTATTGAACGAAGACGGCCTGCGTTTTGAAGATGAATTCGTTCGTCACAAAATGCTCGACGCGATCGGTGACTTGTTCATGTGTGGTCACAATATTATTGGTGCGTTTACCGCGTATAAATCCGGTCACGCATTGAATAACAAATTGTTACAGGCAGTCCTGGCAAAACAGGAAGCCTGGGAATTTGTGACCTTCCAGGACGACGCAGAACTGCCGTTGGCTTTCAAAGCGCCTTCGACGGTACTGGCATAACGACATACGTTGTCGTATAAAATTCGACTGGTTAACCTGGCACTCTCTCCGGCCAGGCGAGCCAGTCGTTTTTTTTACTATCCTTTATCTGCGCTTTCCTTAATACAGCCATTTTGGCAGAGTTAAATGGAAACACGGCGCGTTCGCTGTTTTCTTAGCCGATTTTCACCTTAGCTTCTCGTCATTACTGCTGTAGCGCGTACGCTTTAATGATAAGATTTGTGCGCAAATTGTTTTGATTCCGTAAGCCCATGAGGGGCATATCAGGTGGCAATGACGTGAGTGGAATACTGACGCGCTGGCGACAGTTAGGCAGACGATACTTCTGGCCGCATCTCTTATTAGGGATGGTCGCGGCGAGTTTTGGTTTGCCCGCGCTCAGTAACGCCGCTGAAACCAATACGCCTGCAAGGACGACCGCCAGCACCGCGTCTAAAGTTAACTTTAGCCATCTTGCGCTGTTAGAAGCCTCTAACCGTCGTCCCAATTTCACCGTAGATTACTGGCATCAGCACGCTATTCGCACGGTGATTCGCCACCTTTCTTTTGCAATGGCGCCGCAAACGCTGCCCGTTGCCGACGCGCCGTCGCCATTACAGGCGCATCATATCGCCTTACTGAATACGCTCAGCGCGATGCTCACGCAGGAGGGCACGCCGCCGGCGATTGTTCGCCGCCTCTCCCTGGCGTATTTTGCGCCACAAACCGCATTTAGCATCCCGGCCTGGATAAGTCAGGCGCAGGGTATCCGCGCCGGTCCGCAACGTCTCAGCTAACGAAAAAAGACCCTTTTACTTTATTTGTAGCTCCGCGGCGCGGGGCATTTGAGACTTTATTATGCTAATCAAATTATTAACCAAAGTATTCGGTAGCCGTAACGATCGTACGCTGCGTCGTATGCGTAAGGCCGTCAGCCTTATTAATGCGATGGAACCGGAGATGGAAAAACTCTCCGATGACGAACTGAAAGCGAAAACCAACGAATTTCGCGCCCGTATTGAAAAAGGCGAAAGCGTAGAGAGCCTGATTCCGGAAGCGTTCGCGGTGGTGCGTGAAGCCAGTAAACGCGTCTTTGGGATGCGTCACTTCGACGTTCAGCTATTGGGTGGTATGGTGCTCAACGATCGTTGTATCGCCGAAATGCGTACTGGTGAAGGTAAGACGCTGACCGCAACCCTGCCAGCCTACCTGAACGCGCTGTCCGGCAAAGGCGTTCATGTGGTAACCGTGAACGACTATCTGGCGCAGCGTGACGCCGAAAACAACCGTCCGCTATTCGAATTCCTCGGTATGTCCGTTGGTATCAACCTGCCAGGTATGCCTGCGCCCGCCAAACGTGAAGCTTACGCTGCCGACATCACTTACGGCACTAACAACGAATACGGTTTTGACTACCTGCGCGACAACATGGCGTTCAGCCCGGAAGAGCGCGTGCAGCGTAAACTGCATTATGCGCTGGTGGATGAGGTTGACTCCATCCTGATCGATGAAGCGCGTACGCCGCTGATTATTTCCGGCCCGGCGGAAGATAGCTCGGAAATGTACAAAAAAGTGAACAAAATCATTCCGCACCTGATTCGTCAGGAGAAAGAAGATTCTGACACTTTCCAGGGCGAAGGCCACTTCTCCGTTGATGAGAAAGCGCGCCAGGTTAACCTGACCGAACGCGGTCTGGTGCTGATTGAAGAGCTACTGGTGCAAGAAGGCATTATGGATGAAGGCGAGTCGCTCTACTCGCCTGGCAATATTATGCTGATGCATCACGTCACCGCCGCGCTGCGCGCGCACGCGCTGTTTACCCGTGACGTGGATTACATTGTGAAAGACGGCGAAGTCATCATTGTTGATGAACATACCGGTCGTACCATGCAGGGGCGTCGCTGGTCTGACGGTCTGCACCAGGCGGTAGAAGCGAAAGAAGGCGTTGAAATTCAGAATGAAAACCAGACGCTGGCGTCTATCACCTTCCAGAACTACTTCCGTCTGTATGAAAAGCTGGCCGGTATGACCGGTACGGCGGATACTGAAGCCTTCGAATTTAGTTCTATCTATAAGCTGGACACCGTCGTTGTTCCGACCAACCGTCCGATGATCCGTAAAGATTTGCCGGATCTGGTCTACATGACCGAAGCGGAAAAAATCCAGGCCATTATCGAAGATATTAAAGAGCGTACCGCGAACGGTCAGCCAGTGCTGGTCGGGACGATTTCTATCGAGAAATCTGAAGTGGTCTCCAGAGAGCTGACCAAAGCGGGCATCAAACATAACGTACTGAACGCAAAATTCCACGCCAACGAAGCAGGCATCGTTGCGCAGGCTGGTTATCCAGCGGCGGTCACTATCGCTACCAACATGGCGGGTCGTGGTACCGATATTATGCTGGGCGGTAGCTGGCAGGCGGAAGTCGCTGCGCTGGAAGCGCCGACGGAAGAACAGATTGCGCAGATTAAAGCGGACTGGCAGGTACGCCATGACGCGGTTCTGGCTGCCGGCGGTCTGCATATCATTGGCACCGAGCGCCATGAATCCCGCCGTATCGACAACCAGCTGCGTGGCCGTTCCGGTCGCCAGGGCGATCCGGGTTCTTCCCGTTTCTACCTGTCGATGGAAGATGCGCTGATGCGTATTTTCGCCTCCGATCGTGTCTCCGGTATGATGCGTAAACTGGGGATGAAGCCGGGCGAAGCGATTGAGCACCCGTGGGTGACGAAAGCTATCGCTAACGCGCAGCGTAAAGTAGAAAGCCGTAACTTCGATATTCGTAAGCAACTGCTGGAATATGATGATGTGGCGAACGATCAGCGCCGTGCAATTTATACCCAGCGTAACGAACTGCTGGATGTGTCTGACGTGAGCGACACCATTAACAGCATTCGCGAAGATGTCTTTAAGGCGACTATCGACGCCTACATTCCGCCGCAGTCGCTGGAAGAGATGTGGGATATCCCGGGTTTGCAGGAACGCCTGAAAAACGACTTCGACCTGGAGATGCCGATTGCCGAATGGCTGGATAAAGAGCCGGAGCTGCATGAGGAGACGCTGCGTGAGCGCATCCTGGCGCAGTCCATCGAGGTGTATCAGCGTAAAGAAGAGGTGGTTGGCGCTGAAATGATGCGTCATTTCGAAAAAGGCGTGATGCTGCAAACGCTCGATTCCCTGTGGAAAGAGCATCTGGCGGCGATGGATTACCTGCGTCAGGGTATTCATCTGCGCGGCTATGCGCAAAAAGATCCGAAGCAGGAATACAAGCGCGAATCCTTCGCTATGTTCGCCGCGATGCTGGAATCGCTGAAATATGAAGTGATCAGTACCCTGAGCAAAGTCCAGGTACGTATGCCGGAAGAGGTCGAAGCGATGGAAATGCAGCGTCGCGAAGAGGCGGAGCGCCTGGCGCAGATGCAGCAGCTAAGCCATCAGGATGACGATGCCGCCGTGGCTGCCGATCTGGCCGCCCAAACCGGCGAACGTAAGATTGGACGTAACGATCCTTGCCCTTGCGGTTCCGGTAAGAAATACAAACAGTGTCACGGTCGCCTGAGCTAATGCGATAAACTTACCGGCCTGATAAGACATAATGTGTTGCCATCAGGTCGGTGCTGGCATTATTGCCGAAGGGCGCTACGCTTATTCGGCCTGGCATTGAACACAGATAAAAAGGCGCAGGCGACTGCGCCTTTTTTATGGATGCAACAAGATGAAAAAACTGCAAATCGCGGTTGGGATTATCCGCAACCCGAACGACGAAATTTTTATCACCCGACGCGCCGCTGATGCGCATATGGCGAACAAGCTGGAATTTCCCGGCGGAAAAATTGAAGCCGACGAAACACCAGAGCAGGCGTTGATCCGGGAGCTACAGGAAGAGGTGGGGATTACGCCAACACAGGTGACATTATTCGACACTCTGGAATATCAATTCCCGGACCGACACATTACGCTGTGGTTTTGGCTGGTTGAACGCTGGGAGGGCGAACCGTGGGGGAAAGAAGGGCAGCCGGGACGGTGGATCGCGCAAAACGCGTTGAATACGGACGATTTTCCGCCGGCCAATGAACCGATTATTCGTAAATTACGCCAATTTGCGCCTTAGTGGGGGATCGCAACACGATCCCCATCGATCTTATTAGCGATTTAATGTCGACATAATTTCCGGCCAGTAGCGGGGGCCGGCCGCGGCGTCGTGAGGAAAAACCGCCTCAATTGCCGCCAGCTCCTGCGGGCTTAGGGTCAGTGATAACGCGCCGAGGTTTTCATCCACCCTGGCGCAGTGGCGGGTGCCGGGAATGGGAACGATGTGCCTGTTGCGGGCCAGCAGCCAGGCCAGCGCTAATTGTGCGGGGGTACACTCTTTTTCGCGTGCCATTTGTTTTATTGCTTCAGCCAGACGTAAATTGCGCGAGAAGTTCTCACCCATGAACCTGGGATTTGTGCGACGGAAGTCATTCGCAGCAAAATCTTCTGGCGTTTTAATCGTACCGGTCAGAAATCCGCGTCCCAGCGGGCTGTAAGCGACGAATCCTATACCCAACCGTTCACAGGTGGAAAGTGCTGAAATTTCCGCTTCGCGGGACCAAAGCGAATACTCACTTTGCAGCGCGGTAATAGGGTGAACGTTATGGGCGCGTTCCAGCGTTTGCGTTGATGCTTCGGATAGCCCGAGATAACGCACTTTTCCCTCGCGCACCAGGTCCGCCATTGCACCGACAGTCTCTTCTATGGGGACTGATGGATCAACGCGATGTTGATAGTACAGATCGATATGATCGACCCCCAGGCGTTGCAGGCTTTGCTCACAACTACGGCGAACGTACTCCGGTCTGCCATTGACACCACGCGCCATAGGGTTAGCAGGGTCGAGAACGATACCAAATTTCGTCGCTAAAAATACCCGATCGCGACGATCGGCGATGGCTCTTCCAACTAACCTTTCATTGGTATAAGGGCCATACATATCTGCGGTATCGAGCAGTGTTACCCCCTGCTCTAACGCATAATGTAGCGTCTTAATTGAGGTGCTGTCGTCATGAGCGCCGTAAAATGCGCTCATGCCCATACATCCCAGTCCGATGGCTGACACTCGCGGTCCGTTTGCGCCTAATGTACGATATTGCATACTACCTCCATGAGGATATTTTGAGCATGGCAGGCAGTCTATACCTGGCGTATAAGATGAAAAATAGGGGGAATAAGCATGGTTTATGAAGGCTGGCTTAATAATGCGTCATGATGTGATGTCCGTATTGCATGCTTTTTGCGTGATTGCTGAAAACCATAGCTTCACGCGGGCAGCGGCGCAGTTACATATTTCTACATCGGCGTTAAGTCAGAATATGCGCCAACTGGAGGATGAACTTGGCGTGAAATTGTTGAACCGAACCACCCGGCGTGTCGGTTTGACAGAAGCAGGACATGCCTTTCTTGCCAGTATCAGGCCCGCATTGAATCATATTGATGAGGCGATGGAACATGCCCGCCAGAGCCGCGATATACCCGGAGGGACATTACGCCTGACCGTACCGCGCACGGCGGCTACGCTTTTGTTACAACCTAATCTCGCCGGTTTCATGTGCGATTATCCCGATATTCGGCTGGATATCGATGTGAATGACGGTTTTGTGGATTTAATTAACGAACGCTTTGATGCCGGTATTCGCTTTGGCGATGCGGTACAACTTGATATGAATGTCGTTCCGCTCGGTGATGTTTTACGCCCGGCGATCGTAGCATCCCCTGCATACCTTGCGCGTTTTGGCACGCCGCTGCACCCTCAGGAACTCATCAATCACCGCTGCCTTTGCCATCGTTTTACGCGTGAGAGCGGGCTATATCGGTGGGAGTTTGTTCACGGAGCGCAACGGCTGGAAATTACGCCGGAAGCCGCGTTAATGGTGAATGATAAAGCGTTGCGTCTCTCCGCCGCGCGTGATGGGGCAGGGCTAACCTATGTTTTTGAACAGGATGTCCACGAAGACTTACAGGATGGGCGGTTGTGTTCCGTGCTTGACGAGTGGCTGCCTGCGGCGGACCGGTTTTATTTGTATTATCCCGGCCGCGCGCATATGGCGCCAAAACTACGCGTATTTATTGATTATTTTTGTCATAAGGCGATATAGCCGTCTCAACAGAGCCATCACCGTTAGCGCTCTTCGCTCCAGTCGTCGCTATCAGACTGGTCGCCGCTGCTGGCGATTCGTTTCTCTTCGGCGGCCCATTCGCCCAAATCAATTAACTGACAGCGTTTAGAACAAAATGGGCGGAAGGGGCTAATTTCCCCCCAGACGACCGATTTACCGCAGGTCGGACAGTTTACGACGGTCACGTCAGACATTTTTACTCCTTAGCAACAGGCCAGTTCAAAATCAAGACGCTCCGGCACCAGACCATTTTCACTATCCAGCGGCATAAAGCGAATGGCAAAACGGCTCTTATGGCCGGAAATTTGCGGATAAAGTTGTGAATCGAGCGTCAGCATAAGACGCAGCAAATCGGCGTCGTCCCCGTTATCCTGATAAAAACCGTTCAGGCTGGTTTGCTTACGGAAAGGCGCTGAATTACGGATCAGATCAAGCACCAGCGTCAGCGCCTGGGTGAGGGGATTCAGGCTGGCAAGCCAGCTTTCAATCTGGGCGTCGCGCTGCGCCTGTTGTAGGTGCAACCAGATATGAAGAGTGGGTAAATCGAAACTGCAACAGCCGCCAGGAATACTTAAGCGTTGACGCACAAGGGCAATCAAGCGATCTTCGCGTAGCTGCTGGCCAATCCTCGGGGCGGAGATCAGCACGCTGCCCGCGGATTTTAACTGCTGGCGCAGGGCTTCAATACGGTCTTGATCGACGCCGGGAACCTCAACCCAGGCCTGTAATTTACGCTGCTGGCGCTCCAGTTCTTTCAGCAGTTCGGTACGGACTTCGCCCCGTTCGAACACATCCAGTAGATCGCTGATGTTACGGAAAAAATGCAGTGCGCCAGCATGGTCTGCAATTGGCAGGTTGATGGAGAGCTGTTGGATCAAAAACTCTATGCGCAGCCACGTACGCATCTTCTCATTGAGAGGGTGTTCAAATAGGACCTGGGTGTGCATTACGGTTTTTCCTGTGAGACAAACTGCGACGCGAGTTTAAGATAACTGGCGTGCAGGCGGGCCACATCTGATGCGATAGCATCCGGTGCGCCGTTATTATCAATAACATCGTCCGCCACGGCAAGGCGCGCTTCACGCGTCGCCTGCGCAGCGAGAATGTGTTCAACATGCTCGCGCGTAACATCATCACGCTGCATTGTGCGTATGAGCTGCGTTTCGGGCGTCACGTCAACCACCAGTACGCGGTTGGCTTTTTGATACAGCCTGTTTTCAACCAGCAGAGGCACAACCCATAACACATAGGGCGACGTAGCCTGTTGAAACTGTCGTTGGGTTTCCTGCTGAATTAAGGGGTGAAGCAGAGCGTTAAGCCAGGCTTTTTCTTCCGGATGCGAAAAAATACGCTCACGCAGCGCCCGGCGGCGTAACGTGCCGTCGGCGGCGATAAGTTCAGAACCAAAATGTTCCGCTATTGCGTTCAGGGCGGGCTGCCCTGGCTCAACCATCTGGCGCGCGATAATATCCGCGTCGATGACGGTTATTCCGAGGTCAGCGAAGGCATCAGCGACGGTACTTTTACCGCTGCCAATACCGCCGGTTAAGGCTACGGTATACCTCATATCTCCAGCTTCCGGAATTTTAGTTTGACAATCAAAAGGTTAAATTTTAAGCATACAAAGACGATACGCTCTGAGCATTAACCTACTATTCGCCAGGTAAATTTATGGGATTGTAACGTAAAAAAAGAGAATTTCGCAGTCTTGTACGGCCATGATTAGTGCGTATGATAGCGTCACTGGAGTTGTGAGTTTCGATTTTTCGCCATTAACCCCAGGAATCCGCACATGCGTATTGAAGAAGATCTGAAGTTAGGTTTCAAAGACGTTCTTATCCGTCCTAAACGTTCTACCCTCAAAAGCCGTTCCGATGTCGAACTGGAACGTCAATTCACCTTTAAACACTCAGGTCAGACCTGGTCTGGCGTACCGATTATTGCGGCCAATATGGATACCGTCGGGACGTTTGAAATGGCGCAAGCATTGGCCGGGTTTGATATTCTGACTGCTGTACATAAACATTATACCGTTGAAGAATGGGCAGCTTTTATCAACACGGCTTCGGCTGATGTTCTCAAGCATGTGATGGTTTCCACCGGGACCTCTGATGCTGATTTCGAAAAAACCGTGCAGATTCTGGCGCTGAATCCTGCACTGAACTTTGTCTGTATTGATGTGGCCAATGGCTATTCAGAACATTTTGTGCAGTTCGTCGCGAAAGCACGTGAAGCATGGCCGACAAAAACAATCTGCGCAGGCAATGTGGTAACGGGCGAGATGTGCGAAGAGCTTATCCTCTCCGGCGCCGATATCGTGAAAGTGGGAATTGGTCCCGGCTCCGTATGCACGACGCGTGTAAAAACCGGCGTTGGTTATCCGCAACTGTCGGCGGTTATCGAATGCGCTGACGCGGCGCATGGCCTGGGCGGCATGATCGTCAGCGATGGCGGCTGCACCATGCCAGGCGACGTAGCAAAAGCCTTCGGCGGCGGCGCGGATTTCGTTATGTTGGGCGGCATGCTGGCGGGTCACGAAGAGAGCGGCGGCAGCGTGGTAGAAGAGAACGGCGAGAAATTTATGCTGTTCTACGGCATGAGTTCGGAATCTGCGATGAACCGTCATGTCGGCGGCGTTGCGAAATACCGCGCGGCAGAAGGTAAAACGGTTAAATTGCCGCTGCGTGGGCCGGTGGGCAATACTGCCCGCGATATCCTGGGCGGTCTACGCTCAGCCTGCACTTATGTCGGCGCGTCTCGCCTGAAAGAGTTGACCAAACGCACCACCTTTATTCGGGTGCAGGAACAAGAAAACCGCATTTTCAATAGCCTCTAATATTCTGGCTGGCGTAAATGTGCGCCAGCCTTATCCCATCCCGCTCATCGCGTCTCCCAGATGAAAAATCGGCAAATACATCGCCACCACCAGCGTACCGATAATTAAACCGGTGATGATCAATAACGCCGGTTCCAACAGCGACGCCAGATTATCGGCCAGCGCCAGCGTAGTTTCACTGTGGTGACGGGCAAGGTTATGCAGCATGATATCGAGTGAACCGGACGCTTCGCCCGTTCTGACCAGTTGCAGGCATAGCGGACTAAATTCCTGGGTATTTTTTAGCGCCAACCAGACCGGATTGCCCGCGGCGATCTCCTGATGTACCTGCATTAAACGCTGTGACCAGTAAGGGCAGCCGAGACTCTCGATAGCGCTTTCCAGTCCCTGAAGAAAAGGAATGCCTGCGCTTTGGGTCAATGCCAGTACGGTGAATATTTGCGCTAGTTTCTGGCCTCTTATCAGGCGACCCATAACGGGAAGCCGTAGCAGAAGACGCTGCCGCTGCGCTTGCCAGGACGGCTTTTGTTTTACCCTGCGGTGAGCGATAGCAACGAGCATCGTCAGGAACAAGATGAGCCAACCCCATGCCGACCCCCATTGCGCTATCGCGATAATACCGCGCGTCAGAAGAGGGAGCGGGGTATTGAAGCTACGGTAAATGGCGGCAAATTCCGGCAGAACAAAGTGCAGCATGGCGAAAACGACCAGGGCGGCCATTGTCAGAATAATGGCGGGATAGCGCAGCGCCTTTTTCACGCTAACCGTAATCTGCCGTTGCGCTTTTTGCTGACGGGCCAGTTCAAAGCAGCATTCGGCCAGTTTGCCGGTCAGTTCTCCGGTGCGGATCATCGTCTGGTAGAGCGGCGGAAATACCTGCGGCCAGGAGACTAATGCGCTGGAAAAAGGGACGCCCTGTTCAAGCTCGTGAGCCAGCGTGCGCAACAGCGCTTGCCATTGTCGGTGTGGATGCTGTTTCGCAAGGAGTTCCAGCCCTTCAGAAAGCGTCAGCCCGGCATGAATGAGCGTGGCCAACTGATGAATAATTTCAGCGCTTTGCTCTTCTTTCCACAGTGCGGCGTTAACGCCCATGCGCTTGATGCGAAGCGGCATAATGCGCTGATGTTGCAGGGTGATGATCAGCGCCAGACGATTGTCCGCCCATACAACGTCTTGTTCCAGTTGACCTTTATCGTTAACTCCTTGCCAGCGCCAGAGCTGTTTAACGCTCATGGGGCATTCCCAGAACGCGCAGTATCTCTTCAAAGGACGTCATGCCTTGCTCAACGGCGCGACAGCCATTTTCAAAAAGCGTCCCTGTACCGGTCTGTTGGAGGTGGGCTTCCAGTGCTTGCGCCGATGCGCCGCTCGCAATTAACTGACGTAATGCCGGGGTAACGGTTAACACTTCGAATAACGCGGTTCGGCCATAAAAGCCGTGGTAGCAATGCTGACAGCCGCTTGCCTGCCAGCGCGGTAGCGCGCTGGGCCAAAGATTGGGCGATAGCACTACGGGATCGTTCAGGCGCTGTTTGCAGTGCGGGCAAAGCTTCCTTACCAGGCGTTGCGCTACCACCAGCGTAAGAGCCGATGAGATCATCCAGCGTGCTACGCCCATTTGCTGCAAACGTATCAGGGTTTCACTGGTGGAGTTCGTATGGAGCGTTGAAAGTACCAGATGGCCCGTTTGTGCCGCCTTAATGGCGATTTCTGCGGTGTCGCCGTCACGAATTTCACCTACCATGATGATGTCAGGGTCCTGGCGTAAAAGCGCGCGCAGCACATTTTGAAAGGTGAGCCCGGCGCGGGGATGGATCTGCGTCTGGTTAATCCCATCCAGTGGAATTTCTATCGGATCCTCAACGCTACAGAGGTTGATATCCGGCGTATTCCGGGTTTGTAGCGCGCTGTATAGCGTGACCGTTTTTCCGCTACCGGTGGGGCCAGTCACCAGTACCAGCCCCTGAGGTTGCTGTAGAGCTTGTCTAAAAGCGGTAAGTTGTGCCCCGTACATGCCCAGCGTGTCCAGATCCAGCGTTTGTTCAACCTGATGCAACAACCGTAAGACGACTTTTTCGCCTTCTTTACAGGGAAGCGTGGCGATACGAAAAGAGATGCTGTCGCCCGTCAGGTCAACGGTAAATTGCCCGTCCTGCGGCAGCCGATGTTCAGCGATGTCCAAATTTCCCAGGACTTTCAATCTGGCCGTCAGCGCAAGCCCCGTCTCTTTGGCGATGTCCTGCAGAATATGAAGAACGCCGTCGATGCGGAGTCTTATTCGGTAGCGGCTGGCGCCTGGTTCGAGATGGATATCAGAGGCGCGTTTCGCCATCGCCGAGCGTAATGTCTGATTGAGAAGCTGGGCCGCGGTTTCTCCGCCTTTCGCGTCGTTTGCCGAGGGAGCCTGATCCGGCTTATGCCGATGATTTTCCATTTGCTGGCGAGTCCAGCACACAATATCAATCTGTTTTTGCGTGGCGAAATGCAGAGCGTCCAGTAACGCATGAGAGGGCGCGTCGACCACCGCAACAGTGATACTGTTGCTGGCGCTATTGATCAGTACAGCCTGATGACGTTGACACAAGGTGTTGAGCTGAGCGTCTTTCATCTTGTCTCCTTAGTTGGCGTCAAAACGGAAGACATCTTCACAAGCCTGTTGTAACGCGCTGTCGCTTTGAATATTGCAGTTACGCGTCCAGCCGGTAATGCCGTTAGCATTGTCCCAGGCGGGCGTCATGATGACGCTAAGCCCGCTCAGACTCTCCTGGCCGGTAAGCGTGATGACGCCTTTTTCCACGCTCATGCCCGAAACATAACGGGTGATGACGGGCGAGGGGATACCGTTGACGCCCGCATCGCATGTGCTCGTCCCACCATGTTCCAGAGCGCAGAGTTCGACGGCAGTACGGTAGGGGACAAACGTTTGCAACATATCCGTCAGCGCCGCTTTACGCAGATAGTTCTGGTAAGCCGGAATGCCGATGGCGCTTAAAATGGCGATGATGCCAATAACGACCATCAGTTCGATAAGCGTGAAACCGCGTTGTTTTTCCATTGTTCGCTCCTTGAGTTAGCTGGCGCTACTGTGGCAAACGAGGAAAGAGCGGGCGAGCGGCAAAAGATAAAACGGGAAGGCGGATTCTGAAGATTTTCGCTGCGTTACATGACACGGCAACGTTATTGCGAGGCGCTACGAATATTTTACCGAATCACGACGCGGATCTACGGACAGGTGATTTATAGACCCGACGGCGCAGCGCCATCGGGCGGAGAGGATCAGCAAAAACGCATGGAGAGATCGAGCGCGCGTACGTGCTTGGTCAGCGCGCCAACGGAGATGAAATCCACCCCGGTTTCAGCAAATTCGCGTAAGGTTTCCGCGGTGACGTTGCCGGATACTTCCAGCCGCGCCTGGCCGTTGACGCGTTTCACCGCCTCGCGCATCTGGTCGGTGTTGAAATTATCCAGCATGATAATATCCGCGCCTGCTTTCAGCGCATCGTCCAGTTCATCCAGATTTTCGACCTCGACTTCTACCGGCACGTCCGGATGTAGCCAGAACGCTTTTTCCACCGCCTGACGAACCGAACCGGAGGCGATGATATGGTTTTCTTTAATCAGGAACGCGTCAGTGAGGCCCAGACGATGATTGGCGCCGCCGCCGCATAAAACCGCATATTTGAGCGCGGTGCGCAGACCCGGCAGCGTTTTACGCGTGTCGAGCAACTGGGTTTGGGTGCCAGCCAGCAGTCCAACGTAGCGGCGTACTTCACTGGCGACGCCGGAAAGGGTCTGGACAAAGTTTAGCGCCGTGCGCTCGCCGGTCAGCAATACGCGAGCGGGGCCGTTTAGTTCAAACACTGTTTGGTTGGCGTGAATGGCGTCGCCGTCATCGACATGCCAGGTGAGGCGCACATCATCGCCCGCCAGTTGGATGAAGACCTCTTCAACCCAGCGCTTGCCGCAGAAAACGCCGTCTTCACGAGTGATCACCGTGGCATGGGCTTGCGTATCTGCCGGCAAAAGTTGCGCGGTGATATCGTTGCCAGCATCGACTTCTCCACCTAAATCTTCACGCAGCGCCTGAGCAACGGCGGCAGGGATATCGAGATTAATGCGTTCCAGTAGCGCGTCACGTCGGTCGTCTGGGTTATAACGGCGAGGCGGCATGATAAAACTCCAAATTGCTAACGAATCATAAGGTAGAAACATGCTACTCTGAAGCAGCTATAAGCACCACTCAAAAGGAGACTCTGCATGTTGCCAGATAAGGGTTGGTTGGTAGAGGCGCGACGCGTCCCTTCTCCGCATTATGATTGCCGTCCGGATGACGAAAAACCGTCCTTGCTGGTGGTGCATAACATTAGCCTGCCCCCCGGCGAGTTTGGCGGTCCGTGGATCGATGCATTATTCACCGGAACGATAGATCCAGACGCCCATCCTTTTTTTGCAGAAATCGCTCATCTTCGTGTTTCGGCCCATTGTCTGATTCGTCGCGACGGTGAAATCGTCCAGTATGTGCCTTTTGATAAGCGTGCGTGGCATGCGGGCGTGTCAAACTATCAGGGGCGGGAACGTTGTAATGATTTCTCCATTGGTATTGAGCTGGAGGGGACGGATACGCTGGCTTATACCGATGCGCAGTATCAGCAGCTAGCCGCCGTGACGCGCACGCTTATCGCTTGCTATCCGGCGATCGCCGACAATATGACCGGACACTGCAACATTGCGCCTGACCGCAAAACGGACCCTGGCCCTGCCTTTGACTGGCCGCGCTTTCGCGCTTTGGTAGCCCTTTCGTCGCACAAGGAGATGACATGACGCTGTTTACGACATTACTGGTGCTGATTGTCGAGCGCCTGTTTAAGTTGGGCGAGCACTGGCAGCTCGATCATCGGCTGGAGGCGCTATTCCGTCGGATTACGCATTTTTCGATGTTGCGCACGATGGGAATGACGGCGATCGCGATGGTGGTGACTTTTCTACTGCTCCAGGCGCTAAAAGGGCTGCTATTTAACGTGCCGACGCTGGTGGTGTGGATTCTCCTGGGCGTGCTGTGTATCGGCGCGGGCAAAGTGCGAGTACATTATCACGCCTGGCTGAAAGCGGCGTCCCGTAACGATCCGCATCCTTGCGAGGCGATGGCCAGCGAGCTTACGCTAATCCACGGCGTGCCGCCGGATTGTAATGAGCGTGAATTTTTGCGTGAGCTGCAAAATGCGTTGTTATGGATAAATTTCCGTTTTTACCTCGCACCGCTATTTTGGTTTATCGTTGGCGGTCCATGGGGGCCGGTAACGCTGGTGGGCTATGCGTTTTTACGGGCCTGGCAGACCTGGCTGGCGCGCTATCAGACGCCGCACCAACGTTTGCAATCCGGCATTGACGCTATTCTTCATGTGCTGGACTGGATTCCGGTACGTCTGGCGGGCGTAGTGTATGCATTACTGGGGCATGGCGAGAAAGCGTTGCCGGCCTGGTTTGCCTCGCTGGCGGATCTGCATACTTCGCAGTATCAGGTGCTCACACGTCTGGCGCAGTTCTCACTGGCGCGCGAACCGCATACTGACAAAGTAGAAACCCCCAAAGCGGCGGTGTCGATGGCGAAGAAGGCCTCGTTTGTGGTGGTGGTGATTATTGCGTTGCTCACCATTTATGGGGCATTAGTGTAGCGTTGTGCCGATGGCGCTAACGCTTATGCTGCCTACAATGGAAAAATCTGTAGGCCCGGTAAGCGCTAGCGCCACCGGGCAGTGCAACGGCTTAGATCGTATCGGCTGGCGGCACGCCAAAATCAGGCATCCCGTTTTCGTCCCAGCGCACCCGTTTCAGACGCGTATGGCGGTTGGGATCGTACAACGGATCGCCTTCAATTTCGGTGTAATTTCTCGCGTGGTACACCAGTACATCTTCACCTTCCGGCGTTTGCGTAAAGCTGTTGTGTCCCGGCCCATACTGGCGATTTTCATAGCTGGTGGTAAAGACCGGGCGCGGTGATTTATGCCAGTTGGCCGGATCGCGCGGATCGTCGTTTACGTTAATCCACAGTAACCCCATACAGTAGTTTTCATCGGTGGCGCTGGCCGAATAGCTGATAAACAGCTTGTCGCCATGCACCACGACGGCCGGACCTTCGTTAACCCAAAAACCCCGACACTCCCAGTCGTACTCTGGCTTACTGAGTCTTACCGGCTCGCCTTTAAGAGTCCACGGGTTTTCCAGTTCAGCCAGATAAATATTTGAGTTACCGGCAATATCCGGCGCTTTTTGCGCCCACAGATACCACTGCTTTCCCTGATGATAAAAAGTGGTGGCATCGAGGGCGAAGGTATCAAACGGCGTTTTAATTTGACCTTTCTCCGTCCACTTGCCGGTGAGAGGGTCGGCATCGGCGCACTCCAGGGCAAACATACGGTGCTGGAACATTCCCAGCTTATCAAGCGCTTGAGTATGGGTAGCGGCAAAATAGATGTACCACTTGCCGTTGATGCGGTGCATTTCCGGTGCCCAGATGAGCTGGCTCATCGGGCCGCTTTCCGGTTTGCGCCAGACGACAACGGGGTCGGCGGCGCGCAACCCTTCCAGCGAATCAGCCCGGCGGATTTCCAGCCTGTCATATTCCGGTACGGAGGCAATAAAGTAGTAATCGCTGCCGTCGCGTAAAATAAACGGATCGGCACGTTGTTCAATAAACGGGTTTGGCCAGTTTGCCATCAGGCTTTCCTTACGCTTTCAGCGGCTTTGAGCTCCTGCAACTCACTCAATTCGCGGTAATTAGTGCGACGTTTTTCCAAATCGTCCTGGATTTTTTTCATCAGTTCACGGTCAACTTTCAGCAGACGTACCACGCCTGCGGTAATCAGATAGCCAACGCCGGGGATAACGGTAAACAACAGCATAATACCGTTTATCGCCGAGGCGCTTTGCGCTTTGGCGCTGGCGTCATAACCGTACCAGGAGAGCAAAAAGCCGACCATCGCCCCGGCAATCGCCAGGCCCAGTTTCAGGAAGAACAGATTACCGGAGAAGCTAATACCGGTAATGCGTTTGCCGGTTTTCCATTCACCGTAATCATCGACATCCGCCATCAGCGACCAGTGCAACGGGGAAGGGATCTGATGCAGAATATTGAGCAGGAAGTAGAGCGCCACTATCATCACGGTAGCTTTCGGATCAAAGAAATAGAACGCGCAGGAGAAAATCGCCAGCGCGATATTGGTCCAGAAAAATACCTTCAATTTACACCAGCGATCGGTTAAGACTTTTGCCAGCATACTGCCGATCATCATACCGACCACGCCAAGGCTAATAAAAAGCGTAGCGAAATGGGTGCTTTGTCCCATCACCCAGGTGACGTAATACATGGTCGCCGCCATACGGATAAACCCCGGGCAGACGTTACATAAGGTCAATAGCAGAATGCGTACCCATTGATCGTTTTTCCACACGTCTTTGAAATCATTCTTCATATCATCGTGCGTCGGAACGGCAGGGCGAACGCGTTCGCGGACGCTGGCAAAGCAGAACAGAAACATACCCATGCCGATAATCGCCAGCACGGTCATCGCCAACTGATAGCCTTTGGCTTTGTCGCCGCCGCCAAACCAGTCCACCATCGGCAATAGCGTTAACGATAGCAACAGCGTCGCGATGCCGACTAACACGAAGCGATAAGCCTGACAGGCCACGCGCTCTTTTGGATCATTGGTGATCACGCCGCCCAGTGAGCAATAGGGAATATTGATGGCGGTGTAGGTCACAGAAAGCAGAAAATAGGTGACGAAAGCATAGACAACTTTGCTGTTATAGCCCCAGTCCGGCGTCGTGAACATCAGCACGCTGAACAGCGCGTAGGGAAATGCAATCCACAGTAGCCAGGGGCGGAAACGACCATATTTACTTTGGGTACGATCGGCAAGCGCGCCCATCACCGGATCGGTAACGGCATCGATAACGCGTACTGAAAGGAGTAAAACACCGACTAACGCCGGGGCAAGACCAAAAATATCCGTATAAAAATAATTAACAAACAGCATGATAGCGCCAAAAATAATGTTACATCCGGCGTCGCCCATGCCATACCCGATTTTCTCTCTTACCGAAAGTCTGCCCTTATCCATTGAGACTTCTCCCCATCAGATGATGGCGGTAATTATTCGCCTGCGAGCTTTTATTTGCGTAGCAGGATCACGCCGCTGATATGGATAAAATGGTTATACGTGGGAAACTGTGAGGCAGATAACACCCTCCCCGGACGGGGAGGGCGGAAAAGTAACGTCACGATCAGTGGGCTTTCACCGTTTTTGCCGTTTTTTCTTTACACAGGTAGCCGACGCCCAGGATGAGCAGCCATACCGGAATCAGCCACACGGAGATCGCCATACCTGGCGTCATCAGCATAATGATCAATACCGCCGCCATAAACAGCAGGCAGAGAACGTTGCCGAACGGATAAAACAGGGCCGGGAAGCGGGTTTTCACGCCCTGCTGCTGTTTCGCGCGACGGAACATCATATGGGCAAGGCTAATCATCGCCCAGTTAATGACCAGCGCGGAGACCACCAGCGCCATCAGCAGTCCGAATGCGGACTCTGGAGCCAGGTAGTTGAGCAGCACGCACAACGCCGTCACGACGGCGGAAACCAAAATGGAGCTCACCGGCACGCCGCGTTTATCGACGTTCAGCAGCGCTTTCGGCGCATTTCCCTGCTGGGCCAGACCGAACAGCATACGGCTGTTGCAGTAAACGCAGCTGTTATAAACCGATAGCGCGGCGGTGAGAACCACGATATTCAGCGCATTGGCGACAAACGTATCGCCCAGCTCATGGAAGATAAGAACAAACGGGCTGGTATCGGCGGTGACGCGAGTCCATGGCAGCAGCGAAAGCAGAACCGCCAGCGAGCCGATATAAAAAATCAGGATGCGATAGATAACCTGATTGGTAGCTTTGGGGATGCTCTGTTCCGGGTTATCGGCTTCAGCGGCGGTGATCCCTACCAGCTCCAGTCCGCCGAACGAAAACATAATAATGGCCATCATCATCACCAGCCCGGTCCAGCCATGCGGCAGAAAGCCGCCCTGTTCCCACAGGTTGCGCACGGTGGCCTGCGGACCAGCGGTATCGCTAAAGAGTAACCACGCGCCGAACAGAATCATAGCGATGACGGCGATCACTTTAATAATGGCGAACCAAAACTCCATCTCACCGAACACTTTAACGTTGGTCAGGTTGATGGCGTTGATAATCACAAAGAAGGCTGCCGCAGAAGCCCAGGTGGGGATCTCCGGATACCAGAACTGGATATATTTACCCACTGCGGTCAGTTCCGCCATGGCAACTAATACGTACAGCACCCAGTAGTTCCAGCCGGAAGCGAATCCGGCAAAGCCGCCCCAGTATTTATAGGCGAAGTGGCTAAAAGAGCCGGCGACCGGTTCTTCAACCACCATCTCTCCCAGCTGGCGCATAATCAGAAAGGCAATAAAGCCTGCAATCGCATAGCCCAGGATAATTCCTGGCCCCGCCGACTGAATAACGGAGGCGCTTCCCAGGAACAAGCCTGTCCCTATCGCGCCGCCCAATGCGATAAGCTGAATATGGCGGTTTTTCAGGCCGCGCTTGAGCTGCTCGCCGTGCTGCTGACTGTCCATCATAAAACCTCGTGTATCGGGCGCGGTTTATTCATAACGCGCTTATTTTGAACGATGCAGTAGTGCGTGTGTAAGTTTGCAATTCCGCTTTTTGTATTAATTTATTTACAGATTCGTTTTTTTAAATGTCACTTCAACTCTTTCGTCTTGATCAGAATAATGGTATGTGGCCGCGAATGCACCTGCTTTGTGCAGGGGTGATGACGAGTTGCGTAAAAAGAAAGCACTTGTAAATACCTCCTTTTATTTTCCCTTACAAAGGTTTATTTATTTTTATTCATTATTTATGCATAAAAATGCATTTAATCTGCTGTTGAATCGGTTCAGATGAGATTTTTTATCGTTTCAAATACGTTAAATCTACCTCCTGGTGGGTAAATTTAACATTTGTGCACAGTTACAGTTTTGAAACGTGATTTCTGTAAAATTGTTAAAATGTGCCTCCTTTACTGATTTCAATCAAAACCTGTATGGACAGAAGGTGAATACTTTGTTACTTTAGCGTCACAGACATGAAATTGGTAAGACCAATTGACTCCGGGCAAATGGCTTAAGACAGGAAATCATGGCCTACAGCAAAATCCGCCAACCAAAACTCTCCGATGTGATCGAGCAGCAGCTGGAGTTTTTAATCCTTGAGGGGACATTGCGTCCCGGAGAAAAACTTCCACCGGAACGTGAACTGGCAAAACAGTTCGACGTCTCCCGTCCCTCCTTGCGCGAGGCGATTCAACGTCTCGAAGCGAAGGGATTGTTGCTTCGTCGCCAGGGCGGCGGAACCTTCGTGCAGAGCAGCCTGTGGCAGAGCTTTAGCGACCCGCTGGTGGAACTGCTCTCCGATCACCCTGAATCCCAGTTTGACCTGCTCGAAACGCGCCATGCGCTGGAAGGCATTGCGGCTTATTACGCGGCGCTGCGCAGCACCGACGAAGATAAAGACCGTATTCGCGAGCTGCACCATGCCATTGAGCTGGCGCAAGAGTCCGGCGATCTGGATGCCGAGTCCGAAGCCGTGCTCCAGTATCAAATCGCCGTCACCGAAGCGGCGCACAACGTGGTATTGCTTCATCTGCTAAGGTGTATGGAGCCGATGCTGGCGCAAAACGTGCGGCAGAACTTCGAATTGCTGTATGCGCGTCGGGAGATGCTGCCGCTGGTGAGTACGCATCGCACCCGTATATTTGAAGCCATTATGGCCGGAAAACCAGAAGAAGCGCGTGAAGCGTCACACCGCCATCTGGCGTTTATCGAAGAGATTATGTTGGACAGAAGCCGTGAGGAGAGCCGTCGTGAACGCGCTTTACGCCGTCTGGAACAGCGCAAGAATTAGTTTTTTCTGGCAGAACGTTAACCAGAAGATGTTGTGAATAAAGCGCAAAAATGTGCGCGGCAACTAAATGCCAGGCCCATAAGGCTATTTTATTTGCCATTTTGGTCCTGGGCAGTGCTCACAATCCTCACGTACTACGTGTACGTTCCGGTTGTTCCGCGCTGTCCGTGACCAAACTGGCTGCAACAATTACACCTTATGGGCCAGGCAATAAACGCAGAACCTGTCTTATTAAGCTTTCTGACGAAAGTTTAATGGGACAGGTTCCAGATAACTCAACGTATTAGATAGATAAGGAATACCCCCATGTCAGAACGTTTCCCAAATGACGTGGATCCGATCGAAACTCGCGACTGGCTACAGGCGATCGAATCGGTCATCCGTGAAGAAGGTGTTGAGCGCGCTCAGTATCTGATTGACCAACTGCTTTCTGAAGCTCGTAAAGGCGGCGTGAAAGTCGCGGCAGGCGCAGGGGCCAGTAATTACATCAACACTATTGCCGTTGAAGACGAACCGGAATACCCGGGCAATCTGGAGCTGGAACGTCGCATTCGTTCTGCTATCCGCTGGAACGCCATCATGACCGTGCTGCGCGCGTCTAAAAAAGACCTTGAGTTGGGCGGCCACATGGCGTCCTTCCAGTCTTCCGCCACGATCTATGATGTCTGTTTCAACCATTTCTTCCGTGCGCGCAACGAACAGGATGGCGGCGACCTGGTATACTTCCAGGGCCACATCTCTCCGGGCATCTACGCTCGCGCGTTCCTGGAAGGTCGTCTGACCCAGGAACAGATGGATAACTTCCGTCAGGAAGTTCATGGCAATGGCCTCTCTTCCTATCCGCACCCGAAACTGATGCCGGAATTCTGGCAGTTCCCGACCGTCTCTATGGGTCTGGGCCCAATCGGTGCTATCTACCAGGCGAAATTCCTGAAATATCTGGAACACCGCGGCCTGAAAGATACCTCTAAACAGACCGTTTACGCCTTCCTCGGCGACGGCGAGATGGATGAGCCGGAATCCAAAGGCGCGATCACCATCGCCACCCGTGAAAAACTGGACAACCTGGTCTTTGTTATCAACTGTAACCTGCAGCGTCTTGACGGCCCGGTCACCGGTAACGGCAAGATTGTTAACGAACTGGAAGGCATCTTTGCAGGTGCTGGCTGGAACGTTATCAAAGTCATGTGGGGCGGTCGTTGGGATGAACTGCTGCGTAAAGACACCAGCGGTAAACTGATCCAGCTGATGAACGAAACCGTTGACGGCGACTACCAGACTTTCAAATCCAAAGACGGCGCTTACGTGCGTGAGCACTTCTTCGGTAAATATCCGGAAACCGCCGCCCTGGTGGCCGACTGGACCGATGAGCAGATTTGGGCGCTGAACCGTGGTGGTCACGATCCGAAGAAAGTCTACGCGGCACTGAAAAAAGCGCAGGAAACCAAAGGCAAAGCGACCGTAATCCTGGCCCATACCATTAAAGGTTACGGCATGGGTGACACCGCGGAAGGTAAAAACATCGCTCACCAGGTTAAGAAAATGAACATGGACGGCGTGCGTTACGTCCGCGATCGTTTCAACGTGCCGGTTGCCGATGCTGATCTCGAAAAACTGCCGTACATTACCTTCCCGGAAGGTTCTGAAGAACACAAATACCTGCATGAACGCCGTCAGGCGCTGCATGGCTACCTGCCAAGCCGTCAGCCGAACTTCACCGAGAAGTTAGAGCTGCCTCAACTTTCAGATTTCGGCGCGCTGCTGGAAGAGCAAAGTAAAGAGATTTCCACCACTATCGCTTTCGTGCGTGCCCTGAACGTGATGCTGAAGAACAAGTCGATCAAAGATCGCCTGGTACCGATCATCGCCGACGAAGCGCGTACTTTCGGTATGGAAGGTCTGTTCCGTCAGATTGGTATCTACAGCCCGAACGGCCAGCAGTACACCCCGCAGGACCGTGAGCAGGTTGCTTACTACAAAGAAGACGAGAAAGGCCAGATTCTGCAGGAAGGTATCAACGAGCTGGGCGCAGGCGCATCCTGGCTGGCTGCGGCGACCTCTTACAGCACCAACGATCTGCCGATGATCCCGTTCTACATCTACTACTCTATGTTCGGGTTCCAGCGTATCGGCGACCTGTGCTGGCAGGCTGGCGACCAGCAGGCTCGCGGCTTCCTGATCGGCGGGACTTCCGGTCGTACTACGCTGAACGGCGAAGGTCTGCAGCACGAAGATGGTCACAGCCACATTCAGTCGCTGACTATCCCGAACTGTATCTCTTACGACCCGGCTTACGCTTACGAAGTGGCTGTCATCATGCATGATGGTCTGGAGCGTATGTACGGTGAGAAACAAGAGAACGTTTACTACTACATCACCACCCTGAACGAAAACTACCACATGCCGGCCATGCCAGCAGGTGCCGAGGAAGGTATCCGTAAAGGTATCTACAAACTCGAAACCCTTGAAGGTAGCAAAGGTAAAGTTCAGCTGCTGGGCTCCGGTTCTATCCTGCGTCACGTGCGTGAAGCGGCACAGATTCTGGCGAACGACTACGGCGTAGGTTCTGACGTGTACAGCGTGACCTCCTTCACCGAACTGGCGCGTGATGGCCAGGATTGTGAACGCTGGAACATGCTGCACCCGCTGGAAACCCCGCGCGTTCCGTACATCGCTCAGGTGATGAACGACGCTCCGGCAGTGGCATCTACTGACTATATGAAACTGTTCGCCGAGCAGGTTCGTACTTACGTACCGGCTGACGACTATCGCGTACTGGGTACGGATGGCTTCGGTCGTTCCGACAGCCGTGAGAACCTGCGTCACCACTTCGAAGTTGATGCTTCTTATGTGGTTGTTGCAGCGCTGGGCGAACTGGCTAAACGTGGCGAAATCGACAAGAAAGTGGTAGCGGATGCGATTACCAAATTCAACATCGATGCAGATAAAGTTAACCCGCGTCTGGCGTAAGAGGTAAAAGAATAATGGCTATCGAAATCAAAGTACCGGACATCGGGACAGATGAAGTTGAAATCACCGAGATTCTGGTCAAAGTGGGCGACAAAGTGGAAGCTGAACAGTCGCTGATCACCGTAGAAGGCGACAAAGCCTCTATGGAAGTCCCGTCTCCGCAGGCTGGCGTCGTGAAAGAGATCAAAGTCTCTGTCGGCGACAAAACCGAGACCGGTGCACTTATCATGATTTTCGATTCCGCCGACGGTGCAGCCGACGCTGCGCCTGCTAAGGCAGAAGAGAAGAAAGAAGCGGCGCCGGCAGCAGCACCTGCTGCGGCAGCGGCGAAAGACGTTCATGTTCCGGATATCGGCAGTGACGAAGTTGAAGTGACTGAAGTGATGGTGAAAGTGGGCGACACCGTTGAAGCTGAACAGTCGCTGATCACCGTCGAAGGCGACAAGGCCTCTATGGAAGTGCCGGCGCCGTTCGCGGGCACCGTGAAAGAGATCAAAGTGAACACCGGTGATAAAGTGTCTACCGGCTCACTGATTATGGTCTTCGAAGTGGCGGGCGCAGCGCCTGCCGCAGCACCAGCGAAAGCGGAAGCCGCTCCGGCTGCTCCAGCAGCAGCGACGGGCGTGAAAGACGTTAACGTACCGGATATCGGCGGCGACGAAGTTGAAGTCACCGAAGTGATGGTCAAAGTCGGCGATAAAGTTGCCGCTGAACAGTCGCTGATCACCGTCGAAGGCGACAAGGCCTCTATGGAAGTTCCTGCGCCGTTCGCGGGCACCGTGAAAGAAATCAAAATCAGCACCGGCGATAAAGTGAAAACCGGTTCTCTGATTATGGTCTTCGAAGTAGAAGGCGCAGCGCCTGCGGCCGCTCCGGCTAAACAGGAAGCGGCGGCACCGGCTCCGGCGGCGAAAGCTGAGAAGCCTGCTGCCCCGGCTGCCAAAGCGGAAGGCAAATCTGAGTTCGCTGAAAACGACGCTTACGTTCACGCTACCCCGCTGATTCGCCGCCTGGCGCGCGAGTTTGGCGTAAACCTGGCGAAAGTGAAAGGCACCGGTCGTAAAGGCCGTATTCTGCGCGAAGACGTTCAGGCGTACGTGAAAGACGCAATCAAACGCGCGGAAGCTGCGCCGGCTGCTGCGGGCGGTGGTATCCCGGGTATGCTGCCGTGGCCGAAAGTGGACTTCAGCAAGTTTGGTGAAGTTGAAGAAGTGGAACTGGGCCGTATCCAGAAAATCTCTGGCGCGAACCTGAGCCGTAACTGGGTGATGATCCCGCACGTTACGCACTTCGACAAAACCGATATCACCGATCTGGAAGCGTTCCGTAAACAGCAGAACGCCGAAGCTGAGAAGCGCAAACTGGATGTGAAATACACGCCAGTGGTCTTCATCATGAAAGCGGTTGCCGCTGCTCTGGAACAGATGCCGCGCTTCAACAGCTCTCTGTCCGAAGACGGTCAGCGTCTGACCCTGAAAAAATACATCAACATCGGCGTGGCGGTTGATACCCCGAATGGCCTGGTGGTTCCGGTCTTTAAAGACGTGAATAAGAAGAGCGTGACCGAGCTGTCTCGTGAACTGACCACCATCTCCAAAAAAGCGCGTGATGGTAAGCTGACCGCTGGCGAAATGCAGGGTGGTTGCTTCACTATCTCCAGCATCGGCGGTCTGGGAACTACCCACTTCGCGCCGATTGTTAACGCGCCGGAAGTGGCTATCCTCGGCGTTTCTAAGTCGGCGATGGAACCGGTGTGGAATGGGAAAGAGTTTGTGCCGCGTCTGATGATGCCTATCTCTCTTTCCTTCGACCACCGTGTGATCGATGGTGCTGATGGTGCGCGTTTCATTACCATTATCAACAATATGTTGTCTGACATTCGCCGTCTGGTGATGTAATGAAAAAGCCGGCCCGACGGCCGGCTTTTTTTTGATAATCTCATGGAGTTTGTGAGGTTATTAGCGAAAGCGATAATTCGTGATCCGTTTGTTGTTTCAAAATTGTTAACAATTTTGTAAGATACGGGCGGATAGAACGACCCGGTGGATGATGGGCGATCAAGTACCCCGGACCGCCGGATACAAATAAAGAGGTCATGATGAGTACTGAAATCAAAACTCAGGTCGTGGTACTTGGGGCGGGCCCGGCAGGCTATTCTGCCGCTTTCCGTTGCGCTGATTTAGGTCTGGAAACCGTAATTGTAGAACGCTACAACACCCTTGGCGGTGTTTGTCTGAACGTCGGCTGTATCCCTTCTAAAGCGCTGCTGCACGTAGCAAAAGTTATCGAAGAAGCCAAAGCGCTGGCTGAACACGGTATCGTCTTCGGCGAGCCGAAAACCGATATCGACAAGATTCGTACCTGGAAAGAAAAAGTTATCACTCAACTGACCGGCGGTCTGGCGGGTATGGCCAAAGGCCGTAAAGTGAAAGTGGTCAACGGTCTGGGTAAATTCACCGGGGCGAACACCCTGGAAGTGGAAGGCGAAAACGGCAAAACCGTGATCAACTTCGACAACGCGATCATCGCGGCAGGTTCTCGTCCGATCCAATTACCGTTTATTCCGCATGAAGACCCGCGCGTATGGGATTCTACCGACGCTCTGGAACTGAAAGAAGTGCCAAAGCGTATGCTGGTCATGGGCGGCGGTATCATCGGTCTGGAAATGGGTACCGTATACCACGCGCTGGGTTCAGAGATTGACGTGGTTGAAATGTTCGACCAGGTTATCCCGGCGGCTGATAAAGACATCGTTAAAGTCTTCACCAAGCGCATCAGCAAGAAATTCAACCTGATGCTGGAAACCAAAGTGACTGCCGTTGAAGCGAAAGAAGACGGTATCTACGTTTCGATGGAAGGCAAAAAAGCCCCGGCTGAAGCGCAGCGTTATGATGCGGTTCTGGTGGCGATTGGTCGTGTGCCGAACGGTAAAAACCTCGACGCGGGCAAAGCTGGCGTGGAAGTTGACGACCGTGGCTTTATCCGCGTCGACAAACAGCTGCGCACCAACGTGCCGCACATCTTCGCTATCGGCGATATCGTCGGTCAGCCGATGCTGGCGCATAAAGGCGTTCACGAAGGCCACGTTGCCGCTGAAGTTATCGCCGGGAAGAAACACTACTTCGATCCGAAAGTTATCCCGTCTATCGCGTACACCGAGCCAGAAGTGGCATGGGTTGGCCTGACCGAGAAAGAAGCGAAAGAAAAAGGCATCAGCTATGAAACCGCCACCTTCCCGTGGGCAGCTTCTGGCCGTGCTATCGCTTCTGACTGCGCAGACGGTATGACCAAACTGATTTTCGACAAAGAATCTCACCGCGTGATCGGCGGGGCGATTGTCGGCACCAACGGCGGCGAGCTGCTGGGTGAAATCGGTCTGGCGATCGAAATGGGCTGTGACGCGGAAGACATCGCGCTGACCATTCATGCGCACCCGACGTTGCACGAGTCCGTCGGTCTGGCTGCTGAAGTGTTCGAAGGTAGTATTACCGACCTGCCGAACCCGAAAGCGAAGAAGAAATAATCTTCTGTAGGTGGCAATGCGCCACCCGATACAAAAAAGCGGCTTTACAGCCGCTTTTTTTATGCATGGCAAATCAGATGTGTCAAATGATGGCGAAGGATAACGAAACCGCAAAATTTATCTTTTCCGCAGCAGTACGTTTTTCAAAGCTTATGCCGTCGGTAGTGCCTTTGTCTGTCATTTTCGACCAACTAATTGTTTCATAAGAAATACCTCTCCTTACTTTGTCATCACCCTGAAATTAGTAACTCTATAAAATAATAGCGAGCTAATTATGAGGTTTGATATATGAAACTTTTTCTGACAACAGCAGCGCTAACTGCGACGTTGATTTCCGGCATGGCATTTGCCAGCGATCCCGTCATCCCCTGGGCGACTAACAGTGGCGGTACGGAAAGCACGCATATTGCGGCAATGGGCGAGGATTTGAATGCGCAGCATCAGCAGATCACCCACACGCATGAAGGCGTATGGGCGGCTAATTCCGGCAGCATTCAGGCTGATGAAGCCGCGCTGACCAGCAACAAGCCGCCGGTACAAGGCCACCCGGAATTAATGCCGCATCAGGGCTAATGATCACGGCCTGGCGATAACGCCAGGCGCTTACGGGTTATTCGGCGACCTGCCATTGCGCGTCTGGCGCAAAACGCGTGATAGCCTGAACTTTACTCTCCGTCTCCTTGCCTAAATCCGCCTGATAAATACGATCGTCCTGGTTGACCATAAAACTCATCACCCCGGTTTCGCCGTAATGCATCGGCCAGGCCAGAAGTGCCGCGCCGTGACCGTCGTTATCGCTGATAATACGGAAATGGTAGCCGTGGTAACCCTCGTCTGGCGCTGCGGGGCTAAAGTTTGGGCCTAAGGGACTGGGGACGTCGCCTGCTTTGGTTGGCCAGTACAGGCCATCTTTTTGGCCTTCGCTACTGATTATCCTGTGCGCCCAGCGATGATTTTGTAAGTAATAATCCTGCTGCGCATCAACGTAAGCATGCATGGCCTGTAAGGTAGAAAGTTCATTTCGCCCAATAGTACGGGTGAGGATCTCATTCCCGGCTGCCGCCATATCAAAGCGCCAGCCGCCAGTCTCTTTCACCATGGGCACCGGGAGCTGCCAGTCTTCTCGTCCGACATTCAGGTGCGCCGTATTGTCTTTCTGTACAATGCGATGGCCTTCGCGCCAGTCACGATTGAAGCGGGCCACGGCCTCGGGATCGGCACCTTCCGGCGGCAGAAATTGCCGCCAGTCATCGCCCAGTAGCGCGGTAAGCTGCGTTTCGTTTTTTCCGGCTACCGCCGCGGCGAAGGCGCTGGCGGCCGCTTCCGGGGAGGGGAACCGTTCCTGCGCGTAGCCCAGCAAGGGTAACGACAGTAACAGAGCGCTTAACATAACCTTTTTCATTATCTGCTCCGGTTAACGGCGATGAAATTCATGATGTTCAGAAAAATGTTCCCGCGCGGCGGCGCGTTGCTCGGTGTTTAAGTGACTGCCGCGACGGCTTTCCAGGCCGCGTAGCTGTTGCGATTGCCATGACGGCGATCGACTGTCGTTCCCGCTAAACACATTGGCGTGCATATTCTGGCGAAATGCCTGACGCTGCTGCGGCGTAGAGGATTCAATACGCTGGCGGGCGGTGTCTCTCTGCTGTTGTGAAACAGGGTGCTGCTGGGCTTTAGCCTTCAGCTCGGAACGATGCTGCTGCATGGTGGATTTATTCAGTGTCTGCTGCGCCGCCTCGCGACGACTGCTGTTTTGTGTTCCGTCATAGCCACGGTAATTATTACGCTGGGCAATTTGATTTAACTGCTGCGATGCCGCTTTGCGCTGTCTATCGTGGGATGTCTCGCCTGACAGGTTAGCGGGTGATGTATGGCTGCGCTGTTGGAATTGCGTCATGGCCGCCTGGCGCTGACTGTCGCGAGACACTGGCGCTTGCTGCGTTGCGCTTAACCCGCCGCTAACATTGGTGGGATGGAACCGTTGCGCAACGGTATTATTCGGATAGGGGACGCCATTGCGCCAGGCGGGATTATGCTGCCAGCCCATCGTTTGGCCCGGCAGGTTTTGCCCGGATATCCGGTTGAAATTATTGACATTGATGTTGATATTATCGCCATTATGTTGGTAACCGTTACCACCATGATGGTAATCATCATCATGATGGTCGTCGTCATGGTGGTGATGATCGTCGTCATCCCAGTCTATGCTGCTGAACAACGCATAGGTGGTGGCGACGCCCAGACTATAACCAAAACCTTTAACAAAACTATCGGCAAACTGCTGCCCCGGAGGGGGCGGTAAATACACCGGCGGATAAGCGGTATTGGGCCAGGCGCCATACACCGTCGCGGGGTTATAGTTCGGCACGTACACCACCTGCGGATTCGCGGGTTCAATTTTGATGACGGTCGACGGTGTCGCTGGCGTACTGGCGGATGTGGTGGTGGTTGTTGTCGTGACGGCGGTAGAAGCGCTGGACTTCGGCACGCTGGTGACGGTTTGCTGCGGCGTGGATTTTAGCGAACCGGTTTGTTGAGCCAGCAGACGCAACCTTTGCACCGCATCCATCACATCCTGTGGCTGGGCTAAGAACGCATCGCCCAGGTTTTGCACCCATTGCGGATTCTCGCCCATAAGCGCCATCAACTGGGGAAAGGCGACCAGCGATTTGACGCTGGGGTCCCACGGTTGGCTGGACACCGCCTGAATAGCGGCATCGCCCTGCAGCGTGGGGTTATCTCGCGACCACTGGACGGCCTGAACCACGTTCGCCGGGTAGGTGGAAGCCATGAGCACCTGCGAAAGCAGGGCATCGGGATAAAGCGCGACAGGCGCGACCCATTGATCGATTTGCGCAGTGGTAAAGGTCGTTTTCGCGACAGGCGCGGGCACAGCGGTCTGCGTTTGCTCAGGGGCGGGAGCTGCCGCCTGCGCGGGCGCTTCGGGAGCGCGGCTTTTAACATACAGTACGCCCGAAGCGGCAAATAACCCGGCACTGCACACAAGGGCAATGAGATGGGGTTTAAAGGGCAACGTCATTTTATCTCTCCCGATTCCAGAGAATCGCTATGGTCATTATGCCTGCCGCCGACGGGGTGCAGTTTCGCGTGAGTATAAAGGGACGATAGTTTAATTTTTAGCTAATGTTGGGATCGATAACGTTACGTGACGATCAAAGCACGAAATGAGGTAAGCATTTATGGCTGCAGCTCCCGTCTCAGTAGAGCATTAGACCATCCTTAACGATTCAGCCACTTTTTTATGTTGCTTTTTTGTAAACAGATTAACACTTAAAGAAAATCCTGTTATTGTGCCTTATGCGGTACCGGGCATTTACCCTACTAACTACTGTCTCACAGGAGCGTGAAGAGAATCGCCCATCAACAAAAGCGCCGCATTATGACAATGAGAGCGAGGAGATATCGTCGTGCTAGAAGAATACCGTAAGCACGTAGCTGAGCGTGCTGCCCAGGGGATTGTGCCAAAACCTTTAGACGCAACCCAAATGGCTGCGCTTGTCGAGCTGCTGAAGACCCCGCCTGTGGGCGAAGAAGAATTCCTGTTAGACCTGTTGATCAACCGCGTTCCTCCTGGCGTAGATGAAGCCGCTTATGTTAAAGCCGGTTTTCTCGCTGCTGTCGCGAAAGGCGACACCACCTCCCCGCTGGTCTCCCCAGAAAAAGCCATTGAACTGCTGGGCACCATGCAGGGTGGTTACAACATTCATCCGCTGATTGATGCGCTGGACGATGCGAAACTGGCGCCGATTGCGGCCAAAGCACTGTCCCACACCCTGCTGATGTTCGATAACTTCTACGACGTAGAAGAGAAAGCCAAAGCGGGCAATGAATATGCCAAACAGGTGATGCAATCCTGGGCCGACGCCGAATGGTTCCTGAGCCGTCCGCCGCTGGCGGAAAAAATCACCGTCACCGTTTTCAAAGTGACCGGCGAAACGAATACCGACGATCTCTCTCCGGCGCCGGATGCGTGGTCGAGACCGGATATCCCGTTACATGCGCAGGCGATGCTGAAAAACGCCCGTGAAGGCATTGAGCCGGATCAGCCAGGCGTTGTCGGCCCGATCAAACAAATCGAAGCATTGCAGAAAAAAGGCTACCCGCTGGCTTACGTGGGTGACGTGGTGGGCACCGGTTCTTCCCGTAAATCCGCGACCAACTCCGTGCTATGGTTCATGGGCGATGACATCCCGAACGTGCCGAATAAGCGCGGCGGCGGCCTGTGCCTCGGCGGCAAAATTGCGCCTATCTTCTTTAACACTATGGAAGATGCGGGCGCGCTGCCGATTGAAGTTGACGTTTCTCACCTGAATATGGGCGATGTGATTGACGTCTACCCGTACAAAGGCGAAGTGCGTAACCACGAAACCGGCGAGCTACTGGCAACCTTCGAACTGAAAACCGACGTGCTGATCGACGAAGTGCGTGCCGGTGGTCGTATTCCGCTGATTATCGGCCGTGGCCTGACCACCAAAGCGCGTGAAGCGCTGGGGCTGCCGCACTCTGATGTTTTCCGTCAGGCAAAAGACGTGGCGGAAAGCAGCCGTGGCTTCTCTCTGGCGCAGAAAATGGTCGGTCGCGCCTGCGGCGTGAAAGGTATCCGTCCGGGCGCGTACTGCGAACCGAAAATGACCTCCGTCGGTTCTCAGGATACTACTGGCCCGATGACCCGCGATGAGCTGAAAGACCTGGCCTGTCTGGGATTCTCCGCCGATCTGGTCATGCAGTCGTTCTGTCACACCGCAGCCTATCCGAAGCCGGTTGACGTCACCACGCACCACACGCTGCCAGACTTCATTATGAACCGTGGCGGTGTCTCCCTGCGTCCGGGCGACGGAGTGATCCACTCCTGGCTGAACCGTATGCTGCTGCCGGATACCGTCGGTACCGGCGGTGACTCCCATACCCGTTTCCCGATTGGTATCTCTTTCCCGGCGGGTTCTGGTCTGGTGGCGTTTGCCGCCGCGACCGGCGTGATGCCGCTGGATATGCCGGAATCCGTGCTGGTGCGCTTCAAAGGCAAAATGCAGCCGGGCATCACCCTGCGCGATCTGGTCCATGCCATCCCGCTGTACGCCATCAAACAGGGCCTGCTGACCGTTGAGAAGAAAGGCAAGAAAAACATCTTCTCTGGCCGCATCCTGGAAATCGAAGGTCTGCCGGATCTGAAAGTGGAGCAGGCGTTTGAGCTGACCGATGCTTCCGCCGAGCGTTCCGCTGCGGGTTGTACCATCAAGTTGAACAAAGAGCCGATCATTGAATACCTGACCTCCAACATCGTCCTGCTGAAGTGGATGATCGCCGAAGGCTACGGCGACCGTCGTACGCTGGAACGTCGTATCCAGGGCATGGAAAAATGGCTGGCGGACCCGCAGCTGCTGGAAGCCGATGCTGACGCGGAATACGCAGCGGTGATCGACATCGATCTGGCGGATATCAAAGAGCCAATCCTCTGTGCGCCGAACGATCCGGACGACGCGCGTCTGCTGTCTGACGTGCAGGGCGAGAAGATCGACGAAGTGTTCATCGGTTCCTGCATGACCAACATCGGCCACTTCCGCGCGGCTGGTAAGCTGCTGGATAACCACAAAGGCCAGTTGCCAACCCGCCTGTGGGTAGCGCCGCCAACCCGTATGGACGCTGCGCAGCTGACCGAAGAAGGTTACTACAGCGTGTTTGGTAAGAGCGGTGCGCGTATTGAGATCCCAGGCTGTTCCCTGTGTATGGGTAACCAGGCGCGTGTAGCCGACGGTGCGACGGTGGTCTCTACCTCTACCCGTAACTTCCCGAACCGTTTAGGTACCGGTGCGAACGTCTTCCTGGCTTCTGCGGAGCTGGCGGCGGTTGCGGCGCTGATCGGCAAACTGCCGACGCCGGAAGAGTACCAGACCTACGTGGCGCAGGTGGATAAGACGGCGGTGGATACCTACCGTTATCTGAACTTCGACCAGCTCTCTCAGTACACTGAGAAAGCAGATGGGGTGATTTTCCAGACTGCGGTGTAAAAGTGACTGGCCCGGATTTCCGGGCCAGTTTTTACAGCGAAGAATCGTAATAAAAATGGATATCCAGGTTTTCATCGGGCTTGAAGTTTTTTTGTTTAAACTCCAGGGTTAACGGATCAATTTGTTTTAGCGGGTAATTAAAGCAGGGGACAACCACTTCAGTCTCATCCTTCTTATGAATGCGCAAGGTAAAGTCGCCAATGACACCCTCTTTCCAGTTAGCGCCAGTTTTCAGAATATAGCCCAGATAGCCCCAGCCGATATTCGCGCTACCGTCTTCGTTTTTATATTTTATTCCTGCATCCAGCTGTTTTAACGCCTTGCGAGTGGCGGTGGTCAGGCATTGATCGCCGAACTCATCACCAAGAAGACTGTCAAGGTCGTCAGGCACGCCGGTGGACGTACTGGGCGTGTATGAGTGGTGAATAACGATCTCCTTGCCCGCCGGAAAACGTTGTTGCCAGATAAAATATTGTTGAACGGCAATATTCAGATAGCCGTCATCAAACCACTCTGACGGTAATTGCTGTTTTCCCTCTTTATATCCTTCTTCAATAGAGGCTTTGCCCTCGCGATTGAGGACATGGCGTAGCTGTGGGATCGTCCAGCCGGTTTGCAGTAGTTTCGCCGTAATGTCTTCTTCACCTTTACCGCCTAAGTCATGGATGACTCGCCAGCGGGACTCGCTTTTAACCGGTTTACCGTCCACGCTGATCTTAAAGTTGGCAATACCTTCTGTGCGATCTCCCATATATCTTTGGGAAATAGCCGGCATCGGAAAGGCTACCGGAACGGTAATATCCTGCGCCGAATGATTAATAAATACATAATCGACATTGATACGATCGCTGGCAATCAACAATCGCTCTTTCGCCATGCTGATCTCATTTTGTTGCAGAAATTCAATGGAACCATTGGTTTCCCCGACCGCCGAGTCGTTTGCATAAGCATGGTAACTGGTAATAAAACACAGGAGTACGCTCAGCCATTTAAAATATGTCATACCGGTGCATTCCATGTCCGAAACATAATCATTATCATAATCCGGCGAGTGCCGTTTTTCGAGGGAAGAAAAATGCGGTATTATTTATTTTTATTATTAATAATTTGCCAAAATACATTTGCCGAAGAAATAAAACCATTGCCACAAGGTGATACCTGGCGCAAATATATTGCCCTGTCGCTGCGCGATGAAGAAGGGCTTGAGGATGGGCTGTTTAACCTGCGGCGGATTGAAGCAAACAGTAGCATTGCTTACGTTTGTGGCTTAATAAAAGACAAAAACGATAATTTTCTGACGGATGGGCAAAATCAATATCATCTTTATGACCGCGTGATGGCGATAGGTTATCGCTGGAGTTGGGTCAGCGTTGTGCGCTTTGATAAAACCATTGCTTCGCCGCAGGATGTTCACTGCCATTATGGTAAAAACGTACCGCTAACGTCTGCGCTCTTACGCGAGCAGGTCGCCGCGCAAGGGCGCAAAAATATTTGCCAGCCGGTAAAAGCCAGCGACCCGCTGCGAAGCGATATTCTGAACGGCCTGCGCGCCAGTTATATTGGCGACAGCAATAGCTTAACCCTTAACGGCCCGCTGCCGACGGTAAAATTTATCGTCGAAGACCTTTGCGCCACGGAAGATTATGCTTACTTTTTAGGTAAGGCGACGGGAGATAAAACGAGTTTTTTTATCCATGATGACGCCAATAATCGGCTTCGCGTCGTGTTGAAAAAATCCCCGGATGGCATGTGGCGCCCGCAGCCGGAAAACAACCTGCTGACACAACAATCTAAAGTGAGCGGCGGGTACTATAGCGATGGCACGCTGCGAGAAACCGATTTAGCGCAACTGGCGCAGGCGTGCAGGGTGGAGGGAGACACCGTTAACCTCACCGGCACGCTTCGCCAGCAGGGTGACGGCGAGTCCGCTTACTGGACCCTGACGCCGGATAACCCCCTTGCCTGCGTGCGCGATGCCAATAAGCAGCAGCCTGGCTGGAACCAGACGATGCAACTGGTGCTAACCCCACAAGAGCGGGAATCGCTCAACAATTTGGTCGGTAAAAAAGTCAGCGTCGGCGGCGATATTTTTCTGGCGCTGAGCGCCTCGCATCATACGCCGCTGTTACTGGATAATATTTTTCGCTTAACGGAAATAAAGTGAATGAGAAAGTTATGGGTTATAGGAATGCTATTGATGCTATGCGGCAACGCTGATGCGGCGGCTAAATTACAGTATTTACACGTTACTAACGGTGGGATGATGGCATTTTACGATGACGGTAACGCAAAAATGTGCGCGCGCTGCGTACCTGTGGCATTGAATCTCAAATTAATGGATAACAATGTACCTTATGCCCGTTGGAAACAGATGGGGGAGGTGATAAAACTGAAGTCGCCAAATGGCGAGAGTGATTATGAATTTTACCAGCAGGGTAAAATTCTTTCTACCTGGTGGATTTTTAATTATAAGAAGCTTCATGCGCTCGTGGATTTGAAGGACGTAAAGATTGTTAGTAAAGCCTGTACGGTAGATGCTCCATGCGCTCATTGATTTTAGTGAGTAACGTGTTTCATGTTATTATTCGTGCAAATAATAAAACGTCACTGCCAGATTTTCCGCAGGTCGGAAATTTTTTTGCTTAAATTCCAGCGTAGTGGCGTTAATCCGCGTCAGCGGCGGCTGAAAGCAGGTGGTGATCGCATCGCCGTGAAGGCGCAGCGTAAACTCGCCGATGTCCCCCTCTTTCCATGCGGGATCACCGGTTAGCACTACATCCATCCGGTTTTGCCCCAAAGCGCCTGCCGGGCCTTGCGTCGTCATTAACTGATCCAGCGCCTGCTGTATTTGCTGGCGGTTTTCCGCCGTCGGGCAGGTGTTGTCATTGTCCAGCTCATCCGTTGACATTAGCGCGCTGAGTGACACGCTCGGGGTGTAAACCTGGTGGATAGTCACCGCTTTCCCCGCCGGAAAGGTCTGCTGCCAGATGAAGTTGCGCTGGATAGTAAACTGCGGCTGATTATCCTTAAACCATTCCGGCGGCAGCGCCGGGAGATCCGCCGGAGGCGAAAATTCACCATCGCTTAGCGCGGCGATCAGTTGCTCCACCGTCCAGCCAGCCTGCTGAAGTTTATCGGTGATCTCTTCCTGCGGAGCATTCAGTACTACGGTCCAGCGTGGTTGCGGGGTCACGATCTGACCATCGACGCAGATTTTAATGTTGCGGATGCCGGGGATGTAATCTTCACCGGCTTCGTTAACGTCGCTAAATGACAGCGGCGGCATGGGGAAAACGACAGGAACGGTAATATCCTGCGCGGTCGGATTCACAAACAAATAATTGGCATTAATCCGCTCGCGTTCAATTAACAGACGCTCTTTCGCTAGTTGAATATCGCTCTGTGCCAGTAAATGCAATGAACTATTCGCCACGGCCTCATTGGCTTGCGCCGGATAAGGCAATACTGCCAGCAATAACGGGAAACCGAACGCGATCTTTTTCATGAGCAAATGATTACTGATAATAACGCAAAGCGCTATTATGGCACCCTCAATGCAATTTTTCGACGGTCACGTTCATGCGTTATTTTTTATTGCTGTTGATGATGTTTTGTTGCAATTTATATGCATCAGATATGTTCCCGCTGAAGCCTGATGAAAATCCACGCGGCGCTATTGCATTAACGCTACGCGAGGAGGTTGGGCTATTAAACGCCCGCTTCGATATCAAGCGGATTGAAATCAACGAGACGCGCGAACTGGCCTATTTTTGCGGCCTGCTAAAAGATACTGACGGTCAGTATATTAAAGATGAAGATGATAAATATTATCTCTTCGATCGTATTCTGCTGGACAGCGGTACCGAAGGGTGGGTGAGTACGGTTTACCTGGATGAAGAGTTTAGCGCGCCGGAGCAAGCAAAGTGCCACTTTGCCGGGAATGTTGACCTGAAGTCACAGGAATTACGCGCGCTGGTGAAACAGTACGGGCGCATCGCAGCTTGCCTGCCGGTAGAAAAAGGCGATCCGTTGCGCACGCAACTGCTTGACGCGGTACGTGAAAACTACGTTGGCGATCTTAATCGTAAAACAATGCTGAATAATACGCCTGTGCCATCCTTTGTGGTGACGCAGCTATGCGCGGCGCAAAAATATGCCTATTTTTGTGGCGAACCTGCCAATGCCGATGCTGACTGGTATAGTCAGGATAGTAAAAAGCTGGATGTGGTATTGCAGAAAGACGCTAATAATACATGGTGGTTGCCCGTTCCTCAATTTCAGGGCATTAGTCGCCAAAGCTCACTGGCCTGGTGTAACCACAGCACCGACATTTTGCCAGTCAAAACGGTTGAAGAAATGGCGAAAAAACGGCAACAGCGCTGCGTGCGGGAAGGCGATACCGTGTCATTGCGCGGAATACTGGCAGAGCAAAAAAGCGGCGCGCAGCGTTATTGGGTGGTTAAACTCGAAGAACCGTTAACCTGCGTCCAGGATGCCGACATGCAGACAGCCGACTGGAATGGGCAAGTGCAACTCTTGTTGAGCGATGAGATCATAGAAAGAGTTAAAGTACAGTACGGCGACGATTTGTTAAACCAAGAAATTGTTGTCACAGGTGATGTTTTACTGGCATTAAGTTCAGATCACCACACGCCACTGGTACTGGAGAATATTGTGAAACTCATGCCCGTGATGGAGGGGCCGGGCTGGTGATGTGAGACTCCCCATTTTTAATGACTGCGCTCTTCCGGCGCATAATAAAAGGTCATCGACAGATCGTTTTCCGGCTTCTGCGGAGCTGGCGGCGGTGGATACCTACCGTTACCTGAACTTCGACCAGCTCTCTCAGTACACTGAGAAAGCGGACGGCGTGATTTTCCAGACGGCGGTGTAACAGAGACGGGCCCGGATTTCCGGGCCCGAATGGCGCTTCTTATTTATTATTACGCTTCACTTCCCGTAGCCCCGGCAAATACGTAATTACCCCGCCCATTATTGCCCCGGCTACAATCGCTGGAATAAGCATAATCAATACTTCACCATATATTAATGGTAGTATGCTTATGTCAAAACCATATCGCGCAAAATTAAACAGCGTCGTGATCAGACCACCTGCAATGGCGCAAAGGAACATCCTGTTAATTATTTTTTGATATAATTTCAGGGGTATCAGCGCGCAGGCGACACCGGTTAACCATGCGGGGAGGAGACTGTATATCCAGCCGGTAATAATCACTAATTCTGGTATTGTTCTGCAAAAATAGAACAAAAATGAGTCTGGTCCGCCAATAATGGCGGGTAAAAAGTTTATGATACCTATCGCGATGGCTGCGCCTATTAACGGCCCAAACAGAATAAACCAACCGCTATGATAAATTATTCGTCGAAATACAGACATAATGTATCCTTCCTGAATTTTCCTTCAACCGTCTGACAAAAAATACAACTCACTACGGCTTCTCTGCTGATATCGCCCATTGCTGGAGCTCAGTTGAAAAGCGCTTATCAAGTAGCCAACAATTTCATGACAACGACCCGGATGATAAGGAAGCGTCTGAAAGACTAGCAGGCGTCGGCGTGGGCAGGGTATTGATGATTTCTGAAAAAACGCCAGAGGGACACCGGGCTGGTAATGCTATAACTGGATGAGGGGCAGCCATTTTTAATGCCTGCGCTCTTCCGGCACATAATAAAAGTTCATCTAAACGGCGCGCTGCCTGATGTGAAATTTGTCGTCGAGTTTTCGCTTAACGAAGATTAAGTGAATGTAAGCGTGATGGATGATGGACATTTCCTTGCGGCAACGCCTATATCCCCAGCACTTCCGGCACCAGCTCTTCCAGTTGCCTGACCAGTTCAGGGTCCATATAGCGGTAGTCATCGGGGATATCGAGTACGTGCAGGGGCTTATTTTCAATAATACGACGATATTCAGCCATCAACCGATCTTTATGTTTCTGCTCCATAACGCAGATAACGTCAGCCCACTGAAGTAACCCGCACGACACGCTTTTTTTGGCGTTGCGGCTGGTGCCGGCGGAACGGACGCTAAGGCCGGGATAGCGGCGGAACACCTGCTCCGCCGTGGGGCTGCGCCATTGATTACGGCTGCATATGAAAAGCACATTCATTAAATAAATACTCTTCCAGATCGCGCTTCGCTAACGGCGAGTTTGTCAGTCGTGGAGACTCAATACCCCACGGTGCGGCACGTAGCACTTTGTCGGAGCGCGTGTAGATATATTGAAGCGCTAGAGTGACTTTCTGTATGAATAATAAACCGTTTTGGCATTTTTATTTTATCTTTTGTGCGCCCCGCTGTTTTTCTTTCACCGTGCTGCGATAATTACCTCAAGGCGCAATGCGGTATTGGCGCATTGCCAGGGCAGAGGAAAACAATTATGGATTACGAATTTCTGCGCGACGTTACCGGAGGGGTAAAAGTACGAATGTCGATGGGCCACGAGGTGGTCGGTCACTGGTTTAATGAAGAGGTTAAAGACAACCTCTCGCTACTGGATGAAGTAGAACAAGCCGCGCGTACGGTCAAAGGCAGCGAACGCTCCTGGCAACGAGCAGGGCATGAATACACGATCTGGATGGACGGCGAAGAAGTGATGATTCGCGCCAATCAGCTGGATTTTTCCGGCGATGAGATGGAAGAGGGGATGAGTTATTACGATGAAGAGAGTTTATCCCTGTGCGGCATGGAGGATTTTCTGCGGGTCGTCGCCGCGTATCGGGAATTCGTCAGTAAAGCCTGACCCTCTCTTCGTTATTGTCCCGCAACGCCAGTCGACGGACAGTTGGGGGCGGTAGTGGAAACGAAATCACCACACATTCCAGCCGGGAGTATCCCGGCTTTTTTATTGCAGAATGATTTTTTGATTTTTATTAATCATTTTAAAACTGTGATCTGACGCGTTTGTGATCTTAATTTGATTGAATATAATCGTTATGATTTTATTCAATCACAACAAGCAACAGGCGGTAAGACCATGAACATCAAAAAAGCAATAGAGCGCGTACCCGGCGGCATGATGGTCGTACCGCTCGTTATTGGCGCAGTCATTAACACCTTCGCCCCGCAGGCGCTTGAGATCGGCGGTTTTACCACCGCCTTATTTAAAAACGGCGCGGCGCCGCTGATTGGCGCTTTTCTGCTGTGTATGGGAGCCGGTATCAGTGTGAAAGCTGCGCCCCAGGCGTTATTGCAGGGCGGGACGATTACGCTCACTAAGTTGCTTGTCGCCATCGGGATTGGCCTGGGCGTGGAGCATCTTTTCGGCGCGGAGGGTATTTTTGGCCTGAGCGGCGTGGCGATTATCGCGGCGATGAGCAATTCGAATGGCGGACTTTATGCTGCGTTGGTAGGCGAATTCGGCAATGAGCGCGACGTCGGCGCTATCTCTATTTTGTCTCTTAATGATGGCCCTTTCTTTACGATGATTGCGCTGGGCGCGGCAGGGATGGCGAACATTCCCATTATGGCGCTGGTGGCGGTGCTGGTTCCGCTGGTTGTCGGCATGATCCTCGGCAATCTTGATCCTCATATGCGCGATTTTTTGACCAAAGGCGGCCCGCTGCTCATTCCTTTCTTTGCTTTTGCGCTGGGGGCGGGCATCAACCTGGAAATGTTACTGCAAGGCGGACTTGCCGGAATTCTGCTCGGCGTGCTGACAACGTTCGTTGGCGGTTTTTTTAATATTCGCGCAGATCGTCTGGTTGGCGGAACTGGCATTGCCGGGGCGGCGGCCTCCAGCACCGCGGGTAATGCCGTTGCGACGCCGCTGGCTATTGCGCAGGCCGACCCTTCGCTCGCCGAGGTGGCCGCTGCTGCCGCTCCGCTGATTGCCGCCTCGGTGATCACCACGGCAATCCTGACGCCAGTGTTGACCTCCTGGGTTGCGAAAAAACAGGCGCGTCAGGCTTCTTTGGAGAAAAACGCATGAAAATGATAGTTATCGCCGACGATTTTACCGGATCGAATGATACCGGCGTCCAGTTGGCGAAGAAGGGGGCGAGAACGGAAGTCATGTTGAGCGCGTCGCAAAAACCGTCCCGCCGCGCCGATGTGTTAGTCATTAACACCGAAAGCCGGGCGATGCCCGCAGATCAGGCGGCATCTGCCGTTTATGCCGCGCTTTCGCCGTGGTGTGAGACATCGCCAGCGCCGCTGGTGTACAAAAAAATCGACTCTACATTTCGCGGCAATATCGGCGCCGAAGTGACGGCGGCCATGCGCGCCAGTCAGCGAAAACTGGCCGTTATCGCCGCCGCGATCCCTGCGGCCGGACGCACGACGCTTGAAGGAAAATGTCTGGTTAATGGCGTCCCGCTACTGGAAACCGAATTTGCCAGCGATCCGAAAACGCCCATTGTCTCTTCCCGCATTGCCGAGATAGTGGCGTTGCAAAGTGAGATCCCTGTGTATGAAGTCTTTTTGCAGGATGTCCGACGCGGTGGGTTAAGCGCCTTACTTACGGCTTATGCGGCTGAGGGCGAAGGGATTATCGTCGTGGATGCGGTGGAAGAGCGGGATCTGACGTTGATTGCGCAAGCGGCGTGCGAACAACCGTCGATGCCGCTGCTCGTCGGCGCAGCTGGTCTGGCGAATGCGTTGCCGGTTGAACTTTTTATGCAAGACCGGCAGCGGCTGCCGGTGCTGGTGGTGGCCGGTTCGATGAGCGAAGCCACGCGACGTCAGGTGGATAATGCGCTGTGCCGGGGACGTGCGGAGGTCGTGGATATCGATGCCGCGCGCATGGTGTCGGATAGCGCGGAACAGGAAATCGCGTCTGTCGTAGAGCAGGCCTGCGCGCTGTTAAGTCAGCATCGACATACGATTTTACGCACCAGCCGTCGCGCAGAAGATCGACAGTTAATCGACGCGCTGTGCGAAAAATCCGCGATGAGCCGTCAGCAATTGGGCGAGCGACTGAGCCAGCGGCTTGGCGTCGTCACGTTAAACATTATCGAGCAGGCGCGGATTGGCGGGCTGTTTCTGACCGGCGGCGATATCGCTACCGCCGTCGCCGGCGCGCTTGGCGCTGAAGGTTATCGCATTCAGAGCGAGGTGGCGCCCTGTATTCCCTGTGGAACGTTTGTAAACAGCGAAATTGACGATCTGCCGGTCATTACCAAAGCGGGCGGATTCGGTTCAGACAGTACGTTGTGTGACGCGCTTTATTATATTGAGGAGATGTATTGTGGAGACTAAAACCGTTGCCATTACTATGGGCGATCCCGCGGGCATTGGGCCGGAAATTATTGTTAAAGCGCTAAGCGAAGACGGTCTCAACGGCGCGCCGCTGGTGGTTATTGGATGCCTCGCAACGTTGAAACGTTTACAGGCGAAGGGCATCACGCCGAACGTCGAGTTACGGGCCATTGAACGGGTCGCCGAAGCGCGTTTTGCGCCCGGCATCATTCATGTGATTGATGAGCCGCTGGCGCAGCCGGAGGCGCTGGAGGCCGGGAAAGTTCAGGCGCAGGCGGGGGATTTAGCGTATCGCTGCGTGAAGCGCGCCACCGAGTTAGCGTTACGGGGCGACGTACAGGCTATCGCTACCGCGCCGCTGAATAAAGAGGCGCTGCATCTGGCGGGGCACAACTATCCGGGCCATACCGAGCTGCTCGCGACCCTGACCCATAGCCGCGATTACGCGATGGTACTTTACACCGATAAACTAAAAGTGATTCACGTTTCAACGCATATCGCGCTACGTAAATTCCTTGATACGTTAAGTACCACGCGTGTCGAAACGGTGATTGGTATTGCTGATACTTTCCTCAAGCGTGTGGGTTACGTTAAACCGCGTATCGCCGTGGCAGGCGTGAATCCTCATGCGGGCGAGAATGGCCTGTTTGGCGATGAAGAGACGCGTATCCTGACGCCAGCCATTACCGATGCCCGTGCAAAAGGTATGGACGTTTATGGGCCGTGCCCGCCGGATACTGTATTTCTCCAGGCTTATGAGGGGCAGTATGATATGGTGGTGGCGATGTATCATGACCAGGGGCATATCCCGTTGAAATTGCTTGGCTTTTATGATGGCGTGAATATCACCGCGGGGCTGCCGTTTATTCGGACCTCTGCCGATCATGGCACCGCATTTGATATCGCCTGGACGGGAAAAGCAAAATCTGAGAGCATGGCCGTATCGATCAAACTGGCAATGCAACTGGCATAATTCCCTGTTATGAAAGGACAACACCGTCTGGATCTCATTGTGGCGTATCTGAAAAACCATACGCTGGTTACGGTAGAACAGCTGGTTGAGGCGGTTGACGCATCGCCAGCCACTATCCGTCGCGATTTGATCAAGCTGGATGAGCAGGGCGTGATCAGCCGTAGTCATGGCGGCGTGGCGCTGCGGCGTTTTGAACCCGCCCAGCCCACCACCAATGAAAAACAACTGCGATCGCCCGCTGAAAAACGGGCGATCGCACGCGTTGCCGCATCGCTGGTGAATGCTGGCGATGCCGTCGTGCTGGATGCCGGTACGACAATGATGGAACTGGCGAAATGCTTAACCCATCTTCCGCTGCGGGTCATCACCGTCGATCTGCATATTGCGCTGTTTTTAGCTGAGTTCCGGCAAATTGAAGTGACGATTGTCGGCGGTCGTATCGATGACAGCAGTCAGTCCTGTATCGGTGAGCATGGGCGTAAGCTGTTGCGCAGCGTGTATCCGAACATCGCGTTTATGAGCTGTAATTCATGGGGGGTAAAAACGGGCGTGACGACCCCAACGGAAGATAAGGCCGGGCTTAAACAGGAGATTATTGCTAATGCGCAGCGCAAAGTGTTGCTGGCGGACAGCAGTAAGTATGGCGCGCATTCGCTCTTTAATGTGGTGCCGCTTGAGCGCTTTAATGACGTGATTACCGACGTCAATCTGCCGCCGTCAGCGCAGGTTGAACTGAAAGGGCGCGCTTTTGCGCTAACGCTGGTGCAGCCGGAGTGACAGCGCCGTCAGGCGCTGCCAGTGGTGAATCAGACCGCAGAAATATTGCGGCCGTAGTAAATCTCGCGCATCTCTTTCCACAGCGCGGCAGTGATCTCCTGGCGTTCGGTTTCAGTGAGATCTTCCGGTTTGGTGTGAAACATGTAGTGCTTAAGATCGAACTCTTTAAGCAGCATCTTGGTATGGAAAATATTTTCCTGATACACGTTTACATCCACCATGTCATACAGCGACTTCATATCTTCCGACATAAAATTCTGAATAGAATTAATCTCATGATCGATAAAGTGCTTCATACCGTTGACGTCGCGCGTAAAGCCGCGCACGCGGTAATCGATGGTGACAATATCGGACTCTAGCTGGTGGATCAGGTAATTGAGCGCTTTTAGCGGTGAAATCACCCCGCAGGTTGACACTTCGATGTCGGCGCGAAAGGTGCATAGCCCGCCTTCCGGATGGCTTTCCGGATAGGTATGCACGCAGATATGGCTCTTATCGAGGTGTGCCACCACGGTTTCCGGCAGCGGGCCGGGATGTTCGGTTTGATCGATAAGTTTCGGGTCGATCGGCTCTTCGCTCACCAGAATCGTGACGCTGGCGCCCTGGGGTTCATAATCCTGACGGGCGATGTTCAGGATGTTCGCGCCGATAATGGAGCAGGTCTCCGACAGGATCTCGGTCAGTCGGTTGGCGTTATAGAGTTCATCGATATAGGCGATATAGCCATCGCGCTCTTCTGCGGTTTTGGCGTAGCAGATATCGTAAATACAAAAACTCAGGCTTTTCGTCAGATTGTTAAAGCCATGCAGTTTCAGCTTTTTCAATTTTTATCACCTCCTTAACATCACTGTGCGGACAGTGCGTCATGTAGATATTGCGGTAGCGCAAATGCAGCGGCATGAATAGCCGGGTTGTAATAGCGACATTTGAGGCCGGCGGCATGAAAACGCGCCTGAATAATTTCGCTCGACAGGTGACGAAGAGCGTCGTTGTCCGTCGCCCAGGCGAAGGTCATAATGCCGCCGTAATAGGTCGGAATCGCCGCCTGGTAGAAGCCGACATCGCTGAAGTAATGACTCAGCTTGCGGTGGCTGTCGAGCGCTTCATCCTGTTGCAGAAAGCACACGCCGTTCTGGGCGACAAAAATGCCGCCCGGATTCAGGCAACGCTTACAGCCTTCATAAAAGGCGGAGGTAAACAGGCTTTCGCCGGGGCCGATCGGATCGGTACAGTCGGAAATGATCACATCAAAGGTCTGATGGGTCTGATTGACGAAATTCACGCCGTCGTCGATCACCAGCGTAAAGCGCGGATCGTCGTAGCTGCCGGCATTGTGGTTGGGTAAATACTGGCGGCAAAACGAGACTACGCCAGCATCGATCTCCACCATAGTGATGGTTTCGACGTTTTTATGCCGGGTGACTTCACGTAGCATTGCGCCGTCGCCGCCGCCGATAATCAGAACGTGTTTCGCATGACCGTGCGCCAGCAGCGGGACGTGGGTCATCATTTCATGATAAATAAACTCGTCGCGTTCGGTGGTCTGTACCACGCCGTCCAGCGCCATCACGCGGCCAAAAGCGGCGTTTTCAAAGATGATTAAATCCTGGTGATCGGTTTTTTCATGATACAGAACGTTGTCTACGGCAAAGTACTGACCAAACTGGTCGTGTAGCGTTTCATGCCACATCGTATTTTCGGCCATTGGCTGATACCTCCATTGTTAACACCCGTAAAAAAAGGGCGCAACATCATAGCTAACAATGACCGTGGATGCACGGTCATTATTTCAGCAATAGGATCGCGGAGGATTATTTAACGTAGGCTAACAGGCTCAGAGAATCGCGGGCCAGAGCTTTGCATTTTTTAGCGACCGGAATACCGATGCCGCTAAGATCGCGGTAGCTGTCTTCGCCCAACGATTTCATATCGAAGGTGTCGTAGTTACTCAGGTCCCACTGATTTTGCTGGGCAAAAAAGACCAGCGCACGGCGAATCTGACTGTTGGGTAAATTTTGGTAACCACAGTCATTTTTCAGAAAAACGAAAACCGCCGTTAAATCGGCCATATCTTCAGCTTCGGATTCAGTAAGCGCATAGCTATTTGCGCATAAGGCCATCAGGCTGCCAAACAACACGGGTCTGAAAAACGTCTTCATTGCTTCTACCACGGCATCAGGGAAAGTCAACGTTAGCATACTGAGAACGTAGCGACGACTTTTATTATTAGAATTGGCCGCGGCGTTTTCATTCTTATTGTATTGCTGTCAGGAATGGTAAAGACGTGTTGCTGGCTTGACCTTCCCGTTAGGGCAGGGTCTAAGCTTAGACACCCGCCTGTTCATTATAAGGAAATGATTATGTTACGCCGTGATTTCTTAAAATATTCAGTGGCGCTGGGGGTTGCATCAGCGCTGCCGCTGTGGAGCCGCGCCGCTTTTGCCGCCGAACGTCCCGCGTTGCCTATTCCTGACCTGTTAACGGCAGATGCGAGCAACCGTATGCAGTTAATTGTTAAAGCCGGACAGTCGACATTCGCCGGTAAGAACGCCACAACCTGGGGCTACAACGGTAATTTGCTGGGGCCAGCGGTACAGCTTCACAAAGGAAAAAGCGTGACCGTTGATATCCATAACCAACTGGCCGAAGACACGACGCTTCACTGGCATGGTCTGGAGATTCCGGGCATCGTCGACGGCGGTCCGCAGGGGATTATTCCCGCTGGCGGAACCCGCACGGTGACGTTTACGCCGGAGCAACGCGCCGCGACCTGCTGGATTCATCCGCACAAACACGGCAAAACCGGGCGCCAGGTGGCGATGGGCCTTGCCGGGCTGGTGCTGATTGAAGATGATGAGATTCGCAAATTGCGCCTGCCGAAACAGTGGGGCATCGACGATGTGCCAGTGATCATTCAGGACAAACGCTTCTCCGCCGATGGCCAGATTGATTATCAACTGGATATTATGACCGCCGCCGTTGGCTGGTTTGGCGATACGCTGCTGACCAATGGCGCTATCTATCCGCAGCATTCCGCGCCGAAAGGCTGGCTACGTCTGCGCTTGCTAAATGGCTGTAATGCGCGTTCGCTGAATATCGCCGCCAGCGATAATCGCCCGCTTTATGTGATCGCCAGCGACGGCGGCCTGCTGGCGGAGCCGGTGAAAGTCACCGAACTGCCGTTATTAATGGGCGAGCGTTTTGAAGTGCTGGTGGATATCAGCGACGGGAAAGCCTTTGATCTGGTGACCCTGCCGGTCAGCCAGATGGGAATGGCGATCGCTCCGTTTGATAAACCGCATCCGGTGATGCGTATCCAGCCGCTGCGGATTACCGCCTCCGGTACGCTGCCGGATACGTTGACGACGATGCCGGCGCTGCCGTCGCTGGAAGGGCTGACGGTGCGCAACCTGAAACTGTCGATGGACCCACGCCTTGATATGATGGGGATGCAAATGCTGATGAAGAAATATGGCGCTCAGGCGATGAGCGGCATGGATCATGACAGCATGAACGCGCATATGCAGGGCGGCAATATGGGGCATGGCGAGATGGATCATGGCAACATGGATCACAGTGGGATGAATCATGGCGCGATGGGCAATATGAATCACGGCGGAAAATTCGACTTCCATAACGCTAACTTTATCAACGGCCAGGTCTTCGATATGAACAAACCGATGTTCGCGGCGCAAAAAGGCCGACATGAACGTTGGATCATTTCCGGCGTGGGCGACATGATGCTGCATCCTTTCCATATTCACGGCACGCAGTTCCGTATTCTGTCAGAGAACGGCAAAGCGCCAGTGGCGCACAGAACGGGCTGGAAGGATACGGTACGCGTTGAGGGCGGTATCAGCGAAGTGCTGGTCAAGTTCGATCACGACGCGCCGAAGGAACATGCCTATATGGCGCACTGTCATCTGTTAGAACATGAAGATACGGGAATGATGTTAGGATTTACGGTCTAATCGATGTCTACGACACAGGCCGGGTAAGGCGAAGCCGCCACCCGGCATAATGCCCGGCATACGCCGGGCATTAATGGTTATTTCGCGTCGTCAGGCAAAGCATAGGCCACGATATAGTCGCCCATCTTCGTACCAAACGAACCGTGGCCTCCGGCAGAAACGACCACGTACTGCTTACCGTTTACCTCATAGGTCATCGGCGTTGCCTGGCCTCCGGCGGGTAAACGTCCCTGCCACAGTTTTTCCCCGTTGCTCATGTTATAAGCGCGCAGGTAGTTGTCGGCGGTCGCGGCGATAAACAGCACGTTACCGGCGGTTGAGATTGGCCCGCCGAGCATGGGCATCCCCATGTTGAACGGCACCGGAACCGGCATCGGGAACGGCATACTGTCGCGCGGCGTCCCTATACGTTTCTTCCACACGATTTCATTGGTCTTCAGATCCAACGCGGAAATATAGCCCCAGGCCGGTTGTTTACACGGCAGGCCAAACGGCGAAAGGAACGGATTCAGCGTGACGCCGAACGGTACGCCGTACTGTGGCTGAATACCCGCTTCTGTTCCGGTACCTTTCGCGTCTTTCGGCGGTTCCATTGGATTGCCAGGGCCGCGTGGGATCAGTTTCGAGACAAACGGCAGCGCCATCGGGTTAGCGATAGCGACCTGACGGTCTGGATCGACGGAAATACCGCCCCATTCAAACATCCCCAGGTTGCCAGGGAATACCAATGTCCCCTGCTCGGACGGCGGGGTGAAGATACCTTCATAGCGCAACTGGTGGAACATAACGCGGCACACCAGTTGGTCGAACATGGTCGCGCCCCACATATCCGCGCCGGAGAGATCTTTTTTCGGGCGGAAGGTTAAATCAGAGAACGGCTGAGTTTTGGCGACGTAATCGCCTTTTGCCGCGCCCTGCGGGACCGGTTTTTCCGGAGCGGGCACGACCAGCTCGCCATTACGTCTGTCGAGCACAAAGATATTACCGGTTTTCGCTGGCGCATAGATAACCGGAACGGTAGTACCGTCAACGGTAATATCTGCCAGCGTCGGCTGTGCCGGCAGGTCCATATCCCACAGATCGTGATGGACGGTCTGATAACTCCAGGCCAGTTTCCCGGTGGTGGCATTCAGCGCCAGGATGGAGCTGGCATAACGTTCCTGCTCCGGCGTGCGGTTACCGCCCCAGATATCCGGCGTGGTCACGCCCATCGGCAGATAGACCAGATCCAGTTTCGCATCATAGGCGGCAGGCGCCCAGGAGTTCGGCGAGTTAAAGGTAAAAGCGTGCTCATCGGCTGGAATCGCGTTCGGATCTTTCGCCCCCGGATCGAAGGCCCACAGTAGTTTACCGGTATTAACATCAAAACCACGGATAACGCCGGACGTTTCGCGGGTAGAGAAGTTATCCGTGACCGAACCGGCAATGACAATCGTTTTATCGGTGATAATCGGCGGCGACGTCGGTTCATACAGTCCCGGCGTGGTGTCCGGCATATTGGTTTGCAGATTCAGGACGCCTTTATTGGCGAAGGTTTCACACAGCTTGCCGGTTTCGGCATTCACCGCGAAAAGGCGACCGTCATTGACCGGAAGGATAATGCGGCGCGGACAGTCGGCGATGACCTCCGGCGAGGCGGTATCCGCTTTGGCCTCATGATAAGAGACGCCGCGGCAGGTCACATGCTGGAAAGACGAATCGGTCTTCAACTGAGGATCAAAATGCCACTTCTCTTTACCGCTGGCGGCGTCCAGCGCGAACAGTCGCTGGTGAGCTGTACACAGATAAAGCGTATCGCCGACTTTAATCGGGGTCACTTCGTTGGTGATTTCGCCCGGATCGTTGGGTTGTTTCAGATCGCCGGTGCGGAAGACCCACGCTTCTTTCAGTTGGTGAACGTTATCCGCAGTGATCTGTTTCAGCGGCGAATAGCGTTGGCCTTCCTGATTACGTCCATAGGCCGGCCAGTCTTCGTCGGCGATCGACGAGCTTGTTGCGGCGGGCGTGGCGTCGGCGCGAAGCGTACCGTTGATCTCCTGCGGGTCGTTGAAGCCAGCCCAGGTCAGAATGCCGCCGCTAATCAGCAGCGCCACGACCAGTGCCGCTACTGCGCCGCTGGAAGGAACCACCAGCCGATGCCAGACAAACGGCAATATTAGCCAGATGCCGAAAAACACCAGGATATCGCTACGCGGCGTGAGCGCCCAGAAGTCGAACCCGACTTCCCACACGCCCCAAATCATTGTCGCCAGCAGCAGGGCGGCATACAGCCACAGCGCGGCACGTTTACTGCGCCATAGCAATCCGGCCACAACCAGCATCACGAGGCCCGCGATGGGGTAGTACCAGGAACCGCCAATAGCAACCAGCCAGACACCTCCGATAAGAAGATACAGCCCACAAAGTGCTGCAAAGAGGGCCGTCAGCGTCACGAGTAATCGTGGCGATCGTGCGTTATTTTCTGCCATAAAAAGACACCATCCCAAATTGTTAATTTTTTAGTAGCAATTAAGTATAGGAATTAACATGTGTGATCGTCATCACAAAATGAGCTTTCTTATCAAATGCCGCGAATGAATACGTTTGCTGTTATACTGCGTGCCTTGCGCGTCAATGCGGCGTTATTAGTCACCGGCATTGAGTGATTTGTTTTTAAATCATATGGTTATAAATATGAAACATACTGTTGAAGTCATGATCCCCGAAGCGGAGATCAAAGCACGTATTGCCGAGCTGGGTCGTCAGATTACTGAACGTTATAAAGACAGCGGCAGTGAAATGGTGCTGGTAGGTCTGTTGCGTGGCTCATTTATGTTTATGGCGGACCTGTGCCGTGAAGTCCAGGTTCCTCATGAAGTCGATTTTATGACCGCCTCCAGTTATGGTAGCGGCATGTCCACCACCCGCGATGTGAAAATCCTCAAAGATCTGGATGAGGATATTCGCGGTAAAGACGTGCTGATTGTCGAAGACATTATTGATTCCGGTAATACGCTGTCGAAGGTCCGTGAAATCCTGGGCCTGCGCGAGCCGAAATCGCTGGCGATTTGTACGCTGCTGGATAAACCGTCTCGCCGCGAAGTGGACGTGCCGGTTGAGTTCGTTGGCTTTTCGATTCCGGACGAATTTGTAGTCGGTTACGGTATCGACTACGCCCAGCGTTATCGCCATCTACCGTATGTTGGTAAAGTGGTGCTGCTGGACGAGTAAGCGCAGAAATGCCGGATGGCGTCGCTAAAGCGACTTATCCGGCCTATAGCTAATGGCTTATTGGTGGGGAATGTATTTCAGACTTAGGGCGGAGATACCCTTATGATAGCCGTTCTCCAGCGTTTCTCTGTTGGTGGCGGTGACGTCAAGATCGCGCAGCAGGCCATCATTGATACTGTACGCCCAGCCGTGAATGGTCACATTCTGCCCGCGTTTCCACGCTGACTGCATAATGGTGGAATGCCCCAGGTTATAGACCTGCTCCATGACGTTCAATTCATAGAGCGCGTCCAGACGTTGCTCTTCGGGCATTTTTCCCAACAGCGAGCTATGTTTAAGCCAGATGTCGCGGATATGCAGCAGCCAGTTATTAATCAAGCCCAGCTCAGGGTTTTCTACCGCAGCCTTGATACCGCCGCAACCGGAGTGGCCGCAAATGATAATATGCTCAACTTCCAGAACATCAACCGCATACTGAACCACGGAGAGACAGTTCAGATCGGTGTGAATAACCAGGTTAGCCACATTACGGTGAACAAACAATTCGCCCGGTTCAAGCCCGGTTAAACGCTCTGCGGGAACGCGGCTGTCGGAACATCCAATCCATAGAAAGCGCGGTTTTTGCGCTTGCGCCAGTTTCTCAAAAAATCCGGGGTCCTCTTCCACCAGCATTTTTGACCATAGTGCATTGTTGCTGATGAGTGTATCTATGTCTTTCATGGAAGTTAACGACCTGTAACCAAATAAGTGCGTTGGGCTAATATAGGGCAACTCCGTAGTTATTTAAACCATATATAAAGTGTAAGAACGTAAAGTAAGTGAGAATTTATGACCATTGCGCTGGAACTTCAACAACTTAAAAAAACCTATCCCGGCGGCGTTCAGGCGCTGCGCGGCATAGATTTGCAGGTCGAAGCGGGGGATTTTTACGCGCTTCTGGGGCCAAATGGAGCAGGGAAATCGACCACCATCGGTATTATCAGCTCATTGGTTAATAAAACGTCCGGGCGCGTTAACGTTTTTGGTTATGACCTGGAAAAAGATGTGGTTAACGCCAAGCGACAGCTTGGACTGGTACCACAGGAATTTAACTTTAACCCGTTTGAAACGGTGCAGCAGATCGTAGTGAATCAGGCCGGTTATTACGGCGTGGAACATAAAGAGGCGGTTTTACGTAGCGAAAAGTATTTAAAACAGCTCGATCTGTGGGAAAAACGTAGTGAACGCGCGCGGATGCTCTCCGGTGGGATGAAACGCCGCCTGATGATCGCCCGCGCATTGATGCATGAACCTAAGCTATTGATTCTCGACGAGCCGACGGCGGGCGTCGATATCGAATTGCGTCGCTCGATGTGGGGATTCCTGAAAGACTTAAACGCCAAAGGCACCACCATTATTCTCACCACCCACTATCTGGAAGAGGCGGAAATGTTGTGCCGCAATATCGGTATTATTCAGCACGGAGAGCTGGTGGAAAATACCTCCATGAAAAATCTGCTTTCAAAGCTGAAATCGGAGACGTTTATTCTGGATTTAGCGCCAAAAAGCCCGCTACCTAAGCTTACGGGTTATCAATATCGTCTGGTGGATACCTCGACTCTGGAGGTGGAAGTGTTACGCGAGCAGGGGGTTAACAGCGTCTTTAGCCAACTGAGCGAGCAGGGGGTACAGGTATTAAGTATGCGTAATAAAGCCAACCGTCTGGAAGAACTGTTTGTGTCGCTGGTGCATGAAAAACAAGGAGATCGCGCATGATGCAGCTTTACTGGGTTGCCCTTAAAAGCATCTGGGCGAAAGAGATCCACCGCTTTATGCGGATCTGGGTGCAAACGCTGGTGCCGCCCGTCATCACCATGACGCTCTATTTTATTATTTTCGGCAACCTGATTGGTTCGCGCATCGGCGAAATGCATGGTTTTAGCTATATGCAATTTATTGTGCCGGGCCTGATTATGATGGCGGTCATTACTAACTCCTACGCGAATGTCGCGTCGTCATTTTTTAGCGCCAAGTTTCAGCGCAATATTGAGGAGCTGCTGGTCGCGCCGGTACCAACGCACGTGATCATCGCCGGATTTGTCGGCGGCGGCGTAGCGCGCGGGCTGTGCGTGGGGATTCTGGTGACGGCGATTTCGCTCTTTTTCGTGCCTTTCCAGGTGCATTCCTGGGTATTTGTCGCGCTAACGCTGATTCTGACCGCGATTCTGTTCTCGCTGGCCGGACTGCTGAACGCCGTGTTTGCGAAAACCTTTGACGATATCAGCCTGATCCCGACCTTTGTGCTGACGCCACTAACCTACCTCGGCGGGGTATTTTACTCGCTGACGCTGCTGCCGCCGTTCTGGCAAGGGCTGTCGCACCTGAACCCAATCGTCTACATGATCAGCGGCTTCCGCTACGGCTTCCTGGGTATCCATGATGTGCCGCTGGTGACGACGTTTGGCGTACTGGTGATCTTTATCGCCGCTTTCTACCTGCTGTGCTGGTCGCTGATCCAGCGTGGGCGCGGGTTGCGCAGTTAAGCGTTGACAGGGGCGTTGGGTTGCGCTTCGCTTCACCCCATCTACGGGGCCGTAATATCAATGGGTTACGGGGCTGTAGGTGGGGGGAGGCTTGCTGAAACCCAACGCTTCTCTCAGCGAATCTGAATCTCCAGCGTGGCGGTAGCCTGGTATTCTCCGGTGTGGGGAACATGTCCGGTGGTATTGACCGGCGCGGCGGTGAACTCGGTGCTGCCTTTACCGTCTGTGTAATCTTCAATCGGCAATTCGGCGCTGCCGCCGGGAACGATGGTCTTATCGTATTTATCGGAAATCCGTATCCCTAAATTCTCATTGTCGGTTTTCAGGTATTCCGGGTTGTGCGGATCGGTTTCTCCGTTCAATGACATTGACAGGTTGGTGCCGTCCGCCACGTTGCTACAGGTAAAGTTTACCTGAGTGGTGACGTGCGAGTTCTGCGGACTGTCGCCGAGATTACGAATATCTTTGCCCTCAATATCCGGCAGCCTGACCTCGATAACCTGCCCGGCGTTGATGGAACAGGACTGCGGCACGGTAATAGTTCCGGACATGGTGACGTGCGCGACAGGGGGAACGGCGGGGGGAATATTATCTCCGCTGCTGCCCGGCGTTTTTGATAAATAGAGATTCATGATCGTTGTTTGCGGGATCGAGATTTCACCGACCAAAGGATGAGTAATATAAATCCTTACCGTGCCTTTATTGCCCGCCGTCATTGATTTCATTTCTGCATCGCCACAGCCGCCTGCGGAACTATCCTCATTGCTGATTGAGGAAAACGGGACAGGAATATTCTGGTTCAACTTCCCGGCTACATACGCTTCGGTGCCAATTTCCAGTTTGCCTGCCACGAGGACATAGTAATCCATATGTCCGTAGTATCGCGTCTCGCTGTGCGTGCCTTTCTGCGTCAGATCGCCGGTGGTCGCGGTGAAATAGTTGTACCCGCGATAATCACTGTTATCGCAGTCGCATTTAGCCGAATATTCTCCGCCAGCTGACCAGTGCTCTTCAACGATGGTTCCCGTCTGGTTCCCATCCGTATCGGTAATGGTTTGATTAAAACTAAAAGGAAAATTATGCGTGCCGTTGGTGGGTTGACACCAGCCGCTTCCGTTGCCCATCGTTCCTTCTGCCAGCGCATGGCCTGAAAATAGCGACAGCGCCAGCAGTATCCATAAATTCTTCATTGTGTTCCTCACTGGCAGACGGCGTTCGCCATCACGATGCCGTTCATATTTTTGCTGATATCCAGGCGGTAATCCGCACGGCAAGAGGCGCTTCCCCAGTTCACCAGTAGCAGGCCCTCTTCCGGCAGGCCGCTGAGGAAGACCTGGCCTTTATCGCCGACGATACTGGCCAGGTTCGCATCCTGCCCATCGACGCTTGCCGTCGCGCCAAAGGGCACGGGCTCGCCATTGCTGCGCGTCAGCGTTAACAGCACGCGATAGCCCTTATGCGTGTCATACGCCGCGCGCACCACCGCATTACGCGTCGGGTAGACAGTCTGGTTGTTGAGCGGAATATCCACGTTGTCGGCAAACGTGCTGCTGTCGAGCGAGATATCGTAGCGATAATACGGCGTGACGTTGGGGATCACCGTATAACCCCGGAAGTCGGTGGCGACGCCGGTCTGGTTTTCAACCGAAACGCCGCTGGCGCCGGGCGCTTTAATTAAAATCGCCGCGCCGGTAATCGGCTGGCTCAGGGTAATACCGTTTTCGTGCGCCAGAATGCCGCCGCTGATGCCGTAGCTGACCTGTTGGCTATCTGGCGACTGATTGTAACCGGCGTTGAGATTGGCATAAGTGCCTTTGTAGCTGGCGTTTACCCCGCCGGAATCACCGTCTTGTGTGCTGTGGCTCTGCTGTAACGACCAGTTCAGGTTTCTGTCACGCAGCGCGGTGCCGCTAAGGGTGGTGCTGTTCACCGTGGCATCGTGCTTACGCGTGTTCAGCATATAGCTGGCGTATAGCCTGGAATCGAACACCGTAAACGGAACGTGCAGCGACAACGTGAACAGCCGATCGTTCTGGTTATAACGATCGTCGTCGTTGTCATCATCGTCATTGTCCGATCGGTACTGGTAGGTGTTTTTGTTATAGCTGTAGCTCAGCGAATAGCTCACCGGACCCCAGCTATTGTTGTAACTGGCGCTCAGAGACTCCATCTGCTGCGCGCTGTGCCAGTAATCTTCTTTGACCCAACTTAGCGTTAAGGAACCGAGCGTATCGCTAATTTGCTGGTTGACCGAGGCTTCGAAACGATTATGGCGCTTGCCGTAGTTATCATAAAAATCGTCGTCCGGGTTGATCACCTCGCTCAGCGAATTGTAGTTTTCGCTGGCGTAACGATAGCCGGCCAGCGAAAACGTGGTGCCCGTACTGACGACGCCCTTGCTGTAGCGGACGCGCCAGGATTGCCCGATTTCTTTGCGGCCATCGTCAAATTTGGCGTGCGACCAGATGCCGTCCAGGGAAATGGCCCCCAGCATCTGCATATTTTGCCCGACGCCGAAGGCGACGGACTGGTATTTATCGCCGGCAATCTGGCTGCCGCCGTACAGGGTGATGCCCCACGGCAGGCCGTACAGCAGGGTTGCCTGGCCGAAGTCGTCCAGCGTGTGGTTGTTATAATCGCGGTATTTACCCACGGTCACGCTGTATTTTGCCCGTCCGGTGCGCTGCAGAATCGGCAGCGAAGAGTAGGGCACGATAAAATGCTGTTCGCTGCCGTCGGCTTCTTTTACCGTTACGTCATAGTCGCCGTTGCTGCCGGTGGGAAACATATCGTTGATTTCAAATTCGCCCGGCGAAACGGCGGTCTGATAGGCGATATAGCCGTTTTGCCGCACGATAACCTGCGCGTTTGAGCGGGCGATGCCGCGAATCGTCGGGGCGTAACCACGCTGGCTGTTGGGCTGCATTTGATCGTCAGAGGTGAGCTGGAGGCCGCGAAAAGGTACGCTGTCGAACACGTCGGATGGCGTATTGCTGTCTCCGGCGGTGAACTGGCTTTTCAGCGCGATAATGTCGCGCTGTAAATAGTTATAAACGCTGTTCCAGCTACCGCTCTCGCCGTTATTTGAACTCCAGTTACTGTAGTTGCGAAAACGCCACGGCCCGAGGTTAAAACCCGGCTGGAGAGCGAGATACTTCGATTCCGCATCGTCGGAATCCTCACTGGAACCGTACTCTTTATAGCCGCTGAAACTGTAGTTCAGCATTAGCGCGGTAATCCCCTCCTGCCACTTTTCCGGCGGCACGTAGCCGCGCGCGTTGTTGGCGATGTAGAGTTGCGGGATGCTTACTGATAATGTCTGTTGCTGAAAATCAAACCGCTGGCTGGCGCCGGGGATAACGCTGAGATCGACGCAGCCTTTTTCACTCTCCAGGGTTGGAAAAAGGTCGGTTTTGACGCTGTTATCTTTTAGTTCCTGGAGCCGTAAACAGCCCTGTAATGCCTGTTGACCGTCACTGAGCGTCGTGAGTTGAAAATCAACGTTTCGCGCGCCGATTTCTGTTTTATTGATATTGATAGTGACGTAATAGGTGCCTGGCAGCTGGCTTTTGTCGTTATCAAATGTCGACAGATCGACGCTTGTGCGACTCGCCTGCCCATGGTTTTCAATAAATGCCGGATTGAAATAGTCGCGCGCCCATGCAACGTGTGCGAACGTGCTGCCCAGCGCGATACACACAGCGCAGCGCGATAAATAAAATACCCGGTGTTGCCTTTTGCGCATCGGCACTCTCATCCCTGTCACTCTTCTCAAGGCGTTTGTTTATGTTCGGGGCCAATACCGCCAAAATCGTTGATGATAGACCAGACAATCGGGCCGCTGGCGGCGGCAGGCAGCGTATACTGCGCGTTGCCGAAAGGCGCCACATAGCGCGGGGCTTTCACTTTTTGACTGCCAACGGAAAGGGTGGCGAAGTTCATATAATAGGGCGTGGGGTTCTTCACGGTGAGCGTGCGACCCTGACGCGACCACGTTAACCGATCGGCAACCTCTTCTGGTTTTTGGGTTAACGCTTTTGGCCGGTAAATCAGCTTAAATTCCGCTTTAACGGCCAGCATGAGTGTGTTGTGTTTATTGTCCGGATTGCTGCTGGGAATCGATTTAATATCCAGCCAGTACAGCGACTCGCGATCTTCCGGCAAATTGCCGCCGGTACGGATAATTCGTAGTACGTTCTTTTGCCCGCCATTAAGGCGAAAAAGCGGCGGGGTGACCATAAACGGCGCATCGCCGCTCGCCCCGGTTTCGCTGATCGATTGCGCCCAGGACTGAATTAAATAGGGAACGTTGTCGTTATTGCTTATCGATATGGACGCATCTTTGGCATCGCCGTGAAAAATAACCCGCGTTGTGCCGATGTTTATCCCTGCGGCATGCGCCAGCGAACCGCACAACAGGCAACAAAGCAACCCTGCTTTAGCCAATGAATTCATTGATGACCTCAATAAACAAAGGGGCCAGCCGACGCTGGCCGCCAGGATCAGTTATATTGCAGATAGAATGTTGCGGTTGCATCGACCGTTCCCGACTTAACGGGAACCGCGGTGGAGATATAGCGGGCGGTGAAAGGCATTGAGAGTTCCGTCACCCCCTCTGTGAGCGCGACTGCGGCAGACCATGCCTGAAGATCGTTAAAGGTCATAGGGGTGCTAGATTTATCAAGAATTTGCACGCCAATATTCTCAGCATCATCCTCATTTTTCAGGATGGTCGCATCGGTTCCGTCGAGTGTGCCTTCAAAGCGCGCCTGTACACTGCTGTAGACGTTTGCGTCGCAGTTTTCGAGTTCGATGGTGAAGTCTGTATCCCCTGCCGTCTGCCCTGCGGCAGTGAAAAGAGAGGCAAATTCTTCCTGTAATGTCACCTCTACTGAATCCGTTTTTACCGTACAGGCGTTTTGCTTAATGAGGCCGGTGATATGTACGGTGCCGTCTTTGGCGGTGTCTGCCAGCGCGGCGGGGGAGAGGGTGATGGCAGCCAGTGCCACAGTGAGTGTTTTTAAGGTAAGTTTCATTATCTTTGATCCTTTAAGATATTATAAATATTGACATAGTAACAATATCTATAGTGTGGGAAGTTATTGTTCTTTTTATTGCCGAATGAGTAAATATAATGTCCGATGATTTTTGCGGCGCGAAGAAAAATTCAGAATACATAAATATGAAATATTTATAATATATATTTAATCAATTATTTTGGTGAGTGTTTGTTTAATTGAATCGCCGTGATTACCCTTTAATGGGCCAGATTCTATGAAGGCTGTTAACAATTTTAAAAATAATGCAAATTTTTTTGAATAAAAAATGATCGTGGTCATAGTGTATTGTCGGCCAAAAAAACATGCTGACATCATGCAGGATTGGAGCTCAATGGAGGAGAAGTTATGCTGGGATGGGTCATTTCCTGTCATGACGATCGGGCGCAGGAAATGCTCGAAGGTCTTGAAAAGAAGTATGGGCCGTTGGCGCAGTGTCGGGCGGTCAATTTCTGGCGTGGGTTAAGCGTAAATATGCTCAGCCGCATGATGTGTGACGCCCTCCATGCCACCGACTCCGGTGAAGGCGTGATATTTTTAACCGACATTTCCGGCGCGGCGCCTTATCGTGTAGCGTCGCTGATGAGCCATAAACATTCTCAATGTGAAGTTATTTCCGGTGTCAGCTATTCATTGATGGAGGAAATGATTCCCTGGCGAGAGTCAATGAGCAGTTCAGCATTTCGCGACCAGATTGTCGCGCTTGGCGCGCCGGATGTCACCAGTCTCTGGCATCAGCAGCAGAAAAATCCGCCTTTTGTATTGCTGCATGATTCGTATGAGTTTTGATCAATACCATTGACGACGCTTTTGCTACAATAACGGCGTTTTTTCGTCTTGGTTATGATATATGGTTATGCGCGTTGTTCTTATCTTGCTGTTTTTTTTCGCCGGTAATGTGTTGGCTGCCTTGCCCGCTCGTTATATGCAAACGACGAAAGATGCCGCCATCTGGTCGCAGATTGGCGACAAAATGGTGACCGTAGGGAATATCCGCGCCGGACAAATTCTTTCCGTAACGCCTGTTGCGGCTGATTATTATGCCTTTAAATTCGGCTTCGGTGTGGGGTTTATCGATAAAGGCCATCTGGAATCCGTGCAGGGAAAACAAAAAGTGGAAGATGGCCTGGGCGATCTTAACAAGCCGCTCAGCAATCAGAATCTGGTGACCTGGAAGGACACGCCGGTGTATAACGCGCCGGACATCAGTAGCGCCCCGTTTGGCGTATTGGTGGATAATTTGCGTTATCCCATTATTAGCAAGCTGCAAGGCCGGCTACACCAAACCTGGTATCAAATCCGTATTGGCGACAGGCTGGCTTATGTCAGCGCCATGGATGCGCAGGAAGACAACGGCATTCCGATTTTGACCTATCATCACATCTTACGTGATGAAGAGAATACTCGTTTTCGCCATACGTCCACCACGACTTCGGTTCGGGCATTCAGCAACCAAATGACCTGGCTTCGCGATCGCGGCTATGCCACGTTGACGATGTACCAACTGGAGGATTACATCCATAACCGCGCGAATTTCCCGGCGCGCGCGGTGGTTATCACCTTTGACGATGGCCTTAAATCGGTGAGTCGCTATGCGTATCCGGTATTAAAGCAGTACGGTATGAAAGCGACGGCATTTATTATCTCATCGCGTATTAAGCGCCATCCGCAAACATGGAATCCCAGGTCGCTGCAATTTATGAGCGTGTCCGAATTGCGCAAGATAAGCGACGTTTTTGATTTTCAGTCGCATACCCACTTTTTACACCGGATAGATGGGCATCGTCGCCCGATTTTATATAGCCGCAGCTACCATAATATTCTGTTTGATTTTGAACGCTCGCGGCGGGCGCTCGCACAGTTTACTCCGCACGTATTTTATCTTTCTTATCCCTTTGGCGGTTATAACGCGACCGCGATCAAAGCAGCAAAAGACGCCGGTTTCCATCTGGCGGTCACCACGGTGAGAGGGAAGGTGAAGCCGGGAGATAATCCGATGCTGCTCAAAAGGCTGTATATTCTGCGCACGGATTCGCTGGAAACCATGTCGCGGCTGATCAGCAACCAGCCGCAAGGGTAGTTTACTCGTAGGTTACCTGGAAGGTGACAGACGATCCGAAAATACCGGGTGTCACGGCCTCCGTCCCTGTTTTGACCAGCTTTGCCTTAAAGTTGGCGTTTACTGAGGTCACCGGCCTCCCGATTATCTCGCCCACGGCAATGACTTCTGGCGTACTGTCGGCATGAATTTGCGGATAGGCCGGTGAGCTTATTTTTACACCGACGCCGCCAGCCGCGGTAACGCTTGAGTTGCTGGTAATCGAGTTGGTGAACAGGTTCTTATCCGCATTGGTATATGAGGATTTCGCCACGAACGAGACTTCAATCGTCCCGGTACAGGTTCCGGTAATCTGAAAAGGCACTTCGGTGGTCTGATCTTTCTCCAGGTCGCTTCGGTACCAATCACCTAAATTCACGGTGGTGGGCGCGGTAAGAATACAGGTCGGTTCGGAGAATGGAATGTTAAACATCATATCAGAAATGGTGATTAGCGGGCGAGGATGGTCAGACTCAGAACCTACGGGGTCTCCGAGAACAATGCGCCCCAATGGGCCGCCGATTGAGCTAATAAAACCGACTCCTGAAGGCACGCCATTAAAGCCGGGCATCTGGTAGATTTCCATCACGGCGTACCATTTTTTTTCATGGTCGAAATAGCCTTCGTTGTCGTCAGCATAAGCGGTCATATAATATTGACCGGAATTGACGGGAAACCATCCGGTAATGCCTTTCCCTGCGGGGTATAACCCAATGGCATACGTAATGCCGGGTATATTGGTGCGAAACAAGGCCTTACCGTCGACATACCCTTCAAGTAAGGTGTTGTCCGTCATCTGGTAGATGTTCTCTCCATCATCCCCCACTGCACAGTGGCTATGCATTTCCGGCGTTAATTCCATCGTAATACCGCTAGCCAGCAGCGTGGCGGTTTGCACCGAGGGGTGAAAGGTAATGATTGGTTGAACGCCTGGCGACATTATCTGTCGTGTATCGCCATTGTAAAATTTACATTCCATAGCACCATAGGCTGCGCCGGATGCGCTCAACAATAACAGTGCGGCCAGATAAGGGGATAGCTTCATCATAAATCCTTTTATTCGTAGCTGACGTCAACCAACACGTTGCTGGTGACAACGCCGCTGACAACTGCGCCCGTATTCTGATAGCGCGCGTAAAACTGATAATCCGTTAAATACAGCGAACTGCTTTTTCCGCTGACGTCGTAAACTACGTTAGAACTGCCATCGCTGTTTAAGACGTTAGTTTTATAGTCTGCCGAGAAAATGACGATACCCACGTTTTGCGCCGCGCCTGTTGTGGCATCATTTTTGAAAACCTGGTTTTGGTTGCTCCAAAAACCGGATTGCGGCGTAAAACTGAACATCAACTGCTTGATGCTACTGTTATCTGCACAGTTTTCGAGACGCACGTTAAAAGGCGTGCCGCCCGCTTCGTCGGTAGGCGCATATTTACTGCTGCCGTCGTTATTGTAAAACCATGCCCGCGTGATGTTGGGAAGGTAGACTTCCCCCCCATTTTCCAGACTGAGTTTGCAGGTGCTGTTAACAATACTGGCGGTCAGATTGATATCCAAATTGGAACCCGCCTGGCTGATGCCAGACCAAAACCCGCCCGTCAGACCCATAAGCAACACAAGACCGGGCTGGCGTAAAAGAAACAGTAATTGTTGCATGAACAAAGCACCTGAAAATTAAGGGTATGTCACAACAAAGGTGACCGGAGCCGTGACATCGCCGGCGGTGACGTCGCTCAGGCTTTTACCGTTTGCCACCACAATGCGTGACGTCATTGGGTAGGTACCCGCACCGTTGGTAATGGTCACCTTCTGTGCGGCTGGTGGCGTTTTACAAGACAGTTTCACCCCCGTGTCTGCATCGCCGCCCCAAATTTCGAAGGCGGTATTCAGGCCCGCCGCGTAAGAATCGCCGTCTAAATTATCACCGGAGCAGGTGCCGCCGGTGCCCGCTTTTGCTTCTACTTCTGCGATGGTTACGCCGGAACAATTGCTCAAGACAATGCTCAGCGGCATCGCTTTCTTGTTAAGATCCGATTTATATGTCTCACCATAGCCAATGGTGCTGACATTTTTTCCGTCACCATTAACGACGATAGCTTTACAGGTACCGGTTGTCACTGTGGTCTTAAAGGTCATTTGTACACTGTCGGTACCGGTAATAGCGGCTCTGACCACTCCAGAGAATAAGACGGCAGAAACGGATAATGTGATTAAAGCTGATGTAAATTTCATAGTGATGCTCCGTAGATCTGCGTTAATTACTCGTAGCTAAATACGAAAGTCGCAACGGCTGAGAAAGCCCCGGTGGTAGCCGAATTTGCCTTGGTCTCTTTCATGATGGCGATCAGCGGAACCTCTTTACTGTTAATTTCTACCTCACTCCAGACCAGACGTTCTGAATCGGCGGTGGAGTTAATAACAAAAGGTTCATCTGGTTTGGATGCGCGCGCTACTGACACCCCCATATAGTCGGCTGAGCCTTTTGTTCCATTCGTTAATATTTTTGTTGAATACCCGGATGGCGTTCCGTTGATTGATGTCTTTAATGATTGAAGCGATGCCGGGCATTCAACAATCACTAATTTAAAATCTGCCGTTGCTGTTCCCGCTCTTACATCATCAATACGAACTTCACCACTACTATTACCAATGATTAATTCCTGTACCGTGTCGGAGCCTGTACCACCGACCAGTTTCATGTTGCACGTCGTCTCTAAAATTGTGGCCGTGAAATTAACATCCAGGTTAGTGGAGTTAGCGGCAAGCGCGCTTCCAGAAGCTGCCATTACGGCAAGTGCCGCGATGGGAAGACTGAGGCGGTTTCTTTTCATATAAACTCTCATTAGTTTTTCCCTAAACAGGTCATTACATGTGACAAAGTTGATTGCTTAGTACGGGGGTGAGTCCCGCTTTTGCCGTGGTTTCAGCTAATTGGTAACGCACTGTACAGGTGCTTTCTTTACCACTGCCCCACACCACGCGAAGTTCGCCTTGCTGTTCTACGCCGCGCACGTACGCCTGTCCGGCCTGGCCTACGGTACCGACAGTTTCATTTTTCTCGTTAAGGACATCTGCGCCTAAAGGAATAAAGCCTTTATCGCTACGCAGTAATTCCAGAATCAGTGAGCGACCTTCATCGGTTTCAAAATTCACCAGCACGACGGCGCCGCTGCGCGGTACGGTAACCGTGCTGGTGCTTTTGATTTCAACATCGTTCTCCAGTGTGCTGATATCCAGCGACACCCGGTTTTCGCGGTAGGCTGACATATACGGTAAAATGCCATAGCCCGAACTGCCGATTTCGCTGCTGCTGTAGCCCAGTCCTGCGCCTTGTGCGCCGCTGGCTTTCACCAGGGCGACGGCGTCGGTTTCGCCAATGCTGCCCGGCGCGAACGCCACGCCGCCAGAATGCAGCACCATGCCACCGCTGTAACTGGCGGAATATTGCTGGCTATTGTCGTCGCCAAACGAGGCGGAAAGCCCTAATGGGCCATAGCTGCTGTTAAGGGAGCCAAAGCCACTTACCTGATTCAGGTTGCCGTAATTACCGCTGCTGGAGGTGGCGCTCACGGAGTAGCTGATGTCGCTATCTTTGGTATTACCGCTGGCGGTGGAGTTGACGTTAGTACCGCCCTTCATGTCAGAACGCAGGCCCATGTTGATATTGGAGAAACCGCCAGAGCGTTCCCCGTTGTGGGAGAACATACTCAACGGAATACTGAAACTTAAATAGACGCTGTCGTCTTTACTGCCGTTCTGGTCATAGGCGCGTTGTAATGACACGCTATAGCTGCCGTAGGCAAAACTGTTGTTGTAACCCACGCTATAGTTGGCCGTGGAGCCCGCATCATTCCAGTAGTCCTGCCATGTTCCGCTGACATACACAGAACCCCAGGTTGTTTCTCCCTGGTTTAAGGGCTGGTTGATGCTGATTTGCACCTGATTTTTGGTACGCTGGTAATCGTCATATAACTCATCACCTGAGCGATAACTTTGCTGCGCATATTGCTGATGTTTAACGCTGTCTTGCAAAGACGCGGCGTCATTCAGGCTGAGGTAGTCTTCAGTAGAAAAACGATAAGCGGCGACGTTAAATGAGGTATTGGTCGCCTCGATCATTTTGCTGTAGGTCAGCCGGTAGCTTTGCCCGCTGAGCGTGCCTAAATCATCAATACTGGCGTGAGATTGCGTCACATCAAAGGCGAATGCGCCAATACCGGTGTTCATTGCCAGACCTAATAACCCAGCATAGAAATTCATATCGGTATATTGCGCGCCGATATAGCCGGTAAAGGTGTTGTTCAGGCCATAGTAAAACTGCGCGTAACCCACCTGCGGTTTATCATGCAAAGAATCATCGTTCAGCTCGCCGACGCCGATATCCCAGCGTGTCGCGCCGGGGCGTAACATTTGGGTGACTGACGAAAAGGGAACGGTAAAGCTGCGTTTGCTGCCGTCCGCTTCTTCTACGGTGACCAGCAGATCGTTACCATAACCTGTGGTGCTAAGGTCGTTAATCTCGAACGCCCCCGGCGGTACGGTGGTTTCGTAGATTTTATTGCCGCTTTGCATCACCGTGACTTTGGCATTGCTGTTGGCGACGCCGCGGATAACAGGCGCGTAGTTGCTGGAGCCCATCGGTAACATGCGGTCATCGTTATACATTCGTATCCCGCTCAGGCTGAAGGAGTCAAACGCATCGCCACGGGTATAGGAGTCGCCTATCACCATTTGCGCTTTCAGCGCGGTGATATCTCGCTGTAAATAAACGTCCTGATTGTTGTATTCGCTACCGGTATCTTTGTTCCAGTTAAGGCTACCTCGGGAACGCAAACGCCACGGTCCCATATTTAAACCGTAACGTAGCCCCACGTAAGCGGTATCGGACGTTGTGCCATTGCCTTCACTGTGCCAGGCGTTCATATCATAAGAGACGATGGCCGCCGGAACGCCATCTTCCCACAGTGAGGGGTCAACATACCCGGCAGGACGCTTCAGGATATAAATCTGCGGGAAGTTGAGATCCATGGCCTGTTTGCCGGAATCGTAATTCGCCGTCGCACCGGGGTAGTATTTTTTTATATCCAGACACGTGGTGTTGTCGTCGACCTCGACGTCATCGCGCATTGCGGCGGGATCAACGCCTGCCTGGGTGAGTAAAAGCGGCGTCAGACATGCACTGGCGCGTGGCGTACCGTTTTCATTAAAGGTAATTTCAGAGGTAGATTTCAACGCATTGTTAAGATTCACTTTCACACGATAGGTTCCGGCAAGCACCGGGTTGCCATATGCATAGCGACTAATATCGATATTAGCGCTGCTATTAAGTAAAAATTGTTCGTTAAATTCTACGGCTTCGTCCGACTCAGCAACGGTTTTTTCTGCTGCTGAAGTTGCAGCAGAAACGGAAAAAGGGAGTGCAGCGCCAATAGTAAGACATAATAATGAGCGTTGAAATAGCATTGTTTTTCCGAATAATTAACGTGGGCCAGAATGGCCCACTACATTGGTACGTAATTGTTATAATTGATTAGTCTATTTTGGCTTCTCGTTTATTTGTGCCGCCATTATCATTAATGGTGTTATAGATAACGGTACCGTTAATATTATTCGAAAGGCCTTTTACGGGCATGCTGACCCCGCTAAAGGGTAAAACGGATTTGCTGTCGACGGTATATTCTTTACCGCCCACTTTAAATTTTACGTTGGAAATAGAAACGTTGTACGCGCTGTCATTTTGGGCAAATAGTGAAAGCGTATTGCCTTCTTTTTTCTGCGACCATTTCAGATTTGCCGCCGCATCGCCAGGCGTGCCTTTCAGGCCATCCGGGCGGAAAAATAATTTGATCCGCGTGCGAAAGGCGAGTTGAAGTTGATTTAAACTCTCGCCTTCTTTCGCTTTTGATTTTGGCGGAATTTCCAGCACGTTAAACCAAAACAGCGATTCCCGATCCTGAGGTAATGCGCTACCCATATACGTAATACGCAAGGATTGCCCTTTTTGTGGATCGATACGAGATACCGGAGGCGTAATGACAAACGGCAGTTTTAGCTCCTGCGGATCAACACCGTCACGCCCGTCATCCAGCCAGGTTTGCACCAGTAGAGGTTTATTGCCCCGGTTATCCAGGTTCACAATCACGTCTTTTGATGACGCTGGGTACACAATACGTGTTCCGGATATGACGATATCCGCGTTTGCCTGGAATGTGGCAAATGCCGTGAAGGCCGCGGCAGCGAAGCAGGTGGTTTTAAATCCCTTTGTAATAACCGTATTGACCATTTTACCCTCCCTGTAGGTATACTTTAAAATTAAAATCCCCCAGCACAGCCGCTGAGGGATTGGCTAATCTTTTTAAATACAAAGGATTAGTTATAAATAACGGTGAAGGCAACTTGCGCCTGTACGGTTCCTGCCGTTACCGGGCTGGTGTCTGCATTCCACTTCTGGCCCTGGGTGTAGGCTACGCGGTAGAACAGGTCACCGGTGCCATCAGCGGAAATAGTGGCTTTCTGCGTGTTGTTAGTCTGGTCAATTTTGATCAGATCGGTAGCGCCGTTACCGTTGTTAGCCAGCACCAGGTTAACGTTTTCTGCTGCTCCTTGCAGATTAGCCGGTGGTACTAACAGACCACCTGACGTTGAACTGGAACCGCCCCAGGAATTAAACTGAGCGGAGGCATCTTTTACCGTTGCGTTATCACATTCGCTCAGATTCAGAGTGAACTGTTTTTCGCCCAGAGTACTGTTAGCACCCAGTGCGGTAGCGAAGTTTTTAACAAAAACGGTATCCAGAGTAATGTCAAAATCATTACCGTCTTGATCTATTTTATTATCAAGAGAGATTTTACAGGTATTGTTAGAAACCAGACCGTGGAAAGTAATAGTACCCGTATCTGGATCTGCTGCCATTGCAGACCCGGCACCCAAAGTCATTGCAATAAAAGCGGCTACGCCATATTTTCTGAAAAACATTTAGAATATCCATATTTTAGTGATAAATATAAATAAAATATATTTATATATCTTATTTGTTGAAATATTATATTTCGAGGCGGATTTTATAGAGAGTTGCGATGAAAAGGAATAAAGTTATCCATTAGAAATACTTTATGTTTTTTTAAGTAAAACTAATGTTTTATTATTTAAGCAATAAGATAAATAATAAATAATATTATTTATTGGTGATTTAAAAAAAAGACAACCCGTCCCAAAATATGTTTTTCTGGAAGGGTTGTCCTATTATTGAAAATCAGGCAACCTGTACCGGAATAGCTTTCGCGGTGCGCTTCATTTCGTTGTCGCCTTCAAAATAGGCCACTTTCGGACGCCATGTACGCGCTTCTTCATCAGACATGGTGACGAAGCTGGCGATAATCACAATGTCGCCAACTTCAGCGCAGTGCGCCGCCGCACCGTTCACCGAGATGATTCTGGAGCCGCGTTCAGCCGCAATCGCATAGGTTGAGAAACGTTTCCCATTGGTCACGTTCCAGATATCAATCGCTTCGTTTTCCAGAATACCGGAGGCGTCAAGGAAATCCTGGTCAATGGCACAGGAACCTTCGTAGTGCAGGTCCGCCTGCGTGACTTTTACGCGGTGGAGCTTGCCTTGCAGCATGGTGCGAATCATAACTTCTTTACCCTGTCGTTTACCTTGGCTAAGCAGGCGCTTGTGGCCTGCTTTGGAAATTCTCAGGCAGTATTGCCCGATTTTTAACCCCTGTCTACTGGGCTAATGTAACGCTTTGATTATCGATCAGACGCGCCTGACCCAGCCAGGCGGCGGCCAGAATCACTGCGCGTTTGCTGGTTTCCGTCAGCTCCTGCAGCGTGTCGGCATCACGGATTTGAATGTCGTCGGCACGGAAGCCTTTTTCATTCAGTTCCTGTTCGGCAATGGCGATAATCTCTTGCAGCTCACGATTACCCGCAATCAGTTTTTCAGCGATGCTATTCATCACGTTGTGTAGACCCGGCGCAATTTTGCGCTGCTCTGCGGTCAGATAACTGTTACGTGAGCTGAGCGCCAGACCGTCTTTGGCGCGAATAATCGGCACGCCGACGATCTCAATGTCATAACTCATATCCGCCACCATTTTGCGGATCAGCGCCAGTTGCTGGAAATCCTTCTCGCCAAAGCAGGCGATATCCGGCTGGATCAGGTTGAACAGCTTGCTGACGATAGTCGAGACGCCGCGGAAGTGGCCCGGACGGCTGGCGCCTTCCAGCATGGTAGAGAGGCCGGGAACATCAACGTACGTCTGGCCTTCCAGCCCCTGTGGGTAGATTTCCTCAACGGCTGGCGCAAAGACATAATCGACTTTGCGTTTGTTCAGCTTTTCACAATCTTCCTGCAGCGTGCGCGGATAACGCACCAGATCGTCCGGCCGGTCAAACTGCATCGGGTTGACGAAAATGCTGACGATCACCACATCAGCCCGGGCTTTTGCCTCATCGACCAGCTTCATATGGCCGTCGTGCAGGTTGCCCATGGTGGGAACCAGTGCGACGCGTTTACCTTCCTGACGCAGACGACGAATATGCTGGCGCAGCAGCGGCAGGGTTTCAATGATTAGCACAACAAAACTCCTTGAGTTGCTTGATGATCCTGCCCGATGGCGCTGCGCTTATCAGGCCTACATCCGTTGAGGATCTGTAGGCCGGATAAGACGCGTCGCGTCGCCATCCGGCACGGTCAGAAAAATTAGTGAAAGCTGTGTTCTTCGCCCGGATAAACGCCGGACTCCACTTCAGCCATATACTGCCGTACGGCGGCGCGCATGTCGCCCGCCTCGGCAAGGAAATTTTTCGCGAATTTGGGAATATGGCCGCCGGTGATGCCAAACGCATCGTGCATCACCAGGATCTGACCGTCGGTGACGTTGCCCGCGCCGATGCCGATCACCGGAATCGACAGCGCTTCCGTGACGCGCTTCGCCAGCTCAACCGGCACGCACTCCAGCACCAGCAGTTGAGCGCCAGCCGCTTCTAAAGCCAGCGCGTCATCCAGCAGCACTTGCCCTGCATCGCCGCGGCCCTGAATTTTATAGCCGCCGAAGATATTCACCGACTGTGGCGTTAGCCCCAGATGACCACAAACCGGCACGGCGCGTTCGGTGAGCATTTTCACCGTATCAACCAGCCAGGCGCCGCCTTCAATTTTGACCATATTGGCCCCCGCACGCATCACGATAGCCGCGTTTTCAAACGCCTGTTCCGGGGTGGCGTAAGCCATAAACGGCAGGTCGGAGAGCAACAGGCAGTTGGGCGCGCCACGTCGCACGGCACGAGTGTGGTAAGCGATATCTTCCACGGTGACAGGCAGAGTGGAGTCATGCCCCTGAATCGTCATGCCCAGCGAGTCGCCAACCAGCATCACATTGATACCTTCGTCGGCAAATAACTTAGCGAAGCTGTAGTCGTAGGCGGTAATTGTCGCGAAGCGTTTTTTCTCTTGCTTGCATTTCTGCAGCAGTGAAATGGTGGTGGGTTTCATAACGTTTCCTGATGGTAAAAGTTATATTTCCCGGCATTCTAACAGTCATATTCAGGGGGGCAATTGATTTAAGCAATCGTTTGGCGCTAAAGCAGTAAACGCTAAAGGGGAGGCGATGTTTTACCAGTGGGCGGGTTTTGCAGCACCAAGATGGGTGAGATGCTGATGCAGGCTGATACCATCCGGAAAGATCAGATCAGGAGCGATTTCAAACAGCGGCCACAGCATAAAACCGCGGTTTTTCATGTCGTAGTGCGGTACGGTCAGACGGTCGGTGTTAATGACTTCATCGCCAAACAGCATAATGTCGAGATCCAGCGTGCGCGGCCCCCAGCGTTCGGCTTTGCGCACCCGGCCCTGTTGCAGCTCAATGCGCTGGGTATGGTTAAGCAATTCTTCGGGGGCGAGGGCGGTATCCAGCGCCACCGCGGCGTTCAGGTAGTCCGGCTGATCCTGTGGACCAAGCGGCGGCGTGCGGTAAAACGAAGACACCGTGACGATACGGCTATCGGGAATGTCGGCGATAGCCTTCAGGGCGGCATTGACCTGCTCCAGCGGAGAGGCCAGATTACTGCCAAGCGCGATATACGCGATCGTCATACGGTGCCCTCGCGGCGCGGCGCGCGTTTGCGCGGACGTGAACGGCGGCGGCGTGGAGCAGGATCGTCGTCCAGCTCGTTGAGCATCCCTTTTTGTTCCGGCGGCGCGGAAGCCTGAAACTCGGCCCACCACTGCGCCAGACGTTGCAGTTCAGTATTATTTTCCACCTGAGCGCGCAGCTCCAGTAAATCAAACGCGGCGCGGAATTTGGGATGTTCCATCAGTTTCCAGGCGCGTTTGCCCTGACGTCGCGACATCCGTAACTGAAGCTGCCAAATATCACGGGTAAGCGTGGTAAGGCGTTTCGGGATCGCCAGTGAACGGCAGGCCTCATCCAGCACATCATTCATGGCCAGCGCGAAAGCGTCGTAATAGGCCAGACCGCTCTCCTGAGCGATTTTTTGCGCCATCTCCAGCAGCGGATACCAGAACATGGCGGCAAACAAAAATGCCGGATTAACGCGCATTTCGTTACGGATGCGGTTATCCGTATTCTTCAACACCTGCGCAATGATGCGTTCCATTGCGCTGTCGCCGTTTTCGGTGAAATAACGCGTAATGGTAGGAAACAACGGCTGGAAGAGGTTGTATTCCCGCAGTTGTTGATAGGTTTCAAAACCGTTCCCCGCCTGCAGCAGCTTCAGCGACTCTTCGAACAGGCGCGCGGGAGGAATGTCGTTTAGCAAGGTAGCCAGACGCGGGATTGGCTCAGCCGTTTCAGGGCTGATACGCATATTGAGCTTCGCAGCGAAACGCACGGCGCGCAGCATTCGAACCGGATCTTCGCGGTAGCGCGTTTCCGGATTGCCGATCAGGCGAATCACGCCTTCTTGCAGATCCTGCATTCCGCCGACGTAATCGCGCACGGTAAAATCCGCTACGCTGTAGTAAAGGCTGTTGATGGTGAAATCGCGGCGCTGGGCATCTTCTTCGATAGAGCCGAAGATATTATCGCGCAGCAGCATACCGTTTTGCCCACGCTGGGAGGTCGTACGGTCGCTTTCACTGCCTTCATGATGACCACGAAACGTTGCCACTTCGATAATTTCCGGGCCAAACATCACGTGAGCCAGGCGGAAACGACGCCCCACCAGACGGCAATTGCGGAATAATTTCCGTACCTGATCCGGTGTTGCGTTGGTGGTCACGTCGAAATCCTTCGGCTTTTTGCCGAGCAGGAGATCGCGGACGCCGCCGCCGACCAGGTAGGCTTCATAGCCCGCTTTGTTCAGCCTGTACAGTACCTTGAGGGCATTTTCACTGATATCTTTGCGGGAGATAGCGTGCTGTTCACGCGGGATAATCGTCATATGTGGACGGGCGACGGCTTGTTCTGCCTCGCTCTCCTCGCGGCTTAACACCTTACGGCAAAAATTAGCGACTCGGGTAAAAATAGCGCACCTCGGTAGTGTCATACATTAATAAGATCAACTTACTCTATGTCTTTCGCATTACGGCAGACGGGCGTAAGAGAGCAACGCGACCTGGGCTGTAAGCATCATTAACGCCGCAGCAATGCGAAAGACGATGAGCAAAAATAGCGGCTAATCATAGCTCAGCGAGACGCATTTGAGAATGCCGGATTTACATTAGCCGATGTGGGTACGGCTGCAAGCCTCCAGTGCTCCACCGCAAAGCGCAGCAACGCCTCAACAGACATCTCCTGCCACGCTACGACGTCGCGTTGGCCTAAAAAGCGCAATGCCTGGACCAGTACCGGGCGCGGATCGCCTGTCGCAAGCGCAGGGGCATGATTTTGCTTGGAAAGTTTAGCGCCTTGTTCGTTGAGCGCCAGCGGAAGGTGCACGTAACCAGGCGCACGCCAGCCAAACTGTTTATACAGAGAAAGTTGTCGGACAGTGGGTTCGATTAAATCTGCGCCGCGGACGATCTCCGTCACCCCCTGAAAATGATCGTCGACCACCACGGCCAGATTATAAGCAAACAGTCCGTCGCGGCGGTGGATAATAAAATCTTCGCTCGCCAGCTGTGGGTCAGCCTGGATGTCGCCGCGCAAGGCATCATGGAAACGCATCACCGGATGCTGCTGTTTAATTCTGACGGCGGCATTCTCCGGCCCGTGGCATAACGTCCGGCAATGGCCGTCGTAAATACCGCCCAGACGTTGAATGCGCGAGCGGGGGCAAGTGCAGTAGTAGCTCAGTCCCTGCTCGTGAAGCCAGGCCAGCGCCTCGCGATAAGCCTCATGACGCTGTGATTGCCATAAGACCTCGCCATCCCAGTGCAGGCCGTAATGTTCCAGCTGGCGCAGAATGGTCGCTGCGGCACCGGGAACTTCACGTGGGGGGTCGATATCCTCTATGCGAACGCGCCAAATTCCGCGTTGCGCACGGGCTTGTAGATAGCTGCCGAGGGCGGCGATTAACGAGCCGAAATGCAGTTCGCCGGATGGCGACGGCGCGAAACGGCCAATATAGTGTGAGTCAGTCATGCTGCGGGCAATAAAGAATAAGGCGGGAAAACTCCCGCCTGTCATAAATAGGGTAGAAACGAACGGGATTAACCCGCCATCTGTTTTTCGCGAATTTCAGCCAGCGTTTTGCAGTCGATGCACAGATCGGCTGTTGGACGCGCTTCCAGGCGGCGGATACCAATCTCCACCCCGCAGGACTCGCAATAACCGAAGTCTTCATCTTCCACTTTCTTCAGCGTCTTCTCGATCTTTTTGATCAGTTTGCGCTCACGGTCACGATTACGTAACTCCAGGCTAAACTCCTCTTCCTGCGCGGCGCGATCGACCGGATCGGGGAAGTTGGCGGCTTCGTCCTGCATGTGCGTCACAGTGCGATCGACTTCATCCCGGAGTTGATTACGCCATGCTTCAAGAATACGCTTGAAGTGCGATAGCTGGGCTTCGTTCATATACTCTTCGCCCGGTTTCTCCTGGTACGGCTCCACCCCAGCGATGGCGAGAATACTCAGGGACGATGTTTTACGGTTTTGCCCTTCTTGCATGTTGCTTCTCCTTAACACGCACTATCGATCCCCATGTTCGGGGGAAAATCAGGTCGCTATAAATAGCAGATGCTTTTCCGGATAGCAATTATCTAAACGTAACACTTGACAACCCTGTGAGGAAAAGCGTATTTACGCACGCGGCCAGAATACTTAATAATCAGGCTGTTATTCCACTACAACGTTATGGGTACTGGTTCGTTCAGTTCCATTTTTTGGGCTGAAAGTTCTGCTTTATAAGCTAAAACTTCCACGCCTTTATTCTGAGCCTCGCTCAATAGCTGCGCGTATTTTATATCGATATGACGTGCGGGTGAAAAACGTGTAATGGCGGAGTGCAGCACCGCGAACACCACCACCGCGCGATGACCTGCCGCCGCAACGCCCATCAACTCCCGAAGATGTTTTTGCCCTCGTTCGGTGATGGCGTCGGGAAAATAACCGTTTTCTTTTTCCGCTAACGTGACCGATTTCACTTCAATATAGCAGTCCGGGCGGAAATCTGCCTGTAACATAAAATCTATACGGCTGCGCTCGGCGCCATATTTGACTTCACTTTTCAGAATATTGTACCCCGCCAGCGCCGGCAGGCGATTCTCCTGAATCGCTTCTTTCGTTAGCTGGTTCGCCCGCAGCGTATTCACGCAAATGAATGCGCCGAATTGCGTTTCAGTCAATTCCCAGGTATGCGGATATTTGCGTTTAGTATTTTCTGATGTCGAATACCAGACGGTATCGCCAGGCGTGGCGCAGCCGGTCATCGCGCCGGTATTAGGACAGTGCAGCGTAAGCGTCGTACCGTCAGGGGTGATCACATCGGCTAAAAAACGTTTATAGCGCTGAATCAGCGTAGCGCGTTGTAAAGGGGGTGAGAATAGCATCGACATTCCTTCATTATTATTCGCCCAGCGTCCAGCGCTGCAGCTCGGCATAGCGGGTACGGCCTTGCCCATACGAAGAGGCGTAAAGCGCAAACGACGTGACCGGAAATGACCAGCAAAAGCCCGGCGGCGGGATAGCCACCGCATGGCTGGCGTCGCGCAGCAGCGTAATATGCGGGTGAAAAGGCTGCGGGCTTTGATAACAACCGCTGCGGGCGGCCTGCGCGCGCAGCATATTAGCCAACTGCAACAACCCGCGCGGCGGCTGGCGCATCCCCAGCCACACCACGCGCGAACGCAGCCACTGACCGGCGTCATCCAGATGTAGCGTAAAGCCCGGCTGGCGAATTCGTCCGGCCAGTTGCGCAAGCGCGCGCTGCTTATCGCTACTGACGTCGCCTAAAAAGGCCAGCGTCAGGTGCAGGTTCGCCGCTGCCACGGGGCGTCCGTCTTCAGACGCAAAATGGGCGGCGCGCCAGGCGATAATTTGCGCGCGCGCGTCGTCGGGTAAGTCAATCGCAAAAAACAGCCGTTTTGGCTCAGACATAGGGATACTCGGTTATGGATTAACACGATGCTACAATGCGGCGCAAAGAAAGTTAACCCCGTGGAGCCGTTTGTGACGTCATTGCCCGTTGCCGCCGTATTGCCTGAATTGTTGACAGCCCTAAAAACCGCGCCGCAGGTTTTGTTGTCCGCGCCTACCGGGGCGGGGAAATCTACCTGGTTGCCGTTGCAACTCCTGCAACAGGGGCCGGTTGCTGGAAAAATCCTTCTGCTTGAACCGCGTCGTCTGGCGGCGCGTAATGTCGCGCAGCGTCTGGCGGAAGCGTTGAATGAAAAGCCTGGCGAAACGGTAGGTTACCGGATGCGCGCGCAAAGCTGCGTGGGGCCGCGTACCCGGCTGGAAGTGGTGACCGAAGGCGTATTGACCAGAATGATTCAGCGCGATCCCGAATTACGCGGCGTGGGGCTGGTGATACTGGATGAATTTCATGAGCGCAGTTTACAGGCGGATTTAGCGTTGGCGCTGTTGCTGGATATCCAGCAAGGGCTCCGTGACGATCTCAGGCTGTTAATCATGTCAGCGACGCTGGATAACGACAGGCTCTGTCAGCGACTGCCTGATGCGCCGACGATCGTCTCGGAAGGGCGCGCGTTCCCGGTGGAGCGACGTTATCAGCCGCTCGCGGCGCATTTGCGTTTTGATGAAGCCGTCGCGATGGCGACAGCGGAACTGCTGCGCAATGAAAACGGTTCGCTGCTGCTATTCTTACCCGGCGTAGGCGAAATACAGCGCGTTCATGAACATCTGGCGTCGCGGGTAGGGAGCGATGTCCTGCTTTGTCCGCTGTATGGCGCATTGTCTCTGGAAGCGCAACGCAAAGCGATTGTTCCCGCCCCCGCCGGGATGCGTAAAGTGGTGTTGGCGACTAACATTGCCGAAACCAGTTTGACGATTGAAGGGATTCGTCTGGTCGTCGATAGCGCTCAGGAGCGCGTGGCGCGATTCGACGCGCGAACGGGACTGACGCGGCTGGTTACGCAGCGTATCAGTCAGGCGTCAATGACGCAGCGCGCGGGGCGCGCCGGACGACTGGCGCCGGGTATCTGTTTACATCTGCTGGCCAAAGAACAGGCGGAGCGGGCGGCGGCGCAAAGCGATCCGGAAATCTTACACAGTGACCTTTCCGGTTTGTTGATGGAGGTGTTGCAGTGGGGATGTCACGATCCGGCATCGCTTTTCTGGCTGGACAGGCCGCCGGAGGTGAATCTTCAGGCCGCCCGCCGTTTATTATTGATGTTAGGCGCGCTGGAGGGCGAGCGGTTAAGCGCGCGGGGGCAAAAAATGGCGGCAATGGGTAACGATCCGCGCCTGGCGGCGATGTTAGTCAACGCCGACGAGGGCGACAGCGCCGCCACCGCCGCCATGCTCGCGGCCATCCTTGAGGACCCGCCGCGCGGCGGCGGTACGGATTTAAGCGTGCTATTTTCGCGGCGACAGCCGGGCTGGCAGCAGCGTAGCCAGCAGCTTTTAAAACGGCTGCAGGTGCGTAATGGCGAGCCGGATAGCGAGCTTATTATGCCGCTGTTGGCCAGAGCGTTTAGCGACCGCATCGCGCGGCGTCGTGGTCAGGAAGGGCGCTATCAGTTAGCCAATGGTATGGGCGCGATGTTAGATGCGGATGACGCGTTGGGACGTCATGAATGGTTGATCGCGCCGCTGTTGCTGCAAGGTAGCGCCTCGCCGGACGCCCGAATATTGTTGGCGCAGCCGCTGGATATTGCCTCGCTGATTCAGGCGTGTCCTGATTTACTGCGCCAGTCTGACACGGTTGAATGGGACGAAGCGCAGGGAACGTTGAAAGCGTGGCGCAGAATGCGTATTGGACAGTTGACGGTTAGCGTTCAGCCACTGGCGAAACCGTCTGAAGAGGAGCTTCATCAGGCGATGCTGAACGGCATCCGCGATAGAGGTCTGGCCGTCCTTAACTGGACGCCGGAAGCGGAGCAGTTCCGTCTGCGTCTACACTGTGCGGCGAAATGGCTGCCGGAATATGACTGGCCTGCCGTGGATGAGGCGTCGCTGCTGGCGACTCTGGAAAACTGGTTGCTGCCGCACATGACAGGCGTACAGTCGTTACGGAGTCTGAAATCTCTGAATGTGACTCAGGCGTTACGGGGACTGCTTGACTATGCCATGCTGCAACGTCTGGATAGTGAACTGCCTGGGCATTACACTGTGCCGACGGGAAGCCGAATAACGATTCGTTATCATGAAGATAACCCGCCCGCACTGGCGGTCAGAATGCAGGAAATGTTTGGCGAAGCGAAGACCCCAACCATCGCTCAGGGCCGCGTGCCGCTGGTGCTGGAACTGCTTTCGCCTGCGCAGCGACCGCTACAGATTACACGCGATTTAAGCGCTTTCTGGCAGGGTGCGTATCGCGAAGTGCAAAAAGAGATGAAGGGCCGTTACCCCAAACATGTCTGGCCGGACGATCCGGCGAATACGGCCCCAACGCGGCGCACGAAGAAGTATTCGTGACGTGTTATACGTTGCCTCCAGGCCGGATAAGGCGTTAATCGCCATCCGGCAAAAGAGTAAATTGAGAGATTTCTTCTTCTGTCGTCTGGCGGAAGAATACAGAATCGGGCCTTTGCGCCTGTATGTTGCGGAGAAAAAGCATGGCGGGGAATGACCGCGAGCCGATTGGACGTAAGGGGAAACCGTCACGTCCTGTGAAACAAAAGGTGAGCCGTCGTCGGCAGCATGACGACGATTATGATGATGACTATGAGGATGAAGAACCGATGCCGCGTAAAGGTAAGGGCAAAGGGCGTAAGCCTCGTGGCAAGCGCGGCTGGCTGTGGCTATTGCTAAAACTGTTTATCGTTTTTGTGGTGCTGTTCGCCATTTACGGCGTCTATCTGGATCAAAAAATCCGCAGCCGTATTGATGGCAAGGTCTGGCAGCTTCCGGCGGCGGTATATGGTCGGATGGTGAACCTTGAGCCAGACATGCCTGTCAGCAAAAACGAGATGGTGAAATTGCTGGAAGCGACGCAGTATCGTCTGGTGACGAAGATGACCCGTCCCGGCGAATTTACCGTGCAGGCCAATAGCATTGAGATGATCCGTCGTCCGTTTGACTTCCCGGACAGCAAAGAAGGGCAGGTGCGCGCGCGGCTGACGTTCAGTGACGGGCGTCTGGAAACCATCGTCAATCTGGATAACAACCGCCAGTTTGGCTTCTTCCGTCTCGATCCGCGGCTTATCACCATGCTTTCTTCGCCAAATGGCGAGCAGCGTTTATTCGTCCCGCGCAGCGGTTTCCCGGATCTGCTGGTCGATACGCTGTTGGCGACGGAAGACCGTCATTTCTATGAGCATGATGGCATTAGTCTTTACTCTATCGGGCGTGCGGTACTGGCCAACCTGACGGCGGGACGTACGGTGCAGGGGGCCAGTACGCTAACCCAGCAGCTGGTGAAGAACCTGTTCCTCTCCAGCGAAAGATCATACTGGCGTAAAGCGAATGAAGCCTACATGGCGCTGATCATGGATGCCCGTTACAGTAAAGATCGTATTCTTGAGCTGTACATGAACGAGGTCTACCTCGGTCAAAGCGGGGATAATGAAATTCGCGGTTTTCCGCTGGCGAGCCTGTATTACTTTGGCCGTCCGGTAGAGGAACTGAGCCTCGATCAGCAGGCGTTACTGGTTGGGATGGTAAAAGGGGCGTCGATTTATAACCCGTGGCGCAACCCGAAACTGGCGCTGGAGCGTCGTAACCTGGTGTTACGCCTGTTACAGCAGCAGAAAATCATCGATCAGGAACTCTATGACATGCTGAGCGCGCGTCCGCTTGGCGTACAGCCGCGCGGCGGCGTTATTTCACCGCAGCCAGCGTTTATGCAGATGGTTCGTCAGGAACTGCAGGCGAAGCTGGGGGATAAAATTAAAGATCTCTCCGGCGTGAAGATCTTCACCACCTTTGACTCCGTGGCGCAGGATGCCGCAGAAAAAGCCGTTGTCGAAGGCATTCCGGCGTTGAAGAAGCAGCGTAAATTGAGCGATCTGGAAACCGCGATGGTGGTAGTGGATCGCTTTAGCGGCGAGGTGCGCGCGATGGTTGGCGGGGCGGAGCCGCAGTATGCCGGCTATAACCGTGCCATGCAGGCGCGCCGTTCCATCGGGTCGCTGGCGAAACCGGCGACCTATCTGACCGCGTTAAGTCAGCCGAACTTATACCGTCTGAACACCTGGATTGCCGATGCGCCGATTTCTCTGCGCCAGCCGAATGGTCAGGTCTGGTCGCCGCAGAACGACGATCGTCGCTACAGCGAAAGCGGGAAAGTGATGCTGGTGGATGCGTTAACTCGCTCAATGAACGTACCGACGGTCAATCTGGGGATGGCGTTAGGTTTACCGGCGGTAACCGATACCTGGACGAAGCTCGGCGTGCCGAAAGATCAGCTCAATCCGGTTCCGGCGATGCTGTTAGGGGCGCTGAACCTGACGCCGATCGAAGTGGCGCAAGCGTTCCAGACTATCGCCAGCGGCGGAAATCGCGCGCCGTTATCAGCGCTGCGTTCGGTTATTGCGGAAGATGGTAAGGTGCTGTACCAAAGTTATCCGCAAGCTGAACGCGCCGTACCGGCACAGGCGGCTTACCTGACGCTCTGGACAATGCAGCAGGTCGTCCAGCGTGGTACGGGGCGTCAGCTTGGCGCGAAATATCCGGGTCTGCATCTGGCGGGTAAAACCGGGACGACAAACAACAATGTCGATACCTGGTTTGCCGGTATCGACGGCAGCCAGGTGACTATCACCTGGGTAGGCCGTGATAACAACCAGCCGACGAAATTGTACGGCGCCAGCGGCGCGATGGCGATTTACCAGCGCTATCTGGCGAACCAGACGCCGACGCCTTTAGTTCTGACGCCGCCGGAAGATGTGGTGGATATGGGCGTTGATTACGACGGTAATTTTGTCTGTAGCGGCGGTATGCGCACTCTGCCGGTCTGGACGGACGATCCAAATACGCTGTGCCAGCAGGGCGAGATGATGCAGCAGCAACAGCAGCCGTCAGGCAATCCGTTCGATCAGTCGTCTCAGCCGCAGCAGCCTGCGCAGCAACAGCCGCCGAAAGAAGAGAAGAGCGACGGCGTTGCCGGCTGGATTAAGGAGATGTTCGGCGGCAATTAATCACGGTAATAGTGCCGGGTGGCGCTGTGCTTACCCGGTCTACACCGTTACGACCCCATTATGTGCGACGTAGGCCGAATAAGACGCTTACGTCGCCATCCGGCAAATCCCCTATAAATAACATTTCAGTCTAATTTATTAACCCTTCCTTTTCATCTGGTTATTTCTTAACCCCTTAGTTTTCGTAGGGCCGCGTATCGCTTGCCATTGCGACGATATTTCGCCTATCATGCTGCGGTTATAATAATAATTATCGTTTACGTTATCATTCACTTTCATCAGAGATATACCAATGGCGCGTCTTAAAACTGCTCAGCCAAACTCTTCACTGCGTAAAATCGCAGTTGTAGTAGCCACAGCGGTTAGCGGCATGTCTGTCTATGCACAGGCGGCGGTTCAACCGAAAGAAGAAACCATTACCGTAACCGCAGCGCCTGCCGCGCAGGAAAGTGCCTGGGGACCGGCTCCGACCATCGCCGCGAAGCGTTCCGCCACCACCACCAAAACTGATACACCTATCGAAAAAACGCCACAGTCGGTTTCGGTGGTCACTAACGAAGAGATGCAGATGCATCAATTCCAGTCAGTAAAAGAAGCGTTGGGTTACACGCCGGGCGTAACGGTAAGCAGCCGCGGCGCTTCCAATACCTATGACTTCGTGATTATCCGTGGCTTCTCTTCCGTCGGCCTGAGCCAGAACAACTATCTGGATGGCCTGAAATTGCAGGGGAACTTCTACAACGATGCGGTTATTGATCCCTACATGCTTGAGCGTGTTGAGTTGATGCGTGGCCCAACGTCCGTCCTCTACGGTAAGAGTAACCCGGGCGGTATCATTTCGATGGTTAGCAAGCGGCCGACTACTGAGCCGCTGAAAGAAATTCAATTCAAAATGGGGACGGACAATTTATTCCAGACCGGTTTTGATTTTAGTGATTCCCTGGATGACAACGGTGAGTTCTCATATCGTCTGACGGGGCTGGCGCGTTCGACAAATGAGCAGCAAAAGAGCTCTGAGTCGCAGCGCTATGCGATTGCGCCCTCTTTTACCTGGCGTCCTGATGAGAAAACGAATTTTACGTTCCTTTCTTATTTCCAGAACGAACCAGAGACCGGCTACTACGGCTGGCTGCCGAAAGAGGGAACGGTTGAACCGTTACCGAATGGTAAACGCTTGCCAACAGATTTCAATGAAGGGGCGTCAAACAACACCTATTCTCGTAACGAGAAAATGGTGGGATACAGTTTCGAGCATGGCTTCAACGACACTTTTACCGTGCGCCAGAATTTACGTTTTGTCGAAATGAAAACCGCGCAAAAAAGCGTCTATGGCACGGGGATTGCGGCGGACGGCCATACGCTTAACCGCGGTACTATCGTTGACAACGAGCGTTTACAGAATTTCAGCGTAGATACACAACTGGAAAGTAAATTCGCGACCGGCGATATTGATCATACGTTGCTGACGGGTGTCGATTTCATGCGTATGCGTAATGATATTAACGCGACGTTTGGTAGCGCGCCGTCAATCGATCTCTATAACAATTACCATCCTGAATACTTTGCTTTCGGCGGCGCTGAGCCGTACCAGATGAACGAAAGTAAACAAACAGGCCTTTATGTTCAGGATCAGGCGGAATGGAATAAGTGGGTATTTACTCTCGGCGGCCGCTATGACTGGTCTAAACAAGCGACAACGGTGCGGCAGAATTCCACTACGCCGACAGAAGGATATATTGAACGTAATGACCACCAGTTCACCTGGCGCGGTGGCGTAAACTACGTATTCGATAATGGAATTTCACCTTACTTCAGCTATAGCCAATCTTTCGAGCCAAGCGCCTTCGATTTGTGGAGCACCCCACGCGTTTCTTACAAGCCGTCAAAAGGCGAGCAATATGAAGCAGGGGTGAAATATGTACCGAAAGACATGCCGGTTGTTGTTACGGGGGCCGTTTATCAGCTGACCAAAACCAATAACCTGACCGCCGATCCAACCAACCCATTAGCGCAGGTGCCGGCAGGCGAAATTCGTGCGCGAGGTGTAGAGCTGGAAGCCAAAGCAGCATTGACGGCTAACATCAATATGACGGCGTCTTACACTTATACTGATGCTGAGTACACGAAAGACACTAACCTGAAAGGGAATACGCCAGAGCAGGTGCCTGAACACATGGCGTCGTTGTGGGGCGATTACACCTTCAACGATGGCCCGTTGTCAGGTTTAACGCTGGGAACAGGCGGACGTTTTATTGGTTCCAGTTACGGCGATCCGGCCAATAGCTTCAAGGTAGGCAGCGCAGCGGTGATGGATGCGGTCGTCAAGTACGATCTGGCGCGTTTTGGTATGGCGGGCTCCAGCATTGCGGTTAACGTTAATAATCTGCTCGACCGCGAATACGTCGCCAGCTGCTTCCAGACCTATGGCTGTTTCTGGGGCGCAGAACGTCAGGTCGTTGCAACGGCAACCTTCCGTTTCTAATTTCTTTTTGGGCACGGCTTGCCGTGCCCGTTTTACAAGTTGGCTGCGATGCAGGAAAACCACATTCATTCCGATACCACCTTTGCGCTGCGAAGCGTCGCCTTTCGTGTGCCGGGCCGCACGCTTTTACACCCTCTCTCGTTAACGTTTCCCGCAGGTCGCGTCACCGGACTTATTGGTCATAATGGTTCCGGTAAATCCACGCTGTTAAAAATGCTGGGCCGCCATCAGCCGCCTTGCGAAGGGGATATTCTGCTCGACAATCAGCCGCTGGCGAGCTGGAGCAGCAAGGCGTTTGCCCGCAAAGTTGCCTATCTGCCTCAACAATTGCCGCAGGCGGAAGGAATGACGGTGCGCGAACTGGTGGCGATTGGCCGCTATCCGTGGCACGGCGCGTTGGGACGCTTTGGCGTCGCGGACCGGGAAAAAGTAGACGAGGCGATTACGCTGGTCGGCTTAAAACCGCTGGCGCATCGTCTGGTAGACAGCCTTTCCGGCGGCGAGCGCCAGCGCGCGTGGATTGCCATGCTGGTCGCGCAGGACAGCCGTTGTCTGCTGTTGGATGAGCCGACGTCAGCGCTGGATATCGCCCATCAGGTGGACGTGCTGGCGCTGGTGCATCGCTTAAGCCAGCAGCGCGGGCTGACGGTGGTTGCGGTGCTGCACGATATCAATATGGCGGCCCGCTACTGTGATTATTTAGTCGCGCTACGCGGCGGTGAAATGATTGCGCAAGGAACGCCTGCGGAACTGATGCGCAGTGACACGCTGGAACAGATTTACGGCATCCCGATGGGTATCCTTCCGCATCCGGCGGGCGCGGCACCTGTGAGTTTTGTGTATTAATGCGTGATTTATATCCTCTGACTCGCCGCCGTTTATTAACGGCGATGGCGCTCTCGCCGCTGCTGTGGCAAATGAATACGGCGCAGGCTGCCGCTATCGATCCCCGCCGGATTGTGGCGCTGGAGTGGCTGCCGGTTGAGCTGCTGCTGGCGCTCGGTATTACGCCGTATGGCGTGGCGGATGTGCCAAATTATAAGCTGTGGGTTAGCGAACCGCCGTTGCCGGATTCGGTGATTGATGTGGGTCTTCGCACTGAACCCAATCTCGAACTACTGACGGAGATGAAGCCGTCGTTTATGGTCTGGTCGGCAGGGTACGGACCCTCGCCGGAGAAACTGGCGCGGATCGCGCCGGGGCGCGGGTTCGATTTTAGCGACGGCAAAAAGCCGCTGGCGGTAGCCCGACGCTCGCTGGTTGAACTGGCGCAGACGCTGAATCTGGAAGCTGCGGCAGAAAAACATCTGGCGCAATACGATCGCTTCATCGCCAGCCAGAAGCCGCATTTTATCCGCCGCGGGGGGCGTCCGTTACTGATGACGACGCTTATCGATCCGCGGCATATGCTGGTGCTAGGCCCGAATTGCCTGTTCCAGGAGGTGCTGGACGAGTATGGCATTGTCAATGCCTGGCAGGGTGAAACCAACTTTTGGGGCAGTACGGCGGTTAGCATCGATCGGCTGGCGATGTATAAAGAAGCGGATGTGATCTGCTTCGATCACGGGAATAGCACCGATATGAACGCGCTGATGGCAACGCCGCTGTGGCAGGCCATGCCGTTTGTCCGCGCCGGGCGTTTTCATCGGGTGCCCGCCGTTTGGTTCTATGGCGCGACCCTCTCCACGATGCACTTTGTCCGCATCCTGAATAACGTGTTGGGAGGCAAAGCGTGAGCAGAAAACGTGAAATGCCGGATGGCGGCGCGAAAAGCGTCTTATCCGACCTACGGTTCGGGCGCTTTGTAGGCCGGATAAGGCGAAGCCGCCATCCGGCGTTGCTGTTATTGGCGCTGTTTGTTGCCGCCTGCTGGCTGACATGGGTTAACTTCTCCGTTGCGCTACCGCGCAGCCAGTGGCAACAGGCTATCTGGTCACCGGATATCGACATCATTGAGCAGATGATTTTTCATTACAGCCTGCTGCCAAGACTGGCGATTTCGCTACTGGTGGGCGCGGGACTTGGGCTGGTAGGCGTCCTGTTCCAGCAAGTATTGCGTAACCCGCTGGCGGAACCGACCACGCTGGGCGTGGCGACCGGCGCGCAATTGGGGATCACGGTGACTACGCTATGGGCGATTCCCGGCGCGCTGACCACGCAGTTTGCCGCCCTGACGGGAGCCTGTATCGTCGGCGCGCTGGTGTTCGGCGTGGCGTGGGGCAAACGCCTGTCGCCGGTAACCCTGATCCTCGCCGGGTTGGTGGTTAGCCTCTATTGTGGCGCAATCAACCAGTTACTGGTGATTTTCCATCACGATCAGTTGCAAAGCATGTTTTTATGGAGCACCGGAACGCTAACGCAAACCGACTGGAGCGGCGTGCAGCGTCTGTGGCCGCAGTTGCTGGGCGGTGTGATGCTCACGTTATTGTTGTTACGTCCGATGACGCTGATGGGGCTGGATGACGGCGTTGCGCGTAATCTGGGTCTGGCGCTGTCGTTAGCGCGTCTGGCGGCGCTGTCGCTGGCGATTGTGTTGAGCGCGCTGCTGGTCAACGCGGTGGGCATTATCGGTTTTATCGGCCTGTTTGCGCCGCTGCTGGCGAAAATGCTTGGCGCAAGACGTCTGCTGGCGCGCCTGATGCTGGCGCCGCTCATTGGGGCGCTTATTTTATGGCTATCCGATCAGATTATCCTTTGGCTCACCCGCGTATGGATGGAGGTCTCCACCGGGTCAGTGACGGCGTTAATCGGCGCGCCGCTGCTCCTGTGGCTGCTGCCGCGGCTTAAAAGCATGAGCGCGCCGGATATGAACGCCAGCGATCGTGTGGCGGCGGAGCGTCGGCATGTCCTCGCTTTTGCCGTTGCCGGTGGCGCGCTCTTGCTGCTGGCAACATGGGGCGCGCTCTCTTTTGGTCGCGATGCGCACGGCTGGGCGTGGGCGAGCGGAACGCTGCTTGAGGAACTGATGCCGTGGCGCTGGCCGCGGATACTGGCGGCGTTAATGGCGGGTGTCATGCTGGCGGTGGCGGGCTGCATTATTCAGCGTCTGACCGGTAATCCAATGGCCAGCCCGGAAGTGCTGGGGATCAGTTCCGGAGCCGCGTTTGGCGTGGTGTTGATGCTGTTTTTGGTGCCGGGGAATGCTTTCGGTTGGCTACTGCCTGCCGGAAGCCTGGGCGCGGCGGCGACACTGCTGATTATTATGATAGCCGCCGGGCGCGGCGGTTTCTCACCGCAACGGATGTTGCTGGCGGGGATGGCGCTCAGCACCGCGTTTACCATGCTGCTAATGATGCTCCAGGCGAGCGGCGACCCGCGGATGGCGGAAGTGTTGACCTGGATCGCAGGATCTACCTATAACGCCACTGGCGGGCAGGTTACGCGAACCGCGATCGTGATGGTGATTTTGCTGGCCATTGTGCCGTTGTGTCGCCGCTGGTTAACGATTTTGCCTCTGGGCGGCGATGCCGCGCGCGCGGTGGGTATGGCGCTTACGCCGTCGCGTATCGCGCTGCTGGCGTTGGCGGCTTGTTTGACGGCAACCGCGACGATGACCATTGGGCCGCTGAGTTTCGTTGGACTGATGGCGCCGCATATTGCGCGGATGCTCGGTTTTCGCCGGACGATGCCGCATATGGTCATCTCGGCGCTGGCAGGGGGCGTTTTACTGGTCTTTGCCGACTGGTGCGGCAGGATGGCGCTATTTCCGTATCAGATCCCGGCGGGACTGCTTTCAAGCTTTATTGGCGCGCCGTACTTTATCTATTTGCTACGTAAACAGAGCCGGTAAAAAAGCTGTGCCACATTTATGTCGGGTGGCGGCCATGCTCAACCCGACCTACAAATTACACAATATCAATATGTTGTGGCAATATTTTGTAGACCTAAAAATAGCTGAACGCTATCAGCGTGCGAAAGCTGTCCTGTCACGTTTTATCGAGGGAACTCTGCTTTTATGTTCAGCAAGAAGCAGGGGTTATTTCTGTATCGATAAGTCATGTGCTATTTCAGTGGCGCGCCGCTGTCTCCTGAACAGGGTGACTAATTTCAACATATTCAGGCCCGAAACGTTGATGATAAATTGCGGCATGATCTATCCAATAATAAGAATTACCGGTTTCGGTATTAAGCCTTTTTAAATATTAAGATGTGGATGCCGCATCTTTAATGCATCTCGTAAATCAATTTTAATATAATAATAAGTTTTCATTATAAAACTTCGATAATAAAATATTGTTTTTTTATCGAAGTAATAAAAAACAACTCTATTAAAATAAATTAATTGCCACGAGTAAACAAAAAAAATGTAACTTAGCATTTTTTGATTTTTTTAATGGAATTTATACCAAAAATAAATCTTATGCGTCATTGCTATACATTCAGTACTGTAATTCTGATCTTTTTTTATTCATTTTGACATGTTTATTGTTTTTTTGGCTCTCCCGTCTTGCTTGCTTTGTTTGTTTTTTGAACGGTAAAAAATATTTATTATTTAATGCTGATGATCCTTTAAATAAAAAACGCTTGTCTTTGGGTTTTTAATGGAAAATACTTTGCCGCGCCTAAGGGATGTTATTTATTAACGTGTTGTTTGCTTCTTTTGAATGTTGCATCGGGAATTTCATAACTCGTCATATAATATATATCTACCCATATAAACATGGGGTGTTGAGTATAGCTCCGTGTGAATAGCGTAAAAATACTCACCAACTTTTAATAAGGATGAAAAATGAATACAGCAGTAAAAGCTGCGGTTGCTGCCGCACTGGTTATGGGTGTTTCCAGCTTTGCCAATGCTGCGGGCAGTAATACTGGTACGGTTACTTTTACCGGTACTATTGAAGATTCACCGTGTTCAATCGTGGTTGGCGACGAACACCAGACCGTTAACCTGGGCCATATCGGTACCGGTTCTCTGATGGGCGGTAAAGAATCTTCAAAAGTCGATTTCCATATCGGTCTGGAAAACTGCGCATTCACCACTGAGAAAGAAGCGTCTACCGTTTTCTCTGCCATCGGTAACGAATCCAGCGCTAATCCGGGCAGCGTTGCGCTGATGCGTATCGGCGGCGGCGAAATGGCGGGTTCCAGCATTGTCATCGGCAACCACCTGGGTTCCGCGATCAAATTGGGCGACGCTTACAGCGAAAACCTGACGATGAACGGCAGCGTTGCGGCGGCGAAACAGACTCTTAACTTCAAAGCCTGGGTGAAAGGCGATTCCGCTGCCACCACTATCGATACCGGCGAATTCAGCAGCACCGTAAACTTCACGATCAGCTATCTGTAAGTGAAATATCATCCTGCGGCAGTCTGCCGCAGGATAATGCTCAAAGTAAAAAAATAGATTATATATTTCAGGGATAGATTGTCTGATGGCTCACTATAAAAAATTTCGTCTGAGCACGCTTGCGGCCGTGGTGGGTATTGTTCTGGCTGTCGGTCCGGAAAATAGCTACGCGGAAGCGCCCATTCAATTTAATACCCGATTTCTTGATGTTAAAGATGATGCCAGCCTGGATCTCTCCCGTTTTTCCCGTAAAGGCTACATTATGCCGGGGAGCTATCATCTTCAGGTGCTGGTCAATCAGAGTCAAATTGCTCAGGATAATATTATTACGTACTCCGTTGATAATAACGATCCTGATAATACATATCCCTGTTTATCGCCTGAACTGGTATCGCTGCTGGGGTTAAAACCTGAAATAGCAGATAAAATGATCTGGATAAATGCCGGTCAGTGTCTGCAACCAGATCAACTGGAAGGGATGGAAACCCAAACGGATTTAAGCCAGTCAACGCTGACGGTGATTATTCCGCAGGCCTATCTGGAATACAGCGATGAAGAGTGGGATCCACCTTCCCGCTGGGATGAAGGGATTCCCGGCGTGTTATTTGACTACAACGTTAACAGCCAGTGGCGACATGCTGAACATGATGACGGCGATGAATATGACATCAGCGGCAACGGCACGGTGGGTGCCAACCTCGGCGCGTGGCGTTTGCGCGCGGACTGGCAGGCTAACTATCGTCACGAAAATGACAGCGAAGATAAAGACAACTTTGGCTCCAGTTCCGAACAGAACTGGGACTGGAACCGCTATTACGCCTGGCGGGCGATCCCGCAGCTCCGGGCACAGCTAACGCTGGGCGAAGGATCGCTGGAATCCGATATTTTCGACGGCTTTAACTATGTTGGCGGCAGCCTTATTACCGACGATCAGATGTTACCGCCTAATCTGCGTGGCTACGCCCCGGATATATCAGGCGTGGCGCGCACCAACGCCAAAGTCACCGTGACCCAGCGCGGGCGGGTGATTTATGAGTCGCAGGTCCCGGCAGGGCCGTTTCGCATTCAGGATATTAATGAAACGGTATCCGGCGATCTACACGTCAAAATTGAAGAACAAAGCGGTCAGGTGCAGGAATATGACGTCAGCACCGCCTCCATTCCGTTTCTGACCCGTCCCGGCCAGGTGCGCTACAAGTTGGCAGCCGGGCGACCGCAGGACTGGGATCACAATATGGAAGGCGGCTTTTTCACCTCAGCCGAAGCCTCCTGGGGGATCGCTAACGGCTGGTCGCTGTACGGCGGCGCCATCGGCGAGCAGGATTATCAGGCGCTGGCGTTAGGACTGGGGCGCGATCTGGCGCTGCTGGGCGCGTTTTCCGTCGATGTCACCCATTCCCGTGCGACGCTGCCTGAGGGTAGCGCCTACGGCGACGGCACCATTCAGGGTAACTCGTTCCGTGCCAGCTACGCTAAAGATTTTGATGATATAGACAGCCGTCTGACGTTTGCTGGTTATCGCTTTTCCGAAGAAAACTACATGACGATGGACGAGTTTATCGATACGCATAATGACGATAACGATCGTCAGCGCACCGGCCACGATAAAGAGATGTATACCCTGACGTACAGCCAGAACTTTTCGGCAATAAACGTCAACGCCTATATCAACTACACCCATCGCACCTACTGGAATCAACCCAACCAGGACAGCTATAACCTGACGCTGTCGCACTATTTCGATGTCGGCGAGGTGCGCGGGATCAGTCTGTCGGTGAACGGTTTTCGCAACGAATATGACAATGAACGTGATGACGGCGTGTACGTCTCGCTCAGTATTCCGTGGGGCAACAACCGCACGCTGAGCTACAACGGCTCCTTTAGCGATGACAACAACAGCAATCAGGTCGGCTATTACGAGCGCATTGACGATCGCAATAACTACCAGATCAACGCTGGCCGCGCGGATAACGGCGCGACTCTCGACGGCTATTACCGTCATCAAGCGAGCTATGCCGACATTGACGTCAGTGCGAACTATCAGGAAGGCGACTATACCTCCGGCGGGCTGAACATCCAGGGCGGCGCGACGCTGACTGCTAAAGGCGGGGCGCTGCACCGTACCAGCGTCAACGGCGGCTCGCGGCTGATGGTGGATGTCGGCGATGAAGCGAACGTACCCATCTCCGGCTACAGCACGCCGGTATATACCAACGCGTTTGGTAAAGCCGTCATTGTTGACGTCAACGACTACTACCGCAACCAGGTGAAAATCGACATTACCCAGTTGCCGGAAGACACGGAAGCAACCCTCTCCATCGCTCAGGCGACCCTGACGGAAGGGGCGATCGGTTATCGCCGCCTGGAGGTGCTCAGCGGTAAAAAAGCCATGGCCAGTATCCGCCTGCGCGATGGCGGCACGCCGCCCTTCGGCGCGGAGGTTTACAACAGTCGCCAGCAACAGTTAGGGATCGTAGGTGAAGACGGCAGCGTTTATCTGATCGGCATTAACCCCGGCGAGCGGTTGCAGGTGACATGGGAAGGTAAAACGCAGTGTGAAGCGGCGTTGCCCGACCCGCTGCCGGGCGATCTGTTTAGCGGCCTGCTGCTGCCGTGCATCGGCGACGCTTCATCACCTGAGGCAACGCAGCCCGCAGAGAAACCATTACTCCAGCTTCATACGCAGCGGCTGACGTCTTCAACGCAACCCGAAGCGCTCTCTTCTCGTTATCCAACACATTGATTCAGGAAATCGCATTCATGATGCCATTAAAACGTTATAACCTGGCCGCTGTTTTGCTGCTTTTGCTGGGCGGCTACGATAGCGCCCAGGCCGCCATCGCGCCCGATCGCACCCGCCTGGTGTTTCGCGGCGAAGATAAATCGATAAGCGTCGATCTGAAAAACGCCAACAGCAAACTGCCCTATCTGGCGCAGTCCTGGGTGGAAGATGAGAAGGGCGTCAAAATTACCTCACCTTTAATCGTCGTCCCACCGGTCCAGCGCATTGAGCCGTCGGCAATCGGACAGGTCAAAATTCAGGGGATGCTGGCGCTGGCGTCGCTCCCCCAGGATCGGGAAACCCTTTTTTATTACAACGTGCGCGAAATTCCGCCGCAAAGCGACAAGCCCAACACGCTGCAAATCGCCCTGCAAACGCGCATCAAAGTTTTTTACCGCCCGCAGGCGCTATCGAAAATCGATATGCAGCATCCCTGGCAATACAAGATCACCCTTCAGCGTCAGGGCAATGGCTATCAGGTGAGCAATCCGACCGGTTACTACGTGGTGTTAAGCAACGCCAGCAGCCGCATGGACGGCACACCGGCCAGAGGCTTTAGCCCTTTAGTGATTGCACCAAAAAGCAACGTGACGCTGGGAGGAGACGCCAGTGAATTAGGTCGCTCGCCTGTGCTGACTTACGTCAACGATTATGGCGCGCGGTTACCGCTGATTTTTAACTGTACTGACAACAGTTGTGCGGTAGATGAAGCAAAAAGCAGAAAGTCGTAACCGACAAGGAGACGCAAGATGAGGCAATGGCGGTTACGGCTGGGCACGGTAACGTGTGCGGCCATGCTGAGTGCGGTCAGTATGCCGCTGGCAGCAGGAAGTAAGACGGTCAACATGACGCTGACGATAGTCGTTAATGCCGCGCCGCCCTGTACTGTGACCGGCGGTGAGGTGGAATTTGGCAATGTGTTGACGACGAAAGTGGACGGGGTGAATTACCGGCAGGCGGTGGGCTATCGCCTGAGCTGTAACGGCAGGGTGAGCGATTACCTGAAGTTACAGATTCAGGGGAATGCGGTGACTATCAATGGCGAGTCGGTATTGCAAACCGATGTCGATGGATTGGGTATCCGTCTGCAAACCGCCACGGATGGCGCGCTGATTTCACCCGGCAATACGCAATGGTTGTCATTTCAATACAGCGGTGGCAGCGGTCCGGCCATTGAGGCAATTCCCGTCAAAAATAATGGCGTAACGTTAACAGGTGGCGCGTTTAACGCAGGCGCCACGTTGGTGGTGGATTACCAATGAAAAAAATGGCTTTGACAGTGTTAATAAGCAGCAGTTTTGCCGCGCAGTCGGCTGAGAACCTTAAGTTCCACGGAACATTAATTTCGCCGCCGAATTGTACGATTAACAATGATCAGACGATCGACGTTGAGTTCGGTAACTTGCTGATTAATAAAATAGATGGTACGCGTTATGCGCAGAATGTTCCGTATGAGATCACCTGTGATTCAACGGTGCGCGATGAGACGATGGCGATGACCCTGACGCTAAACGGTTCCGTGAGTGATTTTAATCCGGCGGCGGTAAACACCAGCGTGGCGGGACTGGGAATTGAACTCAGGCAGAACGACCAACCCTTTACGTTGGGGTCCACCATTACGGTGAATGAACAATCGATACCTGTTCTGAAAGCCATACCGGTTAAAAAGAGCGGTGCTTCGCTGAAAGAAGGCGGCTTCGATGCGACGGCAACATTACAGGTGGATTATCAGTAATGGCTAAAAGACAGGCGTTATTACACGGCGCGGCCTGCATCCTCTGTGGGGCGCTGATATTGCCGGTCTCAGCGGCAGATAACCTGCATTTTTCCGGTAGCCTGGTGGCCAGTCCTTGCACGCTCACGATGCAGGGGACGGGGATTGCCGAAGTCGATTTTTCGTCGCTTGACAGTTCTGATTTCACTCCCGACGGCCAGTCTGCTCGTAAGCCTTTGGTGTTTGAACTCACGGATTGCGATTCGGCGCTGAGTAACGGGGTGCAGGTGACTTTCACTGGAACCGAAGCGACCGGAATGCGCGGTATCCTGGCCCTCGATAGCCACTCAGGCGCTTCCGGGATCGGGATTGGTATTGAAACGCTATCCGGCGTTCCCGTGGGCATGAACGATGAAGAGGGTGCGATATTCACGCTGGTGACGGGGAATAACGCGCTAAGCCTGAATGCCTGGGTACAACGTCTTCCTGGCGAAGATCTGGTTCCGGGAACGTTCTTCGCAAGCGCCCTAGTTACATTTGAGTATTTATGATGAAAATAATACGGACTTTATTTTTGCTGCTGATTGCCGTTTATGGCAGTTCGGTAGTGGCCAAACCCATGCTGAAAGCGACGTTTTCAAGTACCACGCTCTATTACGGCATAGGTCCGAGTACCTTCGATCGCTCGATTCTGCTGAATGTGATGGTGGATACGCATGACGGAGTATACTATGGCACCTGGCAGCTAAGAGGGGGTTTTAAAAATCGTCCGGTACCCTTACAATCCTGGTCGGGGCCAGAGCCCGCGCCGACGGTTGTGTTACGCGATTTCGATAACAGCGTTGCGCGCTCCAGTTGCCAGAATATGCCAGCGAGTTGGCACGATTGTGGCTCTTTTACCGTGGATATTACGGTACAAAGCGATGACTATGGTTGCCCCTGGCTGGCAACGAGTCGTGTCACTGCTGCTGATGGTATCTCTGGCGAAACGTACTCCCCGCCGGATACGCGCAGCTCAGTTTGCCCGAAAGTTCCCGTTGATACTTTTGATATCTCCTGGGATGCGAACGTTTCGAAACAGAAAACAACCCTCATGCTTGATGCCACCGGTGGCACGGTGAATCGCACGTTACATACCTATTTGATGGAGGGGGGAAAACTTTGCGATGGCAGCAAATTTGACGACCGTGGCGCTTATTGCCGTTTTGTCTCATCGGGTATTACGCTCAATGTGCTGGGCTGCGACCAGTCGAGCGTCACGACCAGCGCCGTTGATCATCCGATAACCGATGTTGAGCTTCATGACATTAATGTAGCGGTGAACACCCGCAACATTGGCTCCGGGCAGTTCACGTCGACCTGTAGCTTCCAGTATATTATTGATGAGCTTTAGGGTGTCTGGTGCGGTTCAGGCTAACCTGCGATGAACCAATAAAAGCCGGGTGGCGGCTTCGCCTTACCCGGCCTATGTTGTTTCTGGACGTTCTCTTTTACAGCGTCGCAAACACCCGACGCGCGGCGTCAATAGTATTATTAATGTCGTCCATGCTGTGTGCGACCGACATAAAGCCCGCCTCAAACGCCGATGGCGCCAGATACACGCCTTCCTCCAGCATCAGGTGGAAGAAACGCTTAAAGCGTTCAACGTCGCACGCCATCACGTCCTGATAGCAGGTTACGCTCTCAGCGTCGGTGAAGAAAATCCCGAACATGCCGCCGACATGGTTAACCACCAGCGGAATATTCGCTTCTTCGGCAGCTTCCAGCAAACCTTCCGCCAGGCGGGTGGTGAGCTCATCCAGCGTTTCATGAATGCCGGGCTGGGCGACTTCATTCAGGCAGGCGAAACCGGCCGCCATCGCAATCGGGTTGCCGGAAAGGGTGCCCGCCTGGTAAACCGGGCCCGTCGGCGCCAGCGCATCCATTACATCGCGACGACCGCCAAACGCGCCTACCGGCATCCCGCCGCCGATGATTTTACCCAGACAGGTCAGGTCAGGCACGACGCCGTAGTAATCCTGGGCTCCGGCCAGCGCGACGCGAAAACCGGTCATCACTTCGTCGATAATCAGCAGCGCGCCGAACTCATCGCACAAGGCGCGCAGACCTGGCAGAAATTCCGGCAGCGGCGGGACGCAGTTCATATTGCCCGCCACGGGTTCGACAATGATACAGGCGATTTCCTGCGGATATTGTTCAAACGCCGCGCGTACTGACGCCAGATCGTTATAAGTGCAGGTCAGCGTATGTTTCGCGAAATCTGCTGGCACGCCCGGCGAGTTCGGCTGACCAAGCGTCAGCGCGCCAGAACCGGCTTTGACCAGCAGGCAGTCTGCGTGGCCGTGGTAGCAGCCTTCGAATTTGATAATCTTATCGCGGCCAGTAAAACCACGCGCCAGGCGAATAGCGCTCATGGTCGCTTCGGTGCCGGAGTTCACCATGCGCACCATGTCCATGGTCGGCACCAGGTTGGTGACCAGTTCCGCCATTTTCACTTCCATCTCGGTTGGCGCGCCGAAGCTTAAACCGCGCTCCGCAGCTTCGATCACCGCATTGCGGATAGCCGGATGGTTATGCCCCAGTACCATTGGCCCCCAGGAACCGACATAGTCGATATACGCTTTGCCATCGACATCATAAAGATACGCGCCGTCCGCTTTTTCGATAAACAGCGGGGTGCCGCCCACGCCAGTGAAGGCGCGAACAGGGGAGTTCACGCCGCCGGGGATCAGCTCGCGGGCCGCGCTATAGAGATTTTCAGACTTACTCATGGAAAGATTCCTGGTTCGTAGAAAAAGTGAATACCCGCTATTCTAAGTTATTCAGAGAAGGTTATGAAAGTTTTACGCATTTGAAACAATACGATTTGCAGGGGATTTTCGCGGCGTTGGCGAGTAGAATGCCGACTTTAGATTTGTATTACCAATTAATGATCTTCTGATGAAAACAGACACTTCCACCTTTTTAGCTCAGCAAATTGTGCGTTTACGGCGCAGAGATCAGATTCGCCGGTTAATGCAGCGGGATAAAACGCCGCTGGCCATCCTGTTCATGGCGGCCGTTGTCGGCACGCTTACCGGACTGGTTGGCGTCGCCTTTGAAAAGGCGGTTTCCTGGGTACAAAACATGCGCATTGGCGCGCTGGTTCAGGTCGCGGACCATGCGTTTTTGCTTTGGCCGCTGGCCTTTATCCTTTCGGCGTTACTGGCGATGGTCGGCTACTTTTTGGTGCGAAAATTTGCGCCGGAAGCCGGCGGCTCGGGTATCCCGGAAATTGAAGGCGCGCTTGAGGAGTTACGTCCGGTGCGCTGGTGGCGCGTGTTGCCGGTGAAGTTTATCGGCGGGATGGGAACGTTGGGCGCAGGAATGGTATTAGGGCGCGAAGGGCCAACGGTGCAAATCGGGGGCAACCTGGGGCGCATGGTGCTGGATGTTTTTCGTATGCGCAGCGCCGAAGCGCGGCATACGTTGCTGGCGACCGGCGCGGCGGCGGGGCTCTCTGCGGCGTTTAACGCGCCGCTGGCGGGTATCCTGTTTATTATTGAAGAGATGCGCCCGCAGTTTCGCTACAACCTGATTTCGATTAAAGCGGTGTTTACCGGCGTCATCATGTCGAGCATTGTGTTCCGCATATTTAACGGCGAAGCGCCGATTATTGAAGTCGGCAAACTGTCTGATGCGCCGGTTAACACGCTGTGGTTATACCTTATCCTCGGTATTATTTTTGGCTGCGTCGGGCCGGTATTTAATTCGTTGGTGTTGCGTACCCAGGATATGTTTCAGCGCTTTCATGGCGGCGAAATTAAAAAATGGGTGCTTATGGGCGGCGCGATCGGCGGCCTGTGCGGTATTCTGGGGTTGATTGAGCCGGAAGCGGCAGGCGGCGGATTTAACCTTATTCCTATCGCCGCAGCAGGTAATTTTAGCGTCGGGCTACTGCTGTTCATCTTTATTGCCCGGGTGGTCACGACGCTGCTTTGCTTTTCTTCCGGCGCGCCGGGGGGCATTTTCGCCCCGATGCTGGCGCTGGGAACGCTGCTTGGTACGGCCTTCGGTATGGCGGCGGCAGTGCTTTTCCCGCAGTATCACCTGGAGGCCGGTACCTTTGCGATTGCCGGGATGGGGGCGCTGATGGCGGCGTCGGTGCGCGCCCCGCTTACGGGGATTGTGCTGGTGCTGGAGATGACCGATAACTACCAGCTCATTTTGCCAATGATTATCACCTGTCTTGGCGCGACACTATTAGCCCAGTTTTTAGGCGGGAAACCGTTATACTCAACCATCCTGGCGCGCACTCTGGCGAAGCAGGATGCGGAACAGGCGGCGAAAAACCAGAATGCGCCTGCGGGCGAGAATACTTGAACGAATTACCAGGGTATTAGATAATGACTGCCAATATTGGGTGAAAATTTATCCAATTACCGATGTCGTTTGGAGCAAAATATGAGTGATGACGTAGCGCTGCCGCTGCAGTTTACCGACGCAGCAGCGAATAAAGTAAAAAGTCTTATCGCTGACGAAGATAACCCGAATCTGAAATTGCGCGTGTATATCACCGGCGGTGGTTGCAGCGGCTTCCAGTATGGTTTTACCTTTGACGATCAGGTTAACGAAGGGGATATGACCATCGAAAAACAGGGCGTTGGCCTGGTGGTTGACCCGATGAGTTTGCAGTATCTGGTGGGTGGTTCGGTCGATTATACCGAAGGCCTGGAAGGTTCCCGCTTCATTGTAACCAACCCGAATGCGAAAAGTACCTGCGGGTGTGGCTCTTCCTTCAGTATTTGATTGCTGTTCGTTGTGCCGGATGGCGACGCGAGCGTCTTATCCGGCCTACAACATCTTTCCTGTAGGCCCGATAAGCGTAGCGCCATCGGGCAAAACAATATCAACGTCCGTTTTCATCCAGGGCAAACGTCGGCAATTTCAAATGCCAGCGAATGGCCGCCAGCCGAATGAACAGCGTGACGACCATACCCATCATGCTGGCGCTTTCCAGCGGTACTGAAAACGTATAAAACGCGGTAGCGTGAACAATCCCGCCGATAATACAGGCCGTGGCATAGATTTCGGTGCGTAGGATCATGGGGATCTCGCGTGCCAGAACATCGCGAATAATCCCGCCGCCGACGCCGGTAATCACGCCCATACAGACAGCCACTAATGGCCCCGTTTCAGCGAGGAAGGCTTTATTCACCCCAATGCCGACAAATACCGCCAGCCCGACCGCATCCAGTACCGGCAACATCCATTTCGGCAGACGTCTTGGCTGGCGAACCAGCAGGATGGTCAGCATACTGGTGACCATGGCGACGACCAGATCGGTAGGATCTTTAACCCAGAATACCGGGCCGTTATCCAGCGCCATATCGCGGATTGTCCCGCCGCCGACGGCAGTAACGACGCCGAGCACCAGGACGCCGAACGGGTCCATACGTAATTTCCCGGCCAGTAACACGCCAGAGATAGCAAATACAGCCGTGCCTACAATATCCAGCCAATAGACGAGCATTGTCGAATCCCCACTGGGAGCCTGGTAAGACAGGCTCTAATTCACCTGTGAAAGCGCATTACAGAGTTGTTTTGCGGCGAGGATAATACGCGGGCTTGCGCGTTCAAACCAGTCGCTGTTAAGCGGAATAACCGGAATTTTTAACAGGTTTCCCCAGTATTGTTCAATTTTGAGAATTTCGCCCGCTTTTCCGGCCACGATAATGGCCTGGGGATGCCTTGCCAGCACCTGTTCACGGCTTACTTGCGGCCACGGCACGCGGCTGTCAGCAAAGACGTTTTCTCCGCCGCAGGTCGTCAAAACCTGATGTTGAATAGACCCTTTACCGCTGGTAAACAGAGGATTCATGCCAAACTGAAGAAAGACGCGCTTTTTAGCTTTACCGGCATACTTGGCGTTGAGCGCGGCGTACTCGTTTAGCAATGTCTGCGCTGCCTGCTGAGCCTTTTCCGGCTGCGGGCTCCAGGCGGCCAGTTGGCGGAGCGTGTCGGCGATCTGTTCGATGCTTACCGCGTCCACCCACATGACCTTAATACCTAATGACGTCAGTTGGTTTACCTGGCGTTCCGCATTACCGCCGCGCCAGGCGACGACCAGATCCGGCTTCAGCGCCACAATGCGTTCCAGATTCATTCCCTGCCAGGTAGAGACCTGTTCTATTTTTTGCGCTTCGGGCGGGTAGTCGGAATAGCTGCTGACGCCAACGGGCGTAATCCCGGCGGCAAAAGCGAGCTCCGTATTGGCGGGAGAGAGGGTAATGACGCGCGGCGCAGCGTAAAGCCACACCGGGAGCGTAAGCAGCAGGGCGACCAGCGCCCTGAACATTTGCTTAGCCATGCGCCAGTTTCTGTACCAGCGTTTCGACCATCAGAGTCGACTGTTTCGCCGCCACCGCGAGGAATTCGTCAAAGCTGAGGTGCGATTGCTGATCGGCCACGTCAGAAATAGCGCGTACCACCACGAACGGCACGTTGAAGTTATAGCAGACGTGGGCGATAGCGGTGGCTTCCATCTCTACGGCGACCGCGTCGGGGAAGTTATGCCGAATTTTCGCCAGCCCGACGGAGCCGTTAATAAACGCGTCGCCGCTAACAATAAGGCCGCGTACCGCGTTCAGATTCAGCTCCCTGATGCAGGATTCCGCGGCGGCGATCAGTTTGTCATCGGCCTTAAATCCGGCCGGACAGCCCGGTAATTGCCCGTATTCATAGCCGAAAGCGGTCACATCAGCGTCGTGGTAACGCGCTTCGTCAGAGACGACGATATCGCCGACCTTCAGCGTGGACGCCAGACCGCCTGCGGAACCGGTATTGATGATCACGTCCGGCTTGCAGTGCTCCAGAAGCAACGTTGCGCCCAGCGCCGCCGCGACTTTACCGATACCGGATTTCAGCAACGCTACTTCGGTGCCGTTCAACTGGCCGGTGTAAATTTCGCAGCCGCCCAGCGTAATCGTCTGACGGTTGTCAATTTTGTCACGCAGCAGCGTAACTTCTTCTTCCATTGCGCCAATGATGCCGATTTTCATAGATTTACTCGCGATAAGTCAGTTTTGGGGGCATAGTTTATCATGCGCTTATGGGGAAGCGCATTTCTCAGGCGGGGAGAGGATATGGCATCGATCGATTTCCGAAATAAAATTAACTGGCATCGTCGTTATCGTTCACCGCAGGGCGTAAAGACGGAACATGAGATCCTGCGGATTTTTGAAAGCGATCGCGGGCGGATTATCAACTCTCCGGCTATACGCCGTTTGCAGCAAAAAACGCAGGTTTTCCCGCTGGAGCGCAATGCCGCGGTGCGTACTCGCCTGACGCATTCGATGGAGGTGCAGCAGGTAGGGCGTTATATCGCGAAAGAGATTTTAAGCCGCCTGAAAGAGCAAAACCGACTGGAGGAGTACGGACTGGACGCGCTGACCGGTCCCTTTGAAAGTATTGTAGAAATGGCCTGCCTGATGCACGACATCGGTAATCCGCCGTTCGGTCATTTTGGCGAGGCGGCGATCAATGACTGGTTTCGTCAGCGGCTGCATCCGGAAGATGCGGAAAGTCAGCCGCTCACGCATGATCGCTGTGTGGTTTCCTCGCTACGGTTACAGGAAGGCGAAGAAAATCTGAACGATATTCGCCGCAAGGTACGTCAGGATATCTGCCATTTTGAAGGCAATGCACAGGGAATTCGTCTGGTACATACGCTCATGCGGATGAATCTTACCTGGGCGCAGGTTGGCGGAATTTTAAAATATACCCGTCCGGCATGGTGGCGAGGGCCGGTGCCGGATTCCCATCGCTATTTAATGAAGAAACCGGGCTATTATCTTTCTGAAGAGAAGTATATTGCGAGGTTACGTAAAGAACTGCAGTTAGCGCCTTACAGTCGCTTTCCATTAACGTGGATTATGGAAGCCGCAGATGATATTTCTTATTGTGTCGCCGATCTTGAAGACGCGGTAGAGAAAAGAATCTTTAGCGTTGAGCAGCTTTATCACCATTTATATCACGCGTGGGGCCACCATGAGAAGGATTCGCTGTTTGAGCTGGTGGTAGGAAATGCGTGGGAAAAATCACGCGCCAATACATTAAGCCGCAGTACCGAAGATCAGTTTTTTATGTATTTACGGGTAAATACATTAAATAAACTGGTGCCCTATGCCGCTCAGCGTTTTATTGATAATTTGCCGCAGATTTTTGCCGGTACCTTCAATCAGGCGTTGCTGGAAGATGCCAGCGGTTTTAGCCGCCTGCTTGAACTCTATAAGAATGTGGCGGTTGAACATGTGTTTAGCCATCCGGATGTAGAACAGCTTGAACTACAGGGATACCGGGTGATCAGCGGGTTATTAGATATCTATCAGCCGCTATTAAGCCTGTCGCTTAACGACTTTCGCGAGCTGGTGGAAAAAGAACGGTTGAAACGCTTCCCCATAGAATCGCGCTTATTTCAGAAACTTTCTACGCGCCATCGTTTGGCCTACGTGGAAGTCGTCAGTAAATTACCCACGGATTCGGCGGAGTACCCGGTACTGGAATATTATTATCGCTGTCGGTTGATTCAGGATTATATCAGCGGGATGACTGACCTTTACGCATGGGATGAATATCGGCGTTTGATGGCGGTCGAACAGTAAATGGACTTTTGTAAAGATGGACAATAAATTTTTACTTTTTCCAGAAACTTTGCTCCGGAACTTCGCGTTATAAAATGAATCTGACGTACACAGCAATTTTGCGTTACCTGTTAATCGAGATTGAAACACATGAAAAAAACCACATTAGCAATGAGTGCACTGGCTCTGAGTTTAGGTTTGGCATTGTCGCCTCTGTCTGCCACGGCGGCTGAAACGTCCTCTTCAGCAATGACTGCCCAGCAGATGCCAAGCCTGGCACCGATGCTCGAAAAAGTGATGCCATCGGTGGTCAGTATTAATGTAGAAGGTAGCACCACGGTGAATACGCCGCGTATGCCGCGTAATTTCCAGCAGTTCTTTGGCGATGACTCCCCGTTCTGCCAGGACGGTTCTCCGTTCCAGAATTCTCCGTTCTGCCAGGGCGGCGGTAACGGCGGCAACGGCGGTCAACAACAGAAATTCATGGCGCTGGGCTCCGGCGTAATTATTGACGCCGCGAAGGGCTACGTCGTCACCAACAACCACGTGGTTGATAACGCCAGCGTGATTAAAGTACAGCTTAGCGATGGGCGTAAATTCGATGCTAAAGTGGTAGGCAAAGATCCGCGTTCTGATATCGCGCTGATTCAAATTCAGAATCCGAAGAACCTGACGGCGATTAAGCTGGCGGACTCCGACGCGCTGCGCGTGGGGGATTATACCGTCGCTATTGGTAACCCGTTTGGTCTGGGCGAAACGGTGACGTCAGGTATCGTTTCGGCGCTGGGGCGTAGCGGCCTGAACGTAGAAAATTACGAGAACTTTATTCAGACCGACGCCGCGATTAACCGCGGTAACTCCGGCGGCGCGCTGGTGAACCTGAACGGTGAGCTGATCGGTATTAACACCGCGATTCTGGCGCCGGACGGCGGCAACATCGGTATTGGCTTCGCTATCCCCAGTAACATGGTGAAAAACCTGACGTCGCAGATGGTGGAATACGGCCAGGTGAAACGCGGCGAACTGGGGATCATGGGGACTGAGCTGAATTCCGAATTGGCGAAAGCGATGAAAGTCGACGCCCAGCGTGGCGCGTTCGTCAGCCAGGTGATGCCGAATTCGTCCGCGGCGAAAGCGGGTATCAAAGCCGGGGATGTCATTACCTCGCTGAACGGTAAACCGATCAGCAGCTTTGCGGCGCTGCGCGCTCAGGTCGGCACTATGCCGGTCGGCAGCAAAATCAGCCTCGGTCTGCTGCGTGAAGGTAAAGCGATTACGGTTAATCTGGAACTGCAGCAGAGCAGCCAGAGTCAGGTTGATTCCAGCACCATCTTCAGCGGGATTGAAGGCGCTGAAATGAGCAATAAAGGCCAGGATAAAGGCGTTGTGGTGAGCAGCGTGAAAGCGAATTCACCCGCCGCGCAAATTGGCCTCAAAAAAGGTGATGTGATTATCGGCGCTAACCAGCAGCCGGTGAAAAATATCGCCGAACTGCGTAAGATTCTCGACAGCAAGCCGTCGGTTCTGGCGCTGAATATTCAGCGTGGTGATAGTTCTATTTATTTGCTGATGCAGTAATCACCTTTGTCCCCCTTCCGCCATGGAAGGGGGCAACACTTTTCTGTGAAACCCCCCACAACTCCATACTTATTTGCACCGTTTTGTGCATTTGCACAATGTCGAGACCTGTCATCTTCCTTATGCTTGTGCTCTGCTCACAGGAGGGATTTATGGCTGGCTGGCATCTTGATACCAAAATGGCGCAGGATATCGTGGCGCGCACTATGCGCATCATCGATACCAATATCAACGTAATGGATGCCCGCGGGCGCATTATCGGCAGCGGCGATCGGGAACGTATTGGTGAATTGCACGAAGGCGCGCTGTTAGTACTGTCGCAAGGCCGGGTTGTGGATATCGACGACGCCGTGGCGCGACACCTGCACGGGGTACGTCAGGGGATTAATCTTCCCTTACGCCTTGAGGGCGAAATTGTCGGCGTGATCGGCCTCACCGGCGAACCAGAGCATCTGCGTAAATATGGCGAACTGGTGTGTATGACTGCCGAAATGATGCTGGAGCAGTCGCGGTTAATGCACCTTTTGGCGCAGGATAGCCGTTTGCGCGAAGAGCTGGTGATGAACCTGATTCAGGCCGAAGAAAATACGCCGGCGCTGGTGGAATGGGCGCAGCGTTTGGGGATCGATTTGAACCAGCCGCGTGTGGCGGCGGTGGTGGAAGTCGACAGCGGCCAGCTTGGCGTCGATAGCGCAATGGCGGAACTTCAGCAGTTGCAGAATGCGCTTACCACGCCGGAGCGTAACAACCTGATAGCCATTGTTTCTCTCACCGAGATGGTGGTACTCAAACCTGCCTTAAACTCGTTTGGTCGTTGGGATGCTGAAGATCATCGTAAGCGCGTAGAGCAGCTTATCTCGCGCATGAAAGAGAATGGTCAGCTACGTTTTCGCGTAGCGCTGGGCAATTACTTTACCGGGCCGGGCAGTATTGCACGCTCATACCGCACGGCGCGCACCACGATGATGGTCGGCAAACAGCGGATGCCAGAAAGCCGCAGCTATTTTTATCAGGATTTGATGCTGCCGGTTCTGTTAGATAGCCTGCGTGGCGGCTGGCAGGCCAATGAGCTGGCGCGCCCGCTGGTAAAACTCAAAGCGATGGATAACAACGGGTTATTACGTCGGACGCTGACGGCGTGGTTTCGCCATAATGTCCAGCCGCTGGCGACCTCTAAGGCGCTGTTTATTCATCGTAACACGCTGGAATATCGGCTAAATCGTATTTCGGAACTGACCGGGCTGGATTTGGGAAATTTTGACGATCGGCTGTTGCTGTATGTGGCGCTGCAATTGGATGAACAGCGTTAAGCCCGGCGGCGCTACGCTTATCAGAGCAGGAAAATTGGGCGAAGCGGTAGGCCGGATTAGGCAAAGCCGCCATCCGACAACGTAATCTCACAGCGCCCGAAGACGCTGTGATGGGGTGGGGTTAATTCGTGGTCAGGCGCTGTAATCCCCGCGCCGTGACCTGCCAGATCACGTATTGCGGCTGCGGCCAGCTTTCGCCATTGAGCGGGGTGCGGATAACCGACTGGTCTGCGCCCTCGGCATGAAAGACCTCAATCGTATAATCCTCATCCAGCCCGCAGACGTCAGTATAGCCGCCAAGCTGCACCGAACCTTTTATCGACTGACGGTAAACCACCGTACCGCGCGTATTATAAATCGTCACTGCCGCATATTCCGTTGCGAAGTCGCTATGCGGCGCAATTGGGTATGCGGTAAAGATAAATTGTTGCGCACGGATGTCTATTTCCATACTGGCAAAACCATTTTCTTCCTTGCCAATAAGCTGCCAGCTGAATTTATCACCATATAATGCGGCAGCATCGGAGGTATTTTTCTCTTCCGTTTGTTCCGGTGAGTCGACCTCCAGCCCATCGCTCACCACGCGCCAGCGGTTGTGTTTTTTCAGCGTGACGTTTTGCCCGGTCGTTTCATTGATGGCGCTGCAACGGTAAGGTTCGTCATGGAAGAGCTCAATGTACATTCCCGCTTGCAAAACAACCGTATCGCTATCGGCTGAATAGTGGGTGATGCCATCATAATGACGGCTATAGATAACCTCGCCGGACTCCTCCTTTACCGTGAGCGTGCTGTATGTCGCGGTATAGTAGGGATGAGGCTGCCCGGCCAGTGTTTCTATTGTCATGCGCTGTTGCCGATTATCGTAAGCAAGCTGGCAAAACGTTCTGTCGCCTTGTCCGCGTAACTGCAACGTCACGCCTTTACCGATGCCTTCGCCCGGCTCGCTGTTATCCGTCGGCAGCACATCAACGCTGTCGCGCATTAACGCGCTACGGGTCGGCTCTTCAATATGGGAGAGCATCAGCCAGAGATCGTTTTTGCAAGCGGCATAAGGTTGCGCCATTAATAAAGGGCAGGCGCGGATAGCATCTGCGCGATGGGTAAACATAGCCTGGAGATCTGCGGCAGGATCGTTGTTGAGCGAAAAATGATAAAGCCCTTCGCTGTCAAGACGCAGTAACTGATATTTCGTCGACGAGACCAATGTCAGATAGCCCGGCGAGGCTTTCAGGCGGCCAGGCTCGGCATGATAAAGATAAAGGTGGTAGTGGTCGCTAAACGGCACCACAATTTTTCCGGTGGCGCACTTTGTTCCGTTCATCTTACGTTCAAAAACCTTTTCGCCGCTGGCGGTTAACACCGTTATGCTGGCGTATAACGTATTCGCGAAGTAGCTGTGCGGCGTGGCGTTCGTGATATCCAGAACTAATTGTCTGGCCTCATGATCCACGGCTAAACGGGCGAAGGGCATGTCACCGTAGCCGAGGAAAATCAACTGCTCGTTATGCGCGGCGCTGTCCTGCAAGGCGGTGAAATTAACGGTAAGTGCGTTTTCCCCTTCGCGGATAACCACATAGTCCGTGTCCGGGCGGTATTTCTGCGATCGCCCTTTGGGCAGGGTGAGATGGTAAATGCCAATGGGCAGGTGAGTTAACGTGAGCGTACTGTCGTTGACGGGCAATGTATACGTGCTGCCGGCGTTGTCGTGTAGCGTTAAGGCGCGTCCATAAAGTTGCTCCGGCTGATCGATATTCAGCGTTAGCGTGAGCGTTCCCATTTTGTTCAGCGCCGCCAGCTCGGCGTTTTCAACCAGCCAGACAAAAGAGTCCAGCCCTAAATGTTGGCGCGCGCTTTCCCATTCGCGCTCCGGCAGCAGATCGTAAAGCGGCCAGACGGGTTTTACCGCCTGTGCGGCGATCTGCTCGCGGGTGAACGCATCGACCGGTAAGCCGCACAGCTGAATAAACGGCGCGACGTCATAACCTGAGGCTGTGGCGATGGCGTCCGCCAGCAGATCGGTCAGACGATGCTCGCAGGGCAAAAAGTTTTCGCCAGCACCCAGCTCGCGGTAGTTCTGGTTAAACACCCGAAAGGCTTCTGTTCCGCCTTTAAATAACATCAGCATCAGAAATTGCAGGCGGGGGCGGACGCCCCAGGCGCTAACCGGCGTGCGATTCCGCAGATAGGTAATGAATTGCAATTCCTGCTCAGACTGCCGTCCGTAATTGTAGAGCCAGCCGTCGGTATAAAGATGGTTCCCCTGGTTCAGGTTAAGCTGCTGGAAAAACGCGGCGTAAATGTTGTTCCACACCTCACCGACTGGCAGGTCGACGTCATTCATAAAGACGCCCTGATAGCCGTGACCGATTTCATGCAGAATCGTCCACTGCGTGGCGACATTATCGATCCACCCCTGGCTTAATGTTGCAGCCGTTTGCGCGCACCACCAGGGGAGATAATAAGCCGCGCCGACGCCGTGTTTATCCGCTTTAATAAAATAGCGGTTAGCGACATTTTGATTAAGCGGCGAAGCAGGGCTATCGCTGAGACCAGTCCAGTCATTATAGGCGTCGATCACTCGCGTATAGTACGCATCCAGCGCGGTGATACCGGCGTTGATGACATTAGCGCGATCCGCCCAGGGCAGCAGAAAACGCACGCGGTCCAGTTCCAGCAGGGCAAAAGGCGACGCCTGTTCTTCCCAGGTCTGGAAAAAAGCGTCTTCGGATTGCCCCTTACGCCAGTGTGGCAAATTTTTATTGCTGGTTGGCTGTCGGTAGATCACCGAAAACTCGCCGCCCTGCGCAAAAAAGAGGGTATCAATAAAGGGAACGGAATCGACCGTTGTGCTGATCGTTTGCCAGTTGCCGTTCAGCGTAAGCGATTTCTCACACGCTGAGTCATTGCACAGCAGACGGAGTCTGGCGTTACCGGCGTTGTTATTTGGCTGGCGGATTTGCAGCTGCGTATTCGCTGGCAGAATAAATCCCAGCGCCTGGCGGTCGTGCTCGCGCCCCTTTTCAAATTTGATGTTATCCAGTCCGGGGGCCGCAGGCAGCGAATAACATGTTAGCGTGATTTCCTGAGTCATATAACCTCCATAAATAGGGAGGATGAACATAGCTTTTTATTTTTATTAATAAATACAGCAGGATAACGAAATGATATGTATAGAGCCGCTGTGAGGCATAGTGATGAAAAATGGCGGTAGCCGTGAGGCGGATGAGAGGGAGCAGCAGAGTGATAGGGGCTCGAAATGAAGCCCCGGCAGCTTTTTTATTTGCGGGTAAGCTTGTCCAGATCGGCTTCGATTTCACTGATCTTATTCGCGACGACGCTTTCCAGGTGGCGCAAGTCGTCGAGGATCTTACGTTTGAGATCGAGTTCTGAGCGGTCGCGCTGGCAGATTTGGTCCAGCTCGTCAATCACATAGCGTAGGTTAGGGCTAATCTCCTGTACTTCTTTATAACCCTGACCGATGCCATCGGCCACCACCGTTTTACGCTGGCGTGGATACTTAAACTTCACGCTTTTAGCAAAGAATTCACCTCTATCCTTTTGAAAATAGATTTTCAGGATATCGTTATTGGCTTCTTGCCGCAGGCTGTAACGATCGATTTCCTCAGGATTGGTAATGCCCAGACTTTTTAGATTGTCATACATAGCGGTATCCTTCATCACACTATAACTTTTGAATAATTAACGAAAAATTGGTTTTTCGCCACCAGTGTATACAAAAAAAGCGCGGTTGATCGCAGAAGACGTCTCGGCAACGTAATGAGCAAAAGGGCGGCGGTTATTGATAGCTTAAGTAATTCAACGTGATATTCCGTTTATAGAGAAAGCGTTTGAAGTCAGTGTGGGAAATTGACCGGAGGCAGTGGTCGATAACCTTGAGAGGCGGAGTCTATGTCCGGAACGTATAATGCTACTATTCGCCGGGTGGTGGTTTCCGCCTGGATAGGAAACTCCATTGAATATTATGATTTTCTATTATACGGCCTGGCAAGCGCGCTGGTATTTGGCCCGCTTTTTTTCCCTGGCGCCAGCCCATTGACTGCAACGTTATCTTCTTTTGCCAGTTTCGGCGTGGGATTTATCTCCCGACCGCTGGGCGCGCTATTTTTTGGCAACAGGGGAGATACGCTTGGGCGTAAAAACACGTTATTAATCACGTTAGGGGGGATGGGCGCGGTCACGTTTCTCATCGGTTGCCTGCCTTCTTACGCCAGTATTGGCGCGCTGGCGCCTGCTTTACTGGTTATTCTGCGTTTTCTACAGGGATTTATGGTTGGAGGCGAATGGGGAGGCGCCATGTTGATGGTCGTGGAATATGCTGCTGGAAAGCACCGGGGGCGGTTAAGCGCGCTATCGCAAACAGGAGGACTCACGGGACAATTATTGGCGACAGGCGCATTTATAGTCGTGACCCAATTACCGCAGGAGGCGTTGTTATCGTGGGGATGGCGTATTCCTTTTCTGCTCAGTGCGCTTTTGGTGTTGCCTGGATTATATATGCGTCATCGTCTGGATGAGACGCCTGTCTTCCGTGCGTTTAAAAAGCAGCTGGCCATTAATCATAGACAGCAAAGAGAAGAAAGGCCGGTGGTCAAAGTAGTACGAGAACAATGGCGCAGCATTTTGCTGATTATAATTCTGCGTTTTGCGGAAAGCGTTCCCTTTTTTCTTGCTACCGTCTTCGCGGTTTCCTGGGCGACAACGCAGCTTGGGATTGCCAGCCTGACTATTCTGTACATTGTAATGTTCACCTGTCTGCTGGCGTATCCCATGCACGTGCTATTTGGCAACATGTCGGATCGGCGTGGCTGCCGTCAGGTGTATATTTTCGGCGCGCTTTTTGTCGCGGCAATGGCTTTTCCCTTTTTCTGGCTGCTGGAAAGCCGTTCGCTCATACTGATGACAATGGGCTACGTTCTGCTTATTAACATTGGTCATAATTCACTGAATGCCGTGCAACCTTCTTTTTTCGCCGGACTGTTTCATCCGCCTGTACGCTACAGCGGTTCATCAATTGGCGCTCAGTTGGGGGCGGTTGTGGCAGGGGGATTCACGCCGTTTATCGCTAAAGCGTTAAGCGCAGTCTATGATAACAGTTGGACTTTGGTTGCCGGTTATGTCGTTTTAACTGCGCTGGCTTCGGCGTTTGCGGCAAAGATTGCGCCGGAAACCGTGTTACCGCATTCGCCGTAATGCAAAGGGGGGCTGTCGCCCCCGCTTTTCACTCGCTTAATCAATAGTGCGCAATAATTCGTTAATGCCCACTTTACCACGCGTTTTGGCGTCGACTTTTTTCACGATCACCGCGCAGTACAGACTGTACTTGCCGTCTTTTGACGGCAGGTTGCCGGAAACGACCACGGAGCCCGCCGGTACGCGGCCATAGTGAACTTCACCGGTTTCGCGATCGTAGATTTTGGTGCTCTGGCCGAGGTATACCCCCATGGAAATGACGGAACCTTCTTCGACAATGACGCCTTCCACGACTTCAGAACGCGCGCCAATAAAGCAGTTGTCTTCAATGATGGTCGGGTTAGCCTGCAGCGGCTCCAGTACGCCGCCGATACCCACGCCGCCGGAAAGGTGAACATTTTTACCAATCTGCGCGCAGGAACCCACCGTCGCCCAGGTGTCAACCATGGTACCTTCGTCAACGTAGGCGCCGATGTTAACGTAAGACGGCATCAGCACGGTGTTGCGGGCGATAAATGCGCCCTGACGAACGGCCGCAGGCGGAACGACGCGGAAGCCTTCTTTCTGAAAACGCGCTTCGTCGTAATCAGCGAATTTCATCGGGACTTTATCGAAGTAGCGGCTTTCCGCACCGTCGATAACCTGGTTATCGTTAATACGGAAAGAGAGCAGAACCGCTTTCTTCAACCACTGGTGAGTGACCCACTGACCGTCGATTTTTTCTGCGACACGCAGCGCGCCGGAATCAAGTAGAGAAATGACCTGGTTTACCGCCTCTCGGGTCACGGTATCTACATTAACCGGCGTAATATCGGCGCGGCGCTCAAAAGCGGTCTCAATAACGTTCTGTAACTGCTGCATTGTTAAACTCTTTCATATAAATAAACACACTACCCTTTATCGTTTGGATTGAGGGCCGCTGTCAACCGTTGTTGCACCTCAAGTTGCAGCACATTATTAAGTGCGCGCCGATCCGCTGTGGCGATTATGAATAAATCTTCTACTCGTTCACCAATGGTTGTAATTCGGGCGCCATGAAGCGAAATTCCCAGATCGGCAAAAATTTGTCCGACCCTGGCCAGCAGACCAGGTTGATCGAGCGCGATCAATTCCATGAATGATTTTCTGTCGGTATGGGTGGGCAGAAAATTGACTTCCGTTTCAACCGTAAAGTGCCGTAACTTTGCCGGTTGCCGACGCGGCTGCGGCGGCTGCCAGCTACGCTGCGTAATGGTCTGTTCAAGACCGGTGCGAATAACGTCATGGCGATCCGCCGCCAGCGGGCTGCCGTCTGGTTCCAGAACGATAAACGTATCCATTGCCATGCCGTCGCGAGTGGTAAAGATCTGCGCGTCATGGACGCTTAAATTACGCCTGTCCAGCTCGGCGCAGACGGCGGCAAACAGATAGGGTCTGTCCGGACTCCAGATAAAAATTTCGGTTCCGCCGCGCGTGGCCTGCGGACTGAGCAACACTAATGGTTGGCGCAGATCGTGCTGCAATAAATGGCGTGCGTGCCAGGCGAGCTGATTTGGACTATGACGAACAAAATAGTTAGCGCGACAGCGGGTCCAGATTTTGTGCAGCGCGGCTTCATCAATATTGTCCATTCGCAGCAGCGCCAGCGCCTGAAGCTGATGGTGACGCACGCGCTCACGCATATCCGGCGTATTTTGCATTCCACGCCTGAGCTGTTTTTCAGTGGCGAAGTACAGCTCGCGCAGCAGGCTCTGTTTCCAGCTATTCCACAAGGTTTCGTTGGTCGCGCAGATGTCCGCGACGGTCAGGCAGACCAGAAAACGCAGCCGTGTTTCGGTTTGCACCTCTTCGGCAAACTGCTTGATGACTTCCGGATCCTGGATGTCGCGGCGCTGGGCGGTGACTGACATCAGCAGGTGTTGGCGCACCAGCCAGGCGACCAGTTGCGTTTCGCGTGAGTTCAAACCGTGCAGTTCGGCGAAGGTGAGTACATCCTGCGCGCCCAGTACCGAATGGTCGCCGCCGCGTCCTTTCGCAATATCGTGGAACAGCGCGGCGATCAGGATCAGTTCCGGATGGGGAAGCCGCGGCCAGAGATCGACGCATAGCGGATGACGCTGGCGCGTCTCTTCTTTCGCAAAGCTCTCCAGTTTGAGCATTACGCGGATGGTGTGTTCATCCACCGTGTATGCGTGGAACAGGTCAAACTGCATTTGTCCGACGATGTGCGACCACTGCGGCATATAAGCCCACAGTACGCTGTGGCGATGCATGGGCAGCAGGCCGCGGCTGACCGCGCCGGGATGGCGTAGCATACTCAGAAACAGAGTGCGCGCCTCCGGGATGTAACACAGCGGTTGGCTCAGGTGGCGGCGGGCGTGGCGCAAATGGCGTAACGTCGTAGAGTAGATGCCAGTGATCGCGCTATTGCGCACCATCATATAAAACATCCGCAGGATCGCTTGCGGTTCGCGGATAAACAGCGTGTCGTCACGCAGATCAATAAGCGTGCCGCGCAGTTGAAACTCATCGTCAACAGGACGTGGTTTTTCATCCGCAGGTAGCGCCAGAATCGCCTCGTCAAATAGCTGAAGCAGCATCTGATTAAGTTCGCTCACCCGACGCGTAACCCGGAAGTAGTCTTTCATCATCCGCTCAACCGGATCATTGCCCTCGCCGCTGTAGTTAAGGCGTTGAGCGACGCTTAACTGGCGGTCGAACAGCAGGCGGTTATCGTAGCGGCTGACCACCAGATGTAGCGCAAAGCGAATGCGCCACAGGATATGCAGGCACTCGTTGAGCTCCGCGCGCTCAGCGGGGGTTAAAAAGCCGAATCCCACCATCTCATCGAGCGAGGTAGCGCCGAAGTGACGTCGGGCGACCCACTGTAACGTATGGATATCGCGCAGGCCGCCGGGGCTGCTTTTAATATCCGGCTCCAGATTATAGCTGGTACCGTGATAGCGCTGGTGACGCTGGTTCTGCTCTTCTACTTTGGCGGCGTAAAATTTGTCGGACGGCCAAAAACCTTCGCTGAAAATATGTTTTTGTAGTGCCAGAAACAGAGCGACATCACCGATCAGCAGGCGCGTTTCGATGAGGTTTGTCGCAACGGTTAAATCAGACAGACCTTCCAGCAGACACTCTTCCAGCGTACGTACGCTATGCCCGACATCCAGCTTGACGTCCCAAAGTAAAGTCAGCAGCTCGCCGACCTTTTGCGCCTGTTCATCGGGCAGCTTTTTGCGGCTTAAAATGAGCAGATCAATATCGGAAAGCGGATGCAGTTCGCCGCGTCCATAGCCGCCGACGGCGACCAGCGCCAGATCGGCAATCTGACCGAAACCGGCCTCAATCCACAGGCGTTGCAACAACTGGTCGATAAATTCGGTTCGGGCTTCAATAAGCTGTTCAGCACAAATGCCGCTGTCAAATGCCTCTCCCAGCCAGTGTTGAAAGATGTCGATGCGGGCTTTGATACCGGCGACGGTCAGTTCAGCGCGCGGCCAGACGCCAGGGTTTTGCGGCTGGTCAGGGAGGGTGGGGAGTGCAGTATTCGCGTGCTGTTCAGGAAGAGTATTCATATGCGCCACCCATTAAAAAGCCGGATAATGGCGTGAACGCCTTATCCGGCCTACGTATTTACTCTTCATCCTTCAAGTTGCTTCTACGTTGGCTGCGCTCGTTCACTCCAGTCACGTACTTATGTACGCTCCTGAAGATTCACTCTCTTGCCGCCTTGAGGCAACTCGAATGATTTTGAGTAAAGGTGTAATTTGTAGGCCTGATAAGATGCGAAGGCATCGCCATCAGGCAAAACATTATTCGTCGTGTGTGATGATCGCCGGGATGGTGTCATCTTTACGCAGCGTCAGAATTTCACAGCCGTTTTCCGTTACCACAATAGTATGCTCGTACTGAGCAGACAAGCTGCGGTCTTTGGTTTTTACCGTCCAGCCGTCTTTCATGGTGCGGATACGGTAATCCCCGGCGTTCAGCATCGGTTCAATGGTAAAGGTCATGCCAGGCTGCAACACGACGCCGCCATCGTCTGCATCATAATGCAGCACCTGCGGTTCTTCATGGAAGCCGCGACCAATACCGTGTCCGCAGTATTCACGTACCACGGAGAAACCTTCGCCTTCGGCATATTTCTGGATGGCGGCGCCAATGGTGCGCAGGCGGATGCCCGGTTTCACCATTTTGATGCCCAGATACAGGCTCTCTTGCGTGACGCGGCACAGACGCTCGCCGAGAATGGTCGGTTTGCCGACGATAAACATCTTCGAGGTATCGCCGTGGAATTCATCTTTAATCACGGTCACGTCGATGTTGACGATATCACCATCTTTCAGATGTTTAGCGTCATCCGGAATGCCGTGGCACACCACTTCATTAATAGAGATACAGACGGATTTCGGATAGCCGTGGTAGCCGAGGCAGGCGGAGATCGCGTGTTGTTCGTTAACGATGTAATCGTTACAGATACGGTCCAGTTCGCCGGTGGTGACGCCCGGTTTGATATACGGTTCGATCATTTCCAGCACTTCGGCTGCCAGACGGCCCGCGACGCGCATTTTTTCGATGTCTTCAGATGTCTTGATAGAGATAGCCATGAATTCTGTCCATCAGTGCCGATGATTTCGGCAATAATTGTGTAAGTGCTGACAATGGTATCAGTCAGGGGTGTACCCTGCCAAATTGAGAATCATTCTGAACTTCGCCTTTCGTGCCACAGGTGCGTTGGCGACATTTTTTCACCCCAGTCACTTACTGGCCGTAAGCTCCAGGGGATGCAAAAATTTGCCGCCTGCTTGTAACACGAAATTCATCGTTCAATTCAGCACTGAGTGCCAACAATTATTGGTGTCGGTGGCGTATTTGTGGTATAAAGCGCGCCGGACTTCCGATCCATTCGAAGACTACACATGATGGACGGGAGCGACAAATCTCACTTTGTGTAACAACACACACGTATCGGCACATATTCCGGGGTGCCCTTTGGGGTCGGTAATATGGGATACGTGGAGGCATAACCCCAACTTAATCTATAGAGGTTTTAAATCATGGCAACTGTTTCCATGCGCGACATGCTCAAGGCTGGTGTTCACTTTGGTCACCAGACCCGTTACTGGAACCCGAAAATGAAGCCTTTCATCTTCGGCGCGCGTAACAAAGTTCACATCATCAACCTTGAGAAAACTGTACCGATGTTCAACGAAGCTCTGGCTGAACTGAACAAGATCTCTGCTCGTAAAGGTAAAATCCTTTTCGTTGGTACTAAACGCGCTGCAAGCGAAGCGGTGAAAGAAGCTGCTAACAGCTGCGACCAGTTCTTCGTGAACCATCGCTGGCTGGGCGGTATGCTGACTAACTGGAAAACAGTTCGTCAGTCCATCAAACGTCTGAAAGACCTGGAAACTCAGTCTCAGGACGGTACTTTCGAAAAGCTGACCAAGAAAGAAGCGCTGATGCGTACTCGTGAGCTTGAGAAACTGGAAAACAGCCTGGGCGGTATCAAAGACATGGGCGGTCTGCCGGACGCTCTGTTCGTTATCGATGCTGACCACGAGCACATTGCTATCAAAGAAGCGAACAACCTGGGTATCCCGGTATTTGCTATCGTTGATACCAACTCTGATCCGGACGGCGTTGACTTCGTTATCCCGGGTAACGATGACGCAATCCGTGCTGTTAGCCTGTACCTGGGCGCTGTCGCTGCAACCGTTCGTGAAGGCCGTTCTCAGGATCTGGCTTCCCAGGCGGAAGAAAGCTTCGTAGAAGCCGAGTAATAAGGCTTGATAACTCCCTAAAATAGTTCGAGTTGCAGGAAGGCGGCAAGCTCGAGAATTCCCGGGGGCTTACATCAGTAAGTGACCAGGATGAGCGAGTGAAGGCAACGCGCCTGCGGCTCGAAATATGAAGGGGAGAGCCCTTATAGACCAGGTAGTATCACGTTTGGTTAGGGGGCCTGTATATGGCCCCCTTTTTCACTTTTATATCTGTGCGGTTTGATGCCGGGCAGATCAAATCTTTCGAGGATTTTAGAATGGCTGAAATTACCGCATCCCTGGTAAAAGAGCTGCGTGAGCGTACCGGCGCAGGCATGATGGATTGCAAAAAAGCGCTGACTGAAGCGAATGGCGACATTGAGCTGGCAATCGAAAACATGCGTAAGTCCGGCGCTATCAAAGCGGCGAAAAAAGCAGGCAACGTGGCTGCTGACGGCGTAATCAAAACCAAAATCGACGGTAACGTCGCTTTCATTCTGGAAGTTAACTGCCAGACTGACTTCGTGGCTAAAGATGCTGGCTTCCAGGCATTTGCTGACAAAGTGCTGGACGCCGCTGTTGCTGGCAAAATCACTGACGTAGAAGTTCTGAAAGCACAGTTCGAAGAAGAGCGCGTTGCTCTGGTAGCGAAAATTGGCGAGAACATCAACATTCGTCGCGTCGCTTCCCTGGAAGGCGACGTTCTGGGTTCTTACCAGCACGGTGCGCGCATCGGCGTTCTGGTTGCCGCTAAAGGCGCTGACGAAGAGCTGGTTAAACAGCTGGCGATGCACGTTGCGGCAAGCAAGCCGGAATTCGTTAAGCCGGAAGACGTGTCTGCTGACGTGGTAGAGAAAGAGTACCAGGTACAGCTGGACATCGCGATGCAGTCCGGTAAGCCGAAAGAAATCGCAGAGAAAATGGTTGAAGGCCGCATGAAGAAATTCACCGGCGAAGTTTCTCTGACTGGTCAGCCTTTCGTCATGGAACCGAGCAAATCTGTTGGCCAACTGCTGAAAGAGCACAACGCTGACGTGACTGGCTTCATCCGCTTTGAAGTGGGCGAAGGCATTGAGAAAGTCGAGACTGACTTTGCAGCAGAAGTTGCTGCGATGTCTAAGCAGTCCTGATTTTCCTGAGGAGCCGCCTGAGGGCGGCTTCTTTTTGCGCCTCTCTTGTAAAATCAGCCGACGCCTGGCGTCTGCGCTGAAATGCGACGTACAATGTCGCCGGAATTAACTCATATCAATCGTTGACAGTCTCAGGAAAGAAACATGGCTACCAATGCAAAACCCGTCTATAAACGCATTCTGCTTAAATTAAGCGGCGAAGCTCTGCAGGGTACGGAAGGCTTCGGTATTGATGCAAGCATACTGGATCGTATGGCTCAGGAGATCAAAGAACTGGTTGAACTGGGTATTCAGGTTGGTGTGGTGATTGGCGGTGGTAACCTGTTCCGTGGCGCGGGTCTGGCAAAAGCGGGGATGAACCGCGTTGTGGGCGACCACATGGGCATGTTGGCCACCGTCATGAACGGCCTGGCAATGCGTGATGCGCTTCACCGCGCCTATGTGAACGCCCGCCTGATGTCGGCAATTCCTTTAAACGGCGTGTGCGACAACTACAGTTGGGCCGAGGCGATTAGCCTGCTGCGTAATAACCGTGTTGTGATTCTGTCTGCAGGTACGGGTAACCCGTTCTTCACTACCGACTCTGCGGCCTGTCTGCGCGGGATCGAAATTGAAGCGGATGTCGTACTGAAAGCGACCAAAGTGGATGGCGTATTCACTGCCGATCCGGCAAAAGATCCTTCCGCGACCATGTACGATCAGCTGACCTACAGCGAAGTGCTGGATAAAGAGCTGAAAGTGATGGATCTGGCGGCGTTCACGCTGGCTCGTGACCACAAACTGCCGATTCGTGTTTTCAACATGAACAAACCAGGCGCGCTGCGTCGTGTGGTGATGGGCGAAAAAGAAGGGACGTTAATCACGGAATAATTCCCGTGAGCGCCAAATACGGGTAAGATTCTGTTCTATTGACGGGTCTTATTACCTGGCAGAAATTAAACGAGACTATACTTAGCACATCTTTGTATTGTGTGACCGTCTGGTCTGACTGAGACTAGTTTTCAAGGATTCGTAACGTGATTAGCGATATCAGAAAAGATGCTGAAGTACGCATGGAAAAATGCGTTGAAGCGTTCAAAACCCAAATCAGCAAAGTGCGCACGGGTCGTGCTTCTCCCAGCCTGCTGGATGGTATTGTCGTAGAATACTATGGCACTCCGACCCCGCTGCGTCAGTTGGCAAGCGTAACGGTAGAAGACTCCCGTACCTTAAAAATTAACGTGTTTGACCGTTCTATGGGGCCAGCCGTTGAAAAAGCGATCATGGCGTCAGACCTCGGTTTGAATCCAAGCTCTGCGGGCACCGACATTCGCGTTCCGCTGCCGCCGCTGACCGAAGAACGTCGTAAAGATCTGACGAAAATTGTCCGTGGCGAAGCGGAGCAGGCGCGTGTCGCCGTTCGTAACGTCCGCCGTGATGCGAACGATAAAGTAAAAGCTCTGCTGAAAGATAAAGCGATCAGTGAAGATGACGATCGTCGCTCTCAGGAAGAAGTACAGAAAATGACCGACGCGGCAATTAAGAAAGTTGATGCGGCGTTGGCAGATAAAGAAGCAGAACTGATGCAGTTCTGATTGATCTGTACGCAGATATAAACTCATTCCACCGCTAAACCTGGCGGATGAGTGGTGTACAAAGCGCCGCGCAGAAGACATTATCAGGTCTCCTGTGCGGCGTTTTGCTTTTTATTCCGTTTCAACACTTCTGGACGTTTCATGAAGCAATTAACCATTCTGGGCTCGACCGGCTCTATTGGTTGCAGCACACTGGACGTGGTGCGCCATAATCCTGATAGCTTCCGCGTTATCGCGCTGGTGGCGGGTAAAAATGTCGCCCGCATGGCGGAGCAGTGCCTGGAGTTCTCGCCGCGTTATGCCGTGATGGACGATACGTCGAGCGCAGAACAGCTCAAAATAATGCTTCAGCAGCATGGCAGCCGCACCGAGGTTCTGAGCGGTCAGCAGGCTGCCTGTGAGATGGCGGCGCTTGATGAGGTCGGGCATGTGATGGCGGCCATTGTGGGCGCGGCTGGTTTACTGCCGACCCTGGCGGCGATTCGCGCAGGGAAGACGATTCTGCTGGCGAATAAAGAATCGCTGGTGACCTGCGGGCGGCTGTTTATGGACGAAGTAAAACGCAGCAACGCCCGGCTTTTACCCGTCGATAGCGAACATAACGCGATTTTTCAGAGTTTGCCGCAATCTATTCAGCATAATCTGGGATACGCTGACCTTGAGCAAAATGGCGTAACGTCGATTTTGCTTACCGGGTCTGGTGGCCCGTTTCGTGAAACGCCAATGTGCGATCTGGCAGCGATGACGCCGGATCAGGCATGTCGTCATCCGAACTGGTCGATGGGGCGAAAAATCTCCGTCGACTCCGCCACCATGATGAATAAAGGTCTGGAATACATTGAAGCGCGTTGGTTATTTAATGCCAGCGCACGTCAGATGGAAGTGTTGATCCATCCGCAATCGGTCATTCATTCGATGGTGCGTTATCAGGACGGCAGCGTCCTGGCGCAGCTTGGAGAACCTGACATGCGTACGCCTATTGCGCATACGATGGCATGGCCGAATCGCGTCACGTCCGGCGCGCAGCCGCTTGATTTTTGCAAACTCAGCGCGCTGACGTTTAGCGCGCCAGATTATCAGCGTTATCCGTGCCTGAAGCTGGCGATGGAGGCGTTTGAGCAAGGTCAGGCGGCAACGACGGCGCTCAATGCGGCAAACGAAATCACCGTTGCCGCGTTTCTGGCGCAACAGATTCGTTTTACCGATATCGCCGGGCTCAATTTAGCGGTGCTGGAGAGGATGGATTTACAGGAACCGGCAAGCGTTGAGGACGTATTGCAGGTTGACGCCATCGCGCGTGAAGTAGCCAGAAAACAAGTGATACGGCTCTCACGCTGACGATTATCCCGCGACAGAAGATCGTGCTATTTGTTAGCGTTGGGCTTCGGTGATATAGTCTGCGCCACCTGATCGCAGGTTTTTGGCTTTTTTCGGTCAGGTTAGCCGTGGTTTTACACGGCTTTTTTGTGGATACACAAAATCATTCAGGACGCATCGGGACGGCAGGCGAATACGTTCCCGGCGTGCGCAGACAGCGCACGACAGGGGCGATGACGCGCAGTCATCCGCGAAGCGAACCGAAGAGAATGTGTATAAAGGCTTCAGTATTCCTGAGTACCGCTAAATCCTTTCAGGGACAAAAAACGCGTTATGTTGTCTGCAACTCAACCAGTAAGCGAAAATTTGCCAGCGCATGGCTGCCGTCATGTTGCAATAATTATGGATGGCAATGGTCGCTGGGCGAAAAAGCAAGGGAAGATCCGGGCCTTTGGGCATAAAGCCGGAGCGAAGTCCGTCCGGCGAGCGGTCTCTTTTGCTGCCAATAACGGTATTGATGCGTTAACGCTGTATGCCTTTAGTAGTGAAAACTGGAACCGACCGGCGCAGGAAGTGAGCGCGTTAATGGAGCTGTTTGTGTGGGCGCTGGATAGCGAAGTCAAAAGCCTGCACCGCCATAACGTTCGCCTGCGTATTATCGGCGATATCAGTCGATTCAACTCACGTTTACAAGAACGTATTCGCAAATCAGAAGCGCTTACCGCCCATAATACGGGTCTAACGCTGAATATTGCTGCGAATTACGGCGGACGTTGGGATATTGTCCAGGGAGTCCGACAACTGGCGGAACAGGTGCAGGCTGGAGTGCTGCGCCCCGATCAGATTGATGAAGAGAGACTAGGCCAGCAAATCTGTATGCATGAGCTGGCGCCTGTGGATTTAGTAATTAGGACTGGGGGAGAGCATCGCATTAGTAACTTTTTGCTTTGGCAAATTGCCTATGCCGAACTTTACTTTACGGATGTTCTTTGGCCCGATTTCGATGAACAAGACTTTGAAGGTGCGCTGCATGCCTTTGCTAATCGAGAGCGTCGTTTCGGCGGTACCGAGCCTGGTGATGACAAAGCCTGATGGGGGTTGCTTTTGCTGAAGTATCGCCTGATTTCTGCTTTTGTGTTAATACCCGCGGTCATCGCTGCGCTTTTTTTATTGCCGCCGGTGGGGTTCGCTATTATTACGCTGGTTGTCTGTATGCTGGCCGCGTGGGAATGGGGACAGTTAAGCGGTTTCGCCGCGCGTTCACAGCGGGTTTGGCTGGCGGTGCTGTGTGGTCTGTTATTGGCGCTGATGCTATTTTTGTTGCCTGAGTATCATCACAACATTCGTCAACCGCTGGTTGAGATGTCGCTTTGGGCATCGTTAGGATGGTGGGTTGTCGCGCTACTGCTGGTGCTATTTTATCCCGGTTCGGCGGCAATCTGGCGCAACTCAAAAACATTGCGTCTCATTTTCGGTTTGTTAACTATTGTGCCATTTTTCTGGGGCATGCTGGCGCTGCGCGCCTGGCACTATGACGAGAATCATTACAGTGGCGCAATATGGCTACTCTATGTCATGATCCTGGTCTGGGGAGCGGACTCTGGCGCGTATATGTTTGGTAAATTGTTTGGCAAACATAAGCTGGCGCCGAAGGTTTCCCCGGGTAAAACCTGGCAAGGGTTTATCGGCGGGCTTGCTACGGCTGCCGTGATCTCATGGGGTTACGGTATGTGGGCGAATCTGAATGTTGCGCCTGTTATCTTGCTGATTTGCTCTGTGGTGGCGGCTCTGGCTTCTGTACTGGGCGACCTCACCGAGAGTATGTTTAAGCGCGAAGCAGGAATTAAGGATAGCGGCCACTTGATTCCAGGCCATGGCGGCATTCTGGACCGAATTGACAGCCTGACGGCTGCCGTACCGGTCTTTGCTTGCCTGTTGTTACTGGTGTTCAGGACGCTCTAACGGAAGGTTTTATGCTGAGTATTCTCTGGAATCTGGCTGCATTCATCATCGCACTGGGCGTGCTGATCACTGTGCATGAATTTGGTCATTTCTGGGTTGCCCGGCGCTGCGGTGTGCGAGTTGAGCGCTTTTCCATCGGTTTTGGCAAAGCGCTCTGGCGTCGTACCGATCGGTACGGCACCGAGTATGTCATCGCCCTGATCCCGCTGGGCGGCTACGTCAAAATGCTGGATGAACGCGCCGAACCGGTAGCGCCGGAATTGCGTCGTCACGCCTTCAATAACAAAACGGTGGGCCAGCGCGCCGCAATTATTGCCGCAGGTCCGGTTGCGAACTTCGTTTTTGCTATCTTTGCTTACTGGCTGGTCTTTATCATCGGCGTCCCTGGCGTTCGTCCGGTCATTGGCGAAATAACGCCCAACTCGATTGCTGCGCAGGCGCAAATTGCGCCTGGTACGGAACTTAAAGCCGTTGATGGTATCGAAACCCCTGATTGGGATGCCGTGCGTTTACAACTGGTGTCCAAAATTGGCGATCAGCAGACGACGGTGAGCGTCGCGCCGTTTGGTAGCGACCAACGGCAGGACAAAACGCTTGATTTACGTCACTGGGCATTTGAGCCTGATAAGCAAGATCCTGTATCTTCTTTAGGGATTCGGCCCCGCGGGCCACAGATTGAACCGGTACTGTCAGAAGTGCAGGCGAATTCCGCAGCCAGTAAAGCGGGTTTGCAAGCGGGCGACAGGATCGTTAAAGTCGATGGTCAGCCGTTAACGCAGTGGATGAAATTCGTGACGTTTGTACGCGATAATCCCGGTAAGCCGTTAGCGTTAGAGATTGAAAGGCAGGGGAGCGCCTTGTCGTTGACGTTAACGCCGGATACGAAATCGGTTAACGGAAAGGCGGAAGGGTTTGCAGGCGTGGTGCCTAAAATTATTCCTCTGCCGGAAGAGTACAAGACTATACGCCAGTATGGGCCTTTTAGCGCCATCCTCGAAGCCACGGATAAGACGTGGCAGTTGATGAAGCTGACGGTCAGTATGCTGGGTAAATTGATAACCGGTGATGTGAAACTGAACAACCTCAGTGGGCCGATTTCTATCGCTCAGGGGGCTGGGATGTCAGCGGAGTTCGGGGTGATTTATTACCTGATGTTCCTTGCGCTAATCAGCGTGAACTTAGGGATAATCAACCTGTTTCCGCTGCCCGTTCTTGACGGGGGTCATCTGCTGTTCCTGGCGATTGAAAAGCTTAAGGGCGGGCCGGTATCCGAGCGGGTTCAAGACTTTAGTTATCGCATTGGCTCGATTTTGCTGGTGTTGTTAATGGGGCTTGCACTTTTCAATGATTTCTCTCGGTTGTAAGAGAGTTAGTTAGGAAGAACGCATAATAACGATGGCGATGAAAAAGTTGCTCATAGCGTCGCTGCTGTTCAGCAGCGCCACCGTATACGGTGCTGAAGGGTTCGTAGTGAAGGACATTCATTTCGAAGGCCTGCAGCGAGTCGCCGTTGGTGCGGCTCTCCTCAGTATGCCGGTGCGCACAGGCGACACGGTTAATGATGAAGATATCAGTAACACCATTCGCGCTCTGTTCGCCACCGGCAACTTTGAGGACGTCCGCGTCCTGCGCGATGGTAATACCCTTCTGGTTCAGGTAAAAGAACGTCCGACCATTGCCAGCATCACTTTCTCCGGGAACAAGTCGGTGAAAGATGACATGCTCAAGCAAAACCTCGAAGCGTCTGGCGTACGTGTTGGCGAGTCTCTGGATCGCACCACGTTGTCTGATATCGAAAAAGGTCTGGAAGACTTTTACTATAGCGTAGGTAAATACAGCGCCAGCGTTAAGGCGGTCGTCACGCCGCTGCCGCGCAACCGTGTTGATCTTAAACTGGTGTTCCAGGAGGGCGTATCGGCGAAGATCCAACAGATCAACATCGTCGGTAACCATGCCTTTAGCACCGAAGAACTCATTTCCCATTTCCAGTTGCGTGACGAAGTGCCGTGGTGGAACGTCGTCGGCGATCGTAAATACCAGAAACAGAAGCTGGCGGGCGACCTTGAAACCTTGCGCAGCTACTATCTGGATCGCGGCTACGCGCGTTTCAATATTGACTCCACGCAAGTGAGTCTGACGCCGGATAAGAAAGGGATCTACATCACCGTCAATATCACCGAAGGCGATCAGTACAAGCTTTCCGGGGTTCAGGTGAGCGGTAACCTGGCCGGACATTCCGCTGAAATTGAGAAACTGACGAAAATTGAACCGGGCGAGCTCTATAACGGCACCAAAGTGACCAAAATGGAAGATGACATCAAAAAGCTTCTGGGTCGCTATGGTTACGCCTATCCGCGCGTGCAGTCACAGCCTGAAATTAACGATGCTGACAAAACCGTAAAACTGCGCGTAAACGTCGATGCGGGCAACCGTTTCTACGTGCGTAAGATCCGCTTTGAAGGCAACGACACCTCAAAAGATTCCGTTCTGCGCCGTGAAATGCGCCAGATGGAAGGGGCGTGGCTGGGCAGCGACCTGGTTGACCAGGGGAAAGAGCGTCTGAACCGTCTCGGCTTCTTTGAAACCGTCGACACCGACACGCAGCGCGTTCCGGGTAGCCCGGATCAGGTTGATGTGGTGTACAAGGTGAAAGAGCGCAACACCGGTAGCTTTAACTTCGGTATCGGTTACGGTACAGAAAGCGGCGTTAGCTTCCAGGCCGGCGTTCAGCAGGACAACTGGTTAGGTACCGGTTATTCCGTGGGGATTAACGGCACCAAAAACGACTACCAGACCTACAGCGAACTGTCCGTTACTAACCCATACTTTACCGTTGACGGCGTGAGCCTCGGTGGTCGTATCTTCTATAACGACTTCCAGGCGGACGATGCAGACCTGTCCGACTATACCAACAAGAGTTACGGTACGGACGTGACGCTTGGCTTCCCCATCAACGAGTACAACACGTTGCGTGCTGGTTTAGGGTATGTGCATAACTCCCTGTCCAATATGGAACCGCAGGTTGCAATGTGGCGTTATCTGGCATCAATGGGCCAGTATCCGAGTACTAATGATCAGGATAATAGTTTTAGCACTGATGACTTCACCTTTAACTACGGCTGGACCTACAACAAACTAGACCGTGGTTACTTCCCGACGGAAGGTACGCGTATCAACCTGACGGGTAAGGTGACGATTCCGGGATCGGATAACGAATACTATAAAGCGACGTTGGATACCGCGACCTATGTACCGATCGATAACGATCATAAGTGGGTCATTCTGGGCCGTACCCGCTTTGGTTATGGCGATGGTTTAGGCGGTAAAGAAATGCCGTTCTATGAGAACTTCTATGCCGGTGGTTCCAGTACCGTTCGTGGCTTCCAGTCCAATACCATTGGTCCTAAGGCGGTCTATTATCCCTATAACCCTAAAAATTACGATGCTGATGAAGACTACGATTGCGCGACGCAGGACGGCGCAAAAGATATGTGTAAGTCGGATGATGCGGTAGGGGGGAACGCGATGGCGGTCGCCAGCCTGGAATTTATCACGCCGACGCCGTTTATCAGCGAGAAATATGCTAATTCGGTCCGTACTTCTTTCTTCTGGGATATGGGGACCGTCTGGGATACTAACTGGGATTCCAGCCAGTATTCTGGTTATCCGGACTACAGCGATCCGAGCAACATCCGTATGTCCGCGGGTATCGCATTACAATGGATGTCCCCATTGGGGCCGTTGGTCTTCTCCTACGCCCAGCCGTTTAAAAAGTACGATGGAGACAAAGCCGAGCAGTTCCAGTTTAACATTGGTAAAACCTGGTAATTGTTCACTGCAAAGGAATGCATTGGTAGTGTAGCGATGACTTTTGGCGATGCCCCCAGGGATCGCCAGGCCACGCAAAGAGCTGTACCTTCGGGTGCAAATGGGATGGTAAGGAGTTTATTGTGAAAAAGTGGTTATTAGCTGCAGGTCTTGGTTTGGCGATGGTAACGTCCGCACAGGCTGCTGACAAAATTGCAATCGTCAACATGGGTAATCTGTTCCAACAGGTTGCGCAGAAGACGGGTGTATCCAATACACTGGAAAACGAATTTAAAGGCCGTGCGGCTGAACTGCAAAAAATGGAAACCGATCTGCAATCTAAAATGCAGCGTCTGCAATCCATGAAAGCAGGTAGCGATCGTACTAAGCTGGAAAAAGACGTGATGTCTCAGCGCCAGACTTTCGCGCAAAAAGCGCAGGCTTTTGAGAAAGATCGCGCTCGTCGTTCCAACGAAGAACGCAACAAACTGGTGACTCGTATCCAGACTGCGGTGAAAAAAGTGGCTAACGACCAGAGTATCGATCTGGTGGTAGACGCAAACACCGTTGCTTACAACAGCAGCGATGTGAAAGACATCACCGCTGACGTACTGAAACAGGTTAAATAAGTAATGCCTTCAATTCGACTGGCTGACTTAGCAGAACAGTTGGATGCAGAATTACACGGTGATGGCGATATCGTCATCACCGGCGTTGCGTCCATGCAATCTGCAACAACAGGCCACATTACGTTTATGGTAAATCCTAAGTACCGTGAACACTTAGGTTTATGCCAGGCTTCTGCGGTTGTCATGACGCAGGACGATCTTCCTTTTGCCAAGAGCGCGGCGCTGGTAGTTAAAAATCCCTACCTGACCTACGCGCGCATGGCGCAAATTTTAGATACTACGCCGCAGCCCGCGCAGAATATCGCGGCAAGCGCCGTGATTGATGCGACGGCAACGCTGGGTAGCAATGTTTCAGTCGGCGCGAATGCGGTGATTGAATCTGGCGTACAACTGGGCGATAACGTGGTTATCGGCGCAGGCTGTTTCGTCGGAAAAAATAGCAAAATCGGGGCGGGTTCACGCTTGTGGGCGAACGTAACGATTTACCACGACATTCAGATCGGTGAGAATTGCCTGATCCAGTCCAGTACGGTGATCGGCGCGGACGGTTTTGGCTACGCTAACGATCGTGGCAACTGGGTGAAGATCCCACAACTGGGCCGGGTCATTATTGGCGATCGTGTCGAGATCGGCGCTTGTACCACCATTGACCGTGGCGCGTTGGATGATACTGTTATTGGCAATGGCGTGATTATTGATAATCAGTGCCAGATTGCACATAACGTCGTGATTGGCGACAATACGGCAGTTGCCGGTGGCGTCATTATGGCGGGTAGCCTGAAGATTGGCCGTTACTGCATGATTGGCGGCGCCAGCGTGATCAATGGGCATATGGAAATATGCGACAAAGTCACGGTAACTGGCATGGGTATGGTGATGCGTCCCATCACGGAACCGGGCGTCTACTCCTCAGGCATTCCGCTGCAACCCAACAAAGTATGGCGTAAAACTGCTGCACTGGTGATGAACATTGATGATATGAGCAAGCGTCTCAAAGCGATTGAGCGCAAGGTTAATCAACAAGACTAACGTTCCGCCTTGTAGTTGCCATTCTTTTCCGGCCTGTCACATTCATACGATTGCGGCAGGCCGTGTTATTATTGCCTTTTTGTATATTTGGACAGGAAGAGTATTTTGACTACTAACACTCATACTCTGCAGATTGAAGAGATTTTAGAGCTTCTGCCGCACCGTTTTCCGTTTTTACTGGTCGATCGCGTGCTGGACTTTGAAGAAGGTCGTTTTCTGCGTGCGGTGAAAAATGTCTCCGTCAACGAGCCGTTTTTCCAGGGACACTTCCCGGGCAAACCGATTTTGCCAGGCGTGCTGATTCTGGAAGCGATGGCGCAGGCAACCGGTATTCTGGCGTTTAAAAGCGTTGGTAAACTGGAACCTGGCGAACTGTATTATTTCGCGGGTATTGATGAAGCGCGCTTTAAGCGTCCGGTGGTGCCAGGCGATCAGATGATCATGGAAGTCACTTTCGAGAAAACGCGCCGTGGCCTGACCCGCTTTAAAGGGGTTGCGCTGGTCGACGGTAAAGTTGTGTGCGAAGCAACCATGATGTGTGCTCGTAGCCGGGAGGCCTGATTCGTGATTGATAAATCCGCCTTTATTCATCCTACCGCCATTGTGGAAGACGGCGCTGTAATTGGCGCTAATGCCCACATTGGTCCCTTTTGTATTGTTGGGCCGCAGGTCGAAATTGGTGAGGGAACCGTACTGAAGTCTCATGTGGTCGTGAATGGTCAAACCAAAATCGGCCGCGACAACGAGATTTATCAGTTTGCCTCCATCGGTGAAGTGAACCAGGATCTGAAATATGCGGGTGAGCCGACCCGTGTGGAAATTGGCGATCGTAACCGCATCCGCGAAAGCGTCACCATTCATCGTGGTACAGTGCAGGGCGGTGGGTTGACGAAGGTGGGTAGCGATAACCTGCTGATGATCAATGCGCATGTCGCACATGATTGTACGGTAGGTAATCGCTGTATCCTCGCCAACAACGCCACGCTGGCGGGGCACGTATCAGTCGATGATTTTGCGATCATCGGCGGTATGACGGCAGTTCATCAATTCTGCATTATCGGTGCGCATGTGATGGTCGGCGGCTGCTCCGGCGTGGCGCAGGATGTCCCTCCGTATGTGATTGCGCAGGGTAACCATGCGACGCCGTTCGGGGTAAATATCGAAGGGCTGAAGCGTCGCGGCTTTAGCCGTGAAGGGCTGGTGGCGATTCGTAATGCCTACAAACTGTTGTACCGCAGTGGTAAAACGCTCGACGAAGCGAAGCTGGAAATCGCTGAACTTGCTGAAAAGCATCCGGAAGTGAAGGCGTTTACCGAGTTCTTTGAGCGTTCAACGCGTGGTCCGATTCGTTAATGGCGGCACAGCGTCCTTTAACGATTGCCCTGGTCGCCGGTGAAACGTCCGGCGATATTCTTGGCGCAGGCTTAATTCGTGCGCTGAAAGCGCGCGTACCCAACGCCCGTTTTGTGGGCGTTGCGGGGCCGCGTATGCAGGCCGAAGGGTGTGAAGCCTGGTACGAAATGGAAGAGCTGGCGGTCATGGGCATTGTTGAAGTGCTCGGACGTTTACGCCGTTTGTTGCATATCCGCGCCGATCTGACCCGCCGTTTTACCGAACTCAAGCCCGATGTCTTTGTCGGGATTGACGCCCCTGATTTCAATATTACCCTCGAAGGTAATCTGAAAAAACAAGGGATTAAGACCATTCATTATGTCAGCCCGTCCGTTTGGGCCTGGCGACAGAAACGCGTTTTCAAAATAGGCAGATCCACCCATATGGTGCTGGCTTTTCTGCCTTTCGAAAAAGCGTTTTACGATAAATTTAACGTCCCGTGCCGCTTTATCGGTCACACCATGGCGGATGCCATGCCGCTGGACCCGGATAAAAATGCGGCGCGCGACGTGCTGGGTATCCCGCATGACGCCCATTGTCTGGCGCTACTGCCAGGCAGCCGTGGCGCGGAAGTGGAAATGCTCAGCGCCGACTTCCTGAAAACCGCACAATTGCTGCGACAGCGCTATCCCGATCTGGAAGTGGTCGTGCCGCTGGTAAACGCGAAACGCCGCGAGCAGTTTGAAAAAATTAAAGCGGAGGTTGCGCCGGATCTCGCCGTTCATTTGCTGGACGGCATGGCGCGCGAGGCGATGATCGCCAGCGACGCGGCTCTGCTGGCCTCGGGTACGGCGGCACTGGAGTGTATGCTGGCAAAATGCCCGATGGTAGTGGGGTATCGTATGAAGCCCTTCACTTTCTGGCTGGCGAAACGTCTGGTGAAAACGGAGTATGTGTCTTTGCCTAACCTGCTGGCGGGAAGAGAATTAGTCAAAGAGCTGTTGCAGGAAGAGTGCGAACCGCAAAAACTCGCCGAAGCGCTGTTGCCGCTACTGGCGAACGGTAAAACCAGCCATGCGATGCACGACACCTTCCGTGAATTGCATCAGCAGATCCGCTGTAATGCCGATGAGCAGGCGGCAGATGCCGTCCTGGAGTTAGCACAATGATCGAATTTGTTTATCCACACACCCATTTAGTGGCGGGTGTGGATGAAGTGGGCCGTGGCCCGCTGGTGGGCGCCGTAGTGACCGCCGCCGTGATCCTCGATCCGGCTCGTCCGATCGTCGGTCTGAATGATTCCAAAAAATTGTCTGAAAAGCGTCGTCTGTCATTGTATGACGAGATTAAAGAAAAGGCGTTAAGCTGGAGTCTGGGACGCGCAGAAGCGCATGAAATTGATGAGCTGAATATTTTGCACGCCACAATGCTCGCCATGCAGCGCGCTGTCGCTGGTCTGCATATTGCGCCAGAATATGTGCTGATCGACGGCAATCGCTGTCCGGAACTTCCTGTGCCGTCAATGGCCGTGGTGAAAGGCGACAGCCGCGTGGCGGAGATTAGCGCGGCGTCTATTCTGGCGAAAGTCACCCGCGATGCAGAAATGGCGGCGCTGGATATCGTTTTTCCTCAGTATGGCTTTGCGCAGCACAAAGGCTATCCAACCGCTTTTCATCTGGAAAAGTTGGCACAGTATGGCGCGACGGCGCACCACCGACGCAGTTTTGCGCCTGTTAAACGCGCTCTGGGACTTGTGTCCTGATTCTTGTATCGAGAAATCTGAAGATGTCTGAACCACGTTTCGTTCACCTGCGGGTGCACAGCGACTACTCTATGATCGATGGGCTGGCGAAGACCGGGCCGCTGGTGAAAAAGGCGGCCTCATTAGGTATGCCTGCGCTGGCGATCACCGATTTTACCAACCTCTGCGGTCTGGTGAAGTTCTACGGAGCGGGTCATGGCGCGGGCATTAAACCCATCGTCGGGGCGGACTTTAATGTTCACAACGAACTGCTGGGAGATGAGCTGACTCATCTGACGGTACTGGCGGCGAATAATACGGGATACCAGAACCTGACGTTGCTGATCTCGAAAGCGTATCAGCGCGGCTACGGCGCGGCAGGCCCGATTATCGAGCGCGACTGGCTGGTAGAGCTTAAAGAAGGTTTGATCCTGATTTCCGGCGGACGCATGGGCGACGTAGGCCGCTGTCTGCTACGCGGCAACCAGGCGCTGGTGGAGGAGTGCGTTGCTTTCTATGAAACGCATTTTCCCGATCGCTACTTTCTGGAACTGATCCGCACCGGCAGACAGGATGAAGAGACCTATCTCCATGCTGCGGTTGAACTGGCTGAGGCACGTGGTTTGCCGGTTGTTGCGACAAACGATGTCCGTTTCCTTGAAAGCGATGATTTTGACGCCCATGAGATTCGTGTCGCGATCCACGACGGTTTCACCCTCGACGATCCTAAACGTCCACGCAATTATTCACCGCAGCAGTATATGCGCAGTGAAGAAGAAATGTGCGAGCTGTTCTCCGATATTCCGGAGGCGCTGGAAAATACGGTGGAGATTGCCAAACGCTGCAACGTAACGGTGCGTCTGGGTGAATATTTCCTGCCGCAGTTCCCGACCGGCGATATGACCACCGAAGATTATCTGGTCAAAAAAGCGAAAGAGGGGCTGGAAGAGCGTCTGGCTTTCCTGTTTCCGGACGAAGAAGAGCGCAAAAAGCGTCGCCCGGAATATGACGAGCGTCTGGATATTGAACTACAGGTTATCAACCAGATGGGGTTCCCTGGCTACTTCCTCATCGTGATGGAGTTTATCCAGTGGTCAAAAGATAACGGCGTGCCGGTAGGGCCGGGACGTGGTTCCGGGGCTGGTTCGCTGGTGGCCTACGCGCTGAAAATTACCGACCTTGATCCGCTGGAGTTTGACCTGCTGTTCGAACGTTTCCTGAACCCGGAACGTGTCTCGATGCCTGACTTCGACGTTGACTTCTGTATGGAGAAACGCGACCAGGTGATTGAGCACGTCGCAGACATGTACGGGCGTGATGCGGTATCGCAGATTATCACCTTCGGTACGATGGCGGCGAAAGCCGTTATCCGCGATGTGGGCCGCGTGCTGGGGCATCCGTACGGTTTTGTCGATCGTATCTCGAAGCTGGTGCCGCCCGATCCGGGCATGACGCTGGCAAAAGCCTTTGAAGCGGAACCGCAACTACCGGAAATTTACGAGGCGGACGAAGAGGTCAAAGCGCTGATCGATATGGCGCGTAAGCTCGAAGGTGTCACGCGTAACGCCGGTAAGCACGCTGGCGGCGTGGTCATCGCGCCGACCAAAATTACCGACTTTGCGCCGCTGTACTGCGATGAAGAGGGCAAGCATCCGGTTACCCAGTTTGATAAAAGTGACGTGGAATATGCCGGGCTGGTGAAGTTCGACTTCCTCGGTTTGCGTACGCTGACCATCATCAACTGGGCGCTGGAGATGATCAACAAGCGGCGCGAGAAAAACGGCGAGCCGCCGCTGGATATCGCCGCGATTCCGCTGGACGATAAAAAAAGCTTCGACATGCTGCAGCGCTCGGAAACCACGGCGGTCTTCCAGCTTGAATCGCGCGGCATGAAAGATCTGATCAAACGTCTGCAGCCGGACTGCTTTGAAGATATGATCGCACTGGTGGCCCTGTTCCGTCCCGGCCCGTTGCAGTCAGGGATGGTAGATAACTTTATCGACCGTAAGCACGGTCGTGAAGAACTCTCTTACCCGGACGTTCAGTGGCAGCATGAAAGCCTGAAGCCGGTACTGGAGCCGACCTACGGCATCATTCTGTATCAGGAACAGGTGATGCAGATTGCCCAGGTACTTTCCGGGTATACTCTCGGCGGCGCGGATATGCTGCGTCGTGCGATGGGTAAGAAAAAGCCGGAAGAGATGGCCAAACAGCGTTCCGTTTTTGAAGAGGGCGCGAAAAAGAACGGTATCGACGGCGAACTGGCGATGAAAATCTTTGACCTGGTGGAGAAATTCGCCGGTTACGGGTTTAACAAATCGCACTCCGCCGCTTATGCGCTGGTTTCTTACCAGACGCTATGGCTAAAGGCGCACTATCCGGCTGAATTTATGGCGGCGGTGATGACTGCCGATATGGACAACACCGAGAAGGTCGTCGGCCTGGTGGACGAGTGCTGGCGGATGGGACTGAAAATTCTGCCGCCGGATATTAACTCCGGATTGTACCATTTCCACGTTAACGATGAGGGCGAGATCGTCTACGGTATCGGTGCGATCAAAGGCGTCGGCGAAGGGCCGATCGAAGCGATCATCGACGCGCGTAATCAGGGCGGCTATTTCCGCGAGCTGTTTGATCTGTGCGCGCGGACCGACACCAAAAAGCTCAACCGCCGGGTGCTGGAAAAGCTGATCATGTCCGGGGCGTTCGACCGCCTGGGGCCGCACCGCGCCGCGCTGATGAACTCATTGGGCGATGCGCTGAAAGCCGCCGACCAGCACGCCAAAGCGGAAGCTATCGGTCAGGCGGATATGTTCGGCGTACTGGCGGAAGAGCCGGAGCAAATCGAGCAATCCTATGCCAGCTGCCAGCCGTGGCCGGAGCAGGTGGTGTTAGATGGGGAACGTGAAACGTTGGGGCTGTACCTGACGGGCCACCCCATCAATCAGTATTTAAAAGAAATTGAGCGCTATGTCGGCGGGGTAAGGCTCAAAGACATGCATCCGACAGAACGTGGTAAAGTCACCACGGCTGCGGGGCTCGTGATTGCCGCAAGGGTTATGGTCACCAAGCGCGGCAATCGTATCGGCATCTGTACGCTGGATGACCGTTCCGGGCGTCTGGAAGTGATGTTATTTACCGACGCGCTGGATAAATACCAGCAGTTGCTGGAAAAAGACCGCATACTTATCGTCAGCGGACAGGTCAGCTTTGATGACTTCAGCGGGGGGCTTAAAATGACCGCCCGCGAAGTGATGGATATTGACGAAGCTCGCGAAAAATACGCTCGCGGGCTTGCTATCTCGCTGACGGACAGGCAAATTGATGACCAGCTTTTAAACCGACTCCGTCAGTCTCTGGAACCCCACCGCTCGGGGACCATTCCAGTACATCTCTACTATCAGAGGGCGGATGCGCGTGCGCGGCTGCGTTTTGGCGCAACGTGGCGTGTCTCTCCGAGCGATCGTTTACTTAACGATCTGCGTGGCCTCATTGGTTCGGAGCAGGTGGAACTGGAGTTTGACTAATACAGGAATACTATGAGTCTGAATTTCCTTGATTTTGAACAGCCGATAGCAGAGCTGGAAGCGAAAATCGATTCTCTGACTGCGGTAAGCCGCCAGGATGAGAAACTGGATATTAATATCGATGAAGAAGTCCATCGCCTGCGCGAAAAAAGCGTAGAACTGACGCGCAAAATCTTCGCCGATCTCGGCGCATGGCAGGTAGCCCAACTGGCGCGCCATCCGCAGCGTCCGTACACCCTGGATTATGTCCGTCTGGCGTTTGATGAGTTTGATGAGCTGGCGGGCGATCGCGCCTATGCTGATGACAAAGCCATCGTCGGCGGTATCGCGCGTCTGGAAGGGCGGCCGGTGATGATCATTGGTCATCAGAAAGGTCGTGAAACCAAAGAAAAAATTCGTCGTAACTTTGGCATGCCAGCGCCGGAAGGCTACCGCAAAGCGCTGCGCCTGATGGAAATGGCTGAACGCTTCAACATGCCGATTATCACCTTCATCGACACCCCGGGCGCTTACCCTGGCGTGGGCGCGGAAGAGCGTGGTCAGTCTGAAGCTATCGCCCGCAACCTGCGTGAGATGTCTCGTCTGAACGTACCTGTCATCTGCACCGTGATTGGCGAAGGCGGCTCCGGCGGCGCATTGGCGATTGGCGTGGGTGATAAAGTGAATATGCTGCAATACAGCACCTATTCCGTTATCTCCCCGGAAGGTTGCGCCTCTATTTTGTGGAAGAGCGCCGACAAAGCGCCATTGGCTGCTGAAGCGATGGGCATCATCGCGCCGCGTCTGAAAGAGCTGAAGCTCATCGATTCCATCATTCCGGAGCCGCTGGGCGGCGCGCACCGTAATCCGGAAGCGATGGCGGCATCGCTAAAAGCGCAGCTGCTGGAAGATTTAGCCGATCTCGATGTGTTAAGCACCGATGATTTAAAAAACCGTCGTTACCAGCGTTTGATGAGCTACGGTTACGCCTAATCATTTACCTCATTTCTCCCAGGAGGCCGGATAATCCGGCCTCTTTTTTTTGGACGAGGAAAAATGAGACGCCGATGAGCTGATGTGATTAAACGCAACGGCATGTTCTCCCTGACACTGTAGCAACTGCCAGGCGTGTGGCCAGGGCAGGCAGTGAACTACCCTTCAAGGAGAAAATTATGGGATTGCAAAAAACACTGGCGCTCAGCGCCGTAGCGGCAGGGATCATGTTGAGCTTATCCGGTGCGCAGGCCGCGCCGCTGCTTAGCAGTAGTGAGCCAATGACCATTAACGCCAGCGATCTGGCGGCGAAAGAGAAAGCGCTGACGGATTTTCCGTTAATGGAGGCAGTGAAATCCTCTATCCAGACGTTGGATAACAGCGCGGTCGAACAAATCGAACCGGGGCGCGCCGCTAACCCGGCAAACGTAAAACGCGTTGAAAGTATTCTGAAAGAGGCCGACTGGGATTATCTGTTCCCGATGCGCGCGCCGGAATACACTTACTCTAACTTCCTGAAAGCGATAGGTAAATTCCCGGCGGTTTGTGGTACCTACACCGATGGACGCGATAGCGACGCTATCTGCCGTAAAACCCTGGCTACTATGTTTGCGCATTTTGCCCAGGAGACGGGCGGTCACGAAAGCTGGCGTGACATTCCGGAATGGCGTCAGGCGCTGGTCTATCTGCGCGAAGTCGGCTGGACAGAAGGACAGAAAGGCGGCTACAACGGCGAATGTAACCCGGATGTATGGCAGGGCCAGACCTGGCCGTGCGGTAAAGATAAGGACGGCGATTTCCTCAGCTATTTTGGTCGCGGGGCAAAACAGCTTTCTTATAACTACAACTATGGGCCTTTCTCTGACGCGATGTATGGCGACGTTCGCCCTCTGCTGGATAAACCCGAGCTGGTGGCGGATACCTGGATGAACCTGGCGAGCGCCGTCTTCTTCTTTGTGTATCCGCAGCCGCCGAAGCCGTCTATGCTACATGTGATTGACGGTACCTGGCAGCCAAACGATCGCGATAAAGCAAACGGCCTGGTATCAGGTTTCGGCGTCACCATTCAGATCATCAATGGCGGCGTGGAGTGCGGCGGCGCAGATGAGAATGCGCAGTCGCTTAACCGTATCGCCTACTACAAAGAGTTTGCCAACTACCTGAAAGTGCCGGTGCCGGCGGACGAAGTGTTGGGCTGTAAAAAGATGAAGCAGTTCGATGAAGGCGGCGCTGGCGCGTTACCGATCTATTGGGAACAAGACTGGGGCTGGAGCGCCGATACTGCGGACGGTAAAACCTATTCCTGCCAGTTAGTGGGATATCAGACGCCGTATACCGCCTTTAAAGAGGGTGACTACACGAAATGTGTACAGCATTATTTCAACGTTAATGTCGTCGATGATAACGGAACCACTGAACCGGATGTCACGCCAACTCCGGCGCCAGTGACGGATGAAAACGTGGCGCCAGTCGCGCGCATTGCCGGGCCGGTCGGGGCGGTGGAAGCCGGTAGCCCGGTTTCACTCAGCGCGGAAGGATCGACCGACGCGAATGGCGACAAGCTCACCTATACCTGGATGTCGCAGGATGGCAAAACGCTGAGCGGCCAGGATAAAGCCGTTGTGATTTTCAACGCGCCGGATGTCACTCAGAACACCCAGTATGTGGTGAATCTGACCGTTAGCGACGGTACGCTCTCCAGTACAGCGGTTTATACGCTGAATGTGAAAGCGAAGGCCGCCGCTGCGGATGACGAAGATAAGACCACCAGCTATCCTGCCTGGAGCAGCAGCCAGAAATGGAATCCGGGCGACATCGTTAACAGTAATGGCGCATTGTACCAGTGCAAACCGTTCCCGGAAGGCTCATGGTGTAATGTTGCGCCTGCCTACTATGAGCCCGGCGTAGGGATTGCCTGGGCCGATGCATGGAACGCATTGTAATAAGATAAATCCTGTCGGTGCTTTGCATCGGCAGGATTGTTACTATGCTTATCTCAGGTTTTTTCAGGAGAAAGCATGAACATCATCGCCATTATGGGGCCGCACGGGGTTTATTATAAAGATGAACCCATCAAGGAGCTTGAGCGTGCATTACAATCCCTGGGATTTCAAATTATCTGGCCGCAAAATAGCGTTGACTTGTTGAAGTTTATTGAACATAACCCGCGCATCTGCGGCGTTATTTTTGACTGGGATGAATACAGTCTCGACCTTTGTAGCGAAATCAACCAGCTAAATGAATACCTTCCCCTCTACGCCTTTATCAATACCAACTCCACGCTGGACGTTAGCGTTCACGATATGCGCATGGCGCTGTGGTTTTTTGAGTATGCATTGGGGCTGGCTGAAGATATCGCGACGCGCATTCATCAATATACAAACGAATATCTCGATAATATTACGCCGCCGTTTACCAAAGCGCTTTTTACCTACGCCAAAGAAGGAAAATATACCTTTTGTACGCCGGGTCATATGGCGGGAACGGCGTATCAGAAAAGCCCGCCAGGCTGTCTGTTTTATGACTTTTTTGGCGGCAATACCTTAAAGGCCGATGTGTCGATTTCGGTGACTGAACTGGGATCGCTGCTGGATCACACCGGGCCGCATCTGGAAGCGGAAGAGTATATCGCCCGTACTTTTGGCGCCGAGCAGAGTTATATGGTGACGAACGGTACGTCGACCTCGAATAAAATTGTCGGTATGTATGCCGCGCCTGCGGGAAGTACGCTACTTATTGATCGTAATTGCCATAAATCGCTGGCGCATTTGCTGATGATGAGCGATGTGGTGCCTCTCTGGTTGAAGCCGACGCGCAATGCGCTCGGTATTCTTGGCGGTATTCCTAAGCGTGAATTTACCCGCGACAGCATTGCGCGTAAGGTGGCGGAAACCGCGCAGGCGCAATGGCCAGTTCATGCGGTTATCACCAATTCGACTTACGATGGTCTGCTGTATAACACTAACTGGATCAAGCAGATGCTGGACGTTCCCTCGATCCATTTTGACTCCGCCTGGGTACCCTATACCCATTTCCATCCGATCTACCAGGGGAAAAGCGGGATGAGCGGCGATCGGGTGCCCGGAAAAGTGATTTTCGAAACGCAATCCACCCATAAAATGCTGGCGGCTTTTTCGCAGGCGTCGCTTATTCATATCAAAGGGGAATATGACGAAGAGACGTTTAACGAAGCGTTTATGATGCACACTTCCACATCGCCGAGCTATCCCATTGTCGCCTCTATCGAGACCGCAGCGGCGATGCTGCGCGGCAATCCAGGGAAAAGATTGATTAATCGTTCGGTGGAGCGAGCGCTCCATTTTCGTAAAGAGGTACAGCGGCTACGTGAAGAGTCCGATAGCTGGTTCTTTGATATCTGGCAGCCGGAAGAGGTTGATGAGGCCGAATGCTGGCCGGTCACGCCGGGAGAAACCTGGCATGGCTTCGCCGATGCTGATGACGATCATATGTTTCTCGATCCGGTTAAGGTGACAATCCTGACGCCGGGGATGGATGAACAGGGCAACATGAGCGAAGAGGGGATACCCGCCGCGCTGGTGGCGAAGTTCCTCGATGAGCGAGGCGTGGTGGTGGAAAAAACCGGGCCGTATAATCTGCTGTTTTTGTTCAGCATAGGGATTGATAAGACCCGTGCGATGGGGCTGCTGCGCGGACTGACAGAATTTAAACGGGCCTACGATCTTAACCTGCGCGTCAAAAATATGTTGCCGGATCTGTATGCGGAAGATCCGGATTTTTATCGCAATATGCGCATTCAGGATCTGGCGCAGGGGATCCATAAACTGATCCGCCAGCACGATCTTCCGGGGCTGATGCTGCGGGCGTTCGAGGTTTTACCGGAGATGATCATGACCCCGCACCAGGCCTGGCAGCGTCAGATCAAAGGCGAGGTGGAAACCGTGGCGCTCGATCAACTGCCAGGGCGCGTTTCCGCGAATATGATCCTGCCTTATCCGCCAGGCGTTCCGCTGTTGATGCCCGGCGAGAGGATCACGCAACAGAGCCGGGCCGTGCTCGATTTTCTGCTGATGCTCTGCTCGATTGGCCAGCATTATCCCGGTTTTGAAACGGATATTCACGGTGCGAAACGGAATGAAGACGGGGTGTACCAGGTACGAGTCTTAAAACACGCCTGTTAGCTTGCCTGACGGGAATGTGACGAGTAACGTACTGATAATCAATAAAGGAGACGCTATGCTGGGATTAAAACAGGTTCATCACATCGCGATCATTGCGACAGACTATGCGGTGAGCAAGGCGTTTTACTGCGATATTCTGGGGTTCGATCTGCTAAGCGAAGTCTGGCGGGAAGAGCGTGACTCGTGGAAGGGCGATTTGGCACTAAACGGGCAGTATGTGATTGAGCTTTTCTCTTTTCCCTTCCCTCCGGCGCGTCCAAGCCGACCTGAAGCCTGCGGCCTGCGCCATCTGGCTTTCAGCGTGGAAAATGTGGAAAACGCCGTTGCGCATCTGGAAAAGCATCAGGTTAAGTGCGAACCGATACGCATCGATCCGTATACCGGGAAGCGCTTTACTTTTTTCAACGATCCGGACGGTTTACCGCTTGAGCTATATGAGCAGTAAGGCTTGTCATTAAGACGCTCGCCAGGTAACGTTGCCGGGCTAAGTCACTATAAGCATGGATCATGACCACTCTCACGTTGAATACCTCGTTACTCTCTTCTCGCCGTATTCTGGCTGCCTTTAGCGGTGGCCTGGATTCTACGGTGCTTCTGCATCAACTGGTGTTGTGGCGAGAACGCCATCCTGACGTCACGCTGCGTGCTATCCATATTCATCACGGTTTAAGCCCTCATGCTGATAGCTGGGTGCGGCATTGCGAAACCGTATGCGAACGCTGGCAGGTTCCGCTGGTAGTGGAGCGGGTGACGCTGGCGGATAATGGCCTGGGTATCGAGGCCCATGCGCGTGAAGCGCGCTACCGGGCGTTCGCACAGACGCTATTGCCTGGCGAAGTGCTGGCAACCGCGCAGCACCTTGACGATCAGTGTGAAACATTCCTGCTGGCGTTAAAGCGCGGCAGCGGTCCGGCCGGACTTTCCGCGATGGGAGAATGCTCGCCTTTTGCCGGAACTCTGCTTCTTCGCCCGCTGTTGAGAGAAACGCGGAAGACGCTGGAACAGTGGGCTGTGCGTCATGGCTTATGCTGGATTGAAGATGAAAGCAATCAGGATGACGCCTACGATCGCAATTTTTTACGCCTGCGCGCGCTTCCGCTCTTGCAGCAGCGCTGGCCGCATTTTCCTGCGGCAGTAGCCCGTAGCGCGACGCTCTGCGCCGAGCAAGAAAGGCTGCTGGACGAGCTTCTGGCCAGCGATCTTACGGACTGTATCACGGCGGAGGGAACATTGCGGCTCTCTCCATTAATGTCGATGAGCGATGTACGGCGGGCGGCGATTTTGCGTCGCTGGCTGGCGATGCGTAATGCGCCGATGCCCTCTCGCGACGCGCTGGAACGTATCTGGCAGGAGGTGGCGCTGGCGCGCGACGATGCCTCTCCCTGTTTACGCTTTGGCGATCACGAGATTCGCCGTTATCAGTCGCAACTGTGGTGGATTAAATCCGTGGCCGGACAACACGAAACGATGGTCGCCTGGCCCGTCTGGCAAACACCGCTGGCGCTGCCTGCCGGCTTAGGGACGGTACAGCTCGTTCCTGGCGGCGAACTGCGCCGACCGCGAGAGGAAGAATCCGTCAGCATTCGTTTTAAAGCGCCAGGCGTGTTACATATTGTCGGGCGTCACGGCGGACGTAAATTAAAGAAAATCTGGCAGGAGCAGGGGATCCCGCCCTGGCGACGAGACACCACGCCGCTGTTGTTTTACGGCGAAACGCTGATTGCGGCTGCGGGTGTTTTTGTGACGCGTGAGGGAGCAGCAGAAGATAAAGAAGGGGTGAGTCTGGTTTGGCATGCCTGATGGCGCTGCGCTTATCAGGCCTACGTATCGCATGGAACGTAGGCCGGATAAGGTGCTTGCACCACCATCCGGCAACAAAATACTCAGGATTCGCTAACTACCACGGTACCAATTTCCGGGTGGCTGAAACTGGCGATTTTATCGAGACGAAGCTCACAAGACTCGCCGGAAACCTCGGCAAGCAGATATTCTACATTTTTACGTAAGATCAAATCGTTCGCTTTTGCCTGCAAAACCTCGCCATCTTTTAACGTTAGCGTCAGTATTAAATGATGCATGCAGGCAAGCTCAAGACTATCGTAGTCATCGCAATTAATGGGTTGATACGTTTCATTCATTGACATAATCGCTCACCAGTAAGTTCGCGGCAGCATAAGCTGCCTTTTCCCTGACCGACTCTGAAAGGGCGCTATCTGCCGCCACTTCATTAAGCACTTTCAATACACAACCCAGCGCATCCGGGACATACCCTAAGTCTCCGCTGGCGATTTCCGCATACCGCTTGCGTACTAACTCACAATATTTTTCCACATGCCCTCCTGTCAGCATTCTGACTTAACCGTGGATGCAAGTCTAAGCCTACGAAGTTAAATCTTGTTTAGCAAGGTGACTATACCATACTCATTTGCGCAATATCAGCGCCTGACGCGAGTGGGTAAAAGATTCGTTAACAGCCTTTTAGCGCGGTTTTCGCTACAATGGGCGCCTGATTCGAAAGGAGTTTTCTCATGGCGCTTAAAGCGACAATTTATAAAGCCGTCGTCAATGTGGCTGACCTTGATCGCAACCGGTTTCTGGATGCGGCATTGACGCTGGCGCGTCACCCTTCTGAAACGCAGGAGCGCATGATGCTGCGCCTGTTGGCATGGATAAAATATGCTGATGAGCGGTTGCAGTTTACACGCGGGCTCAGCGCGGAAGATGAGCCGGAGGCCTGGCTGCGCAACGATCATCTGGGCATCGATCTCTGGATAGAGCTGGGGCTGCCGGATGAGCGCCGTATTAAGAAAGCCTGTACTCAGGCGAGCGACGTCGCGCTCTTTGCTTATAACTCCCGGGCGGCGCAAATCTGGTGGCAGCAGCATCAAAGCAAGTGTGCGCAGTTCGCTAACCTGTCCGTCTGGTATCTGGATGACGGGCAACTGGCGCAGCTCAGTGAATTTGCCGATCGTACCATGACGCTACAGGCGACGATTCAGGACGGCGCAATCTGGCTTTCTGATGCTCGGAATAATCTGGAAATACAGCTAACCGCCTGGCAACAGCCCTCATGATTGCCATCTCCCGGACGGTCTCCATAGCCGATAATGAGCTGGAAATTACGGCCATTCGCGCGCAGGGCGCGGGTGGTCAGCACGTAAATAAGACCTCTAGCGCGATTCATTTGCGCTTTGACATTCGGGCCTCTGGCCTGCCAGAGTATTACAAACAGCGTTTGCTGACGGCCAGCCACCATCTGATAAGCGATGATGGCGTCATTATCATTAAGGCGCAGGAGTTCCGGAGCCAGGAGCTCAACCGGGAAGCGGCTATCGCCAGGCTGGTTGCCGTCATAAAAGAACTAACCGCGGAGCAGAAAAGCCGTCGCGCAACCCGTCCGACGCGTGCCTCGAAAGAGCGCCGTTTGTCCTCAAAGGCGCAAAAATCTTCTGTAAAGGCGCTTCGCGGCAAAGTTCGTCGTCCACTGGATTGACGGGCAGGAATAGCAATTTCATAAGGATTTTATGGTGAGAACAGCAATATTGTCAGTAGCGGCAGCCTGTACGCTATTTGCATTGATAGGGTGTAATAACCGTGCGGAAGTTGACGCCCTGCAACCTGCGCAGGCGGCGGAATTAAAACCCATGCAGCAAAGCTGGCGCGGCGTGCTGCCCTGTGCGGATTGTGAAGGTATTGAAACGTCACTGTTTCTGGAAAAAGACGGCACATGGGTGATGAACGAGCGCTATCAGGGCGTGCGCGAAGAACCTTCCTCTTTTGCGTCATACGGTACCTGGGCGCGGACGGCGGATAAACTGGTGTTAACCGACAGCAATGGCGAGAAATCGTATTATCGCGCGAAGGGCAATGCGCTGGAGATGCTCGACAGAGAAGGCAATCCGGTGGCTTCGCAGCTTAATTATACGCTTGTGCCTGTTACCGCCAGCCTGCCGGTAACGCCAATGCCGCTGCGTGGTATGTATGTATACAGGGCCGATGCGGCGATCTTTACCGATTGTGCGACCGGAAAACGGCTGCCGGTCGCCAGTAACGCCCAGCTTGAGCGCGGCTATCTGACAGCGAAAGGTGAAGCGGAAAAACCGGTGCTGCTGACGGTAGAAGGGCATTTTGTGTTTGCCGCGAACCCGGACACGGGCGAGCCGGTAAAAATGCTAATAGCCGATAAAAATGCGAAGTTTGCGCCGGGTAAAGATTGCACTCACTAATAAAAGGCCTCGCAGGGTGCGAGGCCTTTACATATCTGCCGGGTGGCGCCGGGCAATGCCAACAAAATGTCGTTTAGCCTTTAATCGCCTTGACCAGATAATCAACGATATCGCCGGTTTTAATCAGCGATTTTTCACCGCTGCGACGGTATTTATACTCAATATCGTCGTTATCCAGGTTGCGATCGCCAATCACGATAGTATGTGGAATACCAATCAACTCCATATCGGCAAACATCACGCCCGGGCGCTCTTTACGGTCGTCCATCAGCACTTCAATGCCCTGCGCGCGCAATTCGCTGTACAGCTTTTCCGCCAGCTCCTGCACACGGAAGGATTTGTGCATATTCATCGGCAGAATAGCGACCTGGAAAGGCGCAATGGCGTCAGGCCATACAATGCCGCGCTCGTCAAAGTTCTGCTCGATAGCCGCGGCAACGACACGTGTTACGCCGATACCATAGCAGCCCATTGTCAGGATCTGGTTACGGCCATCTTCACCCTGAACGGAGGCTTTCAGCGCTTCTGAGTACTTGGTACCTAACTGGAAGATGTGACCCACTTCGATACCGCGTTTGATAAGCAACGTTCCCTGACCATCCGGACTCGGATCGCCGGCGACTACGTTACGGATGTCGGCAACAACAGGCGTCGCCACATCGCGATCCCAGTTAATACCAAAGTAGTGTTTACCGTCGATGTTGGCGCCAGCGGCAAAATCGCTCATGGCGGCAACGGTGCGATCGATGATGACCGGAATCGGCATATTGACCGGGCCGAGGGAGCCAGGGCCGGCATTAATCACGGCGCGAATCTCTTCTTCGGTAGCGAAGGTCAGCGGGCTGGCAACGTGCGGCAGCTTTTCCGCTTTAACTTCATTCAGTTCATGATCGCCGCGAACCAGCAGAGCCACCAGCGGAGACTTGCTGTCTTTCACCGCTTTCACCAGCAGCGTTTTTACCGTTTTTTCAATTGGCAGGTTGAATTGTTCCACCAGCTCCGCGATGGTTTTGGCATTTGGCGTATCGACCAGAGTCATTTCCTGCGTCGCCGCTGCGCGCGGCGTTTGCGGCGCGATAGCTTCTGCCAGTTCAATGTTAGCCGCGTAATCAGAAACATCAGAGAAAACGATATCGTCTTCGCCGCTTTGCGCCAGCACCTGGAATTCATGCGAGGCGTTGCCGCCGATAGAACCGGTATCGGCCTGTACCGCGCGGAAATCCAGCCCCATACGGCTGAAGATACGGCTATACGCGGCGTACATGGCGTCATAGGTTTCCTGCAACGACTCCTGAGAGGTGTGGAAAGAGTAAGCATCTTTCATCAGGAATTCGCGCGAACGCATCACGCCAAAGCGCGGACGCACTTCATCACGGAATTTGGTTTGGATTTGGAAGAAGTTCAGCGGCAACTGCTTATAAGAGCTGAGTTCATTACGCACCAGATCGGTGATAACTTCTTCGTGGGTCGGGCCGAGTACGAACGGACGCTCGCCACGGTCGACAAAACGCAGCAGTTCCGGACCGTACTGTTCCCAACGACCACTCTCTTGCCACAGGTCGGCTGGCTGAACGACTGGCATCGACACCTCGATAGCACCGGCGTTGTTCATCTCTTCACGCACGATGTTTTCGACTTTTTTCAGGACGCGCAGGCCGGTCGGCAGCCAGGTATATAACCCGGAGGCGAGCTTGCGGATCATCCCGGCGCGCAGCATCAGCTGGTGGCTGATAACCTCGGCGTCGGCAGGTGTCTCCTTCAGAGTGGAGAGCAGGTATTGGCTAGTACGCATGTTGTTACGGTTCCAGTTGAACGATCGAACAGGCTCAATGTGAGCCTGATACAAAAAAAGTGATTTAGTTTACCAGCGTGCAAGAGATGTCAAAAGAGAAGGGCGTGAAATTACCGTGGTTCCAGCGCAAACACTTCAAATCCCGAGTTAACCACACGCCAGCGCACGTTAAAATCATGCAGCCAGACGGCATAGGTTTTGCCCGTCTCTTCACCCTTACGATAAGCCGGGCGAGGATCTTGCGCCAGCACATCGCAAATAAATGTCCGTAGCTGCGGATAACGCCTTTCCAGCGTCGTAAGCTGTTGAGCCACCTCAGCGGTAAAACTCACGGGCATTTCAGCTATCGGCGCCTGTTGCGCATAGCTGGCGGCGGCGTCCGGTAAGGCCTCGGCAAACGGTAAATACGGTTTGATATCCACGACCGGCGTGCCATCCACCAGATCCAGACTGCCTAATTTCAGAATTACGCTCTCTTTCCGGCACTCGATACCTTTTAGCGCAACGAGCGACATGCCAATCGGATTGGGGCGGAACGTGGAGCGCGTGGCAAAAACGCCCATTCTGGCGTTACCGCCAAGACGGGGCGGACGAACTGTCGGCCGCCAGCCGCCGTCCATCGTCTGATGAAAAACGAAAAGCACCCACAAATGGCTGAACGCTTCCAGGCCGCGAACGGCATCGGCCTGGTTGTAAGGCGCTATCAGATGCAGTTCGCCGCAGGCGCTTTTGACCAGACCAGGCTGGCGCGGAACGGCGAATTTTTCTTTATAGGGGGAGCGAATAACGCCGATTTGTTCAAACTGAAAGCTGCTCATTTCGCCGAAATATTCAGGGCGGACCCGATACAAACCGCCTGACGATAGCAGCCTGGCGTGCCGCTGGTAATTTCACAGCTATGCAGCAGGACGGCGTTGGCTTTCATTTTAGATGCATTAATCTGCATACGCTTGCGCGCAGTTGGAATGTTAGGCGGAGAGTCTTGATTTGTCGCCTGGCAGGATTCGCCGCTAACCTCGCCAAGATCGCGGAAAGGTTTGCCGACTAAGTCTTCAGCATTGGTGTAAATCCTGACGGGAGCGGCACGCGGCGCTTTAGGTTTCTCCGGCTCCGCTTTTGGCGGGGTTGCGGTGCTTTGAACGGGTTCAACAGGGGATCTGCTTAGCATGGAACAACCGCCCAGCATGAGTGCCAATAAACAGATCGGTAAAGCACGCATAATATTTCCTCAATGAATGTTCTAATTGCCAGATATTGAATCAGGAGCTTGCATAAATGACAAGACGGGCAATAGCCCGTCCTGAATAATATTACAGATTGTGGAATCAGCCTAAAACTTACCAGCCTTTCACCGCGCCGCCATTAAAAACTTTATTTGCGGCTTCGTACACTTCATCAGACTGGTAAGCCTGAACGAATTTTTTCACATTCTCGGCGTCTTTGTTATCTTCACGCGTCACGATCAGGTTAACGTACGGAGAATCTTTATCTTCAACGAAGATACCGTCTTTCGCTGGCGTCAGGCCAATCTGGCTGGCGTAAGTCGTATTGATGACCGCTAACGCGATCTGCGCGTCATCCAGCGAACGCGGCAACTGCGGCGCTTCCAGCTCAACAATTTTCAGATTTTTCGGGTTTTCCACGATATCCAGCGAGGTAGGAAGCAGACCGACGCCGTCTTTCAGTTTAATCAGCCCTACTTTTTGCAGCAGCAGCAGGGAACGACCAAGGTTGGTCGGGTCGTTAGGCACAGCGACCTGGGAACCGTCCTTGAGCTCATCCAGTGATTTGATTTTTTTGGAATATCCTGCAATGGGATAGACAAAAGTCTTACCTACAGAAACCAGTTTGTAGCCGCGATCTTTGATTTGCTGATCCAGATACGGTTTGTGCTGGAAGGCATTGGCATCGATATCGCCTTTGCTCAGCGCTTCATTAGGCAGAACATAATCATTAAAGGTCACCAATTCCACGTCCAGGCCGTATTTTTCTTTCGCGACTTTTTGCGCGACTTCGGCAACTTGCTGCTCTGCGCCAACGATTACGCCGACTTTAATATGGTTCGGATCTTTTTCATCCTGACCGCAACCCGCAAGTGCCAGAGAACCAATCAGAGCACCCACTGCCGCAAAGGTTTTGAATTTGAACGCCATGCTTATTTCCTTAATGAGTATTTGTGTTGTGTTTAACGTTACTTATGCGTGACAGCCCTGACGATGCGATCGCCGGATAACTGAATTAAATAAACCAGAACGACAAGTAATACCAGCACCGTATTCATCACGGTAGCATTGTATCCAATATAACCGTACTGATAGCCGATTTGACCGAGGCCGCCTGCGCCGACGGCGCCGCCCATTGCGGAGTAACCGACCAGGGTGATCAGTGTAATGGTTGCCGCATTTACCAGACCAGGCAGCGCTTCCGGTAAAAGGATTTTACGTACAATTTGCAGCGGCGTGGCGCCCATCGCTCGCGAGGCTTCAATCAGCCCGGCAGGGATCTCTAACAACGCATTTTCTACCATACGGGCGATAAAAGGCGCGGCGCCGACGGTCAGTGGTACAATCGCGGCCTGCAAACCAATGGAGGTGCCGACAATTATTCGGGTAAAAGGAATCATCCACACCAGCAGGATGATAAAGGGAATCGAGCGGAAAATATTGACCACCGCAGAGAGGGAGCGATACAGCCTGGCGTTCTCCATAATCTGCCCCGGGCGCGTAACATACAGCAATACGCCAACCGGCAGGCCAATCACGAAACCGAAGAAACCGGAGACAAAGGTCATCGCCAGCGTTTCCCAGACGCCACGAACCAGTAACCACATCATTGCCTCAGACATAACCCAGTACCTCTACTTTCACATGGTGATCCTGCAGCCAGGCAATTGCGGCTTGCGTCTCTTCTTGTGTGCCGTGCATTTCCGTTAGCATAATGCCGAACTTCACACCGCCCGCGTAATCCATCTGCGCGCTGATAATATTATTGTTCACGTTGAAACGACGCGCGGTTTCAGAAAGCAGCGGGGCATCCACAGACTGTCCGGTGAACTCCATGCGCAGCATCGGCACGCTGTCAGTTTCCGGCGACGCTTTCAAACGCGCCTGGTAATCTTCCGGAATGTCCAGGTGCAGAGTGGACTGAATAAACTTCTGCGCCAGCGGCGTTTTAGGATGCGAGAAGACTTCGCTGACCGTATCCTGCTCAATAAGCTCGCCATTACTGATAACGGCAACGCAGTCGCAGATACGTTTCACGACATCCATTTCATGAGTGATAAGCAGAATCGTCAACCCCAGACGACGGTTGATATCTTTCAGCAATTCCAGAATCGAACGGGTCGTTGCGGGATCAAGCGCGCTGGTGGCTTCATCGCACAGCAACACTTTTGGATTACTGGCTAACGCGCGGGCAATCGCGACACGCTGTTTCTGACCGCCGGAAAGATTTGCCGGATAGCTGTCGTGCTTGTCGCCAAGACCGACTAAATCCAGCAGCTCTGTGACACGGCGTTTGATCTCTTCCTTTGGTGTGTTATCCAGTTCCAGCGGCAACGCGACGTTGCCAAACACGGTACGGGAAGAGAGCAGGTTAAAATGTTGGAAAATCATGCCGATTTGACGGCGAGCTTTGGTCAACTCAGACTCTGAAAGCGTTGTCAGCTCCTGACCGCCGACCTGAACGCTACCTTCGGTTGGGCGTTCAAGTAAGTTAACGCAGCGGATAAGCGTACTTTTACCGGCGCCGGAGGCGCCAATGACGCCATAAATCTGCCCGGCAGGCACGTGCAGGCTGACATTATTTAGCGCCTGAATGGTGCGCGTCCCCTGCTGGAACACTTTGGTAATATTCGAAAGTTTAATCATTGATTCTTTATTATCGTAATGAAATGAGCGGAGGCATTTTCGTCTGCCTAATACGGTCAACGCCGTCAACAGAATGGATGTTAAGGCATCCAGACGTCTAAATCAATCAGGCTTTATACGATGAGCACTTTCTTGCCTGCTGAAACATGCGATACTAGCGCCACTTGCTTTACTCAGGAGCTATAAAAGGTGGCAAAGTCTGTACCCGCAATTTTTCTCGACCGTGACGGCACCATTAATGTGGATCACGGCTACGTACATGAAATCGATGCATTCGAGTTTATAGACGGTGTTATTGACGCGATGCGCGAGCTAAAAAAAATGGGCTATGCGTTGGTGGTGGTGACGAACCAGTCCGGAATCGCGCGCGGCAAATTCACTGAGGCGCAGTTTGAAACGTTAACCGAATGGATGGACTGGTCGTTGGCGGATCGCGATGTTGATTTGGACGGCATCTATTATTGTCCTCACCATCCGCAGGGCAGTATAGAAGAGTTCCGTCAGGTATGTGATTGCCGCAAGCCGCATCCAGGAATGCTTATCTCGGCGCGTGATTTCCTGCATATCGATATGGCGGCTTCTTATATGGTGGGAGACAAGCTGGAAGATATGCAGGCGGCTGCGGCGGCAAATGTCGGGACAAAAGTGCTGGTGCGTACGGGCAAACCGGTCACGGCAGAAGCAGAAAACGCGGCGGACTGGGTGTTAAACAGCCTTGCCGATCTGCCATCGGCGATAAAAAAGCAGCAAAAATAAGCGTTATGGATAAAAGATGAGCGGTTAAAACAAAAATGCATTTTTCCGCTTGTCTTCCTGAACCGACTCCCTATAATGCGCCTCCATCGACACGGCGGATGTGAATCACTTCACACAAACAGCCGGTCGGTTGAAGAGAAAAATCCTGAAATTCAGGGTTGACTCTGAAAGAGGAAAGCGTAATATACGCCACCTCGCAACGGTGAGCGAAAGCCGCGTTGCACTGCTCTTTAACAATTTATCAGACAATCTGTGTGGGCACTCGAAGATACGGATTCTTAACGTCCTCGGACGAAAAATGAATACCAAGTCTCAAGAGTGAACACGTAATTCATTACGAAGTTTAATTCACGAGCATCAAACTTTTAAATTGAAGAGTTTGATCATGGCTCAGATTGAACGCTGGCGGCAGGCCTAACACATGCAAGTCGAACGGTAACAGGAAGCAGCTTGCTGCTTCGCTGACGAGTGGCGGACGGGTGAGTAATGTCTGGGAAACTGCCTGATGGAGGGGGATAACTACTGGAAACGGTGGCTAATACCGCATAACGTCGCAAGACCAAAGAGGGGGACCTTCGGGCCTCTTGCCATCAGATGTGCCCAGATGGGATTAGCTTGTTGGTGAGGTAACGGCTCACCAAGGCGACGATCCCTAGCTGGTCTGAGAGGATGACCAGCCACACTGGAACTGAGACACGGTCCAGACTCCTACGGGAGGCAGCAGTGGGGAATATTGCACAATGGGCGCAAGCCTGATGCAGCCATGCCGCGTGTATGAAGAAGGCCTTCGGGTTGTAAAGTACTTTCAGCGGGGAGGAAGGTGTTGTGGTTAATAACCGCAGCAATTGACGTTACCCGCAGAAGAAGCACCGGCTAACTCCGTGCCAGCAGCCGCGGTAATACGGAGGGTGCAAGCGTTAATCGGAATTACTGGGCGTAAAGCGCACGCAGGCGGTCTGTCAAGTCGGATGTGAAATCCCCGGGCTCAACCTGGGAACTGCATTCGAAACTGGCAGGCTTGAGTCTTGTAGAGGGGGGTAGAATTCCAGGTGTAGCGGTGAAATGCGTAGAGATCTGGAGGAATACCGGTGGCGAAGGCGGCCCCCTGGACAAAGACTGACGCTCAGGTGCGAAAGCGTGGGGAGCAAACAGGATTAGATACCCTGGTAGTCCACGCCGTAAACGATGTCTACTTGGAGGTTGTGCCCTTGAGGCGTGGCTTCCGGAGCTAACGCGTTAAGTAGACCGCCTGGGGAGTACGGCCGCAAGGTTAAAACTCAAATGAATTGACGGGGGCCCGCACAAGCGGTGGAGCATGTGGTTTAATTCGATGCAACGCGAAGAACCTTACCTGGTCTTGACATCCACAGAACTTTCCAGAGATGGATTGGTGCCTTCGGGAACTGTGAGACAGGTGCTGCATGGCTGTCGTCAGCTCGTGTTGTGAAATGTTGGGTTAAGTCCCGCAACGAGCGCAACCCTTATCCTTTGTTGCCAGCGATTAGGTCGGGAACTCAAAGGAGACTGCCAGTGATAAACTGGAGGAAGGTGGGGATGACGTCAAGTCATCATGGCCCTTACGACCAGGGCTACACACGTGCTACAATGGCGCATACAAAGAGAAGCGACCTCGCGAGAGCAAGCGGACCTCATAAAGTGCGTCGTAGTCCGGATTGGAGTCTGCAACTCGACTCCATGAAGTCGGAATCGCTAGTAATCGTGGATCAGAATGCCACGGTGAATACGTTCCCGGGCCTTGTACACACCGCCCGTCACACCATGGGAGTGGGTTGCAAAAGAAGTAGGTAGCTTAACCTTCGGGAGGGCGCTTACCACTTTGTGATTCATGACTGGGGTGAAGTCGTAACAAGGTAACCGTAGGGGAACCTGCGGTTGGATCACCTCCTTACCTTAAAGAAGCGTACTTTGAAGTGCTCACACAGATTGTCTGATGAAAAACGAGCAGTAAAACCTCTACAGGCTTGTAGCTCAGGTGGTTAGAGCGCACCCCTGATAAGGGTGAGGTCGGTGGTTCAAGTCCACTCAGGCCTACCAGATTTTCCCTGAATACTGCGTTGTGAAATAACTCACATACTGATGTATGCTTCGTTATTCCACGCCTTGTCTCAGGAAAAATTATCGGTAAAGAGGTTCTGACTACACGATGGGGCTATAGCTCAGCTGGGAGAGCGCCTGCTTTGCACGCAGGAGGTCTGCGGTTCGATCCCGCATAGCTCCACCATCTCGTGAGTGTTTACGAAAAAATACTTCAGAGTGTACCTGAAAGGGTTCACTGCGAAGTTTTGCTCTTTAAAAATCTGGATCAAGCTGAAAATTGAAACACAGAACAGCGAAAGTTGTTCGTGAGTCTCTCAAATTTTCGCAACACGATGATGAATCGTAAGAAACATCTTCGGGTTGTGAGGTTAAGCGACTAAGCGTACACGGTGGATGCCCTGGCAGTCAGAGGCGATGAAGGGCGTGCTAATCTGCGATAAGCGCCGGTAAGGTGATATGAACCGTTATAACCGGCGATACCCGAATGGGGAAACCCAGTGTGACTCGTCACACTATCATTAACTGAATCCATAGGTTAATGAGGCGAACCGGGGGAACTGAAACATCTAAGTACCCCGAGGAAAAGAAATCAACCGAGATTCCCCCAGTAGCGGCGAGCGAACGGGGAGGAGCCCAGAGCCTGAATCAGCATGTGTGTTAGTGGAAGCGTCTGGAAAGGCGCGCGATACAGGGTGACAGCCCCGTACACAAAAGCGCATGTGCTGTGAGCTCGATGAGTAGGGCGGGACACGTGGTATCCTGTCTGAATATGGGGGGACCATCCTCCAAGGCTAAATACTCCTGACTGACCGATAGTGAACCAGTACCGTGAGGGAAAGGCGAAAAGAACCCCGGCGAGGGGAGTGAAAAAGAACCTGAAACCGTGTACGTACAAGCAGTGGGAGCCCCACCACCAAAGCATTCTCTGGTGTTGAAGGCCCTGCAAAGCAGCATCGCGGTGGCGGAGCGTCGTTTGCGACGCCCAACACACAAAACAAGCGGTGAGTGCTTTGGGGTGGGGTGACTGCGTACCTTTTGTATAATGGGTCAGCGACTTATATTCTGTAGCAAGGTTAACCGTATAGGGGAGCCGCAGGGAAACCGAGTCTTAACCGGGCGTTAAGTTGCAGGGTATAGACCCGAAACCCGGTGATCTAGCCATGGGCAGGTTGAAGGTTGGGTAACACTAACTGGAGGACCGAACCGACTAATGTTGAAAAATTAGCGGATGACCTGTGGCTGGGGGTGAAAGGCCAATCAAACCGGGAGATAGCTGGTTCTCCCCGAAAGCTATTTAGGTAGCGCCTCGTGAACTCATCTCCGGGGGTAGAGCACTGTTTCGGCTAGGGGGCCATCCCGGCTTACCAACCCGATGCAAACTGCGAATACCGGAGAATGTTATCACGGGAGACACACGGCGGGTGCTAACGTCCGTCGTGAAGAGGGAAACAACCCAGACCGCCAGCTAAGGTCCCAAAGTCATGGTTAAGTGGGAAACGATGTGGGAAGGCCCAGACAGCCAGGATGTTGGCTTAGAAGCAGCCATCATTTAAAGAAAGCGTAATAGCTCACTGGTCGAGTCGGCCTGCGCGGAAGATGTAACGGGGCTAAACCATGCACCGAAGCTGCGGCAGCGACACTGTGTGTTGTTGGGTAGGGGAGCGTTCTGTAAGCCTGCGAAGGTGGCCTGTGAGGGTTGCTGGAGGTATCAGAAGTGCGAATGCTGACATAAGTAACGATAAAGCGGGTGAAAAGCCCGCTCGCCGGAAGACCAAGGGTTCCTGTCCAACGTTAATCGGGGCAGGGTGAGTCGACCCCTAAGGCGAGGCCGAAAGGCGTAGTCGATGGGAAACGGGTTAATATTCCCGTACTTGGTGTTACTGCGAAGGGGGGACGGAGAAGGCTATGTTGGCCGGGCGACGGTTGTCCCGGTTTAAGCGTGTAGGTGTGTGTTCCAGGTAAATCCGGTTCACTTTAACACTGAGGCGTGACGACGAGGCACTACGGTGCTGAAGCAACAAATGCCCTGCTTCCAGGAAAAGCCTCTAAGCATCAGGTAACATCAAATCGTACCCCAAACCGACACAGGTGGTCAGGTAGAGAATACCAAGGCGCTTGAGAGAACTCGGGTGAAGGAACTAGGCAAAATGGTGCCGTAACTTCGGGAGAAGGCACGCTGACATGTAGGTGAAGTGATTTACTCACGGAGCTGAAGTCAGTCGAAGATACCAGCTGGCTGCAACTGTTTATTAAAAACACAGCACTGTGCAAACACGAAAGTGGACGTATACGGTGTGACGCCTGCCCGGTGCCGGAAGGTTAATTGATGGGGTCAGCGCAAGCGAAGCTCCTGATCGAAGCCCCGGTAAACGGCGGCCGTAACTATAACGGTCCTAAGGTAGCGAAATTCCTTGTCGGGTAAGTTCCGACCTGCACGAATGGCGTAATGATGGCCAGGCTGTCTCCACCCGAGACTCAGTGAAATTGAACTCGCTGTGAAGATGCAGTGTACCCGCGGCAAGACGGAAAGACCCCGTGAACCTTTACTATAGCTTGACACTGAACATTGAGCCTTGATGTGTAGGATAGGTGGGAGGCTTTGAAGTGTGGACGCCAGTCTGCATGGAGCCGACCTTGAAATACCACCCTTTAATGTTTGATGTTCTAACGTGGACCCGTAATCCGGGTTGCGGACAGTGTCTGGTGGGTAGTTTGACTGGGGCGGTCTCCTCCTAAAGAGTAACGGAGGAGCACGAAGGTTGGCTAATCCTGGTCGGACATCAGGAGGTTAGTGCAATGGCATAAGCCAGCTTGACTGCGAGCGTGACGGCGCGAGCAGGTGCGAAAGCAGGTCATAGTGATCCGGTGGTTCTGAATGGAAGGGCCATCGCTCAACGGATAAAAGGTACTCCGGGGATAACAGGCTGATACCGCCCAAGAGTTCATATCGACGGCGGTGTTTGGCACCTCGATGTCGGCTCATCACATCCTGGGGCTGAAGTAGGTCCCAAGGGTATGGCTGTTCGCCATTTAAAGTGGTACGCGAGCTGGGTTTAGAACGTCGTGAGACAGTTCGGTCCCTATCTGCCGTGGGCGCTGGAGAACTGAGGGGGGCTGCTCCTAGTACGAGAGGACCGGAGTGGACGCATCACTGGTGTTCGGGTTGTCATGCCAATGGCACTGCCCGGTAGCTAAATGCGGAAGAGATAAGTGCTGAAAGCATCTAAGCACGAAACTTGCCCCGAGATGAGTTCTCCCTGAGACTTAAAGTCTCCTGAAGGAACGTTGAAGACGACGACGTTGATAGGCCGGGTGTGTAAGCGCAGCGATGCGTTGAGCTAACCGGTACTAATGAACCGTGAGGCTTAACCTTACAACGCCGAAGATGTTTTGGCGGATTGAGAAGACAACAATTTTCAGCTCAGATTCAGAGTCCGAAGGATTTTACGCTGAGACAAGGCGGCAAACGCAGCGACGGAAGGAGCATACAGAAGTATGTGACTGACGCTCGCAAGAGCAGCCAACGCCGTATCAGTGTAAAAGACACAGGACAGAGCACAAAGAATTTGCCTGGCGGCACTAGCGCGGTGGTCCCACCTGACCCCATGCCGAACTCAGAAGTGAAACGCCGTAGCGCCGATGGTAGTGTGGGGTCTCCCCATGCGAGAGTAGGGAACTGCCAGGCATCAAATTAGAAGTATGGCATTAACTTTCGGGGCAGTTCACTACTCGACAGAGAGTAGGACAAAAGCGAAAGCTTTTGAACGTTGCGAAGCAACGGCCCGAAGGGTGAATCACGAAGTGATTCATAAACTGCCAGGCATCAAATTGCAGTAAACCGGGATGAAAATCCGGGTTGTGACAAAGAAATTCGGTGGAGCGGTAGTTCAGTTGGTTAGAATACCTGCCTGTCACGCAGGGGGTCGCGGGTTCGAGTCCCGTCCGTTCCGCCACTTATTAAGAGCCCTGAGCATTAGCTCAGGGCTTTTTCTTTGCATATCATTTAATTATTGCTCAATTCGCAAAAATCCTCTGCATTTCTCGCTCTTTTTCTACAAAGCGCTGAAGGTCATAATTCCCTCAGTTAACGAACATAGTGATTAAAAAGAGGAATTCTATGACTATCCCTGCATTCGGTTTAGGTACTTTTCGCCTGAAAGACGACGTGGTTATCGCTTCTGTGAAAACGGCACTTGAACTGGGCTACCGTGCTGTCGACACTGCGCAAATCTATGATAATGAAGCGGCTGTTGGACAGGCGATTGCTGAGAGCGGCGTACCGCGTAATGAGCTGTACATCACCACCAAGATCTGGATTGAAAACCTTAGCAAAGACAAGCTAATCCCAAGCCTGAAAGAGAGCCTGAAAAAACTGCGTACCGATTATGTCGATCTGACGCTGATCCACTGGCCATCTCCGGGTGATGCTGTGTCTGTCGAAGAATTTATGCAGGCATTGCTGGAAGCTAAAAAACAAGGGCTGACTCGCGAAATTGGCATTTCAAACTTCACCATTCCGTTGATGAAAAAGGCTATTGCCGCGGTGGGCGCAGACCATATCGCCACCAACCAGATTGAGCTATCTCCGTATCTGCAGAATCGTAAGGTGGTTGACTGGGCGAAAGCGCACGGTATCCATATCACCTCTTACATGACGCTGGCATACGGTAAAGCGCTGAAAGATGAAGTGATTGCGCGCATTGCGGCTAAACATAATGCGACCCCGGCGCAGGTTATTCTGGCATGGGCAATGGGTGAAGGTTACTCCGTGATCCCTTCATCCACCAGGCGTGAAAACCTGGCAAGCAACCTGCTGGCGCAGGACCTGCATCTGGATGCCGAAGATAAAAATGCGATCGCGGCACTGGACTGCAACGATCGTCTGGTTAGCCCGGAAGGACTGGCCCCTGAGTGGGATTAATTGCCTGACCCTTTGTACCCTTTACCCCTCTTTCACAGCTCCTGCGGGGGCTGTTCTTATATATTCGCTCAAAAAGTCGATAAATGCCCGAATGCGTGTGCTGACGGCGCGATCGCTGTAGTAAACGGCGCTGAAAGGCATTTCTACCGGCAGACGTTTATCGGCCAGCAGTTCCACCAGTTCTCCCCGCGCGATCTCTTTATCAATCATATAATCTGAAAGACATGCAATGCCGTTACCGTTCAGGCAAAGTTGTTTTAACGTTTCCCCGCTATTGGAAGAAATCCCACATTTGATCTCATGGAGCTGCCCGTCGCTACAGGCAATCGGCCAGGTATTGAGCGAAACAGGTTCTGAGAACCCCAGGCACAGATGCCGTTTTAACTCTTCAACGGTCTCTGGCTTGCCAAAACGGGCAATATAATCCGGTGAGGCGATAATCTTACGATAACTGGTAAATAACGGACGCGCGCGCAGACTTGAATCTGTCAACGTGCCTGCGCGTATCGCAACATCCACTTTTCGTTCAATAAGATTGATGAACGTTTCTGAGGAGACAAGAGACAACGTTATTTCCGGATACCGTTCACGAAAAGGTTTAATCAGCGGCATCAGGAAATGCAGCATTACCGGCGTTGCCGCATCGATACGCAGTAAGCCGCGCGGGGTATTACGCGACTCCATGATTTCCGTTTCTGCGGCGGCCATTTCTTGCAGTATCTGCTGCACGCGCCTGAAGTATCGCTCTCCTTCTTCAGTCAGGCTCAGCTGTCGGGTCGTACGATTAAGCAGACTGACGCCGAGCTTCATCTCCAGCTTTTTAACTGCCCGGCTGACAGCGGAATTGGCCTGTCCAAGCTGCTCTGCCGCCCGGCTGAAGCTGCCGCTTTCCACGACAGCGACAAAAATTGCAAGTTCTTCGGAGGTTGCTTTCATTTTTGCACCTGAAGCAAAATTAAATTGATATTTTGAATATTTTTGTCATTAAAACATCCAGGCATACTGCGTGTCATCTGATTACTGATGTTATGGAGTTATTTATGCCTCTCGCTTTATTTGCACTGACAATAAGTGCCTTCGCTATTGGCACGACTGAGTTTGTGATTGTCGGCCTGGTGCCGACCATTGCACAACAACTGGCGATCTCGTTACCTTCCGCCGGAATGTTGGTTTCAATCTATGCGCTGGGCGTGGCTATTGGCGCGCCGGTGCTGACTGCTCTGACCGGACGCCTGCCGCGTAAACAGTTACTGGTCGCGCTGATGGTCTTGTTTACGGCCGGAAATTTGCTGGCATGGCAGGCACCGGGCTATATGACATTAATCGTCGCCCGTCTGCTGACGGGGCTGGCGCACGGTGTGTTCTTCTCAATTGGCTCTACCATCGCGACAAGTCTGGTGCCGAAAGAGAAAGCGGCTTCCGCCATCGCCATTATGTTTGGCGGCTTAACGGTGGCGCTGGTAACCGGCGTACCGCTGGGTACGTTTATCGGTCAGCACTTTGGCTGGCGAGAGACTTTTCTTGCTGTATCACTGTTAGGAGTGATTGCGCTGATTAGTAGCCAACTGCTGATCCCGGCCAACATCCCCGGTCGGGCTGCCGCCAGCATTCGTGACCAGGTGAAAGTGCTGACCCATCCTCGTCTGTTGCTGATTTACGCCGTTACGGCGCTGGGCTACGGCGGTGTATTCACGGCATTCACCTTCCTGGCGCCGATGATGCAGGATCTGGCTGGATTCTCCCCGGCAGCAGTGAGCTGGATCTTGCTGGGTTATGGCGTATCTGTGGCTATCGGCAATATCTGGGGCGGTAAACTGGCGGATAAGCATGGTGCCGTGCCGGCTCTGAAATTCATTTTCGCCGCGCTGTTTGTTCTGCTGATGGTCTTCCAGGTGACGGCTTCCACGCAGTATGCCGCGCTGGCTACCATTCTGGTGATGGGGATCTTTGCTTTCGGTAACGTACCGGGGTTGCAGGTCTACGTGGTACAGAAAGCGGAACAATTTACGCCCAATGCGGTAGATGTGGCGTCAGGTCTGAACATTGCGGCGTTTAACATTGGTATTGCGCTGGGCTCCGTGATTGGCGGGCAAACGGTGGAGCATTACGGTTTGGCGCAGACGCCGTGGATTGGCGCCCTCATTGTTCTGGTGGCTTTCCTGCTGATGGGCGTCAGCGGACGTCTTGATAAACCTGTACGCATTGCTCTGGAGTAAATTATTGATGTAAGCGCCTACTTACAAAACAAACTGCAATTGTTCGTTGAAAGTGAGTGCTAAAATCCCTATAACAGAAGAACCAGTCCGGTTGAGGACTGGTTGACGTTACAGAGGTTTGAAAGTCAAAAGTGCGAAAAAATACCTATGCGATGCGCTATGTTGCCGGACAGCCCGCCGAGCGGATTTTGCCGCCAGGGTCGTTTGCGAGCATCGGCCAGGCATTGCCCGCCGGGGAACCGCTAAGCAGTGAAGAGCGGATCCGTATCCTCGTGTGGAATATATTCAAGCAGCAGCGAGCCGAATGGTTATCGGTGCTGAAGAACTACGGCAAAGATGCGCATCTGGTCCTGTTGCAGGAGGCACAGACGACGCCTGAACTGGTACAGTTTGCCACCGCTAACTATCTTGCCGCCGACCAGGTTCCCGCTTTTGTACTACCTCAGCATCCGTCTGGCGTCATGACGCTTTCTGCCGCCCATCCTGTTTACTGCTGCCCTTTACGGGAAAGAGAACCGATTTTACGTTTGGCGAAATCAGCCCTGGTGACGGTATATCCCTTGCCGGATACCCGTTTATTAATGGTAGTAAATGTTCATGCGGTAAATTTTAGTCTGGGCGTGGACGTGTACAGTAAGCAGTTACTTCCGATCGGCGACCAGATTGCGCACCATAGCGGCCCTGTCATTATGGCGGGTGATTTTAATGCCTGGAGCCGCCCACGTATGAATGCGTTGTACCGCTTTGCACGTGAGATGTCGCTGCGCCAGGTGCGTTTCACTGACGATCAGCGCCGTCGTGCGTTTGGACGACCGCTGGATTTTGTTTTTTATCGTGGTTTAAACGTGAATGAAGCCTCCGTACTGGTGACGCGCGCTTCCGATCACAATCCGCTACTCGTTGAATTCAGTCCCGGCAAACCTGAGCAATAAAGGTGCGTCAGGTCTGCCGTGGGGCAGGCCTCTGCGGGTGCTGCCCTCTATTTTTCTCATAACAGAAGGGCACTACCATGACAACGCATTCCCACCATGACAATGTTGAAAAGCAGTTTGGTTCACAGGCGAACGCCTATTTACATAGCGCCGTTCACGCATCGGGTCGTGACTTAGCGCGGCTGGCGCAAAGGCTGTCTGATTTTTCCCACGCGAACGTACTGGATATGGGATGTGGAGCTGGACACGCGAGTTTTGTCGCTGCGCAACATGCCAACTCGGTCGTGGCATACGATTTATCCGCCAGCATGCTTGAGGTTGTCGCTGGAGCGGCGGAAGAAAGACATTTAAGTAATATTACTCTCCGGCAAGGCTATGCCGAAAAACTGCCCTTTGAAGATGCATCGTTTGAGGTGGTGATTAGCCGCTATTCCGCGCATCACTGGCACGACGTTGGTCAGGCATTGCGTGAGGTTTATCGTGTATTAAAACCCGGTGGCGTGCTGATTATCATGGATGTCATGTCGCCTGGACATCCTGTACGCGATATCTGGCTGCAAACGGTGGAGGCGTTACGCGACACGTCGCATGTCCGTAACTATTCCAGTGGCGAATGGCTGGCGATGGTCAATAACGCGATGCTGGTAACGAATACCGTGATAACCGATCGTTTATCGCTGGAGTTTCGCTCATGGGTAACGCGGATGCGTACGCCAGCGCCGTTGGTTGAGGCGATTCGATTATATCAGGCGAGCGCCCCGGTAGAGGTGAAGCGTTATTTTGAGTTGCAGGATGACGGCTCGTTTAGCAGCGATACTATCATGCTGGAAGCGCATAAAGCGGTATAGCAATTTAAAAGGCGCCGGGGGAAGCGGCGCCTTTTGGCTTTTTCGTCGGACAATATCAGGAGTCTGGCGTGCTATTGTCCTTCACAAACAACGTAAGCTGATCGCCCGGTTGTAGATTATCCGTATCATGGTTCCAGCGCATCACATCTTTGATATTCACCCCGTGACGTCTGGCGATACTGGAAAGCGAATCGCCTTTACGGACACGATAGGTAATGCTATCGCTATTGTTTGCCAGTCGTTGCGCGCTGCTGCCAGCGCCCACGGTCAGGCTTTGCCCGATTTTCAGGCGCGAACCACGCAGGTTGTTCCACTGCTGCAAGTCCTTCGTGCTTACGCCAAGCCGCGAAGCAATACCGGAAAGCGTATCGCCAGAGCGCACCTTATAGCTACGGCTATTCAACGGCGTATTGTCGGCGATCAGTTGGGACTGAACGGCGTCAATCTCACCGGAAGCCAGCGACTCACGCAACTGCTCGGCATGCTTTTTGGGCACCATAACATATTGCGGACCGCTTACGCCTAAGGTAGACCCTTTTACACCGGCATTAAACGTCTTCAGCTTGCTGATAGACATGCCCGCCATATCCGCAACCTGGGCCATTTCAACTGGACTGTTTAAACGAACTCGTGCCAGCGCTCGGCTTTCATCTGTTGTTGGCAGACGTACGCCGTAGCGTTTGCTGTTTTTGAGAATTTCACTCAATGCCAGCATCTTAGGTACGTAGAGTTTCGTTTCCCTGGGCAAAGAAAGCGACCAGAAATCCGTCGGTTTTCCACGCGCTTTGTTTGCTTTAATTGCCCGCATAACACGGCCTTCGCCGCTGTTATACGCTGCAACGGTTAACAGCCAGTCGCCGTCAAACATTTTGTTCAGACGCTGCATCATGTCTAACGCGGCGGTCGTAGAGGCTACAACATCGCGACGCGCGTCATAATTACGGGTCTGCTTTAAACCATAATTGCGCCCTGTGCTCGGTATGATCTGCCAGATGCCTGCGGCATTGGCGCCAGACGTTGCGTGAGGATCAAAAGCGCTCTCCACTATGGGTAGTAGTACCAGCTCCATAGGCATGTTACGTTTCTTAACCTGCCCCGCTATCCAGTACATATACGGCTCTGCCCGTAAAGTTACATCGTGGAGATAGCTCTTATTGCGTAAATACTTCTGTTTCTGTTCGCGAATCCGGCTGTTTTCCGGAATTCCCATCTTTAGCTCGTCGCCAATGAAAGCCCACAAGTCCTGATCTGGCGCGATAGACGTTCCGTCGTCCATCCATCGTGCCTGACTCGTAAACTTTCCTGCTTCCCCTTGACCAGCTGCAGAAAGGCTCTGTGCGTGCTGTTGGACGTTGCCAGTGTTCTGAGACGTCTGGCACCCCACAAGCAGGACAGAGGCGAGTAATATCGCTTTTGCCTTCATGTGTGTGTCAATAGTTGCTTAAAAGACGACCGATCATAACGGCGAAGTTAGCGAATGACAAGTAAGAATTATCAGAACGTGTCTTTCTTTGACCTTAACCATGCAAAACGCGCTTCTGGTTGTTGCAATATTGTTTCTTTGTTTATTTCGTTAATTAAATCAATATCTTCAGTTCTTAAAAAAAGATTAATCTTACGCTCATTTTTAAGAATAACGGGTAATGTCATTTGTTTTTTTACACGTAACTCTTTAACTTTACGATAATATTCATTTATGAACGAATCGTGCGGAAGTATGCTCAATGCGAACTTAATGTTAGCTAAAGTGTATTCGTGAGCGCAGCAAATGAGTGTGTCGTCAGGCAGAGAATTAATTTTCATAAGTGACTGATACATCTGTGATGGCGTGCCTTCAAACAGTCGACCACAGCCGCCAGAGAACAGCGTGTCGCCGCAGAATAAGTAAGGATGGCTAAAGTAACAGACGTGTCCTAACGTGTGACCCGGCGTGGCAAAAAGAGTAAATTTCTCGCCTAAAACGCGAATAGTATCGCCATCGCCAACAAGATGGGTTGCTCCCTTGTCTTGTGTTTCCGCCGGTCCATAAACCGTCATTTGCGGGAAGTGTTGCAACAGCTCTTTGACTCCGCCAACATGATCGTGATGGTGATGCGTCAGAAAAATCGCCTCCGGCATCCACTTATGTTCAGCAATGGCCTTTAAGACGGGGGCCGCTTCGCCGGGATCAACAATCACACAGCGGCCTTCATCATTGGTCAGCACCCAGATGTAATTGTCCTGAAACGCGGGAATACTGTTAAGATTCATATATTACCTCTCAAATAATTAGCGGAAGGTTGCGATGAAACCGGCAAGGCTCTCTCAAACTGTCGTTGCGCCCGGATGTTGGGGTGAGTTGCCCTGGGGCAATTACTACCGTGAGGCGCTGGAACAGCAGCTCAATCCGTGGTTTGCAAAAATGTATGGTTTCCATTTGCTTAAAATCGGTAATTTAAGCGCAGAAATCAATTCCGAAGCGTGCGCGGTCTCTCATCAGGTGAATGTTTCATCGCAGGGGTCGCCGATGCAAGTTCTGGCCGATCCGCTACACCTTCCTTTTGCAGATAAATCCGTCGATGTTTGTCTGCTGGCGCATACTTTGCCGTGGTGTACCGATCCGCACCGTTTATTGCGGGAAGCCGACCGCGTATTGATTGATGACGGTTGGCTGGTCATCAGTGGATTTAACCCGCTGAGTTTGATGGGGTTACGTAAACTGGTACCCGTTTTACGTAAAACACCGCCCTATAATAGTCGGATGTTTACCCTTATGCGGCAACTGGACTGGCTGTCTTTACTCAATTTTGAAGTGCTACATTATAGCCGTTTTCATGTCTTACCCTGGAAAAAGCAGGGAGGGCGGCTTTTAAATACGCATATCCCGGCGCTGGGCTGTTTACAGCTTATTGTGGCCCGTAAGCGGACCATCCCGCTTACGCTTAATCCGCTGCGACATAATAAAAGTAAAACCCCTATCCGCCAGACCGTTGGCGCCACCCGGCAATATCGCAAACCGGATGGCTAAGCTTCTGCCTGGTAGCCACTATCTTCCTGCGTGGGATTCATTGCCGCGGCGCGCGCCAGTTCATCACAACGCTCGTTTTCGGGATGGCCTGCATGGCCTTTGACCCATACCCATTTGATCTGATGCTGGCCTAACGCAGCATCGAGACGTTTCCACAGATCGACATTTTTTACGGGTTTCTTTTCTGCTGTTTTCCAGCCGCGTTTCTTCCAGTTATGAATCCATTGGGTAATTCCTTGCCGCACATATTGGCTGTCGGTGCTCAATGTCACTTCGCAATGTTCTTTTAACGCTTCAAGCGCGACGATCGCCGCCATCAGTTCCATACGGTTATTGGTGGTCAGCGTGTAACCTTCACTAAACGTTTTTTCATGACCGCGATAGCGTAAGATAGCGCCATAACCACCAGGCCCTGGATTCCCCAGGCAAGAGCCATCGGTGAAAATTTCTACCTGTTTAAGCATCTCTGGTAGACTTCCTGTAATTGAAATCGATAACAAAACGCAAGTCTGACATAAATGACCGATATGAGCACTGCAATTACACGACAGATTGTCCTCGATACCGAAACCACCGGTATGAACCAGATAGGCGCGCACTATGAAGGTCACAAGATTATTGAGATCGGTGCGGTTGAGGTGATAAACCGTCGTCTGACCGGCAACAATTTTCATGTTTACCTGAAGCCGGATCGGCTGGTGGATCCGGAAGCGTTTGGCGTACACGGTATTGCCGATGAGTTTCTGCTGGATAAGCCGGTTTTTGCTGATGTGGTCGATGAGTTTCTCGATTATATCCGCGGCGCGGAGCTGGTCATCCATAACGCATCGTTCGATATCGGCTTTATGGATTATGAGTTTGGTCTGCTTAAACGCGATATTCCTAAAACCAATACTTTCTGCAAAGTTACCGATAGCCTGGCGTTGGCGCGGAAAATGTTCCCCGGCAAGCGTAACAGCCTTGATGCGCTGTGTTCGCGTTATGAGATAGATAATAGCAAACGTACTTTGCACGGCGCATTGCTCGATGCCCAGATCCTTGCCGAAGTGTATCTGGCGATGACGGGCGGACAAACGTCCATGACGTTTGCGATGGAAGGAGAGACGCAACGGCAGCAAGGTGAGGCGACCATTCAGCGAATCGTTCGCCAGGCCAGCCGGTTACGGGTCGTTTTTGCCTCTGAGGAAGAGCTGGCTGCGCATGAATCGCGGCTTGATCTGGTGCAGAAAAAGGGCGGAAGTTGCCTTTGGCGGGCATAATTTATTCCTTTTTAGGCTATAAAAATCATCCTTCGGGCGATTTTTGCAGCAACTGATTCAAAAGGTGAGAAAAAGCGTTGACGGGCGACACCGCAAACCGTAATATTCGCCTCGTTCCCAGCGGGAACATCACGGAGCGGTAGTTCAGTTGGTTAGAATACCTGCCTGTCACGCAGGGGGTCGCGGGTTCGAGTCCCGTCCGTTCCGCCAGATACAAATCTCAGGGTGTTTTTATACATCCTGTGAAGTAAAAAAAACCGTATCACTGTAAAAGGGATACGGTTTTTTTTTCGTCTTCAAGAAGTTCCACCGCCTATCGTGGAATCTAATGCAAATGGGCCTACGCCTGGATGACGAACAGGATATTACCGCCACTTCTTTCACTGTCATGGCTATTTTGATCCCACTGACATTTAAGGCGCGGCCTCATGGCGGTGCTTAACCGGGATCGGGACATGTTCAGCGCAGTAGCAGACTGCGTAATGTTGATGTCACTCAGATAATTACGGAGAACCGCCAGACATGCGCATCATCACTCCAGGGCATCCCACTTCTCCAGCAACTCCACCGGGATCTCATTGATCACCTCCGAGAACCGTTTTCCCACCAGTCTTTCAGCCTGGCGTAACAGTGGGATGGTTGGGCTGCTGGGTTCACTGCTCTCAAACCAGCGACGAATACACCGCAGGCGTTCCAGCGCATCATTACGATCGCGAATTGGCCCCGGTTCAGCATTGTGTGGGATAGATATACCGGGGGGCGCGTTGACAGGCGGCACATTCTCTGCCCGTGCCGGAATGGCATTATCCATAACCGTGCCTGCGGGGTCTGGCACTGGCGCTGGCGACGGAGGGATTTCCGGTGTGGTTGTCTGTACCACGTCAGGCAGCAGCGCTAACAACTGCCGCAGGCGTGAAAAATCTGGGGCCAGATCGCCTAATGTCTCACGCGCCCACACTTGCAGGCGTTCTGCGCTTTCCTGCGCTTCGCGAAACGCCGCCAGCGGTAATGCCCCACGGGCTTCGAGGTCGGCCAGTTGCTGGCGGACGGATTCGGGGGCCAGCGCATCAGCCGGGCGGGGAGCGGATAACGCGCGCTCCACGTCCCGTACCTGCAGGCGCAGGGCGGCACTGTTTGACAGCGTGATACTGCGAATGTCTGCCATCACGCCTTCGTGATCCAGCAGCGCCGCCAGGGCATTACTGCGCGCCAGCGCCGCATCTTCAATAGATTCTGCGGATGCGCCTTCGCCGGTAAGCAGCTGTGGATGGAGTGCATCAGACCAGATTACGCTCAGTTCTGCCAGTTGCGTGAGCATTTCCGCCAGTCCCTGTGCGCCAGCCTGCTGGATGCGACTGCGCAGCAGCAGGATCAACACCCGGATATCCTTACTGCGCGTGAGCAGACGGCGCGCATCACGCTCAATTTCCGGCCAGTTCACGGCTTCCGGCGTACTGACAAAATCACCATATTGCGCCTCCGCCTGGGGGGCGGCGCGGCTGAACAGCAGCAGGTACTCCGGATCGTACTCCGGATCGGGGCCGCAGGGTTGTTCCGCGCTTACCGGTTTAGTCAGGGACATGTCCATATCATTACTCTCAGTGGGTTAAGCCGTGTTCAGGTTCAAAAATCATGCCGGTCACCGGACGGTCATGCATGGCTTTACCTGCCCAGGCCGTCCAGCCAAGCCGCTGCGCGCCGCCGATCACCGCAGGCGGTGCGGCATGAGGCTTCAACTGCAGCTCAATTTCCCAGCAATATTCAAAACCAATGAACGTACGCACCAGTTCTGTCAGCACGGGCAGATTGTTGCCGCCGGGCAGAAAACGCAGGTAATCCTCCAGCGTGAGCGGGCCGATAATTAGCCGGAATTTGTACTGCATATCCGGTACGGCCTGGCCGATAAGCGCCCCGTTGCCCAGCACCGAAGACTGCGCGGGCGTGCCCAGACGGGTGATTTCATCGTTCGCCACCGTTATCCAGTGCAGGGCGAACTCTTTCACCGCAAAAGGTACGCTGAAATAGTGTGCCAGCGTGGCGGCCAGCCCGTCAGGATTGCGCGATTCGCGTACCAGATGGGCGGAGGCTGCCAGGCGAACATGATCTGACAGCGGGCTTTCGGCGCTTTCCCGTAGATCCTGCCCGCTGAGACTGGCGATATAAAACGCAAAACGGTCGTGTTCCGGTTTGTCCAGCCCGCCACCAGCGGACTGGGCGCTGCGCCATGCCTGCCAGAACTGCGTCAGCCAGCGGTGGTGAAAAATATTGGAAAAATGAACCAGCGTCGGATCGTGACGGCTCTCTGAGCGGTTCAGTGCCAGCTCGGTATAGTGCAGCGGCAACGGGCCGTTTGGCCCCCATAGTCCGAGGCTGTACAGGCTCAGGTGCAGGCGTCCATCCTGCCAGCTGACCTGGGCGATTTCCCGTGGCGCAAAGGTCATCGTCGGCGTCTGTCCCAGACGGAATTTTTCCATCCGTGGCTGCCAGGTACTGCCTGCCGGAGTATCACAGAGCTGGGCATCCACGCGCCGCATCAGGTTCAGGAATCCGTAACGCCAGGGGGTTTTCTGCGCCTGGTTGAGAGCGCCGGTCATACGCTCCCCCGTTGCCCGGTTCTGACCGGCCAGGTCATGACATGCCCGCGTTGCATCGAGTGCAGCGTCATCTGCGAGAAGGTATTAATGGAAACATGGCGGGCAATATAGTGTTCCAGCACCAGACCGAACAGGTAAGGACTGATACCGGAAAATCCTTCTTCGTCCACGGTCAGTTCGCAACTGACGCCCCGGCCATAGACCAACAGGCCGGAGCCGGGCAGGCGGCGGGTCACCGGGGTGGTTTTGCAGCCAATCAGGCTGCGCACCTGGCGCGACTGCGGGCTGTCGTGAGCCGGAATAAACAGATTCAGCAGATCGCGCAGCGCCTGGCCGCCGGTGCGGTGATCCAGATCGGCCAGCGGCAGATAATTAAACGACAACTGCCGGATCAGCCGCCAGGCCATTTCGCGTTCAGCCAGCGGCGGCTGCGGCGGGCGCGGCGGTCTGATAAGACCCACGCCCGCCACCGGAATCGCCGCATCTACGGTCAGATCATCCCGGCCATTACGTGGAATAAGGCAGGGCAGATCGCGGTTAGTCACCATTGCCGTGACGGTGATATGGCGCAGATTTTCCGGGTAGGGCGCTTCATGCTGATCAACCAGCGACAGGAAGACTTCCGAGCCGGTATAGGGGGTTCGGGTGCCATAGCGGCGGGCGTTTTCTGACGAGCGGCGCGGCTCACGACGCAGTGAAAAATAACGCCCGTGGTTGCCTTCGTCATTATTACGGGTGTGATACAGCGGACGAAAAATCATCTTCCGTGTGGTTTCCGCTTCCAGGCCTTCGACTTCCTGAACAGAAAACACCTCGTAATCCAGCGGACGGGTACGATCCACCACCAGATGCTGTTCCGTCACGCTGTGAGTAACTTCAATCCGGGTGGTGGTGCGGGGAAACAGGTTGATCACCGGCGTACAGAACAGGCTGAACTGTGCAGCGTCCGTCTGATGAATCAGCCAGTCCGGCGGCAGGCGGTTAAGCAGTATGACAATTTCCGCCACATTGCCCTGCACCTTTTGTAACCCGGCAGACAATCCGGTCGGGGTGAAGAAGTAAAACCGTTCCGGACAGGCGAAAAATTCATGCAGCAGATTATGGCCGTGAAACACGTTCCAGGCGAGCGGCAGCAGCCCCTGCCCTGGCTCCAGCCCTTCGTGCGCCACCGGGTGTTGAAGATTCACATTCAGTTCGCCGTCAAAGTGACCGGGTTCACCGGCCAGTGTGGCGACGGCGCTGGTATGCAGCAGCTCAAACAGGTGTGACGCAATGCGTTCTTCGCCGCAGAGGTAAAAGGGCAGCCGTGCCGGACCGGCCAGCTCGCTGAAAGTCAGTTCCCCGAAGGTTCGCAGGGTGATGCGCAATGCCCCGGCGACATGAATATTAGGCGGCAGATAGCGGTGCAGGGCGGGCATATCCGGCGGCGCGGCGGTCAGGCGTACCTCCTCGATGGAAAGCGGCCACAGCGTGACGTCCTGGCTGCTGCGAAACTGGCAGGCGGTATTTTCGCCTTCCGGGATGGGGGAAACGAACGCGGTATCGCGCGGCACGGTGACCCCTTTCGCCAGGTCGCCTTCCTGCGTATCGGGATACAGCTTTACCACTGCCATCGATGGCGTGGGGGTGACGTAATTGGGGCTGACGACTTCCAGTAACCGCTGTGTGAAGCGGGGAAACTCGGCGTCAATTTTTAGCTGAGTGCGGGCGCTCAGAAAGCTGAACGCCTCGATCATGCGTTCCACATACGGGTCGGCAATATCGCTTCCCTGCATCCCCAGTCGGGCGGCAATTTTGGGATGGAGGGTGGCGAACTCAGCACCGGTCTCCCGCAGGTAGCTCAGTTCGCGGTTGTAATACTCCAGTAGCCGTGGATCCATGAATAATGCCCTGTATTAAAAGAACGTAATGCGGCTCAGTTCCATATCCAGCGCGCTGCGTACCAGAAACTCCGTGGGATACGGCTGCGTCAGAATTTGTCCGCGAATTTCAAACTGTAGCGTGTTATAGCTACCCTGCCGGGTTTTATCGAGCAAGGGCGTGACCCTGAGTGTGGCGGCGTTCAGCCGGGGTTCGAAACGGATAATGGCGCGCCGGATCGCCTCGCTGATATCGTCCCACTTATGCTCATACATAAAGCTGCCCGCCAGCGGCGGCAGGCCATAGTTGAGCACTGACGCCGCCGCCTGCGGATAGCGCCGGGCGTCGATGTCACCCTCGTGGCTAATGGTATTGAGCAAAAAGGAGAGATCCCGACGAATGATCTCCTTCAGTTGTACCGGCGTGACGCTGATATCCCGGTCAATTTTCTGATACGGAGCATTGTCACACAGCCGATCAAATAGGGTGGGCAGCAGGTGGTTAGCGGGTGTAAAACGAGACGTGCTCATGCGCCATCGTTTTCCTGAGCATGAAAGGTACAATGGGCCATGTCCAGCAGGCTGATATCGCCGTGGCTGGTCAGCCACACTTTCTGCCCCAGCGCCCGCACGGTGGTTTCGCCGGGGCCGTCCTGCCAGGCGGTTTCCCGGCACAGACGCAGGGCGTCAGATGCACTTTCCGAACCGCTGTAACGGGTAAAGAGCCAGGCGCCGTGCGTATCGCCATTCATCAGGGTGATATTAATGGGTTTCCACAGCAGATCGGTCAGGCGCGTCGGTTGCGGCGATTCCAGCGAGCGTATTTGCGAAAACGGTAGCCAGATATACACGCCGCCGGTGACCAGCTCAAGTACCGGGCCAAGGCGGGAATCGCTGTCGCTCGCCCAGTCAAACGCGCCGCCGTTCCACTGCCCGCCCGTGTCTGTTATGGCTTCCAGTGCGGTATTACGGTGTTTATCAACCTCACCGGTATCGTCATGACAGGCGAGTGCCGCCAGCAGTGACTCCACCCAAACGGGCTGCGGCAGAAGAAAACCTGGTCGTTGTTCACCCTGAAAAACGGTGTGGCGGAACATTTCGCAGCGAACCAGCTCCCGGTACAGCCGGGCCTCCTGGGTATAATTGGCCTCCATCCTGGCGCATAGCTGAAGCTGGTGTAGCGCCCGCGACCAGTCTCCGGCCACACACAGCAACTGAAACAGGCTGTGGCGGCAGAGCGCTTTCGCCGGATTTTCCCGAACCTGCTGCTCCGCCATCTGAATCCCCTCCGCAATAGAGTATTCCTGTAGCAGCGCGGACAGGGTAGCAGGAAGCGTGTCAGTTTTTTTCATGGGCGGTATTTCCATTTTTCTGTGTCGGAGTGATTCGGTAGTGGCTATCGATGCCAATAATACGATGCTCGCGGCGGGTCAGATCGGGCAGTATCTCGCTATGTGCGGTTTTCCCCGCCTGTTCCGGCGAGAGCAGTTGCAGGATATCGGGCATTGATTCCATCGCCAGCCAGTGCATTTCACCCTCACCGGTCGTGTCCAGCGTATCCAGAATGGCATCAATACCGGGCGCGCCTGCCACCATATCCTGTAACGTGTCGGTGTCGCCCTTTTTATCGTATAACGACGTCAAATCCTGGGTGACAGCGTCTTCATTTCGGGGAAACGGTTTATCACTGAGGGGCTTTTCCTGCCCGGAGGGCCGCAATGCCTGCTGATATTCCTGGTAAAGCTGGTGTAGCGTGCTATCCGCTTCATGGCCGGTGTAAGAGGATGCGGTTTCCCGGACGGGAATAATATCGAACGGGTTCTGCGGATTGAGCTGTTGTTGTTTAAACCAGTCCAGATCCAGGTACTCAGCAACGGATTCAGATGACTGAACCAACTGAGGAAACGAAACATCGGGACGGGACTCATCATTGGTGCGGGCAAGGCACCAGGATGACAGACCCCATTCAATCGTATCTCCATCATTCAGCCGCATACGGTGATGAGGTTCCATCACCTGCTCATTGACGGCACAGCACAGTTCATCAGAGTGATTAACAATCCACCACGCCTCTTCGTGGCGAACAAGACTGAGCGCGATATCGTCTTTCCCATGTTGCTCAAAAAGCGGAATGTAGGGGGCTGCGGTAGTAAATACGATGTATGTCCCTGCGGGATACTGTGCGTTATCCGTTATACCCTGCGACTGTATTTTCCGTAATTCCCACATGTCTTGTTTCATTATGTCCCTTAAATGTATTTATTTTTCTGGAGGAAACGTTTAGGGAGTTTTAATTCATAAATAATTTTAACTAAATTCATAGAGAGTCATTATTGATGACACCCTTTTTATTATTTTCGTCGTGAATGCATTGTTGTATGCATAGATGTCTTTTTTGAAATATTATTTCTTTTAATTCTGCAATTGCGATTTTTATCTTGCTGTTCATTGATTATTTAATATTAACGGCTTAGTTGCTAATTAGTCCCTGATCTGTATCATTGTTTTGTTTCGATATTTTTTCGAGGCTATCAATAAAGAATTGTTTATATATTTATATGCATTGATGCATTATTTTTATGAATTTTTATGTCACAAGGCATAACACATGGAAACTCCTGTTTCACGCAGTGCGTTGTATGGAAAACTGGCCGGCCCACTATTCCGGTCGCTGGAATCGGCAACGGCATTTTGCAAACTACGCTCTAATCCCTGGGTTGAGCTGACTCACTGGCTGCACCAGTTAACACAGCAGCCCGATAACGATATTCTCCACGTTCTTCGGCATTACCAGATCCCTCTTTCTGATGTGGAGAAAGCGTTACTCCGGCAACTGGATATGCTGCCCGCCGGGGCCAGCGCCATTAGTGATTTTTCTCACCATATCGATCTCAGCGTTGAAAAGGCCTGGATGCTGGCGAGCGTCCGTTACGGCGATAACAAAATTCGCAGCGGCTGGTTGCTGCTGGCCTTGTTGACCACGCCAGAACTGCGTCGGGTACTGAGCAGTATCTGCGCGCCGCTGGCCACGCTTCCGGTTGATGAACTGACGGAAATACTGCCCTCGTTGATCGAAACATCGCCGGAAGCGCAGGAGCGCCCTTACGACGGCTCCGGCCTGGCATCAGCCATTCCCGGTGAAAGCAGTCAGGCGATTCCCAACGGCGGGCAGGACGGTAAATCCGCGCTGGCAAAATACTGTCAGGACATGACGGCACAGGCGCGCGACGGCAAAATCGACCCGGTGACGGGGCGTGAGCATGAAATCCGCACCATGACGGATATTCTGCTGCGCCGTCGCCAGAATAATCCACTACTGACTGGTGAGGCGGGCGTCGGAAAGACGGCGGTCGTCGAAGGTTTTGCCCTCGCGATTGCGCAGGGGGAAGTGCCGCCCGCGCTGCGGGAAGTACGGCTGCTGGCGCTGGACGTTGGCGCTCTGTTGGCCGGAGCCAGCATGAAAGGCGAGTTTGAATCGCGTCTGAAAGGGTTACTGGAAGAGGCCGGGCGCTCGCCGCAGCCGGTTATTCTGTTTGTCGATGAAGTTCACACTCTGGTGGGCGCGGGCGGCGCATCCGGCACGGGCGATGCCGCTAACCTGCTGAAACCGGCGCTGGCGCGCGGCACCCTGCGGACTATCGGCGCCACCACCTGGAGCGAATACAAGCGCCATATTGAGAAAGATCCGGCGCTGACCCGGCGTTTTCAGGTGTTGCAGATTGCCGAACCGGAAGAGATCCCCGCAATGGAAATGGTACGTGGTCTGGTGGATACGCTGGAAAAACACCACAACGTACTGATTCTGGATGAGGCGGTACGTGCGGCGGTACAGCTTTCTCACCGCTACATTCCCGCCCGGCAGTTGCCGGATAAGGCTATCAGCCTGCTGGATACCGCCGCAGCCCGCGTGGCGCTGACGCTGCACACGCCGCCTGCCAGCGTACAGTTCCTGCGCCAGCAGCTAAAAGCGGCGGAAATGGAACGGTCGCTGTTGCAGAAGCAGGAAAAAATGGGGATTCAGTCAGATGAGCGGCGCGATGCGCTGACGGCGCGAATTTTCTCGCTCAACGATGAACTGACTGCATCCGAATCCCGCTGGCAGCGGGAGCTGGAACTGGTACATACGTTGCAGGAACTGCGTCTCGCAGAGTCAGATGCTGATGACAAAACCACGCTGCAACAGGCCGAAACGGCGCTAAGGGAGTGGCAGGGTGACGCGCCGGTGGTGTTCCCGGAAGTCAGCGCGGCGGTGGTCGCGGCGATTGTCGCCGACTGGACCGGTATTCCTGCCGGGCGCATGGTGAAAGATGAGGCCAGCCAGGTGCTGGAACTTCCTGCCCGACTGGCGCAACGCGTTACCGGGCAAGACGGCGCGCTGGCGCAGATTGGTGAACGTATTCAGACCGCCAGGGCGGGACTGGGCGATCCACGCAAACCGGTGGGCGTGTTTATGCTGGCCGGGCCGTCCGGTGTCGGTAAAACCGAAACCGCGCTGGCGCTGGCGGAGGCTATCTACGGCGGTGAGCAGAACCTGATTACCATCAATATGAGCGAGTTCCAGGAGGCTCACACCGTTTCCACGCTGAAAGGCGCGCCCCCCGGCTATGTGGGCTATGGCGAGGGTGGTGTGCTGACGGAAGCGGTGCGTCGCCACCCCTGGAGCGTAGTGCTGCTCGACGAGATCGAAAAAGCGCACCATGACGTCCATGAACTCTTCTATCAGGTGTTTGACAAGGGCGGGATGGAGGACGGTGAGGGAACACATGTCGATTTCAAAAACACCACGCTATTACTCACCACCAACGTGGGTTCCGACCTCATCAGCCAGATGTGTGAAGATCCGGCCTTAATGCCCGATGCTACGGGGCTTAAAGAGGCGCTAATGCCGGAATTACGCAAGCATTTCCCGGCGGCATTTCTGGGCCGCGTGACGGTGATCCCTTACCTGCCGCTGGACGAAACGTCGCGTGGCGTGATTGCCCGTCTGCACCTTGACCGGCTGGTGGCGCGGATGGGTGAACAGCACGGCGTGACGCTGACGTATAGCGAGGAACTGGTCGCACATATTGTGGCGTGCTGTCCAATGCATGAAACGGGCGCGCGGTTGCTGATTGGCTACATCGAACAGCACATCCTGCCGCAACTGTCGCGCTACTGGTTGCAGGCCATGACGGAAAAAGCCGCTATCAGGCAAATTGATATCGGCGTTAATGGTGATGAGCAGATTGTTTTTGAGATCGTTTGCTGAAACCGGCCGTTCGAAGTGTCCGTAGTGCGATTTTAAAAACTGTACCGGTATACCGCTCCCCTTGCGGCAACCAGTTGACTAAAAAGGAAATGAAGGATTATGGCTATCAACAATAGCGCGCAGAAATTCATCGCGCGCAACCGCGCGCCGCGCGTGCAGATTGAATATGACGTAGAGATTTACGGCTCTGAGAAAAAAATCGAGCTGCCGTTCGTGATGGCGGTGCTGGCCGATCTGGCCGGGAAACCGCGTGAAGAACTGCCGCCGGTGACGGATCGCAAATTCCTCGATATTGATATTGATAACTTCAATGAGCGCATGAAAGCCATTGCGCCGCGCGTGGCGTTCGCTGTGCCGAATACGCTGACGGGTGAAGGTCAGTTGATGGTCGATATCACGCTGGAAAATATGGACGACTTTTCGCCGGCACAGATTGCCCGCAAGGTGGACGCCCTGAACCAGTTACTGGAAGCCCGCACCCAACTGGCGAACCTCCAGACCTACATGGATGGCAAGGCCGGGGCGGAAAATCTGGTCAATAAACTGTTGCAGGACCCGACTCTGCTGAAAACGCTGGCGAATGCGCCGAAACCGGCCGCTACCCAGCAAGGTGTGTCAGCGGATAATGAATCAGCGGAATAACGTCGAATTTTTAAGGAATTTTCATGGCAAACAGTAATATGCAGGCAACCGACGCGGTTGCTCAGGATACCGTCTCCGCATCCGGTGAATTTGATGCGTTGCTGAATCAGGCCTTCCGACCCAAGACTACCCAGGCGGCAAAAGCTGTGGAAGCCGCGGTGCAGACGCTGGCGCAACAGGCGCTGGCGAACACGATCACCGTCAGCGATGACGCCTATAAAAGCATCAGCGCTATTATTGCTCAGATCGACTTTAAACTGACCGAACAGATCAAACTGATCCTGCAACATCCCGACTGGCAGAAGCTGGAATCCTCGTGGCGCGGTATGGAGCATCTGGTTTACAACACCGAGACCGACGAAAAGCTGAAAATTCGCTTCATGAATCTGTCAAAAGATGAATTGCGGCGCAACATGAAGCGTTACAAGGGCATCGCCTGGGATCAAAGCCCGATGTTCAAGAAACTGTATGAAGCTGAATACGGCCAGTTAGGCGGCGAACCTTATGGCTGTATCATTGCGGATTATTACTTCGACCATACACCACCCGATGTGGATCTGCTTGGCTCTATCGCCAAAGTCGCCGCGTCGGCCCATGCGCCGTTTATTGCCGGGGCTTCCCCCTCGGTACTGCAAATGGACTCCTGGCAGGAGCTGGCGAATCCCCGCGACCTGACCAAAATCGTCACCCAGAACCTGGAATATGCGCCGTGGAACTCGCTGCGGGCTAGCGAAGACTCCCGTTATATTGGCCTGACGATGCCGCGTTTTCTTGCCCGCCTGCCGTATGGCGCAAAAACCAACCCGGTGGACGAGTTTGATTTTGAAGAAGATGCGGATGGTTCTGACCATACTAAATACGTCTGGAGCAACGCGGCCTACGCGATGGGCGTAAACATCAACCGTTCCTTCAAACACTACGGCTGGTGTACGTTGATTCGCGGTGTGGAATCAGGCGGTGCGGTGGAAAATCTTCCCTGCCATACCTTCCCGACTGACGATGGCGGCGTGGACATGAAATGCCCGACCGAAATCGCCATCTCTGACCGCCGCGAGGCTGAACTGGCGAAAAACGGTTTTATCCCGTTGATCCACCGTAAAAACTCAGACTATGCCGCCTTTATCGGTGCACAGTCGCTGCAAAAACCACAGGAATACTACGATCCGGACGCGACGGCCAACGCTAACCTGTCTGCCCGTCTACCGTACCTGTTCGCCTGCTCGCGCTTCGCTCACTTCCTCAAATGTATCGTCCGCGACAAAATCGGTTCCTTTAAAGAGCGTGAGGATATGCAGCGCTGGCTAAATGAATGGATTATGAATTATGTCGACGCCGATCCGGTGAACTCCTCGCAAGAAACTAAAGCCCGTCGTCCGCTGGCTGCCGCTGAAGTAGTGGTGGAAGAGGTCGAAGGCAATCCAGGTTATTACGACGCGAAATTCTTCCTGCGTCCGCATTTCCAGCTTGAAGGGCTGACGGGATCGCTGCGCCTGGTGACAAAACTGCCGTCAGTGAAGCAGGGCAATGCCTGATGCATTTATTTTGTGAATATATAAATAATATCAGAGGATATTAAGAGAATATATGCCATATGTTTATGCTAATGCAAAGGCTTTACAGGATACAGAAAAGGTAGGAAACCACCATCAGTGTGTTGAACTTATTCAACACTATATACGAGTAGGACAAACGAGTACATGGCAGCAAGGGGCCGCAGTATTTGGAAACAAAAACATTGAAGTCGGGACAGTTATCGCTACTTTTGTGAATGGGCGATATCCGAACCACAATAGTGGCAACCATGCTGCATTTTTTCTGGGGCAAGATGCTGGCGGGATATGGGTGATGGATCAATGGAAAGATGATATCGCAAAACCCCGTGTGTCCAAACGTTATATAAGAAAGTTGCATAATGGAAGTGTTCGTAGTGACGGGACTTATATAAGGATGAGTAATAATGCAGAAGCCTATTTTATCGTTGAATAGCACCTGTATTGTCGGGGGCATTCTGTGGTTACTTCCGGTAATAGTTGTTCATGCCGATGAGATTGTCTGCCCTGCGGTTATTCATTTTTCTCAGGCTCCAATAATTTCCTCAGCGGAAGGATGGAATGTCTCATCCCGTGCAGCGCGTATGTTGAATGATGGTGGTTTTCTTTCGTCTGGCGATCCCAAAGAGCAGGCAGATCTGAAAGGTGAAGATGCAGTCGTTGATGGGAAAAAGGGGCGTCTGTGGGAGATAGACCCGGAGGATAATCGCCGGGGGATCTGGTTCTCATGTAGTTATGGACAGTGGGCTGTTCTGCTTGCCAGAAAAGTTCAGGGAACGGTCGCGACATGCTGGAGCCCGGATGTCTTACCGGCAAAATTGATTTGTAAATAAAATATATAATCTTTATATGAATACTCTGATGCCAGAATACGCATAAAAGATGCCTGTTAATGTTTAAGATTTATTCGTGAAGTAAATACTTCAATAATATTGGCAACGGAAAAAGACAGCCTTCTGTTCTCCTGAAATTACGGGGAAGGGGATTCTGTACGGCAACGGTTTATTTCTGCGCAAATTATCAGGATAAACCAGGTTTATTTTAAGTAAAACTTAATAAGGATATAAAAATGGCTTATGACATTTTTCTGAAAATTGACGGCATCGACGGTGAGTCGATGGATGACAAACACAAAAATGAAATTGAAGTACTGAGCTGGCGCTGGAATATCCATCAGGAATCCACCATGCACGCCGGTAGCGGCCTCGGCTCCGGTAAGGTCTCCGTCACCAACCTGGATTTTGATCACTATATCGACCGCGCCAGCCCGAACCTGTTCAAATACTGCGCCTCCGGCAAGCACATTCCGCAGGCCATTCTGGTTATGCGTAAGGCTGGCGGCAATCCGCTGGAGTACCTCAAGTATACCTTCACCGACCTGATTGTCGCCGTGGTTTCTCCGAGCGGCAGCCACGATGGTGAAATCGCCTCCCGTGAAACGGTCGAGCTTTCTTTCAGCACTGTGAAACAGGAATACGTGGTGCAGAACCAGCAGGGCGGCAGCGGCGGCACTATCACCGCAGGTTACGACTTCAAGGCGAACAAAGAAATTTAACGGCTGTTTTTCCGGCCAGATTTATATCTGGCCGGATTTATTGTTTTGATTTTAAAGGAATTTACAGTGAATAAATGGCGTAACCCCACTCGGCGGTTATGTGCGGTAGCTATGCCTTTTGTACTGCTCCTGCTTTCCGGATGCGGCAGTAGCGATTCGCTACCTGACCCCTAATCGCAGCGGCCTGGCTTGAGCGTGAAAGCATTTTACAAGGTGAATTCTGACAATCAGAAGAAAGCGGCGTCCATGAAGATACGTGTTGAGAATTAATGACCTACACAGAATTTTTAGAGGGTAAGCAAAATGAACAGACCTTCATTCAATGAAGCGTGGTTAGCTTTTAGGAAGGTGAATCATTCCGTCGCTGATGTGGGTAGCATTATTGGTGGAAACGTTGGGAAAAATATAACTGGTGGTTATTTTCAAAATGCCTGCCCTATTCGAATGAGCTATGTTTTGAATGCGACAGGATTCCCAATAGCCCGTAACTCTCCGTATGCAAAGGTTAGTGGTGCCGATAATAAATTCTATATTTATCGCGTGAATGATATGATTGATTATCTTACTCATACTATGGGCAAGCCTGATCTTATTGTTAATAATCCGAAACAGAGTGACTTTATAGGGAAGAAAGGAATTATCGTAGTAAAAGGGCATGGCTGGAGCAATGCCAGAGGACACGTTACATTATGGAATGGCAGTATCTGTTCAGATCAGTGCCACTTATTAAATGACCCAGATAATGGACCATTTGTTCCTGAAGTTGGGACTCTGTGGATACTGCCGTGAAATGGTTAATATTAGTTACTTTCAGCATAAGTGGAATGCTGGTATGGCAGCCATCCTTTGCACAAGAAGCATTGACCACACAATATTCACAGTCGGAACTCTTAAAAAACTGGGCGCTGAGTCATTGTCTGGCATTAGTATACAAAGATGATGTCGTTAAAAACGATGCCAGAGCTACGGCCAGTGCTTACCTTGAATATGGTAAACAATCTGTGGAGATTTACCATGAAATTGATGAGATTGCGAAAAAATATTCAGGGTTGAAATATAACGGCTCGATATCATCAGATTTTAATACCATGAAGTGCATAGATTTTATCCACGACAGGGAATTAAATGAATTAATTAAAAGGCGTGTCGAGAAGTAAAATTCAAAGATATTAAAAGCATACGTTCTCTTGCTCTGATGAATTTATGGGTAAGAAAGAGCTGTACAGGAATAGTTAATCTGTTCACCTAATAAAGCAGATAAATCAGGGCTTAATTTAGGTAGTTAAAAGGATAGTAGATATGTCTTATGACATTTTTCTGAAAATTGACGGCATTGACGGCGAGTCAATGGATGACAAACACAAAAATGAAATTGAAGTACTGAGCTGGCGCTGGAATATTCATCAGGAATCCACCATGCACGCCGGTAGCGGTCTCGGTTCCGGTAAGGTCTCCGTCACTAATCTTTCATTTGAACATTACATCGATCGCGCCAGCCCGAACCTGTTCAAATACTGCTCTTCCGGTAAGCACATTCCGCAGGCCATTCTGGTTATGCGTAAGGCTGGCGGCAATCCGCTGGAGTACCTCAAGTACACTTTCACAGATCTGATTATTGCAATGGTATCGCCCAGCGGAAGCCAGGGAGGGGAAATTGCGTCTCGCGAATCAATTGAACTCTCCTTCAGCACCGTGAAGCAGGAATACGTGGTGCAGAACCAGCAGGGCGGCAGCGGCGGCACCATCACCGCAGGCTACGACTTCAAGGCCAACAAAGAAATTTAACGGTTGTTTTTCCGGCCAGATTTATATCTGGCCGGATTTATTGTTTTGATTTTAAAGGAATTTACAGTGAATAAATGGCGTAACCCCACTCGGCGGTTATGTGCGGTAGCTATGCCTTTTGTACTGCTCCTGCTTTCCGGATGCGGCAGTAGCGATGCGTTACCTGACCTCGAATCACAGCGACTCGACCTGAGCGTGAAAGCCTCCGATAAGGTGAATCCTGACAATCAGAAGAAGGCCGCGCCCATTGAGATTCGTGTTTATGAACTAAAAAATGACGCCGCTTTCACGACAGCTGATTACTGGTCGCTCCATGACAACGACAAATCCGTCCTTACCGACGATTTAGTGCGTCGCGACAGCTTTATTTTGCGTCCCGGCGAAGAGAAAAAACTGCGTCGCCCGCTGAATGCGCAGACCACGGCAATCGGCGTACTGGCCGGATACCGTAACCTGGCCAAATCGGTCTGGCGAGTAACCTACAAAATCCCGGAAGCCCCGGAAAAAGCCTGGTACAGCAGCTTCATACCGGGGAAAGGAAAAGTGCAGTTGGAGGCGGAACTGGAACAAAGCGCCATTGTAATTACGGAACGGGATAAATGAATTATGAGCTGGAATGACCGCGTAGTCTGGAGTGAAGGACAATTTTTACTGCCGCAGATGTTTCAGCAGCAAGAGCGTTATCTGGAACACGTCATGCATTACCGCAGCCTGCCGCTGACCCCCTTTTTCTGGGGATTCAGCCACTACAATATTGATGGCGAAGCGCTGAACATCGGTAAACTGATACTGAAAGAGGCATCAGGGATTTTCCCTGACGGCACGCCGTTTAACGCACCGGACCACACCCCGCTGCCGCCGCCGCTGACCATCCTGCCGGAGCACCTGAACCAGCAGATTTGTCTGGCGGTACCGGTTCGCGCGCCGAACAGCGAAGAAACTACGTTTGACAATAACCCGGAATCACTGGCGCGTTTCTCGGTACATGAACACGACATCCGCGACGCCAACTCGCTGGGACGTGGCGCGCAGTTATTACAGCTCAGTCACCTGCGCCTGCGGCTGCTGCCGGAAAAAGCGGTGACGGGCGCCTGGATTGGCCTGCCGTTGACCCGCATCACCGGGTTGAACCCTGACGGGCGGATAGATATCGACCACGACCTGATCCCGCCCATCATTAATTATCAGGCCAGTTCACTGATGTGTACCTGGCTGTCGTGGATCAACGATCTCATCCGGATGCGGGCCGATTCGCTGGCGGAACGGCTGACAGGCAGCGACAACCACGGCCATGAAGCAGCGGAGGTCTCCGATTACCTGCTGCTGCAAATTCTCAATCGCTTTGAGCCGCTGTTGACCCACCTGGCGAAAACGCCGCTGGCCCCGGAAGTGTTGTATCGCTACCTGTCCGAACTGGCCGGGGAACTCTCCACCTATGTGCGTCCACAAACGCGACGGCCCGCTGAATACAAAGAGTACAAACACCTGACGCCCTATGCCGGGTTGAAATCGCTGGTTGATGAGGTGCAGTTCCTGCTGAATGCGGTACTGATCCGGGGCGCGCAGCGCATCGAACTGAAAGAGGGGGCTTACGGCATCCTGAATGCGGTGGTGGCTCCTTCCGATCTTGCCGATTTCAGCACGCTGGTACTGGCGATAAAGGCTTCAATGCCGACCGATGTGCTACTGCAACATTTTGCCGCCCAGACCAAAATCGGGCCATCCGATCGCCTGCCGGAACTGATCCGCTCGCATCTGCCGGGGCTGGCTTTGCAGGTTCTGCCTGTACCACCGCGCCAAATCCCGTTTCAGGCCGGATACATCTATTACGACATCCGCCGCGAGGGAGCATTGTGGGAACACATTGCCCGTTACGGCGGGATGGCCATGCATACCGCCGGGGAATTTCCGGGGCTGGAGACAGAACTGTGGGGAGTGCGCGATAAATGACAGACAGTACCCTGACGCCGCCAGCGGCGGACATGATGTCCTTTTTGTCCACCACGCCGGAGCATAAGGACAGTGAATATGAAACGCCGGTACACACCAGCCAGCGCACGGAACTCAATGTCATCGTTGAAGACGGTCCGGACAGCAAACTCCGGCTGGCTGAAATCAGCTCGGCGGCTAACCCGTTGCTCGCCGCTGCCCGGCCTTTATTGTGCGCTCTCGCAGCCATGCCCGCTAAACTGGATGCGGCCCTGGTAGAGCCTTACCGTAATCTGTTGGTACGCGAGATGCATCTGTACCAGACATTATGCGATCAGGCGAACCTGCGGCGCGAGCACGTACTGGCGGTACGTTACTGCCTGTGTACGGCGCTTGATGAAGCCGCCAATAACACAACCTGGGGACGGCGCGGCGTCTGGGCCGGAAAAAGCCTGCTGGTAACATTTCATGGTGAAAGCGAAGGCGGGATAAAACTTTTCCAGATCATCGGGCGTCTGGCGGCCAGCTTCCAGGAGCATGGCAACGTACTGGAGGTTATCTACCACCTGCTGGGGTTGGGATTTGAAGGCCGCTACAGCGTGCAGCCAGACGGGCGTAAGCAACTGGACAATATTCGCCAGCAACTGCTGACACAGCTTTCACAGCGTCGCGATCCGGTTATGCCCGCGCTCTCGCCTGACTTTCAGGGGGCGATAAGCGGACGACTGCGGCGGATGCGCCGGGTGCCGGTCTGGCTGAGCGCCGGGATAGCCCTGTTGGCGATGCTGACGCTGTTTGGCCTTTACAGCCACCGGATGGATGTGCAGACCGTCACCGTACAACAGCATATTGATGCGATTGGTATAAAACTGCCGCCGCCGCCCGTGCCGGTTCATAAGCTGCGGCTGAAAATCCTGCTGGCAAACGAAATCGCCCGTGGCCTGCTGACCGTGGACGAAGATGACCAGCACAGTAGGGTGGTCTTCCGTGGCGACGCCATGTTTGTGCCGGGACAGAAAACGGTGAGTGACGCAATCCGGCCAGTGATTAACAAAGCGGCGCGGGAAATCGCCCGCGTGGGCGGCGCAGTCACTGTAACGGGTCACACTGACAGCCAGCCCATTCATTCGGCTGAATTCCCATCCAACCTAGTACTGTCGGAAAAACGGGCGGCGGAAGTTGCGGCGTTGCTGACCTCCGGCGGCGTACCTGCCGGACGGGTACATATCGTCGGCAAGGGCGATACGGTGCCGGTGGCGGATAACGGCAGTAAAGCCGGGCGGGCGAAAAACCGTCGGGTGGAAATTCTGGTAGTGGAGTGAATGAATGATGAAAAAATCAACCTATGATGTGTCTCATCATTCGGCAGTATGTGGCGTGACGGGGGATTATTATCGGATCTCAGCGACATATCACATAAAACGATCTATCCGTGTTTTTTTGATCATTTTATGTTGTTTATTACCCGGTGGCGTTTTTGCCGGGTCCCTGATTAACGCAGGATTCATTTCCCCCGATAATGTCAACCTCAGTATACGGGATTTTCTGGGATTTTATGCCAGTGATAACTTACAGGAAAAAGATAATACACTGATGTATGTGTTGGGGGTAGCGGATGCCACAGAAGGTAAGACGTGGTGTGGATATGGTCAGGTTGACAGTATAACAATAAACCATACTGTGCTGGCCTGGCTTGATCGGTACTCTGTGAAAAAGCCTGATGCAAGAGCTTCGGTGCTGATAGAGGAAGCATTAGTTAAAAATTTCCCCTGTCAGGGGACTGAACCCTCCGTAAAAATTGCTTCCCGGTCATCTCCTGTGTTATCCCTGACGCCGGATGCGCTTAATCTTTCAGGTAATGACTTTTTTAAATTTTGGGTATCTGGTAATCAACTGGATAAACTCAGGGCGGGTATCTATCTGCTTGGCGTGGAGGATGCAACGGAGAAAAAACTATGGTGTGGATACGATTTATTTAAGACGCTAACATTAAATGAATTAGTCTATGTTTCTCTTAAAAATAAAACCAATGAGGAACTGAATTCTCGCGCGGCTGAACTTATCATAAATAAATTAATAGAGTATCCCTGTAAGATATAAAATCATTCAAGTTGCATCAAGGCGGCAAGGGAGTGAATCCCCAGGAGCGTACATTAGTTCGTGACTGGGGTGAGCGAGGAAAGCCAACGCACATGCAGCCTGAAGTATGACAGGTATACCCTGTGATAATGTTATCGCTGCCAGTTCAGATAAAGTCTTGGTGGTAAAGTCTTGGTGGTAAGATATTGATATGTTTAAGATAATGGTCTGTCTGTTGGTGGGTATTCCTGCCATTTCTTATGCGCACGATTATGGGTGTGCTACGGTTGGAGCATCAATGGAGTCATCATTATTTGATGCCATAAAAAATGACCTGAATATAGATGTCGCTACTATTATAAAGGATAAAACAAAGGTAGAGATTCTTGATATCTCACCTGTATCTAAGGTCTATGCAGAATCTCTGGCCAGGATGGATTATGAAAAAGATAAAGCCAAAAATAAAGTGGCAATATTAGATAAAAAATCCTATTTCGATAGTTACTATGAAAATCAGGTTAAATCTATCGTGGCAAAATATACCTATATTAACAAAGATAAAGAAAAAGATATTTTCATTGCATCCAGCTTCATGAATGCTGATGAGTGTTCTGTAAGATTTAATGGTTATATTACTTTATCCAGGGAATTTTAAAATATTGATTATTGGGTGGCGAGTCGAAATATAATGCAAAAATTTCTTAGTCTGCTTTTTTCCCGGCGCGCGCTGGCGGTTGTGGGCGTTCTGGTTCTGGCGCTGCTGGTCTGGTTTGTCGGGCCGCTGGTGTCATTTGATACCCTGCGCCCGCTGGCCTCCGTGGGTAGCCGGGTAGTGACCATTGCCCTGTTGCTGATGCTGCTGGTACTGTGGCTGGTCAACTGGTCGATGAGTATCATCGGCATCAGTGTCCTGTGTCTGGCGATTGGCTTCGTCACACCGCTGCTGGCCCTGGGCGATGTCCATCCGTTTGCGCCGCTGTGGGTCCGCCTGACATTAATTGGTTTCATCCTGCTGATGTACGCGCTGTACGGCCTGTACCGGCTGTGGCGTGCGCTGCGTATGGATGAACAACTGCTGCGTCGCTTCCTGCATCCGCGCGGGGAAGAGGTACCGGTGGCAGGCGAGATCAAAGCCGACCTGCGCACCGTCAACCATATTGTCACGCAGGCCATCCGGCAGCTGCGGCAGTTGCGGGTGGATATGCCTGGCTGGCGTAAAATCTTCGAGGGAAAACGCTTTCTGTATGAGCTGCCGTGGTTCATGGTGGTCGGCAGTCCCGGCGACGGCAAAACCACGGCCCTGCTGAACACCGGATTGCAGTTCCCGCTGGCGGAGCAAATGGAGCAGACCTCGCGTATCCTGACAGTGCCGGGTGGCGGCACGCTACACTGCGACTGGTGGTTTACCAATGAAGCGGTGTTGATTGATACCGCCGGACGCTACGCCCGCCACGATGACGGTGGTGAAGCGAGCGCCGCGCAGCGTAACGCCGGAGAGTGGCAGGGCTTTCTCGGTCTGCTGCGTAAACATCGCCCCGGCGCGCCGCTTAACGGCGTGATCCTGACGCTAAACGTGGCGGATTTAACCGCACAGTCACCGGCGGAACGCCTGGCGGCCTGCGCCGCTCTGCGGGCGCGACTGGCAGAACTGCGCGAGACCCTGGGGATTCGCTTTCCGGTCTATCTGGTGGTCACCAAAATGGATTTGTTGCCGGGGTTCAGCGAGTATTTTCGCACGCTGACCAGCCATCTTCGCGCACAAATCTGGGGCTTCACGTTGCCGTACAGCCGCAGGCGAAAAGCGGGCGACCCGCAGGCGCTGCACGCCGCCTGCGCGCAGGAGCTGGCGCGCCTGACGCTGCGGTTGGATCAGGGACTGGATACCCGGTTACAGGAAGAGTACGACCTTAAAAGCCGCCAGCGGCTGTATACCTTCCCGCGTGAGTTCGCCGCCCTCGGCGAGCCGTTGCTGGAGGCTATTGAACAGATCTTCCTCGATTCAAAATTCGATGCCACGCAACTGAATAACACGCTGCGCGGGGTCTTTTTCACCAGCGCCGCGCAGGCGCAGGCCGACGCCGTGGCCGACCAGTTGAGTATCTGGCAGCGCTTTGTCCGGGCGATAAAAACCGCCCGTGGCGAATCATCCGCCTCTCTCCCACACGCTCTGCCGGACGGCAACCGCAGCTACTTTCTGCATGACCTGCTAACACAGTTTATTTTCCGTGAAGCGCACCTGGTGGAGCCAAACCTCCAGTGGGCCTGGCGTTACCGCCTGCTGCGCCTCGGCGGGCACCTGCTGGTACTGGTGCTGGCATTCCTGTTGTGGCAGGGGATGCAGACCAGCCAGCAGACCAACGGCGACTATCTGAATGAAATCAGCGCCCGCGCGACCCGGCTGGACGGTGATGTGAAAGCCTACACCGGTAAACCGGCGATGGCTCCCGTCCCGGCACTGCTGGACAGCGCAAGGGAACTGTCCGCCTGGCCGGAACTGGACCCGGACGCGCCGCCGCTGACCTGGCGCTACGGCCTGTACAGCGTACCGCCGGTAACCGACAGCGTGGCGTCGCTGTACAACCGCCTGCTGGATCAACTGCTGCTGCCGCCGCTGGTGAAACGGATGGAGTATGTGCTGGCGGACGCCATTGCCCGTCAGGACAGTAAAGCTGCGTATGATGCCCTGCGCATCTATCTGCTACTGAATCTGGATAAAGATCACGAAGATAAATACAACGCGGCGGAGATCCAGTCGTGGGTGATTAACGATCTGGGGAACAGCGACAGCGTGGCCGGGTTTGGCGGGCGCGCCGCCGTGCTGACGCATATCGAAGCGCTGTTTGACGGCAGCCGGGTGGTGCATTCACCGTATGAGAAAGATGAGGCGCTGATCCGCCAGGCGCGGGCATTCCTCGACGGTCACACCAGTACCGAGCGTATCTATGCGCGGGCGCTGGCGGCGATGGAGAGCGAAGCGCCGCAGGAGTTCACGCTGGTACGCGCCGTCGGCGCGGATGCGGGAACGGTGTTTGTGCGTAGCAACGGCGCGCCGTTGGATCGGGGCGTGCCGGGTATTTTTACCCGTGAAGGTTACCGGGAGCTGTTCGACAAACGATTACCGGAATTTGTGGCGGCGGCGACGGCGAACGATGGCTGGGTGATGGGCCGGGAGAGTACGCCAAAAAAGCTGACTGACAGCCTGCGCAGCCAGATACCGGGGCAGGAGCAGTCTGTCGCCCGCGAAGTCCGCCGTTTGTACCTGACGGAATATGCCCGCCGCTGGCAGGATTTTCTGGACAGTATCCATAGTATCAACAGTGCCGGGGAAGAGGGCAGTTCCGGCCTGGCCTATGATTTACAGGTGCTGCGCACCCTGGCGTCGCCGGACTCACCGCTGATGCGGCTGGGAAAAGCGGTGGTGGAGCAGACCACGCTGGTGCCGCCGCCGGACCCGCAGGCCAGACAGAAACAACTGGCGCAGCGCGCATCCGGTAACGCGGGGAAAGTGGTACAGACGGCAAAACTGTTCCAGGATATTCACCCGGAAGAACGGCTGGAAAAAACGCTGGTGGATGACCGTTTCGCCGCGCTGCGCGAGGTCATTGCCGGGCGGACGGACGGCGGACAGAGCGGCGGTGGGACGATGCAGATCGCTTCGCTGCTGACCATGCTCAACGAGTATTACACCCAACTGACCATTGCTGATAGCGCGCTGGCGGCGGGGACGTTGCCAGCGCGCATTACTGCCGCAGACAAGTTGCAACTGGAGGCGGCGAAACTGCCTGCGCCGCTGAAAAACATCCTGCTGGATCTGACGAAGCAGGGAACGCGCAAAATCAACGCCGGGACCGGCGACGTGCTGAACACCCAGATGGAGGCGATGATGGGCGACGACTGCCGTGACGCCATCGACGGGCGCTATCCGTTCGCCGACAGTCCGCAGGAGGTCAGCGCCGAGGACTTTAACCGCATCTTCGCCAGCGGTGGCGTACTGGATGCTTTCTGGAGCAAACAACTGGCTCCGCTGGCGGACACCGCCAGCGATCCGTGGCGCTACAAACCGACCGAAGGCAACATGACGTTGCAGGGGCCGGATCTGACGCCGTTTCAGCAGGCGAAGCAGATCCGCAGCGTGTTTTTTAACAGCGAGGGCGGGAAAAAATTTTCCTGGTCGATGCAGATTAGCGTGGTGGATATGGACCCGGCCATCACGGAACTGGTGATTGATATCGACGGCCAGGTGCTGCGCTACGCCCATGGTCCGGACCGGCCCCTGAAAGTGACGTGGCCGGGACCGCGCAACGGCTCGATGGCGGAAATCACCGCCAGCCCGCGTATTCGCCAGGATACCTCAACGCTACTGACTGGCGGGCCGTGGGCGCTGTTTCATCTGCTGGACGCCGGAATGGTACAGGAAACGGCGGTGCGGGGGCGCCAACTGGTGGAATATGATTTTGACGGTCGCCGGGTGGTGCTGAAAATCACCGCCGGGCGGGATTTTAACCCGGTCAGCCGGGAGCTGTTGCAGAACTTCAGTTGTCCGGCGAGGGCGTTGTAATGCGCCGGCCAGCGGTGGTATCAGCCCCGGCGATGTTCGGCAGGCTGCCGGACCAGCGCGACTATGTGCGCTGGCGAGTGGGCGCTGAAGAGGGACGAATATGGCAGGACTGGCTGAACCGCCAGACGTGGGTGGGCAGCGGGCGGCATATCGTGTTGCCGGGAGGCCAGACGACCGATGAAGAGCGTGACGGCTGGATGCACCTGTCGCCGCGTGGCGAACATGATATGCCCGCGCCGGAACACCATCCGCTGCCGTGGAGCTTTGTGATGTCGCCGGGATTTTTGCCGATGGGTGGGACGACTGACTGGCTGACCGGAGTGCTGATGGCGTCACGGGATAGCGTGGGACGCCCGTGGCCGCTGGTGATTTACCAGCGCTGCGGTCGGGAGTGGCTGGACGAGAGTTTGCAGGAGACGCAGGGTTGGCTGTACTGGCTGGCGAGGCTGGCGGCGCAGCATATCACGCCGGACACGATGCGGCGCGGGCGGCTGACCGAGCAGGTGGACCAGCTATGGGCGATGTGGCAGCCGGGGCCGTGGTGGGCGCAGTGGCTGCGTGGGTTACGACGAACATCGCAGCGCAGCCGGGAACTGACCGGGCTGCCGGATGAAGCACCGGTAGTAGAACTGCCGGGCGTGCGTTATCTGCCGTGGCCGGGCTGGCCGGGTAAGACGCTGGGGCAGGCAACACCGGGGCAAGGCTGGTTCTGGCAGCAGAACAGTGAAGGGCGGTATGTGGATGCGCTGCGGCTGGTGGATGAAGAAAATAGAGGTCAGATGCTGTGAAAAAGTACGCTGTAGAGGTTCTGTTTATGTCTGCCTGTGCAGGAATGTTCCTGCCCGTATTTGCCTGGGGCGGAACAGATGTAAACATTGATAACCCGCTGGCGGAGTGTGTGGATATCCATCCCGTTCATCGTCAGGAAATGGATAACCTTACCATTCTGAAAACAACGGTCACACTGAAAAAAAGTACCGGTGAATGTGGCTGTTTCTCAACATTAATCAACTATACCAGCTTACTGGCGCAGGATGTTGAGGGTTACGGACGCGGAAGTGCATATTCCCTTCAGGAGGGGAATATTTCACTGGCGAAGATGCAGGGACGTTATCCTTTCAGCTTTGTATTATCGGTGGATAACCAGTCTGTACGGGATCAGAAGCTGGCGCTAATGATACGTTGTACACCACCGCTGTAATACACAGAATAGTCAGGGAGAAGATGATGGCAGTAAGACTGACTTTTGACGGGCAAAAGCTGACATGGCCTGGTATCGGGATATTTAAGGCGACCACGGGGTTACCGGATTTACAGTGGCCAGATAAACAGTGTGTGCCGGATGCGGCGATACCGGAAGGGAATTATAAATTGTTTATTCAGTTTCAGGGGGAGGCACCGATAAGAAATGCTGCGGATTGTGATCTGGGACCATCATGGGGCTGGAGTACCATTCCGCGAGGCCAGGCTGCCGGAACATGTGAGATATACTGGGCGAACTGGGGATATAACCGTATCCGGCTGGAATCAGCGGATGAGAAGACCCGAAAAGCCTGTGGGGGCAAGCGGGGTGGTTTTTATATCCATGATTCCACCAAAGGTTACAGTCATGGTTGTATTGAAGTGGAACCGGTGTTTTTCCGTATTCTGAAACAGGAGACGGAAAAAGAAAATGGTGAAAAGACATTTACGGTTAATGTTAAGTATGTTTCTGGTCAGCAAACGAATGGTGGAACAAAACAATAATACCGTTAAAACCGGATGAAATTATCGTGTCTGGACGTGCTGTGGTTGACAATCATTACAATGGTGGCCAGATAAGTAATGAGCACGATGATAAAGTATATGACTGGCGGTGTGCTGGTTATTAATCAAATTTCTATAAAATGCAATGTGAATCTGGTAAGCGTAATAAAAATAAAATCATAATATTGTTATATTCATTTCCTTATTTATGTAATTCAGTATTTATGTTATGTGCTAATTTTTGTGTTTTTATTTTCATGGCTCTTGTCAGCAATATACCCTGTTCTTCTGGTAAATATTTAAATATAACAGGCTGGTTGCATTATAAAGTGCGGGGCACTGTTTCCTGACGGTGAGTCTATTTATTTTAATCCGGTATTAAAGGAGTCACTACCATGAGTTTTGTATCCACAAATAATAAATCCGGTATGGGAGGGCTGACGACAACCACGCCGCCGATAACCGGAGAAAGTGGCGGTGTCACCGCAGATTCAGTCGCCGGAAGCGTGGCAGATGCGGCGGAAGCCGCTGTGGAACAGGCTGCGGGATCGCTATTTGGCGCATTGCCGGAGCCATCAGGACTGGTGAAAGCCGCGGTGGCAGCGGCGCAGGCTGCCGCCGCCGCAGGTATGGCGCAGGATGCGGTATCGGCCATCGTCTCCGCTGTTGCAGGCGGGCCGGGGGCGCATAATGTGACGGTCAGCGGCAGCGCCGTACCGCCGGGCGCATTACTGTTCGCCAGCCTGGACGGCGGCGAAACATTAAGTGAACTGTTCAGCTATGTGGTACAGCTAAAAACGCCCGACACCCTGAATCTGGGCTATGTCTCCCCGGCGGCCAACCTGCCGCTCAAACCGATGGTGGGCAAAGATCTGTGCGTCAACATCGAACTGGATGGTGGCGGTAAACGACATATCAGCGGGCTGGTCACGGCGGCGCGGGTGGTGGGCCATGAAGGGCGTTCGGTTACCTATGAGCTGCGTATGGAGCCGTGGGTAAAACTGCTGACCCATACCAGCGACTACAAAGCATTCCAGAATAAAACCGTGGTGGATATTCTGGATGAAGTGCTGGCGGAATACCCCTACCCGGTGGAAAAGCGGCTGGTGGAAAGCTACCCGGTACGCACCTGGCAGGTGCAGTACGGTGAAACTGATTTTGATTTTCTTCAGCGACTGATGCAGGAGTGGGGTATCTACTGGTGGTTTGAGCACAGCGAGGACAGCCACACGCTGGTGCTGGCGGATGCCATCAGCGCCCACAAAGCATGTCCGGACTCGCCGCTGGTCGAGTGGCACCAGGAAGGGCTGAAGCTGGACAAGGAGTTTATCCACACTATCACGGCAAACGAGAGTCTGCGGACTGGCCAGTGGGTGCTGGATGATTTCGATTTTACGAAGCCACGTTCATTGCTGGCAAACACCGTGGCAAACCCGCGTGAAACCGGTCATGCCACCTACGAGCATTATGAGTGGCCGGGAGACTACTTCGACAAGAGTGAAGGCGAGATGCTGACGCGCATCCGTATGGAAGCGCAGCGCAGCCCCGGCAGTCGGGTGCTGGGGGGAGGGAATATCCGCACACTCATGACCGGTTATACCTTCACGCTGGAAAACTATCCCACCGCCGAAGTCAATCAGGAATACCTGTTGATGCAGACCTTGCTGTTTGTGCAGGACAATGCGCAGCACAGCGGGCAGGACCAGCACTTTACCTTTTCCACCCGTTTTGAACTGCACCCCACCCGCGAGGTGTTCCGCCCGCAGCGGACGGTGAGCAAACCCCACACCAAAGGGCCGCAGAGCGCCATCGTCACCGGCCCGGCGGGCCAGGAAATCTGGACGGATCAGTACGGGCGGGTAAAGGTACAGTTTGGCTGGGATCGCTACGGCAAAATGGATGAAAACAGCTCTTGCTGGATACGCGTCAGCTACCCATGGGCGGGCAAAGGCTTCGGGATGATCCAGATCCCGCGTATCGGCCAGGAAGTGCTGGTGGATTTCAAAAACGGCGATCCGGATCTGCCGATCATCGTGGGGCGTACCTACAACCAGGACACCATGCCGCCGTGGGGACTGCCGGGCGCGGCAACACAGAGCGGGATATACAGCCACACTATCGGCGGCGGACCGACCAATGCCAACGCTCTGCGTTTTGAAGATAAACCCGGTAGTGAAGAGGTCTGGCTACATGCTGAAAAAGATCAGCGTATTGAAGTTAATAATAATGAAAGTCACTGGGTGGGGAATAATCGGGTTAAGGTCATTGATCAGTCAGAAATAGCCACTATTGGCGCTGTCCGCGACCATAAAGTTCAGTATGACGATACCTCTCTGGCCGGAGGAAATAAAACCATTCAGACGGTAAAAGAGTTATATCTGGCAGCGGGTGATTCTATTACCCTGAGTTGTGGTGACACCGTTCTGTACATGAGCAGTAAGGGGGAATTTTACGTAACCTGTAAAACGTTCAATATTACTGCAACAGATGCCGATGGTCAGATTAATACTATAAAAGGGCAGCTGGATTTAAATATGGATAAAAGAGAACCCAAAGTGGGAACATTTGGTGAGTCAGAAAAAACAGCAATGGCAGCAGTAATTAAGGAAACTTTCCCACCCAAAGAATAGTTTTTATTTTAGTGCCGGACTTATCAACACTTTCAGACCAAAAAGGATTTTATATAATCATGACGAACTATTATATCAACGAAGCCATCTTGAGTTTCTCCGGTAATATATCCCAGGACAGCACCCTCAATATGATCCGCCTGAGCGATCCGGATGCGGCGCTGATTATCAGCCGCGGCAAAATGCAGGACGGTGATGAACTGGCGTCCCAGGTTGAACAACAGATGAAAAAACTGGAAAAGCAGGTTAAGGAACTGCGTTATACGCCAGCACAGGTTGTCCGGCTGGGTATTGACGGGAAAATGGAAGGGCTGGAAATACAGAGTCAGTTCATCCGGGGTAATGAGCATGTATACCAGTACCAGGCGGTATTTGTGCTACAGAGCAGCCGGGTAATGATGGCCCTGACCTATGCCCGCTCAACAGCGTTAACCGAAGCGGATAGGGGGCGCTGGGCGGATATCAAAAAGAATCTGCGTTTCAGGTTGGACCCGGAAAACACGGCAACCGGACAATAACACAGGGAGTGTGGTATGGGAGAAGCATTCTGGGCGGCAAGGGAAGGCGACGCGCTGCTGCATACGTCCTTTCTGGCAGATCTGGTGGGCAGTGCGCTGGAATTCGCCATCAATGCGGTTATTGATTTTGCGGCACTGGCTGTTGTGGCGCTGGCGACGGGGGCTACGGTGGCAACGCTGGGATGCAGCGCTGTATTACTTGTGGGGACCGTGGTCGGCGCGACGATGTTGCTGAGTGGCGCCGGGGAGAAAATCAGTAAAGCCTGTGAAGACATAGCCAACAGCCTTTTTCCGCCGAAAATTGAGGGATATATCCTGACCGGCTCAGGCGATACCCGGATTAACAGCAAACGGGCGGCGCGGGCGGCGGCAACGGCATTATCACGCCATGATGTAGAAACCCTGGATGCGCAGGCGCAGGCAGAGGCAGAAGAAGAAAAACGCAGGCAGGACGCCAAATCAATGTGGGATGTGGCCGGGGAATATCTGGATGCAGTAAAAGGCCGGGCAGAGAATATGGCTAAGGGCGTCGTTTCCGTGGTGAGCCGGATGGGATCAGCGGAAGGATGGGCCTCGCTGGGAAATGATGCTCTGGCAGAGGCGGGCGATATGCTTTCCGACACGGGCCACTTTATTTCAGAGATGTGGCAGCCCACGGTGGCAACGGCATATCCGGGGTCTGACCCGAAACAGGATGATAAAATCGACTGCCACAAACATCCCTCTTCATTCACCCAGTTTATGGCACAGAAACTGCAGGCGCTGACGGATGACCCGGTGGGGACGGTACTGGGGGCGATGAACACTTTCGATGTGCTGGAAGCCGGTTTTCAGGCGGCAAGCGCGCTTATCGGCAGCGTGTCGAACCTGTTCAAAGGCGACGATGAGCCGCCCGCAGCAGAATATATCGCCGAAGGGACGCGGGATGTGCGTATCAACAGCCAGCCTGCGGCGCGCAGCGGGGTACGCTGTACCTGCGAGGCAAAAGTGGTGGATGAGCCTGAGAACGGCGTACATGTATCCGGTGATGTACGTATCGGCGGGCCGCTTCTGGTGGTACGGGATATCAAAAGCGGTAAGTCACAAATAACCCTGGTGACCACCATTGCGCTGACGTTCATGCAGCCCGGACGGGCGTCAGCTAAAAGTGCCTGCTTTATGATGGGATTGGGCATTAACATGATGGTTCAGAAGGCGGGGAGTGCGCTGAACCGCCCGGTAAACGCCGCCACCGGAGCCAAGTACCTGGCAGGCGATGATGACGTTGATTTCAGTCTGCCCGGCCACTTCCCGCTGGAGTGGCAGCGGACCTACAGCAGCCGTGATGAACGGACGGAGGGGATGTTCGGGCGGGGCTGGAGCGTGCTGTATGAAGTGTGCCTGGAGCGTACGCCGGACAACCCGGATGAAAAATGCATGACGTATGTATCCCCAATGGGACGGCGAATTGACCTGCAGGCGGTGGAGCCGGGGAGCGGTTTTTACAGCCCCGGCGAGGGGCTGGCAGTGCGGCGCAGCGAACAGGGCCACTGGCTTATCAGCAGTGATGACGGCGTGTACAGGCTGTTTGAAGCGGACCCGTTCAGCCCACAGCGTCGGCGGCTGAAAATGCTGGGCGACCGCAACAGTAACTGCCAGCACCTGACCTACGACAACCACGGGCGTCTGGTGGAAATCAGCGGCGATCGGCAGCGCCCCTGCATCCGGCTGCACTATGAGCTGGCAGCGCACCCGCAGCGCGTGACGCGCATCTTCCGCCATCACCCGGAAGGGGAGCCGGAGCTGCTGCGGCGTTACCGCTACGATGAGGCGGGGCGGCTGAACGGGGTGGTGGACAACGCAGGTCAGTATCAGCGCGAGTTTGCGTACGACGACAACGACTGCATGACGATGCACCGGGAGCCGGGCGGCGAACGGTATTACTACACCTGGGCGTGGTTTGAAGGCCCGGACGATGCGGCGTGGCGGGTGACGGGCCATCATACGGACAGCGGCGAGCAGTACCGTCTGGACTGGAATCTGGCAGAACGTTCGCTGTGCGTGACGGATAGTCTGGGGCGTACGCGCTGCCACTGGTGGGATGCGCAGGGCCTGGTGACGGCGTACCGGGATGAGGCCGGGCAGATGACCACTTTCCGCTGGAGCGATGAAGAGCGGTTACTGCTGGGGATGACGGACGCGCAGGGCGGCAAATGGCGTTATGTTTATGACCGTCTCGGCCACCTGACGGAGACGCATGACCCGCTGGGCCGGGTTGAGCAGACGCAGTGGCATCCGGTGTGGCACCAGCCGGAAACGGAGGTGGATGCCGCGGGGGCGGCGTGGCGTTATGAGTATGATGAGCGGGGCAACCTGCAGGCGGTCATCGACCCGCTGCACCAGCGCACGGTATACGGGTATGACCGGCACGGCCAGGTGGTGCGGATAACCGACGCGCGGGGCGGAGATAAATACCTGCAGTGGAACGAAGACGGGCAGCTTATGCGCCACACGGACTGTTCTGGCTCGCAGACGGCATGGTTTTATGATGAACGCACGCGGCTGGAAAGGGTGACGGACGCGGAGAGTAACAGTACGCGTTACAGCTATGACGGCAACGGACATCTGACGGAGGTCATGTTCGCGGACGGGCGTACGGAGCGTTACCAGCCGGATGCGGCGGGACGGCTGGTGAAATACACCAGCCCGGCAGGGCAGATAACACGCTGGCAGCGGGACGGCCAGGGGCGGGTGCGCAGGCAGACGGATGCGACGGGTCGCAGAACGGCGTATGAGTACGACGCTTACGGGCGGCTGACCACGCTCACGAACGAGAACGGGGAAAGCTACCGGTTCCGGTACGATGTTCTGGACCGGGTGACGGAACAGACGGACCCCGGCGGCAGCCGCCGGGTATACGGGTATAACGCGCTGAATGCGGTGACGGCAGTGATATACGGCGGGGAGCGCGGGGGCGAAATCCGCCACGGTCTGGAGCGTGATGCGGCGGGGAGGCTGACGGCGAAAATCACGCCGGAGACGCGCACGAAATACCGGTACGACGCGGCGGACCGTCTGCTGGAAATCCGCCGCAGGCAGCATGATGCGGCGGAAGGCGGAGAGCCGGAAGTTATCCGGTTCAGCTACGACAGTGCGGGTAACCTGCTGAGCGAGGAGACGGCGCAGGGCGTGCTGCAGCACCGGTACGATGTTCAGGGCAACCGCACAGAAACGCAGATGCCGGACGGGCGGACGCTGCGGTACCTGTACTACGGGAGCGGCCATCTCCAGCAAATCAACCTGGGGCGTGATGTCATCAGCGAGTTCACGCGCGACCACCTGCACCGTGAGGTGCAGCGGAGCCAGGGGCGGCTGGACACGCGGCGGATGTACGACCGGACGGGCCGGTTAACGCGGAAACTGACCTGTAAAGGAATGCGCGGTGTGGTGCCGGAGACGTTTATTGACCGGGAATATGCGTACAGCGGCCAGGACGAGCTGCTGAAAAAGCGGCACAGCCGGCAGGGGGTGACGGATTATTTTTACGACACGACGGGGCGCATCACGGCGTGCCGGAATGAGGCATACCTGGACAGCTGGCAGTACGACGCGGCGGCGAACCTGCTGGACAGGCGGCAGGGAGAGACCGCGCAGGCGGGTGCAGGCAGCGTGGTGCCGTTCAACCGGATAACGTCATACCGTGGGCTGCATTACCGTTACGATGAATATGGCCGGGTGGTGGAAAAGCGGGGCCGCAACGGCACGCAGCACTACCGCTGGGACGCGGAGCACCGGCTGACGGAAGTGGAGGTCACCCGGGGGGACACCGTACGGCGTTACGGGTACGTGTACGACGCGCCGGGCAGGCGGGTGGAGAAGCACGAACTGGACGCGGAAGGAAAGCCGTATAACCGGACGACGTTTTTATGGGACGGAATGCGGCTGGCGCAGGAGTGCAGGCTGGGAAGAAGCAGCAGCCTGTATATCTACAGCGACCAGGGGAGCCACGAGCCGCTGGCGCGGGTGGACAGGGCGGCGCCGGGCGAAGCGGATGAGGTGCTGTATTACCATACGGACGTAAACGGCGCGCCGGAGGAGATGACGGACGGCGGGGGCAATATTGTCTGGGAAGCGGGCTATCAGGTATGGGGGAACCTGACGCATGAAAAAGAAACCCGGCCCGTACAGCAGAACCTGCGTTTCCAGGGGCAATATCTGGACAGGGAAACGGGGCTGCATTACAATTTGTACAGATTTTATGATCCGGATATCGGGAAGTTTATATCGGGCGATCCAATCTCGCTGAAGGGTGGAATAAACTTATATACGTATGCGCCGAATCCTCTGTCATGGATCGATCCTTTAGGTCTTAAATGTGGATCTTCGTATGAGCAGGCCAGAAATAAAGCCCTCAAATGGTTAGAAGAACGTGGATTTAAAGCGGAGAGAGTTAATATAGGTAAGTTCGGTTCGACAAGAGGAAAACCTGTAGGAATGACAACCGCCGATGGCAAAACAGGATTTAGGATCGAATATGATGAACGAAGTGGTGCCCATATTAATGTCTTCAGTGGAAAGGATAAAGGCGAACATTTCTTATTTGATGCAAGTGAATCTATCGTAACAAAACTCCAAAAATTATTTGATCTTCCATCCAAACCTCAAAGGCCAATATCATGACTCTTGATGATGAAATAAAAGAGAAAATATTACAGCTATCTGATTCACTCTTAATCATTGATAGCTGGAGTTTTATCGCTGATGAGTTATCAGACTCTTTTGAATGGATAGGTTCAAAAATTAACTGGTCAAAGACCAGTAAGCATGAAAGTCTGAATTTAAAAGGTAATTATTTCGATTGGATTGATCAAATAAATAACTTTATCCATGCCAATAACATTGATAGTGAAATTTTACATAGCGATAATATTTATTATATAAATGATTCATCATTGGATTTCTCAGTTTCTATTAAACCAAAACAATTTTATCAATTTTTAAAGATGGCTATTAACAATATCCCTCAGCATCATTATTTCTTCAATAGAGAAAAAAAATGGTGTATTGTAATAAGCTCTGAGGGCTATATCGATTTTGGTTTTTCAGTATCAGATAAGATATAATGACAGCCGGGAGGATATTTATATCTTCCCGGCTTTTTGTTTATTTAATCCCCGGTCAGTCCACTAAACAATCACGTCCCACATCCCCTTAACTACCTGTTCAGCCTGATAAAGCTGTTCGCACAGCTTCTGCACCTCGTTACCGTCCGCCATTAGCACAATACACCCGTCCGAAATCTTCACCGTCACGCTGCGCCCGGTCTCAAATCCCGCTTCTTCCTGGCAGTCGCCGCTGGGGATTTGTGAGTAACAGGCGGTCATGCAGGTTTCGCTGTTGATGTGGCGGACGCTGACGCCGGAGGCATTCATATTTGCTGACTAAATAAATTCTTATTTATCCGCCGGATGCTGGCTGATTGTGGAGCTCAGGGTGAGTGAGTATGGGCGCGACATCCTGGCACTGCGCCCCCCTCTCCCCGGCCAGCACCGGGCGGTGATGAGCAACCGGCTGCCGGGGCCGTATTTTGACGATGAAACGGGCCTGCATTAAAATCTGTTCAGATATTATGCACCGGAGTGTGGCAGGTTCGTCAGTCAGGCCCGACAGGGCTGAAAGGGGGATTAAATCCTTACCACTATCCGTTGAATCCCGTCACAGATACAGATCCGCTGGGATTGTTTACATGTGAATTATGTAGTCGCATGATAGATGAGACTAATAATAGTCTGGATAATCTTCCATTTAATCCGGCAAAAATGTTAACGGCTAGTTTAAATACGGCTAATTCTGCAAGATTGCACACAAGTGGGGTAACCAAACTCGGGATAGGTATTGCTGCTGATGGATTTATTATATTGTCTCCAGTGGGCAATGTCTCTCTGGCATGGGGGGAATATCAAATTAGCAACTGCTTCATATAACAGGGCAAATTTATGATTATCAGAATCACTTAATGAAACCGACAAGGATAGGTGCTGCAAAAATTTATTAGGTGTATTGCCTTATAGTGAACAGTTTGACGATCCAGATGAGCCATCAATTAGCGATGTGTATAAAGAGAAATTCCATAACATGATGGATTCTCCAATGAATTTAATCAAAGAGATAGGGACATTGATGTTTGATGAATATGATTAATAAAATATCCATGTTGATCTTTATTATTGGAAGTATAATCGCGATAATATGGATATTATATGCCACTTTATCGAAAAGAGGGATGTTTAGAGATAATCTTAAAAAAATAATCAAGATAATATGTGATTTATTTTGGGGGATAGGCTGATAACTCTGAGTAAAGAATATAAGAGACTGTACATGAAATTATTAATCATTCGTTGAATAAAAGCCGGGAAATCATTATAGGCGGATAACCGCATCACGGAAGATATGCAGTAACTGTACCGGTATGACTGTTACGGGAGGCTGACGCCAGAGCAGATGGCGGGGCAATTGGAGCCGGAGTACACACCCCAAAGGAAAGAGAGGTTTGTGCGTATTATTCATTGTGTGATCATAGCGGTACAGGTACTTCTGCTGGTTTGTTATTCACAATATCAGCCCCTGATGCTGATTTATTACCAGGAATATCAGAGTCTGGAGGGGATTCTTATGGAGGCACTTCTTGCGGGAATGGCTTATACAGATGCTTGTGATCAAACTGATAGTTATAAATATACAAAAGGTGTGAGTATGGGACCCGGATTTGGAGACTAGGGGGAACTCACATGCTCCCGGCATTCGAGGTGTCTATCGGAAATTTTCGATCTGATGGATAAGGAATATGATTGGTTATCAGGTGAATTCAAGTGAAAAGAAATAGATTTTTTCTATCGTTACTATTTATGGTGTTGATTGTGTTGTTCGTTATTCTATTTTTTACATGGTTAGGTAGAGAGAATATTAAAAATGATAGCGCTATTCGAGAAGTTGCGAAAGAAGAAGTTGATAAGTTTTTTTCTCTTTATAATAAAGGGGAGTATGCTGAGATATATGATTTGTCATGTGACTCTTTCAAAAATGCCACTGCGAGAAAAGATTTTTTAACAGTTATGGGAACTAAAATGAAAATACTCGGTGAATTTAAAGGGCGAAAACTTCAATATAGTAATGTCATTAATTCAAAATCCGTGGAGTTATATTATAGAGTGGACTATATTAACTATTCTTTAATTGAAGAATTTAACTATATTAAAAATGATGGACAAAAAATATGCTTGCAAGCAATGTTTACGGATGATGCGGGGAAACATGGGGAGGTAATTAAATTACATTAACGTGTGATAACTCCAGTTAGAGCCTATCCCAATGCGATGAAGAATTGGGGCTGTATTATAACTAGCACCGTTCTATAATCCGGGACTGGGAAGGTATATTACGCAGATCCAATAGGGCTGAAAGGGGGATGGAACCGATATCATTCTCCGCTGAATCCTATTACAGATAGTGATCCTCTTGGCCTTATTACTTGTGGTGCTGATAGAGGTGATTCTGGCAAGTTATTAAGATGAAAAATGGTTGAAAATAATTGCATTAGTGAATGCTTATTTACGTCTTTACCTACAAAAAGTAACGGATTTGCCTTCTGGAGTTGTGTTAACGAATGCAAATAAAATCAAGGCTGTTGATGTTTTTACTACAGGAATAAGTATGGTTAACGATAAGGATACAGCTATATTAATTAGTGATTTAATGTTGAGATTCGGTAAGGGACTTGATGAATCTGTTGCTGTTGTTCAGTCCCGTTGTGATGAGGATGAATTTAAGGTATATCGAGAAGCGGTTGGTTTTATCATGGGTGAAATGCTTATTAAAATAATGAATCCATTATATGAAAAACATCCAGAAATAAAACCAAAAGGATTGAAATAAAACATCTGGAGCCGGATGGATAATATGTAAAAGCCGGAGGGTTATCTTTTCCCGGCTTTTTATTATCAATTACTCATTAACTCCTGTTCCGTTCTTTTGCGTTTAATCACCGGAATATCTCCGGTATTGTTCAGCGCCCCCAGGAGTTTTTTTAACCACTGTTCTGCACTCCGTTTATTAATGCGGGTTACGCCCATCCCTTCAATACAGACAAAGAGTCCGCGGGTATGCTGCGGCGTGATCACGATGCAATCCCTCATTACCCGCACCTTGACGGGCATCCCGTTAATAAACCCCGCCTGCGGCATCCATTCACCGTACAAACGAACTGAAAGTCTCTCAACGCGTGAGTATGTAAGTATCCCGCATAATCGAGCCATTCACATTTAGAGATCATCCGACATAATCAATCTGCCAACGCAGGAGATCGCTATGCGTAAAGCCCGTATTACTGCGCACCAGATCATCGCTGTGATTAGATCAGTCGAATCCGGACGGACTGTTAAAGATGTCTACCGGGAGGCCGGTATTTCTGAAGCCACCAGGGACAACTGGAGGTCTGGATACGGCGGCAGGGATACGCGTGGAATCACAAAAGGCTCCACCGTATTTACTGTCTGCTCAAGCTGAATTTTCGCCGTAAGGGTAAACAACGGCTGCCGGTACGCAATCCCTCGCCACTGGTCACGCCGGAAGCGCTGAACCAGAGCTGGTCTGTGGGCGTCGTTTTCGCACGTTCAATGTTGTTGATGACTGTAATCGTGAAGCGTTGTCGATTGAAATCGATCTGAATCTGCCAGCTCTGCGAGTGGTCCGTGTACTCGACAGGATTACAGCAACCGCGGTTATCCGGCCATGCTGCGTATGGATAAGGGACCGGAATTTATCTCGCTGGCACTGGCTGAATGGGCAAAGAAACATGCAGTAAAGCTGGCGTTTATCCAGCCGGGTAAGCCGAAGAAAAACGTTTTCATCACGCGCTTTAACCGGACATACCGTACAGAAATACTCAATTCTTATCTGTTCAGAACGCTGAATGAGGTGCGGGAAATTGCGGATAAAGGTTTATCAGAATATAACTGCGAACGTCCATATGAATCGCGGAACAATATGATGCCGGAGGAATACCGCCAATAACGTTATCTGGCCGGAATCTTAAAAATGCATGGAACTAAAACGGGTCTATTTACAGGGGCACCTGCGATGAATTTCGCTGCACTGAAAAGCGATACCGGATGAGAGCTGCTTCAAATTAATGTGCCATGTTCACGGGGAGGTGGTGCGACGTTTGCATAATCCAGCAAGAAATGAAAGGAAGGGGAGAGCTTTTTCATGCCTGTATAATCAGTCTGACCTGTGTCAGTCAGCTCTTAGTGTTGAGACTCTCGTTGGAGCGTTATAATTGCTTTTCCGTTTCGGAAAACAAGATTTTCCATTAAAGATCTTCCCTGCGAGGAAAAGTTAACTAATAATCTTACCGTCGAGTTAGGAGATGTATGTTTAAATATAAACAATGTTGCAACGATGCCTGATAATTATCCTCTCTTCGAAGATAAGTTTCCCACACCCAGTGTGGTGGGTGTCATTGTAATGTTATCACTTGAATGTAAATGGAAGGTATAATTGCTTTTTGACTAGTATTCTATTCCACCCTGACAACACGATGTTAACATCAACACTGTTTATATTGGCAATAACGCAATTTTTTTCAGATTAAGAGGTGCTCTGATATATAGATTTTTATAACATTACTTATTTGAATTGGTAACAAATACCAATAAGTACAAGCTGTTATTACCAGCCACGGATTTTTCCATACGGTAAGATTTGGTATGGCGTTATGTATTCTGGATGTGCTGGATTATTTTAATTTGGTTAAAAAAAAGGTGGTTATTCAAATGAAAAGCATAAAAAAATTGATTATCGCAAGTGCGTTGAGCATGATGGCTGCTAGTTGTTATGCTGGCTCATTTTTGCCGAACACAGAGCAACAGAAATCAGCGAATATTAACTTTGCCGCTCCCGAACATTTAACCGTATCGTTTGATCAAGTGCCGGGCTTAATGGCTGGGGATGAGCCTACAAATATGGCTATTGCGAAGCTTACAGTTGATTCTACTTCTGTTCAAAATTTCGGGGCCAGGGGGGTTTCTGGCGAGCTAATGGACAATGCTGGCAGTGTATGGAAAATAACTGGTAAAAATAATAGTGGCAACTCAATCGTTGTGGGCTTCTCAACTAAGAGTGTGGCCAATAGTCTGGGCAAGCAAACGTGGAATGGGAGAGACTGGTTCATCTTTGGTACCAATGACCCACTTTATATTACTATGATGGGGCAGCAGAATGTCTCACCTGATACGTACCCAGTGACTGTAGACGTAGTGGGATATCAGCCTTAATAGTAAACAACTATTAGTGTATTGCGCCTTGTTTAAGGCGTAATACACATCAAATTTTTCGTTTTTCTTTTACAATTTTTGATATGAAAACAATTAATTTTGTTTTAATGGCGGTAGCTTTGTTCGCCTCTAATTCTATGGTTTCAGTATATGCCGCCAGGCAGCAATTAAATTCAGCCACTAAATCATTCAGCGTGAAGCTGGGAGCTACACGTGTGATTTATCACGCTGGTACACCCGGCGCGACGCTCTCGGTGAGCAACCCGCAGGATTACCCTATTTTGGTTCAGTCTTCAGTCAAAGCAGAAGACAAAAATTCGCCAGCCCCCTTTATGGTGATGCCGCCTCTATTTCGTTTAGAAGCGAACCAGCAGAGTCAACTGCGTATTATCCGTACTGGTGGTGACATGCCAACGGATCGTGAGACTTTACAGTGGGTCTGTATAAAGGCGGTACCACCCGAAAATGAACCGTCGGATACACAGGCTAAGGGCGCGACCCTTGACCTCAATTTGTCCATCAGCACCTGTGACAAGCTGATTTTCCGCCCGGATGCCGTGAAGGGGACGCCGGAAGATGTTGCAGGAAATTTAAGATGGGTGGAGACGGGCAACAAACTTAAGGTAGAGAACCCCACCCCGTTTTACATGAATTTAGCCTCTGTCACAGTAGGGGGAAAGCCCATTACAGGGCTTGAGTATGTCCCCCCCTTTGCTGACAAAACACTAAATATGCCAGGGGGCACTCGTGGTGATGTCGAGTGGAAAATTATTACAGACTTAGGTGGTGAAAGTCATCCGTTCCACTACGTTTTTAAATAAATTCAAGGATTTAGCGGCAGAAAATGAAGTTCAAACAACCTGCCTTGCTACTGTTCATCGCGGGAGTGGTTCATTGCGCAAATGCGCACGCTTACACATTCGATGCATCAATGTTGGGCGATGCAGCGAAAGGGGTTGATATGTCGCTCTTTAACCAGGGGGTACAACAGCCAGGGACTTATCGAGTGGACGTGATGGTGAATGGTAAACGTGTCGACACCCGTGATGTGGTGTTCAAATTGGAAAAGGATGGGCAAGGAACGCCTTTTCTGGCTCCTTGTTTGACGGTCAGTCAGCTTTCACGCTACGGCGTAAAAACGGAAGATTACCCTCAGTTGTGGAAAGCAGCAAAGACCCCAGATGAGTGTGCGGATCTGAGCGCCATTCCACAGGCTAAAGCGGTACTGGATATCAATAATCAGCAACTGCAACTGAGTATTCCTCAGGTGGCGTTGCGTCCGGAATTTAAGGGGATCGCTCCTGAAGATCTCTGGGATGATGGTATTCCGGCGTTTCTGATGAACTACAGTGCGAGGACAACGCAGACGGATTACAAAATGGATATGGAGAGGCGTGACAACTCTTCCTGGGTACAACTGCAACCGGGAATCAATATAGGTGCGTGGCGTGTCCGCAATGCGACCAGCTGGCAGCGGAGTAGTCAACTGTCGGGGAAGTGGCAGGCAGCATATACCTATGCTGAGCGTGGACTGTACTCACTAAAAAGTCGTTTGACTCTGGGGCAAAAGACTTCGCAGGGGGAGATATTTGATAGTGTGCCATTTACCGGTGTGATGTTGGCATCGGATGACAACATGGTGCCCTACAGTGAGCGGCAGTTTGCTCCGGTAGTGCGTGGGATTGCCCGCACGCAGGCTCGGGTGGAGGTCAAACAGAATGGTTACACCATTTACAACACCACCGTGGCGCCCGGACCGTTTGCACTGCGGGATCTGTCGGTAGCAGACAGTAGTGGTGATCTGCATGTCACCGTGTGGGAGGCCGATGGCAGTACACAAATGTTTGTGGTGCCGTATCAGACCCCGGCGATAGCACTGCACCAGGGATATTTGAAGTACAGCCTGTTGGCGGGCCGATACCGATCGTCAGACTCTGCAACGGATAAGGCGCAGATCGCGCAGGCTACGTTGATGTATGGTCTGCCGTGGAATCTCACTGCATACGGCGGTATACAGAGTGCAACGCACTATCAAGCTGCATTGCTTGGTTTGGGGGGATCTCTCGGGCGGTGGGGGAGTTTATCTGTCGATGGAAGCGACACACACAGTCAGCGTCAGGGGGAGGCGGTACAGCAAGGAGCCTCCTGGCGACTGCGTTACAGCAACCAGCTGACTGCGACGGGGACAAATTTTTTTCTGACGAGATGGCAGTATGCCTCGCAGGGCTATAACACCCTATCCGATGTGCTCGACAGTTATCGACATGATGGCAACCGTCTATGGTCGTGGCGAGATAATTTGCAGCCGAGCTCGCGTACTACCCTGATGTTGAGTCAGTCATGGGGGAGGCATTTGGGCAATCTGAGTTTAACCGGTTCCCGTACCGACTGGCGTAATCGCCCCGGTCATGATGACAGCTACGGACTGAGTTGGGGAACCTCTATCGGAGGGGGCTCGCTGTCATTGAACTGGAATCAAAACAGGACGCTGTGGCGCAATGGCGCGCACCGTAAAGAGAACATAACCAGCCTGTGGTTCAGTATGCCATTAAGCCGCTGGACGGGGAATAATGTAAGTGCTAGTTGGCAGATGACTTCACCATCACACGGTGGTCAGACGCAACAAGTGGGGGTCAACGGAGAGGCATTCAGTCAGCAACTGGATTGGGAGGTGCGTCAGAGTTACCGTGCCGATGCCCCGCCAGGTGGTGGTAATAACAGCGCATTGCACTTGGCATGGAATGGGGATTACGGCCTGTTAGGTGGTGACTATAGCTACAGCCGGGCGATGCGCCAGATGGGAGTCAATATCGCGGGAGGTATAGTTATCCACCATCATGGTGTGACGCTGGGGCAACCTTTGCAAGGCTCAGTGGCGCTGGTTGAGGCGCCAGGGGCCTCGGGGGTGCCAGTTGGCGGCTGGCCTGGCGTTAAGACGGATTTTCGTGGCGACACTACAGTGGGCAACCTGAGCGTCTATCAGGAGAATACAGTCAGCCTCGATCCGTCGCGACTACCGGATGACGCAGAGGTCACACAAACCGATGTGCGCGTGGTGCCAACCGAAGGGGCGGTGGTGGAAGCGAAGTTTCACACTCGCATCGGGGCCAGGGCACTGATGACGCTGAAACGGGAAGATGGTAGCGCCATTCCTTTCGGGGCGCAGGTTACAGTCAATGGGCAGGATGGCAGTGCTGCTCTGGTGGATACTGATAGCCAGGTTTATCTCACTGGTTTGGCGGATAAGGGCGAACTGACGGTGAAATGGGGAGCACAGCAATGTCGGGTTAACTACCAGCTACCTGCCCACAAGGGAATCGCGGGCTTGTATCAAATGAGCGGTCTCTGCAGATAGCCGATTCTGAAGGAGAGAACAATGTGGATGAAAATACAGCGAGTGAAAACGGTTATCTATAGCGTAACCTTACTGGTTGCTGCCAGTAGCTTGATGCCGATAGCGAACGCCGCAGAAAAACTTCAGACAACGCTACGTGTAGGGGCTTACTTTCGGGCCGGGCATGTGCCAGATGGGATGGTGCTTGCGCAAGGCTGGGTGACTTATCACGGCAGCCACAGCGGGTTTCGGGTATGGAGCGATGAGCAAAAGGCGGGTAACACGCCTACCGTATTGTTGCTGAGCGGGCAACAGGATCCTCGCCATCACATTCAGGTTCGCCTGGAGGGCGAGGGATGGCAACCAGATACAGTGAATGGTCGTGGCGCCATTTTAAGAACCGCTGCAGATAACGCCAGTTTCAGTGTGGTCGTTGATGGCAATCAGGAAGTGCCTGCGGACACCTGGACGCTGGATTTTAAGGCCTGTGCATTGGCGCAGGAGGATACGTAGCAGTCTGTTCCACTCATACTTCCTGTATCAGTGAATAAGGCGAATACTGTATATCAGGTTCGAGGATGTATTGAAAATTTACTCAAGGCAAATATGGTTAGCAATCTTCATTGCAGAAAAATCAATTGCTGATTGATTTTAAAATCTGAAATTCATCTTTTTTTGTAGGGAGAGGAATATTATGTTTCGTAAAATAATTTAACGGACACTGATGCCTTTATTATTTTCTGTTTTGTGGATTTGTTTGATTCACTCTTTTGTGAGCGGGGCTTTATAAGCCCTTAGTATAAGGTTTGTTTATCTGTCAGGTATTCATATGTGATATTTAAGATTTTATGTTTAGGGGGCTTTTTCTTGTCCCCTCAGGCGTAAAAATAATTTATTTTTTACATAAAGGAATAAAGCATATGTCTTATGCACGACATTTACCGGTATTAATGTATCACCATGTCAGTGATAAACCCGGACAGATAACCTTATCTCCCCGTACGTTCCGGGCGCAGATGAAATGGCTGGCTGAATCTGGCTGGAAAACCGTTACTGCTGCAGAGGTGGAAGCTTTTTATCATGGTGCAAGATTGCCTCGTAAAAGCGTCATGCTGACCTTTGATGGCGGCTGGCTGGATAACTGGTTGCAGGTTTTTCCGGTGCTGCAGGAGTTTAATCTGCATGCGCATCTCTTTCTTGTGACCAGTTTGATCAGTGACGGACCGGTCCGTATTCCTGCAGGCGAACTGGTGTACTCTCATGATGAGTGTCAGATGCTGGTTAAACAAGGCCGGGCTGATGAGGTCATGCTGCGCTGGTCAGAGGTCCGGGAGATGCACCTCAGTGGCCTTGTTGAGTTTCACTCGCACACGCACACCCACCGACGCTGGGACCAGAAACCTGTGTCCCGTAATCCGTCGGATTTGCTTCGTGTCGATATTCTTCTTAGTCGTAAGCGGATGAGGGAGATGCTGGGTTACTGCAGTCAGCATCTGTGCTGGCCTGAGGGCTGGTATTGTTCTGACTATATTCATGTGGCTGAAGAGCTGGGGTTCACATACCTGTATACCACAGAAAGGCGTATGAACAATCCAGTCATCGGTTCACAGCGTATTGGTCGTATCAACACAAAGGAGCGAAAGAATGTGGGCTGGCTGAAACGTCGTCTGTTTTATCACACCACGCCCGGATTTTCTTCGCTGCTGGCCCGGCATAAGGGGGCACGTCGGATAGCTGACTGAGCCGGAGACCAGGATGAAAGTGCTGCATACCGAATCCTCCCCCATCATCGGCGGGCAGGGGTTGTAGGCTATATCCCAAATGATGGTGCTGATTTTGAGCAGAAATAAGATAACACCGGAGGCCGTGATAGACCCGGTTGCGCAGAATCTGGAGGCAGCAGGTCACTGGCGCAGGGCTTCTACCCGCTGGCTTTTGGTCATGGGAGATTTTGAATGTACAGAGGCCCAGCGGGAGTGGTTGTTGTTGCGCCGGAATTATTGCCTTGCGCAGATATCTTCCCCTGGCGCCAGTAAAGCTGGATATCAGCGACGTGACGAAATGAGAGGAGCCTGCACATAGGTTTATGTTTTGAGTAAGCGTCTTATTTAAACCGTCTGTTCTGTTTCCTCCACTTTCACAAATAATATCGAGCCGGGTGGGGGGTATGCAAGTAAGAATAATCTGGCGATGTTTTGCTTGTTTCCACGGGATACTTTGTTAGGTGAACGATGCAATTAATGCGCTCCAGACTGCGTCACAGAAAAGGAGAATGCCTTTGCAGAACGGGCGCATGACAATGAACCACTTTATTATTGGTATCTGGTTCGGCGACAACCTTGACGATCACTTCTGAGATAGGGTATTTACACTGAGTGGTAAACAGGTTCAATTAGTAACCGGAGATGGATGCAAAATCATGATCGATTCAGATGCTATTTTGCAGCCAATAGATTTTTTATTATGATGATATCAAGGACATTGAGGCACACAATGGCGCATCAGTAAGTCGTTGATAGCTCCTTTAATATAAGAATTTCTTTTATCAACGGAAGATAATGATGGAACTGATCAATAATCGTGGTATGCGAGACTGGATGATATTTATTAAAGTGGCGGAAGTAGGGAATCTTTCCCGGGCTGCACGGGAATTAGATATTAGCATTTCTGCTGTCAGCAAATCGCTTAGTCGCCTTGAGAATTCTATTGAGGTTACTTTACTTCGGCGCGATGCACATCACTTAGAACTGACTGGAGCTGGTCAGACAGCCTATGCAAGCATGAAAAGGATAACATCTTCCTTTCAGTCCTTGCTGGATGAATTGCGAAATCCGGATAAAATTATCAGAGGGAGTATAAAATTTTCGGCTCCGGCTATTGTCTGTGAGTTTCTTGCCAATAAGTGGATATGGGAATTTACAGCTAGCTATCCGGATACAAAAATCTACCTGGATTCACGAGAGCGTAGCGATTTTTTTAGTAAATCCCTGGAGTTTGATGAGCTGGTTTTTAAAAGTGGCATAATCGAAAGTGAGGATCTCGTGTATCGAAAGATAAGCCCTTTAAAGTTGGTTCTTTGTGCGAGTCCGAAATATATCAGAAAATATGGCAGGATCTCACACCCTGGCGATTTGGAAAATCACATTATTGTGGGTCTTCACAACCATGGTCTTTCCGGACCTCTTACTCTTTTCCGTCAAGATGAATCATACACTATTAGTGGCGCTGTTAATGTTCATTTATCTTCCAATAATCTTTTGAGTGTTCTTAATTTGGTTTTAGAAGGAAAGGGTATCAACCTCATGACTCCGGCCTGGCTTGCCACCAAATACTTAAAAAATAATGAACTTGAAATTATACTTCCTGAATGGAGGGTTCCAGATCTCCCCATTTATCTTGTATGGCGTCATCGTCAGTATTATTCTCCTTTATTTCAACGCTTTCTGTCTTTTATTGAAGATAAATGGAATAATCGCCCACAAATTGATTTTCTGAACGATGATTAACCCGTTTGGAATGGTTTTGATACGTTCCTGACTTAAACCCACATGATGATGACTGAATTGAGGCATCGAGATATGCGACTGGTCAGCCAGTCGTCTTTTGACGATGCCCAATACAAAACATGATGCCGACTGACGGAAATGATAATACCCGGAAACAGGACGGGGCTGTTTTTGGGCAGCCGGAAGTTAAGCCCATACCAGAAACGTTGCAGTGTACTGAAAAATGGCGCCAGGTTGCACCTGTTCAACGATTTTCTGAAGGCGCAGGAGTATTCATTACTGATATCCTCCATTGCGCCTTCGGGAACCCACAGGACCAGCTATTTTACCGATAGTGTTTAAAAGGCGTAAGTAATGCCGAGCATGAAGTCATTGGAGGCAGCCTTTGTGTCTGCATCATAAGCGGTATGTTCATCACCAGCATAGTGATTTTTTGAAATGCTTACTTTGCCTGCATTAATGTATTTATAACTGGCGTCAATCATAATATTATCTGTTACAGCATATTTGGCACCGATACCTGCGCCCCAGGCAAAGTTATTTTTTGAAGCAGACAGAGTTTCATTAATACCAAAACCAACAGGAATGGTGTTATTACTTAGCTTCACATGAGCGAGGCCAACGCCTGCGCTGATATAGGGTGTAAATGCCGTACTATTGTGAAAATCATAATAGCCATTAACCATGTAAGTGGTCATTCGGACCTGATTTTTTACATTTATGTGTACTGGCTGACCAAATGCAATAATATCCTGCCCGCCTTTAGCATCCGTCTCACCTCTGAAAGTGGTATCCAGTTCTAAACGTACTGGAAGCTGGAATGGATCATAAAAGTCATAACCGATAGCAACCCCGCCGCCAAAAACGCCTTTGGTACGGTCAGGTAACGTTGCATGACCATTGACTATCTTATCCTGGCTGAAGGTTGAGTTGATTCCATAGACATTTACTACGGATGTCCCCGCTTTCCCGGTGATATAGATCCCTTCTTTTGCTGATGCAGTAGCGGACCAGGCTACCACAAGGGGAATGATGCAGACTGCGAAAAAGTTTTTCATTTCAGAACCTGCCTTAATATTGGGCTAAAAGACAAGTTTCACGGTATAGGGTGTGATATAACGATTACATAAACGAAGCCCAAAAAACGGTCTATTGTAACGCTGGGTTTTCTGTAAGCGGGTAAAAAATGAGATGAAGATTTTAAATAACAATACGATAATCGTCGGTATGGAAATCCATCTCCTCGCCAAATTGCCCAACGTATGCCAGCCCCACGTACGGTTTCACTTCTATGTTATGTAACGGGTAGTGTGAGATAGAGCGATGCTGTAAGAAAAAGATGAAGATGAATTTGTACCCGACCTGGATAAAGCCCGTTATCCAGGAATAACGGGCAAAAATATTTACTCAAGTGCCTGGGCGAGATCTTGTTGTACCTGTTGACGCTGTTCTGGTGTTAAGACTTTGCTTAAATCAAAATAATATTTAACCCGATAATAGCGAGCCTGTTGTTCTATGTTACTGAAGGCTGCAAGCTGCTGTTTTACGGCGGCGTCATCCCATTTACCGGATTTAATCACCTCTATCAGCGCACCGTCTTTAATTCCCTTCATAGAAATCTGACTGACGTCGGTTTCCAGTTGTTGGTGAAGTTTTTTGATCCGGGTAATCTGATCGTTTGTCAGCTTCAGATGCTGGACAATAGGATCCTGGGCGGGCAGGGGAGGATTGGGAACAGCGGTGGCGAAAGCGCCAAAAGAAACGCCCGCCAGAGTCGCTGCCAGTAAAGTTGTGCGTACAAAGTTTTTCATGAAGATATCCTGATAAGGGAGTGATTAACCGTTTTTATTACCCACGAATGGCGAGCAATTATCTTAGAGCCTATCCCAGTAGGGCTATTTTACTTGCCATTTTGGACCTGGGCAGTGCTCGCCAAAACGCGTTAGCGTTTTGAACGCCGCTAGCGGCGGCCCGAAGGGCGAGCGTAGCGAGTCAAACCTCACGTACTACGTGTACGCTCCGGTTTTTGCGCGCTGTCCGTGTCCAAACTGGCTGCGCCAATAACGCCTAATGGGATAGGCTCTTAGTCAGAATACGTTGCCTGCCACATTACGCCACGCGAATTTGTTTTACGGAGAGTTACGGAGTGAAACAATCCCGCCGCGGTGAGCGGCAGGTTGCTTACAAGGTGAATGGATCGGCATCGCGCCAGGCTGGAAATTTTTCGCGATAGTCCTGCAAGGCGACGAGAGAAAGATCGGCATCGATACGTGTCGCCTGGTGTGGTTCGGCGGTGGCGATAATGTCGCCCTGGGGATTAATGATCCGGCTATCGCCGCGATAATGTAACCCGTTGCCATCGGTGCCAACCCGGTTGCAGCCTGCGACATAAGCCTGATTTTCAATAGCGCGCGCCGTCAGTAATGTTTGCCAGTGTAGCGAGCGCGGCGCGGGCCAGTTCGCTACATACAGCGCCAGATCGTAATCATTGCGGTTGCGCGACCATATCGGAAAGCGCAGATCGTAACAGATCAGCGGCAGAATGCGCCAACCGCGCCACTGCACGATGATGCGTTTATCGCCTGCGGCATAATGTTGATGTTCATCCGCCATACGAAACAGATGGCGCTTATCATAGAGATGAGCCTTGCCTTCCGGTTCAACCAGTAAGAAGCGATTTACGGCGCCGCGCTCAGTTTGTAGCGCCGCGCTGCCGGCAATCAGAGCGTCAGTTTGTCGGGCTTTGGCCTGCATCCACGTAATCACGCTATCTTGCGAAAGTGAGTTATTAGCGGCCTCCATCGCGAAGCCGGTGGTAAACATTTCAGGCAGAACAATCACATCCCGGCCAGATACGAGCTCTAGCTGTCTGTCAAAATGACGCAGGTTTGCCGGGCCGTCCATCCAGACTAAAGGTTGTTGCAACAGAGTAATTTTCAAACCAGACACGATCGGAGCTCCTCATTGAACAGCGTCTTTACACTGTAGCATGAGCAATAATAAAAAAGCGGCAAGAAAAAGCCCCGCGAAAGCGGGGCAGGAAAGACGCGAGACTGATTATGCGGCTTCGACTTTACGCACTTTCTCCGGCAGCTTTACCGGTTTGGTCGCCAGCGCTTCAGGTTCAAAATCATCAACGTTGATACTGCGCAGGCGGCTCTCTTCCGCTTTCGCCAGAATGGCGGCTTCATCTTTATCTATAAGCCCTTTCGCCAGCGCATTGCGCGCCAGTTCATCCAGACGAGTAAACGGCAGATTTTTACCCAGTTCTTTGCAGATGCGCTGGTGGATAGGGTCGGCAGCGATGACATCACGCAGCGCTTCTTCCAGTAAACCGACCGGATTATGTTCGGCGGGCGTCAGATACTGACCGCGCCCAATGCGTGAACGTGTGGCGTTCGGCACCTGCAGGATCTTCGCCACGGCGTGATCCAGCTTATCAGACGGCGCCAGATAATGACGGCCAGTCGGGAAGATCATCGCGGTGAGCAATCCGGCCACGACGCGGTTCGGGAAGTTCTGCAGCAGATCGTCCATCGCTTGTTCAGCACGATACAGCGCATCCTGTACGCCCCAGTGTACCAGCGGCAGGTCGGCTTCGTGGCGACCTTCGTCGTCGTAACGCTTCAGTACGGCTGAGGCCAGATAAAGCTGACTCAACACATCGCCCAGACGCGCGGAGATACGCTCGCGGCGTTTCAGGCTGCCGCCCAGTACCGCCATTGACACGTCAGACAGCAGCGCCAGGTTTGCGCTCAGTCGGTTCAGATGCTGGTAATAACGCTTCGTGGCGTCGCCGGTTGGCGTATGGCTCGTTAATCCGCGGGTCAGGCCAAGCCAGAAACTGCGGACGGTATTGCTGCCGACATGGCCGATATGTTTAAACAACAGCTTATCAAAGGCATTGACATCATTATTCTGCGCTGCGGCCATCTCTTCCAGTACATAAGGATGGCAGCGAATGGCGCCCTGACCAAAGATCATCATGCTACGGGTCAGGATATTCGCGCCTTCCACGGTAATCGCGATAGGCGCGCCCTGGTAAGCACGCGCCAGGAAGTTGCTCTCGCCCAGCATAATGCCTTTACCCCCAGTGATATCCATCGCGTCGATAATGGACTGCTGGCCGCGGTGGGTGCAGTGGTACTTCACGATAGCCGACAGTACCGCCGGTTTTTCGCCCAGCATAATGCCGTAGGTGATTAACGATGCGGCGGCATCCATCACATAAGCGTTACCTGCAATACGCGCCAGCGGTTCTTCAATACCTTCCATCTTGCCGATAGAAATTTTGAACTGACGACGAATGTGAGCATAGGCGCCGGTTGCCAGCGCGACGGATTTCACCCCGCCAGTGGAGTTGGACGGCAGGGTAATACCGCGTCCTACCGACAAACATTCCACCAGCATACGCCAGCCCTGTCCGGCCATTTTGGGGCCGCCGATAATATAATCAATAGGCACGAAAATATCGTTACCGCGGGTTGGGCCATTCTGGAACGGAACGTTAAGCGGGAAGTGACGACGACCAATTTCCACACCCGGCGTTGAGGTAGGGATCAGGGCGCAGGTAATACCCAGCTCTTCTTCTCCGCCTAACAATCTATCCGGATCGGAAAGCTTAAACGCCAGGCCCAACACGGTAGCTATCGGCGCCAGCGTAATGTAACGCTTGTTCCAGGTCAGGCGCATGCCCAGCACCTGCTGGCCCTGCCATTCGCCCATGCAAACCACGCCGGTATCCGGAATGGCGCCTGCATCAGAACCTGCTTCCGGGCTGGTCAGTGCAAAGCAGGGGATCTCCTGGCCGCGCGCCAGTCGCGGCAGATAGTGATTCTTCTGCTCTTCCGTACCATAGTGCTGCAACAACTCGCCAGGGCCGAGTGAGTTTGGAACGCCGACGGTGATAGCCAGAATCCCGGAGACGCCGGACAGTTTTTGCAGTACACGGGACTGCGCATAAGCGGAGAACTCCAGCCCGCCGTACTCTTTTTTAATGATCATCGCAAAAAAACGATGCTCTTTCAGATAAGCCCACAGTTCCGGCGGCAGATCCGCCAGTTCATGGGTAATCTGGAAATCGTTCGCCATCCGGCACGCTTCTTCTACCGGACCGTCGAGAAACGCTTGCTCTTCGGCAGTGAGTTGCGGTTGCGGATAGTTGTGCAGTTTTTTCCAGTCAGGCTTGCCCTGGAACAGATCGCCTTCCCACCAGGTTGTACCGGCATCAATCGCTTCTTTCTCAGTGCGCGACATCGGCGGCATGACCTTACGGAAGCCGCGGAACACCGGTGCGGAAATCATTGATTTTCGCATCGGTGTGAGGTTAAACGGCACGAGGATAATGGCCAGAGGAACCAACAGCCAGATGGACCACAGGCCAGCGACGCCAAGTGCGGCGGTCCAGGCGAGCAGAATCAGGCTGCTGAGAAATAAACTCACGCGGTGATAGAACAATGCGCCGAGCAGAACAACCGTAGCGATAATACTCAAAATCATCATAACGAAAAGCTCCCTTGCTTGTAGGAGGTCTGACCACTTGTGATGATTAGGTTGTAGTGGATGTAAAATTTTTTAGCAATGTGTTTACAAAATAATTACAACAAAGCTCACATTGTTGCCGTTTTTGGTGGCACGAAAAATCAAAAGCGTGAGGCGTTAATTCGGCTTATGCTTCTCGCCTGTACTGCTATCCGGTACACTGCATACTGTCATTTACATTCATGCTGAAGGATATCCTCATGTACCAGGATCTTATTCGTAACGAACTGAACGAAGCGGCGGAAACGCTGGCTAATTTTTTAAAAGATGACGCCAATATTCACGCTATTCAGCGCGCGGCGGTCCTGTTGGCTGACAGTTTTAAAGCGGGTGGTAAGGTACTTTCCTGCGGTAACGGCGGCTCCCATTGCGATGCGATGCACTTTGCTGAAGAGCTGACAGGTCGTTATCGTGAAAATCGTCCGGGCTACCCGGCAATTGCGATTTCTGATGTTAGCCATATATCCTGCGTCAGTAATGATTTTGGCTATGACTATATTTTCTCTCGTTACGTTGAGGCGGTAGGGCGCGAAGGCGATGTCCTGTTAGGGATCTCGACGTCGGGTAACTCTGGTAACGTGATTAAAGCGATTGCCGCGGCCCGTGAAAAAGGCATGAAAGTGATTACGTTGACCGGCAAAGACGGCGGCAAAATGGCGGGAACGGCGGATATTGAAATTCGCGTACCGCACTTCGGTTATGCCGATCGTATTCAGGAAATTCATATCAAAGTAATTCATATCCTGATTCAGTTGATCGAAAAAGAGATGGTTAAATAACTATACCCGTCATACTTCAAGCTGCAGGTGCGTTGGTTGCGCTCAGAAACCCCAGTCACATAGTTATCTATGTTCCTGGGGATTTCCTCCCTTACCGCCTTCCTGCAACTCGAATTATTTAGGGTATAGCATATTGTTTTCTTTGATATTTTTAGTTTTGATTGGCTGTAAAAATTACGCCTTCCCGCTTAAGGCGTTTGTGGAGGTGATGTATGTGCGAACTGCTTGGGATGAGCGCTAATGTGCCGACGGATATCTGCTTTAGCTTCACCGGACTGGTGCAGCGTGGCGGCGGAACCGGGCCGCATAAAGACGGCTGGGGAATTACCTTTTACGAAGGAAAGGGCTGTCGCACGTTTAAAGATCCGCAACCGAGCTACCATTCGCCGATTGCGAAACTGGTACAGAATTACCCGATCAAGTCCTGCTCGGTTATCGCTCATATCCGTCAGGCTAATCGCGGTGAAGTGGCGCTGGAAAATACGCACCCTTTTACCCGGGAATTATGGGGACGCAACTGGACTTATGCTCATAACGGTCAGCTCAACGGTTATAAGTCGCTGGAAACCGGTAATTTTCGTCCGGTGGGGGAAACCGACAGCGAAAAAGCGTTTTGCTGGCTATTGCATAAATTAACGCAGCGTTATCCCCGCACTCCGGGCAACATGACAGCGGTATTTAAATATATTGCGACACTGGCGACGGTATTACGTGAAAAAGGCGTTTTTAACATGCTGCTGTCAGATGGGCGATATGTGATGGCGTTTTGCTCAACCCATTTGCACTGGATCACTCGCCGGGCGCCGTTTGGCGTAGCCACGCTGGTGGATCAGGATATGGAAATTGATTTCAGTTCACAGACCACGCCAAATGACGTGGTTACCGTGATTGCTACCCAGCCGCTAACGGGGAATGAAACCTGGCAAAAGATTATGCCAGGCGAATGGGCGTTATTTTGCCTCGGAGAGCGTATAATTTGAGGCCAGCTGTGGCTGAACGACTTCGTGACTCAACGGTTTGCTCACGACGTAACGTCCATCAACGATAGAAACAGTTGGCGGCTTATGCGTCTGTTCAAAATAATCGTAGCCGGGTTTTAGCTGCGCCCAGAAATCTTTGTAATATGAATATTTATGACGCTGCATATTGGCGTCGGTCATCCGGAACGGATAAATACTCACCTGCACGCTCGGCTGACCAAAGACCAGCGCGGCGGTGACAAACTGGAAAATCTCATCAATGCCGCTGTCGGTCATGGCATAGCAGCCGACGGAAACACAGGCGCCGTGAATCATCAGATATTTACCATCATAGCCATGCGCGCGATCGTAGGCATTGGGAAAACCAATGTTGATGGCCTTATAAAAACGGCTGTCTGGCTTGAGTTGATTGCGCTGAACGCTGTAAAACCCTTCCGGACTTTTAAAATCGCCCTGACGGCGTTTCGGGCCTAACCCGCCGGAATAGTTGCAAATTTTGTAGCTATCAAGCAACTGGTATTGCTCACCCATTTTGACGTAAAGATCAAGGGTGCGCTCTTCTTTAAAAATCTGAATATAGACCGGTGAGCCCATTAACTGCTGCTTATACTCTTTACTGACCGGCGTGACGGGGCTGCTGCTGCTCAGCAAACCGGCAAATGAGACGCACGGCATCAGAAGCATCGCAAGAAAAAATGCGATTTTACGCATACTGCTTGTTCCTTGATAAAACGGTTACACACGCCAGAACGGCAAAAGAGTCCCCAAATCGGAGTAATCTGGATTTGGAGCGCTCACATTAGCACCACGGCAGTTTTTCGCAAGTCCCCGTGTGTACGTTTACAATTTTCCCGCCGCTTTCGTCGTCATACCTTCGAATATGTCGCATTTTTAACGCGAATGTCTCTTTGCGCGCAATAAAACATACTGTACACTTAAACAGTATTGTGGGGGCGAGCGATGCGCAAAATCATACATGTTGATATGGACTGTTTTTTTGCCGCGGTAGAGATGCGTGATAATCCGGCGTTACGCGATATCCCCATTGCCATTGGCGGGAGTCGTGAGCGAAGAGGCGTTATCAGTACCGCCAACTATCCTGCGCGCCAGTTTGGCGTACGTAGCGCGATGCCGACCGCCATGGCGCTAAAGCTGTGCCCCCATCTCACCTTACTGCCTGGCCGCTTTGACGCCTATAAAGAGGCTTCGCGGCATGTACGTGACATCTTTTCCCGCTACACTTCACTGATTGAACCGCTCTCGCTGGATGAAGCCTGGCTGGATGTGACTGACAGCCCGCACTGTTATGGTTCGGCAACTCTGATCGCCAGGGAGATTCGTCAGACTATTTTCAATGAACTGCAACTCACCGCCTCCGCCGGCGTTGCGCCAGTGAAATTTCTGGCGAAGATCGCCTCCGATCTCAATAAACCGAACGGACAATATGTTATTACGCCAGCCGATGTACCCGACTTTCTTAAAACGTTGCCGTTAGCCAAAATTCCAGGCGTGGGGAAAGTTTCCGCCGCCAAACTGGAAAATATGGGGTTAAGAACCTGCGGGGATATTCAACAGTGCGATCTGGCGATGCTTCTCAAACGCTTTGGTAAATTTGGCCGGGTATTATGGGAGCGTAGTCAGGGTATTGACGAGCGTGATGTTAACAGCGAAAGGCTGCGTAAATCGGTAGGCGTTGAGCGTACTCTGGCGGAGGATATTCATGAGTGGTCGGACTGCGAGGCCATTATTGAACATTTATATCCGGAACTGGAGCGTCGTCTGGCTATAGTAAAGCCCGATTTACTGATTGCCCGACAGGGCGTTAAATTAAAATTTAATGATTTTCAGCAAACCACTCAGGAACATGTCTGGCCGCAATTAAATAAAGAAGACTTAATTACCACCGCCCGTAAAACCTGGGACGAGCGTCGCGGCGAGCGCGGCGTACGGCTGGTGGGGTTACACGTAACGCTGCTCGACCCTCAATTGGAACGACAGTTGGTGTTAGGGTTATAAGTCAGGCTATTAAGATTTTATCACTATTACGATTGCGCCATCTAAATTTCAGTATTACTATACCCGCGTTTTCTCATTCTCAATAACTGCAAAGGAGGTTCATCATGACACTTTATTCTCTGAACGCACTTTGCAGACCTTTCCAGGATTAATTTTCTTTTATTGCCCTGGATTAGTCTGCCATTTCCTGATTTTTTAATTCATATATGGAATGGTATATGGGCAATTATATTCGTCCTTTATCAGATGTGGTATTTTCTATCGCATCGGATAACCTGTGGATCGAAGATTCCGCGATCCAACAATTATATACGACGGCTAAGTTAACCGGTATGAAACGCGTTATCGGGATGCCAGATCTGCATCCGGGGCGTGGCTATCCTATTGGCGCAGCCTTTTTCTCACGTGGACGTTTTTATCCGGCGCTGGTCGGCAACGATATCGGCTGCGGCATGGCGTTATGGCAAACGGATATTTTAGGGCGTAAATATAACGCCGATAAACTGGAGAAGCGGCTGGCGTCGCTGCCTGACGTGGCGGACGCGCAGTGGCTGGAGGAGAATGTCCCCGCCGCAATGCAGCATCATTCGTGGCGCTCTGCGCTGGGTTCTATTGGCGGCGGCAATCATTTTGCCGAGCTGCAACAGGTCGATCGCATCGTCGATGCTGATTCGTTCGCATTGTCAGGGTTAAAAAAAACGCAGTTATTACTGCTGGTACACAGTGGTTCACGCGGTCTGGGGCAAGCTATCCTGCGTCGTCATGTGGAGGCGTTTTCGCATAACGGTTTGCCGGAAGATAGCGACGATGCGCGCCGCTACCTTGCAGAACATGACGATGCGCTGGCATTTGCCCGCAGTAATCGCGCGCTGATTGCCCGCCGGATACTGCAACAGCTCAGGGCTGAGGGCGAACCGCGGCTGGATGTGGCGCATAACTTTGTTGAACCCTGTACTGTCGCGGGTGAGGCGGGGTGGCTGCATCGTAAAGGCGCTACGCCAGATGGGCAGGGACTGGTGATTATCCCCGGCTCGCGCGGCGATTATAGCTGGCTGGTGAAACCCGTCGTCAGCGAGGAGAGCCTCTTCTCCCTGGCGCACGGCGCGGGGCGCAAATGGATGCGTACCGAGTGTAAAGACCGGTTATCGGCAAAATTTACCCCGCGACAGCTCTGCCGTACCGGGATGGGTAGCCGGGTGATTTGCCGCGATCGCCAGCTCATTTATGAAGAAGCGCCGCAGGCGTATAAATCCATCGATAGCGTTGTGGATTGTCTGGCAGACGCCGGACTGATTACGCCAGTTGCCTGCCTGCGTCCGGTGCTGACGCTGAAAACCTCAGGGGAGAAAAGCGCATGATCTTACTGCAACTTTCTTCTGCGCAGGGACCGGACGAGTGTTGTCTGGCGGTAAAAAAAGCGCTGGATTGTCTGACGAAAGAAGCTGCCAGAGAAAAGGTATCGTTGACGCGACTTGAAACAGAGCCGGGACGATTACCAGACACGCTACGTTCCGCGCTGGTCTCGCTGGACGGCGAAAAAGCCATGGCTTTCAGTGAACGTTGGTGCGGCACGTTACTGTGGATTTGTACCAGCCCGTATCGCCCGCACCATGGGCGAAAAAACTGGTACGTCGGCATTGGGCGCTTTTCCGCCGACGAGCACATACAGTCTGATGAGATTCGTTTCGAGACTCTGCGCTCTTCCGGCCCGGGTGGGCAGCACGTTAATAAAACCGACTCGGCAGTGCGGGCCACGCACCTGGCGAGCGGGATTAGCGTGAAGGTTCAGTCGGAGCGCAGTCAACATGCGAATAAGCGTCTGGCCCGGCTGCTGATTGCCTGGCGGCTGGAACAGCAACGGCAAAATGAGTGTGCGGCGTTGAAGTCTGAAAGGCGTCTGTTCCATCATCAGATTGAGCGCGGCAATCCGCTGCGGATATTTAAAGGAATGGCGTTTACGCCACAATAATTCGGTGTTACCGGCGCTGTTATAGGTCTGTCTGGCTATTCGCGTGTAGCCGCAGCGCTATTCAGCGCATCCGGGAGAGCTTATCTGGCAATGGATACCCGATATTCCATATTGATAGCCCGTCCAGAAATGGGACGGGCATTTTAGCGCTTTCTTACTTCGCAGGAATCGCTTTCAGCAATTCGGTCAGCAGAGTCCAGTAGTGGCCGACGCTTTCGATATGCACCTGCTCATCCGGAGAGTGAGGTCCGGTAATGGTAGGCCCAATAGAAACCATGTCCATATCCGGATAGGGTTTCTTAAACAGACCGCATTCCAGGCCGGCGTGGATAATCTGGATGTTCGGTGTCTTGTTGAACAGACGCTGATAGGTTTCCCGCACCAGGTGCATGACCGGCGAGTTCGCATCGGGCTGCCAGCCAGGATAGCTGCCTTTTGCTTCGGTTTTCGCGCCAGCCAGCTTGCCCAGCGAATCCAGCATACTCACCACATAATCTTTACCGCTGTCGATAAGAGAGCGAATCAGGCAGTGAATTTCGACATTCGCATCAGACATTGTGACCACGCCAACGTTCAGCGATGTTTCCACTACGCCTTTCGCCACGTCTGAATTGCGGATCACGCCGTTCGGCGTTGCGTTCAGCAGGCGCACAAAGGTATCGCGTGACGGCGCGGTCAATGCGGCTTTATCACTGGCAACCTCATTGAGTTGCAGCGTCAGGTTTTTCTCTTTTTCCGCCAGTTCGTTTTTCAGAATATCCTGGTAAGCGTTCACTAACGTTTTCAGAGCGCCTACGTTGTCTGCGGCAACGGCGAGGGTAGCGAACGCTTCGCGCGGAATCGCGTTACGCAGCGTGCCGCCGTTGAAATCGATCAGACGCAGATCCAGTTCTTCTGCGTGCCCGGCCAGAAAACGCGCCAGCAATTTGTTGGCATTGCCAAGGCCGAGGTGAATTTCACCACCGGAGTGGCCGCCTTTCAGGCCTTTCAGGGTTAGCTTAAAGCACGCAAATCCTGCGGGTACAGCTTCACGGGTCAACGGCAGATTAGAGGTAAAATCGATGCCGCCTGCGCAGCCCATATAGATCTCACCTTCTTCTTCAGAGTCGGTGTTGATCAGGATGTCGGCCTGCAACCAGCCGGACTGGAGGCCGAACGCGCCATCCATGCCCGCTTCTTCGGTCATGGTCAGCAGCACTTCCAGCGGGCCGTGGACGACATTATCGTCAGCCAGTACCGCTAACGCAGAAGCCATTCCAATACCATTGTCGGCGCCGAGCGTAGTACCGCGCGCTTTAACCCATTCGCCATCAATATAAGGCTGGATGGGATCTGTAGTGAAGTCGTGAACGGTGTCGCTATTTTTTTGCGGCACCATATCCAGATGCGCCTGTAAAACGACCGGCTTGCGATTTTCCATACCTGCAGTGGCGGGCTTACGGATCAGAATATTACCGACCTGGTCGCGATCCACGTAAAGGCCTTTCTCTTTGGCCCAACTCACAATATGTTCCGCGAGTTGCTCTTCATGATAGGACGGGTGAGGAATAGAACAGATTTTGGCAAAAATATCCCACAAAGGTTGTGGTGATAACTGAGACAGTTCAGACACGATAAGTCTCCTTGGCGGTGGTCTGAAAAACGTTCTTACAGGCCACAGGGTTAGCGGAATTGATAACTCTTACGAGATGCGACTGAGAATACCACTTTCTCCGCCTGCGGGTAGTATAAAGCATACAAAAAGAGGCGTGGATTCCGCTAAACACTGGTTTTTAGCGCGTCAGGTCTCTATAATCTCGCGCAACTATTTCCCCCTCGAACACTTTTTAAGCCGTAGATAAACAGGCTGGGACACTTCACATGAGCGAAAAATACGTCGTCACCTGGGACATGTTGCAGATTCACGCACGCAAACTGGCGAGCCGCCTCATGCCTTCAGAACAATGGAAAGGCATTATTGCCGTAAGTCGTGGCGGCCTTGTACCGGGCGCACTACTGGCGCGTGAATTGGGCATTCGTCATGTCGATACCGTATGCATCTCCAGCTACGATCACGATAACCAGCGCGAACTGAAAGTGCTGAAACGTGCAGAAGGCGACGGCGAAGGCTTTATCGTCATCGACGATCTGGTCGATACCGGCGGCACCGCCGTCGCGATTCGCGAAATGTACCCTAAAGCGCATTTCGTCACGATTTTCGCTAAACCGGCGGGCCGTCCGCTGGTTGATGATTATGTTATTGATATTCCTCAGAACACCTGGATTGAGCAGCCCTGGGATATGGGTGTGGTATTTGTACCGCCGATTTCAGGTCGTTAATCAGCAGCTTTTCAGAGCGCCCGGCAATGCCGGGCGCTGTTTTATTGGTTACAATAAGCCTCTATGAGTATCCAAGGAGGCTGCACGAATGACACAGGCTAACCTCAGCGAAACCCTGTTCAAACCCCGCTTTAAACATACTGAAACGTCTACCCTTGTCCGTCGGTTCAATCGTGGGTCGCAGCCGCCCATGCAATCCGCGCTGGACGGTAAGAACGTCCCGCACTGGTACCGCATGATAAACCGCCTGATGTGGATTTGGCGCGGCGTTGATCCACGAGAAATCCTTGATGTGCAGGCGCGCATTGTGATGAGCGACGCAGAGCGAACGGATGATGATTTATACGATACGGTCATCGGTTACCGCGGCGGCAACTGGATTTATGAGTGGGCAAAGCAGGCGATGGACTGGCAGCAGAAAGCCTGTCAGGAACAGGACGCCATGCGCAGCGGACGCTACTGGCTTCATGCTTCAACGCTCTATAACATTGCCGCCTACCCGCATTTGAAGGGCGATGAGCTGGCGGAGCAGGCGCAGGCGCTGGCGAATCGCGCCTATGAAGAGGCCGCGCAGCGGTTGCCCGGCTCGTTACGTGAAATGGAATTTGCCGTTCCTGGCGGTTCGCCTGTCACCGCGTTTTTACATATGCCGAAAGGGGATGGTCCGTTTCCGACGGTGCTCATGTGCGGCGGCCTGGACGCCATGCAAACCGACTATTACACCCTGTATGAACGATATTTCGCGCCGCGCGGTATCGCGATGTTAACGCTTGATATGCCTTCGGTTGGATTTTCATCAAAGTGGAAATTAACCCAGGATTCCAGCTTGCTCCACCAGCATGTGTTAAAAGCGCTTCCTAATGTCCCCTGGGTGGATCATACCCGTGTTGCGGCGTTTGGTTTCCGTTTTGGCGCCAACGTTGCGGTGCGTCTGGCCTATCTGGAAGCGCCGCGTTTGAAAGCGGTGGCTTGCCTGGGGCCGGTGGTCCATGCGCTACTTAGCGATCCGCAACGACAGAGCACGGTGCCGGAGATGTATCTGGATGTGCTGGCCAGCCGTCTGGGTATGCATGATGCTTCGGATGAGGCGCTGCGTGTGGAGCTCAATCGCTATTCGTTGAAAGTACAGGGGCTACTGGGCAGACGTTGTCCTACGCCAATGCTTTCCGGCTTCTGGAAAAACGATCCCTTCAGCCCGGAAGAAGAGTCTCGCTTAATTACAACATCATCTTCAGACGGTAAGCTGATAGAGATCCCTTTTAACCCGGTGTACCGCAATTTTGACCACGCGCTGCAAGAAATTACCGACTGGATTAATCATAGATTGTGTTAATAGATTGATAAATTCTATTGATTTGGTAAAACAGTTGCTTCATTAAAGGAGATCGCAATGACGTTACCGAGTGGACACCCGAAAAGTAGATTGATCAAGAAATTTACCGCGCTTGGCCCCTATATCCGGGAAGGGCAGTGCGAAGACAATCGTTTTTTTTTCGATTGCCTGGCAGTTTGCGTCAACGTGAAGCCCGCGCCAGAGAAGCGTGAATTTTGGGGCTGGTGGATGGAGCTGGAAGCACAAGAGAAACGCTTCACTTATCGTTATCAGTTTGGTTTGTTTGATAAAGAGGGCAACTGGACCGCAGTGCCGATTAACGAAACCGAAGTGGTGGAGCGACTGGAATACACGCTACGCGAGTTTCATGAAAAGCTACGCGACCTGCTGATTTCTATGGAGCTGGCGCTGGAGCCGTCTGACGATTTCAACGACGAGCCGGTAAAACTGTCGGCATAACCCTGCTGTCATGCCTGATGGCGTAGCGCCATCAGGCACAATGCGACTTATCAGAACTGGTAGGTCAACCCTATTGCCACAATATCATCGTCATTAATGCCTAACGTGTTATCGCTATCAAGCTGATTGATTTTGTAATCTACAAACGCGGACATATTTTTGTTGAAGTAATAGGTTGCGCCCACGTCAATGTAATTCACCAAATCCTCACTGCCGACGCCCTCAATATCTTTGCCTTTTGACAGCACATAGCCTAATGACGGACGCAGACCAAAATCAAACTGATACTGGATAACTGCTTCGAAGTTTTGGGTTTTATTGGCAAATCCGCCGGAAACTGGCGTCATGTTGCGGGTTTCTGAATAGAAGGTCGCAATATAAATATCATTCGCGTCATACTTTACACCTGTAGCCCAGGCTTCGGCTTTATCGCCCGTACCGCGGCGCTGCAGATTTTGCTCCCTGGTGCGATCGGAGAGAGTATAAGCGCCGCTGACGGCAAAATCGCTGCCGCCGAAATCATAGCTCACGGAAGTGCCGAAGCCGTCGCCGTTTTGCTTTTTCACATCGCGATCTTCGTTTTTCCCCTGATACTGTAAGGTAAGATCCAGTCCATCAACGATGCCGAAGAAATCGGTATTGCGGTAAGTCGCCAGCCCGCTGGCGCGTTTAGTCATAAAATTATCGGTCTGGGCGGAAGAGTCGCCGCCGAATTCGGGAAACATATCCGTCCAGGCCTCAACATCGTACAGCGCGCCCAGGTTACGTCCATAGTCAAAAGAACCGATATCTTTTAATTTCAGGCCAGCAAAGGCCAGGCGGGTTTTTTGCTGGGACGAATCACTTTCGGCTTTATTACCGGCAAACTCAGCTTCCCAGCGCCCGTAGCCGGTCAATTGATCGTTAATTTGCGTTTCGCCTTTAAAACCAAAACGAACGTAGCTTTGATCGCCATCTTTGCTGTCATAATCGCTCATATAGTGCATGGCTTTAACTTTTCCATACACATCAAGCTTATTACCGTTTTTATTGTAAACCTCGGCGGCGTGAACAGATGCTGATGCGATGATACTCACCACTATTGCCAGAGTGCTCTTATTCATTTCCATTCCTGTTTTAATTACGCGCTATGATTTGTCGGGAGACCCGGTAAAAAACAGGAAGGTTTTTAACGTTCGGTAATGAAAGATTTATGACAAAGTGAGAATTTTTTTAAAAAAATATGTTTAATTGTTGCGGTAATAAAATGGTCAAATTCCGCCGCTACGCTTGCTGATCCTGCGCAACAAAATTTCACGCTACGCGTACAGGTTGTTGGCAACCGGAGCCAGTCCTGCTAAAACGTTCATTTGGTCTTTATTTCTTATTTTGAACGGCAGAGAATCATGAGTGACAGCCAGACGCTGGTCGTAAAACTCGGCACCAGCGTGCTAACAGGCGGATCGCGCCGCCTGAACCGTGCCCATATCGTAGAGCTTGTCCGCCAGTGCGCGCAGCTACACGCCGCGGGACATCGTATTGTTATTGTTACCTCTGGCGCGATTGCCGCCGGACGTGAACATCTCGGCTACCCGGAACTGCCGGCAACGATCGCCTCTAAACAGCTTCTGGCGGCGGTAGGGCAAAGCCGTCTGATTCAACTGTGGGAGCAGTTGTTTTCAATTTACGGTATCCACATCGGGCAGATGCTGTTGACGCGTGCGGATATGGAAGACAGAGAGCGCTTTCTGAACGCCCGCGATACGCTGCGTGCATTACTGGATAACCATATTGTGCCGGTTATCAATGAAAATGATGCCGTTGCGACAGCGGAAATTAAAGTGGGCGACAACGATAACCTCTCCGCGCTGGCGGCGATCCTGGCAGGCGCGGATAAACTGCTGCTGCTGACCGATCAGCAAGGATTATTTACCGCCGATCCGCGTAGCAATCCGCAGGCGGAGCTTATCAAAGATGTGTATGGCGTTGACGATGCGCTGCGCTCTATCGCGGGAGACAGCGTTTCCGGGCTGGGAACCGGTGGTATGAGCACTAAGCTTCAGGCGGCAGACGTGGCCTGTCGCGCGGGTATTGATACGATTATTGCCTCAGGCAGTAAACCGGGCGTGATCGGCGATGTGATGGAGGGGATTTCCGTCGGCACCCGTTTTCATGCGCAAGCCTCGCCGCTGGAGAACCGCAAACGCTGGATCTTCGGCGCGCCGCCGGCAGGCGAAATTACGGTTGATGAAGGCGCGACCGCGGCAATGCTGGAACGTGGCAGTTCACTTCTGCCAAAAGGCATCAAAAGCGTGACGGGCAATTTCTCGCGGGGGGAGGTCATCAGAATTTGTAACCTGCAAGGGCGTGATATCGCTCATGGCGTCAGCCGTTATAACAGTGATGCTCTGCGGCGGATAGCCGGTCACCACTCTCAACAAATCGATGCGATTCTGGGCTATGAATATGGCCCGGTCGCTGTTCATCGTGATGACATGATTACTCGATAAGGAACAGGCATATGCTGGAACAAATGGGCATTGCTGCTAAAGCGGCGTCGTATAAGCTGGCGCTGCTCTCCAGCGGCGAAAAAAATCGCGTGCTGGAAAAAATAGCCGATGAACTGGAAGCGCAAATGGAAAGTATCCTCAGCGCGAACGTACAAGATGTTGAGCAGGCGCGGGCCAACGGCCTGAGCGAAGCGATGCTGGACCGCCTGGCGCTGACCCCTGCGCGTCTGAAAGCGATTGCTGACGATGTGCGCCAGGTCTGTAATCTCGCCGACCCGGTCGGGCAGGTGATCGACGGCGGTCTGCTGGACAGCGGGCTACGTCTGGAGCGCCGCCGCGTGCCGTTGGGCGTGGTTGGCGTTATCTATGAGGCGCGTCCGAATGTTACCGTTGATGTGGCTTCTTTGTGTCTGAAAACCGGTAATGCGGTGATTCTACGCGGTGGGAAAGAGACGCATCGCACGAATGCCGCAACCGTTCGTGTCATTCAGAAGGCGCTGAAAGCTTGCGGTTTACCGGAAGCGGCGGTTCAGGCGATTGATAATCCGGACCGTTCGCTGGTCAATGAAATGCTGCGTATGGATAAGTACATCGATATGCTGATCCCGCGCGGCGGCGCAGGCTTGCATAAACTGTGCCGCGAGCAATCCACCATTCCGGTGATTACCGGCGGGATTGGCGTGTGCCATATTTTTGTTGATAGCAGCGCAGACATCGCCTCGGCGCTGAAGATTATTGTCAACGCTAAAACCCAGCGCCCGAGCACCTGTAACACGGTGGAAACCTTGCTGGTGCATCAGGACATCGCAGAACGCTTTTTGCCTGCGCTGAGCAAGCAGATGGCGGAGAGCGGCGTGACGTTGCATGGGGATGAAACCGTCATGCAGGTACTGCATGGCCCTGCCAAACTGGTGCCGCTGAAACCGGAAGAGCTGGATAACGAGTTTCTGTCTCTGGATCTGAACGTTGTGGTGGTCGAAAATATGGATGGCGCTATCGCTCACATTCGCGAACATGGTACTCAGCACTCCGATGCGATTTTGACGAGTGATATGCATAATGCTGCGCGTTTCGTGAACGAAGTGGATTCCGCTGCGGTTTATGTCAACGCCTCTACCCGTTTTACCGACGGCGGGCAGTTTGGGCTTGGCGCAGAAGTGGCGGTCAGCACGCAGAAATTACATGCCCGCGGTCCGATGGGGCTTGAAGCGCTTACCACCTATAAGTGGATAGGCTTTGGCGATGGTACGATTCGTGCGTAATTAATGTCGAGCGGTGCAAAAATAGCCGGTTGAGTAGCAAGGCTATTGACGCACCGCCCGGTTAGTTTTAACCTTCTACCCCGTGATTCACCCGCGTGAACAAACCCTTCTCAGGGCCGATATAGCTCAGTTGGTAGAGCAGCGCATTCGTAATGCGAAGGTCGTAGGTTCGACTCCTATTATCGGCACCATCTCAAGTTCCTCAAACGTCCGTATTCATCCATAAATACACTGATTTATAACGACTTTATTGCTTTTTTGTCCATCACCGTCCGTAACCATCCAGTAGAATCCGACACTGAATGTGTATAGGATTGTGTATATGTTCCTGTTCGGTCTTGGATTCCTATACACATGCCTTTAAACGATATGCAGATTCGCCGCGCTAAGCCTGAAACTAAAGCCTATACACTCGGAGATGGGCAAGGGTTGTCATTGCTAATTGAACCTAATGGAAGCAAGAGCTGGCGGTTCCGTTATCGTTTTGCCGGTAAACCAAAAATGATCTCGCTGGGTGTGTATCCGACGATCACACTTGCAGATGCCAGTTCTCGTCGTGATGATGCCCGAAAACTTGTGGCAGAAGGAAAGAACTGTGATCCTACCCGCGTAATATGGGCACAACCCTAAGCGAGGTTCTGGTTTTCAAATTGTTCCGGACTGAGACCGCCACAGGCACTGTGACGACGCCACCGATTGTAATCACACTCACTATAATTAAACACTGCTGTCCGCATTATTTCCCGGCTGACAAAGTCCTCTCCGTGGATACATTCCACCCTCAGCGTATGGAAGAAGCTTTCCGCACAGGCATTGTCGTAACAACAACCTCTGGCGCTCATACTTCCCCGCAGATTATGGCGTTTCAGTAAGCTCTGGTAATCCGTTGAACAGTACTGACCGCCTCTGTCTGTCTGCACGATGACATTTTCCGGACATTTACGCCGCCACAGCGCCATCTGTAACGCATCGCAGGCAAGCTGTGCTGTCATCCGCGAAGACATCGACCAGCCAATGACTGACCGCGACCACAGATCGATAACCACGGCCAGATACCAGTGCGAAGATACGTGATGTCACCCACCCACTTCTGATTCGGGCCGCTGGCGTAAAAGTCCTGCTTCAGCAGATTCTCTGAGACTGGCAGACCATGTTTGCGGTAACTGACCGGACGGAACCGGCGCGAGGCTTTCGCCCGCAGCCCCTGCCGACGCAGGCTGGCCGCCACGGTTTTCACGTTGAACTGGTAATCCTGAGCACGAAGCTCATCCGTCAGGCGTGACGCACCATAGCGTTGTTTTGCGTCACTGAATGCTTCCCGGACGACGTTATCACAGACAAGGCGGAACCGCTGACGCCGGTTTATCTGATGACGACGCTGATGCCAGACGTACCAGCCGCTACGGGCAATCTGAAGTACACGGCACATGGCTTTGATATTGAACTCAGCCTGATGGTTTTCGATGAAGACATACTTCATTTCAGGCGCTTCGCGAAGTATGTCGCGGCCTTCTGGATAATGGCCAGTTCCTCATCCCGTTCTGCCAGTTGACGTTTCAGACGGGTGATCTCAGCGGACATCTCCTGCTCGCGTTCAGAAGAAGAGAGCTGATTTTGCTGTTTGCTTCGCCAGTTGTGGAGCTGTGATTCATACAGGTTAAGTTCGCGGGCGGCAGCGGCCACCTCAATGCGTTCAGCCAGTTTCAGGGCTTCCTGACGAAATTCAGGCGTGTGCTGCTTGCGTGGCTTTTTGGTGGTTGATGCTGGTTTTGTCATGTGAGTCACCTCTTACTTGAGAGTTTACTCACTTAGTCGCGTGTCCACTATTGCTGGGTAAGATCAATGGCCTCGCTGACCGGTCATGACATGAACGCCGTGCATATCCAGGATCTTCTGGCGGTGGATACGTTTATTCCCCGCGCGGTGCAGGGTGGCATTGCCGGGGAATGTTCAATGGAGAACGCCGTTGGCATTGCGGCGATGGTGAAATCCGATCGCTTACAGATGCAGGCTATCGCCAGCGAGCTAAGCGCCCGGTTAAATACCCCAGTTGAAGTCGGTGGTGTGGAAGCCAACATGGCTGTGGCTGGCGCGTTAACGACGCCCGGATGCGCCGCGCCGCTGGCGATCCTCGATTTAGGCGCAGGATCCACCGATGCCGCCATTATCAATAACGATGGCGTAGTACAGCGTTGTCGCCGGGCAGGGTAATATCCGTGGTACTGAAGGCCCGCGCAATGCGGTGGCGACCGGGCTGGTTTTAGCCGGAGAAGCCAAAAAATAGTGCAGAAAACAGCCGCGCAAGCGTTTAGCTGCGGGGTAAGTCAAAGAAAGGCGATGTTCTCTTTGATATCCCGGCGGAGTTGGGTACATAGTATCAAGGTGTCTCTCACGTGGTTAATTTTAAGGATAAGAGCATGCCAACAGCAATTGAAAAAGCCTTGGATTTTATTGGTGGTATGAACACTTCGGCGTCAGTACCCCATTCAATGGATGAAAGCACCGCTAAGGGAATTCTAAAGTATTTGCATGACTTAGGTGTGCCAGCGAGTCCGGAAGTTGTGATGGCAAGGGGTGAGCAGGAGGGATGGAATCCTGAGTTCACGAAAAAAGTGGCCGGATGGGCAGAAAAAGTCGCCTCCGGTAACCGCATCCTTATCAAAAACCCAGAGTATTTTTCGACCTATATGCAGGAGCAGCTCAAAGAACTCGTGTGAGCTGACTATCGAATAAAACGCTAACGGACGTTTCCATCTAAGGATGGCGGCGTCCAAATGGGGGTGCCAGTGACAGTTTTGGACTGCCGATTCATTTCTTTTCGTCAAATTAATGTCTATATATTTATTGAATAAATATATAGTTCATAACTTACTACGTTGCCATTACCGCGTCATTCTTAGATGATCTACATTTCATAAAACACTTGATTCCATTTTGTCTCTATTAAGAAAAATAAAATGTGAACGCTGTCAATTCTGCAAACGTAAAAGATAAATATTGTATACGCGGATGTTTGTTGGCAAACAGGCAGATGGCAATCAGGATCTTTTACGGAACATTGTGTATGAAAAATAATATTGAAGAGACAATAGGTAAGTACTTGCCTATTTTAATGATATTACATCTGGCGGGTTTGGCAGAGTTAGCTTCTTTATATTCAATCCAGGCTTTATTACCAAAGTTAAGTGAGGTTTATAATATCCCATTGAATCAGGTAGGGATGATTTTGTCTGCTGAGGTGGGGTTTCTGGCATTAGCCATGTTATTTAGCGGCACGTTATCTGACCGTTTTGGGCGAAAGCCAATCATTTTTTATTCGTTGCTGGCAGGAGGTATTTTAACTCTATTGTGCGCAACTGCATCATCATGGCCGATGCTGGTGGTATACCGCGCTTTGCTCGGCATTGCAGTAAGTGGTATTACGGCGGCCGTTACAGTCTATATCAGTGAAGAAGTCTCTCCTGCTTTGGCAGGGATTGTTACTGGATATTTTATTTTTGGCAATTCGCTAGGAAGTATGTCTGGTCGTGTGTTTGCAACTTTGATGATGGAGCATGTATCTATAGATACGATTTTCTTTATCTTCGGTGGTGTTCTGATTGCTATGGCACTCGCGGTGAAGTTGTTTCTCCCGACATCCCGACAGTTTGTTCCTACACCTTCACTACAGCTTGGTGCAGTGTTGAAAGGCGGGTTGGAACATTTTAAGAATATCCGCGTATCATTATGTTTTGTCATTGGATTTATTCTTTTCGGCTCTTTTACGTCCATCTTTAATTTTCTGGCGTTTTACCTGCATCGACCGCCTTATGAGCTGAGCTACACCTGGATAGGTTTGATTCCAGTTAGCTTCTCATTAACCTTTTTTCTTGCGCCATATGCTGCCCGTGTCGCGTTGAATATTGGGTCGATGAATGCGCTCAGTATGCTGATCATCTGTATGATGGTCGGTGCATTTCTTACGCTAATCGCCCCTTCTCTGTGGGTTTTCATTTCAGGTATCGTTTTACTGTCAGTCGCATTTTTCTCTGCTCATTCCACCGTATTAGCCTGGGTCAGTTCACGGAGTCCAAACGCAAAAGGACAGGCGACATCGTTTTATCTGCTTTGCTACTACTCTGGCGGTGCAGTAATGGGGTATTTAAACGGGTATCTTTTCTCCTGGCAGGGATGGAATGCTATTGCGGCATCATGTCTGATGATGCTGGGGATAGGATTATTTATCTGCCGGTTTATTTTCGCAAAATATGAGAAACAACCGCAAATCAAAACACAGTCAGTTCAGGAGAGTTTCTGATTATAGACACGAAGTGTGTTTTTATACTTTCCATAATGGAATCATCATTTTTTCATTAATGTGTCACTATAGCTAAAAGCTTAAATTGTGAATATTTGGCTACCCGGATATTCGTTGCTCCAGGAATATATATGTCTGCTAAAACGCTGTATGAAAAATTAGTTGAGTCACATACCATTCGTGAACTTGATAACGAAGGACATGTTTTACTTTATATTGATCGTTCAATACTGAATGAATATACCAGCCCGCAGGCATTTAGCGGGTTAAGAGAACGCGGCCGCACCGTTCGGCACCCCGACACGTTTTTATTGAATATTGACCATGTTAATCCCACGCGGTCGCAACGGGATGTCTTAATGACCGATCCGGGAGGACAGCTACAGGTTGATTACTTTCGGGAAAATGCCGCTGACTTTGGCATCACATTATTTGATGTGCTGGATCCGCGTCAGGGGATTGAACACGTGGTTGCTCATGAACAAGGGCTAGTGATGCCTGGCATGGTGATCGCCGCCGGGGATAGTCACACGACAACCTACGGTGCATTTGGCGCGCTGGGCTTTGGTATCGGGACGTCGGAAATTGAACATCTGCTGGCCACGCAGACGTTGGTTTACCGCAAGCTCAAAACCATGCGCGTAAGTGTTCAGGGAGAGCTACCTTTCGCCTGTTCCGCAAAAGATATTGTTCTTGAATTGCTTGAACGTATTGGCGCTGATGGCGCGACGGGATATGCCATTGAATTTGTGGGTGAGGCCATCAGCGCGTTGAGCGTTGAAGGACGAATGACGCTCTGCAACATGGCGGTAGAAGCGGGGGCGCGTGGTGCCATTATTGCGCCGGATAAAAAGGTTTTTGACTATATCTACGGTAAACCGCAAATGCCTGTAGGTGAACTCTGGCAGCAGGCATTGCTGGAATGGTCACAGTTGAGCAGCGATGCTGATGCGGTATTTGATAAGACGGTGGCGATCAACTGCCATGATCTTGAGCCTAAAGTCACCTGGGGAATCAGTCCGGATCAAACAGGTTCCATCACCGGACGTGTTCCTTTCCCGGAACAGGAAACCAATCCGCTTAAGCGCCTGGCGCTTGAGAAGGCCCTTCATTACATGGGATTAACGGCTGGCATGTTGCTGAAAGATATTCGTATCTCTCACGCTTTTATTGGTTCATGCACAAATGGTCGCATTGAGGATTTGCGTGCCGTTGCGAAGGTGCTTGAAGGGCGCAAAATCGCCAGCCATGTTCGCGGGATCATTGTGCCTGGTTCAACAATGGTAAGACGCCAGGCGGAAGAAGAAGGACTGGCGAAAATCTTTATTGCTGCCGGTTTTGAATGGCGGCAGTCGGGTTGCTCAATGTGCCTTGCGATGAATGAAGATGTGTTGTCGCCCGGCGATCGCTGTGCATCAGGTACGAACCGTAATTTCCCTGGACGACAGGGCGCTGGAGCAAGAACGCATTTGATGAGCCCGGCGATGGTTGCGGCGGCGGCGGTAGCGGGGCATCTGGTCGATGTTCGGTCATTACTTCAGGCAGGGGAATAAGATGGATACGTTTAAGCAAATCAGCGGGCGAATTGCGCCGATGCTGGAACCGAATATCGACACTGATGTGATTATGCCAAAACAGTTCCTGAAAGGGATCGATCGCCAGGGGCTGGATAAAGGGGTGTTTTTCGATCGTCGCTTTATGGCTGGCGGCCAACCAAATCCTGATTTTATTCTGAACATGCCGGGCTGGCAGAGCGCGACATTCCTGCTGGTTGGCCCCAATTTTGGCTGTGGATCGAGTCGTGAACACGCCGTATGGGGATTAAAACAACTGGGAGTACGGGGGCTGATAGGTAGCACATTTGCAGGCATTTTCGATGATAACTGCCAACGCAACGGGATCCTCACGGTCTCATTAGATGAACCTGCTTTGGCGCGCCTGGCGCAGCTTGCCGCGAGTGCTGATACCAATTCTATCACTGTTTCACTCGATCGCTGCGAAATTACGACGGCAGAGGAAACGATCTCCTTTGTGATCAGTGAACTCAAACGGGCGATGCTGGCCGCAGGCGAAGATGCGATAGCCTGGACATTGCAATACTTGCCGGAGATTGAAAATTTTGAGGTTGCGCATTATTCACGGCGGCCGTGGTTAAAACGCCCTGCATCCCCGCGCGGCTAAGGAAGAAGGCTGCAATGAAACTGGTTCAATATCTTGTGAACGGTGGCAAACGCTACGGCATTATGCAGGAAACCGGAATAATTGATCTCTCGCAGCGGCTTGGCGACAAATATCCCACTTTGAAATCTCTACTGTGCGCTAATGCGCTGACGGATGCGGCGTTATGGTGTGATGAGCCGGCGGATTATTACTACCAGGAAGTCACTTTTCTGCCGGTGATTGACGATCCGCAGAAGATCATCTGTGTCGGAATGAATTACGCCGATAAGCGTATTGAGTTTAATGAAACCAACCCGGCCCCAACCCTTTTTGTCCGCTTTGCGGATTCTCAGACCGGGCATAATGGCCTGCTGCTGAAGCCTGAAAATACCAATGAGTTCGACTACGAAGGTGAATTAGCCGTAGTGATTGGGCGGCGATGCTCCCGGGTCAGCGCTGAGGATGCTTTAGATTATGTCGCCGGATACAGCTGCTATATGGATGGTTCAGTGAGGGACTGGCAGCATAGCTGGTTTACGGCTGGAAAAAACTGGCCTTCGACAGGATCATTCGGTCCGTGTCTGGTGACCACAGACGACATTCCCGATCCCCAGATGCTACGTTTACTGACACGACTAAACGGGCGGGAGGTGCAGAACGAATCTACGGCAAATATGATCCATCCTATCGCTTCACTCATTGCTTATATAAGCACCTTTACTCTGCTTTCCCCTGGCGACACGATCCTCACAGGGTCGCCTGGTGGAGTGGGCAAAAAACGCGTTCCACCGCTGTTTTTACACGATGGTGATGTTATTGAAGTTGAGATTGAACATATTGGAACCCTGCGCAATGTCGTCCGGGATAGCCGTTATTTAACATCATCTGTTAGCTGGCATGACGGGAGAAAGTGATGAGTACACTGATTGAATGCGGCGCCTCTCCGTTTATTCCGGGGTTTGCGCTCAAGGATGTTCGTCTGGAAAATGGTCTGACGGTAAGAGTGGCTATCGGAGGCAGCGGTTCACCTTTGGTACTGCTACATGGGCATCCGCAGAATCATACAACATGGCGGAAAGTTGCACCGACATTGGCGCAAAATCATACAGTCATTTTGCCGGATTTGCGTGGCTATGGCGACAGCGATAAACCAACGAGCGATCCGGCGCACCGTACCTATTCAAAGCGCACCATGGCGCAGGATATCGTCATGTTAATGGATGCGCTCGGCTTTTCCCGTTTTGCCTTCGTAGGGCATGATCGTGGCGGACGCGTAGGACACAGGCTCGCGCTGGATTATCCGGATCGTGTGACCTGTTGTACTTTTATCGACATTGCTCCAACCGCGACGATGTACGCCTTGACCGATAAATCCTTTGCTACGCGTTACTTTTGGTGGTTTTTCCTGATTCAACCTTTCCCGTTACCCGAAACGATGATTGCGCACGATCCGGCATTTTTTCTGCGTAAGCATATTTCGGGTCAGCTAAAAATAGAGGGCGCGACCTCGCAGGAAGCATTCAATGAATACCTGCGCTGTTACCAGAACCCTGAAATGATCCACGCGATCTGTGAGGACTACCGGGCTGCTGCGACGATTGATTTGGACGATGATGCCGCAGATACGTCGGCGCGTATCCGGTGTCCGTTACAGTTGCTGTGGGGAGGGCTGGGAACGGTAGGGCAACTATATGATGTGGTTGGTACCTGGAAAGAAAAGGCGCTAAACGTTCAGGGGGAAGCATTGCCTTGCGGACACTCCCCGCAGGAAGAGTGTCCTGAGTACTTTATCCAGAAACTTCAGTCCTTTTTACATTCAGTGTTATAACTCGGTCATCCTTTGCAACTTCGCACTGATGCTATGAAAACGATACCTGTAGGAAAAAAACATCGCCAGCCCCTTGAGGGCTGGCCTTCTGTTGAAGATCTTTTCGTTTTTGTCACCGTTGCTCGCAACGGTGGATTTGCCCGGGCAGCGCTGGAGCTGGGGTTATCTCCCTCCTATATCAGCAAACGTATCGCTATCCTTGAAAAATGTCTCAACGCCCGGCTTTTTTTTCGAAATAACAGAGTGATGCGTCTCACACCGGAAGGCGAAAATGCGCTGGGTGGGGCTATGCAGGTCGTCAGTGAAATGGATGGTTTTGTCAGTCGTTTGGATAATCAACGTGGTGTGTTGGCTGGTAATATCACCATCAACTGCTCATTTGGTTTTGGGCATAAATATGTCGCAGAGGCGCTGTCGTCATTTATGATCGCCTATCCTGATATTACGGTAAAACTCACGCTAACGGATCGTGAAGTAGATCTGGTGGAAGAGGGGATCGATATTGAAATTCGCGTTGGGGATGATATCAACGAATTGTATATCGCACGGCAGTTAGCCACTAATCGACGGATCCTGTGTGCTTCCCCTGAATACCTCGAACGCCACGGCAAGCCAGAGTCTGTTAGTGCGCTTGTGCAGCACGATTGCCTAATGATTCAGGAAAAAAACTCGGCATTTGGCAATTGGATATTAACGGACGGTAAGCAGCAGACACATTGCCGACTAAACGGTTTTCATTCTTCCAACAGCGGCAGTGTGGTGCTTATTTGGGCCCTGAAAGGCCATGGCATTACATTGCGGTCGGAATGGGATGTTGCGCAGTATATTGAACGAGGTGAGCTGGTTCGCGTGTTGCCTCAGTGGTATCAGGAAGCGAATATCTGGGCTGTATATACCCGGCGTTCATCAAGTTCTGATCGTATCAAAATCTGCATCGATTTCCTCACGGAGCATCTTGCACAATGCTTGCCAGGCGGTAAAGCACCGGGCGTACTGTGATCAGTCGGCGCCAACTGTCGTGGCGCCAGATGCTCTGGCTTACGTTTACTGTTAGGTGTTCTTTTTGCCAGCACCCAGTAGCTTTTAGGGCGTTGCGTTGGTGGCGCGGTTTTGTTTCCGCTATCGTGGCGAAGTTATCTTTTATCCCACCACGCGGCCCAACCTCCACATAGATACCTCCATTATTACCGGATTTCTCACCTGGTTTTAACGTCATATTTTATCTCCTGATTTTTGGGTGACGATTATCGGAGGTTGAGAATTCTATTGGTATCGGCTGGATGGCATTGTAAGTATCACACACTCACTCCATAACAATCAGATTGATTGAGCGACTACTTTAGCTCAATAGATATGTGTTCATCTTAAGCGTATTATCGCAGGTTGGCAATTAAAATCCTTTTAAAAAACAATACCATACATCAATTCAATATGCTGATTTTTCGAGGTTCTCTCAAATTTAGTTATGCTTATGTAATGCTACCTAACTGACTAAAAGTAATGCTCTTTTCACACAAAAGCCTTAACAGAGGAAACGCAATATTACGTGACTTAATGCCTCTGCTCATTCTCATTAGTTATACCAATGTAATGTTTTCTCACAGCAAAAGAGAAGTAGCTACCTGTGCAGCATTATAGGCGGAAAATCCATTGGGGGTATTACCAAAGATGAAATAGAAAATTAATATTATTAATTAAATGAATATGAAATAGGTATTGTTCCTGTTATCGTTACAACCTTTTCTGTCATAACAATCTTCTCATTTTCTTTCTCACATACTTGCTGAGCATGGTATAAATGTCTATGAGGACGTCAGCTCGGAAAGCATTCGTTCTGCATGGTATGCCTTTCGCTATTCTCAGGGGCGTGAAATGAAAGTTTTCTTTGATGGAGTCTATATAAGTATATGAAATTGATAATAATTCTCCTTCTCGCGCTATTCCCGTTATGTTCATCTGCCAGCAATCATTATGCCCTTGTTTTTGAAAATAACACGATACTGCTTGTTTTAAATCTTAAATGTTCCCCCTGTGATTTAAACTGCGCAAATATTCAATATCAGCTTTTCAATAAAGAGACGGAGTCTGTTATTTCAGGGGCTGCTAAGCCTGTGACAACGGGCATCGAAAATAATTTTCGTGGTTATATGATGCATAATAATAATACGTTCTACACATTAGTTGAATCAGATAATGAAAACGTATGGGATATGTCTGTTGAGGAGAAGGGAACTCAACAGAACAAAGATGCCGTGCAAAAAGTAAAATATCAGCTTAATGCTATTTTTGACAATGGTACATGCTGAATTCTGGCCTGTCTCAGGGATACGATCGTATCCCTGAATATTTCCCATCAAAACTCAGCAATAAAATCACTCTTACTAATATATTTTTCCAGTATGGCGGTATATTGTCGCCAGTTCCCGGAATCATTGATTACTGCATAATTTATCGATGCTCCCGGCGTTGGCGAGCGTGTTAGCGGCACATCAAGTGCTGTTTTCGGCGCAACCATGATATCGCCGATACTTTTCTTGTTATCCATCGTTAACGTTAAACTCATATACCACGAGGTGGGGTTAACTATCCGTATAGTATTCTCTTTAGCAATAAAGCGTAATTTTTTCTCCTCCGCTTCCGTGGGCGCTTTTAGCCCAGTCGGGCGAATTAAAATTTTTAGCCTCAAACGAAGCGGTAACACCAGTTTTCGCGGGTGGTTTTTAATGTCCTGGGTGACTGGCGGTATCTGATAAATGTTTAGCCAGAAGAGACTCTCCCGGTCCGTTGCCAGCTGCTGGCGGGAGCTCAGGAGCAGGCGAAGCGTTCTCAGTTCTCCTGGCTGCATTTTAAATACCGGCGGCAGCGCCACCAGCGGCGTTTTGCTGTTATCCGGAGAGGCGTCAATGTTTCCGGCGTCGGTCCATACCTGTAACAGCATCGGCGTTGTATTATCGTTGGATAATGTCAACGATTGAGCGACCTCATCTGAAGCAAAAATAATTCGGGTTCTGTCAATATTAACGGCGGCTTGTGCCGGGCCATACCATCCCGTCAACCCGAGTAGCGTTAATATGACTTTACTGAAAACTAACCACTGCCTGTAATTGCGCATTCACGCTTCCTGCCGTTACTGTTTGTCCGCCGATCGCCTCAAGCGAGGCAGTAAAATCACCGCTATAGGTTTCTACTGAACCGGATGATACCCGTGTGGTTAAATCTTTATAGCCATACCAGCCTCGGGCGTTGCCAGTGCCTGTCTTGATCCGATCGGGTAACAGGTTAATCGGCGTACCGGCATCGTTATAGATGCGGATACCCACTCCGGAAGCTACGCCAGGTTCGCCATAATGGGTGTCCAGTAGCCACGACAGACCGCCTGCGGATGTGGTTAGCCCCAGGCGACGCGCCGCCGCCACGGCGGTGGGTTGATTAACGACAAACCCCATTGCGACATTAGCGGCGCTGGTGGACGGGAGGGCACTGGACACGGCACCGGACTCACATTCCAGGCTGACGTGGAAAGGCGCCTGACTATTGCCTCCGGCGGCTAATATGCCGACGGCGACAGGGGGAATTTTCACGATCGCAGGATAATCTGTGATTTTACATAACGCGCCGCGAACATAGGTGACGCTATTATATGTACTCCATGCCCCGGGCCAATAGCTGGGCCAGCCATAATAATCGCTGGCATGATCCAGTCCCGCTTTGATCCGCTCGGTAATCAAGCCTGGGCCTTTAAACGCGATATAACCCCGAGGCTGCGTCCAGGTATCTCGGTCCATTGGATTCTGGTAGGCAAAATATTTTCTTGAGTCAATTTTAAACATCTCATATAACACGTTGCTAAACGCGCTGGCAGGAATATAAATATATTTGTCATCCTGAAACCAACTGTCTGCGGTAAGTTGGCGTTCTTTCCAGAAGCGGCTGTAATATTCGCCGGTACTGAGGTTTGTCATACGGACAGCAACATTACGCTCCACATCATAATAGGCGCCTTCTACTTCGGGAGTAAAAAATGCTCCCGCAAAAGCGCTATCGCCATTTGTCGAATACATCTCATAGAGCTTCCCGGCATCGGCGGTATCGCAGCGGTAAAGTACCTGTTTACTGGAATAGGGCGTTCCGGTGGCGGCCGTCAGGAAGTTACCGATCCCACTGGCCAATAGTGTGCCGGAGGGTTGAAAAGTTTCACTATTACTGACGCTAATCACCGTTGGCAAACCGATATTACCGGTATTCGTGTCAGTTGCGCCGATCCAGTTTTGCGCCGTGTAGCCCGCTTTTATCGCCGCGTCAGAGAGCGCGCTCTTATCGGTGACTTTGATACATGACGACCATGTTCCGGCGCTGACGAACAGGCTGGTGATAAACAATAGCGTTCGGAAACTAAAAAGCATTGTGCTATTCCTTCTCGCAGATTTTGTTCAGATAGAGAAACGGTTCTTTGGTGTGAAGATCGAGTTGGTAGGCAACCCGGCAACGCTGGTTTGCCCCTGTTCCCCAGCGCACCAGTAGAGAACCCGACGGATGGGCGATACGGGCATAAATCTGCCCACTCTGGCCGACCATGCCGATGTTTGTGCCTTCACCGTTGAAAACATCAGCGCCCATTGGCGGTATGCCGCCATCCGGCATCTTCACGGAGATCAGCACCGCTTTGCCGCTGATAGTGGCGAAATTGACACGCGCGATGGCGCCGGCATAGGGCACAATCTGCTGACTTCCTCCCGTCAGTTCGGCATCGCTGCGCATCTTACGGGTATCGAGCGTAACGTTATTGACGCGGTAAGGAGATAACGAAGGCAGAATGGCGTAACCAAAGCGATCAACCACAGCGCCCTGGCCATTTTGTACGATCGCGCCCTGCGCGCCATCGGCATGAATAAGCGCAAAGGTATCGCTGGTATAGGGTCCAGCCGTCAGACCGCCAGGGTGGAGTACCAGGGTGCCGGACGCGCCCAGTCCTTCCTGACGATAGTTATCACCCTGGTCATAGTTGGCGCGAAGTGCGCCAAACCGGGTGTTTTGTTGTAGATTACCGCCAAACGTCGTTGGCGCGCTGCTATCGCTATTACTATTGCGATAACGCTCGTAGCCGCCATAAACCGACCATGACAGGTCGCTGTTTTCACCGCTACTGCCGGTCATGGATACGGTTGAGGAACGGCTTTGACTGGACTGGTTATAATTCATGGCGACAGACGTTCTGTTTTCGCCCCAATCCAGCGGTATAGAGACATTAAACGACATTGTGGTTTCGGTATATTTTTGTCGGCTACTCACGTCCAGTGGTTCGTTAACGCCGTGATAAAAGCGATCGTAATCCCAGGTGGTGCGCTGTCGTGCGATATTCACCCCGTAGCTTATATTCCGCCACTGGTTGCTATACCCCATTTGTAGCTGTGTTATACGCGATTGGTTATTGTAGTAGTCTGCGGTGCTGGCGCTGAGGTTAAGCGTGCCAAGCCGTCCTAACGGCTGGCTTACCGTCGCGGACAGGCGATTGCGCTGATGCAGCGTGTCGGAGTAGTAATCAATCCCCGTTTTTGCTTCCCGGCGTACGCCGAGCACGTCCTGAAGATCGCGAAAGCCGTTGGTTGAATAACGATAAGCCGCCAGCACCAGGTTAGTGCCGGTGGTAAACGTTTTGCTGTAACTGAGTTCCGCGCGCCAGCCTTGTTGGCGATCGTTATGCTCTGCGCGCGCATTCGACCAGGTGGCGTTAAGGCCGAACGCGCCCATACCAGTGGCCCAGACGCCGCCCGCCAGCCATGCCTGGTAACGCTGCGCAATTCGTGAACCGAGGTTGAGGGTAATGGTGTTATTAACGCCGTGCTGGAACGTTCCCTCAAAGAACCGATTTTCAATATCGTAGTACTGACGAACCCTGCCGAAGGCCAGCGAATAGTGCCAGTTACCGGGACGTACCGAATCCGGCACGGAAGAATAAGGCACGGTGAAACGTGAGGTTTTACCGCTGGCCTCGATAACCTCTACCTCCAGATCGCCTTGATAACGGGTGTTGTACAGATCGTCAATATAAAATGGGCCCGGCGGAACGTTGGTTTCATAAATCACTTTCCCCAGTTGTTTTACTACCACGTGCGCGCTACTGGCCGCTACGCCCCGAACTTCCGGCGCATAACCGCGTTTGCCCTGCGGGCGCATCCGCTCGTCGGTGACAAGCTTAACTCCGTTAAAGGACAGACTGCCGAATAAGCTGGAGTCCGTATAGCTATCGCCCAGCGACAGGATACTGTTAATAGACGCGACAGGTCTTTGCACCCAGGTTCGAACGCTATTATAGCGCCAGGCGCTTCCGCTCTGGTTGCTATTGGCATAACGCAGATTACTTTGATGACGGACCTGCCAAAGTCCGAGGTTAACGCCCATGTTTAAACCGCTCCATAAGTATTGGTAGCGATAATGGCTGTCGGTATTTTCGGTGCGGGTCCAGTTTGTGTTATGGCGTAAAAACAGCGCCAGCGCGCCGCTATCCCACTCTGAAGGGGAGATATAACCACGCGGTTTGTGCGTAAGTTCGGTCATTGGAATCGTCAGCAACAGGCGAAGCGTGGCGCTATCAAATTGCCAACCGGCATGAGGTACCCACTCCCTGAGCGGGCGACACTCGGTCGCAGCGTCGGTCGCGGGGAGTGATTTTATCTGTGCCGCTTTCATCACCGATAAGGGCAGGCAGGGTTCAGTCTGTTGACCCTCTTTTACAGCATTAAATCGAATATTAGTGCTCGCTGTTACCAGCGTGCCATTAACGTAAACGTCGGCAAGATAGTCTCCGGAAGGCGTTTGCCGTTCATTAAAACGGGCAATATTTTGTCCGTAAGTGGCCCCCTGAAGTAGCGCAGGATCAAAATAATACTCTTCACCCTGCGCGGAGCCTGAGCAAACTATGGCGATCAATAGCGCAAGGCTTTTGCGGTTCAAATTAATGGTGGGGGACATCGTAGCTCTCGCTTATCCTTGCGCCCAGGTCGTTAACCAAAGTAACGGTGACTGTACCGGAGAAGGATTTGAGTGACCGCTTGCCCGGCAGCCACCAGGTTTGACTGGAGAAAGGGGCAATCATGTCAGCATCCAGGTTATACGAAGCGCCGTTCACTTTTACATTCAGGTTACTTAAAGAGGCAAACCAGGGCTGCGGATTAACAATAACAATACCGCTTTTTCCGGAACCCTTATTTACCGTTTTAATCTGTAATTTTTTCGCCAGACTATCAGGTTTACCTAGCCCGTCAGGACGATAGAAAAGTTTTATTCTTGAGCGCAGCATCACCAACATTTTATTTTGCCCACTGTCGCTGCCAATATTCGTTGGTGGTACCTGTAATACGTTAAACCAGAATACTGACTCACGATCCTGCGGCAATTTTTTCGTGTTGTTATAAATTACGCGTACCACCTGGCCTGCTTTGGGTTGAATACGAAATACCGGCGGCGTGGCAATGAACGGCATCGCGCTGCTATTTTCCGGGCTGGTATTCATATCGCCATCATCAAACCAGGTTTGTACGATATAAGGTATTGCATCATTATTTTTTAACTGCACATCTACGGAGGAGGCTGTTGATGGGTAAATTATTCGGCTACCCAAAATAGTAACGCTCGCCCACGATGCTGTGGCGGGTAGGGCCAGGAATAGAAAAACTATTAAGTAATATAATGCGGAATGTCGGGTATCCATTTTCATCTCAACAACTCCCTGGCGATTGAAAATGGTCTGGCGTTTCAACGCCAGACCGTAGCGACAATTATTTATACGAAACGGCGTATTGAAGGGTGGCAGCGACTGTCCCAGCCTCTGCTTTCCCGGTAGAGTAATACCGCGCGGTATAAGTCGCGCTCGCTTCAGAAGCATTTGGTTCCAGCTGTAGGTCGCCGTCGCCAGTAAAGCCGCCGGTCAGATTGATTGGCTCCCCTGAAGTGTCGAGTAATTGGACTTCAACATTTTTCGCGCTGCCAGTATTACCCAGGTTACCGTTACTGGTGACCTGATTACCGACAAAGACAGTGGAAATTTTTGTTGTTTTGTCCTTAGAGCCGGTACACCCGGACAGCCCAATATCAAACGTTATTGGCCCCGCAGTTTTCCCTTGTTCTGATAAATCTTTAGTACTTACTGTTGGCAATAACACGACGGGTTTAGCCTGATTACCATTAATCACGACAGAGCATGTTTCATCAGAGACTTCCCCTTGAAAGGTGATGGTGTTATCAGAAACAGCCATCGCGCTGCTGGAGACAAGAAGCGAGCCTGTGATCATTGCTAAATATTTTTTCATAGACATATGATAATGTTCCTGTATTAATCTTTACTTTTTCAGGACGAGTGCAATTCGCCCGAATGTTTCGTGCTTATGGAGGAGTGGTAAAAATAACGATCATTAACTCTATTTTTGGATGTGAGCTATACCCTCCTGACTATTGATAATGCGATATAAAACAAACAGACTTATTTCTCTTATCATGAAATAGAGCGATAAGCGCTTTCGTCCATACATCTCATTAGTACAACTGATAGTGTTATCATTTGATTGAGTGTAATCCGATAACAATTCTCTCCGCGTCTGAATAGATAGACTATGTTGCAATACAAACCTGCACATTTTTGCTATGTAAAATCCGCATCAGTTAAACCTCCCGATGGATAATACGATGGTGAGATTAAGGTAAATTTTCTGAAATGTGCTTCTGAAACAGTATAATTAGTCTTACTTTTTTCTTACTTTTGGCCTTTCAGAAGTTTCCTGAGTTTGCGTTAAGGTAAAGAAAAGTGTTCAGATTTACCTATAACTGTTTGATTTGTAATGTGCAGGTAATACTTGTGTCAATTATTGTTTACTATAAGTGAGACTTATAAGTTAAACTCAGGTTAATTAGGGGGCTGAATTCTTTTTTGAGCATGATAATATGTCGTCTGAATGATGGATGCAGTTACCTTTAGGATTGTCATGAATGAAAGCATATTTTTACTTGATAAGCGTGTTGTATTTGATAGTACGAAGATGACCTTATCGCATGGTAATGAGATAATCAGAATATCAGAAGCTGAGACCCATCTGCTTCTTGCTTTTTGGCATGGTCTTTACAAAAAAGAAGATATTATTCATTTTGTTTGGGAAAATCGTGGAGGCTGCGTCTCAGAATCAAGTTACTATAAACTCATTAATCAAATGAGAAATGATTTTAGTAGCATCGGTCTACAGTCATCTGACATCGTAACTCGCCCTCGGGTGGGGGTGTCGCTGTCTGTTGCCATTGAACCTATAAAAAAAATTACCTCCCTAAAGGTGAGTGATGAAAACGTTAAAGGCACCCCGACTCGGGAGAATATATTTTACAAAATTAAACGTCACAGCGTATTTGTGGTATTAACAGGAGCCATTCTTCTGGCATTGCTCTATGGTGTATTTACTATATATAAAGCGCCTGTTCGTAACAGCCCTGATAGTTTTTTTACATATCTTGGCGAATATAACGATTATGCAATCTATAAAACAAAAGAGGATAAGGTCACATTAAGTGAAGTAGTTTTTGCTTTTAACTCTCTAAAAATTAAAATTTACCGGCAAAATGGACGCCATCTTTATTATATCAGGGAGCCTAATATGAATATTTTTCTGCAATGCTTAAATCCTGTTGAAATGGCGGTGCCAAAATGTATTACAGTAAAAGAACGTTACTGATTATATTTGTAATATTTATCGCCATTGTCGCAATCGGATCGGTAATAGCGCTTGAGTGGGTAAATCGTGACTCTTATAGAACCAATAATCTTATATGCACGACAAAATCAGAAGCGTATATTGAACCACGAAAATTGTACATGGATGGTGGACTTGTGCTGGATCTTAAATCCGGCAGGATTACCCTACACTACGATGTTACTACCGATACGAAAGAGAAACGGCTTTTTTTTCGTGATATCTGCATCAGCAAACTGCGCAGAACGGGTATGAAAACATTTACTTTTAAAGTCAATTCAGTTAAGACTTTTGAGTCTGATACTGCTGGCGATTTGTTTTCCTGGTTGAGACTGTTACAGCCTGGTACGATTAATGAGTTAAAGATGGTCAAAATTGGGAAAAATACCTACATGTTTTCGCTTAATCGGCATTTGTATAATGTGTGTACCACCAGTAGTAACGTTGAGTTGTAGCTAATAATCCCTGTATTGATGGGAATTCGTTCCGTGATGGTTATGCCTCATCAGGCAGCGAACCTGGTATCAGGCTAACATATTGAATTTAGATATCTGCTATCGCTTATTTTAACGATAGTATCCTGCACCTGTTGGGTATTGATATTTTCTTGTCTATTTTCGGCACAGGGAGTGCCATCTTGCTATCATTAAGAACGTATAACCTATCTCTCAATATTGCTTTTCTATATTAATGTTACTTTAGTTAACTTATAAAAGCGTACAGTGGCAAAAGGAAGGCCGGTAAGAGGGCAATGATTTGAAAGTAAGAAAGCTATTTCTGATGTTGTTTATTGCCGTTCCACTGATCGTAATGATATTGGTGGGGTTACTCGCGGGTATCTTCCAGCTAAAACGAGATATCGCCGTCAGCGCCAATACGCTGCTGCGGTTTAGCGCGGATATATCTGCCGCCTCCTGGCAAGTCGCCGGAAAAGCCGCCAGACTGGCTGAGAGTTCCTGCACTGATACGCTGAAAGAACTGTCCAGAACGCGGGCCTTCACTCCTTATGTCCGTGACATTGGGTTTCTGGAAAATGGTGATATCACTTGCTCCTTTGTCACAGGAACCGAACGCTATCATTTTTCCCGGCTGGCAGGGCTTTCTTTACCTGCTTCTTATCCGGAACGGTGGTTGCGATCTATCGGTAGTATGGCCGAAGGACCCGATCGCCTTGTTGTGGTTTATGTGAAAAAAGTAGCAGCGAATAAAGCGGCTTTCGTCATTGTGGATTCGCAGTATGTCCAGGAGCTCATAGAAATATTGGCAGCAGAGAGAGCATCAGCCTTTAGCCTGACATTCGGCGCAGGGGAGGCAATTACCAGCGCTGCGACGTTGCGCGGTAAGGCGTTTTTAACGCAGCGCTTCACCTCAACCGATCACACTATCCAGCTGATGGTGCGAACCCCTTTCTCAACGTTATCGGCATACTGGTTACAAAACCTTTTTATTTTTGTTCCGCTGTCATTGTGTCTTTCTGTAGGGATGATGTTGTTCTACAGGCGCTGGTATTTAAAACGTTTATCTCTGGCCCGGGAGATTGCCAGGGGGATAACGCACAATGAGTTTACGGTACATTATCAACCTGTTTTTAACGTTAAACACGGTAGTTGCGGCGGCGTGGAGGCGCTAATGCGCTGGCCGCAACCGGATGGCCGTTTTATAACCCCGGATATTTTTATTACCGCCGCAGAAAATGAAGGCATGATTATTCCTCTCTCTCGTCATCTGTTCGAACTGATTGCTCATGACGCGATAAACTGGACTGTACCGGATGATTTCTATATCAGCGTAAATATATCGCCTGCGCATCTTATGGATGACGGTTTTATACAAGATATAGAGGCGCTCAGGACTCGTTTGGGAACGATAACGCTTATGTTGGAGCTCACCGAGCGTAGCCTGATTGTAGAACCTTCACAGGTCGCAGAAAAACTTTCAACGCTCCGTGAAAAAGGCGTGTTAATAGCGATTGATGATTTTGGGACCGGCTATTGCTCACTCTCCTATCTCCAGCAATTACCTGTAGACTCTCTTAAAATAGACAGAACGTTTATCGATACCATTGATACCAGCAGCAATGATGTTCCTGTCCTGGATACTATCATTACGCTGAGTCAGCGACTGGGGCTCAATGTGGTTGCCGAAGGGGTCAGTACCCAGCACCAATTGCGTTACATCTTAAGCCACGGGGTAGGATTCGTTCAGGGATTTCTTTATGCCAGGCCGATGGGGGCTAATGACTTTATGAGCTGGCTTGGCAAGTCGGCCCAGAGGCAAAATGGTCTGCTCAAGGGGGAAAACGAATCTGCGAGTGGTCTGGTGGCTGAATAATACAGGAGCTCGCTACGGAAAAAAATTCAATAGCGCGATATATCCTGGTAATATGTTTATGCCGTGAAGAAACGTGATAGCACTGGGGCGGATATTTTTATGAGTCAGAACAATTATCTGATTGACAAAAGAGTTATTCTTGATTGTGAACGAATGACGCTTTCCTGCGCCGGAGAGTCGATAACGATATCTGAATCGGAACGCAGTTTGCTTATCGCTTTTCATGAAGGCCTTTTTAAAAAAGATGATTTAATTAACTATGTCTGGGGGCGCAAAGGTGTCGTGGTCTCTGATGCCAGTTATTATAAATTGATTAACCAGCTACGAGGGTCATTTGATAAAATTGGTCTTAAGGGGGCGTCTGTTGTGACTCGTCCTCGCGTGGGTGTTTTACTCTCAGTTTCCATTGAACCGTTGAGTGATGAGGCGCAAAATACGCCGTTGCCTGCTGTTGCTGAAACAGAATTATCGACGGTTGAAGTGCGACGCGATGACACTATTATCCCCCCAATACCGGGCGCTGTGAATAAAAAAGATTGGCTCTACTTTTGCCTGGCCGCGCTTCTGATGTTTTTTATGATGTATAAAGTTAAGGGTGAAAATATTGATTACTTTATCCTCCAGGGTTCGTATGATGGATACACTTTTTATAGTGTCGGGCATGATAAAACCCATCTGACGGATATCGTTGAAGCGTACTCTGAGATGAGTAATGAAATACATAAACAAAACGGAAAAATCATTTATTACATTCGCGTTCCTAATACAAATATTTTTGTCCAGTGTCTTAACCAACTTGATATAGCGGAGCCGAAATGCATTTCCATAAAAGAACGTTATTAAGCGTGGCGACGCTTGGAATGTTGGCTGTTTCAGTCGTACTGATGGTAGTTTGGGTACGAAACAGTAGCCATAGTTCTATTAATACTAATGAATTTTTATGCACGACAAGAACGGTAACGACGATACAGCCTAAAGATATCCATGCCGATGGCAGTCTTGTTCTTGATTTTAAGATGAAGAGAATTACGCTTCAATATGAAATAAAAACAAAAGATAACGGTGTAAAAATATTATACCGGGACGTATATATGAAAAATTTACATCGAACAGCGCCTGGTGTTTATACGTTCGAAGTATCCCAGGTAAAAGTCTTTGCCACGGACACGGCTGGCGATCTGTTATCATATTTACGGGTTCTGCATCCGGAAGCGGCTAATGAGATTCGAATATCTAAAGTGGGTGAGAAAACCTTTTTTTATTCTCTTAATCGGCAGCTTTATAACGTTTGTACCGCGCAGTAGATCTGAATGTTGTCTGAATGTGTCAGAAAGCGAGTTGCGAAATTGCCCTCCGCAAGGGTAAAGGTTAACTCAATAATCAATTAAAATACATGCAAAACAATGAGTTATGAATTTTTTACTCGTCAGGGAGGTAACTGATACTCGCTGATAACCTCTCGCAGTCCGCCTGACGGATGCGATGCCAGGATCGGGTCTGAAGCAACTATGAATCCGCCATTAATAAAAAAGTAAGAACTCTGTAAGACTGATTTCATATCCATTATCGAATATATCAGGTTATATTACCTCCGCAGTTGGCATGACTGGTAATAAGCGCATTAGGTGCTCTTAATCTAAATGCTATTTGTGTGCCATAAGTTCCGGTACCGCCTTAATTATATATCAAAAATGGAGTGGTTTTAATGAAAAGACGGTCTTCGTTCCTTGTTTTTTTAGGTTTATTATTAGCGTCACCTTTAGCTTTGGCTAACGATCAGCACACCGTATCGTTTGGTTATGCACAAACTCATCTCAGTTCATTGAAAAATAGCGATAGCAAAGATCTGCGAGGCTTTAATTTTAAATATCGTTACGAGTTCAATGAGACCTGGGGGATGTTAGGCTCATTCACCGCGACGCGCAATGAAATGGAGAACTACACCTGGAAAGAGGGAAAATTGCATAAAAATGGTTCCGATTCTGTAGACTACGGTTCTTTGATGTTTGGACCAACATATCGTTTTAATGACTATGTGAGCCTGTACGGCAATGCGGGTATAGCGACGATGAAATTTAATAAACACTCAAAAGAAGACTCCTTTGCCTACGGCGCTGGTGTAATATTTAATCCTGTTAAGAGTATATCTATCGATGCATCATGGGAAGCAAGCCGTTTCTTCGCTGTGGATGCCAATACATTTGGTGTCAGCGTAGGTTATCGCTTCTGATATTAAAAGTATAAGCGTTACGTTTATGGCAAGGAATTAAAAATAATATGGCGCTGCTACAGAATAGGGATGGTTATAATCAGTCAGGTAATCTTAAGAGGAAGATAAAACACTCACCGTAGCGTTATTCTATTGATGAAATTATGATAAATTCACTATCGGAACAACTTCCGTTAAAAACGATAGGTATAGTTTTAACGGATGATTATTATACTTATTTAGGCATCGCTTCACTCTTTGAGGATGGGAAGTGCTTTATGTTCCCACTCAATGGAGAATATAATTCGTGTCAGATATCAGCTAGCGAAGATATCATAATTATTATTGATGGACGAGTTTTGATTCAGGGGGTCTGGAAAGGTTTTAAGGCGCTCATGCAGCATTATCCACATGCTCGTCGAATCTGGCTCACGCGCAGAGATATTGGAAAACTTTATCCACATGGCTGCGATAGAGATCCTGATATCGATCCCGATTTGGCAAAGCCTGTTTTTATTGAGCATTTCATTAAATATGCTTGTGCAAACGATGTAGCGGTCGGTGAACTTGCGCCGTTGACAAAAAAGGAGGAGGAGTTGTTATGGCACTTTTTATATAAAAAGTCGATGAGTCAGATCGCCAGTAGCTATGGCATGAGTCGTAAGACTTTGTACATTCATAGATTGCGTATCTGTCGTAAATATGGCTTCAAACGCTTTTTCCATTTGCTATTTATTTACCAAAGAAGTCGCCATATCTTCGCATCTAAAATTTGCCGTGTAGACAAAAACGCCGATCAGGCTTGAAGCAAACAAGATGAAAAAGTTAACGATGAGAGAGTGTGAAAGCATCAATCCTACTTTGCTGCTTGCCATTAAGATACTTATCTCGGCGCTTGACGAAAAAACAAAAATAAGGCTCAGAGAGCATATTGAAAAAACTGAACAAGAAATAGCCTCAAGCATACATGATAGCATCATGACAGAGACTTTTCTTCAGCAAATGAAAGACATTCGTTACATCTTAAATATAGTTCCTTGACGGCGTTCAGAAGCAAGAACGCGTTATTATTTAATGATTAATAGACCAGGTATTAGTATGAAAAAGATCTTAGTATGTTTCGTCGGCTTGGCTTTAACCGCATGTAGCGCTAATTCGTTGAATTATGGCGCTGAACAGGTACGGGTGATGACCAGCGAGCCAGGTAAGGAATGCAGCTACTTAGGGGATATCACGGGCAGCCAGGGGAATTTCTTTACCGGTGGCTGGACTTCCAACAGTAACCTGGAAACGGGGGCCCGTAACGATCTGAAAAACAAAGCTTATAAAATGGGCGGCAATACGGTAGTCCTGTTAACCCAGCGTGCAGGCCAGACAGGAAGTTCATGGCACGGTTCGGGCTCAAGCAAACAAACCAATGTCACGTTAAGCGGGAACGTTTATCGTTGCCCTCGTTAACCTTATTTTGCAGGCAATATATGCCTGTTTAGCGCGCGCGCCGCACTGGCGACGCGCGCGCTATTTGGGCTAACCTTGCTTTTTCTCGCTGTATTCCCGCCAACCGCCGCCTAATGCTTTATACAGATTAATGATATTCAGCTGTTGCATGAGCCGTGTGCGCACCAGACGCTGCTGCGCGCCATAAAGCATACGATGGGTATCAAGCAGCGTAAGGTAGTCATCGACGCCTTCCTGAAAACGGAGTCCGGCCAGCTCATAGGCGATTTGACTGGCTTCAACCGCGCGTTGTTCTGATTGCACCTGGTCATTCAGCGTACGCTGTCCCGCCAGACCATCCGCCACGTCGCGAAAGGCTTGCTGAATAACGTTTTCATACCTGGCGATTTCAATCTGTTTTTGGAGATACGCCCTATCCAGGTCAGCGCGTAATGCGCCGCCGTGAAAGAGAGGCAAGGTGATTTGCGGTAGAAAGCGCCAGCTTCCCGATCCCGGTTCAAAGAGTCCGCTAAGAGACGCGCTGGCCGTTCCCGCCGCGCCTGTCAGGCTGATGGTCGGGAAGAAGGCGGCGCGCGCTGCGCCTATCCGGGCGTTTGCGCCGCGCAGCCTGTACTCGGCGGCGCGAATATCCGGGCGGCGTACCAGCAGATCTGACGGTAATCCGCCTGGCAGAGTGGTCGGGATCGCGTCTTCCGTAAGCGTGACCGCTTCGTTTAGTCGACGCGACAGTTCAGGCGTGAGCGGCTGGCCCAACAGCAATTCCAGCGCGTTACGATCCCGCGCCAACTGTCGCGTATACGCCGCGCGATTGATTTCGGCAGAACGCAGCGCGATCTCCGCCATACGCAGATCGAGCTGTGTGGCGTTGCCTGTCCGGGCAAGCTGGGTTGTCAATGTGTATGAACTTTTTTGCGCGGCCAGCGTATCCTCGGTTAAGCGCAGCAGCTCCCGGTCAGCCCGTAGCGTCAGCCAGGCGCTGGCGACTTCGGAAACCAGGCTCATTCGCGCCGCAATGTACGTCTCATCAAGCGCCATATAGGCGGCTAATGCCTGGTCGCTAAGGCTTCGCACTCGCCCCCAGAGATCCAGTTCCCAGGCCGTCGTCGCCCCAGCCATCTCGTAGCGTCGGTTAATCTCAGGCTCGTCCGTGACGCTGAGATCGGCGGGAGTGCGACTGGCGTCCATGGCGGTGGCGATGCCGAGCGTCGGCAGCATCTCCGCGCGCTGAATACGGTATAACGCCCGGGCGGCTTCAACATTGAGCCCTGCCTTGCGTAAATCCCGATTATTGCGTAACGCGATCGCGATCAGTTCCTGTAGAAGCGGATCGTGGAAGAAATCACGCCAGCCAATGTCAGCGGCATCCGGCGCGCCAGAAACGGTTGACGTTGCGTAGGGATAGACCATCGCAGTCGGCGATGCGGGGCGTTCGTGCTTCGGCGCCATCGTACAGCCAGCAAGCGTGGTGACGAAAGCAAGCGTCGCCAGCGTGGCGGTCTGCCGATAGCCTGTAAAAGTGATCTTCATTATGCCATTCCCATCATTATGCTTGCTGATCATGTGAATCAACGCGGTTCTCACGCTTTAATGCCATCCTGCGAACCACCACGTAAAACACAGGCGTCAATAACAGGCCGAAGAGCGTGACGCCCAACATGCCGGCAAACACGGCGATGCCCATCGCATGTCGCATTTCCGCGCCGGCACCCGTCGCGAGTACCAGCGGTACTACGCCTGCGATAAAGGCGAATGAGGTCATCAGGATAGGACGCAGACGCAGGCGGGACGCTTCCAGTACGGCGGTCAGCGGGTCTGCGCCGTCGTGTTCTTTGGCGCGGGCAAACTCGACAATCAAAATGGCGTTCTTGGCCGCCAGGCCGACCAGCACCACGAAACCAATCTGCGTAAAGATATTGTTATCTCCGCCAGATACCCACACGCCGACAATGGCTGAGAGTAATGACATAGGCGCAATAAGCAGGACGGCGAAGGGCAGCGACCAACTGTTGTACTGCGCCGCCAGGATCAGGAAGGCCAGCAGCACCGCCAGCGCAAAGATAGCAAGCGCGGAGTTGCCGGCCTGTTTTTCCTGATAAACCAGATCGGTCCATTCGAAGACCATCCCTTCCGGCAACGTTTCACGCACGATCTTTTCAATCGCGTCCGTCGCCTGTCCGGAGGAGAAGCCCGGAGCCGGTCCACCGCTAATATCTACCGAGGGGAAGCCGTTGTAATGGATGATTCTGTCCGGCCCCGACTGGCGCATAATCGTGACGAAAGCGCTAAGCGGGATCATCTCGCCCTTCGCATTGCGGACTTTAAGCAGGCCGATATCCTCTTGTTGCATACGGAATGGCGCATCGGCCTGCGCCATCACCCGCCAGGTACGGCCAAATCGGTTGAAATCGTTGACGTAAAGCGAGCCGAGGTTAATTTGCAACGTTTCAAAGATGTCGGTGAGCGATACCCCCATTGATTTCGCCTTTACCCGGTCGATATCCACCTGTAATTGCGGGGCGTTCGTCTGGAAACTGGCCAGCATATTGGCCAGTTCGGGCGTCTGCATCGCCTTAGACATAATCTCGCTTTGCACCTTTGTCATCGCTTCAAATCCCAGTTCCGCACGATCTTCAATCTGCAATTTAAAGCCGCCCGTCGCGCCAAGCCCTGGAACCGGCGGCGGCGGGAAGATGCCAATAAACCCGTCGGGAATGTGGCTAAATTTGTGCATTAGCTTTCCGGCGATAGCGTTAGCGGAAAGCGAAGGATCTTCACGCTCGTCAAAGGGTTTTAGCATGGCGAACATCAGCGCCGAATTTGGCACATTTACCGGGCCGTTAACCGACAGACCGGGGAAGACGACGACGCTTTCAACGCCGGGTTCCGCCAGCGCGATAGCGGACATCTGTTTCACGACCGCCTCTGTGCGATCCAACGATGCGCCGCTTGGGAGCTGGGCGATGCCGACGAGATAGTATTTATCCTGCGCAGGCACAAACCCGTTCGGCACCTGATGGAAGCCAAGCCAGGTCAGCCCCACAAAGCCAGCATAGAGCACCATCACAATGACGCTGCCGCGCACGGCCCGACGGACGGCGCTAACATAGCGGTTCGACGCGCTGTCGAAGAAACGGTTAAAGCGATGGAAAAAACCGCCAGTGACCGTGCCCATCAACCGCGTTAGCCAGTCAGCCTTCGCAGTATCGTGGTGCGGTCTTAGCAAAATGGCAGCCAGCGCAGGGGAGAGCGTCAGCGAGTTAATGGCCGAAAGGATGGTCGAAATAGCGATGGTCAACGCGAACTGACGATAAAACTCACCCTGCAGGCCCGCCAGGAATGCGGAAGGGATAAAGACCGCCGTCAGCACCGAGGTAATAGAAAGAATGGGACCAGTGACTTCATCCATCGCCTTCTTTGCCGCCTCTCCGGGACTTTTGCCCTGCGAGATATGCCGTTCCACGTTTTCGACCACAACGATGGCGTCATCGACAACGATACCTATCGACAAGACCAAACCAAACAGCGAAAGCGTATTCAGCGAAAAGCCAAACAGGTGCATCAAGGCAAAGGTGCCGACCAGCGAAACGGGAACCGCCACCAGAGGAATAATGGACGCCCGCCAGGTTTGCAGGAACAGCACCACGACAAGGACGACCAGCACAAGGGCTTCCAGCAACGTAATCGCCACCGATTGTAGCGATGCGCGCACGAAGACCGTAGGATCATAGGCAATCCGGTATTCGATATCCTGCGGGAAGTTTTGCTGCAACTCATCCATTTTGCCGCGAATCGCGTTAGAAACGTCAATCGCATTGGCGCCCGGACTTTGAATAATCTGTAACGCTGGCGCCGCTTCGCCATTCAGTAAACTGCGCAGCGTATAGGCATCTGCGCCCAGCGTGACGCGGGCGACATCACGCAGACGCGTCACCTCGCCGTCAGCGCCGATTTTTACCACAATCTCGCCGAACTGTTCTTCGCTGGTCAGGCGGCCCAGCGTGTTCACCGTCATCTGAAAAGCGGCGGAGGCCTCCGGCTGCTGCCCGACGGAACCGGCGGCGACCTGTACGTTTTGTTCCCGCAACGCCGTAACGATATCACTGGCGGTAAGACCGCGGTTGGCGATTTTCGCCGGGTCCAGCCAGACACGCATGGCGTACTCGCCCGCGCCCCAGACGAGAACATCGCCGACGCCGGGTAAACGGGCCAGCTCGTCGCGAACCTGCCGGATGGCGAAGTTAGACAGGTAAAGCGAGTCATAGCGTTTTTGCGGCGAGACAAGATGGACCACCATCAACATGTCGGGGGACGTTTTCTCCGTTACAACGCCAATTCGCTGGACTTCTTCGGGCAGGCGAGGCAGCGCGCGGGATACCCGGTTTTGCACCTGAATTTGCGCCATATCAGGATCGGTTCCCTGTTCGAAGGCGATAGAGATAACCATGCGACCATCAATGGCCATCTGGGTATTCATATACAACATGCCGTCAACGCCGTTGATCACCTGTTCCAGCGGCGCGGCTACCGTATCGGCAATCACTTGCGGGTTAGCGCCGGGGTAGCTGGCGCTAACCTGTACCGTGGGCGGCGTAACGGCCGGATATTCACTCAGCGGCAGTTTTAAAAAGGCGATAGCGCCAGCCAGCAGCATTAACAGCGACAGGACGATGGCGAAGATGGGTCGTGCGATGAAAAAGTGGGTGAATTTCATTGGCGCACCGCCTTCGGCGCACTGTCGCCGTCCGCTTTAGTCAATGTCGCGGTCTGTTTGTCGGTCACATTCTGCCGCATCGGCACCAGACGCGGCGCAACGGTCATGCCAGGACGCACCAGCCCCTTGAGGATGATTTTTTCTCCCGGCAGTACTCCCTGTGTAACGACGCGGAGTCCATCGACCATTTGTCCCAGCTCAACCGGACGATACTCCACCTGATTCTCCTTGCCGACGATCAGCACATAGTTTTTGCCCTGATCGGCGCTCACCGCCAGATCGTCAATTAGCACGGTTTCCCGCGGCTCGCCGATGGGCAAACTGATTCGGGCAAACAGGCCGGGAGAAAGCATTCCGTCGGGGTCAGGAATCACGGCACGCGCCCGGATAGTGCCGGTGCTGCGGTTCATCTGATTGCCCATAAAGTCGAGTACGCCCTGATAAGGCAGCCCGTTATCGGTGGTTAACCCCATGTTGACTACCGGTGGATTTTTGTCGGAGCGGGTATGCCGTAACGCCTTCAGCCAGGTGGCTTCGTCAATATCGAAATACACATACATGGGATTGTGAGACACGATAGTCGTCAGAAGCGTGGCGTTACCCGCTACGCCGCCGCTGACCAGATTGCCCCGGGTCACCAGTATGCGGTCAACGCGTCCGGCAATGGGCGCGGTAATACGGGTCCAGGAGAGTTCAAGGCGCGCTGCGGCGACGGCGGCTTTGGCCGATTGCATCTGCGCCTGTCGCGCATTACGCGTGGCGGTGACATCGTCAGCGTTTTTACGTGATACGGCGCCGCTGGCGACCAGTCGTTGAATGCGATCGAAATCCGCCTGCGCCTGGCGGGCCAGTACTTCAGCCTGACGTAATTGCGCGACGGCGGTGTCGAGGGCGACCTCGAACGGGCGCGGATCGATCTGGAACAGCAGTTGTCCGCGGCTTACCAGACGTCCTTCCGGAACGCTGACGGCGTCAAGGGTTCCTCCCACGCGCGAACGCAGCTCCACGGTCTCCGGCGCGGCCAGAAAACCGGTGAATTCCGCCGTAGGCGCGAGTGTGCGGCTAAGGGCTTTAGCAACCGGTACCGACGGTGGAGGCGGCGCGCTGGCCGGTGGTCCGACGGCGTTGTCTTTATCCCATAGTGCTTCGCCGGCCATATAAATCACGCCCCCGATGGCGGCGATGACGCCGGCTATCAACATAATTTTGAATGTTCTACGCATGTCGTTTCCCTCTTTACCGCAGCGTGTCGGCCATTCCGCAACGCTGCCGCAGAATTTTTGGCAAAGGCTAGGCGTTACAACGAAGGAAAGGTCAAGCGTTCCTGACGGTTTTTACGGGGCGTGGGTCGGCATCGTGGCGTAAATGTCTCGCATCATCCTCTTTTATGAGCCACCTCACATTCTCGCCGAACCGTGCAGCCTGAATACGCTTGACCTTCCCACAATGGCAAGCTTTAGGCTTTCTGATATCGAATAGTCAGGATGGGGAAGTCGTCATGAGTCAGTCAGAAAATCGTCACGACACGATAAGCTTGCTTATTGAAGGTATGACCTGCGCGTCGTGTGTCGCTCGCGTTGAAAAAGGTATTAAGGCTGTGCCTGGCGTAACGGACGCTACGGTGAATCTGGCGACGGAGCGCGCCACCGTTCGCGGGACGGCGTCGGCGGAGGCGGTGATCGCGGCGATTGAAAAAACGGGGTATGAGGCGCGACCGGTAGAGACGGCGGGGCAGGGCGAAGACGACTCTGAAGAGAAAAAAGAGGCCGAGCGCGTCAGGCTGAAGCGCGATCTGATTCTCGCCAGCGTGCTGGCGCTCCCCGTTTTTGTGCTTGAAATGGGTTCGCACCTTATTCCTGGTATGCACGAGTGGGTGATAAAAACGATTGGCCTGCAACAAAGCTGGTTCTGGCAATTTGCACTGACCCTGTTGGTGCTGACGATCCCCGGTCGCCGTTTTTACCTTAAAGGGTTTCCGGCGCTGGCGCGTCTGGCGCCGGACATGAACTCGCTGGTCGCCGTGGGAACCGCAGCGGCATTCGGCTACTCGCTGGTGGCGACCTTTACGCCCGACCTGTTGCCTGAAGGGACGGTAAACGTCTATTACGAGGCCGCCGCAGTGATTGTCGCGCTTATTCTGCTGGGGCGCTTTCTGGAGGCAAGGGCGAAGGGGCGGACTTCCGAAGCGATTAAACGTCTGGTGGGGCTACAGGCGCGGGTCGCGCATGTGTTACGCGAGGGCCGCATCGTGGATATCCCTGTCGACGAGGTTGTGCTGGGCGACTGTGTGGAGGTTCGGCCAGGCGAGCGGATACCGGTTGACGGCGAAGTGACCGAAGGCCGCAGCTTCGTTGACGAGTCGATGATTACCGGCGAACCGATACCGGTAGAGAAATCCGCAGGAAGCGCGGTGGTGGGCGGTACCGTAAACCAAAAAGGCGCGCTCACGCTGCGGGCGACCGCCGTCGGCGGACAGACCATGCTGGCGCAAATCATTCGTCTGGTGGAACAGGCGCAGGGTTCAAAACTGCCGATTCAGGCCGTCGTGGATAAAGTGACGCTGTGGTTTGTCCCGATGGTGATGCTTATTGCTGCGCTGACCTTTGTGGTATGGCTGGCGTTTGGGCCGTCGCCTGCGCTGACTTTCGCTCTGATCAATGGCGTTGCGGTTCTGATTATCGCCTGTCCTTGCGCGATGGGCCTGGCGACGCCGACCTCTATTATGGTGGGAACCGGTCGTGGGGCGGAAATGGGCGTGCTGTTCCGTAAGGGGGAGGCGTTACAGCTACTCAAAGACGCTAAGGTGGTGGCCGTAGACAAAACCGGGACGCTTACCGAAGGCCGCCCGGTACTGACCGATCTCGACGTGGCCAGCGGCTTTGAACGCCGTGAGGTGCTGGCGAAAGTCGCGGCGGTAGAATCGCGTTCAGAGCATCCGATTGCCCGTGCGATTGTCGTGTCGGCAGAAGAGGAAGGGATCGCGCTACCAGGCATGAGCGGCTTCGAATCGGTGACCGGGATGGGCGTATACGCTACCGTTGCCGGTACACGTGTTGACGTGGGGGCCGATCGCTATATGCGCGAAATTGGCGTGGATATTAGCGGCTTCGCCACCACCGCCGAACGGTTAGGACAGGAAGGGAAATCGCCGCTCTATGCGGCTATTGACGGTCAACCGGCGGCGATTATCGCCGTGGCCGATCCGATCAAACCCAGTACGCCCGCCGCAATTAACGCTTTACATCAGCTCGGCATTAAGGTCGCCATGATCACTGGCGATAATGCCCGCACGGCACAGGCTATCGCCAGACAGTTAGGGATTGATGACGTGGTCGCCGAGGTATTGCCAGAAGGGAAAGTCGAGGCGATACGGCGCCTGAAAGCGGCGTATGGGCAGGTGGCGTTTGTCGGCGATGGCATCAACGATGCGCCAGCGCTGGCGGAGTCCGACGTGGGGCTGGCGATTGGCACCGGCACCGATGTGGCGGTGGAATCCGCCGACGTCGTACTAATGTCCGGCAACCTGCAAGGCGTGCCGAATGCTATCGCGCTGTCTAAAGCGACCATCCGCAATATCCACCAGAATCTGTTCTGGGCCTTTGCTTACAATACGGCGCTGATTCCTGTCGCGGCAGGCGCGCTATTTCCGGTCTGGGGCATATTATTGTCCCCGGTATTCGCCGCAGGGGCGATGGCGATGTCGAGCGTGTTCGTGCTGGGCAACGCTTTGCGGCTGCGCCGTTTCCGGGCGCCGATGGCAACCCCATCCGACACATCCACGACCTGAGGAGGAGCGTCATGAACATCGGTAAAGCAGCTAAAGCATCGAAAGTTTCGGCCAAAATGATTCGCTACTATGAACAGATTGGTCTGATTCCCGCGGCAAGTCGGACGGATTCCGGCTATCGGGCCTATACCCAGGCTGATGTTAATCAATTGCATTTTATACGCCGCGCGCGCGACCTCGGATTTTCAGTTGCTGAAATCAGCGACTTACTGAATCTTTGGAATAACCAGTCGCGGCAAAGCGCTGACGTCAAACGCCTGGCGCAGACGCACATTGATGAACTGGACAGACGTATCCAGAACATGCAGCACATGGCGCAAACCCTCAAAGCGCTGATTCACTGCTGCGCCGGCGACGCGCTGCCAGATTGCCCCATTTTGCATACGCTTGGACAACCTGACGATAGCGAGCCGGAGGCGCGTACCGGAGCGGTGCTGCGCCGTCCTCGTCGCCACGGACTGGCAAAGCGTCTGTAAGTCCTGAGATTACGCTTGACCTTCCAACACTGGCAAGGCCCAGACTGGCAACAGTTCCCACACAAAAGGAGTTCACTATGCAGTTCCATATTGATGACATGACCTGCGGCGGCTGCGCCAGTACGGTAAAAAAGACGATTCTGACTCTCGATGCTAATGCGACGGTGAGAACTGACCCGGCGACGCGTCTGGTTGACGTTGAAACGTCGCTATCCGCGGAGCAGATTGCCGCCGCCCTGCAAAAGGCCGGTTTCCCGTCGCGCGAAAGGTAATCGTCAATGGCGATCGGTCTGGCGACAGGCCGGTCGCGATACGCTAGCCACGCTTCGCTTTTCTTTGCGTGAGATAATCCCCATAAAAAATGTGACAAATCATGTGCCAGTAAGCTTTGTTAATAATATGTAATGATTTGTCTATTTTTGCTAACATTTTACCTGCTATATACAAAAAGATAACAAATAAGTAGCGCAACGCTACCTTGTTACGTCGCTTTGACGACGGGTGCGCTCCAGCGTTTCGCCGCTTCAAAGCTTGATGTTATTTTTTGATGCAGGACACTACCTATGTACACCCCCCTGAACTGGACGACGACACAACGACATGTGGCGTTTGCCAGCTTTACCAGTTGGATGCTGGATGCGTTTGATTTCTTTATCCTTGTCTTTGTACTTAGCGATCTCGCCGAATGGTTTCACGCTTCCGTATCGGACGTTTCCATTGCGATTATGCTGACCCTGGCGGTACGTCCCATTGGCGCGCTGCTATTTGGTCGAATGGCGGAAAAGTACGGACGTCGACCGATACTGATGCTCAATATTCTGTTCTTTACGGTGTTTGAACTGCTTTCCGCCTGGTCGCCCACCTTCATGGCATTTCTGATTTTTCGGGTCATGTACGGCGTGGCGATGGGCGGGATATGGGGCGTCGCGTCATCACTGGCGATGGAAACCATTCCCGATCGTTCGCGTGGCCTGATGTCGGGCATTTTTCAGGCGGGCTATCCCTGCGGCTATCTGTTCGCCTCGGTTATTTTTGGCCTCTTCTACAGTATGGTAGGCTGGCGCGGCATGTTCCTGATTGGCGCCCTGCCTGTTGTCTTGCTGCCTTATATCTGGTTTAAAGTGCCGGAATCCCCCGTCTGGCTGGCGGCCAGAGCGCGTAAAGAGAATACCGCGCTGCTTCCTGTTCTGCGCAAACAGTGGAAGTTGTGTCTGTATCTGGTGCTGGTCATGGCGTTCTTTAACTTTTTCAGTCACGGCACGCAGGATCTCTATCCTACCTTCCTGAAGATGCAGCATGGTTTTGATCCGCATCTGATCAGTATCATTGCGATTTTTTATAACATTGCCGCCATGCTCGGCGGTATTTTCTACGGTACGCTATCGGAACGTATTGGGCGTAAAAAAGCGATCATGATCGCCGCCTTTCTTGCGCTTCCGGTACTCCCGCTATGGGCATTTTCCAGCGGATCATTCACGATTGGCCTGGGCGCGTTCCTGATGCAGTTTATGGTGCAGGGCGCCTGGGGTGTCGTGCCGACCTGGCTGAACGAGCTGGTTCCGGCGAATGCGCGCGCCGTGCTGCCAGGGTTTGTTTACCAACTCGGTAATTTACTGGCGTCGGTTAATGCGACGTTACAGGCCCGCATCGCGGAAACGCATGGTGGCAATTACGGGTTGGCAATGGCGATCGTGGCTGGCGCGGTGGCTATTTTAATCTGTGTATTTGTGGCATTTGGTCGCGAGACCCGGGGAGTCGTCATCTCCGGTACAGATAGCGACGCCCTCCCAGAGTCGGCCATCAGTCATCGCACGTAAACACTACGCTCCTGGCGCATACTGTCGCCGGGAGCACGCCTTCCCCCCGTCGTTTTCACGCCCTTTCAACGAACAACAAAGGTTAATGATGGCATCTGCCTTTCGTGACCATTACAATCATCGCTTACTTTTTTCTTTATAAGAAATTGATTGTTGGACCTTAAAATTATCAACGGAGCGAAGATATCATGTTGAAAGATAACCAGAAACACAACGAGTCTGTTGCCCCGAATAGCGCCTTTCTGTCTGAGTTACAACGTGCATTACCGGAATTTTTTACCGCCGATCGCTATAACGAGCAGGGCGAACTGATCGCGAAAGGCGGATTTGATCTCGCCAAATTTGAGCGCGCGCTGAAAGCGCGTAATATTGATGAGCTGACGAGCGGTTATCAGATTGATTTTATTGGCAAAGATTACGCAAAAAAACAGGCGGGTGAAAAATCCGTTACCGTTATCGTCCCTGACGTGGAACACAATACTCTGGCAGAAAATAAAAACAGCCATAATCTTTTTCTGACCGGAGATAATCTGGATGTGTTACGCCATCTGCAAAATAATTACGCCGATACCGTCGATATGATCTATATCGATCCCCCTTATAACACCGGGTCGGACGGGTTTGTCTATCCCGATCATTTTGAATATAGCGATCGGGCGTTGCAGGATATGTTTGGTCTTAATGATACTGAACTGGCACGTTTAAAATCCATTCAGGGTAAATCGACGCACTCTGCATGGTTATCTTTCATGTATCCGCGTCTTTTCCTGGCCAGGAAGCTCCTGAAAGATACCGGATTTATTTTTATCTCTATCGACGATAATGAGTACGCCAATCTTAAATTAATGATGGATGAGATTTTTGGCGAAGGCGGATTTGTCACCAATGTGATGTGGAAGCGCAAAAAAGAGATTTCTAACGACTCTGATAACGTTTCCATCCAGGGGGAATACATTCTTGTTTATGCCAAAACCGGTCAGGGCGCTTTACGTTTAGAACCGCTTTCTAAAGAGTATATTCAGAAATCCTATAAAGAACCGACCGAACAGTTTCCAGAAGGGAAATGGCGCCCGGTGCCGTTAACGGTGTCAAAAGGGCTGAGCGGCGGCGGCTATACCTATAAAATTACCACGCCGAACGGTACGGTACACGAAAGACTATGGGCTTATCCTGAAGCCAGTTACCAAAAACTGGTGGCCGATAATCTGGTCTATTTTGGCAAAGATAACGGCGGTATTCCCCAGCGAGTCATGTACGCGCATCACAGTAAAGGGCAGCCAACGACCAATTACTGGGATAACGTAGCGTCGAATAAAGAGGGGAAAAAGGAGATTCTGGATCTCTTCGGCGACAACGTTTTTGATACGCCGAAACCGACCGCATTATTGAAGAAAATCATCAAGCTCGCTATCGATAAAGACGGCGTCGTTCTGGACTTTTTTGCCGGTTCCGGTACTACGGCCCATGCGGTGATGGCGCTGAATGAAGAAGATGGGGGGCAGCGCACGTTTATTCTGTGTACTATCGATCAGGCATTAAGCAATAACACTATCGCGAAAAAAGCAGGTTATAACACTATTGATGAAATCAGCCGCGAGCGAATTACACGCGTTGCGGCGAAGATCCGCGCCAACAATCCCGCGACCAATAGCGATCTCGGTTTTAAACATTATCGTTTTGCCACTCCGACACAGCAGACGCTGGACGATCTGGATAGCTTCGATATTGCTACCGGCCATTTTATCAATACCAGCGGTCAACTGGCCGCTTTTACCGAGTCAGGATTTACCGACATGATCAATCCTTTTTCCGCCAGAGGATTGGGCGTGCCGGGCGGCGCAAGCGGCGAAGAGACCTTATTAACGACATGGCTGGTCGCCGATGGTTATAAAATGGATATTGACGTACAGAGCGTTGATTTTTCCGGCTATTGCGCCAGGTATGTTGATAATACGCGCCTGTATCTGATTGATGAACGATGGGGAACCGAGCAGACCCGCGATCTTCTCAACCACATTGGTACGCACCAGCTTCCGGTTCAGACCATTGTCATTTACGGCTACTCTTTCGACCTTGAATCCATTCGTGAACTGGAAATCGGCTTAAAACAGCTTGATCAAAAAGTGAACCTGGTGAAGCGTTATTAAGAGGGGATGATGATGAATATTTTACTGGAAGAACTTCCCCATCAGGAACAGGCGTTAGCGGCGATTCTGGCGAGTTTCACCGGTATCGATCACGCGCAGGCCGATCATAATCACTATGCTAATCCGCTGATTAAGGAACGTTACGACGATAAGGCCAATATTGACGTTAAAATGGAGACCGGGACGGGCAAAACCTATGTCTATACCCGGTTGATGTATGAACTGCATCAGAAGTATGGCCTCTTCAAATTTGTGCTGGTGGTGCCGACGCCAGCCATTAAAGAAGGCGCGCGGAACTTTATCACCAGCGATTACGCCAGACAGCATTTTTCACAGTTCTACGAAAATACGCGGATGGAACTTTGCACCATTAACGCCGGTGATTTTAAAGTAAAGTCGGGGCGTAAAAATTTTCCGGCCCAGTTATTAAGTTTTACTGATGCCAGCCGTCGTGATAGCCATACGATTCAGGTTTTGCTGATCAATGCGCAAATGCTCAATTCCGCCAGTATGACGCGAGACGATTACGATCAAACGCTCCTGGGCGGGCTGACGTCGCCTGTTAAAGGGCTGCAAATGACGCGACCGGTGGTCATTATTGATGAACCGCATCGTTTTGCGCGAGATAACAAATTTTATCGAGCGATTCAGGCTATTCAGCCGCAAATGATCGTCCGCTTTGGCGCTACCTTCCCGGATATTGTGGAAGGTAAGGGTAAAAATAAATGTGTACGTAAAGATTACTATCGCCGGCAACCGCAGTTTGATCTCAACGCGGTGGACAGTTTTAACGATGGTTTGGTGAAAGGTATTGATATTTATTACCCAAATCTCCCCGAAGAACAGGCCAACAATCGTTATATCGTTGACAGCGTCACGGCAAAGAAATTAATCCTCCGACGGGGGAGCAAAATTGCCGAGGTTGGCGTGGGCGAAAATCTCGCCGATGTCGATGCAGGATTTGAAGGCAGTATCGAATATGCCGGCAGTAAAATGTTGTCGAACGATCTGGAGCTGGAGGCAGGGATGGCGCTGGTGCCAGGAACCTTTGGCGCGAGCTACCAGGAACTGATTATTCAGGACGCCATTGATAAGCATTTTGATACCGAGCAGGCAAATTTCTTACGCAGCAATGAGCCAGAAAATAATGCCCCGCGTATTAAGACCTTAAGCCTTTTCTTTATTGACAGTATTAAAAGCTATCGTGATGACGAAGGCTGGTTGAAAGTCACTTTTGAGCGTTTGCTGAAAAAGAAACTGACGCAACTGATTGACGATTATCAGCGCAAGACCCTGCCGCGAGAAGCGGAGTATCTGTCGTTTCTGCAGGCCACGCTCGCCAGCCTGCACTCGGATAACCAAAACGTCCACGCTGGTTACTTTGGCGAAGACCGCGGAAGCGGCGATGAGGCGATCCAGGCTGAAGTAGATGATATTCTGAAAAATAAAGAGAAGTTGCTCAGTTTTTCAGACCATCACGGCAACTGGGAAACGCGCCGCTTTCTGTTTTCAAAATGGACGCTTCGCGAAGGCTGGGATAACCCGAATGTTTTTGTCATTGCTAAATTACGTTCTTCCGGTAGCGAGTCGAGCAAAATTCAGGAAGTGGGGCGCGGCCTGCGGCTACCGGTAGATGAAAACGGCCATCGCGTTCATCAGGAAGAGTGGCCGTCCCGGCTGTCGTTTCTGATTGGTTATGATGAAAAAGCGTTTGCCAGTATGCTGGTTGATGAGATTAATCGCGACAGCAAAGTTCAGCTTAACGAGCAGAAGCTGGATGAGGCGATGATCACACTCATCGTCACCGAGCGACAAAAAGTCGATCCTGCGTTTACGGAGCTTCGTTTGCTGGAAGATCTGGATGATAAAAAACTGATCAACCGGAGTAATGAGTTTAAACCCAGCGTCACGCTTAACGGGGAAACCAAAAGTGGTTTTGCGTGGCTACTGGAGTTCTACCCTGAGCTGACGCAGGCGCGGGTGCGAGCGGATCGCATTCGTGACAATAAGCCCGCCTCCCGACTGCGAGTCAGGTTACGCAAAGAGAATTGGGAACAACTTAGCAGTATCTGGGAGCAGTTTTCCCGCCGTTATATGCTGCAATTCGAGCGTAGCGGCGCTTCTCTGGAACAAATTGCCGCCGAGGTGCTGCGCGATCCGGCGCTGTATATACGCCAGAAGCCAAGCCAGGTGCAACAACGGCTGGTATCGAATGAAGATAATGGCCGTTTTGAAGTGGCGCAGCGGGAAGGCGAATTAGCCGCCAGCGAATTTATGGCGGGCATGAAATATGGCCATTTTCTTAAGCAACTGGCGTTACGCACCAGTCTGCCGGTTAACGTCCTGCACCCGGTGTTAATGGCGATGCTGCGTGATGTTTTGCACGGAGATTCACGCTATTTAAGCGAGATCTCGTTGGACAATATGACCCGCGCATTACAGACGCGGATTAATGCGCATTTTGCGCAGCGCCACGATTATCTGCCTCTCGATTTTCAGGCTTCAACGTCGGTATTTGATTCCACGGCACGGCAGTTCAGAGAGGAGATTAGCGCTGAAATTGTGGGGAAAAATGTGGATGAGAATGCGATAGACGATCCTCGTTCTCTCTATCAAATACCGCCGTTGCGTTATGACAGCGTCGATCCAGAATTGCCGCTATTAAAATACGATTATCCGCAACAGGTTTCTGTGTTTGGCAAACTGCCTAAGCGGGCCATTCAGATCCCCAAATATACGGGGGGCTCTACTACGCCGGATTTTGTGTACCGTATTGAGCGTCAGGACGCCGACAGTGTTTATTTACTGGTTGAAACTAAAGCAGAAAATATGCGCGTAGGCGATCAGGTTATTCTTGATGCGCAACGTAAATTCTTCGATATGCTGCGTCGGCAAAATATCAATGTCGAGTTTGCGGAAGCGACCAGCGCGCCGGCGGTATTTTCTACGATCAATGGCTTGATTGAGGGGAAGGCAAACTAACGGGTTTGAATGGACCTTAACGGTTATCTTTTTGATAGACCATATAAAATGGCCGCCGCGCAGCGAGCGTTGCGGTCATTCTCCCTGTACTAATCCCCCGTCCCGTAAACCGCGTTGACTTGAAGGTTATCGTTTTACGTCTATTCTTAACTTTCAGCTACGCGTATTTTGCTGAAATTGCAAATAGTCTTGAGGACGCTGTTTTTTTGTTTTGCCGTTATTTTTATAACGGCCAGGTAGATATTGCCAAGTGAATGTAACTAAGGGAGACATGTTATGCTAAATAGATACTACCGTTTCGCTGTCGAAAAAGACGACCCCTCCGAAGCGCCAGAGTCGGGCGATAAGCCTGACAGCCAGCCGCAAAAAAAATCGTAATTTATCTGGATATTCCCCGACGTTTTTACGTTTGGGGAAAATAACCGTTTCGTTTCAACCTGGTTGCGAACAGTGAATATTTTACACGAAGTGACTATATATAAACGGGAGGGAACATGGAGTTTGATGCCTTCTTTTTAGCGAGACTCCAGTTTGCCTTTACCGTCTCTTTTCATATTATCTTCCCCGCGATTACGATTGGCTTAGCCAGTTACCTGGTGGTACTGGAAGGTCTATGGCTAAAAACGCGTAATCCTGTCTGGCGCTCGCTCTATCAGTTCTGGCTCAAAATTTTTGCCGTCAACTTCGGGATGGGCGTGGTCTCCGGTCTGGTCATGGCTTACCAGTTCGGAACGAACTGGAGCGGTTTCTCCCAGTTCGCTGGCAGTATCACCGGGCCTTTATTAACCTATGAAGTGCTCACCGCATTCTTCCTGGAAGCGGGATTCTTAGGCGTGATGCTTTTTGGCTGGAACAAAGTCGGGCCGGGCCTGCATTTCTTGTCTACCTGTATGGTGGCGCTGGGCACGTTAATGTCGACGTTCTGGATTCTGGCGTCTAACAGCTGGATGCATACCCCGCAGGGATTTGAAATTCACAACGGTCAGGTGGTCCCGGTGGACTGGTTCGCGGTGATTTTCAACCCGTCGTTCCCGTATCGCCTGTTGCATATGTCCGTTGCGGCGTTTTTAAGTAGCGCGATGTTTGTCGGCGCGTCCGCAGCCTGGCATTTACTGAAAGGTAACGATACGCCGGCTATCCGCCGTATGTTCTCGATGGCGTTATGGATGGCGGTCGTGGTGGCGCCCGTTCAGGCATTGATTGGCGATATGCATGGCCTTAACACCCTGAAGCATCAGCCGGTCAAAATCGCCGCGATTGAGGGGCACTGGGAAAATACGCCCGGCGAGCCAACGCCGCTTACGCTGGTAGGCTGGCCGGATATGGAGGCGGAACGGACCCGCTATGCGCTTGAGATCCCGGCGTTGGGCAGTCTGATCCTGACGCATAGCCTGGACAAACAGGTGCCTGCGCTAAAAGATTATCCCAAAGAGGATCGCCCCAACTCTACCGTGGTGTTCTGGTCTTTCCGTCTGATGGTGGGCATGGGCGTACTGATGATCTTCCTGGGGCTGGCCAGCCTGTGGCTACGCTACCGACGCCGACTGTATCATTCGCGGCCCTTTATGCACTTTGCGCTGTGGATGGGGCCGTCCGGGCTTATCGCCATCCTTGCCGGATGGGTGACGACTGAAGTAGGACGTCAGCCGTGGGTGGTCTATGGCCTGCTGCGAACGCGTGATGCGGTTTCCGCGCACAGCACCTTGCAGATGAGCATCAGTTTGCTGGCCTTCTTTGTGGTCTATTCCCTGGTCTTTGGGGTTGGCTATATTTATATGATTCGCCTTATCCAGAAAGGGCCGCAGCCGACGGAGACACCGACCGCTGAAACCGATGGCAGACCCGCGCGTCCTATCTCTGCCGTGGGAGAATCGCTTGAGCAGGAGAAACGCGAATGACCATCGATCTTCCGGTTATCTGGTTTGCTATTATCGTGTTCGCCACGCTGATGTATATCGTAATGGATGGGTTCGATCTGGGCGTCGGTATCCTGTTTCCGTTTATTCGCGATAAACACGATCGCGATGTTATGGTGAACTCGGTCGCGCCGGTATGGGACGGGAACGAAACCTGGCTGGTGCTGGGCGGGGCCGGGCTTTTTGGCGCTTTCCCGTTGGCTTATGCTGTCATCACCGACGCGCTGACTATCCCGCTGGTGGTTATGCTGCTTGGTCTTATCTTTCGCGGCGTCGCTTTTGAATTCCGTTTTAAAGCCACCGAGTCGCATCGCGCGTTCTGGGATAAATCCTTTATCGTCGGGTCAATCCTGGCGACCTTTGCCCAGGGGGTTGTGGTGGGGGCGGTGGTGAGCGGTTTTCAGGTGGAAGGGCGAACCTTTAGCGGTTCGCAGCTTGACTGGCTGACGCCGTTTAACCTGTTCTGCGGCGTCGGTCTGGTTGTCACCTACGCGCTGCTGGGCGCTACCTGGCTGATTATGAAAAGCGAAGATCCGCTGCATAGCCGGATGTGCGCGCTGTCGCGCCCGTTGTTGATCGTCTTGTTGCTGGTGATGGGAGGCGTCAGCGTGTGGACGCCGCTCACCCACGACGACATCGCCGAGCGCTGGTTCACGCTGCCCAATTTATACTACTTCCTGCCGGTGCCTGTGCTGGTGTTGGCTTTTAGCGTCTGGCTATGGCGCAGCGTGAAAAAGCCAGAATCCCATGCGCGTCCATTTATTCTCACGCTAGGGCTGATTTTTCTGGGGTTCAGCGGGTTGGGCATCAGTATTTGGCCGAATATTATTCCACCGGATATTTCGCTGTATGCCGCCGCCGCGCCGCCGCAAAGTCAAAGCTTTATGCTGGTTGGGGCGCTGATAATCATCCCGATTATTCTGGCTTATACCTTCTGGAGCTACTACGTCTTCCGTGGAAAAGTGCGACATGGAGAGGGATATCACTGATGGTTAAAGTGAAAAAATGGTCGCGGCGAGTCGTATGGATGGTCGCGATATGGTGCGCCAGCGTGCTTCTGCTGGCGGGCGTCGGAATGTTGTTCAGACTGCTCATGACCTCCGCAGGATTTCGCTCCTGACTGATATCCCCCGGACGCGCTTTCGTCTCTCGCGAAAGCGCGTTTTTATCGACAGATCGGCGTTTATCGATCACCTTTGCTCGCCTTATCTCTCCCCTCAATAGCGGTTGATAATTATTCTCATCTTTATTGTCGTTCCCGGGCCGCAGTGATATGGTTACACAGTGGCTAACGCTCTGGTATAACGCAGATAAACGGTATTGATAATGTCTCCGATCTCCTGTCACTCTTCCGCCGCCCCGGCGATGAAAAAGATCTTTTCCGTCAGCGACTTCATCGCGTTTGGCGAGCGTTATGGCATTGATTACCGCTTCCCTGCGTTACCGCAGTATACGCAGAGTAGTCCCGTACTTCATGGCGATATCGAAGAGATAGCGCTTCCCGGCGGGATTTGCATTACACGCTCGGATGTTCACGTGTTACAACCTTATGAAACCACCTCTCGCCATAGCAGTCCGCTGTATATGCTGGTGGTGCTGGAAGGTAACGTTGCGCTGGCTGTCAATGAGCAGACCTTTTTGTTGAGCGCGGGGATGGCGTTTTGCTCGCAACTGAGTGAGCAGCAGACGATACGCGCCCATCACGGCGCAGACAGTAAATTGCGCACCTTATCGCTGGGAATGTACCCGGACGGCGGATGGCGGGAGCGTTTGCCTGTCTCGCTGGCAGACGAGTGGGAAAATAGCGCAACCTCGGCGAGGGTCTGGCAGGTGCCGGAGTTTCTGCTTTCGGGGCTACGTTATGCGCAGCAGCCCGGACCTCATGCGGCGTCACGCCAGTTAATGCTGGAAGGCATCATGCTGCAATTGCTGGGCTATGCGCTAAATCTATGTCAGCCCGCAACGCAAAAACGCGGGCTTCCCGTCACCGGTGAATATCAGCGGCTGGAGCTCATTCGGCGTTTACTGGAGCAGACGCCGGAAAAAGCTTACACGCTGAACGAACTGGCACGTCGGGCGGCAATGAGTCCGAGTAGCCTGCGGTGCAAGTTTCGTCATGCCTATGGGTGTACCGTGTTTGATTATCTGCGTGATTGCCGCCTGGCGCGCGCGCGTCGTTATCTGATGGAGGGATACAGCGTGCAGCAGGCCGCCTGGATGTCAGGCTATCAACATGCCACAAACTTTGCGACGGCATTTCGTCGGCGTTATGGCTGCTCGCCCGGCGAGCTGCGTGACGCGTCTCTGACGGCGTCCCGACACTGTGCGTAACGCGCCCCGCCAGAACGGTAATATCCGCTGCTAACCCGGTTTTCTGCCGTTTTGGGTGATGTTTTATCATTGCGCATAGGCAATCTGGCGTTACGCATAGTGGTCCGTTATCTCTAAAAGGTAATAATTCTTATTTACAATAAAGATGCCTTTGGAGATGTTCATGTTTGCGACAACGCGTATGGCGCTATTGATAGGCGGAGCTATCGGCGGCGCGACTTTTCCTCTTTTTGCCCAGGAAACCACAAAAAATGATACCGTCATTGTCACCTCGCCCGTTCAGAGTGGCGCGACCAAGCTGGCGACGCCAGATATTGAAACGCCGCAGTCGGTATCCATTATTACCCGCCAGCAGTTTGAAGAGCAGGGCGCAACCAGCGTGCGTCAGGCGGTAAGCTACACCCCTGGCGTATACAGTAACCAGATAGGCGCCTCTAACCGCTTTGATTACATCGTATTGCGTGGTTTTTCGGACGGTAGTCTGGATAACGTCTATCTCGACGGGTTAAAAATGATGGGCGACACCAATTCGCACAGTTCGTTGGTGGTTGACCCCTGGTTTCTGGAAGATATCGAGGTGGTACGCGGCCCGGCGTCCGTTCTGTATGGACGTTCATCGCCAGGCGGCATTGTCGCGTTGACGTCGCGAAAACCGGCGTTTGATGCCGGGGGAGAGGTGAAGCTGTTTGCCGGCAATCACAACCAGCGCGGGGCGGCTTTTGATGTGACCGGCCCACTGGATGACAATGAACGTGTGGCGGCGCGTCTTAGCGGCATGACACGTTACGCCGATTCGCAGTTTACCCCCTTGAAAGAGGAACGTTATGCGCTGATGCCGAGCCTGACCTGGCGAATTACCGATCGGACGCGTCTTGAGCTTATGGCCTATCTGCACCGTGATCCGGAAGGCGGTAGCCACTCCGGACTGCCTTATCAAGGCACGGTTGTACCTTATAACGGCGGAAAAATTTCTAACACTTTCTTTGAAGGTGAAGATGACTACGACAAATACGATCGCCGTGAAAATATGGTGGGTTATAACATTGAGCATCTGTTCGATAACGGCTGGTCGGTACGGCAAAAATTGCGCTATTTGCATACCAAAGTGACGTTGAATCAGGTCTATGCCGCAGGTTGGTTGAATGAAACGGCGCTGAATCGCGGCTATTCCGGCTCCGGGGAGAAAATGTCGGCTATCGCGCTGGATAATCAGCTCGACGGCAGCGTGGATACCGGGGCGATTAATCATCGTCTGCTGGTGGGGATCGATTATCAGGATCGCAGTAATCATACTACTGGCTATTATGGCGCGTTTCCGCCGATTGACGCTTTCAACCCTGTTTATGGCGCTCAGCCGGATTACATTACGTTGTATAGCCGTGAAAAACATAAGCTGCGGCAGACCGGATACTATTTACAGGATCAGATGTCATGGGATCGCTGGCGCTTTACGTTGGGCGGTCGTTACGATCGGGTCAGCGTGTCTAACATCGACAAACTTCATGATTCACGCAGCGATCTCGATAAAAACAACGTCAGCACCCGTGCCGCGTTGCTTTATCTGTTCGACAATGGCGTCGCCCCCTATCTCAGTTATTCTACCGCGTTTACGCCGACCAGCTTCGCCGACGAAAACGGCAATGTGCTGGAACCGATGAAAGGCAAGCAGTGGGAGGCGGGGGTAAAATACGAACCGCTGGGGGGGAACAGCCAGTTTAGCGCCGCCGTGTATCGTATTAACCAGACCAATATCGCGACCAAAGAAGAACCTACCGATCCGTACCGCTCGATTGGTGAAATTGAGTCTAAAGGGGTTGAACTGGAGGCCATTAGCCATTTGTCGGATAGCGTCCGTTTGCAGGCGGCGTATACCTATACTGATATCCGTTATAAGAAAAGTAGCCCGCAAGAGCAGGGGAAGCGCGCGGTTTATGCTCCACGGAACCAGGCCAGCGCCTGGCTAAGCTACGATGTGAAAAGCGGTCTGTTAGAGGGGCTGACTTTGGGCTCCGGCATCCGGTACGTCAACGGCGTGACCAGCGATCGCCTGAATACCCACACCTTGCCGTCCTATACATTGGTCGATATGGTGGTAGGGTATGATTTATCCAGCATTGGGTTAAATGGCTTGAGCGCCCAGCTCAACGTAAATAACCTGACGGACAAACGCTATGTCGCTGCTTGTAATTCGCTCTCTTATTGTTATTTTGGCGCCGAGCGTAGCATTGTAGGCAGCGTGTCATGGGCGTTTTGATAACGCTTATCGTCCGGTAGCAAAGGCTACCGGGTAAACTAGCGGTGCGTCACGCCTTCATAGAGAAGTCTGAGCGCAAACATCCCGATAATGGCGCCGATAACACGGCTGGCAATGCGCTGTATACGCCCATAAGCGCGGCGGACTGCGGGAAGCGAAAAGGCCTGGCTGAGAAAAATACGCCAGATAACGGATGACAGCACAATTCCGGCCCAGGCCATTAATCTTGCCCATGTGGGCGTTTCTGCGCTAAGCGTTACGGAAAAAATACTGATAAAAAACAGTACGGTTTGCGGATTGGATAAATCGGTCATTAATCCCCGGCGAAAGAAAATTGTCCACGGGGCGGCAATTGGCGTCTGGAGCGTGCTCATTTGCGGCGTCGCCTGGTGACGAATACTGTTCCAGGCGAACCATAATAAATAGGCCCCGCCGACAATTTTGATAAGAGAAAATACCGCTTCGCATTGCGTAATGAGCGTCGCCAGACCGAAAAGCCCCAGCCCGGAATAAAAGGCGTCTCCCGTGGCGACGCCCAGGCCGGTGATGACTCCCGCCCGGCGTCCTGATGCGAGGCTGGTTTGCACCACCACAAACAGATTCGCGCCGGGATTAAAAAAGGTTAACACAAACAGACTGACGGTAAGCACAACGGCATGAAACGGCTCCATAGGCAACTCTTCTCTTAGCCTCAAGAAATAACCTTCATCTTATTAATAGTCAAACCAGATGATTGCGAGTGAGATCACAAAGCAGGGGCGTTTTAATCCGCGTTGTTACGCCGACAGAGCGGGGGCTGACTGGATTTTTCCAGCAATCTACACTACTTATTTAATCAGTCCGAACGGCTTTTTTGTTCTGATAAAGCGATGATGGCGTAATAATAAAACGAGGGTTTTGCTATGAAAACTGGCTACAAGGTTATGCTTGGCGCATTAGCGTTTGTCGTGACAAACGTTTATGCCGCAGAAATCATGAAAAAAACGGACTTTGATAAAGTCGCCTCCGAATACACGAAAATTGGCACTATTTCCACCACCGGGGAAATGTCGCCGCTGGATGCCAGAGAAGATTTAATCAAAAAGGCGGATGAAAAAGGGGCGGATGTGGTGGTGCTGACGTCCGGGCAGACAGAAAATAAAATTCATGGTACGGCTGATATTTATAAAAAGAAATAAAAGCGTTGCATCATAAAAATACCCGCCTGGGTTTCCGGCGGGTATTTTTATTCCTGGCAACCGTCATCCGTTTTGCCGGATGACGGCCTGCAGTAAACGTAGCGCCATCAGGCATTCAGGACGCTGTCATTTGTCTTAATTACCCGACTGGTCTTTGGCACCTGCTTTTAAACGACGCCACAGAGTGGTGCGGCTAATCCCCAGATAACGCGCCGCCGCGGTCTTATCGCCCTTAAAGCGCGCCAGTACATCCTGTAACGCGTGCGCATCCACGGTTGAAGGCGTCAGCTCTGCTGTGTTCACCATAAGCTCAGGTAATAACTGCCGCATAAATTGCCTGTCCAGCGTTGGCGCGGGATCGACGCTTAAAAAAAGCGCCAGGCGCTCCATCATATTACGCAGTTCGCGAATATTACCGGGCCAGCGCCAGGCCAGCAAAAGCGGCTGACACTGTGTCAATCCATGACGTATCGATTCGGTAAACGGAATTTCCATCGCCGCCAGAGACTGTTTTAAAAAGCTTTCCGCCAGCGGCAAAATATCAGCCTGCCGCTCGCGCAAAGGAGGAAGCGTCAGACGCAGAATACTCAGGCGATAAAAGAGATCGGGGCGAAAACGTCCTTGCATTATTTCCCGATCCAGATCGCAATGTGTAGCGCTGATCACCCGGACATCCACCGGGATCGGCTGGTGTCCGCCGACGCGAGTGACGGCTTTTTCCTCCAGTACGCGCAAAAGTCGGGTTTGTAAGGGCAAGGGCATTTCGCCGATTTCATCCAGAAACAGCGTGCCGCCGTGTGCGATTTCAAATAGCCCCGCCCGGCCTCCTCGTCGTGAACCGGTAAACGCACCCTCTTCATAACCAAACAGTTCCGCTTCCAGCAACGACTCGGTAATCGCGCCGCAATTGACGGCGACAAAGGGAGGGGATGGCTTATTCTGACGGTGAGGCTGGCGGTGAAAAAACGTCTGGTGAATCGCCTGCGCCGCCAGCTCTTTTCCGGTCCCTGTTTCCCCCTGAATCAGCACTGCCGCACGGGAGCGGGCATAGAGCGTAATCGTCTGGCGGAGCTGCTCCATTTGCGGCGACTGGCCGCGTATATCGCCCAGTTCATACCGGGTTTGTAATCCCTTGCCGGATGGGTAATCCACGCGCTGGCGCCGTGTCAGACGGGTCATATCCAGCGCATCATGAAAAGCCTGACGAACGGTCGCCGCGGAATAAATAAAGATGGCGGTCATTCCCGCTTCTTCCGCCAGATCGGTAATTAATCCCGCGCCGACGACGGCCTCAATACCGTTGGCCTTAAGTTCGTTAATTTGCCCGCGCGCGTCCTCTTCGGTGACATAGCTTCGCTGTTCAAGACAGAGGTGAAACGTTTTCTGAAAGGCAAGTAAAGCCGGAATGGTCTCCTGATAGGTCACGATACCGATAGACGAGGTGAGCTTTCCCGCTTTCGCCAGCGCCTGTAATACATCGAATCCGCTGGGCTTGATGAGGATCACCGGTATTGACAGGCGGCTTTTTAAATAGGCCCCATTCGAACCCGCCGCGATAATCGCGTCGCAGCGCTCGGTCGCCAGTTTTTTGCGAATGTAGGTCACCGCCTTTTCAAAGCCGAGTTGAATAGGCGTGATGGTCGCCAGATGATCGAATTCCAGGCTGATATCCCGAAACAGTTCGAACAGACGCGTTACGGAGACCGTCCAGATCACCGGTTTATCGCTATTATCGCGCGGAGCGCTGTGAGCAGTCGTCATCGCAGTAGGTTCATCTTTAAGGGGCGATTTTTTGTTTTAAACGTGTTTCATAAATGTTGCAATGAAACAGGGCGATTCGTTTCATGAAACGTTAGCTGACACGTTTTTCTTTTCCCTTAATCGCGCTTATTCATAACAGGAATGACTGTAATCACCTGTTTTTAAATCTCATTGTATTTAATTTTCTCGCAGCCTCTTTGCCTGGCATAGCCTTTGCTTTGGTGAATACATTCTGAGTAACAATTTACTAACATGAGGACGAGATATGTCTTTACATTCGCCGGGGCAGGCATTTCGCGCCGCGCTCGCTAAAGAGAATCCATTACAAATTGTCGGCGCTATTAATGCCAACCATGCTCTGTTGGCCCAACGGGCCGGGTATCAGGCTATCTATCTTTCTGGCGGCGGCGTAGCGGCGGGCTCGCTCGGACTGCCGGATCTGGGGATTTCTACGCTGGATGATGTGTTAACCGATATCCGGCGCATCACGGATGTTTGCCCGCTGCCGCTGTTGGTGGATGCGGATATTGGCTTTGGCTCCTCCGCCTTTAATGTCGCGCGGACGGTAAAGTCCATAGCCAAAGCGGGCGCCGCCGCGCTGCATATTGAAGACCAGGTTGGCGCTAAGCGCTGTGGACACCGTCCAAACAAAGCGATCGTCTCGAAAGAGGAGATGGTAGACCGAATTCGGGCGGCAGTGGATGCGCGCACCGATCCGAACTTTGTGATCATGGCGCGTACCGATGCGCTGGCGGTGGAAGGGCTGGAGGCGGCTCTCGATCGTGCGCAGGCTTACGTGGACGCGGGGGCTGACATGCTGTTCCCGGAGGCGATCACCGAACTGTCGATGTACCGTCAGTTCGCCGACGTGGCGCAGGTGCCGATCCTCGCCAACATCACTGAGTTTGGCGCGACGCCGCTGTTTACGACCGACGAGTTGCGCAGCGCACACGTGGCGATGGCGCTCTATCCGCTGTCGGCGTTTCGCGCCATGAACCGCGCCGCAGAAAAAGTCTATACCGTGCTGCGCCAGGAAGGGACGCAAAAGAACGTGATCGACATCATGCAGACCCGCAACGAGCTGTACGAAAGCATCAATTACTACCAGTTCGAAGAGAAGCTGGACGCGCTGTACAGGAATAAAAAATCGTAGCCTGTAGGCCTGATAAGGCGAAGGCGCCATCAGGCAATGCCGGATGGCACTACGTTTAACCCGCCTACGGTACGGCCTACACGCCTCAATACCCTACACATTACAATAATGACGAGGACAATATGACAGACACGACGATCCTGCAAAACAACACGCATGTCATTAAGCCTAAAAAATCGGTCGCGCTTTCCGGCGTACCTGCCGGAAATACCGCTCTGTGTACCGTGGGAAAAAGCGGTAACGATCTGCACTATCGCGGTTACGACATTCTCGATCTGGCGGAGCACTGCGAATTTGAAGAAGTCGCGCATTTACTGATCCACGGAAAATTACCGACCCGCGACGAGCTGAACGCGTATAAAAGCAAATTAAAAGCGCTGCGCGGATTACCCGCCAATGTCCGTACCGTTCTGGAAGCGTTACCGGCGGCCTCGCACCCGATGGACGTGATGCGTACCGGCGTGTCCGCGCTGGGCTGCACCCTGCCGGAAAAAGAGGCACATACCGTCTCCGGCGCGCGCGATATTGCCGATAAGCTGTTGGCCTCGCTCAGCTCTATCCTTCTTTACTGGTATCACTACAGCCACAACGGCGAACGTATTCAGCCGGAAACCGACGATGATTCCATCGGCGGCCATTTCCTGCATCTGCTGCATGGTGAAAAGCCAACCCAAAGCTGGGAAAAGGCGATGCATATTTCGCTGGTGCTGTATGCCGAGCATGAGTTCAACGCCTCGACGTTTACCAGCCGGGTGATTGCCGGAACCGGCTCGGATGTCTACTCCGCGATTATCGGCGCGATTGGCGCGCTGCGCGGCCCGAAACACGGCGGGGCGAATGAGGTGTCGCTGGAAATTCAACAGCGTTATGAAACGCCGGACGAGGCAGAGGCGGATATCCGTAAACGCGTGGAAAACAAAGAGGTGGTGATTGGCTTTGGACATCCGGTTTACACCATCGCCGACCCGCGCCATCAGGTGATCAAACGGGTGGCGAAACAGCTTTCAGAAGAAGGCGGCTCGCTGAAGATGTACCACATCGCCGACCGTCTGGAAACGGTGATGTGGGAGACCAAAAAGATGTTCCCGAATCTCGACTGGTTTTCGGCGGTCTCTTACAACATGATGGGCGTCCCTACCGAAATGTTCACCCCGCTGTTTGTCATCGCCCGCGTTACCGGCTGGGCGGCGCACATTATTGAACAGCGTCAGGACAACAAAATTATTCGTCCCTCTGCCAACTATACCGGGCCGGAAGATCGTCCGTTTGTCTCGATAGACGATCGTTGCTAACTCACTCTTATTAAAAATAAAACGCAGGAAACGTACCCTATGTCTACCCAAGAACTGAACATCCGCCCGGAATTTGACCGTGAAATCGTTGATATCGTTGATTACGTTATGAATTACGACATCACCTCAAAGGTGGCGTACGACACCGCGCATTACTGCCTGCTCGACACGCTCGGCTGTGGTCTGGAAGCGCTGGAATACCCGGCCTGTAAAAAATTGCTTGGGCCAATCGTGCCAGGCACGGTGGTGCCCAACGGCGCACGCGTGCCGGGCACCCAGTTTCAGCTCGATCCGGTACAGGCAGCCTTTAACATTGGCGCGATGATCCGCTGGCTCGATTTTAACGATACCTGGCTTGCCGCCGAGTGGGGCCATCCTTCTGATAACCTCGGCGGTATTCTGGCGACGGCTGACTGGCTGTCACGCAACGCCGTCGCCGCCGGCAAAGCGCCGCTGACCATGAAACAGGTATTGAGCGGGATGATCAAAGCCCATGAAATTCAGGGCTGCATCGCGCTGGAAAACGCCTTCAACCGTGTCGGGCTTGACCATGTGCTGCTGGTCAAAGTGGCCTCGACCGCGGTGGTCGCTGAAATGCTGGGGCTGATGCGCGATGAGATCCTCAACGCGGTATCGCTGGCGTGGGTGGATGGGCAGTCGTTGCGCACTTATCGTCATGCGCCGAATACCGGTACGCGCAAATCCTGGGCGGCGGGCGATGCGACTTCGCGCGCGGTACGTCTGGCGCTGATGGCGAAAACCGGCGAGATGGGCTATCCCTCGGCGCTCACCGCCAAAACCTGGGGCTTCTACGACGTTTCATTCAAAGGTGAAACGTTCCGTTTCCAGCGTCCTTACGGCTCCTACGTGATGGAAAACGTGCTATTCAAAATTTCTTTCCCGGCAGAATTCCACTCGCAAACCGCCGTCGAAGCGGCGATGACGCTGTATGAGCAGATGCAGGCCGCGGGCAAAACGGCAGCGGATATCGAGAAAGTGACCATCCGCACCCACGAAGCCTGTCTCCGCATTATCGATAAAAAAGGTCCGCTCAATAACCCGGCGGACCGCGATCACTGTATCCAGTATATGGTCGCCGTGCCGCTGCTGTTCGGACGGTTAACCGCGGCGGATTATGAAGACGAGGTGGCGCAGGACAAGCGTATTGACGCCCTGCGCGAGAAAATCGTGTGTTATGAGGACCCGGCTTTTACCGCCGACTATCACGACCCGGAAAAACGTGCTATCGGCAATGCGATCACCGTGGAGTTTACTGATGGCTCACGCTTTGGCGAGGTTGTCGTGGAGTATCCGATTGGTCATGCGCGTCGCCGCGCCGACGGTATTCCGAAGCTTATCGAAAAATTTAAAATTAACCTGGCGCGTCAGTTCCCGACTCGCCAGCAGCAACGCATTCTGGATGTCTCCCTGGACAGAGCCCGCCTGGAGCAGATGCCGGTTAACGAATACCTCGATTTATATGTCATCTGAGCCAGCCAGCAATAAGGCGTAAGTTCAACAGGAGAGCGTGATGTCTTTTAGCGAATTTTATCAGCGTTCCATTAACGAACCGGAGGCGTTCTGGGCCGAGCAGGCCCGGCGTATCGACTGGCGACAGCCGTTTACGCAGACGCTGGATCATAGCCGCCCACCGTTTGCCCGCTGGTTTTGCGGCGGCACCACTAACTTATGTCATAACGCCGTCGACCGCTGGCTGGATAAACAGCCGGAGGCGCTGGCGCTGATTGCCGTCTCATCAGAGACCGATGAAGAGCGTACATTTACCTTCAGCCAGTTGCATGATGAAGTCAACGCTGTGGCCGCTATGCTGCTGTCGCTGGGCGTGCAGCGTGGCGATCGCGTATTGGTCTATATGCCAATGATTGCCGAAGCGCAGATAACGCTGCTGGCCTGCGCGCGCATTGGCGCGATCCATTCGGTGGTCTTTGGCGGTTTTGCCTCGCACAGCGTGGCGGCGCGCATTGACGATGCCAGACCGGCGCTGATTGTGTCGGCGGATGCCGGAGCGCGGGGCGGTAAAATCCTGCCGTATAAAAAGCTGCTTGATGACGCTATTGCGCAGGCGCAGCATCAGCCGAAACACGTTCTGCTGGTGGACAGAGGGCTGGCGAAAATGGCATGGGTGGATGGGCGCGATCTGGATTTTGCCACGTTGCGCCAGCAGCATCTCGGTGCGAGCGTGCCGGTGGCGTGGCTGGAATCCAATGAAACCTCGTGCATTCTTTACACCTCCGGCACTACCGGCAAACCGAAAGGCGTCCAGCGCGACGTCGGCGGTTATGCGGTGGCGCTGGCAACCTCGATGGACACCATTTTTGGCGGCAAGGTGGGCGGCGTATTCTTTTGCGCATCGGATATCGGCTGGGTCGTCGGCCACTCCTATATCGTTTACGCGCCGCTGCTGGCAGGCATGGCGACTATTGTTTACGAAGGACTGCCGACGTACCCGGACTGCGGGGTCTGGTGGAAAATTGTCGAGAAATACCAGGTTAACCGGATGTTTTCCGCCCCGACTGCGATTCGCGTGCTGAAAAAATTCCCGACGGCGCAAATCCGTAATCACGATCTCTCCTCGCTGGAGGCGCTTTATCTGGCCGGTGAGCCGCTGGACGAGCCGACGGCCAGTTGGGTGACGGAGACGCTGGGTGTGCCGGTTATCGACAATTATTGGCAGACGGAGTCCGGCTGGCCGATCATGGCGCTGGCGCGTGCGCTGGATGACAGGCCGCCGCGTCTGGGAAGTCCCGGCGTGCCGATGTACGGTTATAACGTCCAGCTACTCAATGAAGTCACCGGCGAACCTTGCGGCATAAATGAAAAGGGGATGCTGGTGATCGAGGGGCCGCTGCCGCCGGGCTGTATTCAGACTATTTGGGGCGACGATGCGCGTTTTGTGAAGACTTACTGGTCGCTGTTTAACCGTCAGGTTTATGCCACTTTCGACTGGGGGATCCGCGACGCCGAGGGGTATTACTTTATTCTGGGCCGTACCGATGATGTGATTAATATTGCGGGTCATCGGCTGGGGACGCGAGAAATAGAAGAAAGTATCTCCAGCTACCCGAACGTAGCGGAAGTGGCGGTAGTGGGGATAAAAGACGCTCTGAAAGGGCAGGTAGCGGTGGCGTTTGTCATTCCGAAGCAGAGCGATACGCTGGCGGATCGCGAGGCGGCGCGCGACGAGGAAAACGCGATTATGGCGCTGGTGGACAACCAGATCGGTCACTTTGGTCGTCCGGCGCATGTCTGGTTTGTCTCGCAGCTCCCCAAAACGCGTTCCGGAAAGATGCTTCGCCGCACGATCCAGGCGATCTGCGAAGGCCGCGATCCGGGCGATCTGACAACCATTGACGATCCCGCGTCGTTGCAGCAAATTCGCCAGGCGATCGAGGAATAGCCGTAAGCCGGATAAGCCGCGTCCGGCAACGGGTTAGCGTCAGCGACTGAATAATGGGGTGTAACGTCGGGAAAGGGCGGCAGCGCGCCGCCCTGTAACAGAATTAACGCAGAATATTTTTCTCAGCCAGATCCAGCGCGAAGTAGCTGAAAATCAAATCGGCGCCGGCGCGTTTAATCGAGCCCAGACTTTCCAGCACGACCTTTTCTTCATCGATGGCGCCAGCCATAGCAGCAAATTTAATCATGGCGTATTCACCGCTCACCTGGTAAGCGCCAAGCGGCAACTCTGTGCGTTCGCGGATTTCACGCAGCACGTCCAGATACGCGCCGGCCGGTTTCACCATTAAGCAATCCGCGCCCTGGGCTTCGTCGAGCAGTGATTCGCGAATCGCTTCACGGCGGTTCATCGGATTCATTTGATACGTCTTGCGGTCGCCTTTTAACGCGGTACCCGCTGCTTCACGGAAGGGGCCGTAGAAAGAAGAGGCGAACTTAGTGGAGTAGGACATTATTGCCGTATCGGTAAAACCGGCGGCATCCAGCGCCTGGCGGATAGCCTGGACTTGTCCATCCATTGCCGCGGAGGGCGCAATAAAATCTGCTCCAGCCGCCGCCGCGATAACGGCCTGCTTGCCGAGGTTGGCCAGCGTCGCATCGTTATCCACGCCGTGTTCGCACAACACGCCGCAGTGGCCGTGCGAGGTGTATTCGCAGAAGCAGGTGTCGGACATGACGATCATCTCCGGCACGGTTTGCTTACAGATGCGGGACATTCTTGCCACCAGGCCGTCTTCTTTCCAGGTATCGCTGCCGGTGTCATCAGTATGGTGAGAAATGCCGAAGGTCATAACGGAACGAATGCCAGCATTTGCGATACGTTCAATCTCTCGCGCCAGCTGCTTTTCCGGGATACGCATTACGCCGGGCATGGCATCAATAGCTTTGTAATCGTCGAGTTCTTCTTCAACAAAGATCGGCAACACCAGGTCGTTCAGGCTAAGTGTTGTCTCTTCAAACATAGCGCGCAGCGCAGCGGATTTGCGCAGGCGGCGAGGGCGATGGATAAGGTCTGTCATGGTCTGCCTGATGTTTGTGGAATCGAAGGCCCAGTATACCTGAATCTGCAGGCAGATGTTTTACGAAAACGGTCCTTAACGTAGCAGGCGCAGCCCCGGCGGCGGCAGAACATGGCGCTTCTTTTATATACCGAAGATTAATACATCAGGCACTATATCATTTTAAATAAGAATTAGTTTTACGTTGTTTTTAGTTTTATTTCATCGTCATTTAAGTAAATGTGGGTTTTAACATTATTCATGTTTATTTTGTTTTTCTTTAATTCATATTTATCTTATATGTATTTTGTTTTTTTATTTTCTTGTAAGGTCATGAAAAAGAATGCTTTTCAATTATAAAATTTCCTTTTATTACGTCTTTTTAATTCATGTCCGAATCCGGACTGAGGATAAAGAATAATTGAACCTTTTAGCAATGACGCCGCATAATCCTTCTTGCTAAACATCTCTATGTTTTTATGCATTGATAATTGATGGATCAACTATATTACGTCCCTGAGGAGGGATGACAAATGCACTCCTGGAAAAAGAAACTTGTAGTCTCACAATTAGCATTGGCTTGCACTCTGGCAATCACTTCTCAGGCGAATGCTACTACTAATGATATTTCTGGTACCACTTACAATACGTTTCATCACTACAACGATGCGACCTACGCTGATGACGTTTATTATGATGGCTATGTAGGTTGGAACAACTACGCAACTGATAGTTACTATAACGGTGACATTTATCCTGTAATCAATAACGCGCGAGTTAATGGCGTTATTTCTACCTACTATCTGGATGATGGCGTTACTACCAATACTAATGCGAATAGCCTGACAATTAAAAACAGTACTATTCACGGTATGATTACCTCCGCGTGTCTTGAGGGTACCGATTGCGTAAATCGTGACACCGGGTATGTATATGATCGTCTGGCGTTGACCGTTGATAACTCTACTATTGATGACAACTACGAGCATTATACCTATAACGGTACCTATACCGATGGTACTGCGGATACACATGTTGTTGATGTTTATGGCATGGGTACCGCGATTACACTGGATCAGGAAGTTGATCTGTCTATTGTAAATAATTCTCATGTTGCTGGTATTACCCTGACTCAGGGCTACGAATGGGAAGATATCGACGATAACACCGTTAGCACTGGCGTAAACAGTAGTGAAGTATTTAATAACACAATCAATGTTGTTGATTCTACCGTAACCTCTGGTTCATTGTCTGATGAAGGTACTTCCGGCTGGTTTGGTAATACTAATAACGCTAGCGATTACAGTGGTTCTTATACTGCTGATGACATTGCGATTGCGGTAATTGCACACCCATATGCTGATAATGCAATGCAGACGACGGTCAACCTCAGCAACTCCACGCTGATGGGCGATGTTGTATTCTCCAGCAATTTCGATGAAAACTTCTTCCCGAATGGAGCGGATAGCTATCGTGATACTGATGCTGACCGCGACACGAACGGTTGGGATGGCACTGACCGTATGGATGTTACCCTGAATAATGGTAGCAAATGGGTTGGTGCAGCAATGTCTGTACATATGACAGACACTGGTACTGATGCCGATGGAGACGGTGTTTTTGAATATACTGTAGATACTAACGGCGACGGTATTCTTGATGCCACATCTCCGGATGGAGTTTACGATTCTTATGCTGTAGGTACCGAGAAAACTGCAACTCTGATCGATATCGCAGCTAATAGTCTGTGGCCATTATCAACTGTAGGTGTTGATAACATTTATACTGACTACAGTGAGTATAACCATATCGTTGGTAACGAAGTTTATCAGAGCGGCCTGTTTAACGTGACCCTGAATACCGGATCACAGTGGGACACTACTAAAACTTCTCTGATTGATACGCTGAGTATCAATAGTGGTTCTGTTGTCAATGTTGCTGATTCTACTCTGGTTTCTGACACTATCGGCCTGACTGGTGGTTCTGCTCTGAACATCAATGAAGATGGTCATGTTGCAACTGATACCCTGTCTATCGATAACAGTACCGTTACGATTGCTGATGATGTTTCTGCTGGCTGGAGCGTAAATGATGCTGCCCTGTACGCAAACACTATCAACGTAACCAATAATGGTGTACTGGATGTTGGTAATAGCGCTTCTAATGCGCTGCAGGTTGATACTCTGAACCTGACCAGCTACACCGATGCTAACGGTTATGTGAACGCTGGTGTCTTCAACATCGAAAGTAACCGTTTCGTACTGGATGCTGACCTGACTAACGATCGTACTAACGACACGACTAAGTCTAACTACGGTTATGGCGTGATTGCGATGAACTCTGATGGTCATTTGACCATTAACGGTAACGGCGATACTTACGATACCGACCAGACGGAAGCAGGTCAGGATGAAGTTGATAACGTTGGTGACAATGTTGCAGCTGCCACCGGTAACTATAAAGTGCGTATCGACAACGCCACTGGCGCGGGTTCTGTTGCGGATTATAAAGGTAATGAGCTGATCTATGTTAACGATAAGAACAGCACCGCGACCTTCTCTGCAGCAAACAAAGCTGACCTGGGTGCTTACACCTATCAGGCTAAGCAGGAAGGCAACACTGTCGTGCTGGAACAGATGGAACTGACCGACTACGCTAACATGGCGCTGAGCATTCCTTCTGCGAACACCAATATCTGGAACCTGGAACAAGACACCGTTGGTACTCGTCTGACCAACGCTCGTCATGGCCTGGCGGATAACGGCGGCGCATGGGTAAGCTACTTCGGCGGTAACTTCAACGGCGACAACGGCACCATTAACTACGATCAGGATGTTAATGGCATCATGGTCGGTGTTGATACCAAAGTTGATGGTAACAACGCTAAGTGGATCGTTGGTGCGGCAGCAGGCTTCGCGAAAGGCGATCTGAGCGATCGTACCGGTCAGGTGGATCAGGACAGCCAGTCTGCCTACATCTACTCTTCCGCTCGTTTCGCAAACAACATCTTTGTTGACGGTAACTTGAGCTACTCTCACTTCAACAACGATTTGTCTGCTAACATGAGCGACGGTACTTACGTTGACGGCAACACCTCTTCTGACGCCTGGGGCTTCGGCTTGAAACTGGGTTATGATCTGAAGCTGGGTGATGCAGGCTACGTAACGCCTTACGGCAGCGTATCCGGTCTGTTCCAGTCTGGCGACGACTACCAGCTGAGCAACGACATGAAAGTTGACGGTCAGTCTTACGACAGCATGCGTTATGAACTCGGTGTAGATGCAGGTTATACCTTCACTTACAGCGAAGATCAGGCGTTGACCCCGTACTTCAAACTGGCTTACGTTTACGACGACTCCAACAACGATGCTGACGTAAACGGCGACTCTATCGACAACGGCGTAGAAGGTTCTGCGGTACGTGTTGGTCTGGGTACTCAGTTCAGCTTCACGAAGAACTTCAGCGCCTACACCGATGCTAACTACCTCGGCGGCGGTGATGTTGATCAAGACTGGTCTGCAAACGTTGGTGTTAAATATACCTGGTAATCATTTTCTCTCAGGAGAAATAAAGGTAATTTAAACTGAAAAATGCCCGTCAAGGACTTGACGGGCATTATTGCAAGGAATGCATATGTTATCTTTAAGTAAGCCACTACAAGAATTCTACAGACTCGATAAATGCCTTTCTAAGCATGGTACGCGTTTCGAGTTTGTTAACGATAAAGAGATTATCTGTTCACCTGATGAAAGTAATACCCATACCTTTGTTATTTTAGAGGGGGTTGTTTCGTTAGTTCGGGGTGATAAAGTTCTTATTGGTATTGTGCAGGCCCCCTTTATTTTCGGCTTAGCCGATGGTGTGGCGAAAAAAGAGGCACAATATAAATTAATTGCGGAGAGCGGTTGCATTGGTTATCGCCTCTCATCATCACAAACTCTTGCCATCATTGAGCAAAACCAACTGTGGCGTGAAGCCTTCTGTTGGATAGTATGGAAAAGTCAGGTACTGGAACTTCGTGACAAGCAGCTCATTGGTAATAATTCTTACGACCAAATTCGTGCGACGTTAATGACAATGATTGAGTGGGATGAAGAACTTCGCTCACGTATTGGTGTTATGAATTATATTCATCAACGAACGCGCGTATCGCGATCGGTGGTGGCGGAAGTTCTCGCGGCCCTGCGTAAGGGTAATTACATTGAAATGAATAAAGGCAAACTGATCAGTATTAACCGTTTGCCCTCCGAATATTAACAAAAGGTTGCGCCTCGTCTGATATAGCGCGAGGCGCGACGACTCAGGATGCAGGAATAGCAATCGGTTTATTGCCGCTTAGCTCAGTAACCAAATCGTTAATCCCATCGCTCATATTGGTAAAACGCGTGAGGGGGGAACGGGTTACGACCACAAAAGCGCCAATATTATATTGTGGGATCATCGCCATATAGGTAATAAAACCGCCGCCGCCTCCTGTTTTCTGGATAATGCCAGGACGTCCGTCTTTTGGCGCCATATAGACCCAGCCCAGACCGAGCGCGTCGGCTTTACCCGGTACGTCCATCCCAATGATTTTCTTTAACTGTGTGCGCTGATAAATCAACGTTTGCATACGATCGGCCTGTTGGCTACGGTGATAGAAATCTGACGACAGATACTGTTGCATCCAGCGCATCATATCTCCTGGCGTAGAATAGACCCCACCGCTGCCAATGGCAGCCAGCGTATTATTACAGGGGCTTGCGCCTTTTTCTGCCACCATCAGACGCTTACACTGATCGGGAGAAGGGGTAAACGTGGTGTCTTTCATTCCCAGCGGGCGAGTAATCTTTTCTTCAAACAGTTGCGTATAAGGTTTGCCGGAGGCGGTCGCCAGCGCGTCGGCTAACAGGTCGAACGCCAGATTGGAATAGGCCGCCTGCGAACCGGGCGCGACTTTTAACGTTGCTGTGGAGAGCCAGTTCCAGCGTTGTTCGCGGGTTGGCCAGACAAATACCGGACGATGCGCCGCGCCGCCTGGCTGTTCTCGCGGAAGCGCGCTGGTGTGGGTCGCTAAGTTGACCAACGTAATCGGCGTGCCTTGATACGTCGGGACATGCGCGCCGGGAGGCGCATATTTGCTGAGAGGATCGTTTAATTTTACCGTTCCCTGATCGAGCAATTTTACCAACATTTCACTGGTCATGAGCTTGGTGAGAGAAGCGATACGAATGACCGAATCAAGCTGTGGACGAACATTATTTCCCGGTCTGGTGTCACCGAAACTACGAAACACGCGTTGATTGCCGTCGATCACCACCAGCGCCATGCCCGTGGCGCCGCTACCATAAAAGATATGCTCGGCATAACGATCAACGATATCAGAGGCAAAAACCGGATCGGCAATCGGCTGAGCCGCCTGGACAGAAGTAAGTGATGCCGCAAACAGCATGGCAGTAAAAAGCAGACTACGTTTCAACGGTGATGTCCATAAGTGAAATAACGGTGGTTATGCGTATTTATACTACCCGGCGGCACATTGCAAAACGTTAAAGAGAAAAAAGTGGGTGAAAAAACGTAACGGCGGGTTTTCGTGATGGAGAATGTTTACTTTTGTGATAGAGCGCTTGTGATAACCTGATAGCGTCAGCGTGCCTGCTGTGTATGAAACTCGTCGAAACAATTCTGTTGAGCAGAAATGCGAACTAAGCGTCACAACGTAGGTCACAATGCCTGGTTTAGCCCTTTCATTTGCGTGGGCATGGCGTGCTATTGCCGCCGTCACAGCAGCCGTAATAAAGATAAGAAGTTAGCAGGAGAGCATGATGTTTAAATCTTTTTTCCCAAAGCCAGGGCCGTTTTTCATGTCGGCGTTTGTTTGGGCGCTGATCGCCGTCATTTTCTGGCAGGCGGGAGGAGGAGATTGGGTGGCGCGACTTGTAGGGGCATCCGATGAAGTGCCTATCAGCGCAGCGCGCTTCTGGTCGCTGGACTATCTGATTTTTTATGCTTATTACCTGATTTGCGTGGGATTATTTGCAACGTTCTGGTTCATCTATAGCCCGCACCGCTGGCAGTACTGGTCGATACTTGGCACCTCGCTCATTATTTTTGTCACCTGGTTTTTGGTGGAGGTTGGCGTCGCGGTTAACGCCTGGTACGCACCGTTCTATGATTTGATTCAAACGGCGCTCAGCTCGCCGCACAAGGTCACTCTTGGTCAATTTTATCATGAAGTGGGGGTGTTTCTCGGTATTGCGCTTATCGCCGTGGTGATCGGTGTGCTGAACAACTTCTTTGTCAGCCACTATGTATTTCGCTGGCGTACCGCAATGAATGAGCACTATATGGCGCACTGGCAGTACCTGCGCCATATCGAAGGGGCCGCCCAGCGTGTGCAGGAAGACACCATGCGTTTTGCCTCTACACTGGAGAACATGGGCGTGAGTTTTATCAATGCCATCATGACGCTTATCGCCTTTCTGCCGGTGTTGGTCACCCTGTCAGCGCATGTGCCGGATTTACCCATCGTAGGACATATCCCTTACGGCCTGGTCATTGCCGCTATAGTCTGGTCATTAATGGGGACGGGCCTGCTGGCGGTCGTCGGGATCAAATTGCCGGGGCTGGAATTTAAAAATCAGCGAGTGGAAGCCGCTTATCGTAAGGAGCTGGTCTACGGTGAAGATGACGCCAGCCGCGCCACGCCGCCCACCGTCCGTGAACTGTTTAGCGCGGTGCGCCATAACTACTTCCGTCTCTACTTTCACTATATGTATTTCAACATCGCGCGCATTCTCTATTTGCAGGTCGATAACGTTTTCGGTTTGTTCCTGCTGTTTCCTTCCATTGTTGCCGGTACGATTACGCTGGGGCTGATGACGCAAATCACCAACGTGTTTGGCCAGGTGCGCGGTTCGTTCCAGTATTTGATTAACTCCTGGACGACGCTGGTGGAGCTGATGTCTATTTATAAACGTTTACGTAGCTTTGAACGTCAGTTGGATGGTCAGCCAGTTCAGGAAGTGACCCACTCTTTTAGCTAACAGAAGGAAACGTTATGTCGGCGGCGTCCCGTCTTTATCCTCTGCCTTTTCTGGCGGTCGCCATATTGGCTGGCTGTAGTAGTCAATCCGGGCAGCCGGTGAGCAAGGGCGAGAAGCCTGTCGACGTGGCAAGCGTAGTACGTCAGAAAATGCCAGCCACTGTCAAAGACAGAGAGGCCTGGGCGAAAGATATCGCGACAACGTTTAAGAGCCAGGGGCTGGCGCCGACGGTAGAAAATATCTGTTCGGTGCTGGCTGTCGCCCAGCAGGAGTCCGGTTATCAGGCGGATCCTGTCGTGCCGGGGCTAAGTAAAATCGCCTGGCAGGAGATTGATCGCCGCGCTGAACGACTACACATTCCGCTGTTTCTGGTGCACACCGCGCTGAAAATTAACTCCCCCAACGGCAAGAGCTATAGCGAACGCCTGGACACGGTAAAAACCGAAAAACAGCTTAGCGCTATTTTTGACGATTTTATCAATATGGTTCCTATGGGGCAGACGCTATTTGGCTCATATAACCCGGTGCATACGGGCGGCCCGATGCAGGTCAGCATTGCCTTTGCCGAACAGCACGCGAAAGGTTATCCGTGGAATATGGCGGGTACGGTACGTCAGGAGGTCTTTACGCGCCGTGGCGGGTTGTGGTTTGGAACCTACCATTTGCTGAATTACCCGGCGAACTACAGCGCGCCTGTTTTCCGCTTCGCCGACTTCAACGCGGGATGGTACGCCAGCCGTAACGCTGCGTTCCAGAATGCCGTCAGTAAAGCCAGTGGGGTAAAACTGGCGCTGGATGGCGATCTGATTCGTTATAACAGCAAGGAACCGGGCAAAACAGAGTTAGCGGTGCGCAAACTGGCAGGGCAGTTGGGAATGAGTGAGCGTGAAATTCGCAGCCAACTGGAGAAAGGCGATAGCCTGGCGTTTGAAAAAACGGCGCTCTACAAGAAAGTCTATAAACTGGCCGAGGCCAAAACGGGCAAGACGCTTGCGCGGGAAATGTTGCCCGGTATTCAACTGGAAAGTCCGAAGATCACGCGTAAGCTGACGACCGCCTGGTTTGCTAAACGAGTTGATGAGCGGCGGGCGCGGTGTATGGGGCGATAAATTTCGCGCTGGGATACTTTCTCCAGCGCGCTAAGGTTTATTGGTGACGGTGACGCCAGCGTAAAAACGCGGCGATAACGGCGAAAATGAGGCAGCCCGTGAGGAAGGGCACCAGGCCAAAAATCGTCCCGACGCCCAGCCCAATCTCTACCCGCGGTCGACCTGTATCCTGTACCTGCATCAGATGCTCATAGATGCCCGGCGCATGAACCAGCAGGTTTAAGAGTTGCGCTCCGGCCCAGAAGCAAAACAGTACAAATATGGCGTAAGCAATATTTCCGGGCGTAGAGGAGGTTTCTCGATGCTTCCCGCTGAACAGCGATTTTGAGAGAGTGAAATCAGCCATAAAGACCTCCAGGATGATCGGCTACGATCTGGCGTTATGCCATCGGCTTACTGTGAAGTCTGACAGGTCATTGTGTTTGTCAATATCAGAATCATGGTAATTTCACATACGGAATGTATCCATCGCGTAAATTTTTGTTAGTTGTCACAAAACGATCACTTTTATCAAAATCAATTAACATTTAAGAAATTCCGTATCCCCCACAGACTCGCTCGCCAGAAGTATGTAAAAATACGTTTTTGTTGCTGTTAATACGTCGGAGTCGTTATGCGTTTGCCCGTAAAAATTCGTCGTGACTGGCACTACTATGCCTTCTCTATTGGCCTTATCTTTATTTTGAATGGTGTCGTAGGATTGCTGGGTTTTGAGGCGAAAGGATGGCAAACCTATGGCGTTGGGCTGGTAACGTGGATTATCAGCTTCTGGCTGGCGGGGTTCATCATTCGCCGGCGCGAAGATGATGAGGTAAAAGACGCCCGATAAACGTTGCGCTATCGGGCGTGCGCTATTACATCGTGGTTTTTAAGGCGTTATTCGCCGTATGGCGTTCCAGCGCCAGCTCAATCAGGCGACTAATCAAATCGGTATAGCCCAATCCGCTCGCCTGCCAGAGTTTTGGATACATACTGATATTGGTAAAACCTGGCAGCGTATTAATCTCGTTAATCACGACCTCATTGTCTGCCGTTAAGAAGACATCGACACGCGCCATACCCGCGCACCCCAGCGTCTGATAAGCCTGGATCGCAATCGCGCGGATCTTGTCATTCACCTCGGAAGGGATCTGCGCAGGCACGACAACTTGTGCGCCGTTATCATCAATATACTTAGTATCGTAGGCGTAAAATTCGCTATTCAGTACGATTTCGCCGCAGGTACTGGCCTGTGGGTTATCGTTACCTAATACGGCGCATTCGATCTCGCGCCCTTTGATCCCTTGCTCCACCACCACTTTATGATCGAATTCGAAAGCCAGCGCGACCGCCTGCTGATATTGCGCTTCGTTAGCGACTTTACTGACGCCGACCGAAGAGCCCTGATTGGCGGGCTTAACGAACAGCGGCAGTCCCAGACGGGATTCAACCTCGGCAAAACTAAACGCGTGACGATTCGTTCGGGTGAGTGTAATAAACGGGGCGATATTCAGTCCTGCATCGCGTAGCAGTCGTTTGGCGACGTCTTTATCCATGCAGGCTGCGGAGCTCAGCACGTCTGAACCGACAAACGGTAAGTTTGCGACGCGCAGCATCCCCTGCAATGAGCCGTCTTCGCCCAGCGTACCGTGGACGATAGGAAAAATAACATCTACCGTCGGTAGCGGCTGCCCGTTCTGAGCGTTAATCAATTGGTGTTGGTGTTTGCCAGGCACCTGGGCCAGACTGATTGCCGAAGGACGTAGCGCGATATGTGCCGGATCGTCTGCATTCTGCAAATAATTTTCCGCATCGTTAACATGCCATTGTCCTGCCTTATCTATCCCTAACAGCACCACGTCGAAGCGGGTTTTATCGATCGCATCAACGATATTTTTCGCTGATTGCAAAGACACTTCATGTTCCGCCGACTTACCGCCAAATACTATTCCTACCCGCAATTTCGCCATCTTAAAAACCCATTCCATCGAATGCAAAGCGTATACATTACCACGACAAAACGCGGGTTTCGCGGGGTTCTGCCATAATGTTTATGGGATGTGAGAACGGAGGCCGCGTGAGAGGTAAGGGTTTTCTGATTATTGTGCTGTTGGGCGGCATTGGCGGGCTGGGATATCGTTATCTTCCCTCTTACTATAATCCTTTTGCTCCGCTACAACTTGCCGATCCGCCAGGCTGGATCACTACCTTCAAACTACAGCGCCTTACGCCGTCGCAGTGCCGGGAGCTGTTGACGGCGGCCAATCAACAGGGATTAATTTCATCACAACCTGTTGCGGATAGCGCTGGTGAATGTCCCTTGTCCCATGTTGTGCGCGTCAGAGATTTTGGCCAGGTCAAACTGAGCAGCAGTTTTTTAGCCTCCTGCCCGCTGGCGCTGCGCTCCGCGCTGTTTGTCGAACAGCAGGCAAAACCTTTAACAGAAACGTGGATGAAGCGCCGCCTGACCCGCATCGAACATCTGGGTAGCTATGCCTGCCGTAATATTTATCACCGCCCGGATGCGCGTCGCAGTGAACATGCCAGCGCAGAAGCGCTGGATGTCAGCGGGTTTCAGCTATCAGATGGCCGAAAAATCACTGTTCTGCGCGGCTGGGGGCGTGAGGAGACGGGGCCCTGGTTACGCGCTATGTTAAACACCAGTTGCCATTATTATGGCAATGGGCTCGGGCCTGACTATAACGCTGCTCATGCTAACCATTTTCATCTTGGAATGCGGGGCTACGGCGTGTGTCGTTAAAGCATAAACGTCTGCCTTGCGCGGCTATATAATGTGACATGTTTCACAAAAATGATGAACGGGGAGACAAAATAGCAAAGTGTGACGTATCGCACCTCTGGAACCACCAGGAAAAAGAGAACTTGCTAAGCTAACGCGTATTTTCAGCTACTTACCGTTACGAGTCTTATGGAATCCTGGAAAGTTAATCTAATTTCCGTTTGGTTTGGATGTTTTTTTACCGGGCTGGCAATCAGCCAAATCCTGCCATTCTTACCCCTTTATATTTCCCAGCTTGGCGTCTCTTCCCATGAAGCGTTATCAATGTGGTCCGGGTTAACGTTTAGCATCACGTTTCTTATTTCCGCCATTGTGTCGCCGATGTGGGGCAGTCTCGCCGATCGTAAAGGGCGTAAACTGATGCTATTGCGCGCGTCGCTCGGGATGGCGATAGCTATTCTACTGCAGGCATTTGCGACCCATGTCTGGCAACTTTTCCTGCTGCGCGGAATCATGGGGTTAACGTCAGGCTATATCCCCAATGCCATGGCGCTGGTAGCCTCTCAGGTACCGCGCGAACGTAGCGGCTGGGCGCTCAGTACGCTTTCTACCGCGCAGATCAGCGGCGTTATCGGCGGGCCGTTAATGGGCGGCTTTGTCGCGGATCATATCGGGCTGCGGGCGGTATTTCTGATTACCGCCATGCTGTTGGTGGTGAGCTTTCTGGTCACGCTATTTTTAATTAAAGAAGGCGTGCGTCCGGTCATCAGGAAAAGCGAACGCCTGAGCGGTAAAGCCGTTTTTGCGTCGTTACCTTATCCTGCGCTGGTGATCAGTTTGTTTTTTACCACGATGGTCATTCAACTCTGTAATGGTTCCATCAGTCCAATCCTGGCGCTGTTTATCAAATCAATGATGCCGGACAGTAATAACATCGCCTTTCTTAGCGGGTTAATCGCCTCGGTGCCCGGTATCTCCGCGCTTATCTCCGCGCCTCGCCTGGGAAAACTTGGCGACAGAATCGGCACGGAAAGAATTCTGATGGCCACGCTTATCTGCGCAGTGCTGCTTTTCTTCGCGATGTCCTGGGTCACCACGCCGTTCCAGTTGGGGCTGTTGCGTTTCTTGTTGGGCTTTGCCGATGGCGCGATGTTACCCGCCGTACAAACGTTATTGGTGAAATACTCCAGCGACCAAATTACCGGACGTATTTTTGGCTACAACCAGTCATTTATGTACCTGGGCAACGTGGTTGGGCCGTTGATGGGCGCGACGGTATCGGCGATGGCCGGTTTCCGCTGGGTTTTTATCGCTACGGCGGCGATCGTGTTGATCAATATTGGACAACTGACCCTGGCGTTACGTCGTCGGCGTAACGCGCAAAAAGCGAAAGGCCAATAGCGGTGCATCGTAACGGCGCTTCTGCCGTTACGATATGGTTTAAATTAAAAGATATATTCTTTATCCGTGAAGTTTTTCTATAGATGGCATAACCTTAAATTATGATATAGCGTGATTATTGTTTTTTGATGGTTTATTATCGTCTCGTTTTCGGTCTGAGAAACGTTTCGCTGCGGCGACAGTGATAATTATTTGTGTAAAGTTCTTCCTGTATCATAAAAATAGTACTTTCAGCCTCTAGGCAGTGGTTCTTCATAGTGATAACGTCACCCTGGAACTAATAAGGAAATATTGTCATGAAAAATCTCATAGCAGAGTTGTTGCTTAAGCTAGCCCAAAAAGAAGAAGAGTCGAAAGAACTGGTTGCTCAGGTAGAAGCGTTAGAGATTATCGTCACAGCAATGTTACGTAACATGGCGCAAAACGAGCAGGAGATGTTGATACGTCAGGTAGAGGGGGCACTTGAAGGCGTAAAGCCGGATGCCAGCGTTCCTGATCACGATACGGAATTGCTGCGCCAATATGTAAAAAAGTTGCTGAGACACCCCCGGCACTAATCGTATTTTAAAACAACACAGTTGTTATAACGTTACTTTTATGAAATAACATAGCCGCTTCGTTTTTATTTTCTTCTGGGTAATACAGAGCGAAATAAAAACGAAGCGGCTATGGTAATAACAGTGTAACGCTATGCGCTGTTCTTCTGCATCCTGCCAGTGTGACTGTGGATAATCGAATTGCACATTAGCCTACGGTTTGTCAATCAATAAAACATCTATTGCTAACGGTAAGTAATACTTTTACAGCCGGGTGGTATTTTTGCCAGTAACAGCCAGACTTATATAAAGTCCCTGGGATATTTCCCAAAGGGACAACGTGTAATGTGTACACTGACAAAAGGATGGTGCTATGAAAATAACATTACTGGTGACTTTACTTTTTGGCCTGGTCTTTTTAACCGCCGTCGGCGCAACCGAGAAACCGTTAACGCCGCAACAGCAGCGCATGACGACCTGTAATCAGCAGGCGACAGCGCAAGCGTTGAAAGGCGATGCGCGTAAAACCTACCTTAGCGACTGCCTGAAAAACAGCCAGTCAGCCCCTGGCGAGAAAAGCCTGACGCCGCAACAGCAGAAAATGCGTGAATGCAATGTTCAGGCGACGGAACAATCACTGAAAGGCGATGACCGTAGCAAGTTTATGAGCGCCTGCCTGAAAAAAGCGGCGTAGTGCTATCGGGTGAGTCCTGAAAAACACTCACCCGAAATTTCATACTCCCTCCATGCGCTCTGTTTCTATAATTTGGGAAAATTGTTTCTAAATGTTCCCAAAAATAATGAATGATGAAAATTTTTACCGAAAAGCAGTTGAACAGGCGGTAACGCCGCCTGACCCTCCTGATGATCGTCAGCGCTCCGGATTGCGCTTCGCCCGGCGCATCAGGCTACCGCGCGCGGTGGGGTTAGGGGGGATGTTTTTACCGGTGGCCGCCGTGTTAGTGTCGCAACCTGTCTTTGGCGGCTGGTGGCTATTGCTGGTCGGCTGGTCTTTTGTCTGGCCGCATCTGGCGTGGCAGTGGGCGGCGAAAGCCCTTGATCCGCTACGCCAGGAAATTTACAACCTGAAAGTGGATGCGATCCTCTCCGGCATGTGGATCGCGCTGATGGGCGTCAATATGTTGCCTGCCGCCGCGCTGTTTATGATGATGAGCATGAATCTGATGGGCGCTGGCGGGCGGCGGCTATTCACTGTCGGAATGGGCCTTTTGCTGGCGTCATGTCTGGTGACGTTGCAGCTTACCGGGCTACCCGTCGCGATGCGAAGCTCGTCGCTGGAAGTCACGCTCTCTTTGCCCGTCATTATGTTGTATCCGCTTCTGTTCGCCTGGGTAAGTTATCAAACGGCCATTAAATTAGCGGAACATAAGCGACGCTTGCAGGCGATGAGCTCGCGGGATGGCATGACCGGCGTCTATAACCGACGCCACTGGGAAATTTTATTACGTAATGAATTCGATCACAGCCGACGCCACCATCGGGAGGCGACATTGTTGATTATCGACATCGATCATTTTAAGAGCATTAACGACACCTGGGGACATGATGTTGGGGATGAGGCTATTATCGCCCTGACGCGTCAATTACAGATAACGCTACGCGGGAGTGATATTATCGGGCGCTTTGGCGGCGACGAATTTGCGGTGATTATGTGCGGAACGCCGGCAGACAGCGCGATTACCGCCATGTCGCGAGTGCATGAACGGCTAAATACCTTACGCTTGCCGGGCGCGCCGCAGGTCATGTTACGTATCAGCGTGGGCGTGGCGCCGTTAACGCCACAAATCGGTCATTATCGGGAATGGTTAAAGTCTGCGGATATGGCGCTTTACAAAGCAAAGAATGCCGGACGTAACCGCACCGAAGTGGCGGCATGACGTCCAGCCGGGCTTCAGGATTTACTGAGCGCCTCTGATTTTTCCATACACTTCGTCATCGCTTCTATTACCGCAGCGCGGAAGCCACGTTCTTCCAGAACGCGTACGGCTTCAATCGTCGTTCCGCCAGGCGAGCACACCATATCTTTCAGTTCGCCGGGATGCTTTCCGGTTTCGAGTACCATTTTCGCCGACCCCATGACGGCCTGCGCGGCGAATTTATAAGCCTGAGCGCGAGGCATACCGCCCAGAACGGCTGCGTCCGCCATCGCCTCGATAAACATAAAGACATAGGCCGGCGAAGATCCGCTCACGCCAACCACCGGATGGATCATCGGCTCAGCAATCACTTCCGCCTCGCCAAAGCAGCGGAAAATATTCAGCACATCAGCCGCATCTTCCGGTGTGACCAGCGCGTTGGGTGTGACGGAGGTCATTCCTGCGTTGACCAGCGACGGCGTATTCGGCATAGCGCGAATGATTTTACGGTCGTGCCCCAGCGCGCGCGCAAGCTGATCAAGCGTTACGCCTGCGGCGATAGAGACCACCAGCGAGTCTTTGTTCAGGCTGGAGGAGATTTCACTGAGCACTTTCACCATAATGCCCGGTTTTACCGCGCCGAAAACGATATCCGCGACCTGAGCGACCTCCTGCGCGCTTTGCGCCGCATTAATGCCGTACTGGTCATGCAGGGCGGCAACTTTATCGGGGGAGGGGGTGTAGACCCAGATCTGGCCGGGAAGTACCTGACCGCTGGCAATCAGTCCGCCAAGAATAGCCTTGCCCATATTACCGCAGCCAATAAAACCGATTTTCTTCTCCATCTCGTCACTCCCTATGTTTGTGTGTTATGGGGAATGGTTAGCTTAACGCGGATTGAAAACGGGCAGAAGGAGAAACAGCACTTTGATGAAAGACAAAAGCGCGAGACAATAAAAGATTGTATACCGTACGGGAGACATTATGACCATCTGGGTGGATGCGGATGCGTGTCCGAATGTCATTAAAGAAATTTTGTACCGCGCCGCCGAGCGGATGCAGTTGCCGCTTATTCTGGTTGCCAATCAGGCCTTGCGCGTGCCGCCTTCGCGTTTTATCCGCACGCTCCGCGTGGCCGCCGGGTTTGACGTGGCGGACAATGAAATTGTGCGTCAATGCGAAGCGGGCGATCTGGTGATTACCGCGGATATTCCGCTGGCGGCTGAAGTGCTGGAAAAAGGCGCTGCGGCTCTTAATCCCCGGGGAGAACGCTATAGCGACGCCACGATTCGCGAACGTCTGACGATGCGTGACTTTATGGACACGCTACGCGCCAGCGGCGTACAAACGGGGGGACCAAACACTCTCTCGCCGCGCGATCGTCAGCATTTTGCCGCCGAGCTGGATAAGTGGTGGCTGGAAAGCCAGCGTAAAAAATAAATCCTGTAATGAAAAATTTACAGTTTATTCATTTCTGATTCTTGCTATAGTACTAATATTGTGACTTTAGTATCTTTGTGTAAATTATTATTTACATTTATGCGTTGTACTAGTTAGATGATATGATTATAACATTGCTGATATCAAATCCTGCGTATGCGCAGTTCCTGGGGGAACGCCTGCTATGATGCAACCTCTTTATCTTGTTGGCCCGCGGGGCTGTGGGAAAACCACCATCGGTATGGCGCTGGCGCAGGCAACCGGTTTTCGGTTTGCAGATACCGACCGCTGGCTGCAATCGCACGTGCAGATGAGCGTCGCTGATATCGTTGAAAAAGAAGGCTGGGGAGGGTTCCGCGCCCGGGAAACCGCGGCCCTGGAGGCGGTAAGCGCGCCTTCGACTGTCGTGGCGACGGGAGGCGGTATTATTCTCACGGAGTATAACCGACGTTATATGCACCGTGTTGGCGTAGTGATTTATCTGTGCGCGCCGGTATCCACGCTGGTTAACCGGCTTGAGGCTGAACCTGAAGCGGATCTGCGCCCGACCCTCACCGGCAAGCCGTTGAGCGAAGAGGTTCGGGAAGTGCTTGAGCAGCGTGACGCGTTGTATCGCGAAACGGCGCATTACATTATTGACGCGACGAAAGCGCCGGCCCAGGTCGTTTCTGAAATTATTGCGGCGCTGCCGCCGTCGACGCAACGGTTACAGGGAGATGTCTATACTTAACGCTCACCCAGAATAAAGGAAACGCTATGCCAACCAGACCACCTTATCCGCGGGAAGCTTATATCGTCACCATTGAAAAAGGCACGCCGGGCCAGACGGTGACGTGGTATCAGCTACGGGCTGACCATCCGAAACCTGATTCGCTCATCAGCGAGCATCCGACCGCAGAAGAAGCGATGGATGCGAAAAAACGTTACGAAGATCCGGATAAATCATAGACGCATGAACCACTCGGAAGGGATTCTGAGTACCCCTAAATTGTATCTCCATCACATTCTTGAAACATTTATACTGGCAACTAAAACCGTAAATTAAGCGATAACAATACAATATTGGAGTTATTTGGAATCTTTACACAATACGTTGCTCATCTGCTGCTACGCTTTCTGAGATTTGTAGGGCAGGTAGCGCGGTGAGCGTGTGAATATTTGCCCGGGAATTACGACGAAGTAATAAGGTGGAATAAAAATGAGTGCGTCGTTGGCAATCCTCACAATCGGCGTTGTGCCAATGAGCGAAGTGTTACCGCTTCTGACGGAATACATCGACGAACAACACATCACCCATCATAGCCTGCTGGGAAAAATGAGCCGGGAAGATGTTATGGCGGATTACGCTGTAGAGCCTGGCGACGATCCGCTTTTGACGTTGCTGAATGATAACCAGATAGCCCATGTTTCCCGTCAGAAAGTGGAGCGAGATTTACAGAGCGTTGTCGAGGTGCTGGATAACCAGGGTTATGATGTCATTATACTGATGAGCACCGCGGCGATTAAAAGTATGGCAGCCCGTAATTCTATTTTGCTTGAACCGCTGCGTATTATTCCACCGCTTGTCGCCTCTATTGTGGATGGACATCAGGTTGGCGTGATTGTGCCTGTTGCAGAACTTCTGGCGGCCCAGGAGAAAAAATGGCAGGTATTGCAAATGCCGCCGGTGTATTCGCTGGCGAATCCGGTTCACGGTTCTGAGCAACAGTTAATTGATGCCGGGCAGGCGCTACTGGATCAAGGCGCGGACGTCATTATGCTGGATTGTCTGGGTTTTCATCAGCGTCATCGGGATATTTTACAGCAGGCGCTGGATGTGCCGGTTTTACTCTCTAACGTTTTGATTGCGCGGTTAGCTTCAGAACTGCTTGTCTAATTTTACGTGACAGGCCGAACGTCAGGACTCTATATTGGGTGTTAATTTAATAATGAGACGGGGCCTGATTATGCTACAAAGCAATGAATACTTTTCCGGGAAAGTGAAGTCTATTGGATTTACCAGCAGTAGCATCGGCCGGGCCAGCGTTGGTGTGATGGCGGAAGGGGAGTATACCTTTGGCACCGCCGAACCCGAAGAGATGACGGTTGTGAGCGGCGCGTTGAAGGTACTGTTGCCGGGAGCTGTCGAATGGAAAGTGTATACAGCCGGTGAGGTGTTTAACGTGCCTGGCCACAGCGAGTTTCATCTCCAGGTTGCTGAGCCCACCTCGTATCTGTGCCGCTATTTGTAACGGTGAGTCCCCTCTCCGGCGGAGAGGGGCCCTCTGGTTAGCGCTGCGCTTCGCCGCCTAATCCTTCCACCAGGCTTTGAATCAGCGCCGCCAGCTCTCCGGTCATCAGGATAAAGTCCGCGTCAAAACGTTGGGCAAAATCTTCCCGGTCGATATCTTCGTTCTGATCGCGCAGCTCATCGCAGAATTTCAGACGCTTAATGGAGCCGTCGTCGCACATGACGAATTGAATACGCTGCTGCCAGTCGAGCGCCAGCTTCGTGACCACTTTACCCGCTTCAATATGAACGGCGATCTCGTCGCTGACCAGATCCTGCTTTTTCGCGCGGATCACGCCGCCATCTTCCAGCATCGCTTTCAATTCGGCTTCGTCCAGCAACTGGAAACCCTGAGCGACCGTACCGGAGCGCACCCACTCTGTGAGCGTCAGCTCAATCGGATTTTCCAGCGCCAGCGGGACGACCGGCAGCGAGCCAAGACTTTTACGCAGTAGCGCCAAAGTATCTTCCGCTTTTTTCGCGCTGGCGCAGTCAACCATAATCAGGCCGTTAACGGTATCAATCCACATCATTGTCTGACTGAAGCGGCTAAACGCGCGCGGCAGCAACGAATGCAACACTTCATCCTTCAGGGAATCTTTTTCCGTCTTCTTCAGCTTGCGTCCCTGATCGGCTTCCAGTTTCTGGATTTTCGCCTCCAGTGCCTGTTTGATCACTGGCGATGGCAGGATTTTCTCTTCTTTGCGCGCGCAAATAATAATTTGGCCATTGGCGGTGTGCGTTAACGCATCGCTGTGAGAGCCCATCGGCGGAACCCAGCCCATTTTGGCCATATCCTGGCTACCGCATGGGGTAAACGTCATTGAGGCGAGCTGTTTCTCCATCTCTTCGGCGCGTAATGTAATATCGCGGCTAAGACGGTAAACCATTAAATTTTTGAACCACAGCATGATAATTTCCACGGCCTTGTCGTTAAATCCAGGCGGTATAGTAACGAATTGTCGGCAGGCTTGCATTGCCAATCAGAACGGTGAATTCTACCCTGTTGATATTCCCAAAAAATGAGGAGCGGTATGTGCGTATTGGTATCGATTTAGGCGGCACAAAAACGGAAGTCATTGCGCTTGATGATGCAGGAGAGCAGCGGTTTCGCCATCGTCTGCCTACGCCGCGGGAGGATTATCAGCAAACGATAGAAACCATCGCTACGCTGGTCGACATGGCGGAACAGGCGACCGGCCAGACCGGTAGCGTTGGCATTGGCATTCCCGGTTCTCTCTCGCCTTACACCGGCGTGGTAAAAAACGCTAACTCTACGTGGCTTAACGGCCAGCCGTTCGATAGCGATGTGAGCCGTCGTCTGAAGCGTGAAGTGCGGTTAGCCAACGATGCCAATTGCCTGGCGGTATCAGAGGCGGTGGATGGCGCGGCGGCGGGGGCGCAAACGGTATTTGCGGTGATTATCGGTACCGGGTGCGGCGCGGGCGTAGCGCTAAATGGCCGGGCGCACATCGGCGGCAACGGTACGGCAGGTGAATGGGGCCACAATCCGTTGCCGTGGATGGATGACGATGAGTTGCGTTACCGCGAAGAAATTCCCTGTTATTGCGGTAAACAAGGCTGTATCGAAACCTTTATTTCCGGTACGGGATTTGCCACGGATTACCAGCGTTTGAGCGGTAAAGCGCTAAAAGGCGATGAGATTATTCGTCTGGTCGACGCGCAGGACGCCGTGGCGGAACTGGCGTTAAGCCGTTATGAGCTACGGCTGGCGAAAGCATTATCTCATGTCGTAAATATTCTGGATCCGGATGTCATTGTGCTGGGCGGCGGTATGAGCAATGTTGAGCGCCTGTACAAGACGGTTCCGTCGCTGATGAAATCGTTTGTTTTTGGCGGCGAGTGCGAGACGCCGGTACGTAAGGCGCGGCATGGCGATTCAAGCGGCGTGCGCGGCGCGGCCTGGCTGTGGCCGCTGGCGTAACGTTTTTAGCCGGATGGCGCGTCATCCGGCAACCGGCGTGACCGATAGCTGCTTGTGTTTTAGACGTCCGTATACCAGCAACGACGACATGGCGGAAAACGAGAGCAGGGCGGCGGGAAGCGCCACGTAGTGGTACGCAAAACCTAGTGTCAGCATCAGCCCGCCGCACCAGGCGCCAATCGCGCTACCGAGATTAAACGCGATTTGCCCTCCCGCCGCGCCCAGCAGTTCGCCGCCTTTGGCGTTTTGCAGCAGCAGGATTTGCAGCGGCGCAGAGAGCGCAAACAGACCAGCGCAGCAGATAAACGCGAAAGTCAGCGATGTCGTTTTGTATCCGCTGAAGAAAAAGAGCGCCATGAGAGAGAGCACGATAACGAGGTCAGTCACTACCGCGATGCGCAGCGGCGTATATCTGCCGGAGAGTTTGCCGCTTAACAGATTGCCTAACACCATCCCCAGCCCGACCAGCATCATAATAAACGTCATGCTCGTCTCCGAAAAACCGGAGATGTACATCATAAATGGCTTGATATAGCTGAACCAGGCAAAAACGCCCGCATTGCCGAACATCGTGGCGGCGAAAATGAGCCACGGCGCGGGGCTACGCAAGAAGTGGAACTGCTCGCGCAGGCTGCCTTGGGCTTTGTCACGGATATCCGGCACCCAGAAGAAAATCGCGGTGAGCACGGCGATGTTGAAAACCGCGATCAATAAAAAGGTGTAGCGCCAGCTAAATTCCTGGCTCAGGTAAGTGCCGACCGGAATGCCCACCAGATTCGCCACCGTCATCCCTGAAACCATACCCGCGACGGCGGCGGTGACTTTCCCGGGGCGGATAATCTTTGACAGGACAATGGCGCCGACGCCAAAAAAGGCGCCGTGCGGAAAGCCGGAAACCAGTCTGCCGACGGCGAGCATCAGATATGACGAGGAAAAGGTAAATATGGCATTGCCCATCACGCACAGCGTGACCAGAAACAGCAGTATATGTTTAAGCGAAAAGCGGCTGGAAAAGAGCGCCATAACAGGCGCGCCCAGCACGACGCCGAAGGCGTAAAACGAGATCATATGCCCGGCGGCGGGAATTGTTATCCCGACATCGCGTGCCAGCTCCGTCAGCACGCCCATAATGCCAAACTCGGCCATCCCCAGTCCGAACGTACCCAGCGCCAAAGAAAAAATAACTTTTTTCATACCACCTGCCGAAAATAAAGGCGCATGTTGCGCGCTGTGGCTGTGAATTGTCACAGCCAATCAACGTATAGCTTGCGGATAAGCGCGAGGTAATACCATTCCTTATCCGTCTTTGTGTATTCATTATTATGCTATGTCATGACAGTATGCTGTGCGCAGGATGACACTCGGGTTACTCCACAGCAAACGCTTTGTCCAGTTTGCTATAACCAAGCCCATTGATTTTTTTCACTTTTATCTGCACGGGGATACGTTCTTTCATGGCTTCCACATGGCTAATCACACCGATGGTCTTCCCGCTGGCATTCAGCGCGTCGAGCGCATCCAGCGCGGCGTCCAGCGTTTCGCTATCAAGCGTGCCGAAGCCTTCGTCGAGGAACAAAGAATCAATGCGCGTTTTATGGCTGACCAAATCTGATAACGCCAGCGCCAGCGCCAGGCTGACCAGGAAGCTTTCGCCGCCTGATAACGTTCGCGTATCGCGCACGGCGTCGGCCTGCCAGGTATCGACAACCTCCAGTTCCAGCGCGTCGCTGGCTTTGCGCTGCAATAAATAGCGGCCATGCAGGCGGGTGAGCTGATGATTCGCCAGCCAGACCAGATTATCCAGCGTCAGTCCCTGGGCGAATTTGCGGAACTTATCACCTTCTTTAGAGCCGATCAGCGCATTGAGATAGCCCCAGTCTTCCACTTGCTGAGAGGCGTGTTTCATTTCCGCCATCAGCGCCCGTTGGCGCTGCCGATTATCTGCATCCTGTTTAATTTGCTGGCGGATTTCCCCCTGGCGTGTCGTGTTTTCACGCAGTTGTTGCGCCAACTGCGCCAGCCGCTGCGCGAGCTGCTCCGCCGTACACGTTGGGTCCAGACCGGCGGGCGGCTGTTGCTGATGGTCAGCCAGCGCCTGCGCGGACTGCGCGCTTAACGCCTTCGCTTGTTGTAGCTGACTTTCCAGCGTTTGTTGTTGTTTTTCCAGACGGGTCACGGTCTCTTCATCCAGCAACGCCGCCAGGAACGTTGCCTGGCTGTCAAACGGGCTATTTTTTAACGCCGCATCAAAGTGCGCTATCGCCTCGGCGGCGCGCTGCTGCTCCTGCGTCGTCTGTTCCTGCAGGGTTTGCAACTGGCTTTGTAATGACACGCACTCATCATGCGCCTGCCGCCAGTTATCCAGCGGCACGTCGTCGTCGGAATCCGCGGTATCCGTTTGCGGTAGCGTCTCCAGCAACGGGGCAAGCCTGTCGATCTGCGTTTGCAAATCCGCGAACTCAGTCTGACGCTGTTGCCATATTTTCGCTTCGTCGGCGCGCTCATTCAGCCACGAAGCCTCGTCTTCTGGCGCAGGAAGGGAAAGCGTATACTGCGCCAAATCAGCCGTCAGCGACGCCTGACGCTGCGCAATCTGCGCGGTAAAGCGCGCTACCTGTTCAGTATGCGCCGCGATTTGCGTTTGTAGAGCATGACGCTGGCTGAGCTGATCCAACTGTTGCTCATGCTCTTCCGCGGCGGCCAGCCAGCCCGCGAGGTCTTCTTGCGGCTGGAGCTGAACGCCCAGCGTAGCGCACAGCGTTTGCCATTCCTCAGTAAGCGCTTGCTCCTCCTGCAACAACGACTGCGCCTCGCTTTCATCCCGCTGTAATTGTTGCGTTAAGGCATCTAACTGTCCTCGCAGCGCGGCGCCTTCTTCCGCCAGCGTTTTGACCTCTTTTTCCAGCGCGTCGCGGCGGGTTTGATTCGCGCTCAGTTCCAGCGCCTGATAGGCGGCGATGGCGGGGTGCGTCGTCGAGCCGCAAAGCGGACACGGCTGGCCGGACTGTAAGTGCGCCCGCTGGCTTTCCAGATCTTTGATGCGCGCCTCCTGCTCGCAAATAGTGCGAACGTCCGCAAGCTCCTGCGCTTTAGTCTTATAACTCAAACGCTTATCCGCCAGACGTTGGGTGTATTGCGCCTGTTCCTGATGATGACGTGCGATAGCTGCCTGTAGCTGCGCCTGACGCTTTTGTTTCGGGACAATTTGCCCCTGAAGCGCGGCGAGACGATGGCGTAGCGGACGCTGTCGGGTATGCAATGCCCTGGCTTCCGCCAGCGCCTGTGGCGTGAGGTCGAGCGTGAGCGGCGGTAGCGCATCACGCTGACGCGTATCGCTCAGCAACTGCTGTTGCCATTGGCTCAGTTGCGCCCGATCGTGGGATTGTTGTGTTAATAATGCTCGCCACCCCGCCAGTTCGCTGCGCCAGACGCGGATGCCGTCGTGTTCCGCCAGCCATGTCTTCAACCGCTGCCCTGTGGCGTTCAGTTGCGTGAATTGTCGATGCGCGCAGGCGCGGATACGCTGGCGCAGGCGATACGCGCTTTGTAAGCGAGCATTCACTTCATCACTGTGCTGGCGAACACGCTCAACGGCGCGGGTTTGTTCCTGAATGCGCTCCCAGTGCGGGCGCAACTGGCGAGCAGGTTGCGCCAGAGTCAGCGCCGCGAGCTGCGGCTGCGCTTTTTCTCGCGCCTCTTGCGCTGCGTACAGCGCCTGCTGCCGGGCGTGTAATTCAGTGTGGAGCTCGTTTTTTCGGGTCAGCCAGTGAAGGTGCTGCTGCTGTACCTGCTGGTCGGCCAGCAGGCGTTTCTCTTCGTCAGTAAGCGCCTGCAAACTAGCTTCCAGTTGCTGTAACTGTTCGTCCGCCAATAGGGCGACGCCGCTGGCCTGCGCTTGTAACTTTTCCAGTTCGAGACGGGCTGATTTATGTTTTTCAAATACCTGTGCGGAGATCTGCCCGTAAATCTCAGTGCCGGTGAGCTCCTCCAGAAGCTCTGCGCGCTCTTTCGCTTTGGCATTAAGAAAGGCGGCGAACTGCCCCTGCGATAACAACATCGAACGGGTGAAGCGCCCGTAGTCCAGCCCGGTCAACGTGGCGATCATCTCCAGTTTATCCTTTACCTTATCGGCAAAGATCTTTCCGTCTGAACACCGCGCCAGCTCCACGCGTGGGGCCTGGAGATTGCCGTCAGGCTGATTTCGGGCTCGGTTCTGGCTCCAGAACGCGCGCCAGGCTTCGCCTTTTACCTCGAACTCCACTTCGGCCAGACATTCCGCCGTATCGCGCGTCATCAAATCGTTTTGCGACTGCGATACCGTATTCAGGCGCGGCGTTTCGTGGTACAGCGCCAGGCAGATGGCGTCAAGCAAGGTGGTTTTTCCCGCGCCGGTCGGGCCGGTAATGGCGAATAACCCGTTACTGGCAAACGGTTCGGCGGTAAAATCGACCTTCCATTCTCCTTTCAGCGAGTTCAGGTTTTTCAGACGCAAACTGAGAATTTTCATGCCTCATGCTCCTCATTCAACGCGTAGAGCGTGCTGGAAAAGAGCTGATTCAGGCGCTCGCGCTGCGGGGGATCTAACGCTTCCAGCGCCAGACGCCGCGCAAAAACCTCCTCCACGCTAAGCTCGCTTAATGTTTCCCGCCGTTCGTTCGCCAGCGAGCGCTCGCGCTGTTCGCGGCTACGGCGCACCAGTAATACCTCTACGGGTAGCGACTCCGTTAGCGTCTGTATTCTGCGTTGGATATTGTGCAGATAGTCATCGGTGGTGATTTCAATATCCAGCCAGACGGGGGGCGATTGCTCAACGCCGCGCCACTGCTCAAGCTGTTCGGTAATTGATGCCAGGTCGCCTTTTAAAACCGCCAACGGTTGAGTCACGGGGACAGCCAGACTTTCGGTGCTTTGCCATTTCCCCTGGTCGAAGGTCACCAGATGCACGCATTTGCTTTTGCCGCACTCATCAAAGCTGAGGGCGATGGGCGAGCCGCAATAGCGGATATGCTCCGTGCCGCCGACACATTGCGCGCGGTGAATGTGTCCTAATGCGATATAATCCGCTGGGGGGAAATGCTGCGCCGGAAAGGCATCCAGCGTACCGATATAAATGTCGCGAACCGCATCGCTTTTGCTGGCGCCGACGGTGGTTAAATGTCCCGTCGCGATAACCGGCAGCTTTCGTTCGCCGCGTAGCAGGCACGCTTCCTGATACTGCTGTTGATAATAATCGGCAATCGCATGAAGAAGTTGCTGCTGTTTCTCGCTGCCGGATAATCCCGCCTGACTGGTAAGAATGTCGCGCGGGCGCAAAAAGGGAATGGGGCACAGTACGGCGCCCGGAGAACCGTCGCGACGATGAAGTAGCCGCGGCGCATAGCCCGCGCTGGCGATCACGGTTGTATTGAGAAACGCCAGAATGTCGCGCGATTCGTTTAGCGTGGCGACGGAATCATGATTACCGGCCAGCACCACCAGATGACAGCCCGTTTGCTGTAAATTAACGACGAAACGGTTATAAAGTTCTCGGGCATAGCTTGGCGGCGAACCGGTATCAAAAATATCGCCAGCGACAATAATGGCATCCACCTGATGGGCCTGCGCGGTCTCCTGCAGCCAGTCCAGAAAAGCCTGATGCTCCGCGGCGCGGCTTTTACTGTAGAAGTTTTGTCCCAGATGCCAGTCAGAGGTGTGGAGGATGCGCATAATTGTTCCATGCAAAAAAAGCGTGAACGGGATTATACACGTCATCCCCTCCATTTTTGGGCGCAATTTACCGCCGGTACACGGTAATGCACGGTTTCACCGGTGTCATAAATCATCAACATGCTATCAATGCCGCCTTTTTTTTTCATAAATCTGTCATAAATCTGACGCATAATGGCGCGGCATTGATAACTAACGACTAACAGGGCAAATTATGGCGAGACGTATTCTGGTCGTAGAAGATGAGGCGCCGATCCGTGAAATGGTGTGCTTCGTGCTCGAACAAAATGGCTTTCAGCCCGTAGAAGCCGAAGATTATGACAGTGCGGTGAATAAACTTAATGAACCCTGGCCGGATCTCATCCTTCTTGACTGGATGTTGCCCGGTGGGTCAGGGTTACAGTTTATTAAACATCTCAAACGTGAAGCCCTGACCCGGGATATTCCGGTGGTTATGCTGACCGCGAGAGGTGAGGAAGAAGATCGTGTGCGCGGGCTGGAAACCGGCGCTGACGATTACATTACCAAGCCGTTTTCCCCCAAAGAGTTGGTGGCGCGCATTAAAGCCGTTATGCGGCGCATCTCGCCGATGGCGGTTGAAGAGGTGATCGAGATGCAGGGACTGAGCCTTGATCCCGGCTCTCACCGCGTGATGACCGGCGACAGCCCGCTGGATATGGGGCCGACCGAATTTAAATTACTCCATTTCTTTATGACGCACCCGGAACGGGTTTACAGCCGCGAACAGCTACTCAATCATGTCTGGGGCACCAATGTGTACGTTGAAGACCGGACGGTCGACGTGCATATTCGCCGTTTGCGTAAGGCGCTGGAGCACAGCGGCCACGACCGGATGGTGCAAACGGTACGCGGGACAGGGTATCGTTTTTCGACCCGCTTTTAATGCCTTTTCCGCCAGTAGAACACAGGTTTCTGGCGGAGAAGGCTTTCCATTCTTGAGGGAGTATGACGCGTGCTGGAACGGCTGTCATGGAAAAGGCTGGTGCTGGAGCTGGTGCTCTGTTGCATCCCCGCGCTTATCCTTAGCGCTTTTTTTGGTTATCTGCCGTGGTTTTTACTGGCGGCGGTGACGGGACTGCTTGTCTGGCATTTCTGGAATTTGTTACGCCTCTCCTGGTGGCTTTGGGTCGACAGAAGTATGACGCCGCCGCCGGGACGGGGAAGTTGGGAACCGCTGTTATACGGTTTACACCAGATGCAGTTGCGAAATAAGAAGCGTCGCCGCGAGCTGGGGAACCTGATTAAACGTTTTCGCAGTGGCGCGGAGTCGCTGCCTGATGCCGTGGTACTGACCACAGAAGAGGGCGGCATTTTTTGGTGTAACGGTTTGGCGCAACAGATACTGGGGCTACGCTGGCCGGATGACAACGGGCAGAATATTCTCAATCTACTGCGTTATCCGGAGTTTACCCAGTATTTAAAAACGCGTGATTTCACCCGTCCGCTTCATTTGGTGCTCAATACCGGACGGCATCTGGAGATCCGCGTCATGCCTTATACCGATAAACAACTCCTGATGGTGGCGCGCGATGTGACGCAAATGCATCAGCTTGAAGGCGCCAGACGTAACTTTTTCGCCAACGTCAGCCATGAGTTGCGTACGCCCTTGACGGTATTGCAAGGCTATCTGGAAATGATGCAGGAACAGGCGCTGGAGGGGGCGACGCGAGAGAAAGCGCTGCATACGATGCGCGAGCAAACGTATCGTATGGAAGGGCTGGTAAAACAACTGCTTACGCTGTCTAAAATTGAGGCGGCCCCGGCGCTGTTATTAAATGAAAAAGTGGATGTACCAATGATGCTGCGGGTCGTGGAGCGTGAAGCGCAGACGCTCAGCCAGCAGAAACATACCTTTACGTTTGAGGTCGACGATAGTCTTAGCGTTCTGGGCAATGAAGAGCAGCTACGTAGCGCGATCTCAAACCTGGTGTATAACGCGGTAAACCATACGCCGGCGGGAACGCATATTACGGTGAGCTGGCGACGTGCCGCGCATGGCGCTGAATTTTGCATTCAAGATAACGGTCCGGGGATTGCTGCCGAGCATATTCCTCGTCTGACCGAACGCTTCTACCGCGTCGATAAAGCGCGTTCGCGGCAAACGGGCGGCAGCGGCCTGGGATTGGCGATTGTGAAACATGCGTTGAATCACCATGAAAGCCGCCTTGAAATCGACAGTTCGCCTGGCAAAGGAACGCGATTTAGCTTTGTGCTGCCGGAACGTTTAATTGCCAAAAATAGCGATTAATTGCCTTTCGTAAGTATAACTTTCCATAAGCCAGCGGATGCTGGCTTATTTTCTTTGCAGTTAAGACGGGCTCGTTGAAACATTCAACGTTTGGTGATTTTTTGTTCGCATGATTAGCCATAACTTTTTCATGAGAATGGTGTTTTATTCTGGTTGTAAATTTCATATCGCTATATTCATCTGGTTTTTAGATCCCACCTTGCTTTAAAACGTTATAAGCGTTTAAATTGCGCTTCAGGTGCTGTCATTACGACTGCATTTGCGCGGTAAATCGAAAAACAATTCTTCGCCGCATCGGTCCGGGAGTTTTTCCCGCTGAAATTGATAAAAAACGCCGCTTTATAATCCTCCGGGAAAGGCAAAAATTTTAATGTTTACAACATCACCATCCACAGGCAGTAAGACTTTATGACCCATCAGTTAAAATCGCGCGATATCATCGCCCTGGGCTTTATGACATTTGCGCTGTTCGTTGGCGCAGGCAATATTATCTTTCCTCCTATGGTCGGTTTGCAGGCGGGTGAACACGTCTGGACAGCCGCTATTGGCTTTCTGATTACCGCCGTAGGGCTACCGGTTCTTACTGTTGTGGCGCTGGCGAAAGTCGGCGGCGGCGTAGACAGCCTCAGTACGCCGATTGGCAAAGTGGCGGGACTCCTGCTGGCGACCGTTTGCTATCTGGCCGTCGGGCCGTTATTTGCGACGCCGCGTACCGCGACGGTGTCGTTTGAGGTCGGTATCGCTCCGTTGACCGGCGATTCTGCAATGCCGTTGCTGATTTACAGCGTGGTCTATTTCGCTATCGTTATTCTGGTTTCCCTCTATCCGGGTAAGCTGCTGGATACGGTGGGGAATTTCCTGGCGCCGTTGAAAATTATTGCGCTGGTCATCCTTTCCGTCGCGGCTATCGTTTGGCCTGCCGGTCCAATCAGCAACGCCCTGGACGCTTATCAGAATGCGGCCTTTTCTAACGGATTTGTGAACGGCTATCTGACGATGGATACGCTTGGCGCGATGGTGTTTGGTATCGTTATTGTGAACGCGGCGCGTTCTCGCGGCGTGACCGAAGCGCGCCTGTTGACGCGTTACACGGTCTGGGCCGGCCTGATGGCGGGTGTGGGGCTGACGCTGCTTTACCTTGCCTTGTTCCGCTTAGGTTCTGATAGCGCGACGCTGGTCGATCAGTCAGCGAACGGCGCGGCAATTCTTCATGCCTACGTTCAGCATACCTTTGGCGGCGCGGGAAGCTTCCTGCTGGCGGCGCTGATCTTTATCGCGTGTCTGGTGACGGCGGTGGGGCTGACCTGCGCCTGCGCTGAGTTTTTCGCGCAGTATATTCCGCTGTCTTACCGCACGCTGGTCTTTATTCTCGGCGGCTTCTCTATGGTGGTGTCAAACCTTGGACTGAGCCATCTGATTCAAATCTCCATTCCGGTGCTGACGGCTATCTATCCGCCGTGTATCGCACTGGTTGTATTAAGTTTTACCCGCTCATGGTGGCATAATTCCACCCGTATCATCGCGCCGGCCATGTTTATCAGTCTGCTTTTTGGTATCCTTGACGGCATCAAAGCATCTGCCTTTGGCGATATGCTGCCAGCCTGGAGTCAGCGTTTACCGCTGGCGGAACAGGGACTGGCGTGGTTGATGCCAACGGTGGTGATGGTGATCCTGGCGATTATCTGGGATCGCGCGGCGGGTCGGCAGGTGACCTCCAGCGCTCACTAAAATCGCTGACATATGTGTACACCACGGGGCTTAACGCCCCGTGGTTTTTTATTGTGTTGATAGGTCAGAAATTGATGGAAAGCAATAATAAGCTAAAGCGTGGGCTGAGCACCCGGCACATTCGCTTTATGGCATTAGGTTCGGCAATCGGCACCGGCCTGTTTTACGGCTCGGCGGACGCCATCAAAATGGCGGGGCCGAGCGTGCTGTTGGCCTATATTATTGGCGGGGTCGCGGCATATATCATTATGCGCGCATTGGGGGAAATGTCCGTTCACAACCCTGCCGCCAGCTCATTTTCGCGCTATGCGCAGGAAAACCTCGGCCCGCTTGCGGGCTACATTACCGGCTGGACCTACTGTTTTGAGATCTTGATCGTCGCCATTGCCGACGTGACCGCGTTCGGCATTTACATGGGAGTCTGGTTCCCCGCCGTGCCGCACTGGATTTGGGTGCTTAGCGTGGTGCTGATCATTTGCGCCATCAACCTGATGAGCGTCAAGGTGTTCGGCGAGCTGGAGTTTTGGTTCTCCTTCTTCAAAGTCGCCACCATTATTATCATGATTGTTGCGGGTATCGGCATCATTGTGTGGGGAATTGGCAACGGCGGGCAGCCGACCGGCATTCATAACCTGTGGAGCAACGGCGGCTTCTTCAGCAATGGCTGGCTGGGAATGATCATGTCGCTGCAAATGGTGATGTTCGCTTATGGCGGGATTGAGATTATCGGTATCACCGCCGGGGAAGCGAAAGACCCGGAGAAATCCATTCCGCGCGCCATTAACTCAGTACCGATGCGTATCCTGGTATTTTATGTCGGCACGCTGTTCGTCATTATGTCTATCTATCCGTGGAATCAGGTCGGCACAAACGGCAGCCCATTTGTGCTGACGTTCCAGCATATGGGGATTACCTTTGCCGCCAGCATTCTGAACTTTGTGGTATTGACCGCCTCGCTTTCCGCTATCAACTCCGATGTGTTTGGCGTAGGCCGTATGCTGCATGGTATGGCGGAGCAGGGGAGCGCGCCGAAAGTCTTTGCCAAAACGTCACGCCGTGGTATTCCGTGGGTCACTGTGCTGGTGATGACGATTGCGCTGCTGTTTGCGGTTTACCTGAACTACATCATGCCGGAAAACGTCTTCCTGGTGATTGCTTCGCTGGCGACGTTTGCCACGGTATGGGTATGGATTATGATCCTGCTGTCGCAAATCGCCTTCCGTCGTCGTTTACCGCCGGAAGAGGTAAAAGCGCTGAAGTTTAAGGTGCCGGGCGGTGTCGTAACGACAATAGCGGGCCTGATTTTCCTGGTCTTCATTATTGCGCTTATCGGCTACCATCCGGATACCCGCATCTCACTGTACGTGGGCTTTGCCTGGATAGTTCTGCTGTTGATTGGCTGGATGTTTAAACGCCGTCGCGACCGTCAATTGGCGCAGGCGTAGTCGTTTTTCTCTGCCTTATCCGGTCTGCAGGCAACGGCAGGCCGGATAAGCGGAGCCGCTTCTCCTCCTGGAGTCTCCTCCCCTAATAAACCCCTGGATGATGAGTTATCCTTTAAATCTCTATGGCAAGGTGGCCCCATTTTCAGTAGAGGGGATACGAGATGTTGAATGCCTGGCACTTACCGGTTGCCCCATTTGTGAAGCAACATAACGATAAATTAACCATTACGCTGTGGCTGAGCGGAGAAAATCCGCCGTTTCGCGTGACGTTGCGCTCAGAATTCGATAATGAAGAAATCTCACTGGCGATGCGCAAACAGCGCCGCCAGCCGCAGCCGGGCGTGACGGCGTGGCGGGCGACGCTCAATATCGCGTTAGGGCAGCCCCGTCGCCGTTACAGCTTTAAATTGCTTTGGCACGACCGCCAGCTTTGGTTTACGCCACAGGGATTTAGCTGTTTTCCGTCTGCGCGTCTGGAACAATTTGCGGTTGATGTGCCGGATAGCGGACCGCAGTGGGTCGCCGATCAAATTTTTTATCAGATCTTCCCGGATCGTTTTGCCCGCAGCGCGACGCGTGAAGCCGATCAGGACCGGGTGTATTACCATCATGCCGCAGGTCAGGAGATTGTGCTGCGCGACTGGGACGATCCTTTAACCCCCCAGGCGGGCGGTTCCACCTTTTACGGCGGCTGTCTGAATGGCATTTGTGAGAAGCTGCCGTATCTGAAAAAACTGGGCGTCACAGCGCTATATCTGAATCCGGTATTTACCGCGCCGAGCGTCCATAAGTACGACACGGAAGATTATCGCCATGTCGATCCGCAATTTGGCGGCGATCGGGCGCTGCTACGCCTGCGGCGTGAAACCCAGGCGCAGGGCATGAGGCTGGTGCTGGATGGCGTGTTTAATCATAGCGGCGACTCGCATGCGTGGTTTGACAGGCATAACCGCAGCACTGGCGGCGCGTGTCATCACCCGGACTCGCCGTGGCGCGACTGGTACTCCTTTTCACCACAAGGCGTGGCGCTGGACTGGCTGGGTTATCCGAGCCTGCCGAAACTCGATTATCAATCAGAAACGCTGGTGGATGAGATCTATCGCGGTGAGGACAGTATCGTTCGTCACTGGCTAAAGGCACCGTGGAATATGGACGGCTGGCGGCTGGATGTCGTACATATGCTGGGCGAGGCGGGCGGGGCGCGCCACAATTTGCAGCACGTCGCCGGCATTACCCGGGCGGCAAAAGAAGCGCAGCCCGAAGCCTATATTGTGGGGGAACATTTCGGCGATGCGCGGCAGTGGCTACAGGCCGATGCGGAAGATGCCGCCATGAATTATCGCGGCTTCACCTTCCCGCTGTGGGGATTTCTCGCCAATACTGATATCGCTTACGAACCACAGCATATTGATGCCCGGACCTGTATCGCGTGGATGGATAACTACCGCGCCGGGCTGTCACATCAGCAACAACTACGCATGTTTAATCAACTCGACAGTCATGATACTGCGCGCTTTAAAACCTTGCTCGGTAAAGACGCGGCGCGCCTGCCGCTGGCGGTGGTCTGGCTGTTTACCTGGCCCGGCGTGCCATGTATTTATTACGGCGATGAAGTCGGCGTGGACGGTGCAAATGACCCCATGTGCCGCAAACCGTTCCCGTGGGATGAACGCAAGCAGGACGGCAACTTGCTGGCGCTGTACCAGCGTATGGCGAAACTGCGCCAGCGCAGTCTGGCGCTGCGTCGTGGCGGATGCCAGGCGCTGTATGCCGAAGGTGACGTAGTGGTATTCGTGCGAGTTTATCAGCAGCAGCGGGCGCTGGTGGCGATTAACCGGGGCGAGGCCTGTGAAGTGGCGCTGGAAGCGTTGCCGTTGCTGAACGTGGCCGGATGGCAATGTAAAACGGGAAGCGGTGACATCCGCGAGGGAAGACTTAGTTTACCCGCGATTTCCGCGACCGTATGGATGAATCGTTGAGGCGAGGTGGTTCGTAACACCTCACGCATAAAAAAGGCTCGCATTCGCGAGCCTTTTATCAATGCACTGACTTACAGGCTGGAAATGTTCTCAGCCAGGTATTTAGCCACGCCGTCCGGAGAGGCGTTCATGCCTTCTTTGCCTTTTTCCCACTGCGCCGGGCAGACATCACCGTGCTCTTCGTGGAACTGCAGCGCGTCGACCATACGCAGCATTTCGTCGATATTACGACCCAGCGGCAGATCGTTTACGACCTGGTGGCGAACAATACCGTTAGCGTCAATCAGGAAAGAGCCGCGCAGCGCAACGCCTTCGTCCGGGTGTTCGATACCGTAAGCTTTCTGAATTTCACGCTTCACGTCGGCGACCATTGCGTATTTCACCGGGCCAATGCCGCCTTTATCGACAGGGGTGTTACGCCATGCGTTGTGAACGAACTCAGAGTCGAAAGAAACGCCAACCACTTCAACGCCGCGCTTCTGGAATTCTTCATAACGTTTATCAAAGGCGATCAGCTCAGACGGGCAAACAAAAGTGAAGTCCATCGGCCAGAAGAACAGAACGGTCGTTTTACCATTGGTGTGCTGTTTGAAGTTGAATTTATCAACAATCTCACCGCTACCCAGTACCGCCGCAGCGGTGAAATCCGGGGCCTGACGAGTAACCAGTACCATAATAATTCTCCTGCAATATTAAGGGTTTTAGAACGCAACGCGGGCAGTATAGGGAGGGCGAAGCGACAAAACAATGCGGTCTTGACAATCAATGAGACAGCTTTTGCCTATCGATCGGGTCATTATAAATCGTAATGATGACCCCTTTATGACAGCGAACGATCTTTCTGCCAACGGCGGATCTGACGCACGCCCTCGCTATCAGGCCGTCACAGCGCTTTGCGGGCGGCCTGTGCCATCATACGCGGATAAAAATGCCAGAAGCGCTCTTCTAACGCGTCGTAGTGCGCGTCCAGATCGTACCAGGAATCACGCAAGGCATCCAGCCGGGGACGGCGATTCGCCATGCCATTCAGCACGTTTTGAATGAAATCCATATCGCGATACCGCTCTAACCATTTTTCTGACCAAAGATAATCATTCAGGTTGACAAAGCGCGGTGGGGAGTCGGGCAGAATCGTCGCGACCTGCGCATGGGCGTAGCCGACAAACGCCTGAAGTGGAAAATCAGGGGAGATTTGCGTCCAGTGGCGCGATAAAAAATGATCCCACATGACGTCCAGCGTAATGGGCGCCACGCGCCGCGTTTCATGGCGGAACCACTCTCGCGCCTCACGAACTTCCGGCAGGTTGTCGGTCATGACGTCAATACGCCGATGCATATAAATACCCTCTACCACGTCAGGAGGATAATGCGTTGCCGGGTTACCGCGGACAAAATCGGCCAGCAGATTACCGGAAAGCGAGCTGTCGGCAAGGTGCGCCAGATGCAGGTGAGCAAGAAAATTCATTATTGATTCTCTGTCCAAAAAGCGGGTAACGGTTGCAGCGGGAACGCCCCGGCACTAGACTACCCGCCTCTTATTTTAGTCTGAGTCAGAGTCATGCGCGTTACCGATTTTTCCTTTGAACTACCCGAATCCCTGATTGCCCACTACCCACAGCCGGAACGCAGTCGCTGCCGTTTGCTGTCATTAGAGGGGCCGACGGGCGCGCTGACGCACGGTACTTTCACCGATCTGCTCGATAAGCTCAACCCTGGCGATTTGCTGGTCTTCAATAATACCCGCGTGATCCCGGCGCGGCTCTTTGGCCGTAAAGCCAGCGGCGGCAAGATAGAAGTGCTGGTCGAACGTATGCTCGATGATAAACGCATCCTGGCGCATATTCGCGCTTCTAAAGCGCCAAAACCGGGCACGGAACTGCTACTGGGCGACGACGAAAGTATTCACGCGACCATGACCGCGCGTCACGGCGCTCTGTTTGAAGTTGAGTTTAATGACCCGCGTCCGGTGCTGGATATTCTCAACGCCATCGGCCATATGCCGTTGCCGCCGTACATCGACCGTCCGGACGAGGACGCCGACCGCGAACTGTACCAGACGGTCTACAGTGAAAAACCGGGCGCCGTCGCCGCGCCGACCGCGGGGCTGCACTTTGATGAGCCGCTGCTGGCGGCGCTTCGTGAGAAAGGTGTCGAAATGGCGTTTGTTACGCTACACGTAGGCGCGGGCACTTTCCAGCCGGTGCGTGTCGATACCATTGAAGATCACATCATGCACTCCGAATATGCGGAGGTGCCGCAAGAGGTGGTCGACGCGGTGCTGGCGGCGAAAGCGCGCGGCAACCGCGTGATTGCGGTCGGCACCACCTCGGTACGCTCGCTGGAAAGCGCGGCGCAGGCGGCAAAAAGCGATTTGATAGAGCCGTTCTTCGGCGATACGCAAATCTTTATTTATCCAGGTTATCAATACAAAGTGATTGATGCGCTGATCACCAACTTCCATCTGCCGGAATCGACGTTGATTATGCTGGTTTCCGCATTTGCCGGTTATCAACACACCATGAATGCCTATAAGACTGCGGTAGAACAAAAATATCGCTTTTTTAGCTACGGGGACGCGATGTTTATCACGTACAATCCGCAGGCTATTTCTGAGCGTCCGTAAGAAGGCTATCTCACTTGCCATTTTGACGCCGGGCAGTGCTCGCCATCCTCACGTACTGCGTGTACGCTCCGGTGGTTGTGCGCTGGTCGACCCCAAACTGGCTGCGCCGATGACGCCTTCGGGAATTTATTAGCTATGGAATCATTCCGTAGCGAGTCGTTAAACGTCGGACTGTTTTTCTGACGCAGGAGTGATAATGAAATTTGAGTTAGATACCACCGATGGTCGCGCGCGTCGCGGTCGTCTGGTGTTTGATCGTGGCGTAGTGGAAACGCCTGCTTTTATGCCGGTGGGTACTTACGGTACGGTAAAAGGCATGACGCCGGAAGAAGTGGAAGCGACCGGCGCGCAGATTATTCTCGGCAACACTTTCCACCTGTGGCTGCGCCCGGGTCAGGAAATCATGAAGCTGCATGGCGATCTGCACGATTTTATGCAGTGGAAAGGGCCGATTCTCACCGATTCCGGCGGCTTCCAGGTCTTCAGCCTCGGCGATATCCGTAAGATTACCGAGCAAGGCGTGCACTTCCGTAACCCGATCAACGGCGATCCGATTTTCCTCGATCCGGAAAAGTCGATGGAGATCCAGTACGATCTCGGTTCCGATATCGTGATGATCTTTGATGAATGTACGCCGTACCCGGCAGACTGGGACTATGCTAAACGCTCGATGGAGATGTCGTTGCGTTGGGCGAAGCGTAGCCGCGACCGTTTTGATAGCCTTGGCAATAAGAATGCGCTTTTTGGCATCATTCAGGGTAGCGTTTACGAAGATTTACGCGATATCTCGGTGAAAGGTCTGGTAGAGATTGGCTTTGATGGCTACGCTGTCGGCGGTTTGGCTGTCGGTGAGCCGAAAGCAGATATGCACCGCATTCTGGAGCACGTTTGCCCGCAGATCCCGGCTGACAAACCGCGTTACCTGATGGGCGTGGGTAAACCGGAAGATCTGGTGGAAGGGGTGCGTCGCGGTATTGATATGTTTGACTGTGTCATGCCAACGCGAAATGCCCGTAATGGTCATCTGTTTGTGACCGACGGCGTGGTGAAGATTCGTAATGCAAAGCATAAAAGCGACACCAGCCCGCTTGACGCCGAGTGCGATTGCTACACCTGTCGCAATTATTCACGCGCTTACTTGCATCATCTCGACCGTTGCAACGAAATATTAGGTGCGCGTCTCAATACCATTCATAACTTGCGTTACTACCAGCGTTTGATGGCGGGTTTACGCAAGGCTATTGAAGAGGGTAAATTAGAGAGCTTCGTAACCGAGTTTTACCAACGTCAGGGGCGACCCGTTCCACCTTTGAACGTTGATTAATTTTAATAATGAGGGAATTTGAATGAGCTTTTTTATTTCTGATGCGGTAGCGGCAACAGGTGCTCCGGCGCAGGGCAGCCCGATGTCTCTGATTTTAATGCTGGTGGTGTTTGGTCTGATTTTCTATTTCATGATCCTGCGCCCGCAGCAGAAGCGCACCAAAGAGCACAAAAAGCTGATGGACTCCATTGCGAAAGGTGATGAAGTTCTGACGAATGGCGGTCTGGTCGGTCGAGTGACCAAAGTAGCGGAAGCCGGCTACATTGCCATCGCGCTGAATGACACCACGGAAGTGGTTATCAAACGTGACTTCGTAGCTGCCGTTCTGCCGAAAGGCACCATGAAGGCGCTGTAATATTTCGTTTTCCCAAAGGGAACTGCCGTGTTAAACCGTTATCCTTTGTGGAAGTACATCATGCTGGTCGTCGTGATTATCGTCGGCCTGCTTTACGCACTTCCCAACCTGTATGGTGAGGATCCGGCTGTTCAAATCACTGGCGTGCGCGGCGTCGCCGCCAGTGAGCAAACGCTGATCCAGGTCCAGAAAACGTTACAAGAAGAAAAAATTCCCGCTAAGTCTGTGGCACTGGAAGAGGGCGCTATTCTTGCGCGCTTCGACACCACCGATACCCAGCTACGCGCCCGTGAAGCGCTGATGAGCGTGCTGGGGGATAAATATGTCGTGGCGCTTAACCTTGCGCCGGCTACGCCGCGCTGGTTGGCGGCTATTCACGCCGATCCGATGAAGCTCGGTCTTGATCTGCGCGGCGGCGTTCACTTCCTGATGGAAGTGGATATGGATACCGCGTTAGGTAAACTCCAGGAACAAAATATCGATAGCCTGCGCAGCGATCTGCGTGAAAAAGGCATTCCTTATACCACCGTTCGTAAAGAAAATAATTATGGGCTGAGCATCACGTTCCGTGACAGCAAAGCGCGTGATGAGGCGATCGCCTATCTGACGCCGCGTCATCGTGACCTGGTGATTTCCAGCCAGAGCGGTAATCAACTTCGCGCGGTAATGACCGATGCGCGCCTGAGCGAAGCGCGTGAATACGCCGTTCAGCAGAACATTAATATTCTGCGTAACCGTGTTAACCAACTGGGCGTCGCGGAGCCTGTCGTACAACGCCAGGGCGCAGACCGTATTGTGGTTGAGCTGCCGGGTATCCAGGATACCGCTCGCGCGAAAGAAATTCTCGGCGCGACCGCGACGCTGGAATTCCGTCTGGTGAATACCAACGTTGACCAGGCCGCCGCTGCTGCCGGGCGCGTACCGGGTGACTCCGAAGTGAAACAGACCCGCGAAGGTCAGCCGGTGGTATTGTACAAACGCGTGATCCTCACCGGCGACCATATCACCGACTCGACGTCCAGCCAGGATGAATATAACCAACCGCAGGTTAACATCTCGCTGGATAGCGCAGGCGGCAATATCATGTCTAACTTCACTAAGGACAATATCGGCAAACCGATGGCGACCCTGTTTGTGGAGTATAAAGACAGCGGTAAGAAAGACGCTAACGGTCGCGCTGTACTGGTGAAACAGGAAGAGGTGATTAACATTGCCAACATCCAGTCTCGGCTGGGTAACAGCTTCCGTATTACTGGTATCAGCAACCCGAACGAAGCGCGTCAGCTCTCGTTGTTGCTGCGTGCGGGCGCCCTGATTGCGCCGATTCAGATCGTTGAAGAGCGCACCATTGGCCCGACTTTGGGTATGCAGAACATCAAGCAGGGCCTGGAAGCCTGTCTGGCCGGTCTGGTGGTCTCCATCCTGTTCATGATCTTCTTCTATAAGAAGTTTGGTCTGATTGCGACCAGCGCGTTAGTGGCTAACCTGGTGTTGATTGTCGGTATCATGTCGCTGTTGCCGGGGGCAACGCTCAGTATGCCGGGGATTGCGGGTATCGTGTTAACCCTTGCGGTGGCGGTCGACGCCAACGTTCTGATTAACGAACGTATCAAAGAAGAGTTGAGTAATGGCCGCACGGTACAGCAGGCGATAAACGAAGGCTATGCCGGCGCGTTCAGTTCCATCTTCGATGCGAACATCACGACGCTGATTAAAGTCATCATTCTGTATGCTGTCGGTACCGGGGCAATTAAAGGGTTCGCGATTACGACCGGTATCGGTGTGGCGACGTCGATGTTTACCGCGATTATCGGTACGCGTGCTATCGTAAACCTGCTATATGGCGGCAAGCGCGTCACTAAGCTGTCAATCTGAGGAGTGCGATGTGGCACAGGAATACACTGTTGAACAACTAAACCACGGCCGTAAAGTCTATGACTTTATGCGCTGGGACTTCTGGGCATTCGGCATCTCCGGGCTGTTGCTGATCGCGGCCATTGTCATTATGGGCGTACGCGGGTTTAACTGGGGGCTGGATTTCACCGGTGGCACGGTAATTGAAATCACGCTGGAAAAACCGGCTGAAATGGACGTGATGCGCGAAGCGCTGCAAAAAGCGGGCTATGAAGAGCCGCAGTTGCAGAACTTTGGCAGCAGTCACGACATTATGGTGCGTATGCCGCCAACCGAAGGTGAAACCGGCGGTCAGGTACTGGGTAGCAAAGTGGTGACGATCATTAATGAAGCCACCAACCAGAACGCGGCCGTGAAGCGTATTGAATTCGTGGGGCCAAGCGTGGGCGCCGATCTGGCGCAAACCGGCGCCATGGCGCTGCTGGTGGCGTTGATCTCTATCCTCGTTTATGTCGGTTTCCGCTTTGAGTGGCGACTGGCAGCAGGGGTGGTCATCGCGCTGGCGCACGACGTGATCATTACGCTGGGGATACTGTCGCTTTTCCATATCGAGATTGACCTGACCATTGTGGCATCGTTGATGTCGGTGATCGGTTACTCGCTGAACGACAGTATCGTGGTCTCCGACCGTATTCGTGAAAACTTCCGCAAAATCCGTCGCGGGACGCCTTACGAAATCTTTAACGTGTCGCTGACCCAGACGCTACACCGTACGTTGATTACCTCCGGTACGACGTTAGTGGTAATTCTGATGCTGTACCTCTTCGGCGGTCCGGTACTGGAAGGCTTCTCGCTGACGATGCTGATCGGTGTCTCTATTGGTACGGCATCTTCTATCTATGTCGCATCGGCGCTGGCGCTGAAACTCGGTATGAAGCGCGAGCATATGCTGCAGCAGAAAGTCGAAAAAGAAGGGGCGGATCAGCCGTCCATTCTGCCGTAAGCTGGCGTTAACATGACTGAAAAAAGCCGCAACATCGCAGGGTGCTGCGGCTTTTTATTATCCAGAATAAACTCGATTGCATGAGGAACTATCATGGCTATCATCCCCAAAAACTACGCGCGCCTGGAAAGCGGCTATCGTGAAAAAGCGCTGAAGCTGTTTCCGTGGGTGTGCGGACGTTGTTCCCGTGAGTTTGTGTATTCAAATCTGCGTGAGCTGACGGTGCATCATATCGATCATGACCACACCAATAACCCGGAAGACGGCAGTAACTGGGAGCTATTGTGCCTCTACTGCCACGATCATGAGCATTCTAAATATACCGAAGCCGATCAGTACGGTTCGACGGTCATTGCCGGGGAAGATGCGCAAAAAGATGTCGGCGAGGCGACTTATAACCCGTTTGCCGATCTGAAAGCGATGATGAACAAAAAGAAATAAGCAGGCTGCTGACAAAGCTGTTGGTGCTGTTGAATGTTAGGTTACGCTTCGCTCCACTCCACCCAACGGAATCCGCAATATAAATGAATTATTGGTTTTCGTAGGTCGGATGCAATCCGACATTTTTTCAGCCCCGGAGTTTGTCGCCAGACCCAAACGTCCTGTAACGCATACATTGTCACTGGAATCCCGATCGCAAGGTTGGGATTTTTTTGTTTTTAATTCATGCCGATACTGGCGAGCAGAGTAGAATCAGCGGTAAGCCGGGGCAACCCGGTGAGGCGCAATGTTGCGGGGGCTTGATCCCCGGTGGCCTTGTCGCTGGAAAGAGAAAACCCCCGCACATTGTTCGGTATTCACCGGCAACATTACGGGGGCTAACTTGACCCTAGACAAGTTGAGGATAGCCGCGAACCGTTGCCATTGCAACAAAGGCGGCAATATGACGCTCACAGAGTTGAGCATTACTATCTGGCACGATCTGGCGGCACCAACGCTGGTCGGGATTGCGACAGGTCTGTTTTTAGGCTGGTGGCATCGCCGGAAATAATGTGAAGTGGGCGCGACTCGCCGCCGCATGGCAGCATGCGCCCGAAACGGGCCAGAGGGCGACCTCTGGCCTTTTTTGTCTATGGAAAACCCCCAGCCAGGCTGGGGGTTCCGGAAAGCTTTCAGCTTTAAGCCAGTTATTAAAACCCCTTTTGATTTGTTAAAACATCTTGCGGTCTGGCAACTGCAAAAGTTCAACAAGAAATCAAAAGGGGGTCCCAATGGGGGACGAAAAGAGCTTAGCGCACACCCGATGGAACTGTAAATATCACATAGTTTTCGCGCCCAAATACCGAAGACAAGCGTTCTATGGAGAGAAGCGTAGGGCAGTAGGCAGCATATTAAGAAAATTGTGTGAATGGAAAAACGTACGAATCCTGGAAGCGGAATGTTGTGCAGATCATATTCACATGCTTCTGGAGATCCCGCCGAAGATGAGTGTGTCGAGCTTCATGGGATATCTGAAGGGTAAAAGTAGTCTGATGCTTTACGAGCAGTTTGGGGATCTAAAATTCAAATACAGGAACAGAGAGTTCTGGTGCAGAGGGTACTATGTCGATACGGTGGGTAAGAACACGGCGAAGATACAGGACTACATAAAGCACCAGCTTGAAGAGGATAAAATGGGTGAGCAATTATCGATCCCTTATCCGGGCAGCCCGTTTACGGGCCGTAAGTAACGAAGTTTGATGCAAATGTCAGATCGTATGCGCCTGTTAGGGCGCGGCTGGTAAGAGAGCCTTACAGGCGCATCTGAAAAACCTCCGGCTATGCCGGAGGATATTTATTGCAGGTTTAGAAGTTGTAACCCACGACCAGGTAGCCGCCCCAGCCGGTAGATTTCGCGCTGAAATCGCCGTCGCCCCAGTTCAGTTTTGCGCCATTCTGCCACTGTCCGCCGTTATGGAAGTAACGCGCAACGACCGAGTAGTGCCAGTGATCGTAGTTCAGCGCCAGGATATGGCTGGAAGCGATGGAATTGCTGGTACGGTTCGGATCGTCGCCTAAATCAGATCCCCAGTCAAAGTTGGTAAAGCCGATATAGCTCAGTTTACCGCCCCACAGATCGGTGATGGGGACGAAGTATTTCACTTTGAAACGGTAGCCGTCCCATTCGTTTTCATTGGAAGCACCGTAGTTTTGCCACTGATATTTCGCATACACGTTCAGCGACAGGCCCATCGGCAGGCCGGTGTCGATATCGGTCCCCAGACCCATATACCACGTGCTCTGGCGGCTGGCTTTGTTATCGCCCATATCGTAGATGTAGTTGTTGGCGAAATACCACTCTTTAAACGGGCCGAAGCTCAGGTCTGCGCCGGTCAGCTTATCAATCGAGAAACGCGGCTCGATTTCCATGAACAGCGGAGAACCGTCGGACCAGATACCTTTATCGTTGCCGTTACCCCAATCAAAGGTTTTGGGAATATCGATATAGCCGTAGAAATCAAACCAGTCTTTTTTGGCAAATGCTTCATATTCCAGATAGACGTCGTTGTTCAATTTCGGCGAGAAACGGGTATGGTAGCTGCCTACCACGTTTACGCTCTGGTGCCACCAGTCGGACAAATACTGCGGCTGATCATTTTCTGCTGCGTTAGCAGTAAAAGATGAGGTGAGCGCCAGCGCTGCGCTGACTGCGAGTAAAGTTTTTTTCATATGTATGCCACTGTTTGAAATCCCTTACGGGAGTGAAAAGAACGCAATTTGCGTTTCTAAATATTTCGTGTTTCTGCGGAGCCTATTATAAAAATCATTGCTCACAAAAATATGTCTTGTTTCACATATCTATCATTTACGTAATCGATTGCGTTCACGTTTGCGCATTTTAGGCGCGGCGACAGTACTATCTTTCATGAATATTACCAATCCATGTCATAAATGACGGAAATGTCAGTAGGGCAACAAAAGTCGCGCGGGGGATGTTGCGGAACGCACAAAACGCTCCGCCAGAACGTTTATTGATTAACAGGCTGAATATCATGGATGCGAATGAAGCCTAACTGCGCCGGTGTGATCCCCTTCAACGGTAACGAAATATTGACATCACTGGGCGCCAGCAAGCTGGCAGGGGCATTTACCAGAAGGCTCTGTGCATTCACCTCCTGATAGTTCTCCGTAGTGCCCTGAATTTGCCCGTACTCTACGGTAGCGCTGAATGCCGGCAGCGGATCGCGGGACTCGCCCTGAATGCGTAACGTTGCGTGAGCGCCGTCTGCGACAGGCGTAATCTCCAGCAATGTCATACGTAGCGTACCGATCTGACTCTCCAGCCGGGCAGGCGTATTGGCGCCAGGCAACAAATAGACGCCGCGGGTTGACTCCGCATTCAGCTTATTTTGTTGGGTAATTTTTACTGTTTCCTGATTCAGTTGGGTCATCTCTTTATTCAGGGTGCTAATGCTTTGATGCATCTGGCGAACTTCGCTCTGCGGCGCGCAGGCGGTCAGGCTCAAGAGACTTCCCACCAGGAGAATTCTTAGGTAACGTCTTGTCATGTCGATCATTTCCTTCATGGTTCGATAGCGTAATGGTAGTGCGCTATACGCACAAAGGCACCGATCCTTTATCTCAAAAGCGCTCCGCCTTTGTTGTCGCGCCAGTTCAGGGTAAAATAGTGTTTTCTAAATCATCTGGTCAGGACGCCGTATGCATTGCCCATTTTGTTTCGCCGTAGATACCAAAGTCATTGACTCTCGTCTTGTAGGCGAGGGCTCGTCCGTGCGCCGCCGTCGGCAGTGTCTGGTGTGTAATGAACGCTTTACGACCTTTGAAGTGGCTGAACTGGTCATGCCGCGCGTGATAAAAAGCAACGATGTGCGCGAACCCTTTAATGAGGATAAGCTGCGTAGCGGCATGTTGAGAGCGCTGGAAAAAAGACCCGTCAGCGCAGATGATGTTGAAATGGCATTGAACCATATTAAGTCACAATTACGTGCCACTGGGGAGCGTGAAGTTCCCAGCAAGATGATTGGCAACCTGGTCATGGAGCAGCTGAAAAAACTCGATAAAGTCGCGTATATTCGCTTTGCCTCCGTCTATCGCAGTTTCGAAGATATCAAAGACTTTGGCGAAGAAATCGCTCGCCTACAGGACTAAGCCATGCAGGATGAGTTTTACATGGCGCGAGCGCTCAAACTGGCGCAGCGTGGACGTTTCACCACTCACCCGAACCCTAATGTCGGCTGTGTCATTGTTAACAATGGCGACATCGTCGGCGAAGGTTATCACCAGCGCGCCGGAGAGCCGCACGCCGAGGTCCATGCGCTGCGGATGGCGGGCGCAAAAGCCAAAGGCGCAACCGCCTATGTCACGCTTGAACCCTGTAGCCATCATGGGCGAACGCCGCCATGTTGCGATGCGCTGATTGCGGCCGGCGTCGCGCGCGTGGTCGCCGCGATGCAGGACCCGAACCCACAGGTCGCCGGGCGCGGGCTGTATCGCCTGCAACAGGCGGGTATTGCGGTCAGCCACGGGTTAATGATGAGTGAAGCGGAGGCGCTCAATAAAGGCTTCCTCAAGCGGATGCGTACCGGATTCCCTTATCTTCAGCTTAAACTGGGCGCCTCCGTCGACGGACGGACGGCGATGGCCAGCGGCGAAAGCCAGTGGATCACCTCGCCGCAGGCCCGGCGCGACGTTCAGCGCTTGCGTGCGCAAAGTCACGCTATCTTAACCAGTAGCGCGACGGTATTGGCTGACGATCCGGCCTTGACGGTGCGTTGGGCGGAGTTAGATGCCTCTACGCAGGCGTCTTACCCGCAGGAAAATCTGCGCCAGCCGGTGCGAATTGTTATCGACAGCCAAAACCGGGTAACGCCTGCGCATCGTATTGTGCAGCAGCCTGGCGAAACGTGGATTGCGTGTACCCAGGAAGATAGCCGCGCGTGGCCCGATTCGGTTCGTACTATCAGCGTGCCGGCGCACAACGGACATTTGGATCTGGTTGTGCTGATGATGCAGTTAGGCAGGCAGCAGATTAATAGCATATGGGTTGAAGCCGGACCGGGACTGGCGGGCGCGTTGCTGCAAGCCGGGCTGGTGGATGAACTGATTGTCTATGTCGCGCCTAAATTGTTGGGAACCCAGGCGCGGGGATTATGCGAATTGCCGGGGCTTGAGAAGCTCGCCGACGCGCCGCAATTTACCTTCAGCGAAATACGCCATGTCGGCCCGGATGTTTGCCTGCATATGGTGAGCGCATGAGTTCTCCCGTCGAAAGGGGAGCGGCGCTCAAATTATTATGATAAAATCCGCCCCCCTGCGGGGCCAAATGAACCCTGGAAGAGAGAATATGAACATTATTAAAGCTAACGTTGCAGCCCCTGACGCTCGTGTCGCCATCACTATTGCGCGTTTCAATCAGTTTATCAACGACAGCCTGCTGGATGGCGCGGTTGATGCCCTGACGCGTATTGGTCAGGTAAAAGATGATAATATTACCGTAGTGTGGGTGCCTGGCGCCTATGAACTGCCGCTGGCGACCGAAGCGCTGGCGAAAAGCGGTAAATATGACGCCGTGGTTGCGCTGGGAACCGTGATTCGCGGGGGGACTGCGCACTTTGAATATGTGGCAGGCGGCGCCAGCAATGGCCTGGCAAGCGTTGCCCAGGACAGCGGCGTGCCGGTAGCCTTTGGTGTTCTGACCACCGAGAGTATTGAACAAGCCATCGAACGTGCTGGTACAAAAGCCGGTAATAAAGGCGCAGAAGCTGCGCTGACCGCGCTTGAAATGATTAATGTATTGAAAGCCATTAAGGCCTGATTTTTTGTAAGGGGAATTCCGTGAAACCTGCTGCTCGTCGCCGCGCCCGTGAGTGTGCCGTCCAGGCGCTTTACTCCTGGCAGTTGTCCCAGAACGACATCGCTGATGTTGAATACCAGTTCCTGGCGGAACAGGACGTAAAAGACGTCGACGTTCTCTATTTCCGTGAACTGCTATCCGGGGTGGCGACTAACAGCGCGTACCTGGATGGTTTAATGAAACCGTATCTGTCCCGCCTGCTTGAAGAGCTGGGACAGGTTGAAAAAGCCGTGCTGCGTATTGCGTTGTTTGAGCTGTCAAAACGCAGCGATGTGCCTTATAAAGTGGCCATCAACGAAGCGATTGAACTGGCGAAAACCTTTGGCGCTGAAGACAGCCACAAATTCGTCAACGGCGTACTGGATAAAGCAGCTCCGGTGATTCGTCCCAACAAAAAGTGATTCACAGGCCGGAAAGATAGCGGGCGATGGATGATACCCGCCGTCTCCGGCCTTTTCTTTTTTTCTGCTGAGGCATAACGTATGGCATGTGGCGAGTTTTCCCTGATTGCCCGTTATTTTGACCGTGTAAGAAGCTCTCGTCTTGATGTTGAAACCGGTATTGGCGACGATTGCGCGCTCCTGAATATTCCTGAAAAACAGACCCTGGCGATCAGTACCGATACGCTGGTGGCGGGCATCCATTTCTTACCCGATATCGATCCTGCCGATCTGGCGTATAAAGCGCTGGCGGTGAATTTAAGCGATCTGGCGGCGATGGGCGCCGATCCGGCATGGTTAACGCTGGCACTCACGCTTCCTGACGTCGATGAGGCGTGGCTTGCCGCGTTCAGCGACAGCCTGTTTGAACAACTGGATTACTACGACATGCAGCTCATTGGCGGCGATACCACGCGCGGCCCGCTGTCGATGACGCTCGGTATTCATGGCCTTGTGCCAGCCGGTCGGGCGCTGAAACGTTCTGGCGCAAAACCGGGCGACTGGATTTATGTTACTGGCACGTTGGGCGATAGCGCTGCCGGGCTGGCGATTCTACGGGGTGATTTTCGCGTGGGAAGCTGGGGGGATGCCGACTATCTGGTCAAACGCCATCTGCGCCCGACGCCGCGTATTTTACAAGGACAGGCGCTACGCGATCTCGCCAGTTCGGCGATCGATCTTTCCGACGGTTTGATCTCCGATCTTGGTCACATTCTGCAAGCCAGCAACTGCGGCGCGAGAATCGATTTGGAGGCGCTGCCTGACTCCGAAGAACTGTGGGGACATGCCAATGATCCCGAACAAAAGCTTCGCTGGATGTTATCCGGCGGCGAAGATTATGAACTGTGCTTTACCGTCCCGGAGCTGAACCGTGGCGCGCTGGATGTCGCGCTTGGTCATCTGGGCGTGCCGTTTACCTGTATCGGGCAAATGACGGCGGATATCGAAGGGATCGCCTTTGTGCGTGACGGAGAACCTGTCACTTTTGACTGGAAAGGATATGACCATTTTGCCACGCCATAAAGATGTTGCGAAAAGCCGCCTGAATTTGCGCAATCCGTGGCACCTGCTCGCTACCGGCTTTGGCAGCGGGCTGAGCCCTGTGGTGCCGGGCACGATGGGCTCGCTGGCGGCGATCCCCTTCTGGTATTTGATGACGTTTCTGCCGTGGCAGCTTTATTCGCTGGTCGTGATGTTTGGGATCTGCATTGGCGTTTATCTTTGCCATCAGACGGCGAAAGATATGGGCGTACACGACCACGGCAGTATTGTCTGGGATGAATTTATCGGTATGTGGATAACGCTAATGGCGTTGCCGACGACGGACTGGCAGTGGGTGGCAGCCGGGTTCGTTATTTTCCGCATTCTGGATATGTGGAAACCCTGGCCGATCCGTTGGTTTGATCGCAACGTGCACGGCGGCATGGGGATTATGATCGATGATATCGTCGCCGGGGTGATATCCGCCGGCATACTGTATTTTATCGGTCATCACTGGCCGCTCGGTATTATTTAAAGGGTTTGCCGGATGGCGGCGTAAACGCCTTATCCGGCCTATCCCCGAACAATATGTCGATTTCGCAGGCCCGATAAGCGCCGCGCCATCGGGCAATGGCAGATTATTTAAATCCCACCACCGGATGTTGTTTGTACGGCGTTTCGAGTTCAGCAATCTGCTCCGGTTTGAGCGTTAAATCAACGGCATTCAGCAACTCATCTAACTGCTCTTCACGCGAAGCGCCGATAATCGGCGCGGCGACGCCTCGTTTGCTGAGCAGCCAGGCCAGCGCGACCTGCGCTCGCGTTGCGCCAAGCGCCTCGCTGACGCCAGCCAGCCGTTCCGCTATTTGCGCATCATTTTTATCGCTTTCAGCGTATAAATTTTTGCCCACGTCATCCGAGACCAGCCGGGCCGTGGTTTCTCCCCAGGGGCGAGTTAAGCGCCCGCGCGCCAGCGGGCTCCACGGAATCACGGCGACGCCTTCCTGCCAGCACAGCGGTAGCATCTCACGCTCTTCCTCGCGGTAGATCAGGTTATAGTGATCCTGCATGGTGACAAACGGCGCCCAGCCGTGTTGTTTTTGTAGCGCCAGCGCCTGGGCAAATTGTGAGGCGTGCATTGAGGAAGCGCCGATATAGCGGGCTTTACCCGCCTTCACCACGTCGTTTAGCGTTTCCAGAGTTTCTTCTATCGGCGTGGTGTAATCCCAGCGGTGGATTTGCAGGATATCGACATACTCCATTCCCAGACGGGCGAGGCTATCGTCAATAGAGCGCAGGATTTGCGCGCGGGACAATCCTTCCGGCAGATCGCCGACGCGATGGAAGACTTTCGTCGCTACCACCACCTCGTCGCGCCGGGCGAAATCACGCAGCGCGCGGCCGACAATCTCTTCGCTGCTGCCGTCGGAGTAGCTGTTGGCGGTATCAAAAAAGTTAATGCCGCCCTCAAGGGCGCGCTTGATGATGGGACGGCTGCTCTCTTCGGGAAGCGTCCAGGCGTGATTGCCGCGACTCGGCTCGCCGAATGTCATACAGCCCAGACAAAGGCGGGACACCCGAAGATCTGTATTTCCTAACGTGTTGTATTGCATGACTCCGCTCCTGTTATACCCGTCACTCTTCAAGCATAGCAGGAGCAAAGAGGGGATTATGCCAGCCAGGCCTTGATTTTGGCTTCAATGCCTGCGGCGTCGAGCCCCAGTTCCGCGCGGGCTTCTTCCTGCGTTCCTTGCGGGATAAAGAAATCCGGAAGACCGATATTCAGCACAGGTACAGGTTTACGATGGGCCATTAGCACTTCGTTTACGCCGCTGCCAGCGCCGCCCATAATGGCGTTTTCTTCCAGCGTCACCAGCGCGTCATGCTGCGCGGCCATCTCCAGAATTAACGTGTCGTCCAGCGGTTTAACAAAGCGCATGTCGACCAGCGTGGCGTTCAGCGCTTCGGCGACTTTCGCCGCCTCAGGCATTAAGGTGCCAAAGTTCAGAATCGCCAGTTTTTCGCCATGACGCTTCACAAGGCCTTTACCAATAGGCAGTTTTTCCAGCGGGGTTAGCGCCACGCCCTGCGCATTACCGCGTGGATAACGTACTGCCGTCGGGCCGTCGTTATAGTGATACCCGGTAAATAACATCTGGCGACATTCGTTTTCGTCGCTTGGCGTCATGATCACCATATCCGGGATGCAGCGCAGATAGGAGAGATCGAACGCGCCCTGGTGTGTTTGTCCATCCGCGCCAACGATACCGGCGCGATCGATGGCGAACATGACCGGCAGTTTCTGGATAGCGACGTCATGGATGACCTGATCGTAGGCGCGTTGCAGGAAAGTAGAGTAGATCGCCACGACGGGCTTATAGCCGCCAATCGCCAGACCTGCGGCGAAGGTGACGGCATGCTGCTCGGCGATGGCGACGTCAAAATAGCGATCCGGGAATTTACGTGAAAATTCCACCATGCCGGAACCTTCGCGCATTGCCGGGGTGATCGCCATCAGCTTGCTGTCTTTGGCGGCGGTTTCACACAGCCAGTCACCGAAGATTTTTGAATAACCGGGCAGGCCGCCGCTGCTTTTCGGCAAACATCCGCTGGAAGGATCAAATTTAGGCACCGCATGGAAAGTGATCGGATCTTTTTCCGCGGGCTCATAGCCGCGGCCTTTCTTGGTCATGATATGCAGGAACTGCGGGCCTTTCAGGTCGCGCATGTTCTTCAATGTGCTGATAAGCCCCATGACATCGTGACCATCGACCGGCCCGATGTAGTTAAAGCCCAGCTCTTCGAACAGTGTGCCCGGCACAACCATGCCTTTAATATGTTCTTCGGTACGCTTGAGCAGTTCTTTAATTGGCGGTACGCCGGAGAAGACCTTTTTTCCGCCTTCGCGCAGAGAAGAGTAAAGCTTACCGGAAAGTAGCTGCGCCAGATGGTTGTTGAGCGCGCCGACGTTTTCCGAAATCGACATTTCATTGTCGTTCAGAATGACCAGCATGTCGGGCCGGATATCGCCTGCGTGATTCATTGCTTCAAACGCCATACCGGCGGTGATGGCGCCGTCGCCAATCACACAGACGGTGCGGCGATCTTTGCCTTCTTTCTCCGCCGCCACGGCAATACCGATACCGGCGCTGATGGAGGTGGAGGAATGCCCAACGCTCAGCACATCGTATTCACTTTCTCCGCGCCACGGGAACGGATGCAGACCGCCTTTCTGGCGAATGGTGCCGATTTTGTCGCGACGACCGGTAAGGATTTTATGTGGATAAGCCTGGTGTCCAACATCCCAGATTAGCTGGTCAAACGGGGTGTTGTAGACATAATGCAGCGCCACGGTAAGTTCTACCGTGCCCAGCCCGGAAGCGAAGTGCCCGCTGGAACGGCTTACGCTGTCGAGTAAGTAGCGGCGTAGCTCGTCGCAGAGTTTCGGCAGACTCTCTTTCGGTAACAGTCGTAACTCCTGGGTGGAGTCGACCAATGCCAGGGTAGGGTATTTGGCTATATCAAAACTCATCGCAAGCTCATTGGATATGGGGTTTATTTATCACGCTGGATTATGTAGTTCGCTAGCGCTTCCAGTGCCGAGGTGTCCAGTGATTGCGCGGCCAGCTGATGTAACGACTGACGGGCGTCCTCTATCAGGTCCCGGGCTTTATTCCGGGCTTGCTCAAGACCCAGAAGTGCAGGGTAGGTACTTTTGCCAAGCTGCTGGTCTGCGCCCTGACGTTTACCTAACGTTGCAGTATCGCCCACCACATCCAGAATGTCATCCTGAACCTGGAAGGCAAGGCCGATACTCTCTGCATAGCGGTCAAGTATCGGCAGAGTATTCCGTCCTTTATCGCCCGCGCTCAATGCGCCAAGTCTAACGGCGGCGCGAATGAGCGCGCCGGTCTTATGGCGATGAATGCGTTCCAGCGCGTCCAGAGTGATCCGCTGGCCTTCTGCCGCCAGATCCAATGCCTGACCGCCGCACATACCGGCGATACCGCTGGCGTTCGCCAGTTCGGCGATCATCGCGATACGATCGCGATCGGCGACTTCCGGCATCGGCGCGTCGCTGATAATGGCAAACGCCAGCGTCTGCAACGCGTCTCCCGCCAGGATTGCGTTGGCTTCGCCAAATTTAATATGGCAAGTCGGCAGGCCGCGACGCAAATCGTCATCGTCCATTGCTGGCAGGTCGTCATGGATCAGCGAATAGGCATGAATGCATTCGACCGCCGCAGCTGGCGCATCCAGCGTTGCCGTACTGACGCCAAACATTTGACCGGTGGCGTAAACCAGAAATGGCCGCAGGCGTTTACCGCCTAATAATGCGCCATACTGCATGGCTTCGACCACGGGAGTGTTCTGAAAGGGCAGTGGCGCGATAAAACGGCTCAGCGCCTGATTCGCTTGCGTTACGCAAGCCTGTAGCTGCTGCGTAAAGTCCATTTACTCATTATCCGCGATAAAAGGCTCAGGTGAAGCCTCTTCATTATCAGACAGCAAAATTTGCACGCGCTGTTCCGCCTGCTGCAGTTTTGCCTGCCCCTGACGCGCCAGTTGTACGCCGCGCTCGAATTCATTCAGCGCGTCTTCCAGCGGCAAATCGCCGCTTTCCAGGCGGGTAACAATATGTTCCAGCTCGCTCAGCGCAGTTTCAAAGCTGGCGGGCGCCTCATTTTTCTTCGGCATGATGACTGTTTGACTCTCTGTAATGGCAGTACAAGTCTATGGTAACGGACTCACACTGATAAGCAAATAACGCGCAATGGTAAGGGGAAATGCGCAAGATGTCCGTGATAGTGATATACTTCCGCGCCTGGATGCAGCCGTAGGTATGGGCTGCTGTACTATTTCTCCACGACAAGCCTTAGATAGCTTGCTAAAGAACCATTGCCGCCATGAAGTTTATCATTAAATTGTTCCCGGAAATCACTATCAAAAGCCAATCTGTGCGTTTGCGCTTTATAAAAATTTTAACCGGGAACATCCGTAACGTTTTAAAGCACTACGATGAGACCCTCGCGGTTGTCCGTCACTGGGATAACATTGAAGTTCGCGCCAAAGATGAAAACCAGCGTCTGGCGATTCGCGACGCGCTGACCCGCATTCCGGGGATCCACCATATTCTTGAAGTCGAAGATGTGCCGTTCACCGATATGCACGACATTTTCGAGAAAGCGTTGGCGCAGTATCGCGAGCAGCTTGAAGGCAAAACCTTCTGCGTGCGCGTAAAACGTCGCGGTAAGCATGAGTTTAGTTCCATTGAGGTGGAGCGCTATGTCGGCGGCGGATTAAATCAGCATATTGAATCGGCGCGCGTGAAGCTCACTAACCCGGATGTGACGGTGCATCTGGAAGTGGAAGATGATCGCCTGCTGCTGATCAAAGGGCGTTATGAAGGTATTGGCGGTTTCCCGATTGGCACCCAGGAAGATGTGCTATCGCTGATCTCCGGCGGTTTTGACTCCGGCGTCTCCAGCTATATGCTGATGCGTCGCGGCTGCCGCGTACACTACTGCTTCTTTAACCTCGGCGGCGCGGCGCATGAAATCGGCGTTCGCCAGGTGGCGCATTACCTGTGGAACCGCTTTGGCAGCTCCCATCGCGTGCGTTTTGTAGCGATTAACTTCGAACCGGTGGTCGGCGAGATTCTGGAGAAAGTTGACGACGGCCAGATGGGCGTGGTGCTCAAACGTATGATGGTACGCGCGGCGTCGAAAGTGGCGGAACGTTACGGCGTACAGGCGCTGGTGACCGGCGAAGCGCTGGGCCAGGTGTCCAGCCAGACGCTAACCAACTTGCGCTTGATCGATAACGTGTCTGACACGCTGATCCTGCGCCCGCTGATCTCTTACGATAAAGAGCACATTATCAACCTGGCGCGCCAGATTGGTACGGAAGATTTTGCCCGTACGATGCCGGAATACTGTGGCGTGATTTCAAAAAGTCCGACGGTGAAAGCCATTAAAGCGAAAATTGAAGCCGAAGAAGAAAATTTCGACTTCAGTATTCTCGATAAGGTGGTAGAAGAAGCGAGCAACGTCGATATTCGTGAAATCGCCCAGCAGACCCAGCAGGAGGTGGTGGAAGTAGAAACCGTGAGCGGTTTTGGCGCCAACGATGTGATTCTGGATATCCGTTCTGTCGATGAGCAGGATGACAAGCCGCTGAAAGTGGAAGGCGTCGACGTCGTTTCGCTGCCTTTCTACAAGCTGAGCACTAAATTTGGCGATCTCGATCAGAGCAAAACCTGGCTGCTATGGTGCGAACGCGGCGTAATGAGTCGCCTGCAGGCGCTCTATCTGCGCGAGCAGGGGTTTGCCAATGTGAAGGTGTATCGCCCGTAATTCCTTTGCCGGGTGGCGGCTATGTCCTCCCGGCCTACCGTTTTATTTCTGCCCCAACCGTTTTGCAATGCGCTCCAGCTTCATCATCAGCAGCAGCGTAATGGCCACCAGCACAATGGTCAGCGCCGCGCCGTCGGCGATATTTCCACGGTCGGTCAGGCTAAAGATAGCCACCGGCAGCGTCGTCCAGCCCGGCGGATAAATCATCATTGTCGCGCCCAACTCCCCCATGGAGAGCGATAAACTCAGCGCCAGCGCTGACACCATCCACGGCATCAATAACGGCAACGTCACGTGACGCAGACGATACCAGGGCGATGCCCCCAGACTCGACGCGACGTTTTCAATATCGGCGGAAATTCGCGCCAGTCCGGTCGACACGTTACTGAAGGTAAAGGCGGAAATCAGCACAAAGTGCGCTGTCAGCACAATCCATAGGGTGCCGTTCATTTGCAATGGCCCCTGGCTGAAAGCAACCAGAATGCCCAGGCCCACGGACACTGACGGAATCGCACTCGGCAGATAGAACACCATACTTAACCATTTCTGCGTTTTCACCCCATATTGACGCAGCGCCAGCGCCGCCCAAACGCCGCAAAGCAGCGCAAACAGGCTGGCGCAAAAGCCAATCGTGAGGCTGGCAAGTAGGGCATCCCATGCCGCACCGTGCAGAGCGTTAACAAAGTGGTTCAGCGTGAAGCCACTCGGCAGAATACCGTTCCACTGCTGGCTAAGGCTGGACATCAGAATCACCGCCAGCGGCAGGAAAAAGAACACGATAAACAGTACGCTAGCCACAACGCCCGCCGCTGCGCGTCCTTTAGGTGACCAAATTAGCATGGCTAGCTCCTTACGCCGGTACGCGATGCCGCCAGGCGATAGAGGGAGAACAGCCCCAGCGACAAGACAATGTTAATCAACGCAATCATGCAGGCGACCGTATAGTCGGACTCCAGAATCGCTTTGCTGTAAACCATCATCGGCAGGGTGTTAACCCCTTTCGCGCCAATAAACAGTACGATGCCAAACTCGTTAGTGGTCAACAGCAGGCACAGGCTGCCACCAGCCATCAGCGCCGGTAGCGCCGCCGGGAAAATCACCTGCCCAATCACCCGTAACGGGTGCGCCCCCAGAATGCTGGCTGCTTCTAGCTGGCTTTTATCAATTTGCCGCAGCGCGGCCATCAGTGGCCGCATCACCAGCGGAGTGAACACCGTGATCTCCGCCAGAATGACGCCCTGCATCGAGTAGAGAAAATCCACCGGCGGTAGCTCAAAGGCAAACAGGCTCATCAGCGTACCGTTGAGCAGACCCGCTGACCCATAAATAAAGGTGAACGCCAGCGTAATCAGGAAGGTCGGCAGCGCAATAAAAGTATCGACGACCCGACCAATCAACTCGCTGCCGGGGAAAGGAATAAACACCAGAATCAGCGACATCACGCTGCCCAGCAGCAGGCAACCGGCGGTGGCGAAAAAGGCGATTTGCAACGTGTTCAGTAACGCGCCGACAAAGCGTTTCGAGTCGACCACCTGGCGGAAGGTCTCGAGCCCGATCTCGCCATTGGCACCGCGTAGCGCCTGTTCAACGATGAGCGACAGAGGCCAGAAAAACAGCGTCGCCAGCACCAGCAACGGGAGCAGCAGCCACAGCAGCGGGCGTAGGTTAAGCGCCGGTTTTTCCAGTGGTAAAATGAGTGGCATGGTTATACCTCAATCAGGACCGCATCATCCGGTTCGAACCACAGCGCCAGCTTGTCGCCCACGCGCGGCAGCGGATTGACATGCGTCAACACCATTCGCACCGTTTCGCCAGCAACGTCACACAACAGATGGGTTAAATCGCCCTGCCAGTGCACCGATTGCAGTGTGGCGTTGAAGCGGTTGCTGTAGGCCGAACGCGGCGTCAGGCTGAGGTGCTGAGGACGAATGCACAGCAGTTTGTTGTAACCGTGGTGGCTGCCCCGGCTGAACGCGCGAATCACCGCACCGCCGCAGCTGACGTCCACCAGCCCCGGAACCTCCGTTATCCCCAGCGCGATGGCGGAGAGAATATTGGCGCGACCTAAGAATTCGGCGGCAAAACGATTGGGCGGATGCTGATATAGCGCGCGGGTTTCGCCGTGAGCAATCAGTGAGCCATCCTTCATAATGCCGATTTTATCGGCCAGGGTGAGCGCTTCCGTTTGATCGTGGGTGACGTAGAGAATAGTGAGTTCCGGCAGCTCACGGTGAAGACGGGCGATTTCTTCCACCATATTATGACGAATCTGTGCGTCCAGCGCTGACAGTGGTTCATCCAGCAACAGCACGCGCGGGCGCACGGCAATCGCGCGGGCGATGGCCACGCGTTGCTGCTGGCCGCCGGAAAGTTGATGCGGATAACGGGCGGCGTAATCACTCATGCCAACCGTTTTCAGCGCCTGCGTTACACGCTCATTAATTAGCGCCTTTGGCTGCTTCTGCGCACGCAGGCCAAAAGCGACGTTGTCTTCCACTTTCAGATGCGGGAACAAGGCGTAGTTCTGCACCACCATCGCCAACCCGCGTTTATAGGGTGGCAGATGGGTGACGTCCGTATCGCCAATCAGAATACGACCGCCTGCAGGCTGCACAAAGCCTGCAACCGCACGCAGCACCGTCGTTTTTCCAGATCCTGATGGGCCAATCAGCGCCAGCACTTCGCCAGGTTCAATCGTCAAAGAGAGCGGTTTAAGCACCACGTTGCCGTGATACGCAACGCGCAGCGAGTCGAGGACTATCCCCGATGTCCCCTGCGATGCAGGGGCGTGAACGGCGGTCGTTTTCATCAGCATCAGGCTTACTCGCTTTCGGTCACTTTGTGCCAACGGCTAATATCTGCCGACAGCGAAACGGCTACGTCATCCCAATTTGGCTGCCAGCTCTGCACGCCTTCTAACGCGGCAGTGGCGGCCTTGTAATGTTCGTCGCTCGGCGTCACGTCGCTGCGTACCGGCATTCCCCAGGAGAGTTCGCTGACGCGAGTCTGCGCTTCTTTACTCAGCAGGAAGTTAATCAGCTTTTTACCATTTTCACTCTGCGGCGCCCCCTGGACCAGGCCAATGACATAAGGGATGGCCAGCGCGCTGCGCTCGCCTTTGTCGTTGGCCGGCCAGAAGATTTTCACGTTCGGGTTACGTTCCATCTGCGCGAGGTTCATTTGCAGGTCGCCGTTAGCGACGTAGATTTCACCTTTATTAACCAGCGCGGTTAGCTTGCCGGTAGAGGCAGATGGCCCGACGTTATTGGCCTGCAGCTTGCCGAGATACGCAAAACCGGCATCTTTACTGCCGAAGCTGTGGAAAGCCTGCAGCATCACCGCCGTGCCGTCAGCGGCCTGACCTGGCGTGGAATACTGGAGTTTATTTTTGAATTTACCGTCAAGCAGATCCTGCCAGCTCGCCGGGGCAGTTTTCAGCAGCTTGCTGTTGTAGATAAAGCTCAGATAATTCTTTACCAGCGGCGAATAAAGGTTGTTGGCATCGGGGATAGCCGATGCGGCGTCGGTGTTAAAGTTCGCCAGCAGCTTTTCGGCGGCGGCGCGCTGAATGAATGGCGGCGCGGTTACCAGCACGTCGGCTTGTGGATTCGTACGCTCTTTTGCCAGACGTTCCACTACCACGCCACCACCGCCTTCAACATAGCGTACGGTAATGCCGGTCGCTTTAGTGAATGCGTCAAACTGCACCTGGTACCAGCTGTTATCGCCATCGTGCAGCCCGTCGATGGAGTACACCGTGACCACTGATTCCGCCCATGACGGGGCGCTGGCGAGAGCGAAGACAGACAGCAGAGCAAGTCGGGAAAGTTTCATCGTAATAGCCTCATAGCGTACGTTGCATTTTCTGGCCTATACCAGGTTTGCTTTTTACGCTAAACGGCTTATATGACAAAACGATGAAAGAGAAATAAATCAGTCCACGCTGGATGATGCTGCGCTTATCCGGATAGCCGTGAGACGATACGATTGACAGGCCGGATAAGGCAGCCAACATCCGCGCACCCGCTAGTGGGTATCTACCTCAATACGCAGGCTGTCGTGACGCCAGTATTCGATATCCAGATCCAGCACTCGCCCGTGTTGATCGTAGTTCAGACGGCGCAGCAACAGCGCCGGGCGTCCTTCCATAACTCCCAGCGCCTGTGCGGCCTGCGCAGGCATGGCGGTGGGGTAGAACGACAGATGCATGCTGGTATAGACGAGGTTGTAGTGCGACCCGTATACCTCGGTCAGGCTGCCGTTGAGATCGTACTGCAGCAGCTCAGGCACGCGGGCGGGCAAACAATGGTTTTCGCAGTAGCACACGGCGCGGCCATCGGCGTAACGCAGACGGGTCAGCAGATAGATTTGATCAAACGGCTGGAGCTGGAGGGGCTCCATGACCTCGACAGGCACTGTGGTTAACACGCCGCTCAGTAGCGCGGTTTTTGGCTCCCGCCCCTGCTCGCGGCAAAGCTTATGGAAGTTGGTGTTCTGGGTCGGATCCAGCCACAGGCGTTCCGGCGTAACGAACCAACCGCGACGATCGGCGCGCCAGATAAGCCCACTGGACTCCAGCTGCGCCAGGCTTTCGCGAACAGTAATGCGCGTGGTGTTGAAGATCGCGCACAGTTCGCGTTCAGACGGCAGTTTATCACCGCTTTTCAACGCACCGCTCTGAATACGCGCCTGAAGCTGCGCCTTGATCAACAGGTACTGCGGGATATCGCCCGGGATAGATTTCATGCTTACTCGCTTCCGTTTTGCCTGCCGCCATTATACAAGCAGAGATGAATTTTTTGTTGCAGCGCGATTTTCTCTTTGACCCGTCGCGGCAAAGATCGTCATGATAAATGCAATCTGGTATAGACCAAAAGGTAAATAACATGACTTCGCGTAACTATCTGCTGCTGACTCCTGGCCCGCTCACCACCTCTCGTACCGTGAAAGAAGCGATGTTGTTCGATAGCTGTACCTGGGATGATGATTACAATATCGGCGTGGTGGAACAGATCCGCCAGCAGCTGACCGCACTGGCAACGGCCTCCGAAGGCTACACCTCCGTACTGCTGCAAGGCAGCGGCAGCTATGCTGTGGAAGCCGTACTGGGCAGCGCATTGGGGCCGCAGGATAAGGTGCTGATCGTCAGCAACGGTGCATACGGCGCACGAATGGTCGAGATGGCCGGCCTTATGGGTATCGCCCATCACGCTTACGACTGCGGCGAAGTTGCGCGCCCGGACGTGCAGGCGATCGACGCGATCCTCAACGCCGACCCGACGATCAGCCATATCGCCATGGTGCATAGCGAAACGACCACCGGGATGCTCAACCCCATTGATGAGGTGGGCGCTTTGGCGCAGCGCTATGGCAAAACCTACATCGTTGACGCCATGAGCAGCTTCGGCGGCATCCCCATGGATATTGCAACATTACACATCGACTATCTGATCAGCTCCGCCAATAAATGCATTCAGGGCGTGCCGGGTTTTGCCTTCGTGATTGCCCGCGAGCAAAAACTGGCCGCGTGCAAAGGGCGTTCCCGCTCGCTGTCGTTAGATCTCTACGCCCAGTGGCGCTGCATGGAGGATAACCACGGCAAATGGCGTTTTACTTCGCCCACTCATACCGTCCTGGCGTTTGCCCAGGCGCTGAAAGAGCTGGCGGAAGAAGGTGGCGTGGCGGCACGTCATCAACGCTATCAGCAAAATCAGCGCAGCCTGGTGGCCGGAATGCGGGCGCTGGGCTTTAACACGCTGCTGGATGACGAACTTCATTCGCCCATTATCACCGCCTTTTATTCACCGGAAGACCCGCAGTATCGCTTTAGCGAATTTTATCGCCGCCTTAAAGAGCAGGGCTTTGTTATCTATCCAGGCAAAGTGTCGCAAAGCGACTGCTTTCGCATCGGCAACATTGGCGAAGTATATGCCGCCGATATCACGGCCCTGCTGACCGCCATTCGTACCGCCATGTACTGGACGAAATAAGGAACCATGATGAACCGTATTCACGCTGTTATTCTCGACTGGGCGGGCACCACCGTCGATTTTGGCTCCTTCGCGCCGACGCAAATTTTCGTCGAGGCGTTCCGTCAGGCATTTGATGTGGAGATCACCCTCGCCGAAGCACGCGTGCCAATGGGGCTGGGTAAATGGCAACACATTGAAGCGCTGGGAAAATTACCTGCTGTTGACGCGCGCTGGCAGGCAAAGTTTGGCCGCTCCATGAGCGCAGCAGATATTGATGCCATCTATTCCGCCTTCATGCCGTTACAGATTGCTAAAGTTGTCGATTTTTCTTCTCCTATTGCCGGAGTTATCGACACGATCGCGGCGCTACGAGCCGAGGGCATTAAGATAGGCTCCTGCTCCGGTTACCCACGAGCGGTGATGGAGCGTCTGGTCCCCGCCGCCGCCGGGCATGGCTATTGTCCGGATCATTGGGTGGCAACGGACGACCTGGCCGCGGGTGGTCGCCCGGGGCCGTGGATGGCGCTGCAAAACGTGATTGCGCTGGGCATTGATGCGGTCGCGCACTGTGTGAAGGTAGATGATGCCGCGCCGGGCATTAGCGAGGGGCTTAACGCGGGGATGTGGACGGTGGGGCTGGCGGTATCGGGTAACGAATTCGGCGCAACATGGGACGCCTATCAGACAATGTCGAAAGAGGACGTTGCGGTCCGCCGTGAGCACGCGGCCAGCAAGCTGTACGCCGCCGGGGCGCATTACGTGGTGGATTCACTGGCGGATTTACCTGAGGTGATTGCGCATATTAATGCGCGTCTGGCGCAGGGCGAACGCCCGTAAAATAACTGCCGGATGGCGCTGCCGCTTATCCGGCCTACAGACTGTACCGTTTTGTAGGCCGGATAAGGTGTTTACGCCGCCATCCGGCAATCATTCTTACTCGTAGTAGTTATAAATCCCCGCCGCCATCACCAGTTGCGAAGCCACTTCATGCGCTTTTTCACGACCAGCCAACAGGTCGATGATTTTCAAACCAAAATCGATAGCGGTACCCGGTCCCTGGCTGGTTAATAATTTTACCCGCGCATCCCACACCACACGCTTATCCTGCCACTGTTCGGCGGGGATCTTATCTTTCAGCGCCGGAAAACCGGTCATATTGCCGATAGGGAAGATATCGTGCGGCACGAGCACTGTGGCGGCTGCGGCGCAAATGGCTGCGACAATGCGCCCGGAGCGGTGAAACTGTTTTACGGTTTCGACCAGCAGCGGGCTGTCGCGAAAGCACTCGGCGCCTTTAATTCCGCCGGGCAACACGATGATGTCATAATCGCCGTCGGCAACTTCAACCAGCGGCGCATCCGCCAGTAGCTTTACACCGCGCGAGCAGACAATCGTCAGGTTGCCATCGCTGGCGACGCTGGCGGTAGTGACGTGGATTCCGCCGCGAACCAGCAGATCGATAGTGGTGACCGCTTCGGTCTCTTCACTACCAGGGGCGAGGCATACCAGTGCCTGAGCGCTCATACTCACTCTCCTTTCGCTTTACCATTTCAAACAGGCGGCTATTTTCCGGAACGGCGAGACCGTGCACGCGGGCGCGCTTGAGTAAATAACCGGTGATGTAGTCAATTTCGGTATGGCGCATGGCACGCACGTCCTGCAACATGGATGAGATGTTTTCTGCCGTACTGTCAATCACTTGCTCAACATAATAGCGTAAATCGTCTGCCGATGTGTGGTAGCCTTCACGTTCAATCACGGCGGCGACCTCTTCGCAAATTGCGTTGATTTCATCAGGATGATGGCGCAGCTCGCCGTTCGGGCAGTTCCAAAGCGCGGTGAGCGGGTTGATAACACAGTTGACCGCCAGTTTGCGCCACATCTCTGCGCGGATATTGTTATGCCAGGCGACATCGGGCAGTACCCCCTGCAGGATATCGGCGAGATAACTGTAATCGCCGTCTTGCTCGCGCGCCGGGCCAATATGCGTAGTACCGTTAGCGACATGAATAATGATATTACCGTCGCGGCGCGCAGCATGGGTGATAGTCCCCATCAACATCGGCTGTTGGATATTTTGCAGCTCTTCTATGGTTCCCATTCCATTATGAATGAGCAGGATAGGCGACGTCACCGGTAGGGTTGACGCCAGGGTTCGTACTGCGTCGGAAACCTGCCACGCTTTCAGCGTGACTAATAACAGTTCGCTCTTCGCCAAAAAATCCGGATCGTTTGCCGTCAGTGATTCGTTGAAAAAGGAACCATCGGTATCGATCAGATTTACGCTGCAATAAGGTTGTGGCACCCGTAGCCAGCCCTGTACGTCATGTCCGTGTTTGCACAGTGCCGAAAGCCAAAGTTGTCCTAAGGCTCCGCATCCCAGTACAGTAATTTTCATTGTTCCTCCTCACCTGCAACAGCGCCAGGTGTTATGGCGCTAATTATAGCGTCATCAGCTAAGCTTCTCGTTAAGCCTCGTTGCAGGTATTATGCAACGCAACGAAAATGAAGGGAGAAGAAAAGATGCCATCTTTCGATATTGTTTCTGAAGTTGATCTGCAGGAAGCGCGTAACGGTGTGGATAACGCGGTTCGCGAGGTTGAGTCTCGTTTTGACTTCCGTGGCGTAGAGGCGACTATTGAACTGAACGATGCCAATAAAACCATCAAGGTGCTGAGCGAGTCCGATTTCCAGGTCAATCAGTTGCTCGATATTCTGCGCGCCAAGCTGCTTAAACGCGGTATTGAAGGCGCTTCGCTGGATGTACCGGACGAGTTCGTGCATAGCGGTAAAACCTGGTATGTGGAAGCGAAGCTGAAGCAGGGCATTGAAAGCGCCGTGCAGAAGAAAATCGTCAAGCTGATTAAAGACAGCAAACTGAAGGTGCAGGCGCAAATTCAGGGGGAAGAGATTCGCGTGACGGGCAAATCACGTGACGATCTGCAATCGGTAATGGCGCTGGTTCGCGGCGGCGATTTGGGCCAGCCGTTCCAGTTCAAAAACTTCCGCGATTAAGTTGTTATGCCGGATAGAGCCTCGCCGCCATCCGGCAATGCAGTATTCATCCTTTGCTGATAAGCTGTTCAACTTCAAAGCGATTGGTCACTTTGCTGTCGATTTTGACGTAAGCGGAATGCTCTTCCGCCACGATCAGCGCTTCGCTTACGCCTTTCATTGCCAACAGTCGCTGTTTTAGCCTGTCGTCAGCAACAATATCCGCTGGAATTTCCACGCGCAGGCTGCTGACATAGGGCGGCTCTTTCATGGTACTTGCCACCGCCAGCCATACCATCGCCAGTACGGCCCCGGCAAGGAAAACGGTTTGCCCATCAAACGTGCCGTCTATCCAGCCGCCCAGCGAGCCGCCAAGCGCCACGCCAAGAAACTGACTGGTAGAATAGACGCCCATCGCCGTTCCTTTATACCCCGCGGGCGATTCTTTGCTAATCAGCGAAGGCAGCAGCGCCTCCATCAGATTAAAGGCGAGGAAAAAGAGTTGTACGCCAATCACCAGCTCCCAGAAATGTTGGCCCGCTCCCCACAACACGATTTCTGCGACGACAATGAGTCCCACGCAGAACAGGAATACCTGCTTCATCCGCCGTTTGACTTCAGCATAGATAATAAAAGGCACGACGGCGGCAAAGGCGATCACCATGGTTGCCAGATACACCTTCCAGTGTTCGGCGGCAGGGAAACCAGCATCGGCAAGCTGGCCGGGCAAGGCGACAAAGGTGGACATCAATAAAATATGCAGACACATAATGCCGAAATTGAGCTTGAGCAGCCTCGGCTCCGCCAGCACTTTACTGAAGCTGCCTTTGACCATCCCGGATTCGCGATTCAGCACATGGTTGGTACTGTTGGGAACCACCCAGATCGTCAGAAGAATGCCCAGGGTGGCGAGGGCGGCGATCATCCAGAACAACGCGTTCAATCCCAGACTATGGGTAACGATCGGCCCTAATACCATCGCAATCGCGAAGGTGATACCAAAGCTGACGCCGATAAACGCCATCGCTTTGGTACGGTTTTGCTCGCGGGTGAGGTCAGACAGGAGCGCCATGACGGCGGCGGCAATAGCGCCGGACCCTTGTAGCGCTCGCCCCAGAATAATGCCCCAGATTGAGTGGGAGAGCGCGGCAATGACGCTGCCCGCGACAAATACCGCCAGTCCGCCGACAATCAGCGGTTTGCGGCCAATGCGGTCGGACAGCAGCCCAAAGGGAATTTGAAAGATAGCCTGCGCCAGCCCGTAAATGCCGATCGCAATGCCGATTAATGCTTCGCTGGCGCCCTGTAGCGCCATACCGTATGTGGTCAGTACTGGTAGAACCATAAACATGCCCAGCATACGCAACGAAAAGACGGTCCCTAAACCCCATGTGGCGCGCAGCTCCCCTGGCGTCATTTTATAATCGTTCATTGCCACCTCTGTATAAAAGCTGGGAGTAGTGTAGTGCGGGGAGTGTGTCGGGTAAATAGAGGGTTAATTAGCAAATATTATGTTTTTGAAACAGTTGAGCTAAAAAAGAGATAAATTGTTAACACGATAGGGGCGATCGGGAGAGTCAGCATAGCCTTGTGCTCATTCATATTCCGATCTCCTTGAGCTGTAGTGGCTATCTGAGCCATCTCAGTATAGTGTAGCGGTTAGCCACGGCCTTCAGGCGGTGTGCGCTGTTGCTCCATGTTGCAATAGCAGAACTCGTCAAGCCAGACTGTCAGCGAACCGCGCTGCCTGAGAGTGGCTGGCCGGTGGGTGACTTTAAACTTTTGCTTTGCCATAGGAAGCCGATTCTGAAACGACTGCAATGATCAGATCCGCCCATCTTCTGAAAATTTGATTTATTCAACAACGCCGAGACTGATAGCAAACTTTCTGCGTGATGGCGCGCGTTTATCAGGCAGAAGGTTTGTCAGCAGTCGCATTTATTATATTATTCAAGGAGTGAATTCGTTATGGAAATTAAATATTTATCATTATGTATTTTGGCGGGTATTTTATTTGTTAGCCAGGTAAATGCATCAGAGAACAACGGTAAAGATGATGTAAAATATGCTGCGCTTACCCAGAAGGATCTTGATGCTTTGCCTGTGGAAAAAAGAGCTTCGGTTCTGGATGAACTGGGGTTTATCCATGAATACGGTATTGGTGTACCGATGAATCGCGAACGGGCGTTGCAGTATTACAAGCAGGCCTGTGAACTTGGCGGTAACTATGGTTGCTATAATGTGAAGTATGCTTATCAGTATGGCGACGGAGTGGCGAAAGATAGCGCTCAGGCCAATATGTATGCTAAGAAAATGAATCTGGATAATTTATTGATTGAGCAAGAGTATATCGATAAGTTTTCGCAAGAAATTTACACGGCAAAAGCATTGGCCGATACGGATAAATCGCAGCGGCCAGAATTTATTAATGCACTATTTAATCTTCTAAATAATAGGCCAGAGAGCGATGCGCTTTTTTTTAGTCGTATCGGATTTAATCAGGAAAAAACGTTCCGCCTTGCTACGCTATGGGTACAGGACGGCGATCCACAAATGGATTATCAACTGGGGTTACTCACCCTTAATGATTTCTCTGGTCATTATGTGGATGAGCCTTATAAGGCCAGGCCAGCCTCGTTGAAATGGTTTCGCGCCGCCGCGGAAAAAGGCGTCGTTGAGGCCCAATCTCTCTTGGGGGGTATTTATTCGGGGGGAGAGGGCGATGAGTGGGGGATTAAGCCAGACATTCAGGAAGCACAAAAATGGTATGGGCAGGCGGCTGAGCAGGGTGACAGCGATGCACAGATTGCGCTAGGTAAAATCTATTATTCTGGCGCAACAGGGCGCACTGATTACGCTAAAGCGCTGGCATTATTTACGCAGGTTGAAAATGATGGTACTAATTCGCGCTCAACGATGCCGTTGAGTTGGATGTATTATAACGGTTTAGGTACTGCACCTGATTGTGATAAAGCCTGGTCGTATTACAAGAAAGCATCTCGATATGTAGGTAAGAAGGTTGAGGAAAAAATATTTTTAAGTAAATGCGCAGCGGATATTCAGAGTCGAAAAAACAACGCGGATGCTTTACCCAAAGTAACCCTAAAAAAAGAGAGTATTTTCTCTCGCGGGATAACGGCTAAGCCGAAAGAATGCGCACTAATTTTTCAGATTGGCACAGATAAAATCCGTAACATGGCGAATTTGCATATTACGCTTGAGCTGAAAAATGATGATGGAGTGGCAACTGAGGAAACGTTAATGATTCCGCCATTCGGTTTGAATACTCTGGGGATAGATATGCAAAATCATGCTGTTGATCCTCTCGTTACCTCATACGATCTCCCTCTGTATACTCAAGATTTTTGTCACGGGATCGGCGATATCCATTTTACGCTGAAATCCGCTACGGCAACGATTAACGATAAGAATGTTGATTTGCTGAAAGCTGACAGTGTGCGCTTTTTAGATAAAAAATAAGGGAATGAAAAATGATAAAACGGAAATGGAATCTTTTGCTTCTGCTTGGGCTTTCTTTCGCATCGGTATGCCAGGCAGGTGATGATATTGACGCGTTGTATAGCCGTATTGCGCAGAAAGATGTTCAGGCGCTAAATGAGCTAAAGGCGTTAGCCAAAGATAATAACGCTCAAGCGCTGGCGGAGTTGGGGTTTATTTATGAGTACGGCGTTTCAGTATCTGTGGATATTCCGCAGGCAATAAAGTACTACGAACAGGCTTGTAATTTGGACGGTGATTATGGTTGCTTTAATGCGGCTTATTTCTATGAGTATGGCATCGGTACCCAAAAGGATATTACACAAGCGAAAACATTAGCAAAACAGCTTAGAGAAAAAATTAATTTATCCAATATCAATCTCGATAAAAAGGTGATTGAACGTATAATTGGGAGTGTTTATAGTAATAAACTTGAGGCATATCGAGACCTTTCATTTCGTCCTCATTTTATTCAAGGCTTAAGTTTCTATTTTTATGCCCCGCAATCAGATGAGCGAAAACTGCTGAGTCGAATAGGTTTTGACTCATCACATCTTGCGCGGATAGCGATACTCTGGGCGAGAGAGGGTGATCCTAAGGTCGCGTATCAGACGGCAAAACTGGTCTCTACTTTATATTTTAATAATGCAACGAAAACGATAGATATTGCTGAAGCCCTGAAATGGCTCCGAATTTCGGCCGAGAAGGGGGATGCCGACTCACAGACGCTGTTAGGTTTTCTTTATGAACACGCCGGATTGGGATTACAACCAGATGGAGAGAAAGCCCGGAAATGGTATGAAATGGCGGCGCAGCAAGGTAATGGAGAAGCATTGTATACGTTAGGTCGTGTGTACTATTCTGGCGTACTGGTTAACGTTGATTACGATAAAGCGCTGTATTTTTTTAAAAAAGCTTATGAGAAAGAATTACAGGCGGCCGCTGATTATTTAGCACAGATGTATTTTAATGGCCAGGGTGTTGATGTCGATTGCCAACAATCCTGGCACTATTACGATAACAGCTATATAAAAAAGATGACACAACGCGATTATCTTGATTATTGTGAAAAAGATCGAAAGAGTCGTAATGATTTTAGTCAGCAACTTCCTGAGTTAACATTAGAAAAATATGCGGGATTATTTGGCAGGATTGATAATATTCCACTGTGTCAGATTGGATTTGTTGTCAATACGAAAAAGTTAATTCATGTTGCGAACTTACATGTGGAATTGATATTAAAAAATGATGCTGGAGTTAGCGACGAAAGAGTGGTCGCTTTTCCTCCTTTGGGTCTCAATACTCTGGGTACTGAACAGGGTATGGGGGATTCTTTTAAGTCGATGGGATATCTCCTGATGAAAAACGGTGACTTATGTGATTACCATAAACTTACTTTCACCGTGAAGTCAGCGACGGCAACAATCAATGGTAAAAAAGTTGATTTACTGAAAACGGATAATTTACATATTATTCAGAATTGATAACTCGTGGGGTGTTACTGCCTGATGAAATGAATAAAAAAACCGCCGTTTTGCGACACAGCGGTTTTTTCAATAGCAACGCTTGTTACCAGACGTAAGTCAGCAGATTCTGCGAATTCGGCACCATAAAATCAACGGACATCATGATACTCAGCGCGGTAATCGCAATGATAGAGAAGCCGAACAGCTTGCGCGCCCAGACCTTATCATCTTCCACTTTGTAACCGCGTAGCGCCATGCCGAGCCACCAAACGCTGACCGCCGCGGCGACCACCAGGTATTTGTAACCGGCATAACCGCCCAACGTGAGCATTAGCGTTGCAACGGCAAACGCAATGATGTACAGCGTGATGTGGTTTTTAGCGACTGAGATTCCTTTTACCACCGGCAGAACCGGGATATTGGCCGCCTGATAGTCCTTAAAGCGGAAAATGGCGATGGCGTAAGAGTGCGGCATCTGCCAGAGGCTGAAAATAGCCAACAGGATCGCCGCGCCGCTGTCAAAGTCGCCCGTTACGGCGCAGTAGCCAATCACCGGCGGCGCTGCGCCGGAGAGAGAACCAATCAGCGTGCCGTAAACGGAGTGACGCTTCATGTACAAGCTGTACACGCCAACGTAGACCACGAAGCCCATCACCCCCAGCCAGCAGGCCAGAGGATTAGCGCCAAACCACAGCAGCATAAAGCCAGCAATACCCAGCAGGGTGGCGTATACCAGCGAGACGCCAGGAGAAATCAGGCCTTTGACCAGCACCCGATTCTTGGTCCTTTCCATCTTCCTGTCGATATCCCTGTCGATGTAGTTGTTAAATACACAACCCGACGCCACAACCAGTGACACCCCGACCAGCGTATAGATGAACAGGGGATAGTCAATGCTGCCCTTTGAGGCCAGCAGAAATCCCCCGATCACCGAGATCAGGTTGCCAAAGATGATGCCTGGTTTCGTTACTTGCAGGTATTGCTTAAACATCATACTCGCCGCTCTTAGTGCATCATCATGTTGTAGTTGAGGTTCCACATAATCCAGATGGAGCCCACAACCAGGATGGCGATGATCAGCACGGTAAAGATGAAGGCCGTCATGTTCCAGCCTTCATCAGATTTGGTGTTCATGTGCAGGAAACACACCAGATGCACCAAAATCTGCACCACTGCCATTGCCAGGATAGATCCCAGAATAACGGCCGGAGAGGCAGCGCCGGTCATCACCATCCAGAATGGAATAACCGTCAGGATGACCGACAGGATAAAGCCGGTCATGTACGTTTTTACGCTGCCGTGGGATGCGCCGCCGCTCTCGGTAGAATGACTCATTACATCGCCCCCATCAGATAAACAACAGTGAATACGCAAATCCAAATCACATCCAGGAAGTGCCAGAACAGGCTCAGGCACATGATGCGGGTACGGTTAGTGCTGGTCAGACCGCGACGGGCAACTTGCACCATCAGCACCGCCATCCAGATCAAACCGGAAGTGACGTGCAGACCGTGCGTGCCGACCAGCGCGAAGAACGCAGACAGGAAGCCGCTGCGATCCGGGCCCATACCGTTAACAATCAGGTGATGGAATTCATAGAGTTCCATCCCGATAAATCCGGCACCGAACAAGAAGGTCAACGCCAGCCAGGAGATAACCTGGCTCTTGTTGTTCTTGTGCATGGCGATCGCCGCCATGCCGTAGGTAATGGAGCTAAATAACAGCAGGAAGGTTTCAACCAGAACGAACGGCAGTTCGAAAATGTCCTTACCTGTCGGGCCGCCAGCGGTGCCGTTCACCAGAACGGCATAGGTAGCAAACAGAATAGAGAACAGAATACAGTCGCTCATCAGGTAGACCCAAAATCCGAAGATTTTGTTCTGGCCTGCGTCATGGTGCCCGTGTTCGTGCGCGTGGGCAGTCGCGTGCGTTAAAGTATCAGTTGCCATTTTTCAGCCCTGCCTTAGTAATCTCATCGAAATGCTGGTTTTCCAGTTTTTCGACTTCCGGGACCGGCACGTAGTAATCCACATCTTCATCAAAGCTTTTTACAATCCAGCTGATGATCATGCCTGCGAAACCCACTATCGCCAGCCACCAGATATGCCAGATCATGGCGAAGCCAAATACCGTTGCGAAGGCGGCGATAACAATACCGGCACCGCTATTTTTCGGCATATGGATCTCTTCATATTGTCCAGGCTGTTGGTACGCTTCGCCTTTTTCTTTCATTTCCCAGAAGGCGTCACGTTCGTGAACGTGCGGCACAACGGCAAAGTTATAGAACGGCGGCGGAGACGAGGTTGACCACTCCAGCGTACGGCCACCCCATGGGTCGCCGGTCAGATCGCGGTTCTGATCGCGGTCGCGAATAGAAACGAAGATCTGAATCAGTTGGCACAGGATACCCAGCGCAATCAGCGCGGCACCGGCGGCGGCAACCATCAGCATCGTATGGAACTGCGGATCAATTTGCTGGCTGAGGCGACGGGTCATGCCCATGAAGCCCAGTACGTACAGCGGCATAAAGGCTACAAAGAAACCGATAATCCAGAACCAGAAGGCGCGTTTACCCCAGGTTTCGTTCAGCTTGAAGCCAAACGCCTTCGGCCACCAGTAGGTCATACCCGCGAAGCAGCCAAACACCACGCCGCCGATGATCACGTTATGGAAGTGCGCAATCAGGAACAGACTGTTGTGCAGGACGAAGTCCGCGCCCGGTACCGCCAGCAGCACGCCGGTCATACCGCCGACCGAGAAGGTCACGATAAAGCCGATGGTCCACATCATTGCGGAATGGAAGACGATACGGCCCTGATACATGGTGAACAACCAGTTGAAGATCTTCACCCCGGTCGGGATGGCGATAATCATGGTGGTGATACCGAAGAAGGCGTTAACGTTCGCGCCTGCGCCCATCGTGAAGAAGTGGTGCAGCCAAACGATAAACGACAGTACGGTAATACAGACGGTCGCCCAAACCAGCGAGGTATAGCCGAACAGACGTTTACGCGAGAAGGTCGCTGCGATTTCGGAGAATACCCCGAAGACCGGCAGAATCAGAATGTACACTTCCGGATGGCCCCAGGCCCAAATCAGGTTGATGTACATCATCATGTTGCCGCCCATATCGTTGGTAAAGAAATGGGTGCCCAGATAGCGATCCAGGGTTAGCAACGCGACGGTAACCGTCAGAATCGGGAAAGAGGCGATGATCAGTACGTTGGCGCACAAAGAGGCCCAGGTAAAGACCGGCATCTTGAACATTGTCATACCCGGCGCACGCATCTTCAGGATCGTCACGAAGAAGTTGATACCGGTTAACGTCGTACCAATACCCGAGAGTTGCAACGCCCATATCCAGTAATCGACCCCGACGCTGGGACTGTACTCTATTCCCGATAGCGGCGGATAAGCCAGCCACCCTGTCTGCGCGAATTCACCCACGCCCAGCGAGAGGTTAACCAGGATAACGCCGACAACGGTGAACCAAAAGCTCAGGTTGTTCAGGAAAGGGAACGCAACGTCGCGCGCGCCGATCTGCAGCGGAACCACCAGGTTCATCAGACCGATAACGAAGGGCATCGCCACGAAGAAGATCATGATTACGCCGTGAGCGGTAAAGATCTGATCGTAGTGGTGCGGCGGTAGAAAACCCGCTTCGCCGGCGGAGGCAAGCGCCTGCTGGCTACGCATCATGATGGCATCGGCGAAACCACGTAACAGCATCACAATCGCGACGATGATATACATGATGCCGAGGCGTTTATGGTCAACTGACGTTAACCACTCTTTCCATAGGTAGGTCCACTTACCGAAGTAAGTAATCGCTGCCAGTATCGCCAGTCCCCCGACGATAATTGCAGCGATCGTTACCATGACGATAGGTTCATGGAACGGTACTGCATCCAGTGATAATTTTCCGAACATCTTATCTTCCTCAACCCTTGGAGTTGGCGGATTCCGCGTGGCTCATGTCCATACCTTCCATTCCTTCATGCGAGCTGTGCTCACCTTCAGGTTGGGTCATGTCCATGCTCTTACCGTGGTCCATGAATTTGTTAATAACGTCCTTGAACAAATCTGGTTTCACGCTGGAGAAATATTCCACCTTGTTGTACTCGCTTGGCATAGCCACTTTCTCGAACGCCGCCATATCATTCATGGTGTTCGGAGACTGCTTCGCTTTTGCGACCCATTGGTCGAATTCTGCGCGGTCTTTGGTGGCGATAGCTTTAAACTTCATACCAGAGAAGCCCGGGCCGCTATAGCTGGCGGAGATGCCATCGTAGGTTCCGGGTTCGTTGGCGATCAGATGCAAACGTGTTTGCATACCGGCCATGGCATAAATCTGGCTACCCAGACGCGGGATAAAGAAGGAGTTCATCACGGAGTTGGAGGTCACTTTGAAATAAACCGGCGTGTTCGCCGGGAAGGCGATCTCGTTGACGGTGGCGATACCCTGCTCCGGATAGATGAAGAACCATTTCCAGTCCATGGAAACCACTTCGATGGTGATCGGTTTTTCGTCATGCGCCAGCGGCTTGCTTGGTTCAAGCGCGTGCGTGGTTTTCCAGGTCAGTACGGCAAGGAAAATGATGATCAAGATAGGCACCGTCCAGACCACGGCTTCCACTTTATTGGAGTGTGACCAGTTCGGGCTATACTTCGCATCCTTATTACTCGCACGATACTTCCAGGCGAAACCAACAGCCATCAAGATGGCGGGAATAACGACGATCAACATCAGGCCAAATGCCGTCAGTATCAGCGAACGTTGCTCCAGTCCAATCTGTCCTTTGGGATCCAGCAGCGCAGAATTACAGCCACTGAGTAATGCAGTGCCTGCAATTAATGACAACCATCCCAAACTTTTATTGTATTTCCTGAGTCTCATTTAACGACCTCAATTCCACGGGACCTGGTGGCGTTTAAAGTGTAGGGGCATTTTACGGTAAGGTTACATTACTGTAAACATGATTGGTTCTGTGTTACCAAGTTCTGCCGCGCATGTCACATATGTTGCCAAGTATGTCGAAATAACTTTAAGACACTGTTGAAACTTTGCGTTATAACGGATGAGGTCTGTAAGTGGGATGTTGAGGGATAATTGGTATAACCAATGTAAAAATAAAACAATTACTTAACAATTTATTATCAATAAAAGGACAATCAACGGCAGAAATTTAAATTTAATCGGCTGAATCGTGTAAAGAAAATAGGTAGCGTAGAAATTACCAATAATTTCCAAAATTCTGTTGCGCACAAAAAGACAAATATATTTTTTATCAATTGATGGTTATTTAGCCGTTATAATTCCGGGTCGTTATTACAACGGCAAATAATGTTTTAGAGCAGGCGTGTTTTTCGTAGCGCCAGGTAGTCCAGCAACCCGCCAAAGACAATGCCGCACACGGCAACCGCTACCGCAGTCTCAAGCAATCCGGACAGGAATGAGAAGTTAGTGTAATCCAACGCGTTCATGGTCAGCAGGAGTACCCACACCGCCAGCAAAGCGACGCCCGCGAGCAGGATTGAAAGCGCGAAATTGTAGGCGCCACGGTATTGCGTGCGGGGAATAAAACGCTCGCTCTGCCAGCTATATTCCAGCGTTTGCCGACAGACCAGCAACAGTAACAGCCCGGGAACGGCGGCAACAACCGAGAAGAGGTAGAATGTCGGCCAGCCGTGCGCTTCAACGAACCAGCCCGCCACAGGACCAACATAAACCCGGCCTACTGCGGAGAGGGCCGACAGTAGGGCAAACTGTGTTGCGGAAAACGACTTATTACATAGCGTCATTAATAAGGCGACAAAGGCGGCAGTACCCATCCCGCCGCACAGATTTTCGAAAAAGACCGCCGCGCCCATGCTGAACATGTTTTTATCGGTAATGGAGAGCAACCAGTAACCGGCGTTGGACGCGCCTTGCAAAATGCCGAAAATCAGCAGCGCGCGAAACAGCGAAAGACGCTGCATTAATATGCCGCCGTATAACGCGCCGACGATCGTTGCCAACAGGCCCAGCGTTTTATTGACCACGCCGACTTCGCCGGCGTCAAAGCCGACGCCGCGAATCAAAAAGGTGGTGGTCAGGCTCATGGCGAAGGCGTCACCCAGTTTATAAAGCACAATGAGCAGTAAAATCAGCCAGGCGTTGTTACGGCCAAAGAAATCGCGTAGCGGCGCGACGACGGCCTGTTCCAGCGATTTCGGGGACGGGATAGTATCGGTCGGTTCCGGCGCCAGTAAGGTGGCGATAATGCAGGGGATCAGCAATGCCGCCATTAGCCAGTACATGCCCTGCCAGCCGAGCCAGCGATCGGCCAGCCATAGCGCCAGTCCGCCGGAAACCAGCATCCCCAGCCGGTAGCCAAGCACGCTGATTGCCGCGCCAGCGCCGCGTTCTTCTGCGGGTAAAACATCGGTTTTCCAGGCGTCGAACACGATATCCTGCGAGGCGGAGCAAAAAGCAATCACCACCGCCAGCGCCGCCATCCAGCGTAGCTGCGTGCCGGGTTCAAGAAAGCCCATCGCCGCAATCGCCGCCAGTAACAACAGTTGGGTGGCGAGTAACCAACCGCGACGACGACCTAAAAAAGGCGGCGTGTAGCGGTCCATCAGCGGGGACCAGAGAAACTTAAACACATAGGCCTGACCAACCAGCGAGAAAAAGCCAATCGTTTTAAGATCGATATTCTCGACGGTCATCCACGCCTGTAGCGTACCGGAAGTGAGCGCCAGCGGGAGACCGGAGGCAAAACCCAATATCAGCAGAATGGCTGAACGCGGTTGCTGGAAAATACGTAAATATTGACTTGACATAGGCATCTACAGACCCGGCTTCTGCCGGGTCTTGTTGTTGCTATTAACGGGCATTTTGCTTGATAAAATCGTGAATACTGGTGTCCTGAGACATATCAGCAATGGTATCGGTCAGAACGCTGTTTACCGCGTCGGCAATATTCTGGTTAGAGGCCTGGAACGCCCCTTCAATAGAGTAGTTGGCGCGATAGTTTTTGGTCATCTTGCTGCCATTTGCCGCGGTCGCAATAATCGCGATATCCGCTTTGGTCGCGATGTTGTAGCGCACGCTGCCCTGGGAAACATCAGCATACAGTTGGTTAACAATAATCTGCAGATTAACCGCGCCGTTAGGCCCGATCATATAGCCCCGCGCCGTCATCTGTTTTTCCAGGACTTCTTGTAACAGGAAGCGTAAATCGCGGGAGGCGGTTAACGTTACCAGCTGGTTGTTACGCGTGACTTTCGCTAACGCTTGATCCTGGCGTTGGTCCGCGCCGGTAATGCTAACGGTGACGCCCATCAGGCTTGGGTCCTGCTGTGGCAAGGTGATCTTCGGCGCGACGTCAATGGTCGTCGGCGGTGTGGCGCATCCTGCCAGCATAAACAGAGCGACTAACGGAAAGAGAAGTTTTTTTAACATATTCAGGCTCTCAATGACGCTTAAAACGTGATAGGTAAAAATTCCCGCCATCATAACACCGCTAACGGCGAGGGGAAGTGGTCAACGCAGGTAAATTCGTTGTAATGTCCGATTTGGTATTGATAACGGCGCGAGCGGGGATTTTGAGCGCTAAAAGAATGATTAAGGCAGTAAACTTCATACGTTTGGCTGAAATAATCAGACGAAAGCTAAATTTTTGTTGTCATGCTGTAATGGAAACGGTAAAAGCGGCTAGTATTTAAAGGGATGGGTGACATCACAGCGTTGTCGGAGGAGATTTTCATGATGATACGTGAGCAAATAGAAGAAAAATTAAGGACAGCGTTCGACCCCGTGTTTCTCGAAGTTGTGGATGAAAGCTATCGTCACAATGTTCCTGCAGGATCGGAAAGCCATTTTAAGGTCGTGCTGGTGAGCGATCGCTTTACAGGCGAACGTTTTCTTAATCGTCATCGGATGATTTACGGTACGTTAACGGCGGAACTCTCCACAACCGTACATGCGCTGGCACTGCATACTTATACCCTCAAAGAGTGGGAAGGGTTGCAGGATACTATCTTCGCGTCGCCTCCTTGTCGCGGCGCGGGAAGCATCGCGTAGCAAAACGGATTTGCAACTACCTCCGCTTTTCCAGTATGTTGCTACAGAATTATGTGAAAACGGCCTGCGGGCCGTTTTGTTTTGTCTGAATTTTGAGCGTGTCGTACAGTATTCAGACAAAAATTAGCCGAGAATTGTGAAAACCGCCGCAGCATCGCACAATCACCGTTCTCGACTCACAAAAGTGATGCCGCTATAATGCGCCGTCTTATATATGAACGTCTTCGGGATGATTCTGACGACAGGGAATGTGATTGATTATGAGAACATCCCGGTTCCGCGAAGCAAATAGCACGTGCTTGCGGAGTAGAGTTGACCGAGCACTGTGATTTTTTGAGGTAACAAGATGCAAGTTTCAGTTGAAACCACTCAGGGCCTTGGCCGCCGTGTAACGATTACAATCGCTGCTGACAGCATCGAGACCGCTGTAAAAAGCGAGCTGGTCAACGTAGCGAAAAAAGTACGTATTGACGGCTTCCGTAAAGGCAAAGTACCGATGAATATCGTCGCTCAGCGTTATGGCGCTTCTGTTCGCCAGGACGTGCTGGGCGATCTGATGAGCCGCAACTTCGTTGACGCGATCATCAAAGAAAAAATTAACCCGGCAGGCGCGCCGAACTATGTTCCGGGCGAATACAAAGTGGGTGAAGACTTCACTTACTCCGTCGAGTTTGAAGTCTATCCGGAAGTTGAGCTGACTGGCCTCGAGTCCATCGAAGTTGAAAAGCCGGTTGTTGAAGTCACCGACGCTGACGTTGATGTGATGCTGGACACCCTGCGTAAGCAGCAGGCGACCTGGAAAGAAAAAGACGGCGCTGCTGATGCGGAAGACCGCGTGACCATCGATTTCACCGGCTCTGTAGACGGCGAAGAGTTCGAAGGCGGCAAAGCGACCGATTTCGTTCTGGCGATGGGCCAGGGTCGTATGATTCCGGGCTTTGAAGACGGCGTTAAAGGCCACAAAGCTGGCGAAGAGTTCACTATCGATGTGACCTTCCCGGAAGAGTACCACGCTGAAAACCTGAAAGGTAAAGCGGCTAAGTTCGTTATCAACCTTAAGAAAGTTGAAGAACGCGAACTGCCGGAACTGACCGAAGAATTCATCAAACGTTTCGGCGTTGAAGATGGTTCCGTAGCCGGTCTGCGCGCTGAAGTACGTAAAAACATGGAACGCGAGCTGAAAGGCGCGGTGCGTAACCGCGTTAAGTCTCAGGCGATCGAAGGTCTGGTAAAAGCTAACGACATCGACGTACCGTCTGCGCTGATCGACAGCGAAATCGACGTTCTGCGTCGTCAGGCTGCGCAGCGTTTTGGTGGTAACGAGAAACAGGCTCTGGAGCTGCCGCGCGAACTGTTCGAAGAACAGGCTAAGCGTCGTGTAGTTGTCGGTCTGCTGCTCGGCGAAGTCATTCGTACCAACGAGCTGAAAGCGGACGAAGAACGCGTTAAAGGCCTGATCGAAGAGATGGCGTCTGCTTACGAAGATCCGAAAGAAGTGATTGAGTTCTACAGCAAAAATAAAGAGCTGATGGACAATATGCGTAACGTCGCTCTGGAAGAACAGGCTGTTGAAGCGGTTCTGGCAAAAGCGAAAGTGTCTGAAAAAGCCACTTCCTTCAATGAGCTGATGAACCAGCAGGCGTAATTTTTCGCGTTAAAAGCACGAAATTTGCACAAAAACCCGTCACCTTTCAGTGACGGGTTTTTTTTGTCACGCATTTTGCATGGTAAGGGTGCGAAAACCGCGTTTCAGTGTTAGCGTTAGAGCAAAAGATTGTTATGCTTGAATTATGGCGATGCCGTACCCATTACAGAGGGACTGGCTGATAATCCGTCCATCAGGTTACAATCAGTACAGCAGATTTTTTCAATTTTTATCCAGGAGACGGAAATGTCATACAGCGGAGAACGAGATAATTTGGCCCCTCATATGGCGCTGGTGCCGATGGTCATTGAACAGACCTCACGCGGTGAGCGCTCTTTTGATATCTATTCTCGTCTACTTAAGGAACGCGTCATATTTCTGACCGGCCAGGTCGAAGACCATATGGCTAACCTGATCGTGGCGCAGATGCTGTTCCTGGAAGCGGAAAACCCGGAAAAAGATATCTATCTGTACATTAATTCTCCTGGCGGCGTAATTACTGCGGGGATGTCCATCTATGACACCATGCAGTTTATTAAGCCAGACGTCAGCACCATTTGTATGGGACAGGCGGCCTCTATGGGGGCGTTTCTGCTGACTGCCGGGGCGAAAGGCAAACGTTTCTGCTTGCCGAACTCTCGCGTCATGATCCACCAGCCGCTGGGCGGCTACCAGGGCCAGGCGACGGATATTGAAATTCACGCCCGCGAAATTTTGAAAGTAAAAGGGCGCATGAATGAACTTATGGCGCATCATACGGGTCAATCTCTTGAGCAGATTGAACGTGATACTGAGCGCGATCGCTTCCTCTCCGCGCCTGAAGCGGTAGAGTACGGTTTGGTTGACTCAATTTTGACCCATCGTAATTGATGCCCTGGACGCAAGTGTGCCGCTATACACTTCATCCTTCACGCTACCTCGGTGTTGGTTGCCAGCGCGCCTCCCGGTGACTTACTTATGTAAGCGCCTGCGGAGTCGCCGAGTTGCCGCCTTGATGTAGCTCGAATGATTTTGTGTATATACTAATGAAGGGCGGCACAACGCTGATTAGCGGCTTGCGCCTGAGAATGGCATTTGCGTCGTCGTGTGCGGCACAAAGAACAAAGAAGAGGTTTTGACTCATGACAGATAAACGCAAAGATGGCTCGGGCAAATTGTTGTACTGCTCTTTTTGCGGCAAAAGCCAGCATGAAGTGCGCAAGCTGATTGCCGGTCCATCCGTGTATATCTGCGACGAATGCGTCGATTTATGTAACGACATTATTCGCGAAGAAATTAAAGAAGTTGCTCCGCACCGTGAACGTAGTGCGCTGCCGACGCCGCATGAAATTCGTACCCACCTGGACGATTACGTTATCGGCCAGGAGCAGGCGAAAAAAGTGCTGGCGGTGGCGGTCTATAACCACTACAAGCGTCTGCGTAACGGCGATACCAGCAATGGCGTCGAGTTAGGCAAAAGCAACATTCTGCTGATTGGACCGACCGGTTCCGGTAAAACGCTGCTGGCGGAAACGCTGGCGCGCTTGCTGGATGTGCCGTTCACTATGGCGGATGCAACCACGCTGACCGAAGCGGGTTACGTGGGGGAAGACGTCGAGAATATCATTCAGAAACTGTTGCAGAAATGCGACTACGACGTGCAAAAAGCGCAGCGTGGGATTGTCTACATTGATGAAATCGATAAGATTTCGCGTAAATCAGACAATCCGTCCATTACCCGCGATGTTTCCGGCGAAGGCGTACAGCAGGCGTTGCTGAAACTGATCGAAGGCACTGTCGCCGCGGTTCCACCGCAGGGCGGTCGCAAACATCCGCAGCAGGAGTTCTTACAGGTAGATACCTCTAAGATTCTGTTTATCTGCGGCGGCGCGTTTGCCGGTCTGGATAAAGTGATCGCTAACCGTGTTGAAACCGGCTCCGGCATTGGTTTTGGCGCGACGGTGAAAGCGAAGTCCGACAAAGCCAGCGAAGGCGAGCTGTTGTCGCAGGTTGAACCGGAAGATTTGATCAAATTTGGTCTGATTCCTGAGTTTATCGGTCGTCTGCCAGTGGTGGCGACGTTGAACGAACTCAGCGAAGAAGCGCTGATTCAAATCCTGAAAGAGCCGAAAAATGCGCTGACCAAGCAGTATCAGGCGCTGTTTAACCTGGAAGGCGTCGATCTGGAATTCCGTGACGAAGCGCTGGACGCTATCGCCAGGAAAGCAATGGCGCGTAAAACCGGTGCCCGTGGCCTGCGTTCTATCGTCGAAGCGGCGCTGCTGGATACCATGTACGATTTGCCATCCATGGAAGACGTCGAAAAAGTGGTGATCGACGAGTCCGTTATTGCCGGTCAGAGTAAGCCGTTGCTGATTTACGGCAAACCGGAAGCGCAGGCTTCTGGCGAATAATTAAACATTCATACAATCAGTTAGCCAAAAAAGGGGGGATTTTATCTCCCCTTTCGTTTTTCCTGTAAACACGCCGTTGAATGTGTGGGAAACATCCCCATATACTGACGTACATGTTATAGGTGGTATGGAGCACAGCTATACTATCTGATTACCTGGCGGACACTAAACTAAGAGAGAGCTCTATGAATCCTGAGCGTTCTGAACGCATTGAAATCCCCGTATTGCCGTTGCGCGATGTGGTGGTTTATCCGCACATGGTCATACCCTTATTTGTAGGGCGGGAAAAATCTATCCGTTGTCTGGAAGCGGCTATGGACCATGATAAAAAAATCATGCTGGTCGCCCAGAAGGAAGCATCAACGGATGAGCCGGGTGTAAACGATCTTTTCACCGTCGGGACCGTGGCCTCTATTTTGCAGATGTTGAAACTGCCTGACGGCACCGTAAAAGTGCTGGTCGAGGGGTTACAGCGCGCGCGTATTTCCGCGCTGTCTGACAACGGCGAACATTTCTCCGCGAAGGCGGAGTACCTTGATTCGCCAGCCATTGATGAGCGAGAACAAGAAGTGCTGGTGCGTACCGCTATCAGCCAGTTCGAAGGCTACATCAAGCTGAACAAAAAAATTCCGCCGGAAGTGCTGACGTCACTCAATAGCATTGACGACCCTGCACGTCTGGCTGACACCATCGCCGCGCATATGCCGCTGAAACTGGCGGATAAACAGTCCGTACTGGAGATGTCCGACGTTAACGAACGTCTGGAATATTTGATGGCGATGATGGAATCTGAAATCGATCTGCTGCAGGTTGAGAAACGCATTCGCAACCGCGTGAAAAAGCAGATGGAGAAATCCCAGCGCGAGTACTATCTGAACGAGCAAATGAAAGCGATTCAGAAAGAACTTGGCGAGATGGACGACGCGCCGGACGAAAACGAAGCGCTGAAGCGTAAGATCGACGCGGCGAAAATGCCGAAAGAGGCGAAAGAGAAAGCGGAAGCGGAACTGCAGAAGCTGAAAATGATGTCTCCGATGTCGGCGGAAGCGACCGTGGTGCGCGGCTACATCGACTGGATGGTGCAGGTGCCGTGGAATGCGCGTAGCAAGGTCAAAAAAGACCTGCGTCAGGCGCAGGAAATCCTCGATACTGACCATTATGGTCTGGAGCGCGTGAAAGACCGCATCCTTGAGTATCTCGCGGTTCAAAGCCGTGTAAATAAAATCAAGGGGCCGATCCTGTGTCTGGTGGGGCCGCCGGGGGTAGGTAAAACCTCGTTGGGCCAGTCCATCGCTAAAGCAACAGGGCGTAAATACATCCGTATGGCGCTGGGCGGCGTGCGTGATGAAGCGGAAATCCGCGGTCATCGCCGGACTTACATTGGCTCTATGCCGGGTAAACTGATCCAAAAAATGGCCAAAGTGGGGGTTAAAAACCCACTGTTCCTGCTCGATGAGATCGACAAAATGTCTTCTGACATGCGCGGCGATCCGGCTTCCGCACTGCTGGAAGTGCTGGATCCGGAGCAGAACGTGGCGTTCAGCGATCATTACCTGGAAGTGGATTACGATCTCAGCGATGTGATGTTTGTCGCCACTTCCAACTCCATGAACATTCCGGCGCCGCTGCTGGATCGTATGGAAGTGATCCGTCTGTCCGGTTATACCGAAGATGAGAAGCTGAATATTGCTAAACGTCACCTGCTGCCGAAGCAGATCGAGCGTAACGCGCTGAAGAAAGGCGAACTGACGGTCGACGATAGCGCGATTATCGGTATTATCCGCTATTACACGCGTGAAGCGGGCGTTCGTAGTCTGGAGCGTGAAATCTCCAAACTGTGCCGCAAAGCGGTTAAACAACTGTTGCTCGATAAGTCGTTAAAACATATCGAAATTAACGGTGATAATCTGCACGACTACCTCGGTGTGCAGCGCTTTGATTATGGCCGCGCGGATAGCGAAAACCGCGTAGGTCAGGTGACGGGCCTGGCGTGGACGGAAGTGGGCGGCGATCTGTTGACCATCGAAACCGCCTGCGTACCGGGTAAAGGCAAGTTGACCTACACCGGCTCGCTCGGTGAAGTGATGCAGGAATCCATTCAGGCGGCGCTGACCGTGGTGCGTGCGCGCGCGGAAAAACTGGGTATTAATCCGGACTTTTACGAAAAACGCGATATCCACGTTCACGTGCCGGAAGGCGCAACGCCGAAAGACGGTCCAAGCGCCGGTATCGCGATGTGTACCGCGCTGGTTTCCTGCCTGACCGGTAATCCGGTGCGCGCAGATGTGGCAATGACCGGCGAGATCACGCTGCGTGGTCAGGTGTTGCCGATCGGCGGCCTGAAAGAAAAACTGTTGGCGGCGCATCGCGGCGGGATTAAAACGGTCTTAATTCCATTCGAAAATAAACGTGACCTGGAGGAAATTCCGGACAACGTGATTGCCGATCTGGATATTCACCCGGTTAAGCGTATTGAGGAAGTTCTGACGCTTGCTCTGCAAAACGAACCGTCTGGAATGCAGGTTGTAACCGCAAAATAGTGACCTCGCGCAAATAGCGCTAATAAAAACAGGGCTGGCAGGCTATTTCGGACTTGCCAGCCTTTTTTTGTATAGCTAATTTAGATGGTTGATTGGGTCTGCCACCATTAACGGGTGTTGTAAGGGCGTGGCAGGCCTGATATAACTGCTGCGCGGTCGTACTTCGAAGGATTCAGGTGCGATATAAATTATAAAGAGGAAGAGAAGAGTGAATAAATCTCAACTGATCGAAAAAATTGCTGCAGGGGCTGATATCTCTAAGGCTGCGGCTGGACGTGCGTTAGATGCGATTATTGCTTCTGTTACCGAATCTCTGAAAGAAGGGGATGACGTTGCACTGGTAGGCTTTGGTACTTTTGCTGTTAAAGAGCGTGCTGCCCGTACTGGTCGCAACCCGCAAACAGGTAAAGAGATCACCATCGCCGCTGCCAAAGTGCCGAGTTTCCGTGCAGGTAAAGCGCTGAAAGACGCGGTAAACTAAGCGTGATCCCCTCGGGGGATGTGACAAAGTACAAGGGCGCATCAACTGATGTGCCTTTTTTATTGGCGATTCGGGACTTTCTGTGCGTTGCGGGCTGACAATTGCCCTCGTTTCTTGTCACAATAGGCTTTTGTGCGCCGCGTTCAGAAAATGCGATGCGCGTGAAGTCTCTATACGCAAATCATTCAGGTTGCGTCGACGCGGCGACTGAGCGAATCACTCGGTAGCCAGCGGAGAAGCCGCCTGAAAGATAAAGTGTAAAGTCACCTACAGCGGAGTGTGGTTACACCATGATGGACAGCTTACGCACGGCTGCAAACAGTCTCGTGCTCAAGATTATTTTCGTTATCATTATCGTGTCGTTCATTTTGACCGGCGTTAGTGGTTACCTGATTGGCGGAAGCAATAACTACGCCGCAAAAGTGAATGGCCAGGAAATCAGCCGGGCACAGTTTGAGAATGCGTTTAATAACGAACGTAACCGTATGCAGCAGCAGTTGGGCGACAGGTATTCTGAACTGGCGGCCAACGAAGGTTATATGAAAAGCCTGCGCCAGCAGGTGCTGAATCGTCTGATAGATGAAGCGCTGTTGGATCAATATTCCCGCGAACTGAAACTGGGCATCAGCGATGAGCAGGTAAAGCAGGCGATTTTCGCCACTCCCGCTTTTCAGGTGGACGGTAAGTTTGACAACAACCGCTATAACGCGATTGTGAATCAGATGGGAATGACCGCCGATCAGTACGCTCAGGCGCTGCGTAACCAGCTTACCACTCAGCAACTGATCAACGGCGTGGCCGGTACTGATTTTATGCTGAAAGGGGAAACCGACGAACTGGCGGCATTAGTCTCTCAACAGCGCGTGGTGCGTGAAGCCGTTATTGATGTCAACGCGCTGGCGGCGAAGCAGCAGGTGACCGATCAGGAAGTGTCCAGCTACTACGATCAGAATAAAGTCCGCTTTATGACGCCGGAACAGTTCCGCGTAAGCTATATCAAGCTGGATGCCGCGACGATGCAGGCACCGGTCAGCGATGCGGATATTCAGGCCTATTATGACCAGCATGTAGATCAGTTTACTCAGCCGGAGCGCATTCGTTACAGCATTATTCAGACCAAAACGGAAGATGATGCGAAAGCGGTACTGGATGCGCTGAACAAGGGCGAAGATTTCGCCACGCTGGCGAAAGAGAAATCTACCGATATCATCTCTGCGCGTAATGGCGGCGATATGGGCTGGCTGGAAGAGTCTGCCACGGTGCCGGAACTGAAAAACGCCGGATTAAAAGAAAAAGGCCAGATATCTGGCGTGATTAAGTCGTCTGTCGGTTTTCTGGTGGCGCGTCTGGATGATATTCAGCCTGCCAAAGTGAAACCGTTAAGCGAGGTTCGCGACGACATTGCCGCGAAAGTGAAACAAGAAAAAGCGCTGGATGCTTACTATGCGTTGCAGCAGAAGGTGAGCGATGCGGCAAGCAACGACAATGAGTCGTTAGCAGGCGCTGAACAGGTCGCTGGCGTAAAAGCGGTTGAAACCGGCTGGTTTAGCCGTGACACCTTACCGGAAGAGCTGAACTTCAAACCGGTAGCCGATGCTATCTTTAATGGCGGTCTGGTAGGCGAAAACGGTACGCCGGGGCCGAATTCAGACATTATCACCGTAGATGGCGACCGGGCTTTTGTTGTGCGCGTGAGCGAACATAAACCTGAAGCCGTGAAGCCGTTGGCAGAAGTGAAAGAACAGGTCACTGCCCTGGTGAAGCATAACAAAGCGGAACAACAGGCGAAGCTGGATGCGGAAAAACTGCTGGTCGAGCTGAAAGCGGGCAAAGGCGCGGAAGCGATGAAAGCGGCGGGTCTGAGTTTTGGCGAGCCTAAAACGTTAAGTCGTACCAGTCAGGATCCGGTGAGTCAGGCGGCCTTTGCGTTAAGCCTTCCGACGAAAGATAAGCCAGTTTATGGCGTGGCGAACGATATGCAGGGTAACGTCGTTCTGCTGGCGTTTGACGAGGTGAAAGCGGGCGCCATGCCGGAAGCGCAGAAAAAAGCGATGGTGCAGGGCATCACGCAGAACAATGCGCAAATTGTCTTTGAGGCGCTGATGAGCAATCTGCGTAAAGAGGCGAAAATCAAAATCGGCGACGCCCTGGAACAGCAGTAATCGTCGAGGCGCTTCGCAAAAAATTGCAAAACGTTGTATCCCACAAAGGCCGCTTTCGCGGCCTTTTCCATTTCTGAGAATTGCCGTTTGTTCGTTTTTCTCCGCCCCGCTATCGTGGCTGCACTGTTAACAAACAAGGAGAAAACAGTATGAAACACGGAATTAAAGCACTGCTTATTACACTTTCTTTAACCTGCGCGGGCATGGCCCATAGCGCGCTGGCGGCGACGCCTGTCGCAAAAAATGCAGCGGTGGAAACAAAAGCGGATACGCCTTCTTCATCCTCCGCCAAAGCGGCATTACCTGCTAAAGCCAGCGATGATGAAGGTACCAGGGTGAGCATTAATACCGCGTCTGCGGAGGATCTGGCGCGGGTGATGAACGGCGTTGGGCTGAAAAAAGCGCAGGCTATTGTGAGCTATCGGGAGGAGTATGGTCCTTTTAAAACGGTGGATGATTTAAAGCAGGTGCCGGGAATGGGAAGCGCGCTGGTGGAGCGTAATCTGGCAGTTTTAACATTGTAATCACTTGCACAGTGGCCAAAATTTGCCAGACTGTAGAGGTCATACCAGTTATGACCTCTGTACTTGTCGTTTACTTATAACAACAACGTAAGGTTATTGCGCTATGCAAACACAAATCAAAGTTCGTGGATATCATCTTGATGTTTATCAACATGTTAATAATGCCCGCTATCTGGAGTTTCTGGAAGAGGCCCGTTGGGATGGGCTGGAAAACAGCGACAGCTTTCAGTGGATGACGGCCCGCAATATTGCCTTTGTGGTGGTAAACATCAATATAAATTACCGTCGTCCGGCGGTATTGAGCGATCTACTGACCGTGACCAGCCAGGTACAACAGCTTAACGGTAAAAGCGGCGTATTAAGCCAGACGATTACGCTGGAGCCAGAAGGACAGGTGGTGGCCGATGCGCTCATCACGTTTGTTTGTATTGATTTAAAAACGCAAAAAGCGCTGCCGCTGGAAGGCGAATTGCGTGAAAAGCTGGAACAGATGGTGCAATAACGCTTCGCAGTCTGATGGCGTTGAACTTGTCCGGCCTGGCGATATTGACCATGGTGCATATCGCCAGGCCGGATAAGGCGCGTGCGCCGCCATCCAGCAAAACAATCACCTTAACCCGGTTTTTTGCTTCATCGCCGCCATCACCGCCGCTTTATTCGACAGATAATGATTCAGGCCGTTAGCGCGCAGATTACAGGCTGCGCAATGACCACAGCCATCGCCTTTAATGCCGTTATAGCAGGTCAGCGTCTCTTCGCGAACTAAATCCAGTTGGCCCCAATAATCGGCCAGCGCCCAGGTTTCAGCTTTATCAATCCACATTAAGGGTGTTTCGAAACGGATATCTTTCGCCATGCCCAGATTCACCGCGTGATTCAGCGCTTTGACGAACTCATCGCGACAGTCTGGATAGCCGGAAAAATCGGTCTCGCAAACGCCGGTGATCACCGCTTCGGCTTTGACCTGATAAGCGTAAATCGCCGCCAGCGTCAGAAAGAGAATATTGCGTCCCGGTACGAAAGTATTGGGGATACCGTCAGCGTTCGGTTCATAGTCCGGCACCGGAATGCTATCCCGCGTCAGGCTGCTGACCGCCAGTTCGTTCAGCAAAGTGACATCCAGCACTTTATGCGCGCGTGCGCCAAGTTTTAACGCCAGTGCGCGCGCGACATCAATCTCTGCGCGGTGGCGCTGACCATAATCAAACGTGACACAATGCACTTCATCATACTGATGCCGCGCTTGCGCCAGACAAGTGGTGGAGTCCTGACCTCCACTAAATACAACAACGGCGCGTTTCATAGTTATCCTGATCAATGACGAAAGCCAATATGGTAACGCGTACGGATAATCCCGACCAGCTTCTTCACGGCGAAGGCGGAGGAAGCCAGGCTTCGCTAAATTCAAACCAGCCGCGAGGGGTGAGTCGAACGCCGTTAACGCCCGGTGGGGCGCTGATGCGATAGTGATAATTAAATAGTGGCGTAAGTGTGGCGTCATCCATCAGGTTGGCAAAAACTTGTTGTAGCGCGGCGCGGCGATCTTTTTCATTGGGCTGAATTTGCAGAGCGTCAAGCGTAGCCTGCAGATGGGAAAACGCAGGCGCGTCAAGGACATGTGGCCAGATCTGATCGCAACGTAGCCACTGCTCCAGCGTATATTCCGGCGCTTCGCCGATCAGCCTGTCGCCCATCATCAGATCCGCTTGCGCCAACGCAGGGCAGTTATCCCAGTTTTTGGCATTATGAAAAATCAACGTTAACTCACAGCCGAGCGTCGCCAGGTAATGTCGAAGCTGTTCCGCCATCGTATGCAGCTCTACGGGAAGGTGATACGCCAGGGTAAGTTTTTTCGGCAATGGCGTTTCATCAACGTCCTGCCATTGCGGGATTGTCCAGCCGGGTAGCAGCCCCTGACTTGGCATAATCAAGTTCTCATCTACCGGCAAGGTTTTCAGCAGCGAAGTATGATGGATAATATGTATCAGACGCCGCGCCTGCTGTACGTTGAGCCGTGAGCCCTTTTTGAGGGTTAAATAACAAAAGCCCAGGCTGATACCACTACTTACCTGACTCAGCGTCGCCAGCTCTTCCGGTTTGCCGATGGCAATCTGCACCGGATGGCGGCAACTGGTGCCCAGATCCTGGGCAAACAGTTGCGGGGTGATCCAGAATTCAATCGCTTTCAGCAGCGGATGGCTGAGGTGATAATGGTCATGACTTTCCAGACGCACCAGTTCCGGCGTGAACAACGCCAGGCGAAAAGGACCGGTGCCGATAAGCGGCAGGTCAGGATGCGCCAGACCGCTACAATAGCTCGCCAGACGATGCGCCAGCCAGTAATCAGGTCGGTGAAGGAGAAAGGTCAGGCACTGAGGATGCGTTACTTCGATCCGTGCGACGCTAATAAACAATTTGCTTAGCGCGGGTAGGGTAAGCAGCCTTTCCAGGCGTTCGTGTAGCTGCGCGGTATCCACCGCATCGCCATTATGCCAGTGCAGCGTGGAGCGAATATAAAAATCCCAGCGTAAACCGTCGGCGGAAACCTTCCAGTGATGCGCCAAATCCCCGCAAGGATATTGACTGTCGCGGTCGAAGCGCGTTAACCCGGAAAAAACTTGCCCTGCGAGATGCTGTTCCGCGCGGCCTGGCAGGAAACCCGGCTGCAGCGGATCAAGCGGACGATAGTAGGGAATACGCAATGTCGGCGTATCGTTTTGCCATTGGCCGCCCATAAAAGGCTGGAGCATCGCCCGTAACTCGCCCGGCGCCAGCTGCGCCAGTTCCAGTACGTTGAGCTGCTGCCCTTTTTCCAGCGCCTGTTCCATCATGGCGGTGCGGAGCGATTCCGGCGTGACCAGAAACTGGAGCCGTCCACGTTTCCCGCGCCCGGACTGCGCCTCCCATCTTAGCCAACCCGCCTGCTGGGCCTGACGCAGCAGCGTTCGCAGATGGCGCTCGCTACAAAAACAGCGTTCGGCCAGTTCGCTAACGGTGACATGTTGCGTTTCCCCGGCGGAAGGCTGCCAGAGGCGTTGATATTGATTAAGCCGATTCAGTAGCCTCATAGAAACCCGGAACACTTCCTTTTATCTGTTCACTATTACTTCCGTATATCTCAGGTAATACTGAACAACAAGTTAACCGCGTCACAGTGTGGAGAAAGAGATGGCCCGTCTGGCAGCATTTGATATGGATGGCACGTTATTAATGCCCGATCACCATTTGGGTAGAGAAACGATCGCCACGCTGGCGCGTCTGCGCGAACGCGATATCACCCTGACATTCGCTACGGGTCGTCACGTGCTGGAAATGCGGCATATTCTGGGGACGCTTTCACTGGATGCTTATCTTATTACCGGTAACGGGACGCGAATTCACTCGCTGGAAGGCGACGTGCTGCATCGTCAGGATCTCGATCCTCAGGTTGCCGATACGGTGATGCATCATGCCTGGGATACCCGAGCCAGTATGCATGTGTTTAATGACAACGGCTGGTTTACAGGCCAGGAGATCCCCGCGCTACTCCAGGCGCACGTCTACAGCGGCTTTCGTTATCAGGTTATCGATATAAAAAGTATTCCGGCCCATCAGGTGACGAAGATCTGTTTTTGCGGCGATCATGACGATCTGATCCGTTTGCGCATTCAGCTCAATGAGGCGCTGGAAGAACGCGCGCACCTCTGTTTCTCTGCCGTCGACTGCCTGGAAGTGCTACCGCTGGGGTGCAATAAAGGATCGGCGCTGGCGGTATTGAGCAACCATTTAGGGCTTTCACTGGCAGATTGCATGGCGTTTGGCGACGCGATGAACGATCGGGAAATGCTGGGCAGCGTCGGGCGGGGGCTCATTATGGGCAATGCCATGCCGCAGCTTATCGCCGCGCTGCCACACCTTTCGGTTATCGGACATTGTGGTAATCAAGCGGTATCACACTTTTTGACGCATTGGCTGGACAATCCGCATCTACCTTATTCCCCCGAATGAGAGATCTCTTCCAGCAAGCCAGACATTCAGTCTGGCTTTTTTTTGTTTCTAGTCGCCGGTAAGTAATTTTTCGATGGCCGCTGACCACGGCGTCAAATCGCCGATATGGTCGCTAACCCAGGACGGATGGTAATAGGTATCCAGATAGCGATCGCCGCTATCGCACAATAACGTCACGATAGCGCCGGTTTCTCCAGCCTCGCGCATCCGGGCCGCAAGCTGCAGCGCTCCCCACATATTCGTGCCGGTAGAGGCGCCGACTTTACGGCCTAGCTGCGTTTCCAGCCAGTGTGCGGTGGCAACGCTGGCGGCGTCCGGCACGCGCAGCATCTCATCCACGACATCCGGAATAAAAGAAGGCTCTACTCGCGGACGACCAATTCCTTCAATCTTACTGCCCACCGGGCTGCGTAATGAAGCGTCGCGATCCTGCCAGTAAGGTAAAAAGACGGAATTTTCCGGATCCACCACCATGAGCTGAGTATCATAGCCCTGGCAGCGAATATAGCGCCCAATCGTCGCAGAGGTTCCGCCCGTTCCGGCGCTCATGACGATAAATCGCGGTACCGGATGGGGTTCGTTGCGCATCTGGCGGAAAATACTGTCGGCAATATTATTGTTGCCCCGCCAGTCGGTAGCTCGTTCTGCGTAGGTAAACTGGTCCATATAGTGACCGTTCAGTTCATGCGCCAGCCGCTCGGAGGCGGCATAAATTTCGCAGGCGCTCTCCACAAAATGACAGTGGCCGCCGTAAAATTGAATCTGTTCGATTTTACGTTTTGCGGTACAGGCGGGCATGACGGCGATGAACGGTAGTCCCAGTAAACGCGCGAACCAGGCTTCGGAAATCGCCGTTGAGCCTGATGACGCTTCAATAATCGGAGTGCCTTCTTTAATCCAGCCATTGCACAGCCCATAAAGGAACAGCGAGCGCGCCAGACGATGCTTGAGGCTACCGGTGGGATGCGTGCTTTCGTCTTTCAGGTAAAGCTGGATACCTGGAAATGCCGACAGGGGCAAACGAATAAGATGCGTATCCGCCGAGCGCTGGTGGTCAGCGTTAATTTCATTAATGGCATTTTTAACCCAATTGCTACTCATCATTAATATCCATTTATCATTTTGTGCCAAGAGTAGCGAAAAGTACGGAAAAAATTGTTGCTATTTGACCTTTAAATTACAATGTAAGGAGAAAAATATTCTCTATGGAGTGGGTATGTTAGATAAAATTGACCGTAAACTGCTTTGCTTATTGCAGCAGGACTGTACCCTCTCTTTGCAGGCGCTGGCGGATGCCGTTAATCTGACGACAACGCCTTGCTGGAAGCGGCTTAAACGCCTGGAAGATGACGGTATCCTGCTTGGCAGGGTCGCGCTGCTGGACCCGGAAAAACTGGGGCTGGGATTAACCGCTTTTGTGTTGATAAAAACGCAGCACCACAGCAGTGAATGGTACTGTCGGTTCGTGACCGTCGTCTCTGAGATGCCGGAAGTGCTTGGCTTCTGGCGGATGGCGGGGGAATACGACTATCTGATGCGAGTTCAGGTGGCCGACATGAAGCGGTATGACGACTTCTATAAACGTCTGGTCAATAGCGTCCCAGGACTGTCAGACGTCACCTCCAGTTTTGCGATGGAACAGATTAAGTACACCACCTCTCTGCCCATTGAATAATTCTCCCGGTATTGCCGGAAATCATATCAGGAAATAACGCGTGCGATTATTTGCTCAATTAAGCTGGTACTTTCGCCGGGAATGGCGTCGCTATCTTGGCGCAGTGGCCCTGCTTATGCTTATTGCGATGCTTCAGCTGATCCCGCCCAAAGTGGTGGGGATTGTCGTGGATGGCGTAACCGCACAGCATTTTACTCCAGGCCGAATAGCGATGTGGATTGGCACCATTGCCCTGATCGCCGTAGTGGTCTATTTGTTGCGCTATGTCTGGCGCGTGCTGCTATTTGGCGCTTCTTATCAATTAGCCGTCGAACTGCGTGAAGATTATTATCGCCAGCTGAGTCGTCAGCATCCTGAATTTTATCAGCGCCATCGGACGGGCGATCTTATCGCGCGCGCGACGAATGATGTGGATCGCGTCGTATTTGCGGCGGGCGAGGGCGTTCTGACGCTGGTTGACTCGCTGGTAATGGGCTGCGCGGTACTGATTGTCATGTCGACGCAAATTAGCTGGCAGCTAACGCTATTAGCGCTGTTGCCGATGCCGATTATGGCGCTGATGATCAAACGTTACGGCGATCGGCTGCATGATTATTTCAAACTGGCGCAGGCCGCCTTCTCCAGCCTGAACGACCGCACGCAGGAGAGTCTGACCAGCATCCGCATGATCAAAGCGTTTGGTCTGGAGGACCGCCAGTCTTCGCTGTTTGCGGCGGATGCCGAAGATACCGGCAAGAAAAATATGCGCGTGGCGCGTATTGACGCGCGTTTTGATCCAACCATTTACATCGCCATTGGCATGGCGAACCTGCTTGCGATTAGCGGCGGAAGCTGGATGGTGGTTAACGGCAGCCTGACGCTGGGCGAACTCACCAGCTTTATGATGTATCTGGGGTTGATGATTTGGCCGATGCTGGCGCTGGCCTGGATGTTTAATATCGTGGAGCGGGGGAGCGCCGCTTACAGCCGCATCCGCGCCATGCTGGCGGAAGCGCCGGTAGTTAAGGATGGCGAAGAGCCGGTCCCGGCGGGGCGCGGCGAACTGACGGCGGCCATTCGTGAGTTTTGCTATCCGCAAACGACGCATCCGGCGCTGGAGAATGTGAACTTTCGTCTTAAACCGGGTCAGATGCTGGGGATATGCGGTCCGACCGGCGCGGGGAAAAGCACAATATTGTCGCTTATCCAGCGCCATTTTGATGTGACGCAGGGAGAGATCCGATTCCATGACATGCCGTTGACGCATCTGCAACTGGATAGCTGGCGTAGCCGACTGGCGGTCGTCAGCCAGACGCCGTTTTTGTTCTCGGACTCTATTGCCAATAATATTGCGCTCGGACGCCCGGAGGCGACTCAGGAGGAGATTGAACAGGTGGCGCGTTTAGCCAGCGTACATGAGGATATTCTCCGCTTGCCTCAGGGCTACGACACGCAGGTAGGTGAACGTGGCGTCATGTTATCGGGAGGGCAAAAACAGCGTATCTCGATTGCCAGAGCGCTACTGTTAAATGCGGAAATTCTGCTTCTCGATGATGCGCTTTCTGCAGTAGATGGCCGCACGGAGCATCAGATTTTGCATAATTTGCGCCAGTGGGGCGAAGGGCGTACGGTCATCATCAGCGCGCATCGTTTATCCGCGCTGACCGACGCCAATGAAATTATCGTTATGCAACATGGTCATGTTGTTCAGCGCGGCGATCACGATCAACTGGCGCAGCAGATTGGCTGGTATCGCGATATGTATCGCTATCAGCAACTGGAGGCCGCTCTGGATGACGCGCCGGAACGCGGCGAGGAGGCGGTGAATGCGTAGTTTTGGACAGCTATGGCCGACGCTGAAACGGTTGCTGGCGTATGGCTCGCCATGGCGAAAACCGCTCTCTGTCGCGGTGATAATGCTGTGGATTGCGGCGGCGGCGGAGGTTAGCGGTCCGCTGCTGATCAGCTATTTCATTGATAACATGGTGGCCCGCCACCATTTACCGTTGGGCAAGGTGGCGGGGCTGGCGGCCGCCTATGTGGGGCTACAGTTTCTGGCGGCGGGTCTGCATTACGCCCAGTCTTTATTATTTAACCGGGCGGCCGTTGGTGTGGTTCAGTCCTTGCGCACGGACGTCATGGATGCCGCCTTGCGCCAGCCGCTAAGCGCCTTCGACACGCAGCCTGTCGGACAATTAATTTCACGTGTGACCAACGATACGGAAGTCATCCGCGATCTGTACGTCACGGTCGTCGCAACGGTATTACGTAGCGCGGCGTTGATCGGCGCCATGCTGGTCGCTATGTTCAGCCTTGACTGGCGGATGGCGCTGGTGGCGATTTTGATTTTTCCGGCGGTATTGACCGTGATGGTCATTTATCAGCGCTACAGCACGCCGATTGTACGCCGCGTGCGGGCATACCTGGCGGATATTAACGACGGCTTTAACGAAATCATCAACGGGATGAGCGTAATCCAGCAGTTTCGCCAGCAGGCGCGCTTCGGCGAACGCATGGGCGAGGCCAGCCGCTCGCACTACATGGCGCGGATGCAGACACTACGCTTAGACGGCTTTTTATTGCGTCCGCTGCTTAGCCTCTTTTCTGCGCTCATTTTGTGCGGTCTGTTGATGCTTTTCAGCTTTACGTCTGCCGGCACGATTGAGGTCGGGGTGCTGTATGCGTTCATTAGCTATTTGTCACGTCTGAACGAGCCGCTCATTGAACTGACCACCCAGCAATCCATGCTACAGCAGGCGGTTGTGGCGGGAGAGCGTGTTTTTGAACTGATGGATCGCCCGCGCCAGCGCTATGGCAGCGACGACAGGCCGTTACAAAGCGGGGCGATTGATATTGATCATCTGTCGTTTGCTTACCGCGACGATAATCTTGTTTTACAGGACATTACGCTATCAGTACCGTCCCGTAGCTTTGTGGCGCTGGTGGGGCACACCGGCAGCGGGAAGAGCACGCTCGCCAGCTTATTAATGGGGTATTACCCCCTGACACAAGGCGAAATTCGGCTGGATGGGCGAGAGATCTCCTCTCTTAATCATCGCGTTTTACGCCAGGGCGTGGCGATGGTTCAACAGGACCCGGTAGTGATGGCGGATACCTTTCTGGCTAATGTGACGCTGGGGCGCGATGTCTCCGAGGCGCAGGTGTGGCAGGCGCTGGAAACGGTACAACTGGCAGACCTGGCGCGCGGCCTGAGCGACGGGCTGCATACGCATCTCGGCGAGCAGGGAAATACGTTGTCCGTTGGGCAAAAACAGCTATTGGCGCTGGCGCGCGTGCTGGTTGACGCCCCGCAAATATTAATTCTTGATGAGGCGACGGCTAGCATCGATTCCGGCACTGAGCAGGCGATACAGCAGGCGCTGGCGGCGATTCGCGAGCGCACCACGCTGGTGGTTATTGCCCATCGGCTATCGACAATCGTGGAGGCGGATACCATTCTGGTTCTCCATCGCGGCCAGGCGGTGGAGCGCGGGACGCATCAACAATTGCTGGCGGCGCAAGGGCGCTACTGGCAAATGTATCAATTACAGTTAGTTGGCGAGGAGTTAGCCGCCAGCGTACACGAAGAACCCGGCCCTGCGGCATAAGGTTTGGCACCACAGGGCAAAGCCTCGCCCATCATGCACCGTCGTGGTGCGTTTTTCTTTCCCTGCTTCGATTTTGGGGCGCGTCAATATAAAGACGCGCCGCTAACTGCGCTTTTCCTCGCTCGCCAGCTTCTGGCACATCCTTTGCAATATCCATTCTGAAGAGTCCATGCGCGGCGGCAGCCGTTACCTAATTCTGACTGGAGGGTTCTATGAAGCTGGTTACCGTGATTATCAAACCGTTCAAGCTGGAGGACGTGCGGGAGGCGCTTTCTTCCATTGGCATTCAGGGACTGACCGTCACCGAAGTGAAAGGGTTTGGCCGTCAGAAAGGACACGCCGAACTGTATCGCGGCGCGGAGTACAGCGTGAATTTCCTGCCGAAGGTCAAAATTGATGTGGCTATCGCCGACGACCAACTGGAAGAGGTGATCGATATCATCAGTAAAGCGGCTTACACCGGAAAAATTGGCGACGGCAAAATTTTCGTCGCGGAGCTCATGCGCGTTATTCGGATTCGTACCGGCGAAGCTGACGAAGCAGCGCTGTAAGACCCGCCACACAGCAACAGGAAATGAAAAAATGAAGATAGCGATGATAAAAACCACACTGGCTTCACTGGCGCTGCTGCCTGGGCTAACGATAGCCGCGCCGGCGGTTGCCGATAAAGCGGATAGTGCTTTTATGATGATTTGCACCGCGCTGGTGCTGTTCATGACGATACCGGGTATCGCGCTGTTTTACGGCGGATTAATTCGCGCCAAGAACGTGCTGTCAATGTTAACGCAAGTGACCGTCACCTTTGCGCTGGTCTGTATTTTATGGGTGGTGTACGGCTATTCGCTGGCTTTTGGCGAAGGGAATCATTTCTTCGGTAATGCCGATGGGGCGATGTTGAAGAATATCGCGTTGACGGCGGTAGCGGGTACGATTTATCAGTATATTCATGTCGCGTTTCAGGGATCTTTCGCCTGTATTACCGTCGGGCTGATTGTCGGCGCGCTGGCGGAGCGTATTCGTTTTTCGGCGGTGCTGATTTTTGTCGTGGTGTGGTTCACGCTCTCTTATATCCCGATTGCGCACATGGTGTGGGGCGGCGGCCTGCTGGCTGCTCACGGCGCGCTGGATTTTGCCGGTGGTACGGTGGTGCATATTAACGCCGCTATCGCCGGGCTGGTGGGGGCTTATTTAATTGGCAAACGCGTCGGCTTTGGGAAAGAAGCATTTAAACCCCATAACCTGCCGATGGTCTTTACCGGTACTGCGATTCTGTATATCGGCTGGTTTGGATTTAACGCGGGTTCTGCGGGTAGCGCAAACGAGATAGCAGCGCTGGCCTTTGTGAACACCGTGGTGGCGACCGCCGCCGCGATTCTGGGGTGGATTATCGGCGAGTGGACGCTACGCGGTAAGCCTTCCCTGCTGGGAGCCTGTTCCGGCGCGATTGCCGGTCTGGTCGGCGTGACGCCAGCCTGTGGCTATGTTGGCGTTGGCGGCGCGCTGGTTATCGGCGTTATTGCGGGTCTGGCGGGATTGTGGGGAGTCACCATGCTTAAACGTCTGCTACGGGTAGATGATCCGTGCGACGTATTTGGCGTTCACGGCGTTTGCGGAATAGTCGGCTGTATCCTGACCGGCGTTTTTGCCGCCAGTTCGCTGGGCGGCGTTGGCTTTGTCGACGGCGTTACGATGGGACATCAGGTGATGGTACAGCTGGAAAGTATTGCTATTACGGTCGTCTGGTCCGGCGTTGTCGCGTTTGTTGGTTACAAACTGGCGGATATCCTTGTTGGACTGCGTGTACCGGAAGAGCAGGAGCGCGAGGGGCTGGATGTGAACAGTCACGGCGAGAATGCGTATAACGCGTGATTGCGCAACATGCCTGATGGCGCTGCGCTGACCCAGTCTACCGTAGGCCGGATAAGCGCAGCGTCATCAGGCCATTAACGCCGCATAGCGGCATGTTTTTTAATTGTGATTACGCATTACCCCTTCCTGCACGGTTGAAGCGACCAGCGCGCCATCCTGAGTATAAAACTCGCCGCGAACAAAGCCCCGGGCGCTGGAGGCGGAAGTGCTCTCCACGCTATAAAGTAGCCATTCATTAAAATTGAACGGACGATGGAACCACATAGAGTGATCGATAGTGGCGATCTGAATGCCCTTTTCCAGAAAACCGATGCCGTGAGGCTGAAGCGCGACGGGAAGGAAATTCAGATCCGAGGCATATCCCAGTAAATATTGATGGACGCGAATGTCATCCGGAACGGTGCCGTTGGCGCGAATCCATACCTGACGCACAGGCGCGGCGACGTGACCTTTCAACGGATTGTGAAATTCGACGGGACGAATTTCCAGCGGGCGATCGCAGAGAAACTTTTCTTTCAGAATCGGCGGCAGTAAATGCGCCAGCGATTGCGCGATTTCCGTTTCTGACGGTAGTCCTTCCGGCCCGACTGCCGTCGGCATGGTTTTTTGATGTTCAAAACCCGGTTCCGGCGCCTGGAATGAGGCGGTCATATAAAAGATGGGTTTCCCGTTCTGAATAGCGGCAACGCGGCGGGCGCTGAAGCTGTTCCCATCGCGCAGTACTTCTACGTCATAGATAATGGGTTTTTGGCTGTCGCCTGGCCGCAGAAAATAACTGTGGAATGAATGCACCAGTCGCGCTTCCGGCACCGTTTCTTTGGCGGCATAGAGCGCCTGGCCCACCACCTGACCGCCAAATACCTGGCGCAGCCCTAAGTCTTCACTTTGGCCCCGAAAGAGTCCTTCTTCAATTTTTTCCAGATTCAATAGTGTCAGCAAATTATTCAGTGTCTGACTCATACATACTCTCCAGGTAACAACGATGCCGAAGCGAGGTAGGGCAGAGTATAACGCAATTTTGCAAGTGGTCCGATGGGTACAAAAGTCTGAATAACAGACCAATTCCAGGCAAAAATGAGTGACATGTGCCACACTTAATCACGTTATGTTTCTGTTAACCACTCTTCCGGCGGGGGGAAAGGCCTGCTGGTGCATTGATGATAAGGAGAATTGAATGAAACTCGTGCACATCGTAAGTGGTTTAGCGGTTGCGATATCTCTGGCGGCCTGCGCTGATAAAAGCGCTGATATCCAGACGCCTGCGCCAAACCCTAACATGTCGATTACAGCTAACCAGTCTACTATTCAGCAACCCAATGTTTCCGGTACCGTCTGGATCCGCCAGAAGGTCGCTCTGCCGCCAGATGCGGTGCTGACCGTGACGCTTTCAGATGCTTCGCTGGCTGATGCGCCGTCTAAGGTGCTGTCGCAAAAAGCGGTACGTACCGAAGGTAAACAGGCGCCTTTCAGTTTTGTGTTGCCGTTTAACCCATCAGATATTCAACCTAACGCGCGTATTCTCCTGAGCGCGGCCATCACCGTTGACAATAAGCTGGTATTTATTACCGATAGCGTGAAACCGGTGATTAACAATGGCGGCACTAAAGCGGATCTGACGCTGGTACCGGTACAGCAAACGGCGGTGCCTGTGCAGGCCAGCGGTGGTGCGACGACGACGGTTCCATCGACTTCGCCGACCCAGGTCAATCCGTCTTCTGCCGTTCCTGCGCCTACCCAGTATTAATCCTGCGCCAACCCTCTCCGTTACGGAGAGGGTTAATATACCCAGCGATAGCGTTGTAAATCGATTTGTCCGCTTCCCGACACCACCACGCCTTCCGTCAGTAATGCCTGACGTTGCCGCTGTAGATCCGGCCCGGTAAGTGATATTGCGCCGTGGCGGTTCACCACCCGATGCCATGGTAAAGTGCTGCCTTCCGGCAGACGTTTTAAAACTCCGCCTACCTGACGCGCCGCCCGAGGGGAACCGGCAAGCCGGGCGACATCACCGTAGGTCGTGACAAATCCTTCCGGGATCGAAGCGACGATTTGCCAGACGCGTTGAGGAAATGTGTCCTGAATATCCATAATAGAATCCTGCGTTAATGCTTCAGGATAATCTGGAATAAGGGGGGAGGAAAGCCCGGATGCGCAAGAAACCAGCATCCGATGCCTGATGGGTTGCAATTGCACGATATAGCAGTGATAATGCGCCTGCGCGTTGGTTCACAACGCTCTCAATGGGGGCTCTGTTGGTTCTCCCGCAACGCTACTCTGTTTACCAGGTCAGGTCCGGAAGGAAGCAGCCAAGGCAGATGACGCGTGTGCCGGGATGTAGCTGGCAGGGCCCCCACCCATTTGTGCCTCTCCACACTGTTCTTTTCTGCTATGCGACGTTATAGCCGCTGTTCCGCCCAAAGAATAAATGCCGTAGCGGGTAGGGGTTTACTGTATAACCAGCCCTGACCATAATGTACGCCATGCTGGCGTAGCCACTGTTCTTGCCTGGTCGTTTCGATGCCTTCTGCGACCATCTTAAGTTTGAGCGTTTTCGCCATTTCAATAATATGCGGCGTGACGTTTTTATATTCCAGCGCATCGACAAAAGATTTATCAATTTTAAGGACATCCACATCCAGATTTTGTAAGTAGCTAAGGCTGGAATAGCCGGTGCCAAAGTCATCAATATAAATGGAATGTCCCGCGTTACGGTATCTGGCGACAATGGGCGCGCTAGTTTTCGGATCGGCGAACTCGCGCTCCGTTAACTCAAGCGCGATTTGCGACGGAGAAATTTGGCTACGGTTCAGCAGCGTGCTTAACAGCGTCGGCAACGTTTCCGACGCCAGATCGGATGCCTCAAGATTGATTGAAATATGTTGTTCGGGATGGGACTTTAACCAACTCCCCATGTCTTCAAAAACGGTCTCGATGATTAGCCGGGTTAGCGGCTCCGTGAGCCCGGTTTGTTCAGCCAGCGCGATAAAAATTTCCGGCGAAAGGAAGGTGCCGTCCGCCTGTTGCCAGCGAGCTAAAGCTTCGGCACCGACAATTTTTCCGCTGCTCAGGGAGACAATAGGCTGATAGTGTACGTTAATTTCGCGATTGTCTATCGCATCCTGGAGACGGTGGCGGGGCGACTGTAGCCGACGCAAAATACGCAGAATAAAGGCCGCGGCCAGCAGACCCGTTACGATGCCCGCCGGTAGCCAGATAAACGCTTGTCGATACCAGCTCCTTTCCAGCGGAGCGGTCGGTGCCCAGCTTACGATAGTTATACCCATTTCCGGAAAGGGGTGGATAGCATACTGAATGCCTCGGTTTTCCAGCCGCAGGGGCGTCTCATGGTGAATGAGCGGAAGAATAGCGGGGTCAAGGTTACCGCTGCTGGCAACCACAGTATTGCGTTCCCGGCCAATAATAGCGACGTCAATCGGCCATGCGCCAAACGGAATCACATCGATAAAGGACGCCGGGTCGATCATCACGATATAGCTGTCGCTCCCGAGTGCCGCCATATAGCGTTTTATACCCAGATCGTTTTGCGCCGTAAACCAGGCGCGATAACCGTCGCGAGTGATTTTCATGGGCGGAGGGAACGCGGGAATATGGCTCTCTTTTTCAAGTGAGGAGCAAACGGGAATCGAATTTTTAAGATACAGAACTTCCTGGACATACCGAAAGCTATAAGACACGCGGCGCATGGCGAGTAAATGGGCGCTGCTGCAGGGCTCGCCTTTAAAGGAGGCAATATGCGTTAACGCGGCTTTTGCCTGGTCACTGACCCTTTCTGTACGTAGCGCCACCCGGGACGAGAAGATATCCAGCTCTTCGTTAAACCTTTTTTCAACTTGACGGTGCGCCAGCCACAGGCTCAATCCTATCGGGAAAAGGACAGACAGGATAAGCACTCCCGTTACCAGGCTGACCAGATGTCGTGTTGTCACAGTGATGTCCTTATAAACACAGCGTAGAGAAAGTATATCCGATCGTAAATCGCGCCCTTGAATGATAAAGCTATTTTATCGATTTTACAGATACAGGGGCCAGACTAACGCGTTACGCCACGTTGCTTTTGCCGCCAGGAAGAGATCGTGAATGTTTACCGGTTGAAAAAGGAGCGTTGATAGCGTATTTTATTGTTATGTTATAACATAATTGAGAGGGCGCAATGAAACCTGATATTCATCCTGTATACCGCACCGTCGTATTTCACGACACCAGCGCAAATGAATATGTGAAAGTGGGATCAACTATCAAAACTGAACGTGAAATCGAACTGGACGGCGTGACATATCCGTATGTCACTATTGATGTGTCATCAAAATCGCATCCTTTTTATACCGGTAGACAGAAAACGTTTGATAGCGAAAGTAGCGCCGCACGCTTCCAGAAACGTTTTGGTCATTTTATCGGCGCTAAACGGGGGTAAATGAAATGCAGGTGTTAAACTCACTTCGCAATGCAAAACAACGGCATCCGGATTGCCAGATAGTCAAACGCAAAGGACGCTTATACGTGATTTGTAAAACAAATCCGCGTTTTAAGGCGGTTCAGGGGCGTAAAAAAAGACGTTAAAAAACCAACGGTTCAGGGAAAGCAGTGCGTACCAGGGAGGGTGCGCACTTTTTTATTACCGGCTGGCTTCTGCGCGGGCCAGCGTAAAAATATCGTAGAAGGAAAGTTCGCCCTTACGGGCAACCATTTTTTGCAGCTGGACTTTATGTTCATTATCCACCTGTGGAGACTGAAGAATCGTCTCAATGAGCGTGGGGGGAACAAAGCGGGTGTTGTACCATTCGCCGTTGTAACAGACCCGGAGGTCCAGCACATCGATGTCGTTATAGTGATAACGCGGGGCGATGTCGAAAAAGAAGAAGCCATTAAATGCGATAAATAACACCACTAACAGCCACACTGACCCCACCAGCGTTTCTGATTGCAGCATGACCGCCAGCGTCGCAAACCAGGCTGCATACATCGCGATAAATAACCCAGGATGCTTGCGGATAAAACTGATACTAAAACGCGGCCTGTTATCGCGTTTTTCACGGACGTTTAAGTCATCAATAGTTTCGCTAAGCAGGCGCTGTATCTCTGTCATCTTTTGCCTTCATGATTTCTGCGACATAGGGGGTAGTAACAGCCCATTTTAAAGGGAGGTGTAACGTGAAAAAAGTAACAGATTAACCACGAATTAGCATAACAGTTATCATTTTGACTACAATTTTTTAATGATTCGCGCCGGATTTCCGCCTACCACGACGTCTGGCGGTACGTTTTTTGTCACCACAGCGCCTGAAGCGACGACGACGTTATCGCCGATGGTTACGCCAGGATTAACGACGGCTCGTCCGCCTATCCAGACGTTATTTCCGATAGTGACGGGTTTACCTAATTCTCTGCCGCTGTTGCGTTCGACGGCGTCCAGCGGGTGCGTGGCGGTATAGATATGTACCCCTGGCGCGAGCATACAATTATCGCCAATATGAATTGGGCAAACATCAAGCATGACGCAGTCGAAGTTAGCGTAAAAGGAGTGACCAAGAAAAATATTATAGCCGTAGTCGCAACGGAAGGAAGGTTCAATATAGGCGTCTTCGCATCGACCCAACAGGTCGCGTAAAATCGCCTGACGCTTATTTATTTCATCAGGCGTAGTATAATTGTATTGATGGATGAGTTGACGCGCCCGCAGTCGATCCTGGCATAAAGTTTCATCGGTCGGGCAATACAGTGCCCCAGCGATCATTTTTTGTTTTTCGTCACTCATCGCGCGCTCCCCTTGATGGATATTATCGCAATAGAAGCAATAATAGAGTATTAGAGGGAACGTTCCCTGCTATTGGTATGTGATCTATATCACTGTTCTATAATAGCCCGTTGTGTTATTAGCCAGAACGAGGAGGCAGATAACACCTGCGTGTTCTCTAAAAAGTAATGTAGCGTGATTAACGAATGAATTTCCATACTGAAGAGGGGATCTTGTCGTAGAGTTTGTTCATCGTCAATTCTGCAAGACGGTGATCCGCAGCTGAGTAAAATACAGCCAGCTCATTGTCGGACAATTCATATTTATTTTTCTCAATGACGCGCTCCAGAGTGTCAATTGTCTGACAGCGCCGTAAACGCATCAAATAATCAGTTTTAGTTAATGGTTTATCAGACATAAATTCTACCTATGATTGTAATAATTTTTAACAAGACAAACTAACAGGATTAGCCCTGGTGGCGTTGACGAAACAACGGAACAGGCGGTTGCCCGATTTACGCCATTTTTGCAAATCCTGCGTATTAATACCATAGCTGCTGAACAACATAAAGGTGTCGTCCAGGTATTCATCTATCTGCGCAATCAATTTATTGTCTTCATTGTACTTAATTTTATAATTAAGCGCGAAAGTTGCAATATGCTCTATCAGCTCATTGAGCTGCAGGTTGACTGCTGAGGTCGGGTCATTAACCCAGCCATGGTTGCTTTCTTCAAGGTTTGCAAGACAGTCATGATACAGGGTTTCGCAAAGAAATTTAAGCTGTGCTATATCATGTCTTTTGGGTGAGTATTCGTCCATAATGCATCCCCTTTTTAGTGGCTTAAACTAACCGAACACCTTCGGGATGGATACAACTAACTAACCTGGTACTTCCCACGTCACCTTATGATTTAACTATAATCTACTCTAAAAAACTTTTCATCGTCATATTACGAAAAATTACAATTGCGTGAAAGCCGCGTGTTGCCATACTTTTTCGAATTTTAACAGTGATCGTCGGTCGCCTAAAAAGGAACCAGTTTTATTGTTTGTGTAATCATTGGGTTAACATTTTTTAGCTTTTCAGGCTAAAACAATAGACTCTGACAGGAGAAAATAGCTAGGAATATTCTTAATATTTCTTAATTAATGGCTGAATTAAGAAATGGCCAACTTTCCTAAGAAAAGCCTTTAACGCAGTAAGGATTATACCTTTTATTAATATGGCAAAAAATAATCAATCTAACAATAAGCGTATTTTATGATTTTTGCGTAAAAAAGGCCGCTTGCGCGGCCTTATCAACAGTGAGCAAATCAGCGATGTTCTGTCGAATGACTATGCTCAATATCTTCGCTTTTACGGCTAAAGCGGCGGCGTACCACCACGAAGAAGACCGGTACGAAGAAAATAGCCAGTACGGTTGCCGTTACCATCCCGCCCAGTACGCCAGTACCTACCGCATTCTGTGCGCCGGAACCCGCGCCGGAACTGATAACCAGCGGCATAACCCCCAGCATGAACGCTAACGAGGTCATCAGAATCGGGCGCAAACGCATCCGGACGGCCTCCAGCGTCGCTTCTACCAGACCTTTCCCTTCTTTATCCATTAAGTCTTTGGCGAATTCGACGATAAGTATCGCGTTCTTCGCCGACAACCCAATGGTTGTGAGCAGGCCCACCTGGAAGTAAACGTCGTTAGTCAGTCCGCGGAAGGTCGCAGCCAGCAGCGCGCCGATAACCCCAAGCGGAACAACCAGCATTACGGAGAACGGGATAGACCAGCTCTCATACAATGCCGCCAGACACAGGAAGACGACGATCAGCGAGATAGCATACAGGGCAGGGGCCTGGTTGCCGGACAACCGTTCCTGGTAGGACATCCCGGTCCAGTCATACCCAATGCCTGACGGCAGCTTGCTGGCCAGTTCCTCCATCATCGCCATCGCTTCACCAGTACTCTTGCCTGGCGCCGCCTGACCCAGAATTTCCATCGAAGGCAGACCGTTATAGCGTTCCAGACGTGGCGAACCATATTCCCAGCGGGAAGAGGAGAATGCGGAGAACGGCACCATCTGACCATCGCTACCACGAACGTACCAGTCGTTAATATCATCCGGCAACATGCGGTATTTCGCTTCGGACATCACGTAAACTTTCTTCACACGACCGCGATCGATAAAGTCGTTTACATAGCTGCCGCCCCATGCTGCGCCCAGCGTGGTATTAATGTCGCTAATAGACACGCCCAGCGCCTGAGCTTTTTCCTGGTCGATATCGATTTTAAACTGCGGCGTATCTTCCAGACCGTTAGGTCGAACGCCGACCAGCAGATCAGGATATTTCGCCACCTCGCCGAACAACTGATTACGTGCCTGGGTGAGTTTTTCATGACCAAGTCCCGCCTGGTCAATCAACTCGAAGTCAAACCCGGTTGCGGTGCCCAGTTCAACAATCGCCGGCAGGTTAAAGGCGAAGACCATCGCATCTTTAATTTGTGAAAACGCTGCGGTTGCCCGCTGGGTAATCGCTTCAACCTTGTTTTTTTCGCCTGGACGATCGGCCCAGTCTTTCAACGACACGAATGCAATACCGGTATTCTGACCGCGCCCTGCAAAACCGAAGCCGTTGACGGCGAATACCGATTCAACGTTGGCTTTCTCTTTGTTCAGATAGTAATCCGTGACCTCATCCAGCACTTTTTGCGTGCGCTCTTGCGTCGCGCCGGCGGGGAGCTGGACCATTGTCAGGAATACGCCCTGGTCTTCATCCGGCAAGAAAGAGCTTGGCAGACGAACGAACAGATAAGCCATACCGACGACGATAATGAGATAGAGCAGCAGATAACGCCCGGTGCTGCGCAGAATATTGCCTACGCTATCGGTGTAGTGATGCGTGCTCTTATCAAACAGGCGGTTAAACCAGCCGAAAAAGCCTTTTTTCCCTTCGCCATGATCGCCTTTGGCGACGGGTTTGAGCATCGTCGCGCACAGCGCGGGCGTCAGGATCAGCGCGACCAGCACCGACAGCGCCATCGCCGATACGATGGTGATAGAGAACTGACGATAAATTGCCCCGGTTGAGCCGCCAAAGAAGGCCATCGGAATAAATACCGCCGACAGTACCATCGCGATACCCACCAATGCGCCCTGAATCTGGCCCATGGATTTGCGCGTCGCTTCCTTCGGCGGAAGGCCTTCTTCCGTCATAACACGTTCGACGTTCTCGACCACCACGATGGCGTCATCCACCAGCAAGCCGATGGCGAGCACCATCCCGAACATCGTCAGCGTGTTTATCGAGAAACCGAATGCCGCAAGCACGGCAAAGGTTCCCAACAACACCACCGGAACCGCAATAGTCGGAATCAACGTCGCGCGGAAGTTCTGCAGGAACAGGTACATCACCAGGAACACGAGGATAATCGCTTCGACCAGCGTTTTTACCACTTCATGAATAGAGATCTTCACGAACGGCGTGGTGTCATACGGGTAGACGATTTTCATCCCTGGCGGGAAGAACGGTTCCATTTTTTTCAGTTCGGCGCGAATAGCGGTAGCGGTATCCAGCGCGTTGGCGCCGGTAGCCAGTTTGATGCCAAGACCTGACGCTGGCTGACCGTTAAATTTCGCGATGACGTCGTAGTTTTCGCCGCCAAGCTCAATTTTCGCTACATCCCGCAGACGAACCTGAGAGCCATCCTGATTCACTTTCAGCAGGATTTTGCCAAACTCATCCGTTGAGGTCAGACGCGTTTGGGCAATAATCGATGCGTTAAGCTGCTGGCCTTTTACCGGCGGCGTACCACCGAGCTGACCTGCCGCGACCTGGGCGTTCTGCGCTTTGATCGCGTTAATCACGTCGACCGGCGTCAGTTGGTATTTGGTCAGCTCTGTCGGATTCATCCAGATACGCATCGCATACTGCGAACCAAACAGCTGGACGTCGCCCACCCCAGAGGTACGGCTGATCGGATCTTTCATATTGGCGGCAACGTAATCCGAAATATCCTCCTGGGTCATGGTGCCGTCGGTGTTAATGACGCCCACTACCATCAGGAAGCTACTTGAGGACTTCTCAACGCTCACGCCCTGTTGCTGTACTTCCTGGGGAAGTAACGGCATTGCCAGTTGCAACTTGTTCTGAACCTGAACCTGCGCGATATCCGCATCGGTGCCGGATTCAAAGGTCAGCGTGATCTGCACGGTCCCCGTGGAGTCACTGTTGGAGGACATATACATCAGGTTATCGATACCGTTCATATTCTGTTCGATAACCTGCGTGACGGTATCCTGTACCGTTTTCGCATCAGCGCCAGGGTAGGTTGCGGAGATCGTCACTGCTGGTGGCGCAATCGTCGGATATTGCGCTACCGGCAATTTGAGGATCGCGAGCCCCCCTGCCAACATGATGATGATGGCGATCACCCACGCAAATATAGGGCGATCGATAAAGAAATTAGGCATGTCTTAACGGCTCCTGTTTAAGTTAAGACCTGGGCTGAGCAGGTTGATCACCGCTTGCGGCTTGCTGTTTGTTATCCGCGGTAATTTCCTGCACTTTAACCTGTGCGCCAGGACGTACTTTTTGCAGCCCGCTGACGACTACGCGGTCGCCCGCTTTCAATCCGTCAGTCACCAGCCACTTATCGCCGATCGCCTGGCTTGCGACGATTTGGCGGGTTTCCACTTTGTTATCAGCGCCAACCACCAGCACCGTGGCATCGCCGCGTGGAGTACGGGTAACGCCCTGTTGTGGAACCAGTAATGCCGTCGGTTTTGTCCCTTCCTGCAGACGTGCGCGAACGAACATTCCTGGCAATAAGGTGTGATCCGGGTTAGGGAAGATGGCGCGCAAAGTAATAGACCCGGTGCTTTGGTCAACGGTCACGTCGGAGAATTCAAGCGTACCGGACTGCGGGAATTTGATACCGTCGCTGGTCACCAGATCGACCTTCGCTTTGCCGTTTTCCTGCTTCAGCGAACCATTTGCCAGCTCCTGCTTCAGGCGTAGGAAATCATTGCTGGACTGGGTCACATCGACATAAATAGGGTCCAGCTGCTGCACTGTCGCCAGCGCCGACGCCTGACCATTCTGTACCAGCGCGCCTTCCGTTACGGATGACTTACCAATACGACCGCTAATCGGTGAGGTGACTTTGGTATACGCCAGGTTGATACGTGCGGTTTCAACGGCGGCTTTTGCTGCGACAACGGCGGCAGTCGCTTGTTGTGCGTCAGCCAGCGCCTGATCGTATTCCTGCTTACTGATGTACTGCGTACCCAGCAGCTTTTGATAACGCTTCACCGTCAGTTCAGCGATATTCGCGGCGGCCTGCGCTTTTGCCAGATCGCCCTTAGCGCTGTCGTAAGTCGCCTGGTAGGTCGCAGGATCAATCTGATAGAGAGAGACTCCCGCTTCGATATCACTTCCCTCAACGAAATTACGCTTCAGGATAATGCCGCTTACCTGTGGGCGAACTTCGGCGATACGGTAAGCAACGGTACGACCCGGAAGTTCAGTTGTGATTTGCAGTGGTTCCGTTTTTAGTGTGACAACTCCAACTTCTGGCATCTGCTGGCCGCCTTGCTGGTCCTGTTTGTCGTCACATCCTGTTAGCGCTAAGCTGCCTGAGAGCATCAGAACGACCGCCAGAGGCGTTAACCCTCTGTTTTTGTTCATATGTAAACCTCGAGTGTCCGATTTCAAATTGGTCAATGGTCAAAGGTCCTTAAACCCATTGCTGCGTTTATATTATCGTCGTGCTATGGTACATACATCCATAAATGTATGTAAATCTAACGCCTGTAAATTCACCGACATATGGCACGAAAAACCAAACAACAAGCGCTGGAGACACGACAACACATCCTGGATGTGGCCCTGCGTTTGTTCTCGCAGCAAGGCGTATCGGCAACCTCGCTGGCGGAGATTGCGAACGCTGCGGGCGTGACGCGCGGCGCAATCTATTGGCATTTCAAAAATAAGTCGGATTTATTCAGTGAGATCTGGGAGCTATCAGAATCCAATATTGGTGAGCTTGAGATTGAGTATCAGGCAAAATTCCCCGACGATCCACTATCTGTATTAAGAGAAATTTTAGTTCATATTCTTGAAGCTACTGTAACAGAAGAACGACGCCGCTTATTGATGGAGATTATATTCCATAAATGTGAGTTTGTCGGAGAAATGGTTGTGGTTCAACAGGCGCAACGTAGCCTTTGTCTGGAAAGTTACGATCGGATTGAACAAACGTTAAAACATTGTATTAATGCTAAAATGCTGCCTGAAAATCTGCTGACTCGTCGTGCGGCGATACTGATGCGCAGCTTTATTTCAGGGCTCATGGAAAACTGGTTATTTGCTCCGCAATCGTTTGATTTAAAAAAAGAAGCTCGCGCCTACGTCACGATCCTGCTGGAGATGTATCAATTGTGTCCGACGCTGCGCGCGTCGACGGTCAACGGCTCCCCCTGATAATATTCCAGGAAAACTCCTGGACATTTTCTGTGTCGCTATTCTGTTTGTTACAGGCGTGATATTCTTGCGACTCAATTATTTCCGGTCTGCTTGCCGGTTCAGACACTTCATTCTCATGACTATGTTGCAGCTTTATAAACGTTCACAGCATTTTGTTTTTATTACAATTAGCGTCCTTATTATCCTGCTGTCCTGTCAGTCTCTGGCATTTGCCCGGGGGCAAACGAATGGCGACCTGCCGTCAAAAGCGGATGTGCAAAACCAGCTGGATACGCTGAATAAGCAAAAAGATCTCTCCGCCCAGGATAAGCTCGTCCAGCAGGACCTTATTGATACGTTAGCTACGCTGGATAAAATCGAGCGGGTAAAAGAGGAAACCGTACAGTTACGGCAGAAGGTGGCGCAGGCGCCTGAAAAAATGCGTCAGGCGACGGCTGCGTTGAATGCGCTGAGCGACGTCGATAATGATGATGAAATGCGAAAAACGCTGAGTGCGCTTTCGCTACGTCAGCTTGAGCTGCGCGTGGCGCAGGTACTGGATGATTTGCAAAATTCGCAAAACGATCTTGCCGCTTATAACAGCCAGCTTGTTTCGCTACAGACCCAGCCTGAGCGCGTGCAAAACGCCATGTATACCGCCTCACAGCAAATACAGCAAATCCGTAACCGTCTGGACGGCAATAACGTCGGCGAAGCCGCGCTTCGCCCCAGCCAACAGGTGTTATTACAGGCACAACAGGCGCTGCTTAATGCGCAGATCGACCAGCAACGTAAGAGTCTTGAAGGGAATACCGTTTTGCAGGACACCCTGCAAAAACAGCGGGATTACGTGACGGCCAACAGTAATCGCCTTGAACATCAGCTTCAACTTTTACAGGAGGCGGTCAACAGTAAACGACTTACGCTAACGGAAAAAACGGCCCAGGAGGCCATTTCGCCGGACGAAACGGCGCGTATCCAGGCGAACCCGCTGGTAAAACAGGAACTGGATATTAACCATCAACTCAGCCAGCGTCTGATTGTCGCGACCGAAAACGGCAATATGTTGATGCAGCAAAACATTAAAGTAAAAAACTGGCTCGATCGCGCGCTGCAGTCGGAAAGAAATATCAAAGAACAGATTGCCGTCTTAAAAGGCAGCCTGTTGCTGTCGCGTATTCTTTATCAACAGCAGCAAACTCTGCCCTCCGCCGACGAACTCGAAGATATGACCAGCCGCATTGCGGATTTGCGTCTGGAGCAGTTTGAAATCAACCAGCAGCGTGATGCCTTATTCCAAAGCGATGCCTTTGTCGACAAGCTGGAGGAGGGGCATACCAGCGAGGTGAATGATGAAGTTCATGATGCGTTGCTTCAGGTGGTGGAGATGCGCCGTGAGCTATTGGATCAGCTAAATAAACAGTTGGGTAACCAGCTGATGATGGCGATTAACCTGCAAGTTAACCAGCAGCAGTTGATGAGCGTATCGAAAAATCTGAAAGCCATTCTGACGCAGCAGATTTTTTGGGTGAACAGTAACCGCCCTATGGACTGGGACTGGCTTAAAGCGTTCCCCCAAACGTTAAAAGAGCAATTCAGCGCCATGAAAATCACGGTGAACTGGCAAAAAGCCTGGCCCGCGGTATTTATTGCTTTTTTGGCCGGGTTGCCGCTCTTGCTCATCGCCGGTTTAATCCGCTGGCGTCTGAAATGGTTAAAAGCGTATCAACAGAAGCTGGCCGCCGCCGTGGGATCGCTGCGTAACGATAGTCAGCTCAATACGCCAAAAGCTATTCTGATCGATCTGATCCGCGCGCTGCCGGTGTGCCTGATTATCCTCGCGCTTGGACTGATCCTGCTGACCATGCAGCTAAATATCAGCGATCTGCTCTGGGCCTTTAGTAAAAAGCTCGCAATGTTCTGGCTGGTCTTTGGGCTGTGCTGGAAGGTGCTGGAAAAAGAGGGCGTGGCGATACGCCATTTTGGTATGCCGGCGCAGTTGACCAGCCACTGGCGTCGCCAGATTGTACGCATTAGCCTCGCATTGCTGCCGCTGCACTTTTGGTCTGTGGTGGCGGAGTTGTCGCCGCTGAATCTGATGGATGACGTGCTGGGGCAGGCGGTTATTTTCCTCAATCTGCTGGTCATAACATTGCTGGTGTGGCCACTGTGCCGGGAAAGCTGGCGAGATAAAGAATCTCACGGCATTCGACTGGTGACCGTGACGATTCTTTCCATTATTCCGGTGGCGTTAATGGTATTAACGGCGACCGGCTATTTCTATACCACGCTGCGCCTGGCGGGGCGCTGGATTGAAACCGTCTATCTGGTCATTATCTGGAACCTGCTTTATCAAACGGTGCTGCGCGGGTTAAGCGTAGCGGCGCGCCGGATTGCCTGGCGACGCGCGCTGGCTCGTCGTCAGAACCTGGTAAAAGAGGGAGCGGAAGGCGCGGAGCCACAGGAAGAACCCACCATCGCGTTGGAGCAGATTAACCAGCAAACATTACGTATCACGATGCTGCTAATGCTTGCCCTGTTCGGCGTTATGTTCTGGGCGATTTGGTCCGATTTGATCACCGTATTCAGCTATCTTGATAGCATCACGCTGTGGCACTACAACGGCTCCGAAGCTGGCGCTGCGGTGGTGAAAAGCGTGACGATGGGCAGCTTGCTATTCGCCATTATTGCCGCGATGGTGGCCTGGGCGCTTATCCGCAACTTACCCGGCCTGTTGGAAGTGCTGGTGCTTTCACGTCTGAATATGCGCCAGGGGGCTTCGTATGCGATCACCACGATCCTTAACTACGTCATTATCGCTGTTGGCGCGATGACAGTATTCGGATCGCTCGGCGTCTCGTGGGATAAACTCCAGTGGCTGGCGGCGGCGTTGTCGGTGGGTCTCGGTTTTGGGCTACAGGAGATCTTCGGTAACTTTGTCTCGGGTTTAATCATCCTCTTCGAACGTCCGGTACGCATTGGCGATACGGTAACGATCGGCACCTATTCCGGCACGGTCAGTAAGATTCGTATTCGCGCCACCACTATTACCGATTTTGATCGTAAAGAAGTGATCATTCCGAACAAAGCGTTCGTAACGGAGCGGCTGATTAACTGGTCCCTCTCCGATACCACGACACGTCTGGTGATCCGGCTTGGCGTGGCTTATGGCTCGGATCTGGAGAAAGTGAAAAGAGTCTTGCTACAGGCGGCGATGGAGCATCCGAAGGTGATGCACGATCCGGAACCTGCCGTATTCTTCACCACCTTTGGCGCCAGCACTCTGGATCATGAACTGCGTCTGTACGTGCGTGAATTGCGCGATCGTAGCCATACGGTGGATGAACTGAACCGCGCGATCGATCGACTGTGCCGTGAAAATGATATCAATATCGCCTTTAACCAGCTTGAGGTGCATCTGCATAACGCGAAGGGCGACGAAGTCACTGAAGTGAAGCGCGATCTCAACGGCGGCGATCTGGCGCCTACGGCAAGCTAAAAGGCGGTGGGCTGCGCGCTTTATGAGTGCGCGCGGCGCCGCTAATGCGAAAGCGTAGAAAGCTCTTCCGGCGTAATGCCGGTGACGCTGGCGATGAGCCCGGGTTCCAGCCCGTTGGCAAGCATTTTGCGGGCAATAGCGCGCGCTTCGGCCTCACGGCCTTGTGCTAACCCTTGCTCAAGGCCCTTTTGCAACCCTTCCGTTCGGCCTTTTTCTTCCAGCCATTCCGCTATTGTCATCAGTTGTTCCTTATACTGCGGCGCGCCCTGCGCCAGTTGACGAATCAGCGCTCCGGGTTCTGCGGCGTTTCCTGCTTTCAACATATAGTTGATTAGTACACTGAGCTGCGTGTCCGTCAAATGATCCTGCGTTAAAAGCGTGATAAGGGGGGCGAGCAGTTCGCTTAAATCGCGTTGACGAATATGTTTTTGCAGGAGCTCTAACATCGCTATCCGCCGATGCTGCAAAAGCTGATTATCCGGCATTGTCGTCAGGTCGACCAGCGCAAATTCATGACTGTATAAGGCCTTCGCCATATCCGGTTTCACAAACATATTATGCCAGTTAAGGCTATAGGGCCACGGGCTTTCCGGACCGTGATAAAAGAGGATTGGTACCACCAGCGGCAAGGTATCATGGCCGGCATCCAGATGACGCTGCATGGCGGCAATGGCGTAACGCATCAGGCGAAAAGCCATCAGCCGGTCTGATTTGCTCTGATGTTCAATGAGCGCGTAAACATACCCGGGGCCGTGTTGGGTATGCAGAGAGTAGAGAATATCTGAATAGCGGCTGCGTAAATTGTCTTCAACAAAACTCCCTGACTCCAGCTTCAGTGAATCCAGATCGCAGATTGCAAGAAAGGCTTCTGGCAAGTGGATAGCCAGAAAGTCGCGGGCGACCTCTTTTTGCATCAGCATCTGTCGAAATACCGCATCGTGCGGCGTGGTGGGTAGACGTTCCATGCCCCGTCCTTTGTTGCCTGACTGTAGCGACCACTCTGTCAGCGACAACGAGGACAAACCAGCGGGCAATTACTCTGTTTGCGAGTCGTCTTCCGTACTTTTTAACTTGTTTTCATAATCACGCATAACTATTTCCAGCGCGCGTAGCACCGTTCGTGCCGGTAAGCGATTCTCTTCAAGCAGCATAATTAAATCCACGGCCAGTTTGATTTCATCAGGGGCATTTTCAAGCGACATACTTTCTCCAGGGTTAGCGGGTTAAACGCGCCAGTACGTTTTCTATTTTCTCCAGCGCATGTCGACAGCGCGCCAGCCGTCCTTCATAGATCTCGACTTCCTTTTGCAGCGTTTGTTGTTCGACAAGGCCGGTCGCCTGCGCCAGACGAATTTTGCGCTCCTGTGTCATCGCCAGTAGTCGACGTTCAAACTCCTGATGCTGTATTCGTCTGCGCTGCCAACGGCCAAGCCCTGGCGCGGCGGCGTCCCACTGGCGCAGCGACCAGGCGGCGGTTTCACGCGATATCGCCTCCAGTTGCGAAGCCAGATGTTCCGCCAGCCAGGCGACTTGCGGCAGTTGCTCATGTTTTACCGCCTGACGCAACGCGGCGAGATTGGCGTCAGCCTCTTCCAGATATCCCTGCAACAGAGTACTGCGGGTACGGAAAAGGTGTCGGTCAAAGCGCGCGCTTAACGTCGCATGTTGCGCCAGCGGCGCGCAGCGTTGGCGTAGCGTCGCCAGCCTCTCTTCCAGCGTCTGTAACAGCATAGCGGTTTTCAATTCAACACCCCGATGAAAATAAGACAGGCTGTGCTACAGTAGCCTTCTGTTTGATAACGATTCGCATTATGCAACGTACTATTTTAATCATCATTGGCTGGCTGGCGGTAGTATTAGGGACACTGGGCGTGGTTTTGCCCCTGTTGCCGACTACGCCGTTCATTTTACTGGCGGCCTGGTGTTTCGCCCGCTCGTCGCCGCGTTTCCATGCCTGGTTGTTATACCGCTCATGGTTTGGCGGTTATCTGCGCCACTGGCAGCGCTATCGGGCCATGCCGCCGGGAGCGAAACCGCGAGCGATCGCGTTGATATTGCTGACCTTTGGTATTTCGCTGTGGCTGGTGAATATGATGTGGGTGCGGGTGCTGCTGTTGGTTATTTTGGCCTGTCTGCTGATTTTTATGTGGCGGATACCGGTGATTGATGAAAAGCAACAAAAGCGCTGAAGCACACGAATCGCTGTTGCAATTGTCGTTCACAGCCAGTAAATTCGACCGTTTTCGAGCACAGGCGCAGGCGGTCAAAGAGTAACCGAGCGTTACCCCTGACCGAAAAGTATTGCGCCGTGAGTAACACCGTACTTAGCAGGCATATATCCATGACCGCGACTGCACAGCAGCTTGAGTTTCTCAAAAACAGCATCAAAAGCATTCAGGATTACCCGAAACCGGGCATTCTTTTCCGTGATGTCACCAGCTTACTGGAAGACCCGAAAGCCTACGCGCTCAGTATTGAACTGTTGGTTGAGCGTTATAAAAATGCGGGTATCACCAAAGTGGTCGGCACCGAAGCGCGTGGCTTCCTGTTTGGCGCGCCGGTTGCGCTTGGGCTGGGCGTTGGTTTTGTTCCGGTACGTAAACCGCGCAAATTACCGCGTGAAACTATTGCCGAGACCTATGAATTAGAGTACGGCACCGATCAGCTGGAAATTCATGTCGACGCGATTAAACCTGGCGACAACGTGCTGGTCGTGGACGATCTGCTGGCGACTGGCGGCACCATTGAGGCGACCGTGAAGCTGATCCGTCGTCTGGGCGGGAAAGTCACCGATGCGGCGTTCATCATTAATTTGTTCGATCTGGGCGGCGAGCAGCGTCTGGAAAAGCAGGGGATTACCTGTTATAGCCTGGTGCCGTTTCCAGGGCATTGATTCAGGCTATCCGCACTGCTATTTTAGCCAGAGAGACAACCTCGCTGTATCGGCGAGGTTGTGTTAGCATTACCCTTCTATGAATCCACCTTCCAGCGTTTCAGAGCCTGCCAATGAGTTATCAGGTCTTAGCCAGAAAATGGCGCCCACAAACCTTTGCTGACGTCGTCGGCCAGGAACATGTGCTGACCGCACTGGCGAACGGCTTGTCGTTAGGGCGCATTCATCACGCATATCTTTTTTCCGGCACGCGCGGCGTCGGTAAAACCTCTATCGCCCGACTGCTGGCGAAGGGGCTGAACTGCGAAACCGGCATTACCGCGACGCCGTGCGGCGTTTGCGATAACTGTCGGGAAATTGAGCAAGGGCGTTTTGTCGATCTCATTGAGATTGACGCCGCATCGCGTACCAAAGTCGAAGACACCCGCGACCTGCTGGATAACGTCCAGTACGCGCCTGCGCGCGGTCGCTTTAAAGTCTATCTGATCGATGAAGTCCACATGCTGTCGCGCCACAGCTTTAATGCGCTACTTAAAACGCTTGAAGAGCCGCCAGCGCATGTGAAATTTTTACTGGCGACCACCGATCCGCAGAAGCTGCCGGTGACCATTTTGTCGCGCTGCCTACAGTTTCATCTCAAAGCGCTGGATGTTGAACAGATTCGCCATCAGCTTGAGCATATTCTCAATGAGGAACATATCGCTCACGAACCCCGCGCGTTGCAGTTGTTATCGCGGGCGGCTGACGGCAGCCTGCGCGATGCATTAAGTCTGACTGACCAGGCGATCGCCAGCGGCGACGGGCAGGTTTCGACGCAGGCGGTAAGCGCCATGCTCGGTACGCTGGACGACGACCAGGCTTTGTCATTAGTCGAGGCGGTGGTTGACGCTAACGGCGAACGCGTCATGTCGCTTATCAACGAGGCGGCGGCGCGCGGTATTGAATGGGAAGCGCTGCTGGTCGAAATGCTTAGCCTGCTGCACCGTATTGCGATGGTGCAACTTTCGCCTGCCGCGTTAGGCAGCGATATGGCGGCTATCGAGCAACGGATGCGCGAACTTGCCCGGACGGTGCCTCCCGGCGATCTTCAGCTCTATTATCAGACGTTGTTGATTGGTCGCAAAGAATTGCCCTGGGCGCCGGACCGGCGGATGGGCGTTGAAATGACGTTACTGCGTGCGCTGGCGTTTCACCCGCGTATGCCCTTGCCGGAGCCTGAAACGCCGCGGCAGTCTTTTGCGCCCGTGGCCCCAACGGCGGTAATGACGCCGCCGCAGGTGCAGCAGCCGTCGGCGCCCGCGCCGCAGACATCGCCAGCGCCGCTGCCGGCATCTACCAGTCAGGTGCTGGCGGCGCGCAATCAGCTACAGCGCGCGCAGGGAGTAACCAAAACAAAAAAGAGTGAACCGGCAGCCGCATCCCGCGCGCGGCCGGTGAATAACTCTGCGCTGGAGCGGCTGGCCTCGGTTTCGGAGCGCGTACAGGCGCGCCCGGCGCCGTCTGCGCTGGAAACGGCGCCAGTAAAGAAAGAGGCTTATCGCTGGAAGGCCACCACGCCGGTAGTACAAACCAAAGAAGTGGTGGCTACGCCAAAAGCGCTTAAGAAAGCTCTGGAGCATGAAAAAACGCCGGAGCTGGCGGCTAAACTGGCGGCGGAAGCGATTGAGCGCGATCCGTGGGCGGCGCAGGTAAGCCAGCTTTCTTTGCCTAAGCTGGTGGAGCAGGTGGCGCTCAATGCCTGGAAGGAGCAGAACGGCAACGCGGTTTGTCTGCATCTGCGCTCGACGCAGCGGCACCTCAATTCCAGCGGCGCGCAGCAAAAGCTGGCGCAAGCGCTCAGCGATCTGACGGGAACGACGGTTGAACTGACCATCGTTGAAGATGATAATCCCGCGGTGCGTACGCCGCTGGAATGGCGTCAGGCCATTTATGAAGAGAAACTCGCGCAAGCGCGTGAGTCAATTATTGCGGATAATAACATTCAGACGCTGCGTCGATTCTTCGACGCCGAGCTGGATGAAGAGAGTATCCGCCCCATTTGATCGTAAGCCCGGCTTGCGATTGTGAACCATCAAGAGAGAGAGCTTATGTTTGGAAAAGGCGGTCTGGGCAATCTGATGAAGCAGGCCCAGCAGATGCAGGAAAAAATGCAGAAAATGCAGGAAGAGATTGCGCAGCTGGAAGTGACCGGCGAATCCGGCGCGGGTCTGGTGAAGGTTACCATCAACGGCGCGCATAACTGCCGCCGCGTGGAAATTGACCCAAGCCTGCTGGAAGATGACAAAGAGATGCTGGAAGATCTGGTCGCTGCGGCCTTCAACGATGCGGCGCGCCGCATTGAAGAGACGCAAAAAGAGAAGATGGCTTCCGTCTCTTCCGGTATGCAACTGCCGCCAGGCTTTAAGATGCCATTCTGATGCAAACCAGTCCGCTGTTAACTCAGCTTATGGAAGCGTTGCGCTGCCTTCCGGGCGTCGGCCCTAAGTCGGCGCAGCGGATGGCGTTTACCCTGTTGCAGCGCGATCGCAGCGGCGGAATGCGCCTGGCGCAGGCGCTGACCCGGGCGATGTCGGAAATCGGCCACTGCGCCGACTGCCGCACCTTTACCGAGCAGGATGTTTGTAATATCTGCTCGAACCCGCGGCGTCAGGAAAACGGCCAGATTTGCGTGGTGGAGAGTCCTGCGGATATCTACGCCATTGAGCAGACCGGGCAATTTTCCGGGCGGTATTTCGTGCTGATGGGCCACCTGTCGCCGCTGGACGGCATCGGGCCGGATGATATCGGTCTCGATCGTCTGGAACAGCGGCTGGCGTCAGAAAAAATCAGTGAGCTGATCCTCGCGACCAACCCGACGGTTGAAGGGGAGGCTACCGCGAACTATATTGCCGAGCTGTGCGCGGAGGCCGGCGTCGAAGCCAGTCGTATCGCCCACGGCGTGCCGGTTGGCGGCGAACTGGAGATGGTCGACGGTACGACGCTGTCCCACTCGCTGGCGGGACGCCATAAGATTATTTTCTGAACAAACGGAGGCGGCATTCGCGGCCTCCGCTTGAAATCACACCCGCTTGTCCCCATCTCACCCTCAACGTATTTTTACCATTAAAAATGGCATTGTTGAGGTCTATCCACATGAAAGGACAAGAAACGCGTGGTTTTCAGTCAGAAGTTAAACAACTTCTGCACCTGATGATCCATTCTCTTTATTCCAATAAAGAAATCTTCCTGCGTGAACTCATCTCTAACGCCTCAGATGCGGCGGACAAGCTGCGTTTCCGCGCTCTGTCAAACCCGGACCTGTATGAAGGAGATGGCGAGCTGCGTGTGCGCGTCTCTTTCGATAAAGATAAGCGTACGTTGACCATTGCCGATAACGGCGTGGGGATGAATCGTGATGAGGTGATTGACCACTTAGGCACCATCGCCAAGTCCGGCACCAAATCTTTCCTCGAATCAATGGGATCCGATCAGGCGAAAGATAGCCAGCTCATTGGTCAGTTTGGCGTAGGCTTCTACTCCGCGTTTATTGTGGCCGATAAAGTGACCGTACGTACTCGTGCGGCAGGCGACAAGCCGGAAAATGGCGTGTTCTGGGAATCGGCAGGCGAAGGCGAATACACCGTTGCCGATATCACCAAAAATGATCGTGGTACGGAAATCACCTTACACCTGCGTGAAGGCGAAGATGAATTCCTCGATGACTGGCGCGTACGCTCGATTATCAGTAAATATTCCGATCACATCGCATTGCCGGTAGAGATTGAAAAACGGGAAGAAAAAGACGGCGAAACCGTGATTTCCTGGGAGAAAATCAACAAGGCCCAGGCGCTGTGGACCCGTAACAAGTCGGAAATTAAAGACGACGAGTACAACGAGTTTTACAAGCACATCGCGCATGATTTCACCGATCCGCTGACCTGGAGCCACAACCGCGTGGAAGGTAAGCAGGAGTACACCAGCCTGCTGTATATCCCGTCGCAGGCGCCGTGGGATCTGTGGAACCGCGATCACAAACATGGTCTGAAGCTGTACGTACAGCGCGTGTTCATTATGGACGATGCCGAGCAGTTCATGCCGAACTATCTGCGTTTCGTGCGCGGCCTGATTGATTCTAATGACCTGCCGTTGAACGTCTCCCGTGAAATCCTGCAGGACAGCACAGTAACGCGTAATCTGCGTAGCGCTCTGACCAAACGCGTCCTGCAAATGCTGGAAAAACTGGCGAAAGATGACGCGGAAAAATACCAAACCTTCTGGAAACAGTTCGGTCTGGTGTTGAAAGAAGGCCCGGCGGAAGATCACGCCAACCAGGAAGCGATCGCTAAACTGTTGCGCTTTGCCTCCACCCATACGGACTCTTCCGCCCAGACCGTGTCGCTGGAAGATTACGTCTCCCGGATGAAAGAAGGGCAGGAAAAAATCTACTACATCACCGCAGACAGCTATGCGGCGGCGAAAAATAGCCCGCACCTGGAACTGCTGCGTAAGAAAGGCATCGAAGTGCTGCTGCTCTCCGATCGCATTGACGAGTGGATGATGAACTACCTGACCGAGTTTGACGGTAAAGCATTCCAGTCGGTCGCTAAAGCCGATGAGTCCATCGAAAAACTGGCGGATGAAGTCGACGAAAACGCGAAAGAAGCGGAAAAGGCGCTTGAGCCGTTCGTGGAGCGTGTCAAAACCCTGCTGGGCGATCGCGTGAAAGAGGTGCGTCTGACGCATCGTTTAACCGACACGCCGGCGATTGTCACCACCGATGCGGATGAAATGAGCACCCAGATGGCGAAACTGTTCGCCGCGGCCGGTCAGTCCGTGCCGGAAGTGAAATACATCTTTGAGCTCAACCCGGATCATGTGCTGGTCAAACGCACTGCCGATACCGAGGATGAAGCGCAGTTTAAAGAGTGGGTCGAGCTGCTGCTGGATCAGGCGCTGTTCGCTGAACGCGGTACGCTGGAAGATCCGAACCAGTTTATCCGCCGTATGAACCAGTTGCTGGTGTCCTGATAACGCTCATCTGATTGCCGGATAGCGACGCGAAGCATCTTATCCGGCCTACGGACGGGTACTGTTTTGTGACTGCCGGATGGCGACGTGAAACGTCTTATCCGGCCTACGGACGGGTACTGTTTTGTGACTGCCGGATGGCGACGTGAAACGTCTTATCCGGCCTACGGACGGGTACTGTTTTGTGACTGCCGGATGGCGACGCGAAGCGTCTTATCCGGCCTACGGGCGAGTACTGTTTGTAGGCCGGATAAGCGCCAGCGCCATCCGGCATTTTTTATAATACCTTCTCTTTTCTGGATTTCTCTTCGTTAACCGTTTCAGCATCAGGCGGCTTCCTTGAGCGAAATGCGTGATGGTGGTATCGTTTAGCGCTTTTTAAAAAATATCGACAACCTTTGAGGGGATTTTCGTAATGCGTATTATTCTGCTTGGCGCTCCGGGCGCGGGTAAAGGAACTCAGGCTCAGTTCATCATGGAGAAATATGGTATTCCGCAAATCTCCACTGGCGATATGCTGCGCGCCGCAGTGAAATCAGGCTCCGAGTTGGGCAAACAGGCGAAAGATATCATGGACGCCGGTAAACTGGTGACCGATGAACTGGTGATTGCGCTGGTTAAAGAGCGTATCGCCCAGGAAGACTGCCGTAACGGTTTTCTGCTGGACGGTTTCCCGCGCACGATCCCGCAGGCTGACGCGATGAAAGAAGCGGGTATTGTCGTGGATTACGTGCTGGAATTCGACGTACCGGACGAACTGATCGTTGACCGTATTGTGGGTCGTCGCGTACACGCCGCCTCTGGCCGCGTTTACCACGTTAAGTTTAATCCGCCGAAAGTGGAAGGCAAAGATGACGTCACCGGCGAAGATCTGACGACCCGTAAAGACGATCAGGAAGAGACCGTTCGCAAACGTCTGGTGGAATATCATCAGATGACCGCGCCGCTGATTGGCTACTACCAGAAAGAAGCGGAAGCGGGCAACACCAAATACGCTAAAGTTGACGGTACGCAGGCCGTTGCCGACGTGCGCGCAGCGCTGGAAAAAATCCTCGGTTAATTTTTTCGCGTAGTGAAGCACTTATCAGGCCTGCTGTTATCCCACAGGTCTGATTAGCGTAACGCCATCAGGCAATCGGTGCCGGATGGCGGCCTGAACGCCTTATCCGGCCTGCTGGTATCGTTAGCGCCATTCGGCGAATTCTCGTCTTACCTCTCGCAGCAATTAGTTCTTCTTTATCACTTTTCCGCTACAATTATCAACAATTTGAATAGATAAGAGGCGGCAATGCGTCAGACGAAAACCGGTATCCTGCTGGCTAACCTTGGCACGCCAGATGCCCCAACTCCCGAAGCGGTAAAGCGCTACCTGAAACAATTTTTAAGCGACAGACGCGTGGTGGATACTCCTCGTCTGCTGTGGTGGCCGCTGCTGCGTGGCGTTATTTTACCGCTGCGTTCGCCGCGCGTCGCGAAACTCTATCAATCTATCTGGATGGATGGCGGTTCGCCGCTCATGGTATATAGCCGCGAACAGCAACAGGCGCTGGCCGCGCGGTTGCCAGACACGCCCGTCGCGCTGGGGATGAGCTACGGCTCGCCCTCGCTGGAAAGCGCTATCGATGAGCTGTTAGCAAGCGACGTCGACCATATCGTCGTGCTGCCGTTGTACCCGCAATACTCTTGCTCAACGGTGGGTGCAGTCTGGGACGAACTGGGGCGGATACTAGCGCGTAAACGTCGTATTCCCGGTATCTCATTTATTCGCGATTACGCGGATGACGGCGCTTATATCGATGCGCTGGCGAAAAGCGCGCGTGAGTCGTTCGCCAGACACGGCGAGCCGGATGTGCTTCTGCTCTCTTATCACGGCATTCCACAACGTTATGCGGATGAAGGCGATGACTACCCGCAGCGCTGTCGCGATACCACGCGCGAACTGGTTTCCGCATTGGGACTGCCGCCGGAAAAGGTAATGATGACGTTCCAGTCGCGCTTTGGCCGTGAACCGTGGCTGACGCCGTACACCGATGAAACGCTAAAAATGTTGGGTGAAAAGGGGACTGGCCATATTCAGGTCATGTGTCCGGGGTTTGCCGCGGATTGTCTGGAGACGCTGGAAGAGATAGCGGAACAGAACCGCGAGATTTTCCTTGAAGCGGGCGGTAAAAAATATGCGTACATTCCGGCGCTGAACGCGACGCAGGAACATATTGATATGATGCTGAAACTCACGGCGCCGTACCGTTAACGCGGTGTCTTCATCCTCGCCATAAAGAAGCGTGCGCCGTCCTGCAAGGCATCGTCGGCGATTGTCATCATTCGCGAATAGTGCAGAAAGGCGTGCAGCGTGCCGGGATACATTTTGTATTCGCAGGGCTGCTGGTGCGCCTGTAATGTCTGGTGCAGCAAGCGGCTGTCATCAATGAGCGGATCAAACTCCGCGCTGGCAATAAAGCAGGGCGGCACATCGCGCGTGAGATCGTTATTAAACAGACAATACCAGGGCGATTCCCGATCTTCATCGTTACGCAGATAGGCCTTTTCGTACATGTCCAGATCTTCACGCGTCAGGCCGTCCCACGCGCCGCCGAACAGACGGCGGCTTACCGAATCCTGCAACCCATACAGCCCATACCACAACAGAATCGCGATAACGTTACCGCAGCGAATGTGCTTATCACGTAGCCAGAGCGCGCTGGCAAGCGCCAGCATGGCGCCTGCGGAATCTCCGGCGAAACCGATTTTCTCCACGTTGAGCGAGTATTCATCGGCATGTTGAGAGAAGTAGCTGCATACCGCGACGGTTTCTTCAATGGCCTGCGGATAACGCGCTTGCGGCGACAGCGAATAATCAATACCGATCACGGTGCAGCCGGTATAACGCGCCAGCAGACGCATTATCCGGTCATGCGTATCCAGATTACCGAGGATAAATCCGCCGCCGTGCAGATAGTATAAGGTGGCCTGACTGGTCGGCTGCGGCGAGTAGAGCCGGGTTGTTACATCGCCATAAGGCGTAGGGACGGCGCAGGTGCGGGTGGTCATGGACGGCGCGTCGGCATTCCAGAAACGGCGCTCAAGAAGATAATACTGACGCTGGGTCTCAATATCGCCATCGGCAGGCCAGGGGGGAAGGCCTGGTTGCTGGAAGTTTACGACGGCTGTCATTTCGTCAGACAGTCGGGTGAGTACGGGAATTTTATTTTCCGGCTTCATAAAACGCTCCTTGTGAAAGTGAACCATTGTAAAAAACGCGGCTGGAGAAACTGCGATCTCGTCGTCCGATATTGAAACGCCATCGTCCGTCGCGCGCAGCGGGGGGAATGTGCTACCATGCAGCGCTCCGTTATTCATCCGTAAGCACAATCATGAAATTTCCCGGTAAACGTAAATCCAAACACTATTTTCCCGTCAATGCGCGTGACCCGTTGTTGCAACAAATTCAGCCAGAACAGGAAACCAACGCCTCCTGGGTCGTCGGTATCGACCAGACGTTGGTGGATATTGAGGCGAAAGTGGATGACGATTTTATTACACGCTATGGATTAAGCGCCGGGCATTCTCTGGTGATAGAAGACGAGGTGGCGGAGAAGCTGTATCAGGAACTGACGCGGAAAAATCTGATCACCCATCAGTTTGCTGGCGGCACCATAGGCAATACGATGCACAATTACTCGGTACTGGCGGATGACCGTTCGGTGTTACTGGGCGTGATGTGCAGCAACATTGAGATTGGCAGCTACGCTTATCGCTACCTGTGTAATACTTCCAGCCGTACCGACCTGAATTATCTGCAAGCGGTAGATGGCCCGATTGGCCGCTGTTTCACGCTGATTGGCGAATCCGGCGAGCGTACCTTCGCTATCAGCCCCGGCCATATGAATCAGCTACGGGCGGAAAGTATTCCGGAAGCGGTGATCGCTGGCGCTTCCGCGTTGGTGTTGACCTCATATCTGGTGCGCTGTAAGCCTGGCGAACCGATGCCTGACGCGACGATGAAAGCGATCGAATACGCGAAAAAGCATAACGTGCCGGTTGTCATGACGCTGGGCACCAAATTTGTGATCGCCGATAATCCGCAGTGGTGGCAGGCGTTTCTCAAAGAGAATGTCTCGATTCTGGCAATGAATGAAGAAGAAGCGGAAGCGCTGACCGGCGAAAACGACCCGCTGCTGGCGGCGGATAAGGCGCTGGACTGGGTCGATCTGGTGTTATGCACCGCCGGGCCGATAGGGTTATATATGGCAGGCTTCACCGAAGAGGAAGCAAAACGTAAAACCCAGCATCCGCTGCTGCCGGGGGCTATTGCTGAATTTAACCAGTATGAATTTAGCCGGGCAATGCGCCATAAAGATTGTATTAATCCGCTGCGCGTTTATTCGCATATTGCGCCGTATATGGGCGGGCCGGAAAAAATCATGAACACCAACGGCGCGGGCGATGGCGCGCTGGCGGCGCTGCTGCACGATATTACGGCGAACAGTTACCATCGTAGCAACGTACCGAACTCCAGTAAGCACAAATTCACCTGGCTGACCTATTCGTCGCTGGCGCAGGTGTGTAAATATGCTAACCGTGTCAGTTATCAGGTACTGAACCAGCATTCTCCGCGTCTGACACGCGGGCTGCCGGAGCGTGAGGACAGCCTGGAAGAGTCGTACTGGGATCGCTAATCTGGCTTGCCCGATGGCGCTGCGCGCATCGGGCCGTCCGGAAAACCCTTAACTGGCGACGACTTCACCTGCGGGCGGCGTTTCAAGCAGTTCCAACATCGCCCGGGCAATTTCTCGCTCGCCCATCACTACCTGATTGGCTCCCCGCTCGGTAATATATTTCACTTCATCATCATAGTGCGCGCGGGCGATTATCTCGATATCAGGGCTTTTTTCCCGCGCTGAGGCGACAATCTCGCCGGCTTCGTAACCGTTGGGGATGGTCAATAATAGCCAGCGGGCGCAGTCCAGATGCGCCAGATTCATTATTTCTTCGTTAGCGGCGTTGCCCAGCACGGCGCGAATCCCGCGTTCGCGCAGTTCATCCACGCGGGTACGGGACGTTTCGATAACCACCAGCGGAATCCCCGCCGCCAGTAATTTTTCTCCCAGCAGACTGCCTACGCGGCCAAAACCCACCAGCAGGGCATGATTACAGATATCCACCGGAATTTGCTTCTCTTCTTCGATAGCCTCTTCCAGAGTTTGCTCTTCCAGCGTTTCGGTTTTCGCCAGATACTTCTCCAGCAGGGTAAACAGTACGGGATTAAGCATAATCGACAAAATAGCGCCTGCCAGCACCAGGTTCTGTCCCGCTTGCGGCAGCAGATTGAGCGCCATGCCGAGTCCGGCGAGAATAAAGGCGAACTCGCCGATTTGCGCCAGGCTGGCGGCAATGGTCAGCGCGGTTCGCGGCGAGTGGCCGAACATACGCACCAGGAAAAACGCAGCGATCGATTTGCCAAAGACGATAATGGCAAGTGTCGCCAACACCGCCAGCGGCTGTTGAATCAAGACTAACGGATCGAACAACATGCCGACGGAAACAAAAAACAGGACGGCAAAGGCGTCGCGCAGCGGCAACGTATCGTGCGCCGCCCGGTGACTCAGTTCCGACTCATTAAGCACCATTCCAGCGAAGAACGCGCCCAGCGCAAAAGAGACGTCAAACAGTTCTACCGCGCCAAACGCAATGCCTAACGCCAGCGCCAGTACGGAAAGGGTAAATAATTCGCGCGAGCCGGTGGCGGCGCTGCGGGCCATAATCCACGGCACCAGGCGGCGTCCGACCAGCATCATGATGGCGATAAACGCCACCACTTTACCAATGGTTATCCCCATATCGACTGCCAGCGAGGCTATGCCGACATCGCCTTTTTCCACCATGCCGGCAACGGCGGGCAGCAAGACCAGCGTCAGCACCATCACCAGATCTTCGACAATCAGCCAGCCGATGGCGATTTGCCCGCGCTGGCTATCAAGGAGTTGTCGCTCCTCAAGCGCGCGCAGCAGGACGACGGTACTGGCGGTAGACAGACAGAGCCCAAAAACGATGCCGGTCATTAATGACCATCCCAGCACGGCGGAAAGCGCCATACCCAGCAGCGTCGCCACCGCTATCTGAGCGACAGCGCCGGGAATGGCGATAGACTTTACCGCCATCAAATCCTTCAGCGAAAAATGCAGCCCGACGCCGAACATCAATAGAATCACGCCGAGCTCCGCCAGCTCCGGCGCCAGTTTGGTATCCGCAACAAAACCCGGGGTAAAAGGTCCCGCCAGAACGCCCGCTAACAGATATCCCACCAGTGGAGAAATACGCAATTTGTTGGCAATCATGCCGAGAATAAAAGCGAGCACAAGGCCGCCGACAATGGTGGTGATAAGCGGGGTAGCGTGATGCATTCCGTCTCCTTTGGTTGCTGGACTCCAAAACTCCGGGTAATAGTTTATGACAATTTCAATCAGGATGTTTATAAAAAATGGTTGTGTTTTATAAAAAAATACAATCTGACGGTAAAAAGAGCACGGAACGGAAAAGTGATAAGTATGGGATGGGCAAAGCATGATGGCATCGGGATGTACAGGCGGTTAAAGCGTACCTTTAACCGCCATAAAATCACGCTTTATGTCGATTATCAGGTAAGAATATGGTCAGTATCCCCAGAAGCGGCAGGAAAGCACAGATTTTATAAACTAAATAGATACTGGTATGGTCGGCAATCAGCCCCAGCACCGCTGCGCCCAGGCCTCCCATCCCGAAGGCAAACCCGAAAAACAGGCCGGAAACCATACCGATGCGTCCTGGCAGCAGCTCCTGGGCATACACCAGAATGGCGGAAAACGCCGACGCGAGAATAAAGCCGATAATCACCGTTAAAATCCCCGTCCAGTACAGTGTGGCGTAGGGTAAAACAAGGGTAAACGGCGCGACGCCGAGAATAGAGCCCCAAATCACATATTTCCTGCCGATTTTATCGCCCACCGGCCCGCCGATTACCGTCCCGGCAGCCACCGCAAACAGGAAGGCAAACAGATGGAGCTGCGCGTTTTGTATTGATAATCCGAATTTTTGCATCAGATAAAAGGTGTAATAGCTACTGATGCTCGCCATATAGAAATATTTCGAGAAAATGAGTAGCAATAATACGCTGACCGCCAGCACGACTTTATTGCGCGGCAGCGGGTTAGCGATTATCGCTTTTGGCTTGCCTTTCGCTATCCGGTGCTGGGCTGCATACCAGCGGCTGATCTGCGCCAGCACCACGATCGCCAGCAGCGCAGCCAGCACAAACCAGGCGACATTCCCTTTGCCATAGGGCGCGATAATCACGGCGGCCAGCAGCGGGCCCAATGAACTGCCGAAGTTACCGCCGACCTGGAAGATAGACTGCGCCAGACCATGACGTCCGCCGGAGGCCATGCGCGCCACGCGGGACGATTCCGGGTGAAAAACGGACGAGCCGGTACCCACCAGCGCCGCAGCGAGCAATACGCCGCCAAAACTTCCCGCCATTGCCAGCAGTACCAGCCCGCTCAGGGTAAAACACATGCCGACAGGCAGCGACCACGGCATGGGATACTTATCCGTCCAGTAGCCGACGACCGGTTGCAGCAGCGATGAGGCGAGCTGGAACGTCAGGGTGATCAAACCTATCTGGACGAAGGTCAGCGAGAACTCCGCCTGCAACAGGGGATAAATGGCTAAGATTAGCGACTGGATCATATCGTTCAGCAGATGGGAAAGACTGATCGCGCCCAAAATACCAAACGAAGTACGTGCTTTAGCGGCCGCTGCGGGCGCGCCGGCTAACGGCTGGGTTGGTTCACTCATGGCCATAGAAAGTCACTTAAATTTTATGCGATGTTGGAGATAGTAGGATGTGTAATTATTACTTGCCTAACATACCTGTGAAATGTGTTTGAAGGAAGTCTCAATTCTGAAAACATATTTGTCTATTATTGCAAGGAAAGGTAATTTCTGCGGTTGATATTGAGTCAGGGAGAGAAAGATGAAATTTTTGAAACGGGGTGTGGCGCTAGCGTTACTGGCGGCGTTCGCGCTGACGACTCAGCCTGCACAGGCTTACGAAAAAGATAAAACCTATAAAATTACTATCCTGCATACCAACGATCACCACGGTCACTTCTGGCGCAGCGAATATGGCGAATATGGTCTGGCGGCGCAAAAAACGCTGGTGGACAGTATCCGTAAAGAGGTGGCGCAAGAGGGGGGAAGCGTCCTGTTGTTATCCGGCGGCGACATTAATACCGGGGTGCCGGAATCCGATCTCCAGGATGCGGAGCCCGATTTCCGCGGGATGAATCTGATTGGCTACGACGCTATGGCCGTCGGTAATCATGAATTTGATAACCCGCTCACCGTATTGCGCCAGCAGGAAAAGTGGGCGAAGTTTCCCTTTCTTTCCGCCAATATTTATCAAAAAAGTACCGGCGAGCGTCTGTTTAAGCCGTGGGCTATTTTTACACGCCAGGATATAAAAATCGCGGTAATCGGCTTAACCACCGATGACACGGCGAAAATAGGCAACCCGGAATATTTCACCGATATTGAGTTTCGTAAACCTGCTGAAGAAGCAAAGGTGGTGATTCAGGAACTTAATATGAATGAAAAACCGGACGTGATTATCGCGACCACGCATATGGGACATTATGACAACGGCGATCACGGTTCGAACGCGCCGGGCGACGTTGAGATGGCGCGTAGCCTGCCTGCCGGTTCGTTGGCGATGATTGTGGGCGGTCACTCACAAGACCCGGTATGCATGGCGTCGGAAAATAAAAAACAGGTGAATTACGTACCGGGAACGCCCTGCGCGCCGGATAAGCAAAATGGCATCTGGATCGTGCAGGCGCATGAGTGGGGTAAATATGTGGGTCGCGCGGATTTCGAATTCCGTAACGGCGAGATGAAAATGGTTAACTACCAGCTTATTCCGGTAAATCTCAAGAAAAAAGTGACCTGGGATAACGGGAAAAGCGAGCGTGTACTTTACACGCCGGAAATCGCCGAAAATCCGCAAATGCTCTCGTTATTAACGCCGTTCCAGAATAAAGGTAAAGCGCAACTGGAGGTGAAAATTGGTAGCGTGAATGGCCTTCTTGAAGGCGATCGCAGTAAGGTCAGATTTGTCCAGACCAATATGGGACGGGTGATTCTGGCTGCGCAGATCGCGCGCACCGGCGCCGATTTTGGCGTGATGAGCGGCGGCGGTATTCGCGACTCGATTGAGGCGGGAGATATTACCTATAAAAGCGTGCTCAAGGTACAGCCGTTCGGCAACATTGTGGTGTATGCCGATATGAGCGGCAAAGAGGTGGTTGATTATCTCACCGCCGTAGCACAGATGAAACCGGACTCCGGCGCCTATCCACAGTTCGCCAATGTGAGCTTTGTCGCCAAAGAGGGCAAGCTCACCGATCTGAAAATCAAAGGCGAGCCTGTTGATCCGGCTAAAACCTATCGCATGGCGACGCTGAGTTTCAACGCCACGGGCGGCGATGGTTATCCGCGCATCGATAACAAACCGGGATACGTGAATACCGGGTTTATTGACGCGGAAGTGCTGAAAGAGTTTATTCAGCAGAATTCACCGCTGGATGCGGCGGCGTTTACGCCAAAAGGCGAGGTGAGCTGGCTGTAGCGGTACGGATAGCCATCACTGCCTGATGGCGCGCAGCCTTAAGGCCTACGGATTATGTCTGCTGTAGGCCGGATAAGGCGTTTGCGCCGCTATCCGGCAATGTATTTTACGCAGGCTTAATCCCGACGCGCGATATCAGCGAATTTAGCACCCAGTATGGCGGCCAAATCGTCAGCCGCCAGTTCAATATCCAGCCCGCGTTTACCACCGGAAACATAAATAGTGGCAAACGTGCGGGCTGGCGCGTCAATCAGCGTAGGCAGCCGTTTCTTCTGTCCCAGCGGACTGATCCCGCCGACCAGATATCCCGTGGTGCGTTGCGCCACCATCGGGTCGGCCATATCGACCTTTTTCGCGCCCAGAGCTTTGGCGACTTTTTTCAAATCCAGCTGTCCGGCTACAGGCGTCACGGCGACGGCCAGTTGTTTCATATCGCCATTCACGGCAACCAAAAGCGTTTTATACACCTGATCGGCGTTTAGCCCGAGCTTACGCACCACTTCATCGCCAAAGTTAGTTTCATTCGGATCGTGATCGTAGGTGTGAATGTTAAACGGAATCTTGTTTTTTTCGAGTAACTTAACTGCGGGTGTCATAACGTTCCTTCTTACTACAGACGTGATTTGCCATCAGCATACGCCCGAAAGCGGACTAAAAAATAGTATAATCTTGTGCATTAGGTCTTGGCAGTTGCGGCAACTTTGAGCGACAATCTGAAGATCCGAAGCGAAAGCGTCGGGATAATAATAACGATGAAATTCCTCTTTGACGGGCCAATAGCGATATTGGCCATTTTTTTATTTCAATATTTGCGGTAGGTTGCCTTCGCCGTACAGATGTAGCGCCCCTACGGCTACCACGTAGCGTCCCGGCGGCAGTGCCAGCAGCGCGTCGCGCCAGGCTTCATTGCGTTTCACCATCAGTACATCATACAGCGGTTGGCTAAACGTTCTGGGGAGCGAAGCGCCGACGCTGGTCGGCGGCTGTTCAAGCCACCAGCCGATCATCACCTGCAAAAGCCGTGCGTTGGTGTGCCAGTGCGTCAGAGTGTCGTCGAGCAGCGCCATCCCGCCATCGGGCAGATCGCAGAGTAGTTCGAGCTGGTGTTTCGCCCCTTCCAGCTCTTGCACCGGCAGCGACATTTCGCGGGCAGCCTGTAATAGCTGATAATCAATGCCATAGTCCGGGCGCAATCCCAGCCGTTGCGCCTGCGTGGCCTGTAGCACCATAGCTATCTGCCATAAAGGTTGATTATCAAAATGGATCAGCGGCATACCCAACTCGCTGACCCGTTTTTCCAGTGCGCTTAGCTGCCCGGCGCTGAGACGTTCGACCAACGGCGGGCATTTGGGGAGATTGCTGAATGGCGTTTCGTTACCAGAAATATCCGCTTCAACGACCAGCGCGTCGGCCTGGCGTAGCTTTTTCACCAGCTTTGCTGGAAGAGGAGCCATATCGCGTGTCCCCATATGAATACTGCCAACCAGATGCAGATGACGACCGCCGGGCAGGGAGAGATCGATAGCAGGCCAACTATTTGGGGTACCACGCAGCGCGCGCCATAAACGTTTAAGTTGATTTAATAACTCCATACGCGCTCCCTTTGAAAAAGCTCATGCTAGCGCGTTGGAGAAAAGGGCGCAATGCGCCCTGACGGGACGTCAACGATCGGTCGGGTTATTCGCTGCCGTCGAGATAGGCCGTTCTGGCGATGGTCATTTCAAGCTGGCATTTATAAATACTGATGCGCTTTTCAGCGGGTATGGCCTCGGATTTGGCATCGCTAAGTTTGCCGCACTGCTGCTCTTTTTTGGTCACCCAGACTCGCTGCTCTTGTTTTAATGCCGTTCGGGCAGAAGCGGGTAGCGATTTCCAGACCTGATTAAGCTCGCGATCTCTACTCTCAAATTTCTTTGCTGCGATTTCAATCAGTGAGTTATTTTTTTTCTTTATAATGCTATCACCAGATACCGTCATTCTTGCCATTACATAAATAGACCGCGCCAATTTATCGGTTTTTTGCACAGGGGTGACAACAATATCTTTGTTGTTGTCTGCTAGCTGAATATTGTAGTTAACCTGTTTCCAGGTCACCGTATTGTTTATTACCTGTCCATCCCCTTGTGAAATATAGAATAGAGTGTTTGGTAAGTCTTTCATTAATTTAAATAATGGCTGAGGAATACCCATGGCGACGGTAGCCGAGCAAGTTCGTAAGTTGGCATTTTCTGCTTGAGGGTTCTGCGTGATTACATCACTGAATTGAACAGGAATAGCCCGGAGTTGTTGCTCGTATTGAGTTTGGGGGATATCGAAGAAAAGTGTGGAGGGCTCTTTAATATAGTCTTGCTGTAAACGACCTAATGCTTCATTGTAAATCCATTCTTTTGCCGCCGTGACTGCATTATCGTTGCCACATTTTAACTCTGGAGTGGAATCAAATAACCCTGCATAACTGACGGCGGGAGAAAGCAGGAAAAGAAGCGTAACTGCTTTTCTAAACATAAATAACACATCCTTATGATTCAAAAAAACATTATAAAATGTTGTTTTTTATTTTTCTACAGAATGTGCGGTTAAATTTTTATATATTGATACGGTAAATTACTGATGGCTTAATAATATATCAGGCAGCTGATGCTGCCTGATAGGACTTTTTACGCTTTCGGTTTAAAGCGCAATAGCCGGTTGGCATTGCTGACGACGGTAATGGAAGACAGCGCCATTGCCGCGCCCGCTACTACCGGGTTTAACAAGGTACCGGTAAACGGCCACAGAATACCGGCGGCCACCGGGATACCAATGCTGTTGTAGATAAATGCGCCAAGCAGGTTTTGCTTCATATTGCGCAACGTCGCGCGCGAAATGGCCAGCGCATCCGCCACGCCCATCAGACTATGGCGCATCAGCGTAATCGCCGCGGTTTCAATCGCCACATCGCTGCCGCCGCCCATCGCGATACCGACGTCCGCCTGCGCCAGCGCGGGCGCATCGTTGATACCATCGCCGACCATCGCAACCTGACGACCCTGGCTTTGCAGGCGTTTAATCGCATCGGCTTTGCCATCCGGCAGAACGCCCGCAATGACTTCGTCAATACCCGCTTCTTTGGCAATTGCGTTAGCCGTCGTTGGGTTATCCCCGGTGAGCATTACCAGACGGTATCCGGCGTTGTGCAGGCGTTCAAGCGCGGCAATACTATCGCTGCGCAATGGATCGCGTACCGCCAGTAACGCCGCCGCTTTACCGTCAATCGCCAGCAGGACCGGAGTCGAGCCTTGCGAGGCCTGCGCGGTGATTTCCGCCGTCATATCATCCGTGGCGACGTGCTGTTCGTTCAGCAACGCCTGGTTCCCCAGAAGCAGTTGATGGCCTTCCGCTTCACCGCTGACGCCCAGTCCGCGCAGAGTTCTGAAACCGTTCACCTGCGGCAGTTTATCGTCGCCGGCTTTTTCCAGAATCGCATGGGCCAGCGGGTGGCTGGAGCCTTGTTCGAGCGCGGCTGCCAGACGTAATGCCTGAGCTTCCTCAACGCCGTTAAAGGTTTTTACCGCCACCACTTGCGGCTTGCCTTCCGTCAGCGTCCCGGTTTTATCAAAAACGAGGGTATCCAACGTACTGGCGCGTTGCAGGGCATCGGCGTCGCGTACCAGCACGCCGAATTCGGCAGCGCGGCCTACGCCGGAAATAATCGACATTGGCGTCGCCAGGCCTAATGCGCAAGGGCAGGCGATAATCAGTACGGTGGTGGCGATGACCAGCGTATAAACAATTTGCGGCGCCGGTCCGAAGAAATACCAGATAGCGGCGCTGAACAGCGCAATGGCCACGACGACGGGAACGAATACCGCGGAGATTTTATCGGCCAGTTGGCCAATTTCCGGTTTACTGCTTTGCGCCTGGCGTACCATGCGAATAATGCGTGACAGCGTGGTATGACTGCCCACCGCGCTGGCGCGGAACAGGACGCTGCCGTCCTGGACGACGGTGCCGGCATGAACGCTGTCGCCTTCGCCTTTTTGCTGCGGAATGGGTTCGCCGGTCAGCATGGCTTCATCAAGCCACGCTTCGCCCTGGGTAATTTCGCCATCCACCGGCACGCGATCGCCGGTAGTGAGCCGCAGTAGCATCCCTGGCTGAACGTCCGCCAGCGGGACGCTTTTTTCGCCGTCTTCTGTCACGACGCGTGCGGTGGGCGGGGTGAGATCGAGTAATTTTTCCAGCGCTTTTGAGGAACGCTGACGGGCGCGCGCTTCCAGCATGTGTCCGAGATTAATCAGACCGATAATCATCGCGCTGGCTTCGTAATAGAGGTGCCGCGCTTCCATCGGGAACCACTGCGGCCACAGGTTGACGCTCATGGAGTAGAGCCAGGCGACCCCGGTGCCGAGCGCCACCAGCGTATCCATCGTCGCCGTGCCGTTCAGCAGGCTTTTCCACGCGTTACGGTAAAAGTGACCGCCCGCAAAGACCATCACCGCAAGCGTGATCAGGCCAATAGCCAGCCACAGGCTGCGGTTGTCGCCGGTCACCATCATGTTATCGCCGATCATCCCCCAGACCATGACCGGTATACCGACCGCCAGGGCGACGATGGCCTGCCAGCGAAAACGTTTCATGGTGGCGATGGCGGTTTCCTGCTGGCGCTCGCGGCGTTTGATGTCATCTTCAATCGCCTCTGCGCCGTAGCCAGCTTTTTCCACCGCCTGCACTAAATCAGCGGCGGACGCGCTGCCCATCACCAGCGCAGTGCGTTCCGCCAGGTTTACCCGTGCCTGCGTGACGCCCGGTACGCTTTGTAGCGCATGTTGTACGCGGGTGACACAACTGGCGCAGCTCATGCCGCTTAACAGCAACTGTTGGCTTTCTTCATCGGCCGTCGCTACCGGAAGCTCATGAGGAACCGCTGCCAGTGCTTCCGACGGGATTGATGACTCTGTCAGCGGTTTAGCCTTTGGGTGGCTTAACGTCGCGCCATACCCGGCTTGTTTGATGGTTTCAATTAACGCGTCCGCACTGGCGGTACCGGTAACGTGCGCTTCGGTTACGGTGACGTCCGCCAGCTCAACATCCGGACGTTGTTCAAGACTTTCTTTCACGCGTTTAACGCAATGACCGCAGGACAAACCGTCCAGGGTCAGGTCGATAGTTTGAGACATAGTAAAAACTCCTTTATGATTGGTCATCAATTCATTGACCTTAGTAATCGTAGTGACTCACTGTGATAAAGGTTAAACCTTCCAGCAAGGTTAAGGTCAAGGGGGAAATATGAATATTAGCGATGTGGCGAAAAAAACCGGTTTAACCAGCAAAGCCATTCGGTTTTATGAAGAGAAAGGGCTGGTGACGCCGCCATTACGTAGCGAAAATGGTTATCGCACCTACACGCAGAAGCATTTAAACGAGCTGACGTTGCTGCGACAGGCGAGGCAGGTGGGGTTTAATCTGGAAGAGTGTGGCGAACTGGTCAATCTGTTTAACGATCCGCGACGCCATAGCGCAGATGTGAAAAAGCGGACGCTGGAAAAGGTCGCGGAGATCGAGCGCCATATCAGCGAGCTGCAATCAATGCGCGATCAACTGCTGGCGCTGGCGGAGAGTTGTCCCGGCGATGACAGCGCCGACTGCCCGATTATTGATAATCTTTCCGGCTGCTGTCATCACAAGGCGCAAAAGCCACGTTGATTAAACGGCGCGAATGCGTAGGGTGATGCCTTCCACGGCGATCACTTCGACATGCGTACCTGCGCGCAGGTCTTCGTCAGCGCATACCGGCCACGAGCTGTCGCCGACACGCATATGACCCCGTCCGTTCACTAACGCGGCATCAAGCATAAACCGGCGGCCTACCAGTTGTTGTCCGCGTTGGTTAAGGCGGCTGTCGGTCGGCTTTTGTTCCCGCACGCGACGCGCCAGCCAGCGCCACCAAAGCCAGGCCGCCAGTAACGTTAAGGCCGCAAACAGCACGCCCTGCCATTCCCAGCCGAGCGGTAAGAGCCAGACGGTTAAGCCGGTAATCACTGCCGCCACGCCGCTCCACAGCAAATAGCCGTTACCGCCGAGCATTTCCGCAGCCAACAATAGGCCGCCGAGGCTAAGCCAGAAGATATGCGGATGCACCAGAATCATCGCTATCATGCTTTTTTCCGTTCGCTGGCGCTGTCCTTAACCAGCTCGCTGATCCCGGCGATAGCGCCCATCAGACTGCTGGCATCCAACGGCATCATGACCACTTTGCTGTTATTCGCCGAGCCGATTTGCTGTAACGCTTCGGTGTATTTCTGCGCCACAAAGTAGTTTATCGCCTGAATATCCCCGGCGGCGATGGCTTCAGACACCATCTGCGTAGCGCGGGCTTCCGCTTCGGCGGAACGTTCGCGCGCTTCCGCCTGCAGGAAAGCGGACTGACGTTCGCCTTCAGCTTTCAGAATCTGCGACTGTTTTTCCCCCTCGGCTTTCAGGATTTCCGCCTGACGTACCCCTTCGGCCTCAAGGATATAGGCGCGTTTGGTACGTTCCGCTTTCATCTGGGCGTTCATCGAGGAGATCAATTCCGCGGGCGGGCGGACATCGCGAATTTCGATACGGGTAACTTTAATTCCCCACGGGTTGGTGGCTTCATCGACAATATGCAGCAGCCGCGTGTTGATGCTGTCGCGCTGGGAGAGCATTTCATCCAGCTCCATCGAACCGAGCACCGTACGGATATTGGTCATGGTCAGGTTAATGATCGCCAGTTCCAGGTTACTGACTTCATAGGCGGCGCGCGGCGCATCGATAACCTGAATAAAACAGACCGCATCGATAGTGACGTTGGCGTTATCTTTTGAGATCACCTCCTGCGACGGAATATCCAGCACTTGCTCCATCATATTGATCTTGCGACCAATTCTGTCCATAAACGGTACAACAAGGCTTAATCCCGGCTGCAGGGTTTTGGTGTAACGTCCAAAGCGCTCCACCGTCCACTGGTACCCCTGCGGAACGATTTTGACGCCCGCGCCGACGATCACCAGCGCGACGAAAATGAGAATAGGGATAAGAATGAGCATAGCTAAACCTCCTGTTGCGTTGTCCATAAACCGATTTTGCTGACGAATTAAGCGAATTATACCTGATTCAGTAAAGCATGTTCCCCCCTTATTAATTACAGGGATACACTATCGCTATAAAAATATGAACAACGGATGCGCAATAAATGACAGAACGTAGCATGTTGCTTGAGTTAAAGCAGGTCGGTTACCGGACTGCGACGACAAAAATAGTGAATAACATCAGTTTTACGCTGCAACGCGGCGAATTTAAGTTAATTACCGGTCCTTCTGGCTGCGGAAAAAGTACGTTGTTGAAAATGGTGGCCTCGTTAATAAGCCCTGATATCGGCGTGATTCTTTTTGAGGGGCAGGATATTACTACTCTGAGTCCGGAAGCCTATCGCCAGCAGGTTTCTTATTGCGCTCAGACGCCAGCGCTATTTGGCGATACGGTTTACGATAACCTGATTTTTCCCTGGCAAATTCGCCATCAGCGCCCGCAGCCGACAGCCTTCGCAGACGATCTGGCGCGTTTTGAACTGCCGGAGACGATTCTGCAAAAACCGATTACCGCGCTTTCCGGCGGAGAAAAACAGCGTATTGCTCTAATTCGTAATCTACAGTTTCTGCCGAAAATACTGTTACTCGACGAAATAACCAGCGCGCTGGATGAACATAACAAACGGAATGTGAATGATATTATTCATCGCTATGTTCGCGATAAGCAGGTCGCTGTCTTGTGGGTAACGCATGATAAAGATGAAATTCAACACGCGGATAAGGTGATAACGTTAACGCCATCTGCCGGAGAGATGCAGGAGGCGCGTTATGAACGAGCATAATATTACCAATACCTCGCTGGCGTTATCGATGCTGCTGGTGGTGGTCGCGATGCTCATCAGTCACAAGGAAAAGCTGGCGCTGGAAAAAGATATTCTGTGGAGCGTATGCCGGGCGGTGATACAGCTCATTATTGTCGGCTATGTACTGAAATACATCTTTGGCGTTAATCATGCCGCCCTGACGCTGCTGATGGTGCTGTTCATCTGTTTTAACGCCGCCTGGAACGCGCAAAAGCGCAGTAAATATATCGATAAGGCATTTCTCTCCTCGTTTATCGCCATCACCGTCGGCGCCGGACTAACGCTGACGGTACTGGTGCTTACCGGTTCGATTGAATTTGCGCCGATGCAGGTGATTCCCATCGCTGGCATGGTCGCCGGTAATGCGATGGTAGCGGTAGGGCTGTGCTACAACCAACTGGGGCTACGTTTTCATAGCGAGCAGCAGCAAATACAGGAAAAGTTAAGTTTGGGCGCAACGCCGAAAATGGCCTCCGCCGGGCTTATCCGCGATAGTATCCGCGCATCGCTTATCCCGACGATCGACTCGGCAAAGACCGTTGGGCTGGTGAGCCTGCCGGGGATGATGTCCGGGCTGATTTTTGCCGGGATCGATCCGGTAAAAGCGATTAAATATCAAATTATGGTAACGTTTATGCTGTTGTCGACAGCCAGCCTGTCTACCATCATTGCCTGCTATTTAACCTACCGGAAGTTCTATAATTCGCGTCATCAGTTGGTAGTGATGCCGCTCAAGAAATCATGATAGTTGCCGGATGATGGCGCAAGCGCCTTATCCGGCCTGAGGACGACAGGTAGGCCAGATAAGCGCGCCATCAGGCAAGAGAGGATTAATACAGTAGCGCGTACAACTGGCGGCGGTATTTCGACGCCAGCGCATCGCCGGTGCCGAGCGCGGCAAGGATCTCCTGGAAGGTTTTGCGCGTCTGTCCCTCGGCGGCGGCAAGATCTTTTCTCAGATGGCTGAACAGCAATTCCAGCGCTTCTTCATTACGTCCGACCTGGTGCAACTGCAACGCCAGTTGCGTTGCCAAAGCCGCATCCTGCGGATTCTCCGCGACTTGCTGCTGAAGTTGCTGAATTTCCGGCGTATCCGCCGCCTGTTTAAGCAGTTCGATCTGCGCAACCAGCCCCTGATAACGGGTATCCTGATCCTGTAGCGGTATAGTTTTTAACACCGCTTCGGCCTCTTCAGAGCGGTTCAGCGCAATTTGCGCTTCCGCCAGTAACAGGCCAATCTCACCGTTCTGCGAAGAGAGCTGCCAGGCGTCTTTGAGCAACGGCAGCGCGTCAATGTAGTTGCCCTCCTGCATTAACTGCATCGCTTGTTGCGCTTTTAGCTCTTCTTCACGCGGCAGTACTTTATCCAGCAGAGCGCGGATCGCCTCTTCCGGCTGCGGCCCCTGGAAACCATCGACCGGTTGGCCATTCTGGAACAGATAGACTGTCGGGATGGCGCGCAGACCAAACTGAGCGGCGATCATCTGTTCGGCGTCGCAGTCCAGCTTTGCCAGAATAAACTGACCGTGGTACTGGGCAGCCAGACTTTCCAGCACTGGCGTTAATTGCAGACAGTGTTGGCTGCGTTCAGACCAGAAATAGAACAGTACCGGCGTGGTCATGGACTGCTCTAAGGTCTGCTGCAGGTTGGATTCATTAATATTGACAATGTTCTGTACGGACATGGCGTCGCTCTCTTTTGTCTGTGTCACGTTTACATGGGGGCTGACTGGCGCGCTTCAACTCAGCTTTGTAAAATTTTATCCAGCATCCGGCCCGGCAATATGCGTTTCAGCGCCATCACCGCCCAGGTGACCAGCGTAACGGGATAGCGCAGCCTGGGTTTATCGCTTGCAAAAGCATGACGAACTTTCGCTACTACCGCGTCAGGATCGCGGGTGAAACGTGCGGCGATGCCGGGATTTTCTACCGGTTTATCACGCTGCGTCTGGTTAACGTTATCCGTAAAACGGGTACGAATCGGCCCCGGTTCTATCAGGCTCACTTTAATGCCTGTGTGTCGTAGCTCCATACGTAGCGCGTCAGACCAGGCTTCGAGCGCATATTTGCTGGCGGCGTAAGCGCCGCGCCCTGGGGTGGAAATCAGCCCCATCACCGATGAGGTCATCACAATGCGTCCTTCGCCATGCGGCAACATGGCGGGAAGTAAGCGCATAGTAAGCTGATGCGCGCCGAAGAAATTACTGGAAAACTGTTGCTCCATCTGCTCACGGCTGATGGTGGAAAGGGGGCCATATACGCCGTAGCCGGCATTGTTAAAGATCCCATACAGACGATTATCGGTCAGGGCGATCACTTCATCGGCGGCACGATCCACGCTTTCAGGGGAGTCGAGATCGATCAACACGCCGGTAAATCCCATACTGTTCATCCGGGCGACATCATCAGGTTTGCGGCAGCCCGCCAGGATTTGAAAGCCCTGGCGTTTAAGCTCAAGCGCGCTGTCCAGACCGATTCCGCTGGAACATCCTGTTATTAAGACCGATTTTTGCATAACTTTACCTGTCAGGATCTCCGTTGATTTAAGAGTCGTGGTTAACTATATCCGTCATACTTCAAGTTGCCTGTGCGTTCGTTTACTCCAGTCACATAGGTATCTATGCTCCTGGAAATTCTCTTACGTGCCGCCTTCATGCAACTCGAATTATTCAGGAGAGAAAAGGGGTCAACTGCTTCGCCATCCAGTCGGCAATAAACGGCTGGGCGTCGCGGTTGGGATGAATGCCGTCATCCTGCATCCACTGTGGTTTCAGATATACCTCTTCCATAAAAAACGGTAACAGAGGAATATCGAACTCTTTGGCGAGCTTAGGATAAATGGCGCTAAAGGATTCATTATAACGGCGACCGTAGTTAGCGGGCAGATGAATTTGCATCAGTAACGGTTGGGCATCGGCGGCTTTCACCGTCTGAATGATTTTACGTAGCGTCTGTTCGGTTTGCGCAGGCGCAAAACCGCGTAGGCCATCGTTGCCGCCAAGTTCCACCACTACCCAGCGCGGGTGATGCTGTTGCAACAGCGCCGGCAAACGCGCCAGTCCCTGCTGCGAGGTATCACCGCTTATACTGGCATTAACGACCGACGTTTTGTTTTGCCATTTATCATTAAGGAGCGACGGCCATGCCGCGCTGGCGGCCATACGGTAACCGGCGCTGAGGCTATCGCCCAGAATTAATAAGGTGTCTGCGGCGGCGGCACGGAAAGTTAACAGGATCAAAAACAGGAAGGGCAAATGCCAGCGGAAAACAGTGTTGAAGTTCATCGTCTCAGGAAGTCCGTCGGTCAGGGTGAGCATGAGCTTTCCATCCTTACCGGAGTTGAACTGGTTGTCAAACGCGGTGAAACCATTGCGCTGATTGGCGAATCAGGATCGGGAAAATCTACGCTGCTGGCGATTCTCGCCGGACTGGATGACGGCAGTAGCGGAGAGGTCAGTCTGGTCGGGAAACCGCTTCACCAGATGGACGAAGAGGCGCGGGCGCAGCTTCGCGCTCAGCATGTCGGTTTTGTTTTTCAATCCTTTATGCTTATTCCTACGCTTAACGCGCTGGAAAACGTTGAGCTACCGGCCCTGCTACGCGGTGAAAACAGCGGTCAGAGTAAGGCGGGGGCGAAAGCGCTGCTCGAACAACTGGGACTGGGAAAACGGCTTGACCACCTTCCGGCACAGCTTTCCGGCGGCGAACAGCAGCGCGTAGCGCTGGCGCGCGCGTTTAACGGGCGTCCTGATGTGCTGTTTGCCGATGAGCCGACGGGCAACCTTGACCGTCAGACCGGAGATAAAATCGCCGACCTGCTATTTTCGCTTAACCGCGAGCATGGCACCACGCTGATTCTGGTGACGCACGACCCGGCGCTGGCGGCGCGCTGCGACCGGCGGCTGCGGTTGGTCAACGGTCAGTTACAGGAGGAGGCATGATAGCTCGCTGGTTCTGGCGCGAATGGCGCTCGCCGTCGCTGATTATTGTCTGGCTGGCGTTGAGTCTGGCGGTGGCCTGCGTACTGGCGCTCGGCAGTATCAGCGACCGGATGGAAAAAGGGTTAAGTCAGCAAAGCCGCGAGTTTATGGCAGGCGATCGGACGCTGCAAAGTTCGCGGGAGGTACCGAAAGCCTGGCTTGAAGAGGCGCGTAAACGCGGCCTTAACGTGGGCGAGCAGTTAACCTTTGCGACCATGACGTTTGCCGGCGATACGCCGCAACTGGCCAGCGTGAAGGCGGTAGATAGCGTTTATCCGATGTACGGCGAATTGCAAACCCGTCCAGGCGGAGTGAAACCGCAGCCGGGTAGCGTACTGCTGGCGCCGCGTCTGATGGCGCTGCTTAATTTGAAAACGGGCGATACCATTGATGTCGGCGACGTGACCTTGCGTATTGCCGGTGAAGTGGTGCAGGAGCCGGATTCCGGGTTTAACCCTTTTCAGATGGCGCCGCGTCTGATGATGAATATGGCCGATGTGGCAAAAACCGGTGCGATACAGCCGGGGAGCCGCGTGATGTGGCGGTATAAATTCGGCGGAACGCCGCAACAGCTTGCTGGCTATGAAAGCTGGCTGTTACCGCAGCTTAAACCGGAACATCGCTGGTACGGACTGGAGCAGGATGACGGGGCATTGGGGAAATCGCTCGAACGTTCGCAGCAGTTTTTGCTGCTTTCGGCGTTATTAACGCTACTGCTGGCGGTAGCTGCCGTCGCGGTGGCGATGAGCCATTACTGCCGTAGCCGCTACGATCTGGTGGCGATTTTAAAAACGTTGGGCGCGGGCCGGGCCCAGTTGCGTAAACTTATTATCGGACAGTGGTTGACGGTGCTGGGGCTTTCCGCCGTCACGGGAGGCGCGATTGGGTTACTGTTTGAAAACATATTGCTGGTGCTGCTAAAACCGGTACTGCCCGCCGATTTGCCGCCCGCCAGCCTGTGGCCCTGGCTGTGGGCGCTGGGCGCGATGACGGTCATCTCTCTGCTGGTCGGTTTACGGCCTTATCGATTGTTGCTGGCGACCCAGCCGCTACGGGTGCTGCGCCGCGATGTTGTCGCTCGCGTCTGGCCGTTAAAAATTTATTTGCCTGTCGCCTGCGCCGTCGTGGTGGCGCTGCTCGCCGGATTGATGGGCGGAAGCATGCTGTTGTGGGCGGTTCTGGCGGGCGCCGTGATACTGGCACTGCTGTGCGGTCTGGTGGGCTGGATGCTGCTTAACGTGCTGCGCGGCATGACGTTGACGTCGCTACCGCTGCGTCTGGCCGTCAGCCGACTTCTGCGTCAGCCGTGGTCAACGTTGAGTCAGCTTTCGGCGTTTTCGCTTTCGTTTATGCTGCTGGCGCTCTTGCTGGTGCTGCGCGGCGATCTCCTCGATCGCTGGCAACAGCAGCTCCCGCCGGAAAGTCCGAACTATTTCCTTATCAATATTGCTTCAGAACAGGTTGCGCCGCTGAAAGCCTTTTTGGCGGAACATCAGGTGATTCCGCAGACGTTTTATCCGATTGTGCGGGCGCGGTTAACGAAGATAAACGGTAATCCGACGGAAGGTCAGCAGGATGAGTCGCTCAACCGTGAACTGAATTTGACCTGGCAGGATACGCGCCCGGCGCATAATCCGCTGGTCGCCGGTCACTGGCCGCCAAAACCGGGCGAAGTCTCTATGGAAGAGGGGCTGGCGAAGCGGCTGAACGTCAAACTCGGCGATAGCGTAACCTTTATGGGCGATACCCAGGCATTTAGCGCTAAAGTCACCAGCCTGCGTCAAGTGGACTGGGAAAGCCTGCGGCCCAACTTTTTCTTCATTTTTCCTTCCGGGGCGCTGGACGGGCAACCACAAAGCTGGTTGACCAGTTTTCGCTGGGAGAATGGCAACGGCATGTTAACGCAGCTTAACCGCGAGTTTCCTACCGTCAGCCTGTTAGATATCGGGGCGATCCTGAAACAGGTGGGACAGGTGCTGGAGCAGGTCAGTCGGGCGCTGGAGGTGATGGTTGTGCTAGTCACCCTCTGCGGCATGTTGCTATTACTGGCTCAGGTACAGGTCGGGATGCGTCAGCGCCATCAGGAGCTGGTGGTGTGGCGCACGTTAGGAGCCGGAAAGAAACTGTTGCGTACCACACTCTGGTGCGAATTCGCCATGCTGGGGTTAGTTGCCGGGCTGGTCGCCGCGATTGGCGCGGAAACGGCGCTGGCGATCTTACAAATCAACGTTTTTGATTTCCCCTGGGAGCCGGACTGGCGTTTATGGGGCGCACTGCCGTTTTGCGGCGCGCTGCTGCTTTCAGTATGCGGCGGCTGGCTTGGCGTTCGTTTGCTGAAAGGCAAAGCGCTATTCCGCCAGTTTAGCGGATGATTCATGATGTGAATAATTTCGCGCCGGTTTTTAAAACGGCGCGTACTTTTTTAGTCGCACAAATTGATAACTCCTTGATTTTTAGTAGCACAAATCATTAAAAAATACACAACACGTAAGGTTTTATAACAGTTATTATTTGCCTGCTAAATGATTTGGATTGGCTATCTATCAAGGAAAATATAATGACAATTAAAATAACAGCGTTGGCGGCATCGATCGGCGCGGCAGTGGCTTTCATGCCTTTCGCCACTCAGGCGGAAATCACCGTTTTAAAACAAGATCCCCAGGCGGGTAATCCACTCAGCCGACTCAATTTCACCGTCGGCGGGAGTATTCGTCCGCAGTTCCAGAATATGACCGGCAATGACGGCGCGAACGGTTATAAACGTAATGGTTTTGATGGCGGGACGCGTTTCCGCTTCGCCGCGGATTATTATCTGTTTGATGATATCAGTTGGATTAGCTATTACGAGCTGGGCGTCAATATCCCTGCGGTATTTGACTGGGATAACCATTATGCGAAGGGCGCGACTGATACCACTCGCCGTATGCTGTATACCGGCTTCAAGAGCGCGACGTGGGGAACGCTGACCTTCGGTCAACAGAACAGCATTTATTACGATGTGGTGGGCGTAAAAACCGATATCTGGGATTACGACATGATAGGTCAGGCGCCGGGCAACGGGATTAACGGCGACTACGATGGTTCTTATCGCACGCGTAAGTCATTGAAGTATAAGAAAAGCATTGGCAATGTCGATCTCTACGCATCTTATCTGTTCAGCGACGATTATAATGCCAATAACGGCCTGAATTACAAGCGTAAAGGCGGCGGTTCTTTAGGCGCGGATTACCATCTCACTGGCGATCTGACCTGGGGGACGGCATGGAACTATACCCGTGCGGAGATGCGCGGCAACGGCAATAAAACTTACGATCAAAATATTGTCGGTACCGCATTAAGCTGGACGCCGGAAAACTGGACTATCGCCGCAGGCGGCGGTTGGTATCAGAACTTTATGACGACCAAAAAAGTATCTGTGAATGATTACTTTGCCGGCGATGCGTGGGGTCTGGAATATTTTGTCGGTTACGCTTTCCCGATTGGTCAGTATGCCGTGAAAGCTATTCAACCGTACTTTATGGGCGACCGCATTGAATATGTGAATGGCCGCGACTATCTGCGTACCGATAACGGCGTGGGGATCACCTTCCAACTGGATTATGGTTTCCGCGTTGATTATGAACATGTTTTCACCTCCAGCACTGACAATCTGGGCGATATGAACCTGGTGCGTCTGCGTTACGATTTCTAAAGCGTTTTCCTCTGCCGGATGTTGGCGTTAAGACCTCTTATCCGGCATTTCCCTTTACGCCATTCCCGCCTGACACACGCCTGAGCGCCTGCCTCGTACATTTAACGACACACCAGGAAACATCATGAAATAATTTCAAGGACAGCAGGCTGTGATCTGTGTCATGTTAAGAAATAGCCTTTCGTTTGGGCCAAAACAGACGATGCCGCATGAACGGCATCCGGCACAGCATCACACTATTTAAAATGGAGAAATTATGGGATTGCGTCAGAGTTTACGCATTGCGGCCAGCACGCTATTACTGGCCTGCGGATTACAGTTTGCCCATGCCGATGGTTCCCCGCAAACGATCGTATTTGGCGTCGCGCCAGGGCCGTATGGCGACATGGTGAAGCAGGCGATTGCGCCGACATTAAAAGAAAAAGGGTATAAGGTTGTGGTGCGCGAGTTTAGCGACTATGTCCAGCCCAATATGGCGTTAGCTAACGGCAGCATCGACGCCAACCTCTTTCAACATACCCTCTATTTTGACAAATTCACCGCTGACAAAGGGCTGAAGCTCAGCAAACTTATTGTGGTACCGACCGCCGGGATGGGCTTCTATTCACGTAAAATCAACAGCCTGGATGCGCTTAAAAAAGGGGACATTATTACTCTCTCCAACGATCCGACCAACCTGGCGCGCGGCCTTCGCTTCCTGCAATCGTTGGGGCTTATCACGATTAAGGACAATATCGATCCGACCAAAGCCTCTGAACGAGATATCGCCAGCAATCCAAAAGGACTGGTTTTCAAACCGCTGGAAGCCGCACAGCTACCGCGCACGCTGGATGGCGTGACCGGCGCGCTGGTTAACGGGAACTTTGCGGTGGCGGCAGGACTCGATCTCTCCAGCGCGATTAAGCAGGAACACCTGGATGAGAATCTGAAAAATATCATTGCGGTACGCAGTGAAGATGCCGATAAGCCGTTTGCCAAAGATATTGTCGAGGCGGTGAAATCGCCGGCTTATCGCGCGGTCATCGACGATCCAAAGAATATTTATAACGCCTTCCAGAAACCGGAATGGATGACCGCGACCCCCTGATCGCAGCGGTGGCCATCCCCAATTTCTGAGGTGAATATGATTGAAATAGAAAAAGTCTGCGTCGATTTTACCGCCGGTCGCGGTACCCCCACGCGCGCGGTGGATGATGTGAGCCTGCATATCGCCGCGGGCGAGATTTTTGGCATTGTCGGTACCAGCGGCGCAGGCAAAAGCACTCTGCTGCGTACCCTGAACGCCTTAACGCGTCCCAGCCAGGGGCGCGTCAACGTTAACGGCGTGGAAATTTCGGCGCTGGACGGAAAAGCGTTACGCCAGGCGCGGCAGCGTATTGGTATGATTTTCCAGCATTTTAACTTAATGCATACCCGGACAGTGGCGCAAAACGTTGCGTTTAGCCTGAAAGCGGCTGGCTGGGAACGCAGCAAAATCGCGCCACGGGTGGCGGAAATTTTAACGCTGGTGGGCCTTGCCGATAAAGCGAACCGTTTTCCAGTACAGCTCAGCGGCGGGCAAAAACAGCGGGTGGGGATAGCGCGCGCCATCGCTAACCATCCGGATGTTTTGCTGTGTGACGAACCGACTTCCGCGCTGGATCTGGAAACTTCCGCCACGATTCTGGCCCTGCTCAGACAGATCAACGCACAGCTCGGGATTACTATTGTACTGATCACCCATGAAATGAACGTGATCAAATCTATTTGCGATCGCGTGGCGGTGATGTCGGGCGGTAAGGTTGTGGAATCGGGCGAGGTGTTTGATGTGTTTGCCCACCCGCAACACGCTTTCACACAGCAACTGGTGTCTCATACCCTTAATTTGACCCTGCCGGAACGTTTACGGGAACACCTGCCCGGGCAGTTGCTGAAAATTTTGTTTATCGGCGATTCGGCGGAGCAGCCGGTACTGTCGGAGGTGGCGATCAAGTTTGGCGTCGCGGTCAATATCCTGCATGGCAAGATTGAGTATATCGGCGAACGCGCGTTGGGCATTCTGGTGGTGCAATTAACCGCGCCGCATAATCCAACGGCGGTGGCCGCCGCCGTGGAGCATATCCGTCAACGTACCGCACAGGTGGAGGTGATCCGTGGATGATTTATTGCCGGATTTAACGCTGGCGTTCAATGAAACTTTCCAGATGTTGAGTATTTCAACGGTGCTGGCGATTCTTGGCGGTCTACCGCTCGGTTTTCTGATTTTTGTCACCGATCGTCATCTGTTTTGGCAGAACCGTTTTATTTATCTCGTCGCCTCGGTTCTGGTGAATATTATCCGCTCGGTGCCATTTGTTATTTTACTGGTGCTGTTACTGCCGCTAACGCAGCTTTTGCTGGGCAATACCATTGGCCCGATTGCGGCCTCCGTCCCGCTATCGGTGGCCGCAATCGCGTTTTATGCACGCCTGGTAGATAGCGCGCTCCGTGAAGTCGATAAAGGGATTATTGAGGCGGCGCTGGCATTCGGCGCTAGTCCGATGCGTATTATCTGTACCGTACTGTTGCCGGAAGCCAGCGCAGGGCTGCTGCGCGGCCTGACGATTACATTGGTAAGCTTAATCGGCTACTCGGCGATGGCCGGGATTGTCGGCGGCGGCGGGGTAGGCGACCTGGCGATTCGCTATGGCTACTACCGTTACGAAACCGAAGTGATGGTTGTTACCGTGGTGGCGTTGATTGTGCTGGTTCAGGTCGTTCAGATGCTGGGCGACTGGCTGGCAAAACGTGCCGACAAGCGCGACAGACACTAAGCCGGCGTCAGCCGGCAATAAAAATAAGCTATTGCGCTTTTAGCCAGTTGGCAACGTCTTGCCATGGGCCGCGAAAAACGATATTCGCGGCTTTTTTCTCCAGTTGATAGCGATACATCGGGTCGTAATATTCGTTAAGTAGCGGAACCAGCCATGCCATATGGCCGTCGGTGCTGCCGCTGGATAATTGCTCCGCCAGCGCCCTATCCAGCGTGTCCGTCAGTTCGGCAAAGCGTTGCAACCCCAGACGGCGGCGAATAGCGAACAGTCCATGATGAAGATATTCACTATACGCCTGCCAACCGGCTTCATCGCCGTAGGCGTGGGTGAAGTCGTGATGCATACGGATGAAATACTCTTCACGCAGTCGTTCCAGACGAAGCGCAAACGGATCTTCCACTACCGCAATGGGGGCCTGCGCCATTCTTTCGCGTAAACACTCAGGCAGATGGTTGGCGCCGATCGTTCGCCCTTCATCTTCCAGTACCCACCTTTTTAGCGTCTGACGCGCGTTAATTTTCAGCAATTCAACGGCAAGTTTGTTTTCAAAACTGGCCTGGCTGAGCTGGGGGTTCAGCGTGCGGCCAAAAGAGGAGCCGCGATGACGCGCGAGACCTTCCAGATCCACGCCGTTGGGCTGTTGTCGCACCAGTTGCGTTTTGCCGCTGCCCGTACAGCCGCCAATTAAAAGTATCGGTTTTTGTGCCAGTTGCCAGGTCGCCTGAATTGCTGTCTGGCGCAGCGCTTTATAGCCGCCTTCAATAAGCGGGCAGTCAATCCCTGTTTCTTGCAGCCAACGTTGTACGATATGTGACCGCTGACCGCCGCGCGCGCAGCACAGATACCCGTTGGGGAAACGTTGATACGCGGCTTTCCAGGCCTCAAGCCGCTGCTGGCGAATGGCGCCGCAAACCAGCCGATGCCCCAGAGCTAACGCCGCATCCGCGCCCTGACGTTTGTAGCAGGTGCCGACGGCGGCCCGCTCGTCATCCATCATCAATGGCAGGTTGATAGCGCCCGGCATGGCGCCCTGTTCAAACTCAATCGGCGCGCGTACATCAATTAAAGGCGTATCGGCAAGGAGGAGCGCGCGATAGTCCTGTGCTTTTTGTCTGTCTTGCATAACGTAAAACGTAACCTTAAATCATCCTTTGCGCTATTTTACGCGCCAATTCGCAAAGTGGCTTGATTTTTAACAGCGTACCGTGTTGAAAATGGATAAAAAACCGGCTATTTCGGGTTGCCGTTGGGTAAATAATTTCACAATGTCTTCTACCGCTTTGCCTCCGCCAAATTTATGCCAGGCGAGGCTTAACGGTGAGGGGGGACGCATCGTCGGAATGGTACAGCTCACCAGTTCGTTTTTGTCGATCAGCGTTTGACAAAGCGGCTGCGGGACAAAACCGATACCGACGCCTGCCAGATGAGCGGCGATTTTGGTTTCCATATCAGGCACGATAATTTCCTTCTGCCCCGGAAGGCGCCAGGCTACCCGCTTGGTCAGCGTACGCGCGCTGTCTTCGATATTAATTGCCGGGAAACGGCGCAACTGCGCTTCTGTTAGAGGCCCGCTGACGTGAGCTAAAGGATGATCCGCGGACATCACAAAACGCCATTGTACGGAACCTAAAGGGTCGAGCATAAAGGTATTAGCCAACGGCTCGGTGCCAGTTACGCCAATCGCCAGCGAAAAACCTTCATACAGGAGCGAATCCCAGACGCCCATATAAATTTGCCGGGAAAAGTGAAACTGAGTGAAAGGGTAACGCGCATTAAGCCACGATAAAAGACTGGCGACCGCTTGCGGGCTATAGAGCAGGTTATTCACCACAATATTGACCTGACGCTCTACGCCGTCGTTAACCTGGCGTAGCTCGTCAGGCATGCTATCCAGCCACGCAAGCCAGTCTTTTGCCTGAGAGAGAAGGTGAGAGCCCGCCGCCGTCAACGAGACGCTTCGCGTTGTGCGAAAGAACAGCCCTACGCCGGTATTTTCCTCCAACAGTTTGATGCGGTAGCTAATGGTTGCCGTGGTTTTACACAGGCGCTCCGCCGCTTTGGAAAAACTCCCCGTTTCGGCAACGCTGATAAAGGTACGCAGTGTTTCCGGGTCAAACATCGTCAGACGCCTCCTTACGATCCTGATAAAACCAGAATTGTTTTCCTATGATTTTTAAGTAGTTTTACATAATAGCCATGTTTGATTTGTGGTCTAAATCTACTTTTGGAAAAATATTCCAACTTTTATGTTGATGTTAAATCCCGAAGGTTTTAGATTGCATGGTATTGAAGCCGGACAGAGTCCAAACCGCGGTTAAACGGAATCGAGCTACAAGGGAAAAATAATGAAACTTGAGGTATTACCGTTAGATCAGAAGACGTTCAGCGCTTATGGCGATGTTATTGAGACGCAGGAACGTGACTTTTTTCATATAAACAACGGGTTAGTTGAGCGATATCACGACCTGGCGAAGGTTGAAGTTCTGGAGCAGGATCGCACGCTGATCAGTATTAACAGGGCGCAACCGGCCGCGATGCCTATTGTGGTACATGAACTGGAACGTCATCCTTTAGGTACGCAGGCGTTTGTGCCGATGAACGGCGAGGCTTTTGTCGTTATTGTCGCGCTCGGCGATGATAAACCCGATCTCTCCACGCTGCGGGCGTTTATTAGCAACGGACGGCAGGGCGTCAATTATCACCGTAATGTATGGCATCACCCGCTGTTTGCGTGGCAGACGGTTACCGATTTTCTGACGGTGGATCGCGGTGGCAGCGATAACTGTGATGTTGAAAGTATCCCGACACATGAACTCTGTTTTGCGTGACGCTATTGGCCTTCTTGCATAAGATGAACATATTGTTCATTGTTTATGCTCATATTTTGGGCCGGAGTTAACGTAAATATGACGGAAGTAAGACGACGCGGCAGGCCAGGACAGGCAGAGCCGACTGCGCAGAAAGGCGCTCAGGCGCTGGAGAGGGGCATAGCGATATTGCAATATCTCGAAAGAAGCGGCGGCAGTTCATCAGTTAGCGATATTTCCGGCAGCCTGGATTTACCGCTTTCTACGACGTTTCGCCTGTTAAAGGTACTGCAAGCGGCTGATTTTGTGTACCAGGATAGCCAGCTTGGCTGGTGGCATATTGGTTTAGGCGTATTTAATGTGGGCTCTGCGTATATTCATAATCGCGATGTCCTCTCGGTGGCCGGACCCTTTATGCACCGACTTATGCTGCTTTCTGGCGAGACGGTCAACGTAGCGATTCGCAACGGTAATGAAGCGGTGTTAATCGGTCAAAAGGAGTGCAAATCGATGGTCAGAATGTGCGCGCCCTTAGGGAGTCGTCTGCCGTTACATGCTTCCGGCGCCGGAAAAGCGCTGCTTTACCCGCTCACCGAAGAAGAGCTGGTGGGGATCGTCGTCAATACCGGTTTGCGGCGGTTTACGCCGACCACTCTGGTGGATTTACCTATCCTGCTTAAAAATCTGGAGCAGGCGCGTGAACAGGGCTACACCGTTGACCAGGAAGAACATGTTGTCGGGCTGAATTGTATCGCCTCCGCTATCTATGACGATGCGGGCAGCGTGGTCGCCGCTATCTCAATATCGGGACCGGCTTCCCGGCTGACGGAAGATCGCTTTATCAGCCAGGGTGAACTGGTACGGGATACCGCGAAAGACATCAGTACGGCGCTTGGGCTAAAACCCCCTGTAGCCTGAGCCGCATCCCGCTCGCTGGAGCGGGACTTTTTTAAAATTTTTAAAAGTTGGAAACTTTTTCCAATAAAAAGAGGTAGCAATAAAATGGCAAAAATGAGAGCCGTGGATGCGGCAATGTATGTGCTGGAAAAAGAAGGTATCACCACAGCATTCGGCGTTCCTGGGGCTGCAATCAACCCCTTCTATTCTGCAATGCGTAAGCATGGAGGCATTCGCCATATACTGGCGCGTCATGTGGAAGGCGCTTCGCATATGGCTGAGGGCTACACACGTGCGGCGGCAGGTAATATTGGGGTCTGCCTGGGCACTTCCGGCCCGGCGGGAACCGACATGATCACCGCGCTCTATTCCGCTTCTGCCGACTCTATCCCGATTTTATGCATTACCGGTCAGGCGCCACGAGCGCGTCTGCACAAGGAAGATTTCCAGGCAGTCGATATTGAAGCGATTGCAAAACCAGTCAGCAAGATGGCAGTGACGGTTCGTGAGGCGGCGCTGGTGCCGCGCGTATTACAACAGGCTTTTCATCTGATGCGCTCAGGCCGCCCAGGTCCTGTGCTGGTTGATTTACCGTTTGATGTCCAGGTTGCGGAGATCGAATTCGATCCGGATATGTATGAGCCGTTGCCGGTATATAAGCCAGCCGCCAGCCGCGTACAGATTGAAAAGGCGCTGGAGATGCTGATTCAGTCCGAGCGTCCGGTAATTGTCGCGGGCGGCGGGGTTATTAACGCCGACGCCGCGCCACTGCTGCAGCAGTTTGCCGAACTGACCAGCGTACCGGTGATCCCTACTCTGATGGGCTGGGGCTGTATCCCGGACGATCACCCCTTAATGGCGGGGATGGTCGGCCTGCAAACGGCACACCGCTACGGCAACGCCACTCTGCTGGCATCTGATATGGTTTTTGGCATCGGTAACCGTTTCGCCAACCGTCATACGGGGTCCGTTGAGAAATATACTCAGGGGCGAAAAATCATCCATATCGATATTGAACCAACACAAATTGGCCGCGTGTTGTGTCCGGATCTGGGCATCGTTTCGGACGCCAAAGCGGCGCTAACGTTGCTGATCGATGTCGCGCAGGAGATGCAAAAAGCGGGGCGTTTGCCATGCCGGAAAACCTGGGTGGACGAATGCCAGCAGCGTAAACGGACTTTGCTGCGTAAAACCCACTTTGACAACGTGCCAGTGAAGCCGCAGCGCGTCTATGAAGAGATGAACAAAGCCTTTGGTCGCGATGTGTGCTATGTCACCACCATTGGATTGTCGCAAATCGCGGCAGCGCAGATGCTGCATGTGTTTAAAGACAGACACTGGATCAACTGCGGCCAGGCGGGGCCTCTTGGCTGGACAATCCCGGCGGCATTAGGGGTTTGTGCTGCCGATCCGCAACGCAATGTGGTGGCGATTTCCGGCGATTTCGACTTCCAGTTCCTGATTGAAGAGTTAGCCGTCGGCGCGCAGTTTAACATTCCGTATATCCATGTGCTGGTTAACAACGCTTATCTTGGCCTGATTCGCCAGTCGCAACGCGCATTTGACATGGACTACTGCGTACAGCTCGCCTTTGAAAATATCAACTCCAGCGAAGTGAATGGCTATGGCGTTGACCATGTAAAAGTGGCGGAAGGGTTAGGCTGTAAAGCAATTCGTGTCTTTAAACCGGAAGATATTGCGCCTGCATTTGAACAAGCCAAAGCGCTAATGGCGCAATATCGCGTTCCGGTGGTGGTGGAAGTCATTCTGGAACGCGTAACCAATATTTCCATGGGCAGCGAACTGGATAACGTAACCGAGTTTGAAGAGGTTGCGGATAGTGCGAAAGATGCGCCAACAGAAACCTGTTTTATGAAATATGAGTAAGGGAGGTAATCGATGTTACGTTTCTCTGCCAATCTTTCTATGCTGTTTACGGAATATGATTTCCTGGAACGCTTTGATAAAGCGGCGTTGTCGGGATTTCGCGGCGTGGAATTCATGTTTCCCTACGATAACGACATCGAAGTGTTAAAACGTAAGCTCAGGGATAATAATCTGGAACATACGTTACATAATTTACCGGCTGGCGACTGGGCGGCTGGCGAACGTGGAATTGCCTGTATTCCTGGGCGCGAAGAAGAGTTTCGCGATGGCGTAGCGGCCGCAATCCGCTATGCACGTGCGTTAGGTAATAAGAAAATAAATTGTCTGGTGGGTAAAACGCCGTCAGGATTCTCCGCAACGGAGATCCACGACACGTTGGTCGAAAACCTGCGCTATGCGGCAAATATGCTGGCGAAAGAAGACATTTTATTACTTATCGAACCTATTAATCACTTTGATATGCCGGGATTCCATCTCACCGGCACTCAACAGGCATTAGCATTAATTAAGGATATCGGCAGCGATAATATCAAAATTCAGTATGATATTTATCACATGCAACGCATGGAAGGGGAATTAACGCAAACCATGACGGCATGGGCCGATAAAATAGGCCATTTACAGATTGCTGATAACCCGCGCCGCGGCGAGCCGGGGACCGGGGAAATTAATTATGACTTTATTTTTCATGTCATTAAACAGTCTGGTTATGATGGCTGGGTTGGCTGTGAATATAAACCACTGACTACCACGGAAGCGGGATTATCGTGGATTAATCAGTACCGTTAAAACGCAGAATAATTCGGGCAGCGCTTTTTTTTCCACTGTGTTGGAAGGGGATTGTGTTGCCTGAATCTGGAAACACCGAAAGCAATAAAAGAGGTTGTATATGAAACTGGGATTTATTGGCCTGGGAATTATGGGCTCGCCAATGGCTATCAATTTGGCACGCGCCGGTCATCAATTACACGTTACGACTATTGGTCCGGTCGCGGACGAACTGCTCTCGCTGGGGGCGGTAAATGTTGAGACTGCACGTCAGGTAACTGAATTTGCAGACATTATCTTCATAATGGTGCCGGATACGCCGCAGGTTGAAGAGGTGTTATTTGGCGAACACGGTTGCGCTAAAACATCGCTTCAAGGAAAAACCATCGTCGATATGAGTTCTATTTCTCCTATCGAAACCAAACGTTTTGCCCAGCGCGTTAATGAAATGGGCGCTGATTACCTGGATGCCCCGGTTTCCGGGGGAGAAATCGGGGCGCGTGAAGGCACTCTGTCGATTATGGTCGGCGGCGAGCAGAAAGTCTTTGACCGCGTTAAACCGCTCTTTGACATCCTGGGAAAAAATATCACCCTGGTGGGCGGCAATGGGGATGGGCAAACCTGTAAGGTGGCTAACCAAATTATTGTTGCGCTGAATATTGAAGCGGTTTCTGAAGCCTTAGTGTTTGCTTCAAAAGCAGGTGCCGATCCGGTACGCGTGCGCCAGGCGTTAATGGGCGGGTTCGCCTCTTCACGCATTCTGGAAGTTCACGGCGAGCGGATGATCAACCGGACGTTCGAGCCTGGTTTCAAAATCGCGCTTCATCAGAAAGACCTTAATCTTGCATTGCAAAGCGCAAAAGCGCTGGCGCTGAATTTACCGAATACGGCGACCTGCCAGGAATTATTCAATACCTGTGCGGCAAATGGCGGGAGCCAGCTTGATCATTCGGCAATGGTACAGGCGCTGGAATTAATGGCTAATCATAAATTGTCCTAATTATGTGTATCGCTGCGGCTGCAGCGATACCTGTTCACAAGGAACACTCTGTAAAGGTGAAGAACATGAGTGAAACTAAAAAATCCGGGATTGATTACTGGAAACAAATTGTTGTCGTAATGAGTCTGGGCTGGGTAGCGATTTGGATCTATCGCACCGTGCTTACGCCAATTTATCCAGAAATTCAGGCATCTTTAGACAATGTAAGTAATGCAGAAATAGGCGCCATTGCAAGTTTTTACTTTTTTGCTTACTGCAGTATGCAAATCCCTTGCGGAATATTGGTCGATAAATTCGGTCAAAAAATCATGCTGATGGCCGGATTTACGCTTTTTATTATTGGTACACTCTGTATCGCGAAAGCCAATGGCCTGACCATGATCTATATAGGGTCGCTAATGGCAGGTGGCGGATGCGCTTCTTTCTTTAGCTCGGCTTATTCACTCTCTTCGGCAAACGTGCCGCAGGCCCGTCGGGCATTAGCCAACGCGATTATCAACAGCGGGTCGGCTATAGGGATGGGGATTGGCTTAATCGGTTCCAGCGTATTAGTAAAAAACATGAGCATGGCCTGGCAGAATGTACTGTATATCGTGGCCGCGATATTAGTAATCATGCTGTGCGTCTTTACGCTGATCATTCGCGGTAAAGCCAAAAGCGACTCTGCGCAAGCGGAAAAGCAAACCCAAACCGTTACGGAAGATGAGAAACGCGCGCCTTTATTCTCTGGTTTATTGTGTAGCGTTTACTTCCTCTATTTCTGTACCTGCTACGGTTATTATTTGATAGTGACCTGGCTGCCCTCTTATCTACAGACTGAAAGAGGATTTGATGGCGGAGCTATCGGGCTGGCATCAGCGCTGGTAGCGGTGGTTGGCGTACCGGGGGCGTTATTTTTTAGCCATCTGTCAGATAAATTCCGTAACAGTAAAGTTAAGGTTATTCTCGGTCTGGAAATTGTGGCGGCAGCAATGTTGGCGTTTACGGTTTTGTCCCCGAATACCACGATGCTGATGGTCAGTCTGACGCTATACGGCTTGCTGGGGAAAATGGCAGTAGACCCGATCCTGATCTCCTTTGTATCTGAACAGGCTTCGGCAAAAAGTCTGGGAAGAGCTTTCAGCCTTTTTAATTTCTTTGGCATGAGCTCGGCGGTTGTCGCCCCAACGTTGACCGGATTTATTTCGGATGTAACGGGGTCGAAAGAGATCAGTTTTGTGATTTCAGCATGTTTAGTGGTCACCGGAACGCTGATCTTTGCTGTCGTCACTTTATATAAAAAGAAAGCGACGCAACGTATTGCTTCAGCTTAAAAATAATTATATCTACTAATTCTTTATTTTATATTTATTTGTTCCTCATAGCTAAACCCATAACAACGTTATCCGATGCGTGAAAAGAGGGATTTATGGAACATCAAAGAGAGCTATACCAGCAGCGCGGTTATAGCGAAGACTTATTACCTAAAACAGAAACCCAACGAAACTGGAAGGCATTTAACTATTTCACCTTATGGATGGGATCTGTACATAACGTGCCAAATTACGTTATGGTCGGCGGTTTTTTTATACTGGGGCTATCAACATTTAATATCATGTTGGCCATTATTATCAGCGCATTATTTATTGCGGCGGCGATGGTAATGAATGGCGCAGCAGGCAGCAAATATGGCGTTCCTTTTGCTATGATATTGCGAGGTTCTTACGGCGTCCGCGGCGCGCTATTCCCTGGATTATTGCGAGGGGGAATCGCGGCAATTATGTGGTTCGGCTTACAGTGTTACGCGGGATCGCTGGCATTTCTTATTTTGATTGGGAAGATCTGGCCAGGATTTCTGACATTAGGCGGAGATTTCAAGCTGCTGGGTCTTTCACTGCCAGGACTAATTACTTTTCTAATTTTTTGGATTATTAACGTTGGCATCGGTTTTGGCGGTGGTAAAGTATTAAATAAATTTACCGCTATCCTCAATCCATGTATTTACATTGTCTTTGGCGGCATGGCTATTTGGGCAATATCGCTGGTCGGCATTGGCCCGATTCTGGACTATCTGCCTTCAGGCGTGCAAAAAGCAGAGCACAGCGGCTTTCTGTTCCTGGTGGTGATTAACGCCGTAGTCGCCGTCTGGGCAGCGCCAGCGGTGAGCGCGTCCGATTTCACGCAAAACGCGCATTCATTTCGCGCTCAGGCATTGGGACAAACATTGGGGCTTATCGTAGCGTATATATTATTCGCCGTAGCCAGCGTGTGCATTATTGCCGGAGCCAGTATTCATTATGGTATGGATACCTGGAACGTGCTGGATATTGTGCAACGCTGGGACAGTCTGTTTGCTTCATTCTTTGCGGTGCTGGTGATTCTGATGACGACAATTTCAACCAACGCCACCGGTAATATTATACCTGCGGGGTATCAAATTGCGGCGCTTGCCCCGACAAAGCTTAACTATAAAAATGGCGTAATGATTGCCAGTATTATCAGTCTACTGATTTGCCCATGGAAATTAATGGAGAATCAGGACAGTATTTATCTGTTCCTCGATATTATCGGCGGTATGCTTGGCCCGGTAATCGGCGTAATGTTAGCTCATTATTTTGTGGTAATGCGTGGAAAAATTAATCTTGATGAGCTGTACACCGCCAGCGGTGATTACAAATATTATGATAATGGATTTAACCTGACTGCATTTTCAGTCACCCTGGTAGCAGTCATTCTGTCATTAGGCGGCAAGTTTATACCATTTATGGAGCCTTTATCCCGCGTGTCCTGGTTTGTAGGCGTAATAGTTGCGTTCGTTGTTTATGCGCTATTGAAGAAACGCACGCGTTTTGAAAATACAGGAGAGCAAAAACTCGTAGGTTAAATATTGAAAAAGCATTAAGCGTATTTAATGAAGTGTGCGCTATTTAAAAACTATCTGTATCCATACAAGGAGTTTGTTATGTCTTTTGATTTAATTATTAAGAACGGTACTGTCATCTTAGAAAACGAAGCGAGAGTTATCGATATCGCCGTCCAGGGCGGAAAAATCGCCGCGATTGGCGAGAACCTGGGGGAAGCGAAAAATGTGCTGGATGCGACGGGATTGATCGTTTCGCCGGGCATGGTTGACGCGCATACCCACATTTCTGAACCGGGCCGTACCCACTGGGAAGGCTATGAAACCGGTACCCGCGCGGCGGCGAAAGGCGGTATTACCACGATGATTGAGATGCCGCTCAATCAGCTGCCGGCGACGGTCGATCGTGAGACGATTGAACTCAAGTTTGACGCGGCAAAAGGTAAATTGACCATCGACGCCGCGCAGTTGGGCGGTTTGGTTTCTTATAACCTGGATCGGCTTCATGAGCTGGACGAAGTGGGCGTTGTCGGCTTCAAGTGCTTTGTCGCCACCTGCGGCGATCGTGGCATCGATAATGATTTTCGCGACGTTAATGACTGGCAGTTTTACAAAGGCGCGCAAAAACTGGGGGAAATGGACCAGACGGTACTGGTACATTGCGAAAATGCTCTGATTTGCGATGAGCTGGGCGAGGAAGCTAAACGCGAAGGACGCGTAACGGCGCATGATTATGTCGCCTCACGTCCGGTATTTACTGAAGTGGAAGCCATTCGTCGCGTGCTGTATCTGGCGAAAGCGGCAGGTTGCCGTCTGCACGTTTGCCATATCAGCAGCCCGGAGGGGGTAGAGGAAGTAACGCGCGCGCGTCAGGAAGGTCAGGATGTCACCTGTGAATCGTGCCCGCACTATTTTGTCCTCGATACCGATCAGTTCGAAGAGATTGGCACCCTGGCAAAATGTTCTCCGCCAATTCGCGACCAGGAAAACCAGAAAGGGATGTGGGAAAAACTGTTTAACGGCGAAATCGACTGCCTGGTATCCGACCACTCTCCATGCCCTCCGGAAATGAAAGCAGGCAATATCATGCAAGCATGGGGCGGAATTGCCGGACTGCAAAACTGCATGGACGTCATGTTTGATGAAGCGGTGCAAAAACGCGGTATGTCGTTGCCGATGTTTGGCAAATTAATGGCGACCAACGCCGCCGATATTTTTGGTCTGAAACATAAAGGACGTATTGCCCCCGGCAAAGATGCTGACCTGGTCTTTATTCAGCCTGACAGCAGCTATGTTCTGAAAAATGAAGATCTGGAATATCGCCATAAAGTCAGTCCGTATGTTGGCCGTACTATTGGCGCGCGTATTACCAAAACGATTTTGCGCGGCGATGTTATTTATGACATCGAGCATGGCTTCCCTGTGCCGCCAAAAGGTCAGTTTATCCTTAAACATCAGCAGTAATCCGGTGTGATTTAATGCCCGTCGTCACGACGGGCATTCTCTATTTTAAGGTGTGGATATGTTCCCTGTTATTAACCGCGAAAGTGTGTTGTCCGGCTTTCAGTGGTTTTTCTTTATTTTCTGTAACACGGTTGTGGTTCCCCCTACCTTGCTGTCCGCTTTTCATCTTCCCGCTGATAACCTGTTAATGCTCACACAATACGCTTTTTTAACCACCGCGTTGGCCTGCCTGGTTCAGGCATTTTGCGGCCATCGCCGGGCCATTATGGAAGGGCCGACAGGGCTGTGGTGGGGCGCAATTCTTACGATTACGCTTGGCGAGGCGTCTCGCGGCACGCCGCTGAACGATATCGCCTCCAGCCTGTCGGTCGGGATCGCGATCTCCGCGATGGTGACGATATTTATCGGCATTAGCGGCTTAGGACACCGTCTGGCTCGCCTGTTTACGCCGGCGGTAATGGTTTTTTTCATGCTGCTTTTGGGCGCGCAGCTGACCTCAATATTTTTTAAAGGCATGCTGGGGCTGCCTTTTGGCATTGCCGATACCAGCGCCAGAATCAAATTGGCCCCCTTTGGGCTGGCGGTCGCGGTGATGTGTTTTATCCTCGCGATGATTATTTTCCTGCAGCAGCGTATCTCCCGTTACGCGTTACTGGTAGGGACCGTGGTCGGGTGGGGGCTATGGCAGTTATGCTTTCCTTCATCACACTTACCGCCGGGTGAATTAAGCTGGCGATGGTTTCCGCTGGGCAGCCACGGCACGCTGATGCCGGGTATTATTGTGACGGCGGTGATGACGGGGTTAGTCAACATCAGCAACACTTACGGCGCCATCCGCGGTACCGATATCTTTTATCTGCATCAAGGGTCGGGCAGTTCTCGTTATCGCCGAAGCTTTATGATTTCCGGACTGATGACGTTAGTGACGGTGCCTTTCGCGGTCGTGCCTTTTTCGCCTTTTGTATCTTCCATTGGTTTATTAACGCAAACCGGCGACAGTTCTCGCAAATCCTTTATCTGCGGTAGCGCGCTGTGTCTGCTGGTTGCCATTATAACGCCGTTAACCCGCTTATTTTGCGCTATTCCACTGGCGATCAGCAGCGCCGTTATGCTGGTCTCTTATTTACCTTTACTTTATTCCGGTTTGGTTTTTAGCCAGCAAATTACGTTTACCGCGCGGAATATTTATCGCCTGGCATTACCGCTTTTTGTCGGCATTTTTTTGATGGGGCTTCCTCCGGTCTATTTACAGGATCTTCCACTGATGATTCGTCCTTTGCTTAGCAACGGATTACTGGTGGGAATCTTACTGGCAGTGCTTATGGAAAATCTTATTCCGTGGGAACGCATTAAATAACATGAGAAAACAAGGAGACATGATGAAGATTGTAATTGCGCCAGATTCATTTAAAGAGAGCTTAAGCGCTGATAAATGCTGTCAGGCTATTAAAGCGGGATTTTCAACCGTATTTCCTGATGCGCGCTATGTCTGTTTACCGATCGCCGATGGTGGAGAAGGAACCGTGGACGCGATGGTGGCTGCGACCGGCGGGAAACGGGTTTCTGTGGACGTTAGCGGGCCGATGGGGGAAAAAGTAAACGGATTTTATGGCCTGACCGGCGACGGCAAAACGGCGATTATTGAAATGGCGGCGGCGAGCGGATTGATGCTGGTGGCGCCAGAGGCGCGTAATCCGCTGCTGGCATCCAGTTTCGGCACCGGCGAATTGATTCGTCACGCCCTGGACGCGGGGATTCGCCATATTATTCTGGGTATCGGCGGCAGCGCCACGGTGGATGGCGGAATGGGAGTAGCGCAGGCGCTCGGTGTGCGTTTTCTGGACGCGCAGGGAGCGCCGCTTGACGCCGGAGGCGGCAATTTATCGCGCCTGGCGAGCATTGACCTGCAGGGGTGCGATCCGCGAATTTCAGAGTGTCGTATTGAGGTCGCCTGTGATGTTGATAACCCGTTGGTGGGGCCACGCGGCGCGGCGGCGGTATTCGGTCCGCAGAAAGGGGCGACGCCTGAAATGGTCGAGACGCTGGAAAATGGATTGCGTAATTATGCCCGTGTCTTACATGCCCTGACTGGACGCGACATGTCTCAAATACCGGGCGGTGGCGCGGCCGGAGGAATGGGGATTGCCGCTATCGTCTTTCTGGAAGCGGAAATGAAGCCCGGTATTGAGATTGTTATGCAGGCGGTGAAGCTGGAGGAGGCGGTAAAAGAGGCTTCGCTGGTGATTACCGGAGAAGGGCGAATCGACTCGCAAACGGCGGGAGGAAAAGCGCCGATAGGCGTCGCGTCAGTAGCGAAACGGCATCATGTCCCGGTTATCGGCATTGCCGGCGTACTGGGCGACGGCGTGGAAGTGGTCCATCGCCACGGTATTGATGCCGTATTCAGTATTTTGCCGCGGCTGGCGCCTTTGCCGGAAGTTCTGGCGAACGGTGAACAAAATCTCTACCACAGCGCCTGTAATATTGCCCGCGTCATCAAACTTGGCCAGAATATCGGGACTCGTTAAGCATAAAAAAAGCCACGGTTCTCACCGTGGCAAAATCCAACATAGCTAAATTAAAAATAATCAGGAGGGCTGTCCGCCGTTAAATCATAACGTCGCGGTTACAGTCTTTGGAGTAGATGTAGCTGAATGCTTCGCCACGACCTACACCGTATCCGGCCTGCAGGGAATAAGCGCCCATGAAGATGTAGTCGCCTTTTTTCACCGGCACCCAGTTGTTGTCGAGGTTATAAACCCCCTGGCCGGAAAGGATATAAGCGCCATGTTCCTGGACGTGGGTTTCAATATAGCCGTGGCTGGCGCCCGGTTCGAAAGACAGAATATGCATATTCATATCGAAGCCCAGCTCTTTAGGCAGGAAATCCAGCAGAATAACATCTTCCATGCCTTCATAATGAATACGCTCCAGCTGGCTGGCATTGCCGGAAACCAACCACGGGGCATGCCCCTCGACAGGAGTATAGCGGCGTTTATATAAAAATAGCTGGCTGTCTTCCGTTTGAGCGTTGCTAAAGGTCATCATCTCGCCCGGTGGACAATAGAGGTATCCGCCCTGAGTTAAAGAGAATGTTTTTCCTTCTGCTTTAGCTTCAATATTTCCCGTAATGACATAGAGAAAAGTTTCAATCCCCTCGCCGCCAAAGCCCTGCTGGTTGCCGCCATTCTGATGTAAGGTAACCAGATAATCGACGAAAGAAGCACCCAGCTTCGGCGTCGAAAGGATGGTGACGTCACAGTTTTCAAAGCCGGGAATAATATTTTTCACCAGACCGTCCGGCGTTAAGAGCGCATAGTTACCGTGTTTTACAATGGCGCGGTTCGCCAGTAAATCATCGCGGTAACCCGTGACGTTATTCAGATATCCCATTGATGGCTCCTTATTTTTGCCAGGCAAGTTGATGCAGCATTAATGCCAGAGTTTTGACCCCTTCAGCAAGATCATTAATGTTGGTACGTTCCGCCGGGTTATGGCTGATACCATTAATGCTGGGGACGAAAATCATACAGGTAGGGACGCGCGGCGCGAAAATTTGCGCGTCATGACCTGCGCCGCTATGCATTATGCGATAGTTCAGTTGTTCGGTTTCACACAGCCTGGTGAGGGCCGCGACCAGTTCGGCGTTCATCGGCACCGGCGCTTCGTCCATCCACAAATCGATATCGATGCTGATATCCATTTCATCGCAGATGGCGCGCATATCGTTTTCCAACTGTTCGGTAAATTCGCGAAGTACCGCGGCGTCCGTATGCCGGCAATCGATTGTAAATGTGGTTTTCCCAGGGACAACATTGACCGTATTCGGCTGCGGCTCAACTTTGCCGAACGTTAATACCAGGGGATCGCCATGCTGTTTGGCTTTTTCAATGGACTGACTGCAAATACGACTGAAGGCATGCACCGTATCGCGACGATAGCCCATTGGCGTTGTGCCTGCATGGTTGGACTCGCCGTTGAGCGTCACCGTGTAGCGACGTTGCCCGACGATGGCGTTGACGACGCCAATCGACTGTCCGTTGCTCTCCAGAACGCAGCCTTGCTCAATATGCAATTCAACAAAGGCGCGGATATCGGTTCGCGCGGCGAGCGGCGCGGCGGGAAGGGTAAATCCGCACGCCTGCATAGCGTCGACAAAGCCTGTGCCTTTGGCGTCCTGGATATGGCGTACCTCTTCAGGATTCGCCAGGCCAAAAATGTTCTTGCTGCCCCAAAAAACGTAAGGGAAACGGCTGCCTTCTTCCTCAGCCATTGATACTACCTCGACGGTGCGCAGCGGCGCGCCGTAGGTCGCTTTTAGCCAGTCGAGCGCCAGCCAGGCGGCAAGCGCGCCGAATTGCCCGTCCAGATTGCCGCCGTTGACGACCGTATCAATATGCGAACCGCTTAAAATCACCTGCTCCGGAAATTGTGTGCCGCAAAGGCGGCCATATAAATTTCCGACGTCATCAAAGCGTGTCTCCAGACCGCTTTCTGCCATTCGCTTTTTAAACTGCTGCTGTGTTTCCAGCCACTCAGGCGAATAAAGTAAACGCGTCATTCCACCCGTAGGATCGGCTCCAATGGAAGAGAGCCAGGGCAATGTTTCTTCTATCGCGTGGCGAAAATGCTTTATCATAGAAAATTCCTGTTTCAATAATTATTGGGCAAAGGGATTTTTTGTTTCGTATGACTTGAGATAGAGGGCATCGGAAATCAGATATTGATAAATATCATCAACAATATCGATACCATTCATATCGGCATTTTTCTGTTTAATATCCTGATCCTGTCCAGGATAATAAACCTGTTTAAAACCGGGGGCGGGCTTCACGGAATTGAGTTCCTGCATGGTCTGACTAATATGTTTGCGGAATAATTCACAGGAAGAAAAGAACGCCGGATTAATGACCAGATGAAGTTGTCCTAAATTGCGTCCGGCGTGTAAATCTTCATACATCGAACTGACCTGGCGGCCAAACGGCAGCCCCAGCAGAATGCCGGACAAAATATCGATCATCATCATCAGGCCGTAACCTTTCGGGCCTGCGGCGGGTAATAACGCATTGACGGCAAAAGGATCATGTGTCGGCGCGCCGTTTTTATCAACGGCCCAACTCTCCGGAATGGACTCATTGCGGGACCGTGCATCGAGGACTTTTCCCCAGGCCTGCACGGTGGTGGCCATATCAAAGGTAATGATGTCATCGCCTTCGCCCGGCGCGGCAAAGGCCAGCGGATTAGTGCCATAGTAAATATCCGCCCCGCCAAACGGCACGACCATAGGATCGGACTGACAGATAGACAGACCAATCAGGCCTTCGCGAGCAGCCTGGCGGACGAAATAAGAGATGGCGCCGCTATGGCCCATTCTGCTAATGCCGACAACCGCGACGCCATTTTTTTTGGCTATTTCAATAGCATGCTCCATTCCCATTTTGGCTGCGACCTGTCCGGCAGCATTATCGGCATGCAGTATCGCCGTACAGGGACCGGTATTCTCAATGCGGAACGTCGGCTCCCGGTTGGTGCCGCCTTTTGAAATTCGTTCGGCATAATATTCAACGCGTACGGCGCCATGTGAGTGAATACCTCTGGCATCTGCATAAACCAGTACGTCGGCGACGATGGCGGCGTGCTCACGTTTTAGTCCGGCTTTATAAAGCTTATTTTCGATAAGCTGATGGAGTGTTTCCCGACTGATTTTCATCTGTCTTCCTTTTTAACGACGGTGTGAAGCATGACTGCGATTAACATACCGGGAAAATAAAATGATTATGTGATCCAGACAGGCAAAAAAATATAATTAGAATTTATTTGATAATCAGGCGGGTTTTATCTTTTTGCTTAAATAAAAAGCTTTTTTAGAAAATCATAACTAATCCTTTAGCCGTTGTTTGAATTCTTTTGTTAATAAATTTGATGTGACGTTAATCACTCTATTTACCCTCCCGGATATATACCGTGAAGCGCACATTAACACTGCTCGTGCAATTGCAATGGGTGCAATTATTAAGGAGTTGTTATGATCCACGCCTTTATTAAAAAAGGGTGTTTTCAGGACTCTGTCAGCTTAATGATTATTTCTCGAAAGCTGAGTGAGTCCGAAAATGTTGATGATGTATCGGTAATGATGGGAACGCCTGCGAATAAGTCGCTGCTGGAAACTACCGGTTTCTGGCATGACGATTTTCATGGCGCTACGCCCAATGACATTTGCGTGGCGATTCGTACCGAAGCGGTAGATGACGGCATTACGCAGGTGATTGTGCAACAGCTCGAAGAAGCATTGCAGCAGTTGGCGCAAGGGAGCAGCGGCAGCCAGTCGTTAATCCAGGTCAGACGCTGGGAAAGCGCCTGTCAGAAACTGCCAGAGGCGAATCTGGCGCTGGTATCGGTGGCCGGCGAATATGCGGCGGAACTGGCAGATCAGGCGCTGGATCGTTCGTTGAACGTGATGATCTTCTCCGATAATGTCACGCTGGACGATGAAATCAGACTAAAACGCCGGGCGCGTGATAAAGGATTGCTGGTCATGGGGCCGGATTGCGGCACCGCTATGATCGCCAATACGCCGCTGGCTTTCGCTAACGTCATGCCAGAGGGCAACATCGGGGTGATTGGCGCTTCCGGCACCGGTATTCAGGAGCTCTGTTCACAGATTGCGCTGGCGGGGGAAGGGATTACCCATGCTATCGGGCTTGGCGGACGCGATTTGAGCGCCGAGGTCGGTGGGATCAGCGCGCTAACGGCACTGGACATACTCAGCGCGGATGAAAAGAGCCAGGTGCTGGCCTTTGTCTCCAAACCGCCTGCCGATGCGGTTCGTCAGCATATTATCGCGGCGATGAAAGCCACCGGGAAACCCGTTGTAGCGCTGTTCTTAGGGTTTTCCTCCCCCGTTGCGCGTGAGGAAAACGTCTGGTTTGCCTCGACGCTGGATGAAGCCGCCCGACTGGCATGTTTATTGTCTCGCGTGACGTCGCAGCGTAAAGAAATGGTTTCAACAGGCGGCGTGATTCGTGGTCTCTATACCGGCGGAACGCTGGCGGCGGAAGCGGCGGGGCTGCTGGCTGGCTATCTGGGCGTCGCGGCGGATACGGAACATCACCATGGCATGATGCTTGACGCTGACGGCCACCAGATTATCGATCTGGGCGATGACTTTTATACCGTTGGGCGACCACATCCGATGATTGACCCGGCGTTACGTAATCAGCTTATCGCCGGGCTTGGCGCACAGCCGCAGGTACGCGTGTTATTAGTGGACGTCGTTATTGGTTTTGGCGCGACTGCCGATCCCGCCGCATCGCTGATTCAGGCCTGGCAGAAGGCATGTGCCGCACGCGCCAGCGACCAGCCGCTGTTCGCCATCGCAACCGTCACCGGAACGGAACGCGATCCTCAGTGCCGCTCGCAACAAATCGCCGCGCTCGAAGATGCCGGCATCACGGTAGTGGATTCTCTTCCCGAAGCCACTCTGTTGGCCGCGGAACTGATTCGACCAACCCTCTCTTCAACTCATCCATCAGCTCCCCGGTTACTGGAAGCGGTAGCGGTGATTAATGCCGGGTTACGTAGCTTCGCGCTGGATTTACAGGCTGCCGGTATGCCCGTGGTGCACTACCAGTGGGCGCCTGTCGCTGGCGGTAATAAAAAACTGGCTCGTCTGTTAGAACGTTTGCAATAAGGGGTTCCCATGTTTACATCAGTGGCGCAAGCCAACGCTGCAGTCATCGAACAAATTCGTCGCGCACGTCCGCACTGGCTGGATGTGAAGCCAGCTTCTTCATTAATTAGCGTGCTCAATCAGGGGAAAACGCTTCTTCATGCCGGGCCGCCGATGCGCTGGCAAGAGATGACCGGCCCGATGAAAGGCGCCTGTATCGGCGCATGCCTGTTTGAAGGATGGGCCAAAGATGAAATGAGCGCGCTCGCGCTGTTAGAGCAGGGAAAGGTCAACTTTATTCCCTGCCATCACGTTAACGCCGTGGGGCCGATGGGCGGTATCACGTCAGCCAGTATGCCGATGCTGGTCGTGGAAAATATCACCGACGGCAATCGCGCGTACTGCAATCTCAACGAAGGGATCGGCAAAGTGATGCGTTTCGGCGCCTATGGCGAGGATGTTCAGCAACGTTTACGCTGGATGCGTGATGTGCTGATGCCGGTATTAAGCGCGGCGCTGGGACGTCTGGAGCGGGGGCTCGACCTGACCGCAATGATGGCGCAGGGCATTACGATGGGAGATGAATTCCACCAGCGCAATATCGCCTCTTCCGCATTGCTGATGCGCACGTTGGCGCCGCATATCGCCCGTCTGGAACACGATAAGCAGCAGATAGCGGAAGTGATGGATTTTCTGAGCGTCACCGATCAATTCTTCCTTAATCTGGCGATGGCCTACTGTAAAGCCGCCATGGACGCAGGCGCGCAGATTCGCGCCGGCAGTATTGTGACGGCGATGACCCGTAATGGCGATATGTTTGGTATTCGGGTTAGCGGTCTGGGCGACCGTTGGTTCACCGCGCCTGTTAATACGCCACAGGGGCTATTTTTTACCGGTTTTTCGCAGGATCAGGCCAACCCGGACATGGGCGACAGCGCCATTACTGAAACGTTTGGTATTGGCGGCGCTGCAATGATTGCCGCGCCTGGCGTAACGCGTTTTGTCGGTGCCGGGGGAATGGAAGCGGCGAAATCTGTTTCTGAAGAGATGGCTGAAATTTATCTCGAACGCAACATGCAGCTACAAATCCCCGGCTGGGATTTTCAGGGGGCCTGTCTGGGACTGGATATCCGCCGCGTGGTCGAGACCGGAATTACGCCGCTGATTAACACGGGTATCGCGCATAAAGAGGCGGGGATTGGCCAGATTGGCGCGGGAACCGTCCGTGCGCCGCTGGCCTGTTTCGAGCAGGCGCTGGAAGCGCTGGCGGAAAGCATGGGCGTAAGTTAAGAGAGCGTCTCATGAAACGTATCCATCCTCTTATGGCAAGCCGACAATCGGCGGATTATCGGCAACCCTGGCAGATGTCAGGGGTATGGCGTCGCTCTATTAATTTTGTGGCGAAAAGCGGTGAGTTATTAACACTTCACCGTCGGGGGAGCGGCTTCAGTCCGGGAGGGTGGATACTGCGCGGCGGCGATTTTGACGCATTGCGCGATGTGCTCACCGATGGCGAAAAACCGCAGTCAACCGCTGCCGGTATTCAGATTGGCGAGTTTCTTTTATGTGAGCCGGAGAGGCGCTGTTCGCTGCGGGTTCCGCGCTATCTTGCGTCGCCGCGTCTTAACGCGACGTACATGCAGCGTAGTGAGGAGACGGGACTGTTTGGGCCGTTAACCGTCGCCGCAGCTCAGCCTCTATGTCCGGAACTTCGCCAGTTTTGTCACTGCTTTCAGTCGGCGCTTGCAGGTGCTGCGACTGACTGGCGGCTATGGTTGGGTAAAGGGCCGGGCTTAACGCCCAGTCATGACGACACGCTGACGGGAATGTTGCTGGCGGCCTGGTATTTTGGCGCCATAGATGAACGCGCCGGGCGTAATTTTTTTGCCCAATCCGGCAGCCTTGATCGGGCGACGACGCTCGTGAGTGTCAGTTATTTACGCTATGCGGCTATGGGTTATTTCGCGTCGCCTTTACTCCACTTTATTCATGCGCTGCGACGAGATGCTCGCACAGAAACGGCGATTGACGGACTGCTGGCGCTGGGGCACACCTCGGGCGCGGATACGCTGCTGGGGTTCTGGCTTGGACAACAAATAGTAAAAGGATAGGGAATGAAAACGTTGGTAGTTGCTCTTGGCGGCAACGCATTATTGCAGCGCGGAGAAGCGCTAACGGCAGAGAATCAATATCGCAATATTGCCGACGCAGTGCCTGCGCTGGCGCGACTTGCCCGCTCGTATCGGCTGGCGATAGTACATGGCAACGGCCCCCAGGTCGGACTGTTGGCTTTACAGAACCTTGCCTGGAAAGCCGTTGAGCCTTATCCGCTGGATGTGCTGGTGGCGGAAAGTCAGGGCATGATCGGCTATATGCTGGCGCAGCGTCTGGCGCTTGAACCCGATATGCCGCCGGTGACTACAGTATTAACGCGAATAAAGGTATCGGCGGACGATCCTGCTTTTCTTGAACCGGAAAAGTTTATTGGTCCCGTTTATTCGCCAGAAGAGCAAATGGCGCTGGAAGCGACTTATGGTTGGCGTATGAAACGTGATGGAAAATATCTGCGCCGTGTCGTCGCTTCCCCGGCGCCGCGTCAGATTATCGAAAGCGCCGCTATTGAGTTATTGCTAAAAGAGGGCCATGTGGTGATTTGCAGCGGCGGTGGCGGGGTACCTGTTGCCGGCGAGGGCGAAGGGGTCGAGGCGGTGATAGATAAAGACCTGGCGGCGGCATTGCTGGCGGAGCAGATAGCGGCCGATGGTCTGATCATTTTGACGGATGCGGATGCGGTGTATGAACATTGGGGAACGCCACAGCAGCGCGCTATTCGTCAGGCTTCGCCCGATGAGCTGGCGCCGTTTGCCAAAGCCGATGGCGCGATGGGGCCGAAGGTGACCGCAGTAAGCGGGTATGTGAAGCGGTGCGGAAAGCCGGCATGGATTGGCGCATTATCGCGTATTGACGATACCCTGGCGGGCAGAGCGGGAACCTGCATCTGTCTGTGATCGCGACGGGCGGCGACAGAGAATGCGCCGCCCACGCTGTTTATTTAAGCTTACTTTGCGCCCAGATAATGCCGCTGGCGTATTCGCCCGGCAGGAGCGGAGAGAGCGCTTCCAGGGTGGCGCTAAGACGTGACGTATCGCTGTCGGTCAGATTCAGATGGCCGACTTTTCGCCCCGGACGTACCGCTTTATCATACCAGTGCAGATGTACCAGCGGCAGCTTCAACCAGTCGTAATTCAGCTCGCTGCCGATCAGGTTGATCATCACCGACGGGGCGTTAATCACCGGCGCGGGCAACGGCAGGCCGGTAATCGCGCGCAAATGCAATTCAAACTGACTGATGCTGGCGCCATTTTGCGTCCAGTGTCCGCTGTTATGCACGCGCGGCGCCAGTTCATTGATTAACAGGCCTTCCGGCGTGATAAAACATTCCATCGCCATTACGCCGACGTAGTTCAACGCCTGCATAATTGCTGACAGCATCGATTCCGCCTGCGCCTGCTGTTCGGCGTTCGCCTGTGGGAACGCGACGCTGGTCCGCAAGATGCCGTCCTGATGCAAATTGTGCGTTAGCGGGTAAAACACGGTACTGCCGTCATGAGCGCGCGCGCCGACTAACGACACTTCGCCGGAAAAATGGATACCGCGCTCAACAATACATTCGCCATAGCAGTCATCCGGCAGTTGCCCGGTTTCGTCCGCGCGTAGACGCCACTGCCCGCGACCGTCGTAGCCGCCAACGCGACGCTTAATAATTGCCAGTTCGCCCAGGCGGTCAAAGATGCCGGACCACTCGTCGGCGCTGGTCAGCAGTTGCCACGGCGCGGTCGCGAGTCCCAGCTTATCGAAAAGCTGTTTTTGTGTCAGACGGTCGGCGATGATCGGAAATACATCACGATTGACGAAGGCCGGGTGGCGCGCCAGCTCGCGGGTAAGCGCGGTTTCCGGCCAGCGCTCAATCTCTGCGGTAATGACGCTCTGCTGTACCGGCACGGCGGTAGGCTCTGCATCCAGGCCAACCGGCCAGACGGCGATACCCAGCGGTTCGCCCGCCTGGCGCAGCATTCGGCCCAGTTGTCCGTTGCCGAGAACGCAAACTTGCTTCATAGCGTCCCCCGCGGATCGGGATTTTCCAGAACTTCATCGGTTTGCGCTTTGCGCCAGTCAGCGATGCGCTGATGCAGTTCCGCGTCGTGTTGCGCCAGAATCTGCGCGGCGAGCAGGGCGGCGTTAGCGGCACCGGCTTTACCGATCGCCAGCGTACCCACCGGAATGCCGCGCGGCATCTGCACGATGGAGTAGAGGCTATCCACGCCGCTTAGCGCAGCGCTTTGTACCGGCACGCCGAGTACCGGGACCAGCGTTTTTGCCGCAATCATTCCCGGCAGGTGCGCCGCGCCGCCCGCGCCGGCAATAATCACTTGATATCCGTTCTCTTCCGCCGTTTCGGCGAAGCTGAACAGTTTATCGGGGGTGCGATGGGCGGAAACCACTTCTACATGGTGCGGGACATCCAGAATTTCAAAAATTTCGGCGGCGAATTGCATGGTAGCCCAGTCGCTTTTGGACCCCATCACGATGGCGACACGCGCCGGATTATTGCGGGAAGACATGCGTCTTAAAACTCCTGTGGTGCGGGACACGCTGCTTTTGAGGTGTCAAAGAATAGCATGATAATCAGGCAAGGAAAACGGTTGCGTGTACGCCGTAACGGACGATTCGACGAACATTTACAGGGGGAAGGCGATTAACTCAACGTTGTCCGGCGTGACTTTTACCATTGAACCTTCATGATGCCATGCGCCTAACACCACGCGGAATGCGGGCTGGTCGTTGACGGAAAGTTCATGCACTGCCGGGCGGTGGGTGTGACCGTGAACCAGCCACTGTACGCGGTGTTTTTCCATTTCGGCGACGACGGTCTGCGCATTGACGTCCATAATATCCAGCGATTTGCTGCTGTTGGCGGCTTTACTGCCGGCGCGCATTCTGGCGGCGATACGGCGGCGGATAAACAGCGGCAGGGTAAGGAACAGTCGTTGCACCCACGGATTATGGACTTTGGCGCGAAACGCCTGATATCCGGCATCATCGGTACAGAGCGTATCGCCGTGCATAATCAACACATGGCGGCCATACAGGTCGAGCACTTTTTCCTGCGGCAGTAGCGTCATGCCGCTTTCGCGGGCAAAGCGTTTGCCAATCAGGAAATCACGGTTACCGTGAATAAAGAAACAGGGGACGCCGGAATCAACCAGCGATTTAATGGCAACGGCCATTTCACGATGTAGCGGGTTGGGGTCGTCGTCGCCAATCCAGGCCTCGAAGAGATCGCCAAGAATATACAGCGCGTCGGCCTGACGGGCTTCTACGGCTAAAAAACGCAGAAAACCGGCGACGATCGCCGGTTCTTCCGTTTGCAGATGCAAGTCTGCAATAAACAGTGTCGCCACGATTACTCGCTGACGGTCACGTTTTCAATGATGACGTCTTCTTTTGGTACGTCCTGGTGCATACCGCTACGGCCAGTGGCGACGCCTTTGATTTTATCTACCACGTCCATACCTTCTACGACTTCCGCAAAGACGCAGTAGCCCCAGCCCTGCAGACTTTCGCCGGAGAAGTTCAGGAAGTCGTTGTCTGCCACGTTGATGAAGAATTGCGCGGTAGCCGAATGTGGTGCCTGAGTACGCGCCATCGCCAGCGTACCACGGGTATTTTTCAGACCATTGTTGGCTTCGTTTTTGATCGCCTCTTTGGTGGCTTTCTGTTTCATGCCCGGCTCAAAGCCGCCGCCCTGAATCATAAAACCGTTAATCACACGGTGGAAAATGGTGTTGTTGTAAAAACCTTCGCGGCAGTAGTCCAGGAAGTTTTTAACTGTTTCAGGCGCTTTATCATCAAAGGTTTTGATTACGATATCGCCGTGATTAGTGTGGAAAGTAACCATTTTTGCATCCTGTTCCAAGAGAGTGGTGCTTTAGCCCGCAATGGGGCACATATAGGGGCTTGTTATAGCATAACCGTAAGCTGCGATCACCTTGCAAAGTGTGCTGCTTCGATTACGAATAATATGTATCATACGGAGATTATTACCCACACACGTCTATACGGAATCTTCGATGTTAAAAATTTTTAATACACTGACGCGCCAAAAAGAGGAATTCAAACCCATTCATGCCGGGGAAGTCGGCATGTACGTGTGTGGTATCACCGTTTACGATCTCTGCCACATTGGCCACGGACGCACGTTTGTCGCTTTTGACGTTGTCGCGCGCTATTTGCGTTTTCTCGGTTATAAGCTGAAGTATGTGCGTAACATTACCGATATCGACGATAAAATTATTAAACGCGCCAATGAAAATGGCGAAAGTTTTGTCGCGCTGGTCGACAGAATGATTGCGGAAATGCATCAGGACTTCGACGCGCTGAATATTCTGCGTCCGGACAGCGAGCCGCGTGCGACGCACCATATTCAGGAAATTATCGAGCTCACCCGCACCTTAATCGAGAAAGGGCACGCCTATGTGGCGGATAACGGCGATGTGATGTTCGATGTACCGACCGATCCGACTTATGGGCAGCTTTCCCGTCAGGATCTTGAGCAGCTTCAGGCGGGCGCGCGCGTAGATGTCGTTGACGTGAAGCGTAACCCGATGGACTTCGTGCTGTGGAAAATGTCGAAAGAGGGCGAGCCGAGCTGGCCGTCGCCGTGGGGCGAAGGGCGTCCGGGCTGGCACATTGAATGTTCGGCGATGAACTGCAAGCAGTTGGGCAACCATTTTGATATTCACGGCGGCGGTTCCGATCTGATGTTCCCGCACCATGAAAACGAGATTGCCCAGTCTACCTGCGCGCATGACGGCGAATACGTCAACTACTGGATGCACTCCGGTATGGTGATGGTGGATCGCGAGAAGATGTCCAAATCGCTGGGCAACTTCTTTACCGTGCGCGACGTGCTGAAATACTACGATGCGGAAACCGTGCGCTACTTCCTGATGTCCGGGCATTACCGTAGCCAACTGAACTACAGCGAAGAGAACCTCAAGCAGGCGCGCGCCTCGCTGGAGCGGCTATACACTGCATTGCGTGGAACGGATAAATCAGCGGCCCCGGCGGGCGGCGAGGCGTTTGAAGCGCGTTTCGTGGAGGCGATGAATGACGATTTCAATACGCCGGAAGCCTACTCCGTCCTGTTTGATATGGCGCGTGAAGTCAACCGTCTGAAGGGCGAAGATATGACCGCCGCGAATGCGATGGCGTCTCATCTGCGGAAGATTTCCGGCGTGCTGGGACTGCTGGAGCAGGAGCCGGATGTTTTCCTGCAAAGCGGCGCGCAGGCGGATGACGGTGAAGTTGCGGAAATTGAAGCCTTGATTCAACAGCGTCTGGATGCCCGTAAAGCGAAAGACTGGGCGGCGGCGGACGCGGCGCGCGATCGTCTCGCTGAAATGGGTATTATTCTGGAAGATGGCCCGCAGGGCACCACCTGGCGGCGTAAGTAAGCGCTTTTACAGGCCGCTCTATTTGCATAGAACGGCCTGTTTTTTATTTTTTCGCACCGGGCGAAAGATAAACACACACCGACTCCCCCAGATTCTGATGTTCACACCCGGGTATTGCCCGGCTGTAATGGGCAATAAAGCGGATGACGCTGTCGCCGCTGTTTAGCCCCACATTTCCTTTTCGCAGCAATTCTGCTGGCTGATCGTCGGTGAAAACGTTAGGGGTGAACAGTTTTGCGCCTAATCGTTCAAAAGTGCCAGCACTAACGATAGAGGGTTGATAACCCTGAAGCTGCAACCAGCGGCGGGCATCATTACGTGACCAAACCTGCGCATCGTTTGCTCGCGCAAATACTTCGAGAAGCCAGCCATTCGAATTCTGATAAGGGCCGGAAAAAGGCCACGCAATCAGGTTATAGCGGGGACTGTGGAAGAGATTGAGTTTGATAGCGCTATGTAAGAGCGTTTGTAATGCCGTCGCGATATCTGAACGCGGGCGCAAAACGGCAATGCTCTGATTCACCAGGTCATCAGCCAGAAACTCATACAGACCTTGTATATAGAGCGCTGATTCAGCGGTTCCGCAAGTATTCAGATTATGGTAAACCCGCCAGTCTCCGTTTGGCTGGCGCATGGCATAGCCAGCATGTGACCAGGTTAAATGTCGGCTCGACATATCTTGCCCCTGGCGAACCAGAATGACGACCGGATCGGGTTGACTGTTAAGCTGTTGTTTGAGCTGTAGCGCCTGATCCATTGTCGCTGCGATGTTCTCCGGCGTGTTTGCTTTTTGGTGACAGTTAGCACTGTCTGCATAAGCGTTGAGCGAGATTGCGCTGAGCCACAGGGCAAACGCGAATCGCTTCATTTGGCCGGTACCGTCTGGTTGCTGGAAAGTCCTGCGTCGTCCTGATTTACCATATGGGCAAGGACTTTGCCCTCTTTTTTCAAATAAGCGCCGGTGCCTTCCTGCGTTTTTTCCAGAGTGACTTTATCACCTGCTTTGAGGTTGCCTTCTTTGACGACATTTAGCGGAACTTGCATTTTAATGTCTTTGTTATCGGGGGACTTAGTGGTTAACAGCGCGGTTTTTTGCTTTTTATTTTCGACAACAGATCCAATGCTCAGGTTGAGCGGCAGCAGTACGGGGGAGAGTATAATTCCGCTAACCAGTGCGGAACTGCCCACGCTGACAACCGCAGACGATGCCGCATACCAGCCAGTGGCAGACATTTCTTCGCTATAGCTGGCGTGGGAAAATGAGAAACAGATGACCGCGGCGGCGAATGTCATTTTATTCATATTGATTCCTTTTAATATGCGTTTTAAGTACCCATAGAAATAACACTAAAATACTTCCCGGCAACCACACCCACAGCAATTCTGAGAGAATGACCTGGTGTCCATACGGCGTGATGTAGCTTGAAAGCGCAAACGGCGCGACTTTAATCACCTGCCAGGGTGCAAAGAAACGTTCATCCGACCACGGCCACAGCCATCCGACGCCTTTACCACCCGTGGTTATCGAATCCAGCAGGCTGTGCGACAACAATGAAACGGTTAAAAACAGCCAGCAGCGCACCTGCCCCGCTCGAAACCATCGTCGTCCCGCGAGTACGCACAACAGGGGGAGGACGAATGCGAAAAGTAAAGAGTGGGTAAATCCGCGATGGCCAAATACGTTGCCGTAGGCGACGCCAAATTTAAAGGCCAGCACGTCGGCATCGGGGAGCATCGCCAGCACAACACCGGCAAACAGCAGGCGAGGAGGGATAACTTTCAGGCCTAAGCCTGCGCCAAAACACAGGGGAACGGCGGTGTGGGTGATAACGGTAGGCATAGCGATGGTTCACAGGGAAATAGCCATGCTAGCAGTTGGAACGCAGAGGATTAAGTGGATGATTATCTGAAAAGACAGCGTAATCAGGCCGGATAAGACGCTTTGCGTCGCTATCCGGCACTTGTATCAGGCCACGACGTTCACACTTTGGCCTTCAAAGCTAACGGTTTGCCCGGCGACAATCTTGCAGCGTTTACGCGTTTCAACCGCGCCATCAACCTTCACCAACCCGTCGGCAATGGCGATTTTCGCCTGCGCGCCGCTTTCGCTCCAGCCTTCCAGCTTGAGCAGATCGCACAGCTCGACGTGCGGGTGCTTGCCTAAAGAGAATGTCGCCATGTTATTTTCCTTGTGGATCGTGATATTCAATGCACGCCTGCAGCGTGTTTTCGATAAGCGTGGCGACCGTCATAGGGCCGACGCCGCCCGGTACTGGCGTGATGTATGACGCGCGCGCCGCGGCTTCGTCAAACACGACGTCGCCAACGACCTTGCCATTTTCCAGACGGTTAATACCGACATCAATCACAATTGCGCCTTCTTTAATCCATTCGCCGGGAATAAAGCCCGGTTTACCTACGGCGACAATGAGCAAATCAGCATGCTCGACATGGTGACGCAGATCTTTGGTAAAGCGGTGCGTAACGGTAGTCGTACAGCCAGCCAGCAGCAGCTCCATGCTCATTGGGCGTCCAACGATATTGGACGCGCCAATGACCACCGCATTCAGGCCGTAGGTATCAATATTGTAACGCTCAAGCAGGGTCACAATACCGCGGGGCGTACAGGGACGCAGGCGCGGCGCACGCTGGCACAGACGACCGACGTTATAAGGATGAAAACCGTCTACGTCTTTATCTGGCGCGATACGCTCCAGCACTTTAACGTTGTCGATACCTGCCGGTAAAGGCAACTGCACCAGAATACCGTCGATCGTGTTATCTGCATTCAGAGTATCGATAAGCGCCAGCAGTTCGGCTTCGCTGGTGGTTTCTGGCAGGTCATAGGAGCGGGAGACGAATCCCACTTCGTCGCACGCTTTACGTTTGCTTGCGACATAAATCTGTGAGGCCGGATTGCTGCCGACCAACACCACAGCCAGGCCGGGAGCGCGAAGCCCTGCTGCGACGCGTGCCTGAACTTTTTGAGCAACCTCAGATCGCACCTGCTGCGCAATCGTTTTACCGTCAATAATCTTTGCTGCCATCAGAGAGAAGATTCCATCTGTTACTTCAAGTCAAAGGGGATGACGCTATTTTGTCAGAAGCGGGCCTCGCTGTCAGTTAACGTTTGTGTTTCCGATGCAAACGCGACGTCTCCCCCGTCCGTTGCCGATACTGAGACGTGACCAGTAAGCGCGCCATGATTAACCAAAAAGAAACAATTCATCACCCTGGCTATGGTTACCGTAATCCCTCGTCGTTAATAGCGTCGGGCGGCATAATGCGACATTTTATACAAAATAAGATTAGACCCTTCTTATATCCCAATAAGAATTAGCTTAGGTCATTAAAAGAGTTTGCGGCTATTTTTTATTTAGCGAAATGTTTAATTTATTACCGTGACGAAATGTCATATTCGCAAAGATTAATTACTGCGTCTGATACTCAGGGGAGAAACAGAAAACTAATTAATCTGCGATATCTATCTTTACAGGATGCAGAGATAACTTTTCTGACATGCTATGTCGATAATAATTCAAACGGAGCCGACAGGATGCCGAAACCGGGTGTGTGTAATTCAAGGGAAATCCATGAAACATAAATTAATGACCTCTACTATTGCGAGTCTGATGTTTGTCGCTGGCGCAGCGGTTGCGGCTGATCCTACTCCGGTGAGCGTGAGTGGCGGTACTATTCATTTCGAAGGTAAACTGGTTAATGCAGCCTGTGCCGTTAGCACTAAATCCGCCGATCAAACGGTGACGCTGGGTCAATACCGTACCGCCAGCTTTACGGCGATTGGTAATACGACTGCGCAGGTGCCTTTCTCCATCGTCCTGAATGACTGCGATCCGAAAGTGGCGGCCACCGCTGCCGTGGCTTTCTCTGGTCAGGCAGATAACACAAACCCTAATTTGCTGGCTGTCTCCTCTGCGGACAATAGCACTACCGCAACCGGCGTCGGGATTGAGATTCTTGATAATACCTCTTCACCGTTGAAGCCGGACGGCGCGACCTTCTCGGCGAAGCAGGCGCTGGTTGAAGGCACCAATACGCTGCGTTTTACCGCACGCTATAAGGCAACCGCCGCCGCCACGACGCCAGGCCAGGCTAATGCCGACGCCACCTTTATCATGAAATACGAATAATCCCGTCTGGGAATGCCAGGGAAGGGAGGCGCCTCAACGGAAGAGGCTATCGGGGATAAAAGAGAACACAGCAGATGATAAGGAAAGGCGCGGCGCTAGCGGGGCTTGTTTTGATGTCGCCCGTTATTGCGCAGCCGGTAATGGTGGAGAGCGGGCGTATTCACCTGCGCGGACAACTGGTCAATGGCGGCTGCGCTGTCGCCACAGAAAGCCAGGATTTGCGCGTACTGATGGGACAGTACCGCACGAATGCGTTTACCGGTCCTGGCAGCTTCGCTCCCGTCAGCGTTCCATTTTCGTTACGGTTAATCTCCTGTAGCGCGGAGGTCTGGCGTCATGTCGGCATTGCGTTTGCCGGCGTTACGCCTGCGGAAGATCCCCATGTTTTTCTGGCCAGCGGCGAGGGTATCGGTAATGCCGGAATCGGCCTGGCATTATTTGATGACCAGCAGCGGCAAATCATACCTAACACGTTACCGCTTCATTACACGCCCATTTTAACGTCAGAAATGACTTTGCATTTTACTGCCCGCTATCGGGCAATTTCAGAAAATATGACGCCGGGACGAATTCATTCAGAAGTGTGGTTTACGCTGGTTTACCCATGAATTTTCTTGCCGACGTGACTCAATGCAAAAGGTATTTTTTACCATGCTGAATAGTATAAAATTAGGCTTTATTGTTCTTCTCACGTTATTTACTTCGCTGAACGTACAGGCGGCGGGGGGGATTGCATTAGGCGCCACGCGCGTTATTTATCCCTCGGCGGCGAAACAGACTTCTCTGGCAATCAGTAATAGCGATACTCAAGAACGTTACCTCGTCAATTCATGGATCGAAAATAGCGCCGGGCAGAAAGAAAAAACGTTTATCGTTACGCCGCCTTTATTCGTCAGCGAACCCAAAAGCGAAAACACGCTGCGTATTATCTACGCCGGGCAACCGCTACCCGGGGATCGGGAGTCGTTATTCTGGATGAACGTGAAAGCCATCCCGTCGGTCGATAAAAGTCATATTGAAGGAAAAAACGTTCTGCAACTGGCGATTCTGTCGCGCATCAAACTGTTCGTGCGTCCGGCGAATTTGCCACAGACGCCGGAAGACGCGCCGACCTTGCTGAAATTTTCCCGTGTCGGCAACCATCTCAAGATAACCAACCCATCTGCTTATTACCTCACGCTGGTCAATATCAGCGTGGGCGCGAAAAAGATTGATAACGTGATGATCGCGCCAAAAAGCGACATGCAAATTCCCTTACCGACTGGCGCGCAGGGCAGCGTGACATTTCAGACCGTCAATGATTACGGCGCATTGACGTCGGCGACAACGGCCAGTCTCGGTTAAGCAGAGAGCGTGAAGCCACACGAGAACACGATGAAGAAGACAACCTGGTTTGCAGGGCGATTTCCCGGCTATGTATCACCGTTAAACGGCGTGGCGCTGTCGGTGCTGGCGGCGCTGTGTCCGCTGACGAGCCGCGGCGAAAGTTATTTCAACCCTGCGTTTTTGTCGGCGGATACCGCGTCCGTGGCGGATTTATCTCGCTTTGAAAAAGGTAATCATCAGCCGCCCGGTATTTACCGGGTGGATATCTGGCGTAACGACGAATTCGTAGCGACGCAGGATATTCGTTTTGAGGCGGGCGCCGTGGGTGCCGGCGATAAATCCGGCGGCCTGATGCCTTGTTTTACACCGGAGTGGATTAAACGGCTGGGCGTGAATACCGCGGCGTTCCCTGTCTCAGATAAAGGCGTCGATACCACGTGTATTCACCTTCCTGAGAAAATCCCGGGCGCGGAGGTCGCGTTTGATTTCGCGTCGATGCGCTTAAATATTAGCTTGCCGCAGGCGTCATTGCTCAACAGCGCGCGTGGCTATATCCCGCCGGAAGAGTGGGATGAAGGGATACCCGCCGCACTCATTAATTACAGTTTTACCGGTAGCCGTGGAACAGACAGCGATAGCTATTTTTTGAGTCTGCTGAGCGGGTTGAACTATGGCCCCTGGCGGCTGCGTAATAACGGAGCCTGGAACTATTCGAAAGGGGACGGCTATCATTCGCAACGCTGGAACAACATTGGCACCTGGGTACAGCGCGCCATCATTCCGCTAAAAAGCGAACTGGTCATGGGGGACAGCAATACCGGGAACGATGTTTTCGACAGCGTCGGCTTTCGCGGAGCGCGGCTGTACTCTTCTGACAATATGTATCCCGATAGCCTGCAGGGCTACGCCCCCACGGTCAGAGGGATCGCCCGGACGGCGGCAAAGCTGACGATACGACAGAACGGGTATGTTATCTACCAAAGCTATGTGTCGCCGGGCGCGTTTGCGATTACCGATCTTAATCCTACCTCTTCCAGCGGCGACCTTGAGGTGACGGTAGATGAAAAAGACGGTAGCCAACAACGTTACACGGTGCCTTACTCTACCGTTCCGCTATTGCAGCGTGAGGGCAGGGTGAAGTATGACCTGGTGGCCGGGGATTTTCGCAGCGGCAATAGTCAGCAGTCTTCGCCATTCTTTTTCCAGGGAACGGTGATTGCCGGCCTGCCTGCGGGGCTGACGGCTTACGGCGGTACGCAACTTGCCGATCGTTACCGTGCCGTGGTGGTCGGGGCGGGGCGAAATTTGGGCGACTGGGGTGCCGTGTCGGTTGATGTCACACATGCGCGTAGCCAACTGGCAGATGACAGCACCCATCAGGGGCAATCGTTGCGTTTTCTGTACGCCAAATCGCTGAATAATTACGGGACTAATTTTCAATTGCTGGGTTACCGCTATTCCACGCGCGGATTTTACACCCTGGATGATGTGGCATATCGCAGTATGGAAGGGTACGACTACGAATACGATAGCGACGGACGCCGCCATAAAGTGCCGGTGGCGCAGAGCTACCACAATCTCCGCTACAGCAAAAAAGGCCGCTTTCAGGTCAATATTTCGCAAAACCTGGGGGATTACGGGTCACTGTATCTTTCCGGCAGTCAACAAAATTACTGGAATACGCCGGATACCAATACCTGGTATCAACTGGGATACGCCAGTGGATGGCAAGGCATAAGTTATTCGCTGTCATGGTCGTGGAACGAGTCGGTGGGGATCTCAGGCGCCGACCGCATTCTGGCATTCAATATGTCCGTTCCGTTTAGCGTTCTGACCGGACGGCGCTATGCGCGCGACACTATTCTTGATCGTACTTATGCCACGTTTAACGCCAACCGCAACCGCGACGGCGACAATAGCTGGCAGACCGGCGTGGGCGGCACGCTTCTGGAAGGACGTAATCTGAGCTACAGCGTGACGCAGGGTCGTAGCAGTACCAATGGTTATAGCGGCAGCGCCAGCGCTAGCTGGCAGGCGACGTATGGCACGCTGGGCGTGGGATATAACTACGATCGCGATCAGCATGACTATAACTGGCAACTTTCCGGCGGCGTGGTCGGTCATGCGGATGGTATTACGTTTAGCCAACCGTTGGGCGATACCAATGTCTTGATTAAAGCGCCGGGAGCGAAAGGCGTGCGCATCGAAAACCAGACCGGCGTGAAAACGGACTGGCGGGGTTATGCGGTAATGCCCTACGCCACGGTATATCGCTATAACCGCGTCGCGTTAGATACCAACACGATGGACAACCATACCGATGTCGAAAATAACGTCAGCAGCGTAGTGCCGACAGAGGGCGCGCTGGTGCGGGCTGCTTTTGATACGCGGATAGGCGTAAGGGCAATCATTACCGCGAGGCTTGGCGGACGTCCGTTACCGTTTGGCGCGATAGTACGAGAAACCGCCAGCGGCATTACCAGTATGGTCGGCGATGACGGGCAAATTTATCTGAGCGGCTTGCCGCTAAAAGGTGAACTGTTCATCCAGTGGGGAGAGGGGAAAAACGCGCGTTGTATCGCCCCTTACGCCCTGGCGGAGGATAGCCTGAAGCAGGCGATTACGATAGCCAGCGCGACCTGTATCCGTCCGGCGTCATAAAAGGAAAAATAGAGATGAAAATATACTCAGCGCTATTGCTGGCGGGGACCGCGCTCTTTTTCACCCATCCCGCGCTGGCGACGGTTTGCCGTAATTCAAACGGGACGGCGACCGATATCTTTTACGACCTGTCAGATGTTTTCACCAGCGGCAATAATCAGCCGGGACAGGTGGTGACGCTGCCGGAAAAATCAGGTTGGGTCGGCGTAAACGCGACGTGCCCGGCGGGGACAACGGTGAATTATACCTACCGAAGCTATGTATCAGAATTACCGGTACAAAGCACCGAAGGAAATTTTAAATACCTCAAGCTGAATGACTACCTTCTGGGCGCGATGAGCATCACCGATAGTGTCGCTGGCGTATTTTATCCGCCCCGTAACTATATTCTCATGGGCGTCGACTATAACGTGTCGCAGCAAAAGCCGTTTGGCGTGCAGGACTCAAAGCTGGTTTTTAAATTAAAAGTGATACGGCCTTTTATTAATATGGTGACGATCCCTCGCCAGACAATGTTTACTGTCTATGTGACGACCTCTACCGGCGACGCGTTGAGCACGCCGGTGTATACCATTAGCTACAGCGGCAAAGTGGAAGTACCGCAAAACTGTGAAGTGAATGCCGGACAGGTCGTGGAGTTTGATTTCGGCGATATCGGTGCGTCGTTATTTAGTCAGGCGGGGGCGGGTAATCGTCCGCAAGGCGTCACGCCGCAAACGAAAACCATTGCTATCAAATGTACCAACGTCGCGGCGCAGGCCTATTTATCGATGCGGCTTGAAGCCGAAAAGGCCTCAGGGCAGGCGATGGTGTCCGATAATCCGGATTTAGGCTTTGTGGTTGCTAATAGCAACGGTACGCCGCTCACACCCAATAATTTGTCGAGTAAAATTCCGTTTCATCTTGATGATAACGCCGCCGCTCGCGTAGGTATTCGCGCCTGGCCGATCAGCGTGACGGGGAATAAACCGGCGGAAGGGCCGTTTACTGCGCGCGGCTATCTACGAGTCGATTATGATTAAGGAGGCATAATGATCCTTCGGCGCGTTTTCATCGCTATCGGTTGTGTTTTGTTCAGCCCGCTGAGTCAGGCCAACTCATCTCTGGGCGAAGTGAATATTGAACTGCGCGGTAACGTGGTGGATTTTACCTGCGCCGTGGTGGCGGGCGACAGTAACAAATCGGTTAACCTCGGCACCTGGGCGACAAAACAGCTTCACGCCGCCGGTGACGCCACGCAACCGGTAGCCTTTAGCCTAAAACTTGAAGGCTGCCCGCCGGGGTCGGCGTCTATAACGTTTTCCGGGACGCCAGCGCCCGGCACGGCATTACTGGCGCTTGCTGATACGGCAATGGCGCAAAAACTGGCGATTGAAATTCGCGATGGCGATCAACGTCGATTGCCGCTTGAGCAGGCCAGCAAGGCCGTCGATATTGACAACAACGGCAATGCTACCCTGAAATTCTATGCGAACTATATCGCCTTAGCCGATGGCGTGCAGCCCGGACTTGCTAACGCGGATGCGACCTTCCTGATCAATTACAATTAGTGTCCGTTATTGTGGCTCCCGAACAATAATTCGTCGGGAGTACATTTACAATAATTCGTGTGATTTGGCGTAATCGATAAGCTCAACGATAGAGTGAAGGCCAAGTTTAGAAAATATATTGGCCTTATGCGCGCTGATAGTCTTGTTACTCAATAAAAGTTGCTCGGCAATTTCTTTGTTAGACATTCCATTGGCGAGATAGCGCAGCACGGTAACTTCGCGGTTAGATAGTGGCATATCATGGTGCCCACCTTTGGGGGTACGGGTATTACTGATGAAATTAAGCGTCTCAGATGGGAAAAAAGAATAGCCGGATAAAATCATTTTTACCGCATTATAAATATCATTGAGGTCTTTGCGTTTACTTACAAATCCGTTTGCGCCCGCTCTTATTGCTCTTCCGGCATAAAAAGCCTCTGATTTCGACGATAAAAAAAGTATCCGGGTATGTTCCTGGATAGATTTGATTCGTTTAAGTAAGGTAAAGCCGTCGGTGCCCGGTAATTCAATATCCAGAATGACAAGGTCAACAGGATAAGTGCGCAGATACTCTATCGCTGTTCGGCTATCATCCGTTTTCAGGACAACCTGAATATTGCTATTTTTACCGAGTAAAACTTCGATCGACATTCTTACAATAGGGTGTTCGTCCATAATGATAACAGATGCAGGTTTCATTGTTGTATGCCTCAGACTGTTATGCGTCCTTCGTTTTAGAATAAGCGTCAGACACCTTAAAGATTGTGAAATAGCCAGGTCTACACACCACACAGTGGAGCAATAATAAAGAATGAGACCTCCCTGTTGACTGGCTATTTGGCGTAAGAGTAATAAATATGTGGAATATCCATTTCGCACCAACAAAAAAGAAATTTCTGATTAAGTAAAAACAATATGGATTATACCTGGTCTGATTTCTCGGAAAAGTCTTGCGAAATGCGAATTATGGATAGCGGGTAGGATGTTCTGTGGCGTTATAGAAAATTTGTTCGTGGTGGAGCTATTTTCTTTAGAGTTGACATTGAGCAGTTTAAACTGTTGTTTTTAAGTATAAAAATAATATGAAAGACTAATTGTTTAGTATTTGTTATGTAATAACAGAAAGATGTTTACGCGGGAGACCTCAAAAAACGAGGAGGGACAGGGGACGATGTAAGAAAAAAATTTTTATCGCTTACCAGGACGAGTTGTAAATATTAATTTTATGTGAAATATTTACATTTAATGGAAGTGAAAATAAGTAATTTCTTAAAAAATCTTATTCACCAAAACGTTAGTTCGTTAAAAAATGTCGTGGAAAGTAACGTTTAACTGCTGGATCAGCCGAAGAAAGCTTTGCCTGTGGGGAAGGTTAAGGAGGGTGATAAGTTGTTTAAGCCGGTAAACTACACGATGATAAGGTACGCTTTGCTGACGTGCTATTTCTTTTAAAGAGGCGCCTTGTGCTAAAGTTTCAATCATCAACCAGTCAGTACGGCTAAAGCTTTCCGATAAGCGAGGTTTGGCGGCTGATAACAAGGCTTCGCGTACTGAGGCCAGATTTTGTCGTCGTGACAGAACAAAAAAACGCCCAGCCATACGGATAAACTGTGTTATAGCGGGGGTTTTATCTGATACCAGCAGGTAAATCTGGATATCGCTTTGTTGCCAACTGAGCGCGCGTAGCTGGTTAAGCGCCTCAATACAGGAGACAGGTAGCGTCTCCATATCTACAATCAGTTGTCTGAGCGACCCCTTTTCAATCCACAAAGAAATGTCATCTAATGAGCGGAATGCTGCGGTACGTTTTCCGGAAAATAAGTAGTGACTCAATGAATAGCCGAGGTAGTTATCAGTTGTAATTATTGCCTGGGAAATGATACCAACCGGCAAGGCATAATTAAGCTGTTGGTCCAGTAACTCAAGGCGATCAAATATCTGCGGCGTTGGAGAGTGATAACGGCAGGCGCAGTCTTTGGCATTTCTTAAACGGCGGTGTCTTTCCCTGCGTGGTACGCTGCGCATCCTGCTTTTTCCATTGCTCTAATATATATCTGGTAATATGGCTGGCCATAAATAACCTTGTCCCATCGTTGCACCAGCGTAAAAAGCAATGCCTCGTTGCTCTGATGTTTCAATGCCTTCCATCAGCATTAACTGCTGAAAAAAAACTTCGCTATCATGTTCTGACGGAAGTTGCGTCAGGACCTCATAGCCGATTAATTGCGCAGTTGAGAGATGAACGATTGGCTCAGATTTTAACAATCCGCTGTTGAGATATGAATGGCGTGTTGGCGAAGACGCCAGGTGTGGGGGATTTATCCTTTCCTTTAATAAAGTACCCTGTGCCACCAAACACTCCTCCAGGCATTTATGATGCAGCCATATATTTTTGACCCCTGAATCTATCAGGATATTATGGGCATCATTGTGGCAGCGTTAAAAAAATGCCTGTAGGTATCGTTACTTAATTATTGGTGAGATATTTCGTAAGCCTTGTAAAAAGTTAAGTGAGTTTACTTACTGAGTAAGAAATGAAGGTTAACTCTAATATATTTTAAAAACTGCTGCTCCGTTTTAACATGTAATTTTCGCATAATGCTCCGGCGGAGTGACTTTGTCTGCTCTTCAGAAAGTGAAAGTAAAGCGGCCGTTTCGCTTAAATGATAACCGCTGGCGATCAGTTTTAACAGGTGACGTTCTGTTACTGAAAAATGACGAGTCGTGCAGTAGTGGCAAATGCCAGAAGGGACGCTATGTCGAAGCGCTCGTTTATGTAAGATCAATATCATTTTCCGGGTAATTTCTTCAACATCATCTTCCCGATAAATATGCGGCAGCATATACAGACATGGTCTGAACATGAGCTTTTCTTTATCGCATTTATTACAAATAATCACCCGTAGCTGATGTTGGGTATGCATAGGTATCTGGTAACAGCCTGCGCTGAACCAATCATCATCCAGGGCCAGGAAAGCGATATCGGCATTATCTATCTCTTCTGGCGGCAGAAAGTCAATTTTCTGCTGCCATTGATTCGCCAGACGCGTCATGATGATTTTCAACCCATGCTCAAAGTGACTGTTTTGTTCCTTAATAGCGATACTCAGCATAAAAAATATCCTACACGGCAGGTGAATCATGGTGAAATATTAAAGAAACTTATTGATTTTCTAAATACTGGCGGCCTTAATTCCCACTTTATGCGTGCTGAGATGTGTCCAGGCGATTTCCTGGAACCTGGCATTGCGCCAGAAAAGACGATATTCGTACACTTAGTCAGCAACCAGAACAAAAGCCATTGACTCAGGAGTGCCTGACCGTATAATTCTCGCGTTTCGTCTACACGAAGTCTTCACTTCACAAGGCGCCCTTAGCTCAGTTGGATAGAGCAACGGCCTTCTAAGCCGTGGGTCGCAGGTTCGAATCCTGCAGGGCGCGCCATTGATAAATCAAGCAGTTACATCAAAAAAACTATCATCTAAAATTATCCTGCAGTGTAAGTATCAGGGTAAGTTTTAAATCATCCCTGTATTTTCGCATTATCTTGACCTTCCCCCTGTAAACAGTGCCAGTCTAAACTGAAGTTTCCGGTCTTTCTTCCATCTCACAGAAAGGCGCATTGTCATGAAAAAGACCCGTTATACCGAAGAACAGATTGCATTTGCCCTGAAACAGGCTGAAATCGGCACTCGCGTCGGGGAAGTCTGCAGAAAGATGGGAATTTCTGAGGCCACATTTTACAACTGGAAGAAAAAATTTGCCGGGCCGGGCGTGACGGAACTGCGGCGTCTGCGGCAACTGGAGGATGAGAATCAGCGGCTGAAGAAGCTGGTCGCTGAGCTGAGTCTGGACAAGGAGATGCTGCAGGAGGTACTGAAGCAAAAGTTCTGAGGCCGGCTCAGAAGCGCCTGGCGGTGATATTTTTGCTGGAGGCTTACCGTATCAGCGTCCGGCGGGGATGGCCTGTTAACCACAAGAAAACCCACCGGATTTATTGTCCGGAAGGCCTGAACCTGCGCAGAAAACGCCCCGCAGACATGTCAGTGCAGCACGCCGTAGCAGCGCTCGGTCCTGACGCATGTCGATCAGTGCTGGAGTATGGATTTTGTGTCAGATAATCCGTTTAACGGGCGGCGTTTTCGGGCGCTGACTGTAGTGGTTAATTTTAGTCGGGAATGCCTGGCGATCCATGCCGGAAAATTGTTAAAAGGCGAGGATGTGGTCAGAATAATGGAGGCACTGCGGGTACTAAATAAGCGGCTGCCGGTAGGTATCCAGACGGATAACGGCAGCGAGTTTATCTCAAAAAGTCTGGATAAATGGGTGTATGAACACGGCGTCACAATGGACTTCTCACGCCCCGGAAAGCCGACAGATAACCCGTTTATTGAATCATTTAACGGCAGTCTGCGGGATGAATGCCTGAACATTCACTGGTTCCTGTCACTGGAAGATGCGCAGGAAAAACCCGACAACTGGCGCAGGGAATACAATCATGAGAGAACGCATTCATCATTAAATGACATGACTCCGGCTGAATTTATCCGAAGTCTCCGGAAAGACGAAGGTCTCTGATTTAGCACTGTACTGAATTTGTGCCAGGGTCATTACTACTCCAACAAGTGGAAAGCACTTCTTAAGTTATTAGGGGAACGTTTTCAATACGTTAGGAGGAACGTTGTCAACAACTGATATTGTTACCAAGAGTGGCTAATAATTACAACACTTCCGGCTCGGTGGTGGCGTACCCATAAAGCCTTGTAGATTTCGGCAGGGCGCCCCTGCCGCTAATTATGTTAACTTATCGGGACAGACATCTTCTGGTTCAAATAAATATCAGGCTTAACCTCAATATATATATCATTTTGTATTATGCCATAATTCTTTAATGCCTTCCCTATGAATGGTCCTTCATAAATAGGGAATGGCCAGTTATCGTGATCATCACCTTTAGGGACATAAAGAATCATGTTTGTGCCATTATTCCTGTCGGTTGATATAACCTGATCTATTATATTCTGGCTTACCGCTTTAGCTTGGCTATAGCTTAAGTTAAGATTTATTGACTGCTTAAGAGTAGAGTTAGAAGTCAGCCCTTTATAGACTAAAATAATTGTACAAAAAGCCAGCAATGCATTTATCAGTTTTGTTCTGTCCTTGGCCAGAATGTCAATTGTGATGAAAGACGCCATGCTTACATACAGGAATCCCCCCCACATCACAACAGGTCGAGCAGCATAATAACTTCCTGCTCTGGCGCACAAAAGAACAAGCGCTATTAATGACAGCACTCCTGAAATAAACACAATAAAGAAAACAATGCTTTGGTCTCTATTTTTATTTCTTATTAATGAATACAATGATGATATTATTCCAATTGAAACGAGTGCGGTTGATGAATATTTAAAAGCTGGTTGGACTTGTTCTATTAGGTAATTTAATACGCTTAATGTGCTATATATATCAAGTGAGCCAGAACCAAGGCTGGCAGCCCTTCCACCGTTGGCCTCATAAATCACAGCAACAACCCAAGCGGTTAGTGTGAATATTTGTAAGGTGCTTTCCTTTATTGTCTTCGTTATTGATAGTTTATTATTAATGAGCGAGAACAGTAGTGTCACTCCGCAAGTTATCGCTAATATAATATTAGCGAACATGCTGGAAAACACTGCAATATATGAAGCAAAAAATATCGACGAAGAATACCAAACACCATTTCTCTTTAAGATGTTAACATCGAAATTTCTATAATTTCTTATTACAAATATTGATAGCGCAGAGTTAATTAAAGCAGGTGCTATATAATGATAAAAACATGTTATGTTTACCTCCCATAGCATGTATAAGTTCTCATGATTGCCCTCTTTCAAGAAAATGAAAAAAATTGAAGCGTAGAAAAAAACAACAAAAATAGATGATCGTAAAAATCCAGCTGAGAGATTAACATTAAATAGCTGGAATAGTTGATGTAAGAACAAAGACAAAAGTATAGTGATGAAAATGGCTGTTATGATTGAAAATGATTCAAGAAATCCAAAACCAAGCGGCATTATAAGCGCAGTGGATAACTTTGCAAATAAAGGGTAGCCTAGCTCTGGCATTACCTTAATTGGGTTAGCGATCCCCCATTGAGGATATAATGCTCTAGTAGATGTCAGGTTTCCCCAATCATCTCCTGATATGATCACTGTTGGATGTGAAACTAAAAAAAAGTAAAGTGAAATTGCAGATATAATTGCAAATAAACCACATGTTAAAATTTTAGATTTATTGAAGGAAATCATAAAATATTCCGTTATTTATTTTGGTTGTTTTTTTACTAAGTACTTTGGGCGGCATTTTGTTTCTATATATATTCTACCTATATACTCTCCAAGCACCCCAATTCCAATCAACTGAACTCCTCCCAGGAAAAGAATTGAAACCAGAATTGATGGATAACCACGGACAGGGTTACCGAATGCCAATGTTTCAAATATCATCCATGCTCCGTAAAGGAACGCCATTCCAGCAACGGTTAATCCGATATAAGTCCACATACGTAGCGGGAACGTAGAGAAACTTGTGATCCCCTCTATAGCCAAATTCCACAATTTCCATCCATTAAACTTTGACACCCCGGCAATTCGTTCAGCACGTGCATATTTAACAACTTCAGTGCGACCCCCAACCCATGATAAAACCCCTTTCATAAACAGGTTGCGCTCAGGCATGAGCTTGATGTTCTCTACAACCTCACGAGACATCAGGCGGAAGTCTCCTACGTTTTCCTCAATCTGCGGGCTGCTTATTCTGTTATGCAGCTTATAAAACCATTCAGCTGTCTTACGCTTCATGCGCCCGTCAGTTGAGCGGTCTGAGCGCTTAGCCAGCACCATATCTGCGCCAGCCTGCCACTTCTCAATGAGATGGGGGATAACTTCTATCGGATCCTGTAAATCGACATCAATAGGAATGACCGCATCCCCGGTTGCATGGTCGAGACCCGCGAAAAGAGCAGGTTCTTTACCGAAGTTTCGCGTAAACGAAAGCGGAATAACGAGCGGATCAGATGCAGCTATTTTGTTAATTATTGATTCAGTCGCATCTTTGCTTCCGTCGTTGATGAAAACAATCTCAACTTCATACGATTTTAGCTCTTCAAACTCGCGAACCGTTTTATAGAAAATAGGTATCGTGGCTTCTTCATTGAAGACCGGAACGACTAACGAGATTTTCATTTCGCATCCCTAAAGACAATGAATTTTGAATAAATGAATCCGCATATCAGGCTGATAGCTGAAAAGGTGATAAGAGTAAGGAGTGGTGGCAAGGAGCATTTGTCAGCCATCCAGCCAACAACAGCGCTCAGTGTTCCCATAAATCCCACGTACATCATGTAGCGAAGCGTGGTGGTGCTGGCGTTAAAGGTGAAGCGCGCATTGGCATAGAAGCTGAACGATACAGCGATAACAAAACCGGAAAAGTTCGCCAGCGCCTGATGCGTATGCATCCCATACACACAAAAAGCAAATACGCCCCAATGAATAAGCGTGTTAAGAACACCGATCGATGTGTACTTAGCGAATAACTTCAACATTATGAAAATCAGCGGATTCGGAAAGGTCTGGAGTGTAACACTACAAATTGCTTTGATCGATATAAACGATCAATAATGTGATATTTGATAGTTTAAACTTATTGTTATCTTATTAATTGATCGTTGTTACCGATCAATTGGGGCTACTGATTGCTAAGTGGGTTGGGATAAAAACGGGACACACAAAGCTTTGCATCGGCTTGCAAGGCTTTGCATGTTTTTCGAAGATGGGGCGAGTGAGCGCCGTAGTAATGGGATAACTTGTTGTTAGCTCAGGTAGTTCCAGGAACATCTAAGCCGTGGGTCGCAGGTTCGAATCCTGCAGGGCGCGCCATTTAACCTCTCAAAATCATGTTAATCCGTAAGCTTCTGCGGGGGCGACGTTGTGCCATCCGCAGTACGTGACGCTAATATGCAAATAACTAATTGTGTTTAATCTGTTTATGGTGCTCCTCAGCCTGGATCTCATGGGCGAAAGAATGGGCATTATTCATCGATTGATGGATGACCATTGCTTTTTCATAGTCGTCCATTTCAGAAAAGGGTGTCGCATTTTCCACAGTAGTTGGGCGCTGGGTTTCTGTGTCTGAGCCATTTGCTGATGCGCGAAGGCGTCACCGTTATTCATCATCTCATGCGCCGTGGCGGATAATTGGCGGGATTCCATTTTCTCTGCGGCTTTTACGCCAGCTGAAATAAAAAAACGACAGCTAAAAGGGATGTAAACTTATTCATCTTATTTCTCCGGTGTGGGTTAATAAGAGAAATAATAAAACAGTCGTTGGGGCTGGCGCGTGATAGGATAATGACGATTATATCAGATTATTTTGCTGGCCAGTGATAGCGCCTTTCACTATCGCTACAGTTCAACGGAGGTGTTTGGGTAATGTCAAAATAAAACGAGTAGCGCGCGTATCGGAGGTGACAGAAACTTTTCCCTGATGCGCAATGACGATGGATTTTGCAATTGCCAGGCCTATACCGCGGCCTTCCCCTTTACGCTGGCGGGAGGGAGTAACGTGATAAAAACGATCGAAAAGGCGCGGCAAATGTTCCGGCGCGATTGGCGTACCGGGGTTTTCAACAATAATATGTATCTGGTCGTCCGCTTCTTTTATCCGAAGAGTAATGGTTTTACCCGGCGGCGTATAGCGCATCGTATTAGAGAGTAAATTACTGATCGCTCTGCGCAGCATGATGGGATCGCCGGTGATTCAGCAGGCGCGGCCTTCAAAGCGCAAGCTCCCAACACCTTTTCGGCAGAAAAGCTCAATGAGGCGCTCTACCACGGGGCGGTGCTCCGGGTGTGGCCAAAAGCCATGACGGTAGCGGTGATTATCGCCGGTCTGCTGCCTGTTTTATGGGGGACCGGCGCGGGTTCTGAGGTGATGAGCCGTATTGCCGCGCCGATGATTGGCGGCATGATTACCGCGCCGTTGCTGTCGCTGTTCATCATTCCGGCAGCCTACAAGCTGATGTGGCTGCGCAGGCATCGTCGCCTTGCGGCATAACGTGTGTCGCCCGCCTGCGGCGTCAAACTGCAGGCGGGTTCAGTATACGCTTATCGTCCGAGCGCATTGACCCGTTTGCGGTACTCGCCTGGTGTACAACCGAATTCACGGACAAAAGCTTTGTGAAAAGAAGATTCGCTCGCATAACCTACCGACTCGGCAATCACCATCACCGGCAGCGCTTCACGCGACAGGGTCTGGGCGGCGATTTGCAGGCGCAGCGTTGTTAACACGGCTAAGGGCGTCGTCGCGGACACGTCGCGAAATAGCTGGGCGAAGCTCGCCCGCGACATGTGTACCCGTTGCGCCAGCGTTTCGACCGTCCAGGGATGCGCCGGTGTTTCCAGCATGTGAAGGATCACGCGGCCCAGCCGGGGATGCAGCAATAAATTGAGCACGCTTTTCGCTGTGCCAGCCTGCGATAGCCAGTCGCGAACGGCGAGGGTAAACAGCGTGGCGCACTGCTGACTGTATAAGACCTCTGCGCCAGGTAAATGGCGTTCTGACTCCTGCTGTAACAGCAAAATGGCGGCGTTAAGCCAGATACTGGCGGGGCTATGCGGCGGCGGGGCAAGACATAACACTTCCGGCAACGCGGTAAGGAAATAACGTGACGTCGTGTGCAGACGTAGACTACCGCACACGATATATGTCGGTGCTTCGCCAGACCGGCGCAAACGGTGGGCGGAGTTTTGCGGCAGAATCACCACCTTTCCTGGCGTAAGCGTCATGGCGTCGCCGGTAGGCATTTCCAGTTGCGCTTCGCCCTGCGTAACGGTATGCCAGCGAATCACCGATAGCTCGCCAGCGGCGTGCGGCAACTGCCAGTCGCCGCCTAACGGGCAATTCTTGTCGATTGAGCCCTGAGGGGCGTTAAGCGTCAATAGCCGACTAAGCGCATCCATATAGACTCCAGAACAGATTCTTTTTCAAAAATAGGGATCACCATTTCTGTTTATGATCACTATATTTCGGACTTAATGTCATTTCCACCCTTGTTTTTGCTAACCGCTAATTTAGACGATAAGACAAAAAATGACGCGTTGCGGATAACTCTGTCTTTTTTGACGTTATTTATACTTGTCCTGACAAACAGATGGTGATTTGGCGGAGAAAGAAGATGACACAGTATCAGGCGCTCATTATTGGTTTTGGCAAGGCAGGAAAAACGTTGGCGGCAACTCTGGCGAAGACGGGATGGCGCGTGGCGATTATCGAACAGTCCGCCAGTATGTTCGGCGGAACCTGCATCAACATTGGCTGTATTCCAACGAAAACGCTGGTGCATGACGCGGAACGTGAGGGCGATTTTTCAGTCGCCATGCAACGCAAAGCGGCGGTCGTAAATTTTTTACGCGACAAAAATTTTCATAATCTTGCCGACCTGGACAATGTCGATGTGATTGAGGGAAGGGCGGAGTTTATTGATAACCATACCTTACGGGTATTTCAGGCGGACGGCGAGCGGGTGTTACGGGGAGAAAAGATCTTCATTAATACTGGCGCAGAGTCGGTGATCCCGGCTATTACGGGCTTAACAACGACGGCAGGGGTGTTCGATAGCACCGGGCTACTCAGCCTGAGCCAGCGTCCGGCGCGGCTGGGGATTTTAGGCGGTGGTTATATTGGCCTTGAATTTGCCTCAATGTTCGCCAACTTTGGTACGAAGGTCACTATCTTTGAAGCAGCGCCGCAATTCCTGCCTCGTGAAGATCGGGATATCGCGCAGGCAATTACCCGCATTTTACAGGAAAAGGGCGTCGAGCTGATTTTAAACGCCAACGTACAGGCCGTATCCTCAAAGGAGGGCGCGGTACAAGTAGAAACGCCGGAAGGCGCGCATCTTGTGGATGCCCTGCTGGTGGCGTCGGGGCGAAAACCGGCGACGGCTGGCTTACAGTTGCAGAACGCCGGCGTGGCGGTGAACGAACGCGGCGGGATCATCGTGGATGATTACCTGCGTACCACGGCGGACAATATCTGGGCGATGGGCGACGTTACCGGTGGGTTGCAGTTTACCTATATTTCACTGGATGATTTTCGTATTGTACGCGACGGGTTATTGGGAGATGGCAAACGCAGTACCCGCGATCGCCAGAATGTTCCGTATTCCGTCTTTATGACGCCGCCGCTCTCTCGTGTCGGGCTGACGGAAGAACAAGCTCGGGCAAGCGGCGCAACGGTGCAGGTGGTGACATTACCGGTGGCGGCGATCCCTCGCGCCCGTGTTATGAACGATACTCGTGGCGTACTAAAAGCGGTAGTGGACGTGAATACGCAGCGTATTGTAGGGGTGTCATTGTTATGCGTCGATTCTCATGAAATGATTAATATCGTTAAAACCGTTATGGATGCAGATTTACCTTATACGGTGTTACGCGACCAGATATTTACCCATCCTACAATGAGTGAGTCTTTAAACGATCTCTTCTCTCTCATTAAGTAAAACATAAATAACGTAGCCCTGTTAATCAGGGCTTTTTTTTGCCTGTCAGGCTATAAAAATACGCCAGGACAAATATGCTGGCGTCTGAAAGAAAAGGCTTTAGTCAGGCGTAACGTATTATAACACCATTGAAATAACCCACGACTGGAAATCTCGATGTTAAAAGTTACCACGCTTATTGCTTCATTATTGGCTGCGCCGCTGGCGTTTTCCGCCTCCGCCCAGCCGCTAACTGACGTTGAATATATCAGCGTTTCTGCGGTGGCAGCAACGCCGTCAATGCTTGAAGACGCTATTGCCAGACTGGCGCAAAGTAAACAGGCCTCGTCATGGAAAATTACGTCAATGCGTATTGATAATACGGGTTACGCCACTGCGATATTATATAAATAAGGAGAGCCTGAGATGGATAAATATCTTCGTCTGTTAAGTCAGGGGGATCGGCTGGGATTAACATTAATTCGCCTGAGTATCGCCATCGTTTTTATCTGGATTGGACTACTAAAATTTGTGCCCTATGAGGCAGACAGTATTACCCCGTTTGTAGCGAACAGCCCGTTTATGTCTTTTTTCTATGAACATCCTGAAGAATATCGTCAGCATCTGACTCATGAGGGCGAACTAAAACCGGAGGAACGCGCCTGGCAAACGGCCAATAATACGTATGCGTTTTCGGATGGTCTGGGCGTGGTGGAATTGATTATCGCGGCGCTGGTACTGGCTAACCCTGTCAGCCGCTGGTTAGGGCTGGCGGGCGGCGTGCTGGCATTCCTGACGCCATTTGTCACGCTGTCGTTTTTGATCACCACGCCGGAGGCCTGGGTTATGCCGCTGGGCGATGCGCATTATGGTTTTCCGTATTTATCGGGCGCCGGGCGGCTGGTATTAAAAGATACGTTAATGCTGGCAGGTGCGGTGATGATCATGGCGGACTCCGCCCGTTCGTTACTTTTACAGCGACAGTAGCGACCCTCTTACCCTCTTTATGCCGCGATTCGTCGGGTGGCGCTTGCGCCATCCGACAATGTGTTGATGAATGATGGACTACCCTGACAGAAGTTCCTGTTCCACCTGTTGAACCTGCGCCTCCAGCGTATTGCGAATTTCGGTTAGCGCCCGTTCCTGCTCGGAGAAATAGGCTTCCTTATCCGCAACGGAAGAGGCGAGCCGCCAGGCGTTTTCCGTTTCCAGTTGCGTTATCTCTTTCAACAGCGCGTCGATTTGCGTGCGGAGCTGGCGTATTTTATGGCGCAGATGTTCCAGATTATTTAGCCTGTCGCTTGCCATCATCGGTTCCAGACCGCTTTGCAGCTGCGTCAATAACGCGCGAATTGCCGCCAGATCGGCATTCTGCCGCGCCTGATTAAGCTGTACCATCATCTGGTGCGCTTTTTCTTTCAATTCATCGGCGACCACATCCGGGTGACACAGGCGGCTGGCCTGACGCCACAAACGTTTTAATTCACTGCGTTCGTCAGCCGACAAACGTTGATCGCGGGCGTAGCGGAATTGCGCTTCCTGCTGCTGCTCCCGGTACTGGTGATAGTCCTGTTCCGCATTTTCCTGCGCCTGGCGGAATGCGCTGTCGTCCTGATGGGAAAAATCCGCTTCCAGCTCGCGAATTTCCGCCAGCAACGCGGTAATTAATTCCGTCTGCTGCTGGATTCGCTGACGGATGCCCACCGCTTCGCGCGAGGCGGCATTCAATCCTGTCCACTGTTGTTTTAGCGTTGCCAGTTGATCCACGGCTTGGGAAATAAATTGCAGGCAGGATTGATAATCCTTTTCCCGGCGTTTTATTTCGGCCTCTTGCTTACGCTGCATACTCACCGCGAGCTGTTTACGCAACTCAAGAATACGGCTCATCAACGGCCCGAGGCGCAGATGATAGAGGTCGTTGAAATCGTCGAGGATTTGAACCCGCGCATTTCGTTTGTCAATCAGATCGCGAAGTTGGGCTTCAAGTGCTTTCAGCTCCAGTTTACTGGCGGCAATAGAGGGATCTTGCCACGTCGAGAGCGCCCGTTGAGCCTGTAGCCAGGCGGCGATCTCTTGCATGGCGTCACTGAATCGACGAGCTTCAATCGCCTGGGCAATCGCGCTGATTACGGCATCCTGCGGCTCATTTTTCAGGTAGATGAGCTGCTGACGGATAATCTCTTCGTCCTCAAGTTCAATGGCGCTTTTGATGATCTCTAAACGTTTGATGATCTTATTCATGACGTTGATGCCTGGCGTGGCTCAAAAACGGATAACAGATACCAGGTCTGATTCACCTTTTTGAAAATACTGAAAAAATACTAAATGTATTCTGTAGGGTGTCGTACTTTTCGTCCAGAGTTATTCACATATTTTATACTCGGCGTCTGTCACCCGTAACGTTCTATATCGGCGCGCACTCTTTTCTTTTTACTCCCCGCGACATCTTTTTTTACACGATAACGTTAACGTCCGGAGTTGAGCCTTGACAAACGATTGCGCCTTGCGGCAGCGAGAGCGAAATGTTAAAAGGTGCCCCTCAATAAAAACGATACAGGGGTAGGACGTGAAAAACGCGTCAACTGCATCCGGCGCCAGCGTGTCGGATGCCGCGTCGAAGAATGAACCGACGCTTCAACGGGGGTTGCAAAACCGCCATATTCAGCTAATTGCGCTGGGCGGCGCCATTGGCACCGGACTGTTTCTGGGCATCGGCCCGGCGATTCAAATGGCGGGGCCGGCTGTTTTGTTGGGCTATGGCGTTGCCGGGATTATCGCTTTTCTCATTATGCGCCAGTTGGGTGAAATGGTCGTGGAAGAGCCGGTTTCCGGATCGTTTGCCCACTTCGCCTGGAAATATTGGGGGCCGTTTGCGGGCTTTTTGTCGGGCTGGAACTATTGGGTCATGTTTGTGCTGGTCGGGATGGCGGAGTTGACCGCGGCGGGCATCTATATGCAGTACTGGCTGCCTGACGTACCAACATGGATTTGGGCGGCGGCGTTTTTTATTATCATTAATGCCGTAAATCTGGTGAACGTTCGTCTGTATGGCGAAACGGAATTCTGGTTCGCGCTGATTAAAGTGCTGGCGATTATCGGCATGATAGGTTTTGGTCTGTGGCTGCTGTTCTCCGGCCACGGCGGCGAACATGCCAGCATTGATAACCTCTGGCGTTATAACGGTTTCTTCGCTACCGGTTGGCATGGTTTGCTTCTGTCGCTGGCGGTGATTATGTTTTCTTTTGGTGGACTGGAGCTGATCGGCATTACTGCGGCGGAAGCGCGCGATCCGCAAAAAAGCATCCCGAAAGCGGTGAATCAGGTGGTATACCGTATTTTGCTGTTCTACATCGGTTCGCTGGTGGTGTTGCTGGCGCTCTATCCGTGGGTAGAGGTGAAATCCAATAGCAGCCCTTTTGTGATGATCTTCCATAACCTGGACAGTAATGTGGTGGCTTCGGCGCTGAATTTCGTTATTCTGGTCGCGTCGCTTTCGGTATATAACAGCGGCGTTTATTCGAATAGCCGAATGCTGTTCGGCCTGTCCGTACAAGGCAACGCGCCGAAATTTTTAACCCGCGTCAGCCATCGCGGCGTACCGGTGAACTCGCTGATACTTTCCGGAGCGATTACCTCGCTGGTGGTGCTGATCAACTATCTGTTGCCGCAAAAAGCGTTTAGCCTGTTGATGGCGCTGGTTGTCGCGACGCTATTGCTAAACTGGATAATGATCTGTCTCGCGCATTTACGTTTTCGCGCGGCGATGCGTCGTAAAGGGCGCGAGACGCAATTTAAGGCGCTGTTCTATCCCGCCGGAAACTATTTGTGCATTGCGTTTCTGGCGCTGATTCTGGTGTTAATGTGTACGATGGACGATATGCGATTGTCGGCGATTTTGCTGCCGGTATGGATTGTATTCCTGTTTATCGCGTTTACAGTTTTGCGCCGTAAGGCTCATTAACTTTTTTGCCCGATCCTATGCTCATGCGATCGGGCAATCCATTAATGCCGCAATGTCCCTGACAGCGCGCGAATATCGCTGCCGGTCGGCGTCTGATGAATACGCAAGCCAAACTCTTCCACCACGGCAAAAATATGGTCGAAAATATCGGCCTGAATGCTCTCATATTCCAGCCACACGACGGTATTGGTAAAGGCGTAGATCTCTATCGGCAAACCATGATCGTCAGGCGCCAGTTGGCGTACCATCAGCGTCATATCTTTACGGATGCGCGGATGGTGGCGTAAATATTCGTTCAGATAGGCGCGAAATGTCCCGATATTGGTCATTCGGCGGTGATTTAAGGCTGATTCCGGCGCATCCAGTTGTTTATTCCATTCATCGATTTCCTGATGACGGCTGGTAAGGTACGGCTTTAACAGTTGCGCGGTTAACAGCCGCTGTTTTTCATCATCATCCAGAAAATGGATACTAGTCGCGTCAATATTAATACTGCGTTTAATCCGGCGTCCGCCGGACGCAGACATGCCGCTCCAGTTTTTGAACGAGTCGGAAACCAGCGACCAGGTGGGAATGGTGGTGATGGTATTATCCCAGTTGCGTACTTTTACCGTGGTTAAGCCAATATCAATGACCGCGCCATCTGCGCCATATTTCGGCATTTCCAGCCAGTCGCCCAGTTTGAGCATATCGTTGGCGGAAAGCTGGATACCGGCAACCAGGCCAAGAATCGGGTCTTTAAAGACCAGCATTAATACCGCGGCCATCGCGCCCAGCCCGCTGATTAAAATTGCTGGTGACTGGCCAATCAGCAGTGAGATCATCAGAATGCCGACGATAATTGCGCCGATGAGCTTAATACCCTGAAATATTCCTTTTAGCGGTAACTGAGAGGCGGCGGGCCATTTTTGCGATAGATTGAAAATCACGTCCAGCAGAGAAAATAACGACAGCAGGGCGTAGGTCATAATCCATAACTGCGCGCAGGTCGTCAGGATATCCGCAGCCTCACTGCCTTTTTGTAGCCAGAGCGCGGCCTGAATATTGACAATGATGCCTTGCAGCGTAAAAGCCAGACGATGGAATAATTTATTCTGGGTAATAATTTGCAGCCACAGGCGGGAACTGGCGCTGGCACGTTTTTCGAAAGCGCGCAGTACTATCCAGTGCAAAATAATATGCACGACAACTGCTGTCAGAAAAATAATACCAAATATCACCACCAGCGACGTGGTGTGATTCATTTCAATTCCCGCTAAATCTTCTACCTGGGATATCAATTCCTGCATAATCTCTCCTTTATAAACAGCAGCCTATGATGACTGCTGAATGGCATTTATGCAAATCAGGACGCCTGCGCTTCCGGCATAATCAGCAACAGACGGGTAAAAGCGCCTCTGGGGTTATCCATACGCTATATTTTATCCAGCGCCCTATAAACGTCGTTATTTTACGCGGTTCCCTCTTTTTGAACAGGCGCCAGTCCGTCAACAATGAATGAAAACTTTTTAACCAGAATGTTTAAAACGATTGCAATATCTCTGTCGGATAATGATTAGCACCGTCGTACCTATCAACAATAACATTAAGGAACATCGGATGACCCAAAAGCGTACCCTGCTAAAATACGGCATACTCTCGCTGGCGCTGGCCGCGCCATTATCTGCCTGTGCGTTTGATTCTCTTACGGTAATTGGCGATAGCCTTAGCGATACCGGGAATAACGGTCGCTGGACCTGGGATAGTGGTCAAAATAAGCTCTACGACGAACAGTTGGCCGAACGATATGGGCTGGCATTAAGCCCTTCCAGCAATGGCGGCTCTAATTATGCCGCCGGCGGCGCGACGGCGACCCCGGAATTAAACCCGCAGGATAATACCGCCGATCAGGTACGGCAGTGGCTTGCCAAAACGGGGGGAAAAGCCGACCACAACGGTTTGTATATTCACTGGGTCGGCGGAAACGATCTGGCGGCGGCCATCGCGCAACCAACCATGGCACAGCAAATAGCCGGTAATAGCGCCACTAGCGCGGCGGCGCAGGTAGGGCTGTTACTGGATGCCGGCGCCGGGCTGGTCGTGGTGCCAAACGTACCGGATATTAGTGCGACGCCAATGCTTCTGGAGGCGGTAATCACCGCCGGGCTGGGCGCAGCGGCGCCCCCGGCGCTAAAAGCGGCGTTAGAGGCGCTGGCGGAGGGCGCTACGCCCGATTTCGCCAGTCGGCAACAGGCGATCCGCAAGGCGTTGCTGGCGGCGGCTGCAACGGTAAGCAGCAATCCGTTTATTCAGCAACTGCTCGTTGAGCAACTGCTGGCGGGCTATGAAGCGGCGGCAGGGCAGGCGTCAGCTCTGACCGATTATTATAATCAGATGGAAGAGAAGGGGCTGGAGCAACACGGCGGCAATATAGCCCGTGCCGATATCAACGGCCTCTTTAAGGAAATTCTTGCCAACCCGCAGGCGTTTGGTCTGACAAATACCGTAGGCATGGCCTGCCCGCCGGGCGTATCCGCTTCGGCGTGCTCCTCGGCAATGCCAGGATTTAATGCGTCGCAGGACTATCTGTTTGCCGATCATTTACATCCCGGTCCGCAGGTCCATACCATTATTGCGCAATATATCCAGTCGATCATTGCCGCGCCGGTACAGGCGACATACCTGAACCAAAGCGTTCAGTCGATGGCGCAAGGTAGTCGTACCACGCTTGACAGCCGTTATCAGCAGCTTCGCCAGGGGGAAAATCCTGTTGGTTCACTGGGCATGTTCGGTGGATACAGCGGGGGATATCAACGTTATGATAATAATGAGGCCGACGGGAACGGTAATCATAATAATCTGACGGTTGGCGTCGATTATCAGCTTAACGAGCAGGTACTGCTGGGAGGGCTGATAGCCGGTTCTCTGGATAAGCAACATCCTGACGATAATTATCGTTATGACGCCCGCGGTTTTCAGGCCGCCGTATTCAGCCATTTACGCGCCGGTCAGGCGTGGCTGGATAGCGATTTACACTACCTGTCCGCTAAATTCAGTAACATTCAGCGCAGTATCACGCTCGGTGCGCTAAGACGGGTGGAAGAGGGCGAAACCAACGGTCGGCTGTGGGGCGCGAGGTTAACCAGTGGTTATGATTTTGTCATGATGCCGTGGTTAACGACCGGACCGATGCTGCAATATGCATGGGATTACAGCCACGTTAATGGTTATAGCGAGAAGCTCAATACCAGTACATCAATGCGTTTTGGCGACCAAAACGCCCATTCGCAGGTGGGTAGCGCGGGTTGGCGTCTGGATCTCCGCCACAGCATCATTCACTCCTGGGCGCAGATTAATTATCGCCGTCAGTTTGGCGATGATACGTATGTGGCGAACGGCGGCCTTAAATCGACCGCGCTGACGTTTAGCCGCGACGGAAAAGCGCAGGATAAAAACTGGGTTGATATCGCGATTGGCGCAGATTTTCCGCTGTCGGCAACGGTGTCCGCTTTCGCCGGGCTGGCGCAAACGGCAGGGGTAAGCGATGGCAATCAAACCCGTTATAACGTTGGGTTTAGCGCCCGATTTTGATGACACGCCAGGGAGGGCCAACCCCGTTTGTTCGTGACACGATGAGCCGAAAGCGCAACGGTAAGTTTTATCAAAAGTAAGTATTTTCAAAAATGTGGGTGAAGCCTGTGACGTCGTTTGTAAATTATCGTATAAGCGGAGTTTACGTTTTTGGCGGGGCGCAGGTATGAATAAAGAGTCCATATTTCGTCAGTTGGAGCTACGGCTGGCCGGATGTTCACTAACAGCCGACGCGTTAAGCGGGTTTAGCGCAATGGCGATTGCCGACAGTCTCAGGCAAAAACGCAGCATTATTAGTCACCATCTTAATAACTTGCATCGTGAGCAGCGGGTGGTGAAAGTGAATAGCCGCCCGGTGCTGTTCCTGCCCGTCGAGGCGCTACGTCGTCACCACCGGCTGGCGGTTCGGCAGGGGGATTACGCGTCCATTCAGGCGCTGTGCGCGGAGCGGCAGGACAGTCTGGAGCTGCTCATTGGCGCGCAGGGCAGCTTGCAGGAGTCCCTGCGTCAGTGTAAGGCGGCGATCAGTTATCCCGGCGCGGGCTTGCCTTTGCTGCTGCGCGGCCCGACGGGGATAGGAAAAAGTTTTTTGGCGCGTCAGCTTTGGCAGTACGCCATCGAGCAGGGCATTTTGCCCCCGGAGGCGCCCTTTACCGTGTTTAACTGCGCCGAATACGCTAATAACCCGGAATTGCTGACGTCAAAATTATTTGGTCATGCCAAAGGTGCGTTTACCGGCGCAGACAGAGCGGTATCCGGGTTAATTGAGACCAGTAATGGCGGCGTATTGTTTATCGATGAAGTGCACCGTTTACCGCCGGAAGGGCAGGAAAAACTGTTCCATTTTATGGATAACGGCACCTGGCGTCGCTTAGGCGAAAGCAGCGATGAACGCAGCGCCACGGTACGTCTGATATTCGCCTCTACCGAAGATCTGGAAAAGCACTTTCTGGCGACATTTATTCGCCGGATACCGGTCATTGTCAAAATTCTGCCTATCGCCGAACGCGGACAGTATGAGCGGCTGGCGTTTATTCACCATTTTTTCCGTCGCGAGGCGCAGCGTCTTCATCACGATTTGTCGCTGGATAGTGAAATTATCAGCCAACTGATGCAGGAGACCCTGGAAGGGAATGTCGGCGGCCTGGAAAATCTCATTCGTAATATTTGCGCCAGCGCCTGGACTTTCGGCCAGCGTGACGATGGGGTACTGGAAGTAAAAGCCGGGCAACTGTCGGATCGTCTGCTGATGGAGGTGCCCTTTACCGTTCCGCAGACGGCGGAACGCATCATGATTTATCGCGAAGGTGGCGTTTTTCCGCGAGTTTCCGGTCAGCATCAGGAATATTTACGGTTGACGGAAAACATTTGCGGCCTGTGCGAAGAGCTGGCGCAGGAGAATATTTCCGAACGGACGTTTGACAAGCTGGTCTATCAAAACCTTACGTTATATCTCGATGCCTTAATGAATAAAGAGAGCCCTCGCGCTCGTCAGGACAAGCGGCTGCGTTTTATCGAAGATGTCGGGAAAGCGATCGCTGCACATTACGATCTCGAACTGAATGCGGAATTCGCTTATCTCACCGGACGTTACCTTACCAGCCTGCCGTTAACGCCGGTGGAGGCGTCGCCATCGGTTCGCCATGTGATGCTGCGCTGGCTGGAGGAGGCGCCGGGGCTGGCGCAGCGTGTGGCGCAAAAACTGCTGGACGTGGTAAATAATAAATATGATTTGTTAATCGACACGCTCGACAGACTGGTCGTGGCGGCCATCGTCAGTAATGCCATTGACGCCACCAGCGGCGGTAAGGTAAAAGCGCTGATCATCGCGCATGGTTATTCGACCGCCAGCAGCATTGCAGGCGTGGCGAACCGTCTGATTGGCGAAAAGATTTATCATGCGATGGATATGCCGATGGAGGTCGCGTTTAGCGATGTCAGCCGGGCCATTGTCGATTATCTCCAGCATACGGATACCCGCGCAGGCGTCATGGTGCTGATCGATATGGGATACACCAAAGAGATCGCCGATGCGCTTTTGAGCGTAATTCATGGCCCGCTGGTGGTGGTCGATAACGTTACGACGCGTCTGGCGCTGAACGTGGCCAGCGAGATCGCGCTGCAAAAAAACATCGAACAGATCGCCGAAGAGATCGTCCCGTTAAATCAGTCGCGCTGGGATGTCTTCTGGCCCGCGCAGAAAAAAGCGCGCGCGCTGCTGGTGACCTGTATTACCGGCATTGGGACGGCGTTTAAATTTAAAAATTTGATGGAAAAAAGTCAGTTGACCGACTTTGATATTAATATTATCGCCTGTGAATATACCCGTCTGAAAAACAGCCGGATGGCGGCCTCGTTGCTGAATCAGTATGAAGTGATTGCGGTTGTCGGCACCATTGACCCGCAGCTGGCGGGCGTTCCCTGGGTGGGGATTGAAGAGCTGCTTGGCGAGCAGGGGTATGCGCATTTAAGTCAGTTATTAAGCGGTTATCTTAACGATAAACAAATTGCGTTAATTAATAAAAATATGGTTCGCGAATTTTCGTTGCATAATGTGGTTAACTCGCTGACCATTCTCAATGCCAATAAGACGATAGGGCATATCGAAACGATTATTGCCGAATGGCAAAATACGCTGGGCTTCAGCTTTAATAATAATTTGATTATTAGTTTATATGTTCATTTGAGCTGTATGATTGAGCGGCTGGTCATGCGCAATGAAATTACCCACTATAAAAACATGACGGAATTTAATGAGCGGCATGGTGAATTTATCGCGATGGTAAATCATTCGTTTCAGCGGTTGAAAATTCTTTATAACGTGGCGCTGCCGGTAGCGGAAATTGGCTATATTCACGATATTTTCGAATTACGGATAGAGGATTTTCGCTGGTAGCCGCGGTAGTTCAGGAAAAAAGGGGCGCTAGCGCCCCGCAGAAGAAAGGCCTGATGGCGCTACGCTTATCAGGCCTACAGATCGCTTTGTAGGCTGGATAAAGCGAAGCCGCCATCCGGCATAACTATTAATATTCAACTTTCCACATATACCGGCGGGTGGTCAGTGGGTGATTACGGGCTGTCGCCAGAGCGAGGTTATAAACGTCCAGCACACAGTTGTGCAACAGACCGCAGAAGTATTCGCCAACGTCGGTGGACAGATCCTGAATGCCGAGTTTATCCGCATCGATCAACTGCAGTTTTCCCTGATAGCGTTCAATAAAGCGAATCGCACGATCGTCCAGCGGGCGAGTGCGACCACTGCTTTGCAGCAATATAAACGGCGTGCCCGGCTCGGTGATTTCGAACGGTCCGTGGAAATACTCTCCGCTATGTATGCTGGCGGAGTTGATCCACTGCATTTCCAGCAGAATACAGATAGACTCTTGATGCGCGGCGCCGAAAGAGGGGCCGCTGCCCATCATATAGACCACCTTCTCATCCTTCCATTCGGCGGCGAAACGCTGAGCATCTTCTTGTACCTGCCGTTGGGCGCCGTGAACAACGTCGCTAAAGCGCCCAAACGCGCTGACTAACTCATCGTATTGCGCATAGCCCTCTGTTTGGGCGAGAATTTCCAGCGCCAGCCACAGGCTGTATGCGGCTTTTTGTTGTGCAGGGTCGACCGTTTCCGGATAACGCGCCCACTGATATTCAATGATGTAGTCGCTGTATTCGCACAACGGCGTGTCAGGTTGGTAAACCAGACCGATGGTCGCCGCTCCTTTTTCACGCGCCACGCGGGCGGCTGCGACGGTTTCCGCCGTATTGCCCTGCTGCGAGGCAAGAATAACGACGCTATTTTTTCCTAATGCTTTTGGTGTGGCGTGGACAAATTCATTACTGGTGATATAACCGACAGCCAGTTTTGACGCTTCACAGTCCAGAAAGTATTTCCCTGGCCAGAAGCCGGTTAATGAACCGCCGCAGCCGACAAACCAGACACGTTCAATGTTTTGTTTACCTAAAATATCGCTAATAATACGGCGGGCATTTTCATGAGCAATAGACATATTTATCTCCTTAGCGTGTAGCGCGTCCTCCGCAACAGCGCGGATAATAACGAGCATTAATAAAAATTAAATTTCTTGCTTACTTTTCATTTTTTGATGGAATTGCGGATCTTTGGGTATCGCCGGATTAATGCCTTTTTGCGGGGGTAATATCGCGCATAGCATTTGTAGCGGAATGATATATTCAAAGACGGCAAAGTCCTCATCATTGACAAACGGGAAATTCAGATTCAGACCATTATTTTCTACCTGCGGGCCGATGCGGTAAATAGACGGCGTCCACTCACCGAGTATTTGCGCCAGCCGATCCTGACGCGCGTCAGGCTGCGGGTCGAGCATAATGAGTGCGGATTGCGCATTAAAGGCATTGTAAATACCGTGAATAAACTCCTCGAATTCGTAGCCCGACACCGGGCAGCGCAACGTCTCCAGCATCTTGAGCGCACCCTCCTGCACCGTACCGAACAGCGTTGCCGGGCCGGTCAGACGAATATCTGCGCTATCGCGCAGCGCCAGCGCATTGGTTTGCGCCCACGCCTGCGAGGCGGTAATCAGCGCGGGCAGGTGGTTAAAGGTCTTTTCCATCCGTAGCAGCAGTGACCGGCGCTGTTCGCCGTCCAGCCGCTGTTGCTGCCCGGCGACGGCGAGCGCCAGCAGCATCAAATTGAGAACCGTGCAGTGATAGCCTTTTGTTTTCGCGCCAGCGGTTTCTTCGCCGCAGGGAACGGTAAGGATATAATCCGCCGCCCGGTCGATAGTCGCAGGCGCCACGCCAGCCATTGAGGCGGTGATATGACCAACATTGCGGGCGCGCTCCATCGCCGCCAGCGTTGAGAGGCTGCCGCCGCCCTGGGAGATGCCGACAACCAGCGCCTTGCCGCTGCGGGCAAGCGTCTCATCATCAAGCATAAACGGCCAGCAGACATCCACCGGCAATGCACACCAGCGCTGCATAAACGCGCGAGCGGTCAGCGCGCCGTGGTATGACGTGCCGGAGCCTGTCAGAATAATGCGGGTGACGCCTCGTTCCGTTAGCGCCTGCGCCGCGCGCCAGAGATCTTCCCGCGTCTGCGTCAGCATCTCCAGCAGGCGAAGGGGCGTCTCGTTCATATAGTCTTCTACTTGCATAGTGTTACCTCTCGTCAAAGCAGGCCCAGCGCGCTGGCAAGAAGCCCAAACGCGACGGTGCCTAACAGGATCCAGTTAATGTTCACGCCCTTACGGATAAGTTTGTACATGCCAAGCGTGAAGAGCAGCGGCAGCAGGGAAGGGAGGATTTTGTCAATAAAATCCTGCACTTTCATGGTAGTCTGCCCGGCGGTAAAGCTCAGCGGGGTTGTAATGTCGATCATGCTGGCGGTCATGGCGCCGACGACCATCAACCCGACGATTGACGCGATATAAGTCACCCTGTCCATCAGCCCGCTTTGCCAGAGGCGCATCAGCCAGGTGGTCCCCGCCCGGTAGCCCAGTTTGAGGGCGTACCAGCGGCAGAGGATGTGCGGAATGTTATAGACCAGTAGGGCGAGAATCGGCCCCAGAATGCTGCCCTGCTGGGCAAAGTAGATCCCCATCCCGGCGGCAATAACTTTCAGCGATCCCCAAAAGATGGAATCGCCGATCCCGGCCAGCGGCCCCATCAGGCTGGTTTTAACGGCATTGATCGACTCTTCGTTAAAGTCCGGGTTGCGTTGATTTTCCTCCTCCATCGCAATCGACAGGCCAAAGACAAACGTTGACAGATGCGGCGTGGTATTAAACAGCACCAGATGGCGCTGTAAGGCGCGCCCCAGTTCGGCGGGGTCCTGGTAGATACGCTTTAGCGCTGGCGACATAGCGAAGGCATAGCCCATATGCTGCTGGCGTTCATAGTTCCACGATCCTTGCAACGTAAAGGAGCGCCAGAAAACGCTGCGTAAATCGCGGGCGGTGATGCGGCTTTCGCTTTGCGAGTGAGCCTGTGCGTCGTCGATCAGGGTCTGCGTCACTTCACTCATGATTAGCCCTCCTGTTGGGATGTGTTAAGAAACTGGCTGATAATGAAAGCCAACACCACGGCAAACAGCGCGATGGCGATGATGTCCAGTTTGGTATATGCGGCGATCAGAAAGCCCAGCCCAAGGTAAGGCATTAATTTGCTGCTAAGCATCATGCTGATCAGCAACGCGAAACCCAGCGCCGGCAAAATCTTACTGGCGACAACCAGGCCATTGGTAATAAAGGCGGGAATGGCGTCGAGGAACCAGGTGACGGCGGCAGAACCGAGCAAAATGGCGAAAAAGACCGGCAGAAAACCGCTTAGAAAATAGAGCAGCGTTGGGCCTCCCAGGTGCATAACGGCAACCATCCGGGTATTACCCTGCGCCGCATAACGATCGGCCATGTGGCCAAAGCGGGCGTTAACCACGCGCACCAGGACGCCGAGGGTCTGCGCCAGCATAGAGATAGGAATCGCGATGGTCAGCGCCGCTTCGGGCCCGCGCCCGGACATAATAGAAAACGCGGTCGCCAGTACCGAACCGGTGACGACATCAGGCGGTACCGCGGCGCCGATAGCGACATTACCTAAAAAGATCAGTTCCAGCGTCGCGCCGATCAGAATGCCTTCGTGTAAATTGCCGCAGACCAGACCGGTGAGGGCGCACATCACCAGCGGACGGTCAATCATCGACACGCCGAGTAAACGCCCGTCAAGAATGCCCAGTGCGGCAATCAGGCCGAGCAGCGTTGCGGTGAGCAACATAGTGACCTCCGGGTTCAGAGTTTATCGTTAAGCAATTCGGCGGAATGGGCCGGAACCTGGCGCATTTCCAGACGGATGCCTTTGGCTTTTAGCGCCTGGCTATCGGCAATCTCCTGCTCGGTCAGGTATATGGCTTTGCCGAACTGCTGAGCGCCCTCTTTTTGCGCGATACCGCCGTAGTTGATAACGCTAATCCCTGGCACTTTCTCGGTGAAGGCGAGGGTTTCGGCGGTATTTCCCAACACCACCATCACTTTTTTGTGATCCAGCTTGCCGCTAGCGAGTTTTTCCGCCGCTTGTTCCACCGTGATAATGTCCAGCGACACGCCAGCGGGTTTTGCCAGACTTAATGACATAGAGACAAACGCGTCGCCGGCGGCGTTGGCGTTAGCGACGATGATATGGTCGATATCCAGCGCCCGGGTCCAGGCGAAGACCACCTGGCCGTGCAGCAGGCGGTAATCAATGCGCACTAATTTGATCATGGGATTCTCCCTGTAGGTCAGCGGATGGTTGTGTTATTAGCGTGTTGATAAAGACAATGGATTCACGCGCCGCATTGGTGGCGTAGGTAATGGCCGCGTCTGTGCTTTCTTCTTCACAGAGTAAAAACTCCAGCAGCAGGGTCATGTTGACGCCAGCCACCACAAAAACGTGACGGTGACGCATCAGCACTTTCGCGGCGCTATTGTTGATGCTGCCGCCGAGCAGATCGGTAAACACCACCACTTCTTCGCCGTTGGCTTGCGCGATCAGATTTTCGAGGGTTTGTTCAAGCTGCTCCGTGGTGACAATATCGCCATCGTAGGCGCAAACCGGTGTCACGCCGTGTTCGTCGCCAATCAGCAGCGATAGACTGTTAATAAGTCCGCGGGCAAAAGGGCCATGGCTGGCTACATAAACATGTCTCACCCGTTTTCTCCTTCATCCAGATAGGGGGTATCCAGATATGGCAAACGGCGTGCCAGTTTTAAATATTATTTATTTTCAATAGGTTGAAAGAGAAAGTTAACACTAGCGATGTAAAACCTGGCACTTCGCGCTATTGATCATTGGGGAACCTGGCAGAAAGATGAAAAAAGCCGGACGGGCGTCCGGCTTAGGCAGGGGATTAAACTTCCGTCAGTGTGGTTTCAAGCGGCAGACGTGATTTCGGCAGCCCGGCGTTGAAATCCTCGACGCTATGATGGCCGACCGGCACCACGACCAGACTGGTATAGCCTTTTTCTTTCAGACCAAATTCAGCGTCGAGCACCTCGGCGTCGAAACCTTCAATGGGGACGGCGTCGAGACCCATCGCGGCGACGCCCAGCAGAAAGTTGCCGACGTTCAGATAAACCTGCTTCGCCATCCACTGGTGGTCATCTTTCAGCGAGACGCGGTGCATATCGGCGAAAAAGCGGCGACCTTTATCATTTGCCGCTTTAGCTTCCGGCGTAGCGAAACGGCCATCAGCATCTTCCTGATCGACGACGCGCTCAAGCCATGCGTCATCCATTGCGGTTTTGGCGCAGAAGACCACCACATGGGAGGCGTCCAGCATTTTGCGTTCGTTGAACGTGTAGTTTCCGGCAGCGGATTTTGCTACGCGCGCTTTGCCTTCTTCCGTACTGGCGACAATAAAGTGCCACGGCTGGGAATTGGTGCTGGAGGGGCTGTACTGTAGTAGTGTTTTTATTTTATCCGCTTCTTCGGCGGTCAGTTTTTTGCTGGGATCGAACGCCTTAGTGGAGTAGCGCTGTAAGGCGACAGAAACGATATCCATAAATGCTCCTGGTTGGTTTAGTACCCTTTTGTATCAGCAGGGTACCGGGTTATCGGTAAAAAGATAAGGGAGGAAAATGCGGAAACGGTTATTGCATCAGCGCGGTCTCAGGCGCAGTTGCTCTCTTTTAGGCAGCCCGTCTACGACCAGATTCCATGAGTCATTTATCAAATCGTTGAGTAGCGAGACGGTGATATCCTCGCCCGCATAGACTGAAATCCAGTGTTTCTTATTCATGTGATAGCCAGGCGCAATGCTGGGGTAAATTTGTTGATTTACCAGGGATTTTTGGGGATCCGACTTCAGGTTCACTACTGGGCGACAGTGATGTTCAGTGAACAGCATGAATATTTTGCCGCCGACTTTAAACACATCGTACTGTGGGCCGAAAGGCCAGCAGTGTTCGGTAAAAGGCAGTTCCAGCGCAAAGCGTTTTGCCCAGGCGTGCAGTGTTTGACCGTCCATTATTGCTCCTCGCGAGTCAGCGCGCGCCACATGGCTTCGAATCCCAGCGCAATATATTCGCCAGCGCGAGCGGGATCGCGCGCGGCGAAATCCATTGTTGTTTCAGCCAGCGCCAGAAAAAGGCCGTCGCCGAAGGCGCGGTACTCATCCGACATAAATACCATCAAAACGGAACGATGACATAAATCGCGCAATTCGGGGAACATATCGTCGGCCCGTTGTTCCGTCTCTTTGGTGAGCTTTTCGCTGACGGCCAGTTGACGGATCGCCCGATGGCGCGCGGGATGGTTCAGACCCCAACTGATGTAACTGTTCCAGATAAAACGGGTCATCATTTTGGCATCGGTAATGGATCGATCCAGTTCCATTATCATTGACTGGCAGAGATCCTGCTTTAAATGCAAATACAACGTGTTAATCAGCTCATCTTTGGTCGCGAAATAGCGAAACAATGTTCCTTCTGCAACACCTGCGTTACGCGCAATCACCGCCGTTGAGGCGGCGATACCGGATTGCGCTATCGCCTGGGTTGCCGCTTCCAGTAATGCTTGTTTTTTGTCTTCACTCTTCGGACGAGCCACTACACGTTACCCTTATGTCTGGAAAAACATGATTGAATCATGCCCGTTGTCGCGTCGCAACGGTGAATGTCAACCTTTGAAAAGTACCTTGACGGCGTATCTTTGCTTTCTATAATGAGTGCTTACTCACTCATAATCAAGGGCTGCCGCATGAAGTGGTAGAAAAGCATATTGCAGGCCATGCGATAAGCCGTCTCACAATTTGTGTGGTTATTACTATGCTTATTGCTGTTGCCGTAAATGTGCGGTGCGGGAGCCGCTGACGAGTTTGATAGAGGGGAGAGCACGATGACCATTTCCGCTCAGGTTATCGACACGATTGTCGAGTGGATTGATGATAATTTGAATCAGCCGTTACGTATTGATGATATTGCCCGTCATGCGGGGTATTCCAAGTGGCACCTGCAGCGCCTTTTTATGCAGTACAAAGGGGAGAGTCTGGGGCGCTACGTGCGTGAACGGAAGCTAAAACTGGCGGCGCGCGACCTGCGCGACACCGACCAGAAGGTGTATGATATTTGTCTCAAGTATGGTTTTGATTCGCAGCAAACCTTTACGCGCATTTTTACCCGCACGTTCAACCTGCCGCCAGGCGCTTATCGTAAAGAAAAGCATGGCCGTACGCATTGAAATGTTTAATCGGCCAGCGAAAACCAGCGCTGCCAGATAAAGCGAATGACATAATATTCCAGCGCGCCGAGCAACAGAAACCATAAACAAAACAACAAAGTATAAAGCTGGTTGAGATCCATAAGATGAAAGATCCCGACCAGTTTTTGCGCCAGCGCAAGGCCGAGCGAAGGGGCGGGCAGCAGCAGGCTGGAGAGCAACGCCATCAGCAAAATACCGGCAGCGGTCATCAATGATTCAAGCGGGTGTTTCATGGCTTTGTTAAACGTAAGTTAAAACGCCATTGTCCGGGATATCGCCTGGTAAGGCAAATATGCTGTCTATTGTCCCGCCCAGATTTCACAATGTTTTTGTACCAGGCCTATCAGCGATCCGCCGTCGGCAATAAATTCCCGCATATATTGCGCTTCGTTACCGCCTTTTTTCACCTGCAGACGTAGCGCGTCAATGGCGCTGTCGGCGCCCAGCTTGCGCGCTGAGGGGGTAACGTTGTCCAGCAGACGCAGCGTATCATCTGCCAGGCGACGGCGGTCGCCGGTATAGACATCGGTTAGCACGCCCTCCAGACCATAGCGGCAAGCCTGAAAACGGTTGAATTTATATAACAGATAGTCTTGTTCCTGCGGTTTAAAGGGACGCTCGGTCAGCAGCCAGTGCGCGGTCGCCTGAATCAACCCTGCCATATTGATGGCATGATCAAGGGTGAGCGGCGTATCCATCACCCGAACTTCTACCGTGCCAAAGGCCGGGCTGGGGCGGATATCCCAGTGCAAATCTTTGATGCTGTCGATCATCGTGGTGTAAGACAGACGGCGAAATAGTCCGGCAAACTCTTGCCAGTTACTGACCCACGGCATGGGACCGTTATCGGGAAAAGCGGAAAAAATATTCAGGCGCGCGCAGGCAAAACGGGTGTCAGATCCTTGCATATAGGGAGACGCGGCGGAGAGCGCAATAAAGTGCGGCACAAAATGCGACAGCCCGTGTAAAAGATAAATCGCATCGTCGCCATTCGCGCAGCCGACGTGGACATGCTGGCCGAAAACCGTCGCCTGTTGAATTAAGTAGCCGAAATTTTCCAGCGTGCGTTGATAGCGCTCATTATCACAGACCTCCTGACGCTGCCATTTTTGAAAAGGGTGCGTACCGCCGCCGCAAATGCAGAGATGGTGTTCCGACGCCGCCTGTAAAATAACGTGCTGCATGGCAGAAAGTTGGGCCGCCGCCTGGTCAATATCGCGGCAGACGCCCGTGGCCATCTCCAGCATACTTTCGGTGATATCGTGCTTAATTTCTCCCGCAGTAAGTTGGGGCTTAACGGCGTCGATCAGCGTAGAAGAGTCCTGGCTTAAATCGTAGCCAGGTGGATTGATCACCTGCATCTCCAGCTCAATACCAAGCGTATAAGGTTCAGAAACGTGAAAATCATTCAGCGCCATAGCGATCTCATTTATCGGGGGATTGCGCTAAGTATAGAAGCGGGAGCGCTCCTGTCGTGGGGAAAGCGCATTATTGCAGAAACAAGAGTAATAACGCTATTGCCACGTTGAAACCATTCTGTACGGACGGTACGTTCAGCCATCGTGGCGGCAAAGGCTGGCAGCAGATGTAACGAGATGTGCGTGGCGGTAAGCGAGGTAACTTTTGCGCTATTGAATCCCGGGAGCGTGACGCGGTCTGAAAAGGCTTTATAAACGCTCTCTTTGGCGGAGAAAGCCAGCGTCAGGGCAAGCGGAAAAGGGAGCGAGCTCGCCTGGAGAATTTGGCGCTCATCGCTATCAATAATGGACGGCGCCAGCTCTGTCGCCGTGTGCTGACTCATGATTTTTTCTATATCAATGCCGATACGCTGTCGGGATATGACGGCCAGCGCTGTTGACGCACAGTGGCTGATGCTGCCAAATAGGCCGTCCGGCCATAGCGGCTGTCGCTTGTCGCCAATACCGGGCACCGCCCTGACGCCCACCTCGCGTAGCGCATGAACGGCGGCGATGCGGCCTGCCAGATGTTCAGCTTTACGCTTGCGTCCGGCAGACCGGAGCCGATCGTGATGAGGAAGCCATAGCAGGTCGTGTTCGTGAAAGCTGCTCGCATCAAAGTCGACGATATGCAGCCTGTGTCCGGCAAAGGGAAGGGGAAAATGAGATGTCAGCATCGTTTTTTGCTAATTCCCTCCCCGAATGAGGGAGGGAAGGTTGCCATCAGAAATGGGTATTAATGCTCATATACCACGTACGTCCCGGTTCGTTATAGGTGTACGCGCCAGCGCCCGCCATATAAGCGCCAGTTTGAGTATCCCTGACGGTTTGCGCGTTACCTTCACGCCACAGACGTTTGTCAAAGAGGTTATCCACGCCACCGGTCAGGCTGACATTTTTGGTCACGTCCCAGGTCGCGCTCAGGCCAACAATACTGTATGGGCTGACCGCTTGCTTATCTGTTCCGGTAACGGGGTTACCTTGATAATCATATTTCTTCGGCTCTTGTTTGCCGTACCAGGTGAAGGTCGATTGCAGAGAAACGTCCTGACGTACCTGCCAGCTCAGGGTTGAGTTAAGCGTGTACTGTGGAATAATCGACAGGCGTTCGCCGGTCTCTTTGTTTTTGCTCTGCAACATATACGTAACGTTATTCGTCCAGTTGACGGTGTCGCTAACCGGTACGTTTAACGTGCCTTCCAGACCTTCAACGACCGCTTTCGGCACGTTCTCCCACTGATAGACATCCGTTTTGCCGTTGTTGATACGCTGCAACGGCACCGTACCCGCTTCAATCTTATTGCGGTAATCATTGCGGAACCAGGTGATGCCGGCCAGCCAGCCATCGCGTTTAAATTCCAGACCGATCTCTTTATTGATGCTGGTTTCGGCTTTCAGATCATCGTTACCCATCATATAGCAGCCGATGCCGGTACCCGCGCCAGTCGCGTAGCAACCCTGACCTTTACTGTACAAAATATAGTTTGGGTTAGTCTGGTACAGACTCGGGGCTTTATAAGCGCGGGCGATTCCCATTTTCAGGGTAAAGTCATCCCCCAGACCTTGCGACAGGTTCAGCGACGGGCTCCAGTTATCCCCCACAATACTATGATGATCGAAACGTAGCCCCGGCGTCAGCATGGTGCTGTCGGTCAGTTCCATGTTGTTTTCAGCAAACAGAGAGAAAATTTCCGCTTTTGAATAGGGGCTACGATTGGTACTGCTATAACCCGGGATATTTCCCCCCATAAAGGTTTGCGAGTTGGAGAGCTCGTCTTTCATACGCTGTTGGGCCCATTCGGTACCCAGCGTCAGGTTTTGATTGACCAGCAGATCGAAAGGAAGGCTCACTTCGCTGTGTAGGGTGACGTCATTCAAATCGGCATCGACATATTTTTGCGATGCTTTGGGATCGAAAATTCCTTCGGTGCCGCCTGCCAGGCCTTCCGGCATCCGGGAGTTACGGGTATGTTCGTATTGCACCCAGTTACTGGTGGTTACGCCATTATTCCAGCCGCCGTTCCAGGTCAGAGAGTAGTTCTGCCGATAGAGGCGGTTCGTCTCTTTTCCGTAATTATCTTTCACCAGTTGGTTCGTATTGGTGTTCTGAGTATCACCGGCATAGAGGTTGCCCTGGCGACTGTAACCGGCCTCCAGCTCCAGAGACTGAAGCGGAGCAAAATCCCAACGAACCACACCGTTGATATCTTTGTTAATGACCCCCTCGCGTCCTGCCGGTAGCGTGTCGGCGTAACTCCCGGTACGTTCAGACTGATGCCCCTGGTTAATATTACGCGCATCCGCCTGCGTTTTGTCGAGGTTGCCATACAGGCGGAAGCTGAAATCCCCGCCCAGCGGGCCGTTCAGGCTAAAGTTAGTGCGTTTGGTCGCGCCTTCGTCTTTATGTTCCGGCGCGTTGAAATAGGTATTCCAGGAACCGTGCCACTCGCTACCGCCTTTTTTGGTAATGATATTGACCACGCCACCCGCCGCGCCGTTACCGAAACGTGCGGCGGCAGGGCCACGCAGCACTTCAATGCGTTCGATCATCTCCGGCGGCACCCACGCGGTATCGCCGCGGGTATCGCGTTCGCCGCGCCAGCCCAGGCGCACCGAGTTACGGCTGGTGACGGGTTTACCGTCTATCAGGATGAGGGTGTTTTCCGGCCCCATGCCGCGAATATCGATTTGGCGGTTATTCCCGCGCTGACCGCTGGTGGAGTTGCCGGTCAGGTTTACGCCCGGCATGGTGCGGATGATTTCTGACACGTCGCGCGCGGGCGGATTTTTGCGGATCTCATCGGCGGTGATGGTGGATACGCCTGGCGCCTGTAGGTTTTGCTGGGCAGCGGTCACCACGATGGTGTCTTCATTGGTGAGCGCAGCGCTATCGGTTTTTTCTTCCGCCATCACGGGCAGAGCGGCCCCGTAAATCCCTAAATTGACCAGTAAGGTCAGGGAATGAATCTTCTTGTTCATTGTATATCCTGCTTTTCTTTAGCCACATAAGCCAAAGCGCCCGTCAAAGGCATTGGCCGGGTGGTGAAATTGTGTTCGCGCGTCCCATAGCGCGACAATACGCTATTGCAAATGCAAATAGTTATCAATAATATTATCAATATATTTCACCTTTTATATACAAAATTCATAATAAACACAGGGTTATAATGAAAGAGGCGCTGGCAACGGGAAGTGAGGCCTGGTGGAGGACGAAAACCGGGCCGGAATGGATACGGGAAAAAGACGGAAATTATCGGGTCACTTTTTGGTGGCGCGACCCGCAGGGAAACGAAACACACTCCCCGATACGGCGTGTCTGGGTCTACATCACTGGCGTAACCGATCATCATCAAAACGCGCAGCCTCAGACGATGGAGCGTATTGCCGGAACGGATGTCTGGCGCTGGAGCACGGCGCTTAGCGCTAACTGGCGCGGCAGCTACTGTTTTATTCCTACCGAACGCGATGACGTTTTTGCCGCTTTTGCGCCGGGCGAAACGCCCGATCGGAACGCACTGCGTGAAGGCTGGCGACAGCTATTACCGCAGGCGATTGCCGACCCGCTTAATTCGCAAAGCTGGCGGGGAGGACGTGGTCATGCGGTTTCAGCGCTGGAAATGCCGGATGCGCCCCTTCAGCCGGGATGGGATCGTCCTGAAACGCCGTACTCGCCGCCTTTGATGATGCAGTGGCATAGCGCACGTCTGGGCAATTCCCGCCGCGTATGGATATTGACGACCGGAGACGAGGCGCCGGAGGAAAGACCGTTGGCTATTCTGCTGGACGGTCAATTCTGGGCGGAAAATATGCCCGTCTGGCCCGCGCTCGCCTCGCTGACTCATCAACGCCTGCTTCCCGGTGCCGTCTATCTGCTGATTGACGCGATTGATACTCACCACCGCAGCCAGGAGTTGACCTGCAATGCCGACTTCTGGCTGGCGGTGCAGCAGGAACTGTTGCCGCAAGTCAGAGCCGTGACGCCTTTTAGCGATGATGCCGGGCGAACGGTGGTCGCCGGACAGAGCTTTGGCGGCCTGTCGGCGCTGTATGCCGGCCTGAACTGGCCGACGCGTTTTGGCTGTGTACTAAGCCAGTCAGGATCGTTCTGGTGGCCTCATCGCATCACCCCGCCGGAGGGGGAAGTCATTACCCGGCTGAAAACCGGCGCATTATGCGCGCGCGGACTGCGTATCGTACTGGAAGCCGGCGTGTGTGAGCCGATCGTGTTTCAGGCAAATCAGGCGCTTTATGCCCAACTGAACACCTCGCAGCAGTCCATTTTCTGGCGTCAGGTTGACGGCGGACACGATGCGCTTTGCTGGCGCGGCGGGCTAACGCAAGGGCTGATGCTGCTTTGGCAGCCGCTTATCGACACGCTTTAACCGGGCACATGTCCATGACAGGAGTTGAGTATGGAATTCAGTAATCCCTTCGATAATCCGCAGGGACAGTTTTACATCCTGCAAAATGCGCAGCGTCAATTCAGCCTTTGGCCAGCGGCATGTGCGCTTCCCGCAGGCTGGGACGTGGTATGCGAACCGCAATCGCAGGACACGTGCCAGCAGTGGCTTAATACGCGCTGGACAACACTGAATCCGGCGCATTATGCCGATAAGCAGGAGGCGAAATGACGCAGCGTTTACCGTTAGTCGCCGCCCAGCCGGGGATCTGGATGGCAGAAAAACTCTCTGATTTACCCTCCGCCTGGAGCGTGGCGCACTATGTGGAACTGAACGGCGAGCTGGATGCCCCCTTGTTGGCAAAAGCGGTAGCGGTAGGGATGCAACAGGCGGATACGCTACGGATGCGTTTTACCGAAGAGAACGGCGAGGTCTGGCAATGGATAGATCCTGAGCACACCTTCGGCGAGCCCCCGATTGCCGATTTACGCGACCAGCCCGATCCGCATCACGCGGCGCTGGCGTTAATGCAGGCGGATTTACGGCAAAACCTGCGCGCAGATAGCGGTAAGCCGCTGGCGTTTCACCAGTTAATCCGCATTGATGATACCCGCTGGTATTGGTATCAGCGCTATCACCATTTGCTGGTGGATGGCTTTAGCTTCCCGGCGATAACCCGCCAGATTGCGGCGATTTATCGCGCCTGGCAGAGCGACGCCCCTACGCCGGAGTCGCCTTTTACCCCCTTTGCGGATGTGGTCGAGGAATATCAGCGCTATCGCCAGAGCGAGGCCTGGCAGCGTGACGGCGCCTTCTGGGCGCAGCAGCGCCGCGAGCTGCCGCCGCCGGCGTCAATGTCTGCCGCGCCGCTGCCGGGGCGGTCGGCGAGCGCGGATATTCTGCGTATGAAATTGAGCGCGCCGGCGGGGGCGTTTCGCCAACTGGCGGCGCACATGCCTGAGATACCGCGAGCGGATCTTGCCCTGGCGCTGGTGACGTTGTGGCTGGGACGATTATGCGGGCGAATGGATTATGCCGCCGGATTTATCTTTATGCGGCGGATGGGATCGGCGGCGTTAACGGCGACCGGGCCTGTCCTTAACGTGTTGCCGCTGGCGGTTAACCTTCATGCGACGGAAGATCTGCCAACGCTGGCGAAGCGTCTTGCGGCGCAGTTAAAGAAGATGCGCCGCCACCAGCGTTACGACGCCGAACAGATTGTACGCGATAGCGGGCGAGTCGCAGGGGAGACGCCGCTATTTGGCCCGGTGCTCAACATAAAAGTATTTGATTATCATCTGGATCTTCCTGGCATACAGGCGCAAACCCATACCCTGGCGACGGGGCCGGTTAACGATCTTGAACTGGCGCTTTTTCCGGATGAAAACGGCGGTCTGGATATTGAATTGCTGGCGAATGCACAGCGTTACGATGATGCCACGCTCTCCCGCCATGCCTTACGATTGATGGCGCTTATCACGCAGTTTGCGGATAACCCGGCGCTGCGCTGCGGCGATGCGCAAATGCTGCTGGCGGAAGAACAAACGCAATTAACACACCTTAATAATACGGCGGTAACGATTCCCGCCGCCACGCTTAGCGATTTGGTGGCGCAGCAGGCGCAAAAAACGCCAGAGGCTTCCGCGTTGGCAGATGCGCATTATCATTTTACCTACCGTGAAATGCGTGAACAGGTTGTGGCGCTGGCGTACGCGCTGCGGGAACGCGGCGTTCAGCCTGGCGATAGCGTGGCGGTGGCGTTGCCGCGGTCGGCTTTTCTGACCTTAGCGCTGCATGGCATTGTCGAGGCGGGCGCCGCCTGGCTGCCGCTGGATACCGGTTATCCTGACGATCGGCTGCGAATGATGCTGGAAGATGCGCAGCCGAAACTGTTAATTACGACTCAGGCGCAGCTGGCGCGCTTTCACGATATTCCGGGGATGGAATATTTGTGTTATAGCCAACCGCTACCGGTCAGTGACGCCACTCCGCTGGGGCTGTCGTTACCGCATCATACCGCTTACATCATTTTCACCTCTGGCTCGACGGGTAGGCCGAAAGGGGTGATGGTGGGACAAACGGCGATAGTCAACCGGCTGCTGTGGATGCAGGCTCACTATCCGTTGACGGCGGATGATGTAGTAGCGCAAAAAACGCCGTGCAGTTTTGACGTCTCAGTATGGGAGTTTTTCTGGCCGTTTATCGCCGGGGCGAAACTGGTGATGGCCGAGCCGGAAGCGCACCGCGACCCGCTCGCGATGCAACGGTTCTTTGTGCAATACGGCGTCACGACCACTCATTTTGTGCCGTCGATGCTGGCGGCCTTTATTGTCTCGCTCACGCCAGCGTCGGCGGGGAAAAGCTGCGCTTCCTTAAAGCGCGTTTTCTGTAGCGGCGAGGCCCTGCCGACGGCGCTGTGCCGCGAATGGGAGACGTTAACCAACGCGCCGCTACACAATCTGTACGGGCCAACGGAGGCCGCGGTGGATGTGAGCTGGTATCCGGCCTGTGGCGATGAGCTGGCGGCTGTTGACGGCAACAGCATCCCGATTGGTTATCCCGTCTGGAATACCGGTTTACGTATTCTCGATGCGCATATGCAGCCGGTGCCGCCGGGCGTGGCTGGCGATCTCTATCTTACCGGTATCCAACTGGCGCAGGGCTATCTGGGGCGTCCGGATCTTACCGCCAGCCGTTTTATCGCCGATCCTTTTGCGCCAGGCGAACGGATGTACCGTACCGGAGATGTGGCGCGCTGGCTGGATTCCGGCGCGGTGGAGTACCTGGGGCGCAGCGACGATCAGCTCAAAATTCGGGGTCAACGTATTGAACTGGGCGAGATTGACCGCGTCATGCAAACGCTGCCGGATGTTGAACAGGCGGTAGCACATGCCTGCGTCTTTAATCAGGCGGCGGCGACGGGCGGGGATGCCCGGCAACTGGTCGGCTATCTGGTGTCGCACTCCGGTTTGCCGCTGGATTTACCGGTGCTGCAGGAAAAATTACGCCAAAAACTTCCCGCGCATATGGTGCCGGTTGTGCTGTTGCAACTTGCCAGCTTGCCGCTTAGCGCTAATGGCAAGCTGGATCGCAAAGCCCTGCCGCTGCCGGACCTGACGCCGCGCGTGAAAGGGCGTGCGCCGCAGTCCGCCACGGAGATTGCTGTCGCCGCGGCGTTTTCCCGCCTGCTGGGCTGTGAGATTAACGACGTTGAAAGTGATTTCTTTGCGCTGGGCGGACATTCGCTGCTGGCGATGAAACTGGCCGCGCAGCTAAGTCAGACGTTTAACCGCCAGGTGACGCCGGGGCAGGTGATGGTGGCGTCTGACGTGGCGCAGTTAAGTAAGCTGCTCGATACTGACGATGACGAACGCTCGCGCAATCTGGGGTTCGGGCCGCTGTTGCCGCTGCGTGAAAGCGATGGTCCAACGTTATTTTGTTTCCATCCGGCGTCGGGGTTCGCCTGGCAATTTAGCGTATTATCACGCTATCTCAGCCCGTCGTGGTCGATTATGGGGATTCAGTCGCCGCGCCCCGCTGGCCCTATGCAAACCGCAACCACTCTTGATGAGGTATGTGAACATCATCTGGCAACATTGCTCGCCCGGCAGCCGCATGGCCCTTATTATTTATTAGGCTATTCGCTGGGCGGGACGCTGGCGCAAGGGATCGCCGCCCGGTTGCGCGCGCGCGGCGAAACGGTGGCGTTTTTGGGGTTACTGGACACCTGGCCGCCGGAAACGCAAAACTGGCGGGAAAAAGAGGCGAATGGCCTCAATCCGGACGTATTGGCGGAAATTGAACGTGAACGCGCTGCGTTTGTCGCCGCGCAGCAGGGAAATGCCTCCGAAGCCTTATTTACCGCCATTGAAGGCAATTATGCGGATGCCGTCCGTTTGCTGACGACGGCGCATAGCGTACCGTTTGATGGACATGCTACGCTCTTTGTGGCGGATAAAACGGTGCCGGAAGGCGTATCGCCTGAACAGAGCTGGTCGCCGTGGATAGCGTCGTTGGCTATTTATCGCCAGCCGTGCGCGCATGTAGATATTATTTCTCCCTCCGCTTTTGAAACTATCGGGCCCATCATCAGCGAACTTATTAATAAATAACGGGCGTTGTTTCTGCCTTTAACAAATTAAATCCTGAAACCCATAATAATTACTAATTATTATGGGTTTTTTATTGCAACTATTAATTCTTTTAACATAAGTGATACATGCTACAGGCAAGTTTAATTCCGAATATTTAGCTTTTCGGGCACTGGCGCGCAAAGAGTGTTTCGGATAATTCTGACTTGCTGTTAGAATCTCTGACAGGAATGTGTTCTTTCATTGGATAAAGTTTTCAGGTCATACGGCATGCCATCTCTTAATGTAAAACAAGAAAAAAATCAGTCATTTGCAGGTTATTCACTGCCGCCCGCCAACAGTCATGAAATCGATTTGTTTAGCCTTATAGAGGTGTTATGGCAGGCGAAACGTCGTATTCTTGCTACCGTTTTCGCCTTTGCGTGCGTGGGGTTGCTTCTGTCCTTTCTGCTGCCGCAAAAATGGACCAGCCAGGCGATTGTCACACCGGCGGAGTCGGTACAGTGGCAGGGGCTGGAGAGAACGTTGACCGCGCTGCGCGTGTTGGATATGGAGGTAAGCGTTGATCGGGGCAGCGTATTTAATCTGTTTATTAAAAAGTTTAGCTCGCCCTCGCTGCTGGAAGAATATCTTCGTTCTTCTCCGTATGTCATGGATCAATTAAAAGGCGCGCAAATAGACGAGCAGGATCTTCACCGGGCGATTGTCCTGCTGAGCGAAAAAATGAAAGCGGTGGACAGCAATGCCGGCAAGAAAAATGAAACGTCGTTATTCACGTCGTGGACATTGAGTTTTACCGCGCCGACGCGGGAAGAAGCGCAAAAAGTGCTGGCTGGCTATATTCAGTACATCTCCGATATCGTCGTGAAAGAGACGCTGGAAAATATTCGTAACCAGCTGGAAATCAAAACCCGCTACGAGCAGGAAAAGCTGGCGATGGATCGGGTGCGTCTCAAAAATCAGCTTGATGCCAATATTCAACGTCTCCATTATTCGCTGGAAATCGCCAACGCCGCCGGCATTAAGAGACCGGTTTACAGCAATGGTCAGGCGGTAAAAGATGATCCGGATTTTTCTATTTCCCTCGGCGCGGATGGTATTTCCCGCAAACTGGAAATTGAAAAAGGGGTAACGGACATGGCCGAGATCGACGGTGATTTGCGTAACCGTCAATACCATGTTGAACAACTGGTGGCAATGAATGTGAGCGACGTGAAGTTTACCCCGTTTAAATATCAACTGTCGCCGTCTCTGCCAGTGAAAAAAGATGGCCCGGGTAAAGCGATCATTATTATTCTGGCGGCGTTGATTGGCGGTATGATGGCCTGCGGCGGCGTATTACTGCGTCACGCGATGGTCTCGCGTAAAATGGAAAACGCGCTGGCGATAGATGAACGGTTAGTCTGATTTACATGAAAAGCCGGATAGCGATATCCGGCTTTGTCATCTGTGTGGGCGACTATCGCCGCCCCAGCGGTACCACCAGCGGCGTCCCGGCAACCGGATCGTCGATAATCATACAGCGCAGCCCATAGATTTTTTCGATAAGCTCTGCGGTAACAATCTCTTTCGGCGCGCCCTGTGCGACAATGTTACCTTCGCGTAATGCAATCAAATGCGTGGCGTATCGGCAGGCCTGATTCAGGTCATGCAGGACGGCGGCGAGCGTATAGCCTTTTTCGCGGTTGAGATCGCTTAACAACTCCAGCAAATCAATTTGATGGCTAATATCCAGCCACGTTGTCGGCTCATCCAGCAGCATGATGGACGTTTCCTGCGCCAGCACCATGGCTATCCACGCCCGCTGACGTTGGCCGCCGGACAGAGTATCTACGCTTTGCGTCGCCAGTGAGGTGATACCTGTTGCACGCATGGCACTGGCGACGGCGTCGGCATCTTCCTTGCGCCAGCGGGTAAATAATGGCTGATGCGGATAACGCCCTCTGGCGACCAGCTCTTGTACGGTGATATCGCCCGGCGTAGTGGCGTTTTGCGCCAGCAATCCGATGCGCCGCGCCACCTCTTTACTGGCGTAACGCTGTATCTGTTCGCCATCCAGCCAGACATGGCCGTCAACAGGCGTCATCAGACGGCTTAGCGTGCGTAGCAACGTTGACTTGCCGCAGCCGTTAGGGCCGATGATGGCGGTAAAATGGCCGTCCGGAATCGAAACATTAAGGTTTTTTGCGACGGTATAGCTGCCATAACCCAGCGTTAACTGGTCGCCGCGCAAACGGGCTACGGATTCGGTCATTTTTTGCGGGACTCCTGAATTAACAAGACGATAAGGTAAATACCGCCGAGGCTGACGGTGACCACGCCCACTGGAAGCTGATAAGGCATAAACAGTTGCTGCGCGCACGCATCGGCGGCCAGTAGTAACAACGCGCCGCACAGCGCCGACTGGGTTAATCCCCAGCGCGCTGTGCCGCTAAGACGGCGGGCGATGTGCGGCGCGACAAGGGCAATAAACGAGATGGGGCCAGCCAGTGCCGTTGCCGCAGCGGTGAGCGACACCGCCACCAGCATCAGCATCAGGCGTGACCGCTCCACGCTAACACCCAGCGCGCAGGCGCTGTCATCGCCCATCTCCAGCAGCCGCATACGACGCACCAGTAGCGCGGCACCTGTCAGCATCACAATAATCAGCGGCGCCGAAGGCCAGGTTTTTGCCCATGTCAGACCGTTGAGCGACCCGGCGTTCCATAAGCCGGCGGTGAGCGCCGTTTCCAGCGACGCCTGCAACAGAAGCCAGGTATTAAAGGCGACTAACATCGCGCGGATGCCGATACCGATGATAATCAGCCGGAAAGTTTCAATCCCGTTACGCCAGGCGAGCAGCCAGACAATCAATGACGTGACGATACCGCCCGCCATTGCCGCCAGCGCGATCGCGGTAAGATGCTGGCCAAACAGGACCATTGCGACCAGTACGCCGCTCCAGGCGCCAGTATTAAAGCCCATCACATCAGGGCTGCCTAGCGGGTTACGCATCAACGACTGAAAAATCGCGCCACTGACGCCAAGCGCAGCGCCAATCAGCAGCGCCATTAATACGCGCGGTAGTCGCCATTCGGTTACGACAAGGGTGATGTTACGCGGCGCGTCGCCCAGCAGCGCGGCAATAATCTGCCCGGTCTCAAGAGGCACGGCGCCGCTTTGCAGGCTCCATAAGCCAATGGCGAAGCAGCCAGCCGCCAGAATCAGGCAGCTTACGATAAGCCGACGAGAAAGAAACATCACAGGCCGCCTCCGCTCGATTTACGGCGTACCAGAAAGATAAGTACCGGCGCGCCGATAAACGCACTGACGACCGATACGCGGAGTTCGCCCGGCACCAACAGACGACCAATAATATCGGCAAAAAGCAGCAGAGCAGGGGTTGCCAGTAGCGTCACTGGCAGCGACCAGCGGTGGTCTGCGCCCACCAGCCAACGCGCCATATGCGGCATCATCAGACCAATAAAGGCGATAGGGCCGACCAGCGCCGTTGCGCTGCCGCACAAGACGGTAATCGCCAGTAAACCGATAAGTTGGGTGCGTGCCACTTTACTCCCCAGCGCCGTCGCGGTATCGCTGCCGAGGCTCAGGCTGTTCAGCGCACGGCTCAGAAATAGCGCCACGATCCCAGCGATAACCACGGGCGCAAGCGCGACTTTCAACGTTTGCAGGCTGCGAATGTCCAGCGATCCCGCCTGCCAGAAGCGAAGCTGATCATAAACCTCTGGATTTAACAGCGCGATGCCGCTGGTCAATCCTTCCAGTACCGCGCCAAGCGCCACGCCCGCCAGTGTCAGGCGGACCGGGCTTAACTGGCCGCCGCCCTGACTACCGGTGAAGGCGACAATCAGCGATGCGATAAGCGCGCCGCTAAATGCCATGAAAAGCTGTTCCAGCGGCGTGGAGAAACCAAACAGCGCCGCGCCCAGTACAATGGCGAAGCTGGCGCCGTTGTTAACGCCCAGAATCCCCGGGTCGGCGAGCGGGTTGCGAGTAAGTGTTTGCATGAGCGCCCCGGCGAGACCCAACGCGCCGCCTGCCAGTAATCCGGCCAGCGTACGCGGCAAACGCGCATCCAGGACGATAGTGCAATCGGCGCTTTGGCACACGCCGGTGAACGCCTCCAGCACGACGGCGGCGGGCAGCGGTTTCGCGCCAATGACCAGGCTTAAAACCGCGGCGAGACTCAGTAATAACAACAATCCGGGCACGGCAAACGCGCGCGTCACGGAAAACGAGCATGACATAGTAACTTCCCTGATAATGATAGTAATTATCGTTATCTATCTTATTTGGTTATGTTAGCATGTGCAGCCATTGAATGGATATTTAAAAAAACTCGCATTAAGGCGTTGTAATGAATCGACAATCCTGGCTGCTCAATCTCAGCCTGTTGAAGACGCACCCTGCATTTCGCGCAGTATTTCTGGCCCGTTTTATCTCTATTGTCTCGCTGGGGCTGCTTGGCGTGGCGGTTCCGGTACAGATCCAAATGATGACGCACTCCACCTGGCAGGTAGGGCTGTCGGTAACGTTAACCGGCGGCGCCATGTTTATTGGCTTAATGGTGGGCGGTGTGCTGGCCGATCGCTACGAACGTAAAAAGGTGATTCTGCTGGCGCGCGGTACTTGCGGTATTGGCTTTATTGGCCTGTGCGTGAACGCTCTGCTGCCGGAACCGTCATTGCTGGCGATATATCTCCTTGGCCTGTGGGACGGCTTTTTCGCGTCTTTGGGCGTGACCGCGTTACTGGCGGCGACGCCAGCGCTGGTCGGAAGAGAAAATCTGATGCAGGCCGGCGCGATTACCATGCTGACGGTACGTCTGGGATCGGTTATTTCCCCGATGTTGGGGGGCATATTGCTTGCCAGCGGCGGCGTAGCCTGGAACTATGGGCTGGCGGCCGTCGGGACGTTTATTACGCTATTGCCGTTACTGACGCTGCCGCGACTGCCTGTTCCTCCGCAGCCGCGGGAAAATCCTTTTATCGCGTTACTGGCGGCATTTCGTTTTTTGCTCGCCAGTCCGCTTATCGGCGGTATTGCGCTGCTTGGCGGTCTGGTGACGATGGCAAGCGCGGTACGCGTCCTCTATCCGGCGCTGGCGATGAGCTGGCAGATGTCGGCGGCGCAAATCGGTTTGCTGTATGCGGCAATTCCGCTGGGTGCGGCCATTGGCGCGCTGACCAGCGGACAACTGGCGCATAGCGTTCGTCCGGGGCTCATTATGCTGGTTTCGACAGTCGGTTCTTTTCTGGCGGTGGGGCTGTTCGCCATCATGCCGGTCTGGATCGCAGGTGTTATCTGTCTGGCGCTATTTGGCTGGCTTAGCGCCATCAGTTCGTTATTACAATACACTCTGCTGCAAACCCAGACGCCGGAAAATATGCTGGGGCGAATGAACGGCCTGTGGACTGCGCAAAACGTCACGGGAGACGCTATCGGCGCGGCGCTGTTAGGCGGTCTTGGCGCAATGATGACGCCGGTCGCTTCCGCGAGCGTGAGTGGATTCGGGCTGGTAATTATTGGTTTGCTGCTGCTGTTAGTGCTGGGCGAGCTACGTCGTTTTCGCCAGATGCCGCCGGTTAGCGATGCTGGCTGATGAAGGGGCGTTTATCCGACTGACAAAATCTGTCTGGTCAGTCGGATAAGACTCCGATAGGGCTAAAACAGGGCGGCCAGCCGGTTAAGCAACAATGTTGCGCTGTAATAATCCAGACGGAACGTCTCCGTACCCAGGGCATAGACGCGCTTATTTTGCACCGCTGGCAGGTGCGCCAGCAGCGGATTGCCGTAAAGGGCCGCAACATCGTTGTTGTCGCCGGCAAACAGGAAAAGAGATTCGCCGTTTAACCCGGCGGCCAGATTTTCACCGCCAAGCTGAATGATATCGTGGCGCTTACCCTGGCTTTTGCTGGTTTGCAGCCCTCGGGGCAATGTCGCCAGCGTAAAGCCTAACTGCGTCAATAGCTTGCCTTGTGCTGATTCTGGCGTCCACAGATTGGCGCTATGCGCGGCAGGGGTATACACCAGCGCGCTAACCGGCTGCGGCGGCAGGGCGATTCGCTGTTTAACCGTCGTCAGTTGCGCCTCAAATTCCGCTATTCGCGCGGCGGCCTGTTTCTCCTGACCGGTGATCTCGCCAAGCTGCGTGAGCAAACTCTGCCAGCTTTTATCGTCATAATTGATGACGAGCGTCGGCGCGATAGCGGAGAGCTGATCGTAAAGCGCCAGCGCGGAGTCGCCGCCGGTGGCGCTAATCAAAATGAGATCCGGCATTTGCGCGGCGACCGTTTCGGCATTCGGTTCGCCGATGTACAGCCGGGCGACATGGCGAGCCTTTGCTACGTCGCTCCACTGGCGCATAAACCCTTGATCGTCGGCAAAGCGGTTATTCGGCGTAGTAGCTCCGCTGGCGACGACGGGGGCATCAATCGCCAGCAGCGAGCCTGTCAACGTCACGCTGGTAGAGACGATACGCGCGGGCTTGTGGTCCAGAGTATGAACGCCGCGGCTGTCCTGAATTTGCCGGGGCCAACCGGCGTCCTGGGCTAAGGATATTCCTGAAATTGATATACCAACCACTAAAAGCAGCCAACGATAAAAGGCGGGGAGTCTCACAATAGCGTCCTGTTATTAATAAAGTTAATGCTTCTCATTTTCATCTCAGCGGCAGCGAGATGCAAGCCTTAGTGCCATTTAAGTCATGACCAGAGTTGACAGAGCGACGTTTTACTCTTAGGTTAGCGCACTAAAAATAGAAATAATAATCATTATTATACACAAAATCATTCAAGAAGCATCGCGACGGCAAGGGAAGAATCCCCGCGGGCATAGATAACTGTGTGACCGGGGTTTCTGAGCGCAGCCAACAAAGAGGCAGCTTGAAAGATGAAATGTATATAAGCCTTTATCATTGGAGGATGATATGGATATGTCACTGGCCGAGGACGCTCAGGAGACAATGGCAACGCTTGCTCCCGATCGCTTTTTCTTCATGTCGCCGTATCGCAGTTTTACCACTTCCGGGTGCTTCGCCCGTTATACCGAGCCTGCGGTTGCCGGAGATTCGCCGGATAGCCCTTTCCAGCAGAAATTGCGCCAGCAGTTTGCCGAGGCCAAATCGCAGGGCATCGCCAACCCTATCCTGGTGGGGGCGATCCCCTTTGATACTCGTCAGCCGTCGTCGCTATTTATCCCGATGGCGTGGCAGTCCTTTTCTCGCCAGCAAAAGCAGCGCACGGCGCGTTATTTTACTGACCATCAGTCGCTGACGGTGACGGCGCGAAAGGCGATTCCGGAGCAGGATGCTTTTGAAGCGATGGTCGCACGCGCGGCTATGCTGACCGCCACGCCAGACGTCGATAAAGTGGTGCTTTCCCGGCTGATAGATATCACCACTGATGTGGCGGTGGATAGCGGAGCATTGCTGGAGCGGCTGATTGCGCAGAATCCAGTTAGTTACAACTTCCATGTGCCACTGGCGGATGGCGGCGTTCTGCTGGGCGCCAGCCCCGAATTGCTGCTACGCAAGGAGGGCGAGCGGTTTAGTTCGCTGCCGTTAGCAGGCTCGGCACGCCGACAGCCGGATGACGTTCTGGATCGCGAGGCGGGAAACCGACTGCTGGCTTCACAAAAAGATCGCCATGAACATGAGCTGGTGACGCAGGCGATGAAGCAGATCCTGCGCGATCGCAGCACGGAACTGCAATTACCTTCCTCTCCGCAGTTGATCACCACGCCGACGCTATGGCATCTCGGTACGCCGTTTGAGGGCAAGGCCAACGCCGGAGAAAACGCGCTGACGCTGGCCTGTCTGCTGCATCCGACCCCTGCGTTAAGCGGTTTCCCCCATCAGGTCGCGAAAAAGCTGATTGCTGAACTGGAACCGTTCGATCGTGAACTGTTTGGCGGCATTGTCGGCTGGTGCGACGCCGAAGGAAACGGTGAGTGGGTAGTAACGATTCGTTGCGCGAAATTGCACGGTAATCAGGTGCGCCTGTTCGCTGGCGCCGGGATTGTCCCTGCCTCTTCGCCAGTCGGCGAGTGGCGGGAAACCGGCGTCAAGCTCTCTACGATGTTGAACGTTTTTGGACTGCATTAAGGAACGATGATGCGTATACCTTTCACCCGTTGGCCGGATGAATTTGCCCGCCGTTATCGTGAAAAAGGCTACTGGCAAGACGTGCCGTTGACCGATATTCTGACCCGCCACGCTGACAGCGACAAGACGGCGGTCATTGAAGGCGAGCGCGCATTCAGCTATCGCCAGCTCAACCAGGCCGCAGATAATCTGGCCTGCAGTTTACGCCGTCAGGGCATCAAACCTGGCGAAACCGCTCTGGTACAACTGGGGAATGTACCGGAACTGTATATCACCTTTTTCGCCCTGTTGAAGCTTGGCGTAGCGCCTGTTCTGGCGCTGTTTAGCCATCAACGTACCGAACTTAACGCCTATGCGATGCAGATCGCGCCGACGCTGGTGATTGCCGATCGCCAACATACGCTGTTCGCCGGGGAGGACTTTCTCAACACGTTTGTGGCTGAACACCGTTCTGTGCGGGTGGTGTTATTGCGTAACGACGACGGCGATCACAGCCTGGACGCGGCGATGCGGCAGGCGGCGGAAGATTTCACCGCCACGCCATCACCTGCTGACGAAGTGGCCTACTTTCAGCTTTCCGGCGGTACTACCGGCACGCCAAAGCTTATTCCCCGTACCCATAACGACTATTACTACAGCGTGCGCCGCAGCAATGAGATTTGCGGTTTCAACGAGGAGACGCGTTTTCTGTGCGCGATTCCCGCCGCGCATAACTACGCCATGAGTTCGCCGGGCGCGCTGGGCGTCTTTCTTGCCAAAGGAACGGTAGTGCTGGCGACCGATCCCAGCGCCACGCTCTGTTTCCCGCTGATCGAAAAACACCAGATTAATGCCACGGCGCTGGTGCCGCCCGCGGTCAGTCTATGGCTACAGGCTATCCAGGAGTGGGGCGGCAATGCGCCGCTGGCGTCATTAAGGTTATTGCAGGTCGGCGGCGCGCGGCTTTCTGCGACGCTGGCCGCCCGTATTCCGGCTGAAATTGGCTGTCAGTTGCAGCAGGTCTTCGGCATGGCGGAAGGGTTAGTGAACTATACCCGGCTGGATGATAGTCCGGAACGGATTATCAATACCCAGGGAAGACCCATGTGTCCGGACGACGAAGTGTGGGTGGCGGATGCTGACGGGAATCCACTGCCGCCGGGCGAGATTGGTCGTCTGATGACGCGCGGCCCCTATACTTTTCGCGGCTATTTCAACAGTCCGCAACACAATGCCAGCGCCTTTGACGCCAACGGTTTTTACTGCTCCGGCGATCTGATCTCCATTGATCAAGACGGTTACATCACCGTTCACGGGCGTGAAAAAGATCAGATCAACCGGGGCGGCGAGAAGATAGCCGCCGAAGAGATAGAAAACCTGTTACTGCGCCACCCGGCGGTGATCCATGCGGCGCTGGTCAGCATGGAAGATGAACTGCTGGGAGAAAAAAGTTGCGCATATCTGGTGGTAAAAGAGCCGCTGCGAGCGGTACAGGTACGCCGTTTCCTGCGAGAGCAGGGCGTGGCGGAATTTAAATTACCGGATCGCGTGGAGTGCGTTGCGTCACTGCCGCTGACGCCGGTTGGTAAAGTCGATAAAAAACAATTACGCCAGCGGTTGGCGTCACGTTCACCGCTCTGAAGGAGAAAGAGAGATGGCCATTCCGAAACTACAGTCTTACGCGCTGCCCACCGCACTGGATATCCCGACCAACAAAGTGAACTGGGCATTTGAGCCGGAGCGCGCGGCGCTGCTCATCCACGATATGCAGGATTACTTTGTCAGCTTTTGGGGCCGCAACTGCCCAATGATGGACCAGGTGATTGCCAATATCGCCGCTCTGCGCCAGTACTGTAAGGAACATCATATCCCGGTCTATTACACCGCTCAGCCGAAAGAGCAAAGCGATGAAGATCGCGCGTTACTCAATGATATGTGGGGGCCGGGACTGACGCGCTCTCCGGAACAGCAGAAGGTGGTAGAAGCCTTAACGCCGGATGAGGCAGATACGGTGCTGGTGAAGTGGCGCTATAGCGCGTTTCACCGCTCGCCGCTGGAACAGATGTTAAAAGATACCGGACGCAATCAGCTCATCATTACCGGCGTGTATGCGCATATTGGCTGTATGACCACCGCTACCGATGCGTTTATGCGCGACATTAAGCCGTTTATGGTGGCGGATGCGCTGGCGGATTTCAGCCGGGAAGAGCATCTGATGGCGCTGAACTATGTGGCGGGGCGTTCCGGTCGCGTCGTCATGACCGAGTCGCTGCTGCCGACGCCGGTTCCTGCCAGTAAAGCGGCGCTGCGGGCGTTGATTCTGCCGTTGCTGGATGAGACCGACGAGCCGCTGGATGATGAAAACCTGATTGATTATGGCCTGGATTCAGTACGCATGATGGGGCTGGCAGCGCGCTGGCGTAAAGTACACGGCGATATCGACTTCGTGATGCTGGCGAAAAACCCGACCATTGACGCCTGGTGGGCGCTGCTTTCTCGCGGGGTAGAGTAATGACCGGCTTTGATTTTTCAGACAAAACGGTATGGGTGACCGGGGCGGGGAAAGGGATCGGTTACGCGACGGCGCTGGCGTTTGTCGACGCCGGGGCGCGGGTGATCGGCTTCGATCGCGAATTTACGCAAGAGAATTATCCCTTTGCTACCGAAGTCATGGATGTAGCGGATGCCGCACAGGTCGCGCAGGTGTGCCAGCGTGTGTTGCAAAAAACGCCGCGGCTGGATGTGCTGGTCAACGCCGCCGGTATTTTGCGTATGGGAGCGACCGATGCGCTTAGCGTCGACGACTGGCAGCAGACGTTTGCGGTCAATGTGGGCGGGGCATTTAACCTGTTTTCGCAGACGATGGCGCAGTTTCGCCGTCAGCAGGGAGGGGCGATTGTCACCGTAGCCTCAGATGCGGCGCATACGCCGCGTATCGGTATGAGCGCCTACGGCGCCTCTAAAGCGGCGCTGAAAAACCTGGCGCTAACCGTAGGGCTGGAGCTGGCGGGCTGCGGGGTGCGCTGTAATGTGGTGTCGCCTGGTTCGACCGACACCGATATGCAGCGCACGTTATGGGTGAGTGAAGATGCCGAACAGCAGCGTATTCGCGGTTTCGGCGAACAGTTTAAGCTCGGCATACCGCTCGGTAAAATCGCCCGTCCGCAGGAGATAGCCAATACCATTTTGTTTCTTGCCTCCGATCTGGCCAGCCACATTACCTTGCAGGATATCGTGGTGGACGGCGGTTCAACATTGGGAGCCTGACGATGATCTGGAAACGGCACTTAACGCTGGATGAATTGAACGCTACCAGTCAGAACACGCTGGTGGCGCATCTGGGCATTGTTTACACCCGTCTGGGCGATGACGTGCTGGAGGCGGAAATGCCCGTCGATGCCCGCACTCATCAACCGTTTGGTCTGCTACACGGCGGCGCATCGGCAGCGCTGGCGGAGACGTTAGGATCAATGGCCGGTTATCTGATGACCCGCGACGGGCAGTGCGTGGTCGGGACCGAGTTAAACGCCACCCACCACCGCGCCGTCTCGCAGGGGAAAGTACGTGGCGTTTGCCTGCCGCTGCATCTGGGGCGGCAGAATCAAAGCTGGGAAATTACGCTCTTTGACGAGCAGGGGAGGCGCTGCTGCACCTGTCGCCTGGGAACGGCGGTAATGGGATAGTTCTGGCAAAGTAAAATGCAATTGCAGCATTAACGAAGAAAGGAAGTGATCTGGTTAACACTGTAATGTAAAAAATGGGTAACGATACGGTTTTATCATGTTGTTGTGTTGTTAATTACGGTAAAGGTGTTATAGAAACAAAATGTAACATCTCTCTGGAACACCCAAACGGACAACAACTATGAATAAATCAGGGAAATACCTCGTCTGGACAGCGCTCTCAGTATTGGGTGCGTTTGCCCTGGGCTATATTGCGTTAAATCGTGGGGAACAGATCAACGCGCTATGGATCGTGGTGGCGTCGGTCTGTGTCTATCTAATTGCGTATCGTTTTTATGGGCTCTATATCGCCAAAAAAGTGCTGGCGGTTGACCCAACGCGTATGACGCCCGCGGTACGTCATAATGATGGTCTGGATTATGTCCCGACCGATAAGAAAGTGCTGTTTGGTCACCATTTTGCGGCCATTGCTGGCGCAGGTCCGCTGGTCGGGCCGGTACTGGCGGCGCAGATGGGCTATCTGCCGGGGATGATCTGGCTGCTGGCGGGCGTTGTGCTGGCGGGAGCGGTGCAGGACTTTATGGTGCTGTTCGTCTCGACCCGACGCGATGGGCGTTCGCTTGGCGAGCTGGTTAAAGAGGAGATGGGCGCGACGGCAGGGGTGATCGCGCTGGTGGCCTGCTTTATGATCATGGTGATCATTCTGGCCGTCCTGGCGATGATCGTGGTGAAAGCGCTGACCCATAGCCCGTGGGGAACGTACACTGTCGCGTTCACTATTCCACTGGCGATTTTTATGGGCATCTACCTGCGTTATCTGCGTCCGGGGCGCATCGGCGAGGTGTCGGTCATTGGGCTGGTATTTCTTATTTTCGCTATTATTTCCGGCGGATGGGTGGCGGCAAGCCCAACCTGGGCGCCGTACTTTGATTTTACTGGCGTGCAGCTTACCTGGATGCTGGTGGGTTATGGTTTTGTCGCGGCGGTACTGCCGGTCTGGCTGCTGCTCGCGCCGCGTGATTACCTCTCTACCTTCCTGAAAATTGGTACGATTGTCGGTCTGGCGGTCGGGATTCTGATCATGCGTCCGACGCTGACTATGCCGGCGCTGACCAAATTTGTTGATGGTACCGGACCGGTCTGGACGGGCGACCTGTTCCCGTTCCTGTTTATTACCATCGCCTGTGGCGCGGTCTCCGGTTTCCATGCGCTCATCTCCTCCGGCACGACGCCGAAGATGTTGGCCAACGAAGGCCAGGCCTGCTTTATCGGCTACGGCGGGATGTTAATGGAATCTTTCGTCGCCATTATGGCGCTGGTCTCCGCCTGTATTATCGATCCGGGCGTTTACTTCGCGATGAATAGCCCGATGGCGGTACTGGCGCCAGCGGGGACAGCGGATGTCGTGGCTTCTGCCGCGCAGGTGGTCAGTAGTTGGGGTTTCGCTATCACGCCGGATACGTTACACCAGATTGCCAATGAAGTCGGCGAACAATCTATTATCTCCCGCGCAGGCGGTGCGCCAACGCTGGCGGTAGGGATGGCCTACATTTTACATGGCGCGTTGGGCGGCATGATGGATGTGGCGTTCTGGTATCACTTCGCCATTCTGTTTGAAGCGCTGTTTATTCTGACGGCGGTGGATGCGGGTACCCGTGCGGCGCGCTTTATGTTGCAGGATTTGTTGGGCGTAGTGTCGCCAGGGCTGAAACGTACCGATTCGCTGCCAGCGAACCTGCTTGCTACGGCATTGTGCGTGCTGGCGTGGGGGTATTTCCTCCATCAGGGCGTGGTCGATCCGTTGGGCGGTATTAACACCCTGTGGCCGCTGTTTGGCATCGCTAACCAGATGCTGGCGGGTATGGCGCTGATGCTTTGCGCCGTGGTACTGTTCAAAATGAAGCGTCAGCGTTATGCGTGGGTCGCGCTGGTGCCAACGGCCTGGCTGCTGATTTGTACGCTGACGGCGGGCTGGCAGAAAGCGTTTAGTCCGGATGCGAAAATCGGCTTCCTGGCCATTGCCAATAAGTTCCAGGCGATGATCGACAGCGGCAATATTCCGCCGCAGTACACCGAATCGCAGCTCGCGCAGTTGGTATTCAATAACCGTCTGGATGCCGGGCTAACCATCTTCTTTATGGTGGTGGTCGTGGTGCTGGCGGTCTTCTCTATTAAGACGGCGCTGGCCGCTCTGAAGATTGATAAACCGACGGCGAATGAAACGCCGTATGAGCCGATGCCGGAAAATGTGGATGAGATCGTGACGCAGGCGAAAGGCGCGCACTAATCTTTTTACATCAATAGCCCTCTCCAGAATAAGGAGAGGGCATTTGAATGACAGGTGACAACGATGTTCGATACGCTTTCGAAAGCCGGAAAATATCTGGGACAGGCCGCAAAAATGATGATTGGCGTGCCAGACTACGACAACTATGTTGAGCATATGCGCATAACGCATCCGGATCAGACGCCGATGACCTATGAAGAATTTTTCCGCGAGCGGCAGGATGCGCGCTATGGTGGAAAAGGCGGCGCGCGTTGCTGCTGAGGGTTGCCAGGCCTGATAAACGCAACGTCACCAGGCTATATTCTGAAAAATTCAACTTTTTCAAACGCCGCACGCAGGGTGTCTGGCGTTAACGTCACCGGTAAATAGTGGATGGATTCGACCGGGCGCAGGGTATGCGCGATTACCCTATCGATCTCGGCGGTGTTATGAATATCCACGTCCAGTTCGCTAAGCTTGGCCGGCAGATGAAATCGCCGGTACGCTGTAATCAATTGCGCCAGCACGTCATCTTGTCCCAGTAGCGCGCTTTGCACCAGAATGCCATAAGCCACTTTCGTTCCGTGCAGGAATTTTTCCGTTTGCGGCAGGACGGTCAGACCGTTGTGTACCGCATGGGCGGCGGCGACACGGGTATAGCGTTCCCCAAGGCCGCCGACCATACCGCCGCCAGCGATAATCGCATCCACCACGTCGCAAAATGCCTGGGTCAGCCGACGCTGCTGTTTATCCGCTAATGCTTGTTCGCTGCTGTCCAGCAGGAGATCGCGAATAGCGCACGCGCTGTTAATGCCCAGTCTTACGGTCAATGGCAACGTTTCAGGCTGCGGCGCAAGCACAACGGCTTCATACCATTTCGCCAGCGTATCGCCAATGCCAGCTAACAGATAGTCATCGGGCGCCTGCAGAATAATGCGCGGTTCGACCAGCACCAGAAAATTGGCATCATCAAAAATTTCGAACTGTAACGCCTGTCCCGCGTCGTTATACCAGACGGAAAGCGGTGTCCAGGCGGCGCAGGTCGCTGCGATGGTCGGGATAGCGACAAACGGCAGCGCCAGACGGCGGGCGAGCGCTTTGGCGGTATCGAGCAGCGCGCCGCCGCCGACGCCTATCACCACCTGACGATCGTCGTTGCAGGCGTGCGCCAGTTGGGCAACATGGCGTTCGCTACAATGGCCGGTAAACTGCAGATGTTTTGCGCCAGCACGTTCAAACGCTTCCGGCAGGTAAGGCCGGGCGGCGGCAATCGCGCGTTCGCCGTACACCCAAACGGCGTGGGAAAGCTGTTCCGGCGTGAAAAAGTCGGTCAGTCTTCCGAGGCTTCCGGCATGGGAAAAATAATTCGCCGGGCCGGTAACGACGCGGATTTCAGTGTGGTTCATGTTGTGTTGTCCTTAGGGTCTTCTCACCGCTGTTATTATATTTAGACATCTAAACGTCTTGATTGCCAAATACTAACACCCTGTGATAGTGTGTCAATAACCACATCACTGGCGGGTATGAAGATAATGAGAAATAACCCACTGATTCCAAAAAGCAAATTGCCCAATCTTGGCACCACGATTTTTACGCAAATGAGCGCGTTGGCGCAGAAACATCAGGCAATAAATTTATCGCAAGGCTTCCCTGATTTTGATGGTCCTTCTTATTTGCACGAGCGGTTGGCTTATCATGTCGCGCAGGGCGCGAATCAATATGCGCCGATGACAGGCGCGCAGGCGCTGAGGGAGGCCATAGCCGATAAAACGGCGGAAATATATGGTTATCGACCCGATGACGTCAGTGATATCACCGTCACGGCGGGCGCGACAGAAGCGTTGTACGCGGCGATTACCGCACTGGTGCGGGCAGGGGATGAGGTTATCTGTTTCGATCCCAGTTACGACAGCTATGCCCCGGCCGTGGCGCTTTCCGGCGGCGTGTTAAAACGCATAGCACTTACGCCGCCGCATTTTCGCGTCGACTGGCAGGCGTTTTCGGCGTTGCTTAGCGAGCGCACGCGGCTGGTGATCCTCAATACGCCGCATAATCCCACCGCTACCGTCTGGCGTCAGGAGGATATCGAGGCGCTGTGGCAGGCTATCGGCGAGCGGGAAATTTATGTGTTAAGCGATGAAGTGTACGAACATATTTGTTTTGCCGTCGAAGGCCATGCCAGCGTATTGGCGCACCCTCAGTTACGAGAGCGGGCGGTTGCCGTTTCATCGTTTGGTAAAACCTTTCATATGACAGGATGGAAGATTGGTTACTGCGTTGCGCCTGCGGCCATTAGCGCCGAAATACGCAAAGTTCATCAGTACCTGACGTTTTGCGTCAATACGCCGGCGCAACTGGCGCTGGCGGATATGCTGCGCGCCGCGCCGGAACACTATCGCGCGTTACCCGATTTTTACCGGAAAAAACGCGATGTGCTGGTTAACGCGCTGGCGCAAAGCCGATTAAAAGTGCTGCCCTGTGAAGGTACCTATTTTCTGTTAATCGATTACAGCGCAGTGTCGACGCTAAATGACGTTGAGTTTTGTCAGTGGCTAACCGAAGAAGTCGGTGTCGCCGCTATTCCGCTTTCTGTCTTTTGCGCCGCCCCTTTCCCGCATCAGCTTATACGTTTATGTTTCGCTAAACAGGAATCAACGCTGCTGGCCGCCGCAGAGCGCCTGTGTAAACTGTAGTTATTTAACCGTCCACGCTCTGGAGAATCGACGGTCTGCAAAAAGCTCCTGCAGGCCGTTGATCTGTTTCAGGCGCAGGACTTCATCGGCGTCCATACCTAACTCCTGGCCGATTTTGCTCTCGTCCCAGCCTAGCAGAGAAAGTTCGCGCACGATTTCTGACATGGCGTGGATCTGGTGACGCCCGCGCGCGCGGTTATGCCGAATGGTTGCCGCCATGCGTTCGTGACGTTCTCTGTCCAGACACGTTATCGGCAGGTAGCCTTTCAGACGCCTTTTCAGGGCCGCTTTTCCTTTGCCCAGCTCATGACGGTGAAAACCGTCCACAATCTCGTACTCCTCGGCATCGGCCTTTACCACCACGATCGGCTGAGTAAACCCATCTTGTTCAATCGATTTAAGCAGCAGTTTTTTCTCCGGCGGCGCAACGTTATTCGGGTTGTAGTCATTAGGCGAAATATGATCGTTTTTCACCCACAGGACACAATCGACAGGCTCATCGCGAAAAGGACTAACGCTATGTATCGCCATTCTAAATTCATTAATGGCGGCGATCCTCTCCTCTTCAGGCAGTTCAGAGAGAAAGTGAGTTATTTCGGTTGTGAGTCGGTGTTGCATAAGATCCCCCATTCCTGGCGTTTAGCTTTCATACGTTCGTTATAACGCTGGTAATTCTTAGGTTTTGTCGGACTGAATGACAGCGCCCGGCACCAGTAATCATTGTTCAGTAATACTTTGCAGATCCGTCGCCATGACGGAATATCGCGCGATCCGATATCGCCATGCTGCGTCTGTGGAATGGTGTTCATGCCTTTTTTCTTATACCACTGCAAATAAACGGCGATTTTATTACGGTAATGTTCGGCAGTGACTTCAGGCATACTGTGTAGCAGGAGCAGCGCGTACTCTTCCCAGTTAAGGTGATCGGGTTTTAAAATTTTCCGGTGGCCATAAAAATGGCTGTCTTGTCCGGCGTATATTCCTCCGCTGAGTGCGCCGCTGACTCTGGCGCACATGGCCGCCCAGCGCTCAGGTTCGATAACATGATACAGCCATAACCCCTGTCGTTGTTCCGGACCGAACGGTTCGCAAATACGCATGTAGCGGGGTGGTACGCCAGCCTGATACATCAAATTATACAAAGGGTTACAGGGTTTACCTGTTTTGGCGAACCAGGTCCAGATATCTGCGGTTTTCCAGTCATAGATGGGATAGATATACCAGGTGTGCCCCTTAGGGGCTAACGTGGTCCAGGGCTTATCGTCGGCAAAGCGCAGCTTATGCGAGTTAGCGATAGCGGCAAATCGGTTATAGGATTCGTCGGAACGAATACCGACCAGCATAGCGGCAGGACGTTTTTCTGAAAACCAGTCGGCAAAATCGCGAACGAACTGTTCAAAGGTCATGCCTTGTTGATAAAAGGAAAAAAAGGCCGGATCGGTAATCGCATCTTCTGGCGGTTGTCGTACCCAGTCGGTACCCGGCTGCCAACACTGCCACTCCGGCTGGTATTGTGAAAGGGAATTTTGTGTGGTTAAGGGTAATGCGACCCAATAAAAACGCTCAATAACGTCCGCGTAGTATTCACGTAACGATTCAATATAGGCGATGGTACAGGAGAATTGCGCTTCCCAGTCAATGAAGAGAACATGGATCTTTTTATTCATTTTGCGCGCCAACGTTGCCGTCAGGTGCAGCATAAGTCCTGAATCTTTACCACCAGAAAATGAGACGCAGACCCGGGGTAAGGTTTCCAGGGTCCACATTATACGCTCTTGAGCCGCTTCCAGAACATTTTGCTCAAGTGGAACTTTATAAACCGACATCTCTGGATAGTCTCCGATGTGTTAACTACAGTATATTCGAAATAATTAACATAAAGGATAAGCGGATTAGATGAACTTGCAATGCTTTATTATATTTGTAAAATAAATATATCCCATAAATATATACATTGAATTTATATTAACATCTGTTATCTGACCTTCTTATTAATGCTTTTTTGTGATGTGCTCAATGAGCTCAGCAAATCCACTATTATTCAGCGAAGCTCTATTATACATAAGATAGAGCTGTATGGGAGCAATGGTAAAAGGTGTAGTGACTTTTTTAAGTTTGATAGAGGAAGAGTAATAGTCAACAAGTGATTCTGGTAAAAAACCAATAAGCTCCGTGGAGCTGATGGCGTTGGCGATGGTCATCAGCGATTTGCTTCTGAAACCAATTATTCTTTCCCCCAGCACATCATCTATAAGTGAATGATACTCTTTTATACCGCTTGCCCGGGCGACGAGTTGCGTAAATGACTCTTGTAGAATTTCGTCGATAGTGGCGGTGTCGCCTAGTCGGGGATGGTTTTCACTGCAAACAAGGATACATTCCATCCTATTAAAGTGAGAACAAACAATAGAACGATTATTCAGTGGGGCCGATGAAACCACAACATCTGCTTTTCGGTAGGCAAGCAGATCTTCAGGCTGTTCGTCAGTGGTCAAAATGTCGTGATGTTCAATTTCAACCTGTGGATCTTTGCGGATATATTTAACTAATTTCATCACATATTGGGTGATCAACAGCTGTGGGCTGTAGATAATAAACTTTTTCTTCAGGCTGGACTGATTCATTATATTAATAGTTTGTTCCAGGCTGTTAAGGTTATTTTCTAAATGATAATGTAAATTAATGCCTGTTACGGTAGGCGTAATTCCTTTACCTGAACGAATAAATAGAGGGTCGTTGAATTGCGTGCGCAGGCGTTGCAATGACTGGCTTACGGCAGAAGGTGTAATATAGAGTGTTTCTGCTGCTTTGCTAATGCTTAAATGTTGATAGATACATTCAAATATAACCAACAAGTTAAGATCAAATTTTTTAAGGTCGTAAAGGTTAGCCATAGTATCTTCCTGGCATAATCATGGTATCTTTCATGATTATGACTTAATCTCAATAATTTACCAGAGTTATGTTTATTAAACTTAATGTAGAGTTTATTTAAACTAAAATACCACAGTTATGAATATTTTAGCGAGTAAATAATCACAGTAAAGGCGGACATAACGTACACTTTTATAATCACGCCGTTAGTCTAAAAAGGCTGTGCCGGATGACATGCTGGTCTGGCGTCGCGTTAATGCCGGGAGGAGGTTGGCCCGACAAACGCAGCGCTATCGGGCGGGGTACGGTTAAGCTTCTGCCTTGCTAATTTCTGCGTTAAGGCTGCCCCATCATGGCGTCCAGTTGCGCTTTTTCCGGTAAACCCACAACCTGTTGCAAAATCTTATCTTTATTCATGTAATAAATTGCTGGCGTCGCGTTAGCGCCAAGATCGTCCATTAACTGCTGATTCTGATTAATGACTTTCATCTGCGCCGGGGGGATGGACGCCGGAACCTCCAGCTTCATCTTTCCTGCGGAGGCTTCATAGTCATGCCAGGTTTTCGCCGGGTCTTTCGCGGCTAAAATCGCTGCGGCTGTGGCCGGGCTTTCCGGTTTAATCACCCCGACCAGTAACGTACGTAATTGTACCTTGCCGGATTCGACCCACGGGCGAGCTTGCTGCCAAAACTGCTTACAATAGGGGCAGAAAGGGTCGGCGAAGACATACAGCACCACCGGCGCGTCTTTTTTACCGTCGAGTATCCATGACGCTTTTTCCATTTTCTGCCACATTTCACGTCCGGCCGGTGCATAGATCTCTTTTTCTATCAGGGCGTTGCTAAGATTTTCACCTTTTTCATTATACATATAGCCGGAAATCGCGTGTTTGCCGTCCGGCGTCAGGTAAATCGTGACGCCCATATCCTGATACTTTCCGAGATAGCCCTTCATGCCCCCCGGCGCCTCGAAGGATTTCAGGATAGTTATACCCTGTTTTTCAATGGCTTTAACCGGCGCAGGCAGTTCTTCCGCGTGGGCGAGAATGGGCAGCATAGCAAGCAGCAATGTACGTTTAATCATATTTTTTCCTTTTAAGATCAAAGCGAAAAGAGTATTAATGATGATGCCTATCACAGACATAGGTAAGAGCTGGCGTGCCGGGATTGCCCTTTCTATGCTGGGGTGATGTAATCCTTTTCGCTGTTACAGCCTTTGTTAAGGTAATGTAGAGCGCAACACTTAGCCAGCATATACGCTATGGATTTCGAGTTGCAGACAATACGTCTGTAATTTGCAAGACGAGTCGTACTGGCTCTGAAGTTACCTACGGGTAGTTCAGGTAATGGGGCCGCCTGTCAGGCGGCCTTTTTACTTTAGATGGCTGACAGGGCGCAGTGTTCACAATGTCGCCCGAATCGGGTTGTTAGTTAACGCTTATTGATTTGATAATGGAAACGCATTAGCCGAATCAGCAAAATTTCGTTAACTTACTCCTCAACGAAAACACGGAGGAAGTATAGATGTCCTTAATTAACACCAAAATCAAACCTTTCAAAAACCAGGCGTTCAAAAACGGTGAATTCATTGAAGTCACCGAGAAAGATACCGAAGGCCGCTGGAGCGTCTTCTTCTTCTACCCGGCCGATTTTACCTTTGTTTGCCCGACTGAACTGGGTGACGTTGCCGACCATTACGAAGAACTGCAGAAGCTGGGCGTAGACGTTTATTCCGTCTCAACCGATACTCACTTCACGCACAAAGCATGGCACAGCAGCTCTGAAACTATCGCAAAAATCAAATATGCGATGATCGGCGACCCGACTGGCGCCCTGACCCGTAACTTCGACAACATGCGTGAAGATGAAGGTCTGGCAGACCGTGCGACCTTTGTTGTTGACCCGCAGGGTATCATCCAGGCGATCGAAGTTACCGCTGAAGGTATCGGCCGTGACGCGTCTGACCTGCTGCGTAAAATTAAAGCAGCACAGTACGTTGCCGCTCACCCAGGCGAAGTATGCCCGGCGAAATGGAAAGAAGGTGAAGCGACTCTGGCTCCATCCTTAGACCTGGTTGGTAAAATCTAAATTTCCGTCGTCTTTCACGCCATAGCTGCGTTGGCGTCGCCTGCTCACCCCGGTCACTTACTTCAGTAAGCTCCCGGGGATTCTCAGGCTAGCCGCCTTACTCTGACGTGAAATACTTTGGAAATTGTTTCAGTCATGGGCGCACCCGCGCCCATTTCATTTCAGCACCATGACGCAAGTTGCATTAATGCAGTCCCGCGAAGTCGGCTTGCATGATGATGTTTTCAGAGAGGGAAGAAGAATGCTCGACACAAATATGAAAACCCAGCTCAGGGCTTACCTTGAGAAACTGACCAAACCTGTTGAGCTGATTGCCACGCTGGATGACAGCGCTAAATCGGCGGAAATCAAGGAACTGCTGGCTGAAATCGCCGAGCTGTCCGACAAAGTCACGTTTAAAGAAGACAATACTCTGCCGGTGCGCAAGCCGTCTTTCCTGATTACGAATCCAGGTTCTCAGCAGGGGCCGCGCTTTGCCGGTTCTCCGCTGGGCCACGAATTTACCTCGCTGGTTTTGGCGCTGCTGTGGACCGGCGGTCATCCATCAAAAGAAGCGCAGTCGCTGCTGGAGCAGATTCGCGATATTGACGGCGATTTTGAATTCGAAACTTATTATTCACTCTCCTGTCATAACTGCCCGGACGTAGTGCAGGCGCTGAACCTGATGGCGGTGCTGAACCCGCGTATTAAACATACGGCAATTGATGGCGGCACCTTCCAGAACGAAATCACCGAACGTAACGTGATGGGTGTTCCGGCGGTATTTGTTAACGGTAAAGAGTTCGGCCAGGGACGTATGACTCTGACCGAGATTGTCGCTAAAGTGGATACTGGCGCAGAAAAACGCGCGGCGGAAGCGCTGAACAAACGCGATGCGTATGACGTACTGATTGTCGGCTCCGGCCCGGCGGGCGCGGCGGCGGCGGTCTACTCGGCGCGCAAAGGCATCCGTACCGGTCTGATGGGCGAGCGCTTCGGCGGTCAGGTGCTGGATACCGTGGATATCGAAAACTATATCTCGGTGCCGAAAACCGAAGGCCAGAAACTGGCGGGCGCGCTGAAAGCGCATGTCAGCGATTACGACGTTGACGTTATCGACAGCCAGAGCGCAAGTAAACTGGTTCCGGCCGCGACAGAAGGCGGCTTGCATCAGATTGAAACGGCGTCCGGCGCAGTATTGAAAGCGCGCAGTATCATCATCGCCACCGGCGCGAAATGGCGCAATATGAATGTGCCGGGCGAGGATCAGTATCGCACCAAAGGCGTCACCTATTGTCCGCACTGCGACGGTCCGTTATTTAAAGGGAAGCGTGTGGCGGTCATCGGCGGCGGCAACTCTGGCGTTGAAGCGGCTATCGATCTGGCAGGTATTGTAGAACACGTTACGTTGCTGGAGTTTGCGCCGGAGATGAAGGCGGATCAGGTGCTACAGGACAAAGTGCGTAGCCTGAAAAATGTCGATATCATTTTGAATGCGCAAACGACAGAAGTGAAGGGCGACGGTTCGAAAGTGGTGGGGCTGGAGTATCGTGACCGTGTCAGCGGCGATATTCATAGCGTCGCGCTGGCAGGGATTTTTGTGCAGATTGGTCTGTTGCCGAATACCCACTGGCTGGAAGGCGCGCTTGAGCGTAACCGCATGGGCGAGATCATTATTGACGCCAAATGTGAAACCAGCGTTAAGGGCGTCTTCGCCGCAGGCGATTGTACCACCGTTCCTTATAAACAGATTATCATCGCCACCGGCGAAGGGGCGAAAGCCTCGTTGAGCGCCTTTGATTATCTGATTCGTACCAAAATCGCATAAAAAGAAGTAAGCACACCTGCAAGGTCAGTTAACTGGCCATCGTAAACGGCCCGATAGTGTAAGCTATTCGGGCCTGCGGTGTTTATGCCCGGGGAACGCCGCCGGGTAAAACACGTTCTTCATTATCAATACTCTGAAACCGTCTGTTAATAACAGACGGTTTTTTATTTCAACGGTCTTCTGTTTTTAAACTTTGAAACAATAAAAAAGTCTTCTACGGATTTAACGGGAATTTTTCTGTTTTTTTATCAAAGAAAGATTAAGCGCTTCCGTTAAAATGCCCATTCTTTTTTCTTGATTTATGTTGCATTTGTATGTGAGGTTATTTATTCATGGATTCAATCTATGAATCACTGACGGAATTAGAAAAAACAGGGCTTACATTGCGTGATTTTTTTAATTCTCATGATAGTCGTTCACTGAAATCTGCCTACGTGAGATTAAATCCCACTGCTGCGGTAAACCTTACCGACCGAGCGTGGCTGGAGGCGGAGTATGACTTTAATGCGCTATTCGTCGGTCCTGGCAAGCTGCTGGCTGCGCCTTTCGCTTCAGTGTATCTGGAAGAGGATGCGCTGGTGATGGGAAAGGCGACGCTGGAGATACGGGATTTTATGGCAGCGTTGGGATTATCGGTTAATCAGGAGAGCAATATTCCTGACGATCATATTTCCTGCGTTCTGGAGTTGACCACACTATTACTGGTTAATACCCGGCAAACGTCACAATACCGATCTACTCTCACTCAATATATCAATAACTATTTAACAAAGTGGGTGCCATTATATATCGAAAAAATAAAAACTCATGCACAAACGACCACGTTATATACGGTGGCGGACATCTTATTTTATTGGCTTGATGAATTAAAACGAGAGTATCAATATGAGTAATGAGACGGGACATCTGAACAGACGTTCTTTTTTAAAGGGGATAGTGGCACTGGGCGCCGTTGCGGCTTTACCCGGAGGATTACTGACCTCCCGATGCGCGCTTGCGCAGCCGCCTGTTCCCTTTAACCCTAAAACGTACAAAATTTATCGTAACGCGTGTCCGCGTAACTGCTATGACACCTGTAGCCTCAAGACGTGGGTAAAGGACGGGGTCATTACTTTCGTGGAAGGCGCGCCGGAATCAACATTTACTCACGGTACCCCTTGCGTCAAAGGGTTAAGCTATCCGCGCCGGGTTTATAGCCCCGATCGTATTAAATATCCCATGGCGCAGGACGTTCGCGGTAGCGGCAACTGGCGTCGCATCTCATGGGAAGAGGCGATGCAGCGCATTGCCGCCAAGATGCTGGAGATTAAGAAAAAAGACGGTTCTATGCTCGGTCTGGCGCTGACCAAATATTCCGGTAAGTTTGGCGTGCTGAACTATGCCGTTGAAGGGATGATGTCCTCGCTTGGCTATACCACCCGTTTTGCCGGTACGCCGTGCTGGCCTGCCGGCATCGACGCGCAAAACTACGACATGGGCGACATGTGGTGTAACGACCCGGAAGATATGGTGAAAGCGAAATACATCATTATCTGGGGCGCCAACCCGGCCTGGTGCTCAATGCACAGCATGAAGTACATCTATCAGGCGCGCGAGAAAGGGGCGAAGGTCGTGGTTATCGACCCGCTGCTGTCGCAGACTGCCGCCAAAGCCGATCTCTACCTGCGCGTGCGGCCTGGCTCAGACGGTGCGCTGGCGCTGGGGATGGCGCGTCATCTGGTGGATAAAGGGCTGGTGGATCAGAATTTTGTCAACAACGATGCTCATGGCTATCCGGAATTTGAAGCCTATCTGCGCAATAACGTCACCGTGGAATGGGCGGCAGAAATCTGCGGCCTGTCTGCGGATGTCATTCGCCAGCTGGCGGAAGAGTTTACGGCGGTTAAGCCGGCCACGGTCTGGATTGGTTACGGGATGCAGCGTCATGTCAACGGCGGCGCCAACGTTCGCGCTATCGATGCCTTTGTCGCTATGACCGGCAACATCGGTGTCGAAGGCGGCGGCGCACGTTATGGTCATCTGCATACCTGGGGCTTTAACTATAACGCCATGCTGCAGAAGCCGCCGGAGGGCGCTATTGGTATACCGGGAGCGGCGGGCACCACCAGTGAATTCGGGGCTGCCGCTGGCAGCGACGCCGTGCAGTACTCCGATCGCTCTCTGAATATCAACCAGACGGCGCAGGGGATTCTGGAGGCCAACGATCCGCCGGTTCGTATGCTGTGGGTCGCCTGTAAAAACCCGTTTGCCCAGGATTTCGATCGCAGCAAGATGAAAAAAGCGTTTGAAAAACTGGAAATGGTGGTCTGCGCCGATCAGTTCTTCAACGAAACGGTGCAACACGCTGATATCGTGCTGCCCGTTACCACCGCGTTTGAAGAGTGGAACGTGGATGCTTCTTACTGGCACTACTGGCTTTCCATTAATCAGCCGGCGATTAAGCCGATGTATGAAGCAAAATGCGACCTTGAAATCGCTACCATGCTGTCGCGCACCATTAATAAGATGGCGCCGGGTTCCTGTACCTTCCCGCAAGAGTTCGATCACAAGCGCTGGCTGGATCAGGAGTTCAACGACGGTATGGCGAAAATGTTCGGCATCTCTTCCTGGGACGATCTGCTGGACGGGCCGAAAAAAGCGATTCTGCCAAGTTCAGCCGCCTGGTACGATCGCAAGTTCAAAACGCCGTCAGGCAAGTATGAATTTAAATCTGAACTGGCGGAGAAAAACGGCCACACCGCGCTGCCGGAATACAAACCGGAAGCCGAGAGCAAACTGCCTTTCCATCTGTTTACGCCGCACGTGCAGTTTGGCCTGCACTCGCAGTTTATCAACCTGGACTGGATGCAGGTGTTCTACCCGGAACCGTTCGTTTATATCCATCCTTCTTCCGCGAAGAAAAAAGGCATCAGCGAGAACGATCTGGTCAAAGTTTTCAATGGCACCGGTGAAGTTGAGCTGCGGGCAAAAGTCACCACCAACGTGCCGGAAGATTTTCTGGTGATGTATGAAGCGTGGTTCCCGAAACGGCAGTACAACGTGCAAAACGTCGTGGCCGATACGCCTGCTGATATGGGGCTGATGAAAACTGGCGCGCCGGGCGCCGCTATCCACAGTCAGTTTGCTGACGTTGTATTGATCGGTAAAGGGGAATCCGTAGCATGAGACGTGCGTTTTTAGTGAATAGCGATAAGTGCATCGGCTGCCGCGGCTGTGCTATGGCGTGTAAAAGCTTTAACCAACTGGAGCCGGATCGCTTCTGGCGCTACGTTTATCCGTTGGATAAAGACATCTATCCACATGAAGAGCGGGCGTTTTACTCGCTGGCCTGTAACCACTGCGAACATCCGGCCTGCGTCGCCGCCTGTCCGGTCGAAGCCTATACCAAACGTGAAGATGGCGTGGTGGTGCATAACCCTGAGCGCTGCATTGGCTGCAAAAACTGTATTCGTAACTGTCCTTATGGCGCGCCGCGTTTTAATGAAGAGACACGTAAAGCGGAAAAATGCAGTATGTGCTACGAGCGTCTTGATATCGGTATGAATCCGGCGTGCGTAAACGCCTGTCCGGTGGGCGCCTTGTCGATTATCGATTTGGATGCCGATCCTGTGCCCGATAATGCGGTGCAGTATCCGCCAGGGTTCCCGCATATGCCACAGCTTAATCCAGGAACGCGCTTTATTCTGGCGCGCCAGCCTAAGCAGCCGGAGGACAAGTAATGGAAAAATATGAACTGCCGCTGGTGTTTTTTACGGTATTAAGCCAGATGTCTGTCGGGATGGCTTTGGTACTGACATGGCGTACGCTGCGTGGTGAAGTGGAAGGCCAGCGTTTCTATTGGTTGGCCACCGGGCTGGTGCTGGCATTGGCGTCTATTGCCGCGATTCTGCATCTGGCGCATCCCGATCGCGCTTATAATGCGCTGATTAACCTGCGACATGCCTGGTTAAGTCGGGAAATCCTTGGCGCCACGTTGTTTGGCGCAGCGGTCGGCGTAACGTTCCTGGCAAAGGGACATAAAGCGATGGCTCTTATCGCCTCCGTGTTCGGCGTGTTACTGGTGGCGGTGCAGGGGATGACCTACGCCGCGCCAGCGATGGTGGCTATCGCTAATGGGTTTACCATGCTGTTATTTTTTATTACGGTATGGGTCATGGGTTGCGCGGCGATTCCGCTGTTAAAACTCAGGCCTGCCGTTCCTGCGTTACGCCAGGGAATTGTGGTGTGTATCGCGGTACTTATCGCGGCGCCGCTGGTGTGGTTAAGCGGGGGAACGGTAATGCAGATGACGGCGCGTTCATGGCTGGCTTCACCGTTTTACCTGGCAAGCCTGGTCTGCCTTGCGCTCGCTTTTGTCGCCAGCCGTCACGGTGATTCGCGCCCGAAACTCCTGTTCGTTTTGTTATTCGTTGGCGTATTTCTGAGTCGGCTGGTCTTTTTTGGCGACACGGTGAGTACTATTGTGAATATCGGGCATTTGTACTAACGATGATGCAATAAAAAGCCCTGCCAGGCGCGACCTGGCAGGGCGTGTCAGTTTTTAGCCACCAGGGTTAACGCACAACCAATACTGGCAGCGTCGCATGGCGCACCACGCTTGAGGCGTTAGATCCCAACAGGTGTGTCGTGATAGACGGATTACGCGAACCGATTACCACGACATCCGCATCCAGTTCTTCGCCCATCTCATTGACGACATCGCGCACGCTACCAAAGCGAACATGCGTTTTAATTCGTGAAGGATCGATACTGAAGTGTCCCACCATCGTTTGCAGACGCGTTTCCGCCTCATGCTGTAAATGTTCTTCAAAGCGACGCACGTCGGCGGCAAAGCGATGCAGACTCATGCTCGCGGACCCAGGCAGTACATGCAACAGATGAATGACGCCATCCTGTTGCGCCAGAAACTCAGCGTGGCGAATGGCTTTATCGCTAAGTTCCATTTCAAAAACATCAACCGGCATAATGATTGTCTTATACATACCCGTTACTCCCTGTTAATCAATACTGAATTTATTCAAGCATATAATAATGTTTCTTTCTGCTATTTGTCTGGCAATTTTAAATATTACGGCAACCTGACGTTAAAAAAGTCGTGTATTTTCCAGGAAAAATCCTAAAGCCGCCTGTTTTTCCGGCAGTCTCTCCGGGATAGCTACCCTTTTATAGTCGAACGCAACATTCACCGTTACTCCGGAGGCTGCATGAAAGCATTGACGTATCACGGTCCACATCACGTAAAGGTTGAAAACGTACCCGATCCCGGCATTGAGCAGCCTGACGATATCATTTTGCGTGTTACCGCCACCGCGATTTGCGGATCTGATTTGCATCTCTATCGCGGCAAGATCCCACAGGTAAAACATGGCGATATTTTCGGCCATGAGTTTATGGGCGAGGTGGTGGAAACCGGACATGATGTAAAGAATATTCGGAAAGGGGATCGGGTCGTTATCCCGTTTGTCATTGCCTGTGGTGACTGCTTTTTCTGTCGGCTACAGCAATATTCAGCGTGTGAAAACACTAACGACGGACACGGCGCGGCGATGAATAAAAAACAGATCCCGCCACCGGCGGCGCTGTTTGGGTATAGCCATCTGTATGGCGGCGTTCCCGGCGGACAGGCCGAATATGTTCGCGTGCCAAAAGGTAATGTCGGTCCATTTAAGGTGCCGCCGCTGTTATCTGACGATAAGGCGCTGTTTCTTTCTGATATTTTGCCTACCGCCTGGCAGGCGGCAAAAAATGCTCAGATTCAGCAAGGTTCCAGCGTGGCGGTTTTTGGCGCAGGGCCGGTAGGATTACTGACTATCGCCTGTGCGCGACTGCTGGGCGCGGAGCAGATCTTCGTCGTTGATCACCACGCCTGGCGCCTGCGTTTCGCCGAAGAACGTTATGGCGCGATACCGATCAACTTCGATGATGAGAACGATCCGGCGGAAAAAATCATCGAGCAGACGGCAGGCCACCGCGGCGTGGACGCGGTAATTGATGCCGTAGGCTTTGAAGCGAAAGGCAGCATGACGGAGACGGTGCTGACGAACCTTAAACTGGAAGGCAGCAGCGGCAAAGCGCTGCGACAATGTATCGCGGCGGTCAGACGCGGCGGCGTGGTCAGCGTGCCCGGCGTGTATGCCGGTTTTATTCACGGCTTTTTATTCGGCGACGCCTTTGATAAGGGGCTAACTTTTAAAATGGGTCAAACCCATGTTCACGCGTGGCTGGGGGAATTATTACCGCTTATTGAAAAAGGGTTGCTGAAGCCGGAGGAGATTGTCACGCACTATATGCCGTTTGAAGAGGCGGCGCGCGGCTACGAAATTTTCGAAAAACGCGAAGAAGAGTGCCGGAAGGTTATCCTGGTGCCGGGAGCGACGTCGGCACAAGCGGCGCAGAAACAGGCGACGGGAGTAATCAACCCGATGCCAGGCGGCGTTGTCTGAAACAGGCAGCAATGAAAGGGCTAACGGAAAGAGGATGCGCAGGCATCCTCTGTGTAAACGCATTAACGCTTATGCAGATGGTTTAACGCAGGAAGTCGCCCGCGGCTTCAGGCTGATATTCGAGTTCCAGCACTTCGAGATGGGTGGAGGCGCCGCCCGGCAGTTCCCAGTGAATGGTGTCGCCGACGCGCAGTCCCAGCAACGCCGCGCCGACGGGCGCCATTACCGAAAGCTGGGTACTGCTATCCGTCATATTGGCGGGATACACCAGCGTCCGCACGCGTGTTTCACCATCGCTCAAATTGCGGAATTTAACGCGGCTGTTCATGGTGACGACATCGTTCGGCATCTCTTGTGGCGAACACATTTGCGCGCGATCCAGTTCGGCGTTGAGCGCGTCGGCAATCGGCAGATCCGCATACGCAGGCTGTTCCAGAAGACGATCAATACGTTCGGCGTCAAGGTCGTTAATGATAATAGTGGGTCTGGACATTTCTTACTCCATGTCATCGATACTGCGAGTAGTGCAGGTAAATGGTCCCAAAAGAAAACCCTCACCGTCTGGCGGCGAGGGTTTAACTCTCATGATGATACTGAGACTTACCCCGTCTTTGAAGTGATTTAGTTCACATTCGGGTAAATCCTCAAACGTCATAGCCCTGAGTGAATTTTAGTCTACATTCGGGCGTGTTCTCAAATGTGGCTACGGTTTTAAACCTCTGCTTCGTCAATAACCGGCTTTATCGATAATAAACTGTTTCCCGCAGTTGCCGGGATGCGGCTGCGGCAGGAATGAGGCAGAGGAGAGCGGGGCGTTAATCATCGACGCCTTTAATGAAAACTGAATCTCTGTTAAATAGGCGGGATTGCCATGGCAGTTTACTTTAACGGCTTTGACATTATCCTGGCCCCACATTTGTGCGACGACGCTATCAAACTCAGCGCGGCTAACGGTCTTGCCGTAATTATCCGCCAGAAACTGCCCCAGCGCGCTGTCTTTTATCGCCTTATCCAGCCGTATCATGGTGCCGAAATAGGCATTGGGATCAAACCCGAAACAGGCGCCATGTTTGGCATATTCGTAGCGCTCCAGACAGGAATTCCCCCCCGCGCCGGGCATCACTTCCTTAAGCGCTGCCGCGATGTCAGGCGAAAGTCCGGGGGCGGGGGCGGAGCATTTCCGGCTGGCCTTGACTTCAGGCAGATTCGGGATTGGCCGCGTCGCACAGCCAAAGCGCTGCCAGCGTCGCTGGTCAACACCGCGTGCGGCGATAGATTTGGGTAATCCAGGCCACAGGCCGTGAACGGTCAGAAAGTCTGCTTTGTTGGCTGGCTCTTTTTGCAGACGGCACTCATCGGGTTCCCGATGGCGGCGTTCATGCTGGCTTTGACAAAAACCGGTTTGCCAGGAAAGCGCCAGCACATAGTCAGTGAAATCACCGTACTGTTGCGCCTGAAGTTCGTCGGCGTTGGCGGCAAAAATTGGGGTTAAGAGGGCAGCCAGCAGCGGACTGTAATGCCATATTGTGTTCATGATGAATTCGATAATTTATACACATTATGAATGTTACCCATTTAATCATAAAAAATGCCGCTCAGGTGAACCTGAACGGCATCATTTTTAACCTACGTTGGCGTAATGTTTAATTCCACATTGCCAGAATCGGCCAGCCCACCAGCAACAGCATCGCGATATAGATAACGCCAAAGATTGCGCCAAGCCGCCAGTAGTCTTTGGATTTCACGTAACCGCAGCCGTAGATAATCACACCAGGGCCGGTGGCATACGGCGTCAGACAGCCCATGATACCGATAGACAGCACCAGCAGAATACACAGTTGTTCCATCGGAACGCCCGGAATGCCTTTACCCACCGCCAGAATGACCGGCAGCATGGTCGCGGTGTGAGCGGAAAGGCTGGCGAACAGATAGTGCGCGAAATAGAACACCAGTACCAGTACAATGACGGTTGCATCCGGCGAGAAACCTTCCAGATGTGTACTCATGGTATTGGCGAACCAGTCAATAAAGCCGGAGCGGGTTAAGCCATTAGCCATGACCACCAGCGTAGCGAGGTTCACCAGGGTGTTCCAGGCGCTGTTGTAGCGCGTAATGTCTTTCCACGGCACAACATGCAGCGCCAGCATCAGCGAGACGGCCAGCAGACCCACGGCAGTGGCGTTGATGATTTTTCCACCAAAAACCCACAATCCTAAGCTAAGCAGCACCAGGCCAATCAGCGTCCACTCTTTGCGGGACAGACGCCCCATGTTTTTTAACTCGCCGCCAGCCCAGGCCGCGACTTCCGCACTGTGGGTCACTTCAGGTTTATAAAGCACATAGGAGAGCCACGGCGCAACGATCAGTAAAATAATCCCTACCGGCAGAAAGCTGAGAAACCACTGCAGCCAGCTAATCTGGACCCCGGCGATCTTGCTGACGAACTCCAGACCTAACACGTTTGGCGCCGCGCCAGTGACAAACATCGAAGAGCTCAGGCTGGTACTGATCACCATCATCCACATCAAATAACCGCCGATGCGGCGTGCGGAAGGATCGTTTGGAAACGATTTAAACAGCGGCGGCAGGTTCTTGATGACCGGGAAGACAGTCCCGCCGGTACGAGCCGTATTGGAGGGAGTAAACGGCGCCAGCAAAATATCGATAATGACAATCGCATAGCCGAGCGTCAGCGTGCGTTTACCCATGAATTTTACCAAAAACAGCGCAATGCGGCGCCCCAGTCCGGTCACTTCGTAGCCCAGCGCGAAAATAAACGCGCCGAAAACCAGCCAGACCGTGGTGCTGGAGAAACCGGCAAGCCCCCATTTCAGCGCCTGTTTACTGGCTTTAAACGCCGGATCGGCCAGTTCTGAAGCGTCAAATAGCAGGTAATTGCTGCCGATAACGCAAATGGTTACGGCGATAAAACTGATCGCTGTCGCCGGGATCGGCTCCAGGATCATACCGACAATCATCGCGACGAAAACCGCAAAATAGTGCCAGGCCTGCGGCGGCATACCATCTGGAACAGGAATTAGCAACATGACGCCCATCACCACTAATGGGGCCAACAACTTCCATATATTATCTTTGGATAAAGACATAAATGACTCTCCGGAAAGGATATTTTCTATAATTGTGTTAATGATTAACTTGCGAAATTTGCGCTAAAAACCAGGTCACGATCAGCAGATCGGCGCTACCGCCTGGGCTGAGATTGCGTTCAATGCATTGCTGATCGAACCGGTGGAGATAAACGAGATCGTCAGGCGTCCGTATGCCGCCCTGCTGTAATAAGACCGCAGCCTGCTGCTGTAACCAGCGCAGACCGTCCGCCCCGCCGCGCGACGCGACGTTGGTATCGCCGTTAAGCGACATCAGCAGCAGTAAGGTATCAAGCAGTGCCAGTTCCGGATCGCGCCCCTGCGCCAGCAATGCGCGGTAGTGCGGCAACGCGTGGCGGATGACCAGCGGATAGCCCGCTTCCGCTTCACCGCGCGCGCCGGTTAATCCCAGTTGCTGATACAGCCGCTGGCCTGCGGTGAGCTGTAGGTTGTTCTGGCGCAGTTCGCGCGTGGTCAGGCCGCGGCAAAAATCGGCGGCGGTAGCGCAGAGTGTTTCTGCGGTGATCGGCTGGCGTAGCTGATACAGGCGGCCAATGGCGGCGCACAGTAACCCCAGCGAGAAAATGCTGCCTTTATGGGTATTGACGCCCGCCGTTGCGCGAAACATCGCTGCTTCACAGGCCATCCCCAATGGACGCAGGCCCGCCAGAACTGACTCTGGCGGCAGGCGCGTGCAGCTGGCGCCATATTCCATAAAGCGCGGCAGCCAGTGTCGAATCGCCTCCGCGCTGCGGTGAAAATCCGCCAGCGCCATATCTTTGTGCGCGCCGCAGTTTAGTCGGTCTACCAGACCGGGTTTTGGCGATAAATTTACCTCGGTCAGCATGGCGCGCCAGGCCAAATCGGCCCAGGCGTCATACAGCGACTGAGGCTGAATGGAGGCGTTAGTCGGGTTGACGGGAATCGGCATCATGCAGCAGCGCCTCCATATGAGTCAGTAAATCAGTCAGCGCGTGGGTTTTACCCCGCGCGCATTCAGCCGCGCTTTGCCCGCACAGCAGACAGCGGCGAGCGGGAAGCGCGAAATGGCGGCGAGAGAGTATTTCGCCTTCCGCCGTCAGGACATCGATATCCCACAGGCGCCCCAGTGGATAACGCTGTTCAAGCGCGATGGTCGCCTGTTTGAGCGCCTGAGCGGGCGCGTCAATCGCCAGCAGCCCTTCCGGCCCGCTGGCGGAAACCAGTGCAGCCTGCTCCCGGATAGTCCAGCCATACTCTTCTGCCAGCGTGTGCAGGGCAGTCACGCCGTGATTAAAGATCCGGCGGGTTAACGCGCTGTCTTTCATCGGGCCTGGCGCCACCACGGTAAAGGAGACCAGCGGAGTAGCGTGACGCGTTAGCCAGGCGCGCTGTCTTGCTTGTCTCTCATCCCGGCTGGCGAGCAGCTCAGGAATAGAAACGTCGTGACAGGTGGCGAGTTCAGGAAACAGGCGCATGGCTTATTCCTTCACCTGATGCACCACATCGATCACTGAACCGTCGCGATAACGCACGACAGCAATCACGCGGTCGGTGAATTCGATAGGGCGGGGCTGACCGGTAAGCAGTTGCGCGCGTTCGCGCAGCCACTCAATCGATACCACTTTCATTCCCGCTGCTTTCAGGCGTTCAGCCAGCTCCGGACGCGCCGGATTGACGGCGATACCGTGATCGGTGACCAGAATGTCAACGCTGGAGCCCGGTGTGACGCAGGTGGTGACGTTATCAACCAGCGTTGGGATGCGACCGCGCACCAGCGGCGCGACGATGATGGACAGCGCCGCCGCGACGGCGGTATCGCAGTGGCCGCCGGACGCGCCGCGTAGAACGCCGTCGGAGCCGGTCAGCACGTTAACATTGAAGTGGGTGTCTACTTCCAGCGCGCTCAGTACCACCACGTCCAGACGGTCGACGGAAGCGCCTTTAGAGCCCCAGTTGGCGTACTGGTTAGCGCTGATTTCGATATGGTTCGGGTTGCGGGCCAAAGATTGCGCAGCGTTACGATCGAAGCTCTGCACGTCAAGCAGTTTGCGGATTAAGCCCTTTTCATGCAGGTCGACCATGGTGGCGGTGATACCGCCCAGCGCGAAATTAGCCACAATGTTGCGGCTACGCATTTTGTCTTCCAGGAAGCGGGTGACCGCCAGCGATGCGCCGCCGGTGCCGGTTTGCAGGGAGAAACCTTCGTTGAAGTAGCCGGAGTGAGCAATGACTTCTGCCGCGCTGCGGGCGATCAGCAGTTCACGCGGATTAGTGGTCATGCGGGTCGCGCCAGCGCCGATTTTGTTTGCATCACCGACTTCTTCGATTTGCACGATCAGATCAACCTGATCCTGAGAGATGCTTGCCGGGTTATGCGGATACGGCAGCAGTTGCTCCGTCAGCATCACGACCTGCTTCGCGCTGTCGGCATCCACCATCGCGTAGCCCAGTGAACCGCAACAGGCCTTGCCGGTATAACCATTAGCATTACCGAATTCATCGCAGGAGGGCACGCCAAGAAACGCAACATCAATGTTGAGTTCGCCGCTTTGTACCAGATGTACACGACCGCCGTGGGAGTGAATCTGAACCGGCTCAGCCAGCAAGCCGCGAGAAATTTCTTCCGCCAGCGGGCCGCGCAGGCCTGACGTGTAGATGCGGCTGACCACCCCGTTACGAATGTGTTCAACCAGCGGCGCATGGCAGTCGCTCAGCGAACTGGAGGCCAGCGTCAGGTTTTTGAAGCCCATCTTCGCGATGGTTTCCATCACCAGGTTAATCGTCAGATCGCCGCCGCGAAACGCGTGGTGAAAGGAGACCGTCATGCCGTCGCGTAAACCGGAACGGCGGATGGCCTCTTCCAGGCTGGCGCACAGTTTGTGGTCGCGCGGTTTTTGCGCTTGTAGATCCAATTTTGCCGCACTTTGGTAAGCGCTCAGTTCGCTTTCAGCGTGACGGCTCCAGGCGGCTACGCGATCCTGGCGTTGAGATTCATTTTTCTGCGTCATTTTTTTGCCTTATTCTTCGCGAATACCGGAAAGTTCTGCACGGGAGAGCACCAGACGGGCGCGTTCAATCACCGGGCTGTCGACCATCTTGCCGTTAAGGGAAACGACGCCGAGACCTTCGCGGGCGGCGGCTTCTGCGGCTTCAACGACCAGACGCGCATGGGCGACCTCTTTACGCGTCGGCGCATAAAGGTTGTGCAGCAGTTCTATCTGGCGGGGGTTGATCAGTGACTTACCGTCAAAGCCCAACTGTTTAATGTGGGCGGCTTCTTGCAGGAAACCGGCTTCGTTGTTGGCGTCGGAATAGACGGTATCGAAGGCCTGAATACCGGCGGAACGCGCGGCCTGCAAAATGGCGCAGCGGGCGAACAGCAGTTCGGTGCCTTCCGGAGAGCGTTCGGTGCGCAGGTTGCGAACATAGTCTTCCGCGCCCAGCGCAATCCCGATCAACCGTTCAGAGGCGTTAGCGATTTCTACCGCGCGGGTAATACCCAGCGGCGATTCCACGGCGGCTAACAGGCCGGTACTGCCCGGTTCGCGACCGCAGGCGTTTTCAATGCGCAGAATTTCGTTTTCGATATCAATGACGTCCTGCGCGGTGTCGGTTTTCGGTAAACGCACCACGTCCGCGCCGCCGCGCACGACCGCCTCCAGATCGTTGACGCCCCATTCGGAGTCCAGCGCATTCACGCGGACGATGGTTTCGACGTCACGGTAAAGCGGATGTTGCAGCGCGTGATATACCAGACGGCGCGCCGCGTCTTTTTCGCGTAATGCAACGGAGTCTTCCAGGTCAAACATCAGCGCGTCGGCCGGATAGATAAACGAATTGCTCACCATCGCCGCGTTGGCGCCCGGTACGAATAACATACTGCGGCGGGTGCGGGTTTTACGTTGTTGCAGAGAGGCGGAAATCATTGGCGATCCTCCCAGGGCAGAGCGGCAATACCGCTGGCGCGCGCCAGTAGCGTTTCCAGTCGGGCGCGCAAAATGCAGTCCAGAGCGCCTTTATCATCGACGTTCAGTTGTACGCCGCGCACGTCGTAGCGAGAAAGCACCTCCAGGATGGTGGCGCGAATGGCCTCGCCAAACTGTTTTTCAACGCTACTGTTGATTTGCAGGTCAATATCCTGCGTATCGAGCGGCGCAATGCGTATCATCACATCGCCGGACTCAAGCGTGCCTGCGACGGCTAGCTGGTTTATTTTCATTTTTCACCTGTTGCTAAGACGGGGGACTTTTGACGGGCTGCCGCGCTGCCCGGATGGCGTTCGACCATGCCCTGCAAATAGCGCAGGGTGGCGTCGGGAACCAGCGGCGCGATAGCCGTGAGATCGTGTTTAACCAGCAGCTTGCGTACCCAGGAGGCGGATATCGGCGTCTCCTGGAAGCAAAGCCGCTCTATTTCCACCAGCGTAATGGGTGGGGCGGGAAGCGTTGGCGTCTCCAGCCAGAAACGCATATCAAGGTTGTACTGGGCGGTAACGGTACAAAACGGCTCCGTACCGACAAAGCGGTGTGTGATGCCAAGCGCGGGCGCCAGATACTGGCGGAAAATCTTCAGGTCGATTTCGGTATAACAGTGATTAATGACGCTCTGCTCTTTAATGAAATAGCAGGGGAACGTCGCACGAGAAATAATGTATTCGGAGCCGCGGTGAACGGTTAAGCGCGGGATATCGGTGGTCCCTTTAAGGACCAGATCGAGTCGGTCTTCATAGGGAAAGCGTGACGTATCTTCTTTGACCAGGAACAGATGCAGCCAGTCGCACTGTGCCGCCGCCTGTTGGATCAGATAGCGATGGCCGTTCGTGAAAGGATTGGCGTTCATCACAATACAGCCAATTTTCTTTCCCTCATGACGCAATGTCGCCAGCGATTCCGCATACCGTTTCAACCGGGTCGCGCTATTTTCCATTAAGACCATCACGCCAGGGACGCTGGCTATCGTCGAAAAGCTGCACTGTTTAAACAGCGCTTCGTATTCCGTTTTGGTATAAATAAAAAGATGGGTGCAGTGCCGTTCCCAGGCGAGATTAATCAATTCCGTCGCCAGCGTTAACGCTAAGCCTTCGCCGCGTACTGATTCGCTAATGGCCACGCATTTAATGATATTTCCGGCAATACCGCCGCAGGCAATAAGACGGTCATCACGGCTGACAGTAATAAACACTTCTACAGTGGTATCGACGCTTAAATCATTCTCTTTGAGAAAGTGAGCGATCTCCGCCATTTTTTTATTTTCAGAGCGTTTTACCCGAGTGAATACATTATTGCCAAACATAGTAAGAAATATCCTGGTGATATGCTTGTTGCCACTTTTCTGTATATGTTGCGCTGTGTTGCAACTTGATAACTTTTTCTTTTCAGTCAGAGTGAGAGTATTTTTATGCCGAGTTATTTATTTTTCTCTCTGACGTATACATCGTAAGGAGTATTTTGGTGGTAAATTTTGATTTATTTCACAAAGCGTTAGATGGTTTTTAAGTGTTTTATGGTTTTAAGTTTTTTAATTAATTTAATCACCATTCCGGCGGTGGGTTTTAGTTGTTTAATTGATTTAATGTGGGGAATCTGTAACGATTGGTTTTTATATGCTTCAAGATGCTGAAAACATTTTTATTACATTTGCGATAAATCTGAAGAGAAATGCCCATAAGGAACCTTAATGTCCTATCAGAAAAATAAAAAGCTGTTTCCTTTTTTTCGGCAACTCGCGTTTCCGTTACGTATTTTTCTGCTCATTCTGGTGGTTTCTGTTTTCATCGTGGCAGCGTTAGCACAATATTTGTCTGCCAGTTTCGAAGATTATCTGGCGTCCCATGTTCGTGATATGGCGATGAATCAGGCAAAAATTATTGCTTCTAACGACAGCATTATCGCTGCCGTAAAAAACCGGGACTATAAACGCCTGGCGATAATTGCGAATAAACTGCAGCGCGGGACGGATTTTGACTATGTGGTGATAGGCGATCGCCACTCGATCCGGCTTTACCATCCGAATCCGGAAAAAATCGGCTATCCCATGCAGTTTACGAAACCCGGCGCGCTGGAAAGAGGAGAAAGTTATTTCATTACCGGTAAGGGCTCAATAGGGATGGCGATGCGCGCCAAAACGCCTATCTTTGACAACGAAGGCAACGTGATCGGCGTTGTTTCAATTGGCTATCTGGTCAGTAAAATCGACTCCTGGCGGCTGGACTTCTTATTACCGATGGCGGGGGTTTTTGTCCTGTTGCTGGTGGTATTAATGCTGCTTTCCTGGTTTTTCGCCGCGCATATCCGCCGACAAATGCTGGGCATGGAGCCGAAACAGATTGCGCGCGTGGTACGCCAGCAGGAGGCGTTATTTAGCTCGGTTTATGAAGGGCTGATCGCCGTTGATCCGGAGGGACATATCACTGCGATTAACCGCAATGCGAGAAAAATGTTGGGGCTGCCGTCGCCGGGGCGTCAGTGGCTGGGCAAGCTGATAGCGGAAGTCGTCAATCCGGCAGACTTTTTTACCTGCCAGATCGCAGAAAGACGCCAGGACGTGATGGCTAACTTCAATGGCCTGAGCGTCATCGCCAATCGTGAGGCTATCCGTTCCGGCGAGGAGCTGCTGGGCGCTATTATTAGTTTTCGCAGCAAGGATGAAATCGCGACGTTGAACGCGCAGCTAACCCAGATTAAACAGTATGTTGAGAGCCTGCGCACGCTACGCCATGAGCACCTGAACTGGATGTCGACTCTGAACGGCCTGCTGCAAATGAAAGAGTATGATCGGGTCAGAGAGATGGTGCAGGGCGAATCGCAGGCGCAGCAGCAACTTATTGATAGTTTACGCGGCGCCTTCGCCGATCGTCAGGTGGCCGGTTTGCTGTTTGGCAAAGTTCAGCGCGCGCGTGAACTGGGGCTCAAGATGGTGATAGTTCCCGGCAGCCAGCTACATCAACTGCCGGAGGGGCTGGATAGCACGGAGTTCGCCGCCATCGTCGGGAATCTGCTGGATAATGCGTTTGAAGCGAGTTTGCGTACACAGGAAGGCGACAAGACCATCGAACTTTTCCTGAGCGACGAGGGCGACGAGGTGGTGATAGAGGTCGCCGACCAGGGCTGCGGCGTTCCTGAAGCGCTGCGGGAAAAGATTTTTGAACAGGGCGTAAGTACCCGAACCGACGAACCCGGTGAGCATGGTATCGGGTTATATCTGATTGCAAGTTATGTGGGGCGCTGTGGCGGGGTCATTACGCTGGAAGACAATGATCCTTGTGGCACCTTATTTTCTTTATTCCTTCCGAAAGTGAAAAAAAACGATGACAGAACCATTAACCCTATTGATCGTTGAGGATGAAACGCTGCTGGCGGAAATGCACGCAGAATATATCCGCCATATTCCTGGCTTTAACCAGATATGGCTGGCGGGCAATCTGGCGCAGGCGAGAATGATGATTGACCGGTTCAAACCTGGATTAATTCTGTTAGATAATTATCTGCCGGATGGGAAGGGGATTACGCTGCTGCATGAATTAATGCAGTCGCGCTATCCCGGCGGCGTCGTGTTTACGACCGCCGCCAGTGACATGGAGACGGTAGCGGAAGCGGTACGTAGCGGCGCGTTTGATTATCTGGTCAAACCTATTGCTTATGAACGTTTGGGACAGACGCTGACCCGCTATCAACAGCGCAGACGTATGCTGGCGAGCGCGGATAGCGCAAGTCAGAAGCAGATAGATGAAATGTTCAACGCCTATGCGCGCGGCGAACCGAAAGGGGATTTGCCGACAGGTATTGATGCCTTAACCCTTAATGCGGTGATGAAGCTATTTGCCGATCCAACCGTACGCCATACGGCTGAAACGGTCGCGCAGGCCTTAACGATAAGCCGCACCACATCCCGACGCTACCTGGAATATTGCGCGAGTCGGCACCTGATTGTCGCAGAGATTATTCATGGCAAAGTGGGCAGGCCGCAGCGTATTTACCACGGAGGCTAAGCCTGGTTTAAGATGCCGGGGCGATGTTTTCCCTCGCCCCGGCTTACCGGCTATCAGCCGCCAGTAACGGCAGAAGAGGCGCCTGGCACCATAATTTCCGTGGCGATAATGACGATCAACAGACCGACGATGACCGGAACGGACGTGCGTTTCACCACTTCAAACGGTGATATTTTAGCCATCCCGGCGACAGCGACCACGACGCCGGAGACCGGCGAAATCGTGCGCCCCAGGTTTGAGGCTTGCAGCATTGGGATGGATAAATAGGCTGGGTTGATACCGGAGGAGTGCGCCAGTTTAGGGATCATCTCAACAAAGGCGTAAAAAGGCGCATTGCCTGAACCGGTGGTCATCGCGGCCAGCATGGTTAAAATCACTAATACCAGCATCAGAATAATGCTGGCGGAACCAAAAGAAGTGGCAATCGAGATCAGGCTTTGGATAAAGCCAATGGTGCTCAGCCCCTGGGCGAAAACGCCCGCCGCGACCAGCAGCATCACAACGCCGGCAAACGCATCCGCCATGCCGCGATAAGCCACTTCCAGGCCGGAAAACACATTTTGCGTGTTGAAGCCGCGCACGAATTCCAGCACGGCGGCCAGCAGCATACAGATCACCAGAATGGTAATAATGTGCAACTGCGGCCCCCATTTACCGTCAAAAATCAGTACGCCGATAATGGGCGTGAACGGCAAAAGGGCATAAAACGCCGGGGCCGTGGTGGTAATCTCCGCCACGTCCAGCATCTCATGTGAAATGTTCTCTTTTTTATCCAGATAGCGTTGCCAGAAAAAATGCGCAATCGCCATACCGATAATGGCGGCGATGGAAATCGGCAACGTGGTTTTGAACGCGAAATCGATTAACGGCATTTCCGCCGCTTTTGCGGCTAAAACCACATCGCCAGACGTTGGCGAGAGGATGATGGCGGCCGGAGAGGCGCAAATAGCCGCCGCCGCGCCGCGGCTAATGCCGACGTTGACCATCACCGGGAAGAGAGTAGCCATGAGCAGTACGCCAAGCCCCGTCGCGGAAGAGACGGCCAGCGACATCAGGCAGGCGACAAAATAGGCGGCAATCATCAACAGGTAGGGCGAGTTTATGTACTGTAAAGGTTTCGACGCCAGCTTCACGACCATATCATTCGCACCGATATGCGTCATATAGGCGGCAAAGCCGCACAGCATCATGATCATCATGCCAAGATCGCCGCCGCGACTCATAAGCAAAATTTTGATGTATTCAACAATATCTGTTGCGGTATAGCCGGTACTGGTTTCGCTGGCAGGTAATACCTTATGCCCCATCAGCGCGCTGATAATAAGCAGAACCAGACCGCCGACAAATAAAACGCCAGTGGCGGAATATCCCTTAATGATGTAGCGCGCTACACCCACAATAACGACGACTCCGATAAGGAGCTCTATAACTGTTAGCATTGTTTCCCCTGTCTTATCGACACCCAGAGTAAAAATAAGAGCCACAAAAGTGGTATAAAAATGTACCGAATAAAGGATGGCGCCTTACTGATTAAAATCACGGCGCGGTTATTTTTTCATGTCATCGCTAAAGATGAAATATGCTTATACGAATTTTCTGTAGCGCTATAAGTATTAATTTATTGTTATTTTATTGTTTTATTTGTTGTGCTTTGTTTTGTGTTTTTTGTGAAAGCTTATTAAGGAGCGCGCGACGGTTCTGAGTGCTAAATCAAACGCCGTTAACCCGATACTTTCTCAGATTATTCTCTGTTTATAGTTTGTTAAGATTTTATTCAGGTTAATGTTGTTATTATCACGGTCGAATTTTTGAACGGTATGTATGTTGCGATGATCATCAGAAAGTATTTTCTTATTATTGCTCTCCTTTTGATGCCATGGCTGGCTATTCCTTCAGTCTCTGCGGCGGATAAAGGGTGGTTTAACACGTTTACCGATAACGTCGCAGAAACGTGGCGACAGCCTGAGCATTATGATTTGTATGTCCCCGCCATTACCTGGCATGCGCGCTTTGCCTACGATAAAGAGAAAACGGATCGCTATAACGAGCGGCCGTGGGGCGTTGGTTTTGGTCAGTCGCGCTGGGACGACAAAGGCAACTGGCATGGCCTTTATATGATGGCCTTTAAAGATTCATTTAACAAATGGGAACCCATAGGCGGTTATGGCTGGGAAAAAACCTGGCGACCGCTGGAAGACGATAATTTTCGTCTGGGACTGGGCTTTACCGCAGGCGTTACCGCGCGCGACAACTGGAATTATATTCCCATCCCTGTGCTGTTGCCTTTAGCGTCGATAGGCTATGGTCCCGCTACCTTTCAGATGACCTACATTCCGGGTTCGTATAACAACGGAAACGTCTATTTCGCCTGGATGCGTTTCCAGTTTTGATGGGGAAGGGCATGCTTCAGTTGTGAATTAAAAAGTCTTAAAAAACAATAAGTAGCTAGAGTTAGCTAAAAATTAACGCGATATTTATCACTTTTTCGCAAAGTTCGACTGGACAAAATGCATCACAATTGTTGTACTGGTATCCGACACAGCATTTGTGTCTATTTTTCATGTAAAGGTAATTTTGATGTCTAAGATTAAAGGTAACGTTAAGTGGTTTAATGAATCCAAAGGATTCGGTTTCATTACTCCGGAAGATGGCAGCAAAGACGTGTTCGTACACTTCTCTGCAATCCAGACCAATGGTTTTAAAACTCTGGCTGAAGGTCAGCGCGTAGAGTTCGAAATCACTAACGGTGCCAAAGGCCCTTCCGCTGCAAACGTAACTGCTCTGTAAGCATACGTCCGACAGCAAGATTTCAAAACCCGCCCTTTCGGCGGGTTTTTTTTGCGCTTAACGCGCCGCTGCGGCGGAAAATAGCCAGAATGCCAGCGCCGTCATGGCAAACGAACCTAACAGGTTAATCAGCACATTCAGCAGCGCCCAGCCAAAGCGCCCCTCTTGCAGCAAGAATACCACTTCAGCAGAAAAAGTAGAAAAGGTCGTCAGGCCGCCGCAAAAGCCGGTCGTGATGAGCACTTTCCACATCGGATCGATATGTGTCATGCGGTTAAACCAGGCGAACCCCATGCCGATAATAAACGCGCCAAGCAAATTTGCTGTTAGCGTACCGATGGGAATCGCCTGATGAAGCGGATTAAAACGCATACTTAGCATCCACCGGGCTACGCTCCCCGTTCCACCGCCGATAAAAACTGCTAAAAGAAGCTGTAACACTGCCGAATCCTTTATTTAATTGCTATACAGGAGGAGTGTAACGCCGAACACGCATAATTGGCGAGTCCTGACAGAGGTGTGGGAGGGGATATGTTCGTTGCAGCCGGGCAGTTTGTGGTGAGTTCTGTATGGGAAAAGAATGCGCAAGTTTGCGTTTCGTTAATGGCTCAGGCGGCGGACCGCGGCGTATCGCTTCTGGTGTTGCCTGAGGGGATATTAGCGCGAGATGACATCGACCTTGACCTGCCGATTCGCGCCGCGCAGCCGCTGGATGGCGCGTTTATGACGCGGCTTCAGGAAGAAAGCGCTCATAATAATATGACGACGATATTCACTATCCTTGTCCCGTCAACGCCTGGACGGGCGGTTAATATGCTGGTGGCGCTACGGGCGGGTCACATTGTCGCGCGTTACGCGAAGCTGCATCTCTATGATGCGTTTTCGATGCAAGAATCCCAAAGTATTGATGCCGGAACCGTTATCGCGCCTGTGCTGGACGTGGAGGGGGTTAAGGTGGGGCTTATGACCTGTTATGACCTGCGCTTTCCGGATATGGCGTTAGCGCTGGCTTTACAGGGGGCTGACGTATTGGCGCTGCCGACGGGCTGGGTTCGCGGCCCGTTGAAAGAGCAGCAGTGGTCGACGCTGTTGGCGGCGAGAGCGCTGGATACCACCTGCTATATGATTGCGGCCGGGGAGTGTGGTAATCGTAATATTGGTCAAAGTCGTATTATCGATCCGTTGGGGGTAACGATAGCCGCGGCAGCCGATCGTCCGGCGCTGATCGTCGCGGAAATATTCAGAGAACGAATAGACCAGGTGCGGGAGCAACTTCCTCTTTTGCAGCAACGACGATTTGCGCCACCGCAATTATTATGATGTTTTTTTACGCAAAGCTTGATTCACCTTGTTACAGATTGCTATTGTGTGCGCGCGTCGAAAGACCGTTAATATTCTCAGGTTAATCCGGCGCGTTACGCAGCCTGTTTTTAGTGAAGAAGGTATCTATGGGTGAGATTAGTATTACCAAACTGCTGGTGGTTGCCGCACTGGTTGTTCTGCTGTTTGGTACCAAGAAGTTACGTACGCTGGGCGGAGACCTGGGCACGGCGATTAAAGGATTCAAGAAAGCAATGAACGATGAAGACGCGGGCGTTAAGAAAGACGTCGACGGTAGCGTTCAGGCTGAAAAACTCTCGCATAAAGAGTAATAGCGCAATGCGCTTGCTCCGCAGAGTAAAAAAACCGGCGAGTTGCCGGTTTTTTTTGCCTGAAATGTAAGCGTCTATTACACGATCATTTCACTTCCATGCCTTTGGCCTGGAGATCAGCATGGTACGAAGAACGTACAAAGGGGCCACAGGCGGCATGGGTAAAGCCCATCGCCAGAGCTTCCGCTTTCATCTCGTCAAACTCTTCCGGGCTGACATAACGCTGTACCGGCAGGTGATGGCGGCTTGGCTGTAGATACTGACCAAGCGTCAGCATGGTAACGCCGTGACGGCGTAAGTCGCGCATAACCTCAATGATTTCCGCATTGGTTTCGCCTAAGCCCACCATCAGACCCGATTTTGTCGGAATTTCCGGGTGCGCTTCTTTGAAGCGTTCCAGTAATTTCAGCGACCAGTTGTAATCGGCGCCCGGACGAACCTGGCGGTAAATACGCGGCACGTTTTCCAGGTTGTGGTTAAACACATCCGGCGGCGTCGCGTTAAGAATATCCAGCGCGCGATCCATACGTCCACGGAAGTCTGGCACCAGGGTCTCTATTTTTATCTCCGGGCTTTTGGCGCGGATGGCGGTGATGCAGTCAGCAAAGTGCTGGGCGCCGCCGTCACGCAGATCGTCACGGTCGACAGAGGTGATGACCACATAGCGTAGCGCCATGTCGGCGATCGTTTGCGCCAGTTTCTGCGGCTCTTCCGCATCCGGTGCAAGGGGGCGGCCATGGGCGACATCACAGAACGGACAGCGGCGAGTGCAAATGGCGCCAAGGATCATAAACGTAGCGGTACCGTGGTTGAAACATTCAGCCAGGTTTGGGCAAGACGCTTCCTCGCAGACAGAATGCAGGCCATTTTTGCGCATTGCGGCTTTGATGCCCTGGATACGGGTAGAATCCGCCGGAAGTTTTATTTTCATCCATTCCGGTTTACGTAGTAGAGCGTCGCGCTCTGTGACCACATTTTTAACCGGGATAAGAGCCATCTTATCGGCATCGCGGTATTTTACACCGCGTTCCATCACAATGGGTTTACTCATAGCGTGCGTGTTCCAGTTGCGAATAACGAAGGAAAGCGTTTCAATTCAAGGGAAAGTTGTATTTATCAACTATTTTTGAATTTGTGACACGCAGTATATCATTGATAAGGGCCATAAAGCAGCCTGACAGCCCGGCAAAATGTAAAATAGTTGTTGTTTTGTGCTGTTTGCCCATATCTTCCGTGACCTGAATGCAACATTTTTGTCAGAACGCCTCACGAATGATATCAATGACGTTCTCCAGCACCGGATCGCGCAGACTCAGTTTATTGTAATGCAGCGAGAACTCGACCTGTTCACTATTCACCGGCGCGTAGGGAAGGCGTTCAAGCGGCCAGCAACGGCTAAATAAGTCGTAGAAGCGGGTGGGCATCAGTCCCAGCAGATCGCTGCTGGCGATCAGCGAGGCAATGGTAAAAATATTGTAGCTGCTAAAACTGATTTGCTGATCGGGAAATGTCTCCTGCAGTCGCTGGCGCAGGAGGGAAAGATGTTGTCCCTCCAGCATCAGAAAGGTGTGATCCGCGCTGTTCAGTCTCTCTTCAGTAATGGCGTTCGCCAGACACGGGTGATGCTGGCGGCAGACAATCTCAAGCGTATCGCTAAACAGGACGTGATGCTGGATGCTCCGGTTGTTATAGCTATGGGTATTGATAATGAGATCGGTCTGAAACTGACTAAGCTGGCTTTCGGCATCGTCTACCGGAATGTTGCGCAGCAAAAGCTGAGGATAACGCGGCCTGATGGCCTGGTAAATAATCGGCATCACTAGCGCGCCGACCGAAGGCGTCGTGCCAATTGTAATGGTACGTTGCTTATCATAGCTGCCCGTAAGATCCAGGGCGCCAAGAATAGATTCCAGCCCCTGGCTGATGTATTCGTGCAGATGCGTAGCATACGTCGTGGGCGTTACGCCCTGGCCTTTGCGAATAAACAGCGGATCGGGAAATATAGTCCGTAATTTTTGAATGGACTGGCTGATGGCTGACGGCGTCAGGTTAAGAATTTTCGCGGCATTGACGATCCCTTTATGGACATATACGGCCTCGAAAATCGTCAACAGATTGAGGTCAATATTTCTCAGTGTTCTGAAAATTTGCGGTTTGTCTTGTAGATGTTGATCGGCCGGTTGTCTTTCTGCCTGATTATTATCACTCACGCTCTGGCTCCGAATTCATTCGTATTATGAATAATAGATGAAATAGTATATTTTGCATTTATGAGTTGGTTTTAAAATTACTCTTATGAATGTATTTTTAGTCATTTCAATAAGATAAGTAGCAGCAAGGCCGGGATTTTGTTCACGGAAAATTCCTCATCATGAGGACTGAAGAGGCCATGCCGCCTGGCGGCTACAGCAGGGATATAACGAAAATATAGAAAGCGGGGGGAGAAGTAAAGCATTCAAATCATATATGATTAATGACCCATAAATTTCTTGGGCCATTATATTTTACGCATTAAGCAGCAATATATTCATACGGTGGATTATTTAGCAGAGCTAAAATATTCGCCAGCAAGCGGGGCGCAATATTATCCGTGGTAGCGTCTTCCTTCCACTGCGTTATTTTGGCCATTTCCATGCCGGCATAACCACACGGGTTGATACGCAGGAAAGGAGAAAGATCCATGTTAACGTTTAGCGCTAAACCGTGGAATGAGCAGCCGCGACGGATACGTAAACCCAGCGAGCAGATTTTCTTTTCACCCACATAGACGCCCGGTGCATCGGCGCGCGGATGCGCCTCAATACCAATTTCAGCCAGCGTATTCACCACGGTCTGTTCAAGTAGGGTGACTAAATCACGCACGCCCAGTTTACGTCGTTTCAGGTTAAGTAAAACGTACATTACCTGTTGGCCCGGACCATGATAGGTCACCTGTCCTCCACGATCGCTCTGCACAACGGGAATATCGCCAGGCATCAATATATGTTCCGCTTTACCGGCCTGGCCCTGGGTAAACACCGGGTAATGCTCAACCAACCAGATTTCATCATGGCTGTTTTCATCGCGCATATCGGTAAAGTTATGCATGGCCTGAGAGATAGCTTCATAGGGCTGAAGGCCGAGCTGGCGGACAAGGATTTTATCCTGATACAAAACGGCATCTCCGTAGAGAATGAAAAAAGAGAGGAAAGTATATCACAGCGGGGGAGGCGGGGAGTTACCCGGATAAGACCGGGTAACCGTCTGGATGTATTACAATACCATTCGCACGATATCAATATTGCCCAGTTCTTCGTACAGCGTTTCAACCTGTTCAATATGGGTGGCATTAATGGTGATAGAGACCGAGTGGTAGTTGCCTTTGCTGCTCGGTTTTACCGTCGGAGAGTAATCACCAGGCGCATGGCGCTGTACCACTTCAACCACCTGATCAACCAGCTCAGGTAACGCCTGCCCCATTACTTTGTAAGTAAATGGCGTAGGGAATTCAAGCAGTTCGTTAAGTTTGGTTTTCATGTCAGCTCCGGCATTACGTAAAAAAATAACAACTCCCGCCACAGGGCGGGAGTTTTACTGATGCATAGTATATGGGGACGAAAATTACACTTTCAAGCGTTCAATTTTTATCCAAACCAGTGATGGAACATTAATTTAATGTAATCAATGATTTTACCGAAGAAGTTCCCTTCCGGGATCTCTTGCAGTACGACCAGCGGACGCTGCTCGATGGTTTTACCGTCCAGCTGGAAGTTGATGGTGCCGACCACCTGGTTTTTCTGCAGCGGCGCGTGCAGTTCTGCGGTATTCAGTACATAGCTCGCTTTCAAATCTTTCATGCGACCGCGAGGGATCGTCAGGTAAACGTCTTTATCGACGCCCAGCGAGGCGCGATCGGTATTACCAAACCAGGCGGGTTCAGAGGCGAACTCTTTACCAGCCTTCAGCGGATTAACGGTTTCAAAGAAACGGAAGCCCCACGTCAGCAGTTTTTTGCTTTCTGTTTCACGGCCTTTATAGGTCCGTCCGCCCATTACGGCGGAAATCAACCGCATCTGGCCTTCGGTTGCGGAAGCGACCAGATTATAGCCCGCTTTGCTGGTATGGCCGGTTTTGATGCCGTCCACATTCAGGCTGTTATCCCACAGCAGACCGTTACGGTTTAACTGGCGAATGCCGTTAAAGGTGAACTCTTTTTCTTTATAAACGGCATATTCGTTAGGCACATCGCGAATTAACGCCTGACCAATCAGCGCCATATCGCGAGCTGAACTGTATTGTCCGTCGGCGTCCAGGCCGTGTACGGTCTGGAAGTGGGTATTTTTCAGCCCCAACGCGTTCACATAGCTGTTCATCAGTCCGACGAAAGCATCCTGGCTACCGGCGGCGAAATCAGCCATCGCCACACAGGCGTCATTGCCGGATTGCAGATTGATGCCGCGTATCAACTGAGAGACCGGTACCTGCATTCCCGGCTTGAGGAACATCAGCGAGGAGCCTTTAAATACCGGATTGCCGGTGGCCCAGGCGTCATTACCGACGGTAACCAGGTCGGTTTCTTTAAATTTACCCGCTTTCATTGCCTGTCCGATGACGTAACTGGTCATCATCTTCGTCAGACTAGCCGGGTCGCGACGTTCGTCGGCGTTTTGTTCCGCCAGAACTTTGCCGGAGTTGTAGTCGATCAGGATGTAGGATTCCGCATCGATCTGCGGAACGCCCGGGATCATAGTTTTGATATTCAGGTCATCGGCATGTGCGGTTGAGATAAACGCGGCACAAAGCGCCGTGGTGAGCGCCATGCGCTGCATAAAACGAGCGGAAAAAGTGGTCTTCATGGTCTGAACTACGACGTCCGTGATGAAATTAAAAAAAGAGCCCTACTATAGCAAAAGCATAACTGGCAGGCATCTGACTTTCCGCGTGACTTTGTTAATGTCATTTACAGAAATTGACAGTACAGATACCTGCGATCGGTTACTGCGCGCTGGCGATAAAGGACTGTAATTGTGCTTCTGTTTGCAAACGTTGCTGTAACGCGCTGGCTTCGGCTTTACTGGCAAAAGGCCCCAGTTGAATACGCCAGACCGCGCCGTTTTGTATTACGCGCCCTGGTACGCTGAACTGCTGGCTTAAACGCTGTTGGTACTGCTGCGCACGCGTTTGATCGCTGACGGCGCCGACCTGGACGACGAAACGACCGCTCGCCGCGGCGGCAGGCGCGCTCACCGGGGCAGATACCGGGGCCGCGGCAGCAGGCGCGCTCACCGGCGTCGCAGTCGCTGGAGCCGTCACCGGCGCGGAAACCGGCGCTGTCTGTGGTGCCGGCGTCGGTTCATTACCCTCCAGCACGCCAGGCGCCAGCGTGGTCGGCGCGCCGAGGAAGCCGCTGCTGCTCACCGGCGCGCCGGTGGTATCGTCACTTTTCAACGTGGAATTACTGACCGGAAGAACGTCGCCTTGCGGTTGCGCAGGCGCTGAAGAGGCGCTTCCCATTCCGCCGCTTAAATCAGGGCGAGGGGGCAGAGCGTAGGTCTGTTTCGCCACCGTCGTACAGGCCATCCCCGGGCCGGAGAGCGAACCATCCGGCGCCACGATAATGGGGTCAATCCGTACTTTAGTATTATTCGAGGTATTCAGACGATCCGCCGCCGCGCGGGACAGGGAGATGACCCGATCGGTGCCATAGGGGCCGCGATCGTTAATACGCACGACGATCATGCGACCGTTGGCCAGGTTGGTGATTCGCGCATAGCTGGGGATAGGCAGTGTCGGATGGGCGGCGGTAAGCTGCATCGGATCGAACATCTCCCCGGAGGCGGTTAAATTACTGCCGGGTTCCGCATCATAAATAGCGGCCAGGCCAGCCTGGCTAAAGCGGGACGGGTCCTGAACGATTTTATAACTTTTACCGTCACGCTGATAATCCTGGTTTGCGGTCGGATTCAGAGGTTCATAACGCGGTTCCGCTCCGCTGATTTCCACAGTCGGACCATTACATACCGCAGGTTGCGGCGCGACGGTGGTTTGCTGCTGACCGCCGTCATTAGTACATGCCGCGAGTAGTACTATCCCTGCCGCGACGCAGATTACAGGCAACTGCTTACGCATTGCGCACCCCTTATACGCTTTTCGACAACATTTTTCTGTGGGTGTGGATCGACATCACAATCCCGAACCCGGCCATCAGCACAATCAGTGCGGAGCCCCCGTAGCTGACCAGGGGTAAAGGTACTCCAACCACAGGCAGAATACCGCTCACCATACCAATATTTACGAAGACATAAACGAATAATATTAACATTAATCCGCCAGCCATCACGCGACCAAATGTAGTTTGCGCTCTGGCGGCAATCCACAAGCCGCGCATTATTAGCAAAATATAGAGCGCGAGCAGAATCAGGATGCCCACCAGACCGAGCTCTTCCGCCAGTACCGCGAAGATAAAGTCGGTATGGCGTTCGGGTAAAAACTCCAGCTGCGACTGGGTGCCGTGGAGCCAGCCTTTACCGCGCAGGCCGCCTGAGCCAATGGCGATTTTAGACTGAATAATATGATAGCCCGCGCCCAGCGGATCGGTCTCCGGATCAAGGAGCATCATGACGCGCTGGCGTTGGTAATCGTGCATCAGGAAAAACCACAAAATAGGAATAAATGCAGCGATCAATACAATGGCGACCCCAATTAAGCGCCAGCTCAGACCAGACAAAAATAGGACAAAGAGACCGGAAAGGGCGACCAGAATAGACGTCCCCAGGTCCGGCTGGGCGGCGACCAGCAGGGTAGGCATAAAGATTAATACCAGGGCGATGGCGGTATTTTTCAGCGAGGGCGGGCAGACGTCGCGGTTAATAAAGCGGGCGACCATCAGCGGCACGGCGATTTTGGCTATTTCCGAAGGCTGAAAGCGAACGATTCCCAGATCGAGCCAGCGCTGCGCGCCTTTGGATATTGCGCCGAAGGCATCAACGGCGACCAGCAGAATGATACAAATGATATAGAGATAGGGCGCCCAGCCTTCATACACGCGCGGCGGGATCTGCGCCATCACCACCATGACCACCAGCCCCATCGCAATCTGACCGATTTTACGCTCCATCATGCCGATGTCCTGGCCGCTGGCGCTCCAGATGACCAATGCGCTGTAAACCAGTAACGCCAGCAGAATAAGTAGCATCGTGGGATCGATATGAATTTTATCCCAGAAGGTTTTTTTGTTCGGATTATCCGTCATGATTATTGGTCCTCCGCCGCTGCAACCACCGGGTTTTCCGCAGGCAAATGGGTGTTGTTGTCGCCCAGCATGATGTGATCAAGGATTTGGCGCATGATTGTGCCTACTGCCGGGCCTGCGCCGCCGTTTTCAAGGATGATCGCGACGGCGACCTGGGGATTGTTATACGGCGCAAAGGCGGTCATTAATTTATGGTCGCGCAGGCGCTCGGCGATTTTATGCGCATTGTACGTTTCGTTGGCCTTCAGGCCAAAGACCTGCGCGGTGCCCGACTTCGCCGCGATTTTATAGGGCGCGCTGGCAAAATATTTATGCGCCGTGCCGTTAGGGCGGTTGGCGACGCCATACATGCCATCTTTCGCAATTTCCCAGTAGCCGGAGTGAATATCGCCCACCGGCGGCTCATGCGGCTGTACCCACGGCACCTGTTTACCGTTTTCCGCGGTGCTCATTAACAGATGCGGGACTTTAACTACACCGTCGTTAATAAGGATCATCAGTGCCTTACTCATCTGAATCGGCGTCGCTGTCCAGTAACCCTGGCCGATGCCCACCGGAATCGTATCGCCCTGATACCACGGTTTTTTAAAGCGTTTCTGCTTCCACTCGCGGGTCGGCATATTACCAGAGCGCTCTTCTGCGAGATCAATTCCGGTATAGTGACCATAGCCGAACTTACCCATCCATTCTGACAGGCGATCGATCCCCATGTCATAGGCCACCTGATAGAAGAAGGTATCCGCCGACTCTTCAAGGGATTTGGTGATATTCAGATGCCCGTGGCCCCATTTTTTCCAGTCGCGGTAGCGTTTCTCAGACCCCGGCAACTGCCACCAGCCAGGGTCGAAAAGACTGGTGTTACGGGTGATGACGCCAGCGCTTAACGCCGATACGGCGACGTAAGGCTTAACGGTAGAAGCGGGTGGGTAGACACCCTGAGTCGCGCGGTTCACTAATGGCGTGTTCGGGTCGTTAAGCAGCCCGGAGTAATCTTTGCTGGAGATGCCATCCACGAAAAGGTTAGGGTCGTAACTTGGCATGGAGACCAGCGATAGCACGCCGCCGGTACGCGGATCGGTGACAATCACCGCCGCGCGACTGCCTGCCAGCAGCGTTTCAATATACTGCTGGAGCTTGAGATCCAGCGTCAGGTAGATATCGTGTCCGGCCTGCGGCGGCACCTCTTTAAGCTGGCGAATAACGCGACCGCGGTTGTTGACTTCAACCTCTTCATAACCGGTTTGCCCATGCAGAATATCTTCATAGTAGCGCTCAATGCCCAGCTTGCCGATGTCATGGGTGGCGGCGTAGTTCGCCAGTTTGTTTTCTCTGTCGAGACGCTCGACGTCTTTATCATTGATTTTCGATACGTAGCCGATAACGTGGGTCAGCGCCGATCCGTATGGATAATAGCGGCGTTTATAGCCTTTGACTTCAACGCCCGGAAAACGGTACTGGTTGACAGCAAAGCGCGCGACCTGAACTTCCGTCAGGTTTGTTTTCACCGGAATAGAAGTAAAGCGATGGGATCGGGCGCGCTCTTTTTTAAAGGCGGCGATATCGTCGTCGTTTAAATCGACCACACTGCGTAGCGCATCCAGCGTTTGCTGAACGTTATCCACCTTTTCCGGCATCATTTCAATCTGATAGATAGTGCGGTTCAGCGCAAGGGGAATGCCGTTACGGTCGTAGATTATCCCGCGACTTGGCGCAATTGGCACCAGCTTGATACGGTTTTCGTTCGAGCGGGTCTGGTAATCGGTAAAACGGAGAATTTGCAGATTATACAAATTGGCGATCAGTACGCCGGTCAGCAGCAAAATACCCAAAAAGGCGACCAGCGCCCGACGCACAAACAGTGCGGACTCAGCCGTATAGTCACGAAAAGAATTTTGTCGTTTCATCCGCTGCTTAATCTTCTCAAGACTTCACGATCACTCACGGTGATAAGGGTGGTTGGTTGTGATGCTCCACGCCCGGTACAAACTCTCCGCGACCAGAACCCGAACCAGCGGGTGAGGGAGCGTTAACGCCGAGAGCGACCAGCTCTGTTCCGCTGCCGCTTTGCAGGCGGGAGATAATCCTTCCGGGCCGCCAATCAGCAAACTGACGTCGCGCCCGTCCTGTTTCCAGCGCTCCAGCTCATTGGCTAACTGCGACGTATCCCACGGCTTGCCTGGAATATCCAGGGTAACAATGCGATTCTTACCGGCGGCGGCCAGCATCTGCTCGCCCTCTTTGTCGAGAATGCGTTTGATATCCGCGTTCTTGCCGCGTTTGCCCGCAGGGATTTCGATCAGCTCAAAGGGCATATCTTTCGGAAAACGACGCAGATATTCCGTAAATCCCGTTTGAACCCAGTCGGGCATCTTCGTGCCGACAGCGACAAGTTGCAGCTTCACGCATTAACTCCAGAGTTTTTCCAGTTCATACAGGCGGCGACTTTCTTCCTGCATGACATGCACAATCACATCGCCCAGATCGACGACAATCCAGTCAGCCGCATTTTCGCCTTCGACGCCTAACGGCAGCATACCGGCCGCGCGCGACGACTGCACCACGTGGTCGGCAATAGACATAACGTGACGGCTGGAGGTGCCGGTACAAATAATCATACAGTCGGTGATACTGGATTTACCCTGAACATCTAAGGCGATGATGTCCTGACCTTTCAGGTCATCAATTTTGTCGATAACAAAATCCTGGAGTGCTTTACCCTGCAAGTTTTCCCCCTGGGTGAATAATTGCGTTATAACGATAGAAAAAAGGCCAACAGGCTGGACCGGTAAGGCGTTGCGAGTTAACGCTAACCTTCCGGCGGGACGCCGTGTAGTATACCTGAATCAGCGACGATACCGGGACTTATGTCGCCGGATCGGCGTTTAAAACCAGATTATCATCCCATCCCACGTCACAGAAAGCATCGCCATTTTTGTAAAACAATTTCTGCAAAGCTCTGCAAGGTGAAAAAAGCCTGGCTGCGGAGAATAACAGCCTGTCGGGGGCTGTCAATGGGCGAAACCGCTGCGGCGAGAAAAAACGGAAAATTCATCACTCAGGCCGCCAGACGGCACGACTATTTAATACTTTCAGGGTGGCGAACCCTTCGCATATGTCGATTGCGCTCCAGCATCCCTGTTCTACCCGGAAATGCCATAGCGAGGCGGCGGGCATTGCGAGCAGACGGGCAATCAACAGGCTGAGTACGCCCTGATGGCTGACGATCAGCAGGTTCTGGCAATCGCTAAACGCGTCGAGTCGCGAGATAAAGCGCTCTACGCGCCGGGTAAAAGCCTGAAAACCCTCGCCATTGGTCGGAACCGCATTCTGCCAGTCCGTACACCAGGCGGCATAGCTTTCGGCATCTTCATGGGTGAGGTCGCGGTGATGGCGCATTTCCCAGTCGCCGAAGTACATCTCATTAAGCTCAGGTAAGATGTGTTGCGGCACATCCCGGCCCTCCAGTACGAGCCGGGCGGTATGGCGCGCGCGCTCCAGCTCGCTGCATAACACCCGGTCAAATGGCGCGTGGCGCAATAAAGTATGTAGCGTTTTCGCCTGGCCAATCCCTTTTTCCGTTAACGGCGTGGGAGCATGTCCGCTATACAACCCGGCGACATTGGCCTCGGTTTCGCCATGACGCACCAGCCACAATCGCATGGTATTCCTCATGAGGTTAAATGCGCAAAACATGATAATGCCCCTGATTGCGCAACGTTTTTTTCACTAAAATAGCGTTTTTTGGCCGGAGGCATAATGGCGTTATTCAACAGCGCGCATGGCGGTAATATTCGGGAAGCCGCGACGGTGTTGGGCATCTCGCCTGACCAGTTACTGGATTTTAGCGCAAACATTAATCCGCTGGGTATGCCTGTCAGCGTGAAACGCGCGCTTATCGACAATCTGGACTGCATTGAGCGCTACCCGGACGCCGATTATTTTCATTTGCACCAGGCGCTGGCGCGTCACCATCAGGTGCCGGCATCGTGGATACTGGCGGGAAATGGCGAGACGGAGTCAATCTTTACCGTGGCGAGCGGTCTTAAACCGCGTCGTGCAATGATTGTCACGCCAGGTTTCGCGGAGTATGGCCGGGCGCTGGCGCAAAGTGGCTGTGAAATTCGTCGCTGGTCTCTACGCGAAGCGGATGGCTGGCAGCTTACCGATGCCATTCTTGAGGCGTTGACGCCCGATCTGGACTGCCTGTTTCTGTGTACGCCCAATAATCCTACCGGCCTGCTGCCGGAGCGGCCGTTATTACAGGCCATTGCCGATCGCTGCAAATCGCTGAACATTAACCTGATCCTGGATGAAGCGTTTATCGATTTTATTCCGCATGAGGCGGGCTTTATTCCTGCTCTTAAAGATAATCCGCATATCTGGGTGCTGCGTTCGCTGACCAAATTTTATGCCATTCCCGGCCTGCGGTTGGGATATCTCGTCAATAGCGATGACGCGGCGGTGGCGCGGATGCGTCGCCAACAAATGCCGTGGTCGGTTAACGCGCTGGCGGCGCTTGCCGGTGAGGTAGCGTTACAGGATAGCGCCTGGCAACAGGCGACCTGGCATTGGTTACGGGAGGAGGGCGCCCGGTTTTATCAGGCGCTTTGTCAGCTCCCCCTGCTGACGGTCTATCCCGGGCGGGCAAACTATCTGTTGTTACGCTGTGAGCGAGAGGATATTGACCTGCAGCGGCGGTTGCTGACGCAGCGGATTTTAATTCGTAGCTGCGCTAACTACCCGGGGCTGGACAGCCGCTATTATCGTGTGGCGATACGCAGCGCTGCGCAAAACGAGCGTCTGCTGTCGGCGCTGCGCAATGTGCTTACCGGTATAACCCCTGCTGATTGATGTAGTTCAGCACGTTTTCCGGCAACAGATCGTCGCAGGATTCGCCTTTTTCCAGCCGTTCGCGGATGAGGGTTGCGGAGATATTAAGCCAGGGCGTTTCCGCCAGGTAAATTTTACCGGCTGGCAACTGGTGCAGATCGTCCGGCGTATGGGTCAGATGCTGTTCCAGCCACTGCTGGTGTTGCGCCTGCGTCATTTCAAGGGGGTAGCCGGGACGACGACAAACGATCAGGTGAGTGTTATCAAGGATGGTGTCGTAATCATGCCAGGTGGGGAAGTTAAGCAGCGAGTCCTGGCCGATAATAAACGCCAGCGGCGCTTCGGGGCCCTGTTCTTCGCGCCATGCTTTCAGCGTTTGCGCAGTGTAAGAGGGCGCGTTTCGCTGTAGCTCGCGTTCATCCAGCGTAAAAAGCGGCTTATCGGCGATAGCCAGCTCCAGCATATATTTACGCTGCGCGCTGGAGGCTTCCGGCTGGGGGCGATGCGGCGGCACATTGTTAGGCATAATAATCACCCGCGATAAGCCGATCAGATTCGCCAGCGTTTCAACAGGTTTAAGATGTCCATAATGCACCGGATCAAAGGTGCCGCCGAATAAAGCCTGTAACGATTTCATATCACCCATCAATAAATACGTCTGCCAGCGCCTTATGGCAGAGCAGGAGCGACAGCCCTTCAAGATCTGCCCATACCGACTGACCATAATCCTGTTTGAGCGTAATTTCTGTACGCGTCAGTAACTGCACGGCCTGGCGAAGCTGCGCAGGATGGAGACGCTGCAACGCGTCACCGATCATGGGGCGACGGTTTTGCCAGACCCGGTGTTTATCAAACAGCGCGCGTAACGGCGTATGCGCGGACTGACGTTTGAGATTTACCAGTAGCAGCAGCTCTCGCTGGAGGGTGCGCAGCAGAATAACCGGTTCGCTGCCTTCAAGGCGTAGCTGTTGCAGAATATGCAGCGCGCGTTTGCTTTTCCCCATCAGTAACGCATCCACCCAGTGGAAAGGGGTAAAGTGGGCGGCGTCATTGACAGCCTGCTCCACGCGAGGAAGCGTTAACTTACCGTCAGGCCAAAGCAGCGACAGCCGTTCCAGCGCCTGCGCCAGCGCCAACAGATTGCCCTCATAGCAATAGCACAGCAGTTGGTTCGCGGCGTCATCCAGTTGCAAATTCTGTGCTTTCGCTCTGGCGGCCACCCAGCGGGGAAGCTGCGCCTGCTCCGGCGTCTGACAACTGACCTGAACGCTACGGTCTGCCAGCGCGGTATACCAGGCGGCGTTTTCCTGCGCTTTGGTGAGCTTGTTTCCGCGTACTATTAATAACAGGTCGTCATGCAGCAGCTCGCTCAGGGTGGCGAGTTGCTCATTCATTGCCGCGTTAGGCCCGTTTTCCGGCAGTTGCAGCACCAGCGTTTGACGGCTGGCGAACAGGCTCATCGCCTGGCAAAGTGAGAAAAGCGATCCCCAGTCGGTACTGGGATCGAGAGTAAAAGCGTGGTGCTCTTCGAAGCCTTGCGACGCAGCCGCCAGACGAATAGCGTCCTGACTTTCCTGCAGCAGCAGCGGATCGTTGCCCAATAGCAGATATGCCGCACGCAGCCCTTCGTTGAGCTGCGCGCGGAGTTGTTCAGGATACAACCTGATCATTAGTTACTCAGCGTAGTGGAGACGCGTGCTGGCGTAGAGGCGGGCGCCGCCGTCTCATTGTCGGCGGTAGCCTCCTCTTTCGTCGCCTGAATATCCGCCGCGCGGACGCTGGTCAGCTTACGAATCAGCTGTTCAGCGGCTTTGTCGTACATCTCCTGAACGATCATGGCCTGCTCGTTATCCTTCGCCAACGCCATCTGCGGGTTATCGAAGAACGAACGGTACACTTTCGTGCTGATAGGATAGATGTCATGGCCCGGAATCAATACCGAGGCATTGACGGTCATCACCATCTGATATTCCGCCGTCTGGCCGTCCTGGAACACTGACGCCGTATCCTGCGAAATAGTCACCGTTCCAAGCCGCAGAGACGGAACGTCTTTGCGCGTTGTGTCTTTATCAAGCAGGTTTACGTTATTCAGCCGTAACTGATTACGTACCGCACGACTTAGCGGACCGTTCGGATCGCCGGAATCGAGGATCATCGTTTTCATTGAAGCCGGAACCTGCGTAGTGCTACGCAGATGCCAGCCGCATCCGGCGGTGACCAGCACCGCCAGAGATAACAACAGTGTTACCAGATATCGCACGCTTCCTCCCGCGCTTAGCCAACAACCAGATTGAGGAGTTTACCCGGAACGTAAATCACTTTACGCACGGTAACGCCATCAAGATATTTTGCCACCAGATGTTCCTGGCCTGCACGTTCACGCACCTGTTCTTCGGTGGCATCCACCGCAACGGTGATCTTACCGCGAACTTTACCGTTAACCTGCACGACAACCAGCGTGGTGTTTTCCACCATTGCCTGCTCGTCGGCAACCGGCCACGGTGCGTTGTCGATATCGCCTTCGCCACCCAGTTCCTGCCACAAGGTAAAGCAGACGTGCGGGGTGAACGGGTTAAGCATACGCACGACGGCCTGCAGCGCTTCCTGAAGCAGTGCGCGGTCTTGTTCGCCTTCCTGCGGGGCTTTCGCCAGTTTGTTCATCAACTCCATGATCGCCGCAATGGCGGTGTTGAACGTCTGACGGCGGCCGATATCATCGGTCACTTTGGCAATGGTTTTATGCACATCGCGACGCAGCGCTTTTTGATCTTCGCTCAGCGCATCGACGTTCAGCGCCGCGACAGAACCTTTAGCTGTGTGTTCGTAAACCAGCTTCCAGACGCGTTTAATAAAGCGGTTTGCGCCTTCTACGCCGGACTCCTGCCATTCCAGAGTCATATCCGCCGGAGAAGCGAACATCATAAACAGGCGTACCGTATCCGCGCCATAACGTTCAACCATTACCTGCGGGTCGATACCGTTATTTTTCGACTTGGACATTTTACTCATGCCAGTGTAGACCAGCTCATGACCTGCTGCGTCTTTTGCTTTGACGATGCGGCCTTTTTCATCGCGCTCGACGATAGCGTCAACTGGCGAAACCCAGTTACGCTCGCCGTTCTCGCCGACATAATAGAACGCATCCGCCAGTACCATGCCCTGACACAGCAACTGCTTAGCCGGCTCGTCAGAGGTGACCATGCCCGCATCGCGCATCAGCTTATGGAAGAAGCGGAAGTAGAGCAGGTGCATGATGGCATGTTCAATACCGCCGATGTAGATGTCGACTGGCAGCCAGTAGTTTGCCGCTTTCGAATCCAGCATTCCTTCCTGATACTGCGGGCAGGTGTAACGCGCGTAGTACCATGACGATTCCATAAAGGTGTCGAAGGTGTCGGTTTCACGCAGCGCCGGCATACCGTTAACGGTAGTTTTCGCCCACTCAGGATCGGCCTTGATCGGGCTGGTGATGCCGTCCATGACGACGTCTTCCGGCAAAATAACCGGCAGTTGATCTTCCGGCGTCGGCAGCACGGTGCCGTCTTCCAGGGTGACCATCGGGATCGGCGCGCCCCAGTAACGCTGACGGGAAACGCCCCAGTCACGCAGACGGTAGTTCACTTTACGTTCGCCGACGCCTTTTTCCGCCAGTTTATCGGCAATGGCGTTAAACGCCGCTTCAAAGGCCAGGCCGTCGAACTCGCCGGAGTTAAACAGCACGCCTTTTTCGGTCAGCGCCTGTTCGGAAAGATCCGGCTCGGAACCGTCGGCGGCCAGAATCACCGGCTTGATGGTCAAACCGTATTTGGAGGCAAATTCGTAGTCGCGCTGATCGTGACCCGGAACGGCCATCACCGCGCCTGTGCCGTACTCCATCAGGACAAAGTTTGCCGCCCAGACCGGGATCTCTTCGCCAGTTAACGGATGAATCGCTTTATAGCCGGTGTCGACGCCTTTTTTCTCCATGGTCGCCATTTCGGCTTCGGCCACTTTGGTGTTACGGCATTCGTCGATGAACGCCGCCAGCTCGGCGTTGTTCGCCGCCGCTTTTTGCGCCAGCGGATGACCGGCGGCCACCGCCAGGTAAGTGGCGCCCATAAAGGTATCCGGGCGGGTGGTATAGACGGTCAGCGTGTTATCGTAACCCTTCACATCGAAGGTGATTTCCACGCCTTCAGAGCGGCCAATCCAGTTGCGCTGCATCGTTTTTACGGTATCAGGCCAGTGGTCCAGCTTATCCAGATCGCGCAACAGCTCGTCTGCGTAAGCGGTGATTTTGATAAACCACTGTGGGATCTCTTTACGCTCAACTTTGGTGTCGCAGCGCCAGCAGCAGCCGTCGATCACCTGTTCGTTGGCGAGAACGGTCTGATCGTTCGGGCACCAGTTAACGGCAGAAGTCTTCTTGTACACCAGGCCTTTTTTATACAGCTCGGTGAAGAATTTCTGTTCCCAGCGGTAGTATTCCGGGGTGCAGGTCGCGATTTCACGGCTCCAGTCATAGCCAAAACCCAGCGTTTTGAGCTGGTTTTTCATGTACGCGATGTTGTCGTACGTCCACGGCGCCGGCGCGGTGTTGTTCTTCACCGCCGCGCCTTCCGCCGGCAGGCCGAAGGCGTCCCAGCCGATTGGCTGCAGCACGTTTTTGCCCAGCATACGCTGGTAGCGGGCAACCACGTCGCCGATGGTGTAGTTACGTACGTGGCCCATGTGTAGTCGGCCAGAAGGATAGGGAAGCATCGACAGGCAGTAATACTTCTCTTTGCTCTCGTCTTCGGTCACTTCAAATGTGCGCTTCTCATCCCAGTGAAGCTGTACTTTGGATTCTATCTCTTCCGGGCGGTATTGCTCTTGCATGGCAGCCAGTAGTCCTGTTTTCGATACAGCTACAAATGTAGCTTTAGAGGTGGTGTTTAGATCCGCATAGCATAGCCCAAACACGCACGTCAAAACAGGGGGTAGAACATTTGTCGCGCCAGGCGTTCATGAGGAGGTGACGCAAAATGCGACACGACTGAGGCAAATTACCGCAGTTCCTGTCACCGCCAGATCGGCCCATAAAAATAAAGTCATATAAAACATACAATTAAAAAATGGCACGCCTTTTGATTAGGGAGGACAGGACTAAAGCAAAGGAGTTAATCGTGAAAAAAAATGCAGTGGTGATTCACCCTCAGGATTGCGTCGCGACGGCTATTACGGCGCTCAAGGCCGGCGAAACCGCCACAATGTTCGTTGGCGAACGCGAGATAAGCGTTGTGTTACATCAGGATGTGCCATTTGGCCACAAATTCGCCATCTGCGATGTGCCTTTTCATGGCGAAGTTTATAAATATGGTGAATCCATTGGCCGCGCCACTCAGGAAATAAAAAGTGGCGACTATGTGCACGTCCACAATGTGGAAAGCGAACGCGGACGTGGTGACTGGAAATAATATAAAACAAGGGAAAATGATTATGAGCAATGAGACTTTTTTGGGTTTCCGCCGCCCTGACGGCCGTTTTGGCATCCGTAATTATGTACTGATTTTACCTACCAGCGTTTGTGCGAATAAAGTTGCCCAAGATATTGCCCGGCAGGTAAAAGGCGCGACATGGGTGAATAACGATTTTGGCTGCTGCCAGGTGGCAGGCGATGCGCGTCTGACGGAAAAGACATTGATTAATGTGGCGAATAATCCCAACGTCGGCGCTATTGTGGTTGTGGGCTTAGGCTGTGAAGGCGCGGAGCCGCTGCGCATCGCAGAAGAGATTACCGCATTTGGCAAACCGACTTCCTGCATTACCATTCAGGAAGAGGGCGGCACGCTTAAATGTCAGGCCAGGGGGATTTCGCTGGCCCGCGACTATGCGCAACAACTCTCCATGCAAAAACCGCAGCAAGCACCGGTTAGCGAGCTGCTGCTGGCGATGGAGTGCGGCGGGTCAGATACGACATCGGGGCTGGCGTCTAACCCTTCCTGCGGGGTCGCCTCGGATAAGCTGATACGCTGCGGCGGAAGCTCAATTCTTTCTGAAACGACGGAATTTATTGGTGCCGAGCATGTGATGGCGAAACGCGCGGTGACGCCGGAGGTTGGTCAACAGCTTATTGATTTAGTGGTCGGCTGCGAGGCGCGAGCAAAAGCGCTGGGCGAGGATATTCGCGGGGGACAGCCGACGCCGGGCAATATTAAAGGCGGGTTGACTACCATTGAAGAAAAATCGTTAGGCTGTATGCATAAAGCAGGTCATGCGCCGTTACAGGGCGTCCTGGAATATGCCGATAGTCCAACGCATCCGGGCCTGTGGATTATGGATACCCCGGGGCAGGATATTGAATCTATTTCCGGCATGGTGGCGGGTGGAGCGCAGATCGTTATTTTTACTACGGGTCGCGGAACGCCTGCCGGTAACCCAATAGCGCCGGTAATAAAAATTACGGGTAATAAAGCAACGTGGGAAATGATGCAGGACAATATTGATATTGATGTGTCCGCCATTATGTCTGGCGAGGCTTCTATTACACAAATGGGCGAGGAAATTTATCAGGAAATTTTACGTGTCGCGAATGGGAAAACGACTAAATCAGAAGATTTAGGTCATAACGAATTCTCTATTTATAAGATCGCGCCGACGTTCTGATATCAAATCGGGCAGCACAAGCTGTCCGGTTATCTCCTGGGAATAAGCTATGAAAATTAAAAAAACACTGGAACGTTTTCCTGGTGGTATGATGGTTGTACCGCTAATCATCGGCGCATTGTTTAAAACCTTTGCCCCGGAGGCGCTGGAAATAGGCGGTTTTGTCACTTCTATTTCGCATGGCGCAATGGCGATTTTAGGCATGTTTTTAGTCTGTATGGGCGCGGATATCCAGTTTAAAGCTGCGCCGAAAGCACTGAAAAAAGGCGCTGCTATCACCTTTGCGAAATTTGCCAGCGGCGTGATTATTGGCATTCTGGTCGGAAAATTTTGCGGCCCGGATGGGTTATTAGGTCTGTCGGCTTTAGCGATTATTTCGGCGATGACCAACTCGAACAGTGGGTTATATGCCGCGTTGGTGGGGGAGTACGGCGATGAAACCGACGGCGGCGCGATTGCGGTAATATCGTTGAACGATGGTCCCTTTTTCACCATGCTGGCGTTAGGGTCGGCAGGCATGGTGTCGATACCCTTTATGAATCTGGTGGCGGTTATTATTCCCATTATCATTGGCATGATTTTGGGTAATCTGGATGAGGACATGCGCAAGTTTCTTAAACAGGGCAGCGTGGTAACGATTCCCTTTTTTGCCTTTGGGTTAGGATACGGTATTGATTTCGCAAGACTTATCACGGCAGGTTCTTCAGGCATTTTACTGGGACTCATGACGGTGGCGATTGGCGGATTTTTTAATATTTTCGCCGATCGTGTGACGGGAGGCAGCGGCGTGGCAGGCGCGGCGGTATCCACCACCTCTGGCAACGCCGTCGCGACGCCAGCGGCAATCGCGCTGCTCGATCCGCATTTTACCGACCTGGCGTCGACGGCGGCGGCGCAGGTGGCGGCCTCGACGATTATTACCGCTCTGTGCGCCCCCTTCCTGACCGTATGGATAAAAAAACGCTACGATCGTAAACTGAACCCAGCCGCCGCAGGCGGTTAGCGTTTCGGCGGAAAATAAATCACGACGGGCGGTCTCGCCCGTTCATAAACCAACAGGATGGTGAGTGATGAATAAGACGAAAGATATAGCCGCATCTCCTCTCTGTTTTGTCTCTCCTTACCCTCAACTGGCAAAGGCTGCCGAGGCGCTGGTCGCGCAGTTGGATTACGCCGTCACTATTCATCAAACGACGCTTAATCGTATCCTGGATGAGCTACCTTTATTAGAGTCCCGTGGGCACCAGGTACTGATTAGTCGTGGCGGCTGTGCGGAAATATTAAAAAAGCACAGTAAATTACCGGTAGTCGAAATTAAAATGTCCGGCTACGACATTCTTGATGCGCTTATCCCTTTTAAAGGACAAAAAGGCACTGTCGGTATTGTCGGCTTTTCCAGTGTGATCAAAGGATGCGCGCGCGTAGCGGAACAGTTAAATATTAACTATAAAATTTTTACCTTACAGGGAAATGATAAAGAAACGATTTCTTGCCTGAAGCGGCAATTAGCGTCCACGCCATTAGATTGCATTGTTGGCGATACCGTTTGTCAGGATTATTTTTCACCGCTGGGCTCGCAATTCCGTTTACTTGATTCCAGCCCCGCCTCAATAACCGAAGCTCTGGAAGAAGCCCGCTCATTATATCTGGCTTTTCGCAGCCAATTACTGGAGCGCCATCATCTGCAGCTGATTCTCGATCAGTTTGATAAAGCTGTTATCACGCTTGATGATACCGGCGCGTTACTGCATTACAATAAATATGCGAGCCAACTTTTTAAAATTAACGCCTCCGGTGAGATTTATGACGCATCTTTCCTGAAACAGGTATTGCACCAGGAGCGGCATACATTACGTGAGGGAAAAACCGTCAGCGCGAAAGTCGTCGATACGCCGCAAGGCGCGATGGTGGTTAATCTGTATCCGGTATTTGCGGCCAGACAGTTAAGCCGGGTAGTGTTGACGATGCAAACCGTCTCCAGTTTACAGGGGGCGGAACATCATGTTCGCCGCCAGGAACTGTCTCGCCGTGGCTTGAGCGCCCGCTATCATTTCGACGATCTGCTTACCGAAAACCCGGAAATGCTGCGTCGTCTGGCGATCATTAAAAATTATGCCGGTACGGACGCGACTATCTTAATTAATGGCGAAAGCGGGACGGGAAAAGAGGTGCTGGCGCAAAGTATTCATAATGCCAGCCAACGCGTCAACGGCCCGTTTGTCGCCATTAACTGCGGCGCGATGGCCCCTCAGATTCTGGAGAGCGAACTCTTTGGCTATGTCGCCGGCGCATTTACCGGCGCGTCGCCGAAAGGCAAAATAGGCCTGTTTGAATTAGCGCACCACGGTACCATTTTTCTGGATGAGATTAGCGAACTGGATAAACCGCTACAGACGCGCTTATTACGGGTATTGCAGGAGCGGCAGATTATGCGGCTGGGCTCGGACCAGATGATACCTGTTGATATTCGCGTGATTGCGGCGACCAATCAGACGTTAACGAAGCTCATTGCGGACGGGACATTTCGCGAAGATCTTTACTATCGGCTTAACGTATTAAAAGTGACCACCATCCCGCTACGCAAACGTCCGGAGGATATCAAAGCCATCGGCCTGTCGCTGCTTACTAGTTTCAGCCAGCATTATAAACGCCCGGCACTAACGTTAACCCCGGCGCTGTGGCAAGAGCTTCAGCGCTTCGCCTGGCCCGGAAACGTCAGGCAGTTAAGCAATATTATCGAACGGCTGGTGCTCTCTATTGATCACTCCCCGGCAACGCTGGATGAGGGTCGCCTCTTGCTGGACGATCTGGAAGAGGGGAGCCGACGCGAGCCAACTACCTGCCACGACTGCCAGATGCTGGCTGGCGATTATAAAACGATTCGCCTGCGTATTTTGAGAAAATTATTAGAGGCGGAAAGGGATAATAAATCGTTAGTGGCGAAACGGTTAAATGTCGATCGTACCTCGCTGACGCGCTGGATACGTGAGTCGGCCTGACAAGAATTTACAGACTCTGTGGGCAGCCTTGCAAAGCGTAACGCAAATAACGTCTATTATTATAGGCAGTTAACGATCCAAGAGGTGAAGTGATGAACAAGGTTGCTCAATATTACCGTGAACTGGTGGCCTCATTAAGCGAGCGTTTACGCAATGGCGAGCGCGACATTGATGCGCTGGTGGAGCAGGCGCGCCAGCGCGTGATGCAAACAGGGGAGTTAACGCGAACCGAGGTGGACGAACTGACGCGCGCTGTCAGACGCGATCTGGAAGAGTTCGCCATGAGCTACGAAGAGAGCCAGGAAGATAGCGTCTTCTTGCGGGTGATTAAAGAGAGTCTCTGGCAGGAACTGGCGGACATTACCGACAAAACCCAGCTGGAATGGCGTGAAGTCTTCCAGGATTTGAATCACCACGGCGTGTATCACAGTGGCGAAGTGGTGGGGTTAGGGAATCTGGTGTGCGAGAAATGCCACTATCATCTGGCGGTTTACACGCCGGATGTGCTGCCGCTCTGCCCGAAGTGTGGGCACGATCAGTTCCAGCGCAGGCCGTTTGAGCCGTAAGGTTCATTATTGCAGGGAGCAGGCGTATGATCGCCTGCTCAGTAGGTTTATCAGGAATCGTAACTGACAAGGAATGTGTTGATGAATGTGTTTTGCTCCATGGGTTGCCGGGCTGTGGTTTTGCTATGGGGGCTGGGATCCTTTTCCGCTTTCGCCGCGCTGACGCCAGCCGACGGACAGCAAATCAACGCGTTGGTGGATAGTTGGAACGATGCTCTGAATCGAACGGAAAGCACGCCGCCGCAGTCACTGTATAGGGGAAAGGTGGAGTGGTATGGTCAGTCGCTTTCCGCGCAGCAGGTTGTGGCCAGGGAGCAGGCGTTTTTGGCGAAAAATAGTGACTATCAGCAACACATTGTCACCGCATTGAATATTCAGCCAGCGGAAGATGATAAATCAGTCATCGTTCGTTTTGTTAAACGCGCAGGTACGACGGGAAAAATGACCAACTATCCCGAGGAAATATTGCTGATGCGCGACGCGGCGGGATGGCGAATCACCCGCGAAACCGACGGCATTACGCGTGCTAATCAGAGTAAAGAGAAAAGTGCCGAAGTTGCCAGGGGTAAATTTGATGGCCAACATTTGAGCTACGTCTGGCTTCGCGAGGAAAATCCACGGACTGGCGGCGCGTGTTCGGACGATAGTGATTGTGATTGCTCGCTGTGGAGCAGCGATGCGGAAGTGAAGCCAGTGAAGTTATCGCAATGCCTGGTCGGAAATGTTGAGACGCTATCCGGGTTGGACGATAGCGGGCGGGATCGCGTCATGGTTTCTCCACAATGGTGGAGTAGCGTATTTCGTGTGGTGTATCTGTTTGATATCCAGAAGAAACAATGGATTCAGGCCACGTCCGCTTTTACTCGCAACCTTAATATGCAGCCGACGGAAACAGCATCGGATTTGGTGAAACCCGATTTACAGCGTCCGGGGCGGATACGCGTCACGCAGGCTATCTATGACGACGCGAAAGAGGTGACGACTATTGACGTGATTAGCCAGCCCCTCTGGACGCTGAAATAACCAATATTGCTCTGTATCGAAGCCTGTATCACGCATTCAACTGCGCTTCCAGTTTGCGGATCTCTTCGTCGACGTTCCATTTGCCCGTGGGCTGTGCTTTTTTGAACCAGTAGAGCGCTTGTTGTAGGTCTTGTGCGGTACCGTATCCATCTCTGTACATGCATCCGAGGTTGTACCAGCCCGATGAATTGTTACATTCTGCTGATTTGTGGAACCATTCCAGTGCTAGCGAATAATTTTGCTCGACGCCATGACCGCATTTGTACATCCAGCCGATACTGTTATAGGCATCATCGTCACCCTGGTCTGCCGCTTTTCGAAACCAGTATATTGCCTGCTGGTAATCTTGTTTGATACCTTTTCCGATGTAATAACAATAGCCCATCTGATATTGCGAGTAGCTGCTCTCTTGTAGCGCGCTCTTCTTGTACCAAAGGGCGGCAAGGGATAAATTTTTCCGACATCCTTTCCCATTGCCATACATATACGCCAGTCTTTCCTGGCTGGCGCAATGGCCTTGTAATGCTGCCTGTTTAAACCAGTAGAGTGCCTGTGTATCATTTTGCTCTACGCCAGTTCCTGAATGATACATTCTCCCGAGATTATATTGCGCAAGGTTGTGGCTCTGTTCTGCTCCTTTGCGATACCAGGCAACGGCCTGGGCATAATCTGGCGCCATCCCGGTTTCTCCTTCCTGAACCCAGCCTAATGTGTTGAAAGCGTGGCGGTGTCCTTGCTGTGCGGCTTTTTCTGACCAGAATAAAGCCAGCGTATTATCTTTCATGTCGGTAGGCGTGTCTTTGTATCGTAAGCCGAGCCAATATTGCGCCTCGCAATGCCCTTGCTCGGCCGCCTGCTGTAGCCAATAAAAAGAGAGCTTATCCTCTTCGCTGCCATCTATACGTTCGTCATTATATAAATGGCCTAATATATATTGAGCTTCACTATTTCCTGACTGCGCCAGTTCGGTTAATTGTGCTAAAGATACGTTGTCGCAGGGATGACTGGTTATGGAATGATTCATTTTTTAATTTATCCCGCCATTGTTTTTTAGATTAATAATATATTGCGATTTGGCTTTGTTGTACTCTATTTTAGTTTTCAATTGCGTTTTTATTTGTAGCGTGAATATATTTTGGCGATTTATTATGGATAAAGAATCACAATATTTACTCTTTGCACTTTCCTCGCCGATGGAAGTATTGAACGAGGACTGTTTACCTTCACATTCGTCACCGAAAATGTATTTAGGTGTAAAACGTTTCGATCTTGAATCGTCGTGGGGTATTGAAAATCGCGATGAACTGCTTCAGACCATTTCCCGCATGACGGATGACGGTCATGCCACACAACTGGAATGGCTATATCGCCTCTGGTTTAGGTATGCGCCGCAGGAGTGGCAGGAGTATACCGACACGCTGGACGAGGGAGATCGTATTTATGCCCGATTCGTCGCTGATACCGCCGTGTGTTGCGGTGAAGGCGGTATTCGCAGCTGGGATTATGTGCGGATGGGATTTCTCTGCCGCATGGGCGTACTCAATGAATGGCTGACGGAAGAGGAGAGCCTGTGGCTGCAGTCGCGGATACAGCTTCGTGCGCTCAACTATTATTCCGGCTGGTTGCCGTATTTCAGCGCTTATTACACCGGGCGTTTGTACTGGCAGTTACGGAATGGCGATAACCTACCGCTGCTACGCGAGACATTCGCCCGTAAGGAGTTTGATGACGCGGGGCGACGTATGATGAATAAGCTGATCGCCGGAAAAGACAGTTTTTACGCCACGCTGCCGTGGCGCTACCTGCCCCATTACCCTGAATGCCCGGACACGCTTCAGGAGGTGAGCGATCTATGAAAACCTGTTGGCAAGTCCTTGGTATTGAGGCCACCACGGATACCGACGCCATTCGTCAGGCTTATCTGGCGCTGCTGCCGTCATTTCACCCGGAAACCGATCCGCAGGGTTTTAAGCAATTGCGAGAAGCCTATGAGAATGCATTGCAGGGGACAACATCGCCCGCCATTACGGTGGTTGATGAGGATCCCGATACCCCGTGGGTGAATTATCTCGGGGAGATTTTCCGTGACTTGCTGGCTGATGGCGAACGGCGCTTTCAGCCGCAGGCATGGCAGGAGTTTATCCAACAGATCAATAAATTATCGATTTTACAGGTCGAAAAATCGCGCTGGTGGCTGTGCGCTATCGCGATGAAGACCTTTCCTATTTCTTACTCGTGTCTGAAACTGCTGTCAGATCGCCTGGCTTGGGAACAGGGGAGTGATAATCGAGATGTCGATGCCGAGGAGGTGGAGGATCTTTTGTTTGAAATCCGCCGTGGCGACCTGTTTGATTATTCGCTATTGCTGCATTTGCCAGTGGCGGTACAAAACCAGACCATTGCTTTTTATGATGCCCTGGACAACACCTTTTTCGAGCATCCTCTCTATTTCGCCCAACTTATGGCGCAGCACGGCGCCTGGATTATCCCGGACAATCTACGCTTTCAACGACGTCTGTTACGCTGGTTCAGCACCTTGCACTGGGGTATTGCGGAGCTGCTGCCTGTCGCCCTGGCATGGCAGGAAGCCGAACCCGATAACGCAACGCCGGGTTATTACTACTTAGCCCAGCGCGTATTTTGCGGTGAAGGCGATAGCCTGCTGCCAGAACTTTACGCGCAGTGGTGGGCGCATCCTTCTACCCAGCTTGACGATCTGTTGCTGCGCTGGTGCCGTCAGCATCGACCGGACTTTTTCCCGCTGCTGGTGATGGCGGTTGAGGGGCGTGAGCAGGTGGATATTAACGCTGAACAGCTGCTGTATATTCCCGGCTCAAGCGCTCGTTCCTGCTTGCTGTGGGCCGAAGCGCTGCACAGCGGCGCATTATCGCCGCTAAGCGAAAGTTTTATTGCGCGGCGTTTGAATTATGGCGCGCCAGCGGTGAGTGAGGCGCATAGCCAGCATCCATACTGGCTGTTGTATCAGGTGGCGGATAGCCTGGCGTGCGCCGAGGAGCCGTCAGCGGCATTGTTACAGAGTCTGGTAACGAAGCTTGATGCGCCGGATATCTGCCCGTTGGAAGCGCTGGTTATTCGCGGGTTGCTGGGGCGGGCTGCGGCTGTCGCCACACCGTGTGAAGCTGTAGTCGCAGATGAAGAACCGGTGACGACGGTGACTTCGCCGAGTACGGAGGAATCTGGCGGCGGCTTTGGCCTCTGGCAGGTGATTAAAATCATTTTATTTATTGGCGTTGTCGGCCATGTATTACGCCAGTTTATGCATTAGGGATATCGAATATGGACAAGGAAGAACAATATTTACTTTTTGCGCTCTCCACGCCGATGGAGGTGCTATATATCGGCAATGAGCCTTCGCATACCTCTCCAGCAATGTATACCGGAATTCCTGCTGTCGATCTCTCCGATTCATGGGGGATTGATAATCGTGAAGATCTTATTCAAACCATCTATCGAATGACGGACGACGGTCATGCGGCAGATTTGGCTCCCTTTTATATCCGCTGGTTTACGCTATCTCCTCATCAATGGCGCGAATTCACCGCACAGCTTAGCGAACAGGGCCAGATTTATGTGCGATTTGTTGCCGAAACCGCACTATGCTGCGGGCGCGGAGGCATTAAAGCCTGGGACTATGTGCGTATGGGGTTTTTATGCCGGATGGGGGTGTTGAATCAATGGCTGACGGAAGAGGAAAGCCTGTGGCTGCAATCGCGTATCTATGCGCGGGCGCACTATTTTTACGACGGCTGGACGCAATATTTTGCCGCCTATTCGTTGGGGCGGCTGTACTGGCAGGCCGAAGGGGACGCCATGCAGGCATATTTCGCCCACCTAAAGTACGACGCTTCAGGCGCGCGGATGTTTAATGAACTGGCCTCTACGACAGAGAGTTATTATGCGCAGCTACCGTGGCGTCCGCTCAACGAACAACCGACATGCCCGGAAACGCTTAAAGGAGTGAGCGATTTATGAATATCTGTTGGGAAATCCTGGGCATTGAACCCACCACCGATCTGGAATGTATCCGTCAGGCTTATCTTGCCCTGTTGCCCTCATTCCACCCTGAGAGCGATCCGCAGGGTTTTAAGCGATTGCGCCAGGCCTATGAAGAAGCGCAGCACTGGGCCGCCTCGCCTGCGGAGGACGCAAAAACGGAAGAGGTGGGCGACGAACATGAAATACTGGTGGCGTTCAGGGAATTGCTGGCATCAGAGCGCGATCGCTTTCAGCCCTCGGCATGGCAGAAATTTATTCAGCAATTGAACCAGTGTTCAATGGATGAGATAGATAAGCTGCGCTGGCAGTTGTGCGACATCGCCATGAAAACGGAAACGATCTCGCTGTCTTGCCTGGCACTGTTGGCGCAGCGTCTGAACTGGCAGCCGCAGGAAGCAGACGATGATGCTGAGGGAGAAGAGCTGGAAGCATTTCTGGAGACCGTAAAGCGGGGCGATGCGTTTGATCTGCTAAGTCTGGCCAAATTGCCTCTTGTTGTTCAAGACCAAACTGACGCCTATTTTTTTAAGCTTGAGCGTATCTGGCGCTTTTATCCCGAACATTTTGCCGACGCTCTGCAGGTTCAGGGAGCCTGGATAATTCCCGATGATAAACAGCTGCATCGTAAACTATTACACTGGTTTAGCGCCGAGCAGTGGGGCATGGCGGAACTGGTCGATATTGCTCGTCGCTGGCAGGCCGCGGAGCCGGATAACGAAGATGCGCACTATTACCTGTGCAAACAGCGTTTGCTCTGCGGTGAAGGGGAAAGCCTGTTGGCCGATCTTTGCGATTTCTGGCAGCGTTATCCCTCCACGCAGGCGGACGACCTGTTGCTGGGCTGGTGCCGCCAGCATCGGCCTGATTTCTTCCCGCTGGCGGTGATGGCGGTCGAAGCGCGCTGTATGGCGGATGCCGAATATGTCCCCGGTGAAAGTGCGCGCACGCGTTTACTGTGGGCCGACATTTTGCACAGCGGTAGGTTATCACCGCTGGGACGTTCATTTGTTGACTCCCTGTTTTATAAGCGAAAAGCGATGGCGTGGGCAAATTCGCGGCTGAGTACCCAGGGGGAACCCGAAACGCCGCTGTTGGATCTGTACCGGACGGCGGAGCAGGTGGTGCTGGAAGCGTTTCCCAAAGAAAAGCCCTTTTTTCGCCTGCTGATCCGGCTGGAGGAGGGGCAAGCCTGTCCGCTGGAGGCGCTGATAACGCAGGCACTGTCATCTAAAATCGCCATGAAGCCAGGCGATATTCGCGACAAAAAGGAGCTGGCGGAAGAGCTCAGGCTGGCGGCTGAGAAAAAATTGTCTTCTGAAGCGAAAACCGAAGCACCCCGTCAGGCGGAATCTGGCGGGGTGATGAAAATCATGAAGATTGTCGGTTTGATCGCGTTGATTGTCTGCGCGTTAAATCGATTCTTCCATTTTTTCTGAACAGGGGCAGTGAAAGCGCCGTTACGGCGCTTTCGGCTCGTCAATACCCAGATATTCACAGGCGCGACGGCGCACGTCATCGACGCGCTGCATATCATTAGACAGCAGCGCCGCATCGAAATCGGTAATAATCTCCCCCAGCATTTCGCGCTCATCGCCTAACGCGCGTGACCACTGCTCCTCTAACTGCGCTTTAAACGTCCGGTTAATCAGCATATCGCGGGGATAAATTTTCAGCGCCTGCAGGCGCTCGCGGCTGGCGTCGATTTGCTGCGTCGTCAGTGAGGTGGCATTGTGACTGATGATTCTGGATTCACTCTTGCCGTCTTCCAGCAGCACGTCAACTTCCAGCAGACCATTAATATCGTAGCTAAAACGAATATCAATGGCCTGAATGTGCCCGTTCGGCTTCAGCATGACGTCAAAAGAATCGATCAGGATATTATTTTTCACCTTATGGCTTTCGCCCTGGTATACCCTGACGCAAATAGAGTCCTGCTCAGGGTGCATGGTGGAGTACGTTTCCACTTTTGACACCGGAACGGTGGTATTGCGTTCAATGATTGGCGAGAAGATACCAGGCACGCCCTGTCGGTTGACTTCCACGCCCAGCGAGTAGGGGCAGATATCCGTGAGGATCACCTCTTCAACGTCTTCATGGCGCAGGCGACAGGCGGCCTGAGTCGCGGCGCCAAGCGCCACGATGGTGCTGGGATCGTAACTTTGATAGGGCAATTTACCGAATAAGCGCACCGCGATGCGTTGCACCAGCGGCATCTGTGACGCGCCGCCGACCAGCACCAGGCTGTCAATTTGCTCCGGTTTGAGTCGGGAGTCGCGCAGCGCCTGCTCAATGGGCGTGCGCAGCCGGTTGAGCAACGGTAGCCACAGGGCTTCCAGCTCATCGTCATAAAACGTGCTTTCCAGCGCGCGCTCCTGATAAAGCCAGCTCATGCGCAGCGGGGAGCCGCTGGCGCATTTTGCGGCTTCAACACAGGCATACAGCGCAGCCAGATCGCTATCCGTCAGCGCTGATTTATCGAGGTTCCAGCGTTTCAGCACTTCATCAAGCAACAAATGCGTGAAATCTTCGCCGCCGAGGTAGTTATCGCCAGCGGAGGCGTGAACTTCGATAATCGGCGTAGCGTATTCCAGAACGGTCACATCAAAGGTTCCGCCCCCCAGATCGAAAACCAGCGAACGGCTATTTTGCTGCGTATGCAGGCCATAAGCCATTGCCGCCGCCGTGGGTTCATTGATCAAGCGCACGGCGTTTAACCCCGCAAGCTCAGCGGCAAGGCGTGTATGCTTACGCTGCTCATCGCTGAAATAAGCCGGAACCGAGATCACGACATCCTTGATTGGCTGCTGAAGGTAGTCTTCCGCATCTTCTTTCAGCGAGCGTAAAACCAGCGAAGATAATTCCGGCGCATTAAACGACTCTTCACCCAAATGCCAGTGAGTATTACTGCCCATTGCGCGTTTAAATAAGGCAGCGGTTTTATCTGGATGAGATGTTTTACGGGCTGCGGCAGGTTTTCCCACCAGAATTTGTTTATTTTCATCCATACTAATTATGGATGGTGTTAAATATTCACCAAATTTATTAGGTATTAATTGTGCGGCTCCGTCTTGCCAGACGGCGATTAAACTATTAGTGGTGCCGAGATCGATACCAATCGCTAACGTTGCATTATCCATTGCGTTTAATTTATCGGGAAAGAGAGTTCATAGAATAAAGAACACCACCCTCTGGCGTGGTGATCTTTATCAATGTCATGCCTGGCGAAAGTATTCATCCATAATATTCGTTAACTCCGGGCGCTCGCCGTCATCATTGATCGCAAAATCGAGGAAAAAAGCATCAGCCTGTGGCGTGCGTTTTTGGGCCAGTAAACGAAACGCCAGCGGGTAGTGGCAAGCATAACCGGGTGCGCGAGTCAGAAAACGGACAAAATCAATCAACAAGGGAGAATGGGTATAAAACAGCGCGCGTAACAGTACGGCGGGAAATCCCTCTTCGGTGATCCCTTGCGCCATGATTTTGTTGAGGCCGGCCTCGCTCAGATCGCCTGCGGCAATAATATCTGCGCAGGCCGCAAGATCGGGATAATGCGTTGCGCAGTTAGCCAATGCGTTCGGCCAGTTGACGCGGGTATAACGTCCGTCATGGCGAGTAAAGTAATCCTTCCAAAGGGATGGCGGTAGTTTTTCGTACTGTATTTTCAGGGGGATGCGGCGCTGAAACTGGGGTTCTTCCAGGCGCGCGCCGTCATAAAATCGCAGGTATTGCTGTCGCGTCTCGTAGCATGACACCGCTACCGGCTGGCTGATGACCCAGGTCTTCACGGGCCGGCCTTCCAGCGCGGCGGCAGTAGCTTTATGGTGACCATCAAGCAGGACGCAAAGCCAGCTGTCATTCATATACCAGGCCAGCGCGTGGCTCTCTGGCTTATCGCGGTAATACCCGGCGCGTTGTGGGTTAAATCGCGATGGGGGCTGGCCTGGCAGTAAAAAACAGGGTTCGCCGGACTGGTAGTGATAGTCCACGTCAGCAATCCACTGCCCTGTGGTCGCGGGATTCGGTTGTTTTTCGTTACCCACCGCCCAGAAAAAATGCCCGTTGCCATCTGTGGGATAAAGTTCGCGTTCTTCCAGCCGGTAATAGCCATCGGCAAAGAGTGAAAACAGCGGCGTCAGGGCGGTAAATGCTTCGTTCAACCCGACTCCTGGCTGATTCCACTCGGCAAGTGAGGATAAAAACTGCGCGGCGCCTTCATCATCATTGCTAAAACCGGCATAAACAAATTCTGCGCAGGTTGGGCACCAGGCTTCAGTGTAAAAACGAATCAGCGGCGAGCCATGCCAGGAGAGCGTATGAATACCGGCGTAAGAGTCGGGATCGTGGATAATGCAGGGACGAAGCAATGCTTTTCCGTTACGTACTGAAAACGTTATATGGGCTACATCGTGCTGTAGCAGGCTGATTTCAGGTTTATTGTTACGCCAAAACATCGCTGTTCATCCCTGGATTCTACTTTGCGCTTTATGCGTAGTATTGCAGCCGTTCCGCCAGCAAATCGACAAATCCCTGGCGGTCTACATCGACCATCACCGTCGCATTCGGCTTATTCCCCGTCAGGAAATAATAATCCACCACCGTCATCCCCTGGGTGTATTTCCCCTGGGTTTCCACGCCAACCCAACGCTCAACGGTGGTGAAAATCTCGGGTTTCAGCAGCCAGGCGATAGTGCACGGGTCGTGCAGCGGCGCGCCGACAAATCCCCATTTTTCGTCTTTGTGGTACTCCATAAAGAAGTCCAGCAGTTCGGCGACGATGGTGGAAATCGGGTTACCGATGGCGCGAAAGCGTTCGATATCGGCGGCGTGAATCTGTGCCTTATGAGTGACGTCCAGCCCGGCTATCACCACCGGAATGCCTGACTGGAAGACAATTTCTGCCGCTTCCGGGTCGACGTAAATATTAAATTCCGCAGCGGGCGTCCAGTTACCCAGCGTCATCGCGCCGCCCATGATCACAATGCGGGCGATTTTCGTATGCAGTTCCGGATGGCTATTCAACAGCAGCGCCACGTTGGTCTGTGGGCCAGTGGAGACGATGGTGACTGGCTGTGAGCTCTCACGCAGTGTTTTTGCCATCAGCTCAACGGCAGTGCCGCTTTGCGGGGCGAATGACGGCTCGGGCAGCGCCGGGCCGTCGAGGCCGCTTTCGCCGTGAACGTTATCGGCGATAATCAGTTCGCGCATGAGAGGTTTCACCGCGCCGCCCGCCACCGGAATATCCGGGCGTTTGAGTAGTGTCAGCATCCGCAGCACGTTGCGCAGGGTCTTCTCCGGCGTCTGGTTGCCGGCGGAAGAGGTGATCGCTTTCACTTCCAGTTCAGGGGAGGCGAGGGCGAGAACGAGGGCGATCGCGTCATCATGACCCGGATCGCAATCAATAATAATGGGCAGTGCCATTGTGGCTCCTTGTAAGCGGTACTTTGTGACAAGGTTAACGCCCGGCTGGATACGTTTCGAGAAGCGAAGCGGTAAAGCGTGAGATAGCGCGCACTCTGACATGCGCGCCGGGAAGATTAGTGCAGGATTTTCGCAAGGAAGTCTTTTGCGCGATCGGAACTGGGGTTAGCGAAGAACTCCTCTTTTGGCGAATCTTCGACGATTTTACCTTCATCCATAAAGATCACCCGGTTAGCCACTTTACGGGCAAAGCCCATTTCGTGCGTCACCACCATCATGGTCATCCCTTCGTTCGCCAGTTCGACCATCACGTCCAGTACCTCGTTGATCATTTCCGGATCGAGCGCGGAAGTCGGTTCATCGAATAACATGGCAATGGGGTCCATGCACAGCGCACGGGCGATGGCGACACGCTGCTGCTGACCGCCGGAAAGCTGCGCCGGGAACTTGTTGGCATGTGCAGACAGGCCAACGCGCTCCAGCAGCTTCAGGCCTTTATCGCGGGCGGCGGCCTTATCGCGTTTCAGCACTTTCACCTGCGCCAGCGTCAGGTTTTCGATGATCGACAGGTGGGGAAACAGCTCGAAGTGCTGGAATACCATACCCACGCGGGAACGCAGTTTCGCCAGATCGGTTTTTTTGTCGTTCACAATAATGCCGTTAACGGTAATTTCGCCTTTTTGCACCGGTTCCAGACCGTTGACGGTCTTAATTAGCGTGGATTTACCGGAACCCGATGGCCCGCAGACTACTACCACCTCACCTTTTTTCACTTCTGTTGAGCAATCGGTCAGCACCTGAAAGTGACCATACCATTTTGAAACATTTTTCAGGGTAATCATTAAACTGTCCTTTTCTTCAAATAGCTGACCAGCAACGACGCGCTCAGGCTGATAACAAAATAAACGGCGCCGGCGAACAGAATCATTTCGACCTGAGTACCGTCACGCTCGCCGATAGTCGACGCGGTGCGGAAGAAGTCCGCCAGGCTGAGTACATAAACTAAAGAGGTGTCCTGAAATAGCACGATGCCCTGCGTAAGCAACAGCGGCACCATCGCCCGAAACGCCTGCGGCAGAATAATGAGCTTCATCGACTGCCAGTGGGTCATCCCCAACGCCAGCGCGGCGCTGGACTGCCCGCGGGAAATACTTTGAATACCGGCGCGAATAATCTCGGAATAGTAGGCCGCTTCAAACATAGAGAATGCCACCATCGCGGAGATCAGGCGGATATCGGTTTTCGGCGATAGTCCCAGCACGTTTTGCAGAAAGCCGGGTACAATCAGATAGAACCACAGCAGCACCATCACCAACGGGATGGAACGGAAAACGTTAACATACGCTTTAGCAAACCAGGCGATAGGGGCGAAGCTTGAGAGGCGCATGACGGCCAGAATGGTTCCCCAGACTATCCCCACGACAACGGCGGTGACGGTAATCTTCAGCGTGATGACCAACCCGGCCAGCAGGTAAGGCAGTGAGGGGATAATCGAACTCCAGTCAAATTCGTACATTATTTGCTCCCCACGTTGCCCGGCAGGCGGACTTTGCGTTCAACCAGGCTCATGACCAGCATGATAACGGCGTTAATCAGCACATAGGCCAGCGTAATGGCGGTGAAGGATTCCCAGGCGTGCGCCGAGTAATCCAACAGTTTGCCTGCCTGCGCCGCCATATCCACCAGGCCGATGGTTGAGGCAATAGCCGAGTTTTTCACCAGGTTCATCATCTCTGACGTCATTGGCGGCACGATAACGCGATAGGCATTCGGCAGCAGGACATAGCGATAAGCCTGCGGCAGCGTTAGCCCCATCGCCAGCGCCGCGTTCTTCTGCCCGCGAGGCAGAGACTGAATCGCGGCGCGCACCTGTTCGCAAACGCGGGCGGCGGTAAACAGTCCCAGACAGATCATTGAGGAGAGGAAAAACTGAATATTGGGATCGAGTTCCGCCTTAAACCACATGCCAAGATCTTCCGGCAACAGTTCAGGCACCACCAGGTACCAGGTGAAGAATTGCACGATCAGCGGCACGTTACGGAACAGTTCTACGTACAACGTGCCCAGTCCGGAGAGGAAACGATTGGGAACGGTACGTAAAATGCCGAAAATAGATCCTACCAGGAAAGCGATAATCCAGGCGGTAATCGAAAGGGCTACGGTGACCTGAAAACCACTCCATAGCCAGCCGAGATAGGTGGTATTGCCGAAGGGGGCTTCCTGTAAAAAAATACCCCAGTTCCAGTCTATTGACATACATCTACTCCGAAAAAAAAGGGTAGCAGCGCTACCCTCGAAGATTGTTGCCCGGCGATTTGCGGCTTCAGGCCCGATGGGGAACGACCATCAGGCTTATAGTCTGTCCGTGCTGAGCGACAATCGAGAGGACAGGAGTCCCGTCCCATTTAGTTTTAGTTAGTTAAGCGCTTTATCATTCGGTGCTTTGAACAGGGCTTTCATCTCGTCAGACAATTCGAAATTCATGTTCAGGTTTTTCGGTGGGATCGGATTTTTAAACCACTTATCAAACCACTTTTCCGCTTCGCCGGAGGTTTGCGCCTGGGCGATGGTATCGTCCATCAGCTTTTTAAACTCAGGGTCGTTTTTACGCAGCATACAGCCGTAGGCTTCCTGGGACTGCGGTTTACCGACAATCTCCCAGTTATCCGGTTTCTTGGCTTTGGCGCGCTCGCCGGCCAGCAGCGCGTCATCCATCATAAAGGCGACGGCGCGACCGCTTTCCAGGGTGCGGAACGAGTCACCGTGGTCTTTCGCGCTAATAATACGCATCCCCATCTTTTGCTCTTCGTTAAGCTTATGCAGCAGAATTTCAGAGGTCGTCCCGGAGGTGACGACGACCGCTTTGCCTTTCAGATCCGGGAAATCTTTAATATCGCCGCCTTTTTTAGTCAGCAGTCGCGTCCCGACGACGAAAATCGTATCGGAGAAGGCGGCCTGTTTCTGGCGCTCAAGGTTGTTAGTCGTTGAACCACATTCAAAATCGAAGGTTCCGTTTTGCAACAGCGGAATACGGTTTTGCGAGGTGATCGGGATCAGCTTCACCTGCAGATCGGGCTTGTTAAGTTTCTTTTTTACCGCTTCCACAATGGCGTTGGAGTAGTCCTGGGAATAGCCGACCACTTTCTGCTGGTTGTCGTAATAAGAAAAGGGCACAGAAGATTCGCGATGCCCGACGACGATCACGCCATTTTTAGCGATCTTGTCCAGGGTGCTACCAGCGGCAGGCGCGCCATCTTCTGCGTGCGCGAGGCCCGCAGACAGTCCCATGACCAGCATTGCTGTGGTTAGCTTACGTAATTGCATATCCAACTCCTTTATCATCTGCGCCGTCGACGCATTGATAGCTATTGTGATGTTGTTATTGCCTGCAACTTGCGCGTGCAGTGTTATGTGTGTTTGTTAACATTTAGTGTGGCTTGTTGTAAATATTTTGCTGCGATATTGTTTATTTTTGCGAAGTGCGCCGCACCGTTTAGAGGCAAAAATCCTACATTGCACCGTTCAGGTGCTACCGATGATCGATTTTGGTGCGACCAGGTTGCACAAGCAGCCAGAACAGGTTTGCCATGTTTAACAAAGCAATAGACGTGCCAGAATGAGGGAAAAAGGAGGATTTTCAGGCCGGATAAATGAAGCGCTATCCGGCCTGGGGAGAGATTATTTCCGTCGTTGTCGCAGACTCATCACTACCGCGCCAAAAGCAAACAGCGCGGTCAGTACCCATAGCGGCCAGTTGCCGGTACGGGCATAGGGAGTTAACCCCGTGGTTGGCGTGACATTGGTGGTCAGTACCTGGCGTGTGAACTGCGGGATCATCGCCTGAATTTCGCCCTGCGGGCCAATCACCGCCGTAATACCGTTATTAGTACTGCGCAGCAACGGACGCGCCAGCTCCAGCGAACGCATCCGCGCCATCTGGAAATGTTGCCACGGGCCAATGGACTTACCAAACCAGGCGTCGTTAGAAATCGTCAGCAGATAGTCGGTGTCCGGGCGGAAGTTATCCCGCACCTGTTCGCCAAGAATAATTTCATAACAGATTGCCGCCGTCAGCTTATAGTCGTGCGCATGTAACTGCGGCTGGATATAAGGGCCGCGGCTAAAGGAGGACATGGGCAGATCGAAGAACGGCGCCAGCGGACGCAGGATAGACTCCAGCGGAACGAACTCGCCAAAGGGTACAAGGTGATTTTTATTGTAGCGATTGGGCGAGTCATAACTGTATGGATTATCCTTGCCCAACGTAATAATCGTATTGTAGGTGTCGTATCGATTCTGTTTATTGAGACGCGCATCGACAATACCGGTGATCAGCGTGCTATTTTTTTCGCGTAACATCTCGTCCAGCGAACGAAGGAAAGGCTGCTGATTGATTTCGAGATCCGGAATCGCCGACTCAGGCCAGATAATAATCTGTGATTTGCCTAACTCTGGGCGGGTTTCGTTGAGATAAATTTTTAGCGTATTCAGTAGCTGGTTTTCGTCCCACTTCAGCGACTGCGGAATATCGCCCTGCACCAGCGATACCTGGGTCGCTTTGGCCGGTTCCAGCGTAAACCACTGGATATAACGTAGCGGAAAGGGCAAAGCAAACAGAATCACGGCGACAGCCAGCGGACGCCAGTTCCGCGTCGCCAGTGCCAGCGCTAACAGGCCGCTGACCATCATCAGCAGGAAGTTGATCGCTTCGACGCCCATTACCGGCGCCAGGCCTTTTAGCGGGCCGTCGACCTGACTATAGCCAAATTGCAGCCAGGGGAAGCCGGTCAGCACCCAGCCGCGTAAAAATTCGGTGATTTGCCATATTGCAGGCGCGGCGATAGCGACGCGCAGCCAGTTGGTTTTTGGCCACAGACGCGACAAAATCCCGGCAAACAGTCCGGTATACAGCGAGAGATAAGCTGCAAGCAGCACCACCAGAAAAACGTTAACCGGGCCCGGCATGCCGCCAAACTGCGCGATACTGACATAAACCCAGTTAATCCCGCTACCGAAAAGTCCGAGTCCCCAGCAATAGCCGATGGCGGCAGACTGGAGCGGGCGGCGATTAAACGTTAAGGCCTGCAGCCCGATAAGCGACACTATCGCTGCGGGCCAGACGTCATACGGAGAGAAAGCCAGTGTTCCGCAGGCGCCGAATAATAACGCCAGCAGCAGGCGAATACGCTGGCGTTCAATTAACGAGGCAAATGCCATTTTTAGTCCACTATTGCTGTTATTCGTCCAGTTTTGGCTGGGGCGAGTCATCCGGGATCCTGACATGCACCTGAATAATACGACGACTATCGGCCATCGCCACTTTGAACTGGTAACCATCAATGTCAATGGTTTCGCCGCGGGCCGGTAAATGGCCGAACGCCTGCATCACCAGCCCGCCGATGGTATCGACTTCTTCATCGCTGAAGTGGGTGCCGAAAGCGTCATTGAAGTCTTCAATCGACGCCAGCGCGCGAATCGTCCAGGTATGGCGGCTAAGCTGACGGAAGTCGATATCGTCTTCTTCGTCATACTCATCTTCAATTTCACCGACAATCAGTTCGAGGATGTCTTCGATAGTCACAAGGCCGGAAACGCCGCCAAACTCATCGATAACGATGGCCATATGGTAACGCTGGGAGCGGAACTCCTTGAGCATACGGTCAACCCGTTTGCTTTCCGGTACGACAACCGCGGTGCGTAACACTTTGTCCATGCTGAAGGCTTCGGCATCGCTGCGCATAAACGGCAGCAAATCTTTGGCCATCAGAATCCCTTCAATGTGATCTTTATCTTCGCTGATCACCGGAAAACGCGAGTGGGCGGACTCGATGATAACATCGAGACATTCGTCCAGCGTCTGGTTGCGTTTCAGGGTAATCATCTGGGAGCGCGGGATCATAATATCGCGAACGCGCTGGTCGGCGATGTCCATTACGCCTTCGAGCATATCGCGCGTATCTTCATCGATAAGCTCGTTCTGCCCGGAATCACGGATCAGCGCCAGCAACTCATCACGGTTTTTAGGTTCACCGTGGAAAAGCTGGCTGAGTAGCAGGGAAAAAAATCCCTTTTTACTGTTTACTGTGTCACTACTGTGTGAATTGTCGTCGCTCATGGCGTCGTATGGGTTCTCATGTTAGTTAATACAAAGCTCGTCATGCGTATACTCAGCTGTGACGGCATGTTTTGCCTGATGGCGCTACGCTTATCAGGCCTACAAAAGGCATGAATGTAGGCCGGATAAGGCGCAAGCGCCGCCATCCGGCAAGCTACTATTCTGCAATCTTCTCGGCAATGTACGGATCCTCATAGCCCATAGCAAGCATAATCTCCGTTTCGAGAGACTCCATCTCTTCCGCTTCGTCATCGTCGATATGGTCGTAACCCAGCAAATGCAGGCTACCGTGCACGACCATGTGCGCCCAGTGCGCCTCCAGCGGCTTGCTCTGTTCCTGCGCTTCCTGCTCCACGACCTGACGGCAAATAATCAGATCGCCCAGTAGCGGCATTTCAATGCCGGGGGGCGCTTCAAACGGGAAGGAGAGAACATTAGTGGGTTTATCTTTCCCGCGGTACGTCAAATTAAGGTTGTGGCTTTCGGCCTCATCCACCAGACGGATTGTGACTTCCGCCTCTTCCTGAAACTGCGGAATAACGCCGTCCAGCCAGCGTTGAAACTGAGCTTCATCCGGCAGGCCCGCGTGGTTTTCACAGGCCAACTGTAAATCGAGGATCACCTGGCTCATTTCTGTTCCTGCTCCTGGGCTTCACGCTTACGCTCTGCCGCCAACGCCGCTTTGCGTTTTTGTTCGGCCTCTTCCCAGGCTTCATAGGCGTTCACAATGCGGGCAACGACCGGATGGCGCACCACGTCTTCGCTGTGGAAGAAGTTAAAGCTGATTTCATCGACTTCCGCCAGCACTTCAATGGCATGACGCAAGCCGGATTTGGTGTTGCGTGGCAGGTCAATCTGCGTCACGTCGCCGGTGATCACCGCTTTCGAGTTAAAGCCGATACGCGTCAGGAACATCTTCATCTGTTCGATAGTGGTGTTCTGGCTTTCATCCAGAATGATAAAGGCGTCGTTTAACGTGCGTCCGCGCATATAGGCCAGCGGCGCGACTTCAATCACATTGCGTTCAATCAGCTTCTCGACTTTTTCAAAGCCGAGCATTTCGAACAGCGCGTCATACAGCGGACGCAGGTATGGGTCCACCTTCTGACTTAAATCGCCTGGCAGAAAGCCGAGTTTTTCGCCCGCTTCCACCGCCGGACGGGTCAGTAGAATACGGCGAATCTCCTGGCGCTCCAGGGCGTCTACCGCAGCGGCGACCGCAAGATAAGTTTTACCGGTACCCGCCGGGCCGACGCCAAAGGTAATATCGTGATCGAGAATATTGGCGATGTACTGCGCCTGGTTCGGGGTACGCGGTTTAATCACGCCGCGCTTGGTTTTGATATTAATAGCTTTGCCATAGTCAGGCACGCTTTCCGCGCTCTGTTCCAGCACCCGCGCTTCTTTGATCGCCAGATGAATTTGTTCCGGTTCGATATCCTGAGTCTGGCCGCGCATCGGTGCGGTATCGACATACAGACTTCGCAAAATATCTGTCGCCGCGGTCACGCAAATCGGACGACCGGTCAGTTTAAAGTGATTGTCACGGCGGTTGATTTCAATACCGAGACGACGTTCGAGCTGTTTAATATTGTCATCAAACGGCCCGCAAAGGCTCAACAGACGGGCGTTGTCTGCGGGCTCAAGGGTAATTTCGCGAGTGTCTATATTCAAACTGTTCCTCTTGTATCTGTATCGCCGGACGCTGAACATTTACCGGCATCTAAGGAAATTATTCACGCCATAGGGAAAAGGCGCAAGCATTGCAATGAAGATGGGGATGAAGAGAGAAAATTGCAAGGCCCGTCGGGCGACAGGCCATGAACAGGAGGCCCGACAGGCGCAGCGCCATCGGGCATTATTGCCTTTCCTGCAGGATTAAGGCTGGTAGAATCCTACGCCCAGCTCATTTTCTTTACGGGTACGGGCAATGACGGACTCCGGCGTTTCGGCGACGCGCAGACCCATTTTATCTTCGGTACGCACCACTTTTCCGCGCAGGGAGTTCGGATAGACGTCAGTAATTTCCACATCGACAAACTTACCAATCATCTCCGGCGTGCCTTCAAAGTTCACCACCCGATTGTTTTCGGTACGGCCAGACAGTTCCATAATGTTTTTACGTGACGTGCCTTCCACCAGAATGCGCTGTGTCGTGCCGAGCATACGGCGGCTCCATGCCATCGCCTGCTGATTGATACGCTCTTGCAGAATATACAGACGCTGCTTCTTCTCTTCTTCCGGTACGTCATCAACCATATCGGCAGCCGGCGTTCCCGGACGCGCAGAGAAGATAAAGCTGTAGCTCATATCAAAGTTGACGTCAGCGATAAGCTTCATGGTTTTTTCGAAATCATCGGTAGTTTCGCCAGGGAAACCGACGATAAAGTCAGAGCTTATCTGAATGTCCGGCCGCGCCGCGCGCAGTTTACGGATGATTGCTTTATATTCCAGCGCAGTGTGGGTGCGCCCCATCAGATTCAACACGCGATCGGAACCGCTCTGTACCGGCAGATGCAGGAAACTGACCAGTTCCGGCGTATCGCGGTACACCTCGATAATATCGTCGGTGAACTCAATCGGATGGCTGGTGGTAAAGCGAATACGGTCAATGCCGTCGATGGCGGCAACCAGACGCAGCAGATCGGCAAAGGTGCCGGTGGTGCCGTCGTAGTTTTCTCCGCGCCAGGCGTTAACGTTCTGGCCCAGCAGGTTGACCTCACGCACGCCCTGCGCCGCTAACTGGGCGATTTCGAACAGGATATCGTCTGAGGGACGGCTGACTTCTTCACCGCGGGTATACGGTACCACGCAGTAAGTACAATATTTATTGCAGCCTTCCATGATAGAAACGAAAGCGGTCGGGCCTTCGGCGCGCGGTTCCGGCAAACGATCGAACTTCTCGATTTCCGGGAAGCTGATATCGACCACCGGGCTGCGGTCGCCACGCACGGAGTTAATCATCTCCGGCAGGCGGTGTAAGGTTTGCGGACCAAAAATAATGTCGACGTAATGGGCGCGTTGACGAATGTGCTCGCCTTCCTGGGAAGCCACGCAGCCGCCGACGCCGATAATCAGATCGGGATTTTTCTCTTTTAACAGTCTCCAGCGACCTAATTGATGGAAGACTTTTTCCTGAGCCTTCTCGCGGATTGAGCAGGTATTCAACAGCAGCACATCCGCCTCTTCCGCCACGTCGGTCAGTTGATAGCCGTGGGTGGCGTCCAGCAGATCGGCCATCTTCGATGAATCGTACTCGTTCATCTGACAGCCCCAGGTTTTAATATGGAGTTTTTTAGTCATCGACTTGCTCTTGCGAAATAGTGGCTGAAAAGCAGGGCGCATAGTGTAATGCTTTGGCGCGGTTGTGACCAGTATGACTGACGTCAGCCCTAATGGGTAAAAAATCCTGTAAACTTGTCTAAAACGTAACAGGATGAATGACCATGACAAATCAACCAACGGAAATTGCCATTGTCGGCGGGGGAATGGTCGGCGGCGCGCTGGCGCTGGGTCTGGCGCAGCAAGGGTTTACGGTGATGGTAATAGAACATGCCGCGCCTGCGCCGTTTGTGGCTGACAGCCAGCCTGACGTGCGGATTTCGGCCATTAGCGCGGCATCCGTGGCGCTGCTCAAGGGACTGGGCGTTTGGGAGGCGGTGCAGGGGATGCGTAGCCATCCTTATCGGCGACTGGAGACCTGGGAGTGGGAAAACGCCCATGTGGTGTTCGACGCCGCTGAACTCAAGCTGCCGCTGTTAGGCTATATGGTAGAGAACAACGTCCTGCAACAGGCGCTGTGGCAGGCGCTGGAAGCGCACCCCGGCGTGACGCTGCGCGTTCCGGCTTCACTGGCGGCATTGCACCGCCGCCACGATGGTTATGCGCTGGAACTGGCCGACGGCGAATGGGTAACGCCGAAGTTAGTGATTGGCGCCGACGGCGCGAATTCGCAGGTTCGGCAAATGGCGGGAATTGGCATTCATGCCTGGCAATATGCGCAGTCGTGTATGCTTATCACCGTCAAGTGTGAAAATGCGCCAGGCGACAGCACCTGGCAGCAGTTTACGCCAACGGGGCCGCGCGCCTTTTTGCCGCTGTTCGACGATTGGGCGTCGCTGGTGTGGTATGACGCTCCGGCACGTATTCGCCAGCTACAGAGTTTATCGATGACGCAATTGCAGGTGGAAATTAACCAGCACTTTCCGGCGCGTCTGGGGGCGGTGATGCCTGTCGCGGCGGGCGCGTTTCCGCTAACCCGTCGTCACGCGTTGCAGTATGCGCAACCGGGGCTGGCGCTGGTAGGCGACGCGGCGCATACCATTCATCCGCTGGCCGGGCAGGGCGTCAACCTGGGGTATCGGGATGTTGATGCGTTGATTGATGTGCTGGCGAGTGCCCGTAGCTATGGCGAGTCCTGGGCCAGCCATTCGGTGTTGAAACGCTATCAGACGCGGCGCATGGCAGATAATTTTATGATGCAAAGTGGAATGGATCTGTTTTATGCCGGGTTCAGCAATGAATTGCCGCCGCTGCGTATTTTACGCAATATGGGGCTGATGGCGGCGCAGCGCGCAGGCGTGCTAAAACGTCAGGCGCTGAAATATGCGTTGGGGTTGTAACCCGTTGAATGCCTTACCCGGCTTGTAAAAACGCTCAATTGCAGGTCGGGTAAGCGTATTGACATCTTACTTTACTGCAAATAAAGCACATAAACCTAATTTCCCTTTGAAATCAAACTCATACCAAGGTGATGCCATTTCAATTGTGCATACGTTGTATTGGCAACGTACTACTTTATGTAGCATCAGTAATGTGGAACTCATTGATTTTACAAGAATCGCCAGGGTGATTAATGCGGCGATAATCCGATACCACGTCAGTGTTGCATGTTGGACATCAAACCACAGAATATAAAAAGTGATGATGTGAAGAATGACTTTGCTGGACAGGGCGCGAATATAGAATCCACGCAGCGCCGTTTTCGAGGAAAACGCGACATTAATCAGCGCGCTTTGTTTTTCTTGCACAGGGATCCCTGGCAGATACACTATCCATTCCGCACTATTCTGGCGCAACATGACGGCCTTTTTCTGGTGCAGTATATGTAGCCTCATTGACACTGCCACGGGGTAAACCAGACCCAAAATAATCAACCAGGCGGCGCTGGCCGTGATATCAATGAAGGTGAAAGCGCAGAGCAAGACGACCATAAAAAATGTTAATGGCTGCAAAAAGAGATACCAACAAAACTGGTAATTCATTGTGAGGTTACCGAACGATCCCTGTAAGGCTTTATCATAGCGTTTTACTGATAGCAGGGCATTGAGGGGGAAACCTCTTTCGGAATTTATAAACGCAGAAAAGCAAAAAGCTCGCCGAAGCGAGCTTTTTAAAAGTGGCTGGGGTACGAGGATTCGAACCTCGGAATGCCGGAATCAGAATCCGGTGCCTTACCGCTTGGCGATACCCCAATTGTCGTACTTCTTGCGCTCATTAGCAGAGCGTCTTTAAAACTGGCTGGGGTACGAGGATTCGAACCTCGGAATGCCGGAATCAGAATCCGGTGCCTTACCGCTTGGCGATACCCCAACAAATTATTTTCGAACCGGTCGAATACCTCGACGCGTTCTGAATATGGTGGCTACGACGGGATTCGAACCTGTGACCCCATCATTATGAGTGATGTGCTCTAACCAACTGAGCTACGTAGCCAGATGATTTCTTCGATGGCTGGGGTACCTGGATTCGAACCAGGGAATGCCGGTATCAAAAACCGGTGCCTTACCGCTTGGCGATACCCCAATACCGTCGCGGTGAACCGCAAACTCGAAGAAATATGGCTGGGGTACCTGGATTCGAACCAGGGAATGCCGGTATCAAAAACCGGTGCCTTACCGCTTGGCGATACCCCATCCGTACAACGCTTATCGGTGAATGGTGCGGGAGGCGAGACTTGAACTCGCACACCTTGCGGCGCCAGAACCTAAATCTGGTGCGTCTACCAATTTCGCCACTCCCGCAAAAAAGATGGTGGCTACGACGGGATTCGAACCTGTGACCCCATCATTATGAGTGATGTGCTCTAACCAACTGAGCTACGTAGCCATCTTTTTTCGCGTTACCTTATCGGCGTTGCGGGGCGCATTATGCGTATTGAGCCTTGAAGCGTCAACCTCTTTTTCATCGAAAAACGTCGGAAAGTGTCTGTTTGGTTAGGTTGCGAACAGCGTGGCGCAATATTCGGCAATTATTGGTTATTAATCGTTTTTCCGAAAGTGGTTTGCTATAAAAAAAGAGCCCCTAAGGACTCTTTCGTCATCGTTAATTTACTGGTACGCCGACTGATGCACGCCGACCGCGCGGCCTGACGGGTCATCCATCGTTTTGAATGCTTCATCCCACTCAATGGCTTTGGCGGAAGAACAGGCCACGGACGGGCCGCCGGGTACGCATTCCGCCGCGCTCGGCACCGGGAACAGCTCTTCAAAAATTTCCCGGTACAAGTACGCCTCTTTAGACGACGGCGTGTTGTATGGAAAGCGGAAGCGGGCGGTTTCCAGTTGTTGATCGGAAATCTGTTTCGCCGCCACCTCTTTTAGCGTATCGATCCAGCTGTAGCCTACGCCGTCAGAGAACTGCTCTTTCTGACGCCACGCGACGCTTGCTGGCAGATAAGACTCGAAGCACTCGCGCAGCACGTGTTTTTCCATCTTGCCGTTGCCGCACATTTTATCCTGTGGGTTGATACGCATCGCCACGTCGAGGAATTTTTTATCCAGGAACGGTACGCGCGCTTCCACGCCCCAGGCGGACATCGCTTTGTTGGCGCGGGCGCAGTCATACATATGCAGCGCCTGTAGCTTACGGACCGTCTCTTCATGTAACTCTTTGGCGTTCGGCGCTTTATGGAAGTACAGGTAGCCGCCAAACACCTCATCGGAACCTTCGCCGGAGAGCACCATTTTGATGCCCATCGCTTTGATCTTACGCGACATCAGATACATCGGCGTTGAGGCGCGGATAGTGGTCACGTCATAGGTTTCAATGTGATAGATAACATCACGAATGGCATCAAGGCCTTCCTGCACGGTGAAGTGAATTTCATGGTGCACGGTGCCGAGGTGGTTAGCCACTTCCTGGGCCGCCTTCAGGTCAGGCGAACCTTCCAGACCGACCGCAAAAGAGTGCAACTGTGGCCACCAGGCTTCGGAGCGCTCCTGATCTTCGACGCGACGGGCGGCGAATTTTTTGGTGATTGCCGAAATAATCGACGAGTCCAGACCGCCGGAGAGCAGCACGCCATAGGGCACGTCGGACATCAGGTGGCTTTTCACGGATTCTTCCAGCGCCTGACGCAGCGCGTTTTTGTCGGTGACGTTGTCTTTTACCGCATCGTAATCGAACCAGTCGCGCTGATAGTACTGACGAATTTCGCCGTCTTTGCTCCACAGGTAGCTGCCCGCCGGGAACTCTTTAATGGTGCGGCAGACCGGGGTCAGCGCTTTCATTTCTGACGCTACGTAGAAGTTGCCGAATTCGTCATAGCCCATATAGAGCGGAATAATACCGATATGGTCACGACCAATCAGATAAGCGTCTTTTTCGCTGTCATACAGGGCGAAGGCGAACATCCCCTGTAAATCGTCAAGGAAATCCGGCCCTTTTTCCTGATATAGCGCGAGGATAACTTCGCAGTCGGAGCCTGTCTGGAACGCGTAACGATCGCCATACTCCGCGCGTAACGTTTGATGGTTATAAATTTCACCGTTCACCGCCAGCACGTGGGTTTTTCTGGCGTTATACAGGGGCTGGGCGCCGGCGTTAACATCAACAATCGACAAACGTTCATGTGCGAGAATCGCGTTATCGCAAGCGTAGATGCCGGACCAGTCCGGGCCGCGATGGCGCATCAGGCGTGACAGTTCAAGGGCCTTTTTACGCAGTTCCGCTGCATCTGTTTTGATATCGAATACGCCGAAAATAGAACACATAGCCTTCTCCGTTAATCTGTTGCGTCGTACTTTTTGTGTTTGCTTGACTAAAAAATGCCGCAAAGGCGTGGAAGGCGCAAGGGGATTACGGTCTGAAAAATGAAAAATGCAATCGTCATTGTTGATTAGTGAAAAATGATTACATATTGCGCGGATTTATTGATGAATCTTCAGTTTTATCGTGGATTAATTGAATTATGTTTTTCCTGATGGCGTTTCGCTTATCAGACCTACAATGTTGTTCGAACCGTAGGCCTGAAAGCTATGCGTCATCAGGCAGGGGACAGGTTTAGATAACGTCGATCTCGGCGACGGAAGGGTAAATCCAGCTTGGGCGGAACGGCATACTGTCAATATCATTGATTGTTGATACGCCTGAAAGCACCAGAATGGTCTCCAGACCGGCCTGGAATCCTGCCAGAATGTCGGTGCGCAGGTTGTCGCCGACGATAACGGTCTCTTCCGAGTGCGCCTGCATTTTGTTTAATGCCGCGCGGATGATCCACGGGCTGGGTTTGCCGACATAAAACGGCTTCCGGCCGGAAATTTTTTCAATGCCTGCGCACAGCGCGCCGCAGGCCGGATAAAAGCCGCGACCGTGGGTATCCGGGTTGGTGGCGATAAAGCGCGCGCCATTGGCGACGAAAAATGCCGCTTTATGCATCATGTCCCAGTTGTAGGAGCGGGTCTCTCCAACGATGACAAAATCAGGGTTCACATCGGTAATGGTAAAACCCGCTTTATAGAGCTCGTGAATAAGCGCGCCTTCGCCCACGACATACGCTTTCTTACCTTCCTGACGGCGCAGAAAATCGGCTGTCGCCATTGCTGACGTATAAAACACGCTGTCCGGCACGTTAACGCCAGCGGTAGCAAAACGGTTCGCCAGATCCTGGCCGGTTTGCGACGGGTAATTGGTCAGCAGCACCAGCGGCAGACCTTTTTCCAGAATCCCCGTCAGAAATTCCGCCGCACCGGGTACGGCTACGTTGTCGTGCATCAGCACGCCGTCGATATCGCAGATTACATTCTTGATGGTCATGAACTACCCAGGGAATTTGTGAATAATCCGATACTATAAGAGCACATCAACTTTCCAGCAAACGTTGCAGCAATGTTCCGTTGAGCATGGCGCGTTTAACTAAGGCAAATGCGCCGATAGCAGAACGGTGATCCAGCGTGGAGCGTACCACCGGCAAATTTTTGCGAAAGGCCTTTAACGCCTGCGTATTGATACAGCTTTCGATAGCGGGCAACAGGACTTTATCGGCTTCAATGATCTCGCCGGCAATGACGATTTTTTGCGGATTAAACAGGTTGATAGCAATGGCGATCGTTTTGCCCAAATGGCGACCAACATGCTCAATGACTTCCGAGGCCAGGCTGTCGCCCCGGTTTGCCGCCTTACAGATGGTTTTAATCGTGCAGTCGTCAAGCGGAACACGGCTTTGATACCCTTGTTTAAGCAAATTCAGCACCCGTTGTTCAATCGCCGCATTGGCGGCAATGGTTTCCAGACAGCCGAAATTACCGCAGTGGCAGCGCTCGCCCAACGGCTCCACCTGAATATGCCCAATTTCGCCGACGTTGCCGTTACGGCCAATGAAGATGCGTCCGTTGGAGATAATCCCGGCGCCTGTACCACGATGAACGCGCACCAGAATCGAGTCCTCGCAATCCTGACTGGCGCCGAAGTAGTGTTCCGCCAGCGCCAGGCTACGGATATCGTGTCCCACGAAACAGGTAACGTGAAACCGTTTTTCCAGCGCTTCGACCAGTCCCCAGTTTTCAACCTGAATGTGCGGCATGTAACGAATCACGCCGCTTTCCGGATCGACAAGCCCTGGCAGGATCACCGAGATAGCGATCAATTCACGAATTTTACGCTGACAGCTATCAATAAAGACGGCGATGGTGTTGAGCAGCGCATGTTCCAGCGTCTCCTGGGTGCGCTCCGGTAGCGGATAATGCTCCTCAGCGACCACTTTACTGCTCAGATCGTAGAGCGTTAAAGTGGTGTCATGACGGCCCAGGCGAACGCCAATGGCGTGGAAGTTACGGGTTTCCGTGACGATAGAGATAGCGCGGCGGCCTCCGGTAGAGGCCTGCTGATCGACTTCTTTGATCAGCCCGCGTTCAATGAGTTGACGCGTAATTTTCGTTACGCTGGCGGGAGCAAGCTGGCTTTGCTCGGCAATTTGTATGCGCGAGATAGGACCATGCTGGTCAATCAGGCGGTAAACGGCCGCGCTGTTAAGCTGTTTTACGAGATCAACGTTACCTATCTGAGCTTGTCCGCCTGGTGTCATATTCTCACTTACTCAAGTCAACGACCTCGTCACCATTAACGATGGTCTTGATAATTTTAAAATCGTGGGTGAACGCGGTCAGGTTGGCGACTTTACCCGGCGCAATGCTACCGAGATGTTTATCAACGCCGATAGCGCGAGCTGGATAGAGCGTTGCCATGCGCAGCACTTCATCCAGCGCGATGCCGCAATGCGCGACCAGGTTGCGTACGCCTTCAATCATGGTTAAGGACGAACCGCTCAACGTACCGTTTTCATCCACACACAGTCCATTGCGGTAGTATATTGTTTTACCTGCGAAAATGAACTGCTCAATATTGGCCCCCGCCGGTGCGGTGGCGTCTGTCACCAGACAAAGTTTGTCGCCTTTAAGGCGTTTGGCATTGCGAATGTTGGCGTAGTCGACATGCAGACCATCGGCGATAACGCCGCAATAAATATCCGCTTCGTCCAGAACAGCGCCAGCAAGGCCCGGCTCACGCCCTGTAATGTACGGCATCGCATTAAACAGGTGAGTCGCAAAGGTAATCCCGGCGCGGAAGCCCGCTTTTGCCTCTTTTAACGTCGCGTTGGAGTGACCTGCGGAAACCACAATGCCCGCATTCGCCAGTTTAGCGATTACGTCGGCAGGCACCATTTCCGGCGCGAGTGTAACTTTGGTGATGACGTCGGCATTATCGCACAAGAAATCGACCAGCGCAGCGTCTGGTTTACGCACGAAATCAGGATTATGGGTGCCTTTTTTTACCAGATTAAGCCAGGGGCCTTCCAGGTGGAGACCCAGCGCCTGGTGCGGATGTTTTTCCAGGTATTCGCGCATGACGCGAATGCCCTGTTTCATCAATTCGTCGCTGGTAGTGATAAGCGTTGGCAGAAAGTTAGTACAGCCCGATTTTTCATTGGCTTTCTGCATAATTTCCAGCGTTTCAACGCTGACGGCTTCTGCGGTATCGTTAAACTGCACGCCGCCGCAGCCGTTTAGCTGCACATCAATAAAACCGGGGGAGAGAATGGCCCCATTCAATGAGCGTTGTTCTATTCCCGGCGGCAGTTCGGCCATCGGACAAACGCGGTCAATCAGGCCATTAGCGACAACAAGCGCATGGTCATCAAGAATTTCGTGACCGGTAAAGATCCGGCCCTGGGTTAAAGCATACATTCCGACCCCCGATATCAAAAATTTACCGCCCCGCATTGACTGGCGGGGCGGAGACAACATTACAGACCTTTAATATTCTCTGCTTCTAATTCATTGAAATATTTCAATGTTTTAACTTTAAGTTCCATTGTGGACGGCTCATCGCATACCACAACCGCTTTCGGATGGAGTTGCAGGCAGCTAATGGTCCACATGTGGTTGACGTTGCCTTCAACCGCCGCCTGCAGCGCCTGGGCTTTCTGATGGCCCAGCACCAGAATCATCACTTCTTCCGCATCCAGCAGGGTGCCTACGCCTACCGTCAGCGCGTATTTCGGCACCTGGTTTACGTCGCCGTCAAAGAAGCGGGAGTTCGCTACGCGAGTATCATGGGTTAACGTTTTGATACGGGTACGGGAAGCCAGGGAAGAAGCCGGTTCGTTAAAGGCGATGTGACCGTCATTGCCGACGCCGCCCATAAACAGATGGATTTTACCGTAAGAACGAATTTTTTCTTCATATTGACGGCATTCTGCATCGATATCCGGTGCGTTACCGTTGAGAAGATTGATGTTTTCTGCTGGAATATCAACGTGATCGAAAAAGTTACGATGCATAAAGCTGTGGTAGCTTTCCGGGTGCTCTTTCGGCAGGCCAACATATTCGTCCATATTAAAGGTGACCACATGCTTAAAGCTGACCTCGCCCGCTTTGTGCATCTCAACCAGCGCTTTGTACGCCGTTAGCGGCGTGCCGCCGGTAGGCAGCCCAAGGACAAACGGACGATCGGCGGTCGGTTTGAACGCATTAATACGGTTAACGATATGGCGAGCGGCCCATTTGCCAACCTGTTCTGCGGTACTCAGGGGGATCAGTCTCATTCTTCACCTCAATAATCAATGTCAAAATTTGGCGGATCGTATTAAGCGTAACCTGGATATCCAGGGTTCGTGTTCAATCCGTCCTGATTTTTTGAATCATAAAATAAGTTTTCCGTGTTAGCCAGTGGATGGTGGGGGTGATTACGATATTTAGTGATTATAATCACAAAAAACACCCGTTTAATTTGCGAGGCGAATTAATTTTCCACACACTCTGCAGAAGATGATCTCACCGTTCGATTACAGAACATCACGTTTTTAACGTTTGCAGCACAATAAAAAACGGCTTCAAAGAAGCCATATCGGCGTCTCGTAGGGGGAATAAGATGAATATTTTAGGTTTTTTCCAGCGGCTGGGTAGGGCGTTGCAGCTCCCTATCGCCGTGTTGCCGGTGGCAGCGTTGTTGCTGCGATTCGGCCAACCAGATTTGCTGAATATGCCGTTTATCGCGCAAGCGGGCGGGTCTATTTTCGATAACCTGGCGCTGGTTTTCGCTATCGGCGTGGCCTCCAGTTGGTCTAAAGATAGCGCGGGCGCGGCAGCGCTGGCGGGAGCCGTGGGTTACTTCGTCATGACCAAAGCGATGGTGACGATTAACCCGGAAATCAACATGGGCGTGCTGGCGGGGATTATTACCGGTCTGGTCGGCGGCGCGGTTTATAATCGCTGGTCTGGTATCAAACTGCCTGATTTTCTCAGTTTCTTCGGTGGAAAACGTTTTGTGCCGATCGCAACGGGCTTTTTCTGTCTGGTGCTGGCCGCTATTTTCGGTTACGTCTGGCCGCCGGTACAGCATGGCATCCATGCGGGCGGTGAATGGATCGTTTCCGCAGGCGCGCTGGGTTCCGGTATCTTTGGCTTCATCAACCGTCTGCTGATCCCCACCGGCCTGCATCAGGTACTGAACACCATCGCCTGGTTCCAGATTGGTGAATTCACCAATGCCGCAGGCACTGTATTCCACGGCGACATCAACCGCTTCTATGCTGGCGACGGCACGGCGGGGATGTTTATGTCCGGCTTCTTCCCGATCATGATGTTTGGTCTGCCGGGCGCCGCTCTGGCGATGTATTTCGCCGCGCCGAAAGAACGTCGTCCGATGGTGGGCGGTATGCTGCTGTCTGTCGCGATCACCGCGTTTCTGACCGGCGTAACCGAGCCGCTGGAATTCCTGTTTATGTTCCTGGCGCCGCTGCTGTACCTCCTGCACGCCATTTTGACCGGTATCAGCCTGTTTGTCGCGACGTTGCTGGGTATCCATGCGGGCTTCTCTTTCTCGGCAGGCGCGATCGACTATGTTCTGATGTATAACCTGCCAGCGGCCAGCAATAACGTCTGGATGTTGCTGGTGATGGGCGTTGTATTCTTTATCATCTACTTCCTGCTGTTCAGCGCGGTTATTCGTATGTTTAACCTGAAAACGCCGGGCCGCGAAGATAAAGTTGATGAGATGGTAACGGAAGAAGCCAACAGCAACACCGAAGAAGGGTTAACGCAACTGGCGACCAGCTATATTGCTGCGGTTGGCGGTACGGACAACCTGAAAGCGATCGATGCGTGTATTACCCGTCTGCGCCTGACCGTAAACGACTCTGCTCGCGTCAACGATGCGGCCTGCAAACGCCTCGGCGCTTCCGGCGTGGTGAAACTGAACAAACAGACCATTCAGGTTATTGTCGGCGCGAAAGCGGAATCGATTGGCGATGAAATGAAGAAAGTGGTGGCGCGGGGGCCGGTCGCGGCAGCGTCTGCTGATGCGGCTCACGTTGCGACACCTGCTCCGGCGGCCAAACCCCAGGCGGTGCCGAATGCGGTGACTATCGCTGAACTGGTCTCTCCGATTACCGGTGAGGTAGTGGCGCTGGATCAGGTACCGGATGAAGCGTTCGCCAGCAAAGCGGTCGGCGACGGCGTGGCGGTGAAACCCACCGATAAAACCGTGGTTTCTCCGGCGGCGGGTACTATCGTGAAAATCTTCAACACTAACCACGCGTTCTGTCTGGAAACCGAAAAAGGCGCGGAGATCGTTGTCCATATGGGTATCGATACCGTCGCGCTGAACGGTCAGGGCTTCAAGCGTCTGGTTGAAGAGGGTGCGGAAGTCACGGCGGGTCAGCCGGTTCTGGAACTGGATCTGGACTTCCTGAATGCCAATGCGCGTTCGATGATAAGCCCGGTTGTTTGCAGCAACAGCGATGACTTCAGCGCTCTGGTCATCAAAGCGGATGGTCACGTGGTAGCGGGTCAAACGCCACTGTACGAGATCAAGAGCAAATAATCGCTTCCTGGCCGGATAAGGCGTAAGACGTCATCCGGCGATATCACAGAAAACATAAGCGGCAGAGGGAAACCTTCGCCGCTTTTTTTTACCGCAATTAGCCCCAATATTTTCTGCAAAGCCACTTTTTAAGTAACTAAAGGTTGTCAGTCTGTCCGGCTTATAAGATCATATGCCGTTATACGTTGTTTACGCTTTGAGGAATCCACGATGAGTGAGGCTGAAGCCCGCCCGACTAACTTTATTCGTCAGATTATTGATGAAGATCTGGCGAGTGGTAAACATACCACTGTCCATACCCGTTTTCCGCCGGAGCCGAATGGCTATCTGCACATCGGCCACGCGAAATCTATCTGCCTGAACTTTGGCATCGCGCAAGATTATCAGGGCCAGTGCAACCTGCGTTTCGATGACACCAACCCGGTAAAAGAAGATATCGAGTACGTTGATTCGATCAAAAACGACGTCGAGTGGTTAGGCTTTCACTGGTCTGGCGATATTCGCTACTCCTCCGATTACTTTGACCAACTGCACGCCTATGCGGTCGAGCTGATCAATAAAGGCCTGGCCTACGTTGATGAGCTGACGCCGGAGCAGATCCGCGAATACCGCGGTACGCTGACCGCGCCGGGTAAAAACAGCCCGTTCCGCGATCGCAGCGTCGAAGAAAACCTCGCGCTATTTGAAAAAATGCGTACCGGCGGTTTTGAAGAGGGTAAAGCCTGTCTGCGCGCCAAAATCGACATGGCGTCGCCGTTTATCGTGATGCGCGATCCGGTGCTGTATCGCATTAAATTCGCCGAGCATCATCAGACCGGCAACAAGTGGTGCATCTACCCGATGTACGACTTTACTCACTGCATCAGCGATGCGCTGGAAGGTATTACTCATTCTCTGTGTACGCTGGAGTTCCAGGACAACCGTCGTCTGTACGACTGGGTACTGGACAACATCACCATTCCGGTTCACCCGCGCCAGTACGAATTCTCGCGCCTGAATCTGGAATACACCGTGATGTCCAAGCGTAAGCTGAATCTGCTGGTGACCGACAAACACGTCGAAGGCTGGGATGATCCGCGTATGCCGACTATTTCCGGTCTGCGCCGTCGCGGCTATACCGCGGCCTCCATTCGGGAGTTCTGCAAACGCATCGGCGTCACCAAGCAGGACAACACCATTGAGATGGCGTCGCTGGAATCCTGCATTCGCGAAGATCTGAACGAAAACGCGCCGCGCGCAATGGCGGTAATCGATCCGGTAAAACTGGTTATCGAAAACTACCCGCAGGGTGAGAGCGAAATGGTTACCATGCCTAACCATCCGAATAAACCGGAGATGGGCAGCCGTGAAGTGCCGTTTAGCGGTGAGATCTGGATCGATCGCGCAGATTTCCGCGAAGAAGCGAACAAGCAGTACAAGCGTCTGGTGATGGGCAAAGAAGTGCGTCTGCGTAATGCCTACGTCATTAAAGCGGAGCGCGTAGAGAAGGATGCCGAAGGGAATATCACCACCATCTTCTGTACCTATGATGCCGATACGCTGAGTAAAGATCCGGCTGACGGGCGTAAAGTGAAAGGCGTAATCCACTGGGTTAGCGCAGCACATGCGCTGCCGATTGAAATTCGTCTCTACGACCGTCTGTTCAGCGTGCCGAATCCGGGCGCCGCGGAGGACTTCCTGTCCGTTATCAACCCCGAATCATTAGTGATTAAGCAGGGGTATGGCGAGCCGTCGCTGAAAGCGGCGGTAGCAGGGAAAGCTTTCCAGTTTGAACGTGAAGGCTACTTCTGCCTCGACAGCCGCTATGCAACGGCCGATAAGCTGGTCTTTAACCGCACCGTGGGCCTGCGTGATACCTGGGCGAAAGCGGGCGAATAAGCACTGCGCCAACAGGCGAATGCTGTAAAAATACCTTGTCAACGCCGCGTTTTGCGGCGTTTTTTCTCTGCATTTCCAAGAGCCTATCCCATTAGGGCTATTTTACTTGCCATTTTGGACCTGGGCAGTGCTCGCCAAAACGCGTTAGCGTTTTGAACGCCGCTAGCGGCGGCCCGAAGGGCGAGCGTAGCGAGTCAAACCTCACGTACTACGTGTACGCTCCGGTTTTTGCGCGCTGTCCGTGTCCAAACTGGCTGCGCCAATAACGCCTGGTGGGATAGGCTCTAAGTCGATTCTCTTTTTTGCGAGGCGAATTAATTATTTTCTGAAAATTATTGATCTGATAAATGATTATTAATCTAAATGTTATAAGCGTCAGGTCAACAGGAGACAATTATTTTCATGCCTATGGAAAACAAGTCAATTTTCTTTCTGGCGGTCTGCTTCCCTCACCAGCAGTTGAATGTAACAGAAAGCAATTAAATATGTGCGGTTGCTCATATTATTACATACTGGTTACAGAAAGAGATTGATAATTCGCATCGCGAAAAATAGTCTATTTAACGTAGTAAATGAGGTTTCTCAGCGCTACTTTTTATTTTTATTTTTTCGCTGTTCGCTTTTGTCGGCAGCAATTTATACGTCAAAGAGGATTAACTTATGCGTACGTTTAGTGGCAAACGTAGTACGCTGGCTCTGGCTATCGCCGGTATCACAGCAATGTCGGGGTGGATCGTTGTTCCGCAGGCGCAAGCCTCCGGCTTTTTCGACGACTCCACGTTAACGGGCGGCATCTATTATTGGCAGCGTGAACGCGATCGCAAAGATGTGACCGACGGCGACAAATATAAAACTAACCTTTCTCATGCGACCTGGAACGCTAACCTGGATTTTCAGTCTGGTTACGCTGCGGATATGTTCGGTCTGGATATCGCGGCGTTTACCGCGATTGAAATGGCAGAAAACGGCGACAGCGGTCATCCAAACGAAATTGCTTTCTCGAAAAAGAATAAAGGCTACGACGAAGACTATTCCGGCGATAAGAGCGGTATCAGTCTTTATAAAGCCGCAGCGAAATTTAAATATGGCCCGGTCTGGGCGCGCGCCGGTTATATTCAGCCTACCGGTCAGACGCTGTTAGCGCCGCACTGGAGTTTTATGCCGGGTACCTATCAGGGTGCGGAAGCTGGCGCCAGTTTTGACTATGGCGATGCGGGCGCGTTAAGTTTTTCCTACATGTGGACTAACGAATATAAAGCGCCGTGGCATACCGAAATGGATAAGTTTTATCAGGCGGATAAAAAAACCAATGTGGACTACCTCCACTCCATCGGCGCGAAGTACGACTTCAAAAATGATCTGGTGCTGGAAGCGGCGTTTGGTCAGTCCGAAGGCTATGTCGATCAATATTTCGCGAAGGCCAGCTATAAATTTGATTTAGGCGGCAATCCGTTCACCACCAGTTACCAGTTCTACGGCGCGCGCGACAAAGTAGACGATCGCAGCGTGAATGATATTTACGACGGTACGGCCTGGCTGCAGGCGTTGACCTTCGGCTACAAAGTCGCGGAAGTGGTTGACCTGCGTCTGGAAGGCACCTGGGTGAAAGCGGACGGTCAGCAGGGCTATTTTCTGCAACGTATGACGCCAACCTACGCCTCTTCAAACGGTCGTCTGGATATCTGGTGGGATAACCGCTCCGACTTTAACGCTAACGGTGAAAAGGCGGTTTTCTTCGGCGCGATGTATGACCTGAAAAACTGGAATCTGCCGGGCTGGGCTGTGGGCGCGTCTTACGTTTACGCCTGGGATGCTAAACCGGCAACCTGGCAAAGTAACCCGGATGCTTACTACGACAAAAACCGCACTATCGAAGAGTCCTCATACAGTCTGGATGCGGTCTATACCCTGCAGGAGGGGCGTGCCAAAGGCACCATGTTCAAACTGCACTTCACCGAATATGACAACCACTCCAATATTCCAAGCTGGGGCGGTGGTTACGGCAACATCTTCCAGGATGAACGTGACGTGAAATTTATCGTTATTGCGCCATTCACTATTTTCTGATGTCAGATGCGGCAGGCTGCCGGTCTGCCGCGCTGTTGAGGAACGACCTATGAAAAAAATTTTACTCATCGCCAGCATGACCGCCGGTTTGACGGCCTGCGCGTCATCACCCGCGCCGGAAGAAGATAGCCGGCTGAAAGAGGCGTACAGCGCCTGTATCAATACCGCACAGGGCTCGCCTGAGAAGATAGAGGCCTGCCAAAGCGTACTGAATGTCCTTAAAAAAGAGCGCAAACATCAGCAATTTGCTAACGAAGAAAGCGTGCGGGTACTGGACTATCAGCAGTGCATTCAGGCGACGCGCACGGGTAACGATCAGGCGGTCAAGGCTGACTGCGATAAGGTCTGGCAGGAGATTCGCAGTCATAATAACGTGCAATAAAACCCTGCCTTGCCACCCACGGGCGAATGTTTTCCGCCCGTGGTTTTTTCAGGCTTTATTTTCTGCTGCGATATAGCCGCGACTCAGACGTACAAACAGCATCGCCGTCGCGGCAAGTCCACATAACGCCGCGCACATCAGCCACCAGCCGGGCGAGCTTTTATCGCCGGTTAACTTTACCAGCGCGGTAGAGATGGCCGGCGTCAGGCCGCCAAAAATCGCCGTCGCCAGGCTAAAGGCCAGCGAGAAACCAACGGTACGCACATAGACTGGCATCACTTCGGTTAACGCCGCGACCATTGCGCCGTTATACATGCCAAAAAAGAAAGAGAACCACAGCAGTACCAGCGTCATGCGGGTAAAGTCGGGCGCGGCGGTCAGCCACTGCATGACGGGCCAGGTGGTGATTAGCGCCAGCAACGTAATGCCCATTAACACGGCGCGACGGCCAATCCGGTCGGAAATCGCGCCGCCAATGGGTAACCAGATAAAATTGGACACCCCCACTAACATGGTGACGATCAAACTGTCCCGCGCGCTGAGATTAAGCACGGTTCTGCCATAGGTCGGCGTATAAACGGTGATAAAATAAAACGTTGTGGTGGTCATCGCCACCAGCAGCGTTCCGGCCGTAATAATGCGCCAGTTTTTGGCGATAGTTGCAAAAATTTCCCTGGTGTCGGGGCGATGCTTGCGTTGTAAAAACGCTTCTGTTTCTTGTAATGAACGACGTAAAACAAAAATCAGCGGAATGATCATACAGCCGATAAAGAACGGAATTCGCCAGCCCCACTCCGATATCGCGTCGTGTCCCAGCGTGATATTCAGGCTATAACCAATCAACGCGGCGACAACGATCGCGACCTGCTGACTGGCAGATTGCCAGCTGGTATAAAACCCTTTATTGCCTGGCGTTGCGATTTCGGACAGATAGACTGAGACGCCGCCTAACTCAACGCCCGCAGAAAATCCTTGTAATAACCGGCCCAACAGCACCAACGCAGGCGCTGCCAGGCCGATCGTTTGGTAGCCGGGGACGAGGGCGATGAGCAACGTACCGCAGCCCATAATCGCCAGCGTCACCATCAGCCCTTTACGGCGTCCGATTCTGTCAATATAGGCGCCAAGCACAATCGCGCCGACGGGGCGCATTAAAAAACCGGAGCCAAAGACGGCAAAGGTCAACATTAATGAGGCAAATTCGCTTTCCGCCGGAAAAAACGTTCTGGCGATATAGGTGGCGTAAAATCCGAACAAGAAAAAATCAAACTGTTCAAGAAAATTGCCGCTTGTCACGCGCAGTATTGCGCCGAACGTGCCGGCGCGCGATGTTGCAGGTGTGTGTTGTGCCATAGGGTTTGCTCTCCACTGTCTTTATTGTTTTATGGGTAAGATGTTGCGGGTCAGTTGCCTGTATCCCCCGCATGTTTTCCGCGTCGCTTCTCAACTGCCCATTTGAGTAAGGCCGCGCAGCGGAAAAATCCGTGGGCGAATTTTCCGTAGGGAAGGGTAAGAAAGAGCGCCATCACCACGCCTAAATGGAGCGCCAGCAGTATGCCCATTCCGCTGGTGTCTCTGCCTGCCAGCAGCGCCAGCCCGGTAAGGCTGGTTAAGAACAGCAGCAGAATAAAGCCGCGATCCATGGGTTTCTGGCGCGCATCGCCATGTAACGGCGACCGCCGCAGATTGAGCCACAGTAGCCCGGCCGGGCCGATAAGCAGACCGATACCGCCCAGCGTGCCGAGCATGACCGGCAGGCTAAAGAACGGGTAGGGCGCTTCCCAACCGGCGACGTAGTGATAGCCCGTCGCCACGACCGTGGCGGCAAAACAGAGCATAAAACCGTAGAAGGTAAAGTGATGAAAGCGACGGCGCAGCAGCGTGAATGCATCGTCCGCTTCGTTACAGCCTTTGCCGTGACCGCCGTCGAGATATTTCAGCGTTAACGCATTGTGCGACGCTTCGGCAATCTCCACCGAACGCGGTACGCCCGGCGAGATCTCACGCCAGAAGCGGATTACGCCCGCCATAAGCAAACCGATTGCCAGCACAAAAACTGAGCCAAACATCCATGCCAGCAGGCTATGCGGAAAAATTTGATAGAAGTCACCGGCCAGCGGCGGATGAATCAGCGACCCTTTCAGCGCCATCGCCAGTAATAAAAAGAGCGTCAGACCGACTATCAGCGCCAGCGCGACGGTGATCCCCGCCCGGCGGTATAACGCGCCAAAAGCGGCGGGCTGGGCATACTGTTGATACGTCTCCAGGCGGGCTTGCGCCATCGCTTTCGGCACGTTAATGGCAAATTCATGGGGCGGCGCGTACTGGCACGCGTGCAGGCAGGCGCCACAGTTATGACATAAATTCGCCAGATAATGAATATCGGCTTTACCGAATTCGAGCCGCTGGGTCATCGCCGGAAATACCGCGCAAAAACCTTCGCAGTAGCGACACGCGTTACACACTTGCATAACGCGTTCGACCTCGGCTTCCGGTTCGGTAAGCACGGTGGCCTCAATGATTAATTTTTCAAGCTGTTTCATGCTGCGCCTCCTTGTGCGCCGCGCGGGCGGCTTCTATTCCCGCAATGCGGCCAAAGGTTGTGCCGATAGACATGCCTACGCCTGCGGTATACCCCTTGCCCAGAACATTTCCTGCCATCATCTCGCCAGCAACAAATAGGTTGCGGCTTGGATGACCGGCAAAATGCACCGCGGCACGTTCATTGACTTTCAGACCCAGGTAGGTAAACGTGATGCCGGGTCGCAGCGCATAACCGTAGTAGGGCGGCGCATCAAGCGGGCGCGCCCAGTGGGTTTTCGTCGGCGTCAGGTTTTTGGTGGCGCAGTCATCAAGCAAGGTATGATCAAAATGACCGGGTTGGCAGGCCTGGTTATACTGCGTGACGGTATGGGTAAATTTTTCCGCGTCCAGCCCCAACTGGCAGGCCAGTTCAGCCAGCGTATTGGCCTGCGCGCCAGGAAAAACCGGCGGCATAAAGTGGCCGATGGCTTTACTGTCAATAATCGAATAGCCAATTTGTCCTGGCTGTTGAGCCACCAGCCGCCCCCAAATGGCGTAACGCTTCGGCCAGAAATCTTCGCCTTCATCATAAAAACGTTCGGCGTCGCGATTCACGACAATACCCAGCGATACGCAATCCACGCGAGTACAAATACCGCCGTCGTACAGCGGCGCCCTGGCATCAATCGCTACGCAGTGCGACTGGGACGGATCGCCAATGATATCCGCGCCGGCATCCATCATAAATTTGAGTAATACGCCCTGGTTAAAACGCGTGCCGCGAATCAGAAAATTATCCGCGGGCCATTCGCCGCGGGCGTTTTCTCCCCAGGCCTCCCGCAGCCATTCACGGTTTGATTCGAAACCGCCAGCCGCTAATACGCAGGCTTTGGCGGTAATACGTTCGCTACCTGCCAGCGCTGCCACGAATTCGCCGTCATGAAGTTCAAGCGCGTGAACCGGCGTGTTATAGCGAATCTGTACGCCCAGCCGTTCGGCGCTACGGTAATAGGCATTGACGAGCGCTTTCCCGCCGCCCATAAAAAACGCATTGGTGCGCGCAACGTGGAGCGCCCCAGATAGCGGCGGTTGAAAGTTAACGCCATGTTTGCGCATCCAGTCGCGGCATTGCGAAGAGGTGCGAATGACCAGCCGCGCCAGCGCCTCGTTGGTGTTGCCGTCGGTGACTCGCCACAGATCCTGCCAGAATTCCTCTTCAGGATAGCTTTCTACCAGCACATCCTGCGGCGCATCATGCATACAGCGCAGGTTTCGTGTGTGCTGAGAATTTCCGCCGCGCCATTCTCGCGGGGCAGCCTCCAGCAGCAGAACCGATGCGCCCGCTTCCCGTGCGGTCAGGGCGGCGCATAATGCGGCATTGCCTCCGCCTATCACCAGTACATCAACCATCTTATACTCCCGTACCATTTAACTATTTGTTAAATTTGTAATTGAAATGTATACGGATAAATAAGCGGCGCGCTATCAGGTAGCGCTAAACAGGGGTTTAGTAAGCGTAAAGGGTTGCGCCTGGCCATTCACCGGCGTCGACTAACTGACGCATAATTTTGGTAAGGACTACTCTGGCGGCAAGGCCGGCGGGCGTCAGTTCATCATCCGACAGGCTGACTAAAAAATTGGGGCGGCTGAGTACCGGATTATGGACGCCGATCACGCGTAGCGCGTCGTTATCCAGATGAGAAATCGCCGCGCCGGGCTGCAACGTGGCGCCAAGACCGTCGCGCACGGCGCGCATCAACAACGCCAGGCCGTCAATTTCCGCGACGATTTCAACGTTAAGCGCATGTTCCTGGCAGACAGCGTCCAGCCTGCCGCGCAGCCCATGTCCCTGGCTTGGCATAATGAGCGGAATGCCTGCCAGTTGTTCAGGTGTGATCGGGTTATCAGGAAGCGCCGCCAGCAGGGCATGGGAGCCAATCAGAAAAAGCTGTTCTTCAAGGATCGGTCTGGCGCTCCAGCGCAGGATTTTATCTTTTTGAAAGACAACGGCTAAATCAATCTGGCGGGTATTGATCATTCTTTCCAGATTACCGGACAAGCTTTCCACCACATGCAGTCGGACATCGGCATAGTTTTCCTGCATGGCATGGATAAACGGTATACCCAGTATGGAGGCGGTACTGGGAGCCATTCCTACGCTCACATGACCGGAAAGGCGCGCTTCTCTGGCGGCGAGAATTGCGTCGTCGGCATGACGCAGGGCGAGTTGCGCCTGTGAATAAAAGGCCAGCCCGGCGTTGGTTGGCGTTACGCCGCGCGAAGTGCGCTGCAGCAGACGGATGGCAAGCTCGTTTTCCAGACGGGACATCTGTTGACTTAATGCTGAAACGCCAATATCAAGATCCTGTGCGGCGCTGCCCATACTGCCGGTTTCAATAATACGCACGAAATAGCGTAACTGGCGAAGCTCCATTCCTGCTCTCCTGAGATGCGATAGCGTTTTTTACATTAAATCAACATCAAGCGGCAGGAAAGGGGAGGATATAAAAAAGCCAACCGGGCGGTTGGCTCTTCGAAAGATTTACACTTATTTAGTCGCGTCATCGTGCGCGTGCTCGTCTTCGCGGCAGTCGCCTTCAGCGCAGTGGCCGTAAAGATAGAGGCTGTGATTAGTTAAACGAATACCGTGTTTCGCCGCAATTTCACGCTGGCGCGCTTCAATAGAGTCATCACTAAATTCAATCACTTTTCCGCAGTCAAGGCAGATAAGATGGTCGTGATGATGCTGTTGCGTCAGTTCAAAAACGGATTTACCGCCTTCAAAATTATGGCGGGTCACGATACCGGCATCGTCAAACTGGTTCAGCACACGGTATACGGTTGCCAGACCGATTTCTTCACCCATGTCGATCAGGCGTTTGTATAAATCTTCCGCACTGACGTGATGGTTATCTGGTTCCTGAAGAACTTCCAGAATTTTTAAACGAGGAAGCGTTACTTTCAGGCCAGCCTTCTTTAATGCGGTATTGTTGTCAGTCATGCGGAATCTGTCCTGTTGCTAAACGATTCACTTCATTAGAGAAGTGACAGAAATTGCACTCAAGATAATGCGTATCATTATAGGACTGCCATGCCGAAATGAAAACCGCAAGTCTCTCGCAGATATTAATAAAACTGTGGTTTTGCCTGCAAATTTTGGCGCCACCTGATTACACCCGGACATTGTACAGGGATGGGTGCGAAAGTTACAAATTTGTAGCAATTATTTTGATTGGTCTTGTCTATTGATGCGGCGCAGATATAACGCTGCGCCGCATAAGATTAGGCGTTGAGGATGTCGTCGAGGTGCAATTCAGCCGAAACTTGCTTAACCCATTTTTCAACACGCTCGGCGGTCAGTTCAGGCTGACGGTCTTCGTCAATCGCCAGACCGACAAAATGATCGTCGTCAGCCAGACCTTTAGAGGCTTCAAAATGATAGCCTGCAGTTGGCCAGTGACCCACAATCGTGGCGCCGCGCGGCTCAATAATGTCGCGAATCGTGCCCAGCGCATCACAGAAGTATTCCGCGTAGTCTTCCTGATCGCCACAGCCAAATAGCGCCACCAGCTTACCGTTAAAGTCAATCTCTTCGAGAGTCGGGAAGAAGTCATCCCAGTCACATTGCGCTTCGCCATAGTACCAGGTTGGGATGCCCAGCAGCAGAATGTCATACCCTTCCAGGTCTTCTTTACTGCTTTTTGCAATGTCATGCACATCGGCAACGTCTTTACCAAGCTGTTTTTGAATCATTTTTGCGATATTTTCGGTATTACCGGTGTCGCTGCCGAAAAAGATGCCAGTGATTGCCATGAGTAAAATAACCTCTTGAAACTTATTGAAATGGTGGTGGCGAATTGCCCACGGATAAGGGCAATCATAGCAGAACAGGCAGATATGCGGAAACAGCAATCACGCGGGACTGCACGCTCTGCTACACGAAATATGAAACAAAACTTATTTTCAGACTAAACCCTGGCCGCGCAGCGCCATAAGCTGCTTCATTAATATTTCTTCAATGAGCTCGCTGCGGCTAATGTTGCGCGCTTCGGCCAGCTCATTCAGCGCGTCAACCGCTTGTGCGTTGAGTTTTAATTCGACACGCTTGAGGCCACGAACTTTGTCGCGTTTTAACTGGTTGCGCTTGTTGATGCGTAACTGTTCATCGCGCGAAAGCGGATTCGTTTTAGGTCGTCCCGGGCGACGCTCGTGCGCGAACAGATCTAATGTCGTACGGTCCGTTTGTTCTTTGGCCATGATTTTGGTGACTTCGGGGGAAACAATCAGCCAGGCTTATGCCCGGATGGATAGCGCGCCATCATACATCAGCGAGGAAGCGACGCCAACGCCCGCGCGCGTAATCGCGCACAGGCGATGAGTTTTTAATCAGTTAGCGTTTATCGTGCAGATAACGGCGGATGGCGCGCAGAACCGCCTCTGGTTTTTCGGCATGTACCCAGTGGCCCGCGCCGGCGATCACATGCGCGCGCGCCAAAGGGAATTGCGCCAGCAGCGCGTCGCGGTACGCTTCGGTCACGTACGGCGAGTTACCGCCTGGAATAAACAGCGCCGGATGTTCCCAGGGCGGAATGGTTTCCCAGCCGACGATATGCGGATACTGCTCCCATAATACCGGAACATTAAAACGCCATTCGCCTTCAGCCCAGGATTTTAACAGAAACTGGATCACGCCTTCTTCGTTGAGGTGTTGGCGCATAATCCCTGCCGCCTGTTGGCGGGATGTCGCGTCGGATTCGCTGACGGCGTTAATGGCCGCGAAAATGCGATCGTGGCGGCGAACATGATAATCCACGGGGGCGATATCAATCGCGACCAGACGATCGATGCGATCGGGCGCCAGCGCCGTCAGCGCCATTACCGCTTTTCCGCCCATGGAATGACCAATAAACGTCGCTTTTTCAATCTGCTGCGCGTCAAGCGTATCCAGAAGATCCTGGGCCATTGCCGGATAATCCATGACCGGATCGCGCGGCGATAAACCATGATTGCGCATATCGACCTGAATAATGTCGTGATCGGTCACCAGATCGCGCGCCAGTACGCCGAGGTTGTCCAGGCTGCCAAACAGACCATGAACGAGAACGATGGGGGAATTATTGTGCAGGTTTTGTGCAGATTGCGCTCGGATGTTTAATTTCATGGCAAAGTTCTTTTTTTCGCTCTGTCGGGTTAGGGTATTATGTTGACCATTCTGCCACTGGGCTGCAACCTCTAAGGTTTACTCCGAGTTTTTTTGTCAGCCGGGCTTAACGCTATCCGCTGTTGGGATTTGTTCCTATAATCCCAATGACTTGTATTCAGCAAAGACATCGCACTGGATTAAGATGAAAACGATTGAAGTTGATGATGAACTCTATAGCTATATTGCCAGCCACACCAAGCATATCGGCGAGAGCGCATCCGACATTTTACGGCGTATGTTGAAGTTTTCCGCCACGACACAGCCAACGGCTTCAGCGGTGAAGGGGACGCCTGCGGCGCAACCCGTTGCCGAAGCGAAACCGGTTAACCCGGTAAAAGACAAAGTTCGCGCGATGCGTGAGCTGTTGTTGTCTGACGAATATGCCGAGCAGAAAAAAGCGGTTAACCGCTTTATGCTGATTCTGACTACACTCTATTCACTGGATCACCACGCGTTTGCGGAGGCGACGGAGTCGTTGCATGGCCGCACGCGCGTCTATTTTGCGGCGGATGAACAAACGCTGCTGAAAAATGGGAATCAAACTAAACCTAAGCACGTTCCCGGCACGCCGTACTGGGTGATCACCAACACCAACACCGGCCGTAAATGCAGCATGATCGAACACATCATGCAGTCAATGCAATTCCCGGCGGAATTGATTGAAAAGGTTTGCGGAACAATTTAATCCTTGCATTAGAAGGACCAGGCAATGGCAATCCACAACCGCGCAGGACAACCCGCGCAACAGAGTGATTTGATTAACGTCGCCCAACTGACGGCGCAGTATTATGTACTGAAACCGGAGGCAGGGAATGCAGAACATGCCGTGAAATTTGGCACTTCCGGCCATCGCGGCAGCGCAGGTCGTCACAGTTTCAACGAACCGCATATTCTGGCGATCGCCCAGGCGATTGCTGAAGAGCGGGCGAAAAATGGCATTACCGGCCCCTGCTATGTGGGGAAAGACACCCATGCGCTCTCGGAACCGGCCTTCATTTCCGTGCTGGAAGTGCTGGCGGCAAACGGCGTAGACGTTATCGTGCAGGAAAATAATGGCTTCACGCCAACGCCTGCCGTGTCAAATGCTATCCTGGTCCATAACAAAAAAGGCGGCCCGCTGGCAGATGGTATTGTCATTACGCCGTCGCACAACCCGCCGGAAGATGGCGGTATTAAATATAATCCGCCCAATGGCGGCCCGGCGGACACCAACGTCACTAAAGTGGTAGAAGATCGTGCCAATGCGCTGCTGGCGGATGGCCTGCAAGGCGTTAAGCGCATCTCTCTGGATGCGGCAATGGCCTCGGGCCACGTTAAAGCGGTAGATCTGGTACAGCCGTTTGTCGAAGGGCTGGCGGATATCGTTGATATGGCGGCGATTCAGAAAGCCGGTCTGACGCTGGGTGTCGATCCGCTGGGCGGCTCCGGTATTGAATACTGGAAACGTATCGCTGAGCATTACAAGCTTAACCTGACGTTAGTTAACGATCAGGTTGATCAAACCTTCCGCTTTATGCACCTTGATAAAGACGGCGCGATCCGTATGGATTGTTCCTCCGAATGTGCGATGGCGGGTTTACTGGCGCTGCGTGACAAGTTTGACCTGGCCTTCGCTAACGACCCGGACTACGACCGTCATGGCATCGTGACGCCTGCAGGGCTGATGAACCCGAACCATTATCTGGCGGTCGCCATTAACTATCTGTTCCAGCATCGTCCGCTGTGGGGCAAAGACGTGGCTGTCGGTAAAACGCTGGTCTCTTCCGCGATGATTGACCGCGTGGTGAATGACTTGGGACGCAAGCTGGTGGAAGTGCCGGTAGGCTTCAAATGGTTTGTTGACGGTTTGTTCGACGGCAGCTTTGGTTTCGGCGGGGAAGAGAGCGCGGGCGCTTCGTTCCTGCGTTTCGACGGTACGCCGTGGTCTACCGATAAAGACGGGATCATCATGTGCCTGCTGGCGGCGGAAATCACCGCCGTTACCGGGAAAAACCCGCAAGAGCATTACAATGAACTGGCAGCGCGTTTTGGCGCCCCGAGCTATAACCGTCTGCAGGCGGCAGCGACCTCGGCCCAGAAAGCGGCATTGTCTAAACTGTCTCCGGAAATGGTCAGCGCCAGCACGCTGGCAGGCGACCCGATCACCGCGCGTCTTACCGCAGCGCCGGGTAATGGCGCATCGATTGGCGGCCTGAAGGTAATGACCGACAACGGCTGGTTCGCCGCGCGTCCATCCGGTACGGAAGACGCTTACAAGATCTATTGCGAAAGCTTCCTGGGGGAAGAGCATCGCAAGCAGATTGAGAAAGAAGCCGTTGAAATCGTTAGCGAAGTATTGAAAAACGCCTGATGGGCGATATGGAAGAAAAAGGAGCCTTACGGCTCCTTTTTTGTATTAACGGCGCTGCGCTTATCAGGCCTGTAAACCGCCTCCAGGCCGGATAAGGCGCTTGTGATATCTGACTTATTCGCTCTGAGTCGCCAGATGTCGGCGGCAGGTGAGGGCGTCGCATTCAATACGCACCACGCAAACCGCTTTCATCATATCTTCCCGATAACTGAAGGTTTTTCCCGGATCGGTCTGGCGCATAATGACGTCCAGGCCGTGGCGCATCTCCTCGCGCGTTTGCAATATCGATGCCAGTCCGGTGGCGAAAACGCTGGTGTAGGCGTAGCTATAATCACAGGGGTCATCGGCACGTAGTAATGCATGGTCGCCGTCCATTTCAATGCATACTGCCGGGTTCTTACGTAACAGACGCATCTTTTTCCCGGTGCGTGCGCCGTGAAAATAAAATATCCAGCGTCCGTTCTGATACTCGTAGCCAAAATTTACGGGGACAACATACGGACAGAGATTGTCGTTAAACCCTATCCGACACACTTCGTGTTTACTGAGAATAGCCAGTATTTCTGCTATATCAGTGACTTCCCGTTCTGGATTACTCATTTCTATTATCTTATTCAAAGAGTGAAAATGCCCGGACTACCGTTACCGCAGCCCGGGCGCGCCATCAGCCGTGTTTATTTTTCAATTCAAAACGCGGTGAGACCAGGCCGTATAACGTCCAGCCGAGGAAGGTCACAATTGAGCCGTACAGCATGGCTTCTTCACCGGAGGAATATAGCGCGTAGAAGCTATACATGGCGCCAACGAAGGCCACGAAGTTAGCGACTTTCGCTTTTGATGACGGCACATTCGCCATTTTCTGAATGATAACCAGCGCGGCCATCGACAGAATATACGGAATAATGTTCGTCACCACCGCCAGGTTAACCAGGACGTTAAACTGACTATTCAGCGACGGGCTAATGGTCATCAGCGACAGGCCAGTCTGAATAATCACAATAATCAACATCCCCTGAACCGGCGCGTCGACTTTCGTTACACGAGAGAAGACTTTCGGGAAATAGCCTTCGTCAGCGGAGGATTTAAAGACCTGAGCGATAGTGAACTGCCAGCCCAGCAGCGAGCCGCAGCAGGACATTACCATCAGCGCCATGATCACTTTACCTACCGCAGGCGTGAACATCTGTGCAAACGCCAGACCAAACGGCGCCGTGGAGTTCGCCAGATCCATGTTCGGCACAATCCCGGCAATCACGTTAGTCGAAACGATATAGATGACCGCCGCGCCCAGCGTACCGCCCAGTACCGCGATGGGGACGTTCTTTTCCGGATTCTCGACCACGTCTGCGTTGGCGCAGGCGGATTCCAGTCCAAGAAATGCCCACAACGTCATGGCGATGGAAGAACCGACCGCGCTAAAGAACGGAACATGGTGCGGGTTCCATGACGCTACGTACATGCTGGGGCTAAACCAGAACCAGCCAATGATGCACAGGCCGACAACCGGAATGATGACGCCCCAAACGGTAACGCTACTGATCTGTCCGGTAATACGCGCGCCGCCAAAGTTTGCGATGGTACAAACCCACAATACGGCGATAGTCGCCAGGCCGATCTGGAGCGGCGTCAGCGCGGCGCCGAACAGCTCTGTGCCATAGCCGACAGCGGAGATGGCGATAGCCACGTTGGCGATCAGCAGCGAGACGCCGTAGGTATAGTTCGCCATAAAGTTGCCGGATTTACCGAAGGCATATTCGGCGTAACCGCCCATGCCGCCGGATTTACGGCTAAACATACCGCATTTCGCAAACGCCCAGGCCAGCGCCATCGAGCCGACGGCGGTCACCAGCCAGGAGATAATGGATATCGTGCCGACTTCAGACAGTTTGGTCGGTAGCATGATGATCCCGGAGCCCATCATGTTGACCATAGTCAGAATTGTGAGCTGCACGACACCCATTTTATTGGATTTAGGTTTACTCATAATTTTTCCTCCTTCAGCAGGGAGCGCTGTGCGTCACGAGGTTTAATGACGTAGCACCAGACCTGCTTACGGCCGTCGTGTTCTTCGATATAAACGCCCTGCAGTTCAGGCGCAAAGCCCGGCAGCAGGTTGATCCCTTCTTCCAGGGCGCTGAAGTAACGCAGGACAGAACCGCCCCAGATTTCACCCGGAACTACACACAGCACTCCCGGCGGGTAAGGCAGAGCGCCTTCAGCCGCGATACGACCTTCCGCTTCCGGCAGGCGAACCAGTTCGACCTCGCCGCGCAGATAGGCATAGTTGGCCTCTTGCGGATTCATACTGACTTTCGGGAAATGCGATTTACGGAACATCTCTTTTTGCAGCTGTTTCACGTTGTGCCGCGCATAGAGATCGTGCATCTCCTGGCAAAGCTGACGCAGGGTGTAGCCGGCATAACGCGCTTCATGCTGTTTGTAGATGGACGGTAATACTTCCGCTAACGGCGCATCAGCTTCCAGCAGTTTTTCGAAACGAGCCAGCAGGGCGACAAGCTGTTGTAACTTCGCCATGTCTTCTGCCGGCGTCAGCAGGAACAGAATGGAGTTGAGGTCACATTTTTCCGGCACAACGCCGTTCTCGCGCAGGAAGTTGGCGAGGATCGTGGCAGGAACGCCAAAGTCTTCATATTCGCCGCTCGCTGCATTAATGCCCGGTGTGGTGAGCAGCAGTTTGCAAGGGTCGACAAAGTACTGATGTTCGGCATAGCCTTCAAACGCATGCCAGTGTTCTCCCGGAACGAAGTGGAAGAAGCGCAGATCGCTGGCGATCTCTGACGTCGGGTATGACTGCCACGGCTTACCATCAATCAGTTCCGGTACGAACGGACGGATGTGATGACAGTTTTCGAGGATCAATTTACGGGCATCGATGCCGTTAACCACGCAATCCATCCACATATTGCGACCGCTGACGCCTTCGTGCATTTTGGCGTTAACGTCCAGCGCGGCGAACAGCGGATAGAACGGGCTGGTGGAGGCGTGCATCATAAAGGCGTTGTTCATGCGCTTATGCGGAACGTAGCGCGATTGCCCTTTGATATGGCTATCTTTTTTATGGATCTGCGAGGTCTGGGAGAAACCGGCTTGTTGTTTATGAACGGACTGCGTCACCAGAATACCCGGATCGTTTTCGTTCAGTTCCAGCAGCAGCGGCGAACAATCGGCCATCATCGGAATAAATTGTTCATAGCCGACCCAGGCGGAGTCAAACAGGATGTAGTCGCACAGATGACCAATTTTATCGACGACCTGACGGGCGTTATAAATGGTACCGTCGTAGGTGCCTAACTGGATGACGGCCAGACGGAATGGACGTGCTTCGCGGGCGCGCTGCGGCGCGACTTCGCTAATCAGCTCGCGCAGGTAATCTTCTTCGAAGCAGTGAGCGTCGATCCCGCCGATAAAACCATACGGGTTACGCGCGGTTTCCAGATAAACTGGCGTTGCGCCCGCCTGCAATAATGCGCCGTGGTGGTTAGATTTGTGGTTGTTACGGTCAAACAGTACCAGATCGCCCGGCGTTAACAGCGCGTTGAGTACGACTTTGTTAGAGGAGGAGGTCCCGTTCAGCACAAAGTAGGTCTTATCGGCGTTAAAGACTTTCGCCGCATGTTGCTGCGCAATGCAAGGCGCGCCTTCGTGAATCAGCAGATCGCCCATCGCCACGTCCGCGTTGCATAGGTCGGAGCGGAAGAGCGTTTCGCCAAAGTATTCCACGAACTGATTACCGGCAGGATGACGGCGGAAGAATTCGCCGCCCTGATGCCCCGGGCAGTCAAATGCGCTGTTGCCCTGGTTGACATAATCCACCAGCGCGCGGAAAAACGGCGGACGTAACTGCGTTTCGTAGTGGCTTGCCGCGGTTTCCAACTGGCGACCATAGAAGGCAGTACGGGATTCATTATATTCGAATACACCAGAGATACGCGGCAAATACTCAGGCGGTACGCGCCCTTCGTCATGAGTCGCGACAAACACGGGAATACCGTAACCCGTTGCGTCGATTTCATCGAGTTTTCCGTGTTCAATGTCGTCGATGGATAACACGATGGCAGCCACGTCGATGAAACGACTCTCATCAACATTTACAATATTACGGTGTGTAGAAAAACAATCCGGGCAATGACGGCTAACGGCAATTTTTAATTCTGACATTTTTCATCTCTTTATTTCAGGTAATAGCAGGCCCTCAATTTCTCGCATGAGAAACTGATTCTTCCGGAAAAAATCAAAGCTATCCCGCTGATAAAAAAATCAGTAAATTAGCTTTATTTTAGATGTAATAAATCCCAACCCGTCCGGTTGCAGGAAATTCAGGATTTAAGGAGTTGAGTACTACGATATACAGGCAGAAACCGCGATAACTAAAATTGCGCTGAGTCGGAATTTCTTCTGTCAAACCACATAGTTAGCTGGCTGGGCGTAAAGGAATTACCGTACTGTCGCTTTTAACAATTCGAGTTATTTAGGCAATAGACCTGAATGACATAAGGGTCGGAAAGACCTGTATGCTGAAGTACCCGTAGCAGAAAAACTACCGGGCATTAAAGAAATGAAAGTCGAAACTATTACGGTGGGCAAACATCATAATATGCGTTGTCCGCCTTATATGGGGCATAAAACGATTATTATTTTCCATTTTGAGGTCCTTTCATTGATTTATTGAAAGCATGGATATTTTATCCAGGAAGCGCCAGCAATCTGTGAACCAGATCAACAAAAAACGATCATTTGAAAAATAATTAGTCGGCGATTATGCATATCGTGCTGTGAAATAACGGATTGTTTCTTAAATGTTAATTATATGTTTTTTATATTCTCCATAAAATATAATATCGCCGCGAAAATAATTATTAGCGACGCCGAAAATAAATGACATAAAAATTAGAAGTTATTTAAAAATAATGAATAGCTATTCACGGCATAAAGCGATAGCCAATTCCGGTTTCGGTAATAAAATGGCGTGGGCGGGTGGGATCTTGTTCCAGTTTCTGGCGTAAATGTCCCATATAGATGCGCAAATAGTGGCTATGCTCCACGGCGTTAGGGCCCCAGACCTGGTTTAATAACTGCCGTTGGGTTAATACCTTGCCGGCATTATTGAGTAATACCGCCAGCAGGCGGAACTCAATCGGCGTCAGATGGATTTCTTCGTCGCCACGGTGGATTAACCGTGCGGCGAGATCGACCGTCACGCCGGAAAAGCGGACGATCGGATCGGCGCAAGGGCTGGCGGCGTGCCGTCGCAGCGCGACACGCAAACGCGCCTGCAGCTCGCCAATGCCGAATGGCTTGCTCAGGTAATCATCAGCTCCGGCGTCAAGCGCGGTAATCTTATCGCTTTCTTCGCTGCGGGCGGAAAGGACAATCACCGGTATTGCGCTCCACTGACGCAGGTCGCGAATAAAATCGATTCCGTCGCCGTCCGGCAGGCCGAGATCGAGAATAATCAGATCGGGCTTTCGCGTGGCGGCTTCCAGTAAACCACGTTGTAATGTTTCAGCTTCATACACGCGCAGGCCGTCGCCTTCCAGCGCGGCGCGCAGAAAGCGGCGGATGGCCTGTTCATCTTCAACAATCAGAACGTTTGTCACATATCCTCATGAAAATCATCAAGTTCAGGTGGCTTTCCTTGCGGCAGCGTCACACGGAAACAGGCGCCGCCCTGCGGTCGATTATAGGCGGTAAGCGTGCCGCCGTGTACCTCTACGATAGCATGGCAAATCGCCAGCCCCAGCCCCACGCCGGGGACGGCGGACTCTTTGTTGCCGCGGGCGAACTTATCGAAAATCTTCTGTTCTTGCCCCGCAGGAATACCCGGCCCGTTATCCCAGACATCCAGTTGTAAACGATCGTCCTTAACCGCAGCATCAATGCCGATACTGGCCTGCGGCCCGGCGTACTTAACGGCGTTTTCCAGCAAGTTGATCAGGACGCGCTCAAATAAGGGGCCATCGACATGGATAAGCGTTAACTGTTGCGGCAGCGACAATGTAATCGGATGCAATAAACCCGGCTCTAACATCTGTAACGCGCTACCGACGACCTCTTCCAGCGTCAGCCACTCTTTTTTAAGATTAAACCCGCCGGACTGAATACGCGCCATATCCAGCAAATTATTCACCAGCCGGGTGGTGTTGAGAATATGCTGGCGGATTTCACTGGCCTGACGCGCGTGGGGCGATCCTGCGCTGGCTAAATCCAGCGTCAAAATTTCCGCCTGGCCGAACAATACCGTCAGCGGCGTGCGTAAATCATGCGACAGCGCCGCCAGCAGAGCGTTGCGAATACTTTCGCGCTCGCTGGCGAGACGCGCCTGTTCTTCGCTGGCGGTCAGCGTCAGTCGTTCCAGCGCGTTGGCGACAAGCAGAGTAAATGTTTCCAGCAGGCGTTGCTGTTCCGGCACCATTAACTGACGCAAATTACCCGGTTCGACGATAGCCAGACCGTATGTTTTATCGGCGCTTTTCAGCGGCAGGATTTGATAAGGTACGCCAGGGAGGGTATCGGTGCCTGCGCCGGCAGGCTGGCCTTTATCAAAACTCCAGCGCGCAATTGCGTCGTCCCACGGCGTCATGCCTTGCTGGTGGGTGAGAGGCAGCAACTTACCGTTAGCATCAGGTAATAAAATTTGGCTGCGCGCCTGGAACGTCGAGGCGATAAACCGCTCGCTGGTCGCGGCGATATCATGTTCGCTACGCCCGACGGCCAGCGCTTTAGACATTTCATATAAATGGCGGGTACGCTGTTCCCGATAACGGGCGACGCGCGCCTGATAGCGCACCCCGGCAGTAAGATTGCCAATCACCAGACCTACCGTCAGCATCACGGCAAAGGTCAGCAAATATTGCACGTCCGAAACGGCGAGCGTACCGCGTGGCGCGATAAAAAAGAGATCGAAACTCGCCACGTTAATCACCGTCGCCACCACCGACGGCCAGCGTCCGTAAAGCAGCGCAATCACCACTACGCCCAGCAAATAGAGCATCACCAGATTGGCGGCGTCGAAGGTGACAAGCCACTGCATAGCGATAAGCGTGGTGATGGCGCAAAGCGCCACGGCGACCAGACAGCCCTGAATCTGCCCACGCCATTTCTCTTTAAAAGGTCGGTTATCAGGCGTTTGCGCCAACGCGCGCGCTGGTGGCTCTTCCAGCGCGACGATCACCTGATCGAGATCCGGCGCGCGCCTGGCAAGACGGTCGGCGAAAGCGTCACGTCGCCACCAGCGTCGCGACGCCGGGCGGCCCATGACGATTTTCCCCAGATTATGTTCGCGGGCATAGCGCACGACCGCTTTCTCTTCGGCGGGATCGGACAGGGTGGCGGTTTCCGCGCCAAGCTCCTGCGCCAGGCGCAGCGCGCTTAAAATGGCCCGCCGTTGTTTTTCCGGTAAGCGGTGTAACGTTGGCGTTTCGACATAGACGGCGTGCCAGACGCTGCCGAGCCGGGAGGCCAGACGCGCCGCGGTACGCACCAGTTTTTCGCTGCCGGTGTTATGCCCGATACACAGTAAAATCGCATCGCGGGTATGCCATACTTTTTCTTCGCCCGGATGCGCGCGCCAGGCGCGCATCTGATCGTCCACGCGATCGGCTGTCCGGCGTAGCGCCAGCTCGCGGAGGGCGATCAGATTGCCCTTGCGGAAAAAATGTTCAATAGCGCGTTCCGCCTGACCGGCGATATACACTTTACCTTCGTTGAGCCGTTGGCGCAGATCGTCGGGCGGCAGATCGACCAGTACGACTTCATCGGCGGCATCAAAAAAGGGATCGGGGACGGTTTCGCGCACCTGAATCCCCGTGACGCCGCTCACCACATCATTCAGACTTTCCAGATGTTGCACGTTCACGGTGGTGAAAACGTCGATTCCCGCTTCCAGCAGCTCTTCAATATCCTGCCAGCGCTTAGGATGGCGTGAGCCAGGCGCGTTACTGTGCGCCAGCTCATCCATTAAAATCAGCGCCGGACGCCGGGCGAGGGCGGCATCCAGGTCAAATTCGCGAATTTGCCGCCCCCGGTGCGAGTGACGTTTTGGCGGCAGAATGGTCAGCCCGTCAAGTAGCGCGGCGGTCTCTTTACGGCCATGCGTTTCTACCACGCCGATCACCACATCCAGCCCCTGCGCTCGCAGCCGCTGCGCTTGCGCCAGCATCGCCCAGGTTTTTCCGACGCCTGCGCAGGCGCCGAAGAAAATTTTCAACTTCCCCCGGTGGGGCGGGGGCGTTTGTTCCAACAAGCGATCCGGATCAGGACGCAAGGGTTCGTCGTTCATTTCGCTCTGTGTCCCTGTAGCGCATCCAGCGCCAGATTAAGCTCAACAATATTCACCACCGGTTGCCCAAGAAAGCGCGCCAGCGGCCTGTGCGTATATTCTGCAACCAGTTGCGCGACCTGTTCAACGGGAAGCTGGCGAGCCGCCGCCACGCGGGGGATTTGCCATGCCGCGGCGCCGGGCGTCAGATTATTATCCAGCCCGCTTGCCGAGGCCGTCGCCAGCTCAACCGGAACCGCGGAACTCGCCTGGGGGTTAGCGGCGCGTAGCGCGGCGACGCGGGCCTGTATTTGCGCATCCAGTTCGGGATTGCTGGCGGCCAGGTTGCTTCCGCCCGACGCCAGTGGATTATAAGGCGTATCGGCGGTGGCGGAGGGCCGGCCATGAAAATAACCCGCGGCGGTAAACGATTGTCCGATAAGCGCTGAGCCGCGTATCACATTGTCTTTATGAATCAGCGAGCCATTAGCCTGCCAGGGAAACCACCACTGCCCCAACGCCGTGGTCAGAAGCGGATACACGCCGCCGGTCAATAACAGCAGAAATAACATTGTCGAAAAAGCAGGACGTAAACCGATCATCATACACCTCATGCCAGACCCAGCAGGGTCAGCAGCACATCAATCACTTTGATGCCAATAAACGGCACCACCAGACCACCCAGACCATAGATCCATAAATTACGGCGCAGCATGGCCGATGCGGAAAGCGGCTTATAACTCACGCCTTTTAATGCCAGCGGGATCAGAAAAATAATAATCAGGGCGTTAAAGATCACCGCGCTCAGAATGGCGGAGTTCGGCGAATGTAGCCCCATCACGTTGAGCGCGTTTAGCTGCGGATAGGTAGCGGCAAACGCGGCGGGAATAATGGCGAAATATTTCGCTACATCATTCGCGATACTGAAGGTGGTGAGCGAGCCGCGCGTCATCAGCATCTGCTTACCGATATGCACCACTTCAATCAATTTGGTCGGGTTAGAGTCCAGATCCACCATATTACCGGCTTCTTTTGCCGCCTGGGTGCCGGAGTTCATCGCCACCGCGACGTCAGCCTGCGCCAGCGCCGGGGCATCGTTAGTGCCGTCGCCGGTCATGGCGACCAGCCGTCCTTCCGCCTGATATTGACGGATCAACGCCAGCTTGGCTTCCGGCGTGGCTTCGGCAAGAAAATCGTCCACACCGGCTTCGGCGGCAATCGCTGCCGCCGTCAGGCGGTTATCGCCAGTGATCATCACCGTTTTAATGCCCATCTTTCGTAGCTGGGCGAAACGTTCTTTAATGCCGCCTTTAACGATATCCTTGAGGGCGATAACACCCAGTACGCGCGCGCCTTCCACGACCACCAGCGGCGTCGCGCCCAGACGCGCCACGTTCTCGACGTTTTGCTCGACATCGGCGGGAAAATGGCCGCCATTGCTCTCGACATGACGCCGAATCGCGTCCACCGAGCCTTTACGGATCATCCGGTTATCGATATTAATCCCGCTCATGCGGCTTTGTGCGGTAAACGGAACAAAGGTGGCATGAAGCGACTGCACATCGCGTTCACGCAGGTTAAAGCGCTGTTTGGCGAGGATCACAATGCTGCGACCTTCCGGCGTTTCGTCGGCCAGCGAAGCGAGCTGCGCGGCGTCAGCCAGCGTGCGTTCGTCCACCCCTCGGGCGGGTATAAAATCGGACGCCTGGCGGTTGCCGAGCGTGATAGTGCCGGTTTTATCCAGCAGCAGCACGTCGACATCGCCCGCGGCTTCTACGGCGCGGCCGCTGGTGGCGATGACGTTCGCGCCCAACATTCGGCTCATTCCGGCTACGCCAATGGCGGAGAGTAGCCCGCCGATGGTGGTGGGGATCAGGCACACCAGCAACGCCACCAACACGGTGACGCTGACCGCGTTACCGCCCCAGGCGGAGAAGGGCCACAGGGTGGCGGTCGCCAGTAAAAAGACAATGGTCAGGGCGATGAGCAAAATCGTCAGGGCAATCTCGTTAGGCGTTTTCCGCCGCTGCGCGCCTTCCACCATCGCGATCATCCGGTCAAGAAAGGTTTCGCCAGGATTGACGCTACAGGCAATCACCAGCCAGTCGGAAAGAATTCGCGTGCCACCGGTGACAGAAGCGAAATCGCCGCCGGACTCACGGATCACGGGCGCAGATTCGCCGGTAATCGCACTTTCATCCACCGAGGCGCCGCCTTCGATGACCTCGCCGTCGCAGGGAATAATATCGCCCGCTTTGACCAGGACAATGTCGCCTTTCCGCAGTTCAGCTGCGGGCACGTTATCGGCCTGCGCATCATGACGCGGGGCGCGCAGGCGGCGAGCGAACGCGGTCTTTTTCACTCCTTTCAGACTGTTTGCCTGGGCTTTGCTGCGGCCTTCCGCCAGCGCTTCGGCAAAATTGGCGAACAGTACGGTGAACCATAACCACAGGCTGATCACCCCTGTAAACAGGGCGCTTCCCGCTATTTGTCCTGTTACCATAGCGAGCGTTAACAGAGTGGTTAGCACGCTGCCGGCCCAGACCACAAACATTACCGGGTTACGCCACTGGGCGCGTGGGCTTAATTTTTTTACGGCATCCGTTAGCGCCTGTACGAGTAAAACAGGTTCAAACAGCGCCAGTTGCTTGCGACTCATATCAATGTACTCCACATCGCTCAAGGTAAAGAGAAATGTTCCGCTACCGGGCCAAGCGCCAGGGCAGGAATAAACGTCAGCGCGCCGACCAGCAGTACCGTGCCGATGAGCAGTCCAATAAATAGCGCGCCGTGGGTCGCCAGCGTTCCCTGACTGGCCGGCTGTACTTTTTTACTGACCAGCGATCCGGCGATGGCCATGACAGGAATAATCACGCCGAAACGGCCGACGAACATGCAGAACGCCAGCAAACAGTTCCAGAAAGGCGAGTTAGCGCTCAGACCCGCAAAGGCGCTACCGTTGTTGTTGGCGGCAGAGGAGACGGCATATAGCACTTCGCTAAAACCGTGCGGGCCAGGGTTCAGCATTGCGCTGCGTCCGGCATCCGTCATCATCGCCAGCGCCGAACCCAACAAGACCAGCATCGGCGTGACCAGGATCGCCAGCGCGGTCATTTTCATTTCGCGCACGTCGATTTTTTTCCCCAGATATTCCGGCGTGCGACCGATCATCAGCCCCGCGATAAACACCGCCAGCAGGACAAACAGCAACATGCCGTACAGCCCTGAACCGACGCCGCCAAAGACCACTTCGCCAATTTGCATCAGCCACATCGGCACCATACCGCCCAGAGCGGTAAACGAGTCGTGCATGGCATTTACCGCCCCGCAGGACGCCGCGGTCGTGACGACGGCAAACAGGCTACTGGCCAGCACGCCAAAGCGTGTTTCTTTACCCTCCATGTTGACGCTACTGTCCGCGCCTGCCGCCAACAGATGTGGATTTCCCTGAACTTCCGCCCACATCACTACCGCTACGCAGACCACAAAAATGAATGACATTGCCCACAGTAGCGCGCGTCCCTGACGGCGATCGCCCGCCGCTTCGCCAAAGGCGAAACAGAGCGCGGCTGGAATCAAAAATATCGCCAGCATCTGCGCCAGATTAGTGAGCGCGGTGGGGTTTTCGAACGGATGCGAAGAGTTGGCGTTAAAGAAACCGCCGCCGTTGGTGCCAAGCATTTTGATCGCCTCCTGCGAAGCAACCGGACCCATCGGCAAGAGTTGTTTAGCGCCTTCAAGGGTGGTGATGGGCTGATAAGCCGACAGGTTTTGCGGTACGCCTTGTTGGATAAAAAACAGCGCGATAATTAACGCGACAGGAAATAATATCCATAGCGTAATGCGTACCAGATCCTGCCAGGCATTACCCAGCGTGTGCACATTCTGGCGCGTAAAGGCGCGGATAAGCGCAAAAACCACCGCAATCCCGGTCGCCGCCGACAGGAAATTTTGCACCGTCAGCCCCGCCATCTGGCTAAAGTAGCTCAGCGTGCTTTCGCCGCTGTATGCTTGCCAGTTGGTATTGGTGACGAAGCTGACGGCGGTATTCAACGCCAGATCCCAGGACAGCCCCGGTAGCCGCTGCGGATTTAAGGGCAGCCACTCCTGCCAGAACAGCAGGCAAAACAGGATGCCCAGTCCCAGCAGATTGAGCGTCAGTAGCGCCAGTAAATACTGACGCCAGTTCATTTCGTGGTCGGTAATGCCAAGAGTCCGCCAGAGGATACGCTCAATGCCAGCCACGCCCGGCAACGGAACGGCGGCGATGAGCCTTGCCAGGCCCGAACCCAATGGTTTCGCCAGTACCAATAAAATCAGTAAAAAACTGGCGATCAGTAAAAATCCTTGCGCGGCCATCAGAACGCCTCCGCATTAATCAGGGCATAGACCAGATAACCTAAAAGTAAGAAAACCAGCACGATGCCGGTTATCACGCCTGCACTCACAGAGCACCTCCAGTGGCATTGTTTTACTCCTGAGCAAGGTAATTTTTTGGCTGCAAAGATTTCGCAAAAATTGGCGGGCGGAGTGTAAAAAAAGTATAAAAATGGCAAAGACCATTATTTAACTAATGATTAGTATTAATTTAACCTTTTTGTAACTAATTTACGCTTTGAATGTAAATCTGCTGGAAAAGCGTGAAAATAAGTGGTCGGATGAGTAGTAAAATTACACCGAAAGCGGTACTATTTTAATCAGGTAACGAGGTTCAATTTTTCGGTGCTATTCACCGATTCAATCTATACCGGGGCGGGTAGCGTCGGTATAAAAGGGGGAAACGTATGGAACACTATAAAGACTATCCGGCGCATGTCATTTTTGCCCGTCGTGCTTTCGCGGTGATCGCAGGCGTGCTGGCGCTGCCGGTGATGCTCTTCTGGAAAGACCGCGCGCGTTTTTATAGTTATCTGCACCGTGTCTGGTCGAAAACCAGTGATAAACCGGTATGGATGGCGCAGGCTGAAAAAGCCACCTGCGACTTTTATTAATCGCGACCAGCCTGAAAAACCGTCAGCCGCCACGCTGGCGGTTTTTTTATGCGCCAGGGTCTACACTGTTTAACGCTATTCGCCGTGACGTTTCATCTTTCAGGAGTTGTATGCCCACCCATTTAGTCTGGTTCAGGCGCGATCTGCGTTTACAGGATAACCTTGCGCTGGCCGCCGCCTGCCGCGATGCATCCGCGCGGGTGCTGGCGCTTTATATTTCCACCCCCGCGCAGTGGCAGGCCCATGATATGGCGCCGCGGCAGGCGGCATTCATCAGCGCGCAGCTCAATGCGCTACAGGCGGCCCTTGCAGAGAAAGGCATTCCGCTGCTGTTTCATGAAGTGGCGGATTTTAACGCCAGTATTGAAACGGTCAAAAACGTTTGCCGACAGCATGACGTCAGCCATCTGTTTTATAACTATCAGTATGAGTTTAACGAGCGTCAGCGTGATGCGGCGGTGGAAAAAACGCTGCCCTCTGTCATCTGCGAAGGCTTTGACGATAGCGTGATTCTGGCGCCCGGCGCGGTGATGACCGGCAATCATGAAATGTATAAAGTTTTTACGCCGTTTAAAAACGCCTGGTTGAAACGGCTAAAAGAGGATATCCCGCCGTGCGTTCCGGCCCCGAAGATCCGGGTGAGCGGCGCGCTTTCTACACCCTTAACGCCAGTCTCGCTTAACTACCCGCAACAGGCGTTTGACGCCGCGCTTTTCCCGGTGGAAGAAAACGCGGTCATCGCGCAGCTACGTCAGTTTTGCGCGCAGGGCGCAGACGGGTATGAGTCACGGCGGGATTTCCCTGCGGTCGACGGCACCAGTCGGCTTTCCGCCAGCCTGGCGACGGGTGGCCTGTCGCCGCGACAGTGCCTGCACCGATTACTGGCGGAGCAGCCGCAGGCGCTGGACGGCGGGCCGGGAAGCGTCTGGTTGAATGAACTCATCTGGCGGGAATTTTACCGTCATTTAATGACCTGGTATCCGGCATTATGCAAACACCAGCCGTTTATCCGCTGGACAAAACGCGTCGCGTGGCAGGAGAACCCGCACTATTTTCAGGCATGGCAGAAAGGCGAAACCGGTTATCCCATTGTCGATGCGGCGATGCGCCAGCTCAACGCGACGGGCTGGATGCATAACCGTTTACGCATGATTACCGCCAGCTTTCTGGTAAAAGATCTGCTGATTGACTGGCGGTTGGGGGAGCGCTATTTCATGTCGCAGCTTATTGACGGCGATCTTGCCGCCAATAATGGCGGCTGGCAGTGGGCCGCTTCAACCGGTACCGATGCCGCGCCTTATTTTCGTATTTTTAATCCCACGACTCAGGGAGAGAGGTTCGATCGCGACGGCGAATTTATCCGCCAGTGGCTACCGGCATTACGCGATATCCCTGGAAAAGCGATTCACGAGCCGTGGCGGTGGGCGGAAAAAGCGGGAGTCGTGCTTGATTATCCTCGGCCTATTGTGGAGCACAAACAGGCGAGAATCGCGACGCTTTCCGCCTATGAGGCGGCGAGAAAAGGGACGTGATACAGGCCCGGTAGCGCAAACTACCGGGCATTCTGCTATCAGGATTCGACGGCCAGCGCGCGGCTTTTGAATTTGAAGGACTGATACAGCCAAATCAGCAGGACAACCCCTACGCAGGCTAACGCGCCCCAGGTGATCTGTTCAAAAACATCCACATAGGCGTTGATGGCGTAATTAACCGCGCCGCTGGCGTCGAAGGCGCTTTGCGAAGTCTGGTCAGCGATGACGCCTGCCAGATAGTTAGCTATCGCGCCGGACAGCAGCATATAAATTCCGGTTAATACGCCGGTGACGCCGGGGATATCAATGCGCGTAATTTGCGACATGGCGACCGGGTCGATAAACAGCTCGGCAAAGCCCATCACCGCCAGTCCCAGCACCATTAGCGGCATTGAAGAGTGTCCGTAAGCGGCGGACCAGCGTGCGCTCAGGGTCAAAATACAGAATCCGGCGCTCATCAGACCGAGACCCAGCGCGAATTTGCCCCAGATACGCACGGTGCGATTACCGCTTACGCTCTCTTTAACCAGCCAGGCCAGGACGACCCCACACAGCATCACGGCAAAGGCGTTCACCGACTGGAACATGGCGGTAGGAACGGAATAGCCCAGAATATCGCGGTTCACAAAGCGGTCGATATACAGGCTGATAGAACTGCCGCCCTGCTGGGCAAACGCCCAGAACAGCATACTGAACAGGGTCAGGGTGACAATCAGCCCCAGTTCTTTGCGTTGTTTTGTCGTTTGCGCCTGACGATAAATTTTTGCCAGCACGACCAGGCCGATCGCGGTCGCCACGATTAAGGCATAGACTGACCATTCTTTCCAGAACAGAACGGTAATCAGCAACGGCGCCGCTACCAGCAAAATTAACAGCCAGCCCCAGTTCGGCAGCAGGTAGTTTCTGGCGCACAACACGGCTTTATTCACGCCGGTGGTGTGGGTGAAATGACGATTTCCACACAGGAAGATTACCAGCCCCGCCAGCATACCAATAGCGGCGAGCGCAAAGCCCATCGCCCAACTGTACTCCTCTTGCACATAGCCGCAGGCGATAGGCGCCACGATCGAACCAATATTACCCGCTGCGTAAAGCAGCGAGAACCCGCCGTCGCGGCGCGGATCTTCCGGCTGGTACAGTTCGCCCAGCAGGCAGCTAATATTCGATTTAAACAGGCCGTAGCCGCAGACAATGATCGCCAGCGACAGATAAAGGAATGTCGGCGCGATCTCACTGGCGCCCAGCACTAAATGACCTATAGCCATTAAAAATGCGCCCAGCATGACTGCCATTCGGTTGCCAAGCACCTTATCCGCCAGATAGCCGCCGAGAATTGGCGTTACGTAGACCAGCGAACAATAAGCGCTGAATAACTCATAGGCGTGGTTATCGTCGTATTTTAGCTGATTGGTGAGATAAAGAATCAGTAGGGCGCGCATACCATAAAAGCTGAAGTACTCCCAAATTTGCAGGGCGACAACGTAGTAAATAGCGCGGGGTTGAGATGCTTGTTTATTCATCGTATTTCCGGGATAGAGGCGCTGCGGCAAGAACGCGGCATTCTCAGATAATGCCTTTCTTTGTGGGCTTATTAAGCCTGCCGTATCGCCGTGTTTCCTTAAAGTTACCAACATGATACAGAACTGATTTTTTCTGCAATATGCGTTCTGATTGCATAAATATACATGAAACCGATCGTGTTTTGCTAAGTAATTTGCGCCAAACCCGGGGGTGATTGTTTCTTGATGTGTCAAACAAATGTTTATCGACGAACGGCTAACGGAAGGCTATGTTAACGGAGACTGAACCCGTAACGGGAAAGTAGAACGTGGGTTAAAGGGAGCGATGATGAAAAACACCGAGCTGGAACAACTGATTAACGACAAGCTGAACAGTGCGGCAATAAGCGATTATGCGCCGAATGGTTTACAGGTCGAAGGAAAAGAGACGGTACAGAAAATCGTTACCGGCGTGACCGCAAGTCAGGCGCTGCTCGATGAGGCGGTGCGTTTACAGGCCGATGCGGTCATTGTTCATCATGGTTACTTCTGGAAAGGCGAGTCTCCGGTTATTCGCGGGATGAAACGCCGTCGCTTAAAAACGTTACTGGCAAATGATATTAACCTTTACGGTTGGCATCTGCCGCTGGATGCGCACCCTGAGCTGGGCAACAATGCGCAGTTGGCGGCGCTATTGGGCATTACCGTGAAAGGAGAAATTGAGCCGCTGGTGCCGTGGGGAGAACTCTCAATGCCGGTGCCAGGGCTGGAACTGGCCTCATGGATTGAAGCGCGTCTGGGGCGTAAACCGCTATGGTGCGGCGATACCGGGCCAGAGAATGTGCAGCGTGTCGCCTGGTGTACCGGCGGCGGACAAAGTTTCATTGATAGCGCCGCCCGCTTCGGCGTGGATGCTTTTATTACCGGCGAGGTGTCTGAACAGACCATTCATTCCGCGCGCGAACAGGGGCTGCATTTTTATGCCGCCGGGCACCATGCCACTGAACGCGGCGGTATTCGCGCCCTGAGCGAATGGTTGAACGAAAACACGGCGTTGGATGTGACGTTTATTGATATCCCTAACCCGGCATAACTGAGAGGTAATAAAGTGCAGCGAGCGCGTTGTTATCTGTTAGGCGAAACGGCGGTCGTCCTGGAACTTGAACCGCCGATTACGCTGGCGAGCCAGAAACGCATCTGGCGTCTGACGCAGCGTCTGGTCGATATGCCGAACGTGGTGGAAGCCATTCCCGGGATGAACAATATCACCGTGATCTTGCGGGAACCGCAAACCCTGGCGCTGGATGCGATTGAGCGTCTGCAGCGCTGGTGGGAAGAGAGCGAGGCGCTGGAGCCGGACTCGCGTTCGGTTGAGATCCCGGTGATCTATGGCGGCGCAGGCGGGCCGGATCTGGCGGCGGTGGCACGGCACAGCGGTTTGAGTGAAAAGCAGGTCGTGGAGCTACATGCCTCCGTTGAATATGTCGTCTGGTTTTTAGGCTTTCAGCCTGGCTTTCCCTATCTTGGGAATTTACCAGAACCGCTCCATATGCCCAGACGCGCGGAGCCGCGCCTGCAGGTTCCGGCCGGTTCTGTCGGCATCGGCGGCGCGCAGACGGGTATTTATCCATTATCCACGCCGGGCGGCTGGCAGCTGATCGGCCTCACGCCGTTGAAGTTATTCGATCCGATGCGGGAGCCTCCGGTTCTGCTACGCCCTGGCGATAGCGTACGCTTTGTGCCGCAAAAGGAGGGAATATGCTGAATATTATTCGCGCGGGGATTTACACCTCCGTGCAGGATAGCGGGCGTCACGGCTTTCGTCAGTCGGGGCTGAGTCACTGCGGTGCGCTGGATAAACCCGCCTTTCAGACCGCTAATCTCCTGGTCGGGAACGATGCGAATGCCCCGGCGCTGGAAATCACTCTCGGTCAACTGGTTGTCGAATTTGAAAATGAGACCTGGTTCGCTCTTACCGGCGCAGGCTGCGAAGCGCAGTTGGATGATCAACCGGTCTGGACAGGCTGGCGATTGCCGGTAAAAGCGGGTCAACGTCTTACGCTGCATCGACCGCTTCACGGGATGCGTAGCTATCTGGCGGTGGCGGGCGGTATTGCTGTGCCGGAGGTGATGGGATCGTGTAGTACCGATCTGAAGTCCGGTATCGGTGGGCTGGAAGGACGGCTGCTAAAAGATGGCGATCGGTTGGCGACGGGTAAACCATCGCGACAGTTTAGCGGGCCGCAGGGCGTGAAGCAGTTACTGTGGGGGAATCGCATCCGTGCGCTGCCGGGGCCGGAATACCGTGAATTCGATCGCGCCTCGCAAGAAGCGTTCTGGCGTTCGCCATGGCAGCTCAGTCCGCAAAGTAATCGCATGGGCTATCGTTTGCAGGGGCAATCGTTAACGCGGACAACGGATCGCGAACTGCTGTCGCACGGTTTGCTGCCCGGTGTCGTACAGGTGCCTTACAACGGTCAACCTATTGTGCTAATGAATGATGCCCAGACAACTGGCGGCTATCCGCGCATTGCCTGCATCATCGAGGCAGATATGTACCATCTGGCGCAGATCCCGCTAGGACAACCGATCCATTTTGTGCAATGTTCGCTGGAAGAGGCGCTCAACGCGCGCCGTGAGCGTCAGCGCTATCTGGAACAGCTTACCTGGCGACTTCAGCATGAACATTGATTTAAATGCGGATTTGGGCGAAGGTTGCGCCAGCGACAGCGAATTATTAACGCTGGTCTCCTCCGCCAATATCGCCTGTGGTTTTCACGCCGGTGATGCGCAAACCATGCTGACCTGTGTGCGCGAGGCGCTGAAAAACGGCGTGGCGATCGGCGCGCATCCCAGCTTTCCGGATCGGGATAATTTTGGGCGGACGGCGATGGTTTTGCCGCCGGAAACGGTATACGCCCAGACGCTGTACCAAATCGGCGCGCTGGGGGCGATTGTCCAGGCGCAAGGCGGCGTGATGCGCCATGTCAAACCGCACGGTATGCTCTATAACCAGGCGGCGAAAGATCCTCATCTGGCACAGGCGATTGCGAAAGCGGTACACGACTATGATCCGTCACTGATACTGGTTGGACTGGCGGGAAGTGAGCTGATCCGGGCCGGTGAGCGCCATCGCCTGGTGACGCGGCAGGAGGTGTTTGCCGATCGCGGCTATCAGGCCGACGGTAGCCTGGTGCCGCGCATGCAACCTGGCGCGCTGATTCACGACGAAGAGCAGGCGCTGGCGCAAACGCTGGATATGGTACAAGCCGGGAGAGTGAAAAGCGTTACTGGCGTGTGGACGACTGTCACGGCGCAAACGGTGTGCATTCATGGCGACGGCGAGTATGCGCTTGCATTCGCTCGCAGGTTACGCGCCGCGTTCAATGCGCGTAATATACACGTTATTGCCTGAGAGCCCGACGATTGAAGCTATTATATTACGGCTGTGGATGTTCATTATGGCGTTCGATGTGCATTCCAGACAGTCAGAGGCGGTGTAGTCCATTAATCAACTGTTAACAAAGGATATTATCATGCCTGAAGGCCCGGAAATTCGTCGTGCGGCGGATAACCTGGAGGCGGCAATCAAAGGCAAACCCTTAACCGATGTCTGGTTTGCCTTTGCACAGTTAAAACCGTATGAATCGCAACTTACCGGTCAAATTGTTACCCGGATAGAGACGCGGGGAAAAGCGTTATTGACCCACTTTTCAAATGGCCTGACGCTCTACAGCCACAACCAACTCTATGGCGTATGGCGGGTGATCGACACCGGTGAAATACCGCAGACCACGCGTATATTGCGCGTCAGGCTACAAACGGCGGATAAAACTATTCTGCTTTATAGCGCGTCTGATATCGAAATGCTGAGAGCAGAGCAGCTCACGACGCACCCCTTTTTACAGCGAGTCGGTCCGGATGTGCTGGACGCGCGTCTCACTCCGGAAGAGGTTAAAGCTCGATTGCTGTCGCCGCGTTTTCGCAACCGACAATTTTCCGGACTGTTGCTGGATCAGGCCTTTCTGGCGGGATTGGGGAATTATCTGCGCGTTGAAATCCTCTGGCAGGTAGGGTTAACCGGACAGCATAAAGCGAAAGATCTCAACGAGGCGCAACTGAATGCGCTTTCTCACGCGCTGTTGGATATTCCGCGCCTGTCCTACACGACTCGCGGTCAGGCGGATGAAAACAAGCATCATGGCGCACTGTTTCGCTTTAAGGTTTTCCACCGTGACGGCGAAGCGTGCGAGCGGTGCGGCGGCATTATTGAAAAGACAACACTTTCTTCACGCCCGTTTTACTGGTGCCCGCATTGCCAGAAATAGCCGGAACCGCCATCGGCGAGCGGCTATTGCCTGATGGCGCGACGCTTATCAGTCCTACAAAGGTTGTCTGGGCGCATAGGTTGATATAAAACGGGCCACTGCTGGCCCAGTTAACAGAATGCTGAACAGCCGTAGGGTTTGCATTGCCATGATGAGCGCCATATCGGCACTGCTTCCTGCCGCGATCGCGGCAACCGTATCCAGACCACCGGGACTGGTGGCGAGATAAGCCGTCATAAAATCAATCTGCATGTAGTAAGCCATTCCCCACGCCATCGCGGCGCAAATCGCCATCAGCGCGAAAATTGACAATAAGATTTGCGGCAATGGCCGCAGCGCCATAAAAAACACCTGTCTGTCAAAACCCAGCCCAATACGCCAGCCTATCGCCATATACGCCACGGCCAGCAGCCATTCGGGTAATTCAATCTCAATGATGCCTTGCGAATGGAGAAGCGCGCCTGCCAACATGGGGAGCAGCATCGTGCCGGAAGGGATACGCATCAGGCGACCGGCAATGCCCGCCACGATCGCTAATAACAGCGTCGTCAATAAATTACCGCTAAGCGGCGGAAACCAGACCACCTGTTGGCTGACCGTTGCCGCGCTGTCGCCGAGTATCAGGCGTGTCACCAGCACCGCCGCGCCAGCCACAAACAGTACCCGTAGATACTGCATAAACGCCACCAGGCGGATATCCGCCCCGTAATCTTGCGCCATCGCTACCATTGCCGCCGCGCCGCCCGGCGAAGACCCCCATGCGCCGGTGTTGCCGGGCAGCGAGCTGTAACGTACCAGCAGCCAGCCGACTACCGCGCTGGAAAGCAGCGTCACCAGCAATACTAAAAGCACGACCGGCCAGTAGAGGGCGAGGGTGGTCAATATCGAACCGGTTAGATTTTGGGCGATCATACAGCCGAGAATTGCCTGCGCGGCGAGAAAAATACCGCGCGGAAGTTGTAGCGTACTACCTCGCAAACTCAACACGATACCCGCAATCATTGGACCGAGCAGCATTGCCGCCGGAAGGTGCAGATAGAGAAAAATAAGGGAAATGAGCAGCGATAACAGGAACAACAAAAACCACTGCAGAATCGGCATTCCATGCTCCCTGAATGATATTTAGCGAAACCTTAATTAATCATAGAGAGTAACGGGGTAAGAATAAAATAATGAGGATAAGAAAAAAGGGAAAATGTACCGGATGGCGAGGGTTGTGTCGCCATCCGGTTGTCAATTAACGCTTCAGCGCCGATTTAAAATCGCGTTTATCGTAGCCGGTATACAGCTGACGAGGACGGGCGATTTTCATGCCGTCAGTGTGCATTTCATTCCAGTGTGCAATCCAGCCAACGGTACGCGCCATGGCGAAGATCACGGTGAACATGGAGGACGGAATGCCCATCGCTTTCAGAATGATGCCGGAGTAGAAGTCTACGTTCGGGTACAGTTTCTTCTCGATGAAGTACGGGTCGTTGAGCGCAATGTGCTCAAGCTCCATCGCCACTTCCAGCAGATCGTCTTTGGTGCCCAGCTCTTTCAGCACTTCATGGCAGGTTTCACGCATCACGGTGGCGCGCGGATCGTAGTTTTTGTAAACACGGTGACCGAAGCCCATCAGGCGGAAAGAATCATTCTTGTCTTTCGCACGGCGAACAAATTCCGGAATGTGTTTAACAGAGCTGATTTCTTCCAGCATTTTCAGCGCGGCTTCGTTGGCGCCGCCGTGCGCGGGTCCCCACAGGGAGGCGATCCCGGCGGCAATGCAGGCGAACGGGTTGGCGCCGCTTGAACCTGCGGTACGTACCGTTGACGTAGAGGCGTTCTGCTCATGGTCAGCGTGCAGGATCAGAATACGGTCCATCGCGCGCTCCAGTACCGGATTCACTTCATAGGTTTCACACGGCGTGGAGAACATCATGTTCAGGAAGTTACCGGCGTAGGAAAGGTCGTTGCGCGGATAAACAAACGGCTGACCGATGGAATATTTGTAACACATCGCCGCCATGGTCGGCATTTTGGACAGCAGGCGGAACGCCGCGATTTCACGGTGGCGCGGATTGTTCACATCCAGCGAGTCGTGGTAGAACGCTGCCAGCGCGCCAGTGATCCCGCACATTACCGCCATCGGATGTGAGTCGCGACGGAAAGCATGGAACAGGCGAGTGATTTGCTCATGGATCATCGTATGGCGGGTGACTGTCGTTCTGAACTCGTCATACTCTTCCTGCGTCGGTTTTTCGCCGTACAGCAGGATGTAACAGACTTCCAGATAGTTGGAATCGGTAGCAAGCTGGTCAATCGGGAAACCGCGATGCAACAAAATGCCTTCGTCGCCGTCGATGAAGGTGATTTTAGATTCGCAGGATGCGGTAGAGGTGAAACCAGGGTCAAAAGTAAAAATTCCTTTTGAACCGAGACTACGAATATCAATAACATCTTGACCGAGTGTACCTTTTAGCACATCCAGTTCAATAGCAGTATCACCAGTAAGGGTGATTTTTGCCTTTGTATCAGCCATTTACGGTCTCCTTAGCGCCTTATTGCTTAAGACTGCCGGAACTCAGACTTGCCTTCTCCACGTCATCTTCCTCGTCGTTAGTGCAGGGAAGATTCTGTGTATGCATCAATCAACCGTTACCAGTTTGTTATTTGGCTCGCCGCTCTGTGAAAGAGGGGATGACCTGGGTACAGAGCAATGGGCGCTTGCAGGTAACGGCTTGATTAATTTCGAATTAGCAGCAAATCAGGAACGTAGCAATCCGAGTAATGTAACCTGTCTATCACTAATAACTGTCCTGAAAGAATGGGTCAATATCATTGTACTGTTACATAACTTATTAACAGGTGAAAGAGTGACCCCATAACTTTTACGCATTATATGCTTTTTCTGGTGTCGTTTGTAACAATTTTGTTTAATGTTTGTCAAATCAGATGATTGAAAATTAAAAAAATGTTGTTATCGTGACCTGTGTCACTGTTCAGGATAAAACCCGACAAACTATATGTAGGTTAATTGTAATGATTTTGTGAACGTCCTATACTGCCGCCAGGTCTCCGGAATACCCTGCAATCCCGAGCCACCCAGCGTTGTAACGTGTCGTTTTAGCTACTGGAAGCAGTGTTTTACATGACGCGCAGTTATAGAAAGGACGCTGTCTGACCCGCACGCAGACCGGAGGAAGGAAATCCCGTCGTCTTTCTGGCTACAGGTAGATTCACCTCTGTAACCGAAGTCTTAAGGGAATAATAAGAACAGCATGTGGGCGTTATTCATGATAAGAAATGTGAAAAAACAAAGACCTGTCAATCTGGATCTACAAACGATTCGGTTCCCCATCACAGCGATAGCGTCCATTCTCCATCGCGTATCCGGTGTGATTACTTTCATCGCCGTCGGCATACTACTGTGGCTACTGGGCACCAGCCTCTCTTCTCCGGAAGGATTCCAGCAGGCCGCCGATATCATGGACGGCTTCATCGTTAAATTTATCATGTGGGGCATCCTTACCGCGCTGGCGTATCACGTCATCGTGGGAATTCGTCACATGTTAATGGATTTTGGCTATCTGGAAGAAACATTCGAAGCGGGTCAACGCTCTGCCAAAATCTCTTTTGTTATCACTGTCGTGCTTTCACTTCTCGCAGGAGTCCTCGTATGGTAAGCAACGCCTCCGCATTAGGACGCAATGGCGTACATGACTTCATCCTGGTCCGTGCTACCGCTATCGTTCTGACGTTATACATCATCTACATGGTGGGTTTTTTCGCCACGAGCGGCGAACTGACCTTTGAAGCCTGGACCGGTTTCTTCTCATCGGCCTTCACCAAAGTCTTCACCCTGCTGGCGCTTTTTTCCATCTTGATTCATGCCTGGATCGGCATGTGGCAGGTGTTAACCGACTACGTTAAACCACTGGCAGTGCGTCTGATACTGCAACTCGTTATTGTTGTTGCGCTGGTGGTTTACGTCATCTATGGATTTGTTGTGGTGTGGGGTGTGTAATGAAACTGCCAGTCAGAGAATTTGATGCTGTTGTGATTGGTGCCGGTGGCGCAGGTATGCGCGCGGCGCTGCAAATTTCCCAGAGCGGCCAAACCTGTGCGCTGCTCTCGAAAGTCTTCCCGACCCGTTCCCATACCGTTTCCGCGCAGGGCGGTATCACCGTGGCGCTCGGCAATACCCATGAAGATAACTGGGAATGGCACATGTACGACACCGTTAAGGGGTCGGACTACATTGGTGACCAGGATGCCATCGAATATATGTGTAAGACCGGACCGGAAGCGATTCTGGAACTGGAGCACATGGGGCTACCGTTCTCCCGTCTTGATGATGGACGTATCTATCAGCGCCCGTTCGGCGGCCAGTCGAAAAACTTTGGCGGCGAGCAGGCGGCACGTACCGCGGCGGCGGCTGACCGTACCGGTCACGCCTTGCTACACACGCTGTATCAACAGAATTTGAAAAACCACACCACGATTTTCTCCGAATGGTATGCGCTGGATCTGGTGAAAAACCAGGATGGCGCGGTGGTGGGGTGTACTGCACTGTGCATCGAAACCGGTGAAGTGGTGTACTTCAAAGCCCGCGCAACGGTGCTGGCGACCGGCGGCGCAGGCCGTATCTACCAGTCCACCACCAACGCTCACATCAACACCGGTGACGGTGTCGGTATGGCGCTGCGTGCCGGTGTCCCGGTGCAGGATATGGAAATGTGGCAGTTCCACCCGACCGGTATCGCCGGGGCGGGCGTGCTGGTGACAGAAGGCTGCCGCGGCGAAGGCGGTTACCTGCTGAACAAACACGGCGAGCGCTTTATGGAGCGTTATGCGCCGAACGCCAAAGACCTGGCGGGTCGTGACGTGGTGGCGCGTTCCATCATGATCGAAATCCGTGAAGGCCGCGGCTGCGACGGTCCGTGGGGGCCGCACGCTAAACTGAAACTGGATCACCTGGGTAAAGAGGTGCTGGAATCTCGCCTGCCGGGTATCCTGGAGCTGTCCCGCACATTCGCCCACGTTGACCCGGTGAAAGAGCCGATTCCGGTTATCCCGACCTGCCACTACATGATGGGCGGTATTCCGACTAAAGTGACCGGTCAGGCGCTGACCGTGAACGAGCAGGGCGAAGACGTGGTCATTCCGGGGCTGTTTGCGGTAGGCGAAATCGCCTGTGTATCGGTTCACGGCGCCAACCGTCTGGGCGGTAACTCACTGCTGGATCTGGTGGTCTTTGGCCGCGCGGCGGGGCTGCATTTACAGGAATCCATCGCCGAGCAGGGCGTGCTGCGCGACGCCAGCGAGTCTGACGTTGAAGGTTCTCTGGAGCGCCTGAATCGCTGGAACAATAACCGCAATGGCGAAGATCCGGTGGCTATCCGCAAAGCGTTGCAGGAGTGTATGCAGCATAACTTCTCCGTATTCCGTGAAGGCGACGCGATGGCGAAAGGGCTTGAGCAGTTGAAAGTGATCCGCGAGCGTCTGAAAAACGCCCGTCTGGATGACACGTCCAGCGAGTTTAATACCCAGCGTGTTGAGTGTCTGGAGCTGGATAACCTGATGGAAACCGCCTACGCCACTGCCGTATCAGCCAACTTCCGAACGGAAAGCCGCGGCGCGCATAGCCGCTTCGATTTCCCGGAGCGTGATGATGCCAACTGGTTGTGTCATACCCTGTATCAGCCGCAAACGGAATCCATGACGCGCCGAAGCGTCAATATGGAGCCGAAACTGCGTCCGGCGTTCCCGCCGAAGATTCGTACTTATTAATTGCGGAGACAGGATGATGAAACTCGAATTTTCGATTTATCGTTATAACCCGGATGTCGATAACGCTCCGCGTATGCAGGATTACACCCTGGAAGGCGAAGAAGGGCGCGACATGATGCTGCTGGATGCGTTAATCCAGCTTAAAGAAAAAGATCCCAGCCTTTCTTTCCGCCGTTCCTGCCGCGAAGGTGTGTGCGGTTCTGATGGTTTGAATATGAACGGTAAGAATGGTCTGGCCTGTATTACCCCTATTTCGGCGCTGACTCAGCCGGGTAAGAAGATTGTGATTCGCCCGCTGCCCGGTTTGCCGGTGATCCGCGATTTGGTGGTAGACATGGGGCAATTCTACGCACAATATGAGAAGATTAAGCCTTACTTATTGAATAATGGGCAAAATCCACCGGCTCGTGAGCATCTGCAGATGCCGGAGCAGCGTGAAAAACTCGATGGGCTGTATGAATGTATTCTTTGCGCCTGTTGCTCAACATCCTGCCCGTCATTCTGGTGGAACCCGGATAAGTTTATCGGTCCGGCGGGGCTGCTCGCGGCGTATCGATTCCTGATCGATAGTCGTGATACCGAGACCGACAGTCGTCTGGAAGGGATGAGCGATGCATTCAGCGTATTCCGCTGTCACAGCATTATGAACTGCGTCAGTGTATGTCCTAAGGGACTAAACCCGACGCGCGCTATCGGCCATATTAAGTCGATGCTGTTGCAGCGTAGCGCATAAGTAGTTGTAGTGGTTGCCGGATGGCGACGTACCGTCTTATCCGGCCTACGGGTTACGTATTCTGTAGGCCTGATAAGCCAGGCGCCATCGGGCAATAGAAGTGCAGGAAACCTCTAAAAACTGCCATATGATTAGTAATAATCGAGATGTTCAGAGCGAGACAAGGCGCGGTCTGAACGAATCTTCGGGAGCATAGTTAACTATGTGACCGGAGTGAGCGAAGGCCGCAACGCAGTCGTAGCCTGAACAGCGAAGATTATTAGACAGTTTTTAAAGGTTCCTTAGCGGACGCAGATGACACGACAGTCCGCAACAAGTGAACCCCGGCACGCATACAGCGTATGCGTGGTTAGTATCCACGGCGAAATACTCGTCATAGTTCACGTTGCATGTGCGTTGGCTGCACTTGCTCACCCCGGTCACTTACTGGATGTAAGCTCCCAGGGATTCGCAAGCTTGCCGCCTTCCTGAAACGTGACCTATTTAGAGTATTAAATAAGCAGAAAAGATGCTTAAGGGATCACGATGCAGAACAGCGCTTTGAAAGCCTGGTTGGACTCTTCTTACCTCTCTGGTTCGAATCAGAGCTGGATAGAACAGCTCTATGAAGACTTCTTAACCGATCCTGACTCGGTAGACGCTAACTGGCGTTTGACGTTCCAGCAGTTACCTGGTACCGGAGTCAAACCGGATCAACTCCATTCAAAAACACGTGAATATTTCCGGCGGCAGGCGTTGGCTGGCTCACGTCACTCTTCTACGATTTCCGACCCTGACACCAATGTGAAGCAGGTTAAAGTCCTGCAGCTTATTAACGCTTATCGTTTCCGTGGCCATCAGCATGCAAACCTCGATCCGCTGGGTCTTTGGAAACAAGAACGCGTGGCGGATCTGGACCCTTCTTTCCATGATTTGACCGAGGCCGATTTCCAGGAAACCTTCAATGTCGGCTCCTTTGCCAGCGGCAAAGAGACGATGAAGCTGGGCGAGCTGCTCGACGCGCTCAAACAGACCTACTGCGGCCCGATTGGCGCTGAGTATATGCACATCACCAGCACCGAAGAGAAACGCTGGATCCAACAGCGCATCGAATCCGGTCGTGCGGCCTTTAGCGCTGACGAGAAAAAACGCTTCCTGAACGAACTGACCGCCGCTGAAGGGCTGGAGCGTTATCTGGGCGCCAAATTCCCGGGTGCGAAACGTTTCTCGCTTGAGGGGGGAGATGCGCTGATACCCATGCTGAAAGAGATGGTTCGCCATGCGGGTAACAGCGGCACTCGCGAAGTGGTGCTGGGGATGGCGCACCGCGGTCGCCTGAACGTGCTGATCAACGTACTGGGTAAAAAACCGCAGGATCTGTTCGACGAATTTGCCGGTAAGCATAAAGAACATCTGGGTACCGGCGACGTGAAGTATCACATGGGCTTCTCGTCAGATATCGAAACCGAAGGCGGTCTGGTTCACCTGGCGCTGGCGTTTAACCCATCGCATCTGGAAATTGTGAGCCCGGTGGTGATGGGCTCCGTGCGCGCCCGTCTGGACAGGCTGGACGAACCGAGCAGCAACAAAGTGTTGCCGATCACTATTCACGGCGACGCCGCGGTGACCGGCCAGGGCGTGGTTCAGGAAACCCTGAACATGTCGAAAGCGCGCGGTTACGAAGTGGGCGGTACGGTACGTATCGTTATCAACAACCAGGTGGGTTTCACCACCTCTAACCCACTGGATGCGCGTTCAACGCCTTACTGCACCGATATCGGTAAAATGGTCCAGGCGCCGATTTTCCACGTCAATGCGGACGATCCGGAAGCCGTCGCTTTTGTGACCCGTCTGGCGCTGGACTTCCGTAATACCTTTAAACGCGATGTGTTCATCGATCTGGTGTGCTACCGCCGTCACGGCCACAACGAAGCCGACGAGCCAAGCGCAACCCAGCCGCTGATGTACCAGAAAATTAAAAAGCATCCGACGCCGCGTAAAATCTACGCCGACAAGCTGGAAGCGGACAAAGTCGCGACGCTGGAAGATGCCACCGAAATGGTCAACCTCTATCGCGATGCGCTGGATGCAGGCGAATGCGTGGTGAAAGAGTGGCGTCCGATGAATATGCACTCGTTCACCTGGTCGCCGTATCTAAACCACGAATGGGATGAAGCATACCCGAACAAGGTAGAAATGAAGCGTCTGCAGGAGCTGGCAAAACGTATCAGCACCGTGCCGGAAGCCATTGAAATGCAGTCTCGCGTGGCGAAAATTTATGGCGACCGTCAGGCAATGGCGGCAGGCGAGAAATTGTTTGACTGGGGCGGTGCGGAAAATCTGGCTTACGCCACGCTGGTCGATGAAGGCATTCCGGTGCGCCTGTCCGGGGAAGACTCCGGTCGCGGCACCTTCTTCCATCGTCATGCGGTGATCCACAACCAGACGAACGGCTCAACGTATACGCCGTTGCAGCATATTCACAGCGGTCAGGGACAGTTTAAAGTCTGGGACTCCGTGCTGTCTGAAGAAGCGGTACTGGCTTTTGAATACGGTTATGCCACGGCGGAACCACGTACCCTGACTATCTGGGAAGCGCAGTTTGGCGATTTTGCCAACGGCGCGCAGGTAGTGATTGACCAGTTCATCTCCTCCGGCGAGCAGAAATGGGGCCGGATGTGCGGTCTGGTGATGCTGTTGCCGCATGGCTATGAAGGGCAGGGCCCGGAGCACTCTTCCGCGCGTCTGGAACGTTATCTGCAACTTTGCGCCGAGCAGAATATGCAGGTTTGCGTGCCGTCCACCCCGGCGCAGGTCTACCATATGCTGCGCCGTCAGGCGCTGCGCGGGATGCGTCGTCCGCTGGTGGTGATGTCGCCGAAATCGCTGCTGCGTCACCCGCTGGCGGTTTCCACGCTTGATGAACTGGCGAACGGTTCCTTCCAGCCGGCCATTGGCGAAATTGACGAGCTGGACCCTAAAGCCGTAAAACGCGTGGTAATGTGTTCTGGTAAGGTTTATTACGACCTGCTGGAACAACGGCGTAAAAACTCACAGAAAGATGTCGCTATCGTGCGCATCGAACAGCTCTATCCGTTCCCGCATAAAGCGGTGCAGGAAGCGCTGCAACCATACGCTCACGTCCATGATTTTGTCTGGTGCCAGGAAGAGCCGCTCAACCAGGGCGCATGGTACTGCAGTCAGCATCATTTCCGTGAAGTGATTCCGTTTGGGGCCGCTCTGCGTTATGCAGGTCGCCCGGCCTCCGCCTCTCCGGCGGTAGGGTATATGTCCGTTCACCAGAAACAGCAACAAGATCTGGTTAATGACGCGCTGAACGTCGATTAAATAAAGGATAAATAATGAGTAGCGTAGATATTCTTGTTCCCGACCTGCCTGAGTCCGTAGCGGACGCGACCGTCGCCACCTGGCATAAAAAACCGGGCGATGCGGTTGTTCGTGACGAAGTGCTGGTAGAAATCGAAACTGACAAAGTGGTACTGGAAGTACCGGCATCAGCGGACGGCATTCTGGATGCGGTTCTGGAAGAGGAGGGGACGACTGTCACCTCTCGCCAGATCCTGGGTCGCCTGCGTGAAGGCAACAGCGCGGGTAAAGAGACCAGCGCGAAATCTGAAGAGAAAGCATCTACGCCGGCACAGCGCCAGCAGGCGTCGCTGGAAGAACAAAACAACGATGCGCTCAGCCCGGCGATCCGTCGCCTGCTGGCTGAACACAATCTGGAAGCCAGCGCCATTAAAGGCACTGGTGTGGGTGGGCGTCTGACCCGTGAAGATGTGGAAAAACATCTGGCGAAAGGCGAGTCTAAAGCACCCGCTGTTGAACCTGCAGCACAACCCGCTCTGGGCGCGCGCGGCGAAAAACGCGTGCCAATGACCCGCCTGCGTAAGCGCGTGGCCGAGCGTCTGCTGGAAGCGAAAAATTCCACCGCCATGCTGACGACCTTCAATGAAGTCAACATGAAGCCGATTATGGATTTGCGTAAGCAGTATGGCGAAGTGTTTGAAAAACGTCATGGTATCCGCCTGGGCTTTATGTCCTTCTACGTGAAAGCGGTAGTGGAAGCGCTGAAGCGTTATCCGGAAGTGAACGCCTCTATCGACGGCGATGACGTGGTGTATCACAACTACTTTGATGTGAGCATGGCGGTGTCTACGCCGCGCGGCCTGGTCACGCCGGTCCTGCGTGACGTGGATACGCTGGGCATGGCTGACATCGAGAAAAAAATTAAAGAACTGGCTGTCAAAGGCCGCGACGGCAAGCTGACCGTAGAAGACCTGACCGGCGGTAACTTTACCATTACCAACGGCGGCGTATTCGGTTCGCTGATGTCTACCCCGATCATCAACCCGCCGCAGAGCGCGATTCTGGGAATGCATGCTATTAAAGACAGGCCGATGGCGGTGGATGGCAAGGTGGAAATCCTGCCGATGATGTACCTGGCGCTCTCTTACGATCATCGCCTGATCGATGGTCGCGAATCCGTGGGCTTCCTGGTCACCATCAAAGAGTTGCTGGAAGATCCGACCCGTCTGCTGTTGGACGTGTAGTCAGCAAGAGCATCACCTGCTACCTGTAGGCCGGATAAGGCGTTCACGCCGCCATCCGGCGATGGTGTAATGCCTGATGGCGCGCAGCTTTCAGGCCTACAGGTCTAAAGATAACGATTACCTGAAGGATGGACAGAACACATGAACTTACATGAATATCAGGCAAAACAACTTTTTGCCCGCTATGGCTTACCGGCGCCGGTGGGTTATGCCTGTACTACTCCGCGTGAAGCCGAAGAAGCCGCGTCTAAAATCGGTGCCGGCCCGTGGGTAGTGAAATGTCAGGTTCACGCTGGCGGCCGCGGCAAAGCGGGCGGTGTGAAGGTAGTAAAAAGCAAAGAAGAGATTCGCGCCTTCGCGGAAAACTGGCTGGGCAAACGTCTGGTGACCTATCAAACAGACGCTAATGGCCAACCGGTAAACCAGATTCTGGTTGAAGCGGCGACCGACATCGGCAAAGAACTGTACCTCGGCGCGGTGGTTGACCGTAGTTCTCGTCGCGTGGTCTTTATGGCGTCTACCGAAGGCGGCGTAGAGATCGAAAAAGTCGCGGAGGAAACCCCGCATCTGATCCATAAAGTCGCGCTCGATCCGCTGACCGGCCCGATGCCGTATCAGGGGCGGGAGCTAGCGTTCAAATTGGGTCTGGAAGGTAAACTGGTGCAGCAGTTCACCAAAATCTTTATGGGCCTGGCAACCATTTTCCTTGAGCGCGACCTGGCGCTAATCGAAATTAATCCGCTGGTGATCACTAAGCAGGGCGATCTGATTTGCCTCGACGGCAAGCTGGGCGCTGACGGCAACGCGCTGTTCCGCCAGCCGGATCTGCGTGAAATGCGTGACCAGTCTCAGGAAGACCCGCGTGAAGCGCAGGCGGCGCAGTGGGAACTGAACTACGTCGCGCTGGACGGCAACATCGGTTGCATGGTGAACGGCGCGGGCCTGGCGATGGGCACCATGGACATCGTTAAGCTGCATGGCGGCGAACCGGCTAACTTCCTTGACGTGGGCGGCGGCGCAACCAAAGAGCGCGTCACCGAAGCGTTTAAAATCATCCTCTCAGATGACAACGTGAAAGCGGTTCTGGTTAACATCTTCGGCGGTATCGTCCGTTGTGACCTGATTGCCGACGGTATCATCGGCGCGGTGGAAGAAGTGGGCGTGAATGTTCCGGTGGTGGTGCGTCTGGAAGGCAACAACGCCGAACTCGGCGCGAAGAAACTGGCTGACAGTGGCCTGAATATTATTGCAGCGAAAAGTCTGACGGATGCAGCTCAGCAGGTTGTTGCCGCAGTGGAGGGGAAATAATGTCCGTTTTAATTAATAAAGATACCAAGGTTATCTGCCAGGGCTTCACCGGTAGCCAGGGGACTTTCCACTCCGAACAGGCGATTGCTTACGGTACGCAAATGGTCGGCGGCGTAACGCCGGGCAAAGGCGGCACCACGCATCTGGGTCTGCCGGTGTTCAACACCGTGCGCGAAGCAGTAGAAGCTACCGGTGCGACCGCATCCGTTATCTACGTCCCGGCGCCGTTCTGCAAAGACTCCATTCTGGAAGCGATCGACGCAGGCATCAAACTGATTATCACCATCACCGAAGGTATTCCGACGCTGGATATGCTGACCGTGAAAGTGAAGCTGGACGAAGCGGGCGTACGCATGATCGGCCCGAACTGCCCAGGTGTGATCACCCCGGGCGAATGCAAAATCGGCATCATGCCGGGTCACATTCATAAGCCGGGTAAAGTGGGTATCGTTTCCCGTTCCGGCACGCTGACCTATGAAGCGGTTAAGCAGACCACCGACTACGGTTTCGGCCAGTCCACCTGCGTGGGTATCGGCGGCGACCCGATTCCGGGCTCTAACTTCATCGACATTCTGAAACTGTTCCAGGAAGATCCGCAGACTGAAGCGATCGTGATGATCGGCGAGATCGGCGGTAGCGCAGAAGAAGAAGCGGCGGCTTACATTAAAGACCACGTGACCAAGCCGGTTGTTGGCTATATCGCGGGTGTTACCGCGCCGAAAGGCAAGCGTATGGGCCACGCGGGCGCCATCATTGCCGGTGGTAAAGGCACTGCGGATGAAAAATTCGCCGCGCTGGAAGCCGCGGGCGTGAAAACCGTTCGCAGCCTGGCCGATATCGGCGAAGCGCTGAAAGCAATTATAAAATAAAACTCGCTGTTCCTGCGGGAACAGCGCAATGTCCGTTTTCGACATGGTTGGCCACCTTTACGGTGGCCTTTTTTATGGCTTTATTGTTTGTGGCAAAGTACGGGTGAAGCATCCGGGATATAAAATTATTGGCTTTGTAAATATTGAGCTATAGGAAAATGATGCCTCAGTAAAAAAACATGGTGGAGTCTAAAAATAATTGATAATAACCGTCTGGCAGCGGCAGTAAATTTACTCAGTTTGCTGGTTAACTCTTTTGCAGAAAATACAGATGCTGTCTTGGTGAAAGACCTGCCGACCTCACTGGAGACGGATTATGCGCTTTCCGCCATGAAAAAAACGCATCGCAGCATTACACTATGTTGACGCTAACCTCTATAGTAAATTGACGCTTGACTCTGTGGCCGCGCATGTTTGCCTGAGCGCGAACTACATGTCTCCTCAGATGTATCGCGCTTACACAGACTGCTTGTTTAATGGCAGAATAAAACAGCTATTTTAATCATAAGAGTACCGGCATTATTTCCCTGAAGTATTAAAGATATCGTTTAATAAATTATATGAACTTTTGCTGGTTAAAAGAGGTTAACTTTAAAAATTATTAAGAACTTATTGACACTATTCGTTCGTGATTAATCATGTTTAAAGGGTATTTATGGCTGCGAATAAACAGAATTATCACTATGAGTGACGTAGAAATTGAGGGTAAATCTGTGAAGGTGATAACAGAATCTTCACTATAATAATTATAGAGAGGCAAATACGGTGTTATTGAAATAAAGAAAAATTAGCGAATAAAATGTTTGTTTCTGGCTATCTGGAAAGCTTATTAGCGATAATTAAGGCGATAACCTGGCAAGATGATCCTGGCCGTTAGTCGTCGGGAAAGGGAAGTTGGGGCAGGGTAATCCCGGTGGGATGATGGCGCGTGTGCAATGAGATAGTTTCTTTGCGGTGTTAATTATAAGTAAAATAAAAATAGACTAAATGTATAAAATAATAAGTGTTGATAATCTGCAGAAAAAATCTGTGAGCTATTTAGCAATAATTGAACATCAATGTGGAATGTTTTTACGGGATGCGGGGCAGTAAAAAACGCACAAAATGTTTAGCCTTATCGAATAAGCCTCTTTTTACAGGGGGTTTGAAATTACTCTTTGCAAAAACAAAAAGTTAACAAAAAATTCACCATGCATTCAATGAATAAACATTATTAACATTAACTTCAAAAATTGATTTTAATCAATATTTAAATGTTGGAAAAGAGCATCAAAACTGGTTAAATTGTCCGTGATCAAATTCCCTGAAAAGCGATAGATTAGCCATAAATTGATCGCTGTCGAAAAAAGCAAATCTGACCCACTAAAAACCTGTTTATTGTAAGGGTTTTACGGCGTAATATATTTGCGGGATCAATTTGGGTTTTTTATTAACATGTTTGTAACCTTTCATCATTACTGTTTCCTTCCCGAGGGGATAGTACGATGGAAGGCCGCAAATAAATTTGTATTGGGGCATGCGTGTGACCCTTTCTAACGGGGTTCACTCTCGGAGTCTTCATGCGATGAGCAAGGAGTCATGATGTTAGATATAGTCGAACTGTCGCGCTTACAGTTTGCCTTGACCGCGATGTACCACTTCCTGTTTGTGCCGCTAACGCTCGGTATGGCGTTCCTGCTGGCCATTATGGAAACGGTATACGTCCTTTCCGGCAAACAGATTTATAAAGATATGACCAAGTTCTGGGGCAAGTTGTTTGGTATCAACTTTGCTCTGGGTGTGGCTACCGGTTTGACCATGGAGTTCCAGTTCGGGACAAACTGGTCGTACTACTCCCACTATGTTGGGGACATCTTCGGTGCGCCGCTGGCCATCGAAGGTTTGATGGCCTTCTTCCTCGAATCCACCTTTGTAGGTCTGTTCTTCTTCGGCTGGGATCGTCTGAGTAAAGTTCAGCATATGTGCGTCACCTGGCTGGTGGCTCTGGGGTCCAACCTCTCCGCGTTGTGGATTCTGGTAGCGAACGGCTGGATGCAAAACCCAATCGCTGCGGATTTCAATTTCGAAACCATGCGTATGGAAATGGTGAGCTTCTCTGAACTGGTGCTGAACCCGGTAGCACAGGTGAAATTTGTTCACACTGTGGCGTCCGGCTATGTCACCGGCGCGATGTTCATCCTCGGTATCAGCGCTTACTACATGCTGAAAGGTCGTGACTTCGCCTTTGCTAAACGCTCCTTTGCTATTGCTGCCAGCTTCGGTATGGCTGCCGTACTGTCCGTTATCGTACTCGGTGACGAATCCGGTTACGAAATGGGCGATGTGCAGAAAACCAAGCTCGCTGCGATTGAAGCCGAATGGGAAACGCAACCTGCTCCGGCCTCCTTTACCCTGTTCGGCATTCCTGACCAGGACAAACAGGAAAACCATCTGGCGATTCAGATCCCTTATGCGCTCGGCATTATCGCTACGCGTTCCGTGGACACGCCGGTTATTGGTCTGAAAGATCTCATGGTTCAGCATGAAGAGCGTATCCGTAACGGGATGAAAGCCTATGAACTGCTGGAGCAGCTGCGCGCCGGTTCTACCGACCAGGCCGTTCGCGACCAGTTTAACAGCATGAAGAAAGATCTCGGTTACGGCCTGCTGCTGAAACGTTATACGCCTAATGTGACTGACGCGACCGAAGCGCAGATCCAGCAAGCGACGAAAGATTCCATTCCTCGCGTTGCGCCGCTGTACTTCGCTTTCCGTATCATGGTGGCGTGCGGCTTCCTGCTGCTGGCGATCATCGCACTTTCCTTCTGGAGCGTGATTCGTAACCGCATCGGTGAGAAAAAATGGCTGCTGCGCGCGGCGCTGTACGGTATTCCACTGCCGTGGATTGCGGTTGAAGCAGGTTGGTTCGTCGCCGAGTATGGTCGTCAGCCGTGGGCGATCGGCGAAGTGTTGCCGACAGCCGTGGCGAACTCATCGCTGACCGTGGGCGATCTGCTGTTCTCCATGTTCCTGATTTGCGGCCTGTATACCCTGTTCCTGGTGGCAGAATTGTTCCTGATGTTCAAATTTGCACGCCTTGGCCCAAGCAGCCTGAAAACCGGTCGCTATCACTTTGAGCAGTCCACCGTGACTTCTCAGCCGGCACGCTAAGACAGGAGTCGTCAAATGATCGATTATGAAGTACTACGTTTTATCTGGTGGCTGCTGGTTGGCATTTTGCTAATTGGTTTCGCTGTCACCGATGGGTTCGACATGGGGGTGGGGATGCTCACCCGTTTCCTCGGTCGTAACGACACCGAACGTCGAATTATGATTAACTCTATCGCTCCACACTGGGACGGTAACCAGGTGTGGTTGATCACCGCGGGCGGCGCGTTGTTTGCTGCCTGGCCGATGGTTTACGCTGCGGCGTTCTCCGGTTTCTATGTGGCGATGATCCTGGTGCTGGCGTCTTTGTTCTTCCGTCCGGTCGGTTTTGATTACCGTTCCAAGATTGAAGACCCGCGCTGGCGCAACATGTGGGACTGGGGCGTGTTCATCGGTAGCTTTGTGCCGCCGCTGGTGATTGGCGTGGCCTTTGGCAACCTGTTGCAGGGCGTACCGTTCCATGTAGATGAGTATCTGCGTCTGTACTACACCGGTAACTTCTTCCAGTTGCTGAACCCGTTTGGTCTGCTGGCGGGTATCGTAAGCGTAGGGATGATCATCACGCAGGGGGCGACTTACCTGCAAATGCGCACCGTTGGCGAACTGCACCTGCGCGCGCGCGCCACCTCGCAGATTGCGGCGCTGGTGACATTAGTGTGCTTTGCGCTGGCGGGCGTTTGGGTAATGTATGGTATTGATGGTTATGTCGTGACATCCGCGATTGATCATCATGCCGCCTCTAACCCGCTGACTAAAGAAGTGGCGCGTGAAGCTGGCGCCTGGCTGGTGAACTTTAATAATGCTCCGATCCTGTGGTTGGTTCCGGCTCTGGGCGTGGTTCTGCCGCTGCTGACTATTCTGACTTCCCGTATGGAGAAAGGCGCGTGGGCATTCCTGTTCTCTTCGCTGACGTTGGCCTGCATTATTCTGACGGCGGGTATCGCTATGTTCCCGTTTGTGATGCCGTCCAGCACGATGATGAATGCCAGCCTGACCATGTGGGATGCGACATCCAGCCAGATGACGCTGAACCTGATGACCTGGGTTGCGGCGGTGTTCGTACCGATCATTCTGATCTACACCAGCTGGTGTTACTGGAAAATGTTCGGTCGTATCACTAAAGAACATATTGAAAGCAACACCCACTCTCTGTACTAAGTAAGGAGCTTAAAATGTGGTATTTCGCATGGATTCTGGGAACGCTTCTTGCCTGTGCATTCGGGATCATTACCGCCCTGGCGCTTGAGCACGTTGAAGCGGGTAAAACCGGTCAAGAAGAAAGCTAATGACCCATATTATCGCAAAACTGTATGCGGTAATGGACAAGCGCCCCTTAAGGGCGCTTTCCTTCGTGATGGCGATAGTGCTGGCAGGATGTATGTTCTGGGACCCGTCACGGTTTGCCGCCAGGACCAGCACGCTTGAAATCTGGCACGGATTATTGCTGATGTGGGCGGTTTGCGCAGGCATAATCCACGGCGTGGGTTTTCGCCCTGAATCCGTACACTGGCAAGGGATTTTTTGTCCGCTCCTTGCGGATATCGTCCTTATCGTCGGCCTGATTTTCTTCTTCTTGTGAATAAGAAACCTCCTTAAAAATATAGGGGCTTGCATAAGCCCATATATTTTTACTCTCCCTTAACTTCCCCCCATTCCCAAGCCTCATTCCCACGCGTATAGTAGCAACGTTTAAAAGCTCTACTTTTGTTGCATTACCGGGATGTAAAGTGAATACAAGGCGATATACAACGGCATTCTTGAGGCATTACGGCGGCAAGCGGATGACGCCAACAAAGAGGCTGCAGGGATGAATAAGTATATGTTTCGATGGCCAATTCGAGTTTATTACGAAGACACGGACGCCGGCGGTGTGGTTTATCACGCCAGCTATGTCGCTTTTTATGAAAGAGCGCGCACGGAGATGCTGCGTCACCATCACTTCAGCCAACAGGTGCTGCTGGCGGAGCGGGTCGCCTTTGTGGTGCGCAAGATGACGCTGGAATACTATGCGCCTGCGCGGCTCGACGATATGCTTGAAGTTCAAACAGAAATTACGTCAATGCGTGGCACCGCTTTGGTTTTCACGCAACGCATTGTCAACGCAGAGAACACGCTGCTAAATGAAGCAGAGGTTCTGATTGTTTGCGTTGATCCACTCAAAATGAAGCCTCGTGCGCTTCCTAAGTCTATTGTCGCGGAGTTTAAGCAGTGACTGACATGAATATCCTTGATTTGTTCCTGAAGGCAAGCCTTCTGGTTAAACTTATCATGTTGATTTTGATTGGTTTTTCAATAGCATCCTGGGCCATCATTATCCAGCGAACGCGTATCCTGAACGCCGCTGCGCGTGAGGCGGAAGCGTTTGAAGATAAGTTCTGGTCCGGAATCGAACTATCGCGTCTGTACCAGGAAAGCCAGGGGAGACGCGATAGTCTGTCGGGCTCGGAACAAATTTTTTATAGCGGGTTCAAAGAGTTTGTCCGGCTCCATCGCGCCAACAGCCATGCGCCGGAGGCAGTGGTAGAGGGGGCGTCGCGTGCGATGCGCATCTCCATGAACCGAGAGCTGGAAACGCTGGAAACGCATATCCCGTTTCTTGGCACGGTAGGCTCTATCAGTCCTTATATCGGTCTGTTTGGCACCGTATGGGGGATTATGCATGCGTTTATCGCCCTGGGCGCGGTGAAACAGGCGACTCTGCAAATGGTTGCGCCGGGTATTGCCGAAGCATTGATTGCCACGGCGATTGGTCTGTTTGCCGCTATCCCTGCGGTTATGGCTTACAACCGACTGAATCAGCGCGTGAACAAGCTGGAACTGAATTACGACAACTTTATGGAAGAGTTCACCGCGATTCTGCACCGCCAGGCGTTTACCGTAAGCGAAAGCAACAAGGGGTAAGCCATGGCCAGAACGCGTGGACGAGGTCGTCGCGAACTTAAGTCCGAAATCAATATTGTACCGCTGCTCGACGTACTGTTGGTGCTGCTGCTGATCTTTATGGCAACCGCGCCGATCATTACCCAGAGCGTGGAAGTCGACTTGCCGGAGGCGAATCAGTCGCAGGCGGTCAGTAGTAACGACGATCCACCGGTCATTATTGAGGTTTCCGGAGTAGGGCAATACAGCGTAGTGGTTGATAAAGATCGAATGGATCAACTGCCGTCTGAACAGGTGATCGCAGAAGTAAAGCGTCATCTGCAGGCTAATCCGAAAACAGTCTTTTTAATCGGCGGCGCGAAAGAGGTGCCGTACGATGAAATAATTAAAGCGCTGAACTTGTTACACAGCGCGGGCGTAAAATCGGTTGGCTTAATGACGCAGCCAATCTGAAGTCTGCGTCCCGTTGGCTTGAAAGACGGCGAGTAACAGGCGAACAGTTTTTTGGGAACCGAGAGTGTCAAAGGCAACCGAACAAAACGACAAGCTCAAACGGGCGATAATTATTTCAGCCGTGCTGCATATCATCTTATTTGCAGTGCTGATCTGGAGTTCGTTTGATGAGCATATAGAGGCTTCTGCCGGCGGCGGCGGCGGTTCCGCTATCGACGCGGTGATGGTCGATCCTGGCGCCGTTGTGCAGCAGTACAACCGTCAGCAGGATCAACAGGCCAGCGCCAGACGCGCGGAAGAAGAGCGTAAAAAGCTGCAACAGCAGCAAGCAGAGGAGCTGCAGCAGAAGCAGGCTGCCGAACAGGAGCGGTTGAAACAACTTGAGAAAGAACGTTTAGCGGCTCAGGAGCAGCAAAAGCAGGCTGAAGAAGCGGCAAAACTGGCGCAACAGCAGCAGCAACAGGCCGAAGAAGCGGCGAAAGCGGCGGCGGACGCGAAGAAAAAAGCGGAGGCCGAAGCGGCGAAAGCGGCGGCGGACGCGAAGAAGAAAGCAGAGGCCGAGGCGGTAAAAGCGGCGGCGGACGCGAAGAAGAAAGCGGAAGCCGAAGCGGCGAAAGCGGCGGCAGACGCGAAGAAGAAAGCAGAGGCCGAAGCGGCGAAAGCTGCGTCGGAGGCGAAGAAGAAAGCGGAGGCCGAAGCGGCGAAAGCAGCGGCGGAGGCGAAGAAGAAAGCGGATGCCGAGGCGGCGAAAGCGGCGGCGGAGGCGAAGAAGAAAGCGGATGCCGCGGCGGCGAAAGCAGCGGCGGACGCTAAGAAGAAAGCGGCTGCCGAAAAAGCGGCCGCCGCAGAAGGCGTCGACGATCTGCTTGGCGATCTCAGCTCGGGTAAGAATGCGCCGAAAACCGGCGGCGGCGCGAAAGGGAATGGCCAGCCATCGAAAGATAGCGGTACATCGGGCGCTAACGGTGGGGCGACAGGCGCTGATATCAGCGCCTACGCGAAACAGATTCAGGTCGCGATTCAGAGCCGTCTGTATGATGCGAGCCTGTATCAGGGCAAACAATGTGTCTTGCATATTAGCCTGGCGCCGGATGGCTCATTAAAAAGCATTACGTCTGAGGGCGGCGATCCGGCGCTTTGTCAGGCGGCGTTAATGGCGGCAAAAACCGCGAAAATTCCTAAACCGCCAAGCCAGGCTGTTTATGAGAAAATAAAGGATGCCAAACTAGACTTTAAACTGTAGATACTTTTCTTTATGGAAGTTGGAGCAGTTGAGTTGTTACTGGTCCTGGTGGTTTTGTGTATTTGAGTTTGTTAACATTCTGCTAAATTATCGTGGGTCGCAGGCCCAGGTATGGGAGATATGATGAAGCAGGCATTACGAGTAGCATTTGGTTTTCTGATGCTGTGGGCGGCAGTGCTGCACGCAGAAGTCCGTATCGAGATCACCCAGGGGGTGGACTCGGCGCGACCGATTGGCGTTGTGCCTTTTAAATGGGCCGGGCCGGGCGCTGCGCCTGAAGATATCGGTGGCATCGTGGCGGCAGATTTACGCAATAGCGGTAAATTTAATCCGTTAGACCGGTCCCGACTGCCGCAGCAGCCAGCCACCGCTCAGGAAGTTCAGCCTACCGCATGGTCTGCGCTGGGTATTGATGCCGTCGTCGTTGGGCAGGTAACGCCGAATCCGGACGGTTCCTACAATGTTGCTTATCAGCTGGTTGACACTGGCGGCGCGCCGGGGACTGTACTGGCGCAAAACTCTTATAAAGTGAACAAGCAGTGGCTGCGTTATGCAGGCCATACCGCCAGTGACGAAGTCTTTGAAAAACTGACGGGCATTAAGGGCGCGTTCCGTACTCGTATCGCCTATGTGGTACAGACTAACGGCGGTCAGTTCCCGTATGAACTGCGTGTGTCGGATTACGATGGCTACAATCAGTTCGTAGTGCACCGTTCTCCGCAGCCGCTGATGTCTCCGGCGTGGTCTCCGGACGGCTCAAAACTGGCTTACGTGACATTTGAAAGCGGTCGCTCCGCGCTGGTTATCCAGACGCTGGCAAACGGCGCAGTGCGTCAGGTTGCGTCCTTCCCGCGTCACAACGGCGCGCCGGCCTTCTCGCCGGATGGGACGAAACTGGCGTTCGCGTTATCGAAAACCGGAAGTCTGAACCTGTACGTTATGGATCTCGCCTCCGGCCAGATTCGTCAGATAACGGACGGGCGTAGCAACAATACGGAGCCGACCTGGTTCCCGGACAGCCAGACTCTGGCCTTTACTTCTGACCAGGCTGGACGTCCGCAAGTGTATAAAATGAACATTAACGGCGGTGCGGCGCAGCGTATTACCTGGGAAGGTTCGCAAAACCAGGATGCGGATGTCAGCAGCGACGGTAAATTTATGGTAATGGTAAGCTCAAATAACGGGCAGCAGCACATTGCCAAACAAGATCTGGTGACGGGGGGCGTACAGGTTCTGTCGTCAACGTTCCTGGATGAAACGCCAAGTCTGGCACCTAACGGCACGATGGTAATCTACAGCTCTTCTCAGGGGATGGGATCTGTGCTGAATTTGGTTTCTACAGATGGGCGTTTCAAAGCGCGTCTTCCGGCAACTGATGGTCAGGTGAAATCGCCTGCCTGGTCGCCGTATCTGTGATAATAATTAATTGATTACTAAAGGAATTAAAGAAATGCAACTGAACAAAGTGCTGAAGGGCCTGATGATTGCCCTGCCTGTTATGGCAATCGCGGCATGTTCTTCCAACAAGAACGCCAGCAATGACGGTAGCGAAGGCGGTATGCTGAACGGCGCCGGCACGGGTATGGATTCGAACGGTAGCGGTAATATGTCGTCTGAAGAGCAAGCGCGTCTGCAGATGCAGCAGCTGCAGCAGAACAACATCGTTTACTTCGATCTCGACAAGTACGATATCCGTTCTGACTTCGCGGCAATGCTGGATGCGCACGCTAACTTCCTGCGTAGCAACCCGTCTTACAAAGTCACCGTAGAAGGTCACGCGGACGAACGCGGTACTCCGGAGTACAACATCTCCCTGGGTGAGCGTCGTGCGAACGCTGTTAAGATGTATCTGCAGGGTAAAGGCGTTTCCGCTGACCAGATCTCCATCGTTTCTTACGGTAAAGAAAAACCTGCCGTACTGGGCCACGACGAAGCGGCTTACGCTAAGAACCGTCGCGCTGTACTGGTTTACTAAGAGAATTGCATGAGCAGTAACTTCAGACATCACCTGTTGAGTCTGTCGTTACTGGTTGGCATAGCGGCCCCCTGGGCCGCTTTTGCTCAGGCGCCAATCAGTAGTGTCGGCTCAGGCTCGGTCGAAGACCGCGTCACTCAACTTGAGCGTATCTCTAACGCTCACAGCCAGCTTTTAACCCAACTTCAGCAGCAGCTCTCCGATAATCAGTCCGATATCGATTCTTTGCGCGGCCAAATCCAGGAAAATCAGTATCAACTGAATCAGGTGATGGAGCGCCAGAAGCAAATTATGCTGCAGCTGGGGAGCTTAAATAATGGCGGCGCAGCGCAGCCAGCGGCTGGTGACCAGAGCGGGGCGGCAACCGCTGCGACCCCCGCCCCGGATGCCGGTACGGCAACCTCAGGGGCGCCGGTACAAAGTGGCGATGCGAATACCGATTACAATGCGGCAATTGCGCTGGTGCAGGATAAGTCTCGCCAGGATGATGCGATTGTGGCGTTTCAGAACTTCATCAAGAAATACCCTGATTCTACTTATCAGCCGAACGCCAATTATTGGCTGGGCCAGTTGAATTACAACAAGGGTAAAAAAGATGATGCCGCCTATTATTTCGCCTCGGTAGTAAAAAACTATCCTAAGTCGCCGAAGGCTGCGGACGCGATGTACAAAGTTGGCGTTATCATGCAGGACAAAGGTGATACGGCAAAAGCGAAAGCGGTTTATCAGCAGGTGATTAACAAATATCCTGGCACTGATGGCGCGAAACAGGCGCAGAAGCGTCTTAACGCGATGTAATGCGTACCATGCGACCAGAAAACGCCTTTTTTCTGGTCGCGTCGTGCGATTCCTAAGCAGTTGAGCCCTCTGCGTCGAAATTTTTGTTGCGCTCAAATCTGAAATCAGTAATATATGCCGCCGTTGCCACGGGATATTAAACAACTCGAAAGCAACGCAAAAGTGGGTCGTTAGCTCAGTTGGTAGAGCAGTTGACTTTTAATCAATTGGTCGCAGGTTCGAATCCTGCACGACCCACCAATCGTTCGGTGGAAACGAGAATAAAACGTGAAGGATAACGTTGCGTCAGCAACGGCCCGTAGGGCGAGGCGAAGCCGAGTCATCCTGCACGACCCACCACTAACTTCGGTTAGTCAGTAATATCCAGCGTAGTATCGGGTGATTAGCTCAGCTGGGAGAGCACCTCCCTTACAAGGAGGGGGTCGGCGGTTCGATCCCGTCATCACCCACCACTTGGGTCGTTAGCTCAGTTGGTAGAGCAGTTGACTTTTAATCAATTGGTCGCAGGTTCGAATCCTGCACGACCCACCAATTTTCTAATTGGTGCCGAGTAAAAATATTTCAGGTAGTCCCCACCGTATGGGTCGTTAGCTCAGTTGGTAGAGCAGTTGACTTTTAATCAATTGGTCGCAGGTTCGAATCCTGCACGACCCACCAATATACAAGGTGGTAACTGGTAGAGAACGTGAAGGATAACGTTGCTTTAGCAACGGCCCGAAGGGCGAGGCGAAGCCGAGTCATCCTGCACGACCCACCATCCTGAATGATTGAAGCAGTAACCCTTATCCAAGGGGTCGTTAGCTCAGTTGGTAGAGCAGTTGACTTTTAATCAATTGGTCGCAGGTTCGAATCCTGCACGACCCACCAATTTAACATCAAACTCAGATGTTGAGCGTGAAGGATAACGTTGCGTCAGCAACGGCCCGTAGGGCGAGGCGAAGCCGAGTCATCCTGCACGACCCACCAATGTAAAAAAGCGCCCTAAAGGCGCTTTTTTGCTATCTGCGATATGGAAGATTCGAACCTGCCGTAGGTTCGGGTCGAACGCAGTGAGACAACGGAGCCGTTTACGGCGACGGCCCGAAGGGCGAGCGAAGCGAGTCATCCTGCACGACCCACCAATGTAAAAGAGGGCGCTGGCGGCGCTTTTTTGCTATCTGCGATATGGAAGATTCGAACCTGCCGCAGGTTCGGGTCTTGCCTGATGCGCTGCGCTTATCAGGCCTACAGACGGTACCGCTCACGTAGGCCAGATAAGACGTTACGCCGCCATCAGATACGGGGCTACGTAATTATTGTGACTTTCCTTATTGAATCAGCTATCTTGTTTAGCATATAAAACAAATTAACCGATTGTGGCGTTTATTACGCTTTCATTCGGTTATTTCGTTAAGTCAGCAAAACGAGAAGCCACGATGAGCGTAATGTTTGACCCACAAGCCGCAATCTACCCGTTCCCGCCGAAACCAACGCCGTTGAACGACGACGAAAAGCAATTTTATCGTGAGAAAATCAAGCGGTTGCTCAAAGAGCGCAATGCCGTCATGGTGGCGCACTACTACACCGATCCGGAAATTCAACAGTTGGCAGAAGAAACCGGCGGCTGTATTTCCGACTCGCTGGAAATGGCCCGTTTCGGCGCGAAGCACGCCGCATCCACGCTGCTGGTAGCGGGCGTACGGTTTATGGGGGAAACCGCCAAAATCCTCAGCCCGGAAAAAACCATTCTTATGCCTACCCTGGCGGCGGAATGTTCGCTGGATTTAGGCTGCCCAATAGACGAATTTAGCGCTTTTTGTGATGCGCACCCTGACAGAACCGTAGTGGTCTATGCTAACACCTCGGCTGCTGTTAAAGCGCGTGCGGACTGGGTTGTGACCTCCAGTATCGCCGTAGAACTGATTGAGCATCTGGATAGTTTGGGGGAAAAAATTATCTGGGCGCCGGACAGACACCTGGGGAATTACGTGCAAAAACAGACCGGGGCCGATGTACTGTGTTGGCAAGGGGCGTGTATCGTGCATGACGAGTTTAAAACCCAGGCGTTGACCCGTTTAAAAAAAATCTATCCCGATGCCGCTCTTCTGGTTCACCCTGAATCGCCGCAGTCCATTGTCGAAATGGCCGATGCGGTGGGCTCCACCAGTCAGCTTATTAAGGCGGCAGAAACGCTGCCGCACAGACAGCTTATCGTGGCGACCGATCGCGGCATCTTCTACAAAATGCAGCAGGCGGTGCCTGAAAAAGAACTGCTTGAAGCGCCCACGGCTGGCGAGGGGGCGACCTGCCGTAGCTGTGCGCACTGTCCGTGGATGGCGATGAATGGCCTGAAAGCCATTGCTGAAGGGCTGGAGCAGGGAGGCGCGGCGCATGAAATACAGGTTGATGCGGCGCTACGCGAGGGCGCATTACTGCCGCTCAACCGGATGCTGGATTTTGCGGCTACACTTCGGGCGTAAAGACGGAAATCTTTGGGGGAGAGAATGGATTTTTTTAGTACGCACAACATACTGATTCATATTCCGATTGGCGCTGGCGGGTACGATCTCTCGTGGATCGAAGCGGTAGGAACCATCGCCGGCCTGCTCTGTATTTGGCTTGCCAGTCTGGAGAAGATCAGCAACTACTTTTTTGGACTGGTTAACGTCACCCTGTTTGCGATTATTTTCTTTCAGATCCAGCTTTATGCCAGCCTGTTGCTGCAACTCTTTTTCTTTGCCGCCAATATTTATGGCTGGTATGCGTGGTCGCGGCAAACAAAGGATAATCAAGCCGAGCTTAAAATCCGCTGGCTGCCGTTGCCAAAAGCAATGGCATGGCTGGCGATATGTGTGATAGCTATCGGTTTGATGACGCGATATATCGATCCCGTATTCGCCGTCCTGACGCGCGTGGCCGTCGCCATTATGCAGATGCTGGGGTTACAGGTGACAATGCCCGTACTGCAACCGGACGCTTTCCCGTTCTGGGACTCTTGCATGATGGTGCTGTCTATCGCGGCGATGATTCTGATGACACGCAAATATGTCGAAAACTGGCTCCTGTGGGTGGTAATCAACGTGATCAGTGTGGTGATTTTTGCTTTGCAGGGCGTCTATGCGATGTCGCTGGAATATCTGATCCTGACATTTATCGCCGTGAACGGTAGCCGCCTGTGGATAAACAGCGCGCGGGAGCGAGGATCGCGCGCGCTTTCCGGTTAATGGTGATGAACATGCCCGGATGGCGTCTGATTCAGATGACAGTCCGGGCCGTGACACACTTGATACTCCATCTGAATCGTGGCGTGCGCAATATGGTATTCGTGCATCAGGAAATCCTGGATACGTTCCAGCAGCGCATCATGGTCGTGTGGCGGAATGACCTGAGCGTGCAATGTCATGACCGGTTTTTCGCCGACCATCCAGACATGCACATGGTGTACGTTGCGGACTTCGGGGATTTCCCGGCTTAAATGGCGCTGTAAGGCATTAATATCCAGTGAAACCGGCGCGCCTTCCAGCAATTCGTTGACGCTATCTTTTAACAAACGCCAGGCGCTGCGTAGTACCAGTACCGAAACCAGAATAGAGAGAATCGGGTCCGCTGGCGTCCAGCCCGTCCAGATAATGATCAACGCGGCGACTATTGCGCCGACGGAACCCAGCAAATCGCCCATCACATGTAGCGCGGCAGCGCGCACGTTCAGGTTTTTTTCATCGCTTCCCCGATGGAGTATCCAGAACGCAAACAGGTTCGCCAGCAGACCCGCAACCGCAATTACCATCATCAGATTGCCCGCCACCGGACGTGGCGTGTAAAAGCGCTCTATCGCTTCCCAGACAATGAGAAGGGTAATGACCACCAACGCAATGGCATTCACAAAAGCCGCCAGTGTGGTGAGTCTTAGCCAGCCAAAAGTGTGGCGGACAGTCGGGGGACGACGGGAAAATTGAACCGCCAGCAGCGCAAAGAGAAGGGCCGCCGCGTCGGTGAGCATATGTCCCGCATCCGCCAACAACGCCAGAGAGCCGGAGAGTATCCCGCCCACCACCTCAAGGAGCATAAATCCGGCAGTGACGATAAAGGCGAAAAGCAGGCGACGAGCATTATTATCTTTCGGCAGGTGTGAATCGGCATGAGAGTGTGAGTGCGCCATAACGTCATTCCTTTGTTATTCTCATCAATACTGTAGACATCATACTGATTTTTCGCTGACAAAATAAAAAGGAGAGCGAAAGCTCTCCCGTTATCAGACTTTTTTCTGCATTACTGTGTGGTACCGTCGGTTTTGGTATTCACGTCATTATTGACGCCATTACCGGTTTCCACTTTTTTATTAATATCCGGGCAGCGACCATCTTTACACATGGTATTTTTATGCTCTTCATCCTTGGTCATTCCGTCATGATTCATGGTTGAACCGTCTGGATGCTGCATCGTGCTGTTAGTGTTGCCGTTGGTATTGATGTCGTTGTTATTCACATCATTCGGCGCCACATTCTGGCGGGCGTCCGGGGCAACCTGACCGGCATTTGCCGCCGAGTTCGCCTGGCCATTACTGGATTGCGCGTTAGATTCAGCAGCTAACGCTGCGCCGCTGGCAAGGCCGAGGGTAGCGGTGAGTAAAAGCGTAGTCAGTTTTGTCATTTTCATAAGATGCTCCTGTTATGGTGGATATGTCGGATAACCTCTTCCAACAGTGCACGTGTCAGTCAAATCCTCAAATAAGGGATAAAAAGCGTTCGCCGCCGCGGGTTAACGCAGCAGAGAATCTTGCAATAATTCATAAACAGAGTGGTTACAGTTAAAAAGTGTAGGTTAGATCCCATTTTTCGCTACATTTGTGCGTTTTTTTCCTGAATTCCAGGATTATTCCGTTCAAAGTGTAAAAGCCCGTTTACACTATTTAATTGAAGAGATAGATTGGAGGGATTGCATTCATTGGGATAAGTACGGCAACACTGGAATAAACATGAATTATCAGAACGACGATTTACGCATTAAAGAAATCAACGAGTTATTACCTCCGGTCGCGCTGCTGGAAAAGTTTCCCGCCACGGAAAATGCAGCAAATACCGTTGCTCACGCGCGCAAAGCTATCCATAAAATTCTCAAAGGCAATGACGATCGTCTGCTGGTGGTGATCGGTCCTTGTTCAATTCATGATCCGGCAGCGGCGAAAGAGTATGCCGCCCGTTTGCTGGCGCTACGTGATGAGCTTCAAGGCGAGCTTGAAATTGTCATGCGCGTCTATTTTGAGAAACCGCGTACCACCGTCGGCTGGAAAGGGCTGATTAACGATCCGCACATGGATAACAGCTTCCAGATTAACGACGGTCTGCGTATTGCGCGCAAACTGCTGCTGGATATTAACGACAGCGGCCTGCCTGCCGCCGGCGAATTCCTCGATATGATCACGCCGCAATATCTGGCCGATCTGATGAGCTGGGGCGCCATTGGCGCGCGGACTACTGAATCCCAGGTTCATCGCGAACTGGCGTCTGGCCTCTCTTGTCCGGTCGGTTTTAAAAATGGTACTGATGGCACGATTAAAGTCGCCATTGACGCCATCAACGCCGCCGGCGCGCCGCATTGCTTCCTCTCCGTCACTAAATGGGGTCATTCGGCGATTGTGAATACCAGCGGCAACGGCGACTGCCATATCATTCTGCGCGGCGGTAAAGCGCCAAACTATAGCGCGCAACATGTTGCTGAGGTGAAAGAAGGCCTCATCAAAGCGGGACTGACGCCGCAGGTCATGATCGATTTCAGCCATGCCAACTCCTGTAAGCAATTTCAAAAGCAGATGGAGGTTTGCGCCGATGTCTGTCAGCAGATAGCGGGCGGTGAAAAAGCGATTATTGGCGTGATGGTAGAGAGTCATCTGGTAGAAGGAAACCAGAGTCTGGAAAGCGGTCAGCCGCTGACCTACGGTAAAAGCATTACTGACGCCTGTATTGGCTGGGAAGATACCGATGCGCTGCTTCGTCAGTTGTCGGCAGCGGTAAAAGCCCGTCGCGGCTAAGTTTAGTTTCTATCCTGTGGTGAAGTGCAGGATAAAAACATATCGGTCCGGTAACAGCCTACCGGACCGATATTGCCAATATTAATGTATTATTATTTGGCGTACTTAGGTACTTCCTGCTTCTGGAGAGTATTTCCTTCCGAATCAATTCCTACAATGACTCTATAGCGGTCAAAATATAACTTCTTAATGGATTCTGTTCCTAATTCTTCGTAGGCAACAATTTCTACTGATTTAACATGTTTTGTATTAATTGCAGACGCTCCTCCAATCCCGAGTAGCGAAACCCCACCGTATTTTTTACAAAGCTCAGCGACATAATCAGCACGATCGCCTTTGCCAAGAAACGCAGTTGCCCCTTGTTGAAACATCATTTCTACAAATGGGTCCATACGCGCGGCCGTTGTAGGACCGTTGGAGCCAATAGGTAAACCAGGTCTGGCAGGGCAGGGGCCAGCATAGTAAATCGTTTGGTTTTGAAAATCGACCGGTGATTTTTCTCCGTTACTAAGCGCTACTTCGATTTTTTTATGCGCGGCGTCACGGCAGGTGTAAGCAAATCCAGTGAGAAATAATATATCGCCGACCTTAAGAGTTTTCGCTTTCTCTTTAGTCAATGGTAATGTTAATTCCATCATAGCTTCTCCAGGTATTAAATGATTTCACTAGCGTGGCGGCTTGCATTACATTGGAAATTGATTGCGACTGGCAGTGCAGTGATATGGCAAGGATAGTAATCGACATGCACGCCTAACGCCGTAATACGCCCGCCCATACCTAAAGGGCCGATCCCTGTATTATTCACGGCCTCTAATAATTCAGCTTCGAGCTGGGCATAAAGTGGTTTAGCATTGAACTCACCAAGAGGGCGTAATAATGCTTTCTTCGCCATCCACGAACAGTGATCCATTGTACCGCCAACGCCGATACCAATAATATAAGGAGGGCATGGATTGCCTCCTACACGACGGACAGTTTCCAGAACAAAATCTTTTATACCATCAATACCATCGCCGGGAAGCAATGTTTTAAAAGTTCCCATATTTTCGCTACCGCCGCCCTTTGGCATAACGGTAATTGTCACTCGGTCACCATCAACAATTTCAGTATGTAAAATTGCAGGAGTATTATCATTAGTATTAATACGTTCTAATGGATCTGCAACCATGGATTTTCTTAAGTATCCATTTTCATAGCCCTGGCGAACACCCTGGTTCACCTGATCTTTAAGCGGCTTACCTTCCCAGCATACATGTTGTCCAATTTCCATTATAACGATACAAGTGCCGGTATCATGGCAGCATGCAAGTTGTTCTTTTTTTGCATACTCTCCATTATCAATTAATATCTTAATGGTTTCCTTGCCGATCTTTGACTCTTCTTTATCGTATGCTTTACGAAAAGAACACATGAGATTATCATCCAGTTCATAACAAGCTTTTTTTACAAGTTTTTCGATAACCGGAATGATAATTTCTGTATTTAATATACGACTCATACTCCCTCCAGTGCTATGTTGCATTGTTTTATCCATTGATCACATTTTCATGATATTCGTATTCATTGTAGGAAGGAAATATGTTATTTTTATTAAATGATAAATTTTATTTATAGTAGTGGAAAATAGATGGAAATTAGACAATTAGAATATTTTGTAAGCGCTTCTTTGTTAGGTAACTTAACCAGAGTTGCTGAGCGGCATTTTGTTTCTCAACCTAATATCACCATTGCTATTAAGAAGTTAGAGACTGAATTAGGGGTGACATTATTTGATAGAAAGAAAAATAAACTTGTCCTTACTGAGGAGGGCATGTTTTTCTTACAAAAAATTGAACCTATCCTTATTGCGTTAAAAAATAGCGTAGCGGAAATGAAAGATTATCGTAATGAAAATGGTGGCATAGTAACTTTGGGGATCCCACCGATGATAAGTTTGTTTCTTTTTTCACCGCTCTTCAAGCATTTCCGGGAGATTTATCCAGAGATGGAACTCTCTCTTGTTGAAGAGGGGACTTTTGGTTTACATGATAAACTTTCTGCTGGAGAGCTGGATCTTGCTATTGTTATTATTAATGACTGTCCAAAAGAATTAGTTACGGTACCATTAATGACTCAGCAGCACGTGGTATGTATGTCAGATAAACATCCTCTGGCAAAAAAGGATAGTATCGATTGGGAAGATCTACAATATGAGCCATTGATACTAATGAAAAAAGATTCCTGGCATAGAAAAACGATTATTGAAGAATGTACAAAGCGAGGAATTCATACACATATTTTTCTATCATCAAACAGGATTCAAACCAACATAGATCTGGTTGCTAAAAATGAAGGAATTTCTTTCATTTTGGACGCTGTCGATCTTAAAGCCGAAAAAGTAATAACCAAGGCCATGACTGAGCCGACTTATGTTACGATTGGTTTGGCCTGGAAGAAAGATAAATATTTATCATATGCAACCAGAGCGTTAATTAAATTCATTGAGGATTATATTAAAGAACATTTTACAATTAAATAATTATATTTGTTCTTCAACAAAAATTTCCCATAGCTCTTCGGCATCTGGAGGCATTCTCTTGGCTGGTCTATAAAGTCTTATTTCTATGGGTACCCATAAATTGCTTTCTTTTTCCGCTGCAGTAACAATAGTTTTAGCCTCTATATCTTGCCTGGCAAGGCTCTGAGGTATCCAGGCAACACCGTCGCCAGATCTGACCATTGCCAATAGTGTTGCTGCCAGATCGGCCACAAAGGCAACATTTATATTATGGGTAATTCTGTTAATAGACGCTGTATTTGCTATTATTCTTCCCAGACCTGATTGTGATGAAAAAGAAAGGTAAGGGAATTGAATCTTATTATTTATATTCCACAACGGTTTTAACGTTTCTGAGTCTGGTTTACTGAATGGAATTAATGTATCAAACCCAAGACGAATGCTCATAAAGTTATTTTTATTTAAATTTAGATGCATATGTGGGTGATGGTGACACAGCAAAAATTGTGAATCTCCCTGCCGCATCATTTTTTCGCACGCATTCAATGAGTCAGATAAAAGACGAAATGAACCAAATTTTGCAATTTTATCACTTTGCTTTAACAAGTGCGGTACAAAAGAGAAAGACAAAGCATGCGTTGCTGAAAAAACAAGACTAGGTTGTTTATTACCTGCAGCCTCAAGGGTATCACTTTTCAATGTGTACAAGGAGTGGATCAGTTCGGGAAGCTGGTCTGTAAATACTTCTCCGGCCTTGGTAAGGGTGACTCCCCGTTTACTTCTTTCAAAAAGGGGCGTACCCACCCATTCTTCGAGAGATTGTATCCGACGACTAAATGCGGGTTGAGTCACATATCTTGAGGCAGACGCTTTTGAGAAATTCAACGTTTCTTTTAGAGCCAGACAGTCTTCGAGCCATGTTAGTTCGAGGTGATGCCGATATTGCATAAGCTGCAACCTTATTAGCATTGGATGAGTTTCATTTATATAAGTAGCATTATACACAGACAGATTTTAAGAGGAAATTATTTGATTAAACAGAAACAAAAGCAGTAAGAATATGTTATGCCTTTGTCGGGTAAGTGTTGTTATTTATGTGAGTGTATTCTTTCTCAATAGAAATTAATTAGATGTAATTTTAGTATAACATGTGATTTATGCTTGTTGCAGTTGTATTCATGACTGTAATGAGTTGTTTTTGTACCCTAATAATATAAGGACGTATACATGTCACCAGCGATTATTACTTTGTTGGTTTTAGTGGTTGCAATAATTATCTTTGTTAGCGATCGTCTTCCTATGGGATTAGTTGCATTTATGGTCCCAATGGCACTTTATTTTACCGGTGTTATCGATGCTAAGGATATTTTTGCTTCAATCGTAAATGCGAATGTTATTCTTATCGTCGCCATGTGTGTACTCGGTGCGGCATTTTTTAAAACAGGTTTGGCATGGCAATCAAGTAAAATTTTACTAAAATATGCTAAAACAGAAAGAAGCCTTAGTGTATTGATTTTTCTTATTGGTGGAGTTATGTCTGCCTTTGTTTCTAATAGCGGAACAGTTGCTGTGCTAATTCCTATTGTTTTAGGTATTGCCGCCAGTAGTCAGATTAAGCCTATTAAACTTCTTATGCCTCTGGTTTTTGGGGCAACAATCGGTGCTGATATTTCTATTATCGGTTCGCCAGGAAATCTGATTGCTAAAAATACTATTGAAACTTTTAGTAAGGGAAGTCTGTCGGTGCCATTTTTCGAATACGCTAAAATTGGTATTCCTTTGCTGATTGCATGCTCTATATTTCTCTATTTCTTCGGTTCAAAACTCATCGCAGATCGTGATGGAAATACACAATCTGATTCTCAAATGGATTATAGCCAAATTCCGGCCTGGCATAGAAATTTAACTTTAGCCGTTTTTATTCTGTCTATCGCTGGGATGGTGGCAACTGATTATATTAAGTTTCTGCCTCCAATGCATATTATTGCGTGTTGTGCGGCTATTGTTCTTGTATTTGCTGGTGTTTTGACACAAAAGGAAACTTTTAATTCTTTTGAAACGCTAACTGTTTTCATGCTTGCATTTATGATGCCTTTAGGTGCCGCGCTTAATTCTACTGGTGCTGGAGAAATGATTGCCAATGCCGTTATTTCAGTAACCGGAGATTCTGGCGTTATGATTATTATGGCGTCATTGTGGATACTTACATGGGCTTTGACTCAAGTAATGAGTAACACTGCAGCATGTACGTTGTTATGCCCGGTAGGATGGACTATCGCACAGTCTATTGGCGCAGACCCTCGTGCAGTTGTTATTGCTGTTTTTATTGCGAGTAGTGTTGCTGTTTGTACCCCAATGGCTATTCCAGCAAACTCAATGATTATTGGCCCGGGGAATGTTAAATTTAAAGATTTCTTAAAACCCGGATTGGCGATTAGTTTGGTTTGTTTTATCGTTAGTATGATTTTACTACCGGTATTTTATCCCTTCTATTAATGCCTGATATTACTTTTCTATTTTAGATTATTAAATTTGAGACTTTATTATGAATAGTTCGGTGCTATTAGGTGAAGGCTTCACTCTGATGTTCCTCGGCATGGGGTTCGTGCTGGCGTTTCTGTTCCTGCTGATTTTCGCCATCCGAGGCATGTCCGCCGCCGTCAACCGTTTCTTCCCTGAACCGGTCCCGGTACCGAAGGCGGCACCTGCCGCCGCCGCGCCCGCTGACGACTTCACCCGCTTAAAGCCGGTCATTGCCGCCGCCATTCACCATCGCCGCCTTAACCCTTAATTTACGGAGGAATCCATGACCATTGCCATTACCGATGTTGTCCTGCGCGACGCCCACCAGTCCCTGTTCGCCACCCGCCTGCGCCTTGACGATATGCTGCCGATTGCCGCCCAGCTTGATGACGTGGGCTACGGGTCCCTCGAATGCTGGGGCGGCGCCACCTTTGACGCCTGCATCCGTTTCCTCGGCGAAGACCCGTGGCTGCGCCTGCGCGAGCTTAAAAAGGCCATGCCGAAGACCCCCCTGCAGATGCTGCTGCGCGGTCAGAACCTGCTCGGCTACCGCCATTACGCCGACGACGTGGTGGAGCGCTTCGTCGAACGCGCGGTGAAAAACGGCATGGATGTGTTCCGCGTCTTCGACGCCATGAACGACCCGCGCAATATGAAAGCCGCCCTGCAGGCGGTGCGCAGCCACGGCGCGCACGCCCAGGGCACGCTGAGCTATACCACCAGCCCGGCGCACACGCTGCAGACCTGGCTGGATTTAACGGAGCAACTGCTGGAAACCGGCGTCGATTCCATCGCCATCAAGGATATGTCCGGCATTCTCACACCGATGGCGGCGTATGAGCTGGTCAGCGAAATCAAAAAACGCTACGACGTGCGCCTGCATCTGCACTGCCATGCCACCACCGGGATGGCGGAGATGGCCCTGCTGAAGGCTATCGAGGCGGGCGTTGACGGCGTCGACACGGCGATTTCGTCCATGAGCGCCACCTACGGCCACCCGGCCACCGAAGCGCTGGTGGCGACGTTGGCAGGTACTGAGCACGACACCGGGCTGGATATCCTGAAGCTGGAAAATATCGCCGCGTACTTCCGCGAGGTGCGCAAAAAGTATCACGCCTTTGAAGGCCAGCTGAAGGGCTACGACAGCCGTATTCTGGTGGCCCAGGTACCGGGCGGAATGCTCACCAACCTCGAAAGCCAGCTGAAGCAGCAGAACGCGGCGGACAAACTCGACCAGGTGCTGGCGGAAATCCCCCGCGTGCGCGAGGACCTCGGCTTTATCCCGCTGGTGACCCCCACCTCGCAGATTGTCGGCACCCAGGCGGTGCTCAACGTGCTGACGGGCGAACGCTACAAGACCATTGCCAAAGAAACGGCCGGCATTCTGAAAGGCGAATACGGCCACACCCCGGTGCCGGTGAACGCCGCGTTACAGGCCCGCGTGCTGGAAGGGGGCGCCCCGGTGACCTGCCGTCCGGCGGATTTACTCAAACCGGAACTGGCTGAACTGGAAGCGGACGTCAGGCGCCAGGCGCAGGAGAAGGGCATCCAGCTTGCGGGAAACGCCATCGACGACGTCCTCACCGTGGCGCTGTTCCCGCAAATCGGCCTCAAATTCCTTGAGAACCGCCACAACCCGGCGGCGTTTGAGCCGGTACCGCAGGCGGAAGCCGCGCAGCCTGCCGCAGCCCCGGCAAAACCTGCCGCCTCCGGTATCTACACCGTGGAAGTGGAAGGCAAAGCCTTTGTGGTGAAGGTCAGCGACGGCGGCGATATCAGCCAGCTTACTACGGCTGTTCCGGCGGCCTCTTCCGCACCGGTTCAGGCTGCCGCCCCGGCGGGCGCAGGCACACCGGTCACCGCGCCGCTGGCGGGCAACATCTGGAAGGTGATTGCCACCGAAGGCCAGAGCGTGGCCGAAGGCGACGTGCTGCTGATTCTGGAAGCCATGAAGATGGAGACCGAAATCCGCGCCGCGCAGGCCGGCACCGTGCGCGGTATCGCGGTGAAAGCCGGGGATGCGGTGGCGGTGGGCGACACCCTGATGACGCTGGCGTAACGGAGAACTGAAATGGAAAGTCTGAACGCCCTGCTTCAGGGCATGGGGCTGATGCACCTTGGCGCAGGCCAGGCCATCATGCTGCTGGTGAGCCTGCTGCTGCTGTGGCTGGCGATAGCGAAGAAGTTCGAGCCGTTGTTGCTGCTGCCGATTGGCTTCGGCGGGCTGCTCTCCAACATCCCGGAAGCGGGTATGGCGCTGACCGCGCTGGAAAGCCTGCTGGCGCATCACGACGCCGGGCAGCTGGCGGTGATTGCCGCGAAGCTGAACTGCGCGCCGGACGTGCACGCCATTAAAGAGGCATTAGCGCTGGCGCTGCCGTCGGTGCAGAGCCAGATGGAGAACCTGGCGGTGGACATGGGCTACACGCCGGGGGTGCTGGCGCTGTTCTATAAAGTGGCGATTGGCTCCGGTGTCGCGCCGCTGGTCATCTTCATGGGCGTGGGCGCGATGACCGACTTCGGCCCGCTGCTGGCCAACCCGCGCACCCTGCTGCTCGGCGCGGCGGCGCAGTTCGGCATCTTCGCCACCGTGCTGGGGGCGCTGACGCTGAACTACTTCGGCCTGATTTCCTTCACCCTGCCACAGGCGGCGGCCATCGGCATTATCGGCGGCGCGGACGGCCCGACGGCGATTTACCTGTCGGGCAAGCTGGCGCCGGAGCTGCTGGGGGCCATCGCGGTGGCGGCGTACTCGTATATGGCGCTGGTGCCGTTAATCCAGCCGCCGATTATGAAGGCGCTGACCACGGAGAAGGAGCGGAAAATCCGCATGGTGCAGCTGCGCACGGTGAGTAAGCGGGAGAAGATTCTGTTCCCGGTGGTGCTGTTACTACTGGTGGCGCTGCTGCTGCCGGACGCCGCGCCGCTGCTGGGGATGTTCTGCTTTGGCAATCTGATGCGCGAAAGCGGCGTGGTGGAGCGTCTGAGCGACACGGTGCAGAACGGTCTGATTAATATCGTGACCATTTTCCTGGGGCTTTCCGTTGGCGCAAAACTGGTGGCGGACAAGTTCCTGCAGCCACAGACGCTGGGCATTCTGCTGCTGGGTGTGATTGCGTTCGGTATCGGGACGGCGGCCGGGGTGCTGATGGCGAAGCTGCTGAACCTGTGCAGTAAGAACAAAATTAACCCGCTGATTGGCTCCGCCGGTGTGTCGGCGGTGCCGATGGCAGCCCGCGTATCGAACAAAGTGGGGCTGGAGTCGGACGCACAGAACTTCCTGCTGATGCACGCGATGGGCCCGAACGTGGCGGGGGTGATTGGCTCGGCGATAGCCGCCGGGGTGATGCTGAAGTACGTGCTGGCGATGTAAATCTGTTCCTTTCCCGGAGGCGGCGCGTTGCGCCTGTCCGGGCTACCGGATTGCATGGATCTGTAGCCCGGACAGATGCGCAGCATCGCCTCCGGGAATGTCCCATAAGGAGACTTTGATGAATGAAACCATAGCATTTCGTCCGGAAGGCCGGGCGTCGACAAAAGATGTGGTTGTCAATTATACGCTGGCGTCACTGGACGAGCTTGAACAACTGCACCCGGCGCTGAATCTGCTGGCGCACCCGTCAATCGTCCGTGGCAGCCATGATTTCTTTGTCCGTTGTTATGACGCGGGCGTACAGCATGCGCAGGCCGGGGCGGCTGAAACGGTAGCGGTTTTGCCTGATTCGCTGCCACAAGAACGGCAAAGGAGCGGGCTGCTGTGTGCCGCAGCAGGTCGTCTGGATGCTCTGCGCCAGCCGCTGACGCACAATCGTTTATGTGACCTGGCCAGTCAGTTCTGTGCTGGCATGGCAGATGTTGACAGCGAAACCCGCAGCGGTTTTTATACCGTGCGCAGCATATCGCTGCCGGTTTACCGGCGGCTGTTGCGGGATCAACATTCTCACAGTGTCTGCCTGCAGCAGGCTCTGCTGCACCTGCTGGCCTGGAAGAGCGATTCTCCCTGGGCGCGGCAGCAGGCGCAGCGGCTGCTCTGGCAGGGCGGCGTGCTGGGCGATAAAGGTGAGTTTGCGCTTATGACGCTGGATGATGAACTGCGGGAGCGCCAGATTGAGTGGCCCGGGCTATGGTCGCTGCTGGCCGTCACCGGGTTTCTGGCGAAATTCCCTGCCGGACCGATATTTGCTGACTGAAAAATGAGGACTGCTGACAATTATCTATTGTGTTGGCATTTCTGCGAGAGGCAGCTAGCGCTTTGCCTGACTTACGAAATGAGAATATCAACAGATTACGTACTTTTTGTAGGTCCGTGGTTGGAACATTGCCACCTGGTTACACGTTGTCAGCAGCCTCAAGCGTGGATGGCTCCACGCTTTTTTTGTCTATGGAAAACCCCCAGCCAGGCCCTGTCTCTTGATCAGGAGATCTGATCAAGAGACAGGGCTATGCCGGAGGATATTTATTGGAAACCGGTGAGATAGGCCACCGTGTCATTAATCGAAATATAAATAAATATATAACGAAATAATTCGGCGCTATAATTCTCCTCTGATTAATAACGTAGCCCGAGCCATGACCTGTCAGGACAAATCACTTTTAGCCCCCGCTCTCGCTTCCACGCCCGTCATTCCGCGCTATCGCCAGATCATACGCAAACGGGCTGTGCTCATGTTAGCTATTGCGCTGGCGATGATGGCTTCACTGATGGTGGATGTAACCTGTGGGTCTTCGGGTTTACCGCTCAGTGCGCTGTGGCAGGCGCTTTTCCAGCCGGAAAAGGTGAATGCGGGCATACACGTTATTGTCTGGGATATTCGTTTACCCTATGCCCTGATGGCCCTACTGGTGGGCATGGCGTTAGGGTTAGCGGGCGCCGAAATGCAAACCATTTTAAATAATCCGCTGGCAACGCCGTTTACCCTTGGCGTATCGTCCGCAGCGGCTTTTGGCGCTGCGCTGGCGATTGTGTTGGGGATCGGTATTCCCGGTATTCCTGCCGCCTGGTTTATCCCGGCCAATGCGTTCATCTTTGCGCTTTTATCCGCGTTACTCCTGGACGGTATTACCCGTTGGACAGGTGTCGCCGCATCCGGAGTGGTGTTGTTCGGTATTGCGCTGGTATTCACCTTTAACGCGTTGGTCGCCATTATGCAGTTTGTGGCTGATGAAGATACGCTGCAGGGGCTGGTATTCTGGACGATGGGGAGCCTGGTCCGCGCGTCGTGGGAAAAATTGGGCGTACTGGCCGTGGTGTTTATTGCTGTGCTTTTTTGCGCGTTACGAAGCGCCTGGCAACTCACGGCATTACGTCTGGGCGAAGAGAGGGCGATGAGCTTTGGGATTCATGTCCGCCGTTTACGCCTGCTGTCATTGTTGCGTATCAGCTTGTTATCAGCGCTGACGGTAGCTTTCGTCGGGCCGATTGGTTTTATTGGTCTCGTTGCGCCGCACATTGCGCGAATACTTTTGGGGGAAGATCACCGTTTCTACCTTCCGGGCAGCGTGCTGATAGGCGGGCTGGTGTTATCGCTGGCCTCTATTGCGGCGAAAAATAGTATTCCGGGCGTCATGGTGCCGGTGGGGATTGTCACCTCGCTGGTCGGGGTTCCGTTCTTTTTAAGCATTGTATTGCGACATCGGGGGAGTCTCTGATGCGCGGGTTAATGCTCCGCTCATTTAGCGCCAGCTATTCCACTCAGCCGGTTATTGCAGATCTCAACGTTCCCTTACTGCCGCGCGGGAAAATTACCATTTTGCTGGGGCCGAACGGCTGTGGTAAATCGACGTTACTACGTTCGCTGGCCGGGCTGAATAACGCCGACGGCGAGGCGCTGCTTGATGGCGAGGATCTCATGTCGTTATCGTTTGCCGAGCGGGCGCAGAAAGTTGTGTTTTTGCCGCAGTCATTACCGCAGGGCGTACATCTGCATGTACTGGAGTCGATTATCGTGGTACTGCGGGCATCAGGCGGCAGAGACAATGCGCAGGGCAGAGCGCAGATACTGGCTATCCTTGAGCAATTGGGCATAACGCATCTGGCGTTGCAGTATCTCGACCAGCTTTCCGGCGGTCAGCGGCAGTTAGTGGGTCTGGCGCAATCGCTGATTCGTCGCCCTGAACTTCTGTTGCTGGATGAGCCGCTCAGCGCGCTGGATTTAAACTATCAGTTTCACGTAATGGATCTCGTGCGTCGGGATACCCAGGCGCAAAATAGGGTGACGATAGTCGTGGCGCATGACATTAATATTGCACTGCGTCATGGTGACCATGTCCTGATGCTAAAAGACGGCAGGCTGGTCGCCAGCGGCGCGCCGGAGACGGTGATTACTGCGGAGCGTCTGGCTGAAGTGTACCGGGTACGAGGACGCGTGGAGCGCTGTTCGCAGGGTAAATTGCAGGTGGTGCTGGACGGCGTGATCGCTGTTTAAGACATATTGCCTGATGGCGCTGCGCTTATCCGGCCTACCCATTGCTCGTAGGCCGGATAAGGCAGTTATACCGCCATCCGGCAAAGGTGATTACTTCGCTTTACCCTGATTCGCCACGGCAGCCGCTTTCGCAGCGATCTCGTCAGCGTTGCCCAGATAGTAATGTTTGATCGGCTTGAAGTTTTCGTCGAACTCATACACCAGCGGCACGCCGGTCGGGATGTTTAACTCAAGAATCTCATCTTCACTCATGTTATCCAGGTATTTCACCAGCGCACGCAATGAGTTACCGTGAGCGGCGATGATCACGCGCTCACCGCTCTTCATACGCGGCAGGATGGTGTCGTTCCAGTAAGGAATAACGCGGTCGATGGTCAGCGCCAGACTTTCGGTCAACGGCAGCTCTTTCTCGCTCAGTTTGGCATAACGTGGATCGTGACCCGGATAACGCTCATCATCTTTGGTCAGTTCCGGCGGCGTCACGGCAAAACCGCGGCGCCACTGCTTAACCTGCTCGTCACCATATTTTTCGGCCGTTTCCGCTTTATTCAGCCCCTGCAACGCGCCATAGTGACGTTCATTGAGTTTCCAGGATTTTTCCACCGGCAGCCACGCCTGATCCAGTTCATCCAGTACGTTCCACAGCGTATGGATAGCGCGTTTCAGTACGGAAGTGTAGGCAAAATCAAAGCTGAAACCTTCTTCTTTTAGCAGTTTACCCGCTGCTTTTGCTTCGCTTACGCCTTTTTCAGACAGGTCAACATCATACCAGCCGGTGAAACGGTTCTCTTTGTTCCATTGACTTTCACCGTGACGTACCAGAACCAGCTTAGTTACAGCCATACTCTCACTCCTATAAATCATATGTAATGATAATAATTCTCATTATATTGCCGCGAGGTGTTGGCGGCAATGCTTACGCATAACCATAGCGAAAATAGTGGCGCAGTGTAAGGTTCTTGTGAACTCAGAGTTGCGATTTTGTCTTTAAGTGGTGGAGGTTTGAGCAGGGCAATGGCGCGTAGGCCCGATAAGCTTGCGTCATCGGGCATGTAGCGGCATATCGTTAGAACGGAATAAACTGATACTCGGTCAGGCTGGCGTACTCCTCGCCAGGGCGAAGGATACAGTCAGGCTGCGGCCATTCAGGATGATTCGGGCTGTCCGGCAGCAGTTCGCTCTCCAGCGCCAGCCCTTGCCAGTCGGCATAAGGTTCCGGTCCACGGGAAGGTGTACCCGCCAGATAATTGCCGGAATAAAACTGTAGCGCCGGGGCGGTGGTGTAAACCATCATTTGTAGCTTTCCATCCTGTGACCATAGACGGGCCGCCGGCTTTTTGCCATCACCCTGCGTCTGTAGCAGGAAAGCATGATCGTAGCCTTTAACCTTGCGCTGATCGTCATCGGCGAGAAACTCGCTGGCAATGACTTTTGGCATCCGGAAGTCAAACGAGGTATTGGCTACCGATTTTAGCCCCTGGCGTGGAATACCGGATTCATCTACCGGCAGATACTCATCCGCCAGAATTTGCAGCTTATGCTGGCGCACGTCGGTCCGATCGCCGTCCAGATTAAAATAGACGTGGTTGGTCAAATTCACCGGACAGGGTTTATCGACCGTCGCCCGGTAGGTGATGGAGATTCTATTGTCATCGGTCAGACGATATTGCGCCGTGGCGCAAAGATGGCCAGGAAAGCCCTGGTCGCCGTCATCAGAGGTGAGCGCGAATAATACCTGGCGATCGTTCTGGTTCACAATTTGCCAGCGGCGCTTGTCAAAGCCTTCCGGTCCGCCGTGTAGCTGGTTCTCGCCCTGGCTTGGGCTTAACTGTACGGTTTCGCCGGCAAACGTATAACGGCTATTGGCGATACGGTTCGCGTAACGGCCAATAGAGGCGCCGAGGAATGACGTCTGTTCAGGGTAGTGTTCCGGGCTGGCGCAGCCCAGCAATGCTTCCCGAACGCTGCCGTCAGACAGCGGAATACGGGCGGAAAGAAGAGTGGCTCCCCAGTCCATCAGCGTTACCACCATCCCTGCGCTATTGCGCAGGGTTAGCAGGCGGTACGGTTGACCATCGGGGGCCAGTGCGGGCGTTTCATTTAGCACTGTCCTGCTCCTTGTGACGGTTTGCATACATAAAAGGTTTCTTTGATTCCGGTTTTCGCTTCGTACTGTTGCGCAACGGCCTGCTGAACAGCGGGAACCAGATCTTCCGGGATCAGCGCGACAACACAGCCGCCGAAGCCGCCGCCGGTCATGCGCACGCCGCCTTGATCGCCGATGGTCGCTTTGACGATGTCTACCAGCGTGTCTATCTGCGGGACGGTAATTTCGAAATCATCGCGCATTGAGGCATGGGACTCCGCCATCAGTTGGCCCATACGTTGCAAATCACCTTTCTCCAGCGCGCTTGCCGCTTCAACGGTGCGCGCATTTTCGCTCAATACATGGCGAACGCGTTTTGCGACTACCGGGTCCAGTTCGCTGGCAACGGCATTGAACGCCTCAAGGCTGACATCGCGCAGGGCCGGCTGCTGGAAGAAACGGGCGCCGGTTTCGCACTGTTCACGGCGGGTATTATACTCGCTGCCTACCAGCGTGCGCTTAAAGTTACTATTGATGATCACCACGGCGACACCTTTCGGCATGGAAACCGCTTTGGCGCCGAGCGTACGGCAATCAATCAGCAACGCATGATCTTTTTTGCCGAGCGCAGAGATGAGCTGATCCATAATGCCGCAGTTACAGCCGACAAACTGGTTCTCGGCCTCTTGTCCGTTGAGCGCAATTTGCGCGCCGTCCAGCGGCAGGTGATAAAGCTGCTGGAAGACGGTGCCCACCGCCACTTCCAGCGAGGCGGAGGAGCTTAACCCGGCGCCCTGCGGCACATTGCCGCTGATGACCATATCCACGCCGCCAAACGTGTTGTTACGCTGCTGCAGGTGTTTCACTACGCCGCGCACATAGTTAGACCACTGCTGACTATCGTGGGTCACGATCGGCGCATCCAGTGAAAATTCGTCCACCTGATTGTCGTAATCGGCGGCAATCACCCGTACGGTACGATCGTCGCGCGGCGCACAGCTAATTACGGTCTGGTAATCGATAGCGCAGGGCAGAACGAAACCATCATTGTAATCAGTATGCTCGCCGATCAGGTTGACGCGGCCTGGCGCCTGAATCGTGTGGGTGGCAGGGTAGCCGAAAATTTCAGCAAACAGCGCGCGCGTTTTCTCTTTCAGATTCATTTTTATACTCCGGATTCGCGAAAATGGATGTCGCTGACCGCGCGCAGGCGTTCAGCCGCTTGTTCTGCGGTTAAATCACGCTGGGTTTCCGCCAGCATTTCATAGCCGACCATAAATTTGCGGACGGTCGCAGAGCGCAGCAGCGGCGGATAAAAGTGCGCGTGCAACTGCCAGTGTGCGTTTTCTTCACCGTTAAACGGCGCGCCGTGCCAGCCCATTGAGTAAGGGAAGGAACACTGGAACAGGTTGTCATAACGACTGGTCAGCTTTTTCAACGCCAGCGCCAGAGAGTCGCGCTGCTCGTCGCTTAAATCGGTAATGCGCAGGACATGCGTTTTGGGTAACAGTAGCGTTTCGAACGGCCACGCCGCCCAGTAAGGCACCACCGCCAGCCAGTGTTCGGTTTCGACCACGGTGCGGCTGCCGTCCGCCAGTTCTCGCTGGACATAATCCACCAGCATTGGCGAGCGCTGCTCGGCGAAGTAGGCTTTTTGTAAACGATCTTCGCGTTCGGCCTCATTCGGCAGGAAGCTGTTGGCCCAGACCTGTCCATGCGGATGCGGGTTCGAACAGCCCATCGCCGCGCCTTTATTTTCAAAGACCTGCACCCACGAATAGGTTTTGCCTAACTCGGCGGTCTGCGTCTGCCAGGTTCTGACGATTTCCGTCAGCGCGGGCAGGCTCAACTCCGGCAGCGTTTTACTGTGATCGGGAGAAAAGCAGATCACGCGGCTAGTGCCGCGCGCGCTCTGACAGCGCATCAGCGGATCGTGGCTGTCCGGCGCATCCGGCGTGTCGGCCATCAGCGCCGCGAAATCGTTAGTAAAGACGTAAGTCCCTTTGTAATCGGGATTTTTATCGCCGGTGACACGCGTATTGCCCGCACACAAGAAGCAGTCCGGATCGTGGGCCGGCAGCATTTGCTGAGACGGCGTTTCCTGCGCCCCCTGCCAGGGGCGTTTTGCGCGATGCGGCGAAACCAGAACCCACTGGCCGGTAAGCGGGTTATAACGGCGATGCGGATGATCGATGGGATTAAATGGGGTCATAACAACGTCCTTAATCTGGGTATCCCTGCGGATGGCGTGACTGCCAGTGCCAGGTGTCCTGCGCCATTTCGTCAAGCGTGCGGGTGACGCGCCAGTTCAGCTCGCGATCGGCTTTGCTGGCATCCGCCCAATACGCTGGGAGATCGCCGTCGCGACGCGGCGCGAAGTGGTAATTAATGGGTTTACCGCAGGCTTTACTAAAGGCGTTGACCACATCCAGGACGCTACTGCCGACACCCGCGCCGAGGTTATAAATATGTACGCCGGATTTGTCCGCCAGTTTTTCCATCGCCACGACGTGCCCGTCGGCTAAGTCCATAACGTGAATGTAATCGCGTACGCCGGTGCCATCCTCGGTCGGGTAATCGTTGCCGAAAACGGCGAGCGATTCGCGACGACCCACGGCGACCTGGGCGATATAGGGCATCAGGTTATTCGGAATACCTTGCGGATCTTCTCCCATGTCGCCCGACGGGTGCGCGCCGACCGGGTTGAAATAACGCAGCAGCGCAATACTCCACTCCGGCTGGGCTTTTTGCAGATCGGTGAGGATCTGTTCTACCATCAATTTACTTTTGCCGTAGGGGCTTTGCGGCGTGCCGGTAGGAAAACTTTCGACGTAAGGAATTTTGGGCTGATCGCCATAAACGGTGGCGGAGGAGCTAAAAATAAGGTTTTTAACGTTGGCCGCACGCATGGCGCTGACCAACCGCAGCGTACCGTTGACGTTGTTGTCATAGTACTCCAGCGGCCTGGCGACCGATTCGCCGACGGCTTTCAGGCCGGCAAAGTGAATCACGGTATCAATCGCGTGATCGTGCAGAATTTCGGTTATAAGCGCTTCGTTGCGAATATCTCCTTCGACAAAGGTCGGGTGCTTACCGCCCAGACGTTCAATAACGGGCAGCACGCTGCGCTTGCTGTTGCAGAGGTTATCGAGGATGACAACGTCATGACCATTTTGCAGCAATTGTACGCAGGTATGACTTCCAATGTAACCGCTACCACCTGTAACCAATACTCTCATAATTCGCTCCGTTAAGCCTATGGTATGGAATAACCATAGCATAACAAAGATGCGAAAAGTGTGACATGTAATAAATTAGTGGAATCGTTTACACACTGGTGATTTTACGCATTTGTATCGATTAAATGATTACAAATCATCTGGCTTGAGAATGCTTCTGCTTTTTATCCGAAAAAAAGGCGCGTTACGCGCCTGGGAATGAAACGGACGGGGCAGGAGCTGTCAGTCTTTTTTACGCGAGAGTAGCTTCCTGGCGAGCGCCCCGACAGCGACGACGCCGATGGCGGTCACTTTCCAGAATTTAAGTAACGCGATACCGAGCATAGCAAGCAGTCCTACTTTCTTGGCCGCGATACCGCCAATCAGCGCGGCGAGCCCATACTCCGCTATTTTGTCCGTTGATTCGTTGAAGTCAGCGTAGCGTTGTCCAGCGTTGAACTTGACGGAACTGAGAATTCTTTTCGCCAGAGGGATTTCGTGGTCAACAGAACCTCTGTCGGTCACCAGATTTAAAGAAAAATAGCCTTCACGTCCCAGCAGATAGGTGTTGTAGTTCACGCCTTGTTCATTCAGTGGTTCGTTGGTGCCGATATCCTGGATGGCGGCGGACCAGATCAGACGATGATTGGTTGCATCGTAGGTAGGCTTCTCGATCCAGCCAATAATTTCTATCGGCTCAATGCCTTTTGCAATACGATCTTTATTCGCTTCTTTTGTGCCTTTGCGCAGGTTATCCATTAATTCATCGGCATCCCAATTTTTTGCATCATCATCTTTTACGTAACCAGAATCATCATATTCGATAGAAATAAATCCATTCATTTCCTTTTTAAATACGAGACCGTAAAAATATTCATCGTCAACATAGTTACCAATTTCACGCATAAATACCGCCGCTTCTTTTGCGGGTATCCAGGTAAATCCTTCCGGCAGATTAAGCGTGGCTTTATCACCTAAACTAATCTTTGTCGGACCCGCAACGGCGGCGCGACTCATGCCTTCAACAGCGACCTCAACGGCGGTTTTACGCGCTTCCTGCGCAGCGGTCGGCTTTTGCTCAGCATAACTGCCGGGGCAAAATAACATGGCTGCCAGTAAAAATAGTATTATTTGTGGAAAACGAAAAGCCATAATGAATCCCTTATATTCACATACGACATCATTGTCGAAAATTTCAGGATTATTATGACAATGAGGCGGTCAGCGATTCAAGAGATAGTAAGCTTATCGACAGTTATTATTATTATTAATAAAAGGAGAGTGGTTCCAGAATGGCGCGCGGCGCCATTCTGATAATACATTTAATTATTGCATCGTCCGGAAACGTACTTATAACGTTCGCCCTCTGGTACAAATTCCAGCCGGTGGGTAATACAGGCAGGCGCATCCTCTGCATGATGGGAAACGAACAGCAGTTGGGTCTCTCCCTGGCGAATTAATACATCTACAAAACGGCGTACCAGTTGGCGGTTCAGCGGGTCCAACCCTTGCAGCGGCTCATCCAGAATCAACACTGTCGGATGCTTAACCAGCGCGCGCACGATCAGCGCCAGCCGCTGCTGTCCCCAGGAGAGACTGTGGAAGGGGGCATCCGCCGTACGCTTATCGATTCCCAGAATATCCAGCCACTGTTGCGCCAGTTTTCGTTGCCTGTCTGAAACGGCCTGGTAAATGCCGATAGAATCGAAATAGCCGGAGAGAATGACATTGCGTACCGTGGTACTGACGCGGTAATCCAGATGTAAACTGCTGCTGACGTAGCCGATATGTTTTTTGATATCCCAGATTGTTTCGCCGCTTCCTCGCCGCCGCCCGAACAGCGTAAGATCGTTGCTGTAGCCTTGCGGATGATCGCCAGTAATAAGGCTAAGCAACGTAGACTTACCCGCTCCGTTAGGACCGATGATCTGCCAGTGTTCGCCCGGATTGACTCGCCAGCTTAGGTGGTGGAGGATAGGGCGATCGTTATACGAGACTACGCCATCGTTAAGTACGATCCGTGGTTCGCCATCGGGTAACGCATGGCGGGCGGAAGGTTCGTCCGGTTCGGGTAATTGTACGTCGGTCAGATGCTCGCTGTGCGCGAGTTGAGCAACCAACGCCCGTTGCAGCAACTCTGCCGTCGTTCCGGTCTCCGCCAGCGTACAGTCGGCAAGCACCCCGGCAAACTGCACGAAGTCCGGGATTTCATCAAAACGGTTGAGTACCAGCGCCAGGGTAATGCCCGCCTGGTTCAACGCCGTCAGGCGTTGCGCCAGTTGTTGACGGGCGGTCACGTCAAGCCCGTCGAACGGTTCATCAAGGATCAATAACTCCGGCTCAGACATCAGCGCCTGACACAGCAGCGCTTTTCGCGTCTCGCCGGTAGAAAGGTATTTAAAACGCCTGTTGAGTAAAGCGGAAATGCCGAACTGCTGCGCCAGCATCGCACAGCGGGCAGGATGGTGAACATCATCCTGAATAATTTCCGCGGTAGTGCGCCCGGTATCGTCTTCGCCAGGACTGAGCATATCGGTGTTATTACGTTGCCACTCATCGCTGACCAGCTTTTGCAATTGTTCAAAGGACAGACGAGTAATGCGGGTAAACCGACACTGGCGCTCGCCTGTTAATAACGGCAGTTCGCCCGCCAGCGCGCGGGCGAGCGCCGACTTCCCGCTCCCGTTAGCCCCAACGAATGCCCAGCTATCGCCCGCATTGAGCGTCAGCGAATCCAGATGAAGTGTTTTTGTATCGCTCAGACGAAACGTGCCTTGCGAAATTTGCAACGATGACATTTTGCATCCCATTTTTTGCAGCGATGAATGACAGGGATACGTCTTTCGGCAACGGATGTCAATGTGCTTAGCACAACGTTGCAATAATCACTCTGTCCGCATTAAACCAGGCAATCACGTCATCGCCTTCCTTTAACGTGGCGGCATCCGCAGTCGGTATCGTGGCGCACAGCGTCTGGCCGTCCGGCAGCGCCATCAACACTTCACACTGTTCCGCGCCGCGCTCGATATGGCTGATCGTTCCCGACAACTGATTGTCAGCGGCGCGCGCAACGGCTGCATCCCGGGTAATGCCAACCCACGGCGCTTTTAGCAGGATCAGCACTTCTTTTCCCTCCTCCAGGCCGAGACGCTCGCCGCTTTGCGCCGTCAGCGCGACTTTGAGCCGCGTTTTGCCGTCGGCCAGCAGCACGTCGACATGCTGTTGCACCTGATCGCGATCGCGGGCGGTAATGGTGCCGAACCACTGATTTCGGGCGCTGGTTTGCAGTGAAAAGCGGGAGATAGCGGCCAGCAGACTGTCAAGCGGCAGGGCGTCATCGTCGCTTAACACATCGAACGCTTTTTGCTGAATTTGGCCCAGCAAATCGTAAAGCTGGATCAGACGCTGGCCATAGCGGGTTAATACCGCGCCGCCGCCGCCTTTGCCGCCCGTTGCGCGTTCAACCAGCATATGTTCGCTAAGCTGGTTCATGTCGTTTATCGCATCCCAGGCGCTCTTATAGCTGATTCCCGCGTCTTTCGCGCCCTGACTAATCGAGCCGGAAAGCGCAATGTGTTTCAGCAGAGAGATACGTCGGGGATCGGCAAAAAGCTTTTGCTGAAGTTTCAGGGTAAGAAGGATTTCGGCCTGCATAACCAGCTCCTGGTAAAAAGACTATTGTGACTGAAAAGCGCGTCAGCGCAAAGCCGACCGCACAAAAGGGGAGTGCTTTTCTGTGTGATGCGGTTAAAATACAAAAAGGACTATATCTGGAGTTGCCCATGTTAGAGTTATTAAAAAGTCTGGTATTCGCCGTCATCATGGTACCGGTAGTGATGGCCATCATCCTCGGTCTGATTTACGGTCTGGGTGAGGTGTTCAACATTTTTTCCGGTATCGGTCAGAAAGACCAGTCCAGACAGAACCGCTGATTTCCCCAAACGCCCGCTCAGTCGGGCGTTTTTGTTACTCAAGATCCTGCTTTTCCTGCCGATATTTTCTGTGTTTAATCGTTAATGGGTATGAATAACCGCTGGGAAACCCCTGAGATTATCGTTATATTGTCGTTTACATAACGAAACGCACAAGGAGTTACAGATGGCGCATTCCTGGTTACGCCTGGTCGCAGGGGCGACATTATCTTTCGTCATCGCTGGTCATGCGCTGGCGGATGAAGGCAAGATCACCGTATTCGCCGCCGCGTCGCTAACGAACGCGATGCAAGACATTGCGGCAGAATATAAAAAAGAGAAAAATGTGGATGTGGTTTCCTCATTCGCCTCCTCTTCAACGCTGGCGCGCCAAATAGAAGCGGGCGCGCCGGCGGATCTGTTCATCTCTGCTGACCAGAAATGGATGGATTACGCAGCCGATAAAAAAGCGGTGGATACCACGACGCGCGAAACATTGCTTGGCAATAGCCTGGTGGTGGTAGCGCCGAAAGCCAGCGGGCAGAAACCGTTTACCATCGACAACAAAACGGACTGGATTCGTCTGCTGAACGGCGGGCGTCTGGCGGTGGGCGATCCGCAACACGTACCGGCGGGAATTTATGCCAAAGAAGCGCTGCAAAAGTTGGGCGCATGGCAAACGCTTGAACCGAAACTGGCGCCGGGCGAGGATGTGCGCGGCGCGTTGGCGCTGGTCGAACGTAACGAAGCGCCTTTGGGCATTGTATACGGTTCTGATGCGGTCGCCAGCAAGGGGGTCAACGTGGTGGCGACGTTCCCGGAAGATTCACATAAAAAAGTGGAATACCCCATCGCTATCGTGGAGGGGCATAAAAATGCGACCGTCAGCGCGTTCTATGATTACCTGAAAGGACCGCAGGCCTCGGCAATCTTTAAACGTTATGGATTTACGACGAAGTAATGATACTGACCGATCCAGAATGGCAGGCTGTCCTTCTTAGCCTGAAAGTGTCTTCCCTGGCCGTGCTGTTTAGCCTGCCGTTTGGGATCTTTTTTGCCTGGTTACTGGTGCGATGCCGGTTTCCGGGCAAAGCCTTACTTGATAGCGTCCTGCATCTGCCGCTGGTGCTGCCGCCGGTGGTGGTCGGCTATCTGCTGCTGGTGTCGATGGGGCGACGCGGGTTTATTGGCCAGTGGCTGTATGACTGGTTCGGTCTCACGTTTGCCTTTAGCTGGCGCGGCGCCGTGCTGGCCGCGGCGGTGATGTCCTTCCCGCTGATGGTGCGGGCCATTCGGCTGGCGCTGGAGGGGGTGGATATCAAGCTTGAACAGGCCGCCAGAACGCTGGGCGCCGGGCGCTGGCGCGTTTTTCTGACTATCACCTTACCGCTTACCCTGCCAGGCATTATTGTCGGTACGGTGCTGGCGTTTGCCCGTTCGCTTGGCGAATTTGGCGCGACCATTACCTTTGTTTCCAATATTCCGGGCGAAACCCGCACCATACCTTCCGCCATGTATACCTTGATCCAGACGCCGGGCGGGGAGAGCGCGGCGGCGAGGCTGTGCGTGATTTCGATTGTATTAGCGCTGATTTCGCTGTTGATTTCTGAATGGCTGGCGCGGATTAGCCGTGAACGGACGGGGCGCTAACCATGCTGGAGCTTAATTTTTCCCAGACGCTGGGAACGCACTGTTTAACCCTCAACGAAACGCTGCCAGCCAGTGGGATCACGGCTATCTTTGGCGTCTCCGGCGCGGGAAAAACCTCGCTGATTAATGCCATCAGCGGTTTGACTCGCCCGCAAAAAGGACGCATCGCGCTGAATGGCCGGGTGTTGCATGACGCGGAAAACGGTATCTGTTTAACGCCGGAAAAGCGCCGCATCGGTTATGTTTTCCAGGATGCGCGCCTGTTCCCCCATTACAAAGTACGCGGCAATTTGCGCTACGGCATGGCGAAAAGCATGACCGGTCAGTTTGATAAGCTGGTGTCGCTGCTGGGAATTGAAGCGTTGCTTGATCGCCTGCCGGGGAGCTTGTCCGGCGGAGAAAAACAGCGCGTAGCGATAGGCCGGGCATTGCTCACCGCCCCGGAGTTGCTGCTGTTGGACGAACCGTTGGCCTCGCTGGATATCCCGCGTAAACGCGAATTACTGCCGTACCTGCAACGGCTGGCGCGGGAAATCAATATTCCCATGCTGTATGTCAGCCATTCTCTCGATGAAATTCTCCACCTGGCGGATAAAGTCATGGTGCTGGAGGATGGACAGGTTAAAGCGTTTGGCCCGCTGGAGGAGGTCTGGGGAAGCAGCGTTATGCACCCGTGGCTGCCGAAAGAGCAACAGAGCAGTATTCTGAAAGTCAGCGTGCTGGAGCATCACCCGCATTATGCCATGACCGCTCTGGCGCTTGGCGACCAGCACCTGTGGGTAAATAAACTCAATCAGCCGCTGCAATCCACACTGCGTATTCGCATACAGGCGTCGGATGTCTCGCTGGTACTACAGCCGCCGCAGCAGACCAGTATCCGCAACGTATTGCGGGCAAAAGTGGCGAATTGTTATGACGATAACGGACAGGTGGAAGTCCAGCTTGAGATAGGCGGCAGAACGCTGTGGGCGCGAATAAGCCCGTGGGCCAGGGATGAGCTGAGTATCAAGCCTGGCCTGTGGCTTTACGCGCAGGTGAAAAGCGTTTCTATCACCGCCTGACTATAGCAGGTGGGTGTAAATAAATTTGGCGATGCTATCGGTAGTGTTATCGCCGATCACAACGTCAGCGCGCGCTTTCACCGCCTCATCGGCGTTGCCCATCGCAACGCCGGTGCCTGCCGCCTCCAGCATACTGATGTCGTTGTAGTTATCGCCGAAAGCGATCACATTTTTCATTGACCCTCCCTGCGCTTCTATCCACTGGGTAAGGCGCTTGCCTTTACTGTTGCCTTTGCGCGCGATATCCACCTGATCGTGCCATGACCATTCGCACTCCAGGCCAAGCGCCTGTTCAACATGCTGACCGAACCGCTGTAGTCTGGGAATATCTTCATCGGTAAGCGCAAACTTCCACACGGCATTCACGTCGCGCGCCGCCTGCGCTAACGAAGAGACCTGTGTAAAGGTCGGACGTTGTTCCGGCGGCAAGGTCTGCGCCCACCGGGAGGTACGCACGACGTGGCCGGTTGGGTGTTCGTAAAGCATAGCGTCATCAACATACATCAGGCCGTGAATCTGATGCTCATCCAGTAAATCAATCAACTGCAACGCCTTATCCACGGGCATAGGATCGGCATCCAGGACAGTTTTAGCTTGATAATCATACAAATAGGTGCCGTTGCAGCAAATAGCAGGTGTTTCCAGCGCCAGCGCCTGATAAAAAGGATGAATAGCAACGTGATGGCGACCAGTGACAATGATAAGTTGAAAGCCCGCCTCTTTGGCGCGTGATAGCGCGTCAAGCGAGGAGGGGAGTAAGGTTTTATGCGGGGTTAATAACGTTCCGTCTAAATCGAGGGCAATCACGCGTGCAGTCATAATTTTTTCCAGATTAAGAGTAATAATTCCGTCTGTCGGCATGGTACACCGGGACGGTAAGCAGACAAAATTCTGCGTCTGAATTCAGCATTCGCCGTCAAAAGCGACTACGTTAAGCTGTGTCCTGTTATTGCAGCTACATGCCATATGCAAAGGAGTATTCATGAAACAAACAGTCTATACCGCCAGCCCTGAGAGTCAGCAAATTCACGTCTGGAGCCTGAACCACGAAGGGACGCTGACGCTGGTGCAGGTCGTGGATGTGCCCGGTCAGGTTCAGCCGATGGTGGTCAGTCCGGATAAACGCTACCTCTATGTCGGCGTGCGCCCGGAGTTTCGTGTCCTGGCGTATCGTATTGCGCCGGATGATGGCGCGCTGACGTTTGCCGCCGAATCCGCCCTGCCGGGTAGCCCGACCCATATTTCTACCGATCATCATGGTCGTTTTGTCTTTGTCGGATCGTATAACGCCGGTAATGTCAGCGTGACGCGCTTACAGGATGGCCTGCCGGTTGAGCTGGTGGATGTGGTGGAGGGGCTGGACGGCTGCCACTCGGCAAATATTACGCCGGATAACCGTACCCTGTGGGTGCCTGCGCTAAAACAGGATCGCATTTGTCTGTTTACGCTAAGCGATGACGGCCATCTGGTGGCCCAGGAGCCGGCGGAAGTAAATACAGTTGAAGGGGCAGGCCCGCGTCATATGGTCTTCCACCCGAATCGACAATATGCGTATTGCGTCAATGAACTGAACAGTTCGGTGGATGTCTGGCAGCTTAAAAATCCGCATGGCGAGATAGAGTGCGTGCAAACGCTGGATATGATGCCCGCCGATTTTTCCGATACCCGCTGGGCGGCGGATATTCATATTACGCCGGATGGACGGCATCTGTATGCCTGTGACCGCACCGCCAGTCTGATTACCGTCTTTAGTGTCTCCGAAGATGGCAGCGTACTGAGCGTTGAAGGCTTCCAGCCGACGGAAGCCCAACCGCGCGGCTTTAATATCGACAATAGCGGAAAATACCTGATTGCAGCGGGTCAAAAATCACATCATATCGCGGTCTATGAAATTACGGGCACTCAGGGGTTGCTGACGGAAAAAGGCCGTTATGCCGTCGGCCAGGGGCCAATGTGGGTTGTAGTGAACGCGTACTAAAGCGCTGTGTGCCGGAGGGCGGCGGGCTGGAGCTCATCAAGGCGGGCTGCCTGATTAATTTCAATAAACATCGCTTGCAGTAAAACCACGGGCCGCCACATCTGCTGCGGCGGCCCGTTTATAAGCCTGAACCGGAACGGCGATTACTGCTTAGGTTCCGCCACCACTTTACTGCCTACACCGCGGTTGTTGTATTCCCACATGCGGTTGTAGTTAGTATCGTTCAGATTACGCTGCACCTCGTCTTTGTCATCCACGGTTCCCGTATTTCCGGCAAACGGACGTTTCGAGATGACCGCGTCGGCCCACGGTTTGGCAACGTTGAAGCCCTCGTTAATCACGCTGTCGCGGATCACGACCTGACCGTTGGTGTTGGCGTCGACATCCAGCGAGCGGCCAAGCTGCGCAACGCCATCGCCGGAGGCGTTAAAGCGGCTGTTGATCGCCAAAAAGCCATAGTAAATATTGGACAGCGTCGCCGGGGCGAAGACGTAGGCTTCCTGCTGTGTGCGGGAGTTGACGACCTGGAAGTTGGTGTTATCGAACACCACGGCGCCGCGTCCGGACACCATATCCACATCGCCTTCAATATAGCTGTTCGTCACCAGCGTACGCGGCTGACGATCGGTTTGCAGACGGTTCTGCACGCCGCTGTTGGTCACAAAGAAGGTGTTCTGGCGGCCAAGGATATTGACCTTGTTAATCTGGACTTTGTCGCCATCGGTACGCAGCGCCACCGCCGGATGGTTTCCGGCATCGACACTGTCGCCCAGCGTGTTCTCGATGGTCAGATTTTGTAGCTGCAGACCGTTATTCTGCGACCAGAACGCGGCAGAACACATTACACCGATCGTCGCGGCGTGTTTGCTTTGGCAGTTATCGAACATATACCAGGCGGGTTTACCAGGCATATATTTCCCGCCGGGATTCACCGCGCGACGCCAGTCAGCGACGCTCATTTCACCATCAATCGCCATCCCAATTTTCACATCGATCGGTTTTTCACCGGTCCCGTACAGGGTCAGACTTCCCGGCGCGGCGGGAACATACACGGTCCCCTGATAGTCGCCCGGCATAATAGCAATGTACTGGCGTTTGTTCGTGCGTTTAACCATTGCCGCATCGACCGCGGCCTGAATCGAGGTGTGCGTAACGCCTGGCGTACCTGCCGGCCCCACCACAAAGTCAGGCTGTGCGGGCAGGGTAATCGGCGACGGCGACCACGGGGCGGTATTCGGCGTCAGGGAGGCAAAATAGCGCGCCGCAACGAAGTTTTTCGCTTCATTTGCCGACAGAATTGGGCGCGAGGCGGTGCCAGGCGCGGTTTGATCGGAAGGGATCTGATCGGGTGGCGTAGAGCTACAGGCGCTCAGCGTCACGCCAAAAGCCAGTGCCAGCGCCAGACGGGAAACCGATAATGTATTCACAGGTTGCTCCGGGCTTGAAAAAGTTAAATGACATCCATTGAAGCCTGCTTTTTTATACTAAGTTGAACGAAACGGGAAGGCGAAAAGGTAAAAAGTTCCTTTTCAGGCTGGAAACACCTGTAGCATCAGATAGTTTTATCACAATTAAGCAACAACTTTCGCGCTTTGAGTTGACAATCCGGAGCAGAAAGAAAATAAATGTCTATACAACTCATGACAGGCAAGAGAGCGACAGGAATGCGGCAACTTTTACCGGGCGATACTGTCTGGCGAAACATCAGGCTGGCGACAATGGACCCGCAGCGGCAAGCCCCGTACGGGCTGGTGGATAACCAGGCGCTGATTGTACGCGAAGGGCATATTTGCGATATCGTGCCAGAGACGCAGCTTCCTGTCAGTGGGGACAATATCCATGATATGCAGGGACGACTGGTAACCCCGGGACTTATCGATTGCCACACGCATCTGGTGTTTGCCGGTAACCGCGCCGCAGAGTGGGAGCAGCGGCTTAACGGCGCGTCATACCAGCATATTAGCGCTCAGGGCGGCGGCATTAACGCGACGGTATCAGCAACCCGCGCCTGTGCGGAGGAGACGCTCTACCTGCTGGCGCGCGAACGCATGATGCGCCTTGCCAGCGAAGGCGTTACGCTGCTGGAGATTAAATCCGGCTATGGTCTGGAGCTGGCGACAGAAGAAAAGCTGTTGCGCGTCGCTGCAAAACTTGCTGCCGAAAACGCTATCGACATTAGCCCCACGCTATTGGCCGCTCATGCTACGCCAGCGGAGTATCGTGACGACCCGGACGGCTACATCACTTTGGTTTGCGAGACGATGATTCCGCAGCTCTGGCAAAAAGGGTTATTTGATGCGGTAGACCTCTTTTGCGAGAGCGTCGGCTTTAATGTGGCGCAGAGTGAGCGCGTGTTGCAGACGGCGAAGGCGTTAGGTATTCCCGTTAAAGGCCATGTTGAGCAGCTTTCGCTGTTGGGCGGCGCGCAGCTGGTGAGTCGTTATCAGGGTTTATCGGCGGATCATATCGAATATCTTGATGAAACGGGCGTCGCGGCGATGCGTGACGGCGGTACTGTCGGCGTATTATTGCCCGGCGCGTTTTATTTTCTGCGCGAGACGCAGCGCCCGCCGGTAGAACTGCTGCGCCGCTATCAGGTGCCTGTCGCCGTCGCCAGCGATTTCAATCCCGGCACCAGCCCGTTTTGCAGTTTGCATCTGGCGATGAATATGGCCTGCGTACAGTTTGGTCTGACGCCGGAAGAGGCATGGGCGGGCGTTACGCGCCATGCCGCTCGCGCGCTGGGAAGACAGGCGACGCATGGGCAGATCAGGGCCGGCTACCGGGCGGATTTTGTGGTGTGGGATGCTGAACAGCCGGTAGAGATTGTGTATGAGCCGGGGCGTAACCCTTTATATCAGCGGGTATACAGAGGAAAAATCTCATGACGCAATGGTATCCGGCTTCTCCGGCGCTCTGGCAGGGGCGCGATGACAGTATAGAAGCGCCGGATGCGCGGCGTCTGTTTCAGACCGTCACGCGCAGCGAGACCTTTTCCCCCGAAAACTGGCAGCAAAAGATCGCGTTAATGGGATTTGCCTGCGACGAGGGGGTAAAACGCAATTCAGGCCGTCCCGGCGCGGCAGGCGCCCCGGATGCGTTGCGTAAAGCGCTGGCGAATATGGCCAGCCACCAGGGACATGAACGGCTGGTGGATTTAGGCAATTGGGTTGCGCCGACGCCCGATCTGGAAGGCGCGCAGCAGGCCTTGCGCGATGCGGTAAGCCGCTGTCTGCGGGCCGGGATGCGCACGCTGGTGCTGGGCGGCGGGCATGAAACCGCATTTGGACACGGCGCGGGGGTGCTGGACGCGTTTGCGCAGGAAAGCGTAGGGATCATTAATCTTGATGCGCATCTGGATCTCCGTCAGACCGACCGGGCAACATCCGGGACGCCGTTTCGTCAACTGGCGCAGCTATGCGACGCGCAGAGCCGCGCGTTTCATTATGCCTGTTTCGGCGTGAGCCGTGCGGCAAATACGCAGGCGTTGTGGCGGGAAGCGCAGTGGCGGAATGTTACCGTGGTGGAGGATCTTGACTGCCATGACGCGCTGGCGCAGATGACGCAGTTTATTGACAAGGTGGATAAAATTTATCTGACTATCGATCTCGACGTATTGCCTGTCTGGGAAATGCCGGCCGTCTCCGCTCCCGCAGCGCTGGGCGTGCCGCTGATACAGGTTCTGCGTTTAATTGAGCCGGTTTGCCGTAGCGGAAAATTACAGGCGGCGGATCTGGTTGAATTTAATCCACGCTTTGATGAAGATGGCGCAGCGGCGCGCGTGGCGGCGCGGCTTGGCTGGCAAATCGCGCACTGGTGGCGTTAATCTGTCATCCGGAAAACACTCTCCGCATAAGGAAGGCTTCACGCATGTATTCATCCCGCTCCCGTTCTGCGCCTGCGCCTTTTTACGAAACGGTGAAACAGGACATCTGTAAAAAAATAGCCGGCGGCGTCTGGCAGCCGCACGATCGCATTCCGTCGGAAGCTGAACTGGTCGCTCAGTATGGCTTTAGCCGAATGACCATCAACCGGGCGCTGCGTGAGCTGACGGATGAAGGGTGGCTGGTGCGTTTACAGGGCGTGGGGACGTTTGTCGCTGAACCAAAAGGCCAGTCCGCGCTGTTTGAAGTCCGCAGTATCGCCGAGGAGATTGCCGCCCGCCGTCATCAGCATCGTTGTGAGGTGCTCACGCTGGAGCGTGTGCGGGCAAACGCCATCCAGGCCAGCGCTCTCAACGTCAATGAGAGCGATGTCATTTTCCATTCCATCATGGTGCATTATGAAAACGATCTGCCGGTACAAATTGAAGATCGCTGCGTGAATGCGGATATTGCCGTGGATTACCTGACGCAGGATTACCGTCAGACCACGCCGCACGCTTATTTGTCGCGGATCGCGCCGCTAACGGAAGGGGAACATATTGTGGAGGCGGTGCGCGCCACGGCGCAAGAGTGCGCGTGGTTAACTATCAAAGAGCATGAGCCTTGTCTGCTCATTCGTCGTACAACCTGGTCCGCGTCGCGGATTGTTTCTCACGCCCGCTTACTTTTCCCCGGGTCGCGCTACCGGCTACAGGGACGATTTATCTCCTGAGCGGGCCGCTGCCGGAAAACGTGATTGCTGACACAATATAACAAAATTGTATCATTTTTGTTAATTCTATTCTTGTGCTTACTTGTATAGACAAGTATATGTCTGATTCTTATCTGTGGGTCTGCGGCGGTGCCTGATAGTGGCGTTTTAGCGTTATTTGGCGATGGCAGACCGATAATAATGAGGAGTCATTGCTATGCCTGAAAGCAAGTATCGTCAGCAGACTATCCGCGCGCCCCGAGGCACGGTATTAACGGCGAAAAGCTGGCTGACAGAAGCCCCGCTGCGGATGTTAATGAATAATCTCGATCCTGACGTGGCGGAAAATCCGCATGAGCTGGTGGTCTACGGCGGGATTGGTCGCGCCGCGCGCAACTGGGAATGCTATGACGCTATTGTTGATGCGCTCACCCGGCTGGAGGCGGACGAAACGTTGCTTATTCAGTCTGGCAAACCGGTCGGCGTATTTAAAACGCACGACAACGCGCCGCGGGTATTAATCGCCAACTCCAACCTGGTTCCCCACTGGGCGACATGGGAACACTTTAACGAACTGGATGCAAAAGGGCTGGCGATGTACGGTCAAATGACGGCCGGAAGCTGGATTTATATCGGCAGCCAGGGAATCGTGCAGGGAACATACGAAACCTTTGTCGAGGCGGGGCGTCAGCACTATAACGGCACGCTGGCGGGACGCTGGGTGCTGACTGCCGGGCTGGGCGGCATGGGCGGCGCGCAACCGCTAGCCGCGACGCTGGCCGGAGCGTGTTCGCTGACGATTGAATGCCAGCAAAGCCGTATCGATTTTCGTCTGCGTACTCGTTACGTGGATGAGCAGGCCGCCACGCTGGATGACGCGCTGGCCCGCATTACGCGCTACACCCGCGAGGGGAAAGCCGTGTCCGTCGCCCTGCGCGCGAACGCGGCGGATATCCTGCCGGAACTGGTTAATCGCGGCGTGCGCCCGGACCTGGTGACCGATCAGACCAGCGCCCACGATCCGCTACATGGCTATTTACCCTCCGGCTGGCGCTGGGAGGAGTATCAGAAAAACGCGCAATCCGATCCCCACGGGACGATGCAGGCAGCGAAACGTTCCATGGCGGCACATGTTCGGGCGATGCTGGCGTTCAGTAAAATGGGCGTGCCGACCTTTGACTATGGCAACAATATTCGCCAGATGGCGAAAGAGATGGGGGTGGAAAACGCCTTTGATTTTCCGGGATTTGTGCCAGCCTATATTCGTCCGCTGTTCTGTCGTGGCATCGGGCCGTTTCGCTGGGTGGCGCTGTCCGGCGATCCGCAGGATATCTATAAAACCGATGCCAAAGTCAAAGAGATAGTGGCTGAGGATAAACATCTGCATCACTGGCTGGATATGGCGCGCGAGCGCATTCATTTTCAGGGGTTACCGGCGCGTATCTGCTGGGTAGGCCTGGAGTGGCGGCAAAAACTGGGGCTGGCGTTCAACGAAATGGTGCGTTGCGGCGAGGTATCCGCGCCCATTGTGATTGGCCGCGATCACCTGGATTCCGGTTCCGTCGCCAGCCCTAACCGTGAAACCGAAGCGATGCGCGACGGCTCTGACGCGGTTTCCGACTGGCCGCTGTTAAATGCGTTGCTGAATACCGCCAGCGGGGCGACATGGGTATCGCTCCATCATGGCGGCGGAGTGGGGATGGGTTTTTCGCAACACGCCGGTATGGTGATTGTCTGTGATGGCACTGACGAGGCCGCCGCGCGTATTCGCCGCGTGTTACACAACGATCCGGCGACGGGCGTCATGCGCCATGCCGATGCCGGATATGATCTCGCGGTGGAATGCGCTGTTGAGCAAGGTCTGAATTTACCGATGGTTGCGGCGACGCAGGGGAAAGGCTGATATGAACACCATGACACTCACTCCGGGGCAGCTAAGCCTCTCTCAACTGTACGATGTCTGGCGTCATCCGGTACAGCTTCGGCTGGACGCCAGCGCCATTGACGGCATTAACGCCAGCGTCGCGTGCGTCAATGATATCGTTGCCGAAGGGCGTACCGCCTACGGCATCAACACCGGTTTCGGCCTGCTGGCGCAGACGCGCATCGCTGATGAAGACTTGCAAAATCTACAGCGATCGTTGGTGCTGTCTCACGCCGCGGGCGTAGGCGACCCACTGGATGACGCGATGGTGCGTCTGATCATGGTATTGAAAATCAATAGCCTGGCGCGCGGGTTTTCCGGGATTCGGTTGAGCGTGATAGAGGCGCTCATCGCTCTGGTGAATGCCGGCGTGTATCCGCTGATTCCGGCAAAAGGCTCGGTTGGCGCGTCGGGCGACTTAGCGCCGCTGGCGCATCTGTCGCTGACGCTGCTTGGCGAAGGAAAAGCGCGCTGGCAGGGTGAATGGCTTCCGGCGCAGACGGCGCTAAAAAAGGCCGGACTGGAGCCTGTCGCGCTGGCGGCCAAAGAGGGGCTGGCGCTGCTTAACGGCACCCAGGCGTCAACGGCCTTCGCGCTGCGCGGTTTGTTTGAGGCACAGGAGTTATTTGCCTCCGCCGTCGTCTGCGGCGCGCTGACTACCGAAGCCGTGCTGGGATCGCGCCGTCCTTTTGATGCGCGCATTCATGCCGCGCGCGGACAACAGGGGCAAATTGACGTCGCGCGGTTGTTCCGGCATCTGCTGACCGATACTAGTGCTATTGCTGAATCACATCACCACTGTCATAAAGTTCAGGACCCGTATTCCCTTCGCTGTCAGCCGCAGGTAATGGGCGCTTGTCTGACCCAGTTACGTCAGACGAAAGAGGTACTGCTGGCTGAGGCCAACGCGGTATCCGATAATCCGCTGGTCTTTGCCGATGCGGGGGAGGTGATCTCCGGCGGTAACTTCCATGCTGAACCGGTTGCCATGGCGGCGGATAATCTGGCGCTGGCGATAGCGGAAATCGGCGCGCTATCGGAGCGGCGCATCGCGCTGATGATGGATAAACATATGTCGCAGTTACCGCCGTTCCTGGTAAAAAATGGCGGCGTTAATTCCGGTTTTATGATTGCCCAGGTCACCGCCGCGGCGCTCGCCAGCGAGAATAAAGCGCTGGCGCACCCGCACAGCGTGGATAGCCTGCCGACCTCGGCGAATCAGGAAGATCATGTCTCAATGGCCCCGGCGGCAGGACGGCGACTCTGGGAAATGGCGGCGAATACCCGCGGCATCATTGCCGTGGAGTGGCTGGCTGCCTGTCAGGGGATAGATTTACGGGAAGGGTTAACCTCCAGCCCGTTACTGGAACAGGCGCGGCAGACACTGCGCGAGCAGGTGGCGCACTATACGCAGGATCGTTTTTTCGCGCCCGATATTGAGTGTGCGACGGCGCTGCTGGCGCAAGGCGCGTTACAGCGTCTGGTGCCGGACTTTATGTGAATGCTGCCGGATGGCGCGGCGCGTATTCGGCTTACCCAACCCGTTGGCAGGGTAAGACGTTTACGCCGCCATCCGGCACAGCGTTTAACTGAACATCGCCGTGATCGAGGCGCTGGCGAGCGAATGGAAATGCACGTTAAAGCCGACCATCGCGCCGCTGGCGTCTTCATCAACGTCAAGACGCTCGACGTCCAGCGCGTGAACCGTAAAGATATAGCGGTGCGTTTCCCCTTTAGGCGGCGCCGCGCCGCCGTAGCCCGCTTTACCGAAATCGGTACGCGTCTGAATGACGCCGTCTGGTACGGCCACCAGGCCTGAGCCGAACCCCTGGGTCAGTACGCGCGTATCCGCCGGGAGGTTCACCACCACCCAGTGCCACCAGCCGGAGCCGGTCGGCGCGTCGGGATCGTAACAGGTCACGACAAAACTTTTGGTGCCCATCGGCACGTCGTCCCAGGCCAGATGCGGCGAAATATTATCGCCATCATAGCCCATACCGTTAAAAACGTGGCGATGAGGAAGTTTATCTCCATCGCGCAAATCGTTGCTGATAAGTTTCATGCGCTCTCCTTTTGACTCACCAGAAGTGTAGCCAGAAGCAGCATCGCTTACCGCTGATTAATGGCTAAAAAATGTTTCATTGTGTACCGCGTCATTGACCGCCTGGGTCAAACGGCGCAGTTGATCCGGACGAATAATGTAGGGCGGCATCAGGTAGATTAGCCTGCCGAACGGCCTGATCCAGACGCCTTGCCCGACGAAGAAGCGTTGAAGCGCCGCCATATTGACCGGATGCGTGGTTTCAACCACCCCAATCGCGCCCAACACCCGCACATCCGCCACCCAGGGCGAACTTTGCGCGGGGGCTAACTCAGCGCGTAACTGAGACTCGATAGACGCCACCTGCTGACGCCATTCGCCGCTTTCCAGCAGCGTCAGGCTGGCGCAGGCGACGGCGCAGGCCAGCGGATTCCCCATAAACGTCGGGCCATGCATAAAACACCCCGCCTCGCCGTTGCTAATAGTCTCTGCAACCTGGCGTGTCGTGAGCGTTGCCGAGAGGGTCATGGTGCCGCCGGTTAAGGCTTTGCCGAGACACAGAATATCCGGCGCGATCCCGGCGTGCTCGCAGGCGAACAGTTTGCCGGTACGGCCAAACCCGGTGGCTATTTCATCGGCAATCAGCAGAATGCCTTCGCGATCGCACATGTTACGAATACGCCTGAGCCATTGTGGATGATATATGCGCATCCCGCCCGCGCCCTGAACGATAGGTTCCAGAATCACGGCGGCTATTTCATGGCGATGCGCGGCCATCAGGTGGGCAAATGGCGCGATGTCGCTTTCATCCCATTCGCCATCCATCCGGCTTTGCGGCGCCGGCGCGAACAGATTTTCCGGCAGATAGCCTTTCCACAAGCTGTGCATGGAGTTATCCGGATCGCACACCGACATCGCGCCGAACGTGTCGCCATGATAACCGTGGCGAAACGTCAGAAAACGCTGACGCGATTCGCCGCGCGCCTGCCAGTATTGCAGCGCCATCTTCATGGCCACTTCCACCGACACCGAACCGGAGTCGGCCAGAAAGACACACTCCAGCGGTTCAGGCGTTATCGCGACCAGCTTACGGCACAGATTCACCGCAGGTTGATGGGTTATGCCGCCGAACATGACATGCGACATGGCGTCAATTTGCGCTTTCATCGCCGCATTCAATTGTGGGTGGTTATAACCATGAATGGCCGCCCACCAGGAGGACATCCCCTCAATCAGGCGTTCGCCCGAGGCGAGAACCAGCTCGCAGCCTTCGGCCCGCTCAACGGGATATACCGGCAGCGGCGAGGTCATGGAAGTGTAAGGATGCCAAATATGGCGTTTATCGAAGGCCAGATCGTCCGTTGTCATAATCGACTTGTAAACCAAATTAAAAAGATTTAGGTTTACGAGTCTACACCATATCAAAAACAAACAACATATTTTGGAGAAGCCCGATGGCTCGCCACCCACGCTGGACACTGTCGCAAGTAACCGAATTATTTGAAAAACCACTGCTGGAATTGCTGTTTGAAGCGCAGCAAATTCATCGCCAGCATTTCGATCCGCAGCAGGTACAGGTTAGTACGCTGCTGTCGATCAAAACCGGCGCCTGCCCGGAGGATTGTAAATACTGCCCGCAGAGCTCGCGCTATAAAACCGGGCTGGAAGCCGAGCGTTTAATGGAAGTAGAGCAGGTACTGGACTCCGCCCGTAAAGCGAAAAACGCCGGTTCGACCCGCTTCTGTATGGGAGCGGCCTGGAAGAATCCGCATGAACGCGATATGCCTTATCTGGAGCAGATTGTACAGGGCGTCAAAGCGATGGGGCTGGAAACCTGTATGACGCTAGGCATGTTGAACGAGAGCCAGGCGCAGCGTCTGGCTAACGCCGGGCTGGATTACTACAACCACAACCTCGATACCTCGCCGGAGTTTTACGGCAATATCATCACTACCCGTACCTATCAGGAGCGCCTCGACACGCTGGAAAAAGTCCGTGAAGCAGGGATTAAAGTGTGCTCCGGCGGCATTGTGGGTCTGGGCGAAACGGTTACCGATCGCGCCGGACTGTTGTTGCAGTTGGCGAACCTGCCGACGCCGCCGGAAAGCGTGCCAATTAACATGCTGGTGAAGGTAAAAGGCACGCCGCTTGCGGATAACGATGACGTGGATGCATTTGATTTTATTCGTACTATCGCCGTAGCGCGCATCATGATGCCGACCTCATACGTGCGTCTTTCCGCAGGACGTGAACAGATGAACGAGCAGACCCAGGCGATGTGCTTTATGGCCGGGGCGAACTCGATTTTCTATGGCTGCAAATTGTTAACTACGCCAAATCCGGCAGAGGACAAGGATCTGCAGTTATTCCGTAAGCTGGGGCTGAATCCGCAGCAGACCAGGGTGCTGGCGGGCGATAACGAGCAGCAGCAACGTCTGGAGCAGACGCTGATGACGCCTGACACCGATGATTATTACAACGCGGCAGCCTTATGAGTTGGCAACAACGCGTCGACGATGCGCTGACGGCGCGTCGGGCGACGGATACATTGCGCCGCCGCTATGTGGTGTCGCAGGGCGCCGGACGCTGGCTGGTAGCGAACGGGCGACAGTATCTTAACTTCTCCAGCAATGATTACCTCGGCTTAAGTCAACACCCGCAGATTATTCGCGCCTGGCAACAGGCAGCGATACGTTTTGGCGTCGGCAGCGGCGGGTCGGGTCATATCAGCGGTTATTCCGTGGCGCACCGGGCGTTAGAGGAGGAACTGGCGCAATGGTTAGGATATCCACGCGCGCTGCTGTTTATCTCTGGCTTTGCGGCGAATCAGGCGGTCATTACCGCCTTAATGAAAAAAAATGACCGGATTGTGGCCGACAGGTTGAGTCATGCTTCCCTGCTGGAGGCCGCCAATCTGAGTCCGGCGCAGCTTCGCCGCTTTATCCATAACGATACGCAGCATCTGTCGCGTTTACTGCAATCGCCCTGCGTGGGTCAGCAACTGGTGGTGACAGAAGGTGTATACAGCATGGACGGCGACAGCGCGCCGCTGGCGGAAATCCAGCACATTGCCCGCAGGCATCATGCCTGGCTGTTGGTTGATGATGCGCACGGCATCGGCGTGACTGGCGATGAGGGGCGGGGCACCTGCTGGCAACGGGGGGTGAAGCCTGAGTTGCTGGTGGTGACTTTCGGTAAGGGGTTTGGCGTCAGCGGCGCTGCGGTGCTCTGCTCGGAAAGCGTCGCGGATTATCTGCTGCAATTTGCCCGTCATCTGGTTTACAGCACCAGTATGCCGCCCGCCCAGGCGCAGGCGTTAAGCGCCTCGCTGGCGGTGATCCGTAGCGATGAAGGTGGTGAACGGCGCGAAAAACTCGCCGCTCTGGTTCAGCGCTTTCGGGCCGGCGTTAACGCGTCCCGGTTTACGCTACTGAATGCCCATAGCGCCATCCAGCCGTTAATCGTGGGCGATAACAGCCGTGCATTACGCCTGGCGGAGGCACTGCGTCAACAAGGATGCTGGGCGACGGCGATTCGCCCGCCGACGGTGCCTGTCGGCACGGCGCGCCTGCGCTTAACGTTAACGCAGGCGCATGAAGCGTGTGATATCGATCGTCTGCTGGAGGTGCTGCATGGCGCAGGTGAATAAGCAGGCTATTGCGGCGGCGTTTGGCCGGGCCGCATCGCAATATGAACAGCACGCCTCTTTGCAGCAACACAGCGCGGATGCGCTGCTGACGCTGTTGACAGGCCGCCAGTTTGCCAGTGTGTTGGACGCAGGCTGCGGCCCCGGACGTATGAGTCGTTACTGGCGAGAGCGGGGGAGCGAAGTGACCGCCCTGGATCTTTCGCTGCCGATGCTGCAACAGGCGCGCGATCGTCAGGCGGCACATCACTATTTGCTGGCGGATATCGAAGCGATTCCCCATGACGCCGAAGTTTTTGACCTGGCCTGGAGCAACCTGGCGGTCCAGTGGTGTGGCGATTTACGTGATGCGTTGAGCGAGTTGTATCGGGTTGTACGGCCCGGCGGCGTGGTGGCGTTTACCACCTTGTGCCAGGGGTCGTTGCCGGAGCTGCGTCAGGCATGGCAGGCCGTCGATAATCGCGCTCACGCGAATAGCTTTTTGCCGGAAGAGGCCATTGACCACGCGCTGCGCGGCTGGCGGGCGTCTCGTCATACTCAGGCGATGACATTGTGGTTTGAGGATGCCCTGAGCGCGATGCGCTCGCTTAAAGGCATTGGCGCCACCCATCTTCATGAAGGGCGGGAGTCGGATGTATTAACCCGCGCCCGGCTTAGACAGATTCAGTTGGCATGGCCGCGGCGGCAGGGGAAATATCCGCTGACGTACCATCTTTTTATGGGAGTGATTGAACGTGACTAAACGCTATTTTGTGACCGGTACTGATACTGAAGTCGGTAAAACGGTTGCCAGTTGCGCCTTATTGCAGGCCGCAACGCAGTTAGGTTATCAAACCGTAGGCTATAAGCCCGTCGCTTCCGGCAGCGAAATGACAACCGACGGGCTACGCAATAGCGATGCGTTGGCCTTGCAGCGTCACAGCAGCCTGCCGCAACCTTATTCCGCTATCAATCCTTATACTTTTGCCGAGCCTACCTCTCCCCACATCGTTAGCGCCGACGAAGGCCGGGCGATAGACGCGGCGGTGTTATCACGCGGATTGCGAACGCTGGAGTCGCAGGCAGACTGGGTGTTGACAGAAGGGGCGGGCGGCTGGTTTACACCGCTCTCTGCCACGCTGACGTTTGCCGACTGGGTACAGACGGAACAGCTGCCGGTGATTCTGGTTGTTGGCGTCAAGTTGGGCTGTATTAATCACGCCATGCTGACGGCGCTGGCGGTAGAACAGGCCGGATTACCACTTGTCGGATGGATAGCCAACGACATACAGCCGCCGGGCGCGCGTCATGGTGAATATCTCGCGACGCTTCGCCGCGTCATACCGGCCCCGCTGTTAGGGGAAATCCCGTGGCTGGGCATTTCTCCATCGCAGGCGGCGACAGGACAGTATCTGGACCTCAGCCCCCTGGAACGCGCCTGACCGCGCTTAAAAACCGCCTTCTTGCAGGATCAGACGATCCTGCTGTTCTTTCGCCAGACCCTCCTGACGTCGCCAGGCTAAAAATGTGCAAAATGTGAGCGTCTACGCCTCAATTTTTCCCTTCTCGTTAGCCAATAATCTGCCAAAAATAGCGATAATTTTTTTTTATCGCCCGGCGAAAACGTCAAGGGCTGATTTTGCCAGGCGGCAGGGGATACGGGCTGGAAGCAGTTATCCACTATTCCTGTGGATAACCTTGTGTATTAGAGTTAGAAAACACAACGTAAGCGAGAGGCGACGCGGCCTGCGACTAAATTGGCGCGAAAGACGGCTTGAGAAAATATCCCTTTTCAGACAGCAAGTTATATAAAATCAATGGTTGTAAAGGAAGGGGGATACGTTGACATAAAACTTTCATCATCCGACTTGACAAATGTTAAAAAAGACTCTGGTCTGGGGATAACCAGCACACTGCTGGAATTTTACCCCGCGACTGTCTATGTTTTACCTCTAAATAGCGTGGGGTATCTGCCGATAGCCATTATACACTGGAGTGTTACTGTTTTTTCATCCAGTATTTTTTATTGGCAATATTCACCGTCGAGAGTAAAATTACACCCCTGCCCGCTCACTCCTTCAGGTAGCCGCTCATGAGTAAACCGTTCAAACTGAATTCCGCTTTTAAACCTTCTGGCGATCAGCCGGACGCTATACGTCGTCTGGAAGAGGGGCTGGAGGACGGGCTGGCGCATCAGACGTTATTGGGCGTGACCGGCTCCGGGAAGACATTCACCATTGCCAACGTCATTGCGGACTTGCAGCGGCCAACGATGGTGCTTGCGCCCAATAAAACCCTGGCGGCGCAGCTCTACGGCGAAATGAAAGAGTTTTTCCCGGAAAACGCGGTCGAGTATTTCGTCTCCTACTATGACTACTATCAGCCGGAAGCGTATGTGCCAAGTTCGGATACGTTTATCGAAAAAGACGCTTCGGTAAACGAACATATTGAGCAAATGCGGTTGTCGGCAACGAAAGCGTTGCTTGAGCGACGCGATGTCGTGGTGGTGGCTTCCGTGTCCGCGATTTACGGTCTGGGCGATCCGGATCTCTACCTGAAAATGATGCTGCATCTGACGGTGGGAATGCTGATTGACCAGCGCGCGATTTTGCGTCGGCTGGCGGAATTGCAATACACCCGTAACGATCAAGCTTTTCAGCGTGGTACCTTTCGCGTGCGCGGCGAAGTGATCGACATCTTCCCGGCTGAATCTGACGACATCGCGCTACGCGTTGAGCTGTTTGATGAAGAAGTGGAACGCCTGTCGCTGTTCGACCCGTTAACCGGGCAGGTAGAGTCAACGGTGCCACGTTATACTATCTATCCCAAAACGCACTACGTGACGCCGCGCGAGCGTATTCTGCAGGCGATGGAAGAGATAAAAGATGAGCTGGCGGACAGGCGTAAGGTCTTGCTGGCGAATAATAAGCTGCTTGAAGAGCAGCGATTAAGCCAGCGCACGCAGTTCGATTTAGAGATGATGAACGAGCTGGGCTACTGCTCAGGCATTGAAAACTATTCCCGCTTTCTGTCGGGCCGCGGGCCGGGCGAACCGCCGCCAACCTTGTTCGATTATCTGCCCGCCGACGGACTGCTGGTGGTGGATGAGTCTCATGTCACCATCCCGCAGATAGGCGGCATGTACCGCGGCGACCGGGCGCGCAAAGAGACGCTGGTCGAGTATGGCTTCCGTCTGCCTTCGGCGCTGGATAACCGTCCGCTGAAGTTTGAGGAGTTTGAAGCCTTAGCGCCGCAAACTATCTATGTTTCCGCCACGCCCGGCAACTATGAGCTGGAAAAATCTGGTGATGAGGTGGTGGATCAGGTCGTGCGACCGACCGGGCTGCTGGACCCGATTATTGAAGTGCGTCCGGTGGCGACCCAGGTGGACGATCTGCTGTCCGAAATTCGTCAGCGTGCGGCCATTAATGAGCGTGTCCTTGTCACTACGCTTACCAAACGGATGGCGGAAGATTTGACCGAATATCTGGAAGAACACGGCGAGCGCGTGCGTTACCTGCACTCAGATATTGATACCGTGGAGCGCATGGAAATCATCCGCGATTTGCGTCTGGGCGAGTTTGACGTTCTGGTGGGGATTAACCTGCTGCGCGAAGGGCTGGATATGCCGGAAGTCTCGCTGGTGGCGATTCTGGACGCCGATAAAGAGGGCTTTCTGCGCTCCGAGCGCTCCCTGATTCAGACCATAGGACGCGCGGCGCGTAACGTTAACGGTAAAGCGATTCTGTATGGCGATAAAATCACGCCGTCGATGGCGAAGGCGATTGGCGAAACCGAGCGACGTCGCGAGAAGCAGCAGAAGTACAACGAAGAGCACGGTATCACTCCGCAGGGGCTGAACAAAAAAGTGGTCGACATCCTGGCGCTGGGGCAGAACATTGCGAAAACCAAAGCGAAGGGGAAAGGCAAGGGCCGTTCTACGGCAAAAGCCGGAATTGTCGAACTGGATATGACGCCGAAAGCGTTGCAGCAGAAAATTCATGAACTGGAAGGGCAAATGATGCAGCACGCGCAAAATCTGGAGTTTGAAGAAGCCGCGCAAATTCGCGACCAGTTGCACCAGTTACGCGAGTTGTTTATCGCGGCGTCCTGACAATGTGTCGATCTCCAGCGAGTCATCGTTACCATGGCTCGCTTTTGAGAATTTCAGTGCAATAGTCAGGGCTAAGTCAGTCAGGAATGAAAAACAGTGACAGGCTTTGACTAACGAGATTGTCGAAAAAGTCAAAACATCAATGGGGTAGCTAGTTTAATCACAACTGAAGAAAATTAGCGTTGAGGCTGAACCCAACGCTAATTTTCCCTCTCTCCTCGGCTATGAAAAAAAACGCCCCGTATTATCGGTATAGCTATCCTTATGATCGTCATTTTAATCTTATGTGAGTTCGTTGAAATCGTGTCATGGCAACAGATAACATCATCCTACGTAAAAAAAGAGGTGATGGAAGCGTGAGCATTTATAAGTCAAGTGCAGCAAATACTGAATGATTTGTCCGAAATAATGACGACTATGACCTCTTATTTAAAGTTGAGAATATCCTTATCTGTTACTTTAGGTTACGTTCAGTTCAGGTAGGGAAAATATGTTTAATATTACTAATATACAACCTACGGCAAGGCATCAAAGTATTAGCAATGAGGCATCAACAGAGGTACCTTTAAAAGAAGAGATATGGAATAAAATAAGTGCCTTTTTCTCTTCAGAACATCAGGTTGAAGCACAAAGCTGCATCGCTTATCTTTGTCATCCACCTGAAACCGCCTCGCCAGAAGAGATCAAAAGCAAGTTTGAATGTTTAAGGACGTTAGCTTTCCCGGCGTATGCGGATAATATTCAGTATAGTAGAGGAGGGGCAGACCAATACTGTATTTTGAGTGAAAATAGTCAGGAAATTCTGTCTATAGTTTTTAATACAGAGGGCTATACCGTTGAGGGAGGGGGAAAGTCAGTCACCTATACCCGTGTGACAGAAAGTGAGCAGGCGAGTAGCGCTTCCGGCTCCAAAGATACTGTGAATTATGAGTTAATCTGGTCTGAGTGGGTAAAAGCGGCGCCAGCGGAAGAGGCAGCAAATCGTGAAGAAGCCGTACAACGGATGCGTGACTGCCTGAAAAATAATAAGACGGAACTCCGTCTGAAAATATTAGGACTTACCACTATACCCGCCTGTATTCCTGAGCAGATAACTACTCTGATACTCGATAACAATGAACTGAAAAGTTTGCCGGAAAATTTACAGGGAAATATAAAGACCCTGTATGCCAGCTGTAATCAGCTAACCAGTATCCCTGCCTCGTTACCGGATACCATACAGGAAATGGAGCTGAGCATTAACCGTATTACTGAATTGCCGGAACGTTTGCCTTCAGCGCTTCAATCGCTGGATCTTTTCCATAATAAAATTAGTTTTTTACCTGAAAATCTACCTGAGGAACTTCGGTACCTGAGCGTTTATGATAACCGCATAAGGACATTGCCAGAACATCTTCCGTCAGGGATTATCCGTTTGAATGTGCAGAGTAATTCGTTAACCGCTCTGCCTGAAACATTGCCACCGGGCCTGAAGAATCTGGAGGCCGGCGAAAATGCCTTAACCAGTCTGCCCGCATCGTTACCACCAGAATTACAGGTCCTGGATGTAAGTAAAAATCAGATTACTGTTCTGCCTGAAACACTACCTCCCACGATAACAACGCTGGACGTTTCCCGTAATGCATTGAGTAATCTACCGGAAAACCTCCCGGCGGCATTACAAATAATGCAGGCCTCTCGCAATCGCCTGGTCCGTCTCCCGGAGTCGTTACCCCATTTTCGTGGTGAAGGACCTCGACCTACAAGAATAATCGTAGAACATAATCCTTTTTCAGAACGAACAATACAGAATATGCAGCGGCTAATGTCCTCTGCGGGTTATCAGGGACCCGAGGTATTTTTCGCCATGGGCGACTTTTCAACTGTTCGGGTAACTCGACCACTGCATCAAGCTGTCCGGTGGTGGCTAACCAATCTTGAGGAGGAAGACATCAACCAATGGCGGGCATTTGAGGCAGAGGCAAACGCGGCGGCTTTCAGCGGATTCCTGGACTATCTTGGTGATACGCAGAATACCCGGCACCCGGATTTTAAGGAACAAGTCTCCGCCTGGCTAATGCGCCTGGCTGATGATAGCGCACTAAGAGAAACCGCATTTATTATAGCGATGGATGCAACGATAAGCTGTGAAGATCGGGTCACACTGGCATACCACCAAATGCAGGAAGCGACGTTGGTTCATGATGCTGAAAGAGGCGCCTTTGATAGCCACTTAGCAGAACTGATTATGGCGGGGCGTGAAATTTTTCGGCTGGAGCAAATAGAATCGCTCGCCAGAGAAAAGGTAAAACGGCTGTTTTTTATTGACGAAATCGAAGTATACCTGGGTTTTCAGAATCAGTTACGAGAGTCGCTGTCGCTGACAACAATGACCCAGGATATGCGGTTCTATAACGTTTCGGGTATTACTGAGTCTGACCTGGACGAGGCGGAAATAAGGATAAAAATTGCTGAAAATAGGGATTTTCACAAATGGTTTGCGCTGTGGGGGCCGTGGCATAAAGTGCTGGAGCGTATAGCGCCAGAAGAGTGGCGTGAAATGATGGACAAAAGGGCTGAGTGTATTGAAACGGATGAGTATCAGAGCCGGGTCAATGCTGAACTGGAAGCGTTAAGAATAGCAGACGACTCTGACGCAGAGCGTGCTATTGGGAAAAAAATAATGGAAGAAATTAATCAGTCACTCTGTACTGAGATCATGGAGAATATATTGCTGAAAAAAGAGGTGAGCTCGCTCATGAGCGCCTACTGGTGATAGCTGAACGCAGTTTATCAGAAGGGGGAGAGAGCCTGTTTACCCTTCGGTGTAAACAGGCTTCTGATAAGCGCAGCGTCGTCGGTAAACGGGCTTAACCCAACGCCTGTAGCGCTTTTTCCAGCGCATTATGTAATAACTGACGATCGTGGCGATAGGGGATATCGCTGGCCTCCAGCACTTCCTGAATCACCAGCCGATCGTTCACCGCACTGACGTCAACTCGCGGCCCAACCACTACTGCGTCAATGACTTTTTTGCCAATATATTGCTCCATCATCGCCAGCTTATCGACCAGCGTTAAACTGGCGGCGGGCAGACTCAGTTCGCGACCCAGATTGCCGATATACACCATTGGCGCCGGGGTGCGCCGCAGCGCCTGCGCCAGTTCATCCAGCAGCAGGCAAGGCATCAGGCTGGTATAAAAACTGCCAGGGCCAATCAGAATCAGATCCGCGTCATTAATGGCCTGTACCGCTTCCCGCGTCGCCGGAACGTTTGGCGTTAACATGATCTCCTGCGGCGGCGTCGCTAACTGATCGATATTCACCTCGCCATAAATCTCATGCCCCTGATCGTCAATCGCCATCAGATCTACCGGTAGCTCCGACATCGGGATCAGCTGCGCGTCCACTTTAAGCAGATTACGAATTAAATTAATCGCTTCCAGAGGCCGCACGCTCAGGTGATCTAACGCCTTTAACATCAAATTTCCGAGGTTATGACCAGAAAGTTCGCCATTACCGCCAAAACGATACTCAAACATAGCGGATGCGACGCTGGGTTCGGTAATTAACTGATTCAGACAGTTGCGCATATCGCCCCATGCGATCCCGCCTTCCGAGCGGCGAATACGGCCAGTTGACCCCCCGTTATCTGTGGTAGTCACAATGCCGGTCAGGCGCGAACCTAATGAAGAAAGCGAGGAGAGGACGCGTCCTAATCCATGCCCTCCGCCGAGGGCAACGACACGATCAAGGTCAGCCAGCGTACGATTGCGCATAAAAATTCCTGAAGTCAAATAAGCAGCGCTACAGTAGCGCAAGTCGCGGGTTTTCAGCAATTAGCCGACCGGCTAAAAGACAATTAATTATTCCCGACTACCCCTTTATAGCGAGGGCGTTACCACGGCTAAATGATATATATCAATGTAAAAGTGTGATTTTCACGTATTCTGTCGCTAAATAGCACGATCATATCGCTATGTATATGTTTATATAGCGAAAGCGTGATGGCGAAATTGTCATTTACACGCTAGTATCGGCGTAACCACAGTAAACACTCTAGCCTCTGCACCTGGGTCATTTTTGATACGGTGCTTTGGCCGTGACAACGTTTAACGTTTGCCACCAGGGCGCAGGAAGAAATGACTCCGCCTCCCGTATTTGGAAAGGTGTACATGGCTTCACAACTTACCGATGCTTTCGCGCGTAAGTTTTACTACTTGCGTTTGTCGATTACCGATGTGTGTAACTTTCGTTGCACCTACTGCCTGCCGGATGGCTACAAACCTGGCGGCGTCACTAACAACAGTTTCCTTACCGTCGATGAAATTCGTCGCGTTACGCGCGCTTTTGCCAGTCTTGGCACGGAGAAGGTGCGTCTTACCGGCGGCGAGCCTTCATTACGCCGCGATTTTACCGACATCATTGCCGCCGTGGGTGAAAATGATGCTATTCGCCAGATCGCGGTGACCACTAACGGTTATCGACTGGCGCGCGATGCCGCGAGCTGGCGCGAAGCGGGGCTGACGGGCGTCAATGTTAGCGTGGATAGTCTGGATGCGCGTCAGTTCCATGCGATTACCGGTCAGGACAAATTCCGCCAGGTGATGGCGGGCATCGATGCCGCCTTTGACGCCGGTTTCGAAAAGGTGAAAGTCAACACCGTGCTGATGCGCGACGTGAATCACCATCAGTTGGATACCTTCCTTGCCTGGATTCAGCCTCGCCCCATTCAGCTACGCTTCATTGAACTTATGGAGACGGGCGAGGGGAGCGATCTCTTCCGCAAACATCATATTTCGGGTCAGGTATTACGCGACGAGCTGATTAAGCGCGGTTGGATCCACCAGCTCCGCCAGCGCAGCGATGGCCCGGCGCAGGTTTTTTGTCATCCCGATTACGCCGGTGAGATCGGTCTCATTATGCCGTATGAAAAAGATTTCTGCGCCACCTGTAACCGCCTGCGTGTTTCGTCCGTCGGTAAGCTGCATTTATGTCTGTTTGGCGACGGCGGCGTGAGTTTACGCGACCTGTTACAGGATGACGCGCAGCAATACGCGCTTGAGAAACGTATTTCCGACGCGTTGCGGGAGAAAAAGCAGACCCATTTCCTTCACCAGAGCAATACTGGTATTACGCAAAATTTATCTTACATTGGCGGTTAATCCTTAATAAGGAGATTTCAGATGAGTCAGGTCAGCGCTGAATTTATCCCGACCCGCATCGCTATTCTTACTGTTTCCAGCCGACGCGGCGAAGAAGACGACACCTCCGGTCATTATCTGCGTGATTCGGCGCAGGAGGCCGGGCATGAAGTGGTGGCGAAAGCCATCGTTAAAGAGAACCGTTACGCGATTCGCGCCCAGGTTTCCGCCTGGATCGCCAGTGATGAGGTGCAGGTCGTATTGATAACTGGTGGGACCGGTTTGACCGAAGGCGATCAGGCGCCGGAAGCGCTGTTGCCGCTGTTCGATCGTGAAGTGGAAGGATTTGGCGAAGTGTTTCGCATGCTCTCGTTTGAAGAGATCGGCACCGCAACTCTGCAGTCGCGCGCGGTAGCTGGCGTGGCGAATAACACCTTGATTTTCGCCATGCCGGGCTCCACAAAAGCGTGCAGAACCGCATGGGAGAATATCATTGCGCCGCAGCTGGATGCCCGTACACGCCCATGTAATTTTCACCCTCATTTAAAGAAATAACGATGTCGCAATTAACCCATATAAACGCCGCAGGCGAAGCGCACATGGTGGACGTTTCCGCGAAAGCGGAAACCGTTCGTGAAGCGCGGGCGGAAGCATTCGTTACCATGCGTAGTGAAACGCTGGCGATGATTGTTGATGGCAAACACCACAAGGGCGATGTTTTCGCCACCGCCCGAATTGCCGGTATTCAGGCCGCCAAACGCACCTGGGAGCTGATCCCGCTGTGCCACCCGCTACTGCTAAGTAAAGTGGAGATTCAGCTTCAGGCCGAGCCGGAGCATAACCGCGTACGTATTGAGTCTCTGTGCCGTCTGACCGGTAAAACCGGCGTCGAAATGGAAGCATTAACCGCGGCGTCCGTCGCGGCGTTAACCATCTACGACATGTGCAAAGCGGTACAAAAAGATATGGTAATTGGTCCGGTGCGCCTGCTGGCGAAAAGCGGCGGCAAATCGGGGGATTTTAAGGTGGATACGCATGATTAAGGTGCTTTTCTTCGCCCAGGTTCGCGAGCTTACAGGAACTGATGCGCTGGATCTTCCAGCAGATTTTTCCACCGTTGAGTCGCTGCGACAGCATCTGGCGACAAAGAGCGATCGTTGGGCGCTGGCGCTGGAAGACGGCAAGCTGTTGGCGGCGGTCAACCAGACGCTGGTAAGTTTTGACCATCCGCTGACGGCGGGCGATGAAGTGGCGTTTTTCCCGCCAGTCACGGGGGGCTAACATGCGTGAAACGCGAATTGTAGTCGGCCCTGCGCCGTTTAGCGTCGGGGAGGAATATTCCTGGCTGGCGGCGCGCGACGAAGACGGCGCGGTCGTCACCTTTACCGGAAAAGTGCGCAATCATAACCTGGGCGATAGCGTTAAGGCGCTGACGCTGGAGCATTATCCCGGCATGACTGAGAAAGCTCTGGCGGAGATCGTCGCGAAGGCGCGTTCCCGCTGGCCGCTGGGACGGGTCACGGTGATTCATCGCGTTGGCGAATTATGGCCGGGCGATGAGATTGTGTTTGTCGGCGTCACCAGCGCGCACCGCAGTAGCGCGTTCGACGCCGGTCAGTTCATTATGGATTATCTGAAAACCCGTGCGCCGTTCTGGAAGCGTGAAGCCACGCCGGAAGGCGATCGCTGGGTCGAAGCGCGCGACAGCGACCAGCAGTTGGCGAAACGTTGGTAGCAGAATGTGATACGCTTTAGGGTATCATTTCCACACAGGAGTTCATCATGGACAGATTTCCACGATCTGATTCAATAGTGCAGGCGCGATCCGGCCTGCAGACCTATATGGCGCAAGTGTATGGCTGGATGACGGTCGGACTGTTACTGACCGCGTTTATCGCGTGGTATGCGGCTAATACGCCAGCCGTCATGATGTTTGTCTTTTCCAGTAAGATCACCTTCTTTGGCTTAATTATTGCCCAGCTTGCGCTGGTGTTTGTTCTGTCGGGACTGGTGCATAAACTTAGCGCCGGAATGGCGACGACGCTGTTTATGCTCTATTCGGCGCTAACCGGATTGACGTTATCCAGTATTTTTATCGTTTACACCTACTCCTCTATCGCCAGCACGTTTGTGGTGACGGGGGGAATGTTTGGCGCCATGAGCCTGTACGGGTACACCACTAAACGCGATCTTAGCGGTTTCGGCAATATGCTGTTTATGGCGCTTATTGGTATCGTTCTGGCGTCGCTGGTCAATTTCTGGCTGAAGAGTGAAGCGCTGATGTGGGCGGTAACCTATATCGGGGTGGTGGTGTTTGTCGGTCTGACCGCCTATGATACGCAGAAACTGAAAAATATCGGCGAGCAAATAGATACCCGCGATAGCGCTAATCTGCGTAAATATTCGATTCTCGGCGCGTTAACGCTGTACCTGGACTTTATCAACCTGTTCCTGATGTTACTGCGTATTTTTGGTAATCGCCGCTAATTATAGCGATCTCTTAAAATCCTGGCCCTGCGCCAGGATTTTTTTAGGACTATATTTAGGGCGAAACAGCATAAATATCTTAGAAATGTTTTCCTGCGCTTGCCATTCTTATCACCGTGATCATGTGAAGAGTGATAAATGACAAGTGGGACCTCTGGCTGCAATACGTATACGACAAATAGCATTTATTCCCGCGACAATGTTATCCCTTACCTATTGGTATACTGCGTTGGGACTATGGTGTACCGCCGGCATTATATGGTTAACGTTGTATACTCATTTTTTGATAACCCACGTTCAACCTGTTGTTGTTTTGTGGATATCAGCACTTTTGCTTGGTCTGGGGTATGGGGCCATTACCTGTCTTTCCCGCTTTGGCACTGTTGTCGCAACGTTGATATATATTGCCATCATTACGCTTACCGGCGTGTCATTAGCTTACCTTTTCTCAGGTGGCGCGACCATTTTCATGATTGTTGGAATCATGTTTAGTCTTAATGCCTTATTTATTTTCTACCTGAATATCAGTTCTGGTCTATTCAGGCCGTTAATTTTTATGGCGGTAAGCGGGATCATCGCTGCGATAGTTGTCAATAGCCTGGTGGCCAGTAGCACTATGGTCTGGATAGTCAGTATGCTGACGGTATTGGTATGGACATTGATTACAGCACTAGAAAAATCGACACTTCATGGTTATGCCCGCATGTTATATCACAGCGAGTTTTCATCCCTGTCTCGTTGCGCTTTATTTGGCGCGCTGACGCTTTACCTTGGCATTATTAATGCTGTGGTTACGCTGTGTCGTTATATCATTTTGATGATTCTGGAAATACTATTATCTTTCAGGCCGTAGGCGTTGCAGGTTTTTATTCAGGTTGGTGATGATGGGTATAATGAGTAAATTATGTGGCAAACAATTTTGGTTAGCGTTTTGTGAAGCTAAAGACGTCACTCGCGCCATTAAAAATGGCGGCGAGGATTTTAATAAGAAATGCCCACCAGCGCTGATTTCTCATTTCATTACCGGATTGTCATGGGAACATTCATTACCCAATCCTGCGCCTGTTTGCGCGTTTAGTTTTATGCTTCTTGTGGGAGGTGTGTGCAGTGCGCATTTTGTTTTTGATAAGTTTATCCTGTATTGGCCACTAAATATAATTATTTATTTTGGCAGTGCTATAGGTATGATGCTATGTGTTATGGCTGAGGTATGGCTTATTGCCAAGGGTTTTATCCTGGGTTTGCGCCTCTGCGTTTTACTTTTTTTATTAAATATTATGCTCTGCGGTACTGGATTATTTGACGTGTTGTGCAATCAAAATAGCGAACTAAAGAGTGATCTGGTTATCGCGATTATTATGGTTGTGCTTTGCCGCTGGGTGATGAATGGCGAAACGTTTACGATGATGATTCGTTTCTGCCTGGGGCGTCGATTAGTGCGAGTCGCATTACAAAAATATCTCACCTCACAGACAAGGAAATGATAAGCCCATGAACCTGATGACGTGGCTAACAGGAAAAACACTGGCGGAGCTGGTGAAAAAAGGGCAGTTGATCCCGCCAGAAATTAAGTTACCTGTGTATCCGGCCAGCCACTACAAAAAAAACTGGTATGAACAAGGTATTCCTCACGGAGGCGTTATTGGGCTTACGGCGATTATGATGACCATGACATGGATCGTCAGTATAAACATGGTTATTGCGCAGTTTGAGCTGCACAATAAAAAGCATCTGGAGCTGGTCTTCTTCCTGGCCGTGGGCTATATCGCTTTTCTTACCCCGTCAAATCAGCTCCTGCTTAAAGGAAGAATGAGCGGGGTCATTATTTACCGCTATGCGCTATTGCTGGCCATTATTTCCGTTACGTTGGCAACGCTCTGTACCCTGTCATCAGTATTCATGGGCGAGTTTCACGAAGTGCTCCTGCTGCTGTTTAGCTGGTCATTGCTGCTTTTTTCCCGCTTACAGATGAATACGTCTTTTTTCTCAGCATATGTTTATTTTTACCGGATAAAACGCGTTGTGCTGGAAAGCGAAAACGCGTCTGCTTAAATTTATTTCGCCATCGCCCGCTCGTTTTTCACCCGCAGCTTCTTCGCCCGGCTCTCCAGGATCAGATAGCACACCAGCGCCAGCAACAGGGGAATAAAATAGTAAAGCACGCGGTATGCGAGCAGGGCGGCGATAATCGTGCCTTGCGACGTATGTTCGCCCGCCAGCAACGCAAGGAATACGGCCTCCAGCACGCCGATGCCTGCCGGAATATGCACGATGACGCCCGCGATACTGCTCACCAGCAGTACGCCCAGCACAAAGAAATAGTTCACATCCTGACCCATCAGCAGCCAGATGATGGCGCCCATCGCCATCCAGTTCGCGCTGGAGATCGCCATCTGCGCCAGCGCGAATTTCCATGACGGCAGCACCAGTTTCTGCCCTTTAATCGTCATATGCCGCCGCTTCGCAAAGGCGCAAAACCACAGATAGACCGCGATAATCAACAATAAAACGATACCGAGAATACGTAGCGTGCCTTCATCGATATACCAGTGGTCGGGAAGCTGGACAATGCCGAAGGTAAAAATGATGCCGCCAAGCAGAATATAGCCCAGCCAGTTAGTGGTAATGCTGAGCGAGAAAATGCGCGTGATAGTACTGCCGGGCAACCCGAGGCGAGAGTATAGTCGGTAACGCATCCCGATCCCGCCGACCCAGGTGCTGAGCGTCAGGTTAAAGGCATAGCAGACGAACGATACCAACATTACCTGTCGCTTCGCCAGTTTATGGCCGCAATAAAGCCGTCCAAGCAGGTCGTAGCAGCCGTACAGAAGATAGCTAACGATCACCAGTCCCACAGCGCTTAAAAGCGCCGTGCGGTTATAGTCGCGGATGACGGTCCAGACATCGCCCCAGTCGACCTTTTTAGCATAAACCACCAGCAGAACGACGACCGCAATAAAAAACAGCCAGGTCAGCACTTTTTTAGCCAGCCGCCAGCGCGGATGCGATTTAGCCATTAGGGCTTCACTCCTGTATTTTCTGGATCAACGCGATCCTGGGTTTCCATTTCCGGCTGGGCAGGCGGGGGAACCTGCGCCAGATGCGGGGTATGCGCCGGTAGCCAACCGACCAGCGCCGGGAAATGGCGTAAAAAGTGGAACGCCAGCACGCTTTTGGTCAGGTTCCACCAGGTGCGTTTCGGCAGCATAGACTCATCGACCTGCTTACAATCGTTCACGATGATGCCTTGTAAGTTATCGCGCAGGGTCTGGTTAAAAGTACGATCGTGAATGATCAGGTTAGCTTCAAGGTTAAGCGACAGGCTGAGCGGATCGAGATTACTCGACCCTACCGTGGCCCAGTGATCGTCCATCAGCGCCACTTTGCCATGCAGCGGACGGCGTCGGTATTCATAAACCTGCACGCCGCCCTTCACCAGATAGTTATAGAGCAACCGCGCGCCGACTTTGACTATCGGCATGTCTGGTTCCCCCTGGACAATCAGTTTTACGCTCACGCCACGGCGGGCAGCTTTACGCATTGCGTGGAGCAAGCGATAGCCGGGGAAAAAATAGGCGTTAGCGATAATCACTTCACGCTTTGCCTGGGTCAGCATTTTCAGATAATGACGTTCGATATCGTCGCGGTGTTCTTCATTATCCCGCCAGACAAACAGCGCCTGCGCTTCGCCGGGGTGACGGTTTTCTTCTGCCTGGTGATGGCGCTTCCACCAGCGGCGCGCGGGGCTTTGCCCCGGCAGATTCTCGACTTCGAATTGCAGGATATCGGCCACAACAGGCCCTTCGACCCGTACCGCGTAGTCTTGTTTCGCCTGCGGGCCGTAATCCGACATATGTTCGGCGGAGTAGTTAATGCCGCCGACAAAGGCAATACGATCATCAATCACCACAATTTTGCGGTGCATTCGGCGGAAGATATTGGTTCGCAACCCCAGTAGACGCGGGCGGGGGTCGTAATAGCGAAAAATCACGCCCGCCGAGGTTAATTCGCCGACAAACGCGTCGCTGAGATCGGGAGAGCCGTAGCCGTCGAGTAATACTTCGGCTTTTACGCCGCGCTGTGCGGCTTTTAGCAGAGCGGCATGGAGTTTTTTACCCACCTCATCTTCAAACAAGATAAAGGTTTCCAGAATGATTTTTTGCTGTGCCTGAGCGATAGCCTCAAACACGGCAGGATAGAACTGGTCGCCGTTTTCCAGTAGCTGAATTTGATTACCTTCACGCCAGCCGCATTTCATAGATGGATCTCCGCGCTAAGGGGGGCATGGTCTGATAAATGTCGCCAGTTCCGCAGCGGTAGCGCCGTAGGAGAACTGGCGTTCGCATTCTTGACGTAAATACGATCGAGTCGCAGCAGCGGCATACTCACCGGGAATGTGCGCGCCGGTCGGCCATGGGCACGGGTGAATATCTCCTCCAGCCCGGCCGCGTTTAATGGCGGGCCGGCCTTTTGCCGCCAGTCATTAAAGTCTCCGGCCACCAGCACCGGTTCTGATTCCGGCAAGGCATTCACCCATCCCGCCAGCATGGTTAACTGCGCCTGGCGGTGGCTCTCCCGCAGGCCGAGATGTACGCACATGACGTGGATAGGGCGGTTGAGCATGGGCGGCGTAATGCGGCAATAGAGCACGCCGCGTTTTTCGCTACCGCCGACCGAGACGTCGCGATTTTCATAATGTTCAATGGGATAGCGAGAAAGAACCGCGTTACCGTGGTGGCCTTCCGGATAGACCGCATTGCGGCCATAGGCGAAATCGCTCCACATGGTGTCGGCCAAAAATTCATAGTGGGTAGTGTCCGGCCAGTTTTCGATATGCAGCGGATGTACTTCATGCGCGCCCATCACTTCTTGCAGACAGACGATATCGGCGCCGACCGTTCTGACAGCGTCGCGCAGCTCCGGCAGGATGAAGCGTTTATTAAAGGCGGTAAAACCTTTGTGCGTATTAATTGTGAGCACTTTGAATGAAAAATTTCGCGTGTGTTGAGTCATTTTCTTCCTGTCCGCGTCACTATCCTGATTGAAATAGTGTAGTCGTCGTCACAAAAAGATGCGGTCTTACGGAATTTTCCGTAAAGTTCGGTACTCTGAATAATGAGAGAAAAATGCTTCAGGAGAAAAGCCATGAAGTGGCAACAACGCGTTCGTGTCGCAACCGGCCTCGGTTGTTGGCAGATTATGTTGCATTTACTGGTAGTGGCGATGCTGGTAATAGGCTGGATGAGCGGCACATTAGTGCGCGTCGGCCTGGGATTATGCGTGCTTTATGGCGTGACGGTACTGCTGATGCTGGCGTTGCAGCGCCATCATGAGCAACGCTGGCGCGATGTGGCGGATGTGCTGGAAGAGCTGACTACCACCTGGTACTTCGGCACCGCGCTGATTGTCCTCTGGCTGCTATCCCGCGTATTGCAAAACAATGTCTTACTGGCGCTGGCGGGGCTGGCTATCCTGGCCGGGCCCGCCGTGGTCTCGCTACTGGCGAAAGATAAAAAGCTACATCACTTTGCGTCTAAACATCGCATACGCCGCTGAACCCGTGGTGGCCGCTATCACCAGTAGCGGCCACAAACTTCCCCAGACAATCCCCAGACTCGCATCCTTAAGATAAATTTGCTTGGTAATATCAGTAAAGTGGCGGATAGGGTTTATCCACGTCAGGTTTTGCAGCCAGACCGGCATATTTTCCACCGGCGAGACATACCCCGAGAGCAAAATCGCCGGCATCATAAAGACAAAGACGCCGATAAACGCCTGCTGTTGCGTGGCGCAAAGCGATGATATCAGCAAGCCAAAGCCTACCAGCGACAGCCCGTAAATCACCATCGTGAAATAAAACAGCGCTAACGAACCGGCGAAGGGAATTTGGTATGCCCAAATGCCGATAGCCAGCACGATCGTGGCCTGGAAGGTCGCGACAATCAGCGCCGGCACCGCTTTACCAACGAAAATCTGCCAGGTGGTGAGCGGAGAGACCAGCAGCTGATCCAGAGTGCCTTGTTCACGCTCGCGGGCGACGGACAGCGAAGTGACGATCATCACGCCAATAGTGGTGATCATGGCGATCAGCGAGGGCACCACAAACCACTTGTAGTCCAGATTCGGGTTATACCAGTTGCGTACCACCAGTTCGCTATTGTTGGGCTTTGGCTTACCGTCCATCAATGTCTGCTGATACTCCTTGACGATCTGTTGCAGATAATTGGCGGCGATTTGCGCGCTGTTGGAGTTACGTCCATCAAGAATGAGTTGCATCGGCGCAGGCTGGAAGGTATCCAGATTCCGCGAGAAATCCGCCGGGAAGCGCACCAGCAGCAGCGCTTTTTGCGTATCGATAGTCGGCTGGATCTCCTGCGGACTGTTCAGCAATAGCACATGGGTAAACGCTTTCGCGCGGGCAAAGCGCTGGGTAAGTTCTACCGAATGTTTGCCGTTATCTTCGTTATAGATGGCGATAGTCGCGTTAGTGACTTCAAGCGTCGCGGCGAACGGAAACAGGATGACCTGAATCAGCACCGGCAGAATCAGGATCGCGCGCGTTTGCGGTTCGCGTAAAAGCGATTGCAGTTCTTTGCGAATTAACGTCCATAAACGATGAAACATGTCCGTCCTCTCAGTCCAGTTTGTAGGCCTGATAAGCAAAGCGCATCAGGCATAATGCCGGATGGCGGCGTGAACGCCTTATCCGGCCTACGACGACAATTATCCATACACATATTTAATCCAGCCGTCGTTTGGTTTTTAGCCACGTCAGGCCAATAAACATCACCGCCGAGGCGATTAAAAACAGTACGTTAACGCCTAACACGACCGGAATATTGCCGGCCAGAAACAGACTTTGCAGGGTGCTAACAAAATAGCGCGCCGGAATAATATAGGTCACCGCGCGGATCACCGCAGGCATACTGTCTATCTGGAAGATAAACCCGGACAGCATAATTGAGGGCAAAAAGGCGGCGTTCAGCGCCACCTGCGCGGCGTTAAACTGGTTGCGAGTGATGGTGGAAATCAACAGCCCCATCCCCAGCGTACTCAGTAAAAACAGACTGGTGATGATAAACAGAATCACCAGCGAACCGCGATACGGCACGCCGAGAATAAACACCGATACCAGCATACAGAGCAGCATCGCCAGCATACCGAGAAAGTAATAGGGAATAAGCTTACACAGCAGCAGTTCAACACGCGTCACTTCGGTTGAGAGCAGCGCCTCCATCGTGCCGCGCTCCCATTCGCGGGCAACGACCAGCGAGGTGAGGATTGCGCCAATTACCGTCATGATAATGGTCACCGCCCCGGGAATAATAAAATGCTGACTGATCGCCGCCGGGTTAAACCAGTAGCGCGTCTGGACGTCGATGAGCGGTTCAAAGGTGTCGCCGCGATCTTCCGCCCGCTGCTGTTGCCAGATTTGCCAGATGCCTTCCACATAACCCTGAACGAAGTTGGCGGTGTTTGGCTCGCTGCCGTCGGTAATCACCTGAATCGGCGCGCTGTCACCGTCGCGCGCCATTTGCTGCGCGAAATCCACCGGAATCACCACCAGTCCGCGAATGCGTCCGGCCTGCATTTTTTCAATTAATTCATGGCGATTATCGCTAATGGTCGCGTCGATATAGGGTGAACCGGTCATCGCATGAGTGAAATCCAGCGCCTCCTGGCTTTGTTGTTCAAGCAGAATCCCCACCCGCAGCTTGCTGGAGTCGAGGTTAATGCCGTAACCAAAAATAAACAGCAACAGTAGCGGGATCACCACCGCAATCAGCCAGCTACTGGGATCGCGCACGATCTGGCGCGTCTCTTTGACGCACAACGCACGCACGCGGCGCCAGGAGAGAGACTTACTCATGCGTATGCTCCTTATCCCAGTCATTGATGAGAGTGACAAAGGCCTGCTCCATCGTTGGATCGGCCTGTTGCTCATCGGCGGCCTGCGCTTTGAGATCGTCCGGCGTACCGCTGGCGATAAGCTTCCCGCGATAAACCAGTCCGATGCGATCGCAATATTCCGCCTCATCCATAAAGTGGGTCGTCACCATTACCGTGACCCCTTTTTCCACCATGCTATTAATATGCAGCCAAAATTCACGGCGGGTGAGGGGATCAACCCCGGACGTTGGTTCATCAAGGAATAAAATATCCGGTTCGTGCATCAGCGAGCAGGCCAGCGCCAGTCGCTGTTTAAAGCCCAGCGGCAGCGCATCGGTGGGATGCGACGCGATGCTTTTCAGACCAAACGCTTCACTCATGCGCTGAATTTTTTCATTTTGCGCGCGGCCCCGCAAACCATAGACGCCGGAGAAAAAACGCAGGTTCTGCTCAACCGTCAGGTTGCCGTAAAGCGAAAATTTTTGCGCCATATAGCCCAGATGCTGACGGGCTTTGCCGGAGCTGACTTTCAGGTCCATATCCAGCACCAGCGCCTTGCCGGACGTCGGCACCAGCAGGCCGCACATCATTTTAAAGGTGGTTGATTTACCCGCGCCGTTCGGGCCGAGCAGGCCAAAAATCTCGCCGCGTTGTACGACGAAATTAACATGGTCCGTGGCCGCGAAATCGCCAAATTTTTTCGTCAGTTCCTGCGCTTCAATCACCGTTTCGCCGGCAGTGCCTTCAACCGTATGCAGGATTGAACCCAGCGGAGACTCCGAGGTTCCCGCTCCGCCAAGCAGATCGATAAACGCATCTTCGAAGCGCGGCGCGGTCTCATTGAGGGTGATTTCCGGCATCCCTTCGGCCTGACGAATATCTGCTGCGGTCGCCTCTTTTTTCAGGATCAGGCGTACCGAACGTCCCTGAATCATGCCGTCGCTCACCTGCGGCAGTCTGAGCGCTCTCTGTAGTAACTTACGGTTGTTTTCCTGTGGACTGCTCATCAGAAAGCTACGTCCGGCCATCGTTTGCGTCAGCGCTTTAGGTTCGCCCTGATAGAGCAGCTCGCCTTCATTCATCAGCAGTACATCGCGACACTGTTCGGCTTCATCCAGATAGGAGGTGCTCCATAAAATCAGCATCCCGTCGCCCGCCAGTTCGTGGACCATTTGCCACAACTCGCGCCGTGAAATCGGGTCAACGCCAACGCCCGGTTCATCCAACAGCAGCACTTTCGGTTCGCCGACCAGCGTACAGGCCAGCCCCAGTTTTTGCTTCATCCCGCCGGACAATTTTCCTGCCAGACGGCCAGTGAAAGGGCCGAGGGCGGTAAACTCCAACAAACGGGCAAAGGTCTTTTCCCGTATCTCGCCGGTAACGCTGCGTAAATCGGCATAGAGATTAAGGTTCTCCATGACGGTAAGATCTTCATACAGACCGAATTTCTGCGGCATATAGCCCAGAACCGCGTGCAGCTCGCTGTCGTTTTGTATCGGATCGAAGCCCAATACGGACGCGCTGCCGCCATCGGCTTTGAGCAGGCCCGCCAGCATACGCATTAGCGTGGTTTTTCCTGCGCCGTCCGGCCCTACCAGCCCGGTGACATAACCGGAATGAATGGTACAGTCGAGCGGCGCGACGGCGGGTTTATCCATTCCCGCAAAGCGCTTCGTCAGACCGTGCAGCGTAATAACGGCCTCACTCATGCCGTGCCTCGTCATTAAATTTCACCGTGACTGGCATCCCCTGGCGTAACGCATCGTCCGCATCGGTGACGATAATGCGCAGGCGATAGACGAGATCGGTACGCAGATCCGGCGTTTCGACGGTTTTCGGCGTAAATTCCGCGGTGGGCGAAACGAAACCAATCTTGCCGTGGTAAGGTTTGTCAGGACGACCGTCGGTATACAACAGAATGTCGCGCCCCGGTTGCGTCTGACTGAGGTTGCGTTCATCGACATAGGCGCGCACCCAGACGGGGCGGGTCAGCGAGAGCGTTAATACCGTGCTGCCGGCGTTCAGCATACTGCCAGGCTCGACCGCGCGGGTGAGCAAGGTTCCGTTGGCAGGCGCGATAAGCGTAGTGTCCTGCAAATCAAGCTGCGCCTGCGCCAGTTGGGCCTTTGCCTGTTCCAGGCTGGCTTTCGCCTGGGCGATATCCTGTTCACGATTACCGGTACGGTACTGGCTCAGTTTATCCTGCGCGGACTTCAGCGTCGCCTGCGCCTGATCGCGCGATGAGCGGGCGTTTTCCAGATCGTTAGCGGAAATGGTGCGGCTTTTCCACAATCCTTGCTGACGGTTATAAAAGTTTTGTGCGTAGTCATAGGCGGCTTGCGCCTGTCTGACGGCGGCGGCGGCCTGGGCTATCTCTTCATCGCGATAGCCTGCCAGCATCAAATCATATTGCGCCTGCGCGACCGACACGCCAGCTTTCGCCTGCATTAGCGCGTTTTCGTATGGCGCGTGATCCAGTTCGCCGAGCACCTGTCCGGCTTTGATGGCATCGCCTTCATCAACATTCAGCGACGCCAGCCTGCCGCCGACGCGAAAGCTGATATTGACGGTACGGATATCGACATTACCGTATAGCGTCAGCCCATCGTCCTGCCGACTTTGATACCACCAGGTTCCACCGGCAATCACAGCGATGAGCGCTGCGATTGCCAGTCCGATAACGACAGGTTTTTTCATCAGTCCAGACTCCTTTGCGTTAAACCGTGCAGAATAAGATCGATGTGGCAGGTTACCGTCTGGTAAATCAGCTCCGCTTTTTCTTCATCAAACTGCGGCCAGCCGGTACGTAACAGAATAGTTTCTTTGCCGAGACGAAACGCCAGCACTTCGCCCAGTAAGGCATGGGTATGCAAAATCATGCGCGTATCATTGGCGTCGCAGCCGGTATAAGCGGCAACCAATCTTGTCAGATGGGTGTGCAACGGATCGATAACCTGTTCATGAACCAATTTATAGGCCGACGTGGGAGAGAGCTGCTCGCGTGAAATAAATTTGCTCAGGTTAACGGTGTCTTCCTGCGTCAGCAGCATAATCATGTTCTTGCAGGCGAGCAGAATGAGCTCGCGTATGGCGTCCCGGTCAGGGGCAGGCTGGCTAAACAGACGTTCCGCTTTTTCAGCATGGGGGCGAAATTTTTCGCCAAGAAAATCGGCAATCCACTGGGCGCAGGCGAGGTATAAATCCTCTTTTGAGCCGAAATAGTAAGTAATGGCGGCAATATTTTGCCCCGCCAGCGCGGCGATATCGCGCGTGGTGGCATGGAGGCCATACTCGCCAAACTGCGCCAGTGCGGCGGCAATGAGCTGACTTTTCGCCTGCTCGCCCTTGGTGGTCGTGGTGGGAATATTCATCACACGCCCTAATTTTTAATCAATCGATTGATTAACTTTAGGCGCACATTTCAGGTTTGTCTACCGCCAGCTATTAGATCTGAAATCCTTCGCGGCTTAGCTCTTTGGAAACCCAATTAAAGAATATCCTCACTTTCTCTTTTTGTTCATTGTGGTGTGGCAAAACGAAGTGGTGAGCGTTAACCGGCATACTCACGTCAGTCGTAAAAACGGGCGCCAGGTGGCGTTGGCTAACGCTTTGTCCGGCCAGTAAATTGCTTTCAAGAATAATACCCATGCCCATACGTGCAGCCTCAATGCTCATATAGGAACGGTCAAAATTAAAAATAAAGTTTTTATTCCAGCCGCGAACCTTATGCCAGGACAGCCAGTTGCTCCAGTTGATCAGCGTGCTATCTGAATGAATAAGATCGCAACCCAGTAAATCTTCAATGTTTTGAATGCTATGACTCGCTAAATAAGTCGATGATGTATAGGGGAGCATACGTTCATTTTTTATGGTTTTGACGACCAGCGTCGGCCATTGTGAAAGGCCGTGGCGGATATCGATATCGATATTATCACGGGAGAACTGAATACTTTCGTAAGAACAGGTCAGGCTAATTTTAAGTTCAGGCCAGGCCTGGCGAAATTTATTCAGACGGGGCATCAACCATAGCAATCCAAAACTCGGTGCTGAATGTATGCGTAAATAATCCTGGTGAATATCATTTATGACCTGGTTGGTAGCCTGTCCAATAATGTTTAACGCCCCCGAAACCTCTTTTAAATATTTTTCACCAATCGCGGTCAATACGACGCCTTTACTGCTGCGCGAAAAAAGTTTCTTTCCCAGATACTGTTCCAGACTGGCTATCTGATGGCTTACCGCGGAGGCCGTAACATTGAGATTTTCAGCTGCCAGATTCAGGCTGTTGGTATCAGCCACTTCAATGAATGCCTGGATATTGCGTAAAGATGGCACAGGCAAGCTTTTATTCTGTAGTGGCTGGTTCATGACTATCTCCGGTGAATGGAATGATGATCGCCCAATTTTATTACCCCAGGAAGTAAATTCAGCGGTTACTCCCCTAATACCTGGTCAGCTTAACATAGGCGAAAAATAAGTTATGGGGTAATTCGTGATGAAGTTAACAGTTTTATCTGCCATTTCTGTCGGTCAAGATGATTCAACAATAATTTGAATCCAGTCACGAAGCAAATTTTCCTCATTCATAATTGAGGTTTTTTGAATACCGTTTCTTTTGGGGATTGTTATATTGCAACCACAGGCCTGATAACAAGGCGCGATGCGGTAAGGTTCGCGAAAAAAACATATACCCAAAATAATTCGAGTTGCTTAAAGGCGGCAAGGGAGTGAGTCCCCAGGAGCATAGATAACTATGTGACTGGGGTGAGCGAGCGTAGCCAACACATAAGCAACTTGAAGTATGAAGGGTATAAACAATAATGAGGATACCCTATGTCACGTATAGATACTGTAGTCTGTACTGACGCCAGGAAGACAAAATATCGTTTGGTGGTTTTGACGATGATTTTCCTGGTGTATGCAATAAATTACGCCGACAGAACCAATATCGGCGCGGTGCTGCCGTTTATCATTGATGAGTTTCATATCAACAACTTTGAAGCCGGGGCCATCGCCAGTATGTTTTTCCTTGGCTACGCGGTAAGCCAGATCCCGGCAGGTTTTTTTATCGCCAAACGCGGCACGCGGGGGTTAGTTTCACTATCAATTTTCGGCTTTTCCGCTTTCACCTGGCTGATGGGCACGGTAAGTTCGGTGTTTAGCCTGAAGATGGTGCGACTGGGACTGGGGCTTAGCGAAGGACCATGCCCGGTGGGTCTGGCTTCAACGATTAATAACTGGTTTCCGCCGAAAGAGAAAGCCACGGCAACCGGCGTTTATATCGCGGCCACCATGTTTGCGCCGATTATCGTGCCGCCGTTGGCGGTGTGGATTGCGGTCACCTGGGGCTGGCGGTGGGTCTTTTTCTCCTTTGCGATCCCGGGGATCGTGGCGGCGATTGCCTGGTATTTACTGGTTAAGTCCAAACCTTCAGAGAGCGGATTTGTTTCGCAAAGTGAACTGGAAGAGATTAATGCCGGGCGTGATATCCATAAAAACACCGTGCGGGAAAATATATTAATTGCCGATCGTTTCACTTTGCTGGATAAAATTATTCGGGTGAAAAAAATGGCGCCTATCGATACGGCAAAAGGATTATTTACTTCCAAAAATATCCTCGGTGACTGCCTGGCCTATTTTATGATGGTTAGCGTGCTGTACGGCTTATTAACCTGGATTCCGCTCTATTTAGTGAAAGAGCGCGGTTTTGATGTCATGAGTATGGGGTTTGTAGCCAGTATGCCGTGCATCGGCGGGTTTATTGGCGCGATTGGCGGCGGATGGATTTCGGATAAAGTATTAGGCCGTCGTCGTAAGCCAACGATGATGTTTACTGCTATTTCTACCGTGGTCATGATGTTAATTATGCTGAATATTCCGGCAAGCACCTGGGCGGTATGTGTTGGGTTATTCTTCGTCGGTTTATGCCTGAATATTGGCTGGCCCGCATTCACAGCATACGGTATGGCGGTTTCGGATACGAAAACGTATCCCATTGCCTCTTCTATTATCAATAGCGGCGGCAACCTCGGCGGGTTTGTCGCTCCGATGGCTGCGGGTTTTTTACTTGATAAGACCGGCAGCTTTAATTCTGTATTTACCTATTTCGGTATCTGCGCAGCAATTGGTCTGGTGGTTATTCTCTTCCTCGATGAGCCACAATAACGGAAATATATCCTGTTAATTAATATGACGTAATGTCATGGAGTGAAAATATGTTATTAAAAGATAAAGTCGCCATTATTACTGGCGCGGCCTCCGCACGCGGTTTGGGTTTTGCTACCGCGAAATTATTTGCTGAAAACGGCGCTAAAGTGGTCATTATCGACCTCAATGGCGAAGCCAGTGAAGCCGCAGCTGCGGCATTAGGCGAAGGTCATCTCGGGTTGGCGGCAAACGTCGCTGACGAAGTTCAGGTTCAGGCGGCAATTGAACAGATCATGGCTAAATATGGTCGGGTCGATGTACTGGTGAATAACGCCGGTATTACTCAGCCGCTGAAGCTAATGGACATTAAGCGCGCTAATTATGACGCGGTGCTTGACGTCAGCCTGCGCGGCACGCTGTTGATGTCACAGGCGGTTATCCCGGTCATGAGAGCGCAAAAATCCGGCAGCATTGTCTGCATCTCCTCCGTTTCCGCCCAGCGCGGCGGCGGTATCTTCGGCGGCCCGCACTACAGCGCGGCAAAAGCCGGCGTGCTCGGTCTGGCGCGGGCGATGGCGCGTGAGCTTGGCCCCGATAACGTCCGCGTAAACTGCATCACTCCGGGGCTGATTCAGACCGACATCACCGCCGGTAAGCTGACCGATGAAATGACGGCCAACATCCTTGCCGGGATCCCGATGAACCGCCTGGGCGATGCGGTAGACATCGCGCGCGCCGCGCTGTTCCTGGGAAGCGATCTCGCGTCCTACTCCACCGGTATCACCCTGGATGTTAACGGCGGCATGTTAATTCACTAAGCGAGGCAATGAGATGAAGATGACCGAATCACAAAAAGTCGCCGCAGCGGCGTGGCGCATCCGCCGCTACGCCCTGCAAATGGGGGAAGTTCAGGGACAGGGCTATATCGGCCAGGCTCTGGGCTATGCCGATGTGCTGGCAACCGCGTTCAGCCACGCGATGACCTACCGTCCGGAAGACCCTGAGTGGGAAGGGCGCGACCGCTTCCTGCTCTCTCACGGCCATTACGCCATCGCCTATTATGCGGCGCTGCTGGAAGCGGGAATTATCCCGGAAGAGGAGCTGGAAACCTACGGCTCCGACGACAGCCGACTACCGATGTCGGGGATGGCGACCTACACGCCAGGAATGGAGATGTCCGGTGGTTCGCTGGGGCAGGGGCTGTCCATTGCCGTAGGAATGGCGCTCGGGCTGAAGCAAAAAAGTAGTACCTCCTGGGTTTATAACTCTATGTCGGATGGGGAACTGGACGAAGGTTCAACCTGGGAAGCGGCGATGTCGGCAGCCCACTATGGCCTGACTAACTTGATTAACATCGTTGATGTTAACAAACAGCAGGCGGACGGCGATTCGCGCAAAATCCTCGGCTTTGAGCCGCTGCATGAAAAATGGGCCGCTTTCGGCTGGTACGTACAGCGCGTGGACGGTAACGATCTGGCTGCGGTGATTGCGGCCTTTGACAACGCGAAAAGTCATGCCAGCAACCAGCCGCGGGTCATTCTCTGCGACACGCTGATGGGCAAAGGGGTGCCGTTCCTCGAAACCCGCGATAAGAACCATTTTATTCGCGTCGATGCTGACGAGTGGCAAAAAGCGATTGCGGTGCTGGACGCTAACAAACCGGAAGGAGTGCTGTAATGAGCCAGAGTAAACCACGTTTAAAAACGTCCGCGATGATTGCTTCTATCGCCGATGAAGGCCAGGCGACGATCCCTGCGCCGTTTGGCGTCGCGCTGTCGAAACTGGCGGCGCAGCGCCCTGAAATCGTCGGTATGACCGCGGACCTGTCAAAATATACCGATCTACATATTTTCGCCCAGGCTTTCCCGGATCGCTTTTTCCAGATGGGAATGGCGGAACAGCTGCTGATGGGCGCGGCGGGGGGCATGGCGAAAGAGGGATTTATTCCCTTCGCTACCACCTACGCTGCGTTTGCCACCCGTCGCGCCTATGATTTTATCCATCAGGTGATCGCCGAAGAGCATCTGAACGTGAAGATCTGTGCAGCGCTGCCGGGCCTGACGACGGGTTATGGCCCAAGCCACCAGGCAACCGAAGATCTGGCGATTATGCGCGGCATTCCCGGCATGGTTATCGTCGATCCTTGCGATGCGCTGGAGATAGAGCAGGCGGTACCGGCAATTGCTGACCATAACGGCCCGGTGTATATGCGCCTGCTGCGCGGTAAGGTGCCGCTGGTGCTGGATAAGTACGACTATCAGTTTGAGCTGGGCAAGGCGAAACTGCTGGAGGACGGCAATGATGTGCTGATTATCTCTTCCGGGCTGATGACCATGCGTGCTCTGGAGGCGGTTGAAAAGCTACGCGCCGATAATATCAGCGTGGCCGTACTGCACGTGCCGACAATCAAGCCACTTGATGAAAAAGCGATTATTGAGCAGGCGTCGAAGCCCGGTCGCCTGGTGATGACCGCGGAAAACCATACCTCGGTCGGCGGGTTAGGGGAGGCGGTTGCCGCGCTGCTGATGCGCAAAGGCGTACGCTGTGAGCTGGATACCGTTGGTTTGCCTGACGAATTCCTGCTGGCCGGCGCGCTGCCGACGCTGCACGATCGCTACGGCATCTCCACCGCGATGATGGTAGAAAAAATTAAGCATCGTCTGCGTTAATGACTTTCGCCGCCGCGTTCTGCGGCGGCGCTTCTCTGTTTCCGTTCGAGGTTTCCATGTCGATTAATTCCATTGAAGAATTAAACGCGCTGGTTGCGCGCGTCAAAAAAGCCCAGCGTCAGTACGCGAGTTTCACGCAACAACAGGTAGACAAAATCTTCCGCGCCGCCGCTCTGGCCGCCGCTGATGCCCGCATTCCGCTGGCCAAAATGGCGGTCGCCGAGTCTGGTATGGGCATCGTGGAAGACAAAGTGATTAAAAACCACTTCGCTTCCGAATATATCTATAACGCCTATAAAGATGAAAAGACCTGCGGCGTGCTGTCAGAAGACGACACTTTCGGGACCATTACGATTGCTGAACCTGTCGGTATTATTTGCGGCATCGTTCCGACAACCAACCCGACCTCTACCGCGATTTTCAAGTCGCTGATTAGCCTGAAGACCCGTAACGCCATCATCTTTTCTCCGCATCCGCGCGCTAAAGAAGCAACCAACAAAGCGGCAGACATCGTTCTGCAAGCGGCTATCGCTGCCGGCGCGCCGAAAGATCTGATTGGCTGGATCGATCAACCTTCCGTAGAACTGTCTAACGCATTGATGCACCACCCGGATATTAACCTGATCCTCGCGACGGGTGGTCCAGGCATGGTTAAAGCAGCATACAGCTCCGGCAAACCGGCTATCGGCGTAGGCGCAGGTAACACTCCGGTAGTGATTGATGAAACTGCTGACATTAAACGCGCTGTGGCGTCAATCCTGATGTCGAAAACCTTCGATAACGGCGTAATCTGTGCTTCTGAACAGTCTGTTGTCGTTGTTGATTCCGTCTATGATGCCGTTCGCGAGCGTTTTGCGAAATGCGGCGCGGTGATTCTGAATAAAAAAGAGAGGAAAGCTGTAGGCGGAGTATTGCTCAAAAATGGGGCGCTGAACGCGGCAATTGTCGGCCAGTCAGCGGCTACAATCGCAGAGATTGCCGGCATTTTTGTGCCTGAAAATAGCAAGGTTCTGATAGGGGAGGTGAGTGCAACGGACGTCTCTGAGCCTTTCGCTCACGAAAAACTCTCTCCGACGCTCGCCATGTACCGAGCAAAAGATTTTGCCGATGCGGTAGATAAAGCGGAGCAACTGGTCGCTATGGGCGGTATCGGTCACACCTCCTGCCTGTACACTGACCAGGATAACCAGCCAGAACGCGTTGCTTACTTCGGTCAGATGATGAAAACCGCGCGTATCCTGATCAACACCCCGGCCTCTCAGGGGGGTATCGGTGACCTGTACAACTTCAAACTCGCACCTTCCCTGACGTTGGGTTGTGGTTCCTGGGGTGGTAACTCCATCTCTGAAAACGTTGGTCCGAAACACCTGATCAACAAGAAAACCGTTGCTAAGCGAGCTGAAAACATGTTGTGGCACAAACTTCCGAAATCTATCTACTTCCGCCGTGGCTCTTTGCCCATCGCGCTGGATGAAGTGATTACTGATGGCCACAAACGTGCGCTCATCGTGACTGACCGCTTCCTGTTCAACAACGGCTACGCAGACCAGATCACCTCTGTGCTGAAAGCGGCTGGCGTTGAAACCGAAGTCTTCTTCGAAGTTGAAGCCGACCCGACGCTTTCCGTTGTTCGCAAAGGCGCTGAGCTGGCGAACTCCTTCAAACCGGACGTGATCATCGCGCTGGGCGGTGGTTCCCCGATGGACGCCGCGAAAATCATGTGGGTCATGTACGAACATCCGGAAACTCACTTCGAAGAACTGGCGCTGCGCTTTATGGACATCCGTAAACGTATCTACAAGTTCCCGAAAATGGGCGTGAAAGCGAAAATGATCGCCGTCACCACCACTTCCGGTACCGGTTCTGAAGTCACACCGTTTGCGGTTGTGACCGACGATGCAACCGGTCAGAAATATCCGCTGGCTGACTATGCCCTGACCCCGGATATGGCGATTGTCGACGCCAACCTGGTGATGGATATGCCGAAGTCCCTGTGTGCGTTCGGTGGTCTGGATGCGGTAACTCACGCCCTGGAAGCTTACGTTTCCGTACTGGCTTCTGAGTTCTCTGACGGTCAGGCTCTGCAGGCTCTGAAACTGCTGAAAGAAAACCTGCCGGCGTCTTACCACGAAGGGTCTAAGAACCCGGTTGCGCGTGAACGTGTTCACAGTGCAGCGACTATCGCCGGTATCGCGTTTGCCAACGCCTTCCTCGGTGTATGTCACTCCATGGCGCACAAACTGGGCTCTCAGTTCCACATTCCGCACGGTCTGGCGAACGCCCTGCTGATTTGTAACGTTATCCGCTACAACGCGAATGACAACCCGACCAAGCAGACCGCTTTCAGCCAGTACGATCGTCCGCAGGCACGCCGTCGTTACGCTGAAATTGCTGACCACCTGGGCCTGAGCGCGCCGGGCGACCGTACCGCCGCTAAGATTGAAAAACTGCTGGCATGGCTGGAAAGCATTAAAGCTGAGCTGGGCATTCCTAAGTCTATCCGTGAAGCAGGCGTACAGGAAGCTGACTTCCTGGCACACGTTGACAAACTGTCTGAAGATGCCTTCGATGACCAGTGCACCGGCGCTAACCCGCGTTATCCGCTGGTATCGGAACTGCGCCAACTGCTGCTGGCAAGTTTCTACGGCGAGGCGTTTGCTGAACAATAACGCATGGATCTCCGTCGCGGGGCGTCATTTTCCCCGCGGCTCACCGTAAGGATAATTTATGCGCCGCATCACAAAAACTGCTACACTCCGCCCCTTCATGACATTGTGGTTTTTGTCATTCCAAATTTGAGCATCTCCCTGAAAACTACACCGGCAACGGTCGGGGCGGTCCGGAGTAGTTATGTCTTTTGATTCCCTGGGATTAAACCCTGATATCCTGCGCGCCATTGCCGAGCAGGGTTACCGTGAACCTACCCCTATTCAGCAACAGGCGATTCCCGCCGTGCTGGAAGGCCGCGATCTGATGGCCAGCGCCCAGACCGGAACCGGTAAAACGGCGGGTTTTACCCTGCCATTATTGCAGCACCTGATTACCCATCAGCCGCATGCTAAAGGTCGTCGCCCGGTGCGTGCGTTGATCCTCACGCCAACCCGCGAACTGGCGGCGCAAATTGGCGAAAACGTTAGAGATTACAGTAAATACCTCAATATTCGCTCGCTGGTGGTGTTTGGCGGCGTAAGCATCAATCCGCAGATGATGAAACTGCGCGGCGGCGTGGATGTGCTGGTGGCGACGCCGGGACGTCTGCTCGACCTGGAACATCAAAATGCCGTAAAGCTGGATCAGATTGAGATTCTGGTACTGGATGAAGCCGACCGTATGCTGGATATGGGCTTCATTCACGACATTCGTCGCGTGCTGGCGAAACTGCCGGCGAAGCGTCAGAATCTGCTGTTCTCCGCCACGTTCTCCGACGACATCAAAGCGCTTGCCGAAAAGCTGTTACGCAACCCGCTGGAAATCGAAGTGGCGCGCCGCAACACGGCCTCAGAGCAGGTGACGCAGCACGTGCACTTTGTCGATAAAAAACGCAAACGTGAACTGTTGTCGCAGATGATTGGCCAGGGCAACTGGCAGCAGGTGTTGGTCTTCACCCGCACCAAGCATGGCGCGAACCATCTGGCGGAACAGCTTAATAAAGACGGTATTCGCAGCGCGGCGATCCACGGTAATAAATCGCAGGGCGCACGTACCCGCGCGCTGGCCGATTTTAAATCCGGCGATATTCGCGTGCTGGTGGCGACGGATATTGCGGCGCGTGGTCTGGATATTGAAGAGCTGCCGCACGTGGTCAACTATGAACTGCCGAACGTGCCGGAAGATTATGTACACCGTATTGGCCGTACCGGTCGCGCGGCGGCAACTGGCGAGGCGCTGTCGCTGGTCTGTGTTGACGAGCATAAACTGTTGCGTGATATCGAAAAATTGCTGAAAAAAGAGATCCCACGCATTACGACGCCGGGCTATGAGCCGGACCCGTCGATTAAAGCGGAGCCGATTCAGAACGGTCGTCAGCAGCGCGGCGGCGGCGGTCGTGGACGCGGACAAAATCAGGGGGGAGCGGGGCGCAGTCAGCAGCCGCGACGTCAGGATAGCGGGGCGGCGAAGGCGAAACCAAAACCGCGCACAGGCGAGGGGAAACCCGCTGGCGACAAAGCACGTCCGCCGCGTCGCCCGCGCAGAATCACGCCTGCCCAGTAAATTTTATCCGGCAACATGCCCGGTAGCGCGACGCTTACCGGGCCTACGGACTATGCAAATACGTAGGCCCGATAAGGTGCTTGCACCGTCATCCGGCAAAATACACATCGCGTTGCGAGCCGCCTTCCAGAACCGGTAAAAAAGGTACTTCCCGCCCCTGAAATGTGACACAATAGTGGCTGTTTATACAGTACTTCAGGTTTTCTCATGGCATTGACCGCTGCGCTGAAAGCGCAAATCGCCGCCTGGTATAAGGCGCTTCAGGACCAGATTCCCGACTTTATTCCCCGTGCGCCGCAGCGGCAGATGATTGCTGACGTCGCCAGAACGCTGGCCGGGGAAGAAGGGAGACATCTGGCTATTGAAGCGCCGACCGGCGTCGGGAAAACCCTCTCCTATCTTATTCCCGGTATCGCCATTGCCCGGGAAGAGCAAAAAACACTGGTGGTCAGTACCGCTAACGTGGCGTTACAGGATCAGATCTTTAGCAAAGATTTGCCGCTGCTACGAAAAATCATCCCCGATCTGCGCTTTACCGCCGCCTTTGGCCGCGGGCGTTACGTGTGTCCGCGAAACCTGGCGGCGCTCGCCAGTAGCGAGCCTACGCAGCAGGATCTGCTCGCCTTTCTTGATGACGAACTGACGCCTAACAATCAGGAAGAGCAAAAGCGCTGCGCCAGGCTGAAAGGGGATCTTGACGGTTACAAATGGGATGGTCTGCGGGATCATACCGACATTGCTATTGACGACGATCTGTGGCGGCGATTAAGTACCGATAAAGCCAGTTGTCTGAACCGCAACTGTCACTATTACCGCGAATGTCCATTCTTTGTCGCCCGACGTGAAATACAGGAAGCGGAAGTCGTGGTGGCGAATCACGCGCTGGTAATGGCGGCGATGGAAAGTGAAGCCGTACTGCCGGAACCAAAGCATCTGCTGTTGGTACTGGATGAAGGTCATCATCTGCCCGATGTCGCTCGCGATGCGCTGGAGATGAGCGCGGAAATTACCGCCTCCTGGTATCGCTTGCAACTGGACCTGTTCAGCAAACTGGTGGCGACCTGCATGGAGCAATTTCGCCCTAAGACCACGCCGCCGTTAGCGAATCCTGAGCGACTTAACGCCCATTGCGAGGAGGTGTACGAACTGATCGCCTCGCTCAATGCCATTCTTAATCTGTATATGCCCGCAGCGCAGGAGGCGGAGCACCGTTTTGCAATGGGCGAGTTGCCTGATGAGGTCATGGAAATCTGCCAGCGACTGGCGAAGCTGACCGAGACGCTGCGTGGGCTGGCGGAATCCTTTCTCAACGATCTCAGCGAAAAAACCGGATCGCACGATATTGTGCGTTTGCATCGGGTGATTTTACAGATGAACCGGGCGCTGGGAATGTTCGAGGCGCAAAGTAAATTATGGCGGCTGGCTTCGATGGCGCAGTCTTCAGGCGCGCCGGTGTCCAAATGGGCGACGCGTGAAATACGCGAAGGGCAACTCCACGTCTGGTTCCATTGTGTCGGTATCCGCGTCAGCGATCAGCTGGAAAGATTGTTATGGCGCAGCGTACCGCACATTATTGTCACCTCGGCGACACTGCGCTCGCTCAATAGCTTTTCGCGTCTGCAGGAAATGAGCGGCTTAAAAGAAAAAGCCGGCGACCGCTTTGTGGCGCTGGATTCGCCGTTTAATCATGTGGAACAGGGGAAACTGGTGATTCCTCAAATGCGCTACGAACCCACCATTGATAACGAAGAGCAGCATATTGCCGAAATGGCAGCCTATTTTCGTGAGCAACTGGAGAGCAAAAAACATCATGGTATGCTGGTACTGTTCGCCAGCGGGCGGGCGATGCAGCGTTTTCTGGAGCATGTCGCTGATGTGCGCTTACTCCTCCTGGTCCAGGGCGACCAGCCGCGTTACCGGCTGGTGGAGCTACACCGTAAACGGGTGGAGAGCGGCGAACGCAGCGTGCTGGTTGGGCTTCAGTCTTTTGCCGAAGGGCTGGATCTTAAAGGCGAGCTGCTGACGCAGGTCCATATCCATAAAATTGCTTTCCCGCCGATCGACAGCCCGGTCGTGATCACCGAAGGCGAATGGCTAAAAAGCCTGAATCGTTATCCGTTTGAGGTACAAAGTTTACCAAGCGCGTCTTTTAATTTAATTCAGCAGGTAGGGCGATTGATCCGTAGCCACGCCTGTCGGGGAGAAGTGGTCATTTATGATAAGCGTTTGTTGACCAAAAACTACGGACAGCGTTTACTGAATGCCTTACCTGTTTTTCCGATAGAGCAGCCTGCCGTGCCAGACGTTATAGTAAAACCAAAAGCAAAACCTGCACGCCGCCGACGGCGTTAATGCTGTGAGCACACTTCAAGGAGCTTTCAATGGATTATCGCAAGATCATCAAAGAGATCGGGCGAGGTAAAAATCACGCCCGCGATCTGGATCTGGATACCGCGCGCGGTTTGTATACCCGAATGCTGAATGGCGACGTCCCCGACCTGGAGATGGGCAGTATATTGATGGCGCTGCGTATTAAAGGCGAAGGCGAAGCCGAAATGCTGGGCTTTTATGAAGCCATGCAGAATCATACCATCAAACTGACACCGCCCGCAGATAGGCCGTTGCCGGTCGTTATTCCCAGCTATAACGGCGCGCGTAAACAGGCGAATTTAACGCCGTTGCTGGCTATCCTGCTGCATAAATTGGGCTTTCCAGTTGTAGTACACGGCGTCAGTGAAGATCCGACCCGCGTACTGACGGAAACAATATTTGAGCTGATGGGGATTGTGCCCACCCTACACGGCGGACAAGCGCAGGCCAAACTGGACGGGCGCCAGCCGGTGTTTATCCCGGTGAGCGCGCTCTGCCCGCCGCTGGAAAAACAGCTGGCGATGCGCTGGCGGATGGGCGTGCGCAACAGCGCGCATTCACTGGCCAAGCTGGCGACGCCATTTGCTGAGGATGCCGCGCTGCGTTTATCAAGCGTTTCTCATCCTGAATATGTTCCGCGTGTGGCGACCTTTTTTAGCCGCATTGGCGGGCGGGCTTTGCTGATGCATGGTACCGAAGGCGAAGTCTATGCCAACCCGCAACGCTGTCCGCAAATTAGCCTGATTGATAGCCGCGGCGTGCAGGTACTGCATGAGCGCCAGAGCGACACGTACGACGAGCCGCTTTCACTGCCTGCGACTAAAGATCCTGAAATCACCGCGCGCTGGATTGAGCGCTGCCTTGCCGGCCACGAGTCGGTGCCGCAATCATTAAAAACGCAAATGGCCTGTTGTCTGGTTGCGACGGGAGAGGCGGCGACGTTAGAAGACGGGCTTGCGCGCGTCGAACAGGCTTTTAGCGAATAAAAAAAGCCCGTCCAGTGGCGGACGGGCAAATAAGGGTAACAAACAGGGTTAATGAGGGTTGGAGCAGTGGGTCTGTTGGCAAACAGACGAGGGTAATACCCGTCAGAATTCAAACAACAGCGATGTTACAGCCTGAAATCTGGCGGGCAGGTAAATTATTTATAAATCACCGCAGTGCCGCTCATTTTGTCATTACCCACGGCGGAGGTGATGTTATAAGCGCTTGCGCCAGCAGCGGCGGCTTTTTCAGCCAGTTTAGCTTCCAGGCCATCCAGCGTGGTGGCGCCATCGGCAGACACTACGCCGATTTTATGCAGGTTTTGCGTCTGAGACGCGCTAACCGGTTCTGCGGCAAAAGCGCCAAAAGAAAGGGTAGAAAGCGCGATGGCTGCAACAGCATATTTAATGGTTTTCATGATTAATCTCTCGCAGGTTATTCTGTTTATGGGACGATTTTTCGTTGATGTGATGAGTATCACGGTTTTTTGCGAAAGATAAAATCGAATAGAATTGACAGCCTTGCTCAAAATTTTTGAATGACAAATAACCTATTGATTATTAATTAATTCAACGGTGGAATTTACCGTTCTTGTCATCTGGCTTTACAGAGTCGAGGTTAACGGCACATTCTGCGACGCAGAACGCTAAAAAGCATGAGCGTAAAGGAATGGATGATACTGGCGGTTTCGGTAAAGAAAAGTCAGCGTAACTGGCTGTCTTTTGAACCTCTGCGATTATATCCTGAAAATGTTGCGTTATGTAAATCTTTCTCCTGTTGGCAGGATATGCATAACCGAACGCCCGGTACGGCTTTACGCCGCGCTTCAGGGATAGGGTCGCCGCAAGATTCGCATTCATCGCGACTTTCGCCGTGAGGAAGTTCGCCGCGAGCGCGGGCAACGGCATCTTCAATGGTATTGTTGATTTGTTCATTCACTGCGTCATCATTTGCCCAGCCGGATGCCATCACGCTCTCCTGATTTTAGGGTACCTGAGGTTAAGTGTAGCGCCGTCAGGTGAAAAAATCGCATCGCGCGATCTTTTCAGACCATGAGCAGAGCCAATGTCATTCAGAGAGCCGATAAAACGAGCGAGGCAGGGAATTCGCGGTGGTATATTTACCCCGTGGCGTTATACGGGTATCTTACGCCGCTGCTAAAAGGAGAATGCCATGTCCGCCCAGAAACCGGGGTTACACCCGCGCAACCGCCACCAACACCGTTATGATCTTGCCGCACTGTGTCAGACCACGCCGGAATTGACGTCCTTTCTTATCCGCACGCCCGCCGGTGAACAGAGCGTTGATTTTGCTAATCCGCAAGCGGTAAAAGCGCTCAATAAGGCGTTGCTGGCGCATTTTTATGCCGTCACACACTGGGACATTCCGCCAGGGTTTTTATGTCCGCCAGTGCCTGGTCGTGCGGATTATATCCATCATCTGGCGGATCTGCTTGGCGAAACGACAGGGAGTATTCCGGCGCAGGCAACTATTCTGGACGTAGGCGTGGGCGCCAATTGTATTTATCCGCTTATCGGCGTCCATGAATATGGCTGGCGATTTACCGGTAGTGAAGTCAGCGACGCAGCGATGTCCAGCGCGCAGGCTATCATTCAGGCTAATACGGGGTTAAGCCGCGCCATTCGTCTGCGTCGGCAAAAAGATCCGGCGGCCATTTTTACAGGTATCATTCATAAAAATGAATTTTATGACGCAACGCTTTGTAACCCGCCTTTTCACGACTCCGCCGCCGCAGCCCGCGCGGGCAGCGAGCGTAAGCGCCGCAATTTGGGGCAGAATAAAGATGATGCTCTGAACTTTGGCGGTCAACAGCAGGAGCTATGGTGTGAAGGCGGCGAAGTCGCCTTTATTAAAAAAATGATTGCTGAAAGCCAATCCTTCCGCCGTCAGGTGTTGTGGTTTACGACGTTGGTGTCGCGCGGCGAGAATTTACCGCCGCTTTACCGGGCGTTGACGGAGGCTGGCGCGGTGAAAGTGGTGAAAAAAGAGATGGCCCAGGGGCAAAAGCAAAGCCGCTTTATTGCCTGGACCTTTATGGATGACGACCAGCGTCGCCGTTTTATCACCCGTAAACGCTAAATCGTCGGTTCGCGCGGCGGCAGTGAATCAGGCGACGGGCCGCCAGCGGGGGCGGGTAGAACCTGATACGTTTGCACCGGCGCGCGCACATTGGCCAGATCAAAATGCTTTTTCACCTGGCTATCAAGGGCAAAACGCACCGTCCACTGCTTGAGCGGTAGGGTGGTGAACGATACGCGTAAAGTAAACGCCGTGTTCGTTAAACCGACAATACCGGCGAACGTGGGTTCGCCGATAATCAGCCCGCGAATATCCTCCGTCTCCATCAGCGCCGTTACCGCGTCTTTCAGCGCCTGATTCGCTTTATCCGCATCCTCATGGCGATCCACGTCATAGTTGGCGACAACTGAGCCGATACCGCGCACAAAGTTGGCGAAAGTGGTGATCGAGGACCACGGGATAATATGGTATGCCCCGGTATCCTGCCGCACGCCGACGGAACGAATCGACATTCTTTCGACCGTCCCCGTCAGCGGGCCTATGGTGACTAAGTCGCCGGTATTCATCCCGTTTTCAAACTGAATAAAGACGCCGGTAATAATATCTTTCACCAGGGTTTGCGAACCGAAAGAGATAGCCAGACCTAACGCCCCCGCGCCAGCCAGCAATGGCGCGATATTGACGCCGATTTCCGATAACACGATCATGATGGTTATGGTACTGATAATCACTGCCAGCGCATTGCGGAACAGCGTCAGCAGCGTGCGCGTGCGGGCGCTGGGTAGCGGGCGACCATGAATATCGGAGGCCAGGCGATTCTCAATCAGACTGGCGAGAATCGTCCATCCCACGGCGGAGAAGAATAAGATTAACGCGATACGGATGAGGATATCGACCATCTTTTCCCCCGCGCCATAATGTAGCCAGTGCCAGAAATCGAATAATCCCCAGGCGTTGAGCAACAGCATAACGGCGACGCAGACGGTCAAAAAGCGTGCGACTTTTAGCGCTGAGGAGAGCCAGCCGTTAAGCCGCTTTTGTAATTCCGGGTAATTGCGCTGCGTATGGGGCGACAGGGTGATGGTTTTCGCTATCCAGCGGGTAAACATACCGGAGATAAACGCCGCGATGCCAATAATCGCCAGACTGCGCACAGTCGCGCCCATCATAAACTTCAGGCTATTGCCTGGGTCGAATAACGAGAAGAAAAACAGCACGATAAAGTAAGCGCTGGCCAGCCAGTGCCACACCAGCGCAAAGGCGCGGATAAACAGGCTAAAAAAGGCTAATGATCGTTCCGCCAGACTTAATAAATGTTGCGTAATCTCCGCTTTGTTTTTAAAGATCAGGTACAGCGCCCAGATGGTGATGCAGAGCATGATCGCCACATTAGCCATCGCGCCAACCTGAACATTCACCTGGTTGGAAATAATCGGAACGGCAACAATCAGCCCGTAGCCAATCAAACTGCTAAGGGAACTCATACGGCGATTCCAGTAACGCGCTGTCGCATCCTGAATCGCGAATGGGCGTAACTCCGGTACATTAGGGCAAAAAATAAGCCGCAGAATCGCTTTAAAGAACTCTATCAGCGCGAAGGCATTCAGGAACAGGCTTTGCTGAAAAGCGATAGTTCGACTTCCCGCATGGAAATTATCACTGAGCATCTGACCGATAAATAAGGTGAGCGCCAGTAGCAGCAGGTCGATAATAAACGCGCCGACGATCATCGCCGGGAGCTGTAACCAGTTGCTGCGTTCACGGTTTTTCTTGCGCGCCCACAGGCCCATTTTTCGATATAACGGCAGGGCGCAAAGCCGTATCACGCTATAAAAACCAAATACCGCGGCGGTCAGAAATAAAAAGTGGGTTAACGCGTTGGTGAAGGTTTGCGAGTTAAATGGCTTGTGCGGCGCATCGGTGATGTTGCGATAAAGCTGGGCGAAACGGGTAGCGAAAGCATCGCCGTACTGACGGGTAACGGTGGTGACGTTCTCCAGTACCGTTTTTTCATCTTTGGCCGCAGGCGGCGCAAGCGCTGGCGACGGCTCGGTCGGCGGCGTGGTTGAGGCTTCGCGGAGTTGCGCTATCAATTCGTTACGTGAAGCCTCGTTCTCCAGTACGTCAGCCAGGGCCGCATAGGCCGCTTTTTTTTGTTCAGGACTGGGCTCTGGCGCTGCTTGCTGGCTGGTTGATGTCCCCGTGGTCACGCCGGGTATGGCGACCGCATGGGCAGGCGCGCCCAGTAGACAAAAAAGGATGAACAGGGTCCACCGCATGACTCCTCCAGTGAGAAAAGAGACGCAAAACACTAAGTATAGATGGCGCAGGGGAGGGAAAATGAAATGGGACTATTCCATGATGCCCTCCCTGCCGCAGGGCAGGAAGGGCGATATCTCAGGAGACGTGCTGTAAAAATTCCTGTAAACGTGGGCTTGGCGGGTTTTCGATCAACGCCTGCGGGCTGCCATCTTCGGCAATACGGCCTTTATCGATGAAAATCAGCCGTGAGGCGACTTTTTCGGCAAAGCCGATTTCGTGAGTGACAATGACCATAGTCATGCCTTCTTCCGCCAGATCCTGCATGACTTTCAGCACTTCATGGCGCAGTTCAGGGTCCAGAGCGGAGGTTGGCTCGTCAAAGAGCATCATTTTCGGCTTCACTGCCAGCGCTCGGGCAATGGCGACGCGCTGTTGTTGACCGCCGGAAAGCTCGGAGGGGTAGTGGTGCGCCCGTTCCGCCAGTCCAACTTTCGCTAATAGTGCTTTCGCCTGTTTTTCCGCTTCTTCTTTCTTTACGCCGCGCACGCGCAGAGGACCGAACATCACGTTTTCGAGCGCGGTCAGATGCGGGAACAGATAAAACTGTTGAAACACCATGCCGGCTTCCTGGCGAATCAGCCGTTCGTCTACTTTAGGATCGTTGACTTTCAGACCATCGACAATCAGATCGCCGGAGGTGATCTCTTCCAGTTTATTGATACAGCGTAATAACGTGGATTTACCCGAACCGGAAGGGCCGATAATCACAACCACTTCGCCCTGACGGATGTTTAAATCAATGTTATGTAGCACCTGGGTGGGGCCAAAGTGCTTGGAGACGTTTTTAAATTCAATCACAGGATTTTCATCCTTCTTTCAAGACGACGCAAAATAAAGCTCAGCACCAGCGTAATGATCAAATAGAAGACGGCCACGGCGCTCCAGATTTCCAGGGCGCGAAAGTTACCGGCAATAATTTCCTGGCCCTGACGGGTCAGCTCGGCTACGCCGATAACAATAAACAACGAGGTGTCTTTGATGCTAATGATCCACTGATTGCCCAGCGGCGGCAGCATACGGCGCAGAGCAAGCGGTAAAATAACATGGCGGATGGTTTCCCGGCGAGAAAGGCCCAGCGCCAGACCCGCTTCGCGAAAACCTTTGTGAATGGATAGTACTGCGCCGCGAGTAATTTCCGCGATATAAGCGCCGGAGTTAATCATAATTGTCACGACCGCTGCGCTGAACGGATCAATACGCAAATCATTAAATGCCATCGGCAGGGCAAAGTAGATAAACATGACCTGGACAACGATGGGCGTGCCGCGAATAATTTCAATGAAAACCAGGGCGATGTGGTTGGCGAACCAGCCGCCAAACGTACGGGCAAAACCTGCCGCCAGTCCAATAACCAGGCCGCCAGCCAGACCGAGGACCGAGATCCACAGGGTCATTTTAGCGCCCTCAAGCAAAAGCGGAATGGCGGGCCAGATGGCGCTCCAGTCAAACTGCATATGTCGTTCCTGTTACCGTGGTGTAAATAGTCAAATGCTCTATCCGGCGCGGAAATGGCGTGAAAGTGTCTTATCCGTCACGGAAAAGAGCTGTAGGCCCGGTGAGCGTCCTCACTACCGGGCCACAAGCCAACATCAGGTCGTTTTATTTAGGTTCTGTACCGAACCATTTTTTGTAGATTTCGTTATAGGTGCCATTCTCACGCAGCGTTTTTAGCGCGCCGTTGACTTTCTCGCGCAGTTCATCGCTGCCTTTCGGGAAGGCAACTCCGTATTGCTGTGCTTCCAGCGATTCGCCTACCGCCTTGAACTGGCCGTTGCCTGCGGTTTTGATAAAGTACAGGATGTTCGGCGTATCGTGCAGAACAGCGTCTGCGCGGTTGGTGCCTAATTCCATGTACGCGTTATCAATGTTCGGGAACTGACGCAGGTCTTTAGTTTTGATGTTCGCTTTCGCGTAATCCACCGACCCGGTTCCGCTCTTCACGGCAACGACTTTGCCATCGAGGTCTTTAACGCTTTTAATATCGTTATTGTTGGCTTTCACCATCACGAGCAGACCGCTTTTGTAATAGCCATCGGAAAAGTCGATCGCTTTTTTACGCTCGTCCGTAATCGTAATACCCGCCAGCGCCAGATCGATATTTTTGGTTTGTAATGCCGGAATAATGCCGCTGAAATCCATCGGTTTCAGGGTGTAGTCCAGCTTCAGTTCTTTCGCGATAGCGTCCCACAGATCAACATCAAAACCGACGTATTTGTCGCCCTGTTTAAATTCAAACGGAACGAACGCCGTATCGGTTGCCACAACGAGTTTCTTATCCGCGGCGTGCGAAGACACCGCAAAAGCCAGGGTAAGTGCAGCCAGTGAAACTTTTAATAGAGACTTCATAGCATTTCCTTTTCTATCCACGGGGCGATCCCCTGCGAGAACATGTAGCGTAATGAAAAAATCATGCCAATTATGTAACTCATTGTTTTAACAGAAGCGTGAATCATTCCTGTGCACAATAAGTCGGGCAAAACCAGTATGCCGCACCGTTTTGGGGCACTGATTTAGTGCATGAATAACAAAGTAGAGATACAGGGTCTATTTAGCGTAAAAATTGTTGTTAAAACAATCTTTAATTAACGATTGTGTGATGTAATTATTACAAATAATTCACTTTTATCGGAGGGGAGTACAAGACGTGTGCACTATTTAAGTGCAAAACCCCTGTGCCAGGCAGGGGTATAGGGATGACTTATATACCTGTGTACATCAAGTTGCAGGTGCGTTCGCTTCAGTGACCGACGGAAGTCAGGCTTCTGCGGATTCGCTGCGTTTGTACCTTCCTGCAACTCGAAGTATTCAGGGTAGAGATAGATTTATTCGATGTTGGATTCGATAAACCACAGGAATTTATCGAGGTCGCGTGATGCGGCGGTAAAGATATCGGCAGTGTCTTCATCTTTGGCTTCACCGATAGCTTTGCGAACATCATTAGCGACAACAGCGTAGCGATCGGCCAGTTCTTTTAAGTGATCCTGCACGTTATGGATGTCGAGCGGATAGCTTTTCAGTGGAGTTTTGCTGTTGATAACTTGCGTGGTGCCTAACGCCACACCGCCAAGCTGTACGGCGCGCTCGGCCATAGTATCCAGATGATCGGTCAGTGCGGTACGGAAGCCATCCAGCATCTCATGAACGGCAATAAAGTTAGCACCGCGCATGTTCCAGTGGGCCTGTTTCGTGATCAGCGACAGGTCAATGAACTGGATCACCTGACGATTAAGCAACTCAACCGTCGCTTTTTTATCGCTCTCTGATACATCGTTACGGGTATAAAGCAGATTAGACGCTTTTGTTTTTACCAGTTTAGCGGTACTCATAATCTCATATCCTCTTGATGTTTGTGTCCCAGGTAATTAACGAAAATAAGTATAGCACCGGTTTTTAACTTTGCTTTTTTGAATTTACCTATCACTTTAATAGTACAGACAAGATTTAATATTTATTATGATTAAAAATCAATTGGTTAGGTGGGTTTGTTGTTTTGTGGGTAATAATTCTCATTTTAATGTAAAAAATGAGAAAAAATATGACAAAAAATGACGAAGTAATAGTGCGATAATAAAAGGTGAATAACGAGGTGATATTCTGCATGATTATGCACATCATGCAGAATAAGAAACTATTTTACGTCAACTTGTTTAATTTGCGGTTCGCGGCGAATCGTTAGGGTAGATCCCATTGAAGCGGCAATGATGGCGCACAGGGCCAGGATTTGTATGCCCGTAAGCGTTTCGCCCAGAAAAATCATCCCGGAAACGGCGGCCAGCGCGGGTTCCATGCTCATCAGCGTACCGAAGGTGCGGGTTGGCAGGCGCGTCAGCGCAATCATTTCCAGTGAATAAGGCAGCGCCGTAGAAAGCACAGCGACCGCTAACCCTAAGGGAAGAATCGACCAGTGCCATAGCGCGTCGCCAGCCTGAACTGCACCAATCGGCACGAAAATGATGGCGGCAATCAGCGAGCCTACCGCCACCGTGGCCGGACCATGTTCCGCGCCTGCTCGCTGGCCGGTAAGAATATAGACAGCCCAACAGGCGCCAGCGCCGAGCGCCAACGCGGCCCCGGTAAGATCGACGTGAGACATATCTTGCCCTAATGGCAGCAGGAACCAGAGTCCAAGCACAGCCAGTACGACCCAAATAAAATCTACCGGCCGTCGGGATGAAAACAGCGCGACCGCCAGAGGACCGGTAAATTCCAGCGCGACCGCAATACCCAACGGCACCGTCTGAATCGACAGATAGAATAGATAGTTCATCCCGCCCAGCGACAGACCATAGAACAGTAAAGGCAGCCGCTGCTCTTTGGCAAAACGCAAACGCCAGGGTTTGAAAAAGGCGATAAGGATAAGCGTTCCCAACGCCAGACGAAGCGCCGTTACGCCCGGCGCGCCGACAAGAGGAAATAACGATTTCGCCAGTGAAGCGCCACTCTGAATAGAGGACATGGCAATGAGCAAAACCAAAATGGGCAACCAGACTGGTAGTTTACGTGTTGACCCCGGCATCCTTTCTCCTGTCAAAAAATGTCAGTACGAGTAAAGGTGGCAGTGTAATGGAAATTCCCCGTGGCGGTTGAGGATTCGTTGAAAAAAAATTTCCAGGATTCCATAAAATGAACTTAAATTGATGGATAAATAGACTGTTAGTTTAGGAATAATCTGGATGAATGTATCGCGTCGCACGCGCATTATTGGTGCAATCAGCCGGAAAAGTGACGTTAATTGAATAAGATAGCGCGATATGGAAACGTTCTGTTACATGAAAGGCGCCCTTAGACACCGTGAATCGCAAAGAGTTTCCCATTAATTTTTGATATATTTAAAACTTAGGACTTACTTGAAGCACATTTGAGGTGGTTATGAAAAAAATTGCATGTCTTTCAGCACTGGCCGCTGTTCTGGCTTTTTCCGCAGGTACTGCAGTAGCTGCTACTTCTACCGTTACCGGTGGTTACGCTCAGAGCGACGCGCAGGGCGTAGCGAATAAAATGAGCGGTTTCAACCTGAAGTATCGTTACGAGCAGGACGACAACCCGCTGGGCGTAATCGGTTCCTTCACCTACACCGAAAAAGATCGTACTAACGGTGCGGGCGATTACAACAAAGGTCAGTACTACGGCATCACTGCCGGCCCGGCTTACCGTCTGAACGATTGGGCGAGCATCTACGGTGTAGTCGGTGTGGGTTACGGTAAATTCCAGACGACCGATTACCCAACCTACAAGCATGACACCAGCGATTATGGCTTCTCCTATGGCGCTGGTCTGCAATTCAACCCGATGGAAAATGTTGCTCTGGACTTCTCTTACGAGCAGAGCCGTATTCGTAGCGTTGACGTTGGCACCTGGATTGCTGGTGTGGGTTACCGCTTCTAATCACGTCGGTGAAAATGAAAAATCCGCCTTTCGGGGCGGATTTTTTTTGCCTGAAACATGCATTATTTTAGTGAAAAAATATCGCTGCCCAGATGGTTATAGTCCACTTTCTGTAATTTGAAATTGGTGATATAAACGGGCCCGGCTTTCTGCTCCGAAATAAATCGATAGCGATTTTTGATCTCTTTAGCGCTAATTCCTGTCCATTGCGAGAAAAAACTCAGAAAATCGTTCGCAGAACGGCGAGCTTTAATGATCCGATGCGCTTTACTGTCGCTGGATAGCACCATAAACGGCACCTGGAAGTTTTGCTGGAATTTGTCGTCATGCGCCAGGTACTGTACCGCTTTGCCGCGCTCTTTAAACGCCAGCCCGTGATCGGAGAAATAGACGAGCGAAAAACTGTCGCCGCTATGACGAAGCTGAGTATAGAGCTGACGGAGCAAATCGTCGGTTTGCGTCATGGTGTATAAATAACAAGACGTCTCTTTCGACTGGACAAACGTCGCGTATTTTCCCTGAGTGCGGTCGCAGGCCTGGGGATGCGACCCCATTAAATGCAACACAATCAACTGCGGTTGCGTGCGTTCTGTCGCCAATACCTGCGCCGTCATGCTTAACAGCGCGTCGTCGCGAGTATTTTTATCCGCTTCAAAATCGCCGTTTTTCAGGAAATGCGCTTCATCGGCGCGTTTGGCGATACTGGCGATGGCCGTGTCGTATTCGCCGATTTGCCCCTGATTGGAAAACCACCATGTCTGAAAACCGGCGCGGTTAGCCAGCGTGACGAAGTTATCCTGATACTGCGGTTTGTTATCCACCACGCGATTGAGCGTTAAACCGAGCGATTTTTGCGTTGAGCCGCTGGCGGCGATGTAATCCATAAAGAAGTCGCCATTCACATGGCTGGCGAAGGGGGTATTATCCCAGTGGCCGCCGAAAGCGCCCATGGCATCCCGTCGCGCGCTTTCACCAATCACCACGACATAGATGTGATATCTGGGTTTCACCGCAGTAACCGTCCAGCTATCTTTTATGCCGGATAGCTGCGCCATACGGTGCTGCTCTTCAATGACTTCGTTGTTATTGACGATAACGTCTTTGGCGAAGCGAAAAACCGGATAGCCGGTATCAATAACCTTAAAAACGCCGCCCCACGCCAGATTTTGTACCGGCGCGACGAAAAATGCCGCGACGCTGATCAGCAGGCACAGGCTGTCGAGGCTATTCCAGCGCGGCCTGACCTCTTCTTTTCGGCGGCGAAGCGCAATAATACCCAGCGCAAAAATAAAAAGTCCGGTCAGGTAGCTATACCACGGGAAGATGGTCAGGATTTCGCTCGACTCTTCCATATTGGTGGAGTGCAGCGCCAGCAGCGTATTAAAGTTCGGCGCCCCGTAAGCCTGGCCAAAGGGAAAATAGCAAGCAGCTACCAGCGAACAGATGCCGAGCAGCGCTTTTTGTCCGCGGGGCAGGTAGCGCCAGAGCAGCAGCAGCAGGCAGGTAAACGCCGCGGTATAAAGCAGGCTAAAGGGGTAGCCGAGCGCGAGGTTAATCAGCAGCGACTGTAAAAAGTAGAGGCCCGCCCACGGGCTTACAGCCCGACGACGGGCCAGAAGTGAATCGATAAGGGTTGAATTCATATGCCACTATTGCAAAAACGCCATGTGCTAACCCTGGCGCGAAGGGTCATTACCTGCCTGATTATGCGTAAAAAAGGTATTGGGTTCGCAACGGCGAGTCGCAAAATATTCAGGGCTGCCAGAAGATAGAGCGTGCGGGTAAGAAGGTCAACCGCCGGAAAGAAAATGTTTTGCGAAGAGAATAGCAAAACCACAAAAAAACAGGGGAAATGGGCGCCATTTCCGTTGAGGATGCAAAATAAAGCGGCGTACCGCACCGCCGCGTTATTTCGTGGAAGGGTTATCCTGCTCCGGTTTGCCGTTGATCATATCGCACAACATAGAGAGCAGCATTAACCGGACTTTAAAGGGAGAGTGACTGAACACGCGTATACACCTCTTAAATTCGTTCATATAAACCTCCTGATGTTTCTATCCCATCGATCCGTGAGGGATGTCTGCATTACATACAGATATAGCACAGGCTATGTTTTATAGCTATTGCTAAAACGTTAATTTTTTGTGCCCGGACAACTCTGGTTTACAATGAGCGCTCTGTCAGCTGACGCGTTAACGCGTCACAGAAACGAGGAAGCAAAATGGGTCGTCGCGCAGGTACGCCAACAACAAAAAAAGTGACGCAATTGGTGAACGTAGAAGAACACGTTGAAGGATTTCGTCAGGTCAGAGAGGCGCATCGCCGTGAGTTGATAGACGATTACGTTGAGCTGATTTCCGATTTAATTATTGAGGTAGGGGAAGCGCGTCAGGTGGATATGGCGGCGCGGCTCGGCGTCTCCCAGCCGACTGTGGCCAAAATGCTTAAGCGCCTGGCATCGTTAGGATTTATTCAAATGATCCCCTGGCGCGGCGTTTTTCTGACGCCGGAAGGGGAGAAGCTGGCGCAGGAAAGCCGCGAGCGGCATCAAATTGTCGAAAATTTTTTACTGGTATTAGGCGTAAGCCCGGAAATCGCGCGTCGTGATGCGGAAGGGATGGAACACCATGTCAGCCAGGAGACATTGGATGCCTTTTTGGCCTTCACGCAACAGCATGGAACATCTGCAGAATGAATCTGGCCTTTTTACGGGCGCTGCGGCGTGACCGTTTTTTTCAGTTGTTGATCATTGTGGGGATGGCGTTAAGCCTGTTTGTTCCTTTTGCGCCTCGCGCCTGGCCTGGCGCGATTGACTGGCACACCATTATTACCCTCAGTGGGTTAATGTTGCTCACTAAAGGCGTTGAGCTGAGCGGCTATTTTGATGTGCTGGGACGCAAGATGACGCGCCGATTTCATACCGAGCGGCAACTGGCGATGTTCCTGGTGCTGGCTGCGGCGGCGCTGTCGACCTTTCTGACAAACGATGTCGCGCTGTTTATCGTTGTGCCGCTGACGATAACGTTAAAAAAACTGTGCGCGATTCCGGTCAACCGATTGATTATTTTTGAAGCGTTGGCGGTGAACGCTGGTTCGCTGCTGACGCCTGTCGGTAATCCGCAAAATATTCTGTTGTGGGGACGCTCCGGCTTAACCTTTGCTGAATTTAGCGGGCAAATGGCGCCGCTTGCCGTCATGATGATGCTGACGTTACTGCTCCTGTGCTGGTTTTGTTTTCCGGGTAGGGCGTTACAGTATCATACCGGTACGCGTTCGCCGCAGTGGCAGCCCCGTCTGGTGTGGAGTTGCCTGGCATTATATGTCGTTTTTCTTACCGCGCTGGAGCTCAGGCAAGAGTTATGGGGACTGGTGTTGGTGGCGGCTGGGTTTATTGTGCTGGCGCGCAGGGTGATAGTCAGCGTGGACTGGACGCTGCTGCTGGTATTTATGGCGATGTTTATTGATGTCCATCTGCTAACGCAATTGCCGGCGTTGCAGGGCGTTTTCAACCAGGTTGGCGCACTGTCTCACCTGGGACTTTGGCTAACCGCTATCGGCCTGTCGCAGGTTATCAGTAATGTGCCCAGTACCATTCTCCTGCTGAACTATGTACCGGCCTCGACGCTGCTGGCGTGGGCGGTGAATGTCGGCGGGTTTGGTCTGCTGCCGGGGTCGCTGGCAAATCTTATTGCTTTACGGATGGCGAACGATCGCCGAATCTGGTGGCGATTTCATTTCTATTCGCTGCCGATGCTGGCATGGGCGGCGCTGGTGGGATATGGATTATTGCAACTGATGCCGTAAGAGAAGCCCGATAGTATCTATCGGGCTTCGCAGGCAGAGTCTGTCAGTTCAGACGAACCGGCATCCCGGAACGATCCTGAACCGCCTGTTGTACGACGGTCTGATCAACGTCAGGCTCGTTGGTGACGGCCAGGATGCTCTTATTAAGCGTGATCGGCACCGCTTCCTTACCTTCAAACTGCGCTTCCGTCGTTGACAGCGGGTTATGTACCTCAATGTAACGGCTACCGTCCGGCTCGGTGGTGGCTTTTACCGGTTCATCGATAAACTGCACGCGGGTACCGACCGGCACATTTTCAAACAGGAATTTGATATCGTCGTTGCGCAGACGTACGCAGCCGTGGCTCACGCGAAGCCCGATGCCGAAGTTGGCGTTGGTGCCGTGAATAGCATACAGGCGACCGATGTACAGTGCGTACAGACCCATCGGGTTATCCGGGCCCGCAGGCACGACGGCAGGCAGCGGCTCGCCGGCGGCGCGATATTCAGCGTGCATTTTTGCCGTAGGCGTCCAGGTCGGACCGGCTTTTTTACGTTCAACTTTGGTCGTCCAGTTGATAGGCGTGTCTTTACCTAACTGACCGATCCCAATCGGCAGGACGATAACGGTGTTTGTGCCTTTCGGATAGTAATAGAGGCGCATTTCCGCGCTATTGATGATAATGCCTTCGTGTACGGTATCCGGCAGGATCAGCTGCTGCGGAATATTCAGCACGGTACCGCCCTTCGGCAGGAAGGTATCCACGCCCGGGTTGGCTTCCAGCATGTTGGAGAGCCCCATCTGATACTCCGCGGCAAAATACTCCAGCGGCTGGGTATTGCCCTCCGGAACGGTGATGACCTGATTTTGCCCAATTAAACGGCTACCATCGGTAGGCAGCGGGTAAGTGACTGCTGAGGCTGTTTTACAAAAACCAACTACAGCGAAAGCCGCCGCGAAAAGCGTTGTTAATTTCATATTCATGTTATGCGAGATTCTGTGCCAAGCAGGCTAGTAGGTTGAGAATTCTGTCATGTTGGGAGCGCATTATAGGTGCATTCCAGTAAACAGGGAATTCAGATGTGTACGAAATCACGTTTTTTTCCCTTACGGTTCAGTGTAGCCCTTTGTACAGGGCGCGATCTTATTTCAGACTTGTGGCATAATAAGCGGTTTGTCACATCTTTTTTCAGGATAAGCCTGTGTTAGTTTCCAGCAACGTTACCATGCAGTTCGGCAGTAAGCCGCTGTTCGAAAACATTTCCGTCAAATTTGGCGGCGGCAACCGTTACGGCCTGATTGGCGCCAACGGTAGCGGAAAGTCCACTTTTATGAAAATCCTCGGCGGCGACCTGGAGCCGACGCTGGGCAATGTTTCCCTCGATCCGAATGAGCGCATCGGTAAGCTGCGTCAGGACCAGTTCGCTTTTGAAACATTCACCGTACTTGATACTGTCATTATGGGGCATGGCGAACTGTGGGAAGTCAAGCAGGAGCGCGACCGTATCTACGCTTTGCCGGAAATGAGCGAAGAAGACGGCTATAAAGTCGCCGATCTGGAAGTAAAATACGGCGAGATGGACGGTTATTCCGCTGAGGCGCGCGCGGGCGAACTGCTGTTGGGGGTGGGCATCCCGCTGGAGCAGCATTACGGTCTGATGAGTGAAGTCGCGCCAGGCTGGAAATTGCGTGTGCTGCTGGCGCAAGCGTTATTCTCTAACCCGGACATCCTGTTGCTCGACGAACCGACCAACAACCTGGATATTGATACTATCCGTTGGCTGGAGCAGGTGCTGAACGAGCGCGATAGCACGATGATCATCATTTCGCACGACCGTCACTTCCTGAACATGGTTTGTACGCATATGGCGGATCTGGATTACGGCGACTTGCGCGTCTATCCGGGTAACTATGATGAGTATATGACGGCGGCGACCCAGGCGCGTGAACGTCTGTTGGCCGATAATGCGAAGAAAAAAGCGCAAATTGCCGAGCTGCAATCTTTTGTTAGCCGTTTTAGCGCCAATGCCTCTAAATCGCGTCAGGCAACGTCGCGCGCGCGGCAGATCGATAAAATCAAGCTGGAAGAGGTGAAAGCCTCCAGCCGTCAGAACCCGTTCATCCGTTTTGAGCAGGATAAAAAACTGTTCCGTAACGCTCTGGAAGTGGAGGCGCTGACGAAAGGTTTTGATAACGGTCCGCTGTTTAAAAATGTCAATTTGCTGCTCGAAGTCGGCGAGAAGCTGGCGGTACTCGGCACCAATGGCGTGGGTAAATCTACGCTGCTGAAGACGCTGGTTGGCGATCTGGACGCCGATCACGGCACCGTTAAATGGTCGGAAAACGCGCGTATTGGTTACTACGCGCAGGACCACGAATATGAATTCGAAAATGACCTGACGGTGTTTGAATGGATGAGTCAGTGGAAGCAGGAAGGCGACGACGAGCAGGCAGTGCGCAGTATTCTGGGCCGCCTGTTATTTAGCCAGGATGATATCAAAAAGCCTGCGAAAGTCCTCTCCGGTGGCGAGAAGGGCCGTATGCTGTTCGGCAAACTGATGATGCAAAAGCCGAATATCCTGATCATGGACGAACCGACTAACCACCTGGATATGGAGTCGATCGAATCGCTGAATATGGCGCTGGAGCTGTATCAGGGCACGCTGATCTTTGTTTCGCACGACCGTGAGTTCGTCAGCTCGCTGGCAACCCGCGTCATTGAAATTACGCCGGAGCGCGTGGTGGACTTCAGCGGCAACTACGACGATTATTTGCGTAGTAAAGGGATCGAGTAAGTTATTGTCTGTAACCCCGATAGCGTCGGGGTTACAGAATGTTAACAAGGTAATTTTTATTTTTTCCGAATGCAATGTGAAAATTATATATACTCTTAATATTCGATTTTAAAATTAAATGAAAGAAGAGGATCTATCATAAAAATTGCGAATATATTTTGTGGTAAACATATTGTAATGTTATTTTCTTTATAAGAATTCAAGTGCTATTTTATATTCCTTTATTGTTCAACAAAAGGAATAAATATGAGCATTTTGGAACGCTTTTTTGGCCGTAAAGAAAAAAACTCATCTAATATACAAGGTGTTTTAGTAGCGAATGCTGAAATTGATAACCCACTAAGTTTAGTTGTTGTATTTGATACTCTCCCGGAAAATAATTCAAAAGAACTCACCCGCTTGTTGCGTAATTATCATTCCAGTATGAAACAGGCAACGTGTGAACTTGTCCCTGAACTGGATTTTTTTGGTTTAGCAGGATGGGGTAAGCATGTAATATCGATGGTTGGATTTAAAACGCCTTACCCTCAGGAATCAATCGAACAATGCGTCGCGCCAGCTCATTATCCCCAGGAAGTAAAAGAGCAAGTACGGGCAACCAGTGCAAATATTATTTTATATTATAAGGGGTATGATACTTCACCTTTAGAGCAATATGTTGCGTTGGCTGTGGTTGCAGGTGCATTAAGTAACATGGGGGCTGTCGCTGTATTAAATGAATCGGCTCACACTTCATTACCTGCGGGGGTATTTAAGTCTCAGGAGTTGGGTAAGCATAGTCTGGAGATGTTGCGTGAAGGTTTCCCGCTGACCTCTCTATTTTGTGGATTTGTGAAATATGAAGTTGAGGATATCGAAGGCGTATGGATGCGTACCTATGGTGCTGATTGCTTTGGGCTACCAGATTTCGCAGCACACGCACAAGGTCATCACGAAGGGCAAAAATATTCTGATATTTTCAATAATGTTCTGCGTTACCTGCTTGAAAGTGGAGCAGAAATGGCTGCCGGGCATACCATGCAAGTCGGTAAAACGACATTTATGAAACTGCGCGATCCCCTTGACGATGAATATTACTTACAGGGGCCTGGAACCACATTAGTGGTTGAACTGATTGAAGAAGATGAGTGTAATGCTCATTGAGAAATCGGGGCAATTGCCCCGACTCTCGTTAAAGTGTAAACGGCACTTTATTTTCCAGCACCGCCTGAATCACATTCAGTGCGCCTTCATGATTATTATTATCGGTAGCGTAACGGGCGATTTATTTAATGTTTTCTGCGGCATTGTCCATCGCAAAGGAATAACGCGCCATTTTAAGCATCTCTGCGTCATTGCCGCTGTCGCCAATGGCGACGACATTCTGTGGCGACAGATCCCAGCGTTTCAGTAACCGCGAAATACCGTTTGCTTTATGCAGGCCGGGAATAATCAGATCGATAAAGTCAAAACCACTTGTGACGGGCTTCATAATGCCATCGAGCGTAACGTGTAGTTTTTCGATCACTAACGGGATTTGTTCATCCGGTAGGTTGAGCGAAAACTTGAACAGTACGTCATCAATCTCCTGATAATCTTTTACAGGTTTCAGGCGATGGTAGTGTTTTGCCATCAGGGTAACGAGTGCTTCTGGCGCATTTTCGCTGACATATGCACTTTGCAGACCGCAGGCGACAAAATTAAGTTGCTTATCTTTCAGCAACTCGCCAATAACAATCCGCGGGTCAGTTCGCCGTGGAACAGTTGCTTGCCATGTTCGTAAACCAGTGCGCCGTTTTCCGCGACAAAAGAGATCTCATCCTTTAGCTCAGGAAAGAGCGAAATAAGCTGGTAATACTGACGCTGGCGACAACGAACTCAATGCCGCGCTTTTTCAGTTCCTGAAATTACGCCGGAGCGCGTGGTGGACTTCAGCGGCAACTACGACGATTATTTGCGTAGTAAAGGGATTGAAAGCTAAACACTGACGCCCGGTGGCGCTGTGCTTACCGGGCCAACGTATCCTGGCGCGTCGGTTCGGTAAGACGGGTGCGCCCAGGTAAAGGGCACACCGCAGGTGAGCGGGCAGGGCGGTACGACCGTCAAACGTCCATACCTAATGCCCGCTTGCCGTGAATATTCAGATCGCGCAGCGTGAAGCGCCCTTCCCAGGTGGTTTCATAGTCCTCGCGCGGGAAATCGCCCGGTGATGCGCCTGTCTCCAGCGCAGCTTTCACCTTACGCGCATAGGCCAGATTCTTCTCACACATTGGCGCGGCAGGAATGTACATCACATTGCCCCAGCCCTGCTGATTTTCGACGGGGGCGACGGAGTGGATGACATCGCAATGCCACCACACGGAATCCCCGGCTTCCAGTGGCGGAATGCTGGTTAACGCCGCCATCAGTAAAGGATGCCACTGTTCAGAAATCGGCAGCACCCGGCCCGGCGCGACGCCGCATAATTCATCTTCCGGGACATCATCCAGCAGCGGGCGCAGCAGAATATACGCCATCGCCTCCGGGATAGGGACGACATGAAGCAACCCCTGACCGGGCAGCATATCGGAGAGCGCGGTCCAGCCCTGGAAGGTGCGAAATACCGAGCATTTTGTGGTGTTATCCACCGTATACTCTTCAACTTCGGTACGGTGCGCCGCATTCCACGGATCGTACTGCTCGACGTTGCCGTTAAACACGCTGGCGAATACCTGCTGATAGGCTGGCAGCAGCCAGCGTTCCAGCGCGCCGGAGTCGGTATGCGCTCCCAGTCCTTTGGATGTGGTGCCCGGCGGGCGGCGACGGATGCGATCCGGGTAAATGATGCTGATATCCGGATTAAACCATCGCTTGCCGTCGTGCTCTACCTGCCATAGACGGTTGAGGAACGACTGCGCCAGCGCCATCTCTTCACTTTGGCGGGCCTGCATTTGCGCCTGCGACCAGTAGACAGGATAGATTTCAGGCCGGGAGGCGCTCAGCGTACCGAAAAAATTATCCCCCGGTCCTTTATACACCTCGTCAAAATGGTTCTTGTCCAGATAGTCGAGCATCGACTGGTCCCATGCCAGCGCCTGTTCGCGTGGAAAATGACCTTTAATCACCGCGCACCCGCGGCGCTTAACCTCGGCGCGGGTGGCATCGCTAATGTTGCCCATCGCCAGTTCGCTAAAAGGGATAATTGGCCATACCGGCTGTCCCTGCGCCTTCAGATCGTTAATTTCCGCCACCCGGGCTGCTATGGTGGCGCTCAAACGGTCGAACACCGCCTGTACGTCGCCGATTTGCGCGCGTAGCGCCTGCTTCATCTGACGAATGGCCGCTTTTGGGTCGGCGGGTAGCGTTTCGTGGGTAAAAGGAGTCGTCATATCAACCTCATCATCTTTCGTTCGAAAGTAAAATTAGTTACATGTGATACTTTAAGTTAAAATAAGGTTAATTCAAGTTTAAAATATTGCAGGAGCGCACAAAGAGGGAAGCGAGAGGAAAACGTAAGGTGGCCAGGACGCCTTAATGTCTTATGCGGCTATTCCTTTCGTTCAGCCACTTTTCATTCGAAATAAATTTGTGGTTCTGCTCACATTGTTATTAAAATGTTTCTGGTCGCAGTTACAGCCAGGAGCTTAAGTATGACCGTTAACGTTGTCGTTACCGATATGGACGGCACTTTTCTCGACGATGCCAAGCAGTACGATCGTGTACGCTTCATGGCGCAATACCAGGAACTGAAAAAACGTAATATCGAATTTGTGGTCGCCAGCGGTAATCAGTACTACCAGTTGATCTCCTTCTTCCCCGAGCTGAAAGACGAAATTTCCTTCGTCGCAGAAAATGGCGCGCTGGTGTATGAACATGGCAAACAGTTGTTTCACGGGGAGCTAACCCGGCATGAATCGCGTATTGTGATTGGCGAACTGCTGAAGGATAAGCAGCTTAACTTCGTCGCCTGTGGTCTGAAAAGCGCTTACGTCAGCAAAAACGCTCCCGAGACTTTCGTGGCGCTGATGGCCAAACATTATCACCGCCTGCAGCCGGTAAACGATTATCACGACATTGACGATATCCTGTTTAAGTTCTCCCTGAATTTGCCCGATGAACAAATTCCGCTGGTTATCGACAAACTGCATGTATCTCTGGATGGCATCATGAAGCCCGTCACCAGCGGCTTCGGTTTTATCGACCTGATTATCCCGGGACTGCATAAAGCGAATGGCATCAGTCGTCTGTTAAAGCGCTGGAACAGGTCGCCACAGAATGTCGTCGCCATTGGCGACAGCGGTAATGATGCGGAAATGTTGAAAATGGCGCATTACTCTTTTGCCATGGGCAATGCCGCAGACAATATCAAAGCGCTTTCACGTTATCACACTGATGATAATAACCATCAAGGCGCGCTCAACGTCATTCAGGCCGTGCTTGACGGCACCGATCCCTTCTGATTAACAGGCCTGCGCAGGCCTGTTAAGCGTAGCGCCATCAGGCAGTTCGGACATATTGCCGATGGCGCCAGGGCAAATTACAGCATATGTTCGGTACGGGCGATGATATCGTCCTGCGCATCCGGCGACAGCGCGGTGAAGAAGGCGGAGTAGCCTGCCACACGCACGACCAGATCGCGGTACTGGTCCGGATGTTTTTTCGCATCCAACAGCGTTTCGCGTGACACGATGTTGTACTGAATATGCCAGCCTTTATGCACCTCAAAGAACGTCCGTAGCAGAACCATCAGTTTCTGTTTGTCGGATTCGTTTTCCAGCGTCGTTGGGTTCAGTTTCTGGTTGAGCAGCACGCCGCCGAGAATAGAACCGGTAGGTAATTTGCCTACGGAACCGATCACCGCCGTCGGGCCGAGATGATCCGTACCTGATGCAGGGCTTGCGCCTTCCGCCAGCGGCGTATGCGCTTTGCGACCATCCGGGGTAGCCATAGTCGCGGCGCCAAATGGCACGTTTGCTGAGATAGAGGACGTACCGGCGTAATAGTTGCCGCCCACAGGGCCACGACCGTAGCGCGGGTTATGGTATTGCTTCAGCTCATCAATATAGGTCTGATAAGCGCGCGCCAGCAGGGTATCGACACTGTCATCGTCGTTACCGTACTTCGGCGCGCCGTTAATCAGACGCTGGCGCAACTGCTCGTGAGTCAGGCCGTCGAAGTCATCTGCCAGCGCGGCGGCAAGCTGCTGTTGACCGATAACGCCCTGTTCGAAGACCAGTTTTTTCACGGCGGCGAGGCTGTTCCCCAGGTTGGCGATACCGACCTGAAGACCGGATACCCAGTCATATTTAGCGCCGCCTTGCTTGATACTCTTCGCGCGTTCAATACAGTCGTCTACCAGCGCTGAGCAGAGAATATCGTGGACGTTCTCTTCCAGCATGGTGTCGACCACATACTCAATTTCGATCGATTTGCGCGTGTAGTAGCGAATTTGGGTATCCCAGGCGGCCATCACTTCGTCAAAATTGTTAAAGTTGCCTGCGGAGAGCGCCTTTTCCTGCGGCAGAAATACCTTGCCGCTGGTGGCGTCGCGACCGCCTTCCAGCGCCGCCAGCATGACGCGGGCGAAGTTAATAAAGCTCATGCCGGTGCAGCGATAACCCCATTTCCCGCCGACGGCGGTTTCGATACAGCCGATCGCCGCGTAATCGTAAGCGTCCTGCGGTTCGATCCCCAACTTGATAAATTCCGGGATGACGATTTCATCATTGTTAAACGCCGGCATCCCAAAGCCGCAGCGGATGACCTGGACGCAGGCGTCAAGGAAATCGTTACTCATTCCGGCGTGATAACGCACACTGAGGTTGGGCTGGGTAGAACGCAAACGTCCGCAGGACTCCAGAATGGCGTAAGACAGCGGATTCACTGCGTCCACTGGCTGACCGTTGATGAGATTCTGACCGCCAATGGTGACGTTTTGATACAGCGGGCTGCCCGCGGAAGCTTTAGAGTGCGAACCGGAGCGGATCTTGTTGACTTCCAGCAGTTTCAGCCAGCAGCTGTGCAGCAGTTCAATGGCGTGCTCACGATCCAGCGTCTGGTTTAGTTCGACATCGCGACGATAATAGGGGTAAAGATACTGGTCCATACGACCAAATGACACCGAGTGACCGTTAGACTCAATTTGTAGAATCAGTTGGATGAAGTAGCACAATTGCAGTGCTTGCCAGAAGGTCTGCGGCGGTTGGTGGGCGATCACCTCGCAGTTTTCGGCGATGGTAAGTAGCTCTTTACGACGGCTTTCACGGGACTCTTCGCCCGCCATCTGGCGCGCCAGCGCGGCAAAGCGCGTGATGTGCTGGCTTACCGCGTCCAGCACAATATCAATCGCCTTCAGGAACTGCTCGCCATGCAGATCTTCCAGCACGGTCAGGTTGATGCGTGAGCGGCGCTCGGCGACTTTATCGCGCAGGCCATCAAGCCCTTTTTCCAGCAGCAGCGGGAAGTTCACCGCCAGGTGCGCGTCACCGGAAGTCATATTGCCTTCGGCTTTGATAATGCCAGTCGCCAGAAGCCCTTTTTGTTCATCGGTAAACATGCCGTAGCAGCGATCCTGGACGGTTTGACCGCGCCACCACGGACAGACGTCGTGCAGAATACGTTTGTTTTCTTCACTTACGGAAAAACCTGCGCCGGGCCGGTCCGCCAGGTCGTCGATCTCTTTTTCAATCCACGAGACGGTATATTCCGGGAAAATCGGCGCGGCGCGGACTTCACTTGCCTGGTTGCCGACGATCAGTTCATCGTGTTTTATCCAGATAGTGCGTTCCGCCAGGTGATGGGCCAGCGCCAGCGCGCGGCGTACCGGAATCGGTTTATCCAGATGCTGCTGATACATTTCGGTATAATGCTGCGCGCGTTCGGTACAGACCGGCGGTTTCACGATATGTACCAGCGCGGTTTTGTGCGCCTTAATGCGGTCACTGAGCGTGTCCAGTTTCAGTTGGGTCATGATAATTATCCTCGTAGGGTCGCGGTTAAACCTTTTTGGCAGGCGTACTTCTGGGCAAAATCAAGTAACGCCGGCGCATCCAGTGGTTTATCCGGGGCATGATAGGGCTGACTGAGTAAGTGGTATTTATTGATGCCCAGCGTGTGGTAGGGCAGAAAATGAATTTCCCCGACGTGCAGTTCATCGGCGGCAAAGTCGGTAATGGCTTTAATGGTCTCCTCATCGGCATTAAATCCCTGAATCAGCGGGACGCGAATCACCATTTTTTTGCCCGCGGCGGCGAGTTTCCTGAGATTTTCCAGCACCCGCGAGGCGCTACCATCGGTCCACTGCTTAAACGGCCCGTCGGCGACATGTTTCAAATCAGCCAGAAACAGATCGATATAAGGCAGTGAGGGCGCAATGTATTTCCATGGAACATGCAGACAGGTCTCAACCGCTGTATGAATACCGGCGTCATGGCTGGCTTTAAACAGCTCTGCCGCCAGTTCCGGCTGCATAAACGGTTCGCCGCCGGAAAGCGTAAGACCGCCGCCGCTGCGATCGTAAAAAGGTTTATCGCGCAGTACCGTCGCCATGATCTCATCCACGCTTTTTATTTCGCCGCACACGGTTAACGCCTGTGTGGGGCAGCAATGCGCCAGGACTGAAAAATGGGCGTCGGTCAGTTTTTCGCGATGGATGAGCAGGCCGTTTAGCGCGCGCTCAATGACGTCCGGCGCGGCTTGCGCGCACAGGTCGCATCCTTCGAGACACAGCCGCGCGTCGTATAACAGATCCTGAGCGCGGGCGCGGCTTTCCGGGTTCTGGCACCAGCGACAGCCCAACGAACAGCCTTTGAGAAATACTACGGTACGGATACCGGGGCCATCGTGGGTAGAATAGCGCTGAATATTGAAGATCATAAACGGCCTCTCTTATTTCATATAAAGATTAAATTACTTTCGAATGAAAGTTGTCTTGATGTGCGTCAACGAATGGAGAGGTTCTGACAAAGAGGCGTTAAATGAGGTACAACATCACGGTTTGAGGCTGTGATATGGCGTTTAAGATGATGCCGCGCTGCTTGAGCCGATCGTCAGTCGGAGCTTGGGTAAGCTGGCTTTGCGTCTGATGACAGTAATTATCTGTTGATACAGCACGGCCATAAACCGTGCTTTGGTATGTTTATCCGTAAAGTGGCTACTGTCCGCAGACTTCACAGCCGGGGTTGCGCATTAACTTCATTTCGCGGAACTGACAGGTCATCGCATCGTACATGACGATTTTTCCGCTGGCAGGCTGACCGTAATGCGCCAGCAGCTTAATGGCCTCCATTGCCTGTAGCGAACCGATCACGCCAATCAGCGGCGCCATCACCCCTGCCTCTACGCAGGTCAGAGCGTTTTCGCCAAACAGACGGCTCAGGCAGCGGTAACAGGGTTCGTTTTCCCGATACGTAAAGACGGTAACTTGTCCTTCCATACGAATTGCCGCGCCGGAGATTAGCGGCACTTTCGCGGTATAGCACCCGGCGTTAAGTTGATTACGTACGCTAACGTTATCAGTACAGTCCAGTACCAGCGAATGCCCGGCAATCAGGCTGGTCATAGCGTCGTCGTCCAGCCGCGCGTTAACGGGCGTAATGGTAATATGCGGGTTGATTCGCGCCAGCGCGTCGCGGGCGGATTCTACCTTTGGCTGCCCGACCGTGGCGTCGCTGTGCAAGGTTTGACGCTGGAGATTGGAAACGGAAACGGTATCAAAATCGAGTAGCGTCAGTTGCCCGACGCCAGCGCCGGCCAGATACTGCGTTGCCGCGCAGCCGAGTCCGCCCAGCCCGACCACTAATACCCGCGCATCTTTTAACGCTTCCTGCCCTTCAAAATCGAAGCCGCGCAGAATAATTTGTCGGTTATAGCGCAGCATCTCCTGGTCGCTAAGTTCCGCCATTACAGGCCTCCGAACAGAGCATTAAACGGCTCGACTTCCACCCATTCTCCCGGCTCAACATTGCCGCGTTCACGCTCCAGCACAATAAAGCAGTTGCCCAGACTAAACGAGCTGAAAATATGTGAGCCCTGATGTCCGGTGGTCGTGACCTCCAGTTCGCCGTTGGCGCTACGTTGCAGGATGCCGCGCTGGAAATCGAGACGCCCCGGCGTTTTCTTCAGGCGAGATGTTGTGCGTACACGCTGGCGCGGCGGTACAGCGCTTGCCGTATTGCCGCCAAGCTTCGCCAGTAAGGGTTGAACCAGTTGATAAAACGTGAGTGCCGCAGAGACTGGATTCCCCGGCAGGCCACAGAACCAGCTATTACTGAGTTTGCCGAAGGCAAACGGTTTGCCTGGCTTGATAGCCAGCTTCCAGAAGGCGATTTCGCCCAGCTCCTCAAGGATGGTTTTGGTATAGTCCGCTTCACCAACCGAGACGCCGCCGGAGCTTATCACTACGTCGGCCTGGCTGTCGGCGTCGATAAATGCGGCGCGAAGCTTACCGGGATCGTCAGGAATAATGCCTAAATTGATCACTTCGCAGCCAAGCTGTTGCAGCATCAAATGTATAGTTAGACGGTTAGTGTCATAAATTTGTCCCGCCTCCAGCGGCTGGCCCGGAAGCTGGAGCTCGTCGCCGGTCGAGAACAGCGCTACGCGCACTTTACGTACAACCTGCGCATCGGCAATTCCCAGCGACGCCAGCACTGGCAGTTCGGCAGTAGTCAGGCGCGTACCGGCCGGAAAGACCACCGCATCCTGGCGAATATCCTCGCCGCGGCGGCGGATGTTTTGTCCGCAACGAACATCGGCGGTAAAACGCACGCCGTCATCGGTTTGTTCCGTCTGCTCTTGCATGACTACCGCCTCGCAACCTGCCGGTACCGGGGCGCCGGTCATAATGCGAATGCAGGTTCCCGCAGGCCACTCTCCCTGGTAGGGCTGACCGGCAAATGCTTTGCCGGCGACGGGCAGCGGCTTATCGGCGGACAAATCCGCCACGCGTACCGCATAACCATCCATAGCTGAATTATCAAAGCCGGGGACATCAAGGGGAGATACGATATCGGTCGCCAGGATGCGGCCAAAGCAGTTCACCAGCGGCAACGTTTCTACGGCGGTGAGCGGGGTAATACGTGAAAGCATCTGGGTCAGCGCCGTTTCAAGCGGCATCAATCCGGCGGAAAATTCCATGAACATACTCCTGCGAGGCAAAATCGAATCCGGCTATTATGTCAGAAAACAGTGGCGGGCAGTATGCTACCTCGGTCTTAGAGACGGCCTTGCGCCTTTACATACCTTACGCATCTTTCTATATTCAAAAATCGAATGAATAACTCACAACAATTCTGATAGTTATAGTAAAAGTTGTATGCCACCGTTAATGGACCCTAAAAATGAATAAAGCAGTGATTGCGATTCACGGCGGCGCAGGCGCGATTGCTCGCGCGCAAATGAGCCATGAGCAGGAGCTACGCTATATCCAGGCGCTGTCAGAGATTGTCGAAAGCGGGCAAAAGATGCTGGAAGCAGGTGACAGCGCGCTTGATGTAGTGACGGAAGCGGTGCGTCTGCTGGAAGCGTGTCCGCTCTTCAATGCGGGTATCGGCGCGGTCTATACCCGAGACGGAACTCATGAACTGGATGCCTGCGTGATGGACGGCAATACCCTGAAAGCCGGAGCCGTCGCGGGCGTGAGTCATGTTCGTCATCCTGTGCTCGCCGCCAGACTGGTGATGGAGCGCAGCCCGCATGTACTCATGGTGGGGGAAGGGGCGGAAAACTTTGCCTTTTCACAGGGGATGGCGCGCGTTTCGCCGGATATCTTTTCCACCCCGGCGCGTTACGAGCAATTGCTGGCGGCGCGTGCGGCGGGCGAAATGGCGCTCGATCACAGCGGCGCGCCGCTGGACGAAACGAAAAAAATGGGTACAGTCGGCGCGGTGGCGCGGGATAAATTCGGCAATCTGGCGGCGGCAACGTCTACCGGCGGGATGACCAATAAATTGCCCGGGCGCGTCGGCGACAGCCCGCTGGTCGGCGCCGGGTGTTATGCCAACAACGCCAGCGTCGCCGTTTCCTGTACCGGAACGGGAGAGGTCTTTATTCGCACGCTCGCGGCTTACGATATCGCCGCATTGATGGAATATGGCGGACTCAGCCTTGCCGACGCCTGTGAGCGCGTGGTGATGGAAAAATTACCGGCGCTGGGCGGCAGCGGTGGATTAATCGCCGTTGATCACGAAGGTAATGTCGCGTTGCCGTTTAACAGCGAAGGGATGTATCGCGCCTGGGGATATGCCGGGGATACGCCTACCACAGGAATTTACCGGGAATAAGGAGCCGCAGGTGCCGCACAGCGATGAACTGGATAGCCGCGATGTTCTGTCCGTCAGTGGCCTGAATATCGCGTTTCACCACGAAGGGCAACAGGTAGACGCCGTGCGTAATGTGTCATTACGCCTGAAGCGTGGAGAGACTCTGGCGATTGTCGGCGAGTCGGGCTCGGGAAAATCGGTGACGGCGCTGGCGTTAATGCGGCTGATTGAGCAGTCGGGCGCGAACGTGCGCTGCGGCGAAATGCTGTTGCGTCGGCGTAATCGCCAGGTGATTGAGCTGTCTGAGCAGAGTGACGCGCAGATGCGGCGTGTGCGCGGCGCGGATATCGCCATGATTTTCCAGGAGCCAATGACCTCGCTCAACCCGGTATTTACCGTTGGCGAGCAAATTGCCGAATCTATTCGTTTGCATCAGGGCGCCAGCCACGAAGAGGCGCTGGCGGAAGCGAAACGTATGCTCGATCAGGTACGGATCCCGGAGTCGCAGGCGATTTTATCGCGTTATCCGCATCAGCTTTCCGGCGGGATGCGCCAGCGAGTCATGATCGCGATGGCGCTATCCTGCCGTCCGGCGGTATTGATTGCCGATGAACCCACCACGGCGCTGGATGTCACTATCCAGGCGCAAATTCTGCAACTTATCAAAGTGTTGCAGCAAGAGATGTCGATGGGCGTGATTTTTATCACCCACGACATGGGCGTCGTGGCGGATATCGCCGATCGCGTACTGGTGATGTATCAGGGCGAGGCCGTGGAAACCGGCAGCGTAGAGCAGATTTTCCATGCGCCGACGCATCCTTATACCCAAACGTTACTGGCCGCCGTCCCTCAGCTTGGCGCGATGCGCGGCCACTCGCTGCCACGCCGTTTCCCGTTGATTTCCGCTGACGAACCGGCCCTTTATGAATCGCAGATTGAGCAAGACACGGTGGTGGAAGGCGAGCCTATTCTCCAGGTTCGGGGGCTGGTGACGCGATTCCCGCTGCGTAGCGGTCTCTTTAACCGCGTTACGCGTGAAGTTCATGCCGTTGAGAATATCAGTTTCGATCTCTGGCCCGGCGAAACGCTATCGCTGGTGGGCGAGTCCGGTAGCGGAAAATCGACGACCGGACGCGCGCTGCTGCGGTTGGTTGAATCCCGGCAGGGGGAGATTATCTTTAACGGCCAGCGCATTGACACGCTGTCTGCGGGTAAACTCCAGCCGTTGCGCCGCGATATTCAGTGTATTTTCCAGGACCCTTACGCCTCGCTCGACCCGCGCCAGACCGTGGGGTATTCCATTATGGAACCTTTACGGATTCATGGTCTGGGGCAGGGGGACGCTGCAGCAAAGCGCGTGGCCTGGTTGCTTGAGCGTGTCGGATTACGTCCTGAACATGCCTGGCGTTATCCGCATGAGTTTTCCGGCGGTCAACGTCAGCGCATCTGCATTGCTCGCGCGTTGGCATTGAATCCTAAAGTGATTATTGCCGATGAGGCGGTCTCCGCGCTGGATGTTTCCGTTCGCGGGCAGATCATTAATTTACTGCTCGATTTACAACGGGAAATGGGGATCGCCTACCTGTTTATTTCGCATGATATGGCGGTCGTGGAGCGAATTAGCCATCGCGTGGCGGTGATGTATCTTGGTCAAATTGTTGAGATGGGGCCGCGGCGCGCCGTTTTTGAAAATCCGCAGCATCCTTATACGCGTAAATTGATGGCGGCGGTGCCGGTTGCCGATCCTTCCAGACACCGGCCGCGGCGCGTTCTGCTATCAGATGATATACCCAGCAATATTCATAAACGTGGCGAAGAGACGCCCGCCGTTTCATTACAGTTGGTCGGGCCGGGACATTATGTCGCGCGGCCGCTGCAGGATAATGCGCTCTCGCGCTTATAACATTCAGACAGGCAGGGTTTCAGGAGAACAACATGACGCAATTTATTACGCATAAATGGCTGGCGGCGCTGGGACTGGCCTCATCCATTGCGGCTTTTCCGGCCCTGGCGGCCAAAGATGTGGTGGTGGCGGTAGGGTCTAATTTCACCACGCTCGATCCGTATGACGCCAACGATACGCTCTCGCAGGCGGTGGCGAAGTCATTTTATCAGGGGCTGTTTGGCCTGGATAAAGACATGAAGGTAAAAAACGTCCTGGCGAAAGGCTATACCGTTTCTGATGACGGTCTGACCTACACCATTACCCTACGACAGGGGGTGAAATTTCAGGACGGCGCGGATTTTGATGCGGCGGCGGTGAAAGCGAATCTCGATCGCGCCAGCAATCCGGATAACCACCTCAAGCGTTATAACCTGTATAAAAATATCGCAAAAACGGAGGTTGTCGACCCGGCAACGGTAAAAATTACCCTGAAACAGCCGTTCTCCGCTTTCATTAATATTCTGGCGCACCCGGCGACGGCGATGATCTCGCCGCAAGCGCTGGAAAAATATGGCAAGGATATTGGTTTTCATCCGGTCGGTACCGGTCCATACCAGCTTGAAACCTGGAATCAGACCGACTTTGTCAAAGTGAAGAAGTTCGCCGGTTACTGGCAGCAGGGCTTACCCAAGCTGGATTCTATTACCTGGCGTCCGGTTACTGACAACAATACCCGCGCGGCGATGCTGCAAACCGGCGAAGCGCAATTTGCTTTTCCTATCCCTTATGAGCAGGCCGCGTTACTGGCGAAAAATAAAAACCTCGAACTGGTCGCCAGCCCGTCCATTATGCAGCGTTATATCAGTATGAATGTGACGCAGAAGCCGTTTGATAATCCTAAGGTGCGTGAGGCGTTGAATTACGCTATCAATCGTCAGGCGCTGGTTAAAGTGGCGTTTGCCGGATACGCCACGCCGGCGACGGGCGTGGTGCCGCCGTCGATAGCCTATGCGCAAAGCTATCAGCCGTGGCCCTATGATCCGGCTAAAGCGCGCGAACTGTTGAAAGAGGCGGGGTATCCAGACGGTTTCAGTACCACGCTGTGGTCATCGCACAACCATAGCACCGCGCAAAAAGTGTTGCAGTTTACCCAACAGCAACTGGCGCAGATTGGCATTAAAGCCCGGATAACCGCGATGGACGCCGGCCAGCGCGCCGCGGAAGTCGAGGGCAAAGGGCAAAAAGAGAGCGGCGTGCGAATGTTCTATACCGGCTGGTCGGCGTCGACGGGCGAAGCTGACTGGGCGTTATCGCCGCTCTTCGCATCACAAAACTGGCCGCCGACGCAGTTTAATACCGCTTTTTACAGCAACAAGCAGGTCGACAGCGATTTAGCGGCGGCCTTAAAAACCAACGATCCGCAGGAGAAAACACGATTGTACAAAGAGGCGCAGGATATTATCTGGAAAGAGTCGCCCTGGATACCGTTGGTGGTGGAGAAATTGGTTTCTGCGCACAGTAAAAATTTGACCGGTTTCTGGATTATGCCGGATACCGGTTTCAGCTTTGACGATGCGGATTTGAAGTAAGTAATGCGATGGGGCTGGATGGCGCGCGCGTTGTCCGCCATCCGGTAAAAGGTTCGTGTGATGCTTAACTATGTTCTCAAGCGCCTGCTGGGATTAATTCCTACGCTGTTGATTGTGGCAGTGCTGGTGTTTTTATTTGTTCATTTGTTGCCCGGCGACCCGGCGCGGCTGATAGCCGGACCGGAAGCCGACGCGCAGGTGATCGCGCTGGTTCGTCAGCAGCTGGGGCTTGATCAGCCGCTTCATGTCCAGTTTTGGCATTACATCACCCATGTTTTACAAGGCGATTTCGGGACGTCAATGGTTTCCCGCCGCCCGGTTTCTGAGGAGATCGCCAGCCGCTTTTTGCCGACGCTGTGGCTGACGATAACCAGTATGATATGGGCGGTGCTGTTTGGCATGGCGATCGGCATCGCCGCCGCCGTGTGGCGTAATCGCTGGCCTGACCGGGTAGGAATGACGCTTGCCGTGACCGGCATTTCTTTCCCGGCTTTTGCTCTGGGAATGTTGTTAATGCAGATTTTTTCCGTGGATCTGGGCTGGCTACCGACCGTGGGGGCGGATAGCTGGCAACATTATATTTTACCCTCCCTGACGCTTGGCGCGGCGGTGGCATCCGTCATGGCGCGTTTTACGCGCTCCTCGTTTGTCGATGTCCTGAGCGAGGATTACATGAGGACCGCGCGGGCGAAAGGCGTCAGTGAAACGTGGGTGGTGTTAAAACATGGCCTGCGCAATGCGATGATCCCGGTCGTCACCATGATGGGATTGCAATTTGGCTTTTTGCTTGGCGGATCGATCGTCGTCGAAAAAGTGTTTAACTGGCCGGGGCTTGGGCGATTACTGGTCGACTCCGTCGACATGCGCGACTACCCCGTGATTCAGGCGGAAGTGCTGCTGTTTTCTCTGGAATTTATTCTTATCAACTTAGTGGTGGATGTCCTCTATGCCGCCATTAATCCGGCTATCAGGTATAAGTAAGGATGCGATTATTTAACTGGCGCCGTCAGGCGATTTTACATGCTATGCCGGTGGTAAAACCCGACCAGATACGCACGCCGTGGCGGGAGTTCTGGCGTCGTTTTCGCCGCCAGCATGTCGCGTTGGTCGCCGGGGGATTCGTACTGGCGTTAATTCTGGTGGCGATTTTTGCCCGTTGGCTGACGCCCTACGATGCGGAAAACTATTTTGACTACGATAGCCTGAACAATGGCCCCTCTTTGCAGCACTGGTTTGGCGTTGACTCGCTGGGAAGAGACATCTTTAGCCGGGTTCTCGTTGGGGCGCAGATCTCACTGGCGGCGGGCGTGTTCGCGGTATTTATCGGTGCGATAATCGGTACGGTGTTGGGATTGCTGGCGGGATATTATGAAGGCTGGTGGGATCGTTTTATTATGCGCATTTGCGATGTGCTGTTCGCCTTCCCCGGCATTTTGCTGGCGATTGCCGTTGTGGCGGTGTTAGGCAGCGGTATTGCTAATGTGATCGTTGCGGTGGCGATTTTCTCTATTCCGGCGTTTGCTCGTCTGGTGCGCGGAAATACTCTGGTCTTAAAACAGCAGACGTTTATTGAGTCTGCCCGCAGTATCGGCGCCAGCGACACGACGATTTTGTTTAGCCATATCTTGCCGGGAACGGTCTCGTCAATTGTGGTTTTCTTTACGATGCGTATCGGTACGTCAATTATTTCCGCGGCAAGCCTGTCATTTCTCGGATTAGGCGCGCAGCCGCCAACGCCGGAGTGGGGAGCGATGCTCAATGAAGCGCGGGCGGATATGGTCATCGCGCCGCACGTAGCGCTCTTCCCGGCGGTGGCGATTTTCCTGACTGTGCTGGCGTTTAACCTGCTAGGCGACGGGTTGCGCGATGCGCTGGACCCGAAGATTAAGGGGTAAGCCAGCCCGGTGGCGTTGACGCCTGGCGGGCCTGGAACGGGCTCGTCAGGCGGGATAACACATCCGGCACCCGCGCCGGGGGAGGTGGCGTTAAACCCGACTGCCCCACAAATCATATTCGTCGGCGTTTTCCACTTTCACGCGCACGATATCGCCCGGCTTGACGTTGGTTTCGCCGTTCAAATAGACCGCGCCGTCAATTTCCGGCGCATCCGCCATGCTACGCCCGATAGCGCCTTCTTCGTCAACCTCATCGACGATCACCAGAATTTCGCGGCCCACTTTTTCCTGCAAGCGCTCAGCGGAGATTTGCTGTTGCAGTTGCATAAAGCGGTTCCAGCGCTCTTCTTTCACCTCTTCCGGCACCTGATCCGGCAGGTCATTCGCGCCTGCGCCTTCCACCGGGCTGTACTTGAAGCAGCCTACACGATCGAGGCGCGCCTCTTTCAGGAAGTCGAGCAGCATCTGGAAGTCTTCTTCCGTTTCGCCGGGGAAGCCGACAATAAAGGTGGAGCGTAAGGTCAGTTCCGGGCAGATTTCGCGCCACTGCTTAATGCGCGCCAGCTGGCGGTCAACGGAACCAGGACGTTTCATCAGTTTAAGAATCCGCGGGCTGGCATGTTGCAGCGGAATGTCCAGATAAGGCAGGATTTTGCCTTCTGCCATTAGCGGAATCACATCATCAACGTGTGGGTAGGGGTAGACGTAGTGCAGACGTGTCCAGACGCCCAGTTTTGATAACTGCTCGCACAGGCTCACCATACTGGTTTTCACCGGTTCGCCATTATGGAATCCGGTGCGGTGCTTCACATCTACGCCGTAGGCGGAGGTATCTTGCGAAATCACCAGAATCTCTTTGACCCCGGCATCAACCAGACGTTTCGCTTCGCTTAATACGTCGCCAATCGGACGGCTGACCAGATCCCCGCGCATCGACGGGATGATGCAGAACGTGCAGCGGTGATTACAGCCTTCAGAAATTTTCAGATACGCATAATGGCGCGGCGTCAGTTTTACACCCTGTTCCGGTACGAGGCTTAAAAATGGATTGTGTTTCGGCTTCGGTACGTAATGATGTACGTGCTGCAGAACTTGCTCATAGCTATGCGGCCCGGTGATTTCCAGTACTTTCGGATGCACTTCGCGGATCTGATCTTCTTTTGCGCCCAGGCAGCCGGTGACGATTACCTTACCGTTTTCGTTCAGCGCTTCGCCAATGGCTTCCAGTGACTCTTGTACCGCGCTGTCAATAAAGCCACAGGTATTAACGATAACCATATCCGCATCGTCATAGCGTGGCACAACGTCATAGCCTTCGGTACGCAGCTCAGTCAGGATGCGTTCCGAATCAACGAGGTTTTTCGGACAGCCCAGGGAAACGAAGCCGATCTTTGGCTGGTGGGTTACATTACTCATAGCTTAAAAAGTGTTCATTTATTGGAATGGTCAGGGCAGGGATTCTACAGATATCCGAACAAAAATTGTATCGCAATCTCATCAGGAGCGGCGGCATCAACCGTTGTGGTTATCAGCAAAAGGTGAAAAAGGGCAATTCTAAGAAAATTCTTGATCTCTGACACCCCTTTGTCTAAAAAACGACCATACTATTAAGTTGAACCCTGGTAGAAAAGAGGAGGAAAAAAGGTATGGTCGTTGACAGACTGAGAACCGATCTTCTCAACAAGCTGATAAACGCGCGTATCGATCTTGCCGCTTATCTGCAATTGCGAAAAGCGAAGGGGTATATGTCAGTCAGCGAAAGTGACACTCTGCGTGACAATTTTTTTGAACTGAATCGCGAGCTCCACGATCACGCTTTACGGCAGGGACTGCATCTTGATCAGGAAGAGTGGAACGCGCTGCGCCGTGCCGAAGGCGCGCTTGCAGCCGCCGCCGTTTGTTTAATGAGCGGACACCATGATTGTCCGACCTTTATTGCCGTCAACGCAGATAAACTTGAAAACTGTCTGACAACTTTGACGCTGAGTATTCAGAGTCTGAAAGCACATTCACCGCTTACACAGGTCTGAATAAGGGGGAGGCGACTCCCCCTTTTTACCGGACCGCGCCGTTTAATGTTTTGTAAAAATAAACCGACCTCTTGCGATGCTGACTACGCTTTAACGCAGAGCCCTGAAGGAGGCGGTATGCGTCGAATATTTCTCGCGATAGTTTCATTCTCTCTTTTCTCTTCATGGGCGAACGCCAATCTTGCGCCGGTGAACGTTGAGGTACTGCAAACCCGACTCGATCACCCGTGGTCGCTGGCTTTTTTGCCGGATAACCGTGGGATGCTCATTACCCTGAAAGGGGGACAACTGCGCCACTGGCAGACGGGGAAGGGACTTTCCGATCCGCTGGCTGGCGTACCGAAAGTGTGGGCAAACGGGCAGGGAGGTTTGCTGGACGTCGTGCTGGCGCCTGACTTTGCCCAGTCGCGCCGCGTCTGGTTGAGCTATGCTGAAGCTGACCGCGAAGGAAACGCCGGTACGGCAGTCGGTTTTGGACGGCTGAGCGACGATCTTCAGTGTCTGGAGCATTTTCGTACCGTGTTTCGCCAGATGCCTAAGCTGTCTACCGGCAACCATTTCGGCGGACGTATGGTATTCGATGCGCAAGGATCTCTTTTTATTGCCCTGGGTGAAAATAACCAGCGCGCTACCGCGCAGGATTTGGATAAATTACAGGGTAAGCTGGTGCGCCTGACCGGGCAGGGCGAAATTCCGCCGGATAATCCGTTTGTGCATCAGGCGAGCGCGCGTCCGGAAATCTGGTCTTACGGTATTCGTAATCCGCAGGGGCTGGCCATCAATCCCTGGAGCGGCGCGCTATGGCTGCATGAACACGGTCCGCGCGGCGGCGATGAAATTAACATCCCGGAAAAAGGCAAAAATTATGGCTGGCCGCTGGCCACATGGGGCGTCAACTATAGTGGTCTGAAAGTGCCGGAAGCCAAAGGTGAAATTGTCGAGGGAACGGAGCAACCGGTTTACTACTGGAAGGATTCTCCGGCGATCAGCGGGATGGCTTTTTATGCCAGCGACGTTTTTGCGCCGTGGCGGCACAAACTGTTTATCGGCGCGCTAAAAGATAAAGAGGTCATTGTGATGCGCGTCGATGGCAATACGGTGACGGAAGAAGGCCGTATTCTGGGTGACAGAAAGCAGCGTATTCGGGATGTGCGTGTCGGACCGGACGGCTACTTATATGTGTTAACCGATGAGTCCGACGGGCAGTTACTCAAGGTAAGTCCTGCAGCCACGCGTTAGGTCACCGGGATCATCACCACTTTGCGAAAAGCAGGGCGCTCGGTAAGCTGCTGATACCAGCGCTCCAGATTCGGGCGCGGCGTCCACTTCAGACCCACGTTCAACAGGTTATAGACGAAAGGCGCAATAGCGATATCGCCGGTGCCAAAGTTATCCCCGGAGAACCACGGCTGGTGGGCCAGAGCATCATCAAGAAGCGCAAACAGGCTGTCACACTTTTCGATACCGGCTTCAATTGCCGCCTGGTCGCGTTTTTCCGGCGGGGTTCTGACCAGTCCCATCAGGATCACGCGGTGCGCCGGGCTTAACGTTTGATTCGCCCAGTCCATCCATTTTTCGCCCTCCGCACGCCGCGCCGGATTATCAACCCATAGCCGGTTCTGGCCGTATTGCGCCGCCAGATAGCGGACAATGGCATTGGATTCCCACAATAACAGGTCGGTTTCATCATCTTTAAGCAGCGGCACCAGCCCATTAGGATTCATCGCCAGATAGTCGGCATCCTGGTTAACGCCGAATTTTCCGCCTGCCAGAATTTGATCGTATGGCAGTTCCAGCTCTTCAAGCGTCCACAACACTTTTTTAACATTAGTCGAGTTGTTCCGGCCCCACAGCGTAATCATATTAACCCCTTCCGTTTTATCAGGATGATGACAGTAATCGGCCTACCGTGAGATAAACCTAACATTTACACAATGGTCTGTAAAAAAATCGTTATGAAGGAAGCGTAACGGGATGTTATTGCATAAACTTTAAAAACTTTACCAAGTTACGGTTTCTTTAACGTCGTGAGTGCGTTATTACTCACCGCACTTATTACACGGTGGTGTGACGTGTGTTTTTGGAATGGATACTCGGGTGGTACTATGACGCAATACGCTTCTTCCCTTCGTAGCCTCGCGGCAGGTTCGGTTCTCTTATTCCTTTTCGCTTCGCCTGTAAAGGCAGAGGAACAAACGATCGCGCCGCCGGGCGTTGATGCGCGAGCCTGGATCTTAATGGATTACGCCAGCGGTAAAGTACTGGCGGAAGGCAACGCCGATGAGAAACTCGACCCTGCCAGTTTGACAAAAATTATGACCAGCTACGTGGTGGGCCAGGCGCTGAAGGCAGGGAAAATCAAGCTGACCGATATGGTGACGGTGGGCAAAGATGCCTGGGCGACGGGGAACCCGGCGCTACGTGGGTCGTCGGTGATGTTTCTGAAGCCAGGCGATCAGGTGTCGGTTGCGGATCTTAATAAAGGCATCATCATTCAGTCAGGTAATGATGCCTGTATCGCGCTTGCCGACTACGTCGCCGGAAGCCAGGAGTCCTTTATCGGCCTGATGAACGCCTATGCGAAACGACTGGGGTTAACCAATACAACCTTCCAGACGGTACACGGTCTTGATGCGCCAGGGCAGTTCAGTACCGCTCGCGATATGGCGTTGCTCGGCAAGGCCTTGATTCACGATGTGCCTGACGAATACGCCATTCATAAAGAGAAAGAATTTACTTTTAATAATATTCGTCAACCGAACCGCAACCGCCTGTTGTGGAGCACCAATCTGCATGTCGACGGCATGAAAACGGGGACAACGGCAGGGGCTGGATATAACCTTGTCGCCTCCGCCACCCAGGGCGATATGCGCCTGATCTCTGTCGTGCTGGGGGCGAAAACGGACCGTATTCGTTTTAATGAGTCAGAAAAACTGCTGACCTGGGGTTTCCGCTTCTTTGAAACGGTCACGCCGATTAAACCTGACGCGACATTCGTGACGCAACGGGTCTGGTTTGGCGATAAGCGTGAGGTCAATTTAGGGGCGGGCGATGCGGGGTCAGTGACGATTCCACGTGGGCAGCTTAAAAACCTGAAGGCCAGCTTTACGTTGAACGAACCACAGCTCACGGCGCCGTTGAAGAAAGGGCAGGTTGTCGGCACCATCGATTTCCAGCTTAACGGAAAATCCATTGAGCAACGCCCGTTAATGGTGATGGAAAACGTCGAGGAGGGGGGATTTTTCAGCCGGATGTGGGATTTTGTGCTGATGAAACTCCATCAGTGGTTTGGCAGTTGGTTCTCGTAAAATAACTCCGTTGCCGGGTGCGCGTCGCATCCGGCAACGGGCGGTTAATACATCAGAGTAATTTGTTGCGCTTTAGCGTAGGCCACAAAGGCCTCATCGGGACGGCGGTCGCTGATAATCGTATCAAAGCGTGATAATTCCCCCATCCGCGCCGGACGTACCTTGCCGAATTTACTGTGATCCACCACCAGTACATGGCACTGTGCCATTGTCATTGCCCAATGTTTTACCGGCAGCTCTTCCAGATTAAAGCAGGTAGCGCCTTTACTGGTATGAACGCCGGCGGCGGAATAAAACGCGATATCCGGACAAATATTGTTTAACGTTTCATGGAAATCAAGCGGCTTGAAAATGGCGTTGCTGGCGTGAAACTCCCCGCCGCTCAGGATGGCGCGGCAATGGGGTTTGTCCTGCAGCGCCAGAAAGGTATTAAGTGAATAGCACACCGCCGTAAAGGGAAGGTCATTATCAATGGCTTCAATGATCCACGGCGTGGTGGTGCCACAGTCAATAAATACCGTCTGATGGGCTTGTACCAGGCCCGCAGCCAACTGAGCGGCTCGGCGTTTTTCTTCCACCAGACGAGATTTTTGATCGCTTAACAGATAATGACTGGCGCTGCGGGGCTCCAGTACGATATAGCCGCCCAGCAACACGACAGGCGCGCTTTTATGGTTCAGGTCGCGACGAATGGTCATTTCAGAGACGCCCAACAGGGTCGCGGCTTCTTTAAGATGAAGTTTATCGCTGCGTTTTAAGGCCTGCAGCAATTGACCAATACGCTCGTCGCGTCGCGTTTCCATAGTTCCCCTGGAGAGTTAAATAAGCGCTCCGCACCATACAGAGCGCTTAATATTACTCTTTTTTTCGCTATTTAGTCACGTACCCAGCCTTTTCGAATGGGCAATGCGAAACAGAAACGGTAACAACGTTGCAGCGCCTGGTAGAGCGGCGCGCCGTACCATTGCCAGATCAGCTGTGCGCTCAGGCAGCCAAGCATCGCTACCAGCAGCGCGCCAATCATATCTAACGGCCAGTGTACGCCGAGATAGACGCGCGACCAGGCGATGGTCATGGCTATCGCCATCATCACGATGCCTGACCAGAGGCGGTGCCAGAACAAAAACGCCAGCGCAAAGGTAAAAATCACCGTACCGTGATCGCTGGGGAACGAGTCATCGGCGGCATGATGCAGGAAGTTATAGCCGATATGATCGACAAACGGACGGTCGTGCGGGAAAAGGTGTCCCATTGTCCAGGAGACCGCCAGACTGATAATCAGCGCGATGCCGATTTTAACGATCAGCTGACGCTGGGCGCAGACCCGATCGCGGGGACCCCACAGCCAGAGTACCACGGCTAAGAGCGGGACGATGTTGATGACATCTTTGGCGATAAAGATAGCGAGCGAAATCGTCCACTGCGCGGAATCAGGCGTGGCGTTAATAAAATAAAACAGCGAGTTGTTAAGGTTTTCCAGCATAACATCCAGGCTCGGAGCAATGAAATCAAAAGGGATAGCCAGCTCATCCCCGTGCAAACTGAGCATAAATGCAGCGTAACAGAGAGGAAAAGCAGTATTGTCTTATTTGGCGGCAACATGAAGAGATTTAAGACAATGGCATAAAATAATGTCGATGATAACGGCGCAAACTTAAATTAACCTTAAAGTACGCAAGCGCTAAGCGGCTTTCTGTAAAAATGTGCGCTATTTCCCTTGCAGCCTCATAATTCGCTATCTCAGTTCCCCGACTTTCATTACACTCTGCGCGGTTTTTATTGGCGAAGAGATGGTATGCAGAATCGTTTACAATCAGGCGGCAGGCTGGGACGTCAGGCGCTGCTTTTTCCTCTCTGTCTGGTGCTGTACGAATTTTCTACTTATATTGGCAACGACATGATCCAGCCGGGTATGCTGGCGGTGGTTGAGCAGTATCAGGCGGGTCTGGACTGGGTTCCGACGTCCATGACCGCTTATCTGGCGGGCGGTATGTTCTTACAATGGCTGCTTGGCCCGTTGTCTGACCGGATTGGCCGTCGTCCCGTGATGCTGGCGGGCGTCGTGTGGTTTATTGTCACCTGCCTGGCGACGTTACTGGCGAAAAACATCGAACAATTTACCTTCCTGCGTTTTTTGCAAGGGATTAGCCTGTGTTTTATCGGCGCTGTAGGGTATGCCGCTATTCAGGAATCCTTTGAGGAAGCGGTGTGTATAAAAATTACCGCGCTGATGGCGAACGTGGCGTTAATCGCGCCGCTACTGGGACCACTGGTTGGGGCGGCATGGGTGCATGTTCTGCCGTGGGAGGGGATGTTTATTTTATTTGCCGCACTGGCCGCTATCGCCTTTTTCGGGCTACAGCGCGCAATGCCGGAGACCGCCACGCGGCGGGGCGAAACGCTGTCATTTAAGGCGCTGGGCCGGGATTATCGACTGGTGATAAAAAACCGGCGGTTCGTCGCAGGGGCGTTAGCGCTGGGATTTGTCAGCCTGCCGCTGTTGGCCTGGATTGCGCAGTCGCCGATTATCATCATTAGCGGCGAACAGCTCAGCAGCTATGAATATGGTCTGCTGCAGGTGCCCGTTTTTGGCGCGCTCATTGCCGGTAATCTGGTGTTGGCGCGTTTAACCTCCCGACGTACGGTTCGCTCGCTGATCGTGATGGGCGGCTGGCCTATCGTCGCGGGGCTGATCATCGCCGCGGCGGCGACGGTGGTTTCATCCCATGCTTATTTATGGATGACGGCGGGATTAAGCGTATACGCTTTTGGCATTGGGCTGGCGAATGCCGGACTGGTGCGCCTGACGCTCTTCTCCAGCGATATGAGTAAAGGAACGGTCTCGGCGGCGATGGGAATGATACAAATGCTGATTTTTACCGTTGGCATTGAAGTCAGTAAACACGCCTGGTTAAGTGGCGGCAATGGTCTATTTAGCCTGTTTAATCTGGCAAACGGTATTCTTTGGCTACTGCTGATGCTGGTCTTCTTAAAAGATAAGCGGACGGGGAATTTGCAAACAGTCTGAGAGAGCGGCTACGCCTGATAAGCTTTCTGTTATCAGGCATAGAGAGGCATCCGCTAGATGTTAAACGGCGGCTCGTTGTTTAATACGCTGTCGATGATATCCAGCACGCCTTCCTGGTTGTTCGATCCGGCGCGGTATTTCGCCGCCGCCGCGACCGCTTCGCTGGCGTGCGACATGGCAAAACTAAACCCGGCCTGACGCAGCATCTCAATATCGTTGCCGCCGTCGCCGAATACCACCACTTCACTATCATGAATGCCCCAGCGCTGCTGTAACAGACGCAGGCCGTTGGCTTTATGCACGCCGGGAATTATTAAATCAATACTGCCATAGCCGGTATGAACGGGGACCATGATATCGCCAATGGCGTCGTGCAGTGCCGCCTGTACTTCCGGTATCCGTTCATCGGTAATATTAAGGCCGAATTTGAAAAAGACATCGTTGATGTTATTAAAATTATCCACAAACTCCAGACGATGATAATACATTGCCGCAACGGCTTTTAACGCATCGTTGTACCGTTTCAGCGTATAGGCGCTGTTTTTTCCACAGGCGATAATCTCCACATCGGCGCGTGTGAGCAGGTGTTCGACAACCGTCTGGAAGTCGGCTTTTGTCAGCTCGCCGTTAAAAATATCCTCTCCTTCGCTGACCACCCAACCGCCGTTTTCCGCGACAAAAGCGATTTCGTGCGCAATTTCCGGAAAGAACGAGATTAACTGGTAATACTGGTTGCCGCTGGCCACGACAAAGCGAATGCCTTGCCGCTTCATTTGTTGGTACTGCGCCATAAACCGGTCACGGTTATAGGTTTTTTGATCGCTCAGAAAAGTGCCGTCCATGTCGACGGCGATTAATTTGATACTCATGCGTTATGCTCCATCACCGGTTGCGGAGTCGATACAGGTTTGGCGACGGCCTTCGCCACCAGCGCCGCCAGAATAACCAGCGCCAGCACAACCATCATGGCGCTGCGTAATCCATAATGCTCTCCCAGATAGCCCAACAGCGGCGGCCCGACCAAAAACGCCAGATAGCCGGTCGTGGCGACAACGCTCACGCGCGTCGGCGCGTCGGGACCGGTATCGCTGGCGGCGGAAATGGTCAGCGGGAAGCCGAGCGAAGCGCCTAAGCCCCAAAGAATGACCGAGACGCCGGCGACCCAGTCGCTATCGACAAAAATAATCAGGCCAATGCCCAGCGCTCCCATCAACGCGCTGGCGCGAACAACCGTCACCCGGCTATAGCGGTCAATAAACCAGCCGCCGGTAAAGCGGCCAACGGTCATACCAAGCGTGAAACCGGCGTAGATCAGAGAGCCGGAGGTTGGGCTAAAACCGTGTCCGTCTACCATCAGTAGCGGCAGCCAGTCATTCGCAGAGCCTTCGGCGAATGCCATTGCCAGCACCACCACGCCAATAAGCAAAAGCTGGATGTCCCGATAAAAAGGTAATCCTTTTTCCTGAAGGTGAGCATCTTCCGATGCGTTTTTACCCGTACCGTCAGGGATCGCCCGAATGGCGATAAAAATGGGCGCGATCGCCACGGCAGCCGCGAGGATGATATGGATGTTAGCCGGGACGCTTAATGCGGTTAACGCCATGCCGACACCAGCGCCCGCCAGCGTGCCGAAACTGTAGAAACCATGCATCATCGGCAGAACGGTTTTATTCAGCTCGCGTTCGACCGCCGCGCCTTCGACATTAATCGCCACTTCGGCGGCGCCAAAACTGGCGCCGAAAACGGCTAATCCAAGGGCAAAAATCAGCGGCGAGGCGCACCACAGCGCGACGCTAAGAATAACCATCCCGGTTACTGCGCAGGTCATCGTCGTGCGAATAACCTTCCGGGTGCCAAATCGTTTCACCAGCCAGGCGGAACAAAGAATACCGCTCATTGAACCGATAGAAAGCCCGAATAAGACCGCCCCCATTTCCGCGGTAGAGACGGAAAGAATATCCCGAATAGCAGGCGTTCGGGTTGCCCAGGAGGCCATCAGCAGTCCGGGTAAAAAGAAGAACATAAACAGCGCCCAGGTACGGCGTTTTAAGGCGTTACGTGAGGAGAGGACGGTCATAGCGTCAGGCCAGAAAATAGAAGCGAGAGGTAAACATTAGCAAGCTTGTGTACATTTGTACATATCATCGTCATACTTCATTGTGCAGACAGTTTTTACTGTCTGTTTTTTCAGCGTAAACGGCAGGCTACTATCGCCTGCATCCTGAATGAGATGTGGAACTCATCATGAAAGAAAATGCCGTAAGACGCGCCAATGATCCTAAGCGACGGGAAAAAATAATTCAGGCCACACTGGAAGCGGTAAAGACCTATGGCGTTCATGCCGTGACGCACCGGAAAATCGCCGCTATCGCTCAGGTGCCGCTTGGCTCGATGACCTACTATTTTGCCGGTATGGATGCGTTATTGAGTGAAGCTTTTACACTTTTCACCGAGAACATGTCGCGTCAATACCAGGATTTTTTTGCGCAGGTGACGGATGCGGAGGGGGCGTGCCAGGCGATAACGGAAATGATTTACGGCTCGCAGGTTACGACGCCGGATAATATGGCGTTAATGTATCAGTTATATGCCTATGCCAGCGATAAGCCAGCGTTAAAAATAGTCATGCAAAACTGGATGCAGCGTAGCCAGAATACGCTGGCGCAGTGGTTTGACGCGCAGACCGCCCGCGCGCTGGATGCGTTTATCGAGGGGATGACGCTGCATTTTGTAACGGATCGAACGCCGCTGGCGCGTGAAGCGATTTTACAGATGGTAAAGCGAATCGCCGGAGAGTCAATGTCGTGTCACTCTGCGTCAGGCAACAAAAAACCCACCAACCTTGAACCGAAATGGCGGGGTTGATGGGCTCCACAAAATGGGGACATCAAAGAAAAGCAGTGGCAATAGGTATGACTGATGCTTTAACGAAAAGTTCGACCTATTGGCAAAATTTTTTCACTTAAAGGCAAACTTCAGTTTTATCCTAACCCCGGCCAGATGATGACAATAAGCGTCCCCGCCAGCGTTAGCAGAACGTTGGCGATAGCGTAAGTCCCCGCATAACCCAGTGCTGGAATATTACTGCGCGCCGTATCGCTAATGATTTCCATCGCCGGGGCGCAGGTACGCGCGCCCATCATGGCGCCGAACAGCAGCGCCCGGTTCATGCGCAGCACATAAGCGCCAAACAAGAAGCAGATCACCACCGGTACCAGGCTGACGACAAGCCCGGCGATCAGCATTTGTCCGCCGACCGCGCCCAGACCGTTGCTGATACCGCTGCCAGCGCTTAAACCAACGCCTGCCATAAATACCATCAAGCCGAATTCTTTCACCATGTTAAGCGCGCCCTGCGGAATATAACCAAAGGTAGGATGGTTAGCGCGCAGGAAACCGAGCATGATCCCGGCGAACAGCAATCCGGCCGCGTTGCCGATGCCGAAACTAAAATTGCTGAACTGGAAGGTAATCATCCCGATCATTAACCCGATGATAAAAAAAGCGCAGAAGGCGAGCAGGTCCGTCACCTGACTATGGATCGAAATAAAACCAATGCGATCGGCGATGGTTTTTACGCGTCTGGCGTCGCCGCTCACCTGTAACACGTCGCCTTTATTCAGCACGACGTTATCGTCGATAGGCATTTCGATCTGGCTGCGGATGACGCGGTTAAGGAAGCAGCCATGATCGGTCAGCTTGAGCTGAGCGAGGCGGCGACCGACCGCATTGTGGTTTTTCACCACAATTTCTTCCGTCACGATGCGCATATCAAGCAGATCGCGATCAAACACTTCCTTACCATTACGGAAGCTGGGATCGAGCCTGGCGTGCGCGTCCGGATAGCCGACCAGCGCAATCTCATCGCCCATTTGCAGCACCGCATCGCCATCCGGGTTCGCCAGAATACCGTTACGGCGAATACGTTCGATATAGCAGCCTGTCTGGCGGTAAATACCCAGCTCGCGCAGGTTTTTACCATCAGTCCAGGCCACCAGTTCCGGGCCAACCCGATAGGCGCGGATAACCGGCAAATAAACCTTTCGATTAGCATCGGTATCCAGACCGCGCTCGCGAGCAATTTGCTGGGCGCTGGTTTGCAAATCCTGATGCTGCAGTTTAGGCAAGTAGCGCGCGCCCACGATCAGACTGACCAACCCAATCAGATAGGTCAGGGCATAGCCCAGGCTCAGATTATCAAGAGCGGAGGAGAGTTGGGTGCTGGCGATGCCGGAATGTCGCAGGGTATCGCCTGCGCCAACCAGCACGGGCGTGGATGTCATTGAGCCGGCCAGCATACCGGCCGTCAGGCCGATATCCCAGCCGAATAGCTTACCAAGGCCTAAGGCGATTAGCAGAGCGCTACCGACCATGACCAGGGCAAGCATCAGATAATTTTTACCGTCGCGAAAAAAAATCGAAAAAAAGTTGGGGCCAGCCTCGACGCCGACACAAAAAATAAACAGCATAAATCCCAGATTTAGCGCGTCGGTGTTAATACTGAAGTGTTGCTGCCCTAATAATAGAGAGACCACTAAAACGCCAATGGAATTACCAAGTTGGACTGAACCCAGACGTAACTTGCCAAGACACAGGCCAAGAGCCAGGACCACAAATAATAACAGGATGTAATTCCCATTTAACAAATCTGCGACGTTTATATTCACGGAGACTAACTTCTTGTTTACGAGTAAGCTGTTGAAAGAAATGGTAATTTACGCTACTGTTTTTATCATGAATTAAGGGTGCAATCGTATTGCATACAGCATCCAAATAAAAACAACACAACAATATATCCTGCTAGTTTAATCTTATTGCGTACTAACGGCTATAAGAATCGTGCAGGTGTGTTTTTGGCATGGAATGCCACATGACTTTATCTGACTGGATGCCTCACGGCGGAAAGCGTGTTCGATAGAGAGTGTCAGGAGGAACGATTGAAACATAAACACGGGTGGGCAAGCGTTGTCTGCTGCTTTGTACTCTTTATTGTGGTGTGTCTTTCATTAACTATGCATGTACAAGGCGCTTTTCGCGCGGCAGGGCATCCTGAGATTGGACTGTTATTTTTTACGTTGCCTGGTGCGGTGGCCAGTTTTTGTTCTCACCGACGCGAGGTGATCCGACCGCTGATCGGGGCGATGCTGGCGGCGCCGTTTTGCCTGGTGTTAATGCGCGTGGTATTTATGCCTACCCGATCGTTTTGGCAAGAACTGGCGTGGTTATTTAGCGCCGTATTCTGGTGTGCGTTAGGCGCGCTCTGCTATTTGTTTATTAGCAGCCTGTTTAGCCACCGGCGAAAAAAACGCCGATAGCGCCCTCCGGTAGAGGGCGTTGCCAGAGCAATCAGGCGAAAAGATTCAGATTTTCTTTTGCCCATGCTTCAAAATCCGTACAGCCGCCGATATGTTTTTGATCGACAAAAATCTGCGGTACGGTTTCTACAGGTTTACCTACGGTTTTTTCCAAATCCGCTTTAGTAATGCCTTCAGCATGGATATCAATATAGCGGTAGTTAAAATCGTCGCGTTCTTTGCTCAGTTTTTCCGCCAACTCTTTTGCACGCACGCAATAAGGGCACCCTGGGCGGCCAAAAATAACAGTAAACATATCTCTCCTCGAACATAAAGCCAGACGGCGAACAGGTGTTATCATGCCGCGATTTACGGCAGATGAAAAGCAGGTTACGCCTGTTCCTTTGATAACCCAGGGCTATATCTGTTAAGCACGCCGGACCAGAACGTTCTACACTGTGCGTCAGTTAACCGGGAGGCTTGATATGCGCACGATTGGCGTGTTACCCAAAAGCATACTGATACTGGAATGCCTCGGTATGATTTTGCTGGCGCTTGCTCTGCTATCGCTTAATCATTACCTTACGCTGCCCGCGCCGTTCAATACGTCGCTGGCTGGCGTATTGATGGTTTTCCTCGGCGTCGTGTTGATCCTCCCCGCCGCGGTGGCGATGATGTGGCGTATTGCGCAGTTACTGGCGCCGCAGTTGATGAAACGTCCACCCGACATTTCTTCCCGTTCAGATAGAGAAAAGCATAATGAGTCCGACCATTGAACTTCTTTGTGGCCATCGTTCTATTCGCCATTTCACCGATGAACCCGTGACTGACGCGCAGCGAGAGGCCATTATTGCCGCCGCGCGCAGCACGTCCAGTTCCAGTTTTTTACAGTGCAGCTCTATTATCCGTATTACCGATAGGGCGCTGCGCGAGGCGTTAGTGCCCCTGACGGGCGGGCAAAAGCATGTGGCGCAGGCCGCTGAGTTCTGGGTATTTTGCGCCGATTTTAATCGTCATTTGCAGATCTGCCCTGACGCGCAGTTGGGGCTTGCCGAGCAACTGCTGCTCGGTGTCGTCGATACGGCGATGATGGGGCAAAATGCGCTGACGGCGGCGGAATCACTGGGGTTAGGCGGCGTATATATCGGCGGCATCCGTAACAATATTGAATCTGTTACAGAACTGTTAAAATTGCCGAAGCATGTATTGCCGCTCTTTGGCCTGTGTTTGGGATGGCCTGCGGATAATCCGGATCTGAAACCGCGCCTGCCTGCCGAGCTTGTGGTTCATGAGAACCAGTACCAACCGCTTGATGAAAAGCTGCTGGCGCGCTATGACGAGCAGTTGGCTGAGTATTATCTGACCCGCGGCAGTAATACGCGACGCGATACCTGGAGCGATCATATCCGTCGCACCCTGATTAAAGAAAATCGCCCATTTATCCTTGAATATTTGCATAAACAGGGCTGGGCGACGCGCTAAAACCTGCGGGCCAGTGTATGATACGCGGGCTTTTCAGGGTTTTCAGCGAGGTGCAGGGTGAAAATTGCCATATTGTCCAGGGATGGAACGCTCTATTCTTGCAAACGTCTGCGCGAAGCGGCGATGCGGCGCGGCCATCTGGTCGAGATACTCGATCCTCTTTCCTGCTATATGAATATTAATCCGGCTGCGTCGTCGATCCATTACAAGGGGCGTCGTCTGCCCCATTTTGACGCCGTTATTCCCCGTATTGGTTCGGCCATTACCTTTTATGGTACCGCTGCGCTACGTCAGTTTGAGCTACTGGGTAGTTATCCGCTGAATGAATCCGTCGCCATTACCCGCGCGCGCGATAAGCTGCGATCGCTACAACTTCTGGCGCGCCAGGGGATCGATCTTCCCATTACCGGGATCGCCCATTCGCCGGATGATACCAGCGATCTTATTAAGATGGTTGGCGGGGCGCCGCTGGTCGTGAAGCTGGTAGAAGGCACGCAAGGGATCGGCGTGGTATTGGCGGAGACGCGTCAGGCTGCTGAAAGCGTTATTGATGCGTTTCGGGGGCTGAATGCCCATATCCTGGTTCAGGAATACATTGGCGAAGCTAAAGGATGCGATATTCGTTGTCTGGTCGTCGGCAATGAGGTTGTGGCGGCGATTGAGCGGTGCGCGAAAGCCGGTGATTTTCGCTCCAATCTTCATCGTGGCGGGGTGGCCAGCATCGCGACGATCACGCCCCGTGAACGGGATATCGCCATCAAAGCCGCACAGACGCTGGGGCTGGATGTGGCGGGTGTCGATATTTTACGCGCCGCGCGCGGGCCGCTGGTGATGGAGGTGAATGCCTCGCCGGGACTGGAAGGTATCGAAAAGACTACGGGCGTGGATATCGCGGGGCGAATGATTCAGTGGATAGAACGTCACGCTACGCCTGAATTTTGCCTTAAAATCGGCGGCTAATCGCAATCGTGGATTCCGCCGTAGTACGAAGCACGCTTTTTGCGTAAGCTGTGCCGGTAATTTTTTCATCGTCATCGTAAGAGGTAGCACATTATTATGATATCACTGGTCGTTCCCACTCTGGATACGTTGCGTCAATGGCTCGACGACCTGGGCATGAATTTCTTCGAATGTGATACCTGCCAGGCGCTGCATTTGCCGCATATGCAGAATTTTGACGGCGTCTACGATGCTAAAATCGATTTGGTGGACAACACCGTTCTTTTTTCCGCGATGGCGGAGGTCAGGCCTTCCGCGTTGCTGCCGCTGGCGGCCGATCTCTCTGCTATCAACGCCAGTTCGTTGACGGTAAAAGCCTTTCTCGATATGCAGGATGATAATCTGCCAAAACTGGTTGTGTGCCAGTCTTTATCCGTTATGCAAGGCGTCACCTACGAACAGTTCGAATGGTTTGTTCGCCAAAGTGAAGAGCAGATTTCTATGGTGATCCTTGAGGCCGGGGCGCATCAGCTTCTGTTTAACGCGGAAGAAGACGCGCAAAAAACCAGCGCGGTTGACCATTTTCTTCACTGATCCCTCCCGATAATCAGGCAGTCGCTGCCAGCGCGGCTGCTGTTTACGTTTTTTTATGCTGACGTTAACCTTTATTTAAAGAATTATTCACCTCCTTTCTGACCATTTCGCTTTATCACATAGACAAAACCTGCATAAAAAATTGATAAAAGGCGTTTTTTAATCTGGGCTATAGCCTCAAACCTTAGCTAAAGTTATTCTTGCGAAGCTTCTATAGCGAGCTTGATGGCAGGGAGGGCGACCTCTCTTCTTCATTTGTATCAAATGAAAAGGTATGCACATTTCAGGCATGTTTTAAACCACGCCTAATGGGTTCATTTGTTAACGGATTTCAGAAGGAAAGCGATGATGACCGCCTTAAAGAAAAAATGGCTATCGGGTCTGGTTGCGGGTGCTCTGATGGTCGTCTCTGTCGGCACGCTCGCTGCCGAACAAAAAACGCTGCACATTTATAACTGGTCAGATTATATCGCGCCGGACACGGTGGCGAACTTTGAAAAAGAGACCGGGATTAACGTTATCTATGATGTCTTTGACTCTAACGAAGTGCTGGAAGGCAAGTTAATGGCAGGCAGCACCGGGTTCGATCTGGTGGTGCCATCGGCCAGTTTTCTTGAGCGCCAGCTCACCGCGGGCGTTTTTCAGCCGCTGGATAAAAGCAAACTTCCCGGCTGGAAAAACCTCGATCCTGAACTGCTGAAACTGGTAGCGAAGCACGATCCTGACAACAAATACGCCATGCCCTATATGTGGGCCACGACGGGCATTGGCTATAACGTTGATAAAGTGAAAGCGGTGCTGGGGGATGATGCGCCAGTGAATAGCTGGGATTTAGTCCTCAAGCCGGAAAATCTGGAGAAGCTAAAAAGCTGCGGCGTCTCTTTCCTTGATGCGCCTGAAGAAATTTTTGCCACCGTGCTGAACTATCTGGGTAAAGATCCGAATAGCAGCAAAGCGGATGACTACACCGGCCCGGCAACCGATCTGTTGTTGAAGCTACGGCCAAACATTCGCTATTTCCACTCCTCGCAATACATTAACGATCTGGCTAATGGCGATACCTGTGTGGCCATCGGCTGGGCGGGCGATGTCTGGCAGGCCGCTAACCGGGCGAAAGAGGCGAAAAATGGCGTCAATATCTCTTTCTCGATCCCCAAAGAGGGGGCAATGGCGTTTTTTGATGTGTTTGCCATGCCGGCTGACGCCAAAAATAAAGACGAGGCCTACCAGTTCCTTAATTATCTGCTGCGCCCTGATGTGATTGCCCATATTTCCGATCACGTTTTCTACGCCAATGCGAATAAAGAGGCGACGGCGCTGGTCAGCCAGCAGGTGCGCGATAACCCGGGAATTTATCCGCCGGCGGATGTGCGGGACAAGTTGTTTACCCTGAAAGTGCAGGAGCCGAAGATTGATCGCGTCCGCACCCGCGCATGGACGAAGGTGAAAAGCGGTAAGTAATTTATTAACGGTATGGCCTGATAAGCGTGCGCTATCGGGCATTCCACCGTTTGTATCGTTTGATTGTGTTATGCCGGAGAGCGCCTTGTGAATGATGTCCCCCACCGCCCGCAGGTGAAAACCCGTAAAGCGCTGACGCCGCTTCTGGAAATTCGCAACCTGACGAAGTCATTCGACGGGCAACATGCTGTCGATGATGTCAGTCTGACTATCTATAAAGGCGAGATTTTTGCCCTGCTGGGCGCGTCAGGTTGTGGAAAATCGACTCTGCTACGGATGCTGGCAGGTTTTGAACCGCCGAGCAGCGGGCAAATTATGCTCGACGGCGTCGATCTGGCGCATGTTCCGCCGTATCAGCGTCCGATTAATATGATGTTTCAGTCCTATGCGTTGTTTCCGCATATGACGGTAGAGCAGAACATCGCTTTTGGTCTGAAGCAGGACAAACTGCCGAAGGCGGAGATTACCAGCCGCGTCAATGAGATGCTGGGTCTGGTGCACATGCAGGAGTTTGCGAAACGTAAGCCGCATCAGCTTTCCGGCGGTCAGCGTCAGCGCGTGGCCCTGGCGCGCAGCCTGGCGAAACGTCCTAAGCTGCTCTTGTTGGATGAACCGATGGGCGCGCTGGATAAAAAATTACGCGACCGGATGCAGCTTGAAGTGGTGGATATCCTTGAGCGCGTCGGCGTGACCTGCGTCATGGTGACGCACGATCAGGAAGAAGCGATGACGATGGCGGGGCGCATTGCCATCATGAACCGTGGAAAATTTGTGCAAATTGGCGAACCGGAGGAGATTTACGAGCATCCGACGACCCGCTACAGCGCCGAATTTATCGGATCGGTAAATGTTTTTGAGGGCTTACTGAAAGCGCGTGAAGAGGACGGTCTGGTCATTGACGCGCCCGGTTTGGTTCATCCGTTAAAAGTCGATGCAGATGCCTCTGTCGTTGATAATGTGCCGGTATATGTGGCGCTACGTCCGGAAAAAATCATGCTCTGTGAGTCGCCGCCTGCCGATGGCTATAATTTCGCCGTCGGCGAAGTGGCGCATATTGCGTATCTCGGCGATCTGTCTATTTATCATGTGCGGCTAAAAAGCGGGCAGATGATCAGCGCTCAACTGCAGAATGCGCACCGTTACCGGAAAGGGTTACCGACCTGGGGCGATGAAGTGCGTTTGTGCTGGGAAGCGGATAGCTGCGTGGTCCTGACGGTATAAGGGGGAAACATGAGCACACTTGAACCTCCGGCACGCATCAGTAAACCTGGCGGCGCGGCGCTATGGTTGGCGCGAATGCAAATGAAACATGGGCGTAAGCTGGTTATTGCTTTGCCTTATATCTGGCTCATTCTACTGTTTTTACTGCCGTTTCTTATCGTCTTTAAGATAAGTCTGGCGGAAATGGCGCGGGCGATCCCGCCGTATACCGATCTGCTGGAATGGGCTGACGGTCAGTTGTCGATTACGCTCAACCTCGGCAATTTTTTGCAACTGACCGACGATCCGCTCTATTTCGAAGCCTATCTGCAATCGTTACAAATTGCCGGTATTTCCACAATCTGCTGCCTGCTGCTGGGCTACCCGCTGGCGTGGGCGGTGGCGCATAGCAAGCCCTCCACGCGCAATATCCTGCTGCTGTTGGTGATCCTGCCCTCGTGGACGTCTTTTTTAATACGCGTCTATGCCTGGATGGGCATTTTGAAAAACAACGGTGTGCTGAACAATGTGTTGCTGTGGCTAGGGGTTATCGATCAGCCGCTGACGATCCTGCACACTAACCTGGCCGTCTATATCGGCATTGTTTATGCGTATCTGCCGTTTATGGTTCTGCCCATTTATACCGCATTAACGCGTATTGATTATTCGCTGGTGGAAGCGTCGCTGGATCTCGGCGCCCGACCGCTGAAAACATTTTTTAGCATCATTGTCCCGCTCACCAAAGGCGGAATCATCGCCGGCTCGATGCTGGTTTTTATCCCGGCAGTGGGCGAGTTCGTGATCCCGGAACTGCTTGGCGGGCCGGACAGTATCATGATTGGTCGCGTCCTGTGGCAGGAGTTTTTCAATAACCGCGACTGGCCGGTGGCTTCTGCGGTCGCCATTATTATGTTGCTGCTGCTGATAGTCCCGATCATGTGGTTCCATAAACATCAGCAAAAAAGTGTGGGGGAGCATGGATGAATAACTTACCGGTCGTTCGCTCGCCCTGGCGCATTCTGATTCTGGTGCTGGGGTTTACTTTTCTCTATGCGCCGATGTTAATGTTGGTGATTTACTCGTTTAACAGTTCGAAGCTGGTGACGGTGTGGGCGGGATGGTCGACGCGCTGGTATGGCGAGCTCTTTCGGGATACCGCCATGATGAGCGCAGTGGGACTAAGCCTGACAATTGCCGCCTGCGCGGCGACGATGGCGGTGGTGCTCGGTACTATCGCCGCGGTGGTGATGGTGCGATTTGGACGATTTCGCGGCGCAAACGGCTTTGCGTTTATGATCACCGCGCCGCTGGTGATGCCGGATGTGATTACCGGGCTGTCGCTGCTGCTGCTGTTTGTCGCGCTCGGTCATGCTATCGGCTGGCCCTCCGATCGCGGGATGCTGACCATCTGGTTGGCGCACGTCACGTTCTGTACCGCCTACGTGGCAGTGGTGATCGCTTCGCGATTACGCGAACTGGATCGTTCGATTGAAGAGGCGGCGATGGATCTTGGCGCGGCGCCGTTAAAGGTCTTTTTTGTCATTACGTTACCGATGATCATGCCCGCGGTGATCTCGGGCTGGCTGTTGGCCTTTACGCTTTCCCTTGACGATCTGGTGATTGCCAGCTTCGTTTCCGGTCCCGGCGCCACCACGCTACCGATGCTGGTTTTCTCCAGCGTGCGCATGGGCGTGAACCCGGAAATCAACGCGCTGGCGACGTTAATCCTCGGCGTGGTAGGAATCGTCGGATTTATTGCCTGGTACCTGATGGCGCGAGCGGAAAAACAGCGGATTCGCGATATCCAGCGTGCAAGACGCGGCTGAAGCCACTAAAATCTTCCACTATGGCAATGCGTTGCCGCGCGGGTCGCGGCATCATTTTCAGGGAAGACATTCATTGGGATTTATAAAGCAATCAACCTCATCACATGCCCGTTTAAATGTGCCTACGCTGGTGCAGGTTGCGGCTATGGCGATTATTTTGATTCGCGGTCTCGATGTGCTGATGATTATGAATACCCTCGGCATACGCGGGATGGGCGAGTTTATTCATCGCAGCGTGCAGACGTGGAGCTTAACCCTGGTCTTTCTGGCAAGCTTAGTGCTGGTCTTTATTGAAATTTATTGTGCGTTTTCGCTGGTGAAAGGCCGTAGCTGGGCGCGCTGGGTGTACCTGGCGACACAAATTATTGTGAGCGGATATCTGTGGGCGGCGTCGTTAGGCTACGGGTATCCGGAGTTGTTTAGCATCGCGGGAGAATCGAAGCGTGATATCCTGCATTCCCTGGTCATGCAAAAACTCCCCGATCTTTTAATTCTGTTTCTGCTGTTTATTCCCGCTCCCAGCCGTCGGTTCTTCCGGCTGCAATAATGTGTATAATCGTCGCCCCGGATAATATGAAGGTTTTTTGGTATGCAGTGCGCACTCTATGACGCGGGTCGCTGCCGTTCCTGTCAATGGATTACGCAGTCGGTTAACGAACAACTTTCCGCAAAAACAGCCGATTTACATCGTTTGCTGGCCGGGCTGCCTGTTGAACAGTGGTGCGCGCCGACTGGAGGCCCGGAACAGCGTTTCCGCAACAAAGCGAAAATGGTCGTGAGCGGTAGTGTAGAAAAACCGCTCTTCGGGATGCTGCATCGCGACGGTACGCCGGTCGATCTTTGCGGCTGCCCGCTGTATCCCGCCTCCTTTGCCCCCGTATTCAGCGCGCTAAAACCTTTTATTGCCCGTGCCGGACTCACGCCTTATAACGTGGCGCGAAAACGCGGCGAACTGAAATACCTGTTGCTGACGGAAAGTCAGTTCGATGGTGGCATGATGCTACGCTTCGTGTTGCGTTCAGAAAACAAACTTACGCAACTGCGCGCGGCGTTACCGTGGCTGCGCGCGCAACTGCCGCAGCTCAGAGTGATCACCGCAAATATCCAGCCGGTACATATGGCGATTATGGAAGGGGAGACGGAAATCTACCTGACGGATCAGCAGGCGCTGGCGGAACGTTTTAACGATGTGCCGCTATGGATTCGCCCGCAAAGTTTCTTTCAGACCAACCCTACGGTCGCCAGCCGATTATATGCGACGGCGCGCGACTGGGTAGGGCAACTGCCGGTACGCCATATGTGGGATCTTTTTTGCGGAGTGGGCGGATTCGGCCTGCACTGCGCGACGCCGCAGATGCAATTAACCGGTATTGAGATCGCGCCGGAGGCGATTGCCTGCGCGAAGCAATCCGCTGCCGAGCTGGGATTGACCCGCCTTCATTTCCAGGCGTTGGATTCCACCCAATTCGCCACCGCACAAGGTGAAACGCCCGACCTGGTGTTGGTGAATCCTCCCCGCCGCGGCATTGGCAAGCCGTTGTGCGATTACCTTGCACAAATGGCGCCGCGTTTTATTATTTATTCAAGCTGTAACGCGCAGACGATGGCGCAGGATATTCGTCATCTGCCGAACTACCGTATTCAACGTGTTCAGCTTTTCGATATGTTCCCGCATACCGCGCATTATGAAGTGTTAACACTGCTTTGCAGGCTGTAGCGCCAAAAGCCAGACATACAAAATATCTATATTAACTATCTAATTATCCATAAATAATAATAACCATGATCGATCGATAAAAAACTCCGATCGATCGTGGTTATATATTACCCTATTTTTGCAAATCAAATCACAAATAATCACTTTAAATCTTTTAATGACTAATTTTGATTATTACAGTGCGTGTAAGGCAAAATTAGACAAGGTGGTTTATCGGGTAACTTTCAATAGCATCAGCGAAGCAATACGTAACGTCAGTAAAGGGGTCAATCATGACAACGAATAGGCACGCTTATGGAGGGCGTTCAGACGATGTTTGCCAAATTTATAGATGTTATTCAAACGTTTTTAACTGAACCGGCAATATTAATTGGGATATTAGTCGGTGTTGGCTATGCGCTGGATAAAAAGACGCCTATAAAAATTATCACCGGTATGATCAGCGCGATGGTCGGTTTGATGATGGTGTTATTTGGCGGCTTTCAATTTTCAGCCACTTTTAAACCGGTTGCAGAGGCAGTCAGCAAAGCTTATGGCGTGCATGGATACTTAATGGATTCATATGCCATGAAAGCCGCGACGCAAATAGCGCTGGGCGATAATTTCGGCTATGTAGGATACGTTTTTGTACTGGCGTTTTTTACTAACCTGTTATTAGTTTTATTTGGCCGTTATACCGGCGCAAAAGGTATATTTCTTACCGGTAATACCGGGGTCTCTCATTCACAGGCGGTACTGTGGTTAATCGTCTTCTGGCTGGAGTTCGGTTGGGTACAATCCATTGTGATTGCCGGGGTATTGACCGGGGTCTTTTGGGCGTTTTCAACTACGCTTATTGTTAAACCCATCGCCAAAGTGACCAATAACGCCGGTTTTACCATTGCGCATAACCAGATGCTGGGACTGTGGTTTTTCTCGAAATTCGCGCATAAATTCGGCGATCCGGAAAAGCATGACGCCGAAAACCTGAAACTTCCCGGTTGGTTAGCCATTTTTAACCACAACGTGACGGCAATCGCCATTGTGATGACGCTCTTCGTTGGCGGTTTTCTATTGGCGACAGGGATCGATAACGTACAGTTAATGGCGAAAGGCAAACCCTGGTATATTTATATCATCAATCTGGGCCTGCAATTCTCTATGTATATGGTCATCTTGCTGCAGGGCGTGCGGATGATGGTAGGCGAAATTAACGGTTCGTTTAAAGGATGGCAGGATCGCTTTATTCCTAACGCTATACCGGCTGTGGATGTTGCTGCTTTATTACCTTTTTCGCCGAACGCGGCTACGCTGGGATTCGTCTTTTGTACCTTCGGCACGATTTTTTCCATGGGCATTCTGCTGCTCATCCATAGCCCTATTATGGTATTGCCTGGTTTTGTTCCGCTCTTCTTTTCCGGCGGTCCCATCGGCGTATTAGCCAACCGAATGGGGGGATATCGTTCCGTTATTATTTGTACTTTCCTGTTAGGGATTATTCAGACTTTCGGTACGGTATGGGCCATTCCTTTAACCGGGCTGGCAAAAGAAGGCGTGGGCTGGACGGGAATATTTGACTGGGCGACTCTGTGGCCTGCAATTTGTGAATTACTGAAATTTATTGCTTCAACGTTCCATCTTGGTCCTTATTCCATTTAATTGATTCGGTTTATATAAAGGATTTTATTATGAAAGATTCTGTAAATATTTTATTCGTATGCGGTTATGGTGTAGGCAGTAGCGTAATGTTACAGACTGTTGTTAAAAAAGCGTTAGCAAAATATGACTTCTCTTTTGATATGGAGCATACGGCAGCGGGAGAGGTCGGTGGATTTACCGACTGGGCAGATATTTATGCGATTTCGAAAAAATTGCTTGATGTTGTTAGCCTCGATCCTAAACACGGACAATATCTCATTCCCATTGAAAATATCATGGATGGCGAATCAATAGGTAAACAGATTTACGATGTGGTAGAGAAAAATTTTCCGCACCTGCTCAACAAATGAGGGTGAGTCATGAAAGCGATTATTCTGCTGTTTGACAGTCTGAATAAAAACTATTTGCCGCCCTATGGTGATTTGCTAACGAAAGCGCCTAACTTTCAACGCCTGGCGGCACATGCCGCCACCTTTGACAATAGTTATGTCGGCAGTATGCCCTGTATGCCAGCGCGTCGGGAACTGCACACCGGGCGCTATAACTTTCTGCATCGTGAGTGGGGGCCGCTGGAACCCTTTGATGATTCCATGCCGGAATTATTGAAAAAAGCGGGGATCTACACCCATCTTATCAGCGATCACCTGCATTACTGGGAAGACGGCGGCGGTAACTACCATAACCGCTATAGCTCCTGGGACGTAGTACGCGGTCAGGAGGGCGATCACTGGAAGGCGAGCGTTGGCGAGCCGCCCATTCCGGAAGTACTGCGCGTTCCACAAAAACAAACCGGAGGCGGCGTTTCCGGGCTATGGCGTCATGACTGGGCGAACCGCGAATACATCCAGCAGGAAGCCGATTTTCCCCAGACGAAAGTTTTTGACGCCGGGTGCGATTTTATCCATAAAAATCATGCCGAAGATAACTGGTTATTGCAGGTTGAGACGTTCGATCCGCATGAACCGTTTTATACCACCGAGGAATATTTATCGCTCTATGACGATGAGTGGCAAGGCCCGCATTATGACTGGCCGCGCGGCAAAGTCAGTGAAAGTGAGGAGGCGATAGCGCATATTCGCTGTCGTTATCGGGCCCTGGTTTCCATGTGCGACCGCAATCTGGGACGTATCCTTGATCTGATGGATGAACACGATCTCTGGCGCGATACGATGCTGATTGTCGGTACCGATCACGGCTTCTTGCTGGGGGAGCACGGTTGGTGGGCTAAAAATCAAATGCCCTATTATAACGAGGTGGCGAATAACCCGCTGTTTATCTGGGACCCGCGCAGCGCGGTATGCGGAGCGCGACGGCAGTCGCTGGTGCAGATGATTGACTGGGCGCCAACGCTACTGGATTATTTTCAGCAACCTATTCCCGCAGATATGCAGGGCCAACCGCTGGCGAAAGTCATTGCCAGTGATGAACCCGTCAGGGAAGGCGCGCTGTTTGGCGTGTTTAGCGGACATGTTAATGTTACCGACGGACGCTATGTTTATATGCGGGCCGCGCAGCCGGGGCGTGAGCATGACATTGCGAACTACACGTTAATGCCGATCAAGATGAATGCGCGTTATGACGTGGATGAACTGGGAAAATTATCTCTGGCACCTCCGTTTAACTTTACTAAAGGGCTTCAGGTATTACGTATTCCGGCCAGGGAAAAATATAAAGGTGTGAATAGCTTTGGTCATCTCTTGTTTGATCTCAGAGACGATCCGCAGCAGCTGCATCCTATTCATGATGAGGCCATCGAAGCAAGGATGATCAACTTACTTATCCGTTTGATGAAAGAAAATGATGCTCCGGCGGAGCAGTATCGCCGTCTGGGTCTGGATGTTATCTAAAACGTAACAATGTTGTAAGCCGGGTACGCGTTAGCGTCACCCGGCAAGTATTAGTCCGAATCGCCTGTTGATGCAGGCCTTTGAGACTGATGACAAACTGTAGAATGCTCAATGGCGCTGCGCTTATCAGGCCAGGATAGTTTCCGATGGCGGCCCGTGGGCTGAATAAGGTATTTATACTGCCATTTCGCAACACTGTGGGCTAACCACATACGTTTTACTGCGGGAACCACTGATCGCTGATTTTCTGATAAGTGCCGTCCGCTTTAATGGCGGCCAGCGCATTATTCAGTTTTTCCAGCAACGCCTTATTGTCCGGGCGCACCGCGATGCCAAGTCCGGTACCGAAGTATTGCGGATCGGTCACTTTCTCTGTTGCCGGACCCAGTTGCGGATTCGTTTTCAGCCACTCATTGACCACTGCGGTATCGCCAAAGACACCGTCAATACGGCCATTTTTCAGGTCGATAATCGCATTCTGGTAGCTGTCGTAGGCCACGGTTTTGACCTCCGGATGTTTATCCTGGAGATATTTTTGATGCGTGGTGCCATTTTCCATACCGATACGCTTACCTTTTAGATCGGTAAAGGTTTTATAGGTGTCTTTTTTGGCAATCACCAGCGCGGAGTTCGCATAATAGGGATTGCTAAAGGCGACCTGCTTACTGCGCTCCGGGGTAATGTCCATTCCGGAAATGACGGCATCATATTTTCTGAATTTCAGCGCCGGGATAAGACTATCGAAAGCATGATTGGTAAAAGTACATTCTGCCTGCATTTGCTTGCATAATGCGGTTGCCAGATCGATATCGAAGCCCACAATTTTATTACTCGCATCCAGGGATTCAAACGGGGGATAGGTGGCGGAAACCCCGAAATTGATTTTTTCAGCGGCGATGCTGCCAGTGGCGAAAGAGGCGAGTAATGCAGCCAGAACTAACTTTTTCATGATGTCACTCCCGTAATCTTATGATTATGCGCCGTGTCTGCGGCATAGATTTACAATGCCATTAATTGAATTTATATGCAATAAAAATGATTAAATATTTTAAAATGGATAAAAAAAGACGGACAGGTTAACCACTTGTCCGTCGGATTTATTCAATATTATGCATCGTAGGCTTGATAAGCGCAGCGCCATCTGACCATTGTCGAACGGCGGCGAGAATGCCTTATCCTGCCTGGTTAATTGCGCCGCTCAAACGCCAGGGCTTTACGCTCAATCAACCGCATCATCAGCGTCAATAGACCGTTGACGACCAGGTAAATTACGCCTGCCGCGCCAAATACCACCACATCGTAGGTACGACCATAGAGCAACTGACTGTACCCCATGACTTCCATCAAGGTGATGGTATAGGCCAGCGAGGTACTTTTGAAGACCAGTACCACCTCATTAGAATAGGAGGAGAGGGCGCGTTTAAACGCATAGGGCAACAAAATCGCCAGCGTATCTTTCTTACTCATCCCCAGCGCGCTACAGGACTGCCACTGACCTTCCGGAATCGCGCGAATCGCACCATAAAATAGCTGCGTCGTGTAAGCGGCGCTGTTTAGCGACAACGCGATCAGTGCGCACAGCCACGGTTCAGACAGTAGATGCCAGAGTAGCGGATACTCTTGCAGTGTCGGGAATTGACCGGGTCCGTAGTAGATCAGGAAAATTTGCACCAACAACGGCGTACCGGTAAACAACGTGATATAGCCGCGCACCAGCCACACCACGAACGGCGTTTTTAGTGTCAGGATAATGGTAAAAACTAACGCCAGCACCAAAGCGACGGCAATAGAAGCCACGGTCAGCGTCAGGCTGGTGTGTAGCCCTTTTAGCAGTTCAGGTAAATACTCAAGCATTAGTCCGGCCTCCGCTCAAAACGTGTCGCGCGCAGGTCTATGCGTTTGAGAATGTACTGACTGATCAGCGTAATGATCAGGTAAATAGCCGCCGCAATAATGTACCAGTTAAACGGTTCCTGGGTGCGTGTGGCAATACTTTTGGTCTGCAACATCAGATCGTTAACGCTGATAAGGCTGACCAGAGCCGTATCTTTTAGCAACACCAGCCACTGGTTACCCAGCCCTGGCAGGGCGTGACGCCACATCTGCGGCATCACCAGACGGAAAAAAATCGCCGTCTTTGATAATCCCAGTGCCTGACCCGACTCCCACTGACCAGACGGAACGGCTTTCAGCGCGCCGCGTAGCGTCTGCGACGCATAGGCCGCATACAGCAGGGACAACGCAATCACGCCGCACAGGAACGGACTGACGTCAAAGTTCTCAATCTCCATTTGCACCGGGATCTGCGTAAAGCCGAGATGGAGGGTAAACCCGTCAGACAGCGTAAGCAGGAGTTGCGAGGAGCCGAAATAGATAAACAGCACCACCAGAATTTCCGGCAGGCCGCGCAAAATAGTGACCAGCGCGGAGCCTATCCAGGCAATCGGGCGCCATTTTACGGACTCCCAGACGGCAAAGAACATGGCTAACGCGAGGCCAATGATCAGCGCGCAGACGGCAAGGCCGACGGTCATCCCGGCGGCGCTTGCTAAAGGAAAAAATTCGTTCATCAAAGATTACTTCTGGAACCATTTGTTATAGATGGTCTCGTAAGTCCCATCTTTCTTCACTTTTTCCAGCGCAGTATTGAATTTCTGCTGCAGCTCGGTGTTGCCCTGACGTACCGCGATACCCAGGCCGGTGCCGAAATAATCTTTATCGGTGACTTTATCGCCGACCGGCGCCAGCTTAGGATTGGCTTTCAGCCATTCGGTCACGACCGCCGTGTCGCCGAAAACAGCGTCGATACGGCCATTTTGTAGATCCAGCTTCGCGTTCTGATAGCTGTCATACGGTACGGTGGTGATTTCCGGATGCTTATCCATGATGAATTTCTGGTGCGTCGTACCGTTCTGTACGCCGACTTTCTTACCTTTCAGTTGATCGACGCTGGTGTATTTGCCCTGCTGACCCACGAACAGCGCGGAGTTGTCGTAATATGGCGTGGTAAACAGCACCTGCTTTTCACGTTCCGGCGTGATATCCATTCCCGCCATTACAGCGTCGAAGCGGCGGAATTTCAGGCTGGGGATCAGGCTGTCGAACGCCTGATTGGTAAAGGTACAGGAGGCGTCGATCTCTTTACATAGCGCGTTGGCCAGGTCGACGTCAAAGCCGACAATCTTGTTATTAGCATCCATCGATTCGAACGGCGGATAGGACGCTTCGGTCGCAAAACGAATGGTCTGGGCTGCTGTAGCGGAAAGGCTAAAGCCTGCAATTAGCGCGGCAATCAGAACTTTTTTCATTGTCATTGTCCCGAATCTTAGTGAGAGAGATAGTTTTTGAACGCTTCGGTCTGAGGGTGAGCAAAGCAACCCGCATCACCGTGCTCGACGATGTGACCATTTTCCATATAAATCACACGACTGGCGGTCTTACGCGCCACTTCGACTTCATGCGTAACGATCACCTGAGTAATGTTCGTTTCCGCCAGCTCATGAATAATGCTGACGATTTGAGCGGTAATTTCCGGGTCCAGCGCGGCGGTCGGTTCATCAAACAGCAGCACCTGCGGCTCCATCATCAGCGCGCGGGCAATCGCGACGCGCTGCTGCTGACCGCCGGAAAGGTGCAACGGATAACGATCGCTATATGGCTTCAGACGTAAACGCTCCAGCAGCTTTTCTGCGCGCGCCAGCGCCTGATCTTTTGTCAGACCCAGTACGCGGCAGGGCGCTTCAATCAGATTCTGCACAACGGTGAGATGCGGCCAAAGATTATATTGCTGAAAGACCATTCCGACATTTTGACGTAGCTCACGAATCGCCTTATCGGACGGCGTTTTCGTAAAGTCAAAATGGTTCCCGGCGATAGTCAGAGTGCCGGAGCGCGGCATCTCAAGCAGATTGAGTACACGCAGCAGCGAACTTTTACCCGCCCCGCTTGGGCCAAGCAACACCAGCGTTTCGCCTTCGGGGCAATCCAGCGTGATATCGAACAGCGCCTGATGCGCGCCGTAAAAGCAATTAATGCCGTTTAATTGAATACTCATTGACACTCGTATACAGGCAGTCTGATAGCTATTGAAGCCGCAGATAGTACCTTTCGCAGAATAGTTATGCAATATTTATGCGTTAAAAGTTAAATATATCCCACATTCTTCCCTAAACATAGCACAAAATAGCAGGAGGAATAGTAGGTAAGAAGAATTGTCGGCATCCCGGGCAGAATGCCAGACAATTTACGGGGTTATGGGTGCAAAAGCGGGGGAATACTGGCTGTTAACGGTTTTCTATCGACTGGCGCAGCGTACCGGCAGGGGCATGGACATCTCCGCCCAGATAGCGAACGTCGTCAATCACCCAGCATGAGCCTTCGTGAATCATAAGCACTTCATCCTGCCAGCTTTGATCGCCCTGTTTTAACGCCACCCGCAGAGGAATGTTGCGCGCATCTCGGTTCGGAATGGTTGATGCGCTGGCGACGTTGGCGCTATCCGGCAGCGTAGCGCGGCTGGCGAACAGATCGCCGCTCATCAACTGGCGGTGCTCCGTATCGCGGCTGGCGTCGGTCAACAATTTCGCCAGGTTATCACTCAAGTAGGGGCGAAGCGCGGCGATATCATTGCTGTGGTGTTGAATACGGTAGTCGTAAAATTGTTGAGCCACGCTGTCCGGGCCGCCTTCCACACACGCGCCGATACGCGGGCCATTATCTTTGTAGGCGGGAGTGACGGTCGTACAGGCGCTAAGCAGAAGCGCGCACGGGATGAGCAAAGAGAGTTTAGAATAGCGCATGATGATTTCCTTATAGGCGATCGAGCAAAAACCGATCTACGATAATCAATTATATCCTTTCAATGATAGCGTATCAGCTTGATAATGCGTTTGAGATCGTGTGCTTAGCTAACCCGGGAGATTCACTATGCAGTTTTCAACAACCCCAACGCTGGAAGGACAAAGCATCGTGGAGTATTGCGGTGTGGTGACGGGCGAAGCCATTTTAGGCGCCAATATTTTCCGCGATTTTTTCGCCGGCATTCGGGATATCGTCGGCGGACGTTCCGGCGCGTATGAGAAAGAGCTGCGTAAAGCGCGTGAAATTGCTTTTCAGGAACTTGGCGAGCAGGCTAAAGCGTTGGGCGCCGATGCGGTGGTAGGCATCGATATTGATTACGAAACTGTCGGCAAGGATGGCAGTATGCTGATGGTCAGCGTCAGCGGAACGGCGGTGAAAACGCGCCGATGAGAGCGCTACTGTGGCTGGTGGGTCTCGCGTTGCTGTTAACAGGCTGCGCGAGCGAAAAAGGAATTATCGATAAAGAGGGATATCAGCTTGATACCCGACATCGGGCGCAGGCGGCCTATCCGCGCATTAAAGTCCTGGTGATTCACTATACGGCGGAAAACTTTGACGTTTCGCTGGCGACGTTAACGGGCCGCAACGTCAGTTCGCATTACCTGATTCCCGCAACCCCGCCATTATATGGCGGTAAACCGCGCATCTGGCAACTGGTGCCGGAACAGGATCAGGCCTGGCATGCGGGCGTCAGTTTTTGGCGAGGCGCCACGCGTCTCAATGATACGTCTATTGGCATTGAGCTGGAAAATCGCGGCTGGCGAATGTCCGGCGGGGTGAAATCTTTCGCGCCGTTTGAATCCGCGCAAATTCAGGCATTGATTCCGTTAGCGAAGGATATTATCGCGCGCTATAACATCAAACCGCAGAATGTGGTGGCCCATGCGGATATCGCGCCGCAGCGTAAAGACGATCCCGGCCCGCGCTTCCCGTGGCGCGAGCTGGCGGCACAGGGGATTGGCGCCTGGCCTGACGCCCAGCGTGTGGCGTTTTATCTGGCTGGACGCGCGCCGTATACGCCAGTCGATATCGCAACGGTGCTTGCGTTACTCTCGCGCTATGGCTATGAAGTCAAAGCCGATATGACGGCGCGCGAGCAGCAGCGGGTGATTATGGCGTTCCAGATGCACTTCCGTCCGGCGCAATGGAACGGTATCGCAGATGCCGAAACGCAGGCGATTGCCGAAGCATTACTGGAGAAGTACGGCCAGGATTAACGCGGTAAATTTCCGTGATCGCGCAGCCAGGCGGCGGTGCGCTCAATGCCTTCGTCCAGCGTGACGATGGGCTGGTAGCCCAACTCGTCCTGCGCGCGAGTTGTATCGAGCGTAAAATCAAAATTCAGTTTTGACACGCCGTAATGCGTTAGCGGGGGCTCTTTGGCGGATTTTTTGCCGAAGCGCTCCATACTGCGGGCGATCATATCCAGCATCGGGTAAGGCACAGAGCGAATGCGGCAGTCGATAGACAGTTCATCAATTAACTTTTGTACGATGCTGCGTAAGGTGCGGTTTTCGCCGTTAGTGATGTTATAAGCGCGGCCAGAAGGCAGATGATCGCAGCCCGGCTGGCTGGCCAGCCACATGGCGTGGATCGCATTTTCATAGTAGGTCATATCGACCAGCGCGCTGCCCCCGTGCGGTAATAAGACGCTACCGTAATGGTGCATCATATGCGCCAGACGTGGGATAAATACTTTATCGTGCGGGCCAAACAGGCTTTGCGGACGTAACACCGTAAAACGTGTTTGCGGATTGGCCTGCGCCAGCAGATTAATCACCTCTTCGCCGGCGGCTTTACTGCGGGCGAACTCATTGGCAAACCGATGCGGACGGAAATCCTCTTTGATATCACGGTGATGGTGGTAATCAAAATAGAGTGAGGGAGAGGAGATATGAATAAAATTGCGCACGCCCCAGGCGACCGCCCATTCTCCCAGGCGGCGGGTGGCGCGAACATTCGCCAGATCGAAAGCTTGTTGGGTTCCCCAGGGCGAGGTAAAGCTGGAGCAGTGCCACAACGTGTCGATCCCGGCGAGCATCACTTTAGCCTGCGAGGAGACCAGTTCGGTTAAATCCGCATGGACGAATTCCGCGCCCATTTTTTCAAGCAGCTTGCCCATCGCTTCATTGCGACCCGTCGCTCTGACGCTGATGCCTTTATTGCGCAAAAATTCAACCGCGTTTCGACCTAAGCCGCTGGTGGCGCCGGTAACCAGTACCTTCATATCAATCCACTGTGTTTAATAAACCGTCGTGCGCATTCTTCCGTGAATTACGTCGGTATGCAATGGGAAACACGAAAGAATACAGCAACTTTTTCTCATTTTTCTGTGATTTGTTCTGCAAGTCGGGCAATACGCCTTGCCATTCCCCGGAAAATAAACAGGTGCGCCGGGATCATCAGTAGCCAGTAAATCAGGCCCGGCATTCCGTGTGGATGCCACCAGGCGCGCACGTCAATTTCGCGGTAGCGACCTTTATCGTGCAGCGTGAAGCTAAGCCGCCCCAGACCCGGCGCTTTCATGCCAAACAAGAGCGTGAGCTGTTTTTCTGGCTCGACAATGATCACTTTCCAGCTATCTACCGTATCGCCAGGCTTGAGCAAAGTATGCGACGGGCGGCCTTTCGCCAGTTTATGCCCCACCAGACGGTCCATCGCGGCGCGCGTCTGCCACAAAATATTGCCGAAAAAATAGCCCTCTTTGCCACCCAGCCGATTTACGACCTGCCAGAGCGCCGATAGGCTGGCCTGGGTCTGCGCGGTAAAGCCCGCCTGCTTTGGAAAATAGCCGTATTCGGGACGCCAGCGGGCGAAGGCCAGCGCGTCGTAGCCCCAGTCGCTGGAGTTCACCAGTTTTTCTTCTTCTTTCAGCGTGCGGCGAACGGCGTCGTCAAAGGTGATAAGCGTTTGGGGGATCAACTTTTTTAACGCGGCGTCATCGGCCAGCAAATCGTGCCTTAACCCCTGGATTAAGGCTTTTGCGGTAGTCGGCGGCACGGAGGTAATGACGTTTAAAAACCAGACCGAAATCCAGCGGGTCGGAAAAGGCACCGGGATCAGCGGACGCCGTTTACCGCTGACGGCCATAAAACGTTCAAACTGCTGCTGATAGCTTAATACCTGCGGCCCGGCGGCTTCCAGAATACGATGCTCGTGCGCAGGGTGGTCCAGCAAGCCGACCAGGTAGTAGAGTAAATTTTCCAGAGCGATGGGCGTGGTGCGCGAACGCACCCAGCGCGGCGGCGTGAGTATTGGCAGGTTGTAAACCATGTCACGCATGACTTCGAAGGCGGCGGAGCCTGCGCCGACGATGATCCCGGCGCGTAATTCCGTCACCGGCACGCCTGCGTCGCGCAGCGTGTCAGCCGTAAGCTGGCGGGCGCGCAGGTGATCGGATTGCTCATGCGTCGGCGCCTGCAATGAACTGAGGAAAATAAGTTGCTTAACCGGCGTCTGGCGCAGCGCGTCGCGCACGTTGAGCGCCGCCTGACGCTCATGGGCGATAAAATCGCCGCCTTCGCCCATACCGTGTACCAGATAGTAAACGGTATCAATGTCGCGAAGCAGCGCGGGTAAATTTTCCGGCCAGTGCAGATCGACCTTATGACAACTGACGTTGGCGAGGCGCTGTTTTTCCAGACGTTCCACGCGCCGCGCCGCCGCCCGCACCTGATGCCCTTGCTGACTTAGCGCAAAGACCAGGTGCTGGCCGATATAGCCGCTGGCGCCGAGAACCAGAATGCGTTGCGCCACGTTGCTCTCCTTAGCGGGCTAAAAAGGCGCGCCAGTGGGCGACGACATCGGCAAGCTGTTCGCGAGAGACATCCAGATGCGTCACCAGACGCACAATCGGCGCGGCGTTAATCAGGATATTCCGTTCCCGCAAATAGTCGCCAAGCGCGGCGGCCTGTGCTTCGCCAACGCGAACAAACAGCATATTCGTTTCGTGGCGCATGACCTCCGCGCCCGCTTCGCGAAGCTGCTGCGCCAGCCAGGCGGCGTTGTCATGATCCTCTTGCAGACGCGCCACGTTATGCTTCAGCGCATACAGTCCGGCCGCTGCCAGAATCCCGGCCTGACGCATTCCGCCGCCGACCATTTTACGCCAGCGCGTCGCGCGTTTAATGTAATCGCGGTTGCCGACCAGCAGCGAACCGACCGGCGTTCCGAGACCTTTTGACAGGCAGATGGTAAAAGAGTCGCAATACTGCGTAATCTCTTTTAACTCACAGCCGTAGGCAACCACCGCGTTAAAAATTCGGGCGCCGTCAACGTGCAGCGCCAGCCCACGTTCGCGGGTAAACGTCCAGGCGTCTTTCAGATACGCGCGCGGCAGCACTTTCCCGTTATGCGTATTTTCCAGACTGAGCAAGCGCGTGCGTGCGAAGTGGATGTCATCCGCTTTAATCTTCGCCGCCACGTTCTCCAGCGGCAGCGTACCGTCCGCGGCGGCGTCGATGGGCTGCGGCTGAATGCTGCCGAGCACCGCCGCGCCGCCAGCTTCATAGAGATAATTATGCGCGCCCTGACCGACGATATACTCTTCGCCGCGTTCACAATGGCTAAGCAGCGCGACCAGATTGGCCTGGGTGCCGGTGGGTAAAAAAAGCGCCGCTTCTTTACCGGAAAGGTCGGCGGCGTAGCGCTGAAGGGCGTTAACGGTAGGGTCATCGCCGTATACGTCGTCCCCGACCGGGGCGGTCATCATCGCCTCGAGCATGGCGCGGCCCGGTCGGGTAACGGTATCACTGCGTAAATCAATCATGGCACATCCCTGGATTTTAAAAGGTGATGTGCACTGTTTTACCTTAGCCAGTTCGTTTTCGCTAGTTCGATCACTTCATCGCCGCGGCCGCTAATAATGGCGCGCAGCATGTACAGGCTAAAGCCTTTCGCTTGTTCCAGTTTGATCTGCGGCGGGATCGCCAGCTCTTCTTTTGCCACGACCACGTCAACCAGTACCGGGCCATCGATGGAAAACGCGCGCTGTAGCGCTCCGTCCACGTCTGCGGCTTTTTCCACGCGAATACCGGTAATGCCGCAGGCTTCGGCGATACGCGCGAAATTGGTGTCGTGCAGTTCGGTACCGTCGGTAAGGTAGCCGCCGGCTTTCATTTCCATCGCCACAAAGCCCAGCACGCTGTTATTAAAGACGACGATTTTTATCGGCAGCTTCATCTGTACCACCGAGAGAAAATCGCCCATCAGCATACTGAAGCCGCCATCACCGCACATCGCGATAACCTGACGACCCGGCGCGGTGGCCTGAGCGCCGAGCGCCTGCGGCATGGCGTTGGCCATTGACCCGTGGTTAAACGAACCCAGCAGGCGGCGCTTGCCGTTCATTTTTAGATAGCGGGCCGCCCAGACGGTCGGCGTGCCGACATCGCAGGTAAAAATAGCGTCGTCAGCGGCGAAATGGCTAATTTGTTGCGCCAGATATTGTGGATGGATGGCTTTATCGCTGAGTTTGGCTAAGTCATCAAGTCCCTTACGGGCGTCCCGATAGTGCTCCAGAGCTTTATCGAGGAATTTACGATTGCTTTTTTCTTCCACCAGCGGCAGCAGGGCGCGAAGCGTGGCTTTAATATCGCCCACCAGCGCCATGTCGACTTTGCTGTGCGCGCCAATACTGCCCGGGTTGATGTCAATCTGAATGATTTTGGCATCGCTCGGATAAAAGGCGCGGTAGGGGAACTGGGTGCCGAGCAGGATCAGCGTATCGGCGTTCATCATGGTGTGGAAGCCAGAAGAGAAGCCAATCAGGCCGGTCATTCCCACATCATAAGGGTTATCGTACTCAACGTGCTCTTTGCCGCGCAGGGCATGAACGATTGGCGCTTTTAGTTTTGCCGCCAACGCGACCAACTCCTCATGCGCGCCCGCGCAGCCGCTACCGCACATCAATGCGATATTGCTGGAGTAGCGCAGCAGTTGCGCCAGTTTTTTCAGCTCTTCCTCCGCCGGAGTGACGACGGGGTGCGGGGCATGGTACCAATGAGTGACGGCGTTTTCAGGCGCAGGTTTCAGCGCTACGTCACCAGGAAGTACGACCACGGAGACGCCGCGGTTTAGCACCGCTTTGCGCATGGCGATGGCGAGTACCTGCGGGATCTGCTCCGGGCTGGAAACCAACTCGCAATAGTGGCTGCATTCACGGAACAACTCCTGCGGGTGGGTCTCCTGGAAATAACCGCTACCGATTTCACTGGACGGAATATGGGCGGCGATCGCCAGAACAGGGACGTGGTTACGGTGGCAATCAAACAGGCCATTGATCAGGTGCAGGTTGCCCGGTCCGCATGAACCGGCGCACACTGCCAGCTCGCCGGTAAGCTGCGCTTGTGCGCCGGCGGCGAAAGCGGCGACCTCTTCGTGGCGGGTTGGCATCCATTCAATGGTTCCCATACGATTAAGACTATCGCTCAGGCCGTTCAGGGAGTCGCCAGTGACGCCCCAGATTCGTTTTACGCCAGCCTGTTCCAGCGTTTTGGCGATGAAAGCAGCAACGGTTTGTTTCATGGTTCTCCATCTCCTTAAATGTGATAACGGTTACAAGTTTAGTTGAAGATGACGATGACGTTTTTCTTTGACGGAGAGAGGGGCGAAAGGATGAAGCGAGCGGCAAATCGCCCGGTGGCGCTAACGCTTACCGGGCCTACAATGGAACGTTTACCGATTATGCGAGAACAAGATCGCCCTGCGGATGGCAGGAGCAGGCCAGTACGTAACCTTCGGCAATCTCCGCCTCGCTCAGCGTCATGGTGCTGCTCACCGTATAGTCGCCGGAAACGACTTTGGTTTTACAGCAGCCGCAAACACCTGCCCGACAGGCAGCGGCAACCGGTACTTTATTACTCTCCAGCGCCTCCAGCAGCGTCGTACCGATCGGGGCATAAAATTCCTGCGCTGGCTGTAGCTTGGTGAATTTCAGGCCGCTGGTTGCCGTTTCCGCCACCGGCGTGAAGAACTTCTCTTTAAAGAAGCGCGTTACGCCAAGCGCTTTCACGCCCTGTTCTACGAAATCCATATAGGGCGCCGGGCCGCAGGTCATGATGGTGCGCGATGCCAAATCCGGTACGCGCTGTAATAATTCCGTGGTCAGACGGCCCGCGACAAAACCTTCCGTGGCATGATTTTCCGCCACTAGCGTGACCGGATACTGTTGCCACTCGTCGGCAAAAATCACATCATCCGGCGAACGGACGTTAAAGATGACCTGCACGTCGGCCTGCGGGCGGTATTTCGCCAGCCAGCGACGCATCGACATGATTGGCGTTACGCCACAACCGGCGGCGAGCAGCAGAAACTTATCTTCTGTTTTATCGTCACAGGTAAAATCGCCCATTGCATCAGACAGCCAGATGTAATCGCCGCGCTTGATGTCATGGGTCAACCACTGTGAACCCGTGCCATCGTCAATCCGACGAACGGTCAGCGTAATATATTCACTGACGCCCGGCGTAGACGAAAGGGTGTAGGCGCGCAGCGTTTCCGCTGAATTACGCACGCTCACCAGCGCATACTGCCCGGCGCGGTAAGGGTAGTAGTCATGGCATAATAGCGCAATTGTCCATACATCCGGCGTCTCCTGACGGATGTGATGCACCTGCATTCGCCAGGGACATTGTGAGGTTGGCATCGTCATCATTGACCTCCTTACGCGCTCAGCAATTGCTTCATGTCTTCTTCAACGGTGGTCACGGAGCGCAGACCGAACTTCTCGTTGAGGATAGCCAGCAGATCCGGCGTGAAGAAGCCCGGCGCGGTCGGCCCGGTGACAATATTTTTTACGCCTAATGACAGCAGCGTCAGCAGAATCACGATCGCTTTCTGCTCAAACCAGGAGAGCACCAGCGATAGCGGCAGATCGTTGACGCCGCAGCCCAGTTTTTCCGCCAGCGTCACCGCCAGAATAATCGCGGAGTAAGCATCATTACACTGACCGGCATCGACCAGACGCGGCAGCCCTTCGATGTCGCCGAACTCCAGTTTGTTGAAACGATATTTACCGCACGCCAGGGTCAGGATCAGGCAGTCATCCGGTACGCTGGTGGCGAAATCGGTAAAGTAGTTACGCTCGCCGCGCGCGCCGTCACAGCCGCCGACCAGGAAGATGTGGCGCAGTTTTTCACGGCTGACCAGATCGATGAGCGTATCGGCAGCGCCGAGCAGGGTCTGACGGCCAAAACCGACGGTGATGAGATGCGGAATTTCGCTATACGGGAAGCCCGCCATTTGCTGCGCCTGGGCAATGACCGGCCCGAAGTCATCGCCTTCAAGATGGCTAACGCCCGGCCAGCCGACGATGCTACGGGTCCAGATACGGTCGTCATAGCTGCCCACGGTCGGGTCGATAATGCAGTTAGAAGTCATCACGATTGGGCCAGGGAAGCGGGCGAACTCGACCTGCTGATTCTGCCAGCCGCTGCCGTAGTTACCGACCAGATGCTTGAATTTACGCAGTTCCGGATAGCCATGTGCGGGCAGCATTTCACCGTGAGTGTAGACATTAACGCCGGTGCCTTCGGTCTGCTCCAGCAGGTTGTAGAGATCTTTCAGATCGTGACCGGAGATCAGAATGCACTTGCCTTCAGTCGCTTTGACGTTGACCTGAGTCGGCGTTGGGTGACCGTATTTGGTGGTTTCACCGGCATCCAGAATGCTCATCACTTTGAAGTTCATCTGGCCGATTTCCATTGCGCACTCCAGCAGCGCGTTCATGTCAGCAGGCCAGGTGCCCAGCCAGGCCATGATTTTGTGGTACTGCGCGTAAATGTCGTTGTCGTATTGACCGAGAACGTGCGCGTGTTCCATGTACGCCGCCGCGCCTTTCAGACCGTACAGGCACAGCAGACGCAGGCCGAGGATGTTCTCGCCAATGGCGGCTTTGTCTTTGTTCGGGGTAAATTCCGCCGCCTGACGTTGCAGTTCGCCCAGATCGTCGCTGACCAGTTGCAGATCGGCCATCGGATTGTCGCAATGCGCATTAGCATCCACGCTCAGGCACTGGGCTTTCAACGCTTCACGCATAGCAATCGCTTCACGGGCGTAGCCGACGATACGCGGAGAGTCGAAGTTAACGTTGGTCAGCGTGGAGAAAAACGCGCGCGGCGCAAAGTTATCAACGTCGTGATTAATGATGCCATATTCACGGGCCTTCACCGCCCAGGCAGACAAACCTTGCAAAGCCGCAATCAGCAGATCCTGCAGATCGGACGTTTCAGCCGTTTTACCGCACATTCCCTGCGCGTAGGAGCAGCCGTTTCCGGCTGGTGTACGGATGGTTTGTTCACATTGCACACAAAACATGGTCACACCTTTTAAAGTTATATTTAATATACATGTTTAAGATTATGCCTGTGAACAAAGGGATAAAAGGGATTTCTGCCATAATGTGCAAGGAGATTGATTTAGCGCAATTTTGGCGGCAGATGCCTACCGCCAAAGAGGTATCAGGCCGAGAAGAACGCCATTAAGAGGGGAACCAGCAGGCTGAGGATAAAGCCATGTACAATAGCCGCCGGAACAATCTCTACGCCGCCGGAGCGCTGTAATACCGGCAACGTAAAGTCCATTGAGGTCGCTCCGCACAGGCCCAACGCCGTTGAACGGCTGCGGCGAACCAGACCGGGAATAAGCATAATGGCTAAGAGCTCGCGGGCCAGATCGTTAAAAAATGCCGCGCTGCCGATAACCGGTCCAAACGACTCCGTCAGCAAAATACCGGAAAGAGAGTACCAGCCGAAACCTGACGCCATCGCCAGGGCGGTTTTTAGCGGTAAGTCCAGGATAAACGCATTAATCACGCCGCCCAGTAATGAGCTTGCCACGACAACGACCGCGACCATCATTCCCCGACGGTTAAGCACAATTTGCTTTAAGGTCATGCCGCTATTTCGTAGCTGAATCCCTACCAGGAACAATAAAAAGATCAGCGTATATTCACTGGCTTCGGTGGCGTGCTGTAAAATAGAGAGTCCGCTCAGGCCGATAACAAACCCCAATACCACTACGCCGCACAGTTGTAGCGACTCCAGCGCCATGGCAATACGCGAAGGCAGTTTTTCCTGCTGATGATGGTGACGCCACGGGAGGATACGTTCCAGCCACAATAAGGCGGCGATATTACACAATAAAATAATCGTAATACTGACGGCGGAATAATGAAAAATCGCCACCAGATTACTGGCGAGGTTATCCAAAAACGCCAGGCTTATTCCCATAAAAAAGAGAATAAGATACACGATCCAGCTCAGTAGCCGGTTAATGAGTTGTAATGCGGCTTTATGTCGCAGTGGAATGAGATAGCCCACAATCAGTGGAACCAGAATGATTAAAAGTCCTGAAAACATGAACAGCCGGGCCCTTTTTTATTGTTTGAATAGCGTACATGACACTACCGAATTCCAGACTATCAGTAAAGCGACACCGTCAGCCGTACATTTATCAGACATTTGCCCCAGGCAAAGGGGGGGAATATCACGCCAGGCGGACGCATTTGCCGTTATACTGCGGTGAATTTTATGGAGTGATGACGTTTTTCTGGAGGAAGCATGATTCTCGAACGCGTTGAAATAGTAGGATTTCGCGGTATCAACCGACTGTCGTTGATGCTGGAGCAAAACAACGTGCTGATTGGGGAAAACGCCTGGGGAAAATCCAGCCTGCTGGATGCGCTGACTCTGTTATTGTCGCCGGAACTCGATCTTTACCATTTTGTCCGTGAGGATTTCTGGTTTCCGCCTGGCGACATAAAAGGACGCGAGCATCACCTACATATTATTCTGACTTTTCGCGAAACGCAGCCAGGGCGGCATCGGGTACGTCGTTATCGAGCGCTGGAAGCATGCTGGTCGCCTTGCGAGGATGATTTTCACCGTATTTTTTATCGGCTAGAGGGCGAATGCGGCGCCGATGGCAGCGTGATGACGCTGCGCAGTTTTCTCAATAGCGATGGGCAGCCATTACTGGTGGAAAATATTAACGATCAGGTGCGCCACCTGGTTCGTCTGATGCCAGTGCTACGTTTGCGCGATGCGCGCTTTATGCGACGTATTCGCAACGGTACGGTGCCCAATGTGCCGGATGTTGAAGTCACGGCCCGGCAACTGGATTTTCTGGCGCGTGAGCTGGCGACCCGGCCGCAAAATTTAACCGACGGGCAGATTCGCCAGGGACTGTCCGCGATGGTGCAACTGCTTGAACACTATTTCTCAGAGCAGGGCGCAGGACAGGCGCGTCACCGACTCATGCGCCGACGTTCGCAAAATGAGCAACGTAGCTGGCGCTATCTGGATATTATTAATCGGATGATCGACAAACCGGGCAGCCGGTCGCATCGGGTGATCCTGCTGGGGCTTTTCTCCACGCTGTTACAGGCGAAAGGGACGCTGCGGTTACATAAAGACGCGCGACCATTACTGCTGGTGGAAGATCCGGAAACCCGTTTACATCCCATTATGCTTTCAGTCGCCTGGCAATTGCTCAATCTGTTACCGCTACAGCGGATAGCGACAACCAACTCAGGCGAATTGCTCTCGCTAACGCCGGTGGAGCATGTCGTACGGCTGGTGCGCGAATCTTCCCGCGTCGCCGCCTGGCGTCTGGGCCCGGGCGGGTTAAGCGCGGAAGATGGACGGCGCATCGCCTTTCATATCCGCTTTAATCGCGCGTCGTCGCTGTTTGCGCGTTGCTGGCTACTGGTGGAAGGCGAGACGGAAACCTGGGTTATTAATGAGCTGGCGCGTCAGTGTGGACATCATTTTGATGCGGAGGGCATTAAAGTCATTGAGTTTGCTCAGTCTGGCCTGAAACCGCTGGTGAAGTTCGCCCGCCGTATGGGAATCGAGTGGCATGTCCTGGTGGATGGCGACGAAGCGGGGAAAAAATATGCCGCGACGGTCCGCAGTCTGCTTAATAACGATCGGGAAGAAGAACGCGAACATCTCACGGCGCTGCCTGCGCTGGATATGGAACATTTTATGTATCGTCAGGGCTTTGCCGATGTTTTTCACCGGGTTGCGCAGCTTCCGCCTAATGTGCCGATGAATACCCGGAAAATTATCACTAAAGCTATCCACCGCTCGTCAAAGCCGGATTTGGCGATTGAAGTCGCGATGGAAGCCGGGCGGCGGGGAATTGACGCCGTGCCGCCGCTGTTCAGAAAGATGTTCTCGCGCGTGGTTTGGCTGGCGCGGGGCCGGGCGGATTAGCGTTTGAATGTGGCCGGAACCTGTTCGACAACGCTATCGAGTAAAGCATAGCGGCGGCGATACTCGGCCCGTTTTTTACTGGCGATCTCCGCTTCGCTTTTTCGGGCGATCGCCAGCGGCAGCGCATAGTAATTCCCTTTAATTCTTTCACCGCCTAACGATTCCCAAAACGCGTCATAGTCGGCATGCATTTGCGTCTTTTTATCCATGTATCGCCAGCTACGGTAAACGTGCGCATCGTTACTCACAGCTATAATCTTTTCTGCCTGAAAGACTTGCGCAAACTGACAGAGAGCCTCCATCACGATGCGTTTGGGAAAAAGACCATGGCAGGCTTTGGTCGCCTGCTGGATAATTTCGTGAGGGACGTCGTTTGCCGCGCCCTGTAATCCGCCGATAAATAGTGTGCGTTGTTGGTTAAAGCGACACAGAGTAAATGTGATCTCTGCCAGAATACGTAACTGTGCGTCGCGAACAACAATAGTGCTTTCACCTTCTTTATCCAGTGAGACCAGACTGACTAAATCAAGTTGAAACAACTCGCCGGTTTTAGTTTCAAATTTAGCAAGATTCAGGCCATACTGACTTAAATAGCTAACTTGTTGTTCCCGCGATAAAAGTTGGCGCATCTGTTGATAATGAAAACACAGCGCATCTAAGGCGAAATCGCGTTTAATATTTACAGCCATATAAGGACGATGTAGCCGAATAGGCAAACGCGGCTGACGAGCAAGTAACGTATTTAACTCCGGCCATTGGGTGAGATTGGTCAGTAATTGGCTGGTCGCACGCGGCATGACTAATGAGCGGATTAAAAACTTGCGACGAAAGCTGGCTTTACGCCAGAATTTTCCTGGCTGTAATTGCCCGCGCGTCAGACGAATAAATAATTGTAAAGGAGAGATGTAATCTGAAGTGTACCAGGTATTATCTGTAAGCTGTGTCATGATCGTAATCCGCGACATAAGATTGTCGAGATTGAACCACAGGAAACATTAACCAATCGTCAATACAGCCGACGCTATCTTTATTGTGTCAGGTTTGTTTAGATACGGTTTACTTTCTGGTTAAAATTTTGCCGTCAGGGTTTCTATGCGTGCTAAGGGAAAGAAATTTAAAAAGCGTTATCTGGTCATTATTTTAATTCTTTTAGTGGGGGGGATGGCTGGCTGGCGAATGCTAAATGCGCCGCTGCCAACTTATCAGACATTAATCGTGCGGCCAGGCGATCTTGAACAGAGTGTACTGGCGACTGGAAAACTGGACGCGTTGCGTAAAGTGGATGTCGGCGCGCAGGTGAGCGGCCAGTTGAAAACGCTGCTGGTCTCCATTGGCGATAACGTTAAAAAAGATCAGCTACTCGGCGTGATTGATCCGGATCAGGCGGAGAACCAGATAAAAGAGGTCGAGGCCACCCTGATGGAGCTGAACGCAGAGCGTCAGCAGGCAGCCGCTGAGTTAAAGCTGGCGCGGGTTACGCTGGCGCGCCAGCAGCAGTTAGCTAAGACTCAGGCGGTATCGCAACAGGATCTGGATACCGCGGCGACGGAGATGGCGGTTAAACAGGCGCGTATTGGCACCATAGATGCCCAGATCAAACGTAATCGGGCCTCGTTGGACACCGCGAAAACCAACCTGGAATATACCCGTATTGTTGCTCCCATGGCGGGGGAAGTGACGCAAATCACTACCCTGCAAGGACAAACGGTGATTGCAGCTCAGCAGGCGCCCAATATTCTGACGCTGGCGGATATGAGCACCATGCTGGTAAAAGCGCAGGTCTCGGAAGCGGACGTGATTCATCTTCGGGCGGGGCAGAAAGCATGGTTCACCATTGCAGGCGATCCGCAAACGCGCTATGAAGGCGTTTTAAAAGATATTCTGCCGACGCCGGAAAAGATCAACGATGCTATTTTTTATTACGCCCGGTTTGAAGTGCCGAATCCCAAAAGAATCTTGCGTCTTGATATGACCGCACAGGTTTATATTCAACTCATGGATGTCAAAAATGTGCTGATTATTCCTCTCGCCGCGCTTGGCGAACCGGTGGGCGGCAATCGTTATAAAGTGGCGCTGTTGCGTAACGGCGAAAAACGTGAGCGCGAAGTGATCATTGGCGAGCGTAACGATACAGACGTGGAAGTGATTAAAGGTCTGGAAGCGGGCGATGAGGTGATCATCGGCGAGAGCAGGCCAGGAGCGACGCCATGACGGCATTGCTTGAACTGCGCAATGTGAGTCGCAGCTACCCCTCCGGGGAAGAGCAGGTGGCGGTGTTGAAAGATATCTCCCTGCAAATCCACGCCGGGGAGATGGTGGCGATCGTCGGCGTTTCCGGTTCTGGAAAATCAACGCTGATGAATATCCTCGGGTGCCTGGATAAACCGACCAGCGGCACTTATCGGGTGGCGGGGCGGGACGTCTCGACGCTGGACCCGGACGCGCTGGCGCAGCTGCGGCGTGAGCATTTTGGCTTTATCTTTCAGCGCTACCATCTGTTGTCGCATTTAACGGCAGCGCAAAATGCTGAAATCCCCGCCGTCTACGCCGGCATTGAACGCAAAAAACGCCAGGCGCGCGCCAGAGAGTTGCTTTTGCGGCTGGGATTAAGCGATCGCGTCGATTACCCGCCTTCACAGCTTTCTGGCGGACAGCAGCAGCGTGTCAGTATTGCCCGCGCGCTGATGAACGGCGGACAGGTGATTCTGGCGGATGAGCCGACCGGCGCGCTGGATAGTCATTCCGGCGAAGAGGTGATGGCGATTTTGCGCCAACTGCGCGATCGCGGACATACGGTGATCATTGTGACGCACGATCCGCTGATTGCCGCCCAGGCGGAGCGGATTATTGAAATTCACGATGGCAAGATTGTCCATAATCCGCCCGCGCAGGAAAAGAAACGCGAACAGGGCGTTGACGCTGCCGTAGTTAATACGGCTCCCGGCTGGCGGCAATTTGCCAGCAGCTTTCGCGAAGCGCTGTCAATGGCGTGGTTAGCGATGGCCGCTAACAAAATGCGTACTTTACTGACTATGCTGGGAATTATTATCGGTATTGCGTCGGTGGTGTCGATTGTGGTGGTCGGCGACGCTGCAAAACAGATGGTACTGGCGGATATCCGCGCGATGGGCACTAACACGATTGATATTCATCCAGGCAAAGATTTTGGCGACGACAATCCGCAGTATCGACAGGCGCTGAAATATGACGATCTGGTGGCTATTCAGAAACAGCCGTGGGTTAACTCTGCGACGCCCAGCGTTTCAAAGAGCTTACGTCTTCGCTATGGCAATATTGATATTGCCGTAAATGCTAATGGCGTCAGTGGCGATTATTTTAACGTTTACGGCATGTCCTTTAGGGAGGGGAACACCTTCAATGCTGTACAGCAACAGGATCGCGCGCAGGTGGTGGTGCTGGATGCCAACACGCGACGCCAGCTATTTCCAAATAAAGCGAATGTCGTAGGGGAAGTGGTGCTGGTGGGTAATATGCCGGTTATTGTTATTGGCGTGGCGGAAGAGAAACCGTCCATGTACGGCAATAGCAATCTGTTGCAAGTTTGGTTGCCCTATAGCACGATGTCAGATCGCATAATGGGTCAGTCATGGCTTAACTCGATCACCGTTCGTGTGAAAGATGGCGTTGATAGCGATCAGGCTGAACAGCAGCTTACCCGCCTGCTCACCTTACGCCACGGTAAAAAAGACTTCTTCACCTGGAATATGGACAGCGTCCTGAAAACGGCTGAAAAAACCACCTATACTCTTCAGTTATTTCTGACGCTGGTGGCCGTCATTTCGCTGGTTGTCGGCGGCATCGGCGTTATGAATATTATGCTGGTTTCCGTCACCGAGCGAACGCGTGAAATCGGCATCCGTATGGCGGTAGGCGCGCGCGCCAGCGATGTGCTACAGCAGTTTCTTATTGAAGCGGTGCTGGTTTGCCTGGTTGGTGGAGCGCTGGGGATTAGCTTGTCGATGTTCATCGCATTTATGCTACAGCTTTTCCTGCCCGGCTGGGAGATCGGTTTTTCACTGACTGCGCTGGCGAGCGCGTTTTTATGTTCGACGTTTACCGGGATACTGTTTGGCTGGCTACCGGCGAGAAACGCGGCGCGACTGGACCCGGTGGATGCGCTGGCAAGGGAGTAATCTTGCTGACGTCATTTGTCGGCCTGATAAGATGCAACAGTGTTGCTATCAGGAACTGGCGTTAAATAAAAATGCCAGCCGATCGGGCTGGCATTTTGCCTCCTGGATGTACACAATGAGACAGAGGAGCTATGCAACGGCCTCTGCTTCGATGGGCACGATGACGCTGGCGTGATTGCCTTTTGGCCCCTGGTGGACATCAAACCGGACAGACTGTCCGGCTTTAAGCGTTCTGTAACCATCCATTTGAATGGTGGAATAATGGGCGAAAATATCCTCGCCGCCGCCTTCAGGGCAGATGAAACCAAACCCTTTGGCATTGTTGAACCACTTTACAGTACCCGTTTCCATGCTTCGACATCCTTCGTAAATCTTATATAAGTAAGATGGAATGAACCGGTGACGGAGTGGGGGCTGTTCAAAACCTCACCAACTCTCGACATTACAATTTAGAGAAATCAGGCGAGGCGTCAAGCATCAGGCAGGGGGGATCGGGTAAAAATGAATCAAAAATTTGAAGCAGTTAACGCTATTGCCGGGAATGTGACAGATGTCGCGGATGGTACTGATAGATGTTAGTTATCTATCAATTGAGGTAGATTGATTGTGTGCATAGACTCTGGTCAGCGGCAGATTTTCCTGCCGACAACCGTAACCGATAATGACGACTGACAATGGGTAAGACGAACGATTGGCTGGATTTTGACCAGTTGGTGGAAGATAGCGTGCGCGACGCGCTAAAACCGCCATCTATGTATAAAGTGATATTAGTCAATGATGACTACACTCCGATGGAGTTTGTTATTGACGTGTTACAAAAATTCTTTTCTTATGATGTAGAACGTGCAACGCAATTGATGCTTGCAGTTCACTATCAAGGCAAAGCTATCTGCGGCGTGTTTACCGCCGAGGTGGCGGAAACCAAAGTGGCGATGGTGAACAAGTATGCAAGGGAGAACGAGCATCCGTTGCTGTGTACGCTGGAAAAAGCCTGAATGCAGGTATAAAAATTGGGGGAGGTGCCTATGCTCAATCAAGAACTGGAACTCAGTTTAAACATGGCTTTCGCCAGAGCGCGCGAGCACCGTCATGAGTTTATGACCGTCGAGCATCTGTTGCTGGCGCTGCTCAGCAACCCATCGGCTCGCGAAGCGCTGGAAGCATGCTCCGTGGATCTGGTGGCGCTCCGTCAGGAACTCGAAGCCTTCATTGAACAAACCACACCCGTACTGCCTGCCAGTGAAGAAGAGCGTGATACGCAGCCGACGTTAAGTTTCCAGCGTGTCCTGCAACGTGCCGTCTTCCACGTTCAGTCTTCCGGGCGTAGTGAAGTGACTGGCGCGAATGTGCTGGTGGCTATCTTTAGCGAACAGGAATCACAGGCGGCTTATCTGCTGCGCAAGCATGAAGTGAGCCGTCTGGATATCGTGAACTTTATTTCTCACGGGACGCGAAAAGACGAACCGAGCCAATCTTCCGATCTCGGCAATCAGCCAACTGGCGACGAACAAGCTGGCGGGGAGGAACGTATGGAAAACTTCACGACGAATCTTAACCAACTTGCTCGCGTGGGCGGCATCGATCCGCTGATTGGTCGTGAAAAAGAACTGGAGCGCGCGATCCAGGTCTTGTGTCGTCGCCGTAAAAATAACCCGTTGCTGGTAGGGGAATCCGGTGTTGGCAAAACGGCGATTGCCGAAGGGCTGGCCTGGCGTATCGTGCAGGGCGATGTGCCGGAAGTGATGGCCGATTGCACCATTTACTCTCTGGATATCGGTTCGCTGCTGGCGGGCACCAAATACCGCGGCGATTTTGAAAAACGGTTTAAGGCGTTGCTGAAACAGCTTGAGCAGGATACCAACAGCATCCTGTTTATCGATGAAATCCATACCATTATCGGCGCTGGCGCGGCGTCGGGCGGACAGGTGGATGCGGCAAATCTGATTAAACCGCTGCTTTCCAGCGGTAAGATCCGGGTGATCGGCTCAACGACCTATCAGGAATTCAGCAATATTTTTGAGAAAGACCGCGCATTAGCGCGCCGTTTCCAGAAAATTGATATTACCGAGCCTTCGGTGGAAGAGACGGTGCAAATTATCAACGGCTTGAAACCTAAGTACGAAGCGCACCACGACGTGCGTTATACCGCGAAAGCGGTGCGTGCGGCGGTCGAGCTGGCGGTAAAATATATCAATGACCGCCATCTGCCGGATAAAGCCATTGACGTGATTGACGAAGCGGGCGCGCGGGCGCGTCTGATGCCGGTGAGCAAACGTAAGAAAACGGTCAACGTGGCGGATATTGAGTCCGTAGTGGCGCGAATTGCGCGAATTCCTGAAAAGAGCGTCTCGCAGAGCGATCGCGATACGCTGAAGAACCTGGGCGATCGTCTGAAAATGCTGGTCTTCGGCCAGGATAACGCGATTGAGGCGCTGACCGAAGCTATTAAGATGAGTCGTGCGGGTCTGGGCCATGAGCATAAACCTGTCGGCTCATTCTTGTTCGCCGGGCCAACTGGCGTAGGGAAAACTGAAGTTACGGTACAGCTTTCAAAAGCGCTGGGTATTGAGCTGTTGCGCTTCGATATGTCCGAATATATGGAGCGCCATACGGTGAGCCGTTTGATCGGCGCGCCTCCGGGATACGTCGGTTTCGACCAGGGCGGGCTGCTGACGGATGCGGTGATTAAGCATCCTCATGCGGTGCTGTTGCTGGATGAGATCGAAAAAGCGCACCCGGATGTCTTTAACCTGCTGCTGCAGGTGATGGATAACGGTACGCTGACCGATAACAATGGCCGTAAGGCGGATTTCCGCAACGTGGTGCTGGTGATGACCACCAACGCCGGCGTGCGAGAAACCGAACGTAAATCTATTGGTCTTATTCATCAGGACAACAGTACCGATGCGATGGGCGAGATCAAGAAAGTGTTTACGCCGGAGTTCCGTAACCGTCTCGACAACATTATTTGGTTCGATCATCTGTCTGGCGAGGTGATTCATCAGGTTGTCGATAAGTTTATCGTCGAGTTGCAGGCTCAGTTGGATCAGAAAGGCGTCTCCCTGGAAGTCAGTCAGGAAGCGCGCGACTGGCTGGCGGAAAAGGGCTATGACCGGGCGATGGGCGCACGACCAATGGCACGTGTGATTCAGGATAACCTGAAAAAACCGCTGGCCAATGAGTTGCTGTTTGGATCGCTGGTTGACGGCGGACAGGTCACCGTCGCGCTGGATAAAGAGAAAAATGCGTTGACGTATGGCTTCCAGAGTGCGCAAAAGCACAAGCCGGAAGCCGCGCATTAATCTTCGTTTCACTGCCGTACAAACCGGGCCTTAGCGCCCGGTTTTTTTATGCCGGCTAATAGTTAGCCTGATGGTGTTGTGCTCGCGGTAGGCGGATAAGGCGCTTGTAAATTGCGCCATCATCCGGTAATCGACGGGGGGTTAATGCGAAAAAAAGTCCGCCCCGCTGTGTGAAAAGGGATGCTGAAGCCGCTGTTACCAATGCCAAAAAACTAATCCTCTTCTCTGAAAAGAGTAGTCTTACACTTAGCACAAAGAATTCTTCTGTGATTATCCCATACCTGTATCAAACCAACATCGCTGAATTTCTCGTGACCACAACTGTAGCAGGATATTTTACTCATATTGTGTTTTTTAATATATTCATCTTTGGTTGGAAGTTGCTTCCAGTAGCCTATCAGTCCGGGCATAACCTCTCCTTGAGTGGTTTATGTAATTTGCAAACCATGATAATAATTATATAAGAAATAGTTCATTATGAAATTATTGCTTATCACATTTTCGAAAGCGAATGCTATTAGCATCACACTTTCTACATTGTTATCAACGATAATGCTTTCGTACAGGTAGCTTAGCTGTTGGCAGTGTTATACCCCGTCCAATCATCCATCAACGCCACCCGTTTAGGCCATAACATCCCACGCTGATACGCTGCTTCAGCCTTATCTGCCAACTGGTGCGCCAACGCATGTTCAATAACCTCACGTTGATAGCCCGTTGTTTCACTAGCCCACTCACGGAAAGTAGAACGGAAGCCATGTTGCGTTAAGTTGGTATATCCCATTCGTTTCAATACAGCCAATAACGACATATCAGAAAGTGTTTCAGCGCGAGGGGCAGGGAATACATGATTGTTATTTTTCAAACGCGGTAAGCCTTCTAATAAAGCAACGGCAGCATCAGACAGAGGAACTCGGTGCTTTTTTACTACCGAGAGATACTTATGCAAACTTTTCTAAAGCGTTTCAGGTAGGGGAGTGGGGCTGTTTTACACAATCTATAGTAAGTTTAGTGTAGCAACCAAAGGTCAAAAAACGAACCTTCATCAGGAAAATCACAGTAAAAACAAGAAGTTTAGATACAAAAGCCCGTACTTTCGTACGAGCTCTTTCTTGAATATGGCGGTGAGGGGGGGATTGACTCGCTGCGCTCGCCCTTCGGGGCCAGAGCAAGCTCTGTTCAAAAACGCTCCCGGCGTTTTTGTGTCGAACCCCGGTCGGGTGTTCTCATCCCCCCTTGGTTTGGGGGATACATATAAGCAAAAAGCCCGTACTTCTGTACAGGCTCTCAACTTAAATATGGCGGTGAGGGGGGGATTGACTCGCTTTGCTCGCCCCTTCGGGGCAGCCCGTTCGCTGTGCGCCCGGTCTGTCCAACTGGCTGCGCCAGTTGTCGAACCCCGGTCGGTGGTTCTCATCCCCCCTTAGTTTGGGGGATACATATAAGCAAAAAGCCCGTACTTCTGTACAGGCTTTCAACTTGAATATGGCGGTGAGGGGGGGATTCGAACCCCCGATACGTTGCCGTATACACACTTTCCAGGCGTGCTCCTTCAGCCACTCGGACACCTCACCATATTGTATTGCTGCCTGACCACTTGGGGGGCAACGGGGCGCTATTATAGGGAGTTGCGCTAAAACGGTCAAGCAGAATTTACATATTCACTGTCGTTTGCTCATGCAATAGACATAATCCCCGCCCAAACTGGCGCGGGGAGGCAAATTAACGCTGTGAATCCAACATTTCGTTGTTTTTCACCACATCCTGCGCTTTGCTGTAGCTTTCGATCAGCAGTTGATAGGCCGGGAATACCTGAGTATAAACGTCGGCCCACGCGGCGGCGTCTTCACGGTTCCAGGTGCCTTGCAACTCAGAGGCGACTGCGGCAGTATCCATCGGTACGACGCCAGCCTGTACGATACGCGCCAGGGTGATCTCCTGCGCCATCTTACTGTAGGTACCGGATGCGTCGATCACGGCAAATACCTTATAACCTTCCGCTACCGCGCTAATGGCCGGGAATGCCATACACACGCTGGTAATCGTCCCGGCAATGATCAGCGTCTTACGGCCCGTCGCTTTTACCGCCTTAACGAAATCTTCGTTATCCCAGGCGTTAATTTCACCTTTGCGCGCAATGTACTGCGCATGTGGCGCATTAGCGTGGATCTCCGGGATCAGCGGGCCGTTCGGACCTTGCGGTACGGATGCCGTGGTAATGACCGGCATTTTCGCTAACGTCGCCATCTTCGCCAACGCCGCGGCGCGAGCGCGTAATTCCGGCATTGGCATATCGCCTACGGTCTGGAAAAGACCGCTTTGATGATCGATTAAAAGCATCACGGAATCGTTAACATCAATTACCGGGCGCAAACCATTAAAATTAGCAGGACTTGACATCGTGTTCTCCTTCATGTTTTCAGATTTGGCCAAAACGGCCGGAGTTGAAATCGCGGACTGCTTCTGCGATCTCTTGTTTCGTGTTCATAACAAATGGGCCGTAACCCACAATCGGTTCATTCAGCGGCTCGCCTGATAACAGCAATACGCTGGCGTCGCTGCTGGCCTCAAGGTGCAGCGTTTTCCCTTGCTGGCTCAACACCACCAGTTGCGCTTCGTTGACCGGTGTCGTGCCGTTCACCGTGATATTGCCTTTCAGTACCACCAGCGCGGTGCTCCATCCTTCCGGCTGTGCCAATGTAAGCTGGCGATTTCGTTGCAGGCGCATATCCCAGACATTGAGCGGCGAGAAAGTGTGCGCCGGGCCTTTTGTCTCTTCATAACGCCCTGCAATGACCCGCACGACTCCGGCGTCATCCGGCAACGTAACGGTCGGGATAACATCGTGGGTAATGCTTTGATAACCCGGGGTGGTCATTTTGTCCTTCATTGGAAGGTTAACCCACAACTGCACCATTTCCAGTTCGCCGCCCCGACGGGTAAACGCGTCGGAATGGAACTCTTCATGCAAAATGCCTGCGCCTGCGGTCATCCACTGAACGTCGCCCGGGCCGATAACGCCGCCGCGACCGGTAGAGTCCCGATGCTCAACTTCGCCACTATAAACAATCGTCACGGTCTCGAAACCGCGGTGTGGATGCTCCCCAACACCGCGTTTTTCATTACCAGGCGTAAATGTGTGCGGCCCGGCATAATCCAGCAGCAGGAATGGACTCAACTGCTGCGCATGTGACTGATAAGAAAAGAGTGAACGAACCGGAAATCCATCGCCAACCCAGTGCGGGCGAGGTGCGGTATAGACGCCTGTAATCTGTTTCATGGTGTTCTCCTCAGTGGCGTTGTCTTGATGTGAATAAGCTTATATTCATGACAAAAGGTTCGGTAGTGGCTAAAATGGCTCATACCGTTCCATTAATAGGACAATGTAATGATAAAAACGGATCTCAATGATTTTGCGTGGTTTGTGCATGTGGTCGAAGAGGGTGGGTTTGCCGCGGCGGGGCGTGCGCTTGATGAACCAAAATCAAAACTGAGCCGGCGTATTGCGCAACTGGAGGAACGGCTGGGCGTGCGATTGATTCAGCGAACTACCCGGCAGTTTAACGTTACCGAAGTGGGACAAACATTCTATGAGCACTGTAAAGCGATGCTGGTGGAAGCTCAGGCGGCGCAGGATGCCATTGCCGCATTGCAGGTAGAGCCTCGCGGTATCGTGAAGTTGACCTGCCCGGTGACGCTGCTGCATGTACACATCGGCCCAATGCTGGCGAAATTTATGGCGCGTTATCCTGATGTTTCGCTACAGCTTGAAGCAACCAATCGTCGGGTGGACGTCGTAGGGGAGGGGGTGGATGTGGCGATTCGCGTCAGGCCGCGCCCGTTTGAAGATAGCGACCTGGTGATGCGCGTCCTGGCTGACAGAGGGCATCGCCTGTTTGCCAGCCCGGATCTTATCGCACGGATGGGAATCCCTTCCGCGCCGGCGGAGTTGAGCCATTGGCCAGGGCTAAGTCTTGCATCCGGCAAGCATATCCACCGCTGGGAACTTTACGGCCCGCAGGGCGCGCGTGCGGAAGTCCATTTTACCCCGCGTATGATTACCACCGACATGTTGGCGCTACGCGAGGCGGCGATGGCGGGCGTGGGGCTTGTGCAGCTACCTGTCTTAATGGTGAAAGAACAACTGGCCGCCGGTGAACTGGTCGCGGTGCTGGAAGAGTGGGAGCCCCGGCGGGAGGTTATTCATGCTGTGTTCCCATCCCGGCGAGGATTATTACCTTCCGTACGCGCGTTGGTCGATTTTTTGACGGAAGAGTATGCGCGGATGGTGGAAGAGTAACCTGCTCGTCATTCATCGACTTAATGGACGCAAAAAAGGCCGGTTAAACCGACCTTTTATCCAGCCGCCCTTCAGGGCGTGAGGAGACAATTAGCGACTACGGAAGACAATGCGGCCTTTGCTCAGGTCGTACGGGGTCAGCTCAACGGTCACTTTGTCGCCCGTCAGGATGCGGATGTAGTTCTTACGCATTTTACCGGAGATGTGTGCAGTAACCACGTGACCGTTTTCTAACTCTACGCGGAACATGGTATTAGGTAACGTTTCGAGAACGGTACCTTGCATTTCAATATTGTCTTCTTTGGCCATCTAATCCTCTGGGGTATCACTACCATAATTTGAACCGGCAAGATAATGCCGAACTTCTTTTGATAAGTAAAGATTTGTGCGTTTAAAACACAGCAAACCAGGTTTAGCACATGATTCCGCGACACACGACAACGCCGCGTTATACACCTTTTCCCTGATACTACCGCCTGATGTATCGACATAAGCGCAACATATAAGGGAACGGTGAAATAAACGATGGGCGTTACCTGACAACGGGCTGCGGGATAATGAGCTAAACCAATTCTGCGGCAGCAATTATAACACCCCAATAAAAAATGTGCCGAAAACATTCACTTCCGGGGCAAAAATAATGTCCGCGGCACCCAAAAACGGGAGGCCAGCGGCTGTTGGCGTAAGGCCGCGAGGTGATCGAGGTAGTCACGACGTGGAATTTCAATGGCGCCGAGCGAGGCGGTATGACTATTAAGTACCTGACAATCAATAAGTTTACCGCCGTGACGGGTAAATTCAGCGCAAAAAACCAGCAGTGCGGTTTTAGAGGCATTCTCCTGGCGGCTAAACATCGATTCGCCGCAAAACAGCGCCCCCTGCGAGACGCCATACATCCCGCCGACCAGTTCCCGATCGCGCCACACTTCAATGGAGTGCGCGTGGCCCAATTCATGTAATCGGCGATAGGCTTCCTCAATACCACGCGTTATCCAGGTGCCTTCGTCACGGTGATTGGCGCATCCATCAATGACCCGGTCGAAAGCGTAATTGAGCGTCACGCGGTAAGGGGATGCGTTGTGAAAGCGCTTCATGCTGCGACTAAGGTGAAACTTTTCAGGCCACAGCACGGCGCGCGGATCGGGCGACCACCACAGGATCGGGTCGCCCGGCGAAAACCACGGGAAAATCCCGTGCTGGTAGGCCATTAACAACCGGGCAGGGCTGAGATCGCCGCCCAGCGCCAGTAAACCGTTAGGCTCGCGTAAAGCGCCTTCCGGCGAAGGGAAAGCGATAGAATGTCGGGAAAGCTGAACCAGACGCATGACGGCGAAACTCCAGTACGCAAGTCGGATCGTTCAATAATAGCTTACAGACGTTGTTTAAACTGATAATAGCGCCCTTGTCCGGCTAACAATTCTGCATGAGTGCCTTGCTCAATGATGCGCCCGTCGTCCATTACGATGATTTGATCAAAACGGGCCAGGCCGCGCAAACGGTGCGTCACCATCAGGACGGTTTTCTCGCGCATCACATCGGCAAGTAATTCCAGCATTTCGCTCTCGGTGGTCGCATCCAGCCCCTCAGTGGGCTCATCCAACAGCATTAACGGAGCATCATGCAACAGCGCGCGGGCGATGGCCAGACGACGAAGTTCGCCGCCGGATAGCAGGCGACCGCCTTCGCCGAGCCAGCTATTAAGCCCACTATCTTCGAGCAGATTTTCGAGGCCGACGCGACGCAGCATGTCGGAAAGGGCTTCGTCGCTGGCATTGGGCGCCGCCAGTAATAAATTATCACGCAGCGTGGCGCTGAACAGGTGGACACGCTGCGGCACCACGCTGATAGTCCGGCGTAAGGCGGATTCGCTCAGCGAGGATAGCGGAAGATCGTTGAGCAGAATTTCGCCTTGTTGCGGGTCCCAGGCGCGGGTGAGTAGCTGCAACAGCGTTGATTTTCCGCAGCCGGTACGCCCCAGAATAGCGACATGCTCGCCAGGATTAGCCTGTAATGAGAGGGCATTGAGCGCATTAATCGGCTGGTCGGGATAACGAAACGAAACGTCCCGCAGGGTGAGTGTGACCTTTTCCGGCGCGGGAGTTTCTGCCTGCGGAAAGGTCACCTCCGGTTTTTGCTCCGTTAATTCAGTGATACGAAGCGCAGAGGCGATAACCTGCCCCAGATGCTGGAATGCGCCGGTAACGGGCGCAAGCGCCTCGAAAGCCGCCAGCGCGCAGAAGACAAACAGCGCGATGAGCGCGCCGGGCTGCGTATTGCCGCCAACGCCGCCGGAGGCCATCCACAACATTAACATCACCGCCAGCGCGCCAATCAGCAGCATTAACGCCTGCGATAAGGCGGTCAGTTCAGACTGTCGGCGTTGGGCCTCATGCCATTGTAATTCGGTAGCTTCCATTTGCGCCCGATAGCGTTTGCTGGCGCCAAAAATGGTGAGTTCCGCCTGGCCCTGTAACCATGACGTGAGCTGTTGGCGATACTGACCTCGTAGATGCGTCAGATTTTGGCCGGTATTTTTGCCGGCGCGATAAAACACCGGCGGCATAATAAACAGCGTCAACAGCATAATGCCGCCCAGCGTGATCGCCAGCGTCACGTCGAGAACGCTAAGCCCCAGGGTGACAATCATAATCACTACAAAAGCGCCGACCAGCGGGGAGATGACGCGCAAATAGAGATGGTCCAGCGTGTCGACGTCGGCAACGATGCGGTTCAGCAGTTCACCTTGCTGATAACGCGCCAGACCCGCGGGGGAGAGCGGTAAAAGTTTGCTGAAGGTATAAATACGCAGATGTTGCAGCACGCGGAACGTGGCGTCATGACTTACCAGACGTTCAAAATAACGACCGGCGGTACGGGTAATGGCCGCGCCGCGCACGCCGGCCGCCGGGAGCATATAGTTAAAACTGTAAATTCCCGCGAAGCCTGCGATAGCGGACGCGGACAGGAACCAGCCGGAAAGCGTCAGCAGCCCGATACTGGCAAGCAGGGTCAGGATTGCCAGCGCAATTCCCAGCGTTAGCATCCATTTGTGGCGTTTATAAAGCGTCAGATAAGGGAGTAGCGCGCGCATTTAAATATCCTCCTGACGGTGAGCCAATAACGTCGCAAAAGCGCCGTTGGCGGCGCTGAGTTCGGCATAGCTGCCTTGTTCGACAATCGCGCCATCTTGCATAACCCAGATAGCGTCCCAGTCGGCGAGATCTTCCAACTGATGCGTCACCATTAATGTGGTCTGGCGTTTTGACGCCGCTTTTAACGCCTGCATGACGCGTTGCTCGCTGTGAGCGTCCAGGCTTGCCGCCGGTTCATCCAGCAGTAGCAGTTGACAGGGATTAAGTAGCGCGCGGGCGACCGCTACACGCTGTGCCTGGCCGACGGAAAGTCTGCTGGCATGATTGCCGAGCGGGGTGTCTACTCCCTGCGGCAGCAGCGGTAAAAACTCGCTTACCCATGCGGCGTCAAGCGCGGCATAAAGTTCCTGCTCGCTGGCGTCCGGGCGCGCCAGTAATACATTTTCGCGTAGCGTCGCTGCAGGTAATTGCGGGTTTTGTCCAACCCAGGAGAGATGCTGGCGCCAGGATTCCGGCGAGAGATCGCGAAGCTCGACACCGTTAATACGCAAAGAGCCCTGATAGGAGAGAAAACCGGATAATACATTCAACAGAGAGCTTTTACCGGAACCGCTGCGTCCTACCAGGACGGCGCGTTCTCCTGCCGCTAATGAGAAATTCAGCGGCCCGGCAAGCGTTTTGCCTTCTGGCGAGGTGATAATAAGATTGACTGCGTCAATGGTTACAGGCTCGTTTTCCGCCAGCTCAACTTCGCCGCGCGCCGGGTGGGCGAGGGGCGTTTCCAGAAACGTCTTCAGACTATCCGCCGCGCCAACCGCCTGCGCCTTAGCATGATAAAACGTGCCGAGGTCGCGTAATGGCTGGAAAAACTCCGGCGCAAGGATCAAGGCGAGGAACCCGGCGGCGAGCGTCACACCGGTACCGTAATGACCAAAGTTCAGCTCGCCCAGGTAAGAGAAGCCAAAATAAACGGCGACCAGTGCAATAGAAAGCGAGGTGAAAAACTCCAGCACGCCGGAAGATAAAAAGGCGAGGCGCAGTACTTCCATCGTGCGCTGACGAAAATCCTGCGATGCTGCGCGAATGCTCTCGGTTTCCGCTTCTCCACGACCGAAAATTCGCAGCGTTTCCATCCCGCGCAGACGGTCAAGAAAATGGCCGCTTAGCCGGGCAAGCGCCATGAAATTGCGGCGGTTGGCGTCAGCCGCGCCCATCCCCACCATCGCCATAAATAGGGGAATGAGCGGGGCAGTGCCCAGCAGAATCAGCGCCGCCGCCCAATTTGACGGGAAAATCGCCGCCACGATTAAGAGCGGTACGCAAACGGCAAGCGCCATTTGCGGCAGATAGCGCGCATAATAGTCATGCATATCGTCAATCTGTTCCAACACCAGCGTCGCCCAGCTACCGGCGGGCTTGCCCTGAATCCAGGCTGGGCCGGCTTGCTGCAGACGATCCAACACCTGACGGCGGATCTCAAAGCGAATATGTTGTCCGGCATGAAAACCGACGCGCTCGCGCAACCACACCACCCAGGCGCGGAGGACAAAGACCAGTATCAGCAGGATAAAAGGGAGCAACAGCGCTTCCCGTGGAATGTTCTCCATGATCATATGTTGCAGGATACGCGCCATGATCCAGGCCTGAGCGACAATTAATACGCCACTCATGAACCCCAACAGGCGGGAAATATTCAACCACCGTTGGGAGATTACGCTTTGCTGTTTTAACCAGCGGGTCAGCTCTTTTTGACGGGTTTTATTCATTGCACGCTTAGCAGGTGAGTTATTGGAATTTCAGGCAGGGCAATGTTACAACGACGCAAAAATAAAGGCGACTTATAGTCGCCTTTTTTACTTTTGTTACTGATTTGTAAAAACTATTTGCTCGCGTCGGCCAGACCATCGAGATAGCGTTCGGCATCCAGCGCCGCCATACAGCCCGTACCTGCAGAGGTGATCGCCTGACGGTAAATATGATCCATAACGTCACCCGCCGCGAATACGCCAGGGATGCTGGTTTGTGTGGCGTTGCCATGGGTGCCGGACTGAACTTTGATATAACCATTTTCCAGCTCAAGCTGGCCTTCGAAGAGCGCCGTGTTTGGGCTATGACCGATGGCTACGAAAAGTCCGGCGATGTCCAGCGTCTCGATATTATCGCTCTGCTGCGTGTCGCGAAGACGCAGACCGGTGACGCCCATCTGATCGCCGGTCACTTCTTCCAGCGTCCGGTTGGTGTGCAGAATGATATTGCCATTTTCGACTTTATCCATCAGGCGCTTAATGAGGATTTTTTCAGCGCGGAAACCGTCACGGCGATGGATAAGGTGCACTTCCGAAGCGATGTTGGACAGATAAAGCGCTTCTTCAACCGCGGTGTTGCCGCCGCCGATCACCGCCACTTTCTGATTGCGGTAGAAGAAACCGTCGCAGGTTGCGCAGGCGGAAACGCCGCGCCCTTTAAAGGCTTCTTCCGATGGCAGCCCCAGATAGCGCGCGGAAGCGCCGGTCGCAATGATCAACGCATCACAAGTGTACTCTGCGCTGTCACCTGTCAGACGGAACGGACGATTTTGCAGATCCACTTTGTTGATGTGATCAAAGATTATCTCGGTTTCAAATTTTGCCGCATGTTCATGCATGCGTTCCATTAGCAGCGGGCCGGTCAAATCGTTTGGATCGCCGGGCCAGTTTTCCACTTCCGTCGTGGTAGTCAGTTGACCGCCTTTTTCCATACCGGTAATAAGTACCGGCTGTAAATTTGCGCGTGCGGCATACACCGCCGCGGTATATCCCGCCGGTCCTGAGCCCAGAATAAGCAGCTTACTGTGTTTGGTCGTGCCCATGAGATCCCCATAGTTGTTGGCAGACAATGAGCAGAATTGTAGGGAATTTACAGACGTAAAAAAAGAGCATAACGATTTTGTTAACAATATGTGTAATAGCATGAACCGATGAACGACCGCGACAGCGGCGTTATCATCACAAACTTTAATTAAAATCGGTAACTTATAAGGTGACGAAATGACAGTTTACCGCCCTCTCTAATGAATAACTGGCATGTTGTACTAAAAATCGATGTTTTGCTTTGACAATCACCTGCTGTTTTGCGAAAACATTCGAGGAAGAAAAAAACTGTGTTATGTATGTGCTGCATAATCATGCATGTAAATACCATGTTTACCGGGCTAGTGAAATCTACGCATGGCGTGGACAGACGCCATTCGTGATGTCGATAGCTGCCGTGAGGCAACGGTCTTCTCACCATAGACCAGGCATTGCGCGCCGTTAATCCCTCTGGGTTTCGGTCTATTGTGATGGGCAGCGACTCTGAACAGTGATGTGAGTAGAGTCAGGCAGGAGTAGGGAAGGAATACAGAGAGACAATAATAATGGTAGATAGCAAGAAGCGCCCTGGCAAAGATCTCGACCGTATCGATCGTAACATTCTTAATGAACTGCAAAAGGATGGGCGTATTTCCAACGTCGAGCTTTCTAAACGAGTAGGACTTTCGCCGACACCTTGCCTTGAGCGTGTGCGTCGGCTGGAGCGACAGGGGTTTATCCAGGGCTATACGGCGCTGTTGAACCCGCATTATCTGGATGCGTCACTTTTGGTATTCGTTGAGATTACCTTAAATCGCGGCGCGCCGGATGTGTTTGAACAGTTTAATGCCGCCGTGCAAAAGCTTGAAGAGATTCAGGAGTGTCATTTGGTTTCCGGCGATTTCGACTACCTGTTGAAAACCCGTGTACCGGATATGTCAGCGTATCGAAAACTATTGGGAGAGACGTTGCTGCGCTTGCCAGGTGTGAACGACACCCGAACTTACGTAGTGATGGAAGAGGTAAAACAGAGTAATCGTCTGGTTATTAAGACACGCTAACACGGAACAGGTGCAAAATCGCTGTAGTTTGATTACACTCCTGTTAATCCATACAGCAACAGTGCCGGGGTAACCCGGTGCTGTTGTCCGTTTTAGCATCGGGCGGGAAAAGCCTGGAACCTGGAGAGCCTTTTTTGAGCCAGGAATATACTGAAGACAAAGACGTCACATTGACGAAGTTAAGCAGCGGGCGCCGACTTCTGGAAGCGTTGTTGATACTTATTGCCCTTTTTGCCGTCTGGTTGATGGCGGCCTTGTTGAGCTTTAACCCTTCGGACCCCAGTTGGTCGCAAACCGCCTGGCATGAACCCATCCATAATTTAGGCGGCGCGCCGGGCGCGTGGCTGGCCGATACACTGTTCTTTATTTTTGGCGTAATGGCCTACACCATCCCTGTCATTATTGTCGGCGGGTGCTGGTTTGCGTGGCGTCATCAGTCTACGGATGATTACATCGACTATTTTGCTGTGTCGCTACGCCTTATCGGCGTGCTAGCGCTGATTCTCACTTCCTGCGGTCTGGCGGCCATTAATGCCGACGATATCTGGTATTTCGCCTCCGGCGGCGTAATTGGTAGCCTGTTAAGCACCACGCTGCAGCCGTTGTTGCATAGTAGCGGCGGAACGATAATGCTTCTCTGTATTTGGGCTGCCGGGCTGACGCTCTTTACCGGCTGGTCCTGGGTCAGTATCGCCGAAAAATTAGGCGGCTGGCTGCTTAATATACTGACCTTCGCCAGCAACCGTACCCGGCGTGATGATACGTGGGTTGACGACGAAGAGTATGATGACGAATACGATGAAGAAACCGACGGCGTGCAGCGTGAATCTCGCCGGGCGCGTATTTTGCGCGGCGCGTTGGCGCGTCGTAAGCGGCTGGCTGAAAAATTCAGCAATCCACGGGGCCGTCAGACCGATGCCGCGCTCTTTTCCGGCAAACGGATGGATGATGACGAGGATGTTCAGTATAGCGCGCGCGGCGTCGCTGCCGATCCCGACGACGTTCTGTTTTCGGGCAACCGTGCGACGCAGCCGGAATATGATGAATATGATCCGCTGTTAAACGGTCATTCTGTCACCGAACCGGTCGCCGCCGCTGCGACTGCAACTGCCGTCACCCAGACGTGGGCAGCGTCCGCCGATCCCATAATGCAAACGCCGCCCATGCCGGGGGCTGAGACGGTTGTCGCGCAACCGACCGTGGAGTGGCAGCCCGTACCGGGGCCGCAAACCGGCGAACCGGTTATCGCGCCTGCGCCGGAGGGGTATCAGCCGCATCCGCAATATGCTCAACCGCAGGAGGCGCAAAGTGCGCCGTGGCAGCAACCTGTGCCTGTCGCTTCCGCGCCGCAATACGCCGCGACGCCAGCGACCGCAGCAGAATATGACTCTCTTGCGCCGCAGGAAACACAGCCGCAATGGCAGCCGGAGCCGACCCATCAGCCGACGCCGGTTTATCAGCCGGAGCCGATAGCGGCTGAACCTTCTCACATGCCGCCGCCGGTTATCGAACAGCCGGTTGCCACCGAGCCTGAACCTGACACAGAAGAGACCAGACCTGCCCGTCCTCCGCTTTACTATTTTGAAGAGGTGGAAGAGAAACGCGCCCGTGAGCGCGAACAACTGGCGGCATGGTATCAACCGATTCCGGAGCCGGTAAAAGAGAACGTGCCGGTCAAACCTACGGTATCTGTCGCGCCGTCCATACCGCCAGTGGAAGCGGTAGCCGCCGCCGCGTCGCTTGACGTAGGTATTAAGAGTGGCGCCCTGGCAGCAGGCGCCGCGGCCGCTGCGCCTGCATTTAGTCTGGCTACCGGCGGCGCGCCGCGTCCGCAGGTGAAAGAGGGGATTGGTCCGCAACTGCCGCGTCCGAACCGCGTTCGCGTGCCGACCCGACGGGAACTGGCGTCGTACGGTATTAAGCTGCCGTCACAGAGGATTGCAGAAGAAAAAGCCCGCGAGGCGGAGCGCAATCAGTACGAGACGGGCGCGCAGCTAACCGATGAAGAAATAGATGCAATGCATCAGGACGAGTTAGCCCGTCAGTTTGCGCAGTCGCAGCAGCATCGTTATGGTGAAACGTATCAGCATGATACGCAACAGGCAGAAGATGACGATACCGCTGCGGAAGCTGAATTAGCCCGCCAGTTTGCCGCTTCGCAACAGCAGCGCTATTCCGGCGAGCAACCCGCTGGCGCGCAGCCGTTCTCACTGGACGATCTGGATTTCTCGCCAATGAAAGTATTGGTTGATGAAGGTCCGCACGAACCGCTGTTCACGCCGGGTGTCATGCCCGAGTCAACGCCTGTTCAGCAACCGGTAGCGCCGCAGCCTCAGCCACAGTACCAGCAGCCGCAGCAGCCGGTAGCACCGCAGCCGCAGTATCAGCAGCCGCAGCAGCCGGTAGCACCGCAGCCGCAGTATCAGCAGCCGCAACAGCCGGTAGCGCCTCAGCCGCAGTATCAGCAGCCGCAACAGCCGGTAGCGCCGCAGCCGCAGTATCAGCAGCCGCAACAGCCGGTAGCGCCTCAGCCGCAGTATCAGCAGCCGCAACAGCCGGTAGCGCCGCAACCGCAGTATCAGCAGCCGCAGCAGCCGGTAGCGCCGCAGCCACAGTATCAGCAGCCGCAACAGCCGACAGCGCCGCAAGACAGCCTGATCCACCCGCTGTTGATGCGTAACGGCGACAGTCGTCCATTACAGCGTCCGACGACGCCGCTGCCTTCGTTAGATCTTCTGACGCCGCCGCCGAGCGAAGTTGAACCGGTAGATACCTTTGCGCTGGAACAAATGGCGCGTCTGGTTGAAGCGCGCCTGGCGGATTTTCGCATTAAAGCTGATGTGGTGAACTATTCGCCAGGCCCGGTCATTACTCGTTTTGAACTGAATCTGGCCCCGGGCGTTAAAGCAGCGCGTATCTCCAACCTTTCCCGGGATCTGGCGCGCTCATTGTCAACGGTAGCCGTACGCGTTGTGGAAGTCATTCCAGGCAAACCTTACGTAGGGTTGGAATTGCCGAACAAGAAACGGCAAACCGTTTATCTGCGCGAAGTGTTGGATAACGCCAAATTCCGCGAGAATCCGTCGCCGCTTACCGTGGTGTTAGGTAAGGATATCGCGGGCGATCCGGTAGTGGCGGATCTGGCGAAAATGCCTCACCTGCTGGTGGCCGGTACGACCGGTTCCGGTAAGTCGGTCGGGGTTAACGCCATGATCCTCAGTATGCTGTATAAAGCGCAGCCGGAAGACGTTCGCTTTATCATGATCGACCCGAAAATGTTAGAACTCTCGGTCTATGAAGGTATACCGCATCTGCTGACGGAAGTTGTTACCGACATGAAAGACGCGGCTAACGCGTTACGCTGGAGCGTCAATGAGATGGAGCGTCGCTATAAGCTGATGTCCGCGCTCGGCGTGCGTAATCTGGCTGGGTATAACGAGAAAATCGCCGAAGCGGCCCGCATGGGACGTCCGATTCCGGACCCGTACTGGAAGCCGGGCGACAGTATGGATGTTCAGCATCCGGTTCTGGAAAAACTGCCGTATATCGTGGTACTGGTTGATGAATTTGCCGACCTGATGATGACCGTCGGTAAAAAAGTTGAAGAGCTGATCGCGCGTCTGGCGCAGAAAGCGCGCGCCGCGGGGATTCACCTGGTACTGGCGACGCAGCGTCCGTCGGTCGATGTGATTACTGGTTTAATTAAAGCCAACATACCAACCCGTATCGCTTTTACCGTATCCAGTAAGATCGACTCCCGCACCATTCTTGATCAGGGTGGCGCTGAGTCGCTATTGGGAATGGGGGACATGCTCTATTCCGGACCAAACTCCACCATGCCGGTACGTGTCCATGGGGCGTTTGTGCGTGACCAGGAAGTCCATGCGGTGGTGCAGGACTGGAAAGCGCGCGGTCGTCCGCAATATGTGGATGGCATTACCTCCGACAGCGAAAGCGAAGGTGGCGGTGGCGGTTTTGACGGCGGCGAAGAATTAGATGCGCTATTCGATCAGGCCGTTAATTTCGTCACCCAGAAGCGTAAAGCGTCCATTTCCGGCGTTCAGCGTCAGTTCCGCATCGGCTATAACCGTGCGGCGCGTATTATCGAACAGATGGAAGCGCAGGGTATTGTCAGCGCTCAGGGGCATAACGGTAATCGTGAAGTGCTGGCTCCGCCGCCTTTTGAGTAAACCTGTAAGCCGGATGGCGCTGTGCAGGCTGCCATCCGGCAACAAAATTCAGTATTTTCTTCTTTCCTCATGCTGATTTTTGGCCTGGAATAGAAAGCAAAAGGAGCTCCTGGTCGGGAGTGTAGAAACCTGAGGAATAATGATGAAAAAAATGGCAATCGCCTGTGCATTACTTTCAAGCGTTGTAGCCAGCAGCGTATGGGCTGACGCCGCCAGCTCTCTGAAAAGCCGTCTGGATAAAGTGAGCAGCTTTCATGCCACCTTTACTCAAAAAGTCACCGATGGCAGCGGTGCCGCGGTGCAGGAGGGACAGGGTGATTTATGGGTTAAGCGGCCAAATCTATTCAACTGGCATATGACGCAACCTGACGAGAGTATTCTGGTTTCTGACGGCAAAACGTTATGGTTCTATAACCCGTTTGTAGAACAGGCTACCGCCACGTGGTTGAAAGATGCCACCGGAAATACACCGTTTATGCTGATTGCCCGCAACCAGGCCAGCGACTGGCAGCAGTATAATATTAAGCAGGATGGCGATAATTTTGTGCTGACGCCGAAAGCCAGCAACGGCAATCTGAAACAGTTCACCATCAATGTGGGACGCGACGGGACTATCCACCAGTTTAGCGCCGTAGAACAAGACGATCAGCGTAGCGCCTATCAGCTAAAATCCCAGCAAAACGGCGCTGTTGATCCGTCAAAATTTACGTTTACTCCGCCGCAAGGGGTAACGATAGATGACCAACGTAAGTAGAGGCGATGAGTGAGCAATCTGTCGCTCGATTTTTCTGATAATACGTTTCAACCGCTGGCCGCGCGAATGCGGCCGGAAAATTTAGCACAGTATATCGGCCAGCAGCATTTGCTGGCCGCAGGTAAACCGTTGCCTCGCGCTATTGAGGCCGGGCATCTACACTCCATGATTTTATGGGGGCCGCCAGGGACGGGGAAAACCACGCTCGCTGAAGTGATCGCCCGCTACGCCAGCGCCGATGTCGAGCGTATTTCCGCCGTCACTTCTGGGGTAAAAGAGATTCGCGAAGCTATCGAGCGCGCCCGCCAGAATCGTAATGCCGGTCGCCGTACCATCCTGTTTGTCGATGAAGTGCATCGCTTTAACAAAAGCCAGCAGGACGCCTTTTTACCGCATATCGAAGATGGCACTATCACCTTTATCGGCGCGACCACGGAAAATCCCTCTTTTGAGCTGAACTCGGCGCTATTGTCGCGAGCGCGGGTCTATCTGCTGAAATCGTTAACCACTGACGATATTGAGCAAGTACTGGACCAGGCGATGCAGGACAAAACGCGTGGTTACGGCGATCAGGATATCGTGTTACCGGATGAGACACGGCGAGCAATTGCTGAGCTGGTCAATGGCGACGCGCGGCGCGCCTTAAATACGCTGGAAATGATGGCTGACATGGCGGAGGTGGATGACAGCGGCAAACGCGTTTTATTGCCCGCCTTGTTGACCGAGATCGCCGGCGAGCGCAGCGCGCGTTTTGATAACAAAGGCGATCGATTCTACGATCTTATTTCCGCCTTACATAAATCAGTGCGCGGCAGCGCGCCGGATGCCGCCCTCTATTGGTATGCCCGTATCATTACCGCGGGAGGCGATCCGCTGTACGTGGCGCGTCGCTGCCTGGCGATTGCCTCGGAAGATGTGGGTAATGCCGATCCGCGCGCGATGCAGGTCGCTATTGCCGCGTGGGATTGTTTCACCCGCGTCGGTCCGGCTGAAGGCGAAAGGGCAATCGCGCAGGCTATCGTTTATCTCGCCTGCGCGCCGAAGAGCAACGCCGTCTATACCGCCTTTAAGGCTGCGCTGGCCGACGCGCGCGAACGTCCTGATTATGACGTTCCTGTCCATCTGCGTAATGCGCCAACCAAACTGATGAAAGAGATGGGCTATGGCCAGGAATACCGCTATGCCCACGATGAGCCCAATGCCTATGCTGCGGGTGAAGTGTACTTCCCGCCGGAAATCGCGCAAACGCGCTATTATCATCCGACAAATCGTGGTCTGGAAGGCAAGATTGGCGAAAAGCTCGCCTGGCTGGCTGAACAGGATCAAAATAGCCCCACAAAACGCTACCGCTAGTGTAAACGTTGCGGTAAGGTTATCTCTAAATATGATGCTCCAGGTATCATGGCGTTGATGATGAATCTCGTTATGCCTGATAGCACGTTGCTTATGAGGTCCGCGGGTATAGCGCAATGGATGCGTTGTTGCTGTCGTCGGTCAGGTCGAAAACGTCGCTATTACGTAAACGCGGTTTACGTTCATCAATACAATCAGAGGCGATCATCAATTGATCGCGTTTCCTTTTATTATTCGATAAGCACAGGATAAGCATGCTCGATCCCAATCTGCTGCGTAATGAGCCAGACGCAGTCGCTGAAAAACTGGCACGCCGGGGCTTTAAGCTGGATGTAGATAAGCTGCGCGCTCTTGAAGAGCGTCGTAAAGTTTTGCAGGTCAACACGGAAAACCTGCAGGCGGAGCGTAATTCTCGATCGAAATCCATCGGCCAGGCGAAAGCGCGCGGGGAAGATATTGAGCCTTTACGCCTGGAAGTGAATAAACTGGGCGAAGAGCTGGATGCGGCGAAAGCCGAGCTGGATACCTTGCTGGCGGAGATCCGCGATATCGCGCTGACCATCCCAAACCTGCCTGCGGATGAAGTGCCGGTAGGTAAAGATGAAAACGACAACGTTGAAGTCAGCCGCTGGGGTACCCCGCGTGAGTTTGATTTTGAAATCCGCGATCACGTCACCTTAGGGGAAATGCACTCCGGCCTCGACTTTGCCGCCGCGGTTAAGCTGACCGGCTCCCGTTTTGTGGTGATGAAAGGACAGATTGCGCGTATGCATCGCGCATTGTCGCAGTTCATGTTGGATCTGCATACGGAACAGCACGGCTATAGCGAAAACTACGTGCCGTATCTGGTTAACCACGACACGCTGTATGGCACCGGTCAACTGCCGAAATTCGCAGGCGACTTGTTCCATACCCGTCCGCTGGAAGAAGAAGCAGACAGCAGCAACTATGCTTTGATCCCGACGGCGGAGGTTCCGCTGACCAATCTGGTACGCGATGAAATCATCGACGAAGATCAACTGCCGATTAAAATGACGGCGCATACGCCTTGTTTCCGTTCTGAAGCAGGTTCTTATGGTCGTGATACCCGTGGCCTGATTCGTATGCATCAGTTTGACAAAGTTGAGATGGTGCAGATCGTTCGCCCGGAAGATTCTATGGCTGCGTTGGAAGAGATGACCGGCCACGCGGAAAAAGTGCTCCAGCTACTGGGACTGCCGTACCGTAAAATCATTCTGTGCACTGGCGATATGGGCTTCGGCGCCTGCAAAACCTATGACCTCGAAGTCTGGGTTCCGGCGCAGAATACCTACCGCGAGATCTCTTCCTGCTCTAACGTCTGGGACTTCCAGGCGCGTCGTATGCAGGCACGCTGCCGCAGCAAGTCCGACAAAAAGACCCGTCTGGTCCATACCCTGAATGGTTCTGGTCTGGCGGTAGGTCGTACCCTGGTGGCCGTGATGGAAAACTATCAGCAGGCTGATGGCCGCATTGAAGTGCCGGAAGTATTACGTCCGTACATGAACGGACTGGAATATATCGGCTAATCCTCGCTTTCTCCTCTTCTAAAAAGCGCCTTCGGGCGCTTTTTTTATGCCAGTTTGATACCGGACAATAATCCCTACCCTATTAGGGGTAATACTGATTTCGAATGAAGGTCAGTTTTTAACACTATTTTTCTACTTTTTCGATATATATCAGACTTTATAGCGATGCTATCGCTATATAAAATTCTATACATCGTTTTATTGTTTTTTTTATTGTGAGCAGCAGAGTGAGCCCTTATGAAAACTAAGATCCCTGATGCCGTGCTGGCAGCCGAGGTGAGCCGTCGTGGTTTAGTCAAAACCACCGCGATAGGCGGCCTGGCGATGGCCAGTAGCGCATTTACCCTGCCATTTACCCGCATCGCTAACGCCGCAGAGGCGATAAGCCCGGCGAAAACCGGCGAGAAAGTCGTCTGGAGCGCCTGTACGGTAAACTGTGGCAGCCGTTGTCCGCTACGTATGCATGTTGTGGATGGCGAAATCAAATATGTAGAAACGGATAATACCGGAAACGATGATTACGATGGCCTGCACCAGGTTCGCGCCTGCCTGCGCGGTCGTTCTATGCGTCGTCGCGTCTATAACCCGGATCGGCTCAAGTATCCGATGAAGCGCGTCGGCGCGCGCGGCGAAGGTAAATTTGAGCGTATTAGCTGGGACGAAGCCTACGATATCATTGCCACCAATATGCAGCGTCTTATCAAAGAGTATGGCAACGAGTCCATTTATCTGAACTATGGCACGGGTACGCTGGGCGGCACTTTGACACGTTCATGGCCGCCGGGAAAAACGCTGGTCGCTCGTCTGATGAACTGCTGCGGCGGTTATCTTAACCACTACGGTGATTACTCTTCCGCGCAAATCGCAGCGGGTCTGAACTACACCTATGGCGGCTGGGCGGATGGCAATAGTCCATCCGACATTGAAAACAGTAAGCTGGTGGTGTTGTTTGGTAATAACCCTGGCGAAACCCGCATGAGCGGGGGCGGTGTAACCTATTATCTTGAACAGGCGCGGCAGAAATCAAACGCGCGGATGATCATTATCGATCCTCGTTACACCGACACTGGCGCTGGTCGTGAAGATGAGTGGATTCCGATTCGTCCAGGTACCGATGCGGCGCTGGTCAATGGTCTGGCATATGTCTTAATCACCGAGAACATGGTCGATCAGCCGTTCCTGGATAAATATTGCGTCGGTTATGACGAAAAAACCTTGCCTGCCAGCGCGCCGAAAAACGGTCACTACAAAGCCTATATTCTGGGCCAGGGTAAAGACGGTATCGCGAAGACGCCGGAGTGGGCGGCGCAAATTACCGGTATTCCGGCAGATCGCATTATTAAACTGGCGCGAGAAATCGGCAGCGCTAAACCCGCCTATATTTGCCAGGGGTGGGGGCCACAACGTCATGCTAATGGAGAAATCGCCACGCGCGCCATCTCGATGCTGGCGATCCTGACGGGTAATGTTGGGATTAACGGCGGTAACAGCGGCGCGCGCGAAGGGTCGTATGCCCTGCCATTTGAACGTATGCCCACGTTGGAAAATCCGGTTGAAACCAGCATCTCCATGTTTATGTGGACCGATGCCATTGAACGCGGCCCGGAAATGACGGCGTTGCGTGATGGCGTGCGGGGGAAAGATAAGCTGGACGTGCCGATCAAAATGATCTGGAACTATGCTGGCAACTGTTTGATTAACCAGCACTCTGAGATTAATCGCACCCACGAAATCCTGCAGGATGACAAGAAATGCGAAATGATCGTCGTTATCGACTGTCATATGACTTCGTCGGCAAAATACGCCGATATTCTGTTGCCTGATTGCACTGCTTCTGAGCAGATGGACTTTGCGCTGGATGCCTCCTGCGGGAACATGTCTTACGTTATCTTCACTGACCAGGCGATTAAACCTCGTTTCGAGTGTAAGACGATTTATGAGATGACCAGCGAACTGGCGAAACGTCTTGGCGTGGAACAACAGTTTACCGAAGGACGGACGCAAGAAGAGTGGATGCGTCATCTGTACGAACAGTCGCGTAAATCCATTCCGAATCTGCCCACCTTTGAGGAGTTCCGTAAGCAAGGCATCTTCAAACAGCGTGACCCCGAAGGCCACCATGTCGCCTATAAAGACTTCCGCGAAGATCCGCAAGCGAATCCACTTACAACGCCATCGGGCAAGATTGAAATCTATTCACAGGCGTTGGCGGATATCGCCGCCACCTGGGAGCTGCCGGAAGGCGACGTGATCGATCCATTACCGATCTACACGCCAGGTTTTGAAAACTATAACGATCCGCTAACGGATAAATTCCCGCTGCAGTTGACGGGTTTCCACTATAAAGCGCGTGTGCATTCCACTTATGGCAACGTAGACGTACTGAAAGCCGCCTGTCGCCAGGAAATGTGGATTAACCCAATGGATGCGCAGAAACGCGGTATCAACAATGGCGACAAAGTCCGCATCTTCAACGATCGCGGCGAAGTACATATCGAGGCTAAAGTGACGCCGCGCATGATGCCGGGCGTGGTCGCCCTGGGAGAAGGCGCATGGTATGACCCGGATGCAAAACGCGTGGATCAGGGCGGATGTATTAACGTACTGACGACCCAACGTCCTTCTCCGCTGGCGAAGGGGAACCCGTCACATACGAACCTCGTTCAGGTTGAAAAGGCGTAAGGAGTAACCGATGACAACCCAGTATGGATTTTTTATTGATTCCAGCCGTTGCACCGGTTGCAAAACCTGCGAACTGGCCTGCAAGGACTACAAAGATTTGACCCCGGATGTCAGCTTCCGCCGCATTTATGAGTATGCAGGCGGCGACTGGCAGGAGGATAACGGCGTCTGGCACCAGAACGTCTTTGCCTACTATCTCTCCATCTCCTGTAACCACTGCGAAGACCCGGCCTGCACCAAAGTCTGCCCGAGCGGCGCGATGCACAAGCGCGATGACGGTTTTGTGGTGGTGAACGAAGAGGTCTGTATCGGCTGCCGCTACTGCCACATGGCCTGCCCGTACGGCGCGCCGCAGTACAACGCGGCCAAAGGTCATATGACCAAGTGCGACGGCTGTTACGACCGGGTGGCGGAAGGCAAAAAACCGATCTGCGTCGAATCCTGTCCGCTGCGGGCGCTGGACTTTGGTCCTATCGACGAACTGCGTAAAAAACACGGTGAGCTGGCTGCCGTCGCGCCGTTGCCGCGCGCGCATTTCACGAAGCCGAATATTGTGATTAAACCCAACGCTAACAGCCGCCCGACCGGGGACACTACCGGTTATCTGGCCAATCCGAAGGAGGTATAAGATGGGAAGTGGATGGCATGAATGGCCGTTGATGATCTTCACGGTCTTTGGTCAGTGCGTGGCCGGTGGTTTTATTGTTCTGGCTTTGGCGCTGATGAAGGGCGACCTGCGCGCGGAAACGCAGCAGCGGGTGATCGCCTGTATGTTTGGTCTGTGGGTGCTGATGGGGATTGGCTTTATCGCCTCGATGCTGCATCTGGGCTCGCCGATGCGCGCGTTTAACTCGCTTAACCGCGTGGGTGCTTCCGCACTGAGCAATGAAATTGCCAGCGGCTCGGTGTTTTTTGCGGTCGGCGGGATTGGCTGGCTGCTGGCGGTACTGAAAAAGCTGCCGCCGGCACTGCGCACACTCTGGCTGATTATCACGATGGTACTGGGCGTCGTCTTCGTTTGGATGATGGTACGCGTCTATAACAGCATCGATACAGTACCGACCTGGTATAGCGTCTGGACGCCGCTGGGCTTCTTCCTGACGCTCTTTATGGGTGGCCCGCTACTGGGTTATCTGCTGCTGCGCATCGCAGGCGTGAACGGTTGGGCGATGCGTTTGTTGCCTGCGGTGTCGGTGCTGGCGCTGGTGGTTATTGCCATTATGGTGGCCATGCAGGGCGCGGAACTGGCGACGATTCACAGTTCCATTCAGCAGGCGTCTGCTCTGGTGCCGGATTATGGTTCGCTGATGGCCTGGCGTATGGTGCTGCTTGCGGCGGCGTTGTGCTGCTGGATTGTGCCACAGTTAAAAGGGTATCAACCTGCGGTACCGTTGCTCTCTGTCGCCTTCATTCTGATGCTGGCGGGGGAATTGATTGGCCGCGGCGTATTCTATGGGCTGCATATGACCGTGGGCATGGCGGTAGCCAGCTAACGCGTTGACGCGAATTCGGCCTGCAGAACGTGCAGGCCGAATGCGCCTTTAGCCGCCATCAATTTAAGGAATATAACCGGGGCGGAGAAGGCGCATATAAATCCATAGAGAAGAAAACGAAGCTAAAGGAACCATGAAATTTTTCGACTGAACAAAACGCCGATTATGCGGGTTAGATCAATAAAAACAAGGGGATGAATTTTTAGCCTTTCAATATATTCACGTACAGAATAAGTAAATCAAATCGATAGTCTCAAAACTTGCGGATCGCCCATGCGGAGCCGATTGACAATGTTTTTGGCGATGGCATGATGCGCATGAAATTTGAACTTCCTCACGGTTTTTATTCATGTCCACCTATACCCGTCCCGTCATGCTTTTGCTGTGCGGGCTACTTTTGTTGACCCTGGCCATTGCGGTACTGAATACGCTTGTGCCGCTGTGGCTTGCTCAGGCAAACCTTCCGACCTGGCAGGTGGGGATGGTCAGCTCGTCTTATTTTACCGGCAATCTGGTCGGGACGTTATTTACCGGGTATTTAATTAAACGCATTGGGTTTAACCGTAGCTATTATCTTGCCTCGCTGATCTTCGCCGCGGGTTGTGTCGGGTTGGGGGTGATGGTGGGGTTCTGGAGCTGGATGAGCTGGCGTTTTATTGCCGGTATCGGCTGCGCCATGATTTGGGTGGTTGTCGAAAGCGCGTTGATGTGCAGCGGAACCTCGCATAATCGCGGGCGCCTGCTTGCTGCCTATATGATGGTCTATTACATGGGGACCTTCCTTGGACAATTATTGGTCAGTAAAGTATCTGGTGAATTGCTGCACGTCCTTCCCTGGGTGACCGGAATGATTCTGGCGGGAATTCTGCCGCTACTCTTTACCCGGATTGTAAATCAGCAAACGCAGGCACGTCATTCCACTTCTATTAGCGCCATGCTGAAGCTACGCCAGGCGCGTCTTGGCGTGAATGGTTGTATTATTTCCGGCATTGTTCTTGGTTCATTATATGGTCTGATGCCGTTATATCTGAAGCATCAGGGGATGGCTAACGCCAGCATCGGTTTCTGGATGGCGGTGCTGGTGAGCGCCGGTATTTTGGGGCAATGGCCAATGGGACGTCTGGCGGACAAATTTGGTCGCTTGCTGGTATTACGCGTACAGGTATTCGTTGTCATACTCGGTAGTATTGCCATGTTAACCCAGGCGGCGATGGCGCCAGCTCTGTTTATTCTGGGGGCGGCGGGTTTTACGCTTTATCCCGTCGCAATGGCCTGGGCCTGTGAAAAAGTCGAACATCACCAGCTTGTGGCAATGAACCAGGCGCTGTTGTTAAGTTATACGGTAGGGAGCCTGTTGGGGCCGTCTTTTGCTGCGATGTTAATGCAGAATTATTCAGATAATCTGCTGTTTATTATGATCGCCAGCGTATCGTTTATTTATCTGCTGATGCTGTTACGTAACGCCGGCCAGACGCCTAATCCTGTCGCCCACATCTGACTGTTCTCTGAATCGTATGCAGGACGTGAGTCTTGCATACTCTTTGTTTATGTTTTACGTAAAATAATTGACCTGCATAATTTTCTTGCTTTACTGAAAAATAAAATGTGCCGAAGGTTATAATTTTGCGCTCCTCTATTTTCTCTCTTCGTCTTTACCGCGCATAATCCCCCGCTTCATTTATAGTAATAGCATTGTGTTCATGAAGGATCGCGTTATGCCGAATGTGCAGGAAAAACAGTTGCGATGGTACAACATCGCCCTGATGTCGTTTATTACCGTTTGGGGATTCGGCAATGTTGTCAATAACTATGCTAACCAGGGGTTAGTGGTTGTCTTCTCCTGGGTGTTTATTTTTGCGCTCTATTTTATTCCTTATGCCTTAATCGTGGGGCAACTGGGCTCAACCTTCAAAGAGGGAAAAGGGGGCGTCAGTACCTGGATTAAGCATACGATGGGGCCGGGGTTGGCTTACCTTGCGGCATGGACCTATTGGGTCGTGCATATTCCCTACCTGGCGCAAAAGCCGCAGGCGATACTCATTGCATTGGGATGGGCTTTAAAAGGCGACGGCTCGTTGATAAAAGAATATACCGTCGTTGCCTTGCAGGGGCTGACGCTGGCATTGTTTGTTTTCTTTATGTGGGTTGCTTCCAGGGGGATGAAATCGCTAAAGGTTGTTGGGTCTGTGGCCGGGATTGCCATGTTTATCATGTCAATTTTATATGTTGTGATGGCAGTGACCGCGCCAGCAATTACAAACGTTGAAATTGCGACCACTAACATCACCTGGCAGTCATTTATTCCTCATATCGATTTTACCTATATCACCACCATCTCTATGTTGGTCTTTGCGGTTGGTGGGGCAGAGAAGATCTCGCCTTACGTTAACCAGACGCGGAATCCAGGAAAAGAATTTCCGAAGGGGATGCTCTTTTTAGCCGTCATGGTTGCGGTCTGCGCTATCCTCGGTTCGTTGGCGATGGGAATGATGTTTGATTCGCGGCATATACCTGACGATTTAATGACCAATGGGCAATATTATGCATTCCAGAAATTGGGTGAGTATTACCATATGGGTAATTCATTAATGGTGATTTATGCCATTGCCAATACTCTGGGGCAAATCGCCGCGCTGGTGTTTTCTATTGATGCGCCACTGAAAGTCTTACTGGGTGATGCAGACAGTAAATATATCCCGCAGCGCTTATGTCGTACTAACGCTTCAGGTACGCCAGTTAACGGTTATTTGCTGACATTAGTGTTGGTCGCTATCTTGATTATGTTGCCAACGCTTGGCATCGGCGATATGAACAACCTGTACAAATGGCTGCTTAATCTCAATTCAGTCGTTATGCCGCTGCGCTATCTGTGGGTATTTGTCGCCTTTATTGCCGTCATTCGACTGGCGCAAAAGTATAAACCTCAATATGTGTTTATTCGCAACCGGGCGTTGGCGTTAACTGTGGGGATATGGTGTTTTGCCTTCACCGCGTTTGCCTGCCTTACCGGTATTTTCCCCAAAATGGAGGCGTTCACACCGGAGTGGACATTCCAGCTGACGTTGAACATCGTGACGCCTTTTGTCCTGGTCGGGTTGGGATTAATTTTCCCACTGCTGGCGCGTAGAAACACATAACGACGCTCTTTTCCACGGCGCTCCTGTCAGGCGAGCGCCTTTTAAGGTTACAGGTGCCTGGGTTCCAGGCGGAGACCACGGTGTTAACAGGCGCCGGGGGCAGCAATAGTTGTCAGACCTTCAACCCAGCAGCAGATAAGCGACTCTGTATTTAATACCTGGTAAGCGCAATATTGTTAACCAGGCCTGTCTGATGGCGGGGTCGGGTATTTTAGCGGTAAGAGCGTTATCCAGACAGCAAAACGGCTACCGTCATGGGTAGCCGTTTAAAAGCGGGTAAGATAGCAGGCGATTAATACATTACTTTATGACCATACTGCTCAAGAATACCCTTTACACGCTCCATGGTCTCTTTTTTAGGCGGCTTCACGCCATCCAGTTTATATTCTTCGCCCATTGCCACCCATTTATGTTTGCCCAGCTCATGATAGGGCAGCAGTTCGATTTTTTCGACATTACCCATATCGCGGGTAAACTCACCCAGGCGATGCGCGGAATCATCGTCGTCAGACCAGCCGGGAACGACAACGTAACGGATCCAGACCTTCACATTTTTCTTTGATAAATACTGCGCAAATTCCAGCGTTCGGTGATTAGAGACACCGACCAGATTCTGGTGGATCTCATCATTCATCTGCTTGAGATCGAGCATCACCAGATCGGTAACGTCCAGCAGTTCATCAATCACCGGGTCATAACGGCGCACAAAGCCGTTGGTGTCGAGACAGGTGTGGATACCTTCTTTTTTACAGGCGCGAAACCAGTCGCGTACAAATTCTGCCTGCAAAATGGCCTCGCCGCCGGATGCCGTCACGCCGCCGCCAGAAGCATTCATAAAATGCCGATAGGTCACCACCTCTTTCATTAAGTCTTCAACGGTGATTTCTTTACCGCCATGCGTATCCCATGTGTCGCGGTTATGGCAATACAGGCAGCGCATCAGGCAGCCCTGGAAAAAGGTAATAAAGCGGATGCCTGGGCCATCAACGGTGCCACAGGATTCAAAGGAGTGAATGCGACCAATAACCGGCTTTTTATCAGCAGTTACTGCAACACTTTCATTTGTAATACAATCGGTTAAGTTACTCATATCGCTTCGGCTAGCTCTAAATAACATGGGGTTTATGGACACATTCCGGGCATGTTGAGCACCCTGGTAAGGGGGTTGCATCCTGTAAAAAAGCGGTACTGCGAGCGTAAATTTTGGACTACAGAATGTGTGGCTGTTCCAGAATGTGCTGCAATGGAGTTATTTTACCTCTATTCAGTATAAAATATACGGCAAATCTATGCTGCATAACTCGCACCGCCAGAAATTGTGGCTCATTCATCAGCCCGGTACCTCTGTTTAACGCCCGAACCGCAATACATACTGTAAGTGTATCATCCATAGCGTCCTGGTTTTGCTGTTTATGATCTGCCTCTTTTTTCAAAGGGTTGGCGCCGTTTTTTTGTAGTCAGTACGAAAATAATTCTCAACATAATTCAGATGTGTCCAAAGAACGTTATGCGCTGTACAGCGCCTGGCGTCGCATTCAACGTGTTATCAGGTGTAAATCTGATGTCATTTCTAAACCCAGGCTGATTCAATCTCTTAAATAGAGTGTGGTTTTAATCAAAAAATGAGAGCAACGGATTAAATTTTGCTTTTGCGGTAAATAATCAAGGGAGTTATTATGCCAGTTGCGTTAAGTTTTGGTAATCGTCATAACTATGAAGTTAATGCTTCACGGCTAGCCCGTTTGATGAGTCCTGATAAAGAAGAAGCGCTATACATGGGGTTATGGGATAGATTTAAGGACTACTTCAGAACACACAAAAAAAGAGAGGTGCTGGAGGTATTATATACACTCATCCATGGATGTGAACGTGAAAATCAAGCTGAACTTAATGTTGATACAATCGGCATGGAGAAGATATATGCCTTTGCACAATTAAAACAATATGCTAATCCATCTCAACAAGACCGCTTTGTTATGCGTTTTGATGTGAGTCAGACACAAGTTTTATTTGAGATTGATGGCAGGGTTATTGATAAATGTAATTTGCATCGTATCCTCAACGTTTCAGAAAACTGTATTTTTAAAGTGATGGAAGAAGATGAGGAAGAGTTGTTTTTTAAAGCATGTATTAAGTATGGAGAAAAAATTGCTTGCTATCCAGAATTATTAGAAAACTTTGCTTTTGACCTTAGGCAGAAAGTTAATGAGGATGATGAAATTAGGGATGAAGTTTATAAGCTTATGCGATCTGGAGAAAATCGAAAAATGGCATGTGTTGAATGGAATGGTACGCTTACTGAGGATGAGAAGAATAAACTACGTTGTCTTCAAATGGGGTCTTTTGAGATTTCTACCCAATTTTGTAAAATAGGTTACTGGGAATTAGAGGGAGAAGTCCTGTTTGATATGGTTCATCCAACACTTATCTATCTGCTACATGGATATATACCGTCATTGTCATGTGATTTTACAGAAGCTAACACCATGCTGTTTTCTGATGCATTAAATAAGGATTATGAGGAGTATCAAAATAATAAAAGAGAAATTGATGCTATTCTGAGAAGAATATATAGATCACATAATAACACTTTATTTATAAGTAAAAATTCTGGTTGTCGAAATATGCTTTTATAAAAATTAAAAAGGCCCCACTGACATGGAGCCTTTTTTTGTACGCTTTTTATGGCGTAATTTCAGTCAAACCCATTACATGGTCTGCGTGAAGGTACGAGTAATAACGTCCTGCTGCTGTTCTTTCGTCAGGGAGTTAAAACGTACTGCGTAACCAGATACACGGATGGTCAGCTGCGGATATTTTTCCGGATGTTCCATCGCGTCCAGCAGCATTTCACGGTTCATGACGTTGACGTTCAGGTGCTGACCGCCTTCGATGGACGCTTCGTGGTGGAAGTAACCATCCATCAGACCTGCCAGGTTAGTCTTACGAACTTCGTCGTCTTTACCCAGTGCGTTCGGAACGATAGAGAAGGTATAAGAAATACCATCTTTCGCGTAAGCAAACGGCAGTTTAGCAACGGAGGTCAGAGAAGCGACAGCGCCTTTCTGGTCACGACCGTGCATCGGGTTAGCACCTGGTCCGAACGGCGCGCCAGCGCGACGACCATCCGGGGTGTTACCGGTTTTCTTACCATACACAACGTTAGAAGTGATGGTCAGAACAGACTGCGTCGGGATAGCGCCACGGTAGGTGGTCAGTTTCTGAATTTTCTTCATGAAACGTTCTACCAGGTCAACCGCCATGTCATCTACACGAGCGTCGTTGTTACCAAACTGCGGGTATTCGCCTTCGATTTCGAAGTCGATAGCCAGCCCATCTTCGTCACGAATCGGTTTAACTTTCGCATATTTGATGGCAGACAGGGAGTCAGCCGCAACGGACAGACCTGCGATACCACACGCCATGGTGCGGATAACGTCACGGTCGTGCAACGCCATCAGAGAGGCTTCGTAGCTGTACTTGTCGTGCATGTAGTGGATAACGTTCAGCGCGGTGACATACTGTTTAGCCAGCCAGTCCATGAAGTGATCCATGCGATCCATCACTTCGTCGAAGTTCAGAACATCGCCTTTGATCGGTTCGGATTTCGGACCAACCTGCATTTTCAGTTTTTCATCAACGCCGCCGTTGATTGCGTACAGCATGGTTTTCGCCAGGTTTGCACGCGCACCGAAGAACTGCATTTGTTTACCAACGATCATCGGGCTTACGCAGCATGCGATAGCGTAGTCATCGTTGTTGAAGTCCGGACGCATCAGGTCATCGTTCTCGTACTGCAGAGAAGAGGTGTCGATGGAGACTTTAGCGGCGAATTTCTTGAAGTTCAGCGGCAGTTTTTCAGACCACAGAACGGTGATGTTCGGCTCCGGAGACGGCCCCATAGTGTACAGGGTGTTCAGGAAGCGGAAGCTGTTTTTGGTGACCAAAGTACGGCCATCAACGCCCATACCACCGATAGATTCAGTTGCCCAAATCGGGTCGCCGGAGAACAGTTCATCATATTCAGGAGTACGCAGGAAGCGAACCATACGCAGTTTCATGACCAGGTGGTCAATCATTTCCTGTGCGTCTTGCTCGGTGATTTTGCCTGCTTTCAGGTCACGTTCGATGTACGCATCCAGGAAGGTGGATACACGACCGAAGGACATTGCTGCGCCGTTCTGAGATTTAACCGCAGCCAGGTAACCGAAGTAAGTCCACTGGATTGCTTCCTGAGCGTTAGTCGCCGGACCAGAGATATCGCAGCCGTATTTAGCCGCCATTTCTTTGATCTGACCCAGAGCGCGGTGCTGTTCAGCGATTTCTTCACGCAGACGGATAGTCGCTTCCAGATTTACGCCGTTTTCCAGATCGGATTGCAGAGACGTAAACTGCGCGAATTTGTCTTTCATCAGGTAGTCGATACCGTACAGCGCTACGCGACGGTAGTCACCGATGATACGACCACGGCCATACGCATCCGGCAGACCGGTCAGAACGCCGGATTTACGGCAACGCAGGATGTCCGGAGTATAAACGTCGAATACGCCCTGGTTGTGGGTCTTACGGTATTCGGTGAAGATTTTTTTGATCATTGGGTCCAGCTCGCGATTGTACGCTTTGCAGGAACCTTCAACCATTTTGATGCCGCCGAACGGGATAATCGCACGCTTCAGCGGAGCTTCAGTCTGCAGACCAACAATTTTCTCAAGCGCTTTGTTGATGTAGCCAGCGTCGTGAGAAGTGATGGTGGAAGCAACGGAGGTGTCAAAGTCAACAGGCGCGTGAGTGCGGTTTTCCTGTTTAACGCCTTCCATTACGCTGTCCCACAGCTTGGTGGTCGCGTCAGTAGCGCCAGCCAGGAAGGACTCGTCACCCTCATACGGAGTGTAGTTTTTCTGAATGAAGTCACGGACGTTTACTTCATTCTGCCAGTCACCTTTGGTAAAACCTTCCCAGGCTGTGGCTAACTTTTCATTAAGCTCGGACATGTAACACCTACCTTCTTAAGTGGATTTTTTATTTACTGCGTGTAATGGGCATCAACAGATTAATGATGCTCGTTACCACGCAGGTAAATGACCCAGTATGTCAACCCGACCAACAAACCGCCGCCGATAATATTACCGATCGTGACCGGAATCAGGTTATCAGTGATGAAGCTCATCACGGTCAGGTGAGAAAAACTTTCCGGAGACGAACCAACCGCGGTCCAAAACTCCGGTGTAGCAAAATCGCGTATTACAATACCCATAGGAATCATAAACATGTTTGCGATACTGTGCTCAAAACCGCTGGCGACAAACATGGCGACGGGCAGTACCATGATGAACGCTTTGTCCATCAGGCTACGACCTGAGTAGCTCATCCACACGGCCAGACAAACCATCAGGTTCGCCAGAATACCGAGGCAGACAGCTTCAATAAAAGTGTGGTGCATTTTGTGGTCGGCGGTTTGCAGGACGTTAAGTCCCCATTGACCGTTGGCAGTCATATACTCGCCGGAAAGCCACATCAGTAACACGAAAAGCAGAGCGCCAATCAGGTTACCAAAATAGACGTTTAACCAGTTTTTAGCCAGTTGCCCCCAGGTGATGCGACCGCTAGCTTTAGCTACAACGATCAGAACAGTAGAGGTGAAAAGATCAGCGCCGCAAATAACACAGAGAATCAGTCCCAAAGAGAAACAGATACCCCCGATAAGTTTCGCCATACCATAAGGCATCGCGCCAGTACCGGTTGTCGCAGTAATATAAAAAACAAAGGCAATTGAAATGAATACGCCGGCGGTAATCGCCAGATAGAAAGTCTTAAGCGGATGTTTCGTTGCTTTATAGACGCCTGCTTCTTCAGCCACTTTGGCCATTGCTGCAGGGAGTAAAAGGTCAAAAGGGTTGTCAGCTTTCACACTAACTCTCTCTTTATTAAGTCGGCGACGAGATACTAACAAAGCATTATAGATGAGAATTTGATATAGATCATATCTCGCCTGGCTTATAGGCCCGTAAGTCGCATGGCTTTTATGCAATTACGGTGTAACTTTTTGATTATCCTAATAAAAATAAATTTTAAAAATTATAAATAGAGTTGAATTTTTTCCTGGCTCCTCCTGCTGTACGGTTAATTAATATGGAGTAATCAACAAATAAAGTAACATCACTATGTCAATTAATTTAATGTCAACAACCAATATTTAACCTTGTTATTACATTTTTCGTCGTTTAGTGAAAATAAATAAAACGGGGCCGCAAAGGCGCCCCGTAATATAACGCAGCCGAGAGGGTAAACCTACCCTAAGTCACTCATATGGCCTTATTTTGACCAGTATGCCGCTTTCGCGCGCTGTAATTTATCATACGCTTTTAACAAGGACTGATGCGCCGGGAACGCTTGTAGATCGTGGTCGACAGCCGGTAGTCCATAAAAAGCCGCTTCACCACTAAGCGCAGCGCTGGCGGCTTCTACAGCCTCCGCGCCATACATTTTTATAAAAGCATTGAGATATTGCAGTGGCTGGCGCGCATCTTCTTGCGACAGGAGCAGCAGCGTTTGCAGGCAACGGTAATAGTTTGCGCGTGCCGGACTAAAGACCGACGAATTGAACTCCATCGTCCATTCTGTCCAGATTAGCGCCTGCTCCAAATCGCCGCCCGCTAACGCTAACATTGCTTTTAATTCGCCGACGCGCAGTGTATACCAACCATTGTCCGCTCCGGTCGCCAGACCCAACAGCTCACGCACGCGGGTGAAATCGTCAAAACCTTCTTCATCCAATTGTTCAATCAGATTGAGATACTCTTCTTTATTCCAGACGCTACCGGGCAGCGAAAGCAGGGTCTCACGAAGATGGCTACCCATATTGTTGTTGGCCAGCCACAGATCTTCGGCAGGATAAATATCAGACATTCCCGGTACGATAATACGACAGGCGTATACGCCGAGATGCTCGTAATCGGCAATGTAAACTTCTTTATCTTCAGCAGCAAAGATGGCCATCAGCGTGGCGAATTCTTCTTCGGTAGTGCCGGAAAAACTCCAGTCCGTGAACGGGTAATCGGCGTCCTGTTTGAACAGATCCCAGGAAATCAGGCCGCTGGAGTCGATGAAGTGGGTCTCCAGATTAGTGTGCTCCGCGACTTCTTCATCATCGAACGTTGGCGGCGTGAAGACATCAAGATCTTTCAGACCGCGTCCCTGGAGTAGCTCGGTCACTGTACGTTCCAGCGCAACGCCAAAGTCAGGATGCGCGCCAAAAGAAGCAAAGCAGGTACCGTTAGCCGGGTTGAACAGCACGACGCAGATAACCGGATACTTACCGCCCAGCGAGCCGTCATAGGCGAAAATCGGGAAACCCTCGGCTTCCAGCGTGGCGATTGACTCCATTACCGCCGGATAACGCGCCATCACCTCTGCGGGAATCTCCGGCAGACTGATACTTTCCGCAATGATGCGATTTTTCACATAACGCTCGAAGACTTCCGACAGTCCCTGAACGCGGGCTTCATTACGCGTATTGCCGGCGGACATTCCGTTAGAGACGTACAGGTTGCCGATGATATTCATCGGAATATACACGGTCTGGTTATCAGATTGACGGGTAAACGGCAGGCCGCAGACGCCACGATCTTCATTACCGGATTGCAGGTCGATAAGCATGCTTCCGGTTAATTCGTTCTCTGGATCGTAAAACGCGCGCAGACGGGCATCAAGCAAGCCTTCCGGTACGTCGTCATTTTCAGTCAGCGGGAACCACTTTTCGTTCGGATAATGCACGAATGGCCCGTTGGCGATCGTTTCGCCAAGCCAGAAATCAGCAAAAAAGTAGTTGGTTGACAGACGCTCGAAGTATTCGCCCAGCGCCGAGGCCAGCGCCGCTTTTTTGGTCGCGCCTTTTCCGTTGGTAAAGCATAACGCGCACTCTTTATCGCGAATATGCACTGACCAGACGTTTGGCACCGGGTTCAGCCAGGAGGCCTCTTCGATGTGAAAGCCGAGGTCGAGTAACTTTTGCTGGAAGCGGGCGATGGAGTCTTCCAGCGCGGCGTCTTTGCCGGGAATAAATGTTTGCGTCATGAAAATCACTTTTGTCGTACGGAAAGCGCGCAATGATACGGGTTTTATGTGACGGGCGCTATCTCGCCGGGACATCGGCGGAAATAAAAGTATTGGCTATGCTTTTACACTGGAATTCACAGGAAGAGCATAAAAAATGAAAGCATTTGATTTGCAACGAATGGCGCTGGATAACGTGCCGGTAGCGTTTTTGGGGGAAGTGGCGCTGCGTAGCTTTTACACCTTTGTTCTGGTGTTTCTTTTCTTAAAGGTGACAGGACGACGCGGCGTACGGCAAATGTCGCTTTTTGAAGTGCTGATCATTTTGACATTGGGATCGGCGGCAGGCGACGTCGCGTTTTATGATGACGTTCCGATGCTCCCTGTTCTGGTGGTATTCATCACCCTGGCGCTGCTCTATCGCCTGGTCATGTGGCTGATGGCGCATAGTGAAAAGTTGGAAGATCTGCTGGAAGGCAAGTCGGTGGTCATTGTTGAAGACGGCGAACTGGCGTGGGAAAAACTGCAGCGCTCGAACATGACGGAGTTTGAATTTTTTATGGAGCTTCGCTTGAATGGCGTTGAGCAACTGGGGCAGGTCAGACTGGCCATCCTGGAGACAAACGGACAAATCAGCGTCTATTTCTTTGAAAATAAAGACGTTAAGCCGGGGTTAAGCATTCTTCCTGAGCACTGTACGCCACGCTTTATCGTGGCGCCGGAGGCTGGCGACTATGCCTGCGTACGTTGCAGTGAAGTGATACGCATGAATGTCGGGGAAAAGCAATTATGTCCGCGCTGCGCAAATCCAGAATGGACGAAGGCAAGCCGGGCTAAACGCATTGTTTAACAGCGAAAATATCGGATTTATACGGTTAATCCGGAAGATTCTGTTGTGTGACGCATGCCGCATTTTCTCCTCGCATTGTTTTACCCATTGCGGCGCGTGTCACTGAATGATAAAACCGATATTCACATGAATAACGTTTGCCTGATGTCTGTCAGGCAGGAAACAATGCAGCGTGGTGAGGGGAAATGGCTCAGGTCTTTAATTTTAGTTCAGGTCCGGCGATGCTACCGGCGGAAGTACTTAAACTGGCGCAACAGGAACTGCGTGACTGGCACGGTCTTGGTACGTCGGTAATGGAAATTAGCCATCGAGGCAAAGAGTTTATCCAGGTCGCTGAAGAGGCGGAGCAGGATTTTCGCGATCTCCTTAATATCCCCTCCAACTATAAAGTTTTATTTTGTCACGGCGGCGGTCGCGGGCAGTTTGCTGGCGTGCCGCTCAATCTGCTGGGCGATAAAACCACGGCGGATTATGTCGATGCTGGTTACTGGGCGGCGAGCGCCATCAAAGAAGCCAAAAAATACTGTGCGCCGCAGATTATCGACGCCAAAATCACCGTTGACGGCAAACGTGCCGTAAAACCGATGCGCGAGTGGCAGCTTTCCGATAACGCCGCTTATTTACACTATTGCCCGAATGAGACCATTGACGGCATCGCCATCGATGAAACGCCTGATTTTGGTCCGGAGGTGGTCGTCACGGCGGACTTTTCTTCTACCATCCTGTCTGCGCCGCTGGATGTCTCTCGCTATGGCGTAATTTATGCTGGCGCGCAGAAGAATATCGGTCCGGCAGGACTGACGCTGGTTATCGTCCGGGAGGATCTGTTAGGCAAGGCGCATGAGAGCTGCCCGTCCATCCTCGACTACACCGTCCTGAATGATAACGACTCGATGTTTAATACGCCGCCGACTTTCGCCTGGTATCTTTCCGGTCTGGTGTTCAAATGGTTGAAAGCGCAGGGCGGCGTGGCGGCGATGCACAAAATCAATCAGCAAAAAGCGGAGTTGCTGTACGGTGTGATTGATAACAGCGATTTCTACCGTAACGATGTCGCACAGGCCAATCGTTCGCGGATGAATGTTCCGTTCCAGTTAGCGGACAATGCGCTGGACAAGGTCTTTCTGGAAGAGTCTTTCGCCGCCGGTCTGCACGCCTTAAAAGGGCACCGTGTTGTTGGCGGGATGCGCGCCTCTATCTATAACGCCATGCCGATTGAAGGGGTAAAAGCGCTAACCGATTTCATGATCGATTTTGAGCGTCGCCACGGCTAATACGTTTCTTTTTTCATCCCCACGGCCAGTCTGTGGGGTTTTTATTTCTGTTTTTTGAGAGTTGAGTTTCATGGAATCCCTGACGTTACAACCCATCGCGCGGGTCGATGGCGCCATTAATTTACCTGGCTCCAAAAGTGTTTCAAACCGTGCTTTGCTCCTGGCGGCTTTAGCTTGTGGTAAAACCGTTCTGACGAATCTGCTGGATAGCGATGACGTCCGCCATATGCTCAATGCCCTGAGCGCGTTGGGGATCAATTACACCCTTTCTGCCGATCGCACCCGCTGTGATATCACGGGTAATGGCGGCCCATTACGCGCGTCAGGCGCTCTGGAACTGTTTCTCGGTAATGCCGGAACCGCGATGCGTCCGTTAGCGGCAGCGCTATGTCTGGGGCAAAATGAGATAGTGTTAACCGGCGAACCGCGTATGAAAGAGCGTCCGATAGGCCATCTGGTCGATTCGCTGCGTCAGGGCGGGGCGAATATTGATTACCTGGAGCAGGAAAACTATCCGCCCCTGCGTCTGCGCGGCGGTTTTACCGGCGGCGACATTGAGGTTGATGGTAGCGTTTCCAGCCAGTTCCTGACCGCTCTGCTGATGACGGCGCCGCTGGCGCCTGAAGACACAACTATTCGCGTTAAAGGCGAACTGGTATCAAAACCTTACATCGATATCACGCTAAATTTAATGAAAACCTTTGGCGTGGAGATAACGAACCATCACTACCAACAATTTGTCGTGAAGGGCGGTCAACAGTATCACTCTCCGGGTCGCTATCTGGTCGAGGGCGATGCCTCGTCAGCGTCCTATTTTCTCGCCGCCGGGGCGATAAAAGGCGGCACGGTAAAAGTGACCGGAATTGGCCGCAAAAGTATGCAGGGCGATATTCGTTTTGCCGATGTGCTGGAGAAAATGGGCGCGACCATTACCTGGGGCGATGATTTTATTGCCTGCACGCGCGGCGAATTGCACGCCATAGATATGGATATGAACCATATTCCGGATGCGGCGATGACGATTGCCACTACGGCGCTGTTTGCGAAAGGAACCACGACGTTGCGCAATATTTATAACTGGCGAGTGAAAGAAACCGATCGCCTGTTCGCGATGGCGACCGAGCTACGTAAAGTGGGCGCTGAAGTCGAAGAAGGGCACGACTATATTCGTATCACGCCGCCGGCGAAGCTCCAACACGCGGATATTGGCACGTACAACGACCACCGTATGGCGATGTGTTTCTCACTGGTCGCACTGTCCGATACGCCAGTCACGATCCTGGACCCTAAATGTACCGCAAAAACGTTCCCTGATTATTTCGAACAACTGGCGCGAATGAGTACGCCTGCCTAAGTCTTCTGTTGCGCCAGTCGACGGGCTGGCGCGCCGAGTCCGTATTCGCACTATTTTTATAATTATGACTAATGCTAATTTGTTGATGATTTAACACATTGATTTATGTGTTTTTTATAATAGTTATCAACGGAAGATTAGTATGAAAAATAAATCATTATTACTGGCGGTGGCGATTTCCGCTACGCTACTGGCAGGATGTAAAAATGGCGTGAATGGCAATTTAATCGCCAGTTCCGGCATGTCAGCCTACAAAGCCGCCACACTGTCCGATGCGGATGTTAAAGCATTATCTAATAATGCCTGTAAACAAATGGACAGCGAGAATCAACTGGCAGGTTCGAAAAGCAAATACACCAAACGTCTGAGCAAAATCGCCAAAGCGCTGGGTAACAACATTGACGGTACGCCGGTTAGCTATAAAGTCTATATGACCAGCGATATCAACGCATGGGCGATGGCGAACGGTTGCGTTCGCGTATACTCCGGCCTGATGGATCTGATGACCGATAATGAAATTGAAGGCGTACTGGGCCATGAACTGGGCCATGTCTCTTTAGGGCACTCCCGCAAGGCAATGCAGACCGCCTATGCCACGCTGGCGGCTCGCGATGCGATTTCCGCCACCAGCGGCGTCGCAGCGCAGCTTTCCCAGTCTCAATTGGGCGATCTGGCGGAAGGCGTCATCAATTCGGCGTTTTCTCGCAGTCAGGAGTCGGATGCGGATGACTTCTCTTACGATCTGCTGAAAAAACGCGGGATTAACACCCAGGGCTTAGTCACGGCATTCGATAAATTCGCCACAATGGACGCAGGTCATGCAAAATCATTGATGGACTCCCACCCGGCCTCAGCCGATCGCGCGCAGCATATGCGCGACAGAATTGCCGAAGATAAAAAGTAAATCATTGTCATCTTTCGGGCTGGTTTCTCGCCGGCCCGCTATAATTGCGCAATTATTCCGCATCTGATTACAGACAAAACTGGTTTTTGCACGCAACGTTAACGGTCGCGAGCGTTGGCGCGTATAATGCGCGGCGTTTACGTTAACGGTACGCCTGTTTAAGGAGATAAAGATGACGGCAATTGCCCCGGTAATAACCATTGATGGCCCAAGCGGTGCAGGTAAAGGCACCTTGTGCAAAGCAATGGCGGAAGCATTGCAATGGCATCTGCTGGATTCCGGCGCGATATACCGCGTACTGGCGCTGGCGGCATTGCACCACCATGTCGATCTCGCCTCTGAAGATGCGCTGGTGCCGCTGGCGTCCCATCTGGACGTGCGTTTCGTCTCAACGGACGGCAACCTGGAAGTTATCCTGGAAGGCGAGGACGTTAGCGGCGAAATTCGTACGCAGGAAGTCGCGAACGCGGCATCCCAGGTGGCGGCATTCCCACGCGTGCGTGAAGCGCTTCTTCGCCGCCAACGCGCATTCCGCGAAGCGCCTGGTTTAATCGCCGATGGACGCGATATGGGGACCGTGGTCTTCCCGGATGCGCCGGTAAAAATTTTCCTTGACGCCTCCTCGGAGGAACGTGCGCATCGACGTATGCTACAGTTGCAGGAGAATGGCTTTAGTGTTAACTTTGAACGCCTTTTGGCCGAGATCAAGGAACGCGACGATCGCGATCGTAATCGCGCTGTAGCGCCGTTAGTTCCTGCTGCTGATGCATTAGTTTTGGATTCTACCCGATTAAGCATTGAGCAAGTGATTGAAAAAGCGTTACAATATGCGCGCCAAAAATTGGCTCTCGCTTAAATGCGACCGAATTTGTAGTACCCCCGTTGCAAAGGATTGACAGCGGGTATGTTAAACAACCCCATCCGGCACGGAGCCAGGTGGACGTTAAATATGAAACCTGAAGATTAAACATGACTGAATCTTTTGCTCAACTCTTTGAAGAATCCTTAAAAGAAATCGAAACCCGCCCGGGTTCCATCGTTCGTGGTGTTGTTGTTGCTATTGACAAAGACGTAGTACTGGTTGACGCCGGTCTGAAATCTGAGTCTGCCATTCCGGCTGAGCAGTTCAAAAACGCCCAGGGCGAACTGGAAATCCAGGTTGGTGACGAAGTTGACGTTGCTCTGGATGCAGTAGAAGACGGCTTCGGTGAAACTCTGCTCTCTCGTGAGAAAGCTAAACGTCACGAAGCATGGATCACGCTGGAAAAAGCTTACGAAGATGCTGAAACTGTTACCGGTGTTATCAACGGCAAAGTTAAGGGTGGCTTCACTGTTGAGCTGAACGGTATTCGCGCGTTCCTGCCAGGTTCTCTGGTAGACGTTCGTCCGGTGCGTGACACTCTGCACCTGGAAGGCAAAGAGCTTGAATTCAAAGTAATCAAGCTGGACCAGAAACGTAACAACGTTGTGGTTTCTCGTCGTGCCGTTATCGAATCCGAAAACAGCGCAGAACGCGATCAGCTGCTGGAAAACCTGCAGGAAGGCATGGAAGTTAAAGGTATCGTTAAGAACCTCACTGACTACGGTGCATTCGTTGATCTGGGCGGCGTTGACGGCCTGCTGCACATCACTGATATGGCCTGGAAACGCGTTAAGCATCCGAGCGAAATCGTGAACGTTGGCGACGAAATCAACGTGAAAGTGCTGAAATTCGACCGCGAGCGTACCCGTGTATCTCTGGGCCTGAAACAGCTGGGCGAAGATCCGTGGGTTGCTATCGCTAAACGTTATCCGGAAGGTACCAAACTGACCGGTCGCGTGACCAACCTGACCGACTACGGCTGCTTCGTTGAAATCGAAGAAGGCGTTGAAGGCCTGGTTCACGTTTCCGAAATGGACTGGACCAACAAAAACATCCACCCGTCCAAAGTGGTTAACGTTGGCGACGTAGTGGAAGTGATGGTTCTGGATATCGACGAAGAACGTCGTCGTATCTCCTTAGGGTTGAAGCAGTGCAAATCTAACCCGTGGCAGCAGTTCGCAGAAACCCACAACAAGGGCGACCGCGTTGAAGGTAAAATCAAGTCTATCACTGACTTCGGTATCTTCATCGGCCTGGACGGCGGCATCGACGGCCTGGTTCACCTGTCTGACATCTCCTGGAACGTTGCAGGCGAAGAAGCAGTTCGTGAATACAAAAAAGGCGACGAAATCGCTGCAGTTGTTCTGCAGGTTGACGCAGAACGTGAACGTATCTCCCTGGGCGTTAAACAGCTCGCAGAAGATCCGTTCAACAACTGGGTTGCTCTGAACAAGAAAGGCGCTATCGTAACCGGTAAAGTCACTGCAGTTGACGCGAAAGGCGCAACCGTAGAACTGGCTGACGGCGTTGAAGGTTACCTGCGTGCTTCTGAAGCATCCCGTGACCGCGTTGAAGATGCGACTCTGGTTCTGAGCGTTGGCGACGACGTTGAAGCTAAATTCACCGGCGTTGATCGTAAAAACCGCGCAATCAGCCTGTCTGTTCGTGCGAAAGACGAAGCTGACGAGAAAGATGCCATCGCAACTGTTAACAAACAGGAAGATGCAAACTTCTCTAACAACGCAATGGCTGAAGCATTCAAAGCAGCTAAAGGCGAGTAATCCTCTGAAACTTCGGGCCTTTTAGTCCGAAGTATAACGAGATTACTTGACAGATTGCAGGTTTCGGCCTGTAATCAAGCACTAAGGGCGGCTACGGCCGCCCTTAATCAATCTCACGGCTGCAGCCAATTTGCCTTTAAGGAACCGGAGGAATTATGACCAAGTCAGAATTGATTGAAAGACTTGCAACCCAGCAATCTCACATTCCCGCTAAGGCGGTTGAAGACGCGGTAAAAGAGATGCTGGAGCATATGGCCTCGACTCTTGCGCAGGGCGAGCGTATTGAAATCCGCGGTTTCGGCAGTTTTTCTTTGCATTACCGCGCGCCTCGTACCGGACGTAACCCCAAGACCGGCGATAAAGTGGAACTGGAAGGAAAATACGTTCCTCACTTTAAACCGGGTAAAGAACTGCGCGATCGCGCCAATATTTACGGTTAAGTTTTAACGCAAAACTTGAACCCGAAAAAAGCACCGTCAGGGTGCTTTTTTCATTTATACGCCGTCAGGCGCAAACGCTATTCGACCGAAAACTGGAAAACGTTTCGCATTTTTTGCTGCGTCTTACATTTATCAGGTAAAAAACCTGGAATCCGCGCCGTATAGCACAAAATCCCCTCCAGACAATGGCGTCCTGAACCTGCACACTTTCCCGCACAGGGAGGTGTCTATGAAGATAACGACGGTCAGCGTATGCGTAGTATGCGGAATACTTCCGCTCATGATATTGCCAGTATTACCTGACACGTGGATTCTCGCGGTGCTGTTTTGTCTGTCATGTTTGCTTTGCCTCATACCCCATCACTATGCGCGCTACGCGGCATTAACTTTGCTCTTTTTCATGTGGGGGATATTTGCCGCCAGGCAGGCCATCTGGGCGGGAAACGTCCTGCCCGCCGCGACGCAGGAGGCGACAGTCGTCATTACTGCCACCGATCATATGACCACTCATTATGGGCGAATCACCCATTTGCGCGGAAAGCCGCTCTTTCCTGCTGTAGGGATTGTCCTGCATGGCCAGTACTTACCCACGGAAGTGTGTGCCGGACAACAGTGGGCGATGACGCTGAAGGTCAGAGCGGTACACGGACAGCTTAACGAAGGCGGTTTTGATAGCCAACGTTACGCGCTGGCGCAGCATCAACCGTTGACCGGGCGTTTTCTACAGGCTAAAGCGATTAACCCTGAGTGTAGCTTTCGAGGGCGCTATCTTGCTTCGCTTCGCGCTACGCTTGCGCCTTATCCGTGGCAGCAGGTTATTCTGGCGTTGGGAATGGGGGAGCGGGGAGCGGTGTCGCAGGAGGTGAAGGCCGTTATGCGCGATACGGGGACGGCCCATTTGATGGCGATTTCCGGCCTGCATATCGCTTTTGCCGCGTTATTGGCTGCCGGATTAATCCGTGGCGGACAATTCTTTTTGCCGGTCAGATGGATTCGTTGGCAGACGCCATTGCTGGGCGGCATTCTTTGCGCGATATGTTATGCCTGGCTTACCGGCTTACAACCGCCTGCGCTGCGCACGGTGGCGGCACTGAGCGTCTGGGGAGGATTAAAATTAAGCGGACGACAGTGGAGCGGCTGGCAAGTCTGGTGCTGCTGTCTGGCCGCGATTATTTTCGCCGATCCTGTGGCGGTTATATCACAAAGTCTTTGGCTGTCAGCATTTGCGGTTGCCGGCCTGTTATTCTGGTATCAGTGGTTTCCTGCGCCAAACGGAAATTTTCCACGGGGCTTACGCTGGTTGCTTAACCTGCTTCACCTACAGGCAGGCATTACACTTCTGCTTTTGCCTCTCCAGGTGGCGCTTTTTCATGGCATAAGCGTTACCGCAATGCTGGCGAATCTTTTTGCCGTACCCTGGGTCACATTTGTGACGGTTCCACTCATCCTGGCGGGAATGATTCTGCATTTAACCGGGCCGTTTTTTCTTGAAGAGTGGGTATGGTACCTGACCGATCGCGCGTTAGCCGCGCTATTTTACCTGTTGAATGCTTTACCGCAGGGCTGGGTGAATATTGATAACCGTTGGCAGTGGCTGACGCTTTTACCCTGGCTAACGCTTATCGCGTGGCGATTAAACGTCTGGCGTACCTGGCCGGCGGTCTGTTTATGCGGGTTATTGTTGATGAGCTGGCCACTCTGGCGGCCGATAAACGCCAGCGGATGGCAGGTGCATATGCTGGATGTCGGTCAGGGGCTGGCGATAGCGATCGTCAGGGGCGATAAAGTAATACTCTACGATACCGGTCGGGCATGGCCGGAGGGCGACAGCGGGCAACAGGTTATTATTCCCTGGTTGCGCTGGCATAATCTGACGCCGGAGGGCGTTATTTTGAGTCATGAGCATCTGGATCATCGGGGCGGGCTGCGTTCGCTACAGCAGGTCTGGCCGTCAATGTGGATTCGCAGCCCGTTAGGCTGGCAGGGACATTTGCCCTGTTTTCGCGGCGAGCAGTGGCAATGGCAGGGGCTAACGTTTCAGGCGCACTGGCCGTTACGCGAAAGTGCCGATCGAGGAAATAACCGCTCCTGTGTGGTCAAAGTAGATGATGGCGTACATAGCATCCTGCTCACGGGCGATATTGAAGCGGGCGCTGAACAAAAAATGCTAAGTCGTTACTGGCGACATCTTGCGGCGACGTTTATCCAGGTGCCGCATCATGGTAGTAATACGTCGTCGTCGCTACCATTTATTCAGCGCGTACATGGTGAAGCGGCGCTGGCGTCCGCATCGCGCTATAACGCATGGCGACTGCCGTCCCGCAAGGTAAAACAGCGCTACCAGCAACAGGCGTATCAGTGGTTTGATACACCCCACCAGGGGCAAATTTCGCTGCGGTTTTCTCCGCAGGGCTGGCGCATACAAGGCCTACGGGATCAAATTTTACCTCGCTGGTATCATCAGTGGTTTGGCGTGTCCGAGGATAACGGGTAGAATATGCGGCTATTTCAACAAATGCTGGTTTTTTGAATGCATAACGATAAAGATCTCTCTACGTGGCAGACCTTCCGCCGACTGTGGCCAACCATAGCGCCTTTTAAAGCAGGTCTGATCGTGGCGGGCATAGCGTTAATTCTCAACGCAGCCAGCGATACCTTCATGCTATCGCTCCTCAAGCCATTACTGGATGATGGTTTCGGTAAAACGGATCGCTCAGTGTTGCTGTGGATGCCGCTGGTGGTTATTGGGCTGATGATATTACGAGGCATCACTAGCTATATCTCCAGCTACTGTATTTCATGGGTGTCAGGCAAGGTGGTAATGACCATGCGCCGTCGCCTGTTTGGCCATATGATGGGAATGCCCGTCGCCTTCTTTGATAAACAGTCTACCGGTACGCTGCTGTCGCGTATTACATACGATTCAGAACAGGTTGCCTCTTCTTCATCTGGCGCACTGATTACCGTGGTGCGTGAAGGGGCATCGATCATCGGATTGTTTATCATGATGTTCTATTACAGCTGGCAGCTGTCGATCATCCTGGTTGTTTTAGCGCCGATTGTGTCGATTGCGATTCGCGTTGTCTCAAAGCGGTTCCGCAGCATCAGTAAAAATATGCAGAACACGATGGGACAAGTGACTACCAGCGCTGAACAAATGCTGAAAGGACACAAAGAGGTACTGATTTTTGGCGGTCAGGAAGTCGAAACTAAACGCTTTGATAAAGTCAGCAATAAGATGCGACTGCAAGGCATGAAAATGGTCTCTGCCTCGTCAATTTCCGATCCTATCATTCAGCTCATTGCCTCGCTGGCGCTGGCGTTTGTCCTCTATGCTGCGAGCTTCCCAAGCGTAATGGATAGCCTGACGGCAGGGACCATCACCGTGGTGTTCTCCTCCATGATCGCGCTGATGCGTCCATTAAAATCGCTGACAAACGTTAACGCGCAGTTCCAGCGTGGGATGGCGGCTTGTCAGACGTTGTTTGCGATTCTGGACAGCGAACAGGAGAAAGATGAAGGTAAACGTGTCATTGACCGCGCGACCGGCGATCTCGAATTCCGCAATGTGACGTTTACTTACCCGGGCCGTGAAGTGCCGGCATTGCGTAACATCAATTTGAAAATTCCTGCCGGGAAAACCGTGGCGCTGGTGGGGCGTTCCGGATCGGGTAAATCAACTATCGCCAGTCTGATCACCCGTTTCTACGATATTGATGAAGGACACATCCTGATGGATGGTCACGATCTACGCGAATACACTCTGGCCTCTCTACGTAATCAGGTGGCGCTGGTTTCGCAAAACGTGCATCTGTTTAACGATACGGTCGCCAATAACATTGCTTATGCCCGGACGGAAGAATATAGCCGCGAGCAGATTGAAGAGGCGGCGCGCATGGCCTATGCCATGGACTTTATCAACAAGATGGATAATGGCCTGGATACCATCATCGGCGAAAACGGCGTACTGCTTTCCGGCGGTCAGCGCCAGCGTATCGCGATTGCCCGCGCCTTACTGCGCGACAGCCCGATTCTGATCCTTGATGAAGCTACGTCCGCGCTGGATACCGAATCTGAACGTGCGATTCAGGCCGCGTTGGATGAGCTGCAGAAAAACCGTACCTCTCTGGTGATTGCACACCGTCTCTCCACCATCGAACAGGCGGATGAGATCGTTGTGGTCGAAGACGGCATTATCGTTGAGCGCGGCACTCATAGCGAGCTGCTGGCGCAACACGGCGTTTACGCCCAGCTACATAAGATGCAATTTGGCCAATGATTGCGCGTATCTGGTCGGGTGAATCCCCGCTATGGCGGTTACTGTTGCCGCTCTCCTGGCTGTATGGCCTGGTGAGCGGGGCGATTCGTCTGAGCTATAAGCTTGGTTTTAAACGCGCCTGGCGAGCGCCGGTACCGGTGGTTGTGGTAGGGAATCTTACGGCTGGCGGTAACGGTAAAACCCCCGTAGTCATTTGGCTGGTGGAAAAGCTGCAACAGCGTGGCGTGCGCGTGGGGGTCGTTTCCCGCGGCTACGGCGGGAAAGCTGCCGCTTATCCGCTGCTCCTGACGCCGGAGACGACAACCGCAGAAGCGGGAGATGAACCGGTATTGATTTATCAACGGACCGGCGCGCCTGTCGCGGTAGCGCCTGAACGCGCCGCGGCGGTGAAAGCGATTCTGGCGGCGCATAATGTGCAGATTATTATCACCGACGATGGGTTGCAGCATTACCGACTCGCGCGAGATATTGAAATTGTGGTGATTGACGGCGTGCGCCGTTTTGGCAACGGCTGGTGGCTTCCTGCCGGTCCTATGCGCGAACGCGCCAGTCGCCTGAAAACCGTAGACGCCGCTATCGTGAATGGCGGCGTCGCCCGGGCGGGCGAAATCCCCATGCAGCTAGCGCCTGGACTGGCGGTGAACTTACGTACGGGAGCGCGTTGCGATGTGGCGCAACTGAGCAATATTGTGGCGATGGCGGGCATCGGTCATCCGCCGCGCTTTTTCGCCACGCTGGAAGCCTGTGGCGCGCATCCGCAAAAGTGCGTCCCGCTGGCCGATCATCAAACGCTCGCCCCTGCTGACGTTCAGGCGTTGGTCGGTGAAGGGCAGACCCTGGTAATGACGGAAAAAGACGCGGTGAAATGCCGTGCTTTTGCCGAAGATAACTGGTGGTTCTTACCGGTTGATGCGCGTTTGTCCGGTGAGCAGCCTGATAAGTTGCTTCAACATATCACCTCGCTGGTTCGCTAGCGTCCCCCAATGCAGCGGCAGTGATGAATTTATGGAGTCATGAATGTCATTGCCGTACCTTTCTCTTTCCCAGGCCCGTTGTCTTCACCTTGCTGCGCAGGGGCTATTGAAAAAGCCGCGCCGTAACGCGCTGCCTGGCGATGTTCTTGTCGCCATCTCACGCATGGCGTTGCTGCAAATTGATACCATCAATGTTGTCGCACGTAGCCCCTATCTGGTGCTGTTTAGCCGTCTCGGTTCGTACCCGCAGGCCTGGCTGGATGAGGCGCTGCGACGCGGCGAGTTAATGGAATACTGGGCGCATGAGGCCTGTTTCTTACCACGCCGCGACTTTAAACTTATCCGCCATCGTATGCTGTCGCCGGAAAAGATGGGCTGGAAATATCGCGCGGCATGGATGCATGAGCACGCGGAAGAAATAGAACAGCTAGTGCGGCATATTCAGGAGCACGGTCCAGTGCGTTCTGCCGATTTTGAACATGCGCGGAAAGGCGTCAGCGGCTGGTGGGAATGGAAACCACATAAACGCCACCTTGAGGGTTTATTTACCGCCGGAAAAGTCATGGTTGTTGAGCGGCGTAATTTTCAACGTGTCTATGATTTAACGCCCCGTGTGATGCCGCACTGGGATGATGAACGCGATGGACTGTCACAGCTGCAGGCGGAAAGCCTGATGCTGGATAATAGCGCGCGCAGTCTGGGGATTTTCCGTGAACAGTGGCTGGCGGATTACTACCGCCTGAAACGTCCTGACCTTAAGGGATGGCGGGAGAGCCGGGCGGAACAGCAGCAGATTATTCCGGTCGAGGTGGAAACGTTGGGGCGGATGTGGCTTCATGCCGATCTTCTTTCGCAGCTGGAACCGGCGCTGAATAACGCCTTAAAGGCGACCCATAGCGCAGTGCTGTCGCCTTTCGATCCTGTGGTATGGGATCGCAAGCGGGCAGCGCAGCTTTTCGGATTTAACTATCGGCTGGAATGTTATACGCCTGCGGCGAAGCGCCAGTACGGTTATTTTGTGCTGCCGCTATTATACCAGGGCCGTTTAGTCGGGCGAATGGATGCCAAAATGCACCGTAAAACGGGGGTGCTTGAGGTTATCTCGCTGTATCTGGAGGACGATATTCGCCCTGGCGTTAGTCTGCAAAAAGGAATCTGGCTGGCTATTAGCGCGTTTGCTGCCTGGCAACGGGCATCGCGCGTGACGCTGGGACAATGTCCGCCAGGCCTGTTTAGCGCCATGCGTCATGGCTGGGAAATAGACCCTGCACCCTAACCGATTATGTTAATATTGAAGGATTCACAATCCGGTCCATCTGGAGGAACTATGGATCATCGTCTGCTTGAAATCATCGCCTGCCCGGTATGTAACGGCAAACTCTGGTATAACCAGGAACAGCAAGAATTAATTTGCAAACTGGACAATCTCGCTTTCCCGTTACGCGACGGCATTCCTGTATTGCTGGAAAATGAAGCTCGCGCCCTGACATCTGATGAGAGTAAATCATGAGTTTCGTCGTCATCATTCCGGCCCGTTTTTCATCTACCCGACTGCCAGGCAAACCATTAGTGGATATTAATGGTAAGCCCATGATTGTTCATGTCCTGGAGCGGGCGCGCGAATCTGGCGCGGAACGCATTATTGTTGCCACCGATCATAAAGACGTGGCTCGTGCGGTAGAAGCGGCTGGCGGCGAAGTGTGCATGACGCGCGCCGATCACCAGTCCGGCACCGAACGGTTGGCGGAAGTGGTAGAGAAGTGCGGATTCAGCGACGATACCGTTATTGTGAACGTTCAGGGCGATGAGCCGATGATCCCGGCGGTTATTATTCGCCAGGTCGCGGAAAATCTGGCGCAGCGCCAGGTTGGCATGGCGACGCTGGCGGTGCCGATTCACAGCGCCGAAGAAGCGTTTAACCCGAATGCGGTAAAAGTCGTGCTGGATGCTGAAGGCTATGCGCTTTACTTTTCCCGGGCGACGATTCCCTGGGATCGCGACCGCTTTGCAAAAAGTCTGGAAACGGTAGGGGATACTTGCCTTCGTCACTTGGGCATTTATGGCTATCGCGCGGGATTTATCCGCCGTTACGTGAGCTGGCAACCCAGCCCGCTGGAACATATTGAAATGCTGGAGCAACTCCGTGTGCTGTGGTACGGCGAAAAAATTCATGTCGCCGTCGCCAAAGCGGTGCCCGGCACGGGCGTAGACACCGCCGACGACCTGGAGCGCGTACGCGCTGAAATGCGTTAACATGATCCTGTTCATGATCGTCTTAGACGGTCATGAACAGCGCGGTATGATAGCGCAAAGATGAATACTCACGTCTGCTCATCAGTGGCGGCTTTCTCGTACCGTTACGATTTTCCTCATTTTTCTTTTCTTCCCTTGATCTGATACGGGTGACATCTGTCCATACGACGCTCATTATTAAAGCAGTAGCACTAATGGGGGTAATCTGGAATGGAACAGTTGCGGGCCGAACTCAGTCATTTGTTGGGTGAAAAACTTAGCCGTATAGAGTGCGTGAATGAGAAAGCGGATTCCGCATTGTGGTCATTATATGACAGCCAGGGCATTCCGATGCCGCTGATGGCGCGAAGTTTTACCACTCCCGGCGTTGCGCAGCAACTGGCATGGAAAACCTCAATGCTGGCGCGTAGCGGTACGGTGAGGATGCCGGTAATCTATGGCGTATTGACGCATGAAGAGCATCCTGGTCCGGATGTGCTGCTACTGGAACGACTGCGCGGTGTGCCGGTCGAGGCGCCGGCGCGCACTCCGGAACGCTGGGAACAGCTAAAAGATCAGATTGTCGAAGGGCTGTTAGCCTGGCATCGGCAGGATAGCCGCGGTTGCGTTGGCGCCGTAGACCATACTCAGGAGAATATCTGGCCTTCCTGGTATCGTCAGCGGGTGGAGGTGCTGTGGACGACGCTAAATCAGTTCAGCAATACCGGCCTGACGATGCAGGACAAACGCATTCTGTTTCGTACCAGAGAATGTCTTCCTTCGTTATTTGAAGGGTTTAACGACAACTGCGTACTGGTGCATGGCAACTTCTGCCTGCGCAGTATGCTTAAAGACGCCCGTAGCGATCAGCTTCTGGCGATGGTCGGCCCCGGGCTGATGCTGTGGGCGCCGAGAGAGTTCGAACTGTTTCGCCTGATGGATAATCCATTGGCGGAGGGATTGCTTTGGCATTATCTGCAACGCGCGCCAGTGGCGGAGTCCTTCATCTGGCGGCGTTGGCTCTATGTGCTGTGGGACGAGGTTGCGCAATTGGTCAATACCGGACGTTTTAACCGTACCAATTTTGATCTGGCGGCGAAATCATTACTCCCCTGGCTTGCCTGATATGCCTTTCAGCCATTGCCAAAGTCGCCCTAATGTTTCATACCCAGCGCGATCGCTGTGCATCAGCCAGACCGGGGACGGAATTGCCCGCTCCCAGGGATTGAGCGGCGAATCGATCGCCAACTGATTCGCCGGCGCGGGAAGCGGATTCAGCCCGGCATGCTGAAAGAAAATCATCGCACGCGGCAAATGCGAGGCGGAGGTTACCAACAGGAAAGGGGCGTCGCCGATGGCCTGCTTAACGGCGGCGGCTTCTTCTTCCGTATCTTTTGGCTTATCCAGCGTAATAATATCGCTACGCGGTACGCCCAGCGACTGCGCCACCCGCGCACCGACTTCCGCCGTGCTTACCGTATTGGTTTTTGCTATGCCGCCGGTAAAAATCAGCCTGGCTCCCGGATTCGCGCGCCACAGCCGAATGCCTTCCGCCAGCCGCGGCAAGCTGTTGTTAATTAAATTAGAGCTCGGCGCCCACTGCGGGTTCCAGGTATAGCCGCCGCCGAGAACCACAATATATTCCACCTTTTGCGGACCCTGCCAGGTAGGGTAGCGGTTTTCTATCGGACGCAGCAAATGGTCAGAGACGGGTTGCAGGCTTAATAGCAATAGCGCCAGCCAACCTACGCTGATAAATACTTTTCCGATCTTCTGAAAGCGGCTAAACCAGAGCAGCGCCAGGCCGACGCCAATGATCAGCAACATCAGCGGAAGCGGCAATAACATACCGCCAATCACTTTCTTTAGCGTAAAAAGCATCCTTTTTGGTTCCTTTTTTAACCATATAGCGGAGGATTAACGCTGATATTACACCAGACAGGTTCATTCTGGCCGCGGCTGTGACAAAATAGCGGTTTTATCAGATAACGCCTGAGCCAGCCTGTGGAGAGTCCGATGCAGGATCGCAATTTTGATGACATTGCTGAAAAGTTTTCCCGTAACATTTACGGCACGACCAAAGGACAGCTGCGGCAAGCCATTCTGTGGCAAGACCTGGATCGCGTGCTGGAGGAGATTGGCGGGCGAAAACTGCGGGTACTGGATGCCGGCGGCGGCGAAGGGCAAACGGCGATTAAGATGGCGGAACGCGGCCATCAGGTGACGTTATGCGATCTGTCTGGCGAAATGATCGCCCGCGCGCGGCAGGCGGCCGAGGCAAAAGGTGTGAGCAAAGACATGCATTTTATACAATGCCCGGCTCAGGACGTCGCTTCGCATTTGGAAAGCCCGGTTGATCTGATATTGTTTCATGCTGTGCTGGAGTGGGTAGCCGATCCTGTCGGCGTATTAGAAACGCTCTGGTCAGTATTGCGCCCTGGCGGCGCGCTGTCGTTGATGTTCTATAACGCTAACGGTTTGCTGATGCACAATATGGTGGCGGGTAATTTTGACTACGTGCAGGCGGGGATGCCTAAACGCAAGAAGCGCACGCTGTCGCCTGACTACCCGCGCGACCCCGCGCAGGTGTACCAGTGGCTGGAGGCGATTGGCTGGCAGATTACCGGTAAAACCGGCGTGCGTGTGTTTCATGATTATCTGCGTGAAAAACACCAGCAGCGTGACTGTTATGAGACCCTGGTCGAACTGGAAACGCGTTATTGCCGCCAGGAGCCGTATATTAGCCTTGGGCGCTACATTCATGTCACCGCGATTAAAAGCCCGGCGCTAGCCGCAGATGCAAGGATAACCTATGAGTGAATTTTCCCAGACAGTCCCCGAACTGGTTGCCTGGGCCAGAAAAAACGACTTTTCCATCTCGCTGCCGGTAGACAGACTTTCCTTTCTGCTGGCGGTCGCCACGTTGAACGGCGAACGCCTTGACGGCGAGATGAGTGAAGGCGAGCTGGTGGATGCATTCCGCCATGTGAGTGATGCGTTTGAGCAAACCAGCGAAACCATCGGCGTGCGCGCGAACAACGCGATTAACGATATGGTGCGTCAACGTCTGCTGAACCGCTTTACCAGCGAGCAGGCGGAAGGCAATGCGATTTACCGATTAACCCCGCTCGGGATTGGCATCACCGATTACTACATTCGTCAACGCGAATTCTCTACGCTGCGTCTTTCTATGCAGTTGTCGATTGTGGCCGGCGAATTGAAGCGCGCGGCGGATGCGGCAGCGGAGGGTGGCGATGAGTTCCACTGGCATCGCAACGTTTACGCGCCATTGAAATATTCGGTGGCGGAGATTTTCGACAGTATCGATCTCACCCAGCGCATCATGGATGAACAGCAGCAGCAGGTGAAAGACGATATCGCACAACTGCTGAATAAAGACTGGCGGGCGGCGATTTCCAGCTGTGAACTGCTGCTTTCCGAAACGTCCGGTACGCTGCGCGAGTTGCAGGATACGCTGGAGGCGGCGGGCGATAAGCTGCAGGCTAACCTGCTGCGCATTCAGGATGCCACGATGACGCACGACGATCTGCATTTTGTCGACAGGCTGGTGTTTGACTTACAAAGTAAACTCGACCGCATTATCAGTTGGGGTCAACAGTCTATTGATTTATGGATCGGCTACGATCGTCACGTGCATAAATTTATCCGTACCGCGATCGATATGGATAAAAACCGTGTCTTCGCCCAGCGGTTGCGCCAGTCCGTGCAGACTTATTTTGACGATCCGTGGGCGCTAACCTACGCGAATGCCGATCGTCTGCTGGATATGCGCGATGAAGAGATGGCGTTGCGTGACGATGAAGTCACCGGGGAGTTGCCGCCGGATCTGGAATATGAAGAGTTTAACGAGATCCGCGAGCAGTTAGCGGCCATCATTGAAGAACAGCTGGCTATCTACAAAACCAGACAAACGCCACTGGATCTTGGGCTGGTGGTGCGCGAGTATCTGGCGCAATACCCGCGCGCGCGTCATTTCGACGTGGCGCGTATTGTTATCGATCAAGCGGTACGTCTTGGCGTAGCGCAAGCAGATTTCACCGGACTGCCAGCCAAATGGCAGCCGATTAATGATTACGGAGCCAAGGTACAGGCGCATGTCATTGACAAATATTGAACAAGTGATGCCGGTTAAGCTGGCGCAGGCGCTGGCGAATCCGTTATTTCCGGCGCTGGATAGCGCATTACGTTCGGGCCGCCACATCGGGCTGGACGAACTGGATAATCATGCCTTTCTGATGGATTTTCAGGAATACCTGGAAGAGTTTTACGCGCGTTATAACGTGGAGCTGATTCGCGCGCCGGAGGGGTTCTTCTACCTGCGTCCGCGTTCTACCACGCTTATTCCGCGCTCGGTGTTATCCGAACTGGATATGATGGTCGGTAAAATTCTCTGCTACCTCTATCTTAGCCCGGAGCGTCTGGCCAACGAAGGGATCTTTACTCAGCAAGAGTTGTACGACGAGCTGCTTACCCTTGCGGACGAAGCCAAACTGCTAAAGCTGGTGAATAACCGCTCGACGGGATCTGACGTTGATCGTCAGAAACTGCAGGAAAAGGTGCGTTCTTCTTTAAACCGCCTGCGTCGTTTGGGCATGGTATGGTTTATGGGCCACGACAGCAGCAAATTCCGCATTACCGAATCGGTCTTCCGCTTTGGCGCGGATGTCCGCGCCGGCGACGATCCTCGCGAGGCGCAGCGTCGTCTCATCCGCGACGGGGAAGCGATGCCCATTGAAAACCATCTGCAACTTAATGATGAGACCGAAGAGAGTCAGCCGGACAGTGGAGAGGAAGAATAATGATTGAACGCGGTAAATTTCGCTCGCTAACGCTGATTAACTGGAACGGTTTTTTTGCCCGCACTTTTGACCTGGATGAACTGGTCACGACGTTATCCGGGGGCAACGGCGCCGGGAAATCCACGACGATGGCGGCGTTCGTCACGGCGCTGATCCCGGATCTCACATTACTGCACTTTCGTAACACCACGGAAGCCGGCGCCACCAGCGGTTCGCGCGATAAAGGTCTGCACGGTAAGCTGAAGGCGGGCGTCTGTTACTCCATGCTCGACACCATTAATTCCCGCCATCAGCGGGTGGTGGTCGGCGTGCGTCTGCAGCAGGTCGCTGGGCGCGATCGCAAAGTGGACATCAAACCGTTCGCTATCCAGGGGCTGCCGATGTCGGTACAGCCGACACAACTGGTGACGGAGACATTAAACGAACGTCAGGCGCGCGTACTGTCGCTTGCTGAGCTGAAAGACAAGCTTGACGAGATGGAAGGCGTGCAGTTTAAGCAGTTTAACTCCATCACCGATTATCATTCGCTGATGTTTGACTTAGGGATTATCGCCCGTCGTCTGCGCTCCGCTTCCGATCGTAGTAAATTCTATCGTTTGATAGAGGCCTCGCTGTACGGCGGGATCTCCAGCGCCATTACCCGGTCGCTACGCGATTATTTATTGCCGGAAAATAGCGGCGTGCGCAAGGCGTTCCAGGATATGGAGGCGGCGCTGCGCGAGAACCGACTCACGCTGGAAGCGATTCGTGTTACCCAATCCGATCGCGATCTGTTTAAGCATTTGATCAGCGAAGCCACCGATTATGTGGCGGCGGATTATATGCGCCACGCTAATGAGCGTCGGGTTCACCTTGATCAGGCGTTGGCGTTTCGACGCGAACTGTACACATCGCGCAAACAACTGGCGGCGGAGCAGTACAAGCACGTCGATATGGCCCGTGAGTTGGGCGAACATAACGGCGCCGAAGGTTCTCTTGAAGCGGATTACCAGGCGGCGAGCGATCACCTGAATCTGGTGCAAACCGCGCTGCGCCAGCAGGAAAAAATTGAACGCTACGAAGCGGATCTTGAAGAGCTGCAGATTCGACTCGAAGAGCAAAATGAAGTGGTGGCGGAAGCTGCCGAAATGCAGGACGAAAATGAAGCGCGTGCCGAAGCCGCCGAGCTGGAAGTCGATGAACTCAAAAGCCAGCTTGCGGATTACCAGCAGGCGCTGGATGTACAGCAAACGCGCGCGATTCAGTATAACCAGGCGATATCAGCGCTTGCCCGCGCTAAAGAACTTTGCCATCTGCCGGATCTAACGCCGGAAAGCGCCGCCGAATGGCTGGATACTTTCCAGGCAAAAGAGCAGGAAGCTACGGAAAAACTGCTGTCGTTGGAACAAAAAATGAGCGTGGCGCAAACCGCGCACAGTCAGTTTGAGCAGGCTTATCAGCTGGTAGCGGCGATCAACGGCCCGCTGGCGCGTAGCGAAGCCTGGGACGTGGCGCGCGAGCTGTTACGGGACGGCGTGAACCAGCGTCATCTGGCGGAACAGGTACAGCCGCTGCGGATGCGCCTGAGCGAACTGGAACAGCGGCTGCGCGAGCAGCAAGAGGCGGAACGTCTGCTGGCGGAGTTCTGTAAGCGACAGGGCAAAAATTTTGATATTGACGAACTGGAAGCGCTGCATCAGGAGCTGGAAGCCCGCATCGCGTCCTTGTCTGAGAGCGTGTCGTCAGCCAGCGAACAGCGTATGGCCTTGCGTCAGGAGCAGGAGCAGCTTCAGTCGCGTATTCAACATCTGATGCGGCGCGCGCCCGTCTGGCTGGCGGCGCAAAACAGCCTTAACCAGCTTAGCGAACAGTGCGGCGAGGAGTTTACGTCCAGCCAGGAAGTGACCGAATACCTGCAACAGCTACTGGAGCGTGAGCGCGAAGCCATTGTCGAACGCGACGAAGTGGGCGCGCGTAAAAATGCGGTTGATGAAGAGATCGAACGTTTAAGCCAGCCGGGCGGCGCGGAAGATCAGCGTTTGAATGCGCTGGCGGAGCGTTTTGGCGGGGTACTGCTGTCGGAAATCTACGATGATGTCAGTCTTGAAGATGCGCCGTACTTTTCCGCACTGTATGGCCCGTCGCGCCATGCGATCGTCGTACCGGATTTATCGCAAATAACCGAACAGCTTGAAGGTCTGACCGACTGCCCGGAAGATCTGTACCTGATCGAAGGCGATCCGCAGTCTTTTGATGACAGCGTATTCAGCGTTGACGAGCTGGAAAAGGCGGTGGTCGTGAAAATTGCCGACCGTCAGTGGCGTTATTCGCGTTTCCCGTCGCTGCCTATTTTTGGCCGCGCGGCGCGTGAGAACCGTATTGAGAGTCTCCATGCGGAACGGGAAGTGCTTTCCGAGCGCTTTGCCACGCTCTCGTTTGACGTGCAGAAAACCCAGCGTTTGCACCAGGCGTTCAGCCGTTTTATCGGCAGCCACCTTTCCGTTGCCTTTGAGGACGATCCGGAAGCGGAAATTCGCCGACTGAACGGGCGTCGCGTCGAGCTGGAGCGCGCGCTGGCGACGCATGAAAGCGACAACCAGCAGCAGCGTATTCAGTTTGAGCAGGCGAAAGAGGGCGTTTCCGCGCTTAACCGTTTGCTGCCGCGGCTGAATTTATTGGCCGATGAAACGCTGGCCGATCGGGTCGATGAAATTCGGGAACGGTTGGATGAGGCTCAAGAAGCGGCGCGATTTGTGCAGCAATATGGCAACCAGTTAGCCAAACTGGAGCCGGTGGTTTCCGTTCTGCAAAGCGATCCGGAACAGTTTGAGCAGTTAAAAGAAGACTATGCATGGTCGCAGCAAATGCAGCGCGACGCGCGCCAGCAGGCTTTTGCGCTGGCTGAAGTTGTCGAACGTCGGGCGCATTTCAGCTATTCCGACTCGGCGGAAATGCTGAGCGGCAACAGCGATCTCAATGAAAAGCTGCGCCAGCGGCTGGAGCAGGCGGAAGCCGAGCGTACCCGCGCCCGCGAAGCGCTGCGCAGCCATGCCGCGCAGTTAAGTCAGTACAGCCAGGTCCTGGCCTCGCTAAAAAGCTCTTACGACACGAAAAAAGAGCTGCTTAACGATTTGCAGCGCGAATTACAGGATATTGGCGTTCGCGCCGACAGCGGGGCGGAAGAGCGTGCCCGCCAGCGTCGCGATGAACTGCACGCCCAGTTGAGCAATAACCGTTCGCGTCGCAATCAGCTTGAGAAAGCGCTCACCTTCTGCGAAGCGGAGATGGATAACCTGACCCGTAAGCTGCGCAAGCTGGAGCGCGATTATCATGAAATGCGCGAGCAGGTCGTGACCGCGAAAGCCGGCTGGTGCGCAGTCATGCGGATGGTGAAAGACAATGGCGTGGAACGCCGTCTGCACCGTCGTGAGCTGGCTTATCTGTCGGCGGATGAACTGCGCTCCATGTCGGATAAGGCGTTGGGCGCGCTGCGCCTGGCCGTCGCGGATAACGAACATCTGCGCGACGTATTGCGTCTGTCGGAAGATCCGAAACGCCCGGAACGTAAAATCCAGTTCTTTGTGGCCGTTTACCAGCATCTGCGCGAACGTATTCGTCAGGATATTATTCGTACCGACGATCCGGTTGAAGCCATTGAACAAATGGAGATTGAGCTGAGTCGTCTGACGGAAGAGCTGACATCGCGTGAGCAAAAGCTGGCGATCAGTTCCCGCAGCGTGGCAAACATTATCCGCAAGACTATCCAGCGTGAGCAGAACCGTATCCGTATGCTGAACCAGGGTTTGCAAAGCGTCTCGTTTGGACAGGTGAATAGCGTGCGGTTAAACGTCAACGTGCGTGAAACGCATGCCACCTTGCTGGATGTGCTTTCAGAACAACAGGAGCAGCACCAGGATCTGTTTAACAGCAATCGTCTGACCTTCTCCGAAGCGCTGGCGAAACTGTACCAGCGTCTGAATCCGCAGATCGATATGGGGCAACGCACGCCGCAGACCATCGGCGAGGAGCTGCTGGACTACCGTAACTATCTGGAAATGGAAGTTGAAGTTAACCGTGGGTCCGACGGCTGGCTGCGTGCGGAATCCGGCGCGCTATCAACGGGGGAAGCTATCGGGACCGGGATGTCAATTCTGGTGATGGTGGTGCAAAGCTGGGAAGACGAAGCGCGCAGACTGCGCGGGAAAGATATTTCGCCATGTCGCCTGCTGTTCCTCGATGAAGCGGCGCGTCTGGATGCGCGCTCTATCGCCACGCTGTTTGAACTATGTGAACGTTTGCAGATGCAGCTCATCATCGCTGCGCCGGAAAACATCAGTCCGGAGAAGGGCACGACCTATAAGCTGGTGCGTAAAGTGTTTCAGAATACTGAGCATGTTCATGTTGTCGGGCTGCGTGGCTTTGCGCCGCAGCTTCCGGAAACGCTTCCCGGTACGCAGACGGAAGATACGCCTTCAGAAGCGAGTTAAACACGGCAGAAACGATGAAGTGCCCGATGGCGCCTCGCTTATCAGGCAAGGCCGGATAAGTCGGTTACGCCGCCATCCGGCACAACAAGTTCTGTTTTATCATTAGCCTGGGGCGGCGAAGGCCGCCTTTTTCTTTATCTGAAAAATCTCTCCGGGTAGTGCATTTTCTTTAAACTTCTTTACATTAGGTTAGGCAAAAACGTAACGAACTTTATATACTGGAGTTAAGCCTGACGAGTGAGCAGGCTGACTCGTCATACTAAACAAAAGCATTGGTTGCGGTTGACCCGCGCTGCGGGCAGCGCAGTCATGCGGAGTATGATAACGAAAACAGGGGGCAAGGGATGTTGCTTAATAAGATGTGTGGTCGTTGTCTGTCGGCAATCAGTTTATGCCTGGCCGTAACATTCGCTCCACTGTTCAATGCGCAGGCCGATGAGCCTGAAATGATACCTGGCGATAGCGCCGTTGCCGCGACGGATCAGGCTGGGCCGCAGAAGCAATCCGCCGCGACGGCGATTATGGCCGGGATTCAGCCGCTGCCGGAGGGCGTTTCAGCCGAGAAAGTCCGGGCTGATTTACAGTCGCAGCTTCCTTCCGGCTATACGCCGGTCTATATGAGCCAGCTGACATTGCTGTATGCCGCGCGCGACATGAAGCCCATGTGGGATAATCGCGATGCGGTGAAAGCCTTCCAGCAACAGTTGGCGGAGGTGGCGATTGCCGGATTCCAGCCGCAGTTTACCGCCTGGGTGGCATTGTTGACCGATCCCGCCGTAAACGGTATGGCGCGCGATGTTGTGTTGTCAGACGCCATGATGGGCTATCTCCATTTCATTGCGAATATCCCCGTCAAAGGCCAGCGCTGGTTATATAGCAACAAACCTTACGCATTGGCGACGCCGCCAGTTTCGGTGATTAACCAGTGGCAAATCGCGCTGGAAGAGGGCCAGTTGCCGATGTTTGTCGCCAGCCTGGCGCCGCAGCATCCACAGTATGCGCCCATGCATGACGCGTTGCTGAAGCTGGTGGCGGACTCTCGCCCGTGGCCGCAGTTGGCCAATACCGCGACGCTGCGCCCGGGGCAATGGAGTAACGATGTGCCTGCGCTGCGCGAAATATTACAGCGTACGGGGATGCTGGATGGCGGTCCAAAGATAGCCTTACCCGGCGATAACACTGCTGATAGTGCCGTCGTCAGCCCCTCCGCCGCGGTAGTCGAAACATCGGTGGCGCAGCCGGTCGACGAACCAACGGCCCGCCGTAGCAAGTCGGCTCCGGCGGCACGCGCCTACGATCGTGAACTGGTCGAGGCGGTAAAGCGTTTTCAGGCATGGCAAGGGCTGGGGGCGGATGGCGTCATTGGCCCGGCGACGCGTAACTGGCTTAATATGACCCCCGCGCAACGCGCAGGCGTACTGGCACTGAATATCCAACGTTTACGCCTGCTGCCGGCGGAACTCTCTACCGGTATTATGGTAAACATTCCCGCTTATTCGCTGGTCTACTATCAGAATGGCAACCAGGTGCTGGCTTCGAGGGTGATCGTCGGGCGTCCCGATCGTAAAACGCCGATGATGAGCAGCGCGCTGAATAATGTGGTGGTGAACCCGCCGTGGAACGTTCCGCCCACGCTTGCGCGTAAAGACATTTTACCGAAGGTGTGGAATGACCCAGGCTATCTGGAGCGCCATGGCTACACCGCGATGCGCGGCTGGAACAGCAAAGAAGCGATCGATCCGTGGCAGGTTGACTGGGCCACCATTACGCCATCGAATCTTCCGTTCCGTTTCCAGCAGGCGCCAGGCGCGCACAATTCGCTGGGGCGTTATAAATTTAATATGCCGAGCTCAGATGCGATCTATCTGCACGATACGCCTAACCATACTCTCTTTCAGCGTGACGCCAGGGCGTTAAGTTCCGGCTGCGTGCGGGTCAATAAGGCCTCTGAACTGGCGAATATGCTCTTGCAGGATGCTGGCTGGAACGATGCGCGGATCTCAGGCGCCCTGAAGCAAGGCGACACGCGGTATGTCAATATCCGGCAGAACATTCCAGTAAATCTTTACTATCTGACCGCGTTTGTCGGCGCAGATGGACGTATGCAATATCGTACAGATATTTACAATTACGATCTCACAGCGCGATCCAGCGCACAAATTGTGCCAAAGGTTGAACAATTAATCAGGTAAATGAAGAAGTTCTGGTAAATATGTTGTCCTAATGTTTGGCTTCAACGGGGCGTTTCGCTGTAGACCCCCGTTGTGGCTGGGGGAGGGCCATCTTGACGCGGGCTTTATCGGCAGTTAAGGTGCCTTTCGTGCGCCAGAAGTGCATATACAACAACCTTTAAGTCGACCGGGCCGTTCAGAAGTCTGTGCCAGCCGGTATCATGTCTGCTTAAAGGTAGAAGTGTATTAACGATAACATTGACCTGTAGACCTGATTATCATGGACAAATTTGACGCTAATCGCCGCAAGCTGCTGGCGCTTGGTGGTGTCGCTCTCGGCGCCGCCATCCTGCCCGCGCCAGCGTTTGCCACACTCTCGACCCCACGCCCGCGCATTTTGACGTTAAACAATCTCCATACCGGAGAGTCAATCAAGGCGGAGTTTTTCGATGGAAGAGCCTACATTCAGGATGAATTAGCAAAGTTAAACCATTTTTTCCGTGACTATCGCGCGAATAAAGTCCGATCAATCGATCCCCGCCTGTTTGACCAACTTTACCGACTTCAGGGGCTGTTAGGGACGCGTAAACCTGTGCAGCTCATCTCAGGCTACCGTTCTCTTGATACCAATAATGAATTACGCGCCCGTAGCAGCGGCGTAGCGAAAAAAAGCTACCATACAAAAGGGCAGGCGATGGATTTTCATATTGAAGGCGTGGCGCTGAGCAATATTCGCAAAGCGGCGTTATCTATGCGCGCAGGTGGTGTAGGATATTACCCACGTAGTAACTTTGTGCATATTGATACCGGGCCGGCGCGGCACTGGTAATCAGCGAGGCTTAATCAAAGGAGCAGTATGAACTATCGTATTATTCCGGTCACCGCGTTCTCCCAGAACTGTTCATTAATCTGGTGCGAACAAACCCGGCTGGCGGCGCTGGTCGATCCGGGCGGCGACGCGGAAAAAATTAAACAGGAAGTGGACGCCAGCGGCGTGACGTTGATGCAAATTTTACTCACGCATGGGCATCTCGATCATGTCGGCGCGGCGAGTGAACTGGCGCAGCATTACGGCGTTCCTGTTATCGGTCCGGAAAAAGAAGATGAGTTCTGGCTGCAAGGACTGCCGGCGCAAAGCCGCATGTTTGGTCTGGATGAGTGTCAGCCGCTGACGCCTGATCGCTGGCTGAACGACGGCGATCGCGTCAGCGTGGGGAATGTGACGTTACAGGTGTTACATTGTCCGGGACACACGCCGGGACACGTGGTTTTCTTTGATGAACAGTCGCAACTGCTGATCTCCGGCGATGTGATTTTCAAAGGTGGCGTCGGGCGCAGCGATTTTCCTCGCGGCGATCACACCCAGTTGATTGACGCCATTAAGCGTAAATTATTGCCGCTTGGCGATGATGTGACCTTTATTCCTGGCCACGGCCCGCTCTCTACGCTCGGGTACGAGCGTCTGCATAATCCCTTCCTGCAAGATGAGATGCCGGTCTGGTAAGCAGAATGAAAAAGCCTGCAATGTGCAGGCTTTTTTATCGGTCACGCCAGTCGACAGTTTTTTACAGTACCGCAACAATGGCTTCGCACAGCGGCGCCATATTATCCGGGGTCATGCCCGCCACGTTCACGCGACCAGAAGCCACGGCATAAACGCCAAACTCTTCACGCAGACGCAGCACCTGATCTTTGGTCAGACCGCTGAATGAGAACATCCCGTTCTGCTTGATAATAAAGCTGAAGTCACGGTTCGCGCCTTTTTCCTGCAAGGTATTCACGAACAGTTGACGCATACGCTGGATACGCTGGCGCATGTCCGTCAGTTCCTGTTCCCAGATAGCGCGCAGGGCGTCATTACTCAGGATAGTCGCGACGATGGACGCGCCGTGCGCTGGCGGGTTGGAGTAGTTAGCGCGAATGGCGGATTTCATCTGGCTAAAAGCGCGATCCACGGTTTCCGCATCGGCAGCCACGAGGGTGCAGGCGCCGACGCGCTCATTATATAAGCCGAAGTTTTTGGAGTAGGAGCTGGCGACAATGAGCTCTTTATGCAGCGCGGCAAAGGCGCGCAGACCTTCCGCATCTTCTTCCAGGCCGCGGGCAAAGCCCTGGTAAGCGAAATCGAATAGCGGCAGCCACCCTTTTTCAACGGAAAGCTCAGCCAGAACCTGCCACTGTTCCAGAGTAGGGTCAATGCCGGTTGGGTTATGACAGCAACCGTGGAACAGAACCACATCGCCGGCCTGTGCTTCGCTCAGGCTGGCTTGTAGCGCTTCAAAATCCAGCGTGTGATTTTCCGCATCGTAGTAAGCGTACTCCCGAACTTCCAGACCGGCAGCGTTAAACACGCTTTTGTGGTTCGGCCAGCTGGGATTGCTCACCCACACCCGTTTTACCGGAGTATTTTTTGCCAAAAAGTCGGCGGCAATGCGTAACGCGCCGGTACCGCCCGGCGTTTGCGCCGTGCGTGCGCGCTTATCGTTAATCAGCGCGCTGCCTTTGCCGAACAGCAGTTCCTGAGTGCAGCGAGCAAATTCTGGAATCCCGTCAATGCCGAGATAGTTTTTCGTCGTTTCATTTTCCAGTAAATACTGCTCGGCTTTTTTAACGCTGGTGAGCACCGGTGTTTTGCCGGTTTCATCTTTATATACGCCAATGCCAAGGTTAATTTTCCCTGGACGGTCATCGGCGCGAAACAGATCGGCCAGGCCCAAAATCGGGTCGGCAGGAGCGGCGGTTATGTTCTCAAACATGACGAGGTTCCATTATAGTTACAGAAGGGAAATCCGCTATCAGGTTAACGGCAGATTTACAAAATGCCAACCGTTAGCGCTAAAAAGCCCGCCTGTTTTTGAAAGACGCACATTTTCTCTAAGAGAGATAAAAAAACAGGACCGAAGTCCTGTTTTTGAGGCATAAAACAAAGGGGTCTGCTGATCAGAACTGGTAAGTAATACCGACAGCCGCCTGATCGTCGGTGCCAACGTAGCTGGAGCTGTAGTCGTTTTCGTCCAGCAGGTTGAAACGGTAGTCAACCCATACGTTCATGTTTTTGTTGAAGTAGTAAGTCGCGCCCGCCTGAATATATTTCGCCAGATCGGCCGAGCCGTCGGCGCCGTTCAACTGCTTACCTTTACTCTGTACATACGAGATTGCTGGACGCAGGCCGAAGTCAAACTGGTACTGAGCGACCACTTCCAGGTTCTGCGTTTTGTTTGCCATTTCCACGGTATCAGTAACCGTATTTTCAACAATGCTCATATTGCGGGTTTCAGCATATACGGCAGCCAGGTAGACGTTGTTTGCATCATATTTCGCGCCAACGGCCCACGATTCTGCGCGATCGCCATTACCATCGCGATCCTGCTGATCGTTAGTACGCTTGCTGTTGCTGTATGCTGCGGTGACGCCAAAGCCGTCGAACTCATATGCCATGGTGTAACCTACGCCATCGCCATTCTGAGAGTTAATGCTGTGGTTGTCCTGATTTTTACCCTGATACTGGATACCGAAAGAGAGACCGTCCACCAGACCAAAGAAGTCAGAGTTACGATAGGTCAACAAACCGCCAGCACGGCTGGTCATGTAGTTATCGGTATAGGCGCCGCCCCAGGTTTCGCCGGAGAAGTAGGGGGCCATATCGGTATAGGATTCAACATCGTAAACGATACCGTAGTTACGACCATAATCGATTGAACCCACTTCCGCGTATTTCAAACCCGCGAAAGCCAGACGGACCAGATTCGAGTTCTGCTGTTCGCCTTCAGCGCGGTCTGCTTTAGTACGGTATTCCCACTGACCGAAACCGGTCAGATCGGTGTTAATCTGCGTTTCCCCTTTAAAACCAATCTGGGCATAAGTCTGGTCGGCATTTTTGCTATCGCCGGTCGTTGTCCATACGTGACGACCCACGGCTTTACCGTACAGATCCAGCTTATTACCATCTTTATTATAAATTTCTGCTGCGTTTGCGGTTGCAGCAGCCAGCAGGGCAGGGATCACCGCTGCCAGGATTTTGCGCTTCATCATTATTTATTACCCTCATTGGTTTTTTTATATGACACCTGCCACTGCCGTCAATAAATTCCGTCAATAAAACTTTACAGAAATATTGATGAGAGTTTGGTGTCTTTATGTGTCTGACAGGCATCTTTCCATTCAAACTAACGTTTCGCTACCGTGAAAGTGCTACAAATATAAAGATTTAGTTTTAAAGTGAAAAAATATGTAAACAAATGTTATTTTCGCGGAACTTTGTGAACAACGTCAAACTTCCCCTGAGTTCTCGCTTTGATTTGATCGTTTTTCTTTTATCACTATGATTTTATTGCAATTATTTGCTTGTAGAACCGTTGTGTCTGAAAAAGCAGCAGGCGAGCTATTTCATAAAAATAGCCATTTGGAAGTCTTGATGTCTGAAATTGTGGTTAAAAATTGTGCTATTAGAACAGAAAAATCTAATCCGCAATAAAATTAAGGATTAATTTTTATGTGTAAATATTTTCGTGAAATATACAGTAACAAGATGTGGTAATTCAGAGGGTTGTAATTAAATTTATTTACTTATTGATAATAAAACTGACATTCAGGCGAAAAAAAGGCCAGCATAGCTGGCCTTGAGTGTGACGTAAAAATCAGAAGCTGGCGTTGCGTGGGGTCCGTGGGAACGGAATAACATCGCGCACGTTTTGCACACCCGTGACGTAAGCGATAAGGCGTTCAAAGCCCAGGCCAAAGCCGGAATGCGGTACAGTACCGTAGCGACGCAAGTCGCGATACCACCAGTAATCCTCTTTATTCAGCCCCATTTCGGCCATACGGGCATCCAGCACATCCAGACGCTCTTCACGCTGGGAACCACCGATGATTTCGCCGATTCCCGGCGCCAGCACATCCATGGCCGCCACGGTTTTGCCATCTTCGTTAAGGCGCATGTAAAATGCTTTAATTTCCTTCGGATAGTTTTTCACCACTACCGGCGCTTTGAAATGCTCTTCCGCCAGATAACGTTCGTGTTCGGAAGAGAGGTCGACGCCCCAGAACACCGGGTTTTCAAATGTCTTACCACAGCGTTCCAGAATGGCGACCGCATCGGTGTAATCCACCTGAGCGAAGTCGGTAGAGACAAAACGCTCCAGACGAGCGATAGCGTCTTTATCCACGCGTTCGGCAAAGAACTTCATGTCATCCGCACGCTCTTCCAGAACCGCGTTAAAGACATATTTCAGCATGGCTTCCGCCAGACGGGCGTTGTCTTCCAGATCGGCGAATGCCACTTCCGGCTCCAGCATCCAGAACTCCGCCAGGTGGCGGCTGGTGTTGGAATTTTCCGCGCGGAAGGTCGGCCCAAAAGTATAGATTTTGGACAGCGCACAGGCATACGTTTCACCGTTGAGCTGGCCGGAGACGGTCAGGAATGATTCTTTGCCAAAAAAGTCTTTGTCAAAATCTACTCTGCCCTGGTCGTTACGCGGCAGGTTTTCCAGATCCAACGTTGAGACGCGGAACATTTCGCCAGCGCCTTCGGTATCGGAAGCGGTAATCAGTGGGGTAGAGACCCAAAAGAAACCCTGCTCATCGAAGAAGCGATGCAGCGCCTGCGCCAGAGTATGGCGGACGCGCGCTACCGCGCCAATCAGGTTGGTGCGCGGGCGCAGATGCGCGACCTCACGCAGATACTCAATGCTATGGCGTTTTGCCGCCATCGGGTAGGTATCCGGATCTTCCACCCAGCCTGCGACCTCTACTTTCGTGGCCTGGATTTCGAAACTTTGCCCCTGTCCCGGCGACGCGACAACCTTACCTGTTACTACCACGGAGCAGCCTGTCGTCAGGTGTAATACTTCTTCATTATAATTGGGCAGAGAATTATTGATGACAGCCTGTACAGGATCAAAGCAGGAGCCGTCATAAACGGCGAGGAAGGAGATGCCAGCTTTTGAATCTCGGCGGGTACGCACCCATCCGCGCACGGTGACTTCTTGGTCAACGGCTACACGGCCCTGGAGTACGTCGGCTACAGGCACAACGCTCATAATATTCTCTCTAGTTAATAGTCGGAAAAAATAAACACTTGTCCACCCGAAATGGGGGTATTCCTATGTTACCTGGCATCTGCAATCAGACAAGCAGAAATCGCATCTGGAAGCAGGTTTTCAGAAAGAAACCTGTAAAAAGTTCGCACCTGCTCGCGAACCATTGAGAATTTAGGCTGGTTTTGCAAGCTTTGCGCACGTTACTCGATCAGGACGCGCATCTCTTGCTTGGCGTTTTGCATCACGACAATCGTTTTAAAAGACTTTATATTGCCTGAGGAAAAGAAAAGCTCACGGGTAAGCGCTTCATATTCCGCCATGTCACGAACATTGAGCACCAGTAAAAAGTCGAAATCGCCCGTTACGTAGTAGACCTGCTGCACCTGCGGGCAACTGACAAACCGTTGACGAGCCTCTTCCAGTAAATTGAATCGCTCGTTTTCGATCACCACCTGCACCACAATCGTGACCGGGCGTCCCACTTTGCCAGCATCAATAAGGCTGACATTGCCTTTAATTATGCCCGCCTCCTCCAGTGCCGCGATACGACGATTCACTGCCGAAGGTGAAAGATTGACCTGTTCGGCGATTTCCCGCTGAGAAAGACGATTATCGCGCTGCAATAATGTCAGAATGTTTTTATCCCAGGCGTCAAGCTTCATATCGCAAATAACCTCTTTAATGTGATGACTATCACTGTGCGCAATTTTGCCGCGTCCAGGCCGTTAAAAAAAGGTGAAAATTGCACGACGATGGGCATTTTCGCGCCATTTAACAGCAATAAGCATAGTACTATCATAATCAGCGGAATAAAGAAAAGGACGTAATAGATATTGTGCGACTCTTTTATCAGTACGTTTATTAAAGTGAGCATAACCACTACTACAGCCACAAAACGCGAGTTCTTTACTTGTTTCTACTCAATAATTGCCAAAAACGTATTATTTCAATAAATAAACTTTAACAAAAGGTATCATTATGCATGAGCTTATTAAATACCAGTTTAATACACGTCGGAAAAAATATGGTACAGGAGCGGCCTTAAGTTTGCTTAACGGAAATGTTGGGCGTGAGGTGTTAGCATTTCATAAAAAATTACCCAATTATGCCGTTACGCCGTTACATAATCTGGCGCATCTAAGCCGGCGGCTTGGACTAGGGTCCATCCATATTAAAGATGAGTCCTGGCGTTTTGGTCTGAATGCTTTTAAAGGTCTGGGCGGCTCTTATGCTGTAGGAAAATATCTCGCTGATAAATTGCAATGTGATATTAACTCGTTAAGTTTTGCTGCCCTTAACACTCCTGAGATTAAAGAAAAAATTAAAGATTGTGTTTTTGTTACCGCGACGGATGGCAATCATGGCCGTGGTGTGGCGTGGGCGGCAGAGCAATTAGGTCTAAAAGCCGTCGTTTATATGCCTAAAGGATCATCGTTAATCCGGGCAGAGAATATTCGCCATCATGGAGCTGAATGCACCATCACCGATCTGAACTACGATGATGCAGTGCGACTGGCCCATAGAATGGCGCAAACAAAAGGCTGGGTGCTTTTGCAGGATACAGCCTGGACAGGGTATGAAGAGATCCCAACATGGATTATGCAAGGCTATATGACACTAGCGGTTGAAGCTTATGAGCAGCTCGCAGAAACAAACAGTCCGTTGCCAACCCACCTTATTTTACAAGCGGGGGTGGGATCATTTGCTGGCAGTGTTATGGGTTATTTTGTTGAAAAAATGCAGGAAAATACCCCTAATATTATTGTGGTTGAGCCGCATCAGGCCAACTGTCTTTATCAATCCGCAGTTATGAATGATGGTCAACCTCACTGCGTCACTGGCGATATGGCGACGATAATGGCCGGGCTTGCGTGTGGGGAGCCGAATATTATCAGTTGGCCTATTATTCGGGACAACACCAGTTGTTTTATTTCCGCTGATGATTGTCTGGCGGCTAAGGGTATGCGCATTTCTGCCGCGCCGCGTCCAGGCACTGATACGCCTTTTATTTCCGGCGAGTCCGGAGCTATTGGCGTAGGGTTACTTTATGAGTTGATGAACAATATGCATTATCAGGATCTTGCTAATCGCTTACAGCTTGATGCCAATGCTCATGTTCTGCTTATTAGCACCGAAGGCGATACGTCCCCAGATATTTATGAAGATATAGTCTGGAACGGACGCAGTGCTTAAACATTACGACTAAAAAATTAGATAACAAAGGCAGCATGTAAAAAACGCGTTTTTTATACGCATAATAAACCTAATGCAGGAAGCAAAACTTCATAACAATATACCATTAAAACGGCATTTAGTGAGTAAGGGATGCTCCTACCCGCTGACTTTCCAGTTTAGTGTTGTTGACAAAATTCAGGATTACGCTGAACTGGAAAGATTATTTCTGAGACTGAACGAATTAATTTAAATCCGAGGTCATTATGTTAGAGCAACTTTCACAACTCTTTGAATTTCTATGGGGTGGCCCATTATTTTTGTGTGTCATCGGCATTGGTTTTTATTTTACAGTACGCCTCAAATTTTTCCAGATTATCAATTTAAAAGAAATTTACCGTAATACAATTGGTACACTTGCCGGAAAAAATAAACAAAACACTACTGGCGAGGCAGCGTCTAAAAAATCCCTAAAATCAATAGAGGTGGCTGCCACTGTGCTATCCGGCTCATTAGGTGCGGGAACGATCGCAGGTGTTGCTGCGGCTATTGCGGTTGGCGGACCTGGGGCAATTTTCTGGATGTGGATCATTGCGGTCGTGGGTATGATGACCAAAATGGTTGAAGTGACGCTGGCGGTGAAATACCGAAGTAAAGGTGAGAATGGCGAATATTATGGCGGCCCAATGCATTATATTAAGAAAGGGCTCAATAAAAAATGGCATCCCTTGGCAGGATTATATGCGTTTGCATTAATGATTCTGGTTATTACGGATGCCTGTTTTGTGCAAACTAATACGATGGCGGCGGTCATTCACTATACGTTTGACATCCCAACAAGCGTCATCGGGGGATTTATTGTCATCGTAGGCGCGTTGGTTATTTTAAAAGGACTCTCCAGTCTTGGTAAATTCTGTACGATTGCACTTCCACCGATCACCATTGCCTATTTCATTGGTGCCGCTGGTGTAGTGGTATTGAATATCGAGGCTATCCCACAGGTTGTAAAAAGTATTTTCTATTATGCCTTTGCCCCTGCGCCAGCAGCCGGTGGCTTTGTCGGGTCAACCATCATGATGGCCATCAGTAAAGGAGCCAGTCGCGGAATATTCACTAACGAAGCCGGCATGGGTACCTCGGCCACAGTACATGCTACTGCCAACGTGGATTATGCTTTCCGTCAGGGAATGTGGGGGGCAGTGGAAGTATTTTTTGTTTCAATGATTACCTGTAACTTTACCGCATTTGCTGTACTTGCTTCTGGTATGTGGACAGACGCCAGTTATCAAGGTATTCAGATTATCTTTGCCGCCTTAAAAGAAACATGGCATCCGATTATTGTTCAGGTTCTCTGTCTCGGTGTGGCGTTGATTCTGTTTACTTCTTATCTTGGTTCATATATTAAATTTCGCACTTCGATAAACTATATCTTTGGCGATAAGCTAGAACGCATCATTAAATGGCTATATTTTTTGCCGCCACTGATTGCCGTTAATATGGAAATCCCGGTAATCTGGTTAATGGCTGATATTGCTGTCGGTTTTCTGGTTATCCCCAACGTAATTGCTCTGTTCTTGCTGCGTAAAGAATTTATTAGCGAATTCAATATATTCAGAACGCGTACACAGCGGGACACTAATTCTGAAAAAACAACGCAAATCACGCACGTAAATATGTCGAAGAGTGAAGGGAAAGAAGAGTAACCATCGCGGCCAGAACAGGTAAGATGGTCAGAAGAGTAACAAAGCGCCCACTTTCCGGGCGCTTCGCACAGGCATGGTTAACTTGCTTTACGCACCTGCGGGAGATCGAACGCTTTACGCAGCGCGCGCACAAACGCTTTATCATGACAGATCGTTTTACCGGGGCTGTCGGAAAGTTTAGCCACCGGCTTTCCGTTACATTCCACGAGTTTAATCACGATATTGAGCGGTTTTACCTGAGGGATATCGCAGGTCAGGCGGGTACCGATGCCGAAGCTTAACTGCACGCGAGACGCGAAATGGCGATAGAGCTCGACCGCCTTTTGCAGATCAAGGTTATCTGAAAAGACCAGCGTTTTTGTCAGCGGATCAATCCCCAGCTTTTCATAATGGGCAATCGCCTTTTCGCCCCATGCGACAGGGTCTCCTGAGTCGTGGCGTAACCCCTGATAACGGCTGGCGAATTCAATGCCGAAATCGCGTAAAAACGCATCCATTGTAATGCAATCTGTCAATGCGATACCAAGCTGGTCCGGATATTCGTTAAGCCAGGCGGCCAACGCGGCACGCTGGCTAGTCGCCAGGTCCGGACTGATTTGTTGATGCGCCTGGAACCATTCGTGCGCCTGAGTGCCCATCGGCGTCAGCGCCAGGCGACGCGCGAGATCATAGTTGCTGGTGCCGACGAACCATGACTCCTGCTGGAGACGTTTAACTATCGCCTGCTGCACTTCACGAGAGAAACGACGGCGGGTGCCGAAGTCCATCAGGTGGAAGCGGGACATATCGAGATTGGCGGTTAACGCAGTGAAATCAACCAGCTTACTTTCCAGCGCGTCGAGCGCCTGATCAACACCCGCGTTTGGCGAGCGGTAGTGATGAACCAGCTCACTGATCACGGCCAGCAGCGGCACTTCCCACATAATGACTTCACGCCACGGGCCGGTTAAGCGAATATTCAGCTTGCCGTTATCGTTGGTGACACAGACTTGAGCCGGGTTATAGCGAAACTCGCGTAACCAGTTCAGATAATCCGGTTTAAAAAAGGGCAGGCCGGAGAGCCACTGGAACTCGTCCTCCTGGAGGCGCAGGTGCTGCATCGCGTCCACCTGCTCGCGAATAGCATCGGCATAAATACCCAGCAGGTCGTCGCCACGGCAACGAAACTCAGCCGCTACCTGCACATCATAGTAGTGGTGAAAAACGGCTTGCTGCATATGCAACTTATAAGCATCTGTATCCAGCAACGAGTGCAGAACAGGAGAAGCGAATTGTGTCATAGGTGCGCTGTTGCGTCCTCTCACGGGAGCGTTTAGTACAATAAACAACTAAGAAAACCGCTGGAGTATACCTTGTTTAGCGATTTATTGAACCCCGATCACACCATAAGCTGTCTTTAGGGTCGAGCGCATTTCGTGCCCCATGTTATAAAAATGTAGCAAATAGGCCGTTTGTGCCTGAAAAGATGAACATTCTGCGTAGCGCGATTTGCGCAACAGGAATAGACTGGAGTCGACACTCTACACAAAGATGCGAAAGGTTTTTTATGACACAACAGCCACAAGCCAAATACCGCCATGACTATCGCGCGCCGGATTACCAGATTACTGATATTGACTTGACCTTTGACCTCGATGCCGAAAAAACCGTGGTCACCGCAATAAGCCAGGCTGTTCGTCATAGCGCGCCTGATGCGCCTCTTCGCCTTGATGGGGAAGATTTAACGCTGGTATCTATCCACGTCAACGATGCGCCGTGGACAGCATATAAGGAAGAAGAGGGCGCGCTTATCATCAGCGACCTGCCAGAGCGTTTTACGTTACGCATTGTCAACGAGATAAGTCCGGCGGCGAATACGGCGCTGGAAGGATTGTACCAGTCCGGCGATGCGCTCTGTACCCAGTGTGAAGCGGAGGGCTTCCGCCATATTACCTGGTATCTTGACCGCCCGGACGTACTGGCGCGATTTACCACCAAAATTATTGCCGATAAAAGCAAATATCCGTTCCTGCTTTCCAATGGCAACCGTGTTGCGCAGGGTGAACTGGAGAATGGCCGTCACTGGGTTCAGTGGCAAGATCCGTTCCCGAAACCGTGTTATCTGTTTGCGCTGGTGGCCGGTGATTTTGACGTGCTGCGCGATACCTTTACCACCCGCTCCGGGCGTGAAGTCGCATTAGAACTGTACGTTGACCGTGGCAATCTGGATCGCGCGCCGTGGGCAATGACCTCGCTGAAAAATTCCATGAAATGGGATGAAACGCGTTTTGGGCTCGAATATGACCTCGACATCTATATGATTGTCGCGGTGGATTTCTTTAATATGGGCGCGATGGAGAATAAAGGTCTCAATATCTTTAACTCCAAATACGTGCTGGCGCGAACCGATACCGCGACGGATAAAGATTATCTCGATATTGAGCGCGTGATAGGTCATGAGTATTTCCACAACTGGACCGGCAACCGCGTCACCTGCCGCGACTGGTTCCAGTTGAGCCTGAAAGAGGGGCTAACCGTGTTCCGCGATCAGGAGTTTAGCTCTGATTTGGGGTCACGCGCGGTGAACCGCATCAGTAACGTGCGTACCATGCGCGGTTTACAATTCGCGGAAGACGCCAGCCCGATGGCGCATCCTATCCGCCCGGATAAAGTCATCGAAATGAATAACTTCTACACCCTCACCGTTTATGAAAAGGGTGCGGAAGTCATTCGCATGATCCACACGTTGCTGGGTGAGGAAAATTTCCAGAAGGGGATGCAGCTTTATTTTGAGCGCCATGACGGCAGCGCCGCGACGTGTGATGACTTCGTACAGGCGATGGAAGATGCTTCTAATGTCGATTTGTCCCATTTCCGCCGCTGGTACAGTCAGTCCGGCACGCCGATTGTAACGGTAAAAGATGATTATAATCCGGAAACCGAGCAGTACACGTTGACCATCAGCCAGCGCACTCCGGCGACGGCGGATCAGGCGGAGAAGCAGCCGCTGCATATTCCATTCGCCATCGAACTGTACGATAACGAAGGCAACGTCATTCCGTTGCAAAAAGGTGGTCATCCGGTCAACGCCGTGCTGAACGTCACGCAGGCGGAGCAGACATTTACCTTCGATAATGTTTACTTCCAGCCTGTTCCGGCCTTGCTGTGCGAGTTTTCAGCGCCGGTGAAACTGGAATATAAATGGAGCGATCAGCAGTTGACGTTCCTGATGCGCCATGCGCGCAATGATTTCTCCCGTTGGGATGCGGCTCAAAGCCTGCTGGCCACATACATTAAACTGAATGTGGCGCGTCATCAGCAGGGGCAACCGCTATCGCTTCCGGTGCATGTCGCTGATGCGTTCCGCGCAGTACTGTTGGATGAGAAAATCGATCCGGCGTTGGCCGCAGAAATTTTAACGCTGCCTTCGGCCAATGAAATTGCGGAGCTGTTTGAGGTCATCGACCCGATCGCCATTGCGCAAGTTCGTGAAGCGCTAACGCGTACGCTGGCGGCAGAACTGGCGGATGAGTTCCTGGCTATCTATAACGCCAATCATCTGGATGAGTATCGTGTTGATCACGGCGATATCGGTAAGCGCACGCTGCGCAATGCTTGCCTGCGCTTCCTGGCGTTTGGCGAGACGGAGCTGGCTAATACGCTGGTCAGCAAACAGTATCGCGACGCCAATAATATGACCGATGCGCTGGCGGCCCTGTCTGCTGCGGTGGCGGCGCAGTTGCCGTGCCGCGATATGCTGATGCAGGAGTATGACGATAAGTGGCATCAGGACGGCCTGGTGATGGATAAATGGTTTATCCTGCAATCCACAAGCCCGGCGGAAAATGTACTGGAAACCGTACGCGGCCTGCTCAAACACCGTTCTTTCAGTATGAGCAACCCGAACCGCATCCGTTCATTAATTGGCGCGTTTGCTGGCAGCAACCCGGCGGCGTTCCATGCGCAAGACGGTAGCGGATACCAGTTCCTGGTCGAGATGCTGACCGATCTGAATAGCCGTAACCCGCAGGTAGCATCTCGCCTCATTGAACCGCTGATTCGTCTGAAACGTTATGATGATAAGCGTCAGGAGAAAATGCGCGCGGCGCTGGAGCAGTTAAAAGGACTGGAGAATCTTTCCGGCGATCTGTACGAGAAGATAACTAAAGCGTTAGCCTGACAGTATCCGCTATAAAGAGGTAAGACATGCCCGGTAAGCGTTAGCGCTGCCGGGTATTTTTTTGCCGGACGATGACGCTCGCTGGCGAAACGTGAAGTGAGAATGAAGGAAAACGATTGCTATTTATTGCCGTAGGTCAATTCCCTTTTGCCTTGTTATCGCCCATAATACGCCCCCGGTTTGCACACCGGGAATCCAGGAGAGTTCATGTACTATCCCTTCGTTCGTAAAGCCCTTTTCCAGCTCGATCCAGAGCGCGCTCATGAATTTACATTTCAACAATTACGCCGCATTACAGGTACGCCGCTGGAAGCGCTGGTACGCCAGAAAGTACCGACAAAGCCGGTTACCTGCATGGGACTTACCTTTAAAAATCCACTGGGGCTGGCTGCCGGTCTGGATAAAGACGGGGAGTGCATCGACGCGTTAGGCGCGATGGGGTTTGGCTCCCTGGAAATCGGCACCGTGACGCCGCGCCCACAGCCGGGTAACGATAAGCCGCGTCTTTTTCGTCTGGTGGATGCTGAAGGTCTGATCAATCGGATGGGCTTTAATAATCTGGGCGTCGATAACCTGGTCGAGAATGTTAAAAAAGCCCATTTTGATGGTATTCTGGGAATTAACATCGGTAAAAATAAAGATACACCTGTCGAAAATGGCAAAGATGACTACCTGATTTGTATGGAAAAAGTCTATGCTTATGCGGGTTATATCGCCATTAATATTTCTTCGCCGAATACGCCAGGGCTACGTACGCTCCAGTATGGCGATGCGCTGGACGATCTGTTAACTGCCATTAAAAATAAGCAAAACGATCTTCAGGCGATCCATCATAAATATGTGCCGGTAGCAGTAAAGATCGCGCCGGATCTTTGTGAAGAGGAATTGATCCAGGTTGCCGATAGCCTGCTTCGTCATAATATTGATGGGGTGATTGCGACAAATACCACCCTCGATCGTTCTCTGGTACAAGGAATGAAAAATTGCCAGCAAACGGGGGGATTAAGTGGCCGGCCATTACAATTAAAAAGCACAGAAATTATTCGCCGTTTATCCCAGGAGTTAAAAGGACAATTGCCTATTATCGGCGTCGGCGGCATTGACTCAGTTATCGCCGCGCGCGAGAAGATAGCGGCAGGAGCTACGCTGGTACAAATTTATTCCGGCTTTATTTTTAAAGGCCCGCCATTGATTAAAGAAATCGTAACGCACATCTAAACTTTAGCCTTTATCAGACAACCAGGGCTTTATTTCCGGCGCTGGTTGTTTTATATTTCTCCACTGTTGCTTATTTAGACATTTTAGGCTTTTATTATTGGGGTAATAAACGAAGCGGCAAAAGGACAATGCTGTTACGAGTTGCTTAAAAGCGGGAGAGAGGTAATGCGAATTAAACCTGACGATAACTGGCGCTGGTATTATGATGAAGAGCACGATCGTATGATGCTCGATCTCGCCAATGGTATGCTTTTTCGCTCGCGCTTCTCTCGTAAAATGCTTACGCCGGACGCGTTTTGCCCGACCGGTTTTTGTGTGGATGATGCCGCGCTCTATTTTTCCTTTGAAGAAAAATGCCGGGATTTCGAATTAACCAAAGAGCAACGCGCGGAGTTGGTGTTGAATGCGCTGGTGGCGATTCGCTATCTCAAACCGCAGATGCCAAAAAGCTGGCATTTTGTAGCGCATGGCGAAATGTGGACCCCGGGAACGGGCGATGCCGCAAGCGTCTGGTTAAGCGATACGGCGGAACAGGTTAATTTGCTGGTCGTTGAGCCGGGAGAAAATGCCGCGTTGTGTCTGCTGGCCCAGCCGGGCGTGGTGATAGCAGGCCGAACCATGCAGCTTGGCGATGCGATTAAAATTATGAACGACAGGCTGAAACCGCAGGTTCACTGTCACAGTTTCAGCCTTGAACAAGCGGTTTAATTTTCCAGTCGTAACGCGGTCTTAGGCACGCAGCTACAGCTCAGAATCGTACCATCGTCACCCATAGCCGATTTTTTCAGCGGAATTACTTCGCCTTCCAGCAAACGTATCCGGCAGCAACCACAGATACCAGCCCGGCAAGAATACGGAATACGAATTCCCTGATTCTCCAACTGTTCCAGTAGTACCTGTTGATTATTCCCGCAGAAGGTTTGCCCCTGCCAGTCGATGGTTACACTCGCGTCCGGGTGTTTATCTGGCGTAACGCTGTCGTCGACCGTTGTGGCGCCATAAGCTTTTGCCGGGGCTGTCGCCAGAATCTCCACTTCATCGCCGACGCGAATAACGCCGCTATTGCGGGCAATCAGATTCTGACCGAAATCCACATCGCCATTGTCCTGGGCGGTACGAAAAGCTTGCAGTGTCGCCAGCGGTTCTCCGGAAGGATGTTTTTGCCCCTTTTCAGGGCTGACGGTCGTAAAAATACAGCGGCTACAGGGCTTCACGACGTCAAAAATCACATCGCCAATGCGAAGCACTTTCCAGCTATCTTCCTCCCAGGCCGCTACGCCGGAAACCACTAAGTTTGGGCGAAATTGTTCCATTTGTACGCCTGCCGGACAACGCTGTTGCAGATCGCGCAGCGAGGCTTCGTTGGTCAATAAATACGGGTAGCCATCGGCAAATCCCAGCGGCACCGCGTTATGTCGTTTGACCCGGCGCGTCAACTGCGGCCCAACCCAGCGCAACTGGACATCGCGGGAGAAAAAGCCGCTCAACCATTGATTAATCGCCGTCGGGGCGACGCGAGCGGTAAAATGGTTTCCCCAGACCTCGGTCGGCGCATCCTGCGGGGTGAAATCCGTAAAGCGAACCAGCGCGCTACTGCCGTCTGGCGCGGTCAAATGGAGGCCGTCGTGTAAGGGAGAGGGGGTAAAACGTACCATTTGTGGAAACTGGCGGGCGGTAATAAATGTGCCGTCAGGCTCGGTCACCATGAAGATGCGATCAAAAGCCAGGCCGCTGATATCTGCCAGCGCATGAGTGAGGCCAATGCCGCGCATGGATTTGACCGGATGAATAAAGAGCCGTGATAACGTCGCCACCGTACAGTCCCTCAAATGAAAATAAGCCTTCAACTTTATGACATGGGCGTGAGATTAGCTATAATGCGCAACAATTTTCTTAGCGTAAAAGTGACAATATGAATTCTCTGTTTGCCAGTACGGCCCGCGGGCTGGAAGAGCTGTTAAAAACTGAACTGGAAAAACTGGGCGCCGTAGGGTGTCAGGTTGTTCAGGGTGGGGTCCATTTTCAGGGCGACACGCGGCTTATTTACCAGAGCCTGATGTGGAGCCGCCTGGCCTCGCGTATTATCCTGCCGATGGGTGAGTGCAAGGTCTACAGCGATCTCGATCTTTACCTCGGCGTTCAGGCGATAAACTGGACAGAGATTTTTAATCCTGGCGCGACGTTTGCGGTGCATTTCAGCGGCCTGAACGACACCATCCGTAATAGTCAGTATGGCGCGATGAAAGTTAAAGACGCGATTGTCGATGCGTTTACGCGGAAAAATCTTCCGCGTCCAAATGTGGACCGCGAATCGCCGGACCTCCGTATTAACGTCTGGCTGAATAAAGAAACTGCCAGCATTGCGCTGGATCTCAGTGGTGATGGCCTGCACCTGCGCGGTTATCGCGATCGCACCGGGCTGGCGCCAATTAAAGAGACGCTGGCGGCAGCGATTGTTATGCGTTCCGGCTGGCAACCCGGTACGCCGCTGCTCGACCCTATGTGTGGTTCGGGGACACTGTTGATTGAGGCCGCGATGTGGGCGACCGATCGCGCGCCGGGCCTGCACCGTGGTCACTGGGGATTTAGCGGCTGGGCGCAGCATGACGAAACTATCTGGCAGGAAGTGAAAGCCGAAGCGCAGACCCGGGCGCGTAAGGGGCTGGCGGAGTATTCCTCTCATTTCTACGGTTCCGACAGCGATGCGCGCGTCATTGAGCGGGCGCGCAGCAACGCCCGTCGCGCCGGTATCGGCGAGCTTATCACCTTTGAAGTGAAAGATGTGGCGCAACTGAGTAATCCATTGCCGAAAGGCCCGTATGGTACGGTGATCAGTAACCCGCCTTACGGCGAACGTCTGGACAGCGAACCGGCGCTGATTGCGTTGCACAGCCTGTTGGGCCGTACCATGAAAAATCAGTTTGGCGGCTGGAACCTGTCGCTGTTCAGCGCTTCGCCCGATTTGCTGGGCAGCCTGCAATTACGTGCCGACAAACAGTTTAAAGCCAAGAATGGCCCGCTGGACTGCGTGCAGAAAAACTATCATATTGCGGAAACCACGGCGGACAGTAAGCCGGCGACGGTGGCGGAAGATTACGCTAATCGCCTGCGTAAAAATCTTAAAAAGCTGGAGAAATGGGCGCGTCAGGAAGGGATTGAATGCTATCGCTTGTATGATGCCGACCTGCCGGAATATAACGTGGCGGTAGACCGTTACGGCGACTGGGCGGTGATTCAGGAATATGCGCCGCCGAAAACGGTGGATGCGCAAAAAGCGCGGCAACGTCTGTTCGATATTATTGCGGCAACCTTGTCAGTGCTCGGTATTCCGCCGAATAAACTGGTGTTAAAAACCCGTGAACGGCAAAAAGGAAAAAACCAGTATCAGAAAATGAGCGAGAAGGGCGAGTTCCTTGAGGTCAGCGAATATAATGCGCGCTTATGGGTAAATCTGACGGATTATCTCGACACCGGTCTGTTCCTCGATCACCGTATTGCCCGCAGAATGCTGGGAGAAATGAGCAAAGGCAAAGATTTCCTGAATCTCTTTTCTTATACCGGCAGCGCCAGCGTACATGCGGGTCTGGGCGGCGCGCGCAGCACCACAACGGTGGATATGTCCCGCACCTATCTGGAGTGGGCCGAACGTAATTTGCGTCTGAACGGACTGAGCGGCCGCGCGCATCGCCTGATTCAGGCCGACTGCCTGGGCTGGCTGCGCGAGGCGAATGAACAGTTCGATTTGATCTTTATCGATCCGCCGACGTTCTCTAACTCAAAACGTATGGAAGAGTCGTTTGATGTTCAGCGCGATCATGTCGCGTTAATGAAAGATTTAAAACGCCTGCTGCGTAAAGGCGGCACCATCATGTTCTCAAATAATAAGCGCGGATTCCGTATGGATCTGGAAGGGCTGGCGGAACTGGGGCTTACCGCACAAGAAATTACGCAAAAAACGCTCTCCCCGGATTTTGCCCGTAACCGTCAGATTCATAACTGCTGGCTGATCCGCGCCGCCTGAAAGGAAAAGTAAATGTCATTAATCAGTATGCATGGCGCATGGCTGTCGTTCAGCGACGCGCCGCTTCTCGATAACGCAGAGTTGCATATCGAAGATAACGAACGCGTCTGTCTGGTGGGGCGTAACGGCGCCGGGAAATCCACTTTGATGAAGATCCTCAACCGCGAACAGGGTCTGGACGATGGGCGTATTATTTATGAGCAGGATCTGATCGTCGCGCGTCTGCAACAGGATCCGCCCCGTAATATTGCGGGCAGCGTCTATGACTTTGTCGCCGAAGGTATCGAAGAACAAGCGGAATACCTCAAGCGCTATCATGAGATTTCCCGTCTGGTGATGACCGATCCCAGCGAGAAAAACCTCAATGAAATGGCGCGCGTACAGGAACAGCTCGATCATCATAATCTGTGGCAGCTGGAAAACCGTATTAATGAAGTGCTGGAGCAGCTTGGACTCGATCCTAACGCCGCGCTGTCGTCGCTCTCCGGCGGCTGGCTGCGTAAAGCCGCGCTGGGTCGGGCGCTGGTCAGCAATCCGCGCGTATTGTTACTGGATGAACCGACTAACCATCTGGATATTGAAACTATCGACTGGCTGGAAGGGTTTCTGAAAACCTTTAACGGAACGATTATTTTTATCTCTCACGATCGTTCGTTTATTCGCAATATGGCAACCCGCATTGTCGATCTCGATCGTGGCAAACTGGTCACCTATCCGGGAAATTACGATCAATACCTGCTGGAGAAAGAAGAAGCGCTGCGCGTAGAAGAATTACAAAACGCGGAATTTGATCGCAAACTGGCGCAGGAAGAAGTCTGGATTCGCCAGGGTATCAAGGCGCGCCGCACCCGTAATGAAGGGCGCGTGCGGGCGTTAAAAGCGATGCGTCGTGAACGCAGCGAGCGCCGGGAAGTGATGGGCACGGCGAAGATGCAGGTCGAAGAGGCGACGCGCTCCGGTAAAATCGTTTTTGAGATGGAAAACGTCGATTACCAGGTAGAAGGAAAACAACTGGTAAAAGATTTCTCCGCTCAGGTACAGCGCGGCGACAAGATTGCGTTAATTGGCCCGAACGGCTGCGGTAAAACCACGCTACTGAAACTGATGCTGGGACAGCTTCAGGCTGACAGCGGGCGCATCCACGTAGGAACGAAGCTGGAAGTCGCCTACTTCGATCAGCATCGCGCCGAACTGGATCCGGAAAAAACCGTGATGGATAACCTGGCGGAAGGCAAGCAAGAGGTGATGGTAAACGGTAAGCCGCGCCATGTACTGGGCTATTTGCAGGACTTCCTGTTTCACCCCAAACGGGCGATGACACCCGTCCGCGCGCTTTCCGGCGGCGAACGTAACCGTCTGCTGCTGGCACGACTGTTCCTCAAGCCGAGCAATCTTTTAATTCTCGATGAACCAACGAACGATCTTGACGTCGAAACGCTGGAACTATTAGAAGAATTAATTGATGGCTATCAGGGCACGGTACTACTGGTCAGCCACGATCGGCAATTTGTCGATAATACCGTGACGGAATGCTGGATTTTCGAGGGCGGCGGCAAAATCGGACGTTATATCGGCGGCTACCATGATGCGCGTGCGCAGCAAGAGCAGCATCTGGCGACGAAACAGCCGATGGCGAAAAAAAATGAGGAAGTTATTGCCCCTAAAGCAGAAATTGTAAAACGTGGCAGTAGCAAACTAAGCTATAAACTGCAGCGCGAGCTGGAGCAGTTACCCGGTCAGCTTGAAGACCTGGAAGCGAAGCTGGAAGCGCTACAGGCGCAGGTTGCGGATGCGGCCTTTTTTAGCCAACCCCATGAGCAAACGCAGAAAGTTCTGGCCGATTTAAGTCAGGCGGAGCAAGAACTTGAGCAAGCCTTCGAACGTTGGGAGTATCTTGAAGGCCTGAAAAACGGGGCATAACGAAAGGAGCGCCTATGTGTGAACATCACCATGCTGCGAAGCACATATTGTGCCCGCAATGCGACATGCTGGTGGCTTTACCCCGCCTCTCGCATGGGCAAAAAGCAGCATGTCCACGATGCGGCGCAACGTTAACGACCGAGTGGGACGCGCCCCGGCAGCGTCCTACCGCCTATGCGTTAGCGGCACTATTTATGTTGCTGCTTTCTAACCTTTTTCCCTTCGTGAATATGAATGTCGCGGGCGTCACCAGCGAAGTCACGCTTCTGGAAATCCCCGGCGTCATGTTTTCTGAAGATTACGCCAGCCTCGGCACGTTCTTTTTGTTATTTGTCCAACTGGTGCCGGCATTTTGCCTGGTGACCATTCTATTACTTGTCAACCGCGCCAATCTGCCGTTGTCGGTAAAAAAAACGCTGGCAAGGATCTTTTTCCTCCTCAAATCGTGGGGAATGGCGGAAATATTTCTCGCCGGGGTGTTGGTTAGTTTTGTTAAGCTGATGGCCTACGGCGATATCGGCATCGGCAGCAGTTTTATTCCCTGGTGCTTATTTTGTCTCGTTCAACTGCGGGCGTTCCAGTGTGTCGATCGCCGCTGGTTGTGGGATGATATCGCCCCGCAGCCTGCACTGGCGCAGCCGTTAACGCCGGGGATTACCGGTATCCGGCAGTCTTTGCGTTCTTGCGCCTGCTGCACGGCGATCCTGCCTGCGGAGAGTCTCGTCTGTCCGCGTTGCCATACGAAAGGCTATGTCCGGCGTAAAAACAGTTTGCAGTGGACGCTGGCGTTATTATTTACCTCGATCATGCTTTATCTGCCCGCCAATATTTTGCCGATTATGATTACTGACTTACTGGGCTCGAAAATGCCGTCGACCATTCTGGCTGGCGTGATTTTGCTGTGGAGCGAGGGGTCTTATCCGGTGGCGGCGGTTATCTTTCTCGCCAGTATTATGGTGCCGACGCTAAAAATGATCGCCATTGCCTGGCTTTGTTGGGATGCGAAAGGCCACGGTAAGCGCGACAGTGAACGGATGCATTTTATTTATGAAGTAGTGGAGTTTGTGGGGCGCTGGTCAATGATTGATGTCTTTGTCATTGCCGTACTCTCTGCGCTGGTGCGCATGGGAGGGTTAATGAATATTTATCCTGCGATGGGTGCGTTGATGTTTGCTTTAGTCGTCATAATGACAATGTTTTCTGCGATGACCTTTGATCCGCGTCTGTCGTGGGATCGTGAATACGAACCAGGCCATGAGGAGTCCTGATAGCATGGAACCTAAAAAAGGGGAAGCCAAAGTACAAAAGGTGAAAAATTGGTCGCCTGTCTGGATATTCCCGATTGTTACTGCGCTTATCGGAGCCTGGATTCTGTTTTATCACTACAGCCACCAGGGACCGGAAGTTACCTTAATTACCACCAATGCGGAAGGCATTGAAGGCGGAAAAACGACGATCAAAAGTCGCAGCGTGGATGTCGGCGTGGTTGAAAGCGCGACGCTGACTGACGATCTGACCCATGTACAAATCAAAGCGCGGCTTCATTCCGGTATGGAGAAGTTGCTGCATAAAGACTCGGTATTTTGGGTCGTAAAACCGCAGGTGGGGCGTGAAGGCATCAGCGGGCTTGGGACGTTGTTATCAGGCGCGTATATTGAACTACAACCAGGAAGTAAGGGCAGTCAGCCGGAAAGCTATCAGCTTCTTGACTCACCGCCGTTGGCGCCGCCCGATGCCAAAGGTATTCGTGTGATTCTGGACAGCAAAAAGGCCGGTCAGCTCAGTCCTGGCGATCCCGTTCTGTTCCGGGGTTATCGGGTAGGATCCGTTGAAACCAGCTCTTTCGATCCGCAAAAACGGACAATGAGTTATCAGTTGTTCATTAAGGCGCCAAACGATCGATTGGTCACCAGTAATGTCCGATTCTGGAAAGATAGCGGTATCGCTGTGGATCTGACATCGGCGGGAATGCGCGTGGAAATGGGATCGTTGACGACGTTGTTTGGCGGCGGCGTGAGTTTTGATGTGCCGGAAGGACTTGAGCAGGGGCAACCCGTCGCCGAAAAAACGGCGTTTAACCTCTACGACGATCAAAAAAGTATTCAGGATTCGCTGTACACCGATCATATCGATTACCTGATGTTCTTTAAAGATTCGGTGCGCGGATTACAACCCGGCGCGCCGCTGGAGTTCCGCGGTATTCGTCTGGGGACGGTAAGCAAAGTGCCTTTCTTTGCGTCTAAAATGCGCCAGGTATTTAACGATGATTACCGTATTCCTGTGCTGGTGCGCATTGAACCGGAGCGTCTGAAAGCGCAACTGGGAGAAAATGCGGATGTTGGCGCGCATTTGACGGAACTGCTTAAGCGCGGTTTACGCGCTTCGCTTAAAACCGGTAACCTGGTGACCGGGGCGTTGTATGTCGATCTGGACTTTTATCCTAAGGAGCCGCCGATTACCGGGCTACGCGAATTTGATGGTTATGAAATTATTCCCACTGTCAGCAGCGGCCTGGCGCAAATTCAACAGCGACTGGTGGAAACGTTGGATAAGATCAACAACCTGCCGTTGAATCCGATGATTGAACAAGCGACCAATACGCTGTCTGAAAGCCAGCGTACTATGCGTCGGCTGCAAACCACGCTGGATAATATGAACAAGATTACCTCCAGTCAGTCGATGCAGCAGCTTCCGGCGGATATGCAAACGACGTTACGCGAACTTAACCGCAGTATGCAAGGCTTCCAGCCTGGATCGGCGGCGTATAACAAAATGGTGGCGGATATGCAGCGTCTCGATCAGGTGCTTCGTGAGTTACAACCGGTGTTGAAAACTCTGAACGAGAAGAGCAACGCGCTGGTATTTGAAGCGAAGGATAAAAAAGATCCTGAGCCTAAGAGGGCGAAACAATGAAAAAATGGCTAGTCGTGATAATGGCGTTCTGGCTGGCGTCATGTAGCTCCGGCGGAGAGAATAAAAGCTATTATCAGCTCCCGATAGCGCAAAGCGGTGTGCAAAGCACCGCAAGCCAGGGCAACCGTCTCTTATGGGTAGAGCAGGTTTCCGTACCTGACTATCTGGCAGGTAACGGCGTGGTGTATCAAACCAGTGATGTCCAGTATGTGATTGCCAATAACAATCTGTGGGCCAGCCCGCTGGATCAGCAATTGCGTAACACGCTGGTGGCGAATCTTAGCGCCCGGCTTCCTGGCTGGGTCGTCGCTTCCCAGCCGTTGGGAACCACCCAGGATACGTTGAACGTTACCGTAACCGGATTCCATGGACGTTACGATGGTAAGGTTATCGTCAGCGGGGAGTGGTTATTAAACCACAACGGACAACTGATTAAGCGGCCTTTCCATATCGAAGCCAGCCAGCAGAAAGATGGCTATGATGAGATGGTCAAAGTACTGGCAAGCGCATGGAGTCAGGAAGCAGCCGCTATCGCAGATGAGATAAAGCGCCTTCCCTGAGATAAAAGTAATGTAAATTTAACCGCTTCAGGTCGTGCGCCTGAGGCGGTTTTTTTATTTTTGACGCCGGAAAAATAGTTGTTATGGCTCACATTTTTTGTACAAATGATTTACCGTATAGCTCACAAATATGACATTGGTGTGAATTTTGCGCATTGACGGGCGATCCATTTAGAGGTATTCGTGTAGTGTGATTGCACATTTTGTAATCACTGTTTTCTTTTCCACCAGATACAAATATGAGGGAAACGAGGCATGAAGAGACAAAAACGAGATCGCCTGGAACGGGCACATCAACGTGGATATCAGGCCGGCATCGCCGGACGATCAAAAGAAATGTGTCCCTATCAGACGCTGAATCAACGGTCATACTGGTTGGGAGGTTGGCGACAAGCCATGGAGGACAGGGCGGTAATGGCCTGATTCTGTCTCTTTAGAAAAAGAAACCTCCGCAGTGCGGAGGTTTCGCCTTTATTGGCTTTGCAAGCATGATACCGATAGCGCGGAATATCAATTCAACACTTAGAACGCGGAAGTATCCTGGAACAAACCGACTTTCAAATCGTGTGCGGTATAGATCAGACGACCATCCACCAGAACCTCACCGTCCGCCAGACCCATGATCAGGCGACGGTTTACGATACGTTTGAAATGAATGCGATAGGTGACTTTCCTGGCTGTCGGCAGAACCTGGCCGGTAAATTTCACTTCGCCCACGCCCAGAGCGCGGCCTTTGCCTTCGCCGCCCAACCAGCCCAGGTAGAATCCCACCAATTGCCACATAGCATCCAGACCCAGACAACCGGGCATCACCGGATCGCCGATAAAGTGGCATCCGAAGAACCATAGATCCGGATTGATATCCAGCTCGGCTTCGACATAGCCTTTGTCGAAATTGCCGCCCGTTTCGGTCATCTTAACGACGCGGTCCATCATCAGCATGTTCGGTGCAGGGAGTTGCGGCCCTTTAGCGCCAAACAGTTCACCACGACCAGAGGCAAGAAGGTCTTCTTTTGTATAGGATTCGCGTTTATCTACCATGTTTTATGTAAACCTTATTTTATTGAAGCACGCAGGATAGCTAACACGTGTACGCTGAACAAGTCCGATCAGTTCGGAATAAAAGCGTTCAGCCAACGTAATGGCCACGGGAAACGATGACGGCCTTCCTGTTGCGTCGCCTGCGCGATACGCTCCTGGATAGTCTGCATCAACGTCGTTTGACCTTCGCCATCCCACACCAGATTTAACAGTAACGGTAAGGCGTCGGTCACGTCGTCTACCGCCCAGATAGTGAACTTCTCTTCTTTAACCGCTTGCAGCAGTTCAGATTTAAGACTGAGATGGCGGACATTGGCGGCAGGGATAATCACGCCCTGTTTACCGTTTAATTCCCGCTGCTCGCAGATGGCGAAGAAACCTTCAATTTTTTCGTTTAGCCCGCCCACCGGTTGCGCGCGACCGAACTGATCGACCGAGCCGGTAATCGCAATGTTTTGATTCACCGGCACATTGGCCAGCGCGCTGATGAGCGCACATAATTCCGCCATTGAGGCGCTATCGCCATCCACTTCGCTGTAGGACTGCTCAAAGGTTAACGAGGCAGAGAAGGGAATTTGTTGCTCCAGCTGCAACTCCGACATCAGGAAGGCCTGCATAATCATCATTCCCTTAGCGTGGATATTTCCGCCAAGTTCGGCCTTGCGCTCAATATCGTTAAATTCGCCATCGCCGATATGCACAACACAGCTAATTCGCGACGGTTCGCCAAAGGCGCGAGGATGCCCGGGAAACTCAATGACGGAAAGCGCATTGATTTGTCCAACGCGTTCGCCTTCGGTTTCAATCAGGATCTGCTCTTGCAGAATCTCATCCTGCATCCGTTCCGCCAGAAAGCCTTCTCGCCATTCGCGTCGGGCAAGCATCAGACTGAGCGCTTCTGCGCCGCAGGTATCGCCTTCGCATAAAGGCGACGCCTCCTTAAACTGGCGGGCTATCCACAGTGGGCAAAGAGGCAGAGTATCCTGTTCGCCGGTATAGCGCACAGCCTCGCGTATCAGAACGGGCCAGGCGTCCGGTGCCGGGGGCGGCAAATTATCGCGTAAAGCGATACGCGTCACCCATTGACACCACAGGGTCATAGCTTCTGCGTCCGCTATCTGTAAATTGTCTTCAAATTCACTGTAGATAGCCTGTTCCGCGAGCTCCGGTTCCATCTCCTGAAAATCAGCCAGTGATTCACGTTCGCCAACCAGAATCACCTTCAGTTTGAGCGGCATTGATGGCACGGAGACCGGTAATGGACGCGACTCGTCAAAGGCCACCCAGTCAAAACGCTCGCGGCTAACGATGGCTTTCAGACGCATCCACAGTAACGGCTGCGCCAGAAGGGTTCGTAAGGAAATAATCAGCACGCCGCCGTTCGCCTGATGAACCAGTCCCGGCTGCAGGGTAATGTCGCCGTTATACTGCCGCAGGCAACCAAAGAGCTGCTCGGCTTCGACCCAGTCCGCGCTGACGACTTGTGTGACGGTGGCAAAGTTGTCTTGCGCATTCTGCGCGGCGCGGTAATGAACAGTATGCCCGGAAACGTCATAATGTCCGCCGGTTAATTGTCCGGCATCGGTTTGCAGAGCGCGGACGGCATCTGAAAGTAAAGTGAGATACTCTTGCTCTTCAGGCGCTTTAGTCAGCATAAAAGAGGATGAGCTCCACGGCTGAATAAGTTGCTCAAGCGCAAATTGCAGTCGTGGCTGAGTATCACTGAGTAAGGTGTTGTTTTCGTCAGTCGCGTGTGGCTGTGCAAATATCTCCTGATAGCTTTCGCTATCCGGAACCAGATCACGCCATGCAAGTTTCGTAATGGTCAAAGTTGAGGTTTTTTAGTCTGTTGTAAAAGGGGGGATTATAGCCTAACCCGTCACGCTGCACACGCGGAAAGCGAATGCAAAGTAATATGAAGACGTGTAACCATTCACAGGTTAGAGATTCTTTTCTTCAGATGGCTAAAAAACTGATATTCTGATAACAGTTACACGGTAACGTTGGGATCGCAATGAAATATCAACAACTTGAAAATCTTGAAAGCGGTTGGAAATGGAAATATCTGGTGAAAAAGCACCGCGAAGGGGAGTTGATCACCCGCTACGTGGAAGCCAGTGCTGCCCAGGAAGCCGTCAATTTGTTGTTGGCCCTCGAAAATGAACCGGTGCGGGTAAACGTCTGGATAGACAGGCATATGAATCCTGCCTTGCTTAATCGGATGAAACAAACCATTCGGGCAAGACGCAAACGACACTTCAATGCGGAACATCAGCATACGCGCAAAAAATCTATCGATTTAGAGTTTATGGTCTGGCAGCGTCTGGCGGGCCTTGCGCAGCGACGCGGTAAAACATTATCCGAAACGATAGTGCAACTGATAGAAGACGCGGAGCATAAAGAGAAATATGCCACGCAAATGACCACGTTAAAGCAGGATTTACAGGCGTTATTAGGCAAGAAGTAACGCTGAAAGGCGTTGTCATCCAGACCAGAGCAAAAAAACCCCGCGACGCGGGGTTTTTTATCAGACGGAAACTTAAGCCTGCGGCTGAGTTACCACGTCTTTAACGCCTTTAACTTCGATCTCTACGCGACGATCCGGAGCCAGGCAATCGATCAGGGCAGCGCGAGGTTTCACGTTGTCACAGGTGTTGCCGGTAACCGGGTTAGATTCGCCCATACCACGTGCGGAGATTTTGTCAGACGGAATACCTTTGGAGATCAGGTAATCAACAACAGACTGAGCACGTTTCTCGGACAGACCCTGGTTGTAAGCGTCAGAACCGATACGGTCAGTGAAGCCCAGAACGACAACGGAACCGTCTTTCGGATCCAGGTTGCTCAGCTGGCTGTACAGCTGATCCAGAGCCTGCTGGCCTTCCGGCTTCAGGGTAGATTTGTTGAAGTTGAACAGTACGTCAGACTTCAGAGTGAAGTGCTTGGTCTGTACTTCCGGAGCCGGTGCCGGTGCCGGAGCTACTACCGGAGCAGCTTCTTGCTGGCCGAAACGGTAGGAAACACCTACGCTCAGCAGGCCGTTGTCCGGACGGGTGCCGATGGTGTTGGCATCACCGATGTTGTTAGTCCACTGGTATTCCAGACGGGTTGCGATTTCAGGGGTGATAGCATACTCGATACCGCCCGCGAATACCGGGGAAACGCCGGTGTCGTGGTCTTTAGTAGACGGGCCGCCAGGGACGTTAGACTTGGTGTCTGCACGCCATACCATACCACCCAGACGGGTATAAACGTCCAGATCGTCAGTGATTGGATAACCCAGTTTAGCGGTCAACTGAACGCCCTGAGCTTTATAAGCGCCATTGATGTTGTCGCCTTTGTACGGCATACGGCCTAACCAGTCGTAGCCCATTTCAAAGCCAACGTACGGGTTAACCTGGTAACCACCAAAAGCACCTGCGCCCAGTTGGTTTTCATGAGTCGGGCCATCATTGTTAATGAAGCCGGTGTCATGGTACTGAGACCAGCCCAGTTTAGCACCAGCGTACCAGGTGTTATCTTTCGGAGCGGCCTGCGCTACGGTAGCGAAACCAGCCAGTGCCACTGCAATCGCGATAGCTGTCTTTTTCATTTTTTGCGCCTCGTTATCATCCAAAATACGCCATGAATATCTCCAACGAGATAACACGGTTAAATCCTTCACCGGGGGATCTGCTCAATAGTTACTCTACCGATATCTACGGCTTATGCTGAGCACCCCTGGCGATGTAAAGTCTACAACGTAGTTGGAAACTTACAAGTGTGAACTCCGTCAGACATGTGAAAAAAACATGACGGATATACACATCATTTAACAGTTTCAGATGATAAATCGTACAGCAAAAATTGCGGAAACCGCTTCTGACAAGCGTTCTCGCAAAAAAAACGTTAGCACTCAAAGGAGATACGTTCGCGTAAAAAAAAGTCCAGGATAAATCCTAATTTTACTTAATGATACAAATTAGAGTGAATTTTTAGCCCGGAATGCTGTCTCCTGGGTAAAGCGTGCGCACGTACAGGGCGCATGATAAACCCTACCGCATTACCTACCTTCGCTGCTTCAACCAGGCTGGCATGTTCTTCTTCTGTCAGTTCTTCAGTCATCCAACCAATTACCACGCTGTAATTTCCTGTACGCAAAGCGCGGATCATCGACTCCAGCGTATGACGAGGCGCAAGCTGGCTAATTTGCATCACTTTCGTTAATGGCAAACCTGAAGACTGTACCCATTCACGGCTGAGCTTTTGCTGCGGCGTGAGCCAGAGCTGCCAGCGTGATTGTTGGCCTAACTGACGGAGTAAAGGCAAAAGCAGGAGTTGCGCCATCATGGGCTGGTCTTCGTGGTAGACAACTTCACTGACCAGTCCTGCCGCGGCATTTTCCGTAGCGGTGCGCGCAGCGTTGTGGGTAGTGGTAGGAAATGACGAAGAACGATTTGCATAACCTGAAGTGTACATAATCAATCCAGCCCTGTGAGTTACTGTATATTCATACAGTACCCCTGTGGCGATGAAAGATCAACTCTATTTTCGGAAACTGTCTCGCAATTTTTATTCTTAGTGGCGTCAAAAATAAAAATCATCTTGCTCGCGGAGTATAAGTTGCCTATTTTCGTCATTAACGGATCCGTTACTGCAAATCATTCTTTTACTTTATGATTTAAAAGGAATTTTATGAGAGCACTCTCTTATGACAGGATCTATAAATCGCAAGAATATTTGGCCTCTTTGGGGACGATCCAGTATCGATCTTTATTCGGTAGCTATAGTCTGACCGTGGAGGATACCGTCTTTGCGATGGTGGCTAATGGCGAGCTTTATCTCCGCGCCTGTGAAGAAAGCGTACCCTACTGTGTGAAGCATCCTCCCGCCTGGCTCATGTTTATGAAATGTGGACGTCCCGTTATGCTCAACTATTACCGGGTGGATGAAAGCCTGTGGCGCGATCAGCAGCAGCTGGTGCGTTTATCGAAGTATTCTCTTGACGCGGCAATGAAGGAAAAACACAGCCGTATTTTACAGCACAGACTCAAAGATCTCCCCAATATGACCTTCCATCTGGAAACATTGCTCAATGAGTCAGGGATAAAGGACGAAAATATGTTACGCATACTGGGCGCGAAAATGTGCTGGCTAAGGTTGCGACAAAGCAATCCCTTGCTGACGGTGAAAGTTTTGTATGCCCTGGAAGGCGCAATTGTCGGCGTACATGAAGCGGCGCTCCCGGCGAGTCGTCGCCAGGAGCTTGCCGACTGGGCTCATTCGCTTACGGCTGGGTAATTAGTGTAGAAGTCGGCGGTGAAATTTGCCGTTGCAAGCGTCCAATCTCGGGCAGTAAGGCAATGAGCAAACCAATTTGTTGAACAACCAGAGGTTCTTTGCTGTCCGGACGTGTTTCCAGCGACTGAACTCGCTGCTTTAAACCCTCCAGCGCCTGGTGTACGCGCTGTTCGTCTTCAGGTTGATGATGAAGCGCATCATCAACGTAGCAGACCGCGTCATCCAGAAGCCCCAACACGTCCGGATTACTGAGCTTTTCGCGGTGCGCGCCGAGGGCGGAGATATAGCTGGTAAAAGTGTGATTGAGGCAAAGCAGCCTGAACGCCGCCTCCCGGGTTTCAGCCGTGACGTCGGGTTCGCTCGACATATTAGAAACCACGGATGCCAGTTCTGCATCGCGGTTGTGCGCGTCGCGTCTGGCAATGCGATAGGCCAGGCGGTTATCCCGTCCCTGGTGATATTGCTCAAGGATCGCATCAAGGTAGCGGCAATTAGCATCGGTGGCGCGCTGGAGTACCCGGGGAAGGTTGCGAAAGCGCCAGTCCGGCCAAATAAAGCTGACCGCAGCCCAGGCGATAGCGCAGCCAATTAACGTGTCGACGACGCGCGGTAACGCTACCTCAAAGCCTTCGCCCAGGAGGTTAAAGCAGAGTAATACCAGCAGGGTGATGAACATCGTTGCATGGGCATACTGCACATTACGGAATGCGAAGAAAAGCACGCCGGTAATCACCAGCAGAACTAACTGTCCTTCAAGCGAAGGAACAAACCATAAAATCGGCAGGCCGATAGCAACGCCTACCAACGTGCCGATAATCCTGAGCGCAAGGCGATGGCGGGTCGCGTTATAGTTAGGCTGGCAAACAAACAGGCTGGTGAGCAATATCCAGTACCCGTGGCGCATCCCGGTAATTTGGATGAGAGCATAACCGATGCACAATACCAGCGACATGCGTACCGCATGGCGAAAGAGAGCGGACTCCGGGGTAAAATTACGGCTCAGACGCAGCCAGATGTCGCTAAACCCGTGCAGGCTATCATCAGCCAACTGGTTTTCTGACTCATTGCGCGGCATTGCCTGGGCCTGCTCCGACTCGATCGTCGCCAGTTGCGCATCAATAGCGCGTAGGTTGGTTAATAAGAACCCAAGCGTATTTAACAGCTCTAAAGAAGCGCCGCTGGCGCGCATACGTTCAAGCGCGGCGTCAATGTGGGTAAAGACGCGTTCAAAACGCGGATCATGCTGGTACGGCGTACGCAGTAAGATACAGCGCGCCAGCTGCGTACAGGCCTGCGCCTGCATCGACATCAGACGTTGGAAGCGGAACATGACGTCGCTATGGCGAAAATAATCGCGCAGCGTCTGGTATTGAATATGCGAAGAACTGGCGCGTTCATGAATATCCTGCGCCACAAAATAGTAATGGAGAGTGCGGCGCGTACCGCGTTGACCGCGATCGCCGCGCAGGCGACTCAATAACGACACTTTCGTTTGGTTTAGCGTCGCCATTAACTGCCCATTCGCTAACGCTAAATCATAGAGCGGCGCCTGGCTTTCATCTTCAATATCAGGATCAAACAGACGTGATTTCAGTTCCAGATAGTGCGCTAACTGTTCGTAACTGCGTGCCAGATTATCCTGCAACGGACGGATCGGAAATAGCAGATGCCCGGTTAGCGTCAGTAGGTTATACCATACTGCGCCTGCCAGCAGGAGCAGTGGTTGCTGATACCAGTGATCGTATAAAGAAGCGCCCAGCATCGTATAGATGGCAATGAGTAACGCGCCGAACGCGATGGTGGCATAGCGTTGCCCCAGTCCTCCCAACAGAATAAACCCGCTGGTGGATAACGTTAAGCCCAACGCAAATAGCCACGGCCAGGGAAAGAGCAGCTCCACAGAAGCCGACGCGATAAAAAAGCAAATTAAGGTAATGATTAAATTACGCAAGCGTCCGGCAAGGCGGTCGTCGAGATCGGTTAGCGCCGCGGCAACCATACCGAGCGTGAGCGGGATGGTCAGTTTGACGTCGCCCAGCCACCAGGGCAGGGCGGTGGTGCCGCACAGAGCGATAAAAATGCGGATGTAATACAGCCAGGTACTGTTCCAGGTATAACGGCGAATCAACGGACTTAACATAAAGGCTATTTGTCCCGATCATTCAAAACGGCGGCGCGCGTTAGCTTCTCGCGCGGCGCGAGCGGTTTCTACAGAGACGACGCGGCGACCGACAGGCCAAAGCGCAATCGCGGCAATTTTAAAGTTCGCAATACCGACAGGTATCCCGATGATAGTGACACACTGCGCGATACCGGAGGCAATGTGCATCAGGCATAGCCACCAGCCGAAAAAAAGTAACCAGAAAATATTCAGCAAGGTACCGCCAGTATTCATTAATACGCTTTTCGCCGCCGGATTAAGTTCGTCAACGTGAATGGCTTCATTACCGTAAGGGAACAGGGACAGTTTGGTTATCTCCCAGCAGGAGCGGGTCAACGGCAGGGTAAAAATAAGCACAATACTGACCAGCGTCGCCAGCAGCCAGGCCAGCGTAGTGGCAAAGCCGCCCAGTACAAAGTTTAAAATATTCAGAACGGTACGCATAAACCCTCAGTTCATTCCGGTTTTCTATCACTGCGGGCAATTGTAACGTTTTTTTAGACTGGAGCACGTTTTCTCTGGCGGTTACACTGATAAGCACATCTTTACGTCTGGATTCGCTGAGTCATGGAACTGAAAGCAACTTCTCTTGGAAAACGTCTGGCGCAACACCCGTATGATCGTGCCGTGATCCTCAACGCTGGGGTGAAAGTGTCTGGCGACAGGCATGAATATCTTATTCCATTCAATCAGTTATTGGCGATTCACTGTAAGCGTGGGCTGGTATGGGGCGAGCTGGAGTTTGTCCTGCCGGAGGATAAAGTCGTGCGTTTGCACGGTACCGAGTGGTCGGAAACCCAGCAATTCCATCGCTATCTGGACGCGCACTGGCGTCGCTGGAGCCAGGAGATGAGTGATGTCGCCGCGCAGGCATTGCAGGAGCAATGGGCGCGTATTAGTGAGCGAACGGGCGAAAACCAATGGCTTACCCGTGAACGCGTTCGGGGGCTGGAACACGAAATTCGCCAGACGTTTGCCGCCTTGCCGCTGCCGGTCTCACGTCTGGAGGAGTTTGCTCACTGTCGCGAGATATGGCGTAAGTGTCTGGCCTGGTTACAGGATAGCGAGGGAAGTCGGCAGCAGCATAATCAGGCGTATGCTGATGCCATGCTGGAAGCGCATGCCGACTTTTTTACGCAGATAGAATCTTCTCCGCTTAATCCTTCCCAGGCCAGGGCGGTGGTTAACGGCGAATCATCGTTACTGGTACTGGCGGGCGCGGGAAGCGGTAAGACCTCGGTGCTGGTGGCGCGCGCGGGTTGGCTGTTGGCGCGCGGACAAGCAGATGCGGGGCAAATTCTTTTACTGGCGTTTGGTCGCAAGGCGGCAGAGGAGATGGATGAGCGTATCCGCGAGCGCTTACATACGGAAGAGATTACTGCCCGTACGTTCCATTCGCTGGCGCTGTATATTATTCAGCAAGGCAGTAAAAAAGCGCCGGTTGTCAGTAAGCTGGAAAGTGACGCCACCGCGCGGCATCAGCTATTTCTGCGCACCTGGCGTCAGCAGTGTAGCGAGAAAAAAGCGCAGGCCAAAGGCTGGCGTCAGTGGCTGGAAGAGGAGATGCAGTGGGTAGTGCCGGAAGGTAATTTCTGGGACGATGAGACATTACAGCGGCGTCTGGCCCCTCGCCTGGATCGTTGGGTCAGTTTGATGCGTATGCACGGCGGCGCGCAGGCAGAAATGATCGCTGGCGCGCCAGAGGAGTGCCGCGAGCTGTTTGGCAAACGCATTAAGCTGATGGCGCCGCTGCTAAAGGCCTGGAAAAGCGCGTTGAAAGCGGAAAATGCCGTTGATTTCTCCGGGCTGATCCATCAGGCAATGGTGATCCTCGAAAAAGGGCGTTTTATCAGCCCGTGGAAGCATATTCTGGTCGATGAATTTCAGGATATTTCCCCGCAACGGGCGGCGCTGTTAGAGGCGCTGCGCAAGCAGAATAGCCAGACTACGCTGTTTGCCGTTGGCGATGACTGGCAGGCGATTTACCGTTTTAGCGGGGCGCAGCTCTCCTTAACGACGGCGTTTCATCAGACGTTCGGCGAGGGCGAGCATTGCCACCTGGACACCACGTACCGCTTTAACAGTCGGATTGGCGATATTGCCAATCGCTTTGTACAGCAGAATCCGCACCAGCTTAAAAAACCGTTAAATAGTCTGACCCCAGGCGATAAAAAAGCGGTGACGTTATTGGATGAAAGCCAGTTGGACGCGTTACTGGATAAATTATCCGGCTATGCGAAGGAAGATGAACGTATCCTGGTGCTGGCGCGCTATCATCATCTGAAACCCGCGAGTCTACAAAAAGCGGCGACTCGCTGGCCGAAGTTACAGATAGACTTCATGACTATCCATGCCAGCAAAGGCCAACAGGCCGATTACGTGATTCTTGTCGGATTGCAGGAGGGTAACGACGGTTTCCCCGCCCCGGCGCGAGAATCCATTATGGAAAGTGCGCTTCTTCCTCAGGTTGAGGATTTTCCGGACGCTGAAGAGCGGCGTTTGTTATATGTGGCGTTGACGCGCGCGCGTGCGCGGGTCTGGCTGCTTTTCAATAAAGATAATCCCTCGCGCTTTGTGGAGGCGCTTAAACAGCTGGATGTGCCGGTGGCGAGGAAGCCCTAAAGCGCGGGCGGTACAGCATCCCGCCCGCGTAGCGGTTATTTCAGGCGCTCGGCCAGATAACGCGCATAATCCGGAATAAGAATATCTACAGCGTCATTAAAATGCGGGGACTGGATGATAAAGTCCGCCGTTGAGACGTTAGTGGCGACAGGGATATTCCATACGGTGGCCAGACGCAGTAGCGCTTTGACATCGGGGTCGTGCGGTACCGCGTTAAGCGGGTCCCAGAAGAAAATCAACACGTCGATTTTCCCTTCTGAAATGAGCGCGCCAACCTGCTGGTCGCCGCCCATCGGGCCGCTCAGCATCGCATTAACGTCCATACCGGTTGCGCGCTGGATCAGATTCCCCGTGGTGCCGGTTGCATAAAGAACGTGTTTTTCCAGCAACGGCTGATGGCGTTCCACCCAGTTCATTAACATCTGTTTGCAGTGGTCGTGAGCAACCAACGCGATATGTTTGCGCGTCGGCAAGGTGCGAGTCGTCAGTTCCATAATTCGATTCCGTAGTTAACCTGTCTACAGATTACTGGAAGCGCTTGATGCTGCAAGAGAAAGACAAAAAAATTGCGCGCTGGGACAACTCATATCAAGAGGGCGGCTGTTTTTCCGCCCATTGCAGAAAATGATGGCGTGTCTGCGGGTCGGCCAGTCGGAACCAATATTTCAGCCGCTGTTCTGTCAGAGTTTGTGATTGCGGCGGTACGGTATCAAGCTCTGAGACGTCGGAAAGTAATGTGCTGTCGTCTGCCATCATCGTGGCGAACTGAGGAAGCGAGGCGCGTTTCGCCGATTTATTATAACGCTCGGTCTCTATTTCATAATCGACCACTTTAGCCGTAGAAGTAATGGCCAGAATATCGAGTTTTACCGGAATGGGCATGGCGTCGCCGTCCAAAAGCGCCAAACGCGGCGCCGCGTTAAAATGCGAGGCTTCGCGCTCGTTTTCCAGCCGCGGGAGCTGGAAATTGACCTGACTTATCAGTTGGGTATCGAAACTTATCACCAGCGGCGGAGAAATATAAAGCCGCTCTTCATTACCGGACAGGCGGATGGTTTTTTCCACCCGGAAAACGAGTTGATGTGGCCCGTTTTCCAGTTCGATGCTCTCTGCGCCGCGTAATAAAGAGCTGGATACCTTTTTGCCGTCCAGCACCAGCAGATCAACCTCATTAGACAAACGGAGCGTTGTGGCAAAAACAGTCACCGGCAAACAGAGAGCAAGGAAGGTGGCTAGCGCGCCGGTTTTCATAAGGTTCTCCTGTCCAAAGGCCGTCTGGCTAATAATGTATCGAAATTTTTCTTAGATCATGTTTACTAACATATAGACATATTTTGGCGTTTTGCTCTCATACATCGGTATGGGATGAATGGTTGCTATGTCAGGTTTGTCGTACACTTTGCAAAACAGCCAGGAGAAAGATGATGAAAGAGACCGATATTGCTGATGTTTTGACGTCCACTCGCACTATCGCGCTGGTAGGTGCGAGCGATAAACCCGATCGTCCAAGTTATCGGGTAATGAAATACCTGCTTGAACAGGGCTACCATGTGATTCCGGTTGCGCCAAAAGTCGCGGGTAAGACATTGCTGGGGCAACAGGGGTATGCCACGCTGGCGGACATTCCCGAAAAAGTCGATATGGTGGATGTTTTTCGCAACTCTGAAGCTGCATGGGGCGTCGCGCAGGAAGCTATCGCCATCGGCGCAAAAACGCTGTGGCTACAGCTTGGCGTGATCAACGAGCAGGCGGCGGTACTGGCGCGGGATGCAGGCATGACCGTGGTGATGGATCGCTGCCCGGCGATTGAGATCCCTCGCCTGGGGCTGGCGAAATAAAAGTTTAAATGGCCGGATATCGCTCTCCGGCCTTTTACATACAATCAGTTACGTAGTCGCGGCGCCTGAAGCTGCTTGCGAATGGTACGCGCCAGTTCATCCATCGATGGCTGTTCTGGATGCTCGTCCCGCATTTCGCTTCGCAACTGGGCCTCGGCCAGATAAGTATGCACTGGCTGACCATCATCATCTTCCATTACCACGTGGTACCACGGAGCGGCGCGAAGTTCGTCGTTAACCGCCAGTTCATCAGGCGACGGTTCATCAAGCGAATATTCCGGGTCGATATCGACGACCACTCCGAGGTAACCTAACAGGGAATGGCGGACCTGTTGGCCGATACCGAATTTGCTGGCTATCATAGTCACCTCCCGGGAAATAGATACCCTTTATATGAGGATACTATTCCACTTTTCAAGTTACATGACGCGACAGGCAAACCCTTTCAGATACAGCCCTTCCGGGTAGGTGGCGATCACCGGGTGATCGGCGGCCTGACGGAACTGCTCTATAAATTGTACATCACGACCGGCATCTATTGCGGCATCGGCAATGATTTTCTGAAATAAATCGCTGGTCATCAGTCCGGAGCAAGAGAATGTCAGCAGTATGCCGCCCGGATTGAGCAGTTGAATCGCTAACATGTTAATGTCTTTATAGCCCCGGCAGGCACCCATTAACTGGCTTTTATTTTCGACGAATTTGGGCGGGTCCATGATGATGACGTCGAATTTTTCGCCGTGTTCACGGTAAGCGCGCAGCAACTTAAACACGTCATCGCGCACGAATTCGGCTTTGCTCAAGTCCAGTTGGTTCAGTTCAACGTTTTGCCTGGCGATATCCAGCGCATCCTGTGAGGTATCCACGCTGACAACCTGGCGACAACCGCCCATTAACGCCGACACGGCAAAACCGCCGGTATAAGAGAAGCAGTTCAGTACCCGCTGATTTTCCACGTAGCGGCGCGTCGCCAGACGACTGTCGCGCTGATCAAGATAATAACCGGTTTTGTGGCCGCCCTGGATATCGACCAGTAATTTCATACCGTGTTCTTCAATTGGCAGAAGCGCAGGCGGCAGTTCGCCAGTGACCGGACCTTGCGTCAGCGCCATCCCTTCTTTTTTCCGCACGGCGACGTCGCTGCGATCGTAAATAGCGCAATCAGGATAGCATGTTTGCAGAGCGCTAATTAATGCGGCACGTTGATATTCGGCCCCGGCGCTGAGCAGTTGCAGCACCAAAAAATGACCAAAACGATCGATAGTGACGCCAGGCAGGCCATCGGACTCACCGGCGATCAGACGATAGCTATCCAGGCCGTCTTTTTTCGCCAGCCAGTCGCGCCACTGCTGCGCCTGGCGCAGGCGGCGGGTGAAAAACGCAATATCAATGGATTCTGCTTTATCAAATGTCCAGACGCGCGCGCGGATCTGGGATGCTGGCGACCAGGCGCCGCGTGCTAACCACTTTCCCTGATGGTCGACGATATCGATAGTTTCACCGAGGTTGGCTTTGCCTTCCAGGCGGGAGACGGCGCCGGAAAAGACCCATGGGTGGCGGCGGAGTAAAGATTTTTCTCGCCCTTTGCTGAGGACTAAACGGGGATATTGCGGAAATGTAGATTCAGTCATGCGGAGTAACCTCTCACAAACAGTGACGCGAGCCGGATAATAGCTCCAGCCAGGGACCGTGAAAACGAAATGGCGCGTAGGGTAGCACAGATGAGAGAGGCAATCACCAGCGTATGGCGGTGAGCGTTTCTGCACAAAATAGAATCGTAAAGGCACAGTTTCTTCAGCGGACGCTTTTTATAGTGTTATTTCTTTATATGAAGAAGGAAATACAATGAAAACAGTCTTCTCTTTGACCGCAGCCGCAATGATGGCATTGAGTGGCGGCGTATCTGCCGCGTCGGCGTTTAGCCTCAGTAGCGCGGATATTCCGGCGGATTTTCGTTTAACGCAACAGCATGTCTTTAAAGGATTTGGTTGTAGCGGAGAAAATATTTCGCCGCAGCTGAGCTGGCGCAATCCGCCTGCCGGAACCAAAAGCTACGCTATTACCGTCTTCGATCCTGATGCGCCCACCGGAAGCGGCTGGTGGCACTGGACGATGGTGAATATTCCTGCGCAGATTCACGACCTGCCGACGGGGGCTGATAAAAAAACGTTACCCGCTGGAGTGGTGCAGGGACGGAATGATTTCGGTTATGCTGGCTTTGGCGGCGCCTGTCCGCCGCCGGGCGATAAGCCTCATCGCTATCAGTTTACTGTGTGGGCGCTGAATACGGCAACACTGCCGCTCGACAGTGAGTCGAGTGGCGCGTTGGTAGGGTTTATGCTTAACGCGCATGTGATTGCGAAAGCACAATTCACGGCTACATACGGAAGATAAAATAGAGGACGGCACGGTGCAGGAGATGCATATTCGACATCAGGATCTTACGACGGCAGAGGTGCGTTCCAGTCATCTGCACCGTTTGCATCGTGTTACGCTTTTTTCCGCCGCTATCTGCCATATTACGCAGGGCAGTAAAGTCATCATTCAGGATGATAGCCGCCTTGTCGCCGGGCCGGGCGAGTTGATTATTATTCCGGCGAACACGCCGCTGGAGATTATTAATCAGCCTGCGCAGAACGGTTTTCGCTCCGACCTGTTGTTACTTTCACCGGAGATTATTGCTCGCTTTAAAACGATGTACGTTCAGGATTATCCACCGGCAAACCTGACATCGCTGTGTACGCCGATGAGCCGTAGCCTGACATTTATGTGGGAGAACGTGTTGGATGCTGTGCGCCAGGGTTTACCCGTTGGGCTACAGGAACATCAGGCGATGGGGTTACTGTTAGCGCTTTTGCATGATGGCGCGGCAGGACCGCTGCTTATTGAACGGCGTTACACCCTCACGGAGCAGGTGCGGCAACTGATTATGCTCTCGCCTGCTAAGCTATGGACAGCCCAGGAGATAGCCCGCCGTCTTGCTATGGGAACATCGACGCTGCGTCGGCGTTTGCAGCGCGAATCGCAGAGTTATCGACAAATTGTTGAAGAGGTGCGCATGTCCTGCGCGCTTTCTCAACTGCAATCGACGACGCTGCCGATCGGCGAAATAGCGCTACGGTGCGGCTACCTGTCGGGGTCGCGATTTACGGCCAGATTCCGCCAACATTATGGGTGTCTGCCCAGCCAGGTACGTTAAGTATGTCCTGTATGAGCTTCCACCACTGATTATGAAAGGAGAACCATCATGTCGAACGTCTGCATTATCGCCTGGGTTTATGGTCGCGTTCAGGGAGTCGGGTTTCGCTATACCACGCAGCATGAGGCGCAGCGGCTGGGGTTAACCGGCTATGCGAAGAATATGGATGACGGAAGCGTAGAAGTGGTGGCCTGTGGCGACGCGGCGCAGGTGGAAAAACTCATCAAGTGGCTGAAAGAGGGCGGGCCGCGCTCTGCTCGTGTGGACAAAATCCTCACTGAACCGCACAGCCCTCGCGAGACGCTAACAGGCTTTAGTATTCGGTATTAAATACATTTTACCGGCTTGGGCAGACCGGCGATTTTGGTCGCTTGCTTTGCCGGGCCTTTCGGGAACAGACGATACAGATAGCGGCTGTTGCCTTTTTCTTCGCCGAACTTATTCGCCATCGCTTTTACCAGCATTCGGATGGCGGGAGAGGTATTAAACTCCAGGTAAAATTCGCGCACGAAGCGCACGACTTCCCAGTGTTCCGCAGAGAGCTCAATGCCTTCATTGGCGGCGATTGCGACTGCCAGCGTTTCACTCCACTGCGTCGTCTCTTTCAGATAGCCTTCGCTATCAGTACTGATTTCTTTACCTTCAAAGATCAACATAACGTTTCACTGCGTAATCAACACGGACGGCAGTGTAGCAAAAAATAAAGCCCTGCATAAGCAGGGCTGGAAGAGGGGAATGTCGATTAGTCGCGGCTGGCGAAGCCCAGAATGCTGAGCAGGCTGACAAAGATGTTGTACAGCGAAACGTACAGACTGACGGTCGCACGAATATAGTTGGTTTCACCGCCGTGAATGATGTTACTGGTTTCATACAGGATAGCGCCCGAGGAAATCAGGATAAACACCGCGCTAATCGCCAGGTGCAATGCAGGCAGTTGCAGGAAAATATTCGCCACCATACCAATCAGCACGACGACGATCCCGGCCATTAACATACCGCCCAGGAAAGACATATCCTTACGGGTGGTCAGAACGTAAGCGGAGCAGCAGAAAAATACTAACGCGGTACCACCCAGCGCCAGGCCAATGACATCGCCCATGCCTGCTGACAGATAGGCGTTAAGAATCGGGCCCAGGATATAGCCGAGGAAGCCGGTAAACGCAAAAGCAGACAGGATACCGACCGGCTTATTGGCGGTTTTATAGGTCAGGAACATCAGCCCATACATACCGACCAGCGTCAGAATCAGGCCGGGGGAGGGCAGCATCAGTACCGTACTGGCTGTCGCGGTAATTGCGGAGAAAGCCAGCGTCAGGCTCAACAGAAAATAGGTGTTGCGCAGTACTTTGTGCGTACTCAGTAGCGAGCTACGATCACGCGATGATGTAATGATACGATCCATTAGTCACTCTCTTATGACAGATGTAATTAATAAAGGAGAATAATAAAAACAGTCACTGTCACCCAGTGGTTTTACCCATCTTTACGCATTCGTTTACGTTTAGTTTCCTTAAGAGATTTCAGGTGATTACCGTCGTTAAAACGGTCTGCTCATGCCTGGCGCTACGCCATAAAACAGGCGGCAGCGCCAACCACGCGTTACCGATAAAAAATTGATAATCACAGCGGTAAAACAGTGGGGACGATCAACACGTATTAAGCCAGTTTTTGTGTTGAAGAAATGGTCAATGTGCCGCTATTTCAGGCAATTAACGAAAATTTGCCTGTTTTTCACGCAAACGAACACATTCGGTCTTTACATGACGCACCGGGATGTTTATAGTGCGCCTCATTCCGGAAGTGTGGCCGAGCGGTTGAAGGCACCGGTCTTGAAAACCGGCGACCCGAAAGGGTTCCAGAGTTCGAATCTCTGCGCTTCCGCCAGATTAAACAAGGGGTTACCGAAAGGTAGCCCCTTTGTTTTTGGGCGCTTAGAATATAGTTAGAAAATACTGCCAGAACATTTCCCGAAAAAACGGACTACGTGGGTTTTTAGTTTCTTTTCGTTTCCTGATGTGTCTATTTATTGAAGATGTAGACCATTCTGGGAGGTGAAGGATGCCCCATCTCTTTCAGAATAATGTTGGTATATTCGACAACAGGGCCTCTTGGATGATTTTCTTCTTTATCCTGAAGATGGGTCAGTGCATGTACAACTTCATGAATAAATGAACGTTTTGTGTCAAAAAGTTGTGGTCCTTCGTTACTTTCATAATGTTCGGTATATGAATCATCAGAATCGTCCAGATTGAGACAAATAACTTTCCTGCCTTCTGAAAGTTTGAAGTGTTCCTGAGCCACGGTAGTTTCAAAGGCTTCGCCTGCCCCCAGTAGCCAGCGCTGCTCCACATCATGTAGTTCTTTTTCATATGCGTAATTCATCAGTCTGCGGAATGTTTCGCTTTGGGTATACGCATTTTGAAGTACGGAGGATAGTTCATCGTAGCATTCGTCATAAGTGTCGTCATCAATTTCTGTATCAGGGTCTATTCCACCCGCGCCTGAGATAAGGTACTCCACCACACACTCTGGCTCCAGACGGAATTCACTGTTTATGGCAAGGCTGTCATGAGCAAGGCGTAGCCGTGAGGGGTTTGGTGCATGTTCGGGAATATCGGGGAAAACAGGTGTATATGCGGTATTTAATCCATATGTGGATACTCCGCTTTGAGGTATTAATCTGTAGGTGACCGGAAGCATAACTTCTTATTTCCTGACTACAATTATGAATTATTTAAATTAAACAATAATAGTGTTTTTAGTTAATGTGCCACATACAGATAACGCTATGATTCAGACAAAGCCAACAAGTAATACGCTGAAAATGTTATTTATAATGAAACTTAGGGGCGGGGTTTATTTAATAAAACAAGGGGGGCTTCTGTTTGAATACTTCTTGTTTATAAAATCCCTTTATCTCGACTAAAATATCGGATGGGGGAAAAGAGTTCTATCATTGTAATCCGGGAGTGGAGTAGGGGTATGTTGACTACCTGTCAGATCGGCTCCTGTTAATGCTTTCGCTAAAGTTAGAGCTATCTTATCTAATTTCGCACCATTTAGTTTGGTGTCAGTTAAGTCTGAGCCGAATAGAATTGCAGCGGTTAAGTTTACACCGGACATGTTAGCGCAAGTCAGGTTTGCGTGAGTCAGGTTTGCTTTAGTCATGTTTGAACCCATTAGATTTACAGCGTGTAGATTTGCACAACACAAATTTGCACCGACTAAATTTACATTAGATAGATTTGTTTCACGGAAATCTGCATCAGAAGCATCTATTTCTGACAAATCTTCCCCCTGGAAATCTTTATAAGCCAGGTTTACTCCGCGCAGGTTCAGAAAACCATCCTCGGTTATAAGTGAATCAGGCTGTTGTATATTATGTTTACTCATCAGCTTTAACATTCGACATACATTCCAAAATCTCTCGCTATCAACTTTATCCGTTACAGTTTTTCCATTTTTGTTCACTTCAATAATGACCATGGGATCCGTATTTTCGGATGCTGCTCCACATGACAGACATATAGTACACCCGTTGACATCCTCCAGAAATATTTTATTACCATCGAAGAAAGCATCTTTATTTACATATAATAATGATGTGGTCAGTTTTCCAATTACCTCCCGAAAGCATCTTTCATTGTTTCTTCTTACTCCACCACAGGTAAAAAAATTGACAAGCCACTCCAGTACACCGCGTGGTGAAGTTGCACTTTCCATTGCTTCTTTCGTACCGGTACCGGCCGCATACAAATATTTTAATATACTTTCTGGGGACGCGTTAGTTATTGGCATTTTGATTCCTTCTTATGGAAGTGAGTCGATTCCTTATAGGTGTGAGACAAGTCACATTTATACAAGGAATAATAAAAAAAGATATAAGGTGATTTTTGTATTTAGAGCTTTGGTTGGGGATGAGTAGGTGTCTGGCATCTGACAAGAGGCGATGATTTCTGCCATAACGGTGAAGCAGAAGTACTGTCGGGGTCGTTACAATCACCAGCTTAGGTATAGAACGCACTAGCTGCGCCTGTAAGTCAGTAATATGATGTTGTAAAAAATCAGGCTGACGTTAATAAAACACGCCAGCCTGAAGTCATATTCAGTTCATCAGGAACTGATGAAACATAATGATCAGAAATACTCTCAGTTCTGATATGGTTGTTATAGCTTTCTGTAAAAAATTAACAACCACATACATCACACCAAAAATCTGGTTTCTCTATATCTGATGGCCAGTTGTCACACCAGCGTGGGCGAATCAATGCTTCGGGGTCTGGTGGCCAGCCACGGGAGGCGTGTTTTGTATTATCTGGTGGTGGAGGGGAATCACTGGCAGCCATCGCCGATGCCGAAAAGGCTGTAGCCGACAACACCAGAAGCAATGGTAAAAATATACGATGTCTCATAATATCACCCGTGAATAATCAGATTATCCTTGCTATTGGCTTCCTTCATTTCCAGCATAACTCACGCTTCATCATTATTGAACAAACAATTGAGTTTGTTGAACGAAAATTTACTTAAAGAAAAAATAATAAGCACTAATATTTTTTGCAGTATTTCAACTTATAGCAGAATAAATGCGCGTAGATGGCGTAAAAACCTGATGAGCAGGAATACTTACACACTAAAAATGCTCCCGCAAACAGAGCAAAATGAGAGAGAGGAACGTTTGCCCCTTACATTTCCACCAAAGATTCTGGCCTTGTCTCTTGTAAAGGGCATACGTATTGCGTTTTATCTCATTAAAAAAGCATGTGACGTGTTAATTATGCATAACGCTCTTTTAATTGCTTCACGTTTGAAATGAATAATTCAAAACCAGTGAGCGCCTCTTCTTCGGTACTGGTTTGCGGCAAGCGATAAAGCGCCACTAAAGCAGTATTGTCTGCGTCAGCGCCGATAGTGACGGTGCTGGCGTAGTTAAGACGTAAAAAATGCTGCAAAGTTAGAGTGTCGTCAGGCAATGGCATAAAGGGACAGCACATTTCCAGTGTATGATCGGATTCATTAAAATAAACCTGTATTCCATCATCAATGATAAGCAGTGGCTCATCTTCTGGCGCATCCAGGCCTAACGCGGCATATAAACGATTTAATAGACTTTCCATATAGTTACCTCAAGACTCAAGATGTGATTAATGAAGAAATGCCTTTTACTGACTGCCAAATATTTTCATCCCCAACTCGTTTTTGATAGGAAAGATTGAGCACCTCTGGCGATAAATTTTTCATTACTTTGTTTCCCGCCCCGCCCGTATTTTGTTTCTGAATCTCCAGGTTACCGCTATTCAGTAATACTTTTTGGAAAATTTTCTGTCCACCGCTATCCGGAAGACTACCAGGCGCACTTAACATATGGGTCTGATGTAAGGAAATGATCTCTCGCTTGATTTCTGAATCCATCATTCCTGTACGATCTTTGCCGCTTTTACAATTCCAGGCGGGCACCGCGTCAATTTCATGGGCTAACATGGCAAGGCGTTGTGCGAGTTTATAGGGTTCGCCGCCATCTTTATGATGTTGGTTATTTTTCCAGATATCCTTAATCTGGCGCGCTAATGTATTTACGACCTCATAATTATCCGGGTATTGCGCCAGCCATTCGCCAACCCAGCCACCTGGTCTGGCTTCAGGGCGTAAATCATTGCCTAATAACTGATGTAGCGCTTCGGCATTATATCTATCCGATGCCTTAAGGCCAAAGCCGAGCTTGAGCGCCAGCTCATTAACCCCCATATTAAATGCGGCAACGTCCGGTTTTATTTTTACCGTCTGTAGATCGCCATCTTTATTGCGGATTTTTAAATGAATCATTTTTCCCGGCTGGGTCAACGATTGCCATGCGCGCATTTGATCCTCGACCATCGTTCCCTCTTTGCCGAAAATATTCGACGCGGTGAGTAACCCGACGGATACCAGTTTAAGGCTTACCGCTTCGCCCTCTAAGGCTCTGTTAAGCAACTCAGGTTTACTATAAAGTGCCGCAGTTAATACTTCTTTGGCTTTGTTTTCAGCGCCGACCTGACGCAGAAGCGGATCTTTTTCATGATAGGGGGAAAGCACGCCATGACGTATCCCACAAAAAAGCGTTTTATCTTTACCGTCCTCATGCACACTCACCGTGGACATCCACAAATTATTGGCGTGATGAATATTCCTGGTATCCCAACTGCATACGCCCTTTCCCTGATAAGCACTGGGAAAGATATCTTTTGCGCCGATTTTCATCTCTGCGGCAGGGAGCTGCGTGTTGGTATAGTGATGCCCGTTATGCGTGAGTGTATGTTTTATGGTTTGCCAGGGCTGGTTATTAAGCTGCTTGACCTGAGCGTCTCTAAACGCTACTGCCGCAAAGCGATGAGCTTCTTTTGCAGGTAAGCCATCCTGCTGCTGAGTGCGTGCTGCAATAAGTTCGATAAGATTTTTCTTCAATGCTTTTGCCGCGGCTTCTTCTTGTTTTGTTGCTGGCCGGTCCGCTTTAACTTTGGCTAACTCCATTTGGTTTGCCATTGACGCCAGGACTGGGTCTTGTTTACCCAGAACGGTTGCCGCGACGGTAAGAAGATCGCGCTGTAAGTTATAGAGGTTATGCAGCGAGTGGTTAGATGCCTTCTGATGCTGTAGATAATTCCCCCATGTCGCGCCGGGTTCTCGCAGGACAATAATTTCCGGGCGAACGTCGGACGCTTTAGCCGGTGCTTTGCCCTGGCCTGATAGAATCTGCATTCCGTTGTATAAGGTTTTTTGTAGGCTTTTAAAAGCCTCCTGGGTTTTTAGTGAAGCTGAGTGATAGAAGCTCTGTATTTGCATAGCGTTTTTAATATTCCTGAATAGGGGAGTGGGAACATTCAACAGGGTTAACAACCCTTTAAAAGGATGTGACTTTTATGCACCAGGAACTTTAAAAAAATGTCCTTTTTAATGAGGAAACGCTTCTGATCAGGCGGGGAGGCATCCTGACGTCCATACGTAGTGGCGATCATGGGGGAGAGATCGGTACATCAAATGTTCATAAAATCTACAAACTTCACAATTTAGGGCACAACTTTTATTGAAAACCCACCTTCTTGACTCAGATCAAATTCACCGATTTACTCCTGCGTAAAGTAACGGCGTTACATCAAATGTTATACAGGTGTGTGTATGCCAGCAAAGCCCCGGACAAGTAAGACCGTGACGAAGAATATTCGTTTTTCCTATTCCATGCTTGAACAGATAGAATTCGCGTTGAAATCTGAAAAGACGCGGAATTTTTCAGCATGGGTAAAAGAGGCCTGTCGGGAAAAGTTATGTAACACGGGACATAAGCTGTAGTTATCGTCTTATGTGGAGGAGGCGGCCATTTTGAAAAGAACAACGTGCTTATATACCTCCTGGGTCTTTGCCGCTTTTGTCTCTCTGCTGATATTTGTCTGGAGTGTCATAAATTATCCTCTCTATGAATCCATAATAATTATTGTCTTTTATATCTGGCTAATTCTGGTGCCGCTTTATCTTATTGTGTATGAGTGGCTAATAGATTGTCATTAAATTTATGGTTGCGTACTTGAAAAGTGATATTTCATATCTGTGCGGTAAGTCATTGTCGTAATAATATTATTGGTCAGACGACGGGCGAGCGTTTGCGCATTTTGCATCGTTTTATCTTCAAAATTTTGCAGTAAGCGTTGCGCTTCTTTCGGATGCGACGCATATAATCTCAGATAGCTCTGCTCCACCTTATACTGCTGCTTAGCTGTTTGCTGTTCAAATGTTTTCCAGGCGTGTTGCACATCTGGCGCAAACGCATTGTAGTCCTGCATAACCAGCGTTTGCAACGTGCGGAATGTCCAGTAGGTAGAGTCGTTGCTCGCCCGATCGGTTCCTTTATCATCTCCGGGTTGATAATGACGCATTCCCTGATAATAGGGGAGATAGACGCTAAGAGATGGCATTCCATAGGCGATGTATTCTACGTTACCGATAGCCTGCGGTAATTTCGGTCTGACCTGTAAAATATGTGACTCCTGGGTACGAAAAACGGATATGGGTCGCCATGGTTCTTGTGGGTTATGACTGGCATAAGGGTCGTGCGACGTTCCCTGATAGTGATTGCGTAACGCGTTTTTTACTGCCGCTACGCTAATTTTCGTTATTGGCGTTAAAAAAACAGGAAATGTTTCCCCTTCGCTAACGACCGTATCCAGATGCGGATTAAACTGATGTTGTAGCGTCCAGACGCGCGGATAATTATAGGTGGTATCGTTTTTGTTATCCTGCGAATAGGCTTGATGAAAGTCGAATTCGCCGCGGGCCGGATCATATAATCCCTGCTTTTTCGCAAAGCTTACTAACGTTGGTGACGCCATATAATTCGCGTTATCATTCGGATCGTAATGGCGTAAACGTCCCTGATTGGCGGAAACGAAATAGCTATCTGCCGGAAGTCGTACTGCCAGCCATTGATGACCGCTTCCCGTCTCCAGATACCATATCTCTTTGCTATCAATAAACGCGACGCCGAAACCTTCGCCCGCGCCTTTTTGTTCAATAATGTCTCCCAGTAATTTGGCGCCCTGACGCGCCGATTGCGCCACTGGCAGGATCACGGACTCAATGGCGTCTTCCGTGATTCCCGTTTTTGTCACGTAAGGATCGGCAGCCAGCGCCGCTCTGCCGTTATAAATGGTTTCCGTTGCGCTCATTCCGACGCCCGCCGAATTGAAACCGGCTTCACCCATGGCGTTATCGTTAGTATCAAAGTCATGAATCGCCGTATAGCGCATCGCTGTCTCCGGAAGCGGCCAGCTAAAATTGTTCCGATGTGCTTTATACTCGCCTTGTTGATGAAACGCGATGGGATGAATAACCTTATGCTTGGCGTTATTTGCCGAGCCATCTTCGTTGCGCGCGATAATGAAGGAGCCGTCAGCCGAAGCCTGATTGCCTACCAAAAGGGTAGTACAGGCGATGACTTTACCCATACCCAGCAGCGTAACGGCGAATGCAAGATACTTTTTCATAAAGGTTCCCACTGAATAACGCGTTATGGGATGAATTGACCCTGGATTGGAAACCGAGAAAGTGATCGAGCCAGCAATATTCTTTGCCGGCATCCTTTATTTTCTCTTTATTGAGGTTGTATTGATAACCACAGCCCTGTGGCAGGGAAGGGGAACAGAACCTGTACTGACCTTAGCTATCACCGCTATCAGGCAGACGAACCGAAAAGATATTATGTTCATCGGCATAGCGGTAAGATGCCGCGCCACCGTGCAATAGAGCAATCGCATTAACCAACGATAGCCCCAGACCGAAGCCGGCAGTGTGGCGGGCATTATCTCCTCGCCAAAAACGCCGGAAAAGCTTATCCGCATCGGCGGGGTGGCTGCCCGGATTAGCGACCCGAATTTCTGCAACGTTATCATCATAAGCGCTTTCAATACGTATCACGGCGTTTTCATCAGAATAACGGATGGCATTCGTCAGCAGGTTTGAGAGCACTCTTTGTAATAATATTTCGTCAGCCCATACCGTTCCCTGACATTGATTTATAAAACAGATGCGCTTCTCCTCGGCAAGGGGGCTAAGATAATCCAGCATATTTTCGACCAGCGCATTGAGCGAAACAGGCTGTTTTTTTACCGCTATATTCTGGTGCTCCGCGCGTGCCAGAAAGAGAATATTTTCTGTCAGTCGCGACAGTCCCTCCAGCTCTTCAATATTATCGACAAGGGCTTGTTGATACTCTTCGGCGCTGCGTTCCTGACTCAGCATCACCTGGTTTTTCCCCAGTAAAATATTAACCGGCGTGCGCAGCTCATGCGCCAGATCGTCGGCAAATTGGTTCAGGCGTTCAAAATCGTCGGAAAGCTTCTGGCGCATGGTATTTAGCGCTTGCCCAAGCGGCCTGAGCTCAACGGGTAACGCCTGTTCCGCCAGCGGCTGGCGAAGTGTGCCGCTATCTGTCGCCGCGGTGAGTCGGCTGAGCGACGTAATGGCCCGCAGCCCGTTTCTGATGACTAATGGACTGAGCGCCGAACAGACGAGGATCGCGATAAGGCTAATCAGCAAACTGTTGCGGCGATATTGCGCCAGCATTTGCCGCCTTTCCGTCGCCAGCCTGGCGATAGTAAGGGTCAGCGGGTCATCGCCGCTTCTGGCATTTACTCGTACCGCGGTCAGCTCCGTGCCTTGTACCGCCTGGCGAAATAAGGTTTCGCGGGTGAGGTTTTTAGCCAGCGGAATTTCGTTAAAGCGTTGGTCGGGGATGCCGCTATGATTAATCGCAACATTGTGGCCTGTTGCTGAATGAATCAATAAGATATCCTGCTTCGTATCCACCATCCGATTGAAATAGAGCGGCAGATTTTCCGGCCTGGCGCCATCCAGTAACAGTTGCTGCATTTGCGCCGCCCGATTTATTAGCGTCATATCATCCCGATACGTTAATTCTTTGCTCAGCGCGTTATAGAGCGTCCAGCTAATGCCGGTACAGGCGAGGATAAGGATGGCGATAAAAGAAATTGTCAGGCGCAGCGTCATTGATAACTTAACCATTCTGCGACGTTTCCGCCTGTAATCGATAACCCATCCCCCGGACGGTCATAATGAGCTTCTTTTCAAATGGATCGTCTACTTTGGCGCGCAGCCGACGAATCGCGACATCAACGGTGTTGGTTTCACTATCAAAGTTAATTCCCCAAACTTCGCTGGCGATCGCGGTTCGGGGCACGATTTCTCCTGCCCGGGACGCCAGTAACCAGAGGAGCAGGAATTCTTTGCGGGTCAGGGAAATCGGTTTGCCATTTCGTGACACCGATTGCTTTGTGGCATCCATGTCCAGACCATTGATCGTCAGTCGGGTAAAGACCGGGACGTGCTGTCTGAGTTGAGCTCTCACCCGGGCCAGCAGTTCGGCGAAGGAAAAAGGCTTAACAAGGTAATCATTAGCGCCCGCCTCAAGACCTTTGACGCGATCCTCAACCGAGTCGCGCGCCGTCAGGCAAATGACAGGGGATTGATGCGCAGTGCGTAACGCGCGTAAAACCTGCCATCCATCAAGCCCCGGCAGCATAATATCAAGAATAATCAATGAATAATGTTCCTGAAGGGCCAGGTGTAATCCGTCTCGTCCATCACAGGCATAATCAACCACATAGCCTGCCTCCGTGAGTCCCTGACGTACCCACTCAATGGTTTTCTGGTTATCTTCAATCAATAAAATCTTCATCGACGCAGTATGCCATAGGCTTGTTAGCGAATCCGTAAATCTCCAACAAGATGACATAATTGTCATGTCCGTGTAAGGTTAATCCTGGACGCGCCAGATATATTTTCCTGCATCAATACCGTAAAGGAGTGAAGCATGAAACGATATATACTGGCTACCGTGATAGCATCTCTTGTTGCAGCCCCGGCAATGGCGCTGGCCGCTGGCAACAATATTCTCAGCGTACATATTCTCGATCAGCAAACAGGCAAACCGGCGCCCGGCGTGGAGGTGGTACTGGAGCAGAAAAAGGATAACGGATGGACGCAATTAAACACCGGGCATACCGACCAGGATGGACGTATTAAAGCACTGTGGCCCGAAAAAGCTGCCGCGCCGGGGGATTATCGCGTTATTTTTAAAACCGGCCAGTATTTTGAAAGTAAAAAACTGGATACGTTTTTCCCGGAGATTCCCGTCGAGTTTCATATCAGCAAAACGAATGAGCACTATCATGTGCCGCTGTTATTAAGTCAGTATGGTTATTCAACCTATCGCGGGAGCTAATTTAGAGCCTATCCCATTAGGGCTATTTTACTTGCCATTTTGGACCTGGGCAGTGCTCGCCAAAACGCGTTAGCGTTTTGAACGCCGCTAGCGGCGGCCCGAAGGGCGAGCGTAGCGAGTCAAACCTCACGTACTACGTGTACGCTCCGGTTTTTGCGCGCTGTCCGTGTCCAAACTGGCTGCGCCAATAACGCCTGGTGGGATAGGTTCTTAGATTGTATTAATCGCCGCGATTTATGGCGAGCAAACATCGCGGCGGGAATAAAAATCTTCAGCGTATCGACTCTTCTCCCACAAGCGGTGGTTATCCCGCTTGTGGGCATGAGTGACGGTTAAACAGGCGCTTCCATCTCAAGTCTGACCGGATGAAAACGGCGTTTGAAATAAATCAGGCCATGCCCATCCTGGCTAAGAATAATATTTTTGATCGCCACCAGATACACCAGATGCGTGCCAATGGTTTGTACCTCGCTGATCTCGCCTTCAAGACCGGCCAGCGCGCCGTTAAGTACCGGCTGGCCTAGCGGCCCGTTTTGCCAACATGGCTGGTGAAAACGCTCTTCCATTGCCATCCCCGTCATACCGGCAAAGTGGCGCGCCATCAGCTCCTGCTCATGGTTAAGTACATTAATGCACAGCCTGCCGTTGCCCTGAAAGACGGGGTTCATGGCGCTATTGGCATTAATACATACCATCACGGAGGGCGGCGTATCGGTGACGGAACAGACCGCTGTTGCGGTGATACCGCAGCGTCCGGCGTGACCCGCCGTGGTTACGATGTTGACCGCTGCCGCCAGACTTGCCATCGCATCGCGAAAACGCAGACGTTGTTCATCTACTTGCATGAGAACCTCCTGCCGCGTTATTTCAGCAGCTTATCCAGTTGATTGATGTCGTCGTTATTGTGCAAATGCGAAACCGTCCAGCCATTCTGATCGTATTCGGAGAGGCAGCGATCGACCATTGCCATCATCTTATCCATATTGCCGGAGCTCTGGGCCTGACGCAGGCACTGCAGACGAATTTCATCCTGGCTGCCCGAGTAGTTAATCTCGTACAGCTCATGGCGACCGCCAAACTCGCTGCCGATGGCATCCCACATCAATTTAAGAATTTTGATACGTTCAACATGGTCCATTCCGTTAGAGCCGCGTACGTATTTCGCCAGGTACTGGTCGATTTGCGGATTATTCAGATCGCGGGCGCTGGAAGGCAGGTAAATCAGGCCGCTGGTAACGTTACGTTCAATAATATTTTTAATTTTCGCGTAGGCCATTGGGGCCATGACACGATAGGTTTGCAGCGCGGCGTGGTCCGGTAGCCAGGCGCCGTTTACCCACGGGGTTGCTTCAGAACACATAGAATCGCTCAATGCCCAGAACATATTGCGCCAGGCCACGACTTCGCCGAGATCGGCCTGCACGCCCCGGAACTCTACGGTACCCGTACATTCGAGCGATTTTTTCAGCAGCGCGGTAATGAAATCAAGTTTAACCGCCAGACGAACACAGGCTTGCAGTGGATACATACGGGCAAAGCCGCCTTCCATCGTCCAGCGACGGCAACGATCGAAATCACGGTAAATTAATACGTTTTCCCACGGGATCAGCACCTTGTCCATCACCAGAATGGCATCGTTTTCATCAAAGCGGCTGGAGAGGGGATAATCAAACGGCGAGCCCGTCGCGCCCGCGACCATTTCATACGAGGCGCGCGAAATAAGTTTTACGCCTTCGGCATCCATTGGCGCGACAAACATCAGAGCGAAATCCGGGTTTTCGCCCATCACCTGGGCTGAGCCGAAACCAATCATGTTGTAGTGAGTCAGGGCGGAGTTAGTGGCGACGACTTTCGCCCCGCTGACAATAATCCCGGCGTCCGTCTCTTTCTCCAGCTTGATATAGACGTCTTTCACTTCGTCGGCAGGTTTGTGGCGGTCAATGGGCGGGTTGACGATTGCATGGTTAAAGTACAGGCCGGTCTCCTGAATACGGGTGTACCAGTTGCGGGCGTTCTGCTCAAACTGGCCGTAGAAGGCTGGGTTAGCGCCCAGAGCGCAACCAAAGGCGGCTTTGTAATCCGGTGTGCGTCCCATCCAGCCGTAACTCAGGCGTGACCACTCGGCGATAGCATCACGCTGTTGGCGCAGATCGTCAGCGCTTTTCGCCACGCGGAAAAATTTATGCGTATAACCGCCGCTGCCGGTATCAGTATTCCAGCACAGGGTATCTTGCATCGACGGTTTATGTAATGCGTCATACAGTTGTGCGACAGAGGCTGCGGCATTGCGGAATGCCGGATGTGTCGTAACATCTTTAACGCGTTCGCCGTAAATATAAATTTCCCGCCCGTCCTGCAGGCTTTTTAAATACTCTTCGCCCGTTAACGGACGCTTGTTATCAGTACGAAAATCTTCAGGTTTCATTGCGGCCTCTTCCTCGTTAATCGGAATGTTTTGTTAATAATATGTTTCTTATTTGTTGTTTAATTGAATAGACAGAAGCGTAAACTGTGAAGAGACTTTCAGGACAACGGCGGGTACTTTTCAGATGAACGTCGAAGAAGAAGAGTAAAATGCGATCGCCGTCAACGTTGTAAGCGGGAGGGGATTCCCGTGTCGGCGGCGTGGGAAGGTAAGAATACTATGCTTCCGCTTCGCTATCAGGATGCTGGCGCCCCAGAGCAATAAGATCGTCCAGCAGTAGCATCAATTGCTGTGTTTTTTCGGGCGTGAAATCGGCCTCAATTTTTCGATAAGCCTCTTCTACCTGGCTCCGGGCACGGGCGTACAACGTTTGTCCCTGCTCCGTCAACATGACATATAACTTACGCTGATCGTTAACCGGCTTGAGTCGCAACACCAGTCCGTCTCGCTCCATGCGCGTCAATATTCCGGTCAGACTTGGACGCAAAATACAGGTACGAAAGGCCAGCTCGTGAAAATCCATAGAGGGGCTATCGGCCAGGATTCGCACAATGCGCCATTGCTGGTCGGTCAGATTGTGGCTTTTAACGATGGGGCGGAAATAGGTCATTGCCGCTTCGCGCGCCTGAAGCAAGGCGATGGTTAATGAATCATGCATAAGCGTTTCTCTTTTGCAGAATTATTAATACCTGAATAATCGTGTTTACCGATGTGAGCTATGACATCTGTTTTATGTCCAAAGTTTAACAGAAACAAGGAGTTTTATTTAACTCTTTGATATGTATGCATTTAATAATAAAATTGTGAAAATATTGTTAATCACATCACAAATACTTTACTTCAGCTTGCTAAATGTACAGCGAAAGCATAAATCTAATCATTAATATATTAATGAAATCACAGCCCGTTAAATCGGCCTGAGGAGTTTATGTATGAAGGGTACTGTTTTCGCCGTTGCGTTAAACCATCGCAGTCAGCTTGATGCCTGGCAAGAGGCTTTCTCTCAGCCTCCCTATAATGCGCCGCCTAAAACCGCAGTGTGGTTCATCAAGCCGCGTAATACGGTGATTCGTCACGGCGAACCCATTCCTTATCCGCAGGGAGAAAAGGTATTGAGCGGCGCGACAGTGGCGCTCATTGTGGGGAAAACCGCCAGCCGGATACGCCCTGAAGCGGCGGCGGACTATATCGCCGGGTATGCGCTGGCTAACGAGGTCAGCCTGCCGGAAGAGAGCTTTTATCGCCCGGCGATTAAAGCGAAATGTCGCGATGGCTTTTGCCCGCTGGGTGAAATGGCGCCGCTGAGTGATGTGGATAACCTCACCATTATCACTGAAATCAACGGACGAGAAGCGGACCACTGGAATACTGCCGATTTACAGCGTAGCGCCGCACAACTGCTTAGCGCGTTAAGTGAGTTCGCTACGCTTAACCCTGGCGATGCGATCTTACTTGGTACGCCGCAGAATCGCGTTGCGCTGCGTCCCGGCGATCGGGTGCGTATTCTGGCGAAAGGTTTACCCGCTCTGGAAAATCCGGTTGTCGCAGAAGATGAATTCGCCCGCCACCAGACTTTTACGTGGCCGCTGTCAGCGACGGGTACGTTATTTGCGTTGGGGTTGAACTACGCCGATCACGCCAGCGAGCTGGCATTTACGCCGCCGAAAGAGCCGCTGGTATTTATCAAAGCGCCAAACACCTTTACCGAACATCACCAAACGTCGGTGCGCCCGAACAACGTCGAATATATGCACTATGAAGCCGAACTGGTCGTGGTGATTGGCAAAACGGCGCGTAAGGTGAGCGAAGCCGAAGCCATGGAGTATGTGGCCGGTTACACCGTCTGTAACGACTACGCGATCCGCGACTATCTGGAAAACTACTACCGTCCGAATCTGCGGGTAAAAAGCCGCGACGGCCTGACGCCGATAGGCCCGTGGATTATGGATAAAGAGGCGGTTTCTGATCCGCATAACCTGACGTTACGCACCTTTGTTAACGGTGAGCTGCGGCAGGAAGGGACGACCGCCGATCTGATCTTCAGCATCCCGTTCCTGATTTCTTATCTGAGCGAATTTATGACGTTGCAACCGGGCGACATGATTGCCACCGGTACGCCGAAAGGGTTGTCCGATGTGGTGCCGGGGGATGAAGTTGTCGTGGAAGTAGAAGGCGTGGGTCGCCTGGTTAACCGAATCGTCAGTGAGGAGAGTGCAAAATGAAGAAGATAAATCATTGGATTAACGGCAAAAACGTTGCAGGTAACGACTACTTCCAGACCACTAACCCGGCGACCGGTGACGTGCTGGCGGAAGTAGCCTCCGGCGGTGAAGCAGAAGTGAACCAGGCTGTCGCGGCGGCCAAAGAGGCGTTCCCGAAATGGGCCAATCTGCCGATGAAAGAGCGCGCGCGCCTGATGCGTCGTCTGGGTGACCTGATTGACCAGAACGTACCGGAAATCGCGGCGATGGAAACCGCCGACACCGGCCTGCCTATTCACCAGACTAAAAACGTGCTGATCCCGCGCGCCTCGCATAACTTCGAATTCTTCGCCGAAGTGTGCCAGCAGATGAACGGCAAGACCTATCCGGTTGACGATAAAATGCTCAATTATACGCTGGTGCAGCCCGTCGGCGTCTGCGCGCTGGTGTCGCCGTGGAACGTGCCGTTTATGACCGCGACCTGGAAAGTCGCGCCGTGCCTGGCGCTGGGTAACACCGCGGTGCTCAAAATGTCCGAGCTGTCGCCGCTGACTGCCGACAGGCTGGGCGAGCTGGCGCTGGAGGCAGGAATTCCGGCAGGGGTGCTGAACGTGGTGCAGGGCTACGGCGCGACGGCGGGCGATGCGCTGGTACGCCACCATGACGTGCGTGCGGTGTCGTTTACCGGCGGTACTGCCACCGGTCGCAATATCATGAAAAATGCCGGCCTGAAAAAATACTCGATGGAGCTGGGCGGTAAATCGCCGGTGCTGATTTTTGAAGATGCCGACATTGAGCGCGCGCTGGACGCCGCGCTGTTCACCATCTTCTCAATCAACGGCGAACGCTGCACCGCCGGGTCGCGCATCTTTATCCAGCAGAGCATTTACCCTGAGTTCGTGAAGCGCTTTGCCGAACGCGCGAATCGCCTGCGTGTCGGCGATCCGACCGACCCGAACACTCAGGTCGGCGCGCTGATTAGCCAACAGCACTGGGAAAAAGTCTCCGGTTATATCCGCCTCGGCATTGAAGAGGGCGCAACGCTGCTGGCGGGCGGTGCGGAAAAACCCACTGACCTGCCTGCGCATCTGAAAGGCGGTAACTTCCTGCGCCCAACCGTGCTGGCCGATGTCGATAACCGTATGCGCGTCGCGCAGGAAGAGATCTTTGGGCCAGTTGCCTGCCTGCTGCCATTCAAAGACGAAGCGGAAGGGTTACGCCTGGCGAACGACGTGGAATACGGTCTGGCCTCTTATATCTGGACCCAGGACGTGAGCAAAGTGTTGCGCCTGGCGCGTGGGATTGAAGCCGGCATGGTCTTCGTCAACACCCAGAACGTCCGCGACCTGCGCCAGCCGTTCGGCGGCGTGAAAGCCTCCGGTACCGGGCGCGAAGGCGGCGAATATAGCTTCGAAGTGTTTGCGGAAATGAAAAACGTCTGCATCTCAATGGGCGACCATCCTATCCCAAAATGGGGAGTTTGATATGGGCAAGTTAGCGTTAGCAGCAAAAATTACCCACGTGCCGTCGATGTATCTTTCTGAACTGCCGGGAAAAAATCACGGTTGTCGTCAGGCAGCCATTGATGGGCATATTGAAATAGGCAAGCGTTGCCGCGAAATGGGCGTTGACACCATTATCGTATTCGACACCCACTGGCTGGTGAATAGCGCTTACCACATTAATTGTGCCGACCATTTCCAGGGCGTCTATACCAGCAACGAATTGCCGCACTTTATTCGCGACATGACCTATGACTATGACGGTAATCCGGAGCTCGGCCACCTGATCGCCGACGAGGCAGTCAAACTGGGCGTGCGCGCTAAAGCGCATAACATCCCGAGCCTGAAGCTGGAGTATGGCACGCTGGTGCCGATGCGCTACATGAACAGCGACAAGCACTTCAAAGTGGTCTCCATCTCGGCGTTCTGCACTGTGCATGATTTTGCCGACAGCCGCAGACTGGGCGAAGCCATTCTCAAGGCGATTGAGAAATATGACGGTACCGTAGCGGTATTCGCCAGTGGTTCTCTGTCGCACCGTTTTATTGACGACCAACGGGCGGAAGAGGGGATGAACAGCTACACCCGCGAGTTCGATCATCAGATGGACGAGCGCGTGGTCAAACTGTGGCGCGAAGGCAAATTCAAGGAGTTTTGCACCATGTTGCCGGAGTACGCCGACTACTGCTACGGCGAAGGCAACATGCACGACACGGTCATGCTGCTGGGAATGCTGGGTTGGGACAAATACGACGGCAAGGTGGAGTTCATCACCGACCTGTTCGCCAGCTCCGGTACCGGCCAGGTAAACGCTGTTTTCCCGCTGCCTGCGTAAGGGGGTGTTTATGCCGCACTTTATTGCTGAATGTACTGAAAATATTCGCGAGCAGGCTGATTTACCCAGCCTGTTCAGCAAGGTAAACGAGGCGCTGGCCGCCAGCGGGATTTTCCCCATCGGCGGTATCCGCAGTCGCGCCCACTGGCTGGATACCTGGCAGATGGCTGACGGTAAGCATGATTACGCGTTTGTGCATATGACGCTGAAAATCGGCGCCGGGCGCAGCCTGGAGAGCCGTCAGGAAGTCGGCGAAATGCTGTTTGGGCTGATTAAAGCCCACTTCGCCGACCTGATGGAGAACCGCTATCTGGCGCTGTCGTTTGAGATTGCCGAGCTACATCCGACGCTCAATTACAAACAAAACAACGTACACGCGTTATTTAAATAGCACACTCTTTCGCCCGGTGGCGCTGCGCTGACCGGGTCTACAAAAAAACGATGCACGAAGCAATACCGAACCGTAGGCCGGGTAAGACGCACCCGCGTCGCTACCCGGCGCAGCAGCACCGAATGACGTAACAGGAAGCAACTATGCTCGATAAACAGACCCATACCCTGATCGCCCAGCGACTTAATCAGGCTGAAAAACAGCGTGAACAGATTCGCGCAGTGTCGCTGGATTATCCCAACATCACTATTGAAGATGCCTATGCCGTACAGCGCGAATGGGTCAATATCAAAATTGCCGAAGGGCGCACGCTCAAAGGCCACAAAATCGGCCTGACCTCAAAAGCGATGCAGGCCAGTTCGCAAATCAGCGAACCGGATTACGGCGCGCTGCTTGACGATATGTTCTTCCATGACGGCGGCGATATCCCCACCGACCGTTTTATCGTCCCGCGTATTGAAGTGGAGCTGGCGTTCGTGCTGGCGAAACCGCTGCGCGGCCCTCACTGCACGCTGTTCGACGTCTACAATGCCACGGATTATGTGATTCCGGCGCTAGAACTGATTGACGCCCGCAGCCACAACATCGACCCGGAAACCCAGCGCCCGCGCAAAGTGTTCGACACCATTTCCGACAACGCCGCCAACGCCGGGGTGATCCTCGGTGGTCGTCCCATCAAACCAGACGAGCTGGATCTGCGCTGGATCTCCGCGCTGCTCTATCGCAACGGCGTGATCGAAGAAACCGGCGTCGCCGCAGGCGTGCTGAATCATCCGGCCAACGGCGTGGCGTGGCTGGCAAACAAGCTTGCCCCCTACGATGTCCAGCTTGAAGCCGGGCAGATCATCCTCGGCGGCTCGTTCACCCGCCCGGTGCCGGCGCGCAAGGGCGACACTTTCCATGTCGATTACGGCAACATGGGCGCGATCAGTTGCCGGTTTGTGTAAGGAAAAAACGATGAAAAATGCTTTCAAAGACGCGTTAAAAGCGGGGCGTCCGCAAATCGGTTTGTGGCTGGGGCTTGCCAACAGTTACAGCGCTGAACTGTTAGCGGGCGCCGGCTTCGACTGGCTACTGATCGACGGTGAACACGCGCCAAACAACGTGCAGACGGTGTTGACCCAGTTGCAGGCGATTGCGCCTTATCCCAGCCAGCCGGTGGTGCGTCCGTCATGGAACGATCCGGTACAGATTAAGCAACTGCTCGACGTCGGCGCGCAAACGCTGCTGATACCGATGGTGCAGAATGCTGATGAAGCGCGAAACGCCGTGGCGGCTACGCGTTATCCGCCTGCCGGTATTCGCGGCGTGGGCAGCGCGCTGGCGCGGGCATCGCGCTGGAACCGCATTCCGGACTATCTCCACCAGGCCAACGACGCCATGTGCGTACTGGTGCAGATTGAAACGCGTGAGGCGATGAGCAATCTGGCGTCAATTCTCGACGTGGATGGCATTGACGGCGTGTTTATCGGCCCGGCGGACCTCAGCGCCGATATGGGCTTTGCCGGCAATCCGCAGCACCCGGAAGTGCAGGCGGCGATTGAGAACGCCATAGTGCAGATACGCGCGGCGGGGAAAGCGCCGGGGATTCTGATGGCCAATGAAGCACTGGCGAAACGTTATCTGGAACTGGGGGCGCTATTTGTCGCCGTCGGCGTTGACACCACGCTGCTGGCGCGCGGCGCGGAGGCGCTGGCGGCGCGCTTTGGCGCAGAAAAAAACCTGTCCGGTGCGTCCGGCGTCTATTAAGCCTGGCCCGGTAAGCGTAGCGCTACCGGGCAACCGTAGTACCCTACAAAAATTCCCATCAGAGGAAAAAAAATGAGCGACACATCATCTGCACTTCCGGAAAGCCCCGAGTCTGTCCGTTCGCACAACGCGCTCAGCACGGGTCAACAAACCGTCATAAATAAACTGTTCCGCCGACTGATCGTATTTTTATTCGTGTTGTTTATCTTCTCGTTTTTAGACCGTATCAACATCGGTTTTGCCGGGTTGACGATGGGGCAGGATCTGGGGTTAAGCGCCACCATGTTTGGTCTTGCCACGACGCTGTTTTACGCCACTTACGTCATTTTCGGCATTCCCAGCAACGTGATGTTGAGCATCGTCGGCGCCCGCCGCTGGATTGCGACCATTATGGTGCTATGGGGCATTGCATCTACCGCCACGATGTTCGCGGTGGGACCGAAAAGCCTGTATGTGCTGCGAATGCTGGTGGGCATTACCGAAGCGGGCTTTTTGCCAGGAATATTGCTCTATTTAACCTACTGGTTCCCGGCATTTTTCCGCGCCCGCGCCAACGCATTATTTATGATTGCCATGCCGGCCACTACCGCGTTGGGGTCGATTGTCTCCGGCTATATTTTATCGCTGGACGGCATATTCAATCTGCATGGATGGCAGTGGTTATTCCTGCTGGAAGGATTTCCGTCAGTTTTGTTAGGCATTATGGTCTGGTTTTACCTGGATGATACCCCGGCAAAAGCCAAATGGCTGACGGCAGAGGATAAAAAATGTTTGCAGGAGATGATGGATAATGACCGCCTGACGCTGGTTCAGCCGGAGGGGGCCATCAGCCATAACGCCATGCAGCAGCGTAGTCTGTGGCGCGAAGTATTCACGCCAATTGTACTGATGTATACGCTGGCCTATTTTTGTCTTACCAATACGCTTAGCGCCATTAGTATCTGGACGCCGCAAATCCTGAAAAGTTTTAATGAAGGCAGCAGCAATATCACCATCGGCCTGCTGGCGGCGATCCCGCAGATTTGTACTATTCTGGGCATGATTTACTGGAGCCGCCATTCGGACAAACATCAGGAGCGTAAACATCACACGGCGTTGCCGTTCCTGTTTGCCGCCGCGGGCTGGCTGCTGGCGTCGGCGACCGACCATAACCTGATCCAGCTCCTGGGGATCGTGATGGCATCCACGGGTTCCTTTAGCGCGATGGCGATCTTCTGGACCACGCCGGATCAGTCGATCAGTTTACGCGCCAGGGCGATAGGCATTGCGGTCATCAATGCCACCGGCAATATTGGCTCCGCACTTAGCCCGTTTATGATTGGCTGGCTAAAAGATATAACCGGTAGCTTCAATAGCGGCCTCTGGTTTGTCGCTTCTCTGTTAGTCGTCGGCGCCGCCATTATCTGGCTTATTCCCATGAAAGCATCGCGTCCGCGCGCCACCCCTTGAGGAGAAACTATGTGCCAACGTGCGATCGCCAATATTGATATCAGCAAAGAGTATGACGAAAGCATGGGCAGTAACGATGTGCATTATCAGTCGTTTGCTCGTATGGCGGATTTCTTTGGTCGTGATATGCAGGCGCATCGCCACGACCAGTTTTTTCAAATGCACTTTCTTGATACCGGGCAGATTGAGCTACAGCTCGACGATCATCGCTATTCGGTGCAGGCGCCGCTATTTGTGCTTACGCCGCCCTCGGTGCCGCATGCTTTTATTACCGAATCGGATAGCGATGGTCATGTTCTGACGGTACGCGAAGAGCTGGTTTGGCCGCTGCTGGAAGTGCTTTATCCCGGCACCAGAGAGGCCTTCGGCCTGCCGGGAATCTGTCTGTCGCTGGCGGATAAACCCAACGAGCTGGCGGCGCTCAAACATTACTGGCAGCTAATTGAGCGGGAGTCCACGGAACAACTGGCTGGCTGCGAACATACCCTGGTGCTACTGGCGCAGGCGGTATTTACCTTGCTGTTGCGTAATGCGAAGCTGGACGATCACGCCGCAACCGGGATGCGCGGTGAACTGAAACTTTTTCAGCGCTTTACCCTGTTAATTGACAACCACTTCCATCAGCACTGGACGGTGCCCGATTATGCCTGCGAGCTGCATATTACCGAATCTCGTTTGACCGATATTTGCCGACGTTTTGCTAATCGCCCGCCTAAACGCCTGATTTTTGATCGGCAATTACGCGAGGCGAAACGACTGCTGCTTTTTTCCGACAATGCTGTCAACGAGATCGCCTGGCAATTAGGTTTTAAAGATCCGGCTTATTTCGCCCGTTTCTTTAATCGCCTTGCTGGCTGTTCTCCTTCGCAGTTTCGCCAACGTGAAGTTCCCTCTTTTCTCAACTAAGAAGAGTAAAAACATGATGAAAAAAAGCGTCGCTATGCTGGCGGTTTGTATGCTGGCGCAAAGCCACCTTGCCATTGCTGCCGGTACTCCTGCGCCTCAAGAGATCAACATTGTTTTACTGGGCACCAAAGGCGGGCCTTCTTTGCTCAATACAGCCAGACTACCGCAAGCGACGGCGCTCACTATCGGCGATAAAATATGGCTGATAGATGCCGGCTACGGCGCCAGTCTGCAACTGGTGAAAAACGGCATTCCACTGCGCAACATCAATACTATTTTGCTCACCCATCTGCACAGCGACCACATACTGGATTATCCTTCCTTGCTGATGAATGCCTGGGCAAGTGGTCTGAAAGACCATACCATACAGGTGTATGGCCCGCCGGGAACCCAGGCGATGACGAAGGCTAGCTGGAAGGTCTTTGACAGGGATATCACGCTACGCATGGAGGAAGAGGGGAAACCCGATCCGCGCAACCTGGTTAAGGCGACCGATATTGGCCAGGGCGTCATCTATAAAGATGAACTGGTCACAATAAGCGCGCTAAAAGTGCCTCATTCCCCTTTCCCGGACGGTGAAGCGTTGGCTTACCGTTTTGATACCCAGGGTAAGCGAATCGTCTTCTCTGGCGATACGTCCTGGTTTCCGCCGCTTGCAACGTTTGCCCAAGGGGCGGATATCCTGGTACATGAGGCGGTACATGTCCCTTCGGTAGCAAAACTGGCTAATAGTATTGGCAACGGAAAAACGCTGGCTGAAGCGATTGCGTCGCATCACACCACGATTGAAGATGTCGGTAAGATTGCTCGCGAGGCCCACGTGAAAAAACTGGTGTTAAGTCATCTGGTGCCTGCGACGGTTGCGGATGACGTCTGGCAACAGGAAGCCATGAAAAATTACCCGGGCCCTGTCATTGTCGGTCATGACAATATGACGATAAGCGTACCGTAAGTATCAGGGCAGGGGTAAACCCACGGGCTGACATGATGTCAGCCCGTTATGCTTTTGGCGATCAGCATGACGCGCAGAGCTTTTGTCTAAAACATTATTTTTTCTAAACACTACTTGCTGATTTTTATGCACAATAAAGGTAAGATGATTGCTCTGGTGAAATATTACTAAATAAGAATGTCACGGATGGAATTTATACAGTGTTAAAAGCAATGCGTTTCTTTGTCTGCCGGCCATCAGTAATATCCTCTGTACCGGCTCCTCGTTGCCAAAGTGAAGGTTAGATTAAACGAATCAAAAAATATCCGAACTGTACAATTTTTATATCAAACATATTTAACTGCAAAATACTGCAAACGTGCGCGAATACACTTAATCAGTAGTATGGCTAATGCATACTTTATTTCCTAAACTTTCTTATTATCTATTTGAATATTTCTGGTTAAACCAAATGGACAAACGGATACCAGACACTCGAAAGGATAACTGCAGGCTTCTGGTTTAGGATTGCAGTTACCAGGACAGTGGCTATTTTCTTTAAGCGATTTCCATAGAACAGGATTAAACCTGGTAACGTTGTAAACAGTAACGGGATAAAGTTTATCGTTTATTAAGACCCCCTTATTAAAGGGGATGATAATGCTACCTGGAGGCATGTAAACATCTGCCTGATACCATAAGGTCAATCTAAGATTTTTTAGGCTATGTATGCATGAGAACGACACTCCGGTAGAGGGACTTATAACTGTATCAACGACCTTCCATTCCATTACAGAAACCTTTTAAGTGAAATAGTCAATGGTGTAAATTACATTTTCCGCAAGCCTATTCAGGATAGATGAAAATCTGAGAAACATAACTCGTTGAAAACGATCGTTTTTTATTGACCACTCTATTTATATTGATTTTTTAATAAGTTATTTATTTTATGCTCTTATTTTGTTTACATTCTATTACATTTTTGTATTTTAGGCGTGGTGTAAATATTGGGCGGTAGTGGATGTTATAACGCTCAATTATTAAACTGTAAGTGACTGTTGTATTTCTTATTTATAAATACCGCAACCTGTAAGCGCAGCGGTACATTTTACCCGGCATTGACAGGGAGAAGGTACGTATCAACCAGAGAGTACAAAACAGTGAAAGAATATATTCTTCAGGCAATAAATGATCGCTAACGTGTAAAAATAACCGACGTATCTAAAAAATGTGAACGTGTGGCTGGTCTTTATTTAAACGATGATCTTCGCAATGGCGCATTAATGGCTGACATTGGCGGTTCGTTGATCGGGTTGTGCGCGGTGAAAGGCTATATTTCTTCCGTTGAGGGAAGTATGTCAGAGGCATTCTGGTATTATACCGGGTGCATGTAAATCCGGGGTGGGCAGAAAGCCCACCCTCGGTTTATTGCCTTTATCGTGGATTAGGGATGCGAGATAAAGCGAGAAAGGCGTTGCAGCAGTAACCGGTTTTCTTCGCGCAGCCGTGAATTCTCTTCCAGCAGCGTTAACGCGACCGCGATCCCAGGCCAGTCGAGCGCCAGCTCCTCGCGTAAGCGTAGCGCGCGTTGTACCACGCTCGCTGCGCGATCGTCGAATTGCCAGTCGGCGTTATCGTCTTCGTAAGGCTCAATTACGCCAAGTCCGACGATTTCGTTTAGCTCCTCTTCCGTCACGCCGGTGTGCAAACAAAATTCGGTGATGGTAAAGGTGACAGTGATGTTAGCCATTATGCTTTCCCCCATTGCTGGCGTGGGTCAAAGGACGACTGCGCGTCCGCCAGTTGTTGCCACAGGGCAGCTGTTTTCTCGTCAGGTTTCGGCGGCATAACGATTTTGATGATGGCATAGAGATCGCCAGTGTGCTTTTTACTGGCTAATCCTTTTCCTTTGATACGCAGCCGCTGACCTGCCTGGCTGCCGGGGGGAATGGTCAGCAAAATACGCTCTTTAAGCGTTGGCACAGACACCTTAGCGCCGAGCGCCGCCTCCCATGGGGCAAGCGGAAGGACGACTTCCAGATCCTGATTGACGATATCAAAGAGCGGATGCGGGGCAATATGGATAACGAGCCATAAATCGCCATTAGGTCCGCCGTTTTCCCCCGGCGTGCCCTGGCCTTTCAGTCTGATTCGTTGCCCGTTGCTGACGCCAGCCGGGATTTTCACATTCAATGTTTTGGGAATTTCCCGCTCCACCAGGCCGAACGCGTTATAAACGGGGACGGAATAGCTAATCGTACGCTGGTGCTCTTCCAGCGTTTCTTCCAGGAATACCGCCACTTCAATTTCGATATCATGACCGCGTGCGGCGTGGCGGTGGTGCGAATGGCGACCGTGCTGACCAAAAATAGACGAGAAAATATCATCAAAATCTTCGGCGTTATACGGCTGGCCTTCGTGTTGCTGGAACTGGCGATTAAATTGTGGATCGTTACGGTGTTGCCATAACTGGTCATACTCGGCGCGCCGTTGCTCATCACTCAGCACTTCCCATGCTTCAGCAACCTCTTTGAAACGGGCTTCGGCATCGGGTTCTTTGCTGACATCTGGATGGTACTTGCGGGCCAGTCGGCGATAGGCGGTCTTAATCGTCTTGAGATCGTCCGTCGGTTTCACGCCCATAATGGCGTAATAATCCTTAAGTTCCATAGCATCATCTCGCTAAATCAATACATACAGAAGGGACCCCAAAAAGGTTTCTCCACTAAGTGTAGGGTAAACCTGAAAAGTGCGTATGAAAACACCAGTTATATCATTAGTAAGAATAAATTACGTTGTTCGACTATCAGAAGGTTGCGCAGCGCGCCGACATAACTTTACAGGGGAAAGGTTGCCAAAACCGTGCCAGTGGCTAAGATAACTCGCGTTAAACAGTGAGGGCGCAATGGCGAAACAACAACGGATGGGCTGGTGGTTTCTTTGCCTTGCATGTGTCGTGGTAATGGTTTGTACCGCGCAACGCATGGCGGGCCTGCACGCCTTGCAGATGCAGGCGACGGCCTCTGCTGCGGTGGTCAGCGCTCCCTCCTCGACAGATGACGGCTCGCCGGTCACCCCCTGTGAATTAAGCGCCAAGTCGCTGCTGGCGGCGCCTCCGGTACTCTTTGAAGGCGCTATCCTTGCGCTTTGTCTACTGCTTTCCTTACTGGCGCCTGTCCGGGTCATGCGCCTGCCGTTTTCGCCTCCACGGGCTATTTCGCCGCCCACATTACGGGTACATCTACGATTTTGTGTCTTCCGTGAATGACAGACCGGTTATTGCTAACGGTTAATTACTCATTCACGGAGAAAAAATATGATGATTTTGTTCAGGCGGATACTGTTCTGCCTGTTATGGCTTTGGCTGCCCGTCTCCTGGGCGGCGGAAAGCGGCTGGCTGCGTTCGCCCGATAACGACCATGCCAGCATACGGCTACGTGCCGATACGTCCGCTAACGGTGAGACCCGGCTGTTGCTGGATGTCAAACTGGAAAACGGCTGGAAAACCTACTGGCGCGCGCCGGGGGAAGGGGGCGTGGCGCCCTCTATCGCCTGGAAAGGCGACATGCCTGAGGTAAGCTGGTTCTGGCCAACTCCCTCGCGCTTTGATGTGGCGAATATCACCACCCAGGGATATCACGACGAGGTGACCTTTCCGATGATCGTGCGCGGTACGCCGCCCGCGACCTTGAGCGGTGTGTTGACGTTATCAACCTGCAGCAATGTTTGTCTGTTGACCGATTACCCCTTTTCCGTGACGGCCACTGTGCAGAATGCCGATTTTGCCCATGACTATGCGCGGGCGATGGGTAAAGTTCCGCTCCGCAGTGGACTAACGGACTCGCTTGACGTCGGCTATCGCCCGGGAGAACTGGTGGTCACTGCTACGCGAGCGGCGGGCTGGTCATCGCCCGGGCTCTATCTTGACACCGTAGATGACGTCGATTTTGCGAAGCCTCGTCTGCGCGTAGAGGGCGACAGGTTACAGGCGACGGTGCCGGTGACGGACAGTTGGGGCGAAAAGGCGCCCGATTTGCGCAACAAATCGCTGACCCTCGTGTTAGCCGATGGCGCTATCGCCCAGGAGAGCACGCAAACCATTGGCGCTGCGCCAGCGCAAACGCCGGACAATGCGGCGCTACCTTTCTGGCAAGTTGTAATGATGGCGCTGATCGGCGGACTGATTCTTAATTTAATGCCCTGCGTACTGCCGGTTCTGGGCATGAAACTTGGCTCTATTTTATTGGTAGAGGAAAAAAGCCGCTCTCACATCAGGCGACAATTTTTGGCTTCGGTCGCCGGTATCATTGCGTCATTTATGGCGCTGGCGGCGTTTATGACCCTCCTTCGCCTGTCAAACCATGCGCTGGCCTGGGGAGTCCAGTTCCAGAATGCATGGTTTATTGGTTTTATGGCGCTGGTGATGTTGTTGTTTAGCGCCAGCCTGTTCGGGCTTTTTGAGTTCAGGCTTCCCTCATCTATGACCACGAAACTGGCCACTTACGGCGGTAACGGTATGTCGGGACATTTCTGGCAGGGGGCATTCGCCACGCTGCTGGCGACGCCTTGTAGCGCGCCGTTTCTGGGCACGGCGGTCGCCGTGGCGCTCACGGCGTCGTTGCCGACGCTGTGGGGGCTGTTCCTTGCGCTAGGCCTGGGGATGAGCGCGCCGTGGCTACTGGTCGCGATACGACCAGGGCTTGCGCTACGTTTACCGCGCCCCGGGCGTTGGATGAATGTCCTGCGCAGGATCCTCGGTCTGATGATGCTGGGGTCGGCTATCTGGCTGGCGACGTTACTCCTGCCGCATTTCGGCTTCACTGCGTCAAAGAGCGCGCAAGACACGGTTCAGTGGCAACCGTTGAGTGAACAGGCAATCCAGTCGGCGCTGGCGCAGCATAAGCGGGTATTTGTCGATGTCACTGCGGACTGGTGTATTACCTGTAAAGTGAATAAATACAACGTCCTGCAAAAAGAGGATGTGCAGGCCGCCTTGCAACAGCCGGATGTTGTGGCGCTGCGGGGAGACTGGACGCTGCCGTCCGATGCCATTACAGATTTTCTGAAAACGCGCGGCCAGGTCGCCGTGCCGTTTAATCAGGTATATGGCCCCGGCTTGCCGGAAGGGGAGGCACTGCCCACTTTGCTGACCCGCGATGCGGTATTACAAACGTTGAAAAAAGCGAAAGGAATAACCCAATGAAATACATGATTGTTTTGCTGCTGGCGCTGTTTTCGACGCTGAGCATCGCGCAAGAAACCGCTCCTTTTACGCCGGATCAGGAAAAGCAGATTGAAAATCTGATCCATGCGGCGTTGTTTAACGATCCTGCCAGCCCGCGGATAGGCGCTAAACACCCTAAGCTGACGCTGGTGAACTTTACGGATTACAACTGCCCGTACTGCAAACAGCTCGATCCGATGCTGGAAAAGATTGTGCAGAAATATCCTGACGTTGCGGTCATTATTAAACCGCTGCCATTCAAAGGAGAGAGTTCCGTACTGGCGGCGCGTATTGCGCTGACCACCTGGCGCGAGCATCCGCAACAGTTCCTCGCGCTACATGAAAAACTCATGCAAAAGCGCGGTTACCATACGGATGACAGTATTAAACAGGCCCAGCAGAAAGCAGGGGCTACGCCAGTGACGCTGGATGAAAAAAGCATGGAAACGATACGTACTAATTTGCAGTTGGCAAGGCTGGTCGGCGTGCAAGGAACGCCAGCGACGATCATTGGCGACGAGCTGATTCCGGGCGCAGTGCCCTGGGATACGCTGGAAGCGGTGGTGAAAGAAAAACTGGCGGCTGCCAATGCCGGGTAAACTGCGGCGTTGGCTGCGTGAAGCCGCGGTTTTTCTGGCGCTCCTCATCGCGATAATGGTGGTCATGGACGTCTGGCGCGCGCCGCAGGCACCTCCGGCGTTTGCCGCGACACCATTACGTACGCTGACGGGAGAGTCGACAACTCTGGCGACCTTGAGCGAGGAACGCCCCGTACTGCTCTATTTTTGGGCCAGCTGGTGCGGGGTATGCCGCTTTACTACGCCTGCGGTCGCTCGCCTGGCGGCGGAAGGGGAAAACGTCATGACCGTTGCGCTCCGCTCCGGCGATGACGCTGAGGTTGCCCGCTGGCTGGCGCGCAAGGGCGTTGACTTCCCGGTCGTCAATGATGCTAACGGCGCCTTATCCGCTGGCTGGGAAATCAGCGTGACGCCAACGCTGGTGGTGGTTTCACAAGGTCGGGTTGTGTTCACCACCAGCGGCTGGACCAGCTATTGGGGCATGAAGCTTCGACTGTGGTGGGCAAAAACGTTCTGAATATGCGCCGGGGTTTCCCGGCGCTAACGCGTTTACTGTAAGAAAAACCCCCGTTTTGCGAAATCGTTCCCGGAAAAATGATCCATTTCTGTCACACTCAGAACGATTTGATAACAACAAGAGGTCATAGGGATGAAAAAATCATTACTCGCTGTTGCTGTGGCAGGGGCTGTTTTGTTGTCATCCGCCGTACAGGCGCAGACAACGCCGGAGGGTTATCAATTACAACAGGTGCTGATGATGAGCCGCCATAATCTGCGGGCGCCGCTGGCGAATAATGGCAGCGTACTGGCGCAGTCGACGCCGAACGCCTGGCCGGCGTGGGACGTTCCCGGCGGGCAACTGACGACGAAAGGCGGCGTGCTGGAAGTCTATATGGGACACTACACACGTGAATGGCTGGTCGCGCAGGGGCTGATACCGTCGGGAGAATGTCCGGCGCCCGACACGGTATATGCCTATGCGAATAGTTTGCAGCGCACCGTCGCCACCGCGCAATTTTTCATTACCGGCGCTTTCCCCGGCTGTGATATTCCTGTTCATCATCAGGAAAAAATGGGCACTATGGACCCTACCTTCAATCCGGTAATTACCGATGATTCCGCCGCGTTCCGGCAACAGGCCGTACAGGCGATGGAAAAGGCGCGTAGTCAGCTACATCTTGATGAGAGTTATAAACTGCTTGAGCAGATAACGCATTATCAGGACTCGCCGTCCTGCAAAGAGAAGCATCAGTGTTCGCTAATCGACGCGAAAGATACCTTCAGCGCGAACTATCAGCAAGAGCCTGGCGTGCAGGGGCCGCTTAAAGTAGGGAACTCGCTGGTGGATGCGTTTACCCTGCAATATTACGAAGGGTTTCCGATGGATCAGGTCGCCTGGGGCGGGATCCACACCGATCGGCAGTGGAAGGTGCTGTCAAAACTGAAAAACGGCTATCAGGACAGCCTGTTTACCTCACCCACGGTGGCGCGCAATGTCGCTGCGCCGCTGGTGAAATATATCGATAAGGTGCTGGTTGCCGATCGCGTTAGCGCGCCGAAGGTTACCGTGCTGGTGGGGCATGATTCCAATATCGCGTCGCTGCTGACGGCGTTGGATTTTAAACCCTATCAGCTCCATGACCAGTATGAGAGAACGCCGATTGGCGGTCAGCTTGTCTTCCAACGCTGGCATGACGGCAACGCTAACCGGGATTTGATGAAAATCGAGTATGTCTACCAGAGCGCCCGGCAGTTACGTAACGCGGAAGCGTTAACGCTCAAATCGCCCGCGCAAAGGGTAACCCTGGAACTGAAAGGATGTCCGGTGGATGCGAACGGCTTCTGTCCGCTGGATAAGTTCGATAACGTCATGAACACTGCCGCAAAATAGCCGTATGCCCCCGCGCAGGCGGGGGCGTTTGTGTTATACGTTCTTACGTTCGATGATTTGTTCGCCCCAGAAGAGCGAGTCTTTGTCCGTTTTCTCAAAGGCTTTGATCAGCACCTCATCGCTACCTTCTTCCCATATTTTTTCTGCCAGTTTCTCGTCATAGTGAGCGACTTCAAAAATGGCTTCGGCAATTTCCGGCGACGTATTACGCAGGCTTGCCCATTCGCCGACGCGGTGCGCTTTTGCTTCTTGAGTTGGCATTCGAATCCTCCTGTTGAAGATTAGCCGTTGAGTTTGACTGCCAGACCGGCGACGTATTCCCCCTGATAGCGAGCGATAGAGAGTTCCTCCTGGCTTGGTTGACGTGAACCGTCGCCTCCGGCGATAGTCGTTGCGCCGTAAGGCGTGCCGCCGCGAACCTGGGAGACGTCAAAGAGTTCCTGTGCGGCATAGCCTATTGGGACGATCACCATCCCATGATGGGCAAGCGTAGTCCAGGTCGAGGTGATGGTCTGCTCCTGGCCGCCGCCCGTTCCGGTAGAACTGAACACGCTGCCGAGCTTGCCGTATAGCGCGCCGGATGCCCACAGTCCGCCGGTTTGGTCCAGGAAGGTACGCATCTGGCCTGACATATTGCCAAACCGGGTTGGCGTACCAAAAATAATGGCATCGTAATCCGCCAGCTCCTGTGGGGTGGCAACCGGTGCGTTTTGCGTTTTACCGCCAGCTTTTGCGAAGATTTCAGGCGGCATTGTTTCTGGCACACGCTTTATAATGACCTCTGCGCCGTCGACTTTCTTTGCCCCTTCCGCCACCGCGTGCGCCATGGTTTCAATGTGTCCGTACATGGAATAATAGAGCACCAGAATCTTTGCCATTTGTACTACTCCTCAGATTAATCAGGTGTGTAGCGATTCGCTACGTCTATTTAAAGATATGCTCTCCTGTGAAGAGTGCAAATTTCAGCGCCATTTCTTTGATTTATAACAATAATTAATTTGGCGACCTTTGTTGCAAAATGATACATTTTTAAGCGCTTTGATTTTCCCAAATATAAGAATAACTTATTTATTTCTTATGGTTATTATTCTGCGTATTCGGCTTCCAATGTTGCAGAATATTTCGGTAAGCGGCCTACCACGACGTTTTTCACTATGCTTAATGTTACGCGGCGTTACTGATGATATCGTTCATACGCTGCGCGAGGAGATACTCCTCATTACCTATGCAATATGATGTCTAATCTATGACGGAGGTCAGTAATGGCAAACCATCGTGGCGGTTCCGGTAATTTTGCGGAAGACCGCGAAAGAGCATCAGAAGCAGGTCGTAAAGGTGGTCAGCACAGCGGGGGCAATTTTAAGAATGACCCGCAGCGTGCATCCGAAGCAGGCAAAAAAGGGGGCAAAAGCAGTAACCGTAATAGCTAGCCTGCGTCACAACAGCAAGACGCTGAGCGTTTCACGCTAAAAAGCGTCATGCGCCACCGCCGCCGGATTTCCGGCGGTTTTTTTGTTTATAAGCCGGATTTGGTATGCTTGCGTCCTGACAAAAAGGAGAGGGCGCATGTCGCAACGCACAGAGAAAAAAATCGGGAAACGCTCGCAGGCCACCGGTGCAAAACGGCAGCTTATCTTAACCGCCGCGCTTGCCGTTTTTTCCCAGTATGGCATTCATGGCGCGCGTCTTGAGCAGGTCGCCGAGCGGGCAGGCGTCTCCAAAACCAATCTGCTTTATTATTATCCCTCGAAAGAGGCGCTGTATGTCGCAGTAATGCGACAGATCCTGGATGTCTGGCTGGCGCCGCTCAAGGCGTTTCGCGCAGAATTTTCCCCTCTGGAGGCCATCAAAGAGTATATCCGTCTCAAGCTGGAGGTTTCGCGTGATTATCCGCAGGCGTCGCGGCTCTTCTGCATGGAGATGCTGGCGGGCGCGCCGCTCTTAATGGAGGAACTGACCGGCGATCTAAAAGCGTTGATAGATGAAAAATCCGCGCTGATTGCCGGATGGGTGCACAGCGGGAAACTGGCGCCCGTCCCCCCGCACCATTTGATCTTCATGATTTGGGCTGCCACGCAACATTACGCCGATTTTGCCCCTCAGGTTGAGGCGGTAACCGGCGCGACGCTTCGCGATGAAGCCTTTTTCAACCAAACGGTCGAAAGCGTTCAGCGCATTATTATTGAAGGGATTCGCGTGCGTTAACCGGCTGGCGGCAGTGGGCAGCTCAAATCACCCTCTTCACATTGCAGCAGCGAGGCTAAAAACGCTTCGCGTTCGTTCGTTTTATCGGTCAGGCACTGGCTGGCGATCATGGGTTGCACGCTGCCGCCCTCCGTACCTGAACGAATCAGAGCGCAATCGGCGTCGCGCAGGGCAATCCAGGCCACCTGCGCTTTTTGTAACAGCTCGCGCTGCGGCGGTTGCGCACGCTTAAGCGCGCTTTGATAGGTTTCGTTCAGCTTTTTATCTGCCGCCTGGTATTGCGCGGCGGCGCAGCGATTCATTTCCAGCTGCGTACTGGCGCTGGCACACTCATCGGCCAACGCCTGACTGCTGAACAACAACGCCGCGCAGGTAAGGAAAATTCGTTTCATACGGTCCTCTGACGCGAGTAAAAAGGCTCCATTGACGGAGCCTTAATTAACCACAGTATTAGCCAATTGTCATCAGGCTGGCATTACCGCCAGCGGCGGCAGTGTTTACGCTCAGCGAACGTTCAATATAGAGCCGTTCCAGCAGTATATTGCTTTCGCCGCGGGCGAACCCCTGTACCGACACTATCGCGCCTTCGCGGGCGGCGACGGCTTCGCACACGGTCCGCAGCTTGTCGGAGTCGCCGTGGAAAATCACCGCGTCAAACGGCTGCGCCATCAGCGTTTCCGCTTTCGCAAACTGGACACGCGCCGCAACGGCGGCGGGGAGACGCTTCGCCAGATCGCGGTGGAAGGCGTCGTCTGACCATAGCGCCTGACTGCCGACGGCGAGAACGGCGGCAAGCTGCGTCAACGCGTCCTGTTCGTCATCAGCCAGGCATAATACCCGTTCACGCGGCAACAGCGTCCAGGTATTACGCTCGCCGGTCGGCCCCGGTAGCAGGCGCTGCGTGCCGGCCTGCGCCAGATCGGCGAATTGTCGGCAGCGCGTCTGTAGCGCCGGGCGATCCGCCGCCCATTGCGTCAGGGCGGTCAACGGCGCGAGTAGCGTGGTTTTAAGCTGCGCATCCACCGGGTAACGCGCATCCTGACGAGTCAGCGTCGTATTGAGCGCATTGGGCGGGCGGTGTGCCAGCAGACGGTAGAGATAGAGCGGTCCTCCCGCTTTTGGCCCGGTGCCGGACAGTCCTTCGCCGCCAAACGGCTGGACGCCGACGACCGCGCCCACCATATTACGGTTAACGTACAGGTTGCCGACATGGGCGGAACCGGTGACTTGCGCAATGGTTTCATCAATACGGGTATGTACGCCCAGTGTTAGCCCGTAGCCGGAAGCGTTAATCTGTTCGATAAGCTCCGCCAGTTGGTTACGGTTATAACGCACGACGTGCAGCACGGGCCCGAAGACCTCTTTTTCCAGCTCTGCGAAGTTTTCCAGCTCAATAAGCGTGGGCATAACAAACGTACCGGTCTGCCATTCCTGCGCGTCATCGCTGTTTTCACGCGCGGCCTGGAAAACCGGGCGGCCTTTGGCGCGCATTGTCTGGATATGACGTTCAATGTTGGCTTTGGCCTCGCTATCGATCACCGGCCCGATATCGGTCGTCAGACGGCCTGGATTCCCCATCCGACACTCCGCCATCGCGCCGCGTAACATTTTCAGCGTATGTTCGGCGATATCGTCCTGCAAACACAGCACGCGGAGCGCAGAACAGCGTTGTCCGGCGCTGTCGAAAGCGGAAGCCAGCACATCCACGACCACCTGCTCGGTGAGCGCGGAAGAGTCGACAATCATAGCGTTCATACCGCCGGTTTCCGCAATCAACGGAATAGGGCGGCCCTGGGCGTCAAGACGCGTGGCGATGTTGCGCTGCAACAACGTCGCGACCTCCGTGGAACCGGTAAACATCACGCCGCGTACACGCGCATCGGCGGTAAGCTGGGCGCCGACGGTTTCTCCCCGTCCCGGCAACAGTTGCACGACGCCCGGTGGTACGCCCGCTTCCAGCAAAATGGCAATGCCCTGGGCGGCAATCAGCGATGTCTGCTCTGCCGGTTTCGCCAGAACGCTGTTACCTGCCGCCAGCGCGGCGGCGATTTGGCCGGTGAAAATGGCCAGCGGGAAGTTCCACGGACTGATGCAGACTACCGGCCCTAACGGGCGATGCGTTTCGTTATCGAAATCGTCACGCACTTGACCGGCATAATAATGGAGGAAGTCTACCGCTTCGCGCACTTCGGCAATGGCGTTGCTGAACGTTTTCCCCGCTTCGCGCACCAACAGGCCAATCAACTGCTGCATTTGGTCTTCCATCAATACCGCCGCCCGCTGCAAAATGGCGGCGCGTTCTTGCGGCGGCGTCGCAAACCAAACCGGCGCCTGATTGACCGCGTTTTGCAATGCCTGTTCAACCTCGCTTTCTGTCGCTTCGCGTCCCCAGCCGACAATATCTTTCGGTTCCGCCGGGTTGATAACCGGCGTCATCTCACCGTCGGCCACCGGTTGTTCCAGCACAGGTTTGGCCTGCCATTTCTGCATGGCGTTGCTTAACAGGGCAGAAGAAAGCGAGGCGAGGCGATGTTCATTCGCTAAATCAAGTCCGGCGGAGTTTATCCGACCTTCGCCGTACAGATCGCGCGGCAGCGGAATTTTCGGATGCGGTATGCCAGCCTGACCTTCCTGCTGCGCCAGTTTTTCCACGGCCTCGACCGGGTCGGCCACCAGTTCATCGAGCGGTAGGGTGGCATCGGCGATGCGGTTGACAAAAGAGGTGTTGGCGCCGTTTTCCAGCAGGCGTCGTACCAGATAGGCCAGCAGGGTTTCGTGTGTTCCCACCGGCGCGTAAATACGGCAGGGACGGTTAAGTTTTCCGTCCGCTACTTTACCGGTGACCTGTTCATACAGCGGTTCGCCCATGCCGTGCAGGCACTGGAATTCGTACTGACCCGGATAGTAATTTTGCCCGGCCAGATGATAAATCGCCGCCAGTGTGTGAGCGTTATGGGTCGCGAACTGCGGGTAGATCAGATTAGGTACGGCGAGCAGTTTTTTCGCGCAGGCCAGATAAGAGACATCGGTATACACTTTGCGGGTATAAACCGGATAGCCCTCCAGCCCTTCTATTTGCGCGCGTTTGATCTCGCTATCCCAGTAGGCGCCTTTCACCAGACGAATCATCAGCCGACGGCGGCTACGGGAGGCCAGATCGACTAAATAATCAATGACCAGCGGGCAGCGTTTTTGATAAGCCTGGATCACAAAGCCAATGCCGTTCCAGCCCGCCAGTTCGGGTTCGAAGCAGAGTTTTTCCAGCAGATCGAGCGAGATCTCCAGACGATCCGCCTCTTCGGCGTCGATATTGAGACCAATGTCGTACTGGCGCGCCAGCAGCGTCAGGGATTTCAGGCGTGGATAAAGCTCCTCCATTACCCGATCGTATTGCGCGCGACTATAGCGTGGATGCAGGGCGGACAGCTTAATCGAGATGCCTGGCCCTTCGTAAATACCGCGACCGTTAGACGCTTTGCCGATGGCATGAATCGCTTGCTGGTAAGAGACCATATAGGCCTGCGCGTCGGCGGCGGTTAACGCGGCTTCGCCCAGCATATCGTAAGAATAGCGGAACCCTTTCTCTTCCAGTTTTCGGGCATTCGCCAGCGCCTGAGCAATGGTTTCGCCAGTCACGAACTGCTCGCCCATTAAACGCATCGCCATGTCGACGCCTTTGCGGATTAACGGCTCGCCGCTCTTGCCGATAATGCGGTTCAGCGAGCGCGAAAGATTGGCTTCGTTATGCGTTGAGACCAGTCGGCCGGTAAAGAGCAGCCCCCAGGTGGCGGCGTTTACAAACAGCGACGGGCTACGGCCAATATGCGACTGCCAGTTGCCATTACTGATTTTGTCGCGAATTAACGCATCGCGCGTAGCTTTGTCGGGAATACGCAGCAGCGCTTCCGCCAGACACATCAGCGCAACGCCTTCTTGCGAAGAGAGGGAAAACTCCTGCAACAGGCCTTGCACCATACCCGCGCGACCGCTGGCGGATTTTTGATTGCGCAATTTCTCCGCCAGTTGATACGCCAGTTTATGCGCCTGCTCAGCGACAGGCGGCGACAGGCGCGCCTGTTCCATTAGCATTGACACCGCATCGGTTTCCGGGCGGCGCCAGGCGGCGGTGATGGCGGCGCGAGAGACGGATTGGGGAAGAATCTGTTCGGCAAACTCCAGAAAGGGCTGATGCGGCTCATCCTGCGGCGCGACCGGCTCCTCGCTTTCATTTGCCGCGCCGGCAAACAGCGCAGGTAGCTCCGGTAGCGTATCGCTATTTTCCAGCTTGTCCAGATAGCTAAAGATTGCCTGTTTTATTAACCAGTGCGGCGTGCGATCGATACGCGACGCGGCCATTTTGATCCGTTCGCGCGTGGCGTCGTCCAGCTTAACCCCCATCGTGGTGGTTCCCATACCCTCTACTCCTGTTATTCGCTCTATCTGCTAACCAATAGTTAGCGGAAAATATCCACCATGTTGCAACTTTGTGCAACCGCGTTAAATGTGACCTGCGTTGCAAGCTTAAAAATGAATAAATTGTTAAAAAAAGAAAGAGGGAGTCTGACGGGGAAAACCATCTGGATTTATTTTCTCTGCGGTAGTTAACACTTTTAAAAGGTGCAACCGCAAAAAATGTGAGAGAGTGCAACCTGGAGAAAAATAGTATCCCTCTGCAATCAAATTTGATGTAAATGGTGTGTTAAATCGATTGTGAATAACCACCGCTTCCGGCAGGATACGGTCGCCCTGGTAAACATAACACCCTTGCCACGTTCCGGCAGGGTACAAAACGGCACGCTACGGTAGTGCCAATAAATAAATTTGGAGAACCTTGATGGCTATTAGCACACCGATGTTGGTGACATTCTGTGTCTATATTTTTGGCATGATATTGATTGGGTTTATCGCCTGGCGCTCAACCAAAAACTTTGATGACTATATTCTTGGCGGTCGCAGCCTGGGGCCGTTTGTTACGGCTTTATCAGCCGGCGCGTCGGATATGAGCGGCTGGCTGTTAATGGGGCTGCCTGGCGCTATCTTTCTGTCGGGGATCTCTGAAAGCTGGATCGCCATTGGCCTGACGTTAGGCGCATGGATTAACTGGAAGCTGGTGGCCGGGCGCCTGCGCGTGCATACCGAATTTAACAATAACGCGCTCACGCTGCCGGACTATTTTACCGGTCGGTTTGAGGATAAGAGCCGAGTCCTGCGTATTATTTCCGCGCTGGTCATTCTGCTGTTTTTCACTATCTATTGCGCATCAGGTATTGTCGCTGGGGCACGACTGTTCGAAAGCACCTTCGGTATGAGCTATGAAACCGCACTGTGGGCGGGGGCCGCGGCAACCATTATTTATACCTTTATCGGCGGGTTTCTTGCCGTTAGCTGGACGGATACCGTTCAGGCCAGCCTGATGATTTTTGCGTTAATCCTGACGCCGGTGATGGTTATTGTCGGCGTAGGCGGTTTTAGCGAGTCGCTGGAAGTGATCAAGCAAAAGAGCATCGAGAATGTCGACATGCTCAAGGGGCTGAATTTTGTCGCTATTATTTCTCTGATGGGCTGGGGACTGGGTTACTTCGGTCAGCCGCATATCCTGGCGCGCTTTATGGCGGCGGATTCCCATCACAGTATTGTTCATGCGCGTCGTATCAGTATGACCTGGATGATTCTGTGTCTGGCGGGCGCGGTGGCGGTGGGCTTCTTTGGCATTGCGTACTTTAACAATAACCCCGCGCTGGCCGGGGCGGTGAACCAAAACTCAGAACGCGTATTTATTGAACTGGCGCAGATCCTGTTTAACCCGTGGATTGCCGGTGTTCTGCTGTCTGCTATCCTGGCGGCGGTGATGTCGACGTTGAGCTGTCAGTTGCTGGTATGCTCCAGCGCGATTACGGAAGATTTATATAAGGCTTTTCTGCGTAAAAGCGCCAGCCAGCAAGAGCTGGTATGGGTAGGGCGAGTGATGGTGCTGGTGGTAGCGCTGATCGCCATTGCGCTGGCGGCGAACCCCGATAACCGTGTGCTGGGGCTGGTGAGCTACGCCTGGGCTGGATTCGGCGCGGCATTTGGACCTGTTGTCCTGTTTTCTGTGATGTGGTCGCGTATGACACGTAACGGCGCGCTGGCGGGAATGATTATTGGCGCGGTGACGGTTATCGTCTGGAAACAATATGGTTGGCTGGATCTGTATGAGATCATCCCTGGCTTCATTTTCGGCAGCCTGGGGATCGTAATCTTTAGCCTGCTTGGCAAAGCGCCGACAGCAGCGATGCAGGAACGCTTTGCAAAAGCGGACGCGCATTATCATTCCGCGCCGCCGTCGAAGCTACAGGCGGAATAACCGACATGTCCGATAGCATTATTGCCATCGGACATATTTTACCAGGCGGCGTTATACGCCTGCCTGGTCCTCTGATAAGTCCCGGACCGATTGACTGAAGATGTTCAGGTAAATGAGGACGCTCTCTCAAACTATTTTTAGCCCTTGAGCGCCGTTAACGCGGGCGTAATACGTCTCGAGTAATCACTAACTGGCCATATATGAAATCGCCTGTTAATGGTACCAATAGCCTTGACGCAAGAGAGTAATGACAAAAATTAAAACGAGTCAGCGTTACTGGCGTAAGTATGCCGCACAAAATTTTGCATAAATAATGCCGTTTTAGCGATGGGAGATAGGACACGTTAATTACTCCATTTTAACCTTTTATATATTGAATATTCAATTGGTTATGGGTAGTTTCACCATTAATACCCGCAGTAGCTAATGATTATCTTTTTTAGTCTCCTGCCGATGAAATAATCGTGTAATCTTTCTGTAAGAGACTGACAATGACGCAATAATTTTTGGTTAATGCTTGGTGAATATATTGTTGCATTATTGATGTTTTGTGTTGTACTTAGTAGTAATAGCGGTAGTTCCCCGGCAGTGATGGTCACTCACTATGGAGATCGCGAATGGTAATGTCCGCACCAGGACACATTGTTTACAGTAGTTACAACACCCTGTACGGACATTCTCTCTCCGGTGGTGATCTTGTCACCTTAAAAGCTCTCATCATTTCTCTTACTGTCCATACCCATGACGTCATATGTGGTGCGCGTAGCCGTGTGTGGCGTCGTTTCAAAAAGCAAGCTAAGGCTTACAAGGAAGCCAACCCTCAGATGTGTGTGCGCATAATCGCGTTCAAGAGAACGCGGGTGATGTATACCTACAACTCAAGGTGCTATCCATGGGAAGACAAAAAGCAGTGATCAAAGCTCGTCGTGAAGCAAAGCGTGTGTTGAGACGAGATTCGCGTAGTCATAAGCAACGTGAAGAAGAATCGGTCACGTCACTGGTACAGATGGGCGGAGTAGAAGCCATTGGCATGGCGCGCGATAGTCGCGATACCTCTCCTGTTAAGGCGCGAAATGAAGCACAGGCGCATTATCTGAACGCTATTGACAGTAAACAGCTTATTTTTGCGACCGGCGAAGCCGGCTGCGGGAAAACATGGATCAGTGCGGCAAAGGCGGCAGAAGCATTGATTCATAAGGACGTCGAGAGGATCATTGTGACGCGTCCGGTATTGCAGGCTGATGAAGATCTTGGTTTTTTGCCCGGTGATATCGCTGAAAAATTCGCGCCTTATTTTCGGCCCGTCTACGATGTCCTGCTTAAACGGTTGGGCGCGTCCTTTATGCAATATTGTTTGCGCCCGGAAATCGGTAAGGTAGAAATTGCCCCGTTCGCCTATATGCGTGGGCGTACTTTTGAAAATGCGGTCGTGATCCTCGACGAGGCGCAAAATGTGACTGCGGCGCAAATGAAAATGTTTTTGACGCGACTAGGCGAAAATGTCACGGTCATTGTCAATGGCGATATTACGCAATGCGACCTGCCGCGCGGCGTGCGTTCCGGGTTGAGCGATGCGTTGGAACGCTTTGAAGAAGATGAAATGGTAGGGATTGTGCATTTCAACAAAGACGACTGCGTGCGCTCGGCGCTTTGTCAGCGAACGCTTCACGCATACAGCTAATATAGCATTGACTCTCAGAGCCCGGGAGACCGGGCTTTGTTGTCTATAAAGCGTCCAGCAGACTCATGAACAAAAAAGGAAAATGACGCCTGTACGTGAAGGGAATTATTTTGTCATGTCCAGGGCATTCATTGTCCGTAATTTGCTTTCTCGGGCCTGTTCCGGCGAGGACTGTACAAGAAGGGTATAGAGCAGGTCAAAGACGAAAAGCTGCGCGGCTTTCGTACCGATCGAGTCACCCTGCAACATTCCTTGCCGATTACCATTGATCAGGCAAAAATCGGCCTCTTCACATAATGGAGAACCCAGATTATGGGTAATGGCGACTGTGGTGGCGCCAGCCTGTCGGGCCAATCGGAGTGAATGCACTGTTTCTGGCGATGTGCCCGAGTGACTGACACCCATCGCGACATCGCCTGCTTTTAATAGCGTAGCCTGCATGTACATAAAATGGTTATTGCTTACCGCATCGCCCCGTAAACCAATACGCATTAGCTTGTGTTTCATATCCAGCGCCGTGATCCCCGATGAGCCCACACCAAAGATATAAACTGAGTGACAGTGACGTAGGGCGTCCACGACACCGAGAACCTGTTGCATATCAAGCAGATTTAGCGTTTCAGATAATACATTACTAATGGTGTTCTGCAATTTTAAACCAATGGCGTGGGCATCGTCGGATTCGCTAACTTCGGCATCCAGTAGAGGACTACTGTCATCAGACTCGGTAGTGGCAAGTTCAATGGCCAGGTCCATTTTAAAATCCTGAAAACCTTTATAGCCCAGGGTGCGACAAAAGCGAATAACCGTGGCTTCTCCGGCCTGTGTGTCGCGCGACAAATCGGCAATAGATGACTGTGTCACCTGTCTGGGGAAGGCTAAAATATATTGCGCTATACGCTGGGAGGCACGTGTCAGGCTTTTTTGCATAGCACCCAGAGTGTCAAGGATTTTTCCGGGTTTAAGACGTGGGGGTTGAGGCTCCATATAGTTCCTGCTCTTGAGGGCTGATTGCGGCACAAAGCCTGCAATATCGAACAGAGCAGAGCCTATCAAGTCTGCGGCATGAAAAAAAGCGCGATGTAAGTAAAGGAGGGGGAATATTTACATCGCGTTGCCAACTTATGACAGAACATCACTGGAGAGTAATCTGTTTGCTCTTACGGTGTTTATAGCGCGCCATCTGACGGATGGTTTATATCTGGCCCGGTATTGTCGCCCCGGGCGTTGGCGTCACCGTGTGCTGTGTCGGTATAGCGTGGTATCATGAAATCATAATGTCACCTTTGGTTCAGGTTTTTCATCCAGCGTCAATGGCGGTGCCGGGGCAAATAACGGGGCGAAAATAACGCCGCTGATCACCACGCTTAGCGAGCCAATGACCCCATAAAAGAAGAAGTTAAGGTCAGTGGCATAGCGTGCGCCCAGCACGGTAATGACGCTGATAATAATTCCTAAAACCGCACTCCCGGCATTTGCTCGTTTAAAGAAAATGCCCAGCATGAACAGACCGGTCATTGGCCCTCCCATCAGACCTATCAGACTATTAAATGCATCCCAGATTTCTGATTCATCGGCCATGACCAGCCATACCGAGGCCGCGCTACTTATCAGGCCCGCGACCAGAATAACTAACTTAGCTATTTTCATACGGTTTTCTGGCGTTCTTTTTTTATGACTCAAACGCTGATAGATATCGGAATTAAAACAACTGGAAATGCTGTTTAAGCTGCTGGAGATGCTGGACTGCGCGGCAGCGAAAATAGCGGCGATTATCAACCCTGCAATGCCGACTGGCATTTCGGTGACCACGAATAAGGGTAAAATGCCGCCAGTGTTGAATCCCGCCGGTAATAATTGTGGATGTTGCTGATAGTAGACAAACAATGCCGAGCCGATAGCAAAAAAGAAAACAGGGATCACAGCAACCAGTTTGGCATTTGTAAGTAATGTTTTCTTCGTTTCCTCTATGGAGTCAGTCACGATATAGCGTTGGACCACATCCTGACTGGCAGTAAATTGCTGAATATTGGCAAACAGAAAACCAATCATCAATACAGGTACTGTGCTTTCCGTCCAGCTCCAGTGGAACTGCGTAGCCGGAAAGAATTTATCCGCCTGCTGCGTCACCGTAAAAATTTCACCAATGCCGCCCTGGACTTTGAGACATATCACTATAAAAATCAGTATCGCGCTGCCAGAAAGTAAGAGGCCTTGAATAACATCAGTCCATATTACTCCTTCAATTCCACCCATCCAGGTATAAATGATACACATCACGCTAATCAACAGTACCAAAATCACCGGGTCTATAGCGATGAAGGGGCGCAAGGCCAGCACGGTGAGGAAAGTGATAATGGCGATACGTCCGATATGAAACAACATAAATGACATGCTGGCGAATAGACGGCAGCGCACATCGAACCGTGCTTCGAGATATTCATAGGCTGATGTGACTTTCAATTTCCGAAAAAACGGAATATAGAAATAAAAAACCAGCGGTAAAATTGCGATAGCCAGATACTGACCAATGATAAACGTCCAGTCGGAAGTAAACGCTTTGGCAGGAATTGACATAAATGTAATTGAGCTTAACGTAGTAGCAAATACACTGACCCCAGCCGCCCAACCAGGAACCCGGCCACCACCGCGAAAATAATCGTCTGCTGTTTTTTGCCGTCTGGAAAAATAGACACCGACTAACATCATGGCCAGGAGGTAGCCAAATAATACAAGATAGTTAACGATGCCGAAAGAATGTGTAATCATAGTTCTTTCCTGCTTATGGTTTTGAGTAGAGTTGCGGTCATCGTCTGTGTATTTTTATCTTCCCATCATTCAGACGATACGATATTCAGATCAAGTAATAGTTTTTTTACTCTCAATGACGGTAATCATGAGATGTAAAAGGCAGAGCATTTATGCTCCACCAATGGTGATGCCCAGACGTATGTCCTGCCGGATACCTGAAATAGCAGATATCCGATATTGCGTTCAAACAGGCTTCAGGCCTGGGGATCGTATTTGCCGATAGCATTATTAACGTCGGATTATTATCTGAGACATAAATATCAATAGTAAGCGTGTTCATTTTCTTTTCCTGTTCAGCGTGTTACTGCGTGACTGAACCACTGACAGATATGCTCGATACGGGTGATAGCGGAACCAACGGTAACTGCCCAGGCACCATGCTCAATAGCATTGGCCGCCAGTGCAGGCGTGTTATAGCGCCCCTCGGCAATAACACGACAACCTGCATGGCTCAGTTGTGTCACCATTGCCAAATCTGGCTCAACCGGCGTGATGGGGCCGGTATAGCCAGACAGTGTTGTACCAATGAATTCGATTCCTTTCTGATGGCAACTTATGCCTTCATTCACGGTTGAACAGTCTGCCATCGCCAGTAATCCATGCAGGCGAATACGTGTCAGTAAACTATCAATATCAACCGGGCGAGAGCGGAATGAGGCATCAAAAGCGATAATATCGGCACCTGCCTGCGCCAGGGCGTCAACATCCTGTAAATATGGAGTGATACGGACTGGCGACCCTGTAAGGTCACGTTTAATTATCCCAATAATAGGAACAGAAAGATGGGGACGAACAGTCCGCAGATTCTCAATGCCTTCAATGCGCACAGCGACCGCACCCGCCGAAGCCGCTGCCTGTGCCATTGCAGCCACAATTTCAGGTTTATCCATAGGGCTGCCTGGTACCGGTTGGCATGAGACAATCAGCCCACCGTTTTCGTGTACACTTTGTTCCAGCCTGGCTAATAGTGACATCCAGTTCCGCCTTATATGTTTTGAAGTTTTGCTCCGTTTTATGTTATGTTGTGGAGTGTTGCTGCATCAAGCAAAAAGATAGAAAAATGTGAACACAGTCATAAGGTATGTTTGTTATTCAATTACTGCGCCAGCGGATTTGAGGCTATAACCTGAAGCTACAAGACAAATACAATTCACTCTGATGGCAGCATGCTGTATTTTATTAACTGCTTCCGGCATAAAGATAAAATGCTCAGAAGGAGCTTATACGCCACGGGATAGCCAGTATGAAATGCATCACATAATTCTTGTTGTATTTATTCGAATGCTATCACTAATGAGTTTGACCATAACAGGTCACCCATAATCACTTCTAACATCACCATGGTGTGCTTTTACCTCGCACATGATAACCCCATGTAATTATTTTTAGCGCTTGGTCACATTTTGTCATTATCATTGTTGAAATTGTGCACCATAAGATCACTAATGATGAAGCTTTACTCCAATTGTATTTCTTCGCATGGGGATGCAGATGAAAAATTTTAAGAAAATGATGACGCTAATGGCGCTATGTTTATCAGTCGCTATCACCACATCAGGATATGCAACGACGCTTCCTGATATACCAGAACCACTGAAAAATGGTACTGGCGCTATTGATAATAATGGCGTGATTTATGTCGGCTTAGGTACCGCAGGGACATCCTGGTATAAAATTGATCTTAAAAAGCAACATAAAGACTGGGAGCGTATAAAGTCGTTTCCTGGTGGAGCTCGTGAGCAATCCGTGTCGGTATTTTTAAATGATGAGCTTTATGTTTTTGGTGGCGTAGGGAAAAAAAACAGTGAATCACCGTTGCAGGTTTATAGCGATGTGTACAAATACTCACCGGTGAAAAATACATGGCAAAAAATTGACACTATATCTCCAGTTGGATTAACAGGGCATACGGGAGTAAAATTAAACGAAACGATGGTACTTATTACCGGAGGGGTTAATGAGCATATCTTTGATAAGTATTTTATTGATATAGCGGCTGCGGCTGCGGATGAAAGTGAAAAAAATAAAGTCATCTATAATTATTTTAATAAACCTGCCAAAGATTATTTTTTTAATAAAATCGTATTTATCTACAATGCTAAAGAGAACACATGGAAGAATGCCGGTGAGCTGCCAGGCGCGGGGACGGCAGGATCGTCATCGGTAATGGAAAATAATTTCCTGATGCTGATTAATGGTGAGCTCAAACCGGGTTTACGTACCGATGTGATTTACCGCGCCATGTGGGATAACGACAAGCTAACATGGTTGAAGAACAGCCAGTTACCGCCATCGCCTGGAGAACAACAGCAAGAAGGGTTGGCCGGAGCATTTTCGGGCTATAGTCACGGTGTCCTGCTTGTCGGTGGTGGCGCGAATTTTCCGGGAGCAAAACAAAATTATACCAATGGAAAGTTTTATTCCCACGAAGGAATAAATAAAAAATGGCGAGATGAAGTCTATGGTTTGGTTAATGGTCATTGGCAATATATGGGTAAAATGAAACAACCTCTCGGCTATGGTGTATCAGTAAGTTATGGTGATGAAGTTTTCCTTATTGGTGGTGAAAATGCTAAAGGGAAACCTGTTTCGTCTGTAACCTCCTTTACCATGCGTGATGGTAATTTATTAATAAAATAATTTTTTAAATACAAAAATAAAGTTAATTGATGAGCGGAGTATTTTATGAAAATCAACAAATATCTTCTGGGTATGGTTTCGTTTATAGCATTTTCATCATATCTACAAGCGGCAACCCTTGATTATCGGCATGAATATGCTGATAGAACCAGAATTAATAAAGACCGTATTGCTATAATTGAAAAGCTTCCTAACGGCATTGGTTTTTATGTCGATGCCAGCGTTAAATCGGGAGGAGTAGATGGTGAGCAGGATAAGCATTTAAGCGATCTCGTCGCAAACGCTATAGAACTGGGCGTAAGTTATAATTATAAAGTTACGGACAATTTTGTTTTGCAGCCTGGATTTATATTTGAAAGCGGTCCAGACACTTCAATTTATAAGCCTTATTTAAGGGGGCAATATAATTTTGATTCTGGTGTTTATATGGCTGGTCGTTACCGTTATGACTATGCAAGGAAGACAGCTAACTATAGTGATGATGAGAAAACGAATAGATTTGATACTTATATAGGTTATGTTTTTGATGAGTTGAAATTAGAATATAACTTTACCTGGATGGATAGCGATCAAATTAAATTTGATAACAAAAAAACAAACTATGAACATAATGTGGCTTTAGCCTGGAAACTGAATAAGTCATTTACACCATACGTTGAGGTCGGAAATGTAGCGGTGAGAAATAATACCGATGAGAGACAGACCCGTTATCGCGTTGGATTACAATACCACTTTTGAGAAAGGTTAAAGAGTTACTGTACTAATCTTTGCTTAGTATTCATATCGATAATCTTATAGCCCGTGGCTACGTTACAGAACGTTAGACTTTGTCTTGAGTATTCACGTCCTCAACGTAGCTACGAATAAGGATGATAAACAATGAATATACGTCTTACATAGCTACGATCTCAGGCGGTTGTCGGAAAGTGCCGGTTGATTGTGTCTTATTCGGCAATTGATATGACTTAAAAATTAATTCCGTAAGCATTTCAGACGGTAACAGCAAATAAGGGTTTTATTGTGATAGCAAAATTCTTCCCGTGGTATAGCGAGATAACTCGTCCACAAAAAAATGCTTTATTTTCAGCATGGCTGGGTTACGTTTTTGATGGCTTCGACTTTATGCTGATTTTCTACATTATGTATCTGATCAAGGCTGACTTAGGATTGACAGATATGGAGAGCGCATTCCTTGCCACAGCGGCCTTTATTGGGCGACCATTTGGCGGGGCGCTATTTGGTCTGCTGGCAGACAAATTTGGCCGTAAGCCGTTAATGATGTGGTCGATAGTTGCCTATTCTGTAGGTACAGGGTTAAGTGGCCTGGCTTCCGGTGTAATTATGCTGACGCTTAGTCGCTTCATTGTCGGTATGGGGATGGCGGGGGAGTATGCTTGCGCTTCTACTTATGCCGTGGAAAGTTGGCCAAAGCATTTAAAATCTAAAGCGAGCGCATTTCTGGTTTCAGGTTTCGGTATTGGTAACATCATAGCAGCCTATTTTATGCCGTCATTTGCCGAAGCGTATGGTTGGCGTGCTGCTTTTTTTGTCGGTTTGCTACCCGTTCTTTTAGTAATCTACATCCGGGCCAGGGCTCCTGAATCTAAAGAGTGGGAAGAAGCTAAACTCAGTGGTCCCGGAAAGCATTCACAAAGTGCCTGGTCAGTTTTCTCTTTGTCAATGAAAGGGCTATTTAATCGAGCTCAATTTCCACTGACATTATGTGTATTTATTGTTCTGTTCTCTATTTTCGGCGCAAACTGGCCGATCTTTGGTCTACTGCCTACATATTTGGCGGGAGAGGGCTTTGATACGGGCGTGGTCTCTAATTTAATGACGGCGGCGGCATTCGGCACTGTATTGGGAAATATCGTTTGGGGTCTGTGCGCAGATAGAATTGGTTTGAAGAAAACGTTCAGCATTGGTCTTCTCATGTCCTTTTTATTCATTTTCCCGTTATTCAGAATTCCGCAAGATAATTATTTACTGCTGGGCGCATGTTTATTCGGTTTAATGGCGACTAACGTAGGTGTTGGCGGGTTGGTTCCCAAATTTCTCTACGACTACTTTCCTCTTGAGGTTCGTGGTTTGGGTACCGGGCTGATTTATAATCTTGCTGCGACATCAGGCACATTCAATTCAATGGCGGCGACCTGGCTTGGAATAACAATGGGGCTAGGCGCTGCGCTAACGTTCATTGTTGCTTTCTGGACCGCAACAATTCTACTCATTATTGGCCTATCCATTCCGGATAGACTAAAAGCACGTCGTGAAAGTTTTCAATCAACAAAAGAATTTTAATAGAGGATAAATGATGACGAAATACGGTGTTGTAGGTACAGGTTATTTTGGCGCTGAACTGGCGCGATTTATGTCTAAGGTTGAAGGGGCGAAAATCACTGCGATTTACGATCCGGTAAATGCGGCTCCGATAGCGAAAGAGTTGAACTGTGTCGCCACTGCAACGATGGAGGCGCTTTGTACCCATCCTGATGTGGATTGCGTAATTATTGCTTCACCAAATTACTTACATAAAGCGCCAGTCATTGCGGCGGCTAAAGCGGGTAAACACGTGTTTTGTGAAAAACCTATCGCCTTAAATTACCAGGATTGTAAGGATATGGTTGATGCCTGCAAAGAAGCTGGTGTTACCTTTATGGCGGGTCACGTTATGAACTTTTTTCACGGGGTTCGCCACGCTAAAGCGCTCATCAAAGCTGGTGAAATTGGTGAAGTTACACAAGTTCACACTAAACGTAATGGTTTTGAAGACGTGCAGGATGAGATCTCATGGAAGAAGATTCGCGCAAAGTCAGGTGGGCATCTGTACCATCACATTCACGAGCTAGATTGTACACTGTTCATCATGGATGAAACCCCATCCCTGGTTTCAATGGCGGCGGGGAATGTTGCGCACAAAGGTGAAAAATTTGGTGATGAAGATGATGTTGTCCTAATCACCCTTGAGTTTGAAAGCGGTCGTTTCGCGACACTTCAGTGGGGATCATCGTTCCACTACCCTGAGCACTATGTATTAATTGAGGGCACGACAGGTGCAATTCTCATTGATATGCAAAACACGGCGGGTTATCTAATAAAAGCGGGCAAAAAAACACACTTTCTTGTGCATGAAAGCCAGGCGGAGGATGATGATCGTCGCAACGGTAACATATCCAGCGAGATGGATGGCGCAATCGCTTATGGTAAACCCGGTAAACGTACGCCGATGTGGCTCTCATCAATTATGAAACTGGAGATGCAGTACTTGCATGATGTGATAAACGCTCTGGAGCCAGGCGAGGAGTTTGCTAAATTGCTAACGGGAGAAGCGGCGACAAATGCCATTGCTACCGCTGATGCTGCGACGCTTTCCTCAAACGAGGGGCGCAAAGTTAAACTCACTGAAATTCTTGGCTAAAATTGAAAGCCGGATGGTGGTGTTATTGGCCGGTGGCGCTGCGCTTATGTAGACCGGATAAGGCGCCCGTGAACTGTGCCGCCATCCGGCAATGGACGGGTCATATGTGAAAAAAAAGCCCGTACTTCTGTACAGGCTCTCAACTTAAATATGGCGGTGAGGGGGGGATTCGAACCCCCGATACGTTGCCGTATACACACTTTCCAGGCGTGCTCCTTCAGCCACTCGGACACCTCACCATATTGTCGCTCCAGCATTACTGGAACGGGCGCTAATGTAGGGAAATATCCATTCTACGTCAATCAACTTTTTTCAAAAAAAAGCGCGTTTATACAAACTTCCACCAATCTGTGGCTTTAATAAGCGAAAACTGCTTTTTTTGCCCGCGCCGGGAAATTTGCTATGCTGCACATCCCGTTGAAAACGCTGATAACAGGCGCAATCACATTCCGCACAATACTGCTCAGGAGATAACATGGAGATAATTTTTTATCACCCGACATTTAACGCCGCCTGGTGGGTAAATGCGCTGGAGAAGGCTCTCCCACATGCGCGCGTTCGTGAATGGAAGGTCGGTGATAATAACCCCGCAGACTATGCGCTTGTATGGCAGCCCCCGGTTGAAATGCTGGCCGGAAGACGCTTGAAAGCCGTCTTTGCGCTGGGCGCGGGGGTGGATGCAATTCTGAGTAAATTAAATGCGCATCCGGAAATGCTGGACGCCTCCATTCCTCTATTCCGTCTGGAAGATACCGGAATGGGCCTGCAAATGCAGGAGTATGCCGTCAGCCAGGTATTACACTGGTTCCGTCGTTTCGATGATTATCAGGCGCTGAAAAATCAGGCGCTATGGAAACCGTTGCCGGAATATACCCGCGAAGAATTTAGCGTCGGTATCATGGGCGCAGGGGTGCTGGGCGCAAAAGTGGCAGAAAGTCTAAAGGCATGGGGGTTCCCGTTACGTTGCTGGAGTCGTAGCCGCAAATCCTGGCCTGGCGTGGAAAGTTATGTGGGGCGTGAAGAGCTGCACGCTTTCCTGAACCAGACGCGGGTGCTGATTAATCTGCTGCCGAATACGGCCCAAACGGTAGGAATTATTAATAGCGAATTGTTGGATCAATTGCCGGATGGCTCTTACGTGCTGAATCTCGCGCGCGGCGTTCATGTTCAGGAGGCGGATCTGCTGGCTGCGCTTGATAGCGGTAAGCTAAAAGGCGCGATGTTGGATGTCTTTAGCCAGGAACCGTTACCGCAGGAAAGTCCATTATGGTGCCATCCGCGAGTCGCCATGACGCCGCACATTGCGGCAGTCACCCGTCCGGCGGAAGCCATCGATTATATTAGCCGCACCATTACCCAGCTGGAGAAGGGAGAGCCGGTGACGGGGCAGGTGGATCGGGCGAGAGGATATTGATATCAACCCGGCGCGGGCCGGGTTTCGCTAAAAAACGCTGGCGATACCTGCTATCCTTGTCGGAAATGACTACAGGAGAGAGCAATGTATCCCGTTGACCTGCATATGCATACCGTCGCCAGCACTCATGCCTACAGTACTCTGAGCGATTATATCGCGGAAGCCAAACGCAAAGGCATTAAACTTTTTGCGATTACCGATCATGGTCCGGACATGGAAGATGCGCCGCATCACTGGCATTTTATTAACATGCGCATCTGGCCGCGTCTGGTTGACGGCGTGGGGATACTGCGTGGCATTGAGGCGAATATCAAGAACATTAACGGTGAAATTGATTGTTCCGGAAAGATGTTCGACTCGCTGGATCTGATTATCGCAGGCTTCCATGAGCCTGTTTTTGCGCCACATGATAAAGAAACCAATACCCAGGCGATGATCGCGACCATCGCCAGCGGCAAGGTGCATATAATTAGTCACCCCGGAAATCCAAAGTATCCAGTGGAGGTTAAAGCCATCGCGCAGGCGGCGGCGAAACACCATGTAGCGCTGGAAATCAACAACTCTTCTTTTCTGCATTCGCGTAAAGGAAGCGAAGATAATTGCCGCGCGGTCGCTGCCGCCGTACGCGATGCGGGAGGCTGGGTAGCGTTAGGCTCTGATTCCCATACGGCCTTTACGCTTGGCGATTTCACCGAATGCCGGAAAATTCTGGATGCGGTGAATTTTCCGGAAGATCGAATCCTGAACGTCTCGCCGCAGCGCTTACTGGCCTTTCTCGAATCACGCGGTATGGCGCCTGTACCGGAATTTGCCGAACTTTAATCGTTATTTACGGGAAGATATCAATGAATGAGTTTTCAATCCTGTGCCGTGTGCTGGGATCGTTGTATTACCGCCAACCGCAAGATCCTTTACTGGTTCCGCTGTTTACGTTAATTCGTGAAGGTAAACTGGCGGCAAACTGGCCGCTGGAGCAGGATGACATGCTGGCGCGTTTACAGAAAAGCTGCGATATCACGCAGATTTCCACTGATTACAATGCGTTATTTGTTGGGGAAGAGTGCGCGGTAGCGCCATACCGCAGTGCGTGGGTCGAAGGCGCGGAAGAGTCTGAGGTGCGCGCTTTTTTAACGTCGCGAGGGATGCCGCTGGCCGATACGCCTGCCGATCACATTGGCACTTTATTGCTCGCGGCCTCCTGGCTGGAAGATCAGTCTGCCGAAGATGAAAGTGAAGCGCTGGAAACCTTATTTGCCGATTATCTGCTTCCCTGGTGCAATACCTTCCTCGGTAAAATTGAAGCCCATGCCGTTACGCCATTCTGGCGCACTCTGGCGCCGCTAACGCGTGATGCGATAGGGGCCATGTGGGATGAACTTCAGGAAGAAGATGAAGAATAATGTGATGTAAATCACTTTTAACTGCAACTTGTTTTACATCATTGCATAAAATGTGTGCGTGATCTCATTAATGTGCCGCTTTTCTGTTATGATGCGCGCCATGAACATACTTCTTTCTATTGCTATCACGACGGGCATCCTTTCTGGAATATGGGGATGGGTGGCCGTCTCCCTGGGGTTACTAAGCTGGGCCGGTTTTTTAGGCTGTACGGCTTATTTCGCCTGTCCGCAGGGCGGCTTTAAGGGATTGTTGATTTCCGCCTGTACGCTGTTAAGCGGTATGGTGTGGGCGCTGGTCATTATTCACGGTAGCGCGTTGGCGCCGCATCTGGAAATTGTCAGTTACGTGTTGACGGGGATCGTGGCATTCCTGATGTGTATCCAGGCAAAGCAGCTATTGCTTTCTTTTGTCCCGGGAACATTTATCGGCGCCTGTGCGACATTTGCAGGGCAGGGTGACTGGCGGTTGGTATTACCGTCGCTGGCGCTGGGGCTAATCTTTGGCTATGCCATGAAAAATAGTGGGCTATGGCTGGCATCACGCCGCGAGCAACATTCAGCGAATACGGCGGTCACAAAATAAAAAAGCGTGGGGTTCTTCCCCACGCTTTGTCGTATTCATCAGGATTCTGGCGGTACTGACAGCTCACGGTATTTCACCAGAATATCATTTTGCCTGTCCGCTTTATTCTGCAAATCCCACAGGCCGCGATCGATACCATCATTAATGAGGAAGATAACGCCGGTTTCAATGGCTGACATCAGACACAGCATCACCGGTTCGTTCGAGGTATAGCCGATTTCGCCTTCCAGTAAACGCTGGTAATCAATAAAACGGAACACGCCTGCCTGTACTTCATAGGAAAGGATTGTTTTACTGGTGTTCACCGAAGAAAGGATCTCGCCCGTACTGACGTTAACTACGCGCAGGTTGACAGCAATCTGATCCAGCTGATACTGCGTATCGGCGCCAATACCGAAATATCTTGCGCCGACCCCGCCGGATTTGACGTTACTTTCATAACCAATAATAGAACCTTCCACCATAATATTTGCCGCCGTCAGCGACTGAAGCGGGATACGGTTATTCATCGCCACGGTGCCGTTTTCCTGGGCTGCGCGAATAATTTTCCGTTCATTCAAAAGATTCTGTAAGCCTTGTCGTTCCAGTGGGATAAACCAGCGCGAATCTTTCAGCGCGGTGACCAACATAGCGGTGGCGCTCTGCGGCACAGCCGTGGAAAAGTTACTTGCCGGGTAAGGTTTAAATTGGCCCGTTTCATCCTGAATGTTATATACCGAAACAAAGATCTTACCGGTGGGAGCAGGTAAGTGCGTCAAATCTTTGTAACTTTGTGCGCGGGGCATTAATGTCGGTTTCGCAGCTTGTTTCGGCGGGGCAGTTAAGCATCCGCTCAACAATAAAACGGCAACCAAAATAAGTAAGCGCGGCATGATTTATATCCTTTAGTGACTGTAGCTTAAAAATCGGTTGACTGAGTTTGTAAACCTGACACTTCGATGGTCGAGGTTCTTCCCGTTTTTCTGTCCGTGACGTTGAGCTGGAGCTGTCCGTCGCGATTAGCGATATCGATAATAAAATCGTTGGTCACCATACGTCCTGGTTTCCCGGTATTAATATTGGTCAACAAGCCGCCCAGAATTTGCGATTGAATAGCCTGTGTAAAGTTATCCAACGCTGAGGGGGTTTCGATACCAAAATCGTTATCATAAGCGGGGTCTTTATATGAATTTTGCGCCTGGGCGCTATTCAATAAAAAGGAACCGTTATTGGGGTTTCCACCAAAGTTAGGATTACGGAACTGGAACGTCATATTTCCAGCCCAGGTTAATGGCGAAAAAAGCATGAGTAGCACTACTGCATGTTTAACACGCATGACAGCCTCCGGATAAAAATCATGTTTTAGAATTCATCACGCGCTAAATCACTCGTACTTAATAGCGTTTGATCTATTTGTCGGCGATTTAATGCTTCCTCTGTTTGCGCTAATGCGAAGACGACGGTTTTCTCGAAGTCTCTTTTCATTGGAAATAAAAAGGTCTGGAAAATAACGTCCTGATTTACCGTTATGGTGATCCAGCTTCCCCAACGCGCACTGGGTCTTTCATTAATGGTCAGATTGCCGGTGTATTCGCTTTCCCATTTGTCGCTGAATGCACGATAGAATTCATGTCCTATCGAAGAGACGGTATGGTCGGTTAACAATCCGGGAACCTCGACTTCAACTTCATTGGCATGCAGGTTTCCGGTAGCGAACAGTAACTCTGCTGCTACAATCCAGGTCAGATAGCGTTTCATGGCCTTACCGCCTGAGATTATCGTTTGCCCATGAAACTGCCTGGGTGCGATTTTTGACAGCTATCTTTTTGAAAAGATTATAAAGATGTGTCTTAACCGTATTCTCGCTGATAAATAGCGACCTGGCGATTTCATTATTAGAGGCACCAATACGTAACTTATTGAGGATCTCTTTTTCGCGATGAGTGAGTAATGCGGACTCGGTGCTGTTGTAGCGGTAATTTCCTGAGTGTGTAATCAGGTAACTGGCTAATTTTTGTGAAAAATAGCATTCGCCCCGCAGAATACCCTGTAATCCGCTGACCACGTGTTCCTGGTCTTCAGTGGCGTAAAACACGCCGTTAATATGAGGCCAGTTTTCAATTTCACGGTAGGGATAATCGTCAGGGGTATTTAACAATAATGTTTTTATATTATTGTTTTTGCGGCTTAAATTATCCTGCCAATAGTGGATAAGCTTCTTATCCGCTTCCATCATATCCATTAAAACAATGCAACCGGCTGAGATATCTTCCAGAGAACGTTGAATATTATGCAGTTTTCCGGTTATGGCCAGCGATTGCTTTAAATGTTGCAATAATGCCGTAGCTTGCAGAGATGGCTTTGTGATCAACAATAGTGTGTGACCATGACTACTATGGACTTCATTAAACATGATGAAACTCCACTTTTTTTAATCGCACATCTGACAGCTGCCCCCATAAAATAAAGGCACCAGAAGTACTGACAGATGTTGCACTGCTGTGGGTTGAAATAGCCCATTATCCAGAAAGAGAAAAATATTTACGAAAATACTTTTAACTGTTTTCAATCTAGCCATTACAAATCTTAAAGCAAGTGTTAAACTTGTAACAATATGTAAAAATATATATTAAAATGTTGTTTTTGGGTTTTTTTGAAGTTTAGATTTGATAGTAAAGTTGTACATTTCGCTGTTATTGCATAGATTTAAAAAATCATACAAATTATAATAATTCATTGATTTTTAATCATTTTAATTATTATATGTTATGTTTTGATTTTATTTTTTCTTAAAATTTGAGACGTGGCATTAACCTGGACAGCACAAAGACAAAAAAAACGAAGTGTGTCACGTCTTGTGCGTATTGCCCCCCATAGGAAGCATAAGAACATCCCCATGGCGGCATAACACACAACAACACTTCATTTTTTGGGTTCGCGATACACTATCTTCTATGGCCAAAAATCAATTATAAAAAATCACATGGCTATCGTTTTATTAGCACTTTGGTATGAGCTTAAATAACAAAATACCACGCGTGGGTGAGTTATTAAAAATGTTTCCACGGACATACTCTTCATCGTAACGACGCGTTAACAAAAAACGCATGTCGCTAACAAGGTAATAGATAATTTTCGCTATGTACGACCAGGTCCAGGGTGACAGCATGAAAAACAAATTGTTATTTATGATGTTGACAATACTGGGTGCGCCTGGGATTGCAACCGCGACAAATTATGATCTGGCTCGTTCAGAGTATAATTTTGCGGTAAATGAATTAAGCAAGTCTTCATTTAATCAGGCGGCCATTATTGGTCAAGTCGGCACGGATAATAGTGCCAGAGTACGCCAGGAAGGATCAAAACTATTGTCCGTTATTTCACAAGAAGGAGGAAATAATCGGGCGAAAGTCGACCAGGCAGGGAATTATAACTTTGCGTATATTGAGCAAACGGGCAATGCCAACGATGCCAGTATATCGCAAAGCGCTTACGGTAATAGTGCGGCTATTATCCAGAAAGGTTCTGGAAATAAGGCCAATATTACCCAGTACGGTACGCAGAAAACAGCAGTTGTAGTGCAGAAACAGTCGCATATGGCTATTCGCGTCACCCAACGCTAATACCGTTACGACTTTTAAATCAATCCGATGGGGGTTTTACCATGAAACTTTTAAAAGTGGCAGCATTCGCAGCAATCGTAGTTTCTGGCAGTGCTCTGGCTGGCGTCGTTCCACAATGGGGCGGCGGCGGTAATCATAACGGCGGCGGCAATAGTTCCGGCCCGGATTCCACGTTGAGCATTTATCAGTACGGTTCCGCTAACGCTGCGCTTGCTCTGCAAAGCGATGCCCGTAAATCTGAAACGACTATTACCCAGAGCGGTTATGGTAACGGCGCCGATGTAGGCCAGGGTGCGGATAACAGTACTATTGAACTGACTCAGAATGGTTTCAGAAATAATGCCACCATCGACCAGTGGAACGCTAAAAACTCCGATATTACTGTCGGCCAATACGGCGGTAATAACGCCGCGCTGGTTAATCAGACCGCATCTGATTCCAGCGTAATGGTGCGTCAGGTTGGTTTTGGCAACAACGCCACGGCTAACCAGTATTAATTTAGCGTCTGCGCTAATAAAAAAACAGGGCATAAGCCCTGTTTTTTTTCGGGAGGAAATTATGCATACTTTATTGCTCCTTGCCGCACTTTCAAATCAAATTACGTTTACCACGACTCAGCAAGGCGATATTTACACGGTGATCCCTCAGGTCACATTAAACGAACCCTGCGTCTGTCAGGTGCAAATTCTCTCTGTGCGCGACGGCGTCGGGGGACAAAGCCATACACAGCAAAAACAAACGCTATCTTTACCTGCTAATCAACCGATTGAGTTGTCTCGTCTTAGTGTAAATATATCTTCAGAGGACTCGGTTAAAATTATTGTTACTGTTTCGGACGGACAATCACTGCATTTATCACAACAATGGCCGCCTTCTGCACAGTAGTTTTTGATGGTGGCGGAAATGGATTGGCTGACCTGGGTATAAAGAGGCGATAAAAGCGTCTCATCGTCTCGGCATGTCGCTAAAAGGTAACGCCGAACCCTCGAGGATGACTAATCATTGAGGAGTTAACATGTCCGTAATCAAGAAAAATATCCCTGGCATAGGCCTGTGTATCTGCGCTTTTTTTATCCATTCTGCGGTAGGGCAACAAACGGTACAGGGCGGCGTTATCCATTTTCGCGGCGCGATTGTTGAGCCACTGTGCGATATTTCTACTCACGCCGAAAATATTGATTTAACCTGCCTACGCGAAGGTAAAAAGCAAATGCACCGGATTGACCTTCGGCAGGCATCTGGATTACCGCAGGATATTCAGTCCATTGCGACGGTGCGGCTGCATTATCTCGATGCGCAAAAAAGCCTGGCGGTGATGAATATTGAGTACCGTTAACGGCGGTGTCATAGATATAAAAAGAGCGACTCTGTTGAAAGCCCTGCTGTACACTTTGCAGATAAGGTGAGACAAAGGGGGGGTTATGACATCACGTCTTCAGGTCATACAGGGTGATATCACTCAACTTAGCGTCGATGCGATTGTGAATGCCGCTAACGCATCATTAATGGGCGGCGGTGGCGTAGACGGCGCGATTCATCGCGCGGCGGGGCCGGCATTACTGGACGCCTGTAAACTCATCCGTCAGCAACAGGGCGAATGTCAGACGGGACATGCGGTTATCACGCCTGCTGGCAAGCTTTCGGCAAAGGCGGTTATTCACACAGTGGGGCCCGTCTGGCGAGGCGGCGAACACCAGGAAGCTGAGCTACTCGAAGAGGCATACCGGAATTGTTTGCTGCTTGCCGAGGCGAATCACTTTCGTTCCATCGCTTTTCCGGCAATCAGTACCGGCGTTTATGGCTATCCACGCGCCCAGGCCGCTGAAGTCGCCGTCAGGACGGTTTCAGATTTTATTACCCGTTACGCTCTGCCTGAACAGGTATACTTTGTCTGTTATGATGAAGAAACTGCCCGGCTTTACGCAAGATTACTTACTCAGCAAGGCGACGACCCTGCCTGATAAAACACGCCTGGAGCGTGCCGTTGAACCGCTATGCGCGCGCCATCCCGGAGAGTGCGGCATTCTCGCGCTGGATAACAGTCTGGACGCTTTTGCCGCCCGCTACCGCCTGACCGAAATGGCGGCGCGGACGCTGGATGTGCAGTATTATATTTGGGAAGACGATATGTCCGGGCGGCTGCTCTTTTCGGTACTGCTGTCGGCGGCGAAGCGCGGCGTTCATGTTCGTCTGCTGCTGGATGATAACAATACGCCTGGTCTGGATGATACGTTGCGCTTGCTGGATAGCCATCCTAATATCGAAGTTCGTCTGTTTAATCCTTTCTCTTTTCGTACGCTACGCGCGCTGGGATATTTGACGGATTTTGCGCGGCTGAATCGGCGGATGCACAATAAAAGTTACACTGCCGACGGCGTAGTGACGCTGGTCGGTGGGCGCAACATCGGCGATGCCTATTTCGGCGCTGGCGAGGAGCCGCTATTTTCCGATCTGGACGTGATGGCCATTGGCCCGGTGGTCAATGATGTCGCCAATGATTTTGAACGTTACTGGCGCTGTAGTTCAGTGTCGACATTGCAGCAAGTATTATCCCTTTCTGAGCAGGAACTGACGCAGCGTATCGAACTTCCCGAATCCTGGTATAACGATGAGATCACCCGCCGTTATCTGCATAAGCTGGAAACCAGCCAGTTTATGGCGGATCTCGATCGCGGAACGTTGCCGCTGATTTGGGCAAAAACACGCTTGCTTAGCGATGACCCTTCTAAAGGCGAGGGGAAGGCGCAGCGCCATTCGCTTCTTCCGCAGCGATTATTTGACGTGATGGGGTCGCCGACGGAGCGTATCGACATTATTTCCGCTTACTTTGTCCCTACGCGCGCAGGCGTGGCGCAGTTGCTTAATCTGGTCAGGAAAGGCGTGAAGATCGCCATCTTAACTAACTCTCTGGCGGCCAACGATGTGGCGGTCGTTCACGCAGGGTACGCGCGCTGGCGCAAGAAATTACTGCGCTATGGCGTGGAGCTCTACGAACTGAAACCGACCCGCGAACATGAAACCGCCGTACATGATCGCGGACTCACCGGGAACTCAGGTTCCAGCTTACATGCTAAAACGTTCAGTATTGATGGTAGTAAGGTGTTTATCGGGTCGCTTAATTTTGATCCCCGTTCAACGCTTTTAAATACCGAAATGGGCTTTGTCATTGAAAGTGAAACGCTGGCGACGCTTATTCATAAGCGTTTTACGCAGAGCCAACGCGATGCGGCCTGGCAACTGCGGCTGGATCGCTGGGGACGAATTAACTGGATCGATCGTCAGCAAGAAGAGGAAAAGGTGTTAAAGAAAGAACCCGCTACGCGTTTCTGGCAGCGAGTTCTGGTACGGTTGGCGGCAATTTTACCTGTGGAATGGTTGCTGTGAACCCGCGCGCGGAAAACTACCCGATCGCGGCGCGGCTTTCTTGTTTTACCGGCGGTTTACCTGAAAAGAGAAATTTCAGAAGCGGGATGCGTAAATGAATTTCATACAGAATTAACGCAATACCCATAACAAATATCAGCCCGCACAAGAACCCGATCAGGTTGGAGGAGATATGCGGCGTAATATACGCGCCAAAGAAAAGCGTTAAGGGATGATGCACCAGATAGATAAACAGCGAAGCATTCACGAAATAGGTGACACGCGCGGACTGGAAGTTTAACAAGCGATGCCCCAGTGAGAATACCACGTTCACCATCCACAGCCCCATTACCATCGTAATCACGGATTCGGTTTCGTACATCCAGGCGTCGCCGCTCCCATAACGTTGATTCAGCAGATACGCGATAAAAGCAACGGCAGCGCCTAAAGTGCATCCGCGTGAGGGCGTGGTGAAGCGCGCTTTCAGATCGGGGTGAATGAAGGCCAACGCGCCGAGAATAAAAAACGGCACATAAAATAGCGTTTGCATCACAATAAAATTGAACATGCCGTCACTGAGGATTGCTGGATATACGATGAAAATAATGCGCCTGATAGCGGCGTAAGCCATCCCCAGCAGGAAAAAAATAAGCGAAAGCCTGGCCAGTGAAATAGCGGCGGGACGAGGCTTGCTTGTTTCCTGCCTTTTTTGGAACCAGGTAAAAATCCCGATGCTGACTGTGGTTAATATCACCAGCACCAGTAAAAACCATAGATGTGAAATGAGTTCCCACGCTAACGTATTATATTTTTCATAGGCAGAGAGTGTAGGCCAGTTCTCTGTTTTCTCTTTGACATATTGCAACAGGATAAATTGCGGCAAGGTAAGCAAAGGGATTGCGGTAAGCATAGGAATACCCACACGTTCTACCCGTACTTTCCACCAGCGTTTTAACGGATAACGTAAAAACAACATGTACGAAAAATAACCAGAAATAACAAAAAACACCTGCATACGAAAAGCGTGGATAAAATCGTTAAACAGGGTTAGCCACCATGATGGCGTGGCGCTATTGACATGCCAACTGTGAGTGGAATAGATCAACGAGATATGAAAGGGAATCCCTAACAACATCAGCCATGCGCGGATAGAGTCAAGAAAATATTCACGCGGCGCGGGTACAGAGCTCATATAAGGTCACGTATTCTCAGATTTTTCACCTTATCCATAAGGCGAATTATAGTTACATTCGGTAGCAACCCTACACCAACTCCGACAACCTGTCTCCAGGATAAGCACGCAAAGTGAAAACAGGCGCGGGAGGTGCTTAATCCATGAGCCAGCGCGCTGAACAAAGCCTGGATTCAGTTGTCGTAATGCCTGATTATCCATTAAAATGGATCGGATCGATATAAGCACACAAAGGGGGAAGTGCTTACTTATTATGAAACATAAACGACAAATGATGAAAATGCGTTGGTTGGGCGCAGCTATTATGTTAACGCTTTACGCATCATCGAGCTGGGCGTTCAGTATTGATGACGTGGCAAAACAAGCTCAATCTTTAGCCGGGAAAGGCTATGAGGCGCCTAAAAGCAACTTGCCCTCCGTTTTCCGCGACATGAAATATGCGGATTATCAGCAGATCCAGTTTAACAGCGATAAAGCCTACTGGAACAACTTAAAGACCCCTTTTAAGCTCGAATTTTACCATCAGGGGATGTACTTCGATACGCCGGTCAAGATTAACGAAGTGACGGCGACGACGGTCAAAAGAATCAAATACAGCCCGGATTACTTCAATTTTGGCAATGTTCAGCACGATAAAGACACGGTAAAAGATTTAGGCTTCGCCGGGTTCAAAGTACTGTACCCCATCAACAGTAAAGATAAGAACGACGAAATCGTCAGTATGCTTGGCGCCAGCTATTTCCGTGTTATCGGCGCAGGCCAGGTATATGGCTTATCTGCGCGCGGCCTGGCGATTGATACCGCCTTACCATCTGGTGAAGAGTTTCCCCGCTTTCGCGAGTTCTGGATTGAGCGTCCAAAACCCACCGATAAGCGTTTGACCGTCTATGCATTACTGGATTCTCCGCGCGCGACCGGCGCTTACCGTTTTGTGATCATTCCTGGCCGCGATACCGTGGTGGACGTGCAGTCAAAAGTCTATCTGCGCGATAAAGTGGGCAAGCTGGGCGTTGCGCCATTAACCAGTATGTTCCTGTTTGGGCCAAACCAGCCGTCGCCGACGACCAACTATCGTCCGGAACTGCATGACTCGAACGGCTTATCCATTCATGCGGGTAATGGCGAGTGGATTTGGCGTCCGCTGAACAATCCAAAACACCTCGCTGTGAGCAGCTATGCAATGGAAAACCCTCAGGGATTCGGCCTGTTGCAGCGTGGTCGCGAGTTCTCGCGCTTTGAAGATTTAGACGATCGCTACGACCTGCGTCCAAGCGCCTGGATTACCCCGAAAGGCGACTGGGGCAAAGGTAAGGTTGAACTGGTTGAAATTCCGACCAATGATGAAACCAACGATAACATCGTCGCTTACTGGACTCCGGATCAACTGCCGGAACCGGGTAAAGAGATGAACTTCAAGTACACTCTGACCTTCAGCCGCGATGAAGATAAACTTCATGCGCCGGATAATGCCTGGGTGCTGCAAACACGCCGCTCAACGGGCGACGTTAAACAGTCGAATCTGATTCGCCAGCCCGACGGCACTATTGCCTTTGTGGTGGATTTCGTTGGCGCCGACATGAAAAAACTGCCGCCGGATACGCCTGTCGCTGCGCAAACCAGCATTGGCGATAACGGTGAAATCGTTGACAGTAATGTACGCTATAACCCAGTCACTAAAGGCTGGCGTTTAATGCTGCGCGTGAAAGTCAAAGACGCGAAGAAAACCACGGAAATGCGTGCCGCATTGGTGAATGCCGATCAGACGCTAAGTGAAACCTGGAGCTACCAGTTACCTGCCAATGAATAAAACAACTGAGTATATTGACGCACTGCTGCTTTCTGAACGTGAGAAAGCGGCATTGCCGAAAACTGACATCCGCGCCGTGCATCAGGCGCTGGATGCCGAGCATCGGACTTACTCGCGAGAAGACGATTCACCGCAGGGTTCCGTAAAAGCCCGCCTTGAACACGCCTGGCCGGATTCATTGGCGAAGGGGCAGTTAATTAAAGATGATGAAGGGCGCGATCAGTTGCAGGCTATGCCAAAAGCGACGCGCTCTTCGATGTTTCCCGATCCCTGGCGAACCAACCCGGTTGGCCGTTTCTGGGATCGTCTGCGTGGGCGGGATGTAACGCCGCGCTATGTTTCTCGTCTGACAAAAGAAGAGCAGGCGAGCGAGCAAAAATGGCGTACCGTCGGCACTATACGCCGCTATGTTCTGTTAATTTTGACTCTGGCGCAAACCGTCGTCGCGACCTGGTATATGAAGACCATTCTGCCTTATCAGGGATGGGCGCTCATCAATCCTATGGATATGGTGGGGCAGGATATTTGGGTCTCTTTTATGCAGCTCCTGCCCTACATGCTGCAAACCGGTATCCTGATTTTGTTTGCCGTGCTGTTCTGCTGGGTGTCAGCCGGATTCTGGACGGCGCTGATGGGCTTCCTGCAACTGCTTATCGGGCGCGATAAGTACAGCATCTCCGCGTCTACGGTTGGCGATGAGCCCCTCAATCCGGAACACCGGACGGCGCTGATCATGCCTATCTGTAATGAAGACGTTAGCCGCGTTTTCGCCGGTCTGCGCGCGACCTGGGAGTCCGTTAAAGCCACAGGCAACGCCGCGCATTTCGACGTCTATATCCTTAGCGACAGTTATAACCCGGATATCTGCGTGGCGGAGCAAAAGGCGTGGATGGAGCTTATCGCGGAAGTGCAGGGCGAAGGCCAAATTTTTTACCGTCGCCGCCGCCGCCGTATGAAACGCAAAAGCGGCAATATTGACGATTTTTGCCGCCGCTGGGGCAATCAGTACAGCTATATGGTGGTGCTGGACGCGGACTCAGTGATGAGCGGCGAGTGTCTGAGCGGGCTGGTGCGTCTGATGGAAGCGAATCCAAACGCCGGGATTATCCAGTCTTCGCCGAAAGCGTCGGGAATGGATACTCTGTATGCCCGCTGCCAACAGTTCGCGACCCGTGTTTATGGGCCGCTGTTTACCGCCGGGCTGCACTTCTGGCAGTTGGGGGAGTCGCACTACTGGGGGCACAATGCCATTATCCGCGTGAAGCCGTTTATCGAGCACTGCGCTCTGGCGCCGCTGCCGGGAGAAGGTTCGTTCGCCGGATCGATTCTTTCCCACGACTTTGTGGAGGCGGCGCTAATGCGTCGGGCAGGGTGGGGCGTCTGGATTGCCTACGATCTCCCCGGTTCCTATGAAGAGCTGCCGCCAAACCTGCTGGATGAGCTTAAACGCGACCGCCGCTGGTGTCACGGCAACCTGATGAACTTTCGTCTGTTCCTGGTGAAAGGAATGCACCCGGTGCATCGCGCCGTGTTCCTGACCGGGGTAATGTCATACCTGTCCGCGCCGTTATGGTTTATGTTCCTCGCGCTTTCTACCGCGCTGCAGGTCGTTCATGCGTTAACAGAGCCGCAATATTTCCTTCAGCCGCGCCAGCTTTTTCCGGTCTGGCCGCAGTGGCGTCCGGAACTGGCAATCGCGCTGTTTGCGTCAACGATGGTGCTGCTGTTCCTGCCGAAGCTGCTCAGTATTATGCTGATCTGGTGTAAAGGCACCAAAGAGTATGGCGGTTTCTGGCGCGTTACGCTGTCGCTGTTGCTGGAAGTGCTGTTCTCCGTGTTGCTGGCGCCGGTGCGTATGCTGTTTCATACCGTGTTTGTGGTCAGCGCGTTCCTCGGCTGGGAAGTGGTCTGGAACTCACCGCAACGCGACGATGATTCTACGCCGTGGGGAGAAGCCTTTATGCGTCACGGCTCTCAACTGCTGCTGGGGCTGGTCTGGGCGGTGGGTATGGCGTGGCTGGATTTACGCTTTCTGTTCTGGCTGGCGCCGATTGTCTTTTCGCTGATTCTGTCGCCATTTGTTTCGGTGATCTCCAGTCGTTCAACGGTAGGATTACGCACCAAACGCTGGAAGCTGTTCCTGATCCCGGAAGAGTATTCGCCGCCTCAGGTGTTGGTCGATACCGATAAATATCTGGAGATGAATCGCCGCCGTATTCTGGACGATGGCTTTATGCATGCGGTATTTAACCCGTCGCTGAATGCGCTGGCGACCGCGATGGCCACCGCGCGTCACCGTGCCAGTAAGGTGCTGGAAATAGCCCGCGATCGTCATGTGGAGCAGGCGCTAAACGAAACGCCGGAGAAACTGAACCGCGATCGGCGCCTGGTTTTGCTCAGCGATCCGGTGACGATGGCGCGTTTACACTATAGGGTCTGGAATGCGCCAGAGAGATACTCTTCCTGGGTAAACCATTATCAGTCTCTCGTCCTGAATCCGCAGGCGTTGCAGGGACGAGCATCGTCAGCGGGATAAGGTCTTCAGGTCTGGAGTGAGGTGAAAAATACCGGCGTGATGCCGGTATTTTTATAGTGAAATGAGGTATCAGGTGCGTATATTCGCGGTGAGCATAATGGTGATTACCCTGAGCGGCTGCGGCAGTATTATCAGCAGAACGATCCCCGGACAAGGACACGGCAACCAGTATTACCCTGGCGTGCAGTGGGATATGCGTGATTCCGCATGGCGCTATATCACTATCCTCGATCTGCCCTTCTCACTGATCTTCGATACACTGCTACTGCCGCTCGATATTCACCACGGGCCTTATGAGTAATTAACGCTCATCCCATTCGTCTGCCGCAGTACGGCCTTCCTCGGTATCAAGCGGGGGTTCAAGCTGGAATTCCCCTTCATCCCATTCATGCAAAGTATTCTCTTCCTGCCATTCCTGGCGGATCTCTATCTCATCATAATCGCCGTCAAACACGCTCTGCGCGGCTTCACCACTCAGCATCGGCAGACATTCGCCATCTTCACCTTCATCGGCGAAAAATTCGACCTGCCACATGATGTCCCCATCCTGCAGTACATATTTCTGAACGTTGAACTGCTGCACATTCGCTTCATCTTGTTCGAGGCCTGGATGGTCAGCCAGAAATTCTTCCCGGGCTGCATCGATAGCTTCTTCCAGCGTGGCATACATGGTCATCAGTGTCTCCCTTTGATTTGACGAGGTATTTAGGGAAAGAATAGCTGATTCTGTGATATTGCAAGTATGAAAGCGCAAAAATCATTCTGTTGCCAGTCTGCGCCGTCGTAAGCTGTTCCATGAATAGATAGCATTGAACAACACCACGCCTGCCGTAACGCAGAATACGGCGCGGAAGCCATAGCTCGCGGAAATTGCGGCGCCCATGAGAGGGCCGGTGACGTTGCCGATATCGCGGAAAGATTGGTTGTAGCTGAATATGCGCCCGGCTATCTGGTTGGTAGAGTTGTAAACCAGCAGAGTTTGAACGGCTGGCAGCAGCGCGCCATCCGCCGCGCCAAGCAGAAACCGCAATAGCGCGAGCTGCCACGGCGTTTGCACAAAAGACATTGGAATCAGTAGCAGTACGGAAATAATCAGCGCGACGATAAGGATCTTTTCCGGGCCAATTCTGTCGCCGAGCTTGCCGAGCCGGGGGGCGCTAAGTAATGCCGCCACGCCGGGAACGGACGCTATCATCCCGCTAATGAACGCAATATTACTGACATTTCCCGCCAGTTCGCGCACATAGAGCGTCAGGATGGGCGCAATAGACCCCGTCGCCACCTGAATAATCAGCGTGGTGACAAACAGGCTTAACACCAGGCGGGGATTTTTTAACGAAGCGACCACTTCCCGAACGTGAAGCATCTCTTTTTTGCTCACCGGCAGGAAATTCTCGCGAATAAAAAAGAAGGTGAGCAGAAAACAGATAAACAAAACGCTGGCGGTAATAAAAAAGACCGGGCGAAGGCCGTAATGGTCGGCGAGCAGACCACCCGCAAGTGGGCCAAGAAGAGCGCCGCTGACGCCGCCAGTAGAGAGCGTCCCTAACGCCCAGCCGCTTTTATGGCGCGGCACCTGAGTGGCGATGAGCGCATTGGCGTTGGGAATAAATCCGCCCAGCAGGCCTAATAACGCGCGGAGGATCAGAAATTGCCAGATATTTTGCGCCATGCCCATTAACAGCATCACAATGGCCATGCCGAGAGCGGAACGCAACAGCATGATCTTACGCCCTTTACGATCCGCCAGGCCGCCCCAAAAAGGGGAAGCGATAGCTGAAAAGAGGAACGTAATACTAAAGACCAGCCCGGACCACATGTTGAGCGCGCTATGGCCTGTTACGCCGAGTTGCTCAACGTAGAGAGGGAGAAAAGGCATGACCAGGCTGAATGCCGCGCCGGTTAAAAAACAGCCCAGCCAGGTAACGGTTAGATTGCGTTTCCAGTTTATGGGGACATCAGAGGGTGACATAGCGTTCCACAGTATGATGCGCGGTTTGCGCTATCATCAATTTAATTATGAGCGTACTAATTATAATTATGCGCCGACCTTACCAGCCTCGCAATGTGGGGAGCTTTTAAAGCTAAAAGAGGGGAAAAATTGCAGCCTGACGGCTGCAATCCTGTCAATAGCGCGACGGTACGCCTTCAGGGCGAGTTTTAAAGCGGCGATGCAGCCACATATACTGCTCTGGCGCCATCATAATGCACTGCTCGACAATCTTATTCATCCACGCGGCAGTCGCTTCTGCGCTCTCCAGCGGAGGCGAATATTCCGCAGGAAGAATGATCAGTTCGTAGCCTTTTCCATCGGGTTTACGGCGAGGCACAAAGGGGATAATACAGGCTTTAGACATGCGCGCCAGCATCCAGGTACCGGAGGTCGTAGCGGCCTGGTCGACGGCAAATAATGGTACAAAAACGCTGGCGCGCGGACCATAATCGTGATCCGGCGCATACCAGATCAATTCGCCGCTTTTCAATGCCTTAACCATGCCTTTCAGATCTTTGCGATCCAACATTGATTTATTGGAGCGTAAGCGTCCCCAGGTCTGTAACCAGTCGAGCAACGGATTATCATTCGGGCGATAAACTCCGATACCCGGGTTATGCATACCAAACATGCGGGCGCCAAACTCAAGGGTAAGAAAATGTATTCCTACCAGAATGAACCCCAGCCCCTGCGCTTTAACTTCACGGATATGCTCCAGACCGCTCGCTTCCATCCAGCGGTTCACTCGCCGATCGGGCCAGAACCAGGCCATGCCGGTTTCCATCACGCCCATACCGACGGATTCAAAGTTTTTGACCACCATGGTGTGGCGTTCCTGCGCGCTCATTTCCGGAAAGCATAATTCAAGGTTGCGATAGGCGATTTTCGCGCGGCGTTTCATTACGCGTCGCGCCAGGTGGCCCAATGCGCAACCCAATTTATAGATGACCGGGTAGGGGAGTTGCACGACCAACCAAAGCGCGCCTATACCCAACCAGGTTAACCAATAGCGCGGGTGCAGTAAGGCCACGGAGAACTTAGGCAACTTCGTCATTTCTATCCTGTCTTTCAACGAACAATTCCCCGTATTCTCGCATCTTTTTGCGTTGAGCAAAAATATGTAGCAGGAGAGTGGCGATTAAATCGACAATTGTTGTTAATTATTTAGTGTAAAGTAGGAAATGTAGCGCAAAATGTGTGGATGTAAATTGGCGAGACTTGCCTTATCATGCCTGCCCACTTTATTTTTTGCTGATTGCAGGATACGTACACCATGCCAGTGTTACACAACCGCATCTCTAATGACGAGCTGAAAGCCAAAATGCTGGCGGAAAGCGAGCCGCGTACGACAATTTCTTTTTATAAATATTTCACTATCGCCTCTCCGCAACAGACGCGGGACGCGTTGTATCAGGTGTTTACGGCGTTGGACGTTTTTGGTCGCGTTTACCTGGCGCATGAAGGCATCAATGCGCAAATCAGCGTGCCGCAAAGCAAGCTCGAGACCTTTCGTCAACAGCTTTATACGTTCGATCCCGCGCTGGACGGGCTGCGTTTAAATATCGCGCTGGAGGATGACGGAAAGTCATTTTGGGTGCTGCGTATGAAAGTTCGCGACCGTATCGTCGCTGACGGAATTGACGATCCAAGTTTTGACGCCAGTAATGTCGGCGATTATCTGAAGGCGGCAGATGTGAATGCGATGCTGGACGATCCTGATGCGGTCTTTATTGATATGCGCAACCACTATGAGTATGAAGTCGGCCATTTCGAAAATGCTCTGGAAATCCCGGCGGATACGTTTCGTGAACAGTTGCCAAAAGCGGTTGAAATGCTGCGGGAACATGCAGATAAAAAGATAGTGATGTACTGTACCGGCGGTATTCGTTGTGAGAAAGCCAGCGCCTGGATGAAACACAACGGTTTCAATAAAGTCTGGCATATTGAGGGTGGCATCATTGAATACGCCCGTCGCGCGCGCGAGCAGGGGCTTCCCGTTCGCTTTATCGGCAAAAATTTTGTATTTGATGAGCGAATGGGCGAACGAATCTCGGATGAGGTTATCGCGCATTGCCATCAGTGCGGCGCGCCCTGCGATAGCCATACCAACTGCAAAAATGACGGTTGCCATCTGCTGTTTATCCAGTGTCCGCAGTGCGCCAGTAAATTTAACGGCTGCTGTAGTGAACAATGCTGTGAAGAGCTGGCCTTGCCGGAGGAAGAACAGCGCCGACGTCGTGCGGGTCGCGAGAACGGCAACAAAATTTTTAATAAATCGCGTGGTCGGCTTAATAGCAAACTGAGCATTCCCGATCCGGCTGAGTAATATTTTGCCGGATAGCCGCGTAAAGGCCGCTATCCGGCATTTCGCCAGGCGTTACTTCTGCTGAACGCCTTCTACTGAGATGATAAGCTCAACCTCTTGTGAGGCCGGGCCGAGATCGGTAGTTATATTGAAATCCTTCAGCTTAATTTTTCCTTCGGCCTCAAAGCCCGCGCGCTTACCGCCCCACGGATCGTCGCCCTGGCCCATCAGCTTCGCTTCCAGCGTCACCGGTTTAGTCACGCCATTGAGTGTCAGATTGCCGGTAATATCCAGTTCATCGCCCTCTTTTTTCACGCTGGTAGAGGTGAAGGTTGCCTGCGGGAATTTCGCAACATTAAGAAATTCCGCGCTACGCAGGTGTTTGTCACGTTCGGCATGGTTAGTGTCGACGCTATTGGTGTTAATGGTCACGTTCACTTTGTCGGCCGACGGATTTTTTTCGTCAAAAGTGAACGTGCCGTCGAAATCTTTAAAGGTGCCGTATAGCCAGCTGTAGCCCAGATGCTGGATGCGGAAATTGACGAACGCATGTTGGCCTTCTTTATCAATTTTATACTCCGCCGCCACGGCGGAACCGGTCGTGAATAACAAGGATGCGAGGGTGAATCCCAGCAGGTTTTTTTTCATTTTTGAGCTCCATAGTCAGATGACGACATTCCTGTCATACGTTTCAGTGTGTCGTCTTTATCGATGAAATGGTGTTTTAGCGCCATAACCCCATGCGAGAGCGAGATAATGACCAGCGACCAGGCAAACCACAGATGCAGCGTTCCGGCGATGTCAGCCTGCGAGCCCGCGTCCGTAAGCGTGGCCGGAATCTCAAACCAGCCAAAGACGCTAATCGGTTTACCGTCGGCGGTGGAAATCAGGTAGCCGCTAATGATTATCGCAAAGAGCAGGAGATACAGGAGGAGATGACCCGCGGCGGCGCCAATGCGCGTTAAACGGGAATAGCTGGTCAACGCAACGGGCGGCGGAGAATAAAGCCGCCAGATAATACGCACGATCAGCGCCATCATCAGTAACATGCCAATACTTTTATGTATTTCCGGCGCCTGGTGATACCAGCCGTCGTAATAACTGAGCGTGACCATCCATAAACCCAACGCAAACATGCCATAGACCACCAGGGCGGTCAGCCAGTGGAGCGCGGCGGAAACCACGCCATAACGCTGTGGAGTATTTTTAAATTGCATAAACACACCAACGAATATTTCACGAGAGAATGAAAATGGCGTGGAAAAGCGCCGAATGCAACTTATAAATAAGAATTTGAATGATATTTATTTTCATTTCAATAATTTTGATGTTGTTTGCGGTTCAGCTTCAGAAGTTTCGAGATATTTCCCCCTGATAACCGCGCAACGGCAAGAACTGGCATTATTGCCGTGCTTCAACGTTATGAAATAAAAAGTGAGGAATTTTCAGGAAGTGTCAGTTAACGTCAATGAAAAGCAATCAGAAGAAAAGGAGATAAACAATATCCATCACCGCCAGCAGCGACCAAAGAATAACGTAAAGCATGAAATGTTCGCGAATATTATTCATCAGAAAATGAAAGAGACGACGCATAGCTTACCTTAATAAACAGCCCCTTTACGGGGCCGACAAATTATTGGCTAAAACGGGAAAGCCGGAACGGCGTCAGATCAAAGGAGGGCGTTTTTCCCAACGCAAAATCCGCAGCGATTTCTCCTAACACCGGGGCGAATTTAAAACCATGTCCGCTGAGTCCAGTGATGACAAGCGTGTTCTCATGGCCAGGCAGCGTATCGATAATAAAATCCTCGTCCGGCGAATTATCATAGGTACATGCCGCCCCATGTAAACAACCGCCGATACCCGGCAGTACGTTACGCAGGAAAGGAAATGCTTCCGCGCCATCGCTGGCAACGGCGGCAAAGGGCTTGCGCTCTTCCTGAGACTGTATTCGTTGTCCGCCATTGTGTTTGCCGATTTTTAACTCGTCGTTCTCCGCCGGGAAACCGTAATATTGATCGCCGTTGGGCATTTCGCCGGTAAAGGCCGGAAAGCGGTTTTTAGTGCTGTAACGTCCATCCGCCTTAAACCAGGCAAAAACTTTACGTACGGGCTGAACGGGCAGCTCCGGTACCAGCGTTTTGACCCAGGTGCCCGCGCTAATCAGCGCCTTGCTGGCGTGGTAGCAGCCTTCACTCGTCTCTATCGTCACACCGTTATCATCATGGTGAATATGGCTTACCGGGCTGTTAAATAGCTGTGCGCAGCCTGCTTCTCGGGCCAGACGAAGCCATGTGGTAATGGCTAATTCGCTGCGCAGGAAACCGGAGTCAGCTTCAAACAGCCCGATATAATTTTCGGGCACGCGAATGTCCGGCCAGCGCGTCATGAGGGCCGTCGCGTCCAGGCGCTCGACGTTCAATTGCCACTGTTGCGCGCTTCGTGCGACGTTGGCTAAGAAAGCGGAATCGGCCGGGCCGAGGTTAACGACGCCGGAGCGGACAAAAATAGGCTCTTCATTGTGTGTGGAGAGTTCATCCCAAAGCGCCTGGGCGCGAAGCACCAGCGGGACATATTTTTCGCCTTCACCATAAGCGTGGCGGATAAGTCGGGTATCGCCGTGATGGCTGCCCTGTTGATGAGGCGGCATATGCGCATCGGTCATCAGGACCTTTAGCCCGGCGCGGGTGGCGTAATAACCAGCGGCGGCGCCAACCGAACCGCTGCCGATAATAATAAGGTCGTATTTCATCAGCTTCTCTCTGCTATCGCGATGATTTCAGGGTAAATAACTGCGCTGAGATATACAAGCCAGAAATAAGTGAGGCACCTTACGGTGCCTGAGAGAGGGGGAGCGCGTCACACTAATGGCGACGATACTCGTTTTCCTGGTAATCACCTGATTCTATTTTGGCGATGCCGGCTTCTAATATTGAAATAAATTGCCTGGCTACATCTGTCGTTAACCAGAGCGTTTGACCAACTTCAGTCCCTTCCGGTTCCGGACGATTTGGGGTCTGGTAGTGTAAACGCAGCATCAGCGCATCATAGCTATCGACGGTGCTGATGTCCCATCCTACAAGCGGATGGGTCTGAATGACTTCATTATTCTTTTCCATCATGCCCCCCTGGTACGTGTTATAAGACAACGGTTCTCGAGGTTCAATGCGTGTTTTTCTTCTGAAGCAACTTCAGTATACCAATTAATAAGGCTATTCACTGCGTTTTTAAAGAGACCGGAGGATAAATTTCTCTTTTTAAGAATTATATGAACAATAAAGCGGCAGTTTATTCATATTTTTTTAGGATGTTGTGCAATTATTTTGACGGTCAGGCGAAATATTCATCAGTTGCGCAAATAAAAAAGCCGGGGCGACCCGGCAAACATACATCACTGCATATCATTTTTTATTCATTGATGAACCAGTCATCAGCGCTCTCCCAGGTCTCCTGGAGAATCTCGCTAATGCGTTCTTTGTCCTCTTTTGATGCGCCAATGACGGACAAGTTGTTGGCGGTAGCGTAACGCACGGTGACGTTACCCAAATTCTCCGGAAAATGATGGCTAATACGGCGGGAGAGTTCGCCCGCCAGCGCATCAATCGCACCGGCAGGCAGAGGTGACGTTTTGGCTATAGTGACTTCAATACGCATAATGGCCCCCTGTTGAATATACTGGATATATATACAGTTAAATCCAATATATAGCAACAGGTAAGCGCATTTTTTATTTTTTTACTGACCAGCGTACTGTTTCACCCGCTAAAAAAGGCACCAGCGAATCATCAGCCAGCGCGATATTTTCCGGTACCTGTTGTTCATCGCGAACCAGTTCCACCCACCCCGTATTCACCGGCAGGCCATAGAATTGCGGGCCATTCAGTGAACAGAACGCTTCAAAGTGCGCCAGCGCGTTCATTTCCTCAAACACGGCGGCATAACTGCCAAGGGCGGAGGGGGCGTTGAAACAACCGGCGCAGCCGCAACTGGTCTCTTTACGATGACGTGAATGCGGCGCTGAATCCGTCCCCAGGAAGGCGCGCGTAAAACCACTGGCAACCAGTTCGCGTAACGCCTGCTGGTGAATATTGCGTTTCAGAATCGGCAGACAGTACAGGTGAGGACGAATGCCGCCGACCAGCATATCATTACGGTTAAACATTAAATGTTGAGGCGTAATGGTAGCCGCCAGGTAGTCGTTGCCGTCACGTACATACTGCGCGGCATCTTTGGTCGTGATGTGCTCAAAGACCACTTTAAGCGTGGTCAGACGCTGGCGTAGCGGTTCCATTACGGTGTCGATAAAACGCGCTTCGCGATCGAAGATATCAACATCCGCATGGGTCACCTCACCGTGGATCAGCAATGGCATTCCGAGTTTTTCCATCCGCTCCAGTACCGGCATGATAGCGTCGACTGACGTTACGCCATGACTGGAGTTAGTGGTGGCATTGGCCGGGTAAAGCTTAGCCGCAGTAAATACGCCTTCATGGAAACCACGCTCCAGTTCATCGGCATCGAGCGAATCCGTTAAATAGCAGGTCATTAACGGCGTGAAATCATGCCCGGCGGGCACCGCATCGAGAATACGCTGGCGGTAGGCGATCGCTGCATCAACGGTCGTGATGGGGGACGCCAGGTTCGGCATCACGATAGCGCGACCATAAATTTCGCTGGTATAGGGTACGACCGTTTTTAACATGTCGCCATCGCGAAGGTGAACGTGCCAGTCGTCCGGGCGGCGGATCTTTAAAACCTGGGATGGTGCAGTCATTAATAAGCTCCGGCTGAGGAATAGTCTTTTTGCCGGAAACAAAGGATAAGCGGAAACGTTTTCGTTTGCACGTAAAAAAAGGGCGCGAGCGCGCCCTCCGAAATCAATTGGTGAAAGGAATAACGATTTCACCAGGTTTAACTTCAATGCCTTTCGCGAGTTTCTTCGCTAACGCTTCGCCTTTACTGCTGTCCTCACGCAACACGTAAGCGGGCCGCTGGTTAAAGTAGCTACGTAAAGACTGATTTAAATAGGGCAGGAGCGTTTGTAGCACCGATTGCATTTTCTCCGGCGTCACGGTGGCGTCTACTACTTCCATCTCCTGAAGATAGATGGCGCCTTTTTCTTTATCAAAGACCGGCAGGGCTTTTAGCTTGAGTTTCATCGTCGCTTTTTGACTGCCAAACAGGGAATTCATATCCAGCCTGGCATCGCCAGTAAGGGTGACTTTATTAGGCTCTTCCCGACCAATCTGGCTGACAAGGTTAGTCAATACGATATGCGCGTCGGCAATGCCGGGCAGACCAATATCTTTTGAGAAATTATTCCGTTTTTCAAGCGCTTGATTGATTTCTTGTTCGCTAATGGTGTATTGCGTAAGTTGATTACAACCCACTAACAGGCCGCTAACTACCAGCGCAGCGGCAAAAAAAAACTTTTTCATGGCGTTCCTTAGCATGTTGCCTGTGCCCTAATCTTGACACAAAGCAGCATGTCGCGCCAGCGGACATGGCGCCACTAGAAAAAGCTGAAAAAGGCGGCAAGAAAGGGTTGCCGCCTGGCGGGAGTTAGATAGCCATTGAGGAGAGTAAATTAATTTGCGTCTGCTTCGCCATATTATCGCGATAGTCCGCGACTTTTGTCGGCCAGTGGATACCGGCGACCAGCGTCAGATTACGCAGAAGCGGAAATAGATGAATATCATCTTCCGATAATTCGCCGTTAACGGCGTTAGGCTGTACGATGAGTTTATCCAGCAAACGTAAATCATCGCCGATCTTTTTAATCAGTCCGGCAGAGTGCGCAAGATGGTTGTCAAAACTGCCAGATGAGGCTTCTTTTTTGCGGATAAAATACTGGCGCGCCGCAGGGGTAGAAAATTCATCGAAAGCGGATTTTGCAAATCGCGGCAGCAGTAGCTGATTAACGTAACCGTTAACTTTGCGCAACCACTCTTCAATGGCTGGATTGCGTTTCCCGGTTAACAGCGGTTTGCCGTCGAGGTTGTCGACATAATGTACAATATCCATACTTTCAGGAAGGTAGCGACTATCATCTTTTTGCAGGATGGGCACCATCTTTTGACCAATCATCCGGGTGGGCGTCGCCTCGTCGTCATTTTGTAACACGTTAAGTTCAACGGGGATGTTCTTCAGGCCGAAAATCATGCGGGCTTTAACGCAGAAAGGGCAATGATCGTAAATATAAAGCTTCACGTTTCTCCTCCATTTGACTGTCGGTATCTGACCAGTATGGAGGAGATAGCGACAGGTATCAAATCAGGCGCCGGGTTCCAGCATCCGGCGCGGCGTGCGTTTATGACTAAATTGCCAGCCTAAAGCCAAAAAGGTAATGAAGCCGATAATACCGAGCATCATCCACGGTAGTTCAGGCTGCGCAAGCGCTTTACCCATATCAAACAACCAGCCGCCGCCGATATAACCAATCGCGCCGCCAATGGCTAATCCCAGACGGCTAAAGCCCATATAGCTTCCCCGCGCCCTCGCGTCCGCGAGCGACGCGCTGAGCGTTTCGCGCGCCGGTTCGGCGATAACCGAGCCGATGTAGAAAGCGCAAATAAGCGTAAAAAGCTGCTGTAAATTGCCCACCATCCCGATGGGGAGCATGCTCAGCGACATGACGAGCAAACCGGCCATCAGCCGATGCTCCAGCCGAAAACGCTTTTCGCTCCAGCGGGCAATCGGGTAGAGCAACGTCAGCGAGAGACACGCCTCTATAGCGTACATCCATTTCACGGCAGCAGGCGAACCGGCGATATCGTTTACCATAATCGGCAGCATTAACATGACCTGTACCGCCAGCATATAGTAGCCCGCCAGCGTCAGCACGTAGGTGACAAACCTTTTATCGCTCATGACGCGGCGCATTCCTTCACGCACCGGCGTTCTGACCGTTGATAGCTTCCAGGCCGGAAGCAGCCATGCGTTGAAAAGGGCGCATAATATGAACAAAATAGCGCCCGTCGCGCAGACCAGGCGAAAATCGTATTGTAGCAACCAGCTTCCCAGCAGCGCGCCAATCACCGCGCCCGCGCTGTCCTGCATCATCAACAGAGAGAAGAAGCGGCCCCGTTGCTCCGGACGAATTAATTTGACCACCAGCGCTGAACGCGGCGGGTCGAAAAGCGTACCGCCGAGACCGGAAAGAAAGCAGGAAAACCACAAGAGCCAGGGCTCATGCGCGATACCCATGGTGGCAAAGCCTGCGGCGCGCATCAGCATACCGGTGACAATCATCGGTTTCGCGCCAAAGCGATCGGCGATGGCGCCGCCAAAAATGCCCAGACCTTGTTGAATAAACTGGCGTAGGCCGAGCGCGATCCCTACCATTACGGCAGCCCACCCCATTTGATCGACAAAGCGAATAGAGATGAGCGGGAAGACGACGAAAAAACCCAGCACCACCAACATGTTATCGATGAGAAGAAAATATTTACCCAGGTTCCTCGCCTGCGAGACGCGCGACATTTCCCCTCCCGGGAAATAAAAGATGAGCGTCTTCTATTTTGCGGCGGCGTTTCGTTTTTTCCTACCGTTAGCGGGACAATATTTTTTTATCAAAAGTCCTTTTTAATCGAGAGTTTTCATCAAAATGTGGCAGCAATTCAAAAAATGACGATTTGCGCTTTTCACAGAGCCTGGTTGCGCAGGTATAGTAATGTTACTGGCGTGCTGAAGACGTTACAGGAAGGAGTAGGTATAGAATGTTTGGCTATCGTAGTAACGTGCCAAAAGTGCGCTTAACCACCGATCGTCTGGTGGTACGTTTAGTGCATGAGCGTGATGCCTGGCGTCTGGCCGATTATTACGCGGAAAATCGTCATTTTTTAAAACCCTGGGAACCGGTCCGTGATGAAAGTCATTGTTATCCTTCAGGATGGCAGGCGCGTCTGGGAATGATCGGTGAATTTCACAAACAGGGCTCCGCCTTCTATTTCGCGCTACTTGATCCGGAAGAAAAAGAAATTATCGGCGTGGCGAATTTTTCCAATGTGGTGCGCGGTTCTTTTCATGCCTGTTATCTGGGCTATTCCATTGCGCAGAAGTGGCAGGGGCAAGGGCTGATGTTTGAAGCCTTAACCGCTGCGATTCGCTATATGCAGCGCACTCAGCATATCCACCGTATCATGGCGAACTATATGCCGCACAACAAACGTAGCGGCGCGTTGCTGGCGCGGCTTGGCTTTGAAAAAGAAGGCTATGCGAAAGATTACCTGTTGATTGATGGACAATGGCGCGACCATGTCCTGACGGCGTTAACCACGCCGTTATGGACGCCGGGGCGTTGAGCGGCTTACGGAATGAGAGGCAAAGGGAGAAAACGATGAAATATGAATTAACCGCCACTGAAGCGCGAGTGATTGGCTGTCTGCTGGAAAAGCAGGTGACAACGCCGGAACAGTATCCGCTTTCCGTCAACGGGGTGGTGACAGCCTGTAATCAGAAAACCAACCGTGAACCGGTGATGAACCTGACGGAACAAGAGGTACAAGAACAGCTCGATAACCTGGTGAAACGCCACTTTTTGCGTACGGTCAGCGGGTTTGGCAATCGCGTCACCAAATATGAACAGCGTTTCTGTAATTCCGAATTTGGCGATCTGAAACTTAGCGCGGCGGAAGTGGCGCTCGTCACTACGCTGCTGCTGCGCGGCGCGCAAACGCCCGGCGAGTTGCGTAGCCGGGCGTCGCGGATGCATGAATTCAGCGATATGGCGGAAGTTGAATCCACGCTGGAACGGCTTGCCAGTCGTGAGGACGGCCCATATGTCGTCCGTCTGGCGCGTGAACCGGGTAAGCGCGAAAGCCGTTATATGCACCTTTTTTGCGGCGACGTCGATGAACTGTCTCTCCAGACGTCTGCGCCGGAAAGTGCGTCGGGCGATCTTCAGTCGCGCGTCGAAGCTCTGGAAAGCGAAGTGGCGGAGTTAAAGCAGCGGCTGGATTCTTTGTTAGCTCACCTGGGAGAGTAATGTGAGAACATTACGGATTGGCATTGTCGGGTTAGGGGGTATTGCGCAGAAGGCCTGGCTGCCGGTATTAACCAACACCGCCGGATGGACGTTACAGGGCGCCTGGTCTCCTTCGCGGGATAAAGCCTTACGTATCTGCGAAAGCTGGCGCATACCGTATGTGGATTCGCTGGCGAATTTAGCGTCCGGCTGCGATGCGGTCTTCGTCCACTCCAGTACCGCAAGCCATTATGCCGTGGTCAGCGAACTTCTCAATGCCGGCGTCCATGTCTGCGTGGATAAACCGCTGGCGGAAAATCTACGTGATGCTGAACGGCTGGTGGCGCTGGCGGCGCAAAAAAAATTGACGCTGATGGTTGGCTTTAATCGCCGTTTCGCGCCGCTGTACCGCGAACTGAAGACGCGCCTCGGCACTGCGGCGTCACTGCGTATGGATAAACATCGTACCGATAGCGTCGGGCCGCACGACTTACGTTTTACTTTGCTCGATGACTATCTGCATGTCGTGGATACCGCTCTGTGGCTGGCGGGCGGCGAGGCGCGCCTTGCCAGCGGCACGTTGCTCACCAGCGAGTCCGGCGAAATGTGCTATGCGGAACATCATTTTTCCGCCGACAAACTACAAATTACCACCAGTATGCACCGGCGCGCCGGAAGTCAGCGTGAATCGGTCCAGGCCGTCACCGATGGCGGGCTGTATGACGTGACGGATATGCGTGAATGGCGCGAAGAGCGCGGGCAGGGTATTCTCATCAAACCCATTCCGGGTTGGCAAACGACGCTTGAGCAGCGTGGTTTTGTCGGATGCGCGCGGCATTTCATTGACTGCGTACAAAATCAGACGGTTCCGGAAACGGCGGGGGAGCAGGCGATTTTGGCCCAGCGCGTCGTGGAGGCGCTGTGGCGGGACGCCATCAGCGAATAACCCTCTGTAACATCTGGCGGTAGTAATTCATCGTAATCCAGGTACTATACCCTCAATAATTCGAGTTGCAGAAAAGCTAACGCACATGCAGCTCGAAGTATGGCGGGTATATATGCCCACTCTACATAATACCTCTTTTCACAGTGAATAATGGCAAACCGTGGGGAGTCTGTAAGGCCTGATAAGACGTTTTAACGTCGCCGTCAGGCGCGGTGATACAGCCGGATACGGCAGAAGTTGCGTTATCCGGTCGATGGATCAGCCATGCAGGAGTTTTACGCCAGGGTCTGGAATACAAAAGAAATGAATTTATTGAAATCGCTGGCTGCCGTCAGCTCGATGACTATGTTTTCACGCGTGTTGGGCTTTGCCCGTGATGCGATTGTCGCCAGAATTTTTGGCGCAGGGATGGCGACCGACGCCTTTTTTGTGGCGTTTAAACTCCCCAATCTACTACGCCGGATCTTTGCCGAAGGCGCTTTTTCTCAGGCCTTTGTGCCTATCCTGGCGGAATATAAGAGCAAGCAGGGTGAAGAAGCGACGCGGATCTTTGTCGCTTACGTTTCCGGCCTGTTGACGCTGGCATTGGCCGTCGTGACGGTGGCCGGTATGCTGGCCGCCCCGTGGGTGATTATGGTAACCGCGCCGGGGTTTGCCGATACTGCGGATAAATTCGCGCTGACGACGCAACTGCTGCGGATTACGTTTCCCTATATTCTGCTGATCTCGCTGGCTTCACTGGTTGGCGCCATTCTCAACACCTGGAATCGCTTCTCTATTCCCGCTTTTGCGCCGACATTTCTTAATGTCAGCATGATCGGTTTTGCATTATTCGCCGCGCCATACTTTAATCCGCCGGTGCTGGCGTTAGCCTGGGCAGTCACCGTCGGCGGCGTGCTGCAACTGGTGTATCAACTTCCGTATTTGAAAAAGATCGGTATGCTGGTGCTGCCGCGCATTAACTTTCGCGACACCGGGGCGATGCGGGTGGTCAAACAGATGGGGCCGGCGATTTTGGGCGTTTCCGTCAGTCAGATCTCCCTTATCATCAATACCATTTTCGCCTCGTTTCTGGCCTCTGGCTCGGTTTCATGGATGTACTATGCCGATCGGTTGATGGAGTTCCCGTCCGGCGTGCTGGGCGTGGCGTTGGGGACCATCCTGTTGCCGTCATTGTCGAAAAGCTTTGCCAGCGGCAATCATGATGAGTACTGCCGCCTGATGGACTGGGGGCTGCGTTTGTGCTTTTTACTGGCGTTGCCGAGCGCGGTAGCGTTAGGCATTCTGGCGAAGCCGCTGACGGTCTCGCTGTTTCAGTACGGTAAATTCACCGCCTTTGATGCGGCAATGACGCAGCGGGCGTTAATCGCCTATTCGGTGGGGCTGATTGGCTTGATCGTCGTAAAAGTGTTGGCCCCGGGCTTCTATTCTCGCCAGGATATTAAAACGCCGGTGAAAATCGCCATCGTGACGTTAATCATGACGCAGTTAATGAACCTGGCGTTTATTGGACCGCTGAAACACGCCGGGCTGTCGCTCTCTATTGGTTTGGCGGCATGTCTCAATGCGTCGCTGCTGTACTGGCAACTGCGCAAACAGAATATCTTTACGCCACAACCGGGCTGGATGTGGTTCCTGATGCGTCTGATCATTTCCGTACTGGTGATGGCTGCCGTATTGTTCGGCGTGTTGCATATTATGCCGGAGTGGTCGCAAGGGTCGATGTTATGGCGTTTGCTACGTTTGATGGCGGTAGTGATCGCGGGTATCGCGGCCTATTTCGCCGCGCTTGCCGTGCTGGGCTTTAAAGTGAAAGAGTTTGTTCGCCGGACGGCGTAAATTCAGTGCCTGATAGCGCTGGGCTATCAGGCCTACAAGGCATTCAGGCCGGAAAGGCGCAACGTCGCCATCCGGCAATGATTAGATAGAAATTTTTTTACCGCCGCGGTGAGAGACGGAAGTCTGACCGTCAGCCCCGTACAAGGTCGGCTCCTGGTGAGGTTTCAGCACCTCCAGCGCCTGTTGATTACGCTCGATTTGCCCTTCCAGCAGCCAGCCGTTGTGCTGGTTGAGGTCGCGAAGATGCTGCGTTTTTTCGGTAATCGCCTGCCAGCGCTCTGCAATGTCATCGTTTGCGCTACGCTGCGCGTTCTGCTCCAGACGGCGCTGTTGTTCCAGATAATCCAGCGTCGCCAGCAACGAGCTTTTTTCTTCTGTAATACGCTGTAGCTGGCTGCCGTTAATCTGGCCTACGGAAAGCTGTTGTTGCTCGGCGTCCATCACCGTCTTCAGGTCATTCAGGACGGTGGTCATCTGGTCAAGTATTTCTGACAAACGAGTCATACGCTTATTTACTCTGTAAGTAGCTCTGCGCCTCGCGAATGAGCGAGTCTGCTATTTTTCCCGTATCCATTTTTAACTCACCGTTACGGATAGCCGTTTTTAATGCTTCGACGCGTTCCATATTAATGTCGCTGACGCCTGGCTGCATGAGCTTCGCTTGCGCGTCGCTTAACGTTACGCTGGCGCTCGTCGCGGCGGACGTTTTTTCCTGACGCGTTTTTTGTACCGGCGTGTCGCTGGTTTCGCGCGTCTGGACAGTGCTAACGGGTTTCAAAGGTGAGGTACGGTCAATGCTCATTTATTTATCCTCATCGAGGGTTACGTTGTAGCGGCCAGCTACCATCATGGTTGAATATCTCATCGGCAGCCGCGACAAAATCTTTACACAATTATAGGTTAATAAGAATATTCCCATCAGAATCGACGGTTCCACTCACGATTTGACCCGATGTCATGCGTACGCGCGCATTTTGCGCGACGGCGGCATTATTCATCGCCTGACCTTCCGCATTGACGCTAAACCCCTCGCCATTGGCGATGACCTGTACTCGTTGCCCCGCTTTGACGCGCCAGGCCTGACGTATCATCGTAAGCTGTACCGGCTGCCCGGGAGCGAGATCGCGCAAACTGACGGCATCCTGAATCTGACGGATATCCAGTACCGTCCTCGGCGGTAACTGATCCAGCCTGCCACGTTTTAGCGTGACGTTGGCCGGCGTCAATTTTCCGCCGCGCGCGACGGGCGCGGCAACGGCGACATAATTGCCGGTCGCTTGCACATTCACCTGCAAATAACGTTTTTCATTGGCGCAGCGCGCCACCACATTGACGTTGCCCCACAGCTTCGCGCTGCCCGTCATGCTGAAGGCTGGCTGCTCGCAGCTCGGCAGCAGATTGGGCGGTGAACGGAGCGTGACAACCACCTCGTCGCTGAAGCCAGCCAGACGCTGGGAAAACCACGTGGTCAGCTGGGCGTTGATGTCCTGCGCCATTGTCAGGGGGCTGAACAGCAAAGCCGCCACGGCGAATCCTCGTTTTAACGTTTGCATGGTACTTCCCCCTGGTTGATGTCATGACAGGATTCTACCCGTGTGAAGCAAGCATCAACGCAATAAATAGCGACGCATTTTGCGTTTATTCCGGCGATAACGCGCGCGTGAAGGCATTTAAGCTGTCGGCTGAATTTTGCCATTTGCGGAGGAGATATGCTCGACAGGCTCGATGCCGCCTTACGATTTCAGCAGGAAGCGCTAAATCTGCGCGCGCAACGTCAGGAAATATTAGCGGCGAATATCGCCAATGCCGATACGCCGGGGTATCAGGCGCGCGATATTGATTTTGCCAGTGAGTTAAAAAAGGTGATGGTGCGTGGACGGGAAGAAACCGGCGGCGTCGCGTTAACGTTGACTTCCTCTCACCATATTCCCGCCCAGGCGGTCTCTTCTCCCGCAGTGGATCTGCTTTATCGCGTACCCGATCAGCCTTCTTTGGATGGTAACACCGTAGATATGGACAGGGAACGTACGCAGTTTGCGGATAACAGTCTCAAATATCAGATGGGGCTTACCGTTCTGGGTAGCCAACTCAAAGGCATGATGAATGTGCTACAGGGAGGAAACTAATTCGTGGCGCTGTTAAACATTTTTGATATTGCCGGATCGGCGCTTGCCGCGCAGTCCAAGCGGTTGAACGTTGCGGCCAGTAACCTGGCGAATGCGGATAGCGTCACCGGCCCGGACGGACAGCCTTATCGCGCCAAACAGGTGGTTTTTCAGGTGGACGCCGCGCCGGGTCAAGCCACTGGCGGGGTAAAGGTCGCCAGCGTGATTGAAAGTCAGGCACCGGAAAAGCTGGTTTATGAGCCAGGCAATCCGCTGGCGGACGCTAATGGTTACGTCAAAATGCCCAACGTCGATGTGGTCGGCGAAATGGTTAACACGATGTCAGCCTCGCGCAGCTATCAGGCAAATATCGAAGTCCTGAATACCGTAAAAAGCATGATGCTTAAAACGCTGACATTAGGCCAGTAAAGGAGGCGCGTATGTCTATTGCCGTAAATATGAATGACCCGACCAACACGGGCGTCAAAACGACGACCGGCAGCGGGTCGATGACCGGAAGCAACGCTGCCGATCTGCAAAGCAGTTTCCTGACCTTACTGGTCGCGCAATTGAAGAACCAGGACCCGACTAACCCATTACAAAATAATGAGTTAACGACGCAGTTGGCGCAAATCAGTACCGTGAGCGGCATTGAAAAACTGAATACGACGCTGGGGGCTATTTCCGGGCAAATTGATAATAGTCAGTCCCTACAGGCGACCACGCTGATTGGACATGGCGTTATGGTGCCTGGCACCACAATTCTGGCGGGTAAAGGCGCGGAAGAAGGGGCCGTGACGTCCACGACGCCGTTTGGCGTGGAATTGCAACAGCCTGCGGACAAAGTGACGGCAACCATTACCGATAAAGATGGCCGGGTGGTACGGACACTGGAGATCGGTGAGTTGCGAGCCGGGGTACACACCTTTACCTGGGATGGTAAGCAAACGGACGGAACAACGGTACCGAATGGTTCTTACAACATTGCGATTACCGCCAGCAATGGCGGAACGCAACTGGTGGCGCAGCCGCTGCAATTCGCTCTGGTACAGGGCGTGACGAAGGGCAGTAACGGCAACCTGTTGGATCTGGGTACCTACGGCACCACCACACTCGACGAAGTTCGGCAAATAATCTAAGCCCTTACACTTATCAGGAGTCAGTCATGTCTTTTTCTCAAGCGGTTAGCGGCCTGAACGCTGCGGCCACCAACCTTGATGTTATCGGTAATAACATCGCCAACTCCGCCACCTATGGCTTTAAGTCCGGTACGGCATCATTTGCCGATATGTTCGCCGGTTCCAAAGTGGGGCTGGGCGTAAAAGTGGCGGGGATTACCCAGGATTTTACCGACGGTACGACAACGAACACCGGGCGCGGGCTGGATGTCGCGATTAGCCAGAACGGTTTTTTCCGCCTGGTAGACAGCAACGGTTCCGTGTTCTATAGCCGCAACGGCCAGTTCAAACTGGACGAGAACCGTAACCTGGTCAATATGCAGGGGATGCAGTTGACCGGCTATCCGGCCACCGGTACGCCGCCGACCATTCAGCAGGGGGCGAATCCTGCACCGATCACCATTCCGAACACGCTGATGGCGGCGAAATCGACCACCACCGCGTCAATGCAGATCAACCTGAACTCAACGGACCCTGTACCGTCTAAAACGCCCTTTAGCGTGAGTGATGCGGATTCGTATAACAAAAAAGGCACCGTCACCGTTTATGACAGCCAGGGTAATGCCCATGACATGAACGTCTATTTTGTGAAAACCAAAGATAATGAATGGGCTGTGTACACCCATGACAGCAGCGATCCTGCAGCCACTGCGCCAACAACGGCGTCCACTACGCTGAAATTCAATGAAAACGGGATTCTGGAGTCTGGCGGTACGGTGAACATCACCACCGGTACGATTAATGGCGCGACAGCGGCCACCTTCTCCCTCAGCTTCCTTAACTCCATGCAGCAGAACACCGGGGCTAACAACATCGTCGCCACCAATCAAAACGGCTATAAGCCGGGCGACCTGGTGAGCTACCAGATTAACAACGACGGCACCGTAGTTGGCAACTACTCCAACGAGCAGGAGCAGGTGCTGGGGCAGATAGTGCTGGCTAACTTCGCCAACAACGAAGGTCTGGCATCCCAGGGCGATAACGTCTGGGCGGCGACGCAGGCTTCCGGGGTAGCGCTGCTGGGGACTGCCGGTTCCGGCAACTTCGGTAAGCTGACGAACGGCGCGCTGGAAGCCTCTAACGTGGATTTGAGTAAAGAGCTGGTGAATATGATCGTCGCGCAGCGTAACTACCAGTCGAATGCGCAGACCATCAAAACTCAGGACCAGATCCTCAATACGCTGGTTAACCTGCGCTAAGCGCCTGACGGGATAGCTTAATGGATCACGCAATTTATACCGCTATGGGGGCGGCCAGCCAGACGCTTAACCAGCAGGCGGTAACGGCCAGCAACCTGGCTAATACCTCAACGCCGGGCTTTCGCGCGCAGCTTAACGCGTTACGCGCGGTGCCTGTTGATGGCCTCTCTTTAGCAACGCGCACGCTGGTTACGGCGTCGACGCCTGGGGCGGATATGACCCCGGGTCAGTTGGACTACACCTCCCGTCCGCTGGATGTTGCGTTGCAGCAGGACGGCTGGCTGGTGGTGCAAGCGGCGGATGGCGCTGAAGGATATACCCGTAACGGGAATATCCAGGTGGGTCCGACCGGGCAGTTAACCATTCAGGGACATCCGGTTATCGGCGAAGGCGGCCCGATTACCGTTCCTGAAGGGTCGGAAATCACCATTGCGGCAGACGGCACGATCTCCGCGCTCAATCCCGGCGACCCGCCAAACACGGTGGCGCCCGTTGGGCGACTGAAGCTGGTCAAAGCGGAAGGCAATGAGGTGCAGCGGAGCGATGACGGTTTATTCCGCCTTACCGCCGAGGCACAGGCTGAACGCGGGGCGGTACTGGCCGCCGACCCGTCAATTCGCATTATGTCGGGCGTGCTGGAGGGCAGTAACGTCAAGCCGGTTGAAGCCATGACCGACATGATCGCCAACGCACGTCGTTTTGAAATGCAGATGAAGGTTATCACCAGCGTAGATGAGAACGAAGGGCGAGCTAACCAACTGCTGTCGATGAGTTAATACAGGACATTTTATGATCAGTTCATTATGGATCGCCAAAACCGGTCTGGACGCGCAGCAAACCAATATGGATGTGATTGCCAATAACCTGGCAAACGTCAGCACCAATGGTTTTAAGCGTCAGCGCGCGGTATTTGAAGATCTGTTGTATCAGACCATCCGCCAGCCGGGCGCGCAGTCGTCCGAGCAGACGACGCTGCCTTCAGGGCTGCAAATCGGTACCGGCGTGCGTCCGGTCGCCACGGAGCGTCTGCACAGTCAGGGGAACCTGTCGCAGACTAACAACAGTAAAGATGTGGCGATTAAAGGGCAGGGCTTTTTCCAGGTCATGCTGCCGGACGGTACGTCTGCCTATACCCGCGACGGCTCTTTCCAGGTGGATCAGAATGGTCAACTGGTGACGGCGGGCGGTTTTCAGGTGCAGCCGGCAATCACCATTCCGGCCAACGCGTTAAGCATCACGATTGGCCGCGACGGCGTGGTCAGCGTGACCCAGCAGGGGCAGGCCGCGCCGGTTCAGGTCGGGCAGCTTAACCTGACCACCTTTATGAACGACACCGGGCTGGAAAGCATCGGCGAGAACCTCTATATCGAAACGCAATCGTCCGGCGCGCCGAACGAAAGCACGCCGGGGCTCAACGGCGCGGGGTTGTTGTATCAAGGGTATGTCGAAACGTCGAACGTTAACGTGGCGGAAGAGCTGGTGAACATGATTCAGGTTCAACGCGCCTATGAAATTAACAGTAAAGCAGTATCGACGACCGATCAGATGCTGCAGAAACTGACGCAACTCTAAGGGGCCGCCGGTGGGGGATACGCCACCGGCTCCCTGATTTTGAAGATGAAGGTAATGCAAAAATACGCGCTTCACGCTTACCCAGTTATGGCCCTGATGGTCGCGACGCTGACAGGATGCGCCTGGATACCCGCTAAACCGCTCGTGCAGGGGGCGACCACGGCGCAGCCGATACCTGGCCCGGTACCGGTGGCGAATGGCTCCATATTTCAGTCTGCGCAGCCGATTAATTATGGCTATCAGCCGCTTTTTGAAGATCGTCGACCGCGTAATATCGGCGATACGCTCACGATTGTGTTACAGGAAAATGTCAGCGCCAGTAAAAGCTCGTCGGCAAATGCCAGCCGCGACGGCAAAACCAGCTTTGGTTTTGATACGGTACCGCGTTATCTGCAGGGATTATTCGGTAATTCCCGCGCGGATATGGAGGCCTCCGGCGGCAACTCTTTTAACGGTAAAGGCGGCGCGAATGCCAGCAATACCTTTAGCGGCACGCTGACCGTGACCGTCGATCAGGTTCTGGCCAATGGCAATTTACACGTCGTGGGGGAAAAACAGATCGCGATTAATCAGGGAACGGAATTCATCCGCTTCTCCGGCGTGGTAAATCCACGCACCATCAGCGGCAGCAACTCTGTTCCCTCGACACAGGTGGCGGATGCGCGGATTGAATATGTCGGGAACGGCTATATTAACGAAGCGCAAAATATGGGCTGGCTGCAACGTTTCTTCCTTAATTTGTCGCCGATGTAAGCGAGGTGTATGTGTTTAAAGCTCTTGCAGGAATCGTTCTGGCACTGGTTGCCACTCTGGCGCACGCCGAGCGTATCCGGGATCTGACCAGTGTCCAGGGAGTACGGGAAAACTCGCTGATCGGCTACGGGCTGGTGGTCGGGCTGGACGGTACGGGCGACCAGACGACCCAGACGCCATTTACCACCCAGACGCTGAATAACATGCTGTCACAACTGGGGATTACGGTCCCCACCGGCACCAACATGCAGTTGAAAAACGTGGCGGCGGTGATGGTGACGGCGTCGTATCCGCCTTTTGCGCGACAGGGACAAACGATCGATGTCGTCGTTTCCTCAATGGGGAACGCTAAAAGTCTGCGTGGCGGGACGTTATTAATGACGCCGTTAAAAGGGGTGGACAGCCAGGTGTATGCTCTGGCGCAGGGCAATATTCTGGTCGGCGGCGCGGGCGCTTCCGCAGGCGGCAGTAGCGTGCAGGTTAACCAGCTTAATGGCGGGCGCATCACTAATGGCGCGATTATCGAACGCGAGTTGCCGACTCAGTTCGGCGCTGGCAACACCATTAATCTGCAATTGAACGACGAAGATTTTACGATGGCGCAGCAAATTACCGACGCCATCAACCGCGCCCGCGGTTACGGCAGCGCCACTGCGCTTGATGCGCGAACGGTACAGGTACGCGTGCCCAGCGGCAACAGCTCGCAGGTGCGTTTTCTGGCGGACATTCAAAATATGGAAGTCAACGTGACGCCGCAGGATGCAAAAGTCGTGATCAACTCGCGTACCGGTTCGGTGGTCATGAATCGGGAAGTCACGCTGGATAGCTGCGCTGTGGCGCAGGGCAATTTGTCAGTGACAGTCAATCGCCAGCTCAACGTCAACCAGCCGAATACGCCATTTGGCGGCGGGCAGACCGTGGTGACGCCACAGACTCAAATAGATTTGCGTCAGAGCGGCGGATCGCTACAGAGCGTGCGTTCCAGCGCCAATCTGAACAGCGTAGTGCGTGCGCTGAATGCGCTTGGCGCGACGCCGATGGACCTGATGTCGATTTTGCAGTCCATGCAGAGCGCGGGCTGTCTACGCGCCAAACTGGAAATCATCTGATGATCGGAGACGGTAAATTGCTGGCCAGCGCGGCCTGGGATGCGCAATCTCTGAACGAACTGAAAGCGAAAGCGGGCCAGGACCCGGCGGCGAATATCCGTCCTGTGGCCCGTCAGGTGGAAGGGATGTTTGTGCAGATGATGCTGAAAAGTATGCGCGAGGCTTTACCCAAAGATGGTTTATTCAGCAGCGATCAGACGCGTCTGTATACCAGCATGTATGACCAGCAGATCGCCCAGCAGATGACCGCCGGTAAGGGATTGGGGCTGGCGGATATGATGGTTAAACAGATGACGGGCGGGCAGACGATGCCTGCAGATGATGCGCCGCAAGTACCGCTTAAATTCTCCCTGGAAACGGTAAACAGCTATCAAAATCAGGCGCTGACCCAACTGGTGCGCAAAGCCATACCGAAAACGCCGGACAGCAGCGATGCGCCGCTCTCCGGCGACAGTAAAGACTTTCTGGCCCGGCTTTCGCTCCCGGCGAGGCTGGCCAGCGAACAAAGCGGGGTGCCGCATCATCTGATTCTGGCGCAGGCGGCGCTGGAGTCCGGCTGGGGGCAACGGCAAATCCTGCGGGAGAATGGCGAACCCAGCTATAACGTATTTGGCGTGAAAGCGACCGCCAGTTGGAAAGGGCCGGTGACGGAAATCACCACCACTGAATACGAAAATGGCGAAGCGAAAAAAGTGAAAGCGAAATTCCGCGTCTATAACTCGTATCTGGAGGCGTTATCGGATTATGTCGCGCTGTTAACGCGTAACCCACGCTACGCTGCCGTGACCACTGCCGCCACGGCAGAGCAAGGCGCAGTGGCCCTGCAAAACGCCGGATACGCCACTGACCCGAATTACGCGCGTAAATTGACCAGCATGATTCAGCAGTTGAAAGCGATGAGTGAAAAGGTCAGCAAAACCTACAGCGCGAATCTCGACAATCTCTTTTAAATTGCTCAAGTCCACGTAGTCGCTGCCGATAACAACGAGTATTGAAGGATTAAAAGGAACCATCATGTCCAGCTTGATTAATCACGCCATGAGCGGACTTAACGCCGCGCAGGCCGCGTTAAATACGGTCAGTAATAACATCAACAATTATAACGTTGCGGGTTATACCCGGCAGACAACTATTCTGGCGCAGGCAAACAGTACGTTAGGGGCTGGCGGCTGGATAGGTAATGGCGTTTACGTTTCAGGCGTACAGCGCGAATATGATGCGTTTATCACTAATCAGCTACGCGGCGCGCAAAACCAGAGCAGCGGCTTGGCCACGCGCTATGAACAGATGTCGAAAATCGACAACCTGCTGGCCGATAAATCCAGCTCACTGTCTGGTTCGTTGCAGAGTTTTTTTACCAGCCTGCAAACGTTAGTCAGTAATGCGGAAGATCCTGCGGCGCGTCAGGCGCTGATTGGTAAAGCGGAAGGGCTGGTAAACCAGTTCAAAACCACCGATCAGTATCTGCGCGATCAGGATAAACAGGTCAATATCGCGATTGGCTCCAGCGTGGCGCAAATCAACAATTACGCGAAGCAGATAGCGAACCTGAACGATCAAATCTCCCGTATGACGGGCGTAGGCGCGGGCGCATCGCCGAACGACCTGCTCGATCAGCGTGATCAGTTGGTCAGCGAGCTTAACAAGATCGTTGGCGTCGAGGTGAGTGTACAGGACGGCGGCACCTATAACCTGACGATGGCCAATGGCTATACGCTGGTGCAGGGGTCGACGGCGCGTCAGTTGGCGGCGGTTCCCTCCAGCGCCGACCCGACGCGAACGACTGTCGCTTATGTCGATGAGGCCGCCGGTAACATCGAAATTCCGGAAAAGTTGCTGAACACCGGTTCGCTCGGCGGGTTACTGACGTTCCGTTCTCAGGATCTGGATCAGACTCGTAATACGCTGGGCCAGTTGGCGTTGGCGTTTGCCGATGCGTTTAACGCGCAGCATACCAAAGGTTATGACGCCGACGGCAATAAAGGGAAAGACTTCTTTAGCATTGGCTCGCCGGTGGTATATAGCAACAGTAATAATGCCGATAAAACGGTATCGCTAACCGCTAAGGTGGTCGACAGCACGAAGGTTCAGGCGACGGATTATAAGATTGTTTTTGACGGTACAGACTGGCAGGTTACTCGCACTGCGGATAACACCACTTTCACGGCGACAAAAGATGCTGACGGAAAACTGGAGATTGACGGTCTGAAAGTGACGGTAGGAACCGGCGCACAGAAAAACGACAGTTTTCTTCTCAAGCCGGTCAGCAATGCTATCGTCGACATGAACGTTAAAGTGACGAATGAAGCCGAGATTGCGATGGCGTCTGAGTCAAAACTCGATCCTGATGTGGATACCGGCGACAGCGATAACCGCAATGGTCAGGCATTGCTGGACTTACAAAACAGCAATGTAGTGGGCGGCAACAAAACTTTTAACGATGCTTACGCCACGTTGGTCAGCGATGTGGGTAACAAAACGTCAACGCTGAAAACCAGCAGCACCACGCAAGCGAATGTGGTTAAACAGCTTTATAAACAGCAACAGTCGGTTTCCGGCGTTAACCTCGACGAAGAGTACGGCAATTTGCAGCGTTATCAGCAGTATTATCTGGCGAATGCGCAAGTATTGCAGACCGCGAATGCGCTGTTTGATGCGTTACTGAATATTCGCTAAAGGAGAAGGATGACATGCGTATCAGTACCCAGATGATGTACGAACAAAATATGAGCGGCATCACTAATTCTCAGGCCGAATGGATGAAGCTGGGCGAGCAGATGTCTACCGGTAAGCGCGTTACCAACCCATCTGACGATCCGATCGCCGCGTCGCAGGCGGTAGTACTCTCTCAGGCGCAGGCGCAGAATAGCCAGTACGCCCTGGCGCGTACGTTTGCCACCCAAAAAGTGTCGCTGGAAGAAAGCGTACTCAGTCAGGTGACGACGGCGATTCAAACCGCGCAGGAAAAAATCGTCTATGCCGGAAACGGCACGTTAAGCGACGATGACCGCGCGTCGCTGGCGACGGATTTACAGGGGATCCGCGATCAGCTGATGAACCTGGCAAACAGCACTGACGGCAATGGTCGCTATATCTTTGCCGGGTATAAAACGGAAGCGGCGCCATTCGACCAGGCGACAGGTGGTTATCATGGCGGCGAGAAAAGTGTTACCCAGCAGGTGGATTCCGCACGCACGATGGTAATTGGCCATACGGGAGCGCAAATTTTTAATAGCATCACCAGCAATGCGGTGCCGGAACCGGATGGCTCGGACTCCGAAAAGAATCTGTTTGTCATGCTCGATACGGCAATTGCCGCACTCAAGACCCCGGTGGAAGGCAATGACGTGGAAAAAGAAAAGGCCGCTGCCGCCATTGATAAAACCAATCGCGGCTTAAAAAATTCGCTTAATAACGTCCTGACCGTTCGTGCGGAACTGGGAACGCAACTGAGTGAACTCAGTACGCTGGATTCACTGGGAAGCGACCGTGCGCTGGGACAGAAACTGCAGATGAGCAACCTGGTAGATGTGGACTGGAACTCGGTCATTTCCTCCTACGTCATGCAACAGGCGGCATTACAGGCGTCCTATAAAACGTTTACCGACATGCAGGGAATGTCGCTTTTCCAGTTGAACCGGTAACACCTCTTTTTGAAACATATCACGAAACTGGATATGTTTTGTCTGCCCGCGCCATCCACCCCGGCGCGGGCATTTTTTTAGTCGTCATTGAGTGGTCATATTGTCGCGCCCGTAGCGACGCCATCCGTACGTATTATCCCGCCCGATCTCATAAACGCCTGGAGTGACTAAAAGGCGCCATGGGGTGAGGCATCGCCCTGTAAGGGGCATAAAAAAGCCGACCTGGCGGTCGGCTTTGTATCAGCATTTACATCATTCTACCGGCTGTGGGCGTGTCGCCGGGGCGCTGGCGTGACGTGTGGCGCTGTGTCCGCCTGCTGCGCCTTTACCTTCAAAGTGGAAGGAAGGGCGCTGCCAGTCGCTATGGTGCGGGGTTTCCGGCACATATTCCGGCGCTGGCGCACGCGTCATCGGCGCGCTGGCGTGATTATGATCGTCGTCAACGCAGACAACGTCCTGCGGCTTTTCCACCACCTGGGCCGGTGCGATAACGGTTTCTTCTGCCGTGTGCTCCACAACAGCCGCTTCCGCTTTTGTCTCTTCTTCTGGCTCGACAACGACAACATCAGCTACGTTTTCAGCCACCGTAATGGACGCGTCGGCGGTTTCTGCTACCGGTTCGGCGTCAGCAATAACCTCTTGCGCTTCCGGCGTATCGCTTTCGGCAATCAGTTGCGGCTGTTCATCAACCGGCGCGGCAATCACTTCCGGATGCGTTGTCTCGACCTCGACGACTTCCGGCGCCTGTGGTTCGGCGACGGTCTGCGGCTCAACGGCAACGTTTTCTACCGCCTGTACCGACGCTTGTGGTTCTAACGCTACGGTCGCAGCGATAACCTGCGGTTCAGCGACAACCGGTTGTGGCAGCGCCAGATCTGCTTCACGCTGCTCTTCAACAACCTGCGTTTCCTGAGGACGGACAATCGGGTAGCGGATCCAGACTTTACCGGACGCCATTTCCGGCGACGCGCAGGCGACGGTTAACGGCATTGGCGATTGTGTCGGGTAGCGCTCGTCACGATAGCGACGGCGACGCTGACCGCTTACGCGCAGGTGGCGCGGAGAACGGCGGGAGCGACGCGGCATACCGGTATTATCGCGAGGTTCTACGCTATCATCCTGCTCCGGCGCGATATCGGCAACGACAGGTAAATCAACTTTCGCCAGCTCGGTACGCGGCGCTGGAACGGGCTGTTCAACGTTTTCAACCGGGCGTGGTTCGTCGACGACGACCGGCGTGTCAACCGTTTCAACCACTGCGCTGTTGGTAAAGCGGACTTTCTGATTAAGCTGACGCTGCTTGCGGCGCGGCTGAACCTGCTGAACGCGTTCTTCCTGCTCGGTCTCCTGGACAGGTTGTTCTTCGCGGTTAAGCGCTTTTACTTCCTGCTGCGCCTGACGCTTGTCATCATTGCGGCGGCGGCTGCGTTCGCGACGCGGAGTCTGTTGCTGCTCATCGCCGGTTTTCACTTTTTCCGCCGTTTCCTGCTGGCGGGTATCGCGCGTTTCCGCATTTTGCTGCTGCGCCTGGCGACGGTTACGACGATTATCGTCGCGGCTCTCGCCGCCGTCACGTCCGGCACGGTTATCACGGGTGTCGCGGCGTTCGTTACGATCGCGACGGTTGTTCTGCCGTGGCTTGCGACGATCCTGCTGACGCTCCGCTTTTTCTTCCGCTTTCGGCGCGGCTGTTTCGACGGCTTTCGTTTCTTCACCGCTGAACAGTTGTTTCAGCGCGTTAAGGAAGCGGCTAAACAGACCCGGCTGGGCAGGCTGCGCGGCGGCAACATTATCCTTTTTCGCCGTGGCGACGCTAACCGCCGGTTCGACAGGCGTCGGCGCCGGAGGCACATCTGGCATAGCGAATGTCGCCAGCGCAGGCTGTTCCGGGCGTTTACGCTCGGCGTACTCTTCTTCAGAAGGCAGCGCCATCGCTTCTTCGTGCAGCTTCGGCAGCATGTAGCTCAGGGTCGGCGTTTCTTCCCCTTTGCGTACACGCAGCACGGAATAGTGCGGCGTTTCCATCTGATCGTTCGGGACGATGACACAGCGGACGCCATCCTGACGCGTCTCAATAGCGTTAACTGCCGTCCGTTTTTCGTTAAGCAGATAAGAGGCGATCGGCACCGGAACAATGGCATGGACTTCCTGCGTATTCTCTTTCAGCGCTTCTTCTTCAATCAGGCGCAGAATGGACAGCGACAGAGATTCGTTATCGCGCACGGTGCCGGTACCGCTACAGCGCGGACACACGTGATGGCTGGATTCGCCCAGCGACGGGCTCAGGCGCTGACGAGACATTTCGAGCAGGCCGAAGCGGGAAATATGGCTAATCTGAATACGCGCCCGGTCCTGACGTACCGCTTCACGCAGACGGTTTTCTACCGCGCGCTGGTGACGTACCGGCGTCATATCGATAAAGTCGATAACGATCAGGCCGCCCAGGTCGCGCAGACGCAGCTGGCGGGCAATCTCATCGGCTGCTTCCAGGTTGGTATTAAACGCCGTTTCTTCGATATCGCCGCCGCGAGTCGCGCGGGCGGAGTTGATATCGATGGCGGTTAACGCTTCGGTGCTGTCAATGACGATGGAGCCGCCGGAGGGCAGGCGCACTTCACGCTGGAACGCAGACTCGATCTGCGATTCGATCTGGTAATGGCTGAACAACGGGATTTCACCGGTGTACAGCTTAATTTTGCTGCTAAAATCCGGGCGACCCAACGCGGCGATATGCTGACGCGCCATTTCCATCACTTTGGGATTGTCGATCAGGATTTCACCGATATCCTGACGCAGATAGTCGCGAAACGCGCGTACGATGACGTTGCTTTCCTGATGGATCAGGAACGGCGCGGGACGGCTTTCAGCGGCTTTCTGAATGGCTTCCCAGTGTTTCAGGCGGAAGCTTAAATCCCACTGCAACGCTTCGGCGGATTTACCCACGCCAGCGGTACGCACGATAAGCCCCATCCCTTCAGGAAGTTCCAGACTGGCCAACGCTTCTTTTAACTCGGTACGATCGTCGCCTTCAATGCGACGGGAAATACCACCCGCGCGCGGGTTATTCGGCATCAGCACCAGGTAGCTGCCCGCCAGACTGATAAAGGTGGTTAACGCCGCGCCTTTGTTGCCGCGCTCTTCTTTATCGATTTGAACAATGACTTCCTGGCCTTCGCGTAACACGTCTTTAATGTTCGGGCGACCATGAGCGCTGTAGTTAGCGGGGAAATATTCGCGGGCAATTTCTTTTAACGGGAGGAAACCGTGGCGTTCTGCGCCGTAATCAACAAAAGCCGCTTCCAGGCTCGGTTCAATACGGGTAATTTTGCCTTTATAGATGTTCGCTTTTTTCTGCTCGTGTCCGGGGCTTTCTATATCCAGATCGTACAGACGCTGCCCATCTACAAGGGCGACGCGCAACTCTTCCTGCTGAGTCGCGTTGATTAACATTCTTTTCATCGTAACTTACTCATTATTCTTACGTTGACGACTAAGCTGCGGGCATGGTGACGCCTTACCGGGCATGAACCGATGGCCTCGTGACTATTTCGCGTCGCCAACCTCACGGTTATCGTCAGCTCAAAGAGGCGCAGAGTGTCGGTTGCCTGTATTTCATACGGAAACACAGCGCAATTATCAGGGAAGCAGCCTGGGCATTACTCTCCAGAGAAGATCCTATCTACCGGTAAGGACTGCAACCCGCAGCCCGCTAACTGTCTGAAAAATCAATACGTCTTACGCCATTGCTGCGTTGATGATCGGTCAGACAAAATGGGTTATTCCGCTAAACTTTTTGTTTTAACAAGTTTCGGTGCGGAAACCGCATCATTATTCCACTGCTAACCTTGTTATAGCAAGATGACTTTTACCATTTATCACCCGCTTACTCACAGTTTTTTCACCAGCGTGAGCCAATCGCTTTAATAACCAGCAAAACCGCAGTGAAAAATGTTCATCCACTGGCGTAGACGTCTCTATAAGCATAGAAAAATGTGTGGCGCGAATCTCACAGGCTATTTAGAATCGCCCCCCATGAAAACAGAAACGCCATCCGTAAAAATTGTTGCCATCGCCGCTGACGAAGCGGGGCAACGCATTGATAACTTTTTGCGCACCCAGCTGAAAGGGGTACCAAAAAGTATGATTTATCGCATCTTGCGTAAAGGCGAGGTGCGGGTGAACAAAAAACGCATTAAACCGGAATACAAACTGGAAGCGGGCGATGAAGTCCGCATTCCGCCGGTTCGCGTTGCTGAACGCGAAGAAGAGGCCGTGTCGCCGCATTTGCAAAAAGTGGCGGCGTTGGCGGACGTCATTTTGTATGAAGACGACCATATTCTGGTGCTGAATAAGCCTTCTGGCACCGCCGTACACGGCGGGAGCGGGTTAAGTTTTGGCGTCATCGAAGGGCTGCGGGCGTTGCGTCCGGAAGCGCGATTCCTGGAACTGGTGCATCGTCTTGACCGCGATACCTCCGGCGTGCTGTTGGTGGCGAAAAAACGCTCCGCGCTGCGTTCGCTGCATGAGCAACTGCGCGAAAAGGGAATGCAGAAAGATTATCTGGCGCTGGTGCGCGGCCAGTGGCAATCACACGTTAAAACCGTACAGGCGCCATTATTAAAGAACATTCTGCAAAGCGGCGAACGCATTGTTCGCGTGAGCCAGGAAGGCAAACCGTCAGAAACGCGCTTCAAGGTGGAAGAGCGCTATGCCTTCGCCACGCTGGTGCGCTGTAGCCCGGTAACGGGCCGTACGCATCAGATTCGCGTACATACCCAATATGCCGGTCACCCTATTGCGTTCGACGATCGCTACGGCGACCGTGAGTTTGATCAACAGCTTACCGAAGCGGGAACCGGTCTTAAACGTCTCTTTCTGCACGCCGCGGCGCTGAAGTTCACGCATCCGGGAACGGGCGACGTCATGCGCATTGAAGCGCCAATGGATAACGCCCTGAAGCGCTGTCTGCAGGTGCTGCGTAACGCAAAATAGTTCCTCTTTCGGGCAGGTTATCTGCCCGAATCTCACTTTTCTCATAATATTTTTGTTTTGCTGTATCCGACGCATTTTTACCGTTGTGTACTGTTTATTCTTGCGATCCGGATTTCGGCGCGTTTAAGGACGAACAGATGGCCAACACTAGCTGGATGCGCTCATTTACTCAGCGTTGGGGAAAATACGTTATCGTGCCGCTCGTGATCGCGATGTTGGCCGGTTGCGAAGGAAAGGGCGATAGTTCACGACGGGCTTTCGTTGAGTATTTGAATACGCAAATCATTACGTCTCCCGTGGTGGGCATCTGTGAGTTGACGCCAGCCCAACGTCAGGCTTTTGGTCATTACGCCGATGACTACGATGTACTATTAGCTGCCTACGGGCAAATCTTTGCTGTGGTGTATGAGACCGGCCAGGAGGATAAGATCACCGGTGTTATCCAGTCTGAGCGTGATAATCTGGTTTTCCTGAACGAGCTACGTGTGGCTCGTGACGTAAACAATCGATTTATCCTTCGGTTGAAAAATGTGAGTAGTGAAAACAGAAAAAAATATTCTGCTTTAAAGCTCCCCTCTGATGTGAAGCCTGTCTTTGACGCTGCGTGGAATAAAACCGTAACACCGCTGGATGAGACGATGACTCGCTATTATTTTCTGCGCGGAAAGCGGCTCGACCAACTGGTCGCAATGGGCGAGTTTCTGCAAAAACAGGGAAATAAAGTCCGCTTTGAAACGAATGGAAAAGCGGTTTTTGCCGACCTGGCAGCAAAAGAACACTTTCAGGATCAACAATTTAATTTTTTCATTACGCAGAATGATATAAACCATCTTACTCAGCAGATGGTTGAATTTATACATAGTCAACAAGATGCGGCTGATGCTGGCGGCGTTAATTAAAGGAATGTGTCGTGAGGTGAAGCAATGTTAGGGGGGCGTAAACTCATCGCGAGATGGAATTTAACGAGTCGCAAAGGGAAGGTTTCAGGACAGTAAACGTCCTGAGAGTTGTTCGCGAGAATAAGTTCGTAAGCCGCTTTTGACGCCGTAGAGCGCGTCAGGCGAGTATTGAGAACATGTGTTTTTACAAAACTGAACTGAGATGGGGAATTCATTAACGCGCGCGTACACCGCTGTTGAAACCCTATGGGATAAAACGCACCGTACATCGGTTCGTAATGCCAATGCTTTTTTTCTGATCGGTGAATGGATTGACCAGGAAACGGGCCCGCACGAAGAGAGTGAAGATCGGCAGGCGCTAAATTGTTCACAACAAGCGCTTTCCAGTTGGTTAGAACTGGAAGCGGTCGAAACTGCTCCCCAATAAACGGGAGATAACTACCAACACGTGCAGAAACGGCTTTTAGGGGTATTTGAAAAGCCTACAGAGTAGGCCGTTTACTGCTGTAGCGGGTTGAAGCCCTCCCGTCGCAGCATCTGGCACAGGGCAATAAGCGGCAAGCCGATCAGCGTGTTCGGATCGCGGCCCTCTAAGCGCTCAAATAATGCAATGCCTAAACCTTCGCTTTTAAAACTTCCCGCGCAGTGCAGCGGATGCTCTTTACGGACATAGTCGTCTATTTCCGCTTCGCTTAAATGGCGAAAATGAACGTCAAAAGGCTCCACTTCGGTTTGTAAGTGCCCGGAGGCGGAGTTATACAGTGCCAGTCCGGTATAAAACGTCACAATATTTCCGCTGGCTTTGGCTAATTGCTGACGCGCTTTTTCTTCCGTCAGCGGTTTGCCGGTGATTTCGCCGTCCAGAACACAAATTTGGTCGGAGCCAATAATCAAATGATTCGGGAAACGCGCGGCGAGCGATTGCGCCTTCGCCTGCGCCAGCCGCAGCACCAACTGACGCGGCGCTTCGCCCGGCATGGGGGTTTCATCAACATCCGGCGCGGCGCATTCGAAAGGAATCGTCAGCTTTTCCAGCAGCGCGCGACGCCAGGGAGAGGTAGACGCAAGGATGAGACGGGGCATATTTTTTCCCTCAGATATAGCGTAATGATGAGAGCCATCTTAAACTATGCTCTTCGGTCTTCAAGCCTGTCATACTGACTCGTCTTGAGCGAAAATAAGTCTGTAACCCGCAATGTGTGCGAATTATTGGCAAAAGGCAACCGCAGGCTGCCTTTTTCTTTGACTATATGACGTTACGAAGTTAATATGCGCGCCCTATGCAAAAGGTAAAATTACCCCTGACTCTTGATCCGGTTCGTACCGCTCAAAAACGCCTTGATTACCAGGGTATCTATACCCCCGATCAGGTTGAGCGCGTTGCCGAATCTGTAGTCAGTGTGGACAGTGATGTGGAATGCTCCATGTCGTTCGCTATCGATAACCAGCGTCTCGCCGTTTTAACCGGCGATGCGGTCGTTACGGTGTCGCTCGAATGCCAGCGTTGCGGGAAACCGTTTACCCATCAGGTTCACACAACGTATTGTTTTAGCCCTGTCCGTTCCGACGAGCAGGCTGAAGCACTGCCGGAAGCGTATGAGCCGATTGAGGTAAACGAATTCGGCGAAATCGATCTGCTGGCGACGGTTGAAGATGAAATCATCCTCGCCTTGCCGGTAGTTCCGGTGCATGATTCTGAACACTGTGAAGTGTCCGAGGCGGACATGGTCTTTGGCGAACTGCCTGATGAAGCGCAAAAGCCAAACCCATTTGCCGTATTAGCCAGCTTAAAGCGTAAGTAATAGGTCTTCCCCGCGGACGCAGGGATAAACCGTAATTGAGGAGTAAGGTCCATGGCCGTACAACAGAATAAACCAACCCGTTCCAAACGTGGCATGCGTCGTTCCCATGACGCTCTGACCGCAGTCACCAGCCTGTCTGTAGACAAAACTTCTGGTGAAAAACACCTGCGTCACCACATCACTGCCGACGGTTACTACCGCGGCCGTAAGGTCATCGCTAAGTAATCGCGCGATACTCGATGCCTTTTGCATCACAGGCGTGCCTGTGGTGTAAAAGCCGAAGAGTACAAGCGTGATAAAGCTTAGTGAGGATTTCTCCGCGTAAGCGGAGAACACCGAACCAGGCAGCGACGATACCTTGACACGTCTAACCCTGGCGTTAGATGTCATGGGGGGCGATTTTGGTCCTTCCGTGACGGTGCCTGCAGCATTGCAGGCACTGAACGCTAATTCGCAGCTCACTCTTCTTTTAGTCGGGAATCCCGATATTATCACGCCATTACTTGCCAAAGCTGACTTTGAACAACGTTCGCGTCTGCAGATTATCCCTGCACAGTCAGTTATTGCCAGTGATGCCCGGCCTTCGCAGGCGATCCGCGCCAGTCGCGGGACATCCATGCGTGTGGCCCTGGAGCTTGTGAAAGAAGGCCGAGCCGAAGCTTGCGTTAGCGCCGGTAATACCGGGGCGCTGATGGGGCTGGCGAAATTATTGCTCAAGCCTCTTGAGGGGATTGAGCGTCCGGCGTTGGTGACGGTATTACCGCACCAGCAAAAGGGCAAAACGGTAGTGCTTGATTTGGGTGCCAACGTCGACTGTGACAGTACCATGCTGGTGCAGTTTGCCGTGATGGGCGCCGTTTTGGCGGAAGAGGTCGTCGGGATCAAAAATCCCCGCGTGGCGCTACTCAATATCGGGGAAGAAGAAACCAAAGGCCTCGACAGTATTCGCGAAGCCTCTTTAATGTTAAAAACAGTCCCAACCATCAATTACATCGGCTACCTTGAGGCGAATGAGTTACTGACGGGAAAAACCGATGTACTGGTGTGTGACGGCTTTACAGGCAATGTCACACTTAAAACGATGGAGGGGGTTGTCAGAATGTTCCTTTCACTGCTGAAATCACAGGGCGAGGGGAAAAAACGGTCGTGGTGGCTGCTGTTATTAAAACGTTGGTTACAAAAAAGCCTGACGAGGCGATTCAGTCACCTCAACCCCGACCAGTATAATGGCGCCTGTCTGTTAGGATTGCGCGGCACGGTGATAAAAAGTCATGGTGCGGCCAATCAGCGAGCATTTGCAGTCGCGATTGAACAGGCAGTGCAGGCGGTGCAGCGACAAGTTCCTCAGCGAATTGCCGCTCGCCTGGAATCTGTATACCCAGCCGGATTTGAACCGCTGGACGATGGCAAAGGCGTAAACCTGCGGGCGCACAGATAATATCGCTGTCTCCCCGGCGCCGCCAGCGTGCCAGACGTTTACAGGTAACGGTATATAACCGAAAAGTGACTGAGCGTACATGTATACGAAGATTATTGGTACTGGCAGCTATCTGCCCGAACAAGTGCGGACTAACGCCGATCTGGAAAAAATGGTTGAGACCTCTGACGAGTGGATTGTCACTCGTACAGGTATTCGTGAACGCCATATCGCCGCGCCTAATGAAACTGTCGCGACGATGGGCTTTACCGCTGCGAATCGCGCGATTGAGATGGCGGGGATCGATAAAGACCAAATTGGCTTGATTGTGGTGGCTACCACATCAGCAACGCATGCATTTCCAAGCGCGGCATGTCAGATTCAAAGTATGCTCGGTATTAAAGGTTGCCCGGCGTTTGATGTCGCGGCAGCGTGCGCAGGTTTCACCTACGCGTTAAGCATCGCCGACCAGTACGTTAAATCCGGCGCGGTTAAACACGCGCTGGTGGTCGGTTCCGATGTATTAGCCCGCACTTGCGATCCTGGCGATCGCGGTACGATCATTATTTTCGGCGATGGCGCAGGTGCGGCCGTACTGAGCGCTTCTGAAGAACCGGGTATTATCTCCACTCATCTTCATGCCGATGGCCGTTACGGTGAATTACTGACCCTGCCGAATGCCGATCGCGTAAATCCGGATAACCCGATTTACCTGACGATGGCGGGTAATGAAGTCTTTAAAGTGGCGGTCACTGAACTGGCGCATATTGTCGATGAGACGCTGGCGGCTAATAACCTGGATCGCTCAGAACTCGATTGGCTGGTGCCGCATCAGGCTAACCTGCGTATCATTAGCGCGACAGCGAAAAAACTCGGCATGTCGATGGACAATGTCGTCGTCACGCTGGACAGGCACGGCAATACCTCCGCGGCTTCTGTGCCGTGCGCGCTGGATGAAGCCGTGCGTGACGGGCGAATTAAAGCCGGTCAGCTGGTATTGCTTGAAGCCTTCGGGGGTGGATTCACCTGGGGCTCCGCGCTGATTCGTTTCTAGTATAAGGATTTAAACATGACGCAATTTGCATTTGTGTTCCCCGGTCAGGGTTCTCAGAGCGTTGGGATGTTGGCCGAAATGGCGGCAAATTACCCTATCGTAGAAGAAACGTTTGCTGAAGCTTCTGCGGCTCTGGGATATGATCTGTGGGCGCTCACCCAGCAAGGTCCAGCGGAAGAACTGAATAAAACCTGGCAGACGCAGCCGGCGTTATTAACCGCTTCCGTCGCGCTTTGGCGCGTTTGGCAGCAGCAGGGCGGTAAAATGCCTGCGTTAATGGCAGGTCACAGCCTGGGCGAATATTCCGCGCTGGTTTGCGCTGGCGTCATCAACTTTGCTGATGCCGTTCGTCTGGTGGAAATGCGTGGTAAATTCATGCAGGAAGCGGTTCCGGAAGGTACTGGCGGCATGTCTGCGATCATCGGGCTGGATGATGCCTCTATTGCTAAAGCCTGTGAAGAATCTGCCGAAGGGCAGGTTGTTTCGCCGGTTAACTTTAACTCGCCGGGACAGGTGGTTATCGCCGGGCATAAAGAGGCGGTAGAACGCGCGGGCGCAGCCTGTAAAGCCGCTGGCGCGAAACGTGCGCTGCCGCTGCCGGTGAGCGTACCGTCGCACTGCGCGCTGATGAAACCAGCGGCAGATAAGCTGGCGGTTGAATTAGCCAAAATTACCTTTAGCGCGCCAACGGTGCCGGTAGTAAACAACGTTGACGTGAAATGTGAAACCGATGCCGCCGCTATCCGCGATGCGCTGGTTCGCCAGTTGTACAATCCGGTACAGTGGACGAAGAGCGTGGAATTTATCGCGGCGCAGGGCGTTGAACATCTTTATGAAGTGGGTCCAGGTAAAGTCCTCACTGGTCTGACGAAACGTATTGTCGACACCCTGACAGCGTCGGCGCTGAACGAGCCGGCGGCGCTGTCTGCGGCACTTACGCAATAAAAGAGGAAAACCATGAGCTTTGAAGGAAAGATTGCGCTGGTGACTGGTGCAAGCCGTGGCATAGGCCGCGCAATTGCAGAGACTCTCGTTGCCCGCGGCGCGAAAGTTATCGGGACTGCGACCAGTGAAAATGGTGCGAAGAACATTAGCGATTATTTAGGTGCTAACGGGAAAGGTTTGATGTTGAATGTGACCGATCCTGCATCTATTGAATCTGTTCTGGAAAATATTCGCGCAGAATTTGGTGAAGTGGATATCCTGGTTAATAATGCCGGTATCACTCGTGATAATCTGTTGATGCGAATGAAAGATGATGAGTGGAACGATATTATCGAAACCAATTTATCATCCGTTTTCCGCCTGTCAAAAGCGGTAATGCGCGCTATGATGAAAAAGCGTTGTGGTCGCATTATCACTATTGGTTCTGTGGTTGGTACCATGGGAAATGCAGGTCAGGCAAACTACGCTGCGGCGAAAGCGGGCCTGATCGGTTTCAGTAAATCACTGGCGCGTGAAGTTGCGTCCCGTGGTATTACTGTCAATGTTGTGGCTCCGGGTTTTATTGAAACGGACATGACGCGTGCGCTGTCTGACGATCAGCGTGCGGGTATCCTGGCGCAGGTGCCTGCGGGTCGCCTCGGCGGCGCTCAGGAAATCGCCAGTGCGGTTGCATTTTTAGCCTCTGACGAAGCGAGTTACATCACTGGTGAGACTCTGCACGTCAACGGCGGAATGTACATGGTTTAATCACGATTGAAAAATATTTGCGTTATTAGGGCGAAAGGCCGCAAAATAACGTAAAATCGTGGTAAGACCTGCCGGGATTTAGTTGCAAATTTTTCAACATTTTATACACTACGAAAACCATCGCGAAAGCGAGTTTTGATAGGAAATTTAAGAGTATGAGCACTATCGAAGAACGCGTTAAGAAAATTATCGGCGAACAGCTGGGCGTTAAGCAGGAAGAAGTAACCAACAATGCTTCTTTCGTTGAAGACCTGGGCGCAGATTCTCTTGACACCGTTGAGCTGGTAATGGCTCTGGAAGAAGAGTTTGATACTGAGATTCCGGACGAAGAAGCTGAGAAAATCACCACCGTTCAGGCTGCCATTGATTACATCAACGGCCACCAGGCGTAAGTGAACATCTCCAGGCGGTCGTTCGACCGCCTGAGTTTTATCTTTTTGTCCCACTAGAATCATTTTCCCTCCCTGGAGGACAACCGTGTCTAAGCGTCGTGTAGTTGTGACCGGACTGGGCATGTTGTCTCCTGTCGGCAATACCGTAGAGTCTACCTGGAAAGCTCTCCTTGCCGGTCAGAGTGGCATCAGCCTGATCGACCATTTCGATACTAGCGCCTATGCAACGAAATTTGCTGGCTTAGTAAAGGATTTTAACTGTGATGACATTATCTCGCGCAAAGAACAGCGCAAGATGGATGCCTTCATTCAATATGGAATTGTCGCTGGCGTACAGGCCATGCAGGATTCTGGCCTTGAAGTGACGGAAGAGAACGCAAGCCGTATTGGCGCCGCTATCGGCTCCGGTATCGGTGGTCTCGGTCTGATCGAAGAAAACCACAGTTCGCTGGTAAAAGGCGGACCGCGTAAGATTAGCCCGTTCTTTGTCCCGTCGACGATTGTTAACATGGTAGCAGGCCATCTGACTATCATGTATGGCCTGCGTGGGCCAAGCATCTCTATTGCGACTGCCTGTACTTCAGGCGTGCATAACATCGGCCATGCCGCGCGTATCATCGCCTATGGCGATGCGGACGCGATGGTGGCAGGTGGCGCAGAAAAAGCCAGTACGCCGCTGGGCGTAGGTGGTTTTGGCGCAGCGCGCGCGCTGTCGACCCGCAACGATAACCCACAGGCGGCGAGCCGTCCGTGGGATAAAGAACGCGATGGTTTTGTATTGGGCGACGGTGCCGGTATGTTGGTGCTTGAAGAGTACGAACATGCAAAAGCGCGTGGTGCGAAAATCTATGCTGAAATTGTCGGCTTTGGTATGAGCAGCGATGCTTACCATATGACGTCGCCGCCGGAAAATGGCGCAGGCGCTGCGCTGGCGATGGTTAACGCGTTGCGTGATGCCGCGATTGAGCCTGCTCAGATTGGCTACGTCAACGCGCACGGCACGTCGACGCCTGCCGGCGACAAAGCTGAGACGCAGGCAGTTAAGTCAGTCTTTGGCGATGCTGCAAGCCGAGTGATGGTGAGCTCGACCAAATCGATGACCGGCCATCTGTTGGGCGCCGCAGGCGCAGTAGAGTCTATTTTCTCTATTCTGGCGCTACGCGATCAGGCCATTCCGCCAACCATTAATCTGGATAACCCGGATGAAGGTTGCGATCTGGACTTCGTGCCGCATGAAGCGCGCCAGGTCAGCGATCTGGAGTACGCTCTGTGTAACTCCTTTGGCTTTGGCGGAACTAACGGTTCCTTGATTTTTAAAAAGATCTAAGTTAAGCCAGAGACAGACATTAATAAAAAGGTCCGCTTGTCGGGCCTTTTTTATCAGGCATATCACCTCTTGTTCTGCGTTATTCATCCTGCCACACTAGCAGGCGACGGATAAGGAGCCACTATGTTTTTAATTAATGGCCATGCGCAGGATCAACTTGCTGTAAGCGACCGGGCGACGCAGTTCGGCGATGGCAGTTTTACGACCGCACGTATTGTTGATGGCAACATTTGCCATCTGGAAGCGCATCTTCAGCGCTTGCAGGTTGCCTGTGAAAAATTACGGATCGCTTTTAGCCATTGGGCGACCCTTCGGCAAGAGATGACAATGTTGGCCACAGGGCATGATTCAGGTGTGTTGAAAGTGATCATTAGCCGTGGTAGCGGCGGCCGGGGATACAGCGCCATGAATTGTCAGGCAGCTACCCGAATCCTCTCCGTTTCTGCTTATCCCGCTTATTATTCTCAGTGGCGTAAGCAAGGCATCACTCTTACCCTTAGTCCCATACCGCTTGGGCGCAATCCTTATCTTGCCGGATTAAAACATCTGAACCGCCTCGAACAGGTGTTGATTCGCTCTCATCTTGAGCAGACGGACGCCGATGAGGCGCTGGTTCTTGACAGCGAGGGATGGGTTACGGAATGCTGTGCGGCTAATTTGTTCTGGCGTACTGGCGATATTGTTTTTACGCCGCGTCTGGATCAGGCCGGGGTGAACGGCATTATGCGACAATTTTGTTTACGCCAACTGGCGCAATCTCCTTTCCAGGTTCTTGAAGTACAGGCGAGAGAGGAGGCAGTCAGGCAGGCGGATGAGATTATCATCTGCAACGCGCTAATGCCGATTATTCCCATACGCGCCTATCACGGGACGTCGTATTCTTCGCGAACACTGTTTCAATTTTTAGCCCCATTTTGTGAGCATCCGAATTAGTTATGAAAAAATTGTCAGGCGTTTTCCTTCTGCTGTTGGTTGTGCTGGGTATTGCCGCGGGCGTGGGGATGTGGAAAGTTCGCCATCTGGCGAACAGCACGTTACTTATTAGAAACGAGACTATCTTTACGCTCAAGGCGGGAACGGGGCGGCTGGCGCTTGGCGACCAGCTTTATGATGAAAAAATCATTAATCGCCCCCGGGTATTTCAGTGGCTGCTGCGCGTGGAGCCTGAGTTATCGCACTTTAAAGCAGGAACTTACCGTTTTACGCCGGGGATGACCGTACGGGAGATGCTTGAGTTGCTGGAGAGCGGCAAAGAAGCGCAATTCCCGTTGCGGTTTGTGGAAGGGATGCGCCTTAGCGATTACCTGAAACAGCTACGAGAGGCGCCGTATATTCGCCATACATTGCCGGATGATGACTATGCCACTGTCGCTCAGGCATTAAAGCTTGCGCACCCGGAATGGGTAGAAGGGTGGTTCTGGCCTGATACCTGGATGTATACCGCCAACACCAGCGATGTCGCTATTCTCAAGCGAGCGCATCAAAAGATGGTGAAAGCTGTCGATACTGTCTGGAAAGGTCGGGCCGAGGGGCTGCCTTATAAAGATCAGAACCAACTGGTGACAATGGCCTCGATTATTGAAAAAGAGACGGCTGTCGCCAGCGAACGCGATCAGGTGGCCTCAGTCTTTATTAATCGCCTGAGAATCGGTATGCGCCTTCAGACCGATCCCACCGTGATTTACGGGATGGGGACGAGTTATAATGGTAACTTGTCGCGTGCGGATCTGGAAAAGCCGACGGCTTATAACACGTATACCATAACCGGGCTGCCGCCAGGACCGATCGCATCGCCCAGCGAAGCGTCATTGCAGGCGGCGGCGCATCCGGCGAAAACGCCGTATCTCTATTTTGTGGCCGACGGTAAAGGTGGTCACACATTTAACACCAATCTTGCCAGCCATAATCGGTCAGTGCAGGAGTACCTGAAAGTGCTTAAGGAAAAAAATGGGCAGTAATTATATCGTCATCGAGGGCCTGGAAGGCGCCGGAAAAACCACTGCGCGCGACGTGGTGGTGGAGACCCTTGAGCAACTGGGTATTCGTAATATGATTTTTACCCGTGAGCCGGGCGGTACGCAGCTTGCCGAAAAACTAAGAAGTCTGGTGTTGGATATCCGATCGGTAGGCGACGAAGTGATTACCGATAAAGCGGAAGTGCTGATGTTTTATGCCGCTCGCGTACAGCTCGTCGAAACGGTAATCAAACCCGCGCTGGCGCAAGGCATATGGGTGATCGGCGATCGCCACGATCTCTCGACCCAGGCGTATCAGGGGGGAGGGCGCGGCATTGATCAAACCATGCTGGCGACACTACGCGATGCCGTGCTGGGCGATTTTCGCCCTGACCTGACGCTGTATCTGGATGTCACGCCGGAAGTCGGGCTAAAACGCGCCAGAGCGCGCGGCGATTTGGATCGCATTGAGCAGGAATCTTTTGATTTCTTTAACCGGACTCGCGCGCGCTATCTGGAACTGGCGGCGCAAGACTCGCGTATCCGCACCATTGACGCGACCCAGCCGCTGGATGCCGTCATGCGCGACATTCGCGCCACGGTGACGAAGTGGGTGCAGGAGCAAGCGGCATGAAATGGTATCCATGGTTACGGCCCGCCTATGAAAAACTGATAGAAAGTTACCAGGCGGGACGTGGGCACCATGCGCTACTGATTCAGGCCTTACCTGGCATGGGCGACGAGGCGCTGTGCTATGCGCTGAGCCGTTATCTGTTATGCCAGCAGCCTGAGGGCCACAAAAGCTGTGGGCATTGCCGTGGCTGTCAGCTTATGCAGGCTGGCACGCATCCGGACTATTACACGCTGACGCCGGATAAAGGCAAAAGTAGCCTCGGCGTAGATGCGGTACGCGAGGTCAGCGAGAAATTGTACGAGCACTCCCGTCTGGGCGGCGCGAAGGTGGTGTGGATTGCGGATGCGGCGCTATTAACCGACGCCGCCGCCAATGCGTTGCTCAAAACGCTGGAAGAGCCGCCGGAGCAAACCTGGTTTTTCCTTGCCAGCCCGGAGCCTGCTCGTCTGCTGGCGACATTACGCAGCCGCTGCCGGCTGCATCATCTGGCGCCGCCGTCCGAATCGTATGCGATGTCATGGCTGTCGCGAGAAGTGACGGCGTCACAAGAAGCATTGCTCACGGCGCTACGTCTGAATGCGGGGTCGCCCGGCGCCGCGCTGGCGCTGTTGCAGTCTGAACGCTGGGCGCAGCGTGAGGCGCTGTGTCAGGCGTTAATGGACAGTTTGCATACGGGCGACTGGTATGCGTTATTAACGGCGCTCAATCATGAGCAAGCCCCGGCGCGCTTGCACTGGCTGGCGACGCTGCTGGTAGACGCGCTGAAACGTCAGCACGGCGCGTCGTACCTGACAAACGTTGATGCGGACGCGGTTGTTGCCGCGCTGGCGGGGCCGCTATCCCCGGCGCGTATTCAGGCAATCCTGAACGATGTTTGCCATTGTCGTGATCAATTACTTCATGTGACCGGATTAAACCGCGAACTGGTATTAACCGATCTCATTCTCCGCATCGAGCATTACCTGCAACCAGGCACCTTGTTGCCTGTTCCTCATCTTTGAGAGAGACATTATGTTTTTAGTCGACTCACACTGCCATCTTGATGGTCTGGATTATCAATCTTTGCATAAGGACGTGGACGATGTGCTGGCGAAAGCCGCCGCGCGCGATGTGAAGTTCTGTTTAGCGGTGGCGACGACGCTGCCGGGGTATCGCCATATGCGCAAGCTGGTGGGCAAGCGCGATAATGTGGTCTTTTCCTGCGGCGTGCATCCGTTAAATCAGGATGAAGCATATGACGTAGAAGAACTGCGCCTCCTTGCTGCAGAAGACGATGTGGTGGCGATGGGCGAGACCGGGCTTGATTACTTTTACACGCCTGAGACCAAAATCCGCCAGCAGGCGTCTTTTATTCATCATATCCAGATTGGCCGCGAATTGCATAAACCGGTGATTGTCCATACTCGCGACGCGCGTGCCGATACGCTGGCTATCCTGCGCGAAGAAAAAGTGACGGATTGCGGCGGCGTACTACACTGTTTTACAGAAGACAGAGAAACGGCCGGCAAATTGCTGGATCTGGGGTTTTATATCTCTTTTTCCGGCATCGTAACGTTCCGTAACGCTGAACAGTTGCGTGATGCGGCGCGCTATGTGCCGCTGGATCGGTTATTAGTCGAGACCGATTCTCCTTATCTGGCGCCGGTGCCGCATCGCGGTAAAGAGAACCAGCCTGCGATGGTACGCGACGTCGCAGAATATATGGCGGTATTGAAAGGGGTTGCCGTTGAAGAACTGGCGCAGATCACCACCGATAACTTTGCTCGCCTGTTCCATATTGACGCGTCTCGCCTGTCATCAACCCGTTAAACGAGTTTTTTTAAAGCTCGTAATTAATAAGCAAAGCGCGTAAAGTTCACCGCCACAAAAGGGGCGGTGAGCGAGCTTATGGAAACATTCGGAAACTCATTTTGGCAGAATGTGATACTTTTTAGGCTATCTGGCGCTGAAACGTGATAGCCGTCAAACAAAATCAGACGTATTTATTTTACTCTGTGTAATAAATAAAAGGGCACTTAGATGTCCTGTCCACGGCGGGGTTCTCCCCCCTCGCCAATGCGTGAGAACGTAGAAAAGCACAAATACTCAGGAGCACTCTCAATTATGTTTAAGAATGCATTTGCTAACCTGCAAAAGGTCGGTAAATCGCTGATGCTGCCGGTATCCGTACTCCCTATCGCAGGTATCCTGCTGGGTGTCGGTTCCGCTAACTTCAGCTGGCTGCCAGCCGTTGTATCGCACGTTATGGCAGAAGCGGGCGGATCTGTTTTTGCCAATATGCCGCTGATTTTCGCTATCGGCGTGGCGTTGGGCTTTACCAACAACGACGGCGTTTCGGCTCTGGCGGCGGTAGTAGCGTATGGCATCATGGTGAAAACCATGGCTGTGGTTGCGCCGCTGGTTCTGCATTTACCTGCTGAAGAGATCGCCGCTAAACACCTTGCTGATACGGGTGTTCTCGGGGGGATTATCTCCGGTGCGATCGCTGCGTATATGTTTAACCGCTTCTACCGTATCAAACTGCCTGAGTATCTGGGCTTCTTTGCGGGCAAACGCTTCGTGCCGATCATTTCGGGTCTGGCCGCTATTTTTACCGGTGTGGTGCTGTCTTTCGTATGGCCGCCAATCGGTACGGCTATCCAGGCGTTCTCGCAGTGGGCGGCTTATCAGAACCCGGTTGTCGCGTTTGGTATTTACGGTTTTATCGAGCGTTGCCTGGTGCCGTTTGGTCTGCATCATATCTGGAACGTTCCTTTCCAGATGCAGATCGGCGAATACACCAACGCAGCGGGTCAGGTATTCCACGGCGACATTCCGCGCTATATGGCGGGCGACCCGACGGCGGGTATGTTGTCTGGCGGCTTCCTGTTCAAAATGTACGGTCTGCCGGCTGCGGCCATTGCTATCTGGCACTCTGCTAAACCGGAAAACCGCGCAAAAGTGGGCGGTATCATGATTTCCGCCGCGCTGACCTCGTTTTTGACGGGTATTACCGAGCCTATCGAGTTCTCCTTCATGTTCGTGGCGCCGATCCTGTACATCATTCACGCGATTCTGGCAGGTCTGGCATTCCCGATCTGTATCCTGCTGGGGATGCGTGACGGTACGTCGTTCTCCCACGGTCTGATCGACTTTATCGTGCTGTCCGGTAACAGCAGCAAATTGTGGCTGTTCCCGATTGTTGGCGCCGGTTATGCGATTGTGTACTACACCGTCTTCCGCGTGCTGATCAAAGCGCTGGATCTGAAAACGCCGGGTCGTGAAGACACTACTGATGACGCAAAAGCGGGCGCGACCAGCGAAATGGCGCCGGCTTTGGTTGCGGCGTTTGGCGGTAAAGAGAACATCACTAACCTGGATGCCTGTATCACGCGTCTGCGCGTGAGCGTAGCCGATGTAGCGAAAGTGGATCAGGCTGGCCTGAAGAAACTGGGCGCGGCAGGCGTTGTCGTCGCGGGTTCCGGCGTTCAGGCTATTTTCGGTACGAAATCCGATAACCTGAAAACGGAAATGGATGAGTACATCCGTAACAGCTAAGCAGTAATGATGTTGGGGAGAATTAAGGCAGCCATTCGGCTGCCTTTTTTTAATGGTGCTTTATATGCCGCTCTCCGACAGTCTGTCAGAACTGATAATTGGCGGTGAGGCTGACGTTACGCGGCGCGCCGTAAACAATGGAACCATCAATATTGGTGTCGTAGGTTTTATCGAACAGGTTGTTGATGTTTCCCTGTACGGAGAAATTTTTCGTTACCTGATAGCGGGTAAACAGATCGACCAGCGCATAGCTGCCCTGTTCGGCGCGGAAAGTGCCGTACGGCGTCGTGGTATCTTTGTAAACCCGATTCTGCCAGTTCACGCCGCCGCCGACCGTCAGCTCCGGCATCGCCGGCAGACGATAGCGGGTGAATAACTTCACGCTGGTGCGCGGGAGATTAGGGTTCACGGCGTTACCTTCATTGTCCTCGGCAACATACCGGGTAGCCCCGAAAGTCATCTGCCAGTTATCGGTAATTGCGCCGTTCACTTCAAATTCGACGCCTTTGCTCACCGTTCCGTCAGTAGACTTCCAGGCAAACTCCCCATTACTGCCAGGGATGGGAATAGTGGTTGCCTGAGCGACGTTATCCTGCTCAATGCGGAACACGGACAACGTAGTGGTGAGGCGGCTGTTCATCCAGTCGGACTTCAGGCCCGCTTCATAGTTATTACCGGTAATCGGAGCCAGATATTGACCCGCTTTGTCGCGTTTATTCTGCGGCTGAAAGATAGAGGTATAACTGGCATAAGCGGACCAGTTGTCGTTGATATCATAAATCAGCCCGGCATACGGCGTGGTATGGTTTTTCTCCATGCTGTAGGTCAGTGTATCAACACGCCAGTTGGTATAACGAGCGCCAAGAATCAGATGCAGCGGGTCGGCCAGCGAAATGCGCGTAGCGGCATACAGCGATTTCATATGCGTGGTATCGTCCTGCGCCAGATTTTGTGGCGCCCAGCGGGTTTGGGGGAAATTACCGTTAAAGGCGCTGAAGTTGCCAATGTCGTCCGGAAAGACGTTCGCCCAGGCGCTAAAATAGCGGTTATTCTGTTTACTATAACTGCCGCCAAACATCATATTGTGCTGACGGCCAAACAGCTCATAAGCGCCATCGGCAAAGAGATCTATGGCATCTACTTTGCGCTTGCCGCTGTTCCAGCCAGTACCGCCGACCACGGGGTAGCTTGCGCCATAAGGACTCACCAGCGTACCTGTCTCTTTATCCACTAACGCATCGATATACATCATTTTACTGTCGAATTTGACCTCAGTATGGGTCGCATTCAGGGTCGCCTGCCAGCTTTCGGCAAAACGCTGCTTAAGCGTGACGAAGAATTTATTTATCTCTTTGTTGTTATAAGCCCAGTCCGGGGCGGTACTACGCGCGCGGTCATAGCTATTTTTGCTGCCATCGGTGTTCCAGCGCGGCAGACCGCCCCAGGTTGGGCTGTTGACATCAATTTTTTGATATTCATAACCGGCTGAAAGGCTGGTGGTTGTACCCAGATCGGCATCGACAATTCCGGAAAAGAACGCTTTCTCACTGTTATAGCGGTCCAGCCAGGAATCATTATTCTGATAACCCGCCACGATGCGCCCACGGACATTACCGTCTGCGGTGAGCGGACTTTGCAGATCCATGACGTAACGCTGCTTATTCCAGCTACCGTATTCTGTGGAGACGTTACCTTTGAACTCCCGACTGGTGGCGTGTTTACGGATCATATTAATTGAGGCAGAAGGATTGCCGGTTCCGGTCATCAGCCCATTCGCGCCGCGAACCACCTCCACGCGCTCATACAGCGCGGTATCCGTTAGCGCATCGCCCAGATTCCAGCGGGACTCAAAATACGTTGGAATACCGTCAACCATATAGTTGTCAATTTCAAACCCGCGCGAGTAATAGCTGATGCGATCGGAGTCAGCCTGGCTTCCGCTGATCCCCAGCGTATTGGTCATCACCTCGCCCAGGGTTTGCAACTGCTGGTCTTCCATACGCTGTTGGCTGACAATACTGACCGACTGCGGGATATCGCGCTGAGTCATCGGCATTTTGGTGCCCGCTGCGGTCGTTTTCACGCTGTAATCCTGTTCTTCACGGTTTACGGCGTCAGCGGTCGTCGCGCCTTCGACAATAACGGTATCCTCAGCCGCGAAGGCGGCAGGCATAAATGCCATCGCCATACCCATAGCTAACAGCGACGGTGCGGCGGTGGACGGAAGGTGTTTGTCCCGGCGGTATTGAATGAAAGACATCTGAAAATCCTTGCTTGTTATTGGGGTAAGTTCAGGACGTATGACGTTGAACCTTTTCATTCTTTGCTAGTTAATGCGCATAAAAATGCAAATGAGAAATATACGCATTTGTATTAAATGTGTAAAACGGTATAAACAGGGAAACTAGAAATATTTTTTAAGCGTACAAAGGCGTCATGGCAGGGGGATATGGCGGTAAGTCCAGCATGTAGTCATTTTTCGCTTAATAAATCGTGGGTTAAAGTTGAAAGAGCGTCGGTAACTCGCTCATACTCTATACTCGCAGTATGGCTCGGCGTAGCATGTGCGCTGCAAGGGCTATTATGAAAAAGGAAAACGTCGTGGCAGAAGAAACTATATTCAGCAAAATTATTCGTCGTGAAATCCCTTCGGATATCGTTTATCAGGATGAGCTGGTCACCGCCTTTCGTGATATTTCACCGCAGGCGCCGACGCATATCTTGATTATTCCCAATATCCTGATCCCAACCGTCAATGACGTGACGGCGGAACATGAACAGGCGTTAGGTCGGATGATCACCGTGGCGGCGAAAATCGCCGAACAAGAAGGCATTGCCGAAGATGGGTATCGTTTAATCATGAATACCAACCGTCATGGGGGCCAGGAGGTTTATCATATCCATATGCACCTACTGGGCGGCCGCCCGCTAGGCCCGATGCTGGCGCATAAAGGCTTGTAAGTATGATCAAAGGATGCATCGCGGTTTCTCTGGGCTTGCTGCTGCTTACCGGCTGCCGGTCACACCCTGAAATTCCGGTAAGCGACGCGCAGTCGCTGGTGATGGAGTCCACGGTTCTGGCGGCGGGCGTCACCGCAGAGCCGCCTGAGCTGACGGCGTCTGATATCCAGCCATCAGCCTCTTCCCGCGTCTATAACGAAAGGCAAGAGCCCATAACCGTTCATTATCGGTTTTACTGGTATGACGCGCGGGGGCTGGAGATGCATCCACTGGAGGCGCCGCGTAGCGTAACCATACCCGCGCGTTCGTCGGTAACGCTATTTGGCAGCGCCAATTATCTGGGGGCGCATAAGGTCAGGCTTTATCTTTATTTGTGAGGAGTGAATTTTGATGACAAAAATGCATCGCTACGCTGCCATTGCTGCGCTGGCGATATTTCTCTCCGGGTGTATGGCGCAACGTCAACCTGCGCCAGTTGAAGAGGTAAAACCAGCGCCAGAACAACCCGCGCAGCCGCCGCAGCCTCCTGTTGTGCCGTCTGTGCCAACCATTCCACAGCAACCGGGGCCGATTGAACATGAAGATCAAACGGGCCAGCCAGCGCCTAAGGTGCGCCACTATGACTGGAACGGCGCGATGCAACCGCTGGTCAGCAAAATGTTGCAGGCTGATGGCGTGACGGCCGGAAGCGTATTGCTTGTCGACAGCGTGAATAACCGGACGAATGGGTCGTTAAATGCGAACGAGGCAACGGAAACGTTACGTAATGCGCTGGCGAACAACGGTAAATTTACGCTGGTCTCCGTACAGCAACTCTCGATGGCAAAACAGCAGTTAGGGTTGTCTCCGCAGGATAGTCTGGGAACGCGTAGTAAAGCTATTGGCATTGCGCGCAATGTCGGGGCGCAATATGTACTTTACTCCAGCGCATCCGGTAACGTTAACGCGCCTGCATTACAGATGCAGTTAATGCTGGTGCAAACTGGCGAGATAATCTGGTCAGGTAAAGGTGCGGTCCAACAACAATAATCCCTTAACGCGCGACGAGATCCTGTCGCGCTATTTTCCCCAGTATCGTCCCGCCGTCGCCGCATCGCAGGGGCTAAGCGGCGGGAGCTGTATTATTGCTCACGATACTCACCGTATCGTGCTGCGCCGTCATCACGACCCCGACGCTCCACCAGCCCATTTTTTACGTCATTACCGCGCCTTATCCCAATTGCCGGCCAGTCTTGCGCCGCGAGCGCTTTTTTATTCGCCGGGCTGGATGGCGGTAGAATATCTGCATGGTGTGGTAAATTCCGCTCTGCCAGATGCCGACGAACTGGCGGCCTTACTGTATCATTTGCATCAACAGCCGCGTTTTGGCTGGCGTATCGCGCTATCGCCACTATTGGCGCAGTACTGGTCGTGTTGCGATCCGGCAAGGCGTACGCCGTTTTGGTTGCGGCGGCTCAAACAGTTGCAAAAAAACGGTGAACCTCGCCCGCTGCGGCTCGCGCCTTTGCATATGGATGTCCATGGCGACAATATAGTATTAACGTCCGCCGGGTTGAGACTGATTGACTGGGAGTATGCCGGCGACGGCGATATTGCGTTGGAGCTGGCGGCAGTATGGGTTGAGGATGAACGCCAGCACCGACAACTGGCAGACGCTTATGCCGCGCGCGCGCGAATCGACGCCCGGCAGCTATGGCGACAGATACGATTATGGCACCCCTGGGTCATTATGCTAAAAGCAGGGTGGTTCGAATACCGCTGGCGACAAACCGGCGAGCAACAATTTATCAGGCTGGCCGATGAAACCTGGTGCCAGCTACGTATGAAAGGATAAGGAGAGCAGTGTGGGCCCAGTAATGTTGAATGTCGAAGGATGTGAGCTGGATGCGGAGGAGCGCGAGATACTGGCGCATCCGCTGGTTGGCGGGCTTATTCTGTTCACGCGTAATTACCATGACCCGGAACAGCTGCGCGAATTAGTGCGCCAGATTCGGGCGGCATCGCGTAACCATCTGGTGGTGGCCGTCGATCAGGAAGGCGGGCGCGTACAGCGTTTCCGTGAAGGGTTTACCCGCCTGCCCGCGGCGCAATCTTTTTTTGCGCTGCATGGGCTGGAAGAGGGGGGACGACTGGCGCAGGAGGCAGGGTGGCTGATGGCCAGCGAAATGATCGCGATGGATATTGATATCAGTTTTGCGCCAGTGCTGGACGTCGGGCATATCAGCGCGGCAATTGGCGAGCGTTCTTATCATGCCGATCCCGCAAAAGCGTTGGCAATGGCAACACGCTTTATTGACGGCATGCATGACGCCGGGATGAAAACGACCGGTAAGCATTTCCCCGGCCACGGCGCGGTCACGGCGGACTCCCACAAAGAGACGCCGTGCGATCCACGTCCTGAAACGGACATCCGTGGCAAAGATATGTCGGTGTTCCGCACGCTGATTAGCGAGAATAAACTGGATGCGATTATGCCTGCCCACGTGATCTACCGCGCTATCGATCCGCGTCCGGCAAGCGGTTCGCCGTACTGGCTGAAAACGGTGCTGCGTCAGGAGTTAGGCTTTGACGGCGTCATTTTCTCCGACGATCTGTCGATGGAGGGCGCGGCGATTATGGGCAGCTATGCTGAGCGCGCTCAGGCGTCGCTGGATGCGGGTTGCGATATGATTCTGGTCTGCAATAATCGTAAAGGCGCAGTCAGCGTGCTGGATAATCTGTCGCCGATCAAAGCAGAACGTGTTACACGTTTGTATCATAAAGGTTCATTTTCACGCCGGGAGCTCATGGACTCAGCACGCTGGAAAACAGCCAGCGCCCAGCTCAACCAGTTACATGAACGCTGGCAGGAAGAAAAAGCAGGTCATTAACTCGAGTTTTCGTGAGGGTGCCAGATGATTATTTATTTACACGGTTTTGATTCAAATAGTCCGGGCAACCATGAAAAAGTGTTGCAATTACAGTTTATCGACCCGGATGTTCGGCTGGTAAGCTACAGTACGCGGCATCCTAAGCACGATATGCAGCATCTGCTGAAAGAAGTGGACAAAATGTTGCAGTTGAATGTGGACGAGCGCCCTTTAATCTGTGGCGTGGGGCTGGGCGGTTACTGGGCGGAGCGGATTGGCTTTTTGTGCGATATCCGTCAGGTGGTTTTTAACCCGAACCTGTTCCCCTATGAAAACATGGAGGGGAAAATCGATCGCCCGGAAGAATATGCGGACATCGCTACAAAGTGCGTGACCAACTTTCGCGAAAAAAATCGCGATCGTTGTCTGGTGATCCTCTCGCGTCATGACGAAGCGCTGGACAGCCAACGCTCAGCGCAAGCGCTTCACCCGTTTTATGAAATTGTGTGGGATGAGGAACAGACTCACAAATTCAAAAATATTTCGCCGCATTTGCAACGTATCAAAGCGTTTAAAACGCTGGGGTAACGCCCCCGGCAATATGGCGTTATCAGTGACCGGATAACCAGCCTTGCGGCTGGTTTTTTTATGTTCAATTCTCGCAAACTGTCTATCTTTTCAGCATGAAAACTTGATGCACATCAATTTTGGTATGACCAATGCACCGTTCATGCTATTCTCATATCAGAAGCTTATTCTCATTAACGTAACTTGTTGTTAATTAAAGGCTATAATAATAACTTTTAATTAACAATTGGTTAATAAATTTAAGGGGGTCACGTTGACTACACCATTAAAAAAGATCGTGATTGTCGGCGGCGGCGCTGGCGGGCTGGAAATGGCGACGCAGTTAGGCCATAAACTGGGGCGCAAGAAAAAAGCGAAAATCACGCTGGTAGACAGAAATCACAGCCATCTGTGGAAACCATTGTTGCACGAAGTGGCGACTGGCTCGCTGGACGAAGGCGTGGATGCGCTGAGCTATCTGGCTCATGCGCGTAATCATGGTTTCCAGTTCCAGCTGGGGTCGGTGATGGATATCGATCGCGAAGCGAAGACCATCACCATTGCCGAGTTGCGTGATGAAAAGGGCGAACTGCTGGTGCCGGAGCGCAAAATCGCGTATGACACGCTGGTGATGGCGCTGGGCAGCACCTCTAATGATTTCAACACGCCGGGCGTGAAAGAGCACTGTATCTTCCTCGATAACCCGCATCAGGCGCGCCGTTTTCACCAGGAGATGCTGAACCTGTTCCTCAAGTATTCGGCTAATCTGGGCGCGAACGGTAAGGTCAATATCGCCATCGTTGGCGGCGGTGCGACGGGGGTTGAGCTGTCGGCTGAACTGCATAATGCGGTAAAACAGCTGCATAGCTATGGTTATAAGGGGCTGACCAACGACGCGCTGAACGTGACGTTGGTTGAGGCTGGCGAGCGTATTCTGCCTGCGTTGCCGCCGCGTATCTCCAGCGCCGCGCATAATGAACTGACCAAACTGGGCGTTCGCGTGCTGACGCAAACTATGGTCACCAGCGCCGACGAAGGTGGTCTGCATACGAAAGAAGGTGAATATATTCAGGCCGATCTGATGGTGTGGGCGGCGGGTATCAAAGCGCCGGATTTTATGAAAGAGATTGGTGGTCTGGAAACGAACCGCATTAACCAACTGGTGGTGGAACCGACGCTGCAAACCACGCGCGATCCTGATATTTATGCGATTGGCGACTGCGCTTCCTGCGCACGTCCGGAGGGAGGTTTTGTGCCGCCTCGCGCTCAGGCGGCGCATCAGATGGCTACCTGCGCGATGAATAACATTCTGGCGCAGATGAATGGCAAACCGCTGAAAGCTTACCAGTATAAAGATCATGGATCGCTGGTCTCTCTGTCCAACTTCTCTACCGTGGGTAGTCTGATGGGGAACCTGACCCGCGGTTCAATGATGATTGAAGGACGTATCGCCCGCTTCGTGTATATCTCGCTATACCGTATGCACCAGATAGCGCTGCATGGATACTTTAAAACCGGCCTGATGATGCTGGTGGGCAGTATTAACCGCGTCATTCGTCCGCGCCTGAAACTGCATTAATTTCTCTGCGCCTCACCGGCTGCTCGCGCCGGTGAGCGCTTCTCCATCTCTTGCTTCGGAGTTGTCCGAATCCTTCAGCTTTACCGCCTCATCCCGCATTTTTCATCCTCATTCCGATTGGCTTTGTTCGCATACTGGTTGCAAAATTGTTACCAATAGCAACGAAGGAGGAACTCCCGTGAATAAATCAATGTTGGCGGGTATAGGGATTGGCGTAGCGGCTGCGCTGGGTGTGGCGGCAGTGGCCAGTCTCAACGTATTTGATCGTGGTCCGCAATATGCGCAGGTGATATCGGCTAAACCGATTAAAGAGACGGTAAAAACGCCGCGTCAGGAGTGCCGTAATGTCACGGTCACGCATCGCAGACCGGTTCAGGACGAAAACCGTATTGCCGGCTCGGTGCTTGGCGCAGTAGCAGGCGGCGTGATTGGACATCAATTTGGCGGCGGTCGTGGTAAAGATGTGGCGACGGTCGTCGGGGCGCTGGGCGGCGGTTATGCTGGCAATCAAATCCAGGGATCAATGCAAGAAAGTGATACCTACACTACCACGCAGCAACGCTGTAAGACGGTGTATGACAAATCTGAAAAGATGCTTGGCTACGACGTGACCTACAAAATTGGCGATCAGCAGGGCAAAATCCGCATGGATAAAGACCCCGGAACGCAAATTCCCCTCGACGGCAATGGCCAACTGGTTCTGAATAACAAAGCATAAAAAAGCTGTACTCTGCAAGTTAGCCCCTCATTCGCTCAGGCTGAGGGGCTTTTTTTTATCCGAAGCCACGTCGTTCAGGACTTGAGCAGTTCAGGCCAGATGCGCAGAGTCGTGCGCGTAATTTGCATCAGTTGTTCGAAGGTGGCACCTTCACGGGCGCTGATCGACATTCCCTGTAAAATACAGTTTATATATTCTGCGAGCGCCTGCGGGTTACAGTGCGCCGGAATTTCACCGCGCTCCTGACGTTGGCGCAGAAACTGGATGAGCGTCTGTTCCTGCATAGCGTGGCGTGATTTTACCGTGCGGGCGATATCGCGCGAGGAGGCGGCCAGGGTGGCGGACGTATTAATCATAAAGCAGCCAGCCGGCGTGTCTGTACTGGTAAAGCAGGCGGCAATTTCTGTGAAGTAATCTTCCAGCGCCGATTCTACGCTTTTCTCTTCACAAAAGAGCTGGGCTTCGTGTTTTGAGGCAAAGCGAGTGATGTAGCGATCCAGGACAGCGCGAAATAATCCTTCTTTGTTAGTGAATTCCGCATAGAGAGTAGGCGCTTTCGCCCCGGTAGCCTCTACGAGATCGGCAAGCGAAGTTGCTTCATAGCCGTGCTGCCAGAAGAGAGTCATGGCCTTATCAAGCGCGGCTTCCCTGTCGAACACTTTTGGTCGGCCACGGCTTTTCTTCGCGCAACTCGTGGTATCCGTTGTCATGATGCCGTTGTACCTGTTTAAAGAGCGGTCTCTCTATTATAAAAACAAACCACTTCTGGCTCCAGAGTATTCATTAGAAAAATAAATCAATTCTATTCACATGAAAAATAACATCTTTATAAATTATATAACGATCATTATAAAAAGAGGTTGACGTGTGATATAGATCACATCTATGATTAACTTATCGATCGTTAAGTTAATGCTTACGACACCCATTCATCTGCTAAAGGTCATCACTATGAAAAACGTAAAAACCCTCATCGCTGCTGCCGTACTGAGTTCGCTCTCATTCGCCAGCTTCGCCGCCGTTGAAGTTCAGGCAACGCCAGAAGGTCAACAGAAGTTCGGCACCATTTCCGCGAATGGAGGCACGAATCTGGGCTCGCTGGAAGATCAGCTGGCGCAAAAAGCGCAGGAGATGGGGGCGAAGTCTTTCCGTATTACCTCTGTTACCGGCCCGAATACCCTCCACGGTACGGCGGTAATCTATAAGTAAGCATTAACCCTCATTAATGCCGCTGCGATTGCCACAATAAAAAAAGAAAGCCTCGCGATGCATCGCGAGGCTTTTTTGTCGGTCAGCTATTCACGCTTACAGCGACTGCGGTTTCGCCTCTGCTTGACGGGTTACATCCACCGGCATTCCGGAACGCACTTCCATAACATGTTCCATCACCGCAGCATCGGTCTGCGGCGCGTCCTTAAAGGCCTGCATCGGGCCATTCAGCACAATCGGCAGCACCTGTGGATCGTCGCCTATATTTTTAGACAGCGGCTGATGAACTTCCACCAGTCGCACGCCGCCTGGCTCCACCGAGGCTTTAATCGGCGTATTGATTATATTCACTTTGGTTCCCGGCGTGACCTGACGGAACAATGTCTCTATATCACCGTCGCGCAGACGGATACAGCCGGAACTGACGCGCATACCAATGCCAAAATCGGCATTCGTGCCATGTAACAGATAGACGCCGCCGTAGGCCGCTAAACGAATCGCGTGATGCCCCATTGGGTTATCGGGACCGGCAGGCACCACGGCGGGGAGATCGATGCCTTGCGCTTTATAACGGGCGCGAATATTGGCGGTCGGCGTCCAGGTTGGATTGGCGCGTTTATCCGAAATGGTCGTCACCATCGTTGGCGTCAGGGTATCGCCGCCCAGTTGGCCAATCCCGATAGGGTAGACCGTGACCGTATTTTTCCCCGGTTGATAATAGTAAAGCCGTAATTCCGCGAGGTTAATGACGATACCTTCACGTGGCGCGTCCGGTAGCAGCGTTTGCAGCGGAATCGTTAGCACGCTGCCTGCGCGTGGCACGTAAGGATCAATGCCGGGGTTGGCCTGTAACAGGGCTAAAAAGCCCACGTTATATTTTTTGGCGATCGCCTCCAGCGAGCCGCCGTCGTCTTCAACGACATGGAATTTATTTTCTCCCACCAGTCGACTGCCGGGGGGCGGAAGAGGCCACGTATTCGCCTGCGCGGGAAGGGCAAGCATGATGGTCGCGGTAAGCGCAAACAACGCCCACCAGCGAGAGAGTCGCGTATTGTTGAACATTATAATAAACCCATGATTATTATGTGGTTATTTTTATAAAAGAGGAAATAAGAATTATGGCGGTTGGCTGTGTCTGGAACTGCAGGGAAGTGCAAAGAATTTGTAAAGATTAGGCCGGACGCAGAGTAATGACGCCCGGCCTGACGCTTATGCAATAGCGTTTTCTTCCAGTTGCTGCATGAACTGGCGTACCCAGTCTATACGCGTTTTACGTTCGCTTAAATCCTGAATAAACTTGAGGCGCGTCGGGCCATCCAGACGGAAATGCTGCGGCTGTTTTTGCAGCAACCCGATAAGCCAGGCGGGGTCAACGTGGTTTTTCTCGGCGAACTCAATCGTTCCGCCTTTCTCGTTACCCTCCAGTTTTCGGATGCCGAGCTTTTGCGCCTGTTGGCGCAGGCGTGCGATATCCAGCAGATTACGCGCCGGATCGGGCAGCAGGCCGAAGCGGTCGATCAATTCCACTTTGATCTCTTCCAGCTCGTTTTCGTTCTTCGCGCTGGCAATGCGTTTATAGAATGACAGCCGGGTATTAACATCCGGAATAAAATCATCCGGCAGTAACGACGGCATTCGCAGCTCGACTTCCGTTTGCTGACTGGTGAGATCTTCCAGCGAGGGTTCGCGGCCTGCTTTCAGCGCATCGACGGCGTTTTCCAGCAATTCCATGTAGAGTGAGAAGCCGATGGTTTCCATTGAGCCGCTTTGCTCTTCGCCAAGCAGTTCGCCCGCGCCGCGGATCTCCAGATCGTGAGTCGCCAGCGCAAACCCGGCGCCTAAATCCTCCAGCGACGCAATCGCCTCCAGCCGTTTTTGCGCATCGGTGGTCATGGCCTTAGGATGTGGCGTCAACAGCCAGGCGTAGGCCTGGTGGTGCGAGCGCCCAACGCGGCCACGCAGCTGGTGCAACTGCGCGAGGCCGAAATGATCCGCGCGTTCAATGATGATCGTGTTAGCGGTGGGAATGTCGATCCCCGTTTCGATAATGGTAGTACACACCAGCACGTTAAAACGTTGATGGTGGAAATCATTCATGACCCGTTCCAGCTCACGTTCGCGCATCTGCCCGTGGCCTATAGCGATTCGCGCTTCCGGCACCAGTTCCGCCAGCCGCTCTGCGGCTTTCTGAATATTTTCGACGTCATTGTACAAATAGTAAACCTGACCGCCGCGCAGGATTTCACGCAGAATCGCTTCCCTTACTACCAGGCTATCATACTCGCGGACAAAGGTTTTTACCGCCAGACGACGGGCAGGGGGGGTGGCGATAATGGAGAGATCGCGCATACCGCTCATCGCCATATTCAGCGTCCGCGGGATCGGCGTCGCCGTGAGCGTCAGAATATCGACATCGGCGCGCATCGCCTTAATTCGCTCTTTGTGGCGCACGCCGAAACGGTGCTCTTCATCGACAATCAGCAGGCCGAGGTCGCGCAGCTTCACATCGCTTTGTAGCAGTTTATGCGTACCGATCAGAATATCGATCTTACCCTCGGCGGCTTCCGCCAGGATTTGCGTCTGCTCTTTGGCGCTGCGAAAGCGAGACAGCATCTCAATGCGTACCGGCCAGTTGGCGAAACGGTCGCGGAAGTTGTCATAGTGTTGCTGCGCCAGCAGCGTAGTCGGCACCAGTACCGCCACCTGTTTATGGTTTTCCACCGCCAGGAACGCGGCGCGCATCGCCACTTCGGTTTTGCCGAAGCCGACGTCGCCGCACACCAGCCTGTCCATCGCCAGCGGTTGGCACATATCGCTCAATACGGCGTTAATCGCCTGTGCCTGATCGGGCGTCGTTTCAAACGGGAAGCTGTCGCAGAATAACTGATACTGCTCACGATCATGCTTAAAGGCAAAACCCTCTTTTGCCGCCCGTTGCGCATAAATATCCAACAGTTCCGCTGCGACATCGCGCACTTTTTCCGCCGCTTTCTGCCGGGCGCGCGACCAGGCGTCGCCGCCCAGTTTATGCAGAGGCGCACTTTCTTCCGCGCCGCCGGCATAGCGGCTAATCAGATGCAATGAGGAGACCGGCACATACAGTTTGGCGTCATTGGCGTAGGTGAGCATCAGATACTCACCCTTGATGCCGCCAGCCTCCAGAGTGGTCATGCCGGCATAGCGTCCGACGCCGTGCTCCAGATGCACTACCGGTTGACCGACGTGGAGTTCCGCCAGGTTACGAATCAACGTATCCGGGTTGATCGTACGGCGGGAATCCAGGCGGCGACGCGCCACCCGTTCACCCAGGAGATCGCTTTCACAAATCAGCGCCAGATTGCGTTGGGTGTCGATAAAGCCATGTTCTGCGGCGCCAATCATCAGATAGCGTCCCGCATCCTGCGCCTCGTCCAGGCGTAATATCCGCTTCGGCGCGATTTTTATGCGAGCCAGGAGCTCTCCCAGCGCTTCGCGGCGTCCTTCGCTTTCCACCGAAAAAATCACCGGACCGCTGAAAGATTCGAGGAATTTACGCAGCGCGTCCAGCGGCGCTTTCTGCTGCGCCTGGATAGCCAAATCCGGTAATTTCTGGAAACCAAGATTGGTATTGGCGGCTTTTTCCGGCAGATGGTCGGTTTTAAGCTGGAGGCGAGGCCAGCGTTTAAGCTCGGAAAAGAGCTCATCTACCCGTAGCCAGAGGGCTTCCGGCGGTAAAAGCGGGCGCATAGGATCGACGCCGCGATTTTCAAAACGCGCCAGCGTATCGGCCTGAAAGCGTTCGGCGCTGGTTTCCAGCGAGCCAGTATTCACCACCAGAGTATTGGCGGGGAAATAGCTAAATAATGGCGGTAACGGTTCGCTGAAAAAGAGCGGCTGCCAGTATTCGATCCCGGCGGGCAGGGTGCCTTTGCTGACCTGCTGATAGATGTGCTCGGCGTCGCGTTTTACCTCAAAGGTATCGCGCCACTGGCTACGGAAAAGCTCAATAGCGGCTTTGTCGGTAGGAAATTCGTGCGCGGGCAACAAATTGATGGCCTCGACCTCCTCCAGCGTACGTTGGGTATCCGCGTCAAACAGACGCAGGCTGTCGATTTCATCATCAAAAAAGTCGAGGCGATAAGGCTGTTCGCTGCCCATCGGAAAGAGATCCAACAGCGCGCCGCGCGTCGCGTATTCGCCATGCTCCATCACCTGATCGACATGCCGATAACCGGCGCTGTCAAGCTGCGCGCGCAGAGCGTCGCGGGACAGCCGCTGGCCTTTTTTCATCACCAGCGCATGACCATGCAGATAGCTATGCGGACAAACGCGCTGCATCAGGGTGTTTACCGGTACAATCAAGACGCCGCGCTGCATCGACGGCAACTGGTAGAGCGTGGACAGACGCGAAGAGATAATTTCCTGATGCGGGGAGAAGCTGTCATACGGTAGCGTTTCCCAGTCCGCCAGGTTCATGACCATCTGATCGGTAAACTGGCGGATTTCATCATGCAATCGCAGAGCATTTTGCATGTCAGGCGCTATGAGTACCACCGGACCGGCATGGCGTTCAGCTATCTCCGCCACCAGCGTAGCGCAGGCGGCACCGGTAAGTTCGCCCAACTGGCGCTGATCGCCCGCTTTTGTCGGCAGCGTGTAACGTTGTTTTTCAGGCATAACGGTTGTCAGTATCTCTTTTTGTTTTACGCCGCACTCTACGCGTCACCCTTCAGGCTGCTTCATGGTTGGCTGCACGCCAGGACAGCATGAAGGACTCAGGTATTCAGGGGCATATGACTGATAAGCAATGTTCTTTATTATCCGCGATCGTTGTTTATTAGCAAATTGAATCCGCCGCATAACACGCCGAACAGGTAAAGTATGAACATGTAAGTGACTTGATTTGTCGGCCTTTTTCAGAATAGCGCTGACGAACTCTTACGGTTCAGACATTTACGCATTCCGCTTTCGCTTATATACTCGGGACTTTGCTAACAGCAACCAGACGGATTACATGTATCAACCTGTCGCTCTATTCATCGGCCTGCGTTACATGCGCGGGCGTGCAGCAGATCGCTTCGGTCGCTTCGTTTCCTGGCTTTCCACTATCGGCATTACCCTGGGGGTGATGGCGCTGGTCACGGTATTGTCGGTGATGAACGGTTTTGAGCGCGAACTGCAAAATAACATTCTTGGTTTGATGCCTCAGGCCATCCTCTCTGCTGAACATGGCTCTCTTAACCCGAATCAGATGCCGGAAAAAGCGGTGAATCTGCAAGGCGTTAACCGTATTGCGCCGCTGACGACGGGCGATGTCGTACTGCAAAGCGCGCGTAGCGTTGCGGTTGGCGTGATGTTGGGTATCGATCCGGCGCAAAAAGATCCGTTAACGCCGTATCTGGTCAATGTGAAGCAAAGCGAATTACAGCCGGGTAAGTATAATGTCATCCTCGGCGAGCAGCTCGCCGGACAGTTAGGGGTCAACCGCGGCGATCAGATTCGGCTAATGGTGCCATCTGCCAGCCAGTTTACGCCAATGGGACGTCTGCCCAGCCAGCGTCTGTTTACGGTGATTGGCACATTTGCCGCCAATAGCGAGGTCGATGGCTATGAAATGCTGGTCAATATTCAGGACGCGTCGCGTTTAATGCGCTATCCGGCAGGCAATATTACCGGCTGGCGTCTATGGCTGGATGAACCGCTGCAAGTCGATACCCTCAGCCAACAGACGCTGCCGCAAGGCACTAAGTGGCAGGACTGGCGCGAACGCAAAGGCGAGTTGTTCCAGGCTGTGCGCATGGAAAAGAACATGATGGGATTGTTGCTGAGCCTCATCGTGGCGGTCGCGGCTTTTAACATTATTACTTCGTTGGGTCTGATGGTCATGGAGAAGCAGGGCGAAGTGGCGATTTTACAAACTCAAGGGCTGACGCCGCGACAAATTATGATGGTCTTTATGGTGCAGGGCGCCAGCGCCGGGATTATCGGCGCGCTGTTGGGCGCCGCGCTGGGCGCATTGCTTGCCAGCCAACTGAATAACCTGATGCCGATCATCGGCGCGTTTCTGGATGGCGCTGCGTTGCCCGTGGCGATAGAGCCGTTACAGGTGATCGTTATCGCTCTGGTGGCAATGGCCATTGCGCTGCTTTCTACGCTTTATCCTTCCTGGCGCGCTGCCGCCACTCAACCCGCTGAGGCTTTACGTTATGAATAAGATCCTGTTGCAATGCGACAACCTGTGCAAACGCTATCAGGAAGGCACCGTACAAACCGACGTGTTGCACGATGTCAGCTTCAGTATCGGCGAAGGCGAAATGATGGCGATCGTCGGCAGTTCCGGTTCGGGTAAAAGTACGTTGCTGCATCTGTTAGGCGGGCTGGATACGCCTACCTCTGGCGATGTGATTTTTAGCGGCCAGCCGATGAGCAAACTCTCTTCTGCGGCAAAAGCGGAATTACGTAACCAGAAACTGGGGTTTATCTATCAGTTTCATCATCTCCTGCCGGATTTTACGGCGCTGGAAAACGTGGCGATGCCATTATTGATTGGCAAAAAGAAACCGGCGGAGATTGATGCTCGGGCGCGAGAAATGCTGCACGCCGTAGGGCTGGAGCATCGCGCAACCCATCGACCTTCGGAACTTTCCGGCGGTGAGCGCCAACGTGTCGCGATAGCGCGCGCGTTGGTGAATAATCCGCGTCTGGTACTGGCGGATGAGCCGACCGGTAATCTGGATGCGCGTAATGCCGACAGTATTTTTGAGCTTCTGGGCGAGTTAAATCGTCTGCAGGGAACCGCGTTTCTGGTGGTGACTCACGATTTGCAACTGGCGAAACGTATGAGCCGCCAGCTTGAGATGCGCGATGGCCGCCTGACGGCGGAACTGAGCCTGATGGGGGCGGAGTAATGGCGTCGCCTTTATCATTGTTAATTGGCTTGCGTTTCAGCCGTGGACGGCGGCGCGGCGGTATGGTTTCGCTCATTTCCGTCATTTCTACCATCGGTATCGCGCTGGGCGTGGCGGTATTGATTGTCGGTTTAAGCGCGATGAACGGTTTCGAACGCGAGTTGAATAACCGTATTCTGGCGGTGGTTCCGCACGGGGAGATTGAAGCGGTCAATCAGCCGTGGACCAACTGGCGTGAAGCGCTGGCAAAAGTGCAGAAGGTGCCGGGCATTGCCGCCGCCGCGCCGTATATCAATTTTACCGGCCTGGTAGAGAGCGGGGCGAATTTGCGCGCCATTCAGGTTAAAGGCGTCGACCCTAAGCAAGAGCAGCAGCTTAGCGCGTTACCGTCATTTGTGCAAAATCACGCCTGGGATCATTTCAAAGCGGGCGAGCAGCAGATCATTATCGGCAAAGGCGTCGCCGATGCGCTGAACGTGAAACAGGGCGACTGGGTGTCCATCATGATCCCTAATGCGAATGCCGACCATAAGCTGCTCCAGCCCAAACGCGTGCGTTTGCATGTCATCGGGATTCTGCAACTGAGCGGCCAGCTCGATCACAGCTTCGCCATGATCCCGCTTGAGGATGCGCAGCAGTATCTGGATATGGGGTCCAGCGTTTCCGGTATCGCGCTTAAAGTCCACGACGTGTTTAATGCGAACAAACTGGTGCGTGACGCGGGTGAAGTGACTAACAGCTATGTCTACATTAAGAGCTGGATCGGCACCTACGGCTATATGTATCGCGATATCCAGATGATTCGCGCCATTATGTATCTGGCGATGATTCTGGTGATCGGCGTGGCCTGTTTTAATATCGTTTCCACCTTAGTGATGGCGGTAAAAGACAAAAGCGGCGACATTGCGGTATTAAGAACGCTGGGGGCGAAAGATGGTTTGATTCGTGCCATTTTCGTCTGGTACGGGCTACTCGCGGGCTTGCTGGGCAGTTTGATTGGCGTGGCGATCGGCGTTGTCGTTTCGCTTCAGCTTACCGCCATTATTAATGGGATTGAAAAGGCGATCGGGCATCAGTTTTTGTCCGGCGATATCTATTTTATCGACTTCCTGCCATCCGAATTACATTGGCTGGACGTTGTTTACGTACTGGTCACGGCGTTGTTGTTAAGCTTACTGGCGAGCTGGTATCCGGCGCGGCGGGCGAGCAACATTGACCCTGCGCGAGTATTGAGCGGCCAGTAATCGCGGAATATAAAAACAAGGAGCGGCGATGTATTACGGGTTTGACATTGGCGGAACAAAGATTGCGTTAGGCGTATTTGACTCAACGCGGCGGCTGCAGTGGGAAAAACGGGTTCCCACGCCCCATACCAGCTATAGCGCCTTTTTAGACGCCGTGTGCGAACTGGTCGAGGAAGCCGACCAGCGATTTGGCGTAAAAGGGTCGGTAGGGATTGGCATACCCGGTATGCCGGAAACCGAAGACGGCACGCTGTACGCCGCGAATGTCCCGGCAGCCAGCGGTAAGCCGTTGCGCGCCGATCTCAGCGCCCGACTGGATCGCGATGTGCGTCTGGACAATGACGCTAACTGTTTTGCCTTGTCCGAAGCCTGGGATGATGAATTCACGCAATATCCTTTGGTTATGGGGCTTATTCTCGGCACCGGCGTCGGCGGCGGCCTGGTGCTAAACGGGAAGCCGATTACCGGTCAGAGCTATATCACCGGCGAGTTTGGCCATATGCGTTTGCCGGTTGACGCGCTAACGTTGATGGGGTTTGATTTTCCTCTCCGCCGTTGTGGATGCGGCCAGATGGGCTGCATTGAGAATTATCTGTCCGGGCGCGGGTTTGCGTGGCTATATCAGCATTATTATGATCAATCGCTGCAGGCGCCGGAGATTATCGCGTTGTGGGAGCAGGGTGATGAGCAGGCGCACGCGCATGTTGAGCGCTATCTGGATTTACTGGCGGTTTGTCTGGGGAATATACTGACGATTGTCGATCCCGATTTATTGGTGATCGGCGGCGGACTATCGAACTTTACGGCAATAACAACGCAACTGGCGGAAAGACTGCCGCGCCATCTCCTCCCTGTTGCCCGCGCGCCGCGCATTGAGCGTGCGCGGCATGGGGATGCAGGTGGGATGCGCGGTGCTGCTTTTTTACATCTTACCGACTAATCAAAAAAAGAGGTTGTTATGCAGTCGCGTCGGTTTCATCGATTAAGCCGCTTTCGTAAAAATAAACGTCTGTTGCGTGAACGTCTGCGCCAGCGGATCTTTTTCAGAGACAGAGTGGTGCCGGAAATGATGGAAAACCCAAGAGTATTAGTCCTTACAGGTGCAGGAATTTCTGCAGAGTCTGGTATTCGTACGTTTCGCGCGGCGGATGGCCTTTGGGAAGAGCATCGGGTTGAAGATGTGGCAACGCCGGAAGGATTCGCCCGTAATCCGGGGCTGGTGCAGACATTTTATAATGCCCGCCGTCAGCAGCTTCAACAGCCGGAAATACAACCCAATGCGGCGCATCTGGCGTTAGCGAAGCTTGAAGAAGCGCTTGGCGATCGCTTTTTGCTGGTGACGCAAAACATCGACAATTTGCATGAACGCGCGGGCAACCGCAACATCATTCATATGCATGGCGAGCTGTTGAAGGTGCGCTGTTCGCAAAGCGGCCAAATTCTGGAATGGAACGGCGATGTGATGCCGGAAGATAAATGTCACTGCTGCCAGTTCCCGGCGCCGCTACGTCCGCACGTGGTGTGGTTTGGCGAGATGCCGCTTGGCATGGATGAAATTTATATGGCGCTGTCGATGGCGGATATTTTTATCGCCATTGGCACATCCGGTCATGTCTATCCGGCTGCGGGGTTTGTGCATGAAGCAAAACTGCACGGCGCACATACGGTGGAACTGAATCTTGAGCCAAGCCAGGTCGGCAGCGAGTTTGAAGAGAAGCACTACGGCCCGGCAAGCCAGGTTGTGCCGGAATTTGTTGATAAATTCCTGAAAGGGCTGTAGTGCTGTTTGCCCGGTAACGCCTTATCCGGCCTACATTTCACGTTACGTTCATCTGTAGGCCCGACAGGCGCTTTGGCTGAATTAGCGTCCTGCTTTTAGCTTCTGATAATACTCTTCATAAATGGCGCTGGCGTCGCCGACATCGTTTTGCCACTCGCCTTTGCTGATGGTTTGCGCATCCGGATAGAGCGACTTATCATTGGCGACCTCCGGGCTTAACAGCTTACGCGCCGCCAGGTTGGGGGTAGGGTAGCCGATGGTTTCTGCCACCTCTTTCGCGACGTCAGGACGCAGCAGGAAGTTGATTAGCTTCAGCGCGCCCTCTTTATTTTTCGCGTTCGCCGGAATAGCCAGGCTATCCATCCAGAAAATACCGCCTTCCTTCGGCCAGACGACCTCCAGCGGCGTGCCAGCCTGACGAGCAACGAAGGCCGAACCGTTCCACACCATCCCCAGGTTGACTTCCCCTTCCATATACGGATTCGCCGGATTATCGGAGTTGAAGGCCGCTACGTTCGGCATCAGTTTTTTCAACTCTTCATATGCCGCTTCAATCTCTTTCGGATCGGTAGTGTTACCGGAATAACCTAGCTTGCGCAGCGCCATCTGGAAGACTTCTCGCGCATCGTCGGTTAAAAGCAGGCTGTTTTTATATTCCGGTTTCCACAAGTCAGCCCAGCTGGTAATGGTTTTTGGATCGATAGCATCGCTGTTCACGCCAATCGCCGTTGCGCCCCAGATATACGGAACAGAATAATCGTTGTTGGGGTCAAACGGTTTGTTGAGCATTTCCGGATCGAGGTTGTGGAAATTGGTTAATTTCGACTTATCGATCTTCTGGATCATGCCTTCTTTGCGCATTTTGTCGACATAGTATGTAGAAGGAACAACCAGGTCATACGCGCCATCTTTATAGGTTTTGAGTTTGGCATACATGGTTTCGTTCGACTCGTAGGTCGAATAAATCACCTTAATGCCGGTCTCTTTAGTGAACTGTTCCAGCAGGCCCGGCGGCACATACTCAGTCCAGTTATAGAAATAGAGCGTGTCGTTGTCGGAGGCATGAGCGGTACTCATACCCAGCGCCAGGGCGCCCGCCGCGAGCAGGTGGCGTGACCATTTTTTCATTTAACGTCCCCTGAATTACGGGCCTTATCGGCCCTTGGTTTTATCACGAGCAATAAGCTGGCTGGCAATGACCATTACCAGAGACAGCACCAATAAAACGGTCGCCAGCGCGTTCACTTCTGGTGAAACGCCGACTTTTACCATGGAATAAATCTTTAAGGGTAAAATTTCATAGCCCGGCCCGGTGACAAACGACGAGACTACTACATCGTCCATCGACAACGTAAAGCTCAGCAACCAGCCCGCCGCCACCGCCGGCATCGCCAGCGGCAGAATGATTTTGCGTAAAATCGTTACCTCACTGGCCCCCAGGTCTTTTGCGGCTTCCAGCATTCTGACATCAAAGCCTTTCAGGCGCGAATAGACCGTGACGACCACAAACGGCAGGCTAAAGGTGATGTGCGAGAACAGCAACGACCAAAAGCCCAGTTGAACGCCGAGTAACATAAACAGCACCAGCAGGGAGATCGCCATCACGATATCCGGCGACATCATTACTACAAACAGCATCCCGCTGACGAATGGCTTCCCGCGAAAGCGGTAGCGATAAAGCGCCACCGCGGTTAACGAGCCAATCAACGTGGCGAAGGTCGCTGAAAAAATCGCCATCGTCAGTGAATGTTGAGCGGCCTGCAACAGACTGTCGTTATTGACCAGGAGTTCGTACCATTTAGTGGTAAAGCCCTGCCAGTTAATGCCGAACCGCGAACTGTTGAAGGAGTTCACGATCAGAATAATGATGGGAATATACAGATACGCATAGATGGCAGTCATGAAACCGCCACGGAGCAGCCGACCGATCATTCAAGTTCCACCTTCTTATTCAGAGGATGGGGTGCTTTTAGAGTATTGAAAATGATCAATTTTTTCTCTTCTCCAAAATCTCTCCAAAACGTCTCGCGGTTATCAGCAGCCAGGAAGAAGCAAGCTGCCGCTTGAAGCCGCGAATTTTACAACAAATTGCCAGACGAGCGGGAAAAAAAGGCCATTTAAATGACTATTCTCATCCGATCCGGTCATATGCGGCATTATTGCGCCAGGCAAGAGGTTACTCTGTAGGCAAACAGGAAGTACGTGAGTAAACCCTGAACGTGACGTCTGAGAAAGCGTCGTCTGATTTTATAAAAAACAACATAAACAGCCGCTTTGTTGTTCTGAGCGAACGTGTAGCGTGGTTAACTGTTCTCCCGCCATTTTTTGTATAGCCTGGGGGGCTATTCTAAAAATGGCGTGAAAAACCTGATCAGAGATGACTTCGACTATCTCAGCTAACATACTTTGGCTGGTGCTGGGATCCGTTATGAGGAACGCCTGAAACGTCTTATCCGCCAGTAAAACCTCTTTTACCATTTTTTCAATAGGTATGTGGGTATGCGGTGGTGGTATTTCAAGCTGTTTTAAGCCACACATCGCCATTGTTTCTAAAAATGCGTTTTGCTGAGTACTTTCGGATATATTCGCATGCTGTAAAATGCGCGTTGTCTTTTCAATCCCAGACTGAATTTTCGCTGCCAGGTAGGTTACCTTTTCTTGCGTTTTCCACTCATCTAAATGTCCTTTTCTCAATTCAGAATATAAATACCCCTCTATGTTGTCTAATGGAACCGATAATGTCGGCGCGCCAGCAAGATTGAGACATAATGTCGAAGGGAGGGGGTAATCTGCGATGTCGCTATATCTTCTATTAATCATGGCCGTCATTTGTGGATGCGATTTTAAAATATCCGGGCGATCTTTCATTAAAAAATAGACCTTCCCCATGACTTCACAGCTAAAGGTATCGGTATTTTGAGTGATACGTAACAATTCGTTCTCTTCGTTTTGATCCATGATACGAAGAATCATGATGGCATCATTTTCATGAGGATTATGAACCTGAAATCTATCTCTTTGCGATGCGCAGGCTAATGCCTTCAACTCAAAAAAAATCTCTGTAAGCCGCTCTCGTGTGGGGGTACAATCGGCAAACAACATCTCATGTAGACAACGGTCCGCTTTTGCTTTGCCAGTAGAAAAAAAGAAGTCTTTAATTTTTTCCCATAAAACTTTGCAACATGTTTCTTTCGTATTCCCTGGGGGATTGATAAGGATTTCACTTTTTAAAAGACCATTCCCTATAGTAATCGGCATATTAATCTCACTTATACTGGAGTAAAAATGACTACATAATTGATTAAATCGACCCTTTTTATCTCAACTGCGGGCGCATCGGATGTAATATAATTTTTAAAAGAGACTGGCAATCAGTATAAAACCTGAGAGCTTCGCGTATAAACGCATTACTGTCTGTGATAGCGTCGCTACAGGTAAAAATAAAAGAAGGCCTGGCGCGGATGATGCTGTAGATTTGCAATACTGGCGGCAACTGCTTTCATGCGTTTTTTATGCCGGAGGCATGAAGTTTACCCTTGAATAAACTTCATGCCTGGATGCGTGTGGATTTGTTAGCGTTGCGCAATTAATCGCTTATATCACTCACCTTCTTATTCAATAAGCGGGAAGCCCGCCAGTAAATCAACAGCATGAGTCCCATCACAATGGTCAGCGTAATGCTGGTCGCCGCGCCAAACGGCCAGTCGCGAATATTCAGGAACTGTACCTTAATGACGTTACCAATCAGCAGGTTTTTCGCGCCACCCATTAAATCGGAGACGTAGAACAGGCCCATTGCCGGTAGCATCACGAGCAGGCAACCGGCGACAATGCCCGGCATGGTTAATGGAATAATGATGCGGATGAACGTTTGCATTTTACTGGCGCCGAGATCGCGTGCGGCCTCCAGTAGCGGTTTGTCGAGCTTCTCAATGCTGGAGTAGAGCGGCATGACCATAAACGGCAGCAAAATGTAAACCAGGCCGATAATAACGGCGCTCGGGGTGAACATGATGCGAATCGGCGTATCAATCACGCCCAGCCACAGCAGGAATTCATTGAGATAACCTTTAGTGCTCAGGAATATTTTTAGCCCATAGATGCGGATCAGTGAGTTGGTCCAGAAAGGAACGATCAGCAAAAACAGCAATAACGGACGTATCTTTTCCGGTAACTTCGCCAGGAACCAGGCAAAAGGATAGCCCAGCACCAGGCAGGAGAGGGTGGCGATCAGCGCCATATTCAGAGAGTGCAGGAGCACTTCAAAATAGAGCGGATCGAGCAGGCGTGCGTAGTTATCCAGCGTAAAGACCATCTTGACGAAACTGGCGTCGTCACGGGTCAGAAAGCTGGTGCCAATGATCATCAGGTTGGGCAGAAAAACAAACAACACAAGCCAACCGACGATAGTGACAATCACTACATTCTGGAATTTACTTGTGTTCTTCATCAGCCAGTACGACCTCCCAGCTTTCTACCCAACTAATGGCCATTTTTTGGTCAAGTGAATGGTCGAAGTCAGGATCGTCTTCGTTGAAGAATTCGCTGACCATCACCATTTTGCCATTTTCCAGTTCAACCACCGACTCCAGCGTCATACCTTTATAATTGCGCTCGCGCACGTAGCCGATAAGCCCTTCGATGTGGTTATCATCGTTGATCTCTTCGACGCGTAGATCTTCCGGTCGCAGCAGGACGTTCAGTTTTTGGCCCGGTTCGACAGCGAAATTGACGTATATATTGCACTCCCGACCTTCTACGCTGGCGCGGACGCGCTGTTCATCAAGCCGTTCAATGACGGTTGCGTCAAAGCGGTTAATTTCGCCGATAAAACCGGCGACAAACAGGTTTTTTGGCTCTTCATAGATTTCACGCGGCGTGCCGTCTTGCTCAATCACGCCATTACGCATTACCACGATACGATCGGACATGGTGAGCGCTTCTTCCTGATCGTGAGTGACAAAAACAAACGTGATACCGAGTTTACGCTGTAATGCTTTAAGCTCGTTCTGCATTTGTTTGCGCAATTTATAGTCCAGCGCGGAAAGCGATTCATCCAGTAATAACAGGCGAGGTTTATTCACCACCGCGCGAGCGATAGCCACACGCTGCTGCTGTCCGCCGGAAAGCTGGTGCGGTTTACGTTGTGCAAACTCTTCAAGCTGCACCATACGCAGCGCATCGGTCACGCGAGGCGCTATCTCGGCGGCTGGCGTTTTTTGCATCCGTAAGCCAAACGCGACATTTTCAAACACCGTCATATGCGGAAATAAAGCGTAGCTTTGAAATACGGTATTTACATAACGATTTTCGGCGGGAACGTGGGTGATATCCTGGTTATCCAACATGATATGCCCGGCATCAACGGTTTCCAGGCCGGCAATCAGGCGAAGAACGGTTGTTTTACCGCAGCCGGAAGGGCCAAGCAGCGTGAGGAATTCGCCATTGTTAATGGTCAAATCCAGCTGTGAAATGACCTCTTTGCCATCGAAACTTTTGCTAATTCCCGACAAAAGCACCAGCGGTGAAAGCGAACGCGGTTGATTATTCAATTTCTTACTCTGTCCCATGTAAACGCAACGGATGGCTGACCGCTGCGGGGTTTGTGGTTAACCACCTTAATCACTCTTAATGAGGGCGGTCATTCTACGGCAAACCACTGTGATCGCCAATCCTTGTTGCGAATTACTGACTTAGCTTTATAGTCAGAAAGCGTGTCAAAGTGAAATATTCTTGTTTGCAGGGATAAAAGTGACCTGACGCAATATTTGTCTTTTCTTGCTTATTAATAATGTTGTCACGAAAAGTGAGGGTGACTGCATGGATAAACTACTTGAGCGTTTTTTACACTACGTATCGCTGGATACCCAATCAAAGTCGGGTGTTCGGCAGGTTCCCAGCACTGAGGGGCAGTGGAAGTTACTACGTTTGCTCAAACAGCAGCTCGAAGAGATGGGGCTGGTTAACATTACATTAAGTGAAAAAGGGACGTTGATGGCGACGCTCCCGGCCAATGTTGAGGGGGATATTCCCGCCATTGGTTTTATCTCCCATGTGGATACCTCTCCGGATTTCAGCGGTAAAAACGTTAACCCGCAGATTGTCGAGAATTATCGTGGCGGCGATATAGCATTAGGGATTGGCGATGAGGTGTTGTCACCCGTGATGTTCCCGGTACTGCATCAATTACTGGGACAGACGCTGATTACTACCGATGGTAAGACATTGCTGGGCGCGGACGATAAAGCCGGTGTTGCGGAGATCATGACCGCGCTGGCGGTGCTGAAAGGTAATCCTATTCCCCACGGCGACATTAAAGTGGCGTTTACGCCTGACGAAGAGGTAGGGAAAGGCGCGAAGCACTTCGATGTTGAGGAGTTTGGCGCGCAGTGGGCCTATACGGTCGACGGCGGCGGCGTGGGCGAACTGGAGTTTGAAAACTTCAATGCCGCCTCGGTGAATATCAAAATCGTCGGCAATAACGTGCATCCCGGTACGGCGAAAGGCGTGATGGTCAATGCGCTGTCGTTGGCGGCGAGGATTCACGCGGAAGTGCCGGCGGATGAAGCGCCTGAAACCACAGAAGGTTACGAAGGGTTTTATCATCTGGCCAGCATGAAAGGCACCGTTGACCGGGCCGAAATGCACTACATCATTCGCGATTTCGACCGTAAGCAGTTTGAAGCGCGTAAACGCAAAATGATGGAGATTGCCAAAAAAGTCGGTAAGGGGCTGCATCCGGACTGCTATATCGAACTGGTGATTGAAGACAGTTATTACAATATGCGCGAAAAAGTGGTTGAGCATCCGCATATTCTCGATATCGCCCAGCAGGCCATGCGCGACTGTCATATTACGCCGGAGATGAAACCGATTCGCGGCGGTACAGACGGGGCGCAACTGTCGTTTATGGGCCTGCCGTGTCCTAATCTCTTTACCGGCGGATATAACTATCATGGTAAGCATGAGTTTGTGACGCTGGAGGGGATGGAAAAAGCGGTACAGGTGATTGTACGTATCGCGGAGCTGACGGCGAAGCGCGGCCAGTAGCGAATGTTACGCATTGTGGTGAAGCGTTTTATTATTTATGGCGGGATATTTTCCGCCATCAATTTTTCTGCCTGGAGCGCCGAATATACGCCTTCCTGGTCCCTGCGCCAGCAACAATCTTCAGCATGTTTTATGACCGGCGATGAAACCTGCATGACGTTTATTGATGATGCGGTGAGGCTGGCCTCGCGGCAATATGGCAAACGCTCAATACAGCTTGTTCGTAGCCTGCTATTACAAAGCGATATTTATCAATGGCTGGGTAAACCTGAATTAACGCCGCAAATGCTGCTGCGAGCGCGGGCAATAATGAAAACATTTCCGGCGGGCACTTATCCGGGCGATCGGGCCGATATGTTTGAACACCTGGCGGCCTTTTATGTTTACAGTGACGATCGCCATATAGAGTATTCACCTACAGAGCAGTGGCGATACGAGATCAAGGTTGATTACCGTCAGCGGATAGCCTGGCAAGAGCAGGCATTAACGTGGCGTCTTAAAGACAAAAAGGCATCGACGGAAGCATTGGTTTATACCTTAAACAGGATGCGCGACGCTTATTCTGATGCGCTGGAGGAGCGGGATGTCGAATGTGATAGTGCGCGTAAAGCCTATTATTTGGCGAAGATAGACGCAACGGAGCAGCAGTGGCTGGGCGTTATTTTACGGGATAAAACCTGGGATAATCGTGAGCGCGTCGCCTCTTTTTTGCAGCAGAAAGCGGATATTGCTTATAATGCAGGGCATATTAGCGAGGCGATTAATGCGCTAAGTCAGGCGCTAAAAATTGAGCAAACGCTTTATGGCGCCGAATTCGGCGAAATGACGGTTGACAGCAATAATCTTGCTGGCTTTTATGCACAGGGCCATCATTATAAGGAAGCGAAAGATCTCTACCTTAAACTTATCGCGTATTACCAGAGCCGTTTAACGCCAATGGCGACGGTAATATCACGATTACGCTTTTATTTGCCCGAAAACATCGACCTGGACAGTACCTCCCTCTATCTCCCATTGCTGGAAGAATATAAACGTCGGCAGTCTGACGTATCCATGGTGTTGTATGGTATTTCGCTGCTTTATCAGAATAATCAACAGCTTGAACAAGCAAAAGACTTTGCGGAACGCGCCTTTACGCTTGATGCCGTAGCTTATCCAGCAAAGATACAGTATGAACGATTACAGCAACTGGCTAATATTGCCGAAGGTCTTGGCGATAACGTACTGGCGCGACGTTACCGACAATTGTCATTTCGCCATCGAATGGCCCACTCGATTTATCCGGGCGATCCGCAATATAACGATTTCGCCAAACCTGGCGGCGATCGTTGTGGATAGTTTGCGTCAGCCCGGCGGTCGCCGGGCATTGCGATGTTCTTATCCTTCGAAAAACCAGTATCCGCTATTCACCAGCGCCGCCAGCATCGCGAGGAAGGACGGGTCTTCCAGCGCATCGCCGAAGTTTTCAGCGGTCAGTGCAATATGACTGGCGAGCGCCTCCAGAGCGGGGCGATGCGGAGAGTCTATTTTTTCGCCATTCGCATAGACCTCATCGCCGATACGCAATACGCGAAGCCCGCCGAGACGTACTAATACCTCGCCTTGCTTTAAGGCATCGTAAATTTCATCAGGCTGATACGGCGGCTCCGGCGGCGCAATATCCAGTTCGTGGCGTGACTGAGAGAGAAACTCGCCAAGCCACTGTTGGAAATGCGCGGGTTGATTGATCAAATCGAGCATCATATTACGCAGTTTATCCATCTCCTGCGGCAGGATATCCGCCGGATGCTTGCGGGACGGCATATCCGGATCGCTGTAGTATGTATTGCCCAACTCCCGTTGCAGGACGTAATCGGCAAAACCGCTGATCAGCTCACGGCTATTGGGCGCGCGAAAACCGACCGAATAGTTCATGGCGTTTTCCAGCGCATAGCCTTCATGCGGGAATCCTGGCGGAATATACAGAATGTCGCCCGGCTCCAGCTCTTCATCAATAATGGCCTCGAACGGATCGACTTGTAACAGGTCGGGATGCGGGCAGTGCTGACGCATTTGCAGCTTTTCGCCCACGCGCCAGCGACGGCGACCGGTTCCCTGGATAATAAACACATCATACTGATCCAGATGCGGGCCAACGCCGCCGCCGGGGACGGAAAAGGAGATCATCAGATCGTCGATACGCCAGTCCGGCAGAGCGCGGAACGGGCGCATCAAGGCGGCGGTGGGTTCGTGCCAGTGGTTTACCGCTTGTACCAGCAGCGACCAGTTGCTCTCACCCAGATGATCGTAGCTTTCGAAAGGGCCATGGCTGACCTGCCATTTGCCATCCTGATGGCTAACGAGACGGCTGTCGATTTCGCTTTCCATCGCCAGCCCCGCCAGCTCATCCGGCGAGAGCGGATCGATAAAGTTGCTAAACCCACGTTTTAAGACCACCGGGCGTTTTTGCCAGTGGCGTTCAAGAAAGTCGGGCCAGTTAAGAGTTAATTGGTATTCCATGTTAAGTATCCGCAGGCTGGTATCTGACACCGATTATAACGGATGCTTAACGAGATGCGTGGAAGAACGCACAGAAATGTTTATTCCTCTTTCTGTGTGGGATGCTGTCGGCCAAAAACGACCTCCATACGGGCACCGCCGAGCAGACTGTCGCTGGCAATGATCTGCCCGGCGTATTGTTCCGTAATCTCGCGCGCGACAGCCAGCCCCACGCCTTGTCCTGGTCGTAGGGTATCGGCGCGCTGACCGCGATCAAACACCAGGGAACGTTTGCTGTGGGGAATGCCTGGGCCGTCATCTTCGACGAAAATATGCAAATGATCGTCGGTCTGGCGAGCCGAAATCTCGACAAACTCCAGGCAATATTTACAAGCGTTGTCCAGTACGTTGCCCATTACTTCGACAAAGTCGTTTTGCTCGCCGACAAAACTGATCTCTGGTGAAATATCCATACTGATATTCACCCCTTTACGCTGATAAACTTTATTTAGCGCGGAGATCAGGTTATCTAACAACGGCGCGACGGGATGCAGTTCGCGGCTTAACAACACGCCGCTACCGCGCATACTGGCGCGATGCAGATAATAGCCGATCTGCTGGGAAATCCGGCTGATCTGTTCCAGCATCACCGGTTCAGCTTTGCTGACGCTCATCTTTTCGTTGCGTAAAGAGCGTAACGTACTCTGCAAAACCGCGAGCGGCGTTTTTAAACTGTGCGTCAGGTCGGTCAGGGTCGTGCGGTATTTGTTATAACGTTCACGCTCGCTTTTGAGCAGTTGATTAAGGTTGCGCACAAGGCTGGTCAGCTCACGCGTCGTCTCCGGATTGAGCATTTCGCGGTGATGATCTTCAAGCTCGCGGACTTCCCGCGCCAGCGCCTCGATAGGGCGTAAGCTCCACCAGGCGGCGATCCACAGTAAAGGAATGACTAACAGTAAATTGGCGGCCAGCACGTATACGAACCAGCTCCACACCATATAGGAGCGTTTTAGCTCTATCGGAATGGTATCGACCACCACGATGGTTAACTGCGGCATCCGCGCCGTGGCAGGATAAATATTTACCGCTACCGAGTGGGTCATCTCCGCATCATCGTCATCTTCACGTACTTCTTTAAGTTTTTCCTGCGCGGAATGATCCTCGCTCAACAGCGTGCTGGTAGCGTCTACGTTGGTTTCAATTTCATGGAAGCCGTTCGTTTTTAACCATTCCGGTTGAATGCTTTTAATCAGCCAGGGGATATTGCGCTGCGTCCATAATAATTTGCCCGTTTCATCGTAAATCAGCGTCATGGTCGGGCTTTGCATGTCCAGATTTTCAGGCAGCTCAACGCTGATTTTATTATTTTCCCATTTGGCGAGGGTATAAAACAGGTTGCTTTCGCCGCGCAGCAAACGAAAGGTGGTTTTATCAAAACTTACGCTATAGCCGACCAGCGCCACTATACCATATGCCAGAGAAAGCACCAGCACGACGCCGGCTGTCGCCAGCAAAAAACGAACCCGCAGCGACAGCGGCAGAAAATGGCGAGCAAATTTATTCATTAGCGCAATTCAAAAAGATATCCTTGTCCGCGTACGGTGGTAATGACATCGTGCGGATACTGGGCCTGTATTTTTTTCCGCAGACGCCCCATGAGAACATCAATGGTATGACTTTCCCGCAGTTCCGCATCCGGATACAGTTGAAGCATCAGCGAATCCTTGCTGACCACTTTACCGTTGTTACGGATAAGCGTTTCCATAATGGTGTATTCGAACGCCGTGAGTTTGATGACCTCTTCATTGACGGATAATTCCCGGCGTGAGAGATCCACCTGGAAAGGCGGGATGTTGATCACCTGGGAGGCCAGACCGCTATTACGGCGCATTAACGCCTGCATACGCGCCATTACCTCTTCGATGTGGAATGGCTTCGTTACGTAGTCATCGGCCCCGGAGCTGAGAACCTCGACTTTATCCTGCCAGCCTTCGCGCGCGGTTAACACCAGAACCGGCAGTGAAACATCACTGCTGCGCCAGCGGCGTATTAAGGAAAGGCCGTCTTCATCCGGCAGACCTAAATCGACAATAGCGATATCCGGAAGGTGTTCATTAAGGTAGTAATCAGCTTCCCTGGCATCTTCTGCGGCATCGACCTGGTGACCTGAATCCTGGAGCTGAACCTTCAGGTGGTGGCGTAATAATGCATTATCCTCTACAACCAGTACGCGCATCATCTCTTCTCCCTTGTGTTAACAATAAGAACAGTCTAGCGTTGATTATGGTGCTTTGGGGATAAACAGTTAATAAACCAGACAAATAGTCACCCTCTTTCTGAAGAAAAGAGGGTGAGGCAGGCATTATTTAAGTTCGTCGACCAGAGTCACAGCGCGACCGATATAATTTGCCGGCGTCATGGCTTTAAGGCGCGTTTTTTCTGCTTCCGGCAGGGCCAGACTATCAATAAACTGTTTCATTCCTTCGGCATCAACACGCTTGCCACGGGTCAATTCTTTCAGTTTTTCATATGGTTTTTCAATACCATAGCGGCGCATGACGGTCTGGATCGGCTCGGCTAATACTTCCCAGTTGTGATCCAGTTCGTCAAGCAGATGATCGCGGTTTACTTCCAGCTTGCTGACGCCCTTCAGGGTGGACTGATAAGCGATAAGCGCATAGCCGATGCCGACACCCAGGTTACGCAGAACGGTTGAGTCGGTCAGATCGCGCTGCCAGCGGGAAACCGGCAGTTTGTTTGCCAGATGGTGCAACACTGCATTAGACAGACCGAGGTTGCCTTCTGAGTTTTCAAAGTCAATGGGGTTAACTTTATGCGGCATGGTAGAAGAACCGATCTCCCCGGCGATGGTTTTCTGTTTGAAATGGTTCAACGCAATATAGCCCCAGACATCGCGATCGAAATCAATCAGGATGGTGTTAAAGCGCGCGATACAGTCAAACAGTTCCGCAATATAATCATGCGGTTCAATCTGGGTGGTGTAAGGATTCCACTGGATGCCCAGCGAGGTGACGAACTCTTCGCTGAACTGATGCCAGTCAACTTCCGGATAGGCGGCGATATGCGCGTTATAGTTGCCTACGGCGCCGTTGATTTTACCGAGGATCTCCACCTGGTTGAGCTGGCGGAACTGACGCTCCATACGGTAAGCCACGTTAGCCATTTCTTTGCCCAGCGTAGACGGGGTGGCAGGTTGACCGTGGGTACGGGAGAGCAGAGGAATATCGCGATACTGCGTGGCGAGATCTTTAACCGCGTTAATCACCTGACGCCAGTAAGGCAGGATCACTTCATCGCGCGCGGTTTTGAGCATTAACGCGTGCGACAGGTTGTTAATGTCCTCAGAAGTGCAGGCAAAGTGGATAAACTCGGAAACGTCATGTAGCGCCGGGATCGCGGCGACTTTTTCTTTCAGGAAATACTCAACTGCCTTCACATCATGGTTAGTCGTACGCTCAATGGTTTTAATGCGCGCGGCATCTTCTTCATTGAAGTTTGCCACAAGCGTATCCAGGTAACCGTTTGCGTCGGCAGCAAAAGCAGGAACTTCCTTGATCGCTGCGTGCGCGGCTAATTTCTGCAGCCAACGTACTTCGACTTGTACACGAAATTTCAGCAAACCGTATTCGCTAAAAATTCCGCGCAGCGCGCTGACTTTATCGCCGTAGCGTCCATCGACAGGGGAAACGGCGGTCAGTGAGGATAATTCCATAGATCATAACTCCGGGGTTAAATGAGCAAGAATTTGTTTTGCCTGAGTCGTCAGGCGATGACGAGAAAACATAAGCTGTAGGCGACCACCGCCTACCTGATGCCAGAGCACGGCTGCACGGATGCCTGCCAGTAGCGAGGCGCGGACTTTGGCCTGCACCTGCGGACTTTGCAGAACGGCCGGGGAGCCCGTCACCTGAATGCGCGGGCCCAATGGGCTAATCACATCTACGTAGATGCCCGCCATGGCGCTCATTAACGTGTCTGACTGTAAATCAAAATGATCAAGCTGGCGCTGCAGGCCGTTAATGCGATCGCCTAACGTATTCAATGCGCCTTTGGCGGATGACAGCTTGCGCTCCAGCACCATCAGGCTAAGCGTATAACGCGTCAGTTCGGCGTTAAGTCCTTGTCGGCTGCTGGCATTCAGCACGCCGAGCAGTGTTTCCAGACCAAGACGCAGGTTGGCTTCGCTGCCGCCGAACACGCCCAGAGTAGAACTGGGATTCATATCAATGACACTGTTGAGTGAAACGTGCAACGCGTCGGCATCACAGTGTCCCTGGTGCGCCAGTTGTTGCACCAGGCGTGCCGACTGGCAAATGCCAGACAGCGCGAGGGTGATGTCATAATAATTCTTTGCCACAATCACTGCTTCCTTGTATCAAATAAAATACACTTCATCTTTTAAGCCGCTTCGAGGCGACTTGGATGGTGTTGTGTATTGAATAATCAGACCGTCAGCGGCAGTCGCTGCTCTATAATGCCGCCGCCCAGGCAGACTTCGCCGCTGTAAAAGACAGCGGACTGGCCCGGCGTAACGGCGGCAACCGGCTCGTCAAAAATGACCTCGATACGATCGTCATCCAGCGCGTTAATCGTGCACGGAATATCGGTCTGGCGGTAGCGGGTTTTTACCGTACAGCGCAGGGTGCCGGTGAACGGTTCGCGATCGACCCAATGTAGCTGCTGGGCGATGAGGCCTACCGACATCAGGCGTGGGTGCTCATGCCCCTGGGCGACAATTAACACATTGTTTTCAACGTCTTTATCCACCACATACCAGGGGTCTTCGCTACCGTCTTTGGTGCCGCCGATTCCCAGCCCTTTACGCTGACCGAGCGTATGATACATCAGACCCTGATGCTCGCCGATTTCATCGCCGTCAACGGTAATGATTTTCCCCGGCTGCGCAGGCAGATAGCGCCCTAAGAAGTCGCGGAATTTGCGCTCGCCGATAAAGCAGATGCCGGTAGAATCTTTTTTCTTTGCGGTTACCAGCCCCAAATCTTCGGCGATTTTACGCACCTGCGGTTTTTCCAGCTCGCCAACCGGGAACAGACTTTGCGCAATCTGCTCATGGCCAAGCGTGTAGAGGAAGTAGCTCTGATCTTTGTTACCGTCGAGCCCGCGCAACAACCGGCTTTTGCCGTTTACATCCGCGCGGCGGACGTAGTGACCGGTGGCGATATAGTCGGCGCCTAAATCTTCTGCGGCAAATTCAAGGAAGGCTTTAAATTTGATCTCTTTATTGCACAGAATATCCGGATTCGGCGTACGGCCCGCTTTGTACTCTTCAAGGAACAGTTCAAAGACGTTATCCCAATATTCTGCGGCAAAATTAACGGTATGCAGTTCAATGCCAAGCTTGTCGCACACGGCCTGCGCGTCAGCCAGATCGGCTGCCGCGGTACAGTATTCCTCACCATCGTCCTCTTCCCAGTTCTTCATGAACAGGCCTTCTACCTGATAACCCTGTTGTTGCAACAGCCAGGCGGAAACGGAGGAATCGACACCGCCGGACATGCCGACGATCACTTTTTTTGGGCTTTCTGACATTGGAATACTCGCGACATTGAACTTCAAGGCGGCGTATTCTACCACGCAGCCCTTTACTTGACACCCTCTGTAAACGGCCAGTTAAATTCGCCCACTATAGATAAGGGGTAACATTGTCCCGTTTGATAACTGCGAATGCTTTCAGCCACCAGCGGAGAACGTAAATTAGGCGCGTTCAGAATCTCGTCGGCGCTCACCCAATGGCAGCAATCGATGTCATTGTCATGGGGGTTGGTCGCGCAAATATGATCAAGCTTGATAGCGAATAAAAAGCGTAGGAACGGGGTTTTATCCGGCGCAATCCACTGATGCATACGGATAAAATACTGTGGTTGCGCCGTGATGCCAGTCTCTTCCCACAGTTCTCGCGCGGCGGCCTGCGCCAGCGTTTCATCTGCCTCCAGGTGTCCGGCAGGTTGATTCCATAACGATTTACCGTTGATGGTCTCTTCCACCACCAGAAATTTATCTTCGGCATGTACGATGCAGGCAACGGTCACGTGCGGCTTGAACATAGGCATCCTTATTAAAGCGGTTTATCAATGTGGTCATAGATCGCGTCAAGCTGTTTCAGACGCTCGTTATAAGCTTTTGTCAGGCAGGTGACGTCGGCCTTGCACTGCTGACGCTGTTTAAGCCAGCTCTGCTGGGCGTCCTGCAGCGCGCCGCGACTGCCCATCGCGAACAACCCTTTCAGAAACTGATATTTGGTGTGCATTTCCACGTCTTTATCATTCAGCGTCAGGTGCGCGCAGATAGCCTTTTCATCCGCAGCCTGCGCTTTCTGGCAGTCGAAGCTGGCCGCCTTAACGGATAACGGTGTTAATAAAGCAAAAGCAATGAGAAGCCGTTTCATCTGTCTTTCTCCTGTGCGATCTCGCGCCACTGTCCATTATCGAGGCCGTTGAGCGTGTAGTCGCCCATGCTGTAACGAATTAATCGTAGAGTGGGATGACCGACATGCGCTGTCATGCGTCTTACCTGGCGGTTGCGGCCTTCATATAAGGTGACTTTTAGCCAACTGGTGGGAATATTCTTCCGTTCGCGAATCGGCGGGGTGCGCGGCCACAGCCAGTCAGGCTCCGCGACAATCTCAATACCGGCGGGCAGGGTAGGGCCATCGTTGAGCGTGACGCCAGTACGAAGCGCCTGCAGCGCTGCATTATCCGGTATACCTTCTACCTGAACATAGTAAATCTTGCCGGTGCGTTTGCCCGGTTGCGTGAGGCGCGCCTGCAGCGCGCCGTCATTAGTCAGCACCAAAAGCCCTTCGCTGTCGCGGTCCAGGCGGCCTGCGGCATAAACGCCTTGCACAGGAATAAAATCTTTTAACGTGCGGCGACCTGCTTCATCCGTGAACTGCGGCAACACATCGTAAGGTTTATTGAACAAAACCACGCGTTTTAGCTGGTTTTCTTTCCGTGATTTAGATGCTTGTCGTGAGCTGAATCGCTTAACGTAGTGATTTCTAAAAGAAGTTTTTTGCATGGTGTTTTCAGAACTTATTAATTGCCGCATTATAGCGCAATAATGAGTGTCTTTCATGGCGGCAAACAATAGGGTAGTATTGACATGCTCATTACAAAACATTAACAAAAAATTGCTCTAACGCAGTCGTGCAGCAGGACGCCATTGCACATGCAGCGCGATGACAGACGAGCAAACCAGAAGCGCTCGAAGGAGAGGTGAATGGAAAGCAAAGTAGTTGTTCCGGTGGAAGGTAAGAAGATCACCCTGCAAAACGGCAAACTCAACGTTCCTGAGAATCCGATTATCCCGTTTATTGAAGGCGATGGTATCGGTGTTGATGTCACTCCAGCCATGCTTAAAGTGGTCGATGCCGCCGTCGAGAAAGCCTATAAAGGCGAGCGTAAAATTTCCTGGATGGAAATTTACACCGGAGAAAAATCCACACAGGTTTACGGCCAGGATGTCTGGCTTCCCGCTGAAACCCTTGATTTAATTCGTGACTACCGAGTAGCGATTAAAGGTCCGTTGACCACGCCGGTTGGCGGCGGTATTCGCTCTCTGAACGTTGCCCTGCGTCAGGAGCTTGACCTGTACGTTTGTCTGCGTCCCGTTCGTTACTATCAGGGCACGCCAAGTCCGGTGAAACATCCGGAGCTGACCGATATGGTCATCTTCCGTGAAAACTCTGAAGACATCTACGCCGGAATTGAATGGAAAGCTGACTCTGCAGACGCTGAGAAAGTGATCAAGTTCCTGCGCGAAGAGATGGGCGTGAAGAAAATTCGCTTCCCGGAGCACTGCGGTATCGGTATCAAACCGTGTTCTGAAGAAGGCACTAAACGTCTGGTTCGCGCGGCGATTGAATACGCTATTACCAACGATCGCGATTCCGTTACGCTGGTACATAAAGGCAATATCATGAAGTTCACCGAAGGCGCGTTTAAAGACTGGGGCTACCAGTTGGCGCGCGACGAGTTCGGCGGTGAGCTTATTGACGGCGGTCCGTGGCTGAAAATTAAGAACCCGAACACGGGTAAAGAGATCGTGGTTAAAGACGTTATCGCCGATGCGTTCCTGCAACAGATCCTGTTGCGTCCGGCGGAATACGACGTTATCGCCTGTATGAACCTGAACGGTGACTATATTTCCGATGCCCTGGCGGCTCAGGTTGGCGGTATCGGTATTGCACCGGGTGCGAATATCGGCGACGAATGCGCGTTGTTTGAAGCGACTCACGGGACTGCGCCGAAATATGCGGGCCAGGATAAAGTCAACCCAGGCTCCATTATTCTGTCTGCGGAGATGATGCTGCGCCACATGCAGTGGTTCGAAGCGGCGGATCTGATTGTTAAAGGTATGGAAGGCGCGATTGCCGCGAAGACCGTGACCTATGACTTTGAACGCCTGATGGAAGGCGCTAAGCTGCTGAAATGTAGTGAGTTTGGCGACGCGATTATCGCAAATATGTAATAACGATAATTGTTAAAAACAAAAACGGGGACTTAACGTCCCCGTTTTTATTATTAGCATTCGAACGGTTATCAAAATTTTATCAAAAAAATTTATCAAAACTTCCTCAATTCTGACCGCAATAGTAATCCATCCTTTACCCCGATCGTCATGATAACCTGAGCCCCGTTGAAAGCTGATAGTTACCGATTTTGATTGTGTGTGGTTTTCTTTATGATGTGTGGTTTGGCTATTTTTTGAAAGTGCCTTATTAGATTTGTTGTTATTATCAGGATAATATTTCAATAAAAGGTGATAATTTATTGCCTGCAATAGTGGGTAGATTAAGCATTTTATGAAATCATTAGTGTCTTTATTTGCACTTCTACAAGGCGGCTAAAAAGTGTTGAAATATCAGCCTGATAAAGAATACGTCAGCGAAAGTGAATACTATTAGTCGTAAAAATTCAGGAGACATATGCTCAAACCTATCTGCTATAGTGGAAGTGTAAAGGTTCCGGAATATCTGGAAACAGATAAGGAAAAAAATGTCGGACGTACTCCTCTGTCTTCAGATATTCAGCAAGTTAAAAATGTTGTTGAAGATGTTCCGCCATTTCCAGAAAGCGGAGCGGTGAGCGGTTCTGTAAGCGCAGCGTACAGGCTTTCTTTTGACGAAGTGTTTTGCGGTCTCAGCAATGAAGAGCGTAAAAAGGTGTATGGCCGCCTTTTTGGAAAACAAGTACTTGCGCATATTCATTCCAGGTGTCAGCGCGACGCTGACATAATAAGAGAAAAAGCGCTCAGGCGGATAAGCCGTGAGTGTGGTGCCGAAATAGATTGCGCTCTCTTGCTAAATAAGATGGTGGATATTTTACAAAATGCCCGGCTGACAATAAATTTTAATGCAGCAAAAATTGACTTTGTCTCTCTCTTAAAAAATAAAGAATATCTGAACTCTTATGCATTAGGTTGCAGACCGGGAGATTTACCTGCTTATAATGTCGGGCGTGATTCAGTTGAAACTAAAGCATTTGAACTGGAGAAGCTTGCAGATTCACCTTATGCCCCATATGGTCAGACAGGCGGTTTTTCCGTAGCATATACTCCCAACAGTAAAACTTTTAGCCCTACAAGCAGACCAATTTATGCTGCACTGGACTTTCTGAACGGTGAAAATGGAGGTGCCAGCGCCTATGGGAAATCATTTTTTGAATTAAATGATAATGTAAAAACAAATTGTACATTCTCACCTTTTGATATCTACGGTCACAGATTTGGCCTGGATACGAGTAAATTATCTACATTTTGCCATATGGAGAACCTGATTGCATCCTGTCAAAATGATTTTTTTGGTTATAATTGCTTTAAGAGTTTGGTTAAAATGGCTAAGGGCGAAAAATTTTTAGCTCATTCTAATTATGGTACAGGCTATGAAGGGAATTATATAGAAGCTCATATTCATGGTGATGTATGCTTATTTAGAGATATAAAACACGTTTATTTGTCTTTGCAAGAAAATTCTTACTCGAAAAGTCAACTATATGATTATGCAAAACAAATAAACCAGGCGCTTAATAGAGACTGCATAATATTATATTGACAAGCTTATTATCAGTCTCTTTAAAAGAGCTTTAAATGATCATGAGCACATACTTCTTGAGGTAGGCAGTAACTGCTTTTATATTTATTATCTCAGGACCGTTCTGTCAGATACCTGTGTGGCACTTCAGTATGGCCTGAAAAATAGAGGAATATGGACCAGCAGAAGCGCCTGCTGGCTACTTTTCACTTAAATCGCTGGAATTCACCGGCGCTACAGATGAAGCGACCTTAACAGTCATCAGGTGTCCTGCATTACCACAGGAGTGATTTACTGGCTATCGATATTCCTGCTCATCAGGTTTTTACGCCATCTACGTACATTTATTCTGCTATAAATTAAAATACTGCAAAAAATATTAAGGCTTATTATTTTTTCTTTAAGTAAATTTTCGTTCAACAAACTTAATTGTTTATTCAATGATGATGAAGCATGAGTTATGCTGAAAATGAGGGAAGTTAACAGCAAGGATAATCTTAATATTTACGGGTGATATTATGAGACATCGTGTATTTTTCCCATTGCTTCTGGTGTTGTCGGCTACAGCCTTTTCGGCATCGGCGATGGCTGCCAGTGATTCAAAACCCCCACCAGATAATACAAAACACGCCTTCGGTGGCTGGCCAAACCCCGAATCATTGGTTCACCCAGGCTGGTGTGACCATTGGCCAGAAGGTGAGCTAAAGCCACCGGGGTGGTGTGATGTTTGTGGTTGTTAGTTTTTTACAGAAAACTATATCAACCATATCAGGACTGAGGGTATATCTGACTATTATGTTTCATCAGCTCATCCTGAACTGAATATTACCTCAGGCTGGTGTGTTTTATTAACGCCAGCCTGATTTTTCACAATGTTATATTACTGGCTTACAGGCCTATCAGGCCAGTCAGGTTTTGATGTGTCCACACGGTTTACCAACACCCTGTATTTTTCCATTTGTCGCTTATCATCTGTTGCCATCAATGACAGTATTGCGCTCTTTCCCGTACATTGCTCTCCCGACCAGCTCACGGTCCAGTACATGACAGTCCTCTACCACTTCGCTACGCCTAATTTTTTGTTTTTGAGTTGCTCTGTTTTATTACGCTGAACTTGTACCTCAAAAAAATAATTTTCAATACTTATTTGAATATTTTTTTATGATTTTTTCACGAAATGAGTAAAAAACAAAATGAAGAATGAGATACATAATTAATGCAATAAAAAATGATATCACACCAATTGATGGTCCTGTTTTGTATACGAATAGCATGCATAAAAATATAGCAAATAGATCAAGGGAAATATTCGCGATGAAATCAGTAATTATTTTGAAAAAATTCTTCATATTACCTCTTTAAAATATCTATCTTATTCGTCATTTTTAGGTCGGGCAGTGCTCGAAATTCTCACGTACAACGTGTACGCTCCGGTTTCTGCGCGCTGCCCGGCTTCACACTGGCTCCAACAAGTACGCCCGCTGGACCAGGTTCCTGGCGTCACATAACGTCACCTGGTTATCCAAAAAAGACTCAATAAATAAATATTTTGAGTACGAAAAATTACAGTGTCAGAGAATGAAATGGCGATTCGCTGTCTTCAGGCAGTGCCTTAGTACCTGGCACGCGCTCTTTCGTGCTATAATTTTTATCAATGTTTGTATCGCCTGCTATTTTTTAAATGTCTGTTGTATTTCGTTCATCTTTTCAGCTGCTTTTTTACGCTGACTTTCAATGTCTTTTCTCGATTGTTCAACAAGTTGCTGTGCTTTTTCGGCTTCTTTTTTTGGGTCGAAAGGTTCTTTGGTCTCATATCCGGCAATAGAACCATCCTTATTTAAGGTCATTACCGCACGTGCTGTATTTTTAGCAGTGATGGTAATGTCATAGACGAATTCGCCATTATGAGCTATCTCTGCTCGTACAACGATATCGCTATCTTCCGTAACGGAAATGATGCCACTGGCGTTAGCGCGTTTAATTGTTTCCTGAATACGCTCTGGTATAATGCTGAAATTGATCGAGTCGAATTTGAATAAAGCCTCTTTTAGTGCTTCTTGTTTTTGCTCCTCTGTTATAGTGCCAAAGATGGTTAAGTTGACAGGCGAAGGTCCCCCCCAGTAGCCGTTGTTAAATTTAAACATCTCTACTTTAGCAGGGGTGTTAACGCTCTGTCGAATGAATGAATACCCGCCCTTGAAGAAACGGACTTCAATAATCGCAAGATTGGCTCCACCTTTTGCGTTGATATTGGCAATAGCTTTTTGCATTTCGGCTTTGTCGTAAAAGAACATTGATTGCTGGTGCTCTTTTTGCTGGATTTCTTGCATGTATTTCTCTTGATTTTTTTCAGCTTCCGCCATGGCATCTTTATCGTTATCACAGGCGCTAATTAGAGTTGCCGCGATGAAGGTAATCGGAAGTAAGAGATTTTTATATGTAACATGTATTTTATTCATGTGAAGTATTTCCCTTTTTTATATAAAATAGATAGTCTTGACTGGTCGAGACTATCCTGGAAACATAGTAATAATGCGTGTGCATATCTGCAGTAAGTTTTAGTTATGCTGGTTTTATTTCGGATTTTTACCTGTTACTTTTTGTTCGTAAATAGGTATTTTACGTATTGATGATAAGTTTAGAACCTATCCCAGTAGGCGTAATCGTTAAAGCCAGTTTGGCGAATAAAAGAGTCTAATGGGATAGGCTCTTAATAAACAAAAAAACCAAACGTACTTTCAGAGTTCAGGCTGGAATGCGCATAGCTGATTGTTGATAAGGGCTACTCATACCGACAGGCCAGTGAAGCGATGAATGTCGGTTCCACATACCGGTCTGAGATATCAACAACAACATGTTCTGAGTGGTGGCGTTTGCGTTATATCGTCACAGACAGCGCCTCAGGGCGCTGTTTTCGATCGGACATGTCGCTTTCGCAGGAGGGGACGTTATTCGGCGACCAGCCACATATCAGCCTCTTCAAACATCTCTTCCAGCATACGGTGCAGTCGTTCTTTCTCGGTTTTTGTACAGTCACTGTTTAATGCGTTCGCCTGCATTGGCTTAACTTTCACTTGCGCATCGGGAAAAAGTTGATGTACGCGTTTTGTGAGTTCATTGAGGATGATTTCGCGTGCGCCTGGCAAACCTTCAACATTTCGCTTGTCATAAACGAGTTCGACGAACATCGCCATTTCCTTTTTACTGGTTGGATGACCAGTATTTAAGCTGGGTATATAACTGGTGTCAAGGTTTAGCCGCCGTTTTGTCATCCTGACGTTGCGGACGTGACCGCACGTGGAAGTAAAGGTCGCTAACCTGTTGTCGTGTCATGAGGTTAGCGGCTCTCTCTTCACAGCGGTGTCCTGCTACCTGATGGTAAATTCCAGGGCGCGACTAAAATCGCAATCGGCCAACACAACAGGGTCGCCTTTTCTGACAATAATGCTATTTGTGCCCAGGCATTTTCGGCTCTGTTTCCCCTTAATTTTGTTATCATCAGTGAGCCAGCGCTGGTTATCATTACCCGTGCATGAATAAAGAATGATTGGTGTGCCTTCTTTTGTACCTTGTCCTGCGGCATCCAGACATTTCTCACCCTGCGTGATTCTGTCTCGGTGAAATGAGAAAAGCTGAGATTGCACATGCTTACACTCCCGCAGCGTCAAACGATTCTGTTGATCTGGGCCTGCATCAAGGCACAGACCATCAGTTGTCCGAATTTGTTCCGCGTCATTTATGTAATAACCACCGGAATTAATCTGGTTTTGTGTAATGACCGGGAACGACAAATTAATACTATAAGGTGTGGGTAAGCCGTTCGTCGTACATCCACATAAAATAGAGGAGAGGCAGAGAACCAGTGTGGTTTTTCCTGAAAGCAAAGTCATTCAATTATTACCCTAAAAATAAATAGCGTTACAACTATATTGGCGATTTATACCCACTGAATATGACGTAGCATTGAGCGACAATAGAGATAATTCCGATAGAATCACATAAATACTTCGGTTAAATGCGCGCAGCCAGCCACTCCTGTGACGATGGGTATATAGCGTTAAATACTTTTGCAATATTAGATGCTATCACAGTGAAAAACGGCTGTACATTTCTTCACGTTAAACAAAGTGAGAAGGGGGGGGGACACCCGATATATGATAAAAGAGGTCACAGGAGTCATTAGCAAAATAAATCCTTTAGATTTTCGCCACTGAAAACATTCTGCAGCCTTTCAGGCAAAGCCTCATAGCACAGACTGCGGAGGTATACGGGCTAGCTAAATTTTTCTGAAAAAATGCCGAGTGACGAATTATGAAAGATAAACGTTGGCGGCGGTAGGTCCGCGGAGGCCATTAATACGACAAAACTCAACGCGTATACCGGGGATAAGCGCTTCTGTTTCGTGTTGGCGACATGCTGAAATGTGGACCTGAACATCTTTGCGTCCATCGGAGGGGGTGATGAGACCTTTACCGCTCTTACAATCAAAGGTTTTGACAATTCCTGTCATTTTACGAGACAAACAAATTCCTTAATGGGGATAACGAGGCGCACTATACACGTCAGGAAAAATAATGCCAGCTATATTTGATGACAATCAAGATTTCCGGATGGCTAAAAGTGGTCGTTCGGCACCATTGTAGATAAATAACATTATGTTCTGGAGAAGGTATTCCCTTTCCTGGCGTCGTTGGGTGGTGCGGACATTATGGGTTTTGTCGTCGGGCAGGATGGTGAACTAATCTGCCTGGCTTGCTTTTTATCGGTATTTGTAGGTGGTTGCGGGGTTTTACTACCAAAATCGTAGATAAAAATATCCCATGATGCCTGTTGTAAATCAGAACAATGGCCTGAACTGGCCAAAACATGGAATGAAAAAATAAGTAATGACCAAAGCATAAAAGCATGATGTTTCATAGCACCTCCTGTTATATGTAATGACTTGTGAAGTTCATCTAATGAATTATGGAACGTCATTGGCATTTTTTATTCAACGAAGAGTTAACCACTCTTAATAATAATGGGTTTTATAGCGAAATAGACTTTTTTATCGCGCGTTCAATATTTGCGTCCGTTATTATTTTTCTGGAATGTAAATTCTCTCTCAACACAGGTGATATTTATGTTGGAATTGTGGTGTTGATTCTATTCTTATAACAAGAAATGTTGTAACTGATAGACATATTAAAAGATTAAATCGGAGCGGGAATAAATCGTGCTAAGCATCATGGTGAATATGATTACGGTGCCTGCGATGGCATATACGGTATTGCGGCTGGAGCGTCACGTGAGGACTGTGAAGCACAATGCGATATGTTCTGGTTATATGGCGAGTTTGCTTAATGACATGTTTTAGCCGTTCGGCGTCAGGTTTCTTAATGTGGTTGTGATGTTTTTTCTTTAAATATCAAAGGGTTGTATGTCGAACTTGTTGTTCTATAGTGGCTAAACACTTTATGGTTTCTGTTAAATATATATGCGTGAGAAAAATTAGCATTCAAATCTATAAAAGTTAGATGACATTGTAGAACCGGTTACCTTAATGAGCGATAGAGCGCTTTGGTAGTAAAAATATCTTTCAGGAAGTAAACGCATCAGGAGCGATAGCGGTGAATTATTCGTGGTTTTGTCGATTCGGCATAGTGGCGATAACTGAATGCCGGATCGGTACTGCAGGTGTTTAAACACACCGTAAATAATAAGTAGTATTAAGGAGTTGTTATGAAAAATATTATTTTATCCACTTTAGTTATTACTACAAGCGTTTTGGTTGTAAATGTTGCACAGGCCGATACTAACGCCTTTTCCGTGGGGTATGCACAAAGTAAAGTTCAGGATTTCAAAAATATCCGAGGGGTAAATGTGAAATACCGTTATGAGGATGACTCTCCGGTAAGTTTTATTTCCTCGCTAAGTTACTTATATGGAGACAGCCAGGCTTCCGGGTCTATTGAGCCTGAAGGTATTCATTACCATGACAAGTTTGAGGTGAAGTACGGCTCTTTTATGGTTGGGCCAGCCTATCGATTGTCTGACAATTTTTCGTTATACGCGCTGGCAGGTGTCGGCACGGTAAAGGCGACATTTAAAGAACATTCCACTCAGGATGGCGATTCTTTTTCTAACAAAATTTCCTCAAGGAAAACGGGATTTGCCTGGGGCGCGGGTGTACAGATGAATCCGCTGGAGAATATTGTCGTCGATGTTGGGTATGAAGGAAGCAACATCTCCTCTACAAAAATAAACGGCTTCAACGTCGGGGTTGGATACCGTTTCTGAAAAGCATAAGCTATGCGGAAGGTTCGCCTTCCGCACCGCCAGTCAATAAAACAGGGCTTCTTTACCAGTGACACGTACCTGCCTGTCTTTTCTCTCTTCGTCATACTCTCTTCGTCATAGTGACGCTGTACATAACATCTCACCAGCATAAGCACAGATAAAGGATTGTGGTAAGCAATCAAGGTTGCTCAGGTAGGTGATAAGCAGGAAGGAAAATCTGGTGTAAATAACGCCAGATCTCACAAGATTCACTCTGAAAAATTTTCCTGGAATTAATCACAATGTCATCAAGATTTTGTGACCGCCTTCGCATATTGTACCCGCCGTTGAACGACTACTGAAAAGTAGCAAGGTATGTATTTTATCCAGGAGAGCACCTTTTTTGCGCCTGGCAGAAGTCCCCAGCCGCCACTAGCTCAGCTGGATAGAGCATCAACCTCCTAAGTTGATGGTGCGAGGTTCGAGGCCTCGGTGGCGGTCCAATGTGGTTATCGTATAATGTTATTACCTCAGTGTCAGGCTGATGATGTGGGTTCGACTCCCACTGACCACTTCAGTTTTGAATAAGTATTGTCTTGCAATCCTGTTACAGAATAATTTCATTTATTACGTGACAAGATAGTCATTTATAAAAAATGCACAAAAATGTTATTGTCTTTTATTACTTGTGAGTTGTAGATTTTTCTTATGCGGTGAATCCCCCTTTGCGGCGGGGCGTCCAGTCAAATAGTTAATGTTCCTCGCGAACCATATTGACTGTGGTATGGTTCACCGGGAGGCACCCGGCACCGCAATTTTTTATAAAATGAAATTCACACCCTATGGTTCAGAGCGGTGTCTTTTTACATCAGGTGGGCAAGCATAATGCAGGTTAACGTGAAAGATACGATCAATAGTAGAAACCAGTGATTTCGTTTATGGCCTGGGGATTTAACCGCGCCAGAGCGTATGCAAGACCCTGGCGCGGTTGGCCGGTGATCGTTCAATAGTGCGAATATGAATGGTTACCAGCCGCTGCGAATTCTACCTGGGTCACTTAATAAAGCAAAACATTTAAACGCTCAACAACGACAATTCAGACAGTTCGAACTTTTCTTTAAAAATAGGATTAACCATGTTCAAAGGTGGTTACTAATTAGCCATTATACTATGGTAGTGATTCACATATTCTTTAACGTTACGTTACAGGAAGGTTGAAGTGGAAATGCCTGATGAGCCTTCAGGCATTTCTTAAGATTAGTTAGCTAAGGAACAGTTACTGAGAACAGGTTTATCATCACCTTCCACCAGTTCAGCCGTTTTGCCTTTGGTATAAAGTTTATACGTATAATTTTTGTCTATGGCTTCGTAATTTGCTCCGGAGGCCATTTTCATTAACCGCATCGGGATCATCTCGTTTACCTGACTGATAATCGCATAGGCGTTTCCAGCCTCGGTGTTGACGTAAATCACCTCCATAACCTGGTTATCATTACAGGTGTATATAGATTTAGAAATCTCCTGCGAAGCTGCTATAGATGTGGAACTGGCGCTAAGTGTCGCGAGAAAGAGGGTAAATGGGATCAATTTACGTTTCATCATTAGTATCCTTTGTGCATAAAATTGTCGTTAATTCCCTGAAGAACGGGAGATAAGGCGGCATCAATACGATGAATGCTGTAGTATTCCTGTTTACTGACGAAAAGTGCGCCAGAAAAGCGTATTATAATTTATCCATCACTGGCATATGTGATGAGTAGACAAATCTTAAAATCATAAACTATAGGCTGCAAATCATTATGGTGCGATAGAAAATGATTGTCACCACTGCTCAATACTATGGCATAAAAACCGAAGAAAACGGTACTGTTCACTGTCTCGTTTCATACGGTATCTGTCAGTGAAACTATTTCTTCAAATGATGGTCTTTTTATTATCGATCAGATAATGGCATCAACAGGGGTTATTCAGGAGTATATGTGAAAAAGTGGCTTATAGGAGGGATATTGATCGCAAGTTTTCTGACCGGTTGTCTGATGTGGCACAACATTGATAAATGGTTTAATAAAGATATCGAATTTTTCTACGCCGGAGACGATGACTAAAATTCCTGTCAGTTGGCAACGGGTGTCATATCTTCAGGTACGGCGCCCGGAGTAGCCGGGCGCAAATTGTAGGTGTATAAAAGTCATTTCATTAAAATTTTAGCGACAACATGGACAGTCACTACCGCGTGCTAGCGGCCCTCTGAAGTCACAAGATGAATAAGCCAGTTTTTTGTTTCAGCGGTGACTGAAACATATTTTGTTCCTGGTGGGCTTACCGCCAGTTGCTGAAAAAGACAACGATGATGTAACTGTTGCAGAGATTGACGAATACGACGACCGTGAATTTTATTTTTGGCGACCATATTTCCTCCCAAAAGGCCGCCCGAAGGCGGCGCTGGGTTTGATAATGGAGAAGGGCGTTGGTCACTGCCATAACCAACCTGTATACACTAATGCAATTGATAATCATTATCAATTCTACTGATGAAGAAAAATTGTAAAGATGAAGGGACAGCGGAAATGGCAATAAACGGGATGAGACTTTTCGTTAACTACTTAAATTCGTGACTAAAAAAAGGCTTTTATAGACTTGAAAATGTTTTTTCCGTCCCTATGTAGTCAGTGGACAAGCAATGCTTGCCTTGATGTTGAACTTTTGAATAGTGATTCAGGAGGTTAATGATGGCACTCAGAACCTTGTCAGCACTTCCCGTGTTTGCTGATTCTCTTTTCTCTGACCGTTTCAACCGTATTGATAGACTTTTCAGTCAATTAACAGGAGATACGCCAGTCGCTGCGACGCCAGCTTACGATCTGCAAAAGCGCGATGCGAATAACTATCTGCTTACCGTGAGCGTTCCTGGCTGGAAAGAGGAAGAGCTTGAAATTGAAACGGTTGGCGGCAACCTGAATATTACGGGTAAACACACTGAAGAGACGGTAGAGGATCAGACGCACTGGATTTATCGTGGTATCCGTAAGACGGATTTCCAGTTGAGTTTTTCTTTGCCTGAACATGCTAAGGTGAATAATGCGAAACTGGAACAGGGCCTCTTGTTGGTCGAGATTTACCAGGAGATCCCTGAAAGCGAGAAACCGAAAAAAATTGCCATAGAAAGCAAACCAAAGGCGATTGAACACAAATCATAATCGCGTTAATGAAGGCCCGTTTAGACGGGCCTTCATTGCCTGTAGCGAAAAGTATCCCGTCATGCTTGTAGGCACAGATCGCTAAATATTATAGCCCTGACCTCTATATTATCCCGTGCCACTGACCTCGTCGCCATTGGACGGCGGTAAGTTGGAATTATCCGCGAGGTCAGTCCAATTTTTGTCCACTCTCGACATTCTGCCTGTTATGGGCGCGATATCTGAACATAAATTCGTATAGCGGTTCATCGTTTTCACCGCGTTGATGCTATTTCTGCTAACACTACTTTCATACGTAAAAAAGCTGATGCTTTTTACCTTATTTAATAGAGGCAGGTATGAAATTAGTGCTCGTCAATCGGCAGGTCATTTTACCGGAAAGCAGAACCGGGTCCTTCCAGTGCCATGCCTCTACGCTTGTTCGCTTGCCGTGCGGTACGCTCGTGGCCGCATGGTTCGCGGGGTTGCGCGAAGGAAGCGAAGATACAGCCATCTGGCTATCTCGCTATGAACATAATCTCTGGACAACACCGCAGCGAGTGGCGGCACGCGAGGGGGAAGCGCACTGGAATCCAGTGTTATTTTACCCGTCGGATAAATTGTGGTTATTTTATAAAGTAGGCAGCGACGTACACGTGTGGAAAACCTGGTTTATCACCTCCAGCGATCGAGGATTTACCTGGAGTACGCCAGCTCCGTTGGTCAACGATGATATTTTGCCGCGCGGTCCCGTAAAAAATAAACTCCTGCTGGCATCAAATGGCGCCTGGATTGCGCCAGGGTCGATTGAAAGTCCTGAACGGTGGAGGGCATTTGTGGATCGATCCTCTGACGAAGGAAAACACTGGAATATCTCTTTTGTTCCGCTGGAGCCTGATAACGCTATTTCCGGGACAAACGTAGCGTTGTGGGATGGTATAAAAAAGGGGGTGTTGTGGGAATGTTGTCTGGAAAACCTCCTGCGCTGGGATGGTGTTATTCAGCCTACGCTGTGGGAGTCTTCTCCGGGGCATATCCATATGTTGTTACGAAGCACACGCGGGGCAATTTTTCGCAGTGATTCAATCGACTATGGCGCTACCTGGTCTGTTGCCCGCGCGACATCTTTACCGAATAATAATAGTGGTATCGATCTGGTTAGTATGCAGGACGGTACGCTGATTCTTGCGTTAAATCCGGTCAACGGCAACTGGGGAAAGCGCTATCCGCTTTCACTGATTGCTTCCCAGGATAATGGCGAATCATGGCTACCGCTACTGGACCTGGAAAGTGACCGCGGTGAGTATTCTTATCCCGCTATTATTAGCGAGGGGAGCGTCGTACATATCACTTACACGTGGAACCGGAAAAATATCGTATATTGTCGATTACAAACGGTATAAGGCGCTATCAGTCGAAACCGATAGCGCTGGAATAATAATGCCTTGCCCGGCGTGCTCTCTCACGCCGGGATGGCCGAATAGTCATGATTTACCGGGTAACATCCTTGAAAATGTATCGTCTTTTTGTATGTAATGGTGAAACAACGCCGCTGCTGCATGCATGGCAATCAGGAAATAGCCGATATTGGCCAGCATTTCATGAATACGCTTTATATCCGATTTTAGGGTGCTATCTGGCGTCAAAAATACCGGTACAGTAAAACCAAAAAAGCTCCAGCTTTTCCCGCCTGACGCCATCATCGCGACGCCCAGCAGCGGCAAGGCGAGAAAAGTGAGATAAAGCGCGATATGCATTAATTTAGCGGCTACGTGCTGCCAGTGAGGAGGGGGAGGCGTAATGACCGGATCCGGGTATTTGTGTTTAAGATATAACCGTAAAAACATCAGCGCCCAGACCAGAACGCCCATGTCATAGTGCATGTCTTTCATAAACAGGTAAACGCTGGAGCCTTTTGGCGCCCACCCCCGTAACTCAATAGCCGCATATGCGATGCCTGTCAGGAGCAGTGTTAACCAGTGAAGCGTTATTTGCAGTCTTGAGAAATGTGCCATTATTATTATCCTTTATTAACAACTGCTTGTAGGGTATGCGTAAAATCTTAACAGAACCTTAAAGCGGGGGCTGAGTCGCAAGGAACAGACAGAGATAGCGGCACGTAAAATGGGATAAAAAGCCGGCGGCATCGCCGGCTTACTGTTGTTATTGTCCTCTTACGACAACACAGGTTTTACCATAAAACGGATATGAGCCTGTAGTTTCATAATCAACACTCGACACTAAAGAAATATCGCCCGCTTTTTTCGCTGAATCAATAGATGCGTCGCCGGTATTTACAATACCCAATACCGTTTGCGCACACGCTTTACCGGTTTTGGTTGCCGGGAGACTCGTGGCAGTAATTGGCCCTTTAACATCCGTATATAAGCCAATCCCTGTCGGTGATGGTCCTGTAGCACACCCCGTTAAAAGAGAACCAATAAAGATAATTGAAAAAATGTGTTTTTTATTTGTCATGGGATTAGTCCATTATAAATTAATAGAAAACTTACCGTCCGAAAATGTCCGGACAGTCATTTAAAAAGTGGTGTATATTAAATATGCGATATTACTCTTTGCACCCTCCTGTTGATGTCGTACCTGATGGACAAATATCCGTTGAAGCCGGATATATTCCCCATGCCGTGTTTTTATAATTTGCGCATCCTGTCAGCAATGAGAACAGTACGGCTAAAAAAATCATCACGAGCCCTGGCGGCGTTAACATTTTTCGGTTGGACTCCATAGCATGTCATTTCATCGGGTTGCCATATGACTGGCGTTCTGCTGGTAAGTTTCATTAACGCCCGGTTCGTTTAATATTGGTTTAGGTTTAAAGCCAGGAGGCGCTAATTACGATACCTTCTTACGTTTCAGCACTGACTAATAACGTTGAGAAAATGAACAGCGTCGGATGGGAAGACGTAATACAGAATAGAAAGGAAATAAGAGAATAAGATGGCGTTAATTAACCCGCTATTCCTGACATCATTTCTCTTGCGTTTTATCCCCATCAAAAGCGGCCTTTAGCCCACGTTGGCGCTCCCGGCGTTTGTGCGTATGATGTTTTTAAAAGATCGTCATACTTTCTGTTCTGCGTCAATTTTTTCATTACAAATGCTCGCCATAATGCCGTCCTCAGGAGGTCTCCCGACGTTTATGCTGCGCCGGGAGAAACAAAAACAACGCATAATCTGGGACAAATTGATGATTAAAGGCAAACTGGCGCTCGTGACGTGCGCGCTGACTCTGGTATTCACTTCGTCGCTTTTCGCCGCGTCGGACACGGCAGATGGTCGTACCCTGAAGCTGGCCATTGGCCCTGAGCCAACGGAAGGCTTTGATCCTATGCTGGGCTGGAGCCACGGCAGTTACTTATTGCTTCATGCGCCGTTGCTCAAGCAAAACGCCGATATGAGTTGGGGTAATTTACTGACGGAAAAAGTGGACACCAGCCCCGATGGTAAAACCTGGATACTGACCTTAAAACCCGATCTGAAATTCTCCGATGGCTCGCCATTAACTGCCGAAGATGTCGTTTTTACATATAACAAAGCGGCGAAGAGCGGCGGTAAAATTGACATGGGCAATTTTAGCCATGCGCGAGCGCTGGATGCGCGCCGAATTGAGATGACGCTGAGCCACCCGCAGAGTACCTTTGTGAATGTACTCGGGTCGTTAGGGATTGTTCCGGCCAGCCGTTATGATGAAAAAACGTTCGCCCGCGAACCGATAGGCGCCGGTCCGTACCGACTGGTCAGTTTCCAGCCTGGTCAGCAACTGATTGTTGAAGCCAACCCCTGGTATGCAGGTAAAAAGAATGACTTTAACCGGCTGGTTTTTGTCTTCCTGGATGAAGATAATGCCTATGCCGCCGCGCGCAGCGGACAGTTGGGGCTGGTGCGCATTGCCCCTTCTATGGCGGTGGCCCCGCAGCAGGATAATCTTAAACTCTGGGTACGCGATAGCGTTGAAAACCGGGGCATTGTCTTCCCGATGGTGCCTGCCGGTAAAAAGGATGCTAACGGTTATCCTGTTGGCAACGATGTGACTGCTGATGTCGCTATCAGACGCGCAATTAACTATGCCATTAATCGTAAACAACTGGCGGAACAGGTGATGGAAGGCCATGCGATACCCGCCTATAGCGCGGTGCAGGGATTGCCGTGGCAAAATCCTTCAGTGATATTCAGCGATGGCGATATTGCAAAAGCGCGCGCCATCCTGGAAGAGGCTGGCTGGAAGATAAACAGTGCGGGCGTGCGTGAAAAAGCAGGTAAAGAAGCGCGTCTGACCTTATGGTATGCCAGTGGCGACAGCACCCGGCGGGATCTGGCCGAAGCGGTGCGCGCCATGTTGCAGCCTTTAGGCATTGTCGTCTCGTTGCAGTCGGGAAGCTGGGAAACCGTAGAGCGCCATATGCACGCTAACCCTACGCTGTTTGGCTGGGGAAGTCTGGACCCGATGGAACTCTTCCATCACTACAGCGGGAAAGCCGCTGGTGTGGAATATTATAACCCGGGCTATTACAGCAACCCTGCGGTAGAAGCACATCTGAAACAGGCTATAGATGCGCCTGACTGGCAAAAGGCGATTCTTTTCTGGCAGCAGGTTGAGTGGGATGGGAAGCAGGGCGCGGGCGTTCAGGGCGATGCGGCATGGGCATGGCTGCTTAATATTCAGCATACCTATCTGGCCAACCCCTGTATTGATCTGGGAAAAGGCGCGCCAGAAATCCACGGTAGCTGGTCGGTGTTAAACAATCTTGATGACTGGACCTGGACCTGTCGGTGATGAAATTGTTCTTCAGTCATTTTTTGCGGCTGATTATTCTGTTGGTGCTGGTGGCTGCCGGCACCTTCATTTTGCTTAGCTTTTCGCCCGTTGATCCTATCCGTGCTTATATTGGCAACGATCTGCTCCATGTTCCGCCAGAACAATATGCGCGGATTGCGGCGCGCTGGGGGCTTGACCAGCCGCTGTGGGAGCGTTTCGGTCACTGGTTTTGGCGTCTGCTCCAGGGTGACATGGGGTATTCCATTCTGTTCAACATGCCTGTCGCCAGCGTGATCCGGGAACGTTTTGCGACGTCATTCGCGCTGCTGGCGGGCGCCTGGCTATTGTCTGGTGTGCTGGGCGTGACATTGGGTTTTCTGGCCGGACGTTTTCTCCACCGTTGGCCGGATAAGATGATTTGCCGTATCAGCTACTTATTATCATCGTTGCCCACTTTCTGGATAGCAATGCTGTTGCTGGCGCTATTTGCCGTCCGCTGGCCGGTATTACCTGTTTGTTGCGCCTGGGACCCCGGAAATAATGCAGGAACAGCTCTTTTATCGGAACGTTTACGCCATCTTGTGTTGCCGGTATGTGCGTTAAGTCTATTGGGCATGGGGCAAATTGCGCTGCATACGCGAGAAAAAATAGCCAGCGTAATGAAGAGCGAATTTATTCGTTTTGCGCGCGCTCAGGGGGATAAAGGATGGTCGCTGTTACGTCACCAGGTGTTACGTCATGCGATTACCCCAGCGCTCTGCTTACAATTTGCTTCTCTGGGCGAACTGATGGGGGGGGCGTTACTGGCAGAAAAAGTCTTTGCGTATCCGGGGCTGGGACAGGCCACTATCGATGCCGGCCTGCGTGGCGATGTCCCGCTACTCATGGGGATCGTTTTATTCTGTACGCTATTAGTGTTTGCCGGAAATACGATTTCAGCCTGGCTTGTGGTGGGGCTTAATCGATCGCTGGAGCGTCCCGATGCTCTATAATCCTGCCCCGACGTTGTTTCGTCTGATCCTCTCCGTTACCTGTCTGCTGTTTATTGCCGGATACGGTTATGCCACGTTGAACCAGCCGCCAGAGGTTAATCTGCTTGCCCGGCATCTGTCGCCTGATATCCAGCACTGGTTTGGCACCGATAATCTGGGGCGCGATGTATGGCTTCGTTGCTTTCAGGGGGCCTTCACCAGTTTACAAATTGGCGTTGGCGCCGCGCTGTGCAGCGGCGTTATCGCGCTAGTGATGGCGGCAGCGGCGCGCATTCATCCCCGGCTGGACCTCCTGATGCGGCTGATAACCGATGCTATGCTCGCCATGCCGCATTTACTTTTGCTGATCCTTATCTGTTTTACGCTCGGCGGCGGTAAAAGCGGCGTCATTGCGGCCGTGGCGTTAACGCACTGGCCCCGTCTGGCGCTGATTCTGCGCGCCGACGCGGAGCGGGTAGCGCAGAGTGACTACCTGACACTGACCTATCGTCTGGGGCATGGACACCTTTATTGCTGGCGATATCACTATTTTCCGGCGCTATTGCCGCAATGGTTGACGGGAACGTTATTGATGTTTCCTCATGCGGTATTGCACAGCGCGGCGTTAAGTTTTCTGGGGTTTGGGCTGGCGCCGCATGAGCCTTCGCTGGGGCTGTTGCTGGCGGATGCGTTACGGTTTATTAGCCATGGAAACTGGTGGCTGGTGCTGTTTCCCGGCCTAATGTTATTCACGCTGGTGATGCTCTTCGATCAGTTTGCGCGCGCCATTCAGCGGCTGTGGCTAAGGAGTGACGTATGCTGAGTTTACAACAGGTTACGCTGGAAAGTGCGCGTTATCGCTGGTATGGCGCGAGACGCTGGTCGCCGTTATTACAGAATGTCTCTTTTGATATCGCGCCCGGCGAAATGGTGGCATTGGTTGGCGGCAGCGGGGAGGGCAAAAGTCTGCTGCTGCAATGTCTGCTCGATCTGCTGCCGGAAAATTTACGCTTTCGGGGGGAGATTACGCTTGATGGCAACCGGCTGGACAGACATACCATCAGGCAGCTTAGGGGCAATACGTTTAGCTACGTGCCGCAGGGGGTACAGGCGCTTAATCCCATGCTGAATATCAGAAAACATTTGAACAGAGCATGTCATCTGACCGGACGCGCCTGGGATGAGACGCAAATGGTACAGCTATTACAGCAAAGCGATCTTGCACCGACAGTCCTGGAACGCTTTCCCCGCCAGCTCTCCGGTGGGATGGCTAAACGAATTCTGGCGTGCCACGCCTCGCTTAGCCAGGCACGTTATATTCTCGCGGATGAGATCACCGCCTGGCTTGATACGGCGCTGGCAAACCAGTTGCTTGAGCACTTGCGAGGTCTCTGCGAGCGGGGATGCGGCGTGCTGTGGGTGACTCATGACCTGCTGCTGGCGGCGCGGTATGCCGATCGCATTGTGGCGCTGCATCAGGGTTATATCACGGACAATATCCGCTGCGAGCAGTTACAGCCGGAAGAGATGAGTGAGCCGTTAAAACGGCAATGGCAGGCATTGCCTGAACTAAACCCGTTATTTATGCCGACCGGAGAGGGAATAGAATGCTAAGCTGCCGCGACCTCGTTATTCGTCAGGGCGGGAAAGTCTTATGGCAGAACCTGACGTTTACGATTTCTGCCGGTGAACGGGTAGGAATTCATGCGCCAAGCGGAACGGGGAAAACAACGTTGGGGCGCGTCCTGGCCGGATGGCAAAAGCCGACGGCGGGCGACGTTCTGCTGGACGGCAGCCCGTTACCCCTGCATCAGTATTGTCCGGTACAGCTTGTTCCCCAGCATCCTGAACTGACGTTTAATCCCTGGCGAAGCGCCGGAGACGCTGTGCGTGATGCCTGGCAGCCTGACCTGGAAACGATGAGGCGTTTGCATGTGCAGCCCGAGTGGCTGACGCGTCGGCCAATGCAGCTCTCAGGCGGGGAGTTGGCGCGTATTGCGATACTGCGCGCGCTTGACCCACGAACGCGTTTTCTGATTGCCGACGAAATGACGGCGCAACTCGATCCGTCTATTCAAAAAGCGATATGGGGATACGTGCTTGAGGTGTGCCGCAGCCGTTCATTAGGGATGTTGGTGATTAGTCATCAGTCTGCGCTACTTGATCAAGTCTGTACCCGCCATTTACAGGTGGAATAGCCGCAAGTCGTTTCTCCGCATTGCCGTGTCGCCGTTAACGCACCGGGAACCCATGGGTTCCCGGTATTGTCGGCAGAGATTTTACTGCATGACGCGTTTATCTGCGTTTTTTGCATCAGCGGTATTACTGTAGTCCCTGGTCTCTTCAACCTGTACAGGGGCTCTAACGACCAGACTTGGCAGCGCCAGTTCGATATCATTCTCAATGAGTTTTTCAATAATACGGATATTTATCTCTTGCTGAATATCCATGTATTTATTGTAATCCGCGGTATTGACGATATGCACCACCTCATAGGTCAGCCGATCCTGACCAAAGGCCAGTAGATGGGCGCGGTCGAATTGTGTTTCGCCGACATCGGTAATAATCTTTTTCACCATATCGCCGATGAGGCGTAACTTTTCCGGCGGTGTCGCAGTGGCGACGCCAAAAGTAAACACGATACGACGCGTTTGCATTCGCTTATAGTTATGTATGGTTTGCTGCAACAACTGCGCGTTCGCACAAACGATCTGTTCGCCGCTGAGGCTACGGATGCGAGTGGTTTTCAAACCGATATGTTCAATCGTACCGGCTACATCATTAAAGACGACGAAATCGCCGATCTCGAAGGGCTTATCGAAACCAATCGACAGCGAAGCGAAGACATCGCTCAGAACGGTTTGTACCGCCAGGGCAATAGCAATACCGCCCACGCCGAGGCTGGCTACCAGTGCGGTAATATCCACGCCGACGTTCGCCAGGATGGAGAGCAACATCATAGACCAGACGAGCACGCGCAAAATCATACCAAGAATGACTAACGTCACCGGGTTTTTATTGGAGCCTGGGGCATACAGTAAATGACGCATCCATGACTGTACGCCCTGATCAAGCCAAATCGCCATTTGAATCGCAACCACTAAAAACCAGGCGTGAGAGAGGGTAGAGAATAACCGGTCGGGCAGGGCGACAAAGCGCAGGCTAAAGAGAAATGCGGCAAAAAAGATTAGCATCTTACTGGTCTTTTTCAGCATCTCGAAAACAATAGGCCGCAGCCGCCCATGAGCATCATTCTTTTTATCCGGGCGTTGTAGCGCTTTATAGACCACATTAAGTAGCCAGTTGATGAGCCAGTAAGTAATGAGGGTGACGAAAAAAACGACCGCCAGATTGATCCAGAACGTCGTTGACATCAGCATCGCAACGATATTTAGTCGTGCTAAATACTCCATTTTACCTCCGATGAAAAGCAGATGAACATTACAGTATAGACGTCACATCACGGAGGCCGATTTCCGGCTTTACTATTGCTGTTTTATTCAGCACTTTTGTTCAAAAAGTATGAAAAAGAGGGGTAGCCGTTTGGCTATCCCGGCGTTTCTGTGCAGACTTATCTACTCCTCTTAATAAAATAAGGAGTCATTTATGCAACAAGAACATCGTGAGTGTATTGAGCAGTGTTATGAATGCGCGGCGGCGTGTGATATCTGCGCCTCTTCTTGTCTGCGTGAAGATAACGTCGAAATGATGAAGCACTGCATCCAGTTAGATATGCAATGTGCGGCCATTTGTCGCCTGGCGGCGCAATTTATGGCATTGGAAAGCGAGTACTCACAAAAATTATGCCGCCTGTGCGCGGATATCTGCAAAGCCTGCGCCGAAGAGTGTGCAAGGCACGATCACGACCATTGCCAGAATTGCGCGCGGGCATGCAGCCAATGCGCAGACGCCTGCCTTAAAATGGCCGCGTAATTTTTCTTCCGCCATTAGCTCAACCGGATAGAGCATAGAGCTTCTACCTCTAAGGTTCGGGGTTCAATTCCTCGATGGCGGACCAGTTGATATCAAAAAAGGCCACCTGCGCGGTGGCCGCTGAGTTTCTGTTGAAATAAATGCAATGTTATAATATAACAATCATCTTTCTAAGAAAGATGAGGGTAACGTTTTGGTGATTCATTTAAAAAAACTGACAATGCTTCTGGGAATGCTGTTGGTAAATAGTCCTGCCTTCGCGCATGGTCATCATGCTCATGGCGCGCCGATGACGGAGGTTGAGCAAAAAGCGGCAGCGGGCGTGTTTGATGACGCTAATGTACGCGATCGCGCGCTCACCGACTGGGATGGTATGTGGCAATCCGTCTATCCTTATCTGGTCAGCGGCGAGCTGGACCCTGTCTTCAGACAAAAGGCGAAGAAAGACCCGGAGAAAACGTTTGAGGATATTAAAGCGTATTATCGCAAAGGATACGCGACGAATGTTGAGACGATCGGTATTGAAAATGGCGTTATAGAATTCCATCGCGACAATAACGTTGCATCCTGTAAATACAATTATGCCGGCTATAAAATTCTGACTTACGCATCGGGTAAAAAAGGAGTGCGCTACCTGTTCGAATGTAAAGATGCGAATAGCAAAGCGCCTAAATATGTTCAGTTTAGCGATCATATCATTGCCCCGCGCAAATCGGCGCACTTCCATATCTTTATGGGAAATACCTCGCAGCAGGCATTGTTGCAAGAGATGGAAAACTGGCCTACCTATTATCCTTATCAGTTAAAGGCGAATGAGGTCGTTGACGAAATGCTACATCATTAAGTCTGATGCAATGTTAAAAGCTCGCTATGAATAGCGAGCTTTTTTTCTGCCGTTATGCCATATTTCTGGCAATCAATATAAAAAATACCTGCGCCCCCGGAGCAACGATGACGCTGTCCATACCGCCCTCGATTCAATGCCAAACGGATGCGGCATGTCGCCTGATTACTCGTGTCACAGGCGATACGTTGCGTGCTATTCATTTATATGGTTCCGCTGTCGCGGGCGGTCTGAAGCCAAACAGCGACATTGATCTGCTGGTGACAATATGCCAGCCGCTGACGGAGACCCAACGCGCAACGCTGATGCAGGAATTGCTGGCGCTTTCATCGCCGCCGGGGGCGTCGGCAGAAAAACGCGCTCTGGAGGTCACTGTCGTGCTTTATTCGCAGCTGGTTCCCTGGTGTTTTCCACCTTCCAGGGAAATGCAATTTGGCGAGTGGCTAAGAGAGGACATTTGTCAGGGGATTTATGAACCAGCGCAACAGGACTGGGACATGGTGTTACTGATAACCCAAATTCTGGAGACCAGTATACCGCTAAAGGGAGAACGCGCGGAACGGCTGTTCACGCCAGCCCCTGCGGCGCAGTTGCTGAAGGCCTTGCGTTATCCCCTCGACCTTTGGCAATCCACGGCAGATGTGCAGGGAGATGAGTATCATATCGTTTTAACCCTGGCGCGTATCTGGTACACCCTTTCTACCGGGAGATTTACCTCTAAGGATGCGGCGGCTGACTGGCTGTTACCTCAGTTGCCAGAAGATTATGCTGCCACGTTGCGTACGGCGCAGCGTGAATATTTAGGTCTGGAGCAACAGGACTGGCATATTTTGCTGCCTGCGGTCGTACGCTTTGTGGATTTTGCGAAAACGCACATCCCCACGCAGTTCACATAAGATGCCCCAGGACGTCTGTCAGGTTGCGCAAACGGCGTTCCTCAACTACTACTTAATAGGTTCTCATCGCTGAAGTAAGCAGATGATCTTATGCGGGCCATCGAATGGATATTTCCACATGGCTCTCGTTTTGTTGAGGTGGATATGACTGGTTCCGCATCATCTGTTTTAAAGACAGATACAAGACTATTGAGCGAAAACCTGTTTCTTAATTATGGTCTGGAGTCCTTATTTAAGGACGTCGCAATAATAGCTGGTAACGTAAATTATATTATTTTTGATATCGACGATTACTACACCGTACAGCAGTATATTACTTCCGCATTTAAAACGGTACTCATTGGGATTGTTACCCATAATGAATATAACTTTATTGATGAACATCATGCTATATATCGAATAAAGGTCGATGCCTCTATTGCTGAGTGGCGTGAGTTACTGATTTTGGCCGCTGCTGGTCAATTTTTTCCCAAGCCAGAGAAAGTCAGATTAACGGCGAATGAAAGAAATGTTTTGGCGATGCTTGTTAAAGGAATGGATATCCGACAAATAAGCTGTGAGCTAAATGTACATTTAAAAACTATTTACTCAGTACGCTACCATGTTCTGACTAAATTAGGTTGTAGAACAGTTCTGGATTATCAAATACTGTCCGTCTCTAAAGCTTTTATGCACTGGCTTACAATAAATAATGTTGATAATGTAATTTCCCGTGTAAATAGTAAGGTCATTGCTTAATAATGATTTGCTTCTGATGGCGTTTAGGTTCACTATGCTTTCTTACATCATCATGAGGCCAGACAGGCATGGCTACTTTTAGTATTAGCGCAATGGCGGCACAGTGTGGTGTCACAACAGCAAATATCAGGTCCTGGGAACGCTATGGCCTGCTTCAACCTACCAAAGATGAAGCTGGCAATCGTTTTTATTGCATAGAAGATGCTATCAGAATACAGCATATTATCGACGCGTTAAGCAAAGGCTTCTCATTAAAAGAGATTAAACCTGCACTCTATGGTGAAGAAACGCATTGCCGCTCGGGATGGTTATTTTACCAGGAAGAGATTTTAGCGCAGTGTAGAAAATTCGAACCCGCCAAATTGCGGAAATTACTCTGGCGTTATGGTCGGGAAATTCCGCCGTGTATCGTAATTGAGTCAATACTGCGTCCTTTACGGCTGTGGTTGTCCGCAGGCGATGATGATGCACGCCGATTTGAAAAGGCATTACTGGATACTGCGATTATTGAATACGCCACATTCCAGCTAAGTAGCGTACGAAAGGCGCCAGCAGGCACAATGCTTATTGCTGCGTTTTCGCTGAACGACCCCATTGAGCTATGGCTCGAAACGATTAAATATTGTAGTGAAGGTATGCGAGTTGAAGTCATCCCCTGGCAGGCGCCGATGCCCGATCTTTTATCAACGTCTTTCGAGCATATTGTTCTGTGGCATGATGAGACATTAACTCCCGCGCAGGAAAATCTTATTCAGGCTTTAAAAGAATCGGGTAAATTTAGTCTTCATGTGAAAAATGGTTCAGGTTTAACATTACTGCCAGCCGTATACCGGCAGCATGAGATGCCAGAAAGCATGCAGCATGTTGCACCGCAAATCCATGCAAACGGCTACGAAAAATCAGGCACCGCACGTTGAGGCATCTGCATTATTAACGAACAGGGGAGGAGTAACCCCCTCCCTTGTTTATACCCTTCATACTTCAAGTTGCTTATGTGTTGGCTACGGATTACTCGGCCCATCCATGGGCCTCGCCCTGACGGGCCGTCGCACGCGACGTTCAAATCTGCTCCCGGCAGATTTGTCGTTCACCCCAGTCACATAGTTATCTATGCTCCTGGGGACTCACTCCCTTGCCGCCTTTAAGCAAATCGAATTATTTTGGGTATATATTAGATGTCGTCAGGTGTCTGAAACAAAACGGCTTCTAAGGCATTACGGTAAATATCAAGCTGCACTACGTCTTTTTCTGTTTCCAGTTTTTCAATAAGTTTGGCGATGATATCCTTATTTGAGACATGCTGCTGCGATTGCAATAGTTCGTAAGTAATTTCCTGAATAGCTCGCTGTTCACATAACATATGTGCAGAAAAAGGATTGCCAGTACTATTTTGTTCGTTGACTAGTGTAATGGTAGTCATATTTCACCATATTCGATGTAAATTGAAGCCGATCTCCCTGAGCGGGGGAGAGAAATTAGTGACCTATTAAAATTAGACCTATATCATAAAACCGTAATAAAAAATCATAAAAACGTGATGTACATCACATTTGTGTGATTTGTTGTATATTTTATACACTTTAAGTGAAGGTGAAGATTCCGTAGAATCAACGGCCTGTTCTTTTTATCACTCCAGTTTAAACGAATAAGCATTAATACCCATCTGTAATAATTACTTAATGTTATCTTAATAAAGGTAAATTACTGTCAGGCCTCCGTAAAAGGAGGTTGATTAATGATTCGTCATATCGCCATTTTTCTTTGTTCTTTATTGATGTGCAGCACCACTTTTGCCGATTCGGTAACGTCGGTATCGCTTGGCGCGCTCTTAACCGCGCTCAATGAACGCATGTTATTAATGAAAGATGTGGCTGCTTATAAAATGAAGCACCATCTGCCGATAGAGGATTTCACGCGTGAACAAAATGTTTTTGCCGAGGCCGAAGAAGAAGCGAAAAATAACGGTCTGGACCCGCATTCGATAGCCCCTTTTATTCGTTCGCTAATGGATGCCAGTAAAGCGATACAGTACCGCTATTTAGCGCAGTGGCGAACCGGCTCAGAACCCTCCTTTCCGATACAAACCTTGTCGGTCACCCGGCAACGTATTCGACAACTTGATAATCAAATGTTGATCATCATCAGCCAGCGCTTGATGGTCGGCGCTTTCAGCCACGAGGATATGGTGTGGCTGAGAGCGAAGTTTAATGCGCCGAATCTGAATGAGAGCGATATCAGTGATGTGTTGGCAGCCCTGTCTTTGGTACGACGCGCGCGTTAATCCCCCATGAGGAAACGTGGGCCAATACCTGGTGGTTGTCTGCGGGGGTTGCGATACAAGAACGTTTTTGGGTGATGGGGATATAAGCGTGGCGGAATAGCGGCTGGAGAGACGTGGTTTCGCTTCCCATCTTCCGGTTCATTCGTTAGCATACTGTTTCGCAGCTAAGCGTAAATGTTTTCAGGAAGAGGTTAATGTGTTCGCGGAGTATGGTGTTCTGAATTATTGGACGTACCTGGTCGGGGCGATTTTTATCGTTCTGGTGCCGGGGCCGAATACGCTTTTTGTGCTTAAAAACAGCGTAGGACGCGGGGTTAAAGGAGGATATCTTGCCGCATGCGGCGTGTTTATCGGCGATGCGATATTAATGTTTCTGGCGTATGCGGGCGTGGCGACGCTGATCAAAACAACGCCGGTTCTGTTTAACATTGTTCGCTATCTCGGCGCGTTTTATCTGCTCTACCTTGGCGCAAAAATCCTTTACGCTACGCTGACCTCAAAGGGGCGTGCGGCGACGGAAACGGTAGTTCCTTTTGGCGCTATTTTTAAGCGTGCTTTAATTCTTAGCCTGACGAATCCTAAAGCTATACTTTTTTATGTTTCCTTTTTTGTGCAATTTATTGACGTTACTGCGCCGCATACTGGGGTGTCATTTTTTATTTTGGCCACCACCCTTGAAATCGTCAGTTTTTGCTATCTGAGCTTTTTAATTCTTTCTGGCGCTTTTGTAACCCACTATATTGGTACCAAAAAGAAACTGGCAAAAGTGGGCAATTCTTTGATTGGCCTTCTTTTCGTCGGATTTGCCGCCCGGCTGGCAACGCTCCAGTCTTAACCCCCTGAACCCGTCGACAACGGCGGGTCATTGCTCTCCTTTCGGTTTTATCGCGTGGAAAACAGCAAAATAGTAACCAATAAATGGTATTTAAAATGCTGTTTTTGGAGCGTAACCTTTTTACGACAGCGATGAGATTATCGTTGAGTAACCTGCGGGAAGAGGGAAGCAAATGCGGCAAATTCCACAAAATCATATCCATACACGTTCCACGCCATTCTGGAACAAAGAGACGGCGCCTGCCGGAATTTTCGAACGCCACCTTGATAAGGGAACGCGACCCGGCGTTTATCCTCGTCTCTCGGTGATGCAGGGGGCGGTCAAATATCTCGGATACGCTGATGAACATTGCTCTGAGCCGGAAGAGATCATGGTGATCAATGCCGGCGAGTTTGGCGTGTTTCCTCCGGAAAAGTGGCACAATATTGAGGTCATGACGGATGATACCTATTTTAACATCGACTTTTTTGTCGCGCCGGAAGTACTGATGGAAGGGGCGACCTCACGAAAAGTCATTCATGCCGGGAGAGAATAATAATGGGAAAAGCTACTTATACCGTCACGGTCACGAATAATAGCAACGGCGTCTCTGTGGACTATGAAACGGAAGCACCGATGACGTTGCTGGTACCTGAAGTTGCAGCAGAAGTTGTGAAGGATTTGGTCAATACCGTGCGTTCCTACGATACCGAAAACGAACACGACGTTTGCGGTTGGTAAGGATCTTGTAGTATCTATTTGATATAAAGTGATTTTTTAAATCAGAAGCCGCATCGCGCGTCGCCAGCGTGATGCGGTTTTTGCGTATTGAAAAGCGCTGTTTATTTACATCAGACATGGGTTGAAAAGAAACATTAAGAAAACATTAAGAATATCGCATTGTTTGCTAATGAGAGCGTATTCATAAAACTTATGATTGGGTATTAAAAACCAGAAGAGTCTTATAATCATGAAACTCGATACCCGATTAACTTCGTCAGCACTTACTCTTGCGCTTGCCGCTGTGGTCATCCCGTTTACGGCGGACTGGCAATTGCCTTTGCTTAACGGCGTGGTGGTCCGATGGATTGAAAACGGACAAGCGTTATGGTTACTGTTTGGGGCGCTATTTACCGCTTGGTATATACGGCCACTTTCCCGTCCCGAAGGGGCAAAGCAGTTTTGGCTATGGGCTGTTGTCTGGTGGGTGGTGCTATTGGGTAGAAGCACCAGTTGGGGGCGTGACTATTTCCCTGACGAGCCGCGTATGCTGTTCAGAACGATTTCAGTGCTATTAATTGCTGCGTTAGTCTTGCCAGTCCTGTTTTCTGCCGGGCTACGTAAGGAGATTGTTCGTCGCCTACGGGACGCTCCTCTGCCATTGTGGCTGTTTACCGTGACGGCATGTTCATATCTGATTTCCGACACTGTCGAGCATCATCGGTGGTTGTCGCCGATATTCCTGCATAACGCTCGTTACACAGATTTGATTGAAGAGCTTTATGAAGTGCCATTTATGATCGGTTTGTTTATGGTGACCGTGGTGTTTATGCAGCAGGACAAGCAGGATGAATGTACTGCGCTGGAGATGACCCCGTATCACGCAAAATAGCGCGGCTGAAAAAGACCATGAATTCGACATGGGATAGATAGCGGTTAGCAAAAAAAGCCCGCACTCGGTGAGGCGGGCAAATAATACTGGAAGCAATGTGAGCAATGTCGTACCGAACAGGTGGGTTATAAACTCAACTACTCGGTGTTGATAAAGATAATCGTTATCATTAATGATTGCAACCCTGATATTTATGCGCTTTTATCCACGGCGCTAAAAGGTGATGGATATCACAAACTTCACTTTCCTGACGATGTGCTATTCTTTTTAACGGCAAATAAACCGCTAACGTTAAGACATAAGTGAGGAAAAAATGGGCATTCTTTCATGGATTATTTTTGGACTTATTGCGGGTATTTTGGCTAAGTGGATCATGCCAGGTAAAGATGGCGGCGGATTCTTTATGACGATCATTCTGGGGATCGTTGGTGCGGTAGTCGGAGGATGGATCAGTACGTTCTTTGGCTTTGGCAAAGTGGATGGTTTCAACTTCGGCAGCTTTGCAGTCGCGGTGATCGGCGCGATTGTCGTGCTGTTAATCTACAGAAAAATCAAAAGCTAAACGCAGAACTTTCAGAGATAATAAAGGCTACGACAGGTAGCCTTTATTATTCAAAATGAATTTACCACCAGCCCAGTTCGGTACCCGCCACCGCAATTAGCGCGATGCCCATCAACACCATCGTTGTTTTCCTCATGGTTATGCTCCCGGCGCGGCGTAACCGCCAATAAAAAACCATGCCAAAAATAATATTGCCGTAATGAAAATGACGACAGGGAAGAGGATACCCACTCTCATGCTATTACCTTCACTGTTCAGGGGGCGCCAGAATAACAGGGTTTTCTCAGCGACAAAAGGTCGGTTGCTTTGTGACAGGGCGTGGTTATTACTGACTTAACCCGGGATAAACACCCATTAAAGCGCTGACAGAAAGTATGGAAATAGCGTACCCGCCAGGTTATCCTGGACAAAATATCGCTTTAAGGAGTCGTTATGAAATTTACGTGGATTGCGTTGCCAGGCGTATTGCTGCTGAGCGCTTGTTCATCGTCGCAACCCAACGCCCCCAGGCCGCCGCGTATTGGGATGCCTAATCCGGCAGCCGTCTACTGTGAGCAACAGGGCGGTACGCTGATGCCGGTGCAGACCCCACAAGGCGTGCGTTCCGATTGCAAATTGCCCAATGGCGAAATCATTGATGAGTGGACATTATGGCGCAGAGAGCACCCTGATACGAAAAAGTGACAACCTGCGGTCCGACGGGATATGATTAAGAACAATCTGATAATGAGTTTCATGCGGCGCAAGAAAATATGTTTCAGTTAAAGCCGGGCGCGTTGGCAATAGTTATTGGCGCTAAAACACCCGCCGGACGGCAGAATATTGGTAAATCGGTTGAGCTATTTTGCCTGTGTCAACCCGGAGATGAATTCATTAACCCGGTAAATGGACACGTCACCTTACTGCCGAAAGAAGCGCCTCGGGCGCTGTGGCTGGTCACGGGCGATGTAGCCTCCGCCGATGGCCAGCACGGTTTTGCCTGGGTGCGGGCAGAACATTTGATGCCGTTGTCCCCGGACAGACAACCAGGCCAGGCGGCGGCACGACAATCACAGCTCTCGTAGCCACTCTGCCAGCACAATGGCATGGTTCTGGCGAGTATCTTTAGCGGCGTATAGCAACGTTAGCGGCTGGTGTCGGGCAATATCCGCCAGACGTTTGCCTTCTTGATGCTGTTGCGCAAGTTCTGCCCGGTATTGCTGCGCGAAGTGGTTAAAATCAATCAGTTCGCTATGAAAGGCTTTGCGCAATTCGGTGGAGGGCGTAATGGCCTTATTCCATTCATCATAGACCAGCGCCGATTTTTTAATGCCGCGCGGCCATAGCCTGTCAACCAATACCCGATAACCATCGTCTTTTTCCGCCGGGAAATAGACGCGCTTACACTGGATTCGCATTTTTCCCTCCTGTGATGGTGTCGCTTACGGTACTTTTGTCGGATAGCGGTAATGATTTTAATGGATCAGGCCTGATAAACGAAGCGCCATCAGGCATTCAAGTGGGTATCAGGTTTATTTATGACGCTATCTCTCGATCGCGTCCGGCGTAGAGGCCGAAAATCGCCATGATGATAGCCAGAACCGTTACGCCCGATAGCGGCAGATACCAGCTACCGCTGGCATCATGAAGTTTTCCCATGACGGGCGGCCCACATGCCGCCAGTAAATACCCGACCGACTGCGCCATGCCGGAAAGCGCCGCCGCCTGATGCGCCGAACTGGCGCGCAGGCCGATAAACGTCAGGCCGAGGATCATCGTCGCGCCTGAACCGAAGCCGAACAGTAGCGTCCAGATGATCGCCTGGCCCGGCGCAAACCAAAGCCCCGCCGCGCCCACCGCGCACAAGAGTGAGACCAGCGCGGCAATCCAGCGTTGATCGTTAAAGCGAGGCAAAATAAGCGGAATAGCTAACCCAGGCGCCGCGGTCGCCAGTTGCAGCAGGCCATGTAGCGATCCTGCCTGTGCTTCGCTGTAACCGTGGCTGATGAGTATTGTTGGTAACCAGCCGATAATCACATAATAAATCAGTGAGTTAAGTCCCAGAAACAACGTAACTTGCCAGGCTAAAGGCGAACGCCAGATACCGCGTTCATGTAATGCCCGGGAGCTACTCAGGTTAGCTGAGCGGGTAGTGCGCCACTGCGGCAACCAGATAAGAAACGCCAACAGCGGAAACAGCATTAGCATTAACAGCGCGCCGCGCCAGCCAAAACCGTGCAACGCCAGCGGAACCACCAGCGCGGACCCCAACGCGGCGGCGGCGCCCATCGTCAATGAGTACGCGCCCGTCAGCCTGGCGACATGTTGTGAAAAATCGCGCTTAATCAATCCTGGTAGCAGCACATTACCCAGCGCGATCCCGCACCCAATAATGGCAGTTCCGGCAAACAACAATGCAGCGGAGGGCAGGGAGCGGAGGGCAATACCCGCGCAAATCAGCAGCATTGCGGCAAACAGACTGCGTTCCATCCCAAACCGGCGGGCAATACCGGCCGCCAACGGCGAAACCAGTGCAAACGCCAGAAGCGGCAAGGTTGTTAGCAGGCCCGTCTGGGCGGTGGAAAGACCGTAATCCGAACGGATTGTCTCCAGCAACGGCGCAGCGCCGGTAAATGTTACGCGCAGCGTAGTGGCTATCATCAAAATACCGGCAATCAGTAAAGCGCCCTGTTTGCCGCGTGGTGAAAGGGCTGTCGTCATCGTTTTCTCATCTCGTCAGGCGAGGCGATACCTTAACAGTTTTTACTGTTTGGATGAATCAAGCTAAAATGACAATTTATCGCTAAAATCGGACAATATAATGATTGGCCTGAGACTGGACGGTTACGATCCCGACCTTCACCACGATGCCGCTGTGGCCTTTTGTATTCGCGCCAGGGATGATGAACTGTTTAGCCCTCGCCATCAGCATCGCAAGGGACAGTTGATTCTCGCTCTGCACGGCGCGATTACCTGCGAGGTGGAAAATGCGATGTGGATGGTTCCGCCCCAGTATGCCGTCTGGCTCCCTGGCTCGCTGCCGCACAGTAATCATGTGACCGCAGGGGCGGAGCTGTGCTTTTTATTTATTGAACCTGCAGCGGTCGTCATGCCGGAGCGTTGCTGCACGCTGAAAATTTCGCCGTTATGCCGGGAGTTGATTTTGTCGCTGGCGCGCAGAACCGATTCCGAAAGAGCGCAAATGCCAACGCAGCGCCTTATTCAGGTGTTGTTTGATGAACTGCCGCAGCAGCCGCAGGAACAATTGCAATTACCGGTATCGGGGCATCCGAAAATTCGCCAAATGGTGGAGACAATGGCGCAGGAGCCCGCGCGATGGAATACGTTAGGGCAGTGGGCCAGCGTATTCGCGATGAGCGAGCGTAACCTTGCCCGGCTGGTCGTCAAAGAGACGGGGCTAAGCTTTCGTCGCTGGCGTCATCAGTTGCAATTAATCCTGGCGCTACAAGCGCTGATCGCGGGACGTAATGTACAGCAGACGGCGCAAATGCTGGGTTATGATTCCACCACGGCATTTATTACCATGTTTAAAAAAGGCCTGGGGCAGACGCCAGGCCAGTATCTGACGGGCGAGTTACTGCTTCCCCACAATTAAAGAGACCAGCCCCGCCGCAATCAGTGGGCCGACCGGCACGCCGCGAAACAGCGCGACGCCAAGTACCGTACCGACCAGCAGCCCGGCGACGAGCTGCGGTTGGTTTCCCATCAGCGTAATGCCGCGACCGCCCAGCCAGGAGACGAAAACGCCGACGGCAATCGCGACCAGCGATTTCCAGTTCACAAAAGAGTGGATCAATGTGGAGGGCGGTAGGGTTCCGCTGGCGATGGGAGCCATTACGCCGATGGTCAGAATGATAATCCCGACGGTGAGTCCCTGTTTTTCAATCCAGGGAAAAAAGGTATTCAACGGGGTTACGCGGACAATAATCAGCACCAGAATTGAGACGGCGACAGTGGTGTTGTGGCTGATAAATCCCAGAGCTGCCAGTCCGAGCAGGATCAGCAGAGTGACATCAAACATTATGGTTTCCTTGCCAAAAAGTAAGCCTGACTACTTTACGCCCAAACGGCAAAGCGCACAGGCCTTTTTAACGATTGATGCGGATTTCAGGCAACTGCCTGAAAGACAATCTCTACGTGAAAAACGGCGTTGTCATTAAATTGCCATCAACGCCGCGTATTGCTAACAGGTGAACCGTCATTGTTGTCTTCCTGAGGATACAATTATGTACGATCCACCGTTTCTTGAAGCGCTGATGATTACGGCGTCGTTTTTCGCCATTTTTATCATTATCGTTGTGTCGGTATTGCTCCTTGAAGGGGGAGGGGACTAAGCCGTTGGCGATGACTGAAAGCGGCGGAAGACTGCCAGTTCTGGTCGGGCGATGCGCAGATAGTCCTGTGTATTCATAATGACTGATTTTTCCAGCAGGCCGGCATTAAAGGCAATTTCATCGAAACGCTCAAACAGGAGCGGATCGGCGACCAGTTTCAGATTGGGGTGAAAACTGAAAGGCGGGATCGCGCCAAAAACGCAGCCGGTCAGCATATCGACTTCCGCCGGGCTGGCAAGGGAAGCGCGTAAGCCGCCCAGATGTGAAGCAAGCTGAGAGAGGTCGGCTTGCTGATCGGCCGCCAGAATAGCAAGAACGTGCTGGTTGACGCCGTTGCCTTTGACTTTACAGACCAGCGCTTTTGCGCCCTGGCCCAGCGCAGTACCGCGTATTTCAGATACCGCTTCGCATTTTCCTACCGCTTCATGGTTCACCACACGATAGCGCGCGTTCTCCTGGGTTAATAAAGCCACTAAACGTTGGTGTGTAGCGACACCCTTCGCGACTTCAGTCATTTCGGCCATTTCTCACTCCTGGTGCAATATGAACATTTACTGCGAAGCACTATGATGAACGATGTTGTTTTTGTTGTTTGTTCAGATAGAGCTGCGCATCGGAAGCCTGGTAGGCATCATTAATCGTATCATTGGGCTGCATATTATAAATCCCGGCAGAAAAATGGACTGTCTTATCCGGTGCGATAATTTGCAGGTTACGAATAATACGCTCCGGCAGATGGATAGCCAAATCCGCCGCGTAATCAACAAGAATAATACAGAACTCATCGCCGCCGAGGCGAATGGCGTAATCGCTTTTACGAATCGATGTTTTAATCGCTTTCGCCAACAGGGTTATAATTCGGTCGCCTTCCTGGTGCCCCTGGGTATCGTTGATCAGTTTTAACCTATCGCAATCAATAGCGACAAATGTCACCGGCGTCCCGGTATTGACCAGGCGTTGCAGTCGCTGTTCCAGCACCGGTGTTAATATTTTACGGTTGTAAAGCCCGGTCATGGCATCGCTAATATTTTCGCGTGTGACGTTGCGATAAAGCCGAAAGTGCATCCGTACCATATTAAGCAGGAGCGCCGTTGCCAGTAAGTAAAAGGCCAGAGCTTTCCAGGACGAGACAAGGAAATAGGTTAAATCAAGGGACAACGAAACGCGCAGTCCACCCGGGATATCATGGCTATAATTCACATATTGAAACAGATTATTTTTGCTTTGATTAATAATAATTTCTTTTCCGGAGTCCATATCCTTTAGTGTTACGTTAAGATAACGCCAAACCAGCGGACGGTCCTGGGTATAAAAAATATTTTTTAAATTATCCTGGTTAACATCCACCATCACGATACCTTTTAACGTTCCCGCCAGATAGACTGGCGTTAAAAAGCTCATGACGTTTTCCTGGGTAATATCATCCATGTAAATACTGGAAATAACCGTACGGCCGGTAAAAAGTTTATCTATATCTTTTCTGTTAATACCCATTGTGCCTTTTTGTAAAAAAGTCCAACGATGCATGGCGAAGCGCCGTGAGTTGATTAAATCATAGAAATAGACATAATGTTTATTTAAATCAACGTAATAACGGAATTTAAGCTCCAGTGTGCCCAGCCCGTGACTGTGGTCGTCCTGCGAACGGTTGATGCTTACCGCCTGATCAAATGCAGGCAGTAAAAGGGCGTCATCAAGATTATCGGTACACTGTGTAGCGGCGGTTTGCAGGGTACCATGTAGCGCCGGATAATTATGCCGGGTCAGGTTGACGCCGTGCGTACCGTTAATAGCCTCAAAGGCGTCGCAAAAAGCGCGGCGTTTTTCTGCGGTGACGGGGTCTCCCGGCGCTTCAAAAGTTCGCATCAAATGTGCGGCGATGCTCTGATTCTGATACTTATCGTACAAAAACGACGAATCGGCTCTCTCCATGATATAACGCATATAGGCATTCATTGCCCTGTCGCTGGCAATAAGTTCGTAAATCAGGAAGGACGATGTCAAAACGATGACGCTTGCCGAGATAAAGTGCCTGAGCGCTTTATGATGCAAATTCATGATGAACTACAGCCCTGAAAGTCGGATGCGTTAGTTTACCATAGCGATGAGAATTCCTCTAATAGACTGTTTAAAAATAAAACGTGTTGATGTTATGGAATAAAAATCATTCTCGATTTAATTGCGGCAATAATTCGATGTGTTGATATTTTCAATGGTTATTAATGGTGGCGAAAGTAAATTTTCAGGTAACGATGTTACATTATTTCTTTTAAAAATAGAAAAACCATTATTATTACCGTGAAAGGAGGTGCGAGAGGGAAGGATATTTATTTATTCTCTTATTCCTGTAGGGGGAATGATGAAAAAGTTGAAAGAAATGGCTGCTATCTCGCTTTTTACATTATTGGCGGCGGGTTTCTCCGCATCGGCTATGGCAGACGGCCAAAAGCCTGGAGGAGTTCCAGCAGCTAAAGTTAAGCCCGTTGGTGAACATGCACACTGGTGTACTCTCTTTGATCCAGATGGTATGGAGTTGCCGCCGTTGCCGGGCAGGAGATGGCCGTATTGTTCTTAACATTAACGCAAAGGCATAACGCTAACGAATCAATTTGTAACATAGGCCAAACAGCTTCATTCACGCTATACGCGAATAATGATGTCAGTCGCGAAGGGTGAACGTTAAGTTGCTAATAAACCTGCCCGTAATAACAACGGGCAGGTTTAGGGTTATGCACTTTGATTGGCGCTCTGTTTCTGAAACAATTCGCGGAATACCGGATAAATATCCTCCTGATCGCGAATATGCTGCATGGCGAAGTTATCGAACGTCGCCTGCAGATGTTCATACTCGCGCCATAAGGTCTGGTGGGCGCGGCGGGTAATCTCAATATAGCTGTAATAGCGCACTACCGGCAGCAGCTTTTTCGCCAGAATCTCATGACACAGCGGTGAATCGTCGGCCCAGTTATCACCGTCTGACGCTTGCGCCGCATAGATGTTCCATTGCCCCGGGTCGTAGCGCTCTTTAACCACTTCATCCATGAGTTTAAGCGCGCTGGAGACAATCGTCCCCCCGGTCTCTTGCGAATAAAAGAACTCATGTTCGTCCACTTCCTTCGCCTGGGTATGGTGGCGGATATAAACCACTTCTACGTTCTTATACGTTCGGCTCAAAAACAGATAAAGCAGAATGTAAAAACGCTTGGCCATATCTTTGGTTGCCTGGTCCATCGAACCCGAGACGTCCATCAGACAGAACATCACCGCCTGGCTGGAGGGCTCAGGCCGTTTTTCATAATTTTTATAGCGTAAATCAAAGGTGTCGATAAACGGCACTCGCTCGATTTTAGCCCGTAGTTCGGCAATCTCCCGACGTAACCGCTCCTCTTCAAGCAGTTGAGCTGGTTCGCTTTTGCTGATGGTCTCCAGTTCCGTTTCCAGCGCGTGCAGTTCGCGGCGTTTTCCTGCCGTCATTGCTGTACGGCGCGCCAGAGAGTTTTGTAGCGAACGTACCACGCTGATATTGGCCGGCACGCCGTTTGAGGTGAAACCGGCGCGGTGAGTTTTATACTCGTTAAGCTGGCGATGCTGGTTTTTTTTCAGATTAGGCAGCGCTAAATCTTCAAAGAGCAGATCCAGATACTCATCTTTTGAAATCTGAAAAACAAACTCATCCTGGCCTTCGCCGTCCTGGCTGGCCTGACCTTGACCGCTGCCGGAACCGCCGCCACCGCCTTGCGGACGCTCAATGCGATCATTCTGGATAAAGTGATCGTTACCCGGATGGACGCGATGGCGCAGACCGCCGCGCCCCTGATGAAACATCGGTTCGCTAATATCATCGGTTGGAATAGAGACGGACTCTCCGCTGTCGACATCGGTCACAGAGCGTTTATTAATCGCTTCGGAAATCGACTGCTTAATTTGTGCTTTATAACGACGCAAAAAGCGCTGGCGATTCACCGTGCTTTTATTTTTACCGTTAAGACGTCGGTCTATGAACCAGGTCATATGCCCCCCGTACTGCCAACTGAGCGCCTGTTCTGTCAGTGCCGGATATCGCTAACGCTTAGCCAGTCTACAGAACATTACTTTGTAGGCCCGGTAAGCGCAAGCGCCACCGGGCATTAACATCACGACGATTTACGCACGCGCAGGTACCACTCGCACAGCAAACGAACCTGCTTACGGGTATACCCTTTCTCCATCATCCGATCGACAAAGTCGTCATGCTTTTTCTGCTCGTCAGTCGACGTTTTGGCGTTAAAAGAAATGACCGGCAACAGCTCTTCAGTATTAGAGAACATTTTTTTCTCAATCACCGTGCGCAGCTTCTCGTAACTGGTCCAGTTTGGATTACGGCCGCTATTGTTGGCTCTGGCGCGCAGGACAAAGTTTACTATCTCATTACGGAAATCTTTCGGGTTACTGATACCCGCTGGTTTTTCAATTTTTTCCAGTTCGGCGTTCAGCGACTCGCGATCGAACAGTTGACCGGTATCCGGGTCGCGATACTCCTGATCCTGAATCCAGAAATCCGCATAAGTCACGTAACGATCAAAAATGTTCTGCCCGTACTCAGAATAAGATTCGAGATAGGCCGTCTGGATCTCCTTGCCGATAAATTCGGCGTATTTCGGGATCAGGTAGCCTTTCAGGAACTCCAGATAACGCTCAGCTTGCTCCTGCGGGAACTGCTCGCGCTCGATTTGTTGTTCCAGAACGTAGAACAGATGTACCGGGTTTGCCGCCACTTCCGCATGGTCGAAGTTGAATACGCGGGAGAGGATCTTAAAGGCGAATCGGGTGGAGAGACCGTTCATCCCTTCGTCCACACCCGCATAGTCGCGATACTCCTGGTACGATTTAGCTTTGGGGTCGGTATCTTTCAGGCTTTCACCGTCATAAACGCGCATTTTCGAGTAAATACTGGAATTTTCCGGCTCTTTCAGGCGGGAAAGAATCGAGAAGCGCGAAAGCGTTTCCAATGTGCCCGGCGCGCAGGGCGCATGAGCCAGCTCGCTATGATTAAGTAGTTTCTCGTAGATTTTGATCTCTTCGGAGATTCGCAGGCAATAAGGCACCTTCACAATATAGACACGGTCGAGGAACGCTTCGTTATTTTTATTGTTACGGAAAGTCACCCATTCAGATTCGTTTGAGTGGGCAAGTATGATGCCATTAAAGGGCAGGGCGGAAATACCTTCCGTGCCATTGTAGTTACCTTCCTGAGTTGCGGTCAGCAAGGGGTGCAGCACCTTAATAGGCGCTTTAAACATCTCGACGAACTCCATGATCCCCTGGTTAGCGCGGCACAGCGCGCCAGAGTAACCATACGCATCCGGATCGTTCTGGGCGTGATGTTCGAGTTTACGAATATCCACCTTGCCGACCAGCGCCGAAATATCCTGGTTGTTTTCATCGCCGGGTTCCGTTTTGGCGATGGCAATCTGCTCCAGAATGGAGGGCCAGACTTTCACCACGCGGAATTTAGTAATATCGCCGCCAAACTCATGCAGGCGTTTGGCCGCCCACGGGGACATAATCGTACCGAGATAGCGGCGCGGAATACCGTACTCTTTTTCCAGAATCTGCGCGTCTTCCTGCGGATTAAACAGGCATAACGGATGATCGTTGACCGGACTACGCTCGCCGTTGGCGCTTAAAACATAAATTGGCACGCGCTGCATTAGCGATTTCAGCCGTTCAGCGAGCGATGATTTGCCACCCCCCACAGGTCCCAGCAAATAGAGAATTTGCTTCTTCTCTTCCAGCCCTTGCGCCGCATGTTTCAGATAAGAGACAATCTGTTCAATCGCGTCTTCCATGCCGTAAAACTCTTCAAACGCAGGATAGCGAGCAATAACCCGGTTGGAGAAGAGTCGGGAAAGTCGGGGTTCCTGGGCAGTGTCGACCATATTAGGCTCGCCGATAGCCATTAATAGCCGCTCTGCCGCGTTGGCATAAGCACTGCGATCTTGCCGACAAATGGTAAGAAAATCCTGCAGTGTGAACTCTTCGTCCTTGGCAGCTTCGTAACGCTGGCGATAGTGATCGAATATATTCATGATATGCCATCCTTTCGTTTTTTCGCACATGTTAAGAGCCGTTCATATGAATAGTAGAGGCTCCCGGAAGAAGTAGACTGAACGCCGTCTCTGCTAAGGAAAAAAAGCAACTCTCATGCCATTTTATTGGTCAGAAGATCAACGTGTCCGGTGATACACCTTCTTAACATTAAGCGTAGATGGCATTTGCAAAACTTGCCTGTACGCGTCAGTGGATTTCGATGACATATCAATAACTCATCAGGTAGAAAAGGCTGGTGGATATCAGAAAAAGCGTTCCCGGTCACATAACGATCATCAGCCGATCATCTGAAAATAATCGGTGGTGGTGATATTAAACGGTTACATTGTGTAAAATAGTTGGGCTTACAGGTATTGGCGGTTACACTTTTGCCGCAGAACATTTGAATAAGGAATTATGGATTGTGACCAAACTTAAACTTCTGGCTCTTGGCGTGTTTATTGCAACATCCGCCAGCGTCGCGCACGCTGAAAGCAACCTGACGTTGGGCGCAGGCGTTGGTGTGGTTGAACACCCTTATAAAGATTACGATAGCGATGTTTATCCGATACCGGTCATCGCTTATGAAAGCGAAAACTTCTGGTTCCGTGGTCTGGGCGGCGGGTACTACTTGTGGAATGACAATGCCGATAAGTTGTCAATCATGGCATACTGGTCCCCGATGTACTTCAAACCGGGCGACAGCGATGACCATCAGTTGCGTCGTCTGGACAGGCGTAAAAGTACTATGATGGCGGGCGTTTCTTACGCGCACCACACCCAGTATGGATTCCTGCGTACCTCACTGGCAGGGGATACGTTGGATAACAGTAACGGTATTGTCTGGGATCTGGCCTGGCTGTATCGGTATACCAATGGCGGGCTGACCTTAACGCCTGGTATCGGGGTTGAATGGAATAGCGAGAACCAGAACGATTACTATTACGGCGTATCACGTAAAGAATCTTCGCGTAGCGGCCTGCGCGGCTATAACCCGAACGATAGCTGGAACCCGTATCTTGAACTTAGCGCTAACTATAATTTCGCCGGTAACTGGAGCGTATATGGTACTGCGCGCTACACCCGCCTGTCGGATGAAATTACCGACAGCCCGATGGTGGATAAATCCTGGACCGGTATCCTTTCTACTGGCGTGACCTATAGATTCTGATTGATTGAATTTGCCGGAAAAACCATGACAAAGCCTGCGTTATGCAGGCTTTGTGCTGTCTGAAACGCGAACATGGCGGCTTGCATAAATGCGCTGTTGACCGGGGATGGCGCAGCCTTACGTGATTTATACTTTGTTACATCAATTTAAAAAACTAGCCTTTTATATGAAAAATCCAGGTGATTACAACTGCGCTAACAATTAGCGTAATAATTGTTGCAATGCTGGCTGATATCGCCCTGTCACGTCCCGCTTATGCTATACCCATTCTTCACAGCGAGTAAGACGAATGAGCATAGTATTCAATACCGTAGCCAAGCCCAGCGGCAGTCTGTGTAACTTATCCTGCAAGTACTGTTTCTATCTTGATAAACCCCGGGGCCAGCGCGTCATGTCTGACGATGTGCTGGAGACGTATATCCGCCGGGTAATTGATGATACGCCATCCTCAGAGGTCTCGTTTTGTTGGCAGGGGGGAGAGCCGACGCTATGCGGTCTTTCTTTTTATCAAAAAGTGGTGTGCTTGCAGCAACGCTATGCCAACGGCAAAACTATTTACAACAGTCTGCAAACCAATGGCGTATTAATCAATGAAGAGTGGGCGGCTTTCTTTGCGCAGCACCAGTTCCTGATTGGTATATCGATTGATGGGCCGCAAGTCGTTCATGATAATTACCGGAGAACGCCGTCAGGGCGGGCGTCTTTTTCCCGAGTCGTGAATGCTATCCGCCTTCTGCAGGCAAATGATGTCGAGTTCAACACGCTCACTGTCGTGAATGATGCGTCATGCCGTCATGGCAACGCTATTTATCATTTTTTGACGCAGGAACTGGAAAGTAAACACCTGCAATTTATTCCCATTGTTGAGCCGCTCGCGCAAAAAGCGCAGCGTTCTTTGACGTTATCTGACAATGAGGATTCGCCTTCGCTGATGCCCTTTTCCGTTACGCCTGAAGGGTGGGGCGCCTTTATGTGCGATGTTTTTGATCAATGGATACGTCACGATGTCGGACGCATATTCGTACAGCTTTTTGACAACTTACTTGGCGTCTGGATGGGGGAGCCCGCCACGCTTTGTACGATGCAGTCGACCTGCGGACAAAGTTTGCTGGTGGAGCAGAATGGCGACGTGTTTAGCTGTGACCATTTTGTTTTTCCCGCCTATAAACTGGGCAATCTGCAGCAACACTCTTTAGAAGAAATGGCGGCCTCTCCTTTTCAGCAGCAGTTTGGCGCGGCTAAAGCAAACCTTTCCTCACGCTGCCAGAACTGTACGTGGCGCTTTGCCTGTCACGGCGGTTGTCCGAAACATCGAATTTGTATGGACGGCGGCGAACGGCAAAATTATCTCTGTAAAGGATATCTGGAGTTCTTTCAACATGTGACGCCCTATATGAATGTGATGCGTCAATTATTACTGAATCAGCGACCCGCCGCGCATATTACCCGCATCGTCGACATGATTGCGGATGACGTTCGTCAGTGACAAGAAAATCGCCCCCCTTGCGCGGTATGATGCCGGACATTACCGTAGGGTCTAAGAGTCCTGTATTGTTTTACCGTCGAGTGACCTTGAAAAGGAAATGAAATCAGTGAAAAACGTAACGTTTTACGGGCAGGTGACGCTTCCTGCCATCGGACAGGGAACATGGTATATGGGCGAGCGCGCGGATCAACGTCAGCGCGAGGTTTCGGCGCTGCGCGCGGGGCTGGATTTGGGGTTACGCCTTATTGATACGGCGGAAATGTATGCCGACGGCGGGGCGGAAAAGGTCGTGGGCGAGGCGTTAGCAGGGCGACGCGATGAGGCATTTCTGGTGTCAAAAGTGTACCCGTGGAACGCTGGCGGCCAGAAGATAGTTGCCGCCTGTGAGGAAAGCCTGCGTCGTCTGAAAACAGATTATCTCGATCTCTATCTATTGCACTGGGCCGGAAGCTTTTCATTCGAAGAGACCGTTGAAGGTATGGAGCGGCTAATCGCGCAGGGGAAAATTCGCCGTTGGGGAGTCTCTAATCTTGATTATGACGATATGCAGGCGCTGTGGCGCATCCCTGGGGGACAGCAATGCGCGACAAATCAGGTGCTCTATCATCTGGCGTCACGCGGTATTGAGTATGATTTATTGCCGTGGTGTCAACAACAGCGAATGCCAGTGATGGCCTATAGCCCGCTGGCGCAGGCTGGCCGGTTACGTAGCGGTTTACTGAATCATCCGGTGGTGAATGAAATTGCGCAAGCGCATAACGCTACGGCGGCGCAAATCTTACTGACGTGGGTGATTGCGCATCCGGGCGTGATGGCGATCCCGAAAGCCGGAAGTACAGAACACGTGAAGCAAAATGCGGCGGCGCTTGAGATCGCCTTGTCAGCAAACGAACTTGCCTTACTGGACAACGCCTGGCCTGCGCCAAAAGGGAAAACCGCGTTGGATATGGTGTGACGCCGGATAAAATGTGTAAGCGCCGCCATCCGGCAGGTTATGCCTGATGGCGGCTGACGCCTTTCAGATCCTATAGCACCGCCGTTATCCATTCACTTTTAGCGTTTAGCGACGCAGATAGTCTGCGCCAGACGAGAGGGTTTTTCTTCTGTGGCTTGTTGCGGCGCAGTAGCGTAAACCGTTTCAACGCAGACAAACGTTTTATAGCCGTCATCCGGCATGTCGCCCATGCTGACGGACAACGCCGGGCCAGGGTTCCAGCCTACGACGTTAAGGTGATGGTGGTGGACCACATCAATCGTGCGGTTTAATGTCGCATCGTGGATCACGCTACATGCTTCAGGATTGAGGTAAACGCGATCGGTACGGTCCGGAAAGGTTTGTATACCGTCGGTCAGGACACCTTCTTTAGCGTCGTTAACTTTATCAATAAACCGATCGCCGAGTCCGCTGACCTTAACGTTGGCGATGTCGCCAACGTTAAAATAGCTGTGGAGCGCGGATGTGGTTGCAAACTCGCCATGCGCTTCCAGTTCAATTTCACAGGTTTTGCCCACTTTAAAACGTGCCAGCAGCGTGAAATCGTGCGGCCAGTATTTCCGGGTGGCCTCACTGCTTTGCAGCTCAAATGTCAGCATTACGCCATTATCATCTTCATTATGCGCTTTTAGCGCCCACGGTAGATTACGCGCAAAGCCGTGTGACGGCAGACCCTGTTGAGCCGCAGGTCCAAACCAGGGCCAGCAGATCGGTACACCGCCGCGTAGCGCCACGCCGGTTTTGAAAGGCGTATTATTACTGAGCCACAATACCTCTTCCTCGCCAACGGGTTTCCAGGAGAGAAGGTGCGCGCCCTGTAATGCAAAAGAGGCTTTAACCTGCGGATGGTCAACGACGATCAGATCCAGGTCATCAAGCTGACGACGGGAAAGGACAGGGGTAAGCTGTTCGATAACCGGGAGGGCAAAAATTTTATTAATCATTACGCAATCCTCTTAACCCTAAATAATTCGAGTTGCATGACAAGGCGCTTGTGCCTTGACCAGTGCTTGCGCTGGCCCGTAGAGACGAGGCCGCAGGCCGAGTAACGCGGCAAGTGAACGACAAATTCATCGGGAACGAACTTGAACAACCGTAGGTCATCTCCGGCCAGGGACATGGACATCCCTGATTCATCCCGATAAGTTCGACTTCCGTCAGTGATTCGGGTGAGAAAGCATAGCCAACACACCTGCAACTTGAAGTATGACGGGTATATCTTTAAGCAAAAAAAAGAGCGACCTGAGTCGCTCTTACCAATGACTGTGTCATCTCAACTTATTTGGAGATGTGAGCAATCAGGTCCAGTACTTTGTTGGAGTAACCGGTTTCGTTATCGTACCAGGAGACCAGTTTCACGAAGTTGTCGTTCAGCGCGATGCCTGCTTTAGCATCGAACACGGAAGTGCATACTTCGCCGTTGAAATCGGTAGATACAACGTCGTCTTCGGTGTAACCCAGAACGCCTTTCATTTCGCCTTCGGCAGCAGCTTTAACAGCAGCTTTGATCTGCTCGTAGGTAGCCGCTTTTTCCAGACGAACGGTCAGGTCAACAACGGATACGTTCGGAGTCGGAACGCGGAACGCCATACCAGTCAGTTTGCCATTCAGTTCAGGCAGTACTTTACCTACCGCTTTAGCAGCGCCAGTAGAGGACGGGATGATGTTCTGAGATGCGCCGCGGCCGCCGCGCCAGTCTTTGTGAGACGGGCCGTCAACGGTTTTCTGGGTTGCGGTAGTCGCGTGAACAGTAGTCATCAGACCTTCGATGATGCCGAAGTTGTCGTTGATAACTTTAGCCAGCGGCGCCAGGCAGTTGGTGGTGCAGGAAGCGTTGGAAACGATGTCCTGGCCTTCGTATTTGTCAAAGTTAGCGCCTTTAACAAACATTGGGGTGTTGTCTTTAGACGGACCCGTCAGAACCACTTTTTTCGCGCCAGCGGTGATGTGTTTACGCGCGGTTTCGTCAGTCAGGAAGATACCGGTAGCTTCAGCCACTACGTCAACACCAACTTCGTCCCATTTCAGGTTAGCCGGATCGCGTTCAGCGGTAACACGGATTTTTTTACCGTTAACGATCAGATGACCGTCTTTCACTTCAACAGTACCGTCGAAACGGCCGTGAGTGGAGTCATATTTCAGCATGTATGCCATGTACTCTGCGTCTAACAGGTCGTTGATTGCAACGATCTCGATGTCAGAACGTTTCTGAGCAGCACGGAAAACAATGCGACCGATACGGCCAAAACCGTTGATACCTACTTTGATAGTCATATATTCCACCAGCTATTTGTTAGTGAATAAAAGGTTGCCTGTAAAATTACAAAAACCTTACGCAGCGTCAAGCGGAATCGTGTCAATCATTGCGACAAATCAATCCTCTGCACAACCTTTGCGCGGCTGATTCGCCTCACTCTTCCTTTCGGCTTGAAACCACATGGGGGCGCCGCCCCGAATTTTAAAGGGCAACCGAGATAATAATGTGACATCAGTCACGATTCGTGAGCCGCCATTTCGCAATGATCAAGTTTAGAACAAAAGTTGGTACTGAGGTGTTAATGTTTTGTTAGAATCGGTCAGGCAATGTGAGCACGTTTAAAGTGAGATGTGAGCAAATGGCTAACCAACCTTCAGCAGAAGAACTCAAGAAAAAATTGTCCGAAATGCAATTCTACGTGACGCAGGATCGTGGCACAGAACCGCCATTTACCGGACGCCTGCTACATAATAAACGCGATGGGGTTTATCACTGCCTGGTCTGTGATATGCCGCTTTTTCACTCCCACACCAAATACGATTCAGGCTGCGGCTGGCCTAGCTTTTACCAGCCTGTCAGCGAAGAGGCGATTCGTTACATAGACGATTTTTCTCATGGCATGCAGCGTGTCGAAATTCGTTGCGGTAACTGCGATGCGCATCTCGGACACGTTTTCCCGGATGGTCCGCAGCCAACCGGTGAGCGCTATTGCGTTAATTCGGCCTCGCTGGCCTTTTCTGACGAGAAAAACGGCGATCAACTGAAAGGCTGAAAAAACGATTCAGCAAATTATTCCACAGGAGCGGACACATCATGAATCTTGATGAGATCATTAACAGCATGACGCCGGAAGTGTATCAACGTTTATCCACCGCCGTTGAGCTGGGTAAATGGCCGGATGGCGTGGCGTTGACGCCGGAACAGAAAGAAAACAGCCTGCAACTGGTGATGCTATGGCAGGCGCGGCACAATACCGAAGCGCAACATATGACGATCGATACTCACGGTCAGATGGTGATGAAAAGCAAGCAGCAGCTCAAAGCGGATTTCGGTATTACGTCAAAGCCGATTGCGACATTGAAAATGCAGTAACGGCAGCCGGATAAGAGGTAGCCGCCATCCGGCGGTTTCATTGCCGATGCGTTGTGCTTACCGGGCCTGCACATTGCTGTCAGGCACAGGCCCGCCATATTTTTACCCATTACGCTTAATGTCCAGCGAGTCCGCCAACTGTGTCGCTAACTGATTATTGTCATCGGTGCCTTATTCCCAGAACATTGCGCCAGCCAGCCCGCGCTTTTTAATCTGTTTTGTTAGAAGCGCTCTCCAGCCTGCGTTGAGCTTTGCCTGGTAGCGACGCTGACGTGACGTATCCGGCCCAAAGATCTATGCAATGGTCTCACCGTTGCGTGATGTATTGACCGGATACGATACCTGCTCCGCTACCTGGCGACAGCCTGGCCCTGCGTCTCTTCCCAGTCTGCCAGCGTATACAGCGTCGCGCCTGCCGCCGCCATCTCCATAAACGCGTGTGCGCTATCCTGCGGGTGAATATTCACGCCGCGACAGCCATCGGTGATAACGTTAACGGCATAGCCCAACTCTAGCGCATCCAGCACCGTAAATTTTACGCAGTAATCGGTCGCCAACCCCATCACGATAAGCTCGGTAACGTCATGCTCGCGAAGCCAGGTATCAAGGGTAGTTTTCTGCCGATGTTCGTTGTCAAAAAACGCGCTGTAGCTATCAATCAGCGGGTTTTCACCCTTATAGATGCAGGCGTCAATCGCATGTTGGTTAAGCAGGGGATGTAACGCCGCGCCGTCGGTATGTTGAACGCAGTGATCCGGCCAGAGCGTTTGCGGCAGCCCGTCCAGCTTTCCCTGACTATAGGGTTCCGCCTGATGCTGGCTGGCGAAGCTGCCATGCTGCGCGGGATGCCAGTCCTGGCTGGCCAGCACCGGAATCTGCCGGGGCTGGCACCAGTCAATAAGAGCGTTGGCGATGTCGATGGTGCTGTCGCCTTCCGCTACAGCCAGCGCGCCGCCGGCGCAAAAGTCATTTTGCAAGTCGACCAGTAATAAGGCCCGGTTTGTCATTATCTTCTCCTTGTCGTCGGGATTTTTTAATCATCCGGCGTCAATTCACCACGCAAGTTTTGCGCCATCGCGCTACGAATCGCCTGAGTGTCCAGACCCTGGCTTAACAAATAATGCAGTTTGGTTAAGGTGGCTTCGACGGTCATATCGGCACCGCCAATCACGCCAGCGTGCGCCAGTGCATTACCGGTAGCGTACCCGCCCATATTGACTCGCCCTGACATGCATTGCGTCAGGTTAACCACCACGATGCCGCGCGAACTGGCCTCTTTCAGCTCCTGTAAAAACGCTTTATTTTGCGGCGCGTTGCCTACGCCATAAGAGCGCAGAATCAGCGCTTTTACCGGCTGACGCAGAAAGTTACGTACTACCTCGGCGGAAATCCCCGGATAAATCGTCACTACGCCTATCGGCTGCGGCGTAATAGGGTGAACGATTAATTCACCAGAACCGTAGGGCGCGGGAGGCGTATTTAAACGGCGAATGTGAATTCCTGCTTCCAGCAAGGGCGGCAGATTAGGAGAGGCAAAAGCGTCAAAACCATCCGCATGGGCTTTGGTCGTGCGATTGCCGCGGAACAGACGATTATTAAAAAACAGCGTTACTTCATTAACAGGATAGTTGGCGGCGACATAAAGCGCATTCAGCAAATTAATTTGCCCGTCGGAGCGCAGCTCAGCCAGCGGAATTTGTGACCCTGTCACAATAACTGGTTTACCCAGATTTTCCAGCATGAAAGAGAGCGCCGATGCGGTAAACGCCATCGTGTCGGTGCCGTGCAGAATAACAAAACCGTCATACTCATCGTAGTGCGCTTTGATATCTGCAGCGATATGCTGCCAGTCTTCCGGCGTCATATCTGATGAATCCATCAGCGGGGCATATTCATGGATGGTAAAATCCGGCATCTCCGGGCGGTGGAATTCCGGCATCAGCGCCAGCTGGCGCTGAAGGTGCCCGGACACCGGGATATACCCTTTATCTGAGCGCTGCATACCGATAGTACCGCCGGTATAGGCAACGTAAATTGATTTCTTTTGCATGATAATGTTCAGTCGTGTCGCGAAGGACGTATTAATGATTATCGGATGGCGGCTATGAGCAGACGCCGCCATCCGGTATGGCTATTGATGAAGCATTAGCGAATGTTCGCGCAAGTCAAACAGAACGCATAACGGTTTTGCGGATCGTTAAATGCCGCCAGTTTATCCCCCTCGGCCTTCACCGTGTTGGCGGCGGAAACGAGCGGCGCCGGGAGCATCGCCTGAATGGCCTCCGGCAGCATGGCGCGTACTGATCCGGTCATACTGTCCATGACCATATCAAGGACCGTCGGTTCGTCCTGATAGTAATCAAGATGCCACTGTTTCAGTTTCGCCAGCTCCGCCGCTTTGGCGACGGCGTCGTCAAAGTCGCCGAGACTGTCCACCAGACCATTGGCTTTCGCGTCTTCTCCGGTCCAGACATGGCCTTGTGCGATTTTATCAATCTGCTCCGGCGTACGCTTACGCGCGTCTGCCACCAGTGTGATAAAGCGTTTGTAGCCGTACTCAATACTGAGTTGCATCATCTGCTGCACTTCCGGTGACAGCGCTTTGGTCATCGAAATATCCGCCAGCGGCGAGGTGGAAACGCCGTCGCTGTGTACGCCAATCGACGACAGGCTGTTTTCTACCGTATTGATGACGCCGAAGATGCCAATTGAACCCGTCAGCGTGCTGGGGCTGGCCACGATATAGTTTGCCGGCGTAGAGATCCAGTAACCGCCGGAGGCCGCCATACCGCCCATTGAGACCACCACCGGTTTGCCAGCCGCTCTTGCCGCCGCCAGTTCGGCGCGGATAACTTCGGAGGCGTTGACGCTACCGCCTGGGCTATTGACGCGCAGCACAATCGCTTTCACTTTAGGATCAAGGCGTGCGTCGCGGATCTGCGATGCCGTAGTGTCGCCGCCGACATTCCCTGGCGTTTCTTCGCCATCCATAATCGCGCCATTGGCGAAAATAACCGCAATAGTACCGCCGGTATCCGCAGGCGTTTTCAGCGAATAATCGTAATAGCTGATCGCGCGATAGTTATTTTCGGTTTTGCTCCAGCCAAACTGCTTCGTCAGCGCTTTTTCAACATCTGCGCTGGAGGCGAGGGCGTCCACCAGTTTATGGTCGAGCGCATATTTGGCGGTGTCGCCGCCCACGCTGGTTAACCCGTCGATAATAGCCTGCGCGCCGGGGAAGAGTTGTTGCGGCGAAATCTGGCGATTGGCAGAAACGGTATGCAGGTAGTTCTGCCACAGTTCGCCTATCCAGCGGCTGTCGGCCTCGCGGGCGGCGGGCGACATATCGTCGCGGATAAACGGCTCGACGGCGGATTTATAGGTGCCGACCCGGAAAACGTGGGTAGAGACTTTCAGTTTATCCAGCAGCGTTTTGTAGTACAGGCCATTCGTAGCGAAGCCGTGAAGATCTACCTGACCCTGTGGGGAAAGCCAAATTTTATTGGCGAAACTGGCGAGGTAATACTGACCCTGGCTGTAGTTTTCACCCACGGCGAAAACCGGTTTGCCGCTGTCGCGGAATTCGCGCAGCGCTTTACCGATATAGCGCATTGATGGCTGATCGGCGCCGGTGAAGTTTTTCAGATCCAGAACGATACCCGTGATGTTACGGTCATCTTTCGCCTGACGAATAGCGTTGACGATGTCAAACAGGGAGTTTTCCTGCAGACGGTCGGAGCTGGCGCCAAATAACTGGCGACCCAGCGCGCCCAGACGGTGATTGGTGGACGGTTTATCCACAATGACGCCGGAAATATCCAGCAGCAAAGCGCCGCGCGCCGTTTGCTCACTGTTGCTGCCGTTACCGATCTGCATCCAGATCCCAACGCCCACCAGAACCAAAAAAATAAAGAACAGGTTGAGTACCATTTCACGGACGAGGTTCAACACTCGCCACGTCCATTTAAAAAATCCGGCAATAAATCGCCACAGGGTTCGCATGTATTCTCCCTATCTGAGTAACAACGCTTGTACCTTGGTGAGGATAAAGCATTAAGATGTGGCTATCGTAATGACCCATCAGGCAGTTGTCAGCAGGAATCACTGCCTGCGCTGTAACAAAATCTGCTCCCGTGTTAATTTTGTGAATAAATATCATTGCTGGAGTTAATCAAATGGATGCACTAGAACTGCTGGTCAACCGTCGTAGCGCCTCTCGTCTCGCAGAACCGGCGCCTGTCGGCGAGCAATTACAGAACATTCTGCGGGCGGGAATGCGTGTTCCCGATCATAAATCTCTACAGCCGTGGCGTTTTTTTGTGATTGAAGGAGAGGGGCGCGACCGCTTCAGCGCCGTGCTTGAACAAGGCGCTGTCGCTGCCGGGGGCGATGAGAAAGCGATCGAAAAAGCGCGTAATGCGCCGTTTCGCGCACCGCTGATCATTACCGTGGTGGCGAAATGCGAAGAAAACCATAAGGTTCCAGTGTGGGAGCAGGAGATGTCTGCCGGATGCGCGGTGATGGCGATGCAAATGGCGGCGATTGCGCAAGGGTTTAATGGTATCTGGCGTAGCGGCGCATTAACGGAGAGCGCTATCGTGCGGGAAGCCTTTGAGTGCCGCCCGCAGGATAAAATTGTTGGTTTTCTCTATCTCGGCACGCCGCAGCTCAAAGCGTCAACGACGATCAGTACCCCCGACCCCACGCCGTTTGTGCGTTATTTCTGACGCTGAGGGATAAAACTGTCTGGATTCTGAGCAAAGGCGCGGTAATTCAGACAGTGATACTTACCACATAAGGGAATGAGCGCTACCATAGCGCGAATGCAATGACAGGAGATGTCCATGAGCGAGCAAGCCATTCGTTTAACGCAATACAGCCACGGCGCTGGTTGCGGTTGTAAAATTTCCCCTAAAGTGCTGGAGACTATCCTGCATAGCGAGCAGGCGAAGTTCGTCGACCCGAACCTGCTGGTGGGTAATGAAACCCGCGATGATGCGGCGGTTTACGATCTGGGTAATGGCACCAGTATTATCAGCACCACCGACTTCTTTATGCCGATAGTCGATAACCCGTTTGATTTTGGCCGCATTGCGGCAACAAACGCCATCAGCGATATTTTTGCGATGGGCGGCAAACCGATTATGGCGATCGCGATCCTTGGCTGGCCGATTAATACCCTGTCGCCCGATATTGCGCGTGAAGTGACCGAGGGGGGGCGCTTTGCCTGCCGTCAGGCCGGTATCGCGCTGGCGGGCGGACACTCTATTGACGCCCCGGAGCCGATCTTTGGTCTCGCGGTCACAGGCGTAGTGCCGACCGAACGGGTGAAGAAAAACAGTACCGCGCAGGCGGGATGCAAACTCTTTCTGACCAAACCGTTGGGGATTGGCGTGTTGACCACCGCCGAGAAAAAATCGCTGCTTAAACCTGAACATCAGGGGCTGGCGACGGAAGTCATGTGTCGGATGAACATTGCCGGCGCGGCGTTTGCCAATATCGACGGCGTAAAAGCCATGACTGACGTTACCGGTTTTGGCCTGCTGGGACACCTGAGCGAGATGTGCCAGGGCGCAGGCGTGCAGGCGCTGCTTTGCTATCAGGACATCCCTAAACTGCCGGGCGTGGAAGAGTATATTGCTCTGGGCGCCGTACCGGGCGGCACAGAGCGCAACTTCGCCAGCTATGGTCATTTGATGGGCGACATGTCGCGTGAAGTTCGTAGCCTGCTGTGCGATCCGCAAACGTCAGGCGGTCTGTTGTTGGCGGTAACGCCGGACGCCGAAGACAATGTTAAAGCCACCGCGGCGGAATTTGGTATCGATCTGACCGCGATTGGCGAACTGGTCGAGGCCCGCGGCGGTCGCGCTATGGTTGAGATTCGTTAACCTGATGCGGTTGTTTATTGCCGAAAAACCGAGTCTGGGGCGCGCCATTGCGGATGTGCTGCCAAAACCGCACCGTAAAGGCGATGGTTTTATTGAGTGCGGAAACGGGCAGGTCGTCACCTGGTGTATTGGTCATTTGCTGGAACAGGCGCAGCCGGATGCGTATGACAGCCGTTATGCGCGCTGGAATCTGGCTGACCTGCCTATCGTGCCGGAAAAATGGCAGCTTCAGCCTCGTCCTTCCGTCACCAAACAGCTCAATGTGATTAAGCGCTTTTTGCATCAAGCCGGTGAAATTATTCACGCCGGCGACCCGGATCGCGAAGGACAGCTTCTGGTTGATGAAGTGCTGGATTATCTCCAGCTTCCTGCCGAAAAGCGCCAGCAGGTGCGGCGTTGTCTGATAAACGACCTTAACCCGCAGGCGGTCGAGCGTGCTATTGACAGGCTGCGGGCGAACAGCGACTTCGTGCCGCTGTGCGTCTCCGCTCTGGCGCGAGCGCGAGCGGACTGGCTGTATGGCATTAATATGACCCGTGCTTACACGATCCTGGGCCGTAATGCCGGCTATCAGGGCGTGTTATCCGTGGGACGCGTGCAGACGCCGGTACTGGGACTGGTGGTGCGGCGAGACGAAGAGATTGAGAACTTCGTCGCCAAAGACTTCTTTGAAGTAAAGGCGCACATCGTTACGCCTGCCGACGAGCGTTTTACCGCTATCTGGCAGCCGAGCGAGGCGTGCGAACCTTATCAGGATGAAGAGGGGCGCTTGCTTTATCGTCCGCTGGCGGAGCATGTGGTGAACCGAATCAACGGTCAGCCCGCGCTGGTAACCAGTTATAATGATAAACGGGAATCAGAATCCGCGCCGCTGCCGTTTTCGCTCTCGACGCTACAGATTGAAGCCGCTAAACGCTTTGGCCTGAGCGCGCAAAACGTGCTTGATATTTGTCAGAAGCTCTATGAAACCCACAAACTGATTACCTATCCGCGTTCCGACTGCCGTTATCTGCCGGAAGAACACTTTGCCGGACGGCAGGCGGTCATGAACGCGATTAGCGTCCACGCCCCGGATTTACTGCCGCAGCCTGTGGTTAATCCTGATACGCGCAATCGCTGCTGGGATGACAAAAAAGTGGATGCGCACCACGCGATTATCCCGACGGCGCGCAGTTCTTCTGTCCATCTGACGGAAAACGAAGCGAAAGTGTACACCCTGATTGCGCGTCAGTATCTGATGCAGTTCTGCCCGGACGCGGTGTTTCGTAAATGCGTTATTGAACTGGAAATCGCCAAAGGAAAATTTGTCGCCAAAGCGCGTTTTCTGGCGGAGGCCGGTTGGCGGACGTTACTGGGCAGTAAAGAGCGCGACGAGGAAAACGACGGTACGCCGCTGCCGGTTGTCGCCAAAGGTGATGAGTTGCTGTGTGAAAAGGGGGAAGTGGTCGAGCGCCAAACCCAGCCGCCGCGTCATTTCACCGATGCGACATTGCTTTCCGCGATGACCGGAATTGCCCGCTTCGTGCAGGATAAAGATCTGAAAAAGATCCTGCGCGCGACCGATGGGCTGGGGACGGAGGCCACGCGCGCGGGGATTATCGAACTGCTGTTCAAACGTAGCTTTCTGACCAAAAAAGGGCGCTACATTCATTCTACCGATGCTGGCAAAGCGTTAATACATTCGCTGCCGGAAATGGCGGCCCGTCCAGATATGACCGCGCACTGGGAATCTGTTTTGACGCAAATCAGCGAAAAACAGTGCCGTTACCAGGATTTTATGCAACCGCTGGTCGGCACGTTATATCAGCTGATCGAGCAGGCTAAGCGCACGCCGGTGAAGCGCTTCAGAGGGATAGTCGCGCCAGGCGGTGGAGACAAGAAAAAGAGCGCGCCGCGTAAGCGAGCGGGCAAAAAAAGCCCGCCTGCTGAGGAGACAGGCCGTCAGACCGAATAAGCGTAAAGCCATCTGGCCTGACGACGGGATTAAATGACGCCCTGCGCCAGCATGGCGTCGGCGACTTTCACGAAACCGGCGATGTTGGCGCCCTGAACGTAGTTGGTATGCTTATTATCGCCGCCGTACTCGACACAGGCGTGGTGGATATCCAGCATAATGTGATGCAGACGGGCGTCCACTTTCTCGGCTTTCCAGCTCAACCGCGCGGCGTTCTGCGCCATTTCCAGCCCCGATGTCGCCACGCCGCCCGCGTTGGCGGCTTTACCCGGCGCAAACAGTACGCCTGCCTCAAGGAAGAGATCGGTCGCTTCAATCGTGGTTGGCATATTTGCCCCTTCCGCCACGGCTTTTACGCCATTGGCAATCAGTACGCGTGCGGCGTCAACGTCCAGTTCGTTCTGCGTCGCGCATGGCAGGGCGATATCCACCGGTACGCTCCAGGGCTGCTGGCCTTCCAGATAGGTTAAGCCAAACTCACGGGCGTAGTCAGCGACGCGACCGTCACGGCTGGCTTTAATTTCACACAGACGCGCCAGCTTCTCTGGCGTGAAGCCACTTTCATCGACCACTGTCCCGCTCGAATCCGACGCGGTAACCACGCGCGCGCCAAAGGCCATTGCTTTCTCAATGGCGTATTGCGCTACGTTGCCGGAACCGGACACGGCGACGCGCATCCCTTCGAAACCGAGACCATGACGTTTAAGCATCGCTTCGGTGAAGTAGACCAGGCCATAGCCCGTCGCCTCCGGACGAATCAGGCTGCCGCCGAAGGAAAGGCCTTTGCCGGTGAAGACGCAGGCGCTGTTATTGGAAAGCTTGCGCATCATTCCCGCCATAAAGCCCACTTCGCGCCCGCCCACGCCGATATCCCCGGCAGGCACGTCGGTATCCGGCCCTAAATGGCGATACAGTTCAGTCATCAGCGCCTGGCAGAAACGCATCACTTCGCCTTCGCTTTTCCCTTTCGGATCGAAATCGCTGCCGCCTTTACCGCCGCCCATCGGCAACGTGGTGAGGGCATTTTTAAAGGTTTGCTCAAAGCCGAGGAACTTAAGGATGGAAAGGTTTACCGAAGGATGAAAGCGCATACCGCCTTTATAGGGGCCGATAGCAGAGTTGAACTGCACGCGCCAGGCGCGATTTACCTGCACCTGGTTTTTGTCGTCCAGCCACACTACGCGAAACTGAATTACGCGCTCTGGTTCAACCAAACGTTCCAGTAAAGACATGTGGCGGTAACGGGGGTTTTGTTCAAGAAACGGCCACAGGGTGGTCATGACTTCACGGACGGCTTGCGCGAACTCGGTTTGATGCGGGTCGCGCTTTTGTACATGGTTGAGGAACGATTCCAGAGAACATGTCTGATCCATAGATATAAAAACCTCTTATATATTAATGTGGTTGTATTTGCGTTTTATCAGAATATGTATTTGCAGTTTTCGACTATACCATCAGCAATGTGACGGTAAGCAAGAAAAAAATGACGCTGCTAAGTAAATTCATAACGGGGCGAGGGTCATAACTAAAAGCGATGACAAAAGAGGATTAAAGTTTTCACGGCGGCCTACCGTTATACTGAGAATATGCTTAGAAAAATAAGGAAATCCTATGCGCCGAAGCCTCGTGGTCGCCGTGATGGCGATAATGCCAATGGTCGGGCTGGCAAACCAGAACAGTCGTCCTGATATTCAGGTGAATGTCCCGCCGGAAGTTTTCAGCACGCGCGGTCAGTCGTCCCAGCCCTGCATTCAGTGCTGCGTTTACCAGGATCAGAATTACTCCGAAGGTGCGGTAATAAAAGTGGAAGGCGTCTTGCTCCAGTGCCAGCGTGACGAAAAAACCATCAGCACGAATCCGTTAGTCTGGCGTCGCGTAAAGCCATAAACGCCTGCAATAGCGGAATATCCGCCGGGGCGAGGGGGTACTCCAGCGCCTCTTCCGGCGTACACCAGGCTAATGCCTGATGTTCCAGCGCACGTATCAGACCGTTAAAAGCAGGCACATGCCAGGCGTGCAAATGAATTCGTCGGCCAGACACGTCGCGTTGATGGCTGGCGATATAGACGCCGGGCGTGGCGTCAATCCCTAATTCTTCGCGTAGCTCGCGGACAAGCGCCTGCGGCTGGGTTTCGCCGGGTTCGACTTTACCGCCGGCAAACTCCCATAAACCGGCTTGATCCGCATGAGCTGGGCGCTGGGCCAGCAGAATTTTGCCGTCGCGTTCAATGATGGCGGCAACAACATCGAGTTTTTTTATCATTGTCGTTAAGGTCGTTATTCCTGCCGGGAAGCGTCGCGCTATCCCGGCCTTACGGTTAATCAGAAAGCGGAATCAAACACGAAACGTCGCCCAGACCGGCGCATGGTCGGAGGGTTTTTCCATACTGCGAATGTCGTAGTCTATACCGGTTTCTGCGCAACGTTCCGCCAGCGGAGCGCTTGCCAGCAAGAGGTCGATGCGCAGTCCGCGATTATCCACGAAACCTTTTGAGCGGTAATCAAACCACGAAAATTTATCCATCGTTTGCGGATTCGCCTGACGGAACGTGTCCACTAATCCCCACTTCAGTAACCGCGACATCCATTCACGCTCCTCCGGCAGGAAGGAGCATTTACCGGTACGCAGCCAGCGTTTGCGGTTTTCTTCGCCGATGCCAATATCCAGATCTGTCGGGCTGATATTCATGTCGCCCATAATTAATACCGGATTATCACACTTGAGTTCCGTTTCAAGATAGTTTTGCAAGTTCTGGTAAAACTGCGCTTTCGCGGGGAACTTCAACGGATGATCCCGGCTTTCCCCCTGCGGGAAATAGCCGTTAATGACGGTAATATTACCCAGCGGTGAGGGGATTTCCGCCATGATAATGCGGCGTTGCGCCTCTTCGCCATCATCCGGGAAACCGCGTCTGACGGAAATGGGCGTGGCTTTTGTTAGCAGCGCGACGCCGTAATGGCCTTTTTGTCCATGATAGAAAACGTTATAGCCCAGCTTCGCGACCTCTTCGAGCGGGAACATTTCGTCGTGGACTTTTGTCTCCTGTAGACCGATCACATCGGGCTGGTGTTTTTCGACAATCGCTTCAAGCTGATGGGGACGGGCGCGCAGGCCGTTGATATTAAAAGAGACAAATTTCATAGTCACTGCCACTTTGCAAGGTGAATCGTGTTGGGATGGTAGCAGAAATTTTACCGGGTGACTGCCACTCATCGTCAGATTCGGCCAATGGAAGCGTATGGTGTTTTCTATAGCGCGAAAATGGCACAGTTTGCGTGCAGATGCGCCAGAACGGGGCGGTAATTTCAAGTAAATTTCGTATAAGATCACAATTCCAGAATTATATTTGGCAACTGAATAATATTTCGCTTTTTCCTCTTTTTAGCCACCGATTATGCGGAAATATTCACTTTTCATGCAGTAAAAGTGAATATCGCTACGCTGTAACCCATTGATTTACCGTTTATCACTTCTGTTTATGCAATGTTAACGCTGGCTGGCACGAATGCTGCAATCTACATTTACAGCGCAAACACTCATATTAATTAACATATAAATAACTTTATTTTTACCAAAAGAGGTCGCTATGTCTCTGTCAGTTACGCGCGAAAACTTTGATGAATGGATGGTGCCGGTATACGTTCCCGCGCCTTTTATTCCTGTACGCGGAGAAGGCTCACGCCTGTGGGATCAGCAGGGGAAAGAGTATATTGATTTTGCTGGCGGGATCGCGGTCAACGCCTTGGGACATGCGCATCCGGCGCTGCGCGAGGCGTTAAATGAACAGGCGAATCGCTTCTGGCATACCGGGAACGGTTACACCAATGAACCGGCGCTGCGACTGGCGAAAAAACTGATCGACGCGACCTTCGCCGAACGCGTTTTCTTTTGTAATTCAGGCGCTGAAGCAAATGAAGCAGCATTAAAACTGGCGCGCAAATATGCCCACGATCGTGTTGGCAATCATAAAAGCGGCATTGTGGCCTTTAAAAACGCGTTCCATGGTCGCACGCTCTTTACCGTCAGCGCTGGCGGTCAACCCACCTATTCACAGGACTTTGCGCCGCTGCCGCCGGATATTCGTCATGCAGCCTATAACGATCTGAACTCCGCCAGCGCGCTAATTGATGACAATACCTGCGCCGTAATCGTAGAGCCTGTGCAGGGCGAGGGCGGCGTGATCCCCGCCACGAAAGCTTTTTTGCAGGGGCTGCGTGAATTGTGCGACCGGCATCAGGCGTTACTGATTTTTGATGAGGTGCAGACGGGCGTCGGACGTACCGGCGAACTGTATGCATATATGCATTATGGCGTTACGCCCGATATTCTGACGACCGCTAAAGCGCTGGGCGGCGGCTTCCCGATCGGCGCGATGCTGACCACGCAAGACTATGCCAGCGTCATGACGCCAGGCACGCATGGCACTACCTACGGCGGTAATCCGCTGGCGACGGCAGTTGCCGGAAAAGTACTGGATATCATCAATACGCCGGGGATGCAAAACGGCGTCAGACAGCGCCACGATGCGTTTATTGAACGTCTAAATACCCTTAATGTGCGTTTTGGCATGTTCAGTGAAATTCGCGGGCTGGGGCTACTGCTTGGCTGTGTGCTACAGACGGAGTTTGCCGGAAAAGCCAAACTCATCGCCCAGGAAGCGGCAAAAGCAGGCGTGATGGTGCTCATCGCCGGCGGCGACGTGGTGCGTTTTGCGCCAGCGTTAAATGTGAGCGACGAGGAGATAGCCACCGGGCTTGATCGTTTTGCCCTAGCGTGCGAACGCCTTCAGACGGGAGGCGCATCATGCGGGTGATTCGTCCTGTCGAACATGCGGATATCGCCGCGCTGATGCAGCTTGCAGGCAAAACGGGCGGCGGCTTAACCTCGCTACCGGCAAATGAAGCGACGCTGGCGGCCCGCATTGAACGCGCGCTAAAAACCTGGTCCGGCGAGCTGCCAAAAGGCGAACAAGGGTATGTATTCGTTCTCGAGGACAGTGAAACGGGTGAGGTCGGCGGGATCTGCGCCATTGAGGTCGCGGTCGGTCTTAACGACCCCTGGTATAACTATCGTGTCGGTACGCTGGTTCATGCCTCCAAAGAGCTGAATGTATATAACGCGTTGCCAACATTATTCCTGAGTAATGATCACACTGGCAGCAGTGAGCTTTGCACGCTGTTTCTCGATCCCGAATGGCGTAAAGAGGGTAACGGCTACCTGTTGTCAAAATCGCGCTTTATGTTTATGGCCGCGTTTCGCGATAAATTCAATGAGAAAGTGGTGGCGGAAATGCGCGGCGTCATTGACGAGCACGGTTATTCTCCCTTCTGGCAAAGTCTCGGCAAACGCTTTTTCTCTATGGATTTCAGCCGGGCGGATTTTTTATGCGGTACCGGGCAAAAAGCGTTTATCGCCGAGCTGATGCCCAAACATCCTATTTATACCCACTTCTTATCTGAAGAGGCACAGGCCGTGATTGGCGAAGTCCACCCGCAAACGGCGCCAGCCCGCGCGGTGCTGGAAAAGGAAGGCTTTCGCTATCGCCACTATATCGACATCTTCGACGGTGGGCCGACGCTGGAGTGTGATATTGACCGCGTGCGGGCTATTCGTAAAAGCCGACTGGTGGAAGTCGCGGAAGGGCAACCCGCGCCTGGCGACTATCCGGCATGTCTGGTCGCCAATGAAAACTATCACCACTTTCGGGCCGCGCTGGTGCGTGCCGATCCGCAGACTTCACGACTTGTACTGACCGCCGCGCAGTTGGATGCGCTGAAATGTCGCGCGGGCGACCACGTTCGGCTGGTACGCCTTTGCGCTGAGGAGAAAACCGTATGACGCTATGGATAAACGGTGACTGGATAACCGGTCAGGGCGAACGCCGCCGCAAAACGAACCCGGTGAGCGCGGAGATACTTTGGCAGGGGAATGACGCTAATGCGGCACAGGTCGCCGAGGCCTGTCAGGCGGCGCGTGAGGCGTTTCCTCGTTGGGCCAGACAGCCTTTTGCGGCACGACAGGCTATCGTAGAGAAATTTGCCGCCCTGCTGGAGGCGCATAAAGCCGATCTCACGGAGGTCATCGCGCGTGAAACCGGTAAACCGCGCTGGGAGGCGGCAACGGAAGTGACGGCGATGATCAATAAGATTGCCATCTCGATTAAGGCTTACCACGCCAGAACAGGCGAACAAAAAAGCGAACTTGTCGATGGCGCCGCGACTTTGCGCCATCGTCCTCACGGTGTGCTGGCGGTATTCGGCCCTTATAACTTTCCCGGCCATTTACCGAATGGCCATATTGTGCCCGCGTTGCTGGCAGGCAATACGCTGATTTTCAAACCTAGCGAGCTAACGCCATGGACCGGGGAAACGGTAATAAAACTCTGGGAACGGGCGGGGCTACCGGCAGGCGTTCTTAATCTGGTGCAGGGCGGCCGGGAGATCGGACAAGCGCTGAGTTCGCTCGACGATCTCGACGGACTGCTGTTTACCGGCAGCGCCAGTACCGGATATCAGCTTCATCGCCAGCTATCCGGCCAGCCGGAAAAAATCCTGGCCCTTGAAATGGGCGGAAACAACCCGCTCATTATTGAGGATGCGACAAATATGGATGCGGCGGTACATCTGACGCTGCAATCGGCGTTTATTACCGCCGGACAGCGCTGCACCTGCGCGCGACGCCTTCTGGTAAAACAGGGTGCGCAGGGAGATGCATTTCTGGCGCGGCTGGTTGACGTCGCCGGACGTCTGCAGCCCGGCAGATGGGACGACGATCCGCAGCCGTTTATCGGCGGACTGATTTCAGCGCAGGCGGCACAGCATGTGATGGAGGCCTGGCGTCAACGAGAGGCATTAGGCGGTCGCACGCTACTGGCGCCGCGGAAGGTCAAAGAGGGAACCTCTCTGCTGACGCCTGGCATCATTGAGCTGACCGGCGTCGCGGATGTGCCGGATGAAGAGGTGTTTGGTCCGCTGCTGAACGTCTGGCGTTATGCGCATTTCGATGAGGCGATTCGTCTGGCGAATAATACCCGTTTTGGTCTGTCGTGTGGGCTGGTGTCGACGGATCGCGCGCAGTTCGAACAGCTCTTGCTGGAGGCACGGGCAGGGATCGTTAACTGGAATAAACCGCTCACCGGGGCAGCGAGTACTGCGCCGTTTGGTGGTGTCGGCGCGTCTGGCAACCATCGACCCAGCGCCTGGTATGCCGCCGATTATTGCGCCTGGCCGATGGCTAGTCTGGAGTCTCCCGAACTGACGTTGCCTGCGACATTAAGCCCCGGCCTCGACTTTTCTCGCAGGGAGGCGGTATGACGGCGCATGAAGTTAATTTTGACGGGCTGGTGGGGCTTACGCACCATTATGCCGGGCTATCCTTCGGCAATGAGGCATCGACCCGCCACCGTTTTCAGGTGTCGAATCCTCGTCTGGCAGTAAAGCAGGGGCTGCTAAAGATGAAGGCTTTGGCGGATGCCGGCTTTCCCCAGGCGGTGATCCCGCCGCATGAGCGGCCTTTTATTCCGGCGTTGCGTCAGCTCGGCTTCACGGGTAGCGATGAGCAGATTCTGGATAAGGTTGCGCGTCAGGCGCCACGCTGGCTTTCCAGCGTGAGTTCCGCGTCGCCAATGTGGGTTGCGAATGCGGCGACGGTTTGCCCATCGGCAGACGCGCTGGACGGGAAAGTTCACCTGACGGTGGCGAATTTAAACAATAAATTTCATCGCGCTCTTGAGGCGCCTGTTACCGAAGCGCTGCTACGCGCCATATTTCGCGATGAAAGTCAGTTTTCAGTGCATAGCGCGTTACCGCAGGTCGCATTATTGGGAGATGAAGGCGCGGCGAATCATAACCGTCTTGGCGGCGAGTATGGTTCGGCAGGCGTGCAGCTTTTTGTCTATGGGCGCGAAGAGGAGAATGAAATACGACCCGCTCGTTATCCGGCGCGCCAGAGCCGCGAAGCCAGCGAGGCCGTGGCGCGTCTTAATCAGGTGAATCCGCAACAGGTTATCTTCGCTCAGCAAAACCCGGAGGTCATCGATCAAGGCGTATTCCATAATGATGTCATCGCCGTTTCGAATCGACAGGTATTGTTTTGTCACGAAGCGGCATTTGCCCGGCAGAAAGTGCTCATTAATCAGTTGCGTACGCGCGTTGACGGTTTTATGGCGATAGAGGTGCCCGCCGGAGAGGTTTCTGTATCAGATGCTGTGGCCACCTACCTGTTTAATAGTCAGTTGTTAAGCCGTGACGACGGCTCAATGCTGTTAGTGTTGCCGCGGGAATGTCAGGACCATGTCGGCGTCTGGCGCTATCTGAATAAGCTGGTGGCGGAGGATAACCCCATCAGCGCGATGCAGGTGTTTGATTTGCGAGAAAGTATGGCCAACGGCGGCGGCCCGGCCTGTCTGCGATTACGCGTGGTGTTAACAGAAGAAGAACGACGGGCGGTGAATCCAGCGGTAATGATGAATGACGCTCTGTTTACGGCCCTTAACGCGTGGGCGGATCGTTATTATCGCGATCGCCTGACCGCTGCCGATCTGGCCGATCCGTTATTATTGCGAGAAGGCCGGGAGGCGCTGGATGTGTTAACGCGTCTGCTGGATTTGGGGTCGGTTTATCCTTTCCAGCAAACGGGGGCGGCTGATGGATAACTTTCTGGCGTTGACGCTAAGCGGCACGACACCACGGGTGACGCAGGGGAAGGGCGCGGGTTTTCGCTGGCGCTGGTTAGGCCATGGTCTGCTTGAACTCACGCCCGATGCGCCGGTCGACCGTGCGTTAATTCTTTCTGCGGGGATACACGGTAATGAAACCGCGCCGGTCGAGATGCTGGATAAGCTGCTGTCGGCGCTGTATTCAGGCAGCTTGACGTTAACGTGGCGAGTGCTGGTGGTACTCGGCAATCCGCAGGCGCTGGCGGCGGGAATACGCTATTGTCACAGCGATATGAACCGTATGTTTGGCGGGCGTTGGCAGTCCTTTGCCGAAAGCGATGAAACGCGGCGGGCGCGTGAGCTGGAGCTAAGTCTGGAGACCTTCTTTTCATCTGGCCAGGCTCGGGTACGCTGGCATCTGGATCTGCATACCGCCATTCGTGGCTCGCATCATTTGCGTTTTGGCGTATTGCCGCAGCGCGACCGCCCGTGGGAGGCGGATTTTCTGGCATGGCTGGGCGCGGCAGGACTGGAGGCGTTGGTATTTCATCAGGCGCCCGGCGGTACGTTTACGCACTTTAGCTCTGAACATTTCGGCGCGCTTTCCTGTACGCTGGAGTTGGGAAAGGCGTTGCCGTTTGGGCAAAACGATCTGACGCAGTTCAATGTAACCTCGCAGGCGTTGTCGGCGCTGCTGAGCGGTGTCGAAACGTCAACCTCGTCTTCGCCGCCGCTACGCTATCGGGTGGTGTCGCAAATCACGCGTCACAGCGACAAGTTCGCGCTTTATATGGATGCGCAAACGCTGAATTTTACTGCCTTTGCGAAGGGAACGTTGCTGGCCGAGGAGGGGGATAAGCGCGTGACGGTGACGCATGACGTTGAATATGTTCTCTTTCCTAATCCCTCTGTCGCCTGCGGATTGCGGGCTGGATTAATGCTGGAAAGACTGCCCTGATAAATGTCCCTGTAAGCTCACGTTAGGGTTACAGGGATGATTTGGGATACAGTTTCATGCTATTACGGATTATTCCTGGAGAATTGCTTTATTAATAAGCGTTGCTGCGTTATAGTTCTGCATAATTTCTGCTATATCATGCTGTTGTATATTTCTCTTTCAACTCTGCGCAATTTATTCTTTTTTTCTTCACAATTGGCGAAAAAGTGTTTTTTATACTTTCATTGTTTTACCGTTGTTATGACTAATTGACGCTAAGACGGTTAAAGTTAATCACGACAACACGGCGCTGTTTTAAATATGCCGTAAAAATAACTGAAAGGAAGGATGGAAATATGCGTAAACTGACTGCTCTATTTGTTGCCTCTACCCTGGCGATGGGTGCTGCGAATCTGGCTCATGCCGCCGAGACTACCACCGCCGCGCCAGCGGATGCGAAGCCAATGATGCAGCATAAAGGTAAATTTGGCCCACATCACGATATGATGTTTAAAAACCTGAACCTGACAGACGCACAGAAGCAACAAATTCGCGACATTATAAAAGCGCAGCGCGAGCAAATGAAACGTCCGCCGCTGGAAGAGCGTCGCGCCATGCATGATATTATCGCCAGCGATACCTTCGATAAAGCCAAAGCCGAAGCGCAAATTACGAAAATGGAAGCACAGCGCAAGGCCAATATGCTGGCGCATATGGAAACCCAGAATAAAATTTATAACGTTCTGACGCCGGAGCAGAAAAAGCAATATAACGCTAATTTTGAGAAGCGTCTGACAGAACGCCCGGCGCAAGAAGGTAAAATGCCTGCTGCGGCAGAATAACTTTCCGCATAATTTAAGACCGCCGGTCTTGTCGACAACACAATCGTTGAGGTGGACAGGATCGGCGGTTTTCTTTATGACTGACGACAGTCGGTGTGCAGTTCAATGATCTCATATTGACCTGACATTAACGGTTTACAGAGAATCTTATAGCCGTCCTGATCAAAACCCGCAGGTGTGCGCACCAGGGTGGCGGCCTCATCCAGCGAGGGTACCGCCCCCAGCCATAACCAATTGTTGATAATGTGGAACTGGGTCATTTGTGGGCGGCTCTCTTTTAACGCGATAGCGCCTTTCCAGGGCCAGCAAACCACACGTAACCGTTCCAGCGAGGCCTGCAGACGAAGAAAATGCGCCTGCGGGGTTTCTTGCCCACAACACGCGCCAGCGCAGCGCTTCAGAGCGAAACGAAAACAGGCGCGCCCACGGCTTACCGGTTCAAGCCCCAGCAGGCCATAACACAATTTTTGTTCATCGGCGAGGTTCTGTAAGCTTTGCAGCGCCGCCCGACGGTTGGCGAAGAGGCCAAACAGGTTTGGCTCATGGGAAAAATCGACGCTGCGGGCGGAAACGACCTCAATCTTTTGTTCGCTCAACTGTAGCGAGCAAAGCTGGCGATTACGACGTAACCGCTTGTTAAACAGCGGCTGTTGTTCTTTGATCAGCCGTGCCTCCAGCAGCAACGCGCCCATTTCCCCAGCGGTGCAGATCCAGCTTATTCGCCGCGCCTGTCGCAGCATAGTGGCCTCGTCAGGCGTTCGCAGATGTGAAAGCACCCGGCTGCGAATATTCACGCTTTTACCGATATAAAGCGGCAGCGTATCGCTTTCGCTATGAAATACATAGACGCCCGGTAAGGCTGGCAATTCGCTGAGGAAAGGACGTAAATGTTCTGGATATTCGTAAATGGCCGCCGCTTCAAACTCAAGGCGGGGGGCTGATTGACGCCGTACCACAGTGATCTCCGTTAACTGGTTATTCATCCAGTATAACAGCGGATGGGTGATTAAAAAAGAGGCTGGGAAGAGAGGAGGCCGGATAGACGAGCGATATCCGGCACAACAGTAGAAGTACGCTTACCTTTTCCAAAAGTCGTCGAATACCGTAATCGGTAAACGGCGCTTATGTTCAGTTTTTACATACCAGCCTTCGATAGTTTTAGCGATGGCGGGGTCCAGCGTTTTGCCTTCCAGGTAATCGTCAATATTGTCATACGTTACGCCCAGCGCGGCTTCATCAGGCAGTGAAGGGCGGTCGTCTTCCAAATCGGCAGTGGGGACTTTTTTATACAGATGCTCAGGACAGCCCAGCGCTGCGAGAAGCTGTTTGCCCTGGCGTTTGTTAAGGCGATGAAGCGGGTTAATATCGGTACCGCCGTCGCCATATTTGGTGAAGAACCCGGTTATCGCTTCCGCCGCATGGTCGGTGCCCACCACGACGCCGTGAGTCATACCGGCGATGCTATATTGCGCTTTCATTCGCTCACGCGCTTTTTCATTGCCGCGAACAAAATCGCTCAGCTCAATTCCTGCTTCGCGCAGCGCCTGCTCGCTGGCGAGGACGGCGCCTTTAATATTGACGGTGAGTACTCTGTCCGGCTGAATAAAAGCAATGGCGTCCTGGCAATCCTGTTCATCGGCCTGTACGCCATAAGGCAGACGAACGGCGATAAACTGCAGCGCATTATCACCGGTCTCTTCCCGCAATTCGGCGATAGCCATCTGGCTGAGTTTCCCGGCCAGCGTCGAATCCTGCCCGCCGCTGATGCCTAACACCAGCGATTTCAAAAAGGGATAGGTTTTCAGGTACGCTTTAAGAAAATCCACGCTGCGGCGAATTTCTTCTTCAGGGTTGATATGCGGTTTCGCGCCAAGCGCCTGGATTATCTCTTGCTGCAGAGTCATTTAACCCCCTTCGACATTAAAAAAATGAATCTTTACCCTGTTAAAGCTAACCCTTCGCCGCTGAAACGACAAGGTTTGGCGGGCTAAGCGGTGTTTAAAACAACATATCGCTGCGTTAGAGAATTTTCCGAAAGACTTTTTGTGGCGAGGCGCGGCTTGAAAAATGTTCTGATGTATTCCAGGCTTACATAACACGCTGATAAACAAGAGGACGGAAAATGAACAAGAACGTAGCAGGAATTTTAAGCGCAGCGGCGGTAATGACTATGCTGGCAGGCTGTACGGCGTATGATCGTACAAAAGACCAATTTGTTGAGCCTGTCGTTAAAGATGTTAAAAAAGGAATGAGCAGGGCGCAAGTTGCGCAGATTGCGGGCAAACCGTCATCTGAAGTGAGCATGATTCATGCGCGCGGTACCTGTCAGACCTACATCCTGGGTCAACGTGATGGTAAAGCGGAAACCTACTTTGTTGCGCTGGATGATACCGGGCATGTGATTAACTCCGGCTATCAGACCTGTGCGGAGTACGACACTGACCCACAGGCGCCGAAGCAGTAACAACTGTACATTGCCTGAACATTCAAGGAAACCGGCCTGCGAGCCGGTTTTTTTGTGCCTGCCATAACCTTATTTATTATCGCGAATTATTTGCCCGAAATGTGAGGGGGGTCATAACGCCAGGTCAATGAGAGACAATTTAGTGGGTCAAGGAAATACCATCCGGCGGTCCGATCCCGTATACTCATTTCAGCCACCTAAAAAAGTAAATCCGGTTACGCAAGTCGCCCAGAGTATGGATGCAGGTTGAGGCTTGCGGCGTATCTGGTTGACAGATAATCGCACATGAGGAAGGTTTTTATGGAAAAGAAACACATTTATCTGTTTTGTTCTGCGGGCATGTCAACATCGTTACTGGTATCAAAAATGCGCGCTCAGGCTGAAAAATATGAAGTGCCGGTGATTATTGAAGCATTCCCTGAAACCCTGGCCGGTGAAAAAGGCCCGGCAGCGGACGTCGTGTTATTAGGCCCGCAAATTGCTTATATGCTCCCCGAAATTCAGCGTTTATTACCCGGTAAACCGGTAGAAGTCATTGATTCAATGTTGTACGGCAAGGTAGATGGCTTAGGCGTGCTTAAAGCTGCGGTAGCGGCAATTAAAAAAGCCGCCGCGAATTAATTATTTTTTAATTTTTCCCGTCAAAGAGTTATTTCATACACTAACCGCAATATTTTATTGCGGTATTTAAGGGTATTTTTCTATGAGTAACGTCATTGCTTCACTTGAAAAGGTACTCCTTCCTTTTGCTGTAAAAATAGGAAAGCAGCCACACGTTAATGCAATCAAGAACGGCTTTATTCGTTTAATGCCATTAACCCTTGCGGGGGCGATGTTTGTATTAATTAATAACGTTTTCCTGAGCTTTGGGGAGGGGTCGTTTTTTTATTCCATGGGCATTCGGCTTGATGCCTCAACCATTGAAACACTTAATGGATTGAAAGGCATCGGCGGGAACGTCTATAACGGCACATTGGGCATTATGTCGCTCATGGCGCCATTTTTTATCGGTATGGCGCTGGCGGAAGAGCGCAAGGTTGATGCGCTGGCCGCCGGATTGCTCTCCGTGGCGGCATTTATGACCGTAACGCCGTATAGTGTCGGCGAGGCCTATGCCGTAGGCGCTAACTGGCTGGGTGGTGCAAATATTATCTCCGGTATTATTATTGGCCTGGTGGTCGCGGAGATGTTTACATTTATTGTCCGGCGCAACTGGGTGATTAAGCTACCGGACAGCGTACCGGCTTCGGTGTCTCGTTCATTCTCAGCATTAATTCCCGGCTTTATTATTCTCTCTATTATGGGGATTATTTCCTGGGCGCTGTCTAATTACGGTTCTAACTTCCATCAGATTATTATGGACACTATCTCTACGCCGCTGGCATCGCTGGGTAGCGTGGTAGGGTGGGCATATGTCATTTTTGTACCGCTGCTGTGGTTCTTTGGTATTCATGGTTCGCTGGCGCTGACCGCGCTGGATAGCGGCATCATGACGCCCTGGGCGCTGGAAAACATCTCTATTTACCAGCAGTATGGCTCCGTCGATGCGGCGCTGGAAGCCGGTAAAACGTTCCATATCTGGGCGAAACCGATGCTGGATTCTTATATCTTCCTCGGTGGTAGCGGCGCAACGCTGGGTCTGATCATCGCTATCTTCCTGGCATCCCGTCGCGCGGACTATCGCCAGGTGGCAAAACTGGCGCTGCCGTCAGGTATCTTCCAGATTAACGAACCCATCCTGTTTGGCCTGCCGATTATTATGAACCCGGTGATGTTTATCCCCTTCATTCTGGTTCAGCCGATTCTGGCGGCGATTACGCTGGTGGCTTACTATTTGGGTATTATTCCGCCGATTACCAATATTGCGCCGTGGACCATGCCAACCGGGCTGGGGGCGTTCTTTAACACCAACGGCAGTGTCGCCGCGTTGCTGGTTGCGCTATTTAACCTGGCGGTCGCTACCCTGATTTATCTCCCCTTCGTGGTGGTGGCTAACAAAGCGCAGAACGCCATTGAGCAGGAAGAAAGCGAAGAAGATATCGCTAACGCACTGAAATTCTAAACTCCGCGTCGGCATGGGATGCCATGCCGGGCTGAATCAGAGGAAAGACTATGTTTGATCTTGAAAATGTTGTAGATAACCAGACAGCGGCTGAGGAACTCGAAGAAGTCGTTATGGGGCTTATCATCAATTCTGGTCAGGCGCGCAGCCTGGCATATGGCGCGCTCAGAAAAGCGAAAGAAGGCGATTTTGAGGCGGCGAAAGCGATGATGGACCAGTCGCGCATAGCGCTCAATGAAGCGCATCTTGTGCAGACAAAACTCATCGAAGGCGATCAGGGCGAAGGCAAAATGAAAGTCAGTCTGGTCCTGGTTCACGCTCAGGATCATTTAATGACCTCAATGCTGGCTCGTGAACTGATCGCTGAGTTGATTGAGCTCCATGAGAAACTGAAATAACAGGGGGCGGATGATGCAGCTACAGGTTAACGCAACGGAAATCAAAACGGTTTATGAGCAGCAGCTCTTCAATGGCAAAAATTTCCATGTGTTTATCTATAACAAGACGGAAAGCGTCACCGGGCTGCATCAGCACGACTATTATGAATTTACCCTGGTATTAACCGGACGTTATTACCAGGAGATTAACGGGAAGCGTGTGCTGCTGGAACGTGGAGATTTTGTTTTTATCCCGGTGGGGTCGAATCACCAAAGTTTCTATGAGTTTGGCGCAACGCGTATTCTGAACGTAGGAATTAGTAAACGTTTTTTTGAACAGCATTATCTTCCGTTACTGCCGTTTTGTTTTGTGGCATCGCAGGTATACAGGGCGAATAGCACCTTCCTTACCTATATTGAAACGGTGATTGCGTCGTTGAATTTTCGCGGCAATGGGCTCGACGAATTTATCGAAGTGGTGACATTTTATATTATAAACCGCTTACGCCATTACCGCGAAGAGCAGGTTTATGATGATATTCCACAATGGCTAAAAGCAACCGTGGAGATAATGCATGATAAAACGCAGTTTGGCGAACATGCGCTGGAAAATATGGTGCGCCTGTCGGCAAAATCCCAGGAGTATCTGACGCGCGCCACCCGACGTTATTACAGCAAAACGCCGATGCAAATCATTAATGAGATTCGCATTAATTTTGCCAAGAAACAGTTGGAAATGACCAACTATTCGGTTACGGATATTGCTTATGAAGCCGGGTATAGCAGTCCAAGTCTGTTTATTAAAACGTTTAAGAAGATGACCTCATTTACGCCGAATAGTTATCGGAAGCGATTGACGGAAATTAATGAGTAACGGTTTGCATTGCTCGATTAATTACATTTCACGCTTGCCCCAATAGCGCGGGGAACGTCACGCTATTTCTTACGAGCGGGCATAGCGTAATACATATCAGTGTCATACACTGAAGGGAGATATTATGAGCCAGAAATTAAAAGTCGTCACTATTGGTGGCGGGAGCAGCTACACCCCTGAATTACTTGAAGGCTTTATTAAGCGCTACCATGAATTACCTGTCACCGAATTATGGCTGGTTGATGTTGAAGACGGGAAAGAGAAGCTGGACATTATTTATGATCTCTGCCAGCGAATGATTGATAAAGCAGGCGTTCCGCTAAAATTGTATAAAACGCTGGATCGCCGGGAAGCGCTGAAAGACGCTAATTTTGTCACTACCCAGCTACGCGTTGGTCAACTCAAAGCCCGTGAACTGGACGAGCGTATCCCGCTTAGCCACGGCTATCTGGGGCAAGAAACCAACGGCGCTGGCGGTTTATTTAAAGGGTTGCGTACCATTCCGGTTATTTTTGACATCATTAAGGATGTTGAAGAATTATGTCCGAATGCGTGGGTCATTAACTTTACTAACCCGGCGGGGATGGTGACGGAAGCGGTTTATCGTCATACCAACTTTAAAAAATTCATCGGCGTATGTAATATTCCTGTCGGCATGAAAATGTTTATTCATGACGTGCTGGCGCTGAATGAGAATGACGATCTTTCCATTGACCTGTTTGGTCTAAACCATATGGTCTTTATTAAAGATGTGCTGGTGAATGGCACCTCACGGTTCGCAGAATTACTGGATGGCGTGGCGTCCGGTCAGTTGAAAGCGTCAACCGTAAAAAATATCTTTGATCTGCCGTTTAGTGAAGGATTGATTCGCTCGCTGAACATGCTGCCGTGCTCTTATTTGTTGTATTACTTCAAGCAAAAAGAGATGCTGGCGATTGAAATGGGCGAATATTACAAAGGCGGCGCGCGCGCTCAGGTCGTACAAAAAGTGGAGAAACAACTCTTCGACTTGTACAAAAATCCTGAGCTAAACGTGAAGCCGAAAGAGCTTGAGCAACGCGGCGGCGCTTATTATTCCGATGCCGCTTGTGAAGTCATTAACGCTATTTATAATGACAAGCAGACTGAGCATTACGTTAATATTCCACATCATGGGCATGTCGAGAATATCCCGGCGGACTGGGCAGTGGAAATGACCTGCATTCTGGGACGCAATGGCGCGACGCCGCACCCGCGTATCACCCGTTTTGACGAAAAAGTGCTGGGGCTTATCCACACTATTAAAGGATTTGAGGTCGCGGCCAGCAATGCGGCGCTGAGCGGAAACTTTAATGATGTGCTGCTGGCGCTTAACCTGAGTCCGCTGGTGCATTCCGACCGCGACGCAGAAGTCCTGGCGCGTGAGCTCATCCTGGCGCATGAAAAATGGCTGCCTAATTTTGCCGCTTGCATCGAAGCGCTTAAAGGTAAGCACCACTGACAGAGGTAGGCTATGGAACGCGTGTTGATTGTGAATGCCGATGATTTTGGCCTGAGTAAAGGGCAAAATTACGGCATTGTTGAAGCATATCGCAACGGCGTTGTGACCTCCACGACGGCGCTGGTCAATGGCGAGGCTATTGACCATGCGGCGCAGCTTAGCCGCGAGCTGCCTGCGCTTGGAGTGGGAATGCATTTTGTTTTGACGTTAGGCAAACCGGTGTCAGAGATGCCGGGCCTGACGCGAGATGGCCTGTTGGGGAAATGGATCTGGCAAATGGCGGAGGAGGATACGCTTCCGCTGGATGAAATTGCGCATGAACTGGCGTGTCAGTATCAGCGTTTCATCGACGTATTTGGCCGCGAGCCAACGCATCTCGACAGTCACCATCATGTGCATATGTTCCCGCAAATTTTCCCCATCGTCGCCCGCTTTGCGGCGCAGCGCGGGATTGCGTTACGTATTGACCGCCAGACGGTGTTGAACGCAGACGATCTGCCGTCGGATTTGCGCAGCACTCAAGGATTTAGTAGTGAATTTTACGGCGAGGAGATCACCGAAGCGTGCTTTTTACGCATTCTGGATGCCTCGGCGCATCGAGGAGAAGCCTCTCTGGAGGTGATGTGTCATCCGGCGTTTGTGGACAACATTATTCGCCAGAGCGCCTATTGTTACCCCCGCTTAACTGAACTGGAGGTGTTGACGTCTGCGTCACTCAAGGCAGCGATTGCAGAACGTGGATATCGTCCTGGCAGTTTTCTTGATATTTAGCTCCTGAGTTTGCGGCGCAAGAATGCGCCGCATTTTTTGCCGTTTATGCAGGAATCGCGTTAATTTTCCCCGCACGCGACCAGACACGGTGTGCCGCCATCAGCGTCAGCAGAGTGTCCATAAAGTGGTGGTCAACGTTATCTGCCTCAACAAGTCCTTCTTCCCCCTGGCTATCAATGTTTAAAAGCGCCTTAAACCGTCGGGCGTCGCCTGCCAGTGCGATGGGCTTCAGATGTTTGTAGGCTTCCAGAAGGTAGTAACGGGCATCGCCGCAACTCTCGATATCGGCAATATTGCCGCACGGTACTATTACCGCATCGACCGTTAGCGACGGCGCGCCGGCAAAGGTTGCCGCAATAGTTAATGTTGAACCGTCATCAGCCGTTACTTCACCCATCCGTGAATAGAGCAGTTTTGCGTGGACGCCTTTGGCTTTTAAAGTCTGCAAAATGGTCAACAGTTCGGCGGCGTTAACCTTGTCGTTCAGCAGAATAGCGACCACTCGGCCTTTAACATCGCCGTCCGGCACCGCATACAGGCTGAGCGCCGGATCTTTTTTCAGACCGTTGACATCAGGAGGCGGGGCAATTTGCGTTTGCTCATGGGTGAGTGCAAAACCGAGATTATGCGCGACGCCCTGAGCCAGCGTGACATCAATATGCGCTAACTGATCGACCACCCGCTCCCGAATATACGCGCGGGCGACTTTACCCAGTTCAAAGCTGAACGCGTCAATAATATGCTGCTGTTCTATCGGCGTCTGACTGAGCCAGAACAGGCGAGGATGCGAGTAATATTCACCGAAAGAGGGGCTGCGTTCGCGGATTTTATTGCCATCCACGCGTTCCTGGTATGATTCGAAGCCGCCGCGTTTTGGCGCTGGCGGCGTTTCGCGCGGCCAGTTGTCATTAATGGAGTTCGGTTCATAGTTCGCCGGATTGGTGTCGATATCCATCCGGTGCATACCGTCACGCTGGAAGTTATGGTAGGGGCAGGTAGGGCGGTTAATCGGAATTTCGTGGAAGTTTGGCCCGCCCAGGCGACTGATTTGCGTGTCGGTATAAGAGAACAGACGCCCCTGTAACAGCGGATCGTTGGTAAAATCAATGCCGGGAACAATATGTCCTGGATGAAATGCCGCCTGTTCGTTTTCAGCGAAAAAGTTATCCGGATTACGGTTTAACACCATTTTGCCGACGCGTTGTACTGGCACCAACTCTTCCGGAATCAGTTTGGTCGGATCGAGCAGATCAAAATCGAATTTAAATTCATCCTCTTCGGCAATGAGTTGTAGGCCCAGCTCGTATTCCGGGAAATCGCCCGCTTCGATGGCCTCCCACAGATCCCGGCGGTGAAAATCCGGATCGCGACCGGTCAGTTTTTGTGACTCATCCCATACCAGCGAGGCTTTACCTGCCAACGGTTTCCAGTGGAAACGGACAAAGGTCGCTTTCCCTTGTGCATTGATCAGACGGAAGGTGTGAATGCCGAACCCTTCCATCGTCCGATAACTCCGTGGAATACCGCGATCCGACATTGCCCACATGACGTTGTGCAGCGTCTCAGGCTGTAAGGAAACATAGTCCCAGAAGGTGTCGTGCGCGCTCTGTCCTTGCGGAATAGCCCAATGTGGTTCGGGCTTAACGGCGTGCACAAAATCCGGAAACTTATGTGCATCCTGGATAAAAAAGATCGGCGTGTTATTACCGACGAGATCGAAAATTCCCTCTTCGGTATAAAATTTGGTCGCAAAACCGCGGATATCACGTACGGTATCAGCAGACCCCGCGCCGCCCTGTACTGTCGAAAAGCGAACAAAGACCGGGGTAATTTTCTGTGGATCGCACAGAAACGCGGCTTTCGTGATGTCGCTCAGGTCTTTATATGGCTGAAAATAGCCGTGCGCTGCTGATCCGCGGGCGTGAACGATCCTCTCCGGGATACGCTCATGGTCAAAGTGGGTAATTTTCTCGCGCAGGATAAAATCTTCCAACAGCGTAGGGCCACGGCTGCCGGCGCGAAGAGAATTTTGATCGTCGGCGATGCGCACACCCTGATTGGTGGTCAGCGCATAATTTTCGCTGCCTTTACGAAAGGTGTCGAGGGCGGTGAGCTTATCATTCGCGGTCTCGGGCGCTTTTAAGCTGCCGGGGGCCGTTGGTTGCGCGCCCGGCGGCGTCGGTTCTGGCGTGGGGCGATGTGAACCGTCTGACGGCGCCAGGGAGTCCAGGCCGGGCTGTGATTCACGGGTATCATGCACGGGGGACTGATGGGGGGATTTCTCATTATGCGACATTGAACTCGTCTCCTGCTTTCATCACTGAAATGGGCGTGGTAGTAGTCAAAATCACTCTAACTATAGAACATTTCAGCAATTATGCCGGGGGAGAGCGGAACGGCAGACAAGGCTCAATAGGGAAATCGCACGCGCGGAACAGGACGTCGGGGGCGAAGATCGGCTAAAATAGTGTTTTTCTGATTTTTAGCCTTAGAGCCTATCCCAGTAGGCGTTATTGGCGCAGCCAGTTTGGACACGGACAGCGCGCAAAAACCGGAGCGTACACGTAGTACGTGAGGATTTTGAGCACTGCCCAGGACCAAAATGGCAAGTAAAATAGCCCTAATGGGATAGGCTCTTAGCCTCTTTTAGTGAAGCATTAATGATGAAACCTCTTCGCCAGCAAAATCGCCAGATTATTAGCTATATTCCGCGTGTTGAACCCGCGCCGCCGGAACATGCGATAAAAATGGATACGTTTCGCGACGTCTGGATACTGCGCGGTAAATATGTTGCCTTTGTTCTGACGGGGGAGTCATTTCAACGGTCGCCCGCTTTTAGCGTGCCAGAATCGGCGCAACGTTGGGCGAATCAGGTTCGCCAGGAAAACGAAATCGCTGACTAAGAAAAAACAAAACGCCGGTACTGGAGACCGGCGTTTTTAGTGACAGACATTTTGAGTTGTTGATCGTCGTGTCTCAGACGATGTGAACTCCCGATAATGTATTATCGATGCGCCAGTTCGGCGTCTTCTCCGCTATCGAGAATGGTTTTATCGGTCTGCTTCAGCCACTGGCTGGTCAGCGTACCCGCGGTCATTGAGCCGCTCACGTTCAGTGCGGTACGGCCCATATCAATCAACGGTTCGACGGAGATTAACAGCGCGACCAGCGTGACCGGTAAGCCCATGGCAGGCAGCACAATCAGCGCGGCGAAGGTCGCGCCGCCGCCAACGCCGGCAACACCCGCCGAACTTACGGTAACGATACCCACCAGCGTGGCTATCCATACGGGGTCTAAGGGGTTGATGCCGACCGTCGGCGCAACCATTACCGCCAACATCGCAGGATAAAGACCGGCGCAACCGTTTTGGCCGATGGTCGCGCCAAAAGAGGCAGCAAAGCTGGCGATGGACTCCGGCACGCCCAGGCGGCGGGTTTGCGCTTCGACATTAAGTGGAATGGAGGCGGCGCTGGAGCGGCTGGTAAAGGCAAATGTCAGCACCGGCCACACCTTGCGGAAATATTTCAGCGGGCTAATCCCGTTCACGCCCAATAGTATGCCGTGAACCACAAACATTATCGCCAGACCAAGATATGACGCTACCACGAAGCTTCCAAGCTTAATGATGTCCTGCAAATTAGAGCCGGCAACCACTTTCGTCATCAGCGCCAGTACGCCGTAAGGCGTAAGTTGCATCACCAGACGCACCAGCTTCATCACCCAGCTTTGCAGGGTATCGATAGCAACAAGCACACGCTCGCCTTTTGGCGCATCATCTTTCAGCAGTTTAAGCGCGGCCACGCCCAGGAATGCGGCGAAAATCACCACGCTGATAATAGACGTAGGATTTGCGCCAGTCAGATCCGCAAACGGATTTTTCGGTACAAAAGACAGCACCAGTTGCGGCACGCTGAGATCGGCCACTTTGCCGACATAGCTCGTCTCAATGGCATTCAGACGCGCGGTTTCCGCGCCGCCCTGAACCAGACCTTCCGCCGTCAGTCCGAACAGATTGGTGACCAGCACGCCCACCAGCGCTGCGATAAGGGTAGTAAATAGCAGTGTGCCGATAGTCAGAAAACTGATTTTCCCCAATTGAGAGGCGTTATGCAGTCGTGCCACGGCGCTTAAAATAGAGGCGAATACCAGCGGCATCACAATCATTTGTAGCAATTGCACATAACCGTTGCCGACAATATTGAACCACTGAATGGAGTCTTTTAACACCTGACTGTCAGCGCCATAAATGGTGTGCAGGGCCAGACCAAAGACCACGCCCATCACAAGGCCGACAAGCACTTTTTTAGCCAGACTCCACTGTTTATGACGGGCCTGCGCCAGTACAAACAGCAGAATGACGAACACCGCAATGTTCGCAATTAATGGAAAATTCATCCCCGTTCTCCTGATTTTTTTATTATGAAGCGCTGTGTTTTAGCGATTCTGTTCGCGCAAGATTAGCAGAACTGTGAGCTGGCTCTTATATTCAAATGGAATGGTTTATACCAAAAATGACTTTGGCGTTGATTTACTAATCAATCTGGTGATTTATAAAACGATTGAACTGCATTTGCAGGATAGTGATCATCTGCGAAGACCAGCGTATGACGTTGTTTTCCGGCATGGACTGCGGCATCCACACCGCCCAGGCAAACAACGCCATACATAAAAATCGCTCCAGCTGATTGCCTTTGCGCGGCGCCAGAATAGGCAGGCGGAAACGCCAGCGGCACGGCCACAGTAAGGGAACGCCTGCGGGGGTGAGCATATCCGCGACGATATGGCTTAAATAGCCAAGTACCATGCCTTGCAGCGCATCCGCCGGGATAATCCACGTATCCGGTACCTTGAGATAAAAGGTCGCCAGTAGGGCAAAGACCGCCAGCAGACTATGGGTAAACCCCCGGTGACCGAACGCGCGGGCGATTGGTTTTGATACCCATTTCAGGCGCTGACCAAGAAAAGATTTGGGGTGGTCGATATCCGGCAGCAGACAGGTCAAAATAGCCGAAGGAATAATATGCCACCAGTCGCCGTGCGCAAGGACGGGCGTTAACTCGGCATTCTTGGCGAAAACCGCGCTGGCTATAGAAAAAAGAAGATGTCCTTCCGCCGTCATGATAAAACCCATTAAACTGTCAATTCATACAGTATAGGGTTTTTATACAGTAGGCGGAAGTGGTGACGTTGTAACTCTTTGTCTCTGTCAAAGCCGCTTGCCGTCTGGCTCAGCGGCTAATTGCCCGTTGACTTTGTTTCGGAAACATCTTAACCGAGTAGATGCGCCGCCGTCAGCTCTGTCAGTGAGTTAAGTTTGACATTCGCCAGCGCAAAGCGCGGATCATGCTGGTTTTCTTCTGCTGGCACCACAATGGCGCGCATTCGCGCCGCCTTTGCCGCGATTAGACCATTCACCGAATCCTCCAGCGCCACGCAGGTTAATGGATCAACGCCTAATTTGGCCGCACAATCCAGATAGACCTGCGGATGCGGTTTGCTGTAGGGCAATTTTTCCGCAGAGGCCAGCGCGTCAAAACTGTCGCGCAGCTCAAACATGGTGAGCACTTTTTCCAGCATATGTAGCGGCGATGCCGAGGCAAGCCCCACTAATAACCCCTGCGCTTTACACAGCGCCACGGCCTCGCGCACACCCGGCAAAAGAGGGCGCGTCTCTTCGATAAGCGTAATCGCGCGGGCAATAACACGGTTTGTCACTTCCTGGCGATCGGGGCCGCTCCACGGTTGCTGCGCAAACCAGAGATCGACAACCATATCAATGCGTAGCCCAAGCGTGTCTGGTAACTCATGGCGCCGAGTAATATCTACGCCTAAACTTGCCATCACGTCCAGTTCAGCGCGATCCCAGAGCGGTTCGGAATCGATCAGTAGTCCATCCATATCGAAAATTGCAGCAAGAATTTGACGTGGGGTTGACATCACAACCTCTCCTGTTGAGATTAAATAATAACGAATTAAGCGTTCATTATGACCATGTTCTTAGTATATCGCCCTTAAAGATCAGGCGAAAACGGGAATCAACAGGTAGACTTAGGCCAAAACGACGCGTCTTTATCAAGGGGAACTCATGACGTATCAACAAGCTGGACGCATTGCAATCCTAAAAAGAGTTGTTGGGTGGGTTATTTTTATTCCGGCACTGCTTTCCACGCTCATCTCAGTCCTTAAATTTATGTATGCGCACAGTGAAAAGCAGGAGGGGATAAATGCGGTAATGCTGGATTTTACCCACGTAATGATAGACATGATGCGCGTGAATACGCCGTTTCTGAATGTTTTTTGGTACAACTCGCCGACGCCGAATTTTCAGGGAAGCCTGAATATCGGTTTCTGGCTCATTTTTATTCTGATTTTTGTCGGGCTGGCGATGCAGGATTCCGGCGCCAGAATGAGCCGCCAGTCACGTTTTTTACGTGAAGGCGTGGAAGATCAGTTGATCCTGGAAAAAGCAAAAGGCGCGGAAGGACTAACGCGTGAGCAGATAGAGTCACGTATCGTGGTGCCGCACCATACCATCTTTTTACAGTTTTTCCCGCTCTATATTTTGCCGGTCATTATTATCGTGCTCGGCTACTTTTTCTTTTCCTTGTTAGGCTTCATGTAAACTGAAAAATGCCGGATAGCCCGTATCCGGCATGGGCTGTACCTATACCGCAAGCAGCCGATCCATCGCTTTTTGCGCAGTAGCCAGGTGCTGACCGCCAAACAGCCTTGCCCGATTAAGCAGGGTGTAGAGCTGGTAAATCGGCTGCCTGTCGAGAAAATCCAGCGGTAGCGGCGAAACGGACTGATAGCCGTCATAAATCTGCGGTGGCTGATCGGTATGCAGTGGCAGCATCGCCAGATCGCATTCTCTGTCACCCCAATAGCAGGCTGGATCGAAGATATAGGGGCCGTCAGGGCCAAGCGCGCAGTTCGCCGACCATAGATCGCCATGCAAAAGAGAAGGCTGCGGTTGATGCGACGCCAGACGTTGCTGAACATGTTCAACAATGGCGTCAATATTACCAAAGGTAATGCCTTTTTCCGCGGCGAGTTCAAGTTGCCAGCCAATGCGCTGTTCGGCGAAAAAAGTCGACCAACGGCGTTGCCAGGTATTCGGCTGCGGCGTGGTAGAGAGCGCGTTGTCAAAATCGAGGCCGAATTGAGGTTGGTCGCTCCATTGGTGCAGGCGCGCCAGCTGTTGCCCAAGAATAAACGCATTATGGGCATCCAGCGGGCGGGGCGAGAGGTAGTCCATGACTAAAAAGCTGTAATCCCGATCCGAACCTACCGCCCATACCTTAGGCACAACAACGGTTTTACTGCGGGAGAGCAGCTCCAGCTGATCGGCTTCAGCGGTAAAACCGCGAAGCATTTCTCGTTCATCGCACTTTACGAAAAAGTCATGGCCTGCATAACGTAAATGCCATGCGGCATGAACTTCTCCGCCTGGCAGTTCATTACGCAGTTCGATTTCGCCTTCACCGACTTGCTCGCTTAAAAGACGACTGATAGCTTGCCACATAATGTCTCTCCCCACGTTGTCTGCCAGATCATAAGGTTAGCGCAAAAATGCGGTTAAAAAATACGAACTAACGCACATCACGGACGCGCCGCGGCGGGAATGGCACTTATTGTGCGTTTTTACTCCACGCCTCCCAGGTAGCCACGGTAATGTCGACATCCTTATCTAACGCGCTTTTCGCAAGTCCGGCGACAAGCGCTTTGATTTCATCAGCGCTCTGAGCGCTAACAAAGCCAAACGTATTGGTGCCGAGCTCATGCACATTCCCTTCATCGTCCGTTAATGTCAGCAAAAAACCGCTACGCGTCAGATGGTTATTGAGTTCGTTAATCTCGGTCAGGGAATCTTCATGGAAGGTTACGGTAATAACATAACGGGTAATATCGCCACTGGCCATCGTTCACCTCGTTGGGAGCAACTGTGTTTTTAACAGCGGCGGATGCGCCGCCCGTTAACCGATTTTCCGGTATCCCCCTCGCCGGGGGGATACGATTATTGCGCGGAAAGATAGGCGTATATTTTTTGGGTATCGTCACGGGAACACAAACGCGTACCTTGATTGAGCGTAGCGGCGCTGCCTGCCGCCACACCGAAGCGCACCATCTCTTCCAGCGACGCGTCTTGCGCCAGTTTTAACGTCATCGCGCCCACCATACTGTCGCCTGCGCCGACAGTACTTTGACTTTTCACCGGGGGAGGAACAACCTGGATGCAATTCTCACTGTCTATGCCCAGCGCCCCTTGCGGCCCCAGAGAGACCACTACCCGGCGAGCCTTGCCGCTTTGCACTAATTCCTGGGCCGCTTTACGCACATCATCAGGCTGCGTCAGATCGCGATTGACTAACGCGCTCAATTCTTTCAGGTTAGGTTTCACCAGTTCGATATCGCCAAGCGCCAGCGCGGCGGTGAGCGCGTCGCCAGAGCTATCAATAATGCAGCGAATGCCTTGCTTCTGTGCGGCGGAAATCAGTTGCGTGAGTTTCTCGACCTTAACGCCGGGCGGAAGGCTGCCGCTGATAACCAGAATTGCCCCGGATTCAATTTCCAGTACCTGTTCTTCAAGCTGGCGAAATTCGTCATCGTCCAGCGTGGCGCCGGGCATAACAAAACGATACTGTTCGCCGCTGGACTCGACGTGGACGTGCAGGTTCTGACGCGTCCAGTCTTTCGCATCGACGGTAGACACGGGGACATTTTCGTCAGCCAGTAGTGCGACCAGATGTTCGCCGGTAGCGCCGCCAGCCGGGAAAATTGCGGTCGCGGTGCCGCCAAGATGCGCAATGGCGCGAGCGACATTAATACCCCCGCCGCCGGGTTCGAATACCGGCGCGGAGCACCGCAGTTTACCTTCGGGATAAATTTGCGGCGTGATTGTTGCGCTATCGAGAGAGGGCGCAAGCGTCAACGTATAGATACGTACCATCGTTACCTCCTGTTAGGCTGATTTCAGTCTGGCACTTAATCCCCGGAAAGTGAAGGAATTAACAATATGATTTTCCGGATCTTTATTTAAAGAAGTACGATGTAAAGTTATATAAATAAATGAATGCTTCGGGAGGGTTCTTATTCAAAAAATGAAATAGTAATTGATTGCTATGTTATTCGGGGCTTCTTATAATTCGCTACCTTTCCAGGGGCGTTTGTCATTGATCCCTATGAAAGTTTCCGGGACCGTCGTGGTCTCTTTTTTAGTTGTACGGACTCTATATAAATGAAGCTTTTGAAGGCAGTACCCGCTGTAGTTATGCTGGCGGGTGGCGTGTTCGCGTCTCTGTATGCCGCCGCCGATGATTCCGTTTTTACTGTCATGGATGATCCCTCCACCGCGAAAAAACCTTTTGAAGGTAATCTGAATGCGGGCTACCTTGCTCAGTCAGGCAATACTAAAAGTTCTTCCTTAACGGCTGACACGGCGATGACCTGGTATGGACAACGTACCGCCTGGTCATTATGGGGCAATGCCAGCAATACCTCCTCTAATGATGAACGCTCTTCAGAAAAATATGCGGTAGGCGCGCGTAACCGTTTTAATATGACGGATTATGATTATACCTTTGGCCAGGCCAGTTGGCTGACAGACCGTTTCAACGGTTATCGTCAGCGCGACGTACTGACCGCCGGTTACGGGCGGCAGTTCCTTAATGGTCCAGTGCACAGCTTCCGTTTTGAATTCGGTCCAGGGGTTCGCTATGACGAACATACGGACGATACCACTGAAACGCAGCCGTTGGGTTATGCTTCCGGCAGCTATGCCTGGCAGTTAACTGACAATGCTAAGTTTACACAGGGGGTGTCAGTATTTGGCGCAGAAGACACCACACTAAATTCGGAAACAGCCCTCAATGTCGCCATTAACGAACATTTTGGTCTAAAGGTGGGGTATAATTTAACGTGGAACTCGCAGCCGCCTGAATCAGCGCCTGAACATACCGATCGCCGCACTACGGTAACGCTGGGCTATAAGATGTAATATTGCGCCGGGTTACGTTACGTAACCCGGTTATTCCGTGGTGACGCCTCAGAAGAAGAAGGTGATGTCGCCGTTGATATAAGAATAGTCGTCTCCGGTGCGAAATTCCGACGTGACTTTGTTTAAAGAAAGAGAAAATGCGACGGGAGAATAGCCGATGGTGGCACCGACGCGATATTCATCCACGGTTTTATTAATATCCACCGTTTCCATTTTTGTTTGCAGCGTTTTCCCCTGTAACGTGTAGTTTTTATCAACTTCCCTGCGCTCAACGCCAGCAAATACTTTATAGATCAATCCCTCTTTTTGAGTGTGTATTAACCCTCGGCGGGACAGTAACCCAAACCCATTATCAGAGTTGAAGGTCTTATCATTTCCCAGCGCAACGGTTGCGCCGTACCCCAAATACTGGAAGAGATTGCCGCCGACAGCAGAGACTTCTGGATAGAAGCCCACATTGACACCCAGAATATCAATAGCTGGCGTAAGGGAGACCATTCCTTTTGCCGTGTAACCATAACGGTTTTCAATTTGATCCTGCCAGGCAGGGTATTTTTCTGCGCCTATTATTCGATGCGCCCGATTCTGAACCTCCTGACCGCCTGCGTCAGGACCAATAACGCCAATATCGGTACCTAAACGATAACGTAACCAATTGGTGGCTAATGAATTCCACTCCAGTCCGGTATGAAGAAAGGCGCTGAACGCGCGGTCGCCTTTGACGGCTTCAGGCTTTCTCTTGTTAGCGCCTGATGGAGAATAAATATCTTGCGCGATATGAAAAGAGAGTTGACTGGCGTCAGTAAGATCGTGGCTGTAGCCTAAAAAGAGCCCGGCAGTATAATCACCCCGGTCTGCAGCCTTGTGCCCGTAAAGGGCATTTAAGGATGGTTGAAATATACCTGCATCATCATTCGCCACTGAAATAGCAAGGCTACTGGCATTGGCCATTGTGGTCGTACTGAGTATGGCGGCAATCATCGTTGCGCAATAGCTGTATTTGTTCACTTTTTACCCCTGAATATGAAAGTGAATACTCTTATTTTTACAAAGTAATAAGCACAGCAGCATGATGCGCAGTGCTTATTAAACCTTTAAATATAACTAAACTCCTGCCAGCAGCGAGTCATTGAGAGGATACGTTGCCTTAATGTTGAAAAATGGTGTTAAAAAACATGCGCCAGATATTATTGAATATCCATTTTTCATTCGCTATCTGAGTGCGAGAAATTATTGGCTTCACGATTATGCATATAATACGATGTTTTTTGGTATCAACATGAATATCATGTTGTATTCTTTTGAGCTCATTTTCTTTGATGGCTTCGATGTTTATCTGTTATTAATTTTTACCGTGATAGTGTTGTCTTTAATGATGAGCGCATCTAACGGCTGGCAGGGTAATATAACCAAATTATTGCCATCTGAATTATTAGGGCGGTTATTATTAAGGAAGAAAAAATGAATAAAACCATTAATCTGCTAAAATTACTGCCCGTAGTATTATTAAGCGCATGTACTACATCGTATCCTCCCCAGGATACAACATCGGCACCCGAGTTACCCCATCGTAACGTACTCGTTCAGCAACCTGATAACTGTAGCGTTGGCTGTCCTCAAGGAGGAAGTCAACAAACAATCTATCGCCATGTCTATACGCTCAATAATAATAGCGCCACGAAATTTGCCAACTGGGTTGCCTATAGCGTGACAAAGACCAGCCAGGCAAGCGGTCGCCCGCGGAACTGGGCGCAGGACCCCGATTTACCGCCCTCGGATACGTTGGCCCCTTCGGCCTATAAAAATGCCCATACGCTATTAAAAGTCGACAGGGGACACCAGGCGCCGTTGGCAGGATTGGGCGGCGTTTCGGACTGGCCGTCGTTAAATTATTTATCGAATATTACGCCGCAGAAATCCGCCCTGAACCAGGGAGCATGGGCTGCACTGGAAAACCGGGTGCGCGAACTTGCCAAACAGGCTGATGTATCTGTAGTGCACGTAGTGACCGGCCCCCTTTTTGAGCGGCATATCGCCACATTGCCAGAAGATGCGACGGTAGAAATTCCCAGCGGGTACTGGAAGGTTTTATTCACCGGAACGGCGCCGTCAAAAAGTGAAGGAAATTACGCTGCGTTTATTATGGATCAGAATACACCCCGTTCGGCGAATTTTTGCGACTATCAGGTTACCGTGGAGGCTATCGAACATAAAACGAAGCCAGTGCTGACGCTGTGGTCTGCCTTGCCTGAAGCGGTAGCCAGCGAGGTGAAAACGACAAAGGGGAGTCTGGCGCAGAAGTTAGGTTGTCGATGAGAAGCGCTATACGGCGCGTAGAAAGATAATGGAGAAACCCTGTCAAGGGTCTTGATTTGCTACAGAGTGATGCAATCTCCCTTTTTTTAGTGTTACCATCGTCATGCCGGACGAAAATAGCGATTTTCGTCTGTGTCGAAGGTTGTGCGCCAATTTAGCAATGGTTGGCTAGATGGATACACAACTCACTGTCAATAAATTCATTTTCTCTTTGTATGTGATCTTGCGTATGGGTCACCACTGCAAATAAGGATATTACATGCCTGTTATTACTCTTCCTGATGGCAGCCAACGCCATTATGACCACCCTGTAAGCCCGATGGATGTTGCTCTGGACATTGGTCCTGGCCTGGCGAAAGCCACCATTGCGGGCCGTGTGAATGGCGAGCTGGTTGATGCTTCCGATCTGATTGAAAATGATGCGACGCTTTCCATCATCACCGCAAAAGATGAAGAGGGTCTGGAGATCATTCGTCACTCTTGCGCGCATCTGTTAGGTCACGCTATCAAGCAACTTTGGCCGCACACGAAAATGGCGATCGGCCCGGTTGTCGACAACGGTTTTTACTATGACGTTGATCTTGACCGCACGCTAACTCAGGAAGATGTCGAAGCGCTCGAAAAGCGGATGCATGAGCTCGCCGAGAAAAATTACGACGTTATCAAGAAGAAAGTCAGCTGGCACGAAGCGCGTGAAACCTTCGTGAAGCGTGGTGAAAGCTACAAAGTTTCCATTCTTGATGAAAACATTGCCCATGATGATAAGCCAGGCTTATACCATCATGAAGAATATGTCGACATGTGTCGTGGTCCGCACGTGCCGAATATGCGTTTCTGCCATCACTTTAAACTGATGAAAACTGCCGGCGCATACTGGCGCGGTGACAGCAATAATAAGATGTTGCAGCGTATTTACGGTACGGCATGGGCAGATAAAAAAGCCCTGAACGCTTATCTGCAGCGCCTGGAAGAGGCCGCAAAACGCGACCACCGTAAAATTGGTAAGCAGCTCGACCTGTATCATATGCAGGAAGAAGCGCCGGGCATGGTGTTCTGGCATAACGACGGCTGGACTATCTTCCGCGAGCTGGAGGTCTTTGTTCGTTCTAAACTCAAAGAGTACCAGTATCAAGAAGTTAAAGGCCCGTTCATGATGGACCGTGTGCTGTGGGAAAAAACCGGGCACTGGGACAACTATAAAGATGCGATGTTCACCACATCCTCAGAAAACCGCGAATATTGCATCAAGCCGATGAACTGCCCGGGCCACGTTCAGATCTTTAACCAGGGTCTGAAATCCTATCGTGATTTGCCGCTGCGTATGGCGGAATTCGGTAGCTGCCACCGTAACGAGCCATCAGGCGCGCTGCATGGTCTGATGCGCGTACGCGGCTTTACGCAGGATGATGCGCATATCTTCTGCACCGAAGAGCAGATCCGCGATGAAGTTAACGCTTGTATTCGTATGGTCTACGATATGTACAGCACCTTTGGCTTCGAGAAGATCGTCGTCAAGCTTTCCACTCGTCCTGATAAGCGTATCGGCAGCGATGAGATGTGGGATCGTGCTGAGGCGGATCTGGCGGTTGCGCTGGAAGAAAATAATATCCCGTTTGAGTATCAACTGGGTGAAGGCGCATTCTACGGTCCGAAAATTGAATTTACCTTATATGACTGCCTCGATCGTGCATGGCAGTGCGGTACAGTACAGCTGGACTTCTCCTTACCGTCTCGTCTGAGCGCCTCCTATGTAGGCGAAGACAACGAGCGTAAGGTGCCGGTAATGATTCACCGTGCGATTCTTGGGTCGATGGAACGCTTCATCGGTATCCTGACCGAAGAGTTCGCTGGTTTCTTCCCGACATGGCTCGCGCCTGTTCAGGTAGTCGTGATGAATATTACCGATTCGCAGTCTGAATACGTTAACGAATTGACGCAGAAACTACAAAATGCGGGCATTCGTGTAAAAGCAGACTTGAGAAATGAGAAGATTGGCTTTAAAATCCGCGAGCACACTTTACGTCGTGTCCCTTATATGTTGGTCTGTGGTGATAAAGAGGTGGAAGCAGGCAAAGTTGCCGTTCGCACCCGCCGCGGTAAAGACCTGGGCAGTCTGGACGTAAATGACGTGATTGAGAAGCTGCAACAAGAGATTCGCAGCCGCAGTCTTCAACAACTGGAGGAATAAAGTATTAAAGGCGGAAAACGAGTTCAAACGGCGCGTCCGAATCGTATTAATAGCGAAATTCGCGCGCAAGAAGTTCGCTTAACAGGTCTGGAAGGCGAGCAGCTTGGTATTGTGAGTCTGAGAGACGCTCTGGAAAAAGCTGAAGAAGCCGGAGTAGACTTAGTCGAAATCAGCCCTAACGCCGAGCCGCCGGTTTGTCGTATAATGGATTACGGCAAATTCCTCTATGAAAAGAGTAAGTCTTCTAAGGAACAGAAGAAAAAGCAAAAAGTTATCCAGGTGAAGGAAATTAAATTCCGTCCTGGGACAGATGAAGGCGACTATCAGGTAAAACTCCGCAGCCTGATTCGCTTTCTCGAAGAGGGCGATAAGGCCAAAATCACGCTGCGTTTCCGCGGTCGTGAAATGGCCCACCAGCAAATCGGTATGGAAGTGCTTAATCGCGTGAAAGACGATTTGCAAGAACTGGCAGTGGTCGAATCCTTCCCAACGAAGATCGAAGGCCGTCAGATGATCATGGTGCTTGCTCCTAAGAAGAAACAGTAAGGCCTTCAAGTAACAATTCTGTGAAGCCTTCGGGCTTCACAGGTTTTGTTCGCCTATGTTTCGTTTATTAACAATGCGAAGTGGAAGTTATTAAAATGCCAAAAATTAAGACCGTACGCGGTGCTGCTAAGCGCTTCAAAAAAACCGGTAAAGGTGGTTTTAAGCACAAGCACGCTAACCTGCGTCACATTCTGACCAAAAAAGCGACTAAACGTAAACGTCACCTGCGTCCGAAAGCCATGGTTTCTAAAGGCGATCTGGGCCTGGTTATCGCGTGCCTGCCGTACGCATAAGCCGTTAACGTTTTTAACTTTTTAATTAGAATAGATACAGGAGAGCACATATGGCTCGCGTAAAACGTGGTGTAATTGCACGCGCACGTCACAAGAAAATTTTGAAACAAGCCAAAGGCTACTACGGTGCGCGTTCTCGCGTATACCGCGTTGCCTTCCAGGCAGTTATCAAAGCTGGTCAGTATGCTTACCGTGACCGTCGTCAACGTAAGCGTCAGTTCCGTCAACTGTGGATTGCGCGTATCAACGCAGCAGCACGTCAGAACGGTATTTCTTACAGCAAATTCATCAACGGCCTGAAAAAAGCCTCTGTTGAAATCGACCGTAAGATCCTGGCTGATATCGCCGTATTCGACAAAGTCGCGTTCACCGCGCTGGTTGAAAAAGCGAAAGCAGCTCTGGCATAAGCCAGTGAAAAGAGGGAGCCTGGCTCCCTCTCTTTTATTTACTGTTCAGTGAGTTGACAATTGACCTGTAACCCTTTTCAATAAAGGATATTCGGTTTTACCACATAAGGTAACGCAAGCATGAACGCTGCTATTTTCCGTTTCTTTTTTTACTTTAGCACCTGATCCCAGGAGGCTAGCGCGTGAAAAACGAAACGAAAAACAGCGCAAAAAAGCCTCCTGATGGAGGCTTTTTTTGTATCTGAAATCGAGAGATTACGTCCAATGAACCGGTGTCTTCACCGACACAATGAGGAAAACCATGTCACATCTCGCAGAGCTGGTTGCCAATGCAGCGGCCGCCATTAACCAGGCGTCAGATGTTGCCGCGTTAGACAATGTACGCGTCGAATATTTGGGCAAGAAAGGGCATTTAACCCTTCAGATGACGACCCTACGCGATCTGCCGCCGGAAGAGCGTCCGGCAGCCGGGGCAGTCATTAACGCCGCGAAAGAGCAGGTACAACAGGCTCTTAACGCGCGTAAAGCCGAGCTGGAAAGCGCAGCGCTTAACGCCCGTCTGGCCGCTGAAACCATCGATATCTCCCTGCCGGGGCGCCGTATTGAGAACGGCGGTCTGCATCCGGTCACGCGTACCATTGACCGTATTGAAAGTTTCTTCGGCGAGCTTGGTTTTACCGTGGCGACTGGCCCGGAAATCGAAGATGACTACCATAACTTCGATGCGTTAAACATTCCGGGTCATCATCCGGCCCGCGCCGATCATGATACCTTCTGGTTTGACGCGACCCGTCTGCTGCGGACCCAGACGTCTGGCGTCCAGATCCGGACGATGAAAGCGCAGCAACCGCCGATCCGTATTATTGCGCCGGGCCGTGTATACCGTAATGACTACGACCAGACGCATACTCCGATGTTCCATCAGATGGAAGGTCTGATTGTTGATACCAACATCAGCTTCACCAACCTCAAAGGTACGCTGCACGACTTCCTGCGTAATTTCTTTGAGGAGGATCTGCAGATTCGCTTCCGTCCTTCTTATTTTCCGTTTACCGAACCTTCTGCGGAAGTGGATGTGATGGGTAAAAACGGTAAATGGCTGGAGGTGCTGGGCTGCGGGATGGTGCATCCGAATGTGCTGCGTAATGTCGGTATCGATCCGGAAATCTATTCTGGCTTCGCTTTTGGTATGGGGATGGAACGTCTGACCATGTTGCGTTACGGCGTCACCGACCTGCGTTCATTCTTCGAAAACGATCTGCGTTTCCTTAAACAGTTTAAATAAAGGCAGGATAAAACAATGAAATTCAGCGAACTGTGGTTACGCGAGTGGGTTAACCCGGCAATTGATAGCGATGCGTTGGCTAACCAGATTACGATGGCTGGCCTGGAAGTAGACGGCGTTGAGCCGGTCGCGGGAAGCTTCAATGGCGTTGTGGTTGGGGAAGTGGTTGAGTGCGCCCAGCATCCGAACGCTGACAAATTGCGTGTAACGAAAGTCAACGTTGGCGGAGAACGCCTGTTGGATATCGTCTGCGGCGCGCCAAACTGTCGTCAGGGGCTGAAAGTAGCGGTGGCCACCATTGGCGCCATCCTGCCGGGCGATTTCAAAATTAAAGCGGCGAAACTGCGCGGCGAACCGTCTGAAGGGATGCTGTGCTCCTTCTCCGAACTGGGGATTTCCGACGATCACAGCGGCATTATCGAACTGCCGGCGGATGCGCCGCTGGGTACCGATATCCGTGAATACCTGAAGCTTGACGACAATACCATCGAAATTAGCGTCACGCCGAACCGTGCGGATTGCTTAGGTATCATCGGCGTTGCGCGTGATGTGGCGGTACTGAACAAAGCGCCGCTCCAGGAGCCTGAAATGGCGCCGGTTACGGCAACCATCAGCGATACGCTGCCGATTACAGTAGAGGCCGCTGATGCGTGTCCACGCTATCTTGGCCGGGTGGTAAAAGGCATCAATGTTAACGCGCCGACGCCGCTGTGGATGAAAGAGAAACTGCGTCGCTGCGGTATTCGCTCCATCGATGCGGTGGTTGACGTCACGAACTATGTGTTGCTCGAACTGGGTCAGCCAATGCATGCTTTCGATAAAGATCGCATTGATGGCGGTATTGTCGTGCGGATGGCAAAAGAGGGTGAAACCGTCGTCCTGCTGGACGGTAGCGAAGCGACGTTAAATGCGGACACGCTGGTGATCGCCGATCACCATAAGGCGCTGGGGATAGCCGGTATTTTTGGCGGCGAACATTCCGGCGTGAACGGCGAAACGCAAAATGTGCTGCTGGAGTGTGCGTACTTTAATCCGCTGTCTATCACCGGTCGCGCTCGCCGCCACGGTCTGCATACCGATGCGTCTCACCGCTACGAGCGCGGGGTGGACCCGGCGCTGCAATATAAAGCGATAGAGCGCGCTACTCGTCTGCTTCTTGATATCTGTGGCGGTGATGCGGGTCCGATAATTGATGTGAGCAACGAAGCAACGTTGCCGAAACGCGCCACCATTACGCTGCGTCGCAGTAAACTGGATCGCCTGATCGGGCATCATATTGCGGATGAGCAGGTCAGTGATATTCTGCGTCGTCTGGGCTGTGAAGTGACCGAAGGGCAGGACGAGTGGAAAGCCGTAGCGCCGACCTGGCGTTTCGATATGGAAATTGAAGAAGATCTGGTGGAAGAGGTTGCCCGCGTTTACGGCTATAACAATATTCCGGACGAGCCAATCCAGGCCGGTTTAATCATGGGGACGCACCGTGAAGCCGATCTGTCGTTGAAGCGGGTAAAAACCATGCTGAACGACAAAGGCTATCAGGAAGTGATTACCTATAGCTTTGTCGATCCTAAAGTACAACAGCTCATCCATCCAGGCGCAGAAGCGCTGCTGCTGCCAAACCCTATCTCCGTTGAGATGTCGGCGATGCGTCTGTCTCTGTGGAGCGGATTGTTGGCGACGGTGGTCTATAACCAAAACCGTCAGCAGAATCGCGTGCGTATTTTTGAAACCGGTTTACGTTTCGTTCCGGATACACAAGCCAATCTGGGTATTCGACAGGATCTGATGCTGGCTGGCGTGATTTGCGGTAACCGCTATGATGAGCACTGGAACCTGGCAAAAGAGACCGTTGATTTCTATGATTTGAAAGGCGATCTGGAAGCAGTATTGGATTTAACCGGCAAACTGGGTGATATCCAGTTTAAGGCGGAGATGAATCCGGCTCTGCATCCGGGACAGTCTGCGGCGATTTATCTGAAAGATGAACGTATTGGTTTTATTGGGGTTGTTCACCCTGAACTGGAACGTAAACTGGATCTGAATGGTCGTACGCTGGTGTTTGAACTGGAATGGAATAAGCTCGCAGACCGTATCGTGCCGCAGGCGCGGGAGATTTCACGCTTCCCGGCCAACCGTCGCGATATTGCGGTTGTTGTTGCAGAAAACGTTCCCGCAGCGGATATTTTATCCGAATGTAAGAAAGTTGGCGTAAATCAGGTAGTTGGCGTAAACTTATTTGACGTGTACCGCGGTAAGGGTGTTGCGGAGGGTTATAAGAGCCTCGCTATCAGCCTGATCCTTCAGGATACCAACCGTACACTCGAAGAAGAGGAGATTGCCGCTACCGTCGCCAAATGTGTAGAGGCATTAAAAGAGCGATTCCAGGCATCATTGAGGGATTGAACCTATGGCGCTTACAAAAGCTGAAATGTCAGAATATCTGTTTGATAAGCTTGGGCTTAGCAAGCGGGATGCCAAAGAACTGGTTGAACTGTTTTTCGAAGAGATCCGTCGTGCTCTGGAAAACGGTGAGCAGGTGAAACTCTCTGGTTTTGGTAACTTCGATCTGCGTGATAAAAATCAACGTCCGGGGCGTAACCCGAAAACGGGTGAAGATATTCCTATTACAGCACGGCGCGTGGTGACCTTCAGACCCGGGCAGAAGTTAAAGAGCCGGGTCGAAAACGCTTCGCCCAAAGAAGAGTAATCAGATCCAGGCATAACATCCATCAGGGTGTATTGCGGCAGATACGCTGCCATCCCGAAAGTAGATCAGCGGGATGACAGCGTATCTGTCAGCCTGAAAGATGACCCGTATAACTAAAAAGGCCGCATTGCGGCCTTTTTTCTTTCAAGTAAAGGATACCCACCGTAAAATCACGCTACCTCTTTTCAGCTGAATGGATAACATGCTGACTTTTGCCCGCCAACAACAGCGACGAAACGTTCGCTGGCTTCTGAGCCTGTCACTGCTGGTGCTACTGGCTACACTTCTGAGCTTATGCGCAGGCGAACAGTGGATTGCCCCCGGTGACTGGTTAAGCGCCCGGGGGGAACTGTTTGTCTGGCAAATTCGCCTTCCCCGCACGCTTGCGGTATTGCTGGTTGGCGCTGCGCTGGCGCTATCTGGCGCTGTGATGCAGGCGCTGTTTGAAAACCCACTTGCTGAACCGGGTCTGCTCGGCGTTTCGAATGGGGCCGGTGTTGGGCTTATTGCCGCCGTCTTACTGGGGCAGGGGCAACTGCCAGGATGGGCGCTGGGACTGTGCGCTATAGCCGGCGCGCTCATTATTACGTTAATCCTGCTGCGTTTTGCGCGTCGCCATCTCTCTACCAGCCGCTTGTTGTTGGCGGGCGTCGCGCTGGGCATTATCTGTAGCGCGCTGATGACGTGGGCTATCTATTTTTCCACCTCTTTCGATCTGCGACAATTAATGTACTGGATGATGGGAGGATTTGGCGGCGTTGACTGGCAGCAGAGCTGGCTAATGATTGCGCTCATCCCGGTACTGATCTGGATATGTTGCCAGTCGCAACCGCTGAATATGCTGGCGCTAGGGGAAACCTCGGCGCGGCAGCTTGGCCTGCCGCTGTGGTTCTGGCGCAATTTGTTGGTCGTCGCCACCGGCTGGATGGTGGGCGTCAGCGTGGCGATGGCGGGGGCGATTGGTTTTATCGGTCTGGTTATTCCGCACATCCTGCGTTTATGTGGTTTAACCGATCACCGGGTTTTACTTCCCGGCTGCGCGCTGGCCGGGGCTATCGCCCTGCTATTGGCTGATGTGGTCGCCCGACTGGCGCTGGCGTCGGCTGAACTGCCTATCGGGGTGGTCACCGCCACATTGGGGGCGCCAGTGTTTATCTGGCTGCTACTCAAATCCGCGCGTTAGCGCATCGGTAAACAACTGCTTTCATCATTCGCAGTCTATGATTAAAGGCTAACGATGAAACCCGCTATTCTACCGACATCAGGGAGACACCATGCAAAACTCGCTTCTTAATACTCACGTTACGACGATTGATGGAGAGGTCACTACACTTGAAAAATACGCCGGAAAAGTGCTGCTCATTGTAAACGTCGCCTCCAGATGTGGCCTGACGCCGCAATATGAACAGCTGGAAAATATCCAGAAGGCGTGGGCAGAGCAGGGGTTTGTCGTGTTGGGTTTTCCCTGCAACCAGTTTATGGGGCAGGAGCCAGGCAGCGAAGAGGAGATTAAAACCTATTGTGCCAGCACCTGGGGCGTCACGTTCCCGATGTTCAGTAAAATTGATGTGAATGGCGACGCGCGCCATCCGCTGTATCAAAAACTGATAGCCGCTGCGCCAACGGCAGTCGCGCCGGAGAAGAGCGGCTTTTACGAACGGATGGTAAGCAAAGGGCGTACGCCACTCTATCCGGATGATATTCTGTGGAATTTTGAAAAATTTTTGGTAGGCCGGGATGGTCAGGTGGTACAGCGTTTTTCGCCGGATATGACGCCTGAAGATCCTATTGTGATGGAAAGCATAAAAATCGCGTTGGCAAAATAATGTCTCAATTGATGCAATTAAAGGATGTCGCCGAGAGCACCCGCCTGGGGCCGTTTTCCGGCGAAGTAAGCGCAGGAGAGATCCTTCATCTTGTCGGGCCGAACGGCGCCGGGAAAAGCACGCTACTGGCGCGTATGGCGGGGTTAACCTCCGGCGAGGGGAGCATCAGGTTTGGCGGAGCGCCGCTGGAGGCATGGGCGACGGCAACGCTTGCCCAACACCGCGCTTATCTTGCGCAACAGCAAAATCCGCCGTTCGCCATGCCAGTCTGGCATTACCTGACATTGCATCAACCTGATAAAACGCGAACCGGGCAGCTTAACGAGGTGGCCGATATGCTTGGATTGGGCGACAAACTGGGGCGAAGCGTGAATCAGCTTTCCGGTGGCGAGTGGCAACGTGTTCGTCTTGCTGCCGTTGTACTACAAATTCATCCCGACGCTAATCCGGTCGGTCAATTATTGTTGCTTGATGAGCCGATGAACAGTCTCGATGTTGCGCAACAAAACGCTCTGGATCGGGTATTACATCATTTGTGTCAGGCAGGAATTGCGATTGTGATGAGTAGCCACGATCTGAACCACACGCTGCGCCATGCGCATAAAGCCTGGTTACTAAAGCGCGGTAAACTCATTGCCTGCGGCCGCCGGGAAGAGGTGCTCACCCCCTCTTATCTGGCGCAAGCCTACGGTTTGCGCTTTCGACGACTCGACGTCGAGGGGCATCCAATGCTCATTTCGGCCACTTAAGTAAAATCGTTTCTTGAAAAGCAGGTAATTTCGACGCTAAATTAATACCAAAATAAAAACAGAGGATTGTTGCGGCATGCGTTTTTGGCTTCTTGTTATCACAGCATTGTTCCTGGCAGGATGCAGTACTCATCGGGCACCGGCGCCAAATGCCAGATTATCAGACTCCATTACCGTCATTGCGGGTCTGAACGATCAGTTGCAGTCCTGGCGCGGTACGCCATACCGTTACGGCGGCATGAGTCGCAGAGGCGTGGACTGTTCCGGCTTTGTGGTAGTCACTATGCGCGACAAGTTTGATTTGCAGTTGCCTCGTGATACGCGTGAACAATCAAAAATCGGCACCAGAATCGATAAAGATGAATTGCTGCCCGGAGATTTGGTTTTCTTTAAAACCGGTTCGGGCGAAAGTGGCTTACATGTTGGTATTTACGATACAAATAATGAGTTTATTCATGCCTCTACCAGTCGTGGCGTGATGCGTTCATCGCTGGATAATGTGTACTGGCGAAAAAACTTCTGGCAGGCACGGCGAATTTAACCTCGCAGACGATATAAATTTTATAGTCTATTTTTAACATATCGCCGGTTGAACTTATGACATCTGTTGTCATCATATATAATGATATAACCGTAGCATTTACAAACGTACTTTTATTAAAAACGGGCGTGCTCACGCCCTGTTAAAAGTACAACATTGGATATTGGTTTATAATCAGAGTAAGTTAAAAAAAGGAACCGGTTCACCGGTAAACAAGAAAAATGATGACGCTTCAATTAGTATCTGAAGTTACGTCTGTTTCCGTCCGTAGTGACTGGATGGCGAATAGCGCCCTAACCATGGGACTGGCGTAATGATTGCTTCACTTGATGAGCTTTACCATTCCGAACTCTTTTTCCTTCCCGTCATGGATGAAAACGCTCGGCTTGTTGGTTTAGAGATTATTGCAACGTTTGCCGCTGAAGACGGCGCCGTGCGGATGCCGACTGAGTTGGTAGCGCCTCGCCTTTCGGCGGAGGAACAATACTGTCTGTTTGTTGAAAAACTGGCGTTGTTAGAAACCTGTCAGCACTTTTTTATTCAGCATAAACTTATTGCATGGCTTAATTTACCGCCTGCAATTAGTGACTTATTATTATTAGATAGCGAACTTTTTTCCCGGGCAGCGCGCTTTCCGTTTCTTGAATTAGCTATAAATGAGAATTATCCTGGGTTAAACCAGGGCAAAAACAATGAAACGTTAGCTAATCTGGCAATGCATTTCCCATTAATGCTGGCAAATTTTGGGGCAGGCGAGGCGTCGACTAAAGCTATTTTCGATGGGCTTTTCAAACGAGTCATGTTGGATAAAAATTTTATTCAGCAGCGAGCTGAAATGATCTCATTCGAACCATTCATGCACGCTATTGTTGCCCAGATCTCCTCCAGCTGCGAGTCGCTGATGATTGCCGGTATTGATACTGAGGCGATGTTTGCGCGCGCAGCACCATTGGGGTTTAGCGCATTCCAGGGCGGACTATGGCCTTCGGTGCCGGTAAGCCAGCTCATTAAACTCGTTCAGCGATAACCTTTCTGTTTGCCGGTGTTTAACCGGTGATTAACCGTCTACACTGAAGACAGGAGGCCCTATGACCCTGTCTTTTACTGCCCGTTGGCGCGATGAATTGCCAGCAACGTATACCGCGCTTTTACCCACACCGTTAAAAAATGCGCGACTGATTTGGTATAACGACGAACTGGCGCAGCAGTTAGCCATTCCCGCGTCGTTATTTGACGCTACTAATGGCGCTGGCGTTTGGGGCGGCGAAACCTTATTACCCGGTATGTCGCCTGTCGCGCAGGTATATAGCGGGCATCAGTTCGGCGTCTGGGCGGGGCAACTCGGCGACGGACGCGGTATTTTGCTGGGCGAACAGCTCCTGGCGGATGGCTCGACCCTCGACTGGCATCTGAAAGGCGCCGGATTAACACCCTATTCGCGAATGGGGGATGGGCGCGCCGTCCTGCGTTCAACCATACGAGAAAGTCTTGCCAGCGAAGCCATGCATTATCTGGGTATTCCCACGACGCGCGCGTTATCTATCGTAGCCAGCGATACGCCGGTTCAGCGAGAGACGCAGGAAACGGGCGCGATGTTAATGCGTCTGGCGCAAAGTCATATGCGTTTTGGTCATTTCGAACATTTCTATTACCGCCGTGAGCCGGAAAAAGTTCAGCAACTGGCTGATTTCGCTATTCGTCATTACTGGCCGCAATGGCAGGATGTCCCGGAAAAATATGCTTTGTGGTTTGAAGAGGTGGCGGCGCGTACCGGAAGACTCATCGCCGAGTGGCAAACCGTCGGTTTTTCGCACGGCGTTATGAATACGGATAACATGTCGATTCTGGGGCTGACCATCGACTATGGTCCCTTTGGTTTTCTCGATGACTACGATCCCGGCTTCATTGGTAACCATTCCGATCATCAGGGACGTTACCGCTTCGATAATCAACCGTCGGTGGCGCTGTGGAATTTACAACGTCTGGCGCAGACGTTAACCCCTTTTATTGAGATCGACGCGTTAAACAGAGCGCTGGATCGCTACCAGGACGCGTTGTTAACGCACTATGGGCAGCGAATGCGCCAGAAGCTGGGGTTCTTTACCGAGCAAAAAGACGATAACGCTTTACTGAATGAATTGTTTAGTCTGATGGCGCGCGAAGGGAGTGATTATACCCGTACATTTCGGATGTTAAGCCATACGGAGCAACAGAGCGCCTCCTCGCCGTTGCGGGATACGTTTATCGATCGCGCGGCGTTTGATGCCTGGTTCGACCGCTACCGGGCGCGATTGCGCACAGAGGCGGTGGATGACGCGCTGCGCCAGCAGCAGATGCAACGCGTGAATCCTGCGATTGTGTTGCGCAACTGGCTGGCGCAACGCGCGATAGATGCGGCTGAACAGGGAGACATGGCGGAACTGCATCGGTTGCATGAAGTTTTACGTCAACCTTTTACCGATCGAGATGATGACTATGCCAGCCGACCACCGGAGTGGGGAAAGCGGCTGGAGGTCAGTTGTTCAAGTTAGCCTGACGCCAGTAGCATCGTCTGCTGGCGCTGCGTTATTTGGTTAACAGTAGCTTCCCGGCCTGAGTTTTGCGCAACAGATACTCCTGACCGTTGTGATCGATGATGACTTTGCCGTCCGGACCTAATAGCGCCTGACTGTTGACGCGCCGTTCAGCGGCAGGAAGAAGCGTTTCATTGTCTATTTCCTTAGGGTGAGACAGCTCGGTGTTATCCATACGCGACATGCTATTTATTAATAATCAAACTCACAATGATTATTATTATCAATAATTAATGCGATAACAGCAAGTGCTAATTCTGCGGAGTGATATACGCGCGCGGAGAGAAAAGGGCGGGTAACGCATCGAAGAAACGCCCATCCCGGCAGGATGGGCGAGCTATTAAAAGCGGCTGTCTACCGCCGCGGCAAGTTTTTCCAACAAAACTTCCGTATCTTCCCAGTTCAGGCAGGGATCGGTAATGGACTGACCATAGATTAATGGTTGACCGCTGATAATTTTTTGCGTGCCTTCCCGTAAAAAACTCTCGGCCATAATCCCGGCAATTGCCGTGGAGCCATTACGAATCTGCTGGCAAATATCATCACATACCTCCAACTGGCGGCGATGCTGTTTTTGACAGTTGCCGTGGCTGAAGTCGACGACCAGATGTTCCGGCAGATCAAATTCATGCAACGTGTCGCAGGCGGCGGCAATATCTTCAGCGTGGTAGTTCGGTTTTTTACCGCCGCGCATGATGATGTGCCCATACGGGTTGCCACTCGTCTGGTAGATGGTCATCTGTCCGTCTTTATCCGGCGAGAGAAACATATGGCTGGCGCGGGAAGCGCGAATAGCGTCAACGGCAATGCGAGTATTGCCATCCGTACCATTTTTAAAGCCGACCGGACAAGAGAGTGCGGAAGCCATTTCCCGATGGATTTGGCTTTCGGTGGTACGCGCGCCAATCGCTCCCCAACTGATCAGATCGGCAATAAACTGGCCAGTGACCATATCAAGAAACTCTGTGGCGGTCGGTACTCCCAGTTCGTTCACCTGCAATAGCAAGCGACGCGCCAGTTCAAGCCCATAATTGACGCGGTAACTTCCATTCAAGTCAGGATCGGAAATCAGGCCTTTCCATCCCACGACGGTGCGCGGTTTTTCAAAATAGGTGCGCATGACGATTTCCAGACGCGCCTGATGCTTTTGGCGTTGTGCCTGGAGCTGCGTCGCGTATTCCATGGCAGCATTCAGATCGTGAATCGAACAGGGGCCAATGACGACCAGTAGCCGTGGATCTTCACCATTTAAAATCTTTTCTATCCGGCGTCGGGAGTCGGTAACATGACTGGCGACGGAGGACGATACAGGATACCGCTGCGCGAGTTCGGTCGGTGTTACCAGGCTGTCGATACGCGCAGTACGGAGTTCGTCGGTTCTGTTCATTACAAGTCTCAGAAATTTGTTGCTTCAACGGCAGGACTACCGGGAAGTGATGGGCATCACGATAAACCAATCCCTGCTGATTTCAAGTGCGAGGCGTGTCACACCTCGCAGGCAGAACGGCATGATAACAAAAACCAACCCATTAAACTAGTTTGCTAGTACATCCTGCGGTTAAGCCCCATAATGTCGAGAATTTTGGTGGCTATCTCTTCAACGGAATAATTGGTGCTGTTCAGGCAGGGGATCTGATTCTTACGATACAGCGCTTCGACCTCCGCCACTTCCATGCGGCACTGACGCAACGAGGCATAGCGACTGTTTTCACGGCGTTCTTCGCGAATTGCCGCCAGGCGTTCAGGGTCAATTGTCAGGCCGAACAGTTTATGTTGTAGCGGTTTTAACGATGTGGGCAGCGTCAAATTATCCATATCATCGGCGATGAAAGGATAGTTAGCCGCACGAATGCCGAATTGCATTGCCAGATAGAGGCTGGTGGGCGTTTTTCCACAGCGCGAAACGCCAAGTAAAATGACCTGGGCCTGATCGAGATTGCGCAATGAAATGCCATCATCATGCGCCAGGGTATAATCGATAGCGGCAATACGGGCGTCATACTTGTTCAGGTTACCCGGATTAAGCCCATGAGTACGATGAGCGATCGGTGTCGGATCCAGTTTCATCTCCTGCTGAAGCGGCGCCACCAGCGCCTGGACGATATCCTGGCAGAAACCTTCGCTCTGTAAGATGATGGCGCGAATTTCAGGTAAAACAATCGAGTAAAATACCAGCGGGCGAACGCCGGTTTGCTGATAAATGGCGTCAATTTGGTCTTTGACGGCGCGGGCGCGACTTTCGTTTTCCACGAATGGCAGCGTGATGCTGCTGATCGTCACCGGAAACTGCGACATGACCGCGTGACCCAGGACCTCGGCGGTGATGGCGGTACCATCAGAAATATAGAAAACATGGCGATCAACAACATTATCCATTCTGTTCATCCTGAAGAGTAAACATAATTATCTGAAAGCATAAATTAAAAGTAACGGGAAACGTATAACTTGTCGCTTATTTTATAAAATGACAGGCGCTTTTTATAATTAATGAAAAGTGTGTTTCATTTCCTGGAAACGCAGTTTATACCGGGGGTTATTCAGGGAATGCCGTGCTATGCGCGGGTTTGCGCAACTACGTAAACAATCTGAAAAAATGAAAAAATAAATTTGCTTGAACGATTCACCGTTTTTTTCGCGGGTTTAAGTATGCCAGGATAAATACGCAACTATGTGTTTCTTAAACTCGTTCATTTATCACAAAAGGATTGTTCGATGTCCAACAATGGCTCGTCACCGCTGGTGCTTTGGTATAACCAACTCGGCATGAATGATGTAGACAGAGTTGGGGGCAAAAATGCCTCCCTGGGTGAAATGATTACTAACCTTTCCGGCATGGGCGTATCCGTTCCGAATGGTTTTGCAACCACTGCCGATGCGTTTAACCAGTTTTTGGATCAAAGCGGCGTAAACCAGCGCATTTATGAGCTGCTGGATAAGACAGATATTGATGATGTCTCCCAGCTGGCGAAAGCGGGCGCGCAGATCCGCCAGTGGATTATCGACACTCCTTTCCAGCCGGCGCTGGAAAACGCCATCCGCGATGCCTATGCGCAGCTTTCGTCGGATGATGAAAATGCCTCTTTTGCCGTGCGTTCCTCCGCCACGGCGGAAGATATGCCAGATGCTTCGTTTGCGGGTCAACAGGAAACGTTTCTTAACGTTCAGGGCTTCGATGCGGTACTGGTGGCAGTGAAACACGTATTTGCTTCTCTGTTTAACGATCGCGCCATCTCTTATCGCGTTCACCAGGGATATGATCATCGCGGCGTAGCGCTTTCCGCTGGCGTGCAGCGGATGGTTCGCTCCGATCTCGCCTCGTCAGGGGTGATGTTCTCTATCGATACCGAATCCGGCTTTGACCAGGTGGTCTTTATCACCTCGGCATGGGGACTGGGTGAAATGGTGGTGCAGGGCGCGGTTAACCCGGATGAATTTTATGTCCATAAGCCAACCCTGGCGGCAGGCCGTCCGGCCATCGTACGCCGCACCATGGGGTCGAAAAAAATCCGCATGGTTTACGCCGCCACCCAGGAGCACGGTAAGCAAGTGAAGATTGAGGATGTGCCGCAGGAACAGCGCGACATTTTCTCGCTCACCAACGAAGAAGTGCAGGAGCTGGCGAAACAAGCGGTGCAGATTGAGCGGCACTATGGTCGTCCGATGGATATCGAATGGGCGAAAGACGGTCATACCGGTAAGCTCTTTATTGTGCAGGCACGTCCGGAAACCGTGCGCTCCCGTGGCCAGGTGATGGAGCGTTATACGCTACATGCGCAGGGGAAAATCATTGCCGAAGGTCGCGCCATTGGTCATCGTATCGGCGCAGGTACGGTAAAAGTTATTCACGATATCGGCGAAATGAACCGTATTGAGCCTGGCGATGTGCTTGTCACCGATATGACCGACCCGGACTGGGAACCGATCATGAAAAAAGCGGCGGCGATTGTCACTAACCGTGGCGGGCGCACCTGTCACGCGGCGATTATCGCCCGCGAATTGGGCATTCCGGCGGTAGTCGGCTGCGGCGACGCCACCGAACGCATGAAAGATGGCGAAAAAGTAACCGTCTCCTGCGCAGAAGGTGATACCGGTTATGTTTATGCCGACATGCTGGATTTCAGCGTAAAAAGCTCCAGCGTAGACACCATGCCAGAGCTACCGCTGAAGGTCATGATGAACGTCGGCAACCCGGACAGGGCATTTGACTTTGCCTGCCTGCCGAATGAAGGCGTAGGTCTGGCGCGACTGGAATTCATCATTAACCGTATGATTGGCGTTCATCCGCGCGCGCTGCTGGAGTTTGACGACCAGGATGCCGCGCTGCAAAACGACATTCGTGAGATGATGAAAGGGTTTGACTCGCCGCGTGAATTTTACGTTGGTCGACTGACGGAAGGGATCGCGACGTTAGGCGCCGCCTTCTACCCGAAACGCGTCATCGTTCGCCTGTCTGACTTTAAGTCCAACGAATACGCCAACCTGGTCGGCGGCGAACGCTATGAGCCGCATGAAGAAAACCCGATGCTGGGCTTCCGCGGCGCGGGTCGTTACGTCGCAGAAAGTTTCCGCGATTGTTTTGCGCTGGAATGCGAAGCGGTGAAACGCGTGCGCAACGATATGGGCCTTACCAACGTCGAAATCATGATCCCGTTCGTGCGGACGGTCGACCAGGCGAAAGCGGTCATCGAAGAGCTGGCGCGCCAGGGGCTTAAACGCGGCGAGAACGGGCTGAAGATCATCATGATGTGCGAGATCCCGTCCAATGCCTTGCTGGCTGAACAGTTCCTCGAGTATTTTGATGGATTCTCGATTGGTTCTAACGACATGACGCAGCTGGCGCTGGGTCTGGATCGCGATTCCGGCGTGGTGTCTGAACTGTTTGACGAGCGTAACGACGCGGTGAAAGCGCTGCTGTCTATGGCGATCCGCGCGGCGAAAAAACAGGGCAAATATGTTGGAATTTGTGGTCAGGGTCCGTCCGACCATGAAGACTTTGCCGCCTGGCTGATGGAAGAGGGGATCGACAGCCTGTCGCTGAACCCGGACACCGTGGTTCAGACCTGGCTGAGTCTGGCGGAACTGAAGAAGTAGTGTAATACCGGATGGCGGCGTTAACGTCGCCATCCGGCAATTTATACCGCAGTGTGCTCCTGGCGCAGCCGCTCAATAATATCCTGCCGCAACAGAAACTTCTGCACTTTGCCAGAGGCGGTTCTGGGCAGTTTTTCTACGATGACGATCCGTTCCGGATATTTATACTTCGCTACCCGTTTTCGACTGAAAAAAGCGATCACCTCTTCCAGCGTCAGCGAAAGGTGCGGCGGTTTTAAGACTACATACGCGCATGAACGTTCGCCTAAGCGTTCATCAGGCATAGCAACGACGCAAGCATCGTGTATGCGGGGGTGTTGCAATAAAATATCCTCCACCTCGCGACTGCTGATATTTTCACCTCCACGTATAATAATATCCTTTTTGCGCCCGGTAATTTTGATATAACCGTCTTCATCCATGCGGCAGAGGTCGCCGCTGTAATACCAGCCCTCATTATCCAGTGCGCGGGCGGTAAGTTCCGGCTCGTCCAGGTATCCCATAAAAACGTTCGGCCCGCGCGAGGCTTCTTCGCCTTCGTGGCCTGCTTGAAGCGTATTGCGATCTTCATCCACGATTTTAATTTCTACACCGGTGGCGGCATAACCATCGGTGTTCATCATGCGTGAAGTCGAATCACCCAGATTAACCATCGAGTGTGGAGAACTTTCTGTAGAACCGTAAATACTCAATAATTTGATACCGCGCTGCTGGCAGTCGCGGGCAACCTTTTTGGGAATAGTCGTGCCGCCGCATAAGAAGAATCGCAGTGAGGAGAGGTCGGCAGGCTGTTGCTCAACGGCACAAAGCAGATCGTAAATAAACGGCGTCGCGCCTGACATACAGGTACAGCGTTGCTGCGCTAATAAGGTAAGGCAGGCTTCTGGGGTAAAGATGTCCAGCAATACGCTACGCGCCCCGATTAAAAAGGGTGCGGTGACGCCGTGTAAAAATCCGGTGGCGTGGCCCAGTGGCGCAGGCATCAGGAACACATCTTGCCAGGTTAAATTCAACCGCGCGCAATACGCCCGTTCGCTGGCAAGAATATTATTGTGGGTCAACATCACCCCTTTCGGCATTCCTTCTGTGCCGGAGGTAAACAGCACTGCCGCCAGCTCATCACCGTGAATGTTAATGTCTGACTGCAACGGTTCGCTGCGGTCGATGATTTGACTAAGCGCAAGCGCTGTGGTGGCAGGCGCCAGTTTATCCACGCCGACAATATGCGTCAGATGGCGCAGTTGATTTTGTAGCGGAAGGATAAGATCGACCGGACGATTCTGTTTGAATACGGTGGGGGCGAAGAATATTTTAGCCTGACATTTGTTCAGCACCCAAACCAGCTCTGCTTCTCGCCAGGCGGGAAGTAGCGGGACAGATACCGCGCCCGTTTTCAGGCAGGCCAGATAAATGAGGGTAAACTCACACCAGCCCGGAAGCTGAAAGGCCACGCGATCGCCCGGTTGAATCCCCTGAGACAGTAACCAGTTTGCCAGGCGGCTTGCCGCGCAGTCGAGTGCGGCGTAGGTCCAGGACGCGCCATGATTATCGACCACGGCGATTTTATCGGGTACGGCGCGTGCGGTTTGCCGCCAGTAGTCGCCCAGTGAAGCATCGCCCCAGTAGCCGGACTCGCGATAGGTTTTCCGCCTTGCGGCGTCAAACGTTAATGTAACACTCATTGACTTGTTCTCTATTAATACAAATGACGTAATCTCCGGGGGCAAACCGAATAAGACGCCGTAGCGTCGTTATCCGGTGTTTCAGAGCGTCAGCCGTAGCGAAACTCAACGCCGAACGTTCCCGCCGGGTATTCCCATTTTTCGAGAAGAGTATTGCCGCAGAGAACCCTGCAGGTCCCGCATTCCAGGCAGCCCGCGGAGTCAAAATGAATATTTCCCGCATCGTCCAGCTTATAGAGTCCGGCAGGGCAGGCTTTTATTAATTTATTAAACTCCAGCATGTCAGGCGAGGAGCGCAAAATGATATGTGGGTGTCCTTCATCTACGTAAAATTTATTTACGCCCAATTTGACGTCAACATTCACCTTATTGTCCGAACTCATAATGCCGTAGCCCCTTTTATGCCGTCTTTTAATAGATTCACCAGTCCAATTTTTTTCGCATGTGACAGGATAGTTTTACGCAACGGTGGGACTGGACCGCCATCAACGGTGAACAGATCGCCCACAATGTTTGCCGCCATTCGCGGGTACTCGGTAAAAAGCCGTGGGTTTTCCATTAATCCGGGGAGTTTGCGGAAATGCCGCATATCGCGTAACACGCCGTTTTTCTCCAGCGCGCGTTTGTAACCGGCAAGACTCGCGGCGGAAAAATCTTGCCGCGCTTTAGCGTCAATGGCGGTTTGAGCGGCCGCTTGCGCGGACGCGATGGCTAAATCCATGCCGCGGACGGTATAACCGAGATTCAGGCAAAGACCGGCGGCGTCGCCGACAATCATCACGCCGTCATTTGCCAGCTCCGGCATCATTGCTATGCCGCCTTCGGGCACCATATGAGCGGAGTATTCAAGCAGTGTTCCCCCCTGAATCAAAGGGCGTATTGCCGGATGCTGTTTAAAATCTTCCAGCATTTGCGGTACGCTTTTGGTCGCGTGAGCAATGTCGCCCAGGCCACATACCAGCCCCAGAGAAACCGAATCGCGGTTGGTATAAAGAAACCCGCCGCCCATGAGCCCGTTGGAGGGCGCGCCAGCGAATAACCAGGCGGCGCCTTCATGGGACGCCAGATTAAAGCGCTCTTCAATAAGTGCCGGAGAGAGCCCAATCAACTCTTTTACGCCGACGGCATAGTGATGCGCAGAAGAGACAGGCACCATGTCCAGCGAACGGCCCAGCATGGAATTCACGCCGTCCGCGAGAATCACAATATTCGCATCCAGAATATCATCCCCGGCCTGAACGCCAGTGACGCGATTGCCTTCACGTACCAGAGCGTCGACCCGTACACCTGGGATAAACTGCGCGCCAGCCTGTTCCGCCTGCGCCATTAGCCACGGGTCCAGTTTGTTGCGCAGTACGGTATATGACGTAAGGGGCGGAGTAGGGGGCGCGCGGTGAAAATCAAGTGTGACGGCGCTTTCTTCGGTTAAAAAGGAGATTTTTTCACGGGTAACGACGCGTTCGATGGGGGCGGACGTTGCGAATCCCGGCATAATACTTTCGATACTGTGAGCGTAGAGCCGGCCACCGGTCATATTTTTGCTGCCCGCGCTGTTTCCGCGTTCAATAACCAGTACATCCAGTCCCGCTTTTGCCATCACATACGCGGCGACCGTTCCTGCTACGCCTGCGCCCACCACAATAGCGTCAAATTTATCATCCGACATGCTTTATGCTCCTTTCCCGCCGTATCAACGACGGGAGATGTGCGTTGAAAAAGGAATTAGCGGCTTAACTGGTCGATGAGGGCAGGAACAACCTTATAGATATCGCCCACCAGACCATAATCGGCATAATTGAAAATGGGCGCGTTTTTATCTTTGTTAATTGCGACAATAATTTTTGCGCCGTTTCCACCCACCATATGTTGAATTTGGCCGGAAATGCCCAGCGTCAGATAGAGATCGGATTTCAACAGAACGCCGGATACGCCAATATAACGCTCGCGTTCCATCCAGTTTTCACCTTCCGCAATGGGGCGGGAACAGCCCACCTCTGCGCCGAGGACGGTCGCCAGTTTATGCACCATATCCAGATCGCTTTGCGCCGCCAGGCCTCGTCCTACGCCGATGACCCGTTTGGCTTTGCTCAAATCGACGCTGCTTAACGATTTCGCGCGCCGCTGCTGGCACAATACCTCGTGGCGTGGGGCAATATATGCCAGCGTGGTCTGCGGGCAAGTATGACCGGGGAGAGGGGCGGCGGGTTCCAGCACGCCGGGTGCCAGCGTAATAATCGCCTGCGGGCTGTTTAATTTCTCTTTGCCGAAAGCAAGTCCGCCGTACATGCGATGCTCTGCGTGTAGCGTCCCGTCGAGGAGGTCAATAGACGTCGCGTCGTTCACCATCACGGAGTCAAGCTGGATGCTCAGCCGGGCGCCCAGCGCTTTACAGCGCTTGGTCGCCGCCATGAGCAGCAGCCCATTTTTGTCGCCTAATAACGAGGCCAGCGTTTCGGCATAGTTTTCCACGCGCTGCAAATCCGTATGCGATTCAAGAATGACTATCTCATCAGCGCCAAGCGCTTTCACGTAGTCGATCTCCGTGTTTCCTTGCACGATGGCGTAAACTTTTTCTCCCCACTGCCGCGCGCCGGTCATTAATTCGGCATAACGCTCTACGTTATCGCTAAATACCCATACGTTAGCTAAATGATTCATGATAATTTTTCTCCGTTGGGTTTAGTTCAGGGATTTTTTCAAATGGTCGGCCAGTGCGGTAATGGCTTCCGGCGAATCGTTATCGAGAATGATATGCTTGCGTTCTGTCTGCGGCGGTACCAAGATGGCGACCAGTTCCGCCATTGGCGTGGTTGGGGTCCAGTGGATATCGCTCGCCAGCCACGACGTAACGGCTTTTTTCCCGGCGCCGAGAATGGCTTTCATTGACGGGATGCGTGGAACGTTAATATCTGAGGTCACGCAAAGCACCGCGGGCAGCGTGAGCTCGATAATTTCAACGTCTTCTTCCAGTGTGCGTTCAACGATGATTTTGTCGCCGTCGCGTTGAATATGGCTTACTGCGTTGATGACGGGGAGTTTCAGGAGTTCGCCAGTCAGCAGGCCCACCTGTTGGGCATAAATATCGCCGGAGCCCTCTCCAAAGAGCAGCAGGTCAAAGCCGATTTTCTCCGCCGCGGATGCTAGCGCCAGCGCGGTTTCTTTGGGCAGGGCGTGCTCCAGCTGCGCATCCTGAACCATAAAAAGCGCATCTGGCCCGCGGGATAACACATCTTTGCGGACTTTTGAATTTTGTAACAGAGAGCCGCCGACGGTGAGCGCGGCGATCTCGTCGCCATCGCCAGCTAACTGCGCGGCGGCCTCAATTGCATTTAAATCAAACTGGCTGATTTTGGCCTCGGCACGATCAAAATTGAGCGAATGCTCCGGGGTCACGGTAATGTCCTGTTCTTCAGGCACCAACTTAAAGCAGGTTATTATTTTCATTGCATCTCCAGTGAGTCGCGTGCGGATAAGTAACGTAAATCTGACTGAAAATAGTCTGCGGCAGTCGGAAGAGGTTTTCGATGGGTCAATCTGTTTTCCTTGCCAACAATCTTGCACGAAAAATCTGCGAACAGAGAATCGTTAGCAACCATCTGAAAAGGGCGTCATAAAAATATAAATACGGTAGTGAGAATAATAAGTGCGAAGCATATCATCATTTTTTAACATGAAACGTGCGATGTTGTTTCTGTGAGGTTAAAAGAAAACATCAAAGATATGTCGGCTATGTATTTTTGTCTGATAATACGCTATCGACAGGTAATCTGAGCTGTCTGCAAAAGAACATAATATCTTGCATTCGGAACGAATAATCTTGTTTTGCTGGTAATCTCCACGGTTGTACAACACTGACGCTCGCTTTATTTTATCCTGGTTATCTTTTTAAACCTGACAGAGGTTATTATGTATCAGCGCTGTTTTGACTCCGCCGCGGAGACGATTTTTGAACAGGACAAGACCCCTCGATTTTCACGTTTTGTGATTAGCGATGATCCAAACTGGGAGTCTGGCCATCATATGCATGATAATGAAACAGAGCTTATTTACGTCAAAAAAGGGATAGCCAGGTTAATTATTGACTCTTCACTCTACGTCGCGCATGCGGACGATATTGTCGTCGTTGAGCGGGGGCGGCTACACGCTGTAGCATCCGACAGCAATTCGCCGGCTACCACCTATACCTGTGCGCTGTATGGGTTTTGTTTTCCAGGTTGGGAAGAAAACCAACTATTGCAGAGTCATTCCTGTCCGGTGGTTTCCGTGGTTCAGGGGAAAGAGGTCATTAAAAGTATCTTTAATGAATTAAGCGTGTTACTTCCGCAGGGGAAAAACGTATTGGCTTCCTCTGTATACGATGCATTTGCTTACACTCTGACCGCACTTTACTATGAAAATTTTAAAAATGCCTATCGTTCTGAACAAGGCTACATTAAAAAAGATGTATTAATTAAGGATGTGCTTGTTTATCTCAATAATAATTATCGTGAAAAAATCACGCTTGACCAGCTATCGAAAAAATTTCGTGCCAGCGTCAGTTATATATGCCATGAATTTGCCAAAGAATATCATATATCCCCTATCAACTATGTTATTCAACGACGTATGACCGAGGCCAAGTTTGCGCTGACAAACACTGAGTCGCCACTGGCAGAAATTTCATGGCGGGTAGGATATGAAAATGTGGACCATTTTGCCAAATTGTTTATGCGGCATGTAGGATGTTCTCCCAACGATTATCGTAAGCAATTTAAAAATAGTCTGGTTGAGCAGGCGTATTTGCTGCCAAATACCTGACGGCGAAATATATCTGATTTATTCGGCCTGATGCCGTAAAGCAGTCAGGCCGAATAAGACGTTCCGGTACGATCCTTACTTGTTCTGATAGTCTTTCAGAATCTGGCGTCCTGCCACATAGATCATAATTTCATCTGTGCCGCCACCGATACGTTCGCAGCGAACATCGCGCCAGAAGCGGGAGACACGGGCTTCGTCAGTATAACCAAGCCCACCCATAATCTGAATCGCATCGTCAATCACTTCCATCGCTGTGCGTGCGCAGTACAGCTTAGCCAGCGCGGCGCTGGTACGCAGTGACTCTTCCCGATCGGCCTGCCAGGCGACTTTCAACACCATATTGCGCATGTTTTCGATTTTGATGGCCATTAACGCCAGCTTTTCCTGGATCATCTGGTTATGGCCGATGGGTTTACCAAAGGCGATACGCTGGTTGGCGTAACGGGCGGCATCTTCAAATGCGCATTCGGCGAAACCTGTACTGCGCGCCGCATTAATCAAACGCTCCATCTCAAAATTGTACATGACATTGAGGAAACCCATGCCTTCTTCACCGACCCGGTCGCTTTCGTCCACCTCGACATTATCGAGATAAACTTCGCATGTACTCAACATGTGCCAGCCAATTTTGTGCAGCGGATTAATCTTTATGCCCGGTTTATTTGAGTCCACCCACCAAAGCGTGAACGCTTTTTTAGGATCTTTTGGCTCCGTATCGCGCGCCAGAACCAGCATGTAAGGATATTCTTTTGCACCGGTGATAAATGTTTTTTGGCCGTTAAGATAAACCTTGCCGTTTTTACGCGTCCAAGTTGTTGTGGCGCTATTATTATCAGAGCCCGCGCCAGGTTCTGTTAAGGCTAGCGCATATGCTGGATCGCCGGTGGCCAGAGTACTTTCTGCTGTTTTACGCAGTTGTTCTGCGGAACCAAAACGGCGCATACTGTGAATGCATTGGCCGTTGGTAATCAAAAAGGCCGGAGCACCGCATTTTGAGATTTCCATCAGCGCCAGCATTTGCGTTACATAGTCAGCCGGAATGCCGCCGAATTCTTCCGGGACGCCCAGCATCGAAATACCGTTTTCCGCCAGCGCCTGCATAAATTCTTTGGGATAGGTGCCCGTTTGATCGCAGGTACGGAAATACTCTTCCGGAAAATTGCTGGTGATTAACTCGCGAATACTGGCCAGTAATAGTTCTTGTTCTTCAGTTAATGAAAAATCCATATTTGTACTCCTTTTAATGTGTTGCGTCAGGAAGCGTGAATCCCATAGTGCTATCGGTAAATAATCTTGTGTCCATCAGTTTTAAATCTGGTGAGATAACCGGTGAAAAATCCATCTTGTCAAGAATATCCCGTTGCAGATCGACGCCAGGCGCAATTTCAATTAAATGCAGGCCATCATGTTTGAGAGTGAAAACCGCACGTTCAGTGATGTAACGCACATCTAACCCGCGCTCAAGCGCAATTTTTCCACTGAACGTAATTTCCGGCAGTTCGCTGACGAATTTTTTGACGCGACCTTCCTGCAGAATATTTAATTTGCCATCGGTAATTTCAGTTTTTAAACTTCCGGCCGTCAGAGTTCCGCAGAAAATAATTTTTTGCGACGTTGCGCTAATATCGATAAACCCGCCGGTGCCCATAATTTTGCCGTTGAATTTATGTACACCGACATTACCGTGTTGATCCACTTCGGCAAAACTTAAATAGCAGACATCGAGCCCACCGCCGTGATAAAAATCAAATTGTGAGGTCATATCGAGGATCGCGCGGGTATTGACATTGGCGCCGAAGGCCACGCCCTGAGAGGTAATACCGCCCACCGGGCCAGTTTCTACGGTCAGCACGAAGTCATCGGCGCAGCCTTCCTCGCGAGCGACCAGACCAATACCGTCGGCAATGCCTACGCCCACATTGCCTACCGCGCCTTTACGCATTTCAAACAGCGCGCGTCGGGCTACCAGCTTGCGCTGATTAAGGGGCAGGGTAAGCTGGGTACTGTCATCAAGAGTAAAATCCCCGGAGATAAATCGGTTCACCGGCGCGCCGCCATAGAGTTGCGTCTGATCGGCGTCGACAACCACAATATCCACCAGATAGCCGGGAATACGCACGGATTTTGGATGCAGCGTGGCTTTTTTTACCATTTTCTGCACCTGCATCATTACAATACCGCCATTATTGTGAACGGCCTGGGCGATCACCAGCGCATCAAGATACATCACCTCATCTTCAAATGATGCATAGCCTTCGCTGTCGCAGGTGGTGGCGCGGATAAAAGCCACATTAGGCGCTATCGCTTTATAATAGAGATATTCTTTATTATCGATCTCTACCAGCTTAATGAGATCTTCTTTAGTCACGTCGTTTAATTTTCCGCCCTGTTGGCGAGGGTCGACAAAGGTACCAATACCGATATCGCTCAGAATACCCGGCTGGTGTGCGGCGCTGGCGCGCAGCGTCTGGGTTAATACGCCTTGTGGGTAGTTATAGGCGGCGATTTTATTTTGTTCAGCCAGTTCAGAAATACGGGGAGATTGCCCCCAATGTCCGCATAGCGCCCATTTTACCAGTCCCTCCTGCGCCAGCGGGCTGATGCCGCGATCGGCGCGGTCACCTAATCCGGTAGGGCTAATAATAGATAAATCTCGTGGTGACTGGGTTGTTTGATATTTATCTGCCAGTGCGGTAATTAATGTTGTCGCTTCGAGAATACCGCCGCCTGCGCCCAGAATACATAAAGTGGCCTCATCTGGAATATAATTTACTGCTTCTTGTGCAGAGAGCACGGGAACGCGGCCATTAATGCGTGATGGCTTATTGATTTTCATATTTACTCCACTATTATCCCTGAAAGCAATATCGATATAACCGTGTTAAGGTAATAAAGACAGCGGCTTTCAATGAATATGGAACATATTCATATCAGATAACTATTTATTTTATTGTGGCAGAAAGAGAATATTCCGCCACACGATAAAGTATTACGCCTGATGCAATATAGTTAATACGGTACGCAGATCTGCTACCGATATTTGTCCCGGCGCAGATGCTTTTTTCACCGCGCCAAACGTTGCTGCAGAACCGAACACTTCGCCGGCAAGACGAGATATTACCCCGGTTTTCGACATCGACATGGTAATAATCGGACGATCCGCATAGCGCTCCTGCATTTCTACAGTGGCGGTAAGTAAGGTCAGGACATCGGCTTTAGTCTGTGGCATGACGGCGATCTTCGGAATATCGGCGCCCAGTTCCTGCATTTTACGCAGACGCTGAACAATCTCTTCCGCTGCGGGCGTTTTATGAAAATCATGGTTAGACATGATCACCGCAACATTGTGTTGATGAGCATAGCCGACGGTGGCTTTCACCTCATCGTCGCCGGTAAAAAGCTCAAGATCGATCATATCGACCAGACCGCTGTCAACCGCTGCACGATTCAGAGCGATATACTGTCCGGTGGTTAGCGCCTGTTCGCCGCCTTCTTTCGCGCTGCGGAAGGTAAATAGCAAGGGTTTATCGGTAATAATCTCCCGGATGGCGCCGGCGGCCTCAAGTACGCTTTCCGCCGTTGTCACGTTGGCAAAATGGTCAACGCGCCACTCCAGAATATCGAAATCCGCTTCACGGTAGGCGAGTGCTTCCGATTTCACATCGGTAATGGTTTTTCCCATTAGCGACACAATGATCTTTGGCGCGCCTTCGCCAACCACGAGATCTCTTACAGTTACGGTTTTCATTTGGTACCCTTCATTGTCATTCGTCGCAATTATAATTTTACCGGTCAGGCTGTGAATCCCATCACCTGCTTCACATAGTCCAATGGAAACGCTTTTCCTGTCCACAGTTCAAACTGTTCGGCTCCTTGCCATAACAACATGCCGTAACCATCAATTGTTTTGCAACCAGCTTGTTGCGCCTGCTGCAATAACTTTGTCATATGCGGATTATAAACACATTCGGTGACCAGCAATTCAGGGCGGAGCAGGGAAACATCGCCGATCAGGGATTCGTTCTCCAATGGTTTCATGCCAACTTTGGTGCCGTTCGTCAGAATATCTGCGCTGGCAAGCGCTTCAGTAAAAGCGTGCTGATCGGCAAGATCGGTGACGGTAACGACGCAATCGGTGTTTTCATTCACCCGCTTCGCAAAGGCAACCGCTTTTTCGAAAAAGTCATCTTTACGGTTAAACAGTTTAATTTCCTTAATGCCTTCAATGGCTGCCTGGGCGCCAATGGCGGTAGCCGCGCCTCCCGCGCCGAGCAGCACCATGGTTTTTCCCCGAATATCGAAACCGCTTTCTTTAATTGCCCGAATATGGCCCGTACCATCCGTGTTGTAGCCGCGTAGATAGCCGTCATCGTTAACAATGGTGTTGATAGCGCCAACCAGTTTTGCTGCTGGCGTTAATTCATCGACATACTCACACGCGAGCTGTTTGTTTGGCATGGAGACGCCCGTACCGCGCATTTTTAATGCTTTCAGTCCTTCAATGGCGCTGGCAAACGTCGTGTTATCCACTTCGAAAGCCATATAGGTATACGGTAGCCCCGCTTTTTCTAACGCTTTGTTTTGCATTTCGGGCGATAAGCTATGACGGATAGGATACGCCATAAGACCAATTAATTCATATTTTGCGGTAACATCCATTTTATACTCCTTAATAAGTGGACAGTGCAGAGCAGGGCGCATGCCTGTTGCGCATAGTTAACATTTTTACTGGAAATAACGCTCGCCAAATCGGACATCGTTTTGCGGGATCTTAAATACGCGATAATAGCGAATAAATACAATAATGGCGGTGATAAATGTCAGTAGTGCAAAGGCAAAATCTAACAAAATGATATATTGCAGGCCAATAGTAGAGAGATAACCGGTAATCAGTGGGATAAGAAAGTTAGCAACGCCCCCCATCATCATATATATACTGGTGACTTTAGCTTTACTCTTAGGGAAAAATTCCGACATTACCGATACGCCTAATTGTAAAATACCTCCAGCAGCGGAAAAACCAATCACGAAGGCGCCAGCATTACAGATCAGTGGAGAGGGATACAGGTAAATTGCCGCAGCGGTGAGTGTCGCCAGCCCGGCATTGAAAACATTGGCCCAGATGGGGCGAACCATTTTTTTCAGCAATGCGGCAAAAATAAACACGCAAACCAACGATCCCATACTGTAATAAGAGATGGTTTTCAGCGCGTCGGATTCCGCCATTCCGGCGAAGGCCATCGCATATTTAGGCATCCAGACCACAATCACATAGAAGGTTGAGAACGCGGCGACGCCAAATAAAACGGAAGCTACGCCTTCCAGCCAGACGAGGGGAGTACTGTTCATCTGGGGTAATTCTTTCGCAATACTGGCATCGACAAGTTGGCTGGGAAAACGGCTTTTCAACAGCATCAACGTGATGAGGACGAAAAGGATACCGGGGATTACCACCGCGTAGCCGTACCAGATATGGTTGACTAACAAGGCGCTGACGATAAGGGGGTAAATCATTTGCCCAAAAGAGACCATCGCTTTAACCAGAATAACTGCCGAGCCCGATGCTTTGGGAAAACACTCCATTAATGCAGGGTATCCGCCGGTATCCAGCGCGGAGTTCGCCACGCCGACACACACCGCTAATATGAAAGCGATCATCAGGTTAGGACTGGCGGGAATACCGAAGAAAAACAGCATATATAGTACGGCGCCAAGCAGTATTATTGCCCGACGGCCAAATTTATCGGACAGTACGCCAAAGAATAAAATACTGACCAGACGGCCAAGACCAATGCCAGAGATTAAATAGGCGATACCGGCACTATCCGTGGAGAATTTCTGTGCAAGGGAGGTCATGTTCTGGGCTAGTGTAATAACACTCATGCCGTGGAGAAAGTAACTAAAATAAATGCAGATAACAGCCAGCAAATATGGCATGTTGCGAGCCTTGTTCTGAGACATTTGTTCACAGCTCCTTGCTGATGGTTTGATTCAATGTCCTGCTTATTACTGCTTTACTACATGCAGCGATTGTTCAGTAACACTATAAGTCGGTACTGTCGTTATATGTACATAACATGGCGTTTAAAATGCCAGGTTTATTGCATTGATAGCATTTCATTTGTTAGCCAGGAAATATAAAAATTGCTGCGAATTTGTTGTTTAATACATATAACTCGTGATGCTCATCGCAATTTTTCTGATAAGTGTGAAGATAATGAATAATAATTAACACGAAAATTACATTTTTTGTTTCCCGGTGATAATGGCTAACGTTTTATTTTGCATAGCAAGGCAATAATATTGCAGTTGGCACGCTAACATTTATTGCGCAGTTGACGCTGCTTCAGCGTGATGTTGTGATTCAGCCCGACTTCGGTAACCGATGAACAGTGCGAGGAGAAATCCCGCTGCGGCGATACCGGTATCAAACCACATAATATGTGCAATGCTCATTTCTGAAATCCGCGCTGTGATCAACGGAATAGTGAACGTCGCGATACTGCCGGCGCTGTAATAAATGCCGGTCGCTTTACCTTTCTCCTGTGGAAAACGGGCCGCCATCAGCGTCAGGCCGATTTGTACTACGCCACCGGCGGAAGAGAATCCAATGACGAATGCGAAGATCATAACAACATAGGCCTGAGGATGCAGGCAGACCGTCAGAAGCGCAATAAAAGAGATAAAGGTATAAAACATCAATAATGTGGTAGAGCGAATTGTTTTTCTGACCAGCGGGGCAGTAATAAAAACGCACAGTAGCGATCCGCAGGTATAAATACTTAACAGTTTGATGGATTGGGTATACGACATTCCTGCGACGAACTGTCCATACTGCGCCAGCCACTGGCTGATAAGGTAAAAGGTTGCCATCGAGATATAGCCATAAAGGGTGTAGCTGATCAGATCGATGAGGGAGCAATGATGTACGCCTGCAACAGGCGCTTGCGAGATTTTGGGTTTCAATATCCGACCAGGATAGGGTGGAAAAGGGCAGCGTAATAAAAACAGAGCATTAATAAGCATGATCGCCCCGGCAAGCAGGAAGGACCAGCCAAACCACATATTAGCCCAGACTAATAAACTGATAATAATGGGCAACAAGAATTGCCCGCCAGAGACAAATGCTTTGATCAGAATATTTGCCGTACTGGGGGAGCGAGGGAAGGCTTCCATCAAACTGGGATAGGTACCTGCATCTAAAAAACTGTTGGCCATACCCGCTAAAAAGCCACAGGCATAAGCGACAAAAATCGTCTGAGCATAAAGAATGCCAATGAAAAAAATCAGGTAACAGGCGGTCCCCAGAATGATAAAAGGACGGCGACCAAAGCGATCGGAAAGCATACCGGCGATTAACAAAACGCTTAGCCGGCCAATCCCAAGCGAAGAGATCACAATAGATACGCCTGCGGCACTGGTATGCCATTGCTGTTCAAGCGATGACATGTTCAGGCTCATCAGGATAACCCCCATGCCATGTACAAAGTAATTAAAATACAACCCTACAGCGGTAGGGAAATAACGATTTTTCATATTATCTGACTCAGAGATGCCGCCTGAACGTTACAGTGGTATACACAGGCAGGAAGCATATTGGATAGGGTGACAAGTCAATGTCGTGATTGTGTGGTTTTCTATCCGGTATCAATACGATGCGGCGATAAAGTTTACGTCTAACACAGCCGCTCCAGATCATGTGCGAAAAGTTCGGCAGCAACAGATTGATAAATTTTCCACTCGATAAAATCACCCTCTGTATAAATGGACTGAAAAGAAGATAAATCAGGGAAGTAACGCATTGTATTATTGCCGATGCGGTTATTTATTTTGTCAACAATGGCGTTAATTCGTCGCTGTCTCCTGGCTTTCATTTCCTTTAACCTGGCAATGATTTCTGGAGAGATGGGAGTGTCGCCAGCTTCCCATCGTTGCCAGGTTGCCGAATTATTATCCTGGGTGATATAGATTGTGCATTCTTCAATCGTCATATCAAAAATACGCCGTAGTGCTTGTAGTTCTAACGCGTTCATCATTTTTTAGGCTTTTATATGAAAAAAGTGATGCTATAAATAGCACCACCGACACCGTTTCGACTTGAACAGAATCACACTATTTTGTGCAATATTATTTGTTCGTTGCAGATATCGCGGTGTTGAAGGAAAACGGGAGCTGGCTTATGTAACAATGCAGCGAAAAAAGTTAAAAAAAAAGCCCATCGTAGGAGACGGGCAAAGACTACACACAGCAATTCGTTGTTTCACTCAGGGGATTTCCATGCTTATAAATCAATGTGTTGATTTATAACCGTGTGCTAATAGTAGGCATGAGCACTTTTTGCGTCGATCAGATTCGTCTCAATAGTTTAAAAACTGTAACGGATTTGCGACAAAAATGAGATGCGGCGGGGAACAGACGGGCGAATCAAAATGGGGTGTACGTTGAATTGATAAACGTCGCTAAAGCATCGGGCGGCAATGCCGCCCGACGGGATTATGACTGCTTGTTGGCTTCCTCGATGTCATCCAGCTCTTCAAGGATCTCCTCTGGTTCATTCGTCGGCGCCGGAACTTCATGTACCCATGCGGAGAACAAACGCCAGGTCACGGCCAGAAGCACCGGTCCAATAAACAGACCAATCATACCGAATGCAATCAGGCCGCCGATTACCCCGGAAAGGATCAGAAGCAGCGGTAAATCGGCGCCCATGCGGATGAGTACCGGGCGAATCACGTTATCCAGAGTGCCGACGATGGCGCTCCAAACCAGTAGCACGGTGCCCCAGGTGGTGTCGCCTGTCCAGTAAAGCCAGATAATGGCTGGAATCAATACCGGCAACGGCCCCAACTGAACCAGACACGAAAGGATCATCACTACCGTCAACAGGGTAGCGTAAGGCACGCCGGAAATGGCCAGCCCGACGCCGCCAAGTACCGCCTGTACCAGCGCGGTGACCACCACGCCAAGCGCCACGGCGCGGATCGCCTGGGCAGCCAGCAGAACCGCCGCATCGCCGCGTTTAGCCGCGAGACGACAGGCAAAATGGCGTATTCCCATCGCCACTTGTTCGCCGCGCCAGTAAAGCAGGGCGCTAAACAACAGCATCAGGGCGCAGTGCATCATAAAGCGTCCGATATGCGCCGCCTGCCCGACAAACCAGGTCGTGGTTGTGCCGATATAAGGCCGCACTTTCGCCATAATAGCGCTACCGCCCATATCCAGCAGGCTATGCCATCCGGCATACAGTTTGGCGCCAACTAACGGAATATTATTTAACCATGCCAGATCGGGTAGCGTCATATCGCCGCCGGTCACTGCATGGATGAGCGGGCCGCTACCATCGACAATGCTGTTCACCAGCAAAGCGACGGGAATAACGAAGAGCAGCACTAACAGCAGCGTCATGACCAGTACGGCAAGCGAGCGGCGGCCCCACAATATTTTTTGTAATTTCAGCAAAACGGGCCAGGTCGCGATAACAATCGTACCTGCCCATGCAAACCCCAAAATAAAAGGCTGTACTATCCACAAACAGGCCACAATCATGATGGCTAAAAACAGCACCGATAGCAGCACTTGCGCAATATCCCTGGGCTGACGAACATTTACCATAAATACTTTTCACCTTTGTCTTTGCGCCAGAACGTTGGCGCGACGTGAACATGCAAACCACACCCTATAATGATGAGCAATTTCAGCGGTTTTTAACAGGCCGATTCTGCATGTAATTCTGTTGGGCGCACAGGAAAAAAATGTGATACAACAAATAACGCAACACGCAAACGATTAAGCATCCCTTCCTGTGCGTAGACCGCTCGCGCTCGCCGGGTTGGGCGCCACCGTTCACAACATAGACCGCAGGAAAAGGTCAATATAATGATTCCACAAATTTCTCAGGCACCCGGCGTCGTTCAGCTGGTGCTCAATTTTTTGCAGGCGCTGGAGCAGCAAGGGTTTACGGGCGATACGGCAACCAGCTATGCCGACCGTCTGACAATGTCGACCGATAACAGTATCTACCAGCTTCTTCCCGATGCTGTTGTGTTTCCCCGTTCTACGGCTGATGTCGCGCTTCTTGCCCGTCTGGCGGCGGAGCCGCGCTTTATGTCGCTGATATTTACCCCGCGAGGCGGCGGTACTGGCACGAATGGCCAGGCGCTAAACCAGGGCATTATTGTTGACATGTCCCGCTATATGAACCGCATTATTGAAATTAATCCTGAAGAGGGATGGGTGCGGGTAGAGGCGGGAGTGATAAAAGATCAGCTTAATCAGGCGTTAAAGCCGTATGGCTATTTTTTTGCGCCGGAACTTTCCACCAGTAATCGCGCCACGCTTGGCGGTATGATTAATACCGATGCCTCTGGTCAGGGTTCGCTGGTCTATGGGAAAACGTCAGATCACGTCTTAGGCATACGGGCCGTATTGTTGGGGGGCGATATCCTTGACACGCAATCAATGCCCGTAGAGCTTGCCCGGACGCTGGGTGAAAACATGACGATGCCAGGCCGCATCTATCAGACCGTCTATCAGTCCTGCCTGGAAAACCGTCAACTTATCCTCGATAGCTTTCCAAAGCTCAATCGTTTCCTGACAGGCTACGATTTACGCCACGTCTTTAACGATGACATGACCCGCTTCGATCTTACCCGCATCTTAACGGGGTCGGAAGGGACGCTGGCGTTTATTACTGAAGCCCGGCTGGATATTACCCCGATACCCAAAGTCCGCCGTCTGGTGAATGTAAAATACGACTCCTTTGATTCCGCGCTGCGTAACGCCCCTTTTATGGTTGATGCGCGCGCCTTATCCGTCGAGACGGTCGATTCCAAAGTCCTTAACCTCGCGCGGGAAGATATTGTCTGGCACTCCGTTAGCGAATTGATTACCGATGTGCCGGATAAAGAGATGCTTGGCCTGAATATCGTGGAATTCGCGGGTGACGATGAAGCGCTTATTGACGGACAGGTCGAGGCGCTGTGCCACCGGCTGGATGGTCTGATGGCGCGAGCGGAAGCGGGCGTGATCGGCTGGCAACTTTGTACCGATTTGACGGGTATTGAGCGTATTTACGCGATGCGCAAAAAAGCGGTAGGGCTGCTGGGTAATGCGAAAGGTGCTGCCAAACCGATTCCTTTTGCGGAAGATACCTGCGTGCCGCCTGAACATCTGGCCGATTACATCGCCGAATTTCGCGCCCTGCTGGATGGTCATGGCTTAAGTTACGGCATGTTCGGCCACGTGGATGCCGGGGTGCTGCATGTGCGTCCGGCGCTGGATATGTGCGATCCGCAGCAGGAACTGTTGATGAAACAGATCTCCGATGAGGTCGTCGCGCTGACCGCCAGATACGGCGGGCTGTTGTGGGGCGAGCATGGAAAAGGTTTTCGTGCGGAATACAGCCCGGCCTTTTTCGGCGAAGTTCTGTATGGCGAGCTGCGCAAAATAAAAGCGGCTTTTGATCCGCATAATCGACTTAACCCGGGTAAAATCTGTCCGCCGCAAGGGATAGAGGCGCCGATGATGAAGGTGGATGCGGTAAAACGCGGCACCTGGGATCGGCAAATCCCGCTGGCGGTACGGCAGACCTGGCGCGGCGCTATGGAGTGTAATGGTAACGGCCTGTGCTTTAATTTCGATGCGAAAAGCCCGATGTGCCCGTCGATGAAAATTAGCCTTAACCGGATCCACTCGCCGAAAGGGCGGGCGACGCTGGTACGGGAGTGGCTCCGTCTATTGGCCGATCGCGGCGTCGATCCGTTGAAGCTGGAAAAGGAGTTGCCAGAAAAACGCGCCAGCTTACGCACGCTGATTGCCCGCACCCGGAATAGTTGGCACAAACGCAAAGGCGAGTATGACTTTTCCCATGAAGTTAAAGAGTCCATGTCCGGCTGTCTGGCGTGTAAAGCCTGTACGACCCAGTGTCCGATTAAAATCGATGTTCCGGAGTTTCGTTCACGTTTCTTACAGCTTTACCATACGCGTTATCTGCGTCCGGTACGCGATCATCTGGTGGCGACGGTCGAGACCTACGCGCCGCTGATGGCGCGTGCGCCAAAGACCTTTAACTTTTTTATTAACCAACCGATGGTTCGCAATCTGGCGAAAAAACATATCGGTATGGTGGATTTACCTCTGCTTTCTGCCCCTTCATTGCAACAGCAACTGGTGGGCCATCCGTCTGCCAATATGACGCTTGAGCAACTGGAACGCATGAGCGCCGAGCAAAAAGCGAAAACGGTACTGGTGGTTCAGGATCCGTTTACCAGCTACTACGACGCCCGGGTCGTGGCGGACTTTATCCGCCTGGCGGAAAAGCTGGGCAGGAGGCCGGTATTGTTACCGTTCTCGCCGAATGGTAAGGCGCAGCATATTAAAGGTTTTCTTAATCGCTTTGCGAAAACGGCGAAAAAAACCTCTGAGTTCCTTAATCGGATCGCCGCGTTGGGGATGCCGATGGTGGGCGTCGATCCGGCGCTGGTTCTGTGTTATCGCGACGAATACAAACTGGCGCTGGGCGAACAGCGCGGCGATTTTCATGTGTTGCTGGTGAATGAATGGCTGGCGCAGGAAATAAATGCAAGACTGTCCGTCGAGGTGAGCGGCGAACCGTGGTACTTTTTTGGTCATTGTACGGAAGTCACGGCTTTACCCGGCGCGCCTGCGCAGTGGGCCGCCATCTTTGCCCATTTTGGCGCGAAGCTGGAAAATGTCAGCGTAGGCTGCTGCGGTATGGCGGGCACTTATGGACATGAACTCACCAATCATAAAAATTCGCTGGGAATTTATGAGCTTTCCTGGCATCAGGCGATGCAACGTCTACCGCGAAACCGTTGCCTGGCAACCGGCTATTCCTGCCGAAGCCAGGTTAAACGCATTGAAGGTACGGGCGTGCGTCACCCGTTGCAGGCATTACTGGAGATTATAGGTTGATCTGGAAACGTGAAGTGACCCTCGATGCGCTTAATGCGATGGGGGAAGGGAATATGGTTGGCCTGCTTGATATCCGCTTTGAGCGTATTGGGGACGATACGCTGGAAGCGACAATGCCCGTCGATCATCGCACCAAACAGCCGTTCGGCTTGCTGCATGGCGGAGCGTCTGTGGTGCTGGCGGAAAGTATCGGCTCGGTCGCAGGCTATCTGTGTACGCAGGGGGAGCAAAAGGTGGTGGGGCTGGAGGTGAATGCCAACCATGTACGGTCGGCGCGTCAGGGGCGCGTACGAGGCGTCTGTAAAGCGTTGCATACCGGGGCTCGCCATCAGGTCTGGCAGATAGAGATCTTTGATGAACAGGGACGTCTGTGCTGTTCTTCGCGCCTTACTACGGCGATTGTGTGACGTTGTCACCATAAAAGTGTGATGCATATTGCTTTTGGTCAAAATGTGCGCAGAAAAAGGTGATATACTGTGCACGTTTACACATAAGCGAGGATGATATGTCTACTGATTTAGACCCAACCCAACTGGCGATTGAATTTTTACGCCGTGATAAAACCGAACTTTCTCCCGCGCAGTATTTGAAGCGTTTAAAACAGCTGGAGTTAGAGTTTGCCGATCTCCTCACCCTCTCTGCAACCGAACTGAAAGAAGAGATCTATTTCGCCTGGCGGTTGGGCGTGCATTAATAAAGTCTGTGTAGGCCGGATAAGGCGTTAGCCGCCATCCGGCTATGTTACCAGGCGATCTCACCAGACACTGTCCCCCGGTAATAGATAATCCCCTTGATTTTGTTTAAAAAAAATACAGATCGCCATTTGTGCTAAAAAGGCGCGCGCTCTTTATGAGATTATTCTTATGCCCCTTCAAGAGCTAAGCCATTAAGAGTGCCGGAGATAAGCGCCGGATGGGGCCGGAACCCTTAAGCCTGTATTGAACAGACTTAAGGGTTTTTCTTTTCCGGGCGCGTAAAAAACTAAGGTCTGTCAATAACCGCTGGCATGTCGTCAGCCGTATGATTATTCAAAATACGGTTAGCCAGCACACCTGACATCATCGATCCGTTAACGTTCAGTGCCGTGCGGGCCATATCAACGATAGGTTCGATGGCAATAAAAATACCGACCAGCGCAACGGGAAAATTCAATGTCGACAGGACAATCAGCGCCGCGAACGTACCACCGCCGCCGACGCCGGCTACGCCAATAGACCCTAGCGCAATGGCAGGCAACATCGCGGCCAGAAAATGCAGCGAGAGCGGATCGATGCCGATGGTGGGTGCAATCATCGCTACCATAATAGCCGGATAAATCCCGGCGCAGCCATTTTGCCCCATACTGGAGCCAAACGAGGCGGAAATATTGGCAATGGTGCTTTGTACGCCAAATTTTTCCTGGGCGGAAATGGCCAGCGGGATAGAGGCTGCGCTGCTGCGGGAAACAAACGCAAAGGTTAAGACGGGCCAGACCATTCTGAAATAACGCGCTGGATTATTACCGCTGAGGATCAGCAAGATGGCATGCACGATAAACATCATAAAAATCGCGATGTAACAGGCGCCGATAAAACCCAGTAAGCTGGCGAATTGTTCAAAGTGGTATGATGAAAATACGGTAGTCATTAATGCCATGACGCCATAGGGCGTTAATGCAATAACGATACGTACCATCTTCATGACCCATATCTGAATAGCGTTAATGCCTGCGCTTAATTTCTGACCTTCTTCCGGCGCCTCTTTTTTGACCTTTAACAGAGCGATCCCCGCTATTAGCGTGAAGATAACGATGCCGATAACGGAAACACTTCTGGCCCCCGTAAGATCAAGAAAAATATTAGTCGGAATCAGCGATGTCACTAACTGGGGAATCGACACCGCGGCAGTCTTATTGACTTCTTCCGTAGTTAACATTGACGGCATGTGCACAAAAGCGCTGGCGTCAAGCCCCAGCACATGAGCGGTCAGTAATCCGATAAAACCGGCAACCATCACCAGGCATAACATGCATCCGACGATCGTCAGCGACATTTTTCCGATGCCGGCGCTATTTTCCAGTTTATTGATGGCGGAAAGAATAGAAATAAAAATTAGCGGTATAGCGACCAGTTTTAGCAGGTGGACGTAACCATTGCCGACGATGCTATACCATTCGATAATAGTTTTAGTGTGATTTGCTGAAATAAAATGCAGGGATAAACCAATAACAGCCCCTAAAAAGATAGCGATAAAAACGCTTTTCGACAGGGAATCGCTTTTTTGATTAATTCTCAAGATGACCCACGAGAAAACCAAAAAAAGTGCGATATACGCGAGCGTAACAACCATATTTTAAGCCTCTTGCCTCATTCAGCACCTGAAATGCCGGAAAGAGTTTACATAAACCTATAGCTCAAACTGAGTTATAGAACCGCAGCGGATTATAAAGAGCGCAACGCCAGGTATCCATACAAAAAATGGGGTTCTGACCTCGCCGCCCGGCAATGTCGACAGCCTATTAATTAAATAGTCATTTTCTATACATCTTTTCGTTTTTGACATGTCAGAACGGTTAATATCTTATAAATCATTACTTATCAAGAAGTTAAGCGATTTTTTGTCTGTCGTATGACCTGGCGGACAGGGTCTATGCTTAATAAAAGGCGCTCAATATGACCATTTGTTGGAAAGCCCCTGCGGTTAAGGGGTTGAAGTGATAATCATTATCACTAACATGCTGTTATATCCTGGTGATTTAGAACGCGAGGTAACTCTATGGAATTGCATTCAGACACGTTTAACCCGGAGGAATTCCCCTGGCAAGGGCTGACGCTAACGCCAGCGGCGGCAGCGCACATACGTGAACTGGCAGAAAAGCAGCCGGGCATGTTGGGCGTGCGGTTAAGCGTAAAACAGACGGGATGTGCCGGATTTGGCTATGTTCTGGATACCGTTCGGGAGCCGGATAAAGACGATCTGGTTTTTGAAGCCGAAGGCGCAAAGCTTTTCGCACCGTTACAGGCGATGCCTTTTATTGACGGAACAGAAGTGGATTACGTACAGGAAGGGCTGAACCAGTTATTTAAATTTCATAACCCCAAAGCCCAGAATGAATGCGGCTGCGGCGAAAGTTTTGGGGTATAGGCGGTACTATGTCTCGTAACACTGAAGCAACGGAAGAGGTCGGCATCTGGACAGGCGGACGCCTTAATTACAAAGAAGGATTTTTCACACAACTACCCACTGATGAACTGGCAAAAGGCATCAGCGAAGAGGTGGTGCGCGCGATTTCCGCAAAGCGTAACGAACCTGAGTGGATGCTGGAATTTCGTCTCAATGCCTATAGAGCCTGGCTGGACATGGATGAACCGCACTGGCTGAAGGCGCACTACGATAAACTGAACTATCAGGACTACAGCTATTACTCTGCGCCATCATGCGGAAACTGCGACGATAGCTGCGTTTCCCAGCCGGGAGCCGTACAGCAAACGGGCGCGAATACCTTTTTGAGTAAAGAGGTTGAAGACGCCTTCGAGCAACTTGGCGTTCCGGTTCGCGAAGGGAAAGAGGTCGCCGTCGATGCGATTTTTGACTCGGTCTCCGTAGCGACCACATACCGTGAAAAACTGGCGGAACAGGGCATTATTTTCTGTTCTTTTGGCGAAGCGATACACGATCACCCTGACCTGGTCAGGAAATATCTTGGCACCGTCGTGCCGGGGAACGATAACTTTTTTGCCGCGCTGAATGCGGCAGTCGCTTCCGATGGGACATTTATCTATGTTCCCAAAGGCGTGCGTTGCCCAATGGAGTTATCCACCTATTTTCGCATTAACGCCGAGAAAACCGGTCAGTTTGAGCGCACGATTCTGGTGGCGGATGAAGGCAGCTATGTGAGTTATATCGAAGGCTGCTCCGCGCCCGTACGCGACAGTTATCAGCTCCACGCCGCGGTAGTGGAAGTCATCATCCATAAAGATGCTGAAGTAAAATATTCCACCGTACAAAACTGGTTCCCGGGCGACAACAACACGGGCGGCATTCTGAACTTTGTGACCAAGCGGGCGTTGTGCGAAGGGGAAAACAGCAAGATGTCGTGGACCCAGTCGGAAACCGGTTCGGCGATTACCTGGAAATACCCGAGCTGTATCCTGCGCGGTGATAATTCTATCGGCGAGTTCTATTCCGTTGCGCTGACCAGTGGACATCAGCAGGCTGACACCGGCACCAAAATGATCCATATCGGTAAAAACACGCGCTCAACCATTATCTCAAAAGGCATTTCTGCCGGCCACAGCCAGAACAGCTACCGTGGGCTGGTAAAAATTATGCCGACGGCAACCAACGCCCGAAATTTCACCCAATGCGACTCCATGTTGATTGGCGCGGACTGCGGCGCGCATACGTTCCCGTATGTTGAATGCCGCAATAACAGCGCGCAGCTGGAGCACGAAGCGACAACATCACGCATCGGTGAAGATCAGCTTTTCTATTGTTTGCAACGCGGTATCAGCGAAGAAGACGCTATTTCGATGATCGTCAACGGTTTCTGTAAAGACGTTTTCTCGGAACTGCCGCTGGAGTTTGCCGTTGAAGCGCAAAAACTGCTGGCGATTAGCCTTGAGCACAGCGTCGGTTAATGATGAAGGAAAACCCATGTTAAGCATTAAAGATTTACAGGTCAGTGTGGAAGAAAAAGCGATTTTGCGTGGCCTGAATCTGGAGATTCGCCCCGGCGAAGTTCACGCCATTATGGGGCCGAACGGTTCCGGGAAAAGCACGCTCTCCGCCACCCTGGCGGGACGTGAAGATTATGAGGTCACCGGCGGCTCGGTTACGTTCAAGGGTAAAGATCTGCTTGAACTGTCGCCGGAGGAACGGGCGGGCGAAGGGATTTTTATGGCCTTCCAGTACCCGGTAGAAATCCCCGGCGTCAGTAACCAGTTTTTCCTGCAAACCGCGCTGAATGCCGTGCGCGCCTACCGCGGGCAGGCGTCGTTGGATCGCTTTGATTTTCAGGATCTGATGGAAGAAAAGATCGCATTGCTGAAAATGCCGGAAGATTTACTGACCCGTTCGGTAAACGTCGGTTTTTCCGGCGGGGAGAAAAAGCGCAATGATATTTTGCAAATGGCGGTGCTGGAGCCGGAACTGTGCATCCTTGATGAGTCTGACTCCGGACTGGATATCGATGCGTTGAAAATTGTGGCGGAAGGCGTCAACGCGTTACGCGACGATAAACGCGCTTTTATTATCGTGACCCACTATCAGCGCATACTGGACTACATCAAGCCTGATTACGTCCATGTCCTCTATCAGGGGCGAATTGTCCGATCCGGCGATTTTACTCTGGTCAAACAACTGGAGGAGCAGGGTTATGGCTGGCTTACCGAACAGCAGTAAAGCGCTACAGCAATGGCAGCATCTCTTTGAAGAAAAAGGAGAAAGTCGAACTGAGCAAGCAAGACAACATTTACAACAGATGTTACGTCTGGGATTGCCGACGCGTAAACATGAAGACTGGAAATACACGCCGCTGGAGGGCTTAACCCATAGCCAGTTTATCCAGCAGTGTGTGACTATCAGCGCCGCACAGCGTGATGCGCTGGCGCTGCAAATCGATGCCGTGCGGCTGGTGTTTGTCGATGGTCGGTTTATGCCAGAGCTCAGTGATAGCACGCAAAACAGCGGATTTGACGTTAGCGTCAGGGATGAGCGCCAGACGCTTACCGCGCCGGTACATCCCGAGGTTTTTCTGCATCTGACGGAAAGCCTGGCGCAATGTGTCACGTATATACAGGTCCGGCGAAATCAGCGTCCGACCAGGCCGCTACTGTTAATGCATATCACGCAGGGCGTGGATGGCGACGAGCTGAATACCGCGCATTATCGCCACCATCTGGCGCTGGCGGAAGGCGCGGAAGCGACGGTTATTGAGCATTATGTCAGCCTTACAGCGGCAAAACATTTTACCGGCGCGCGTCTGACGATGAACGTTGCAGACAATGCGCAACTGCGCCATATCAAACTGGCGTTTGAAAATGCGTCCAGCTATCACTTTGCGCATAACGATCTTCTGCTGGCGACAGACGCCTCGGCGTTTAGCCACAGTTTTCTGCTGGGCGCCGCAGTACTACGTCACCACAGCAGCTCACAACTGAATGGTGAAAACGCGACGCTTCGACTGAATAGTCTGGCGATGCCGGTGAAAAATGAAGTCTGCGATACGCGGACATGGCTGGAACATAACAAAGGCTACTGTAACAGCCGCCAGTTGCACAAGACCATCGTCAGCGACAAAGGACGCGCGGTCTTTAATGGCCTGATTAACGTGGCGCAACACGCCATTAAAACCGACGGCCAGATGACCAATAATAACCTGTTGTTGGGGAAACTGGCTGAAGTCGATACCAAACCGCAATTAGAGATCTATGCCGATGACGTGAAGTGCAGCCACGGCGCGACGATCGGGCGTATTGACGATGAGCAGATGTTTTATCTGCAATCACGCGGCATCAGGCAGCAGGAGGCGCGGCACATGATTCTTTACGCGTTTGCCGCAGAGTTAACGGAAGCTATCCATGATAGCGCCCTTAAACAGCAGGTGCTGGCGCGAATCGGCCAGCGACTGCCCGGAGGCCTGGTATGACATTTCCTGTAGAAAAAGTACGGGCGGATTTTCCCATACTGCAGCGTGAAGTTAACGGCCTGCCGCTGGCTTACCTGGACAGCGCAGCCAGCGCTCAAAAACCTAATCAGGTGATTGACGCTGAATCTGCCTTCTACCGTCACGGCTATGCTGCGGTACATCGGGGTATCCATACGTTAAGCGCGCAGGCGACCGAAAGCATGGAGAATGTGCGTAAGCAGGCGTCGCGGTTTATTAACGCCCGCTCCGCAGAAGAACTGGTGTTCGTGCGCGGTACGACGGAGGGCATTAACCTTGTCGCCAACAGTTGGGGAACGGAAAATATTCGCGCCGGGGATAACATTATCATCAGCGAGATGGAGCATCACGCCAACATCGTTCCCTGGCAGATGCTGTGCGAGCGCAAAGGCGCCGAACTGCGCGTGATCCCGTTGCATCCTGACGGTACGCTGCGGCTGGAGACCTTAGCTGCGCTGTTCGATGACCGGACCCGACTGCTGGCCATTACCCACGTTTCCAATGTGCTGGGGACGGAAAACCCACTGCCGGACATGATTGCGCTGGCGCGCCAGCATGGGGCGAAAGTGCTGGTGGATGGCGCCCAGGCCGTGATGCACCATGCTGTTGACGTCCAGGCGCTGGACTGCGATTTTTACGTTTTCTCCGGCCATAAACTTTACGGGCCGACCGGCATCGGTATTCTGTATGTTAAAGAGGCGTTGCTGCAAGAAATGCCGCCGTGGGAAGGGGGCGGGTCGATGATCTCGACCGTCAGCCTGACGCAGGGAACGACATGGGCGAAAGCGCCCTGGCGTTTTGAGGCGGGAACGCCGAATACTGGCGGCATCATCGGTCTCGGCGCGGCAATTGACTATGTGACGTCGCTGGGACTGGATAAGATTGGCGATTATGAGCAGATGCTGATGCGCTATGCGCTGGAGCAACTGGCGCAGGTGCCTGATATCACGCTGTATGGTCCGGCACAGCGGTTGGGCGTCATCGCGTTTAATCTGGGTAAACACCATGCTTACGACGTGGGCAGCTTTCTTGATAATTACGGCATCGCGGTACGAACGGGGCATCACTGCGCGATGCCGCTCATGACCTGGTATGGCGTGCCGGCAATGTGCCGGGCTTCGCTGGCGATGTATAACACCCATGAAGAAGTGGACCGACTGGTGGCAGGATTAACGCGTATCCACCGCTTATTGGGATAACAGTGAGGTTTTATGGCTGCGCTACCGGATAAAGAAAAATTGCTGCGTAACTTTACGCGTTGCGCTAATTGGGAAGAGAAATATTTATATATTATTGAGTTGGGGCAGCGCCTGGCGGAGTTAAATCCGCAGGATCGCAATGCGCAAAATACGATTCATGGTTGTCAGAGCCAGGTGTGGATCGTGATGCGGCGAAACGCCAACGGCATTATCGAATTGCAGGGCGACAGCGACGCGGCGATCGTTAAAGGTCTTATGGCGGTGGTATTTATTTTGTACCACCAGATGACGGCGCAGGATATTGTGCATTTTGATGTCCGGCCATGGTTCGAAAAAATGGCGCTTACACAGCACCTCACGCCTTCTCGTTCTCAGGGGCTGGAAGCAATGATTCGCGCAATTCGCGCTAAGGCCGCCACTCTTAGCTAAACTGTACAGACAGCGTTCTACCTGATGTCAAATCCTTTGTCGGACGGCGACGTCGCTTTATCCAGAGTGGACAGAGCGTATATTTTGTTGTTCTGATAAGCGAAGCGCTACCAGTCGTCGCAGAGGGCATCACCAGGAATACAGGAGGTTTGGTATGAAACGTGCGTCTTTCATTACGCTAACTATTATCGGCGCGTATAGCGCGTTACAGGCAGCCTGGGCGGTTGATTATCCATTACCGCCCGAAGGCAGCCGTCTTATTGGTCAGAATCAAACCTATACCGTACAGGAAGGTGATAAAAACCTGCAGGCTATCGCCCGGCGTTTTGATACGGCGGCGATGCTCATTCTTGAAGCGAACAATACGATTGCGCCGGTGCCTAAGCCCGGTACGCTAATTACCATTCCCTCGCAGATGCTATTGCCGGATGCGCCCAGGGAAGGCGTTATCGTCAACCTCGCGGAGCTACGGTTGTATTATTATCCGCCGGGAGAAAACCGCGTTCAGGTATATCCCATCGGCATCGGTTTGCAGGGACTGGAAACTCCCGTCATGGACACCCGGATAGGGCAAAAGATCCCCAACCCGACGTGGACGCCGACGGCGGGCATACGCCAACGTTCGCTTGAGCGGGGGATCACGCTGCCGCCGGTGATCCCTGCCGGGCCAAATAACCCGCTGGGACGCTATGCGCTGCGTCTGGCGCACGGTAATGGGGAATATCTCATTCATGGCACCAGCGCGCCGGATAGCGTGGGTCTGCGCGTGAGTTCCGGTTGCATTCGCATGAACGCGCCGGACATCAAAGCGTTATTTGCGCAGGTCAGAACGGGGACGCCGGTAAAAGTGATTAACCAGCCGGTGAAATTCTCTGTCGAGCCGAATGGCATTCGTTATGTAGAGGTACACAGGCCGCTATCGCCGGAAGAAGAGCAAAACGTGCAGACGATGCCCTACGTGTTGCCTGCGGAATTTACCGCGTTCAGAAACGCGCAAGGGGTGGATAGTCGCCTGGTCGATAAGGCGCTATACCGGCGAGCCGGGTATCCAGTCAGCGTGAGCGCCGGGCAGACGCCAGCGGTAAATACGACCGCAGTCGAATCCGCTCAGAACGGTTTTGTCGGAGAAGAGGGGCAAACGCGCGTCACGCAGTAGCCTTCGCCGCAAACGACGGACAAAAAAATGGCGCACGATGTGCGCCATTTTATATCGTGCGTCAAATCATTTACAGATGCGGAATACTTTGTTATCCAGACGCTGGTTCGCGCGAGCTGCGTCGTCTTTAGCAGCCTGAACGTCGGAACGCATTGCATTTACGTCATTACTCAGTTGCTCAACTTTAGCGCTCAGCGTCTGTACATCGGAAGACAACTGATCGATTTTAGCGTTGCTGGAACAACCTGCCAGTAACGTGGAACCCAGAACTGCTGCACCTAAGATCAGCTTGTTAGTACGGGTCATAATAATAACCTTATATTTTGTGTGGTTATATAGGTAAAAAAAATGGCGCACATCGTGCGCCATTTTTATTACGCAGGTACTATTACTTACGGTATTTAGTAGCCTGGTTGTCCAGACGCTGGTTAGCGCGAGCTGCGTCGTCTTTAGCAGCCTGAACGTCGGAACGCATTGCGTTCACGTCGTTGCTCAGCTGGTCAACTTTAGCGTTCAGAGTCTGAACGTCAGAAGACAGCTGATCGATTTTAGCGTTGCTGGAGCAACCAGCCAGCAGAGTAGAACCCAGGATTACCGCGCCCAGTACCAGTTTAGTACGATTCATTATTAATACCCTCTAGATTGAGTTAATCTCCATGTAGCGTTACAAGTATTACACAAACTTTTTTATGTTGAGAATATTTTTTTGATGGGAATGCACTTATTTTTGATCGTTCGCTCAAAGAAGCATCGAAATGCATGAAAGTCCCTAAAAAACCGAAAGAAAACAGGGGGCTTCCATCGGATTCTTCTTAGATAATCCGCAATTAGATAGTAAAATCCGATTTGATTTTTTTATTAATAGTGGCTATCGATTAAATAAAAAAAGCGCCGGAAGGGCGCTTTTTTAAACAAATTAATTCACACAACAATTATTACAGTACGTGAACAGAGGCGGTGTTAGTGGTGCCGCTTGGAACCAGCGCGCCGGAGACCATCACTACGACGTCGCCTTTCTGGGCGAGGCCGCTTTGCAGGGCGACATCTTTGCCCAGACGGTAGAAATCATCAGTAGAATTGATTTCTTTCACCAGCTGCGATACCACGCCTTTGCTCAGTACTAACTGACGGGCGGTCACTTCATTGGTGGTCAATGCCAGGATGGTGGCGTCCGGGAAGTATTTACGCACGGCGCGAGCGGATTTACCGCCCTGGGTCGCTACCACGATCAGCGGCGCTTCCAGTTTTTCGGCGGTTTCTACCGCACCGCGGCATACCGCTTCCGTAATGCGCAGTTTACGGCTGTCGTTGTTGTAGTCCAGACGGCTGTTCATGACGCGGTCGGTACGTTCGCAGATGGTCGCCATGATAGAAACGGCTTCCAGCGGGTATTTCCCTTTTGCGGATTCGCCGGACAGCATAACCGCATCCGTACCGTCGAGGATGGCGTTCGCAACGTCGCCTGCTTCTGCGCGGGTCGGACGCGGGTTTTTGATCATAGAATCCAGCATCTGAGTCGCGGTGATCACGACTTTACGTGCGCGGATACATTTTTCGATCATCATTTTCTGCGCAAAGATCACTTCTTCAACCGGGATTTCTACGCCCAGGTCGCCACGCGCAACCATGATGCCGTCGGAAGCTTCGAGAATTTCATCGAAGTTGTTCAGGCCTTCCTGGTTTTCGATCTTAGAGATAATCTGGATGTTTTCGCCGCCGTGGGCTTTCAGATGCTCGCGAATTTCGACAACGTCAGAACGTTTACGGATAAAGGACGCCGCAACAAAGTCAACGCCTTGTTCGCAACCGAAGATCAGGTCCTGTTTGTCTTTTTCAGCCAGCGCCGGCAGAGCAATAGAAACGCCCGGCAGGTTAACGCCTTTGTTCTCGCCCAGATCGCCGTTGTTCAGCACCTTACAAATGACTTTATTGCCTTCGATGGCGGTCACTTCCATACCGATCAGACCATCGTCAACCAGGACGGTGTTGCCAACGCTCAGGTCGCTGGTGAAGCCTTCATAGGTGACGGCAACTATTTCATTATTACCGACCACGGATTTGTCGGTGGTAAAAGTAAAGGTTTGGCCCGCTTTCAGCGAAACGTCGTTACCGCCTTCCAGTTTAATGGTGCGGATTTCTGGTCCTTTAGTATCAAGCAGAATAGCGGCTTTTTTACCAGTTTTGCTCATCACGTTGCGCAAATTCTGGATACGCTGACCGTGTTCTGCATAATCGCCATGAGAGAAGTTCAGACGCATCACGTTCATGCCCGCGTCCAGCATTTTGCTTAACATCTCTTCGGATTCGGTTTTCGGACCGATAGTACAAACAATTTTCGTCTTTTTCATGACAGTCTTAGTCTTTAAGTTGAGGAGGATATGGAAATCTGGCTTCGGGCGCGCACGGCCCGGAAGCTAAGCCTGTGTTGCTAAAGTGATGATGCCTCGCTCTAAGGATAGGTGACATCGAAAGAGCGTGCAGAGGAATGTGTGCTCGCGTTTCAGCCCAACGGGAAGGGGATAATTTTAGTCGTTGAGTTTTACAGTCCAATGCGCTGAAACCATTCAAGAGACAATTGGCGCGCATTATACGCTGAAATTTACAAAAAAGGAAAATGAAAACCCTGTTTCAAAAGACATCTGTGCAGATCCACAACGGTTTGTTATTACGCTGTTTACGATATCGCTGGCGATAACGCCGCCCGAACAGGGGCGGCGTTGCGCAACAGTGGGTGTTGTTGCGCATAATGTCAATCGAGCAACTTTTTGCCTTCCAGGTCGATGGCGATGTTTTGGTTGTGTGCTTTTCGATAGCACAGAATCGCTATCCCGATCGCCGCCCAGCTAATTCCGAGTATCAGAGCGTGAATGTTCATGTTTAAACAGACGTAGCCGATGACGATCATCCCCATGATCGGCGAAATGACATGGGCGAAAATGCGCCGCTGGGCTTTCATCCGGAAATTGAACAGGATAAACACACACAGGTTCACGACAAAAAAAGCGAAAAGCGCGCCAAAGTTCACCAGCGTGGAGATAGATTCAATCTTGCCGGAAAACAGGTAGCTGAGCAGCAGGGTGACGCCGCCGGTAAACAGAATGGCATAATCCGGCGTTTTACGCGTGGTATGGACGTGAGCGAGGAAGGCGGGCAACATTCGGTCGCGCCCCATTGAAAATAACACTCTGGACACCGCCGTTTGCGCGGTAATAATGTTGCCGACGGCGCACACAAACGCCACAATGATGGAAAACGCCACTTTGAGCCAGATACCGCCAACGTTGCCGGCAATGGTGAAAAATGCTTCATTCGTCGCATTACCTTCCGCGAAGCGGTCGACGTTACCGGTGGCGAACGCCGCAAACGCCACAACGATAATAAACAGTACCGTCGCCAAAACTAACGCCAACAGTGTTGCTTTACTGACGGCGCGTCCCCCGCCTTCGCTTTCTTCACTTAATGTACTGATAGCGTCAAAGCCGAGAAAATTCAGCGCAGCCACCGAAATCGCCGTTGCGATGAGCCCAGGGGTGAACCACTGTGAATCGAAAAAAGGCCGGAAGGAAAGCGTTATCTGACTACTGTCCAGCATCATCAGACGGACAATGAGTAGCACGAAAATCGCCAGAATACCGAGTTGAATAAAGACCAGTAACTTATCGAATTTCGCCGTTTGCTGTATCCCGAGATAGTTGACTCCGGTGCCAATAGCCACATAAATCAACGGCCAGACCCAGACCGGGATTTGCGGTAAAATAGCGTGGACCGCGACGCCGCCCAGCACCGCTACGAGCGTAGGGAACAAAAGATAATCCAACAGTAATATCCATCCGGTCAGAAACCCTACGGCGGGATTAATGCATACGCCAGCATACGCATAGGCCGAACCCGACGAGGAGATATGTTGCGATAAGGTAGAGTAGCTGTACGCGGTAAAAAACATCGCGATCGCGCCAATAATATAAACCAGCGCAACCATACCGTGCGAAAGATTATAAACGACGCCATAAAGAGAGACTGGCGCGATAGGCACCATAAACACCAGACCATAAAGCACTAAATCGGTAAGAGACAATTTTTTGACTTTTTTCATGATAAATACCTTAATGGCTTTTTATGCCAGATCGCGTAAAAACGCGCTTACCGCTGCGAGGCAGGGCGCGATATTTTCTTCATGCGGGTTATGGCTGCTGCCGGGAATAGTGACCGCGCGGCAGTCTGAAATGTGAGAGAGAAGCGGAGAGACGACGCGCTCGGTTGCCTGATCGTTTTCGCCGCGTAGTACCAGAACAGGACAGCGTATCTGGCACAAATGGGGCGTAATATCCCAGTCGGCAAGTTTGCCATTTGCCGCCAGTTCATTGGTTCCCCATAAAATGTGATAACCCGTAGGGTCGGCGGCGAACTGCGCATTAGATCGCTGAACATGAACGGCTTCTTCCGCGAGGGTATAAACGTGTCTGGCATAATAAGCGACCAGCTGTTCCGGTGGGTTTTGATAAATGACGGCGGGCATAATGACGTTTTTGATATCGTCATCGGACATTGGCGTCAGAGCGTTAAAGAGCCGTATGGCTTCCTGTTGCCACAGGGCGATACTGGCCGGCGAACTGGCCAGTATCGTCCCGCGAAGCCCGGCAGGCTGTAAGCAGGCGTGCTCTGCGGCAAGCATTCCGCCCCAGGAATGTCCCAGTATCGAATACCCTTGTCCGATACCCAGGTGATGAATTAATTGGGTTAATTGACGGAGATAACGCGCAATAGTCCAGAAAGACGCGTCAGCATGAGGAAAATGCGTTGAACGACCGCAGCCATATTGATCGTAAAATATTACCATGCGCCCGTCATCAGCCAGATGGCGATAATTTAATAAATAATCAAAGCCGCCAGAAGGGCCGCCGTGAAGGATAATGAGCGGCGTGAGTAATGATTTTCTGTCTCCATAAATCCGATAGCTTGTCAATATGTTTTCAGAAAACATTTCGCCATAGAGATAAGTATCATTCATATTCTTAATGACTCAGTGTGTGGCAGGGCAGGCGAAATTTATATTCGCCTGGGTAATATTATTTTTTTATTGTGTGTAAAACATTACACCAGAAGGTGGCGTAATGTTCCCATTGCAGAAACTGCGGGCTTCCCCAGTGCGGTGAACAATCACTGGCAAAGCAACATACTTTCCCTTTATGGTAAGTACCCATAACTAACAGTGGATCGCCATTAATTTCAGCAAGGACCTGACTATTTTCTTTGGCGATAAGCTTGTTATAGCCCAACAGCGGCGGCCATTCGCTAAGTGGCTGGGTAATAACATGCTCTACCGCAGTATTTACTGCTTTACATCCTTGCGGTAGTTCTACGCGGTCATCTACATCCAGCATATCAACCGGCAATACTTCCGCCAGAACCGTATTTTTATAATTGGCTTTTGCTTCTATTCCCGTAAAGGATAAATAGCCGCCGATCATTAACAGACCGCCGCCCTCAGCAACATAATCGGCGATAAGTTGTAATGCATCAGGAATAATGTCCATATTATAAAAGGTTCTGTTTTGTAGCAGGAACGTATTGCTACCGATATCACTGATGACGATCGCATCATAGCAGGCTAATGCTTCGGCGGTTTGTGGAAAACGAGTTTGCACAATATGGGCAGGCATGTAGTCCACATCGATATTACTCTGGCGTAAGCAGGATAATAAATAGTCTGCGCCTTCTTCATATTTGCTCGATGTAAAGCTATCAAAACCTTTAGAGTGAATCATATGAATGTGCCAGGATTCGCCAATAAATAAAATTTTCATTATGTCACCTGTTAATTAATGTGAATGACTTTATTAGATTGGGTACGCATTCGATGTAAAACCTGCAAGTGCTGAGGCATACTCGACGCACCGACTTGTTCCACCGCCAGAGAAGCGAAAGCGGAGGCATATTGAATGGCTGCGACCATATCTGCTTGTCGCGCCAGCGCGGCGGCTAAGGCGCCATTAAAAGCGTCACCGGCCCCGGCGGCATCTTTTACCACGGCGCTCCATGCAGGAATATACAACGTGCGGGCGTGCTCACAGAGCAGAGAACCACGGGCGCCAAGGGTAATGATGACTTTTTTCACCCCGGATTGCAGAATAATATTTCCGGCTTTTTTCGCATCATTAATATCAGTAATGGTTACGCCGGATAAAAAAGAGGCTTCAGTTTCATTCGGCGTGATGATGTCAATATCAGATAATAAATGCGTCACCTGTTTCGTATAGGGGGCAGGATTCAGCATGATCATTTTATTTTCTTGTTTGCCCAGGCGAATAAATTCAGTCAACGCTTCAATGTTCGTTTCGAGCTGCATTAACATAACGTCAGACTCGGCGATATAACGGTGTTGCTCGTTAATCTCTTGCGTGGTGAGCATCATATTGGCGCCAGGATAGATGGCGATAATATTATCGCCATCTACGGCGGAGACATAGATCAATGCGCTACCGGTGGGCGCTTTATCTGTTTGATACGCGCTGTATGAAGTGATGCCTGATTGAATAATATGATTCATAGCAAATGCGCTGAACTGATCTTTGCCCACTTTAAAAATAAAATGCGCCGCAGCACCAGCATTGTTTGCCGCTAAAGCCTGGTTGGCTCCTTTACCGCCAGGATAGAATCCAAATTGACTGGCCAGAATGGATTCTCCGCTTTGTGGAAACCACGGCACGGTTGCTGAAACATCAATATTGAAGGAGCCTAAAACACACACCTTGCCTGCTTTTTTTGTGTTTTCCCGGCGCAGTTTTGCATCCTGATGGATTGGCGTGGCGATAGTGCTGGAGATATCAATCTTATTTTCAGTGATAAGCTTACTCAGCGCGTCACGGTTTAAAATCCCTCCGCCATAGCAACGCTGAAGCATACCTGATTTCTGGAAATAGCGTAGATCGGAACGAATAGTCTCCTGGCTAACCTTATAAAGGTCTGAAAGTTTACTGACGCTAACACTATTATCCTTTATCAGTAAATTAATGATGGCATGACGTCTTTCTTCTTTAAACATATTGCCTCCGGGTAGTGAGTTGAATTGTATTTATGGCAATGTTGTCATGCGGTGAATTCAATCACAGATTATGCGGTCAACCGGAAGTAACCCCAAATGAATGTCAATAATCAGAAGCGCAGTCAATGTGTTAAATATTAATTGCTTACAGAAGGGGAAAATAGTTTTGTGAGTGTTGTCATATATTTTCTATGTAATATGACGAGGTGAACGTAAAATAGTTGGGCTTGCACGATTCAGTGAGTATATGCAGCCGGACAGCGTTCGCTTATCAGTCGCTACCCTCGACGAAATAAGACGATATCGCTCTCCGGCCCTGGGGTTATATACGCTCGATTTTTGCCGGCAGCCCCTGACGTACTGCCGCACCGGAAACCCAGTCGAGCCAGGTGTTGGTAATGGTTCTTGTCGGATCGGCAAAGCCCAGATCGTTAAGATTTATGCCTGCCCTGATTTGTGGATCATACGGCATAGGCACGCCGTCCAGAGAGTGCTGCGTTGCGCCCATCTCGCGGTGGCCATATCCGTGTTCGATGGCGATGACGCCTGGCATCACGCCATTTAACAAACTGATTTGCGCCACGACCTGACCGCCCGGCGTAATGATCCGTACCCGATCGCCATGTTGCAGTCCATAACGCTCGCCGTCTTGCGGATTCAGCGCCACCAGGTTTGCTGGCTTCACATGGTGTAAGCGCGGGATGACGGCTGTTGAGCTGGACATGGTATTTGATTTAAATGAAATCAGTTTCAGCGGCCATTGCCCAATGGGAAACTGGTCGTCAATCGCACGACCATCTGACAAACGCGCCGGATACCAGACCGGGCAACCGCTGAAACGCTCCCCGGTGATGGCGTGACGGTGGGCGGCGACATCTGCATTCCAGATCTGTAAGGGTTTTTTCCACGCGTTACCTAACCGTTGCTCCGTATAGCCGCTATCCTCGGGCGCAAACCGGCCGCCACGCGAGTAGATAAACGCCACGCGACCGACCTCATCAGCTTTAAGCGTGTGCTGAATTGCTGGCAGAATGCGGCTGACGCCGGTAAGCGAAATATCTTCCTGATTTGCCGGCGCGACCGGCGTCGTGCCCATAAAGGCGATATTAGCGGCTACGCGCAGATAGAAATCTTCCGCCCGGTTCAGTGGAAAAGTATTGCCCTGCGGATCGGTTATCGCCCGGTCGCCGAAGCCGGGCAGACGGAGCCGTTTTGCTACCGCAATACAAAATGCTTCCATTGAGACAGGTTGCCCGTCCGCCGTTCGGTGAGTGGCGGGGGCGACAACCGGCCAGCGGGCGGTAGTGGCTTTACTGGCTACGCCGCCCCAGGGCGCCGTAAAGCCCCAGCTCTCAAAATTGTGCGTATCCGGCACAATGTAATCCGCCAGCGCCGTCGTTTCATTCATAAAGGCGTCAATCGCGATAAAGAGCGGCAGTCGGCGAGGGTCTTTTAGCTTTTCTTCCGCCACGGCGCGTAGACCGGGAACACCGTAAAACGGGTTGCTCATATTGGAAATCCAGGCTTTAAGCGGATAAGGATAGCCTTCGAGCGCGGAGGTCAACAGTTCGGTAAGCTGGCCTGCCACAAAGGGATACCACGGCGCTTTGGCTGGATAAGGGGATTGCCCGCCGGCAATTTTGTCGCGGTATTCTTCCGATGCTTCATAAGCGGTTTTGCTACGGGCAATACTTAACCCTGACGGTTTCACTTTTCCGGCAAAACTGTTCATGTTGTAGCGGGGACCGTCGCTAACGCCGTTGAATTTGCCGCCGCCGACAAAGACGCCGCCGGACAAGCTGAGGTTGCCGATCAGCGCGTTAAGCATCATGACCGACCAGGCGTTATAAAACCCATTGCCGGCCATCATGCCGCCGTGACTGATGACCGCAGCTTTACGTCCGTGACTGGTAAAGGTTTCCGCCAGCGCGATAATTTGCGCTTCCGGCACGCCGCACTGTTCGCTGTATTGCGCCAACGAGAGCTTTTCTGCCGCCTCTTTCAGGCGTTGCAACCCGCTCTTCACCGTGACCCGTTGGCCGTCGGCGAGCGTAACGTACTGCGTCACGAAAAGCCGTGCCTGTCGGCAAGTGGAGGCATCGACCAACTCGCCGTCGGTATTCAGTACGACAGGGGTCTCTTCGCCATCGGGCGTAAGATGGCGTAGCGTCAGGTGTTGTCCGGCAAGCGTCGGCAGTTCATCCGCAATGACCAGGTGCGTGGCGTTGGTCCAACTTTGCTCGCCGGCCTGCTGCATCGCCTGTATGCCGGGAATCGCCAGATAATCAGCATTATAACGTTGATTATCCATGATCCAGCGGATCATCCCCATTGCCAGCGCCGAATCGCTGCCGGGCATGACCGGTTGCCAGCGACCGCGAGGATCGGCGAGCACCGTTGATAAGGGGAGGGCGGGGGCGACCACGACGTATTGAAAATTCTCACGCAGCCGGGCGCTCGCCAACTGACGCGCCTGGCGTTTAAAGGGATTACCGGACTGTGCCGGGGAGGTGCCCATAAAGAGCGCAAATTCCACGTTTTCCCAGTCGGGTTTGACATGCGGGTTTTTATCCAGATCGCCCATCAGCGCCCCAGAGCCGGCCCGGTAAGCCAGTCCACAGTAGGCGCCATGCGCGCCGAAATTCTTGCTGCCGAAGCTATTTAGCGCAAAACGACGCAGAAACGCATCGCGGCCTTCGTCGCTGGTATTCGTGACCAGTAACTGATTGGTTTTGGGCCCGAAACTGGGGTGCTTTGCGTCAATTGGCGTATCCGGCGCATGAATAGCGCGCAGTCCGTCCACATGACCTTCGCCAAACAGATCGCCGCCTTCCACGACTTCTTCAATAAGCTGCTCAAAGCTTATGCGCTGCCATTTCCCTTCGCCGCGTTTACCCACGCGTTTCATTGGTTCAAGCAGTCGCAGCGGACTGTACAGGCTTTCCAGCAGCGTCGCGCCGCGCGCGCAGGCGGTTGAGCGGGCGTCAAGACCGCTTTCTCCCGCCAGTTGCTCCATGGCTTCGCTAAAAGGGACGGACGAGTCAATCGGGTGTTCCTGCGACAAGGGGTGATAGGGATTGCCGGCGATGCGTATCACTTTGCCATCGGCATTTACCCTGGCGCGGATACCGCACTGTGTCCAACAGCCGAAGCATTGCGTCATGGCGATGGTTTGTTGTGGATTTTGCAGCCAGTGCGTTTGCGCCTGCGCCTCCGGAATTAACGCATTGCCAAAGATGCGGTCGCGCGTTACCTTGCCGGATGTCCCGTTTAACAGGCCATCAATTGCGCGTTTCGCCACATCACGGTAGCTCAGACCAAAAGTGACCATCCCACCGACGGCGAGACCGACTTTTAGCCACTGACGACGGGTTAAATTAGCCATGTTGTAATCTCCTGGTGAGTCCGTTCAGCGTTTCACGAATAATAATCAGTAGCGCTATCCACAGGCCGAAGGTGCCGAGAATAGCCAGCCAGCCATCCGTTCCGCCTGGTAACGAGTAAGGGTTAAATTGCGCGTTGAACTTGGGTACGGTTTGTACCTGAATCAACAATGTCCAGCGTATCAGCCAACATAGCGCCAGCGCGCTCAGAACCAGCAAGACGCGTCTTAGCTGCGATAACGGATGACGTAGCGCCAGGCTACAGAACAGTAGTGTGCATACCCACAGCGCTACCCAGCCGACAGCGTAATATTTGGCTGACAGGGCGACGGTAATCCACTGACGGATTGCCGTGCCGGAAAGCGTATCGCCGCTAACCCACATAGCCACCACCAGTCCCAGCGCCGCCAGCGTCCAGAGTTGTCCCCACAATATTTTTGGCAGCCTTACCGAGTCGCGTCGGGCGGCGACAATCATCAGCGCGAAGAACGCCTGTAAGGCGCTAAGAAACATCGCCACGGGGAAGGCGTAGCTAAACCAGATTGGGCGCGCCAGCACAACGGAGACTTCGCGGCCGGTATAAATCAACAGGCCCACCGCGCAAAGCGCGCTGGCTAACGCCAACCATTTAGTGACGTTGTAACTTTTATTGAATAATCGTTTTATTTGCTGCGCCAGGAACCACAGAGCGAGAAATCCGGTAAACAGCGGCAGGAACAACGCCCCCCAGGGCATCCACGACCAGGGCGTCGGCCAGGCATAGAAATGCCAGACGCGGGCGGTCTGGTGCAGATCCGCCGTCAGCGCCAGCGGTGCGGTAATCGCACAGGTAATGGCAATCAGTAATGCCCGATTTTCTTCTGTTGCGGCGTCTTTTTTCCGCCAGTGAAGATAACAGGCAAACAGTGCGGCGCAGGCGGCAATGCCAATAAAAAAGAAATATTGTACCGCCCACGGCAGCCAGCTAATGTCCTGCGGGTGAGCCAGCACTTCTTCAATGATGAGTGAATGCGTCATTCAGACCTCCTGCCAAAGCGCGGGCTGCGCACGGCCCATTAATGGGGTGACAAAGGCGTCGTCCAGACCCAGATAGAAAACATGGGGCGACGTGCCGTTTTCCGGCTTTAATACCTTGATAGCGTCGCGATGTTGATGAAGCAGGGTGGCGATGCGGCTATGGGGATCTTTGATATCGCCAATAATACGCGCGCCGCCGACGCAGGACTCTACGCAAGCGGGTAACAGCCCGGCTTCCAGACGATGGACGCAAAACGTGCATTTATCGGCAGTTTGCGTTTCATGATTGATAAATCGGGCGTCGTAAGGACACGCCTGGACACAATAGGCGCAGCCGACGCAGCGTTTGTTATCCACCACCACAATGCCATCTTCCCGCTGAAAGGTGGCTTGTACCGGGCAGACCGGCACACAGGGGGGGTTATCGCAATGGTTGCACAGACGCGGCAACAGCACATTCGTGACTTCCTGACTACCTTCACGCTGGACCTGGTATTGGTTCACCGTCGTACGAAACGCGCCCTGCGGCGTTTGGTTTTCAATAGTGCAACTTACGGTACAGGACTGACAGCCGATACAACGCCGCAGGTCGATAAGCATGGCGTAACGGTGTCGGGGAGAGCCTTCATGCCGCTCCGGCGAAAAAGGAAATTTCGCTTCAGCCAGCGGAACCAGCGAGGCGCCAGCGGTCAGGACGCCAAGCTGCTGGAGAAATTGCCGTTTACTGCTGTCCATATTGACTCCCGTCCACATTGCCAACAATGAAACATTTGTCACGATGTTGGTTCATGTGTAATGAATAAAAAATGTCGATGATTTACAGTGTAAAAATCGAGGCGGGGTGCGCTCTATTGTGGTTAACCACATACCCGGCTTGTTGTTGATCTAAAACAACATAATTGACAGGGATATTAGGGTGAGAGGTAAAACCGTAAGGCGCCTGGCGGTGTTGGCGGCAGTAGGGCTACTTTGTCATGGCGCGTGGGCAGGGACGTGGAATATCGGTATTTTGGCTATGCGCGGCGAGGCGTCTACGCGTAGCCACTGGCAACCGTTGGCAAAGACATTAAGCCAACAGCTTCCAGGCGAAACCTTTCACATCCAGCCGCTGGATCTGCATCAAATGCAGGAGGCCGTTAACCAGGGAACCGTGCAGTTTGTGATAACCAACCCGGCGCAATTTGTCCAACTGAACAGCCATGCGCCGCTGCGCTGGTTAGCTTCCCTGCGCTCCACGCGCGATGGGAAAGCGGTGAGTAATGTTATTGGCAGCGTGATTTTGACCCGGCGCGATAGCGGCATCACCACGGCGCATGATCTCATCGGTAAGACCGTCGGCGCGATTGATGCTCAGGCATTTGGCGGCTATTTATTAGGCTATAAAGCGCTCAGCGACGCGGGCTTACGCCCGGAGCGCGACTTTCATCTTCGTTTTACCGGATTTCCTGGCGATGCCTTAGTCTATATGCTGCGCGAAAAAGCGGTGCAGGCGGCAATTGTGCCAGTGTGTCTGTTAGAAAATATGGATCAGGAAGGATTGATTAATAAAAAGGACTTTATCGCGCTGCTTTCCCGACCGACGCCCCTGCCTTGCTTAACCAGTACGCCGTTATATCCTGACTGGTCGTTCGCGGCGCTACCTGCGGTAAGCGATGCGCTGGCGGATCGCGTAACGCGAGCGCTATTCAACGCGCCCGCCGCCGCGTCATTTCACTGGGGCGCGCCAGCGTCGACCAGTCAGGTGGAAGCGTTGCTGCGTGATGTTCGTCAGCACCCTCAGCAGCGTCGACTGTGGCTGGATGTCAAAAGTTGGTTAATCCAGCACCAGCTAATGGTCGGCGGCGTGATTCTGGCGTTCCTGTTGCTCACGCTCAATTATATTTGGGTCATGCTGCTGGTGCGTCGACGTGGAAAGCAACTGGAACGTAATAGCGTAGTTCTTCATCAGCATGAGCGGGCGCTAGAAACCGCCCGGCAAATGAGCGTGTTGGGTGAAATGACCTCCGGGTTTGCCCATGAGCTTAATCAGCCGCTTTCCGCGATTCGACATTATGCCCAGGGGTGCCTGATTCGACTGCGCGCTGCAGATGAACAGCATCCCTTGCTGCCGGCGCTGGAGCAGATTGACCAGCAGGCGCAACGCGGTGCGGATACTCTGCGTAACCTGCGTCACTGGGTTAGCCAGGCGCAGGGCAACCCGGTGCTAACCGAAGCGTGGAAGGCCATAGCCATTCGCGAGGCGATTGATCATGTCTGGCAATTGTTGCGTATGGCGCAACAGTTTCCGACAGTGACTCTGCATACCGAGGTTAGCGCTGCGCTGCGCGTAACGCTGCCGTCAGTGCTGCTGGAACAGGTGCTGGCGAATATCATTCTTAATGCGGCTCAGGCGGGCGCCACCCATTTATGGGTCGTTGCTGAACGCACTGAAAACGGCATCAGTATCGCTTTACAGGATAACGCCGGGGGAATCGATGAGGCGCTATTACGTCAGGCGTTTCAGCCGTTTATGACAACCCGCAAAGAGGGGATGGGCTTAGGGCTGGCGATTTGCCAGCGGCTGGTGCGGTATGGGCGGGGCGATATCAGCATCAGGAACCAGACCGCGCCGGACGGTCTGTCGGGAACGGTGGTCACGATACATTTCTTACATGAACATGGGGGCAGGGATGGCGACAATTCATCTACTGGATGATGATACGGCGGTCACTAACGCGTGCGCGTTTTTACTGGAAAGTCTGGGATATGACGTAAAATGCTGGACGCAGGGGGCGGATTTTTTGGCGCAGGCCAGTCTGTATCAGGCCGGAGTCGTATTACTGGATATGCGAATGCCGGTACTGGATGGGCAGGGCGTTCATGATGCGTTGCGCCAGTGCGGAAGTACCCTGGCGGTTGTTTTTCTTACCGGGCATGGCGATGTACCGATGGCCGTGGAGCAGATGAAACGCGGCGCCGTCGATTTTCTGCAAAAACCGGTATCGGTAAAACCGCTACAGGCGGCGCTGGAGCGTGCGCTGACGGTTTCATCGGCAGCGGTGGCGCGCCGTGAGATTATACTGTGTTACCAGCAGTTGACGCCGAAAGAGCGTGAGCTGGCCAGCCTGGTGGCAAAAGGATTTATGAACCGGGAAATTGCGGAAGCGATGAATATCGCGGTGCGTACCGTAGAGGTACACCGCGCCAGAGTCATGGAAAAAATGCAGGCCGGTAGCCTGGCGGAACTGATTAGGCGTTTCGAAAAAATGGCCTCGCCAGAGACCAGAATACGAACAACGTATGAGCCATGAATAATAAACCGCGTTATTTCTTTGATTTGCATCAAATTTTGTTTAATTGAGAAGACTGTTATATTCTGTTGGTTTGAGCTGGCGACGAGTAAAACGTATGACAAAACCGACAAAAGATGACGAACTGTACCGCGAGATGTGCCGGGTGGTGGGCAAGGTCGTGCTGGAAATGCGCGATTTGGGGCAGGAGCCTAAATATATTGTTATTGCGGGCGTGTTAAGAACCGCGCTGGCGAATCAACGCATCCAACGTAGCGCGTTAGAAAAACAGGCGATGGAAACCGTGATTAACGCTCTGGCGCGGTCATAGCCGCTATCAGGGTGGCAATAACGAAATCGCCTTTGAATTGTCGCGATTGTCACCATGGCGGGCTGGTTACCCGCCGTTAGCGATGCGCAGGGTTATCAGGTGATGGCTAAGCGCAGCCCTAATGTATCAGGGTACGGCTCAAAATAATTCTGGCTGCGTAGATAGTCATCCGGATGTTCCGCCAGATAGTGCTTCAGCAGCGTTAACGGTGCCAGGATAGGTAGTCGGCCCGCCCGGTAGCCGAGAATCACCTCGCGTAATTCCGCGCGTTGCCTGCTGTTCAACGCGCGGTGAAAATAGCCCTGGATATGCATCAGCACATTGGTGTGATTTTTACGTGAAGCGGGGTGTCGCAGGATAGCCATCAGTTTTTCTCTGTATCGGACAAAGAAGGCATCCAGATCGTCCCACTCATGCAGACGCGCGACGAAAGGGCCAATTTCGCGGTAGCCGGCCTGGTGGTGGGCGAGAAGCTGAAGTTTGTATCGGCTATGAAACGCGAGCAAACTGTGACGACTCAAGCCCTGCGCGCGTAGCGCATTTAATTCATGTAGCGCGAAAATACGTGCGATGAAATTTTCGCGTAGTACCGGATCGTGCAGGCGACCATCTTCCTCTATCGGCAGCCAGGGATATTTGTCCATCATCGCGGCGGTAAACAGCCCCGTGCCAGCTTTGCGGCCCCTGTTACCCTTTTCATCATACAGGCGAACGCGCTCCATTCCGCAACTGGGCGATTTTGCACACACAATAAACCCCGCCAGTTCTCCTATTGTTGGCAGAAACCGATCGGCAAAGGCATTCATTCGCTCGGTGACGTCATCGTGCGGGGCATGGCTATAGCGCATCCGAATGTCGCCACAGGTCGTCTGGATAAGACGCAGCGCAGGGCGAGGCACGGGCAGGCCGATCGCCACCTCCGGACAGATCGGTTTGTAGGCCACCCACGGCGCCAGAGAGTTCATGACAAAATCCATACGCTTATGTCCGCCATCAAAGCGTACCGCGGCGCCAGTCAGACATCCGCTAATGCCGACTACGGGTTTGTTATTCATGATTCCCCCTTATTGAAAGTACGACGACTGACGCCAATGGCGCAAAATGTTATCTCACGCTGATTTAAAACTTACACAACTTTGTTTTTTTGTCTAAGTTTTCGCGGAGATTTTTTTGACGTAGTTAAATATCAATAAGATAGAATGAGGGGAAGAAATCTATTTCAGCGCTTATAGTGTGATAACCTCCAGCGAAGCGACCACGTTGCGCCACTGGGCAAGCTGTTTTTTCTGCCCGGCAGTGAGCTTGCCGGTGGTCACCAGGAACCATTTTCTCTGGGCGAACAGCTCGGGCGCCAGCATGGCTGGTGGAGAGGGAAGCACATTGAGCCGCAGCTCTTGTCCGGTACGAGTCAACGCTTCCAGCCAGATTTCACAGTGATCCGAGAGATGCCATCCGCTAATAAAAGCATTGTTGCCAGGCGCTTTTCTGTCGCCTTCAAGGCAAAAAGAGGTGTAAGCAATAATGATGCCATCCAGTATTTCGCGCAGCGTCATCACGGCGGGAAGATGCGCGGACACTTTGCTGCGCAACGGACGCAATAAATGGGTCACCAGTTCTGCGCGGGGATATTCCCGGCCACAGTCATAAATCAACTGCCGCAGCGCGTCAATTCGCCCTTCGTGGAGATGTTGAAGCATCGTCTCCTGAATCGTTATCCAGTTATCGCCCAGGCGAATGACCGGACGCGACAGTAAGGGTTTGACCTGGCTTATCGGTACGCCTTTTCTCACCCAGTCGAGGATGCTAAGCGCTTGTCGAATATCGTCATCGCTGTATAAGCGATGCCCGCCATCAGTACGCTGCGGTTTCAATAAACCATAGCGTCGCTGCCATGCCCTTAGCGTGGCGGCATTGATACCGCATAGTCTGGCAAATTCGCCGATAGAATACGACATGGTAAAGCCCGTTAAATAAGGGGATTCTACTATATCATGATTAAATGAAGACTAAGGTAGTGATAAATGGTGCGGCATACCAGGGCATCCGTATGGATTTTGTCGATGATGAGCAATACTGCGTGGCGTAAGGCTCATCAAAATATGACCAATGCTTAATACCATCGGATGCCCCTGGTTAATACTCTATTAACCTCATTCTTCGGGCGCAGTTAAGTAACTCTGTCACTTTATGAACCTGTAGCTTTCTCATCATATTCATCCGATGTGTTTCGACGGTTTTTATACTGATATGTAGCTTTTCGCTGATCCCATGATTGGTATACCCCTCGTCAATAAGTTTAAGAACCTGACGCTCGCGCAAAGTAAGCAGTTGATGATTGGTCGTGTCAGCCTTTAATTCAGCCAGGATAGCTTCCCGATTCAACGTCGGGTCAATGTAACGCTTGTTTACTGCGACTGTTTGCAATGCCGCTAACAGAACTTGCTGACTACTGCTTTTTAAAACATAGCCATTAGCACCTGCGGCTAAAGTTTTAATGGTCATATACTCTTGTTGGTATGCTGTGTAAACCAGAATATTCATTGCTGGCCAACGCTGATGTAATTGAGGAATGATATCCAGGCCATTGATGCCAGGTAAGCTAAGATCAAGGATAAGTATGTCAGGCTCGTATGCGCAACAGGCATTATAAACCTCAAGACCATTTTTAACATGCTCTACAATTTTAAAATGAGGCCAGGGTAATAAGGCATTCATAATGCCGTTAATGATGATTTCATGATCGTCTACTAATAAGATCTTATATTCTTTCATTTTGCTGCCCTCGCGAAAATTAAGATAATATTAAGTAATGGTGTAGTTTTTGAAGATCATACGTATTTTCTGGCGTAAGTCGGTTAGTTCCTCCAGCGCGATGATTTTCCCCATTTTTACGCGATTCTCAATGTCTATGACATAGCATACCAATTCAGTCTGCCCTATTTGACCTAAACAGCCTTTTAATGTGTGAATTAACTGATCGATTTTTTTTCCAGCCGATACGGCATTTTCAATATCAGCCAGCAAGAGGTCAAGTGATTGGAAAATCTTGCTATTAATGACCATATCATCTGTCGCCAGTAGCGCTGAGCAGCGACTTGGATCCTGCTCCTGTAGCTCTATATTTCGTAAAAGTTGGTATTCTGCGGCAATACTGATATAGCGAGCTAAGGTAGCCAACGTCACTGGTTTGGTAATGTAATGATGAATCCCATTTTTTTTACAACGATGAATATCTTCTGTCGCTACGCTAGCGGATAGCGCCACAAACATGCAGTCAGGATCTAAATTATTCGGCTCATCGTGCCATAATTGTACACATTCAATACCATCTATTTCTGGCATTCTAATGTCAATCAGTACTAAATCGAATCGTTGCTGTTGTGATAAAGTCAGAGCCTCGTTACTACTGGCGGCAATAGTGACGTGTTGGCCCAGGCTGACAAGCATTTTGCCGATGATATCCCGATTAATATCGGCATCATCAACCAAAAGAATTTGCAACTGCCAGGGGGGTAACAAATTATTTATTACTGGCATATTTGGTGTACACAATATTAACTGTTGCGCCAGGTCGTAGAGTTTTCCGGGGAAATACAAAAGCTCTGCGTTGAGAAGCGCATTTTGCTGGTGGGGTGGCTCGCCGCGTATTCCCCAGCAAGCCAGTTGGCGATGCAGGCAGAACGGCGCTGACAGTGTCCCTTTAATTGGTTGAGGCGGCTGGTATTCTTGTAAGGGTAATACTAGCGAGACACAGGTTCCAACCCCGGGGACACTTTTTAGTGTCAGATTACCGCCCATCATTTTAGCCAGGCTTGACGCAATAGTCAGTCCAATTCCTGTACCTTGCGAATTTGTGTCTGCTTGATAAAAAGCAGTAAAGATTTGAGACTGCTGCTGTATTTCAATCCCTTTACCGCTATCGCTAACCAGAAATATTAATTGTTCCTCATGACGCTTGACCGTCAGACGTATCCCTCCGGTTTCGGTAAATTTTACCGCGTTCCCGAGTAAATTAACCAAAATTTGCCGTAAACGGATACTGTCGGTATGAAAATAGAGAGGGACATGTTGACCGACAAAAGTACGTAATGACAGTTTTTTGCTTTGCGCCGGCCCCTGAATGGTTTGCATTGCCTGGTCCAGTAACGGCAGTAACGCTGTTTCTTCCATATGTAATGTGAAATGACCAGACTCGATGCGTGAAAAATCCAGCAGATTATTAATAATAGCTAACAAAGACAGTGTACAATTCCTGGCGGTATCAGCTAATCCTTGCTGCTCTATGTTTAAAGGGGTGGTTTGTAATAATTCAATCGCACCGAGTACGCCATTCATCGGAGTACGTAACTCATGACTTATTACCGTAAGATGAATGCTTTTACGTTTGTTAGCTTGCTCAGCGCGTTTTTTTGCTTCATTTAGCGCCTGGGTGCGCTCTGCGACTTTGTTTTCCAGGTTGTCGTATTGGACTTGTAGAGTATCAAGCAGTTGGTTAAAAGCACCGGCAATACTATCTAATTCATCCAGTCGTTGTGCTGGTAAACGTGTGCTCAGCGGTGCAGTTGCGGTTTTATTAATGACATCGACAAAACGCCATAACGGTTTGGCCAGTGAGCGATGTAGTAACCAGCAAAAAGCCGACGTCATCAACACCAATGCTGTTAATGTAAAGGGGATTTGTTGAAGGATAATTTTTAAGATGCGATTATGTAGATTACCGTATGGGTACAGCGTAACCAGACTCCATCCGGGGCCATGCAAGGTTGTGCGTAATATCAGAAATCCGGGAATTTGCTGCCATCCATCATGCAGCGTTACATTTTCTAACTGTGTACGTATTTTTTGCGGGATGTATGAAAACGGCAATAAGTGGTTGTTTTGATCCAGCCATACTCGAATACTATCATCTAATGGTAGGTGGCTCTTAGTAATGAGATCGGGAAGTTTAACCGTCACCCCAAAAAATACGCCTTGCTGATCGGCAACCGCAACGGAAGCGTGCCATCCTTTGCCGTTTATGTATTCTGGTTCACTCCAGTAAAACCCGGCATGGGTTGGGTATAAAGGAAAGCTTTTTCGCGTTAAAGGCTGTAGAGTTGAATAATCTGAAGGGTTATCAGTAGATAATAACGAAATCTCATTTTTATGGTTAAGAATAAAACTATCGCGACGAAAGCTTTTTTCATCGATATCAGAGGACTGCAGAAAGAGACGGTGCTTCTCTCCATTTAGCGTCGGCGTGCAATTTGAAGGACCAACAGAAAGATGCCGGCTCACCTCAGGGAAAATATCGTTATGATGAATCTCAGTCGCTAATGAGCATTGATACATTAAATTTTTAGCGTCACGTTCAGCTTCTTCAAACCGTTGATTGCTTAGTACAATATTCATCTCGGATAGAACGGATAAATCCTCTATTATATGCTGCCGTTTCTGAACCATTGATATATAAGCTGCGGTAAGCACAGATAGCAGCCAAATAATTATTGTTGTTAATAAAAATAAAAAAGTTAGCCTGATTACTAAAGATGTTTGCAGCGTATTCTTGAGATTGAGCAAATTCATAATGCTTTCCTCCAGTTGCCTGTTGCAAAATCTTTGGCACTTGATCACTATCGCAGTACATATAGTTTCATCAGAAGATTAATCGATGGTGTTATCATTAGGAAGATAAATTTCTTCATATATAACCCAGTCGATGACTACAATTACTTTTTAATAAGGTGGCGATGTAAAAACATCGTAACAGTTTATTTAATAAATAATTTTTCAAATTGTAATTTTTTATGTCAATACTGAAAGTGTAATTGTGAATTTATCGGAAAATCCGAATGATAGAATCGCCTGTGACAAGGTATATGTAGACAGCATCCTGATATTGTACAAGAAGAGTATAGTCGAAATAAATGTGAATCAGGCTTTTTACGGATGTGGTTGTGAGCGAATTTGATAGAAACTCCCATTTATGTCTGAGGAGGGATTCATGCTGGCAGTTTTAAAAGGCATTCCATTAATTCAGGATATCAAGGCCGAAGGTAATAGCCGATCCTGGATAATGACTATTGATGGGCATCCTGCCAGAGGAGAAATTTTCTCAGAAGCATTTTCTATTTCTTTGTTCTTAAATGACCTGGAAAGCTTACCTAAGCCTTGTCTTGCCTATGTGACACTACTGCTTGCAGCACACCCGGACGTCCATGATTATGCTATACAGCTCACAGCGGATGGGGGATGGTTAAACGGTTATTATACCACAAGTAGTAGCTCTGAGCTTATTGCTATTGAGATAGAAAAACACCTGGCTTTAACTTGCATTTTAAAAAATGTAATACGCAATCACCATAAACTTTATTCGGGTGGGGTATAAAATGGTAGTAAATAAACGTTTAATCTTAATTTTACTATTTATACTCAATACAGCAAAGAGTGATGAGTTATCATGGAAAGGTAATGACTTCACCCTTTATGCCAGACAAATGCCATTAGCAGAGGTTTTACATCTGCTCTCAGAGAACTATGATACGGCTATTACTATTAGCCCATTGATAACAGCTACATTTAGTGGGAAAATTCCGCCTGGACCACCGGTCGATATTTTGAATAACCTGGCAGCACAATATGATTTGCTTACCTGGTTTGATGGCAGCATGTTATATGTATATCCTGCATCGTTATTAAAACATCAGGTTATCACTTTCAATATTTTATCTACTGGACGGTTCATTCATTACTTACGCAGCCAGAATATCCTTTCATCACCGGGATGCGAGGTTAAAGAAATTACCGGTACCAGAGCTGTGGAGGTGAGCGGTGTTCCCAGCTGTCTGACTCGTATTAGTCAATTAGCTTCAGTGCTGGATAATGCGTTAATCAAACGAAAAGACAGTGCGGTGAGTGTAAGTATATACACGCTTAAGTATGCCACTGCGATGGATACCCAATACCAATATCGCGATCAGTCCGTCGTGGTTCCTGGGGTCGTGAGTGTATTGCGTGAGATGAGTAAAACCAGCGTCCCGGCGTCATCGACGAACAATGGTTCACCCGCTACACAGGCATTGCCCATGTTTGCTGCCGACCCACGCCAGAATGCAGTGATCGTTCGTGATTATGCGGCCAATATGGCCGGGTATCGGAAACTCATCACAGAATTAGATCAACGCCAGCAGATGATAGAGATTTCGGTGAAAATTATCGATGTTAATGCTGGAGATATTAACCAGTTAGGCATCGACTGGGGAACGGCAGTGTCGCTGGGTGGCAAGAAAATTGCGTTCAATACAGGTTTGAATGACGGCGGTGCTAGCGGTTTTTCAACGGTAATCAGCGATACCTCAAACTTTATGGTGCGTTTGAATGCCCTGGAAAAAAGCTCTCAGGCTTATGTACTTTCCCAGCCATCTGTGGTGACTTTAAATAATATCCAGGCTGTGCTGGATAAAAATATTACTTTCTATACCAAACTGCAGGGAGAAAAAGTGGCTAAACTTGAATCCATCACTACGGGTTCTTTGTTGCGCGTTACACCTCGCTTGTTAAATGACAATGGCACGCAAAAAATAATGCTTAATCTTAATATTCAGGATGGACAACAAAGTGATACGCAAAGCGAAACAGATCCGCTACCCGAAGTGCAAAATTCTGAAATTGCTTCGCAAGCCACATTATTAGCCGGACAGAGTCTATTGCTGGGAGGATTTAAACAAGGTAAACAAATCCACTCGCAAAACAAAATCCCTTTATTGGGCGATATTCCTGTCGTAGGCCATTTGTTTCGCAATGATACGACTCAAGTACATAGTGTAATCAGGCTGTTTTTGATTAAAGCCTCAGTAGTAAATAATGGCATATCTCATGGTTAATCCAAAGAACTCCTGGAAAATACGTTTTTTAGGTCACGTTTTACAAGGCCGGGAAGTATGGCTGAATGAAGGTAACCTGTCACTGGGGGAGAAAGGATGCGATATTTGTATTCCGCTTACTATAAATGAAAAAATTATTCTGAGAGAACAGGCAGATAGTTTATTTGTTGATGCCGGGAAAGCCAGAGTTAGAGTTAATGGCCGCAGATTTAATCCAAATAAGCCGCTACCATCCAGTGGGGTTTTGCAGGTTGCGGGAGTGGCTATCGCGTTTGGTAAACAGGATTGTGAACTTGCTGATTATCAAATACCCGTTTCCAGATCAGGGTACTGGTGGTTGGCTGGCGTATTCTTGATTTTCATCGGTGGAATGGGTGTCCTGTTAAGTATTGGCGGTCAGCCTGAAACGGTAAATGATTTACCTTTGCGGGTTAAGTTTTTATTAGACAAAAGCAATATTCATTATGTGCGGGCGCAATGGAAAGAAGATGGAAGCCTGCAGTTGTCCGGTTATTGCTCGTCAAGCGAACAGATGCAAAAGGTGAGAGCGACTCTCGAATCATGGGGGGTCATGTATCGGGATGGTGTAATCTGTGATGACTTATTGATACGAGAAGTGCAGGATGTTTTGATAAAAATGGGTTACCCGCATGCTGAAGTATCCAGCGAAGGGCCGGGAAGCGTGTTAATTCATGATGATATACAAATGGATCAGCAATGGCGTAAGGTTCAACCATTACTTGCAGATATTCCCGGGTTATTGCACTGGCAGATTAGTCATTCTCATCAGTCTCAGGGGGATGATATTATTTCTGCGATAATAGAGAACGGTTTAGTGGGCCTTGTCAATGTTACGCCAATGCGGCGCTCTTTTGTTATCAGTGGTGTACTGGATGAATCTCATCAACGCATTTTGCAAGAAACGTTAGCAGCATTAAAGAAAAAGGACCCCGCTCTTTCTTTAATTTATCAGGATATTGCGCCTTCTCATGATGAAAGCAAGTATCTGCCTGCGCCAGTGGCTGGCTTTGTACAGAGTCGCCATGGTAATTACTTATTACTGACGAATAAAGAGCGTTTACGTGTAGGGGCATTGTTACCCAATGGGGGAGAAATTGTCCATCTGAGTGCCGATGTGGTAACGATTAAACATTATGATACTTTGATTAACTATCCATTAGATTTTAAGTGAGTGGAAAATGACAACTCTGACCCGGTTAGAAGATTTGCTGCTTCATTCGCGTGAAGAGGCCAAAGGCATAATTTTACAATTAAGGGCTGCCCGGAAACAGTTAGAAGAGAACAACGGTAGGTTACAGGATCCGCAGCAATATCAGCAAAACACCTTATTGCTTGAAGCGATCGAGCAGGCCGAAAATATCATCAACATTATTTATTATCGTTACCATAACAGCGCACTTGTAGTGAGTGAGCAAGAGTAAAGTAAAAATATCTTAGAGCCTATCCCACCAGGCGTTATTGGCGCAGCCAGCCTGGACACGGACAGCGCGCAAAAACCGCAGCGTACACGTAGCACGTGAGGTTTGACTCGCTACGCTCGCCCTTCGGGCCGCCGCTAGCGGCGTTCAAAACGCTAACGCGTTTTGGCGAGCACTGCCCAGGACCAAAATGGCAAGTAAAATAGCCCTAATGGGATAGGCTCTTAGTTAGCACGTTAATTATCTATCGTGTATATGGAGGGGAATGATGATAAAGAAAAAGGCTGCGTTTAGTGAATATCGTGATTTAGAGCAAAGTTATATGCAGCTAAATCACTGTCTTAAAAAATTTCACCAAATCCGGGCTAAGGTGAGTCAACAGCTTGCTGAAAGGGCAGAGAGCCCCAAAAAAAGCAGAGAGACAGAGAGTATCCTTCATAACCTATTTCCACAAGGCGTTGCCGGGGTTAACCAGGAGGCCGAGAAGGATTTAAAGAAAATAGTAAGTTTGTTTAAACAACTTGAAGTACGACTGAAACAACTTAATGCTCAAGCCCCGGTGGAGATACCGTCAGGAAAAACAAAAAGGTAAAGCATAATGTCTTCAGGAAACATCTTATGGGGAAATCAAAACCCTATTGTGTTTAAAAATAGCTTCGGCGTCAGTAACACTGATACCGGGGGGCAGGATGACTTATCCCAGCAAAATCCGTTTGCCGAAGGGTATGGTGTTTTGCTTATTCTCCTTATGGTTATTCAGGCTATCGCAAACGATAAATTTATTGAAGTCCAGCAGAACGCTGAACGTGCCAGAAATACCCAGGAAAAGTCAAATGAGATGGATGAGGTGATTGCTAAAGCAGCCAAGGGAGATGCTAAAACCAAAGAGGAGGTGCCTGAGGACGTAATTATATACATGCGTGAACACGGTATTCTCATCGATGGTCTGACCATTGATGAATATATGGCTAAATATGGCGATCATGGGAAGCTGGATAAAGGTGGTCTACAGGCGGTCAAAGCGGCTTTGGATAACGATGCCAACCGGAATACCGATCTTATGAGTCAGGGGCAGATAATAATTCAAAAAATGTCTCAGGAGCTTAACGCTGTCCTTACCCAACTGACGGGGCTTATCAGTAAGTGGGGGGAGATTTCCAGTATGATAGCGCAGAAAACGTATTCATGAAAAAAGACCCGACCCTACAACAGGCACATGACACGATGCGGTTTTTCCGGCGTGGCGGCTCGCTGCGTATGTTGTTGGATGACGATGTTACACAGCCGCTTAATACTCTGTATCGCTATGCCATGCAGCTTATGGAGGTAAAAGAGTTCGCTGGCGCAGCGCGACTTTTTCAATTGCTGACGATATATGATGCCTGGTCATTTGACTATTGGTTTCGGTTAGGGGAATGCTGCCAGGCTCAAAAACATTGGGGGGAAGCGATATACGCTTATGGACGCGCGGCGCAAATTAAGATTGATGCGCCGCAGGCGCCATGGGCCGCAGCGGAATGCTACCTCGCGTGTGATAACGTTTGTTATGCAATAAAAGCGTTAAAGGCCGTGGTGCGTATTTGCGGCGAGGTCAGTGAACATCAAATCCTTCGATTACGTGCAGAAAAGATGTTACAGCAACTTTCTGACAGGAGCTAAAAATGAATCGAATTCACAGTAATAGCGATAGCGCCGCAGGAGTAACCGCCTTAACACATCATCACTTAAGCAATGTCAGTTGCGTTTCCTCGGGTTCGCTGGGAAAGCGCCAGCATCGTGTGAATTCTACTTTTGGTGATGGCAACGCCACGTCTCTGCTATCAGGGAAAATTAGTCTTCAGGAGGCAAGCAATGCGTTGAAGCAACTGCTTGATGCCGTACCCGGAAATCATAAGCGTCCATCATTGCCTGACTTTTTGCATATCAATCCCACTGTTTTATCAATGATGATGACGACATTAATACTCAACGTCTTTGGTAATAACGCTCAATCGTTATGCCAACAGCTTGAGCGGGCAACTGAGGTGCAAAATGCATTACGTAATAAGCAGGTAAAGGAGTATCAGGAGCAGATCCAGAAAGCGATAGAGCAGGAGGATAAAGCGCGTAAAGCGGGCATTTTTGGCGCTATTTTTGACTGGATTACAGGCATATTTGAAACTGTGATTGGCGCCTTAAAAGTTGTGGAGGGTTTTCTGTCCGGTAATCCCGCAGAAATGGCTAGCGGCGTAGCTTATATGGCCGCAGGTTGTGCAGGAATGGTTAAAGCCGGAGCCGAAACGGCAATGATGTGCGGTGCTGACCACGATACCTGTCAGGCGATTATTGACGTGGCAAGTAAAATTCAAGTTGGTTGTGAAGTCGTCGCGATGGCACTGGATGTTTTCCAGATTGGTCGTGCTTTTATGGCGACGAGAGGCTTATCTGGCGCAGCTGCAAAAGTGCTTGACTCCGGCTTAGGCGAAGAAATGGTTGAGCGTATGGTAGGTGCAGGGGAAGGAGAAATAGAGGAGTTGGCTGAAAAGTTTGGCGAAGAGGTGAGCGAAAATTTTTCCAAACAATTTGAGGCGATTGAACGTGAAATGGTTTCGCCGGGCGAGATGGAAGAGGAGTCTGCTGAGTTTTCTCGTAAGGTAGAAAATAATATGACGCGAAGCGCGGGAAAAAGCTTTACGAAAGAGGGGGTGAAAGCCATGGCAAAAGAAGCGGCAAAAGAAGCCCTGGAAAAATATGCGCAAGAAGGGGGAAAGTTTCTGTTAAAAAATTTTCGTAATAAAGTTCTCTGGAATATGTTCAAAAAAATCCTGTATGCCTTACTGAGTGATTGTTCATTTAAAGGCTTACAGGCTATCAGATGTGCAACCGAGGGCGCCAATCAGATGAATACTGGCATGGTTAACGCAGATAAAGCGAAGCTCGAAAAGAAAATAGAGCAATTAATAACTCAGCAACGGTTTCTGGATTTCATAATGCAACAAACGGAAGACCAAAAAAAGATAGAACAAAAACGCTTAGAGGAGCTTTATAAGAGTAGTGGTGCCGCGCTTAGAGATGCATTAGATACCATTGATCACTATAGTAGCGTTCAGGCGAGAATAGCTGGCTGTCGCGCTTAATCTGAGGATAAAAATATGGAAGCGAGTAACGTAGCACTGGTATTACCAGCGCCTTCCTTGTTAACGCCTTCTTCCACTCCATCTCCCTCCGGGGAGGGAATGGGTACTGAATCAATGCTTCTGTTATTTGATAATATCTGGATGAAGCTAATGGAGCTTGCCAAAAAGCTGCGCAATATCATGCGCGACTATAACGTAGAAAAACAACGACTGTCCTGGGAACTGCAAGTCAATGTTTTACAGACGCAAATGAAAACAATTGATGAAGCGTTTAGAGCATCAATGATTACTGCGGGTGGCGCAATATTGTCGGGCGTGCTGACGATAGGATTAGGGGCCGTAGGCGGGGAGACCGGTCTTATAGCGGGTCAAGCCGTAGGCCACACTGCTGGGGGAGTCATGGGCCTGGGGGCCGGTGTAGCGCAACGTCAAAGTGATCAAGATAAAGCGATTGCCGACCTGCAACAAAATGGGGCCCAATCTTATAATAAATCCCTGACGGAAATTATGGAGAAAGCAGGTGAAATTATGCAGCAAATCATCGGTGTGGGGTCGTCACTGGTCGCGGTTCTTGCTGAAATACTCCGGGCATTAACGAGGTAAACATGGTGCAAGAAATAGAGCAATGGTTGCGTCGGCATCAGGTGTTTACTGAGCCTGCATATTTAGGGGAGACCGCTATATTACTTGGGCAGCAGTTTATATTATCGCCTTACCTGGTGATCTATCGTATTGAGGCAAAAGAAATGATTATTTGTGAGCTCAGGCGCTTGACGCCCGGGCAACCTCGACCACAGCAATTGTTTCACTTACTGGGACTTTTACGCGGGATATTTGTGCATCACCCGCAGTTAACATGTTTAAAGATGTTGATAATCACCGACGTTCTGGATGAAAAAAAAGCCATGCTACGCAGGAAATTATTGCGCATCCTGACAGTAATGGGAGCGACCTTTACACAGCTTGATGGCGATAACTGGACAATTTTATCCGCCGAGCATCTTATCCAGCGACGTTTTTAAATGACCTTCCTGACGTAAATCATTATCACGTGAAAATAACAATCAATAGGTATGATGATGAAAGAAGATCAGAAAAATAAAATACCCGAAGACATTCTGAAACAGCTCTTATCCGTTGATCCGGAAACCGTTTATGCCAGTGGTTACGCCTCATGGCAGGAGGGGGATTATTCGCGCGCCGTAATCGATTTTAGCTGGCTGGTGATGGCCCAGCCATGGAGTTGGCGTGCCCATATTGCATTGGCTGGCACCTGGATGATGCTTAAAGAATACACGACGGCCATTAATTTCTATGGACATGCCTTAATGCTGGATGCCAGCCATCCAGAACCGGTTTACCAAACGGGCGTTTGTCTCAAAATGATGGGGGAACCCGGGTTGGCGAGAGAGGCTTTTCAAACCGCAATCAAGATGAGTTATGCGGATGCCTCATGGAGTGAGATTCGCCAGAATGCGCAAATAATGGTTGATACTCTTATTGCTTAAATAACAGAACGAAATATGAAAATTCATATTCCGTCAGCGGCAAGTAATATAGTCGATGGTAATAGTCCTCCTTCCGATATACAAGCGAAGGAGGTATCGTTTCCTCCCCCTGAAATTCCAGCCCCTGGCACCCCCGCAGCCCCTGTGCTGCTTACGCCTGAACAAATAAGGCAGCAGAGGGATTATGCTATACATTTTATGCAATACACTATTCGTGCGCTGGGCGCGACAGTCGTGTTTGGATTATCGGTTGCTGCAGCGGTAATTTCTGGCGGGGCAGGATTACCCATTGCTATTCTTGCGGGGGCGGCGCTCGTGATTGCTATTGGGGATGCTTGCTGTGCGTATCATAATTATCAATTGATATGTCAGCAAAAGGAGCCGTTACAAACCGCCAGTGATAGCGTTGCTCTTGTGGTCAGTGCGCTGGCCTTAAAATGTGGGGCAAGTCTTAACTGCGCTAACACCCTTGCTAATTGTCTTTCTTTATTAATACGTTCAGGAATCGCTATTTCTTCGTTGGTTATACAACTACAGTTTCCACTGCCCGCCGCTGAAAATATAGCGGCCTCTTTGGACATGGGGAGTGTAATTACCTCCGTTAGCCTGACGGCGATAGGTGCGGTACTGGATTATTGCCTTGCCCGCCCCTCTGGCGACGATCAGGAAAATTCTGTTGATGAACTTTATGCCGATCCTAGTGCGTTATTGGCGGAACAAATGGCATCGCTCTGCCAATCTGCTACTACACCTGCATTAATAGACAGTTCTGGTCATACATCTCAGGGAGAACCATGAAACCTGTTAGCCCAAATGCTCAGGTAGCAGGGCAACGTCCTGTTAACGCGCCTGAGGAATCACCTCCATGTCCCTCATTGCCACATCCGGAAACCAATATGGAGAGTGGTAGAATAGGTCCTCAACAAGGAAATGAGCGGTTATTGGCCGGACTTGCGAAACGAGTGATAGAGTGTTTTCCAAAAGAAATTTTTAGTTGGCAAACGGTCATTTTGGGCGGACAGATTTTATGCTGTTCCGCTGGAATAGCATTAACAGTGCTAAGTGGTGGAGGCGCACCGCTCTTAGCCCTGGCGGGAATTGGCCTTGCTATTGCCATCGCGGATGTCGCCTGTCTTATCTACCATCATAAACATCATTTGCCTATGGCTCACGACAGTATAGGCAATGCCGTTTTTTATATTGCTAATTGTTTCGCCAATCAACGCAAAAGTATGGCGATTGCTAAAGCCGTCTCCCTGGGCGGTAGATTAGTCTTAACCGCGACGGTAATGACACATTCATACTGGAGTGGTAGTTTGGGACTACAGCCTCATTTATTAGAGCGTCTTAATGATATTACCTACGGACTAATGGGTTTTACTCGCTTCGGTATGGATGGGATGGCAATGACCGGTATGCAGGTCAGCAGCCCATTATATCGTTTGTTGGCTCAGGTGACGCCAGAACAACGTGCGCCGGAGTAATCGTTTTCAGGTATATACCGGATGTTCATTGCTTTCTAAATTTTGCTATGTTGCCAGTATCCTTACGATGTTTTTATTTTAAGGAAAAGCATTATGGATATTGCACAATTAGTGGATATGCTCTCCCACATGGCGCACCAGGCAGGCCAGGCTATTAATGACAAAATGAATGGTAATGATTTGCTCAACCCAGAATCGATGATTAAAGCGCAATTTGCCTTACAGCAGTATTCTACATTTATTAATTACGAAAGTTCACTGATCAAAATGATCAAGGATATGCTTAGTGGAATCATTGCTAAAATCTGAAGTTATTAGCGACGATGTTCGACGGTTGTTGCTGGAAATCATGTTTGCGGGCGTTAACCATAGCCTGATTTCCCAGGTACATGCGATGTTACCAGCGCTAACGGTTATTGTTCCGGATAAAAAATTACAGTTGGTATGTCTGGCATTATTATTGGCGGGTTTAAATGAGCCGCTAAAAGCCGCAAAAATTTTATCGGATATTGATTTGCCAGAGGCTATGGCGCTGCGCCTGTTATTTCCTGCACCAAATGAGGGATTTGAAAATTGAATATTTCTGATATGAGCGTAGTGCCTGTAAGCACTCAATCTTATGTAAAGTCCTCTGCAGAACCGAGCCAGGAGCAAATTAATTTTTTTGAACAATTGCTGAAAGATGATGCATCCACCAGTAACGCCAGTGCTTTATTACCGCAGGTTATGTTGACCAGTCAAATGGATTATATGCAGTTAACGGTAGGCGTCGATTATCTTGCCAGAATATCAGGCGCAGCATCGCAAGCGCTTAATAAGCTGGATAGCATGACATGAAGGTTCAGCGTATAGTATTTCTTACTGTCCTTACGTTCTTTCTTACGGCATGTGATGTGGATCTTTATCGCTCATTGCCAGAAGATGAGGCGAATCAAATGCTGGCATTACTTATGCAGCATCATATCGATGCGGAAAAAAAACAGGAAGAGGACGGTGTTACCTTACGTGTCGAGCAGTCGCAGTTTATTAACGCGGTTGAGCTACTTAGACTTAACGGTTATCCGCATCGTCAGTTTACAACGGCGGATAAGATGTTTCCGGCTAATCAGTTAGTGGTATCACCCCAGGAAGAACAGCAGAAGATTAATTTTTTAAAAGAACAAAGAATTGAAGGAATGCTGAGTCAGATGGAGGGCGTAATTAATGCAAAAGTGACCATTGCGCTACCGACTTATGATGAGGGAAGTAACGCTTCTCCGAGCTCAGTTGCCGTATTTATAAAATATTCACCTCAGGTCAATATGGAGGCCTTTCGGGTAAAAATTAAAGATTTAATAGAGATGTCAATCCCTGGGTTGCAATACAGTAAGATTAGTATCTTGATGCAGCCTGCTGAATTCAGAATGGTACCTGACGTACCCGCGAGACAAACATTCTGGATTATGGACGTGATCAACGCCAATAAAGGGAAGGTGGTGAAGTGGTTGATGAAATACCCTTATCAGTTGATGTTATCGTTGACAGGACTGTTATTAGGAGTGGGCATCCTGATCGGCTATTTTTGCCTGAGACGCCGTTTTTGAGCCGACCTGATCCCGAGGTGTTGCAACTTTATCGTTATTTCTGGCAACCTGCTCGTTACGCTGTACCGGAATGGCTGGATAAGCTGGGTTTTCATCCTTCAAACTGCTGGCGTTATGGCGATCGGCCCGAGTTGGATCGTCTTCTTGACAGAGCGTTAAATAGACTAAGAGGAAGCTCTGTTATTCCAGCCTGTTTAAATGACAGGCAAAAACGGCAGGTTCGTCTTGCGCCGCGTATATCGGCATTTGCCTTTGGGCTGGGATTATTCAAACTCAGGTGTAGTGACTATTTTATGCTACCAGAGTATCGGCAATTGCTTCTACAGTGGTTTAGCGAGGATGAGATCTGGCAGCTATATGGTTGGTTGGGGCAAAAAGATGGCAAATTACTTCCTCCGCAAGTGATGCAACAAACTGCATTGCAGATCGGTACCGCCATTCTTAATCGGGAAGCGCATGATGATGCGGTTTTACATGCGCTATTAGTATTATTACCCCCTCCGCAGCGTATACTTTGGCCGAAGACTTCTCTTACCGAGATTATCTTCATGGAGCATTTGCTATGAGTTTTACTTCACTTCCTCTGACGGAAATTAATCATAAGCTACCCGCTCGAAATATTATTGAGTCACCGTGGATAACATTACAATTAACTTTATTTGCACAAGAGCAACAAGCTAAGAGAGTTTCACATGCTATTGTGAGCTCCGCTTACCGTAAGGCTGAAAAAATCATCCGAGATGCCTATCGTTATCAGCGTGAACAGAAAGTTGAGCAGCAACAAGAACTAGCGTGGTTGCGTAAAAATACGCTGGAAAAAATGGAAGTGGAATGGCTGGAACAGCATGTAAAACATTTACAAGACGATGAAAATCAATTTCGTTCATTGGTCGATCAAGCAGCGCATCATATTAAAAATAGTATAGAACAGGTTCTGTTGGCCTGGTTCGACCAACAGTCGGTAGACAGTGTTATGTGCCATCGTCTGGCACGCCAGGCCACGGCTATGGCGGAAGAGGGAGCGCTTTATTTGCGTATTCATCCTGAAAAAGAGGCATTGATGCGTGAAACTTTTGGCAAGCGGTTTACGTTGATTATCGAGCCTGGTTTCTCTCCCGATCAGGCTGAACTTTCCTCAACACGATATGCCGTTGAATTTTCACTTTCTCGTCATTTCAACGCGTTACTGAAATGGTTACGTAATGGTGAAGGTAAAAGAGGTAGCGATGAATATTAAAATTAATGAGATAAAAATGACGCCCCCTACAGCATTTACCCCTGGTCAGGTTATAGAGGAACAAGAGGTTATTTCGCCTTCAATGTTAGCTCTCCAGGAGTTACAGGAAACGACGGGGGCAGCGCTCTATGAGACGATGGAGGAAATAGGAATGGCGCTGAGTGGTAAACTGCGCGAAAGTTATAAATTCACGGATGCTGAGAAACTGGAGCGCAGACAGCAGGCTTTGCTGCGTTTGATAAAACAAATACAGGAGGATAATGGGGCAACGTTGCGTCCGCTTACCGAAGAGAATAGTGATCCTGATTTACAGAATGCGTATCAAATTATCGCTCTTGCAATGGCGCTTACTGCCGACGGGTTGTCAAAAAAGAAAAAACGCGATTTGCAATCGCAACTGGATACGCTTACAGCGGAGGAGGGATGGGAACTTGCCGTTTTTAGTTTACTGGAACTTGGCGAAGTGGATACCGCTACGCTGTCCTCGCTGAAGCGTTTTATGCAACAGGCGATAGACAACGATGAAATGCCCTTATCGCAGTGGTTCAGACGCGTGGCAGACTGGCCGGATCGCTGTGAACGGGTCCGTATTTTGCTAAGAGCAATAGCCTTTGAACTTAGCATATGCATCGAACCCTCGGAGCAAAGTCGTTTGGCCGCAGCATTAGTACGTTTGCGTCGTTTGTTGTTATTCCTTGGCCTTGAAAAAGAGTGCCAGCGTGAGGAGTGGATTTGCCAGTTGCCGCCTAATACATTACTGCCGCTACTACTCGATATCATTTGTGAGCGTTGGCTTTTCAGTGATTGGTTGCTTGATAGACTTACCGCTATAGTTTCTTCATCGAAGATGTTCAATCGGTTACTCCAACAACTTGATGCGCAGTTTATGCTGATACCCGATAACTGTTTTAACGACGAAGATCAACGTGAACAAATTCTCGAAACGCTTCGTGAAGTAAAGGTAAATCAGGTTTTATTCTGATACCTGGCTTTCAATATTTAGGTAAATTGGCGTTCTGGCTCATCATGAGGCGGCAGGATGGATTGGGATCTCATTACTGAACGTAATATTCAGCTTTTTATTCAATTAGCAGGATTAGCTGAACGGCCTTTAGCAACCAATATGTTCTGGCGGCAAGGACAATATGAAACCTATCTAAACTATCATAACGGTCGTATTCACTTATGTCAGATACTCAAGCAAACCTTCTTAGACGAAGATCTGCTTTTTAAAGCCTTAACTCACTGGAAACCTGCAGCGTTCCAGGGTATTCCTCAACGATTATTTTTGTTGCGCGATGGGCTTGCAATGAGCTGTTCTCCTCCTCTTTCCAGCTCCGCCGAGCTCTGGTTACGATTACATCATCGACAAATAAAATTTCTGGAGTCGCAATGCGTTCATGGTTAGGTGAGGGAATCAGGGCGCAACAGTGGCTCAGTGTATGCGCGGGTCGGCAGGATATGGTTCTGGCGACGGTGTTATTAATCGCTATTGTGATGATGCTGTTACCTTTACCGACCTGGATGGTTGATATCCTGATTACTATCAACCTTATGTTTTCAGTGATCCTGCTCTTAATTGCTATTTATCTTAGTGACCCTCTCGATTTATCGGTATTTCCGTCTTTATTACTTATTACTACATTATATCGTTTGTCACTCACAATCAGCACATCACGGCTGGTACTGTTACAACATAATGCCGGTAATATTGTGGATGCTTTCGGTAAGTTTGTCGTAGGAGGAAATCTCACCGTTGGGTTGGTCGTATTTACCATCATTACTATCGTGCAGTTTATTGTCATTACAAAAGGTATCGAGAGGGTGGCGGAAGTTAGCGCACGTTTCTCGCTTGATGGGATGCCAGGCAAACAAATGAGTATCGATGGCGATTTGCGTGCCGGAGTTATCGATGCAGACCATGCCCGTACATTAAGACAGCACGTCCAGCAGGAAAGCCGCTTTCTCGGTGCGATGGACGGTGCGATGAAATTTGTTAAAGGCGATACGATTGCCGGTATTATTGTTGTTCTGGTGAACATTATCGGCGGTATCATTATCGCTATCGTGCAATACGATATGTCGATGAGTGAGGCTGTTCACACTTATAGCGTACTGTCAATCGGAGATGGTTTGTGTGGGCAAATTCCATCGCTGCTGATTTCCCTTAGCGCGGGAATTATTGTCACCCGTGTTCCGGGTGAGAAACGCCAGAACCTGGCGACAGAGTTGAGTTCTCAAATTGCCAGACAACCTCAGTCGCTCATATTAACCGCTGTGGTTTTAATGCTCCTCGCTTTAATTCCTGGCTTTCCTTTTATCACTCTCGCCTTCTTTTCAGCGTTGTTAGCATTGCCAATTATCCTCATTCGCCGCAAAAAGTCTGTGGTTTCCGCAAATGGCGTCGAAGCGCCGGAAAAAGATAGTATGGTTCCCGGCGCATGTCCTCTAATCTTACGTCTTACCCCGACGTTACATTCTGCCGACCTGATTCGTGATATTGACGCCATGCGATGGTTTTTATTTGAGGATACCGGCGTTCCTCTCCCTGAGGTGAATATTGAAGTTTTGCCTGAACCCACCGAAAAATTGACGGTACTGCTATATCAGGAACCCGTATTTAGTTTATCTATTCCCGCCCAGGCGGATTATTTATTGATAGGCGCGGACGCTAGTGTCGTGGGTGACAGCCAGACGTTACCGAACGGGATGGGGCAGATCTGTTGGCTTACAAAAGAGATGGCCCATAAGGCGCAAGGTTTTGGACTGGACGTTTTCGCGGGCAGCCAACGTATCTCTACCTTATTAAAATGTGTCCTGCTTCGGCATATGGGAGAGTTTATTGGTGTTCAGGAAACGCGTTATCTAATGAATGCGATGGAAAAAAACTACTCTGAGCTGGTGAAAGAGCTTCAGCGCCAGTTACCCATTAATAAAATCGCTGAAACTTTGCAACGGCTTGTATCAGAGCGGGTTTCTATTAGAGATTTACGTCTTATTTTCGGCACCTTAATTGACTGGGCGCCACGTGAAAAAGATGTCCTGATGTTGACAGAATATGTCCGTATCGCGCTTCGCCGTCATATTCTGCGTCGTCTTAATCCGGAAGGAAAACCGCTGCCGATTTTGCGGATCGGCGAAGGTATTGAGAACCTCGTGCGTGAATCCATTCGCCAGACGGCAATGGGGACCTATACTGCGCTGTCGTCTCGTCATAAGACGCAGATTCTGCAACTTATCGAGCAGGCGCTGAAGCAGTCAACCAAATTATTCATTGTCACTTCTGTCGACACCCGACGTTTCTTGCGAAAAATTACAGAAGCCACCTTGTTCGACGTACCGATTTTGTCATGGCAGGAATTAGGAGAGGAGAGCCTTATACAAGTGGTAGAAAGTATTGACCTTAGCGAAGAGGAGTTGGCGGACAATGAAGAATGAATTGATGCAACGTCTGAGGCTGAAATATCCGCCCCCCGATGGTTATTGTCGATGGGGCCGAATTCAGGATGTCAGCGCAACGTTGTTAAATGCGTGGTTGCCTGGGGTATTTATGGGCGAGTTGTGCTGTATAAAGCCTGGAGAAGAACTTGCTGAAGTCGTGGGGATTAATGGCAACAAAGCTTTGCTATCTCCTTTTACGAGTACTATCGGACTTCACTGCGGGCAGCAAGTGATGGCCTTAAGGCGACGCCATCAGGTTCCCGTGGGCGAAGCGTTATTAGGGCGAGTCATTGATGGCTTTGGTCGTCCCCTTGATGGCCGCGAACTGCCCGACGTCTGCTGGAAAGACTATGATGCAATGCCTCCTCCCGCAATGGTTCGACAGCCTATCACTCAACCATTAATGACGGGGATTCGCGCTATTGATAGCGTTGCGACCTGTGGTGAAGGGCAACGAGTGGGTATTTTTTCTGCTCCTGGCGTGGGGAAAAGCACGCTTCTGGCGATGCTGTGTAATGCGCCAGACGCAGACTGCAATGTTCTGGTGTTAATTGGTGAACGTGGACGAGAAGTCCGCGAGTTCATCGATTTTACACTGTCTGAAGAGACCCGAAAACGTTGTGTCATTGTTGTCGCAACCTCTGACAGACCCGCCTTAGAGCGCGTGAGGGCGCTGTTTGTGGCCACCACGATAGCAGAATTTTTTCGCGATAATGGAAAGCGAGTCGTCTTGCTTGCCGACTCACTGACGCGTTATGCCAGGGCTGCGCGGGAAATCGCTCTGGCCGCCGGAGAGACCGCAGTTTCTGGAGAATATCCGCCAGGCGTATTTAGTGCATTGCCACGACTTTTAGAACGTACAGGAATGGGGGAAAAAGGCAGTATTACCGCATTTTATACGGTACTGGTGGAAGGCGATGATATGAATGAGCCGTTGGCGGATGAAGTCCGTTCACTGCTTGACGGACATATTGTGCTATCCCGGCGGCTTGCAGAGAGGGGGCATTATCCTGCCATTGACGTGTTGGCAACGCTCAGCCGCGTTTTTCCAGTCGTTACCAGCCATGAGCATCGTCAACTGGCGGCGATATTGCGACGGTGCCTGGCGCTTTACCAGGAGGTTGAACTGTTAATACGCATTGGGGAATACCAGCGAGGAGTTGATACTGATACTGACAAAGCCATTGATACCTATCCGGATATTTGCACATTTTTGCGACAAAGTAAGGATGAAGTATGCGGACCCGAGCTACTCATAGAAAAATTACACCAAATACTCACCGAGTGATCATGGAAACTTTGCTGGAGATAATCGCGCGGCGTGAAACGCAATTACGCGGCAAACTTACCGTACTTGATCAGCAGCAACAGGCGATTATTACTGAACAGCAGATTTGCCAGACGCGCGCTTTAGCAGTGTCTACCAGACTGAAAGAATTAATGGGCTGGCAAGGTACGTTATCTTGTCATTTATTGTTGGATAAGAAACAACAAATGGCCGGGTTATTCACTCAGGCGCAGAGCTTTTTGACGCAACGGCAGCAGTTAGAGAATCAGTATCAGCAGCTTGTCTCCCGGCGAAGCGAATTACAGAAGAATTTTAATGCGCTTATGAAAAAGAAAGAAAAAATTACTATGGTATTAAGCGATGCGTATTACCAAAGTTGAGGGAAGTCTTGGGTTGCCATGCCAGTCTTATCAGGATGAGAACGAGGCGGAGGCGGAACGTATGGACTTTGAACAACTCATGCACCAGGCATTACCCATTGGTGAGAATAATCCTCCTGTAGCATTGAACAAGAACGTGGTTTTCACGCAACGTTATCGTGTTAGTGGCGGTTATCTTGACGGTGTAGAGTGTGAAGTATGTGAATCAGGGGGGCTAATCCAGTTAAGAGTCAATGTCCCTCATCATGAAATTTACCGTTCGATGAAAGCGCTAAAGCAGTGGCTGGAGTCTCAGTTGTTGCATATGGGGTATATAATTTCCCTGGAGATATTTTATGTTAAGAATAGCGAATGAAGAGCGTCCGTGGGTGGAGATGCTTCCAACGCAAGGCGCTACCATTGGTGAGCTGACATTGAGTATGCAACAATATCCAGTACAGCAAGGGACATTATTTACCATAAATTATCATAATGAGCTGGGTAGGGTGTGGATTGCAGAACAATGCTGGCAGCGCTGGTGTGAAGGGTTAATTGGCACCGCTAATCGATCGGTTATCGATCCTGAATTGCTATATGGAATAGCTGAATGGGGGCTGGCGCCGTTATTGCAAGCCAGTGATGCCACCCTCTGTCAGAACGAACCGCCAACATCCTGCAGTAATCTACCACATCAGCTAGCGTTGCATATTAAATGGACAGTTGAAGAACATGAGTTCCATAGCATTATTTTTACATGGCCAACGGGTTTTCTGCGCAATATAGTCGGAGAGCTTTCTGCTGAGCGTCAACAGATTTATCCTGCCCCTCCTGTGGTAGTCCCTGTATATTCAGGCTGGTGCCAGCTTACATTAATTGAACTTGAGTCTATCGAAATCGGCATGGGCGTTCGGATTCATTGCTTCGGCGACATCAGACTCGGTTTTTTTGCTATTCAACTACCTGAGGGAATCTACGCAAGGGTGTTGCTGACAGAGGATAACACGATGAAATTTGACGAATTAGTCCAGGATATCGAAACGCTACTTGCGTCAGGGAGCCCAATGTCAAAGAGTGACGGAACGTCTTCAGTCGAACTTGAGCAGATACCACAACAGGTGCTCTTTGAGGTCGGACGTGCGAGTCTGGAAATTGGACAATTACGACAACTTAAAACGGGGGACGTTTTGCCTGTAGGGGGATGTTTTGCGCCAGAGGTGACGATAAGAGTAAATGACCGTATTATTGGGCAAGGTGAGTTGATTGCCTGTGGTAATGAATTTATGGTGCGTATTACACGTTGGTATCTTTCCAAAAATACAGCGTAAACCTGATAAGAAAAATAATATGCGAACAATATAATAGCGTTCCAGGTCGTGTCATGAGAGATACAGTATGTCTTTACCCGATTCGCCTTTGCAACTGATTGGTATATTGTTTCTGCTTTCAATACTGCCTCTCATTATCGTCATGGGAACTTCTTTCCTTAAACTGGCGGTGGTATTTTCGATTTTACGAAATGCTCTGGGTATTCAACAAGTTCCCCCAAATATCGCACTGTATGGCCTTGCGCTTGTACTTTCCTTATTCATTATGGGGCCGACGCTATTAGCTGTAAAAGAGCGCTGGCATCCGGTTCAGGTCGCTGGCGCTCCTTTCTGGACGTCTGAGTGGGACAGTAAAGCATTAGCGCCTTATCGACAGTTTTTGCAAAAAAACTCTGAAGAGAAGGAAGCCAATTATTTTCGGAATTTGATAAAACGAACCTGGCCTGAAGACATAAAAAGAAAGATAAAACCTGATTCTTTGCTCATATTAATTCCGGCATTTACGGTGAGTCAGTTGACGCAGGCATTTCGGATTGGATTACTTATTTATCTTCCCTTTCTGGCTATTGACCTGCTTATTTCAAATATACTGCTGGCTATGGGAATGATGATGGTGTCGCCAATGACCATTTCATTACCGTTTAAGCTGCTAATATTTTTACTGGCAGGCGGTTGGGATCTGACACTGGCGCAATTGGTACAGAGCTTTTCATGAATGATTCTGAATTGACGCAATTTGTAACGCAACTTTTATGGATCGTCCTTTTTACGTCTATGCCGGTGGTGTTGGTGGCATCGGTAGTTGGTGTCATCGTAAGCCTTGTTCAGGCCTTGACTCAAATACAGGACCAAACGCTACAGTTCATGATTAAATTATTGGCAATTGCAATAACCTTAATGGTCAGCTACCCATGGCTTAGCGGTATCCTGTTGAATTATACCCGGCAGATAATGTTACGAATTGGAGAGCATGGTTGAATGGCACAACAGGTAAATGAGTGGCTTATTGCATTGGCTGTGGCTTTTATTCGACCATTGAGCCTTTCTTTATTACTTCCCTTATTAAAAAGTGGCAGTTTAGGGGCCGCACTTTTACGTAATGGCGTGCTAATGTCACTTACCTTTCCCATATTACCAATCATTTACCAGCAGAAGATTATGATGCATATTGGTAAAGATTACAGTTGGTTAGGGTTAGTTACCGGAGAGGTGATTATTGGTTTTTTAATTGGGTTTTGTGCGGCGGTTCCCTTTTGGGCCGTTGATATGGCGGGGTTTCTGCTTGATACTTTACGTGGCGCGACAATGGGTACGATATTCAATTCTACAATGGAAGCTGAAACCTCACTTTTTGGCTTGCTTTTCAGCCAGTTCTTGTGTGTTATTTTCTTTATAAGCGGCGGTATGGAGTTTATATTAAACATTCTGTATGAGTCATACCAATATTTACCACCAGGGCGTACTTTATTATTTGATCGGCAATTTTTAAAATATATCCAGGCAGAGTGGAGAACGCTTTATCAATTATGCATCAGTTTCTCCCTTCCTGCCATAATATGTATGGTATTAGCCGATCTGGCTTTAGGTCTTTTAAATCGGTCGGCACAACAATTGAATGTGTTTTTCTTCTCAATGCCGCTCAAAAGTATATTAGTTCTACTCACGCTCCTGATCTCATTCCCTTATGCTCTTCATCACTATTTGGTTGAAAGTGATAAGTTTTATATTTATCTGAAAGACTGGTTCCCATCTGTATGAGCGAGAAAACAGAACAGCCTACAGAAAAGAAATTACGTGATGGTCGTAAGGAAGGGCAGGTCGTCAAAAGTATCGAAATAACATCATTATTTCAGCTGATTGCGCTTTATTTGTATTTTCATTTCTTTACTGAAAAGATGATTTTGATACTGATTGAGTCAATAACTTTCACATTACAATTAGTAAATAAACCATTTTCTTATGCATTAACGCAATTGAGTCATGCTTTAATAGAGTCATTGACTTCTGCACTGCTGTTTCTGGGCGCTGGGGTAATAGTTGCTACTGTGGGTAGCGTGTTTCTTCAGGTGGGGGTGGTTATTGCCAGCAAGGCCATTGGTTTTAAAAGCGAGCACATAAATCCGGTAAGTAATTTTAAGCAGATATTCTCTTTACATAGCGTAGTAGAATTATGTAAATCCAGCCTGAAAGTTATCATGTTATCTCTTATCTTTGCCTTTTTCTTTTATTATTATGCCAGTACTTTTCGGGCGCTACCGTACTGTGGGTTAGCCTGTGGCGTGCTTGTGGTTTCTTCTTTAATAAAATGGTTATGGGTAGGGGTGATGGCTTTTTATATCGTCGTTGGCATACTGGACTATTCTTTTCAATATTATAAGATTAGAAAAGATCTAAAAATGAGTAAAGATGACGTAAAACAGGAGCATAAAGATCTGGAGGGCGACCCTCAAATGAAGACACGGCGTCGGGAAATGCAGAGTGAAATACAAAGTGGGAGTTTAGCTCAATCTGTTAAACAATCTGTTGCGGTAGTGCGTAATCCAACGCATATTGCGGTTTGTCTTGGCTATCATCCCACCGATATGCCAATACCACGCGTCCTGGAAAAAGGCAGTGATGCTCAAGCTAACTATATTGTTAACATCGCTGAACGCAACTGCATCCCCGTTGTTGAAAATGTTGAGCTGGCCCGCTCATTATTTTTTGAAGTGGAACGCGGAGATAAAATTCCTGAAACGTTATTTGAACCCGTTGCAGCCTTGTTACGTATGGTGATGAAGATAGATTATGCGCATTCTACCGAAACACCATAAATGCCTTTGGTATGCTTCTTCAGGCCACTGCGAAGGTTAAGAGGGTAATAGCGTATAGAGCAGCGCTTGACGATAAAGGTGAGAGACTGAAAATAATCGCTTTTAGTCTGGCACAAGCACCAGATAGCGTATTATAAAATTAAACAAGATAATGGATTGGTGCGTCTGAATGGACTCGAACCATCGACCCCCACCATGTCAAGGTGGTGCTCTAACCAACTGAGCTACAGACGCATTAAAATGATGGTGCGTTCAATTGGACTCGAACCAACGACCCCCACCATGTCAAGGTGGTGCTCTAACCAACTGAGCTATGAACGCAACGTTGTAGGTGACAACGGGGACGAATATTAGCGTCACAACTGCAATGAGGCAAGAGGGAAATCGCAATTTTCTTCCTGAAATCACCTGATTGCGGTGGAAATATGCAACATGTCGAGAAAATAGCCGCCATGCGACGGCTATCGTCGTATTATCGCGCAGCGCGCTGCAAAATGATGGCGGACGGCTGACGTTGTAGATAGCGCATCCGTAGCATCATTAACACCGCCGCCGAGGTCAGGCCGATGATGAACCCCATCCAGAAGCCTGCCGGTCCCATACGATCCACCACCAGATCCGTTAACGCCAGGATATAACCGCTGGGTAAACCTAACACCCAGTAGGCGGTAAAGGTGATAAAAAAGATGGAACGCGTATCTTTATAACCGCGCAGAATACCGCTGCCGATAACCTGTATAGAGTCGGAAATCTGGTAAACCGCAGCGAGCAGCATTAATTGTGCGGCAAGCGCCACGACCTCGGGGTTGTCATTGTAGAGCAAAGCAATATGCTTACGCAGAGTCACGGTAAAGATCGCGGTAACCACAGCCATACAAATGCCGACGCCTAAACCGGTACGCGCTGCGGTTTGCGCATCCAGCGTTGAGCCCTGGCCCAGACGATAACCCACTCGAATTGTTACCGCCGCAGCCAGCGACATCGGCAGCACGAACATCAGCGAGCTAAAGTTAAGCGCAATCTGATGACCCGCGACATCCACAATACCTAATGGCGAAACCAGCAGCGCAACGACCGCAAACAACGTCACTTCAAAGAACAGCGCCAGCGCAATCGGCAACCCTAGTTGAATCAGGCGCTTCATGACGACGCTATCGGGTTTGCCAAAGCCTGTTTCATTACGAATATCACGCATTGAACGCGCGTGTTTAATGTAAGAAAGCATGGCGATAAACATCACCCAATAGACCGCCGCGGTCGCAACGCCGCAGCCGATACCGCCGAGTTCCGGCATACCAAAATGGCCATAGATAAAAATATAGTTCACCGGAATATTCACCAGCAGGCCCAAAAATCCCATCACCATACCCGGTTTGGTTTTGGCCAGACCTTCGCACTGGTTTCGCGCTACCTGAAAGAAAAGGTATCCTGGCGCGCCCCACAGCAGCGCGCGAAGATAACCCACGGCTTTATCGGCCAGCGCCGGATCAATATTATGCATAGAGCGGATAATGTATCCGGCATTCCACAGGACGATCATCACCAGCACGGAGACAAAGCCTGCCAGCCAGAACCCTTGTCGAACCTGATGCGCGATACGCTCACGACGGCCGGAGCCATTGAGTTGCGCAATCACAGGCGTCAAGGCCAGCAGTAAGCCGTGACCAAACAAAATGGCGGGAAGCCAGATAGAGGTGCCGATAGCGACGGCAGCCATGTCCGTAGCGCTATAGCCTCCTGCCATGACGGTATCGACGAATCCCATTGCGGTCTGTGCCACTTGCGCAAGGATCACCGGTATCGCTAACGCTAATAACTGACGCGCTTCACTGGTATACTTCTGCACGTATTCACCTTTTATTTTGTTGTTATATGAAAGACTAAAAAGCCGCCGTAGTGGCAGCCAAAAGAAATAGCAGGGGAAATTTCAGTCTATTGTAGCGGGGTATTACTATTTCTCCAGCGAAAAAACAGTTGTTAACGGCGCATTGCTGGCAAGCTGTTTTTCCACCTGCTATTGTGCTGAACAGTTCTGCTTTTATTTATTTCAGGAGTTGAAGATATGTTTACGGGGATCGTACAGGGTACCGCGAAACTGGTATCGATTGATGAAAAACCCAACTTTCGCACCCATGTGGTGACGTTACCGGACTACATGCTGGAGGGGCTGGAGACGGGGGCGTCGGTAGCGCATAACGGATGCTGTTTGACGGTGACTGAAATAAACGGTAACCAGATAAGCTTTGATCTGATGAAAGAAACGTTGCGCATCACCAATCTGGGCGCGTTGAGGGTAGGTGATGAGGTCAACGTAGAGCGCGCCGCCAAATTCAGCGATGAAATCGGTGGACATCTGATGTCGGGGCATATTATTACGACGGCAGAGATCGCGAAAATCCTGACCTCAGAAAATAACCATCAGGTGTGGTTTAAAGTACAGGATGCGTCCCTGATGAAGTATATCCTGTACAAAGGCTTTATCGGCGTCGACGGCATCAGTTTAACCGTCGGCGAGGTAACGCCAACTCGCTTCTGCGTGCATCTCATTCCGGAAACGCTGGAGCGTACTACGCTTGGCAGAAAAAAACTGGGTGAGCGTGTGAATATCGAGATCGATCCGCAAACGCAGGCGGTTGTCGATACCGTAGAACGCGTACTGGCTACACGAGAAAATGCGGTCAGAAATCAGGCCGACATTGGCTAACGGAAAATAAGATTCCCCCGCATGAAATGCGGGGGCGATGATTAGCGAGGAACGCGCAGACCGTTTTCAACGCCGCGCGTAAATACCACCTGCCAAAGCTGGATATCACGCGCGCGAAACGCACCCGCGCAGGCGTTGAGATAATAGCTGAACATACGTTTAAAGCGCTCGTTATAATTGCCCGCAATCTCTGGCCAGGCATTGATAAAGCGCTCATGCCACGCCATCAGAGTCGTGTCATAGTCGGCGCCAAAGTTATGCCAGTCTTCCATTACAAAGTGTGATTCGCTGGCCTCGGCGATTTGACGAACAGACGGCAAACAACCGTTGGGGAAAATATACTTATTGATCCACGGATCGACATTATGATCGGTTTTTTTAGAACCAATAGTATGGAGCAGGAAAAGACCATCCGGTTTTAAATTCCTGTCAACAACCTCAAAATAGGTGTTGTAGTTTTTTGGCCCGACATGTTCGAACATGCCGACAGAGACGATTCGGTCAAACTGATCGTTAAGGTCGCGATAATCTTCGAGGAGAATGGAGACATCCAGACCTTCGCAACGCGTCTGCGCCATTTTTTGTTGTTCAGCGGAGATCGTTACGCCCACCACGCTAACGCCATAATGGGTCGCCATATATTGCGACAGGCCGCCCCAGCCGCAGCCGATATCCAGCACACGCATCCCCGGTTGTAGCTGTAGCTTTTCGCAAATTAATTTCAGCTTGGCTTGCTGTGCCGCTTCCAGCGTATCGGCATCTTTCCAGTAGGCGCAAGAATATTGCATATAGGGATCGAGCATACGGGAAAAAAGGTCATTACCAAGATCGTAATGTTCCTTGCCGACAATCCAGGCGCGTTTTTTACTTTGTAGATTAATCAGACGCGCGCCGAGGATGCGGAGCGTATCTTTAACATGGTGGGGGAGTTGATTTTCAAGACCGGCACGTAAGACTTTGCTGAAGAAAATATCCAGACGCTCGCATTCCCACCAGCCATCCATGTAACTCTCACCTAACCCCAACGATCCTTCCTGAAGGACGCGTTTAAAAAAATCGGGATTCTTAACACGAATGTCAGACGGGGCGGAACCATTAATTGTAATATCCGCGCGACTTAACAATTCGTTGGCGATTCGGTACCAGTTATCATCCGGTACGCTGACTTCTTCTATACACGATGAACTCATAGCTTCTCCATCACTGGACGGTGATCAGAACCTTAAAACAGCGTAGACGCTTTTTTGGCTTTGTGAGAAATCCCACGGGCAATTCCGTGAGCCAGTTATCCGACGTAGAACAGAGGAAGGGAGGAACCCTTGCCGAAAAGGCCATCCATGGTGAATCGGGAACGCTCCGGTTCCCGTTAATGCCTAATAATTATCGTAATATAAACAACCGTGAATCAGTATAGGCCGCAATTTTTGATGATTCAACCGAAAATTGTTAGCGTGCTAATTACCAGCGGTTAACAAGCTTTTAGTGAGACTTGTCGTGGGCGACATTGGCATGAGGAAACCCAGTCTCAGCGCACTCTGCATGAGACTGCATTTTATAGCCTAACGCCGCCATAACAACGGTAGAGAGCATTACGCTGGTGGTGGTCAGCAGCGGCGTGCTGATGAGCCATGAAACCACCAGGCTTGCCAGGAAACATAACCCCAGTTGCAGCGTATTTTGTAGCGCCGCAGCGCGCCCCGTGGCTTGAGGGAAAGGGCGTAACGCTTGCGCGACGACGATAGGGTAGATGGCGCCATTAGCAATCGCCATTACGCAGAAAGGAATCAGGATCTCCACCAGTGAGGCATTATTCAGAAGGCCCGCTCCCCAGGTGGCGATAACGCTCAGCGCGTACAGCCCTAACAGCCACGGAAGCAATTGGTAGCCCTGCCATTTTTGTAGCGCCGCGCGGCAACCATATCCGCCAATCAGAAAAGCGATGGTTTGCGGAACATAGCTCAGGCCAATCACTGCCGGGCTGTAACCCATCGCGCTGAGAATAAACGGCGACCCTGTTAGCCACGCAAAAAAGCTGGCGGAACAGGCGGCATAAATCAGCACATTACCGCGATAGGTTTTAGAGCGTAACAACGTCGCGAAAGTGAGTTTATCCTGTCCCTCGGTACGCGCTTTTACCGATGGTTTTAAGCGCAGCGCTGGCAACATCAGCAACAACGTAATCACGAACAGGGTGGCGAAAATCGCCTGCCATGAGAAATGCGTCAGTATCCAGCTTCCCAGTAAGGGCGCAAGCGCCGGGGATAATCCCACCAGTGGCATGATAGTGGCGAAGATACGGTTAATTTTTTGCGAAGGATAATAATCGGTCACCAGCGCTTGCCAGATTACCGTTGCCGCACAAACGCCGACGGCCTGCACAAAGCGCAGCGTCAGCAGTGCTGCCGCGCTTTCTACCCACAGCATCCCCAGACTTCCGAGCGCAAAGATAGATAACCCCAGCAGTAAAATCGGTTTACGGCCATAACGATCCGATAGCGGTCCCCAGAGGAGTTGCGCGACGGCAAAGCCAGCTAAAAACAGGCTTAGGCTGGCGCTGACAGCGGCGGCAGGCGTTTGTAAATCCGCCTGTATGGCGGCAAACGCGGGCAGGTACATGTCCGTAGCCAGAAATCCCAGCACGCTAAGACCGGCTAACCAGACTAAAAAACCTTTTCCAGGTTGCATATTTGTTTCTCTTTCTTATCAGACAGACATTGTCGCAGAGTGTAGGGAGTGAAATTACGGTTGTGAAACGTTAATATTTGTCCAGTGAATTCAAAATTTTTGTAGGCAAATTATGTGGTCGGAATACTCGCTTGAAGTGGTTGACGCCGTAGCGCGCAATGGCAGTTTTAGCGCGGCGGCGCAGGAACTGCACCGTGTGCCTTCAGCAGTCAGTTACACCGTTCGTCAGTTAGAGGAGTGGCTGGCCGTACCGCTTTTTGTACGACGTCACCGTGATGTTGAACTGACGCCTGCTGGCGTCTGGTTTTTAAAAGAAGGGCGTTCTGTTATCAAAAAAATGCAGATCACTCGCCAACAGTGTCAGCAAATTGCTAATGGTTGGCGTGGGCAGTTAGCTATTGCGGTGGACAATATCGTCAGACCAGAACGTACCCGGCAGATGATCGTCGATTTCTATCGCCATTTTGACGATGTGGAACTGCTGGTTTTTCAGGAGGTGTTTAACGGCGTCTGGGACGCGCTCTCCGACGGGCGTGTCGAACTGGCGATTGGGGCGACGCAGGCGATTCCGGTAGGGGGGCGTTACGCTTTTCGGGATATGGGGACCCTGAGCTGGAGCTGCGTAGTGGCAAGCGATCACCCGCTGGCGTCGATGCCTGGGCCGTTAAGCGATGATACCCTGCGCAACTGGCCGTCGCTGGTCAGGGAAGACACTTCGCGAACCTTACCGAAACGGATTACCTGGCTGCTGGATAACCAAAAAAGGGTCGTCGTACCGGACTGGGAGTCATCGGCAACCTGCCTGTCGGCAGGACTATGCGTGGGAATGGTGCCGACGCATTTTGCCCGCCAGTGGATAGACAGCGGAAAATGGGTGGCGCTGACGTTAGAGAATCCGTTTCCCGATGCGGCCTGTTGCGTGACGTGGCAGCAAAACGAGGCCTCGCCCGCGCTGGCATGGCTGCTGGACTATTTGGGCGATAGCGAAACGTTGAATCGGGAGTGGCTGCGGGAGCCAGAAGAGGCTCCCGACAGCGGGGATTAACGCCGATAGTCGCGAAACGGGCCGTCAGCGACCGAGCGACGCTCAACCAGGCGTGGATGAACTTCAATAGACTGTGACTCTTCACGCTTATTGACGATGCGATCCAGTAGCATATTAAATGCGGTTTCACCTAAAGAGTCTTTGGGCTGGTGAATCGTCGTCAGCGCCGGGGTAAAGAAACGGGCGTTACGCACATTGTCATAACCGATCACCGAAACGTCCTGCGGTACGCGAAGCCCCATTTCGTCAGCCGCGCAAAGCGCGCCCATCGCCATAATATCGCCGCCGCAGAAAACGGCGGTAGGGCGATGTGACTGCGATAAGATTTGCTGCATCGCGTGGTAACCGGATTCCGGCTCGAAGTCGCCCTGAACAATCCAGTTGTCCGGCACGTTGATCAGCGCCTCCTCCATGGCTTTCATGAAGCCTGCCAGCCGGCCCGCGCCGGTGTTGCGCTCCAGCGGGCCGGGAATAACGCCGATATCCCGGTGGCCGCGCTCAACCAGATAACGACCCGCCATATAGCCGCCTGCAAAGGCGTTATCAATCACCGTGTCGGTAAAATCGGCCTTCGCCTCACCCCAGTCCATCACCACCATCGGAATATGGCGATACTCTTCCAGCATGGAAAGCAGAGGTTCTGGATACTCAGAACACATCACCAGCAGGCCATCCACGCGCTTTTGCGCCATCATGGACAGGTAGGCGCGCTGTTTTTCCAGGTTATTCCAGGCGTTGCCTAAAATCAGCGTATAGCCTTTCTGGAAACAGTTTTTTTCAACCGCCTCGATAATTTCGGCAAAATAGGCCGCTTCGCTGCTGGTCGCCAGTAAGCCTATCGACTTGGTATGGTTAACCTTCAGGCTACGCGCGACGGCGCTGGGAGAGTAGTGCAGCTCTTTAATTGCCGCCCAGACCGCGTTACGCGTTTCTTCAGCGACAAAACGCGTTTTGTTGATTACGTGTGATACAGTTGTAGTGGAAACGTTTGCTCGTTTCGCTACATCTTTAATTGTTGCCATTACATTTCACTCCAGACCCTCGCTAAGCTCCTGAGAAACGCCAGGTAAACGTTTGCCTACACACACCCTAATCGCAACATCAGGGTTGCGGCACGCCGGAAAAACGACACGGAACGTCAGGAAGGGGTCAATGGCCGTTACGCTAATTCAGTAAGCCTGGAATTTTGTCTGATCTTGAGGAAAAGGGGAAGCGTTAAAAACAGTTATCAATATAAAACATGAGAGATTTTTGTGCGGGAATGTGCAAAAATGCGCTATATCACTTTTTGTGTGGGAATAAAAAGGAGAAAACTTGATGAGTACCGACCTGAAATTTTCGTTGATTACTACGCTGATTGTTCTGGGCGTGATTGTCGCAGGTGGATTAACGGCCGCTCTGCACTGATTTCCTCTCTTCTGAGGGTGGGCGTCTCCTCTATTCTATCCCTCTCTAAAACGCAGAAGGCGTACCTTCTGCGTACTCAGACTTATGCGGCGAGATTTTTCGCAACAAATTCCCAGTTAACCAGCGCCCAGAAATGCTCCAGATAGTTTGGACGGGCGTTGCGGTAGTCGATGTAATACGCGTGTTCCCACACATCAACCGTCAGCAACGGCGTTGCATCCGTAGTCAGCGGCGTACCGGCATTTGAGGTAGAAACGATAGCCAGTTTGCCATCAGCGCTTTTTACCAGCCATGTCCATCCGGAACCAAAGTTTTTGATAGCGGCATCGGTGAACTGCGCTTTAAATTCCGCGAAGCTGCCAAAAGATGCCGCGATAGCATCAGCCAGTTTCCCGGTCGGTTCGCCACCGGCGTTTGGCGCCAGGCAGTTCCAGTAGAAGGTGTGGTTCCACACCTGAGCGGCGTTATTAAAGATACCGCCTTCGGAGGCGCGCACGATCTCTTCCAGCGATTTGCCTTCAAACGCCGTGCCTTTGATCAAATTGTTAAGATTGGTCACGTAAGTCTGATGATGTTTGCCATAGTGATATTCCAGCGTCTCAGCAGAAATATGCGGCGCCAGAGCATCTTTGGCATACGGTAATGCAGGTAATTCGAACGACATTGCTTCTCTCCTTATTATTAATATTGCGCACGCACAATAACCCTGGTGCGCGTAAGGATAGGGTAGCAAATTGAGAGGTGGCGCAAAAGAAGAAGTTATCCTGTCGTTAAACGACAGGATAAAATATTAGCGAATTGTTTTAGGCGTCATCACCCGGCGGGCGCCGACATAATGACGTTGCCAGTATTCTTCGTTCAGTGAGGTGATCTTAATTTCCTGACCGCTGCGCGGGGACTGAATAAACTTACCGTTGCCGACATAGACGCCAACGTGATCGGCGGTGCCGCGCCCCTGCGTACGGAAGAACACCAGATCGCCGTTTTTCAACTCGCTACGCTCAATGGGCGCCGCGTCACGCAGGTGATACATCTCATTCGCCGTTCGGGGGATACGGATCTTCACTAAATCTTTATAGGCATAATAAACCAGACCGCTGCAATCAAAACCGGTACGCGGCGACGCGCCTCCCCAGTGATACGGTTTACCAATCTGATTCATGAGTTTGGACATCGCGGTTTTCGTCGCTTTTTGTACTTTTGCACGATGCGCATCGGCAATAGAGACCGGCAATGTTCCTTTCCCCTTCACGCAGTGCGGCTTACGGCCTTTACGCGTCGTGCATTTTTCCGTTACGTCGAGGGCGGCGATTGACGTGGGCGCGGTTCTGTTACGACGATGCGTCGTATGACGAGATTTCGTGGAGGCGGTGGTACGTTTTGGCGTAGAAGCGGAAGAAGAACGGCTGGTTTTTGAGGTTTTTTTTACGTTTTTTTTGCTGGTCTTACTGATCTTTTTCGTTGTGCTTTTCTTTTTATCTGCCGTTTTCGTGACATGAGAAACAGCAGGCGTCGCTTTGGCTTGCCTGGAAGCATGGGCCATTGGCGTAAAGGGGAGAGTAGTAAAAAGTAAAGCACAGAGCGTGATCGAGATTTTGTTTATCCGCGCCACTGAGCAATCCTCTGTTAAAGGCAGGCGATTCATGCCTGCGTATGATTTACAAAACCTGATAATTCTAATCTACAAAAGCACAGATTGGTAATTGCTTTTGGTTTCTGAAGCTGTGTTTCGTTAACAGATGTAAAAAAATAGCAATTAATGCTAAACACGAACGCGTTATCTACAAATCACTGCGCGGCAACCCGCTTAAAAGATATTTTGTATACAACTTATTCCCGCAGACGGTAAAATAATAAGGCATGATGAAAATGTTATTTTCCGTTGCCAGCCTGACCCGTTACAATGACAGGCTTCGGTCGTAAAAGTAGTTTAAGGAAGCGAGACAATGAGCACCACTATCGAAAAAATTCAGCGCCAGATCGCTGAAAACCCGATTCTCCTGTATATGAAAGGTTCACCGAAACTGCCAAGCTGTGGTTTCTCTGCGCAGGCCGTTCAGGCGCTTTCAGCCTGCGGGGAACGTTTTGCCTATGTTGATATCCTGCAAAACCCGGATATTCGCGCTGAATTACCGAAATACGCCAACTGGCCGACATTCCCACAACTGTGGGTGGACGGCGAGCTGGTCGGCGGGTGTGATATTGTGATTGAAATGTATCAGCGTGGTGAGTTGCAGCAGCTTATTAAAGAAACTGCGGCAAAATATAAAACTCAGGAGCCGGACGCAGAGTAATCTGTGAAAGGAGAAAGCGACCTGTAAAGGTCGCTTTTTTACTGCCATCGTGAGCAAGAGTGGCGTTGTTAGCCTCGTTATTTGTCCGTCGGCAAAGGTAACGGCCAGCCGCCCAGGCGCTTCCAGCGATTGACGATTTCACAAAACAGCACCGCTGTCCGCTCGGTATCATACAAAGCGGAATGGGCCTTTTCGCCGTCAAACTCCATACCTGCCGCCAGGCACGCTTTTGATAACACCGTTTGTCCCAGCGCCAGTCCGCTCAATGCCGCAGTATCAAAGGTGACGAATGGATGAAACGGGTTACGTTTCAGCGAGGCGCGCTCTGCGGCGGCCATCATAAAACTGTGATCAAAAGTGGCGTTATGCGCGACCATAATGGCGCGGCTACAACCGCTGTCTTTGATACCTTTACGCACCATTTTGAAAATAGCGTGTAGCGCCTCATATTCACTCACCGCGCCGCGTAGCGGGTTAGAGGGATCGATACCGTTAAACGCGAGCGCTTCCGGCTGTAAGTTGGCTCCAGCGAACGGCTCCACATGGAAATGTAGCGTCATGTCCGGCATCAGCCAGCCTTGTTCATCCATTTTCAGCGTGATGGCGGCGATTTCGAGCAGCGCATCGGTTTTAGCGTTAAATCCTGCAGTTTCAACGTCGATGACGACAGGATAAAAACCACGAAAACGGTCGCACAGACCGGAAAGTTGAGCGTTATCGGACATCTGAGTCTCTTAATACGAAAAAATGCAGCGCGTATTATGGCAAATTTTACGCCGGGATGCAGTAAAACAACGGGCGCAGTGACCTGCGCCCGGCGAGGGATCAGTTACCCAGACCGCGGCCTGCGTCTTTAGCTTCAATCAATTCGATTTTATAGCCATCCGGATCTTCAACGAAGGCGATGATAGTCGAACCGCCTTTTACCGGCCCCGCTTCACGGGTCACGTTGCCGCCGTTCTGACGAATGCGTTCACAGGCTTCAGCAGCATTGTCAACGCTCAGCGCGATATGCCCGTACGCATTGCCCATGTCGTAGCTCTCAACGCCCCAGTTATAAGTTAGTTCGATGACCGCTTCTTCCGTTTCCGGACCATATCCCACAAAGGCCAGCGAGTATTTGTATTCCGGATTCTCACTGGTACGCAGCAATTTCATGCCCAGAACGTTAGTGTAAAAAGCGATGGAACGCTGCAAATCGCCGACGCGCAGCATAGTATGCAATAAACGCATTTTCGTTGTCCTTAAAATAGTCAAGATATTCAAAGTATAGCGGCGATGTGAGGCCGCTATCAATGAAATTACAGAGTAGGGTAGTCAGTGTAGCCTTCCGCGCCGCCGCCATAAAAACTTTCGGGACGCTGTGGATTAAGTTCCGCTTTACGTTGCAGACGCGCTACCAGATCCGGGTTCGCGATGTAATCACGACCAAACGCCACGGCGTCAATCAGCCCTTTTTCGATCAGATCTTCCGCTTTTTCTGGCGTATAGGCGCCAGCGCCGATGATGGGACCGTGGAAACGCGCGCGCACTTTTTCACGGAACGCGTCGCTGTACGGTTCGCCGCCCGCCCAGTCTGGTTCAGACATATGCAGATAAGCAATGCCGCGTTTGCCTAACGCTTCAATCAGATAAAGGGCGTCAGCTTCTTCATTCGGGCCGTTATCGACATTCTGGAAAGTGCCGACAGGAGAAAGGCGGATGCCGATACGGTCCGCGCCCCATTCCTTAATGCCGGCATCAACCACCTCCAGCACCAGACGGGCGCGATTCTCTACGCTGCCGCCGTACTGATCGGTACGGTGATTAGAAGACGGTGAGAGGAACTGGTGCAGCAGATAACCGTGCGCGGAGTGCAGCTCCACCAGATCGAAGCCTGCCTCTCGGGCATTGGCGATAGCCTGGCGGAAATCGTTGACGATCCCGGGGATCTCGTGAGTATCCAGCGCGCGCGGCGTGGAAGTCTCTACGCGGATGGCCTGACCGTTTTCGTCACGCAAAGAGGTGCGGGTTCCCGCATTGATAGCGGATGGCGCGACGGGCGCTTGTCCGCCTGGTTGCAGGCTGGCGTGTGAAATACGGCCCGTATGCCACAGTTGCACCGCCATATGGCCGCCCTGGGCATGGACTCCCTGAGTGATTTTTTTCCAGGCGGCGATCTGCTCATCGCTGTGTAATCCCGGTGCGCCGGCATAGCCTTTCGCCTGTGCGGAGATTTGTGTGGCTTCGCTGATGATCAATCCGGCGCTGGCGCGTTGACGGTAATATTCCGCCATTAACGGCGTAGGAATGTCGCCCGGTTCAATACTCCGCAAACGCGTCAAAGGCGCCATAAATACGCGATTTGTCGCCGTGATGGCACCCACCTTGAGGGGGGTAAACAATTTTGCTGATGACATAGTGGCTCCTGATATAAGTAGACCGGTCGTCTTGTAATAAAGGAAATAAAAACGCCTGTTACTGCTCAGGCGTTGCAATGATGGTCTTAACATGCGCCAACGCATTTTCCAGCGGCGCGGCGCTACGGGATATTTTGGCCTGCAAATTGGCGCCCAGCCACAGGGCATAAAGTACCTGCGCCTGTGGCAACGGCTGGCCGGTGAAATGTAAACAGTGGCTATTACGGCCATCTTCCAGCGCGCGTGCAAGCAGTGCCATGATCTCCTGCGCCCCTTTATCCATCGTAGAGCGCATATCCTCTGACAGATCGCAGACTTCCGCTGACAGTTTCACCGTCAGGCAACCGCTGATGGCGCCTTGCTGGCAAAACTGCTTTAACGTTTCCTGATACCAGGCGAGAAGACGATCGCGATGATTACCGGGACCGGAGGTGAAGTGCGCCGTAAGACGCTGATGATAGCAGGCGTAATGTCGCTCAAGCATGGCGACGCCGAAGGCTTCTTTCGAGCGAAAGTAGTGATAAAACGACCCTTTAGGCACCTGGGCGGTTTTGAGCAACTCGCTAAGCCCCATGCCGGTAAAACCCCGTTGCATACAAAGCTGCTCGCCGGTGGCCAGCAGATGTTCGCGGGTATGGTGTTCGGTTTGCTTATTCATAGCAGGCAGTATAGTAGACCAGTCGGTCTACTGCAAGCAGAGTTGCCATAATGTCAGTTAGCGTCTTCAATAGTCATAAGCGCCAAACGTTGAGGAGGGGATGTGGCCGAGCAGTTGGAGTTTTTTCCTGTAGCAAGCCCATGTCGCGGTATCTGCCAGTCTGATGAGCGTGGCTTTTGTCGGGGATGTATGCGCAGCCGCGACGAACGGTTTAACTGGCAAAAAATGAGCGATGCCGAGAAACAAAATGTACTGCGGCTTTGTCGCCAGCGTTTCTTGCGTAAAATACGCGCAAATAAGCCTCTCCCATCGGAAGATCCTCAACAACCTTCACTCTTTTAAACGCGGAATTGCGTATACTCAACCTCATTATTCTCTATGAGGAATCTGTTATGGTTCAGCGTGTCACCATCGCTCCACAAGGCCCGGAATTTTCGCGTTTTGTCATGGGTTACTGGCGTTTGATGGACTGGAGTATGTCCGCGCGTCAGTTAGTGAGTTTTATCGAAGAACATCTGGATTTGGGCGTCACTACCGTTGACCATGCGGACATTTATGGCGGTTATCAGTGCGAAGCGGCGTTTGGCGAGGCGCTAACGCTGGCGCCGCATTTGCGGGAAAAACTGCAAATCGTTACCAAATGCGGTATTGCGACCACCGCCAGAGCGGAAAATAGGCTCGGTCATTATATTACCGATCGCCGCCATATTATTCTGAGCGCCGAACAGTCATTAAAAAATCTGGCGACAGATTATCTGGATATGTTGTTAATTCACCGTCCCGATCCGTTAATGGATGCGGATGACGTCGCCGAGGCGTTTCAACATCTGCATCAAAGCGGCAAAGTGCGCCATTTTGGCGTTTCTAATTTTACGCCAGCGCAATTTACGTTGCTGCAATCGCGCCTGCCGTTCACCCTGGCGACCAATCAGGTGGAGATCTCGCCGGTTCACCAGCCTTTGTTGCTGGACGGCACATTAGATCAATTACAGCAACTGCGTATTCGTCCGATGGCCTGGTCATGTCTTGGCGGCGGTCGGCTGTTTAATGATGAGGCTTATCAGCCGTTGCGCCAGGAACTTTCCGTTATCGCGCAAGAACTCAACGCCAGTTCTATTGAACAGGTGGTCTATGCCTGGATTTTACGTTTGCCGTCGCAGCCGCTGCCGATTATTGGTTCGGGTAAAATCGAACGCGTACGCGCCGCACTAGAAGCGGAAACGCTGTCATTGTCGCGTCAACAGTGGTTCCGAATCCGCAAGGCGGCACTGGGTTATGACGTGCCGTAATCGCCAACTCGTTGACTTTCCGTTCATGTTTTCGCCAGTGGTTTACACTTAACAGGCGACCACATGTAACGGAGGTTTTATGAAGCGATTAAGTTTAGCGATGGTGACGCTGTTGGCCTGTGCGGGTGCGCAGGCCGCCAGCGAGAAAGTAGAGATGAACCTGGTGACGGCGCAAGGCGTAGGACAGTCTATCGGCACCGTCGTCATCGATGAAACCGAAGGCGGCTTAAAATTTACCCCACACCTTAAAGCGTTGCCGCCGGGCGAGCATGGTTTTCACATTCATGCCAACGGTAGCTGCCAGCCCGCGATTAAAGACGGCAAAGCGGTTGCCGCAGAAGCCGCTGGTGGTCATCTGGACCCACAAAATACCGGCAAGCATGAAGGACCGGAAGGCCAGGGGCATCTGGGCGACCTCCCGGTGTTAGTCGTTAATAATGATGGTATCGCCACCGAACCGGTTACTGCGCCGCGTCTGAAGTCTCTTGATGAAGTGAAAGATAAAGCGCTCATGATCCATGTGGGCGGCGATAACATGTCCGATCAGCCGAAACCGCTCGGCGGCGGCGGAATGCGTTACGCCTGCGGCGTCATTAAATAACCCGGAGACAGTGTTCCCTGCGCTGGAGCCTGTTCCAGCTGCGACAGCGAACAGTGTAAACGCCAGATAATCGCCGCCAGCTCATGCGCGGCGGGTTGATGATGATGTGCGAGCGTGTCGCAGATACGCTGTAGTTCCTGTAGCGTGACGGCAAGCGGGCGTTGCTGCACGCCGCGCTCGCTCATCACATCGCGCAGCAGGGATATACAAATATCCCGCACCCGGGAAAGCGGATCGGAACGCGACTCCCAGGCGCGCAGCTGCCACACCACATGCGAGCAGTTCAGCAGTACCACTCCCCAACGTAATAACCACCGGCGCGCCAGCGCATCCTGGCTATTGCTGAGCTGACTGACGTGATGATAGGTCAGCGACTCAAACTCGCTTTCGCTATGGGAAGGGTGACGGCTAAGCTGATCGACGAAATCCCGGCGTAGCGCGCGGATATGGCGGCGGCTTTTTACGGCATCGGAACCGGGGCGCAAAATCGCAAACGCCAGCCAGGAAATCGCGACGCCGACGATCTTGGCGGTATTATCGTTAAGGAAGTCGGCGAAGTCGTACACCGGCGGATTGGTCACGGCGATGAATGAGCCCATAAAAACGATAAGCTGCCCCCACAGTCCCGCCAGCTTAGGCATCTGCAGTTTAAGCAGTTGCATCGTGACGAACAGCGGAAAAAGGAAAAGCAAGAATTGCCACAGATCGGTGATTTGCACCATCAGGCCAAATTTCACCACGAAGCTGAATAAGGACAGCAGCACTAAAGTACGCATCAATAAGGTGAGCGACTTAAACGGCGTGGCGACGATGGAGTAGAGAACGCAACTGATCGCCGCCAGAGTTAATGCGCCGGGCCCGGATTCCCATTGCGCGCCAATACTCCAGGCGCCAATCACCGTGAGCGTGCAAAAGGTACGCACGCCGCTCCAGATGGCCTCTGCGTTATCCGTATGCCGCGCAAGGCCGGGAGTGCGGCGGATATGGATTTGATCCACCGGCGCGCCGCTTTCGATCAGATATAACTGGCGGCTGCTGCGCAGATATAAGTGGCAAAAATAGCGTAATCGCTGCCAGAACGCGAGGTGACGATAATCCTGTTCATCCTGCGGGCGTAGCGGCGCAATAATCCGCGCCACGGTGTAGCTGTCCGCGCGCGGTTTCGCTAGCGCGGCTAAGAGTTGTTCAATAACTTCGCGGCTGTTTTCCGGCGGCGTCGGCCAGTTTAAAAGCATTCTACGCAGACTGGAGATCACGCTGGTTAGCCGTAATTGCTGGTGTAACAATGCATTTAGCAATGCATTCTGGCGGCGAAAACGGTAGTGACTCCAGAAGGCCTGAATACGCAGCAGGTTCATGGTCAGGATTTGCCCAATCACGCCCTCATGCGCGGAGCGGATAGCGTCGGTAGTCTCCGGCTGCCACAGTAGACTGGCATGTTCCAGCAAGCGCGCATGCATGTTTTTCAACGCGGTGAGCAGGGCAGTGCCATCCGATGTGCTGGGTAGGATCATCATCATCATGCCGCCACAGAGGATGCCGACGATAACTTCACATACACGTGCCTGGGCGATATCCCACAACTGCGTGATTTCTACAATATTAACCATCGGGAACGCGATGATCGCCGCCGTGTAGCCGGACAACTGGAAAGCATAAGCGACATTATTGGTAAAATGCGCGCAGGCCCAGGTACAAAAACCGATCCAGGCGGCCATGCTAAATAAGAACAACCAGGGTTCATTCAGCGTATGGCCGGCAATAATCAACGCGGCGGTCGCGCCGAGTAAACTCCCGGCAATACGCCCCAGACTTTTACTGATTACGCCGCCTACGGTCGGAAAGCTCACCACTGCGGCCGAAGTCATCGCCCAGTAGGGCTCATCCAGATTGAGATAATAAGCGAATGTCAGCGCGAGACACATGGCAATGGTATTGCGCAACGCGTAACGCCACTGGCCGGAGGTCGCTTTAAACCAGGGCGTATTTCGCAGGGCTGGCAGGGAGAGTTTCATTACCGCTGTCCAATGGCTACGCTGCAGGTAGTGCCGGAGACGAGCGTGATATCCTGCGGCAAAGCGTCAAATTCGATACGTACCGGTACGCGTTGCGCCAGACGTACCCACGGTACGTTGGGTTTGATATCGGGCACTAAACCGGAGTCACTTTCCACGCTTTGGTCGTAAATAGCGCGCCCGATACTGCCAACGTGACCCTGTAACTTAACATTGCCACTATACAGTGTTATTAATGCAGGCTCACCTTCGCGGATGTGGCGTAGTTTGGTTTCTTCGAAATATCCCATTACATAAAATGAATGGCTATCTACCAGGGCGAAAAGCGGCTTACCGGTACTGGCATAATCACCGGTACGCGTGGAAAGGTTGGTCACCCAGCCGGATACCGGCGCTTTTACTTCCGTCTGGCTAAGCTGCCACTGCGCCTGTTTTAACGTCGCCAGTGCGACATCTACGCTGGCCTGCATCGCTTTAACATTCAGATTGGCGCTATCCAGATCTTCAGCAGAGATGTAGTTACGCGATAAATGTCGACGTCGATCGGCTTCATTATTCGCTTTTGCCAGATCGGACTGCGCTTTGGCCAACTGCGCCTGCGCGTTAAGTTCTGCAATATGGAAGGGCGTTTTATCAATGACAAAAAGAACGTCCCCGGCGTTGACGAACTGATTATCTTTGATGTTGAGTTGGGTAATGCTGCCAGAAACCTGCGGCGTTACGCTGACCTGTTCCGCGCGGATTTTACCATCGCGCGTCCAAGGCGATTGCATATAGTAATTCCATAACCACCACGCGGCCAGAACGGCGACGACGGCGACAATGAGAGTAGAAAAATATTTTATTGTTTTTAACGACATATTTACCACGCGATCAGTAAAACGAGGCCCAGACATACGCAAAGCGTAAAGAGGGAGAGATCCATTAACAGGGGATGCCAGATTTCATCAGAGTATATCCGGTCACGCAGGAGTCGGTGAATAAACAACCAGATAACGAACCCAAGCGCAAAGGCTTTAAAGAATGGCGGAAAGTAAACAGATGCTCCCAACATGAGATCTTGTAAGGGCAATCCTGTGGCGTTGAGTATACACTTCACAAGCAATGTTCCTTTGCGTCAGACATCGATGCTTTAGTTTTAGCCAAAACCGAAGCTACAGGTGCCAGGTGCGCACTATGTCTGAAAAAATGTCTATTGGTAAGCAAATTTAGCAATACATTTGTTTTGAGAATACAAATACTGCACACTATTCTAAAATCAGCATAATAACTTAGCAAGCTAATTATAAGGAGATGAAATTGGAATCGCCACTAGGTTCTGATCTGGCACGGTTGGTGCGCATTTGGCGTGCTCTGATTGACCATCGCCTCAAGCCTCTGGAATTGACGCAGACACATTGGGTCACGTTGCACAATATTCATCAATTGCCGCCTGACCAGTCGCAGATTCAATTGGCTAAAGCGATAGGCATTGAGCAGCCATCGCTGGTACGCACGTTGGATCAACTTGAAGATAAGGGGCTAATTTCGCGGCAAACCTGCGCCAGCGATCGTCGCGCTAAGCGGATTAAACTGACCGAAAAAGCGGAGCCGCTGATCGCTGAGATGGAAGAGGTCATTCATAAAACGCGCGGTGAAATTTTGGCTGGGATTTCTTCAGAGGAGATTGAGCTTCTGATTAAACTTGTCGCTAAACTTGAACACAACATTATGGAATTGCACTCTCACGATTGAGGTGCAGGGGCATACGTGTGGCCATGTGACCACACGTAAAGCCTGGTTTAGCGTGGAGAGACAGTAACCTGGCTGCCGTTGCTGGCCAGCACGACACGCTGACCTGCCGAGAAACGCGTATTTCCTTGTTTCTGCACAACCATAATGGTGTTGCCATCGTCTTTACGAATTTCCAGTTCCACACCCTGGGTTTTATTCATTGCGCTCTGGACGCCCTGGCCCGCTACGCCACCAGCCACCGCGCCTGCCGCGGTCGCCAGTGAACGACCCGTACCGCCGCCGATAGTGTTGCCGAGGAATCCGCCCAACACCGCGCCGCCGATAGCGCCAATCACGTTAGAATCATCACCGCCCTGAATTTGAACCGGACGAACGTTAACGATAGTACCGTACGTTACATTCTGAACTTGTTTAGCCTCGGATGCGGTATAAACATCACCCGAAAGGCTATCATTGTTAACACACCCAGCTAAGGATAACCCCATCAGTGAAACGGCCAGTACACGTTTAATCATTTACCCATCTCCTGTTCTTCACGAAACGCTATTTCAGCATCCCTATAGCTAAATTATATGGCATTTATGCAGTTAAGGTCATATCTTCTGCCGAAAGAATGTAAAAATCATAATCAGAAGTTAATTAACTAATCTTAAACGAAGTGGGAAGCAAGAAAAGATAGGTTATTGATATCCGTGGACGGCACGGCAAAAAACGTGACGCGGGCATCGCATTGCAAAATACGTTATGCCGAGTGTTAAGGCTTAACCCAGCTTAATAAGGAAGAGGTATGAAATCGGGCCGTTTTATTGGCGTTATGTCCGGGACCAGCCTTGATGGTGTGGATGTTGTACTGGCGGCAATTGATGCAACCATGGTTGCGCAACAGGCAAGTCTCACCTGGCCCATTCCCGTTCATCTGAAAAAAGGCATTCTCGATATTTGCCAGGGACAACCGCTTACGCTCTCGCAACTCGGCCAGCTGGATACCCAGTTAGGCCGGCTTTTTGCACAGGCGGTTAATGCGCTGTTAGCGCAACAACGTTTGCAGCCGCGGGATATCGTCGCCATTGGTTGTCATGGGCAAACGGTCTGGCATGAGCCGACCGGCGAGGCCCCGCATACGCTGCAAATTGGCGATAATAATCACATCGTCGCCCATACGGGGATTACAGTGGTCGGCGATTTTCGGCGGCGGGATATTGCGCTGGGCGGACAAGGCGCGCCGCTGGTGCCCGCTTTCCATCACGCGCTGTTGGGACATCCGACGGAAAAACGTATGGTCCTGAATATCGGCGGCATCGCCAATTTATCTCTGCTTTTCCCCGGACAGGCGGTGCGCGGGTACGACACGGGGCCGGGTAATATGTTGATGGATGCGTGGATTTGGCGACAATGCGCGCAGCCCTACGACAAAGACGCGGCATGGGCGAAAGAAGGTCAGGTTATTCTTCCATTGCTGCAAAAGATGTTGCGCGATCCGTACTTTGCTGCGTCGGCGCCCAAAAGTACAGGACGCGAATATTTCAACTATGGCTGGTTAGAGCGTCATCTTACGGCTTTCCCTGGCGCAGACGCGCGCGATGTACAGGCCACGCTGGCGGAGCTGACGGCGGTCTCCATCGCCCAACAGGTGCTGCTCAATGGCGGCTGCGAGCGGCTGATGGTTTGTGGCGGCGGAAGCCGGAATCCGTTAGTGATGGCCCGTCTGGCGGCGCTGTTGCCCGGTATCGAGGTTTCGACCACCGATAAGGCGGGGATCAGCGGCGATGATATGGAAGCGCTGGCCTTTGCCTGGCTTGCCTGGCGAACGCTCGCGGGCCTGCCGGGAAATTTACCTTCCGTGACGGGGGCTACAGAAGCCAGTGTTTTAGGCGCTATTTACCCGGCTAACCCAATAACTCAGAGTTAACTGAATTTTTCCCGGACCCTATATCGGTAAACTAGCAAGGTCAGGAAGGGGCGTTTGCCCTTCCAGAAGCAGGAGAGCTTTCGGGATATGCCTATGAAAAAGATCGCAATAATGTGTTTACCTGTGCTGCTGACCGGCTGTAGCGTTTATCAACAATTTGTTGAACGTATGCAAACGGATACGCTGGAATACCAGTGTGATGAGAAGCCGCTTACCGTTAAAGTCAATAACCCGCGTGAAGAGGTCAGTTTTGTCTATGACAATAAGCTGCTGACCCTGAAGCAAGGAATCTCGGCCTCGGGCGCGCGTTATACCGACGGGATTTATGTTTTCTGGTCGCAAGGCGAGAGCGCCACGGTCTATAAACGAGACAGAATTGTGCTTAATAACTGTCAGTTACAAAATCCGAAGCGTTGAGATTTTCAGTATGGGGGCGCACAATAGCGCCACCCACTGATTATTTCTGATCAACGCCATGTCTGATAACGACCAATTGCAGCAGATCGCGCATCTGCGCCGTGAATACACGAAAGGCGGCTTGCGTCGCCGCGATTTACCCGCTGAACCGTTAACCTTATTTGAGCGCTGGCTTGGGCAAGCGTGCGACGCCAGACTGGCCGATCCGACGGCAATGGTCGTGGCGACCGTAGATGACAAGGGGCAACCGTACCAGCGTATTGTATTGCTCAAGCATTACGATGAAAAAGGCCTGGTCTTTTATACCAACCTGGGAAGCCGCAAGGCGCATCAAATTGAGCACAATCCGCGTATCAGCCTGTTATTTCCCTGGCATATGCTTGAACGCCAGGTGATGGTGACAGGCAAAGCCGAGCGTCTCTCCACTCTTGAGGTGGTGAGGTATTTCCACAGCCGTCCGCGCGACAGCCAGATCGGCGCATGGGTCTCTAAACAATCCAGCCGCATTTCCGCGCGCGGTATCCTCGAAAGCAAATTCCTGGAGCTCAAGCAGAAATTTCAACAGGGCGAAGTGCCGTTACCCAGCTTCTGGGGCGGTTTTCGCGTGAGTATCGAACAGATGGAGTTCTGGCAGGGCGGCGAACATCGTCTGCACGATCGCTTTTTGTACCAACGCGACGACGGCGCATGGAAAATCGACCGTCTTGCGCCCTAAAGATGCAAAAATCTTGTTTTAAGCACTGGTGCGGATGAATCCGCCGTTTTATGCTATGTCTCTTTCGCGTCTGGCGAAAAGTCGTGTACCGGCAAAGGTGCAGTCGTTTTATACATGGAGATTTTGATGGCAAGCAGTAACTTGATTAAACAATTGCAAGAGCGGGGGCTGGTAGCCCAGGTGACGGACGAAGACGCGTTGGCAGAGCGACTGGCGCAAGGCCCGATCGCGCTCTATTGCGGCTTCGATCCTACCGCTGACAGCTTGCATTTGGGGCATCTGGTTCCATTGTTATGCCTGAAACGCTTCCAGCAGGCAGGGCACAAACCTGTTGCGCTGGTAGGCGGCGCGACCGGTCTGATTGGCGACCCGAGCTTCAAAGCCGCCGAGCGTAAACTGAACACTGAAGAGACCGTTCAGGAGTGGGTGGCGAAAATTCGTAAACAGGTTGCCCCATTCCTGGACTTTGATTGCGGCGAAAACTCCGCCATCGCGGCCAATAACTATGACTGGTTCGGCAGCATGAATGTGCTGACTTTCCTGCGCGATATCGGTAAACATTTTTCCGTTAATCAGATGATCAACAAAGAAGCGGTGAAGCAGCGTCTGAACCGTGACGATCAGGGTATCTCTTTCACGGAGTTCTCTTATAACCTGCTACAGGGGTACGACTTCGCTTGTCTGAATAAACTGCACGGCGTTGCCTTACAGATTGGCGGTTCTGACCAGTGGGGGAACATCACTTCCGGTATCGACCTGACCCGTCGCCTGCACCAGAATCAGGTATTTGGTTTGACCGTTCCGCTGATCACCAAAGCTGACGGCACGAAATTCGGTAAAACCGAAGGCGGCGCTGTCTGGCTGGATCCGAAGAAAACCAGTCCGTACAAATTCTACCAGTTCTGGATTAACACCGCAGATGCCGATGTTTATCGCTTCCTGAAATTCTTCACTTTTATGGACATTGAAGAGATCAATGCCCTGGAAGAAGAAGATAAAAACAGCGGTAAAGCGCCGCGCGCGCAGTATGTGCTGGCCGAGCAGGTGACGCGCCTGGTTCATGGTGAAGAGGGGCTGGTTGCGGCGAAACGGATCACTGAATGCCTGTTCAGCGGTTCACTGAGCGCGCTGAGCGAAGCTGACTTTGAGCAGTTGGCGCAGGACGGCGTACCGATGGTTGAAATGGAAAAAGGCGCCGACCTGATGCAGGCGCTGGTAGACGCCGAACTCCAGCCATCACGTGGTCAGGCGCGTAAGACTATCGCCTCCAACGCTGTCACTATCAATGGTGAAAAACAATCCGATCCTGAATACATCTTTAACGATGAGGACCGTCTGTTTGGCCGCTATACCTTATTACGTCGCGGCAAAAAGAACTATTGTCTGATTTGCTGGAAATAAGGCATTAAGTAACAGGGAGTGAGAAATCACTCCCTTATTTTTGATGTTCAGGTAAAAAAATGAAGAATATCCTCGCTATCCAGTCCCATGTTGTTTTCGGACATGCGGGCAACAGCGCCGCCGAATTTCCCATGCGCCGTCTTGGCGCGAATGTTTGGCCGCTGAATACCGTTCAGTTTTCTAACCACACGCAATATGGTAAATGGACCGGCTGTGTCATGCCGCCCAGCCATCTGACTGAGATTGTCCAGGGGATTGCGGACATTGGCCAGTTAGCGCACTGCGACGCCGTACTTAGCGGTTACCTGGGATCTGCCGAGCAGGGAGAACACATTCTCGGTATTGTGCGCCAGGTTAAAGCAGCAAATCCGCAGGCAAAATATTTCTGCGATCCCGTGATGGGGCATCCGGAAAAGGGTTGTATCGTGGCGCCTGGCGTCGCAGAGTTCCATGTGCGTTATGCGCTACCCGCCAGCGATATTATCGCGCCTAACCTGATTGAACTGGAAATTCTCAGCAAACATAGCGTGAATAATGTGAATGACGCCGTGCAGGCGGCGCGAGAACTGATTGCTCAGGGGCCAGAAATTGTACTGGTAAAACATCTCGCCCGCGCCGGTTACAGTTCAGAACGCTTTGAAATGCTGCTGGTGACAGCGCAGGAAGCCTGGCATATTAGCCGTCCGCTGGTGGATTTCGGCTCACGTCAGCCGGTTGGCGTTGGCGATGTCACCAGTGGTTTATTGCTGGTCAAACTTTTGCAGGGTGCGACGTTGCAGCAGGCGCTGGAGCACGTTACGGCGGCAGTCTATGAGATTATGATCGCCACCAAAACGATGCAGGAGTACGAACTGCAGGTCGTGGCGGCCCAGGACAGGATCGCTAACCCTGAACATTACTTCAGCGCAACGCGGCTGTAATTATTGCTGCTAAAAAGAGGCCGGATGGCGGTACAGCGAGCTATCCGGCAACATGACATTAATTCAGTCCTTCCGCTTTAAGCGCTGCCGCAACGGTCGGTCTTTTTGCGACACGCTGCATATAACTTTCAATATGCGTTAACCCGTCCATATTCAGTTTTACGCCATAGGCCCAACGCAATACGGTAAACAGATAAGCGTCTGCAATGGTAAAACGCTGGCCGCAAATCCACTGGTCGTCTGAAAGCGACTCATCCACATACTGCAATTTCTTTTCCAGACCGGCGCGAACGGCGGGTTTAAGTGTTTCCGGCGTGTCAGGGCGGAACAGCGGGGTAAAGCCTTTATGCAGTTCCGTTGCAATATAGTTGAGCCATTCCAGCGTATGATAGCGAGCAAGACTACTTACCGGCGCCAGAAGCTGGCGGTCGGGAACGCTGTCGGCGAGGTACTGCATAATGGCGACGCCTTCAGTCAACAGTGTGCCGTCATCCAGCAGCAGAGCCGGAACCTGTCCTTTAGGGTTGACTGCCAGGTAATCATCACCGTTTTCCAGGCGTTTTTTTGCGAGATCGACGCCATCAAGCGTAAAGTCTTTGCCAATTTCGCGCAGGGTAATATGGGAAGCAAGAGAGCAGGCACCCGGTTTGTAGAACAGTTTCATCGGTAACTCCTTTTTGCTGAGGTTTAAAGTATGGTAGTGCGGGGACGAGCAAAAAAAAAGCCGCTAACGCACAGTTAGCGGCCTGAATGTTGTTTCCCGGAAAATTAAACTGTAGCGGCTTTAGAGCCTTTTTCAGCGGTATCATCGTCCTGGGTCATACGGTTCAGCTTAGGCGCTGTCAGCAGCATCAGGACGGCGATAACGGCGGTTGCTATGCCAATCTGCATAAATACGCGACCATAGACTTCCAGGGACATCAGTGGGTCAGTCACGTCGCTCGGCACAGCCATCAGGTTGGCGACATAACCGCCGATGATGTTAGCGCCTGCCGTTGTCAGGAACCAGCTACCCATGATGAAGCCCATCAGACGCTGCGGAACCAACTGTGCGACCATTGCCAGTCCCAGACCGGAGATCATCAGCTCACCGATACTTTGCAGGCCGTAGCTTGCGATCAGCCAGTTTACGGATACGATGCCGGCATCGTTCGCAAATTTGGCGCCCAGCGGCAGAATCAGGAACGCGCCGGAACACAGCACCATACCAATGGCGAATTTCATCGGCATCGGCAGCGTATCGCCCATCCTGTTATAGATAGCGGCCAGAATCGGGCTGCCGATAATGATCCAGAATGGGTTCAGCGCCTGATACTGTTCCGGTTCGAACGCGATACCGAGAATAGAGTGCTCGACGTTACGAATGGCAAAGAAGTTCAGCGACGTCGGCATCTGGCTGTACAGTACGAAGAAGATAATCGCCTGCAGCATCAAAATAAAGGCGACGATCATTTTACGGCGAGCCGCGCCGTGCATGGAAAACGCTTCTTTACCGAAGATAATGACGATGCCAAGAGCGATTACGCCCAGCACCATACGCGCGATATCCTGGTTGTGCAGCAGCCAGGTGGCGACCGCAATCAGAACGACAATACCCACGATTGTCAGCAGCAGATTACGGAAGTTGATCGGTTCAAAGTCGGGTTTGGAACCGTAGCTTTTCACCCAGCGCTGGCAGAAAGCAAAGTTAACGACGGTTATCAGCATACCGACGACGCTAAGCGCAAACGCGGTGCTCCAGCCATAACGCGCCGCCAGCCACGGCGTCGCCAGCATAGAGAAGAAGGAGCCGATGTTGACGGACATATAATACATCGTAAATGCGCCGTCGAGACGCGGATCGTCCTTCGCGTAACAGGTAGACAGCAGGGAAGACGGGTTAGCTTTAAACAGACCGTTACCCACAGCGATAGCCGCCATGCCCATATAGACGATGCCAGCGTCATGACCAGACCATGCGACCAGCGCATAACCGATAGCCAGCACCACGGCACCCAGCATAATAACGCGTTTGGTGCCCAGAATTTTATCACCTAACCAACCGCCAATGGCGACCAGGCCGTACACCAGCGCACTGAAGGAAGAGAAAAGGGTGATGGAATCCGCTTCTGACATACCCAGTTGTTTTACCAGGTAGACGGCCATAATGCCTTGCAGGCCGTAATAACCAAAACGCTCCCATAACTCTATCGAGAAGATGAGATAGAACGCCTTCGGTTGTTTGAAAGCGTTCAAACTGACGCTTTCAGTTGGTTTTTTGTTTGCAGTAGACACTTTTACCTCTTTTTTACGCCCCGTATTAACAGGGATTGTCTGGCGCGTGATGAGTCAGACTCATCCGTCCGATTGTTATATTGGAGGGGAAACGGCAGGTAATGTTCACTATCTTTCCTCTCCAGACAAGAGCTTTGTAATAATCTGTTACATATAACTCTTCTGGTTGAATCGTCCGATGTCAGAAATGTTATCCAGCGTTAAATTTCTTCATTTGAAGAATGGCAGATTTTTACACTGCAAAAAGGCCATTAGTTTGGGTGAAAGGCGATATCTTCTGCTATTTAAGGTGAAAAGCAGTGATATAGGCCATTATCTGAAAAAATGGCAGAGTAATGTTTTGTAGTGAAAACGGGGCGTCAGTCTATCCGGTTGTAAATGTAACCTTAGATGTCATTAAATTTCACATGAAGTTATCAAAGTGATCCTGATCACGGATAGATAGAAATTTTTGCGATTAAAAAAATGATTAACCTGACGTGAAGGGAAAACGAAAGCACATTACATCAGAAAAAGGACAGAGGCTGGAATGATTGATGGCTAAAATAGATCCAGGCCGAAGGTAGGAGCGCGCTGGCGTGACGGACGCGCTCCGACCATATCAAATATCGACTTTTTCTTTGTATTCACAAAGGTCTTCAATGAGGCAGGAGCCGCAGCGGGGTTTTCGGGCGATACAGGTATAGCGGCCATGCAAAATTAACCAGTGATGGCAGTCCACTTTGAACTCATTCGGCACCACTTTTAGTAACTTCTCTTCTACCTGCTCGACATTTTTACCCGGTGCGAACTGTGTTCGGTTGCATACACGAAATATATGCGTATCAACGGCGATGGTCGGCCAGCCGAAGGCGGTATTTAGCACCACGTTAGCGGTTTTACGCCCCACGCCGGGAAGCGCTTCCAGCGCCGCCCGATCCTCCGGCACTTCGCCATTATGCTTGTCCAGTAAAATACGGCAGGTCTTAATCACGTTTTCCGCTTTACTGTTAAATAAACCGATGGTTTTGATATAGGATTTCACGCCTTCTACGCCCAGTTCCAGCATCGCGGCTGGCGTATTGGCGACCGGGTAAAGTTTGGCGGTAGCCTTGTTCACGCTGACGTCGGTTGCTTGCGCGGAAAGCAACACGGCAATCAGCAACTCAAACGGCGACGTGAAATTGAGTTCCGTTGTGGGGTGCGGATTGTTGTCGCGCAGGCGCGTCAGAATTTCCAGCCTTTTTGCTTTGTTCATCAGACTTTCCCTGTTTCACCTGCCGGAACAGCGGAAGGCACGGTTTCGGCGCGGCGTTTCTTCATTTTTTCATCAATAAGATATTTTACCGCCAGCATGAGCCCCAGGCCGATAAACGCGCCTGGCGGCAGCATCGCCAGCAGGAAAGGCGAGTCGGTGTGAAATATCTCGACCCGTAATACTTTTGCCCAGCCTCCCAGCAGGCTATCCGCGCCATCGAAAAGCGTACCATTCCCGAGGATCTCGCGCAGCGAACCCAGCACGAACATCGCACCTGTCGCGCCCATGCCGATGGAAAAACCGTCCAACGCGGAAAGCCACGGTCCTTTTTTCGCGGCAAACGCTTCGGCGCGACCAACAACAATGCAGTTCGTTACAATCAGAGGAATAAAAATCCCTAAAGACTGATACAAACCGAACGCATACGCATTGATCAGCATCTGTACTGCGCTTACCACCGAGGCAATGATCATGACGTAAATCGGGATACGGATTTCTGCCGGCGTCCAGCGACGTAGTGCGGACACCGTAAGGTTGGTCAGCGTTAATACCAGCGTTGTGGCCAGACCCAGCCCCAGAGCGTTGGTTGCCGTAGACGTCACCGCCAGTAAAGGGCACAGGCCAAGTAGCTGCACCAGAGCAGAGTTATTTTTCCATAACCCCTGAACAACAATGTCTCTTATTTCGCTCATGGTTATTCTCCACAGGCGGTTAAATGGGGGAGCTGAGCGGGCAGTGATTCGGCGTACAGCCCGGCGCGTTTAACCGCATTCACCACGGCGCGCGGCGTTATTGTCGCCCCGGTAAATTGATCAAAATCACCGCCATCCTTTTTCACCGCCCAGTGCGAATCATTTTCACCGCTGATGGTTTTACCGCTAAAGTGGGTAATCCAGTCAGACAAACGGCGCTCAATTTTATCACCTAACCCTGGCGTCTCATGATGTTCCGTCACACGCGTCCCCAGGACGGTACCGTTGAAATCTGCGCCAACAATAAGCTGGATTGCGCCGGAATAGCCATCTGGCGCGGTGGCCTCAATGATGGCCGCTACGGGTTTATCATCCTTGCGAGCGATAAAAACACGGTGTGTGCCTTTGCCGAGGGCGGGCGCATCGACCAGATAACAGCTCTCTTGCAGATTATTATTGTAACGATCTGGCGGCAATACCTGATCGAACAGGGCATGTTGTTGTTGCAGCGCTTGTTCGTGGATGGTTGATTTTGTCATCTGATTAATCACCGCGGTCAATCCCGTAGAGCCTGCGGCAAAAAGCGCCAGCGTAATACCGTGTTTACGAATCGTTTTCAGCATGGTTTATCCTTTGCGATGTCCATAGACGCGGGGGCGCGTGTAGTAGTCGATCAGAGGAACCGTGATATTCGCCAACAGGACAGCAAAAGCAACGCCGTCCGGATAGCCGCCGAAGCTACGAATCAGCCACACTAATACCCCAGCCAGCGCGCCGAAAATTAAACGTCCACGGTTGGTCGTGGAGGCGGTAACCGGATCCGTCAAGATAAAAAATGCGCCCAGCATGGTGGCGCCTGACAGCAGATGAAGCTGCGGCGAGGCCAGCGTAGCGGGCGAGAAAAGCCAACCTAACGCGGCGCATAGCGCCAGCGTGAGCAGAAAACTGACCGGGATATGCCAGCGGATGGCTTTTTGCCACAGCAGGAATACGCCGCCGACAAGCCAGGCGAGGTTAACCCACTGCCAGCCCACGCCAGCCAGCGCACCGCTGTATATCGGGTACTGCATGATTTGCTCAACGGAGTGCCCGGCGCGCAAGGACGTTTTAAACGTATCCAGCGGCGTCGCCTGGCTGATACCGTCAATACCGATACGTAGCAGCGTCATATCGCCGCCGCTGGCGGTATGCCCGGTAAAAATCATCCGCAACGTGTCCAGCATATCGGGCGTTGTTGCGGCTATTTCATAAGGCGGCAACCAGCTTGTCATTTGCACCGGAAAGGAAATTAATAGCACCACGTAACCGATCATGGCCGGATTAAAGGGGTTTTGTCCCAGCCCGCCATATAACTGTTTAGCGATAATAATGGCGAATCCGGTTCCCAGCACGACCATCCACCAGGGCGCGAGCGGAGGGATGCTGACCGCCAGCAAAAGCCCCGTCAATAACGCGGAATAATCCTGCAGGTGACTGGCGACCGATTGTCTGCGCAGCCTGAGGACAATGGCTTCCGCGACGAGCGCCGTGATAGCAGCCAGAACGATCTGGAAAAGCGTTCCCCAACCAAAAAACCACGTCTGCGCGGCAATCCCCGGCAGAGCGGCGATTACTACCAGCAACATGATTCGCGATGTCTGACGCTGGTTATGGGTATAAGGCGAGCTTGCGATTCTGAATACCATTTAATCCTCGTTAACAACCTGCTGCTGTGCTGCTTTTTTTGCCTGAACGCGGGCGATAGCCGCAGCAACCGCGGCTTTACGCGGGTCGGCCGGTTCGGCAGGTTCGCTTCCGGCCTGCTGCTCCTGCTTACGGGCTTTGGCGCGGGCGATGGCCGCTTCCACCGCGGCTTTACGCGGGTCGACCGCTTCGGCAGGTTCGCCTCCGGCCTGCTGCTCCTGCTTGCGGGCTTTGGCGCGGGCGATAGCCGCTTCCACCGCGGCTTTGCGCGGGTCGACCGCTTCGGCAGGTTCGCTTCCGGCCTGCTGCTCCTGTTTGCGGGCTTTGGCGCGGGCGATAGCCGCTTCCACCGCGGCTTTGCGCGGGTCGACCGCTTCGGCAGGTTCGCTTCCGGCCTGCTGCTCCTGTTTGCGGGCTTTGGCGCGGGCGATGGCCGCCTCCACCGCGGCTTTGCGCGGATCGACCGGTTCGGCAGGTTCGCTTCCGGCCTGCTGCTCCTGTTTGCGGGCTTTGGCGCGAGCGATAGCCGCCTCCACTGCGGCTTTACGCGGGTCGTCGCCGGGTATCGCGCTGTCAGCCACCGGATGAGCGGCTTGTTTAGCGCGCGCTTGCGCTTTACGCGCTTCACGGGCCGCGATGACGGCGCTATTGTCTGGCAGACTACCCGCCTGAATAACCACCGGTTGCGTGGCCTGCGCCTGTTTCTCTTTTACCCGCGCCAGCGCAGCGGCAATGGCATCCTGATCTTTTGCCGCTGGTTGTACCGCTGCGCTCTTATGACGTGCAAGGCGGGCGGCTTTTTCACGCTCCAGTCTTGCCTGACGAGCCTCAAAACGTGCTTTGGCTTCGGCGGCGCGTTTTTCTTCAAGCCTGATAGCATTAATCTCCGCTTTTTCCTGACGGAAATATTGGACGAGCGGAATATTACTGGGGCAGACCCAGGCGCAGGCGCCGCATTCTATACAATCAGCAATATGGTGAGCGGTAGCCTTGTCATGCTGCTGCCCTTTGCTGAACCAATAAAGCTGCTGCGGTAAAAGGTCGGCAGGGCAAGCGTCAGCGCAAGCGCTGCAACGAATACAGCTTTTCTCTTCCTGAGGCGCTCCCATTTCAGTCACGGATGGCGCCAGCAGGCAGTTGGTGATTTTTACGACCGGTACGTCAAGCCAGGGAAGGGTGAATCCCATCAACGGGCCGCCCATGATGACCATCTGGTCAGCGGAAGGGCAGAACCCGGCATCGTTAAGCAAATGACGAACGGGAGTGCCGAGCCGCGCCCAGACGTTACCCGGGCGGCTTACCGCTTCACCCGTTAAGGTGACGACGCGTTCTGTGATCGGTTCGCCGTCAATCACGGCGCGTTTAACGGCATACGCCGTACCGACGTTTTGCATCAGCACGCCAATATCAGAGGAGCGCCCGCCGTGGGGAACCTGTTTTCCCGTCAGTATTTGGGTGAGCTGTTTTGCGCCGCCGGAAGGGTATTTGGTTGGGATCACACGTAACGAAATATCGTGAGCGTCAGCCAGTACGGCGCGCAGCATGGAAATAGCCTGCGGTTTGTTATCTTCAATGCCGATTAATACCTCACGCGGTTGCAGAATATGCGCCAGGATGCGAATACCTTCCACAATCTGCGCGGCGCAGTCCTGCATCAGACGATCGTCCGCCGTAATGTAAGGTTCGCACTCTGCGGCATTGATAATAAGCGTGGTGATTTTATCGCCGCCGCCCTGCAATTTAACGCCGGTGGGAAACCCTGCGCCGCCAAGCCCGGCAACGCCATACTGATGAATGCGTTCAATGAGCGCTTCACGGCTGTGGGCGCGGTAATCAGACCAGCCATCACGCTCAATCCAGCGGTCCTCGCCGTCGGCATCAATGATGACGCTTAACTCCGCCAGCGCCGAAGGATGTGCCGTCGAGTGGGGGGCAATAGCGATAACCGTCCCGGAGGTGGGCGCGTGTACCGGCAGCATTCTCCCACGTCCACGGGTAAGCGCCTGGCCGCGTAGCACGCGATCGCCGACGCTAACGCACAGCTCGCCCTCAGCGCCAATGTGCTGTTTTAAAGGGATAACAAAGCGCGGTGCTAAAGGCACCTGGCGCAGCGGCGTGCCGTTTGACTGGGACTTCATTTCGGGCGGATGAATACCACCGTCGAAATCCCAGATTTTATCTTTTCTGAAAGCGGAAAATAGTTTAAGCATGTTGTTCCACGGGAATGATGCGAACGGGAATGGTGTTCAAATCCCATTTCCAACTGTCGGGCGTCTCATTCACCGGACGTAATTCGATGCAGTGCGTCGGACACGGATCGACGCACAGATTACAGCCAGTACAGAGATCGCTCATGACCGTGTGCATGGCGCGCGTTGCGCCAACGATGGCGTCAACCGGGCAGGCCTGAATGCATTTTGTGCAGCCAATGCAGTTATTTTCATCAATAACTGCCAGCATACGTACTGGCGCGGCCTGCTGTTCTTCACCATCGCATGGTTGCGGCTCTACGTTTAGCAACTCTGCCATTTTCAGCATGACGGCTTCGCCGCCGGGCGCGCAACGATTGATTTTCTCGCCCTGGAGACCCACGGCTTCGGCGTAGGGGCGACAGCCGGGATAGCCGCACTGACCACACTGACTCTGCGGCAAAATCGCATCGATTTTTTCAACAACCGGATCATCTTCAACCGCGAATCGGCGGGAGGCATAACCCAGAATGGCGCCGAACACCAGGCCCAGAAGGGTCAGGGCGCCAACGGCAATCCAGATAGTATTCATTACAACTTCACCAAACCACTAAAGCCCATAAAGGCCAAAGACATTAATCCTGCGGTAATCAATGCTATCGCGTTACCACGAAAAGGGGCGGGCACATCCGCCACGGCAAGGCGTTCGCGGATGGCGGCAAACAGAACCATCACTAATGAAAAACCGACGGCGGCGGAAAATCCGTACAGCGCCGACTGAAGAAAGTGATGACCGAGATTAATATTCAGTAACGCTACGCCCAGAACCGCACAGTTAGTGGTAATCAGTGGTAAGAAGATGCCTAACAAGCGGTATAACGCCGGGCTGGTTTTCCGCACAACCATTTCGGTAAATTGCACGACCACAGCAATGACGAGGATAAAGGCCAGCGTCCGCAGATAAATCAGATCCAGCGGAATAAGTATCCAGGTGTCGATAAGCCAGGCGCATATCGACGCCAGCGTCATGACAAAGGTCGTCGCGAGGCCCATCCCCATGGCGGTTTCCAGTTTTTTGGATACGCCCATAAAGGGACAAAGGCCCAGGAATTTGACCAGTACAAAGTTATTGACCAGTACAGTTCCGACAAAGAGCAGCAGGTAATCAGTCATGTTTCGGCCTGAAATAAAAAAGCCGCCTATTATCTGTCAAACTACTACAGGCGACAACAGGTTAACTGTAGGGTTATTACGGATTAACAAACGTTGTTTTAACGCGCGCTGAACGTTTGAGATAAGGCACAATGAGCGCCGTCGCCAACAGTGGGAAGAGTAACTGACGCACGGCAAAGGCATCTGAGACGGGCGAAAAGGCAAATGCTTTAACCGCCAGTAACACCGACACCAGCAGCCAGATAATGTAATGCTTCGGCACGCAGCGTCTGCGTTTGAAGAATGCGATCGTCAACCACAGGGTATAGTACCACATGGCGATAGCGGTAATAAATGAAATGCCCCATAGCAGTAAATTACCGGTTTCCTGTCCGCTAAGCGTCTTGAACGTTTGCGGTGTGGCAAGCGCCATAACGTAGAGTAATAACGCCAGCGAGGCGCTCAACAACGCGACTAACAGCCAGGCTAACGGGCCAAGAAGCCAGCCTCCAATTCGTTGTGGCGGTGTTGTAGTCATATCTTCTCCGGGGTTACGCGCGTTAACGGTCATGCCGCTCATTTTGGGGCAAATATTATAAGGTTTTTGATGTTAAACGCTACTTTCTTTATTGCACATAGCGCCAGACGGATTGCGGAACCTGACCTACATCAAACAGGCGTCCTCCGGAAACCAGTTCGGCACGGCGGTGATCTGCAGCGCGATACATATTAACAATGTCCATGTCATCAGTAAGGGTATAGTTAAGGTGGTCGAACAGTTTTTCCAGACTTTCGAGCGAACTAATTTTGCGGAATTTTAATAGATAATCCTGAACGGTCATATAAAGTTGATCCATATTAAATATAATGCCAACGGAGTAGTCACTGATAAAAAATAAACAAAACCGCACCAGTGAGAGGTCAGGGGTGCAGGTAAAAAGGGAATATTCTTACCGGTAAAGAGTCAGGCGCCACATGGCGCCTGGGGCGAAAGGTTAACGCGCTTTCCTACAACAGGCAATAAACGTCAGACCAGATAGGACATATTTCGTTTTTTTTGCCGGTTTTTGACTTTTCTTTGCACCCCCCGGGGCGCCGCTTACCGTACCACGCGAAAATGCCTTTACATTATCTGACGCTTACTTCTTCTGGACGGAAGCCGTGGGCTCTGGTGGTTGGTAATTGTCAATATGGTTGGCAATACCTAAAAGAATGACTGAGATAACGAGAACTATCCACCCAGTTAATTCAATAAGACGATTCATTATTGACGACATTTGCTTTGATTTATCCATAAACACAGGGGGTAAATGTTACTTTCCTGGCGAACGGTCGGCAAGAGGGAGGGAAACGTTTTCAGCCTCTGTTCTGTAACAAGTTAATCATTTGATGCTACGTTGATGGTCAGGACGCTATTGCGGCTAATCGCACGATGGTGTGGAATAGCGATATCTAAAACCGGAGGCAGTGAGATGAATGATAAAATCCGCGTTGGGTTAATCGGTTATGGCTACGCCAGTAAAACCTTTCATGCGCCCTTAATTATGGGAACGCCAGGGCTAGAGCTTGCGGCGGTATCCAGCAGCGATGAAACAAAAGTGAAAGCAGATTGGCCGGCGGTTTCCGTGGTCTCTGAGCCCCGACATTTATTTAACGATCCGCATATCGACCTGATCGTGATCCCGACGCCCAACGATACCCATTTCCCGCTGGCGAAAGCTGCGCTGGAAGCCGGTAAGCATGTGGTGGTTGATAAACCCTTTACCGTGACACTGTCACAGGCGCGAGAATTGGATGCGCTTGCGCGGAGCACTGGTCGGGTACTTTCCGTCTTCCACAACCGACGCTGGGACAGCGATTTTTTGACGCTGAAGGCCTTGCTGGCGGATGGCGTGCTCGGCGAGGTGTCCTTGTTTGAATCCCACTTTGATCGCTTCCGTCCCCAGGTGCGCGACCGCTGGCGCGAGCAAGGCGGGCCGGGAAGTGGTATCTGGTACGATCTGGCGCCGCACTTGTTGGATCAGGCCATTCAACTTTTTGGCCTGCCGGTCAGCATGACGGTGGATTTAGCGCAACTGCGTCCGGGCGCGCAATCTACAGATTATTTCCACGCGATTTTATCCTACCCCCAGCGCCGCGTGATTTTGCACGGTACGATGCTGGCCGCGGCGGAATCCGCGCGATACATCGTTCATGGTTCGCGCGGTAGCTATGTAAAATATGGCCTCGATCCCCAGGAAGAACGGTTAAAAAACGGCGAGCGTTTACCGCAGGAAGACTGGGGATATGACATGCGTGACGGCGTATTGACCCTGGTTGAGGGAGAAACGCGCAAAGAAGAGAACTGGCTTACGTTGCCGGGTAACTATCCGGCATATTATGCCGCTATCCGCGATGCGTTAAACGGTAACGGTGAAAATCCCGTGCCGGCAAGCCAGGCGATTCAAATTATGGAGTTGATTGAACTGGGCATGGAATCGGCAAAACATCGCGCGACGCTGTGTCTTGCCTGAGATGTCGCATTTCTCCGCCTGGGATAGCATTAAACCGCAGGCGGAGAGAGGGCGTTAGCATCAATAAAGCAATCTTACGCCGCGGCCACTTTTTCGCGCAGCGCACGTTTTTCGCTATCGCTCAGAAAGGCGATTTCCAGACCGTTAATCTGCGCCTGGCGAATCTGTTCGCGGCTCAATCCTGCCGCTGGCGCGGCGACGTGATATTCATGGATAATATCTACGCCCTGAACAGCCGGATCGTCCGTATTAAGACTGGCGAGAACGCCATGCTCAAGGAAGGTTTTGAGTGGATGATCCGCCAGCGATGCGACGGTACTGGTCTGAATATTCGAGGTCAGACAGGATTCAATACCGATACGCTGCTGTGCAAGAAAATCCATTAACGCGCGATCTTCGACAGCTTTTACGCCATGTCCGATACGTTCGGCCCCCAGTTCGCGAATCGCCTGCCAGATACTTTCCGGCCCTGCGGCTTCGCCAGCGTGAACGGTAATATGCCAGCCCGCATCACGCGCCCGATTAAAGTGCGACAAAAACAGACTGCCGGGAAAGCCCAGCTCATCACCGGCTAAATCCAGCGCGGTGATTTTCTCTCTGTGCGCCAGCAGCGCATCAAGCTCCTGTAAACATGCCGACTCGCCGAAGGTACGGCTCATAATGCCAATGAGTCGCGCCTCGACGCCAAACGTGTTACAGCCGTCGCGTACGCCGTCGATAACGGCTTCAACCACGCCTGCGATCGGTAACTGATGCGCCATCGCCATATAGCCGGGCGAAAAGCGAAGCTCGACGTAATGCAGGCCGTTACGTGCGGCATCTTCAATATTTTCAAAGGCCACACGGCGGCAGGCGTCAAGCGATGCCAGGACTTTTACCCCCCAATCGAGCTTCGTGAGAAAGCTCACTAAATCGGGTTCGGTTGAGGTGACCTGGACATGCGGAATCAACGTTTCCAGCGTTTGGGCGGGAAGGGCGATGTTGAACTGCCGACCAAGATCCAGAATTGTTTGGGCGCGAATGTTGCCATCAAGGTGGCGGTGGATGTCAGTCAAAGGAAGCGTAATATCAATCATGGGCGCACTCAATTTTTAATAAAAGTGCGCACCATTATACTACAGATCGATAATGCTCTGGAAATTTTGCAAAAACGGAGTCATTACGTTGCAACTTCGCGAGAGCGCGGGAGAAATTTTGTATCATTCTCTTTAACGCGCCCCCGGTCAGCTCACGGGGGCCGTCTCTGTTATCGCCTCTCAGGATAAAGGGTCAACCCCCCGCCTGTAGACAGTATCAGCGAACGGTGCGGATAGCGTTAATCAATCCGTTGACGCCTTTTTCAAGTTTCAGGCGAGGGCATCCGGCATTCAGACGCACAAATCCCCGGCCCTCTGCGCCATAGGTATCGCCGGGCATAATGGCGACTTTCTCCTGATGAATGAGCGTGTGCTGTAATTTTTGATCGTCAATGCCGAGTGGACGGAGATCAATCCATGCCAGATAGGTCGATGGCGGCGCTTGCCAGTTCAACGTCGGAAAGGCGCCATTCAGCGCCTGCTCAATATAGCGCATATTAGCCGCCAGCGAGGCGCGTAACGCATCCAGCCACGGCGCGCCGTGCTGATACGCGGCAATATGCGCCGTGAGCGAGAGCACCGCTGGCGAAGAGAGGCCGTCGCGCCCTTTTAAGGCGGCCAGGTAGCGTTCACGGCTTTCACTATTTTCAATGATTCCATAGGCGCCGGTTAATGCCGGAATGTTGAAGCTTTTCGAGCCGGAGGAGAGCAGCGCCCAGTCTCCGCGCGCGACATTGCTCCAGGGAATATGCGGCTGGTTTCCCCATACCATATCCATGTGAATTTCATCGGAAATCACCCGTACGCCATGGCGCTCGCACAGCGTTGACATCGTTTCCAGCTCGTCACGCGTCCACACTTTACCGGTGGGATTTTGCGGACTGCACAGCAGCAGGATTTTGCTTTCCGGACGCGCCAGCGCCGCCTCCAGTTTGGCCATATCGCAATACCAGGCGTTGCCTTCTTTCTCCAGCGGGACGGGAGTGACGATGCGATGGTTGCCTTCAATCGCTTTATAAAAAGCATCGTAAGCGGGGGTATGAACTACCACGCCATCGCCTTCGTTGGACCACTGGCGGATAAGCTCGGACGCCATATAGATAACGGAGGGGCCGTATACGAGGGAGTGGGCATCTATCGTGGTCTGATGGCGTGTCGCAAACCAGTGGGTAATCGCCCCTAAAAACGCCTCATTTTTCCAACGGCTATAGCCCAGCACACCGTGGGAAAGGCGCTGGTTTAGCGCCTCCAGGATACACGGCGCGGTGGCAAAATCCATATCCGAGATCGTAAAGGGGAGTAGATCGGCCTCGCCAAAACGATCGGCGACATAATCCCACTGCGTACACCATGTCCCGCGACGGTCAACTTCCTGTGAAAAATCGAACATATCTCTTCCTTATGCCTGAACGGTATTCATCAGACCAACCATTTCATCTTTTACCGACTGAACCTGCGGGCCGATAACCACCTGCAAATTATGCTGATTGAGCTGTACGACGCCTATCGCACGATTGTCCTTCAATGCCTGGACATCGACAAGCGACATATCTTTCACGGACAGACGTAGGCGGGTGATGCAGTTGTCCAGACTCACGATGTTTTCCGTGCCGCCTAATGCCGCCAGGATAGCAGGCACGTTGTAGCCGGATTTTCCTGGCGCGCCAGCGATCGCTTTTTCAATGCTGGTGGCGATCTCCGCTTCGCGCCCCGGTGTTTTGAGGTTAAAGCGTGTAATGGCGAAGCGGAAAATGAGGTAGTAAACCGCAAACCAAATCGCCGCCACTACCGGTACCAGATACCATTTTGTTGACAGACCATGCAGGATGCCAAACACCACAAAGTCAATAATATTGCCATCCGTATTGCCGATAGTGACGCCGAGAATAGCCATGATGGTAAAGCCCAGCCCGGTCAGCAGAGCATGAATAACGTACAGCACCGGCGCTACGAACAGGAACAGGAATTCCAGCGGCTCCGTTGTACCGCCGACAACGCAGGCGATTAAACCGGAAATCAATAATCCTTTAATTTTAGGGCGGTTTTCTGGACGGGCACAGTGGTACATTGCCAGCGCGGCGCCCGGCAACCCACCGAGAAACGCCGGCATTTTGCCTTGCGATAAGAAGCGAGTGGCGCTTTCAGAGAAGCCGTGCGTCGTTGGACAGCTGAGTTGGGCCTGGAAAATAGTCAATGCGCCGCTCACGGTATGCCCGCATACCTCTTGCGTACCGCCCGCCTCGGTGAAGCGAATCAGCGCTACCAGAATATGGTGCAGACCAAAAGGCAACAGCAGGCGCTCGCCGGTGCCGAAAATCATCGGTCCAAAGTCGCCGGCGCTGTTGATGATATGACCCAGTCCACTAATTCCCATCGCAAAAACCGGCCAGACGAGGGGGATAACCAGGCCGACAAGCCCCATCACAACGGCGGAAACGATAGGCACAAAACGCGTACCGCCGAAAAAGGCCAGCGCATCCGGCAAACGAATGGTATGAAACCGTTCATGCAGCATCCAGACAATAATACCAGCGATAACGGCGCCGAGGATGCCGGTATCGATAGAGGGGATGCCCAGAATATTTTGTACGTTATTGGCTTTCAGCACCGCCGCATCGGTGGTCGGCAGAATGCCTTTTGCCGTGAGCCAGAAGTTGACTGCAAGGTTCATGACCGCATAACCGACAAACCCGGCAAATGCGGCGACGCCTTTGTTTTCCCGCGCCAGACCAAGCGGAATCGCGATACAAAACATCACCGGCAGGAAGCTAAAGGCAAAAGAACCTACTTTACTCATCCAGGTAAAGATAGCCTGTAGCAAGGGATTACCCAGCACGGGGAGCAGGGTGATAACGTCGTGGCTACTAAGCGAGCTGCCGATACCGAGCATAATGCCGCAGAACGAGAGCAAGGCGACGGGCAACATAAACGTTTTGCCCAGTTGCTGGAAAAATTCCCATAGCGTTATTTTTGGCGTGGTTTTCGTCGTCATCTAACGACTCCTTGTTAATAAAGGCCGGTGTCAGGTTATGATGGCGAAAAGATAAAACGTTTTATCAAATTTTAGTGCGGCATTAATCACATTACTGACCGATAATAACGCGTATAAAGATAACAGATAGGTAAAACGTTTTATCTGTCCGATTCTGGAGCGATTTGTTGACATGGCTATCGCCAAAAAAATCACTATCCACGATGTTGCGCTGGCGGCTGGCGTGTCGGTGAGCACCGTTTCCTTAGTGCTGAGCGGCAAGGGGCGAATATCGGCCGCGACCGGCGAGCGCGTGAACGCGGCAATTGAGCAACTGGGCTTTGTGCGTAACCGCCAGGCGTCCGCGCTGCGTGGCGGGCAAAGCGGCGTTATCGGTTTGATCGTGCGTGATTTATCGGCACCCTTTTATGCCGAATTGACCGCCGGGTTAACGGAAGCGCTGGAAGCGCAAGGCCGTATGGTTTTTCTCCTGCACGGGGGGAAAGATGGCGAACAGCTAAATCAGCGTTTTACCATGCTGCTTAATCAGGGCGTGGATGGCATGGTGATCGCCGGTGCGGCGGGCAGTAGCGAAGCGCTGAGAGCGCAGGCCGACGCACAAGGAATTCCTGTCGTGTTTGCGTCACGCGCCAGCTATCTTGATGATGCCGATACCGTTCGGCCTGACAACATGCAGGCGGCGCAGCTCCTGACGGAGTACCTTATTCGTCAGGGCCATCAGCGCATCGCCTGGCTGGGAGGACAAAGCGCATCTTTAACCCGCGCGGAGCGCGTGGGCGGCTATTGCGCGACGTTGTTAAAATACGGTCTACCGTTTCACAGCGAGTGGGTCGTGGAATGCGCTTCCAGTCAGAAACAGGCAGCAGAAAGCATTACCGCGCTGTTGCGATACAATCCGACCATTAGCGCTGTCGTTTGTTACAACGAAACCATTGCGATGGGGGCGTGGTTTGGCCTACTGAGAGCCGGACGACAGAGTGGCGAGAGCGGTGTCGATCGTTATTTCGAGCAGCAGGTGTCGCTGGCGGCGTTTGCTGATGTGGCGGAGAACGCCCTCGACGACCTGCCGATTATCTGGGCCAGTACGCCGGCGCGAGAAATAGGCTATACCCTGGCCGAACGAATATTGCAGCGTATTGCTCACGACGAGCACCATGTGCGGAGTCAAACGATAGCCGCTCGCCTGGTAACGCAAAAGTAGAGGCTGCGCGTCGTTCGGCGCAGACCGGGTGCAGCGTCGCGACACCCGGCAAGGCGATTATTGTTGAGGCAGCGCCGGAACGTCCGGTACGGAAAGCGCTGGCATTCCAAACAGGCCGACAAAGTCTTCCAACGGCATTTTTTGTCCGTTGAGCGTGATCTGGCCATTGGCGTACTGCAAACTGGAGGCGATAGTATTATCCTTCAGCGTTGTCAGTCGGAACATCTGACCCATTGCGGACAGCCCCTGCACCTGCTGTTTTGCCAGTTTTTCCGCATCATCCTGCTGATAGCCTTCCAGTTTTGCTATCTGCGTCATAAACTCGACCGCCATGTCCATTGGAATTGCCAGTTTCGCATCCAGCGATTTCACGGAGCGGTCGACTTCCTGCGCCAGCGTTTGCGGTTGTGCCGTTGTGGTTGCCGGATCTTTGAGGAACAGCGACAGATTCAGCGTGGTTTCCCCTTTGGCGTTTTTCCAGCTAAGCGGCGCCAGAGTCAGTACCGGATCGCCTTTTAACAGCACGGGGAGAGCGCTAAAGAACGCTTCAGTGACTTTTTGCTGATAAAGCTCAGGATTCTGCGCCACGTCCGGCTGATTCAACAGCGCCTGCGTTTGCGCATGATATTGCTGACTAAACTGGTGCCAGGCTTCGCCGTCGATTTGGCCGACTTTCAGCGTTAATTTACCGCTGCCTAAATCCTGATTCTGCACTTTCAGGCTGTTAAGCGAGTAATCCAACTGGCTGTTAATGGTTTTTCCGTCGTTGACGAGATCGGACTTGCCGGCAATTTCCATCCCTTCCAGCACCGCCATCTCTTTACCCTCAATGGCGATGGACAGTTTATCCAGCGTTAACTTTTGGTCGCCCACACGTTCGCCAAAGCTTGCCAGTTTACTGGTACCGTCGGTTTTCAAATTATTAAAGGTGAGTTGGACCTTCTGATTATATTCGTTAACGGCATCGACAAGGCCGCTCTGCGCTTCGCCTGACAGCGAAACCACATTACCGTCTTTATCGGCGTTAAGCTGGAACTCGCCGCCGCTAAAGGCGACCTTTTCACCGGCATTCTCGTAGTTTAACGGCTTGAGAGAGATATCGGAGCGGGTATCGCCGCCATAACCAATGCGGGTATTGATAACAAAGGGCGTGTCGCCTTTCGCGATATCAAAGAGGGGTTTTGCCGCATCGTTATTCACCAGGGTGGTTTTTACCGACGCCATAGAAGGGATCAGATTGAGCGTTTTGAGCTGGGCGAGCGGGAAGGGGCCATGTGAAACGGACTCGTCCAGCACAATGCTTTGCCCGGGCTTCAACCAGGTAGTGTCTGCGCCGGCAACCGGTTTGACAACCAGTTGCAGATGGCTACTGAACACGCCACGCTGGTAGTTTTGATAACTTAATTCGACACCGGCCTCCGGCGCAGTACGCTTGAGCTGTTCATTGGCCTGAGTCACCATTTCTGCAAGATGGTTCTCCAGCTTTTTCCCCGTATACCAGGCGCCGCCTGTCCAGACGATGCCAAGTGCAATCACTACACCTGCAGCTACCAGTGTTTTTTTCATATCAATTGTCCATAAAAATGAAACCAGGCGGATTAAACCGCCTGGAGGAGTTTTACGTCTGTTATAAGCTTAGCAAGAGTTGTTAAAAAATTCAGTACGTTGCTACAGCTTGTTATAAACACGCGCTAAACGGCCTGTGCCGCTGGCGTTAACCGGAGACTCATCCGCGCCGATAAAGGCAGATTCACCCGGCTTCAGTACCAGACGCTGTTCATCTTTACGTAACACCGCCTCACCCTCAACGCAGAACAGAATCGCGGCGCTGTGTTGGCCGATGCTCGTCTCCTGAAGCGCCAGGTCGTGCAGTGAAAAAGCAAAATCGTCAACCGGAATTGGGAAGTCCAGCTCCGCGCCGCTTTTCACCGGGGCAGTCAGCAACTCGCCGGCAGGCTTAGGTTCGAACTTCACGTTCGCGACCAGCTCAGGGATGTCGATATATTTTGGCGTAAGGCCAGCGCGCAGAACGTTATCGGAGTTCGCCATGACTTCCAGCGCAACGCCCTGCAGATAAGCATGAGGCGTTTCGGCAAACAGGAACATCGCCTCGCCGGGATTCAGTTTGACCACATTCAGCAACAAAGGAGAGAAAAGCCCGCTGTCGTCAGGATAATACTCTGAAATCACGCGGATCGTTTGCCACGGTTCGCCTTGCTGGCTGTTAAGCGCCGCTTTGAGTACGGCTAACGCGCGGGATTTTTCTTCGCCTTGCATATTCAACAGGCTGGCGAAAAGCTGGCTCAGACGTTCAGCATTCGGCGCCTGCAAAAAGTGGGCGATAGCGGAATGCGCGCCGGCGATAGGTTGCAGTAAAGAGACAATGTCAGAAAATTCGCGGAACGCGTTCATCGCCAGGAAAGGCGTCAGGGCAAAAACCAGCTCTGGTTTATGGTTAGGATCTTTATAGTTCCGCTCTGCGGCATCCATGGGGATACCCGCCGCATTTTCTTTCGCGAAACCGATTTCGGAATTGCGCTTATTCGGGTGCACCTGAATAGAGAGCGGCTGCGCGGCGCACAGTACTTTAAACAGAAACGGCAGTTCGCCGAAACGGTTGGCTACCGCTTCGCCCAGCATGGCGGTTTTATTCTTTTCGATGGCGTCACGCAGGGAGACGGTTTCGCCGTTGGCGGTGGTGATTCGCGAGCTGCTTTTGGGATGCGCGCCCATCCAGAGTTCAGCCATTGGCTGCTGCTGCGGATTGGCGATGCCATAAAGTTCCGTTAACGCAGTTTTACTTCCCCAGGCATAGTTTTGCACTGAGTTAATGAGTTTTTGCATTATCAAGCCCTGTTTCAATGTGGAGATCAATGGGAGGTATTAAACCAAGAAACCCGTATGAAGTAACCTCCGGGCGTAAAAAGTCGTACTTGTCTCAGTTTTTGTTAAAAAATTGTGTAGGATAGTGTTACTCGCTTTTAGTCGGGCAATGGAACACCTGCCCAGAGAATAACCATACCGAGCGGTAAGTGAGAGCACAATGTCAAACAAACCCTTCTTTTATCAAGACCCTTTTCCCCTCAAAAAGGACGATACCGAGTACTACTTGTTGACCAGCGAACATGTTTCCGTCGCCGAATTTGAAGGACAAGAGATCCTGAAAGTCGCGCCGGAAGCGCTAACGCTGTTGGCGCGTCAGGCCTTCCACGATGCGTCTTTTATGCTACGTCCCGCGCATCAGCAGCAGGTGGCGGATATTCTGCGTGATCCGCAGGCCAGTGAAAACGACAAATATGTCGCGCTGCAATTCCTGCGAAACTCCGATATCGCGGCCAAGGGCGTGTTGCCCACCTGCCAGGATACCGGTACGGCCATTATTGTCGGCAAAAAAGGCCAACGCGTCTGGACTGGTGGAGGTGATGAAGCGGCGCTGGCTCGCGGCGTATATAACACCTATATCGAAGATAACCTGCGCTATTCACAGAACGCGGCGCTGGATATGTACAAAGAGGTCAATACCGGTACTAACCTGCCGGCGCAGATCGATCTCTACAGCGTCGATGGCGATGAATATAAATTCCTCTGTATCGCTAAAGGCGGCGGATCGGCGAATAAAACCTACCTCTATCAGGAGACAAAAGCGCTTCTGACGCCGGGTAAGCTCAAAAATTATCTCGTCGATAAGATGCGTACGCTGGGCACCGCCGCCTGTCCGCCGTATCACATCGCGTTTGTCATTGGCGGCACCTCGGCGGAAGCGAACTTGAAGACCGTTAAGCTGGCCTCGGCAAAATACTATGATGCGCTACCGACCGAAGGCAATGAACACGGGCAGGCCTTCCGCGATATTGAGCTGGAAAAAGAATTGTTGCTTGAGGCGCAAAATCTTGGCTTAGGCGCGCAGTTCGGCGGCAAATATTTCGCTCACGATATTCGTGTCATCCGATTGCCGCGTCACGGGGCATCGTGTCCGGTAGGTATGGGCGTATCCTGCTCCGCGGATCGAAACATTAAAGCGAAGATCAACCGGGAAGGGATCTGGATCGAAAAGCTGGAGCGCAATCCCGGTAAATATATTCCAGAGGCGCTGCGCCAGGCGGGAGAGGGCGAGGCGGTGCGCGTTGATCTTAACCGTCCCATGAGCGAGATACTGCAACAACTGTCGCAGTATCCGGTATCAACGCGCCTGTCGCTGAACGGCACGATTATTGTGGGCCGCGACATCGCGCACGCTAAACTGAAAGAACGGATGGACAGAGGCGAAGGTTTGCCGCAGTACATCAAAGATCATCCTATCTATTATGCGGGGCCGGCAAAAACGCCGGAAGGGTATGCCTCCGGGTCGCTTGGGCCGACTACCGCAGGACGAATGGACTCTTATGTTGATCAGCTCCAGTCGCAGGGCGGCAGTATGATCATGCTGGCGAAAGGCAACCGCAGCCAGCAGGTGACCGATGCCTGTAAGAAACATGGCGGCTTCTACCTGGGCAGTATCGGCGGCCCGGCAGCCGTTCTGGCGCAGGGTAGTATCAAGCGCCTGGAGTGCGTGGAATATCCTGAACTGGGTATGGAGGCTATCTGGAAAATTGAAGTGGAGGATTTTCCGGCCTTTATTCTGGTGGATGATAAAGGCAACGATTTCTTCCAGCAGATTCAGTCATCGCAGTGCGCACGCTGCGTTAAGTAATGTCGCCGTCCTGCGGGGCGGTAACATGATTCGCTATTTTGCCGGAGAACGGCGCAAGCGCCTTATCCGGTCTACACCGTTGTGTTGTTATCGTTAATACTCATAAGACCGCAAACATGTGAGCAATGTCGACACATGATCTCATCAACTTGAGTAAGGAGCAGGTAATGGTAACGGTACGCCGCGAGAAAGATTCAATGGGCGCGATTGAAGTCCCGGCAGATAAACTGTGGGGGGCGCAGACTCAACGTTCGCTGGAGCATTTTCGGATTTCCACGGAGAAAATGCCCGTCTCGCTCATTCACGCTCTGGCGTTGACCAAGCGCGCCGCTGCGAAGGTCAACCAGGACTTAGGGTTGTTGGCGGCGGAAAAAGCCAGCGCGATTATCCAGGCGGCTGATGAAGTGCTGGCGGGAAAACATGCTGATGAGTTTCCGCTGGCGATTTGGCAGACCGGGTCCGGTACGCAAAGCAACATGAATATGAATGAGGTGTTAGCGAACCGCGCCAGTGAAATTTTGGGCGGCGTTCGCGGTATGGAGCGCAAGGTGCATCCCAATGATGACGTCAATAAGAGTCAAAGCTCAAACGATGTGTTCCCAACCGCCATGCACGTGGCGGCGTTACTGGCGTTACGCGAACACCTCATCCCGCAATTATCCGCATTAACGGATACGCTTCGCGATAAATCCCACGCTTTCGCCGATATTGTCAAAATTGGCCGTACTCACCTGCAGGACGCGACGCCGCTCACCTTAGGCCAGGAGATTTCCGGTTGGGTAGCCATGCTGGAACATAACCTCAGGCACATTGAGCACAGTTTACCGCACGTCGCGGAACTGGCGCTCGGCGGAACCGCAGTGGGGACAGGGCTTAATACCCACCCGGAATATGCCCGGCGCGTGGCCGAGGAACTGGCGACGATTACCGCAGCGCCGTTTGTTACCGCCCCGAATAAATTCGAAGCGCTGGCGACCTGTGACGCGTTGGTACAGGCGCATGGCGCATTAAAAGGACTGGCGGCCTCGCTGATGAAAATCGCCAACGATGTTCGCTGGCTGGCGTCCGGCCCGCGCTGCGGCATTGGCGAGATTGCTATCCCGGAGAATGAGCCAGGCAGTTCCATTATGCCTGGTAAAGTGAACCCGACCCAGTGTGAAGCGGTAACGATGCTATGTTGCCAGGTAATGGGTAACGATGTGGCCATCAATATGGGGGGCGCATCGGGCAACTTTGAGCTCAACGTCTATCGTCCGATGGTTATTCATAATTTTCTGCAAACGGTGCGCCTGCTGGCCGATGGCATGGCGAGTTTCAATCAACACTGTGCGTCAGGAATCGAGCCAAACCGCGAGCGTATTACGCAGTTGCTGAATGAGTCGCTGATGCTGGTCACTGCGCTCAATACGCACATCGGTTACGATAAAGCGGCGGAGATTGCGAAGAAGGCGCATAAAGAAGGGCTGACGCTCAAAGCCTCAGCCGTGGCATTAGGATACCTTAGCGACGAGGAGTTCGACGCCTGGGTACGTCCGGAGTTGATGGTTGGCAGTATGACGCCGGGACGTTAATCCGCCACATACAGGTGCAGTCGCGGAATAATCAGTCGCAGCGGCTGCGCCTGTGGTTTAAAACGGTGCTGAATATTATCGGCGTCATAGTTTTCCAGCCCGCCAATATCCGGCACGCCAGCGCCGTTGTCCGTGTTGATTAATGCGATAATCGGCGTGGGGCAGGCGTGTTGCACCTGTTTCTGCTGGCCTTTATACCAGATGCGGGCGATCGGCTGTACTTTAACCGGACGCTTAATCTTGAGTCGGGCCTGCTGCGGTAAGGCAGCGATATCCTGATATTCCCGTTCCAGCTTGAATTGCCATTGTTCGCGCGTCCACGGCGGGACGCTGCGCGGCGACGCGAGGCTTTTTTTCAACTGGCTCAGAACCTCATCCCGGCTTAAATTTTTAATAATATGTTTATTTGCCCAGCCGAAACGTATGGTGGCGGGGTTATTGATAAGCGTCAGCGTGCGGTAAGCGTTCAGCGTAATTAAGCCGGGTAGATGCCGATGCACCCACTCAAAACGTGCCGCTGAGGGAAGACCGGACTCTACCGTAACCATCTGCTCGAAGGTGGTTTTCAACTGGTTAATGCGCTGTATCTGATTTTCCAGGTCTAACTGTGTCGCATTATCCACTTGATAGCATAAGACGCCAGGCAGGCGGACGGCGGCTTTACTGCTGCGGTTTTCGGACTGCTGTTGAATAAACAAATGGCGATAGTGACGTAGCGCCAGCGCTTCGGCCTCTTTCCCCAGATGTTGCGTTACCTCGATAGTATCCAGCGGCGCATGTTCCGCCTCTTTGGTCACCTGCGGCAGTGAAAAGACACGGGCGATAAGTAGCGAATGCTGCTGTAGATTATCCGTCAGCGCCGCCAGGTGTTGTTCTATCTGGCGAAAAGTGCCATTCAGGCGTTCAACGAGATCGTAGCGGGACATGGTATCACTCACTTTAGTTACAACATACTATCTGTATAGCACAGTTCCCGCCGCTCAACCAGCGTGCAAAATGCGTCAGGCAGCGGTCATGTCGGGCATCGCGTGCCAGACCGGCCAGCGAAAGCTAAATTTTGCGCCGCCCAGTTCGCTCTCGTCACAGACGACGCTACCGCCCATCGCCAGTGCGATAGAGTGTACGATGGCGAGTCCAAGCCCGCAGCCGCCTGTCGCCCGGTCTCTACTGGGGTCGAGTCTGACAAAAGGTTCAAATATGCGCTCACGCGCATCCGCTTCAATGCCGGGGCCATCATCTTCGACTAACAACGTTGCCTGACTGCCGTCGAGTAACAGACTGACCTGAACGGTGGTACGACTGTAGCGCAACGCATTATTCAGCAGGTTATCCAGCACTCGCGACATTAACCGCATATCAAGCGCGCCATAATCGCCGATTACACATGTGACAAGGTTTACGGCGCGTTCCGGGGTCACGCTCTGCACATCCTGCAAATGCGCGAGCAACCAGGCGGGGAGGTCGGGTTCGGTCAACATCAGTTCATTTTGCGGTCGGTCAAGGCGCGCATAGGTGAGCAGTTCTTCAATCAGCGCTTCCAGTTGACCAATATCGCGATTGAGTGCCTGTGATTCCGGCGGTGTCAGATTTTCACTCATTTCAAGCCGATAGCGTAAACGTACCAGCGGCGTGCGAAGCTCATGGGCGATACCGTCAATCAGCTGTTTTTTACTGGCGATCAGGGCATTAATGTTATCCGCCATCTGGTTGAACGCGACGCCCAGACGTTCGAAACTGGAGCCATTATCGAAGTGCAGGCGTTCAGTCAAATGACCCTCGCCAAAGCGCTGCGCGGCGGATTCGAGCCTGAGCATTTCTTGCCAGTGCGGGCGCATCCAGATAAACACAGGAAAGGCGAGAGAAAAGGCAATGAGCGCCATTAAGGCGATATCCAGCAGTCGCATTTGATGCAGGAAATAGAGATAGGGAACCGGGCCAACCGCCAGGACGTAATGGCTGCGCGGGATACGCTGAATAAAGGTGTATTGATCGTCAAGCGCGACGATATCGCCTTCACGCAGTCGCTGCGTGGTGGCGGCATCAAGCTTATAGTGATTTAACGGTTCAACGCGTAAATCGAAAGAGAGGTTCAGGTCCATCTCTTTTAACGTTTTTCCCCATTCACGCGGCGGAATTTCCCGCAGTTCGCTGCGCATCAGATAGAGCGAACTTTTCATCAGATCGTCGAGCGATTGCCTGCCCGCGCGTTCGGCGGTGAATTTGTACACCAGTCCGACCAATAAGGTCATGACCAGAAAACAGACGAACAGCAAAAGGTAAAACTGCACAAACAGCTTTTTCATCAACGCCCACCGGATCTCAATACATTAGCTCTATCGCGCGCTGACGAAAAAGATTTCCCGTCAGCGCCGCTGGTGGGTTATAAAAGCAGGCTTTGCGTCAACTGACAACCTCATTGTCCGGCGTTAAGGTCCGGACTTTCGTGAACAATGCGTCCATCGACAAGCGTCAAAACAGCGCGAATGGTATCAATTCTGTCTTCCGGCATCGTCATAAATGGCTGATTGAGTACCGCCAGATCGGCCTGTTTTCCGACGCTAAGCTGGCCCCGGTGTTGTTCGGCAAAGGCGAGCCAGGCGGCATGACGTGTATATAACGCTAGCGCTTCCAGACGCGTGAGCCGCTCGCTGGCGGGTTTACGCACGGAACCGCCTGACGCTATACCGGTGATATGATATTCGATAGCGTGCCAGACACCGGCAATGCCAATACGCGTCGAATCGGTACCGCCAGCCACGACAAGCCCTTTATCGAGCGCCAGTCGAACCGGCGGCGAATTGTCCGTCGCGCCGGGTGGATTGGCGTCACGGATGGCAAGCCCCTCAAAGTAAGGCCCCATTTGCACAGTGTATGCCAGACCCAGCTTACGCATTCGCTCAAGCGTCTGTGGCGAACCGGTATTCAGGTGTGCAATAGACCAGCGGAGAGGGCGCAGATCGTACTGCTGCGCTACCTGCTCAAAAATCGTCAATATCGCGTCGGCGCTGTCATCGGTATAGGCATGGATCTCAAGCGGTATTCCCCGTTTTGCCGCAAACGTCGCGACCTGGCGAAGCGCGGTTTTGTCTTGCTCTGAGGAAGAAAAACCTGGGGCCATCCGCACGCCGTCATTCATTCCGGCCACCAGGCTTTCCCCCAGACCTAGAAAAGCCAGTTGCCCGTCATCGGCACGCGCCGGGCGAAAGGCCATCAGGTTGCTGAACCACTGCGCTTCATGACCTTTCGCTTCTGGCTGTACCGGAATGCGATACCCCACGCGCAGCGGTAAATCCCCCTGGTTTCGCATTGCAAATAAAGGCTCATAAGCGGCGGCAGGCCCGGCAGAGGGGTCAATGATGCCGGTCACGCCGCGAGCGTTCATATCAGCGAAAAATTGTCGCAGACCGCCCTCGCGATCGGCGTTACTACTTATGCTGGCAAAAAGCTGGTTAAACGCGGCGATGTCACCAAATAATTTCCCCGTGGCGCTACCTTTTGCGTCGCGCTCTACGCGGATTCCCGCTAAATCAGGAGGAGGGGTGTCGTTAAGGCCAAGTACGTCTATACCGCGCTGATTCACTAACGCATAGTCGTAAAGATACTGAATATAAGCCGGATGATCGGGAAGGGCGTGGCTCAATTCGGCTACCGTCGGCGCCCGGTTTTCTGCAAACTGCGCCGGTATCCACGATCCCACTACGGCTACCCATTGATCGTGGGGACGACGGTTAGCGTCGGCGCGTAATTTATCCAGCGCGTCTTTAAGCGAAGGGCTGTCGTACCAGTAGGTTTCGAATGTCCAGGTTTGTCCGCCGCGAATGGCGTGGATGTGGGTATCGGTCAGGCCGGGTATCACGGTTTTACCCTGTAAATCGATGGTACGGGTATGGTCGCCGCGCCATTCATCTGTCGCCGTATCATCGCCAATCGCCACAATCCGCGAGCCGGAAATCGCCAGCGCGCTGGCCTGCGGCTGGGCATCATTCAGAGTGATGATATTACCGTTATGCAAAATAATATCCGCTGCCGGGCGGGCGGCGGTGGCTGCGCCTGTGGCCGTGAGCAGAAAGAGAAGCGCGGTTCTGGAAAGCAGAGGCGGGACGAGACTGATCATTAGCATGTTCCTTTTGTCGGGCGATAAGCAAACCATAGAGAGCGAACAAGAATTGTTCAATCTGTGCCCAGGGAACAGTGCGTTCTGTTTTTAGAACGGTGGTAATGAAAAAAGAAAAGCCCGCCGAAACGGCGGGCTTGAGAAGAATTAATGAATAATTAGAACTGGTAAACCATACCCAGCGCGACGATATCATCAGTGCTGATACCGGCATCTTTATAGAACGGGTCGTCATCATCCAGCAGGTTGATTTTATAATCAACATAGGTGGAGAAGTTTTTGTTGAAATAGTAGGTAGCACCTACATCAGCATATTTAACCAGGTCTTTATCATCGCCATTAACGTTGTTATAGGTCAGATCTTTACCTTTAGACATCAGGAAAGAAACCGCCGGGCGCAGACCGAAATCAAATTGATATTGGGCTGTAACTTCGAAGTTTTGCGTTTTGTTTGCTACGCCGCCATCATAACCCTTGTCCGTTTTACCATAAGGCGTCATATTACGGGTTTCAGAATACATAGTCGCTAAATAGATGTTGTTGGCATCATATTTCAAGCCAGCTGTCCATGCATCCGCTTTGTCGCCGCCAGCAATCGTGCGGCCAGCAATCGTGCTGCTAGCATTGACTTGCTCATTAGTACGATCGGAAGTGGTATATGCAGCGCCTGCGCTGAAGCCCATACCAATATCATAGGTAGTAGAAATACCGAAGCCATCACCGTTATCGTAACGAATATCGTCGCCATTATTACGGTTATTGGTACCGATATTTACATCGTCAGCGCTTTGGCTTTCATTTTTACCCTGATATTGCAACGCGAAGTTCAGACCGTCTACCAGACCGAAGAAATCAGTGTTACGGTAGGTGGCCACGCCGTTAGCACGACCGGTCATGTAGTTGTCAGCGTAAGTATAGGAGTCGCCGCCGAACTCAGGCAGCATATCGGTCCAGCCTTCTACGTCGTACAGGACGCCGTAGTTACGACCATAGTCGAATGAGCCGTAGTCGCCGAATTTCAGGCCGGCGAATGCCAGACGAGTCCAGGAATTAGCGCCTTCGCCTTCGGTAGTGTTAGCCTGAACGTTATATTCCCACTGGCCGTAACCGGTCAGTTGGTCGTTAATCTGCGTTTCGCCTTTAAAGCCGACACGCATATAGGTCTGATCGCCATCTTTAGAAGAGTCATCAGAGAAATAGTGCAGGCCGTCTACTTTCCCGTAAAGGTCCAGTTTGTTGCCGTCTTTGTTATAAATTTCAGCGGCGTGTGCTGCGCCAGCAGCCAGCAGAGCCGGGATGACAAGTGCCAATACTTTTCTTTTCATTTTTTTATCCTTAAAAACTTAACTTATTTGCAAAAGATTGAACTTCTACAGATTCGTTGAATCAAAGGCATCCTAATCTGAATAATATTATTTCAGCAAATGCTAACTTTTCTTATATGTTATTAATTAATACAAAAGTTACTATCGGAAACGCATATATTTATGGTGAATATATTTGTTATTATATATTCATGGTTGTGATTTGTTTGATTTCACAATTTGCGAAAAAAGATGGCAATATAGCGGCGGGCAGACATTCTGTTATCAATTTTGTGAACTGGCTTCGAGTTTTTTTAATTTAATTTTCTTGAGCGAAAAAGACGTAATCATGAACCGCAACGCAGAGAAAACGGTAATAAAGGGGCTGTTCCGACTAATAAAAATAGCATCCATTTATACAATGTCTGTTTTTTGAACAGTGGCGGTGATGAGCATCGCCACTATGACTTGATAAAGGCAGGTAAAATCTGTCGGCTAACTTATCCCGTCGTTTCGTCCCAGGCATGAGGGGCAAAAAGATAGCCTTTATTGCGAATGGTCTTTATACGATAGGGCTCAGCAGCGCTATCCAGCAGTTTCTTACGCAGGCGGGAAATCGCTACATCCACGCTGCGATCCAGACCATCATAATTGACGCCGCGCAGCGTTTTTAGCAACGCGTCGCGATCCATAATTTGTCCGGCGTGTGTCGCCAGTTCCCAGAGCAATTCAAAATCGGCGGTGGAGAGCGATATGAAATCGCCGTTGAGCTGGACCGCCCGGTTAAGGGGATCGATGGTTAACGCGCCAAAACGCAGCGCTTTATGCGGCGTAAGCGCGCTCTCCTGAAGACTTTTTGCCTGTTGCGTTTGTTCGCTTTGCCGCAGGTGTAAGCGCAGACGCGCCAGCAAAACGGCCGGAGGCGTGGTTTTGAGGATGTAGTCGCAGGCGCCCATCTCCAGCGCCAGAATATGATTCATATCACTGTCCAGCGAGGTGAGCAGGACAATCGGGCCTTGCCAGCGGTGGCGTAAATCGCGGCATATCGTCATGCCATCTTTACCTGGAAGCATAATATCCAGTAAAACCAGATCGGGCTGAGTGGTGAGGATAAGATCCTCCGCCCGGTCACCACGCGGCTCAACAATGACATCAATATCATGTTTCGCCAGATAAGCGGCAATGAGAGAACCCACTTCAGCGTCGTCTTCAACAAATACAATGCGGTTCATATTATAAATGGAGAATAGAAAACGCCAACATACACCGCCTCTGTTTTCCCTTCCATAAATCTTTTCTAAACGAGAGCGGTTCCGTTATGCTACACGCTGTTGTTATTAGCGTGTTAAGGCAAGGTAATGGGACTCGTGATTAAAGCTGCCCTGGGGGCGCTGGTCGTCGTATTGATTGGTCTGCTGTCAAAAACGAAAAATTATTATATCGCCGGATTAATTCCTCTGTTTCCAACGTTTGCGCTTATCGCGCACTATATCGTGGCCAGCGAGCGGGGCATCGACGCGATGCGTACCACCATCGTCTTTAGCATGTGGTCGATCATTCCTTATTTCATTTATCTTGCAACGCTATGGTATTTCAGCGGCGTGATGCGCCTGCCCGTCGCGCTTGGCGGTGCGGTGGTCTGCTGGGGGCTAAGCGCGTGGCTGCTGATTTTTTGCTGGATTAAATGGCATTAATATTGGCAAAGACCGTGGTTTCCCCATCGTAATACAGACGGATATTACGATGGGGGGGGTTAACCTACCAGCATCCACGTAGCCGGAACCGCCGCGACCAGCAATAAACCAATCAGCACGACTTCCTGACGATTTAATACGTTGTCATGCTTGTGCGTCCGACGCGCATACAGGAAAACCAGTAATCCAGGCGCGTACAGCACGACGGACAGCAGCAGGTGCATGGGACCCGACGCGTATAACAACCATAAGCCATAAATACAGGCTCCGATACCGACCGCCCGATGGAGGGGACGCGTTGCAATCTTCAGCAGAAATGCGCCGACCAGAAAGTAGGGCACCAGAATCATTTCTGACGCAATCGTCAATAGTGTGTTGTAGTCCGAACCGGTCAGCCAGATCAGCACCAGACAGATTTGCACACAGATATTGGTGAGCCATAACGACGCAGAAGGCGCGCCTTGCGCATTTTGTCGCGCGAAGATGCCCGGGAAGGATTTATAGGCTGCCGCCAGAAACGGCACCTCCGCCGCCATGATAGTCCAGCTTAGATAAGCCCCGCAGACAGACACAATCAGTCCCGCTGCAATAATAATTTCTCCCCACGGCCCCATCATTTTCACCATCAGACCGGCCATCGACGGGTTGCGCATCTCCGCCAGTTCCGGACGCGCCAGAACGCCAAGAGAAAGCAGCGTGACCAGGAGATATATTCCCAGCGCTGCGAGTACTGCCAGTAGCGTGGCGCGGCCTACATCGCGTTTATTTTTCGCTCGGGCCGAGACGACGACGGCGCCTTCAACGCCAATAAACACCCACAGCGTAATAAGCATGGTGTTCTTGACCTGTTCCCATACGGGAATACCGAGTTCAACACCGGTGAAGTCCAGTGTGAAGGTATCCAGTTTGAACATCATGATAGCCAGCACAATAAACGCGCCGAGCGGCAACAGTTTCGCCAGAGTCGCGACCAGATTGATGCTGGCTGCCGTTTGTACGCCGCGCAGGATGAGGAAATGGACAATCCAGAGCAGGACTGAAGCGCCGACAATAGCCTGCCAGGTATTACCGTCGCCAAACAGACGCAGCGCAGGCGTATCGGTAAAGAAACTCAGCGCTGAAAAAACGATAACCAAATAGGATACGTTGGCGATGACCGCGCACAGCCAATAGCCCCAGGCAGAACAAAAGCCAATCAGTTCGCCGAAGCCTTCGCGGGCGTAAGTAAAGATACCGCCGTCAAGCTCGGAGCGAATGCGTGTAAGGATTAACATGGTGAATGCCAGTAAGAGTATCCCCACGCCGGTAATGGCCCAGCCAATTAACAACGCAGCCGGACTGGCAACGGCGGCCATATTCTGGGGCAGGCTGAAAACACCTGCGCCAAGCATTGAGCTTAAAACCAGCGCGGTCAGCGCGCTCAGTCCCAGTTTTTTTTCCATTGGTATCCAGCTATAAAAATGAAATTGGAAGAATAATTATTATGGCAAAACGCATAAAAATGGTGAAAGCCACTAAGGCGCGGGATTTTACGGAGAGAAGGGACCGCATGCAACGGCCTGGATAAGATTTATCGCCAAAAAAGCGAAAAGTGAGATTCATCGCGATATTTGACGGAACTGGCATCCCGCGAGAAAGTGCCGGATGGCGGCTTATCAGGCCTACCGTTGAACGATCGTGTAGGCCTGATAAGGCAGGTATGCCGCCATCCGGCGAGAAAGCCTGATGGCGACGCGCGCCTTATTTATAGAGGTCGGCGCTGATGGTGATGTTATTGCCGCGCTCCTGCCACTGACGCGTAATATGATAATACTTAGCGCCTTTCTTCGCCGCTCGTTTGGCGACCTGATAGGAGATTTCTGTCATATTGCCGTAGTTGCCGGTGAACTTAACGCTGTCGAAAGGCACCATCATCGCAGCCGTCGCTTTATTCAGTTCCTCAACTTTTGTGCCATCCGGAAGTGTGACAGTGTAACGCCCACCTTTGGAGGATTGCGTTTCGAAGAAACGGCCTACTTCGGCGCTCGGCGAGGCTGACGTGGCGACGCCTGGAATTTCGACTTTCTTCGCAGCTTCACCGCCCTGAGCCAGCGCGGCGCGGCCAGCTTCAGAGTCTGCCGGAATAGCGTCCGGGCTCTGGACGATGCGTTTTTTCGCATCTTGTTTATAGATAAATGCAGTGATGCGCTGGTTTCCGCCCTGATTTGCATCTATCTGACGAACAATATAGAAAGCGTATGCGCCTTTTTGTTTCGCCGCTTTCGTAATGGCATCGTTAACTTCCGGCTGGCTACGGTAGAAGCCCTGAACGGTGACGGTGTCATACGGTTCTAATTGTACGGCCTGGTCTTTCGGTAATTCCACGATGCCATTAATGACACGATTTTTGGGCGCGTCGGCTTTCGGCGCGTCGGCTTTATACACGTCCGCCACAACACGCCAGTTACCACTGTTGCCGAACTCCGAGGTGTCGACAACATAGAAGGAGGCTGCGCCTTCTTTATCTGCGCGGCGGGACACGGCGGAGACCGCATCGCCAATAGCATTAAAACGACCGGTAATAACGATGCGGTCATAAGGTTTTAGTGCAGCCGCTTGCTCCGGCGTCAGTTCTGTTGCTGCATGGACAGAAAAAGCAGCCGCAGAAAGCAGAGCCGACGCCAGGAGAGTGTTCTTAAGCTTCATAAAAATAATCCTTCGCCTTGCGCAAACCAGGTACTGGTATTGTTATTGACTAGAAACGTGGCTGATTATTGCATTTAAACCATATGGATGTCTGCGGGATTTTTCACGCATCGTGTCATGTATCCTATCTTTGATGATAACATTTACCGATATGTCGAAAAAAACGGCGTCCGGGCGGCTAAGCTAATGAAGCGCATAAATTTAATAAGTTAATTTAATGTTAATTTCTTGATCGCGCCAGGGGTTTAATGATGTTTTGCTGTCAAATTTGAGCGAATTATCAGCCCTCGCAGGCCATTTTCAAGGCATTATGGCTGCTTAGCGGCTGAATCGTTCATGTTTTGCAAATTTGATAAAAAATTCTGTTTTTTGGCGCTAGATCACAGGCGTTATTTTCAGTAGGTTATAGAGAGTTTGTAACGGTTTTATTCTGCTGGGGTAACATTTACCTCAAACGCGGGCAGGCGTACGCTTCTCGCGCTTACTGACAAACCATCATCAAAAATACCGATGGAAGGGAACATTTATGCGAATTGGCATACCAAAAGAGCGGTTACCCAATGAAACCCGTGTCGCTGCGACGCCGAAAACGGTAGAGCAGCTACTGAAGCTGGGGTTTAGCGTCGCTATCGAAAGCGGGGCGGGTCAACTGGCAAGTTTTGACGACAAAGCGTTTGCGCAGGCTGGCGCGGATATTGTCGACGGCAATGCTATCTGGCAGTCGGAAATTATTCTCAAGGTTAATGCGCCTGAAGAAGAGGAAATCGCTTTACTGAACCCCGGGACTACGCTGGTCAGTTTTATCTGGCCTGCGCAAAATCCTGGGTTAATGGAGAAACTTGCCGAACGTAAGGTTACGGTGATGGCGATGGACTCCGTGCCGCGTATTTCCCGCGCGCAGTCGCTCGACGCGTTAAGCTCAATGGCGAATATCGCGGGTTATCGCGCCATTGTAGAGGCCGCGCATGAATTTGGGCGCTTCTTTACCGGCCAAATCACCGCCGCCGGGAAAGTGCCGCCGGCGAAGGTGATGGTGATTGGCGCGGGCGTTGCCGGTCTTGCGGCTATCGGCGCGGCAAACAGCCTGGGGGCGATTGTCCGCGCGTTTGACACTCGTCCTGAAGTCAAAGAGCAGGTCCAGAGTATGGGGGCTGAGTTCCTCGAACTGGATTTTAAAGAGGAAGCCGGTAGCGGCGATGGTTACGCCAAAGTGATGTCCGAGGCGTTTATCAAAGCGGAAATGGCGCTCTTTGCCGCCCAAGCCAAAGAAGTCGATATCATCGTTACCACCGCGTTGATTCCGGGCAAACCAGCGCCGAAGCTGATTACCCGCGATATGGTCGATTCTATGAAGGCCGGCAGCGTGATTGTCGACCTGGCCGCGCAGAATGGCGGTAACTGCGAATATACCGTCGCTAATCAGGTTGTGACGACGGACAATGGCGTAAAAGTGATTGGCTACACCGATCTACCGGGGCGTTTGCCGACGCAGTCATCCCAGCTTTATGGCACCAACCTGGTTAACCTGCTGAAGCTGCTGTGCAAAGAGAAAGACGGCAATATTGACGTGGATTTTGACGATGTCGTGATCCGTGGCGTGACGGTGATTCGCGACGGCGACATTACCTGGCCTGCGCCGCCAATCCAGGTTTCCGCGCAGCCACAGGCCGCGCCTAAAGTAGCACCTGCGCCAAAAGAGCCGGAAAAGCCCGCTTCACCCTGGCGGAAGTATGCGTTAATGGCGCTGGCGATCATTCTTTTTGGCTGGCTGGCCGATGTCGCGCCAAAAGAGTTCCTCGGCCATTTTACCGTGTTTGCGCTCGCCTGCGTGGTTGGTTATTACGTGGTGTGGAACGTGTCTCATGCGCTTCATACGCCATTAATGTCGGTGACCAACGCAATTTCAGGGATTATTGTTGTCGGGGCATTATTGCAAATTGGTCAGGGCGGCTGGGTCAGCTTCCTGAGCTTTATCGCGGTGCTTATCGCCAGCATTAATATTTTCGGTGGCTTCACCGTGACTCAGCGTATGCTGAAAATGTTCCGGAAAAACTAAGGGGTAACACATGTCTGGAGGATTAGTTACAGCTGCATACATTGTTGCCGCGATCCTGTTTATTTTCAGCCTTGCCGGGCTTTCAAAGCATGAAACGTCCCGCCAGGGGAATAACTTCGGTATTGCCGGGATGGCGATCGCGTTGCTGGCGACCATTTTCGGGCCGGATACCGGCAACGTAGCATGGATTCTGGTCGCCATGATTATTGGCGGCGCGATTGGCATCCGCATGGCGAAAAAAGTTGAGATGACCGAGATGCCGGAGCTGGTCGCGATTCTGCACAGTTTCGTGGGCCTGGCGGCGGTACTGGTTGGTTTTAACAGCTATCTGTACCATGACGCCAGTCTGGCGCCGGTGCTGGTGAATATCCATCTGACCGAAGTCTTCCTCGGTATCTTTATTGGCGCAGTCACTTTCACTGGATCGATCGTAGCGTTTGGTAAACTGCGCGGCAAAATCTCTTCTAAGCCGTTGATGTTGCCTAACCGTCACAAAATGAACCTGGCGGCGCTGGTTGTTTCTTTCCTGTTGCTGCTGGTTTTTGTTCGTACCGAAAGCGTGGGTCTACAGGTTCTGGCGCTGCTGCTGATGACCATTATCGCGCTGGCGTTTGGTTGGCATCTGGTCGCTTCTATCGGTGGGGCGGACATGCCGGTGGTTGTTTCAATGCTGAACTCCTATTCCGGTTGGGCTGCCGCGGCGGCTGGCTTCATGTTGAGCAACGATTTGCTGATTGTGACCGGCGCGCTGGTCGGTTCATCAGGTGCGATCCTGTCTTACATTATGTGTAAAGCGATGAACCGCTCTTTCATCAGCGTTATTGCTGGTGGGTTCGGTACTGACGGCTCCTCAACGGGCGACGATCAGGAAGCTGGCGAACATCGCGAAATCACGGCGGAAGAGACCGCTGAGATGCTGAAAAACTCCCACTCCGTCATTATTACGCCGGGGTACGGGATGGCGGTGGCGCAGGCGCAGTATCCGGTGGCGGAAATCACCGAAAAACTGCGTGCACGCGGTATCAACGTGCGTTTCGGCATTCATCCGGTGGCGGGTCGCCTGCCGGGGCATATGAACGTGCTGTTGGCGGAGGCGAAAGTGCCTTATGACATCGTGCTGGAAATGGATGAGATCAACGATGATTTCGCCGATACCGATACCGTGCTGGTGATTGGCGCGAACGATACGGTGAACCCGGCGGCGCAAGACGATCCCCGCAGCCCGATCGCCGGTATGCCGGTTCTCGAAGTGTGGAAAGCACAGAATGTCGTGGTCTTTAAGCGTTCAATGAATACTGGTTATGCTGGCGTGCAGAACCCGCTGTTCTTTAAAGAGAATACGCAAATGCTGTTTGGCGATGCCAAAGCCAGCGTGGATGCGATTCTGAAAGCGCTTTAATCTTTTAAACGTGCGGCGGCCTCTTCGGAGGCCGTTTTTATACACTTCATCCTTTAAGCTGTCTCTTTGTTGGCTGCGCTCAGAAACCCCGGTCACATCGTTATCTATGCTCCCGGGGATTTCTTCCCTTGCCGCCGCGATGCATCTTGAATGATTTTGTGTATGTATTGCATTTTATCTTTTGTTTAAATCGCTAAGCAGAACGGCGATACTCTGCCCGCCGGTGGTCTGTTCGAGGGCGATTTTGACAATGATGGTTAACGGAACGGAGAGCAACATGCCCACCGGACCTAATAGCCAGCCCCAGAAAATTAACGACAAAAATACCACTAAGGTTGAAAGGCCTAAACCACGTCCCATAATTCGTGGCTCAAGGATATTGCCGAAGACCAGATTAATCAGCAGATAGCCTGCCAGCACCAGCAGCGCATCATAAAACCCGTTAAATACCAGCACCTGAATAATGGGCGGCAGGGCAGCGAGCACCGATCCAATATTAGGGATATAGTTCAGCGCGAAGGCCAGTAGACCCCAGACAAAGGCGAAGCGGACATCCAGCGCGGCCAGCATTCCCCATGCGACCAGCCCCGTCACGATACTGATCGCTGTTTTTAACACCAGATAATGGGAAACGCTATCAAGCGCGCGTTGAATTGCCGCCATACCTTCTACCGGGCGGCTCATCATCTGCTGCAGTTTTTCAGGCAATTGTGGAACCTCCAGCAGCATAAATACCACGGTCAATAACAATAAAAAGATGGACGACATGGCATTGGACAGTTGGGTGAGCAGGTTCGTTACCAGAGTCATGGCGGCGTTTGGATCGATATATTTCGCCAGCTCATCAACCGACACGCCAATGCCTGCTCGCTGTAACCACGGTTCAATACGTTGCAACGGTATCACCAATGAGGAGCGATATTGCGGTAGGGTACGAGCCAGTTCATTTAATGATGTCCCCAAATAGGCCAGTAGCAGTACCATTAACATAACAATAATCACAATGAGCAATGATACTGCGATAACGCGCGGAATTCGGCATCGGGTCATCCGTTGCACAACGGGATTGAGAACGACTGCAATAAATAACGCCAAAATAAAGGGAACAATGATATCTGCGGCGAAGCGGATACCGCTCAGAATAACTACCAGCATTCCCAGCATAATGACGATTTTTAGACCATTGAGCGTGATGATCGGTTTTGCCATATCAGTCCCTGTTTTCTGATGCCGACACGAATAATAATGTGATGTCGGTCGACCTGTTCTGGTTAAAATCAAACACTTCAGGTAAAGAAGTGAAAATATTTTGAGTTAATTCCTGGCTTATGATACAAATCAGGCGTGTTCAACTACCGAGGACAATTATCATCCGCGATGACGAGAAGCAACACTGCGGATAATTGTAATATTATGGACAATATGTTCAGCGCTTTTTTCTCCACGCAAACGCATCTTCACTCTACCTCCTTTTTCCTGCTTATCGGCGAGCAGCACTGGCGTAACGCACTTTAGTCTCTCACTTCTGCCTGAGCTGGCGCAATGCGCTGTGCTAACTGATTTTATTTTTTAGTTTGCTGCGTGCAGCAGACTCGAAAGAGTATATTCTCATGCAGGAGAAGTGTCATGTTTTACTGGATTTTATTAGCTCTGGCTATCGCGACTGAAATTACCGGCACGCTCTCAATGAAATGGGCTAGCGTGGGTAATGGCAATGCGGGTTTTATTTTAATGCTGGTGATGATCACGCTGTCATATATATTTCTTTCTTTTGCGGTAAAAAAGATTGCCCTGGGTGTAGCGTATGCCTTATGGGAAGGGATCGGCATTTTATTTATTACCATTTTTAGCGTGCTGCTATTTGATGAAGCATTATCAACCATGAAGATAGCCGGCTTGCTGACGCTGGTCGCTGGCATCGTATTGATCAAATCAGGGACGCGTAAACCCGGCAAACCGGTGAAGGAGGCGACTCGTGCAACAATTTGAATGGATACACGGCGCCTGGCTTGGGCTGGCAATAATGCTGGAAATCGCGGCTAACGTACTGTTGAAATTTTCGGACGGCTTTCGCCGTAAATGCTATGGCATCTTATCGCTTGCCGCTGTTCTGGCCGCCTTCAGCGCGCTTTCCCAGGCGGTAAAAGGGATAGACCTGTCGGTGGCGTATGCGTTATGGGGCGGTTTTGGTATTGCCGCCACGCTGGCGGCGGGCTGGGTGCTCTTCGGCCAGCGCTTAAACCCCAAAGGCTGGGTTGGCGTGATATTGCTGCTCGCCGGAATGGTCATGATAAAATTTGCCTGAGACGATCGCTGCCGGTCAGGCAGCGATTCGCGTATTAGTCCTGCGCCAGGGCTTTCAGCTTATCGCGAAAGCCGGTGACGGATATAGCGCGGTTATCGGCGCGCCAGCGATCTTTAGCCGCAGGGGCGGAGCTTTGTACGCCAATGAGCTGCCATCCGCTATCCGTGTGCAATAATAACGGCGAGCCGCTGTCGCCAGGTAACGTGTCGCACTGGTGTGAGAGTACGGCATTCTGCGCCCAGCCGGTCACGACGCAATCCTGATGGGAATAGAGCGCATTCAGATGATCTTCCGGATAACCAGACTGCGTGACTTTTCGGTCTGCGGCTTTCAACGCCGCAGTGAGCGCCGCTTTATCGCCGGTAAATAAAGGCACTGGCGTGATACCGGAAGGTGGGTAGCGCAATATTATCAGACCAAAATCCCAGCTTGCCGCGGCAGGCGGCACAATCCAGCCATCGCCATCCGCTTTCAGGCGTCGGCCCAGCGACGGTTCAACGCGGCCTTCAATGCCGTGGATTTCATAGCGCCATACTCCTTTTCGCGCCACAAAACGCAGCGCAACCGCCTTGTCTGGTTTTCCTTTCGGTGGCGTTAGCAGGCAGTGACCTGCTGTCAGGGCGATATGCGGGGAGATAAGTGTTGCCGTACACAAATTACCGCTGGCGGTCTCTAGTTGCCCGATGGCATCCCACGGCGATTGGGTAGGATCGGCGACGGGCACCCGATCGTCATGGTTAAAAAAAAGCGTTTTGACGTCGCTGGCATCCGTGGCGTCTGTTTCAGCCCCCCTGGCTTTCGCCATAACCGGTAAAAAACACACTATGCCCAGTAATACAGCAATGGTTTTATGCATATCACACTCTGGTGGGTAATTATGATTATTAACAACAAACCCTCAGTACTACTATAGACGTGACGGTAAGAAAGTGGGAGTAAAATCAGATAACTACACTCAGGAAAGATAGAAATGCGTGGCAATAACGGCGCATAAAATAAGCACGATAAGAATGAGCTCAAAGCGGTAGCGAGACACTTTTTTGCCCTCCCGGAAGGCGGCGCTAAACCAGAACAATTTAGCGCCGTAAAAACGGGCGCGGGGGCGCGCCGCAGCATGTTACGACTTACGCAGCCGGCTGCGAAGTTGTTTTTGACGTAGATTTGGCTGGGGCTTTTTTGCCATCTTTTTTCTGGTGCTTTTTAGCCGCCTGCGCTTTTTGCTCAACGGTTTTTTTATGCTGTTTTTTGTGGTGCTGGGTGTTCTGGGTTGTTTTGGCAGGCGTTGCGGTTTTCGCAGGCGTTGCAGTCTCAGCCGCGAATGCTGCGGAAGAGAGACCCATTGCAGCGGCAACAACCAGAGCTAATACTTTTTTCATTTTGATACCCTCGATTTGGTTTTCATTCAACCCCACTGCGGGGCCGGTGAAATGACTATATCGCTGTTATCAAAAGGCTTCCGTGAGTGATTGGTTTCGGCATGTAACGCTATGTACAATCCCCCCGGTAACGCGATGTCAGCCCCCACCATAATAGGTAGCTTTACGTTACCGGCCGTTATTTTTGGTCGCAGAGTCGGTAATATCCGCCCTCCAGAATAACAGGCACACCGTATATGAATCCGATAATCTGGGTGGTATTTACGCTTCTGGCGCTGGATGCAATCAGAGAAGTTATGGGCGTATCAAGCCTGACAGGTCTATGGTGAACAGTGAGTCGTGGCGTGAAACCAGCCCGGCGATAGCGCACGTTGCTATCGCCGGATTATTTCTTTTCAGGCGTGAAGACGATGATGTAACCGCGTCCCGACCAGGATGGCCAGCACCAGCATTAGCGCGATAAAACCGCCTACGCCGTTCCAGCCGTAACTATGCCAGAATACGCCGCCTAGCGTCCCGGCGATACTGGACCCCAGATAATAGCTGAAAAGATAAAGTGACGAGGCCTGTCCCTTCGCCCGGCGCGCACGCGGGCCAATCCAACTACTGGCCACGGAGTGCGCGGCGAAAAAGCCGGCGGAAAAAAGCAGCATCCCGGCAAAAATCAGCCAAAGCGAGGTAAAAAGCGTCAGTAAAAGCCCGCCCAGCATTACTGCGGTAGAGAACAGCATCACCGGCCCCCGGCCATAGCGTGAGGTCATGGCGCCAGCTTTCGGCGAGCTCCATGTGCCGGTGAGATAGGCTACGGATAACAGTCCGACCACGGCCTGGCTTAATTCCCAGGGGGAGAGCATCAGGCGATAACCAATGTAGTTAAACAGGGTGACGAACGCGCCCATCAGTAAAAAACCTTCTGCAAACAGCAGAGGTAACCCCCGATCGCGCCAGTGGAGACGGAAATTAATAAATAGCGTTTTAGGCCGTAGCGACGTGGGACGGAAATGTTGCGAGGCGGGTAAAATCTTCCAGAACATCAGCGCGGACGCAAGCGCAAAGCATCCGATGGCCGCCAGCGCGATGCGCCAGTTAAAAAAGTCGGTCATGACGCCGCTTAATAAACGCCCGCTCATCCCGCCGATGGAATTACCGCTAATATAGAGCCCCATGGAGAAAGCGACAAAGCTGGGATGGATTTCTTCACTCAGGTAGGTCATTCCCACCGCGGCGACGCCGCTTAACGACAGACCGATCAGCGCACGCATAATCAGAATACCATGCCAGCTGGTCATCATGGTTGATAACAATGTGCAGCAGGAAGCTAATAACAACGCGGTGACCATCACCGGTTTACGGCCTATCGCATCAGAAAGCGGGCCGGTAAAAAGCAAGCCGATAGCCAGCATGGCGGTAGAAATAGAAAGTGAAACGCTGCTGCTGGCGGGGGAGACGCCAAACTCCTGGGAAAGTACCGGTAGTATAGGCTGAACGCAATAAAGGAGCGCGAAAGTCGCCAGGCCTGCGGAAAAAAGGGCCAGCGTGACGCGCATGAAAGGCGCTGTACCGCGTTTAATAAATTGAACCGGCTGAGAATGGCGTTGTTCATCGATATCGCTCGCCGTGGCGTCATCGAGAATAGTTGTACGACTCACGTTAAATCCTTGCTTTACATCTCCGTCAACAGGAGACGGGTATAACCGACATGTAAAGCATAGAAAAAGCAAAATATTCTGTCTAATATATTAATTGTCTCAAATAAGACGTTAAAAATATGAATATCGAATTACGTCATTTACGTTACTTTGTGGCGGTAGCAGAAGAGCTGCATTTTGGTCGTGCCGCCGCGCGCCTCAATATCTCGCAGCCGCCGCTCAGTCAGCAGATACAAATTCTGGAGCAGCAGGTCGGCGCGCGATTACTGGCGCGGACCAACCGCAGCGTAGCGTTAACCGCCGCCGGGCGACAGTTTCTGGTGGACAGCCGACACATCCTGAGTCTGGTAAACGACGCCGCCGCTCGCGCCGAGCGGCTGCATCAGGGCGAAGCGGGAGAAATCCGTATTGGCTTTACGTCTTCAGCGCCTTTTATTCGGGCGGTATCGCATACCTTTTCGCTGTTCCGCCAGTCCTATCCGGGGGTGCATATGCAAACGCGTGAAATGAATACGCGTGAGCAAATCGCGCCGCTCAACGAAGGCGTACTGGATATTGGCTTGCTGCGGAATACGCCGCTGCCCGACACACTTAATCGCGAGGTGATTTTGCATGAGCCGCTTATGGCCATGATCCCGCGCGAACATCGGCTGGCGCAAAAGCCGGTCGTCAGTCTGACAGAACTGGCGGAAGAACCTTTCGTCTTTTTCGATCCGCATGTCGGGACGGGCCTCTACGACGATATTCTCGGCCTGATGCGGCGCTATAACCTGTCGCCGACCATCACGCAGGAGGTTGGCGAGGCAATGACCATTATCGGTCTGGTGGCGGCGGGGCTGGGCGTCTCGATTCTGCCGGCATCCTTTAAGCGTGTACAGATGAGCGAGATGCGCTGGGTTCCCCTGGCGGAAGAGGACGCCGTATCTGAAATGTGGCTGGTATGGCCAAAGCATCATGAACAGAGCCATGCCGTACAGCGGTTTTGCCAACAGCTATTACTGGCTGCCCGACGGGATTAATTACGCTTAAAAAGGGTGAAAATGTGCAGTTAATCACACGGCTAAGCAAAAAGTTGACGGCGAGTATTGAAGTGTTTCACCATAGCACACAGATTATTTCGGAGCGCGAAAATAAAGGGAGTGAGCGGTGGTTGCTGATAGTCAGCCTGGGCATATCGATCAAATTAAGCAGACCAATGCTGGCGCAGTGTATCGCCTGATTGATCAGCTCGGACCGGTATCGCGAATTGACCTGTCTCGTCTGGCGCAGTTGGCGCCTGCCAGTATTACGAAAATTGTTCGCGAAATGCTGGAAGCGCATTTGGTTCAGGAACTTGAAATTAAAGAGGCGGGCAGTCGTGGACGTCCCGCCGTCGGGCTGATGGTGGAAACGGAGGCCTGGCACTATTTATCTATTCGTATTAGCCGTGGCGAAATTTTCCTTGCGCTACGCGATCTTAGCAGCAAACTGGTGGTAGAAGAGTGTCTGCCGCTGCCGTTAACCGAAGCCACGCCGTTGCTTGAGCGAATTATTACGCACGTTGATCGGTTTTTTACCCGCCATCAGCAGAAACTGGAGCGTCTGACCTCTATTGCCATTACGTTACCGGGCATTATCGATACCGAAAACGGCGTTGTGCACCGGATGCCGTATTACGAAGATGTCAAAGAGATGCCTTTGGGAGATGCGCTGGAGCGGCACACCGGCGTACCGGTTTACATTCAGCATGATATTAGCGCCTGGACGATGGCAGAGGCGCTTTTTGGCGCCTCACGCGGCGCGCGCGACGTTATCCAGGTGGTGATTGATCATAATGTGGGGGCGGGCGTTATCACCGACGGTCATTTGCTTCATGCGGGCAGTAGCAGTCTGGTAGAGATTGGGCATACCCAGGTCGATCCTTATGGTAAGCGCTGTTATTGCGGTAATCATGGCTGTCTGGAGACCATCGCCAGCGTCGATAGCGTGCTGGAACTTACGCAGCTTCGGCTTAATCAGTCGATGAGTTCAATGTTGCACGGCCAGCCGTTAACGGTAGATTCACTGTGTCAGGCGGCGATGCAGGGAGATCTATTAGCAAAAGATATTATTAGCGGCGTTGGCGCGCATGTCGGACGCATTCTGGCTATCATGGTGAATTTATTTAATCCGCAAAAAATTCTTATTGGTTCGCCGCTAAGTAAAGCGGCTGATATACTTTTTCCGGCCATTGCTGACAGTATCCGTCAGCAGGCGCTGCCCGCCTACAGTAGGAATACGGTAGTGGAAAGCACGCAGTTTACCAACCAGGGCACGATGGCCGGGGCGGCGTTGGTAAAAGACGCGATGTATAACGGCTCTTTGTTGATTCGTCTATTACAGGGTTAACATTTTTTAACTGTTGTACAAAAATTTGCGCTAACTCAAGCTGATTGCCCTTGCCATATCTTAGACTTTCTCCACTGTATTATTTTCCTGGCTTATATTTTCGAAGCATAACGGTGGAGTTAGTGATGCTGAAGCGTTTCTTTATTACAGGTACAGACACTTCTGTTGGGAAGACGGTGGTTTCCCGCGCATTACTACAAGCGTTAGCGTCGGGTGGTAAGAGCGTTGCAGGGTATAAACCTGTCGCTAAAGGGAGCAAAGAGACTCCAGAAGGAATGCGCAACAAAGATGCGCTGGTATTGCAAAGCGTCTCTTCGCTGGAGTTGCCGTATGAGGCGATTAATCCGATCGCGTTAAGCGAAGAAGAAAGCAGCGTCGCGCATAGCTGTCCTATAAATTACACCTTGCTGTCCAACGGTCTGGCGAGCCTGAGCGATAAAGTGGACCACGTGGTTGTGGAGGGTACTGGCGGCTGGCGTAGTTTGATGAATGATTTACGTCCATTGTCCGAATGGGTGGTACAGGAACAGTTACCGGTATTGATGGTGGTAGGGATTCAGGAGGGGTGCATTAATCATGCGCTACTGACTGCGCAAGCTGTCGCTAACGATGGACTGCCATTAATTGGTTGGGTGGCGAATCGTATCAATCCTGGCCTGGCGCATTATGCTGAAATTATTGATGTGCTTGGGAAAAAACTGCCAGCGCCGCTGATTGGCGAGTTACCGTACCTGCCGCGCGCCGAGCAGCGTGAGCTGGGGAAGTATATTCGTTTGTCAATGCTCGGCAGCGTGCTGGCGGTAGATAGAATCATGGCGTAACGTTCGCGAGAGCACTGACGCGACTACACAGGCAATCAGCAGACCGGGGAGTAACTGATACTCGCCGGTCATTTCACAAATCATCAGGGTGGACATTATCGGCGCATGGGTTGTCGCCGCCAGTAGCGTCGCCATACCTGCCAGCCCCAATAAAATCGCTATTTCATCCGAGCCTGGCAGCCAGAATCCCCATATCCGACCCAGAAACATTCCAATGGATAATCCGACAAATAATGTTGGCGTAAAGACGCCGCCCGGCGCGCCAGACCCGCTGCTGGCGAGCACCGCCAGGATTTTGCACGCAAAAATTCCGCCAATCAGCGAGAATAGCGGCGGGGAGAGCAAAAATGATTGTACGACGCTATAGCCGTTTCCCCATACCGTGGGCGTGAGTAACGACAGTAATCCGACAATAAGCCCGCCCAACGCCAGTTGCCAGGGCGGCGACAGTTTTAAACGTAAGAAACTATTATGGCTGGCCGTCATCAGCCACATCAGCAACGGGCCGCACAGACCGGCGACCAGGCCGGTACTGACTATCATGGCGTACTCCCGCGCGTGGAGATCAACGGTCAGATGTACGGTATAGAGTAGTGAATCGCTACCGTTTAATACATGGGTGGTTAGCAGGGCGACGACGGCGGAAACGACAACCGGGCCGAGGGAAGCCAGCATTAAGGTACCGAACAGGATCTCCGCGATAAACAGGCTGCCCGCCAGCGGCGCATGGTAAGCGCCCGCCATGCCCGCAGCGGCGCCGCTGGCGATCCATAATTTCCATTCCTCACGCGGCGTGAAGCGTCGGGCAAAGCTGGATGCCGCCAGCGCGGCGAGGAGGATCATTGCGCCTTCGCGACCAATTGCGCTGCCGCTGACCACGACCAGCAGCGAGGCCAGCGATTTCACCAGACTGGCGCCAACGTCAAATTGCCCGTCGGTTTGCAATGCTTCCATATAGTCAGTGGGCGCATGGGGGCGCTGTTGGTTCATTTTTTGCCACCCCCACAGCAACAGACCAGCGGCCAGGCCGCCAAGCGCCGGCGTAATCAGCCGTCGCCAGGGCGAAAGCCCCTCAGCCGCATTCACCAGACTGCCAGTGTCATTACTCAGGAAAATCCACTCCAGCAATTGCATCGCATGACGGAAGGCGGCGACAGCCAGCGCCGCGAGAATACCGATGAGCGTAGCGATCAGCAGGCGACGAAACATCGCTCGCAGATCCGGGTAAGCGTGTAAACGATGCATGAGCGGGTAAACAGGGAGTTTCAGGATAGCCTATTCTGCGGGGAAATGGCGTCAGACGCAAAAGCACTATGTGCGATATAATATTGCGTACAATAATGATATTGCCGGATAGCGAGAGGCCATCCGGCGGCAGCGTTAGCTGTTTTCGTGAATATTTAGCGCCCGACGCGTGCGGCCTGAGCTGAGATAATCGGCGATGTAATCCTGAGAGATTTCACCGTTATAGCGTCCGTCTTCATCAACGATCGGCATCCAGCTAGTATTACTTTCGTACAATCTGGACAGCACAATACGCAGATTATCTTCCGCTTTGCCCGTAATACGGAAAGGATGGGTGATATCGGCGCAGATTCCGCTGGCGTTCCGCGCCTCCCGGCGCTTCACAAATCCCAGTGGCTTACCGTCGTTGTCAATGACGGTAATGGCGCGAATATCGTGATCATCCATAATGCCGAACGCCTCGCTTAACGGCGTGGAAGGCCGCGCGGTAATGGTTGGCTGTTGGTCGGTCACATCGCCTGCGGAGACCAGTAGCAAACGCTTTAACGTTCTGTCCTGACCGACAAACGACCCGACAAACTCGTTAGCCGGTTTGGCCAGCAGTTCATCAGGACTGGCGCACTGTACAATTCGCCCCTGACGGAACACGGCGATACGGTCGCCGAGCTTTAGCGCTTCGTCGATATCATGGCTGACCAGCATTACGGTCTTTTTTAGCTTACGCTGCATATCCAGAAACTGGTTCTGGATCACTTCGCGGTTAATGGGGTCCACCGCGCCGAAGGGCTCATCCATCAGCAGTACCGGCGGATCGGCGGCCAGAGCGCGGATCACGCCAATACGCTGTTGCTGTCCCCCGGACATCTCCTTTGGATAGCGATGCAGAAATTTTCTGGCATCCAGCGCCACCATGTCCATCAACTCTTCGGCGCGTTGCTTGCAGCGCGCTTTGTCCCAACCCAACATGCGCGGCACAACGGTAATATTTTCTTCAATCGTCATATTAGGAAACAGGCCGATTTGTTGGATAACATACCCAATATTGCGGCGTAGCGTTACCGTATCCATATCGTTGGTATTCTCGCCGTTGATAAGAATATTACCGCTGCTGGGCGCGATCAGCCGGTTGATCATCTTTAACGTGGTGGTTTTGCCGCAGCCGGAGGGACCGAGTAAGACGCACATTTCGCCTTCCGGCACGTTCAGGTTGACGTTGTCGACGGCTTTTAGCGGCTGACCCTTTTTCTGTACAAATTGTTTGGTGAGATTTTCCAGTTTTATCATTATCGTATCCCCTTAGGTGTCAGTACGACTTGCAGACGATGCAACAGCCAGTCAAGCACAATCGCCAGTAGACAGATCATCAGCGCGCCGGCAATTAACATGCGAATATCGCTGCCGCTAATGCCGTTTAACAGTAGCAGTCCCAGACCGCCGGCGCCGATCACCGCGGCAATCGCCATTACGCCGATATTCATCACTACCGCGGTGCGGATACCCCCGAAAATAACCGGTAGGGCCATTGGGATTTCGACCCAGCGCAGCCGTTGCCAGAAAGTCATACCGATGCCGCGTCCCGCTTCACGCAGACCGGGCGGCAAACTATCAAGCGCAGTATGGGTATTACGGACAATCGGCAGTAAAGAGTAGAGAAAAACGGCCGTCACGGCGGGCAGAACGCCAATACCATGTCCGATCAGCGAAAAGAGCGGGATCATTAATCCAAACAGCGCGATAGACGGAATGGTAAGAAGTAGCGTGGCGGCGCCCAATACCGGCGTTGCCAGCCATTTGTGGCGTACAATCACAACGCCTAACGGTACGCCGATGATAATCGCCAGACCGACGGCCAGCGCGACCAGCCAGAGATGCTGAAAGGTAAGGCTGGCGAGATAGCCTGCGTTATCCAGCATATAATGTATCGTATCCATAGGCGCTCCTTACAGCAGACCTTTGTCCTGCAAAAATTGATGGGCTACCTGTTGCGGCGTGCGATGCTCGATATCGACCTGGGCGTTTAGGGTCGATATCACATCGTTATTGAGCAGGCCGGAAAGGGTGTTTAAGGCGTCATCAAGTCCAGGATTGGCTTCCAGCACCTCTTTACGCACCACGGGCGTGACAGCGTAACTTGGAAAGAAGCCTTTATCATCTTCCAGCACTTTCAGATCAAACCCTTTCACCCGTCCGTCGGTGGTATAGACCAGCCCGGCGTCAACCAGCCCATCCCGAACGGCGTTATAGACCAGCCCTGGGTCCATCTGTCGTATTTGCGGGCGATCGAGCTGCATCTGGTAGGCTTGCTGAAGGGGCTTCATTCCGTCGCTGCGCCCGGCAAATTCCAGATCGAGGCCGAGCATCCAGTTGTGGTCAGGATCGTTCTGCCGGACCTGTTCGATTTTTGCCACCATTTGCGAGATGGTGGTGATATTTTCCGACTCGGCGCGTTTGCGCTGCATCGCGAACGCGTAAGTATTGTTCATGTCAGCCGGTTTGAGCCATACCAGGCCCAGCTTCGCATCCAGGCGTTTTACCGTGTCGTAGGTTTCCTGTGGACTCATGCGCTTATCGATACGGTTGAAAATAATCAGCGATGTACCGGTGTATTCCCAGGTAATATCAATTTGTTTATTCACCATCGCATTACGTGAAATCACCGCGGCGATATTGGTTTGCGGCTGAACCTGAAAGCCTTTCTTCTGCAAATACTGAACGGTCATAGCGGAAAGAATATGCTGCTCGGTAAAGCTTTTGGTAGCGAGAACCAGCGGCGTGGCCTGCGTCTGGCTACTGAACAACAGCGTTGCGGCAAGCCATCCCAACAGGTGTTTTTTGAATCTCATTTAACGCTCCTTATTGTTATTTATGCGTTCAGACGGTATGAGGGCTAAGGCGCCGCCCAAACCAGGCAAGCAGAGTGTCAAGAATCAGCGCGAATAACGCCGTGGCCGTTGCGCCGAGAATCAACGTCGGAAAATCGTTGAGATAAATCCCCGGAAAAATCAGCTCGCCGTAGCTGCTGGCGCCGATCAGAAAGGCCAGCGGCGCGGTGCCGACATTGATGGCGGTCGCGATGCGAATACCGGACAGCATCACTGGCCACGCATTAGGTAGCTCTACCTGGCGAAGCCGCTGCCATTTTGTCATCCCAATCCCGTTCGCCGCTTCAATCAGTGAGGCGGGAACGGAACAGAGGCCCGCATAGGTATTGCGGACGATAGGCAGAAGGGAGGCCAGAAATAGCGCGACAATGGCGGGCGTATCGCCGATCCCGATAATCACCATCGCTAAGGCCAGAACGGCCAGCGGCGGCAAGGTATTACCAACATTAAAGATTTGCATGACATATTCAGCAAATCCTTTTGCCGCAGGTCGGCTGAGTAAAATCCCGCTCGGGATACCGACCAGTAAAGCAAAAAACATGGACGTAAAGACCAGCATCAAATGCCGTTGTCCGAGATACAGCAGATCGACCTGACGCGCTTTCAGCGTCTCCAGACCGATTCCCCAGATAAACAGCGCCAGTAACAGCAGAATGACGATAGTGAACCCAAGTACACGTTTTAGGGTGAGGGTGTGCATTGCGGTGTGTCTCCCTGTTTGCATGTGTTATGGCGACGTTAAGAGTCGCGTGTTGTTATGCCATGTTCCGGCAGGGTGCTTTGAGCTATAGCAACAGGTTGGGAAGGATTCCAGCGAAGCGTGATGTTTAACACTATTAAACATCTATTAACAATTATGCTTTGCCCTTATGCGGCTTAGGGTGAACATTCACGATAAAGAATTATCTTAAAAATAGAAGCGTGGTGTGACGTTGTCACTTTTTGTAGATAAAAATAGGCCGCAATGGGAGAAAAGGCAGGTAAAATCCTGCCTTTTGTGGGGATTAACGGAATAACGGTTTTACAGCGACGGGAATAATGAGTTGAGCTTGCCATTGCGCCAGCGTCAGACGCGCCAGTTGCCCCAACGCCTGATAAAACGGATGCCCGGCATGATCGATAAATACGTCCAGAAAGCGGGACGACCACGGAAACAGATGCCAGGCCAGGAGTTGTTCGCATTCATGATGACGGCCATTCTCGGCAAGCCAGGCCGCCAGCAGCAACAGCGACCCAAAATGATCTTCTGGCTCGTTTTGCTGCATTTCAAACTGAATTCCGTTTTCGCGCATCCACTGACGTAGCGCCAATGTAGAATCGCCAAATAATACGCTCTCACGATCCAGCCAGACGGAACCCCACGGCGGAGACGGCAGAGCGTAAGGGCCGATAAACAGACGCTGCCAGGCCTGTGGCAACGACTCTTCGCTGTGGGTCTTAAACATAGCCGCCACAGGCGCAAGCGCCTCGGCATCAAGCGGCCACTGCGCCTGCCAGTCGTCGTTTAATAGCGCCTGGACCAGAGGAGCGGTTTCGTGGCTTTCCGGCGAATAATAAAACAACGCGCCAAGAACACGCGCCGTTACTGCAAAATCATCACGTTGTAAAAAAGTGGTCATTCAAACAATCCCGAAAGGTGCGGGTCGCCCCGCACGCATAAATTAACCTGCGACGGCCATACCTACGGTCATATGCAGGCCATAAAAAAGTCCGCGGCCAATAATTTCGCCTGCCAGCACCAGCACGACACCGAGCAGCAAACCAACGGTATGCGGTTCGCGGCGACGGATTAGCGGACATAGCCAGCAGCCTAATCCGGCAGCAAGCAAGACAATGCGCCAGACCTGTAGCATACCGTAATCCGGTGCGAGATGGCTGGCCTGTTGCACGGAACTGTGAATGGTTGAGAGAGACAGTCCTTGTAGTACGATGACCGTCACGCACACCACCAATGCCAGGCCGCTAATACTGGCAAACGTCACGCTGCAAAATGGGACGCGCGCGATGCGTAGCAGTAACGCCGCAAACACCGGACCGCACAGGAATGCCGTGAGGAAAAAGGCCAGCGTGGTGTAGCCATTATACCAGGTTGGCACGGTATCTATCTGATAAACGAGCGTCATTGCCCAGATGAATGCAACGCCGAGCGCCATACTGACCAGCAGCCACACTTTACCCAGCACCGGGGGCATTTTACCGAGTACCGCCACCAGCCACCAGATGCCGCCTACGGCAAAGAACACCGATCCTGCGGCGATTTCATTACTCAGTGCGGAAGCGCCTACGCGGTTAAGCGAGTTAAACGCGCGCATCGGCGAGCCGAGATGCATAATCGACGCGAGGAATCCCAGTCCCATCACCAGCCACAGAAAAAACATGCTACGCACGATGCGTTGTTTTGCCACATCGTCTTTGGTGGTTAACCAGCCATATCCACTCACGATCAGCGCCCCGGCCACACATTGACCCAGCACCGTAAACAGGACCAGCGGCCATTCATGCCATCCACTTCCCATCTTATACCTCCTTCGGATTGGCCAGATAACCGGTAGTGTCCCCGGTCGGGCGGCTGTTGGCGTTGGGTTTAATCACAATATTCGGCTTCGTGAAATGCGCGCGCGGCAACGGCGCGACGGCAGCCAGCTCTCCGTGTTTTTTACGCAGTTCGTCTATCGGGCCAAAGTCCAGCGCCCGCAGCGGGCAGGACTCCACACAAATCGGCTTTTTGCCGTCGGCGACGCGTTCATGACAGCCGTCGCACTTAGTCATATGACCTTTGGCCGCGTTGTACTGCGGCGCGCCGTACGGGCAGGCCATGTGGCAGTAGCGGCAGCCGATACAGACCTCTTCGTTCACCACCACAAAACCGTCATCGCGCTTGTGCATCGCGCCGCTCGGGCAGACTTTGGTACAGGCCGGGTCTTCGCAGTGGTTGCATGAAATGGAGAGATAATAGGCAAAGACGTTCTGGTGCCAGACGCCGTTATCCTCCTGCCAGTCGCCGCCCGCATACTCATAAATGCGGCGGAAGCTGACATCCGGGGTCAAATCTTTGTAGTCCTTGCAGGCCAGTTCGCAGGTTTTGCAACCGGTGCAACGACTGGAATCAATAAAAAATCCATACTGGGTTGTCATCGGTTACTCCTTACGCCTTTTCAACCTGAACAAGATTACTGTGTGACGGATTACCTTTCGCCAGTGGGGAAGGCCGGTGCGACGTCAGAATGTTAATGGAGCCGCCGCGATCGACTTTGTCGCCAAACATGTCGGCATTTAACCAGGCGCCCTGGCCGATAGCGGTGACGCCAGGCAATATGCGCGGCGTGACTTTTGCCGGAATGAGCATCTCTCCGTTCTGGTTAAAGACCCGCACGGTGTCGCCGTGCTGAATGCCGCGCGCTTGCGCATCAATCGGGTTGATCCAGATCTCCTGCGGACACGCCTGTTGCAGGACGTCGATATTGCCGTAGCTGGAGTGGGTACGCGCTTTATAGTGGAAGCCGGTTAGCTGTAGCGGGTAGCGCTGACGAAGCGGATCGTCCCAACCGTCAAAGCCTGGCGTATAGGCGGGTAAAGGATGGATAATCTCATCTTTCTTCAGCTCCCACGTGTTGGCGAGGGTTGCCAGACGCTCGGAATAGATTTCGATTTTACCGGACGGCGTTTTCAGTGGGTTGGCGGCAGGGTCTTCGCGGAAGGCGCGGAAAGCGACGTAGTGCTCCTCCGGGCATTTTTTCTTGAAAATCCCTGTTTGTTTCATCTCTTCGTAATCCGGCATTTCCGGGTTACGCGCTTTGGTTTTTGCGTGCAGGTATTTGACCCACTCATGCTGCGTGCGGCCTTCTGTGAAGGTCTGGTATACGTCCGGACCAAGCCGTTTAGCCACTTCACTGAGCGTCCAGTAAATGGGCTTTCTTTCAAATTTCGGCGAGGTGGCGGGCTGACCAAGAATGACATAGCCCATATTGCCTGCGGATTCGTGGGAAATCAGATCTTCCTGCTCGGTCGGCATTAAATCAGGCAGCAGAATGTCGCAATATTTTGCCGATGCGGTCATAAAGTGCTCGATGCCGACGATCATTTCACATTTACTGTCGTCCTGAAGCACCTCGTGGGTGTGGGCGATGTCGCCATGCTGATTGATCAGCGTATTACTGGCGTAGCACCACAAAAATTTGATCGGCACGTCGAGCTTGTCTTTTCCCCGCACGCCGTCGCGTGTGGCGGTCATTTCCGCGCCATGATCGATAGCGTCGGTCCAGGTAAAGACCGAAATCTGGGTTTTTACCGGGTTCTCCAGCATAGAAAACCATTCGACGCCCAGATCCCAGGTGCCTTCGCGCACGCCGGAATTACCGCCATTTATGCCGACGTTACCGGTGAGTACAGACAGCATGGCGATTGCGCGTGCGGTCTGCTCCCCGTTAGAGTGGCGTTGCGGTCCCCAGCCCTGGCAAATGTAAGCCGGTTTCGCCGAGCCGATTTCCCGCGCCAGTTGAATGATTTTTTCCGCCGGAATACTGGTAATCTGCGCGGCCCATTGCGGCGTTTTAGCAATACCGTCTTCGCCCTGACCCAAAATATAGGCTTTATAGTGCGCGTTACGCGGGGCCGAGGCGGGCAGAGTGGTTTCGTCGTAGCCGATGCAGTATTTATCCAGAAACGGTTTATCAATAAGATCTTCGGTAATCAGCACCCAGGCGATTGCCGCCGCCAGCGCGCCATCGGTACCCGGGCGAATCGGCAGCCACTCGTCTTCGCGGCCGGCGGCAGTGTCGTTATAACGCGGGTCAATGACGATCATCCGGGCGTTGGAGCGTTCGCGCGCCTGTTCGACATAGTATGTCACGCCGCCGCCGCTCATACGTGTTTCCGCGGGGTTATTGCCAAACATCACCACCAGTTTTGTATTGGCGATATCATCCGGACTATTGCCGTCGTTGCCGCCGAACATATAGCTCATGGCCGCGCTGATTTGGGCGGTGCTGTAGCTACCGTAACGGCTGAGATAGCCGCCGCAGGCATTCATCAGGCGATACGGTACGTTAGAATTGGTAATATTGCCGCCGTCCACGCCGGTACCGTAAAGCACATGTACCGCTTCGTTGCCGTAGTCCTTGAGGATGCGTTTCAGGTTATCGCCGATGGTATCCAACGCTTCATCCCAACTGATACGTTCGAATTTGCCTTCTCCTCGTTTACCAACGCGTTTCATCGGATATTTCAGGCGATCGGGATGATTCATCCGGCGACGAATAGAACGACCGCGCAGGCAGGCGCGTACCTGATGGTTGCCATATTCATCGTTGCCCGTGGTATCTGATTCAACCCAATATACGGTGTCATCTTTTACGTGCAGGCGCAGCAGGCAGCGGCTGCCGCAGTTAACGGTACATGAACTCCAGACCGCTTTTTCTGCCACATTGCCAGATGCGAGGTCTGCTGCGGCGTGGGCGATGCGGGAGAACGGAAGGGTGAAAGCGCTACTGGCAAGCGCAAGGCTACCGATAGCGGAGGTTTTCACCAGGCTTCGTCGGCTGATACTGGCCGCCATTAATGCCTCAGGGTTGGTGATTTTCATAACAGCTCACTATGCTCATCCAAAAAAGAGTTTTAAATGTCGTTGTGTTCGCAAAACGGGGAGCGCCGGGCGCGTAAAAACGTCCCGGAGCAGGCGGCTTAGATTTTTTCGATTTCCACCAGATTTGTATGTTGAGGATTCCCTTTTGCCAGGGGGGAAGGACGCAGCGTCGTGAGCGTATTGATGCAGGCGCCGTGGTCAATTTTATCGCCAGCCATATCCGCATTATGCCATGCGCCCTGACCCATCGCGCTGACGCCCGGCAGAATACGCGGCGTGACTTTGGCGGGTAGACGCACCTCTCCACGATCGTTAAAGACGCGAACCCTATCGCCATTCGCGATACCGCGTTTTTGCGCATCGAGCGGATTTATCCACACCTCCTGGCGGCAGGCGGCCTGTAGAACATCAATATTGCCGTAGCTTGAATGGGTACGGGATTTATAGTGAAAGCCAAACAGCTGTAGCGGGAAGGTGCTCCGTTTCGGATCGTCCCATCCTTCAAAAGTAGGGGTATAAATCGGCAGTGGGCTTATCACGTCGCCTTCCGCCAGCTCCCAGGTACTGGCGATGCGAGCGAGTTTGCTTGAGTAGATTTCGATTTTACCGGACGGCGTTTTTAACGGATTGGCCTGCGGATCTTCACGAAATTTTTTATAGGCGACAAAATGGCCGTTGGGATCTTTGCGTTTATAGATGCCCATTTTTTTCAGCTCGTCATACGCGGGCAATGCCGGATCTCTTGCCTGCATTTTGGCGTACAGATATTGCAGCCATTGCGCCTGGGTACGGCCTTCGGTAAACCGCTGATACACATCGTCGCCGAGGCGTCTGGCGATTTCGCTGAGTACCCAGTAGATGGGCTTGCGCTCGAACTTAGGCGTCGTCGCCGGTTGGATAAAAATCAGATATCCCATATTGCCGGCGTAATCATTGGGGATGATATCTTCCTGTTCGACGGTCATGAGATCTGGCAGTAAAATATCGGCGTACTTCGCGGAAGAGGTCATAAAGTTGTCGATGACCACAATCATTTCGCATTTCGCTTCATCCTGAAGAATTTCATGGGTTTTATTAATATCCGAATGCTGATTAATCAGGGTGTTGCCAGCGTAGTTCCATAGAAATTTGATCGGGACATCCAGCTTATCTTTGCCGCGTACGCCGTCGCGCAGGGCGGTCATTTCCGGGCCGCGCGCAATGGCGTCCGTCCAGCTAAAGCAGGAGATGGCGGTTTTAACGGGATTCTCCAGGACCGGCAGACGTTCAATGGTAATGGTGTAAGTGGATTCGCGTGCGCCGCTATTACCGCCATGAATGCCGACGTTGCCGGTCAGAATCGGTAACATGGCGATGGCGCGAGCGGTTTGTTCGCCGTTCGCCTGACGCTGCGGGCCCCAACCCTGACAGATGTAGGCCGGCTTGACGCTACCTATCTCGCGCGCCAGTTTGATAATTCGATCGGCGGGGATGCCGGTAATATGCGATGCCCACTGCGGCGTTTTGGCGATACCGTCCTCGCCCTGGCCCAAAATATAAGCCTTATAATGGCCATTGGGGGGCGCGTCAGCCGGAAGGGTCTTTTCATCGTAGCCGATGCAATAGTTGTCGAGAAAAGGCTGGTCAACGAGATTTTCGTTAATCAATACCCAGGCAATCCCTGCCACCAGCGCGGCGTCGGTGCCGGGGCGAATCGGTATCCACTCGTCTTCACGTCCGGCAGCGGTATCGGTATAGCGCGGATCTATCACGATCATGCGCGCATTTGAGCGTTCACGCGCTTGCTCCAGAAACCAGGTAATGCCGCCGCCGCTCATGCGTGTTTCAGCCGGATTATTGCCGAACATGACCACCAGTTTACTGTTTTCGATATCAGACGTGCTGTTGCCGTCGTTGGAGCCATAGGTGTAGGGCATGGCGCAAGAAATTTGCGCGGTACTGTATGAGCCGTATTGATTCAACGAACCGCCGTAGCAGTTCATCAAACGCTTCACCGGCGAGGCGGCAGGCGACGAGCGGGTTATGTTGCCGCCTACGATGCCGGATGAATAGTGGATATAAACGGCTTCATTGCCGTAGGTCTCTACGGTCTTTTTCAGGCTGGCGCTAATGGTGTCCAGTGCTTCCTGCCAGCTAATGCGTTCAAATTTGCCTTCGCCGCGGCGGCCAACGCGTTTCATGGGATAGTTAAGGCGATCCGGATGGTTAATGCGCCGACGGATTGAACGGCCCCGCAGACAGGCGCGAACCTGATGATTGCCGTAGACATCGTCGCCAGTATTGTCAGTTTCAACCCACCAGACTTCATTATCTTTTACATGCAGACGCAGGGCGCAGCGACTGCCGCAGTTGACCGAACAGGCGCCCCAGACGATTTTATCTTCTTCGTTGCGCATAGCCTGCTGCACCGCCGCGGCCGCGGTACGCATCCCAAACGGTAAAGATACGCCTCCGGCAGCCAGCGCCAGTGAGCCAAGCGCCGCTGATTTCACTAACGTCCTGCGGCTAACGCCTGTTTGTTGCTTTTCTCCGGGCATCACTCACTCCATTGTCGTTATTATTTCGCTATATATTGATAACTATAACGAAATTATTAACATGCTAATGATGTAATGAGTTTACCCCTTTGGGAGTAAGGATTATTAATCCATATCAAAGAGCGTTACCCTCCGGACCCGGAGGGCAGGAGGAGGTTATTGCGGTTCGGCGGATGAACCGTCCTGAGCGGGAGAGGTATTGGCTGGCGCATTGCCGCTGCTGGTGCGGGTATAAAGAATTTTATGCGTGTCGTTCGCGCAATGGCCCACCACCTGTGAGTCCGGCTGATCGGCCTGGTCGTTAGGAACGATAGTGAGCGTAAAATTATCCGCTGGCACGCCGTTATTGATGATACGTTGTTCAATATCGCTTTTTACTCTCTCGCACGATCCCGGTGCCGCCATCACCAGCGAGGGGGTGCTAACTAACGCCAGAGTGGCTATTGCAGTTGCGATTTTCATCATGAACTCCTGTGATTAATGACGATGTTCTAAGCTTAGCATTTTTCGTGTAAATAACTGTATTTGCTAATATGATGATAAATATCTTTTCATCCTGGTGACACGCGTGAAGAAACCCCTTTTACTGACGTTATTGTGCATGATACTGGCAGGTTGTGATAACCCGAAATCCCTTGAGCCTTTTACGCCGGAAATGGCCAGTTTTTCGAACGAATTTGATTTTGATCCATTACGTGGTCCGGTAAGGGATTTCAGCCAGACATTGATGAGTGAGAATGGCGAAGTGGCGAAGCAGGTCACCGGTACGCTTTCACAGGAAGGCTGTTTTGATACGCTTGAGTTACACGATCTGGAGAATAATACGGGGCTGGCGCTCGTGCTGGATGCCAATTATTACCGGGATGCTCAGACGCTGGAAAAAAAGGTGCAGTTACAGGGGAAGTGCCAGCTGGCGGCGTTGCCTTCGGCGGGCGTGACCTGGGAAACGGACGACAACGGTTTTGTGGTATCGGCGACGGGCAAAGAGATGAAAGTCGAGTATCGCTATGATAGCGAAGGTTATCCGCTAGGTAAGACAACCATAAACTCGCAGAATACGCTCTCTGTGACGGCAAAACCCTCCGCGGACCCGCGTAAAAAGCTGGATTACACGGCAGTCAGCCGGGTGGATGATCGACAGGTCGGCAACGTCACACAGAGCTGCGAATATGATGCGTATGCGAACCCTGTTGACTGCCGGCTTGTTATCGTCGATGAGAGCGTTAAGCCGGCAGTGTCCCACCATTACACCATTAAAAATCGTATCGATTACTACTAAACCGGGCGCGGTGCGACTCTCCGTGACTACCGCGCCGGGCTTACTGCGCGGTGGGTTTCAGGAGCGTAGAACCGGAGGTTTTATGTTCATCCAGATACTGCTGCTGGAAGATACACATGCGGATGGTGTTACGGTATTCGCCGTTAATGAAGAACTCATGAATCAGCTCGCCTTCTACCCTAAACCCGAGTTTACGGTAGATGTGAATCGCTTTTTCATTCTCTTTATCGACGATCAAATACAATTTATAGAGATTGAGTACGGTAAATCCGTAATCCATCGCCAGTTTGGCCGCGCGTGACGCCAGGCCTTTTCCCTGGTACTCCGGCGAGATAATAATCTGAAATTCCGCCCGCCGATGCACATGGTTAATTTCCACCAGTTCTACCAGCCCGGCGTTTTCACCGTCGCATTCGACGACAAAGCGCCGTTCGCTTTGGTCGTGGATGTGTTTGTCGTAGAGATCCGACAGTTCGACAAAAGCCTCATACGGCTCTTCAAACCAGTAACGCATAACGCTGGCATTATTATCAAGCTGGTGGACAAATCGTAAATCTTCACGCTCAAGCGGGCGCAGTCTGACCTTGTAGTCACTTGTCATACTGTATCCTTACACTTCCTTTTAGTTATCCTGCATCAGGGCGTAATAACGCGACCTGTACGACGATCCAGACACCGCAGCGTATTGGGTTCCCAATAGGCGTTGATGTTGGCGCTTTGCTCGCATTTATCGCGGTTATCAAAGGCGGCATCGGCTTTGTCCCACTCTTTTTCTGCGCGGGTATTCACTTTCTGACGCAGACTGCGAGTGTCGTTCCATTGTTCCTTTTCCATCGCCGCTTCCTGACGACTTTGTGCGCTATCTCCCGATTCAATCACCAGTTTACTGGTTTCAGCGAATGCGGAAGTAGTATATACAACGGCCGCCAACGTAAGCATTGCCGTCAGGCACAGGCGTTTGCTCAGCGTATTGTTCATCACAATATCCTTTCATTAGAGGGGAAAAAGCGGTAAACCACCTGTAAATTCTACACTAATCCTTATGCCTGGCATATACACAAGAATGGCCGGATAACCGTAACGATATTCTGTTGTATTATCACTTATCATTTCGTAACCAAATGAATCTCATGCTAAAGACGACTCTGCTTTTCTTTGTCACCGCCCTCTGTGAAATCATTGGATGTTTTCTTCCCTGGCTATGGCTTAAGCGCGGCGCCAGCGTGTGGTGGCTTCTGCCCGCCGCCGCGTCACTTGCGTTATTCGTCTGGCTTTTGACCTTGCATCCGGCGGCGAGTGGGCGGGTTTATGCGGCTTACGGTGGGGTATATGTCTGTACTGCGCTCCTGTGGTTACGTGTTGTCGATGGCGTCCGACTCACGGTTTATGACTGGTGCGGCGCGCTGATCGCGCTGTGTGGAATGCTGATTATCGTCGTCGGATGGGGACGTACGTAACATTGCCGCGCGACCAGAACATTTTGTGATCTGGCAGCGCTTTTTACATCAATATACTTGTATGGTAGTAGCTCAGCTGGGTAAATTTCCTGCATCCCATAATGCGATGTAAGGAATAAACATGAAGATTGTAGGGGCTGAAGTTTTTGTTACGTGTCCAGGGCGTAACTTCGTCACCTTAAAGATAACCACGGAAGACGGGATCACCGGTCTGGGGGATGCCACCCTGAACGGACGCGAGCTCCCGGTGGCCTCGTACCTTACCGATCACCTGTGCCCACAGCTCATCGGGCGGGATGCTCGCCGCATCGAAGATATCTGGCAGTTCTTCTACAAAGGCGCGTACTGGCGCCGTGGCCCTGTCACCATGTCCGCCATTTCCGCGGTTGATATGGCGCTATGGGATATTAAAGCCAAAGCCGCCAATATGCCGTTGTATCAGTTACTCGGCGGCGCTTCGCGTGAAGGCGTCATGGTGTATTGCCATACCACAGGCCACACTATCGACGATGTGCTGGAAGACTACGCGCGTCATAAAGAGCAAGGGTTCAAAGCAATCCGCGTGCAGTGCGGCGTTCCGGGGATGAAAACCACCTACGGCATGGCGAAAGGCAAGGGGCTGGCCTATGAGCCCGCGACAAAAGGCCAGTGGCCGGAAGAACAGTTGTGGTCAACGGAAAAGTATCTCGATTTTACGCCAAAGCTGTTTGACGCCGTGCGCAATACGTTCGGGTTTAATGAACATCTTCTGCACGATATGCATCACCGACTGACGCCTATTGAGGCTGCCCGCTTTGGCAAAAGTATTGAAGACTATCGTTTGTTCTGGATGGAAGACCCGACGCCGGCTGAAAATCAGGCGTGCTTCCGCCTCATCCGCCAGCATACGGTCACGCCGATTGCGGTAGGCGAAGTCTTTAACAGTATCTGGGATTGCAAACAGCTCATTGAAGAGCAATTGATTGACTATATCCGCACCACGCTTACCCATGCCGGTGGTATTACCGGGATGCGCCGCATTGCCGATTTTGCCTCGCTCTACCAGGTGCGTACCGGTTCGCATGGGCCGTCCGATCTGTCGCCGGTTTGTATGGCCGCTGCATTACATTTCGACCTGTGGGTGCCTAACTTTGGCGTACAGGAGTTTATGGGCTACTCCGAACAGATGCTGGAGGTTTTCCCGCATAACTGGACGTTCGAGGGCGGCTATATGCATCCGGGCGACAAGCCAGGACTGGGCATTGAGTTCGATGAAAAACTGGCGGCGAAATATCCGTACGATCCAGCCTATTTGCCGGTGGCCCGCCTGGAAGACGGCACACTGTGGAACTGGTAAGGAGCGAAAAATGAAAAGCATCGTAATCGAAAAACCGAATACATTAACTATCGAAACGCGCGCGCTTCCGCAGCCTGCGCCGGGCGAAGTTCGCATTAAAGTGAAACTGGCGGGTATCTGCGGTTCCGACAGTCATATTTATCGGGGACATAATCCTTTTGCAAAATATCCCCGTGTCATAGGCCATGAATTTTTCGGTGTCATCGACGCGGTAGGCGACAACGTCAATCACGACCGGATAGGAGAACGGGTATCCGTCGATCCGGTGATCAGTTGCGGGCATTGTTACCCTTGTTCAGTCGGTAAACCCAATGTGTGTACCTCGCTGGTGGTGCTGGGCGTGCATCGTGACGGCGGTTTCAGCGAGTATGCGGTGGCGCCGGCCCGTAATGCTCATCGCATACCGGACAACATCGCAGATCATCATGCCGTCATGGTTGAGCCGTTTACCATTGCGGCAAATGTGACGGGGCAGGTGAATCCAACCGAGCAGGACGTGGCGCTTATCTATGGCGCTGGCCCGATGGGACTGACGACCGTACAGGCGCTGAAGGGGGTTTATCAGGTTAAAACGGTCATAGTCGTTGATCGCATTGAAGAGCGTTTAGCGATGGCGAAGCAGAGCGGCGCTGACTGGACCCTCAATAATGGTCAACATTCACTGGCGGAATTTCTACAGCAGAAGGCGCTAAAGCCGACCTTGATTGTCGATGCCGCCTGTCATCCCGCTATCCTGCAAGAGGCGATTACCCTTGCATCGCCTGCGGCACGCATTGTCCTGATGGGATTTTCCAGCGACCCGTGTGAGATTGTACAGCAGGGTATTACCGGAAAAGAGCTGGCTATTTATTCATCGCGTCTTAATGCCAATAAATTCCCGGTCGTGATTGACTGGCTGAATAAAGGGCTTATTGATCCGGATAAGCTGATAACGCATACATTTGATTATCAACATGTCACCGACGCGATTGAGCTTTTCGAGAAAGACCAGCGTCAATGCTGCAAAGTCTTACTCACGTTTGCGAAATAATATAAATAATTGCGAGTAAGTGGTACGCATCTTACCTCTTAGAGATTGCCTATATGACACAAATAAAGCATGAACGATCGACTCAGGATTTAGTGCGCGCTGCCGTATCTGGCTGGTTAGGCACCGCGCTTGAATTTATGGATTTTCAGTTATATTCACTAGGCGCGGCTCTGGTCTTCCATGAGATATTTTTCCCGGAACAGTCTGCCGCGATGGCGCTTATTCTGGCAATGGGCACCTATGGTGCAGGTTATATAGCCAGAATTATCGGCGCCTTTGTTTTTGGTAAAATGGGCGACCGCATCGGACGAAAAAAAGTATTGTTTATTACTATCACCATGATGGGGATCTGCACCACGCTGATTGGCGTACTGCCGACGTATGCGCAAATCGGCATTTTTGCGCCAGTATTACTGGTAACATTGCGAATTATACAGGGGCTGGGCGCCGGGGCGGAAATTTCCGGCGCGGGTACCATGCTGGCCGAGTATGCGCCGAAAGGAAAGCGTGGCATCATTTCCTCGCTGGTCGCGATGGGTACCAATTGCGGTACGTTGAGCGCGACGGCGATCTGGGCGGTGATGTTCTTTGCGCTTGAACGCGAACAACTGATCGCCTGGGGATGGCGTATTCCTTTCCTGGCGAGCGTCGTTGTTATGATATTCGCGATCTGGCTGCGAATGAATCTGAAAGAAAGTCCGGTATTCGAAAAAGTAAGCGAAGGCGAAAAATCGCCAGCGTTAACACCTGCGTCAGAAAATACATTGGGCGCGATGTTTACCAGCAAATCTTTCTGGCTGGCTACCGGTTTACGTTTTGGGCAGGCGGGCAATTCCGGGCTTATTCAAACCTTCCTTGCCGGATATTTAGTTCAGACGTTATTATTTAACAAATCTATCCCAACCGATGCGTTAATGATAAGTTCCGTAATTGGTTTTATCACTATCCCACTCTTGGGGTGGTTGTCCGATAAATACGGTCGTCGGCTGCCGTATATAATATTGAATATCTCCGCGATTATCCTCGCCTGGCCGATGCTGTCTATTGTGGTAGATAAAACGTATAGCCCTGGCGTAATTATGGCGGCGCTCATTGTTATTCATAACTTTGCCGTGCTGGGATTATTTGCGCTGGAAAACATCACCATGGCGGAAATTTTCGGATCGCGTAATCGCTTCACCCGGATGGCGATTTCAAAAGAGGCAGGGGGGCTGGTGGCGGTCGGTTTTGGCCCCGTCCTCGCAGGGATCTTTTGTAACATGACCGATTCCTGGCTGCCCATCTTAATTATGCTGGTGATCTACTCGTGTATTGGTCTGATTTCTGCGTTGTTGATGCCGGAGGTCAGAGATCGCGATCTGAGCTTGCCTGAGGATGCGGCGGAAGCGACAGCGGCAGAGAAGTTACGCCACTCCGCAACTCAGACGAGTTAAATCGTGTTGGCGGTATGGCCGGAACGCTAATGCGGTTTCGGCCATGCTGTCCGGTCACTTTTGTTTAATTAGCGTAAATCCAAATGCACCAGGGCAGGCGTTACTCTGCGACTGTTCCGCTTTCAGAATATAGAGGTTATAAAATGCAAAACAGGCTTTTATCGGCAAAGGCGACGCTTCCTGATTACGATCGCGCGGCGCTGGCGGCGCGGATGGTCCATCTCGGTTTTGGCGCGTTTCATCGCGCGCATCAGGGGGTTTATACAGATATTCTGGCTGCGGAGCAGCATAGCGACTGGGGCTATTATGAGGTTAATCTTATTGGCGGCGAACAGCAGATTGCCGATCTAAAGCAGCAGGATAACCTCTATACCGTGGCGGAGATGTCGGCGGATGCCTGGACGGCGCGTGTGGTGGGCGTCGTCAAAGCGGCGTTGCATGTTCAGGTTGATGGTCTGGAACGTGTGTTGGCGGCGATGTGCGAACCGCAAATAGCGATTGTGTCTCTGACCATTACCGAGAAAGGGTATTGTCATTCGCCAGCCACGGGCCAACTTCTGCTGGAACATCCCATGATTGCCGCCGACCTGCAAAATCCGCATCAACCGCTAACGGTACCGGGTATTATTGTCGAAGCGTTAGCGCGTCGTAAAGCCGCAGGCTTACCGGCATTTACCGTGATGTCCTGCGACAACATGCCGGAAAATGGGCATGTGACGCGTCAGGTTGTGACGGCTTACGCCCGGGAGGTGGATGCGGAACTGGCGATATGGATCGAGCAAAACGTGACATTTCCGTCAACCATGGTTGATCGGATTGTCCCTGCGGTCACGCCGGAGACGCTGGATAAAATCGAACAACTGACCGGCGTGCGCGATCCGGCGGGCGTTGCCTGTGAACCGTTTCGCCAGTGGGTGATAGAAGATACGTTTGTGGCGGGGCGTCCGCAGTGGGAAAACGCGGGCGCGACGTTGGTCGCCGACGTGGTTCCGTTTGAAGAGATGAAACTGCGAATGCTTAACGGCAGTCATTCATTCCTGGCTTATCTGGGGTATCTTGCCGGCTATCAGCATATTAATGACTGTATGGATGACGACAACTATCGTCTGACCGCGCAGGCGTTAATGTTACGCGAGCAGGCGCCAACGCTGAAAGTCCAGGGGGTAGATTTACAGCGTTATGCCGATCAGTTGATTGCGCGTTACCGTAATCCGGCGCTGCGTCATCGTACCTGGCAGATTGCGATGGATGGTAGCCAGAAACTTCCGCAGCGTATGCTGGACTCCGTTCGCTGGCATCTTGCTAATCATAGCGATTTTGATTTGCTGGCGCTGGGCGTGGCGGGGTGGATGCGTTACGTTGGCGGCGTGGATGAGCAGGGCAAGGCGATCGACATTAGCGATCCGCTATTGCCGGTTATTCAGCGCGCCGTGGCAAACAGTGAAGAAGGCGCCAGTCGTGTTAAGGCGCTGCTGGGAATGGCTGAAATTTTCGGCAACGATTTGCCGCAGGTGGCGCGGTTTACGCAAAAAGTGCAAGAAGCCTATGACAGTTTACTGACATATGGCGCGAAAGCGAGCGTGGCGAAATATGCCGAGCGGTTGAAGTAGCGCAACAGAGACCCGGTAGCATTATGCTACCGGGAAGGCCGGAGCGGTTCTTAGCGGCCAGTGGTATCAGTTCATGCCAAGACGAATCAGTTCGACCGGCGCGAATTTACCTTCACAACCTTCGACAATCACCGTTTTGCCGCGGCGAATTTGACCTGCATCCAGACCTTCGCTCTCAATGGCTTTGATAATCCCGGTATGACCCGTGCCGCTTATCATGACCCGGCTACCGGTAGTGATTGCGTTACGGTTACGATCGTATGTCATCATGGTGTTTTCTCCTTTCAAACTTACAGCCAAAGCCCGCAGGTTTCCCCGCATGACGGGCGACATATAAATACGCTTATCGTTGCGAATTTTTTTTGTTTTTGATCAAGCTCACGGCTTTTTAGGCGGGAATGTGCAGGGTGAGAAAGCGGAGAAGGCGTCTCACCCCGACGTTAAAGGGGGTTAGTCTTCGCTAAACCAGCCGCTGTTTTCCTGACGGATAAGCTGAACGGATTCGCTAATTTCCTGCAAATGCTGGGTCATTGCGCTCTCAACCGCATTGCCGTCACGATTTTCCAGCGCGGAGAAAATATCATGGTGCTGGCGCAACAACATCTCCGGCGGAGAAACATGATCCAGACTCATATAGCGAACCCGGTCGATTGTCGCTTTGATATTTTCAATGGTATCCCACGCTAACTGGCAATCGGCGATCTGCGCCAGTTTTTGGTGGAAATCGTCATCAAGCTGGAAAAAATCATCAATCTGTTTGCGCTCGATGGCAATATGTTGCAGGTGCAGGTTTTGCGCCAGTTGATAGCACTGGTTGTCGGTGATCATCGCCGCCGCACGGCGGACCACCGCGCATTCGATCGCCTGCCGTACAAAACAACCATTCTGTACCTGAGAAAGCGAAATCTTATTCACATAACTACCGCGCTGAGGGCGGATCTGAATCAACCCATTTTCCGCCAGCTTTATAAAAGCCTCGCGCACCGGTTGACGCGAAACGTTAAAACGGGTTGAGACCTCTTTTTCTGATAGCGGCGTGCCAGGCGGGATAAGACAATGCACGATATCACGCCGAAGAATACGGTAAATTTGCTGGTTGACAGGCTGTGTAGGGTTAAGCTGCGTTTCGACGGTCATTCATTCTTACTTTTTAGGCGGTTGACCCGGATACTCTACCACTTTTCCGTGGTGGTCTATACCGATCATGTTCTTGGTTGCAGATACGTTTGCCAGGGATTACCCGGCCCGCAGACCGGGTATAACCTCTTAGCTACGGTGGACGCTGAGCCCTGCGAAAGATTGGGTAACAGGCATCATTTCAACGGTATTAATATTCACATGCGCGGGGAGTGTGGCCACCCACCATACCGCTTCGGTAATGTCTTCTGGCGTGAGCGCGGTGGTATTTTCGTAGGTTTTACCCGCTTTCTCATCGTCGCCTTTGAAACGGACGCTGGAAAACTCGGTACCGCCAACCAGACCCGGTTCAATGTCGGTCACGCGAACCGCCGTGCCGTGTAAATCCGTGCGCAAATTCAGGCTAAACTGGCGCACAAAGGCTTTCGTCGCGCCATAGACGTTGCCACCAGCATAAGGCCAACTGCCGGCGGTTGAACCGATGTTAATGATATGACCGCGATTACGTTCGACCATTCCTGGCAGCACGGCGCGGGTCATATAAATTAAGCCTTTATTATTAGTATCGATCATAGTTTCCCAGTCTTCTACGCTGGCTTTATGCGCCGGTTCAAGACCCAGCGCCAGACCGGCGTTATTGACCAGCACATCAATATCGCGCCACTGCGCAGGCAGAGAGGCCATCATCTCTTCGATGGCCGCGCGGTTGCGCACGTCCAGTTGGGCGGTCAATACGTTCTCGCCAAGCTCATCTTTTAACGCTTGCAGGCGTTCATGACGACGTCCCGTGGCAATGACTTTATGTCCATTCTCAACAAAACGGCGTGCAATGCACTCGCCAAACCCTGCGGTTGCTCCAGTTACTAAAACGATCATCACACAGTTCCTCAACGCTTTTTGTGTTGTATTACCATAGCACGCGGCGTTTATGAAAGGGTAATCCTGGTTAACACGGTTGCGGTCAGCATAGGGGGAAGCTTACTCTTATGATCAACCTATTTTCAGGAGTGAAAAATGTCGACGAATCCTTTGTTAGACCAGAGTATGTTGCCTTATCAGGCACCGCGTTTTGATCGGATCAAAGATTGCCATTATCGTCCTGCTTTTGATGAGGGCGTGCGGCAAAAACGCGTAGAAATCGAGGCCATCGTCAATCATCCGGCGGCCCCTGACTTTACGAATACGCTTCTGGCGCTGGAGCAAAGCGGGGCGCTTCTGTCACGCGTCACCAGCGTTTTTTTCGCGATGACGGCCGCGCACACTAACGATGAACTCCAGCGGTTGGATGAGGCCTTTTCTGCCGAGCTGGCGGCGCTCTCCAACGATATTTATCTGAATAGCGCGTTATTCGCTCGCGTGGATGCCGTCTGGCAACAGCGTCACTCACTGGGGCTGGATGATGAGTCGCTACGGTTGGTCGATGTTATCCATCAGCGTTTTGTGTTGGCAGGCGCGCAGCTTGCCGAAGAGGATAAAGCGCGACTGAAAGTATTGAATACTGAATCCGCGACCTTAATGAGTCAGTTTAATCAGCGTCTGCTGGCGGCAAGTAAAGCGGGCGGGCTGGCGGTAGATGACGCGCATTGCCTGGCAGGATTAAGCCCGGAAGAAATGACCGTCGCTGCTGAAGCGGCGCGTGAAAAAGGCCTGGAGGAGCGCTGGTTCATTCCGCTCCTTAATACGACGCAACAGCCTGCGCTTGCTACGCTGCGCGATCGCCAGACCCGCGAAAATTTATTCGCAGCGTCATGGACTCGGGCGGAAAAAGGAGATGCCCACGATACCCGCGCTATCGTTCAGCGTCTGGTAGAGATTCGTCGCTGTCAGGCAAAACTGCTGGGTTTCCCCAATTATGCCGCATGGAAAATGGCCGATCAGATGGCGAAAACGCCGCAAGCCGCACTGAGCTTTATGCGTGGCATTGTGCCGCCAGCGCGTCAGCGTGTACTCAATGAACAGGCGGAAATTCAGAACGTCATTGATGGTGAGCAGGGCGGCTACACCGTTCAGTCCTGGGACTGGATGTTCTATGCCGAACAGGTACGGCGGGAAAAATATGCGTTAGATGAAGCGCAACTGAAGCCCTATTTTGCCTTAAATACGGTGTTGCAAGAGGGGGTTTTCTGGACCGCCAACCAGCTATTCGGCATCACCTTCGTCGAGCGTTTTGACATTCCGGTGTATCACCCTGATGTTCGGGTATGGGAGATTTTCGACTCCGATGGTGTCGGCATGGCGTTATTTTATGGCGACTTCTTCGCGCGGGACTCGAAAAGCGGCGGCGCGTGGATGGGGAATTTTGTCGAGCAATCCACACTCAATGAAACCCGGCCCGTTATATACAATGTATGTAACTATCAGAAACCGGTTGATGGGCAGCCTGCATTACTGCTTTGGGACGACGTTATTACGCTCTTCCATGAGTTTGGTCATACGTTACATGGTTTGTTTGCCGTTCAGCGCTATGCCACGCTTTCAGGTACCAATACGCCCCGCGACTTTGTCGAGTTTCCCTCCCAGATTAATGAGCATTGGGCGAGCCATCCACGTGTGTTCGAACGCTACGCGCGTCATGTCGACAGCGGTGAAAAAATGCCTGCTGATTTACAGGAAAAAATGCGCAAGGCGAGTTTATTTAATAAAGGTTACGATATGACTGAATTGCTCGGCGCCGCATTGCTGGATATGCGCTGGCATATGCTGGAGGAGAGCGTAGCAGAGCAGTCTGTCGCTGAGTTCGAGCAGCAGGCGCTGGCCGCCGAGCATCTTGATTTACCGGCAGTGCCGCCCCGCTATCGCAGCAGTTATTTTGCCCATATCTTCGGCGGCGGCTACGCAGCGGGATACTACGCCTACCTGTGGACGCAAATGTTAGCGGATGACGGTTATCAATGGTTTGTAGAGCAGGGCGGCCTGACGCGTGAAAACGGGCAGCGTTTTCGTGATGCTATCCTTTCCCGGGGGAATAGTACTGATTTAGAAACGCTTTATTCAGCCTGGCGTGGACATGAACCGCATATTGACCCCATGTTGCAATATCGTGGGCTCGATCGCTAAGCTGATACGGTTGTTCGGCACTGTCGAACAACCGCCTGAAAATGAATCCTGCACTTCTGATGACAGCCAGTTAAATTTATGGGGTTAAGTTGTCTGAATATAACGAGGGCGTGCATTCGGATTTTTCTACTTATTTTCCCGTGGTGGCTTGATTGCCAATGATTTATTACCGCTTCGCTGTTGACGTTTTCGAAAAATATATTTTCCGCTATGTGGTGGTATTATGTAAATAATGCGGAAATGAATTTGACACTGCGCGCAGGGCGACTAGATTTAGAACTGTATCACATGATATGAGAAGACATATCATATTTAAAACGCAACATCATCATGAGGATTATATTATGGCAGAACATCGCGGCGGTTCCGGTAATTTTGCAGAAGATAAAGAGAAAGCCTCAGAAGCAGGTCGTAAAGGCGGCCAGCATAGCGGTGGGAACTTTAAAAACGACCCACAGCGTGCATCTGAAGCGGGTAAAAAAGGTGGCCAGAATAGCCACAGTGGCGGACGGAAATCCGGCAATTAATTTTACTGCTGATATTTCATAAATATATTCTGAAATATTGCGCATACGATGCGGGCCATAGGCTCGCATTTTTTTATTCTGACCGGGAGTTATTCTGACCGGTCAGATAAAATTATTGTTTATGCTTTCTTCGTTAACAGAAAAAGCAATTCAGCGAGGGCGAAGCGTACGCATTTTTCCAATACTTCCTGACAATCTCCGTTGAAATGTTGTCGGCTTGTAAAAGTTGTATTGTTAATATTCCAGGCAAACCAAACGGTGCCCGCCGGCGTGCCATCTTCGCCGCCTTCCGGACCGCCATAGCCGCTGATCGCTATGCTGATATTGACCTCAGCCTGATCCTTAGCGCCCTGTGCCATTTCAGTAACGACCGCTTCGCTGACGGCGGTATGTTCGGCAAGACTGTGGCGTTGTACGCGTAAGATTTTTGCTTTGGCTTCATCAGTAAAGGTGACATACCCCACACCGTAAAATGAGGGCGTATCTTCTGCTGCGCACAATGCTGAAGCCAGTTTCCCGCCAGTGCAGGATTCTGCAGTGGTCAGACGGAGTTTCTGGTTAACCAGTAAATCACCAAGTTTTTTTGTCAGGCTATCGACGGATTCGGCTTCATCAAGGGTGACAATATCGTGCTGTTCTAATCTCATCGTTTATTTTTCCGTTACAGAGACAAATGAAATATGTTCGTTCTTCTCAAGTATGGCATATTTATTTTATGACATTGTCAGTGAATGATTATTTTATCTAGTTACCAACAAACCCGCTGTTGCATAACTTGCTTACTTTCTTGCGGCGATGACTGTCATTGATTATGCGTAAGGCCATTATCCTCAAAAAATAAAGCCGATTATTCTGAATTGCTATCCAGACGTTGATGCATATGACTTCAGCTATGTGGCAAGTTAACTATTACGCCGTTACGCTTTCGCGCTCACTGGCGCTGATATCGGTTGCATATTAATCCGGATGGGTTGATTTTATTGCTTAATATTCTGCGGGTAAATTCATGTTTGTAAAAACTAAAAATAGCGGCCAGACTTAATACGTCAAATAGACGTTATTAAGGAGAGAGCATGAAACTACAGGTGGCTGCATTTTTAAGTTTTCTGATAATGCCTTACGCGCTAGCGGAAGATCAGGGGGGATTAAAAAAAGACGTGGCACCGCCGCCGCCTCATGCTATTGAGGATGGTTATCGCGGTACGGATGATGCAGAAAAAATGACCATCGAACAGGCAAAAACCCTGCATGATGGCGCGACCGTTTCGCTGCGCGGCAACCTTATTGATCATAAAGGCGACGATCGCTATGTATTTCGTGATAAGTCCGGCGAGATTAACGTGATAATTCCTTCCGCCGTATTTGATGGGCGGGAAGTTCAGCCGGATCAAATGATCAACATTAACGGTAGTCTGGACAAGAAAGCGAAGGAACCGCTTGTCCGCGTGAACCGATTGCAAAAATAACGCGCGCTAACCGGCAATATCCAGGTCAGCCATACGGGGCATGCGGCTGGCCTGATACTATGGGTCTTGTAAAAGCGCCCTGGGGACAAAAGGTCCCATAATGTCTTATTCAGGTCTGGTTGCGTATCGTTTAAGCTTCATTGATATTGACGGTGCTACAGTCGTTAGCGATCCGTTATCCTCGCAAGAATTTGCCCGGTAGCGTATAAGCAAAACACAAATCTATCCATGCAAGCATTTACCGCTGGTGAACCGGCGGTTTTTTTTGCCTGCCATCCAGACAAAAGCGGCCCCTTGCGCAACGATGCAGCAAGGGGCCGGCTCTGCGAGGGATTATCTCCGTTCATTAATCATCCCATTTGTGACTGAACCAGGCGGCCAGAAATCCAGAAAATAAAATAATTCCTAATACAACGATAAAAAGGTTAATACTGCCTAACATCTCGTTTCTCCTTATTTTAGTGTGCATCCTCTTTTTTAAAAAACCTCGTACAGACTATAGTACTAATTTATACTTAAGCAAAGTCTGAATTGCGTATTTATTTTACTGGAAGGGTAAAGCATTAGAATATTTTCGTCAGCGCCCAGGAATATTCCTGAATTACCGCAGTGACAGCAGATAATTAGCCTGCAATATATAGGGTTAACCCGGTGCGCCAGAAACTGCGCACATCACTGGCTGCAGATAATTAACAGGTAATAGCCTGTTGCGTAGGGGTAATCCGCATTCCTTTTAACATCAGTGCCCAGGCGAACACAATGGCGATTATCAGGACAACGAAAAGCGACCAGGCTGGAAGCGTCGTCAGGATGACGCCGCTGGCCAGCGGGTTTACCGCCGCACCCAGCCAGCCCAACGATTGCGCTGAAAAATAGCTGGCTTTCATCCCGGCAGGCGCAATGTTGTCAATTAACATATATTCGCCGGGGGCATAAATAATTTCGCCAATCGTGAATACTGCCGCTGAAAGCCCCCAAAAAAACAGATTGTCGCCTGAAAAAATAAATCCGATGAGCCCGGCGATAAAAAAGACGGTGCCGGTCGTCATCATTGGTCGAATATTGACGGCGGTAAGTCGACGGCCCACGGCGTATTGCAAACTGACCACAATAACCGCATTAACCGGCAGGACGACGGCTACCACTTTTTCCGCGAAGCCGCTATCGGCAACGACCATAACGTACTGTGAAATACAGGACGCAAAGGCGCCCCCCACAAAGGAGGCCAGAAATGCCGAAAGCGTAAACCACAATAATGCTTTGTCGCGCAGCAGAACGGAGGGAGACCAGATAGCGGCGTTTTTCCCCTCGCTGGCGGCAACCGAACGTGTCACCCATACCTGAATAAAGACCAGCGGAAATGCGGAACAGATGGCGGCAAGCCAGAAGGGTAAATTGATGCTTTGCATCACCAGCAGCGTGCCAAGCGGCGGGCCAACCGTCCAGCCGATATTGAGTACGGTATAGTTGAGCGAAAAAATCCGTGTTTTTGTTGTCGCGGTGAGATTATCGGCGAACCAGGCCTTCAGGACGATAGAAAAAACCGAATAGGCGCAGTTAATAAGCGCAAAAAGCAGGACAACCAGTACGACATTATGCACCATTGGGATGGCGATAAATCCGCAGGCGAAGGCGATAATCGCGAGTAACATGTAGCGCTTTTTATCAAACTTGTCCGCCAGAATCCCAAAGCCAAGACTAAAGACGACGCCAATCGTTAACGCGCTGGTCAGCGCGTAGCCAATCAGATCCACGCCTAAACCGTACTGACGGTTAAGATAGATGGTCATAAAGGGGAGCGTGGCACCGCGTCCAATTGTCAATAACAGCGATGAGGCGAGTAGAGCCAACGTCGAACGTCTCAATCCTGGATTCATTTTTCCTGCCTGAAATGGAGGTTACGTATCGGGACGTTTTAATCTACCGTGCCCGCAAAAGCATGATGTCTGTACGCTATAGCGTAGTCTTAACATACCATAACGCAGGATTTTGCCCATCGTGTGTTGTTCAATGCCATGCTCACGGTAAAAAGAAAAGTCCTGTTATGGCGCACTGATTTCCGATAACTTACCTTTTTACAAAATTTTAATAATGACAGGGGCCGATGATGTCGCGTAAAGACGGTTTTTTGGCGTTACTGGTGGTTGTCGTATGGGGGCTCAATTTTGTTGTCATCAAAGTAGGCCTGCACCATATGCCGCCATTATTGCTGGCAGGATTACGATTTTTACTGGTGGCGTTTCCGGCAATTTTCTTTGTCGCCCGGCCTAAAGTCCCGCTTACGCTGTTGCTGGGCTATGGGCTGACGATAAGCTTTGGGCAGTTCGCCTTTCTCTTTTGCGCGATAAAGTTTGGTATGCCCGCAGGACTGGCGTCGTTGGTATTACAGGCGCAGGCCTTTTTTACCATGGCATTGGGGGCGTTTGTTTTTAGCGAGCGGTTACAACGTAAGCAGTTGGCGGGAATCGCCCTGGCGATTATAGGTGTACTGGTATTGATTGAAGCCAGTCTCAACGGACAGCATATAGCGATGTCGGGATTTATGCTGACTCTGGCGGCGGCATTTAGCTGGGCCTGCGGCAATATCTTTAATAAAAAAATTATGCAACATAGTCCGCGCCCGGCGGTGATGTCGCTGGTGGTCTGGAGCGCGCTGATCCCGATCCTGCCGTTCCTGCTGTCATCGCTGCTACTGGAGGGGGCGGATCACATTACGCAAAGCCTTATTACCATCGATATGACGACGATATTGTCGCTGCTTTATCTGGCTTTTGTTGCCACTATCCTTGGCTACGGTATCTGGGGCGCGTTACTGGGACGCTATGAGACCTGGCGCGTGGCGCCGTTATCATTGCTGGTGCCGGTAGTCGGGCTGGCGAGCGCCGCGGTGTTACTCGGGGAAACGTTGACCGGGATGCAACTTGCGGGCGCAGTACTGATTATGGCTGGACTCTATATCAATATGTTTGGATTTCGTGTGCGCCGTACTGCGCGCGTCAGGGGATGAGGCATTATGTTACTAAGAAGACAAACGCTAATTTCAGACCATGCCGCGAGGTAATAGCGGCGGACTTGTCATCGCCAGACAGTACTAAAAAAATGCCCCGCAAAACGGGGCAAAGAGGTTAAAGGTGTTGGTCGTTATAATAGGGCACGCCTAATTCATCTGACTTATCGCTGTTCACGCTCACGGGGTGAAGGTCATTTGGCGGATCGCCCACACAGGGCAGAAGCATCACATCGCGGCTATTTTGCGCCACAGGTAACAAAGTTTGTTCTGCAATGCCATATCCGGAGGCGATAAGTAACAGACCCGGCAGGGCGGGAAACAGCATTTTCATGGTGCTCTTCGCGTGGCGCATAAACAAACTAGTAGTTGCCATGGTTCAGCGGCAGCATATACCGTGATTCGCCATGCATATTGGTGATCCGGTATTTGTGTGGCGGCACATCAAAATAGTTTTTGAACGTCCGGGTCAATGTTTGCTGTGACTCAAAGCCATAGCGTTCCGCCAGATAGAGAATGGGCTCGTTGCTCTCTTTTAATTTTTGCGCGATTTCCGTCATCTTACGGCTGCGGATGTATTGACCTAATGAATGACCGGTCTCTTTTTTAAACATCCGTTGCAGGTGCCATTTGGAATATCCTGAACGCTCAGACACTTTTTCCAGTGAGAGCGGCGACTCCAGGTTATCCTCGATCCAGTCCAAAATGCTATGAATAGTAATAGCGTCAGTGTTGCGTCTGGACATCGTCATACCTCTTTTTTGTCTACGGCAGAATTTTTTTGAGCAAATACTCAAGCGTTGCCACTTCGTCCGCCGTTAAGTTTTTTGTTAATTCCTGATGCAGGTCTTGCCCTGGTCGTTGATGACATTGCTCACAAATTGCCGCGCCGTCCGGCGTTAGCTTCACCAGTACGCCGCGTTTGTCATTAGGATTCGGCAGTCTTTCGATCCAGCCTTTGCACAGCAGGCGGTCGAGCATCCGCGTCAATGCGCCGAGATCGACAGACAGCACTTTTTTAAGTTCAACCGGGGTAATACATCCCGCGCAGCGTATCGAGCACAGCACTTTAAACTGTGTTGCGGTGATATCCAGCGGGGATAAATAGTTATTTAACAGGCGATCTTTTTTTTGATTTACCATGTAGATCAAGCGACCCAGCGGAATGATTTCATTGAACAGATCACTGGTGCTTTTCAAAATGGTTGCCCCGGCAAGTAATTAATTTCGTCAGATACTATTGCCCAGGCAAGTATAAGTCAACTAAATGAATTGGCCGATGCCACGATTTGCTAAAAGGCGTCCGGAGTATTGTGCTGTGATAACTTGTAACTAATTGATAATTACAGGTTATAGGTTGTAGAGGATATTAATTTGCACACTGGCGAAATGGCGCGCCTGGGCAATTTCACTTTATACTTCCGGTTCATGAAACGCTGATGGGTAAGAGATAGTATTATGATGGATTTGTTTAAAGCGATTGGATTGGGGCTGGTCGTACTGCTCCCGTTAGCCAATCCGCTAACCACCGTGGCGCTGTTTCTTGGCCTTGCGGGCAATATGAATAGTGCGGAACGCAACCGGCAGTCCTATATGGCTTCGGTTTATGTCTTCGCTATTATGATGGTGGCGTACTACGCCGGGCAGTTAGTTATGAACACCTTCGGTATTTCGATTCCAGGGCTACGGATCGCCGGGGGGTTAATCGTGGCGTTTATCGGCTTCAGAATGCTTTTCCCGCAGCAGAAGGCGCATGAGTCGCCGGAAGCGAAAAGCAAATCGGAGGAGCTGGCAGACGAACCGACGGCCAATATTGCGTTTGTTCCACTGGCTATGCCAAGCACCGCAGGACCGGGGACCATCGCAATGATCATCAGTTCCGCTTCCACGGTGCGTCATGGCGGCGAGTTTCCCGACTGGGTCATTATGGTCGCGCCGCCGATTATTTTTCTTGCCGTGGCGGTGATCCTGTGGGGATGCTTACGCAGTTCTGGCGCTATTATGCGGCTGGTGGGTAAAGGGGGGATTGAAGCGATCTCCCGCTTAATGGGATTCCTGCTGGTGTGTATGGGCGTGCAATTTATTATCAACGGCGTGTTGGAAATTATTAAAACGTACCACTAAGGCGCATTGTCGTCTGCCGGAAACCTGTTCCCGGCAGACGAATGTCTTAATGCGGTTGTTCTTCCAGCGTCACTGGCCATTTGCGGAATATGAGCACAGCCCATACCAGCGCGGCACAGGCGGGTATGGCGCCAATATAGCCGATGGCCGACATTGACCAGTGCAAACTCACCTGATTACCTACCAGCGCGCCAGCGCCAATACCAATATTAAAGATGCCTGAAAATAGCGCCATTGCGACATCGGTCGCGTCCGGGGCCAGCGCCAGTACTTTCACCTGCATACCGAGCCCTATCACCATAATCGCGATGCCCCAGAAAATGCTCAGTATGGCCAGATGCGCTTCGCTATCCGCCGCAGGCAGCAGCAGAAGCAGACAGACAACCAGCAGGGCAATAGCGATACTGACGAGCGACGAGGCATGACGATTACCCAGTTTACCAAACACAAGGCTGCCGATGATCCCGGCGCCGCCGAGGATCAGTAACAGGACGGTAGCAAAATTCGCACTGAGCCCGGCGACATTCTGAACGAACGGTTCAATATAGCTATAAGCTGTGTAATGCGCAGTCACCACAACGACGGTCAGTACATAGAGGCTCATCAGCGCCGGGCGTCGGAATAGCAAAGGTAAACTTTTTAGTGAGCCGGAATGCTCGCTCGGCAATTTCGGTAGAAGCTTAATCAGACATAGCAGCGTAATTAATGCGCCCATGCCGATGGCAAAAAAGGTGGTGCGCCAGCCAAAATACTGACCAACAACGCGACCTATGGGCAGCCCAAGCACCATGGCCAACGCGGTGCCGGTCGCTATCAGACTTAATGCCTGCGCGCGTTTCCCGGCAGGGGCCAGGCGGATCGCCAGCGAGGCGGTTATCGACCAGAAAATAGCGTGGGCGAAAGCGATACCAATACGGCTAATGACCAGCACGGTAAAGTTCCATGCCAGAAAGGAGAGCACATGGCTGGCAATAAACAAAACAAACAGACAAATGAGTAGCTTACGGCGCTCCATTTGACTGGTAAGAAGCATAAAAGGCAGCGACATGACGGCAACTACCCAGGCGTAAATGGTTAGCATGATGCCGACCTGCGCGGTTTGCATATGAAAGCTTTCAGCAATGTCTGATAGCAAACCAACCGGCACAAATTCTGTGGTATTGAAAATAAAAGCGGCAATAGCAAGCGTAACTACCCGTAGCCACGCGACCTTGCGGGAAACTGGATTGATTGTCATAAAAATATTTCGGGTTAGTTGCGAGAAGGTGAGACCGCGATCTTAAAACGTTTACTGGCGAAAAGACAATCATTTTGTGACCTGCTTCTCATTTACTTCCCAGGCCGTTTCGTCTTCAGTCGACGCTCGCCAGTTGGGCGTTAAGTAACTCGATAAAGGCCTCAAGCTGACGCGTCATCGCCCCGCGCCGCCACATTAGCCATGTGTTAAGCCAGCGCCACTTCTCCGCCAACGGCCAGGCTTCCACCTGATGATGTCCTGGCATACTGTTGAGCATACTTGCTGGCATCAGCGCAATACCTGCGCCGGCAATTACGCACGCCAACATTCCATGATATGACTCCATTTCGTGAATCGTACCGGGGGTCGCGCCATCGGCATGAAACCAGCTTTCGAAATGCCGTCGGTAAGAACAGTTGGCGCGAAAAGCATAGATGTTATAACCATTCACCTCGCTGGCCCGCGAAACGACGGAATGGCCGTGTGGCGCGACGATCATCATCTCTTCCTGGTAAGCCGGTATACCTTCCAGCCCCGGATGCATTAGCGGGCCATCAATAAAGGCGGCGTTCAGCTTTCCTTCGAGCACGCCATCCAGCATGGCGCCGGAAGGACCGGTCGTTAACGCGAACTGAATTTTAGGGTAACGCTGGTTATAACCCGCCAGCAGCGCGGGGATACGTACGGCGGCAGTACTTTCTAACGCGCCGAGTGAAAACAGTCCTTGCGGTTCCTCTCCGGCAACCACCATGCGGGCTTCATCAACCAGCGCCAGGATCTGCTGGCTGTAACGTAAAAAGTTATGCCCGGCTGGTGACAGCCTGAGTCGCTGGTTTTCGCGAATAAACAGAGAGACGCCCAGGTCGGCTTCAAGCTGACGGATACGCGTGGTCAGGTTGGACGGAACGCGGTGCACTTTTGCCGCCGCCTGCGTAATGCTGCCCGTCAGAGCGACAGCGTTAAACATTTCCAGTTGCGTCAGGTCCATGGTTTTCTCAATTCGTGAATAGTCTGGTTAATATTATTCATTTTTCAGAAAGGGTAAAGGGCGTCATGATGGTACAACTCCCCTGATAACGAGAGAAAGAACATGACCATGATGACTGCAACACAGGCGTTATCCGTGAATCCTGCGACCGGCCAGACGCTGGCGGCAATGCCCTGGGCTAACGCGCAAGAGATTGAACATGCGCTGAGTCTGGCGGCGAGCGGTTTCAAAAAGTGGAAAATGACATCGGTAGCGCAACGGGCGCAAACATTACGCGATATTGGTCAGGCGCTTCGCGCTCATGCAGAAGAGATGGCGCAATGTATTACGCGTGAAATGGGTAAACCCATAAAGCAGGCGCGTGCGGAAGTGACGAAATCCGCCGCGTTATGCGACTGGTATGCGGAACATGGCCCGGCAATGCTGAATCCTGAGCCTACGCTGGTAGAAAATCAGCAGGCGGTGATTGAATACCGTCCGCTGGGCGTCATCCTGGCGATAATGCCGTGGAATTTTCCTTTATGGCAGGTGTTACGCGGGGCAGTGCCGATACTGTTGGCGGGGAATAGCTACTTGTTAAAACATGCGCCCAATGTCACGGGTTGCGCGCAGATGATAGCCCGAATCTTGACGGAAGCCGGTACTCCCGCTGGCGTCTATGGATGGGTGAACGCCAATAATGAGGGCGTGAGTCAGATGATTAACGATCCGCGAATCGCGGCCGTGACGGTGACCGGTAGCGTGCGCGCCGGCGCGGCGATTGGCGCTCAGGCTGGGGCGGCGCTGAAAAAGTGCGTACTGGAACTGGGTGGCTCGGATCCGTTTATTGTACTCAATGATGCCGATCTCGAACTGGCGGTAAAAGCCGCAGTTGCCGGACGCTATCAAAACACCGGACAAGTCTGCGCCGCCGCCAAACGTTTTATTGTCGAAGAGGGCATTGCGCAGGCGTTTACCGATCGTTTTGTGGCGGCTGCCGCAGCATTAAAGATGGGTGATCCTCTGGTTGAAGAGAATGACCTGGGGCCGATGGCGCGCTTTGATTTGCGTGATGAACTCCATCAACAGGTGCAGGCTTCCGTCGCCGAAGGCGCACGGCTACTGTTGGGCGGTGAGAAAATCGCCGGGGAGGGCAACTATTATGCCGCGACCGTTCTGGCGGATGTCACACCTGACATGACGGCATTTCGTCAGGAACTTTTTGGGCCTGTTGCCGCCATTACCGTTGCAAGAGATGCGGCGCACGCCCTCGCGCTGGCGAATGACAGTGAGTTTGGCCTGTCGGCGACGATCTTTACCGCCGACGATACGCTGGCCGCGGAGATGGCGGCGCGTCTTGAGTGCGGCGGGGTATTCATTAATGGGTACAGCGCCAGCGATGCGCGTGTGGCATTCGGCGGGGTGAAGAAAAGCGGCTTCGGTCGCGAGCTTTCGCACTTTGGTTTACACGAATTTTGTAATGTGCAGACCGTCTGGAAGAACCGCGTCTAATCGCCCTGACGTCGCGTGGCGCCCTCTGCTATACTCGCAGGCCTTTTCAGACCTGCGAGCAAGGAGCATGTTGTGGCCAGGGCCATGGATAATGCAATTTTAGAGACGATTTTACAGCGCGTTCGCCCCCTCATTGGCCAGGGCAAAGTCGCTGACTATATTCCGGCATTAGCGTCCGTCGAGGGTTCAAAGCTGGGGATAGCGATTTGTACCGTGGACGGGCAGCATTATCAGGCGGGCGATGCGCACGAACGCTTCTCTATTCAGTCTATTTCGAAAGTGCTCAGTCTGGTGGTGGCGATGCGCCATTATCCGGAAGAGGAGATCTGGCAGCGTGTCGGAAAAGATCCTTCCGGCTCGCCGTTCAATTCGTTGGTTCAGTTAGAGATGGAACAAGGCATCCCGCGTAATCCATTTATTAATGCGGGCGCGCTGGTGGTATGCGACATGTTGCAAGGGCGGCTTAGCGCGCCGCGTCAGCGAATGCTGGAAGTTGTGCGCGCGCTTTGCGGTGTATCGGATATTACATATGACGCTACGGTCGCGCGTTCTGAATTTGAGCATTCCGCCCGTAACGCCGCTATTGCCTGGCTGATGAAATCATTCGGTAATTTTCATCATGATGTGCCTACCGTGTTGCAAAATTACTTTCACTACTGTGCGTTGAAAATGAGCTGCATGGAACTGGCGAGGACGTTTGTCTTTCTGGCGAATCAGGGCGAGGCGTTTCATCTCGACGAGCCGGTAGTTACCCCCATGCAGGCCCGACAGATTAATGCGCTAATGGCGACCAGCGGTATGTATCAGAATGCCGGAGAGTTTGCCTGGCGGGTGGGATTGCCCGCTAAATCCGGCGTGGGCGGCGGTATTGTCGCCATAGTGCCGCATGAAATGGCGATTGCCGTCTGGAGTCCGGAGCTGGATCCTGCGGGAAACTCTCTGGCAGGTATCGCCGCGCTTGAGCAATTAACACAAACGTTAGGACGTTCGGTATACTGATGAATGCGCTTGAACCGCTCTTTGCCCGCCTGGCGCGATCGACATTTCGTTCGCGTTTTCGTCTCGGGATAAAAGAAAAACAATATTGCTGGGATAAAGGCGCGGAGGTGATTGATAAACACGCCGCCGATTTTATCGCCCAGCGACTGGCGCCAGCTCACCCGGCGAATGATGGTAAGCAAACGCCGATGCGGGGCCATCCGGTATTTATCGCGCAACATGCGACGGCAACCTGCTGTCGCGGGTGCCTGGCGAAGTGGCACCAGATACCTCAGGGAGAACCGCTGAGCGAAGCGCAGCAACAGTATATTGTCAGCGTTATCCATTACTGGCTGGTCATACAAATGAATCAGCGGTAGAGCAGCGCGTCGTTGCTGACGCTTTCCCCGATAAATCACCCTATACCACTGATAGCAGCCGTTGACCGTCATATATCTCATGTGCTGAAGTGTCTTTTTAGTTACAACATACATTTGGTTGTTTTTTTTCAATGCCTGTCAGCACCGTGCAAAAAAATGTTCTACAGGGCAGGGGAGCCGTGTATCACCAGAAGCTTGCAACCTTGATCTGGATCACGTTTAATGACAGTGCTTTTTTACCTGCTGAAGATAATCATGATCGTTAGACCACAACAGCACTGGATTCGCCTGATATTTGTCTGGCATGGTTCCGTGTTATCTAAAATCTTTTCACGACTGCTCCTTAACTTTCTTCTTTCTATCGCCGTTATTATCATGCTGCCCTGGTACACAATGCTGGGTATTAAGTTTACCCTTGCGCCGTTTAGCATACTGGGCGTCGCTATCGCCATTTTTCTTGGGTTTCGCAATAATGCCTGTTATGCGCGTTACGTCGAAGCGCGACATTTGTGGGGGCAGTTGATGATCGCTTCACGCTCAATACTGCGTGAGGTGAAAACAACCTTACCTGATGAACGCGGTATCGAGGATTTTGTTCGGTTACAAATCGCTTTTGCCCACTGTTTGCGTATGACATTGCGTCGACAGCTTCAAACGCAAGTTTTGGGCAACTATCTTGACCAGGGCGCGTTACAGAAAGTTGTCGCTTCCCATTCCCCCGCTAACCGTATCTTATTGCTGATGGGAGAGTGGCTGGCGATTCGCCGCCGCAGCGGAAAGCTTTCCGATATTTTATTTCATAGCCTCAACAACCGTTTAAATGATATGTCGTCAGTGTTGGCCGGCTGTGAACGCATCGCCAACACACCGGTGCCTTTTGCCTATACGTTAATTTTGCATCGTACGGTTTATCTTTTCTGCATTATGTTGCCATTTGCACTGGTGGTTGATCTGCACTATATGACGCCGTTTATTTCGGTGCTTATTTCTTATACGTTTATCGCGTTGGATGCGTTAGCGGAAGAGTTGGAAGATCCGTTCGGTACTGAAAATAATGATTTACCGCTGGATGCGATATGCAATGCGATAGAAATCGATTTACTGCAAATGAATGATGAAAGGGATATTCCGGAAAAACGGATACCGGATAAGCGCTATCAACTGACCTGAGTTTGTCTTAACAGGCGCAGAATGTTCATCTGCGCCATAACCTGAAGAGCAAAGCTTAATAGCCTTCTCCAACGCCGGTTTTGGCTGGACCGGAGTAGTGGACATGAACGATTCGCCATCCTGTGTTTGGTATCTTCGCCCACACCTGGCTTTCGCGGCCTGTCGTGTGTTGAGTCTGCCCATTATCACGGCGTACCGCGGTAAAATGCCAGTCGAACTCTGCAACGGCGGCATTGCCATACACATGAATAGCAGGGGGAGCGTCCAGTTTTAATGTGCGTTTACTGAAAGTTTTACCCATAGTGGTGCCATAAAAATTTTCAGCGATCTGCGACCATCCGCGTTCGTGACCGCGTGGATGAATAAAACTGGTTTCCGGTGAAACATAAAAGAGCTGCTTGCCTAACGTTGGGTCTGCCTTATCTATTGAATAAAGGTAACGGTTAATGCCTTCTGTAATTTCTTGTTTAACGGTCGACGTAGCTTCATTTTGTGCGGCGGTTGGCGTTGCCGCTGATGCCGATGACACCATCAGAGTTAACGTTATCGCGGCGGCCGAAAACAATAGTGACGTTTTTTGCATAATAGTTATACCCATATGGTCTGTTTTTGAGACGCTTTATCTTTCCTGTTACGTTCACTTTTATACTAAAGGAGCATGGCTCACGAGCAATAAAAAACATCCTTCTATAAAATTACCCCGAAAAGGGAGTAGTGCAATTAAGAATATCGTATTTGTTTGTAACGGCATGACTCAAAATATCAAAATTTAGAGTTTCAGTATTGTTGTTGTCCCTTGATTTGTTTTTGTATTTATTACCGCTGGTAAATAGTTAATCTTATGAATAGTGATACACAAATGACCGTTTGCGCTATGTGATAATTAACCATAGTAAAAATACACGAAGCGAAGAAGTGCTATTTCAGTAGTACTGATATTTTCATAACGCTAATTTAAAAATAAATGTAAACGTAACAAATTATACACAAAAATAAGAAGGGCTGTGGCCTCAACTGACTTGATTATGATTCCGTCTTAACGAATGCCAGCCGAGTGTTCAGTGCCATTCTCGCCCTGGCATCCCCGACCGTAAGCCAGTTCTCTACTGGTAACCTCCTTGTTATTACAGCAGAAAACAGGGCATATCATTGATGTAGCCATGCTTAACTTGCATTTTAACATCACTAATACATAGCAAGCTAATATTACACTTTGAAACTTAACGCACGGTAATTGTTAGTGATATTGTCCTGGACAGTTCCGCGAGCAGGCTTTGCGGAAAGTCCAAAAATAAGACAAATAAGGCATATAAAATGAAAAAAGTAGTGGTGTTATCTGCGGTAGCCGCAGCCGTAATGATGGCTGGAGCCGCCAATGCAGCAGAAATCTATAACAAGGATGGCAATAAACTGGATTTGTATGGCAAGGTCGACGGCCTGCATTATTTTTCCAGTAATCATAGTACGGATGGCGATCAATCTTATATCCGTATGGGTATTAAAGGCGAGACTCAAATTACCGATCAACTAACCGGTTTTGGACAGTGGGAGTATCAGGTCAACGCCAATCGTCCGGAAGATGGTGACTCCAGCGGTTCCCCGCAAAGCTGGACGCGTCTCGGTTTTGCTGGTTTAGCATTTGCCGATATGGGGTCTGTTGATTATGGTCGTAACTATGGCGTGTTATACGACATTGGTTCATGGACTGACGTACTGCCTGAATTTGGTAATGATTCGTATGAAGCTTCCGATAATTTTATGACCGGACGCGCGAATGGCGTTCTGACTTATCGCAATAATGATTTCTTTGGTCTGGTTGATGGTCTGAATATTGCGTTGCAGTATCAGGGTAAAAATGACGGCCTGTCGAAAGAAGGTGATCCTTTAAGTAATAATGCCAGAAAAAGTATCGCGTACCAGAATGGCGATGGTTTCGGGGCATCAGCGACATATGATTTGGGCATGGGGGTGAGCCTGGGGGCAGCCTATACCAGTTCCAAACGCACGCTTGATCAGATGACGCAAGATAAATACGACAATGGTAACCGCGCTGAAGCCTGGACTGGCGGCGTGAAGTATGATGCCAATAATATTTACCTGGCGGCAAACTATACCCGTACTTATGATATGACCTATATGGGCGATACATTGGGCGGCTTTGCACATAAAACCGATAACTGGGAAATGGTAGGGCAATATCAATTTGATAATGGCTTACGCCCATCACTGGCGTTCCTGCAATCCAGAGCCAATGATGTTGATGGACTGGGTTCGTTCGACCTTGTGAAATATATTGATGTGGGTTCCTATTACTACTTCAATAAAAATATGTCCGCGTATGTTGACTACAAAATCAATCTGCTAAAAGATGGCAACCCATCGAATCCTAATACAGACAACACCGTGGCGCTCGGCTTAGTCTACGAGTTTTGATAAAACTTGCTGATTAAGACAGTTTAGGGATACCCTCCTTTTCCCAAAACTGTGTCACTGCTTAACCTTTATTATTGTTAATTTATTCTTTTATTATTTCAGGACGCTTCTGGCGTCCTTTTTTATTGATTATTCGTTGACTATTCGACTTCGATCTCGCGAATGCGCATTCTGCTACTGTCATCTATCTGCACTTTGCCTGAATGACAAAAGGGACAACAGAGTGTGGATGTTTGAGAGGTGAAGGGTTGATTACAGGACAGACACCAACCTTGCGCCGGTGCGATAGTAATGTGGAAACGCGCATTGTCAGCAAGGGTATGACGAGCGGCGACGTCCAGGCCAAAATGCAGCGCCGGCACCTCAACACAGGCCATAACGCCAATCTCCAGCCAGACTTGCTTTACCTTGCTGAACTGGTGATTTACTGCCTGCTCCTCCAGCAATTCGATAATATTTTGCGCCAGGGCTAATTCATGCATGGGCCAGCTCCTTCATTCAACAATATTTACGGCGACACAAGGATCAATTACCTGTAACTGTTGCGACCACAATGAGAGTGGAATAGTGGCCAGTTCGCGAGCAATGACGCCGTCAGATTGGGCGTGACGTGTGGTAGGCGAGATAATACGGTAATCAAGAATATTGCCTGACGTCGTCAGTCTGGCCTGATGAACTAACCATCCTCGCGCGGTTTCCACTACCGCTATTTTCCATTCGCCATCATCAAAACGATTCCAGCGCAGGGTAGGAAGGGCGCTCAAACTTCGGGCGAGCGTAATGCAGCGGGCCAGCAGACGTAGCGCAGTCGTTTTTCCGCTAAGACAACAGGCTGACAGTAGCGGATATTCGATGGCCAGAGGCGAGACATCCAGGGGACCAGGGGTTATTAACGTATGGTCCGGGGACGACGCCATCGGTAGTGTTGGTGTAATGATATTCTGTACTGCCGCCAGCCAGCGGGCGGTTTCAGAACGCTCTTGCAAAAACCAGGCTTCCCAGCCCTTTACGCCACCGGCAAGCCAGGTCTGAGGATCATCGTCAAAAAAGATTGTGCTTGCCAGCGGGGATAACTCTCCGCGACGTAACAACGCCCATTCTTCAGAGGTTGCCTGTCGGTGGCTAAACAGGGGGAGCCAGTCGGTCAACGCGCGACGGAGCGTTTCTCGCGCCAGCTCCTGTTGTGCGGCCTGCATATCTGGCTTCTCTTCAGGAAACAACAGTAAAGCCGCCGCTACGCTGTGCGCCTGAGCGCACAACGTAAACAAACGTGAAATAAGCGTTTTTGCGTACACCGGTGTTGCGCCCTGTAACAAACGACCGATCGGCGCCTCCTGCCAGATAATCCGTAGCGGGTGAGAATAGACGGTCAATCTTTGCACGAATTATTACCTTCATCGATCACCATAAACCCGGACTTACTGGTTTCGCAAACCGGACAGCACCAGTAATCAGGTAACTGGTTGAAGGGCACGCCGGGTGGAATTTGCCATACATCATCGCCCAGCGCAGGGTCGTAAACCCACCAACATACTTTGCACTCCATGCGCACCACTGGCTCATTTTCTGTAACCGGGTATTCTTTCAACCATTCCAACGTATTTTTTAGCCCCGCGTAGGCATCTTCGATATCATCGATGCCTGCAACGGCGATATCAGGAATGTCCGCTATCTCAATCATATCTTGCAGTAATGTATTCATATCATTGAAATAGTTGACCCGCCATACGCCGGGAAAATGCGTGCTTACAATCCGGCATTTACCATATCCGCGTGAAAAAATAGCGCTACAGCCTTCGCCTAAAAAATGATCCAGATACTCGCGATCGGCATCGTTTACTGGCAACAGCGTTAAGTTAATGATATGCGGCTCTTTTACCGGCTGTTTTACGCGCTCGGCTATTTCATGCGCGATAAAGGCGCCATTCATCAATCCCGCCGGTTGTGGCGGCAATTCTGGTGTAATCGGCGGCTGCGGATGCGTCTGCCAGATGCTCTCCGGGATCGGGCCAATGATAATTTCATCGGCAACCCGTTGCTGGTCAGCGTTATATTCACGCACACGCCAGACGCCCGTAAAAACCGTCTCCTGAATACGCTGTTCTTTTCCATCGGATAATAGTACCCGGGCGGATATTTCACCTTCGCCGAGCAGTTGATCCAACAAACCGCTATTCTGTTGCTCAGTGGCATTCAGCTTATAGCTCAGGGGAAAGGGGAGCGTTGCCACCGGGTTATCCATATCGCGAATAAGCGTAGTCAGGATGTGTCTGGCAACACGAAGCTCAGCGGGCAGCGCCTGTTCCGGTAAAACCGGCGTCAGTGGGAGATTAATGCCGGCGGGGATAGGAAGAAAGTTAAAGTCTTCCTCTTCTGGCTGCGAGCCTGGTCCGGCAATATTAACGACTGGAATAGTTCTGGAATGATTCACGTGTGTTACCTTTCATTCTATTGCGTGATAACGGGGATATCCTGACGATAGCCCGGTGTGGTCAGCAATGCGGCCACCCGCTGAGAGTATTCTTGCCAGCTATATAATCCCGCCAGACTGCCGACAAAACGGTGCTGGCGAAAGAAAAGCAGCGCCGGATATTTCAGAATGCGATACTCCCGGGCGATCAGTTCACTCTGTTCGCTATCCGCAAATGCCGCGGTATAAGACGTCGCCGGAAATTGCTTGAGGAGCTCCGGGATGATGACCCAACTGTCGGCGACTTCCGGATGTTTGTTGGGGTCGCTTTGCAGCAAAACCAGCACAGTCGGATGCGCATTAATCAACGACGGGAGCGTTTGCGCATCGGTAACCAGAAAGCCTTTATCCGCCAGTGGACAAACAGGATTTTGGGGTGAGATAGTCATTTTTTTAAATGCTCCGGTAATTCAGGCGTGCGAGACAATAAATCGGCAAAACCGGTCAGCGGATCGCTTTGCGTGAGCATGGCCTGTTCCAGCGAGTCCAGCGCCGCCAGTACCTCAACGGCTTCCGTTTCGTCCATTTCTCGTCGTGCTGCGCCGCCAAATGTCAGCAGCCATGCGCCTGCTAAGGGGGGAGCCACAAGCCGAATATCAACGTCGATAAGCTCGCCGTGTCGGTCGCGGCATTTGGCGAACCACTGACCGGGTGAAATAACCTGCACAGGAACGCCGATACACATTATGATTTCTCTCTCTGTAGCACCCGAATATCGCCGACCCGGCAAGCGCTTTGCGCATCTGGCCGTTCATCTTCGTAGCGTTCCATACACAGGCTGTAATGATTGAGTCTTTCAGTGGGCAAGGCCGCTGAAGAGGCGGTGATACCCCATTGCGCCAGCACTTCCTGCGCGAGACAGACCGCAGGCATCAGTTGCGCCTTTACCTGCGGCGTAAGACTCCCGCCATAGTCATCCAGACATTCCGGCTGCACGCCAATCAGCACAATCTCCGATAACTGGCCGCCGGTTAATTGCAGCAATGCCAGCACTTCAGAAAAACTGGTCTGATGTAAACTGAGTTTTTTCGCCGTCAGATAGGCGGGAACCTGTTCATCACGAAACATCGCCAGCGAACCTGGCGCCATACCAAAATCGATAGCATCCATGATTAACAGTTTTTCGGTCTGTTGCAGCCAGGGCAGCAGCGCCAGCCCCTGCGTACCGCCATCAACAACGTCAACTTTCTCGTTATCGGCATACTGTTCAAACAGCTTTTCCGCCGCTCTGACGCCGAACCCTTCATCTGCCCAAAGCAGGTTGCCAAGCCCTAAGATTGTTACTTCTGCCATTGTTATCACCTGAACCAGCGCCAGCCGCTTATCATGACGGAAATCACGCTTTGTCGGCTCATAATGTCTTCGCGGATAGCGGTATAAACATGCGCAATGACGAAGGCGATAATGAACCACATGCCCAGCCGGTGCCAGAAATGCAGCGCGAGGCTATCGTTGCCAGTCAGGCGAATCATCCAGCCAAACCATTGATACGCCCAACTGTCTGTTCCAAGCCCTTCGCCATAGAGCGCAAAGCCGCTACACACCATCAGTACGGACATCCAGAAATAGAACATTACCGCCAGTCCCGCTACCGGATTATGTCCATAGTAACGATGGGCCTCTTTTTCGAGGAAAAAATACCAGCGGATTTCGCTGATAACGCCTTTGCGCCAGGCGCGGCGCCAGAACGGAACCAGAAACATCTCCCTGGCGTACTCATTGCCGACACATGCCCAGTAAATACGAAACAGCAGCGCGACAGTAAAAATATACGCCGTGGTAAAATGGATCAGTCGTATCCAGCCCATCCAAAACATAAAGGTCGCTTCACCTTGAATCGATGGCAGGGGGCGGCCAATGAAATATCCTGTAACAGCCAGGACGACAATGGATAACGCCGTGATCCAGTGCCATAAACGGACCGGCGCTTCATAGATATAGTACCCCTGGCTGGTTATTTCTTTGAGATGCATTGAGACCTCCGAATCGTCGTCATCGTACCTGAACCCTGACCAGCTCCCCTCCATGATTATCAATAACATGGGTGGAGCAGGCCAGGCAGGGATCGAAGCTGTGCAGAGTACGTAAAATCTCCAATGGTTGATCGGGAACGGCGAGTTTAGTCCCCATTAACGCCGCTTCGTACGCGCCAATTTGACCTTTATCGTCACGTGGCCCGGCATTCCAGGTTGTCGGTACCACACATTGATAGCTGTCGATTTTCTGATTTTCAATTTTTATCCAGTGCCCCAGCGCGCCGCGCGGCGCCTCGCTGAAACCAACGCCTTTTGCCGATGTAGGCCAGGTATCGGGTTCCCAGAGCGTGACGTTTGCCGTCGCCGTATCGCCGGACTTGAGGTTACGCATCAGACGATCGAAGAAATATTGCAGCGTATTGCCTGCCCATACGGATTCCAGCGCACGCGCGGCAGTACGTCCTAATGTAGAAAAGAGCGCTTCTTTAGGCAGCTTTAATACACTCAGCAGTTGATCCACAGGTTCTTTAAATTCCGGTTTATTTTGATGATATCCAATCAGATAACGCGCCAGCGGACCTACCTCCATCGCATGTCCCTTCCAGCGCGGCGATTTAATCCATGAATATTTAGCGGACTCATCCACCTGTTCGATAAAGGTTTTTGTGCCTTTATAGTGTTCGCCCATGACCAGTTGCGGTTCGGTCAGACCATCCCACGGATGCAGGCCCTTATCGTTATTGCCGTTACCATAGGTATACCAGGAGTGAGTGACAAACTCCTGAATTTCATCGGGGGCGGTTAAATCGACAGGATGAATTTCGTCGAAACGACCGTTAATGATAGCCCCACGCGGAAGCAGAAGATTACTGGCGGAATAATCGTTAGGGTTATCCGGAAACTCGCCATAAGCCAGCAGGTTCATGCTCGATAACCCGCCGCCGATTTTTGCCCAGTCTTTGTAATAACTGGCAATCAGCAAGACGTCCGGAAGATAAACCTGTTCGCAGAACTGGCGAGCTTTTTGGATGATGGAACTGACAAGATTCAGACGTTCCATATTCACTGCGCCGACCGCGCCCGTTTCGTCAAGGTTGATGGCGCAAGGAACGCCGCCCACCAGCCAGTTAGGATGCGGGTTTTTACCACCGAAAACGGTGTGAATTTTTACGATCTCTTTTTGAAAATCGAGCGCTTCAAGATAGTGGGCGACCGCCAGCAAATTGGCTTCCGGCGGAAGTTTCATCGCCGGGTGTCCCCAGTAGCCATTACGGAAAGGGCCAAGTTGACCGGACTCGATAAACCGCTTCAGTCGATTTTGCAAATCGCGGAAATATCCCGGCGAGGATAGCGGCCATGCGGAAAGGCTTTGCGCGATGGCGGAGGTCTGATGCGGGTCGGCTTTCAGGGCCGCAACCACATCAACCCAGTCCAGCGCGTGCAGATGATAAAAATGCACCAGGTGATCGTGAACGTGTAGCGTAGCCTGCATCATATTACGGATACAGTTTGCGTTGTCCGGAATCGCGATTCCCAGCGCATTTTCTACGGCACGGATTGAGGTCAGAGCGTGTGTACCGGTGCAGACGCCGCAAATGCGTTCAACGAATGCCCAGGCGTCTCGCGGATCGCGACCTTTCAGGATAACCTCCAGGCCGCGCCACATGGTGCCGGTCGACACGGCGTTAGTAATAACATTATTACTGTCGATATTCACTTCGCAACGCATATGCCCTTCGATGCGAGTAACCGGATCGACCACAATTCGCCGTCCGCTATTGTCCAGCGTAAAACCCTGAGTCTGATAAGGATATGCCATAATTATTTTTTCTCTTCCGGAGCGTTTTCTGATGACGTGTTGTTTTTATTGCGGGCATGTTTTATGGCGCTCACCGTGGCGTGAGCGATGGCGGCAGCGCCCGCGACGCCAGCAACGCCCAGTCCGATTTTATCGGCGGTAGCCTCAATGCCGGTTTGCGGAATGCCCGTTGCCCGGCTGTAAAAAGAACCGTAATCCCAGAATCCATCTTCCGAACATCCGAGGCATCCATGACCCGACTGGATAGGAAAAGACACGCCATCATTCCAGCGAACGGTTGAACAGGCGTTATAGGTGGTCGGGCCTTTACAGCCCATCTTGTACAGGCAATACCCTTTTCTGGCGCCTTCGTCATCCCACGCTTCCACAAACTGACCGGCATCGAAATGCGCGCGTCGGTAACATTTGTCATGAATTCGCTGGCCATAAAACATTTTGGGTCGTCCAAGACGATCAAGGGGAGGGATGCGATCAAATGCCAGCATATAGGTGATAACGGCGGACATCACTTCAGGTATAGGCGGGCAGCCTGGCACTTTAATAATGGGTTTATCGGTAATTAATTTGTGAACCGGCGTGGCTTTAGTTGGGTTGGGGCGGGCTGCCTGCACGCAGCCCCATGATGCGCAGGACCCCCAGGCGATAATCGCTTTAGCATCCGCGCTGACGCGTTTTAACTTCTCCAGGAACGGCTCGCCAGCCAGTATGCAAAACATCCCATCTTCATTCAGCGGCGCGTTACCTTCCACGGCAACGATATAATTTCCTTTGTACTCACGCATCACATCCGCCAACGCCTGCTCGGCTTGTTGCCCTGCGGCGGCCATAATGGTGTCGTCATAATCCAGGGAAATGAGCGACAAAATGGCATCTTTTGCCAACGGGTGCGCAGAGCGAATGAAAGATTCGGTACAGCAGGTACATTCAAGACCATGCAGCCATATCACTGGCGTACGCGGTTTATTCTCCAGGGCATAAGCTATCTGAGGAATCATCGAACTGCTCAGGCCTAAAGACGTTGCGGTAAGGCTGCAAAACTTGAGGAAGCTACGCCTTGTCACGCCGTGTCTACGCATAACTTGATAAAATGTATCTTGTGTTTGCATAACGTTTATCCCAAACCACTATAGTTAGTGTGGGCATCATATGTTGCATTTCTTGTCTTTCTCAACGTGTTTTAGTAGCAATTATGTTTCTAATTCGTAACAACTGATTACATGTGTGCTACTCACATTACTCAAAAACATAAATTAATTTAATGTTATTGGTGATGTGGAGTAAATATAGCGTTGTGATGGTATCTGTTAATGTTGATAAGATTTATTTATAACATGATGGGATTTTTTAAAATGGTCACACGGATAACGCGTTTTCATGTTAGTTCGCTGTGTTTAACTCTCCTTTAAACCCGTCAGTTAAATTTATTAGCTTGTAAAATAAGATCACAATTAATTACGTGCTGCATAACCATTGATAGGTTTAATTTAATATATTCGTCCAATCCATTTTACAAACAAGGAGAGCATGATGAAAAAAAGTAAAGCAATGTTATTTATCGCTCCGGCGCTGTTTTCATACGCCCTGGCTGCACAGGCCTGCACAACCCTTGCTATTCAGGATAAACAAGGCGATATTTTTCATGGGCGTACGCTGGAATATATGCAGGATTTACCCTCATGGTTAACGTATTACCCGGCGGGAACACAGTTTGATAAAAAAACGCCGGATGGCAGCCAGGGGATAAGCTATCAGGCGAAGTATCCGATACTGGCCATTACTTCCACCATTACTGATGGCGATAGCAGAGACATACTTGAAGGCATGAATAGCGCGGGATTGTCATTTAGTGAAAACATGATCATGAATGCGCAGTTGCCGCCATTGCCCGCGAGTGAATATAAACAGGCAATTCCTGTCACCTCGTTGGGAGAATGGGCGCTGGCCCGTTTTGCTACTGTCGGCGAGGTAAAACAGGCAATAAAAGAGGGCAAATTCTGGTCACCGGAACTGCATCGGTTTGGCGATCTGAAATCGCCATTTCATTATGCGTTTTACGACAAGAAAGGAGGAAGCATTGTCGTTGAAGTGGAAAATGGCAAATTCCATGTCTATGACAATCCCACTCGCGTGATGACAAATGGTCCCGCATTCCCCTGGCATCTGACAAATCTGAATAATTATACGCAATTAACCAATGTGGACCGCTCTTCAGGCACACTGGGCGGGATAAAAGTGATGCAGCCTGATAGCGGGATTGCTATTGCAGACTTGCCATCGTCCGATACGTCGGTTTCCCGTTTTATACGCGGCGTTTATTACACCACATATGCGCCGCAAGCGACATCCGCCCACGATGCAATGAATACGCTTGCGCATATTATGAGCCGTTTCGATCGTCCGAAAAATATTACGGTTGACTATATGGGGAGTGAAGGGGAAGGCAACGCCACCCGCAAACCGGTCTCAGAATATACGGTCTGGACAACGCTGTCTGACTTAACGCACGGTGAGATGATGGTGCGCGGCTACAATGATATCAACTATAAAACCTGGTCTCTTTCTCAGTTTAAGAACGCGACAGCGCCCGTGTTCGAGAAAATCAACGTCAAAGGATAAATAGCTCATCTCGGTTTAGTTTCCCCGGTAGTCTCGGCGAAGGTAATGGAGGCTACCGGCGGTTGCTTCTCTTTATCATGCACGGTAATTAATTATCACGATCACCAGCGCCAGGATGGTATGCTAAATCCATTCAAAATCCCCTGGATATGGATTGGAGGGCGCATGGTTATACCTGAGGTCAGGCAGGAGAGGCTCTATCAGAAGATAGCCAACCTCATCATTAAGCTGATCAATGATAATATTTTCCCCCCGGGAACTTTTTTACCGCCAGAACGCGAACTGGCAAAACAGCTTGGCGTGAGCCGCGCCTCCTTGCGAGAAGCCCTTATTGTACTGGAGATCTCGGGATGGATCGTGATTCAGTCCGGTAATGGGGTTATCGTTTCAGATAAAAAACACCTTGCCAGCGACTATACCATCGAAGAAATTCTCTCTACTCGCGAGCTGGTCGATAGCCATTGTGCGCGCTTAGCCGCACAAAACGATAACGTTGACGTCATCAATCAAATAGAGGCGATTTATCATCGTATGGATCAAGCCATTAACGATAATAACGTCCACGGCTTTTACTCGCTGGATAAAGAGTTTCACCTTGCGATCTCTGAGGCCAGCCGTAACCGGGTGTTGTTCGATATGTCCCGTATGTTATGGGAACAACGGATTAATATCCCTTATGCCGGGCTTGATGAGCAGTCTGGAGACAGAAATGTTTTACTTAATCTCAACAAACAACATAAAGCGATAGTGGATGCGATGCGCCAGTCTGATGCTGACAGCGCCTATGAGGGATCGCTGGAACATTTACGCTATGTGAGAAAGATTGTCGGCGGCTAAGTTTGTCGATGAATAACACCGCATGGCGGTCATGCCATGCGGTGGAGCTTGCCGTAAATCAATGGAAAACAGCATTAATCTTTAAGTAGCGCTCCGGATAGCGATCAAGTTCTTTAACTGCATCAGGGATCTCATCAAGATTGACGACCTTACTGACAACATCTTGCGGATTAATCTCCAGCGTTGACAGCATGCGTAATGCCTCATCAAATTCACCGGCACTGGTGCGGGAACCGCGTAAATCCAGTTCTTTGTAGGTGATCAGGTTCGTCGGCAGCGACGTTTCCTGTTTTGGCCATCCGGTAAACGAAATACGACCAGCAAACGATGCTAAATCAAGCGTATTTCGAATAGCGCTATTTGCGCCGGAGGCTTCTATCACGACCTGCGCCATGGTGCCGTGGGTGATATTTTTAATAGCGTCGATAACCTGATCGTCAGCGGCGTTCAGTACATAAGGAACGCCAAGCTTTTGCGCATAGCGTAACCTTTCTTCCACAATATCGATCAGAATAGGCGTTGCCTTGTAATGTCGAGCGCTTAATGCCGCCATAAGACCAATGGCCCCCGCGCCGATGATGGCAACATATTCCCCGGCCTTAACGTTTGCCCGGTGCAGCGCGTGCAGAGCGATGGTCAGCGGTTCTGCCAGCGGCGCCATTTCAGAAGGCACATTATCTGGTATTTTATGAATTAAATGTGCGGGATGAGTAACCACCTCCTGCATTGCGCCATCGACATGCACGCCAATGACGTTTAAATTTTCACAACAATTAGTTCTGCCGACAGAGCAAGGGTAGCAGTGACCACAATAAATATAGGGGTCAACAATCACGCGGTCGCCTTTTTTAATATTGCCCGGCATTCCGGTGCCTTCCTGAAGAACAATTCCGGTCACTTCATGCCCAATAATTCTTGGGTAAGTAACCAGTGGGTTCGTTCCACGAAAAGCCCCGATATCCGATCCGCAAATGCCTGCAGCATCAACCTTAATTAATACTTCATTTTCTTTCTTATGGGGATAATCCACCCAGCGGGTTTCAACTTCACCAGGCTTATTAATGAACACAGCTTTGACTTTCATTGGCTTTGAATCCTTTACTTTTTACAAACACGAAGACCAACAGGCTTGAAACGATAGCGATAGCACCAGCCAGATAGAACGCATAGTCATATTTACCGCTAAATTGAACGATAAAACCGGTGACAAGCGGACCGATAATACCGGATATATTAGCCAGGCCATGCATGGCTCCGCCGACGCTCCCTACCTTATCTTTATGAACAACATCCTGAATAACCGCCCAATAAATTGGGCCCGTTAAATAGAGCAGGAAGAGTGAAACTGACATGAGCGTAATTGCGCTACCAATAGTGCTAACAGTACCGGAAACGGCAACACATACCGCTGCGCCTGCCAGACATACGCCCAGAATAAGTCGACGTGAGAGCAGAGCATTACCGGTAATCCGATAAATTACATCAGAACAGACGCCGCCGAGCACCATACCAATGGCGCCGATGACCCAGGGAATTACCGTAGCGATACTAATTTCTTTAATATCGAGATGTAACGAATGGTTCAGGTAACTTGGGAACCAGGTCAGGAAGAAAAAAAGAATATAGTTGTAGCTGAAAAAAGCCAGAGTTGTCGCCCATACCATTGGTTGTTTCATGTAATAGCCGAGTGAAGGCGTAGCCCGGCCATCATCAGATAAAATAACGTCCTCATGATTTTCAAAATCAATGCGTTCTTCCGGCGCCAGGCGTTTACTCATTGTTGGCTTATCGCTAACGATAAAGTACCACAGCAATACCCAGACCAGGCCAAATAAGAAAATAATGCCAAATGCGGGGCGCCAGCCTAAGGATAACGCCAACAGGCCCACTATCGGCCCGGACACCGCGCCGCCGAGCGGGGAACCAGCGCTAAAAATTCCGATCGCCGTGGCAGACTCCTTTCGGGAAATCCAGTTATTGATGATTTTATTTCCGGCAGCGCTGACCGGTCCTTCAGCCATACCGAAAAGAACGCGCACGATAAGCATTGTCCACAATCCGGTGACCAAACCAGTTAAGCCACAAAATACAGACCATAGTAACGCTGCGATGAGAAAAACCATTTTTGGCCCAACTTTATCGCTGGCCCAGCCACCAATAAAATTAAACAGGGCGTATCCGATAAAAAATGCGCTGAAGATCATTCCCATCTCCGCGGCGTTAAATCCTAACTCCTTTTCGATCAAGGGGGCAGTTATCGACAATGCTGAACGATCCATATAGTTTAGCATGTAAACTACAAATAGAAGAAAAACGATAAGCCATCCCATTGTTTTTCTTTTCATGATTAATCCTCTTATTGTGGTCTAGCGGCCTGACCACAATATTTTAAGGTTATTTTCAAATCACCTCTCTTGTGGTTAGAACGTGATCAATATAACAAAAATTTATCGCAGAGGATTTTTATCCATCGCAAGCGTGATGGATAAAATTATTTAAAATCAGACAATTACTTGAAAATTCAATCGGGGCTATCGTTTTCCCCTAATCCACGCCCCGGTAACGTTTGACATGCGGCGTTAACGGAAGGTGGTGCTGTCTGTGGGTATTTTTCATCGGGCGTAATATAAACCTGACTCGTGGCGACATAGCCATCATTAAAAGTGGCTTCGATATAGGTAGCTTCCCAACCTGTCTTCGGTTCATTTAACGTAATACTGATCTTATTGTTGGCGGGAATATCTATTGTAAGCGGCTTATAGCGGATGCCACAGGCATAACGGAAATCACGCGCATTTGGATTGTTGGCTGTCCAGCGAACGACTTTTACCGGCGCTTCTGAGAAATAGACCGTAAGAAGATGGTGGTGAATAAGGCCGATCAACTGTGGTAATGTTTTTTTACTTTGAAACCTATTAATAAAAGGAACGAGGCTTTCTTCAGCGAACTGGTTAATTGAGTAGTGGTTCATATTAGGCACTATACGTAATGATTTTACGCCAGGAAGTTTGCTATAATAAAAGCGAGTATTGTCTGGTACGAAAAAATCATCGCCGCTTGCATTAATAATATATTTCGGTATTGCAAGGCGGGGTTGATAAATAGTGTTGAGATATCTTAGCGGATCTATTATTTGCCTTAGCTGGGTAAATGTGGGGGATTTTATTTTCTCATCTATGCCTTGCTGGTAGTAGGGGTAGAATGTAATGGGCCAATTTCCACCGTATGATTGATAAATATGCTCAAGTGAAGCATCAATATCAAGTAGATCAATGGCGAAGGGAACAATTGCCTCAACATCAGGATCGGCGATAGCTGACAACCAGGTGGTCCACCCACGCTTTGAAATACCTGTAATGATAAAGGAATTTATATTCCATTGCGTTAACTCCTTTTTTGCTAATCTCATCGCTTGCGATAGGGCAGTGACCATAGGAATATTTAAAGGCATTAACTCACGTTTCTCCGGCGCTTCCATAAATAATGCCCAGCTTCGGGAAACGCTCTCGTCCTCTTTCAGTGGTTTTTTATCATCCTGAAAGGTTAAATATTGGTTAGGTATATCACTCACTGATATTACGATGGTATTCGTATCACGGGAGATGCTTGCCAGTGTTTCCTGGGGGAAATCACCGGGTTTACCAGTGATTTGTACGCCTTTTTCATAATTAATTCCGTTGTTTACAACCACCAAAGCATGGTGCTCTTTTGCCGTTTCAGGGATATAAATATCAACGTTATGTCGCCATTGCGCAGGGGTTACCATGTCATCTGGCGACCAGTGTTGCGATAATAATTCATAGTGTCTGACTACCACCTGTGCTAATGGAGCTATATTAATCAAGGTATATTTTAGCGGTGTGCCTGAAATCTGCTCCCGGTAGTCGGGGAGAACATGAGACAAATCACACTCCGGGCTGTTTCGACAAAAGAAGATGTTGTTATGAAGTAGTGTATAAACTTTTGTAGAAATAAAAAACAGTACAATAACAACGAGATATATTTTTTTCATGCTTTCCCCGCGCTTTACAAGGGCAAATGCCAACCAGCATAATTTCCATAAATACCTCTTAAACATTCAATATAAGTACAATACTTTTGATAAATAACGGAAGAAGGGAACAATAATATTTGTGACGCTGTCACATTATTCTGTTTCTGGTTTCACTATTAGCACTGAACTTTTTGAAAGATAAATCATTGCCGTCACCAGACCAATAATGGCGACAGAGATAGCTATACCGATCCAGACGCCGTACAGGGCATACCCCAGGACCAATCCGCCCAATACGGGGGATATAAAATCAGCGATTGCGATTAATGCCTGTGCCGTTCCGATGACGATACCTTGTCGGGCAGGCGATACATGGACGGACAAGGCGGCAAGATAAGTGGGTTTGGCTAGCGCATCAGCGATGCTAATACAAACGATAGCAAAAATAAGCACTGGTATGGTCGTGGCGATACCCGCAGTGAGAAATCCAGTACAAAGAAGGGCGAAGATGAGGATAATTAGCTTTCGCTCCGAAAAATATTGGCTCACCCAACCTAACAGAAATAGCTGAACGAAAATATTAATAACCCCGTCCGCCATTAACAGGTAGCTTAACGCTTTTGGCCCAAAGGGAAGCCCATTCCAGATGAAGGTGTCAGAAAGAAAAACAGGTAATTGTGAAGAGTACATGCCATAGGCGAAGAAATGACAAAGCATTACGATGATTAAGACGCGAAGGACTGGCATCTTTAAAATAGCGCGGGCAGAGAACGACGCTATTTTATCTGTGGTACGTGATGTTGTGGAAGGGTCTTTTAACCCCCAAATCGCGACCAGGGCAGACCCAAGGACAAGTATAAAGGCGGCGTAGATCGGCGCGCCCAGACTGATACGCGATAGCCACCCGGAAACGCCTGCCCCGACAATACCGCCTAAACCAATGCAGCCTGTGAGGATACCGATTGCCTGACGCCGATTTCTGACATGCGTACAATCGGCAATATAGGCTGCGGCGGCTGACAAATTCCCGGCGCTAATGCCAAAAAGCGTGCGGGCGAGCAGGATAAACAGGATACATTGCGCGTTGGCGAGTAATAGTAGACTTATCGCCGCAATAGCCAGCGTGACAATCAGTATTCGCTTGCGGCCAACGCGATCGGAAAGGTGGCCAATCAGGGGCGCTGCACAAAATTGGCTAAAAGCCTCAGTGGCGATGATGATTCCAATGATAAGCGGCGAACCGCCCATCTCGCGGATATAAAAAGGCAGTACCGACATCACAGCCGCTGTACTGGCGGCGTAAAGGCCGACAAGCAGGAAAACAGGCAAAATACGCCGCTTGTTGAGCGGGGTGATAGTTTCGCTGTCGGTGTTCTCATAGACATTAGTATTCATCTTTAATCCCTATGGCAAAACGAGAGAGATAATTTTCAATATCGTTGCTCTGTTTGCTGTGAAAGAATGCGCCGACATAGCCATCGGGTCGGATCAGCACGCATTGACCCGGCGCCAGATGATAGGATTCCCGGAAGTGCCCCAGGGTATCGATGAGCTCGTCCTGCTCGCCAATGTGATGAATACGCAGTCCTCGCCGCGCATCGATGACCTTACCGTGGGTTTCGTAGGCCAACAGATTCCAGTCCGGACCTTGTAGTAACTGAAATAATCGTAATGATTGGCCGCCGGCGCCCAAAAGAGGAGCATCCGGAGCTCTTTCTCCCGCTTGTAACCCATGCTGACGTTCGGGCAACGTGTGGGCTAAGGGGGAGTTGGTATACTGGATGTCAAGTTGTTGAACGTCGCGTTCTCGTTTGATGCCACCCTGTTTTTGAGAGTCAAGTAATCGGGTAGAAAGGTGGAGCAGTGATTCGGCTACCGGGCGGCGTTCCTGTTCATAGCTATCGAGAAGCTCTTCTCCTGCGCCCCGCAGCGAGGCTGCCATTTTCCATCCCAGGTTATAGGCATCCTGGATGCTGGTATTTAACCCTTGCCCACCCGTCGGCGGATGCACATGAGCGGCATCACCGGCTAAAAATACCTTACCCACACGGTAATGTTCCGCTATGCGCGCATTCATCTGGTACTTCGATACCCAGGGAATCGAATGGATGCGAACATCCGTCCGCCCGATTCGTTCAGTAAGAAAAGCCGTGAGCACGTCGGCTGAGAAATTCTGCGAGTCGTCCGGGGCCAACAATGCCTGGATTTGAAAGAGCTGCGTACCGGCGAGAGGGCAAATCGTTATCATCCGCGCCATATCGCCATCGTTAAAATGGTGCCATACATCCCGGTTCAGACCGGAAAGTGAAGCGTCAGCCACAAGCGCATGGATTCCCAACGTACGGCCGGGAAAGCTGACGCCTAATTTTTTTCTGACAAAGCTTCCGCCGCCATCCGCGCCTATCAAATAATGCGCGATGATGACCTCTTCTCCAGCCGGCCCGGCAACATACGCGGTGACCGTGCGTGGGGTTTGCGCAAAATGTCGTAACTCGCAGCCGAACTCCACCCGATGTCCCCATGCTTTTAATTGCTCGCGCATAATCGTTTCTGTCACGTTCTGTGGAACCATCAATGGCAGATGGTAGGGTTCGGCGTGGGTCGGTTTTGTATGATGCGCAATATCTGAATCTACATAGCTTCCGTCGTGACGGTAGGTTCGTAGTCGGGGATAGAGCCCGCCGGCGGCGACCACTTTATTGAGTATTCCAAGATCCTCGAAGATTTCTTGCGTTCGCGGCTGAATACCTTTACCGCGGGAGCCGATAAAAGGCGTCGTTCTTTTCTCAATCAGGCGAAATGAGACCCCGTGACGCGCCAGTTCGATGGCTAAAGTAAGCCCGGTAACGCCAGCGCCGCAGATCAGTACATCTGTAGTGGTGTATCTTGTCATCGTCTCTCCGATATGTGTATTATGCACATAAGAGGAGACATGCTATGTCAGAAAATAAAAATGTGCAAGATACACATATTTCCGAGCAAATGAAGGCGCTTCACGGTGCGTTGATTCGCGTGGTGAGCGCGCTTAACCGGCCTTGTAATGATGAGAAATTAATTGCAGAGGCGGGGATACAACTCGATCGTGCGCTATTTTCGATCCTTATTAGTATCGAACGTTTAGGGCCGATTGGCGTTGTTGAGTTAGCCGAACGTGCCGGTCGTGATTATACGACTGTGAGCCGACAGGTCGCCAAACTGGAGAAGCTGGGATTGATAATACGGCAACATAATGCCATCGATCGTCGTATACGCGAGGCCGTTATTTCCCGGACAGGAAAGGCGATGACGGAGCGTATAGACGCTGCGCGAGAGCAAATGGGCAAAGTTGTTTTTAAAGACTGGCCTCAGGATGAACTTGATGTCTTTGTTCGGTTAATGCAAAAGTTTGCCGATGCAATGGATAGCGATGCTTCAATGCCGGAATAAGCAAAAGAAAAGGGCGGTCAAATCCGATCGTCCAGCTTAATATCGGTATCTGACATTGATTAAATAGCCAGCAAAGTAAATATAATAACAACATTTATCGAGTTAATTTTTATCCTTTGAAAGCCCAACGTATACTGCAGAATACGGCTATATAACAATCGCCGTATCAATGGTTTTTCAAAGGGTAAATATATGCTTACCGAAAAATATGATTTTCGCATTACCGATCAGATGACTATCCCACTCAGACCTCATTGGATAGCCAATGATTTATACAGGGAAAAGTGTAAAATGCTTGTCCTCAACCGGAGTAAAGGGGAAATTCATAAGGTAGACTTTAGTAAAGTAACAGATTATATCAAAGAAGGTGATGTAATCTGTTTTAACGACAGTACTATAATAAACCATATGTTTATCTGTAAAACAAGACAGAATAGGTTAATTAAAATTGTTTTAGAGGGATTTTTACCAAATAATAGAGTAATTATTTCCGGACTTTTAAAAGAAAGGCTTAACGCGAATGATGTTTTCTCTTTGATTGATAACCCTGAAATTTCCATTAAGATAGAGCAAAGGTTTAGCGAGGAGAGCCAGTACCGGGCCGTCGTGGAAAATCATGAGGCCTTAATTTGCTATTTAGCCAGTCATGGTGAGCGTCTTGATGAGTATGTGGACTCCAGCTTGTTTTATAAATATCCAGATGCTTACCGTTCCGTTTTTTCTAAAAAGTATGGCTCTTTGGAAATACCTTCTGCCGGCATTCATTTTACCTGGGATCTTATCCAAAGAATCAAAGATAAAGGTGGGTTAATATCCTTCATCACTTTACATGTTGCATCAACAGAAATGTTGTCCAACAGAAAAATACAAACAAAATGTGTAGAGGAAGTGACTATCAACGAAGAATACTACGAGGTTCCACAAGCTACAGCGGATATCATTAATACTGCGAAGCAAAATGGCGGACGTATTTTTGCCGTAGGAACTACCGTTACACGATGTCTGGAATCTGCGTATTCGAGAGAGCACAATTGCCTAAAAGCAAGTTCTGGCTGGACTGCGCTTTATATACATCCAGGTTATCAACTTAAAGTGGTTGACTGCCTGCTAACGAACTTACATCAGCCAAAAACGACGCATATGGTGTTAACTGGTCAGTTTGCTGGGGTTGATCTACTCATGAAGGCCTATGCCTCAGAAGATATCCAGTCATGTCAGTTCGATATGTTTGGTGATTGCATGTTAATCATACAGGATGTAGGGTAGGGGTGAATAAAATAAAACCGGTACACATAATGCTACCGGTTTTACCGAGAATAAGCATCAGGGGATTCGGGCAATAACCTTTATTTCGAAATCAAAGCCGGCCAGCCAGGTAACGCCAACAGCGGTCCAGTTAGGATAAGGGGGATGGGCAAATATCTCCTGTTTCACCGCCATCACGTCGTTAAGTTGTTGCTCTGGATCGGTATGGAAGGTGGTGACATCCACTATGTCATCGAATGTGCATCCTGCTGCAGTCAGTGTTGCTTTCAGGTTTTCAAAAGCAAGCCTCACTTGTTTTTGAAAATCAGGCTCCGGCGTGCCGTCTGTGTGACTGCCTACCTGGCCTGAAACAAACAGTAAATCACCAGAACGGATGGCTGCGGAATACCCATGTTCCTCATACAGAGAATGGCGGTCGGCAGGAAAAACCGCGATACGTTGCGTCATAATGTTATCCTCAGATAGCGTAAACACTCCGGGCGGGAATAAAATGAATGTCACATACACAACGTAGGCCATAGTTTCATATACGTGGCATATGTCAAGGTGCCGTCACATAAAAGAACTGAGCCTGTTTGTCGTATCGTTTGACGGGAAAGAGAGTATTTCCTGAGTGATTAGCTTCTGTGTCGTGTCACTTTGTAGACGGCATCATTTTCACGCTTTCCAACACCAATGACAGTTACCGTGATAATTTCATCTTCGACGCTGTACACCAGTCTGTATCCTGCACCACGCAGCTTAATTTTGTACTGATCCTTTCTTCCATGTAATTGAGAAGCCGGAACCCGAGGGTTTTCAAGCCGTTCCCTTAGCTTTTTTTTAAACTGTTCCTGTATGGTATGACCCAGTTTTTTCCACTCTTTTAGTGCTGATTCGTTAAATGCCAGCTTATAAGTCATCAATGTTGACCTCAATGACGCGTTCATTCGCACGCTCATCGATAATACGACCGAGTTCTTCATCCTCAAGAATATCCATAAGATGAGCATAAAGTGCCGGAGGCACACAGTAGAAAGCCGGTTCATTACGGTTAAGAATGGCAACTGGAGCGCCATCTCCGGCATTGAAAGTTCCCATTGGATCACGTTTCAGTTCTGTAATGCTTGCTGCAGTAGTCGTTAAAATTTGAAATGCCATAATTTACCTCCTGGTTGATGACTAAATATAGCACCTTTAATAGTACTAATAAAAGCATCCTTCACGAAGGGGATTCAGCTCCAGCCCGGTCAGTGATGCGGGCAGCTGACGGTTTTTTCAAGGCTAAGTTCAGATGTCCAGAACCTCGCTTAGAGCGTCCACATTATGTGAGTAAGATCACACTCGGAAGTGACGGACAGAGATACCCAGGCGCAGCGCGGCCATCTGGGTGCTCAGGACACTGGTCGACAAACCTGGACAAAAATGGCTACAAATAGGCATTAGCATTGGGCCTCTACAATTTAAATGCGCATAATGTACGGCTGTTGAAAAGGCCGCTGCGAAAATCGGATCCCGCAACGGCCTTTTTAGCATAACGTCATTGGGCGAACCAATTGCTATTTTCCAATACCTAATCACCCCTGGAATGATAATAATAAAGATATGCCAATCCAACTGGAGCGATAAATATTGAAAATATCCAACATAAGCACATTGTGATGACCTTAGCCATTAACATCACTATCGCATTGATGAAGAAGACATTTTCACCCATTATGAACGAAACAACCTGCTCATATACGAATCTTGCATATGGATAAAGTAACGCATTGATAACAAAGAATATTACATTACCCACCTTCATCCCAGAAGGATTCTGCATAGAGATGTAAATAAAGAATGTTGAAATTATCGCGCCAAAAATGAAATGGCGAATATAATAACTTGCTTTTAAACCCCCTAAAGTTTTTCGGAATAACTCCATATTTAATAAGCTCCCTTTTCCTTTGCGAGGATTAAAACACCTTCGGTATAAGAGTAACCATATCCGTAACCATATCCACCTCTGCCGGTTCCATTGTTGATAGACCCTGAGTCATATTTAAATCCCCAGTTTCCGGACGTTACTGGCGTTATGCTAATAACTTCAAATCCGTCTTGGTTGAGCTTATCTACTGTGCGTGTAATATCTTCATTCAATCTTTCACCATCAACCTGGCAATCTGACCATCCTTCCTGTACTACCTCTTTTTTGCGGATTTTTTCCTCAATATCAATAAATCCAAGAAATCGTTTTGTATTTCCGGTGGGAACTTTGACCGTTACCTCTTTGTAGATAGGTTGGAAGTAGCTTGGTACATACACGGTTTTGTTCATAATTTACCCTTTCCTTGTGTTTAAAAATCACCCAACCAAGAACATTTAGTGTTGGTAATACTGCACGTTTGTCTCATTCCTGAGGCTGTTAATTTTTTTACACCTCTCCAGACATCGCTTTTTTCATAAATCTTTTGTACTAGTGGTGTATGATTCTCGTGTATCAGGTGCAGATTTACCAATAGCAGCAGGATGATATAGTGAAGTGGCGAATATAATAACTTGTTTTTAAACTCCCTAAGGTTTTTCGGAAAAACTCCATGTTTAATAATTATCTACTGCGCGTGTAATATCTTCATTCAATCTTTCGCCATCAACCTATATAATCTGCATATACTGACCCTATGCGGAAACGTATTGGCTGCAGAAAATAGCCGGCATCGGCACGGTGTCGGAAACACATCCGGAAGGGGTAACTATGCGAACTCCGCTGTTCGCTCAACGATTTCCTGGAGCCGATCACAGGTGGAGTAGGGAAGAACAGCGTCATTAAGGCGGAGTTCTTTAAGACCATCCGGGTAGTGCCAGACCTCGATATACTTCCCGATAGCCCTCATCATGTACCAAAGGCTGATTCAGCCTCACCAAAGCGGAGGTGCATCAGGTGACCGATAGCATCATCAATAAAAACAAGCAGGCAGCATTTCGGCGCTCGTCCTTCAAACGCATTGCCAGAGGAAGCGATAAAATATGGTAAGTGATATTCTTGAACAGCGGATTTATGAACTGGTAAGAAGCCATGATGGAATTTACCTTTTTAAGAAAAAAGAACTGACACCGTCAACAGATTTGGATTCAGATCTACGGTTGGAAGATGATGAAGCACTGGAATTGATGGATGATTTTTTTACGACATTCAATGTAGATAAAGGGAATTTCTCGCTCACAACATACTATCCGCCAGAACCACCGCTAAAGCATTTGCTTAATCCGTTTCGCAAAAACGATATTCCTCAGGTGCCGGAGTTCACGATAGGTATGCTCATTGCGTCTGCCAGAGCTGGTTGACTGATTCACGCTGGGGACTGCTTTTCGCTTTCCGCCATTATGATGCGCATAATGTATATTATGTTAAATGCACCAGAACATTTAAAAGACATGTTAAGGCGGCTGGATTCGTGCATGTCAAAAAACTTCTGGCCCATAAGTTTGATCCCTTCCCTGCCGTGACGCTGCGCGAATTCTGTTGATTTGCACCCGCTATCCTGCACACGATTTCACGCAGCACACGCCGCGCAGGCATAAAAAAACCGGCCATTGTGACCGATTCGTCAATGTCAGTGTGTCAGTCCGGGATGAAATCGTCGCGCAGCGCATCAGCGAGCACCCACGGCATTTCAGACGGAAAACTCTTTTCACGCGCTGCAGATAACATGGCATCGCCGTAGGACTCAACAGCCATTTCCGACAGTTCCCGTTTTAATAACGGGCTTTTTTCCAGACGACGGGCAATTTTCCTGCGCTGCGCTGACATGGGCTAAAAAATTAATGGGAACCTCATTTCACAAGGTTTGATTATTCACTGTCTGCCAATGTCTTGCATTCACACTCGCCACCTACACTGGCGGCGGTCAAACATAATCGGCTCGTATTTTAACGTCGCGCCTGGCATGACCTGCACATGCGTAACCGTATCGCCTGGCCTGTTTGTTTTTGTATACAACGCCGCCGAACATCCAAAAAGGTTGCGAAGAATTGGTAGCGATTTTACAAATGGCATGTCTTACCTCAATCACCCGGTAAAAGTCATATATCGATAGCAGTATGTTACTCCAGATGAAACAAGCAGCTCAGAAAGGGATATGTTCCAGCAGACAGGAATGTTATAAGGAGCTTCCCCCTTCGACACAAATAATGGTTGAGGACTGAGAACAGATGCAGCTGAATATGCTGGAAGCCATGAATATTTATGTCAATGTGGTAGAGCAAGGGAGCTTTATCCGCGCGGCGGAGGTGCTTGAGCTGCACCGCCCTGCTGTTACCCGCGCCGTTCAGAATCTGGAACATGATCTGGGCGTTAAGCTCCTGCATCGTACAACACGACAGGTCAGTATGACGGATGAAGGGGAAAAGTTTTACCAGCGTTGCCTGTCGCTCTTAAGCGAGCTGGACGACGTCCGGCGATTATTTTCCAGCACGCAACCGCCGAAAGGCCGCCTGCGCCTTGACGTCCCTATTACGCTCGCCCGGGCAGTCATCATTCCGGCTCTTGGAGATTTTCAGAACCGATACCCGGATATTGAGATTGTACTTGGCACGTCCGATCGCAAGATTGATTTGATTGCCGAGCGTGTGGACTGCGTCATCCGACTTGGTGAGCTTAATGACTCCAGTTTTGTTGCCAGACGTCTGGGAACGGCAGCCATGGTGACCTGTGCTGCGCCATCTTATCTTGCGAAGCATGGCACGCCGCACTCTATCGATGAGCTGATGAAGTCCCACCGGGCTGTAAATTTTTTCAGTAATCACAGCCTGCAGATAATGGAGTGGAAATTCACGGTTGATGGCAGTATCGCGTCAATAAAAATTCCCTCCAGCATCCTGGTAGACAATTCAGAAGCGTTTCTTTCATGCGGACTGGCGGGGTTGGGTGTTCTACACGGATTGCGTCCGTCTCTTGCACCCTTTATTGCCAGTGGAGAGCTGACAGAGATCCTCACTGATTTCCCGCCCCCGCCAAAACCGGTTTCACTGCTTTACCCGGATCGTCGGTATCTGGCACCTAAAGTCCGCGTATTCATCGACTGGCTGTGCGAGGTTTTTGGTCCGGATGCACATCTCTGATAACGCTCTTTCGTGCATATCCGACCTGACTATTGTTACTTTATCAGTAATTCTGTTTTAAAGATTGGATGGTTTTTCGTAACAATAAAGAGGCTTAAGATCTTCTTCAGATTAATTAACTACCACAGCTGCCTAAAAGGCTGGCTGAAAATTTGTTCGAAGGAGATCACGTCATGAAGTACAACCGTATCTGCCAGATCCTGGGTATCGAAAAACCTGTTATACAAGGCCCACTGTCCTGGCTTACCGATGCAAGACTGGTTGCAGCCGTAAGCAACGCCGGTGGTTTGGGTGTGCTTGGCCCAAATGCGGGCTTAACAGCGGAAACTGCTGTATCAACGCCTGAAGAAACAGCAGAAAAAATGCGTGAAGAAATTCGTAAAACCAAAAAACTTACCGAAAAACCATTCGGGGTGAACCTTATTCCAACCCCTGAAAACGACATCTGGACTCCGCCTATCCTACAGGTAATAAAGGAAGAGGGAGTAAAAGCTGTTGTTTATACCGGTTACGGAGACGGAGCTATTATCACTTCGCTGTTTAATGAACTAAAAGCGTCGGGTATTGCAATTATTTACCGCGATATTAATCCGACACCTGAAAATACACGTTTAGCGGAAAAAGCCGGCGCCGACATTATTGTTGCAACAGGTTTTGATGAAGGTGGCACATTGCCTGGCACCGCGCTTGGCACCTTTTCGATCGTGCCGCTGATTGCGGACTCGGTGCAAAGTGTTCCCGTCATGGCTGCAGGCGGGATTGCCGATAGCCGTACCGCCCGTGCTGCCCATGCGCTGGGAGCAGAGGGTGTCTTTGCTGGTTCGGTGTTTATTGGGACAGAAGAAAGCCGTGTGCCGCAGTCAGTAAAGGATAAAATCATTAATGCTAACGGCCTGGATTTGCTGCTTTTCCGTACCCTGCCAGATTACTACCGCTCACTGCCTGGCAAGCTGGCTGACAAGCTCGTGTCGATGGATAAAGGTGGTGCAAGCAATGAAGAACTGGCCCAGACGATGGGAGGTTTACGCGGGTTGCGTATCGGCATGCTGGAAGGTAATACAGATGAAGGATACATTGCGCTAGGCACGGGCATCGGAAATATCCGCAGCATCAAGAGCGTAGCTGAGGTCGTGAACGAGCTGGCTATTTGTTAAGGGCAGTACTGACTGCAAAAGCAATCGAACTTTGCGAAACGGCCTGGCGCGCAGCGGCCCTCTGACACAAGATGTGGTAGTGTTTTCAGACATTGAAAGGCCATAGGATGTATTCCTCCCCTACCCTGTGACTACCGGCTCACCACCGGACAAGCCGCTGTGCTTATCAGCAAAGCCGAAATGATTGTTTGAGTAACTTTACGACAATTGCTTCAAAAACTGACTTCCGCTACCAGACGGTATACACAGTATGACTATTTCTTTTTATATGCCCCATACAAAAGCGATACGGGTGTTTTTTCTAATATCTGGATTTCATTTTTATGTGCTTTATGTTCACTAAAAATATCTGCCAGACTTTTACCTCCAAAGGCCAGGCCAATTCCCGTTGCTGCTGCTGAAAGTAATGTCAATTGCGGCATGGCAAGTGAAGCTATACCTAACGTGGCTGTTCCTGCAAAAATTAATCCAGATGAGATCTTTTTTTTCTTTGAATTCTTAATGGCTGATTCATGCGACTTTCCATACTCTTCGACCACATTGATTAAATGTTTTGAAAAATTATCTGCCGCATCTTGCATTTGATCTGGTGTTTTTCCTTGCAAGTCATGCCTTGAGATTCTTAGTTCATGCCTTAAGGATTCCAGTTGACCTCTTTCTCTAATCTTTTTTAATTCCAGATCGGAAAGCGCAGTAAGGAATTTTACTTCCGCGGCTGAAAGGCCCATTGTAATCGCTTGCTCTTCAGAAGAAAGAGGATTTAATTTACCATAATCCTTGACCAACTGCTCCGTAGTCCATTCATGTAAAAACATATGGTTACTATAAATAACCGGATCAATGCCTAATAGTGTTGCCGATAATTGAGTTGATCGTTGTGCATAAATTGCACCTTCAACCTTACCCAGTAAGGTTGCTATAGCTGACGGCAGATCGTAATCCAGAAGATCTACCTCTCTTGTTGTAAAACTCTTTAAATCTGTATCGTAAACCCAGACTTCTTTTTCGATGTTATTGAAATTATTAAGCAATGTTTTTAATAATTCTTTATTTGTTAGGATCTTCTGGAATGTTTCTTCATTTCTCCCAAAGTGCTCAAGAAACGCTAAATAAGTAGCGTAATCCATTTTTCTATCTTTAAAAAAGAGCTGGCTTAGAAAAGCGGCAGATTGTTCATGATTGCGTTCTTTATCAAAATCCAGTAATTCAGGAACGATTAGAAAAATTGGATAATCATCATCAATAGTCATAAATGGGATGGCGCGAAATAGATTGGAAACATGTTCAAGTAATACCAACCTGCGCATGCGGACATAACTATTATCTGGTGGCAATGACAAAAATGAATGCAGAGAGCTAAGAGAAGGAAAATGTAATGGATCAACCATTATGATGCTATCAAAATAAATCCCCAGAGATCTAAGATGATTAGATATGTTATAACCAAAGCGTTGAATCGGAAGTAATAATCGATAACTTTTAGACGCCCGCACTTCTGTTATAAGCGCCGCGGCGTGAGTATCCCAAAATTTATTTAGCAACACGATTAGGTTTGTAAGTTGATTATCTAACTCGGGAGAGCCAATTAGCTCTTTCAGGATGAATCTACGTAATTCTTTTAGTTCTAAATTTCTGAATGCATATTTATATTTTTCAGAAAAAGCGTTTTCCATCAATAAAACATATTCATTCTGTATGCTTTTTGTAATACTACTCATCATCTATCTCCGAACCACCACGCAACGATTTCCCAGTGTAGTGGTTCTTATCATGTGTATATTGTTAGTCATGTTATCGTAGAAAATTCAGTGATCAATAACTCATTGAGGTAGCTACTAAAATTTGCAGTTACCAGGATTTAGGATGATTTTAAAAATGTTTATAAATTCAGGCTGCGCCGCAGTGATTGCACTGATTTCCACGTAACATGATAATCAATGGCTTTGATACCCTTTAAACGAACAAATATGAGCTTAACATGGCGACAATAAAGGATGTTGCATCTTTGGCCGGTGTATCAACCGCGACTGTATCACGTGTCATTAACCAGACCGCGTGGGTTGAACCCGTCACGCGCGAACGTGTAGAGAAAGCCATGCGCGATCTCAATTATCGCCGGAATGCCGCCGCTATCGCGCTGGCGAAACGTAGCGGCGATATGCTCGGATTGTTAACCGGCAATCTGGCTGATCCTTTTTTTGCCCACCTTGCTCGCGGCGTAGAAGATGTTTCTCGTAAGCAGCAGTATCGCTTGATGGTATGTAGCGGCGGCCACGATGAAGAAATGGAAAAAGCGGGACTGGATTTTCTGGTTAATCAAGGCTGTGAGGCTATTGTTGTACACGCCAGCCGATTACCGGATAAAGAGCTGCTGCGCTACGCAGCCCACTTTCCAGCGCTGGTTGTTGTTAATCGTTATATCGCCGGTATGGCCAACCGGTGTATCTGGCTGGAAAATCGCAGCGCCGCCAGGGAAGCGACCCGATATCTCCTGGCGAACGGGCATCGGCGCATTGCCTGTGTGACATCTGACTTGCCAATTATTGATCGTCAGGAACGCCTTGATGGTTACCGTGAGGCGCTGGAAGAATATGGTATTTCTCCAGACCCTCGCTGGGTGATTAGCGTTCCGTTTAACGAAGAAGGCGGCGAGCGGGCCGCGCATCAACTTATTAATAGCGGGCTTCCCCTTACGGCAGCGGTCACGTTTAACGATGTGATGGCCGCTGGCATTATGCGTATTCTTCATCAACGCGGCGTTCAGCTTCCGCAACAGCTCTCTATTGTCGGCTTTGATGATGTGGTGCTGGCCCGGTATCTTTATCCGGCGTTAACAACAATGCATTATCCGGTCGAACAAATGGCGCGTTGTGCCGCGCAACTGGCGATACAGTTATACCAGGGCATTACGCCGCCGCCCAGCAGCAATCATTTCAATGCCGAACTGGTGATCCGCGATTCTGTCGCGCCCTATTTTTCACGATGAATGCGTCGTCAACAGTAAAAACTGTGATGACTATCAAATTAACCCTTCTCATGTAATCGGTTACATGGACGAAAGTAATGGATCACAGTAGTGAGAAGCGTATCCCCCTACCCTTGAGCTACCTTACTGACCGGAGCTCCATTATGAGTGCATCACAAAACAAGAAGAAAACGCTGTCATTGGGTTTAGCGCTAATCCCAGTCATCTCCATGTTGTTATTGTTGATTATCGGTTACGGCATCATGGGGCTACGTATCGAACCGCTCCTTCTGTGCTCTGCGGCGGTAGCGGCAGGCATTGCATGGTGGCAAGGATACTGTTGGGAAGACATCATCAACTCAGTGGTGGATAAGCTGGCTAAAGCAATGCCGGTTATCATGATCCTGATCTGCGTGGGTGGTTTGATTGGCACCTGGATGTTTAGTGGCACCATTCCCTACATGGTGTACTGGGGGCTAAAACTCATAAGCCCGGAATATATTTTGATTGCAGCCTTCTTTTTAACCAGCGTGGTCTCCGTCTGTACCGGTACATCGTGGGGATCCGCCGGGACGGTTGGCGTTGCGTTAATGGGGGTTGCCGCCGGGCTGGACGTGTCTCTTGCAGCAGCAGCTGGCGCCGTCGTTTCTGGCGCTTATTTCGGCGACAAAATCTCACCGTTGTCCGACTCGACTAACTTTGCCGCGATTGTCGCAGACACTACTCTGTTTGAGCATATTCAGCATTTACTTTGGACGACCCTGCCAAGTTTCCTGCTTGCCGCCGTGGTTTATCTTATCGCCGGACACAGTAATATGCTGGGCGAGGTGGCCACGCCGCAGCGCGTTACGGACATCATCCACTCGCTGGAGTCGCTATACCATTTTAATATTGTTCTTATTTTGCCGCCGGTGATCGTACTGTGGGGCGCAATTCGCAAGAAGCCTGTCATCCCATTAATGTTAAGCGCCTGCGTACTTGCCTTGTTCCTCGGCGTCATCATGCAGGGACTGAGCATCAAACAGGGACTGGACGCTTTCATTGATGGATTTGATATCGCCATGTTCCCACAAGGCGCAGAAGGTGTCGTGGCCGATGTTCCGCGCCTGCTAAACCGGGGCGGAATGTTCTCGATGATGGGAACAATACTGTTAGTTTTCTGCGCTTTTTCATTTGCCGGAGCGCTAACGTTAACCGGCGCGTTAACGATCATCATTAACCGACTGCTGACCATTATTCATAGCGTTGGTCAACTCATTGCCGCCACTATCGGCACCACAATTTTGGTCACAGGAGCGACCAGCGACGGTAAACTGGCATTGTTAGTTCCCGCCGAACTGTTTAAAGATGCCTATCGTCGTATGGGGCTGGATACTAAAAACCTTTCACGGACGATAGAAGATGCCGGTACTGTTATCGAACCTCTCCTGCCGTGGACCTCGGCTGGCGTCTACATGGCGACCACGCTGGGCGTTAGCACGCTTGATCTTCTGCCCTGGGCTATCCAGTGCTATGCGGCAATCTTCTTCGCATTAATTTATGGTTTTAGCGGAATTGGTATTGCCAGAACTGCCTCCGCCTCAGAAAAGTCGCCGCAATCGTCAGTGACGGAATAATAAGGAAACAAGATGGATTTTAACCAGATTATCAATCGCAACAATACTGGTTCGGTAAAGTGGGATTTTATTGAGCGTCACTTTGGCGATGGCGCAGGGAAACTGCTGCCGATGTGGGTTTCTGATTTCGATTTTGCCTGCCCGCCTGAGGTTCAGGCGGCATTGCATCAGCGAATCGAGCACGGCGTATTTGGCTATAGTGAACGTGATGAGGCCTATTTTAACGCCCTGCTTCACTGGTTTTCGTCACGCCACCAGCTCACGTTAAAACAGGAATGGGTATGCAGCGTGGAAGGCGTCGTACCAGGGTTGGCGCTCTTAGTGCAAATGTTGACGCATCCAGGCGACGGCGTAGTGGTACAGGGACCATACTATGGCTCCTTCGCCAAAATAATCACGCTTAATGGTAGAAAACTGCTGGAGAATCCCCTTAGCGAGTCGCCGGACGATGGCTACCAGATGGATTTTTGCCAACTGGAAAGGCTGTTTCGCCATGAGCGCCCTCCGCTGATGATTTTGTGTAATCCACATAATCCAACCGGGCGTTGCTGGTCGGCCAACGAGCTGGAGCAACTGCTTTTATTATGTGAAGCTTATGATGTCACTCTCATCTCGGATGAAATATGGGCCGATCTATTGCTGCCCGGCGAAACCTTTACCTCGGTACTGCATTTAGGGGAGCGCTGGCATAAACGGGTCATCTCCGCCACTGCGGCCAGCAAAACGTTTGGCTTATCGTCGTTGCGAATTTCTAATTTTCTCATTCCCGATCCTACGCTTCGCCAGCGTTTCCTGTCTCGTCTGGACGCTCATGGGCTGGATGTCTTTAACGCCCTCTCCGTTCAGGCGGCGACTACCGCATGGAATGAAAGCAGACAGTGGCTGGATTCGCTACTGGATTACCTGGCGGAAAACCGCCGCTGGTTTGTTGAACAGGCGACAGAGCACCTTCCCTGGGCAAGAATTGTCCCGGCGCAGGGAACCTATTTATTATGGATGGATTGTAAAAAACTGGGACTGGATGACGAACAGCTAAAATGGGTGATGGCGGATGTCGCGGGTATTGCTCCTTCAATGGGCAGCAGCTTTGGCCCGGCGGGCAGCGGATTTATCCGTTTAAATCTGGGATGTCCACGTACCTACCTTGAAATGGCAATAGACGGCCTGAAGCGAATATCGGTGAAGACAATCAAAGGAATACCAACAGGCGGATGAATTTTTCGGGCGGTAAACTGACACCGGTGTTATTTCTGCGGCATGATATCGCCTGAGCGCCAGTAAAAAAACCGGCCATCAAGGCCGGTTGGGTCCGGAGCGCAGTTTTACTATCAGGGGCGTCTGAATAATACGATGCTGCGCCCGGCCAGATCGAAATCCATTTCTTCGGTAATCCGCATTCCCTGCTGCGCGTTATCGGCAGTCGTCAGTTCAAGTACCCAGCCGCCTTCTCCCCACATCGGAATACGGAACGGTACGCTGCCTTCAAACGGATTGAAAAGCAGTAAGGCGTCATGCCAGATCCCCGCTTCCGGCTGTAGATCGGGTCGACTAATGCATACGCCTATCGTCGATCCCTCATCCCATTGTTCGGATTGCTGCGCCCCTCCGCCGGCGTTAAACCAGCGGATCTCCAGACCGTCACGCCAGCTCTCCCGGCGCAGCAACGGTTGCGTGGCGCGCAGTTGAATCAGATGACGGGTAAACTCTCGTAGCGCATTGGCGGTTTCCGGCAAATTATCCCAGTGGACCCACGATATTTCACTGTCCTGACAGTAGCCATTGTTATTGCCCATCTGACTGCGGCCAAACTCATCGCCCGCTAATAACATCGGCGTGCCGTGCGAGAAAAGCAAGGTGGTCAGGAAATTGCGTTTCTGTTGCTCGCGTATCGCATTGATGCCCTCGTCGTCGGTTGGCCCTTCTGCGCCATAGTTACAGGAGCGGTTATCATTATGCCCGTCATTATTATCTTCGCCATTGGCTTCATTATGTTTGTCGTTATAAGACACCAGATCGTTCAGCGTGAAGCCGTCATGGGCAGTAATAAAGTTAACGCTTGACCAGGGGCGACGGCCGCGCAAATCATAGAGATCGCCGGAACCCAGCAGGCGTGCGGCGAAATCATTTGTGACGTTGTCACCTTTCCAGTATTCGCGTACCGTATCGCGGTATTTATCATTCCATTCGCCCCACCCTGGTGGAAAGCCGCCAACCTGATAGCCGCCCGGTCCGATATCCCAGGGTTCGCCAATCAGTTTCAGTTTTGCCAGCACCGGGTCTTGCGTTACCGCATCAAAAAAGCCGCCTCTCTGATCAAAGCCTTCCGGCTCACGACCAAGAATGGTGCCCAAATCAAAACGAAAGCCGTCGACATGCATTGTCTCCGCCCAATAGCGAAGGGAATCCATCACCATTTGCAGTACCCGTGGATGAGAGGTATTGACGGTATTACCTGTCCCTGTATCGTTAATGTAATAGCGATGCTGATCGGGCATGGTGCGATAGTAAGAGAAGTTATCGATACCTTTAAATGATAGCGTGGGGCCAAGCTCATTCCCTTCTGCCGTATGGTTATAGACCACATCCAGTATCACTTCGATGCCGGCATCATGGAAAGCGCGCACCATATCGCGGAATCCCTGAATACCTTTTGGACCATAGTAGCGCGTCGCCGGCGCAAAAAAGCCAAGCGAGTTGTATCCCCAGAAATTTTTCAGTCCTTTATCGAGCAGATGCTGATCGTCCGGAAACCAGTGAACGGGTAAAAGCTCGACGGAGGTAATACCCAGACTTTTAATGTAATCCACGCTGGCTTTATGCCCCATGCCCTCAAACGTACCGCGTATAGGCTCAGGGATCGCGGAATTAAGCTGGGTAAAGCCTTTTACATGCGTTTCATAAATAATGGCGTTCGACCACGGTATGGAAGGCCGTTGTCTATCCTCCCAATTCGCCTCAGCCGGATCAATCACCCGGCATTTAGGCGTAAATGGCGCGCTATCCTGGTCATCAAAGGTCAAATCTTTATCGTCATGAAGTAATTGATATGCGAAATGCGCATCGTTCCACTGAATATCGCCCACCAGCTCACGGGCATAAGGGTCAATAAGCAGCTTATTGGGGTTAAAACGATGACCATTTTCCGGGTCATAAGGACCGTAAACGCGGTACCCATACAGCGCGCCGGGCTGCAACTTCGGGACATAGCCGTGCCATATTTCGTCGGTATATTCCGGTAACTCCAGACGAGCGATTTCATGCTCCCCGCTCGGATCGTAAAGGCAAAGCTCGACGCGTTCCGCATGGGCGGAAAAAATAGCGAAATTCACACCTTCGCCGTCATAATTTGCGCCAAGCGTATGGTTGTATCCTGATCTGATTTCAAAAGCCCTGTTTGTTGTCATTCTCTTTCTCCACCCACGGTAAACGTTGTCCTGTCACGGCACATCAACACATAAACTCAGTCGCTCATTAAAACCAGTACGCCGCCCTGATGTGAGGCCAACGACAGGTGTTCACCAGCCATTAACCTCTCCTGGGTAAGCACATTGCGATAACGATGCTGATTAAGCTGTCCGGGTATAATAATGTCGGTTCCTGCCCAGAAACCGCTATGCGATTGTGACAATAAGCCGTCACATTCGGCGAACACCAGTCGGGGCGCAACAACAATCAGCGCATCATCATGATTGACTCTGGCGTAAGCGATGACCTTGTCGGCACGCTGACCAACAGCCCGCAGCGGTATATAGTCGCCAAAACGGAAGAGCTCATGATTCTGCTGACGCAGACGCAGTAATGCAGCGGTGACATACTGATTCACCTGCCCGTTCAGCCAACTCTCTTCGCGCGAGAAAACTCCCGGCGTCAGTTGGTCTAACTGCTGCGCCAGCGTGGCGAAATCCGGTTCGCGGCGGTTGTCGGGATCGACAAGACTAAAATTCAACGCCTCGCTCCCCTGATAGATATCAGGCACCCCCGGCGCGGTTAATTTGATAACGGTCTGCGTCAGGCTGTTAACCAGCCCTGCGCGGATGAAGGGTTGCAAGGAACGATAAAAATCCTGCAAAAATGTCTGATTATCCGGCGCCAGTAAATAACGGGCGTAATCAAGCATTGCCGTTTCGTAAGCCTCATTACTGTCCACCCAATCGGTACGTAGCTTCGCTTCGCGTAGCGCTTTCTCCACAAAGGCTTCAAAGCGTATTTTCAGCGCGTTTAAACCTGTTTCGTCCTGTGGTTGTAGCATCGGGGGCCAGACGCCGGTCAGCGCCTGATATAACATCCACGTATCCGCCGATTTTGGCGCAGTGCCATCATTCAAAAATTTGACATGGGTCTGGTTCATCTGCCGCCAGCGGGCAAGGCATTCGCTCCACTGTTCCGGCGCTTCGGTAAGCGTATACAGGCGTGCTCGCGCATCCTCGCCTCGCTTGGTATCGTGGGTCGACGTACCGGATAACGCATCAGGCTGTCGCGCCTGTCGGGTTTTCATCTCATGGTGAAAGCGTTCGATGGAGAAGTGATGCGTGACGGGCTCGGCGCCGACTTCATTTAACGCCAGTCCCATGTTTTGACGAAAGAAAAGCGTATCCTCTACCGATTTCGCCATCAGCGGACCGGTGAGTTGTTGGAACCGAACACGAAACTGTGTCGCCTCCTCCTGGCTGGAGGTGGGAACATCGCCGGTAAGAAGACGGCTCAGAAATGTAAGCGCTTCTGGCTGCGGAGGGTTTTCAAGCGTCTTTACCCGTTCCACAATACGGTGTAACAGGCAAATATCGGTCGGCGGTAGCCCTTCTGCCGTGCCGTAAGTGCGATATACGGGAAAGGCAATTAATAACTCGCGTAACGCCTGCCGAACGACGCTCTCTTCCTGTGCGATCTGTAGCTCGCTGGCAATCGACAGCGCAAGCGCGAGCAGCCGGGTAAATTCCCCCTCGAAATTGCGATCGACCATCAGCAATTTAGCCGCCCGTAATTCCGCCCGCATATCCACTGGCGCGCCTTTAACGGTCTCGTAAGCCTGGCGCAGATTGTCTATCTGCTCATCGTCAACCAGCACCTCCGCCAGAGAGGCGATAAATTCATAGCCTGTGGTGCCGGAAACCGGCCAGTCATCAGGAAGTTGCTCGCCTTTAGCGAGAATTTTTTCCACGGTGATATAGCACGCCGGCCCCACTTCCTGACGTAAACGCGCAAGATAGGCTTTCGGATCGGCAAGGCCGTCGATATGATCGATACGTAAACCGTCAACCGCCCCCGTTCTGACCAGCTCCAGAATCAGCCGATGTGTATCGTCGAAGACGGTTTTATCTTCCATCCGCATTCCCACCAGCCCTGTGACCTCAAAGAAACGCCGATATGAAAGCGAGCGAGCGGCCTCGCGCCAGGACATTAATTTCCACGGCTGGCGCTCATGCAAATCAGCAATGGCGGCTTTATCGGTAAGCGCCAGTATTTCAGCCTCGCGCCCCTGCCACGTCGCCGGCGCAAGCGGATAATAGTTATCATAATAGGCGAACGTGGGTTTACCCGTAGCGGGATCGGGCTTGATCGCAATTTCTCCGTTTTCCAGCACGGCGTCAAACGTGTCGCCTAAAAAAGGCAGCGTCAGTCGGCGCGACCAGTCAATATCGAAATGGCGCGCGTAACGGCTCTCCTTGCCATATTCAAGCACGTCACGCCACCAGGCGTTTTCCAGCGAGCTGGCCATGTGATTAGGCACAATATCGATGATCAATCCCAGACCTTGTGCTTTAAGTTCAGCCACCAGTCTTTCAAATCCTTCGCGCCCGCCAATAGAAGGCTCAATCTCATTCGCATCGGTGACATCATAACCATGCGTTGACGCTTTGGTGGCGGTAAAGATGGGTGAGGCATAAAGATGGCTGATACCCAGATTTTTAAGGTAAGGCACCAGCGCCGCAGCGCGATCGAAGGTCATGCCATTACGAAACTGAAGACGATACGTTGCAGTTGGGATCATGATGCAGACTCTCCCTGGGCTAAGCGGACAATAAGAGAATGTTGGGAAAGCGACCCGGTGGATTCATTCGGCCAGGCGAAGAGGGTCTTACCCGGTAAATCGGGCAGCAATACCGTCGTGGCGCTAATATTCAGCGCCAGTGACAGTGTTCCTCCCGGAAAACGCCAGCTAACGGCAATAAACCCGGGCGCGGTTTGCAATACCGTTCCTGAGCTCTCACGGGCAGCGGACAACAGCGGCACGATATGCTTCTGGCGCAAAAGCAGTAGTTCGCGGGTAAACGCCAGCCACGCTTTACCCTCTTCACTGTGCTGTTGCTTCCAGTTAAGTTTTGAGCGTTGAAAGGTCTCTGGCGCATTCGGGTCCGGAACATTTTCCCCTGCATGATCGGCAAACTCTTTTGCGCGACCTTCACGAACGGCGCGGGCTAAATCCCCATGGAAATCGGTAAAAAAAAGAAAAGGACGGCTTTCGCCATACTCTTCGCCCATAAAAAGCAGCGGAATATGCGGTGAAAGCAGCAACGTGGCGAGCAATACTTTTGTTCGTTCAGCACCCGCCAGGGTTATCAGTCTGTCGCCCTGGGCGCGGTTACCGACCTGATCGTGATTCTGAATAAAATCCACAAAAGCGACCGGGGGTTGTCCGGTACTTTTTACGCCGCGAGGTTCGCCGGTTTGCGGTGAAATTTCTCCCTGATAAGCGAATCCTTCGGCCAGCGCTCTTGCGAGGTGTTTTTCCGGGGCATCAGCAAAATCGTTGTAGTAGGCCTGGGTCTCTCCGGTCGCAAAAACGTGGACGGCATTATGAAAATCGTCATTCCATTCGGCGGTAAACAGCGGCGCATTGCCATCCTGATCTCGGGGATGCAGAGAAATAATATTGCGGCTATCTTCGGTGGTCAGATGAATGGGCCTGTCGGTAATGTCTTCCCGAATACGTTGTGCGATTTCAACCAGCACATGCCTGGCGCTACTGTCCTCAATCTGATCGATAGCGTCAAAGCGTAAGCCGTCGAGATGGTATTCTGTCAGCCAGTATAACGGCGCCTCGATGATATAGCGCCGCACGGCGTCGACATCATAGGCGATACCATTTCCCCACGGCGTCATGCGCTCTTTGTGGAAAAACGCCGGCGCCAATAGCGGTAAATAATTTCCCTCCGGGCCGAAATGGTTCAGCACAATATCCAGGACGACGGAAAGACCATACCCATGCGCGGCGTCAATAAACGCTTTGAAATCATCCGGCGTCCCATAGGCAGAATGCGGCGCGTAAAGCAGTACGCCGTCATAGCCCCAGCCGCGCTCGCCGCCAAATTGCGCAACGGGCATCACTTCAATAACGGTAACGCCGAGTTCAGCGAGATAAGGCAGCTTCGCTATTGCGGCGCGGAAGGTGCCTTCCGGAGTGAACGTGCCTGTATGCATCTCGTACACCACGGCCTGCTCCCAACGGCTACCTTTCCACCCGGTGTTGCGCCACGCGTAGCTGCCTGGATCAACCACATATGACGGACCGTTGACGTCAGTTTTTTGAGCGCGGGAAGCCGGATCGGGGACCACCATGCCATCGCTGAGTACAAAGTTATACTCCGTACCTGGCGTCACCCCGGATACATCCAGCGTAAACCAGCCGTCACCGCTCACCTGCATTTCCTGGTCTTTACCCGCAAGCCTGAGCATAACCTTTTGCTGACCGGTGGCCCAAAGACGAAAGCGGACAACATCAGCGGCGATATATTCAGCCCCCCAGCTTTTGCAAAAAATTTTTGAACTCATTTGTCGCTCCGTTTAACCCATAACCTCTACAACATCCGAAGAACAAGCATAGACTATGGGGCTAATCTTTACGTGACACCGTCACTTAACAGGCATTCTTTTTCGTATCTGCGTGTAAAACCGTGGAATTATTGTCGGGATTGCTCAGATGTACCGAAGTGCGCGGTATCGCCTCGCCCGTGTTCGCCAGAGCCCTGAACACGCTGTAGCTGGATAACCTCCCCCTGCTCCCAGGCGTTAGCCCCTTTAACAACGGGATGCTCAGGCAGATCCTGCCGCTCGCGTTTAATGGCCTGGGTATCAATTCCCAGACGGCGATCCCGATCGGCCAGCAGCGCGGGGTCAAGCTGCCCGTCGCCAGTAAAGCCCATCATCAGCGCAGGGATACCCATTGGCAGGGTTTTATCCCGGTCGGTATGCCAGGTGTGCCAGGTCTTGCCATAAGTATTAACAATCTTACTCATCAACGCTTTATCAGCGACCTGCGGTAAGCCAGGCGCCACCAGACTACCGGATTTCACCTCGTACTGGTGGCTGTGCCACAGTTTTTTCTCCTCGGGAGGAAGCGTTTTAAATAAACGTTCGCTGATAATGTACTCCACCCCCATCAGGCGCGCGTTTTTCGTATTGCCGTCGTAAATCACCGCCTGCATGACATCTTCGTTCAGGACGGTAACGTAATGGTGCGCTTCCATCTGTCCGTTTTTATCACCGCTATAAAAATGGAACCCGTCAAGGTAGGTACTGATGGCATCGACAGGTGGTCTGGATTGAATAGCCGCCGCGCCTGTTTCCAGGGTACGTAATTTGGCAGATGTTTTTTCCCCGGGAATAGGCGTTTGCGGCGGCGTATTATTGGCGCCGCATCCGGCCAGAAAAGGAATGATAAAGAGTGCCAGCGGTAAAATTTTCATTAGGTCTCCATATAGTGAAGGGCTCTAATGAAAATAGTGCAATACCACGTGATTGGTAGAAGAAATGGAAGATGTTATTTGTGACGGTGTCACAAATAGTAAAACCCGACACACAGGCCGGGTTTTGATATCAGTTTACTCTTATTTTGAGAGTTCTTTCTTGATTTCGTCTTTTATTTTGCTTAATTCACTCTGCGGGTTTTTCTTACAAAGCTCAACGGCTAGCGGCACTGCTGTCGTCTCAGTTTCCTGGAAATCAACGTAGTCCCCGCCTTTAAAATCTTCATCTTCATTCAGCACCCAGAAAGCGACTGGCGCCATCGTCTGCGGATTGAGGTCAACAAACTCCTGGCAGCTCATACCTTTAGGCGTAACGTTTGTTTTAGTAGTATCTGTTGCCGCATTCACGCTAACACTGGTTACCAGCGCTGCCACGATAATACCTGCTGTAGCAAGGGAGAATTTATTCATTGTTGTTGCTCCAATAATTATATAAATAACCTCTACATCTGCGCGTTAACCCGTTAATGTAGAACGCAGAAAATAATACCCCTCCTCTCTCAGGAATAAAGATCACCCTCCGCGATATGGCTATTATTGATATTTACGTTGACTGATTTTGATGTTTGATGAATAAAGCAACATGGCGAGCAGATTTTAAGGCGAAAAAGTAGACCACGACAATAGCCACAGACGTGGTCTACGGCGCGTTGAGGTGATAAAAATACGGCAGGATCTCAGATAGACCGGGAGCGAGCCCTCCGCCTGAAGGTATATTCATCAGCCCGATAAACAAGAGTCGTTACCGGGCTGGAGAGGTTATCAGGCGTTAAGCTGGTAGTCGAGGGTGATTTCCGCATTCAGAACCTGCGATACCGGGCACCCGGCTTTTGCTTTCTGGATGATTTGATCGAAAGTTGAAGCATCAATATCTGCTACCGCGACTTTGCTTTGTAGCGCAATTTTGGTAATGGCGAAGCCCGCCTCCACCTTATCAAGCGATACGTCAGCGGTGGTGTCAATGGATGTCGGCGTAAATCCAGCCTCTCCCAGCATGAGTGATAGCGCCATGGAGAAACAGGCCGCATGTGCGGCGCCAATTAACTCTTCCGGGTTGGTTCCCTGCGCGCCTTCGAACCGGGTATTGAATCCATACGGTTGTTGATTAAGCACGCCGCTTTCTGTTGATACAGTACCTTTACCTCGTTTGATGTCGCCTTCCCAGTGTGCCTGACCTTTCTTATGGATTGTCATTTTTGCTCTCCTGTTGGCTCAAAAAATAAAGTATAGACCATGCTGCTAATCTGCGTTGTCCATGCCGATGGAGGTAGCATGTTGTCGATTACCCGCACTTCAGATATAGAAAATAGTTGTATACTTTTTCAATGATGGATATTAAACCAACAGGCCTCACTTTCTTTAAAGAATATATCCCTCCTTTTATCCTTACTTTTTCTTCTGGAGGCGTATTCCATTATGTATATTTTAATTCAAATTAAGATTTGTCTTATCTCGTTGTAATAAAGGATAAAAATCGCAATAACTAGCCTTTTAAATGTATATTAATTGACCACTATTTGTATGAGAATATGTAATTGGCAAACGTAATATATTTTCTTCTGGGGTAAACAATTAGAGTTCCGCCTTGCGTTAAAATAACTCCAGGACTAATCTTAACCACAGCCGCAAAAATATTTGCCATGCTGAATACGAATTAATTTTCTGCGAGCCGTACTAAATAAATACATGTTCACGGAGGCATTATATGTTTACTTATCACTCAGCAAATACCTCAGCAGCACAACCAGCCCTGGTCAACGCGATTGAGCAAGGATTACGCGCGGAGTTAGGCGTTGTCACTGAAGATGATATTTTAATGGAGCTGACCAAATGGGTTGAGGCTTCCGACAATGACATCCTCAGTGACATCTACCAGCAGACCATCAACTATGTGGTAAGCGGGCAGCACCCGACTCTGTAAAACCTGCTATGCTGTATCGGCAACCTTAGGGGTTACGTTTCTTTCGCGTAAGCGAATTTGTCCTTAAAACTAGCAACAGGATTGAGGAGTTAACATGAAATCGAACCGTCAGGCTCGTCATATACTTGGACTGGATTACAGAATTTCCAACCAGCGTAAGGTTGTTACTGAAGGCGACACCAGCAGCGTGGTGAATAACCCAACCGGCAGAAAGCGCCGCGCCGATAGCCAAAAGTAATCGTACAGTCCTGAAATGACGTTAAACACCATTGCATCTGCAATGGTGTTTTTGTTTATAGGAATGACCTTAACGTCTCACAATGCTTTATACTCAGGGTCGGTTCCCTGGTGGAAGGCAATATATGATGATAAACGACGGTGCCAGGGACAGTTATTCGAAAAAGAGTGAGTAACATGGAAACTACAACCAAGAAAGCACGTTCCCTTTATATCCCTTACGCTGGCCCTGTATTGCTGGAATTCCCCCTGTTAAACAAAGGCAGCGCTTTTAGCGTAGAAGAGCGCCGCAACTTCAATTTGTCAGGGCTGCTGCCGGAGGTCGTCGAGTCGATTGAAGAACAGGCCGAACGCGCCTGGCTCCAGTATCAGGGGTTTAAAACAGAAATCGATAAGCATATTTACCTGCGTAACATCCAGGATACCAACGAAACGCTCTTTTATCGACTGGTGCAAAACCATCTTGAAGAGATGATGCCGGTTATCTATACCCCGACCGTGGGCGCGGCCTGTGAGCGCTTCTCTGAGATTTATCGCCGGGCGCGCGGCGTATTTATCTCTTATCCGAACCGTCACAATATGGACGACATTTTGCAGAATGTGCCTAACCACAACATTAAAGTTATTGTGGTGACGGATGGCGAACGGATTCTGGGGCTTGGCGATCAGGGCATCGGCGGGATGGGGATCCCTATCGGTAAGCTGTCATTATACACCGCCTGCGGCGGCATTAGTCCGGCCTATACCCTTCCCGTTGTGCTGGATGTCGGCACCAACAATCAACAGTTACTCAACGATCCGCTTTACATGGGCTGGCGTCATCCGCGCATTACCGACGATGAGTATTATGCGTTTGTCGATGAGTTTATTCAGGCCGTTAAGCAGCGCTGGCCAGATATCCTGCTACAGTTCGAAGATTTCGCGCAGAAAAACGCAATGCCGCTGTTGACGCGCTATCGTGATGAGATTTGCTCCTTTAACGATGATATTCAGGGCACCGCAGCCGTGACCGTCGGTACGTTGATCGCCGCCAGCCGCGCTGCCGGCAGTCAGCTTAGCGAGCAGAAAATCGTTTTCCTCGGCGCGGGTTCCGCCGGATGTGGGATTGCTGAACAAATCATCGCGCAGACTCAGCGTGAAGGTTTAAGCGAAGATGCCGCCCGACAGAACGTTTTTATGGTCGATCGCTTCGGCCTGTTGACGGACCGGATGCCTAATTTATTGCCGTTCCAGGCAAAACTGGTGCAGAAATGCGACAATCTCCAGCACTGGGATACCGAAAATGACGTGCTGTCGCTGCTGGATGTGGTGCGTAACGTGAAGCCGGATATTCTGATCGGGGTTTCCGGCCAGACCGGGCTCTTTACTGAAGAGATCATCCGCGAGATGCATAAGCATTGCCCTCGCCCGATCGTCATGCCGCTCTCTAATCCCACCTCTCGCGTGGAGGCCACGCCACAGGACATTATCGCCTGGACGGAAGGCAACGCGCTGGTGGCAACCGGCAGCCCATTCTCGCCGGTCATCTGGAAAGATAAGGTTTATCCGATCGCACAATGTAATAACGCCTATATTTTCCCCGGCATCGGACTTGGGGTTATCGCTTCCGGCGCATCGCGCATTACTGATGAAATGCTGATGTCAGCCAGTGAGACGCTGGCGAAACATTCTCCGCTGGTGAATAACGGCGAAGGATTAGTGTTGCCAGCGCTTAAAGACATCCAGGTCGTGTCGCGCGCTATCGCTTTTGCCGTAGGTAAAATGGCGCAGCAACAAGGCGTAGCGGTGAAAACCTCTGCGGAAGCGCTGCAACAGGCGATTGACGATAACTTCTGGAAACCGGAATACCGCGACTACCGTCGGACTTCCATTTAATACGTACCCGGCGGTGAATGCCGCCGGATATCACTTTCTTCTTTAGTTTTGGTGAGTCTGTCGACACACCTGAATTCCTTTCCCTGCTTATTTGTCAAGCTACTAATATTAGCCACCTTTATGTATTGAACGGGGATTTATCAGGATAATCCTGGCTAAACTATTACATTGTATTTCTGCCGCCTTGCATAACTCATCAGAAATATTAATCCTAAAGAGGTAATAGCGCCTTACCTGCTATTACTTACCTGCTATGCAGTTCACTATTAATAAAAGGAGAAGGTTATGAAAGCTGCTGTTGTCACACAAGATCATCAGGTTGATGTTACTGAGAAAACGCTGCGTCCCCTTCGCCACGGTGAAGCTTTGCTAAAAATGGAGTGCTGCGGCGTATGCCATACCGATCTACACGTGAAAAACGGCGATTTCGGTGACAAAACCGGCGTTATTCTGGGACACGAAGGCATTGGCGTCGTGGCGGAAGTCGGTCCTGGTGTCACCTCGCTGAAACCCGGCGATCGCGCGAGTGTCGCGTGGTTTTATGAAGGATGCGGACACTGTGAGTATTGCAATACGGGCAATGAAACCTTATGCCGCAACGTGAAAAATGCCGGTTACACGGTAGATGGCGGCATGGCCGAAGAGTGTATTGTCGTCGCGGATTATGCGGTGAAAGTACCGGAAGGTCTGGACTCTGCAGCGGCAAGTAGTATTACCTGCGCGGGCGTTACCACCTATAAAGCGGTGAAGATTTCTCATATTAAACCTGGCCAGTGGATTGCCATCTACGGTCTGGGCGGTCTGGGTAATCTGGCCTTGCAGTACGCGAAAAACGTCTTCAATGCGAAAGTGATCGCCATTGATGTCAATGATGGACAACTGAAACTGGCCGAGGAAATGGGCGCAGATCTGACCATTAATTCACGCACGGAAGATGCGGCTAAAATTGTGCAGGAAAAAACCGGTGGCGCGCACGCAGCGGTGGTTACCGCGGTCGCTAAGGCGGCGTTTAATTCCGCAGTAGATGCCGTTCGCGCCGGAGGTCGCGTGGTGGCAGTCGGGCTGCCGCCAGAAGCCATGAACCTTGATATCCCTCGCCTGGTACTGGATGGCATTCAGGTTGTCGGTTCGTTGGTGGGGACACGCCAGGATCTGACCGAAGCCTTCCAGTTCGCGGCGGAAGGAAAAGTCGTGCCAAAAGTCGCTTTACGTCCGCTTGAAGATATCAACGTTATTTTTAAAGAGATGGAACAAGGGCAAATTCGTGGCCGTATGGTCATCGATTTCCGTCGTTAAACGATTTGCTGTGGTCGTCTGAGTATACAGACAGCAGATGAAAACAAGGCGCTACGAGGATAGCGCCTTGTTTATCAGATCGCGAAAGAATTACTGAATACCTTTTTCGCTCTCTTTTTTTGCTTCCGCCTTCTCGATTTCACGATACCAGCGTGGATGATGTTTCTTCGCCCAGCGACGGCTGACCTTCCCTTCGATCATGCCTTTAATCGAGCCTTTCACCCAAAACGCCATATACATATGGATGAGGATCGCGTGCATTAAAATAATGCCCGCCGCCGCATGAATTAACAGGCTATAACGCACCACCTGCATGGGGAAATACTGCGCGAAATACGGACGCCAGATAATCACGCCAGTCACCAGCAGCACAAAAATCATGCTCATAATGGACCAGAACATCATCTTCTGTCCGGCATTGTATTTGCCGACATCCGCCACCTTATGCTCATTGCCTTTCAATACTTCGACAATATTTTTCAGCCACGGAATATCTTTTTTATCCGGGATGTTGTGGTGGACGAAACGCACGAACATAAACATCAGCGCGATGAAGATGGCAATACCGAAGAACGGGTGCAAAATACGTCCCATCTGCGGCGTGCCGAAAGTTTGCGTCAGCCATTGTAGCGTCGGGAAGAAAAACGAAATCCCCGACAGCGCTACCAGGAAGAAGCAGATCACCACCGTCCAGTGACAGGCGCGGTCGACAAATTTCGTGCGCACAATCATTTTCGACTTACTCATGATGATCCTCCTCATCGTCGTCCGTTTCTTTATTCGGGCCAATACCGATGTAGTGGTAAATCAGACCGGCGAAAGTGGCGATAAAGCCCGCTGCGGCCAGCGGTTTTAGCGCCCCTTTCCACAGATTGATTGAGGTATCGATCTGCGGATCTTTCGGCAAGCCGTGGTACAACTCCGGCTGATTGGCATGGTGCAGCACATACATGACGTGCGTACCGCCAACGCCCTGCGGGTTGTAGATACCGGCATGTTCAAAGCCGCGCGCTTTTAACTTCTCCACGCGTTGCTCACCCAGTTCCAGCATCTCTTTTTTGGTGCCGAAGTGAATAGCCCCGGTCGGACAAGTTTTGACGCAGGCCGGTTCCTGGCCCACGCTGACGCGATCGACGCAGAGCGTACATTTATAAACGCGGTTGTCCTCTTTGTTGAGGCGCGGAATATTAAACGGACACCCGGCGATACAGTAACCACAGCCGATACAGTGTTCAGATTGAAAATCAACAATCCCGTTCGCGTACTGGATGATAGCCCCGGCAGATGGACAGGCTTTAAGACAGCCTGGATCTTCACAGTGCATACAACCATCTTTACGAATCAGCCACTCCAGTTTGCCGTTCTGCTCGGTTTCGGTAAAGCGCATCACCGTCCAGGACTTGGCGCTGAGATCGGCAGGGTTATCGTACACCCCGACACAATGACCAACGTTATCGCGAATATCGTTCCACTCAGAACAGGCTACCTGGCAGGCTTTACAGCCGACACAGGAGGAGACGTCGATCAGTTTCGCGACTTCGGCTTTGTAATCACGCGCCTGCGGAGGCGGCGTGATGGCGTTTGTTGCGGACCGTTTAATAATGTCCTGCGTTTCCATAGACATATGTTCGCCTCCCTTACGCCTTCTCGATGTTAACTAAAAACGCTTTGTATTCCGGCGTTTGCGAGTTGGCATCACCGACATTTGGCGTCAGAGTATTGGCGATATAGCCTTTGCGCGCGACACCCTCAAAGCCCCAGTGAATCGGGATCCCCACCGTTTCAACCTGCTGACCGTTGACATGCAGGGTGCGAAGACGACGAGTTACCACCGCGACCGCGCGAATAAACCCGCGTTTACTGCTCACCTTCACATAGTCGCCGTTAGCGATACCTTTCGCTGCCGCCAGCGTCTCACTGATCTCCACAAACTGTTCCGGCTGAGCGATAGCGTTAAGTAGCGCATGTTTGGTCCAGGTATGGAAATGCTCTGTGAGGCGGTAAGTCGTGCCCACGTACGGAAACTGCTCCTTTTTACCCATGCGCAGCGCATCTTCTTCATACAGACGCGCCGCCGGGTTCGAGACCACATTCGGGTGCAGCGGGTTAGTGCCCAGCGGCGTTTCCATCGGCTCGTAGTGTTCAGGGAACGGCCCTTCCGCCATTTTATCAATAGCAAACAGACGTCCCAGCCCTTCCGGCTGCATGATAAACGGATTGGTCCCGCTCCCCGGCGCCGCGTTGTTAAAGTCAGGAATATCGTTCCCTGTCCACTTCGCGCCATTCCACTGGATCAGCATCCGTTTTGGATCCCACGGTTTACCCTGCGGGTCCGCCGAAGCGCGGTTATACAATACGCGACGGTTTAGCGGCCACGCCCACGCCCAACCCAGTGTATTGCCAAGCCCTGACGGGTCGGCGTTATCACGTCTGGACATCTGGTTGCCCTGCTCCGTCCAGCTACCGGTATAAATCCAGCAGGAGGAGGATGTCGTACCGTCATCGCGCAGTAATGCAAAACTGCTCAACAACTGGCCTTTCCTGGCAAGCAGTGTACCGTTAGCGTCATAGAGATCTTCCAGCGCATAGCCGTTGTTCTCTTTCGCCACTTCTTCCGAATGCGGTTCATCCGGCTGCTTGTAGTTCCAGCTCATCTTCAATAGTGGTTCGGCGCCTTTACCGCCTTCTGCGCGATACATTTCACGCAGACGATGGTAAATACCGGCCAGAATCTCGCCGTCGTTACGCGCTTCGCCCGGCGCGTCCTGACCTTTCCAGTGCCACTGTAACCAGCGACCGGAGTTAGCGATAGAGCCATCCTCTTCCGCAAAACAGGTAGACGGCAGACGGAAGACTTCGGTCTGAATCGTTGTCGGATCAACATCATTAGATTCGCCGTGGTTCTGCCAGAACGTTGACGTTTCAGTCACCAGCGGATCGATAACGACCAGATACTTCAGTTTGCTTAAGCTTTGCACCACTTTGTTTTTGTCCGGGAAGGACGCTACCGGGTTAAAGCCCTGACAGAAATAGCCGGTGACTTTCCCGCTATCCATCATGTTGAAATATTTGATCACGTCATAGGACTGATCCCACTTAGGCAGCCAGGCAAAGCCCCAGTCATTCTCTTTCTGCGCCGCATCGCCATAGAAAGATTTCATCAGGCTGACGAAGAACTTAGGATAATTACCCCAGTAGTTGACCTGATCGGCCAGCGTCGCTTTGGGGGTATTCGCGGCCAGATAAGTTTGCAGATCGGCCTGTTTTTCTGACGGTAGCGTCAGGTAACCCGGCAGGCTGGTGGAGAGCAGTCCTAAATCCGTTAAACCCTGAATATTAGAGTGGCCGCGCAAAGCGTTCACACCGCCGCCAGCCATCCCCATATTGCCGAGCAGCAACTGGATCATCGCCATGGTACGGATGTTCTGCGCCCCGACGGTATGTTGCGTCCAGCCCAGCGCATACAGGAAGGTGGTAGTGCGATCCGGAACGCTGGTAGAGGCCAACACCTCACACACCTTCAGGAAGTCTGCTTTCGGCGTACCGCAGATGTTTTCCACGACGTCCGGCGTATAGCGCGAAACGTGCTGCTTCAGCAGATTCCACACACAGCGTGGGTGCGTCAACGTTTCATCACGTTTGGCATAGCCGTTTTCATCGAACTGGTAGTTCCAGGAGGATTTATCGTACTGACGCTTTTGGGCGTCATAGCCGCTGAAAAGACCGTCATCAAAGGCAAAATCATCCCGCACCAGCAGGCTGGCGTTGGTGTAATGCTTAACGTATTCAGCGTTGATTTTGTTATTTTCGATCAGGTACAGCAAAACGCCGGACAGAAAGGTAATGTCTGTACCGGAACGTATTGGCGCATAGATATCCGCCACCGACGCCGTACGCGTAAAGCGTGGATCAACGACAATCAGCGTCGCATCGTTATTGTTTTTCGCTTCCATCGCCCAGCGGAAACCCACCGGATGCGCTTCTGCGGCATTGCCGCCCATCACCATCACGACGTTGGCGTTTTTAATATCCACCCAGTGGTTGGTCATCGCACCGCGACCAAATGTTGGAGCAAGACTTGCTACCGTTGGTCCGTGTCAAACGCGCGCCTGGTTATCTACCGCCAGCATACCGAGAGAACGCGCAAACTTCTGCGTCAGCATACCCGTTTCATTGCTGGCCGCCGAGGCGCACAGCATTCCGGTAGAGAGCCAGCGGTTAACCGTGACGCCCTGCTCATTCTTTTCAATAAAGTTGGCGTCGCGGTCGGCTTTCATTAATTTAGCAATACGAGTGAAAGCGTCATCCCAGCTAATGCGCTGCCACTTGTCGGAACCCGGCGCGCGGTATTCCGGATAGCGTAGGCGATCTTCACTGTGAACATAGTCCAGCAAACCGGCCCCTTTCGGGCACAGCGCGCCGCGGCTTACCGGATGATCCGGGTCGCCTTCAATATGGTAAATCGCTTCTTTCGCGTTTTTTGCCCCATCTCCCAGGCTATACATTAATAGCCCGCAACCTACGGAACAGTATGTGCAGGAGTTACGGATCTCTTTTGCGCGCAACAGCTTATAGTTTCGCGCCTGAGCCAGGGCCATTTTAGGGGTAAAACCCAGTGCGGCCACCGTTGTTCCCGCCATACCGCCCGCGCAGATTTTAAAAAATTGTCTGCGGCTGACGTCCATTGCTTTCCTCTTTTTTCCACGGATGCACACCTCCTTCGAACTGCAGCAAAACCTCAGTCCAGGATGCGTGTATAACTTCGCGAGGAAACTAACAGCAAAATCGATAACTTTTTTGCGTCAAATCAATATTGAAACGGTTCCGCTACTAAATAGCCCTATTTTTAAACTGCAATAACTCCAGGGAGGTACTAAAAAATGACACTGCATGGCATCGCCCCCGGAAAAAGTGCTATAAGTGGCAGTTTATTTTGCGTGGTATTCAGGACAGTCACAAAGCATGACATCACAAAAAGCAACGCTAATAGGGCTTGTTGCCATCGTTCTGTGGAGCACGATGGTTGGGTTAATTCGCGGCGTCAGCGAAGGTCTCGGACCGGTAGGCGGCGCAGCCATGATCTATTCATTAAGCGGCCTGCTGCTGATTTTTACCGTCGGATTACCTGATATCCGTCGTTTCCCGGGGCGATACCTCATCGCAGGCAGTGTACTGTTTGTCAGTTATGAAATATGCCTGGCGCTTTCTCTCGGTTATGCCGCCACTCGCCATCAGGCTATTGAAGTCGGCATGGTTAACTATTTATGGCCCAGCCTGACCATTCTGTTTGCCATTCTTTTTAACGGGCAAAAAACTAACTGGCTTATTGTTCCTGGATTGCTTATTGCACTTACTGGCGTTTGCTGGGTTCTGGGGGGCGAGAATGGTCTTAATGCCGGAGAAATTATCAACAATGTCGCCACCAGTCCGCTAAGTTATTTCCTGGCATTTCTTGGGGCGTTTATATGGGCGACGTACTGCACTGTCACAAATAAATATGCGCGTGGTTTTAACGGTATCACCGTCTTTGTGTTACTCACCGCCGTGGCGCTGTGGTTCCACTATTTTCTTACACCGCAACCTGCCATGATATTTAGCCTACCGGTGATTGCTAAACTTTTTACCGCGGCATTAACGTTGGGGTTTGCCTACGCCGCATGGAATGTGGGCATACTTCATGGCAATGTGACTATCATGGCCGTAGGGTCTTATTTTACACCCGTCATGTCCTCTGCTCTGGCAGCGCTGTTACTCAGCTCGCCACTGTCATTCTCCTTCTGGCAAGGCGCAGTCATGGTTTGCGTAGGCTCGCTACTTTGTTGGCTGGCAACGCGGCGGCGCTAATAGCGACGGGCGGGCCGATGTTGATATTAAATCGACCCGCTGCACCTTGACACTCTTCATAACACAACTACGCTTTTATCTATCGCCTGTGTGTATTTGACGATTTTCCATTTTCACGTGCTCCTCCTGCGCCATACCAGGATTGCGCTGGTAAAAATGAATTTTATAAAACCGTTAAATATGTTAATGTAATGATGCAATTATATTAATAAATATATAATTAACGTTAGCTCGCAACTGTTATTAGTGCATATAATAATCAGTAGTTACTACCAAAAATAAAACCATAAACAGCCCAATAGTCCCCTCCGAAAATATATCTTATTAGACAGTCCCTATTTGAATTAATACTCTCAAATGTATTAAGGAGATCTCGATCACACAAATTAAAATAATTTGTAATCTTATGAAACTTATTATTGAACTTATGCCACTCCGTCATTTAAAAATAGTCTGCCATTGACAAACGCCTCGTTTAACAATGGTTGAGGAAACACGCTAAGAAAATTATAAGGATTATTAAAATGAAACTTAAGTTAGTGGCAGTGGCAGTGACTTCCCTGTTGGCAGCAGGCGTTGTAAATGCAGCCGAGGTATATAACAAAGACGGCAATAAACTGGATCTGTACGGTAAAGTTCACGCTCAGCATTATTTCTCTGATGATAACGGAAGTGATGGTGACAAAACTTACGCGCGTCTGGGCTTTAAAGGCGAAACGCAGATCAACGATCAGTTAACCGGTTTTGGCCAGTGGGAATATGAATTCAAAGGCAACCGTACTGAAAGCCAGGGCGCTGACAAAGACAAAACCCGTCTGGCGTTTGCTGGTCTGAAATTCGCTGACTACGGTTCTTTCGACTACGGTCGTAACTACGGCGTTGCTTACGACATCGGCGCATGGACCGACGTTCTGCCAGAGTTTGGTGGCGATACCTGGACTCAGACTGACGTCTTTATGACTGGCCGTACTACTGGTGTTGCCACCTACCGTAACACTGACTTCTTTGGCCTGGTTGAAGGTCTGAACTTTGCCGCGCAGTACCAGGGCAAAAACGACCGTGACGGCGCGTACGAGTCTAACGGCGACGGTTTCGGTCTGTCCGCAACGTATGAGTACGAAGGTTTTGGCGTAGGTGCGGCCTATGCGAAGTCTGACCGTACTAACAACCAGGTGAAAGCAGCGAGCAACCTGAATGCTGCGGGTAAAAACGCTGAAGTCTGGGCTGCTGGTCTGAAATATGATGCGAACAACATCTACCTAGCGACCACCTACTCCGAAACGCTGAACATGACCACCTTTGGTGAAGATTCAGCGGGTGATGCGTTTATCGCGAATAAAACCCAGAACTTTGAAGCAGTTGCTCAGTATCAGTTCGACTTCGGTCTGCGTCCGTCCATCGCTTACCTGAAATCCAAAGGTAAAAACCTGGGTACTTACGGCGACCAGGATCTGGTTGAGTACATCGATGTCGGTGCTACCTACTACTTCAACAAAAACATGTCCACCTTCGTTGATTACAAAATCAACCTGCTGGACGACAGCGACTTCACCAAAGCGGCTAAAGTGTCTACCGACAACATCGTTGCTGTTGGTCTGAACTACCAGTTCTAATTTTGTTGTAGTCTGAATACAAAGCCAGTCCTTTCAGGGCTGGCTTTTTCTCTTGATGTAGACTCGGTCATAAGGAGTATGCCGTGCAGACGTTCACTGGTCGTTGTCTTTGCGGACAGAGCCATTTTACCGTTGACGTCGAAATGCTGGATGTCTATGCCTGCCATTGTACGCTGTGTCAAAAATGGTCGGGTGGAATAGCCATGTATCTGGAAGCCTGCGGGCAACCACAGCTAGCCCCCCTTTCCCCGGAACCGCCATACTTTTCATCCTCTTCGCGCGGCGAACGCTACTTCTGTTCCGGCTGCGGGTGTCCGCTGTGGTTTCGGCTTACCGATACCGATCGCTATTTTATTCCCTGGACCTTACTGGAACTGAACGAAGTTGATCGCCGTCGGCTGATTCTGGCTGCGGAAATCTATACCGAAACCCAGCCTGCCTTCTGGCGACTGACGGGGCAATACGCACGCCTCAGCGGTAAAGAGGTTGAGGAAATGGACTCCCCCTGCCAGCTAGCGCATTAAGCGCTTATCTCACCAGGCGTTATGTTATCGGCGTTGGGCTTTTGCCAGGCTGAACCACATCCCTACCGCCAGCAAAAGAAGCATACTCCCGGCGCTGCTTAACGCCACGCTATGCGACCAGATAAAGGCATGTCTGGCGGCGTCCAGTATTGCCTGCCCCTGCGTGGGCGGTAGGCTATTCGCCAACTGCACGGCTTCTCCCATTGAAGATGACGCTCTGGCAATCTCTTGCGCCTCAAGCCCGGCAGGCAGACGGATAGACGCGGAGAAGCTACGGCTTAACAACAGACCGAAAATGGCAATGCCCAGTCCCGCGCCCAGTTCATAAGCCATCGTTTCTATCGCGCCGGCCGCCGCCGCTTTTTCTGCCGGCGCAGCGGCCATAATTGCCGACGTGGAAGCTAGCAATGCGCTGGCGGCGCTAAATCCCAGCAGCGCCATCAGCCCCCAGGCCTGCCATTGCTGGGTGCTGAAATCCGTCATCGCCAGGCCATAAAAACTCAGCGCGCTTAACGCCATGCCGCCCGTCGCGACCAGCCGTAGTCCCAGACGCGAGACCAGCGCGCCCGCAATCGGCCCGCTGAATCCACTGGCGACCATCACCGGCAGCATAAATACCCCGGCCTCATAAGGCGATAGCCCGTGAACAAACTGTAGCTCTTGCGCCATCAGCAGCTCAAAGCCCACCAGAGTGATCATCGCGGTCATCGCCATCACGACGCCGCTCAGGATAATGCGATGGGTAAATAGTCGCATATCAATCATCGGACGCGATGTCGCAAGCTGTGTGCGGATAAAGAGTCCCAGGAGCAGCGCGCCGGTAAGCAGGGTAAACGAGATGACCCACAGCGACAAATGCCCTTTCAGCGCGGTTTTAGCGCTATAGACCAACAGCAAAATGGCAATAATCAGCATCACCGCATGGCCAAGATTGAGCGGTTGATCGCGACGGCCCGCCTGGCGAGGAACATAACGGGCGGTTAAGCCCATGACGACCAGCACAATCGGCACGTTGATCAGGAAAACCGATCCCCAGTAAAAATGCTCTAATAATATGCCGCCGATGAGCGGCCCAAACGCCGCTCCGCCCGAACCTACCGCTGCCCAGACGCCCAGCGCCATGTTGCGATGCTTCTCTTCACAAAAGGTGGCGCGTATCCCGGCCAGCGTCGCCGGTACAATCATCGCCGCGCCAATAGCCAGTAATACCCTGGTGGCGATAAGCCAACTGGCGGTATGCGAAAACGCCGCCGCCAATGATGCCAGGCCAAAGAGCGTCCCGCCCAGCATCAGCAGGCGTTTAAAACCGATACGATCTCCAAGCGCGCCCATCGGCAACACCATGCCAGCCATGACCAAAGAATAAATATCAATGATCCACAGCAGCTCGTTGCCGTTGGCCCCCAGTGTCATACTCAGTGTCGGCGCGGCGACATGCAAGACCGTGGCATCAATGGCGACAGGAATATAGACCAGCACAATAATGACTAACGTTAACCACTGACGAAACATAACTCTCCCTTCAAAAACTCAAATTTGGACGCCTGTCCAGTTTCAGGATCCTACGGTAAGTTGAACGAATGTCCAGCTTTTTGTTACACTGCGCGCATTGGCTAATGTGGGGAAAATATGAGTTACCTTAACCGGGATGAACGCCGCGAAGTGATTCTGCAAGCGGCGATGCGCGTGGCGCTGGCAGAGGGGTTTGCCGCCATGACGGTGCGACGAATCGCATCAGAAGCCGATGTCGCCGCCGGCCAGGTGCATCACCACTTCAGCTCGGCGGGTGAGCTCAAAGCGCTGGCCTTTGTCCATTTGATCCGTACCCTGCTTGATGCCGGGCAAGTTCCGCCGCCTGCCACCTGGCGTGCACGGCTTCACGCTATGTTGGGTAGCGAAGACGGCGGCTTTGAGCCTTACATAAAATTGTGGCGAGAGGCGCAAATTCTGGCCGATCGGGATCCGCACATCAGAGATGCTTATCTTCTCACGATGCAGATGTGGCATGAGGAAACGGTCACAATTATCGAGCAGGGCAAACAGGCAGGAGAATTTACGTTTACTGCTAACGCCACGGATATCGCCTGGCGGCTTATCGCACTGGTGTGCGGGCTGGACGGTATGTATGTGCTGGGTATTCCGGAAATGGCCGATCCCGCGTTTAAATACCATCTGGATCGTATGATTACGCTTGAACTCTTTGCGTAAAGTTACAAATAATTTAATAAAAATCACTTTTAGTTTACAAATAGTAACAATTAAGAAACATTATATCTCCTCTTCGCGCCGCGCTGGCCTGGTTTTTTATCTATTCTTTCACTCAATATTCTAAAAAAACTTCAATAAGTTCTCAAAAGAGCGCGTGACGCTCTGTCTCTTTTTTGTGTTTTTTTCAAATGATATGCGCATGTGAGGGGTAAAATGACACGACAAAACGAGAATTATAACCGTTATCTCTTGAGTGACTGGCGACCCGAAAATCCAGCCTTCTGGGAGAATAAAGGGAAAGGCATCGCCAGAAGAAACTTATGGATTTCAGTAAGTTGTTTGCTCCTGGCATTTTGCGTCTGGATGTTGTTTAGCGCTGTTGCCGTCAACCTCAATAAAATTGGATTTAATTTTACCACCGACCAACTCTTTTTATTAACCGCATTACCTTCTCTTTCCGGCGCAATATTACGCGTTCCCTACTCCTTTATGGTGCCACTGTTTGGTGGTCGTAAATGGACCGTATTAAGTACCGTAATATTGATTATTCCCTGCGCCTGGCTGGGATTCGCCGTGCAAAATCCCACCACCCCTTTCGGGGTATTTATGCTCATCGCTCTGTTGTGCGGTTTTGCGGGGGCAAACTTCGCGTCCAGTATGGGCAACATCAGTTTTTTCTTTCCAAAAGCCAGACAAGGTAGCGCGTTGGGTATTAACGGCGGCCTGGGAAATCTTGGCGTCAGTGTGATGCAGTTGATTGCGCCGCTGGTTATTTTTCTGCCGATATTTACTTTTTTAGGCGTCCGGGGCGTGCCGCAACCTGATGGCTCCCTGCTCGCCCTCACTAACGCCGCCTGGATCTGGGTGCCGTTACTGGCTGTCGCAACACTTGCCGCCTGGTTTGGTATGAACGATATCGGCAGTTCAAAAGCGTCTGTCGCCTCGCAATTGCCGGTGCTAAAACGCCTGCACCTGTGGCTGCTTAGCCTGCTGTACCTGGCGACATTCGGGTCATTCATCGGCTTTTCCGCAGGTTTCGCCATGCTCGCCAAAACGCAATTTCCCGACGTAAACATTCTGCAGCTGGCGTTCTTTGGCCCTTTTATCGGCGCGCTGGCGCGATCGGCAGGCGGCGTGATCTCCGATAAATTCGGCGGCGTTCGCGTAACGCTCATTAATTTTATCTTTATGGCGCTGTTTACCGCCCTGCTATTCCTCACGCTGCCAGGCTCCGGCGCAGGCAGCTTTAGCGCGTTCTATCTTGTTTTTATGGGCCTGTTTTTGACAGCGGGTCTCGGCAGCGGTTCTACCTTCCAGATGATTGCGGTGATCTTCCGTCAGATCACGCTCTACAACGTCAAACTGCGCGGCGGGAGCGATGAGCAGGCGCAGCGCGAAGCGGTGACGGATACCGCCGCCGCGCTCGGTTTTATCTCTGCTATTGGCGCTGTGGGCGGCTTCTTTATTCCAAAAGCGTTTGGCACCTCTTTGGCCTTGACCGGCTCGCCGGTGGGCGCCATGAAAATCTTTTTGCTGTTTTACATCGCTTGCGTCCTGCTGACCTGGCTGGTCTACGGGCGTCGTAAGCCTAAACAACAATAACAACATACGCACCTGTAGGACGGCCATCCGGCAATGGTTTAACGCCAAATCGACAGGATGGCGGAAAATTTATCGAAGCAGGAGAAATGTCATGAGTAAACTGTTGGATCGCTTTCGTTACTTTAAACAAAAAGGCGATACCTTTGCCGACGGCCATGGTCAGGTGATGCATACCAACCGCGACTGGGAAGACAGTTATCGCCAGCGCTGGCAGTTTGATAAGATCGTGCGCTCAACCCACGGCGTCAACTGCACGGGCTCCTGTAGCTGGAAAATTTATGTCAAAAACGGTCTGGTGACGTGGGAAACCCAGCAAACCGACTACCCGCGCACGCGTCCCGATTTACCGAACCATGAACCGCGCGGCTGCCCGCGCGGCGCCAGCTACTCCTGGTATCTCTATAGCGCCAATCGTCTGAAATACCCTCTGGTGCGTAAGCGGCTGATAGAACTGTGGCGCGAGGCCCTTTCCCGGCACAGCGATCCGGTACTGGCATGGGAATCTATAATGAACGACCCGCAAAAATGCCAAAGTTACAAACAGGTGCGCGGACATGGCGGCTTTATTCGTTCGAACTGGAAAGAGCTGAATCAGCTCATTGCCGCCGCTAACGTCTGGACAATCAAAACCTATGGTCCGGATCGTGTGGCGGGGTTTTCACCTATTCCGGCGATGTCGATGGTTTCTTACGCCGCCGGAACACGTTATCTGTCATTGCTTGGCGGTACTTGTCTGAGCTTCTATGACTGGTATTGCGATCTTCCGCCCGCGTCGCCAATGACCTGGGGCGAGCAGACTGACGTGCCGGAGTCCGCCGACTGGTATAACTCAGCCTACATTATTGCCTGGGGCTCTAACGTGCCGCAGACGCGTACCCCGGACGCCCACTTCTTTACCGAAGTGCGCTACAAAGGCACCAAGACAATCGCCATCACCCCGGACTATTCCGAAGTCGCTAAACTGTGCGATCAGTGGCTGGCGCCAAAGCAAGGTACTGACAGCGCGCTGGCGATGGCCATGGGTCACGTCATTTTAAAAGAGTTTCATCTCGATAATCCCAGCGACTATTTTCTTAACTATTGCCGCCGTTATACCGATATGCCAATGCTGGTCCTGTTGGATGAGCGCGCAGACGGCAGTTATGTACCGGGGCGTATGATGCGCGCGTCGGATCTGGTGGATGGACTGGGAGAAGCCAATAATCCGGAATGGAAAACCGTCGCGCTCAACAGTACGGGCGAACTGGTCGCGCCCAATGGTTCTATCGGTTTTCGCTGGGGCGAAAAGGGAAAATGGAACCTGGAACCGGTGGCGGCGGGCGTCGAAACTGAACTGTCGCTCTCTTTACTTGGTCAGCATGATGACGTGGCGGGTGTCGCCTTCCCCTATTTTGGCGGTAACGAAAACCCACATTTTCGCAGCGTGCGGCAGGAACCGGTGCTGGTACGTCAGTTACCGGTGAAACGCCTGGCTCTGGCGGACGGTAGCGAGCGGATGGTCGTCAGCGTTTACGATCTGGTGCTGGCTAATTATGGGCTGGATCGTGGCCTGGATGACTGCCATAGCGCCAATAATTATAACGACGTAAAAGCCTACACGCCGGCCTGGGGCGAACAGATTACCGGCGTGCCGCGTCGACATATCGAAACTATTGCGCGTGAATTTGCCGAGACCGCCCATAAAACTCACGGTCGTTCGATGATCATCCTCGGCGCGGGAGTGAATCACTGGTATCACATGGATATGAATTACCGTGGGATGATTAACATGCTGGTGTTCTGCGGCTGTGTTGGACAAACCGGCGGCGGCTGGGCGCATTATGTCGGCCAGGAGAAGCTGCGGCCGCAAACCGGCTGGCTGCCGCTGGCCTTCGCGCTGGACTGGAATCGCCCGCCGCGTCAGATGAACAGTACCTCGTTTTTCTACAACCATGCCAGCCAGTGGCGCTATGAAAAACTGACTGCGCAAGAGTTGCTGTCGCCGCTGGCCGATCCGGCTAAATTTTCCGGACACCTGATCGATTTCAACGTGCGCGCGGAACGTATGGGCTGGCTACCCTCGGCGCCGCAGCTTAATCTTAATCCGCTCAGCGTGAAAGCGAGCGCCGATAAAGCCGGGCTGTCTGCGGCGGATTATACCGTGCAGGCGTTGAAATCAGGCGCTATCCGTTTTGCCTGCGAACAGCCTGACAGTGGTCATAATCACCCGCGAAATTTATTTGTCTGGCGCTCTAACCTGCTCGGCTCCTCCGGGAAAGGTCATGAGTACATGCTCAAATATCTGCTGGGCACCGACAGCGGTATCCAGGGCGAAGCGCTGGGTTCCAGCGAAGGAATTAAGCCTGAAGAGGTGGAATGGCAGTCCGCCGCGATTGAGGGCAAGCTCGATCTGTTGGTCACGCTTGATTTCCGTATGTCCAGTACCTGTCTGTTTTCCGATATCGTTTTGCCGACCGCCACCTGGTATGAAAAAGACGATATGAATACCTCGGATATGCATCCGTTTATCCACCCCCTTTCCGCCGCGGTCGATCCTGCCTGGGAATCCAAAAGCGACTGGGAGATCTACAAAGGTATCGCCAGCGTCTTTTCTGAGATGTGTGTCGGACATCTCGGACAGGAAACCGATGTGGTGTTACACCCGCTCCAGCATGATTCCCCGGCGGAACTGGCGCAGCCATTTGATATTCTCGACTGGCGTAAAGGCGAGTGCGAACTTATTCCGGGCAAAACCGCCCCCAATATCGTCGTGGTTGAACGCGATTATCCGGCCACCTATGAACGTTTTACCTCGCTGGGTCCCCTGCTGGATAAATTAGGCAACGGCGGTAAGGGGATTGCCTGGAATACGCAAGATGAAGTCGATTTCCTCGGTAAGCTCAATTACACCAAACACGATGGCCCGGCGAAAGGACGTCCGCGCATCGACACTGCGCTGGATGCCTCGGAAGTGATTCTTGCCTTAGCGCCGGAAACTAACGGCCAGGTGGCGGTGAAAGCCTGGCAGGCGTTGGGCGAGATGACCGGGCGCGAGCACACCCATCTGGCCATCAATAAAGAAGATGAGAAAATTCGCTTTCGTGATATCCAGGCGCAACCGCGCAAAATTATCTCCAGCCCGACCTGGTCAGGGCTGGAAAGCGAGCATGTCTCTTATAACGCCGGCTATACCAACGTACATGAACTGATCCCGTGGCGTACGTTGTCGGGGCGGCAACAACTCTATCAGGATCATGCGTGGATGCGCGCTTTTGGCGAAAGCCTGGTGGCATATCGTCCGCCGATTGATACCCGCAGCGTCAGCGAAATGCGAGAAATTCCACCCAACGGTTTCCCGGAAAAAGCGCTTAACTTCCTGACGCCGCACCAGAAATGGGGAATTCACTCCACCTACAGCGAAAACCTGCTGATGCTGACCTTGTCGCGCGGCGGGCCGATTGTCTGGATTAGCGAAGCCGATGCCCGTGAATTGGGTATTGAAGATAACGACTGGATTGAAGCCTTCAACGCTAATGGCGCCCTTACCGCTCGTGCGGTGGTCAGCCAGCGCGTTCCGCCGGGTATGACCATGATGTACCACGCCCAGGAGCGAATTATGAATATTCCGGGCTCGGAAGTGACCGGGATGCGCGGCGGGATCCATAACTCCGTGACCCGGGTCTGTCCAAAACCGACGCATATGATCGGCGGCTATGCGCAACTGGCTTACGGCTTCAACTATTACGGAACCGTGGGTTCGAATCGCGATGAATTCATCATGATCAGGAAAATGAAAAACATTAACTGGCTGGATGATGAGGGCCGGGATCAGGTACAGGAGGCGAAAAAATGAAAATACGCTCACAGGTTGGGATGGTACTGAATCTCGATAAATGTATTGGCTGTCACACCTGCTCCGTCACCTGTAAAAACGTCTGGACCGGACGTGAAGGGATGGAATACGCATGGTTCAATAACGTCGAAACTAAACCGGGTATCGGCTATCCCAAAAACTGGGAAGACCAGCAGGAGTGGCAAGGCGGTTGGGTTCGTGATGTTAATGGCAAGATAAGGCCCCGTCTGGGCGGCAAAATGGGGGTAATTAGTAAAATTTTCGCCAACCCGGTGATTCCGCAAATCGATGATTACTATGAACCCTTTACCTTCGATTATCAGCATTTACATAATGCGCCGGAGAGTAAGCATCAGCCCACTGCCCGTCCTCGTTCACTGATTGACGGAAAACGGATGGACAAGGTGATCTGGGGGCCAAACTGGGAAGAGCTGCTCGGCGGCGAGTTTGAAAAACGCGCCCGCGACCGTAACTTCGACAACATACAAAAGGAGATGTACGGTCAGTTCGAAAACACCTTCATGATGTACCTGCCGCGCCTGTGCGAACACTGCCTGAACCCCAGTTGTGTCGCCACCTGCCCAAGTGGCGCTATTTATAAGCGTGAAGAAGACGGCATCGTGCTAATCGACCAGGATAAATGCCGGGGCTGGCGTTTGTGTATCAGCGGCTGCCCGTACAAAAAAATCTACTTTAACTGGAAGAGCGGCAAGTCTGAGAAGTGCATATTTTGCTATCCGCGTATTGAATCCGGCCAGCCGACCGTTTGTTCGGAAACCTGCGTCGGGCGCATCCGTTATCTTGGCGTTCTGCTCTACGACGCCGACAGGATTGAAGAAGCGGCCAGTACCGAACACGAGACAGATTTGTATGAACGTCAGTGCGATGTGTTTCTCAATCCGCACGATCCGGCGGTCATCGAAGAGGCGCTTAAACAGGGCATCCCGCAAAACGTCATCGACGCCGCCCAACGGTCGCCGGTGTACAAAATGGCGATGGACTGGAAGCTGGCGCTTCCGCTGCACCCGGAATACCGTACCCTGCCGATGGTCTGGTACGTACCGCCGCTATCCCCCATCCAGTCATACGCCGACGCGGGCGGGTTGCCGCACAATGGCAATATTCTGCCGGCGGTGGAGACGCTGCGTATTCCGGTCCAGTACCTGGCCAATATGCTCAGCGCGGGCGATACCGGTCCGGTCATTCGGGCGCTAAAGCGGATGATGGCGATGCGCCACTACATGCGCTCGCAGACGGTTGAAGGCGTGACGGATACCCGCGCCATTGAGGAAGTCGGTCTGAGCATACAACAGGTTGAAGAGATGTATCGCTACCTGGCGATTGCCAATTATGAAGATCGTTTTGTCATTCCCACCAGCCACCGGGAAATAGCGCGCGATGCCTTTCCGGAGCGTAACGGCTGCGGCTTTACTTTTGGCGACGGTTGTCACGGCTCGGATACCAAATTCAACCTGTTCAACAGTAGCCGCATTGATGCCATCAATATCACCGAAGTACGTGATAAAGCGGAGGGGGAATAATGCAAATCCTCAAAGCGATTGGCCTGTTGATGGAGTATCCGGACGACGAGTTGTGGGAATGTCGGGATGAAGCGCTTGCCCTTATCCAACACGATGCGCCAATGCTGGCCGACTTCACTCGCGAGCTGCTTTATGCGCCGTTACTGGATAAACAAGCAGAATGGTGTGAAGTGTTTGACCGCGGGCGCGCCACTTCATTGCTGTTATTCGAGCATGTTCATGCGGAGTCCCGCGATCGCGGCCAGGCGATGGTCGATTTGTTAAGCCAGTATGAAACCGTGGGCCTGCAGCTCAACTGCCGCGAACTGCCGGATCACCTGCCGCTCTATCTGGAGTACTTAAGCGTGTTGCCGGAAGCGGAAGCGCGCGAGGGATTACAGAATATTGCCCCTATTCTGGCGCTACTGGGCGGTCGTCTGAAACAGCGAGGAGCGCCGTGGTATCAACTGTTTGACGCCCTGCTGACGCTGGCGGGCAGTACGCTTACAAGTGACAGTGTCACTAAGCAAGTTATTCAGGAATCGCGGGATGATACCCGTCAGGCACTGGATGCCGTCTGGGAAGAAGAACAGGTGAAGTTTATCGAAGACAACGCCACGACCTGTGACAGTTCACCGTTACACCATTATCAACGACGCTTTAGCCAGGACGCGGCGCCGCAGTACGTCGACGTCAGCGCGGGAGGCCCGAAATGATACAGTACCTGAACGTCTTTTTTTACGACATCTACCCCTATATTTGCGCCACGGTATTCTTCCTCGGCAGTTGGCTGCGCTATGACTACGGACAATATACCTGGCGCGCGTCGTCCAGCCAGATGCTGGATAAGCGTGGGATGGTGATATGGTCGAATCTGTTCCATATTGGCATTCTGGGGATCTTTTTTGGCCATCTGTTCGGGATGCTGACGCCACACTGGATGTATGCCTGGTTCCTGCCGATTGCGGTAAAACAGCAGATGGCAATGATCCTCGGCGGCGTGTGCGGCGTATTAACGTTGATCGGCGGCGCGGGATTACTGTGGCGTCGTCTGACCAATCAGCGTGTGCGGGCGACATCCACTACACCTGATATTATCATCATGAGCATTTTGCTGATTCAGTGCCTGCTTGGCCTGAGCACCATTCCGTTTTCGGCGCAATATCCGGATGGCAGCGAAATGATGAAGTTGGTGGGCTGGGCGCAAAGTATAGTCACCTTCCGCGGCGGGTCTTCGGAAATGCTGAGCGGTGTGGCGTTTGTTTTCCGCGTTCATCTGGTGCTGGGAATGACTATTTTCCTGCTCTTCCCGTTCACCCGTCTGGTTCATGTCTGGAGCGCGCCGTTTGAGTATTTCACCCGTCGCTACCAGATTGTTCGTACCCGCCGCTAATTCTCTTTGCCCGGGGGTACGCTTACCGGGCAAAGAAAACACATGGGCGTCGTCATTCGGCAACGCACAGGCTATGATGATTCTTCAGTCAAAGGAGAACATCAATGAAACCGCAGATTTACCATGTTGACGCCTTCACCAGCGAACCCTTTCGCGGCAACTCTGCTGGCGTTGTCTTACATGCGGATACGCTAAGCGACGCGCAGATGCAGCTGATTGCCCGTGAACTTCGTCACTCGGAAACCGCCTTTTTGCTAAAAAGCGAAGAGAGCGATGTGCGCATACGCTATTTTACACCGACAGTGGAAGTCCCCATCTGTGGTCATGCCACCGTGGCCGCGCATTATGTTCGGGCAACGGTACTGGGGTTGGGAAACACCACCGTCTGGCAAACCTCGTTAGCGGGCCGTCATCGCGTTGAAATTCATGCCGAACACAATGACTATCGCATCACGCTGGAACAAGGTCAGCCCTCTTTTGAACCACCGCTAGTCGGAGAAATTCGGGCTGCCATCATCACCGCGCTGAACCTGACTGAAGATGATATCGTGCCGGGAGCGCCAATTCAGGTAGCTTCAACAGGACATGCAAAAGTGATGATCCTGCTCAAACCAGACGTTGATATTGATGCCCTTTCTCCGAATCTGGCAGCCCTGACGGCAATCAGCCAGCAAATTGGCTGTAACGGCTTTTTTCCTTTCCAGATTCGTCCGGGAAAAAACGAAACCGATGGGCGAATGTTTTCCCCGGCGATAGGGATTGTGGAAGATCCGGTAACGGGAAACGCCAATGGCCCGATGGGGGCATGGCTCGTCCATCATGGCCTGATGGCGCATGACGGTAAAACGCTGCAGATTCAAGGCCATCAGGGGCGCGCTTTAGGCAAAGAGGGTACTGTTGATGTTACCGTCACCATTCGCGATAACGAGCCGGACAACGTCACCATCTCCGGCCAGGCGGTCATTCTGTTTCATGCCGAATGGGCCATTACTTTTTAATCTTTGTCAGGCCCGCAAATCCTCGCGGCAAAAAACTATTTTCCCGCCTCCGGATGGGTATCAAATGCAGCCATTACCGCGGCCAGCTTCGCCTCGGTAAAACCGTGCTTTACATCATTTACGCCGAGACCAAACTGCTGCTGAAGTAACTGATACAACGACGGTACATCCGGTACATTGACCTGTTCAACGGCATGTCCCTGGTGGTAACGCGTGAAGTGGAAATTCGTTAATGTCAGCTTGCCGCCATCAGGCAAATGGCGGCACATCAACAAATGATGACGAAAATGGGATTGCGGCCAGTGAGCCGACCAGAAATTGCCCATCACATGATCGCTCTGCTGCTGCACCGCCAGATCAAAACAGTACATCGACTGCCAGTGCTCATGGTGGCGGAATTGTAAAATCCATGTGCTCCCCTCCTGCATCAGGCGGTATTCGCCATGCGGCGTTTGCTGGGCAATTTCAGCCTGCAGACGAAGCGGCGCGGTTAGCGTTTGGCCGCCAAACCCCACGTCCGCGATCCACTGCTCATTCTCAACATCAACCAGCAGCAAACGGTGCGTGCGCGGCGGTAAACTGGCGGGATGAGACAGAATGACCCGCCCCAATAAGCTTCGGACGTTAAAACCGATGTCGCGTAACGCGCGTTCAAACAGGCCATTCAGTTCAAAACAGTATCCACCGCGTCGGGCATAAAGCAGTTTCTCCTCTAATGCCGTCTCATCGAGCTGTATTTCACGAGGCAGTAGCACATCCAGATTTTCAAAAGGAATCGCGCAGTTGTGCGCTAAGTGAAGCGTTCTGAGCGCTTCAACCGTAGGAACCCCCAACGGCTGACAATGTAATCGCGTAAAATAAGCATGTAAAAAAGAGGTCATCTGAGGCTTCCATTAACATTAATGCTTGCGTTCGGCACACAGGCTGAGGCGGATATCGCTGCGCAACAGGATACCCTATCCGTGGAATAGCGTTGGATACTTTTGAAAAAAATAAGACAGGCCGGCTACAGCGCCGGAGGTACGTGGAATTTTGGCCTACAAACGGAAATCGGGTTCTGAGAATCTCCTTGCGACACGCCGCCAAAATAGCGGCGTGTTAAAATTTTTAACGCCAGCTCAGCGAGTCTGATTTCTAACAAAACTGGCTAAACATAAACGCTTTTTAATAAGTGTCCAAATAGTTATGGTAACGATCTTTTATGTCGGCCGCCCGTTGCACTTTCGCCTCGCCCATGCTGTTGGCTCGAGCGATATAATGTTCTAAACTCGGAATGGCGCCTAATGCCTGAGGTAAGGCATTATATTCTGCTATTCGCTCTCTGACGGTTTTATATTTTTCATCAATATCATAATGATAGTACGCTGGCGCTTCAAAAAAGCCCTCTTCCAGTCTCATACAGATCTCTTCAAAGGACCCTTTAACCTCAACGGTATGTTCGCCATCCGATATCCTGACGATTGGCTCACGTCCAGCCATCAGCGAGAGTTGTTCGAATGTTAACATCCGACCATCAGAAAGCTCGACATCTATAATAAATTGTTCATCACGTACAGCATCTGCAAGGTGATTATGGATATTCCCTGCATTGGCACAGAACTCCGCAACTTTAGGCGTAACATTGCAATAATGTTCAATTACTCTTGTAAATCCGTAGGCTAATCCTGCGGTAAGCACATACAAGATGCCTTTCATGATTTTTGTTGATAATTTATTTTCATAATCTCCTGCAGCAACATGAGGTAGCTTATTTCCTGATAAAGCTCTGGCATAGGTAGAAACTGATGTATGTGGCATATCCTGCTCCTTCAAATTTTGCTCAATAGCTTTATATGTCCTACTCCTCTCTCATTATGACGATATGTCAATCAACAAAATTGCTCAAAGGCATATATTTTCAGGAGAAAATGAGAATAACAGGCGCAACGGCCTTATCTTATGCTGCTGCAATATCGTCAGGTGGTTTATCGTTCGAGGTCATATCTATGACCATAAATCCCACCATGGATTAACCCTGATTAATTATTGCGCAAAGTAATCACTGCGGATTTGTGCTGGCGTCTTATCTGGCTGAATCGTGACCACACCGCACCACATCTGACCACACAAATAAACTCGACATTCTCATTTTGTCCTTTCCGTATGTTTTGCGTCATTTAACAATTGCAGGTAGGATGCTCCGCCGGCGGTTTTATCCCTGTCACAGAATCAGGGAAAAGCGGCATTCGCCATTGCAGGCAATCGATTGGTGAGCGCCCGTCGCGGCATAAGGAATTTTTCTGTCAGGACAGGCTATAACAGGTAACGTAATGAAAACACAGACTACGCACGCCGCAGAACAACATGCGGCGAAACGACGCTGGCTGAACGCCCATGAAGAGGGGTATCACAAAGCGATGGGGAATCGTCAGGTTCAGATGATTGCTATCGGCGGCGCGATTGGCACCGGTTTATTTTTAGGTGCAGGCGCCCGATTGCAAATGGCCGGACCGGCACTGGCGCTGGTCTATCTGATATGCGGCATTTTTTCTTTTTTCATTTTACGCGCGCTGGGCGAACTGGTATTGCACCGTCCTTCCAGCGGGAGCTTCGTCTCCTACGCCCGTGAGTTTTTGGGTGAAAAAGCGGCCTACGTCGCAGGCTGGATGTACTTTATTAACTGGGCGATGACCGGGATCGTCGATATCACCGCAGTGGCGTTATATATGCACTACTGGGGCGCATTTGGCGACGTTCCGCAATGGGTGTTCGCGCTCGGCGCGTTAACCATTGTCGGTACCATGAACATGATCGGCGTAAAATGGTTTGCCGAAATGGAGTTCTGGTTCGCGCTGATAAAAGTACTCGCCATTGTTATCTTCCTGGTGGTAGGCACGATTTTTCTCGGTACCGGTCAACCGCTTGAGGGTAATGCCACCGGTTTTCACCTGATTACAGATAATGGCGGCTTTTTCCCGCACGGCCTGTTGCCCGCGCTGGTACTGATTCAGGGCGTAGTGTTCGCTTTTGCTTCGATTGAACTGGTCGGTACCGCCGCTGGGGAGTGCAAAGATCCACAGACGATGGTGCCAAAAGCCATCAATAGCGTGATCTGGCGTATTGGTCTTTTCTATGTAGGATCGGTCGTATTGCTGGTTTTGCTGCTGCCGTGGAACGCCTACCAGGCGGGGCAAAGTCCGTTTGTCACCTTCTTTTCTAAACTTGGCGTGCCTTATATCGGCAGTATTATGAATATCGTGGTGTTAACCGCCGCGCTTTCCAGCCTGAACTCCGGGCTTTACTGTACGGGGAGAATTTTACGTTCAATGTCGATGGGGGGTTCCGCGCCGAAATTCATGGCGAAAATGAGCCGTCAGCATGTGCCCTATGCGGGTATTCTGGCGACTCTGGTGGTTTACGTGGTCGGCGTATTCCTGAATTACCTGGTCCCCTCCCGCGTGTTTGAGATCGTTCTTAATTTTGCCTCGCTCGGCATTATCGCGTCGTGGGCGTTTATCATGGTGTGCCAGATGCGTTTACGCCAGGCGATAAAAGAAGGCAAAGCCGCAGACGTCAGTTTTAAACTGCCCGGCGCGCCTTTTACCTCCTGGCTAACGCTGCTGTTTTTACTAAGCGTGCTGGTACTCATGGCGTTTGACTACCCGAATGGAACTTACACTATCGCCTCGTTGCCGCTGATCGCCATTCTGCTGGTTGCCGGCTGGTTTGGCGTGCGACGTCGCGTGGCGGAGATCCATCGAACTGCGCCAGTAACGGCGGATTCGACAGAGAATGTCGTATTGAAAGAAGAAGCAGCGACATAACATTCCCCTTCCCCGGCAGCCCCAGGCCTGCCGGGTTTAATGCGGGTTGCCGCCAACACCGCATCGCGCCCAATGCTTAGTCAGCCTTAATCAACTGCGCCACATCATTGCTGTTAATTTCCCGCTGGTTGCCTTCCTGATCGGTATAACTGGTCATCCCCGTCTCTTTATCTAACTGTGGCTTACCCTGAGTTACGATCGTTTGCCCATTCTTCGTCGTCATCACATAGTTGGTTGTACAACCCGCAAGCATAAAAAACATCATGCCCAAACCTGAGCATATAAATAATTTTTTCATATTTTCCTCGTGAATATAATGAGTTAACTACAGCAAAAAGGCAGTGTAATTCTCACAGAATCATCAGGCTATCGGCGGGGTGTAACGAGGCGTATCGGTGCGTTTAAAGAGATGACTGGAGGGGTTTCCCCCTCCATACCCTATTTACAGAGCAATGCGAATAACATCATCCGGCTGCGTCGCTTCCTGTTCACGTGTCGATTTCTGCTTCACGCTGACGTAGAGCGTTTTACCGTCTGCCGATAGCGCCAGGCTATTCGGGTACGTCGGCGTATCGAACGTTTTAACAACGTTATAGGTCTTCGCATCGATCACGCTGACCTGCCCTGCCTGACGATGTGTCACATACGCCTCGTTACGTGTCGGGTTAAACAGGACGGCCAAAGAAGCAGGGGCCGCGATTTTGGCAAGAATATTGCCATTACGGGTATCGACAACCAGGACTTCAGTCGCCTTCGAGTCGGTGATAAACGCGCGATGACCTGCGGTATCGAGACTCAGGTTAATAAAGAAGTGTTCTTTACCATCATCCAGCAACTTCTTACGACTGAGAATTTTATTGCTGGCGGTATCGATGGTGATAAATTCGCCATCCGCATTGGTGGTGTACAGGCGTTGCGCTTTACTGTCGAGCGCCAGACCCGTACTCATTTTGCCGGTATTTTCGATCGTCGTTTTCAGTTTGATGGTTTCGCCATCCACTACCCAAATAGCACTCTCTTTACCAACACCGCTAATGTAGATCGTGTTGGTCGCCGCATCGGCAACCAGCTCACGGGGCTGTAACGGACGAACCTCTTCAGTACGTTTGCGCGCATCAAGTACCAGACGACCTTTTACATCACCCGTTTTGGCATCAATCGCGGTAACAGCGCTGTTAATGGTATTGCCAAACCACAGCGTTTGGGTCGCGGCATTGATGGTGGCGCCGAACGGCTTGAGATCGTTATGAATCGCTTGCGTGATTTCCAGCGTCACCGGGTCGAGACGATAAACTACGCCGCCTTTATCCAGTTTACGGCTTTGCGATGTAGCCAGCCAGAGCGCGTTTTCTTGCTGACTCCAGGCCATCTCATAAGCGCCTTTGCCTACCGCTTTACGCAGCATGTCTTCCGCCGCCAGCGTGCTAAATGAGGATGCGACGAGGAGCGAACCTAACAATAAAGAACCACGCAGGCGCGGCGAAAAAAGATGACGTAAGTACATGACGACTCCCTTTGATAAAAACGTGTATAGCTGCTTCACACTACTTCGCTGCGCGGGATCTTCGTTCCGCACTTATTATAAGTTGAGAATAATAATCATTATTTATCAGAAAGTGGAGCTTTTCCTCGCCTGCGAATGTCATGGCTCTTAAATACCGCACATTTTCTTAACTTAATGTGCGATTAAAATTTCAAAACTTTACATATTGACTACCCTTAATGTCACGTTTTCCGTTGATACGCTTACATTTATCCGGCATTTTCATGAAAATTATTTCCGTTAGACAGCGACTTTATCCCGCCCTCTTATTGCCTCTGTCCTTCTCCCCGGTCCTTCAGGCCGCCAGCGCGCCCAATGAACAAACCATGATAGTCACCGCAACGCCGCAAACCGTATCCGAACTGGATACACCTGCCGCCGTTAGCGTCATTGAGGGAGAAGACATGCGTCTGGCGACGCCGCGCGTCAATTTATCTGAGTCTTTAACCAGCGTCCCGGGATTGCAGGTGCAGAACCGGCAGAACTACGCGCAGGATCTGCAAATCTCTATCCGTGGATTTGGCTCGCGTTCCGCCTTTGGCGTGCGCGGTATTCGTCTGTATGTTGATGGCATTCCCGCCACCATGCCGGATGGACAAGGCCAGATTTCGAATATTGATATTAACAGCATACAAGACGTTGAAGTGTTACGCGGCCCCTTCTCAGCGCTATACGGCAATGCTTCCGGCGGCGTAATAAATGTCACCACCGAAACCGGGAGACAGCCGCCCACCCTTGAGGCCAGCAGCTACTACGGCAGTTATGGAAGCTGGCGCTATGGGCTAAAAGCCACGGGCGCGATGGGTGACGGCACACAGCCTGGCGACGTGGATTACACGGTATCGACTACCCGTTTCACCACCCACGGCTACCGCGATCACAGCGGCGCGCGAAAAAATCTGGCTAATGCCAAACTGGGCGTGCGCCTTGACGATGTCAGTAAACTTTCGCTGATTTTTAATAGTGTGGACATTAAGGCGGACGATCCCGGCGGACTTACCGAATCTGAATGGAAAGCCGATCCGCAACAGGCGCCGCGCGCTGAACAGTACAATACGCGTAAAACCATCAAACAAACTCAGGCAGGATTGCGTTATGAACGTCAGCTCAGCGCGCAGGATGATATCAGCGTGATGGCCTACGCCGGAGAGCGGGAAACCACGCAATACCAGTCTATTCCCCTGGTGGCACAGCTAAAACCAGCCCAGGCTGGCGGCGTAATTACACTGCAACGCCACTATCAGGGCATTGATTCCCGCTGGACTCATCGGGGAGAATTAGGTGTGCCGGTCACCTTCACTGGCGGAGTAAACTATGAAAATATGAGCGAAAACCGCAAGGGTTACAATAATTTCCGTCTCAACAACGGCACCCCTGAGTTTGGGCATAAAGGCGATTTACGGCGGGATGAGCGTAACCTGATGTGGAATGTCGATCCTTATCTGCAAACCCAGTGGCAGCTTACGCAAAAACTCTCGCTGGATGCTGGCGTGCGCTACAGTTCCGTGTGGTTCGATTCTAACGATCACTATATCGCGCCCGGCAATGGCGATGACAGCGGCGACGCCAGCTATCACCACTGGCTACCCGCCGGATCGCTAAAATATGCGTTAACTGACGCCTGGAATCTCTATCTTGCTGCCGGTCGCGGATTTGAAACTCCCACTATCAATGAGCTTTCTTATCGTGCTGACGGCCAAAGTGGGTTCAACTTTGACCTCCAACCGTCGACCAATGATACGGTGGAAGTCGGCAGTAAAACGCGGATTGGCAATGGCTTGTTGACCGCCGCGTTATTTCAAACCGATACCGATGATGAAATTGTCGTCGCCAGCAGTATGGGAGGACGCACTACCTACAAAAACGCGGGCAAAACACGCCGCCAGGGCGCAGAGCTCGCGTTGGACCAGCGCTTCGCCGGCGACTGGCGGGTGAAAGCATCATGGACCTGGCTGGATGCGACCTATCGCAGTAACGTTTGTCAGGGGCAAAACTGTGATGGAAACCGGATGCCCGGCATCGCCCGTAATATGGGATTCGCCTCATTAGGTTTTATCCCGGATGAGGGGTGGTACGCCGGAACAGACGTGCGGTATATGGGCGATATCATGGCCAATGATGAAAATACCGCCAAAGCGCCTTCGTATACCGTTGTTGGACTAAATACAGGGTATAAATTTAATTACAGTCAGCTTACCGTCGATATTTTTGGGCGGGTAGATAATCTATTTGATAAAGAATATATCGGTTCGGTGATCGTTAATGAATCTAATGGCCGATATTATGAGCCAGCGCCAGGGCGTAACTATGGCGTGGGGATTAATCTGGCATGGCAGTTTGAATAAATATCCGGCAAATATCCGGCAATAGCGGGGAATCCCCGCTATTGATAAGTCATAGTTTCATGAAGGTTACATGAAGTACTGATTTTTAATCGTCGCTACGTTTTGTTGCAAAACGTTCTGTAGGCAGTGGCGACTGGCTTCTTTATCACCAGTCACTAACGCATTAAGCAATTTTCTGTACAGATTAACGCCGTTTTGATAATCATCAAGTTTAAAATTATCATATAAAAAATGCAGGCTTGGCCCCAGGCGTACCCATAATTGCTCGATCATGGCATACAGCGTTGGCATATCCGCGTAGTGGTAGATCTCAAAGCGGAATGCGCGGTTGGCCAAAAGAATTTTCTCCATAACGCCACTTTCCAGCGCCTGTTGAAATTCATCTAATAGCGCATTCAGCGTCTGCTCGCGATCCGGGGTAATCTTACCCGCAGCGGCGACCACCGCCATCTCCTCCAGGGCAGTACGAATCGTATTAATTTCCAGCAAACTTTCCAGCGAGATCTCCGGCACCATAAACGCCTGTGCTGGCGCCACCGCCAAAGCACTGGAAGAGACCAGCCTTAACAGGGCCTCACGCACCGGCGTAATACTGACGCCTAACTCTTGAGCGATATTTTTAGTGATAAGCCTTGCGCCTGGTTTTAATGCGCCAATAGATAATTGATGCTTTAACCGATTTTCAACCTGTGTGGTCAGGCTTATATGTTGTGTTTTTTCCGTACCCGGCATTTTCCTTCCTTCACCTCTTGGCAGAACAACATCGCAATCGAGTCCCGAAGAAGTTTCGGAACTTAATTGTAAAAAAGATAATCCAGGCCTGAACGGCCAAATAAATAAAAGTGATAATTTACTTGCGTGATATTCTCATCTTTTACAACAATACAGGTTTCTTTATGGCAACCGTTTTATCTCCGTCATTCCTTCATGTATCGAGATTTTTGACCGGTTCAGGCCGCTGAGGGAGATAAGCTGCCCCACCGCGATCTGAATGATGAATATAAGTAAAGCCGGAATTTTAAAATTTGCACATTTTTATGGCGACATAATGCCGCCATTTTTTCTTTACGCATCGTCCGCTAAACGTATCACGACTTTGCCAAAGTTCTTCCCCGCCAGCAGCCCCATAAACGCTTCTGGCGCATTTTCCAGCCCATCAGTAATCTGCTCCCGGTAATGTATTTTCCCTTCTTTGATCCAACGCCCCATTTCTTGCTGAAACTCATGTATCCGGTGACCATAGTCCTGGTTGATGATAAAACCTTGCAGACGAATACGCTTTTTAAGTAATGTCGCCATCAGCAGAGGCAGTCTGTCTGGACCGTCCGGCAACGCTGTCGCATTGTAGCCGCTGACCAGACCGCAGAGCGGAATTCGCGCCGACGTATTCAGTAGCGGTAAGACGGCGTCAAAGACTTTACCGCCGACATTCTCATAATAGATATCGATACCCTGCGGGCAGGCCTGCGCAAGCTGTTGTGGGAAATTATCAGCGTGATGATCAAGGCACAGATCAAATCCCAAAACGTCTGTCGCATGACGGCATTTTTCCGCGCCGCCGGCAATACCCACGACCCGGCAGCCCTTCAGCTTGCCAATTTGCCCAACCGTTGCGCCTACGGGGCCGGTGGCGGCGGCGACAACCAGCGTTTCGCCCTCTTTCGGCTGGCCGATATCCAGTAACCCCATATAGGCGGTAAACCCCGGCATTCCTAAAATACCCAATGACCAGGAAGGATGTTGCGGATTATCACCCAGCTTTACTAACCCTTCGCCATCTGAAATGTCATAATCCTGCCAGCCATTGTAACTCAACACCCATTCGTCTGGTCGGTAATCAGGATGGTTTGACGCGACAACGCGACTGACCGTACCGCCAACCATAACGCAGCCAGGTTCAACAGGCGGCGCATAAGAGGGTTCATCGCTCATGCGGCCACGCATATAAGGGTCGAGTGATAAAAAAACGGTTCGCAATAGCACCTGCCCTTCACCGGGTGTCGCGACGTCATCTTCTTCGAGGCGGAAGTTATCCATCTGCGGCGCGCCGTGGGGACGCGAGGCCAAAACCCAACGACGATTTCGGTTGGTCTGTTGCTTCATTCTATTCTCCTCATGCCTGGCATAATCCATCAATAATAGTCGAACATTCGCTATCTGAGGGAGTTAAACACTCTCAGATATCAGGCGGCTTTCACCGCGGGACGCTTTTTATGAACGACTTTCTCCCCCCTCTCGCTAAATATGAATTCTTGCGCTAATTCGTTGATTTATGCCGCCTTCAATAGTATTTCTAACACTATCGTAAACATTCCCTGGGGTTCCCTATGACGATTCGCTTTGCCGATAAAGCAGACTGCGCCGCGATTACCGAAATCTATAACCATGCGGTATTACATACTGCGGCCATCTGGAACGATCGGACGGTCGATACGGATAATCGCCTTGCCTGGTATGAGGCCCGTCAATTACTGGGCTATCCGGTGCTGGTAAGCGAAGAAAATGGCGTGGTGACTGGCTATGCATCATTTGGCGATTGGCGCAGTTTCGACGGTTTTCGCTATACCGTCGAGCACTCGGTTTATGTTCATCCGGCGCACCAGGGAAAAGGACTGGGGCGAAAGCTGCTCAGCAGACTGATCGACGAAGCCCGACGCTGCGGCAAGCATGTGATGGTGGCCGGTATTGAGTCACAGAATGCCGCCTCGATACGCCTACATCATTCGCTGGGATTTACCGTTACCGCGCAAATGCCGCAGGTCGGCGTAAAATTTGGCCGTTGGTTAGATCTTACGTTTATGCAGCTCCAGCTTGATGAACACGCCGCGCCGGACGCCTGCTGATGAACCAGTCTTTGACGCTTATCTTTTTGATCGCCGCCGGCGTCGGGCTGGTGGTACAAAACAGTATTATGGTGCGTATTACGCAGACATCATCGACGATTCTGATCGCTATGCTGTTGAACTCGCTGGTAGGGATCGTTTTATTTGTGACGATATTGTGGTTTAAGCAAGGCGCTACGGGCTTCGGCGAGCTGGTCGCCAGCGTTCGCTGGTGGACATTGATCCCCGGTCTGCTGGGGTCATTTTTTGTATTTGCCAGCATTAGCGGGTATCAGAACGTTGGCGCCGCGACGACTATCGCGGTACTGGTTGCCAGCCAGTTAATCGGCGGACTGGCGCTGGATATTGCGCGTAGCCACGGCGTCACGTTACGCGCAATGGTCGGGCCGGCGTTTGGCGCATGGCTGATTGCGAAGCGCCAGTTTTAATGGGTTACAGGATCGTGCCGCCTTTGGTGAGCTGCTCGCGACGCGCGTCCCGATCTTCTTGATATTGCCTGCCGTGATGCGCGATAGCCGTGCGTAAACGCTGCTGCTGCACATAACGATCTTCGCGACGTAATTCAGCGTCATCGCTCAAGGCAATCAGCAATTCATTCATATGGGCAATTACGCTCTCCGCGATGGCGGCATCCACGCGGGCGCTCACTTCCTCCAGGTGCGACATAAGCTCTCCTACTCTTTATTCTGTAACAGCATGATTCGCCTATTATACGCGTTATTGTCGCCCGATGCGGTAATTCGCCGCCGCCACCCTGATTTAACTTACGTCAAGTGGAAACACGGGGCTTAATAGACCGAGAATTCGCGCCTTTTTGCCTTTCTTCCGCCGTTTGCTTGCGTATAGACCCCGTAAAGTAGACGCGTGAAGAAGTCTAAGGGATAACAACGTGGCAAAATCTCTCTTGCGCAGCGGCAATCTGGATGATTATCAGGCCGTGGGCGGCGGCGGTCAGGCCGTATTTGAATCAGCATTGCAAATTCGCGAAACGCTTCGTCTGCGTAAACAGCAGGCGATGGTTGACTGTCTGGCGATTCCGCAACTTAACGATAATGGCGAGCGGGTTGACTGGTATTCGCCGATTGAAGGTCAGGCGATAGCGTGGAAAGCGGCTGACGAAGAGACACGTTCTCGGGCTTTACGTTATTTAGCCAGCACTTTTGAAAGCGCGGCTGCACTCAGTCGAAAAAGTCTGCAATCCGGTAAAACAGCGCTTCAGCTATTTGGATCGCTACTTGAGAAAGCGACGCAATTTCCCGGCGAAAATCATGTTTTCCTGATTAACGGCAAACCGGTTATCACCTTCTGGGGATTCGTTAATCTCAACGAAAATACACGCGATGATGTGCTGGACTGCCTGCGGATAACCGAGGCAATCCCCGACATCCCTCTGGTCGAGCCGGAGCCGGAGCCCGAAGAAAAGCCGCTGGTAGAGGCGGCGTTTAGTCAGGCGGATGAACCCTTGTTAACGTCTGTCATTGAGCCGCCGAAAATGCCGGAGGAACCTGTTGCGCCGCCCGTTATCGTTAGCGAGCCGAAGCCGGCCACACCCATCCCGGTTGCTGAGGCGAAAAGAGCTCGCCGTCTACCGCTGTGGAGCTTACCTGTCGCTGCCGTGGTTATCGCCGCCGTCGCCACGCCTTTTTTCTGGCCATCTTCATCCGTTAACGGGTCCTCTCCTGTTCGCGCCGCGCCTGTCGCTACCGCGAAAACTGACGTTACCCCATTGCCTGAACTCACCGCGCATTTGCCGCTGCATCGCGCTGAGGTGACGCCCGCCCCCAAAGCGGCGCCGCTGCCGGAAGCGCCTGTTATCATTGCCGCTATTCCCAAAGACGCGCTGGTGATGGACAGTACGCAGATGAAGCTTGGAACCACGCGCTTTTTAAACGGTAGCTGGCGGGTCAGCGTGGATGTCAAAGATCCGATTACCGGCAAGCCACCCTCTCTGCGTTATCAGATCCAAAATAACAAAGGTATCGCGCGCGTAGTACATGGCGATAACGTGGTTTGTCGGGCGGAAATTTTCTCTGGTCTGCATCAAACGGGCGAGCTGATGATTAAAAGTCGCGGCAATGCGCGCTGCACCGACGGCTCACGTTATCCGATGCCGGAAATTACCTGTAAAGCAGGCGTCAATGACGTCGCAACCTGTACCGCCCGTTATGGCGACCACGCGGCAATTCCGTTGACGTTTAAAAAGATAGGTGCCTGATTTTATGTTGGTCAATCTGTGTGATTACAAACAGAGCGTCACGCTCATTGCAAACAGCGGCGTCCAGTTTCTTGATTTTGGCTTAACGCCGCAAGAGTCGGCCCACTACGGACGCTTTGTGCGCAAAACGGCAAACGGCCCGCTACTGCGCCTCGATTTTGATCTGACCAGCGGGCGCTACACGTTGCCTGGACGTGCAGGCGGCCAACCCGAAGTCGTGAAACCGGAAAGCACTCAGACGCTGCACTATTCTCTGGATGTACTCGACGGAATATGGCTCCCCCTGCCGTTCCTGCGTTTTAATCCGCCGCGTACCTTTATTGACGGGCCGGATAACTGGGCACGCATTCAGGTACGTAAACTCAGCGAGCCAGATAGCGCCGGAAACACACACCGGATCACCCTCGCCTTCGACAGTCAACTGGCAAAAAATATGCCTGCGGCGTTGGCGCCTTGCGAAAACGATCTGCTCAATGGCACACGTTTTGCGCTCGCCTGGCGCGATGAAGAAGTTGCCGATTTTCTTGACCAGACATGGATTGACGGCTGGCTGCGCGAGTCGTTTCTTCAGTATGCCTCACAGGTGGAAAACCGTTCGGAACAGGCCATACAACAAGCGCTGCGTAGCTTTGAGTATCAGGCGCACTGGCTGAATTTACTGACGCTGTTAGGCGAACAGCTTACGGTGCCGGAAGTGAAGTTTGTGACACATACGTTAAGCACGCCCGCAATCCCGGTCGATCTGATTCTGGATGTCGGCAATACGCATACCTGCGGCGTCTTGATCGAGGATCATGGCGATGCGAATGACGGGTTACGCCAGACTGCAGAGCTTCAGGTGCGTTCTTTAAGCGAGCCGCAGTTTCTGAACGATCCTTTATTTACCAGCCGGGTGGAATTCTCAGAAGCGCGCTTTGGCAAGCAACACTTTTCTGTCGAAAGCGGACGAGACGACGCCTTTGTCTGGCCTTCCATTGTGCGTGTGGGCGACGAGGCTCGCGCCCTTGCTATGCAGCGTGTGGGCACCGAAGGCAGCAGCGGTATCTCCAGCCCGCGCCGCTACCTGTGGGATGAAACCCCCGCCTTGCAGGACTGGCGCTTTAGCCAGATCCACGGTAAAACGCAGCGCGAACCGCTTGCCACCGCGTTTCCGCTGATGAATCTGATGAACGACGACGGACAGCCGTTATTCCGCCTGCCGCATGAAGAAAGGCTACCGGTTTTTTCGCCGCAATACAGTCGTAGCACCTTGATGACGCATATGTTGTGCGAAATTCTGGCTCAGGCGCTGGGGCAAATTAACAGCGTCGCCACCCGGCTGCGGCTCGGCTTTCCCGCCTCGCCGCGCCAGCTACGCACCCTGATTTTAACGCTGCCTTCCGCCATGCCGAAACAGGAGCGAGAAATTTTCCGCCAGCGAATGTTTGAAGCGCTGGCGCTGGTCTGGAAAGCCATGGGCTGGCATCCGCAGGATGAGGATTTCACCACGCCTAAGCAGCGTGAAAAAAGCGTGGTGCCGGTACCAGAAATACAGATGGAATGGGACGAAGCAAGTTGCGGCCAACTGGTATGGCTTTATAACGAAGCCATTTCGCATTACGCCGGGCGTACCGAATCCTTTTTTAATGCACTCGCCAGACCGGATCGCCAGCCTGAACCCGGCGTCGTCCCCGGGCGCGCGTTGCGCGTGGCATCGATTGATATCGGCGGCGGCACGACGGATATGGCGATCGTTCACTATCAGTTAGATGACGGCGTGGGGGCCAATGTAAAAATTACGCCTCATCTCCTGTTTCGCGAAGGTTTTAAAGTCGCCGGGGACGATCTGCTATTGGATATCATTCAGCGTTGCGTACTTCCTTCCCTGCAAACGGCGTTGCAACGGGCAGGCGTTACGGATGCCGCCGCCCTGCTGGCGACCTTATTTGGCGATTCGGGACGAATTGATACTCAGGCCATTTTGCGCCAGCAAACGGCGCTGCAATTATTTATGCCGCTGGGCCATGCGGTACTTTCCGCCTGGGAGCAAAGCGACATTAACGATCTGTTTGCTGGTTTACATGCAACATTTGGCGATCTGCTGATCCGCCGCCCAACGAGCAACGTGATGAACTATATCCAGCAGGCGATCGATCATGCCTTACCGTCTGGTTCGCCGACATTTGATATATTCAATGTGCCGTTGCAAATCCAGTTTAGCCAGCTTCAGGAGGCTCTGCTGGCCGGTCAGTTTACGCTGACAACGCCGCTTCATGCGGTCTGCGAAGCGATCTCCCACTATCACTGCGATATCTTGCTGGTGACGGGGAGACCGACCTGTTTACCCGGCGTACAGGCGCTCATCCGGCACTTACAACCGGTGCCGGTTAATCGCATTGTGTGGATGGATAAGTATCAGGTACATGAATGGTATCCCTTCAGTCAGCAAGGGCGTATCGGCAATCCAAAATCCACTGCCGCGGTGGGCGCGATGTTATGCAGCCTGGCGCTGGACTTACGTCTGCCGCGTTTCAATTTTAAAGCGGCTGATATTGGCGCGTATTCGACTGTGCGTTATCTCGGCGTACTGGATAATACCGTTAATACGCTTCGCGATGAAAACATCTGGTATCACGAGATCGATTTGGATAAACCCGGCGCAACGCTGGACGCACGCCTGCATTTTCCGCTACGCGGCAACGTGACGTTGGGCTTTCGTCAACTGGCGAACAGTCGCTGGCCGGCAACCCCACTCTATTGCCTGAGCATTAATTCCGCTGAACTGGCGAAAACCATCGCTGGCGACGGCGTACTGAATGTGCGACTGAAATTACGCGGCAGTAGCAAAGATAGCGCCCCGGAATCGTTCATATTAAGTGATGCCTGGCTCCAGGACGGGACGCCGGTCGCCGCCGATGCGCTGACATTAAAATTGAATACGCTGGCTGACCGTCGCCACAGCGGCAGCCACTACTGGATAGATAGCGGGAGTGTATACCTGAAATGACAAAACCGTTAAACGCCACCCAGGCTGTTATCGAGTGGGTTAACAACACGCGCCGTTACACAACGCGACTGGATGACGAAGCCGACGCTCTGCTGGCGCAACTTACGCTTGCCGCGGGGGATGAGTCAGCGCTCAACGCCGCCTGCGCGTCACATGGCTGCGTTGGTCTGTACGGGTATGCGCAATCCGCAAAAGCGCATCTGTTAACGACGCTATGCGGTAACGAGAATGGCAAGCTGGAAATTATCACGCCGGACCGTGACTATGATTATTTCAGCCACATCAATCCGGGTCATGCGCCAGCGAATATGGCTATTCGCTTTACGCGCGACATTTTTTCAAACGAGAGCGGCTGGCCGTTGCGCCTGCGCTTGATCAGTGAAGCCGAACTGGTGCAGATCTTTATTGCCTGGACCAGCTCGTCCCCCGTTTGTCGCCAGGTCGAAAAATCCATTATCACATCTCGCCTGGAGAAATGGCAATCGCTTCGCCAACCGCAGCCCGTCCCCGGCGTTACCGCTGAAGAGGTAGCGACCATCGCGAGTTTCTGGCGCTCTTGCCTGCCGTCCGCCAGACAACATATTGATGATGCGACATGGCAACACTTTGCCTCGCTCTTGCCTGCACTGGATCTCACGACACGGGCGCACGCCTGGGCATTACTGTGGGGAGAGCAGCCGGAGATCACCCAGCAATGGCTGGCGCTGGCGCATATGTTGCAACAAACCGGCCATGCCGGGGAACTGGCGGCGCCGCTCAGCCTGCTGGTCGATCATTTTGGCTTACCGGCGGAAAACTTCCTGACGCAAATGGCGCTAACCACCAGCGATACGCAAAGCGATGTGGTGGTGCATCCGGTTAAGGAAGGCCGACTGCTCAATGCGGTCAGCCTTTCGCTTAATTCTCTGGCGCTGCTTACCCGCGAACTGGTGCTAAGCGTTGAAAACAGCGTACTGGATAACGTTGATTTACTGGATATTCCGGTCGCGCCAGACAGTCATCCTCATCCGTTATGGCGGGCGAAATTAGGCTGGATGCTGGCCCATTACCGCCAACAGGTACAGCCCGATGTTCTGGTGATTTGCAATGCTCTGGCATCTCGCTCGCAAACGTCCACTGCCGCCCGTCACTTACTGGAGTGGGTTAACGCCACGCAGCCGCAGCATGAATCAGCGTTACCCGGCGTCGTCTGGGCTATTACTCCACAGGATGCTCGTTTTGCCACCCAGCAAAATCTGGATGAGGCCGTCCAGCAGTTGATGGGTAAACCTGGCGTGCATTGGGGAACGTTGCAGGCACTGGATAAACACAGTATGCAGCGTTTGGTGGAGTGGTTATCGCAGGCGACATCGGCACCACAGCGACAGGCGCGCTTACAGGCGTTACGCGAACAACTGCGAGGCCGCGTGCGCGATCTGTTACCGATGTTTGATGACGCGCGGCTACCGGTTGAAACCGTGATCCGGCGTCTTCAGGCCCAGGCCGCCAGACATGGCGACCTGCTGGCCGGGCTGTTACCGCCGGTACAGAATTTCGAAGCGTTGCTGCGCACCCGACAGTCGCGAGAAGAACAGGTCAGCGGTTTATTTAATGACGCGATCGATCTCTTTGCCGACGAACCAACGCACGCTTCAGCGTCAGAAGGTCATGAAACAGGCTACCAGGCGCACAAAATGTGGATCAATCATCTGCGCCAGTGGGCCCACTGCCGGGATAATGCGCAGCGTCTGGGACTGGAACCGCAGATGCTCAACGCCGTGGCGGAGATTTTAATTACCGCCAGCTATCGCCTCGGTTTACCTCAGCAGTTACAGAAAACCATGCAGCGCGAGGAGGTGAGCGGCGCGCAGCTTCATGCCATCATTGGTAACTTCATCGCCTGGCTCGGCTACGCCAATATCGAGGAGACCCAACGCCCGGCCAGCCGCGTTCAGAAAGGCGCAGCCATTTTCGCCGCAACGCCGCGTTCGACAATGTTGCGTCTAACAAAGCTTGACGAACAGCCCGTTCACGCCGCCAGCCGCTATGTCTATGACTGGCTTGTTGCGCTGTATACCCTGGCCAATGAGAACGCAGGATATCGGCATCCGCAGGACGTTACCGACGTAGACAGAGCGCAATTAATTGCCCTGATAGCCTGACCTGGCGGAAAAACCATGCCCGGTAACCTGTATCGGGCTTGAGGTCAGAAAAGCGAAAACAGCAATGCGACGGGGAAACTTATCGGCCATGTCGCGCCAACCAAAAAGGCGCTCAGGAAACGAATTCGTTTTTTGTCATGAGTCAAAAACCAGGTGATCAGGGATGATATCACCGCCATGACGGCGTAAAAAATTAATATCTTTTGAAAGAGGGTCATATCAGGCATCCGCGCCAACCAGAGGAAAAAACGCGCGCAATATGCTCTTTTTATTTGACACACATCAAGGTTTATCAGCCTTAACAGCAAAACGTTCTCAATGCACGGCTCCGCTTACAGAATATCCTGTTTACGTATTATTGCGGATCTCGCCAACCCGTACTATACCCATAGGGGTTATGATGAAAGGTGGCGAAAATGAATGTTTCCAGTAAAACCGTCGTGCTGATTAATGTCTTTGCTGCTGCAGGACTTTTGGGTCTGATCTCGTTGAGATTCGGCTGGTTTGCTTGAGGTGTTCAACCTTTGAGTACTTGCTGCGCATGTCGGCGGGGAGGTCCCCCTCTCCGCCGACACCCGCCTATTTTTTCACGATTTTTCTGAACAGTAAATGATCCTTAATGCTTAACCATGATGTGGCGGACAAGGGTGTAGTCTTCCAGACCATACAATGACATATCTTTGCCGTATCCCGACTGTTTTTGCCCTCCATGCGGCATCTCGCTAACCAACATGAAATGGGTATTAATCCAGGTACAGCCATACTGCAATCTGGCGCTAAGCCGGTGCGCCCGCCCGACGTCCTGAGTCCAGACGGAGGATGCCAGACCATAGCGAGAATCGTTGGCCCACCTCAGAACCTGATCTTCATCATCAAAGACGGTTATACTGACCACCGGGCCGAAGACCTCGCGTTGCACGATGGCATCTTCCTGTTTTGCGTCTGCCAACAACGTCGGAGCGAAATAGTAACCTTTACCTTCCGTTTGACTTCCACCAGTAATCACACGGATATGGCTGAGGGCCTTCGCCTCCTCTACAGCCGCTGTGACGCGCTTCAGGTGCGCCAGCGAACTTAACGGCCCCAGCTCTGTCGACTCATCCTCCGGCGCGCCCATTTTCAGGCTGCTCACCGCGTTCCCTAGCTTTTCGACCAGCGCATCATAGATACCGCGCTGCGCGTATATACGGCACGCCGCAGTACAATCCTGTCCGGCATTATAGAAACCGAAAGTCCGGACGCCCTGCGCCACCGCATCCAGATCGGCGTCATCAAAAACAATCACCGGGGCTTTACCACCGAGTTCCATATGCGTACGTTTTATCGCTGGCGCAGTATGGCGCAGAATATGCTCCCCGGTCGCGATAGAACCGGTTAAAGAGACCATGCGTACTTTTTCATGACCGGTCAATACATCGCCAACAGTCTGCCCTCGTCCGAACAGGACATTGAGCACCCCCGGCGGAAAGATATCCTTCGCCAGCGCGGCAAGTTTAAGCGCCGTCAGCGGCGTGATTTCAGAAGGCTTAATCACCACGCAGTTACCTGCCGCCAGCGCTGGCGCCAGCTTCCAGGCCGCCATCATGAGCGGATAATTCCACGGCGCGATAGAGGCAACCACGCCAATCGGGTCCCGGCGGATCATCGACGTATGCCCTTCCAGATATTCGCCCGCCGCCAGTCCACTCAAACAACGGGCCGCGCCGGCAAAAAAGCGAAAGACATCCACGATTGCCGGAATTTCATCATTAATTACGCAGTGCAAAGGCTTACCGCAGTTTTGCGATTCAAGCCGGGCGAACTCAAGGGCGTTTTGCTCGATGCTGTCCGCCAGTTTTAACAGACATTCCGCCCGTGCTTTGGGTGTGGTCTGCCCCCATTCGGCAAACGCGTTATCGGCGGCCTGCACTGCGGCGTCAATCTGCGCGGGCGACGCTTCCGCAATCTCAAGTATGACCTCGCCTGTCGCCGGGTTATAAACAGACTGCCTTTCTCCTTCGCCGTCCACCAGCACGCCATTAATCAGTAATTGATATTGCATAGCATTTTCCCATATCGTCATTAATCGATTTCCGGCGAACGGGCCGCCGCTTTCCTAAAAATAGACGGCGCGCCAGATGCTCACCCGGCACACTCGGGAAATTTAGTCAGGTTGTGAGCTGACACGCATTCCACCTCACACAAGGCTTTTAGCGCTCAGCATCTCGCGAATCAGGCTTCCAAGCTGTTTTACGGCCTGTTCTTCCCGTTCTCCCCAATGCCATGCGGTGTTAAAACGAAAGAAACGCGTCCAGGCGCCGGACGTTGAAAACATTTTCCCCGGCGCGATACTGATAAGGTGTTCAAGCGCTTTGGCGCTAAGTTCACCGGCATCAAGCTGCTCAGGTAGCTCCAGCCAAAGAAAATAACCGCTATCGTTATGGTGAATTTTTACTTCCGCCGGGAGATGGCGCAAAAGGGTTTGCCAGGCTTGCTGTTTACGTTCCGCAAGCTGCCTTCGCAATCGACGCAGATGCGCGTCATATCGACGTGTCGAGAGATAATCCACTAACGCCAATTGCATGGGGGAACTGGTGGATAATGTGCTCATTAACTGCAAACGCTGAATTTGTCTGGCATGGCTTCCTCCCGCAACCCAGCCAATGCGAAAACCGGGAACCAGACATTTGGAAAAAGATGAACAATGCAACACGGTATCGTCGCGATCCCATGCTTTGGCAGGCAGAGGTTTCTCGCGGCCAAAGTAGAGTTCGCTATAAACATCGTCTTCAATTAGCGTCACGTTATGGTGCGTGAGTAACGCAACCAGCCGCGCTTTTTTCTCAGCACTCAGCGTGAACCCTAACGGATTCTGGCTGTTGGTCATTAACCAGCACGCTTTCACCGGATATTCCTGTAACGCCTGTTCCAGCGCCATAAGATCGATACCTTCTTTAACATCGGTGGGTATCGACAACGCTTTCAGGCGCAATCGCTCCAGGGCCTGTAGCGCACCGTAGAAACAGGGGTTCTCCACCACCACCCAGTCTCCCGGCGCCGTCACCGCCTGTAAACTAAGATTCAACGCTTCCAGCGCGCCGGCGGTAATGACAATCTCGTCAGGAGAAACGGTAATCCCCTGCTGCGCGTAACGGCGTGCTATCGCATAGCGCAATTCTGCATTACCTGGCGGCAAGTTTTCGATGACGCTCATTGCCGTCGCGGTTTTACTGACCTGCGCCAGAGAGCGGTTCAATTGCGGCAAGGGAAACAGACGCGGATCGGGAAACGCTGAAGCAAAAGGCACCACTGAGGTATCACGGCTCGCCTGCAGCATCTCAAAAATATAGGTATTGATATCTACGGCTTCATCCCGAATAACGTGCGCTGCCGTCGCGACTGACCGACAAACCGGATGCGGCGCGACATAATAACCGGATTGCGGACGAGCGATAATCCGTCCCTGACTTTCCAGCAACTGGTACGCGTGACCGACAGTCATAAAACTCATGCCGCTACTGGCGACCTGCTCCCTCAGCGAGGGTAATCGATCGCCGGGTTGCCAAACGCCAGAGGCGATTTGTTCTCTAATTTGCTCCGCCAGACGTTGATATTTTTTCATTATTCGTTCTCATTGAGCGCTGCTTGCAGGTGGCAACCGCAGTGTATATCAGTTGTTAAAATTAACAATGATTTGCTAACTGTTATGGTGCTTTCCAACAGGCGTAATGATTAGATTTCGCAACAAAACGCCGTTTCAGGGTCTCTGCTTAACGGGAAAGTCAAACCAGGTGTTCGGGTATGGTTCATGAGTAAGGGAGAAGTGCCACCATTCAGTATCCAGTGGCGTAAAGCCCGCATCACGCATCAATGTTTGTAATAACAACCTATTTGCGCGTTGCTGAGCGGTAAGCATGGCATTATCGGGATGGGATAACGGACTAAAACAGTCAAAGCCGGTACCAAAATCCAGACTATTATCTGGCGAACGTTGCGCCGCGGACGCAGTACAATTCACCAGTGGTCGTCCGGGATGGTATATCGGTATTTTACTGTCGAGTGGAACAATTGTTAGATCAAGCGTACTTCCCCGACTGTGGCCGGATCTGGCGGCAAGATAACCTTCCTCAAACAGACGATTTTTCTCTACCTGCGGATAAAATTCGTTTTTCATTTGGTTTTGAGAAGGATCTTTGGCCCACGCGATAAAGTCGTTCACTGCGCTTTGCGGACGGTAGCAATCATATATTTTTAAGGTAAGTCCAAAGGGACGTAAACGATCGGCGACCTGCTTCACTGCGTTCGCGGCTGGTTGTGTTAACAGGCAAACAGGCGCGTTATAGCCTTTAATGGGGCGACCAATAAAGTTATGGGAAGTGAAGTATCGCATGTCTACCTGTACGTCGGGGGCGACCGTAGTAATATCGACAAAGTCTTTTGGCTGGTGGAGATCAATATGGTTTTCAGCTGACATTGCCTGAACGGACAACAGGCTGAACAGGAGGAAAGAAGATACGCATTTTACCATATGTTACACCTCGCGAGAGTCACAGGGGTGATTATGTATTTGAGCAGGTAAAGATTAGCGGACAGCGCTTAAACAGATGGTTAAAATAAACATCATTCCCCCCTGTAATCTGTGCCTTATTACAAACGGAGAGGTTATATTTTGCTTATATGACCATGACGCCGCCTGTTCTATACCCAAATAATTTGAGTTGCTTAAAGGCGGCAAGGGAGTGAGTCCCCAGGAGCACAGATAACGATGTGTTTTCACAAAGGCGAGTCTACCTGACCAGAAAGGTTATTTGATAAGCAGTAGTACAGTTGTTGTCGCCTTCCATAACTAAATAAGATTGTTTCGCCAAAGATAAGACCACTATATAGTCAGGAAGGCAATTAGTGAGGAACGCGTCAATTGTCGGCGATAATGCATCTGAAATTACGATTCACCGCAGTTGTGCAAACACATAGAATCCCCTTCGAACCGAGATGATTCGGTCTGCTGGTCATAGTCATTATTCAGTAAGAACGCAGGTTGCAGCGGCGGATCACGGGCGTGAAGAAAAATCCTGCGCCCCAAACTTTTTGGACAAGCGCTGAACCTGCCGTATACTTTTACCTAACGTACACTCCGCCATAAAAATAAACCCTGCGATGATACCGTAATGCCATAGGCATAACTTAAGGATATGCCATAAATCAAGCGAAGCATGATTTAACTTCTCAGTAATTGCGATAGTCTGTACAAATATTATGGGATGAAATAATAAGATGCCTAACAAAAATATCCCTGCCACAATCATGGCGAGTAACTGAAAAAAAGCCCATCCGATAACGAAGCGGTAAAGTAACAGCAATAATAGCCGTCCACATTTTTTTAGCCATTCTGACTGCAAAATGCCCCAGGATGCTGTCTTTTCGTGAATTTCACCATCTGATTTCTTCATTTTGAGCCTCCTCGCAGGTTTTTATAGTCTTATCACCCAACTGGAAATAAACCCGTCAGCTAATCGTTACAACAAATATAATTAAGACAAAAACTAAAGAGTAAGGTATTTATATCATAAGTGCTATCAGTATTGGCCTTCTGCCCTGCCGCTAAATATCTCATTGTTGTTAGCCTAATAATACTTTTAGTTTAACTTCTTATAAGACAATTTCTACACGGTTGAGCAACTATTTACTTTCTCTAAAAATAATATAGCGCGTAATTAATCATTACTCATGGTACATGATGATGTGAAAATTAAGAAAACCGTTTTAGTTTCATTCGTTTTACCTGACATACTTCATGTCCAGGAGGCGTGGGCATGACTAAAACTACGGGTCAATTTGAACGTTCAGGACAAAGCAAAAATCAGGTGTTTCACCGATAGGCAAACCGATGGACAACATGGGATAATATTTTGAATACCACCTATTCCAGTAATGAAGTATTATATAATCACTTGTGGTCTACATTATGCCAATTACTATCGGGAGAGGATTTTTAAAGAGTGAGATGTTTTCTCAAAGTGCCATCTCTCAACGCTCCTTCTTTACGTTACTATGGGAAAAGATTAAAGATTTTTTCTGTAGCACGCGAAGATCCGCTGCCGATCAATATATAAAGGAATTATGTGATGTTGCCTCTCCGCCTGACGCGCAACGTTTATTTGATTTATTTTGTGCGTTATATGAATTATCATCACCGTCATGCAGAGGAAATTTCCATTTTCAGCACTATAAAGATGCTGAGTGTCAATATACAAATCTCTGTATTAAAGATGGCGAAGATATTCCGTTATGCATTATGATACGTCAGGATCACTACTATTATGAGATAATGAATAGAACAGTTCTCTGTGTTGATACTCAGTCTGCCCACCTGAAAAGATATTCTGATATTAATATAAAAGCTAGCACTTATGTTTGTGAACCGCTATGTTGCTTGTTCCCTGAGCGGTTACTACTCTCGCTATCCGGCGGTATAACATTTCCCGTTGACCTAAAAAATATAGAAGAGACGCTTATCGCCATGGCAGAAAAGGGTAATTTATGTGACTGGAAGGAACAGGAAAGAAAAGCCGCCATCTCCTCCAGGATTAATCTGGGCATCGCCCAGTCAGGTGTAACAGCTATTGACGACGCTATCAAAAATAAAATAGCCGCAAAGGTTATTGAGAATACTAACTTAACGAATGCAATATTTGAGCCCAATCATACACAAAGTTCAGTTACTCAACTAGTTTATTCATGTTTGTTTAAGAATGAGATATTAATAAATATGCTGGAAGAAAATTCCTCTCATGACCTGCTATGTTTAAACGATCTTGCTGAATATGTAGCGCTACAAGTTCATAACAGCCTTTTTTCTGAAGATTTATCTTCACTCGTTGAGACAGCAAAAAATGAGGCTCATCACCAGAGTTGACCACACCATAAATAGTATGGCTTACAATCCCCTGGCAATACCAAAACCATCTAATACAACACCTTTAAAATATACTTCCAGGAAATAATGAATTTCGCATGGAACGAATTGGCTCGTTATTTTTATAATTGAGATACTGAGTATAAGTATATTTTCTCATACAACTTATCGCACTTATTGACAAACCGTTTTCGCTAATTTGAAGTGTTGAATAATAACTCAAAGAAATTATTGGCATCATAGCCTCACGACGTAACTGGAAGGTGGCATGATGCTTACAAAAACGTTATCAGTAGTTTTACTGACCTGTGCGCTGTTTTCAGGCCAGTTACTGGCGAAACAGCAAGACCACGCATTCGTATGGTTTGCGACGGGAGGGCACCAGCTTAGACACGAAGCCGACAGTGATGAATTACGGGCGGCAGCGGAAGAATCCGCGGAAGGCTTGCGCGAGCACCACAACTGGCAGAAATCGCGCAAACCAGAGAGCTATTTTCGTTAATTAAACGCCCCTACGCTTCGGCAGCGTTTTCATCAGCGCTTCAGGGCTCACTGAAGCGACAACGCTGCCGGGCTGGGGCATTTTTAAGATGTGGTTTTTAATTTTGCCAATGACATGCATTTCGCAAGGGCGGCAGTCGAATTTTAGCGTCAGTACTTCATCGCCATGCACCAACTGCATCGGCGTGGCTTTCCAGCTCTTAATATTTCCTTTCGCCTGCTTAGGACAAAGGTTGAACGCAAAACGCAGGCAGTGTTTGGTGATCATGACCGGTACCTCGCCCTTCTCCTGATGCGCCTCATAGGCCGCATCAATCAATTGTACGCCGTAACGGTGATAAAATTCCCGCGCTTTGTGGTTGTAGACATTAGCGAGAAAGCTGAGATGCGTTTGCGGATAGACCGGCGCAGGCTGCGCCACGGGTTTCCGACGACCTCGTTGATAATGGGCCAGCCGCGCCGCGTCAAGCATATCAATCGCCTCCCGACGGAACTGATTGAGCAGGCTATTTGGCACGAACAACGCCGCCGGTAATGTCACCTGCATATCACGCGCGTAGTAAGGCGTCTGTCCCAGCTTCGCCAGTCCGGCTTTTAGGTTATTCAACGCTTTTTCAGAGTTATTGGCTTCCTCAAATACCCCGTCAAGCGTATGCGTGATGCAGACACCGTCTTCACTGGTCAGCGTCAGAATAAGCTGTTCCTGCCAGCCGCCCAGCATGATATCAACCGCCACACGGCGCTCACTGGAGGTTTTTGTCAGCGCTTGCTGCCAGTTATGATCCAGATTACGATTCAACGGATGATGCGGACGGACTTTATGCAGGTCGGCAGGCATATCATTTGGCCAAACGCGGTAGCGGTTATGACCGGTTTTCTCCACCGTATTGGCGCGAAAACCCACCACTTCACGCTTAATCAACACGTTCAGACCATCGCCATTCGCCAACGGCTCCGTAGCTTCTACGTCGAGATAATCCTTCGCCACATTCAGCACCTCGCCTACCGGCAAGCCAATAAATTTTGGTGAATCAAATGCGCCAATATCACCTTTACGCGCGTTAACAAAATAGTCGGTGCTGCCGCGATGGAAGGTTTTCTCCGTGGAGGGAACAAAAAAATGCTCGGTCCGACCAACCGATGCACGCGCCAGATCGCCACGTTGCTCGATAATCGCGTCCAGCATCTGACGATAATGCGCGGTGATGTTTTTGACATAGCTCATGTCTTTGTAGCGCCCTTCAATCTTGAAGGAACGTACGCCTGCATCGATCAACGCGCCGAGGTTAGCCGTTTGGTCGTTATCTTTCATCGATAGCAAATGTTTTTCGTAAGAGACCACCCGCCCCTGATCGTCTTTTAACGTATACGGTAAACGACAGGCCTGCGAACAGTCGCCCCGATTGGCGCTGCGCCCGGTTTGCGCATGAGAGATATAACACTGCCCAGAATAAGCGACACACAGCGCGCCATGAATGAAGAACTCAATCGTGGCGTCAGTAGCCTGATGAATAGCCGCTATCTGACTCAAATTAAGCTCGCGCGCCAGTACAATCTGTGAAAAACCGACATCGGCAAGAAACTTCGCTTTTTCCACGCTGCGAATATCACACTGTGTACTGGCGTGAAGCTCAATCGGCGGGATATCCAGTTCCAGAATGCCCATATCCTGCACAATCAGCGCATCTACCCCGGTGTTGTACAAATCGGTGATTAACCGCTGCGCGGGCTCCAGCTCATCATCATGCAGGATAGTATTCAGCGTGACAAAAATCCTGGCGCCGTAACGGTGAGCAAACGGGACCAGATCGGCGATATCGCGCAGACTGTTACTGGCGTTATGACGTGCGCCAAAACCGGGTCCGCCGATGTAGACGGCATCTGCGCCATGCAAAATCGCTTCGCGAGCAATTGCGGCGTCACGGGCCGGACTTAACAATTCGAGATAGTGAGGTTGCTGGCGCATACAGTCTTTCTTATCCAATAGCAGCGAAATGGCGGCTATTGTAGTCAGAAGCGCAAACTAACGAAATAGTTTTCCCGCTTAATCACGCGGGTAATGGATCAGCGAGTGAAAATGAACCGTCTGGTCACTGCTGTTGCGATAGGTATGCGCCGTATCGCCGGCAAAACGCAAACCTTTACCGGCGTCTATGGTTTGCCATACCCCACCAGTACACATGTCCAGCCGACCCTGAATCACCACCACATGTTCGATAACGCCGGCTTTATGCGGCGCTGATTCGCTGCACGCGCCAGGCGCCAGCAATAGGGAAAAATAGTCAAAACAGAGTTCTGGGTCCCACGGAAACAGCGGTGTGATTACCATCGCTTGCTGCTGGGGATCGAAGGTTGGCGGAAATTCGGCCTGCGGAGGCGAAATAAACATTGAGAATGGAACGTTCAGGCCCGTCGCAATTTTCCACAGCGTTGCGACTGTCGGGCTGGATTCATTACGCTCTATCTGCCCTAACATGGCTTTTGAGACGCCGGAGATCTCCGCCAGACGCGATAAACTCCAGCCTCGCTGATGGCGTAACGTTCTTAACGTGGTCGCCAGATAGTGTGTCAGGTTATCCATTTTTCCCCCCAGTAAGACCATAGCGTATCACTTGTACGCTATAACGCACAATGCTACATTGACTGACCGTTATAACGCACAAGAGGCGATCATGCGTCTGTTATCACTGCCGTTACCTACTGTATTATCTGGTCTGGTCGCCGTTCTGGTCGGCTATGCAAGTTCCGCCGCCATTATCTGGCAGGCGGCGCTTGCCGCTGGCGCAACACCCGCAGAGATCGCCGGCTGGATGACCGCCCTCGGTATAGCCATGGGCATAAGCACACTAACGTTAACCTTGTGGTATCGTGCGCCGGTTTTAACCGCCTGGTCAACGCCTGGCGCCGCTCTGTTGGTAACAGGGCTTCAGGGATTATCGTTGCCAGACGCGGTGGGCATATTCATTGTCGCCAATGCCCTGATTGTGCTGTGCGGCGTCACGGGATTGTTTGCGCGTTTGATGCGGATAATCCCCCATTCTCTTGCCGCCGCAATGCTGGCGGGAATACTGCTACGCTTCGGCCTGCAGGCGTTCGGGACGCTCAACGGAGAGTTTGTCATGTGCGGCGCTATGCTATTGGCGTGGCTACTCTTTAAAGTATTCGCGCCCCGCTATGCCGTTATTGCTGCCATGGTGATGGGAATAACGGTGGCGCTCATCCAGGGTAAGGTGGCGATGGGCGGTATTCATTTCGCGCCGGTGTGGCCCACCTTCGTTCCCCCCCACTTTTCATTCGCTCAAAGCCTGAGCGTCGCGGTACCGCTCTTCCTGGTGACGATGGCATCGCAAAACGCCCCCGGCGTCGCCACAATGAAGGCGTCTGGCTATCAGCTTCCTGTCTCTCCGTTAATGATTTTTACCGGATTGCTGGCGCTGCTGCTTTCGCCATTTGGCGTTTATTCTATCTGCATTGCCGCCATTACAGCCGCCATTTGTCAAAGCCCGGACGCGCACCCCGATCCAACGCGTCGCTGGTTAGCGGCCGCCGCCGCAGGCGTTTTTTATTTACTTGCCGGGTGGTTTGGCGGTTCGATAACCGCGCTGATGGTCGCCCTGCCGGTTAGCTGGGTGCAAATGCTGGCTGGTCTGGCACTGTTAAGTACGATTAGCGGTAGTCTGTATCAGGCGCTTACTCACGAAAGTGAGCGTGACGCGGCAGTTATCGCATTTCTCGTCACCGCCAGCGGGCTAACGCTGATGGGCATCGGATCGGCATTCTGGGGGTTGATCGCTGGCGGGATAGGCTACGCAGTATTAACGAAAACGCGCCGCCCATCGTTGTCTGGCTGATGGTGACCGCTAATCTGCCGGGGTTTGCGCCATCTTACGATGGCGCCGCAAAATTATTTTTTGTTAACGTCAAACATAGAGGTATCCGTCGCCATATCATCCACGACCTGTTTCAACGTCTCAAACGCCATTGGCGTACTGGAATTGCTCAGGTCTTTACCTTCACCCTGACGTACTACCTTGACGACCGGCTTGTTGGTCGCGGCATCTATCAGCTCACCCTCAAAATAGAGGTGGGTATCCATGGTCCGGTGGCCTGTCGCCATTTGCGTGCCCGCCACAATCAGCGCTACAGGGATCACCTCATAGAATTGCAGCCCTTCTTTGCTGGTATCCACGCCCGTAATCGCCCCGCGGAAAATCAAACTGCGCGGCCCTGGCGTCGTGACCAGCGGTTTGCGCTGTTCAATTGCTGATTTTACTTTAGTGTTCGTATAAGCCAGCAGTTTATCAAGAACTTGCTGCCCGACCTGGGTCGTTGGTTTGGGGACGGGATAATATGTTATCGGATTGTAAACAATACTATCATAGTTAGAGTCATTGAAATGTGGATCTACCCAGCGCAACACCGGTTTTCCCGTGGCGGAGGTAGTTTCCTGCAGGTCCGAATAATTTTTTAAGAATCCAGAATACTTATCCGGTTGTGTGACTTTAGACGCACAGCCGGATAACGCCAGCAAGCCAGTAAGCACTGCAACTTTAAATAAAGTATGAGTACGCATGAAACGATCCCTTTAGTCTTCGCAATGATGCAAAGGAAATAATAGCAAAACGAAATCATTCTGGATGCACTAAAAATGGTAACGACAGCACAATTTGAACGCGGCGCCCGACAAAAAAATGCCGAACGCTGCGAGACTTACAGAACTTGCATCGCTCAGGCCGTTTTTCTCGCCAGCATCGTAGCAAAACGCAGTTTGATACGGTTGCCGTTTTCGTCCGTGCGGTGAAGCTCGCCGACATCTTCGTTGTATTTCAGCATGTCCCATCCTTCGTAATAGCGGCGTAATTCGCCTTCTTTAAAAGCGAACGGGAATCCCACCGTACAGGGAAAGTCCGGAGTATCCATTGCCGCAACAATCAAATTATACCCGCCGGGTTTTGTGCAGCGTTGCATATTGGCAATTAAACCGGGAATGGTTTGCGCCTCAAGAAACATCATAACCACTGTCGAGAGAATAAAATCGTATTCGCCGTCAAAGGTCAATGTATTCAGATCGACAAGGTCGGTTTGCAGATTATCCAGCCCCTCTGCCGCTTTAATACGCTCAAGGTTAGCCATACTGGCCGGATTTTTATCCCACGCGGTAACGTCATAACCGTTCGCGGCCAGATACAGACTATTGCGGCCATTGCCACATCCCAAATCCAGCGTTCGGCCCGGCGCGACAACCTTTGCCGCCGCCAGCACATCCGAATGCGTGCGGGTTAATCCGTATTTCTCAGTAAAATAATTTTCGTCACGAACGGTCATTTTTTTCCTCCGTTTTCAACAGTGCAGCGCGCTCAGTGCGAATAAGCAACGTCCCCTGCACCAGCAATAGAAATGTACGAACCAGCAATAAGGCGATAATAGCGTTAGTGAAAATAAACAGCGGGACGGCCAGAATATGGAAAAGCCCTGATTCACTACCGTGACCAAGATGTAACCCCGTGGTCGCCAGCGCGGAAACGCCGAACGAAAAACTCCAGAAGGAAGCATTAAACGGTTGTGATAAATACCAGGGCATTAATCGCAGCATAAATAAAAGCTGTAACAGACCGTAGCCGAATAGCATTTTCGCCAGCGTGTCGCCCTCCCCGCCATTGACGCTCAGCCAGGCGCTACAGGCGACCAGCGCGGGCGCCAGTTGGATACCCAGCGACGTACGCAGCACCGCCGGTAATTCGCCGCAGCTACGCAGTCGCTGCAAAATAACCGGCTCCAGACTTAACCACGAAAAGACGCCTGCGCCTAAAAACACCAGTCCGGCATCATTGTAACCGAGCGCTCCACAGGCCATAGCGCTGATAAAATTATTCGCTACCGTGGGCAGATAAAGTCCTGGGGTTGTCGCTTCTTCTGGATGCGCTCCGCGCCAAAGTCCCGCCGTCTGCCAGGCGGCATACGCCAGTTGTATGACGACCCCCACGCTGAATAGCGCAACGGCCAACGGGCGATACCAGGGAACGAAACCGATCGCGACCAGCATCGTGGTGGCGGGAAACAGGCTGACAAAACTGCTCATTACCGGATGTCGCACTTCAGCCATCACGCTATGGGGAAAGCGCACCAGACGGCTAAGGAACGCCAGGGTCAAGAGTGCCCAAATAATCATCGCCAGGATCACCATGATGTCGCCGGGCCAGTGGCTTATTCCCCATATCTGGCTGGCATAACGCCAGGCGAATCCCATACCGATAGTGCCAAGGACGATGCCAAAATAGCCCGCAGGCAGATTGAGCACGCGATCGCTCTGCTTGTGATTACGCATTTTGTTTAATTTATAAAGTATATTTGAAATGCATTTTATGGAATTTCTGGTTGTTTCGCCAGTACCTTTGCTACGGTTATCTTAATCGTTCACACGGAATTTCCCTATGATCAAATATCGACTGAGTGAGGAACCTCGTGCTTTTACTTATCAGGTAGACGGTGAGAAGAAAAGCGTCTTATTACGACAAGTTATTGCCGTAACGGATTTTAACGATGTTAAAGCCGGAACCTCCGGCGGCTGGGTTGATGCCGATAATGTGCTGTCACAACAGGGGGATTGCTGGATTTATGATGAAAACGCGATGGCCTTTGCGGGCACGGAAATTACGGGTAACGCGCGTATCACGCAGCCGTGCACGCTCTACAATAACGTGCGAATAGGCGATAACGTCTGGATTGATCGCGCTGATATCAGCGATGGCGCACGGATAAGTGACAACGTCACCATTCAGTCCTCTTCCGTGCGCGGAGAGTGTGCGATTTATGGCGATGCCCGCGTGTTAAACCAGTCAGAAATTCTCGCCGTTCAGGGACTAACGCATGAACATGCGCAGATTTTACAAATTTACGATCGCGCCACCGTGAACCATTCGCGGATTGTCCATCAGGTACAGCTTTATGGCGACGCCACTATCACACTCGCTTTTATTGAGCACCGGGCGGAGGTCTTTGATTTCGCGCTCATCGAAGGCAACAAAGACAATAATGTCTGGATCTGTGACTGCGCCAAAGTCTATGGCCATGCGCGGGTTATCGCCGGCACAGAGGAAGATGCTATCCCTACCCTTCGCTACAGCTCACAGGTAGCGGAACATGCGTTAATCGAAGGCAACTGTGTGTTAAAACATCATGTGCTGGTAGGCGGACATGCTGAGGTACGCGGAGGCCCGATTTTACTGGACGACCGCGTGCTGATTGAAGGCCATGCCTGTATACAGGGCGAAATTCTGATTGAGCACCAGGTCGAGATTAGCGGACGGGCGGCGGTGATAGCCTTTGACGGCAATACTATTCACCTGCGCGGCCCAAAAGTGATCAATGGCGAGGATCGTATTACGCGTACCCCCTTAGTCGGTTCCCTTTAATCCGCATCAATAATGCGGGCATACATATTAACGTCGTGATAGTCGCCGTTAAGATACTCCGCCTGCTTCATACAGCCTTCCAGCGTAAAATGGTTGCGCCGTGCGACTGCGTTACTGGCCTGATTATCAACGCGGCATTTAATGACGAAGCGCCGAATATCGCCGCGCCGGGCATAATGTGTCATCAGCGCCTGTAATGATTGCGACATTATCCCTTGTCCCTGGAGGGACTCATCCAGCCAGTAACCGATATAGGCGGCTTTGTTTATCGGTTCGATGGCATTAAATGAGAGTACGCCCGCCATCTCATTCTGGCAGAAAATCAGGTACATTTTGGCGTAACCACGCTGGTGCAACAGCATATTACCCTGCACATGCTTACGCGTTTCCTCCTGCGACGTGACATATTGCGGCCAGTCGAGCGACTGTTGTAGCCACGCTTTGTTTTTGAGTACCAGTTGGTGCAGCGCCGGAACATGACTTTCATCTGCCGCTTGTAGTTCCAGCGTCGTGCTAACAGGAATAATTTCCACCATCGCGTTGCCCTTCTTCGTTGTTGGTCGTAATCACATAAATAGCCTGGTTTACCGATAACCCGCAGGTGATATGAGCGTTTTTATTGTATCGCCATCACATTATTTTTTATTGGCCATATTTAGCGTATTTCCGCGTGACACATTTCACACTTATCCAACCATTCTCCGCCTATAAAACGCTCAACGACTGATTGTTTTATCACCACGGAGACTCCAATGACCTTTTCTGTGCAGGAAACGCTTTTTTCTTTACTGCGGCTAAACGGGATTTCAGGACATGAAAGCAGTATTGCAAACGTTATGCAGCACGCGTTTGAACAGCAGGCCAAAGACGTCTGGCGGGATCGCTTAGGCAATGTCGTCGCCCGTTATGGCAGCGATAAACCCGACGCGCTTCGCCTGATGATTTTTGCGCATATGGATGAAGTGGGTTTTATGGTACGCAAGATCGAACCCTCCGGTTTTTTACGTTTTGAACGCGTGGGCGGCCCGGCGCAAATTACTATGCCCGGTTCGATTGTGACGCTTGCCGGACGTTCAGGCGATATCATGGGCTGTATCGGTATTAAAGCATATCACTTCGCGAAGGGTGACGAGCGCACCCAGCCACCCGCTCTCGATAAACTCTGGATTGATATCGGCGCAAAAGATAAAGCGGATGCCGAACGAATGGGTATTCAGGTGGGGACGCCAGTAACCCTTTACAACCCGCCGCACTGTCTGGGCAACGATCTGGTATGCAGTAAGGCGCTGGATGACAGGCTGGGGTGTACGGCGCTACTGGGCGTCGCCGAGGCCCTCGCCTCCACACCGCTCGATATCGCGGTATTCCTGGTCGCGTCGGTACAGGAAGAGTTCAATATTCGCGGTATTATTCCCGTTTTACGACGCGTGCGCCCCGACCTGGCGATTGGTATTGATATCACCCCCTCCTGCGACACGCCTGACCTGCAGGATTACTCAGATGTGCGGGTCAACCACGGCGTCGGCATCACCTGTCTGAACTATCACGGACGCGGTACGTTGGCGGGACTGATTACGCCGCCGCGTTTGCTGCGGATGCTGGAGACCACCGCGCACGAAAATAATATTCCCGTACAGCGAGAAGTCGCGCCAGGCGTCATCACCGAAACCGGCTACATTCAGGTTGAACTGGACGGTATTCCCTGCGCCAGTCTTTCTATTCCCTGCCGCTATACCCACTCGCCAGCCGAAGTCGCCAGCCTGCGCGACCTGGCTGATTGTATCCGTTTACTGACTGCGCTGGCCAATATGTCGCCAGAACAGTTTCCCATTGAGCCTGAAACAGGCGCTACACAAGAGGCACGACCATGATGAAGAAGATCCTTGTGGCATGTGGTACCGGCATGTCGACATCAACCATGATTGCACAAAAACTGCAGGACTTTCTTGCGGAGCAAGGCATTGCGGCAACCACGGCGCAATGTTGTCTGAATGAGATCCCGTTGAACTGTAACGGTATGGATCTCATCGTAACGTCCATGCGTACGCACAGTGACTATGGCATCCCGACGCTCAACGGCGCCGCCCTGCTGACAGGCATCAACGACGACGCATTAAAACAAGAAATCAAGGCGCTGTTAACACAATAAAGGGGGCATTATGTTTGATTACATCCTGTCTCTCGGCGGCACCGTTTTTGTGCCCATCATTATGATTATCATCGGCTTAATCTTTCGTATTCCCTGGCTGCAGGCGGTGAAAGCCGGGGTGACGGTCGGCATCGGTTTTGTCGGCATGGGGTTGGTGATCGTCATGGCGATCGACAATCTCAGTCCGCCGATTAAAGTGATGATTGAGCGTTTTGGCCTGACGCTGCATGTGTTTGACGTCGGCGCCGGGCCCGCATCCGGCGTCGGCTATGCGACGGCCATCGGCGCGATGATCATTCCCGTTATCTTTCTGCTCAACGTCGGTATGCTGGTGACTCGTCTGACCAAAACCATGAACGTTGATATTTATAACTACTGGCACTACGCCATTACCGGAACGGTCGTCCAGTTGATGACCGGCAGTCTGATTTATGGCGTACTGGGCGCGATTTGCCACGCCGCCTTGTCGTTGAAAATGGCCGACTGGACGGCGAAACGAGTACAGAACATTGTGGGTCTGGAAGGGATTTCTATTCCGCAAGGGTATGGCTCCAGTTCCGTGCCGTTGTTCGTATTGCTGGATGCGATATACGAAAAAATACCGTTTATGAAAGGACGCAATATTGATGCTCAGGAGATCCAAAAACGGTATGGGATGGTTGGCGACCCGGTGATCATTGGCGTTGTTCTCGGGCTGATCTTCGGACTTGCCGCAGGCGAAGGCTTTAAAGGGTGCGCAACCTTAATGATTACCGTGGCGGCGATTATGGTGCTGTTTCCGCGCATGATTCGCCTTATCGTTGAGGGATTAATGCCCATTTCCGACGGCGCGCGTAAGTTCTTCCAGAAACACTTTAAAGGGCGCGAAGTCTTTATCGGTCTGGATACCGCAGTGACGTTAGGCCACCCGACCACCATCGCGGTTGGACTGCTGTTAATTCCCATCATGTTAATTCTGGCGAGCATACTGCCGGGCAATAAAGTCCTGCCGCTGGCTGATTTACCGGTTGCGCCGTTTTTTATCTGCATGGCCACGGTTATTCATCGCGGCGATCTGATTCGTACTCTGCTCAGCGGCATCATTGTCATGATTACCGTTTTGCTGATCGCCACCCAGTTCGCACCGTACTTTACCGATATGGCGCTCAAAGGCGGCTTTAGCTTCGCCGCTGAAAACGCGCAAATTACCGCGCTGTCGGTGGGAAATATGTTTGGCTGGTCAATATCTGAATTGATGTCGCTGGGCATGATTGGCGTGGTTATTGTGGTCGGCATTGTCGCCAGCATCATACTTGTCTTACGTAAACGTGAACTACCGGAATAAGGAGCAACCCAGAATGAGTTGGCTAAAAGAGGTAATAGGAACAGAAAAAGCCGTTATCGCCATGTGCCATTTACGGGCGTTGCCGGGCGATCCCGGGTTCGATACCAGGAAAGGCATGAACTGGGTAATTGACCGCGCCCATGACGATTTAATGGCGCTACAAAATGGCGGCGTGGATGCGGTGATGTTCTCCAACGAATTTAGTCTGCCTTATTTAACGAAAGTCAGACCGGAAACGACCGCCGCGATGGCAAGAATCATCGGTCAGTTAATGAGTGAAATCCGCGTACCGTTTGGGGTAAACGTGTTGTGGGACCCTGTGGCCTCGTTTGATTTGGCGATGGCGACCGACGCAAAATTTATTCGCGAAATTTTCACCGGCGCTTACGCCAGCGATTTTGGCGTCTGGGATACGAATGTCGGCGAAACCATTCGCCATCAGCATCGCATCGGCGCAAGTCACGTGAAAACGTTGTTTAACATCGTTCCGGAAGCGGCGGTGTATCTGGGAAACCGGGATGTCTGTTCAATTGCGAAATCGACCGTATTTAACAATAACCCCGATGCCCTGTGCGTCTCAGGACTGACGGCGGGCGCTCGCACGGATAGCGCCATACTGAAGCGGGTAAAAGAGACCGTCCCCGACACGGTCGTGCTGGCGAATACCGGGGTGTGTCTGGAAAACGTCGAGGAGCAGCTCTGCATTGCCGACGGATGCGTAACGGCAACCACGTTTAAAAAAGACGGCGTCTTCGCCAACTTTGTCGACCAGGCGCGCGTGGCGAAGTTTATGGAGAAAGTACGCCATATCCGACAATAAAATGGGGATAAGCAAAACGCTTATCCCCTGCAGAGAGCGATAACTCTTCTGCCGATCTCCGTCGCCTTCGCCAAAAGACACGCCGGGGATCGGTTTCAGAGTAACCCGAACCGGCAAGGAGTCAACGATCGATGATTAATGATGTTAAGTGGGTTCAGGCGCAACGCCATGCCAGCGACTGGCGACACGCGCTGGATATCGCCGTTCGTCCGCTGATTACCTTCGGCGCGGCGGCCCCCTGCTACCTGGACGGTATTATTGAGAACACCCTTAAATGGGGGCCATATTATCTTATCGCGCCGGGGATTGCGCTGCCCCATGCCAGACCGGAGCAAGGCGCTAACCATAATCAAATCAGCGTCACTACGTTAGCAACGCCGGTCGCTTTCGGCAATACGGATTGCGATCCCATCTGGCTGTTGCTTTGCGCCAGCGCCACGGATGCCGAAGCACATATTCGCACCATTCAACGCATCAGCCAGTGGCTCGACTCGCCGGAAAGCGTCGCGATGTTGCAAGATGCGCCAAATGATGCCGCGCTTTTCGCGCAATTAACCGCATTGCGCTGATGGAGGTTCCGATGATCCTGCACCCTTCACTGGCCTCCGCCGATCCGCTGCGCTATGCCGAGGCGTTGACCGCTTTACACGATGCGCCTCTCGGCTCGCTGCATCTGGATATCGAAGATACCAGTTTCATCAACAATATTACCTTCGGTATGAAAACCATTCAGGCAGTCGCACAACACACTCGCCATCCGCTCTCATTTCACCTGATGGTCTCATCACCGCAACGCTGGCTACCCTGGCTTGCAGCTATCCGCCCCGGCTGGATTTTCATTCATGCCGAAAGCGTGCAAAACCCCTCGGAGATTCTGGCGGATATTCGCGCTATCGGGGCGAAAGCAGGACTGGCGCTTAACCCGGCAACACCGCTATTGCCCTATCGTTATCTGGCATTGCAACTGGATGCGCTGATGATCATGACCAGCGAACCCGACGGGCGCGGGCAGCAATTTATCGCCGCGATGTGTGAAAAAGTGAGCCAAAGCAGAGAGCATTTCCCTGCTGCGGAATGCTGGGCGGACGGCGGTATTACACTTCGCGCCGCACGGCTGCTTGCCGCCGCAGGTGCACAGCATCTAGTGATTGGCCGGGCGTTATTCACGACGGCGAACTATGATGTGACGTTGTCACAATTCACCGCGCTATAAAGGAGTCATATGCTGATGAGCCAACAGCGGCCTGACCGTATCAAACAGATGTTGCATTACCTTTGGCAACACAGGCACCTCTCAACACAGCAAGCTATTGAGCTTTTTGGCTATGCAGAGGCAACCGTGCGCCGGGATTTTCACTATATTGCCAGCCGTTATCCCGGTATGGTTCGCGGCCATGGTTGTATTGACTTCGACGACAGTACGGAAGATAAAGAATATGTTTTCGACGTTAAGCGAACGTTACAAAGTGAGGCGAAACGCGAAATCGGCGCCCTCGCCCGCACGTTCATCAAGGATGGAGACTGCTTTTTTCTCGACTCCGGCTCCACCTGTCTGGAACTGGCAAAATGTCTGGTCGACGCCAAAGTAAAAGTCATTTGCAATGACATCAAAATCGCTAATGAACTGGGTGGCTTCCCACACGTAGAGAGTTACATTATCGGCGGACTGATCCGCCCCGGTTACTTTTCGGTGGGCGAGAGTCTGGCGCTGGAGATGATTAACGCCTTTGCCGTTGAACGCGCCTTTATCTCCTGCGATGCGCTGTCGATAGAAACGGGTATCACCAACGCTACCATGTTTGAAGTGGGCGTTAAAACGCGCATTATTCAGCGCTCACGCGAGGTCATATTGATGGCCGATCACTCAAAGTTTGATACTGTAGAACCCCATGCGGTGGCGACGCTGTCCTGTATTACTACCATTCTTAGCGACAGTGCGCTCCCGTCTGCTATCGCCCGACGTTATCAGCAAGCGGGATGCCGTCTCATCATGTCAGACCCCTCATCAGGAGCGCGTTAATGGACATCAGGCAAATGAACAAAACCCATCTGGAGCACTGGCGCGGATTGCGAAAACAGCTCTGGCCTGGTCACCCGGACGACGCCCATCTGGCGGACGGCGAAGAAATTCTGCAAGCCGATCATCTGGCATCATTTATTGCGATGGCAGACGGGGTGGCGATTGGCTTTGCGGATGCCTCAATCCGCCACGATTATGTCAATGGCTGTGACAGTTCGCCCGTGGTTTTCCTTGAAGGTATTTTTGTTCTCCCCTCATTCCGTCAACGCGGCGTAGCGAAACAATTGATTGCAGCGGTGCAACGATGGGGAACGAATAAAGGGTGTCGGGAAATGGCCTCCGATACCACGCCGGAAAATACAATTTCCCAGAAAGTTCACCAGGCGTTAGGATTTGAGGAAACAGAGCGCGTCATTTTCTACCGAAAGCGTTGTTGAGGGAAATCATACAGGAAAAGGTCGAGTATAGTACCCGACCTTTATATTACTGGGGCAGATCTTTTTCAGTTAACAAGCGTGTCGTTTTCACTTGTTCAATATTTCTGGCGCCACCCAACATCATGTTAATTGTCAGCTCTTTGTTTAGCTGTTCAATCACTGACGCCACACCCTGAGCGCCGCCAAGATTAAGACCGTATAATACAGGCCGGCCAACCGCCACAATATCCGCTCCGCTGGCTAACGCTTTGAATACGTGCGAACCACGGCGTACTCCACTGTCAAAAATAACAGGCACTCGCTTATTGACGACTTTTGCAATCGCAGGAAGCATATCGAATGAGGACGGCCCGCTGTCTAATTGACGGCCGCCATGGTTAGAAACCCATATTCCTTCGGCCCCGGCCTGGATAGCAATTTCAGCATCCTCCGGCGACTGAATGCCTTTTACGATAACCGGCAGACCGGAAATACGATGTACATAGGCAATATCCTCCGGCGTAAAGGCTTGTTTAGCCTGCGCGTAAATTTCACTTATCCCTGCTCCTTTGCCAGTTTTTGAACCATCGTCATTTGTTCTGGCGAACATTTCCAGGTTTGCAAAACCCAGCGGGAACTGGAAGTTATTTTTAATATCTTCTTCCCGATAACCGCCGACAGGCGAATCTACGGTCAGAATAATCGCTTTAGCGCCATGTTTTACCGCTTGTGCAAGAATAAATTCGTTAAATTGATTATTCTTGCTCATATAAAGCTGGAAGAAGAACGGATTTTTCCCGGAAACGTTAGCCACCTCTTCGATGGTCTTGTTGCCATAGGTGCTCAACGAGAAAATCGAACCGACCTGCGCCATGCCTTTCGCCGTCGCCAACTCTCCGGAGGCGTGGGCCAGGCCCTGCGCCGCCATCGGTGCCTGGATTATAGGCGTTTTAAGCGGAATACCCAGTAGCTGCGTTGATAAATCGATCTCTTTTAACTCAATGCCCTGTAATACGCGCGGCATAATATATTTTTTGTCAAAGCTTTCGGTATTGCTGCGAAGGTTATTCTCATCTTCGGCTCCACCGCGAATATAACCAAATGCCCCTTTCTCCATTCTGGCTTGAACGCGCGCTTCCAGAGAGGCTACGTTCGTCATTTGTATTGCTTTTTCGTCCGTACTGGCTTTGTACTCTTCTGCATAAGCCAGGCCTGACGTTGCCAACATCGCCAGCGAGGCTACTACCCGAATGAGGTGATGAGTTTTCATCATTATTCCCTTTATTGCTTAACCGCTTCTGCCTGGATTTTTATATCGACAACTTTCGTCATCCCCATATCGACCAGATAATCTATCCCCCACTGGGTGCGATCTATTTGCGTGACAAAATCACCACCGCAAACCTGCGCCTTGAATATCGGGCTCATATAACAGCCAAACCTGGTGGTGGTTAAGGTAACGGGCTTAGTTACTCCCTTCATTGTTAGCAAACCGTCAATAGAAACCGGTTTATTATCTTCAAAATGCCATTTTGTTGATTTAAATACCATTTCTGGATATTTTTCCGCATCCAGAATATCGCTACTGCGGATATGGTTATCAAACGCATCCACGCCGGTATTTAAGGCGCTCACGGGAATCGTCACGCGCATCTCTGCATCTTGCTTTTCCGGCTGATATTTCAGTTCGCCGCTAATAGCATAAAACCCGCCATGATTGGTTGAGGTCTGGAAATGATCGATATTAAATACCGCATTGGTATGCGTATTATCAAATTTATATACATCTGCATGAGCAGCACTTAATAAACCCAGAGACAGGACAGCACCAAGAAAACTCTTTTTCATTATATTCACTTTATATCTTAAATAAGGTGAAGTTATCTTAATGTTCCCTGTCCGCAGGATCGAGAGGGATAAACAGGAAGGACTGTTGCAAAAATAGAACGATGGAAAGGCCGTGTCACAAAAACAGCGGCTCACGAATGGGTTTATGTCAGGGCCATTTCTGCAACCTGTACCGCCTTTGTGGCGGTACAGAAGGCAAACTGACTAACGCATGATACGATCGTCGACATAACGGCGCTTATCCGGCGCGGGCGGGAAATACTGATACAGCCAGGTTTCGCTGATAGCCTCCCCCTGGCAGCGCAGGAACATACGCATATCCACCGGTGCCGTAGAATCCGAGGTCGGATACCAGTCAAACTGGATACGATAACCGTCGAAAGGCTCAACGTAGAGGATCTCAATCTGCTTCGCCTCACCGCTGGAGAGCGTAATTACCGGCTCAATGCCTTTTGGCGCGGCCGCTTTCAGATCGCCGCCGACAAAATCAATAGCAAAACGGCGCGCCCATTTATCCGGGTAATGTTCGCCCGGCGCCCAACCTTCGGGAAAGCCGCCCATCCCTGTACGGGTCGCCATGACCCGCGCAAGCGGCGATTGTACCGGCGGCTGCGCGCTCCAGTACAAACGATAATTAAACGCCAGCGTATCCCCGGCTTTGATCGCTTTTTCCGGCTGCCAGAAACAGACCACATTATCCAGAGTTTCGCCAGTGGTTGGGATCTCCATCAGGCTAACTGCGCCTTTCCCCCACTTACTGCGTGGCTCCACCCACAGGCTCGGACGTTTGTTGTACCAACCCATCACATCCTGATAATGCGAGAAATCGCGATCGAGTTGCAGCAGGCCGAACCCTTTTGGGTTATCGTCCATATATGCATTGAACTGCAATTTCTGCGGATTATTCAGCGGGCGGCAAATCCACTCGCCGTTACCCCGCCACATCGCCAGCCGATCGGAATCGTGAATTTGCGGATGAATGGTGTCGCATACCCGGCGTTCATTATTCCCACAGCTAAACATACTGGTCATCGGCGCAATGCCAAGTTGCTTAATATCTTTACGGGCATAGAGATGGTTTTCTACATCCATGATCACCTGCGATTTTTCGCAATGAATCACAAATTTATACGCGCCCGTCACGCTGGCGCTGTCCAGCAGAGCGTAAACGGTAAACGTAGTATCGCCCGGCTTCGCGGTGTCAAACCAGAATGCGGTGAAGTCAGGGAACTCTTCCTGACCGTCAGTATAGGTATCTATCGCCAGCCCGCGAGCCGACAGGCCATACTGATAAGTATCATCTACCGCCCGGAAATAACTGGCGCCCAGGAAGGAGACGACATCGCGCCGCGCCAGTTCCGGCGCTTTAAAGACACGGAAACCGGCGAAACCGAGATCGCTCTGCCCTTCCAGTTGCGTCGTATCGACGCCGGCATCGTTGTATTTAAACAGTTCCGGGCGAAAATGAATCTCGCGAGCAAGATGCGTCGTCGTATCAACGGAAAACATGCGTACGCGACGACGAAAGCCCATCCCTACGTGGAAAAACTGAATATCGAGCTGCCGGTTGGCAACACCGTTCCAGAGTGAATGCGCCGCGTCATACTGAATGCTGTTATAGGCCTGCGGCGTCAGATTGGCAAGCGTATCCGGCAAGGGTCCCGGCGCGCCACCCCAGGGCTTTTTCGCTAACGCCTGGGCCATTGATTGCAGACCAGCAAAATCAAAACGGACAATTTTACCATCCGCAATATCGGATTCCGCGGCAAACGCCGCCTGAGAAAAGAGGGAAGCAATACCGCTGGAACCGCACACGGCGGCCATTGCCATTGAACCTTTAATAAATCGTCTACGATTCATACCTGAAAATGAGTCCTTCTGGTCTTGTGAATGGTCCCGCGCTGGTTTTTTCAGCAGCAAGAATGTGCCCGTTTCTGACCGCTCACTCTAGACAAAATTCATTAATAATCCAATTGTTGGTCGCCTGGAAACTGTGCAAAAGCGTAAATATTTTATGTCGATAAGAACCGACCTAATCGGATGTAAACCTCACGCAGCATTCTTCAGGTTATGAAAAGTTTATTCCAGACTAACGTGATGTTTCATGACTCGTTTAAACAGCGCCAGACGCGCACGCATAAAGCGGTTTTCCACTTTAAAACCGGCAAGTTTGTTCAGTCCAATCCGCAACAGACGATCTCGCCCCCGAATGCTGGCGGGCCAGCGAACCGGGCCGTGCAGCACGTCGCGCGTGCGGCTGGCATGACGAGCGAAATTCACCCAGTAATCCGCCACCTGCGAGGCAAAGGCCAGGTCATTCTCATTCACATAATGGCATGTGGGCTCAGCCCGCGTTAACGTATCGAATACATACGGTATTTCATTGCCATGACAGGCGCCATTCGCGTAGGTGTTATGCTCCGCTTCGGCGACATAATCAAACCAGTAACGCCAGCACGGTTCGCCAATCCGCTGCTGCGCTTGCATGACGACATAACCCAACGTGGTAAATACCATATCCCGACAGACCTGCCGCCCTAGCGCTTCGTCGCCTTTCACTCGAGGATAAAGCAGCCGGATTAACCCCAGGCCAACACGCCGCTCACGGCGCATTTTTTGAATTTGACCGGCAATATCGACGCCAAAAACTGCCAATACGCTGGCTTCATCGCTATTCGAGCCGATCATCACCGGTATCGGATGCTGTTTCGCCGCAAAGAAGGTTTCCAGCATCGGATGCGGCAGCACGACGTCGCCGGAAATCGGCGTCGGCGCAATTTTAAAAGGCGCGTCCAGCGGCCAAAACGTCTCTGCCGGTAAAGCGCGTAGCTGTTCGGCAGTGGCATGGGCTAAGCCAAGATGTTCTGCCAGCGCAACGCCTTTTTTTAGCGCTACCTCGCGGGGCGTATCCGGCAGCGTATAACCACTCTGAATAATCGCTTTATGAAAAAGCCCCTTCGCCAACGGCGAAGCCATCAACGACAGCACGCTGCGGGCGCCGGCGGATTCGCCAAATAACGTCACATTCTGCGTATCGCCGCCAAACGCGGCAATATTGTCCTGCACCCAACGCAGCGCAGCGATTTGATCGAGTAAAGCGAAATTATGAATACACTCCGCCCCTTCGCCTTCCAGCGCCGGATGCGCGAAAAAGCCCAGATGGCCAAGCCGATAATTGACCGTCACCACGATCGCGCCGCGCTTCGCCAGCGCTTGACCGTCATAGGGCGGCAAACTCCCCGCGCCAATGGTGTAACCGCCGCCGTGTAGCCAGACCATGACCGGCAACGGTTCATGACGCACGGCGGGAGCCCAGACGTTCAGATAGAGACAGTCTTCGGAAAAATTTCCCGGATCGCCGCCGCCGAGTTCACGACACCAGGTAATATCCTGCCAACTGGCGCAGGAGAAACAATCCGCCTGGCGAACATCCTGCCAGGGCGTAACAGGCTGCGGCGCACGCCAGCGTAGCTCCCCTGTTGGCGGCGCGGCATAAGGTATACCGCGCCAGATATGGATTTCTTCCTGTACGACGCCCACGATTTTACCGTGACGCGTCGCCACCAGCGGGATGGAGGGATTCAACATAACGCCTTCCTTTTACAGTATCCTCACAGCCTGTGAAGCTTACCGCTTTTAAAGCAGACCGCAACGGCGTTTACTGCGTTCTTCCGCTTCCTGATATAACGAAAATTCATCCCGTACAGCACATCCCAGCGCCTGTTCAAAGGCGTCGCGGCTGGCATTGCCGTGGCTTCTGGCCAGCGTTTCATCTCCCAAATTCGACTGAAAAATGCCGGCTGCGCTGACCGGAAGAAAATCTTCATAGGTAATCGGCTGCGCGATTACCCAACCGCGCTCAATAAGCGGCTGCGGATCGTCGCCAGGATGGATCGCCTGACGATGCGCCTCACCGGAAGGCGTTAAGCGATAGCGGAACCAGGCAAGCCCCTGCTGGCGAAGCAGAAATTCGCTATCCGGAAAGGCGTTAAAGACCTCCCGCAAATGGAGTTGATGCGTGAAGTTATCCTTACCCGTTCCCGCCTTGTGCAACAGCTCGTCATATAATCGACGACCTTTTGGCGTCAGCGCGACGCCACGTTGCTCAATTTCGCCGAAGCGCGCCGTGTGCGTACCCTGCTTTTCATCAACGAAGAGCACCTGCTCTTCCAGGGCTTTGAAACTGGTTTGCCGCAACAGAATAGGCACTTCGCGGCGAGGCGGACCTTCGATAAGAGTTTTAGGCGTAATGCCGCACTCCGGCATCATGGCCTGTACCCGGTCGATATCCAGAGTACGCGGCGTCAGATGGTTAATGTGACATCCCGGGAAACAGACCACGTCGGCAATTAAACGATGCTCACGATGCAGGCTGCGGTACGTTTCTTCATCAACGGTAGCCTGACGATGCCAGCGAAAAGTCTCCAGCGTTTCACGGACGAACTCTTCGGCCTGAGCAGCACTAAAACCGCCCTGCTCGTCGTACTCATCCAGCAATTGTCGGCAGCGCGATGTAAAAATATCCCGCTGCGATAAGATTTCCGCCGCCCGCTGGCGTAATGCCGCGTTTTCAATGAGCTCCAGGCGTAATAGAGAAGTGAACATGCGAAAGGGATTACGCGAGAGCGAAGCCTCGTCAATGGGACGAAATGCCGTGGAGTGCACAGGCACGCCCGCCTGAGAGAGATCGTAATAACTTACTGGGTACATCCCCATGATGGCGAATATCCGACGCAAGGTAGAAAGTTCTTCTGCGGTGCCAACACGAATGGCGCCATGCCGTTCCACGTTCAATCGCGCCAGTTCATCGGCATTAGCCAACTGCTCATGCAGTTTGGGATTATTTTCCAGCACCGCCAGATTCACGTCAGCCACAAGTTCCAGTAACGTACCGTACTGCGGAACTTCCTGCTGGTACATTGCCGACATTGCCTGCGAAAAGTGTTCCCGAATCTCATCTGCCGTGATGGTGTTCGCCATAATGTCATGCCTCCAGTGAATGTTACCTGGAGTGTAGAAAACCTCATCCATTCCGGGGAGAAGAATTTATAAAGTGTGATCCGGTCTGAATTCATTATGCAGAACGGATTGACATGAGCTGGCATATCCCCGACCACATCGCGGCTTAACACGCTTAACGGCAGTTGAATCATCAGTAAAATAAAACAATTGTAACTTGAAATGGTAAAATGTTAATAATATTTTGCTATCAGGTTATCAAAAACAAACAACTTTACTTGTCACCCGCACGGCTCTGTTTTTAACATCGCTTATGGAAAAAAATGGTCTGTTTAGTCAGCGCATTCGGTTGCGCCACCTTCATACATTTGTCGCCGTTGCGCAACAGGGAACTCTGGGGCGCGCGGCTGAAACCCTTAACCTGAGCCAGCCAGCGCTTTCTAAAACGCTGAACGAACTGGAACAACTCACCGGAACCCGTCTGTTCGAACGCGGGCGACTGGGCGCGCAATTAACGGTTCCTGGCGAACAATTTTTGACTCATGCGGTAAAAGTATTAGATGCATTGAATACCGCCGGGCAGGCGCTGAATCGCAAAGAGGACGCCAGCGCCGATGTGGTGCGTGTTGGCGCGCTCCCCACCGCTGCGCTGGGTATACTCCCGGCGGCTATTGGGCGGTTCCATCAACAGCAAAAATCGACCTCGTTACAGGTCGCGACCATGAACAATACGATGTTGCTTGCGGGTCTGAAATCAGGCGAGATCGATCTGGGTATTGGCCGCATGTCAGACCCGGAATTAATGGGCGGTTTAAATTACGAACTGCTGTTTTTAGAATCGCTTAAATTAGTGGTACGCCCCGGTCATCCCCTGTTACAGGAGACGATCACGCTCAGTCGGGTTATGGAGTGGCCGGTAGTCGTCTCGCCAAAAGGCACGGTACCGCGCCAGAATGCGGAAGCCCTGTTGCAAAGCCAGGGGTGTAAAATGCCTGCCGGATGTATCGAAACGCTATCCGCATCGTTATCACGACAACTGACCGTAGATTACGATTACGTCTGGTTCGTCCCCTCTGGCGCGGTTAAAGAAGATCTTCGCCAGGCGACGCTGGTCTCATTACCCGTGCCGACCCAGAGCGCGGGCGAGCCGATAGGTATTCTTACGCGAGTTGATATCCCGCTCTCAACCGGGGCGCAAATGCTGATTGCGGCGATCCGTAAATCGATGCCGCTGTGATAGTGGCTGTCGGAGAATAAACGCGCCCGCGGCTAAAATAGCCCGCTGGCGCGACGCTTATTAAAGGAAGGATGATCGCATCGTCGCGCCAGTATCCTGTAAACGAAACGCATCAACGGCTTGCGTCAAGCGGGCGGCCTGTTCTTCAAGCGAAGCCGCCGCCGCGGACGCCTCTTCGACCAGCGACGCGTTTTGTTGCGTAACCTTGTCCATCTCAGAAATCGCCTGACTGACCTGAACAATACCGCGACTTTGCTCATCAGAGGCGGCCGCGATGTCGAGCATAATATCGGTGACGCGTTTGACGGCATCCACAATCTCATTCATGGTGCTCCCCGCAGCGATAACCTCTTCAGAGCCTTGTTCAATCAGGCTGACCGATGCGCCGATCAAGCCTTCAATCTCTTTTGCCGCCTGCGCGCTGCGACTGGCGAGGGTACGAACCTCACTGGCGACCACCGCAAAACCGCGTCCTTGTTCCCCGGCGCGTGCCGCCTCGACCGCCGCGTTCAGCGCCAGAATGTTGGTCTGGAAAGCGATACTGTTAATGACGGCGGTAATTTCCGAGATTTTTTTCGAGCTGGTGGAAATATTCCCCATCGTTTGTACGACCCCGGAAACCATCTGGCCTCCGCGGCTGGCTTTACCGGAAGCATCTTCCGCCAGTTTGCTGGCGTGATGCGCATTATCCGCATTCTGCTTAACGGTTGCCGTCAACTGTTCCATACTGGCCGCGGTCTGTTCAATGGCGGCAGCCTGCTGTTCAGTACGAGAAGATAAATCCGTATTACCGGCGGTAATTTCGCTGGTGCCTCGATAAATTTCCTCCGCCCCCTGACGCACCGCCCCTACCGTTTGTTGCAACGCATGCTGCATCTGCTGAAGATGATGACTCAGGCGACCAATTTCACTGCGCCCTGTGGGCTCGTCAGCCATGGTCAGATCGCCCGCCGCAATGCGTTCGATACGTGACGCAGACTGCTGCAAGGGTCGTATCACCGTGCGACGCAGCACCATGAAGGTCATTAACGTCAATACCAGCGCCAACGTAAATGCGCCAATCATAAACATCATACCGAGCCGGGTACGTTGGTAAGCCTGCTCGCTAAGTAGTCTCGCCCGCTCGGTGCGCAGTTCAATCGCTTTCAACAGGACATGGTTATATGCGGCATCCAGTTGTTTTGCCTGCTCGTTTTCATGATTAATGATCGCTTCGAACATGCCATTTTTGGCAAATTTCAGCATCGGTTGCAGGCCGTTGATATAGGCGGTGTAGCGGGCGTTTAACTCGTTATCCAATGCGTCATCGGCGGGTGTTTTCACCGCTCTGGACATATAAGCGTTAAAGCCGTCCTGAGACTGCTTGATCCGCGTTTCCGCAGCGGCAATATTGGCTTTCATTTCATCCATTTCAGCAATCCGGCTCGCCGCGCCAGCGTGGATCATATTGATACGTGCGGTACGTAAGTGGTTAGCGCTGTTGGATAATCCCATCCGTACCTGAATCTCGTCCGTGACATCACGCTGATCGCGATCGGCCTGTAACAGAAAATAGCCTGCCAGCCCGGCGCTCAAAGCAAAAAGAAGAAGGATGCCACCGAGAATGGAGGAAAACAGCGGAACCAGCCGAATATGATGCAGGAAGCCCAGTTTATGCGAGGCTTGCATCGAGAATGTGTTGCCCATGACCGTCGACTCTCTTGTAAGTTTTATGCGTAAAACACGCCCGTTAGATAGTCATCGGCACTTCGTGACGTTTGCTTATCGCGAAAAGCATCGCCTTCGTCACATTTTCACAACATTCATTCCAGAAAATTCAGAAAAGCGCCAGCGGAAAATCCGCTGGCGGATGAATCAGTTATCGCCAAAGTGGATAACAGTACGGATGGATTTACCCTGATGCATCAGTTCAAAGGCATCATTAATCTGCTCCAGCGGCAGGCGGTGAGTAATAAAAGGATCTAAACGGATTTTACCGTACATCGCATCTTCTACCATCCCTGGCAGCTGCGTGCGCCCTTTCACGCCGCCAAAAGCGGAGCCACGCCAGACGCGACCGGTCACTAGCTGGAAGGGACGGGTTTTGATTTCCTGCCCTGCTCCCGCTACGCCAATAATAATGCTTTCGCCCCAGCCTTTATGACAACATTCCAGCGCTGCTCGCATCACGTTAACGTTGCCGATACATTCAAAACTGAAATCTACGCCGCCATCAGTAAGCTCAACAATAACGTCCTGGATCGGTTTGTCGTAATCATTCGGATTAATAAAGTCCGTGGCCCCCATTTCGCCCGCCAGCGTAAATTTTTCCGGATTCGTGTCGACAGCTAAAATACGCCCGGCTTTAGCCTGAACCGCGCCCTGAATAACCGCCAGCCCAATACCGCCTAAACCAAAAACGGCAACGGTGTCGCCCGCTTTCACTTTAGCGGTGTTATGGACGGCGCCAATACCCGTCGTCACGCCACAGCCCAACAGACACACTTTATCCAGCGGCGCCTGCGGGTTCACTTTCGCCAGAGAAATTTCCGCGCAAACGGTATATTCGCTGAACGTGCTGGTTCCCATATAGTGATAAACGGGTTCGCCGTTATAAGAAAAGCGGGTAGTGCCATCCGGCATCAGCCCTTTTCCCTGAGTGGCGCGTACGGCCTGACAAAGGTTAGTTTTACCGGACTTACAGAACTTACACTCGCCGCATTCCGCCGTGTACAGTGGAATAACATGGTCGCCGGGTTTCAGGCTGGTTACCCCCTCGCCGACCTCGACTACCACGCCGCCGCCTTCGTGCCCCAGGACTGCCGGGAATACGCCTTCCGGATCATCGCCGGAAAGGGTAAAAGCATCGGTATGGCAAACGCCGGTATGGGTGATTTTGACCAGAACTTCGCCTTTTTTCGGCGGCGCAACGTCAATCTCGACAATTTTTAGCGGCTGACCGGGACCAAAAGCAACTGCTGCACGTGATTTCATATATCTCTTCCTGTTACGGTGAGGGAAATTGTTATTTTAGATAAGCGCGAAGGAGATGGCCGATTTCCGCCATCCGAACCGCGCGCTGATCTGGCGTAGTCTCCCCGCTGACCAGCTCATCTTTCAGATGGATCTCAACCATTTCACTCATCAGGCCATTAGACGCGCCGCGCACGGCGGCAATCTGTTGCAGAATCGCCAGACAAGGTTCGCCAGACTCAAGCGCCCGCTCCAGCGCTTCGACCTGCCCGCGTATGCGACGAACACGGGTAAGGATACGTTTTTTATCTTCAGGTGAATGCGGCATTCGACCTCCATATACTATAGGGGGGTATACTATCAGAATTTTTATGTAATTGTAAAATTAAACACACTATAAAAATCAATCTCTTATAACTTGTCGGCATAGGCCATCAAGAATCAGTTCACATTCAGCATATTCAGCTCACGGGAACTTTTTCTGGCCACAGACAATAAACGCCAAAGCTTCCTTTCTAAGCTGCAATGTTCTGCCCGACTGGGGCACCGAGGTAATGCCGTGTGAATCCAGTCCCATTACCCGGAAGTAAATATTTGCTCAATAGTTTTTACTTACTCACCAGGTGGTAATGAATAAAGGTTATGATATGCAGATGTCAGTCTTGTAAGAACGTAACATCACAACTGCGATACACCGCCGACGGGTAGCAAAAATATCTCAACCCCGTGTCTTTCCAGGCTTAGTCAATGTGGACAAAAAATCAAATGAGCGTTATTTGAAAGATTTTTAATACCCAAAAGTGTCATCATTATTGTTAATTTGAAATCAATCTCAGGTAATAATCCATGCCTATTTCGATTTGTAAACATGGTGCTCCTTTTGTTGTTCAACATGAAAATCGGTACGGTTCCGGTGCAAGTCAGTCATCATCACTTTTCAAATCAATCCGCCATATTAGCAACTCTCATGAGGCAATAAACTTTATAAGTTGCTATAGTGCAAATGGAAGCTGTTTTTCCAATGCACAGATGCTAGCCAATGCCTCAGGCAGCCCTGTTATAGGTTATTATGGGAAAATAAATAAGTTAACAGCCAATCTGGATAACAGCGGTCGTATATTCCGCCCACAGCATAAGATTGCGGCCAATATTTGTTATGTAGGTAATCGGCTTCTGAGCGGTCCAATTCAACTTGGGTTTGGCCTGAAACATCTGCTAAACTGCCACTCAGATGGTAATGTCAGATAAAGTGTCATGCAATGCCCGTATTGCTATTCCACAGCCTACAGATATGGGCGCTCAGTTCTTTCTCTAATCTCTGCTATGGGAAGCCCTGGCGTCATTTCACGCTCTTGCCAACCAGTATTTTATTAAAGTCTGACTTTTACCAGGGTAATTTCATAAGAGTGTCCATCCTCTGGTCTAAAAATAATAAATCTATTGTTATTTTTAGTAAAGGATTTCGACAAAATAAAACTATCATGATATCTGGCCAGGACGTAGTACCAGCCTCCATCATACAATATCATTTCGTATTCTTTCTTTAATTGTGGCTTATAGATTCCAACAAAAAAAGAAAATATAAAAAAATATATAATAAAACCAAGCATAACTATAGTGAAACAATGTCTTCGCACCCAACTGAGTTGCGTAAAACAAATCACTGGCATCAATTTACTATAAAAACGCATCCCCACCGACAGGCATAAAGCCACCAGTAAAATGATAAAAAAAAGCTCCCACAAAAACGATTCTGTTAAGAGAGAAAACTCGATAACAATTGGAATAAAGAACAAAACCGCTGCCAAAAAAAGGCGTAAGAAGCTAAGGTCGTGGATGCGTGCTTTTTGCTTTACTAGAAAAAACAATAGAATACCCACACCCCATGCTATTATGAATATAGCCATCAGGCTAATCGCATGGAATAGACTTCGGGCAATGTTGTCAGGGCCGACGCCTACATACCACCACGGGAAACCATAGTACGCGGAGACGCCCCAGCCATAAAAATAGGCGCTCCCCCATCCCAGACCACCTAAATAGGCCAAAAGCATTGAAGAGTTTTTAATAATTGAATCATCACTCATTATAGTTAACTCACTTAAGAAATATTTAATATGAAAATAGAAATCAACACGTTATATACCCCCCCCTTGGAAATAATAGCTGGATGATAAGTTTACCTAATTTTCCTGAGTATCAAGCCAGCTCATACCCACGCCAGCACACTAAAATCAGGAGTGGCTACTTTTTTTAGAGGTTTGCCTTAACCAGACGCACAGTCAATAATGATAGCAGTCAGATAATATGTACCCGGCATTAACCTCACGTTGTTGATGATATATTTACTTCGTTGAAAAATAATAAATATTGCATGTATTTTATTGGCGGCGACAAACTCTTAAAGAAACGCCATTCTATATACACCATTTACCTGATTACTTTTCTTGCTAATATTTGTTAATTAATGTTTTGCTAAAGCGTGATTAATTAGTAAGGAGGACACTATGCCATTGAGTGTTGGACAGGGTTATTTCACATCATCTATCAGTGCTGAAAGATTTAATGTGATAAAAGAAAGCGCACGCCCTCCGGAATTAAGTTTATGGGAGAAAATCAAAGCATATTTCTTCACCACTTACCATGCAGAGGCGCTCGAATGTATCTTTAAACTTTACCACTATCAGGAACTGAATCTAACACCGGTACAGGTTCGCGGAGCCTACATCAAACTTCGAGCCTTAGCGTCTCAGGGATGTAAAGAACAGTTTATTATAGAATCACAGGCACACGCCGATAAGTTGATTATTAAAGATGATAATGATGAAAATATTTTATCTATTGAGGTTGAATGTCATCCGGAACCTTTTGGTCTTGCCAAAGAAATCAATAAATTACATCCCAAGCCAAAAAATATTTCTTTAGGTGATATTACCAGGCTGGTATTTTTTGGCGACAGTTTATCTGACTCCATGGGGCGTATGTTTGAAAAAACACATCATATCTTACCCTCCTATGGTCAATACTTTGGCGGAAGGTTTACTAATGGATTTACCTGGACTGAGTTTTTATCATCTCCACACTTCTTAGGTAAAGAGATGCTTAATTTTGCTGAAGGGGGAAGTACATCGGCAAGCTATTCCTGCTTTAATTGCCTCGGTGACTTTGTATCAAATACGGACAGACAAGTCGCATCTTACACCCCTTCTCACCAGGACCTGGCGATATTTTTATTGGGGGCTAATGACTATATGACACTACACAAAGATAATGTAATAATGGTCGTTGAGCAACAAATTGATGATATTGAAAAAATAATTTCCGGTGGAGTCAATAATGTTTTGGTCTTGGGGATTCCCGATTTGTCTTTAACACCTTATGGCAAACATTCTGATGAAAAAAGAAAACTTAAGGATGAAAGCATCGCTCACAATGCCCTGTTAAAAACTAATGTTGAAGAATTAAAAGAAAAATACCCTGAGCATAAAATATGCTATTTCGAGACTGCCGATGCTTTTAAGATGATAATGGAGGTGGCCAGTAATATTGGTTATGATACGGAAAACCCTTATACTCACCATAGCTATGTGCATGTCCCCGGGGCTAAAGACCCTCAGCTGGATATATGTCCGCAATACGTCTTCAATGACTTTGTCCATCCAACCCAGGAAGTCCATCATTGTTTTGCCACAATGTTAGAAAGTTTTATAGCTCATCATTATTCCACTGAATAATGTTCCATCGGCTGCGGTACGCCTTGAGCAAAACACCGCTCAATATCATAGTGCCGGTGGCATGAAAATATGAGGCTGTCTTTGCTGCCGGTTGGTCAATAAGTGATCCATACTCTATGTTCAGTAGGACAAAAATGGATAGAGTCGATAGATCGCCACCGTAACTACAATACTCACTATCACACTGACGATAAAGTATGTTTTGAATGGCTGCTTTTGCGTTTTATGACGGAAGAGTTGTTGACCAACAATCGCACCAGGCCACCCACCGACAATCCCAAACACCAACAAAGTGGATTCCGGCACTCTGCGCCAGGTTTTACGTGCCGCCGTTTTGTCTACACCGTAGATCGCCAGCGTTAGCACATTGGCGAGCAGGAACCACATCGCGACGGGATGCGATGTAAAAATGCTTCCGACCGCAGCGAAGATCAGGAGTAAATAACAAAAGCGGTTAAGATACATATCATTATGTCATAGCAATAATTAGGGGCATCGGAGCCCATTATACGCGATACATGCGCCTATGTGATGTAGAATTTTTTTCACTCAGCCAACGAGTCATTAAGGATTCATTTTTAATTACCATGGTAATCATAAGGTAATTAACGGCTGTGAACACGATTAAAATGGGTAAAGCCACCGAAAATGTTATCACCTTAATCGTTGCCAGGATAACTTAATGAAGAACCCTCTTTATTGCTGTTTGTTATCCGGTTGGCAGTCTCAGTTTTGGATTTATTAATCGTATTTATATTTATTACATAAGATGTACGATTTTAATTTGAGAATTTTATCTCAACAACCGTATATATTCAGATATTTCTGAATTAAGATTATCATCGATTAAAACAAGTTAACGTTTTGATAAACATAACAACATCGTCAAAAATCCTGATTTGTTGTCGTTTGTTCATGAGACAAATAATTTATATGCTTGCAAATATAGATAGCACGCGAATCAACTTAGCTCAAAAAATGTATTTGACAAGAAAAGATAAGTCTTTATATTGGCCCTGGATAGAGTGGTAAGATGATAATTAGAGACATGAAAGACACCGTCACTGAAGCATTTATCTGCTTATCATGTAAATATGTATGCGTAAATGGAGCATAAACTATGTCCAGTATACTAATGTCTATGGTATCTTTACATTTTCACCTTTCATGGTGTCGCTGCACTCATATCCAGTTGATATCTCATGGTATATTCAATCCATTCCCTTTGATGATTCCTGTCAAACCTCCTGATTAAATTAGTTAACAGCGATGGAATACATAACGTTAAGTACTTTACGCCTGCAAATGTCAGGCTCACGCCCTAATGCTTAATTTATAATACGCATTACCTTACTACAGGAAATAGATAGCATGTTATCCAAAAAATTTGGCTTATCGATGATAGTGTTGGGAATAATGTCGTCTTCAGCGTTTGCTGATAGCATCGTTGAAGGGAGAACACTCAATGTCGCAGTATCACCAGCCTCTCCCCCTATGTTATTTAAAAGTGCTGATGGCAAATTGCAGGGGATAGATCTGGAGCTTTTTTCGTCTTACTGTCAGTCACGGCATTGTAAGCTAAACATCACCGAATATGCCTGGGATGGAATGCTTGGCGCAGTGGCGAGTGGTCAGGCAGATGTAGCATTTTCGGGAATTTCAATCACAGATAAACGTAAGAAAGTTATTGATTTCTCTGAACCTTATTACATCAACTCTTTTTATCTGGTCAGTATGGCCAATCATAAAATAACGCTCAATAACCTCAATGAATTAAATAAATATTCTATTGGATACCCTCGAGGAATGGCTTACTCCGACCTTATCAAAAACGATCTGGAGCCCAAAGGATACTACTCGTTAAGTAAAGTAAAATTGTATCCAACCTATAATGAGACGATGGCTGATCTAAAAAATGGCAATCTTGATCTGGCTTTTATAGAAGAGCCGGTTTATTTTACCTTCAAAAATAAGAAAAAGATGCCGATAGAAAGCCGTTATGTTTTCAAGAATGTTGATCAGCTTGGCATTGCCTTTAAGAAAGGCTCTCCCGTGCGCGATGATTTCAACTTATGGCTTAAAGAGCAAGGGCCACAAAAAATATCTGGCATTGTCGATAGCTGGATGAAATAGTAAGCTATGTCATCAGGTAATATGCTGGCTATCTTTTATTTCCTATTGGAAGGGATTGGTAATACGCTGCTTGTAACATTTACCTGTTTTCTCTCAGCGTTTTTGTTCGGGCTTACAGTCGCCGTATTACGGCGACTATCCCCCCTTCCACTACAGAAGATACTCGACGTACTGGTCTTTATTCTTCGGGGAATTCCAATACTTATTGCTGTTTTTCTTGTTTATTTTGGATTGCCATCGATTGGCATATATGTTTCACCTCTGGTGGCCATGAACCTCAGCGTCGGCTTAATCAGCGGGAGCTATCTTGCCGAGGTGTTCAGAGGGGCGCTTAAATTAGTTGAGCCATACGAAATTACGGTAGCGAAAGTAGCAGGAATGCGTCAATTACAGGTTATAATAAATATTGAACTGCCACAGATGTTGCGATTTTCTGTGCCCGGTATTATCAATGAGTTTTCTTCTGTATTAAAAGCGACGCCCTTTGCTTATACTGTAGGTATCGCTGAAATAACGAAGCAGGCAATGTCACTGACAGCCATCACGCTGAACGGGTTACAGATCTATACTCTTGCCGGGGTATTATATTTCATTATTTATAAAGTTTTTACTCTTCTGGCCGGAGTGTTTGAGAAAAAATATCGCATCAGTTGAACCATAAAAATAGAGGTGATACTCATGGCTTTACTGAAACTAAAAGAGATAAGTAAGGAATATTCAGGAAAAAAGATTCTTGATACGGTTAGTCTGAAAATTCAATCGGGAGACATGAAAGTAGTCATGGGGCCATCAGGTTGTGGAAAAACGACGCTTTTACGCTGTCTGCTTCGATTAGAAGAACCTGATTATGGCAATATTTATTTTCACGGGAAAAATATTTACGACAAAGAATTTACTATTCTTGAGTTCAGAAAAAAAGTTGGTTGTGTCTTCCAGAATTACGCTTTGTATCGCCATCTTAACGTCATGGATAATATTACCCTTGCCCTATGTAAAGTGTTTGGCATGCCGGGACAACTAGCCCGGGAGAAAGCCTTACATGAGCTACAAAAACTTGATATGGTCTCGCATAGCGCGAAATACCCTTCGCAATTATCGGGCGGCCAGCAACAGCGCGTCGCCCTGGCCCGTACAATGGTCACCGACCCAGAACTCATTATTTTTGATGAGCCGACGTCTGCGCTTGATCCGCTCATGACTCGTGAAGTCGGAATGTTGATCAAGCAACTTCACGACAATGGCGTCACTATATTATGCGTCACTCATGATATTCGCCTCGCCAGATTACTAAGCGATAACGTAACGTTTCTTAATCATGGCAAGATTCGTGCAGAAGGCGCTTTTACCGATCTTGCCTTACGAGAAACGGATCCAGATATCCACTGTTTTTTTAGCGAGGCACAACGATGATCGCTGGCTGGTCTCTCTTCTTTAATGACCTGACTGAACAACTGCCACTTGTTGTGGACGGTATTAAAGAAACCTGTAAACTTGCGCTGATTGTTTCCATCACCGGTTTTTTGTGGGGAATTATTATTTTCTTTCTGAGCCTGAGCCATCGCCCCGTGGTAAAAGCCATAACTCGACTGTACATGGATTTCTTTATCGGTACGCCACTCATTCTTATTCTATTTGTTATCTATTATGGTTTACCTCAATCTGGCATTCACCTGTCCTCTTTTACCGTGGCGGTTACAGGTTTTACCTTGAATGTCGGCGCATATAATGCCGCGTACATGACAACGGCCTATAACGCATTGAATAAGTATGAAACGGAGGCAGCAGTCGTTCAGGGGTTGAACAAACGGCAGGTCTTTTTGTGGATTATACTGCCTCAGGTATTGCTGTCTTCCATTCCAGCCTTAACGAATCAGGTGATTAATAACCTTAAAGACAGCACCATCGTTTTTCTTATCCAATATACTGAGTTTTTCGCGCGAATTCAGGAGGTTGCTGCAACCAGCTTTAAATTCTTCCATGCTTACCTTTTTGCCGCCATAGTGTATCTTATTGGCGTTACCTTTATCGTCGGTTTGACCCGGTTTTTAGAGCATAGACTGCTTCGCCATTACGGTCAGGGTTACTGAGTTGTACTGCACTATTCTGATTAATTCACCACTGACATTATCAAAGTTATTTTTATTTAGCGTTGATTAAGATTTTAACCTTCATTATTGCGTTAGATGTCCATTCTGGTCTAAGTCTTACTCCATTGAGGATATTATGGCGCTACCACAACTATCAATATGGCAGCCCGGCGATGGGTTAAGAAAAATAAAGTATAAATATCATGTTTGTCTCATTGTCATATTCTCCGTCCTTATACGGTTGCTGTTTTTAACTGACCGCTACCTTTGGTGTGACGAAGCGTCCAGCGTGCTGATTAGTCGACATAGCGTAGATAATCTGCTCTTCCATGCCGCTTTTGACGTGCATCCTCCGCTTTATTATCTGTTACTGCATGACTGGATGATATTATGGGGTGATAGCATTGCAGCGGTACGCTCTCTCAGTCTACTCTTTGGGATCCTGACAGTTGTGCTGGTTATCGCGCTTACGCGATGGCTGGCAAATGAACGTACAGCCTTATTGGCGGGATGGTTCGCCGCCCTGATGCCGATGGCAGTCCATTACAGTCAAGAAACGCGCATGTACGCGTTAATGGGAATGCTAACGCTCGCTGCCGCGTTAGCATTGATGATGTGGATAAAAACACCCACCCATAATCGCTATCTTGTCGCGTATGCTTTACTTATGACGTTCAGCTTTTACACCCATTATTTCACCCTATTTACACTTATTGCCCACTGGATCGCAGTAACAATATTATCCTGCCAAAGCCATAAAACGGCCTGCTACCTTAAACTTCCTGGCTGGTGGTTTGCTAACCTGGCGATTGCTGTCGCTTATCTCCCCTGGTTGCCCGTATTGTTTAATTTACTGACTCATCTGGCGCAGTTGAGAGCCGGTAATGATATCGGTTGGATTCCCCCCGTAACATGGCGTGACCTGCCTGCGATGTACTGGCATTTTTTTACCGGAAACAACGGACAGGGTTTTCCGTCGTTCATTCTGTGGCTGGCTGTAGGAGGTTTTATCGGTACTGTGGGGCGAATATCTTTATGCAACGGAGAATATGAAAGATATCAGCTGATATTATTTTGTAATCTGGTCATCCCTGTAATGCTGGTCTTCATCATTTCCTGGTGGATGCCGTTATTTATCGATCGTTATTTCTTCTTCTCATCGCTGAGCATTCCTCCCCTGCTCGCGGTATTACTTACCCGCGCAAAAAAAGCGGTTTGTGGCTTCTGGTTTATCTTATTCACCTTATTATTCGGCTATGGTTCATATCATAATAACCCTGAGCACATAGACGAGTTTAAACCACTGGTAAACTATATTAATACCCGTCACCAGCCTAATGATGCCGTGGTAGTCAGTAAAATGTTCGATTATTTAAGTTATGTGTATTATAATAAGCGAGATTATCGTACGTTTCTTTATACACCGCCTAACGCACACGGAACATCAGGCAGACCGAATGCCTATGGCTTTGGTTCACTGTTTTATGCGCAAGCCGATCAGACATATATTGATACTCTGACAACGCTTTCAAAAAGTTACCATCGTGTCTGGTTGGTAAGCGGCGGTAACTTTAGTCAGGATTACCCCTTGCCGTCAGAATGGCAAAATATCGCAAAATTCAGAAGTGGTAGATTTCAGGTACAATTATTTGTAATACCAACTCAACAGGCGCGTCAAATGCAATGATTACCGTTTTCTATCCAGTGCAGTGATAAACAGTACTGCCACTGCCAGACCGCCTAAAAGTAAGGTCCAGCCAAACGCTTCAAAAACCTCAATCATATCGCCTCCAGGTAGGTGATATTAAATAAAGATGGCTATCTCAGCGTAACATTTAAAATATCAATTAATGTGCAATAATCGCTTTATGTGTTTGAATAAATATTGTTCCTCCTGCATTTAATTGCATTGTTATTATCAAAGGGCTTAATACGCGTACATCAACGATTATTAATTATCAGCTTATAATAATATGACTGTTCAATTCATTTATCAGCTATTATTATCCTCTATATTCTTTAAGATAACCGCTTAATTCATAATATCGCCTTTATTCGTCGCATTAAATTACTCACTCACCTGATTAATGCTTGCCTAACGATTGCTTCGTTGTTTTAATTCCAGCGCGAAATTATTTAGTGAGAGAACAATGAAGCATACACAACAATCAGGCGCAAAAGTCTATAACCCATTCACGCTTAGCTTATATGACTGGTGGGTACTCAATATCTCAAACAAATATGCCTGGAAGTGTCCTACTGATACGCGACTACTTCCTTTCTTCCTGCATCACATGGGCGAGACTCACCTGGATATTGGCGTAGGTACAGGTTATTACCTGAAACATGCACCTGCGACTCATGCCATTTCGCTGATGGATTTAAATCCGGATAGCCTGAAAATAGCCGCCAGCCGAGTGGGTAATACGAAAATCCGCGCCACACTACAACACGATGTTTTCGACACGTTCCCGGCGGACTGGCACGGGCGCTTCGATTCCGTTTCGATGTACTATCTTCTGCACTGCTTACCTGGTGAGATGACAACAAAAGCGAAGGCAATTAAAAATGCCGGTATGGCGCTTAAACCCGGCGGCACACTTTTTGGCGCCACGATTCTGGGCAAAGAGGTTCCTCACAATGCTTTTGGTAAGAAATTAATGGCTGTTTATAACAAGAAAGGAATATTCAGTAATACCAATGATTCAGCCGATACGTTACGCAGCGTGTTGGACGAACATTTCGCTAAGGTGACTTTGGAGCAACATGGCGCCGTTGCGCTATTTTCCGCCACTACGCCACGCTCATCGTAAGTACAGGCACTTCCGAGCGGTCGGCAGCGCGATCATGTGGGTTTAACCCGTTGATTAAACATTGGATTACGGAATAGTAATTGCTTATTTTATTTGTCATACAAATAAGTATAATACCCGCTTCCGATGTAGACCCGTCCTCCTTCGCCTGCGTCACGGGTCCTGGTTAGACGCAGGCGTTTTCTGTATGGAATACGCCATCCCCTCTGATAGATGCCTTGTTTGCCTTAAGCAGTTAACCCCGCCTGAAGCAAACGTCATACAGGACGGTCAGTCACGCTTACGCGGCATCATCCGTAACAGCGTATTGTCTTTCCAGAAATAGTGATGCATCAAAGCAGCGATGGCATGAAGTCCAATAACAAAATAGCCCAGATTCGCCAGCGTGACGTGCCAGGATTTCAGCATATCTACGCGTTCAAAGTTAGCTTCGGCGGCATGGGGCATAGTAATGCCAAATGCGACCCAGGGATTACCGCGGTTATACATCATGACCAGACCAATAACAGGCAGCGCGATAAATAACAGGTAAATCACCAGATGTCCTAAATGCGCCATTCCGGTCATCATCGGTTTTGGACGAGGAACAATGGGCGGCGTGGGATATTTCAGCCGAATAAACAAGCGTGCCACCATTAAAAGCAAAATAGTGATACCACATGAAACGTGCGTCATATTAAACCAGGGCCGATAACTACGCGGCGCAAAACCGCGCAGCTCCATCGCGGCGTAAGCCACAATAACCAGAAAAAAGACTAACCAGTGAATACCAATTTGCAGGCCGGAATACTTATTGCCCATAGCGCGTCCTGAATGAAAACCGTAAAGCGACAACATAACCAGCTTTTATAAATAATTCATCAAATTTATGAAATGGTGGTCGCACTTGCCCGTTCACCCTCGCAAACGGGCGATTTTTAGCGTAAAGCTCTCTGTCCTAACGCACTGCGCAGCGTAGTATCTGCCTGCAATACCTGCCATGCGTTTTCAATATCGCGTGGGATATCAACGTGAATGATAAAATCTTTACCACGCGGTCCATACCCTGTTTCATCGTCACGCAAACGGGGCAGCTCGCCGGCAATCAGAGACAGATAACGCTCCACCGTCCAGATGCCCTCTTCAACATTGGCAAAACGTGTACCGTCATTAAGGTGGCGCAGTACCGGAACAAAACCAGGAAAACTCAGCCAGCGCGGCGCATCGGTGTCGTCGTTTGTCACGCGCCGGAATGCCGCGATAGTGCGCCGCTGCATGGTGGGGTCTTGCACAACGATAGCCGTGTTAATGTTTTCTTTCGCCTGACGGATCAGTGCGCAGGAGAAACGGGCATTTTCGCCGCAATTAGTTGACCGATCTTCCAGCCAAATTTTCTCAGCCGGAATATGCCAGAACTGGTTCGCGATATCCGCAAGGATCGCGGCTTCAGCGCGTCCGCTTGTGCGAATAGTGTGGTAGCGCGGATGCCGGGCAATCACGGCGTACAAAAACGGCGTCGAATGACCTATACCGCCGCTAATCAGTAAAGGAACGCCTTGCGCTTTGGCGATGCGACAGGCCGCGTCGATAGTGGGGATCACCGCATTGCCCGCCAGGACGACGCAATCCGACGAATAAGGTTGTTCGCCGGAAAAATCATTTTGCGCCAGCCACTGTCCGACGGTATTCACCGCCAGCAATGTTTCCGCAGAGAGCGCCGGAAATGGCGTTGTATTCATAATTCCTCCTTTTTGTTCCGAACTTGTACCGGATCGCTTTGAAAGACGTCGTCGCCTGGCTTTTTAGGCCGTAATCTGATCCATGGCCTGTAAAATACGCTTATCGGAAATAGGATAAGGCGTACCGAGCTGTTGGGCGAAATAACTGACACGCAGTTCTTCAATCATCCAACGGATCTCTTTAACATCATCATCTTCGCGACGCGCTGGAGGCAATTTATTTATCCATTGTTGCCACGCCTGCTGGACGCTTTCGACTTTCAGCATTTGCGCCCGATCGCGGTGCGGATCGACAGCCAGTTTCTCCAGCCGCTTTTCAATTGCCTGCAGATAACGCAGCGTATCGCCGAGACGTTTAAAGCCGTTGCCAGTCACAAAACCACGGTATACCAGACCGCTCATCTGCGCCTTGATATCGGAAAGCCCCAACGCCATGCTCATATCCACCCGCCCTTTCAGACGCTTATTGATATTGAATACGGTCGTCAGGATCCGCTCGACCTGCTTCGCGATATCCACCACAGTATCATTCAGCTCGGCGCGTACCTTTTCGTGCAGCGCGGTGAAACCTGCTTCGCTCCACACCGGTCCGCCGTTGGCATCTATCAGCTTATCTACCCCGCAGGCGATACAGTCATCAATCAACTCCAGTACTTTGCCGTACGGGTTAAAGTACAGCCCCAGCTTGGCTTTATTCGGCAATTTCTCATGCAGATACTTAATCGGTGAAGGAATATTGAGCAACAACAGACGGCGTAAACCGCACCACATCGCCTGTTGTTGTTCCAGCGGATTATCAAACAATTTGATAGCGACGCTGTCACGCTCATCCACTAACGCCGGCCACGCCTTCACTTTATAATTACCGCGTTTCTGTTCGTAGCTTTCCGGCAGCTCGCCGAAACTCCAGATATGCAGCCCGCTCTGCTCGATGCCGTCATCCGCCACCGCCGAGAGCGTCTCCTGCACTTTGCCTTTCAGCGCATTTTTAAGCTCGGCGAGCGAACGCCCTTCCTGCAGTTTCTTGTTTTTGTCATTCACCACGCGAAACGTGATTTTCAGATGCTCGGGCACCTGATCCCAATGCCAGTCTTCCCGATCGACCGTGACGCCGGTCATCCGGCGCAGTTCACGCTCCAGAGCGTCCAGCAGCGGCAGCTCCAGCGGCGTTACGCGACCTAAAAACGCTTCAGCATAGTTTGGCGCCGGAACAAAGTTGCGACGTACCGGTTTTGGCAACGATTTAATCAGCGCAATAACTAATTCACGGCGCAGCCCTGGGATCTGCCATTCAAAACCGCTCTCGTCAACCTGGTTAAGTAGCGGCAACGGAATATGGACGGTCACGCCGTCAGCATCCGCGCCCGGTTCAAACTGATAGCTCAAACGCAGCTTAAGATTGCCCTGGTGCCAGAAGTTCGGGTAATCCAGTTTGCTGATTTTTTCCGCGCCTTCTTTAATCAGCATACTTTTTTCAAAGTTGAGCAGATCCGGCGTCTCGCGGCTGATTTTTTTCCACCAACTATCAAAGTGGCGGGCGGAAATAACGTCATGGCTAATACGCTGGTCATAAAACTCAAACAGGGTATCGTCATCCACCAGGATATCGCGGCGGCGAGATTTGTGCTCAAGTTCCTCGACTTCCGCACGCAATTTTAGATTCTCACGGAAGAAGGCGTGACGGGTTTGCCAGTCCCCCTCCACCAGCGCATGGCGGATAAACAACTCGCGACACAACGCCGGGTCAATCTGGCTGTAATTCACTTTGCGCGCGGCGACAATCGGCAGACCGTAGACAGTAACCTTTTCCGTCGCCATCACCGCGCCTTGCGCCCGCTCCCAGTGCGGTTCGCTATATGAACGTTTAATCAGGTGCTGGGCTACCGGTTCCACCCATTCTGGCTCAATGCGGGCAGCGATGCGCCCCCACAGGCGGCTGGTCTCCACCAGTTCTGCGACCATTGTCCATTTCGGCGGTTTTTTGAATAAACCGGAACCGGGGAAAATAGAGAATCGGGCGTTACGCGCGCCGGTGTACTCTTGTTTATCGGCATCTTTCATCCCGATATGCGACAACAGTCCCGTTAACAACGCAACGTGAATTTCCCGGTACTCTGCGGGTTCGCTGTTTACCGGAATCCCCAGTTCTTTTACCACCTGACGCAGTTGGGTATAGATATCCTGCCACTCACGCACGCGTAAATAGTTCAGATAGTCGGTGCGACACAGACGGCGGAATTGATTCGACGACAGGGCCTTTTGTTGCTCGCCGAGGTAATTCCACAGGTTAACAAACGCCAGAAAATCGGATTCCTTATCATGGAAACGCCGGTGTTTCTCATCGGAAGCCTGCTGCTTATCCACTGGGCGCTCGCGCGGATCCTGAATAGAGAGTGCGGAAGTAATGATCATCGCTTCGCGCACACAGCCATGTTTTTGCGCTTCCAGAACCATACGCGCCAGGCGCGGGTCGACCGGCAACTGGGATAATTGTCGGCCCAGTGGCGTCAGCTTATATGCCGTTTGCTGTTCGTCGGCGGTAATCGCCCCCAGCTCTTCCAACAAACGCACGCCATCCTGAATATTGCGCTTATCCGGCGCTTCGACAAACGGGAAGGCGGCAATGTCACCCAGCCCCAGGGCGGTCATCTGCAAAATAACCGACGCCAGGTTGGTACGTAGAATTTCCGGGTCGGTAAATTCCGGACGTGACAAAAAGTCATCTTCCGAATACAGACGAATGCAAATCCCTTCCGATACGCGCCCGCAACGCCCTTTACGCTGGTTGGCGGAAGCCTGTGAGATCGGTTCAATCGGCAGGCGCTGCACTTTAGTGCGGTAGCTGTAGCGGCTGATGCGCGCAGTGCCAGGATCGATCACATACTTGATACCCGGCACCGTCAGCGAGGTTTCCGCCACGTTAGTCGCCAGCACGATACGGCGTCCGCTGTGCGACTGGAAAACGCGGTTCTGTTCGCTGTTCGACAAGCGTGCATACAGCGGCAACACTTCGGTATGCCGTAAGTTCAGCTTGTTCAGGGCGTCGGCGGTATCGCGGATTTCCCGCTCTCCGCTCATAAAAATCAGAATATCGCCGGGACTTTCACGCCCCAGTTCATCGACAGCATCGAAAATTGCCTGTAGCTGATCGCGTTCAGTGTCGTCAGCCTCTTCCACAATGGGGCGATAACGAACTTCTACGGGATACGTTCGGCCAGAGACTTCAATAATCGGCGCGTTATTAAAGTGGCGCGAGAAGCGTTCCGGGTCGATGGTCGCAGAGGTAATAATCACTTTCAGATCGGGGCGACGCGGCAGAAGCTCTTTCAGATAGCCGAGCAAGAAGTCAATATTCAGGCTGCGTTCATGCGCTTCATCAATAATGATGGTGTCATACTGCATCAATAGCCTGTCCTGCTGGATTTCCGCCAGCAGGATACCGTCCGTCATCAGTTTGACCATGGTATTGCTACTGACATGATCGCTGAAACGAACTTTATAGCCGATGCAGCCGCCTGGCTCCGTTTGCAATTCTTCGGCAATGCGGTTAGCGACGGTGCGCGCCGCCAGGCGACGCGGTTGAGTATGTCCAATAAGTCCTTTAATTCCGCGTCCCAGTTCCATACAAATTTTCGGCAACTGGGTGGTTTTACCGGAACCGGTTTCCCCTGCCACGATCACTACCTGATGATCGCGGATCGCTTCCAGAATGTCCTGTTTCTTCTGGCTAACAGGCAGATTTTGCGGATAAGTGATTGAGGGGCGCGCCGCTTCGCGGAGAGCGACCTGCACCGCAGCCTGTTCAATTTCTTTCGCCATCGTCTGGAAAATGGCCTGTTGCGCATCAGGATTTTTTACTTTCTTTACGCCATGCAGGCGGCGCGCAAAGCGCTGTTTGTCGCGCAGCATCAGTGCATCCAGCCGCTGCTGTAACACCTGAAGCGTCAACATAGATTGTTCAGTCATAAAGCTCTTGGGCAGCATTCTGCCTGTTTAAAATCGTTTTAAATGATAGGTATAGAGTACCACATTGGGGCTTTTTTTGTGTTGTTCAATAATTTCGAACAAAGGGTTCGATATATTGCGCTATCCCTGCGACATATTTGTGAATAAAGTGTCAACAAGCAACGGGGCACGCCCCTTCAAACACATAAAAGGAAACACCCATGAGCAAGGTATTAGTTCTTAAATCCAGTATTCTGGCAGGGTACTCTCAGTCTGGTCAGTTGACTGACTATTTTATTGAACAATGGCGCGAAAAACACGTCGCAGATGAAATTACTGTCCGCGATCTGGCGGCCAACCCTGTTCCGGTGCTGGATGGCGAGCTGGTGGGCGCGATGCGTCCGGGCGATGCACCTTTAACGCCACGTCAGCAGGACGCTCTGGCGCTGTCTGATGAACTCATTGCTGAACTGAAAGCCCACGACGTCATCGTTATTGCGGCGCCGATGTACAATTTCAATATCCCGACGCAGCTGAAAAACTACTTTGATCTGATTGCCCGCGCCGGTATCACTTTCCGCTATACCGAAAAAGGCCCGGAAGGTCTGGTAACCGGTAAACGCGCGGTGGTTCTCTCCAGCCGCGGCGGTATCCATAAAGACACCCCGACGGATTTGATTGCGCCTTACCTGAAAGTGTTCCTTGGTTTTATCGGTATTACCGACGTGAATTTTGTCTTTGCCGAAGGCATCGCCTACGGGCCGGAAGTGGCGGCTAAAGCCCAGGCCGATGCAAAAGCCGCGATTGACAGCGTAGTGGCCGCTTAAATATTTTTGCCTCCCGTTTCGACGGGAGGTGATTTCTTCGGTTCGTAGCGCAAATATCCTACCACGCCGCTACTGCCGCCATCGCTGGGATGCGTTACCCCATCATTGACTTCAACGCAGGCGAAATCAAAAGGCGACACATTTTCGATGCACGCCACATTGACCCCATATTGATCGGGATTGGATCGACGCTGATGAAAAGTATATATCCCGCATACCGAACAGAAAAAATGCACCGCCTTGCCCGTATTGAAGCGATATTCGGTAAGCTTATCCTGCCCTTTTAGCACTTTAATACCCGACAGCGGCGCAGACACTGCCACTGCTCCGCGCATCCGGCAAAACGAACAGTTGCAGCGCCTGGCGGTATGAAAGCCATCGCTAAGTTGAACGGTAAACACGACGCTGCCACAATGGCAGGCAGCAGATAATTTTTCAGACGTCATACCTGGTTACTCTCGCGAATAGTGATACCAGTCGACAGTATAGAAATAGCCTTCCGGTTCGCCTAATGTAAATACGACCTTCGTATTCAAAAATTACCCATATAAAAATGCATTTTGCGGTAAAAAAATTGTCGGGAAGCGGTTATTTACGCATCCATTTGCCATTAATTCCCTGGACATATTCTCCCGGCCTGGCGCGCTCAACCAGTTTTTGCCCTGCCATCTTCGCCACCTCGTCCACGGGAAGATGATTGCTATCCGCTAACTGCTGATAACTGGCGCGGCGGGCATGATTAATATCAAGCACCAGCTTCTGGGTTTCGGCATCATTCTTTAAGGCCACCAGATAGCCATTCAGCGTTTCCCCGACCCGGCCCTGCGTGCGCGCTTCGTCCAGGGTTAAGGCCCACACAGAAGGTGTGAGCAAGCTCAGCGTCAGCACCCATAGTATTAAATACTTTTTCATTATGGCCTCAAAATAGATCGCTGCGTGATTTCAGGAGTTCTTCAACATCTTTATCGACTTTGATATGTATTTCATGCTCGATCTTTACATTCATGTTGATGGTAATCGGCTGTTCCGGCGCGGCGACTTCAATACGTGGCGTGCAGCCCACCACGATAAATGACGCAAGCGCTGACAGCATGGCAATACTCATTTTCATTATTTATCCTCACAGTCCTTGTCTTTCCGGCAAGGAGGTTGCGGCAACGCTGTATTTTGTTCAAGCCATGCCTGTAAATTGTCGCCAAAACGCAAACTGCGCCACAGCGTAAACACATTTTCTTCATGGGTATAGTTCAAGTTAACGATCGCGGTTTTACCATCTACCCGGCTTTTGCCGGTAATAGCCGCCTGCATCGTTAGTACGCCCAGGTTATCAACGTTAATTTTCGTCCACGAATGCGTAATCTCCATATAACGTAGCCAGTTGATCGCCGAGCCTGCCGTGACATTATCCTTCACCACCGCATCCGCAGTATCTTTATCGATACGCAACGTCATTGGCCCAGGATTCGTAAGCCAGCCATCTTTGATTATCCATTTTTCATTGTTCAGCCACAGCGGCAGCGCGCCGCTGACCGGACCAGACATGGCGAATTGCTTTGGATTTATGGCGCTAATCAATTCGCTGGATGAAATATTTTGCACCCGCAAAAGCGCCGGGTCGTGCTGCGGCATTCGCAACTGTTTCATAATGATTTGACCGCCCAGCACGTCTACGCTGACATCGCTTAGCAGTAATGGATTCGACTCGCTCCAGGGATAACCGCCCTGTAAATCAGCGGTGATATTTTTCGCCGTGACCTGGTTAACTATCCCGGCGATACGCAGCGAGACGGGCCCGCGCGTCCCCAATTGCCACGCGCCGTTGTGGAAGCGAAATGGCAGAATGAAATCGACGCCGTTGATTTTGTTATCAGGCATCCAGGCGCTGCCGCCTTTTAACACGCCGTGTCCACCTGCTTCAAATCCCTGCCCCTGCGCAGCGGAAAAAGCCACCTGCGCATACAGTGAGCCTTTGCGCAGCGTCATTTTCCAGTCCGGTGGAAGCAACGGCTGGAAAACGATAAGCGACTGCTTCGGCCACCAGGCCTGTCCACGAAGGCGTTCGCCATCCCAGCGCCCATTCAGCCGTACCGGCCCTATCGCCCCCGCCCGAAGGTCGCCTTTAAACTGGAACAGGGTTGGCTCTCGCCCTTCAACGCTAAAATTAAGGGTAGAAGGCGGCAGCACGCTCCCACTGGTAAATACGGTTTTCCCCGCCACCAGAGACAGCGCGCCCTGTAGCGACGGCGTTGTGGCGTCGCGAACCCAGACAATAGGTTTATTCAGCGCCAGTCTTGGCGATGTGACAGTCATTGCGCCATAGTGCAACTGATCAAAACCGGTGGACAAACTGGTCAACCTGATGGTGTTATCATGCCATTCGCCCTGTCCGGCAATATCCCAGTGGGCGCGCATTGGCGTAAAGCTTCCTTGCCCCCAATAGCGCCACCGCCAGCGACCAGCATCAGGGAGAAAATCATTCGCCAGGCCATCAAGATGAAGAACGAAATCGCCCATCTCATTTTCGTGCGCCCGTAAAATAGCCTGTAATCGACCATCAACGCCGCGCGGTGTCACCTTGACGCCCGCCAGCGGCCAACGAATTTCATCAATATCTAACGCATCAATCACTCGCCCACGTGAGCGTAGCAATGCGCCAGGTGCAAAGGTGAGCTGCGGATCGGCCAGACTGCCGCGGAACATAGCGGGCAAGACGGCATAAAAGATTAAATCCTTCTGTTTAGCCTCGCCGGTAAGCTGTAGAGGCATCTCACTGCTATCCATGCTGAGTTTTCCCGGGCCGATAGTCAGTACCGCGTTCGCTTTACCGGCATCGCCCTGGGTCAGAATGTTCAGGCGTCCGCTGACTCGCGCATTATCTGGCCCGGCTTGCCAGTTATCGATATTAAAAGCCAGACGTCCGCTCAAGGGGAATCCCTGATATGGCCAGTTCCAGCGGCCATCGCTGATGGTAAGCCGCTGACGCGTTACCGCCCAGGGGAGATCGAGAATCGGGTCAGGATTACCTCGCGCCATCACGATGAGCTGTCCGGCGTTATCACGCCACTCCAGTTCCGCATCCACCAGCGACGGTTCCTGCGGCAGACGCAAGGTCGCTGCCGCATGACCGCTGACCGGCAGGCCATCCGGTACCAGCGGCAACACAAATTCCCCCGCCAGGCTAACGGGAGGCTGGTTGGCCAGCGCGGCGATCTCCAGTTGGCTCACCGTCAATGCCTGACCGCGTAGCTGCCCTTGAAATTTTACTTTTTCGCCCTGATAACGTATCTGCTGAATGACCGGCGTCATGGAGATAGCCAGCTTGCCCTGCCATTCCGGCCAGGGCGCGAGAATGACATTATCGATGTTAATCCAGGTATTGGGCAGCATTGACTGCCACTGCGCCAGCGTACGCGGCGCGGCGGGGGAAGCTTCCGTAGCGGGCAGTTTCGCCAGGCACGCGGCATCCAGTTTGAGGCTTTTAATATTCAGCAACCAACGGCTGGGATGCGTCAGTTCCGCCTGGGTAATATGCGCTAACGAACAATCATTGACCAGATAGCGAAGATCGGGAATCACTAACCCATGACGTGTCAGGCGTGGACTTTGTTCCAGAGCGATACGGGTACCGACGGGTAGCCAAATTCCCGCCAGAGTGGGAACCCACAGCCCGAGGGTCATCAGTAGCGTCAGAGGGATAAGAATCAGCAGTAACAGTAGCGCAAGGGCGGCTTTATATTTACCCTTCATGGGCCATTAATTTCCTGATTTAACGAAAAATTCAGTCGGCTATCTCTTTATTTTGGCATGATTGCCCGTACATAGCCTAATAGTTCATGTTGCAGGGGCGCCCTCCGGCTATTTGAGGCGTTGTGGAGAATGATAACCTAAAATTATTCATTATATGTATGACTATCAATTATTTTTGATTTTTTGTAAGATAATTTTAAGCATATTTGTGTGATTCTAACATCACTGGAGAAGGTCATATGAAACTCGCCGTCTATAGTACCAAACAGTATGACAAGAAATATCTACAGCAAGTGAACGAAGCGTTCGGTTTTGAACTGGAGTTTTTTGATTTTCTGCTGACCGAGAAAACAGCGAAAACCGCCAATGGATGTGAAGCAGTTTGTATCTTCGTGAATGACGACGGGAGCCGACCGGTACTGGAAGAGCTGAAAAAACACGGCGTGAAATACATCGCGCTGCGTTGCGCCGGATTTAATAATGTCGACCTGGATGCCGCTAAAGAGCTCGGTTTGCAGGTGGTCCGCGTGCCGGCTTATTCTCCGGAAGCCGTCGCTGAACATGCGATTGGCATGATGATGACATTGAACCGCCGTATTCACCGCGCTTATCAACGCACCCGCGACGCTAACTTTTCCCTTGAGGGACTGACCGGCTTTACCATGCACGGAAAAACCGCTGGCGTCATTGGTACCGGTAAAATCGGCGTCGCCGCGCTGCGTATCCTGAAAGGCTTTGGAATGCGTTTACTGGCGTTTGATCCCTATCCCAGCACCGCCGCGCTTGACCTCGGCGTCGAGTATGTGGATCTGCAAACGTTGTTTGCCGAATCGGATGTCATTTCCCTGCACTGCCCGCTCACGCCGGAAAACTACCATTTGCTGAACCATGCGGCATTCGATCAAATGAAAAATGGCGTTATGGTCATTAATACCAGTCGTGGCGCGCTGATTGATTCCCAGGCGGCTATCGAAGCTCTGAAGAATCAGAAAATCGGCTCGCTGGGGATGGATGTGTATGAAAACGAACGCGACCTGTTCTTTGAAGACAAGTCAAACGATGTTATTCAGGATGATGTTTTCCGCCGTCTGTCGGCCTGCCATAACGTACTGTTTACGGGGCATCAGGCATTCCTGACCGCAGAAGCGCTGATCAGCATCTCTGAAACCACGTTACAAAACTTAAGCCAGCTTGAGAAGGGCGAAGCCTGCCCGAACGCGCTGTTCTAATCCTGTCGCTCCCCTGCGCTCAGGGGAGCATTTTCGGATAACCCCTGAAGATCTATCCGGTCATATCATTACTATAGTCAGTGTTAACTATCAGATTACAGAGAATATCAATGAAGAAAATCGTCACGCTGGTCGCCCTGAGCATCATAATGACAGGGTGTGTGAGCAGTGGAAAAGTGTCCGTCAAACGCGAGCAACTGGAGCACCACCGCTTTGTTCTGGAAAGCGTAAACGGTAAAACGGTCACCGGCCCGGAGCTCAGCTTTGGCGAGGACATGACGGTATCCGGCAAAATGTGCAATCAATTCACCGGCGAAGGAAAACTGTCTGACGGCGAATTAAAAGTGAAAAATTTAGCGATGACCCGAATGATGTGCGCCGATCCGCAGCTTAATGCGCTGGACGGCACCCTCAGCGAGCTCTTCAGCAAAGGCGCGCAGGTCGATTTAACTGCGAACCAATTAACGCTGGCGACGGCAGAAACAACGCTAATGTATAAACTGGCGGATTTAGCGCACTAAGCCATTAAGTGAAAAGTTATACGCGTCAGGCGAAACGCCGCGCTTAGTAACTCCCGCAGTTTCCGGCGGCAAGCGACTGTTCGCTACAACGTTTGCCGTTGGGTAGCGCGCACATACCAATTACTGAACCATCAAGCTGCCGGGCCGCTGAAAGCGAACCGCCAATCATAGCGCAATTCGCTTCGCCAGCGCTGGACATCGCCGCTTTCATCCCTGGCGAAACATGTGCCGCGGTTGCCTGCTGAACAGGTTCGCTACTGCAAGCCGACAATAATAACGCGGCACATCCCACCCAAAACGCTGCGCGCATTTCTCTCCCCTCTGTTTATTCATCCAAACGACACCGCCCTAAATAATAGGCAGCAGAAACTGACGCGTCGAGAGGCAAAGCGCGCATTTATGCGCTTCATTAACATTTATTGGCAATTTTTTACGTCTTTTCGGCAAGAAATCGCCATTCTCCTCCCGCCAGGGACACAAAAGCGAAAATGGGGCTTGAAGGGCTTTGCTAAAATAAAAGGATAACTACAGGATGCGCTCACGATTATGCGTGTCCCTCTTTTTTGCGCAATGTAAGGGTGTCATATGCAAACAATTGACGGTAATGGCGCGGTAGCGTCGGTGGCGTTCCGTACCAGCGAGGTTATCGCCATTTACCCGATTACGCCCAGTTCAACAATGGCTGAACAAGCGGATGCCTGGGCCGGTAATGGGCTTAAAAATGTCTGGGGCGATACGCCGCGTGTGGTAGAGATGCAGTCGGAAGGCGGCGCGATCGCCGCCGTTCACGGTGCGCTACAAACCGGTTCGCTTTCTACGTCATTTACATCATCGCAGGGACTGCTGCTGATGATTCCAACGCTGTATAAACTGGCGGGGCAGCTCACGCCGTTTGTACTGCACGTTGCCGCGCGCACCGTCGCCACACACGCGCTTTCTATTTTTGGCGACCATTCCGATGTGATGGCGGTCCGCCAGACAGGCTGCGCGATGTTATGCGCCGCCAGCGTTCAGGAAGCGCAGGATTTTGCGCTGATCGCGCACAGAGCTACGCTGAAAAGCCGCGTTCCGTTTATTCATTTTTTTGATGGCTTCCGTACATCGCATGAAATCAACAAAATTATACCGCTAACGGATGAAACCATTCTGAACCTGATGCCGCAGGCGGAGATCGACGCTCACCGCGCCCGCGCGCTGAATCCGGAACATCCGGTGATTCGTGGAACTTCAGCGAATCCGGATACCTACTTCCAGTCTCGCGAAGCGACCAACCCGTGGTACAACGCCGTTTATGATCATGTTGAAGAGGCGATGAAGGCATTTGGCGACGCTACGGGCCGTCAGTACCAGCCATTTGAATATTATGGCCATCCCCAGGCTGAACGCGTCATCATAATGATGGGCTCCGCCCTCGGCACCTGCGAAGAGGTCGTGGACGAGCTACTGATACGCGGAGAAAAGGTCGGCGTTCTGAAAGTCCGTCTGTTCCGTCCCTTCTCCGCCAAACATTTGTTACAGGCATTACCGGAAACCGTTCGCGCTATCGCCGTGCTGGATCGCACCAAAGAGCCTGGCGCGCAGGCCGAGCCGCTTTATCTGGACGTGATGACCGCACTGGCGGAAACCTTTAATAATGGCGAGCGCGAAACATTGCCGCGCACCATTGGCGGCCGTTATGGGCTATCATCCAAAGAGTTCGGCCCGGCGTGCGTACTGGCGGTCTTTAATGAACTCAGCCGCGCGAAACCCAAGCCACGGTTTACGGTGGGTATTTATGACGACGTCACTAATCTCTCGCTGCCATTACCGGAAAATACCCTGCCCGGCAGCGCTAAACTGGAAGCGTTATTTTACGGTTTGGGAAGCGACGGCAGCGTATCCGCCACGAAAAATAATATTAAAATTATCGGTAATTCTACGCCGTGGTATGCGCAAGGTTATTTCGTTTATGACTCTAAAAAAGCTGGCGGGCTCACGGTATCGCACCTGCGCGTCAGCGAGAAACCCATTCGTTCCGCTTACTTAATTGCTCAGGCGGATTTTGTCGGCTGCCACCAATTACAGTTTATCGATAAATATCAGATGGCGGAGCGTCTAAAGCCCGGCGGTATCTTTCTGCTTAATACGCCGTACAGCGCCGACGAGGTCTGGTCGCGTCTGCCGCAAGAAGTTCAGGCGGTGTTGAATCAGAAAAAGGCGCGTTTTTACGTGGTTAACGCGGCGAAAATCGCCCGCGAATGTGGACTTGGCGCCCGCATCAATACCGTCATGCAAATGGCTTTCTTCCACCTGACGCATATTCTTCCGGGCGATAGCGCCCTGGTTGAGCTGCAGGGCGCGATTGCCAAAAGCTATAGCAGCAAAGGACAGGATCTGGTTGAGCGTAACTGGCAGGCATTGGCTCTGGCGCAGGAATCGCTGGCGGAAGTGCCGTTGCAGGCGGTTAATCCGCATAGCGCGCATCGCCCGCCGGTCGTCTCCGACGCCGCGCCGGATTTCGTGAAAACCGTTACCGCCGCCATGTTGGCGGGCCTCGGCGACGCACTGCCTGTTTCCGCCCTGCCGCCGGACGGAACATGGCCAATGGGCACCACCCGCTGGGAAAAACGCAATATCGCCGAAGAGATTCCTGTCTGGAAAGAGGAACTGTGTACACAATGTAATCACTGCGTCGCTGCCTGCCCTCACTCGGCAATTCGTGCGAAAGTCGTTTCCCCGCAGGCGATGGAGAACGCGCCAGCCAGTCTGCATTCGCTGGACGTGAAGTCCCGCGATATGCGCGGCCAGAAATATGTGCTGCAGGTCGCGCCGGAAGACTGTACTGGCTGTAATTTATGCGTAGAGGTCTGCCCGGCTAAAGATCGGCAAGATCCACAGATTAAGGCGATTAACATGATGTCACGCCTTGAGCATGTGGAAGAAGAGAAAGTGAATTATGACTTCTTCCTCGACTTACCGGAAATCGAACGCAGCAAACTGGAACGAATTGATATCCGCACATCGCAGCTCATTACGCCGCTGTTTGAATATTCCGGCGCCTGTTCCGGCTGCGGCGAAACGCCGTATATTAAACTGCTGACTCAGTTATATGGCGACAGAATGTTAATCGCTAACGCCACGGGGTGTTCCTCTATTTACGGCGGTAACTTACCCTCAACGCCTTATACCACCGATGCCAACGGACGCGGCCCGGCATGGGCGAATTCGTTATTTGAAGATAACGCGGAATTTGGTCTCGGTTTCCGTCTGAGCGTGGATCAGCACCGGGCGCGCGTCATGCGTTTACTGGCGCAATTCGCCGATCGCATCCCGGCGGAATTAAACGATGCGCTGCATGCCGAAGCAACGCCTGACGTTCGGCGTGAGCAGGTCGCCGCATTACGCCAACATCTGAAATCGGTTGCGGGCGCAGAGGAACTGTTAAAGGATGCTGATGCGCTGGTAGAAAAATCAATCTGGCTGATTGGCGGCGATGGTTGGGCATACGACATCGGCTTTGGCGGTTTAGACCATGTGTTAAGCCTGACGGAGAATGTCAATATTCTGGTTCTGGATACGCAGTGTTACTCCAATACTGGCGGCCAGGCGTCGAAGGCGACGCCGCTTGGCGCCGTCACTAAGTTTGGCGAACATGGCAAGCGTAAAGCCCGTAAAGATCTTGGTGTCAGCATGATGATGTATGGTCATGTTTATGTCGCGCAAATCTCGCTGGGCGCGCAGTTAAACCAGACGGTGAAAGCCATCCAGGAGGCCGAAGCCTGGCCAGGACCGTCGCTGATCATTGCCTATAGCCCCTGTGAAGAACATGGCTACGATCTGGCGCTAAGCCATGACCAGATGCGCCAGTTAACGGCGACCGGTTTCTGGCCGTTATACCGCTTTGATCCCCGCCGTGCGGATGAAGGCAAGCCGCCGCTGGCTCTGGACTCTCGGCCACCGTCTGATGCCCTGGCGGAAACGTTGCTTAATGAACAGCGTTTCCGTCGCCTGAATGCGCAACAGCCTGAAGTAGCTGAACAATTATGGCGAGATGCCGCATTGGATTTGCAAAAACGCTATGACTTTCTTGCCTTGCTGGCAGGAAAAGCGGAAAAACCCGGCGCAGATTAAAAAATATTCTAAGGATTAACCTGGAAACAAAAAAAGCCCGAACATCCGTTCGGGCTTGTCAATTTATACGCTGGAAAGCAAAGGTTAACGCAATGGCCCAGCGACAAAATGAATATGTGACAATAAAGGCATATAACAGGCGTAGAATATCGTAACCGAATGATATTGTATAATTTTTATTTTGTATAATACCCCCAAAAGCATTCGTATAAATTATATCTATTTCACTGCGAATTATTTCATTAATTATTGAATTAAACGGTAACATCTCTTTTTAGGTCTTTCCTGACAAGGCAGAAATAACGTTTTAACGTCAACTCGCTGATTATTTACGTGGAATACGTGTAATATTACGTCGCCCTCCCCTGTAGGTAGTCCCCGCAGAGTATCGTGGAGCAGCACCTAAAATGTGACGTATGTCATTGTACATAAAGTGCCTTTAGGGAGTAGAATTTCAGTGGATACTTAAACAGGAGGTTTTATGAACAGAACGATTCTTGTACCCATCGATATTTCAGATTCAGAATTAACTCAACGCGTGATTTCGCATGTTGAAGCTGAAGCAAAGATTGACGACGCTAAAGTGCACTTTTTGACTGTAATCCCGTCTTTGCCCTATTACGCTTCACTGGGACTGGCTTATTCAGCAGAGCTTCCCGCAATGGACGATTTGAAAGCCGAAGCCAAATCTCAACTGGAAGCGATTATCAAGAAATTCAACCTTCCCGCGGACCGCGTGCAGGCGCACGTTGCAGAAGGCTCTCCTAAAGATAAGATTCTGGAAATGGCAAAAAAATTACCGGCCGATATGGTGATTATCGCCTCGCATCGTCCGGATATTACTACCTATCTGTTGGGTTCCAACGCCGCAGCCGTTGTGCGTCATGCGGAATGCTCCGTACTGGTGGTGCGCTAAATACCCGAGCCCGCATAAGAGAGTGCGGGCTCAAATCAACCATCATCATCGCCTAGTGACTGACGCTTTTTGAAAACAGATTGATTACGATTACGCCGCAGATGATAAGCAACATGCCAATAATAGCCGGCACATCCAGTTTTTGGCCAAGAAACAACCATCCTATCAATCCAATAAGAACAATCCCTACCCCAGACCAAATGGCATAAATGATACCCGCAGGGATGGTTCGCATTGGGATGGTAAGGCACCAGAACGCGATACAATATCCGATGATGGTAACGAGGCTCGGTACCAGACGCGTAAAACTATCCGATAATTTTAATGAGATCGTGGCGATAACTTCTACCACGATGGCGATAAATAGAAAGATTACAGCTTCTTTAGTCATACATATCTTCGTTCCGATATTTTTCTGGTCGTGGTGACATCTTAATTAATACGGATGACAGAATAAAGACGCTTTTGACCCGTTGCGTATCTCGCCATAACATACTTCAGGTTGCATGTGCTGCGGCTGCGTTCCCTTATCCCAGTCACTTACTTGAGTAAGCTCCTGGGGATCCGCTCGCTTGCCGCCTTCCTGCAACTCGAATTATTTAAAGTATAAAAGCAATCTTTCATACACGAGAGATAACAACAATAAACTTGTTCAGGATTTATGATTACTTAGAAGCGTTTGCCTGCCCCATATTTTCTGCATTACCATATGTCCTGTCAATTATACCAACAGGGTCCACTGGTGTGTTTTTTGGCATAACCCAGCCGCTTTCGCTGACGCTACCTCGTGTAAGATATCTGACTTTTACCTTAACGATAATAAGATAATGCTCCCTGCTGAACCTGTCGGCAACACTAAGATCGGTGGTATATTCAGGTACGATTCTTCCACTTCGAACCTGCTCTTTGGCTATTTCAGCAGAGACAGGCAATACTTCTACATCGCCCCCCTCAATACCGCCTGCTGTTTTAAAACTAACAATATTTTCAGCCTGCGGACCTATTGTACCTCGGCATAATACAACTTCGGTCTCCCCTGCTGCTACATCCCCACTCCGGTATTTCTTATAAATACTTTGTACATTTTCTTCTGATGTAGGGTATAAATCTTCTGACAGGGAGGCCAGTATATCTTCCAGTAAGGGGGAATCATCCGTTATATCCAGCAGTTCTTCATCATAACCCGCGTCTCCTTCTCTTAACTCTGAATAAGGCTTATCAATATGGCGAATAAGCCCCCCACCTTTCAGCCCTGACGCTTGATAAAATCTTCCATCAGAAGATCGGTAAAATGTCATGGCTGAATTTTTTCCGCTATCCGAATAGGTTGCCTGATACGTTTCTGAATTTGGTTCTTTAGTTAAAACGAGCTCTCTGTCGCCATATTTTATCGTATTAGGCGCTTCCGATGACAGCGGTGGATATGAGGCCTGTTTTCTGTAAAAGCCTTCTCCTGACGGTTTGTAATAACCATACGTTTCTTTATCAAAACCGGTAGCGCGATAGAGCCCATCGTTTCCCGCTGGACCTAACTCAAGAACTTTCTGATTAGTTTTTTGATAAATAAAATCTGTATTTTCTATTGACTCTATAGTTTTATAATTACTCCCCTTTTGAATCGGCGCTCGTACTACACCTCTTTGTATTTTATTTTCAACAAATCGGAGGCCCGTATACTTTGCATTTGCCGCTCTTTCTGTGAACTTCGCTCCAGCAACAGGAACAGCCTCCATACCGATACGAATAATATCCTGTACGTAACCGCATACATCCGCAGAGTTTTCCACAACAGCCCGATTAAGAATACTGCTGGTACCAGCCAGAGCGTTAAAACCAGGGATAAGCCCCATTACAATATTCCAGACCGTTCCTAAGAGGTGAAGTCCTGCTCTTGCAGCCGGACTTAATGAGGAAGTTGTGCGATGATGTATAGTATCATCAAGATCAAAACTCAGCTCAATTAATCCTCCCAACCCCTCCTGAATAATCTTATTAAATGCATAAACGAATTCTTGCCCGCCATTCATGGAGGAAAGCTTCTCCTTGAACGATTCGAGAGCCTGAGCCTGTCTCTCATGTTGTTCTTCTAATGTCAGCCAACTGCTTTGCGCAATATCACTGATCTCGTGAATAAGCCCAACAACGGCCTCTTGCACCATTTTGTTGATATCCATTAGTCCTAAGATATCACACTCCTGCATATGTTCCTTCATATGAGTCTCTGCTCGATAATATTTCTCCGCCCAGTCTAGCTGCTTATTGATCGCGGCTTTCATTAACAATTTTAAAGGCTCGTTACTTTTGGGAAGTGTTGATCTAACACCTTTGGTAAATTTATTATTAACCACAATTTTTCTTGCTATTGTGTCTATTTTTTTATCATTAACTGGCCCCGTTATCTTTGCACACCAAAAAATAATATTACGCATAATAATAAAATTATTTTTTATGCCTTCAGGGCTAAGCAATACTCTATCACCACCATTGCTGGATAAATGGTGTATCACTAATTGGACCAGCTTAAAAAGATGATTCATCCTTTTTTTATTAAAAGCGCTCTTTCCTCTTTCTTGTCTATTGAAAGATACTATTTCTAATGCTGTAATAATAGCATCCTTACCATAGAAAACGTCAAAGCTTGAACCAGAAATAGCAGGAAACTTTTCATACAGGACTTTCGCATAATGGCTTTCCCTTGTCCATAAAGGCCTGTCTATCATGGGTGGTTCAGGCTCAGTACTGAAATGCATAGGATGAACCAGCATATCACGCGCCATTAGTTCATATATTTTATATTGATGTTGAATATTTTCTCTTACAAAAGATAGAAAAGAAACGAAACTTCCCTCACCGAGAACGATGAGACGATCACTTAAATGAACTAAAAGACCTTTGAGCATATATTCAGCAGCAATAACTCTTCCATCATGCGTCCACTGCCCAGTTTGAGAAAACGCAAGTAATTCATGATAGCCTCTTTTATAACTATTTGCCTCTTGTTCTTTTACCAGTAGTTTGAGTATTGAGATAAGGCGTCCTCCCGCCATAGATGTAAAGTGTTCAAATAGGCCATCTAACACCTTACCTGCCAGGTTAGGCTCCGTAGTTGGGGCAGGATGATCCTCCGGGAGAGCCCTTTCATATCTCTGTAATTCTTTAACGGGTAAAAAATTATTCTCACCTTCTGAATTACCATTTTTTATCCTATAATCACCAGATGTTACTGCTAATCTTGATGATAATAACAAACCAGTTACTGCAATGTTTTTAATACTCCTGTCCATTTTATGAATGGTTACTGGCTGAAGATGATTGCTGCTATGGGAAGATAAGAAAATTTGCCTTTGAATTTCCTTTCCCTCAGATATAATTTGCTCAGTACTTTTAGGTGGAACAGTTACGCTATCTACATTAAATAGCTCATGTTCACCACTCATCGTTACCTGAGAAAAACACGACGATGTATGTGCAATTGCAGCAGGATCAATCTCTTTATAAATAACATTGGCGTAAACGTTTGTAACTTCACCGTTTGCATTTAAATGATCGTGCAAAATATGTTTTAGAAATAGATCTAACAACAATTTTTCTGATGTGATTCCATTCACACAGTTGTGAAAGTCAGGGGGAATTGGATAGCCGTTCTTATCAAATGGAAGCGATAAATATCCTCGCCCCCCATCAATATTTTCGTAACTGTAATTTAGAGATATCTTGACCTCGCATTTATTGGTATCTATATCGTCATTGATACTGCGCTCTACTTTATAATTAACCAGCCTACGGAAAGTTGTGCTATTTGAATAATAAAAATCCAATGTTGACTTAATATCTTCATATATAATTTCATGTGTTGGCTCAAAGAAGAAGTCGTAAATATTTAATCTGTTCTTTTCTTCATCTTTGGCCATCTCATCCAACTTAATATATTCTTCTGGTAAATTAGACACTTGCTCATGAAAGATATCGTCCTGATAAAGTCCATCCAACATTGAAAGGTACGGTATGGTATCCCAACTTCTGATAGCTTGTATCTGTACCGTCTGCTGTGATTCTCTGGTTGATATATCACTTACTGTTATACGCATTACGCTCTCCAGCCAGAATTATGGTATGCTTCATAAGGTGTAGATATCAGGTAGCAATTCTCATCGCAAATAATTTGTCTGAACTGTACATATGATACAGGCTATTTTTAATTCAATACGACCACCAGAATAAACAAGAAAATTTTAAATAGTATACGGTAAAATGATCTTACCCAACAATAATTAAACACTCTGCACTATCTTATTAGATAATAAAATACTGATACGTTATTTTATATCACCAATAAAAGAGCAAAAAGGGTGTGCCGAATATCATTTTACACCAGTCCCGGTTCACTCCACGAAACCACTTGAAACGTACCATCATCAGGACGCAGCAGCGCCTGAATTTCAGTTGAGCCCGTCACTTCTTAACGGACCTGGCTGCATGATGTATACAGTTGACAATATCCGAAGGTACCATCTCTATTAAAACGTGCTGGCATTCGTCGCCGTAATCCGTACCATACGCGACATACTTTTGCCTGCTGGCTGTTGACGGCAGGAGCGAACCCGGCATTTATCGCCAGCCAAATGGGGCATGAAACTGCGCAGATGGTGTATGAAATTTACGGTATGTAGATTGATGACATGAACGACGAACAAGTAGCGATGTTGAATGCGCGGTTATCGTAGTTGCAAAGTTCGCCCCATTTAGTACCAGAGAACTGAAATAATGCAAGAAATTCAAAAGAATACAAAGAAAGAGCAATACAACCTCAACAAGTTGCAAAAGCGCCTGCGCCGTAACGTTGGCGAAGCGATTGCCGATTTTAATATGATTGAAGAAGGCGATCGCATTATGGTTTGCCTTTCTGGCGGCAAAGATAGCTATACGATGCTGGAAATTTTACGTAATTTGCAGCAAAGCGCCCCGATCAATTTTTCACTGGTCGCCGTCAACCTCGATCAAAAGCAGCCAGGTTTCCCGGAGCATATCCTGCCAGCCTACCTTGAGCAGCTGGGCGTAGAATATAAAATCGTCGAAGAAAACACCTACGGCATTGTGAAAGAGAAGATTCCGGAAGGAAAAACCACCTGCTCGCTGTGCTCGCGTTTGCGCCGGGGTATCCTGTATCGTACGGCGACTGAACTGGGCGCGACCAAAATAGCCCTGGGCCACCATCGCGACGATATTCTGCAAACCCTGTTTCTGAATATGTTCTATGGCGGAAAAATGAAAGGGATGCCGCCGAAGCTGATGAGCGATGACGGCAAACATATCGTGATCCGCCCGCTGGCTTACTGCCGCGAGAAAGATATTATCCGTTTTGCTGAGGCCAAAGCCTTTCCTATCATTCCTTGTAATCTGTGCGGTTCGCAACCCAACCTGCAACGCCAGGTGATTGCCGACATGCTACGCGACTGGGATAAACGCTATCCTGGACGGATCGAGACGATGTTTAGCGCCATGCAGAATGTCGTGCCGTCTCACCTTTGTGACACTAACCTGTTCGATTTCAAAGGAATCACTCACGGTTCCGAGGTCGTCGACGGCGGCGATTTAGCGTTCGATCGTGAAGAGATTCCCTTGCAGCCCGCTGGCTGGCAGCCGGAAGAAGATGACACCGCCTTAGAGGCGTTGCGGCTTGATGTTATCGAAGTGAAATAATCTGCAGGCGTCTCAGCACTCCGCTGAGACGCCATGCTATCGATCATTATAATAGCCGTACCCGGCATGACTTGCCTTTGATCTTCCCGTTTTGCAACTGCTTCCAGGCTTTTTGCGCTACTGCTTGACGTACGGCGACGTAAACGTGCATTGGATGCACGTTAATTTTGCCAATATCCGCCCCGTCTAATCCAATATCGCCGGTCAGCGCGCCCAAAATATCTCCCGGACGCATTTTCGCTTTTTTGCCGCCGTCAATGCATAGGGTAGCCATCTCTGCGGCCAGAGGGAGTAACGGCTGCCGGGCGGGCGCATTCAGCCAGTTCAGCTTGAGTTGCAGCATTTCTGAAAGAATATTCGCCCGCTGCGCCTCTTCCGGCGCGCAGAAACTGATCGCCAGGCCGCTGCTTCCCGCGCGCGCCGTACGGCCAATACGATGGACATGCACCTCCGGGTCCCAGGCCAGTTCATAGTTAACCACCAGTTCGAGCGATTTAATGTCTAATCCTCGCGCGGCAACGTCGGTGGCAACCAGAATGCGCGCGCTACCGTTTGCAAAACGCACCAACGTCTGGTCGCGGTCGCGTTGTTCCAGATCGCCGTGGAGCGCCAACGCGCTTTGTCCTACCGCATTAAGCGCATCACAAACGGCCTGACAATCTTTTTTGGTATTGCAAAATACCACGCAGGACGCTGGCTGATGCTGGCTAAGCAACGTTTGTAGCAGCGAAATTTTTTCATGCGCAGACGTTTCGAAGAACTGTTGTTCGATAGCCGGTAGCGCATCTACCGTATCGATTTCAATACGTATTGGCTGCTGCTGTACACGACCGCTAATCGCCGCAATGGCCTCAGGCCAGGTTGCTGAAAACAACAACGTCTGGCGCGTCGCAGGCGCAAAGCGGATCACCTCATCAATGGCGTCACTGAATCCCATGTCCAGCATTCGGTCTGCTTCATCCATTACCAGAATGTGCAGCGCATCCAGCGATACGGTTTCTTTTTGTAAATGATCCAGCAGGCGCCCCGGCGTCGCGACAATGATATGCGGAGCGTGCTGAAGCGAGTCGCGCTGTGCGCCAAAGGGCTGCCCGCCACACAAGGTCAGAATTTTGGTATTTGGCAGAAAACGGGCCAGGCGACGTAACTCCCCGGCTACCTGATCCGCCAGCTCCCGCGTCGGGCACAGCACTAATGCCTGTGTCTGGAACAGAGTGACATCAATTCGATGCAAGAGCCCAAGACCAAACGCCGCCGTTTTACCGCTACCGGTCCTGGCCTGCACACGCACATCATTTCCCGCCAGAATGACGGGTAATGCTGCGGCCTGAACAGGCGTCATCTCAAGATAGCCCAGCTCAGTAAGGTTATTGAGCTGGGCGGCGGGCAAAACATTCAGGGTTGAAAAAGCGGTCACAATTTACTCTCGCGGTAACGACTCATAGTCAGCAGGCGCGTATCCTCGCAGATCCGGGCGTTTGATGCGACATTTTAATCGGTTCTTCGTCCGGCGGCGGGTCGGGCATCGGCTGAGGACGGGGAAGCGGCTCAGGAATGGGAACAGGGTCAGTGGGAATCGGGTCCGACAAGGACGAGTGTAGATATAATAAGGTCAAAAGACAGCTCATATTACCCTCCAGAATGTCATTCAGACTCTTAAAGGGTAGACGCAGATAGTCTACAGGCAAAAAAAAGCCGACTAATCTAAGTCGGCGTCGTACGAATCAATTGTGCTATGCAGTAATTCAAAAAAGGAAGTAAGACAATATGGAGCGCAACGCCCATCGCTTGACGTTGCATTCACCTGCGAGAGAGATATTGCCCCGAATAGGTAGATGGTTTATTGACTTCGCTCAAATTTCTCGGCGTTTTTTCACCCGAAATGGTCTGAAAAGCGCTTTTGTTACAACCATTTACTGCGATGCAACCATAAAGTAACACCACCGATCAGGACAACTAACAGAATACAAAACAGAGAAAAGCCGAACCGCCATCCGCCGCCGGGAATACCGCCCAGGTTAACGCCAAATAACCCTGTTAAAAAAGTGCTGGGCAGAAAAACCATCGCCATAAGCGACATGGTATAAGTTCTGCGCGCCAGAGACTCCTGCATCACCTGGGCAATTTCATCCGCCATGATGCCAGTACGCGCGATACAAGCGTCAATTTCATCCAACCCCCTTCCCAGCCTGTCGGCGATATCCTGCATTCTGCGCCGGTGATCGTCGCTCATCCACGGCAACCGTTCGCTCGCAAGCCGGGCATAGACGTCGCGCTGCGGCGCCATATAGCGACGCATAACAATTAGCTGTTTACGTAGCAATGCGAGGAAACCGCGCGGTGGGATTTGCTGGTCGAGAAGATTATCTTCCAGATCGATAATTTTATCGTGTAGCTCTTCAATAAATTCACTGGCGTGATCGGTTAACGCATCGCACACATCCACTAACCAGCCGCCGCAATCTACGGGCCCGGTGCCCTCCTGCAAATCACTGACCACATCGTCCAGCGCCAGAACCTTTCGCTGACGGGTAGACACAATGAATCGCTCGTCCATATATAAACGCATTGCCACTAATTGATCCGGGCGTTCGTCAGTACTGCCATTAATACAGCGCAGCGTAATGAGCGTCCCTTCCCCCATACGACTTACGCGCGGGCGCGAGCTTTCACCAGCCAGCGCATCACGCACGTTATTGGGGAGTAAAGGCGTTGAAGCTAACCAGCGGGCGCTGTCCGGGTGGGTATAATTAAGATGTAGCCAACAGGGATGCTGACTATCGATCACATCATTATCTTCGAGCGGTTTTACTCCACCACGACCATCCAGTAGCCATGCGAAAACGGCATCTGGCACGTTCACATCCGATCCCTTAATGGCTTCCACAGCGCCTCCACGTTACAACTCTCATGCCGTTAGTCTAGCTTTCGGGAAAGGTTAAGCAATCTCTCATTTTCTCATTGCTCAAAAAGAATGACGGGAACGTGCGAAAAAAGCGCCTTAGCAACAGGCGCTTACCAAACATGTATTATCAGGCCTGGCCGCGCCTGGTGATGGTCGAAAGAGGTGATACATGAGAGCGCGACAGCGCATGTTCACTGTAACCCGGCTGGCTTAAACGAAATTTGTCGGTTTTAGTCTGTAACTCGATCACCTGCGCCTTTAAAACATCCGAAGAAGCAGATAGCGCTTCAACCATTAAGACATTGCTATGGGTTGCGCTTTCCAGATCGCTCAACGCCAGTGTTATCTGGTTAATGCCTTTTTCCTGCTCCCGCGTGGTGGTGGAAATTTCACTCATCAGCACGTTTAATTGCCCGGAGCCGCCAACAATCTCCTGCATATTTTTTTCAGCCTCCTGCACTATGGCGGCCCCCTGCCGCACATTGTCATGCGTAACGTCGATCAGCGCCTTGATATTTTTTGCCGCCTCGGCGCTACGATGCGCCAGGTTACGCACTTCCCCTGCCACCACGGAGAAACCTTTTCCATGATCGCCCGCCCGCGCAGCCTCTACCGCCGCGTTAAGCGCCAGAATATTAGTCTGGAATGCGATACCGTCAATCAATGAAATAATCTCCGTCATCTGCGAGGCACAGTCGGTAATAGAACGCATATTTTCTGTAACCCGCACCATTAATTCACCGCCTTTACGGGCGCATTGGGTTGCACAATCCGCCTGTATGCTCGCCATTCGGGTATTATCCGCATTGTTTTTGGTACTCGCCGCCATTTCATCCATACTGGCGGCAGTTTGAATTAACGAGGCCGACTGCTGTTCCGTCTTTACGGATAGCGACAGACTGCGCGCCGCCAGTTGTTCGGAAAGGGTCATTGCCGTTTGCGAAGAGGATCTGATTTCACGTACCAGCGCGGAAATATTCTCCGACAGGCTATTAATCCCGGGGATGAGTCGCCCGGCGCAATTATTGCCAAATTCGGAGATATGAATAGACAAGTTTCCTGCTGCGACCTCTTCAATACTTTTCTTCACGGTATTAATTGGCACTACCAGATAGCAGGTCATATACCACCAAAGCAGTAATGTCGAGATCAGATAAATGATATTACACGTAATTAAAATAGGGAGATCGTGCAGAAAAGCTATTTGTAAAGTATCCACCAAAAGAAACGTACATACCATGAATAGAATAATGCATGTCCTGACGCTGATATTTCTCAACATTTTTGACGGCCTACAACCAGGATAGGAGACAGGTTTTATTTTTATAGCATTTCAGATACCTATTGCCATTCGTTTCTTTGACATTCTCCATATTCAATACCAGACCATCGCCATTTCCCTTAGTGCAACAGATAAAATCACCTATATTCGCTATGCCAAGATATTCATCCATCCATATTGACAAGTGATGTACTTATCACCATTTTCTGCTTAATAGTTAAGTCGAAAGCCAGTATATTTTAATAGACGCTTAAATAAGCGAATGACTGTTTCTCCGTGTTATTACCGCGGACAGCGTTATCGCCCGTTCTCTTGCAGAATCCTGAGCATCAGGCATAAAATCGGGTTCGCGCGAGCTTGCGCTGGCGGTCCTGTCCGCCAGCGACAACGATTTACCGACTACGCTTCGCATGGCGCTCCCAGTTATCCTGTTTAGCCTGCACCGTTTTACGTAACGCGACATAACATGCCCCGCCGCCGCCATGGTGCGGCAGCGCCGAACAATAAGCCTGTACATCTTCAAACTCTGTCAACCAGCGGGCCACATAGCTTCGGACGATATTGGCATGCGACTTCGCCTCTCGCCCTTTACCATGAATGATCAGGACATTACGCAACCCCTCTTTCTGCGCCTCCAGGATAAAACGAAACAGCATTTTTCGGCACGTTTCGACCGGCTGGCGTAACAAATTGAGGCTGGCCTGCTGAGGGTATTTCCCACTGCGTAACTTGTCGATGACACCCTGCTGCAATCCTTCCCGACGAAATTCCAGCGGTTCATTCAGCGGCAGAATATCCAGAAAGCCCGTCGTCAGGAAATTATCAAGCTGAAGCGTGTCGATACGCTGGGGCGTTTTAAGATTACGCGTTGGCTGCCAGTGTACATCAGTATGGCGTTTCAGCGGCTGGACATCCTCCATGGCGTCAAGAAACAGCGCTTTATCGTCAAGGTTCATGGTTCATCCTCCAGCGTTTTTGCGACTGCCGTTATCATAACCGTGCCCTGTTATACCGACAACGGTTTACAGTTATTTCCAATAACAGCGACAATGTCAGGCAATTAACCGCCTCGCCCGGCTCTCTTTTTCTCCGCCAACGATATTACTGGCGCTAAATGTGTTATCCCTGACTATCTTTTAAGGAGTATGGTTGCGGGTATTCCTGGCATGATATCTTGTCTCTTACGTTAGATTAAGACGATGTGAGAGAACGGATGCTGAGATTACTTGAAGAGAAGATAGCCACGCCATTAGGTCCGTTATGGGTGGTTTGCGATGAGCAGTTCCGACTGCGGGCCATTGAGTGGGAACAGTACCGCGGTCGTATGGAGCAACTGCTAAATATCCACTACCGTCACGAAGGCTATGAACGCGTTTCTGCGACTAACCCCGGTGGACTCAGCGATAAGCTTGCAGATTATTTTGCAGGCAATCTCGCCGTAATTGATACTCTGGAAACCGCCACGGGGGGCACACCTTTTCAACGGGAAGTATGGCAGGCGTTGCGTGCTATCCCCTGCGGGCAGGTGATGCACTATGGTCAACTGGCGGCGCAACTGGGACGACCGGGCGCCGCACGCGCAGTCGGTGCTGCGAATGGCGCTAACCCCATCAGTATTGTTGTTCCCTGCCATCGCGTCATCGGGCGTAACGGCACTCTGACCGGATACGCAGGCGGCGTGCAGCGAAAAGAGTGGCTATTACGCCATGAAGGCTATCTTTTATTATGAAAATACAGGCAAAAAGTGCCTTATCGGTCACACTTTTATGTAAAGCAACAACAAATAAATTACGTGTTTTCAAATAGATAAAAGTATTCATCAAACTTATACTTGAATTATTCCTTCTCCGGGATAGCTCAGACTTACGCGCTCACCAAAAAGATGTTAAAATTGACAAATATCAATTACGGCTTGAGCAGACCTATGATCCCGGAAAAGCGAATTATACGGCGCATTCAGTCTGGCGGTTGTGCTATCCATTGCCAGGATTGCAGTATCAGCCAGCTTTGCATCCCGTTCACACTTAACGAGCATGAGCTTGATCAGCTTGATAATATCATCGAGCGCAAAAAGCCCATTCAGAAAGGGCAAACTCTGTTTAAAGCAGGTGATGAATTGAAATCGCTCTATGCTATCCGCTCCGGAACGATTAAGAGCTACACCATTACCGAGCAAGGCGATGAGCAGATTACTGGATTCCATTTAGCAGGCGACCTGGTGGGTTTTGACGCCATTGGCAGCGGTCATCATCCGAGCTTTGCACAGGCGCTGGAAACCTCAATGGTATGTGAAATACCCTTTGAGACACTGGATGACCTGTCCGGCAAAATGCCTAACCTGCGTCAGCAAATGATGCGTCTGATGAGCGGTGAAATTAAAGGCGATCAGGATATGATCCTGTTATTGTCGAAGAAAAACGCCGAAGAACGTCTGGCTGCGTTTATTTACAACCTGTCCCGCCGCTTTGCGCAGCGTGGTTTTTCACCGCGTGAATTCCGCCTGACGATGACCCGTGGCGATATCGGCAACTATCTGGGCTTAACAGTCGAAACCATTAGCCGTCTGCTGGGGCGTTTCCAGAAAAGCGGTATGCTGGCGGTGAAAGGTAAGTATATTACTATTGAAAACAGCGATGCGCTGGCGGCCCTCGCCGGTCATACCCGCAACGTCGCTTAAACGTCAGCTAAACCATTGATGTTATCTTCTGCCATATCGTTAAATTTTTCTCATTTATTGATCTGGCAGAAGCGCTTCCTCTGTTTCATTCACCATATTTGAGTTACTCTTTAGTTACAAACTGCGATGACAGTTGTAAGGAGACCCTGTATGGCTATGTATCAAAATATGCTGGTGGTCATCGATCCCAATCAGGACGACCAACCCGCATTACGGCGAGCAGTTTATTTGCATCAACGGATTGGCGGCAAAATTAAAGCTTTCCTGCCTATTTACGATTTCTCGTATGAGATGACCACCCTGCTTTCTCCTGACGAACGCACCGCAATGCGTCAGGGCGTAATAAGTCAACGCACAGCCTGGATACGTGAGCAGGCGAAATATTATCTTGAAGCCGGTGTCCCCATTGAAATTAAAGTGGTCTGGCACAATCGTCCCTTTGAGGCCATCATCCAGGAGGTTATCGCCGGCAGTCACGATCTGGTGTTGAAAATGGCGCATCAGCACGATCGACTGGAAGCGGTCATTTTTACCCCTACCGACTGGCATTTGCTGCGTAAATGCCCAAGCCCCGTGTGGATGGTCAAAGATCAGCCGTGGCCAGAGGGCGGCAAAGCCCTGGTCGCCGTGAACCTGGCAAGCGAAGAGCCCTATCATAATGCTCTCAACGAAAAGCTGGTAAAAGAGACCTTACAATTGGCGGAGCAGGTTAATCATACCGAAGTGCACCTGGTCGGCGCCTACCCCGTTACGCCAATCAATATCGCCATTGAGCTGCCGGAATTTGATCCCAGCGTGTATAACGACGCCATCAGAGGCCAGCATTTACTGGCGATGAAAGCGCTGCGCCAGAAATTCAGCATCGATGAAAAAGTTACGCATGTAGAAAAAGGCTTGCCTGAAGAAGTTATCCCGGATCTTGCCGAACATCTCCAGGCGGGGATCGTTGTGCTTGGCACCGTTGGACGTACCGGACTCTCGGCCGCGTTTCTGGGGAACACGGCCGAACAGGTCATTGACCATCTGCGCTGCGACCTGTTAGTCATTAAGCCTGATGAGTATCAAACACCGGTTGAACTGGACGACGAGGACGATTAATCCCTCTTCCGTCCTGCCGGATGGCGCTGCCATCCGGCCAATACCCTATTCCTGTTACTCATCTCCGCCGAGGAAATAGATCCCCAAAGGAATCGCCAGCAGAATAGTGAACACCAGACTGTAAACGAAAATCATTGCCGACTGAATGGCATACATAGAGCTTGTCCACTCGGACAGTGGAATATGATACTGCTCAATCACACCGCCGATAGTCGCGCGCGTTACCACCGATGCCGCAACGATAAACACTGCCAGCAGGCATAACAGAAATTTTTTCCCCTTCGCCGATTTCAGCTTCATCATGATCATAGTATTGTCCTTTACAGATGACTTTGTTACCTGATGGCAACAATACCATGACAATCACGCGATGTCTGCTCTATAAAACGTGACAATGTATTTACATAAAAAGTAAACCGCTGAGATTAAAGCTGATAGCACTATTTCTTCTTTTTACTTATCGATGATCTACGCGTTTATCCTGGGTAAAATACCTGTTAATCAGGTCATTCTGAGCTGTTATCGTAGGAAGGAGCGGAAAACAATAATGTTCACTGAATTTTTTCTCAAAAACGCATTTAATCTGGCGATACTTTTCAGTTGCGGTATGGCGTTGCTGGTCGTGAGATTTTGGCTCAGCCGTAACGTACAGTGGAAGAAAGGATTCACGTTCCATGCGGCACAGTTTTTTATTTACGCGATTATTATTGGGACCATCGGGAGCATCCTGAATAATGCTATTGAAGATTATAATTTGCGTTTTATCTCTTCCGGGGTCATTGATTTTATCTGCACCTCGCTCATTGCGCTTATTCTGACGATAAAACTTTTCCTGATTATTAACCAATTTGAAAAAGCACAGGTCAATAAAGGTAGAGATGTGACCAGTACCCGTATTCTGGCACGGGTCATAAAAATAACCATTATTGTCGCGATTGTCTTACTGTATGGCGAACATTTTGGCATGAGTCTGTCCGGTCTGCTGACCTTTGGCGGTATCGGCGGTATCGCTGTTGGTATGGCGGGCAAAGATGTCCTGAGCAATTTTTTCTCCGGTATTATGCTCTATTTCGATCGCCCCTTCAGTATCGGAGACTGGATTCGTTCTCCTGACAGAAATATCGAAGGTACGGTCGCCGAAATCGGCTGGCGAATTACACGAATTAACACATTCGACCACCGCCCGTTGTACGTGCCTAATTCCGTCTTTTCATCCATTAGCGTTGAGAATCCGGGACGGATGACCAACCGTCGAATAAAAACGGTTATTGGATTACGTTACGAAGATGCCGACAAAATTGGCCTCATTGTTGACGCTATCAGAAACATGCTGCAGGCGCACAGCGATATCGATCAGAAACAGACGCTGTTGGTCTATTTTAATGAATTCGCCGACTCTTCGCTGAATATTATGGTGTATTGCTTTACCAAAACAACAGTATGGCAGGAATGGCTTGCCGTACAGCAGGATGTTTACCTGAAAATTATTGCGATTGTCCAGGAAAACGGCGCTGACTTCGCCTTCCCAAGCCAGACGCTCTATATCGATAATCCGGAGGCCGCGCCTGCGATAAAATAAAAGATAGCCGGTGCCCGAAAATGCTTATCGGGCACCGAGGCTTCCCTGTCCGGATGACGGGTTGTTAGCGCCTTACGGTGATCAACGGCTCTTTTCATTCACCGTCATGGTAAATTCAAGCACCTCATTAGTGTCGTTAACGTAGGCATGAGGCATGTCGGTTCTGGCTACAGCGGAGCAGCCCTCCCGAATAATAAAGCGTCTACCGTCGACTGTTAATGTCAGTGTTCCCTGATTAACAAACAGTAATTCACAGGTGTCAGCCGGATGCCCTGCCGATTCAAACTGTTCACCAGGATGCATTATCCATTGCCAGAGTTCCAGCATATCCGGCCCGCTGGTTCCCGCCATCAGTTTTGCGCTGCCGCCTTTCTCGCCGCGCCACAACACCGGAATAGCATCCCGGTCGATAAGATGGACCATCGGCTCGCTGGCGACGTTAACAACATCCGCCACGGACACTCCCATTGCCGCCGCGATCTTACATAACAGCGCAATGCTTGGATTGGCTTTACAGCCTTCAATTTCCACCAGCATTCCTTTACTGACGCCGGAACGCCGCGCAAGCTCATCCAGCGACATCTTTTTTTGGCTACGAAATTGTTTGATACGTTGGGAAACAGCTTCATTTATCGTGCTGACGTCGGCGCCCGCCGTGGTCGATAAGTTGACTTTTTTGGTCATTGGTCGATATCATAGAAGAAAATAGTCATTACAGGATTATGCGATGTCTTCTATGTTACCGTCAATCAGCCCGGAACTGGCCCGTATCGCTCCCGGCTTTCGTGCATTAAGTATTAATGTTATTGCCGCTCCGATTCGCGATGCGCAGGTCGGAGAAATCGCGTTAAAAGAGGCCTGTCAGGCCGTAATTAACGGCCAACCGACGTGGGCACAGGCGCATATAGACGCCTGGAATGCGGTGTTTAAAGCATTCGGCGCAAAACCAAAGCGCACCCCCTGCTCGGCTGAAGCGCTACGAAAACGCGTGTTGAAGGATGGAACAATGGCGGCGCTGGACCCGGTCGTTGATCTTTATAACGCCGTGAGCCTGCGCTATGCCGTACCGGTAGGCGGCGAAAATAGCGCGGCTTATTGTGGATCGCCGCGGCTGGTTTTCGCAGACGGTAGTGAAACATTTGATACCCTGAAAGAAGGACAACCCGCCACCGAGTCGCCAGAACCGGGCGAAGTTATCTGGCGCGATGACAGAGGCGTCACCTGTCGGCGCTGGAACTGGCGTCAGGGAGTACGTACCCGACTAAGCGCTTCAGATAAAGCGATGTGGTTTATCCTTGAAAGCTTGCCGGAAATGCCGGTTGATGAATTGTACGCGGCAGGAAACATGCTGACTGACGGCCTTGAAAAAATGATGCCGGGTTTACGTTTTGAATCCACGTTGATGGGTGTTTGATTGATATTGCGTAACAGGAGAAATACCATGTCGCTGTTTCTGACAAGTTTTATTTTCGAAAAAAAAGAGTACGACGAAGAATTTTATCAACTGGATGGCTGGATTGAGCGCTATACACAGACTATTGATGGCTATATTGGGATGGAAAGCTATACCGATGCCGCCAGCGGAAGAATGGTTAATAATTATTACTGGCAGACCCGCGAATCAATGGAGCTATTGATAAATAATTTACAGCACCAGCAGGCCAAATCACAAAGTCATAAGTGGCTTTCCGGTTACCAGACGATTATTGCAGAAATTCAGGGGTGCCATAACGTTAACCTGCCCCATCCGCTGGCATCATTTTCAGTTCCTTATGCGTGATGCAATAGTATATGTGTTAAATGTGGGGGCACTACAGGAGGATGCCTGCGCCCCTGCATTGCCGGTTATTCGGTTCTCTGTGCAGGGACGGTGCTGATATAAGTGATTAGTAAACAGGAAGATGAGTGATATCTCGTGGTACAATAACACGCGTAACCACATTATTTTCATCGCACTCTATCAACGCTCTGGCAAAAATACTGAGCTCATTAATTTTCAGCCCGGAATTATCCAAAAACTGGCGGCAAGCGTAGTCAGAAACAAAGGTTATGCCGGGATGAATATCATGTTCCCGAATAAAACGGGCCTGAGCAAATGGCGTATCCATACTCAGCACATATACCGCCCGGTTTGAGTGGCTACCCGCTGATTTAAGGCGGTCACTATAGTCTTTTACCTGCCATTCACAAACCGGCGTATCCAGTGACGGGACGACAATAATCCGCTTTTTTATCCCCGGGATACAGTAACCCGGTAATAAATTATGGCTCACCAGCCCCTTTGTACAGGGTAATGGTTCCCCTTTAGCCAGTATACCGGGTTTGAGGGTCAGTTGCGTTTTGCCAAAGGTGACAGCGTGTTCCTGACCCAATGAGATATAATCTTGTGTTGTTGCTGGCGTCATAAAAACCTCTCCTTTTAATGTTTGTATTATTTTAGCCATAATAATTATTTAGCAATCCGCTAAAAAACCAGGTAAACATCCATAATAAGATGATGGTGATAAAAAGAATTACATTACCCATAATGATTAATATAGTTTTATGGTCTTCCTCTGATGGAAATTGTTTTCGTAAAAGCCTCTGAATATATAAAAGATATGTCAATACGCTCATTACTATGCCCACGATAGGTTATAACTTGTGTATATTTACCTGGAGCATTTTCTTTCTTAAGAGGACCATAATCCCATAAGCACTCTAAAATTTCACACGCTACAGACTTTTTAATGTAAACTTCATTTATAGGATTCCCGTCGATATCCTTAACAATAGTTGTGATGGTGGCACTTTCACCCGGCGATAATACAGACTTATCTATACTCATAACTGTTAAATCTCGACTTGGCGTATTAGATATAGTTTCTGTTTCAATATACTGAAATTCAGATACCGATGGCACAGGCGTGTATCCTGACGCTGAAGCCATATCCGTTTCATTATAAATTTCTAGTTTAATCTTTGAACCCCGATGTTCCTTTTGGATATTAAATTTATGCTCACATGGCTTTTCACGTTTAAGTATATGCTGAGAGTTATCTTTATTGATCTGATAATACGTACATACTGTAGTAAAAGTTTCCGCAGACTGATAGTTATTATCCGGATCTCTGATGCCTACATTTCTGGCATACCTCTCAATAGTCATTCCCGGAAAAGGTGTATACTTTTCAATAGAAAAGTCAAGTCCATTAAACTTCAATTCGTAGCCATCGCGAGGTGTTCCAGGCCTGTGCCCAACGCTCGGCGCCGTAGGAGGAGAAAATATCCCGACGGTTGCCGCGGACGTTGTCGACGAATCTGCCAAGACGCTTATCGGCGCAGCCGCCAGAAGCAGGCTATAGATAATAAGATTATGTTTCGACATACGCACTGTTGATCCTTTTTAAAACATTAATTCGCATCAGAGGTTGCGGTAGAACTCTTGGCATTTTCTTTATCAGAAATAATTCTGACGCGGATATATTTATTCTGAAGCGATTCCCCGTTAAGGCTATAAGGGATAAGCCAGGTGGCCTTTGTCGCCCCCGGTACGGATTGCCAGGATTTCATTTCATCCGAGATTTCCCACTGATAATTAAACGCATCAGTACAGTCCGTGTTATTTACACAAAGCGTTCTGGCTCGCATTTCTGTTCCGACGACTGGCGCAGTAACGCTTCCGTTGGTTTCTTCAGTACCCGGCGTAAAAAGCACCTCCACAGAAGTGACCTTCTGCGCAATACTGTCTGACTGCGCTTGTAGTAGTACGGTACCCTTCACCGGATGTTTATCGTCTGGTCCGCTTGCTTCAATATGTAATTTGAGCGAGCGGGCATCATCGCCGATATGGGTCACCAGAACCCGTTCAACCCAATGGCCATCACGCTCTGTACCACCGAGCGCTTTAAATGCCAGACCCGGCATATCTGATTGATACTTAATATGACGTGGTTTGAGCGACGCCCACTCCTCTTCAGAACGCTCGCGCACGTAGTGCCACTCAATAACCTTCCCCTCTTCTCCGGCAGGAAGCGGCGTACTGATAACAAAGTTGCCGTCCTCAACCTGAACATCGTCATTGATAACATTTATCCAGGAACGGAAACTGGTCTCATCCTGTGTCACCCTTACCGGGATACGCTCGGAGGTCACGCGAGTACCCCGGCTGTCAGTCACCGTTAAATAAAGGCTATACTCCTGACCGTCGGTCGCCGTCAGCGGAAGTTGTGGAAGGATAAGGCCGCTGCCCAGACTCCCCTGAAGCTGGAGTCCGGCGAGAAGCTCCGCATCACCCGACCACTCAACTTTCTCAATCGAGTAACGGCTATCTACCGTCGCCATTAATGTCACCAGCGTCCCGGACAGGCCTGACACCGGCATTGCCGTAATGCGGATTTTACTGGCCTGCTCCCGATACGCCATGACGATATCGTAATTACGATCGACAAAGGCATGCCGGTTAGTCGTATTCGACGGCGCCCCAACGTTGCGGTAATCAAGCTGTTCATGTAACGGCGTACCGAAGGAATAGTTGACTCTCAGACCGCCCTCTGCCTGCGAGCCGCCGTTACCGGCGTCCCGATATCCTGCTCTGACCTCAAGCAAGGGGACAGGATTCCAGACCAGAGCCGCACCTGCGGCGCGGGGATTCCGGCTTAATGTACCGTTACCCAATAGATCAACTTTATCCCCGTAATACTGTTCATATGTCAGCTCGCCACTGAACCAGGGAAAATCGGGAAGCGTGCCTTTTGTTCGCAGATCAAAGCCATATGCCGGACGCTCATCATGTAACTCATGCGCTGCTGACGTTTTCCAGCCGGTGAGAGGGAAATAATAGTTGCCGGAAAAGGCCAGACTGTCTTTATAAACTTCCCCGCCAATGCCGCCACGTAAGTGGGAATAACGGATGTCGGCATCCAGAAACGTATTGACGCCGAGCAGCCATCCATTGACCTCCTGGCGGTAACCCATACCAACGTTAACATAGGTGCGGCCATCGAAACTGCTGCTGTCGTGGTCGCGAAAGCCAAGCTGGCCAAAGAGTAAAGACGATGTCGTTTCCTCGACGGGAATAAACATATCGAACTCTGATGAGCGATATTTCGCGCCATCTTCAAGATTGACGCCACCACGGAAAATAATCTCCGGAAAAGCGCTCTTCATCCCCTCGTTCACCAGATGATTAGCGGCTTGCCCTGGTAACGCCTTTATTTTTCCTTTGGCATAATCCTCCAGCGTCCCCTCCTGCAGATGCGGAGAAATAGACGATGCCGTCCCTGCAATCCATGACTGAATTTCATTATCGCTATCAGCGATGACCGGCAGTGGAATCTGACTGGTAACAATGGCCCAGGTTATATATTTAGTAATGGGTTTTTTAGAAAAAACCACTTTATTGTCTCCTGCTATATCCCCCTGCCTGGCAGAGGGAGTATTTAAATAAGATGTTTATTTGGCGATAACCATCAGCGACGGATAGCGCGTTTATTCTCCGGCGTGGCTTTCGTCGTTTTAGGCGTAACGTGGACACGGAACAGTTTATTCTGTTCAGTTCCCTTAATAATATATTTATGCTTTTCAGCGTTGGTATTATTCAGATCGGTGAACTTATCTGGTGTCCCGGCATCCGCCATCTGCCAGGTAAAGTTATAATTACTGACCTCACACTCAGCCGCCGCTGTGGCGGCACATTCCAGTACCGCTTCAAGGGTGCCGCCTACCACTGGAGTGTTGGCGTCATTGGTACCGTTGAGTTTATCAGTCGGTTTACCACTTTCATTCACCACATTGATAGTGACAGAACGTAGCTTATTAGAAATTGTACCGTCTGCGGCGGAGTCGCCGCTCACCCCAGAAGATGCAGCAGTTAATAAGACAGTGGCAGGCAAGAATGCACTATCCGGCGTCCCCGTTGCCGTCTTAATCCGGTAAACGATTTTAATTTTTTTACCGCCTGCATCAGCAGGAATGGTAAAAGCCGTCCCGGTTGCCGCCGGGGTTCCAGAAGGATCGGCGGCCTCATTATCCACCAGATACCATTTAATATCGTCGGCATTATTCATTTTATCCAGCGATAAGGGATCCCCATCCTCATCCCTAATAAAAACATCCGCTATCTGGAGGGTTGAACCGGTCGTCAGTTCCCCAGACACTTCTATCTTTTTTGTATCCTTGGTTACCACAGGACGGTGACCAACAGAAGCAGGCGTAGCAGAAGAAGCCATATCATTGGCTCTGGTATTCGCCACCGCCTCTACTGAGACCACGGATGCACAAATCGCTAACGTTAATAAAGATCTTTTGAAGTACAAAACAATTCCCTTTTATTAAATCATTAGAAATAATTACGAGATTTATAATCTCACGGGCTAAAAATTCAGGGTTATTCAATCATTTTAACCGCCTGTAAAATTATGCCCTTCGCCATGCTAATTACTTAGCTTTACTGGCAAAAGCCGATCTTCAAGTGTAAAGTTTATTCAGAAACGTCAAGCAATTTAAATCTTTCTTGTTTTGCCAGAAAAGCTAACAACCACCCACCAGTTTAATTACACAGTATGTCAAACACCTTAAATGTTTATATTTTCGGCTTCAATAAAGAGGAATGATGATGAAAAAAGCCATAATAATCTCAGTATTAGAGCAAATAGAAAAAAATCTTGAAGAGAGGATTGATATTGAAAAGCTGGTTGTTATAACAGGTTATTCGCGAAGGAGTTTGCAGGATTTTTTTAAAGAAAAGTGTGGCGTCTCTATCGGAAAATATATCAGACAACGCAAGTTGAGCAGAAGCGCCACTCTGCTAAAGCTGACCTCTCAGTCTGTCACAGATATCGCGTTCAGAATGGGGTTTGATTCAGTGCAGTCCTATAGTCGAGAGTTCAAAAAAACATTTGGCGTCAATCCCAATAACTATCGCAAGGCTGATTTCTGGGATCTCAGAAACCTACGGCCTCCCTACTGGCTTGACTGTGATGAACATTATCAGTTCGAAATTTGTCAGCTTACGTCAAAAGAAATTTTCGGATTTCAAACATCTCATCAGATCGCAACAAATGACCTTCCTAAAAAAGCGTCACCTATAAAATGGAAAATCATTCATGAGACGCTCAGAACGTGGGGCGAAAATGTGTATTGTCTCTCGTCTTTTAAGCCGGATAATACCAAAGACCAGGTCATCGCCGTAAGCAGTTTTTTTGGTATGGAACATAATTCCGTCGATGGAGGCAAAATACCCATGTCGAGGGTAATAAAATGTGGTAAATATGCAAAATTCCATTTCGTTGGTCATAAGGAACAATATCAACAATTTTCCAATACAATATATATGTGTATATTGCCAAAACTGAATCTTATCAGGAGAGAAGGAGAAGATATTGAATACTTCCATTTGGCATCTGTCCAAAAGCAACAGAATAATGAATCCATTGTCGATCTTTATTATTACATCCCTGTACTGTAATGACTTCGTACCATCCACGTATTTCATCTGAAAAGCCTTCTCTTTTCAGAGCGGTAATAAAACTCTCAGTATTGATTCTGATAAAATAAGTGACTATTAAATAAATTAACGTTTTGAAAGGATTGAGAAAATAACTTGCGTGCACGCGACGCCGTGGACAGATTTCTGACAGTACTGTACGGTGTAGTGATCAGGTAATATTGGCTACAGTTTACGGTAAAAGCAAAGTCCATACTTTAACTATTAATGGGAGTATGCTGGCCGGGCGGCTTGCAGGGCCTTCATGCTCCCACATCTATAATGTTGGTATGATTACATTCTCTCTATACTTTACTGTGCTAACCTTTTATCTCGTTGAGATAACGTTTAATTAAAATGCTCTCTTTTTGATGTACATTATAAGAGGAGACATTATTCATATTTTCGAAATCAGGGCAGACGATATGTATACAACCATCAGAAACACAGCGCTAGCAATGGTAGCTTGTTTTTCGTATATCGCACATGCCAGTACCCACCCTCCTCTTATTATCACCAGGGGAGCCGGAGGAGACGCCTCCGGAGCCACAGTCATTCATGATAATTGGCGGCATGGCACTCCTGACCTGGTCAATCTTACCGATATCCCCATAGATAAAATCAGACCAGAAAAATACAGTTGCGTATTGATTATTGGGCAAGGAGCTATAAAAGAGATGCTTCTTGCGAACAATGCCTCAGCAATACTTTCCGGAAAAACTGTTGGTCTGTATAGTCATCTGATCGATCAGAACACGCTCAGATTACTTCGGCAATTGCAGAACAAAGTGAGATTCAATCTCTTTTTTACCCGCTCACAGATAACTCTACTAAAACTAAGGAACATTTCAGAATATAATTTTTTGAGTTCTAAAGTAAATAATGTCTGGGGACAAGACTCACTAGCAATTGAAACAGTGGCACCTGACAGGGGTAATATACCGGAAAAAGCCCTTCCCCTCAAAACAACAGATTATGTGATATGGCTGGGTGGAAACTATACTACCTCCTCTGGTACGCAGCGTATCTTCACAAACGATCAGATTGTTGTAGCCCTGAAACCACTACATAATGTTATTTCACCAAATGCATCGATTGCTATTATGCTTTCACCACGTTTCTTTGATAATAGCATGAGTAAAGAAGTAAAAGTTAAACGATTGAAGGCAGTACTTAACACCTTTTCGCGAAACAGGGTCACATTTTATATGAGTAAGGAGATGCTTGCTAATCTGAAAGAATTTGATTTACCTGTTCAACTATCCCCTTCTTACGCAGAGCTGATGCGAATGTCCTGGGCCAGCGCTACCCGGCATTTTGCCTCTGTGGATCAATATAACCTGTTTGCTGATCTCATACCTAAAGTCACGCCGTTTCTTCTTGAACCGAATGATGCCGATCAAGCTCTCTATGCGACGGATTATCTTAATACCCGGCGTGTAAGTCTGACCCAAAATATTCTTAACCACGGTTGTGACTAAATAAAACGCGCAGAATCCGGGATAGTTAGCAATCCAAAACAGACCGTTAGCCATGAGTACTGTTTATCTTCACTATACAGGGAACAACCAAATAACTGACAACACAAATCAAGCCGATACCCGGAATTCGGCTATACAGGCGCTCTATTCAATTCAGGCCCAGAAACCGTCCGGTACCCATACTGGACACGGCCTCCCAACTGCTTTAGCGCATTACCAGTCCAGCTTCGATGCGCCTTCTGTCGTCTGCACTATTTCACTGGTTTTAATGACGCGATGATAACCATAAGCATCAGCGTATTTCGTCATTCCGGTTGCGGTGTCAACCTCCGGCTTACCCTGCGTTTCAATAATCTCTCCCGTCCGGGTCGTCATGGTATAGGTCGTTGTACATCCGGCTAGCATCAACACTGATAAGCTAAGTACCGTAATAAGACTACATTTTTGCATTTCTCGTTTCCCTGACACCTCTATTTTTGATGTACTTTACCGAATACCGCAACGGCAAGATGGATGATTAGGGCTATTGCTCTCTGTTTGCCCGTATCTGATTGGCTCAGGTTTTTTGATGCGCTGCGTTAATCCGGCAGTAATCGCTCCAGCACATCCCCAGCCAGAAGCACGCTCTCCTGAAGACGCTCCAGGCTATACCCCGCTCGCGCCTTGGCGGAAAGTCCCGCCATTAGCGTCCCCATAAAGTCCGTCGTCCGGTCAGCCTCTTGCGGATACCGCATGGCGACATAAGTGCGAATCAGGTTTTCAGCAGCGATGTAAAACTCGCAGGCGGCCTCTCGTGCCGGTTTATCGTTACAATGAGCGCCCTCCAGAACCAGACACCCAGTGGCATCAGGATCGGCAGCGTAACGTCTTGCCGCTTCCATCAGCACATCGATAAGGCACTTCGCGGTCGGGCGATCGTGACGCAGAAGCGCCCCGAGTGGAATCGCGTCGGTCATCCTGTAACGCTTTAATACGCGAGTATACAGCCCCAGCTTGCTGCCAAACGCCGCATAAAAACTGGGAGGATTGATCCCGAACGCTTTTGTCAGATCCGCTACGCTCACCGCGTCGTAGCCGCGCGAATGAAATAAATGTTGAGCGGTTTCAATGGCTTGCTCCGGATCGAACTGGCGAGGGCGACCCGGCGTTCGGCTATGTTTTGTAGTCATTACTACATAACTCCTTGACGGCATGATTTCATTACGCATATTGTAGTGGCTACTACAATATCATAAAGGACATCCTGATGACGCTATTTCGCAACAAATCTGTACTGGTTTTAGGGGGAAGTCGTGGTATCGGCGCGGCTATTGTACGACGCTTTAGCGCTGACGGCGCATCGGTCGTTTTCAGCTACGCCGGATCGCGCGAAGCCGCCGAAAAACTGGCAGCGGAAACCGGAAGCACCGCCATCCAGACGGATAGCGCCGATCGGGATGCCGTCATCAGCCTCGTGCGTGAGTACGGACCGCTGGATATTCTGGTCGTCAATGCGGGCGTGGCTCTCTTCGGCGATGCGCTGGAACAAGATAGCGATGCGATAGATCGTTTGTTCCGTATTAATATCCATGCGCCTTACCATGCGTCAGTCGAAGCAGCCCGCAACATGCCGGAAGGTGGACGCATTATTATTATCGGTTCCGTGAATGGCGATCGGATGCCCGTACCGGGAATGGCCGCGTACGCCGCCAGTAAATCAGCCCTGCAAGGGCTGGCGCGCGGCCTGGCCCGTGATTTTGGCCCCCGCGGGATTACGATAAATGTGGTGCAGCCAGGCCCCATTGATACCGACATCAATCCGGAAGATGGCCCCATGAAAGAGCTGATGCACAGTTTCATGGCAATCAAACGACACGGAAGACCTGAAGAAGTGGCTGGAATGGTGGCATGGCTTGCCGGCCCGGAAGCCTCTTTCGTCACCGGCGCGATGCACACCATCGATGGTGCCTTCGGCGCCTGACGGCCAGGCGAATATCACACGGTTGCCGTCTACGCTCCGGCAACCGTGTTAGAAGCTGTTCATGCGAGAAAACATCCGCAAGCGCCGGGATCAATCGTGGATTTTAACGCCAAGACAACCGCGAACAAATTCAGGATTAAAATGCTTCACCGCTTCGCCAACGTAGCCTAAATCAAGGGCGTTGATTTGAGCCATTTCATTATCCGTTAGTGAGAAATCCCAGATGGCAAAGTTCTCTTCAATGCGTTCCTGTCGAGTGGATTTAGGAATAACCGTGACGCCACGCTGCACGTTCCAACGCAGGACAACCTGCGCGATGGTTTTTTGATGGGCATCGGCAATCCTTTGAAGCATGACATTTTCATACGGTTTATGTCTCCCGCCGCCTAACGGCGCCCACGCTTCAGGCTGAACGTTATAATGCTTCATGGTTTCCAGCGCGGCGGGTTGTGCAAAGTATGGATGCAATTCGACCTGGTTTACCATTGGCGTAATTCTGACGGTTTCACAGAAGTTGGCTAACACATGCGCATAGAAGTTGGACACGCCAATGGCTTTTAGTTTACCGGCTTCATAAGCGTCTTCCAGCGCGCGCCACGCGCTAAAATAATCGCCCATTGCCTGATGCAATAAATAGAGATCAAAATAATCTAACCCGGATTTTTTCAGCGACGCTTCAATACCTGCTTTGGCCAGATCGTAGTTAGCCATATCTTGCACCCACAGTTTAGAAGTAATAAATAACTCCTCACGGGTACACAGACCTGTCGCGATGGCTTCACGAACAGCGTCACCAACGGCATCTTCATTGCCGTATACCGCAGCGGTATCGATAAGACGATAACCGCTGCGAATAGCGCTTAACACTGACTGCTGACATTCTTCTTTGTCGGTTACCTTAAAAACACCAAAACCCACCATGGGCATTTTAAGGTTGTTACTTAATATTGAATATTCCACGCTAAAGCACCCTTTCGTCGTAAAGACGCCATGATAAGAGCAAAAGACAGGTACAATGAGTATTGTTAAATCCGATTATATTTATACAAAAAGTTCATTAATAACAGTTGTACAGATTTTTTATTGCATCCAAACGTTCAGTGCTTGCTATATCCTCGCCGTGTAGCCCCCTGTTTGATAATGCCTTTTTCTTATGCGTCAAAACCAGTACCGTCATTTTGAACGTCTGTGGAAAAGTTTTCTGAACAGGCAATGCGATATCCGGAATAATATTTTTTAGCGAAGAGGCTCCGACTGGCTCAGCGCCGTTTTGCACCAGTCATAAAAAGCGCGTACCGCAGGCGGCAGAAACCTGTTTTGCGGATAGACCAGCGCAAGCGGCAAATCATAAGAAGGGTTGTCCATGCAGGTCACCAGCGCCCCGCTGTGCAGATACGGCGCAACCAGATAGCTGGCGACGCGAATTAACCCCAGCCCCTGTATTCCGGCCTGAATATAAGCGTCCGTATCATCGACAACCAGCGTCTCCTGCATCCGCATCGCGTAATCCTCCCCCTCACGCGTAAAAAACCAGTCGGTGGTACGCCCGGTGCGGTGGTTCAGGTAGCCGACCGCATGGTGTTTTTGCAGATCATCTAAATTTTCAGGGCTACCGTAACGCTCAATGTAAGTGGGCGATGCTGCTATCACCCAGTTAAAACTGGCGAGCGGACGGGCAACCAGCGTGGTGGAATCATCGATCCTGCCGGCCCGAATCACGCAGTCATACCCTTGAAGGATAATATCCTCCACGCTATCGCTGGAACAAAGTATCAGCTCCAGCTCCGGATACTGGCGCAAAAAGGCCGGGAGCGTAGGAATAATGCAATGCCGGGCGAGAGATTGCGGCATCCCCACTTTAAAACGCCCTTTGGGTTGTGCCGCCCGGCCGGGAAATGACGACTCCATGGCCGCGATATCTGCCAGCACTCTTTTGCACTCTTCGTAGTAACGCCGCCCCTCTGCGGTCACGCTAAGTTTGCGGGTTGTACGTTGCAAAAGCTGAATCTTAAGCCAGGATTCCAGTTCTTTAACCACTCGCGATACCGTTGAGCGCGGCACGCCCAGCACTTCGGCGGCTCTGATAAAACTATGGGTATCCACTACGCAAACATAGACCTGCATCGCTTCCAGCTTGTCCATTTCCCCCCCCCAATTATCCCATTTATCAGAACAGTCTAACCCGTCTTCGGCGTCTTATCGAACGCAGATCCCTGACGTAATCTCTATCTACAGGTGAACCAACACAGAGAGGGGCAAATGAAACAATCCAATAATCAGGTAGGTGAAAAAGTATTGGTGCTGGGCGCGGGACAACTGGGGGCGTCAGTGCTGGCGTCGTTGGTTCCGGCGGTCACACAGCGTAATGGTTCCGTTAGCGTTATTGTGTCAGGGCGATCCAGGGATAAACAGAGCAAACGACGTTCCAGCATTCATCAACAACTGGCGGATGCCGGTGCGCGGTTTATCCCGGTCGACATCGCAGACAGTTCGGTTGCAGCGTTAAAAGATCAATTCCACGGTTTTGATACGATCATCAATTGTATGGGGTTTGTCGCCGGTGCGGGTACCCAGATAAAAATCACCCGCGCGGTACTGGAGGCGGACGTTAAGCGCTATTTCCCCTGGCAGTTTGGCGTGAATTACGATGTGGTCGGCAAAGGCAGCGGCCAGCCGGTGTGGGACGAACAGTATGACGTCAGGACGCTTTTGCGCGAGCAAAACGTCACAGAGTGGGTGATTGTTTCAACTGGTATATTTACCTCTTTTCTCTTCGAACCAGCCTTTGGTGTGGTCAACTTAGCCAAAAAAACCATCAATGCCCTCGGCGGATGGGAAAGGCAGGTCACCGTCACGTCGCCTGCGGATATTGGTCGCCTGACCACTGAAATTTATCTGCATCAGCCGCGTATCACTAACGAAGTCGTCTTTGTCGCGGGGGAAACGACCTCTTATGCAAAACTGGCGGAAACGGTCGAACGCGTGACGCAGCAAACCTTTACCCGAGGCGTATTGACGCTACCTGACTTACAGGAGCAACTCCGTTTACATCCGCATGACCCAATGCTGCGCTATCGCGTCGCCTTCGCGCGTGGTGACGGTATGTGGTGGCCGATGAGTGACACCTGGAATGCACAACATCATCTGCCGACACAGGATATTGCCGCCTGGCTGAAAACACACCAATGAGAACGGCGGCATCAGGCGCTCGCTTAATCCCCATGCCTTCTGCCAGCATCAGGCGGCGGGCTTGGCTACCTTGAGTTAACAAGAAACCAGTACGCATCAGTGCCTGGTTATGTGCTCCTGCTGTAACACCATGTCTGATAATGCTTTTTTCTTATCTGCAAAAACTGATGCCGACATTTTTACCGTAGGGAAAATAGTTTTCCGTTTTGTGATCTAACGATGCTTTTAACAAAACGCTTTAATCCATAGAGATAGCGTCACGAATAGCTTCCGGTTCCGGCCCAAAACTGAATGCGCCCTCAAGAATAAAGGAAAGAATGATACTAAAGTGCTCTCTTGTTCTCATCACCCCAGAGATAAACACTAAAAAGCCACAGCTCGAATTGCGATTGCGGGTGTCGTTCCTCTTATTTTGCCATAACTTACACCGGTTACCTTCCTGACACTGAGGTAAATATTACTCATGCTTTACGACAACTGTCTTGTGACTCCTTTTTAAGATACACAGAAATGCAATGCCAACAGGGATAAGTGACCCCCATAATACGGCATTCCAGCCATAAAGATTCAGCAACGCACCGGATGAAAACGACCCGACAATCATTACGCCAAATACCACAAAATCATTCAGGGACTGCACCTGAGTCTTCTCTTCGGGGCGATGATAATCAATGATCTTCGCTGAAGCGCCGGTAAAGCCAAAATTCCAGCCAACTCCCAGTAATATCAAAGAGAGCCAGTAGTGGAAGATATCTGTTCCGCTGAGCCCGGCAAGAACAGAACCTGCCGTAATAAGCAATCCAGTTGCGGAAATCCGCAGCGCGCCGAAACGGTTAATTAACCTACCGGTGAAGAATCCAGGCCCATACATAGCAATAACGTGCCATTGAATACCCAGATTGGAGGCTTGTTGAGAAATTCCATGCATATGCATTGAAAGGGGAGCTGCGGTCATCAGGAAATTCATCACCATATACGCAACCGCGCCGCTAAACACGGTCTTCAGGAAACCCGGCTGCCGAACAATTTCCTTCAGAGAACGCCCTCCTGATTTGGCTGCCACGGCTGGCTCGGCAGGAATTACGCCCTTAAGAATGAAAGCTGAAATGGTTGCTACCAGAGCCTGAGCTATAAAGGTAATAACAAATGTGTGTGGTGGCAGAAGATTCATTGTTCCCGTCACCAGCATTGGTCCAATGACACCAGCTACCACACCGCCCCCCATTACCAGGGATAATGCACGCGCTCGCCTTTCGGATGTCACTCCATCCGTTGCAGCAAAGCGAAAACTAAGTGCCACTGCAGCGTAAGCCCCTCCCAGGAAAGCGGCAAGGCAAAATAGCAAAAATGAACTAATAAAAACCGCAAGGGCAGCAATCAAGCCAGTAATCACTCCGGCCCCCGTCCCGACCATAAATGCGGCTTTACGTCCCTTTTTTTTCGCCAGTGCGCCAAAAGGAAGAATGCAGGCGGCCATGCCCAAGACAAATATAGTGATGGGGAGTGTGGACAGAGCACCACTGGGAGCTATGGCATTACCAACAATGGCACCGGTAGCGTAGAAGACTACAGAGTTAGCCCCGGCAAGCGCCTGAGCTAAAGATAAGCGAATGATATTATTATTCTGCGCAGCTACTGGCAGCGTGTGTTCCAATGTCATTAGTTAAATTATCCTGATTCATGGCGAGTACAATTTGATAACGTTCCTTTCCTGCTTTTAGCTTGTAAAGTGCGTCTTTGCCCCAGCTCGGAATTAAATCGCCCTCAATGTTATGTTTTGTGTCACAAACCATCTATTTAGTGAGGCATTAATAACCCAGTAATGGCTCTCCTCAAACTAATGGATATTTCCACAGACACGAATAACGTACTTAATCTTGTTAGTGTTATTTTCTGCGTATGATTGGCAACATGTGAATAAATTTATCATGCTTCCTCCGCCCAACACTTCTGGTTCATCCGCATCAATGACATAATGTGAACAGGATTGAATCTGCTCCCTAATAACCACACACGGTTGTCCGCGTGCGGCCTTGTTATCAGGCGTTACGACCAGCCATCACACCACCGTCGATATCCCAAATCGCGCCACTAACCCAGCCTGTCTTGTCAGACAGCAGGAATGCTACCGTTTCAGCTATATCAACCGGTGTCCCCACACGACCAATCGGATGGAAGCTATCAAAGCTGTTCATTACATCCTTCACATCGTCTTTAGGGATAAAACCTTCGTAAATCGGTGTATGTACGACCGCAGGAGAAACTGCGTTCACACGAATCCCGTTACTGCCCAACTCAATCGCCAGATTTTTAGTCAATGCATGAAGACCCGCTTTTGCCATGGAGTAAGCTGAAGACGGTGTAGCGCCTATAGCTTGCCGTGCCCACATAGAGCCAATATTGACGATAGATCCCTTAATACCTGCCTTAACCATATTGCGCACAACATCACGGGTAATGAAGAAAGTGGCACGGTTAATGCTCATATACATGTCGTAATCGGAAGGTTCGTGCTCGGTAAACGGTTTTGGGAAGAACACGCCAGCCGCATTCACCAGCAAGCTAACGTCTTTATGCTCCGCATTGATGGTATCCAGCACATGTTTCATTCCTTCTTCTGTCATCAAATCGGCAACAATAATGGCAACCTGACCTTCTGTCGCCAGAGCCTGACGGGCTTGCTCTGCTTTGTCCTGGCGATTGCCAATCAGCACCACGCTACCACCATTTTTCAATACCCGTTTCGCTGTTTCGAAACCCATACCGCTGGTACCACCTACTACTAACAATTTTTTACCTGTAAATAATGCGCTCATCGTTAACCTCTTAAATAATTGATTACTGCTTTTATGTGAACTAATGATGGCTTCAACGACGAGGACTGACGAATCAGAAGATTTTGCTGGCCGCTAAAGAAAATCTATCTCGCAATTAGCAACATCTAAGAGCCAGATTCTCTCTTAGATGTTATACCGTTTAATGACTTGTAAAACCTTTATTTTTCAAGGATCTTAAATAATGGCGATACCACCAGCATAAAGCCCATTAGTGATACGAAAATTACCGCAGGGGATTTATATTTTTGTAAAGATGGCACTCGCCAGATCAGATAGCACGGAATAAGGCAAGAAACTAATCCAAAGGTTCCCACAGTCCATTGGAGTAATGCCATTGTAGACACATCGGCAACAACCCATCCCCAAAGAAGCACGATCGCAGTAAGTGTAACCAAATAAGGGAGAAAATTATTAAATTTCTTACCACGTACAATGAAGCGGTCTGCAATATTAATAATAATTCCTGACAATGCATCGTAAAAACCGAGATAAATACCAAAAAAAGAAGTTAAAATAGCAGAAATGCTTAGTAAAACCGAAAGTACTGGTATAAATCCGCCAGTGTTTTCAGGGATAATCTTTGCCATCAGCGCCAGCGCTGATGTATTTTGAGAAATCCCCATCTTTGCTTGTTCCGGGGTGGTTGAAAACATAAATGAAAACGCAAAAAACAGAACAGACACAACAAGGATAATATATGCTATCCGACTTGCCCTAAGAGCGCGAAATGTTGCGACTTTAGGGTCTGATTCAATTTTCCTGAATGCAATATTCATTGGATTAAGAACCTGAATAAATACAATCGAAAATAATGCAAAAGGGAGAGAAACCAAAACATCTCTCATTAAATCAATTAAACTGTCAGGGCTTGCCATGCTGACATTATTCATGTTCCAATAAGGGACCATCAATGCACCTAACACAATTATAATCATGAGTTTAAATACAATAAATGGCCCGGAAATTTTAAAGAGCAAACGTTCCCCACGGGAGGCAACCAGAACCATTGCTACCAACAATACCAGAGGAAACCATAACGTATCGGATAGTGAATGTTGAGTAACACCAAAACGCTGCAAATAACTGGAAGTATCATTAGTTATAGTAGCAGCATAACCCAGCATCCCCTTCAATATTGTAAAAAAATAGAGGAAGCTCAAAAAAGCCCCCCAGTTTCTCCCTAAATATTGCGTTATAGTCCCCGCATAATCTGTCTGTTTCGTTTCTGAAAGAGAGGTAATATACAATTTTGTTAATAGATAAACTATAGGATATGTAATAAGTAATGCAATCGCAGTTGCCCAAAAACCTTTAACACTCATTTGCAATGGCATAAATACAATTCCGGAGCCAATTGCCATGCCGATACACATTATTACCCAACCGACATCATAAGAAGTAAATGGGATTTTATTTTTTCCAACATTTTCCTTAACATTGTCTAATGCCATTTCTTGTTTCATTTATTGATAAACTCCATGACAGATGTTCAGTAGGCAAAGCTTTATATTAGATCTTATTACTTAGATCATATGGGAAGAAAAGATTCTGCTGTCAGATCTATTTCCCCCATACTATTTAGTTAGTAGAATTCATTTCACCAATAATTATTTTTCACAGATAGTTACTATATTCATCCGTTTTTCAGCATCTTTTCTAAGTGTCATACCAAAACCGGGTGTTACAGGAACAGCAATTTTTCCATTTACTGGCTGTAAATCTTCTTCAAACAACTCCCGGTTACAAGATTTAAGATTAAAAGAGTGGTGCTCATGGATCTCAAAATTTGGAATAGCTGCTTCAAATTGTAATGCCATCGCGATAGCAAGTGGCGAACCACAATTATGCGCCTGAACCCCGACGTCAAAGGCATGTGCCAAATGAGCAATCTTCATACCTTCTGTGATACCACCAACCAGGCCAATATCAGGTTGAATCATGTCGATGGCACCTTGTTGTAGATACGGCAGGAATCCCCATCGGGTATATAATCGCTCCCCTGTTGCAACAGGAATGGATGACTCCCTGGAGACTTTTATTTGCGCCTCTGGACTATTGTAGTGGGTAGGTTCTTCCATGAACAAAATATTTAAATCAGAAAAGTAATCGGCTAGCTGTAACGCTCCGGAGGTTGAAGTAAGTGAATTCCATTCGATAATGATGTCACACTCCTCACCAATTCCTTCACGGACCGCCTCCATACGAGAACGCGCCAGTTTGCGTTCGGCTGGAGTAAACACTCCCCGTTTACGAATACGTTCCCCATTAGCATCAACATAAACAGGACAAAGCTTCACGCAATCATAGCCTTCAGCTCGCGCAATTTGTGCTGTTTCTCGAAATTCAGCAGGATCGTTAAGCATCAATGATTCATCGGTCCAACCAAAATGAAGCTGGCTCGCATAGCAACGCAAAGGTGCTGGTGTTTTTGCTCCCAGCAGGCGATGAACCGATAAGCCTGCGGCTCTGCCTTTTATATCCCAAAGTGCTGCATCCAAAGCGCTCATAGCCCCAAATATCACGGGGCCTCCCCCTAAGGCCCAAAATGAACGCTGTCGCATGATTTCCCATAGCGTTTCAGTATCATTAGGGTCCTGTCCCAGAAGAAAACGTTCAGCAAGTATACGAATCATCGGAGCAATAGCCTCTGATGCCGTACCATAAGCAAGGCTCGCTTCCCCCATACCAGAGATTCCTTCATCGGTATGTATTCGCACGTAAATTGGTCGCCACAAATCAAGTCCATTTTGCCCGGACAGATCAATTTCAAGTGTTTCTATCTTCGTAATCTTCACTCTAAAAACTCCTTTAGATAAATTTTTTCATCTGGCCGAATTTATCGCCCTGACTTTTGTTATTACTAAGTTCTTTCATTTATATATTATTTGGTACCGAAAAATTCTATACGCCTGATAGCTAGTTTGTCATTTCTAAAAAAAGACAAATGATGTAGAGTAGCCGCCATTTATGTTACAGCGAAAAATATAAAAATTAACATACTTATTCAGTGAGTGAGGTAAGTCACATTTATAAAATAAAACTAATACCTTCTCTTCATATAATCCAGAGGAGCATGTCCCATAGTAAGATGAAATGCATAAACAAATGCAGAACTCGAGCTATATCCTAAGTCTATAGCTATTTCTGTTACTCCTTTACCACAGTCGAGTAACTCAATAGCTTTCATTAATCGCAGGCGTTTTTTCCAGGAACGTAAACTCATTCCTGTTTCGATAGTAAAACGTCTTGATAATGTACGCCCCGACATTCCCAGTTCATGGCACCATTCTTCCTGTGATCGTGTATCCGACGGGTTTTCGCATAATGATTCACATATTTTTACCAATGATCGATTTTGAGGCCAGGGTAAAATAAATTGAGCGCTACGAACATTTCCCAGATGGTATAAAATTAACTGTATTAGTTTCTCTATATAAACTTCATCATTTATTCTTCTGTCTGATATTTCTAAGATAAGCGCCTTAAGGAATGGGGAAACATCAAAAATGGTAGGTTCCGACATGTCAAATTGATTATGAGCATCGTTAGCTATCCATAAGCTATTAAAATAAGCCCCTTGTGATGAGCCGACCTGATGTTGAGTTCCCGCAGGCAACCAGACAGCCTGTAATTTCGGCGAAATCAAAAATGATTGTTCAATTGTTTTAACCATTAAATCACCTGCTGTTGCATAAACGACCTGATGCCATTTATGCTTATGCTCAGGAAAACAATGAGCTGCAGGTATAAATTCTTTCCGTATGGCTAACGGATTCGGAGCGGTGATATGGTGCGCTATATTCAGTGAAGTCCATTCCATAATATCGCCTAAAATATAAAATTATTACATTAAATATACTGTCACTGTTAATGAATGAACACCAATGAAAAAATATTTCAACATCAAATAGAATAAATTCCTTGACGGAGCAAAAAAAACACGCTAAAGAGATTTTTGTATCGGCATCACTGATGCCAGAAAAAATCATCATAAACAAAGAAATAAATCATCAGCTTATTATCTTATTCAAGATAAGCAAAACAACGTTTATCCGGTTCCGCATGAGTATTTACATTGAAAATTGAGGAAGAAAATCTATCTCGATCACGTATACTAGTTCCATTGTATGAGATGGAGAATAAAATGCGTTCGCTTAATCGCTTGAAATGGCTGCACGCTTTTGAAGCAACTGCGCGTCATGGTAGCTTCACAGGTGCAGCCAAAGAGCTAGGCGTCACCCCGGCAGCCGTAGGACAACTGGTTCGGGCACTTGAAGACTGGGTAGGCCACCCCCTTTTACACCGTACACGTTCTGGTAAAGAAAGGCTCACGCTCGTGACTGAGGCTCAGGATGCGCTAAAAGAGATCACTCAAGGGCTCGATAGCCTTGAGTCAGGACTTAATAAACTGCGCGGTCGTCAGGCTCGATCCGTCGTCATTCTCACGGCCTCACAAGTTCTGGTGATGAACTGGTTAATGGAAAAATTAAATCGTTTTTCCGAAACGCATCAAAATATCGAGCTACGCCTGAATGTGACGGAAAAACTCATGGATGTGGCTCACGGAGAGGCAGATATTGGTGTTCGTTGTGGCAAAGGAGACTGGTCGGGGGTAAATAAGACATGGTTAATGGATGAGGAGGCTGTTCTGGTATGCAGCCCACGCATTGTACCGCCTGAGAAAATTACGTGCGGCGAATGGCTGGCAGAACAAAAACTCATCCATGATGATACCCTGCACCCTGGTGCAAATTTTCCTTCATGGGAAGAAGTCTTAGCCGCAACGCAAGCTCCAGCTACGCGTTATACAGGATTGCATATTAACTCTACCTCAGCGGTTATTATGGCTACGCTTAGCGGCCAGGGTGTGGCAATTGTCCGCCGTGCGCTGGTTGAACAGTTAATTGCCACAGGACAACTGATACAACTTCATCCAAATATACGCTGGCCGCTAACATGGTCCTATTACATTGTTACACCACAAAAAGCAGTGATGCGTCCTGAAGTAAAAGTTTTTCATGACTGGTTAATTAATGATATTTTGATTAAAAATAGCCCAACCTCCTGAATTTCAGGAGGTCATCCTTTTAATTTTAGTGACTAAAGCCATCAAAGGCTATTTTTCATACAATTAAGATAGAAAATCTTTACTGCAACTAAAGTTTATCTCCCTTGCCCGTGCCATTATCCACTTCGATAATACCCACAATGAAGTAAAGGGTTCGTTTCCGAATAGAGAAAAATTTGAATTTTACCCGTCAGGTAAATAGCTCAAACTTTCTTCGCCCTTAACTCATATATATTATATAAAAGCCAGCCTAATGTTAATTAATATCATTCATTATTACACAAAAATGAATATTCATATTTTAACACTGGCTATTTTTGTATGCTTTTTAAACAATGTCATAATAACAGGTGAACGTAATGGATCGTTGCGAGGAAGAACGGTTAATCGAAGTTCCTGTCTCCCGGAGAAAGCTAATTCAGGCTGGGGCAACAACAGGACTAATGGCCGCAGTGGGAGGATTATCATTACCATTCAGTTTCACAAGTCAAGCCGCGAACAAAACCGCTATCGTCGAAGATAAGGCCGTCTGGAGTTCCTGCACAGTAAACTGTGGAAGTCGCTGCCTGCTTCGATTGCATGTAAAAGATGATTCTGTTTATTGGGTAGAATCTGATACCACAGGCAACGATGAGTACGGAAACCATCAGGTCCGGGCCTGCCTTCGTGGACGCTCCATTCGTCGTCGTATGAATCATCCTGATCGATTGAAATATCCCATGAAACGCGTTGGTAAGCGTGGTGAAGGTAAATTTGAGCGGATATCCTGGGATGAAGCACTGGATACTATCGCGGATAATCTGAAACGAATTATTGCAAACTATGGCAATGAAGCAGTACATGTTATTTACGCCACAGGTGTCGCTGGCGGAAATATTACTAAATCATCAATGCCCTTCCGCCTGATGAATTCCTGCGGTGGCTTTTTAGGTCGTTACGGTACCTATAGTACTGCACAAATCACAGCGGGCATGAATTATCTCTATGGTGGCAGAAGCGGAAACAGCCCGGATGATATCGCTAATACTAAATTGGTTGTAATGTTCGGAAACAATCCAGCCGAAACACGTATGAGCGGCGGTGGTGTTACCTATTATGTTGAACAAGCGCGCGAACGCTCCAATGCGCGGATGATCGTTATCGATCCTCGCTACAACGATACCGCAGCCGGACGAGAAGATGAATGGTTACCCATTCGTCCTGGAACGGACGCCGCCTTAGCTGCAGCACTTGCCTGGGTTCTCATCACCGAAGATATGGTCGATAAACCTTTCCTTGATAAATATTGTGTAGGCTATGACGAGGTTACGTTACCAGCAAGCGCACCAAAAAATGGTCATTATAAAGCTTATATACTCGGCGACGGTCCGGATGGTATAGCAAAAACACCTGAGTGGGCAGCTCAAATCACAGGTATTCCGACAGACAAAATTATTAAGCTGGCGCGTGAGATTGGCCAGGCGAAACCAGCCTATATTTGCCAGGGATGGGGGCCACAGCGTCAATCAAACGGAGAACAAACGTCAAGAGCCATTGCAATGCTCGCCATTTTGACCGGCAATGTCGGTATTTCTGGCGGCAACTCTGGCGATCGAGAAGGCACCTTTGATCTCGGTGTTGAAATGTTTTCCCCTCTAAAAAATCCTGTTAAAACTGAAATATCCTCCTTTACCTGGACCGAAGCTATTGAGCGCGGAACTGAAATGATCTCTACTCGTGATGGCGTACGAGGTAAAGACAAACTGGATGTGCCAATAAAATTCATGTGGTGCTACGCCAGCAACACGCTGATAAATCAGAACAGCAATATTAGTCGCACACATGATATTTTGCAGGATGAAAATAAGTGCGAAATGATTGTCTGCATTGACCATTTCATGACTGCCTCAGCAAAATATAGCGATATTTTACTCCCTGACCTGATGCCTACTGAGCAGGAAGATCTTATCCCGCATGAAGAGGCCGGGAATATGGCATATGTTATTCTGGGACAACCATCAACATCGCCAAAATTTGAACGCAAGCCTATTTACTGGACAATGAGTGAAATAGCAAAACGCCTTGGACCTGATGTTTACCAGACTTTTACCGAAGGCCGTACACAACATGAATGGGTTCAATATCTTTGCGCCAAAACGAAAGAACGTCATCCCGATATGCCGGATTATGAAGAGATGAAAACTGCAGGTATTTATAAACTTAAATGTCCGGATGAGCATGTTGTCGCATATAAGGATTTTCGCAAAGACCCTATCTCCAATCCCCTTAAAACACCATCGGGAAAAATAGAAATCTATTCTGAACGACTGGCCAATATCGCAAAAACATGGGAACTGAAGCCTGATGAAGTCATCGATCCTTTACCCATTTACACTCCAGGCTTTAATGGCTGGGAAGATCCAGCCCGTCGCGAGTATCCATTGCAAATGACCGGGTTCCACTTTAAAGGCCGCGTGCATTCCAGCTACGGCAATATTGATGTTCTGAAACAGGCCTGCCGACAGGAGATTTGGATAAACCCTATTGATGCCCGGGATCGCGGAATCAAAAACGGAGACACCGTTCGGGTATTTAATCAGTATGGCCAGACGTTGATTCCCGCAAAAGTCACACCTCGTATCATGCCTGGCGTTACTGCTATGGGCGAGGGAATGTGGCTGAATGCCGATATGTTTGGTGACAAAGTCGACCACGGTGGCTCAATTAACATTCTGACAACACATCGCACTTCACCGCTGGCAAAAGCTAATCCTTCGCACAGTAATCTCGTTCAGGTCGAAAAGGTATAAGGAGTAACCGATGACAACCCAGTATGGATTTTTTATTGATTCCAGCCGTTGCACCGGTTGTAAAACCTGCGAACTGGCCTGCAAAGACTACAAAGATTTGACCCCGGATGTCAGCTTCCGCCGCATTTATGAGTATGCGGGTGGTGACTGGCAGGAGAATAACGGCGTCTGGCATCAGAATGTCTTTGCCTATTATCTCTCCATTTCGTGCAACCATTGTGCCGACCCGGCATGTACCAAAGTCTGTCCGAGCGGAGCAATGCACAAAAGGGAAGATGGTTTTGTCGTGGTGAATGAGGAGGTCTGTATTGGCTGTCGCTATTGCCATATGGCCTGTCCATATGGCGCGCCACAGTACAACGCGGCCAAAGGTCATATGACCAAGTGCGACGGCTGTTACGACCGGGTGGCGGAAGGCAAAAAACCTATCTGCGTCGAATCCTGTCCGCTGCGAGCGCTGGACTTTGGTCCTATCGACGAGCTGCGCAAAAAACATGGCGATCTGGCGGCGGTAGCGCCATTGCCGGGTGCGCACTTCACCAAACCGAGCATAGTGATTAAACCCAATGCCAATGCACGTCCGTGTGGCGATACCACTGGCTATCTGGCCAATCCGAAGGAGGTGTAAAATGGGAAATGGATGGCATGAATGGCCGCTGGTACTGTTTACGGTACTGGGACAGTGTGTCGCGGGTGCGCTGGTTGTCAGCGGACTTGGTTGGCTGGCGGAAAAAAACGATCCGCCCGCCAGGCAGCGTATTGTACGCGGTATGTTTTTTCTTTGGGTGGTGATGGGGCTGGGCTTTCTGGCGTCAATCATGCATCTGGGTTCACCCATGCGGGCGTTCAACTCGCTCAACCGCGTCGGCGCGTCCGGATTAAGTAATGAAATTGCCGCAGGGTCGATCTTTTTCGCTGTCGGCGGTTTCTGGTGGCTGGTGGCCGTTCTGGGGAAAATGCCAGAAACGCTTGGTAAACTCTGGCTGCTGATCAGTATGGTGCTCGGTATCATCTTCATCCTGGCGATGACCCGCGTTTATCAGATTGAAACCGTCCCCACCTGGTATACTGGCTATACGACTCTCGCCTTTTTTCTGACTGCATTCCTCGGCGGCCCACTGTTTGCCGCACTCCTGTTCCAGGCATCCAGAGTCCCCTTTAACAGCACGATATTTTCCAGCATCAGCTTACTTGCTCTATTGGTCTGTATTGCTGTCATCGCGTTACAGGGTATGGCTCTGGCCAGCATTCATAGCTCAGTACAGCAGGCCAGCAGTCTGATACCGGATTATGCTGTATTGCAGGTCTGCCGTGTGGCACTTCTTGTCATCGGCCTGGGCTGCTGGATCTGCCCATTGGTACGTCGCAAAGAGCCACATATTGTTGGGTTACTACTGGGTCTTATCCTGGTGCTTGGCGGCGAAATTTTAGGCCGCGGCCTGTTTTATGGGCTACATATGACTGTCGGTATGGCAGTGGCAGGTTAACAAATTAGTGCGGGGGAACCCGCACTTTACGGAATGGTTTTATGACTGATTTCACACAATGTGACAATTTTTCCATGACGGCACGCGTACTGGGCGCCCTCTTTTACTTTGCGCCAGAGAGTGCTGAAGCCTCTCCGCTGGTTTCAGCATTCACATCTGATGAATGGCAAACACAATGGCCGCTGCCGTCGGAGGAGTTGCCTCAACTGGCAAGAATGTTTAAAGATGGCGGCGATGACTCTCTTACTGAGTCCTTTCAGCGTTTATTTATCGGGCCTTATGCCTTACCGTCACCGCCATGGGGCTCCGTCTGGCTGGATCGTGAGAACGTTTTATTTGGTGAATCCACACTGGCGCTGCGCCAGTGGATGCGGGAGAACAGTATTCAGTTCGAGATGCAGCAAAATGAGCCAGAAGATCACTTTGGTTCTTTATTACTGATGGCGGCCTGGCTTGCAGAGCAGCGTCGACACAGCGAATGTGAACAGTTACTGGCATGGCATCTGTTCCCATGGTCATCCCGTTTCCTCGGGGTGTTCATTGAGAATGCCGGACATCCTTTTTATCTGGCTTTGGGAAAACTGGCGAGTTTAACACTGGCAAAGTGGCAAACCATGTTATCAATCAATACTAAAAACCTACCTCTCCACCGCTAATATTGCCTATACAGGGGGCTTTATTCAAAACAAATATTCTAATGAGGCCTCCATATTCCAGACTCACCCAGATGAATTAAGTCCTCGTCAGGACAATACACAACATAGAAAATCTTCTCCGCCACACAAGAATATGTGATTTGTTAGATCAGACGGTCATGTTGATAATTCCCCTACTGTCATTCGTCAATGACTGTGAATACTTTGCTTATCTCGGTCCCTTTTGAAGGAGAATACTATGGCTTACTTACAAATCACCCTGAATATCAGCAACCACAACCGCCCTGCCGCAGCAAATGTTTATCAAAAATATAAAGCGCCATTTTTAAATACCATTGCCGGAGCGACCTCAAAAGAATTGCTTATTCGGGATGAAGACGTGCAAGTTTTACATGGCTTTGAAACTACTGCTCAAGCGCAGGCGTATCTTACCAGTGAATTATTTACAAAAGACGTTGTGGAAGAATTGAAGCCTTTTCTGAACCAGGCACCAGATATTCGCATTTATTATGTGATCTGAATACACAATCCTCTAATATAAAACAGGAACAGATATGCTTTCAAACTGGAATGAGTATCGTAGTGGCCTGCTGGCTGCCATTGGTAAATTTGCCACATTGCAGCCGGAGTTCATGAAAGGCTTTCAGCAAATGGACAAGGGGACTTTAGAAAATGGGCATCTGGATCCCAAAACACAGGAATTGATTGCGCTGGCCGTGGCGGTTACTACCCGTTGCGATGGTTGTCTGGCAGTGCACGTCGATGCGGCCGTGAAACATGGCGCAACCCGGGAAGAGATTTCTGAAGCATTGTCCGTGGCTATAAAAATGAACACTGGGGCAGCCCTCACCTACACAGCACGCGCACTGGATGTGTACGACAACCTGCCGAATAAATAACGGTATCTCTGCTCTAAGCTACCGCCATTTTAGGGGAAATGGATGGTACTATCCGTAATTTAGTGCAACCGTTTTTCCTTGAATACGCCAGTAATACTGTCAGGAAAGTACAGTTTCAACTTTAGCAGGAGATGGTCAGAAGAAGAAACTGGCGCTGCAAGCCGCGCCAGTTCTGAGTTTGGCAGTGGTTACCTTTCATCAAAAGGTAACCAGTACGCATCAGTGCTTCACGATATACATTGTACGGCTATAGGCCACATCTTCCGGGTTAGTAATGGGGTATCCCTTTACCCACGGTTTAATTAACCGGCCATTGGTATACTGATAAATAGGCGCTATAGGCGCTTGTTCCGTTAAAATTTTCTCCGCTGCATTGTAATCCGCGTTACGCGCTTCGGCGGTATTTTCCATCGTCGCTTGCGTCAGGATTTTGTCATAAGTCGGATTACTAAAGCGTGAAATATTCCCTGTATGCGTGGACGTTAATAAGGATAAGAAAGTCGACGGTTCGTTGTAATCACCCACCCAGGAGGCGCGAATAACATCAAAATTACCGGTATTCCGGCTGTCGATATACGTTTTCCACTCCTGGTTTTGCAATTTCACATCCACCCCCAGATTTTTCTTCCACATTGACGCCACCGCAATCGCGATTTTCTGATGGTTTTCTGAGGTATTGTAAAGCAGAGTTAATTTAAGCGGCTTCTGCGATCCGTAGCCTGCTGCACGCAGCAATGTTTTCGCCTGGGCGTTAAGTTCTTCCTGACTCATTTGTTCAAACGGTGAAGGATCGGGCTTAAATCCTGCCGTGACATCCGGTGTAAAATGCCAGGCCGGTTTTTCACCGGTACCTAAGACTTTTTCCGCCATCAAACGGCGATCAATGGTCATACTTAGCGCCAGACGAACGCGGGAATCCGCCGTCGGCCCTTTCTGCGTGTTAAACGCATAATAATAAGTCCCTAATTGCGGCGGCGTATAAACTTGCCCTGGAATATCCTTTAATAATTTCTGGTACATATTTTTAGGGAAAGATTCGGTGATATCAATATCACCGGCAAGATAACGTTTCGTCGCAGCCGATTCCTGGTTAATGGGTAAAAATGTCACTTTTTGCAGTACCGTTTTCGCGTTATCCCAGTAATGCGTATTAGGCACGACCACCAGTTTTTCATTTACCACGCGCTCTTTAAGCACATACGCGCCATTGCCAATCAGTTTTCCCGGCTTCATCCAGTCTTTGCCGCTTTCAACATTCGCTTTTTGGACCGGATAAAAGGCAAAACTGGCGGTCAGACTGGCAAACCAGGGCAACGGCTTGTCAAGCTGAACACGCAAAGTGTGCGCGTCCACGGCACTAACGCCAAGCTGATCCGGCGTGACTTTACCGTCGATAATGGCTTGCGCATTAGTGATGCCAGCCAGCGCGGCAAACCAGGCGAAGGGGGAAAGCGTTTTGGGATCAACGAGGCGTTGCCAGCTATAGACAAAATCCTGGGCGGTCACCGGCGTTCCATCGGCCCATTGCGCATCATCCCGCAACGTAAACGTCCAGATACGATTATCATTGCTCTTCCACTGGCTGGCGACGCCAGGGATAATTTCACCCTTTTCGTTCTGGTTAACCAGCCCTTCAAACAGATCGCGGATCACCTGAATTTCAGGCAGCCCAACGGCTTTCGCTGGATCTAACGAAGCGGGCTCATCTTTGATATGACGCACCAGTTCTTGTTTTTCTGCCAGTACCGTTCCGCCGGGAACATCCGCAGCATATGCCAGGGAAAAGCTGCTAACCAACAGCGCACAACAGGTTACTGAAACAGAATGCCTCATAGAAGTTCCTCAAAGATGAGTTAAATGACAACGTAATTATTTGTTTCAGCAGAAAGAAATGCAATTATCTTCCGCCAGAAAGTTGATATCGCGCCATACAAGAGGGTAAATAGAAACCATTTGATAATCGGCGGGTTTTACACAACACTACGATGATTACCCTACTGGTCTCAGCTTCGGGAAACGCGTATGACTGTCACCCGCCCCCGTGCCGAGCGCGGCGCATTTCCGCCAGGCACTGAACATTATGGACGTTCGCTACTAGGCGCGCCGCTAATCTGGTTTCCGGCGCCTGCCGCCAATCGCGAAAGCGGTCTGATACTGGCTGGCACCCACGGAGATGAAACCTCATCCGTGGTGACGCTCTCCTGTGCGTTACGCACCTTAAATCCGTCCCTTCGCCGTCATCATGTCGTACTTGCCGTTAATCCTGATGGCTGTCAACTGGGGTTAAGGGCAAATGCGAATGGCATTGATCTAAACCGTAACTTTCCCGCCGCCAACTGGAAAGCGGGTGAGACAGTTTATCGCTGGAATAGCCGCGCGCAAGAGCGTGATGTCGTGCTGCTAACCGGCGACCATCCCGGCTCAGAACCGGAAACCCAGGCGCTTTGCCAGTTAATTCATCGACTCCAACCCGCCTGGGTCGTCTCTTTTCACGATCCGCTAGCCTGCATTGAAGATCCACGTCGCAGCGAGCTAGGCGAGTGGCTGGCCGATGCGTTTGCGTTGCCGCTGGTGACCAGCGTAGGTTACGAAACGCCCGGTTCGTTTGGCAGCTGGTGCGCCGACCTCAACCTGCACTGCATTACCGCCGAGTTTCCCCCTGTTTCCGCCGATGAAGCCAGCGAAAAATACTTGCTGGCGATGTCGAATCTGCTCCGCTGGCATCCTAAAGATGGAGTTGACCCGTCGTAAAGCGTAGCGCGGGCTCAACATCAACCGCCAGCCATGTTGGGCCATCAAGATCGGCGAAGCTCACCTGCGGCATAAGCGGCAGCGCGGCGCTAATCGCTCTTGATGTACAGAGCATACAGCCCAGCATCAGGCCGAATCCTTGCTCCCTCGCCTCCGTTGCCAGCGCCAGCGCTTCGGTCAGACCGCCGGTTTTATCCAGCTTAATGTTGATCATATCGTAGCGCCCCGTCAGGGCTTTCAGACTACTGCGAGTATGGCAGCTCTCATCTGCACAGATGGGCAACGGATGAATAAAATTTTCCAGGGCGGCGTCATCCTGCGCGGGCAGCGGTTGCTCCAGCATCGCGACATTCAGATCCGCCAGTAACTGGCAACGCGCCGCCAGCCCCTCCGGACGCCACGATTCATTGGCGTCCACAATGAGCGTCGCCTCCGGCACCGCCGAGCGGATCGCCACCATACGTTCGCTAATCAGACGAGCATCGAGTTTAATTTTCAGCAACGTCGCCCCTTTTTCCCATAGTGCCGCCGCACTGGCAGCCATCTGTTCCGGCGTGCCTATCACTACCGTTTGCGCGGTAGTAAAAACCGGGGCCAGCGTCACGCCGAGCAGCCCGGCAAGGCTTTGCTGCCGCTGGCGGGCCTGCAAATCCCATAAGGCGCTATCCACCGCGTTGCGCGCCGCGCCTGCCGGCAACAGTTTCTGCAATGCTTCGCGAGTCAGCCCGTTTTCCAACTGAGGCACAATACTCATGATTTGCGCTATGACCGAGGCATCACTTTCACCATAACGTGGATATGGCGTACATTCCCCGATGCCTTTTACGCCCTCTTCTTCCAGTTCGACAACGACAACATGCGCTTCGCTTCGGCTACCACGCGCAATAACAAAAGGCGTATGTAACGGCCAGGTTTCCTCATATACCTTAACAGATCTCATCTCTTCCCCTCTGATAGCGCCGGACGCGGCTTGCTACAAATAGTATTTGCCGTGTTAATGAATAATGACTTAAACTGGATTTCGACGTTAACTATAAGTAAATAGGAACATAATTATGTCACAGACTGTACATTTCCAGGGTAACCCGGTCACCGTTGCCAACGTTATTCCGCAGGCTGGTAGCAAAGCACAGGCTTTTACTCTTGTCGCAAAAGATTTGTCTGACGTTTCCCTCAGCCAATATGCAGGCAAACGCAAAGTGCTGAATATTTTCCCAAGCATTGATACTGGCGTATGCGCCGCATCAGTTCGTAAGTTTAATCAACTGGCCACAGAAGTGGAGAATACCGTCGTATTGTGCGTTTCTGCTGACCTGCCTTTTGCACAGTCGCGTTTTTGCGGCGCGGAAGGCCTGAGCAACGTTATTACGCTTTCCACTCTGCGTAATAACGAGTTTCTGAAAAACTACGGCGTCGAAATCGTTGACGGCCCGCTGAAAGGTTTGGCGGCGCGCGCAGTCATCGTGCTTGACGAAAACGACAACGTTATTTTCAGCCAGTTGGTGGATGAAATCACCCACGAGCCGGATTACGACGCCGCGCTTAATGTCCTGAAGGCATAAGCCGGCGCCTGCTGGCGCTACGTTTGTCAGTGCTACAGGCGGTGCTCTTTTGTCACAAGAAGGCCTCTATCCGGAGGCCTTCTTTTTTTCTACTCTTCACCCTTCTTCTGGCTCAGACCATATTCACGCAGCTTATTGGCAATCGCGGTATGCGATACCCCCAACCGTTTCGCCAGTTTACGCGTACTCGGATAGCTACGATAAAGCTGGGTCAGGACAGAACGTTCAAAACGACTGGTAATGTCATCCAGCGAGCCTTCCATCGCATCCTCGCCGACTGCCACCGTCGCGGCATCGTAGTCAGGCAGCAGGATATCCTGCGGACGCAGCTCATACCCTTCCAGTTGCGTCAGCGCCCGGTAAATCGCATTTTTAAGCTGGCGAACGTTACCCGGCCAGCCGTAACGAGTGAGGACCGTACTCAGATCGGCAGACAGTTTCGGTCGCGGAACGCCCTGTTCGTCGGCAAAACGCGCCACGAACAGTTCGGTCAACGGCATAATATCCTGCGGACAATCGCGCAACGGTGGCAAATTAAGCGTCAGAACGTTAAGTCGATAATAGAGATCTTCGCGGAACAGTCCTTTTTGCACCAGCTCCACCAGATTTTTCTGCGTGGCGCAGATAACGCGGACATCAACATGAATTTCGTGATCTTCGCCGACGCGACGGAACGTACCATCGTTGAGAAAACGTAGCAGCTTCGCCTGCATACGCGGCGACATTTCTCCAATTTCATCCAGCAGCACCGAACCGCCATTCGCCTGTTCAAAAAAGCCTTTTTTACCTTCCGGCGCATGGCCAAATAGTTCGCTTTCTACCGCATCTTCCGGGATTGAAGCGCAGTTGAGCGCCAGATACGGCTTCGCTGAACGAGGGCTTGCCTGATGACAGGCATAGGCGAAAAGATCTTTGCCGGTTCCCGTATCGCCGGTAATCAGCAGCGGCGCGCTGAGCATCGCCAGTTTGCGCGCCTGCTCAACGACGTGCTTCATCTTTGCGCTCACGGCAATAATCTGACTAAACGCGCTCAGATCCTGCGTGGACAAATTCTGTAGCTGCTGCCCCATACGAATCGTGGAACGCAACATCACGACCGCCCCGGTCAACACGTATTCGTCATTTTCGTTTTGTAAATGTACCGGCGTAATCTCCATCAGGAAGTTTTGCCCGTTGATCACGACATGTTCGTTATGGGAGCTTTGCGGGTTACCGTCCAGCCAGCGCTGAAAATTGAAGCCGTTGATTAATTGTGCGGCGGTATGGTGCCGCATTCGCTCCTGGCTCTGGGCAAAAAGCTGACAACTCGCCGGGTTCGCCATCTCCACTTTACTCTTCATATCCAATGAGAGCACCGGCTCCGGCAACGCCTCAAGCAGCGCGCTCAGGGCCAGATGTTCACGTTCAGACGGCATCCAGGGAACGGTACGGACATCCGTTACGCCGGAAATACGGCGGATTTCGGCCATCAGGCTGCTGAAGTCGGTGAATTCCAGCTCAGCAAAATTAAGATAAATTCGCCCAATGGGATCAATCTCGATTCCGCGTAAATCAATGCTACGTAACACCAGTAAATCAAGTAATTCGCGGGTCAGACCAAGTCGGTCTTCACAAAAGACTTCCAGACGCATGGGAACCTTCACCTGAATAATGAACCATTAAATAGATGATAAGACACTATTCGGCTGGCAGGAAGGATTCTGTCAACAAATATTGACAGCATGACGGAAAAACGGGCGCTGCGGCGTAAAGCCAGGCCGTCAGCGCCATGTGAAAGGTCATTTCTCAGGCGACGACTTACTCTTTTGCAGCGTCTCTTTTAGCTGACCGATAAGCTGACGACGAAAATCACCGAGACGTGGTTTATCGTTATCGATCCACGGCAATGGTCGACATAGCTCCATCGCTTTTATTCCCAGTCGAGCGGTAAGGAGACCTGCGCCAATCCCCTGCGCCGCGCGCGTGGACAGACGTGCGGCCAGATCCTGAGACATCCAGTCCATACCGACTTCACGCACCAGCTCACTGGCTCCCGCGAACGCGATATTCAGCAACACCAGACGGAACAGACGAAGTCGGCTGTAATAACCAAGTTCAATGCCATACAGCGTTGCGATACGGTTAATCAGGCGTAAATTACGCCAGGCAATAAACGCCATATCCACCAACGCTAACGGGCTGACGGCGATCATCAGAGTCGATTCCGCGGCGAAACGGCTAATCTCACGTCGCGCCTGCGCGTCAAGTACCGGCTGTACCAGATGCGCATACAAACCGACGATTTCCCTGTCGTTTTGCGTTTCGTGAATAGCGGCATACCAACGTTGTAATGCCGGATGTGATTGATCAATCCCCGCCTGCTGCGCCAGTTTTTCGCAAAATGCGCGACCTTTCCCGACGCTATGGCTATGTAACAGTTCACGCGCTTCATCGCGTTCATGCGCCCGTTGACGCAAGCGCCATAATCGCCGCCACTCCGTGACCACCGATCCCACGCCAGCGCCAACGATCAGCGCGCCTGCGGCACAGCCGCCTAAAGCGACCCAGTCCTGAGTTTGCCAGGCATTCATTGTCCACTGTACGCCTTGCCCGACCACGCTCGCGCCAAACAGCGCCAGCCCTCCCATCACCATTTTACGCCACAGACTGCGTTTGGGGCGCAGCGCGGCATCGACCGCCGCTTCTGCCACGCCTTCGTCTTCCGGGCGCTCATCGATAGCCGCAGGCGCAAATGTACGCGACTCCGCTTCGCTGAAAGTTTGCTGCGCTTTGAAGGCCGACGTAGGTTCCTCCTTTAGCGGTTCTGCAAAATCAATACGCGGTTTTAACGGTTCGCTCATCGCAGCTTATCTCCTATTAAAAACTCCAGCGCAGCGTCCAGACGAATATGCGGTAACGGTTTATCAACATCCATCACCTGCGGACGAAAAGCTTCGAACTGAAAACCCTGACTATCCCAAAACGCTTGCCCCGGCAAACGCGAAGGCACTTCGCCGGGGTACACGGTTAACGGCGCGCCGTCACTCAAACGGTTTCCACGTAAAGCCGGGATTTTTTCGCCGTTGACCTCAATCACGCCGCTGGTGGTCGCCTGTACCGACGCCAGCCCCAGGCAATCCATACTAATGCCTTCAAACGCGGCATTTTGCCAGGCATCCTGAATAAGCTGCTGGAGCAAGGCCACCATATTGGCATGTTGGTCGAGGGTGACATGGTCGGCTTTCGTCGCGGCGAACAGCAATTTATCAATCACCGGCGAAAACAAGCGGCGAAACAGAGTCCGCTGGCCATAGTGAAAACTTTGCATCAGCTGCGTTAAAGCGAGACGCATATCATTAAACGCCTGCGGCCCGCTATTAAGCGGTTGCAGACAGTCGACCAGCACAATCTGGCGATCAAAGCGTAGAAAATGATTTTTGTAGAACCCCTTGACCACTTTTTCGCAATAGTAGTTAAAGCGTTCGCGCAGCATTCCAGCGTTGGTCTGTTTATCCGCCTGCGCCAGTTTTGACTCGCCGAAGGCGTCCACATCCGGCCACGGGAAAAACTGCAACGCTGGCGCGCCCGCCATATCGCCCGGCAAAACAAACCGTCCAGGCTGAATAAAGTGCAATCCCTGCGATTTACACTGATGCAAATAATCCGTCCAGGCGGCGGCAATCTCCGCCAGCCGGTTTTCATCGGCGGGCGCCAGCGGATCGAGCCCGTCGCAAAGTTGCCGCCATTTTGCGGCCCACTCAGCGCGTTGCCCTTGTAACAAGCCGTTCATCTGACGGGACCAGCTTAAATAATCCTGAGCCAGCATGGGCAGATCGAGTAACCATTCCCCTGGATAGTCCACAATCTCCAGATACAATGTCGAGGTATCTTTAAAATGGCGCAGCAGCGAGTCGTTTGAGCGATAGCGCAACGCCAGCCGAATCTCACTGACGCCGCGCGTCGGTGTGGGCCAGGCGGGAGGATTGCCATAAAGCTGAAGTATCCCCTCGTCGTAGGTAAAACGGGGAATACCAAAATCACGTTGAGGCACACGCTTTACGCCAAGCAGGCGTTCTTCACGTACCGCGCTGAGCAACGGTAAGCGCGCGCCCGCGTGGACATTAAGCAACTGGTTAACCATCGCCGTGATAAACGCCGTTTTGCCGCTGCGGCTCAACCCGGTTACGGCAAGACGCAAATGCCTGTCTACCCCACGATTGACCAGCGCGTTGAGTTCAGTTTTAAGTCGCTTCATTGACATCCTGTTGAGCCTGAAGAGAAGAAAAAATAATAACGAGCCTGCGTTATAGATATGTGCAAAAACGTTATTATCAACTACCCGGAGAGATCAACAACGGCGCATTAAGCGCCGCGGTTAGTATGAGTATTGAGCAATAGATTATCTATTTTTTTACTTTCGGCATATCAAGACGACTGATGCCGCCCATATTCATCGCGTGCGTATACCCCATATCAAGCAACATTTGTTTTGCCATGCCCGACTGTCGTCCGGAGTTGCAATATAACTTTACCGTATCGTTCCTTTCTGGAACTACCGTTTCGATATGAGATTTAATCTCCTTCAATGGGATATTAATCGCGCCCTGAATATGCTCACGCTGATATTGTTCCGGAATGCGGACATCTATCCAGTATTCTGCGGCATAAAGCGGCATGGCTACGAATAACGCTAACGCAAATATTCCTTTTTTCAACATACTTCCGTCCTGACACGCAATGTATTTCGCACACACTATACGCCAGAGCTTAACGAAATATTATGACCAGACTCGCTATTTGTAACGCTGCGAAATTTTATTCGCCGCCTTACGAAGTACTGGCTCCAGCGCAAACGCCAGCAACATTTTTAGCGGACGACGGGCGACGGATTTTACCGCCCATCCCGCCACGCCGGCAGGCCCGTAGCGTAACGCGGTCAACAGAACCAGCTTACCTGCTATTTTGAAGCCGGGCTTCACCTTCTGCCCGGCGCGTTGCCAGCGAGTATTCATCTTCACCTTCCCGATATATCACTTACAGTTGACGGAAACGACTACGCAGTGTGAACGTATCTGACGTGACGTAGCGTTCCATTTCTCGCAAACGCTTTTCGCCTGCGGCAAGCTCTCTGTCTACGGTATCCAGCAGTTCGCCGCTGGTCGGCTGCGGTTTGCCTGCGGCCAGATTATCCGGCATAGGGTCCAGTACAAAAGACAGAACGATATAGGCCACTACGGTAAAAAACGCCAGCCCAAAGAAAATCGACAGCACGACCAGAATACGCACCAGTTTTACCGGTACATCAAGGTAGTCGGCGATCCCGGCGCAAACGCCACGTACCATGCCCTTTTGCGGCATACGCCATAGTTTTTTATTCAGATTGATTCCACCCATTAGCGCTCTCTCCAGTTCGGATGCTCTGCATCAAGAATGTCTTCCAGCGCCTGAATGCGCTCGCGCATACGTTGCGCATCGTCTGTGAGTTGCAGTAAGCGTTGCTGCTCGCTTTGCGACAGTTCTCCTCGACCGGCGCGGTTGCTGTAATGCAGCCACAGCCAAATCGGTAACACAAACAACACAAAAATGGTTAACGGGATGGCCAGAAATAGCGCGCTCATGCGTTCTCCTTACACCTAAAGCTGATGAGCGACGGCGCGTACCGGCGCCGCCATTGTCATTATTGATTATCTTGCTTCATTTTGGCTTTCAACTGCGCCAGCTGCTCGCTGATTTCATCATCGGCTTTCAGGTTGGCAAACTGTTGGTCCAGCGATTGCTGCTTACCAAAACGATGGCTTTCCGCTTCCGCTTCCATTTGATCGATACGACGTTCAAAGGATTCAAACCGTGCCATGGCTTCATCCAGTTTGCCGCTGTCAAGCTGACGACGGACATCGCGGGAAGAACTCGCCGCCTGATGACGCAGCATCAGCGCCTGCTGGCGAGCGCGTGTTTCGCTGAGTTTGTTTTCCAGCTCGCCAATCTCTTTCTTCATGCGCGCCAGCGTGTCATCCACCAGCGTGACTTCCTGTTCAAGCGTAGCAATTAAATCGGTCAGCTTTTGTTTTTCAATCAATGCGGCGCGCGCCAGATCGTCTTTATCTTTGCGCAGAGCCAGTTCCGCTTTTTCCTGCCACTCGGTCTGCTGAACCGTGGCCTGTTCAATGCGACGGGATAACTGTTTCTTTTCCGCTAAAGCACGCGCGGAGTTCGAGCGAACCTCCACCAGCGTATCTTCCATCTCCTGAATCATCAGGCGCACCAGCTTCTGCGGATCTTCCGCTTTTTCCAACAACGCATTGATATTGGCGTTCACGATGTCGGCAAAACGAGAAAAAATACCCATAATTCAATCCTCACATAATGTTCTGATAACGGGCGATGCCCTGCTACATGATTAATACAATTTACGTGCCAACTTTTCATGTCACTGATAGCAAAGGAATTATTTCGTTTTACCTCGCCAGCAAAAAAGGATAAAGTGGTGAAAAACACTAACAAGTGGCGATTTTCATCATGGCTGAATTTAAAGATAACCTGCTCGGCGAGGCAAACCGTTTTCTTGAAGTACTGGAACAAGTCTCCCGGCTCGCGCCGCTGGATAAGCCAGTGCTGATTATTGGCGAACGCGGGACGGGTAAAGAACTTATCGCCAATCGCCTGCACTATCTCTCTTCACGCTGGCAGGGGCCGCTTATCTCGCTTAACTGCGCAGCGCTTAACGAAAATCTGCTGGACTCCGAACTGTTTGGTCATGAAGCGGGTGCTTTTACCGGGGCGCAAAAACGCCATCCCGGTCGCTTTGAACGCGCCGATGGCGGCACGCTGTTTTTGGATGAACTGGCGACAGCGCCGGTGCTGGTACAGGAAAAGCTGCTGCGGGTGATTGAATATGGCGAGCTAGAGCGCGTCGGCGGCAGCCAGCCGTTACAGGTTAATGTGCGATTAGTATGCGCCACTAATGCCGATTTACCCGCCATGGTGAAGGAAGGGACATTTCGTGCCGATCTGCTCGACAGGCTGGCTTTTGATGTTGTACAACTGCCGCCGCTGCGCGAACGCCAGAGCGATATCATGCTGATGGCCGAGCATTTTGCTATTCAGATGTGTCGTGAACTACGTCTGCCCTTATTTCCCGGTTTTACCGATCGGGCAAAAGAAACGTTGTTGCATTACGCCTGGCCGGGTAATGTCCGCGAGCTGAAAAACGTAGTCGAACGTTCAGTGTATCGCCACGGCAGCAGTGAACATCCTTTGGATGAAATTGTTATCGATCCTTTTCAACGCCATCCCGCTGAACCGCCCGCGCCCGCCCTGCCAGCGGCATCCGTCACGCCTGACCTGCCGCTCAAATTACGTGAGTTTCAACTGCAACAGGAAAAAGCGCTGCTGCAACGTAGCTTACAGCAGGCGAAATTTAACCAGAAACGAGCCGCCGATTTGCTGGCGCTCACCTACCACCAGTTTCGCGCCTTGCTTAAAAAGCATCAGCTTTAGCTATTTCTCCGGCTAATTGACGACATTTACGCCAGTTATCCACCGACATTTTTACGTGGCGGGCCGAAGTGCGATACACTTTGCAAATTGAACTTCAAAAACTTAACTATTATGCGCCTGGTTTTATCGTCTCTGATCGTGATAGCGGGTCTACTGAGTAGTCAGGCTACGGCTGCGACTACGCCCGAACAAACTGCGAGTGCAGATATTCGCGATAGCGGCTTTGTGTATTGTGTCAGCGGGCAGGTCAACACCTTTAATCCGCAAAAAGCGAGTAGCGGCCTCATCGTCGATACCCTGGCCGCCCAGTTATATGACCGTCTGTTGGATGTCGATCCCTATACTTATCGTTTAGTCCCAGAGCTGGCAGAAAGCTGGGAAGTGCTGGATAACGGGGCAACGTACCGTTTTCACCTGCGCCGCGACGTTTCCTTTCAAAAAACCGCCTGGTTTACGCCGACCCGAAAACTCAATGCTGATGATGTCGTCTTTACCTTTCAGCGGATTTTTGATCGTCGGCATCCGTGGCATAACATCAACGGCAGTAGCTTCCCCTACTTTGATAGCCTACAGTTCGCCGACAATGTAAAAAGCGTGCGTAAGCTGGACAATAACACCGTTGAGTTTCGCCTGACGCAGCCAGACGCCTCCTTTTTATGGCATCTGGCTACACACTACGCTTCCGTCATGTCCGCTGAGTACGCCGCGCAGCTTAGCCGAAAAGATCGTCAGGAACTGCTAGACCGCCAACCGGTCGGCACCGGGCCTTTCCAGCTTTCGGAGTACCGTGCCGGGCAGTTTATTCGTCTCCAGCGCCACGATGGGTTTTGGCGCGGCAAACCGCTGATGCCGCAAGTGGTGGTAGATTTAGGCTCCGGCGGTACCGGGCGTTTATCGAAATTACTGACCGGTGAATGCGATGTTCTGGCCTGGCCCGCCGCCAGCCAGCTAACTATTTTACGCGACGATCCGCGTTTACGTCTGACGTTGCGCCCGGGGATGAATATCGCCTATCTGGCCTTTAACACCGATAAGCCGCCGTTGAATAATCCCGCAGTGCGCCATGCGCTGGCCTTATCGATCAACAACCAGCGTCTGATGCAGTCGATTTATTACGGCACGGCGGAAACCGCAGCCTCCATTTTACCGAGAGCCTCATGGGCTTACGATAACGATGCCAAAATTACGGAGTACAATCCGGAAAAATCGCGCGAACAGCTAAAAGCGCTGGGCATTGAGAATCTTACGCTGCATCTCTGGGTGCCGACCAGTTCTCAGGCCTGGAACCCAAGTCCGCTAAAAACGGCGGAGCTTATTCAGGCGGATATGGCGCAGGTTGGCGTAAAAGTGGTCATTGTGCCGGTTGAAGGTCGTTTTCAGGAGGCGCGCCTGATGGATATGAATCACGATCTGACCTTATCCGGCTGGGCCACGGACAGCAACGATCCGGATAGCTTTTTCAGACCACTGTTAAGCTGTGCGGCCATCAATTCGCAAACCAATTTCGCCCACTGGTGTAACCCTGAATTTGACAGCGTGCTGCGTAAAGCACTGTCGTCGCAGCAGTTGGCTTCGCGCATAGAAGCATATGAGGAAGCGCAGAATATCCTGGAGAAAGAGCTGCCGATACTGCCGCTGGCATCATCACTACGCCTGCAGGCTTACCGCTACGATATTAAAGGGCTGGTGTTAAGCCCGTTCGGCAATGCGTCTTTTGCCGGCGTCTCCCGCGAAAAACACGAAGAGGTGAAAAAACCATGATTATCTTCACCCTGCGTCGGTTATTGCTGTTGCTGGTGACGCTATTCTTCCTGACCTTTATCGGCTTTAGCCTGAGCTATTTTACGCCGCACGCGCCGCTACAAGGCGCATCATTATGGAATGCCTGGGTTTTCTGGTTCAACGGTCTGCTGCACTGGGACTTTGGCGTGTCCAGCATTAACGGCCAGCTGATCTCCGAACAGCTTAAAGAGGTGTTTCCCGCCACGATGGAGCTGTGCATTCTCGCCTTTGGTTTTGCGCTGATGGTCGGCATCCCGGTCGGGATGCTGGCTGGCGTGACGCGTAGCAAATGGCCGGATCGTTTTATCAGCGCGCTGGCGCTATTAGGTTTCTCAATTCCGGTTTTCTGGCTGGCCCTTCTGCTCACACTGTTCTTTTCGCTCACGCTGGGGTGGCTGCCGGTATCCGGGCGATTTGACCTGCTTTATGAAGTTAAACCGGTTACCGGTTTCGCCATCATTGACGCCTGGATTTCAGATTCGCCGTGGCGCGATGAAATGGTGATGAGCGCCATACGGCATATGGTTTTACCGGTGCTCACGCTCTCCGTCGCGCCGACCACAGAAGTGATCCGCCTGATGCGAATCAGCACTATTGAGGTCTACGATCAGAACTACGTTAAAGCGGCGGCCACGCGCGGCTTGTCGCGCTTTACGATTTTACGCCGTCACGTGTTGCATAATGCGCTGCCGCCGGTCATTCCCCGTCTTGGCCTGCAGTTTTCAACCATGTTAACGCTGGCGATGATTACCGAAATGGTTTTCAGCTGGCCAGGACTGGGACGATGGTTAATTCACGCCATTCGTCAGCAGGACTATGCCGCTATTTCCGCTGGCGTGATGGTCATTGGGTCGCTGGTTATTGTGGTCAATGTGATTTCCGATATTTTGGGTGCTATGGCTAACCCTCTGAAACATAAGGAATGGTATGCCTTACGATAGCGTATACAGCGAAAAGCGCCCGCCAGGCACCCTGCGCACTGCCTGGCGTAAATTTTATAGCGACGCGCCTGCGATGGTGGGTCTGTATGGATGCGCCGGTCTGGCGTTGTTGTGTATTTTTGGCGGCTGGATCGCGCCCTATGGTATCGATCAGCAATTTTTGGGCTATCAGCTACTGCCGCCCTCCTGGTCACGCTATGGCGAAGTCTCCTTTTTTCTGGGGACTGACGATCTGGGGCGCGATGTGCTGAGCCGCCTGTTAAGCGGCGCGGCGCCCACGGTCGGCGGCGCGTTTATCGTAACGCTGGCGGCTACGCTATGTGGATTAGTCCTCGGCGTAGTGGCAGGCGCGACGCACGGTTTACGCTCTGCCGTACTGAACCATATTCTGGACACGCTGCTTTCCATCCCTTCGCTCTTGCTGGCGATTATCGTCGTGGCATTTGCCGGCCCACATCTGTCACACGCGATGTTTGCCGTCTGGCTGGCCCTGTTGCCGCGAATGGTACGTTCCGTCTATAGCATGGTGCATGATGAACTGGAAAAAGAGTACGTCATTGCCGCCCGTCTGGATGGCGCGACAACGCTGAATATTCTGTGGTTCGCCATTTTACCGAATATTACCGCCGGTCTGGTCACCGAAATTACCCGGGCGCTGTCGATGGCGATTCTGGACATCGCCGCGCTGGGATTTTTAGATCTCGGCGCGCAGCTTCCCTCTCCTGAATGGGGGGCCATGTTGGGGGATGCGCTGGAGCTAATCTATGTCGCGCCGTGGACCGTTATGCTACCCGGCGCGGCGATAACGCTCAGTGTTTTACTGGTAAACCTGCTCGGAGATGGGATTCGTCGTGCGATTATTGCGGGGGTGGAATAATGCCGTTACTGGATATCCGCAATCTCACCATTGAATTTAAAACCAGCGAAGGTTGGGTAAAAGCGGTCGATCGCGTCAGTATGACATTAAGCGAAGGCGAAATTCGCGGCCTGGTAGGTGAATCGGGTTCCGGAAAGAGCTTGATTGCTAAAGCTATTTGCGGCGTCGCGAAAGACAACTGGCGAGTCACTGCCGACCGTATGCGTTTTGATGATATCGATCTGCTGCGCCTCTCCTCTCGTGAACGGCGTAAGCTGGTCGGGCATAATGTGTCGATGATCTTCCAGGAGCCGCAGTCGTGCCTTGATCCTTCCGAACGCGTCGGCCGCCAGCTAATGCAAAATATTCCCGCCTGGACCTATAAAGGCCGCTGGTGGCAGCGTTTAGGCTGGCGTAAACGGCGTGCAATTGAATTACTGCACCGGGTGGGAATTAAAGATCATAAAGACGCGATGCGCAGTTTTCCCTATGAACTGACCGATGGCGAGTGTCAGAAAGTCATGATCGCTATCGCGCTGGCGAATCAACCGCGACTCCTGATCGCTGATGAACCCACCAACTCAATGGAACCGACGACGCAGGCGCAAATTTTTCGCCTGTTGACCCGACTGAATCAAAACAGTAATACCACCATTCTGTTGATTAGCCACGACCTGCAAATGCTGAGTCAGTGGGCTGACAAAATCAACGTCTTATACTGCGGCCAGACGGTAGAAACCGCGCCAAGTAAAGATCTGGTGACGACGCCACATCATCCTTATACGCAGGCGCTTATCCGCGCGATTCCGGATTTTGGCAGCGCGATGCCGCATAAAAGCCGTCTGAATACGCTGCCGGGCGCGATCCCGCTACTGGAGCAGTTACCGATAGGTTGTCGTCTGGGGCCGCGCTGCCCTTACGCGCAACGAGAATGTATTATCACGCCACGCTTAACCGGCGCGAAAAATCATCTCTATGCCTGTCATTTTCCGCTGAATATGGAGAGAGAGTGATATGGTGGAAACTCTGCTTGAAGTGCGCAACCTGAGTAAAACCTTTCGCTACCGGACAGGATGGTTTCGCCGCCAGACCGTCGACGCCGTGAAACCATTAAGCTTTACGCTTCGTGAGCGTCAGACTCTGGCCATTATCGGCGAAAACGGTTCCGGCAAATCCACGCTGGCAAAGATGCTGGCCGGCATGATTGAACCCACCAGCGGCGAGCTTCTTATTGACGATCATCCCCTGCATTACGGCGACTATTCGTTTCGAAGCCAACGTATTCGAATGATTTTTCAGGACCCCTCAACGTCACTGAATCCACGTCAACGTATTTCGCAGATCCTTGACTTCCCCCTGCGCCTTAATACCGATCTGGAGCCGGAACAGCGGCGCAAACAGATTGTCGAGACGATGCGTATGGTGGGGCTATTGCCCGATCACGTGAGCTACTACCCGCATATGCTGGCGCCGGGGCAGAAACAGCGTCTGGGCCTGGCCCGCGCGCTGATTTTACGCCCTAAAGTCATTATCGCGGACGAAGCGCTGGCTTCGCTTGATATGTCCATGCGCTCGCAGCTCATCAATCTGATGCTTGAATTGCAGGAAAAGCAAGGCATCTCCTATATCTATGTCACGCAGCATATCGGCATGATGAAACATATTAGCGATCAGGTATTAGTGATGCATCAGGGGGAAGTGGTTGAACGCGGCAGCACCGCCGATGTGCTCGCCTCTCCGCTACATGAGCTTACCCGCCGTTTAATCGCAGGCCATTTTGGCGAGGCGCTGACCGCTGACGCATGGCGAAAGGATCGCTAAGCGACACAAATACCCTCAGTTCGATTCTCTGAGGGTGTTCATGCGACTGCCCAACAGCAATGTTTCAACCTCTTCTAACGCAACGGAAGGAAATAACGTGCCCTGGGTTGCCCAAATGCCTGCCGTTTTTAACGCCGGCAAATAGCGTGTGTTTTCCTGACCACCCACCACGATCTTGTCACAATAACGCCGGATATGTTTGACAAGCAGCGGAAACGTCATTTTTTCAATTTGTGAGACAAAAAAGCTGCGATCAAGTTTTACACCGCTAAAACACCCGCAAACTAATGGCGCAGCGGTTGCGTTCCCTACGCCCAGGTCGCCCAGCCATAATGGATTAGGTTGCTTATGAAGCGCGTGTATTAAAGGATCGACTAAGGCGTTATCTTGACATGAAAAATGTTCAGCGACCTGCAGCTCCACAAATAGCATGGCGTGTAGTAACGCGCGAATATCTTTGTCCTGAAGGACAAGCTGCGCCATACCCCGATCGATATTTACGATACAGAACAGGCCGTGGCGTAGAAACCAGCCATGTTTAGCCGCGATTGTCCGCAACAGATCAAGCAGAAAACGGCGCTTCTGCGAATTGTCCCATGACGAGATAACAAACTCAGGGTGTAGCGGACGAGCGGGCGACGATGCAAAATGGGTAGTGATTTCGACACCCAGTAAATCCCCCTCCATTGCCCTTATCGGCTCTGCCATAAAAAAATAGCGCATGTGACCACTCCACTTGATCTTAACTCCCTGATAATGCGCTTTTAACGCAAATCAATCAATAAAAACGATCAATATATAAAAAATGATCGAAAAAAACAATATATGTTAACTTCATGATAACTTGCTAATTTTATGTTTTGAGAATGTTCTTCTATTGCTATAAGGAAATTTACATACTACGCCGAACAACGCTAATATGACGGCATGAGACCATCCGTAAAGCCATGTTTTTCTTGTCAGGCAGAGGGGAAAAATCAAGGCGAGTTAATGGTGTTGCACCATCGCGTGGCATTTCACCCACTATGGCAGCGCGGCATCGCCAACCCTAATGGCGAGTTGCATCTCCGCTACAGGCTGTCCAGATCCCCCGAACGACCTTTAAACGAATAGCAACTCTCAATAATTGATCGGTAAATCTGTAGCGAATGAGCCCCCGGCGATTCGCAGAAAAGAACGGAACTAAATGCTATTTTTTTAATTCATTCTTTAATACCTTAGCCACAAGAGTCCCTTCCTCAGGCGCGGCTAGTTTAAAACGTCTTCCTGGCGCAGGTGTCTGTTCTTCCTCTCCGATTAACGCATCAAGATCCGCAATAAGTGACTTATAATATTCAATATCTTCAGTATTTTCTTCGGTCTCGGCCCGCTTTAATTTTATCAGGTGATGGGCCTTAATTTGCTCTTCCAGTTGCCTGGTTGCAAGAGAAACGCTTCGCTGTTGCCGGGATTCTTGTGACAACACGATTTGATCGCCATCCACAAAGAAAAGAACCCCTTCTTTAATCAGAATATTACCTAAGATATTTATATCATGCATATAAACCCCCCGGGATTTAAGAAGCGCCTCCGCCATTCGATAGTTATCTTCATCTTCAACATCTAACTCCCGACCTTGAATATATTTTGAAACTAAAACCGTAACGTCTTTACCATTAATATTCATGATGGCCGAACGAGAAAAATTCTTGTCGTCATTGGCCATATTCAAATACTTACTGACACGATCAGGATGACAATTACGATGCTCCGGAGAGTTAACATCCACTTTTATTCCCCGCTCATTAATTGGAATCTTAACAACAAATTCTTCATTTAACAGATAGACTGTCCCATAACTTCCGCTACCTATTTTATTTTTTTCAATATCACGCATGCGAATATTTTTCTGAAACTCCGGCGAATTAATAAACGCCTCTATTGCCGCTGGTTGTGATGTATCCGTCTGATCAATAGCGCCGCTCTCATCACCAGACGCCGTGGCGGGCGTGGTCAGGAAGTCTATCAAACGTTGCTCAAAAGCCTCATAGATCCCATTACTACCAGCTTCGCTCGGCGTCAGGTGATTATTACCCAAAGCGGCAAGCGTAATTTCCCCGGTATTATAATTAAACATCGTTTCTTTTAAAAAATCGACGCAACGCTCAGAACACTCCGTCTCGGTCACTAATACTCCATCGTAAAACAGTTTTAGTAGTAACGTATTTTCTTGATACGCTAATACCTCTACAGTGTATTTATCTATTGTTTCAGGTCTGGAGGCATCAATAAGTTTAATATATCCAAGAAGGGGGCGCCATCGTGTACAGTCTTCATCTCGCCTCGAAAATGGTCGTAGCGAGAAAGGCTTCGTAATATCTGGACGCTCGTTTTTTTGGCACAGTAGATTATATATCTCTCTATAATCAGAAATTAAACTTCGACTGGTAAATATATTCCTGAAAAAATCTATGAATTTCTCATACGTTGAAAAAACATGCTCTCTTTTATTATCGATGATATCTCTTAAATACTTTTCTGATATCTGACAACTATGATTTCCGATATGAAATGTAAACGGCATATGTCTCATCCTCTGAAAATTTATTATAATACACATGCAAACATATAAAAACCTGATTTGTAACTACTGTAATCACCTGATTTCCAAAATTTTTCATATTCAGTATTACTCTGCATCAATAAATAGAGAAAACCTACAGCGCCTAAAAAAGAAATTATTTTTGTTAAGCATTTGCTGGTTAAAATTACATGTCTATACCCAAAATAATTCGAGTTGCTTAAAGGCGGCAAGGGAGTGAGTCCCCGGGAGCATAGATAACTATGTGACTGGGGTGAGCGAGCGTAGCCAACACATAAGCAACTTGAAGTATGAAGGGTATATAACATCGCTAATAGGTGAGGTAAACCATTCGGATGAATATTCTGGCTTCCTACAGAACCTTTATTTGTCTGGTGGAAGGCGCATCGCTATCGTACTTGCTATCCGTCCCGGTGTCTCTGGTTGGATGAGGCGAACCTTACACCAGCTGGTATACTGCACCGTAGGGCCCTGTCCCATTAGACTCTTTGATTTGCCAGTTTGGCCCTGGGGAGTGCTCAAAATCCTCAGGGACTTCGTTACCGTGTGGTTTTAGAACGTCACCTGCCGGAGATAGCGGCGGAAAAATAGCGTGACACACGGGGCCAGGAGTGGGATATAATTTCAGACTAATTTCGAATAATGTTGAAAAGTTGCTGTTAACCATTGTTCGTAAAAGCAAAAAATAAGCAATGACTATAAGGATTAAAGCTATGGGTTTTCTTTCCGGTAAGCGCATTCTGGTCACTGGCGTGGCCAGTAAACTGTCCATCGCCTACGGTATCGCACAGGCGATGCACCGCGAAGGAGCTGAACTGGCGTTCACCTACCAGAACGACAAACTGAAAGGCCGCGTAGAAGAATTTGCTGCCCAGCTGGGTTCCAGCATCGTTTTACCGTGTGATGTCGCTGAAGATGCCAGCATTGACGCTATGTTTGCAGAGCTGGGTAACATTTGGCCGAAATTTGACGGTTTCGTACACTCGATTGGTTTCGCGCCTGGCGATCAGCTGGACGGCGATTATGTTAATGCGGTTACCCGCGAAGGCTTTAAAATCGCTCACGATATTAGCTCTTACAGCTTTGTTGCCATGGCGAAAGCCTGCCGCACCATGCTGAATCCGGGTTCTGCGCTGTTGACCTTGTCTTATCTGGGAGCGGAGCGCGCCATCCCGAACTACAATGTCATGGGTCTGGCGAAAGCCTCTCTGGAAGCCAACGTGCGTTATATGGCAAACGCTATGGGACCGGAAGGGGTTCGCGTCAACGCCATCTCTGCGGGCCCGATCCGCACGCTGGCGGCGTCCGGTATTAAAGACTTCCGTAAAATGCTGGCGCATTGTGAAGCCGTTACGCCAATTCGTCGCACCGTGACCATTGAAGATGTGGGTAACTCAGCGGCGTTTCTGTGTTCCGATCTCTCGGCAGGCATTTCTGGCGAAGTCGTCCATGTTGACGGCGGGTTCAGCATTGCGGCAATGAATGAACTGGAACTGAAGTAAGCGCATTAAGTTTATTAGCGGGCGGCACGGCTGTGCTGCCCCATTCCCCTCACTCACCACTCATCTCGTTATATAGCGTTCTGATATTTGTTATCACCTAACAATCTTTCATCCCTTTCCCGCATACGCCAGGATAATCCAGCATAAACGATCCGACGCCGAATCATTATCGATCGCCATTTCATCCTCGGGAAACCCTATGGAACAATGCCGAAAAGCGGGTAAAAGCCACTGGTATCATGAAACACAATCCACTATGTCGTCACAACCCCCGCTTTCGCTGATGCCGGAAGCCGCGTATGTTAACGATCGTTTTTTACTGGATTTAACGGTATCAGAAACCGCGTTGACGCCTTTTGAGTCATGGTTAAAGCCCGCTCGCCAGTTGGCGGATGTCTTATTTCCCCGCACGGTTCTCAACGACCGGCTTCATACGTTTAGCACCTATGAACGTATGAGCACCGCGCTGACCGCCGCTCAGGTATTTGGGGTTCAGCGTTTGTGCCGCTATTATGCCGCGCGTCTGGCGCCGCTACCTGGCCCTGACGCCTCAAGAGAGAGCAATCAACGGCTGGCGCAAATTACGCAATACGCTCGTCAGCTTGCCGGCTCCCCCTCCGTTATCAATACACGGGCCCGCGAACAGCTTGCAGAGGTGGGATTAACCGCCCGGGATACCGTACTCATCAATCAGATCATTGGGTTTATCGGTTTTCAGGCGCGGGTAGCGGCGATATTTCAGGCGTTTTGCCGTCTGCCCGTGCGCGAACTGCCCGGCCAGGAGATGCAGCGCTTTGCCAGGGCCGCGCGGTTTCAAAACCCCCAGACGATATGGCGGCCCGCCGCCAGTCTGGTAGAATATCCTCCCGCCCATACCAAAGTTCGGCGGCAATATTCGTCTTCACAATGCCAAATGATGGCGCCGGTACTCATCCGCGATCCGTCTTCATTCGCGTTACTCGAACGCATACTGACCAGCACATTACACACCGCGTCGCCCCCTTCTTTACTTCCACTTATCACGCTCCTCACATCACGTATCAACGGCAGCGCCGCCTGCTTTAACGAACAGGCAACCCAACCTGGCGCGTGGCGCCGCGCTGTTATCACGTTACGCCAGGAAGACGACGATATCGCTCGTTGGGAGCTTGAGCCTGCGCTGACACAGGCGATACAATGGCTCACCAGAGCGCCCGATCGCTTTAGCGCCGCGCATTTTTTCCCGCTACTCACCAGGGGAGTTTCATCGGAGCAGGCCATTAATATGTTAGGCTGGTGCGGCGTGTGCGGATGGTTAAATCGTTTAAAAATCGCGTTGGGCGAAACCTATTAACTCATCCATTACTGAAAGAGCGCTTGCTGCGCCAGGCAGAATCGCGTAAAACTGTCAGCCGCTCTTTTGGCTACGAAAATAGACGAATATGTTTCAGGACAACCCGCTGCTAGCGCAGCTTAAACAGCAACTGCATTCCCAGACGCCGCGCGCTGAAGGGGTCGTAAAAGCCACGGAAAAAGGCTTTGGCTTCCTTGAGGTTGACGCGCAAAAAAGCTATTTCATTCCTCCGCCGCAGATGAAAAAAGTGATGCATGGCGATCGTATCGTCGCGGTCATCCACACGGAAAAAGAACGTGAGTCTGCCGAGCCGGAAGAACTGATCGAACCGTTCCTGACGCGTTTTGTGGGAAAAGTTCAGGGTAAAAATGACCGCCTGTCCATCGTGCCGGATCATCCGTTGCTGAAAGACGCGATTCCCTGCCGCGCCGCGCGCGGCGTTCAGCATGAGTTCAAAGAAGGTGACTGGGCGGTTGCCGAAATGCGCCGCCATCCGCTTAAAGGCGACCGTTCGTTTTACGCCGATTTAACGCAGTACATCACCTTTGCCGACGATCACTTTGTTCCCTGGTGGGTTACGCTTGCTCGCCACAACCTGGAAAAAGAAGCGCCGAACGGCGTAGCGACGGAGATGCTGGACGAAGGGCTGGAGCGCCAGGATCTTACCGCGCTGAATTTCGTCACTATCGATAGCGCCAGCACTGAAGATATGGATGACGCGCTTTATGCTGAGGAATTAGCGGACGGCAGACTCCAGCTTACGGTGGCTATCGCCGATCCTACCGCCTGGATTGCCGAAGGCAGTAAGCTGGATAACGCCGCGAAAATTCGCGCCTTCACCAACTACCTGCCGGGCTTCAATATTCCTATGCTGCCGCGTGAGCTGTCTGACGATCTGTGCTCACTGCGCGCCAACGAAGTGCGTCCGGCGCTCGCCTGTCGCATGATAATCGCCGCGGACGGCACCATTGACGATGATATCGCCTTTTTTGCGGCCACCATCGAATCGAAGGCCAAGCTGGCGTACGACAATGTCTCCGACTGGCTGGAAAATAACGGCACCTGGCAGCCGGATAACGAAGGCATTGCCCAGCAGATTCGTCTGTTGCACCGTATTTGTCTAAACCGCAGTGAGTGGCGTCATCATCATGCGTTAGTCTTTAAAGACCGCCCGGATTACCGCTTTGTGCTTGGCGAAAAAGGCGAAGTACTGGATATTGTGGCGGAACCGCGCCGTATCGCTAACCGTATCGTAGAAGAATCGATGATCGCCGCTAACCTTTGCGCCGCGCGCGTACTGCGCGATAAGCTCGGTTTCGGTATTTACAACGTACATACGGGCTTCGATCCCGCAAATGCCGACGCGCTGGCCGCGCTGCTGAAAACGCATGGTCTGCATGTCGATGCCGAAGAGGTGCTGACGCTGGAAGGCTTCTGTAAACTGCGTCGCGAACTGGATGCGCAGCCCTCCGGTTTCCTTGACAGCCGCATTCGTCGCTTCCAGTCTTTTGCGGAAATCAGCACCGAGCCGGGACCGCATTTCGGTCTTGGTCTTGAGGCTTACGCCACCTGGACCTCTCCCATCCGTAAGTATGGCGATATGATTAACCATCGCCTGCTGAAAGCGGTCATCAAGGGGGAAGCTATTGCGCGTCCGCAGGAAGATATCACCCAGCAAATGGCGGAACGCCGTCGCCTGAACCGTATGGCGGAGCGCGATGTCGGCGACTGGTTATATGCACGCTTCCTTAACGATAAGGCGGGGACAAATACCCGTTTCGCGGCAGAAATTATTGACGTCAGCCGCGGTGGTATGCGTGTGCGACTGGTCGATAACGGCGCTATCGCCTTTATCCCTGCCCCGTTCCTGCACGCCGTTCGCGATGAACTGGTATGCAGCCAGGAAAACGGTACGGTACAGATTAAAGGTGAGACGGTTTATAAAGTGACGGATGTCATTGATGTCACTATTGCGGAAGTTCGCATGGAAACCCGCAGCATTATTGCCCGACCGGCAGCGTAACCACGCTTAGCTCGCTCAACGGCCTTTGCTGAGAAGGCAAAGGCCGTTTCTTTTCTTCTTCTCCCTTCCGTCATGCTCTAAGTTTAATCTTATTCAAGCGCCCCATTTCTTGTTATTTTTAGCTGGCGACTATGCTTTTTCCAGAATCTGGATTACATATGAATACATAGATAAAACAATACGTTCAGCCATAATTACCCTTATTTATAACATGGCTAACCTTTCTTTTCGGGCACCTGGCGCTTAAATGGGATGGTACGCATGATGAAACAAATTCAGGAACAAACGGCGCTAAATCCCCTTCACTCTCACTGGCGTCTGGCTGATGACCGCAACGTGCTGTATCTCTCCCCGACAGGTGAAACGGATACAGAAAAAACGGTCGAGCTATCGCCGGAACAAGCCGGGCGTATCCGGGAAATAACGGCGATTACGTCCAGTCTGCTGATAACGTTGTTGATAGAAAAACAGGTTACCGCTGTGCACCTGGTAGGCCGTAAGATTAATAACCGTGAATGGGCTGGCAGCCTGGCAACCTGGCCTGATACGCCTGCCGTCGCGCCAACGCAGGCGCAGGAGCTCTCTTTTGCCGAGCAAATCGTATCAGAAGCCAACTCAGTCATTGCGATACTGGATAGTCGGGGAAAAATCTGTCGATTTAATCGGTTATGCGAAGAGTACACGGGCTTAAAAGAGCGAGATGTAATTGGTCAAAGCGTCTTTAAATTATTTATGAGTCGCCGGGAGGCGGTTGCCTCCCGGCACTACATTGAGAATTTTTTTCGCAATGGCAATGCCTATGAAATCGAACGCTGGATAAAGACCCGTAAAGGCCAACGCCTGTTCTTATTTCGTAATAAATTCGTCCATAACGGTAGCGGAAAAAACGAAATTTTCCTGATCTGCGCAGGCACGGATATCACCGAAGAAAGGCGGGCTCAGGAGCGTTTACGCATACTGGCGAATACAGACACCGTCACCGGCCTGCCCAATCGCAATGCTATTCATGAATTTATTAATCATGCTATTGCCTCGGCTGGCGAGTCGCAAGTGGGTATCGTTTATCTCGATCTGGATAACTTCAAGAAAATTAATGACGCCTATGGGCATATGTTTGGCGATCAGCTCTTACAGGCCGTTTCGCTGGCGCTGTTGAGTTGTCTGGAGGAAGATCAATTGCTGGCCAGACTGGGGGGAGATGAATTCATTGTCCTCGCTGCCCATACGTCTCAGGCCGCGCTGGAAGCAGTAGCCTCACGAATCCTTACCCGTCTGCGGCAACCGTTTCGTATTGGACTCATTGAAGTTTACACGGGATGCGCCATTGGCATTTCGTTGGCCCCCCGGCACGGACAGGACAGCGAAAGTCTCATTCGCACTGCCGACACCGCAATGTATAACGCCAAAGAAGGCGGCCGCGGTCAGTTCTGCGTTTTTTCGCCGGAAATGAATCAGCGCGTATTTGACTATCACTGGCTGGATACAAACCTGCGAAAAGCGCTGGAAAACGACCAGTTACTTATTCACTATCAGCCCAAAATTACCTGGCGCGGTGAAGTACGTAGCCTGGAAGCGCTGGTACGCTGGCAATCGCCGGAACGCGGATTAATTCCGCCGCTGGAGTTCATCTCATACGCCGAAGAGTCAGGACTCATCGTCCCGCTGGGCCGCTGGGTGATTCTGGATGTGGTTCGCCAGATTGCGAGATGGCGCGATAAGGGGATTAACTTGCGCGTAGCCGTTAACTTTTCGGCGCGACAACTGGCCGACCAGACGCTTTTTACTGCGCTTAAACAGGCTTTGTACGATCTGAATTTTGAGTATTGCCCGATCGATGTCGAGCTAACGGAAAGCTGCCTGATCGAAAACGACACGCTGGCGCTATCGGTTATCCAGCAATTTAGTCAGCTCGGCGCTCAGATTCATCTGGATGATTTTGGCACCGGGTATTCTTCGCTTTCCCAACTCGCACGGTTCCCTATTGATGCCGTTAAACTGGATCAGGCTTTCGTCAGAGATATCCATAAGCAACCGCTGTCGCAATCTCTGGTTCGGGCGATTGTCGCGGTGGCTCAGGCGCTAAATTTACAAGTGATTGCCGAAGGCGTAGAAAATGCTAAAGAAGATGCCTTCCTGACAAAAAACGGTGTCAATGAACGACAGGGCTTTTTATTCGCCAAACCTATGCCCGCCGTTTCTTTTGAACGCTGGTACAAACGTTATCAGACGAAAAAAATGCGTTAATGGCGGCGATAATAGGGAGAACAGCCTGTGCAGACAGGCGTAACCCTATTTTTCCCTTCTCTTTTCAGATTAATTTCTGCATCATGAATTGAAACCTTTTCTGACATTAAGGATGACAAACATGTCTGATATCGAAGCACAACGAATTGCCGCACGCATTGATACCGTGCTGGATATCCTTGTTGCTGGCGATTACCACTCGGCCATCAATAACCTTGAAATATTGAGAGCAGAGCTGTTAGATCAGGTTAAAGACGGTATCTCGCCATCCCAGGCTCCCGGGTCGCCCTGGGAAATCTGATAGCGATTATTTGTCCGGGATGGCCGTTAGCCCTTCCCGGCTCTCTGACTGTCTGTTGACTCCTCTTAACGTATAAAATTAATACTATGAACTCCCGACAACAATCAATTTTGCAAATGGTGGTTGATAAAGGCCAGATGAGCGTTGCTGAACTGGCGAAAATTACCGGCGTATCTGAAGTCACGATTCGTCAGGATCTGAATACCCTGGAAAAACAGAGCTATTTACGCCGTGCGCACGGTTTCGCCGTTTCGCTTGAGAGCGATGACGTAGAGACTCGCATGATGACGAACTACACGCTAAAACGCCGACTGGCGGAGTTCGCCGCCTCGCTGGTCAGTCCAGGGGAATCCGTTTTTATTGAAAATGGCAGTAGCAATGCGCTATTGGCCCGGACGCTGGCGGAACAAAAAGATGTCACGATCATCACCGTGAGCAGTTATATCGCGCATCTGCTCAAAGAAACCCCTTGCGAAGTCATTCTCCTCGGTGGAATCTATCAGAAAAAAAGTGAAAGCATGGTAGGGCCGTTGACGCGACAGTTTATCCATCAAGTGCATTTCAGCAAAGCATTTATCGGTATTGATGGCTGGCAGGCTGATACCGGCTTTACCGGACGCGATATGATGCGATCGGATGTGGTTAACGCTGTTCTGGAAAAAGGCTCAGAAGCGATTGTCCTCACCGACAGCTCCAAATTTGGCTGTGTGCATCCCTATCCCCTGGGCCCGCTCTCTCGCTTCCATCGTGTCATTACGGATTCCAAAATTTCCGCGAGCGATCAAATGCAGTTAGAGCATGCAGGGCTGCTAGTCAATGTTATTGGCTCATCCGTTTAAAATATTTCCCGATGGTTTGCCCTATGGCAAATCATCCTCTCTCTAAGACTTTTCTGACATCCCAATTAAGACTATTTACCTGTTGTAACGAGCGTAACGTCGTAAAATTAATATTAGCGAAATAACAGGAAGTGACTATCACCTGCGTGATATACCCCTGCGCAATCAGGTTTTACGGAAAATCTCTTAACAGGTTTTATTTTAACTATAGTTATAGTGAGCTTAATTCCGTGAATCGTTAATTCAGGAGAGAGTATTATGTTTATGACGAGCAAAAAAATGGCCGCTGCTGTGCTGGCAATCACCGTAGCAATGTCTCTGAGCGCCTGCTCAAACTGGTCCAAGCGCGATCGCAACACGGCTATTGGCGCAGGTGCGGGGGCGTTAGGCGGCGCAGTGTTAACGGACGGCAGTACATTAGGCACCCTGGGCGGCGCGGCAGTCGGCGGCGTGATTGGTCACCAGGTTGGAAAATAATCCAGACGTTTAAATATTGAACGGCTCAAAATAATACGTTTATTCTTTTCAGGTCTGGATTACAAAAATAGACAAAGTTGACTTTTACGCCACGGTAATTTACAACCGTGGCGTTTTCATTAGCCGCCAGCTAATTTTACTTTCATTCCTTTAGCTTCCAGCAATGATTTTATCAAGTCGCGTTTATCACCCTGAATTTCAATAATCCCTTCTTTTACTGCCCCGCCACAGCCGCATTTTTTCTTCAGTTCAGCCGCCAGTTTGGTTAATTCCGCATCATTCATCTCGATACCGGTAATCAAACATACGCCTTTACCCTTACGGCCACTGGTTTGACGCTGAATGCGAACGATACCATCCCCTTTGGGACGAACCGGCGCCGTTTTAGGTTCTTCAATGCGCCCCGTCTGTGTTGAATAAACCAGACGACTATTGGAATCGCTCATTATGCCTCCCGTTTCAGTGACGCGTTAATATCCTTCAGCGTTTGCGCCGGATCTACCGATTGCGTAACCGGGCGGCCAATCACCATATAGTCGACGCCGGCGGATAATGCCTGTTCGGGCGTCATAATGCGTCGCTGGTCGCCTGCCTCGCTGCCTGCGGGCCGAATGCCCGGCGTCACCAGCTTAAATGCAGCGCCAAAGACCTGTTTAAATCTGACCGCTTCCTGAGCGGAACAGACCACGCCATCCAGCCCGCATTGCTGCGTCAGGCGCGCCAGCCGCTCCGCATGTTCCGCCGGTGACAACGTCACGCCCAGATCGCGCAGATCGCTGGTTTCCATACTGGTCAACACGGTCACGGCAATGAGCAACGGCGCATCTTTACCGAATGGCGCCAGCGCGTCGCGCGCTGCTGCCATCATTCTCGCCCCGCCAGACGCGTGAACGTTTACCATCCAGACGCCCAGGTCTGCCGCTGCAGCGACTGCCCGAGCCGTGGTGTTGGGAATATCATGAAATTTTAGATCAAGAAAGACATCAAACCCACGTTGCTGGAGATCCCGAACGAGCTGTGGACCAAACAGCGTGAACATCTCTTTGCCCACTTTTAAGCGACAATCGCGAGGATCGATTTTATCGACAAACGCCAGGGCTTTATCGCGTTCATGGTAATCCAACGCCACAACGACAGGCGATTCAGTAATAGCGCAGGAAGAAGATGAAGCAGTAAACGTCATGACCAGACCTTCTTGATGATGGGCACCGGAAGTGGCGCAAATTGGATAAACGGCGTGCATTCTACCTGCGGCGCAGGGAAATTAACAGGTTCGATTGACAACCTGATAAGCCCTGGCCGCTGATGCCAGCGTCGTTTCTTGTCTTATGTCATTAAGTATGTTGTAACTAAAGTGAGGCTTTTTTTATATACTACTGCCCATCAAGTCCGCGAATAGGTTTAATGGTCGACCATGCCCGGCAGGACGGACAGTGCCAGTACAAGGTATAGGCGGTAAAACCGCATTTCTGACAACGATACCGCGGTTTACTGCGCACCTGCTCGCCAACCATATCACGCAGTACCATCAGGCTTTCTTTCGCTCGCCCTTCTTCCGCCTCATTGAGATGGTAATCCATCAGCTTATGGAACACCCGCATGGTAGGATGTCGCTGTAGCTGACGCGTGATATAGACTTGAGCTGCGTCACTACCTTCACGCGCTTCCAGAATATCGGCAAGCATTAACTCAGCGCCAGCACCGGTATTCTCCTCTACGGCGCGGCGTAAAAACTCCGCCCACTCGGCATTTTTACCGAGCTGTTGATAACAGGTTTGCAGCATCTCCAGCGTTTCGCTGACCAGCTCTTTATCCTGAACGATCACACGTTGCAAGCTTTCGACCGCTTTGGCGTAATCCCCTCTCGCCATATAAACGCGCCCCATCATGATAGACACCCGGGCGCTATTTTTATCTGCGGCGGCACCTTTTTTCAGCAACGCCATCGCGCGATCCATGTCGTCGTTGCCCATCTGCTGTAACGCTAACTCACAGTAAAAATGGGCGATTTCGATACGCTGTTTATCTTTGCCCAGTTTCACCAGCCGTTCTGCTACTTCGATCGCCTTTTGCCAGTCGCTGGTTAGCTGATAGATTTGCAAGAGCTGCTGTAACGCGCCTACGCGAAATTCCGTTTCGTCGGTAAGTTGGTTAAACATATCTTCCGCGCGGTCATATAAACCGGCGGCCATATAGTCGCGCCCCAGTTGCTGAACAGCCAGTAAACGCTGTTCATAGGTCAATGAAGCGCTTTCCATGAGCGTTTGATGAATACGAATGGCGCGATCGACTTCGCCGCGAGAGCGAAACAAATTACCGAGAGTGAGATGAGCCTCAACGGTGCCGGTATCCTCTTTAAGCATATCGAGGAACAGATCCACCGCTTTATCTTGTTGGTTACTCAGCAGGAAGTTAACCCCTGCGACATAATCGCGCGACAGGCGGTTAGCTTCATCCTGTTTTGTTTGTTGCGCACTTCTGCGACCCATATACCACCCATAGGCAGCGGCTACAGGCAACAGCAGAAATAACAACTCCAACATAAATGATTATTCCTTTACAACCGACGAATCGGCAGGGACCGCAACGTCGGTTGCTGGCGAGAGCTTGTTTTCCAGTCGTTTAATTTTACGTTCAGCACGGGCAAGGGAAACGCGGACCCGCAGCCAGAACAGGCCGCAAATCAGCCAGCCAATCGCAAAACCGACGGCGAACAACACAGCAAGCAACGTGGAGATACGATACTCCCCTTGCGCCAGCAGGTAGTTAAACGTCACCTGTTGATCATTCTGCGCGCCCAGCGTCACCGAAATAACAAAAATCGCCAATACCAGTAAGAAAATGAGTAAATATTTCACATTACTTCCCGTTATGTGGTTTGCGCGAATAAATCGTGTCCAACTTACCGCATCCAGCCTTCTAAATTACCATTTTCCCGCCTCGCGCGAAATGGAAATGCGCCCGCCATCAGATGATTTAAGGGCAATAGTCAGAAAATCAACCGTTGTCAGCTTTCCTGCTCGCGTTCAGCAATTTCTTGCGCTTCTTCACGAGGCGGCATAAGCGGCCCGCAAATTCGCTGCGCCAGCCAGGTCGCCAGGGTAACTAATAGCCAGGAGATAAGCGTGGCGACCACTAAATCTCGCGGCCAGTGCATTCCCAGAAGCAAACGGCTGCCCATTACGCCGGTCGCCCAAACTAACAAAAACGCGATGGTGAAAGTCCGTCTGCGCGGCCATAACAGACCCACGGCCAAAAGCGCCCAGCTCGCTGCAAACATGGTGTGTCCGGAGGGAAACGCAAAGCCCGTCTCTTTTTGCCAGTGCTGACGCAGGAAAACGGGGATGTTCTGTTGCCCGGCCAACTGCTCTTTCACTAAATGTCCGCGTTCTGTACGCTTTAAAGTGTAGAACTCATCGACGGGAATATGGTGCGTTTTTTCAAGCCAGACCACAAATGGCCGCGGCTCCTGTACGCGCTCCTTTACCCATGACTTCACGCCCTGCCCGACGATAATCGCCCCGCCGAGAATCGCAAACAGCATAATGGCGGCGCGCAGGCGAAATCGCAGGCACCATAAGAACCATCCACAAAGAATCACATGCGTGATAACGCCCCAGGGTTTGGTCACGGTTTCCGTTATCCAGAATAGCGTTTTTAGCCACCAGACCTGATGTCCTGGCTGCCACTGCCAGCCTGATACCCATACGGCAAGCGGCATGATAAGCAACAGGGCGGCTCCTGCCGCGGTGCGCTTCGCAATTGAAAGCATGGATGCTCCTTTTATAAGTAAGTATCACAATCATAACTGAAAATTCTCGCCGGACTGGAAAATTGACAAATTTGTGCCATTCCTGAGCAATTACGTGGTAGTGATTAGGTGATGTCCGCCGCCTTATGGCAAAATAGCGGGATACAAGCCAACAGGCGACGACACCGCAGGCGTCAGCATAATCTGGAGAAATACATGCAGCTTAAACGTGTGGCAGAAGCCAAACTGCCAACCCCATTGGGTGACTTTCTGATGGTGGGATTTGAAGAACTGGCAACCGGACACGACCATGCCGCGCTGGTTTTTGGCGATATTTCAGGTAAAACGCCGGTACTGGCTCGCGTTCATTCCGAATGTCTTACCGGGGACGCGCTTTTTAGTCTGCGCTGTGATTGTGGTTTTCAACTGGAAGCCGCGCTGACGCATATTGCGGAAGAAGGACGCGGTATTCTGATTTACCACCGTCAGGAAGGCCGCAATATCGGCCTGCTTAATAAAATTCGCGCTTATGCGTTACAGGATCAAGGCTATGACACGGTGGAGGCCAATCATCAGCTCGGCTTTGCCGCCGATGAGCGTGATTTCACCCTGTGCGCGGATATGTTCAAATTACTGGGCGTGGATGAAGTTCGCCTGCTGACCAATAATCCGAAGAAAGTCGAAATACTGACCGAGGCGGGAATTAATATCGTCGAACGCGTTCCGCTCATTGTGGGTCGTAATCCAAATAATGAGCATTATCTCGATACTAAAGCGGCCAAAATGGGCCACCTGCTAAGCAAGTAAGCCACCGGTATTAAAGCGCGGGCCTGCCTGTTTACGGCAGGCCCGATAAACGGCTTTAGTTCAGCATATTTCTAATGACATAGTGCAATATGCCGTCATTCTGGTAGTAAGTCAGCTCGGTGGCGGTATCAATGCGACAGCGGCAAGACACCGTTTCTTTGCTGCCGTCCGCTCTCGTTAACATAACCGGAATGGTCGCGCCAGGGCGCAGATTTTGCAGATCCGCGATATCAATCACCTCTTCCCCGGTCAGTCCCAGCGTTTTACGCGTTACGCCCTGTGGAAACTCCAGCGGCAGGATCCCCATCCCAATCAGGTTTGAGCGGTGGATACGTTCGAACGACTCGGCGATCACCACGCGAATACCTAACAGCCGCGGACCTTTTGCCGCCCAGTCACGGCTCGATCCCGACCCATACTCTTTCCCGGCAATTACCGCCAGCGGCGTTTTTTCCTGCTGGTAGAGCATCGCGGCATCATAAATCGACATCGCTTCCGTACCCGGCAAATGCCGCGTCATCCCACCTTCGACGCCGGGCAGCATTTCGTTGCGAATACGAATATTGGCGAACGTACCGCGCATCATCACTTCATGGTTGCCGCGCCGTGATCCATAGGAGTTAAAATCCTTCCGCTCAACGCCGTGGTTTTGCAGATAGCGTCCGGCGGGACTGTCCGGCTTGATACTGCCGGCCGGAGAAATATGGTCGGTCGTTACCGAATCCCCCAGCATCGCCAGGATACGCGCGCCGTGGATATCTTTGACTGGCGCAGGCTGGGCCTGCATTTCATCAAAGAAAGGCGACAGGCGAATATAGGTTGAATCCGACTGCCAGCCGTAGGTATCGGACGATTCAACCTGAATCGATTTCCATTCTTCCGTGCCCTCAAACACTTCCGCATACTCTTTACGGAACATATCCGATGATACCAGTTCAACGGCGCGGGCAATTTCCTGCGCTGAAGGCCAGATATCCTTCAGATATACCGGATCGCCTTTACGATCGTACCCCAGCGGGTCTGTCGCGAGGTTAATATTCATGTTTCCGGACAGCGCATACGCGACCACCAGCGGCGGCGACGCCAGCCAGTTCGTTTTCACCAGCGGATGGATACGCCCTTCAAAATTTCGGTTACCGGAAAGCACGGCCCCTACCGTCAGATCGCCTTTTTTAATCGCGGTCTCAATAGGCTCAGGCAACGGACCGGAGTTCCCGATACAGGTCGTACAGCCATAACCGACCAGGTTAAAACCGAGCTCATCCAGATAAGGCGTAAGTTTGGCCTGCGCCAGATAGTCAGATACCACTTTTGACCCCGGCGCCAGAGAAGCCTTGACCCACGGTTTACGCTTCAACCCCAGCGTTACTGCTTTTTTCGCCAGTAATCCCGCCGCCATCAGCACGCTGGGATTCGAGGTATTCGTACAGGAGGTGATGGCGGCAATGACGACAGCGCCATCCGGAAGCTGATATGGCTGTCCGTTCATCGTATAGTCAACCGGCTGGCGATCTTTTTGCGCGGTATTCAGCTCCAGCTCGGCGCTGGCGGCAAAGGCTTTCGGCACATCGCCTAACGCCACGCGATCCTGCGGGCGTTTCGGCCCGGCCAGACTGGCCTCGACATCGCCCATATCCAGTTCCAGCGTACTGGTAAATACCGGTTCGTCTCCGGGATTACGCCACATTCCCTGCGCCTTCGCGTAGGCTTCAACCAGCTCGACCAGATCGTCGCTACGTCCGCTTAATCGCATATATTCCAGGGTGATGGCGTCAATGGGGAAAAAACCACAGGTGGCGCCATATTCCGGCGACATATTAGCGATGGTCGCGCGATCCGCCAACGGCAGCGAATCCAGACCATCACCATAAAATTCAACAAATTTACCCACGACGCCATGCTTACGCAGCATTTGCGTGACGGTGAGCACCAGGTCAGTGGCAGTGATCCCCTCCCGAAGCTTACCGGTTAACTTAAAGCCGACGACATCCGGGATAAGCATCGACACGGGCTGACCAAGCATCGCCGCTTCCGCTTCAATACCACCCACACCCCACCCCAATACGCCCAGACCATTAATCATGGTCGTATGGGAGTCAGTCCCCACCAGCGAGTCCGGGTAAGCAATCCACTCCCCGTCCTGTAATTCGCTCCAGACGGCTTTACCCAGGTATTCCAGGTTAACCTGATGGCAAATGCCGGTTCCGGGCGGCACCACGCTGAAACGACTGAATGCCTGCTTTCCCCATTTCAGGAACATATAACGCTCATGGTTACGTTCCATTTCCAGCCGCACGTTTTCTTCAAACGCATCGTCATCGCCGAAATGATCGACCGTCACAGAGTGGTCAATAACCAGATCAACCGGCGATAACGGGTTTACTTTCGACGTATCGCCGCCGAGGCGTTTAACGGCTTCACGCATCGCCGCCAGGTCGACAACGGCAGGCACGCCGGTAAAGTCCTGCATCAGGACACGGGCGGGCCGCCAGGCAATTTCACGATCGGCATGGGCATTTTTAAGCCAACCGGCCAGCGCCTGAATATCTTCATCAGTCACAGATTCGCCGTCCTGCCAGCGCAACAGGTTTTCCAGTAACACTTTAAGTGATTTGGGCAAACGGGCGATATCGCCCAGGGATTTGGCAGCCAGCGGCAGACTGTAGTAATGATACGTTTTATCTTTGGCCTGCAATGTATCCTTACTGGCTTCTCGTAGGGTTGACGACATAGCTCCTCCTTAAATGACAGGGTTGCGTTACCCTGATTCTCCACAGGGTTGTATTAAAGATAACACAAACAAAATGTAACGTTTTGATAACAACCCAAATTGCTAAAAGAGGAGAAACCTAACAGGCGAGGAGCGAAGATGAAAAAGCCCGATAAATAGCGCATTATCGGGCTTTGACGAGATTAGACGGCAATCCAGATTAACTCGGCCCAGAACAGTAGCGATAATATAAACGCGCCAGTCCATGACCAATACTTTATATTTGACGTTAACATAGGCGACACCAACTGTGTTTAATCAATACTGAGAGGCGCTCAGCACACGGTTGCTGCGGTGTAATAAGACAGCGTTAATAAAACAGTAACGCCAATAAAAAGACGGATATTATTTTTGTGACACCTCATCAGCAAAAGCATCAATAAATGCCCGCTGCTGCGGTGTGAGCGTCCAGTGGTGCGGAACTGACCGGAAAACGGTCGTATCCGGGGTGTTATCATCGTCACAAGATTGAATCGGGGGCGCGACCACGCGCTCGCATTCCGACGTAATGCTCACTTAGCCCCACCAATGCCAGATAACAAGCGCTACCACTACCCAGAACAACGCAGAACCCACAAAAACCGCCAACCATGCTTTACGTTTGAGCTCAGGGTCGCGGCGCGGTTCCTGGTTTTCAGAAGGCATTACTAACCTCATGCTATCGGTATCACTTATCATTTCAGCACCAAACAATCGGTACAATTAATCATCAGATGAGACAAATCCTAAATAAACTTTAGTCAAAAATCCAGTCAATTTACGAATCGTTGCCAGTGAATAAATCAATCTTTTGACTCAAGATAACTATTTGGAAAAAGAAACTGGCGGGACGGGTAATTCAACACTATTTTGCTGATCATTACCCGTAATACTTCGAGGGATATTGCAAAAGGCGGCTTTGTCTGCCATGCCACTACGGCGCAAACCGACGATGCTATTACTTTTCAGGCAGCTTTATATCCTGAAACATCGCTTCAATTTCTTCATTAGAACGCAACGCCACCGCCGTATCCACCACATCACGCGTCAGATGCGGCGCAAAACGCTGGATAAAATCATACATATAGCTGCGTAAAAAAGTACTACGGCGAAAACCAATTTTTGTGGTGCTGTGGCTAAAAATATCGTGCGCGTCAATCCGCACTAAATCAGGATCGGCAAGCGGATCGACCGCCATGCTGGCAATGACGCCAACGCCCAGCCCCAACCTGACATAGGTTTTAATCACATCCGCATCGGTTGCAGTAAAGACGATCCGCGGCGTTAATCCTGCGCGATTAAAAGCGGTATCCAGTTCGGAACGCCCGGTAAAGCCGAAGGTATACGTCACCAGCGGATACTGCGCCAGCGCTTCAATCGTTACGGAAGACATTGCCGCCAATGGATGATCCGGCGTCACCACTATCGAACGGTTCCAGTGATAGCATGGCAACATCACCAGATCGTCATATAAATGCAGCGCTTCCGTGGCAATCGCGAAATCGGCGTTCCCTTTCGATACCGCTTCCGCAATCTGCGTTGGCGACCCCTGGTGCATATGCAGCGAAACGCGCGGATAACGCTCGATGAAGCCTTTAATCACGCCTGGCAATGCGTAACGCGCCTGAGTATGAGTAGTGGCAATATAGAGCGAGCCTTTATCCGGCCAGGTGTGCTCGCCGGCGACCGACTTAATGGCATCGACTTTGGAAAGCACCTCACGCGCAATACGAATAATCTCCTGACCTGCGGGCGTCACCTGAGTCAGATGCTTACCGCTGCGGGCGAAAATCTGGATGCCAAGCTCATCTTCCAGCATCCTAACCTGCTTGCTGATCCCCGGCTGGGAAGTATACAACCCCTCAGCGGTAGAGGAGACGTTAAGGTTATGATTAACCACTTCAACAATGTAACGAAGCTGCTGCAATTTCATAATACATCATCCAGATTAGCGCCATCAGGCCATCGTTTATCTGCAGACATCATTGGGCTGCTAATACGATTTAATAATAAAAAAGGTGTTAACTATAACCACTATATCATTTATATCTGAACTGTATAGCCAGCGCGATAAAATAATAAGCCCGCTATACCCAAAATAATTCGAGTGATTAAAGGCAACAAGCGAGTGAGTTCCCAGGAGCATAGATAACCAGGTGACTGGGGTGAGCGACAAATCTGCCGGGAGCAGATTTGAACGTCGCGTGCGACGGCCCGTCAGGGCGAGGCCCATAGATGGGCCGAGTAATCCGTAGCCAACACATAAGCCACTTGAAATATGAAGGGGATATAAAAAAGGGCCGCTTACGCGGCCCGCTTGACTACAGTGGCGACAGGCAGGGGTTATTTCTTACCTTCAGCCCACTTGCCGTCGACGAAGAACGCTGACCATCCCGTCGCCTTCCCGTCTTTTTCCGCCGCAACGTACTGCTGTTTTGTTTTGCGGCTAAAGCGAACAACGGTTTTATTGCCTTCCGGATCCTGCTGCGGCGCATCCGCCAGATAACGCAGTTTTTCCGGCAGGCGATCGCGGAACCGGTAAAGCTCCTCGACTAATGGCGCGCGCGTTTCGCGTGATTTCGGGAACGTATTGGCCGCCAGGAATATCCCTGCGGCGCCATCGCGCAGCACAAAGTACGCGTCCGATTTTTCACACGGCAGTTCCGGCAATGGAACAGGATCTTCCTTCGGCGGCGCAACTTCGCCGTTACGCAAGATCTTACGGGTATTTTTACATTCGTCGTTAGTACAGGCCATGTACTTACCAAAACGCCCCATTTTCAGGTGCATTTCGGAACCACATTTCTCACACTCAACGATCGGGCCGTCATACCCTTTGATGCGGAACTCGCCTTCTTCAATCTCGTAGCCGTCACAGGTCGGGTTATTACCACACACATGCAATTTACGCTTCGGATCGATCAGATAGCTGTCCATCGCCGTACCGCACTTCTGACAGCGACGCTTGGCGCGCAGGGCGTTGGTTTCGGCGTCGTCGCCTTCCAGCACGTTCAGAACTTCATTTTCCGGCACCAGGTTAATGGTCGTTTTACAACGCTCTTTCGGCGAAAGCGCATAACCTGAACAACCAAGGAAAACGCCCGTACTGGCAGTACGAATTCCCATTTTACGGCCACAGGTTGGACAGTTGATGCTGGTCAGCACCATCTGGTTAGGACGCATCCCCCCTTCTTCCGGATCTTTCTCGGCTTTATCGAGCTGCTGAGTAAAATCGCTGAAGAAGTTATCCAGTACCGCTTTCCACTCGGCCTGGTGATTTGCAACCTGATCCAGACTATCTTCCATCTGCGCGGTAAAATCGTAGTTCATCAATTCGCGGAAGTTTTCTTCCAGCCGATCGGTGACGATTTCACCCATTTTTTCCGCATAGAAACGACGGTTTTCAACGCGAACATAGCCGCGATCCTGAATGGTCGAGATAATCGACGCATAGGTAGACGGACGACCAATACCGCGCTTCTCAAGCTCTTTAACCAGAGAAGCCTCGCTAAAACGGGCTGGCGGTTTAGTAAAGTGCTGAGCAGGCGTCAATTCAAGTAGCGTCAGCGCATCGCCCTTATTCACGGCAGGCAATGTGCGATCTTCATCGCCTTTACGCAGCGCCGGCATCACTTTTGTCCAGCCGTCAAAGCGCAAAATACGCCCACGCGCTTTCAGGCGGAACTCGCCTGCGCCAACGGTAAGCGTAGTGGAGTCATATTGTGCTGGCGTCATCTGACAGGCGACAAACTGACGCCAAATTAGCTGATACAACTTCTGCGCGTCAGCCTCCATGTCTTTCAGCGACTCCGCCATGACAGCAACGTCGGAAGGACGGATCGCTTCGTGCGCTTCCTGAGAGTTTTCTTTGCTGGCGTACTGGTTCGGGTTATCCGGCAGGTATTTCTTGCCGAAATTATCGCCAATATAACCGCGCACCATGTTGACCGCATCCTGACTCAGGTTGGTGGAGTCTGTACGCATATAGGTGATGTAGCCCGCCTCATACAGACGCTGCGCCATCATCATGGTTTTCTTCACGCCAAAGCCCAGCCGGGTGCTGGCCGCCTGTTGTAGCGTGGAGGTGATAAACGGCGCGCCAGGTTTGCTGCTGGTCGGTTTGTCTTCACGCTCCAGTACGCTATAGCGCGCTTTTTCCAGCAAACTGACGGCGGCAAGCGTCTGCTCGCGATTTACCGGCCGGAATGGCTTGTCGTTCTGATGCGTCACCTGTAGCGGTAGCGCCTCGCCAGACGGCGTCGTCGTATTAGCGTCAATTTCCCAGAACTCTTCCGGAACAAACGCTTTAATCTCGCGCTCGCGCTCAACGACCAGACGGACCGCGACAGACTGAACGCGACCTGCCGACAAACCACGGGCGATCTTTTTCCACAGCAGCGGCGAGACCATATAGCCTACCACGCGGTCCATAAAGCGGCGTGCTTGCTGGGCGTTGACCCTGTTAATATTCAGCTCGCCCGGCTGTTCAAACGCCTGGCGAATGGCATTTTTGGTTATTTCGTTAAAGACTACGCGACTGTAGCGCGCGTCATCGCCGCCGATCACTTCCCGCAGGTGCCATGCAATGGCTTCCCCTTCGCGGTCAAGGTCGGTTGCGAGATAGATGTGGTCGGCTTTTTCCGCCAACTGTTTCAGTTCAGAGACGACCTTCTCTTTACCGGGCAGCACTTCATAGTGCGCATCCCAGTTGTGCCACGGGTCAACCCCCATACGGTTGACGAGAGCGCCACGTTCATCCTTTTTGGGCTTTTTAGCCGTTTTGGTGGAGGTAGAGTCGGCGCTCTTTTTAGCTGCTGAGCCACTGGTCGGCAAATCACGGATATGACCCACGCTGGATTTCACCACGTAGTCATTACCCAGATACTTGTTGATCGTTTTGGCTTTTGCCGGGGACTCAACGATGACAAGAGCTTTACCCATATTCACCTTTACCTAAGTTGATTCTTCCAGGAATGCGTCGCACGTTGATTCACCTTCCACTGGCGACGAGACAACGATATATGGTCTCTGCGTCTGCGGATATCAACCCCTTGTACTGGCTTTGTGTACGAAATGTAACCCTCAGGTGACTGAGTTAACAGGCTTTTTTGCACACACGCGCTATAGCACGACGGAATTTTGGTCGAATGTCAAGCAATTCTGTTGCCAGATTGACGAAAGCGTCACACTGTACCTGATAAAATTCGATACGCAACTTTATTAGCATGCAAAAACAAATCTTGCCAGTGAACGCAACATGACAAATCCATCAATTTCCTGTGAGAATATTTGCCCATCAGAAGTGCTCAGCGTAGACTAATCTCCTTGTTTAAGGAGTAAAAAATGCATAAAGAGACGCAACCTATCGATCGCGAAACACTGTTGCTTGAAGCCAACAAAATTATTCGGGAACATGAAGACACGATGGCAGGTATTGTCGCCACCGGCGTAACGCAGAGAAATGGCGTGCTGGTTTTCAGCGGCGATTACTTTTTAGACGAGCAAGGGTTACCGACCCCTAAAAGCACCGCGGTGTTTAACATGTTTAAACACCTGGCGCATGTGCTGTCTGAGAAGTATCACCTGGTGGATTAATCCATGCCGGATGGCGCTGAATGCCATCCGGCAATAGCGGTTTACATCAACGGTTTTTGTCCACGCTGCCACCAGCGCAGCAGCAGCCGATCCGCGCTTTCCGCCGCGCTGCCGGTAACACGATCGATCAGTTTTTTACGCTGCATATAGCGCACATTCAGCACCTCACGCCCTTCCATCAGGCCGAGGATAACCTCATCGCTGGTGTTAATCTCATCAACCAGTCCTTTCTCCAGCGCCTGCTGACCGTACCAGTGTTCGCCCGTGGCGACCTGTTCAATGTCCAGAGCCGGACGCATCCGCTGCACAAACTCTTTGAACAGATGGTGCGTTTCGTTGAGATCTTCACGAAACTTCTGCCGCCCTTCTTCCGTATTCTCGCCTAACAAGGTCAGGGTACGTTTGTACTGCCCTGCGGTATGCAGTTCAATATCAATGTCTTTACTTTTGAGAAAGCGGTTAAAGTTCGGGATTTGCGCGACAACACCAATTGACCCCACAATAGCGAACGGCGCCGCGATAATTTTTTCCGCCACGCAGGCCATCATGTAGCCTCCGCTTGCCGCGACTTTATCCACCGTCACGGTCAGCGGAATATTTTTATCGCGCAGGCGCTGCAATTGCGATGCCGCCAGGCCATAGCCATGCACAACGCCACCGGGGCTTTCCAGACGCACAACCGCCCGATCGCCGGGTTTCGCCACTGCCAGCACCGCCGTGACCTCTTCGCGTAACGCATTAACTTCGTGAGCATCCATACTGCCTTTGAAATCTATCACCCATACACGCGGTTTGTCCGATGTCGCAATGTCCCCCAGCTTCGCTTTTGCTTTGGCGGCTTTCGCCTCCTGCTTATGCTTTTTTTTCTGCGCTTTATGCCACAGTTTTTGCTGATGGCCATCCATCAACGCCGCAGCAAGGTCATCCTTCATCTCCTGATACTGCTCGCTCAAATTGGTCACGCGCAGCTCGCCGCGCTGACGTTTGCGTTGCGTAGCATTCACGATCAGCAGCACAATGACGGCAATGGCCACCACAACGGTGACGATTTTTGCCAAAAATAAGCCATATTCAGACAACAATTCCACGACTCCCACCTTGATTAAATAACGCGACTTGCGCTCAGTGTACAACAGGCATCGAAGTCAGTCTCTCTTCATCCGTATGCCTGTTGAGGAAGAAAAAGTATGACAAGACGTTCATTTTACGGCGTTATCGCCCCTGTCTGATTGAAAAAAAAGGCGCTTTCAGGCATAAACCCGAAAAGTTAACGCGAAGATAAGACAACCTGGCAGGACGGTGCACCACACCGTTGAGGAGTAGCCATGCATTACCAACCGAAACAAGATCTATTGCAAAACCGCATTATTCTGGTCACTGGCGCCAGCGATGGCATTGGGCGGGAAGCCGCGCTCACGTATGCGCGTTACGGCGCAACGGTGATTCTGCTGGGACGCAACGAAGAGAAACTGCGTCGGGTCGCGCAGCACATTGCTGACGAGCAACATGTTCAACCACAGTGGTTTACGCTCGATCTGCTGACCTGCACCGCTGAAGAGTGCCGGCAAGTGGCCGACCGCATCGCCGCGCACTATCCCCGCCTGGATGGCGTCCTGCACAATGCCGGGTTACTGGGGGAAATCGGTCCAATGAGCGAACAAGATCCGCAGATCTGGCAGGATGTCATGCAGGTAAACGTTAACGCCACCTTTATGCTCACCCAGGCGCTGTTACCGTTATTGCTGAAGTCCGATGCCGGCTCGCTGGTCTTTACGTCATCAAGCGTTGGCCGTCAGGGACGCGCCAACTGGGGCGCCTATGCCACCTCGAAGTTTGCTACTGAAGGAATGATGCAGGTGCTGGCGGACGAATACCAGAATCGTTCTCTGCGTGTTAACTGCATTAACCCGGGCGGCACGCGCACCAGTATGCGCGCCAGCGCCTTTCCGACGGAAGATCCACAGAAATTAAAAACGCCTGCCGATATTATGCCGCTTTACCTGTGGCTTATGGGCGACGACAGTCGCCGTAAAACCGGTATGACCTTTGACGCCCAACCGGGCCGTAAACCAGGAATCGCCCAATGAGTGATGAACGTTATCAGCAGCGCCAGCAGAAGGTAAAAGATCGGGTTGACGCCCGTGTCGCCCAGGCACAGGAAGAGCGCGGTATTATTATCGTGTTTACTGGCAATGGTAAGGGCAAAACCACGGCGGCTTTCGGGACTGCCGCCCGCGCCGTAGGACACGGTAAAAACGTAGGCGTGGTGCAATTTATTAAGGGCACCTGGCCCAACGGCGAGCGTAATCTGCTGGAACCGCATGGCGTCGAATTTCAGGTGATGGCAACGGGATTTACCTGGGAGACGCAAAATCGCGAGGCAGACACCGCAGCATGTATGGCCGTTTGGCAGTATGGGAAACGGATGCTGGCCGATCCGCTGCTTGATATGGTGGTCCTGGATGAGCTGACCTATATGGTGGCGTATGACTATTTGCCGCTGGAAGAGGTCATAAGCGCGCTAAACGCGCGCCCTGGTCACCAGACGGTGATTATTACAGGGCGCGGCTGTCACCGGGATATTCTTGATCTTGCGGATACCGTCAGCGAACTGCGTCCGGTTAAACATGCTTTCGACGTGGGCGTAAAAGCCCAGATGGGAATTGATTATTAACCGTAGGCCGGATTAAGGCGTTTGCGCCGCCATCCGGCACAAACCCTCTTGTCTGATGACTCTCGGCCTATAAACCACGGTAGAGATTACCCGTTGTTATTACGCCCACCGGAGCGGCGTCCGCCAGCTATCTGGCTGTGGCGTTTTACCGCCCGACGGATCTGGTTCGCTTTCATACGACGACGGTCTTTTTCGACGGCAACCTTCGACGAGGTTTCCGGCGGGAGCTCTACCAGACCACGCAGATAGTTCGTTTGCGCGAGGTCGAGCTCAGTCCAGCCGCCGCGCGGCAGGCCTTTCGGCAGCGGGATATCGCCGTAACGAACGCGGATCAGACGGCTGACCTGAACGCCTACCGCTTCCCACAGTCGGCGAACTTCGCGGTTGCGCCCTTCCGTCAGCGTCACGTTATACCACTGGTTAATGCCTTCGCCGCCGCTGAATTTAATGGTCTTAAATGCCGCCGGACCATCTTCCAACTGTACGCCACGGCTTAAATCACGCAGTTTCGATTCATCCACCTGACCGAACACGCGCACGGCATATTCACGTTCAACTTCACGGCTAGGGTGCATCAGGCGGTTCGCCAGTTCACCGTCGGTGGTAAATAACAATAGCCCGCAGGTGTTGACATCCAGACGTCCTACCGCAATCCACCGCGCGCCGCGCAATTTCGGTAAGCGATCAAAAACGGTTGGCCGCCCTTCAGGGTCATTGCGGGTACACAGTTCACCTTCTGGTTTGTAATAGGCCAGAACGCGGCAAATTTGTTCCGCCGACTCTTTCACCGAAATCAAGTGACCGTCGATACGGATTTTCAAACCGGGAGTGACTTCAACACGATCGCCAAGCGTGGCGATTTTACCGTCAACGCTGACACGTCCCGCTTCAATAATGGATTCGATTTCACGGCGAGAGCCGTGGCCAGCGCGCGCCAGCACTTTTTGTAACTTTTCGCTCATAGAGCTTCCTTCAGGTGTCGCCTTCACAGGCGTCGAACAGGAGAATGAACGGCGCGTTACCGCGCCATTTTAAGGCCGCGTAGTATACAGGCTTACGCCCTTATAAGAAAGGTGTAACGTCGCCGACGCCTTCGCGCAGCACCACCGGGGAGTCATTGGTCAAATCGATTACCGTGGTAGGCTGTTGACCGAGGTAACCGCCGTGGATGATCAGATCCACCTGCTTCTCCAGCCGATCTTTAATCTCCTCCGGGTCCGACTCGGTAAAATCGCTGCCAGGCAGCATCAACGACGTCGAGAGCATTGGTTCGCCCAGCGTATCCAACAACGCCAGCGCAATCGGGTTTGACGGTACGCGCAGGCCGATAGTTTTACGCTTTTCCTGCAACAGACGGCGCGGCACCTCTTTTGTCCCCTTCAGGATAAAGGTGTAGTTACCCGGCGTATTGTTTTTCATCAGACGAAACGCCACGTTGTCGACGTAGGAGTAGGTCGACAACTCGGACAAATCGCGGCACATCAGCGTGAAGTTGTGGCCGTCCGGCAGATGACGGATGCGGCAAATGCGCTCCATTGCGCCTTTGTCTTCAATTTTACAACCCAGGGCATAGCCGGAATCGGTTGGATAAACAATAACACCGCCTTTACGCACAATGTCGACGGCCTGATTAATCAGCCGTTGCTGTGGGTTATCCGGATGGATATAAAAAAACTGGCTCATACTTCCCTCACTGTGATATTTGCGGCTGTTCCCATGTCTGCCATACGCCTTCAACGCCAGCGGGCAGCCAGAGTTTACGCCCCAACTCAATCCACGGGCAGGGCTGATGGAAATCAGATCCAAGCGATGCCCATAAATGATGCTGACGCGCAAGCGTCGCCAGTTGGGTGCGTTCATTGGGCGATTGTTGGCACTGCGCCACTTCCATCGCGTCGCCGTGATGGTCGGCAAAATGCGCCACTAATCTTTTCAGCCACTTAGCGCTAAGATCGTAGCGTCCCGGATGGGCCAACACCGCCTTACCGCCAGAATGATGAATGACATCAATAGCTTGTTCTATTGTACACCACTGCGGCGGAACGTAACCGGTTTTCCCACGCGCGAGATATTTTTTAAAAACATCCGCCATGGTTGCGGCTTTGCCGCACTCCACCAGAAAGCGGGCGAAGTGGCCGCGCGTCACCGCGCCGCCATTGGCCAGTCTCAATGCCCCTTCCCACGCGCCGGGAATATGGGCTTTTTCCAGACGCTCCGCAATGAGCCGACCACGCGCCTGACGCCGCTGTGTCTGCTGCGCCAGAAAATCGCGCATTGCCGGGTGCGCAATATCAATATTCAGACCCACAATGTGAATCTCATGATTCTCCCAGACCGTTGAAATCTCCACGCCGGGAATAAGATTCAGGGCCAGCCCGGAACGTGAAATTTCTTCTCTTGCCGCAGGACTCGCGGCTGTGGTGTCATGATCGGTAATCGCCAGCGTGCCGACTCGCATCTCTACCGCACGGTGTACTAATGTTTCTGGCGTCAACAGTCCATCGGACGCCGTGGTATGACTGTGCAGATCGTAAATCACTGCGTAATTCGTGTCGCTCAAGGCGGCTCCCATAGAGATAAAGGTATGTCATGTACATCATAACGGTTCCGGCAAATATACTGAAATAGGTGTTGACATTATTCCATCGAACTAGTTAACTAGTACGAAAGTTCACATGAAGAGGGTATCTAAAATGGCAGCGACATTTGCATTACACGGTTGGTGGCGCACTTCCTGATAGCGGGCGGTGTATGAACAGCTGTAATCAGCCAAACGATACCCGGCCCGCCTGTTAAGCGGGCTTTTTTTTGAACAAAATAATGAGAATAACCATGCAAACACCAAAACCCACGCTCGAACTGTTGACCTGCGATGCCGCCTACCGGGAAAACCCAACGGCGCTTTTTCACCAGGTCTGCGGCGATCGCCCGGCAACGCTGCTGCTGGAATCCGCGGATATCGACAGTAAAGACGATTTAAAAAGCCTGCTGCTGGTAGATAGCGCGCTGCGCATTACCGCTTTAGGTGACACTGTCACTATTCAGGCGTTATCTGATAATGGCGCCTCGTTATTGCCGCTACTGGATACCGCCCTGCCCGCTGGCGTGGAGAACGAAGTCCTGCCTGCCGGTCGCGTTCTACGCTTCCCGCCCGTCAGCCCATTATTAGATGAAGACGCCCGTTTATGCTCTCTGTCGGTATTTGATGCGTTCCGCCTGTTACAGGGGGTGGTGAACATACCGACGCAAGAGCGGGAGGCTATGTTTTTCGGCGGTCTGTTTGCCTACGACCTGGTCGCTGGCTTTGAAGCGCTGCCACACCTTGAGGCTGGCAATAACTGCCCGGACTACTGCTTTTATTTAGCGGAAACGCTGATGGTGATAGATCATCAGAAAAAAAGCACCCGTATTCAGGCCAGTCTGTTCACCGCCAGCGACCGGGAAAAACAGCGTCTGAACGCCCGCCTGGCGTACCTTAGCCAACAGTTAACCCAGCCTGCGCCGCCGTTGCCGGTGACGCCGGTGCCGGACATGCGCTGCGAATGTAATCAGAGCGATGACGCGTTCGGCGCGGTGGTACGCCAGTTGCAAAAAGCCATCCGCGCGGGGGAGATATTTCAGGTGGTGCCGTCGCGCCGCTTTTCACTGCCCTGCCCGTCGCCGTTGGCTGCCTACTACGTGCTGAAAAAGAGCAACCCCAGCCCGTATATGTTCTTTATGCAGGATAATGATTTCACGCTTTTCGGCGCGTCGCCGGAAAGCTCGCTGAAATATGACGCCGCCAGTCGTCAGATTGAGATTTACCCCATCGCGGGTACCCGTCCACGCGGTCGCCGCGCCGATGGTACGCTGGACAGAGATCTCGACAGCCGTATTGAGCTGGATATGCGTACCGACCATAAAGAGCTTTCCGAACATCTGATGCTGGTCGATCTGGCGCGCAATGACCTGGCGCGCATCTGTACGCCGGGCAGTCGCTACGTTGCCGATCTGACCAAAGTTGACCGCTATTCGTACGTGATGCATCTGGTTTCCCGGGTAGTGGGCGAACTGCGTCACGATCTCGACGCGCTGCACGCCTATCGCGCCTGCATGAACATGGGCACCCTGAGCGGCGCGCCGAAAGTACGCGCCATGCAGTTGATTGCCGATGCGGAAGGACAGCGCCGCGGCAGCTATGGCGGCGCGGTCGGTTACTTCACCGCCCACGGCGATCTGGACACCTGTATTGTTATCCGCTCCGCGCTGGTGGAGAACGGTATCGCCACCGTACAGGCGGGCGCCGGAATCGTGCTGGACTCTGTTCCGCAGTCTGAAGCCGATGAAACCCGTAATAAAGCGCGCGCCGTATTGCGTGCTATCGCCACCGCGCATCATGCACAGGAGACCTTCTGATGGCTGATATTCTGCTGCTCGATAACATCGACTCGTTTACCTGGAACCTGGCAGATCAGCTACGGACCAACGGTCATAACGTGGTGATTTACCGTAACCATATTCCGGCACAGACGCTTATCGATCGCCTGGCGACAATGAAAAATCCAGTGCTAATGCTCTCCCCCGGTCCGGGCGTTCCCAGCGAGGCAGGCTGTATGCCGGAGCTGCTGACCCGACTACGCGGCAAGTTACCGATCATCGGCATTTGTCTGGGGCATCAGGCGATTGTCGAAGCTTACGGCGGTTATGTCGGTCAGGCGGGAGAAATCCTGCATGGCAAAGCCTCCAGCATTGAGCATGACGGTCAGGCGATGTTCGCCGGGCTGGCGAATCCGCTACCGGTCGCGCGTTATCATTCGCTGGTCGGCAGTAATGTTCCTGCCGGGCTGACCATTAATGCCCATTTCAACGGCATGGTGATGGCGGTACGTCATGATGCGGATCGCGTTTGCGGTTTTCAATTTCATCCTGAGTCCATCCTGACGACACAGGGCGCGCGTCTACTGGAGCAAACATTAGCCTGGGCGCAGCAAAAGCTGGAACCAACAAACACCCTACAGCCGATTCTGGAGAAACTCTATCAGGCGCAAACTCTGACGCAACAAGAGAGCCATCAGTTGTTTTCGGCGGTCGTCCGCGGCGAACTTAAGCCTGAACAGCTCGCCGCCGCGCTGGTGAGCATGAAAATTCGCGGCGAGCATCCCAATGAAATTGCCGGCGCCGCCACTGCGTTGCTGGAAAATGCCGCCCCGTTCCCGCGCCCGGACTATCTGTTTGCGGATATCGTTGGTACCGGCGGCGATGGCAGTAACAGTATCAATATCTCTACCGCCAGCGCCTTTGTCGCAGCGGCCTGTGGACTGAAAGTGGCGAAACACGGCAACCGTAGCGTGTCCAGCAAATCGGGGTCATCCGATCTGCTGGCGGCGTTCGGTATTAATCTGGATATGAACGCCGATAAATCACGTCAGGCGTTAGATGAACTGGGCGTCTGTTTCCTGTTCGCGCCGAAATATCACACCGGATTCCGTCACGCGATGCCGGTTCGCCAACAGTTAAAAACGCGAACCCTGTTCAACGTACTCGGCCCGCTGATCAACCCGGCGCATCCGCCGCTGGCATTGATTGGCGTCTATAGCCCGGAACTGGTGCTGCCGATTGCGGAAACCTTACGGGTACTGGGCTATCAGCGCGCGGCGGTGGTACATAGCGGCGGCATGGATGAGGTTTCGCTCCATGCACCGACGATTGTCGCGGAGCTGCATGACGGCGAAATTAAAAGCTATCAACTTACGGCGGAGGATTTTGGCCTGACGCCTTACCATCAGGATCAGTTGGCTGGCGGCACGCCGGAAGAAAACCGTGACATTCTGACGCGGTTATTACAAGGTAAAGGCGATGCCGCGCATGAGGCCGCCGTCGCCGCCAACGTGGCGATGCTGATGCGTCTGCATGGTCAGGAAGATCTCAAAGCCAACGCGCAAACCGTGCTTGATGTTCTGCGCAACGGCACCGCATATGACAGAGTCACCGCACTGGCGGCAAGAGGGTAAATAATGCAAACCGTTTTAGCGAAAATCGTCGCAGACAAGGCGATTTGGGTAGAAGCCCGCAAACAGCAACAGCCGCTGGCCAGCTTTCAAAATGAGATCCAGCCAAGTACACGCCATTTTTATGATGCGCTCCAGGGCGCGCGTACCGCCTTTATTCTGGAGTGTAAGAAAGCATCGCCATCAAAAGGCGTGATTCGCGACGATTTCGATCCGGCGCGTATTGCCAGTATTTATAAACATTACGCCTCGGCGATCTCGGTGCTCACCGACGAAAAATATTTTCAGGGGAGCTTCGATTTTCTGCCGGTCGTTAGCCAAAGCGCGCCGCAGCCGATTCTGTGTAAGGATTTTATTATCGATCCCTATCAGATCTACCTTGCCCGTTACTATCAGGCCGATGCCTGTTTACTGATGCTCTCGGTTCTGGATGACGAACAGTATCGCCAACTCTCCGCCGTCGCGCACAGTCTGAAAATGGGCGTGCTCACGGAGGTCAGTAATGACGAAGAACGGGAGCGCGCGATAGCGTTAGGCGCAAAAGTGGTAGGTATCAACAATCGCGATCTGCGCGATCTGTCGATTGATTTGAATCGCACCCGCCAGCTGGCGCCAAAACTGGGCCACGGCGTGACTGTCATCAGCGAGTCCGGGATTAACACCTATGGTCAGGTACGCGAACTGAGCCACTTCGCCAACGGTTTTTTAATTGGCTCGGCGTTAATGGCGCATGACGATCTTAACGCCGCCGTCCGTCGCGTGCTGCTTGGCGAAAATAAAGTCTGCGGCCTGACCCGCGCCCAGGACGCTAAAGCGGCCTGTGACGCTGGCGCAATATATGGCGGGTTGATTTTTGTGCCCTCATCTCCACGCGCGGTGAGCGTTGAGCAGGCGCGAGAAGTGATAAGCGGCGCGCCATTGCAGTATGTCGGCGTTTTCCAGAACGCTGATATCGCCGATGTTTGCCAGAAAGCCGCCGTCCTGTCGCTTTCTGCCGTACAGCTACATGGCAGCGAAGACCAGGCGTATGTCAACGCGCTGCGCGAGGCGTTGCCGCGCAATGTGCAAATCTGGAAGGCGCTGAGCGTTAGCGATGCCCTTCCCGCACGCGATTATCACCATGTCGATAAATACATTTTCGACAATGGGCAAGGCGGCAGCGGGCAGCGCTTCGACTGGTCACTGCTACAGGGGCAACCGCTGGATAATGTGTTACTGGCGGGCGGGCTGGCGGCCGATAACTGCGTCCAGGCGGCGCAAGTCGGCTGTGCCGGTCTCGATTTTAATTCAGGTGTGGAGTCACAGCCGGGCATCAAAGATGCTCGTCTTCTGGCCTCGGTTTTTCAGACACTGCGCGCATATTAAGGAAAAAACATGACAACACTTCTCAACCCCTACTTTGGTGAATTCGGCGGCATGTATGTGCCGCAGATCCTGATGCCTGCGCTGAACCAGCTTGAAGAGGCCTTCGTCAGCGCGCAAAAAGATCCTGAATTTCAGGCGCAATTCGCCGATCTGCTAAAAAACTACGCGGGACGCCCCACCGCGCTGACGAAATGCCAGAACATTACCGCCGGTACGCGTACCACGTTGTATTTAAAGCGCGAAGATTTACTGCACGGCGGCGCACACAAAACCAATCAGGTACTGGGTCAGGCGCTGCTGGCCAAACGGATGGGTAAAAGCGAGATTATCGCTGAAACCGGCGCCGGTCAGCACGGCGTCGCCTCTGCGCTCGCCAGCGCCCTGCTGGGTCTGAAATGCCGTATCTATATGGGCGCCAAAGACGTTGAGCGCCAGTCGCCGAACGTCTTCCGTATGCGTCTGATGGGCGCGGAGGTCATCCCGGTTCATAGCGGCTCCGCTACGCTAAAAGATGCCTGTAACGAGGCGCTGCGCGACTGGTCCGGTAGTTACGAAACCGCGCACTATATGCTCGGCACGGCGGCAGGACCGCATCCCTATCCCACCATCGTTCGCGAGTTCCAGCGCATGATTGGCGAAGAGACGAAAGCGCAAATCCTCGACAAAGAGGGCCGTCTGCCAGATGCCGTTATCGCTTGCGTCGGTGGCGGCTCAAACGCTATCGGGATGTTTGCGGATTTTATTAATGATACCGACGTCGGGCTAATAGGCGTTGAACCTGGCGGTCACGGTATTGAAACCGGCGAGCATGGCGCGCCGCTTAAACATGGTCGCGTTGGCATCTATTTCGGGATGAAAGCGCCGATGATGCAAACAGCGGACGGGCAAATTGAAGAGTCCTATTCCATTTCCGCCGGGCTCGATTTCCCATCCGTTGGGCCGCAACATGCGTACCTGAATAGCATCGGACGCGCGGATTATGTCTCCATTACCGATGATGAGGCGCTGGAAGCCTTCAAAACGTTGTGCCGCCATGAGGGAATTATCCCGGCGCTGGAATCCTCCCACGCGTTGGCGCACGCTCTGAAAATGATGCGCGAGCAGCCGGAAAAAGAGCAACTGCTGGTGGTCAATCTCTCTGGCCGCGGTGATAAAGACATCTTTACCGTACACGATATCCTGAAAGCGCGAGGGGAAATCTGATGGAACGCTACGAAAATTTATTTGCCCAACTCAACGATCGCCGGGAAGGCGCTTTTGTCCCCTTCGTGACTCTGGGCGACCCTGGCATTGAACAGTCACTGAAAATTATCGACACACTGATTGACGCTGGCGCCGACGCTCTGGAACTGGGTGTTCCCTTCTCCGATCCGCTGGCCGATGGCCCTACCATCCAGAATGCGAACTTACGCGCCTTCGCCGCTGGCGTCACGCCAGCTCAGTGTTTTGAAATGCTGGCGCTGATTCGTGAAAAACACCCGACCATTCCGATTGGCCTGCTAATGTACGCGAATCTGGTGTTCAATAACGGCATAGATGCGTTCTATGCCCGCTGTGAACAGGTTGGCGTAGATTCCGTGCTGGTCGCAGATGTCCCGGTTGAAGAATCGGCCCCCTTCCGCCAGGCGGCGTTACGGCATAATATCGCGCCGATCTTCATCTGCCCGCCAAATGCGGATGACGATCTTCTGCGCCAGGTCGCATCTTACGGCCGCGGTTACACCTACCTGCTTTCGCGTTCGGGCGTCACCGGCGCGGAAAACCGTGGCGCATTGCCGTTGCATCATCTCATTGAGAAGCTTAAAGAGTACCATGCCGCGCCTGCGTTACAGGGCTTCGGTATCTCCTCGCCGGAACAGGTGTCTGCGGCCGTGCGTGCCGGGGCGGCTGGCGCTATCTCCGGCTCAGCCATTGTCAAGATTATCGAGAAAAACCTCGCGTCTCCCGAACAGATGTTGGCGGAGCTCAGGTCCTTTGTCTCAGCGATGAAAGCCGCCAGCCGCGCATAACGGGTTAAGCCGTCAGCATAACGCTGGCGGCTTAATGAGTGGCTGGCGCCGAACCAGAATCACGATTCAGACGTACATCATCAATCTTTTTGGTGTTATTCCCCGTCCAGCTTTCAAAAAGTCTGAAGTCAATTTTTGCTAAGAAAACTCCTAATCACGCCGAAAAATTTAGCGTTTTCACGTCAATTTCCCCCGCCTTTATGTAAAGAAATGTCAACAAACAATGCATTAACGTTTCCAGGGCCGCAGATAGTGACTCTTGTTATTAATAACAATGCAAAGCATTTTCTGTTAAATCGCTTATTCTAAAAGAAAATATAGAATATATTATCTCTAAACCATTTTTTGTGCGTTATTTACGCGGTAAATCACAACTATTTCCGTCAATTTGACTAATCGGTTTAACCAACTAATTTTAATAGGGTGTCGACACGGTTAAAACCGATTTTTTCAGCAAGCAACGAGACAGGAGAAATAATATGGCCGAACATCGTGGTGGTTCAGGAAATTTCGCCGAGAATCGTGAAAAAGCATCTGAAGCGGGCCGCAAAGGCGGTCAGCATAGCGGCGGGAATTTCAAAAACGATCCGCAACGAGCTTCTGAAGCCGGTAAAAAAGGTGGTCAGAATAGTCACGGCGGACGTAAATCCGATAATTCCTGATTTACTGTAATGTAAATATAACACATGCTTTTATCAAGCAATCTGCGAGTCTTCTGGCTCGCAGTATTTTGCCCAGGAGAATTAGATTTATGAATATTAAAACCGTTGAAGACCTTTTTATCCATCTACTTTCAGATACCTATAGTGCAGAAAAACAATTAACCAAGGCTCTTTCTAAACTAGCCAGAGCCACGTCCAATGAAAAATTAAGCCAGGCCTTTCAATCTCATCTTGAAGAAACCCAGGGTCAGATTGAACGTATTGATCAGATCGTCGAATCTGAATCTGGCATTAAACTGAAAAGAATGAAATGCGTCGCTATGGAAGGGCTGATCGAAGAAGCCAATGAAGTCATCGAAAGTACGGAGAAAAACGAAGTACGCGATGCAGCGCTTATCGCCGCGGCGCAAAAAGTTGAGCATTACGAAATCGCCAGCTACGGCACGCTAGCCACTCTGGCCGAGCAGCTTGGCTATAGTAAAGCATTAAAACTGCTCAAAGAAACCCTCGACGAGGAAAAACAAACTGATTTAAAACTTACCGATTTAGCAGTCAGCAATGTTAATAAAAGTGCTGAACGCAAATCGAAATAATATTTTTAATTATCAGCTTGCATGATTCCGATTTTATTATCGGAGCAGATTATCACGCATTGAGGAATTTAAAATGAATTATACTGAACATTATCATGACTGGCTTCGTGACGCCCATGCCATGGAAAAACAGGCAGAATCGATGCTTGAATCTATGGCCAGCCGTATTGAAAATTATCCTGATATAAAAGCCAGAATTGAACAACATATTAGTGAAACCAAACATCAAATTACCATGCTCGAGGAAGTGTTGGACCGTAATGGCATTTCCCGTTCGGTGTTGAAAGACTCCATGAGTAAAATGGCAGCAATGGGGCAATCTATCGGTGGCATGTTCCCTTCCGATGAAATTGTCAAAGGCTCAATTAGCGGTTATGTTTTCGAACAGTTCGAAATTGCTTGTTATACCTCTCTGCTGGCAGCGGCAAAAAAAGCTGGCGACACTGCCTCAATTCCGACGATTGAAGCCATTCTGAAAGAAGAAATGCAAATGGCTGACTGGCTTATCAAACATATTCCGCAGACAACGGAACAATTTTTACTGCGATCTGAAGCAGATGGCGTTGAAGCCAAAAAATAAATAATAAGCAGGAGGCAATATGTTTCGACACGTAAAACAACTTCAATATACTGTGCGAGTGAGCGAACCTAATCCTGGATTAGCGAACCTGCTGCTGGAACAGTTTGGCGGCCCGCAGGGCGAACTGGCGGCCGCCTGCCGCTACTTCACGCAAGGTTTAAGCGATGATGATGCCGGTCGTAGAGAGATGTTAATGGACATCGCCACTGAGGAGCTGAGTCATCTGGAAATTATCGGCTCACTGGTAGGAATGCTTAATAAAGGCGCTAAAGGCGAGCTGGCGGAAGGCACCGAAAGCGAAGCGGAACTTTATCGCTCGTTGACGCAGAATGGTAATGACAGCCATATCACCTCTCTGCTGTATGGCGGCGGCCCGGCGTTGACAAACTCCGGCGGCGTACCGTGGACCGCGGCTTATATTGATACTATCGGCGAAGTCACAGCCGATCTACGCTCAAACATCGCGGCAGAGGCGCGAGCGAAGATCATTTATGAACGCCTGATTAATCTGACCGACGATCCTGGCGTAAAAGACACGCTCAGTTTCTTAATGACCCGTGAAGTCGCGCACCAGCTCTCTTTTGAAAAGGCGCTGTATTCGATTCGTAACAACTTCCCGCCGGGTAAATTACCGCCGGTAGAACAGTATACCGACGTGTACTACAACATGTCGCAAGGCGACGATCCGCGAGGTAGCTGGAATAGCGATGAGAACTTCAACTATGTCGCAGAACCGATGCCTGCTGTTGATGGCGGCGATGGCCTGGCGACAGTGAAATTGCCGCGCGAGCAGATGGCGCTGCTCAAAGCGATGGCAGAAAGAACGAAATCGGACCCCACCGTTGATCCTCTCACTGGCGCAGAACTAGGCTGCGGCGAACCGAAAGAAGACAAGTGAGTTCCGACAAGTAAAATCCGTGTGTCATGTCCTTTTTTGACCCCGCCTGGCGGGGTCTTTTTTCGTCACAACATCATGCGATTAGAAACGATAGCCTGCCGAGAACATAAATACCCATGGGTCCAGACGCACGCTGTCATGCTGCTGCACGCCGCCCATTTTATAATTGGCGGTAGTATCAATATCCATGTACCAGACAGAGGCGCCAATTAACCAGTCGCGGTTAATCAGGTAATCTACCCCAACTTGCCCTGCCGCGCCCCAGGAATCCTTAAAGCTCAGATCGGACAGCCCGGTCTTTTTACCATTATCGTTAAAGTCGTTATCGAAGAAGGTGGTGTAGTTCACCCCCACGCCGACATAAGGACGCACTTTGCTGCTGGAATCGCCGAAGTACCACTGCGCCATTAACGTTGGCGGTAACAGGTGGACCGTGGCGATATCGCCCGTCGCGCCCGTACCCACCTTATGGCGGAACGGCGTAGCCGCCAGCAATTCAACCCCGATATTGTCCGTCGCCATGTAAGTGAATGTCAGGCCGAGTTGCGTGTTATTACTCACATCAAACCCGTTTAAATGCCCCAGCGTACCACCCGCCCCTTCTGTAGGTCTGACGGTTGCCGGACCTGCACGCATAAAGAATTCTCCGGCTTCGTGCGCGAACGCGCTGCCTGAGAGAAGAGTTGTTAACGCCAGTGCCGCCACTGTAAATTTTTTCATACCCGCTCCATCGTTATGGTTATAAAAGCGTGATGAATATACCCACAATGAAGTAATAAGTGATCTAACACAGATCACATTTGTTCTTATAATTTAACATTTATTGATCCAGATTAATTTAGAACTTGCATTGAAAATCCTGGTTATAGGAATTCAGATCAATTTTGACATATTCACGCTATGCAAATATTTGTCTGCTCTGTTGCCCTGGCGATAAAGGCTGGCTAAGGTAATCAATGTCCCGCAATGGCGCGTGGCGTTAAGATTCGCGAACACTGCGGGACAGATTAATTTCCGTTGTAATCTATTGATACGTGAGTTTTTGCAGGTGAATCATGAGCGTTCTTAACCCATGCATGACATGCGGTGCCTGTTGTGCCTATTTTCGTGTCTCCTTTTATTGGGCTGAAGGCGACGATGCCAGCGGATGCGTTCCGGCGTCATTAACCGAGCCCGTTACCCCTTTTTTACGTTGTATGGCCGGTACCAACCAAAAACAGCCGCACTGTAAAGCGCTAATTGGCACGCCGGGTGAAAACGTCAGTTGCGCTATTTATGAAAACCGCCCTTCAACCTGTCGCGAATTTTCGATATCGGGCGAAGGAGGCGAAGTGAATGAGGCGTGCAATCGCGCCCGCGCGCGATACGGATTACCGCCGCTTTACAAAGATATGCTTTTCCATACAACTGCTGATGCTGCCACTGTAGAGTTATCCAGGGTACAATTGCCCGCAAATTAACACCTGCAAAACTCAAGGAGAGTGCATGTCTATCACGGCGAAGTCCGTTTACCGTGACGCCGGAAATTTTTTCCGAAATCAATTTATTACTATCTTGCTGGTTTCGTTGCTGTGCGCATTTATCACGGTGGTCTTAGGTCATGCCTTTTCACCCAGCGATGCGCAAATCGCGCAACTCAGTGAAGGAGAACATCTGGCAGGCAGCGCTGGCCTGTTTGAGCTGGTACAAAATATGACGCCGGAGCAGCAGCAGATCCTGTTGCGCGCCTCTGCCGCCTCGACGTTTTCCGGGCTTATCGGCAATGCTATTCTGGCCGGCGGTATCATCCTGATGATTCAGTTAGTTTCAGCGGGACATCGGGTTAGCGCGCTGCGCGCTATCGGCGCCAGCGCCCCTGCATTGCCTAAACTGTTTATTCTTATTTTTCTGACTACCCTGTTAGTGCAAATCGGTATAATGCTGATTGTCGTTCCGGGGATTATTATGGCCATTGTGCTGGCGCTTGCGCCAGTGATGTTGGTTGAAGAGAAAATGGGCGTGTTTGCCGCAATGCGCAGCAGTATGCGTTTAGCCTGGGCTAACATGAGACTGGTCGCGCCTGCGGTGATAGGCTGGTTACTGGCTAAAACATTGCTATTGCTGTTCGCGCCCAGCTTCGCTGTACTGACCCCAAATGTAGGCGCTGTACTGGCGAATACGTTGAGCAATCTGATTTCCGCAGTATTGCTTATCTACTTATTCCGCCTGTATATGTTGATTCGCCAATAATCCGCAATGCGCCGTTACGCGGCGCATTCGACGCTCGTTGATGATGGAATCGAAGAATGAAGCAGTTTCTGGATTTTTTACCGCTGGTTGTCTTTTTTGCGTTTTATAAACTTTATGACATCTATGCGGCGACCTCCGCACTGATTGTCGCGACGGCAATCGTGCTGATTTATAGCTGGGTGCGCTATCGGAAAATAGAGAAGATGGCGCTGATTACCTTTGTTCTGGTTGCCGTCTTCGGCGGTCTGACGCTCTTCTTCCATAACGATGAATTTATTAAATGGAAGGTGACGGTTATTTATGCGCTGTTCGCCGGCGCGCTGTTAATAAGCCAGTGGGTGATGAAAAAACCGTTAATCCAACGTATGTTAGGTAAAGAACTGGCGTTGCCGCAGCAGGTCTGGTCAAAGCTGAACCTGGCGTGGGCGCTGTTTTTTATTGCGTGCGGTCTGGCTAACATTTATATCGCCTTCTGGTTGCCGCAAAATATCTGGGTCAACTTTAAGGTCTTTGGACTCACGGCGCTGACGCTCATTTTTACCCTGCTGAGCGGCGTCTATATCTACCGGCATCTGCCACAGGAAGATAAATCATAACCCTCCCGTGACTTATCATCGCCAGACTGCGAACGCCTGGCGATATTTTCTCCGCCTTTACGCCCTGCGCTTTCCCGTCAGTACCTTTATTCCCACTATTCTCCACACAAAATTCATAGTAGCATCGCGGCTGTAATTTTTTCTGATAGTCGGTTTTACAATGACAACAATGGATAATACTCCTCAGGGCGAGCTGGTTTTACGTACATTGGCCATGCCTGCCGATACCAATGCGAACGGCGATATTTTTGGCGGCTGGCTGATGTCGCAAATGGATATTGGCGGCGCGATACTGGCCAAAGAGATCGCGCACGGTCGGGTTGTAACCGTACGCGTGGAAGGAATGACATTTCTGCGCCCCGTCGCGGTTGGCGATGTCGTATGCTGCTACGCGCGCTGCGTTAAACGCGGTACGACGTCTATTAGCATCAATATTGAAGTCTGGGTGAAAAAAGTCGCGTCAGAACCGATTGGACAGCGCTACAAGGCCACCGAGGCGCTGTTTATTTATGTTGCCGTCGATCCGGACGGTAAACCTCGCCCGCTCCCGGTTCAGGGTTAAGTATACCCGCTTACGCCGCCAGCAGGTGATGGTATATTCCTACTGGCGGCGCCAGAGATTACTCAATCTGCGCCGTACCGTTCAGACGGAAGATAATATTGACCACCAGCCCGGAACCCGGCTTGCCTGCTTCATAGCGCCATTTGCGCATCGCATTCTTAACTTCACGCTCAAACATATTGGCTGGCTGCGCGGACAGAATCTGTACATTTTCCACTCGCCCAGCAGAGGTCACGTCAAACTTCACCTTTACGCGGCCTTCAATACGTAACGCCTGTGCTCGCGCCGGATACTGCGGCTGGTTACGGCTCAGAGCGCGAGGTCCAGTGGGCACGCTCACCGCCGGCTTGCTGGTCGCCGACGCGGTGCTGCTTGTTGGCCGCGCCGGGGCGCTATTTTCAAACGGTGAGGCAGGACGCGGCGCGGCCGGTTTGACTTCGCGCTTCGGCTGCTCTTCAACCTTTTTCACCGGTTCCGGTTTCGGTTTCGGCTTGGGTTTTGGCTTAGGTTTGGGTTTCTCAATCACCACGGGCGCTTCTTTAGGCGGTTCAGGGATCGGCTCTGGCTCCGGTTCGGGTTCAACCACCGGCTCCGGCGGCGGCTGAACCGCCTGGGGCGGCTCCAGGTCGGCGGGTGAAACCATTGTCACCGTGATAGGCTGCGCTGGCGCAGGCAATTCAATAACCTGATGTACCGAGGTATAGAGCAAACCTGCCACTACAGCACCATGAATGCCTACGGAAAGGAGTGTCGGCCAGGGAAAGCGACGAGGTAAATCAAGGGTCATTGAAGTCATAATCGTTTCAGTTGAAAAACCAGAGCTGAATTTTAAATGCAAATAGCAATCATATTCAATAAGGCATTGCCGATAGCGGCATTTAAAAGATGATATCGCACAAAAACACCACACAAAATGTGCATGTTTAACAAAGTCGGTATCTTTACATTGCAGTTAAATGCCCTTTCCAATAACGTAATCAGCAACTTTTACCGATTAAGGAGCTCTACCCGTGCTGTATGTTATTTACGCTCAGGATAATGCCAACTCGCTTGAAAAACGCCTCTCGGTACGGCCCGCGCATCTGGCGCGCCTGCAACTTCTGCATGATGAAGGGCGATTATTAACTGCCGGGCCGATGCCCGCAGTGGACAGTAACGATCCTGGGGTAGCCGGATTTACCGGGTCAACGGTGATTGCTGAATTTGAATCTTTAGAAGCGGCGCAATCCTGGGCTGATGCGGACCCCTACGTCGCAGCGGGCGTCTATGCGCAGGTTTCGGTCAAACCGTATAAGAAGATCTTTTGAAAAGGATGGCCTGTTGGGCACCGCATACGGTGCCCTTTCTGGCTCACACACCGTGAATCGCAAAGAGTAATGAATTACGCTGACGATTAAAGATGCATTTCCTGATGGTATGGATACGCATATTACGGCGTGATTGCCCTTCAAGCCAACGCGCTTTACGGCGGCTCGCCTGACGTAGCATTCGCCAGCGCCCCACTTCCGTTCTACTACGCTTCATGTTTACGACTCTCACTGTAACAGAAGCGCCATTATACCCCCTCGCCGGATGCAGACCAGCGCTTTTCCCGTGTTTTTATTTGCCATGTGAATCCTGACGCGTAAACTCTTAACAACACGCTTTCTAAAGGATTTTTAAAGTTATGACAACCTTCTACACCGTGGTGAGTTGGCTGGTCATTTTGGGATACTGGGTTCTCATTGCCGGCGTCACATTACGTATTCTAATGAAACGGCGCGCAGTTCCCTCCGCAATGGCCTGGTTGTTAATCATCTATATCCTTCCGCTGGTCGGGATCATCGCCTATTTGTCCGTGGGCGAATTGCATTTAGGCAAACGTCGCGCCGAGCGTGCCCGTGCCATGTGGCCGTCTACCGCCAAATGGTTGAATGACCTCAAAGCCTGCAAACACATTTTCGCGCAAGAAAACAGTAGCGTCGCATCGTCCTTGTTTAAGCTGTGCGAACGACGTCAGGGGATTGCGGGCGTCAAAGGCAACCAGTTGCAATTACTTACCGACTCCGATGATGTCATGCAGGCGCTTATTCGCGATATCCAACTGGCGCGGCATAATATCGAAATGGTGTTTTACATCTGGCAGCCAGGCGGCATGGCGGATCAGGTCGCTGAATCGTTAATGGCCGCCGCCCGCCGCGGCATTCACTGCCGGCTTATGCTGGATTCCGCGGGTAGCGTCGCTTTCTTCCGCAGCCCCTGGGCGGCCATGATGCGTAACGCTGGCATTGAAGTCGTAGAGGCGCTGAAGGTGAATCTGATGCGCGTCTTTTTACGCCGTATGGATCTTCGCCAGCACCGTAAAATGGTGATGATTGACAATTACATCGCCTATACCGGCAGTATGAATATGGTGGACCCGCGTTTTTTCAAACAGGATGCCGGCGTTGGACAATGGGTCGATTTGATGGCGCGGATGGAGGGTCCCGTGGCGACAGCAATGGGGATTGTTTACTCCTGCGATTGGGAAATCGAGACGGGTAAACGCATTCTGCCTCCCCCGCCGGACGTGAATATTATGCCGTTTGAGCAGGCCAGCGGGCATACCATTCATACCATTGCTTCCGGTCCTGGTTTTCCGGAAGACCTCATTCACCAGGCACTATTAACCGCCACCTATGCTGCGCGCGAATATTTAATTATGACCACGCCATATTTCGTCCCCAGCGACGATCTGCTGCACGCCATTTGTACCGCTGCGCAGCGCGGCGTGGATGTCAGTATTATCCTGCCCCGTAAAAACGATTCACTGCTCGTCGGCTGGGCCAGTCGCGCCTTTTTTAGTGAGTTACTGGCGGCGGGCGTGAAAATCTATCAGTTCGAAGGCGGGCTGTTACATACTAAAAGCGTGCTGGTCGATGGTGAACTGAGCCTGGTCGGTACCGTGAATCTCGACATGCGTAGCCTGTGGCTTAATTTCGAGATTACGCTGGTCATTGATGATACGGGTTTCGGCGCCGATCTGGCTGCGGTACAGGACGATTATATTTCGCGCTCCCGCCTGTTAGATGCGCGTTTGTGGGTAAAACGTCCGTTATGGCAGCGTATTACCGAGCGATTGTTTTACTTCTTTAGTCCATTGCTGTAAAACGTGACCAACATGAGTAAACAGGTAGTCACTATGGAAATGGATCTGAACAATCGCCTGACTGAAGACGAAACGCTTGAGCAGGCTTACGATATTTTTCTTGAGCTGGCGGCGGATAATCTTGATCCGGCTGATATCATTCTGTTCAATTTGCAATTCGAGGAGCGCGGCGGCGCGGAGTTGTTTGATCCCGCTGAAGACTGGCAAGAGCACGTCGATTTTGACCTGAATCCAGACTTTTTTGCCGAGGTGGTGATTGGCCTGGCGGATACCGAAGACGGCGAAATTAACGACATTTTCGCCCGCGTTCTGCTGTGCCGGGAAAAGGACCACAAGCTGTGCCATATTCTCTGGCGCGAATAAGCGGTTCAGGCCGGATGGCGTCTGATTGCGCCCTCCGGCAAGCCTGTTTAATCCGGTAGCTTACTGCCGCATCGGTTACAATATTGCGCGCTATGTTCATGCTGACTTTGCTGGCACTGCGGACATTTTCGCTGCCAGTGACGTTTTTGAAACGCGCTGCTCATGTGCGTGGTAATCAGTCCTGTAGGAATCGCAATCACCGAATAACCAATCAAAATAAGCACCGACGCGACAATACGTCCCAGCGGCGTATGCGGCGTAATATCACCGTACCCCACGGTTGTGACTGTCACTATCGCCCAATACACCGAGGCATTAAGCGTCGTGAAGCCATATTTCGGTCCTTCAATAAGATACATCAGGGCACCAAAAATAATCATCACGATCGCAATAAATGAATAGAACAGAATAAGCTGATGACGCGCGCTAATAATGGCGCTCCAGAATACCCGCAGGGATGGCATAAAGCGTAGCAGTTTAAGGATACGCAGCACGCGAATCGCTCGCATAGCGCGCCAGGCAAACATATAGTTCAGGCTAATTTCCGGCCATAGCCACATGACGTACAGCGGCAAAATCGTCACCAGATCAATAAATCCCCAGAAACTAAAAATGTATTTTGCCGGTTCGGGCCAGCTAAACAGTCTGAGCAAGTATTCACCGGTAAATATCAGGGTAACGCAGAGCTCCAGCCAGACAAAAATATGCCATTCATCAAATGTCAGGTGATATTCCGTTCCTACGCCTGATTCAACAAAAATGACCAGTACGCTAAGCAGCGCAAACAGCGCGCATAACCCTTCAAAACGGCGACCTGAGCGCGTAGTCAAATCGAACAGATTATGATAAAGACGACGGCGAACCGACGACAAAAAAAGTGACACGGTAACCTCACCTAAAAGAAGGGCTGACGAATTGTCAGCCCTTGCGATTATAACGGGTCTACTTTAAGGCAGGAAACGGCATGGCGAAAACTCCCTTCCAGCACCGGTCGCGTTTGCGCGCATTCTGGCCCGGCTAGCGGACAGCGTGTACGGAACACGCAGCCGGAAGGCGGGTTAATGGGCGAAGGTAATTCGCCCTCCAGCAATTGTATCTTCTTATTTCGCTCCAGATCGGGATCGGGAATCGGTACCGCCGACATCAGCGCTTTGGTATAAGGATGCAGTGGATTATGGTACACCTCATCATAGGTGCCCAATTCTACCGCATGACCGAGATACATCACCAGGACACGATCGGATATGTGCTTTACGACCGCCAGATCGTGCGCAATAAAAATCAACGACAGCCCCATCTCTCGCTGTAACTGCTGGAGCAAATTCACCACCTGCGCCTGAATAGAAACGTCCAGCGCCGACACCGGCTCATCGCAAATAATAAGCTTAGGTTCCAGGATCAACGCCCGGGCGATACCGATGCGCTGGCACTGCCCCCCGGAAAATTCATGGGGATAACGGTTGATGAGATTCGGCAGCAGCCCCACTTTCAGCATCATGGCTTTCACGCGGTCACGCACGTCCTGGCGCGAAAGTTTAGGATGATAAGTGCGCAGCGGTTCAGCGATAATTTCGCCAATCGTCATTCGCGGGTTGAGTGACGCCAGCGGGTCCTGGAAAATCATCTGGATATCGCTGCGCACTTCGCGCCACTCATCCGCTTTCATGCCCAGCAGATCTTTTCCCAGCCAGGCAACTTTACCGTCTGTCGCCTTCACCAGACCAATAATGGCGCGCGCAAACGTCGACTTGCCGCAGCCGGATTCGCCCACCACGCCCAGCGTTTCGCCTTCATACAGGCGTAGCGTAACGCCGTCCACCGCTTTCAGGGTTTTCGGCGGTTGCCAGAACCACTGCTTCCCTTCTTTGATATCAAAATGTACTTTCAGATCGGCGATTTCGAGGAGAACTTTACGTTGTTCAATCACAGCATTCATAGCAGTTCCTCCACCGGTTTAAAACAGGCGCGCAAGCGACCAGGACTGAACGCTTCAAGTGGCGGCGCATTATTGCAGATCTCCATCGCATGAGGACAACGCGGCTGGAATGGACACCCTTTAGGCAAACGCAATAAATTGGGAGGATTGCCCGGAATCGTCAGCATTTCCGCCCCCTCGCTATCCAGACGCGGCACCGCATTAAGCAGGCCTATCGAATACGGATGAACGGGCTGATAAAAGACATCGCGCGCCTTACCGTATTCCATGGTACGCCCGGCATACATTACCAGGACCTTATCGCAAATACCCGCGACCACGCCCAGATCGTGGGTAATCATGATAATGGCGGTATTAAATTCGCGCTTTAGCTCATTAAGCAAGGTCATAATCTGCGCCTGCACGGTAACATCAAGCGCGGTGGTAGGCTCATCGGCAATAAGCAGTTTCGGCCTGCACAACAGCGCCATCGCAATCATCACACGTTGACGCATTCCGCCGGAAAATTCGTGCGGGTACATTTTCATCCGTTTGCGCGCTTCCGGCATTTTTACGGCATCCAGCATTCTGACGGACTCTTCAAAAGCTTCCGCTTTGCTCATCCCTTTATGCAGCATCAGGACTTCCATTAACTGCTCCCCAACGCGCATATAAGGATTTAGCGAGGTCATCGGGTCCTGAAAAATCATCGAAATCTGTTCTGCGCGCAGCGTATTCAGTTCGCGCTCAGGTAGATTAAGAATTTCACGTCCGTTAAAGGTCGCGGAACCGCCGATTCGACCATTCGTCGCCAGCAGTCCCATTAATGCGAACGCCGTTTGCGATTTCCCCGATCCAGACTCGCCAACAATACCTAACGTTTCTCCAGCGCGAAGCGTAAAGTTCAGATCGTTGACCGCCGTCACATCGCCATCAGGCGTAGCGAACGTAACACGAAGATCGTTTACCTCCAGCAGTACATTCGCCGGTTGCGGCGCCTGAGTTGCGGTTTCTGATAAGCTCATGGCTGTACTCCTTAACGATCTTTCGGGTCGAGGGCATCACGCAGGCCATCGCCAATAAAGTTAAAACAGAATAACGTCACCACGAGAAAGCCAGCCGGAAACAGCAGCAGCCACGGTGAGACTTCCATTGAATTTGCGCCATCGCTCAACAACGCTCCCCAACTGCTTAACGGTTCCTGCGTCCCAAGCCCCAGGAAACTGAGGAAAGACTCAAACAGAATCATGCTGGGCACCAGCAACGATGCATACACTACCACTACGCCCAGGACGTTAGGCACAATATGGCGGATCACAATGCTGGCGGTCGACACACCTCCCACCTGCGCGGCTTCGATGAACTCTTTACGTTTAAGACTTAGGGTTTGGCCACGCACGATACGCGCCATATCAAGCCAGGAGACCATGCCGATGGCGACGAAAATCAACAGAATGTTCTGCCCAAAAAACGTCACCAGCAAAATCACAAAGAACATAAACGGGAACGAGTTGAGGATCTCCAACAACCGCATCATCACAGAATCAATTTTGCCGCCCAGATAGCCGGACAGCGAGCCATACAGCGTTCCGACAATGACCGCCACCAGCGCGGCGGCAATCCCGACCATCAATGAGATACGCCCGCCGATGGCAACGCGCACCAACAGATCGCGCCCGGAAGAATCAGTGCCGAAATAGTGGCCGGACGCCATATCCGGCGCGCTGGACATCATGCCCCAGTCGGTATCGAAATAGGTAAATTGCGACAGCATAGGCGCTACTGTCACGAACAGGGCTATCAGAAACAGGACAATAAGACTGGCCACCGCCGCACGGTTATGCATAAAGCGCCGACGGGCATCTTGCCAAAGGCTGCGACCTTCCACCTCCAGCTTTTCACTGAAATTTTCCAGCGTCTCGCTGTTTTTCTTACTTAACATCATCGCGAGCTCCAGTATCAATAGCGAATTTTCGGGTCGATAACGGCATAGAGCACATCGACAATGGCGTTAAACAATATGGTCAGCGCCCCGACTAAAATGGTCAAACTTAACACCAGCGAGTAATCGCGGTTGAGCGCGCCATTAACGAAAAGCTGCCCAATGCCCGGTAAGCCATAAATCGTTTCAATCACCATTGAGCCGGTAATAATGCCGACAAAGGCTGGCCCCATATAGGATAAAACCGGCAGCAGCGCAGGTTTTAGCGCATGGCGGAAGATGATTCTGCGCATCGGTAATCCTTTTGCCCGCGCGGTACGAATAAAGTTCGAATGCAGAACTTCAATCATTGAGCCGCGCGTAATACGAGCGATGCTGGCAATATAGGCCAGTGAAAGCGCGACCATCGGCAGGATCATAAATTTTAACGCCCCGCCGTTCCAGCCGCCGCCAGGCAGCCATTGCAAGGTTATCGCAAAGACCATCACCAGCAGCGGCGCCACCACAAAACTGGGGATAACGACGCCGGTCATGGCAAATCCCATCACCGTATAATCCCATCGCGTATTTTGCTTTAGCGCGGCAATCACGCCAGCGCTGACACCAATAATGACCGCCAGCAAAAAAGCGGCGGCGCCAAGTTTCGCCGAAACGGGGAAGCTGGCGGCAACCAGATCGTTGACCGTGTAATCTTTGTATTTAAACGATGGTCCAAAATCGCCATGCGCCAGCTGCTTCAGGTAGCTGAAGTACTGCGTCATGATGGGATCGTTCAGATGATATTTTGCTTCAATATTGGCCAGCACTTCCGGCGGCAATGCGCGCTCGCCGGTAAAAGGACTCCCCGGCGCGAGGCGCATCATAAAGAAAGAGATGGTAATAAGAATAAACAGCGTCGGAATCGCTTCCAGACAGCGGCGTAAAATAAATTTCAACATTGCCCGTACCTTCTGGCCTGTGCCTTTACTTCCCGGACGTGACAAAAGATCCGCCAGGGAAAGTTATAGTGCGATGAAAAAAGACACCATGGGACAACCGCAGTTGTCCCATGTCTTGCCATTAATGTTTGATAATATATAAGTTTTTCACATAAATATTATCCAGCGGGTCTTTACCGGTATACCCGCCCACCCAAGGTTTCACCAGGCGCGCGTTAACGTAGTAATACACCGGCACAATAGCCGAGTCTTTATCTAACTGCTGCTCCGCTTTAGCGTAGAGTTCGCTGCGCTGCGTATCGTCCGCCACTTTCAGCGTGTCGGCAATCAGCTTATCAAACACCGGGCTCTTATAATGCGCGGTGTTATTTGAACTGTCGGACAACATGGTATTCAGGAACGAAGTCGGTTCATTATAATCTGCGCACCACCCGGCTCTGGCGACATCAAAGGTGCCCTGATGACGGGTATCCAGGAAGGTTTTCCATTCCTGATTCTCCAGATTCACATTGACGCCCAGATTTTTCTTCCAGATAGACGCCACGGCAATGGCCAGTTTTTTATGCAGATCGGAGGTGTTATACAGCAGGTCGAATGTTAAGGGCTTATCCGCCGTAAAGCCGGCTTCAGCCAACAATTTCTTCGCTTCTTCATTACGCTGTTGCTGGGACCATTTGAACCACTCAGGCTCTACCAGTTTTGCGCCATCGGTATACGGCGGCGTGTAGCTATAAGCGGGTAAATCGCCCTGATTTTTAACCTTATTAACAATAATGTCGCGATCTAACGCCAGTTTCAGCGCGGTACGCACGCGGACATCGTTAAACGGCGCTTTTTGATTATTAATTTCGTAATAATAGGTACACAAATAAGGGTCTACGCGGACTTCATTCGGGATCTCTTTCTTCAGTTTCTGGAATAATTCGATCGGCATATTGTTATAAGTCATATCGATCTCGCCGCTGCGGTAGCGGTTGACATCCGTCACCTCCGAAGAGATAGGCAAATAAGTTACCTGATTGATGACGGTTTTGGCGTTATCCCAGTATTGCGGGTTACGCTCCAGCACGATACGTTCGTTCACCACCCAGTTTTTTAACTTATAAGCGCCGTTAGTGACAATATTGGCCGGTTGCGTCCATTTATCGCCAAATTTTTCGACCGCTGATTTCGGTACAGGAGACACTGAAGGGTGGACCAACAATTTGTAGAAATAAGGCACCGGCTCACTTAAGGTCACTTCAAAGGTGTGATCATCAAGCGCTTTTACCCCCAGATCGGTGGCGGGTTTTTTACCGGCGATAATGTCATCGATATTAGCGATATGACCGTATTGCAGATAGCTGGCGTACGGCGATGCCGTATTAGGATCGGCCAGGCGTTGCCAACTATAAACGAAATCATGGGCGGTGACGGGCGTACCATCTGACCATTTCGCATTTTCACGTAGATGGAATGTCCAGACTTTAAAATCTTTATTTTCCCATTTTTCCGCGACGCCCGGTGAAGGATGCCCCTCGACATCACTAATTAATAAGCCTTCAAAGAGATCACGGCTGACGTTCGATTCCGGCACGCCTTCAATTTTATGCGGGTCGAGAGACTGCACTTCTGATCCATTATTACGTACCAACGTTTGCTTGTCGGCTAACTGAACACCGGCGGGCACGTCTGCCGCAGTCGCGGCGCTGGCGGCGATGAGCGCAGTGAGTATTCCCGCTGCAATTAAACTTTTTTTCGTGATGTTAGACATTGTGTTTGTACTCCACTCATTATAATTACTGGTTTTTACCAGCCTGTTTAATCCCGTCAGGGCTCCTGTACAGCACTGGTGGTGTACTGCCAGGTCTGTCACTGCTTTTGCTATCACCGACTTTATTTATTCTGACGATTCGTTCGATCGCCTTTCGTCGATTCGGTATACGACGTACCTGCCCACGTCGCACGTTATTTCTGACAACCATGTAAATGAAAATAGTTATCAACAATGTGAAATCTTCTGCAAAATGTTTGGCCGAAAAGTATCAAATGCGTTTCTGAACCGCCAATTCATTTTACAATTTTGTTAACCAATTCTCTTTTATGGAAAATTTCCTGCCCAGAAAAACAGTTAAAGAATGTTAAAAATCTTTAATTTATTCTTTATAATCAATAACTTGCAAGAAAATCATCTCTCTGTCATATCGTAGATCATGCCTTCGGCAGAAAACACACACAAATTTAACAAATGCTCATTATTTAGCACATTCATCTACGATGGAGCTGAAACAACTAATAACATTTCAATAATCCTTCATCAAGCCCCAGAGTATGGTGTGAATAAAATAACAGACCTACCGCTTCTCACGGACTCAGTAATGTTCATAATAGTTTGATTAATAAAAATAAATAGCGTTAAATTATATTAGTATTTTTTATCATTTAAACGCTGAATGTTTATCAAAGTAAGAAGTGTTACGTGGGAATGTCACTGGGAATGTCACAAGGCGGCCCCCTTAGGGCGCCGCCTGTAAATCAACAGGTGGGAGTTTAGTTGAGCAAGCCGGGGAAAATGCCTTTTATTCCTGTGACAATAAATTCGATGCCGAGCGCCATTAACAACAACCCCATGATTCGGGTAATAACGTTGATACCGGTTTGCCCCAGCAAACGAACCAGCCACGGCGCCATACGGAACACGCCCCAGCAGCAAAGCGCAAAAAGCGCAATGGCAACTGAAAAACCAAGCAAATGCGCGATGCTGTGATAACGCGTCCCCCAGACGATAGTGGAGCTAATCGCCCCTGGCCCCGCCATTAACGGCAGCGCTAACGGCACAACACCAATGCTCTCGCGTATGGCCGTCTCTGACTTTTCTTGCTTGTTTTGTTTATCTTCCCCCAGCTTCCCGCTGATCATCGACATTGCAATGGTGACAACCAGGATACCGCCCGCAATTCTGAACGAATCAATAGAAATACCAAAGAGTTGCAGGATGCCATCGCCGAGGAATAAGGAACTCCACAAGATAATCGCAACCGACAGATTCGCGGTGAGGTTAGTTTTATTACGCGCCGTGGCCGTCTGGTAGCTGGTCATGCTGATGAAAACGGGGATAATCCCCACCGGGTTAACCAGCGCAAAGAGCCCGATAAAGAACTTAAAGTAAACAGGAAAATCAAAAAGCGGTTGAATCACGGTTAGCTCCGAAGCGTTAGCCGGATGAAGTCAATGTTCGTTAATGATCAAAACGCGCAGAAGATACGCCTTTTATTCGCATAGTTCACCTCTTATCTACACCTAATTTCATCCATTCATCGCTGTTATTTATATGTACTCGTTATGCTAATCCACTTACTCTTCATGACAACGATCTCTTAACAATTTACATAAAAGGCTAAAATGGCCTGCTGAAAGGTGTCAGCTTTGCGTAATCTTGATTTAGATCACACAATCGCTACTCAGAAGTGAGTAATCTTGCTTACGCCACCTGGACGTAACGCGTTAGAGTTAAATGATACTAACGCAGAAGCTCTTTTAGTAAATCAGAGCGAAACGGACGTTAAGTAACCACCTGAATTTCAGGCATTTATACAAAGTATCGTCGATCTGTCTATACTCACGTATCGCGCAGATGATTTACTAAAAAAGTTTAACATTATCAGGAGAGCATTATGGCTGTTACTAATGTCGCTGAACTTAACGCACTCGTAGAGCGTGTAAAAAAAGCCCAGCGTGAATATGCCAGTTTCACTCAAGAACAGGTCGACAAAATCTTCCGCGCCGCCGCTCTGGCAGCCGCTGATGCCCGCATTCCGCTGGCCAAAATGGCCGTCGCCGAATCCGGTATGGGTATTGTGGAAGACAAAGTGATTAAAAACCACTTCGCTTCTGAATATATTTACAATGCCTATAAAGATGAAAAAACCTGCGGCGTGCTGTCTGAAGACGACACCTTCGGGACCATCACCATTGCTGAACCTATCGGCATTATTTGCGGTATCGTTCCAACCACTAACCCGACCTCTACCGCGATCTTCAAATCGCTGATTAGCCTGAAGACCCGTAACGCCATCATCTTTTCTCCGCATCCGCGCGCTAAAGAGGCAACCAACAAAGCGGCAGACATCGTTCTGCAAGCGGCTATCGCTGCCGGCGCGCCGAAAGATCTGATTGGCTGGATCGATCAACCTTCCGTAGAACTGTCTAATGCGCTGATGCACCACCCGGATATTAACCTGATCCTCGCCACTGGCGGTCCAGGCATGGTTAAAGCTGCATACAGCTCCGGTAAACCGGCAATCGGCGTAGGCGCAGGTAACACCCCGGTTGTCATTGATGAAACCGCTGATATCAAACGCGCTGTGGCGTCTGTTCTGATGTCTAAAACCTTTGATAACGGCGTAATCTGTGCTTCTGAACAGTCTGTTGTCGTTGTTGATTCCGTCTATGATGCCGTTCGCGAACGTTTCGCCAGCCACGGCGGCTACATGCTGCAGGGCCAGGAGCTGAAAGCAGTTCAAAACGTTATCCTGAAAAATGGCGCCCTGAACGCCGCTATCGTCGGTCAGCCAGCCTACAAAATTGCTGAACTGGCAGGCTTCTCCGTACCAGAAACCACCAAGATTCTGATCGGTGAAGTTACGGTCGTTGATGAAAGCGAACCGTTCGCACACGAAAAACTGTCTCCGACTCTGGCGATGTACCGTGCGAAAGATTTCGAAGAAGCGGTAGAAAAAGCAGAAAAACTGGTCGCTATGGGCGGTATCGGTCACACCTCCTGCCTGTACACTGACCAGGATAACCAGCCAGAACGCGTTGCTTACTTCGGTCAGATGATGAAAACCGCGCGTATCCTGATCAACACCCCGGCCTCTCAGGGTGGTATCGGTGACCTGTACAACTTCAAACTCGCACCTTCCCTGACGTTGGGTTGTGGTTCCTGGGGTGGTAACTCCATCTCTGAAAACGTTGGTCCGAAACACCTGATCAACAAGAAAACCGTTGCTAAGCGAGCTGAAAACATGTTGTGGCACAAACTTCCGAAATCTATCTACTTCCGCCGCGGCTCTCTGCCCATCGCGCTGGATGAAGTGATTACTGATGGCCACAAACGTGCGCTCATCGTGACTGACCGCTTCCTGTTCAACAACGGCTACGCAGACCAGATCACCTCTGTGCTGAAAGCGGCTGGCGTTGAAACCGAAGTCTTCTTCGAAGTTGAAGCCGACCCGACGCTTTCCGTTGTTCGCAAAGGCGCTGAGCTGGCTAACTCCTTCAAACCGGACGTGATTATCGCGCTGGGCGGTGGTTCCCCGATGGACGCCGCGAAAATCATGTGGGTCATGTACGAACACCCGGAAACTCACTTCGAAGAGCTGGCGCTGCGCTTTATGGACATCCGTAAACGTATCTACAAGTTCCCGAAAATGGGCGTGAAAGCGAAAATGATCGCCGTCACCACCACTTCCGGTACCGGTTCTGAAGTCACACCGTTTGCGGTTGTGACCGACGATGCAACCGGTCAGAAATATCCGCTGGCTGACTACGCCCTGACCCCGGATATGGCGATTGTCGACGCCAACCTGGTGATGGATATGCCGAAGTCCCTGTGTGCGTTCGGTGGTCTGGATGCGGTAACTCACGCACTGGAAGCTTATGTTTCCGTACTGGCTTCTGAGTTCTCTGACGGTCAGGCTCTGCAGGCTCTGAAACTGCTGAAAGAAAACCTGCCGGCGTCTTACCACGAAGGGTCTAAAAACCCGGTTGCGCGTGAACGTGTTCACAGTGCAGCGACTATCGCCGGTATCGCGTTTGCCAACGCCTTCCTCGGTGTATGTCACTCCATGGCGCACAAACTGGGCTCTCAGTTCCACATTCCGCACGGTCTGGCGAACGCCCTGCTGATTTGTAACGTTATCCGCTACAACGCGAATGACAACCCGACCAAGCAGACCGCTTTCAGCCAGTACGATCGTCCGCAGGCACGCCGTCGTTACGCTGAAATTGCTGACCACCTGGGCCTGAGCGCGCCGGGCGACCGTACCGCCGCTAAGATTGAAAAACTGCTGGCATGGCTGGAAAGCATTAAAGCTGAGCTGGGTATTCCTAAGTCTATCCGTGAAGCAGGCGTACAGGAAGCTGACTTCCTGGCACACGTTGACAAACTGTCTGAAGATGCCTTCGATGACCAGTGCACCGGCGCTAACCCGCGTTATCCGCTGATCTCCGAACTGAAACAGATTCTGCTGGATACCTACTACGGTCGTGATTTCACCGAAGGTGAAGTTGCAGCGAAGAAAGACGTCGTTGCCGCACCGAAAGCAGAGAAAAAAGCGAAAAAATCCGCTTAATTCGTTATCTGCTTTAGCATGACAATAACGGCCTCAATTGAGGCCGTTTTTTTGTTTTACCTGTTTATCTGATGCCTGAAGGCGCTATGCTGATCATCTGGCCTACGCGCTCACGGCACGCCCTTCGTCAGGAGGCCTGAATAATGACCTCCAAAGCGCTACAGGGCGTTTTATAAGCCGATCGTTACCTCGGTATCATATGTGCCGATGACGCTCCTGAATCGCCGTCAGTGAGCCCTCCTCCAGCGCGTCCTTATAATGCTTACGGCAAACTGAAACGTAGCGTTCATTCCCGCCAATAACCACCTGTTCGCCTTCGTTATAAGGCCTGCCGTCCTGATCAAGGCGCAGCACCATACTGGCTTTACGACCGCAGAAACAGATAGTTTTTAATTCCACCAGCTTATCTGACCATGCCAGCAAGTATTGACTGCCGACAAAGAGCTCCCCACGAAAGTCTGTTCGTAGCCCATAGCAAAGTACTGGAATATCTAATTTGTCGACAACCTCGGATAATTGATAAACCTGCTGGCGAGTCAAAAACTGGCTTTCGTCGACTAACACGCAATGTATTGTCTGCCGCGCGCTCTCGGCACGAATCTCTTCAAACAAGGATGTATTTTGGTTAAACAATTTTGCCGGCGACGACAAACCGATACGAGAGCTGACTTTGCCTGCGCCGAAACGATCGTCGATTTCCGCCGTATATACGACGGTACGCATCCCGCGTTCCTGATAATTGTATGAAGATTGCAGCAGTGCAGTCGACTTACCCGCATTCATTGCCGAATAGTAGAAATATAGCTGTGCCATTGGTCGCAGGACCTCACCTGAGTGAAATAAAGATTGGCGGGATTGTACCATAATTTACCGACGCGACGGCGCGGCTCGCGCTCCGGTGAGTATTAAGAATTGTACAAACATCGCTCACTATACCCAAAATAATTCGCGTTGCTTAAAGGGGGCAAGGGAGTGAGTCCCCAGGAGCATAGATAACTCTGTGGCTGGGGTGAGCGAGCGTAGCCAACACATAAGCAACTTGAAGTATGAAGGGTATATACACATTCCTTCACAAATTATGCCGTTAAAATTCATCAACAATGCTTATCATCACCCGCCAATATGAAAACCTTGTACTTATTGTTACCGTTACTCATACCCGGTGCAAAGTAATAGGGTTTTCTTGTAAGGAAAGCTAATACAAGAGATTGATATCTCTGCAATGAGATCGTATTTCATCATGATAAAATGTGACCTGACTCCTAAATTTTTAGCGACAGACGGTGAGTATCCCCCCTGCCAATAAGCTCTTTTTTGTGCGGCGCCTCAAGGAAAATTTAAGTTGAGATAATTAAAACGTGTGCTTAATAAAGCGTAATTTTGAATTCCTTACATTCCTGGCTATTGCACAACTGAATTTATCGCTCTATTATTAGCTCAACAAACCACCCCAATATAAGTTTGAGATTACTACAATGAGCGAAGCACTTAAAATTCTGAACAACATCCGTACTCTTCGTGCGCAGGCAAGAGAATGTACTCTGGAAACGCTTGAAGAAATGCTGGAAAAATTAGAAGTTGTCGTTAATGAGCGTCGTGAAGAAGAAAGCGCTGCTGCTGCTGAAGTGGAAGAACGCACTCGTAAACTGCAACAGTATCGTGAAATGTTAATTGCCGACGGCATTGACCCGAATGAACTGCTGAATAGCATGGCTGCCGCTAAATCCGGCACCAAAGCTAAACGCGCAGCTCGTCCGGCTAAATATAGCTACGTTGACGAAAACGGTGAAACTAAAACCTGGACTGGCCAGGGTCGTACACCGGCTGTAATCAAAAAAGCAATGGAAGAACAAGGTAAGCAACTGGAAGATTTCCTGATCAAGGAATAATTTACTTCCTGGATGCTTAAAATCCCGCCGCTGGCGGGATTTTTTTTATGCCTGAGTTCTCCGCTGACGACCCCAGGCATAAAAAAAGCGCCGGATTTACCAGCGCTTCTGTTAAAAAATTTATAACGTATCGTTACTTCTTAATACCCATTTCTTCTTCAAGCCAGGCTTTAAATTCAGCACCCAGCGAATTATGACGGATGCCATATTCAACGAATGCCTGCATATATCCTAACTTATTACCACAGTCATGGCTTTTACCCTTCATGTGGTAGGCTTCAACCGTTTCTTTTTCGATCAGCATATCGATAGCATCGGTCAACTGAATTTCATCCCCGGCGCCCGGAGGGGTTTTCGCCAGCAATGCCCAGATATCCGCGCTCAACACATAACGCCCGACAATCGCAAGGTTAGACGGCGCGACATCCGCTTTTGGTTTTTCAACCACGCCAACCATCGGCACACTTTCGCCCGGCGCCAGCTCAACGCCTTTGCAATCGACCACGCCGTATGCAGTCACATCTTCTACTGGCTCAACCATAATCTGGCTATTGCCGGTTTCGTCGAAGCGGCGGATCATTTCAGCCAGGTTATCCTGAGACAGGTCGGACTCATATTCGTCAAGAATAACGTCTGGCAGAATAACAGCGACAGGTTCGTTTCCGACAACGGGATGCGCGCACAATACGGCATGGCCCAGGCCTTTTGCCAGCCCTTGACGTACCTGCATAATAGTGACATGCGGAGGGCAAATAGACTGAACCTCCTCCAGAAGCTGACGCTTAACGCGTTTTTCCAGCATCGCTTCCAGCTCAAAACTGGTATCAAAGTGGTTTTCAATAGAGTTTTTAGACGAGTGCGTAACAAGCACGATTTCAGTAATGCCAGCAGCGATACATTCGTTCACGACGTACTGAATTAATGGCTTATCAACCAGCGGCAGCATCTCTTTCGGGATAGCTTTGGTCGCTGGCAGCATCCTGGTTCCCAATCCCGCGACCGGGATAACGGCTTTTTTGACTTTCGAATTAAGGGCAGCCATTTAAAATTCTCCTGGACTGTTCATGTATTGAACGTGTTCATTAATCTGTATCGTGTTCCAGTATATCAGTACCAGAACAAGCCTCAGGTCCAAAAAGGACTTATATTGGTATAATTAAGACAAATACTTATAAATCTGCCGCAGATAGTAACACTCGTCGGGAAAGGCCGGTAAAGCAATTTCCGCTCACTCTTCCGTTTGGTCATTCCGCAGACAACATCAATCGCAGACGCCCTCCTGCGCCCCATATTTGACACTGCCACGAGTCGCAACGCTGGCTTAATTGGTTAAGGTAGGCGTTACCCAATGTTCCTAGCGGCACGCCGCTGCTAATTTGAACCTGATGAGCGCCCGTATTTAAGGTGGCGTTCAATCCGGCGGAAACGAGAATCAAATTTTTGAGCTCACTGTGATAGTAGCCGACAAATAGCGGGAATTGCCCAGGTAAATTGGCTTGTCTGAGCAGATGATTTACCTGTTTTAATAGCGCGCCTAACTCCGGTAAACGGTGCTTTTGTTGGCCGAGCTGATCCTGCAATAAGCCGTTAAATAGCGCCCGCAGCAACAATGCGGCTAACACGCCGTTATCGCCCGCCCGGGTGACATCCAGGCAATAAAATGCCAGTTCGTTATCAGATAGCGGCGCAATATCCAGCACCAGTCCTGGCTGATTGGCGGAGACGAGCTGCCGGTAATTAATGCGGCAATGAGAAATCACCTGCTGTACCGGGGGCTGCAATTCCTGCAACAATTGCGCTGCGGCGGTCGGATTACTCACCATTGCATCCCAGTCACGAAACAGGCGTTCTTCTTCTTCAACCCGCGAGTTAAACATATTAGGGTATAAGCAAGCGAATACGGTTTCCCGCAAGCGGTTGAGATCTTTTACCGGCTTCAGCAAGACATCTTCAACCCCAAGGCGTAACGCTTTGGCGATATCCGCCATATTTTCTGTTGCGGAAATAACCAGAATAGGCGTCTGGTCTCCGCGATTACGTAAGTTTTCTACCAGTTTGAGACCGTTCATTCTCGGCATAGCGATATCACATATCATGAGATCAGGGGTAAAACGCCCCATCAACTCCAGGGCATCCACCCCGTCGCCTGCCAATGCCGTTGTCGCTCCCAAAGAGGAAAACCACGAATCCAGAAGCGAGCGAAATACAGGCTCGTCTTCAACAATAAGAATCTGTTTTCCGACCAATGGCTGCGTCATGTTCTCTCCCCTGACTGGCTTTAATCAATAGTGGCATGGTATTGCCGCTTGCGCCTGTCAGAATTTGCTTAAGTGATCGTAAAAGGTACATTAAACGTCGGTACGCACCAAGGGTATAAGTTCGTCCATCTTTTTCTCTACGGCTAACTGACCCGCCGCAATAGCGGCATGGGCGCGATGAAAATCCAGCGTAGAGATTTGCGGACAGAATGGTTGAATGAGAATATCAGGCGGATCGCCAGCCATACGGTTACGTTTAAGACGATTTTCCAACACCTGAATGGAGGTTGTCATGATTTCCATTGCCCCAGGCGAACTCACGCCACGGCGTGAAGTCAGGCTACTGAAACGTTCTTTTAAACGCTTATGCCAGGGCAGCGCATCATCGCTCTCTTCATTGATATTCCCGACATTTACAGAGAGCAAATCTTGCTGCATGAGGTGGGCATCATGTTGCAGGTCTACCGCAATAACGATATCAGCCCCCAGCGCCCTGGTTAACGAAACAGGTACCGGATTAACGACTGCGCCATCTACCAGCCAGTAACCGTTATGCTCAACCGGAGACATCAGCCCTGGCATACTGCACGACGCGCGTACAGCAAGGTGTAGATCGCCTTCAGTAAACCATAGCTCTCGTCCCGTGCTAAGATTCGTCGCGACCGCGCCAAAACGTCTTGAACAGTGGTCAAAATCCGTGACGGGCATAATATCCCGATAGTGATTAAATACGCGTTCGCCGCGAAGCAACCCTCCTCTGCCCCAGGATACATCCATCAGGCGTAAAACATCCCAGTAGCGGAATGAACATACCCACTGTTCAAGCGCCGATAATTTATTACAGGCATACGCGGCGCCGACCAGTGAACCTATTGAGCATCCTGCAACGATATCAATATCAATGCCTGTTTGCTTGAGGGCTTTGATGACCCCAATATGAGACCATCCTCTCGCTGCGCCAGATCCCAGCGCCAGCCCTATTTTCATTTTTCTCATCGTACTTAACGACTTCCCCTGGCTTCAAGACGTAGCAACATCGCCACTGCTCAGTTAACATAATGCCACCCTGGCGTTCAACGCCGTTTTTTATATTCAGGGAGATTATTGTGTCTCAGCCTTGTCCCTGTGGTAGCGCTGACGAGTATAGCCTATGTTGTGGTCGTATTGTGTCCGGAGAACGAGTAGCACCCGATCCGTCACATCTCATGCGCTCTCGTTACTGCGCTTTTGTGATGAAAGACGCAGATTACTTAATTAAGAGCTGGCATCCAACCTGCAATGCGGCCGCGTTTCGTGATGATATCATCGCCGGATTTGCCAATACCAGGTGGCTCGGCCTGACTATTTTTGAACATACCTGGTCAGAAGCAGAAAATACAGGGTATGTTAGTTTTATCGCGCGTTTTTCCGAACAAGGGAAAACCGGGGCGATTATCGAACGTTCTCGTTTTATCAAAGAAAACGGTCAGTGGTATTATATTGACGGTACCCGCCCGCAGTTGGGTCGAAATGATCCCTGCCCGTGCGGTTCAGGCAAAAAATTTAAAAAGTGCTGCGGCCAGTGACGCCTGACAGTATCGATACAGCAAACACTCTCAACAGGATTTTTCCGGCAATGCAATCACTACAACGTAAAGTTCTGCGTACTATTTGTCCCGATCAAAAAGGCCTTATCGCGCGGATTACCAACATTTGCTATAAGCACGAGCTTAATATTGTGCAAAACAATGAATTTGTGGACCATCGCACCGGTCGCTTTTTTATGCGGACCGAGCTGGAAGGCATCTTCAATGATTCCACTCTTCTGGCCGATCTGGACAGCGCCTTACCGGAAGGCTCTGTTCGTGAACTCAATCCCGCCGGACGCCGTCGGGTAGTGATTCTGGTTACCAAAGAGGCGCATTGTCTGGGCGACCTGCTGATGAAAGCCAACTATGGCGGGCTGGATGTTGAAATCGCCGCGGTCATTGGCAACCATGAAACGTTACGCTCGCTGGTTGAACGTTTTGAGATCCCTTTCGAACTGGTCAGCCATGAGGGATTAACGCGTGAAGAGCATGACACGAAGATGGCGGACGCCATTGATGCCCATCAACCGGACTATGTGGTGCTGGCCAAGTATATGCGTGTTTTGACGCCAGGTTTTGTGGCGCGCTTCCCGAACAAAATTATCAATATCCACCACTCATTCCTGCCGGCATTTATCGGCGCGCGCCCTTATCATCAGGCCTATGAGCGCGGCGTGAAAATCATCGGCGCTACCGCGCACTATGTGAATGATAATCTGGATGAAGGCCCAATCATTATGCAGGACGTGATTCACGTCGATCACACCTACACCGCAGAAGATATGATGCGTGCCGGGCGCGACGTTGAGAAAAACGTATTAAGCCGCGCGCTGTATCAGGTGCTGGCGCAACGCGTTTTCGTTTACGGTAATCGCACGATTATTCTTTAATCGTTAGCGAAATGAATTGATTAGCTTTAACCCGTTGCGGATAAAAAGCAGGCAAACAGTTCATTTTCGATAAACGAATGCTTTACAGCGGCGCGTCATTTGATATGATGCGCCCCGCTTCCTGAGAAGGAAGCAGGCCAGTAAAACCAAGCATTCCCCCAGTGGTGGGGTTCCCGAGCGGCCAAAGGGAGCAGACTGTAAATCTGCCGTCATCGACTTCGAAGGTTCGAATCCTTCCCCCACCACCATTATTCACTACAGCGATGTAGTTAACTCGATGAGCAATGCAGAAGTTTGCACTTGTCGGGGAAGGGTGAGAACCTTCGATTAAGGTTCGACTCGAGCGAAAGCGAGAGAACGTTGCCAACGGCAACGGCCCGTAGGGTGAGGAGCGAAGCGACGAATAATCCTTCCCCCACCACCATCTTCAAGCTTTACCTACAATTTGAATTACCCCTGGTGGGGTTCCCGAGCGGCCAAAGGGAGCAGACTGTAAATCTGCCGTCATCGACTTCGAAGGTTCGAATCCTTCCCCCACCACCATCACTCCCGTCGCGTATCTTATCCCCGTTAAGCACAGTGTCTCATATCTCTCCGTACGGGGAAGGATGAGAAGCTTCGACTAAGGTTCGATTCGAGCGCAGCGAGAAAGCGTTGCCGCAGGCAACGACCCGAAGGGCGAAGCGCGCAGCGCTGAGTCATCCTTCCCCCACCACCATCACTTCCGTCGCGTATCTTATCCCCGTTAAGCACACTGTCTCATATCTCTCCGTACGGGAAGGATGAGAAGCTTCGACTAAGGTTCGATTCGAGCGAAAGCGAGAAAGCGTTGCCGCAGGCAACGGCCCGAAGGGCGAAGCGCGCAGCGCTGAGTCATCCTTCCCCCACCACCATCACTCCCGTCGCGTATCTTATCCCCGCTAAGCACAGTGCCTTATATCTCTCTGTACGGGAAGGATGAGAAGCTTCGACTAAGGTTCGATTCGAGCGCAGCGAGAAAGCGTTGCCGCAGGCAACGACCCGAAGGGCGAAGCGCGCAGCGCTGAGTAATCCTTCCCCCCTCATCCTCTGCTAAACACATCTATTCCAAATCACGTTCTTCACATCCGAAAGCCTCTGCCTTCAGATCTTTTTCAACACCTACACCCAATTTCCTCACTACAAATGCATAAAGGTTATTGCTATGAATTCACGCATTATCATTACTGGCGGGCCCGGCGCGGGTAAAACTACGCTGATTACGGCTCTGGAAAAAAGTGGTTTCCACTGTCAGCCCGAATCCGGGCGTGCTGTTATCAAACAACAAATGGACATAAACGGCGATGCGCTGCCGTGGCGTTCTCCGGCGCGATTTGCAGAAGCCATGCAGGCAATGGATATTAATGCCTGGTATCAGGCCGAACAGTCCGATCTTCCCCTCTTCTACGACCGTGCGCTGCCGGATATTGCTGGCTATCTTACGCTTGTGGGCGAACCAATACCCAACCGGTTACATCGTGCTATTAACCAATTTCGCTATGCCACTGACGTTATTATTCTCCCGCCATGGAAAGCGATATATAAGCAGGATAACGAACGAACACAATCGTGGGAGGAAGCGGTACGGACATATGAGGCAATGAGAGAAATATATCCACGTTATGGTTATCGGCTCCACTTGTTGATGCCTGCATCAATTCAGGAGCGCGTAAATCGGCTTCTGGGGCTTATTAACGTCATATTACCCAGCCGAAAATAAGGCGCCGAGCTGTTCAACGTGTGCTTATCCCCGCTCACGCAGGGAAAAATGGGCAAGAAGTGCGAAAAAACGGGCAGGAAGTCAGCCTCCATGCCCGTGCTATTTTTTCTGCTATATTGCTGAATACATCTCAGTATTACAGTAACTTAAGCTTGCCAACGCACAATCAGTGACGCGCACGTACAATCTGGTATTTGCGGGTCAGATACTCGACCGGCACGCTCCAGATATGCACCAGGCGCGAGAATGGGAACAACAGGAACAGCGTCATCCCCAGTACCAGGTGCATACGGAAGATAAAGGCCACACCGTCCAGATGTGCGGATGCGCCACCGTGGAAGGTCACAACTGACTGCGCCCACCCGACCAGCTTCATCATTTCACTCCCGTCCATATGCTGGGCGGAGAACGGAATGGTCAGCAGGCCCAGCGCGCACTGAATCACCAGCAGCGAGAGAATCAAAATATCTGCGCCGGTAGTGGTGGCGCGGACACGTGGGCTAAACAGACGACGCTTGAGCAGTAAAATACCGCCAACCAGCGTCAGCACGCCGCAGGCGCCGCCGGCAATCATCGCCATCTTCTGTTTCACGTCGACCGGCAGAAAAGCTTCATACATCCAGTGCGGCGTTAACATGCCCAGGAAGTGACCGGCGAAAATACCCAGAATCCCAATGTGGAACAGGTTTGACGCCAGGTTCATTCCTTTGCGATCCAGCATCTGACTGGAAGCCGCCCGCCAGGTGTACTGGCCGTAGTCGTAACGTAACCAGCTACCGATCAGAAATACCGATCCGGCAATGTACGGGTAGATATCAAAGAAGAACATATTCAGGAAGTGCATTAGTGCTGTCCTCCGGTGGTGATATTCAGATATTGCGGCGCCACGGCCCCGGCAAAACGACGCTGGTGAGCGGAGATTTCCGACTCGCCACACCCTTGATCGGCGAAGAATTTCACCTGCTCTTCTTCCCAGACCGCATCCAACGCCTGTGGGGTATCATCACGTGCTTCATTCGCAATTTTTTCAGCCACTTTGTCGCTGTCGATAACGGTATTCGCCAGTTTTAACAGCAGATCGAACAGCACCGCATAACGGCTGTCACGCTGTTGCAAACGTGCGCTGAGCAACGCCAGAATCGGCGCGATATCCTGTAACCCCCCTAACGCTTCGCTTTTCGGCAACTGCGCAAGGTATTCCAGATACAGCGGCAGATGATCGGGAAGTTCGCGGCTGTCGAGCTGCAAACCGTGCTGCTCATACTGTGCCATCAGGTCAACCATCGCCTGACCGCGATCGCGGGATTCCCCGTGTACATGTTCAAACAGCAGCAGCGATGTGGCGCGACCACGGTCAAACAGTTCGCTATAAGCGGCCTGTACATCCAGCATGTCCTGCGCGGTTAAATCGCGCAGGAAAACGCCCAGAGTCTGGGCATCCTCTTTATCCAGGTTCTCAGATGACGCGAGCGCATCGAACAACTCCTGCTGATGCTGCCACAGGGCAACATCCGGGTACTCGAGCAGACGCGAAACAATGACGAGTTCAATCATGCGTGCGGCTCCGTTTTGCTGGTCACATCAACAGCGTCGATGCGGCGGCTGTTGAACAGATTGAATTTGGTATCAGACCCGTGGCAACCATCGCCGAAGGTAAAGCCACAACCGCTTTTCTCCGGGAATGCGTCACGCGCCAGTTCACGATGGCTGCTCGGCACCACAAAGCGATCTTCATAATTAGCAATCGCCAGGTAACGATACATTTCCTGCGCCTGGGCTTCGCTTAAACCCACCTCTTCCAGCGCGCGGGTATCCACTTTACCGTCTACGGTTTCCGCACGTTTGTAGTGACGCATCGCCAGCATCCGTTTCAGCGCCAACAGTACCGGCTGAGTGTCGCCAGCGGTCAACAGGTTCGCCAGGTACTGCACCGGGATACGCAGACTGTCTACATCCGGCAGAATACCGTTGCTGCCAAGTTCGCCCGCGTCGGCTGCAGACTGAATCGGTGACAAAGGCGGCACGTACCAGACCATCGGCAGCGTGCGGTATTCCGGATGCAGCGGCAGCGCCAGCTTCCAGTCCATCGCCATTTTGTACACTGGCGATTGCTGCGCCGCATCGATCACGCTCTGCGGTACGCCGTCCTTCAGCGCCTGCTCAATGACAGCCGGATCGTTTGGATCGAGGAACACGTCCAGTTGACGCTGGTACAGATCTTTTTCGTTTTCCGTACTGGCGGCGCTTTCAATGGCATCTGCGTCATACAGCAGTACGCCGAGATAACGGATACGGCCCACGCAGGTTTCGGAGCAAACGGTCGGCTGACCAGCTTCGATACGCGGGTAGCAGAAGATGCACTTCTCGGACTTGCCGCTCTTCCAGTTGAAGTAAATTTTCTTGTACGGGCAACCGGTGATGCACATCCGCCAGCCGCGGCACTTGTCCTGGTCGATCAGCACGATGCCATCTTCTTCACGCTTGTAGATGGCACCGCTTGGGCAGGTCGCCACGCACGCCGGGTTGAGACAGTGCTCGCACAGGCGCGGCAGGTACATCATGAAGGTGTTTTCGAACTGGCCGTACATCGCCTTCTGCATGTTTTCGAAGTTCTGGTCTTTGGCGCGTTTTTCGAACTCACCGCCCAGAATCTCTTCCCAGTTTGGCCCGCTGGTAATTTTGTCCATCCGCTGGCCGGTAATCAGCGAGCGCGGACGCGCGATTGGCTGATGTTTGCTTTCCGGCGCGGTATGCAGGTTCTGGTAGTCGTAATCAAACGGCTCGTAGTAGTCGTCGATGCCCGGCAGATGCGGGTTAGCGAAGATTTTACCCAGCAGCAGCGCCCGGTTGCCCATGCGCGGCTGTAGTTTGCCGTTGATTTTGCGGATCCAGCCGCCTTTCCATTTTTCCTGATTTTCCCAGTCATTCGGAAAACCAACGCCAGGCTTACTTTCTACGTTGTTGAACCACGCGTATTCCATACCTTCGCGACTGGTCCAGACGTTTTTACAGGTCACTGAACAGGTATGACAGCCGATGCACTTATCGAGATTCAGCACCATGCCGACTTGTGAACGAATTTTCATTTTACGCTCTCCTGTACCTGGTCATTGCCTTCGCCATCCAACCAGTTAATGTTCTTCATCTTACGTACCACCACAAACTCATCGCGGTTGGAGCCGACGGTACCGTAGTAGTTAAAGCCGTAGGCTAACTGCGCATAGCCGCCGATCATATGGGTCGGTTTCGGCGTAATGCGCGTCACCGAGTTATGAATACCGCCGCGCTGCTGGGTAATTTCCGACCCCGGCAGGTTTACGATACGTTCCTGCGCGTGGTACATCATGGTCATGCCCGCCGGTACACGCTGGCTGACCACTGCGCGTGCGGTCAATGCGCCGTTGCTGTTAAAGACTTCGATCCAGTCGTTATCTTCAATGCCCAGCTCTTTGGCGTCGGTTTCGCTCATCCATACAATCGGGCCGCCACGCGACAAGGTCAGCATCAACAGGTTATCGCTGTAGGTCGAGTGGATACCCCATTTCTGGTGCGGCGTCAGGAAGTTGAGCGCCTTCTCCGGATTACCGTTGGATTTACGCCCCATCACCGCTTTCACCGAGCGGGTGTCGATCGGTGGACGATACACCAGCAAACTTTCGCCGAAGTCGCGCATCCACTGGTGATCCTGATACAACTGTTGGCGACCAGACAGCGTACGCCACGGGATCAGCTCGTGAACGTTGGTATAACCGGCGTTATAAGAAACGTGCTCATCTTCCAGACCAGACCAGGTCGGGCTGGAGATAATTTTGCGCGGCTGGGCCTGAATATCGCGGAAGCGGATTTTCTCTTCTTCTTTATTGGTCGCCAGATGCGTATGGTCGCGACCGGTAAACTCGCTCAGCGCCGCCCAGGCTTTCACCGCCACCTGACCGTTGGTTTCCGGCGCTAACGTCAGGATCATTTCTGCCGCGTCAATCGCCGTGTTGAGCATCGGCTGGCCTTTCGCCGGACCGTCCGCTTTGGTGTAATTGAGCTTACGCAGCAAGTCCATTTCGCTTTGCGTGTTCCAGGCAATCCCTTTCCCGCCGTTGCCGATTTTCTCCATCAGCGGGCCGATAGAGGTAAAGCGTTCGTAAGTCGCCGGGTAATCGCGCTCGACGGTCATGATGTGCGGCGCGGTTTTCCCTGGAATCAGATCGCATTCGCCTTTTTTCCAGTCTTTCACGTCCAGCGGCTGCGCCAGTTCAGCGGCAGAATCGTGCTGGATCGGCAACGTCACGACGTCAGTCTCTTTACCCAGGTGGCCTACACAGACTTCGGAGAATTTCTTCGCAATGCCTTTGTAGATTTCCCAGTCACTTTTCGATTCCCAGGCCGGATCTACGGCGGCAGACAGCGGATGAATAAACGGATGCATATCCGAGGTATTCATATCGTCTTTTTCATACCAGGTGGCGGTCGGCAGTACGATATCGGAGTACAGGCAGGTGCTCGACAGGCGGAAGTCCAGCGTCACCACCAGATCCAGTTTGCCGTCCAGGCCATTGTCACGCCACTCCACTTCTTCCGGCTTCACACCGCCCTGTTTACCCAGATCCAGCCCCTGAATACCATGCTCAGTACCCAGCAGATATTTCAGCATATACTCGTGACCTTTACCGGAAGACCCAAGCAGGTTAGAACGCCAGATGAACAGGTTACGCGGGTGGTTTTTACCGTTTTCCGGCTGCTCGGCGGCAAAGCGAATCGAACCCTCTTTCAGGGATTTGACGGTATAATCTACCGGTGTCATACCGGCTTTTTCCGCTTCACGCGCAATATACAGCGGGTTAGTGCCTAACTGCGGCGCCGACGGCAACCAGCCCATACGCTCGGCGCGCACATTGAAGTCAATCAGATGACCGCTATAGCGGGATTTGTCCGCCATCGGCGACAGTAACTCCTCGGCGGTCACCGTCTCGTAGCGCCACTGGCTGGAGTGGTTATAGAAGTAAGAGGTGCTATTCATGTGACGCGCCGGACGCTGCCAGTCAAGGGCAAACGCCAGCGGCTGCCAGCCGGTCTGCGGACGCAGTTTTTCCTGGCCGACGTAGTGCGCCCAACCGCCGCCGCTCTGACCAACGCAACCACAGAACACCAACATATTGATCAGCCCGCGATAGTTCATATCGAGGTGATACCAGTGGTTCAGACCGGCGCCAACGATAATCATTGAACGCCCGTGCGTTTTGTCCGCGTTATCGGCGAACTCCCGTGCGATACGGATGATCTGCGCCCGCGGCACGCCGGTGATCTGCTCGGCCCATGCTGGCGTATATGCTTTGGTATCATCATAACTGGCGGCACAATTTTCATCGTTGAGGCCGCGTTCCAGACCATAGTTCGCCATGGTCAGGTCATACACGGTGGTGACTAACGCGGTAGAACCATCGGCCAGTTGCAGACGTTTAACCGGCAGTTTATGCAGCAGGACGTTATCCAGCGCCACATGATTAAAGTACTCTGAACCTTCGCCGCCGAAATACGGGAAGCCCACGTCAGCAATCTCATCCTGGCTGCCCAGCAAGCTGAGCTGCAATTCAGTTTCTGCACCGGTAGTCCCGTCGCGCTGTTCGAGGTTCCATTTGCCTTTTTCGCCCCAGCGGAAACCAATTGAACCGTTTGGCGCCACCATTTCACCGTTGCTGTTAATGGCGACGGTTTTCCATTCCGGGTTATTTTCCTGCCCCAGCGAATCAACGAGATCGGCAGCGCGCAGCATACGACCTGCGGCATAATAACCATCACGCTCTTCAAGCATCACCAGCATTGGCATGTCGGTATAGCGACGGACATAATCGGTGAAGTACTGGCGCGGGTTGTCGAGGTGGAATTCGCGCAGCATGACGTGGCCCATCGCCAGCGCCATCGCCGCATCGGTCCCCTGCTTCGGCGCCAGCCACAGATCGCACAGTTTGGCGATTTCGGCATAGTCCGGCGTCACCGCGACGGTTTTAGTGCCTTTGTAACGTACTTCGGTAAAGAAGTGGGCGTCCGGCGTACGGGTTTGCGGCACGTTAGAGCCCCAGGCGATAATATAGCTGGAGTTGTACCAGTCAGCGGATTCCGGCACGTCGGTCTGCTCGCCCCAGGTTTGCGGGGAGGCTGGCGGCAGGTCGCAGTACCAGTCGTAGAAGCTCAGGCAGGTACCGCCAATCAGCGAAAGATAACGTGCGCCGGAAGCGTAGGAAACCATCGACATCGCCGGAATGGGTGAGAAGCCCGCGACGCGGTCAGGGCCATAGGTTTTCACGGTGTACACGTTGGAAGCGGCGATCAGCTCGTTCACTTCCTGCCATGAGGAGCGAACAAAGCCGCCACGACCACGCGCCTGTTTGAAGCTTTTGGCTTTATCGGCATCTTCAATGATGGAGGCCCATGCCTCTACCGGATCGCGATGCAGTTTTTTCGCCTCGCGCCACATCTTCATCAGACGTTTGCGCATTAGCGGATATTTCAGTCGGTTAGCGCTGTAGAGATACCAGGAGTAACTTGCCCCGCGCGGGCAGCCGCGAGGTTCATGGTTTGGCATATCAGGACGGGTGCGCGGGTAATCGGTTTGCTGTGTTTCCCAGGTCACCAGACCATTTTTGACATAAATTTTCCAGCTACAAGAACCGGTGCAGTTCACCCCATGGGTTGAGCGCACAATTTTGTCATGCTGCCAACGTTGGCGGTATCCGTCCTCCCAGTCCCGGTTTGTTTCGAGAAGCTGGCCGTGCCCATCGGCAAAGGTTTCGCCCTTCTGCTTGAAGTAGCGAAACCGGTCCAGGAATTTACTCATCGGGTTTCTCCTGTGTGGAACCTTACGGCTCTCTGATAAATCGACATTGCTTAACTAAGGGCGAAGGTAACGCGCTGAATGGGCGTGAGAATTGATAACGATCAAGGCGGACAGGGATGCAAATGGCGCGCAAACCTTCTGCATACTCCTTTAGGAGGAGTGTGTTTATTTGTATATCTTACTGATTTAAATGCATAAAATTAAATTTACGCACAACATGAATGTTAAATTTTCAACAAGTGGGTATTAAGGGGTATCCCCCTGGATGACCGATAAAGATGTGCGTGGTCAGCCCTGTCGCGCCTCTCTTCTTGACTATAAGTATGTTGTAACTAAATGCGGGTAAAAAAAAGCGCGGTCTAACGCCGCGCAAAGGATAATCAAAAGTTACTTTTTATTTTTAGAATGACGTCCATATACCGCCCAGGTAATAACGACGCAGGCGATATAGAAAATAAGAAAGACCTTCATCGCGCCGACTGGAGAACCGGTTAATGCTAAAGATGAACCAAACGCTTTCGGAATAAAAAAGCCGCCAATCGCGCCAATCGCGGAAATAAAGCCCAGCGCCGCCGCCGTATCGGTCGCCGCTTCACGCATGGCTCTTTCGTCCGACCCGCCTTCCGCTTTAACCCGGTCCATCGTCAGTTTACGGAAGATAACGGAGATCATCTGGAAGGTAGAACCACTCCCCAGCCCCGCCGTCAGGAATAGCGCCAGAAATACCCCGTAGAACGCGATAAAGCTACCGCCAACGCCGCCAGTAGGTAATGTCAGGAACAGCAGACCGCTGAAAATCGCCATCAGGACAAAGTTGATAAGCGTGACGCGGGTCCCCCCCAGACGGTCAGAAATTGCGCCGCCTGCCGAACGCGCCAGCGCGCCGATAAACGGACCGAAAAACGCATAATGCAGGATCTGCACATCCGGGAATTGCGTTTTAGACAGCATAGCGAACCCCGCGGAGAAACCGATAAACGATCCGAAGGTTGCCAGATACAGCAGACTCATGATCCACAGGTGACCACGTTTGAGCACCGGCAGTTGCTCTTTTAGCGAGGCCTTAGACGTCGCCAGTTCGTTCATGCCGAACCACGCCGCCAGCGTAAAAATGGCCAGGAAAGGCACCCAAATCCAGGCTGCGTTCGCCAGATAGAGCTGAGAACCGTCCGGCTGCTCTACACCGTGGCTGCCAAAGGCGGCAAAGATAGAGAGCGAAACCACCAGCGGCGCAACCAGCTGCATCACGCTCACGCCCATATTGCCCAGACCGCCGTTCAGACCCAGCGCGCCGCCCTGCTTTTGTTTAGGAAAGAAAAAGCTGATGTTCGCCATACTGGAGGCAAAGTTCGCGCCGGCAAAACCACACAGCAAGGAAATAATAATGAAAGTGCTAAAGGGCGTACTGGTATCCTGAACGGCAAAGCCTAACCATACGCAAGGCACGATGAGGATACCGGTACTGAACGCTGTCCAGCGACGTCCGCCAAATAGCGGCACCATAAAGGAGTAAGGCACCCGTAGCAGCGCGCCGGAAACAGATGGCAGCGCAGTCAACATAAAGAGCTGATCGGTCGTAAAATTAAATCCCACTTTCGGCAGGTTCACCGCCACTGCGCTGAATAGCATCCAGACGCAAAACGCCAGCAGTAAACACGGGACAGAAATCCACAAATTACGGCTGGCGACACGATGGCCGCGCTGCTGCCAGAACGCCGGATCTTCCGGACGCCATTCCGTGATAACAGCGCCAGTTGCCCTTTCCGGGGCGGATGAGTGACTCATAGACACCTCTGATTCTTGATTTGATGTCTGCCACATTAGGGTTTACTGCCGAAGGTAAGTTGATATAAATCAAAGGAAAAGTCGTCATCACCGGCGACTAAAAAGCGTTATTACCCTTAATGAGTAGGCTATTTTGGTAAAAAAGCTGTGGTTTTTCACCATGCTGTGTCTGTCTACTCCTTCCCGTCGCAGATACCTCTCTACGGCGGCAATTAAGGAGTAACTCGTTATAGGTATGGGTATACTCCGCTGTATCGTTGAGAATAGCGGCACAGCCGATTGACGCCCCTCTTTTTTGCTACGTTTTTTCGGCGACATTACCCCGAAAAAAGAAGGTAACATGTTTAAACGGTGTTTCTCTCCTCTTACGCTGGTTAACCAACTGGCGCTGATTGTCATGCTCTCTACCGCTATCGGCGTGGCGGGGATGGCGGTTTCCGGCTGGCTGGTTCAGGGCGTGCAGGGTAGCGCTCATGCGATTAATAAAGCGGGCTCATTGCGTATGCAAAGCTATCGACTACTGGCCGCTGTCCCGCTGGATGCTAAAGATCAAAAGCTGCTGGATGAGATGGAGCAAACGGCATTCAGCCCGGAACTGACCCGCGCCGCTGAGCGAGACGGGCAGCAGAAACAGCTTAAAGCGTTGCAGGATTACTGGCATAACGAACTCTCGCCAGGGCTACAGCACGCGCAAAACGCGCACGCGGTCGCAGAAGATGTCACGCGCTTTGTGGCGGGCCTGGATCGCCTGGTGACGTCGTTCGACCATACTACTGAATTGCGTATCGAACGCGTGGTATTAGTTCACCGGGTAATGGCGATCTTTATGGCGCTATTGCTGGTATTTACGATTATCTGGCTACGTGTTCGCCTTTTGCAGCCCTGGAAACAGTTATTATCAATGGCGCGCGCCGTCAGTCAGCGCGACTTTACCCAACGTGCCAATATCAGTGGACGCAATGAGATGGCCGCGTTGGGTTCTGCACTCAATAATATGTCTGAAGAGCTGGCCGAAAGTTATGCGGTACTGGAACAGCGCGTACAGGAAAAAACAGCCGGTCTGGAACATAAAAACCAGATTCTCTCGTTTTTGTGGCAAGCCAACCGCCGACTGCATTCACAGGCTCCGCTATGTGAGCGTCTTTCACCGGTACTGAATGGCCTGCAAAATTTAACCCAGTTGCATGATATTGAGCTGCGAGTCTATGACCTGGAAGATGAAGATAATCACCAGGAATTTACCTGTCAGTCGGACATCAGTTGCGATGATAAAGGCTGCCACCTTTGCCCACGTAGCGCCCTGCCGATGATTAACGGCGGTACCACCTTAAAATGGCGGCTCACCGACTCTCACACCCAATACGGTATTTTGCTGGCGACGCTGCCCTATGGACGCCATCTCAGCCACGATCAGCAACAGTTGGTGGACACGCTGGTTGAACAGCTTACCGCGACTCTGGCGCTCGACAGGCATCAGGAGCGCCAGCAGCAGTTGATTGTCATGGAAGAGCGTGCCACCATTGCCCGCGAACTGCATGATTCTATTGCCCAGTCGCTCTCTTGTATGAAGATGCAGGTGAGCTGCCTGCAAATGCAGGGCGACGTGTTACCGGAAAGCAGCCGTGAGTTACTCAGCCAAATTCGCAATGAGCTAAACTGCTCCTGGGCGCAACTGCGCGAACTGTTAACCACTTTCCGGTTACAGTTGACGGAACCCGGGCTACGTCCGGCGCTGGAGGCAAGCTGCCAGGAGTTCAGCGCCCGGTTTGGCTTTACGGTAAAACTGGATTATCAGCTTCCCCCCCGCCTGGTGCCTTCACACCAGGCGATACACCTGTTGCAAATTGCCAGGGAAGCCCTCAGCAACGCCCTTAAACACTCTCATGCCGACGATGTGGTGGTGACAGTGACGCAATGTGGCAAACAGGTCAAACTAAAAGTGCAGGATAATGGCTGCGGCGTCCCGGAAAACGCCGAACGCAGTAATCACTACGGCATGATCATCATGCGCGATCGGGCGCAAAGTTTGCGCGGCGATTGCCAGGTACGCCGACGCGAGACTGGCGGAACAGAGGTCACTGTTACTTTTATTCCAGAAACAAACTTCACAGAAACCCAGGGAGATACCCATGAATAATCAGGAACCGGCAACTATCCTGTTAATTGACGACCATCCGATGCTACGCACGGGTGTAAAGCAGCTTGTGAGTATGGCGCCCGATATCAGCGTGGTCGGAGAAGCCAGCAACGGTGAGCAGGGTATTGACCTGGCGGAATCGCTCGATCCCGATCTGATCCTCCTTGATTTGAATATGCCGGGAATGAATGGTCTCGAAACGCTGGATAAATTACGCGAAAAAGCGCTGTCAGGACGTATTGTCGTTTTCAGCGTATCCAACCATGAAGAAGATGTCGTCACGGCGCTAAAGCGCGGCGCGGACGGTTATCTGTTGAAAGACATGGAGCCGGAGGACTTGCTCAAAGCGTTACAACAGGCCGCCGCCGGCGAAATGGTATTAAGTGAAGCGTTAACGCCGGTACTGGCGGCCAGCCTGCGGGCCAACCGCGCCACCACCGATCGCGATGTAACGCAACTCACCCCGCGTGAGCGCGATATTCTGAAGCTCATCGCGCAGGGATTGCCAAATAAGATGATTGCCCGACGTCTGGATATCACCGAAAGTACGGTCAAAGTGCACGTGAAACATATGCTCAAGAAAATGAAGCTGAAATCGCGCGTGGAGGCCGCCGTCTGGGTACATCAGGAACGCATCTTTTAATTATTGCTCCTGGAACGGTTGCCAATGCGGATTATCGTCCGGCATCGTGATAAACGGTTCAGTCAGCGCGAGCGTGATCTCATTGGAAGAGACACGCTGACCTTTTTCATCCTCAACTACCACCGATAAACGCCAGCGATTTGCCGCGCCTTCGCGGTGATCCCAGGCCGGCATAATGATTGTCCAGCCCTCGGTACTGCGGGTGTCCGTTCCTGCCGTCAAACTTAAGGCCTGTGTATCGCCCTGCCAGCTCAAATGACGAATACCGTGCACGCTGCGCACCTGCAATTTTAACGCAACCGTCTCACCAGGCGTAAGATCCCAGGGCGGCGTCGCCAGAAAAACCGTTAACGTTTTACGCTGCCGATACTCCATTGTCGGCAGCGAGTTACGTTGCGGCGTATCATAGCGGCTACCGCGTAATGACTGGCTTTGCGCCACTTCACTGGCGGCAAGCTGCTTTTTGAGCGGCACGCCGAAGCGGTAGTTAAGCGTCAGCCCCAGGTTGTTCTGACTGACCCCGCTCTCGCCCTGTTTGTGCTGGGCGGTCATGGTAAGCAAAGGTACTGGCGTATAGTTGAGACCCAGTTTTAACGCGATAGGATTGTGATACCCCGTTCCGGAGTCAAACAGATCCACGCTATCGCCAAAGTACTGCTCCAGACTAACGCTGGTATTGATATGCTGGTAAAACGGCAGCCGCACTTGCGCGTTGATATCATATCCGCGCGCCATTCGCTGTTCTAAGGTCGCCGTATGCGTCTGCCAGTCGGCAAAAGGCTGATAATAGTTGGCGGATAAACGCAAATATTCTCCCCACGCCTCCGCGCCAAAGCCGGCGCGCTGCAGATTTTCATCCAGCAGATTATCGTAAAAGGTATTATAGCCAAGAAGCCAGCCATCCTGCGCCCAGCGCTGTCCTACGCCAATGTTGCTTACCAGTCCGTCAGTCTGTTGCGTAAGACCAAACTGGCTCCAGGTCAGATAGCGCTGTTTATCCTGTAAAGGGATAAACCAGCTTCCGCGACTGCCGTTAAAATGACCTTCGTTATCGACGTTAATATCCACGCTGGCGCTGCCCCAGGCTGATAGCCAGCTTTCAAGCTGCTGGTTAACCTGCTCGCTGACCACATCGCGTACCTGTCCGAAAGCAAATTGCCGCGCCTGTTCACCGGTATCCAGATCGTTATTTTTCATGCTGGCTTCGCCAAACGCTTTGGCCATCTCGGCAAAATGCTTTTCCCCTTCGTGGGATTCCGGCATCATGCCTAAATCCGGCAGACGGTTTTGCGTGAAAGGGTCTTGCGCCTGCGCACGGATCGTACCGCTGGTAGCCAGCAAGAGAAGCGAGAGTGAGAATGAACGAAAAACAATACGGCTCAACGTGTCGGCAACTTCTACAACAAAAGATAAGAGGAATGGCATCAGAGTAAACCATAACGTGTCCGGACAGGTTTTGCAGCCTTTTCTCGTGCTTCCAGGAATATCCTTATTTTTTCCGCAGAGCGTCCCGGGATTTTATCCACGCATTTGGCGGTACCCGGTTCCCGAGGTAACATAACGCCATTGCCGACAAAATTTCTCAAGGAGAAGGGTTATCCATGCAAAATATCGTCATTATCGCTAACGGCGCCGCCTACGGCAGCGAATCATTATTTAATAGCCTGCGTCTGGCCATTGCGCTGCGCGAGCAGGAAAGCCATCTCGATTTACGCCTGTTTTTGATGTCAGATGCCGTAACCGCAGGGTTACGCGGTCAAAAACCAGCCGAAGGCTACAATATTCAGCAAATGCTGGAAATTCTGACCGCGCAAAACGTACCGGTAAAATTATGCAAAACCTGTGCGGACGGACGTGGTATCACTCCCCTGCCGCTGATTGACGGTGTGGAAATCGGAACGCTGGTCGAGCTGGCGCAATGGACGCTGGCGGCGGACAAAGTGCTGACATTTTGAATCTGTACGCGGGAAAAGCTCCCGCGTCAGGATAGACTTCCGGCAAGAAAATCAGGCTAACACGCGAGTAATACCGCGTTTATTTTTTCTTATGCCATTTATCATCCTCGCCTTTTTCATAATCGTTTTTAACCGCCGCCCAGGCGACTTTGTGTGCGGTTTCCTCGCGGCTGGCGTCATCACGACGATCGGCTTTATCTTTATATTGCTCCCAGGCGCTATTAAAGGCTTCTTTGTAAATGTCCTGGGCATGGGTTGGAAGAACATTCCGCACATTATCGGGTAAATCACTTTTGGCTTTATACGGCATCAGCGCCTCCGTCTTCAGGGAAAACATTAAGTGTGGTAAACAATGCGTTATTACGCCAGTCGAGGAGGATTTTTGCTTTTTACGGAAATTAACTTTTTGTTATTTAAACACTGTTAAAACAAGATGCTTGTTTTACTGACCTTGAAAGAAAAAAATCGTCTACGCCGTAAAACTACGTAAAAAACCACTAAAAAAATACAAATTTCTGCTATTTTTACCTTCTTTACTCTTTCCAAAATATTAACACCTGCACAAGGGAGACCCTCATGACACATGCCTGTGAGGCGGTGAAAACCCGCCATAAGGAGACTTCGCTTATTTTCCCGGTTCTTGCGCTGGTAGTGCTGTTCCTTTGGGGAAGCAGCCAGTCACTACCAGTGGTTATTGGCATCAATATCCTTGCACTTATTGGTATTTTAAGCAGCGCATTTAGCGTGGTCCGTCATGCCGATGTATTAGCGCATCGACTCGGCGAACCCTATGGATCGCTTATTTTAAGCCTGTCCGTCGTTATTCTTGAGGTGAGTTTAATTTCCGCGCTGATGGCTACCGGCGATGCTGCGCCAACGCTTATGCGCGATACGCTCTACTCTATTATTATGATTGTCACCGGGGGACTGGTCGGTTTCTCGTTGTTGTTGGGCGGGCGTAAATTCGCAACGCAATATATGAATTTATTTGGGATTAAGCAGTATCTTATCGCGCTGTTTCCGCTGGCGATTATTGTGCTGGTTTTTCCAATGGCATTGCCGCAAGCCAATTTCTCTACCGGTCAGGCATTATTGGTCGCGTTAATTTCCGCCGCGATGTACGGCGTATTTTTGTTGATTCAAACCAAAACGCACCAGAGCTTATTTATCTATGAACATGAAGATGAAGGCGATGATGACAATCCACACCACGGTAAACCCTCCGCGCACAGTAGCGGCTGGCATACGGTCTGGTTACTCATTCATTTAATTGCGGTCATTGCCGTTACCAAAATGAATGCCAGCCCGCTGGAGGCGTTGCTGACCAGCATGAATGCCCCGGTCGCCTTTACCGGTTTCCTGGTCGCGTTGTTAATTCTCTCGCCGGAAGGACTGGGCGCGCTGAAGGCGGTACTGAATAATCAGGTTCAGCGGGCAATGAATCTGTTCTTCGGATCGGTGTTGGCGACGATTTCATTAACCGTGCCGGTCGTCACGCTCATCGCCTGGGCGACAGGTAATGATCTGGTGTTTGGTTTAGGCGCGCCGGAAATGGTAGTGATGGTGGCCTCGTTAGTACTGTGCCATATTTCGTTCTCTACCGGACGCACCAACGTGCTAAACGGCGCGGCGCATCTGGCTTTATTTGCCGCCTATCTGATGACGATTTTTGCCTGATATAAAAAAGCCGGATAGTATCTTATCCGGCCTACACAAGCTAAAAACCGCAATCAGTTCTCGGTATCCAGCTCGTCGAAGCTTTTCACCAAATCATCAATCGCTTTTATCTGGGTCAGGAACTGCTCCAGTTTCGCCAGCGGCAGCGCGGAAGGACCGTCGCACTTCGCGTTAGCCGGGTCCGGATGCGACTCCAGGAACAGGCCCGCCAGACCGACAGCCATACCGGCGCGCGCCAGCTCGGTCACCTGACCACGACGACCGCCCGAGGCGGCGCCAAATGGGTCGCGGCATTGCAACGCATGGGTAACGTCGAAAATCACCGGCGAGTTGCCGGAGACCTTTTTCATCACGCTAAAGCCCAGCATATCTACCACCAGGTTGTCATAACCGAAGTTCGCGCCGCGATCGCACAGAATCACCTTATCGTTACCGCCCTCATGGAACTTATCCACGATATTGCCCATCTGACCCGGGCTTACGAACTGCGGCTTTTTCACGTTAATCACAGCGCCGGTTTTCGCCATCGCTTCCACCAGGTCGGTCTGGCGCGCCAGAAACGCCGGGAGCTGAATCACGTCAACCACATCAGCCACAGGCTGCGCCTGGCTGGCTTCATGGACGTCAGTGATCACTTTTACGCCAAATGTCTGTTTGAGTTCCTGGAAGATTTTCATCCCTTCTTCCAGACCCGGCCCACGGTAAGAGTGAATAGAGGAACGGTTGGCTTTATCAAAAGAGGCCTTGAACACGTAAGGAATACCCAGCTTCTGGGTAACGGTTACGTAGTGCTCACAAATGCGCATTGCCAGATCGCGTGACTCCAGCACGTTCATACCGCCAAACAGCACAAACGGCAGGTCATTTGCCACCTTAATGTCGCCAATGTTAACCACTTTTTGTTTCATAGGATCGCCTTACACTTATAGGTAAAATGTCGGTTAATTAATGTAGAACAATTTGCTTGTGCGCAATGGTGTTGATCTGCGCACGAATCATTTCGCTGATCGGGTCTTCCGGACACTGTTCAACGAAGTAGCTTAAATCAGTCAGCGCAACGTGTTCACACTCAAGCTGCGCGTAGATCAACCCGCGGTCACGGATTTCGTAAGGATCTTCCGGGTTAAATTGCAACAATGCTTCGCTAACGCGCAGCGCCAGCTCCATTTGCCGTTCCTCCATCAGCGAGGATTTCAGCGTATCCAGTAGCTTACGAATCACTTCGGCGTTATCCGCTTCGTCCAAATCTTCATTAAACAACTCGGCGACCGGACTAATATTGCCTTTTAACCAGACTTCCAGAGTATGTTCATCAAGCGTTTCACCGTTGAACGGGTTAATCAGCCACATTTCCCCTTCCAGCGATTCAATACGCAAAATCAACTGCGTTGGGAAGATAACGGGCACCAACGGCAAATCAAGACGGTTTGCTATCCATAATAAAATAGCGCCCAACGATACCGCGCTCCCCTGGCGTTTTTTCAGGACTTTATCGAGCCATAAAGCATCAGAAAGACGGTAGACGCCGCGGGAATCCGTGAACCCCCACTCGCCGTAAAAAAGTGCCAGCAATTTTTCCAGTTGCTCATCCTGAGACAGGAGCTGGCTAATTTCTTCCTGCGCCAGACTGACCAGACGTTCCAGTTCGTCGTAGACAAACTGCGTGGGAAAATCCAGGCGAATCATCTCTGATGCCAGGATCATGCCATCACACAGCGGCGCATTGTTAAATTCGAAATCAGCTAACGACCTCATGACTTACCCCAGTAACGGTATTTTTGTGGTGGCGAGTTTAATGATGATGTACAGCACCACCAGCGCCAGCGGGAAAGCGATAAAACGCGCCTGCTGGCTGCGCGCCTGACGATAATCAAGCGCAATAAAACCCAAAACGATGTAGATGATAACGCCAAACAGTTTTTCAGTCAGCCATGAGCCCGACTCCGTGAATGGCAGGATGTGCGTTTTAACGATTAACCCAATACCGCTAAGCAGTAACAGGGTATCTATGACGGGAGGCACGATTCGTGTCCAGCGCGCGGCGGCCAACGCATGGCCGCAATAGCGCCACCAGTAACGAGCGACAAACAAACTGACGGAGAGCGCAACACAGATAAGATGAAGCGTGAGCAGCATCGCAATTGTCATGGCGTAAAACGTCCGCAGGTCACGCGTTCATTACCGCCATAATCACGACACGTTTCTACATCCGTGTAACCAGACCGCCTGAAAACCGCTCTTACCGCTTCGCCCTGCTGCCAACCGTGTTCCAGCAGCAGGAAGCCGCCGGGCGTTAACATCTGGCGGGCGTTATCGATAATATGCGTAAGATCCGCCATACCGTTTTCGTCCGCCACCAACGCTGAGCGCGGTTCAAAGCGTACATCGCCTTCGCTAAGGTGCGGGTCCTGCGCGTCAATGTAGGGCGGATTGCTGACAATCATGTCGAACTGCTGCCCCGATAGCGCGCTGAACCAACAACTTTGCAGTATACGCACATTCCGGATAGCCAAATGTTCCGCGTTGCGTATCGCCAGCGCAACCGCATCAGGCATACGATCGACGGCAGTCACCTCGCAATCCGGTCGCTCGCAGGCCAGCGCCAGCGCAATCGCGCCGGTTCCGGTGCCTAAATCCAGAATACGACAGGTTTTTACCGGCAATCGCGCCAACGCCTGTTCAACCAGACATTCGGTATCCGGGCGCGGGATTAGCGTGGCGGGAGAAACGAAGAGCGGCAGCGACCAGAATTCGCGTAAGCCCGTCAGGTACGCAATAGGTTCGCCCTGTTTACGCCGCTGCAGCAGGTCCGCGAGCTGTTGTTGCTGGACGTCGGTAAGCGGCGTTTCGCCAAAGGCCATGATATACGTCCGCCCCTTGCCCGTAACGTACTCTAGCAGGATCTCGGCGTCGCGCCGGGGGCTGTCGCTGTCCCGGAGCTGGTTTACAGCCTCATGCAGCCAGTGCTGAAAATCCATTATTCCTGCTCGGATAAGGCGGCCAGCAGGTCAGCCTGGTGTTCCTGAACAATCGGCTCAATCAGCATATCCAGCTTACCTTCCATCGTTTCATCAAGGCGATATAACGTCAGATTAATACGATGATCGGTCACGCGCCCCTGCGGGAAATTATAGGTCCGGTTACGATCGCTGCGATCGCCGCTGCCAAGCAGATTGCGGCGCGTTGACGCCTCGGCCTGCTGGCGTTTTGCCGTTTCGGCGGCGTGAATGCGCGCCCCGAGCACCGAGAGCGCTTTCGCTTTGTTTTTATGCTGCGAACGTTCGTCCTGGCATTCCACCACGATGCCGGTCGGCAAGTGGGTAATACGGATAGCGGAGTCGGTGGTGTTAACGTGCTGACCGCCCGCGCCGGAAGAACGAAACGTATCAATGCGCAGATCCGCCGGGTTAATATCCGGCAGCTCGGCTTCCGGCAGCTCCGGCATCACGGCGACGGTACAGGCGGAGGTATGGATACGCCCCTGCGACTCGGTCGCCGGAACACGCTGTACGCGGTGTCCGCCGGACTCAAATTTCAGTCGGCCATACACGCCGTCGCCGCTGATTTTGGCGATGATCTCTTTATAACCGCCATGCTCGCCTTCGCTCATGCTCATGATCTCCACACGCCAGCGGCGCGCTTCGGCATAACGGCTGTACATGCGGAACAGATCGCCGGCAAACAGCGCGGCTTCGTCGCCGCCGGTACCGGCGCGAACCTCAAGGAACGCGTTTCGTTCATCGTCCGGATCTTTCGGCAGCAGCAGTACCTGTAACTGTTGCTCCAGTTGTTCGCTTTTTTCTTTCGCTTCGCGCAGTTCTTCCTGCGCCATTTCTCGCATTTCAGGATCGTCGAGCATCATCTGAGCCGTCTCGATATCGTCCTGAACCTGTTGCCAGTCCGTAAAACAGCGAGAAACGTCGCTTAATTGCGCATATTCGCGCGACAATGCGCGAAAGCGGTCCTGGTCGGCGATAATTCCCGCATCGCCCAGCAACGCCTGAACTTCCTCATGGCGTTCGTGCAGGGCTTCCAGTTTGGCAACGATAGAAGGCTTCATAGGCGTAAATTCACCCTGTAAAAAAGTGTGGTGTGTGCTGCTACTCCAGCCCGAGGCTGTCGCGCAGAATATTCAGGCGTTCGTCATCCCCGTCACGGGCAGCCTGTTGAAGTGATTTCGTTGGCGCATGAATCAGGCGGTTGGTCAGTTTCCATGCCAGATCCTGCAAGATGGCTTGCGCATCACCGCCCTGTTGAAGGGCCGACAGCGCTTTGGTAGTCAGTTCGTCACGAATCTGCTCCGACTGACTACGGTATTCCCGAATGGTCTCGCTGGCCCCCTGGGCGCGTAGCCAGGCCATAAACTCGCTGGCTTCCTGCTCAACAATCGTTTCCGCTTCCACCGCCGCAGCCTGACGCTGCGCCAGATTATGCGAAATGATGCTCTGTAAATCATCGACGCTATAAAGATAAGCGTTCGCCAGTTTGCCGACTTCCGGCTCAACGTCGCGCGGTACGGCGATATCCACCAGCAGCATCGGCTGGTTGCGACGGCTTTTTAATGCGCGCTCCACCATGCCTTTACCGATAATCGGCAGCGGGCTGGCGGTCGAACTGATGATAATATCGGCATCCTGCAAACGGGCGTCGATATCGCTGAGCGAGATAACCTCAGCGCCTACTTCATCCGCCAGGGCTTGCGCGCGCTCGCGGGTTCGGTTGGCGATAATCATCTTTTGTACTTTATGCTCGCGAAGGTGACGCGCCACCAGTTCAATGGTTTCGCCCGCGCCAACTAACAGTACGGTGACCGTCGAGAGCGATTCAAAGATTTGGCGGGCGAGCGTACAGGCGGCAAACGCGACGGAGACGGCGCTGGCGCCGATATCGGTTTCAGTCCGCACTCGCTTGGCGACGGAAAAAGACTTCTGAAACATTCGCTCCAGCGCGCTGGCGTTAAGGTGGCCTTTTTGCGAATCCGCAAACGCTTTTTTCACCTGACCGAGGATTTGCGGTTCGCCCAGCACCAGTGAATCCAGACCGCTGGCGACGCGCATCAGGTGGCTGACGGCGTCATTGTCCTGATGCCAGTACAGACTGTTGCGCAGATCGTCCTCGTTCAGGTTATGGTAATCGCATAACCACCGGATCAGCGCTTCTTGCAGGTTATCCTGCTCTTCCACGCTCAGATACAGCTCTGTACGGTTACAGGTTGACAGCACGACCCCGCCCTGCACCATTGGCTGCGCAAGCAGGCTGTCCAGCGCCTGATCAAGCGTGTCCGGCGAAAACGTTACGCGTTCTCGCAGCGATACAGGTGCCGTTTTATGGTTAATACCGAGCGCTAAAAGGGTCATGTCTGCGGGAATAGTACCAGCGTTGATATGGTTAGTCTGCTTGCATCATACAGGATGCGCGTGGTCAATAAAAGAGAGAGCCCCCTTTTGGAGTAATTGGCAGCGCTCGCTAATTTGATGATTTAAGACAACTTGAAAGTAGACGATGTCACCAGGCGGCGCTAGCATTAAAGGCTATAACTGTAACCGATAGCAAAAATTTGCCGAATCGTGGCGCGAACGTTTTTACAGCCTGCAGGTTCAGTTTTCAGGCCTGATAAGCGTAACGCCATCAGGCAATTATTGCACCGTATCACAAGGATTCGTCATCACTATGACCCTGCCCGATTTTCGCCTGATTCGTCTACTGCCGTTAGCAAGCCTGGTTCTCACCGCCTGTACGCTTCCTGGGCATAAAGGCCCGGGCAAGAGCCCGGATTCCCCTCAGTGGCGCCAGCATCAGCAAGAGGTGCGTCATCTGAATCAATACCAGACGCGCGGCGCCTTTGCTTACATCTCAGATGATCAGAAAGTCTATGCGCGTTTCTTCTGGCAACAGACCGGACAGGATCGCTATCGCCTGCTGCTCACCAATCCGCTGGGCAGCACCGAGCTGGAGCTTAACGCCCAGCCGGGCAACGTCCAGTTGGTGGATAACAAAGGCCAGCGTTATACCGCCGATGACGCCGAAGAGATGATCGGCAAACTCACCGGGATGCCGATTCCGTTAAACAGCCTGCGGCAGTGGATCCTCGGTCTGCCTGGCGATGCCACCGACTACAAACTGGACGACCAGTACCGCCTGAGCGAAGTGAACTACCGCCAGGATGGTAAAAACTGGAAAGTGGTTTACGGTGGCTATGACAGCAAAACGCAGCCTGCCATGCCTGCCAATATGGAGCTTTCAGACGGCAGTCAGCGCATTAAGCTGAAAATGGATAACTGGATTGTGAAATGATGACCCATTGGCCTTCTCCGGCAAAATTAAATCTGTTTTTATATATCACCGGACAGCGAGCAGACGGCTACCACACGCTGCAGACGCTGTTTCAGTTTCTGGATTATGGCGACACACTCCACATCGAACCGCGTCGCGATGGCGAAATCCATTTATTAACGCCGGTAACCGGCGTTGAAAATGAAGACAACCTGATCGTCCGCGCCGCGCGGCTGTTGATGAAAGTCGCCTCGGAGAGTGGACGCCTGCCCGCCGGAAGCGGCGCGGATATCAGCATTGAGAAGCGCCTTCCCATGGGCGGCGGTCTGGGCGGCGGCTCGTCTAACGCCGCGACCGTTCTGGTGGCGCTCAATCATCTTTGGCAATGCGGGCTTTCCATTGATGAACTGGCGACGCTCGGCCTGACGCTCGGCGCCGACGTCCCGGTCTTTGTTCGTGGCCACGCCGCGTTTGCCGAAGGCGTAGGCGAAATATTAACGCCGGTGAATCCGCCGGAAAAATGGTATCTGGTCGCGCACCCTGGCGTAAGCATTCCGACGCCGGTTATCTTTAAAGATCCTCAATTGCCGCGTAATACGCCAAAAAGGTCAATAGATACGTTACTAAAATGTGAATTCAGCAATGATTGCGAGGTTATCGCAAGAAAACGTTTTCGCGAGGTTGATGCGGCGCTTTCCTGGCTGTTAGAATACGCGCCGTCGCGCCTGACTGGGACAGGGGCCTGTGTCTTTGCTGAATTCGATACAGAGTCTTGTGCTCGCCAGGTGCTTGAGCAAGCCCCGGAATGGCTCAATGCTTTTGTGGCGAAGGGTGTCAACCTTTCCCCATTGCATCGAGAGTTACTCTAACGCATTCGGGTTTCAGGAAGATGGCGAAATGACGAGTCGCCGGTCATATATGCCGTATTTGACCGGTGTGAGGCATTGATACCAGCGCACATGAAACGTGAATGAAGACGAGTAAGCCGGGCAAGCTGAGCTTCGGTGACAACGTCACCTTGTTCCAGACGTTGCATCGCGCTCTTTAATACACCGCCTGGATAGGATTTTGCCTGGCCCGCACAGTTTTCGGCAGATTCTTTCCACCAATGGACGCATGCCTGAGGTTCTTCTCGTGCCTGATATGAAGCTTTTTGCTGGTAACGCCACCCCGGAACTAGCACAACGTATTGCCAACCGCCTGTACACTTCTCTCGGCGACGCCGCCGTAGGTCGCTTTAGCGACGGCGAAGTCAGCGTACAAATCAACGAAAATGTACGCGGTGGTGATATTTTCATCATCCAGTCCACTTGTGCCCCAACCAACGACAACCTGATGGAATTGGTCGTTATGGTTGATGCCCTGCGTCGTGCTTCCGCAGGTCGTATCACCGCCGTTATCCCCTACTTTGGCTATGCACGTCAGGACCGTCGCGTACGTTCCGCCCGTGTGCCGATTACCGCAAAAGTTGTCGCTGACTTCCTGTCCAGCGTCGGCGTTGACCGCGTTCTCACCGTAGATCTGCATGCTGAACAGATCCAGGGCTTCTTTGACGTTCCGGTTGATAACGTGTTCGGTAGCCCAATCCTGCTCGAAGATATGCTGCAACTGAATCTGGATAACCCGATCGTGGTTTCCCCGGATATTGGCGGCGTGGTTCGTGCCCGCGCTATCGCTAAGCTGCTGAACGATACCGATATGGCTATCATTGATAAACGTCGTCCGCGCGCGAACGTTTCTCAGGTGATGCACATCATCGGCGACGTCGCTGGCCGTGACTGCGTGCTGGTTGATGATATGATCGATACCGGCGGTACTCTGTGCAAAGCAGCAGAAGCATTGAAAGAACGTGGCGCTAAACGCGTGTTTGCCTACGCGACGCACCCGATCTTCTCAGGCAATGCGGCAAACAACCTGCGCAACTCCGTCATTGATGAAGTCGTTGTCTGCGACACCATTCCGCTGACCGACGAAATCAAAGCGCTGCCGAACGTGCGTACTTTGACCCTGTCAGGTATGCTGGCCGAAGCGATTCGCCGTATCAGCAACGAAGAATCGATTTCCGCCATGTTCGAGCATTGATCGAACCCGGATCTGAAACCCGCTGCGGCGGGTTTTTTTGTCTGTAACACCCTTTTGTATGACTTATGCCTCCTTCACCTGCCATTTAGTTGACAGATGATGCGCTCATGGATGAAACATTATTGTGAACAAATTATTTTCCTCACATGTGATGCCTTTCCGCGCTCTCATCGATGCTTGCTGGAAAGAAAAATATACCGCCTCCCGGTTCACCCGTGATGTGATAGCCGGGATCACCGTCGGGATTATTGCTATCCCGCTGGCGATGGCGCTGGCAATTGGCAGTGGCGTTGCGCCGCAGTATGGCCTCTATACCTCCGCTGTCGCCGGGATCGTGATCGCGCTAACCGGCGGCTCGCGCTTTAGCGTTTCCGGCCCTACCGCCGCGTTTGTGGTGATTTTGTATCCGGTATCGCAACAGTTTGGTCTGGCGGGCCTACTGGTCGCCACGCTGATGTCGGGCTTCTTCCTGATCCTTTTCGGCCTGGCGAGACTGGGGCGATTGATTGAATATATCCCGGTGTCGGTCACGTTGGGTTTTACCTCAGGGATTGGTATTACCATCGGTACCATGCAGATTAAAGATTTTCTTGGTCTGCAGATGGCCCATGTGCCAGAGCACTATTTGCAGAAAGTCGGCGCGCTGTTTATGGCGTTGCCCACCGTCAATATTGGCGATGCCGCCATTGGCGTGGTAACGCTGGGAACGTTGATTTTCTGGCCGCGTCTCGGTATTCGTCTGCCAGGACATCTTCCCGCGCTGCTGGCCGGTTGCGCCGTGATGGGGATCGTTAATCTGCTGGGCGGCAATGTGGCGACTATCGGCTCACAGTTCCATTATGTTCTGGCTGACGGCACTCAGGGCAACGGCATCCCGCAGCTCCTGCCGCAACTGATGCTGCCGTGGAGTCTTCCTGGCTCCGATTTCACGCTAAGCTGGGATTCACTGCGCGCGCTGCTGCCAGCGGCCTTCTCGATGGCAATGCTGGGGGCAATCGAATCATTGCTCTGCGCCGTCGTGCTGGACGGCATGACCGGCACCAAACATAAAGCTAACAGCGAACTTATCGGCCAGGGGCTGGGGAATATGGTCGCGCCGTTCTTTGGCGGCATCACCGCCACCGCCGCGATTGCCCGCTCTGCCGCCAACGTCCGCGCTGGCGCGACCTCTCCCGTCTCAGCGGTAATTCACGCTATCCTGGTTATTCTGGCGCTACTGGTCTTAGCCCCGCTACTCTCCTGGCTGCCGCTTTCCGCGATGGCGGCGCTACTGCTGATGGTGGCATGGAATATGAGTGAAGCCCATAAAGTGGTAGATCTGTTACGCCATGCGCCGAAAGACGACATCATCGTTATGCTGCTGTGCATGTCATTAACGGTTCTGTTTGATATGGTCATCGCCATCAGCGTGGGGATTGTCCTTGCTTCCCTGCTGTTTATGCGCCGTATTGCGCGAATGACTCGACTTGCGCCGGTCAATGTCGATGTGCCTGATGATGTGCTGGTGCTGCGTGTTATCGGTCCGCTCTTTTTCGCCGCGGCGGAAGGGCTGTTTACTGACCTTGAGTCACGTATTAAGGGCAAACGTATCGTCGTTCTGAAATGGGACGCAGTACCAGTGCTGGATGCAGGCGGGCTTGATGCTTTTCAGCGTTTTGTGAAGCGTCTGCCGGAGGGTTGCGAATTGCGTATCAGTAATCTGGAGTTCCAACCGCTGCGCACAATGGCGCGTGCCGGTATCAAACCTATTCCTGGGCGTCTGACCTTCTTCCCGAACAGGACGGAGGCGTTAGCGGATTTACTCAGTTAATGGACAATGCCCGGTGGCGATAACGCTTACCGGGCCTGAACCGGTTAGCTATGACGACGATTGTCGTTACGGCGGCAACGTTTGTCATAGTGACGTACCCACCAATATTTGTCGCTCACCTGCTCATGCCCCCCTACACGAGCCCCCGCCAGCCAAAGAACTGCACCGACAAAAATGCTCAGTATTGCGCCATGCGCAAAAAATTGCGGCAAATTAAACTGCGGCAGTTGGTTTAAAATAGAGTAACCCACGCCGACAACCATCACGACCAGCCCCAACCCCATCAGCACGTTACCGAATAACGAAGCGTTTTTGCGTTTCATATGTCACCTCCGGAACTTTTGGGTTGTTTTTAGGAAATCCCCCTAAACTTTATGTGTAAAGTATAGACAACACTTCCATTTGTAAGTGCGGGTGTGATCACAAATGTAAAGTTTCATTTAACAAAACTTTACAAATAACACTCTGAACAGTTTACATTTTTAATAATCAATGCTGGCAATTATTTAATTTACTTCAGAGTGTCGCTGTGTTTTGTCAAGCGGGCAGACAGACAGTAAACTACGCGCCAGTTATGGATCTACTCAGGACAAAAAACGTGGCAATTAAATTGATTGTTGGTCTGGCGAATCCCGGCGCGGAATATGCCGCGACGCGACACAATGCAGGCGCATGGTACGTCGATTTACTGGCGGAGCGCCTGCGCGCGCCGTTGCGTGAAGAGCCTAAATTCTTTGGTTATACCTCACGCATCACGCTGGAAGGGGAAGATGTTCGCCTGCTGGTACCCACCACGTTCATGAACCTCAGTGGTAAAGCAGTTGGCGCAATGGCCAGTTTTTACCGTATTCAGCCGGACGAAATTCTGGTCGCTCACGACGAGCTGGATCTCCCTCCGGGCGTCGCGAAATTTAAACTTGGCGGCGGCCACGGCGGCCACAATGGTCTGAAAGACATCATCAGCAAGCTGGGCAATAATCCCAACTTTCACCGCTTACGCGTTGGAATTGGTCATCCAGGCGATAAAAATAAAGTTGTTGGTTTCGTGCTGGGTAAACCCCCTGTTTCTGAACAAAAATTAATTGATGAGGCCATTGACGAAGCGGCACGCTGTACGGAATTGTGGTTCAAAGAGGGTCTGGCCAAAGCAACAAGCCGTTTGCATACCTTTAAGGCGCAATAACCAGTGATGTGCGGCATTTTTGCCGCACGCCGTGTATAATAGGCGAAGTTATTTCCATTTCTGCAATCTGTTTTGTATAACAGGTTGATTATTAAGATATTAAGGTGAGTTAAATCATGGGATTCAAATGCGGTATCGTCGGTCTGCCCAACGTCGGGAAATCCACCCTGTTCAACGCGCTGACAAAAGCCGGTATTGAAGCGGCAAACTTTCCGTTCTGCACTATCGAACCGAATACCGGTGTCGTGCCGATGCCCGATCCGCGTCTGGACCAGTTGGCTGAGATTGTTAAACCACAACGCATTCTACCAACCACGATGGAGTTCGTGGATATCGCCGGTCTGGTAAAAGGCGCATCCAAAGGCGAAGGGTTGGGTAACCAGTTCCTGACCAATATCCGTGAAACCGAAGCTATCGGTCACGTGGTTCGCTGCTTTGAGAACGACAATATCATCCACGTGGCGGGTAAAGTAAATCCGGCAGAAGATATTGATGTTATCAATACCGAACTGGCGCTGGCTGACCTCGATACCTGCGAGCGCGCTATCCATCGCGTACAGAAGAAAGCCAAAGGCGGCGATAAAGACGCCAAAGCGGAACTGGCCGCACTGGAAAAATGCCTGCCGCACCTGGCCGAAGCGGGGATGCTGCGTTCGCTGGACCTGACGGACGAAGATAAAGCGGCTATCCGTTATTTAAGCTTCCTGACGCTGAAGCCGACAATGTATATCGCTAACGTCAATGAAGACGGTTTTGAAAATAACCCGTATCTGGACCAGGTTCGCGAAATCGCCGCGAAAGAAGGTTCGGTCGTGGTTCCGGTGTGTGCCGCCGTCGAAGCTGATATTGCTGAGCTGGATGATGACGAGCGTGACGAATTTATGGCTGAACTGGGTCTGGAAGAACCGGGGCTGAACCGCGTTATTCGCGCGGGTTATCGTCTGCTGAACCTCCAGACCTACTTTACCGCCGGGGTGAAAGAAGTTCGCGCATGGACCATTCCGGTTGGCGCAACCGCGCCGCAGGCAGCAGGTAAAATCCATACCGACTTCGAAAAAGGCTTTATCCGCGCCCAAACTATCGCCTTTGACGACTTTATTACCTATAAAGGTGAACAAGGCGCGAAAGAAGCCGGTAAGATGCGAGCGGAAGGCAAAGATTACATCGTTAAAGATGGCGATATAATGAACTTCCTGTTCAACGTCTAAATAACATTTGTTGTCTTATGAGGTTTCATTGAATCTCATGACAGCGGTAAAACCCTATAAAATCCACGCCATTGCGTGGATTTTTCATTTCATAATGTCTCAACTCATCTCGTAACAATGCTGTCAAAATGAGTACAACATTCTTCCATCTTCATTTTAAGTAAGTACAAGAACGGTATAATAAATAAACAAGGCCCCGTTATGCTCACCGATACGCAATGCCGCACTGCCCGGGCCATAGTGTGAATGTTGTTTCGTCTAAGGTTTTGACTCTATACCAGCGAAAAGCTTTTTAGAAAGGTATAGATACCGTATGGCCTGTTTGGGTTAACTCATATCACAGTATCGCACATAGCCTCAGATCTTGTTCAGGCGTTCCCCCTACACTCGCCACCGAGGATCTTAGGCCAACTGCATGAACTACAAAATTATAATCATTTTGCAATTCTGAAACTAAATATAATTTGCGATTGCACTGCCATTAATTTAATACGTATAATGAATGAATAAAAAATCATTAAAATCGTAGACTGTAATACTCCAGAATCGCGTGAAGGAATTCATATTAAAATATTGAGATGATTTTTTAACAAAGAATCAACCCTGTTTGCTCTGTGACTATAGAGAAATACCGAAAGTTTTATTTTAGATCAAATCCAACCGGCTGGACGCACCATCATCAATTTTAGATTGACATTCATTAATAATAGTAGAATAGTGACCATAGAAATTTCGGTAGATATACAGGATGATGCCGTGGATAGTTTTATTTCTAATTTAATCATTTTCTTATTTATTGCCTTTTTGATAACGTTTTTTATATTCACACAAAGAATAAAAGCTAAAGCAATAGATAAAATTGACAATAGTTTGACGCTTTACAGCATTATCTTTAACAAGGGCGTTCAGGACCATGTCACATCTCCTCAGAATATCATATCACATTTAAAAATCGATCGTTTTTACCCGTTGGTCACTTACCTCCCTGCAATCCCACTCTTTTTTCTTATTTTATATTGCCAGGAAGGCTTGTCATTAGCAATATTAACAATTTCCATCATAGCATTACTTTCATTTGCTGCATTGAGTCTTACAATGTCACTTGATATATATGAAAATGCTATTGTTCATAATACTTTGCTAAGGAAAAGAGTCTTTTTATTTAGCCAACTTGACTCTATTGATGAAAAAATAGACTATGACGGTGTTCCAAACACAAAAGAAGAAGCGCTAATGTATCCAAGATATTATGCCATAGTAAAAAATGGGCGAGTCATCTTTTGCATACCGAAAACACTTAGCAATTACTCCAGTTTCAAAAAAAATTTCAATGAATCGTCTATGTTTATAAAAGAAATAATAGGCAACGAATATTAACCAGATAATTAACCCATTATTTATCAGGAAGGTATAAAATGTTTCAGAATTCAGGCGAAGTGATTATGTACTTCGGTTGTTTTTTATTTTCCTTACCATTTATCCTTGTTTTAATTAGAAAAGTACTTTTTTTTGTGGGGCTACCATATAATTTCCTTCATAGCCACAAAGCAGGTGTCTCTTTTGGATTGCTACTTATATATGGACTTATCATCGCATACATAGGGCAGTCGTATAAAGACAGGATCTGCAATGATGTGATGCTTTCTTATTATGAACAAGGTATAAATTATTCTGAGCTAACGCCATCGCAGAGGATAAATATATTATATGCGAGTATTCATATGCCTATAGATTTCAAAAAAGGTAACGACGTCTCTAAGTACTTACCTGCGTTAGAAAAATACACATACCAATCAAAAATATATAAACATAAATCAATAGAAAAGGCCAAAGAAGAGACAAATCAATTTATGAAAACATTTACACAATAATTATACATACTGCATACCAAGCCACAAGTGCGGTAAACACATCGACCTTTGGTGTACATTAACACTAAGAGCCTATCCCACCAGGCGTTATTAGCGCAGCCAGTTTGGACACGGACAGCGCGCAAAAACCGGAGCGTACACGTAGTACGTGAGGTTTGACTCGCTACGCTCGCCCTTCGGGCCGCCGCTAGCGGCGTTCAAAACGCTAACGCGTTTTGGCGAGCACTGCCCAGGTCCAAAATGGCAAGTAAAATAGCCCTAATGGGATAGGCTCTAAGCGTCAATCCCTCTTACACAGTTATAGCAGCGCACCAGGTACAATGCATTGATACTTAAAGACTGGTGTAGAAATTCATAATTGGAAACATCGAAGATTCAGAGTTTTCGTCAGAGATCGGGCCAGAGTCAATCTGGCCGGGATCTCAAAAATGCATGGAGCTAAAACGAGTCTATTTACAGTAAGTTCTTTTCTTAATTACCAGTCGACATTCACTGTATGGTTATAAAAAGGATGCTGATCCTTTAGCGGCGTCTCATAACTTGGGATCGCATCATAATCATCTTTTCCCCGAACGGAATACCTTCCCGCTTCGATATCAAAACGATGTTTGAGCCATCCCGCAACATGACTTGCGAAAGCCTCTTTTCTTCTTAATGGCCAATCGACAGAAGCCAAATTAACATCTAATAAGTACCGCCCTTCTTTATTAACCTTGATCATTCCAGCCTGCAGTAACGCCCGTACCACCTGGGATTGGTTATCATGAATCCAGACCCAGGCATTTCCAAATTCCATTGCATAGCTATCATTTAAAAAATCTTTTTTTGAAAATAATTCACTTACATAATCATTGATAGAGTCAGCATAATTTTTTACTTTAGATGCAGATAAATCAAAAAAAGATTCAAATTCGAAAGTATTGTCATTAATACAGGACAGTAACGCGCCCGGTTCCGAGAGCTGGGTCCATGATTGTAAACTCTCTACAGCTATAATGAATTTGAAAGTATTTCTTCCAATGTCACCCCGGTCAATTAAAGTTAAAATATCGTGAGCTACGGTAGAGATATCTTCTGCAAACGGGACTATTATTCCCGCACCATTTATTTCGCTTGATTTAAAATCAAACCCTGGGGTGCTTTCAATGTTTTCCGGAATACCATACTCTTCAATATGATTAAGGAAATTTTTAATATCGCCACGATATGGCCATCGCCATTCGCGTTCATGTGTCCAGTCAATCTTACCTGGAACATAAGTAACATATCTATATTGTTCAATCAAAGGAAGAGCCGTTTCATCAAGAATACGTTCCCCGTTTCTGCCTTGCGAGCATCGAGCATTGTTATGCTCATCCAACCCATATATGACTGGCCTTGCCCCATAATTAAACATTTGCTCTTTAGGTAAAACGATTGCATATAAACCGATTTTTTCATTTCGTTCTAATCGGCGAACACCAGTTTCTAAATAAGCTGCAATCGGCATATCTGTAAAGCATACCACCGGGGAGTCACCATATACGGTTCGTTGCCCATTTCGGTATGACCAGGACGAGAAAATTTTATGACTGCGTAAAGATAATCGAAGTAAATATTTAGCATCAATGAAACATGCGTGGTGCTGATTATTAAAACCACAGTGTTCAGGCAAATAAATATGGCTACCGGTCTCTAAATCAACGTCCCGAAAAAAATGAATCAAATAATCGGATAAGTCAAATCTGATGTTATTTTTCATGGGACGCCCTCTTTCAAATGGTCTCTTTTTTGCATTCCTTTAAAACCAGCACCATCATTTTATATAAAAATCATCACGAAGTATGCTTCTTTTAACGATGACATCAAACCCTCCCTCCTTTTGTGTCAACTTACGTATCCCTGAAATGGCGAGACCAGGCTAAATCTACCCGAGGTTGCTCACTGAAAACCTCATCCTGGAACAAGCTCAACCGCCCTTCCCCGCCACGGCTCTTTCGCCGGAAAAACCGATAATGGGTATAAATATACCGCTATAAGCTATACCCACACACTTCACATTGTTTCTTATCGTTAATCCGATACGCTTTTTTCACATTATTTCTGGCGATATACGCCGGTGCAAAGTGAATCGGGCTCGTTTCCGCGCTCGCGCGTAACCCAATGATTTGCCTTGCTGGCGGAACGTCAACGGACCCGCAAAAGCGCCTTATGCCCCTGGCGGAGCGTGGTGCAAAAAGGAGAAAAAATACGCGTTATGAATAACGAGGAGACCTTTTATCAAGCCATGCGTCGTAAGGGAGTGACCCGACGCAGCTTTCTCAAATTCTGTAGCCTTGCTGCCACATCGCTGGGGCTGGGCGCCGGAATGACGCCAAAGATAGCCTGGGCGCTGGAGAATAAACCGCGGATTCCGGTGGTCTGGATTCATGGACTGGAATGCACCTGCTGTACCGAATCCTTTATCCGTTCCTCGCACCCGCTAGCCAAAGATGTGATCCTCTCGCTGATTTCCCTCGATTATGACGACACCCTGATGGCCGCCGCCGGCGCACAGGCCGAAGAAGTCTTTGACGATATTACCACTCGCTACGCCGGGAAATACATTCTGGCGGTGGAAGGCAATCCGCCGCTAGGAGAGCAAGGAATGTTCTGTATCAGCGGCGGCCGCCCGTTTATTGAAAAACTGAAGAAAGCCGCCGCGGGCGCCAGCGCTATTATTGCCTGGGGAAACTGCGCTTCCTGGGGTTGCGTCCAGGCCGCCCGCCCCAATCCAACCCAGGCAACGCCTATCGATAAAGTGATCACCGACAAGCCGATCGTGAAAGTCCCTGGATGTCCGCCAATCCCGGATGTCATGAGCGCCATTATCACCTATATGGTGACGTTTGATCGTCTGCCGGAACTCGATCGCATGGGCCGTCCACTGATGTTCTACGGTCAGCGTATCCACGATAAATGCTACCGCCGCGCCCATTTTGACGCCGGTGAATTTGTCGAGAGCTGGGATGATGACGCCGCCCGCAAGGGATACTGTCTGTACAAGATGGGCTGTAAAGGGCCAACCACCTATAACGCCTGCTCCTCCACACGCTGGAATGACGGCGTCTCCTTTCCTATCCAGTCCGGTCACGGATGTCTGGGATGTTCAGAAAATGGTTTCTGGGATCGCGGCTCGTTTTATAGCCGCGTGGTGGATATTCCCCAGATGGGTACCCATTCAACCGCCGATACGGTGGGGCTGACCGCGCTGGGCGTGGTCGCGGCGGGCGTTGGCGGTCACGCTATCGCCAGCGCACTCAACCAACGTAAACGCCACAAACAACAGTTAGCGCAAGCCGAACAACAGCCGGACAATGAGGATAAACAGGCATGAGTAACCAGTATCAAACCCAGGGTTATACCGTTAACGACGCCGGCCGTCGTCTGATCGTGGACCCGATTACCCGCATCGAAGGGCATATGCGCTGCGAAGTGAACATTGATGAGCAAAACGTCATTACCAATGCCGTTTCCTGCGGCACAATGTTCCGCGGGCTGGAGATCATTCTGCAAGGCCGTGACCCGCGTGACGCCTGGGCGTTTGTTGAACGTATTTGTGGTGTATGTACCGGGGTACATGCTCTGGCATCGGTGTACGCTATCGAAGATGCGATTGGTATCCAGGTGCCGGATAACGCCAATATTATACGTAACATCATGCTGGCTACGTTGTGGTGTCACGATCATCTGGTCCATTTTTATCAGTTAGCCGGTATGGACTGGATTGATGTTCTGAATGCGCTGAAAGCCGATCCGCGCGCCACCTCGCAGTTGGCGCAAAGCCTTTCCGCCTGGCCGATGTCATCGCCGGGCTACTTCTTTGACGTACAAAATCGATTGAAGAAATTTGTCGATGGCGGCCAGCTTGGGATATTCCGTAACGGCTATTGGGGACATCCACAGTACAAACTGTCGCCAGAGGCTAATCTGATGGGTTTTGCCCACTATCTTGAAGCCCTCGACTTCCAGCGCGAGATCGTCAAAATCCATACCATATTTGGCGGTAAGAACCCCCATCCTAACTGGATCGTCGGCGGGATGCCGTGCGCGATCAATCTCGATCAAAGCGGCGCGGTCGGGGCTATCAATATGGAGCGCCTCAACCTGGTGCAGTCGATCATCACCCGCACCGCCGACTTCATTAACAACGTGATGGTTCCGGACGCGCTGGCTATCGGCCAGTTCAATAAAGCATGGAGTCAAATTGGCACCGGTCTGTCGGATAAATGCGTGCTGAGTTACGGCGCATTTCCGGACATTGCCAACGACTTCAGCCAGCAAAGCCTGTTAATGCCGGGCGGCGCGGTGGTCAATGGCGATTTTAAAAATGTCATGCCGGTAGATTTGGCCGATCCGCAGCAGATACAGGAGTTTGTGGATCACGCCTGGTACCGCTATCCGGACGATCGGCTGGGTCGTCATCCTTTTGACGGCATTACCGATCCCTGGTACAACCCGGGTGATGTCAAAGGCAGCGATACGCATATCCAGCAGCTCAACGAGCAGGAACGTTACTCCTGGATTAAAGCGCCGCGCTGGCGGGGTCATGCCATGGAAGTCGGCCCGCTTGCCCGAACGCTTATCGCGTACCACAAAGGGGACGCCGCCACCATAGAGTCGGTAGATCGCATGATGTCCGCCCTTAAACTGCCGCTCTCCGGTATCCAGTCTACGCTTGGCCGTATTTTATGCCGCGCGCACGAAGCGCAATGGGCCGTCGGTAAGCTGCAGTATTTTTTCGACAGGCTTATGACCAACCTGAAAAACGGCGACCTGGCCACCGCCAATACCGAGAAATGGGAACCGGCCAGTTGGCCGCAGCACTGCCGCGGCATCGGTTTTACCGAAGCGCCTCGCGGAGCGTTGGGACACTGGGCGTCAATACGCGATCAGAAGATTGAACTCTATCAGTGCGTGGTTCCCACCACCTGGAACGCCAGCCCGCGCGATCCTAAAAAACAGATCGGCGCCTATGAAGCGGCATTGATGGGAACGCAAATGGCGATTCCCGACCAACCGTTAGAAATCCTGAGGACGCTGCACAGCTTCGACCCCTGCCTCGCCTGTTCAACCCACGTGCTCGGCGACGACGGCAGCGAACTGATTGCCGTCCAGGTACGCTAAGCGTTAAGGAAAAGAACGATGACTGGAAAGCTATCTCCACGCGTCGGGGAGGCGCGTGATACTGCCGTCAGCCACTATGTGTTTGAAGCGCCGGTACGCCTGTGGCACTGGCTAACGGTGGCCTGCATGTTGGTACTGATGGTAACAGGCTACTTCATTGGCCGGCCCTTGCCGTCGGTGAGTGGCGAGGCGACCTATCTGTTTTACATGGGCTATATCCGGCTGATCCACTTTGCCGCCGCGATGATCTTTACCGTGTTACTGCTGGGGCGGATTTATTGGGCCTGTGTCGGCAACCGCTATTCGCGAGAGCTGTTTATCGTCCCGGTCTGGCGTCGCAGTTGGTGGCAAGGCGCTTTCACCGTGGTCCGCTGGTATCTTTTTCTGGAGAAAAAACCGGGGAGCGACATCGGACATAACCCTGTCGCGCAGGCCGCGATGTTCGGCTATTTCCTGTTGTCGGTATTTATGATCCTCACCGGTTTCGCTCTGTTTGGCGAGCATAGCCAGTACGCCATCTTTGCGCCGTTCCGCTATGTGGTTGAATTTTTCTACTGGACCGGCGGCAACTCCATCGATATTCACAGCTGGCACCGACTGGGCATGTGGCTGATCGCCGCCTTCATCGTCGGGCACGTTTACCTCGCTATCCGGGAAGACATTATGTCCGACGATACGGTGATCTCCACCATGATCAATGGCTATCGCAGCCATAAATTCCCCAAACCGCACGACAAGGAGCCCTCATGAATGCGCAACGCATAGTGGTGATGGGGTTAGGAAACCTGCTGTGGGCCGATGAAGGATTCGGTATCCGGGTCGCGGAGCGTTTGTATGCCCGATATCACTGGCCTGAAGAGGTGGAAATTGTGGACGGCGGTACGCAAGGGCTAAACCTGTTAGGTTATGTTGAGCAAGCCAGCCATCTCCTGCTCCTTGACGCGATCGATTACGGCCTGGCGCCGGGCAGCCTGCGAACCTATGCCGGCGAGAAAATCCCCGCGTATCTCAGCGCCAAAAAAATGAGCCTGCATCAAAACAGTTTTTCCGAAGTTCTGGCGCTGGCCGACATCCGCGGGCATCTGCCCTGTCACATAGCGCTGGTCGGTCTGCAACCGGCGCACCTGGACGACTATGGCGGTAGCCTGAGCGAAATAGCTCGCGACCAGCTACCGGCGGCGGAACAGGCCGCCCTGGCGCAACTGGCCGCCTGGGGGATCGTACCGCAGGCAAACGAGGTCGCACGCTGCCTGAACTATAAATGCCTGTCGATGGAAAATTATGAGGGAGTGCGCATACGTCAGTATCAGACACGTCTGGAGGGCAAAAGAAGTGGCGAATGACACCCCGTTCTCTGCGCTATGGCAACGCCTGTTAACCCGTGGATGGCAACCGGTAGAGGCTTCCACGGTAGACGACTGGATCAAACGGGTTGGAGATGGCGTCATCCTGTTAAGTAGCGATCCGCGGCGTACGCCGGAAGTCAGCGATAACCCGGTGATGATTGCCGAACTCTTGCGTGAGTTCCCGCAGTTTGACTGGCAGGTGGCGGTGGCCGACCTTGAACAAAGCGAAGCTATCGGCGATCGCTTTAATGTTCGTCGGTTTCCGGCGACGTTAGTTTTTACAGACGGCGAGCTACGCGGCGCGCTCAGCGGCATTCATCCCTGGGCTGAACTGCTCACGCTGATGCGTTCGATGGTTGACACTCCCGCAGCGCAGGAGACAGTACAATGAGCAACGCCTTTTTTCATCTGCTGGGGCCAGGTACGCAGCCTGATGACGCCAGTTTCTCGATGAATCCCTTACCGCTCACCTGTCAGGTCAATGGCGACCCAAGTATGGCGGCGCTGGAGCGCTGCGCTCACAGCCCGGCGGTGATGGCATTGTTGACCGATCTGCGAGGTCAGCTTGCCCGGCGCATCCCGGAAGTCGGCGACGTGCTGGGATGGGAGTTATCTCCCCTGAATGCCGATGATCTCTCATTCCTCAATACGCTATTGGGCGAAGGCGAAGTCTCGGTACGCATTCAGCATCCGGACGGGAGTGAAAGCGAGATCCAGGAGACCATCTTCTGCGGCCTGTGGCGGGTACGCCATCTGCATAACCGACGTCTGCTGACGGATCGTCTGGAAGCGGGTAGCGCGCCCCTGACATTATGGCAAGCGGCGACTGCCGATACGCTGCCTGACGACTCTCTGCTGCCTCCGCCTGTCGCTGGCCTGATGAATGGACTGCCGCTGGCCCATGAGTTATTGGCGCACGTACGCGATCCGGCGTTGCAACCTCACAGCATCAATTTGACCCAACTGCCGCTCAGCGAGGCCGATCGTCTTTTTCTGGCGCGTTTATGCGGACACGGGAATATTCAGATTCGCATCTCCGGGTATGGCGAAAGCCAAATCAACGCCACAGCATTGCGCCATCTCTGGCATGTGCGCTGTCTGGACGCCCTTAAAGGGCCGTTGCTCGATAGCTATGAGATTTGTCCTTTGCCGGAGCTGGTACTGGCGGCCCCGGAAGATCTGGCCGATTCGCGCCAGCGCCTGGATGAAGTCTGCCGATGGCTGGAGACGCGCTAGCGCTCTCAACAGGAACGTCACCGGTGTCCGGTACTGATTAGCTTTTTACTCTCTTTCTGCCTACAGGAGTTAGCATGTGGGATGTCATTGACTTATCGCGCTGGCAGTTTGCGCTGACCGCGCTGTATCACTTTTTATTTGTTCCTCTTACGCTTGGGCTGATTTTTTTGCTGGCCGTCATGGAGACGATCTATGTGGTGACGGGGAAAACCGTCTACCGCGATATGACGCGTTTCTGGGGCAAGCTCTTCGGGATCAATTTTGCTCTCGGTGTGGCTACCGGCCTGACCATGGAGTTTCAGTTCGGGACTAACTGGTCGCTCTATTCCAACTATGTGGGCGATATCTTCGGCGCGCCGCTGGCGATGGAAGCATTACTGGCCTTTTTTCTCGAATCCACTTTTGTCGGTCTGTTCTTTTTCGGCTGGCAGCGGCTGAATAAATACCAACACCTGCTGGTCACCTGGCTGGTGGCCTTCGGCTCCAATATTTCAGCATTATGGATTCTGAATGCCAATGGCTGGATGCAGTATCCTACCGGCGCTCATTTCAACATCGATACATTACGGATGGAAATGAGCAGCTTCAGCGATCTGGTCTTTAACCCGGTGAGCCAGGTGAAATTCGTCCATACCGTCATGTCCGGTTATGTCACCGGCGCCATGTTTATTATGTCCATTAGCGCCTGGTATCTGCTACGTGGCCGCGAGCGTGAGGTGGCCTTGCGCTCATTTGCTATCGGCTCAGTATTCGGCACCCTGGCCATTCTGGGAACCCTGCAACTGGGCGACAGTTCGGCCTACGAGGTCGCCCAAATTCAGCCGGTGAAACTGGCGGCGATGGAAGGCGAATGGCAAACCGAACCCGCGCCCGCGCCGTTTCATCTGATTGCCTGGCCGCAGCAGGAACAGGAGCGTAATGCATTTGCCGTGAAGATCCCTGCTCTGCTGGGTATTCTGGCCACCCATTCGCTGGATACGCCGGTTCCGGGGTTAAAAAACCTGATGGACGACGCGCTGCCGCGCCTGAAGCGTGGCCGGGAGGCCTGGCTGCTCATGCAGGAGATAGCGCAAGGCAATCGCTCGCCGCAGGTACTGAATGCGTTTCACGCCGTTGAGGGCGATCTGGGGTACGGCATTCTGCTGGCGAAATATGCCCCGGATATGAACCATGTGACGCCGGAGCAGTATCGTGCGGCCCAGCGTGGCGCTATTCCTCAGGTGGCGCCGGTGTTCTGGAGTTTCCGTATTATGGTCGGCTGCGGTTCGCTGCTGTTAGTGGTGATGTTGATTGCGTTGATACAGACGCTGCGAATGCGTATCGACCAGCATCGCTGGGTATTGCGTATGACGCTCTGGAGCCTGCCGTTACCGTGGATTGCCATTGAAGCCGGTTGGTTTATGACGGAGTTTGGCCGTCAGCCCTGGGCGATTCAGGACATTCTGCCGACCTGGTACGCTCACTCCGCGCTGACGCCGGGCCAGTTGGCCTTCTCAATGGGGCTTATCCTCGGACTTTACACCCTGTTTTTAATCGCGGAAGTCTATCTGATGCAGAAGTACGCGCGTCTTGGGCCGAGCGCCATGCAACATCAACAACAAGCGCAACAACAGGGATAAAGGAGACAATCATGTTGGATTATGAAACGTTGCGGTTCATTTGGTGGCTGCTGATCGGCGTCATCCTGGTGGCATTTATGGTAACTGACGGGTTTGATATGGGTGTCGGTTGCCTGCTCCCGCTGATAGCGCGCAACGATGACGAACGCCGGGTATTGATCAATAGCGTCGGCGCCCACTGGGAAGGAAACCAGGTATGGTTGATTCTCGCGGGCGGGGCATTATTCGCCGCCTGGCCACGGGTCTATGCCGCCGCGTTTTCCGGTTTTTATGTGGCGATGATCCTGGTGCTGTGTGCCCTCTTCTTTCGCCCGCTGGCCTTTGATTATCGGGGTAAAATCGCCAATGCTCGCTGGCGCGCGCTGTGGGATACCGGTCTGGTTATCGGCAGCCTGGTTCCCCCAGTTGTATTCGGCATCGCGTTCGGCAACCTGTTTTTAGGCGTGCCGTTTGCCTTCACGCCGCAGCTTCATGTTGACTATTTTGGCACCTTCTGGCAGTTACTCTCGCCCTTTGCCCTACTGTGTGGATTATTGAGTCTGTCGTTGGTGATTATGCAAGGAGGCGTCTGGTTACAGTTGAAAACGGAGGGCGTTATTCGTCAACGGGCTCTGTCGGCCACCCGCCACAGCGCGCTGCTGATCGTGATCTGCTTCCTGCTGGCCGGTTACTGGCTGTGGGCCGGCGTTGATGGCTTTGTCTTGCTCACGCAGGATGCCAACGGCCCTTCCAATCCGCTCTTAAAAGGCGTGGCGATACTCCCTGGCGCATGGATGAACCACTTTATACGCTCGCCGCTACTGCTCATCATCCCGTTGCTCGGTATGATCCTGCCGATTCTGGCTTTCTATGCCTGCCTTCGCGGTCAGACTATTCGTGGATTTCTGTTCGCTTCCCTGACCCAGGCCTGCGTCATCTTTACCGCCGGCATAACGCTATTTCCTTTTGTGATGCCGTCGAGTGTTAGTCCTCTCTCCAGCCTGACGGTGTGGGACAGCACCTCCAGCCAGATGACGCTCGAAATCATGCTGGTGATTGTGCTGATTTTTCTGCCGATCGTACTGCTCTATACGCTATGGAGCTATTACAAAATGTTGGGGCGTATCAACCTGGAGACCCTCCGCCGCAACGATCATGAACTTTATTAGGGAGCGGGAGCGATGTGGTATTTACTGTGGTTTGTCGGCATTCTGCTGATGTGCTCACTGTCGACACTGGCGCTGGTATGGCTTGAGTCGCGTCAACAATAAAGAGGTAAACCGGGGCCAGCGCCGTCTGACTCCGGTTATTTTTATCTTTTTACGCGCCTGGCGAAGACGTTTCCCCGCCGACAGGACGACATAACATTGATACATGTCGTTATCATAACGTTTACTTTTAGAGGTGCGTCATAATTATGACAAATAGCCGCCTTGCACATATTGCGCATATTTAAGCAAATAATTGCATAATTAGCGATATATCACCTCTTATAACGGATAGTTAACCACTTCTCATCCAAAAACATAACGAAAATCCAACTGCCTGCCATTTTTGATCTGAGTTAATTGTTTAAAAAAGTGTTAAATTTATCGCTACATGGTGTGATCTACTATGTACCACGGTCAATTAAAGAACATATTACTTTTATCACTAAGGTTTATCATGGATAAGTTATCTTACGCTTCAGATAGCAGCACATCTGCCTGGAATACCTACCTGCAACAAATCGAGCGTGTGGCCCCTTATCTGGGCGAGTTATCCCCCTGGGTGGATACTCTGCGCCACCCAAAACGCGCTCTGATCGTCGATATTCCGGTACAAATGGATGATGGCACTATTCGTCATTTCGAAGGATATCGCGTGCAGCACAACCTCTCCCGAGGTCCGGGTAAAGGCGGTGTTCGCTACCATCCTGACGTTGATCTCAATGAAGTGATGGCCCTGTCAGCATGGATGACCATCAAATGTGCCGCGCTGAATCTGCCGTACGGCGGCGCCAAAGGCGGCATCCGCGTCGATCCGTTCTCGCTGTCGGAAGGTGAACTGGAGCGTTTGACCCGCCGCTATACCAGCGAGATCGGCATTATCATCGGGCCGCAGAAAGATATTCCTGCGCCGGATGTCGGCACCAACGGTAAAGTGATGGCCTGGATGATGGATACGTATTCCATGAATCATGGCACGACGGTCACTGGCGTCGTCACCGGTAAGCCTATCCATCTTGGCGGTTCGCTGGGTCGTGAAAAAGCGACGGGGCGCGGCGTTTTCGTCAGCGGGCTGGAAGCCGCGCGTCGGGCGAATATCGCCGTTGAAGGCGCTCGCGTTGCGGTTCAGGGTTTTGGTAACGTCGGCAGCGAAGCCGCGCGTCTGTTTGCAGGCGCTGGCGCCCGTGTCGTGGCGATTCAGGATCATACCGCGACGCTGTTTAACGCCACCGGTATTGACATGAAAGCGCTCACGGCATGGCAGACAGAACACAAACAGATAGCCGGTTTCCCGGGCGCGGAAACTATCGCCAGCGATGCGTTCTGGCGTCTGGAGATGGATATTCTGATCCCGGCGGCGCTTGAAGGCCAGATAACTCGTCAGCGCGCGGAAGCCCTGACGTGTAAGCTGGTGCTGGAAGGGGCTAACGGCCCGACCTATCCGGATGCTGATGATGTTCTGGCCAGCCGTGGTATCCTTGTGGTGCCTGACGTGGTCTGTAACGCAGGCGGCGTAACCGTCAGCTACTTCGAATGGGTACAAGATATGGCCAGCTTCTTCTGGAGCGAAGAAGAGATCAACGCGCGCATGGACAAAATCATGACCGACGCGATCGTCCATGTCTGGGAGAAAGCGGCTGAGAAATCCTGTTCTCTGCGCACCGCAGCCTATATTGTCGCCTGTGAGCGCATTCTGTTGGCCCGTAAAGATCGCGGTATCTATCCGGGTTAAGGCTACAAGTTATTGCGCTAAAATCCACGTCCCGGCGTGGATTTTTTGTCTGTATTCCCCGTTTTCCACGCGCGCGCCGATAAATTCTGTCTCAATAAAATGTCTGTTTGTTCGCAAAATAGCGGTTCAATCACGCGTATCTGGTCATCGTAGACTAAGGTTTTGTCATGGTAAATGCCGTTGGCTTTGGCTCACCGCTAAGGAGATAACTTGATGATACCCCCAGAGATTCGCCGTTCTGTTCTACTGCAGAAAGCCATAAAACTGGCGCTGGCAGGGACGCTGCTGACGTTTGCATCGTTTTCGGCGACTGCCGCAGACCCGTCTTCCGACACTGAAACTCCGCAGCCGCCGGATATTTTGCTTGGCCCGCTCTTTAATGATGTCCAGAATGCAAAACTCTTCCCCGATCAGAAAACCTTTGCTGACGCCATACCTAATAGCGATCCGCTCATGATTCTTGCGGATTATCGTATGCAGCGGAACCAGTCCGGCTTCGATTTGCGTCATTTTGTTGATGTTAACTTCACCCTGCCGAAAGCGGGTGAAAAATATGTCCCGCCGGCCGGACAGTCATTGCGTGAACATATTGATGGCCTGTGGCCGGTGCTGACCCGTTCAACTAAAAACGTCGAAAAGTGGGACTCGCTCTTGCCGTTGCCTGAATCCTATGTCGTACCGGGTGGGCGATTCAGAGAGATTTACTACTGGGACAGCTACTTTACGATGCTGGGGCTGGCGGAAAGCGGGCACTGGGATAAGGTGGCGGATATGGTGGCGAACTTTGGTTACGAAATTGACGCCTGGGGGCATATTCCCAACGGCAACCGTACCTACTACCTGAGTCGTTCGCAGCCGCCTTTCTTTGCGTTTATGGTTGAGTTACTGGCGGAACATGAAGGTGACGATGCGCTGAAAGAATACCTGCCGCAACTGCAAAAAGAGTACGCCTACTGGATGGAGGGCGTTGAGACATTGCAGCCAGGGCAACAAAACCAACGCGTCGTCAAACTGGAAGACGGCAGCGTTCTCAACCGCTACTGGGACGATCGGGATACGCCCCGCCCTGAATCCTGGGTTGAAGATATCGCTACCGCCAAAAGCAACCCCAACCGCCCGGCAACGGAGATCTATCGGGACCTCCGATCTGCCGCCGCCTCCGGCTGGGATTTCAGCTCCCGCTGGATGGATAATCCGCAGCAGCTCAGTACCATTCGTACCACCACGATTGTCCCTGTCGATCTTAACGCTCTGCTGTATCAGCTGGAGAAAACCCTCGCCCGCGCCAGCGCTGCGGCGGGCGATCGGGCCAAAGCCTCGCAATATGACGCGCTGGCCAACGCGCGGCAAAAAGCCATTGAAATGCATCTGTGGAATAACAAAGAGGGTTGGTATGCCGACTACGATCTGCAGAACAATAAAATCCGTGACCAACTCACCGCTGCCGCGCTGTTCCCGCTCTATGTAAACGCCGCCGCGAAAGATCGCGCCGCGAAAGTGGCAGCGGCGGCCCAGGCGCATCTGCTACAGCCTGGCGGGCTGGCTACCACCTCGGTTAAAAGCGGACAGCAGTGGGATGCGCCAAATGGCTGGGCGCCGTTACAATGGGTCGCTGCCGAAGGATTGCAAAATTATGGGCAGGATGACGTGGCAATGGAAGTCACCTGGCGCTTTTTAACCAATGTGCAGCACACCTACGATCGCGAGAAAAAACTGGTCGAAAAATATGACGTCAGCAGTACCGGAACCGGCGGTGGCGGCGGCGAATATCCCCTTCAGGACGGCTTTGGCTGGACCAACGGCGTGACGCTGAAAATGCTCGATCTGATTTGTCCGCAGGAAAAACCGTGCGATAGCGTACCGTCTACTCGTCCGGCATCGTTAAGCGCAACGCCGACAAAAACGCCGTCTGCAGCGACGCAGTAACGCGTGTTTATAGTAGGTTGACCCGGCGCTGACCGGGTCAACGCTTACACGTTCTGCAGCGGTTAGCCGCGTCGCAGAAGGCGGAAAATCACCAGCACCACAATCGCGCCCACCACGGCGACCAGGAAACTGTGCAGATTAAAGCCGCTGATACTGCCGCCAATACCAAACATCGTCGCCAGCCATCCGCCAACGACCGCCCCGACAATACCGAGAATACAGGTCAGGATAAATCCCCCGCCATCGCGCCCCGGCATAAGCAATTTGGCGATAACGCCGGCAATCAAACCAAAAACAATCCAGGCGATAATTCCCATTTGCGAACCCTCTTTCCAGTAAAAACGTTTTAAGTATAGGCAAAGTCGAGCGTCGCATTTCTGAACACTGATTTATCTCGCGGACATAAAATTTTATTTATCGCTATTAAGTTCTTTCTACTGATGCCGATAACCCAACGATAGTCTGCGTATCAGGGGTTATTTCGTGTGAGTGGTTACAATGAGCAGTTCCTGAAAAAAAATCCATTAGCGATATTAGGCGTGCTACGGGATTTAAATAAAAATCAGGTTCCACTGCGTATTTCATGGGCGCATGGTCAATTCATTAGTAAAATTTTGGCGGTAGCCCCGGAAAAACTCATCGTGGATTACGGCAGCCAGGAATATGAAAATAGCGCCGTATTACGCGCCGGGCAGGTAGCCATTATCGCAGAAACACAAGGCGCAAAAGTCGAGTTCACGTTGCCGCAACTCGTTACAGGTGAATATCAGCGGCTGCCGGCCTTTATCACGCCCCTGCCGTCATCACTGTGGTTTGTCCAGCGCCGGGAGTATTTTCGCATTGGCGCGCCGCTGTATCCGCCTTATTACGGCGTCACCACGCTACCGGACACCCGTACGTTACGTTTTCGCCTGTTTGATCTTTCCCTGGGCGGCATGGGCGCGCTACTGGAATCCGCCATCCCCGACGGACTAATCGAAGGCGCACGCTTTTCGCAGGTTGAACTGAACATGGGGCCATGGGGGATTTTTCACGTTGACGCCCAGCTTATCGCCATCAGCGAGCGTAAGGTGATTGATGGGAAAAATGAAACGATCACCACTCCCCGCCTGAGCTTTCGTTTCCTTAACGTTAGCCCGGCGGTGGAGCGGGAGTTGCAGCGGATTATTTTTTCGCTTGAGCGCGAGGCCCGAGAAAGAGCGAATAAAGTGCGAGAATAATCTTCACGCTAAACTACATGGCGTCCAGCGCCTGCTGAAGCTTCCAGATATAGCGCGGCGCCTGCGGCGCGGGATGATTATCAACAACATGCTCAAAAAACTCGTCCGCATCCAGATCGTTAATTTTTTCTATCGCCTTCTTCCTGTCGGATGAAAAAGTACGCAATAACGCGCCTGCGCCGTTAGCATAAGAGACGACCAGCGCATATTGCATCACCTGCGGATCTTTGATGCCGGCCAGCGGCCCATTTTCCAGAATGCTCAGATACGCCGCGCCCATTGAGATGTTACGCTCAGGGTTTTTCAGCTCGCTGGTGGTCGGTTCGCCACGCCAGCCCATACGACGGTAAACGTCGCGCCCGGAGGTCGACGCCTTTAACTGCATCAGGCCAATCGCATTGGATTTACTGACCGCGTTAGGGTTGCCGCCGGATTCAATGGCGATAATCGCGGTGATTAAATGCGGATCAACCCCCCATGCCGCCCCGGCTTTTTCACTGATGGGCATCCACTGCATCGCACGCTTTACAGGCACTTCGGCATTCCACGGCGGATTCCTGTAATCCTGTTTTGAGCTACAGCCAGCCAGTATTACTACCAAAAAAGCAAACCATCTTAATTTCACGTCATCTATCCTTATAGCCGTAACTTATCTGCCGAAGAGGTCATACCGCCCCGGCCAGGCACTTAGGTTGCCTCCCTGGTGCGCATCCAGAAACGTCGCACAACGAGGGACATCGCCTAATATATGCGGCATGATATACATTTGCATTCTATTGTCAGCAAGGAATTACCATGTCTCTGTTTCATTTAATCGCCCCCTCGGGCTACTGTATTAACCAACAGGCCGCGTTACGCGGCGTTCAGCGCCTGACTGACGCGGGTCATCAGGTGGAGAATGACGAGGTGATTCGTCGCCGCTTTCAGCGTTTTGCCGGTACGGACGCGGAACGGTTGGCCGATGTTAATTCGCTGGCCTCGCTAACTTCGCCGGATACGATCGTCATGCCGGTTCGCGGCGGCTATGGCGCCAGCCGCTTGCTGGATCGTATCGACTGGCAGGCGCTCGCCTCCCGGCAACAGCGCGATCCCTTACTGATTTGCGGTCATAGCGATTTTACGGCGATTCAGGCTGGACTCCTGACGCAGGCCAATGTCATCACCTTTAGCGGTCCTATGCTGGCGGCAAATTTTGGCGCCGAAACGCTGAATACGTTCACCGAGCAACATTTCTGGCTGGCGCTACGCAAGGCGCAATTTACCGTAGAGTGGCAAGGCGACGGCCCTCAGTGCGACGTACAGGGCACCTTATGGGGCGGAAATCTGGCGATGTTGATTTCCCTTATCGGTACGCCCTGGATGCCGACTATCGATAAAGGAATTTTAGTGCTGGAAGATGTCAATGAGCATCCTTTCCGGGTGGAGCGTATGCTTTTGCAACTGGAGTACGCCGGAATTTTAAACCGCCAGAGCGCCATCGTTCTCGGCAGCTTTAGCGGCGCGGCGCCCAACGAGTATGACGCCGGCTATTCTCTGGAGAGCGTCTACGCGTTTTTACGTTCCCGTCTGTCCGTTCCGCTGATTACCGGTCTCGACTTCGGGCATGAACAGCGTACGGTGACGCTCCCTATCGGGGCAAACGCGACGCTTAAAAATACGCGCCAGGGGACTCAACTCACTTTATCTGGTCATCCTACGCTGCAATTGTAAAAAAAGTCCCCGACAGGCTAAGTAAAACGCTGCCCTGGCCGTTATTATGTTAATGTTAAATAATACGAAGTCGTGTGAGTCAGGAGATATAAAACGTTGGATGCTGCAACAATTATTAGTCTATTTATTTTAGGTTCCATCCTTGTAACCAGCAGTATCCTGTTAAGTTCATTCTCATCGCGACTGGGTATCCCGATTCTGGTCATTTTCCTCGCCATTGGGATGTTAGCGGGTGTGGATGGCATTGGCGGTATTCCTTTCGATAATTATCCTTTCGCTTATATGGTCAGTAACCTGGCGCTGGCGATTATTTTACTCGATGGCGGCATGCGCACCCAGGCCAGCTCTTTCCGGGTAGCGCTGGGCCCCGCGCTGTCGCTGGCGACGCTCGGCGTGCTGATCACGTCGGGGTTAACAGGTATGATGGCCGCCTGGCTGTTTCATCTGGATCTTATCGAAGGTCTGCTTATCGGCGCGATAGTCGGTTCCACTGACGCCGCAGCGGTCTTTTCTCTGCTTGGCGGCAAAGGGCTAAACGAACGTGTAGGCTCCACGCTGGAGATCGAATCGGGAAGTAACGACCCGATGGCCGTTTTTCTGACCATTACATTAATTGAGATGATCCAGAAGCATGAAACCGGCCTGGACTGGATGTTTGCCGTCCATATTATCCAACAGTTCGGTCTCGGTATTGTTTTTGGCCTCGGCGGCGGTTACCTGCTACAGCAGATGATCAACCGTATTTCTCTGCCCAGCGGCCTGTATCCGATGCTGGCGCTCAGCGGCGGTATTCTGATTTTTGCTTTGACGACCGCGCTTGAAGGCAGCGGCATTCTCGCGGTCTATCTGTGCGGATTCCTGTTAGGAAACCGTCCGATTCGCAACCGTTACGGCATCCTGCAAAACTTTGACGGACTGGCCTGGCTGGCGCAGATCGCCATGTTCCTGGTCCTGGGACTGCTGGTGACGCCTTCCGATCTGTGGCCGATTGCCGTCCCTGCGCTTATTCTCTCTATCTGGATGATTTTCTTCGCCCGCCCATTGTCGGTGTTTACCGGCCTGCTGCCATTTCGCGGCTTCAATCTTCGGGAGCGCATTTTCATCAGTTGGGTCGGACTGCGCGGCGCGGTGCCGATTATTCTCGCCGTTTTCCCGATGATGGCCGGGCTTGAAAACGCTCGCCTGTTCTTTAATGTCGCTTTCTTTGTGGTACTGGTGTCGCTGCTCCTGCAGGGAACATCGCTGTCATGGGCGGCGAAGAGAGCCAAAGTGGTCGTGCCTCCGGTTGGCTGGCCAGTATCGCGCGTGGGGCTTGACATCCATCCTGATAATCCGTGGGAACAATTCATCTATCAGTTGAGCGCCGACAAATGGTGCGTCGGCGCGGCGTTGCGCGACCTGCATATGCCGAACGAAACCCGCATTGCCGCGCTATTTCGCAATAATGAACTGTTTCACCCCACGGGTAGCACTCGCCTGCAGGAAGGCGACGTACTCTGCGTGATTGGCCGGGAGCGCGATCTGCCAGCGCTGGGCAAATTGTTTAGCCAGTCGCCGCCGGTTTCGTTAGATCAGCGTTTCTTTGGCGATTTTATCCTCGAAGCGAACGCGAAATTCGCCGACGTGGCGCTTATCTACGGGCTGGAAGAAGGAACGGAATACCGGGATAAACAACAAACTCTGGGTGAAATCATACAGCAGCTGCTGGGCGCTGCGCCGGTCGTTGGCGATCAGGTGGAGTTTGGCGGCATGATTTGGACGGTAGCTGAAAAAGAAGATAACGTGGTACGCAAGATTGGGGTGCGCGTCGCCGAAGACGAAGCAGAATAAGGTCGTCGGACAACGTCGACCCGCCCCCGGTGGACCGGTCGACGCCTTAGCCTGAATTAGGTTACGTTGTCACAAACGGCACGCGCGGCGCTACGGCGCACAGTAGCTCATAGCCCAGCGTGCCTGCCGCAGAGGCGACATCATCAACCTTAATTTCTTTGCCCCATAATTCAACCGGCGTGCCGATTCCCGCCTGCGGACACGGCGTCAAATCCACCGCCAGCATATCCATTGAAACGGTGCCTACTGTTCTGGTACGGATACCGTCCACCAGCACGGGCGTCCCGGTCGGCGCATGGCGTGGATAGCCATCGGCATAACCCGCCGCGACGATGCCAATGCGTTGTTCCTGAGTCACAGAATACCTTCCGCCATAGCCTACCCTTTCACCAACGCTCAGCGTCTGCACGCCAATAATTTCGCTACTCAGCGTCATCACGGGTTTTAGTCCGGTATCGGCAATATCCCGCCACTGTCCTGACGGCGACGCGCCGTACAAAATAATGCCCGGCCTGACCCAGTCATAATGCGCCTGGGGATGCCACAGTGTCGCTGCCGAATTTGATAACGAGTATGAACACTGCAGGCCTTCTGTCGCCAGCGCAATACGCCTCATCGCCTCCCCGATACCTTCCGGATGATCGGCCTGAGCAAAATGTGACATCAGGGTCATTTCACCGACATTGCGCATTGCCCGCAATTGCTGCCAGACGGTCTGCGCCCGCTCAGGCTGAAAACCGAGTCGGTTCATGCCGCTGTTGACTTTGACATAGATATCCAGCGGCGCGTTAAGCCGCGCATTTTGCAGCGCTTTCAACTGCCAGTTACTGTGGATGCAGGTGGTCAGCCGATAAGTGTCATACGCCTCCAGGTCTTGCGCATGGAAAAACCCCTCCAGCATCAATATCGGCCCTTTCCACCCGCGCTCACGCAGGGTAATCGCCTCTTCAAGGTTGAGCATAGCGAAACCATCTGTGGCGCCCAGCGCGCTCCAGACGCGTTCAATACCGTGGCCGTAGGCGTTGGCTTTCACTACCGACCAGACGCGCGCCTCCGGGGCCGCCCGGCGCACAATAGCCAAATTTTGTTTCATTACCTGTAAATCAAGGCTGGCCTGTATAGGGCGGGTCATTTCACTTCCTTTATCAGTTATGCGCGCTATGCAAACGTTGCGGGCGGGTGGGCGTAAAATCGGAACGGTATCGCGCCACGCTCAGATCGTCGTAGGGTATCGCTGGCGTACGACCCGACAAGATATCGCTTAACAACTGGCCTGAACCGCAGGCCATCGTCCAGCCTAAGGTGCCGTGTCCAGTATTAAGCCACAGATTTTTATAACGGGTACGTCCTACTACCGGCGTGCCGTCCGGCGTCATGGGGCGCAGGCCGGTCCAGAATGTGGCCTGCTCAATATGACCGCCGCGCGGAAAAAGATCGCGCACAACCATCTCCAGCGTCTCGCGGCGCGGTTGCAGTAAGTCGGTATTAAAGCCCACGATTTCCGCCATTCCCCCCACGCGAATACGCTTATCAAAACGCGTAATAGCGATTTTGTAGGTTTCATCAAGAATCGTCGATACCGGCGCGCCGTCTGGCTCGACGATTGGGATGGTTAATGAATAGCCTTTCAGCGGATACACCGGGATATCAACAATGCCTTTAAGCATCGCCGTCGAATACGATCCAAACGCCATGACATACGCATCTGCTTTAATGATCTCATCGGCGCATTTCACGCCGTAAATCTGATCATTTTCGTACAGTAATTTTTCCACGGGAGTATTAAAGCGAAAGGTTACGCCCGCCTGCTCCGCCATGCGCGCCAGACGCTGGGTAAAGAGCTGACAGTCCCCGGTTTCATCATTCGGTAAGCGCAGTCCGCCGGTTAATTTATGCGCAACCTCAGTCAGAGCGGGTTCAACTTCCGCCAGTCGGCTGGATTCCAGGAGCTGATACGGCACCCCGGCATCTTCCAGCACGGCGATATCACGGGTGGCGTTCTCATACTGTTGCGCGGTGCGGAAGAGTTGTAGCGTTCCCCCCTGGCGGCCTTCATATTCGATACCGGTCGCGGCGCGTAGCGTTTTCAGGCAGTCGCGACTATATTCCGCCAGACGCACCATGCGGCCTTTATTTTCCATATAATGCCGGGTATCGCAGTTACGCAGCATTTGCCACATCCACTTCAGTTGAAACGGGGTGCCATCCAGACGCACCGCCAGCGGCGCATGGCGCTGGAACATCCATTTTATCGCCTTCAGCGGTACGCCAGGGGCCGCCCAGGGCGCCGCATATCCCGGTGAAATTTGTCCGGCATTCGCCGCGCTGGTTTCTTGCGCCGGGCCGGATTCGCGATCGATGACGGTGACATCATGCCCCGCCTGACTCAAATACCAGGCGCTGGTCACGCCAACTACGCCACTCCCCAGGATGACAACTCGCATAGCCACTCCGTTAATAGTAAAAGAACAATCTTCTGATTACATCTTGATAACCCAGATGAAAATATTATTCAACATATGACTTTTTTATGGTGACGTGCTTCACATATACCCTAAAGACAAGCGATCCCACTGGTTTGGGATCTCCTGCTACGCGGCATGGCTATACAGCATAAAATGATGCCAATACCCGTTTTTTTGCCGTTCAATGTGGAGGAAATCGCAAAGAAAAGTTTTCACGATCAAGTCGTTTTTTAACATGGTGTTCTATGCTTGAAAGGAGGCGCTCCATACAGAGAGCGTCGCCAACAATGAGGGTGCGCGAATGGCAACGATTGATTCCATGAACAAGGACACCACACGTTTGAGCGATGGACCCGACTGGACATTTGATCTGCTGGATGTCTATCTGGCAGAGATAGACCGCGTGGCGAAGCTCTACCAACTGGATACTTACCCGCACCAAATTGAAGTCATCACTTCCGAACAGATGATGGACGCCTACTCCAGCGTCGGGATGCCGATCAACTATCCGCACTGGTCGTTTGGCAAAAAGTTCATTGAGACGGAACGTCTGTATAAGCATGGTCAACAAGGACTGGCTTATGAAATTGTGATCAACTCTAATCCCTGCATTGCCTACCTGATGGAAGAGAACACCATCACCATGCAGGCGCTGGTCATGGCGCACGCCTGTTACGGACACAACTCCTTTTTTAAAAATAATTATCTCTTCCGGAGCTGGACGGATGCCAGCTCTATCGTCGATTACCTGATTTTCGCCCGAAATTACATTACCCGCTGTGAAGAACGCTACGGAGTGGATGAAGTAGAAAAACTGCTCGACTCCTGCCACGCGCTGATGAATTACGGCGTCGATCGCTATAAGCGCCCGCAGAAAATCTCGTTGCAGGAAGAGAAAGCGCGACAAAAAAGCCGGGAAGAGTATCTACAAAGCCAGGTGAATATGCTGTGGCGCACGCTGCCAAAACGCGAGGAAGAAAAAACTGTCGCCGAAGCACGCCGCTTTCCCGCTGAACCGCAGGAAAACCTGCTCTATTTTATGGAGAAAAACGCCCCGTTGCTCGAGCCGTGGCAGCGCGAAATTCTGCGCATCGTGCGTAAAGTCAGCCAGTATTTTTATCCGCAGAAACAGACGCAGGTCATGAACGAGGGCTGGGCGACCTTCTGGCACTACACCATCCTGAACCATCTGTATGATGAAGGCAAAGTGACGGAACGCTTTATGCTGGAGTTTTTACACAGCCATACCAATGTCGTATTTCAGCCGCCCTATAATAGCCCCTGGTATAGCGGAATTAACCCCTATGCGCTCGGCTTTGCCATGTTCCAGGATATCAAACGTATTTGTCAGTCGCCCACGGATGAAGATAAATACTGGTTTCCGGATATTGCCGGTTCCGACTGGCTGGAAACGCTGCACTTCGCCATGCGCGATTTTAAAGATGAAAGCTTTATCAGTCAGTTCCTGTCGCCAAAAGTGATGCGTGATTTCCGTTTCTTCACGGTACTTGATGATGACAGGCATAATTATCTGGAGATCTCCGCCATTCATAACGAAGAAGGTTATCGGGAGATTCGATCAAAACTGTCGTCACAGTATAACCTGAGCAACCTGGAGCCGAATATTCAGGTCTGGAATGTGGATTTACGCGGCGACAGATCGCTGACGTTGCGTTATATCCCGCATAACCGCGCGCCGCTGGATAAAGGCCGCAAAGAGGTGCTGAAACATGTGCATCGGTTATGGGGCTTTGATGTGATGCTGGAGCAACAAAATGAGGATGGCAGCGTAGAACTGCTGGAGCGTTGTCCGCCGCGCATGAACATGCTGTAATCGAGATGCTGCCCGGTAGTGTTTGCGCTTACCGGGCATCGCGGGATTATCGTCCCTGAATCGCTAAATCGCCGGGAAGATTTTTCTGCATCCGATGCCAAATCTCGCCGCTGTCATGCCCGTAACGTCGCACCGTTTCATATACCTGGTCGTGCGCGCCCTGCTCGCATAACGACGATAATTTATGATAGAAACCCAGTGCCAGACTGCGCGCTTCCGGATTGGCGAAATAGTGGCGACCAATGCGGGTGTATAACCCTTTCATGCCGTTCAGGATCAAGCCGTAAATAGGATTGCCGGAGGCAAATGCCAGACCACGAAAGATGTTATAGTCCAGATCGGCGAATGCATCGGCATGGTCGGCCACTTCGTGGGCAGTGGCCAGCACTTCCTGCGCCTTATCCGGGTGTTGACGCAACGCGGTACGAATAAAGATAGTAGAAATATTGGTACGCACCGACAACAAATTGTCGATCAGTTGCGGAACGCTTTCATGATCAAGGCGGGCCAGCGTTTCAAGGATATTCAGCCCTGACGTTTCCCAAAAATTATTAACCTTTGTCGGTTTGCCATGCTGAATGGTCAGCCAGCCATCTCGCGCCAGCCGCTGTAACACCTCGCGTAATGTCGTGCGCGTTACGCCGATCAGTTCGGAGAGTTCTCGTTCTGCCGGTAAGATCGTGCCAGGAGGAAAGCGGTTATTCCAGATACTTTCAATAATATACTCTTCCGCGAAACCCGCCGGGCTCTGCGCCTTAATGACCATAGTGAGATTTCCATTACACAGCAAAACATAGTTGTACTCATCATACCAGACGGGCGTAACACCTGATAGCGGACGCAATGAAGAAAAAGGGGATCAAGGCACCATTTCTGATATCGCCTGCCAATATCGTTAAGGACTTGCTTGCATTCGTCGCGCTCGCTACTCTCTGTGTTTAAACATAAAAACGCTATTTCATTTTTCTAGGTAAGGAAAAATTTCATGGAGATCTCATGGGGTCGCGCCATGTGGCGCAACTTTTTAGGCCAGTCGCCCGACTGGTACAAACTGGCACTACTTGTCTTTTTAATTGTTAACCCATTCATTTTCTTAGCTAATCCCTTTGTTGCCGGTTGGCTGCTGGTGGCAGAGTTTATCTTCACCCTGGCGATGGCGTTAAAGTGTTACCCCCTGCTGCCCGGCGGGTTACTGGCCATTGAAGCCGTCATCATCGGCATGACCAGCGCCGCCCATGTACGTGAAGAGGTTGCCGCCAACCTGGAAGTCTTGCTGCTGCTGATGTTTATGGTGGCAGGCATCTACTTTATGAAGCAGTTATTGCTGTTTATTTTTACCCGTCTGTTACTCAGTATCCGCTCGAAGATGGTTCTGTCGCTGGCCTTTTGCGTCGCCGCCGCGTTCTTGTCGGCTTTCCTTGACGCGCTTACCGTCGTTGCGGTGGTGATCAGCGTCGCCGTCGGTTTTTACGGGATTTACCATCGTGTGGCCTCATCGCGCGGCGAAGAGAACGATATGCTGGACGATAGCCATATCGATCCGCATTACAAAACGGTGCTGGAGCAATTCCGCGGATTCTTGCGTAGTCTGATGATGCATGCAGGCGTGGGGACGGCGCTGGGCGGCGTCATGACCATGGTCGGGGAGCCGCAAAACCTGATCATCGCTAAAGCGGCTGGCTGGCATTTCGGCGACTTCTTTTTGCGGATGTCGCCTGTCACCGTCCCGGTACTGGTATGTGGACTGTTAACCTGTATGCTGGTCGAGAAAATGCGCTGGTTTGGCTATGGCGAAACGTTGCCCGAAAAAGTCCGCGACGTTTTACAGCAATTCGACGATCAAAGCCGTAAGAAGCGCACCCGCCAGGATAAAATTAAACTAATAGTCCAGGCGATTATTGGCGTCTGGCTGGTTACCGCCCTCGCCCTCCATCTCGCGGAGGTGGGACTGATTGGTCTGTCGGTCATTATTCTGGCCACCGCGTTAACGGGTGTAACCGATGAACACGCCATCGGCAAAGCGTTTACCGAGTCGCTGCCGTTTACTGCGCTGTTAACCGTCTTCTTCTCCATTGTGGCGGTTATTATCGATCAACATCTTTTCGCGCCGATTATTCAGTTCGTCTTGCAAGCCTCTGAACACGCGCAGCTAACGCTGTTCTATCTCTTTAACGGCCTGTTGTCTTCCATCTCGGATAACGTCTTTGTCGGCACCATTTATATCAACGAAGCGAAGGCGGCAATGGAAAACGGCGCTATCAGCTTAAAACAGTTTGAGCTGTTAGCTGTGGCCATCAATACCGGTACTAACCTGCCATCGGTAGCGACGCCAAATGGTCAGGCGGCATTCTTATTCCTGCTGACCTCCGCGCTGGCGCCGTTAATCCGTCTCTCCTATGGCCGTATGGTCTGGATGGCGTTACCGTACACTATCGTACTGACCCTGATAGGGCTACTGTGCGTCGAATTCACTCTTGCGCCGGCCACCGAATGGATGACTCAGGCAGGATGGTTAGCAACGCTTTCGTAACGTTTGGCCGGGCAATACACCGCCCGGCTCCGATTTTTGCCTGATAATTATCCAATTACACATTATTTCATTTCCCGCTAGTGGCGCACGAATTGAATTGGTTTACACTGCGGTCTCTACGCATGTTGCAGGGAAATTATTATGTTGCGATTTTTAAACCAGTGCTCACGGGGTCGGGGCGCATGGTTACTGATGGCGTTTACCGCCCTGGCGCTGGAAATGGTGGCGCTGTGGTTCCAGCACGTCATGTTACTTAAACCTTGCGTGCTATGTATTTACGAACGTTGCGCCCTGTTTGGCGTGATGGGCGCGGGTCTGGTCGGCGCAATAGCGCCGAAAACGCCGCTGCGATACGTGGCAATGGTTATCTGGATTTACAGCGCCTGGCGGGGTCTACAACTGGCGTATGAACATACGATGATTCAGTTGCATCCCTCGCCGTTCATGACCTGTGACTTTATGGCGCGCTTTCCAGACTGGTTGCCGTTGGGTAAATGGCTGCCGCAGGTGTTTGTGGCATCCGGTGATTGCGCCGAGCGCCAGTGGTCGTTTTTAACGCTGGAGATGCCGCAATGGCTGTTGGGGATCTTTGCCGCTTACCTTGTGGTGGCGATAGCCGTCGTCATAGCCCAGGCATTTAAGCCTAAAAAACGCGACCTGTTCGGTCGTTGATACACACGCTCCTTCGGGAGCGTTTTTTTTGCCCGAAGCGTTGTTTGCCAGTGATTAAAAGGTGTATATTAAATACACCTTTTAATCACCACATCAGGGAGATGTCTTATGTCCCACTTACGCATCCCGGCAAACTGGAAAGTTAAACGCTCTACCCCCTTTTTCACCAAAGAGAATGTTCCGGCGGCACTGCTCTCTCATCACAACACAGCGGCAGGCGTTTTCGGACAACTCTGCGTGATGGAAGGCACCGTGACCTACTATGGTTTTGCGAATGAAACCGCGACAGAACCAGAAGTGAAAGTGGTGATTAATGCCGGGCAATTCGCCACCAGTCCGCCGCAATACTGGCATCGGGTAGAGCTGAGCGATGATGCGCGGTTCAACATTCATTTTTGGGTAGAGGAAGACCATCAGGGCGAGGAAATGTATCAACAGAAAAAAGCCTGACATCGGTAAACCAGTCACCACTGGGCGGGTCCCGCCCAGTAGCCAGGTGATTAATGGCGCTAATTAAACGCTAGAGTAGTTTAATTTTAACGTGGTATCCCTCAAGCCCTTTCATCGTTTCTCGCGGCGCGAACTCTATTTCGGAAACCTCTTGCCCGGTTTTCTTCCGTAGTTCGGCAACCTTTTTGCTAATGAGTGCCGCGATTTCCTCTTCTGCTTTATGTGTCAACTCTTCGCTGTTCATTGATTTCCTCCTTTGAACTCGCAAACGGCTAAGCGCAATAAGACAGTGTCGTCATGGACGCGCTACTATTTTAACGTACAAAAAATTATAGGCTATCTTTCTGAGGATTATCAGGATGTTTCGCTTTAGAAGATGTAAAAAACCGCCTGGCACAAACAGTGCATCAGGCGGTTGGTTAATAGCACAAGACGCTATCTACGAGGATCTTCAACCTCATTCTGGGTATCCGGGTCGAGAGGATCGTCTCCCTCTGGTGTATCCGGAATATTTTCACCAGGAAGCGGCTCATCCTCTGGTAATGGATCGACTAAATCAGGACGTTCAGACATAAAGCCTCCAACGAACCATAGTTATTAAAGATACCCTACAGCACTACTTTTGGTTTTTCTTTGGATTTTTTCCTTCGTCTTCGGGTGTCTTATCAGGCTTCCTGGGCTGATCCTTTGAAACGCGCAACGGTTGGTTATTCATGGGGTAACTCCTCAGGATAGGCAGCGATATACTGCTTTGAAAGTATAGAGTCGCCGCCATACGTGCGCGAGCGCAGCGACAAGGCGCGTGAGGGAGGAATAGAAGGCGGTGATAACGCCAGGTGACGGAATTTGCACGCAATTCCTGGTTTCAGGGGCCGCCCGGCGTAAATTAAAGAATTGTAAACAATCAGCCGTTTTGCCGAAGACTTATTCTGCCCACGACGGTTTATTTAAAATATGATCCTGCCAGTCCCGTACTTCGGATTCTTTAACCGCGATATGACGGACAGAAATTCGCTCGCCATGCATAGCAGCTTTCGATCCAGTCAGCAGCGGATGCCACGTCGGCAAGGGCTTACCTTCCGCCAACAAACGGTAGGCGCAGGTCATCGGCAACCATTCAAAGTCTGGCAAGTTTTCGCGAGTGAGTTTGATACAGTCGGGTTCAAATTCAAAACGGCGTTCATAATGACGGCACTGGCACGTTTTGATATTTAATTGCCTGCACGCCACGTTGGTGAAGTAGATTTCATCTGTATCTTCATCCATCAGCTTATGCAGGCAGCATTGACCGCAGCCATCGCACAACGACTCCCACTCGGCATCGGTCATTTCATCCAGGGTTTTACGTTGCCAGAAAGGTGTATCGCTCATTAAAGTATCCGCCATTGCACTAAAGCTGCACCTTATAACCAGTCTGGCCTGCAGATGCAAGTTTTACCGCCGCTGAAGGCGGCAAGCAGATTTTACAGAACGCGGGTAGACAACGTTTCGCCATTAAAACGAATGTCCAGCTCATCGCCGCTTAATAATGGCCCCACGCCTGCCGGCGTGCCGGTTAGCACCACGTCCCCGGCTTTGAGCGTAAAATAGCGGCTCATATAGGCGATAAGGGGCACAATAGGATGAATGATATCCGCGGTCGAACCTTGCTGGCGAACCTCGCCATTAACGTTAAGTCCGATAACCGTATTTTGCGGATCGCCGCAGAAGGCCGCGACAGGGATGAAGCCTGAAATCGGACATGCGTTATCAAAACCTTTGGCTTTTTCCCAGGGCTGTCCGGCCTTTTTCATTTTCCCTTGAATATCGCGCAGGGTTAAATCAAGCGCCACGCCATAACCGGCTATCGCTTTACGTACATGATCTTCGGTCGCCTGGCGGAGCGTTGCGCCAATCAGCACAGCAAGCTCAACTTCATGATGAACAGCGCCCATATCCGCCGGAATCGCCAGCGGCTGGCGAATATCACACAATGCGGTTTCCGGCTTGATAAAAAGCACGGGTTCTTCCGGCGTCGCGCTGCCCATCTCCTTGATGTGATTTGCGTAATTACTGCCCACGCAGACCACTTTACTTACCGGGTAATCAAGCAAGGCACCTTGCCAGTTACGATGTTGATACATATTTTCCCCTAAGATCATGATGGAATTCAGACGCGGCGCCGAATACCGTTTAACGGTCAGCGGGCGACGTATTTTGTCCCACCGAAGAAAGATGTTGTTTCAGCAAATCTTCCGGCGGCGGCGGCAATTGTAAATAATAGCCCTGCTCGCTTAACGCCTGTTTTACTTTTTCGAGCTCGGCATTGACTAATTTTTTACGTCCATCAAGCGGCAGCATCATCGCTAACTGCGGCTGACCGAATCCTTTCATCAACGCTTCAGGCACCCGCGAAAAATCGTCTTTTTTTTCGACATACAAATAGGTTTGATCGCGCTTGCTACTTCTATAGATCACACAAAACATACTTTTACTCTGAATTAACGGGATGGTGACTTGCCTCAATATAATACTGACTATAACATGCCTTCTGGACTTCGGAATATCACTCCGTATCGGAGATGATAAATAGCAAATTGAGTAAGGCCAGGATGTCAAACACGCCAATCGAGCTTAAAGGCAGTAGCTTCACCTTATCAGTGGTTCATTTGCATGAAGCGGAACCAGAGGTTATTCGTCAGGCGTTAGAAGACAAAATAGCGCAGGCTCCTGCGTTTTTAAAACACGCCCCTGTCGTTATTAACGTTAGCGGTCTTGAAAGCCCGGTAAACTGGCCGGAACTGCATAAGATCGTGACCTCAACCGGCTTACGCATTATCGGCGTGAGCGGCTGTAAAGACGCCAGCCTGAAAGTAGAAATCGATCGGATGGGTCTTCCTTTACTGACTGAAGGTAAAGAGAAAGCGGTTCGGCCTGCGCCCGTTGAGCCGGCAACGCCCAGCGAGCCGCCGCAAAACGCTAATCCCATCACAAAAACGCGATTAATTGATGTTCCGGTTCGTTCCGGTCAGCGCATTTATGCTCCACAATGTGATCTGATTGTTACAAGTCACGTCAGCGCTGGCGCAGAGCTTATCGCTGACGGCAATATCCATGTCTATGGCATGATGAGAGGTCGCGCGCTGGCAGGGGCGAGCGGCGATCGGGAAGCGCAAATTTTTTGTACCCATCTGACGGCAGAACTGGTCTCTATCGCAGGTGTTTACTGGCTGAGTGATAAAATCCCGGCAGAATTTTATGGCAAAGCGGCGCGCCTGCGTTTAGCAGACAACGCTTTGACAGTTCAACCGTTGAATTGATCCCTTTTTAACAAGGAATTTTTATGGCACGCATTATTGTTGTTACTTCGGGTAAAGGGGGCGTTGGCAAGACCACCTCCAGCGCGGCCATCGCTACAGGTTTGGCCCAGAAGGGAAAGAAAACTGTCGTCATTGATTTTGATATCGGACTGCGTAACCTCGATCTGATTATGGGGTGCGAACGTCGTGTCGTTTACGATTTTGTAAACGTCATTCAGGGCGATGCGACACTGAATCAGGCGCTGATTAAAGATAAGCGTACTGAAAATCTCTTCATTCTTCCGGCGTCGCAGACCCGGGATAAAGACGCGCTAACGCGCGAAGGCGTCGCTAAGGTACTGGACTCACTGAAAGCGATGGACTTTGAGTTCATCGTTTGCGACTCGCCGGCGGGTATCGAAACCGGGGCGCTGATGGCGCTCTATTTTGCCGATGAAGCGATCATTACGACCAACCCGGAAGTCTCTTCTGTCCGTGACTCGGACCGTATTCTGGGTATTCTGGCATCGAAATCTCGTCGCGCAGAAAATGGCGAAGAACCGATTAAAGAACATCTCCTGTTGACGCGCTACAATCCAGGCCGCGTCAATAAAGGCGACATGCTCAGCATGGAAGATGTACTGGAGATTCTGCGTATTAAACTCGTCGGGGTGATCCCGGAAGATCAATCCGTACTGCGCGCATCTAACCAGGGTGAACCGGTGATTCTTGACGCCACTGCGGATGCGGGTAAAGCCTATGCAGATACCGTAGATCGTCTGTTGGGAGAAGAACGTCCTTTCCGCTTCATTGAAGAAGAGAAGAAAGGTTTCCTCAAACGCCTGTTCGGAGGATAAATTATGGCATTACTGGATTTTTTTCTCTCGCGGAAAAAGAGTACCGCTAATATTGCAAAAGAGCGGTTGCAAATCATTGTCGCGGAACGTCGCCGTAGCGATGCCGAACCGCATTATTTACCGCAGTTACGTAAAGATATTCTTGAGGTCATTTGTAAATACGTACAAATCGATCCGGAAATGGTTACCGTCCAGCTTGAGCAAAAAGATGGTGATATCTCCATCCTTGAACTTAACGTAACGCTGCCGGAAGCCGAAGAGTCAAAATAAGCTCTTTTATGGGAAAATTCCTGGATTAAAAAAGGCAGAAGAATCTGCCTTTTTTATTTTTTTACATTATTCCGGATACGGACATTTATTTCACTGGCCGTTTTCCCGGCAATTACCGCCGTTAACGCGGGTACTCCTGCAACAGAAGAGTTAACTTCTCCGCCATCAGTTCGGCGCGCCAGCCGGAAATCAATTCCGGTTGCCCATTTTGCGGTTTTAATTTCCAGTGCCAGTTAAGCAACTGATTAATCTGCCGACGCGATGCCAGTAGCTCGCCGCTGACGTGATGCGACGCGCTCACCTCCGCCACCAGCGCTTTGATGGCCTTAAACGCTTTGCGATAGCCCGGCATGTCCATCAGATTCAACAGGGGTTCCGGCAATGCCTCTTCCGGTAACGCCTGTGCTTTCGCCACCAGCGATATCAACGTCTTGCCGTGAAAACGAATCTCGCTGCCGGAAAGCCCCAGGCTATCCAGCTCACCGAGACTGCCCGGCATATAACGCGCGACCGCCCACAGGTTTTCTTCACGCACAACAAAGTTCACCGCCATATCGCGCTCACGCGCCTTACGTAGCCGCCAGTCAGCTAAAAGTTGCAGACAGGCTAACTGGCGGGTACGCAGTTGCCAGGCATTAGTGATATCCCGCCATGCTTCTTCCGGTGCCTGAATCTCCTGACGACGCTGCTGCATCAATCGGCATTCATCAAGCGCGGCAGGCAGCCATCCTGCGGCTTCAGTTTCAATCATCAGCTTTTTGGCGATCGGTAACAGATACCAGACATCCGCCGCCGCGTATTCACACTGACGTTCACTTAAAGGCCGGGCTAACCAGTCGGTACGAGACTCGCTTTTATCCAGCGCCACGCCCGTATACTCTTCTACCATCGCCGCAAACCCCCACGACAGCGGGCGCCCGCAAAACGCCGCCAGAATTTGCGTATCAATCAGGGGTTCCGGCAGTTCGCCAAACGCATTCAGAAATACTTCCAGATCTTCGCTACCCGCGTGCAGAAATTTGGTGATTCCCGTATCGCGCAGCACCGCTTTTAACGGCGACCAGTCGCTGATGCCGAGCGGATCGATCAGGGCGACATTTGCCCCGTCAAATAACTGTATCAATCCTAACTGCGGGTAATAGGTGCGGGTACGGACAAATTCCGTATCTAAAGCAATAGCCGGACATGCGCGGACAGCCTCACACAGGCTCGCCAGCGCATCGTCCGTTTCAATCATTTGGTAATTCAAATCGTGTTCTCTTTGGTTCGCGCCAAAAAAAACGCCGGCTTAACCGGCGTCTCTCGTTAGCTGACTTAACGCTCAGGCTTTATTGTCTACTTTGCCACGGGCTTCGTCACGCAGTTCTCGTCGTAAAATTTTCCCAACGTTAGATTTTGGTAATTCCTCGCGAAACTCGACCTGTTTGGGCACCTTATATCCGGTCAGATGGCGACGGCAGAAGGTGATCAACGCATCGTCAGTCAATGCCGGATCTTTCTTAACCACAAAAAGCTTCACCGCTTCGCCGCTACTACCGGAAGGCACGCCAACCGCCGCAACTTCCTGCACGCCAGAATGCTGCATCACCACATCTTCAATTTCGTTTGGATAAACGTTAAAACCAGAAACCAGAATCATATCTTTCTTACGATCGACAATCCGCAGAAAGCCGTCTTCATCCATAACCGCAATATCGCCCGTATGCAGCCAGCCATCTTTAATGATTTCATCCGTCGCGTCAGGACGCTGCCAGTATCCCAGCATAACCTGCGGACCTTTCACGCAAAGCTCTCCGGCCTCACCCGGCGCGACTTCGTTGTCATCGTCATCCACCAGTTTGGCTTCTGTTGACGGTACTGGCAGGCCGATACTGCCGCTGTGATAATCAATATCATGCGGGTTGACGCTCACCAGCGGGGCGCACTCGGTCAGCCCGTAGCCTTCCAGCAGGTATTGCCCGGTCAGCTTTACCCAACGTTCCGCAACGACATTTTGTACCGGCATCCCGCCGCCGGCTGACAGATGCAGCGAAGAAAAATCCAGCTGTTGAAACTCTTTATTATTGAGCAGAGCGTTGAATAGCGTATTAACGCCAGTCATCGCCGTAAATGGATATTTCGCCAGCTCCTTGACCAGGCCGGGGATATCACGCGGATTGGTAATCAGCAGGTTTTGCCCACCCAGCTCGATAAAAAGCAGACAGTTCATGGTTAAGGCAAAAATGTGATACAGCGGCAGCGCGGTCACTACCAGCTCTTTCCCCGGGTGCAGCAGCGGCCCATAGGTCGCTTTCACCTGCTCCAGATTCGCCAGCATATTGCGGTGGGTCAACATCGCGCCTTTCGCCACGCCCGTCGTACCGCCGGTATATTGCAGGAAAGCCAGATCTTCAGCGACAACCTCGGGTTTTACATACTGCATACGGTAGCCATGCTGTAGCGCGCTGCGAAACGAGATCGCATCTGGCAAGTGGTATTTTGGCACCAGACGCTTGATGTATTTCACGACAAAGTTAACAACCGTACCTTTGGCGGTAGAAAGCTGGTCGCCCATCCGCGTCAGAATAACGTGCTGTACCGACGTTTTCTCGACCACTTTTTCCAGCGTATGGGCAAAGTTAGAAACAATAATGATTGCCGCCGCGCCGCTATCGTTAAGCTGATGCTCAAGTTCGCGCGGCGTGTAAAGCGGGTTAACGTTCACCACAATCATGCCGGCGCGTAAAATACCAAATAGCGCGACGGGATACTGCAACAGGTTTGGCATCATCAGCGCCACACGGTCGCCTTTTTTGAGTCCCAGCCCTTGTTGTAAATAAGCCGCAAATGCCCGACTACGTTCTTCTAATTTGCGGAAGGTCATTACCTCCCCCATATTGACGAACGCAGGCTGATCGGCATAGCGCGTCGCCGCATGTTCAAACAGTTCAACCAGGGATTGATAACGGTCAGGGTTGATCTCCGCCGGAACATCAGCAGGATAACGGTTAAGCCAAACCTTCTTCAATGCATCACCTCTAAAATGAGTGTTCGTCGTCATCACAACCCCAGTTAATAAACAAGTCGTTAACATTATATTAACTCAGCGTACCAGTTTATTAATTACGCAACTGAAAGGTTGCGAAGCGCGTCACTATTTATTTTTATTATGTCTCTATGAATGCAGAAACAGCGGACCAGCCGCTGTTTCTTTTATTGATAAAACAAAGAGTTACCCTGTTACTATCGTCTGAACCTCCGCGGGTCCAGGGTTATACCATCCCCAACCGCCATAGCCATAAGGCCAGGCACGTCCGCCGTAAAACCACGGATCGATCGGCTGTGGAGGCATGACGACCTGCTGAACAAGATGCCAGCGTTTATAGCCGGTAGCCTGCATCAGCATAAATTTATACGGCGTATTGCCGATTTTACCGTCAACCGTGCCGGTTATCGGGCCGACAACGGTAACTAACTGGCCACGGAAGTCCACCGGGTCCAGAAAACCGTTCACATCGGCAAAAATTCTGCCGCGCGAGGCTTCGCCCAGAACAGGACGCGCGCCGCTGTCGAGCGGTACGGTCGCGATTTCAAGCCGGGTTTTTCCCTGCTGATTTTGTACCGCCACAACTTTACCGCCGAAACGCGCCTCTTGCCCGATATAGAGCTGTGGCGCATTCATCACCCGCACCAAATCCTGCTGCGGCGTCGGACTCGAACCTTTAATGGCATCCGGGATAGTCACGCAACCACTCAGCATAAGCGCAAAAGCGCACGCCAGCGCCCCTTTTATTAACCTTTTTTGAACCGCCATGATGCGACTCCTTTTTCTCGACCTCTATTCCACCCCACAGCATAAAGTATGGGGGGTAATAGTAGTGAGAGTCATTCTTTGCCGGGAAGTTTCTTCCACGCCACTTCGTTACGCAAATAAACCGGCTCGGCATGTTCCACGGCAACGGTCTCTCCTGCCGCCAGCTTTTGACTGGCGATGGGCAACATATCTTCCGCTGCCGGGAGCGACACCTCCCCATCATGAAGCGTCAGGCCGCACTCCTTCGCCAGATCGGGCCACGCGGACCAACCCGTTCCTACGGTCGCCCACTCGCCGGAAAGCTGTTTCAACCGCTCGCCGACCCGTTCCGGTTTCAGCACCGCTTCCGTCTCTTCGCCCTGCCAGACGCCCTGCGCATCACGCTGGTATTCCGCCCAGTACACTTCGCCCATCCGCGCGTCAATCGCGGCGAGTACGCGGGTCGCGCCGGTTTTACGCCATGCGCCCTGCGCCATCGTGGCAAGCGTCGAAACACCGATCATCGGCAGATTTGCCCCTAACGCCAGCCCTTGCGCAATGCCAATGCCGATACGCACGCCGGTAAAGCTGCCCGGACCGCGCCCAAACGCCAGCGCATCTATCTCATTGAGCGAGGCGCCGCTGGCGGCCAGAATCTCCTGCACCATGGGCAGGATACGTTGAGTGTGTTCTCGTGGACAAAGCTCAAAGTGAGCATTGATAGTACCGTTGTTCCACAGGGCGACAGAACAGGCCTCTGTGGCGGTATCGATAGCCAGAATTCGCATGAGGTTTCGTGCTTAGATCAATAAAATAGCGCGCATCTTACCATACTCCGTAACAAATTACTCGGCGGATGGAATCGCAAGAAAGCGAACGGCACGGGCGATATCACGCGTGCGCGGCGCAGGAGGCAGGCTGGCGAGAAACGTGGCGCCATAGGGCCGCATCACCAGCCGGTTATCACAAATCACTAACACCCCGCGATCGTCCGCATCGCGAATCAGCCGCCCCACCCCCTGCTTCAGCGTAATCACCGCGTCGGGCAGTTGAACCTCATCAAACGGATCGCCACCGCGCAAACGACAGTCTTCCATTCGCGCTTTTAACAGCGGGTCGTCCGGGGAGGTAAACGGCAATTTGTCGATAATCACCAAAGATAACGTATCGCCGCGCACGTCCACCCCTTCCCAGAAGCTGCTGGTGGCGACGAGCAGCGCGTTGCCGGCGCTAACAAATTGCTGTAACAGTTGGCCTTTACTGGTTTCCCCTTGCAATAATACTGGCAGTGTCATGGTGGCGCGAAACTGCTCCGCCAGATCGCGCATCATGGCGTGCGAGGTGCACAGCATAAAACATCGCCCGTTATTGGCTTCGATAATCGGCCTGAGCATAGCCGCCAACTGTCGCGCCGCGCCGGGCTGGTTGGTTTGCGGTAGGTTACGCGGTACGCAGAGTAACGCCTGGCGCGTATAGTCGAATGGGCTGGGCAGTAGCATGGATTCTGCCTGTTCAATTCCCAGACGGGCGGTAAAGTGGTGAAGATCATCATTTACCGACAACGTGGCCGAGGTAAAAATCCAGCTACCGGGTTTCTGTTCCATCACCTCTTTGAATTTGTCCGCCACGGTGAGCGGCGTCAGCGCCAGGGTGAAATGGCGCGAGGTGCACTCATACCAGTAGCTGTATCCCGGCTGATTGATCTCTTTTAAGCGTTTCAGCCGTGAACGGTATAGCGTGGCGCGTTCAAAAGCCGCATCCAGCAGCGCCGAACGGCCCAGCGACAGCTTCGCCACGTCGTAACAAAGCTCCAGCGTATCATCCAGCAGTAAAAATGCCCGTTGGATACGTGGGTCGGCTAACAGTTCACGCAAATTTCCCCGGTAGCCGGGCTCCCCCAGTTGCAGACGAAAATCCTGGGCGCTCTGGGCAAGGCGATCGGCGCATTTTTGCAACTGTTGAGTGTCTTTCAGTTCCGTCCGGTAGGCGATGGTGATGTCTTTTGCTAAATCCAGCAACTGACGGCTGGAGAGCGATTGTCCGAAATACTGGCTGGCGATGTCAGGCAGTTGGTGGGCTTCATCGAAGATCATTACTTCAGCCTGAGGGATAAGTTCGCCGAACCCGCTCTCTCTAACCACCATATCCGCAAGAAAAAGGTGGTGGTTTACAATCACCACATCCGCGTCCATCGCCTTTTTACGCGCTTTCACCACAAAGCACTCTTTGTAGAGCGGGCAATCGCTGCCAAGGCAGTTGTCGTTGGTACTGGTGACCAGCGGCCAGGCCTGGGAATCCTCCGCCACGCTGACGCAGGTGCTGATATCGCCATCCCGCGTCTGATTTGACCAGGAGCGCAGCAATATCACGTCGCTTAACGTTTGTACCGGTAAATCGCCGCCCGCCAGCGCTTGTTGTTCCAGCCGCTCCAGGCAGAGGTAGTTTGAACGTCCTTTCAACAGGGCCGTCTTACCGGTAAATGCCAACGCTTTTGCTACCGTCGGCAGATCGCGGCTGTAGAGTTGATCCTGCAACGCTTTCGACCCGGTCGAAATAATGACTTTTTTCCCGGCGCGCAACGCCGGAGCGAGGTAAGCATAGGTCTTCCCGGTTCCGGTGCCGGCTTCAACAACCAGAGGCTGCGCATTTTCAATCGCTTGTGTCACGGCAACCGCCATTTGCCGCTGTGGTTCGCGCGGTTTAAAGCCAGTTATCGCTTTGGCCAGTTGGCCATCTGCTGCAAAATCGTCCGTCACACTGCCCCCTGTTAATTTGCACAGGGATTATGTCAGGGTAGAAAGGCTTACGCCAGCTACAGAGGTGACGGCGACGACACATTGTGGCAGTCTTGAGCCATTCAAATGAAAAGCAAATGAGGAATAAGTGATGTCTATCGTGCGTATTGATGCCGAAGATCGTTGGTCAGACGTGGTGATCTACAATAATACGCTGTGGTATACCGGCGTGCCGGAAAACCTGGACGCCGATGCTTTTGAGCAAACGGCGAATACTCTGGCGCAAATTGATGCGGTGCTGGAAAAACAGGGCTCCAGTAAGTCACGTATTCTGGATGCCACTATTTTCCTGAGTGATAAAGCGGATTTTGCCGCCATGAATAAGGCGTGGGATGCGTGGGTCGTCGCAGGCCATGCGCCGGTACGCTGTACCGTACAGGCCGGGTTAATGAATCCGAAATATAAAGTTGAGATTAAGATTGTCGCGGCGGTATAAGCCGGTTATTCGTCTTCATCCTCAAAACGCGCCACTATCCGTTCGCCGGTATGGTTGGCGCGAAGTTCGCCCGCCACCTGGGCAATCGCTTCTCCGCTGCTCATACCTTGCGACATCAATTCCTGGATACGTTCTACGGCTTTTTGCTGTTGTTCATGACTGAGTGAAGGTAAACCTGCAAACATGATTAACTCCTGCTAAATTGTTAGCGCTAATTATTTCACGCTACCCGGCGGTAAGCCAGTAGTGTTGTAACGAGTCAGGAATGATGAAGACGTTATCTCCCATTGTTATCACCTTACCCTGGCGTCCGGACGCCGCTGAACACTATTTTGCGCCCGTAAACCATTTGCCATGGGCGATGCTGCTGCATTCAGGTGATGCTATTCATCCCTATAACCGTTTTGATATTCTGGTCGCCGATCCTGTCACCACGCTGACCACGCGCGCGCAGGAAACCACGGTATGTACTGCGCGCACGACTACCGTCACTCTCGACGATCCGTTACACGTTTTGCAGACTCAACTGGAGGCGCTGCCTTTTCATCCTCAGCCTGACCCTGACTTACCCTTTCAGGGCGGCGCGCTGGGTCTGTTTGGTTATGATTTAGGGCGGCGTTTCGAAATTTTGCCCGATACTGCCGCGCGCGATATCGCTTTACCCGATATGGCGATTGGCCTTTACGACTGGGCGCTGATTGTCGATCACCATAAACAGGTAGTGTCGCTGATAAGCTATCACGATGCAGACGCCCGATATCGCTGGCTCACCAGCCAGCGCGCGCCGACCCGCACGCCCTTCAGGCTTACCTCAGCCTGGCAATCCAATATGACGCGTTGCGAGTATGGCGAGAAGTTTCGTCAGGTGCAGGCCTGGCTGCACAGCGGGGACTGCTATCAGGTCAATCTTTCCCAGCGTTTTCAGGCGAGCTACGAGGGTGATGAATGGCAGGCTTTCGAACGCCTTAACCGCGCAAATCGCGCCCCGTTCAGCGCCTTTCTTCGTTTACATGACGGCGCCATATTGAGCCTTTCTCCCGAGCGTTTTATCCAACTGGAGAATGGTCATATTCAGACGCGCCCGATCAAAGGTACGCTTCCACGGCTTAACGATCCGCAGGCGGATCGTCAGCAGGCGCAGAAACTGGCTAATTCAATGAAAGATCGCGCTGAAAATTTGATGATCGTCGATTTGATGCGTAACGACATTGGCCGGGTCGCCGTGCCGGGTTCGGTGAAAGTGCCGGAACTGTTCGTCGTCGAACCATTTCCTGCCGTTCACCATCTGGTTAGCACCATTACCGCCCGTTTACCGGACTCGCTTCATGCCACCGACCTGCTGCGCGCGGCTTTCCCCGGCGGCTCCATTACCGGCGCGCCTAAAGTGCGGGCAATGGAAATTATCGACGAACTGGAGCCGCAGCGACGCAACGCCTGGTGCGGTAGCATCGGTTATCTGAGTTTCTGCGGCAAGATGGATACCAGTATTACTATCCGCACCGTCACGGCAACGCAGGGCCAACTCTATTGCTCAGCCGGCGGCGGTATCGTGGCCGATAGCAACGAAGAAGCGGAATATCAGGAAACTTTTGATAAAGTTAATCGTATCCTGCACCCACTGGAGAACTAATACGTGGATACCAGCCGTCTGACGCTCGATCATTTCTTATCGCGCTTTCAGCTTTTGCGCCCGCAGATAACTCATGAAACGTTAAACCAACGTCAGGCCGCCGTACTGATCCCTGTGGTTCGCCGCCCCCAACCGGGGCTGCTGCTGACCCAGCGGGCTATTCATTTGCGCAAACACGCCGGACAGGTCGCCTTTCCCGGCGGGGCCGTGGACAGTACCGATGCTTCGCTTATCGCCGCAGCGCTTCGCGAAGCGCAGGAGGAAGTCGCCATCCCGCCACAAGCCGTGGAAGTGATTGGCGTTTTACCGCCGGTAGACAGCGTGACCGGTTTTCAGGTCACCCCGGTGGTCGGCATTATTCCGCCAAATCTCCCCTGGCGCGCCAGTGAAGACGAAGTGTCTGCTGTGTTTGAAATGCCGCTGGCGCAAGCGTTGCAACTGGGTCGATATCACCCGCTTGATGTTTACCGTCGCGGCAATTCGCACCGCGTATGGCTCTCCTGGTATGAGCATTATTTCGTCTGGGGCATGACCGCAAACATTCTTCGTGAGCTGGCGCTGCAAATCGGCGTAAAGCCCTGACTGTACACAACGCCATTCACGTTGCCTCAAGGCGGTAACAATCGCCTCCCCCAAAGAGGCAGCCTGAAGGGCAACGTGTATATACTTAACTTTACGCGCGCAAGACACGACTTGAGATTACTGTCGCAATATTAGTAAAAACGCGGTTATTCATTAGTTTAATTCATGTGAATAGTTAAGCTGATGCCAGCGTTCCCTCTTACACTATGCGCAGTTATAACATCGTAACCGGAAGCCCCGGTTGCCCTGTCAGGAGTATTATCGTGATTAGCCTATTCGACATGTTTAAGGTAGGGATTGGTCCCTCCTCTTCCCACACTGTTGGCCCGATGAAGGCCGGTAAACAGTTCGTCGATGACCTGGTCGAAAAAGGATTACTGGATAACGTTACCCGCGTCGCTGTCGATGTCTACGGCTCGCTGTCGCTGACGGGGAAAGGTCACCATACCGATATCGCCATTATTATGGGTCTGGCGGGTAATGAACCCGCTACCGTGGATATTGATAGTATCCCCGGTTTTATTCGCGACGTCGAAACGCGCGAGCGTCTGTTACTGGCCCAGGGACGTCACGAAGTCGACTTCCCGAAAGATGACGGAATGCGTTTTCACAACGGCAATTTGCCGCTGCATGAAAACGGGATGCAGATCCACGCCTGGCATGACGACACGGTCATTTATAGCAAGACGTACTATTCCATCGGCGGCGGCTTTATCGTTGATGAAGAGCATTTCGGCCAGGAAGCGACGAATGAGGTTACTGTACCTTATCCGTTTAAATCGGCGAAAGAAATGCTGGAGTATTGCAACAGTACCGGCCTTTCACTCTCCGGCATGGTGATGCAAAACGAACTGGCGCTGCATAGCAAGAAAGAGATTGAAGAGTATTTCGGTCACGTCTGGCAAACCATGCAGGCTTGTATTGATCGCGGTATGAATACCGAAGGCGTTCTGCCGGGGCCGCTGCGCGTACCGCGTCGCGCCTCCGCGCTGCGTCGTATGCTGGTTTCCAGCGATAAGCTTTCCAACGATCCGATGAACGTCATTGACTGGGTGAACATGTTTGCTCTGGCGGTGAACGAAGAGAACGCCGCAGGTGGTCGCGTCGTGACGGCGCCAACCAACGGCGCGTGCGGCATCGTGCCTGCGGTACTGGCTTACTACGACCATTTTATTGAGTCTGTCAGCCCGGATATTTACACCCGCTACTTCCTGGCGGCAGGCGCTATTGGCGCGCTGTATAAGATGAACGCGTCTATTTCCGGCGCGGAAGTCGGCTGTCAGGGCGAAGTCGGGGTCGCCTGTTCGATGGCGGCGGCAGGCCTTGCTGAACTGTTGGGCGCCAGCCCGGAACAGGTTTGCGTTGCCGCTGAAATCGGCATGGAGCATAACCTGGGGCTGACCTGCGACCCGGTTGCCGGTCAGGTGCAGGTGCCGTGTATTGAGCGTAACGCCATTGCTTCGGTTAAAGCGATCAACGCTGCGCGTATGGCCATGCGTCGAACCAGCGCGCCGCGCGTCTCGTTGGATAAAGTCATCGAAACGATGTACGAGACCGGAAAAGACATGAACGCAAAATACCGCGAAACGTCGCGCGGCGGGTTGGCCATTAAAGTCCAGTGTGATTAAACGCCATTTCCCCTCCCTTCGCCCATCTGCTACGGATGGGCGAAATTTTTATCTCTTCCTCGTCGACTCCACGTTTCCCCACTACACTTGCTGTGTCGCGGTTGGCTTTTGTCGCCAACGCTTATTGGGCGGCCCGCATGCAAACAGCACAACGGATCATCAATCATTATCGCCGTAATCGTTTCATTGTTTGCACGATTTGTGCACTGGTCACGCTCATTCTTACGCTGAGCATCCGATTTATTTCGGAGCGGAACTTAAATCACCATCGCACGGTTGCATTCGCGAATCATGCCGTTGATGCGCTGGATAATGTGCTGCATCCTCTCCTGGTCGGACGAAACATACTGCTACCCTTGCTTGAGCTTCCGTGCGCGACCGCGCATTTGCCGTTGCGTAAGCAAGCCGCGCGCCTGCAAACCATTCGTTCTATCGGGCTGGTGAAAGAGGGAATTCTCTATTGCTCAAGCATTTTTGGCGCCCGTAATACTCCCATACGCCAGCTTCAACCCGATCTTCCCGCAGTCGGCGATCTGCTGCTACTTTCCACGGATCAATCGTTACTCAAGGGAAGCCCGATTCTCATTCAGTGGTATCCCGCCTCTGCCGATGGCCAGGATGGCGTGATGGAAATTGTGAATATTGACTTGCTGGCGACCATGCTACTTGAGCCACAGCAGCCGCAAATTACCAGCGCCAGCCTGACGGTCGGCAAACGGCACCTGTTATATGGTCGGGGCGTGGTCGATACTCTTCCGGAATTAAAAAAAGATGAAGAGCGTTACCAGCTTTCATCGCGGCATTTCCCTTTTACTATCAGCGTCAGCGGGCCGTCGGCAGGCGTACTGGCGTTCAAACATCTCCCGACACAGTTACCGCTGGCCGTATTGCTTAGCCTGTTGATCGGTTATATCGCCTGGCTGGCGACGGCCAGCAGAATGAGCTTTTCCTGGGAGATTAATCTGGCCCTTGCCGAACGGGAGTTTGAGCTATTTTGTCAGCCGTTGCTTAATGCCCGCACGCAGCAGTGTACCGGCGTTGAGATCCTGTTACGCTGGAACAACCCGCGCCAGGGCTGGATCTCTCCGGATGTTTTTATTCCTATCGCTGAAGAGCATAACCTGATAGCGCCGCTGACCCGCTATGTGATTGCGGAAACCATTCGGCAGCGGCACTACTTCCCCATCAACCATCAGTTTCATATCGGCATCAATGTGGCGGCAAGCCATTTCCGACACGGCGTGCTTCTCAAAGATCTTAATCAGTACTGGTTTAGTGCGGAACCTGTTCAGCAACTGGTGCTGGAGCTCACGGAACGCGACGCGTTGCTTGACGTTGATTACCGCCTGATGCGCGAGCTGCATCGTAAAGGCGTGAAGTTAGCCATCGATGATTTTGGCACAGGAAACAGCTCGCTCTCCTGGCTGGAAAAACTGCGGCCGGATATTTTGAAAATCGATAAATCCTTCACCGCCGCCATCGGTACCGATGCGGTCAATTCAACGGTGACCGATATTATTATCGCGCTGGGGCAAAGACTGAATATTGAACTGGTGGCGGAAGGGGTCGAAAACCAGACGCAGGCACAGCATTTGCGCCAGCATGGCGTGCAAATGTTACAGGGCTATCTCTATGCGAAGCCGATGCCCATTAGCGAATTTCCACAGTGGCTGGCGGGCAGCGCGCCGCCGCCCGCCCGGCATAACGGACAGATTATGTCCGCGATGCCGCATCTATAGACTTGATTCCTGCGTGTGACGTTATTCCTCTTCGTCGTGGGCAGGCTGTTCTTTAACAATCCGAACCAGATCGACACGATAGTCGTTGGCCTCGACAATGGTGATCCGCAGGGGCGGAACATCAATGACATCGCCTACACGAGGAATATGGCCATTAGCGGCGATCACTAACCCCGCGACCGTCGCAATATCGCCCTCTTCGTTCACCAGATGGTCAACTTCCAGCGCCTGCTGTAGCGCATGGAGATCGGTGCCGCCCTTCACTATCCAGCCCTCGGCATCGGCAACGATTTCCGGCGTTTCATCGGCATCCGGGAACTCACCGGCAATCGCTTCCAGCACATCCAGCGGCGTAACCAGCCCCTGCACCACGCCGAACTCGTTAGTGACGATAACGAAACTGCCGCGCGCGCGACGCAAAACGCCTAACAGATTGATAGGATCAAGCGTTTCCGGCACCACTATCGCCGGAGAAGACGCGGCGATAGCCGCAACGTCCGCGCCCTCTTCCAGCGCCACCAGCAACTCTTTCGCCCGAACGATACCGATAATTTCATCCAGCTCGCCCCGACATACCGGGAACAGGCTATGCGGAGAAGAGAGTAACTGCTGACGGATTTCAGCTACGCTGAGATTCGCATCCACCCAACTAATTTCGCCTCGCGGCGTCATAATGCCGCGCAGGGAGCGCGACGCCAGAGTCAGTACGCCGTTAATCATGTAGCGTTCTTCTTCGGCGAAGGCGCCTTCCGACACCGATATCGCGGCCGGGCTATCCGTCTCATGTTGCGTACTCGCCTGGCGTTTACCGCCCATCAGACGCAGGATAGCGTCCGCAGTACGCGCGCGTAGCGGCAACGTGGACTGATGACGAATAAAGTTGCGGCGCGCAATCTGGTTAAACACCTCGATAACGATCGAGAAACCAATTGCCGCGTACAAGTAGCCTTTCGGAATATGGAAACCAAACCCTTCCGCCACCAGGCTCAAGCCGATCATCAGCAGGAAACTCAGACAGAGCACCACCACCGTCGGATGCTGGTTGACAAAACGGGTCAGCGGTTTTGACGCCAGTAGCATCACCGCCATCGCAATCACCACCGCCGCCATCATAACCGGCAGATGGTTTACCATACCTACCGCCGTAATCACGGCGTCCAGCGAGAAGACCGCATCCAGGATGACAATCTGCGTGACTACCACCCAGAAGCTCGCATAGCCTTTACCGTGTCCGGTGTCATGCTCGCGGTTTTCCAGACGTTCATGCAGCTCGGTGGTCGCTTTAAACAGCAGGAATATACCGCCCAGCAGCATAATTAAATCGCGGCCGGAGAAGGTAAAATCCCAGACGGTAAAGAGCGGCTTTGTTAAGGTCACCAGCCACGAAATAATGGACAGCAGCGCCAGACGCATAATCAGCGCCAGCGAGAGCCCGATAAGACGCGCTTTGTCACGCTGCTTTGGCGGTAATTTATCGGCGAGGATCGCGATAAAGACCAGGTTATCGATACCCAGGACAATTTCCAGGACGACGAGCGTGAGTAAACCCACCCAAATTGAGGGATCCATTAATAATTCCATGACAAGCTCCTGCTTAAGGAATGACTAAACGGCGCCCACAACATCTCAAAGGATGCAGGCGGTAACGCAATAAACAAAGTAAGGCTATGGCAAGATATGCCAGGTTGACAGGCGCAAAACGGCCAAAGAGTGAAATGACGTCGGTGACGATCCATACAACGGGCTGCTGCCCTATACCCCATTCTAATTAAACGGAAGCTAAACATAACAGAGACAACTGGTTTTTGGCAAAGATTTACCTTCCTTTGCAAAGAGATGTAACCGGGATATTTTACACTTCGAAATTTCTCATTATCGAAAACAAAATTACGGATCTCCATCACACAAAATATTTTTTTCGATATCTAAAATAATTCACGAAAATCATGCGTTTTTCGTTGTAACCCTCATCTGAATCGATTCGCTTGCGGACGGCGATTCAAAAAATACATCTGTCAAGTTGATGTGTTGACAATAATAAAGGAGGTAGCAAGTGACCATTGCTATTGTTATAGGCACACATGGTTGGGCTGCAGAGCAGTTACTTAAAACAGCCGAAATGCTGTTAGGCGAGCAGGAAAACGTCGGCTGGATCGATTTCGTTCCAGGCGAAAATGCCGAAACGCTGATCGAAAAGTACAACGCTCAGTTGGCTAAACTCGATACCAGTAAAGGCGTGCTATTTCTCGTTGATACATGGGGAGGCAGCCCGTTTAATGCTGCCAGCCGCATTGTCGTCGATAAAGAGCGCTATGAAGTTATTGCCGGCGTCAACATCCCGATGCTGGTCGAAACGTTTATGGCTCGTGACGACGATCCGAGCTTTGACGAGCTGGTCGCACTGGCGGTAGAAACCGGTCGTGAAGGCGTAAAAGCGCTGAAAGCGAAACCGGTAGAAAAAGCCGCGCCAGCGCCAGTCGCCGCCGCGCCAAAAGCGGCCACGCCGGCAAAACCGATGGGCCCGAATGATTATATGGTTATCGGGCTTGCCCGTATTGATGACCGCCTCATTCACGGTCAGGTCGCTACCCGCTGGACCAAAGAGACCAATGTCAGCCGTATTATTGTTGTGAGCGATGAAGTCGCGGCGGATACCGTACGTAAAACGCTGCTGACGCAAGTTGCGCCGCCGGGCGTTACGGCGCATGTGGTTGACGTCGCGAAGATGATTCGCGTCTACAATAACCCGAAATACGCCGGCGAACGCGTGATGCTTCTGTTTACCAATCCTACCGACGTCGAGCGCATCGTTGAGGGCGGCGTGAAAGTCACTTCCGTGAACATTGGCGGTATGGCCTATCGTCAAGGTAAAACGCAGGTGAACAACGCCGTTTCCGTCGATGAAAAGGATATCGAAGCCTTTAAAAAGCTCAACGAGCGCGGCATCGAGCTTGAGGTGCGTAAAGTTTCCACCGATCCGAAACTGAAAATGATGGATTTAATTGCCAAAGTGGCGAAATAACCGCCGGCATTTAATTAGCTTTCACACTTAAGATAGCAATAGGAGAAGTACAATGGAGATTACCACTCTTCAGATTGTGCTGGTGTTCATCGTCGCATGTATCGCAGGTATGGAGTCGGTACTTGATGAATTTCAGTTCCACCGTCCGCTGATCGCCTGTACCTTAATCGGCGCCGTTCTGGGGGACATGAAAACCGGTATTATCATCGGCGGTACTCTGGAAATGATCGCTCTGGGCTGGATGAACATCGGTGCTGCCGTTGCGCCTGATGCCGCACTGGCATCCATCATCTCTACCGTTCTGGTCATCGCCGGGCATCAAAGCATTGGCGCCGGTATCGCGCTGGCGATTCCGCTGGCGGCAGCAGGCCAGGTACTGACCATTATCGTACGTACCATCACCGTGGCATTCCAGCACGCGGCGGACAAGGCGGCTGAAAACGGCAACCTGACGGCGCTCTCCTGGCTGCACGTTTCTTCTCTGTTCCTGCAGGCAATGCGTATCGCTATCCCGGCGGTTATCGTTGCCATCTCCGTAGGCACCAGCGAAGTACAGGGAATGCTGAATGCGATTCCTGAAGTCGTCACAGGCGGTCTGAACATCGCCGGCGGCATGATCGTCGTGGTTGGTTATGCGATGGTTATCAACATGATGCGCGCAGGCTACCTGATGCCGTTCTTCTACCTCGGTTTCGTCACCGCGGCTTTCACAAACTTCAACCTGGTCGCACTGGGTGTCATCGGCGCAGTGATGGCTATTCTTTACATCCAGCTGAGCCCGAAATACAACCGTGTAGCGGGCGCGCCTGCAGCGGCTGCTGGCAATAACGATCTCGACAACGAACTGGACTAACAGGTGAGCGAAATGGTTGATATGACTAAAACTACCACCGAGAAAAAACTCACTCCGAGCGATATTCGCGGCGTATTTCTTCGTTCTAACCTGTTCCAGGGGTCATGGAACTTCGAACGTATGCAAGCGCTGGGCTTCTGCTTCTCTATGGTGCCGGCGATTCGTCGCCTGTATCCGGAGAATAATGACGCGCGTAAACAGGCGATTAAACGTCACCTGGAGTTCTTTAACACTCATCCTTACGTTGCGGCGCCGGTACTGGGCGTGACCCTGGCAATGGAAGAAAAGCGTGCGAACGGCGCAGAGATTGACGATGGCGCTATCAACGGTATCAAAGTCGGTCTGATGGGACCGCTGGCAGGCGTCGGCGACCCTATCTTCTGGGGTACCGTCCGTCCGGTATTCGCGGCGCTGGGCGCAGGTATTGCAATGAGCGGCAGCCTGCTTGGTCCGCTGCTGTTTTTCATCCTGTTTAACCTGGTGCGTCTGGCGACCCGTTATTATGGCGTGGCTTATGGCTACCGCAAAGGCGTCGATATCGTTAAAGATATGGGCGGCGGCTTCCTGCAAAAACTGACTGAGGGGGCGTCAATCCTCGGCCTGTTTGTCATGGGGGCATTGGTTAACAAGTGGACGCATGTGAATATCCCGCTGGTGGTCTCCACCATCACCGGTCAGGATGGTCAGACACGCGTTACCACCGTGCAAACCATTCTCGACCAGCTGATGCCGGGTCTGGTTCCGCTACTGTTGACCTTTGCCTGTATGTGGCTGCTGCGTAAGAAAGTTAACCCGCTGTGGATTATCGTGGGCTTCTTCGTCATTGGTATCGCCGGCTACTCCGTAGGACTGCTGGGCCAGTAAGACTGTTGTACACTACCGGGGCCAAACGGCCCCGTTTTTTTATTTCTCTGGAGGATAAATGACTATCACGGACCTGGTGCTGATTCTCTTTATTGCCGCATTATTGGCTTACGCTCTCTACGATCAGTTCATCATGCCCCGTCGTAATGGCCCCACTCTGCTTTCTATAGCCCTGCTCCGCCGCGGTCGCGTAGACAGCGTTATCTTCGTTGGGCTGGTCGCCATCCTTATTTATAACAACGTAACCAGCCACGGAGCGCAGATGGCCACATGGTTATTAAGCGCGCTGGCGTTAATGGGGTTTTATATATTCTGGATCCGCACGCCACGGATCATCTTTAAACAACGTGGCTTTTTCTTCGCCAATGTCTGGATAGAATATAACCGTATTAAAGAGATGAATTTATCGGAAGACGGCGTACTGGTGATGCAATTAGAACAACGACGCTTGCTTATCCGTGTACGCAATATCGACGATCTGGAAAAAATATATAAACTTCTTATTGAAAATCAATAATCTAAGATATAGCCTCAACTATGTTTTTCGAATTTTATTTCGAATCATAATATAGCTAAGGCTATATTTTCTATTGGCCAATTGTTATTTAATTTAACGTTTTATTGATGAATAAATCTAAATGAAAATCGTTTTCAATTAGAAGGCAAATAATATTTTATCGCTGTTGTTTTATATTCTAAAAATATGTTAATGTTGCGCCGTCAATTGGGGAGTAGCCGATTTCCAGACTCCGGAAATGTACGCGTCAACATACTCGTTGCAAAACGTGGCGCGTACGGACCAGCCGCCGCTGGTCAGGCGAGACCATAGGCGCATCAACTGCTGTGTATTTCGTCACAGAATGGCGACATGCATGTTTGCTGGGGGCAGTGATGTGTTTAATGGATACCCCGGTCAGGACGTTGTCATGCACTTTACTGCTACTGTTCTTCTCGCTTTCGGCATGTCGATGGATGCTTTCGCGGCATCAATTGGCAAAGGCGCCACCCTACATAAACCCAAATTCTCAGAAGCGTTGCGTACCGGCCTTATCTTTGGCGCGGTTGAAACGCTGACCCCGTTAATCGGCTGGGGGCTGGGGATATTGGCGAGTAAATTCGTTCTGGAATGGAACCACTGGATAGCCTTTGTTCTGCTGATCTTTCTGGGCGGACGCATGATCATCGAAGGTATCCGCGGCGGTAGTGATGAAGATGAAACACCGTTACGCCGCCACAGCTTTTGGCTATTAGTCACGACGGCTATCGCGACCAGCCTCGATGCGATGGCGGTTGGCGTCGGTCTGGCGTTTTTGCAGGTAAACATCATCGCTACCGCATTAGCTATCGGTTGCGCCACGCTTATCATGTCCACCCTCGGAATGATGATCGGTCGCTTTATCGGCCCAATGCTGGGTAAGCGTGCTGAAATTCTCGGCGGGGTCGTACTGATAGGAATTGGCGTCCAGATCCTCTGGACGCATTTTCACGGTTAACGGTTACGCTGCCAGAGATGAAGGTTGAAATCCGTCTGGCAGCTAAGTCCGGCGCTGGCAGCCAGTTGTTCCCACACTTCTGGCCTGGCGCGCCAGGCAAATGGCGTCATTTGCAACAGTGCTACAGCCGCTTCGGCGGTGAGCTGCATGTGATAAGCAAGGCGGATACTCTGCTGCAATGTGAATCCGTCGAGCTGCTCGGTATACGGCGCATGTAAACGCACCTCATCATAAATGAGCCCTTTTAGTTCCATCAGATGATGCGGCCCTGGCGTGGCGGTAACGACCCAACCACCAGGTTTCACCACACGCGCCAATTCCTGCGCCTTACACGGGGCGTAGATTCTGATCACCGCATCCATTGACGCATCGGCAAAGGGCAGTCGATGGCTTGACGCCACACAAAACTTCACCTGCGAATAGCGTTTCGCCGCCGCTTTGATCGCCGTTTTAGCAACGTCCAGTCCAAACGTGGTGACTCCCGGCAACGCCTCGGCAAAAGCATGAGTGTAATACCCCTCGCCGCAGCCGATATCCAGAATCGCCGTGGCCGACTGATCCAGCCGCTCGCGCAACAGGTTAATCACGGCATCGCGCAGCGACTGATAATGGCCCGCATCAAGAAACGCTCTCCTCGCCTGCATCATTTCGGCGCTGTCGCCCGGATCGCGCGAACGTTTATGCTGTACCGGCAGCAGATTGATGTAGCCCTCTTTCGCCACATCAAACTGATGGCGCTGTGGACATATAACGCTGTTATTCATCTGCGTAAGCGGCTGATGGCAAAGCGGACAGGTAAACGACATGACAACTCCGGACTGGGGCGCTAAAGGGCGCAAGTGTAACGCGAATTGCGCCCCGGGAAAATCCTTTACGAGCCCGGAACCGCAACGTGGCTGCCATGCATCACCAGAAGGTGATCTGAATCGGCTGGCATACCGTCTGGCTCAACATTTTCCAGCCGCAGCACATCGCCCATGATCTGGCTGAATACGGGCGCAGATACCGCGCCGCCATAATAAGCCCCATTTTGTGGATTATTAATCACCACCACCAGCGCAAACCTGGGGTTACTTGCCGGCGCGACGCCTGCGGTATATGCCACATACTTATCGACGTATTTACCATCATCGCCAATTTTTTTCGCCGTCCCGGTTTTGACCGCAATACGGTAGTCTCTTACTGCGGCTTTTGTTCCGCCGCCGCCAGGCAACGCGACGCTCTCCATCATATGTTCCACCTCGTGCACCAGTTCTTCCGGCATTACTCGCGTGCCGATCACGGGTGGATCAACTTTGGTGATCGATAACGGACGGTAGATACCAAAGCTGCCAATCGTGGCATAAACATGCGCCAGTTGCAGCGGCGTCACCATTAATCCATAGCCAAAAGCGAAGGTAGCGCGATCTAAATCACTCCAGTAACGGCGTTTCGGTAATAACCCGCTGCTCTCTCCGGTGAGACCCAGTCCGGTAGGCACGCCGAAACCAAAGCTTTTATAAGTATCCATTAATTTCTGCACCGGCATCGCCAGAGAAAGGTGAGAAACGCCGGTATCGCTGGATTTTTGCAAAATGCCGGTTAATGTCAGTTCCGGATAGTAACCGACGTCGCGGATACGGTGTCCATCGAGAGTAAAAGGATGGGTATCGATAACGCTGTCCGGCTGCACGATGCCCTGCTGTAACGCAGTCATAATGACCAATGGCTTCACAGTAGAACCGGGTTCGAAAGTGTCGCTAATCGCGCGGTTACGAAAATCGTCCAACTGCGCGCCTTCACGATTGTTCGGGTTGAAATCCGGGTAGCTCGCCATCGAGAGAATTTCACCCGTTGGGATGTTAATCAATACGGCAGCGCCGGATTCCGCTTTGTTCCAGATGACGGCGTTATCCAGCGCATCTTCGGTAACCGTTTGCAGACGTTCATCAATGCTAAGCTGAAGTTCATGAGCAGGAACCGGATTCACTTCCGTAATGTTCTCAATAACGTGACCAAATTTATCTTTACGCACCAGTCGGGAGCCCGGTTTTCCCGTCAGTTGCGCGTTAAAGCTCTTTTCAATACCTTCTATTCCCTGCCCGTCGATATTGGTAAAGCCGATCAAATTGGCCGCTACGTGTCCGGCAGGGTAAAAACGGCGCGACTCTTCCCGCAGGTTGATACCCGGTAGATTCAGTTTATCTATCCATTCGGCTTGCTGGGGTGAAACCTGGCGCGCAAGGTAGATAAAACGGCCTGCCGGGTTACTGTTTACCCGTTCCGCAAGCGTACTGAGCGACAGATGCAGGGCGCTGGCCAGCGCCTGCCAGCGCTCATTGTAGCCAACGCCGCCTTTGCTTATGATAGTCTTCGGATCGGCCCAGACAGCATTAACCGGAACGCTCACCGCTAAGGGCCGCCCTTCTCTGTCGGTGATCATGCCGCGTGGAGAGGCCGTGGTCACTTCACGAAGCGAGCGCATATCTTCTTGTTTCACCAGTTTCGACGGCGTAACAATTTGCAGCCATGCCACCCGCCCTAACAACAATGCCATACTGAGCAGAATGGCAGTGCAAAGTAGTGCAAAACGTATGGGCGTAAAATTACGGGTATCGCCGTCGCTTTTCTTTTTCACCTGATCTCCAGCCGAATCATTTTTCAGGTGATTGATTTAACGGGAAACGGCCGGAAAAACCAGAAAAAACAATGCTAATAACCTCGCGCCTTTGCAACAAATCGCTAACGAGAGCGCATCCAGACACATTTTGAAGGATATTGAATTAAAAAGCCCCGCTTTTAGCGAGGCTTTATATCTGAGGCTGACGCGACAAACGCATCAAATCAGTGGTGTCGATCAGATAGCTGTTACGTTAACAGCAGCCGGACCTTTCTGGCCGTCCTGAATTTCGAACTCAACGTTCTGGCCTTCAGCCAGAGTTTTGAAACCATTGCCCTGGATAGCGGAGAAGTGTACGAACACATCTTTGCTGCCGTCAGCCGGAGTAATGAAGCCAAAACCTTTGGATTCGTTGAACCACTTAACTTGACCTTTAATCTTTGCCATTTGCAAAATTCCTTAGAGTGTTTTCTTTGCCCGTAGGCATAACATAGATAAAACTGAGACATTACTGCTTGAGGCACTAATATAAGGTTCGGCAGAGAAGCGGTATTCAACGTCAACGTGTTTACTCAGGACTTCTTTACTGAAAATGCCACACATAAACAGAACTGTACCTCGTTTAACCCAAAGCCTGTTATCACATACAACGTTAATTATGGCAAGCCATTTTTAAACGTGTCTCGATCCGTCGCACAAATTACGAGAACCTTCACAAATTGACAGCACGTTTATGCAACAAAATTGCGAAAGATATATCCTCACGCGCTGACGGACTCCTGACAACGTCACTGCTGAAAAGCCATTTTTCTACCATAGCTCAATAACTTCGCTTCTTCCAGTGCATCAAATCACATTTAAAAGCTGTATTTTTCATATCACTTTTTATGCTGAGTTATGCATAAATTGTCACAATGATAAAAAACACCTTTTAATCAAAATAATAGAAAAGAAAAGCGATTTTCGACACCGCTTTTTGTGATGTTCTGCGTCTTTACAGAATGCCTTAAAATAATGAACAAACAATGACAATCCATAAAGAGAGAGAAACGTTTCGCTTTTAATAGAGAATGAGCGGTATCACAAAAATGCCATATGTCCATTTGTTATACATATAAAACTATGTTGCATATAAAGCCATATATTATGTAAGGTGTTGATGCTGTAGTATCAGTTGCAAACGGCAACGCGGAGAGATCCGACGGGGAAATGGGGCGTATGGCACTAGCGCCATTTGCGCCCCGGTAAGCATTATCGTTCTGCAACCAGACGAATGATGTCCTCATCCTCTTTTGGTTCGCTTGCCGCTGTTGCGGGTTCCGCTTCTTTTTCTGGTTCGTTTGCTTCGCAAAGACGGCGTAACAACGCGTTTTGCCGCTTCTGTTGATCCAATAACGCTTCGAGCAATTCTATCTGCTCGTTGGCACGGGAACTTGCCCGGTTGACAAAGAACCAGAGCGCCAGCCCCACCACCAGAACCACCATTGATACTATTAAAGATGCAAGAGAAAACGCACCAGAGTTTAAAACGTCGTTCATTTCACCACCTCAATGTAGAGACGTCATTCTACCACTGCTACACGGGAAGGAAATCTCTGGTGTAAAACGTTTACCAGGGAATAAATTTATTGATGGCGCAAATACCGCTGAAAAATTGTACATCCTGATCGCACATGATATTAAACACCTGCGCCCACAGCAACAGGCATACTACCACCACGATGCCGAGAACGACCCATCGAAATTTTTTCACTCCACTCTCCGATCTTACATCTTATGTCGCTAAATTATCATGAGTTACTTAAACCAGGAGTAACTGTAGCGGCATTATATGTTTTTAGGAATGATTCACTTGTTTCAATCAATGTACACGCTACTCTTATTTTAACTAAAAAAGAAAAGAGGTAGTAATGCGTTTGATCATTCGCGCAATTGTATTGTTTGCCCTGGTGTGGATAGGCCTGCTGATGAGCGGCTATGGCATCCTGGTGGGAAGTAAAGTGAACGCTGCGGGGCTGGGTTTACAGTGCCATTACCTGACCGCACGCGGCACCAGCACGGCGCAATATCTCCATACCAACAGCGGCATTATTGGCTTTTCCGACTGTCCCATTTTCAGAAAAATCGCCACCGTGGTGGATAATGGCTAAGCGGCAATAAATAATTTCACAGTGAAACTATCACCAATAATTCCCCTATATTGGCTGTTGTTCATAAGTACTGTTAAATAATATTTTAATAACCGTTAAATAAGCCGACAGATATTATCTACTTTTACGATTTCATCCCACCCGATGTTATAAAAAAAGCAGCTACATTTTTCGTAGCTGCTTTTTTTTAACGTCATGCAAATAACGTTGCTTAGAAGGGATAATCGTTGTAACCCATTTGTTCAGAAATTTTACGCGCGGCGGCGTGTAACATAGCCACATATTCCTGTAGGCGTTCTTCTGAAAAACGCAGCGTCGGGAACGAAATGCTTAACCCTGCGATGACTACGCCAAAACGGTCAAATACCGGTACGCCGATACAACGTAACCCTTCTTCCTGTTCTTCGTTATCTTCACCGTAGCCTTGCGCACGCACTTCATCCAACAGCGGCAGCAACGCTTCAGTGCTGGTAATCGTGCGTCCAGTGCTTTGCTTATACTCTACGCCGTCGAGAATCTGCTTAACCTCATCACGGTCGCGCCAGGCCAGAAGCACTTTACCGATGGCCGTACTGTACAGCGGATTACGACGCCCAATACGTGAGTACATCCGCAGATTGTACATAGAGTCAATTTTATGGATATAGACAATACTGTCTTCATCCAGCGCGCCAAGATGGATAGTTTCTTTTGTCAGACGAGACAGTTCGCGCATCTGAATGTCCGCACTGCGGATGAGATCAACATTTTGCAACGCTCGTGCGCCCAGCTCAAACAGCTTTAGCGTCAGAGAGTATTTTTCAGACTCCCCCTCCTGAGCCACGTAGCCCAGCGTTTTCATGGTTTGCAAAAAGCGATAAACGGTGCTTTTCGACATCATGACGCGCTGCGATAGCTCGGTAATCCCTATTTCACGCTCTTCACCCAGCGCCTGCAGAATGCCGAAAACTTTCAGCACAGAAGATACAGAATCAGGCTGCTTATCCAGATCTGCGTTTGCCATTTATCACCTCATTACGAGCGTTTTATAAAATTCAGAACGAGTTTTTATTATAATTTCACGCCAGGTCGCCCGCAATCCATCTTTGCTTACTTCGTTACAAATCTGCGACATAACAACTCAGTATTAATGCTAACATTATTATTCAGCTCATAATTCCCCTTATTACAAAATACTTATGGAAAAAACACGGGCCGATGGCCTGCCCCTCCCGCAGAGATACGGCGCTATCCTGACGATTATTATCGGTATTTCGATGGCGGTTCTGGATGGCGCAATCGCTAATGTCGCGCTGCCAACCATTGCGACTGATTTACATGCCTCCCCTGCCAGCTCTATCTGGATTGTCAATGCGTACCAAATCGCCATTGTCGTCTCACTGCTTTCCCTGTCTTTTTTAGGCGACATGTTTGGTTATCGCCGGATCTACAAATGTGGTTTAGTGGTATTTCTGCTTTCATCATTGTTTTGCGCGCTTTCAGACTCGCTACAGATGCTGACGCTGGCGCGTATCGCGCAGGGATTTGGCGGCGCGGCGCTAATGAGCGTAAACACGGCGCTGATTCGTCTTATCTACCCCCAGCGTCATCTGGGACGAGGCATGGGAATTAACTCTTTTATCGTCGCAGTCTCTTCCGCCGCGGGTCCGACGATCGCCGCAGCGATTTTGTCCATCTCATCATGGAAATGGCTGTTTCTGATTAATGTCCCGTTAGGTATCATCGCGTTAATTCTGGCCATACGCTTTTTACCAGCAAACATCGCCCATGACACTAAGCCGCGCTTTGACTTACCGAGCGCGGTAATGAATGCGCTCACATTTGGCCTGCTGATTACCGCATTGAGCGGCTTTGCCCAGGGACAGTCGCTAACGTTGATTGGCGCAGAGCTGCTCGTTCTGGTCGTGGTCGGGTTTTTCTTCGTGCGCCGCCAGCTTTCTTTGCCCGTCCCTTTGTTACCCATCGACTTGTTACGCATTCCGCTTTTTTCACTCTCGATCGGCACGTCAATTTGCTCGTTCTGCGCGCAAATGTTAGCCATGGTCTCGCTACCTTTTTATCTGCAAACCGTGTTGGGCCGTAGCGAAGTAGAAACCGGCCTGTTATTGACGCCCTGGCCGCTGGCAACGATGGTAATGGCGCCGCTGGCGGGATACCTGATAGAACGTCTTCATGCCGGTTTGCTGGGGGCGCTGGGAATGGTGATAATGGCAGCCGGGTTGTTTGCGCTGGTCATGTTGCCAGCCTCCCCCTCCGATCTGAATATTATCTGGCCGATGATCCTTTGCGGCGCAGGGTTTGGCCTGTTCCAGTCGCCGAATAATCACACCATTATCACTTCCGCGCCGCGTGAGCGCAGCGGTGGCGCCAGCGGGATGCTGGGCACGGCGCGACTGTTAGGCCAAAGTACTGGCGCCGCGCTGGTAGCGCTGATGTTGAACCAGTTTGGCGATAGCGGTACGCATCTTTCGCTGCTTGCGGCGGCGATCCTGGCGACTCTCGCAGCGGTGGTGAGCGGTTTACGTATTACGCAACCACGCGTTCAGGCGTAAAAAAAGCGCGTCATTCGACGCGCTTTTCATACTTGCCAGTGGGCTTATTATTTCAGGTACTCACCGCTACGCAGCGCTTCAATGCGTTTATCCAGCGGTGGGTGCGTCATAAACAGCTCGCTTAACGATTTCGATTTACCGTTAATACAAAACGCCATCATGCTGGTCGCTTCTTGCGGCTCGTAGCTGGTTTTCAGGCGCTGCAGCGCGGCAATCATTTTTTCACGGCCAACCAGCTTCGCCGATCCCGCATCGGCATGAAACTCACGGTAACGGGAGAACCACATGGTGATAATGCTCGCCAGAATACCGAAGACCAGTTCCAGCACCGTCGCAACGGCGAAATAGATTAGCGGATTACCGTTACTTCCTTCGCCTTCATCGCGGTTGCCGCCCAGAAAACCAGCAGCAATTTGCGCGATAATGCGCGAAATAAAGATAACGAAGGTGTTAACCACCCCTTGAATCAACGTCATCGTCACCATATCGCCATTGGCAATATGGCTGATTTCATGCGCAATGACGGCTTCCGCTTCGTCAGGGCTCATGTTTTGCAACAAACCGGTGCTCACAGCGACCAATGAGGCGTCACGGCGTGCGCCCGTCGCAAACGCGTTAATGTCCGGCGCATGGTAGATAGCAACCTGCGGCATGGCGATACCGGCCTGGCGCGCTTGCGTTGCTACGGTGTTCATCAACCAGCGTTCTCTTTCATTGCGAGGCTGTTCAATAACTTCCCCTCCTACGGATTTTAACGCCATCCATTTGGACATCAGCAATGAAATAAAAGAACCGCCAAAACCAAACAGCAGCGCCATGATCAGCAAGCCTTGCACGCTGCTCGACTGTATCCCTGTCAGGCTCAGAACCAGCCCGAAAACGACCATCACGGCCAGGTTCGTCAGCAGGAAGAGCGCGATTCGCATCATAATTTTCTTTTAACCTCAATTTAACAAAGCGCACTATGCGATTACCCACATCGTATGGGTCTTATGGCTATTTTCAAGCATCACCAGGCGGTAAGTCACGAGAAAAACACAACTTTACATTTTGTAGCATTATCCTGACGACTTCTGCGCTTGTTAAAAAAAACAGGCACAATTTTTTGTGCCTGTTTAGCGTTACTTATTGGCTGCCGCCTGCTCCGCTGGTTTTTCTTTTTCAAGATGCGCCAGGTCCAGAGCAATCTTCACCGTTTCATCAAGGTACGGGTCCGGCTCCTGGTAATCCTTTGGCAGATCGTCCAGTTTCTTCAGCAACGGTTTACCCTCACGTTTAAACCGATCGTTAATACGCGCCAGACGCAGAGCGTCTTCTTCATTGTTCTCTTTCTCACGCTGCGCATAATTCAGAGAGACGATGTTGCGCTTATCCTTCATGGCATTGAAACGTGCGATATCCTTCATGATGTACTGAAACTCAGGATCTTTGGCGATACGCGCGTTGTGTTCTTTCAATAATTCCGGGCCAAACGGGGCCAAATCGTCCGATTTCACGTATTTCGCCGCATCAATGCTATCCCACGGCAAGGCGTTATCTTCAAATTTTTCTCCGGTTTCCGTCTCTTCATTGCCGGTCGGCATGATGATATCCGGCGTGACCCCTTTACGCTGCGTACTACCGCCGTTGACACGGTAAAACTTCTGAATGGTGTACTGCACCGAACCCAGCGCAGGCCATTCCGGGCGAAGCATCTGATCGTAAATTCGGTTTAGCGAACGATATTGCTGTACCGTCCCTTTACCGAAGGTCGGCTCACCGACAATCAGCGCGCGACCATAATCCTGCATCGCGGCAGCAAAGATTTCCGATGCCGAGGCACTGAAACGATCGACCAGCACCACCAGCGGGCCTTTGTAGTAGACCACGCCGTCGGTGTCGCTATCCTCACGCACTTTGCCGTTATTGTCGCGCACCTGAACTATCGGACCAGAAGGGATAAACAGACCGGAAAGCGAAACGGCTTCCGTCAGCGCCCCACCGCCGTTTGAACGCAGATCGATAACGATGCTGTTAACGTTCTGTTTTTCCAGCTTCTGAAGCTGAACTTTGACATCATCGGTCAAGCCGACATAGAAGCCTGGAATATCCAGTACGCCAACTTTTTCCTTGCCGACGGTTTTCACCGACATTTTAACCGCGCGATCTTCAAGACGAATTCGTTCACGCGTCAGCGTGATAATACGCGTTTTCGTCCCTTTGCCAGCCGGCAGTATTTCCAGTCGAACCTTGCTGCCTTTCGGCCCTTTGATCAGCGCCACCACATCGTCAAGACGCCAGCCAATAACGTCGACCATCGGTTTTCCGGCCTGCCCTACGCCGACGATACGATCGCCGACGCTAATCGACTTGCTCTTCGCTGCCGGGCCGCCGGCAACCAATGAGTTAATGACAGTATAATCGTCATCCATTTGCAGCACCGCGCCGATACCTTCCAGAGACAGGCTCATTTCGGTATTAAACTGCTCGGTATTGCGGGGAGAAAGATAATTCGTATGCGGGTCGATTTCACGCGCAAAAGCGGTCATCGCCAGCGAGAACACATCTTCACTGTTGGTCTGCGCCAGGCGACGAATAGCGAATTTGTAGCGACGCGTCAGCGTTTCGCGAATTTCTTTGTCGCTCTTGCCGGTGAGTTTCAGGCTGAGCTCATCGAATTTCACTTTGCCATCCCACAGCGCATTTAGCTCAGCCTCATCTTTCGGCCAGGGCGCTTTACTGCGGTCCAGGTTAAACGTATCGTTTCCGGTGAAATCCATTGGCCGTTCCAGCACTTTTAGCGCGTACTGGTAACGTTCAAACCGGCGCTTTTGCGCCAGGTTATAAAGATCGTAAAAAACATCCAGCTTACCCGTGCGCAGCTCATCGCCCAACACGGTTTTCTTTTTCGCAAACTGCTCGACATCGCTCGCCAACAAAACGTTGTGGCTATAGTCGAGAAGATTCAGATAGCGATCAAAAATCTTTGCCGAAAATGCCTCATCCAGATCGAACTGGCGATAGTGGGAGCGGGTAAAACGCGACGTTACGCGCTCGCTCACCGTCGCATGTTGCGTCTCTTCCTTTAGTACGGGAATTTGATCGGCACGCGTAATATCTTCCACGGCGAAGGACTGGCCTGCTAATGCAAGCAGGCCAGCTAACGCGGTAAGCCTAAAAAAAGTGTTCATGCCAGGCCTGGCCTCCGTTTCAGAACACCAGGTGTTCTGCGCGTACAATCAAAGACATACCCGAATTCAGCTGTACACGGACACCATCTTTGGTGATTTCTAATACGGTGGCATCCATCGCATTATTACCCGCTTTCACCTTGAGGGACTGCCCTACGGTCAATACTGAAATATCAGAAACCGGCGTGTGCTTCTCTTCGCGAGGCGCACGCGGCGCTTTCGTCGTCGGTTTATCAGCGCGAGGTTTACGTTCAGCGCCTTCTTTACGACGCGCTACCGGGCGAGGTTTACGCTCGCGTCGCGGCGCGTCTTCTTTTTCGCCAGCCGCCGCGGCAGCTTCGCGTTTTTTCGCTTGCTGCTCTGCGCGCTGCGCCTGAACACGGGCTTTGGCTTCTTCAAGCTGCTTACGCGCATGTTCGACATGCTGTTCTTCCAGCTCGCCGCACGGATTGCCATCAAGGTCGACGCGCGTTGCGCCCGGCTTAACGCCGTACAGGTAACGCCAGCTTGAAGTATAAAGACGTAAAGCGGAACGAAGTTGCGTTTTGCTGAGGTTCATTTCGCCCCCAACTCGCTCTACCAGATCCTGAAAAATACCAATTTTCAGCGGGCGAGCTTCGCCTTCCGCACTAAAACAGTGAGGAAAACGCTCGGCCAGAAACGCGATAACTTCTTTACTGCTATTCAACTTAGGTTGATTTTCCATGAAATTTCCTGATTACAACGGACGTAGCCAACAAGCAGCAGGCATGAACAGGCGTCATTATAATGACGCCATCAGTAATTGCTACGTTATCCGTTGATTATCCTGCGACGCTCGCAAAGAATTTTTTGTAATCCGTCGTTGCAAGCACGGTTTCAAGCTGTGCGACCAGCGTACGCAGGCCGTGTTCATCTTCTTCGGTAAAACGGCCAAACGCCGTGCTATCTATATCCAGCACGCCGATAATCCGTTCGCCAACCGTGACAGGCAGCACAATTTCGGCGTTGCTGGCGGCATCACAGGCAATATGGCCGTCAAACGCATGAACATCATCAATACGTTGAACCTTATTCTGCGCTACCGCTGCGCCGCACACGCCGCGACCAACCGGAATCCGCACACAGGCGATTCGCCCCTGAAACGGCCCCAACACCAGCGTATCGCCTTCGAGGAGATAAAACCCTGCCCAGTTCACCTCGGTAAGACGTTCGAACAGTAGCGCGCTGGTATTCGCCAGCGTGGCCAGAAAGCTGGTTTCACCTGCCATTAACGACTGAAAATCGCGGTTTAACGCCGCGTATAGTTCTGTTTTGCTCATTATATAATCACTTCGTGGTCTTACTCCTAAACACAGGCTATTAAAATAAGCATTAAATGCGTTCTTGCTCAAGATTATTCCTGTCATGAGTTAAGATTACATTATTCTAACACTTTGATTCACGATACATGGCTCTGAACACCTCACACGTCACGCCAACAAAAAAGCTAACGATCAGGTCAATTAGCGAAGCGCTGCCGCGCAGCCACTACCAGCGCTGCCCTGAATGCGACATGCTGTTCAGCTTGCCGGAGATGAGCGCTCATCAAAGCGCTTATTGTCCTCGTTGCCAGGCCAAAATTCGCGATGGGCGCGACTGGTCGCTGACGCGGCTGACCGCGATGGCGGTAACCATGCTGCTATTGATGCCGTTTGCCTGGAGCGAACCGTTACTCCATATCTACCTGTTGGGTGTACGCATTGATGCCAATGTGATGCACGGCATCTGGCAAATGACGCAACAGGGCGATCCGTTAACCGCCGCAATGGTGCTCTTTTGCGTGGTGGGCGCGCCGCTTATTCTGGTTTTTTCAATTGCTTACCTGTGGTTTGGCAGCCTTCTCGGCATGAATCTGCGTCCAGTCCTGCTGATGCTGGAAAAACTGAAAGAGTGGGTGATGCTGGACATCTATCTGGTCGGTATTGGCGTTGCCTCTATCAAAGTGCAGGACTATGCCTTTCTGCAGCCGGGCATCGGGCTTTTAGCGTTCGTTTCGTTGGTGGTTCTTAGCATTCTGACTATGATTCATCTGAATGTGGAGCAACTATGGGAACGATTTTATCCGCAGCGCCCTGCTCAACGTGCGGACGAAAGATTGCGCGTCTGTCTTGGCTGCCACTTTAGCGGCTATCCGGATGCAAAAGGACGCTGCCCGCGTTGTCATATTCCGCTACGGTTACGCAGAAAACAGAGCATACAGAAGTGTTGGGCGGCCTTGCTGGCGTCTATTGTCTTTTTGCTGCCGGCAAACCTGCTGCCTATCTCGGTAATCTACATTAATGGCGGGCGTCAGGAAGATACTATCCTGTCGGGCATTATGTCGCTTGCCAGCAGCAATATCGCCGTCGCCGCCGTCGTTTTTATCGCCAGTATTTTGGTGCCGTTTACCAAAGTCATCGTGATGTTTACGCTACTGTTGAGTATCCATTTTAAATGCGAACAGGGACTGCGGACGCGAATTCTGTTGCTGCGTCTGGTGACATGGATAGGCCGCTGGTCGATGCTGGATCTTTTCGTTATCTCGTTAACCATGTCTCTGATTAATCGCGATCAGATTCTGGCTTTTACTATGGGACCGGCTGCGTTTTATTTCGGCGCAGCGGTAATTTTGACTATTCTTGCAGTGGAATGGCTGGATAGCCGCTTACTTTGGGATGCACATGAGTCAGGAAACGCCCGCTTCGAAGACTGAAGCGCAAATTAAAACCAAACGCCGTATTTCACCTTTCTGGCTGCTACCGCTTATCGCGCTAATGATCGCAGGGTGGCTAGTATGGGATAGCTACCAGGATCGCGGCAATAGCGTGACTATCGATTTTATGTCGGCGGATGGTATCGTACCAGGCCGGACTCCCGTTCGTTATCAGGGAGTAGAAGTCGGCACCGTGGAAGATGTCAGCCTGAGCAAAGATCTGCGCAAAATTGAAGTTCGCGTCAGTATCAAATCAGATATGGAAGATGCGTTGCGCGAAGAGACGCAATTCTGGCTGGTGACGCCCAAAGCCTCGCTGGCGGGCGTTTCCGGCCTGGATGCGTTGGTCGGCGGGAATTACATCGGTATGATGCCAGGTAAAGGCAAGCCCAGAGATCATTTCGTCGCCCTGGATACACAGCCTAAATACCGGCTTAGCAACGGCGATCTGATGATTCATCTCAATGCGCCGGATCTCGGTTCGCTTAATAGCGGTTCACTGGTCTATTTCCGTAAAATCCCTGTCGGACGGGTGTATGACTATTCGATTAACCCTAACAAACAGGGCGTGACGATTGACGTTCTGATTGAGCGACGGTTTACCGATCTGGTGAAAAAAGGCAGCCGTTTTTGGAATGTCTCCGGCATTGACGCCGATCTAAGCCTGAGCGGCGCGAAGGTGAAACTGGAGAGCCTCGCGGCCCTGGTCAATGGCGCGATTGCGTTTGACTCACCGGACAATTCCAAACCCGCCGCCCAGGATGACACGTTCGGCTTATATAAAGATTTAGCCCACAGCCAACGAGGGGTAATCGTTAAACTTGAGCTGCCCAGCGGAGACGGTCTGAAAGCGGAATCTACGCCGCTCATGTACCAGGGACTGGAGGTGGGTGAGCTTTCTAAACTGACGCTCAACCCTGGCGGTAAAGTCACCGGAGAGATGACCGTCGATCCCAGCGTTGTTCCGCTGATGCGGGAAAATACGCGTATTGAGTTACGCAATCCCAAACTGTCGCTAAGTGACGCGAATATCAGTTCGTTGTTAACCGGAAAAACCTTCGAGCTGGTGCCGGGCGACGGCGAACCGCGCAGTGAATTTGTGGTGGTGCCGGGTGAAAAAGCCCTGCTGCATGAGGCGAATGCCTTAACCCTGACGCTGACGGCCCCGGAAAGTTACGGCATCGAACCGGGCCAGCCGTTAATTTTACATGGCGTAAAAATTGGCCAGGTCATTGAGCGCAACTTATCCAGTAAAGGCGTGTCATTCATCGTCGCGATTGAACCGCAGCACCGGGATTTGGTACAGGGCGACAGTAAATTCGTGGTCAACAGCCGGGTAGATGTCAAAGTCGGCCTTGACGGCGTAGAGTTCCTCGGCGCCAGCGCCAGCGAGTGGATTGACGGCGGAATTCGTATTTTACCCGGTACGAGCGGGAAGATGAAATCCACCTACCCGCTCTATGCTAACCTGGAAAAAGCGCTGGAAAATAGCCTCAGTGACTTACCGACTACCACCTTAACGCTGACGGCCGAAACGTTGCCGGATGTCCAGGCAGGTTCCGTCGTGCTGTATCGAAAATTTGAAGTAGGCGAAGTCATCACCGTTCGCCCACGCGCCAATACCTTTGACATCGACCTGCATATTAAGCCGGAATATCGCCACCTGTTAACCAGCAATAGCGTGTTCTGGGCGGAAGGCGGCGCGAAGGTGCAACTTAACGGCAGCGGCCTAACGGTACAGGCCTCGCCACTCTCCCGCGCGCTGAAAGGGGCCATTAGTTTTGATAACCTGAGCGGCGCCAGCGCCAGTCGGCGCAAAGGCGATAAACGCATTCTTTATGCTTCAGAAACCTCCGCTCGCGCGGTAGGCGGACAAATTACGCTGCACGCGTTCGACGCCGGAAAATTGGCGGAAGGGATGCCCATTCGTTACCTCGGTATTGATATCGGCCAGATCCAGACGCTGGAATTGATCACCGCACGTAATGAAGTGCAGGCAAAAGCCGTCCTTTATCCGGAGTACGTACAGACATTTGCCCGCGCCGGGACACGTTTTTCCGTTATTACGCCACAAATTTCCGCGGCGGGCGTCGAGCATCTGGATACGATTCTCCAGCCCTATATTAACGTTGAGCCAGGACGCGGCGCGGCACGGCGCGACTTTGAACTGCAGGAAGCCACGATTACCGACTCACGCTATCTGGATGGGTTAAGCATCGTCGTGGAGGCGCCAGAAGCAGGCTCGCTTAATATTGGTACACCCGTCCTGTTCCGCGGTATCGAAGTGGGAACCGTCACCGGAATGTCCCTGGGGTCGCTCTCCGATCGCGTGATGATCACCTTGCGCATCAGTAAGCGTTACCAATATCTGGTGCGTAATAACTCCGTATTCTGGCTTGCCTCCGGCTATAGTCTCGACTTTGGTCTGACAGGCGGCGTGGTGAAAACGGGGACATTCAATCAGTTCATCCGTGGCGGTATCGCCTTCGCTACTCCACCTGGTACGCCGCTGGCACCAAAAGCGCAAGCCGGTAAGCATTTCCTGTTACAAGAGAGCGAACCGAAAGAGTGGCGTGAATGGGGTACCGCTCTGCCACGTTAAACACCCGGCTCCGGCGTACTCGCGCCGGAGCGTTTTATGCTACACTGCGCGCCTGTTTTTTTGCCGGCGATACACCTGTGGCTCAACACGCTGTCTATTTTCCTGACGCTTTTCTGACGCAAATGCGTGAAGCAATGCCTTCCACGCTCTCTTTTGATGAATTTATTTCGGCCTGCCAACGCCCGTTGCGCCGCAGTATACGCATCAATACGCTTAAAATCTCCGTGGCTGATTTCCTTGCCCTAATCGCGCCCTACGGCTGGTCGCTCACGCCAATTCCGTGGTGTCATGAAGGATTCTGGATCGAGCGCGATGATGAAGAGGCATTGCCGCTTGGCAGTACCGCTGAGCATTTAAGCGGCCTGTTTTACATTCAGGAGGCCAGTTCGATGCTGCCGGTCGCGGCCCTGTTCGCCGATGATAATCATCCGCAGCGGGTCATGGATATGGCAGCGGCGCCTGGCTCCAAAACCACGCAGATCGCTGCCCGCATGGGGAACCGCGGCGCCATTCTGGCCAACGAATTTTCGGCCAGCCGCGTCAAAGTTCTGCACGCTAATATCAGCCGATGTGGAATCGCCAATACCGCACTGACGCATTTCGATGGCCGCGTATTTGGCGCTGCGTTACCGGAGATGTTTGACGCTATCCTGCTGGATGCGCCCTGCTCTGGCGAAGGCGTAGTACGTAAAGATCCTGATGCGCTAAAAAACTGGTCGCCAGAAAGCAATCTGGATATCGCGGCTACACAGCGGGAACTGCTCGACAGCGCTTTTCATGCTTTACGACCCGGCGGCACGCTGGTCTACTCCACCTGCACGTTAAATCGCCAGGAAAACGAAGCGGTCTGCCTCTGGCTGAAAGAGACCTACGCCGACGCCGTTGAATTTTTGCCGCTGGGTGATCTGTTTCCTGACGCTGACCGCGCCCTCACCCCGGAAGGCTTCCTGCACGTCTTCCCGCAAATTTACGACTGCGAAGGATTCTTTGTCGCACGTCTGCGTAAAATGTCATCCCTTCCAGCCATGCCCGCGCCGGGGTATAAAGTGGGGGCGTTTCCTTTTACCCCCCTCAAAGGCCGCGAAGCATTACACGTTACCCAGGCGGCCAACGCCGTCGGACTGTTATGGGATGAAAATCTCCATCTTTGGCAGCGTGAAAAAGAGGTCTGGCTGTTCCCGGCAGAGATTGAATCACTGATCGGAAAAGTCCGTTTTTCCCGGCTCGGCATTAAGCTGGCCGAAAGTCATAATAAAGGCTATCGCTGGCAACATGAGGCGACGATAGCCCTTGCCTGCCCGACTCATGCTCACGCGTTCGAACTCTCTGCGCAAGAGGCGGAGGAGTGGTATCGCGGTCGGGATATTTATCCGCAAACACCCCCTGCCGCTGATGATGTCCTGGTGACGTTCCAGCATCAGCCGCTTGGTCTGGCAAAACGTATCGGCGCCAGAATAAAGAACAGTTACCCGCGTGAACTGGTACGTGATGGCAAACTCTTTACTGGTAATAGTTAAAAGGCGCACAAAAAAACCGCACTTTTTGACTGGCGCTTTTGCGTACGTTGACTACGCTGAAAAATGGACGGCTAAACTGGTCGTACCACAATTAGCGTATTAACGGAGAGCACGATGATGAAAACCAGTGTGCGCATTGGCGCTTTTGAAATCGACGATGCCGAATTACATGGCGAATCGCCGGGGGAGCGAACGTTAACAATCCCCTGTAAATCCGATCCGGATTTATGTATGCAACTGGACGCCTGGGATGCCGAAACCAGCGTTCCCGCCATTCTCAACGGGGAACATTCCGTTTTGTTCCGTAATCATTACGATCCTAAATCTGATGCCTGGGTCATGCGTCTTGCCTGACTCAAAAAGAACCCGTCGCCAGGCGGGTTATTTATTCTTCCTTTTCTCATTTCCCCCCTGCGCTAACCTCTCCTACACTATCGTGTAAAGTAGTTAACATTGAGGATGTAATGTTCGCGCTGGTACTTTTTGTATGTTACCTGGATGGAGGATGCGAGGATATTGTCGTGGACATCTACGATACCGAGCAGCAGTGTCTTTATTCGATGGACGATCAACGGATTCGCCATGGCGGCTGTTTTCCGGTAGAAGATTTTATCGACGGCTTCTGGCGACCTGCGCAGCAATATAGCGATTTTTAACCCTGGTCGCTGATACCGCTATTGTATCCGCGCTAACGTCAATTGCCCGCCAAATACCGCGCCCGTATCAATATAGTGTACGTTGGCGAAATCCATGCGCCGACGCAACGGCGTATGGCCAAACCAAAAATGATCGGCACCGCTAATCCCGCCGCGCTTATTTATGAGCCGTTCGCGGCTCCAGAGAACCTGATGTAAGTCGACCTTTTTTTGCCATTGATAGGTTGATGCTGGATAATCTGCATGAGCGATCACATGCGTGCTATGGCGGCAGCGAACTTCCAGTATCCAGGGCAGCCGCTGACAAAGGATAAAAAGCGCTTCAGCTTGCGCAGCGTGTTCAGCGGTCAGGCGGGTAAACCAGTCGCCACCATTCATCAACCACAGCGTCGACTGCAATGAGGCCCGCGCATCCAGCGCCATTTGTTCATGATTGCCGCGAACCGCCGTCATCCAGGACTTACGCAGTAAAGCCAGGCAACCCAGGCTGTCCGGGCCTCTATCAATGAGATCGCCCACAGAAACTAACAAGTCTTGTTGCGGATCAAATCGACACTCACGTAACCTTTTCATTAACATTGAAAAACAGCCGTGAATATCGCCGACCACCCAGACATGCCGCCAATTCTTTGCCTCTATTCGCTGATAAATCTCTTCAGGCCGCATCATATTTTTCCTGTCGTTCATTATCCAGGACAGATATAAAAGGATAGCGTGTGCAGATTTTCTTGCTTAGTAAATGTGCTCTGTTGTAAATAGCGAATTTCATCAGTAGCGAGTAAATACTTTGTTATTATCGCAATAAAATATAACTGGCTGCGCCAGGGGAGTGTTATCCCCTGGCGCAGCCAGCTACTCACTATCGCCTGTTCACGTTCAATATTCTCCCTCCTTAAAAGCATGCCAAAAACATAAACCACATATCGACACCACAGGCTTCAGCACACTCTTGAGCTGAGTGAGTTGCAAGGCAAACCAGCGCCAATGCAGGTGTCGTTACCGTGGCGACCATCGCCCCCACAAACAGGAGCAGCATAATTTTTTTTAAAGGCGGCATAACCTCTCCTGACAGTTAACAGACCATTAATCCTTATCGAGACATCATCCGTGCGCGGGTATCATAGACTTAACAACACGCAGCGTTACAAAAAAAACTGTCTGGTTATGTAGGTATTTAGGGTAATAACAATTATTTTAAGTTTTAAGGGTATCCATTTTATTTTTATATTAAAATAAAGATGGCGACGTTTTGTTAAAAGCGTCGCCATAAAAATGAATATATACTTTCAGAAAATCTGCTATTAATTCATATGGTTAATAGCAGTATTGTGTTTGCTATCTTCAGGAGGCATTCTGAAGATGCTTATTCGCAATATCTTCTATAGTTAACTGAAATTGTTGTGGCGTCGGCATCGTCCCCTTATTAAACAGCGGCGCAACCTCTTTCATAACGATTTTCTCAGCATACGCTTTAAAAGACACCTGCTGATTATGATTTATAAACATATGCGGATATTTAATGCTCGCTGCAGCAATGAGGGGGACGACAAAAGGATTCGCTCCTGCCCCACCTGGAGTAAATACGCCGTTTTTTATCTCCCCAGGTAGCCCCGCATTCTGCGCAGCCTCTCCTATCTCTTTCAGAAAGGGGGTAATACTGACCCCTTTACTGATGAGTAATTTACAACAGTGATCTTTATTATTACTGTACACGGCTGATAACATGGCTTCGCATGTCTGACGAGCATAGGCCGGATCTTTACTCGCATTACCTTTGATATCCAGGCTATTGAGCTTTTGCAGCATAAAATCTTTAACAGTTTTACTGGTTAATACTGCCCTACCCTCAGAAGCGCTCCCACGATGAAAATGGCTAGTCGGTATGTCTGTTTGCAGATGCAGGCTAAAGCGATCAGACAGACTCGTCGACAGGCTGATAAAGCTATTTCTAACGGCAGTAATACTTTTTGCAAAAACGTCCTTATCCGTTGTTTTTTCTTTTACTGGTTCAACGTCACTTCTATGGATTCTATAGTGCTGGGTGGATAGTGTTATGTTAGTCACGGTAGTTCTCCTTTTGGGTACCTATGCATAGCTACACTTTATTTATATTTCTTGCTTTCAAAAAATAGCCACCTTCGCCACAACCATTTTTATTCATTGATCTGTATAAATTTTATTTTCCTGATGAATTTTGTTCTTCTGTCATTTAGCCTGTTTTTTTTCGGCGCAAGGAGATCGACTTTTATCGAGGAACATTTTTGCCGGGACAATCCTGAACAGGCAAAACATCACTTCAATTCAACTGCTGCGTCACGCAAAAACATTCATGAATATTATTATTTATGCTGATGTTGTTACGATTTTGCCCCTATTCAAACACTGACTGTCAGTTATCCTGCCTGCAGGTTAGCCGCTTTTTCAAAACCTATAAAGTCTCCACGCCAAACCTCTCCACCACTGTAATCATTATCTAAATATCAATTAATTAACTGATTTTTATATATTATGACTTTTCATGGCGTTCAGAAAAACTACAAATGAAATGGATTGACGCATCTATTAGTGGTCAAAAAAACGCGCTACGAGAAATAATCAGTAACAATTGCAACACTATTCCAATCATAACGTAAACTATATGATACCAGTCGATTATTATTGCTTTTAGGTAACATCTTTGTATAGCCGCTTTTAAGCAACAATACTCTAACACAACATATAACATTATAACTCACAATAGGTTAACAAATGGAATTACAGCTTATGCTTAACCACTTTTTCGAGCGCGTCAGAAAGGATGCAAATTTCAACGCATTTCTAATCGATCTGGAATATAATAATATCGCTTATTACATCTATTTTGTTGCTACCGGTAATGTGAAAATTATCACTCATGCAGGCCATTTCATTTCTATTAAAAGCAATAGAAAGCTGATTAAAGTCAATTCAACACCGAATACGCAATTAATAAAATTGACTTCAGCCAAACACTTTTCGGGGGAGCATTCCTATGAAAAATACTGTACCGATCTGGCAACGGCAGGCGTTTTTAAATGGATTGTAGAATTAAACCAAAAAACTCGACAATACTGGTCGAAAGACAACCAATTATTATATATAGAAAATGTGGTCATGCCGCTTTAACAAGCCAGGGTAATAATAGCGTCAGTCGTGACATCCGGCGTGTTACGACTGCGGGTTATCCATTTGAAACTATGATGAGAGTCTGACTACGAGAGTTATCCTGTGCAGTCCGACCGACGCAGCAACGTTTGACACGATGCTCGACAACAGCATCTCCTGATGCAGGAGAAATGATATTCAAAGCGATATCGACTAAAAGCTCAAAATATTTGTCTGCTATTTATATTCTATCTAATTAATACCCTCCAGGAAGTGTGGCATAATTGCAGAATCTGTCAGGATTCCGGGAGCATACCGGAGCGTAATCGGAAAACCATCTGGAGATGTATGAGCAAGGATGAAATCAGTTATCAAATTCTTTACCGGTACTCTCTGGAAAAGCTATACAGTACTCTTACCAGAAGAGTAGATAACGTGCTGTCATTCGCCCTCGTTTTTCTCGGGGTCGGCGTCACCATAAACGTCGGGAGTCCCTTTATTCTGGGGCCAGGCATTGTGGGTATCGCCATACTAAAAAGAGTACTCCGCTTCGGCACGCGATCAGCACAGGCCGACCGGCAGTCCCGCGCCTGGCTGAAACTTTTTAATACTCAGCACCGCTTTCCTTCAGATAAAACACTGTTCCTTGCCTTCACATCGCTTGAGCAAGGCGCGAGCGAAGTATGGTCCATGCTTATTGGTCCTGCCATCGTCATGACTGAGACCGCCCTCGGAAAAACGCCCATTGAGCCATTGACGGCGGGTGAAAAACTCTGCGCATTTTTGAGTGGCGCGACGAAATCCCAGCCAGCAGATCGCAATTGACCTGTCTTCTAAACGCCTGCGCCATACCACAGAGATTTAGTATAAAATTAATTAATGGAGTACTAACGCTGTCAGCAGGTTTCTCTGAGTGAAAGATTCGTATTATACGCACAGCCCAGTTTACAGTTTATATAACAGCGCTATATGTTTTTGTATCCGTACCATGCCGCCTACAAGCGGCTATCTGAGTACCTCTAGCCGTGCCAGGGGCGAAGGGCAATTAGTTAAACGCCATCCAGCCCTCCCCTTAGCAATTATTTTTTTATCATTTCATGGTAGAGAGAATGTATTTCTCCAAGCGAATGAAATACCGGTAAATGTAAGTACGCTCTTTTACCTTGCCCATGATACCACAGTCCCAGCACACACTTTCCAGCACTCATCAATTTCAGTGACACGCTATCATCTCCACCAAGAATAATCGCCATAAATACTTGCTCGCGCCATAAAAAATGCTTTATTGTGATAACCTACAAGTCGAGTATTTCAGCAGCATAACGCTGTTTGGCTAAAAAGATATAAATCCTTTCGGCAATTGAAGAGACCGTGATATGAAATTCTCTCAACTGCTGCAATAACAATTTTCGTCTAACCGGAGACAAAGGAATACTTCCAGAGTCGGCATATGTTGTATCTTTAACATTTCAGTGCTCAACACGACTGATAGCCAGACTACTCCAGTAGACAGTGTTAGCTGTAGTAGTTTCATACTATGTTCAGTGCTGCGAAGTACATGGCGACTATCGTGATGACCATCACAATTAAAGAAATATGCCGCTTCACCGATGAATCTTTATTGCATTTGAGCCTGGACAGTTTAAAACATTAGAATTAATAACCTTACATTTGATTTTGTAGCAGTATTTAATCCTGTTTTCGTTTCGGTCTGAACACAGACTTGAAATTATCATTCATGATATTGAGCTCTCCCGCAAAATAAAAGACACATTTCATCAATAATATTATAAAATATTTCACAATCATGGTAAACACTTACAAACAAGACATTCGACATGTTAGTTTTTTAAAAGTGCTTCTTTCATGATTACTCTTAAATCACAATCATAAACGTTTATCGTATCGATCTATTTTTTGTTATTTTGATTCAAATTCACTATTATTATCAATGAATTATATTAAATATCGGCGTCCTGGGAGGGGGCCAGACACTTTGGTGGTGTGGCTTTTATTATTGATACCCGCTTTACATGAACGTCTCTCATTAATATTTTCAGACCTATCTTCAGCCTGTGATCAATAATTCTCATTCGCTCAAATGACATTATCTATGCGTAATAAAATAATGCTTACCCTAGCGACTGTCGGTATGATATATGGCGCGTCGACTTTTACTGCTGGCGCTATTGCCACCACTGACGCTGGCGGGAGGGCGATGACCTCAGTGTCTCAGCCATTGATGCGTCGGACAGCATTGTGCCGGACAGCGAGAGCATCAAAGTAGACCAGGGTCTCAGCAGCAGGCAAGTCCTCGAGTTCGGTTTCAGTTATTATCAATCTTACCGGGTATTTATTTGAGGGCCTCGGAAGTACTTCAGGCGCGGGTGCCGCCACTATTCAACAGTGGCCATGACATTCCCGAGTGTTCTGCCCCCACTGGACGGTCATTTGGCTAAAGGAGAAATAGCAAATACTGCAAGCAATTCTGTTACTAATGTGGCTATTCAGCTTCTGACAGGTGATGGCGTTAATCCTGTGGACCTGAGCAAGGCACCTACAGCAGGTGATATTACGCTGGATATCTATTCGGCGACTAATAAGCTGAATTTCTTTGCACGTATGATAACCGCTGGAGGATCAATCTCCCAAGGCACTGTCGGCACCACAGTCATCTATAATCAGAAACACTTCTGATACGGCCCACAAGCCGATATTTATTTCAGATATTAATAAACAGTTTCGCTGTCCATTTATCTGGTATGTCCGGACGCCAGAATTGTTTATTTCTTCAGTGATGCGCTGTTATTTCACGGAACGGTTTAAATCAGCAGCGGCGGATTTTCATTTATACAGGCAACACGGATAGCGGCTTATACCATGAAACTGAATTGGCCTACACTGCTAATTACTCTGAATATACTGACGTTGCCAGTAGAGACGACGGAGTTCAGCGCCGATTCTCTTAAAAGCAGTGACCACCTCAGTGTGGATTTATCCGCCTTCAGCCGGGATGGCTATATTGCGCCAGGGGTTTACCTGCTTGATATTTACGTGAATGACAGACTCATTTACAATCAATAAAAAGTCAGTGTGGTGGAGATTAGCGACGAGCACTCACGGTTCTGCATCATCTCTGCACTGGCAGACATGCTCGGGTTAAAAGAGGAGAACCGCCGACTACTCGGGCCCGTCCGGCAGTGTCTGAAACTGAACACTACGCATGGTAAAGTAACATACAGCCCGGATAACCAATCTCTGTTAGTCACTCTGCCCCAAGTCTGGATAGAATACCAGAATCTGGCTTGAGTACCCCGCCCCGCTGAAGTGATGGTGTCACAGCCGCCCTGCTGAGCTATAACCTGATGACGAACCTGTGGTCTACATTCCACTGGTATTGGCATCTGAAGCTGCACGCGAAAGATCTGGCTGGAAAATGGCATAGCCATTCATAGTCTCAGCCAAGCATGTACTGCAATTGACCCTGCAGATCTCGTCAATTTTGAATCTCTGGCTGTCGCTTGCATATGCTGGGTTCTCCTTAGCCCCCTCGTTCCTAAGTTTGTAATGCAGAGACGGTTTTTATGTTTGTAAATTTTCTGGCGCGATGGTTTTGCTCACAAGTGGTAAGTTGTTTTTCTTTTCCAGTGTAATATGTTAAATTTCTCGCACTGATTAATTCACTTTTTGTACGACATGCACAATCTAACGCCAGAATTATTGCAAACTCCATCTGTAAGAAGCAACAGAGACAGAAGTCTTGATATAGCCAAGGGAATTATGATGCTGTCTGTTGTTGCTGGACACATTGCAAATTTCCCATTTGGGGAGGTATTCTATTACTATCAAGTTGCCGGATTTTTTCTGCTATCGGGTTATTTCTTTCATTACGACAAGTATGCTGACAGATTTAGTAAATTTTTAAAAAGCAGATCAAAGCTTATTTGTCAGTACCTTATTTATTCTGCGATAATCATATCGGCGCATAATTTACTTACTGAGTTTGGGTTACAACCTACAAATTACATTTATTACTCACCTACTGATTATGTCACAGCATTTATACGGTCTATAACAATACCATCTGAAGCACTGGCAGGTGCAATGTGGTTCATACCAGTATTGATTTTAATGCAGTTTGTTTTTTATTGGCTAAATAGAGTGGTTAAAGAAAATAAACTGCTAATTGGATCTTCAGTTTTAATTTTATTCTTCATTGGTTGGTGGATTGTAAAAAGCAATGCAATTGCTAACAATCCCTACATAAACACTCACATTCCAAACGCACAATACTTCGTCTATTTGCCGTTTTTCTACATAGGCTATGTATTTAAAAAATTTGGATTCAAATCCTTGAGCAGCATAAATGCTATGCTGCCAGCGCTAATCGTCATGGTCCTTAGTTACATTGTAATACGGCCAACTATGTATTTATACGGAAGCATTGATCCATATTGCTTTATCTTTTTATCGCTTATTAGCATTTCTCTCGTAATTGGTATTTCTTACCACATAAAATCTAACATACTCGTTAGATTTTTCACAACAATAGGCGAGAATACAGTACACATCCTCGCTATGCACTTCTTCTTTTTCAAGATAGCTACTCTTCTATTAACCATTGTAGGGCTCAAGCAAATTGATGATCTTCATCGCATTGACGGCCCATCTAATGGGTCAATCATTGAAACAATAACATATCTTTCATTCGGTATAGTTTTCCCATTAGTTCTTGTATCCTTAGTAAGGAAGATAAGAAGTAAGATTTTTGTAAATAAATATTCTCCGGCATAGCCGGAGGTTTTTCAGATGCGTCTGTAAGGCTATCTTACCCGCAGCCCCTAACAGGCGCATACGATCTAACATTTACATTAAGCTTCGTTACTTACGGCCCGTAAACGGACTGCCCGGATTAGGAGAAATGGTTCTGGCAGAAGTAAGCACGCGTCATGTTGCAGAATTTCTTGAGCTATGGATCGCGGAAGGTAAAAACACGATGGCGGGGGCGACGAGGTCTGTACTATCTGACATGTTTTGTGAAGCTGTTGTAGAAGGAAGAATAACACTGAATCCGGTTGAAAAAGCCAAGGTACCAAAAATTGAAGTTGCAAGGGAGCGCTTGCGAATAGAGGTTTATAATGCTACACGAGCATATGCCCTCATGGTTCCCTCTCGCGATGGATTTAGCACTCGTTACAGGTCAACGTAGGGAGGATATCGTAAACATGAAATTTAATGATGTTTTTGACAACCGCTTATACGTAACTCAAATTAAAACCGGAATGAAAATAGCTATTCCCCTATCCCTGACCCTTGAGGTGCCAGGGTTACGTCCGGGAACGGTTATCGATCGCTGCCGGCTGGTAAGCAGAACCGATTTCATGATCAGTGCAGGAATCAGGAAAAATAGCCCGACCGGGAATATTCACCCGGATGGGCTCACAAAGAAATTTGTAAAAGCCAGAAAAATTTCAGGTGTTAAATTCAGTGATAACCCACCGACATTTCACGAGATCCGTGGCCTGGCTGGTCGGCTGTACAAAGACGAACGCGGCGAGGAATTCGCTCAAAAACTACTGGGCCACACCTCAGAGAACACCACGAAACCCTATCTCGATGAACGCAATAATAAAGCTTACGTGATGCTCTGATTTTACTGTAAAAGAAATGTTAACCCGGATTTGGATGTGATCTAACCAAAAAGACCGGAATACAGAAATTTGAGGAAATTTCGAGGGGAAACGCATAACCAATTGATTTACAATAGAAATAAAAAGAGACCGAATTCGATTCCTGTTCTCACTAAAAATAAAAATTCACTTTAAATTCATATAGTTAAACAAAAAACCACTATTTTATCGTCTGAAATACGTTCCGTTGCGTTCTAATAGATTCAATTAGTTATCACTTTTTCCGTTTTAATTCGGGCAGATTACGGGCAAGTTTTCCTCTTATTATTAGCTCTCCTGACCGCATAAATAATAACGTTTTTTTAACGAATAACGATTTCGTTCTTAACTAGCTATGGAGTTTTATAAGTTCACCAGATGTCACATCCCACACTCGACATCTTTAGCTAGCACGCTAATCTATAATCTGAGAAAATGTTAAACACTTGCCGCTTGTGACAAAAAACAGATTTTAAGCGAAAAAGCGAGGGTCTGCTGTTAAATTTACCAATGATTCAGGCAGCTATCATTATACCGGGACACTGCAAGAATCCACTTTATTGCTTGTATTCTATTGAGTTTTCCGCAACTTCTTCGAACTAACCACCGTCATCCTACCGCCAAGTAGTGAGGTACTGCAAACCAGCTAGTTCATTGAGCACATCGCTGCGGCCATCATCAGTGTAAAAGTCGAAAGGTTCGCATACCCCAATAAATACATAGCAAGAATATTAATAGCTAACGAAGTTGTGAGTTGGTTCATGTTTTTTATCTGTTACGTATGAAATAAGAATTATCTGCAATGTTAATGCGAAGCGTCAGGCGCAGTCGCCTCGTTGAGTAAAAACTCAACAAGATTTACGGAGTTACAATGATCGATAAATTAGTGCTTACGGTTACACCAATTTTCTCCATCCCGCCGCGTGGTGCAGCCGCAGTAGAGATATGGATGTACCAAGTTGCACGGCGAACAAAAACTACCAAACAGAATCGCTTGTATTAAGAATGAAGGTTATAGCGATTTTTTAAAGGTAAATGACCATTGTTCTGTTCATCGCATAGGTTTCAGCGGACTCTATAAGCGCCTCTTTCAGAAGTGGACTCGCCTTGACCCGCTCCCCTACTCACAGCGCATTCTGAATATTGCAAAAGACTTTAACGTTACCGATGATAGTGTAATCATCGTTCATAACAGCATAAAGCTGTACCGCCAGATCCGCAAAAGAGCCCCAAAGGCAAAAATGGTTATGCATATGCATAATGCTTTCGAACCTGATGGGTTAGATCAAAACGTTAAAACGATCGTCCCCAGCATGATTTTGAAGAAGCATTATCAGGCGTACCTGCCGAATGCTGATATCGCTATCGTCCCTAATGGTATTGACCTGGAGGCCTATCAGAAAAACGTTGTACCACTGCAAAAGTCTGACCTGGGAATAACTCCGGAGAAAAAAACGATTTTCTTTGCAGGCCTTATATCACCGGATAAGGGAGTGACTTTGCTTTTACAGGCGTTCGAACAACTCCTCAAGGAACGCAACGATATAGAGTTAGTTGTCGTTGGTAACTATATGAGTAAAAGTAAAGGTGAAAAAGCAACCTATCAGCGTGAGGTGCGGGAATTAGCAAAACGGCTAAAACCACACTGTCATATGGTTGAAGGTGTAACGCCTGAAGAGATATACAATTACTATTCGTTAGCAGTTCTGGTTGTTATTCCCTTTCAATTCCAGGAACCGTTCTGCATGGTTGCAATTGAAGCAATGGGGGCAGGAAAGCCTGTACTGGTCAGTACACGCGGCGGGATGACTGAGCTCGTAAAAGAGGGGGATACCGGCTTCCATTTGCAGGAGCCAATGACCCCGGAGACCATTGCCAGGGACATTAATAAAGCGCTGGCATCCCCTGATTTAAACGATATTGCCTTACATGGACAACGTTGTGTGGAAGAGAAATTCCCGTGAGAAAAAGTAACCCAGCGGTTTGAGGAAGTGGTTAATAACTGGTTTAGATAATTAATGTGTATTAGCTCAAATGTGAGCTGACATATCTATGGCACAGCGCCAAACCTAATCTGACTGTCCGCCCTGTGCCAGAAGCGGACGCTGATCATAGTGTGTACAGGCCACCAGTACGATATATTATAAAGCCACCAGATTGCAGCTTTCATAAAGCTATGGGTATTCAAATGCAGCAAAGCTATAAACCGGGCTTAATTAAATAATGCCTTTGCGAACCTACTTTAGGAAAGTCCGGTAGCGACATTTGAAGTATATAACCCTGTTTTTCATAAAAAGGGAGAGCCTGGAAGCTAAAGGTATCTACAAGTCCATGAACACAGCCTTTGCGCAAACCTTCTTTTTCGGCCATCTCCATAAGTTGACTCCCCAGACCGCGGCTCCTTGCAGATTCACTTACCCAAAGATAGTCGATGCAAAGCCACGGACCTTTTCTGTCAGCAATTAATCCGCCTACCATTTCGCCGCTTTCGTTTCTGCAGTAGACCCCAAGCTGCCCATTTTTACTAAAATCGACGAACTGAGCATTGTAGCTTCTTAATCCGGCTAATAGTTCTTCTTTATCAAATTCAGTAACTTGATGTGTAATTTGAATGTCCATACATATCCAATTGAACAAGTTTGCATTTGGAATATAACGTTATAAATAAGTTAATTAAATGTATCAATAGAAAGTTTATTTTTACTCCTGCGGGGCAGGTCACGTCCACTACTCGCTTAAAGCAAACTGTCAGTTGGAGTCTGAGCTGGTACAATTAATGTGCCACTGGTTAGAAATCAGTAATACGATTTTATCAGGCTGATACTCTGGCCTGTCAGGATTTGAGGTATCCACCCGGTTTACCAGCCCACTGTATTTGGCACCAGTGGAACCCACTTCCCGATCCAGGATATCCAGTATCCACCGCCGAACCTCTTTCCCCAAAAGATATGTGCAACCTCAAGCGCCTTGTCTGGATGATGACCACGGTATGAAGTTTGATAACGCGTGGAATCAGGGCGTTTGGTACGCTCTCCGTTCAGCAACTGGACGCCCTTCTCCCCAGCCTTTCAGCGTTGAAGATTTGCCAGCGCTGGGTGAAGAGTGTAGGCGAATTATGAAAATCACTTCTGCCGTTTATACTTCGAAAAAGACGTTATCAGAAAGGTGGTTCGCAAGCGCGGAGTTATTAAACCTTTACTTAACGAAATACGGTTTAAGTTGCTTGAATTGCAGCAGAAAGAAAACGACGGCTTGATGATGCTGGACAAATTAAGCGAGCATGGCATCAATGGACTGATACGCCGTCAATAAAAGGAAGGGTGCATGGACGATCCCGTCACATCACCAATCACAACAGAAGAGCACAAAACAACATTTCACAGCGTAAAGGATAAAACACGATGCCATTTTCAATCAAAAACATATGTTCAGGTCCACAAGGACACTACCCAGAAATCTCCGGACCTATACAGAACAAGCCAGTACCGAGGAATTGCACACTGATCTCAACAACATGCAAAATACAGGAGTATACAGTATTCAGCAGATGTTCCTGCAGTTTTGAAATGCGACCACCCGGTACAGAAGAAAGAACCCCACGACTAAAACTCTCAGCAACAGAGCTCTTATGGCTATCTAAAACAATAGAAACAGAGATGCGCAACACAAAAGAATGAGCCTGTCAGTAATTCTGTGTAACTGCCCAGTTATTAAAGGTGATCGCTCAGGCGGTCACCGAACTCGATAATAAAACGGCTCATCGCCAGCCGCCAGTTCTGGATCGGCATACTCCATTTTTTTGACGCATCCTTGATTGCCAGATAAATAACTTTTCGTACTGAGTCATCTGTTGGGAACACCTTGCGTTTCTTAATCGCGGCACGGATCACGCAGTTCAGGGATTCGATTGCGTTTGTCGTATAGATGGCCTTGCGGATATCCGGCGGATAACTGAAGAGCGTATTGAGGTTTTCCCGGTGCGCACGCCAGCTTTTGCTGATTTGCGGATATTTATCGTCCCGGACTTTCGCGAACGCATCCATCGCCATCAGTGCCGCCTCTTCGGTCGGGCCTGAGGCCGCTGGTGGCGGCTTTGTAGTCTTTCCAGGACACGTATTTCAGGCAGTTACGCACCATATGAATGATGCACAGCTGGATATGGGGCTGCGGGAAGACGCTGTTTATCGCATCCGGGAAGCCCTTCAGACCATCCACACAGGCAATCAGGATGTCCTGAATATCAGGAAGAAGCAGGTCTTCATAGCCCACTATTGCGGCATCCCCTGCCCGGCGAGGTACAACGTCCCCCATTCGCCTGGCGCGGTGAATATCATGTTCAGTTAAGACGCTAGATAGCTACCCAGCATCTCCTCCACAAGAGGTCGCAGACCATCCAAAAATGTCTTTTTCGCGCTCTCCATCGCTCTTGCTCCGATAGTGCGCTCTGCATCGGTATTACCGACCAGCCCAGACGGCCTCAGCTCTGTGTCAGACAGCGTCCGGTACGTTTCCTCATAATCCGATATTTGCTTTTCACGAAGCGCGTTAACGCGTTCCGGCGCTTTGCGTTCCAGCACGCTGTGTAACGGCCCCCACTGCAGTATCCACTCCCTGAACTCGCTTTTTTCAGCGGCTTTCACCTGAAGCTCCGCGGCCTGAAGGTCTGAAACCGTCACGCCGGATATTCTAAAGAAACGCATTTCTGCCGTCACGCTGGTCAGCCCGAGTGATTTCTTCAGCTTATTCTGATACGCCAGCCAGACCTCAATTTCATCAACTAGAGCCAGCGTTCTGACCTTTTCCCGGGCAATCTGTTCCAGTTTTTCCAGACGGAACATCTCACGCCCCGTGGCAACCAGCGCCGCGAGATTGTTATCGTATTGCCCTTTTTCTGCATCATGTACCAGTTGTACGTTCTTCATCTGGTGCAGAGCAAGTGTGACCCGATCCTGGCAGCTTGCTGTTGCCTCTGTTGCCATGGCAAAGGTTTTTGCTCTCAGCGCCTCATCTTCAGCCAGTTGTACCAGCCAGGACGATATCTGTGCCTTAAATCCCGCGTCCTTTATGCAGTTTTCCGTCTCACCTAGTCTGTCCAGGAAGAGGCTGAAGGCAGCAGCGTTATCTTCCTGTCCGAACATATGCCATCTGTCTGCAGGAGCCGGTTCCCCCTCCCGGGCAGGCACCAGCCAGTCAGCGGCCGCCAGGTGCAGTGCCCGGGCTTCCCGGGGGGCGGAGGCCCCCGCCATATCGAATAGTATCCTGGGGCCTGAATAGCCTGGCGCGCTGGTGATCTCCCGCAGCGCCTGCAGAGTGCGTTCAGACAGAGGATTGCCTTCCAGATTTACGCTTGCCTCTGAAGACAGACCCGTGATGCTTTCCGGCAGGCGGGTCAGTTGGTTATTGCGGGCATACAACCGTTGTAGGCCTGACGGCAGCGCCGGCAGGCGGGTCAACTGTGGGTTAGCATCAACCGACAGCGTCTGTAGTCCTTCCGGCAACGGCGGCAGGCGCACCAGTTGTGGATTGCGCTCGAGCGTCAGCAACTCCAGTCCTGCCGGCAACAGCGGCAGGCTGGTCAGTTGATTATCTGATACCGACAGCACCTGTAGTCCTGCCGGCAACGGCGGCAGGCTGGTCAGTTGGTTACCTGCTACCAACAGCCTCCGTAGTCCTGCCGGCAACGGCGGCAGGCGGGTCAGTTGATTACCTGCTACCGACAGCATCTGTAGTCCTGCCGGCAACGGCGGCAGGCTGGTCAGTTGGTTACGTGCTACCAACAGCATCTGTAGTCCTGCCGGCAACGGCGGCAGGCTGGTCAGTTGGTTACCTGCTACCGACAGCGTCTGTAGTCCTGCCGGCAACGGCGGCAGACTGGTCAGTTGGTTACCTGATACCGTCAGCACCACCAGTCCTGCCGGCAATGGCGGCAGGCTGGTCAGTTGGTTATCTTCGACAGTAAGCACCTCCAGTCCTGACGGCAACGGCGGCAGGCTGGTCAGTTGGTTATCTTCGACAGTAAGCACCTCCAGTCCTGACGGCAGCGTCGGCAGGCTGGTCAGATAATTATTATGAGGAATAACCAATGTTGTTATATGCGCTGGTAAACGGTCTGGTAAGGCGGTAAGGCCTGACTCTCCCACATTAAGCTCTCGACTGCCGTTATTCAGGCAGGTACATATTCTCTGTACCGTCGCAGCACGACCGCGTAACTCTTCTGCTGGCGCAGCCCCCTTCCATTCTGACCAGACAGCATCATACTCTGCTGGTGTCTGTGGAGCCGCCGGAGCCGGAAGGGGGGATACCTGGAGTGTCCCGGATGCCCCTTCCGCATGTTCTGTACATTCCTCTCCCTGTTCTATGTCCATGGTGAAGCGATATGTTTCATTGTGCCCCTGGCAATTCACGGTATAGTTCCCGGCGTCATCAAGGGTGACCGACAATATCTCCTGGTTGTCTGCATCCAGGATACAGAAGTGGCTTTCCCCGTGGCGGCCGGAGTGAATGCTTTCCTCGTATCCGGCATACACGAGCATCCTGAGCTGTTCAAATCTGCTGACCACATCCTCCCGCGTCGTTCCGACCGAAGGGTGGCAAATCGTCCAGATACATTCCTGCGCTTCAGTCTGGTGCGTTGAGCAGAAAAACTCCTTAATTTTTTCCCATAAGCTCATTTCAGGCGGGGTTGCAGATTGGGCTATACAGTTAATACGAAGGTTAGTGATTGTGGCGGGAAGACATCCGCTTCCAACATGCAAGGGCATAATAAAAAACCTTTATAAATTTACACATAATGTCTGTCTGGCGGACATCCTCTTTCCCTGGTCTTAATTTCACAATAAGGTTATCGACGGATTCATGGTCGTCCTGCCATGGCGGGCTTCAGTAGGTGCAGAAGAAAAATCCGTTATGATGACCGGATGGCGGGACTGTCATTTTGCAGCTAAAGGTGTCGATTTTTTCAGGGGCGCTTTCTACGATGACCAGATCATCCGGCATCAGCGCCCGGGCGTTCAATTTTGGCAGGCAGATCCCTGACCCTTGAGGCGCCAGGGTTACGTCCGGGAACGGTTATCGATCGCTGCCGGCTGGTAAGCAGAACCGATCTCATGATCAGTGCCGGAATCAGGAAAAATAGCCCTACTGGGAATATTCATCCGGATGGATTGACAAAGACATTTGTAAAAGCAAGAAAAGCCTCCGGCGCTAACTTCAGCAATAATCCACCGACATTTCACGAGATCCGAAGTCTGGCCGGGCGGCTGTACAAAAACGAGCACGGCGAGGTGTTCGCCCAAAAACTCCTGGGCCACACATCAGCGAACACCACGAAACTCTATCTCGATGAGCGTGATGATAAAGCTTATATGATGCTCTAATACTCCAATTTTCGTTGTGAAATAAATGTTAAATTTAATTTGATTGTGATATAACCAAAAAGACCGGAATACAGAAATTCGGACAAATTTCGGACATTTTCGGACAAGCGTTTTTAATTGTTTGATTTGTAAGGAAAATAAAAAGAGACCGAATACGATTCCTGTATTCGGTCCAGGGAAATGGCTCTTGGGAGAGAGCCGTGCGCTAAAAGTTGGCATTAATGCAGGCTAAATCGCCTTGCCCTTTAAGAATAGATGACGACGCCAGGTTTTCCAGTTTGTGACGAAGGTGATTGAAAAAACCTGGCGTTTTGTCTGTCATCAGAGATAAAAAAACCGTAAGTCTTTTCGTGAAGATTTACGGTTTTTTATTAAAAATCAGTCAGCTATTGGATGGATCACAAAGCTTTTGCGCACGTTCGATAAACGGTGCCAGACTCATTTTCTCACCGGGCTTCGCCGGGTTATCGATTTGAATGACGGCAATAGGCTGAGCGCGCGTTTTACCCTCCGCTACTTGCTGTTCGGCAATGGCATTCAAGGGATACTGCACCAGCGTACTGGGGTTGATCACATAGAGCGCCTGGCCAGGCCGACAGGTCAACATGACCTCTTCCCGATTAAACGCCCACTTGTCTTTTCCTACTTCAAAACGACTTACGGTAATCACCTGCGGCGCCGCCAACGCTACGCCCGAAGTGGCCAGCAGAAGCGCCGGAAGGAGTATTTTTTTCATTCGTTATGCCAGTCCATCAGAAAGGTTCGAGGGTTGCAAACAGGCTGACGATCGCCAGAACTATGCCTCCAACTCCCCATTCAATTTGCGTCATCCTGACAAACCATAGGTCAGTCCGGGGATTTTCCTGTCGCATACGTGGTACGAGAACATACCGATTCGTCAGCGCAATTGCTACCATAAGCACCACCAGCGCACATTTTAACAAAAGCAACTGTCCATAGGTGGTCTGCCAGATAGCGGTAAATCCCGTGATAAATAGCGTGTTGCCAATGCCTGTGAGCAATACGCCCGCCACAAAAAAGTGACCATAACGAGAAAAACGCATCATGGCGCTAATAGCATGTTGACGCCAGCGTCCCTGAGCCATGCGCATACAATAAACCACTGGTAACAGCCCGCCAAACCAGGCTGCGGCACAGAGCAAATGCAGAGCATGGTTAATCTGCTGTAATGTTCCCGCTACACCGTCGCGCATCGTCGCATGTCCAACGCCTGCCAGCAGGATAAACTGAGCAACGGTTAGAATAAGAAGCCGTCGTTGCATTTTTACCGGCGCAATGACTACCACCGCCAGCGTGACCAGCGCGAGGATAATTTGCCATATCCAGACCGCGCCAAAGCGGGTTTGCAGTACCGCGCCCCACACCGAGACGGAAAAAACATCGGGCCAGCCGCCGCCCATCAGTCCGCCCTGAATCGCCAGCATGAAAGCCGCGCTGATAACGCTCCAGGCGGCGGCATGTCGTTGCAGATGTAAAAATCGACGCGTCATTAAACGACGAATTGGTGCGGGTGACAGCCAGGCGCCGTAAAGCGCGCAGCCGTAGACCAGCATCAAACTAGCAAAATGAATAAATCGGAGAGTTATCCAGACGAATGTCAGCATCATTTATTTCACGCTGAAGGTGTATTTCCCTTTTGTTTTATGTCCATCCACCGACACAACGTGCCAGTCTACCGTATAAGCGCCAGATTTTAACGGCTGCTCAAGCGGGATAATCAACTGCGTTTTATCCTGTTCATTTCGCTTTGCCGGGCGCGTTTTGATGAGCTCTTGCTGAGGGCCAGTAATGGTTGCGCCGCTGAATCCTGACTCAATCCCTTCAGAAAAATTCAGAGTCAGCGCCTGTGGCGAGGCCGTAACGGCAGCATTCGCCGCTGGATACTGATGCGTCAGGTGCGCATGTGCCCAGGCCGCTGGCGTCGCAAATGTCGATGCCAGCAGCAATAAAGCTAAACGTCGCGATGGTGCAGAAGAAGCCATATTCACTATTCCTTTTTGTTATGCCTACGTTACAAAGAATAACCTTCAACAATCAATGAGTCGAGGATCATCATTTCCATCTTGCCATTACCGCGGACTCTTAGTACCTTCTGGCGGCAACAAAAAAGGAGACGCGTATGAAAACGAATCTGGCTCAGCTTGAACAAGTGGAAATGGATAAAGTCAATGTGGACCTGGCGGCAGCCGGGGTGGCATTTAAAGAGCGCTACAATATGCCTGTTGTCGCGGAGGCGGTCGAACGTGAGCAGCCAGAGCATCTACGCGCCTGGTTTCGCGAGCGGCTGATTGCCCATCGTCTGGCTTCCGTATCACTATCCCGACTCCCTTACGAACCCAAAGTTAAATAAAAATTATATAACGTTACACTTCCTTACATGCAGACGACTACATTATAAGGCGATTCTTAACCTATGCTTTTTAGAATGGCTGTAGAGACTATGAAAAGGAAGTCATTATGTCCTCCTGGAAAATTGCTGCTGCGCAGTATGCGCCCCTGAACGCCTCGCCGGCGGAGCATGTCGCCCATCATCTGGAATATATTGAGCTTGCGGCTCGTCAACAGTGCGAACTGCTGGTCTTTCCGTCACTGTCGCTATTAGGCTGCGACGAAAGGAATAAATCGTTGCCCGCCCCGCCTGACGAGGCGCTTTTACAGCCGCTCACTCATGCGGCCGATACCCACCATATGACTATCATTGTGGGTATGCCTGTTGAGCATAACTGCCGCTTCGTAAAAGGCATCGCTATTTTTGCCCCATGGCTAACGTCGCCGCTCATGTTTCACAAAAGTCATGGCGCCTGTATTGCCAGGCAGCGAAGCGCTATCAACGTGGTGGATGAGCAGCCAGAAGGTGGTGATATAGATCCCTCATTTACGTTATTCACAACCAGTCAATGTCTTAACGAACCTGAACTCCATGCTTCTACCTCACGCTTACAACGTTTTTCGCATAAATATGCGCTGGCCGTACTGATGGCCAATGCCTGTGGCAGTAGCGCGCTGTGGGATGAAAGCGGGCAACTTATTGTTCGTGCCGATTGCGGTTCGCTATTACTGACGGGCCTGCGCACAACCGAGGGTTGGCAAGGCGATATCATTCCATTACGCTAAGGTCTTTCGGTGAGGAATGAATCATGTTGCGGATTATAGACACGGAAACCTGCGGGCTGCAGGGCGGGATCGTAGAGATAGCCTCTGTAGATGTCATTGATGGCAACATTGTCAATCCCATGAGTCACCTGATACGCCCCGATCGCCCTATTACGCCGCAGGCGATGGCGATACACCGTATTACCGAAGCCATGGTCGCCGATAAGCCGTGGATTGAAGATGTCATACCGCTTTATTACGGTAGTGAGTGGTATGTCGCTCACAATGCCAGTTTCGACAGACGCGTATTACCTGAATTGCCGGGTGAGTGGATCTGTACCATGAAGTTGTCGCGACGCCTGTGGCCGGGAATAAAATACAGCAATATGGCGCTCTATAAATCGCGCAAACTAAGCGTACAAACGCCGCCGGGGCTGCGGGCTGCACCATCACCGGGCGCTTTATGATTGCTATATCACCGCCGCCTTGCTGATTGATATTATGCGAACCACTGGCTGGACCGCGGAAGAGATGGTCAATATCACGGGCCGTCCTGCGCTGTTAACCACTTTCTCGTTCGGTAAATACCGCGGTAAGGCGGTATCTGAAGTCGCAAAACGCGATCCGGGCTATTTACGCTGGCTTTTTAATAACCTTGATAATATGAGCCCGGAACTTCGCCTGACGCTTAAACACTACCTGGAAGATGTTCAGGCTGGCGAGCAACGCAGCAATGGAACACCACAATAACCCGCGACGCTCACAAGCCGTTGCGGGCGCGCGCGTCTATGCGCTATGTAAGGTTCCCTGCGCCAGGCCGATTAAAAAGGCGAACTCCAGCGCGACGCCTTCGTAGGATTTAAACCGCCCCGACTTACCACCGTGCCCGGAGTCCATATCCGTACATAACAGCAGCAGACGTTGGTCCGTTTTTAGCTCGCGTAATTTTGCCACCCACTTCGCCGGCTCCCAGTATTGCACCTGGGAATCGTGCAATCCTGTCGTCACCAGCAGGTGCGGATAGTCCTGCGCTTTGACATTGTCATAAGGACTATAGCTTTTCATATAGTCATAATATTCAATATCCTGCGGGTTCCCCCACTCTTCAAACTCTCCTGTCGTTAGTGGGATCGACTCATCCAGCATCGTGGTTAATACATCAACAAAGGGTACCTGGGCAATAACGCCGTGGAAAAGCTCGGGGCGTTCGTTGATAGCGACGCCCATTAGCATTCCGCCCGCGCTCCCGCCCATCCCATAACACAGCGACGGCGAACCGTAACCCAGTTTTAATAAGGCATCGCAGGCATCAAGATAGTCATTAAAAGTATTCCGCTTTTTGAGGAACTTGCCATCTTCATACCACTGCTGCCCCAGCTCACCGCCGCCGCGAACGTGTACGATTGCGTAAACAAAGCCACGATCCAGCAAGCTCAGTCGGCTGCTGCTGAAGTCGGCGTCAATACTGGAACCGTAAGATCCGTAGCCGTAAACCAGAAGCGGATTTTGCCCTTTACGAAAATACTTCTGATGATAAACCAGCGATACTGGCACTTCGACGCCGTCGCGTGCGGTGATCCACAGGTGTTCGCTCTGATAACAGCCAGAATCAAACCCAGGCACTTCCGTCTGTTTAAGTACCCGTCGTTCTCCGGTATCCATATCCAGTTCAAACAAGGTATCTGGCGTCGTCATTGAAGAATAGCCGTAACGCAGCCGGGAGGTCTCAGGTTCGGGATTATAGGCAAGCCACGTCACGTAAGCCGGATCGTCAAAGGCGATGCCTATCACTTCACGGGTTTTACGGTTAATTTGCCGCAGGCTGGTAAGCCCCCGTTGACGCTCTTCGACCACTAACCAGTCGGTAAACAGGGTAAACCCTTCCAGCATAATATGCTCGCGCGGAGGGATCAGTTCTTCCCAGGCGTTTTCATTGCGCACGCGGGTACGGTATAACCCAAAGTTTTTACCGTTCCGGTTAGAACGCAGGTAAAACTTATGTTGATAGTGATCGAGACTATATTCATGGTCTTTGCGGCGCGGTAAAAATGAAAACGGCTCGGCATCGGCCAGTTCCGCGTCAAGTAATAGCACTTCGCTAGTGGTGGCGCTGGCAAGATGAATCACCACATAATGCTGCGAAGTGGTTTTATGCAGGCTGACATAAAAGGTATCGTCTTTTTCTTCATATACCAGTTCATCTTGCGATGACGGAGTGCCAATCGTGTGCCGCCAAACCTGATAGGGCAGCAGCGTCTTCTTATGCTTACGCACATAGTAAAGGGTCAGGGAATCATTGGCCCAGACGAATTCAGGCGCAACGTTATCCAGCAGTTCCGGATACCAGTTACCGCTTTCGAGGTTACGAAAACGCAACCCATACTGACGACGGGATAAATAATCTTCTGCCAGCGCCATGATGGTATTATCCGGCGTAATGGCAAGCCCGCCGAGCGTATAAAATTCGCTGTGCGCGGCCCGCTGGTTCGCATCGAGCAAGGTTTCCCACACATCCCACTCTTCGCTTAACGCCGATTGTCGTTGATAGATGGCATATTCGCAGCCGGGTTCATAGATATAACGGTAGCGATAGCCATTTTTCACATACGGAGCGGAAACTTCTCTGGGCGGGATGCGATCGATAATTTCTTTTAGAATGCGGTCCTGTAACGCCTGCTGAGAGGACATGACCTTCCGGCCATACTCATTTTCCTGATGCAGGTAATCAAGGACTTCCGGCTGCGAGCGAGTGTCATCTCGCAGCCAGTAATAATTATCAATGCGCGTATCGCCATGTACGGTCATGGCATAGGGAATTCGATTGGCTTTTGGCAACATGTCGTTTTTTCTTTTGCGTTAATATTTGTTATATATCACGCGGCAAACACAGCGGCTTAGCATGGTAGTCCCGGTCGCTCACCTCGGTAAACGCCTGAGATGTCACTGCTTCGCCGCTATCCTGCAACATGAATGACGTAAACTATCCATCCTATAAGGGTGGCAAAAGACACGCATGATGCAAGCGAAACATGTTACTTAATGGCAGGTTATCAGCCTGGTAGCGCTTGTTTTTGCTGCTGCAAGTCCTGCTCGATACCGTCCCGAACCTCTTGAGGAATTTTTAGCGCGTCTCCTAACGCATTCAGATAGCTACGTTCCATAAAGTGGTCAATATCAATGGCGGCGCAGCTCAGGAAGTAGATTTCCAGGGCTTCTTCTTCATTACGAACGCCCTGTGCCAGACGTTGTGGATCAAGCGGCTGCTCAATAGCTTTCTCGATAAACACACGCCCTTGCTCTTCAACACCTGACTCTCGCAGTTGGTGCTCAATCGCCGCGCGTTCTTTGGCATCAATATGCCCATCGCTTTTTGCAGCAAAAACCAGCGCCAGGATCAGTCGCTCAGTGCGAACATCCAGCGGCGTACTTTGGCTGCCGAATTGCGGCTCCCCCTGATGCGCGGCGCGTACTTTATCTTTGTACTTATTCCACAATACGGAACCCGCCACCGCGCCGCCGCCCACCAGCAAAGCGCCAGTACCGTATTTGGTTAATAATTTGCGCGAAGACTTATTGGCGACCAACAGTCCAGCCAGACCGCCCAGCGCGCCGGGAACCAGCAGTTTATTTAACCCCTGTTCACCGGAAGGCGATGCGGAAGCGCCTTTTTGTCCAAGAAGTGATTGTAATTGGTTCAACCAGTTAGCCATAGTACCCCTCAAATACAGACCAATAATGGTCAAGCGTACCTGAGGGGATGTCAGGAATTGTCTGTTCCGGCAAAAGAAGCGCAAATTACGCTGCTAGCGGGGCTTATATTCCGCCTTGCCGGCTTTGCAATCAACGATGACCTGATAATGAATATCGGCACTTTTACCGCGAACAGTTAGCGGAACTGTCCATTTATCATTTTGACCCACAACGTCCTGCACATTAACCCACGCGACCGGGTCAGCCTGACCGACCTTTTTTTGGTCGTCTGCCCACCGCACGATACGATGTTGCTGGTAGTCGCGCTTCACGCTTGCCGCAATCCCAGCGGCATCCAGCCCTTCGCACTGCGGAAACTTAACCGATTTACTCTCGGTGGATGCCGCAAATGCCGATACGCTGGCGGATAACAACAGCAGGCTCAACAACGCTCCTCTTTTATTCATACTTTTCTCCTTAGCACAATGATTCAGGAAAAGCATGGTACAAAACGCCGGGAGCGCAAGTACGGGTTCAGGCGGCTTGCTTTTTCGTTTTACTCGCGGCGTCCTTTTCAACCGCCTGCGGAGAAGGCAACTTACCGGTTTTGAGGATAGTGCTTAACACCTCTTTATGTTCCGCCAGCCACAGCGACAACGCTTCGCGCTGCCCATCTTCCAGCACGACTGGCGACTGCTCAAGCCAGGTATCAAGAAGATCGGCAGTATCGAGCATTTTGTCCCAGGCGTCGGCTTCCTTTTTACTGGTAAATGACATCTTCTCCTCACCCTCGCGAATGACTACGTATTTAACTTCAACCGCCATTTTGCAGCCCCTTATTTACCTGTGTTTATATACAGTGTATTGCAAGACAGCAAGAAAAGCAATCTATTCGAAAAGACATACGCAAACGTTTCCGTATATACTGCGCGCAGGTAAATAAGGGGACAGAAATATGACGCTATTAGGCACTGCGCTGCGTCCGGCAGCAACGCGGGTGATGTTATTAGGGGCAGGAGAATTAGGAAAAGAGGTAGCGATTGAATGCCAACGCCTGGGGATCGAGGTTATCGCCGTCGATCGCTATCCTGATGCTCCCGCCATGCATGTGGCTCACCGTTCACACGTCATTAATATGCTGGACGGCGAGGCGCTACGTCATGTGATTACAGAGGAAAAACCGCATTATATCGTGCCGGAAATAGAAGCGATCGCCACCGATACGCTGCGCGAGCTGGAGGGCGAAGGACTGAATGTCGTGCCTTGCGCTCGTGCAACGCAGCTCACGATGAACCGCGAAGGGATCCGTCGCCTGGCCGCAGAAGAATTAGGTCTGCCGACATCGACGTATCGCTTTGCCGACAGTGAGGCCAGTTTTCATGATGCGGTAGCCGCAGTGGGTTTTCCTTGCATCGTCAAACCGGTCATGAGCTCTTCCGGCAAAGGCCAGAGCTTTATCCGCTCGGCCGAACAACTCGCGCAGGCATGGGAGTATGCTCAACAGGGCGGACGCGCTGGCGCGGGTCGCGTGATTGTGGAAGGCGTGGTTAAATTTGATTTTGAAATTACGCTGCTCACCGTTAGCGCCGTCGATGGCGTGCATTTCTGCGCGCCGGTCGGTCATCGTCAGCAAGATGGCGACTATCGCGAATCCTGGCAGCCACAGCAGATGAGCGAACTGGCGCTGAAGCGGGCGCAAGAGATTGCTCGTCATGTGGTACTGGCGTTAGGCGGTCATGGTCTGTTCGGCGTTGAACTCTTCGTCTGCGGCGATGAAGTCATTTTCAGCGAAGTCTCCCCTCGCCCGCACGATACCGGAATGGTCACGTTGATTTCTCAGGATCTCTCTGAGTTTGCGCTGCATGTGCGCGCCTTTCTGGGAATGCCCGTAGGCGCTATTCGCCAGTATGGTCCCGCTGCCTCGGCCGTGATTCTGCCGCAGCTTACCAGTCAAAATGTGACGTTTGATAATGTACACGCGGCGGTAGGGGCCGGAGTGCAGGTACGGCTGTTTGGTAAGCCTGAGATCGACGGCAGCCGTCGTCTTGGTGTAGCGTTAGCGACAGGTGAAAACGTTGAAGAAGCGGTGATAAGAGCGAAAAAAGCCGCCAGCCGCGTGACGGTAAAAGGCTAATGCGCTATAGCCTGATGGCGACGTTAGCGCATTTTTATCAGGCCTGCCAGATCGCCACTCGTAAGCCCGATAAGCAAGCGCCATCGGGCATTTAACGGCTTACTGCTTCGCGCCTTCTACCGCTTCGCGCGCCAGTTTGGTGATGCGTTCGTAATCACCCGCTTCCAGCGCGTCAGCCGGCACCAGCCAGGAACCGCCGATGCACAACACGCTTTTCAGCGCCAGATAGTCACGATAGTTTGCCGGAGAGATGCCGCCGGTTGGGCAGAAACGTACCTGAGAGAACGGACCGGCAATCGCCTGCAACGCTTTAGTGCCGCCATTCGCTTCCGCCGGGAAGAATTTGAACTCTTTCAGACCATAGTCCATGCCCAACATCAGTTCAGAAACGGTGCTAATACCGGGAATCAATGGGATAGTGCCTGCCGTCGCGGCTTTCAGCAGTGGCTCAGTCAGTCCCGGGCTAATCGCAAACTGCGCGCCCGCTTCCGTCACCTCCGCCAACTGCTGCGGATTGAGAACGGTTCCGGCACCGACAATCGCTTCCGGCACGTCTTTAGCGATAGCGCGAATAGCATCCATCGCGCAGGCCGTACGTAAAGTCACTTCCAGAACGCGAACGCCCCCGGCCACCAGCGCTTTAGCCATCGGCACCGCGTGCTCCAGTTTATTGACTACAATGACCGGGACAACCGGGCCGGTGGTCAGGATTGCTTCTGCACTTGTTTTCCAGTTTTTCATCGGAATTCTTCTCTCGCCTGATTACTAGTGTGTCATCTTAAAAAGTGATACAGGTTGCGCCCTGCTCCGCACCCGACAGCTTTTCGCGCAGCGCGCCAAACAACTCACGCCCCGTTCCGACGCGCGACGCGCTCAGGTCCGGAATATGAGGCTGACGAGCGGCAAGTTCCGCCTCGTCGACCAGCAGAGTTAACTCACCTGTCTGCCCATTCACGCGAATGATGTCGCCATCGCGCACTTTTGCCAGTAAGCCGCCATCGTAGGCTTCCGGCGTTACGTGGATAGCTGAAGGCACTTTACCCGAAGCGCCTGAAAGTCGTCCATCAGTAACTAACGCGATTTTGAAACGGCGGTCCAATAATACACCAAGTGGCGGCATGAGTTTATGTAATTCTGGCATTCCATTCGCTTTTGGTCCCTGATGACGCACGACAACGACACAATCCCGGTCAAGCAGGCCCGCGTCAAACGCAGGCAGCACATCATGCTGACTTTCAAATACCATGGCAGGCGCTTCAATGATCTGGTTTTCAACCGGTACCGCAGACGTCTTCATTACTGCGCGCCCCAGATTACCGCTTAGCACCTTAGTACCGCCGTGAGGAGAGAACGGCTTATCAAAAGAGGCAATGACATCGTTATCCAGTGACCTTTCCGCGCCTTCACGCCAGTCCAGCTCGCCGTTGTTGAGCCAGGGCTCCAGCGTATAGCGTTTCAGGCCGAAGCCTGCGACAGTGTTAACGTCTTCGTGCAGCAATCCGGCATTGAGCAGCTCACGCATCAATACCGGTACGCCGCCCGCCGCCTGGAAGTGGTTAATGTCCGCCGGACCGTTCGGGTACAGACGCGCCATCAACGGAACCACTTCCGACAAATCCGAGAAGTCATCCCAGTTGATCAGAATGCCCGCCGCGCGCGCCATTGCAACCAGATGCATGGTGTGGTTGGTGGAACCGCCGGTAGCCAGCAGCGCGACAATGCCGTTCACCACGACTTTTTCGTCGATCATTTTACCGAGCGGCATCCACGTATTGCCGTTGCCGGTAAGACGTGTTACCTGACGTGCGGCAGCGGCAGTCAATGCCTCGCGCAGCGGCGCATCCGGATGCACAAACGAAGAACCCGGCAACTGCATTCCCATAAACTCCACCACCATCTGGTTGGTGTTGGCGGTGCCGTAAAATGTACAGGTGCCCGGCGCATGGTAAGAGGCGGCTTCTGACTCCAGCAGCGCCATTCTGTCTACTTTTCCTTCCGCATATAGCTGACGAATACGGACTTTTTCTTTATTCGGCAGGCCGCTCGCCATCGGGCCTGACGGAACAAAAATCGCGGGTAAATGACCAAAAGAGAGCGCGGCCATCGCCAGCCCCGGAACGATTTTGTCGCATACGCCGAGGAATAACGCGCCGTCAAACATATTGTGAGAGAGGCCTACTGCTGCCGACATCGCTATCACTTCGCGGCTGAGTAATGACAACTCCATGCCATCCTGCCCTTGTGTAACGCCATCGCACATTGCCGGTACGCCGCCTGCGACCTGACCTACCGCATTCACGGAATGCAGGGCCTGACGAATAATCTGCGGATAATGTTCATACGGTTGATGCGCAGAGAGCATGTCATTGTAGGAGGTAATGATGGCGATATTATTGCGCAACATACTTTTCAGCGAGGCTTTGTCCTCTGGCTGACAGGCGGCGAAGCCATGCGCCAGGTTGCCGCAGGCCAGTTGAGATCGGTGGACCGTGGCGGTTTTCGCCTGCTCAATGCGGGCAAGATAGGCTTTTCGGGTCTGCTGCGAGCGTTCGACAATGCGCTGTGTTACGCGTAACAAATTAGGATTCATAGAGGCTCCTGAAATTTATCTGTCCGGCTACCGGGTTTACCATGCGTTTCATCAATGTGGAAAGACAGTGAAATACATGATGTCCGGGGATAATGGGGCAAAATCGTTTCAGGCAGTGTAATAAAAAAAGCCTCGCAGGTGAATCCACACGAGGCTTAAAAGTGCAAAAATGATTCTACAATCTGTGTTAGATCATGTTACCGGTAAAATACCACTTGCGAGTAGGTGGTAAATTTACTCAAACTCATTCCACGAACGACCGTCACGGGTAATCATCGCCACGGACGCTACCGGTCCCCAGGTGCCCGCCTGATACGGCTTCGGCGCGTCGTTGTCCATCGCCCATGCTTCGGTAATGGAGTCCACCCACTTCCAGGCTTCTTCCACTTCGTCACGGCGGACAAACAGCGCCTGAATGCCACGCATCGTTTCCAGCAGCAGGCGCTCATATGCATCCGCCAGGTGCGTCTGATTAAAGGTCTCGGAGTAGCTCAGATCAAGCTTCGTGATCTGCAGATTATGCTTATGATCCAGCCCCGGTACTTTGTTAAGCACCTGAATATCTACGCCTTCATCCGGCTGCAGGCGAATCGTCAATTTGTTCTGCGGCAGGTCTTGCCAGGACTCTTTAAAGAGGTTCAGTTCAGGCGTCTTGAAATAAACCACGACTTCAGAGCACTTGGTTGGCAGACGCTTGCCGGTGCGCAGATAGAATGGCACGCCCGCCCAACGCCAGTTATCGATGTCGACGCGGATCGCGACGAAAGTTTCGGTGTTGCTGCTTTTATTCGCGCCCTCTTCTTCCAGATAGCCCGGCACCTTTTGCCCCTGCGCAAAGCCCGCGGTGTATTGACCACGAACCGTTTTTTCACGCACGTTGGAGCGATCAATACGGCGCAGCGATTTCAACACTTTGACTTTTTCATCGCGAATACTGTCGGCGCTCAGGTCAGACGGCGGTGACATGGCAATCATGCAGAGAATTTGCAGCAAGTGGTTCTGGATCATATCGCGCATCTGACCGGCCTGGTCAAAATATCCCCAGCGCCCTTCAATCCCCACCTCTTCCGCTACGGTAATCTCAACGTGATCGATAGTGCGGTTATCCCAGTTATTAACGAATAACGAGTTGGCAAAACGCAGCGCCAGCAGGTTGAGAACCGTTTCTTTGCCCAGATAGTGGTCGATACGGTACACCTGGCACTCTTCAAAGTATTCGCCGACCCGATCGTTAATCTCACGCGAGGTCGCCAGCGAAGTACCCAACGGTTTCTCCATCACGACACGCGCCGGTTTGGCGTTGAGTTTAGCCTCCCCTAACCCTTTGCAAATAGCGCCAAACGTGCTGGGCGGCATCGCAAAATAGTTAATGGTGGTGCGGTTTTTTTGATCCAGCATATCGCCCAGGCGACTAAACGCAGGCGTATCGTTCACGTCAAGATTACAAAAATCCAGACGGCCGCTCAGCGTATCCCACAAGCCTTCATCAATTTTTTCCTTCATGAAGGTTTCCAGCGCCTCACGCACGACGTGGGTATAAGCTTCTTTATCCCAGTCCGCGCGCCCCACCCCAATGATCCGGGTATCCGGATGGATCTGGCCGGCTTTCTCAAGCTGATACAGGGAAGGCAGCAGTTTCCGGCGCGCCAGGTCGCCTTTCGCGCCGAAAATGACCAGGTCACATGCCTGGGCTGTTTGCGTTACCGCCATGTCATTCTCCTCAGTTAATCTCCTGGTACTTTAGCCAGGATATCGTTGTAATTTTATTACACAGCACTGTACTGCTTTTACGAGATTACGGAAACCGTAAACGCCTTTTCATAGGTGAACCGGCGTTTGATTGGCAATATAATCGGCAAAACGCCTAATAAAATTGTCGCTTTTCCACACAAGCTGGAACTTAAAATCCGACGTCGGTCATGTAATGAAAAAAAACGACACCTTTTTTAGCCATTTTGCCCCCTTTGACAGCCGCCAGGAGTAATATCTAACAAAACGCGCTCGGTTTCGCGCATCATTGAAATCGCTAATACCCATGAGCCTTGCTAATCATGAATATGCTGGAAAAAGTCCAGTCTCAACTGGAACATTTAAGCAAATCTGAACGAAAAGTCGCCGATGTTATTCTGGCCGCCCCAGGCAGATCGATTCACTTAAGCATTGCCATGCTGGCCCAGGAAGCTAACGTTAGCGAGCCAACGGTGAACCGTTTCTGTCGCAGCATGAATACCCGCGGCTTTCCTGATTTTAAACTGCATCTGGCGCAAAGTCTGGCAAATGGCACCCCCTATGTTAATCGCAATGTGGATGAAGATGACAGCGTCGAGGCCTATACAGGAAAAATCTTCGAGTCCGCCATGGCCAGTCTCGACCATGTTCGTCAGTCGCTGGATAAATCGGCCGTCAACCGCGCCGTCGATTTACTGACCCAGGCAAAAAAAATCGCCTTTTTTGGTCTTGGTTCCTCCGCCGCGGTCGCGCATGACGCCATGAATAAGTTTTTTCGCTTCAATGTGCCGGTGATTTACTCCGACGATATCGTGCTGCAACGGATGAGCTGTATGAATTGTAACGATGATGACGTCGTCGTGCTCATTTCGCATACTGGCAGAACCAAGAGCCTGGTGGAACTGGCGCAGTTGGCGCGGGAAAACGATGCAATGGTGATCGCCCTGACCTCCGCTGGAACGCCGCTGGCGCGCGAAGCCACGCTGGCCATTACCCTCGACGTACCGGAAGATACAGACATTTATATGCCCATGGTCTCTCGACTTGCTCAGCTGACCGTGATAGATGTGCTGGCAACGGGATTTACTTTGCGTCGCGGGGCGAAATTCAGAGATAACTTGAAGCGTGTCAAGGAAGCGCTCAAGGAATCGCGTTTTGATAAAGAATTACTCATCAGGAGTGATGACCGCTAAAAGCAATAACAATGTTCTACCCTTTTCGTCATCCGGGGACGTTCATTTTATACCGTTAAGGTTTCAGAACGACCGGATCAATGTTCACGCAACACCAAGTTGTTTTAGTCAACGGAGTATTACATGTCCAGAAGGCTTCGCAGAACCAAAATCGTTACCACGTTAGGCCCGGCAACTGACCGCGATAACAACCTTGAGAAGGTTATCGCCGCGGGCGCAAACGTAGTACGTATGAACTTCTCTCACGGCTCGCCGGAAGATCATAAAATGCGTGCTGATAAAGTCCGTGAGATTGCCGCCAAATTGGGGCGTCATGTGGCTATTTTAGGCGACCTGCAAGGGCCAAAAATTCGCGTTTCCACTTTTAAAGAAGGCAAAGTGTTCCTCAATATCGGGGACAAATTTCTGTTAGACGCTAACCTGGGTAAAGGCGAAGGCGACAAAGAAAAAGTCGGCATTGATTACAAAGGGTTGCCGGCAGACGTCGTTCCTGGCGATATCCTGCTGCTTGACGATGGTCGAGTGCAGTTGAAAGTGCTTGAAGTCCAGGGCATGAAAGTCTTTACCGAGGTCACCGTCGGCGGTCCGCTGTCTAACAATAAAGGCATTAACAAGCTCGGCGGCGGGCTTTCTGCTGAAGCGCTGACCGAAAAAGACAAAGCCGATATTCAAACCGCTGCGCTGATAGGCGTTGACTATCTGGCCGTCTCCTTCCCGCGCTGCGGCGAAGATCTGAACTACGCACGCCGCCTGGCACGCGACGCCGGCTGCGACGCGAAAATTGTGGCTAAAGTCGAACGCGCCGAAGCGGTATGCGACCAAAGCGCCATGGACGATATCATTCTGGCCTCTGACGTTGTGATGGTCGCACGTGGCGATCTGGGCGTTGAAATCGGCGATCCGGAGCTGGTTGGTATCCAGAAAGCGCTGATTCGCCGTGCGCGTCAGCTAAACCGCGCAGTCATCACCGCAACGCAAATGATGGAGTCGATGATCACCAACCCGATGCCGACCCGTGCGGAAGTGATGGACGTAGCGAACGCCGTCCTGGATGGCACGGATGCGGTTATGCTGTCTGCCGAAACCGCAGCCGGTCAGTATCCTTCTGAAACCGTTGCCGCAATGGCGCGCGTCTGTCTGGGCGCAGAAAAAATCCCCAGCATCAATGTGTCTAAACACCGTCTCGACGTGCAGTTCGACAACGTTGAAGAAGCCATTGCCATGTCTGCGATGTATGCGGCAAACCATCTGAAAGGCGTTACCGCGATCATCACCATGACGGAATCCGGTCGTACCGCGCTAATGACTTCCCGTATCAGCTCCGGCCTGCCGATTTTCGCCATGTCGCGCCATGAACGCACGCTCAACCTGACCGCGCTCTACCGCGGAGTAACGCCGGTGCATTTTGATAGCGCGGCTGATGGCGTTGTCGCGGCGCATGAAGCTGTTAATCTGCTGCGCGATAAAGGGTATCTGGTTTCCGGTGACCTGGTTATCGTGACCCAGGGCGATGTCATGAGCACCGTCGGCTCAACCAATACCACGCGTATTTTGACCGTTGAGTAAAACTCCCCCACACCTGTTCATCAGGTAGTACAGGGTTTGTCAGCATAAAGCCTCTCTTACGAGAGGCTTTATTTATTTGATGGGATAAAGATCTTTACGCTTATACGGCTGAATCTCGCCTGGCTTGCGGGTTTTGAGCAGCTTCAGGATCCAGGTGTACTGTTCCGGATGCGGGCCGACAAAAATTTCGACCTCTTCGTTCATCCGTCTGGCGATAGTGTGGTCGTCAGCCGTGAGCAGATCGTCCATTGGCGGGCGAATCTGGATAGTCAGGCGATGCGTTTTACCATTATACACCGGGAAAAGCGGTATCACGCGTGCGCGGCACACTTTCATCAGCCGACCAATTGCAGGCAGCGTCGCTTTGTATGTCGCAAAGAAATCAACGAATTCACTATGCTCCGGGCCGTGATCCTGGTCCGGCAGGTAGTAACCCCAGTAGCCCTGACGAACAGACTGAATAAAGGGTTTAATCCCGTCATTACGCGCATGCAAACGTCCGCCGAAACGCCGACGCACTGTGTTCCAGATATAGTCAAAAACCGGATTACCCTGATTATGAAACATCGCCGCCATTTTTTGCCCCTGAGAGGCCATCAGCATGGCTGGAATGTCGACGCCCCAGCCATGCGGTACGAGAAAAATGACTTTTTCGTCGTTACGACGCATCTCCTCAATGATTTCCAGACCTTCCCAGTCAACACGCTGTTGAATTTTTTTCGGACCGCGCATCGCCAACTCAGCCATCATCGCCATTGCCTGTGGCGCGGTGGCGAACATCTCATCGACAATCGCTTCGCGCTCAGCTTCGCTACGCTGCGGAAAGCACAACGACAGATTAATTAGCGCCCGGCGACGAGAACTCTTCCCCAGCCGTCCGGCAAAACGCCCCAGCGTCGCCAGCAAAGGGTCGCGGAATGATGCCGGTGTTAATGCGATCCCCGCCATTGCCGCAGCGCCCAACCAGGCGCCCCAATACTGCGGATAGCGAAAGGATTTTTCGAATTCAGGGATATACTCACTATTATTTTTTTTGGTTTCCATGCTTTTCCAGGGTCTGCTGACGCGAAAAGGAATTGTGAATAGTGTAGCGACGTCTGCGTCTCACACAAAACAAAAAAGCCGGCACACATCGCGTACCGGCTCTGTCAGCGCATTTGTTAATCGAAGCGCAGTTGTGGCAGAACCTCTTTCACCTGTGCCAGGTATTCACGACGATCTGACCCCGTCAGACCTTCCGTGCGCGGCAATTTTGCTGTCAGAGGGTTAACGGCTTGCTGGTTTATCCATACTTCATAATGCAGATGCGGCCCTGTGGAACGCCCGGTGTTACCAGAAAGCGCAATACGATCGCCACGTTTCACTTTTTGCCCCGGTTTCACCAGCAGCTTACGCAAGTGCATGTAACGTGTGGTGTAGGTGCGTCCATGACGAATCGCAATGTAGTAACCGGCAGCGCCGCTACGTTTAGCGACCACGACCTCGCCATCCCCCACCGACAGCACCGGCGTACCCTGCGGCATCGCAAAGTCAACGCCACGATGCGGCGCAACGCGTCCGGTAACCGGGTTCAGACGACGCGGATTGAAATTGGAGGAGATGCGGAACTGTTTGGCGGTCGGGAAGCGTAAAAAGCCTTTCGCCAGGCCAACACCGTTACGGTCATAGAATTTACCGTCAGCGGCGCGAATGGCGTAGTAATCTTTACCATCGGAACGCATCCGCACGCCCAACAACTGACTCTGTTCACGCTTGCCATCCAGCATCTCGCGCGACATCAGAACCGAAAATTCATCGCCCTTTTTCAGCTTGCGAAAATCCATCTGCCACTGCATGGCTTTTATCACTGCGCTGATTTCGCTGCTGGTTAAACCGGCCTCTTTCGCGCTGGCGACAAAGCTACCCCCTACCGTACCTTTCAGCAGACTGTTGACCCAGTCCCCCTGCTGCATTTCACTGCTCATTTTAAAACCGTTGGCAGTGCGATCGTAGGTACGCGTTTCACGGCGGGAGACTTCCCATGTCAGACGCTGTAAATCGCCATCGGCGGTCAGTGTCCAGGAAAGCTGTTGGCCAATTTTCAGATTGCGCAGCTCCTTATCAGAAGCGGCAAGTCGGCTAATATCGCTCATATCGATGCCGTACTGATTCAGAATGCTGCTTAACGTATCGCCTGTGGAGACGACGTATTCATGGACGCCGACTTCGCCTGCGGTTTTATCGTCCAGCTCATCCTGAGGAATAGCTTCATCTTCCTGCGCGGCCTGATCGATGGGTTCGCTGGCCTCCGGTAAGAGGGAACGAATCTCGCTTTTCTCCAGTTCAATAGTTTTAACGATTGGTGCGGATTCTGGGTGGTAAACATAGGGCCGCCATACGGCGACGGCCAGTGTCAGAACGGTAAGTGACCCCAGCATAACGCGGTGGGGTCGGGGCAGATTATTAAATGCCAGGGCGACAGAGCGGGCTATCTGTTGCACGTATTCACTTCCTCGTTAATCTCCTTTCAGGCAGCTCGCATACTGGTTGGCTAATTGGCTTAAAAACGCTGAATAGCTTGTTTTACCCAGTTTAATGTTCGTCCCGAGGGGGTCCAGTGTTCCCATTCGAACGGATGTCCCTCTCGCCACGGCTTCCACGACCGCTGGCCTGAATTGTGGCTCAGCAAAAACGCAGGTTGCTTTTTGCTCAACCAACTGTGTTCTTATTTCATGTAAACGCTGCGCGCCAGGTTGTATCTCAGGGTTCACGGTAAAGTGACCGAGTGGGGTGAGTCCGTAGTGTTTTTCGTAGTAACCGTAGGCGTCATGAAAAACGAAATACCCTTTCCCCTTGAGCGGCGCGAGCTCGTTACCGACCTGTTTATCGGTTGCGGCTAATTGTGCCTCAAAATCCTTCAGGTTGGCGTCGAGTTTGGCTCGACTTTGCGGCATAAGTTCCACTAATTTTTCATGGATTGCAACCGCTGTAGCCCGCGCTATCTCTGGGGAGAGCCAAAGATGCATGTTATATTCGCCGTGATGGTGATGTACGTCACCTTTTTCCTCATCGGCGCCCGTATGCGCATGTTCATCCTCATCATCATCCGCGCCCTTCATGAGTAACGGTTTTACATCGGCAAGTTGCGCAATGGTAACCTGCTTATTATCAGGGATATTCCTGACCGACTTCTCCATAAAGGCTTCCATTTCCGGGCCAACCCAGACGACTAAGTCCGCGCCCTGTAAGCGTTTTACGTCTGATGGACGCAATGAATAATCATGCTCGGATGCCCCATCCGGAAGTAATACTTGCGTATCCGTAACGCCATCAGCAATGGCGGAAGCGATAAACCCAAGTGGTTTAAGCGAAGCGACAACGGCGGCGTCGGCAGCCTGGGTTGCACTCCCCCAAAGCGCGGCGGATAATGCTGCGAAAAGAAGCGTATTTTTCTGTAACATAATGCGACTAATCATCGTAATGAATGTGTGAAATGTGATATTATAACATTCTATCACTTCTGCAAGCCTAAAATTAACATGACAAGTTTAGTTTCACTGGAAAACGTCTCGGTCTCATTTGGTCAACGCCGCGTCCTCTCTGACGTGTCGCTTGAATTGAGCCCCGGAAAAATTTTAACGCTTCTCGGCCCTAACGGCGCGGGGAAGTCAACGCTTGTACGCGTGGTTTTAGGACTGGTAGCCCCTGATGAAGGGGTGATCAAGCGCAACGGGCAACTCCGTATCGGCTATGTCCCGCAAAAGCTCTATCTCGATACCACGCTTCCGCTGACGGTAAACCGGTTTTTACGTTTACGTCCCGGCACGCAAAAAACGGATATTCTCCCGGCGCTTAAACGCGTTCAGGCCGGACATTTGATTGACGCGCCCATGCAAAAACTCTCCGGCGGCGAGACACAGCGCGTACTGCTGGCGCGTGCTCTGCTTAACAGGCCGCAGTTGCTGGTACTTGATGAGCCGACGCAAGGCGTGGATGTCAACGGCCAGGTCGCGTTATACGACCTTATCGATCAGCTGCGTCGCGAACTCGATTGCGCCGTGTTGATGGTGTCACATGATCTACATCTGGTCATGGCAAAGACGGATGAAGTGTTATGCCTGAACCATCATATTTGCTGTTCCGGCGCGCCGGAAGTGGTGTCTATGCATCCGGAATTTATCTCTATGTTTGGCCCGCGAGGCGCGGAGCAATTAGGGATTTATCGCCATCATCATAATCATCGCCACGATTTACAGGGTCGTATTGTACTGCGCCGGGGAAATGGTCACTCATGATTGAATTATTACTGCCCGGCTGGCTGGCCGGGATGATGCTGGCCTGCGCCGCTGGTCCTTTGGGCTCATTTGTGGTCTGGCGTCGGATGTCCTATTTTGGCGATACGCTGGCTCACGCGTCGCTTCTGGGCGTGGCGTTTGGCCTGTTGCTGGACGTTAACCCCTTTTATGCGGTAATCGCCGTTACGCTGCTGCTGGCCGCCGGTCTGGTATGGCTGGAGAAACGCCCTCACCTCGCGATTGATACCTTACTGGGCATTATGGCGCACAGCGCCTTATCTTTAGGACTGGTCGTGGTCAGCCTGATGTCCAACGTCCGCGTTGATTTAATGGCTTATCTGTTTGGCGATTTGCTGGCCGTCACGCCGGAAGATCTTATCTCGATCGCTATTGGGGTCGTTATTGTGCTGGCCATTCTCTTCTGGCAGTGGCGCAACTTGCTGTCAATGACTATCAGTCCGGATCTTGCCTTTGTCGATGGCGTGAAGTTACAGCGCGTGAAGCTGCTATTGATGCTGGTAACGGCATTAACTATTGGCGTGGCGATGAAGTTTGTCGGAGCGCTGATCATTACGTCGCTGCTGATTATCCCCGCCGCAACCGCGCGTCGCTTTGCCCGTACGCCGGAGCAGATGGCGGGCGTCGCCGTTGGTGTAGGTATGATAGCGGTTACAGGTGGACTGACCTTCTCAGCCTTTTATGATACCCCGGCAGGGCCATCCGTAGTGCTGTGTGCCGCGCTGCTGTTTATCTTCAGTATGATGAAAAAGCAGGCAAGCTAAGCGTGTGTTGCCCGGTGGCGCTGCGCTTACCGGGCCTACAAAATCGCCCAGGTCTGATGAGCGCAGCGACTTCAGGCGCTAAGGCATCTCTGGCGGCGTGATCCCGAAATGGTTCCAGGCGCGCACCGTTGCCATACGCCCACGCGGTGTGCGCTGCAAAAAGCCTTGCTGAATCAGATACGGCTCCAGCACATCCTCAATGGTTTCACGCTCTTCGCCAATCGCCGCCGCCAGGTTATCCAGTCCCACCGGACCACCGAAGAATTTATCAATAACCGCCAGCAGCAGCTTGCGATCCATATAGTCAAACCCTTCCGCATCGACGTTCAGCATGTCCAGCGCCTGCGCGGCAATTTCCGCTGAAATAGCCCCGTCATGCTTCACCTCGGCGAAATCACGCACACGTCTGAGCAGACGGTTGGCTATACGCGGCGTACCGCGCGCCCGACGCGCCACTTCCAGCGCGCCGTCATCGCTCATCTCAAGCCCCATGTGCCTTGCGCTGCGCCCGACGATGTGCTGCAGATCGGGCACCTGGTAGAACTCCAGGCGCTGCACAATACCAAAACGGTCACGTAGCGGGGACGTTAACGACCCGGCGCGCGTCGTCGCGCCAATGAGCGTAAACGGCGGCAGATCGATCTTAATTGAACGTGCAGCAGGCCCTTCGCCAATCATAATATCCAACTGGTAATCTTCCATCGCCGGATAGAGTACCTCTTCCACCACCGGTGAAAGCCGGTGAATCTCATCAATAAACAGCACATCATGCGGTTCAAGATTGGTGAGCATAGCCGCCAGATCGCCTGCTTTTTCCAGCACCGGGCCGGACGTGGTTCGGAGATTGACGCCCATTTCATTGGCAACGATATTCGCCAGAGTCGTCTTACCTAACCCTGGCGGGCCGAAAATCAGCAAGTGATCTAGTGCGTCGCCACGCAGTTTTGCCGCCTGAATAAAGATCTCCATCTGGGAGCGCACCTGCGGTTGGCCGACATATTCCGCCAATAACTTCGGGCGAATGGCGCGATCGGCGACGTCTTCTGCGATCGTGGCGCCTGCTGAAATCAGGCGATCTGCTTCTATCATCCTTTACCTCATAACGCGGCGCGTAACGCGTCGCGAATCAGTGTTTCACTGCTTGCATCCGGACGGGCGATCTTGCTTACCATCCGACTGGCTTCTTGCGGTTTATAACCCAGCGCCACCAGCGCAGCAACTGCTTCTTGTTCTGCATCTTCCGAGGTTGGGCTGGCCGGCGACGTCAATACCAAGTCGACCGCTGGCGTAAAGAGATCGCCATGTAGCCCTTTAAAGCGGTCTTTCATTTCGACAATCAATCGTTCGGCAGTTTTCTTGCCGATACCCGGCAGCTTCACCAGCGCACCAAGCTCTTCGCGCTCAACCGCATTGACGAACTGTTGCGCCGACATGCCGGAGAGGATCGCCAGCGCCAGCTTAGGCCCGACGCCATTCGTTTTAATTAGCTCTTTAAATAGCGTGCGCTCTTGCTTATTGTTAAATCCGTACAGCAACTGCGCATCTTCACGCACCACGAAGTGGGTGAAGACGATTGCCTCCTGCCCGGCCTCCGGCAGCTCGTAAAAGCAGGTCATAGGCATATGTACTTCATAGCCTACTCCCCCTGTCTCCAGCAGCACGATCGGGGGTTGTTTTTCGAGAATAATGCCTCTGAGTCTGCCTATCACATGACGCTCCTGCGTAAAGGGCTGAAAAGATAATGCACTATCATAAAAAAAGACTGGATGTTTATCCAGATGAAAAACACGTATCCCGATATTTCTCTACTCCGAAAACCCGCGATGGTTAACGACGGGTACGCTCCCCGCTGCGTACAAAATAAGTCGTACACTCATTGACAACTTTTTGCGTCCTACGCGAATAACTTTTTGCCAACATGCCGTGGCGCACGTTCGGTAGTCTTCAATAATGAGTATCCTGATAATACTAATAATGTATCCAGTACGAATGCCAACAGCGGAACATCGGGCCTCCAAAAAAACAGACCCGAGAATAGATTTAATAATATTAACCACTAGCGCTGAATTTAATCGCATGTTGTTTTATCGTCGCGCGCAACAGATTTTAATTCGCCATGACACAATAAATATTGTACAAACTCATTTTTCATGCCATCGAAATTCACGGCTGGTATCCCTTCTGAATAACTATAATAAATATTCACATACTCTTCGCTACTAAAAAGTGCCTGTCGTTTTGCTGCTAACCCACGGCCTTTTGCTGCAATATACTGGAAGCAGTGGCCGCTGGCGCCACAGCTCCGCCCATCATCAACAATATATATATCGGCAGCGTTAAACAGCTGTTCCAGCCAGCACTGGCGAATCGTTCCGGCCGCACAAACCAAAAATAATGATGCGCTAATCATCCACCCGGATTTTTTTACTGATGTCATAGCCAGGAAAGCCATAAAGTACGCTGCCTGCAGGCACAAAACCAGTTCTTTATTCCCGGCAACCAAATGCCACTGGTTAAATACTAAGGTAATGAAAACTGAACTCAATGTTGCCAACAGTCTGGTCCTGAACCGCCTGGCAGGGAGAAGCAAAAATAATAATGAAATCGTCCCTGGCTTTAATAAAAAAACAACAGTATTAGCCTCTGCCATATCAATACTCAAACAATAACAAAAACTAATAAACAGATGAAAGATAATAGCAACAAAAATATAAGAAAAATAAAATACCCAACCTATTCTCATTGGTTTATCATCAACCACGTCATACTCCCTGTCAATATGAGAGATCAGATGATGAGAAATTTACCACCTTAATTCCCCCCCAAATATATTTGCGACATTAATTCCAATAAATGAAATATTCACCATACATATTTCGATGACACTAAGGCTTGTCATTTATCTGGTATAATGCTAACTACCCTGTAGAATAAATAAAAGGAATTTATTTCAAATAATGGAATGCAGAGATGAAAAAACATTATTCTGTCCAATATGAAACCGGGGATATCGTCTTTACCTGTATAGGTGCCGCGCTTTTCGGCCAGATATCCACCGCTTCACAGTGCTGGAGCAACCATGTTGGGATTATTATTGGTCATAATGGTGATGACTATCTGGTGGCGGAAAGTCGCGTCCCCCTCTCAACCGTCACCACGCTGTCACTGTTTATACAACGTTCAGCCGGACAACGTTACGCCGTTCGTCGCCTGTGCGGCGGCCTGACGGTCGAACAGAAACTCGCCATCATGGAACAGGTTCCCGCCCGGCTGAATAAGTTTTATCACACGGGGTTTAAATATGAGTCATCGTGCCAGTTCTGCTCGAAATTTGTGTTTGATATCTATAAAGAAGCATTATGTATTCCGGTAGGCGATATTGAGACATTCGAAGAATTACTTCACAGCAATCCTGATGCGAAACTCACCTTCTGGAAGTTCTGGTTTTTAGGTTCAATCCCGTGGGATCGTAAGACGGTGACGCCCGCCAGCCTGTGGCAACATCCCAATTTAGAATTAATTAGCGCCTGTGGAATTGAAAACCCTCAACGCGAAGCTGAGGGAGAATGATTTAGCGCAACCTTCCCCGCGCCAGATTGAGTCGGTTCTCGCTCATTTGCATCGCGTTCTGGCTGACGTGGCAATGCGTAATGGCGATAGCCAGCGCATCCGCGGCATCGGCCTGCGGGTTGGCGGGGAGCTTCAGCAACGTACGAACCATATGCTGTACCTGGCTTTTTTCCGCGCTACCAATACCGACGACGGTTTGTTTCACCTGCCGCGCCGCGTATTCAAACACGGGCAGTTCCTGGTTGACCGCGGCGACAATCGCGACGCCGCGCGCCTGTCCCAGCTTGAGGGCTGAATCGGCGTTCTTCGCCATAAACACCTGTTCGATAGCGAAATAGTCCGGCTGGAACTGCGTGATGATTTCCGTCACGCCTGCGTATATGAGCTTCAAACGAGACGGCAAATCATCGACTTTGGTGCGAATACATCCGCTGCCCAGATAGGTCAGTTGTCTGCCTACCTGGCGGATAACGCCATAACCGGTAATGCGCGAGCCGGGGTCAATACCGAGAATAATCGACACGCTATACCCCCTACCCGCCGGCGTTTAACAGCACCATTACAGGGTCGCCGCCACCTCATCAGAGATCTCACCGTTATGGTAGACTTCCTGAACATCGTCACAGTCTTCCAGCATATCGATCAGACGTAGCAGTTTCGGCGCGGTTTCCGCATCCATATCCGCTTTGGTTGACGGGATCATGGACACTTCGGCGCTGTCCGCTTTCAGACCCGCCGCTTCCAGCGCGTCACGCACTTTGCCCATCTCTTCCCAGGCAGTGTAAACATCAATCGCGCCATCATCATAGGTCACAACATCTTCCGCGCCAGCTTCCAGAGCGGCTTCCATGATGGTGTCTTCATCGCCTTTCTCAAAGGAGATGACCCCTTTCTTACTGAACAGGTACGCCACTGAGCCATCGGTACCCAGATTACCGCCGCACTTGCTGAAAGCATGACGCACTTCCGCTACGGTACGGTTACGGTTGTCACTCAGACACTCAATCATAATGGCCGTGCCGCCAGGACCATAACCTTCATAGATGATGGTTTCCATGTTTGAGTCTTCATCACCACCCACACCGCGAGCGATGGCACGGTTCAGAGTGTCGCGGGTCATGTTGTTGGCCAGCGCTTTATCTACGGCCGCGCGCAGACGCGGGTTGGCATCCGGATCGCCGCCGCCCAATTTAGCTGCCGTTACCAGTTCACGAATAATTTTAGTGAAGATTTTACCGCGCTTGGCATCTTGCGCAGCTTTACGATGTCTGGTGTTGGCCCATTTACTATGACCTGCCATAAATATTTCCTCAAAAAAAGCGCGCCTTTTCAGGCGACGTTAATGACAAACTCTTCAATCGCTTGCCGGTTACTCCAGGACTTGGTAAGCGCCGCCGCGTCAGGCGCATCAAGCCACTGGTACGTCAGATGTTCAGTGAATATCACCTGCCGCTCATGCGGTAACGCAAGGCAGAACCAGAATTCTGTATTGTGCATGACGCCCGGCGCATAGCGATGACGTAAATGTGAAAAAATTTCAAACTCCACCGTACGTTGGCAGTCGATTAAGGTCAGTTGCTCTGCCGCAACATCAATCGTGACCTCCTCTTTGACTTCACGTACGGCGGCCTGCAACGCGGTCTCCCCTTCTTCTATGCTGCCAGTCACTGACTGCCAAAAATCCGGGTCATCGCGTCGCTGCAACATTAGCACCCGTTTCGTATCCTGCGCGAAAATAACCACCAGGACCGAAACGGGGCGCTTGTACACTTTATCCTTCACGCGACCTCGTTGTTGGCTGTTGGGTGACGGATGAGACTCGCCCCTGCGGGCCGCCGCGATATCACGCGAATGATGTCGTGTACATTGTTCATATCAGTTATTCTCGGCTTTCTTTACAACCTGAATCCCCAACTCCGTCAACGCTGCCTGGTTGGCGAAACTCGGCGCTTCGGTCATCAGACACGCGGCGGCGGTCGTTTTCGGGAAGGCGATAACATCACGAATATTATCGGTGCCGGTCAACAGCATGGTCAGACGGTCCAGACCAAACGCCAGGCCCGCATGCGGCGGCGTACCGTATTTCAACGCATCCAACAGGAAGCCGAACTTCTCGCGCTGCTCCTGCTCATTGATACCGAGAATACCAAATACGGTTTGCTGCATTTCACCGTTGTGAATACGCACCGAACCGCCGCCCACTTCATAGCCGTTAATCACCATATCGTAAGCGTTAGCGACGGCTTCTTCCGGCGCAGTTTTCAGTTCAGACGCCGTCATGTCACGCGGGGCGGTGAACGGATGGTGCATCGCGGTCAGACCGCCTTCGCCGTCGTCTTCGAACATCGGGAAGTCAATCACCCACAGCGGCGCCCATTTGTCTTCGTCGGTCAGGCTCAGGTCTTTGCCCAGTTTCAGACGCAGCGCGCCCAGCGCATCAGCAACCACTTTTTTGTTATCTGCGCCGAAGAAGATCATGTCGCCGTCCTGCGCGCCGGTACGTTCAAGGATAGCCTCGACGATGTCGGCGGTCAGGAACTTGGCCACCGGACTGTTAATCCCGTCCAGACCTTTCGCGCGCTCGTTAACTTTGATATACGCCAGTCCTTTCGCGCCGTAGATCTTAACAAAGTTACCGTAATCGTCGATCTGCTTACGGCTAAGCTGTGCGCCGCCAGGCACACGCAGCGCTGCCACGCGGCCTTTCGGATCGTTAGCCGGGCCCGCGAAGACCGCGAACTCTACCGATTTCAGCAGGTCAGCGACATCTACCAGTTCCATCGGGTTACGCAGGTCTGGCTTGTCGGAACCGTAGCGACGTTCCGCTTCGGCAAACGTCATGACCGGGAAATCCCCCAGATCCACGCCTTTCACTTCCAGCCACAAATGGCGCACCAGCGCTTCCATCACTTCGCGCACCTGTGGCGCGGTCATGAAGGAGGTCTCGACGTCGATCTGAGTAAACTCCGGCTGACGGTCAGCACGTAAGTCTTCATCACGGAAGCATTTGACTATCTGATAGTAACGGTCGAAACCGGACATCATCAGGAGCTGTTTGAACAGCTGCGGCGACTGCGGCAGCGCGTAGAATTTACCTTTGTGCACGCGCGAAGGCACCAGATAGTCGCGCGCGCCTTCCGGCGTGGCTTTGGTCAGCATCGGCGTTTCAATATCAAGGAAACCGTGATCGTCCATAAAACGACGCACCAGGCTGGTAATTTTGGCGCGAGTTTTCAGGCGCTGCGCCATTTCCGGACGACGCAAATCCAGATAGCGGTACTTGAGACGCGCCTCTTCGGTATTAACGTGGTTAGCGTCAAGCGGCAGTGAGTCTGCGCGGTTGATGATAGTGAGAGAGGACGCCAGCACTTCAATTTCGCCGGTCGCCATATCCGCATTGACGTTTTTCGCGTCACGCGCACGCACGGTGCCCGTAACCTGAATGCAGAACTCATTACGCAGTTCAGAGGCCAGCTTTAACGCGTCCGCACGATCCGGATCGAAGAACACCTGCACAATACCTTCGCGGTCGCGCATATCGATAAAGATCAGGCTGCCAAGATCACGACGACGGTTGACCCAACCACACAGAGTCACCTGCTGCCCCACGTGGGACAGACGTAGCTGTCCGCAATATTCTGTACGCATGAGATATCCCTTAACTTAGCCGCAGGCGGATTGTTGCCTGCCATGCAGGCGACGAAGTCGCAGCTTTAGCTGTATGTCACAACTGGATGAAAAAAGGCGGCTATTATACTGGAAATTCTGCCGCACGATAAGAGTCAATCCAGCATGGGAGCGATAACTTGCCCGTTTCATGCGGTATCGACGCCTGGTTCATACTGACTGTACCCGGCTTTTTCACGCGGGTATTGCGTATGCTCACAAAAATTAACAATATTTGTCGCCGCTTTCCTCTTTAATCGCGCTTAAGGTGTAATGAAATCCGCTATTTTTAGGAGAGTGATTATCATGCTGAAACTCAACGCGACCACAACCGCCCTGGTGGTTATTGATTTACAGGAAGGAATTCTTCCGTTTGCCGGCGGCCCGTATACGGCAAATGAGGTGGTCGCCCGCGCCGCGCGGCTGGCGGAAAAGTGTCGCGCCAACGGCTCGCCCGTGGTTATGGTACGCGTTGGATGGTCTGATGATTATGCCGAAGCGTTAAAACAGCCGGTGGATGCCGCAACGCCTGCGCACGCGTTGCCGGAAAACTGGTGGACCTGGCCTACGGCATTGGGTAAAAAGGACAGCGATCTGGAAGTGACTAAACGCCAGTGGGGCGCGTTTTACGGCACCGACCTGGAATTACAGCTTCGCCGCCGGGGTATCGACACCATCATATTGTGCGGAATCTCAACCAATATCGGCGTCGAATCCACAGCGCGTAACGCCTGGGAGTTGGGATTTAACCTTATTATTGCCGAAGATGCCTGTAGCGCCGCCAGCAGTGAGCAGCATCAGAGCAGTATGACGCATATTTTCCCGCGCATTGGCCGGGTACGCAGCGTAGAGGATATTTTAAACGCCTTATGATCTACATTGGCTTGCCGCAATGGTCGCACCCGAAATGGGCGCGGCTCGGCATCACCAGTCTGGAAGAGTATGCCCGCCACTTTAACTGCGTGGAGGGCAACACCACGCTTTACGCGCTGCCGAAAGCGGAAATTGTCGATCGCTGGTATGCGCAAACTACGGACGATTTCCGTTTTTGCTTTAAATTTCCCGCCACCATTTCTCACCAGGCCGCGCTGCGCCATTGCGACGATCTGGTACAGGCGTTTTTTACCCGCCTGGCGCCGCTGGAAACGCGTATTGGCCAATACTGGCTGCAGCTGCCCGCCACCTTTGGACCGCGCGATCTCCCCGCCTTATGGCAGTTTCTTGATGCGCTCCCCGCCACGTTTACCTATGGCGTAGAAGTTCGTCATCGGTGTTTTTTTGACAAAGGTGAGGATGAACAGCGGCTCAATCGCGGGTTACACGCGCGCGGCGTAAACCGCGTGATCCTGGATAGTCGTCCGGTACATGCCGCCCATCCCCACAGCGAAGCCGTCCGCGACGCGCAGCGAAAAAAACCCAAAGTCCCGGTACATGCGGTCGTGACGGCCAGCCATCCGATGGTGCGTTTTATCGGTAGCGATAATATGGCGCAAAACCGTGAGTTTTTCGCCGCCTGGTTGCAGAAACTCCCGCAGTGGCGGCAGACCACCACGCCTTTTCTGTTTTTACATACTCCGGATATCGCGCAGGCGCCGGAACTGGTGAATACGCTTTGGCATGATTTACGCAGCGTCTTACCGGAAATCGGCACTGCTCCGTCCATTCCACAGCAATCTTCTCTTTTCTGAAAATGCCCCCTATCATAGACAGTGCCATCAGCCATTTTAAAAGGGAGTTTGTATGGTAAGCGCGCTGTATGCCGTTTTGGGTGCGTTATTATTAATGAAGTTCTCTTTTAATGTCGTTCGCTTGCGAATGCAGTACCGTGTCGCCTATGGCGACGGCGGTTTTAGCGAATTGCAAAGCGCCATCCGTATTCATGGCAACGCGGTGGAATATATTCCTGTCGCGCTGGTGCTGCTGCTGTTTATGGAAATGAACGGCGCCGAAACGTGGATGGTGCATATCTGCGGCATCATTTTAATCGCCGGTCGGCTGATGCATTATTACGGTTTTCACCACCGCCTGTTCCGCTGGCGGCGGGCGGGGATGAGCGCGACCTGGTGCGCATTGTTGCTGATGGTGCTGGCAAACCTGTGGTATATGCCCTGGGAGTTGGTTTTCTCCCTGTATTAGCGCACAATATGCGCCTTTATTTTTCCCGGATGTATACGTTATGTCTCACCGCGACACGCTTTTTTCTGCGCCTATCGCCCGTCTCGGCGACTGGACTTTTGATGAACGAGTAGCCGAAGTTTTCCCCGACATGATTCAGCGTTCGGTACCAGGCTACTCCAACATCATCTCCATGATCGGCATGTTGGCTGAACGCTTTGTGCAGCCGAACACGCAGGTCTACGATCTGGGCTGCTCGCTGGGCGCCGCGACGCTGTCTGTTCGGCGTAATATCCGCCATGAGCATTGTCGCATTATCGCCGTCGATAACTCCCCGGCCATGATTGAACGCTGCCGCCGTCATATTGATGCGTATAAAGCGCCTACGCCGGTTGAAGTCGTTGAAGGCGATATCCGCGATATCACTATTGAAAACGCCTCGATGGTGGTGCTGAATTTTACCCTGCAATTCCTTGAACCTGCCGAACGCCAGGCATTGCTGGATAAGATTTACCTGGGGTTGAATCCCGGCGGCGCGCTGGTACTGTCGGAAAAATTTAGCTTTGAAGACGCGAAAGTGGGCGAGCTGTTATTCAACATGCACCACGATTTTAAACGCGCGAATGGGTACAGCGAACTGGAGATCAGCCAGAAGCGCAGTATGCTGGAAAACGTGATGCTCACCGACTCGGTGGAAACACATAAAGCGCGCCTGCGTAAGGCGGGTTTCGAACACAGTGAACTGTGGTTCCAGTGCTTTAATTTCGGGTCGCTTGTCGCGTTAAAAGCCGGAGTTGCCGCATGATCGAGTTTGGTAATTTTTATCAGCTCATTGCTAAAAATCATCTCTCCCACTGGCTGGAAACATTGCCCGCGCAGATTGCCGCCTGGCAACGCGAGCAGCAGCATGGCTTGTTTAAACAGTGGTCGAACGCGGTAGAATTTTTACCGGAAATGACGCCCTGGCGGCTGGATTTACTGCACAGCGTCACGGCGGAAAGCGAAACGCCGCTCAGCGAAGGTCAGCTAAAGCGTATTGATACATTGCTGCGTAATCTGATGCCGTGGCGTAAAGGCCCGTTCTCGCTTTATGGCGTAGATATTGATACCGAATGGCGCTCAGACTGGAAGTGGGATCGCGTACTGCCGCATCTGTCAGATTTAACCGGCCGGACGATCCTTGATGTCGGCTGCGGCAGCGGCTATCACCTGTGGCGGATGATTGGCGCGGGCGCACATCTGGCGGTCGGCATCGATCCTACACAGCTTTTCCTCTGCCAGTTTGAGGCGGTGCGTAAACTGTTGGGTAACGATCAGCGCGCGCATCTGCTGCCGTTGGGCATTGAACAACTCCCGGCGCTGAAAGCATTTGATACCGTCTTCTCGATGGGGGTGCTTTATCACCGTCGCTCGCCGCTGGAACATCTGTGGCAGTTAAAAGATCAGTTGGTCAACGAGGGTGAACTGGTACTGGAAACGCTGGTCATCGACGGCGACGAAAATACCGTACTGGTGCCGGGTGACCGCTACGCGCAGATGCGTAACGTCTATTTTATTCCTTCCGCGCCGGCATTAAAAAAATGGCTGGAAAAATGCGGCTTTATTGACGTGCGTATCGCCGATGTCTGCGTCACTACCACCGAAGAGCAGCGCCGTACCGAATGGATGGTTACCGAGTCGCTGGCCGATTTTCTTGACCCGAACGATCGCAGCAAGACGGTGGAAGGCTATCCCGCCCCGCAGCGCGCGGTGCTGATTGCGCGTAAACCGTGATGGATTGTCGAATGATCGTTACGTATAGCACCGTTTCTCCAAAATAGTTCAAGTTGCAGCAAGGCGGCAACGCAGCAAATCCCCGGGAACGTAGGTAGTTACGTGACCGGGGTGCGCGAGGCGGCCAACGCTGCTGCGGCTTGAAATATGAAGGAGAAAAAAAGGCCCCTGTTGAATTGGCAGGGGCCTGGTACGAGCAAGCATCATATTGGGCGACATGATGCAACGGTAAAAATCATTTGGCCTGATGGCGAACAATGATTCCTTTCATTTCAGCGACCGCCGCACCCTCTACTCTATAGCGAGAATACTCGTCCGCCTGTATATCGGCAGACATCGATAACCCCTGATTGCGATAGCGCATCGGCGAAGGCAGTAAGACTCCGGCGGAACTGTGTACTTCCCGTACTCCGGCATCGAGGAAATTCTGCAGGTTATTTGCACGAACCCCCGCACCAGCCATAATGGTTGGAGCATCCCCCTGGGCAATAAGTTCCATAATTATTGATAAACCTTGCGCCGCATCGGCTTTTTGTCCGGAAGTCAGTACTCTTGCTACGCCTGCGTCAGCCAGATTCTTTAGCGCATTGAAGGGATTAGCGCACATATCGAAGGCGCGGTGGAATGTCACCGCCAGCGGCCCGGCCGCCGCCATTATTTTTTCCATTCGCGACATATCGACATCCCCATCAACGGTCAACACGCCAGTCACCAGCCCGGGAAAACCCAACTCTCTGACGAGGCGAATATCTTCCAGCATGGCGGCAAATTCGCCGTCAGTGTAATAAAAATCCCCGCCGCGAGGACGAATAATCGGATGTACGGGAATCGTAATATGCTCGCGCACGCTGCGTAAGACGCCCAGCGAAGGCGTAAGCCCGCCTTCTTTCGGCGCGGCGCACAGTTCGATACGATCCGCGCCGTTTCGCTGCGCGGTGAGCGCGCATTCCATGCTGTAACAACAGATCTCAAGTAACGCCATATTCACTCCGTTCGGCAGGTTAATGGGCCGCCTGTTCGCTGGCGACAATCGCTTCAATCGACCATGGATGAAATTTTACCGTGACGCGGCCATCGGTCACAGCCAGCGTAGGGTTTGGCAAACGTTCATGCTCGCCCTGTGGCGAACTGGTTTTAACCACGATCCCCGGCTGACTAAGCCCCTCATCCGACAACAACGCCAGGGCCCTCGCGTTCAAGGTCTCCGGCTCGCCGGGCAGCACGATTTCAATATGCTCCCACCCTTCGTGTGGATAGCGTTTTTCTCCCGGCCACGGTAATTCAATAACAAAAAACCGCCAGTGTTCCACACATACCGGTTCATGCAGTTTAAACAGACAAATCGGCCTGCCGTTGATGATATTTTCCGACAGTAGCTCGCCGCATTGTTCAAAACCGCGACGCCAACGCTCCGCCGTCGTATTCTGGTGACAGCGCAATGAAATGTGATCGGCCTCAAGGGTGCTAATCTGCAGACCAAGGCGAGTGGAAAGTTCTCTGAACGCCAGAGTGAATCGCGGTAAATCTGCGGAAATATCATGCAGTTCATCAATGTGTTGCCAGTTCGCCATATCAGGACGCTCTTCTTGCTGTGAAAACCGCTAATTTACGCTGTTGCGCCCCGGCAACCAACCTTTGATTTGATTGGGCGTTTATTGAATGCTTATGCAGATTATTGTTGCGTATATTTCAGGCGACGCGCCGCTCGCGCAATGCTGACGCCAACGGGCATTTGCAGTATACTCCCGCCCTAATTCTTAAACTGGCGCGGGCAATACAGCCCGCTTCATAAACGTAAGGTATTCCGGTGAATATTCAGGCTCTTCTCTCAGAAAAAGTTAGTCAGGCCATGATTGCTGCAGGCGCGCCTGCAGATTGCGAGCCCCAGGTTCGTCAGTCAGCCAAAGTTCAGTTCGGCGACTATCAGGCCAACGGCATGATGGCAGTTGCGAAAAAACTGGGTATGGCCCCCCGACAACTTGCAGAGCAGGTGCTGACTCATCTGGATCTCAGCGGCATCGCCAGCAAGGTTGAAATCGCCGGCCCTGGCTTTATCAATATTTTCCTCGAACCGGCTTTTCTCGCTGAACAGGTGCAACAGGCGCTGGCCTCCGATCGTCTGGGCGTTTCTCAGCCGACTCGTCAGACGATTGTCGTCGACTACTCCGCGCCCAACGTCGCGAAAGAGATGCACGTCGGTCATCTACGCTCCACGATTATCGGCGATGCGGCAGTACGCACGCTGGAGTTTCTGGGCCATCATGTTATTCGCGCTAACCACGTCGGCGACTGGGGCACCCAGTTCGGTATGCTTATCGCCTGGCTGGAAAAACAGCAGCAGGAAAACGCGGGCGACATGGCGCTGGCGGATCTCGAAGGATTTTACCGCGATGCGAAAAAGCATTATGACGAAGATGAAGCGTTTGCCGAGCGCGCGCGTAACTACGTCGTCAAATTGCAGAGCGGTGATACCTATTTCCGTGAGATGTGGCGTAAGCTGGTTGATATCACGATGACGCAAAACCAGATCACCTATGATCGCCTGAACGTCACTCTGACGCGTGACGATGTGATGGGCGAAAGTCTGTATAATCCGATGCTGCCGGGCATTGTCGCCGATCTGAAAGCCAAAGGCCTGGCGGTTGAAAGCGAAGGCGCAACGGTGGTTTTCCTTGATGAGTTTAAAAACAAGGAAGGCGACCCGATGGGCGTCATTATTCAGAAGAAAGATGGCGGTTATCTGTATACCACTACCGATATCGCCTGCGCCAAATACCGTTACGAAACGCTGCACGCCGACCGCGTGCTCTACTACATTGACTCCCGTCAGCACCAGCACCTGATGCAAGCCTGGACCATTGTGCGCAAAGCCGGTTATGTACCGGATTCCGTTCCGCTGGAACACCACATGTTCGGCATGATGTTGGGTAAAGACGGTAAACCGTTTAAAACTCGCGCGGGCGGTACGGTGAAACTGGCGGACCTGCTGGATGAGGCGCTGGAGCGCGCGCGTCGTCTGGTGGCGGAGAAGAACCCGGATATGCCGGCTGACGAGCTGGAAAAACTGGCTAACGCCGTCGGTATTGGCGCGGTGAAATACGCCGATCTGTCAAAAAACCGCACCACTGACTATATCTTCGACTGGGATAATATGTTGGCTTTCGAAGGCAATACAGCTCCTTATATGCAGTATGCCTATACGCGTGTGCTGTCTGTTTTCCGTAAAGCGGACATCGACGAGCAGGCGCTGGCGAGCGCGCCGGTTATCATTAGCGAAGATCGCGAAGCGCAACTCGCTGCCCGTCTGCTGCAGTTTGAAGAAACCCTGACGGTGGTCGCGCGTGAAGGTACGCCGCACGTCATGTGCTCGTATCTGTATGACGTCGCCGGGCTGTTCTCCGGCTTCTACGAGCACTGCCCTATTCTCAGCGCCGAGAATGACGCGGTTCGCAATAGCCGCCTAAAACTGGCGCAACTGACGGCGAAGACGCTGAAACTGGGTCTGGATACGTTGGGTATCGAAACCGTAGAACGCATGTAAACGCGCCGTCGTTAACATCATCAGGCCTGACTCCGGGTAACGGACTCAGGCCTTTTTATTGCCACAGCGGTATATCTGTAACAAATCACAAGGAATGACACATTTCTATAGAGAGATGGAACATCTTTTACCTGTGCTGGCGCTGACCGCCCCGTATCATTAGGCGGCGGATTGTTCAGGTACAGGTAATGACTTTTAAAGACTTTGATGCGGAAGAGAAACTCTTCCTGAGACGTGTGATTGTGGCGTTTGGTGTAGTGGTTGTCTGCTTTGGTATCCTGATCTTCAACCTCTATAACTTGCAAATCCGCCAGCACCACTACTACACCACCCGTTCGAATGAGAACGATATCAAGATGCTACCCGTCGCGCCCACGCGCGGCATCATTTACGATCGCAACGGCATTCCGCTGGTGCGTAACGTAACCTGGTATGATATCGCGGTTACGCCCTATAAAATTGCCGATATGGATGCGCTGCTAAAACAGCTCACCCCTATTGTTGATCTCTCCCCCGACGATATCGCCAACTTTCGCCGCGCGCTAAAATCCAGTAGCCGCTATCGTCCGGTAGTGCTCAAAAACGCGCTAACGGATGTTGAAATCGCACGCTTTGCGGTCAATCAGTTTCATTTCAACGGCGTCACGATCAATAGCTATCAGGATCGGCAGTATCCTTACGGCGCGGAGCTGGCGCATGTTCTCGGTTACGTGTCAAAGATAAACGATAACGACCTTAAAGCGCTGGATAAAAAAGGGCTGGCAGAGAATTACGCGGCGGACCATAACATCGGTAAACAGGGGATTGAGCGTTACTACGAAAACGATCTTCATGGCAAAACCGGTTATCAGGAGGTCGAGGTGGATAATCACGGGCGTATTGTCCGCCTGCTGAAAGACGTTCCTCCCATCGCGGGTAAGAACATTCACCTGACGCTGGATCTCCATTTACAAGAGTACATTGAAAGTTTGCTGGCCGGGCAGCGTGCTGCCGTACTGGTTGAAGATCCACACGATGGTTCAGTGCTGGCGATGGTATCTATGCCCAGCTACGATCCGAACCCCTTTGTAAAAGGCATTAGCTATCAGGATTACGGCAAACTGCTGCACGATAAAAATCTGCCGCTGATCAACCGCGTGACGCAAGGGCTTTATCCCCCGGCGTCAACGGTTAAACCCTATATGGCGATGTCCGCGCTGTTATGCGGGATTATTACGCCGCAAACCACCTTCTTTGGCGCGCCAACCTGGACGCTTCCCGGCACGCAGCGGCATTACCGGGACTGGAAAAAAACCGGACACGGTATGCTGGATGTCACTAAAGCGATTGAGGAATCTGCGGATACCTTTTTCTATCAGGTCGCTTATATGATGGGTATTGACCGTATCGACACGATGTTGTCTCAGTTCGGCTATGGCAAACCGACGGGTATCGACCTTAATGAAGAGTATGACGGGCTGCTTCCCAGCCGCGCATGGAAACAGCGGGTCCATAAAAAAGCCTGGTATCAGGGCGATACCATCTCTGTCGGCATCGGCCAGGGCTACTGGATTGCCACCCCCATCCAGATGGTTAAAGCGATGGTGGCGCTCATCAACAACGGTAAGGTGATTGCCCCTCACCTGTTACTCAATGAAGAGAGCGGCAAAACGGTGGTTCCGTATCGTCCTTCAGGAACACCGGCACAGATAGCCGATCCGGCGTCGCCATACTGGGGACTGGTGCGTCAGGCGATGTATGGCATGGCGAATGCACCCAACGGAACGGGCTATAAGTTCTTTCACACCGCGCCCTACGGCATTGCGGCCAAAAGCGGCACGTCGCAGGTGTTTAGCCTGAAAGAAAATCAGACCTACAACGCGAAAATGATCCCCATTCGCCTGCGCGATCATGTGTTTTATACCGCTTTTGCACCGTATAAAAACCCTAAGGTCGCTATTGCCTTGATTCTGGAAAACGGCGGAAGCGACGGCGTTACCGCCGCGCCCATCATGCGAAAAATCCTTGACCACCTGTTTGATCCACAGGCTGATACCACACAGTCGGGTCAGGCGCCATAGTCAAATAAGCAAAGCGCCATCAGACAAGGATACGCCCGGAATATCTGCATACATCAGAAATAGTTACGCAGATATTCCGTCAAACACAGCATTGCCATCGCCTGCCCGTAAGGCATAGAGGTCAACGGAATATGACGGTAAAAATCGAGATCGTGGCCCATGCCAGTGCCAAATGACGTTTGCAGCAGTTCACCTTCCGGCGAGATATGTTTCACTATCCCCCGAATAGCTTTTTCCGCCACCTGCGCATAGTGCCGTTCGACATAGCGTTTGCGCACCGCTTTAAGAATACCGTAGGCAAAACCCGCCGTCGCCGACGCCTCAAGATAAGAGTGCGGATCGTCAAGCAGCGTATGCCACAAACCGCTTTCATCCTGACATTTCGCCAGCGCGGCGATCTGCGCATTCAGTACCTGGACCAGATAACGGCGCACGGCATTATTTTCCGGCAAGTCCAGCAGTTCAAGAAAATCCGGGATCACAATGGTCAGCCAGCTGTTGCCGCGCGCCCAGCGAGCGTTAGCGAAGTTATGATGACCGTCATAGCTCCAGCCGTGGAACCACAGCCCCGTCTCTTTATCCATCAAATTCTGCACGTGTAGCAGGAACTGATAGGTTGCCTCTTCCACATATTCCGGCCGGTTCAACAGCTTACCGATTTTCGCCAGCGGCAGCACCGTCATCATTAGCGTGTCGTCCCACATCTGCTGATGATTTTCCTCCGCCAGCGTGATGTGCTGCATTCCGCCGTGATCGGTTCGGGGCATTTCATTCATCGCCCATTCGGCCCACGTTTCCAGCCACGGTAAATACGCTGGATTACGCGTCTCTTCATAGCGATACGCCAACGTTAAAAACGGCGCCATCGTATTAACGTTTTTCGTCGTCGCGCCTTCCGCAAAACGATCGGCAAACCAGTCATCAATGATCTTACGCATCGTCTGGTCGCCGGTCTGTTGGTAATAGTGATACATTCCGTACAGGCCCACGCCGTGCGTCCACTCCCATCCGGCCCAGCCTTTAGTATCGATCACGCGTCCGTCGTCCAGTCGCAATAAAAATTCGCCTGTCTCATCTTTAATATTGACCAGGTTATGCGTCACCTTTTGCACCAGGGCTTTTAGTTCATCTCTGGCGATAAAATGCTCAGGCTGACGCAATAGCGGACTGTGTTTGACTGGATAAACCATCATTTGCTTAACCTCTGTGTAATGTCGAATTCAGTGCTGCGTGCAGTTTTACCGCCGACGCAGTCGATTCGCTACAGTAAAAGCTAAGCTGGGCGGAAACCTTTTTGTTTCTGCCATTGCCAGAGCGTAAATGGCAAAAACGCAAAGAGTTCGGCAACCTACCTCACCATTTTATAAAACGGCGTTTCTATTTATTCAAAAAGAGAGTCAGGTCTGTTACCTGGCAAAGAAAGGGGCGGTTAGCGGTAGTTCACAATCACCTGATTGCTCCGCACTTTTAACGCCGGGATAAGTCGGCCGCCGCCGGGGACTTCCCAGACAAAGCGGAGCGGCTCGACTGCGGGAACATGAGCAAAACCGTGGGTCGTGCCACTCTGACCATCAAGTTCTACGCAACGGGACTGGGAACATAAACGTACCCGTAATCCTGCGGGGGTCGGGCCATTCAGTTCATAACGCCAGGCGACCAGCGTCATCACACCGGAAACCGGCTGACGCGCCGACAATGGCGAAGACGATGCGGAAACACCCCGGTAATTTAAGGTTACACCCATACCACTATCCTGCCACGCGCCTTCGCCTGCGGCCTGAACCGTCAGGGGAAAGAGCAACAACGCCAGCCATTTACGCATTATTTTCCTCCAATGGTCGCCGTCATGCGGATATGACGGTTATCGGAAAGCTCAAGGTTCGACAACACCACCAGCTGCGGTAAACTGCGCCGCAAAAAGCGGGACAATAATGGACGTAGCGCATGGTTAACCAGTAATACCGGCGGCGCGCCAAGCATTTCCTGGCGAGAAAGCGCCTCTTGCGTCTGCGCCAGCAGGCGAGCCGCCAACCCAGGCTCAAGACCGCCGCCGCCCTGCAATGCCTGAAGCAGCAAACGCTCCAGCGCGGTATCCAGGCCAATCACCTGCACTTCTTCATTACCGGGGAACCACTGTTGCGTAATCGCTCGTCCTAATGCCACGCGTACCACGGCGGTTAATTCATGCGGATCGCTTTGTAACGGCGCATGTTCCGCCAGCGTTTCCAGAATGGTGCGCATATCGCGAATCGGGACTTTTTCCGCCAGTAAGTTTTGCAGGACTTTGTGTAAAGTCGTGAGGGTCACGACGCCGGGGACCAGATCTTCCGTGAGTTTAGGCATCTCCTGAGAGACACGATCCAACAGTTGCTGCGCTTCCTGGCGGCCAAACAGTTCGGCGGAGAATTGGCCAATCAAGTGGTTAAGGTGCGTCGCCACAACGGTACTGGCTTCAACAACGGTAAAGCCCTGAATTTGCGCCTGCTCTTTCAGGGCGCTTTCAATCCAGATGGCATCAAGGCCAAAAGCTGGATCGACGGTTTTCTCGCCCGGTAGCGTTCCCGCCGCCGTGCCGGGGTTAATAGCCAGCCAACGTCCCGGATAGGCGTCCCCGCTGCCAATCTCTACCCCTTTCATCAAAATACGATAGCGCGCAGGCTGTAAATCCATATTGTCGCGAATATGGACCACCGGCGGCAGGAACCCCATATCCTGCGCGAATTTTTTACGAATGCTGCGAATACGTCCGAGCAATTCGCCATCCTGTTGAAAATCCACCATCGGGATCAGGCGGTAACCCACTTCCATTCCCAGTGAATCCTCAAGCTGTACGTCATTCCAGGTGGCTTCGACCACCGAGTTATTTTCCGGCATTTTTACCGGCTGCGGCTCCTCTGGCGCTTTTTCTTCACGCCCGCGCAGCCACCATGCCAGGCCGAGCAAAGCGGCGGTAAAAAGTAAAAATACCAGGTTAGGCATTCCTGGCACCATGCCAAGCAGCCCCAGCACCGCCGCCGCCAGCAGCATCACCCTTGGATTACTGAACAGTTGGCCAACCATCTGCTCGCCTACATCCTGATCGGTACTGACGCGGGTCACAATGACGCCCGCCGCCGTGGAGATAACCAGCGCCGGGATCTGGGCGACCAGGCCGTCGCCAATGGTCAGCAGGGTGTAGCTTTCCGCCGCGCTGCCCATGCTCATTCCGTGCTGCAATACGCCGACCAGCAGCCCGCCGACCACGTTAATGACCATGATGAGAATACCGGCGATGGCGTCGCCGCGTACAAATTTACTTGCCCCGTCCATCGAGCCGTAGAAGTCGGCTTCCTGAGTGACTTCCGAACGCCGTTTTTTGGCCTCGTCTTCACCAATCAGACCGGCATTAAGATCGGCGTCAATCGCCATTTGCTTGCCGGGCATACCGTCCAGCACAAAGCGCGCGCCGACTTCGGCAATACGTCCGGCGCCTTTGGTGATGACCATGAAGTTGATAATGACGAGGATGATAAAAACCACAATCCCGATCGCGAAGTTACCGCCGACCAGGAAATGACCGAACGCCTCCACTACCTTTCCCGCCGCCGCCGCGCCGGTATGCCCTTCCATCAAAATAATGCGCGTTGAGGCTACGTTAAGCGCCAGACGCAGTAGCGTGGTAAACAGCAGGATGGTCGGAAACGCGGCAAAATCCAGAGTGCGCTGGGTAAACATCGCCACCAGCAGCACCATGATCGATAGCGCAATATTAAAGGTAAACAATAAGTCGAGGATAAAAGCAGGCAGCGGCAGCACCATCATCGACAAAATCAGCAGAATGAGGATCGGCCCGGCAAGAATTTGCCATTGCGTCGATTTCAGGTTGCTGGGCAGGCGCAGCATCGCGACCAGATTAGCCATCAGTATTCTTCTCGTTCATAAAATCCAGCGCTTCTGGCACCGGAAGGTTCTCAGGTTGTGGAGGACGTTGCCCGCCAGCAAGCCGCCAGCGTTTAAGCTGCCAGACCCAGGCCAACACTTCCGCAACGGCAGCATATAACTGCCCGGGAATTTGCTGACCGATTTCGGCGTGGCGATATAATGCCCGCGCCAGCGGCGGCGCTTCTAAAGTGGGAACCCGATGTTCAGCGCCGATCTCGCGAATGCGTAGCGCTATTAATCCAGCCCCCTTCGCGACCACTTTCGGCGCGCTCATTTTGTTTTCGTCATACTGCAGCGCCACGGAATAGTGCGTCGGGTTAGTGACAATGACGTCCGCTTTCGGCACATCTTCCATCATGCGGCGCTGCGCGGCGGCGCGTTGCATCTGGCGAATTTTGCCCTTAACATGCGGATCGCCTTCGCTCTCTTTAAATTCGTCGCGAATGTCCTGCCGCGACATGCGTAATTTTTTCAGGTGGCTAAAGATCTGGAAAAACACGTCAAATCCCACCATCGGAATCACGCCCAGTACCACCAGTAACGCGCAGAGTCCAACCAGATCCAGCGCATTCCCCATTGCGACGATCGGCGACTCCGCCATCAGGCGCATCATTTGCGGCCAGTGATGCCAGAGATAAAAGCCGGTAACGCAGCCGACCAGCGTGGATTTCAACACCGCTTTTAGCAGTTCCGCGCCGGTCTGCGCCGAAAACATGCGCTTAATTCCCGGCAGCGGGTTTAATTTAGAAAATTTTGGCTGTAGCGACTTACCGCTAAAAATCAGGCCGCCAAGCATAACCGGCGAGATAAGCGCCACCAGCACCACGCCCGCGATGAGCGGTAGCAGTGCCATCATCGCCGCTTTAATCAGCAAAATTATCTGCCCCAGGATCAGGTTAGGATCGTTCACCATACGGTGATCGAAGTGCAGGCCTGCTGAGAGCATTCCCGCCAGCTGCCGCGCTAACGACTCGCCGCCGAACCAAATAATACAAACGCCCACCAGCAATATCAGCAGTGAGGTCAGTTCTCTGGAACGGGGGATCTGCCCTTCTTCCCGCGCTTTTTCAAGTCGGTGGGGTGTGGGAGCTTCTGTTTTGTCGTCGTCGCTCTCTTCTGCCACGCAGCAAACCCTGGATAGATTGATAAGCGAGAATGATGCCAGAACCGCTTTACGCCAATGGGCAGAGTAAGCGGTAAAAAAGGCGGGGTTTATGGCGTTAATAGAGATAGCCGGATACGATAAGAAAGTATCGTATCCGGCCGGGTTGACGGATTCGGACCCGATAAGCGCAGCGCCATCAGGTCAAAAAAGCTTAAAAGCCAAGACTGTCCAGCAGGTCGTCCACCTGATCCTGACTGGCGACGACGCCAGCTTTCGAGGTATCCACCTGCGGGCCGTTGAGTAAGCTTTCGTTCTCGCGTTTTGGTCGCGCGCTCTGTTCCGGGATGTTTTCCAGCAGCACCATTAACAACTGGCGCTCAATCTCCTGAATCACGTCCATCATGCGTTTGATCACCTGACCCGTCAGATCCTGGAAATCCTGCGCCATCATGATGTCCAGCAGTTGCGCGTTAGTAAAACTAGTATGGCCCGGGACATCCCTGAGAAACTGGCGCGTATCCGTCACCAGTTCACGGGCGTCGGAAAGCTCGATCGGATTGTCAAACCACTCGTCCCAACGTTGGGTTAGCGCTTTCGCCTCTTTTTCCATCGCATCCTGATGCGGCTGCGAAGCTTCGACACTGTTTAGCGCGCGTTCCGCCGCCTGCGCCGTCATCTGGACGACGTAATCCAGACGGTCGCGCGCATCAGGGATCGCCTCCGCCGCTTCGGCAATCGCCTGGTCCAGCCCCAGTTCACGCAGGCTGTCGCGCAGCATTCGGGTCAGACTACCGATGCGCGCAATGATGTCTCCTGCTGAGCCTTCATCAGCAGGCTTGATAGATGGTTGCATCATCATCGCATCCTCACATGCCCAGTTTCTCAAAGATTTTGTTGAGCTTCTCTTCCAGAGTCGCTGCGGTGAACGGTTTTACGACATAACCGCTGGCGCCAGCCTGTGCGGCGGCGATAATATTCTCTTTTTTGGCTTCCGCCGTGACCATCAACACGGGTAACGCCGACATGGCGCTATCGGCGCGAATGGTTTTCAGCAGCTCCAGGCCATCCATGTTCGGCATGTTCCAGTCGGAGATAATAAAACCAAAGCCGCCCGCCTGGAGCTTGTTCAGTGCGTCGACGCCGTCTTCGGCCTCTTCCACATTGTTAAATCCAAGCTCTTTTAAGAGGTTGCGCACGATACGACGCATGGTCGAAAAGTCATCCACAACCAAAAATTTAAGCTCTTTATCCGCCATAAAATACTACTCCTGGTTCAAATACGTATCGCCTGTCCGGCACTGATTTTCGCCAGCATCTGCTGGCTTACCTGGCTAAGATCGACCACTTCGCTTACGCCACCCATATTGATGGCCTCGCGCGGCATGCCGAACACCACACAACTTGCTTCGTTTTGCGCAATGGTCCAGGCGCCAGCCTGGTACATCGCTAACATTCCAGCGGCGCCATCGTTGCCCATCCCCGTAAGAATGACGCCTACGGCGTTGCGCCCCGCGTGTTTCGCCACCGAATGAAACAGCACATCCACGGAAGGCCGATGTCGGTTTACCGGCGGGCCATCATGAATTTTGATTTGATAATTCGCCCCGCTACGCGCCAGCTCCATATGCTTGTCGCCGGGCGCAATGTAGGCATGACCTGGCAATACGCGTTCGCCGTCCTCCGCCTCCTTCACGCTGATTTGACAGAGTTTATTCAGACGCTCGGCAAATGAGCGGGTAAAGCCAGGCGGCATATGCTGCGTAATAATCACTGCCGGACTGGAAAGCGGCAGCGGTTGCAGCACATGTCGGATAGCTTCAGTACCGCCCGTTGAAGCGCCGATAGCAATCAGTTTTTCCGAACTGAGCAGCGGACCGGCTTTTAAGGTTGTCGGGGCCGCCATCGGTTTATGTGCGGCGATGCGGGCCCGCGCGGCGGTACGCACTTTTTCGGCGATCATCTCGCTATACGCCAGCATACCTTCACGAATGCCAAGCTGCGGTTTAGTGACAAAATCGATGGCCCCCAACTCCAGCGCCCGTAGCGTCACTTCGGAACCTTTCCCGGTCAGCGAAGAGACCATCACCACCGGCATCGGTCGCAGGCGCATCAGTTTTTCCAGAAAATCGAGGCCGTCCATACGCGGCATCTCAACGTCCAGGGTCAATACGTCCGGATTAAATTTTTTGATGAGATCCCTGGCGACCAACGGGTCCGGCGCAGTCGCCACCATCTCCATATCGCTATGGCTATTAATAATTTCAGTCATGATTTGGCGCATTAGCGCGGAATCATCAACTGACAATACCCTGATTTTACTCATGCTTTATCCTTACTTAGCGCATACACCGTCTGTCCGCGCAGGCTAAACTCGCGCACGAGGTTGCTAAAGTTTTCTGAGTGACCGGCAAACAACAGTCCGTCAGGTTTAAGGAGTGGAACAAAACGGCGCAGAATGTCCTCCTGAGTCGTTTTATCAAAATAGATCATGACGTTACGGCAAAAAATCGCGTCAAAGGGACCGGGTACGTTGTACTGCTTTTCCAACAAATTAACGGAGGAAAATTCAACATAACTGGCCAGTTCCTGACGCACGCGCACCAGTCCTTCATGCGGCCCCGTACCGCGCATGAAGTAACGTTGTAGCTGCTGCGGCGATAACGTTTTCAGTTCGCTGAGGCGATAAATACCGCTTCTCGCTTTTTCCAGCACTTCAGTATCAATATCGCTGGCGAATACTTTCCAGCGACCGGGGGCCATCCCCAACGCATCCGCCAGCGTAATGGCGATACTGTAAGGTTCTTCTCCTGTCGATGCCGCCGCACTCCAGACGCGGTACTCGCCGTGGCGGCGACGCGCATGTTCCGCAAGGATGGGAAAATGGTGCGCCTCGCGAAAAAAAGCGGTCAGGTTGGTAGTCAGAGCGTTGATAAAAGCCTGCCACTCAGCGCTGTTTTGATTAGCCTCCAGCATACTGAGATAACGGCCAAAATCATCCAGTCCCAGGGCACGCAGCCGACGGACCAGGCGGTTATAAACCATATCCCGCTTATGGTCGGCCAGCACGATCCCTGCACGCTGGTAGATTAATTGACATATCCGACGAAAATGCGCGTCGGACAGCGCGAGGCGCTGTGTCATCTGTAACAATACTGACGTTTGCCCGGAGGGCAGAGATGATGTCATAGCGCCTTCTTAATCACATTCAAAGTACAACGGGCGCGCCCTGCGGCAGCGCCATGCTTCCCGTATTACACATTTTTTGCTTTTATCTATGCGAACCAGACGAAAGAGATCGGCGGGTTCGCAAATTAATCGATAACCGACAGCACACAGCGCACATCGATCAGAAGGTTTCCCAGTTCGCATCATCCCCGGCGGCTAAGGGCCGCGGCGTATTGCCGGACTGAGCGTCCACTGATAAACGCATCTCAGGTTTATTTACCGCCAGCGGTCGCGATGCCAGGCGGAAAGCCGATACCGCCTGGGTCAGACGGCTGGCCTGCTCTTCCAGCGCGGCGGCGGCCGCTGCGGATTCCTGAACCAGCGAGGCGTTCTGTTGCGTTACGCGATCCATTTCGGAAACGGCCAAAGCGACCTGATCGATACCCCGGCTTTGCTCATCCGAAGCGGAGGCGATTTCGCCCATGATATCCGTGACGCGCGTAACGGCATTGACGATGTCAGTCATGGTTTCCCCGGCGCTTTCCACCAGCACTGAACCGGTATCGACACGCGAGACGGAATCTTCAATCAACGCTTTTATTTCTTTCGCCGCCTGGGCGCTGCGGCTGGCCAGATTACGCACCTCGCCTGCCACGACCGCAAAACCGCGCCCCTGCTCTCCCGCGCGCGCCGCTTCTACCGCCGCGTTCAGCGCCAGAATGTTAGTCTGGAAGGCAATACCGTCGATAACGCTGATAATGTCAGCGATTTTTTTCGAACTGTCGGCAATTTCGTGCATAGTGTTTACTACGCCGTCGACCACTTTGCCGCCATGACGCGCGGTCTCGGAGGCGCTTTGCGCCAGTTGCGAAGCCTGACGGGCATTATCGGCGTTTTGCTTCACGGTGGCCGTCAGTTGTTCCATGCTGGCCGCCGTCTCCTCCAGAGCGGAGGCTTGTTGTTCGGTACGGGAAGAGAGGTCGGTATTACCGGCGGCAATTTCACTGGTGCCGGAATAAATCGCATCCGAACCTTCACGAACCTGCGTCACGGTGTCAATCAGCGAGCGTTGCATATGTTCAACCGTTCCCGCCAGTTCGCCAATTTCATTACGTCCTGAGACGGTGAGCGTTTTCGTCAGATCGCCGCTGGCAATTTCACGGATATGAGTAATCACTCGCGCTAATGGGTTAAGCAAGGCATGACGAATGCCGAACCAAACCACCATCAAAATCAGCACCAGCACGACCGCAAGCCCCCCCAGTTGCCATTGCGCAAAACGGTAGTCATGAGCGCTTTGATCAAATGTCTGGCGGTACAGGTTTTCGCTCACCCGGGCGTAATTGCCCAGCGCCTCGCCCAACGCGTTTTGCATTCCCTGGGTTGGCTGGGCGAAGTAGGCATCCATATTGCCATTGTCCAGAAACTGAATAAGTTCGGCTAATGCGGCCTGATAGCGCTGATATTTTTCATCGACGTTCGCGCTGGCCTCCGCCATCGCTGGCAATGGCGTCATGTTTTTGAAATTGGCGTAGTGCGCCGCCGCCTGTGCGAGGGTCGTTTTTGCATTCTGGAGTAAATCCGTTTTGGCGCTGCTCTGCTGGTTAGAAGCGTCCATCATCATGCGTGCGGCGGAGCGGCTCAGGTTAATGCGCGTTTGCAGCATTAAGTCCCATGTCGACGTGAGTTCGCTTTGTTGCTGACGTAATTCGTTAGAAATAACAAAACCTTGCTGGTTATGCTGTAATGAAGAAAACAGCAAACCACCGGAAACAAGCTGTAGCAGTGCGAAAACCCCCAGCACCATCATCAGCATTGTGACAACGCGGATACGGTTAAACATAAGGCACCTTCCTGATAACGAGTTATCAACGTTATCGGCACCTGCGGTGATAACTTTACTTTTGCAAAAAGGAAATACGTTGTTCCGGAAGACGATATTGACAATAACAGCGTCGCAGCGGCGATGTCGGCGCAAAATGCAGGGGCTGGGCGCGGGCGATGAATAGGCACTCTCACCGCTGGAGGAAGCATAACGGTGAATATTGCCGGATGGCGCGACGCCATCCGGCAACGTTATTACGCGACGTGTGATGCTGCGATATCCAGCAGCGCCATCTCTTCGCTGTTAAGCAGTTTTTCGATATTCACCAGAATCAGCATACGCTCGCCGAGCGCGCCCAATCCCGTCAAATATTCTGTTGACAGGGTCACGGCAAATTCTGGCGCCGGACGGATCTGTTCCGCCGTTAACGACAGTACGTCAGACACGCCGTCTACCACTATCCCGACGACGCGTTGCCCCAGATTCAGTACGATCACTACCGTATTGTCATCGTACTCAACGTCGCCTTCGCAGAATTTCACGCGCAGATCGACAATGGGGACAATCACGCCGCGCAGGTTAGTCACCCCTTTTATAAAGGCCGGTGTATTGGCGATGCGCGTCACCTGGTCATAGCCACGGATCTCCTGTACTTTCAGGATATCGATGCCGTACTCTTCATTTCCCAGTGTAAACACCAGGAATTCCTGACCTGACGGCTCGCCGGCCAGTTTGCTTACATTACTCATACCGGTCATATTATTCCCTTCTCACTCAATCAGGCGGCTGTGATCGCCATACGTTGTTCGCGGTTTAAACCCTGCAATGCGGAAACATCAACAATCAGCGCGACGCTGCCGTCGCCCAGGATCGTCGCGGCGGAAATCCCCGGTACCTTGCGATAATTGCTTTCCAGATTTTTGACCACCACCTGGTGCTGACCGATGAGCTGATCGACCAGCAGCGCGTAACGGCGTCCCGCGCTTTGCAGGATCACAACAATGCCCTGCGTGGCTTCGGTTTTCGCCCCGTCCACGTCAAACACTTTCCACAATTCGACCAGCGGCAAATACTCGCCGCGAACTTCCAGAACCCGTTCGCCGCCCGCCAGCGGATGAAGATCCTCTTCACGCGGTTGCAGCGACTCCATCACCGCATTTAACGGCAGGATAAAAACTTCCCCCGCCACGCGAACCGACATCCCATCGAGGATGGCCAGCGTCAGCGGCAGCAGAATACGAATCGTGGTGCCGGAGCCTTGTTTTGACTGGATCTCAACGTGACCGCCCATCTCCTGAATGTTACGTTTCACCACATCCATGCCAACGCCGCGACCGGAGACATCCGTGACCTGTTCCGCAGTTGAGAATCCCGGCGCGAAGATCAACATGCCTACTTCATCGTCGGTCATGTTTTCATTCACCGCCATCCCCTGCGACATGGCCTTCGCCAGGATACGCTCACGGTTAAGCCCCGCGCCGTCATCGGTCACTTCAATACAAATATTCCCGCCCTGATGTTCTGCGGAAAGAATCAGGTTGCCGACAACATTTTTCCCCGCCTCAAGGCGTTTTTCCGGCATTTCAATCCCGTGGTCGAGACTGTTGCGCACCAGGTGCGTCAGCGGGTCGATAATGCGTTCGATCAGGCTTTTATCAAGTTCAGTGGAGCTCCCCACCAGCGTCAACTCTACCTGCTTGCCCAGTTTGCCCGCTAAATCGCGTACCAGACGCGGGAAACGGCTGAAGACATACTCCATAGGCATCATGCGAATCGACATCACCGACTCTTGTAAGTCGCGGGCGTTACGTTGTAACTGACCCATACTGGTAATGAGATCGCCGTGGTTTACCGGGTCCAGCTCGTTAGAACGCTGGGCCAACATTGACTGGGTAATCACTAACTCGCCGACCAGGTTTATGAGCTGATCTACTTTCTCTACCGCCACGCGAATACTGGTGGATTCGCGTTCACGCGCAGGTTTTTCACGCCCCGCATGATGTTCATGCGCCGCGCTTTTGGCGGCTGGCGCAACGACTGCCGGAGACGCTACCGGCGCTACCTCGGTTTTCTCTTGCACTTTTTCCACGGGCGCGGCGACCACTTTTTCAAAAGCGATCTGATCGGCCTCGATGACAAAACAGAGCACCGCGACAATGTCATCTTCCGCGACGCTGCCATCCAGAGTTGCCGACAGTGAATCCGTTCCCTTAACGACATCCGTCAGAGTAGCCAGATTGCCCAACTCTTCTTCAAGCAGATCGACCTCATTGGCTTTCAACCGTGAAAGTACAATGCGCAGTTTACTCTCGTCACGAGGCGATTCGGTTTCGGCTACGCTCTCTTCCTGGATCGCCGCGCTTAGTGCCGCGGTTTCTACGACCGCCGGCGTGGTTTCGCCTTTCGCCTCCAGCGCCAACTGGCGTAGCGCATTGCAGATATATTCGAAGCTTGCGGCATCCGGCTCTTCGGAGTTTTTATAGGCGTCGAGCTGTTCCTGCATAATATCTTTCGTTTCCAAAAACAGGTTGATAATGTCGGTATTGAGCTGCATTTCACCGCGTCGGGCTTCATCCAGCAGGTTTTCCATTAAATGTGTGGTTTCCTGCAGAATAGTGAAGCCGAATGTGCCCGCGCCGCCTTTAATGGAGTGCGCCGCGCGAAAAATGGCGTTCAGTTGTTCAGCGTCCGGGGATTCCGGCACCAAATCCAGCAGATGCTGCTCCATATCAGCCAACAGCTCGTCAGCTTCATCAAAAAATGTCTGATAAAAATCGCTAATATCCATGCTCACGCTATCACCTCGGTTCCGCTTTTGGCGATGTGGGTACGCTTGCCGGCGGGGCTGCCGCAGGCTGTTGTAATACACTTACCGGCTCATTCTGGCTTTCAGCGTTTTCATGCAAAATGGCCTGTTCCGCCTGTTTGTTTAACACCAGCAGGCTTATACGGCGGTTGATGGCGTCATCAGGACCGCGATCGCTCAGCCGCATCGTGGCGGCCATGCCAACCACCCGTAATACTTTTCCGTTATCCAGCCCGCCAGCGACCAGTTCGCGACGCGAGGCATTGGCGCGATCGGCGGATAACTCCCAGTTGCTATAGCCTTTTTCGCCGTTCGCGTAGGGAAAGTCATCGGTATGGCCGGCCAGGCTAATGCGATTAGGTATACCGTTTAACACTGGCGCAATCGCACGCAGGATATCGCGCATATACGGCTCAACTTCGGCGCTGCCGGTTTTAAACATCGGGCGGTTCTGGCTGTCGATAATCTGGATGCGCAACCCCTCCTGAACTAAATCAATTTTCAGATGCGGACGTAACGCGCGCAGTTTGGGATCGGACTCGATCAGTTGATCCAGATCGCCGCGCAGTTTGTTTAAGCGACTCTGCTCCATCCGTTTTTTCAGCTCGTCGATATTCGGCTGCTTTTCCACTTCACCCTGCTGTTGGGTGTAATCATCGCCGCCGCCTGGTATCGGGCTCTCGCTATTGGCAATCCGGTTCCCCCCCGTTACCGCGGTGGCCAACGGCGTACGAAAATATTCGGCAATCTGAATTAATTCTTTAGGGCTGGAGATGGAAATCAGCCACATCACCAGAAAAAAAGCCATCATCGCCGTCATAAAATCGGCGTAGGCAATTTTCCAGGAACCGTGCGCCCCGCCGCCGTGCGGTTTGTGCCTGCGGCGTTTTACGACGACAATGGGATGAGCCTGATTTTTCATGCTTCCTCAGTCGTCTGCTGCTGGTTTGGGTTTCTCACTGCGCGAACGTGTTCTTCCAACTCAATAAACGATGGACGCTCACTGGAATAAAGCGTTTTACGACCAAATTCCACGGCAATCGGCGGCGCATAGCCGTTCAGATTAGACAGCAGTGTAATTTTTACGCACTGCATCATCTTGGTGGTTTCGGCGCTCTTCTGGCGCAAAACGGTCGCTAACGGTGAAATGAATCCATAAGCCAGTAAAATACCGAGGAACGTACCTACCATGGCATGGGCAATCAGCGCCCCCAACTCCGCTGCCGGACGATCGGCTGAAGCCAGAGCGTGAACCACCCCCATTACCGCCGCGACGATACCAAAGGCAGGCAGCGAATCCCCCACCATCGCCAGACTGTTGGCCGGGACTTCCGCCTCGCTTTCATGGGTTTCAATCTCTTCATCCATCAACGCTTCAATTTCGAACGTATTCATGTTGCCGCTGATGATCAGGCGCAGATAATCGACAATAAAATCAAGCATTACCGCATCGGCCAGAATACGCGGATAACTGGCGAAGATTTCACTCTCTTTCGGATTTTCAATATCGCGTTCAAGGGAGAACATCCCCTGCTGGCGTGATTTGGCCATCAGGCGATAGAGCAACGCCAGCAAATCCATGTACATAGATTTCGTGTATTTCGAACGACGAAATAACAACGGGATCGCTTTCATCGTGCCTTTGATGGCCTTCCCGTTGTTGCCGACAATGAACGCCCCTATCCCCGCGCCGCCAATGATGACCAGTTCAGCAGGTTGATAGAGTGCCCCAAGGTGTCCGCCGGTCATGACATAACCGCCGAAAACTGTACCGATAACCACCAGGTAACCTAATAAGATAAGCACGACATCATCCTTCCGCTGTTGACTATGACAGGATGCGCAGTCGGGCGATTAACGCGAAGGCAAGGCAAAAAAAAGCAGCGGTAATGACTTACCGCTGCTGGAGTGTTTGTCCACACCGTTTCGGTTAAACAGCCTGTTCGATCTGTTCATCCAGCAGTTGTGGAATAATATCGGCAGCATCTCGGGAAAGTTTACGTCTTTTTACTGCGCGGGATGGCGGCTGGCATAAACTACACGCAAAGCTGCCCACGGGCTGATGCGCATGGGTAATAAAGTTCCCACCGCAGCAGTTACAGCTCGACAATTCAAGCAACCCACTTTCAACAAAACGCACCAGCGTCCATGCGCGAGTCAGCGCCAACAACGGCCCTTCAGGCGGTTGCGGACACTGCTCAAGATAAAGCCGATAAGCTTTAATCACCGCATCCACACCGCTGCATAAGCCGGTCTTCAGTAAAAATTGCCAGGCGTTGCAGAACATGGAGGCATGAATATTTTGCTCCCAGGTCATAAACCAGTCTGTCGAAAATGGCAGCATCCCTTTAGGCGGCGGGCTACCGCGTAATTCTTTATACAGCCTGATGAGGCGACCACGGCTGAGCTGTGTTTCGCTTTCCAGCATTTGTAGACGAGCGCCAAGATTAATCAACTCCATCGCCAACTGGATATCGCGAGCTTCCTGAACAATGCTTTTTTCACTCATTATCATGCCCTTTTCTTACGCGCCGTATCGTCCACTTCATTGAGCAGACGCGTTGAAAGCATGATACCTGTGTGAATCTGCTGTAAATCATCGACGCGCGAATCCTGAGTCAAACGGGTGATCGTCTGATGATCGTCAAACCGGAAATGACAAACTAACTGGTTCGTCTCCGCCAGTTTGACCATCTGCGGCAGGGTCAACGCGCCCAGTGTGTTTGCCATCTCTTCGTTGATACCGAGGCGGAACATCGCAGATGCTTTGTCCTGGACGATCAAACGCTGTGCAAGGAGTAAATATGACAAATTGATGTCATAAATGTGTTTTAGCAACTCGGATGTATGCATTGTTCCCATCCAGAATAACCAACTTTATTTTTGTGCGACGTAGCCGCACCCCGTGATGTCGCCGGGAAGGCCCGGTAAAAGAAGCAAAAAGGTCAAATGCATAGCAGCGCTCAGACATTGTGGACATTGTGACGTATAACGCAGCTTCCCACTGAGATTCGCCTTACACGTTTACATCAATTTTTACAAATGCCTAAGATTTTTCCTAATTCGACGCAACTCTACTCGTCAGCTTCGTGACATACAACGGAGCGGGACGGCGATTTTAGAAAATATGTGATGTAGATCACATAATTTAACGGAATACTTACGATAAAACCATCAGCATGGCTTTTACTTTGTTTAATTAATAACCTAATGTTCACTTTTTCTATTCCACACTGCTGAATAGGGGTACGTCAACACCAAATTCTTTTTTGTTTCTCTCTGTTAAAATAACGCCTGGATAATAGATAACAGGCTATTATTTCTATTTTAGAAACGATTTTATTTTACCTTTAGTAAACAGTAGCTTAAATATTAAACGTTATTAATTAATCTCGTCACAGCATACGCCCTCCGCTGTTAAAAATAAGCTCATTTGATTTAACTTTTAGCTTTCCTTGTTCACCCGTTTAAATGAAGCATCCTGGTGGTGTGTAAAAAGTGTCTTATGCCACGATTCTTTACATAAGAATAATTAATGATTAATTATGATGTCCTTCACATTAATGTGGCATTAGCGCATTGCAGAAATGCGATAAACAGAGTAAAGCTAAAGCACAATCTCATATTCTTGCAATCAAGGAGCGAGTTATGAGCTACACCCATATTCTTGTCGCCGTTGCCGTCACCCCGGAAAGTCACCAGCTACTGGCTAAAGCTGTCTCTATCGCCCGCCCTGTCCAGGCGAAAGTAAGCCTGATTACTCTCGCTTCCGATCCTGAACTGTATAACCAGTTCGCTGCGCCCATGATGGAGGATTTACGCGCGGTTATGCATGAGGAAACCGAGAATTTTCTTAAGATGCTGGGGGAAAAGGCGGATTATCCGATTGAACAAACTTTCATCGCATCAGGTGAGTTAAGCCAGCATATTTTGGCTGTGTGCCGCAAACACCATGTTGATCTGGTCATTTGCGGCAACCATAACCACAGTTTCTTTTCGCGCGCGTCCTGCTCGGCAAAAAGTGTCGTCAGCGCCAGCCAGGTAGATGTGTTGCTGGTACCGTTAGCGGGCGACTAGTCGCCGCTCGCGATATTTCAGGCCAGCTTAGGGAACGTCGCCACGTTGTTCTGCTGCTGACGCTCAGGGCTACGCGGCGTGACCTCCTTTAGGTCATGAATAAAACGCTCCTGCCAGCGGTTAATGTCATTTTTAACGATCACGTCCAGCATTTCCGCATGGCGCGAAATACGCTCGGCAAGGGGCATCGTTAACGCGCGATTGAGCGCCGCCGCCACGTCATCCCGATCGTAAGGATTGACGATTAACGCCGACATCAGTTCATTCGCCGCGCCGGCAAACTGTGACAGTACCAGGACGCCAGGATTAGCGGGGTCCTGCGCGGCGACAAACTCTTTTGCCACCAGGTTCATCCCGTCACGCAACGGGGTGACGAGCCCGACGTCTGAATAACGGAATATCTTCATTAACAGTTTACGGTCGAAATGCTGATTCAGATAATAGAGCGGCGTCCAGCCCAATTGTCCATATTTCCCATTAATCCGGCCTGCTTCCGTCTCAAGCTGGTGGCGAATATCCTGATATGCCTGTACTTCGCCGCGTGACGTAGGCGCAATTTGGGTATAACGAATTTTTCCCCGATGCTGCGGGTAGTTTTCCAGTAGCGCTTCATACGCCAGAAAACGTTCCGGCAGCCCTTTCGAATAATCCAGCCGCTCAACGGAAAAAATATTCTTCACATTTTTCAGTTCCGCCTTGAGCTGCGCCAGTTTAGGCGGCAACGGCCCGGCAGCCTGCAGAGCAATCTCATCGGGCTCAATACCGATAGGATACACTTCTGTCTGGAAGTCTTTACCCCACGCGATATGCTGCTTGCCGCTGCGAGTCGTGACTCGCGTTTGACTCGAAAGGCTATCCAGAAAAGCCAGGCGATCATTTTCGGTCTGGAACCCTAGCAGATCAAAGTCACACAACTGCTCCAGCAGTTCATCATGCGGCGGTAAAGCGTTAAAAATCTCCGGGGTCGGGAATGGAATATGCAGGAAAAAACCAATTCGGTTGTTCACGCCGCGTTTACGCAGCTCGCTGGCGAACGGTAACAGGTGGTAGTCATGCACCCAAATGATGTCGTTCTCTTTAATGAGGGGCAATAACTTATCCGCTAATAACGCATTCACCCGCATATAGCCTTCCCATGCAGGACGCTGAAACTGTACCAGGTCCAGACGATAGTGGAACGCAGGCCAGAGAACCGCATTGGAAAATTGACAGTAATAATCTTCGTAATCTTGTTCACTCAGGTTAAACGATGCCCAGGTAATATTACCTTTTGTCACCTTTTTTAATGGCTCATCCTCGTTACCTGTCTCGCCACTCCAGCCGAACCACAACCCGCCAGCCGCTTTTAGCGCGCCAAGCACGCCAACGGCGAGGCCGCCGGCGCCGCCTTTATTATCCGGGGGGGCAATTCGATTAGATACTACGACTAAACGACTCATAGCCATCTCTCCTGTTATTCATTACTTGTTGTTCTTGTTGTGGATAATTGATTTGCTCCAGCCAGCGCCAGACATCGGGTACGCTTTCCAGCCGCCATGCCGCCTGGGTTGCCCCGACGCCCACTTTTACGGAAATTCCGCCAGCGTGATTCACCACGCCAAAGCCAGCCTCATCGGTCAAATCGTCGCCCACAAAAACGGGAATCCGTCCCGCAAAGGGCGCCTCCTGCATAAAGGCGGCAATCGCTTCGCCTTTATTAGTTCCCTTAGGTTTGATTTCCACAACACATTTACCAGGCTGCAACGCCAGTTGCGGCCAGTGCTGCGTAACGTGTTGCGCAAGCGCCAACAGCGCCGCTTCATGTTCCGGAGCCTGACGGTAGTGCAGCGCAAACGCCATCCCCTTCGTCTCCAGCTCCGTTCCGGGCAGCGCTACAAGCGTCGAACGTAATAACGCCTCCACCTCACGGACTACCGCTTCAGGAAGGCGCACGATATGGGTTTTACCATTGATGTCACGACGCTCTGCTCCGTGAACGCCAGCGAGCGGAAAGCGAAAAGGCTTCGCCAAAGCATCCAGCTCAGTCATTGAACGCCCTGAAATCAATGCCAGTGCCCCTGCGTTGTGCGCCGCGAGACGGTCTAACAACTGAAGGATTTTATGCGGTACCACTACCTGATCGGGATGAGGCTTTATCTCTGCCAATGTGCCATCAAGGTCAAAAAAATACGCATAGTTCGCAGTGAGTTCGGGGGATACGGTTAACGGTTCTGCCACCCTGGTCTCCTCCTTATCATCATATTGAGACTCACAAACGGTCTCATTAGTCATGTAAGTATAGACAGTGTGACGCTGCTCGCCATTTAGAAAGACCATCGCCAGCCGGGGTAGCGGTTGGCGATGACGTGAAGCTATACTGTTTAGTTGAGTGTTAATTCATCAAATCATACGCTTCGCTTTTTGCTTATAATGGTCGAAGATAACTGCTGCCAGAAGGATTCAGCCGCGAACCACGTACTGTGCAAAAGGTGAAATGTTGAGCAGGTTCATCGCGTTCTCCACTGCTCCTGATATCAGTACGCTCGCCACCACATATGAGACTTTTCCGAGGCCGCCTCTCAGGAAAACGCCCCCTAATACGCACGCAGAAATAACGATTAACTCATAACCCAGGGAATTCATTAGCCAGCATGACATAACCCAGAGCGAATTCATCAGCCAAAAGGCAGGAAAGCCAGCCCATTAATCCATAACATCAGCCAGCTAATCCTTACGGCCCTGGGTGAATAACGATTACCAGGGATAATAGATATGTTCAGCCTGTTCGCGAACCGGCGCATCGTCTCCCAGCAGTCTGGCGGAAAGGGTTAGCGCGAAATCAAAGACATGACCCAAGCTTTTACCGCTAATTAAATTACCATCTTCAACAACGGGCGCATCCACATAGACACCTTCCGGAACCGCTTTCCACAGGTCGCCGGAACAGACATAACGACGCCCCTTCAGCAATCCGTGAGCACCCAGCACCCTTGCCGCCGCGGAACAGATAGGACAAATAAATTTGCCTGCCGCATCATGACGCGCAACGAAAGCGATCACCGCCGGATTAGCCGCCAGATTAGCGCTCCCCTGCGGACCGCCCGGCAGCACTACCGCATCGAAAAGCGCCTGCTGGCGTTCACTCAGCGTGCTGTCCGCAACCATAGGAATATCATGGTAACTCACCACCGCCCGTGATTCAGCACACGCCAGCGTTTCGACGTCGATATGCAAACGTCGCAGAATATCAAGAGTAACAATGGCCTCTGCTTCTTCAAATCCTGGTGCCAACAGCACCGCGACCTTTTTCATTGACTGCTCCTTGTTAACGAGTCACCCATCAAAACTGCGCTCAACCGAATAACGTACTCGTATGATTAATGACATTAAAAATGATCTACCGCAAAATCGGCTAGTTTATAAAAACAGGCATATTTGCTCTCAACCGTTTATGCGTGTGATATCCAGACTGACTAATGTTTATTTTATTGAAATTACCATACTTGAAAGGCTTACCCCATGATCTGAAACAATGTTTCATAAATTACAAATCTATATAATATCATTTAAATTTCAAATGGTTGTAACTTCTCCACACCAAAAATCATTACACCTGAAAAAATCACACCGCTGAAAATGTAAAAAAAGATAAACAATTGCATTTAAGGATTTTCTTATTTTTATTGACGCGCTATTCTCATTACCGATCGATAAACAGGAAATGAGATCGCATAAGGGACTGGCGGAACGGAGTTCTTCTGCTAAGAGTATTTATTGTGCATAGAGGTAAGAATGTGACAACGGCCCGTTGCATTCTCGTCTGTCATGCACATCAACACTTTCTGGAAATAAGGATATTGTTATGGCAGCTGTAGGAATGGTTCAAAAGCTCAACACGCCAATGAACCTTGAGTTTTACGCATCAAATCTTTACCTCCATCTAAGCGAATGGTGTTCTGAACACAGTTTAACAGGCACCGCCACCTTTCTTCGTACCCAGGCGCAAGGCAACGTGACGCAAATGATGCGCATGTTTAATTTTATGAAAAACGCCGGCGCCACCCCTATCGTTAAAGCCATTGACGTTCCGGGTGAAGAGCTCTGCTCTCTGGAAGAATTGTTCCAGAAAACCCTGGAGGATTATCAGCAACGCGCCAGCACGCTGTCGCGTCTGGCAGATGAAGCGAAAGCGCTGAATGATGCCTCAACGCTTGATTTTCTCCATACCCTGGAAAAAGAGCAGCAGCAGGATGGCGTACTTTTACAAACTATTCTCGAAGAAGTTCGCAGCGCTAAACGAGCAGGGCTATGCCTGGCGCAAACCGATCAGCATCTCCTTAACGTCGTGACCTATCAGCATCACTGATAGCGGCACCCCGAGCGACAATATTGAGACGTTATTAGCCGGATAGCAACGCGAAGCAGCTTATCCGGCCTACACCGTTTCTGGTCTGTTTGCCAGAGGTGGTGCCTGTCGCTACTGGCGTATTATCGGCACATCATGCCAGCCGACAGGCGCGATACGCCTCTGTCTTGTCCAGGCATTACCCCAGCATCTCACGTACAAACGCTTCTATTTCTTTATTCTGGCCGTTTTCAAACAAACATTGCTGGAAACGCGGCCCTGAAACCGCCGTTTTAACCAGTTCAGGATCGATAGCCCGTAGTGTATCCAGATAATTCTCTTTGACGACCGCGGCCTTAACCTGGTTCAAAATGCCCGCATTGCGTACCTGCGGCGCTTTGCGCTCAGGCGGATACCCCTCGCCTTTACGCCCGGTAAACGCTTTTTCAAAGATGAAACGCACGTTCAGCTCAGCGCCCCAGCCAAAGCCTTTCGCAAATGGCAGGGACAACGCATTGCCGTTGTTGATCTGCGCAAACAGAAAAGCATCTGCCGGATCGATGCAATAGCCACAAATGACACCTGGATGAATATTTAACGACATCAGCGCGCCCTGCCCGGTGCCACAGCCAGTAATCACAAAATCAACCGCGTTTGCATTAAGCAAAATACTCGCCATGATGCCTAAATGAATGTACGTCAGGTGATGGTCATTTTCGTCGCACATGCCGACGTTAAAAACGGGAAATCCCTTTTCATTGGCAACGGCGCTAAGTTCGTTATAAATGATGGCATTTTTGCTGGCCTGGCTATTTTCCATCATCAGTGCAATTTTCATCGTGTTCCTCCTGAATGCAGACGGTCGCGTCTGCGTAAATCATGACGTTTTGCCCACACTACACACTTAAGAACACGCATTCAAATTTAATGAAACCAAGTTTCATTAAATGAAGAGACGCTCACACATTTTCTGTTCCCGCTGTAAACCTCCTGCCGTTACCTTTAATCAAGGCGAATCCGTAAGTTATTCCAGCCATTGACGGTGCAAGACACGAGTTAGCATGGTCTGATACCGAATTGTCGGAGCGATTTTATGAAGCCTCTTATTTTTACTCTTTCACTGCTAGCCCTGACGGGATGCACCATTACTCGACAAGCGCAGGTCAGCGAAGCCAGCCCGATAAGCGGCATCGTGCGCCTGACGTATAACCAGCCGCTATTTTTTACTTCACGGACAGATGATTATGTATCTCACGGGACCGCAACACGCGAATGCCAGCAGATGGGCTATGCCGATGCCGTTTCGTTTGGTCAGCCGGTAGGAACCTGTAGCATTTATGCGGGCTCGTTGTGTCTGAACACCCGATTTACCCTCTCCTGGCAGTGCCGGGGCGTTGCCGTCCCGCAAATCATGCCGCTTTATTATTAAGGCGGCTGGCTTAACGCCGACACCATGTACAATAGAGGAGAGTGCAGGGTCGCTATTGCCAGCATGAAGGTGCTGGCTTTCCTTTATTTTTATACGCTATACACTGGCGTTAATGCGTTTTATTCCCATTCGTATTTTTAATAATTAAATTTAATATTTTACCTTTTGCAAATAATAAAATAACAAATTATAGTGGCGCCACATTACTGTATATCTTTTGCTATTTGTGGAGCGGAACCATGCTGAAAACAGAAATGATCGACAAACTGAATGAGCAAATGAATCTGGAGTTGTATTCCTCCCTGCTCTATCAACAAATGAGCGCGTGGTGCAGCTATCACAGCTTTGAAGGCGCGGCCGCATTTCTTCGTCGCCATGCGCAAGAAGAGATGACGCATATGCAGCGCCTGTTTGACTACCTTACCGATACCGGAAGCCTGCCGCGCATTAATACCGTTTCTTCGCCCTTCGCTGAGTACACCTCACTGGATGAGCTGTTCCGCGCGACCTATGAGCATGAGCAGATTATTACGCAAAAAATTAATGAACTGGCTCATGCCGCAATGACCAGCCAGGATTATCCGACATTTAATTTCTTGCAGTGGTATGTGGCCGAGCAGCATGAAGAAGAAAAATTATTCAAATCTATTATTGATAAATTAACGCTGGCGGGAAAAAGCGGCGAAGGGCTTTATTTCATTGATAAAGAACTCTCCACCCTGGATACGCAAAATTAATCCAGCAAGTCCTTACACGGTGAGACGCGCTCTCACCGTGGCGTATTAATGGCGGCAGATTTTACTCTCATGCGTTGAAAAACCGTTCTCCACGGCAATAAACTTTCCTTTCGCCGCCAGAAACGCGACCAGTTCCGCCGCCGTCATATCTGACGCTGAACAGGTGTGAAATCGTGCCCGCTCGCCAAAGCGCGCTTTTATTGCCGCCTCCAGCGAGGTATGCGTGTACTGCTCGCCAGACTCAATCATCATGTTGAGCACTTCGTGACCGTGAATGGAATCCATAACCCCTCCTGAATAAAACTCGTAGCCTAATGTGTCCGTGTGCGAGCGACTTTGCGCTAGCGCAGGTTTGCGGCGGTTGTCCGCGTCTCCTCCCATATTCGCTTTTACGCCCGGAACTGTAAATTTTACAGTACACCCATTGTAACGACCATTTGACGAAAATAGCGTAATGCCTTACCCTGCGCCGCGGATATCACCGTTCTTTGTTACCGGGGTAGTAGAAAGCGTGAAAAACAGAACTCTGGGCAGTATTTTTATCGTGGCAGGCACCACTATCGGCGCCGGGATGCTGGCAATGCCGCTGGCAGCGGCTGGCGTTGGTTTCAGCGTCACGCTGGGATTGTTGATTGGCCTGTGGGCGCTGATGTGTTATACCGCGCTACTATTACTGGAGGTATATCAACACGTTCCGGCGGATACCGGGCTGGGCTCGTTGGCAAAACGCTATCTTGGACGTTACGGACAGTGGCTTACGGGATTCAGTATGATGTTCTTAATGTATGCGCTCACCGCCGCCTACATTTCCGGAGCCGGAGAATTACTGGCATCCAGTATTAATAACTGGCTTGGCGCCACGCTCTCGCCCGCTGCCGGAGTACTGCTGTTCACCTTTGTTGCCGGTGGGGTGGTGTGTGTGGGAACCTCGCTGGTCGACCTTTTTAACCGCTTCCTGTTTAGCGCGAAGATCATTTTTCTGGTCATCATGCTTGCGTTGCTCACGCCACACATTCATAAAGTAAATCTTCTTACGCTTCCTTTACAGCAGGGGCTGGCGTTATCCGCCATACCGGTCATTTTCACCTCGTTTGGTTTTCACGGAAGCGTACCGAGTATTGTGAGTTATATGAACGGCAACATTCGCCGGCTGCGTTGGGTCTTTATGACGGGTAGCGCCATTCCGTTAGTGGCCTATATTTTTTGGCAGCTCGCCACGCTGGGAAGTATCGACTCGCCGACATTCAGAGGGCTACTGGCCAGCCATGCCGGGTTAAATGGCCTGCTGCAGGCGCTCAGAGAAGTGGTCGCTTCGCCACATGTCGAACTGGCGGTCCACCTGTTCGCCGATCTGGCGCTGGCGACCTCTTTTCTGGGCGTAGCGCTAGGATTATTTGATTACCTGGCCGATCTATTCCAGCGCCGCAGTACGGTGTCCGGACGCCTGCAAACCGGGCTGATTACCTTTCTGCCGCCGCTGGCGTTTGCGCTTTTCTACCCACGTGGATTTGTGATGGCATTAGGCTATGCCGGCGTAGCGCTGGCAGTGCTGGCACTACTCATCCCTGCCATGCTGGTCTGGCAATGCCGTAAACAGAGCCCTCAGGCGGGATATCGTGTGGCAGGCGGCACGCCAGCGCTGGCGCTGGTGTTTATCTGCGGCATTGTCGTGATTGGCGTCCAGTTTTCGATCGCACTGGGGTTCCTGCCCGATCCGGGTTAATGTCAGGCAAAGATTACCGGGCCCGGACGCCGTCCAGGCTCGATAATCATCACGCTATGGCCGTTTACGAGCCATTAATGCAGGCAGCACTGCTTAAATTTTTTGCCGCTCCCGCATGGGCAAGGATCGTTACGCCCCACTTTCACCTCTGCTTTTATCGGCATCTGTAGCGGCGTCGTGTGCGGATGCGCCATCCACCAGGCATGCAGCTCAAGCGCCGCGATACGGATAGCGTCAACGCTTTTATCGAACGCTTCCGGGCTCATTTTATCCAACAGCGCAAAGTTTTCTTCCGTGCCATGTAAGGCAATCGCTTCCAGCGCCGGTTTTAGCGTATCCGGCAAGTCAGACCAGTCGGACAGCGACACTCCGCGCATGTAACCAAAGCACCATTCTTCAACAATCGTTAATTCATGGCCATCAACTTCTCGCAGGCCAAACAGCGGCTCGAACTGTTCTGGATAGTCTTCAAGCCGGGCGGCTGTGTCCGCCATGTGCTGGAACACCAGATCCATAAATCGCGTCATTTCTTTTTCAGATGTCCAGCGCGGTACGTACGCGGGCCCCCCCCATATCGCGACCAGCCACTGTTCCGGCTCGATGGGGCGCGGAGAGCTTAGTGCCGCAGTAATCAGACCGTCCAGCTCCGCGACATCCAAAATGGCCTGATCGGTATTGTATTTCGTCAGCACATCATCCAGCCATTCCAGCTCGTTCTCGTTTAATGGTTCCATTTTCATAACGCTTTTCCTCAGTGATGACTTCCGCCTGTAGGCCTCTTACATTGCAGCGGATAAAAATAATTTTTTTGCAGGCAGTTTGGATGGCAACCATCAGGGGCCAGATTAACACGAAATGAGGAGGATTCCGGAAGTTAACGCACAAAAGGAGGATCAGGGCGCAGATTTTCCGCCAGGAAGCGCTCGCCCCACACAAAAGCGAGAGATAGGTTTCTCGCTATATTATACTCATGCTAACTTATACCACCGCCGCGGACAGATAAAACCGCCCTCTCAAATAGAGCTTATTTTCAGTAAAAAAGTGTTTAATGAGTTCGTCTACCGCTTCTCTGTCAGCAGAAAAGGTTATTTCCATAAACAGCGTATCGTACCCTATTTTGATATTTTTTTTCTTACAGTAAACACGGATCTCATCCTGCACACTCAGCAACGGCAGGCTAAATGTGTATAGCGGTTGCGGTTCTTTTTTCGCCGCTTTCTCAAAAACTTTAGTGACCAGATCCCCAAGATCGCGCTCCGACCGGGCACCGTTATTAAAATGCAATAAATTACGTCTTTTTACCACCCAGCCTCCAGCCAGATACCGCCAACAATAACTCTCACTTCAATGTGTGAGGCACATAATCACATCCAGAATCAGCTCCAGATAGTATTTCAAATAAACAGCCCGCACTATAGCGCATACTTTTTTCAGACACAGTTTACAGGGATACTCTCTTTATATCCACGCGCACGGCTGCCTTAATCATGTCTTCCGCGATAACACAGTTTGTCAACCTATTCTATATAACCAAGCTTAAACAGAACCTTACCAGCCAGCGATATCAGCTCAGGATTTTCAGGATAAAAACGCAGTAACGGCAAAAATACTGCCTCACCGATAATGCTCCGGCTATTAGCATGGTTTGGGCGCAATCCCCAGATATTCTGATAAGTCATCGGCATAACCTGCCCATTCATGGTTGTGTTACCGATATACAGCATAATATGCCCTGGAATATAGACCAGCGTAGTAAACGGCTTTCCGTATCTGGTGAGATAATCGATCCGCATTTGGGGATTTTTATGACTAAGATCGACCACCCGTCCAGCAGACTCTACCTGCGCGGATGAATGTCTGGGCAGGAATATGCCAAACGGCATTAACAGGCTGCGGACTTCGGCTGAACAATCATTATAAAAGTTAAAATTTCCCCAACCGTAGGGGGCGCCGTGCATTGCTTTCATTAGCACGGCGATATTTTCCGGCGTCATTTTCCACGGCATAGCCGTAAACTCGTTACCGCTTAGCCAGACCCAATGGATAAACGCACGACCATTGCTGTCGCGAACTGGCGCCGCAATCAGGAACTGGCCCGCCCGTTGATGTCGGAACGGTAAAATAGTGCCCGGTCGCCCGGTGAAATAATAGACGCCTGCGGCATGGACAGAAACCGGCGCGTTGATAAATGCCCCCAGTTGCTTATGAGCAAGCAAAACCCACTGTGTTATAAATTTCTGATCCGTACTGGCAATATCTTCACTATGAACCCAGCCAGTTACCGCTGGTGAAACGACATATTGCCAGCGTTGGTCTTTGCTCTTCGCCAGCGTATAGACCGGCGTACCGGGACGCAGCGAAGACATTTGTAAATTATCAAACGGATACCCCTCGCCCGCCTGACGGGGATCGTTAAAGAGCGGGTCGTCCGTTGGCAGCGCTCTGACTAAACTTTCTCTGACCATAATGCCTCGCCGGGAGGCATGATAGATATTGTCAATCTGCGTATCCGTATTCCCTCTAACCTCCTCTTTCCAGCGAGAGGTATAAAGTCTGAAGTTTTCCCCCCAATAAGCACTGCCGTCGCTAAGAAACTGCTTAATACTGGCATCCCGGGCCTGTGCTGCGTTTTTTTTCAGCAATGCGGTAATATAAAAATCATTCCACGGCGAGTGCGCTTCACTGTCCATTCCGAAATAATGAGATTTTAGTGCGTTAAAGTAGCGTTGTTGGGTAGCACTATCAATAACCGGAATAGTGTAATCAGCCGAGTCCGGAGGTATCCATTTATCAACCGACTGTGAATAATCCGCTAACGGAAAGCGTGTTTTTGTCGGGTCAATATAGCTCCCTGTGAGAATTTCATCTTTGGCTGTTGATCGGTTGGTCGTCTGGTGGCAAGCGGTGAGGCACAATGGTATCAATAAAACGGCCCAGGTTTTCTTTTGCATCATCATCTCCGTAAAGCGGGGAAAGCATAATATAGAGACTGACCAAAACCGCCATTCACGAAAACCCGAAATTATCTGTAGTTGACCTGTTATTAAGACAATATTGCAAAACGTGATTAAAGCATGATGCGGATCACATTACCTTATGATGAATATTAGTTCGCTATCTACCTTTAATTAAATTGTGCAGAAAATACCCCTGAACAGTTATATACTCGTTTAATTTGCATAAATACTCCACTGACCCGCCCCTGTTTTTTTCAGACAATACATACTGTAGCGCGTCAGTTCTACTTTTTTTATATACTCTGCAAAGTCGTTTTCATCGACGTAGCCAATAAAATTACGCGCATCACATGTTGAAGAGGAAGGCTCTCCTGGAAGAGAGTAGGTTACGATTGCACTCTCAGGCTCATACAAAATAAAAAAAAGTAAAAAAGCGCAACCTACAATCCCAATATTAATGAAGCTAATAAATAATTTTGCATTATCGGTATATTTCACTGGCAGACCTACTCTCTTTAATAAAGCAGGCATAAAACATATCAGCATTTTTTATAGAGATTAATGGATTTTATCGGCTGATTTACCCGATGTTTAGTATTTACCAGCCATAAGTTCTTGCGGGTCGGTAGCACATAACTGCTGTGCTGGCAGAAATGCCGCTACCGGTGTTTTTTTACTGTGTATCGCGCTGGAAAGTTCACGCTCGCGGTCGGCATACAAACTGAAGGCACAAAAAAACCACCCGTAGGTGGTTTCACGACACTGCTTATTGCTTTGATTATTCTTGTCTTTCCCATGGTACCCGGAGCGGGACTTGAACCCGCACAGCGCGAACGCCGAGGGATTTTAAATCCCTTGTGTCTACCGATTCCACCATCCGGGCTCGGGAAAAATTGGAGGCGCGTTCCGGAGTCGAACCGGACTAGACGGATTTGCAATCCGCTACATAACCGCTTTGTTAACGCGCCAAATTTTTTTGGCTTTTCAGCCAGCATCCGCTTTACGCCAATGCTTTTAAACTGGAGCGGGAAACGAGACTCGAACTCGCGACCCCGACCTTGGCAAGGTCGTGCTCTACCAACTGAGCTATTCCCGCAGTATCAAGCAACTTTGTTAATCACTTGATTTTGTTATCGTCTGGCAATCAGTGCTGCCGTTCGATGCGTTGCATTCTACTTACCTGACGCACTGAGTCAACGATATTTTTCGTCACTCACGATCGTTTGCTGAAATTTGCGGCGAAACGATCACTGATCAAGCAAATCTCCGCGTGCAGCGCTCAAATATTGCAACATGGACCACAACGTTAGTACCGCTGCGACAAAGAAAAGCGCGATCCCGGCATACTCTACCCAGATATTCGGACGCCACAAGAGCCACGCCAGCGCCACCATCTGCGCGGTAGTTTTGACTTTACCGATCCAGGAGACCGCTACACTACTGCGTTTGCCCAGCTCCGCCATCCATTCACGCAGAGCAGAGATAATAATTTCGCGGGCGATCATCGTCGCCGCAGGTAACGTTACCCACCAGCTATGATAATGCTCGGTGACCAGCACCATGGCGATCGCCACCAGCACCTTGTCGGCGACGGGGTCGAGGAAAGCGCCGAAACGCGTACTCTGGTTCCAGCGTCGCGCCAGAAAGCCGTCAAACCAGTCGGTAATAGCGGCAATACAGAAAATCAGCGCGCTGACCATCGGCGCCCAGGTGAACGGCAAATAAAACACCACGACAAAGAATGGAATCAGGATGACGCGAAACAGCGTGAGCAACGTAGGGATATTAAATTGCATAGTGACGGGTAACTATCTGTTGTCAGTGAAATTACCCCTATGTTGCTACAGTGGCCTCAATGTTTCAACGACCAGAAGATCTTTTCTGCCAGACCTTGCGAAATACCCGGCACTTTTGCAATTTCTTCTACGCTGGCGTTACGTAGTCCTTGCAAACCGCCCATATATTTCAGCAGCATCTGGCGACGTTTAGGCCCAACGCCTTCAATAGTTTCCAGCGTACTGGTATTTTTAACCTTCGCGCGTTTTTTACGGTGCCCGCCGATCGCGTGATCGTGCGACTCATCGCGAATATGTTGAATAACATGCAGCGCCGGCGAGTCCGGCGGCAGGCTAAACCCCTCGCCTTCCGGTTCAAAAAAGAGTGTTTCCAGACCGGCCTTTCTGTCCGCGCCTTTGGCGACGCCGAGCAGCAAAGGACGATGCTTATCCCAGGGGACATCCAGCTCAGCGAAAACGGCTTTCGCCTGGGCGAGCTGCCCTTTTCCGCCGTCGATCAGAATAACATCCGGAATCTTACTTTCTTCTATGGCCTTGCCATAACGCCGACGTAGCACCTGATTCATCGCCGCGTAGTCATCACCCGGCGTGATGCCCGCGATATTATAACGACGATACTCGGCGCGTAACGGCCCGTTAGCGTCAAATACCACACAGGATGCGACCGTTTGCTCCCCCATGGTATGGCTGATGTCAAAACATTCCATCCGCTTGATCGCAGGAAGTTTTAATACCGCCGCCAGCGCGGTCAAACGCTGCGTGATGGTGGACTGCTGCGAGAGTTTAGTGATTAAGGCCGTTGCCGCGTTGGTCCGCGCCAGCTTGAGATAACGGGCGCGATCGCCGCGCGGTTTTGTCTGGACATGAATACGCCGTCCGGCAAGTTCCGACAACGAGTCGGCCAGCAGCGTTTTATCACTCAGATTAAAATCGAGCAGTATCTCGCCCGGTAGCGTGCGCATCTGGCTACCCTGCAGGTAAAACTGCCCGACAAAGGTTTCCACCACTTCGCCCAGTTCCGTACCGCCAGGTACTTTTGGAAAATAGCTGCGGCTGCCCAGCACCTTACCCTGGCGAATAAACAGCACATGCACACAGGCCATACCCGCATCAAAAGCCACGCCGATCACGTCGAGATCGTCGCCCGCATTGGAGACAAACTGTCTCTCCGTGACCCGGCGTACCGCCTGGATCTGATCGCGAATACGCGCCGCCTCTTCAAATGCCAGATCCTGGCTGGCCTTTTCCATCCGGGCAATCAGCTGTGTTAAGACCTGGTCGTCCTTACCGGACAAAAACAACCGGACATACTCCACCTGTTGCGCATACTCCTCCTCGCTGACCAGTCCTGCAACGCAGGGGCCTAAACAGCGGCCAATCTGATATTGCAGGCAAGGACGCGAGCGGTTGCGATATACGCTGTTTTCGCACTGGCGGATAGGGAAAATTTTCTGTAACAGCGCCAGCGTTTCCCGCACGGCATAGCCATTAGGAAATGGGCCGAAGTACTCGCCTTTCGCATGTTTGGCGCCACGGTGCATCGCCAGACGCGGATGGGTATCGCCGCTCAGAAAAATAAAAGGATAGGATTTATCATCACGCAACAACACGTTGTAACGCGGTTGATACAACTTGATGTAATTATGCTCAAGCAGCAGCGCTTCCGTTTCGGTATGCGTTACCGTGACATCAATGTGTTGAATTTGCGCAACTAGCGCTTCGGTTTTACGCGAAGCCAGGTTGCTGCGAAAGTAGCTGGAAAGACGCTTTTTCAGGTCTTTTGCTTTACCGACATAGATAACCGTACCGCCGGCGTCATACATACGATAGACACCGGGTTGGCTGGTAACGGTTTTCAAAAACGCCTTTGCGTCAAATATTTCACTCACTGGCTTGTTAACGTCTCCGCATTACACAGGCCATGGCGGATTGCCAGGTGAGTCAGCTCAACATCACCATGAATGTTTAATTTACTGAACATACGATAGCGATAGCTGTTCACCGTTTTAGGACTGAGATTCAGCTGTTCTGAAATCTCATTGACCTTCTGACCCTTGGTGATCATCAGCATAATCTGCAACTCGCGTTCAGACAAACTGGCGAACGGCGTTTCCGTTTTTGCAGGCTCGATCTGACTGAGCGCCATCTGCTGAGCGATATCGGAGGCGATATAACGTTGTCCGGAATACACCGAACGAATAGCGCTCACCACCTCCTGAGGCGCAGCGCCTTTGCTGAGATAGCCAGCTGCGCCAGCCTGCATCACTTTGGCGGGCAACGGGTTCTCCGTATGGACGGTCAGCATGATCACTTTGATATCCGCTGTCGAGCGGGCAATTTTACGCGTCGCCTCAAGGCCGCCAATACCGGGCATGTTCATATCCATCAGCACGACGTCAACGGCGTTAGTACGGCACCATTTTACCGCATCCTCTCCGCAGCACGCTTCACCGACAACTTTAATGCCCTTTATATCTTCAAGAATGCGTCGTATCCCTGCGCGCACCAGTTCGTGGTCATCAACAAGAAGAACGTTGATCAAAGGAATATCTCCAGAATAGGGATAACGCTACTGATAGTTAATCGCCCTTATATTAGCTGGTTTTATCTCAACTTTGAAACGTAAAAAAACACCGGGTATTCGATTTTGCTCTCGTTTTTGGAAATTATGTTGTACGTCGTGTGGCAACTGCCAACGTTGTAGCCCCTTCTGACGGCGCTGTCCCGGGCTGCTATTTCATAATGGTGACAAAAATTTCACGTTCCGCTGTCTAAACACTAATTAGGGAATCAACTTTGTAACAATAATTAACGAGTAAAATACGCGTAATAAACAAAGAATGAAGAAAATATATGCATCACGCGGCAACGTTTATTTTGTGGGTAACCCCTCCGCTTTTTGATCAAAAAACAACCACTGCTATTTTTAGCGTAGCTTATGGTATACTCCGCCGCCTTAACATCTGCTATCGCACATTTTCACTGAAACATAACGAGGAAAATAAATGAGTACGCCTGATTTTTCCACCGCTGAGAATAATCAAGAACTGGCTACTGAAGTCAACTGCCTGAAAGCCATGTTAACGCTGATGCTGCAGGCGATGGGCCAGGCCGATGCAGGGCGCGTGATTCTTAAAATGGAAAAACAGATCGCGCAGATGGATGATGAAGCACAAGCGGCGGTATTTTCCAGTACGGTTAAGCAAATTAAACAGGCTTACCGCCAGTAGTAAAAAACCGGCTGTTAGCATCGCTTTCAGCCGGTTTCGCGTCTGGCGCGAAGCATCGTCAGCACGTCATATCAGACCTGTCGCCGCAGCGTAGCAGGCAATCTGTGTTTTATTTGGCGCATTGAATTTCTTCTGCATGTTTTTCTGATGGAAGTTAACGGTATTTTCAGAAATCGACAGAATAATGGCGATCTCCGATGAGGTCTTCCCTTCCGCCGTCCACTTCAGAATCTCTTTCTCACGTTTACTGAAACGCATCTCAGGCGCCATCACCATGTCGTCTTCAAATCTTGTCAGCGCCGAAAGACTCTCCCGCGCCAGCAGTTGTAACCTCAGCTCCACTTCATCGTAGGTAAACGAGGAGCAGCGTAAACTGCTACGGGAGAAAGATAAAAAGCCCAGCGCCCGGTTCGGCAACATCACACATTGGGTTACGCCTCTGCGTAATCCGAAACGCTGGGCGGCATCCCACATCGCCTGCGCTTCATGAAATAGCACGTCATCCCAATGTAAATGACCCTGCCTGAAATTTTCCGGCTTTAATACCGGATCGATCGCGAAATAGTTTTCGGACTGGTAATGCGTTACCCACGCCTGAGGATAGGTGGTACGAAGCGATATTTTAGGCCGGGTAAAGGGAACGGGATGGCGAACACACAGGGCATAATAATCAAATTCCAGCCGCTGTGTCTGATATTGCAATTCAGTATAAACATCCTCTGCTGTCGCCATCTCCTGAAAGCGTAACAACATTGCGCGTCGCCAGGTGAAGAAATCATTTTCCTGCATATTTTATGGTCACGCCTTTGATATTGATAATCATTATTATGAATGACTTAAATTAACACATAAATAGCGTTTATATATAAGAAATATCGGACGAAACGTAGAATACTTGAGCGGCATTACACTTTTTGGCTTCCGCCTGAGAGCGAGGTTAATAATCTGGCAGAATGACTTCATAATTATTCATTGCGCTCGCCCAAGGCGCGGCTAATTCGGGCGAGCGTTGAAAAGGTATTATTTCACTAAAAATTTCTCAAGGAACTGGCGGGTACGCGGATGCTGAGGCTCGGCGAACAAGGTTTTCGCCGGCCCCTGCTCGACGATTTGCCCCTGATCCATAAATATTGCCCGGTCAGCCACGTCACGCGCAAAGCCCATTTCGTGAGTAACGATCACCATCGTGCGCTTTTCCTGCGCCAGCTGGCGAATCGTATTAAGCACCTCGCCGACTAATTCAGGATCAAGCGCCGACGTGGGCTCATCAAACAGAATCACTTCCGGGCGCATCGCCAGCGCGCGCGCAATCGCTACGCGCTGCTGTTGCCCGCCCGACAGGCGGCGCGGATAACGGGTCTCTTTACCGGCCAACCCGACTTTGGCTAACAGTTCCCGCGCCAGCGCCGTCGCCTCGGCTTTCGGCTCTCCCTTTACAATCACCGGACCTTCAATGATATTTTCCAGCACGGTACGATGCGGGAACAGGTTAAAACTCTGAAAGACAAAACCGACATGCTGGCGTAGCTGGCGAATCAACCCTTTTTGCTGGCTGAATGGGCGGGCGGTATCGATGATAATATCGCCCACTTTAATGGTGCCCGCTTCCGGTTGTTCCAGCAGGTTAATACAGCGTAATAACGTTGTCTTCCCTGAGCCGCTCGGGCCGATAATGGCGACGACTTCTCCGGGCTTCACCTCAAGGTCAATACCGTGCAGCACCGTTTGACCATGAAATTTTTTGACCAGGTTGGTAACTTCGATCGCACTCATTTTGGCTCTCTCTCCTGGCGGTTAAGCTGGTTTTCAAAATAGTTTTGCAGTGCCGATAAGACGGTCGCCATTACCCAGTAGATTAACGACGCGGCCAGATACATGGTAAACACCTCCAGCGTTCGCGAGGTAATTAACTGCGCCTGGCGGAACAACTCCGGCACCTGAATCGTCGCGGCGAGCGACGTATCTTTCACCAGGCTGATAAAGCTGTTGCTCAACGGCGGAAGCGCAACGCGAGCCGCCTGCGGCAAAATAGCGCGACGTAGCGTTTGCCACGGCGTCATGCCAATGCTCGCCGCCGCTTCCCATTGTCCCTTGTCGATAGCCGAGATCGCCGCGCGCAGCGTCTCGGACGTGTAAGCCGCGGTATTGAGCGATAAACCAATCATCGCCGCCGGGATAGGGTCCAGCTCAATCCCAAATTGCGGCAGGCCGTAATAGATCATAAATAACTGGGCGATAAGCGGCGTACCGCGAAAAATCGAGATATAAAAGCGCGCCAGCCAGCGAACCGGCCATAGCGGAGACATCCGCATCAGCGCCAGCACAAATCCCAGCAGCAGACCAAAAAACATACCGCCAATACTCAGTTGCAGGGTAAAGACGGCGCCTTTAAGCAAATACGGCAGCGATTCAATAACCAGTTGGATACTTTCTTGCATTCGCGTTGATTACCTGGAGGTTATACATGAGGATGGTAGGCAAACAGCGCAGGCGCCCCACCGGTGTGAATAAAGAGAATCGGCCCGTCATCGTTAAAGCGTTTCTGGCTGATGCCGTCTATCAGACCCGCCATCGCTTTACCGGTATATACCGGATCCAGCAGCACTCCCTCCAGGCTCGCCAGCAGTTTCACCGCCTCCATCCCCGCGTCATTTGGCACGCCGTAACCCGGGGCAAAATAGTCATCCCATAAATGAATATCCGCCGTCGCCGTCAGCGCCAGCTGACCGGCAATAGCCTGCTGCAAGGCAATCACTTTAGGTTTCTGCTCGGCGACAGAACGTGAAACGGTCACGCCAATCAGTTCGACGTCAGGCATCAGATGTTCCAGCCCGACAGCTAACCCGGCGTGCGTTCCGGCGCTGCCGGAGGCCACCACCACCGAAGAGAGCCCGACGACTTCTTCACACTGCTGGGCGATTTCCAGGGCGCTCTCTACGTATCCCATTGCGCCCAGCGCGCTGGAGCCGCCGACCGGAATCACATAGGGCCTGAACCCTTGCGCTTCAATACGTGTCGCCAGCGTTTGCAGCTGCGCATCCGGATCGGTCAGCGCATCGCACATCTCAATTTGCGTATTAAATAAATCCAGTAACAGGCGATTACCATTCGTCAGGTAATTTTCCGCGGTGGTACCGATTGGATTTTCCAGCAAGGCGACGCAATGCAGCCCCAATTTGGCCGCGACCGCCGCCGTCTGACGGACATGGTTCGACTGAATCGCCCCTGCGGTTATCAGCGTATCCGCCCCTTCTCGCAGCGCGTCGGCCACCAGAAACTCCAGCTTGCGCAGTTTATTGCCGCCCATTGCAATGGGCGTAACGTCATCGCGCTTAATGTAAATCTCACGGCCAAGATAATCAGACAATCGCGGCAGGTATTCGAGCGGGGTCGGCGCGCCAATAAGCTCCAGGCGAGGAAAGCGCGTTAAGTGATGTAGTGGCATTGAGCCTCCGGTAACGTTGTGGTGTGTTCTTTTTATTATGCACGTTGATCTAACGGAAATAAAAAAGGCGCCGATTCACGCGCCTCCGTTTGCTGACATAGTATGAGGTTGATATTGCCCGGCGGCGCACTGCCTGCCGGGCAACGTAGAGCATTATTGGGTCACGTCAGCGCCAAACCATTTTTCAGAGAGGGCTTTTAAGGTGCCATCTTTTTGCATTTCCGCAATGGCGTTATCTACCGCCTTCAGCAAGTCTTCGTTGCCTTTACGTAACGCAACGCCGGACTCCTGACGCGAAAACGCATCACCGGTGACGGCCAGCGTACCTTTGGTTTTTTTCACCAGATCCAGCGCCGCCAGACGATCGACTAAAATCGCGTCAATACGGCCTACGCGCAGATCCTGGTATTTTGTAGGATCATCGTCATAAGTACGGATATCCACGCCCTGAACATGTTGACGTAGCCATTCTTCATAGTTAGTCCCCAGCCCAACGCCAACTTTTTTGCCCTGCAGATCGGCCGCCGTTTTGATCGTGCCTTCATTGCCTTTTTTCACCAGCGCCTGAACGCCGGAGACAGTGTAAGGCGTAGAGAAATCATATTTTTTCTTGCGGACGTCTGAAATCGTGACCTGGTTTATCACTACATCAATGCGTTTAGCGTCCAGCGACGCCAGTATTCCGTCCCATTTGGTCGGCTTCAACGACGCTTTAACGCCCAGATGTTTTGCCAACGCCTCGGCGAAATCGACTTCAAAACCGGTTAATTTGCCGTCTTCGCCCTGAAAGCTAAACGGCGGATAGGTGCCTTCCAGCCCTACCAGCAGCGTGCCGCGTTCTTTAACTTTGTTCAGCAAACCCTCATAGGCAAAGCTCTTCGCGCTCATTCCCGCCACCAGCGCTACAGCCATTACTCCCATCAGTGCCTGACGTCCCAGCAGTGCTAATTTCATAGTAACCCCGAATATTGCCGTTAATGACCATAGACTGTGTCCCGCCATGGCGCATCGTCACGTCTCGCGAACCTTTGGGGGACTCAGCCTAATGTAGAAGGTTTGCCACGTTTCACCAACACGACTCTGCTACATCTTATGCTTTTTTAATATATATCAGAACTGGCGGTAAAGGGGGATTTCTGTCTGGGCGCAATCTGCTGATGCGCTTTATATTGCTGGTATTTACGTAGTGCGATACGGTAATTATTGGTGCTGGTTTCCGGCAACCATGGCGCCAGGCTTTCATCGAGAAAACCGTCCTGCAGCAGATCGTGGGAAATGTTTTGCTCGCTGAGGTAGTTGCCAAGACGTCGTAAACGCACGACATATTCCCGCACCGTGCCATGGCTCATCTCGGTTTGTTCAAACAAATACTGTTTGAAACCGATAATATCGAAAAAATCACTCTGCTTTTTGCAGTGCAAATCGCCGCAAAAGCGACACAGCGCCACCCACTCCTTCTGCTCCCGCTGCCAGGCAGCCTCGTCAAGTAGCATATCCAGCTGTGAAATAGCGATTTTATTAACGATCTTGCCACGGCGAACCAGCGTAATGCGGTCGAGCAGTTTGTGACAATGCGCGCAATGCGTCTGGCTGTGTTTAAAGTCTTTAAGATAGCGGCTCAAGGGCCGCCTTTTAGGTTGCTGCACCGTCATGAGAACTCCTGGTAGTCTATACGTTGTGCGGCACTTTTCGGGTGCGACCATGCGCTACCTATAACTTACCCAGTTTGGTGCGTAATCGTTTGATGGCCTGACTATGCAACTGGCTGACCCGCGATTCGCCAACTTCCAGTACCGCGCCAATCTCTTTGAGGTTGAGCTCTTCCTGGTAATACAGCGTTAACACCAGTTGCTCGCGTTCCGGCAGCGATTCAATCGCATCCATTACCCGCTGTCGCAGGTCGCCCTCCAGCAGTTGATGTAACGGGTTTTCCTGTTGATGTTCTTCAGTCACCAGTTCGATGCTATCGCCATGCTCTTCCCGCCACTCATCGTAAGAGAAAAGTTGGCTGTTGTTGGTATCGAGCAACATCTGACGATACTCCGCAACAGGGATGCCAAGACGTTCCGCCACTTCGGTTTCCGTCGCATTACGCCCCAGTTCCTGCTCCAGTTGTCCCATCGCCTGCGCCACTTCGCGGGCATTACGCCGGACGCTACGCGGCACCCAATCGCGGCTGCGTAATTCATCCAGCATCGCCCCACGAATACGCTGCACTGCGTAAGTGGTAAATGCCGTTCCTTGCAAAGCGTCATATCGGTCGACCGCATTTAATAACCCGATGCCGCCCGCTTGTAGCAGATCGTCCAGTTCCACGCTCGCCGGCAATCGCACCTGCAGGCGCAATGCTTCGTGACGCACCAGCGGTACATAACGCTGCCACAGCGAGTGTTTATCCATTACACCTTCAGCGGTATACAGTGAATTCACGATAAACAGCCCTGCGTTAAATGAGTTATCGGCATGATTATCCGTTTCTACAGAGGGTTCTATCGAAGGAATAAGGCTATAAAAGAAGGGTTATTTCACTTATGTAACCTGTAGCGCCTTTTTAGCGGCTAAAAGAGCAGAATAAAATCAGCCAGATAGGATAAACGGGATGCGCAAAAGCCCACCCCGAACAAAACTATGTCAGAAGATGAATCATCGACAGATCGTCGCCAGTACGCACCGTTTCTATATGGCGATGAAAATTCGCCGCCACCTCGCTGTTATGCTGGCTGCGGGAGTGAAAGCTATACACAATATTAGTAACGTCATCCCACTCAAGCCGCCCGCGCTCATGCACGCTGGCTGCCGTTAATAGCTTAATAAACGCATATTCCGCCACGATAATATACAGCGCGCGTAACGGGTCGACATTCGGCTGGTTGGGGAAATTATTTTCCCAAATTTTATAGAGAATTAAATTTCTGAAAGCCCAGTTCTTCTGCTGCTTATCCGCCTGTAAACAGCGCGCTAATGAGGACTCAATATCGCTCACCTTCTGCTCCATTGAAACGCCCTCTTCCGCCGTCAGCACCCGCAGAAGGCACTGGATGTAGTGATCGAGGATAACACTGCCACGACTAAGCGGGAGCGAGCGGAAATAGTCCTGCATCAACAGTACCAGGGATGTTTTGAATTTCTTATCCGGCGTAATATTAGCGAGTTCCTGAGTTAACGAACCGGACTGCAACTGGGAAACTAACGTGCCATACACTTGCTCAATCTCCCCTAATGCAGCGTCATCAATCCGGGGAAACTTCTGCACATACATTACAAACTTGATCAACGTGTATAATGCCGCATCCGGATTGCTGGCAGCATGGTTAATCAAACTCAGGCAAAACAAGTTAAGTAGTTTTTGCTGTGGGGAGAATAGCGGCGCGGTATTGTACTTCTGCTGAATGATCGCCTTTTCATTGAGTGTTACCGCATCGGGGTCGTTTAAAAGGTGGGCTGTCACTTCCGGGCAGGCAAGGCTTAGAGAGTTACGCACCTCATTTTTGTAAGTGTGATATATCCGTGGGAAGATAGTACATGTCCGGCTTAATGCTTTTGCCCCCATTTTCTTTTGTACCAAACATAAGCGATCTTCATCCAGATAGGGACAATTCCCCAATGCAGAAGGTAATTTAATCACCCCCCAGTCAGATATGGCTTTTTTCACTAAAATTATATTGTCTTTGGCGATAGTACGGATAACGATATCTTTACTGGAAAGATACTTTTTAACCGTCGCTTTATCCAACGCAATCCTCCAGCCCTTACAACAGTGGTCGCGACAGGCCGAGCCAGAACAGGAAAAACGGGTGACAAAGGCAGGTTCAGTGACGGTAATTTCTTTCATTGCACAGGCTCCGGAATTAAAAAAGGCAGCTTTCGCTGCCTTGATTGTGTACCACGTGTCGGTGAATCAATCGCCGGATTAACGCAGTAAAGAGAGGACGTTTTGCGGAACCTGGTTAGCCTGCGCCAGTACGGACGTCCCTGCCTGCTGCAGAATCTGCGCACGAGACATGTTGGAAACTTCGGTCGCATAGTCGGAATCTTCGATACGGCTACGTGCAGAAGACAGGTTGTTGACGGTGTTGCCCAGGTTAGTGATGGCAGATTCAAAACGGTTCTGCACCGCCCCCAACTGGCTACGGAAAGCGTCAACGGTTTTAAGCGCATCATCGATTTTTGCCAGCGGATCAACGTTTGCAGCCAAGGCTACGGCAGTGCCCTCTGTTACTTTGCCGTCACGCGCTATAACGGCAGTCTTATAGGTCGCATTACCTTTATTATCAAGAGTTTGAACGGCATACTGTTCTTTACCATCATCCCCTTTGTATTTTACTAATGATTTATCATCCGTAAGTCCACTATCTATCGTTACTTCTTTGGACAAAGAAGTAACATCCGTAAGTTTAGATGTATCTTTCGTTGTCTCTTTACCTGCCCCAGAAGTAAATTCTATTTTACCTGTAGCAGTATCTACAGTCGCATCATAGTATTTACTGGCTGTTTTATCGTAGGCAAAATAATTTCCGGATTTATCCTGCTTCAATTCTAAGTTTGCAGTTACTTTTGCACCAGTTGATTTATCATCAAAATCGGCATCCTTAACTGCAAAATCGGCTGTAAGCTTCGTACCTTCTTTAACGGTTGTGGCAATCCCTTTAGTCACATCTAATTTATCTAAACCCAGCTCGGTTTTATCGATTTTCTGAAGATCGATTGTGATAGTTTCGCCGTCATTCGCCCCAACCTGAATGGTCAACTGTCCATCTTGGCTTAATACTTTTTTCCCGTTAAAATCGGTTTGCTCCGCGACACGGTTAATTTCGTTCAGGCGCTGATCGATTTCATCCTGGATGGATTTAAGATCAGAATCAGAGTTCGAGCCGTTTGCTGCCTGGACGGACAGTTCGCGCACGCGCTGCAGGTTGTTGTTGATTTCATTCAACGCGCCTTCAGTGGTCTGCGCAATGGAAATACCGTCGTTCGCATTACGGGAAGCCTGAGACAGACCTTTAATGTTAGACGTGAAACGGTTAGCAATCGCCTGACCTGCCGCATCGTCTTTCGCGCTGTTGATACGCAGACCGGAAGACAGACGCTCGATAGCAGTGCCCAGAGCGGACTGGGATTTGTTCAGGTTATTCTGGGTCAACAGCGACAGGCTGTTTGTATTAATGACTTGTGCCATGATCTTTTCCTTATCAATTACAACTTGATGTTATTGGGCTGTTGCCCACGGTTTCTCACCGTAACCCTTGTATCGGCACCTGAATTTCGAACTTTAGAAAATTTTTCACTTCCCCCAATTTTTTTCTTAGCCTGCGAAATAGCCGCTTTATGCATCATTATTCCGCGCATTATTTTTGCAAAATTATCATTAAACTTTGCCTCCAGATTGCCGATAACGCGCTTAACTACTGTTTGCAATCAAAAGGAATCAGGCATGGCTTCATTTTCATCATTGGGCGTTGGCTCAGGCTTACCACTAGATACATTGCTGACAAACCTGACTATTGCTGAAAAAAAGCGCTTAAACCCGATCACTCAGCAACAAACCGATAATACTGCTCGCTTAACCGCATACGGTACGTTGAAAAGCGCCCTGGAAAAATTCCAGACAGCGAATAGCGCGTTAAACAAAGCTGAACTGTTCAGAAGCAGTAACGTCACTAGCAGCACTGAAGATCTGAAAGTATCCACTGAAGCAGGCGCCGCGCCCGGGATTTACACGATTAGCGTGTCGCAATTGGCTCAGGCTCAGTCGTTAAGCACGACGACGAAAATAGCCTCAACGAAAGAAGCGTTGGGTGACGCCGCTGCCACACGTACCATTAAAATTGAACAGCCTGGCCGTAAAGAGCCACTGGAGATTACGCTTAATAAAGATCAGACCTCGCTAGATGACATCAGCAAAGCGATTAACGATACAGATAGCGGCATTTCAGCCAGTATTGTTAAGGTTAAAGAGGGGGAATATCGCTTAGTTTTGACGGCTGCAGAGGGACTGGAAAATAAAATGACCGTCTCCGTGGAAGGAGATAGCAAACTAAACGATTTGCTGGCCTATGATAGCAATACTGGTACTGGAGAGATGGAGGAGTTAGTCAGCGCACAGAATGCAAAACTAACGATGAACGGTATTGATATAGAACGTCCAAGCAACAAAATTACCGATGCACCTCAGGGGGTTACGCTTGAGCTGACTAAAAAAGTCACCGACGTGCGGGTCACCGTTACCAAGAGTAATGAAAAAGCGACTGAAGCGATTAAAGGCTGGGTCGATGCCTATAATTCTCTTATTGATACATTCAATACGCTCACCAAATATAAAGAAGTAGACCCCGGCGCGGAAACTCAGGATAAGGACAATGGCGCGCTGATAGGCGATAGCGTAGTACGTACAATTCAAACAGGAATTCGCGCTCAGTTTGCTAATGGCGGTAGTACTGGCGCATTTAAAACGCTTAATGAAATTGGTATTTCATCTGACGGTACGACTGGCAAACTAAAAATTGATGATACCAAGCTTAAAAAAGCGCTGGATGAAAATACCGCCTCTGTGCGCGAGTTATTAGTGGGCGATGGTAAAGAAACGGGCATCACCACCAAAATTGCCACCGAAGTGAAAAGTTATCTGGCGGATGACGGTATTATCGACAATGCTCAGGATAGCATTAACGCCACGCTGAAAAAACTGACCAAACAATACCTGGCTGTTAGCGCCAGTATTGATGACACCGTTGCCCGTTACAAAGCACAGTTTTCGCAGCTGGATACCATGATGAATAAACTGAATAACACCAGTAGTTATTTGACCCAGCAATTTACAGCTATGAACAAGTCCTGATAACAGAGGTCACCATGTACACCGCGAGCGGTATCAAAGCTTATGCGCAAGTCAGCGTGGAAAGCGCCGTGATGAGCGCCAGCCCGCATCAGTTGATTGAAATGTTGTTTGATGGCGCGAATAGCGCTCTGGTGCGCGCTCGCCTGTTTTTAGAACAAGGCGATGTTGTCGCGAAAGGTGAAGCGTTAAGCAAAGCCATCAATATTATCGATAACGGGCTGAAAGCCGGTCTCGATCAGGAAAAAGGCGGTGAGATTGCGACGAATCTTTCCGAGCTATACGACTATATGATTCGCCGTTTACTGCAGGCTAATTTGCGTAACGACGCTCAGGCCATCGAAGAAGTGGAAGGGTTACTCAGCAATATTGCAGAAGCCTGGAAGCAGATTTCACCGAAAGCATCTTTCCAGGAGTCTCGTTAATGACCTCAACCGTGGAGTTTATCAACCGTTGGCAGCGTATTGCGCTGCTCAGTCAATCGCTGCTTGAACTTGCGCAGCGAGGTGAATGGGATCTCTTATTGCAACAAGAGGTCTCCTATCTGCAAAGTATTGAAACGGTGATGGAAAAGCAAACTCCACCGGGCATTACGCGAAGTATTCAGGATATGGTCGCCGGATACATCAAACAAACGCTGGATAATGAGCAGCTCCTGAAAGGGCTGCTGCAACAGCGACTGGATGAACTCAGTAGTTTGATCGGACAATCCACCCGCCAAAAATCACTCAACAACGCTTATGGCCGTCTTTCCGGTATGTTACTCGTGCCAGACGCGCCTGGCGCCTCATAATATTTTCCCGTCTCGTATGAAAATTCTTCCATACTCCAGAGGTCGGCTAAACGACTTCTGGAGCACGGAAGATGAAAAACCCCACGTTATTGCAGTACTTCCACTGGTATTATCCCGACGGCGGTAAACTCTGGTCTGAGCTGGCGGAACGTGCTGATGGGCTGAATGATATCGGTATCAATATGGTCTGGCTACCGCCCGCCTGTAAAGGCGCCTCCGGCGGCTATTCCGTAGGCTATGATACCTACGACCTGTTTGACCTCGGCGAATTTGACCAAAAAGGAACTATCGCGACAAAGTACGGCGATAAACGCCAGTTACTGACGGCGATAGACGCGCTCAAAAAAAATAATATTGCGGTGCTGCTCGACGTCGTCGTGAACCACAAAATGGGCGCAGACGAAAAAGAACGTATTCGCGTTCAGCGCGTGAATCAGGATGACCGCACGCAAATCGATGACAACATCATTGAATGCGAAGGCTGGACGCGCTACACCTTCCCTGCCCGCGCGGGCCAGTATTCCAACTTTATTTGGGACTATCACTGTTTCAGCGGCATTGATCACATCGAGAATCCCGACGAAGACGGCATTTTTAAGATCGTCAATGACTATACCGGCGATGGCTGGAACGATCAGGTTGATGATGAGATGGGTAATTTCGACTATCTGATGGGGGAAAATATCGATTTTCGCAATCACGCGGTTACGGAGGAGATTAAATATTGGGCTCGCTGGGTCATGGAACAAACCCATTGTGACGGCTTTCGCCTGGACGCGGTAAAACATATACCCGCCTGGTTTTATAAAGAATGGATTGAGCATGTACAGGCGGTTGCACCAAAACCGCTGTTTATTGTCGCAGAATACTGGTCGCATGAAGTAGATAAACTGCAAACGTACATCGATCAGGTCGACGGGAAAACCATGCTGTTCGACGCGCCGTTGCAGATGAAATTTCACGAGGCCTCGCGCCAGGGCGCGGAGTATGACATGCGCCACATTTTCACCGGCACGCTGGTAGAAGCCGACCCTTTTCATGCGGTGACTCTGGTCGCTAACCACGACACACAACCGTTACAGGCGCTGGAAGCGCCGGTAGAACCCTGGTTCAAACCATTGGCCTATGCGCTGATCCTGCTTCGTGAAAACGGCGTGCCGTCGGTGTTTTATCCCGATTTATACGGCGCCAGCTATGAGGATAGCGGCGAAAATGGCGAGACCTGTCGGGTCGACATGCCGGTGATTAACCAACTGGATCGGCTGATCCTTGCTCGTCAGCGTTTTGCGCACGGTATACAAACTCTCTTTTTCGATCATCCTAACTGTATCGCCTTTAGTCGCAGCGGTACTGAAGAGAATCCGGGCTGTGTGGTCGTACTTTCCAATGGCGACGACGGTGAAAAAAACCTCCTGCTCGGCGACAATTACGCTAACAAGACCTGGCGTGATTTTCTGGGAAACCGCAGTGAGCATGTTGTAACTAATAATCAAGGCGAAGCGACGTTCTTCTGCAACGCAGGCAGCGTCAGCGTGTGGGTCATTGAGGACGTGTGATGAGCGTTCCCGGCGGCAGAGCGCTGCCGGGAAGCGAAATTACGGCAGCGGCGTCGGCAGCGGCGTTTTTTCTAACGCGGCGGCACACTCCGGCGTCGGACGAGCGACCCGTTGCAGCGTCATGCCATCATATTCCAGGGTATTCCCGTCGCGCTCAATCTCATAGAGCTCACGCTTAACCGTAACATTGGTTAAGTCATCGGAGAGCATGGTCAGCTTGCCCGGCAGAGCAATAACGCGCTGCCACTGGCGGCAGTCCAGCGTATCGCCTTCTTTAGTCACCACCAGGCTGGCGATAGCTTCAGGGCTCACCAGCTTACGTTGCGGGCCTTTTGACTGCCAGTACCCTTCCAGACCGGCCGGCGCGGGCGTTTTCACCACATCATTATAGTTATCCACCTCGGCGCATCCGGCCAGAACCAGCAATGCGCCAACGATCGCTACTTTTTTCATCATTCATCCTGCATCAGAAGAAAGAAGAATTGTGGCATTAAAGCCCTGACGCCGCCAGCCTTTCCAGGCGCTGGCCGCAATTTGATCCAGTCGGTATTACCGCTTATTAGGTGTAGGCAAATTCTGTGATCGGTGTAGTATGCGCACTTCTTGTTTCACACCTTCTGAGTTCAGAGGCTAAACACATGTCATGGCAACACTTCAAGCAAACCTGGTTAATTAAATTCTGGGCGCCGGCCCCTGCGGTGATCGCAGCCGGTATTCTCTCTACCTACTATTTTGGCATCACCGGCACGTTTTGGGCCGTGACGGGCGAATTTACCCGCTGGGGCGGGCAAATTTTGCAGCTTTTTGGCGTTCATGCCGAACAGTGGGGTTACTACAAGCTGATTCATCTGGAAGGTACGCCGCTGACGCGTATCGACGGCATGATGATCCTCGGCATGTTCGGCGGCTGTTTCGCCGCGGCGCTGTGGGCCAACAACGTAAAACTGCGTATGCCGCGCAGCCGAATCCGTATCGTACAGGCGGTGGCCGGAGGCATTATCGCTGGCTTCGGCGCGCGTCTGGCGATGGGGTGTAACCTGGCCGCCTTTTTTACCGGGATCCCGCAGTTCTCCCTACACGCGTGGTTCTTTGCGCTGGCGACCGCTATCGGCTCCTGGTTCGGCGCCCGCTTTACGTTGCTGCCGATATTTCGCATACCGGTGAAAATGCAGAAGGTCTCCGCGGCTTCGCCACTGACGCAGAAACCGGATCAGGCAAGACGGCGTTTCAGGCTCGGTATGCTGGTCTTTATCGGCATGATTGGCTGGGCGTTATTAACGGCAATGCATCAGCCGAAACTGGGGCTGGCGATGCTGTTCGGCGTCGGGTTTGGGCTGCTGATCGAGCGCGCGCAAATCTGCTTTACCTCGGCCTTTCGCGACCTGTGGATCTCCGGACGCGCCCATATGGCGAAAGCGATTATTTTCGGCATGGCGGTCAGCGCCATTGGTATTTTCAGCTACGTGCGGTTAGGCGTTGCACCTAAAATTATGTGGGCTGGCCCGAATGCGGTCATTGGCGGACTGCTGTTCGGTTTTGGCATCGTGCTGGCGGGCGGCTGCGAAACCGGCTGGATGTACCGCGCCGTAGAAGGCCAGGTGCATTACTGGTGGGTGGGCCTCGGCAATGTCATCGGTTCGACCATCCTGGCTTACTACTGGGATGATTTCGCGCCCGCGCTGGCGACCAGTTGGGATAAAGTTAACCTGCTGAATACCTTTGGTCCGCTGGGCGGTCTGCTGGTCACCTACCTGTTATTATTTGCCGCGCTGATGTTAATTATCGGCTGGGAAAAACGTTTTTTCCGCCGTGCGGGGCTGACGCCTGCTAAGGAATCTGTATGAAAAATATCGTCCCTGATTACCGTCTGGATATGGTTGGCGAACCTTGCCCGTACCCGGCGGTCGCCACTCTGGAAGCGATGCCGCAGCTAAAAAAAGGGGAGATCCTGGAAGTGGTGAGCGACTGTCCGCAGTCCATTAATAATATTCCACTGGATGCGCGCAATCATGGCTATGCGGTGCTGGATATCCAACAGGATGGCCCGACAATTCGTTATCTGATTCAAAAATAAGCGCATACTCCCGCTGTACGTTACGGCGGGAGACCTTTTTACGGCATAACCGGCAAAAATCTAAAACGCATAAAAGAAATCAGACAAGGTCGTCTTGTGCGCCGTGGCATAAATCTATTATATAACGTATACCGTTTTAATTTTGTTTGAGCCGATGAAAAACCCATGACTATTTTAAGCAAAACATAAAATAATTATTATTTTCCCTCTACGTCATAAAAGACTATCAGGTATTTATATTTTTACTCACTGACATTATCAGGTGATGATTTATTTATGCACAGCAGAAGCCAAAAAAATGATAAAAATTATTTTCATCTCCATTATTGGAGTCGTCTGTCTTGCCGCTGCCCGTTACTCACCCGTCACAGTGGTCAATGCACATCCGAGCGCCATTGCCCGCTGTCTCGCTGATAATCTGTCCCCGTATGGGTATATACTGAATCTCCATGAAACAGATATTCCAGGCATTAATAAAGAATTTACCGTGTATTATCGCAACGGCGCATATATTGCAGGAACATTCTGGATTGCAAACTCAATGACAATAGCATCAGAACGAATAGTAGGAATGAATGGCGTTAGTAAACAGGCGTACCCTATTTTTAATAAGTCCCTGCAACAATGTGCAACCCGCTTATCAATAAAATGAGCGCGCCTCGCAAAAATAAGCCCACATAATCACGCACTGGTTGCATGGGCGTCGCGTCCCCCGCCGCTGACGTAGGTAAGCGCCCGGGAGTTCGCTGCGGATGTGTTGTCAGCCCTGGCTTAAACCTGCATGGACATGACTTCCTGATACGCGGCGACCAGCTTGTTGCGCACCTGAATCCCCATTTGCATAGAGACGGACGCTTTTTGCATATCAGCCATCACGTCATTAAGCGCAATGCCCGGCTCACCCAGAGTGAATTTTTCCGCCTGAACGCGCGCCGCCGTTTGTCTGTCGCTAATACGATCCAGCGCAGCATGTAGCTGGCCGGCAAAACTCACCGTCGACTGCGAGTGTGTTTCTTGCCCGCTTGCGGCCATCGCCGTCGCCTGTAACTGGCTAATAACCCCTTCAATCCCCTGTATTGCTGCCATGCTATTCCCCTGGATGATTTTTTACGCAGCAGAGATTACCAGTTTGTCAATAAGATAAAGGCGTTAAATAACGATAAAAAACCTCGGTTTTTAGCGCATAGAAAAATTCGAAACCACAAATAATGAGACCGTCAATTTTTCGAGTTTGCTGACCCGGGAGTGAGTCTTGTTCCACTTTGCAAAAAACGCCGTCCACGATCAGTCACGAGGTGCGAGATGAGTGCGACTGCATCGACTGCAACCCAACCTAAACCTCTCGAGTGGCTTAATCGCCTACGCGCGAATCCCCGAATTCCGTTAATTGTGGCGGGTTCCGCTGCCGTGGCGATCGTCGTTGCGATGGTGCTGTGGGCCAAAACGCCCGATTACCGCACGCTATTTAGCAACCTTTCCGATCAGGACGGCGGCGCGATCGTCGCGCAGTTGACCCAGATGAATATCCCCTATCGCTTTGCCAATGGCAGCGGCGCGATTGAAGTGCCCGCCGACAAAGTGCATGAACTGCGTCTGCGTCTGGCGCAGCAGGGGCTGCCTAAAGGCGGCGCGGTAGGCTTTGAACTGCTTGATCAGGAAAAATTCGGTATCAGCCAGTTCAGCGAGCAGGTGAATTATCAGCGCGCGCTGGAAGGTGAACTGGCCCGGACGATCGAGACGCTGGGGCCGGTAAAAAGCGCCCGCGTTCACCTGGCGATGCCAAAGCCGTCGCTATTTGTGCGGGAACAAAAATCCCCTTCCGCCTCCGTCACCGTCACACTGGAACCGGGTCGGGCGCTGGATGAAGGACAAATTAGCGCCGTGGTACATCTGGTTTCCAGCGCTGTCGCCGGTTTGCCGCCAGGAAACGTCACTCTGGTCGATCAATCCGGTCATCTACTCACGCAATCCAATACCAGCGGTCGCGACCTTAATGACGCGCAATTAAAATTTGCTAATGATGTGGAAAGCCGCATCCAACGCCGTATCGAAGCCATTCTGTCGCCTATCGTCGGGAACGGTAATGTTCACGCTCAGGTAACCGCCCAGTTGGATTTTGCCAATAAAGAACAGACGGAAGAGCACTACAGCCCGAACGGCGATGCGTCGAAGGCCACCCTGCGTTCACGTCAGTTGAATATTAGCGAACAGGTAGGCGCGGGCTATCCCGGCGGCGTGCCTGGCGCGCTGTCGAACCAACCAGCGCCGCCTAACGAGGCGCCGATCGCCACGCCGCCGACCAATCAACAAAACGCGCAGAATACGCCACAAACCAGCACCAGTACCAACAGTAACAACGCTGGCCCGCGCAATACGCAGCGTAATGAAACCAGTAACTACGAAGTGGACCGCACCATTCGTCACACCAAAATGAATGTGGGCGATATTGAGCGTCTCTCCGTGGCCGTCGTGGTGAATTACAAAACGCTGGCAGATGGCAAACCGCTGCCATTGACCGCCGATCAGATGAAACAGATCGAGGATTTAACCCGTGAAGCGATGGGTTTTTCTGATAAACGCGGCGATACGCTAAACGTGGTGAATTCACCGTTTAGCGCAGTGGATGACACCGGCGGCGAACTGCCCTTCTGGCAACAGCAGTCCTTTATCGATCAGTTGCTCGCGGCAGGTCGCTGGTTACTGGTGCTGGTGGTGGCCTGGATTCTGTGGCGCAAAGCGGTACGTCCGCAGTTGACGCGCCGCGTTGAAGAAGCGAAAGCGGCGCAGGAACAGGCACAGGTTCGCCAGGAAACCGAAGAAGCCGTGGAAGTACGCCTTAGCAAAGACGAGCAGCTCCAGCAACGCCGGGCTAACCAGCGTCTGGGCGCCGAGGTGATGAGCCAGCGTATTCGCGAAATGTCAGACAACGATCCGCGCGTGGTGGCGCTGGTCATTCGCCAGTGGATGAGTAACGATCATGAGTAATCTTAGCGGTACCGATAAAAGTGTCATTTTGTTGATGACCATTGGCGAAGACCGGGCGGCAGAGGTGTTTAAACACCTCTCCACTCGCGAAGTGCAGGCGTTAAGTACGGCGATGGCTAACGTGCGTCAGATCTCCAACAAACAACTGACGGACGTACTATCAGAGTTTGAGCAAGAAGCGGAGCAGTTCGCCGCGCTGAATATTAACGCCAACGAATACCTACGCTCCGTACTGGTTAAAGCGCTGGGCGAAGAACGCGCCTCCAGCCTGCTGGAAGATATTCTGGAAACGCGCGATACCACCAGCGGTATCGAAACGCTCAACTTTATGGAACCGCAGAGTGCCGCCGACCTGATTCGCGACGAACACCCGCAGATTATCGCCACCATTCTGGTCCACCTCAAACGCAGTCAGGCCGCCGATATTCTGGCGCTGTTTGACGAGCGTCTGCGTCATGATGTGATGCTGCGTATCGCGACATTTGGCGGCGTACAGCCGGCGGCGCTGGCGGAGTTGACCGAAGTGCTGAATGGCCTGCTCGACGGTCAGAACCTGAAACGCAGCAAAATGGGCGGCGTAAGAACCGCGGCGGAAATTATCAACCTGATGAAAACGCAGCAGGAAGAAGCGGTTATTACCGCTGTGCGCGAATTCGACGGCGAACTGGCGCAGAAAATCATCGACGAGATGTTCCTGTTCGAAAATCTGGTGGATGTGGACGATCGCAGTATCCAGCGTCTGTTGCAGGAAGTGGATTCCGAATCGCTGCTGATCGCTCTGAAAGGTGCCGAACCGCCATTACGCGAGAAGTTCCTGCGCAATATGTCCCAGCGCGCCGCCGATATCCTGCGCGACGACCTTGCCAACCGTGGCCCGGTTCGTCTGTCTCAGGTGGAAAACGAGCAGAAAGCGATTCTGCTTATTGTGCGTCGTCTGGCGGAAACCGGCGAAATGGTGATTGGCAGCGGCGAGGATACCTATGTCTAATGAATTGCCGTGGCAAGTCTGGACCCCCGACGATCTCGCCCCGCCGCCGGAGACGTTTGTGCCGGTTGAGGCTGATAACGTGACCTTGACAGACGATACGCCGGAGCCCGAACTCACTGCCGAACAGCAGCTGGAGCAGGAGCTGGCGCAGCTAAAAATACAGGCCCATGAACAAGGTTATAACGCCGGGCTGGCGGAGGGACGGCAAAAAGGACACGCGCAGGGATACCAGGAAGGGTTAGCGCAGGGGCTGGAGCAAGGACAAGCCCAGGCGCAGACGCAGCAGGCGCCGATTCATGCCCGTATGCAGCAGTTAGTGAGCGAGTTTCAGAACACGCTTGACGCGCTCGATAGCGTTATCGCCTCACGGCTGATGCAAATGGCCCTGGAGGCCGCACGTCAGGTCATCGGCCAAACGCCGGCGGTGGACAACTCGGCGCTGATTAAACAGATCCAACAACTGTTGCAGCAAGAGCCGCTCTTTAGCGGCAAGCCGCAGTTGCGCGTGCATCCGGACGACTTACAGCGGGTGGAAGAGATGCTGGGCGCCACGCTCAGTCTTCACGGATGGCGGTTACGCGGCGATCCAACGTTGCATCACGGCGGGTGTAAAGTCTCTGCCGATGAGGGCGATCTGGACGCCAGCGTCGCTACTCGCTGGCAAGAGTTGTGTCGCCTGGCGGCGCCGGGAGTGCTCTGATGACCACGCGCCTGACCCGCTGGCTTACCGCGCTCGACAACTTTGAAGCCAAAATGGCGTTATTGCCGGCGGTGCGTCGTTATGGACGTTTAACCCGCGCCACTGGCCTGGTACTGGAGGCCACCGGTCTCCAGCTTCCGCTGGGCGCCACCTGCATTATTGAGCGCCAGGACGGCCCTGAAACCAAAGAGGTGGAATCGGAAGTCGTCGGTTTTAACGGCCAGCGTCTGTTTTTAATGCCGCTGGAAGAGGTCGAAGGCATTCTGCCCGGTGCCCGCGTTTACGCCCGTAACGGGCATGGCGACGGTCTGCAAAGCGGCAAACAGCTACCGCTCGGCCCGGCCCTGCTTGGTCGGGTGCTGGATGGCGGCGGTAAACCGCTCGACGGACTGCCTGCGCCGGATACGCTGGAAACCGGCGCGTTAATCACGCCGCCGTTTAACCCGCTACAGCGAACGCCAATCGAACATGTGTTGGATACCGGCGTACGCGCTATCAACGCGTTGTTAACCGTAGGGCGCGGTCAGCGTATGGGACTCTTTGCCGGTTCCGGCGTCGGTAAGTCGGTTCTGCTTGGCATGATGGCGCGCTACACGCGGGCGGACGTGATTGTCGTGGGACTTATCGGCGAACGTGGCCGCGAAGTTAAAGATTTTATCGAAAATATTCTCGGCCCCGACGGCCGCGCGCGTTCGGTGGTGATTGCCGCCCCGGCGGATGTTTCGCCACTGCTGCGAATGCAGGGCGCCGCCTATGCCACCCGCATCGCCGAAGACTTTCGCGATCGCGGACAGCATGTGTTGCTGATTATGGATTCGCTGACGCGCTATGCGATGGCACAGCGTGAAATTGCGCTGGCAATCGGCGAACCGCCAGCCACCAAAGGTTATCCGCCCTCGGTGTTCGCAAAGCTGCCGGCGCTGGTCGAACGTGCCGGTAATGGCATCCACGGCGGCGGCTCTATCACCGCGTTTTATACCGTGTTGACCGAGGGGGACGACCAACAAGATCCCATTGCCGACTCGGCACGCGCAATCCTCGACGGGCACATTGTCTTGTCCCGCCGTCTGGCGGAGGCCGGGCACTATCCGGCCATTGATATCGAGGCGTCAATCAGCCGGGCGATGACCGCGCTCATTACCGAGCAGCACTATGCGCGGGTACGGCTATTTAAACAGTTGCTTTCCAGTTTCCAGCGTAACCGCGATCTGGTCAGCGTCGGCGCTTATGCCAAAGGTAGCGATCCGATGCTTGATAAAGCCATTACCTTATGGCCGCAACTGGAAGCGTTTTTACAGCAAGGCATTTTTGAACGGGCCGACTGGGAGGACTCTCTGCAGGCGCTCGATTTAATTTTCCCGACGGTGTGATAAAGCAGGAGGGCGACGATCATGGCACAACATGGCGCTCTGGAAACACTCAAAGATCTGGCCGAAAAAGAGGTAGATGACGCGGCGCGTTTACTGGGCGAAATGCGTCGCGGCTGCCAACAGGCGGAAGAACAGCTCAAAATGCTGATCGATTATCAGAATGAGTATCGCAGTAATTTGAACACCGATATGGGCAACGGCATCGCCAGTAATCGCTGGATCAACTATCAGCAGTTTATTCAGACACTGGAAAAGGCGATAGAGCAGCATCGCCTCCAGCTTACGCAGTGGACGCAAAAAGTCGACCTGGCGCTGAAGAGCTGGCGTGAGAAAAAGCAGCGACTTCAGGCCTGGCAAACCTTACAGGACCGACAAACCGCGGCAGCGCTGTTAGCTGAAAACCGCATGGATCAGAAAAAGATGGATGAATTTGCTCAGCGTGCAGCAATGAGGAAACCCGAATGATCACCCTGCCCCAACTGATCACCACCGATACCGACATGACCGCGGGTCTGACGTCAGGAAAAACCACCGGTTCAGCCGAGGACTTTCTGGCGCTACTGGCGGGCGCGTTAGGCGCAGACGGCGCACAGGGCAAAGACGCCCGCATCACGCTGGCCGATTTACAGGCGGCAGGCGGCAAATTATCGAAAGAGTTACTGACCCAACATGGCGAGCCGGGCCAGGCGGTGAAGCTTGCCGACCTGCTGGCGCAAAAAGCGAATGCGACGGATGAAACGCTTACCGATCTGACACAAGCGCAGCATCTACTGTCTACGCTAACGCCATCGTTGAAAACCAGCGCTCTGGCCGCACTGAGTAAGACGGCGCAGCATGATGAGAAAACGCCCGCGCTGAGCGATGAGGATCTTGCCAGTCTGAGCGCCTTATTCGCCATGCTGCCTGGACAACCTGTCGCGACGCCTGTCGCCGGAGAGACGCCGGCTGAAAATCACATCGCCTTGCCGTCACTGTTGCGCGGCGACATGCCATCGGCGCCGCAGGAAGAGACACATACGCTCTCCTTTAGCGAGCATGAAAAAGGGAAAACCGAGGCGTCGCTTGCGCGCGCCAGCGACGATCGCGCCACGGGTCCAGCACTGACGCCGCTGGTGGTCGCTGCCGCCGCGACCAGCGCGAAAGTGGAGGTGGATAGCCCGCCCGCGCCAGTAACGCATGGCGCGGCAATGCCGACGCTCAGCAGCGCCACGGCGCAACCGCTACCTGTCGCCTCAGCCCCGGTACTCAGCGCGCCGTTAGGCAGCCATGAATGGCAGCAAACGTTCAGTCAGCAGGTCATGTTATTTACGCGTCAGGGACAGCAAAGCGCGCAGCTTCGATTGCATCCGGAAGAGTTAGGTCAGGTGCATATTTCGCTCAAGCTGGATGACAATCAGGCGCAGCTCCAGATGGTATCGCCGCACAGCCATGTCCGCGCCGCACTGGAAGCCGCCCTGCCCATGTTGCGCACTCAGTTGGCGGAAAGCGGCATTCAGTTGGGACAAAGCAGCATCAGTAGCGAAAGCTTTGCCGGACAGCAGCAGTCTTCATCGCAACAACAGTCTGGCCGCGCCCAACACACGGACGCGTTTGGCGCTGAAGATGATATAGCGTTAGCGGCGCCGGCCTCGCTTCAGGCCGCCGCGCGCGGCAATGGCGCAGTGGATATCTTCGCCTAACGCCAGAGGTAGCATGATTATCCGCGTCTTTTCCACGCTTTGTCGTGGACAGGACACGGGATAATCAGCCAATAAGCAGTACCGAAACAGGAAGCCCGTATCAGATGACTGACTCCGCGATTAACAAAAAGAGCAAACGCTCGATTTGGATACCTTTGCTGGTGTTGATTACCCTCGCCGCCTGCGCGACCGCCGGTTATAGCTACTGGCGTATGCAGCAGCAACCGACCACGAACGCTAAAGCGGAACCGGCTCCGCCGCCCGCGCCGGTATTTTTTGCGCTGGATACGTTTACCGTCAATTTGGGCGATGCGGATCGCGTGTTGTATATCGGCGTGACCCTGCGTCTGAAAGACGAAGCGACGCGCGCGCGATTAAATGAATATCTGCCGGAAGTACGCAGCCGTCTGCTGTTGTTGTTTTCCCGCCAGAATGCCGCCGAGCTCTCAACAGAAGCTGGCAAACAAAAACTGATTGCCGCCATTAAAGAGACGCTGGCCGCGCCGCTCGTTGCCGGACAACCAAAACAGGTCGTCACTGACGTGCTTTATACAGCTTTTATTCTGCGGTAACGATATGGGCGATAGTATTCTTTCTCAGGCTGAAATCGACGCGCTGTTGAACGGCGACAGCGACATCAAAGACGAACCCACTCCCGGTATCGCAAGCGATAGCGATATTCGCCCTTACGATCCCAATACTCAGCGTCGCGTCGTGCGTGAACGCTTGCAGGCGCTGGAGATTATTAACGAGCGTTTCGCACGCCAGTTCCGGATGGGATTATTTAACCTGCTGCGCCGCAGCCCGGATATTACCGTGGGTGCCATACGTATTCAGCCGTATCACGAATTTGCGCGTAACCTGCCGGTACCGACCAACCTGAACCTGATCCACCTGAAGCCGCTACGCGGCACCGGGCTGGTGGTGTTCTCGCCGAGTCTGGTGTTTATTGCCGTCGATAACCTGTTCGGCGGCGACGGTCGTTTTCCGACCAAAGTCGAGGGCCGCGAGTTTACCCATACGGAACAGCGTGTCATCAACCGTATGCTGAAACTGGCGCTGGAAGGCTATAGCGACGCATGGAAAGCCATTAATCCGCTGGAAGTGGAGTATGTGCGTTCCGAAATGCAGGTGAAATTTACCAATATCACCACCTCGCCGAACGATATCGTCGTCAATACGCCGTTTCATGTGGAGATCGGCAATCTGACCGGTGAATTTAACATCTGTCTGCCATTTAGCATGATCGAGCCGCTGCGTGAGCTGCTGGTGAATCCGCCGCTGGAAAACTCGCGCCATGAAGATCAGAACTGGCGTGATAACCTGGTACGCCAGGTTCAGCACTCTGAACTGGAGCTGGTGGCCAATTTTGCCGATATTCCGTTACGTCTTTCCCAGATTTTGAAGCTGAAACCCGGCGATGTACTGCCGATTGAAAAACCCGACCGCATTATTGCTCATGTGGACGGCGTTCCGGTACTCACCAGCCAATATGGCACCGTAAACGGACAGTATGCGCTACGCGTAGAACATTTGATCAACCCAATTTTGAATTCGCTGAATGAGGAACAGCCCAAATGAGTGACATGAATAATCCGTCCGATGAGAATACTGGCGCATTGGATGATCTGTGGGCTGACGCGTTAAACGAGCAAAAAGCGACCACCACTAAAAGCGCCGCCGACGCGGTTTTCCAACAGCTTGGCGGCGGCGATGTCAGCGGTGCTATGCAGGATATCGATCTGATTATGGATATCCCGGTCAAACTGACCGTAGAGCTGGGCCGCACGCGAATGACCATTAAAGAACTGTTGCGTCTGACGCAGGGGTCGGTCGTCGCGCTGGACGGGCTGGCCGGCGAGCCGCTGGATATCCTGATTAATGGCTACCTGATTGCCCAGGGTGAAGTGGTCGTCGTGGCGGATAAATATGGCGTACGTATCACCGATATTATTACGCCATCCGAGCGTATGCGTCGTTTGAGTCGTTAATGATGAAGACAGAGGCCACGGTTTCTCAGCCCACCGCGCCAGCCGGATCGCCGCTCATGCAGGTGAGCGGCGCATTAATTGGCATTATTGCGCTCATTCTGGCGGCGGCCTGGGTGATTAAGCGTATGGGATTCGCGCCCAAAGGAAATAGCGTCCGGGGGCTCAAGGTGTCAGCCAGCGCCTCGCTTGGCCCGCGCGAACGCGTGGTGATTGTCGAGGTCGAAAATGCGCGTCTGGTACTGGGCGTGACCGCCTCGCAGATCAACCTGCTGCACACCCTCCCGCCCGCGGAGAATGACACGGAAGCACCCGTTGCCCCACCGGCGGATTTCCAGAACATGATGAAGAACTTACTCAAGCGTTCCGGGAGATCCTGATGCGCCGTTTGTTATTCCTTTCTCTGGCGGGTCTGTGGCTTTTTAGCCCCGCCGCCGCTGCGCAACTGCCGGGGCTTATCAGCCAACCATTAGCGGGCGGAGGCCAAAGCTGGTCATTATCCGTCCAGACGCTGGTTTTCATCACCTCGCTGACGTTTCTGCCGGCGATTTTACTGATGATGACGAGCTTCACGCGTATCATCATTGTTTTTGGCCTGTTGCGTAACGCGCTGGGCACGCCCTCGGCACCGCCAAACCAGGTGTTACTCGGACTGGCGTTGTTTTTGACCTTTTTTATTATGTCGCCCGTCATTGACAAGATTTACGTGGATGCTTACCAGCCGTTTAGCGAGCAGAAAATTTCTATGCAGGAAGCGCTGGACAAAGGCGCGCAACCGTTACGCGCGTTCATGCTGCGCCAAACCCGCGAAGCCGATCTGGCGCTGTTTGCCCGTCTGGCCAATAGCGGTCCGTTACAGGGACCGGAAGCAGTACCGATGCGTATCCTCCTGCCCGCTTATGTCACCAGCGAATTAAAGACGGCGTTTCAGATCGGTTTTACGATTTTCATCCCTTTTTTGATTATCGACCTGGTGATCGCCAGCGTATTGATGGCGTTAGGGATGATGATGGTGCCGCCAGCGACAATCGCCCTGCCGTTTAAGCTGATGCTGTTTGTGCTGGTCGATGGTTGGCAATTGCTTGTGGGGTCGCTGGCCCAAAGCTTTTACAGTTAGAGGCGCAAAATGACTCCTGAATCCGTCATGATGATGGGCACCGAGGCGATGAAAGTCGCTCTCGCCCTGGCTGCGCCGCTGTTACTCGTCGCGCTGATTACCGGCCTCATTATCAGCATCTTGCAGGCCGCGACTCAGATTAATGAAATGACGCTGTCGTTTATCCCTAAAATCGTCGCGGTATTCATCGCAATTATCGTTGCCGGCCCGTGGATGCTCAACCTGCTGCTGGATTACGTGCGCACTCTGTTCAGCAATTTACCTTATATCATCGGATAAACAGAACGATGATACAGGTTACAAGCGAGCAATGGCTATACTGGCTGCATCTCTATTTCTGGCCTTTGCTGCGCATACTGGCGCTGATTTCAACGGCGCCCATTCTCAGTGAGCGCGCTATTCCCAAGCGGGTAAAACTGGGGTTGGGAATAATGATTACCCTCGTTATCGCGCCGTCGCTACCGGCAAACGATACGCCGCTTTTTTCTATTGCCGCCTTATGGCTGGCGATGCAACAAATTCTGATCGGTATTGCGCTGGGATTTACCATGCAATTCGCCTTTGCGGCGGTGCGTACCGCAGGTGAGTTTATCGGTCTGCAAATGGGGCTTTCCTTTGCCACCTTCGTCGACCCGGGCAGCCACCTGAATATGCCGGTTCTGGCGCGTATTATGGATATGCTCGCCATGCTACTGTTTCTCACCTTTAATGGCCATTTGTGGCTTATTTCGCTGCTGGTCGATACCTTCCACACTCTGCCCATCGGTAGTAACCCGGTGAACAGTAATGCATTTATGGCGCTCGCCAGGGCCGGAGGGCTCATTTTCTTAAACGGACTGATGCTGGCATTGCCGGTCATTACCCTCCTGCTTACGCTCAACCTGGCGCTGGGGCTATTAAACCGCATGGCGCCGCAGCTCTCGATATTTGTTATCGGTTTCCCGCTTACCCTCACCGTCGGCATTATGCTGATGGCCGCGCTAATGCCATTAATTGCGCCGTTTTGCGAACATTTATTCAGCGAAATTTTCAATTTGCTTGCTGATATTGTTAGCGAGATGCCGATAAATAATAACCCATAATTTTTATCCTGTTTTACTAAGGTTTATCCGAAAATAAATTTTAAAAAACATTCACCAGGATATATCCGCTGCCCCTTATTTGTTTTTACTTCACTCACATAACGCAACATTCACTTTACTTTAAGATGATTCCTGGCAAATTATATGTAACTTTACGGGATAGTAAGTTCGCCTGAAAAACCGCGTAAGCGTTGTCTAAGGTGACTATTCGTGTTCCGTCTGATTATGGTGAGTTATTCAGGTAAGGGGAATTATCGTTACGCATTGAGTGAGGGTGTGCCATGTCAACGATTATTATGGATTTATGCAGTTACACCCGGCTAGGGTTAAGCGGGTATCTGGTCAGCAGAGGGGTGAAAAAAAGGGAAATCAACGACATCGAAACCGTTGACGAACTCGCTATCGCTTGTGGCGCGCATCAGCCTTCGGTGGTGTTTATTAATGAGGACTGTTTCATTCATACGCCTTCAGACAGTCAACAAATAAAGCAAATCATTAATCAACATCCTGACACGTTATTTATTGTTTTTATGGCAATTGCTAATGTGCATTTTGATGAATATTTATTAGTAAGAAAAAACTTATTGATTAGCTCAAAATCGATTAAACCTGACTCGCTGGATACCATTCTTGGCGATATTCTGAAAAAAGAGTCGGGTATTTCAGGAACCATAAATTTACCAACATTATCGTTAAGTCGAACTGAATCCAGCATGTTGCGAATGTGGATGGAAGGTCAGGGAACCATTCAGATTTCTGACAGAATGAATATTAAAGCAAAAACAGTATCCTCCCATAAGGGGAATATAAAAAGAAAGATAAAAACGCATAATAAACAAGTGATCTATCACGTAGTGCGGCTGACAGATAACGTCACTAACGGCATTTTTGTTAACATGCGCTGAGACATCCGGACTGGCAATGTACCTCCAGTCCGGCTCAATTAGTCCTGCTCCGCCTTCTCGACAAAAATACCATCCTGGTGACCTGACTCATTGAAGAACCAGATGCCGAGCGGGTAATCCTCCAGCGAAACCAGGTACATTGTGCCTTCACTAAATTCTTCCACTGCCAGTACCACGCCCGGTCGGCGGGGACCGCCGTCCGTTTTAACGGTTACCCGATCATTCACCTTCATCATTTTCCTCCTGTCGCTTTGTGCCAGTGTAGAACAATTTTCTGCGTCTGACAGCGCCTTGCCGGCGTGTTTGCTGGTTTTCTCAACGGTCTATACTTAGGCTGTCAGGAACCCGTGAGGTAGTGAAGATGAAAACGGCAAAAGAGTACAGTGATACGGCCAAGCGCGAAGTGAGCGTCGATGTAGATGCGCTACTGGCGGCCATCAATGAAATCAGCGAAAGCGAGGTTCACCGTAGCCAGGAAGATCCTGAGCGGGTGAGCGTAGACGGACGGGAATATCATACATGGCATGAATTAGCTGAAGCATTCGAGCTGGATATTCATGATTTTAGTGTAACAGAAGTAAACCGTTAAAAATGGCCGAAAAAAATCCCGGCCCTACGGGTCGGGATCAAACTTGCTTATGCAAGAAGCACTTGAAAATTCGTTACACCAGGAAATCTGATGTGAGATTTACCTTATCTGCAATTTTTTTGCATGACAAGTAAATATTTTTTACATGAATGATTAAGCGCGCTAATAGTTCGGTAGCAAAAGTGTGACAACGCATGTGCTGCCTGGAAGCGACGGGATCGGTTCCAGTTAGCGTTCGACTTCTTTCGGGTGTGCTTTAGGACTTTTCCTGGAAATAAGCCCGCCGTTGCAACGGAAAATGAGGAAAAAATGCTCTCAATCCATGACCCCTTGCTGATTTTTACCGATCTGGACGGCACATTGCTGAACAGCCACACTTTTGAGTGGCAGCCCGCGGCTCCCTGGCTTACACGCCTGCATGAAAGCGGCGTGCCCGTGATCCTCTGTAGCAGTAAAACCGCGGCTGAAATGCTCCAGCTCCAGACGACGTTAAATCTACAGGGACTGCCGCTGATTGCGGAAAACGGCGCGGTGATCCAACTGGACGTTCATTGGGAAGACCATCCCAACTATCCCCGTCTGATAGCCGGTATTTCTCACAACGAAATCCGCCTCGTCCTGCATAAATTGCGTGAAAAGGAACAGTTTAAGTTCACCACGTTTGATGACGTTGACGATCAGGTGATAAGCGAATGGACGGGCCTAAACCGGGCACAGTCTGCCCTAACCCGTCTGCATGAAGCGTCGGTGTCGCTGATCTGGCGCGATAGCGATGAACGCATGGCGCAGTTTGTCGCCCGTTTAAATGACCTGGGACTGCAATTTGTCCATGGCGCCCGTTTCTGGCATGTGCTGGACGCCTCCGCCGGAAAAGATCAGGCTGCCAACTGGCTGATTGAAGCATATCGTCGGCAGTGGCACGCGCGTCCTCTGACGTTGGGGCTAGGAGACGGCCCCAATGATGCGCCCTTACTGGATGTGATGGATTATGCGGTTGTCGTTAAAGGGCTAAACCGGGAGGGCGTACATTTGCGTAACGACGATCCTCAGCGCGTCTACCGTAGCCAGAACGAAGGGCCGGATGGCTGGCGCGAAGGCATGGACTATTTCCTTTCCCGCTCCTGAGTCGCGTCGCTGGCGCAAATACGGTTACGTCCGGACTGTTTGGCGTAATAAAGCCGTTTGTCGGCCAGCGACTGCAACTGCTCAAAATCATAGTCGCCGTATTCCTCCGCGCTACTGATCCCCATTGACGCGCTGATACGAAGCGTCGTGCTTTTCGTCACCAGAATCTCTTTGTCATTAATGCGCTGGCGTATGCGTTCGGCAATCTGCAGCGCCTGCGCTTTCGTCGCGCCGGGCAGCACGATACAAAACTCTTCGCCCCCTACCCGTCCGGCGATGTCGTGCGCTCGAATGGTGCTGCCAATGAGCCCAGCGGCATGGGACAACACGCGATCGCCTGCCTGATGACCAAAGCGATCGTTAACGCTTTTAAAATAATCTAAATCCAGCTGTATCACAGAAAATGGCTGGCGGGCTTCCCGGTAGCGCTTTGCCAGCCTGGACGCTTTTTCAAACAGCGCGCCACGGTTATACAGCCGGGTCAGCGGATCGTGCCATGCCTGCCATTGCAGCGAATTTTGCAGAACAAACATGTTTTTGACCATATGTCGAATAACGCCCCAGGAGATCAACAGCATCGCCGTAAAAAGCACCCATAACAGCGTCAGCGCGATACTAATACTGCCAAAATTCCCTTGGATGCCTTCACGTAATGTATGCACGCGCAGCAGGACGCCATCAAAATGATCCAGCCGCTCCCAGCTTACATAATGCGTTCCTAAACGCAGCCCGCCCAGGGTATCTTTTTCTATTTCACGCGCCAGTAAGGCGCGCTCACGGTCATTTAACGTATTCGCGGTTTGTTGTTCCGGCGCGGAGTCCGTCAACAAACGGAGATGGTTATCGTATAGCTGATATTCCCCTTCAATATCCTTTTCGGCCGCATCGCGCAGGAACCGCTGTAATGACGCGACGGGAATATCCATTGCCAGTACGCCATACCAGTAATTATCGTGATCCAGCGGTAGACTGGCTGTCACTTTTTTCTGCTCGTCAGCAACATAGGGCTGTGCGGAGGTAAACCACCGCACGCCGCGCTGTGGATTACGCCGTTGGCTTTGCTCGATAAACCAGGGCTGGGTCACGTACTGATAGTAACGGGAGACAATATCGCTACCGTACGCCGTAGGGAGAGTTGAGAGGTAAAACCCTGAGCGAGAAACATACATCGTCTCCAGCGTCAGCATGGCGGATGAGCGCGCCAGACGCGCCAGATACCCTAACTCCAGCGTGGCGGTTAATTCATTTGCCAGGTCACGACTCTCCCGCGAAAGAAGCGTCGTCCGGGCGACAAATTGATCGGAAACGCCATATAACGGCAATGTCCGCCGCTTATCCAACTCCAGTTGCCAGAAATGTCTGACGCGTCGTTGCTCAAACTGCGTCACCGCGCTTTGCAATGCGGAAAAAGCCAGCGGCGCCACCAGCGCTTCATGCATACCGTTGCGTAAAAAGATCAACCTGTCCATGTTGAATTGCAGTTGGCGGTCAAGGACATTCGCGACGCTCCCCAGATGATTGCGCTGACTGGCGACATACGCGTCTTTCAGTATCATCACTTCCCGCCAGGTAAGTAGCGTCGAGAACAGCATCACGATCAGAAAACAGGTGTTGACGACATGACCGGGACCAAAACGCCGCGCCAGCTTTTTAAACCAGCCTTGATTATCTAACAGTGTTTCGTGCGGCACCCTGGTAACTCCTGGTTATTGATACAACGCCCCCTGATGGCTTACGGTAGCCAGACCTCATCAAGGGATACCACTCAATCCTGGCATAACCAGGTAGCAGCATGTCGCAGCGCGACGACTCTTTTTCTCCACAGCAAAACGCCCGGCATTAACCGGGCGTTTTGTCATCGGGCTTCGTCCCGCCCGCGCCTTTCCTTGCCTGGCACGAGCTCATTCTCATGGAATGCCTCCCGCTTTACGCCAAAACCATCATACCAGCGACACTCTACCATTCCGCTGGAATAACCGGTGACGATCATCCGGGGCCCACCCTCTTTCACGGTAACTTCCTCACTGACAGAAAAGACCATACCTGCCTCCTGTATCAGATGAAACGTTTTCACCTTAGACGAGGATGGGCAATTTTGCATAATTCATTGTAGAAAATCAGTGCGAAACACCGCGAATTTTCGCCACACCTTTCACCAGCGCCACCACAATGGCGCCGATAATAAAGCCGAGCACCAGATTCAGCCCCGCAGGGATCGTATGCACCATGAAAGCCCCCTGCTGCTGCGCAAAATGTTCAATGGCATGGTGTAGCGGCGCAATACCGTGTACGACAATCCCGCCGCCGACCAGAAACATCGCCAGCGTACCGACAATGGATAATGCTTTCATTAACCAGGGCGCGATAATCAGTAATCCTTTACCGACGCCCTGCGCCAGCACGCTACGCTTTTCCGCCAGCCAGTACCCCATATCATCCAGTTTGACAATAATACCCACCAGGCCATACACGCCAATAGTCACAACCAACGCAATCCCCGCCAGCACCAACACCTGATTAAGCAGCGGCGCCTGCGCGACAATCCCCAGGGTAATGGCCACAATTTCAGCGGAAAGAATGAAATCGGTACGGACCGCCCCTTTTACTTTATCTTTTTCAAAGGCCAAAGGATCTTGTGCAGCCAGCGCCTCAAGACGTTTTTGCCGCTCCGCCGGGTCTTCTTTGTGTTTTCGCGCCTCAAAGGTATGCAGGACTTTTTCTACCCCTTCAAAGCAGAGAAACGCGCCGCCTAACATTAATAAAGGCGTAATGGCCCACGGGATAAATGCGCTTATCAGCAGCGCCAACGGCACCAGAATAACCTTGTTGATTAATGATCCTTTCGCCACGCTCCATACCACTGGCAGCTCGCGATTAGCGCGAACGCCGGTCACCTGCTGCGCATTGAGCGACAGGTCGTCCCCCAGTACGCCCGCGGTTTTTTTCGCGGCCAATTTGCCCATTACCGAAATATCGTCCAGCAGCGTGGCGATATCGTCGAGTAATGTCAGTAAGCTACTTCCTGCCAAAATGATTTCCTCGGTCTTTTCTTCTAAGACGTTAAGTATGTAGCAAAACGCGCAATGCCGAAACCGGCGGCGCGGGTCAACGCCTTTTTATTCCAAAAGGACAATTATAATGCTCGCCAGCATAATAATTTTGACGTTTACTATATTCACCCTTTTTATTTCACCGTGAGTGATTATGCGTTTCCGGCAGTTATTACCTCTTTTTGGCGCGCTTTTTGCCTTGTACATCATTTGGGGGTCTACCTATTTTGTTATCCGCATAGGCGTTGAAAGCTGGCCGCCGCTGATGATGGCAGGCGTACGTTTTCTCTCGGCGGGGATGTTGCTCATGGCGTTTTTGCTGCTGCGCGGCGAAAAACTTCCGCCGCTGCGCCAGACCATCAACGCCGCGCTGATTGGTCTACTGCTGCTGGCGGTGGGTAACGGTCTGGTGACGGTGGCGGAGCATCAAAACGTGCCATCGGGCATTGCTGCCGTCGTGGTCGCCACTGTCCCGCTATTTACGCTGTGCTTTAGCTACTTTTTTGGTATTAAAACGCGCAAATTAGAATGGGTGGGGATTGCCATTGGACTTGCCGGGATTATTCTGCTGAACAGCGGCGGCAACTTAAGCGGCAATCCGTGGGGCGCGATTTTGATCCTGATAGGTTCGATGAGCTGGGCATTTGGTTCCGTTTACGGCTCGCGCATCGCCCTGCCTGTGGGCATGATGGCGGGCGCGATTGAAATGCTGGCGGCGGGCGTGGTATTGCTTTGCGCGGCGTTTCTTTCCGGCGAAAAGCTCGCCACGCTGCCTGGTTTATCGGGGTTTATGGCCGTCGGCTATCTGGCGTTGTTCGGTTCTATTATCGCCATTAATGCCTATATGTACCTGATTCGCAACGTCAGTCCGGCGCTGGCGACCAGCTACGCCTATGTGAATCCGGTTGTCGCCGTGTTGCTTGGCACTGGCCTGGGCGGTGAGAGGTTATCGCCCGTTGAATGGGCCGCGCTGGGTGTGATTGTGTTTGCCGTCGTGCTGGTGACTCTGGGTAAGTACCTGTTTCCCGCCAGGGCGGTGGTCACGCCGTGTAAAACGGAAGATTCACGCCAGTAGATGAATCCCCTGGGTGTCGATCTGCGCGCTGGCGCCGCCGCCGCAGATCCACTCTTCCAGGCGCTCCGCCAACGCCGCGTCGCTCAATTTCGCTCGTCCGCGCAAGGCACACTCCCAGACGATCAGTACCCGCCAGCCAAGCGCCTGTAAACGCTGAATATCGCGCTCATCGCGCTCAACGTTCTTACCGATTTTTTCCAGCCAGAAAGCCGTTCGCGTGGCCGGTACTTTGAACAGATAACAGTGGTGATGATGCCAAAAGCAGCCGTGAGTAAAAATCACACAATCATAGTCATTCACCACAAAGTCCGGCTTGCCCGGTAATGTCGCGTCCTGAGTATGAAACGTAATCCCCTGCGCGCTTAGCAGGCCGGCAAGACGTTTTTCAATAGCCGTATCGCGGGTCGCTATCGCGCGCATATTTTTACTGCGCGTGGCTTTATCGTGAACGTCCGCCATCTACCGTCTCTCTCTGACGCAGCGTCACCGCCTGGTGAATTTTGGGTTCCAGCAGCTTTGCTACCGCGGCAAATACCGGCACCACCACGGAGTTGCCAAACTGGCGATAGGCCTGCGTATCCGAGACAGGTATCCTGAACTGGTTCGTTTGCGGCGCCTCAAATCCCATTAAACGCGCGCACTCTCTCGGCGTGAGTCGGCGGGGACGATGTTGTTGGTTGCCAGCATCGTCGAAATTCACTTCGCCTTTCGCCATATCCCAACCACGATCGATCAGAATTTCGGCGCCATCTTTGTAGTAGCGAGCAGATAACGTGCGCGCCACACTTTCCGGATTGTCAGGATAAACCATGCCATAGCCAAAACCGTTTCCCCGCGCCTGGTGCTTTTTCGCGTAGCGATATAAATATTTCCACAGCACCGGCGTCAGGATATATTTGGCTTCGACGACGGGCTCCAGCAGTTCTGCCAGCGTCGGACGGCGCGGTGGATAACAGCGGGCGATATTGCGTAACGTAAAATCGGTTTTCAGGTTTAAATCGCGACGGAATCCCACCAACACAATACGTTCCCGATGCTGAGGAAGAAAATGCTGCCCGTCGATAATTTTCGGATCGTCCGGGCCATTGTCAGCGGCATCCGCCACGTCATATCCCAGTTCATCGAGCGTTTGCATAATAATGCGGAAGGTGTTGCCCTGGTCGTGACTTTTAAGGTTTTTCACGTTTTCCAGCACAAACAGCGCGGGGCGGCGAGCGTCGATAATTCTTACGACATCAAAAAATAACGTTCCCTGAGTCTCGCAGGCAAAGCCGTGGGCGCGGCCCAGCGCATTTTTCTTGGAAACGCCCGCCAGAGAAAATGGCTGACAGGGAAAGCCCGCCAGCAGGACATCATGTTGCGGAATATGCTGGCGAATGTGTTCCGCCGCCTCATCATCGCTGACCCCTTCCCGGTGGCTCAATGTGATATCGCGGATATCTTCATTAAAGCGATGTTGCAGCGGATCGCAAAAATAGTTCGCTTTATATGTCCGTACCGCGTGCTTATTCCATTCGCTGGTAAACACGCACTGTCCGCCTATCGCTTCAAATCCGCGGCGAATACCGCCGATGCCCGCGAAAAGATCGATAAAACGAAAGGCGTAATGCGGATGATGCGCTGGCGGCGTCGGCAACCCTGTTTTAAGACAGGTGAGTTCATTGTCGCTCAAACGATGCCATGCCGCGTTCATCATTACGCGCTTTAAGATGGCCGGGCTCCAGTGCTGCTCGCCCAGGCCGTTAAGGTGCGCCACCAGCGTTTTAACATCGTAGATTTCCAGCAATTGACTCAGCATCGCCTGGATCTCGCTTCCGGCGTCGTCGGCGATGAGGTTCCGGGCGTGTGTTACTGAAATATTTTCCTGCATACATTTAACCGGCCAAAAATGATTGCCGACAGACTAACATAAAATGACGCGCTTTACGTTTCAGCGGCAGGGGTTACTGATGCGTAGCAAACATCTGGATGACCGCCTCATCCCGTGTTTCATAGTCGCCTTTCAGCTCAGCGCTCAGTTTCGCCATGTACGACACCAGAAAATCCGCATTACGCTGCGCCAGGTACTTGCCCCGTTCAGTCTGCATCGTCAGCGGCAGTTTCAGCAGCTTGGTTTGAAAATGGTCGAGCGCGAATTGCTTATCGTTAAGAGGCCGTCTGTCGGCAAAGGGATCGTCGGCATCAAACAGCGCGACGCCCAGCGCGCCGGAGACCGCGAAGACCCGCGCCAGACCAATGGCGCCCAACGCCTCCAGCCTGTCTGCATCCTGCACGATTTTTGCCTCTGGCGTGGTGGGCGCAATTTTTGCGCTGAAACTATGCGCTTCGATAGCATGACAAATGCCCGCCAGTTTTTCTGCCGGAAAGTCAGGAAAATCCCGCAGAAAAATACGCCGGGTTTCTGCCGCCGCCAGAATGGAAGAACGATGCCGCTGCGGATGATTTTTCGCCAGGCTGACGATGTCATGGAAATAACATGCCGATAGCACCACCAGCCAGTCGACAGGACTGTTTTCCCCGAGCGTTTGCGCGGTTGCCCAAACACGACGAAAATGGAAGATGTCATGGGCGGCATCCTGTTCCTGGTGGTGGTGACGTAGCCAGTCTTCAAACTGCGATTGCCAGTATCCTGAGTCCATACGCCCTCTCTTTATAGCAGACCATTTTTATTACATGCCTGAGCACAGGGTTCGCTATCCTGACATATCCGCCACCACTTTACATCCTTGCGTGCTTGCGCGTTTCTGGCTGAGTGTCGGCGGGATACCCCCTGTTTTTGCGAGGCCGGGTGTACCAGGCAATACTCCCCAGAATAAGCCAGACGACGCCCAGCGAAAGCGCGTTAAGCCATTTTTCCGTTGTGCTGCCAGGAGTGCTGATTGGGCCGAGAACCGGCTCGGTTTGTATGGCGGACATCAGCCACACGCAACGCGCCATCGCCCAGATGAAGTAGCCGCAAAAGGTATAAAAAACCCATAACGCTAATTTACCGCCCATGCTACGGGTGGCGTTGTCCTCCCTGGTACTCAAACTTTACTCCGCTTTTGTGATGTAAGTCATATGACATTAATTACATTATAATGTGATATTAGTCACATTTCGACCATGGAATACCTTATCCACCTGTTCTGGTCATTCGCTCCACAAATAGTTTATTCTCAGTTAATGTTGTGTCAGGCGCTGAACCTGCTGTTAAATAAGGGAATGGTGATTGAATCGCACTCTGATGCAGAATAACCCATAACCAGAACAACTTATTTTTACGCATCGCGATAGCGTTTTATTTCATTAGCATTAAATGTCAGAATGATTCGGTTATTAGCCTTTTATCATTTATTTTATCATTACCCACATTACCGGCATTTATGCCGGTTTTTTTTATGCTTTTTCATAATCAAAGCATCAAATACATATAAAAAACAAATTATATTCACGCCAACATCCATCAAGCCAAAACATATAACTCATTGATAAAAAATGATAATTATAGAATATATATTCTTAGTTATTTATATAGCCAGTATTATAAAAAACCAAACGGAAACAAATTGAAATATTTTAAATAGCTTTGTTACATGTTATTTTTTAAATTCCATGAACTTCATAGAATAGTATCAATTTGTAGTTTTGTTGAAGTGGCTACATATTCATATAAATTATTATCATAAGGGAATACATAATGAACAGAAAAGTTCTGGCACTGCTTGTCCCGGCGTTATTAGTGGCAGGCGCAGCAAATGCGGCTGAAGTTTATAATAAAAATGGCAACAAACTCGACCTGTACGGCAAAGTTGATGGTCTGCGTTACTTCTCTGACGATGCAGGCAGCGACGGCGACCAGTCCTACGCCCGTATTGGCTTTAAAGGCGAAACGCAGATCAACGATATGCTGACCGGCTATGGTCAGTGGGAATACAACATGCAGGCGAGTGGCACTGAAGGTAACAGGGATACGTCCTGGACTCGTCTGGGCTTTGCCGGTCTGAAATTCGGCGAGTACGGCTCTTTCGATTATGGCCGTAACTATGGTGTTATCTACGACGTTGAAGCCTGGACCGATGTGCTGCCGGAATTCGGCGGCGACTCTTACACCCAGACAGATGTATATATGCTTCAGCGTGCTAACGGCCTGGCCACCTATCGTAACACCGACTTCTTCGGCCTGGTGGAAGGCTGGAACTTCGCGCTGCAATACCAGGGTAATAACGAAAGTGGCAATAACGGATTTGGCCAGGAAGGCTCCGGTAATGGAACTAACCGCGGTACAAATAAAGAAAACGGTGACGGTTTCGGCCTCTCTACCTCTTATGACTTTGACTTCGGGTTAAGCCTGGGAGCTGCTTATTCAAGTTCTGACCGTACCGATGCCCAAGTAGGTAATGGATATGGTGATGGTCATCGTTACTATGGCAACAATGATGCCGGCGGTGAAACTGCCGAAGCCTGGACCGTAGGTGTCAAATATGACGCCTATGACGTATACCTGGCGGCGATGTACTCTGAAACCCGCAATATGACCTCTTATGGAGACAGCGACTATCACTCTGCAGACGGTAAGTTGGGTGGCGGCGGTATCGCTAACAAAACCCAGAACTTTGAAGTGGTTGCACAGTATCAGTTCGATTTCGGTCTGCGTCCGTCCATCGCCTACTTGCAGTCTAAGGGCAAAGATTTAGGCGGCCAGGATATGGATAGCCATGGTAACTATCGTTACACCGACAAAGATCTGGTTAAATATGTTGACGTCGGTATGACTTACTACTTCAACAAAAATATGTCCACCTACGTTGATTATAAAATCAACCTGCTGGACGAAGATGATGACTTCTACACAAACAACGGTATTGCAACTGATGATATCGTAGGTGTTGGTCTGGTCTACCAGTTCTAAGACGCTTTATGTTATTCAAGCCCGTGCTTAGCACGGGCTTGTTATTATAGGGCAAGAATTAAATAACGGATAACGGCGCAAAGACAGGTGACCTGGCTTCATCGGATAGATGAAGACAACGTCGCTCTTTTCAGGCGCTGTCTGCAAGAGAAATAACACCTTTGGGGAAAGGTAAATGCCACTATAGATGATGGATGTCAGCGTCTATAGATGATAATCATCCGGGCATAAAAAAGCTCCTGTACGGAGCTAATATGAATTATTTTCTAAAATCTGGCGGAACCTGTCCTGAGCGAATGTATAATCCAACATTATCAAAAGTGATCATGGTTGACTTACAAAAAATACATTTCGCGCCAAACGGGTTTTGCTCAGTAACATCGAATGTCGATGTTCTGTATTGTGAACCATGGCAACATGGACACCGGAAGTGAATTTTATTAGTAATATCAGTTGCCTTAAAGCGCCACAACGTTAACCGCTGATGGACCTTTTGGTCCCTGCTCTACTGAAAACTCCACTTCCTGATTTTCATTCAGAGTGCGGAATTCATTACTTTGAATGGCGGAAAAATGCACAAACACATCTTTGCTGCCATCTTTAGGCGTAATGAAACCAAAGCCCTTTTCAGGGTTAAACCATTTTACTAAACCAGTGATTTTCGTCGTCATAATATTGTTGCCTTTTGAATGAGCCCTTGGGCAAAATGGCCTGAAGAAAATTATCAGAGAGAAAAAAACCTAAAGGAGATCTCAAGAGGAACAAATGATGAGAAATATTACAATCACTACTTCAGATAAGTTTGTATCAAACCGCACAACCATTAACGCATGGTTAACTGCACATAGCAAGCTTTAGTTTTGTTAAAAAAATATTAATTGTTTTTTAGTATTATCACGCTGATTGCCATACTCTTTTTATCCATGCCCGGCGCTACGGCTGAAACCAGGCGTAAATAAGTGACGTCTCACAACGCCTACCTGGCAATAAACGCGCCACATTTTCTGATGTCGTAAACCAGGATACATGCGCCTCATCGTGAGAGGTTCCTGTGATCTTGTGCGACCAAAACCGGTTAGAGAACGGGGATGATTTGGCAACCATCTCAGGCATTGATCGCACAAGTTACTTAACACGCAGTAGATCAGAGTATCTTGTGGTGTACCGAGGCGAAAGCATTTCTCGCTTCATAGCCCACTGTTGCGACATCCCCTGCCCGGCGAAGTACAGCGTCCCCTTCCCGTCTTTTGCGTTAAGATGGTCCAGTACTTCCATCAACTTCGCACTACCGGCGCGCGGCGCGTTATCGTCGAAAAGGTTGAGTTGCGCTACGCCCTGGCTGAAGAAGTCACCCAGCATCACCCCCGCTTTCTGGTAGCGATGGCCGTCGCGCCAGATTTTATCCAGACATTTCACAGCCGCATTGATAATGTCACGTGAATCCTGCGTGGGGGTGAGAAGCGTCACCGCGGCGCTGTTACCGTAGTAGGGCTCGTTCAGGGCAAAGGGTGATGTTTTGACGAATGTTGAAATGAAACGGCAGTACTGGTGCTCGCCGCGGAGTTTTTCTGCCGCGCGCGCAGCGTAGCTGTAAACAGCCTGGCGCATTTCCTCATAGTCTGTGACCCGCTCGCCGAAAGAGCGGCTACAAACGATTTCCTGCTTTGCCGGCGCAAACTCTTCAAGCTCCAGACATGGCTCTCCGCGAAGCTCTCTCACGGTACGCTCCAGCACGACATTGAAGTGTTTCCTGATGATCCAGGTACTTTGTTCAGAGAGATCGAGAGCAGTCTTGATGCCCAGGGCATTGAGCTTCTTACTGATGCGTCTGCCGACACCCCAGACATCCTCTACGGGTATCAGGGCCAGCAGCCGACGCTGGCGATCGATGTTCGACAAGTCAACCACCCCGCCGGTCTGGTGCTGCCACTTTTTCGCAGCATGGTTAGCCAGCTTGGCAAGGGTTTTCGTCTGGGCAATGCCTACACCGACAGTCAGGTGCGTGCGCTTCAGGACCGTCGCTCTTATCTCGCGCCCGAAATCTGTCAGATCCCGGCAGTTTCGTACCCCCGTCAGATCACAAAAAGCCTCATCAATGCTGTAAATTTCTACCCGCGGCACCATCTCCTCGAGTGTGGTCATTACCCGGTTCGACATATCAGCGTAAAGCTCGTAATTACTGCTGAAGCAAACAACACCGGATCGCCGGAAGCGTTCTTTCTGTTTGAAGTATGGCTCACCTGGTGCGATACCGAGCTGCTTCGCCTCGGCGCTACACGCGATAACGCAGCCATCATTGTTTGATAACACCACCACCGGTCGGCCACATAAATCAGGACGAAAGACCGTTTCGCAGGAGGCGTAAAAGCTATTAACATCGCAGAGCGCGAACATAATCAACTGACCGCTTTAATGATAAAGGTCACCACCCCGAATATGTCGAGCGTGTCTTCACTGCCGACAGGTATGGGTCGATAGGCGCCGTTCATGGGGATTAACTGCACTGTCGGGCGCAACTGCAACCGTTTTACGGTGAACTCTCCTTCAATTGCCGCAATTACAATGTCACCGTGGTCAGCGTTCCGTGAGCTATCCACCACCAGCAGGTCACCGTCGCTGATGCCTGCTTCAATCATTGAATCCCCCGAGGCTTTGACAAAATATGTTGAGCTGGGATGAGAAACGAGCAACTCATTAAGATCGATACGCTGCTCAATGTAGTCCGCCGCGGGGCTGGGGAATCCACACGGCACTAAGTAACTGAAAAATGGGAGAGGAATAATTTCGCGCAACTCTGTAGGTCTGAAAAATTCCATAATCCATACCTCGAATACTGTTTTTATATACAGTAGTATTATTTGAACATGCGCGCAAGATATCGGAGTCGCTACGGCTGTTTAAATCTTCGTCGCTTCGTTTGTAAGCTTCTCTCTCAATTCAAATTATGGGTTTTGTAAATTTTCCGGTTGTATTGTCATGTGTGCATATTTAAGCCAGCCTGGAGGCCAGATTTTCTGTACAGCGTCGACAGTCCCGCAGCGTAAGTTATCGCCACGCGCCAGCGCGTTTCCCTGACAGCAATTAATCTTCTGTCCGGCGCCCATGTCTACAGGGGAACATGTCGGGCAACAGGCCGGGTGCGACGATTACCGAGGACGACGGCGTTAAGTCGCCGCGAGTGACATCACTGTGAATCCCGATGGGGTACAGCGAGCTTCATGGATTGACTAAAAATATCACAGGCTCAAAAAATAGTTTTATTTTTCATTATCATTAATATCAGTTTGCATATCGGAAATAAGGATAACTGACCAGAACACCATGATAAACACTGACAACAAATTAAAAGCGTAGTATTTTTGATTTGCAGCAACAAAATTAATAAGAGTCATGGTAACTAAAAAAACTCTTTTTCTTTTCCTGTACAAATAAGATAAAAATCGCTTCATCCACCACCGCAAGAATATGTATATTATCTGTTATTACTATTTCGATCACACAATATCAAATTAAATATATCTCTATTACCTATCCATTAGTGTAATTTTCTTAAACTGAAAATTTATCATTTACAGCCCAAACTCTTACGCATTTTTTCTTTTAATGGCTCGGCTACTTCTGGACGTAATTTTGAGTATAAATTTTGTACATTTTCACAGCCAGCAGGTTGGCCTGATGATAAAGGTTCTATTTTCGTCAAGATATTCCACAAAATATAAATTGCAAATGCGATTAGCATTATACTTAAAAAATAAATACGGATACCCCGAGCATTAAACAACGCAGGGACATTTGATGTTTCTTGTTTAACGGATGGCACATAATTTACGACTGGAGCAGCAACCTCAGGAATAACAAGTTGTTTTCCATACGGAACGAAGTATGCAGAAATATGCTCTGGACTATAATGCTGTTCAACACGTTTCCACTCATCTGACGGAATGAGTAAGAACGATAATGTATCACTAAAAGTGCTGTTCTGATATACCCGCAAAGTATATCCACTGTTAGCCAATATATGCTCAATGCGCACCAGTTCTGTATCAAAACCATCGCTTCCCATTGGGTAGTGATGAAACACATACTGCGTATCAACCAAATTTATCGTTGCTGTTTCAATCTCACTGTCATAATCGAATTTTACCGTGACAGGCTTCTCTCCCTGATTATCTGAAAGTGCCTCAAGCAGGCTAAAAGTCCCCTCTTTCCAGTCAATATTAATTCCGTAGATACTCATAAACAGCGCCTGGTAGTCCTCTAATGCAGACTCAGACAACCACGGTTCTTTATGTTTCTCCAAAAAAAACTTACGCCTTAAAGAGGCTTGTTCATCATCATTGGCAGCAAAAAAATCAGAAAACTCATCCTGTTCTGGTAATTGCATCGTGGTTCCATCCAATATTTTATTAATCAAAAATCGATCCCAGCACCCAATTTCCCCTGCTGTCTATGATAGAATATGTGTTCTCAAAGCGTCAAGATGACAAGACCAAACGAGCACGCATCCATTCAATAAATGAATAAACCCTGTTAATACAAATAGTTTTAAAAATAATTTATCTGGACAACTGAAATTATCTTTATACTGATAGCAGTACAGCCATTTCTGTAAGTTTAAATGACAGATAAAAAACACGGACAAATCGTTTTACGTTATTTCCAATATTTTTCATTGTCTGCCCTCTGTTTTTTACGTAATCTCTATGTTGTCGCGACGGGAACAATAATAGCGAATTCGCTTATGACGTTTTAGGGGCATTCATAAAAGAGTTTTTTGAAAAATATGAAGAGAGATGAACGGAAAAAGGTTCGTTAAGGCTGGATGCGATCACGTTCGCTTACAGCGAACGTAACCCTTTTTACCTGGCTGCTTTTTTCTTCTTCTTTTCGTCCTCAACATGCTTATCAACAGGTGAGTCTTTTAAGCGATTGTTTTGCATTATGTCATCTTCAAGCGATTTTAGATAGCTTGCATCAGTCAGCAAGGCTATTGCCAGCGTTTTCGCATAAAATTGCGCGTGGCTTCGTGTCGTAGGATTTACCGCGTAGGTTCTGGCAAGCTCATGTCCAGGGGAGGCGGTATCACCACTGAAAAAGATTTCGCCTCTTTTCCTCCATCCTCCAGCAATCCATTTCCTTTAAGATACCCTTACAAGATCCGTGTGAAGCAACGGCAGTTAAACTGTTTTGTCACCAGAGATGTGAGATGGGCGTTGCAAAAGAGTGTGAGCTTGTGAGCTAAAGAAGATAAAAGTGGATGCCCGACGCGCAGCAAAATGGTAAAAAACAGCATCAGTAGTAAGAAAAATCGAACGAGTGAAAGAAATTTTAATGCAGGGATTTATGTATGACGAAATCAAAAACGCTTTGTCAGTGATTGATTTTGTTGAATGATTGGCGGAGAGAGGGGGATTTGAACCCCCGGTAGAGTTGCCCCTACTCCGGTTTTCGAGACCGGTCCGTTCAGCCGCTCCGGCATCTCTCCGTATATTGCAATGATGCCAGGTAATTTGGCATTTTAACAGACCCTATTCGGGTAATTTTGTTCAAGTGACGAGTTTACGAGCAAAACGATGATTAAGTGGCCCTGGAAAGCACAAGAAATAACCCAGAACGAAGACTGGCCGTGGGATGATGCGCTAGCTATACCTCTTCTGGTAAACCTCACCGCGCAAGAACAGGCTCGGCTTATTGCGCTAGCCGAACGTTTTTTGCAGCAGAAAAGACTGGTAGCGCTACAGGGATTTGAGCTCGACTCGTTAAAAAGTGCACGTATTGCGTTAATTTTTTGCTTACCGATCCTGGAGCTCGGTATTGAGTGGCTTGATGGTTTTCATGAAGTGCTCATTTATCCCGCGCCCTTTGTGGTAGATGATGAATGGGAAGATGACATAGGTCTGGTGCACAGCCAGCGTGTCGTACAGTCGGGGCAAAGCTGGCAACAAGGGCCCATCATTCTGAACTGGCTGGATATCCAGGACTCGTTCGATGCTTCGGGTTTCAACCTCATTATTCATGAAGTCGCGCACAAACTGGATATGCGTAATGGCGATCGCGCCAGCGGCATCCCTTTCATCCCGTTGCGCGATGTGGCTGGCTGGGAACACGATCTCCACGCGGCAATGAATAATATTCAGGATGAAATCGATCTTGTTGGCGAAAGCGCTGCCAGTATAGATGCCTATGCCGCCACCGACCCTGCAGAATGTTTTGCCGTGTTGTCAGAGTATTTTTTCAGCGCGCCAGAACTGTTTGCTCCACGTTTCCCGGCGCTATGGCAGCGTTTTTGCCAGTTCTATCGCCAGGATCCTTCTCAGCGCTTACGGGTAAGCGCTGCCGAAGGCGACTACGGCGAGGAATCCGAACATTAATTCCTCACTTTGTGGGTTAATTAACCAATTGAATTGGCGCGTTAATTTTACTGTTGACACGTTATAGCCGGCCCAGTATTATGCGCCTCGTTGAAACAATTCCTCTGTAGTTCAGTCGGTAGAACGGCGGACTGTTAATCCGTATGTCACTGGTTCGAGTCCAGTCAGAGGAGCCAAATTAAGGAAAGCAGACGTTTACTGACGTCTGCTTTCTGCATTTATATCAACTGATTATCCCTTTCTTCAGGTTCACTCTCGTTCACTAAAAACCACTCGCAGCCATACCCTTTTGCTGGTAAAGCTGGTTCGATTTGCGTTTTACCAGCACGCGGAGGGAACCGTCATGTCACTGACTGATACTAAAGTAAAAAATGCCAGACCAGCGGAAAAGGCCGTCAAGCTCACTGACGGGTTTGGCCTCTATCGATTCAAAATACTGGCAGACAGGCTATCGCTTCGATGGCAAACAGAAGGTGTTTTCTATTGGGGTTTACCTTGCTGTATCGCTTGCTGATGCCAGACAACGCCGTGACGAGGCCAAAAGGCTGCTGGCTCAGGGGATTGATCCGAACGCAAAAAACAGGCTGATGAAAAAATCCTTCAGGAAAAGCGCGATAAAACCCGCTCGTCCCGTGTCGTCGCCAAAAGCTGATGCGCCATAATTCTGCCTATGATATTGACGGAAATCTTTTCGCCTTCACCAGAAATTTATCTGCCATTTCCGCTACCGGCGTCAGACTGCCTGTATCAACCATTTTCACAAAATATTTCACGTCTAAAGTTCATTCTACCCCCTGCCCTTAATCTCTACGGCGTTATGTCTCAGAATTATTTGCCAAGTGCCTGCCAGTTTTTCACGTTTCATCAGACGCTGGTACATAGCCATTGCGGTAAGGTCACAGCATTTGACTTGTGCAATTACAGACAAAGTTGCGCCATGCCGGGGCAAAGCAGGGATTAGATCAAAACTTCAACGTTTTGTTGTTTTTGTCAGCAAACAAACGCGCAATCTTATTTCCCCCTTTGACAAGCCGATCGCACATCGTTACTATGCGCCCCGTTCACACGATTCCTCTGTAGTTCAGTCGGTAGAACGGCGGACTGTTAATCCGTATGTCACTGGTTCGAGTCCAGTCAGAGGAGCCAGATTTTAGTTTCGGGACATCCTGGCGAGTCCGGAGACATTTAAAAAACAAGAAGTTATCTTTGCCCGGTTGATCTGAGAAGATTTGCCGGGTTTTTTGACATCCATAGTTTTTGGGGCTTAATCGGGGCCTCACGGTTCGTTGAGTAAATAGAGCCCCCTCCTATGGCATTAACCGATACCGCTGGCGGCACGCAGACCGATCCGGGTACAGGAAAACCGTCAGAAAATCCACCCGCCGATCCACCGTCAGATGGTCCCGCTTCTGAAAAACCACACGACCCACCCGCCGATCCCAATAAGCCCACTCCACCGAAAGAAGAAACGCCGCCCGGCGCGCCGGAGAAATACGCGTTCACCGCCCCTGAAGGTCAGGAACTCGATACCAGCGCGCTGGCGCAGTTCGAACCAGTGGCGCGTGAACTGAACCTGACGCAAGAGCAGGCGCAGAAGCTGGTGGACGTCTATCCGAAAGTGCTGGCGGGAGTGCAACAACAGCAAGCGGAGTCATGGCAGAAGCAAACAGAAGACTGGGCTGCGGCAGTTAAAGCCGATAAAGACATTGGCGGTGACAAGCTGGCGTCTAATCTCGGCGCAGCTCAGCGGGCTATCGACACGTTCGGTACCAAAGAACTGAAAGAGTATCTCGATGGTACCTGCGCCAGATCTCTGGTCAATGCTGCACCGTGACGGAAGCGATTGCACCCGGCACCCGTTACCACATCAACGCCTTTTACTTTACGGGCTGCGGCCTGCAAAGACGTCCGGCTTTGCTGCCGCGTGACCGTAAAACAACACCAGAGTCTGCGATCTTTCGCGTACTGCACTCGACCAGTGCGTCGCTTTCGTCGCGCAAAGCGACAAAGTGACGCACAACCACTACACCGCGCCATGCCCCTGTTTTCGGGGTTCCGGCGTTCATTCCCGAATCTGACACGCCTTTTTGGGGCCGCTGTCAGCAAGAAAGAAGAAAAAAAGATCGATACCGAGGGGGGGCATGATGCCCCGGAGAATTCCTGCTCACGCAGGCAGCCTGTACCGCGTACAGTCTGAAACTCCCTATACCTCAACAAACTGCCACTCCGGCGTAAAGGTATCGTTCTGGCGCAGCCAAAGAGCATACGCCGGAGACTGTTTGTGTTCTCAAAATCATAGGAGAAGTGTATGGGCAAGTTAGGTGGTGAAATGAAGGCACTGGCAAAGCACTGTGGCGGTAGCCATAAAACGGTGAACGATCGCATTCATATCGTGCAGCGTTTCGATCACCACTTACGGGCTTTGAACGTCCATATCCAGCGGGTTGCGCAGATTAAGGTGCGCCACATTGAAAGCTATATTCATGAAAGGTTGGCGCAGGGGATCGGCAAACGCACGCTGCAAAATAAAATGGCCTCGCTGAGCGCTGTTCTGCAACAGGCCGGGCGTAAACAGGTGGCAGAGCATGAGTGGCTGACTAATAAATCGCTGGGTCTGGCTGGTGCATCGCGCAGCGGGACGCGACAGGCGATCACGCCTGAACATTATCATCATGTGCTGGAGACGGCCCGCATGAAAGATCCGGGACTGGCGGCGGCGCTGGAACTGGCGAGGCTGATGGGCTTACGTTCACAGGAAGCGGTGCAGAGCGTGCAATCGCTGAAAACGTGGAAACAGGCCATTGAACGCAGCGATACGCGCTTAACCGTGGTGTTCGGCACCAAAGGCGGACGGCCCGCGAAACGGTGATTCTGGATACTATAGCTGTCAGAAAAGCGCTGGATAATGCGCTGGCTATTGCAGAAAGCCGTCATGGCCGACTGATCGACAAACCGGATCTGAAAAGCGCGATGGACTACTGGCACAACCAGGCGGCGCGTATTGGTCTGACTGGCGCATATTCCCCGCATTCCCTGCGTTATGCGTGGGCGCAGGATGCCATTAGTCACTATCTGGCGCAGGGGTTCAACAGGAAAGAAGCGCTGGCAATTGTGGCGATGGATCTGGGGCATGGAGACGGGCGATGTGGCGCAGGTGTATGGGCAAATTTGACAGTTGGCTAAGAGCGAGCAGCGGATGGAGCTGGTTACCACAGTTCACAGTTAGTGAAAGACTGGGCGGAGGTGGTAAATATCAGGCTGCATTACCTTCCCCCTTACAGTCCAAACCTGAATCCGATAGAACGAATGTGGAAATTAATGAACGAACATGCCCGGAATAATCGCTACTTCAGCAGTACGCGAGAGTTCAGGGACGCAATATCTGTCTTTTTTAACCAGACGCTGCCGGATATAGCGGACTCACTGACATCCCGAATTAAAGATCACTTTCAGGTGCTCACTCCCGCATCTTGAGGTTTATTGGGTATATAATCGTTAATAATCATCAGCGCGTTATTACCAAATTAAAAACAACGCGCTCGTAATACTTAAATTATTCTTACTGGTAACTGAAGCAAACTCTCTCCTGCCAGAATATGCTCCTCGCATCCTTTACATTAACTCTTTGTTTCTATAGCATGAAATAAGTTTCAGGGAGTTATTATTCATACAAGGAGAACATCTTGAAGAAAATATTCATAACAATTATAGTTTCATTATATTGCGCGAATATATGTGCAAAACAATCCCCCAGTACAGAATCCAAACCCGTTAATTTCATCGCCCAAATTGAAAATATCGATTTTAATAAAACCGCCATTAGCAGTGACCTGAAACTTTTACTCGCCGACCGTTATTATTTTAAAGATAAAACACCCTGTAATACTAATACCCTTTCTGCGCGCGCAGAATCAATGGGACTGACGACAGAAAAATATATTAATAAAATACGCAGTTTAAGGCCGGCTATTCTCGATGACCGTTATTTTTACCTGACGGTCGATCAGTGCGATGCTGGCGGCACGCCCATGCTGACTGGAATCGAGCTATGTACCGAAGCGCTGTGCGGTGCCGAATACATGAAAAGATCGTCTGACTTGTGGCTGGATGATGAACTGCAACCGACGGTTAAACGTCAGGCAACAACAATAGTCCATATGCCCCTCCCCTATGACAAAGAGAAAAAATTATGGAAAGTCACCGGCTGGTATCTGGAATCCTCAGAAGAAACAGGGGAGGTGATGCAGAGTAAACAGATAGCCTTTGAAGGCTATACTAACGAAGAAAACTTCGCTAACCGACAACGTGTTTCTGTATTTAAATCTTTCTATGAAAGCGGCAATCTCAAAAGTATTTATCATTATAATGCGCAAAATAAGCGTGACGGAAAAGCTGAAACTTACTTTGATGAAAAAGACAAAATAGCGGAAACGCTGACGTTTAAAGATGGTCAACCCGAAGGGGAATACATCGTATACCATGAAAACGGAGCCGTTGAAAGTAAACGTTACTTTGCCCAAGGTAAAATTAAAGATGGCGAATGCCCACATTTTTATGATAACGGCGTTTTAAAACAAAAACACAGCTATTTAAATCAGAAACTGGAAGGCCCGGCATTTGAATATTTCCCTGATGGGAAAATAAAGGAGAAATATTCATACAGTAAAGGCACCATTGTCGGCACTAGTACGGAATATTATTCTACCGGTAAAATTCGTGGTGTTTACCACAGAAATAACCAAGGTGAAAACGACGGAACGTTCGAACAATACAGTGAAGAGGGCAAACTCCTTTCTAAAGCGACCTATAAAAATGGCAAACAGCTTTCTGCTCAGAGCTGGTATGGAAATGGGCATCCCAAAGAAGAATCCTCTTTTGATAGTGAAGGCCGTAAACATGGTGCGGTCAAAGAATGGTTCAGCAACGGAAAGCCTGCCTCATCCAAAATGTATAAACATGATGTGTTAGACGGGGATTCCGAAAAGTGGTACGAAAATGGTCACCGCGAATCAGTCTATCCCTATAAAAACGGTATGCTAAATGGGGACGCTAAGCACTGGAATGAACAGGGCAAACTCACCTATACCACCGAATATAAAGACGATAAAAAGCAGGGAGCCGATCGCCGCTGGAGCGAACGTACCGGTAAACTTGTTGAAGAGGTTATGTTTGCTAATGATGAAAGAAACGGCCTGAAAAGAGAGTTTAACGATCGTACGGGTAAGGTCTTAAGTGCGCTGCCCTATGTCGATGGCGACAAGGAAGGTACAGAAGAAGCCTATGATGAAGACGGCATAAAATACATCCGTTGTTACCACAACGATAAAGAGCTTTCAGAGCTATATGCACCGACTGACGTCACCAATAAGGCAAAGCAGGGTGACAGCACTGCGCAATATCATTTAGGTAAGTATGAGTTTGAATGCACAAACTACGATGCGGCGATGAAATGGTTAACTCAGTCCGCAGAGCAAAATCATCCCGGCGCGCTTCTCTTTTTGGCCTATGCGTACAACGACGGTGATGGCGTAGCGCAAGACAGCAAAAAATATCTCTCCTATTTATTCAAAGCGGCAGAGCTTGGCGAAAGTTATGCGCAGTTAGAAGTGGGATATTTAAATCTTATCGGCGAAGGAATGCCGAAAAACCTGCCGGAAGCCTATAAGTGGATTAAAAAATCCGCTGACCAGGGAAATGCTCAGGCGCACTATAACCTTGGACTCATGTACAGGAATGGTGATGGCGTTGAGAAAGACCTCAACAAAGCCAAACTTCATCTTACAGCGGCGGTAAAAGGCGGCGTCAAACCTGCACTGGCAGCCTTAAAGGAATTAACGCCTCAAACTAAGTAAATATGACTTTGCTGTAAAGAGGCTATTCAAACGGAACTGAAAGGATACACGTTGCTATGAAATTTAAATTCGCCACATTACTCACAGCCGCCACGGTTTTTTACTCTTATCAGAGCGTTGCACAAAGTCAGCAATCGCCTGATGTCTGGTCAGTTGTCGAACAGAAACTGCAAAATGCCGTCCCTTTAAATGAAAACACCACTTTTAAATCGCAGGCAGCCTGGTTTGAATTACACAGGGAACTGTTTATGTACGGCCCGATGAGCCGTGCGGATGCATTACTGAAAAAGCTGGACACACAATCGAATGATGCGAAGTTTTCGCTAAACCATGAGGCCTCGTGGATCGCTGAAAATAATAGCCCGGATGCCGCGATGGTTTTCCTGTCCAAAATTGGTCTCGATAAACCGTCGAGCATTACCGCCTACGAGAGCTACGTTGATGGCTGGGTTAATCGCAAACAGCCTGAAAAAGCCTTAGCCCTTCTTAGCAAAAATGCCGACGCGAGGAATTTTTATTTAGCCACGGTTTTAGAATCCTGGCACTCAGAGCCTGATAAAACCGCCGCTATTTATAATGAAAATTACGCTGATAAAATTGTTGTTCCTTATACTCAGCTAAAAATGCTGCTTATTATTGCGAAGCAGTACCATGCCAAGGGCGACACCGCAAAGGCGTTGGTTTACGCAGATAGCGCGCTGAAAATGTTTGATACGGCTATTGCTCAACAACCGAGTGCTGAAGCCTACCGTTATCAAGAGTATCTCGACCTGATGGAGATCTATTACGCCACGGGTAATAAAGAGAAGGCGATGGCGTTGTCTGCGAGATTGCGCAAAGCAACCGGCAATAAAGGAAGCTATTTCCAGTATTCATTATCGGGATTGCTCTCTTTTTATAAGAAAAACGAGCTGACACAGAATTATCAAGAGACGCTTTCAACCTATGTGACGCAGGTCGATAAAATATTCAATTTTGCCCCTTCACCGCGCATTGAAAGGGAGCTGATTGATTTATTAAGCAAGCTTGATGATGTTGCGCTGATGAATAAGCGTATCGATTTGCTGATGAGCGCGCCGGAATATACCTGCTACGACGACAGGTATTGCTACGAGTACAAAATCAAAGCGCTGAAGAATCTCTTTCAGCATAAGCAGAATGCTGTGGCGGAAAAGCATATCGCAACCCTCTCCGCCGAGGCGCAAACCCTGACGTTCGCCGAATGGGAAGATGCAACAAATGAAATGGGTGAAGTACTCGAAGAAATTGGTCATCCTGAGGCAGCGCAAAAATTAGCCGTCAGCGCCGAGGCGATTTACCTCAGCCAAGCAAAAGCCTGGCCTGATGAAGATATGTCGCGTTCCTTTCAAAGACTTGCGGAGCTTTACGGCTATGGCAACGACACGGTGAATGCCAAACGGGTGTTACACCAGCACGTTCCCTCTCTCGAAGAGGAGGCGATGATCGACCACTACATGAATGCAAAACAGTGGAGTCAGGCAAGGGAATTGATGATTAACGCAGATAGGGTCGATAATAAAAACCTGATGCTGTTACGCCAGATTTGTGCTGAAAACACGCCCGAGTGTCAGGAACATATTACCTTTACGCTGAAAAAATTAACCACGCAGGCGTCGATTACCCGCCAGGACGACACCGGTAATCAGCAGCTTTATCAGATTGGGAATATTTTTCACAGATTGGGTATCATACCGGGAGCGGAACAGCAGGCGCTGATTCAGGCGTTGTATAACAAGGCCGCAGAGACTAAAAAAGCCACGCCTTAATCGATTTACCCGCCCGGCCACCTTTCTCACATGCGGGAAGGCGGCGGGCGGGAAAAATCAATCGCGGAAGTTTTTGAACTGGAACGGCTGGCCCAGATTGCCGCCGCGCATCAGCACCATCGCTGCCTGCAGATCGTCGCGGGATTTACCGGTCACACGCACTAACGTAAATTCGAATCCAAACCCACAGAGATTACCGCAAGATATTAATGTTGACCCAACACCGCCTGCCGGAAGACCCGCGCTGGAACGCCCTGCACGAGGAGTTCAGCTTTGACGACGACGACAACCTGCTGGGCATGAACATGCCGCCCGAAGGTGGCGAGCATCAGGCGAAAGTCAAAGGCGACCGCCTGCTGCTACAGGGCAGACCACCACTATGAGTACGACGAGTTCGGCAATCCCATCGCTGACCGCTGGGGCAAGGCGCAGTGCCGGGAGCACCGATTTGAATGGAACGGCGAGCACCGGCTGGTGCGCTTTACCGACGTGCGCCACTATGATGATGAAGTCTTTTCGCGCCACTCGTGGCGCTATGAGTTCGATAATGGCGTGACCATCCTGTGTCTCTAACCAACGCACAAATCCGCAGTATCAAGCCTTCTGATAACCCCTTTAAGCTGATCGATTCTCACGGTCGGTATCTGCTTGTTAATCCGGGCTTGTGGGTCAGGCGCTCAAAGAGCGTGAAGTGCGGCGCAATGTTTTCGCCTTCCGGCGCGTTTCCTGACGTAGACGCGATTATCGGCGACAGATCTCCGGCGATGGTGATGGTGATGGAGCTCGCGGCACAATAAGGCCTTAGCGGGATGCAGAATCGCCGCCCGCTAAGGCTTCATTCAGCCACTTTCCATATCACATAAATACGCCTCTTCCGCTCCTGTCCAACAGCAGACGACAGCTCATTTCGTTAGCGAAACGGTGGCTCATTAAACGTGCGTAATTTACGTGAGTGCAAACGATCACCTTCTGCGCGTAGCAAATCAATAGCACGAATACCAATTTGCAAATGTTCTGAAATAGCCCCCTCATAAAACCGGTTTGCCTGCCCGGGCAGTTTAATTTCACCGTGTAAAGGTTTGTCAGAAACACAAAGCAGCGTGCCGTAAGGCACACGAAAGCGATAGCCCTGGGCTGCAATCGTCGAGCTCTCCATATCAATCGCAACCGCGCGGCTAAGGTTGAATCGCAGCGCCGATGCGGAATAACGAAGCTCCCAGTTACGGTCATCCGTGGTGACGACGGTTCCCGTGCGCAGTCGCTGTTTCACCTCTTCGCCGGGCATTCCGCTAACCGCTTTGGTAGCGTCGTACAGCGCACGCTGTACTTCCGCAATGCTTGGAATCGGAATATCAGGCGGCAGAACGGCATCCAGCACATGATCATCGCGTAAGTAGGCATGGGCCAGCACATAATCGCCAATCGCCTGACTTTCTCGTAACCCTCCACAGTGCCCAATCATAAGCCAGACGTCAGGCCGCAACACGGCCAAATGGTCGCAAATCGTTTTAGCATTTGAAGGGCCAACACCGATATTTACCAGCGTAATCCCCTGCCCATCTGCCGTTACCAGGTGCCAGGCGGGCATCTGATGTTTCTTCCAGGCCAGATCGGAAATAGCCTCTTCCGGCGCTTCCGTTTCTGCCGTGATCCAAATTCCGCCAGCACAGGAAAGCGCGACATAGGGACTGTCAGGATCAAGAATTTGGCTGCATCCCCAGCGCACAAACTCATCGACATAGCGGGTGTAGTTGGTAAACAAAACGAAGGGCTGAAAATGTTCAACCGGCGTACCGGTATAGTGCCGTAACCGGGCCAACGAGAAGTCAACACGACGCGCGTCGAAGTGCGATAACGGATAGAATTCGCCGGGGTGGAACAGACCGTCTGCTGTCTCATCGCCAATCTGCGCCAGTTCTGTGGTAGGAAAATGGCGCGTTAGCCCGGCGCTCATAGAACGATCCAGCGTCAGAGCCGAGCCATCGATCACGTAAGGATACGGGATCTCATGGTGCGAGGCCTCCACCGCAATATGCGCGCCATAATCATGGTAAACGAGGTTAAGCTGTTCCAGAAGATAAGCGCGAAATAGCGCAGGCCGCGTAACGGTAGTGGTATAACAGCCAGGATGAGTAAAGCGTCCAAAAGCGCGTGTTTTAGGCGGGTTCGGTGTCGCGCCATCCCAGCTTACAGACAGCGAAGGATAAACAAACAGTCCGTTAAGCCTGGCGTGGGGATCGGGCAGCGTACCGTTATCAACATAGTCAGCGATGGCTTCACGGAGCGCGTTAACCGACTGCTCGTACAGCTCCTCCAGGCGATCCAGCGCCTGCTCGGGCGTCAGGTTTGTGCCTTTATTTTCCATATTATTCTCCTTAGCGTTCACAGGTGAGGCACGTCATTCGATAGTATGACAGCAAAGGAGGAAACTAAAGGGGTTAGCGTAAGGGTGGCGGCAGTAAACATGAACCCTTTAAAAAGAAAAGAGAACTATCTTAGCGCCACCATCATCGCTCAAAAAGAAGGGTACTGGTACAGCCATTTGTTAAGTTCATTACAATTAGTCATATAACCATTTCCCGGCTTTTGCTGACTCGATCAGCATGCTGATAGTGAAATCTGGGACGGGTACAGGCTCCGTTTTCTTGAACGGATGCCATGAAAAAGGGTGATTAGGAAAATAGGTTTCTATTCTGAAGTTACCTCGCTCGACATTGAGTTTCTCGAAGAATTTATTCATGAGATCTTCGGCTTCAAGTTCATCAATGCTCAGATCAGTATCAAGGTCAATCTCTGGTGTTAATTCTACTTGCTTAATGTTGAAAAGATATGTGCCAGCATAAGGCCGTACAAGCTCGTAAACTTGCTGTTCAATATTGTCTACCATAACTTATCATTGCCCCGAGCAATGGTATTGTAGTCGCGTATAGTGCGATATGTTATTTGTGACACATCTGCGGCAAGGATAATTTCCCCGATCAAAGGAATGGAACGTCCAACAAACGGCGCAATGTTACGAACCATAACACGTCTGGCTGTCCATGGGGTGTAACCGCCTAACCATGTCGGAAGGGATATTCCAAAGGGAAATTTTGACTTTTTAAACACTGCACGTGCAGTCCTGGACGCGTATGATGTGCCTTTAGTCGCTCCAGCGGGTTTCGCCCTTGTCCAGAGATTATTACGACCTGATAGCAGAGCAACAACGGCCCCGAAATCTGCAACACCAATCCCAAACTGGCTTGCGGTATTCTCACAAAAAATCATAAACAGAAGTTCGGCAGCAGTCAGATTGGATTTTCCTGCATAGAAGTATGTTCCATTTAGTTCTTCTACTGTATCCATTAGAAACTCTATAGTTGCTATTTTGGTTTACTTATTGTACAGCCTTGTTTCGAATGAAAGAAATCAATCTTTTGGGAAAGAACGGATCAAGATCACGGGAAATATCTGAAATCAGATGAAAGAGACGGTCGCGATTCCCACCAGGGGCATCACCTCGCAAGCTTGTGTGATCGCTCCGTTTGAACCGAACACATCTATATGTCAGCATACTGATACGGGTTTGATCTTGCGGATAGCGGTATCGGTTAATGCCATACGTGGGGGCTCTATTTTTCCAACGAACCGTGAAGCCTCCGATTAAGCCCCAAAAACTATGGATATCAAAAAACCCGGTAAACCTTCTCAGGTCAACCGGGTAAAGATAACCTCTTGTTTTTTAAACGTCTCCGGACTCGCTGGGATATCCCGAAACTAAAATCTGGCTCCTCTGACTGGACTCGAACCAGTGACATACGGATTAACAGTCCGCCGTTCTACCGACTGAACTACAGAGGAATCGTGTGAACGGGGCGAATATTAACGAGGTGCCCCTGGCTTGTCAAAGCCTGTTTTCACAAAAAAAGTTCGTTTGCTGCTTTATTCCACACTTCGGTTAAAATTCACCGTTTCCTGATGATTTTCACAGCAAAAAGCGCTTACTCCCTCTTTACGCGCGGGTATCTCCACAGCCAGCGCCCGCTTACCAGACGCCAGTAAAACAGTGCGCCGCGCACGGCCCAGTCAAGAAACATCCCCAGCCAAACCCCTACAACCCCCATACCCAGCACAATACCAAGCGTATACCCTGCCACAACGCGACAGCCCCACATCCCCAGCATCGATACCCACATCGCAAATCGCACATCGCGCGCGCCTTTAAAACCCGACGGCAGCACCCACGCGGCCGCCCAAATTGGCATAAAGGCAGCATTAAGCCAGAGCAGAACTTTCACTACCTCTTTTACGTCCTGCTCCTGGGTATAAAATGAGGCAAACAGACCCGCGAACGGCGCCGTCCCCCAGGCAATTGCCGTAAGTACGATAGTCGACATCCAGAATACATGGCGCAATTGACGCTCTGCCTGACCAATTTGTCCGGTACCAAGACGCTTACCGGTGATAATAGTCGACGCCGAACCAAGGGCGTTACCCGGCAGGTTGATAAGCGCCGCCACGGAAAAGGCAATAAAGTTACCCGCGATAACATTAGTGCCCATTCCGGCGACAAACATTTGCGTCAGTAGTTTGCCACCGTTGAACAGCACTGATTCAATGCTCGCCGGAATACCGATACCCATCACTTCCCAGATAATGCCGAAATTCAGCGGCTTCAGATAGCTTTTCAGCGGAATGCGCAGCGCCGGATTAAAACCAATCATCAGCACCCAAATAATCGCTACCGCGCCGATGTAGCGCGAAATGGTTAATCCCAGCCCCGCGCCGGCAAAACCCAGCCCTTGCCAGGAGAAAGCCCCGTAAATCAGGATGCTGCTGATGATAATATTGAGAATGTTCATCCCGCCGTTAATCATCAACGGGATTTTCGTATTCCCTGCCCCACGCAGCGCGCCGCTACCGATTAGCGCAATTGCCGCAGCCGGATAACTCAGCACCGTCAGTTCAAGGTACGTTAACGCCAGCCCCTTTACTTCTGGCGTCGCCTCGCCTGCGACAATATTAATAATTTCACTGCCGAAATAATGAATGACCACTGCCAGCACAACGGCAAATAGCGTCATAATCACCAGCGACTGGCGCGCCGCCGCCCTTGCCCGTCGCCTGTCGCGCTTGCCCAGGCTAAAGGCAACCACCACCGTAGTACCAAGATCGATAGCCGCAAAAAAAGCCATAATTACCATATTAAAACTGTCGGCAAGCCCCACGCCCGCCATTGCTTCCTTGCCCAGCCAACTGACGAGAAAAGTACTGAGCACGCCCATTAGCAAAACACAGGTATTTTCCAGAAAAATAGGGATAGCAAGTGGGGTGATTTCACGCCAGAACAACACTTTGTAGCTCTTGCGTTTGGCATACCAGGGCGTACGGACGACAGCCTGGCGTAAGGCAGTGGAGACGTTCAAAATGGACCTTAAAGAAGAGAGTTGAAACCACATTTCAATAATGAGCGAGAAATCGTAAGGCTGCAAAGCTTTTTGCAGAAAAAATGTCTGCAAATGCAACAAAGTGATGAGATAACCCGCAATCGAATCTGTAAGAGGTTAAATGGGGTTTGACAAAAATTTTTCCGCCGCTAATATACGACCCCACACGATTCCTCTGTAGTTCAGTCGGTAGAACGGCGGACTGTTAATCCGTATGTCACTGGTTCGAGTCCAGTCAGAGGAGCCAGATTTTAGTTTCGGGACATCCTGGTGAGTCCGGAGACGTTCAAAAAACAAGAACTTATCTTTACCCGGTTAACCTGATAAGGTTTTCCGGGTTTTTTGACACCCATAGTTTTTGGGGACTTAATCGGAGGGCTCGCGGTTCGTTGAGAAAATGGAGCCCCCGCCGATGGCATTAACCGATACCGCTATCCGCAAGATCAAACCCACCGAGAAATCCTTCAAGATTACCGACAGTTCAGGACTCTACCTGCTGATCAAACCCAACGGCTCGAAACTCTGGTACATGAAGTACCGCATTGACGAGAAAGAGAAGAAGCTGGCTTTTGGCCCCTATGCGGTGAAAAAACAGTTAATCAGGTCGAACCCTGCGCAAAATCTGGATGGTGAGTTCACGCCGCCTGAAACACAGCATTACCCGGCCCTGCCCCTTGAGAAACTGTCTGAATGTTTGTCGCGAACGGATAATTAGAGAGGGATAATATCTCCGCTAAGCTCTCTCATACCACTCTTTCGAACGATTCACCACTCGCACAACCAGCAGCATCACCGGCACCTCAATGAGCACCCCAACCACGGTCGCCAGCGCCGCACCGGAATGAAAACCAAACAGGCTGATTGCCGCTGCGACAGCCAGTTCAAAGAAGTTCGATGCGCCGATCAGGCTGGATGGACAGGCAATATTGTGCTTTTCGCCCACCAGTCGATTCAACCCATAGGCCAGTGCCGAGTTAAACAGCACCTGAATCAGAATCGGCACCGCCAGCAGGGCAATGACCAGCGGCTGTTGCAGAATGGCTTCGCCCTGAAACGCAAACAGTAACACCAGCGTTGCCAGTAATGCCGCCATTGACCACGGGCCGATTTTCGTCAGCGCATTATCGAATGCCCCTTGCCCCTTGCGTAGCAGGGCCTTACGCCAGAGCTGGGCCAGAATAACCGGCACAACGATGTACAGTACCACGGAGGTTAACAGGGTGGCCCACGGCACGATGATTGAGGACAAGCCGAGCAGCAGCCCAACAATCGGCGCAAAGGCGAAAATCATGATGGCATCGTTCAGCGCCACCTGCGACAGCGTGAAATAAGGGTCGCCGTTGGTGAGTCGGCTCCAGACAAACACCATTGCCGTACAGGGCGCGGCGGCCAGCAGAATAAGCCCAGCGATGTAGCTGTCAAGCTGATCGGTTGGCAGCCACGGCGCAAACAGGTAACGGATAAACAGCCAGCCGAGCAGCGCCATTGAAAATGGTTTAACCAGCCAGTTGATAAACAACGTTACGCCGATCCCGCGCCAGTGCGCTTTGACCTGACCCAGCGCCCCGAAATCAATGCGCAGCAGCATAGGAATAATCATTACCCAGATAAGTAAACCGACCGGCAAATTGACGCGGGCAATCTCCAGACCGCCGATAACGCGAAAGACGCCCGGCATTACCTGCCCGAGCAGAATACCGATGGCGATGCAGAGCGCAACCCAGACGCTCAGGTAACGTTCAAACAGGTTCATGGCCGGAGCGGCCTGGGTTTGTGCGGACATGTCAGGCTCCTTTGGGTTTATTTTCCCGTTGTGCTCAGTTGTAGTAAACGCTCAACGCCGACAGGCTCTTCCGCCTGTAGCGGCACCAGCGCACAGCGTCGGGCATGGTGGGTACAGACGGCCTCAATCTGCGACCGTTCGCGTTCGGCACGCTGGCGCAGCAGCGGCGATGTAGTCGGCGTACTGATCAGGCTGTTATTAATGACCCAGCCCCACGGTTCAATCCCCGCGCGACGCAGGTCGTCCTGCAAATGAGCGGCTTCCAGCACCGGCGTGGTTTCCGCCAGCGTGGCGATGAGAACTTTCGTCTGCTCGCTGTCCTGTAGGCGCATCATGGGCGTCAGTACGGGCTGACCGTGTTCCCCGGCCAGTCGGGCAATCTCACGGTGGTAAGCGCCGGTGGCGTCAAGCAGTAGCAATGTATGGCCGGTTGGCGCTGTATCCATAACGACAAACTGCTTACCCGCTTCCTGAATGATGCGTGAAAAAGCCTGAAACACGGCAATTTCTTCCGTACAGGGAGAACGCAGATCTTCTTCAAGAACGGCACGCCCCTGTTCGTCGAGGTTTTTACCCTGCTCAGCCATCACCTGCTGCCGGTAACGCTCGGTTTCGGCCAGTGGATCGATACGACTGACGGTCAGACCGTCGAATGAGCCGTCCAGCGTGTCAGTCAGGTGCGCCGCCGGATCGGATGTGGACAGGTGAACAGGATAGCCGCGACGAGCCAGTTCAACGGCAATCGCCGCTGCCAGCGTAGTTTTCCCCACGCCGCCTTTGCCCATCAGCATGATCAGGCCATGTCCCTGCGACGCGAATCCGTCGATCAGTGATGACAATGAAGGAAGATCTACGGGGGAGATATCTCCGACTTCCGCCGGGGAGCCAGTTGAACTGTCGTCCAACAGACCCCGTAATGCCGCCAGCCCTACCATATTGAACGGTTTTAACGGCAGGCGATCGCAGGGCAATGCGCGCAGGTTATCAGGTAAATGTTGCAGCGCCTGTTGTTCACGCTGATACAGTGCCTGCGCCAGCTTATCGCGAGCGGTTTCCTGCTCAGGCAACAGGCCGTTAATGACCAGATACTGCTGCGTCAGACCAATGGCGGCCAGTTCGTCATAGGTACGCGATACTTCTTTCAGCGTTGCGGTTTGTGCTCTGGCGACCAGCACCATCCGCGTCAGTTCCGCATTTGCCAGTGCGTCTACGGCGGCGCGATACTGGCTGCGCTGTTTTTCCAGCCCGGCCAGCGGGCCGAGACAGGACGCACCGTGCTGGCTGTTGTCGAGATAACCGCTCCACGCGCCGGGCAGTTGCAGCATTCGTAGCGTATGCCCGGTTGGCGCGGTGTCGAACACAATATGATCGTACTCATCGCGCAGTTGCTGATTAGTCAGCAGCGCGGTGAATTCGTCAAAGGCGGCAATCTCGGTGGTACAGGCACCAGAGAGCTGTTCCTCAATACCCGCCACGATATCGTCCGGCAGAATTCCACGCACCGGTCCAACAATGCGCTCACGGTATGCCGCTGCGGCAGCAGATGGATCTACTTCCAGCGCGGACAGTCCGTTAACCGCTGCAACCGAGGTTATCTGATGGCCGATGGTCTGTTCAAATACCTGCGCCACATTGGAAGCCGGATCGGTGCTGACCAACAGTACACGTTTGCCAGAGGCGGTCAGATGAATCGCGGTAGCACAGGCCAGCGATGTTTTACCCACACCGCCTTTACCGGTAAAAAACAAAAAGGGGGGCACCTGCCGAAGCATCAGCATAAAAAAGACTCCTTTAAATTAAATAAAGCGGGAAATCAGTCCGTCAGCAGCACTTATCGCCGCCGCAACAGGAGGAAGCCGCTGGCGTAAAACTCGAATAGACGGTAAGCCCCATCCAACGCGCCAGTTCCTCTCTGCGAGGGTAGCGACCAGCCAGTGCGACTTCACCATCCACCAGAATCAGCGGTAGCGCCTCTTTGCCGGAACGGGCCAGAAAGCCTTTAACGATTTCGTTCTGTGCGAAGAGCAATGGTTGCTGCGCCAGATTGAAACGCTCAATATTGACGCCCTGCGTTCTGGCCCACTCAAAATCAGCGGCGAATGCGACCAGCGCCGGATCGGTTTCCGGGCCACAGACGCCGGAAGAACAGCATAATGCGGGATCGAAAATCTGAATCGTCTTCATTTGACTCTCCATCAATTATTGAAATACAGGTCGTTAAAAAATTTCGCCAATACGATCCAGTTCAACTTTCAGACGAGCGCGATCGTGCAGCAATTCATTCAGCGGCAGCGCCAGAAAAGCTTCAATACGCGCACGTAATGTCTGGTAAGCAGTGACAAAAGCCGCATCGATTTCGGCATCGCTACCGGTAGCACGAGCCGGATCGTCAACGCCCCAATGGGTACGCATCACGTTACCGAGCCAGGCCGGACAGGTTTCTCCGGCAGCGTTTGAACAGACTGTCACGACAATATCCGGCGTCTGCGGCAGGCCATCCCACAATTTGCTGAAATAGCCTTCTGTTGAAATGCCTTCCCGCGCCAACAACGCCAGTGCTCGGGGATGTACGTAACCCGCCGGGTGACTGCCTGCGCTCATGGCGCGCCATCCGGCAGGAGCCAGATGGTTAAACGTGGCTTCGGCCAGCACGGAACGGCAGGAGTTGCCGGTACAGAGAAAAAGTACGTTCATGATTTACTCTTTTTCGTGGTGTTGAGTGGTGGTAAAACGGCTTCTGAGCAGGAAGAAGCCGAACGAAAACCTGCGCATTGTTCCGGGTGGCCTGAACAACACTCCTCGGTCAGCCAGCCGATTAAATCCAGCATCAGTGGGATGTTGGCACGATAACGCTGGTAACGACCTTCCTGTTCTACCGTCAGCATCCCGGCCTGCGTCAACGCCTTTAAATGAAACGATAAGTTAGTCGGCGGGATATCCAGCGTTGAAGCGATCTCCCCGGCAACCATGCCCTCGGTACCCATTTTGATCAGTAGGCGATATACATCCAGACGCACGCCGGAGGAGAGGGATTCAAAGATGGTTGTGGCAGTTTGTTTGTTCATAATGTGGGGCGGCCCTCTATGATTCAATACTTCAATCATTATTGAATAATCGAATTAATTCAAGTATCCGTTAATAATATCTAGTGGAAATGGCAAGATGGGGGGAAATAATCCCACTTTTAAAATGTGATAAAAATCACATTCTTAGTGCATCATTACGATCGGGGCTTTTATAAGGGCCTTATTTTGAATTTAGAAAATAAATATTTTATTATTCAATGAGATAAAAAACGCACCCAGTCAGAGGAGCCAAATTCCTGTTTTCAGGCATCTCAGCATGTCTCAATAGTATTTTGATTCAGAGAGTTAGCGTAGAAAACTGTCTCAGTGCATATTGATTTATCTCTCCGCATCGGGACAAATTGGTGGTCTGATTTGGGGTCATTTCAGTTAGATAAAGGAGTGACCACCACATGCCCCTTACTGACAGTAAAATCCGCGCTACTAAACCTTCACCAACTCCCTTTAAACTGACCGCTTCTCACGGTCTGTATCTGCTTGTCAGTCCGGGCGGTTCCCGCCTCTGGTATCTCAAATATCATTTCGACCGAAAAGAATACTCGGCGCGGTGGATAAGAGAACCTTGCAGACGCATATGAAAAACCTCCGGCGATGCCGGAGAAAAGATTTATGACTTTGAGCTTAATCGGAGGGCTCGCGGTTCGCTGAGAAATGAAGCCCCTGCCATGACACTCACTACTAATACAGATACTCCAGCCCATGAAAACCAGCAATGTGGCAGGATATTTAAAGGCCAGACCTGCCCGCGCTAATGTTGACCGGCATTCCGGAACGGCGCTCCAGCACCTCATTAACCCGCGAAGTATCAACGTCATCCCCTTTGATAAACGTGCGCAGCACTGGCGTAACGGGCAATGGAACTTTTTTGTCTGACTCAAATTCAGCACGGTTACGAGAAAGCGGTTCGTGTACCTCCAGCCAACGACTGCCATCCGGCTCTACCGAAAATTTAACGGGCCTGTCGATAATCTGAACGCGGGTTCCTACAGGAACATGGTCGAATAAATATTTAATATCGTCATTGCGTAAACGGATACAGCCCTGACTGACGCGAAGGCCAATGCCAAAGTTAGCATTAGTGCCATGGATGGCATATAACCTGCCGATATATATTGCGTATAGCCCCATAGGGTTATCCGGCCCCGCAGGCACCATCGCGGGCAGCGTTTTTCCCTCTTTAGCATATTCCCGACGCGTATTAGCCGTTGGCACCCAAACCGGGCCATCTTGTTTGCGTTCAACCGCAGTTACCCAGTTGCGCGGCGTTTCACGGCCAGCCTGACCAATACCAATGGGTAGCACCTCAACCGTATTCGTGCCTGCGGGATAATAATAAAGGCGCATCTCGGCGACGTTTACCACAATACCTTCACGAACGGTGTCAGGCAGAATCAACTGCTGCGGCACTACCAGTGTGGAACCAGACTGAGGTAAAAACACATCCACGCCGGGATTCGCTTCAAGCATATTACTCAGCCCCTGACCGTAGCGGGCGGCAAATGACTCTAAGGGCTGAGTATTGTTCTGTGGTACGGCGATTGTGACAGGCTGTCCTACCAGACGACTGCCTTCGGGCGGCAACGGATAGCTTATAGCCAGCGAGAAATGGCTTACCAACAAGACGAAAAACGGAAAAAAAGGTGTGATACGACGCATTATATCCCTTCCTTTGTCGCGGCAGGTGTGCGTTAAGTATAGCTTTTTTCTCACATGGCTGGTGTTGTGCGCCCGGGTTATGTTGCGTTTGCGTTCCCCTCCGGCAGGACAATATTACTGGCCGCTAACTCCCCCATATTGTGGAACATGGCGCACGCGGCTTCCACGATCGGCATCGCCAGCGCCGCGCCGCTTCCTTCACCTAACCGCATCGCCATATGCAAATAGGGTTCCATAGACAAATGCGCGAGCGCGATGCGGGCGCCCTTTTCCGCCGAAAAGTGCGACGGGATCAGATAAGGTCTCACCGCAGGCGCAATCTGACAGGCCGCCAGCGCTGCCGAGTAGGAAAGAAAGCCATCCAGCAATACGGGTAAGCCACACCTTGCCGCGCCAAGCATCACGCCGGTCATCCCGACCAGATCGAAACCACCCACCTTCGACAACACATCAATGCCATCGCGCGGATTGGGCTGATTAATCGCAATCGCCCGCCGCACGACGTCCACTTTATTATCGATGCGGGAAGGCGGAAGATTCGCGCCAATCCCCACCACCTCTTTTGCATCACTTCCTGTAAAAACGCTGACCATCGCGGCGGCTGGCGTGGTGTTCGCCATTCCCAGCTCCCCTACGCCAAATAAGGTCACGCCGCGTTGCGCCAGGTCGCAGGTGTAGCGGGAAACCTCCAACAAAAGCGCTTCAGCCTGCGAGCGACTCATCGCCGGGCCAACGGCAATATTTCCGCAGCCGCGCGCGACGCGCATATCAACTACGCCAGGAATAGGTTCGGCATCAATACCGACATCAATGACATGCACCTTCGCACCGGCCTGAGCGGCAAGCACACATACGCCGGTTGTTCCCCGCGTCATATTCGCCGCCTGAATCGCCGTCACGATTTTGGGCGAAACCGCTACGCCTTCATCCCAGACGCCATGGTCGGCGCACATCACCAGCACCGCCTTTTCACCTACCTGCGGCGTACCGTTAAGACCCGGCATTCCCGCGAGCTGAATGGCTAAGGTTTCCAGTCTGCCCAAGCTGCCCGGCGGTTTGAGCAGGCCGTCAATATGTTGCTGCGCACGCGCCATCGCCTCGGCGTCCGGCGCAGGAATGTCACGGAGTAAAGCGTGTAGTGTCTGCATAAGATGTCTCGTCCGTAATAATCGGCTCATAACAGAGCCAGCAGAAAGATCAGTTCGCCAAGTTCGATCGCCGCGCCCAGCGTATCGCCGGTTTGACCGCCAAGCGTACGTTTAAGCAACTGGCCAAGGATGAAAATCGCCGCGCATGTGACCACCATTGCGGCCAGTCCTTGCATACCAGGCAGTAATACCGTGGCGACGATTACCGCCAATCCCAGAGTAATGCAGGTTTGCCGTCCGCTGACTTTACCGATAAATACATTGCCAAGCCCCTCTTCACGGGCGTAGCGATGACGGTACATCAATAAAACGGCGCTGCCGCGTCCGGCCGCACAGGCCGCCGCCAACGCCGCCAACATTGGCGTTCCACGTAACGCCAGTTCGCTGACCACCAGAATTTTTGCCAGTAGCACAAAAATAAGCGCCAGCCCGCCATGGGTTCCCAGACGACTATCGCGCATAATCTCCAGCATTCGCTCACGGCGGCGCGCGGAAAAAATGCCATCGCAGGTATCGGCCAGCCCATCCAGGTGAAAACCACCGGTCAGCAGCGCCAGCGCCAGAATACAGAACAACGCCGCTAGCGGAATACCGCACCAGGGTTGCAGGAGGATGAAAATCAGGCCGCTTACCCCTCCCAGAATCAACCCGATAAAGGGAAACATCACGATCCCACGCGAATATTGCTCGAAATCCAGTCCCTGCGACCAGCGTGACGGCACGGGCAAGCGGCTAATAAAAGCGAGCATGGCCCAAAACAGCTTACTCATTTAATTTTGACTCCAATACCTGAGACCACCAGCCAGACCTCATCCGCCGCTGCCGCCAGTCGTTGGTTGACCCGACCGGCAATATCACGAAAATGGCGCGCCAGACGGTTTTCCGGGACGATCCCCATTCCCACCTCATTTGTCACCAGTACCACTTTCGCCGGGCAGCGCTGGCAGGCTGCAATTAAAATCTGAATTTCATCGTCAATGGCGCGCTCCATCGCCGCATAATCCCACTGTTCGGGATCGTTTGCGCCTCCCAGCGCAAACAGCAGATTCGTCACCATGGTGGTAATACATTCCAGCAAAATCGCGTCGTCAGGGGCAAGATCCGCGGTAATCAACGTATCAAGATGCCGCCAGCATTCTGCGGTCCGCCAGTGTGCCGGCCTGCCATCTTTATGATGCTGAATTCTCGCCGCCATCTCGTCATCAAGAATCTGCGAGGTGGCGATATACAGTACCTGCGGCGCATCGCCAATTAAGGTTTCAGCATGACGGCTTTTACCACTACGCGCCCCGCCCGTCACCAGAATCATCATACCGGCTCCTGATGCTGTTGCATGATGGTATAAATTTTATCAATATCAATATGTTGCCGCATCGCTTCCGCCAGCAGATCAAATTGCCGCGCTTTATGCTCCGCATAACAAAAAGTCGTTTCCCACGGCGTAAGTCCTTTTCGCGCCCGTAACCCATTGACCACCGCACGGGTAAACGCATCGCTGTCAAACAGGCCGTGAAGGTAAGTGCCAAACGCCAGTCCATCGGCGGTGACCGCACCATCCGCCACAGAGCATCCATTTTTCTGTAACGTCATGGCCGTACAGCATCCTTCCTGCAGCACCGTTTCCCCCATGTGAATTTCATAACCGCGTACCGGTAGCCCCGCCGCGGCAGCCAGCCAGCCGGGCAGCTCGCCTGACATTGTCGCGTTAACCTGCGTCGTGGTTTTATCCTGTGCAAAGCGAGTGATTGTATTAAGCAGCCCCAGGCCCGGCTGCGTACCCAGCCCCGACTCCACCTCATCCACAATGGTGTCGCCCAGCATCTGGTAGCCGCCGCAAATCCCCATCACCGGCACGCCCTGCCGATGTGTCTGCAATACCGCATCCGCCATCCCGCTTTCGCGCAGCCAGGCGAGGTCGCTCAGCGTATTCTTACTGCCCGGCAGGATCACCAGATCAGCGTCAGTCAACGCTTCCGGGCGGCGAATATAGCGTATGCGCACATCCGGCTGCGCCGCCAGAGCGTTAAAATCCGTAAAGTTAGAAATATGTGGCAGTTGCACAATGGCAATAGTGATATCACGGGGGGCGTTACCGCGATATTTATCGTTTTGCAGCGCGACGCCATCTTCATCTTCCAGATCCACATCCAGCCACGGCATCACTCCCAGGACTGGGACGCCGGTAAGCGATTCGATTTGTTCGATACCGGAATAGAGTAGCGCCACGTCGCCGCGGAATTTGTTGATAATGACGCCCTTTACTCTGTCACGCTCCTGTTTATGCAGCAGCGCCAGCGTGCCATAAATAGCGGCGAATACGCCGCCCCGGTCGATATCCGCCACCAGAATAACCGGACACTGGGCCATTTCCGCCATTCCCATATTGACGATATCGCGATCGCGCAGATTGATTTCCGCCGGGCTTCCGGCGCCTTCCAGCACAATAACGTCATATTCCTGCGCCAGGCTGTTATAGACCGCAAGGATTTGCTCACGCAAACGCGGTTTATAGTCATGGTAACTCACCGCATCCATATTGGTCGCCACTTTCCCCATCAGCACGACCTGCGCCTGGCGATCGCTGGTCGGTTTGAGCAGCACCGGGTTCATACGCACATCTGGCGTGATCCCCGCGGCTTCCGCCTGAAAAATTTGCGCCCGCCCCATCTCTTTACCATCCGGCGTAATACCAGAATTAAGCGCCATATTTTGCGATTTAAACGGCGCGGTACGCAGACCATCCTGATAAAAAATGCGGCATAAACCGGCCACCAGCACACTTTTGCCGACGTCGGATGCCGTCCCCTGTAACATAACTGCCTGTGTCATGACGCCTCCCTGAATGCGCACTTTTGCATTCGATGAAAAAACTCCGTTTCTGTTTTACACAGCGGCAGTCCCAGTTGAGTATGAAGTTTGACCAGCCAGGGCTGGGTTAGCCCCGCTTGTTCCATCGCTTCCGTACACGCGAAAACCTCGCCAGGCGCGCCATGCGTCAGGATCTGGCCCTGGCGTAACACGTATACGGCATCGCTAATTTCATAAATAAGATCGATATCATGGCTGGAGATAATGACATGATTTCCCTGCGCCACAATCCGCCTGATGATAGCAAGCATCTGAGTACGCCCTGCGGGATCGAGACCAGCAGTGGGTTCATCCAGCAATAGATAGCGCGCCTGTAGCACCAGCGCTCCGGCGATAGCCACACGTTTTTTTTGCCCATGACTCAAACACTGAATGGGCTGATGGCGAAAATGTTGGGCGTCAACCAGCGTTAGCGCCTCGTCGACGCGGCGCGTGATTTCCGCCTCCGGCACCCCCAAATTACGTAAACTAAACGCAATATCGCTATCGATATCAGTATAAAAAATCTGCTGTTCAGGGTCCTGAAAAACCGTCGCAACTTGCTGGCGCAGCGCCAGTAGTCCGCGCTTGCTGTAATCCAGCGGTTTTCCCTGCCACAACACGGCCCCTTTTTGCGGACGCAACAGGCCGCTCAGGTTCATAAAAAGCGTAGACTTCCCACAGCCGTTCGCGCCCACCAAACCGGTAACAGGCGAGAGCGAAAAATCCAGATTTAACCCTTTAAGTACCGGCTCATCCTGATATCGGAACCACAGGTCTGAAGTGGCAAGCATAATAGTCCTTACAGGTGAAAATCACCCTGATACAGTTTGATATCCAGCGTGGTGGTCATTTGCTGATAACGCATTAACACCCGCGTAAACAGGAGTCCAGTCAGCATTGCCAGAGATCGATAGCCGTTCGGCAGGCTGCAATAACCAAAACGCAGCGTTTGCGCGCGACGAATTGCCGCCGCCTCATCCAGAAGAATAAAGAGAAAGCGCCACGTTAACAGGATTTGCTCGGTAAGCAGGCGTGGAATATGCGCGCGCTTAAGCAAGCTAATTAACTGCGGAAACGGTAGGTTCATCACCAGCCACAACGTCGCGGACAGCGCCGTCAGGCTACGCCAGAACGTGTCATTCGCCGTGACCACGCCCGCACGGGTAATCCCGATCCAGTACGGCCCGACAGATATGCCAGCCAGCAGCATTTGCGGCTCGCGGCTGATGCTGAAGATAATCGTTATCACGCCGACCAACAAAAATCCAAAAGGTATCGCCATCCATCGACACCAGCGCCAGAGGGATATGCGCAATAGCCAACAGCTCAATCCGGCAATGATCAGCAGCTCAATGCCCTGCCCTACAGGCGGCAGAACAAACACCAGTATCATCATCGCCAGCCACAGCAAAAACTTGCGCTGCGGCGCAACGTGTGCCCAGCGGCTTTGATAGCTGAGTCGATCAAGCCCGGTCATCACGGCGTTGTTTACCTTTGCAATACCCCAGGATATAAAAAATCACCGCCGCGCCAAGAGAGCCCTGAAGGGTAAACAGCAGGCTTTCAATTTCACCGCTGGCAGGTTCATATAACGGCTGAAACCAGGGTTTATACTGCGGCGCAATAGCCTGAATCTGGCTTTCCGCTTCGCCGTCTGAACCGCCATATTCACCGCCATGGTTAATAAAAAACGGCAGAATCACCAGCGCCACCACCATCGCTAACAACATCAACGTTTTTTTCATTTTAATGTCCTTGTACGGTAATCACTTGCCGTTTGGTTAACTGGTCATAAATCATGACGGTTAATAAACCTTCGGCAATGGCGACAGGAATCTGTGTGAGGCAGAAAATCCCCATAAACTTCACAACAGACCCTGTCGCTCCGGCATGGGGATCGGGAAACGCAACGCCAAGCTGGACTGAAGTCACAAAATAGGTCGCCAAATCCGCCAGCATCGCGCACAGAAAAACTGCGACATCACGGCGCAGTCCGGCACGGCAGGCCATTTTCCACACCAGATAACCGACAACCGGGCCAATCACCGCCATCGATATTCCATTTGCGCCAAGCGTCGTCAGGCCACCGTGCGCCAGCAATAGCGCCTGAAACAACAGCACAACCGCGCCGAGAATCGCCACCACCCCGGGCCCGAACAAGATAACCGCCAGACCAACGCCGGTCGGATGTGAACAACTCCCCGTTACCGACGGAATTTTGAGCGCGGACAGGACAAAAATAAACGCGCCGCACAGCGCCAGCAGTACCTTCTGATGATTATCCTCCTGCACAATACGCCGTAAGCGCACCAGTCCATACCACAAGCAGGGTAAAAACAGTAGCCACCAGGCCAGCGCCCACACTGGCGGTAAAAAGCCCTCCATGATATGCATCGCAAACGCCTGTTGCGGGACAACCATCAGCAATAGCGCTGCAGCCAGTCCACTGAAAGACAACTGTCGAAGCTGCTGTTCAAGTTTCATTCTGCATACTCCCACTGTTTATTGACCAGAATGGTCGAAAAATAGGGCAACGGTCGATCATCGTTGACCTCGTGGAGATGGCGCCAGCACTGCTCGCCGGGCAGCGTGGCCTCGGACATCATTAAGGCGCATTCCAGCAGGCCAGCCTGCGCCAGCAACGCTTTAATACGGGCGAACCGGCCATACACTTTCATCAGCACCAGGCTATCATGCTGTTGTAGCGCCTGGGCTATTTCCGCTTCCGGCGCGGTACAAGAAATAACCGCCAGCGATTGCCGTTCTATGGCGAGCGGCATTTTCGCGCGGGCGGCTATCGCGGCGAAGGACGTGACGCCGGGGACAATCTCCAGCCACTCCGGGCAGCCGATTCGCTGGAGTAAAAAAATCCAGGTACTGAATAGCATCGCATCGCCCAGGGTAATAAAACCGACCTGTTTACCTGCTTCCACCTCTGCGGTAAGCGCGGCGGCAACCTCGTTCCAGACCGCTTCTTTCTCGGCGCCGTCAGCGCTCATAGGGAAATGGCAACAACGTACTTCCGTCTGCTCGCCGAGATAGTTGCGCACAATCGACAGCGCCAGACTATCGCCCCCCTTACGACCGGCGGGCGCATACAGAATGTCCAGCGAGCCAAGAATCCGCGCTGCGCGGACGGTTATCAGGTCGGGCGCGCCTGGCCCGGTACTTAATGCGTATAATTTACCGTTCATGCCGCCTCCTCTACCGTCATGTTCAGCGCCTGGTGCAAATGCGCGACAAACATCGCCCGGATAGCCGGGTTTTCTCCCAGCCCGCTCAGCCACGGCGTCGCCGGAATGCCCGCCGCGTTAAAGCGCATTTTCCATGAGTCGCCGTCGTCTGAAGCCATATCATTAATGGCGTGATCGCCCGCCACCAGCATTAATGGCATCAAATGTACGCCGGTGACGCCTTCGTCACGCAGGCTGTCGATCAGGATGTCGACCTCCGGGTAGCTTTCTACGGCGCCGACGCGCGCCGGAAAGCGCTGCGCGGTCATCATATGATCGAGACAGGCATAAGCTGCGAATGCGTGATGGCTGGCGCCGTGGCCCATAAAAACGACTTTCTCCGTTTGTCTGAGCGATGGCATCTGTTGTCGCAACGCCTGCATTAGCTGCACATAATCGTTATGGCTGCTCAACAGCGGCACGCCCAGCGTCAGGCGAGTGAATAACGGACGCAAGAGTTGTACTTCACGGACAATTTTTTCATATTCGTCGCCGTTAATAATGTGCAACGACTGAATCGCCACGTCCTGATATCCCTGTGCGGCAAGCTTTTGCAAAGCCTGTAATGGCGTATCGATGTCGATACCGTCACGCTGGCGAAGCTTGCGAATGATCATTCCGGAAGTGAAGGCGCGAAACAGGTCGCGATCGGGACAGGACGCCGCCAGATCACGTTCGCACGCCACAATGTTTTTTTCACAGGTGTCGTGATAGCTGGTGCCAAAACTGACTACCAGAAGCGCTTTTTTCATTTTTACTCCTTAGCTGCGGCCAGCCAGCGCGATAAACGCTGCGCAAAGGCGGCCTGGCTTTCCAGTAACTCATCACCCGTCACAAGCGGCGTCGGGCGCGCAATAACGATGCAGGGAATGCCCGCATCCAGACAGGGCTGAACTTTTTCCTGATATCCCCCCTCCGCGCCGGACGCTTTGGTAATGACTACGTCGGCCCGGCACTGGTGGTAAAACGCGGCGTTAAAATCAGCGCTGAACGGCCCACACAGTGCGAAAATTTCTCCAACGCCGAACCCCAGTTCGCTGCAGCGTTGAATCACCTCCGCCACGGGCAGTACGCGCGCCAGCAACGTTTTTTCCGCCAGCCCGGCACGCCAGACGGCCAGATCTTTACTGCCGGTCGTCAATAACACGCGCGGACCAAAACGCCTCGCTATCTCGCAGGCATCGGCAATACTTCGCGCCGTATAGAGAAGCGGATGCGTCAGATTGCTAAGCTGCTCCGGACGCTGATAACGACTTAACAACACGCCTGCCGTTTCACAGGCGCGAAGGAGGTTATGGCTGACCATTTCTGCATAAGGATGCGATGCATCTATTACCCAGCGAGTACGGTTTTCTTTTAGCCAGGCGACCATCTGCCCGTACTCCAGACGACCACAGCGCACCTGTCCTTTAATGTCGCCAGCCAGCGCTTTTCCGGCTGGCGTCGCCACGGATAAGGTGTACGCGACGTTCGCCGCATCCAGTTGTCGGCATAACGCGCGCGCATCGCTGGTGCCGCCCACCACCAGCACCTCCCCCTCATTCACAACGTGTAACCTCGCGGCGTTATCATCAGCCCATCCTGAACATAGGTCGTTTTATTACCAACGATGACCAGACTGGTCATATCTACCGGTTCAAAATCCATATCGCCGAGCGTAGTCAGCCATTTTTCCTCTTTCTTACGTCCGGCGGATTTCACCACGCCAACCGGCGTTTGCGCGCTTTTACTGGCGGCAAGCAGGTCAAACGCGCGCGCCAGATGCCCTTCGCGCCCGCGGCTGCGCGGGTTGTAAAAACAGATAACAAAGTCTGCCTCTCCGGCGGCAACAATGCGTTTTTCAATAACCGGCCACGGCGTCAGCAGGTCGCTGAGGCTGATATGGCAGAAGTCATGCATCAGCGGCGCGCCCAGTAAAGAGGCGGCGGCGATGCTGGCGGTCATGCCAGGAATAAGGCGAACCTCTACATCCAGCTTCTGCTTACTCACCAGCTCCAGCACCAGTCCCGCCATGCCGTAAATACCGGCGTCGCCGCTGCTGATGAGCGCTACGTTATGCCCGGCCTGCGCCAGTTCAATAGCCGCCTGGCAGCGTTCAATTTCCTTACACATGCCGGTCTTGATCACCTGTTTGTCGCCGGTGAATGCTTTAACCAGATGGGTATAGGTTTTGTAGCCCACGACGATTTCCGCCGCCTGAAGCGCCTCAATCGCCTCCATCGTCATCATTGCCTGCGAACCGGGGCCAATACCAATTACGCTCAACATCAGTGTGCAACTCCTAAAGTAATAGTGACGCCCTGTTCTCGCAGGGTCTCGCCTAACAATTGTCCCTGGCTTAATAACCACGCAGCCGGGCCGGATACGCTGCCAACGCCCACCGTTTTTCTGACGAAGCCAGAACCGGGAAAATGGTGTTCGAATTCGCGCAACGCTTCGGCGGTAAAGGTTTTAAAAGGCACGCGGCAGCAGGAGGCGAGCTGAATAAGCCCCGGCTCCCCTTTTTTGAGCGTGACGCTGCCAATCGCTTTTAACGCCAGCGGATCGAGTTTCTGCGCTTCAAGCTGGCGCGCCAGTAATGTTGCTAACAGGGGAAATGGCGTATCGCGGCGACAGCCAATTCCCGCCACCACGCGCTGGGGCACCAGTTTCCAGTGCGGTACGGGAAGCTCAGGGAGGTCATTACGCAAAGAGACGCAGATAAGCGCATCCAGTTCAGGCAGCCGCTGCAAATCATCAACAGGGATAAAACCGCGAATATCACACTGGCCGATCTCTTCCGTTAGTTCGGCATCCCACCATAACCCTACACGTTGATGACTGACCAACATCTGGTTAACGGTTTTTACCGCCGTGCGAAGATCGGTCATGCGGGCGTTAAGCTGGAAAGCTAAGGTGTCCAACGCGGACATCTCATTGACATCCGTTGCCGTGGTAATCACCGGATCGGCGCCTAACATTCCTGCCAGGTAGCGCGTCAAGGCATTGGCCCCGCCCGCATGACCGGAAAGCAGGCTAATGACATGCTGACCACGTTCATCAATGACGACCACCGCCGGATCGCTGAACTTGTCGTTCACTAACGGCGCCAGGACACGAACGGCAATGCCGGCCGCGCCAATAAAAATAAGCGCGGTATAAGTGGTAAAAGCCTGCCGGGCGGTATTAGCGAATCCGCCATCAAAGGGAATAAATCCCTCTTCCCGCAGTTTTTCACTGGTAAAGCAGGTTAACGGCAGCATCGCGGCGAGTCTTTTTGCCAACGCCACGCCGCCGGGCGTCAGGCAAAACAACGCAATGGATTCAGGCTTTACGGTATTCATGGCTAAAGTCCGCTGCATAGAGTCTTGAGTAGTGATACTCCTTACCCAGAAAATTCCCGACCAGGATTAGCGCCGTCTTACGGATGCCAGCATCACGTACTTTGTCGCTAATATCCGCTAACGTGCCGCGAACGGTCTGGCTTTCCGGCCAGGTAGCCTTATAAATGACCGCGACAGGCGTAGTTGCCGGATAACCGCCGGCAATGAGACGTTCCGCCACCCGGTGAATACGCTGAACGGAGAGATAAATCGCCATCGACGTCTGGTGACTGGCGAACGCCTCCAGTTGTTCGCGCGCCGGTACTGGCGTACGCCCTTCCAGACGGGTAATAATGAGACTCTGCGATACCTCCGGTACGGTATATTCCACACCCAGCTCCGCCGCAGCGCCGAGAAACGCGCTGACGCCAGGCACTACCTGCCAGTCGATACCACGGCGGGTTAACTCTTCGCCTTGCTCACGCACGGAGCCGTACAGCGAGACATCGCCCGTTTGCAACCGCACCACCGTTTTTCCCGCTTTCACGCCCGCCGCCATCAGCTCGATAATCTGCTCAAGATGCAGTTCGGCGCTGTCATAGCGTTCTGCCTGCGCGGGGCAGTAATCCAGCAGTTCGGTATTGATCAGCGAACCGGCATAGATAACTATCTGCGCCTGTTGCAGCAGGCGGTAGCCTTTAAGCGTGATCAGCTCGCGATCGCCCGGCCCGGCGCCGACGAACCATACACAGCGTGGATCAAATGTCTCTGACATGGTTTTCTTCCTTCTGACAGGCGATAACAAAAACAGGATTGTTCGGTTTGAAATAGTGTCCCGCCCCCAGCGGCGTTAACGATGAAAGCTGAAGCTGTACACAGTCCATTCGACATGCGCCGATGAGCGCAAGATGCGCCAGCGCACTATGAAGGTTTTCCTGCAAGATAAAGGTCATCACCAGACGGCCACCGGGATGCAGATGACCCATCGCCCAGTCAATCAGCGCCGTCAGATGCCCGCCGCTGCCGCCCATAAACACCGCATCGGCTTTCCCGGTTATGGTCATTGGCGCTTCGCCGGGGAGAATATCGATATTGCCGCAGGCAAAGCGCTGACGATTCTCATCAAGCAGCCGTAGCGCGGCAGGATTACGCTCGATAGCCGTCACCTGCAACGAAGGAAATTGCAGCGCCGCTTCAATTGAGACGCTTCCCGTTCCCGCCCCGACGTCAATCAGGTGACTGGCGCGGTGGAGCTCAAGTTTCGACAGTGCCAGCGCCCGTACCGCCTCTTTGGTCATCGGCACGTTCTCGCCGCGCAGAAAAAGCTCATCTTTCATCAAGGATCACCACTGCATTCATTTCATAGTCGGCGTTGACCGCACTGACGGGTAGCCAGTGGATCCGCTCATTTTCCATCGCCAGATTTTCACCAATCACCATTAAGCGATGCCCTTTACCGCGCGCGACCAGTTCCCGCGCGATTTCTCGCGGCCCGCAGCGGGCATCCGTGACCATCGCCACTTTGCGATGGTTCGCCAACTGCTCGAAGCTGACGCAACGACCGTGGCTACTGGTCAACCACATGTCATTCATATCAATCCCAGCCTGTGCGCACAGATACTGTACGGCGCTGATGCCAGGGATAATGCGAACCTGTTCGATACCAAAATGCGCCACCAGGCGTGTACCGATGCCATAAAACAGCGGATCGCCGGAGGCCAGCACCACAATCCCTTTATCCCAACGGGCGGCAATCCAGGACAACAACGCGCCAATATCCGCGCCCAGCGTAAATCGTTCGCCGCCAAACGCCGGAAACTGCGCCAAATGGCGTTTACCGCCTGCCAGCGCATCGGCGTGGTCTATCGCTTCCAGCGCCGCAGGCGTCATCAAATGCCGTCCAGCGGGCCCCATTCCCACGACCGTTAGCATTGCAGCTCCTTAGCAATCTCGTCGACGGGACGATTACTGCCGAGAATATGGTTATCAAAAGAAAACAGGATGGCGTCGCAGACAGGCGGCGTTTTGGTAAAACGCAGCATCTGCATGACTCGCAAACAAATACGCCTGGCAAGATGGTTATAGATATGCCCGAAGCCATATGCTTCAATGTGCTCCATTGCCGCTTCAGTGGTATCGCAATCGCCGACCAGGGTGAGTAACTCCAGCGGCGCGCCCAGTAAAGCTAAATGCGCGACCAGCGTTTCCATGCGCGCATCGGCAATATGGCTATGGGTATGAAAGATCCCGGCGGCGATTTTGATCAGTTTTCCAGGATGCCCCACCAGCACTATCTGGCAAAATCCCAGCCGTACCGCCTCTTCAATCATGTAGCCGACAAAATTGCTCATGGTGACGACCGCCTGTGTGTCGACGCCCATTTGTTCGCGAACAAACCGTTCGCCGTGGTTGCCCGGCACGAGTATCACCCGCGTTAATCCTGACGCCCGTTTGATCTCCAGTTCCAGCGATAGCGAGCGTTTCCAGCTTTCTTCCGACATCGGCGTCACAATGCCGGTAGTGCCAATAATGGAAATGCCGCCAAGAATGCCAAGCCGCGAGTTATACGTTTTTTGCGCCCGCGCTTCGCCTTCCGGGGCAAAAATCTCCACATCGGCCCCACGCGCCGGGCCTATCGCTTCGCGCACCGCTGACTCAATGGTATGGCGCGGCGTACGATTGATGGCGGCGCTCCCGAGCGGCAGTCCAATCCCTTTACGCGTTACCGTACCAATACCTTCGCCGCCAGTGAGCGTAATCTCACCGCTGTCGTTGAGCGTAACGCGGGCAAAAATCAGCATTCCGTGCGTGGCATCCACGTCATCGCCGCCATCTTTACGAATTGCGGCTATCGCCTGCTGGCCTTCAATGTGCGGCGACTCCACGTTCAGGCATAGCGTGACGCCCGACGGCGTGACGATGGAGACCTGATGAATCAGATGTTGACGCAATACCATCAGCGCGGCGACTTTTGCCGCCGCCGTCGCGCAGGAACCGGTGGTATATCCTTTACGTAACGCTTTACCGTGGTGCCAGACCGGCGCGTCAAAAGAAAGCTCGCCCATCAGGCCTCCCGGAGGTGATAGAGCAGCGCATTGACGATAGCGGCAGCCACGTTACTGCCGCCTTTACGCCCTAACGCGGCAACCGCGGGAAAATGACTATGGGTGAGCGCCTCTTTGGACTCTGCCGCGCCGACAAAGCCTACCGGTACGCCCACCACGCCGCTCACCGTCACGTTATGTTCAAGCAAACGGAACAGGGCCGTCGGCGCATTACCGAAAACAAAGAGCTTGTTTTTCTCCTCCTCGGCGATAGCGATATCGACGGCGGCCATTGAACGGGTAATCCCCTGCGTTTTTGCGGCGCGCACCACGCGCGGATCGCTGATATAACAGCGACACTCGCCGCCAAACGTCGCCAGTAATCTTTTATTAATGCCGGACAGCGCCATCGTGGTATCGGTATAAATAATGCACGGTTGGCGTAGCGCATCACAAAGCTGCTCCAGCGCATCGGCAGAGAACCACAAAATGTCCAGCCAGTCGAAATCGGCGGTGGTATGAATAACCCGCTTTATAATGGCCTCATGGAGCGGACTGGCGAAACGGTAATCAGGACGCGTTTCGCGAATAATGTCGCTAATAATGGTGAAACTGTTGGCCTCAATGGTTTGGGGCTGCTGGATATAATGCATACTGTCGTCCTCAGGCCACGCCAGATAACCCGCACCGCGCCGCAATAAACAGCGCCAGCGCCAGGGTTGAAGCGACCCACATCAATCGAATCGTTCGGGAAATATCGTCCACGGAAATATCGCGCTGCGCGTCGCCGATCCAGGGCTTGTCCACACGCTCGCCAAAGTAGTTATTTGGGCCACCGAGCTGGATACCTAAGGCGCCGGCCACACACGCTTCCGACCAGGCGCAATTTGGGCTACTGTGGTTATAACGGTCACGCCAGCCAATACGCAGCGCCCGCCAACCACTCAGGCGACACAGTCCTGCCGCAATGCCCAGCAACAGCCAGCTCAGTCGGGCAGGAAGATAGTTCGCTACGTCGTCCATACGGGCGCTGACCATACCAATCGCCCGGTATTTTTCATGTTTGTAGCCCACCATTGAATCCAGGGTATTGACGGCTTTGTAGGCCATCGCCAGCGGCGCGCCGCCGAGAAAGAGGAAAAAGAGCGGCGCGATAATGCCGTCAACGGTGTTTTCTGCAACCGTTTCCACCACGGCGCGATTGATCTGCGCTGGCTGAAGTTGCGACGTATCGCGCCCGACGATCCAGGAGAGTTTTATTCGGCTTTCCGCAAGGTCGTTCTTTCGTAACGGTCGTTCAACCTCCTGCGCGGCGTGGGCCAGAGAGCGTCCGGCCAGCGTGGTAAAGATCATCCAGACTTCGACGCTCCAGCCAAACCAGGGGTGAATCCGCTGCGCCAGCGCCAGTACGCCCCATGCCACGCCCCAGGTCGCCCCGACAACCACAACCCACATTACGCCGCCGCCAATCCGCAGCGCTTTATCGCCGGGACAATAGCGACGCACAATACGCTGCACAAACGTGATTAAACGACCTATCCAGCGTACCGGATGGGGCCAGTGTTGAGGGTCGCCGATGATAAAATCCAGCACCCAGGCGATACACCAGGCAAGAATCGTCATAATACGCGCCTCGCCGCCGCCAGCCAGTGCTGCAACATTTCCGGACGCTGGGCGAAATGGACGTGCAGATAGCTGGCAAACGTGTTGCCTGTCTGCCAGCCGCCAGCCCATTCCTGTAACACGCGACCATCGCGAACCTTACGACAGGCCATAACGGCGGGTGTTTCGGGAATAAAATCTGAGTAGTGAAATTCATGGCCGCGCACTATCTCGCCAGGCACCGCCAATAGCGTTGGCTGCATAGCCTGCGCCTCACAGTAACCAAAGCGGGTAAGTCGCTTACCCATTTTGCTGTGACCGGGGATAATATTCGCCATCTGATGAATTTCCCCACCGCTATCCTCCAGAGTGCTCCCCAGATACATCAGACCACCACACTCCGCGTAAATCGCCACGCCGCGCTGATGCGCCGCCCGCAAATGTTTTAACATCGCCGTATTTGCCGCCAGATCCGCGGCGTATAATTCAGGATATCCACCGCCCAGCCAGATCATCTGACAATCAGGCAATGCGCGGTCATGCAGTGGGCTAAAACGCACAATGTTAACGCCGGCGCGCTCCAGCAAATCGATGTTATCGGGGTAATAAAAGTTAAAGGCCTCATCATCCGCCAGAGCAAGCGTCAGCCCTGCCCCCGCTGTGTTATCGGGGCGCTCAGGCCACATTCCCGTCGGAAGCGCTGATAACACGCTCAGCGAGAGTAGCGCATCCACATCCACTGTTTGTTCCAGCGAGGCGGCAAAATCATGCCATGATTGCTGATTGACGAGGGATTCTCTGGCGGTAATCAACCCCAGGTGGCGTTCAGGTAATGCGACGCCGTCGCAAGGAGGGACATACCCCAGTACCGGCAGTGAGCAATAATGTTCAATGGCATTTTTGAGGAGCTGATAGTGGGCGTCGCTAGTGACGCGATTCACAATCACGCCCGCGAGGTTGAGGGTCGGGTCGAAGTGCTGAAATCCCATAACGGTAGCCGCAAGCGACGTTGAAACAGCCTTGCCGTCCACCAGTAGGATGACCGGGCAACCAAGCTGTTTGGCCATCGCGGCTGTGCTGCAGTAATTGGGGTCGACGCCATAGCCGTCATACAGCCCCATGACCCCTTCAATGACAGCGATATCCGCCTGCCGCATTTGTTCGCAAAATAAGGCGTTGAGAACAGGAGGAGGAAGCATGAAACTGTCAAGATTACGGGACGCCACGCCACAGATAGCGGTATGCCAGCCGGTATCAAGGTAATCTGGCCCAACTTTAAACGGCTGTACGCGCAGCGCGCGTTTTTGCAGCAGCCTCAACAAACCAAGCGTCACCGTGGTTTTGCCGCAACCGCTTCCTGTGCCTGCAAGAATAAATGCGTGATGCCTTGCCGCCATTACCCTGATCCTGTTCAGGGTGGTAGGGGTATACAGGTACGCGCATGTTCAGTCTTTCGACTGTACGCGTCTTCGCAACCCACTTCCCACCGAAGTTGTTGGTTATCACCGACAGGCAGGTCTTCTGGCTTAGCGTCCTCCTCGCCCGTCCTTCCCAATCTTGCGATCAGTGGTCTTTACGGGGTCGTCAGCATCACAGCAGCGGGGGCTGCGGGGGATTTTCACCCCCTTCCCTACCACAAATGTGGCAAACCTGTTGGTTTACGTTATGGCTGTACGGCACACCCATAACGGCAATTAATAATGTGCTACGTTTTACATTTCTGTGAGCAATAGCCTGAGCGGTTGCTCATCTGACGTTAATCTACTCATCCTTATCGGTATATTGACGATAAAACGTATCGACAAAGCGTAATAAAACTTATCTTTCCTGACACTGAACTTCATCACAAAAATAAAAACTGGTGCAGTTTATGCCCTAAATTTTATTATTTTGTTGCGCTATGACAATTTATTGTTACACCAGATAAATTTTCTTTCTGAAATGATTAAGATACAAAAGACTATCAAAAATCGGCAATAGCAAAATATTGCTATTCATAACGATGGAGGATGAGAATTCTCATTTATCTGCTGGCGATAAGCCTGCGGCGTAACCTGATAGGTCTGGCGGAAGACTTTGCAAAAATAGCTGGTTTGCGAAAAGCCTAAATTACGCGCAATACTGGCAATACTCCAGTCACTATGGCAAAGCAATTCTCTGGCGCTAACCATTCTCTGGCGGTTTACCCACGCATTAAATCCGATTCCCTGATATTTCTTGAATAGTTTACTGAAGTAATAGGGGCTGAGATAGACATGTGAGGCGACATCCTCAAGACGAAGATCGTCGGACAAATGCGCATCAATATAGCGAAGCGCTTTTTTCATTTTACTGTCATGCGGAGTGGGACCACGAGTGGTTTTATTTGCCTCCGATTGCTGCGGATTGTCTTTGATAACCACGAAATTGAGCTGTTTTTTCAGGCAATTCTCAACAATCAGTTTAAGAAGATCGGCGGAAGCGATAACGCGTGAATAGTCCATCTCTGGCACATTCCGAAATTCATTCAAGAGCTCAGGGTCAGCCTGCCAGCGATCGTCGACATTAAGAATGTTTACCAGCTCCACGTCATTACTTAAACGAACCTGCCCGCATAAAACAAAGCCAACTAAATGCCCTGCGATTACCAGCGGAATAGAAAAATCCGTTAGACCGGCATGACAACGATAAATACAGGGTTGATCGGACTTCGATGCCTCCAGTCCCCCGCAGCGATCGCTCATACGACAACGTGTACTATGCTGGGGATGCTGCCGCATCAACTGACAAAACGGCGTGAAATTAAATAGCTCAGATATTTCATCACCATGAATATTGACAACCACAACCGCCAGACCGGTGGCTTGTGCAAAATCCTGTGCGATTTTATTAATGAGTTCTGAGTTCAGAGCGCTCGCAGAAATCATGATAAAACCCCTCAGTTAATTTATTGTTATAAACAAAACACATTATTTACATTCACTTTTTATTAGCATTATCCTGGCCCTGATAAAAAGTACAATGACAATATCAAAAGTCTCCCATTGCTGGGAGACGTTTTGATCAGTTCGTGAAAGCAGATCACGAAATTATCTCACCTGTTTTTACGATACATCATTGCTGTGAATCTGGTTCGCATTTTCTTACAGTTCACAGCGGTTACAAGGTAAATTCTTACCAATAAAATAGCGATATATGGCTGCTCCGGCACAGGCGCCGATAACAGGCGCGACAATCGGCACGATAAAATAAGGGATCTCTCGCCCACCGCTCATCGCCATGTTCCCCCACCCCGCTAACCATGTGAACAGTTTGGGACCGAAATCACGCGCCGGGTTCATTGCAAAACCGGTAAGGGGTCCAGTAGACGCGCCGATAACGGCAACCAATATCCCAATAAGCAAAGGCGCAAGCGGCCCTTTAGGAATGCCATTGCCATCATCCGTCAATGCCATGATCATGCCCATCAGAATCGACGTAATGACCACTTCCACCAACGCAGCCTGCCATACATTTAGCGCTGCGGCCGGATAGGTACTGAAAATGCTGGCTAATTGCAAACTTTCGACGCTACCGCGCACCATATGATGCGCAGTCTCAAATTCAGTAAAAAGGCTACTATAAAGCACATACGCCAGCAGAGCGCCGCCAAAAGCGCCGGCAAACTGGGCAATAATATAAGGCAATACTTTCTGTTTGGGGAAGCAGGCAAACAGCCACAGCGCAATCGTCACCGCAGGGTTAAGATGTCCGCCGGAGATGCCGGCCGTAAGGTAAACGGCCAGTGAAATCCCAAGCCCCCAAATAATGCAAATCTCCCATAATCCGAGGCTGGCGCCTGCGACTTTGAGCGCGCTCAAACAACCGATACCAAAAAACAAAAAGAGTCCGGTGCCTAAAAATTCCGCACCACATTGCGCCTTTAGAGAATCATTCATGTGACACCTTCTGAGCAAAGTTCGTGTCCTGGCCAGCGCAAGTTTCGGCTGGCGGTAGAGTACAGCTAACCTCACTATAAAAAGTGCCGCCTGTAAATTGTTGGCAACCTGCGGGCCTGCCTTCCGGAAAAATCGTGTTGCGATAGCAAAATTTTGCTTTTCCGATATTTTTATCAGCCCATCACACGGGAAATTTGAGCTATAAAATACGCCTGTTGAAATAATAAAATATTGCACAAGCCAACTTATCAATTTCGAATAAACATCACATTTTGCGTCTTTCGCCATATCAAATAAAAATACTCTCGTCACTAACAAAAATGTAAAAATGAAATAATAAAAACAAAATAATCATATAGATAATAATAAATTAAATGTTAATTATCAATGAGTTATAAAAACAAAAGACAATTTAGTCATATTGCTTTCCCATTATTTTCTGATGCTCAATAGCAAGTCAGCCATTCTTTTTCCTCGCATCTTCTTATAGTCCCAACTATCGGAACACTCCATGCGAGGTCTTTATGCAACAAGAAGCACTAGGAATGGTAGAAACCAAAGGCTTAACCGCAGCCATAGAGGCCGCTGATGCAATGGTTAAGTCAGCCAATGTGATGTTAGTGGGCTATGAAAAGATTGGCTCCGGGCTGGTAACCGTCATCGTGCGCGGCGATGTTGGCGCGGTCAAAGCGGCCACCGATGCAGGTGCCGCAGCCGCACGCAACGTGGGTGAAGTGAAAGCCGTACACGTCATCCCACGCCCTCACACCGATGTAGAAAAAATCTTACCGAAGGGAATTAGCCAATGAGCAGCAATGAGCTGGTGGAACAGATCATGGCGCAGGTGATTGCCCGTGTGGCAACGCCGGAACAACAGGCCATCCCTGGTCAACCCCAACCTATACGAGAGACGGCTATGGCAGAAAAAAGCTGCAGTTTAACGGAATTTGTCGGGACCGCCATTGGCGATACCCTGGGCCTGGTTATCGCCAACGTCGATACCGCCCTGCTGGACGCGATGAAGCTTGAGAAGCGCTATCGTTCCATCGGTATTCTCGGCGCCCGCACCGGCGCAGGCCCGCACATTATGGCGGCGGACGAAGCGGTGAAAGCCACCAACACCGAAGTGGTCAGCATTGAGCTGCCGCGCGATACCAAAGGCGGCGCGGGCCACGGTTCGCTGATTATTTTAGGCGGTAACGATGTATCCGACGTCAAGCGCGGTATCGAAGTCGCGCTGAAAGAGCTGGACCGCACCTTCGGCGATGTTTACGGCAACGAAGCCGGGCATATCGAGCTGCAGTACACCGCTCGCGCCAGCTACGCCCTGGAAAAAGCGTTCGGCGCGCCGATTGGCCGTGCCTGCGGCGTCATTGTCGGCGCTCCGGCTTCCGTCGGCGTACTGATGGCCGATACCGCCCTGAAGTCAGCCAACGTTGAAGTCGTGGCGTACAGCTCTCCGGCGCACGGCACCAGCTTTAGTAACGAAGCCATTCTGGTGATTTCCGGCGACTCCGGCGCGGTCCGTCAGGCGGTGACCTCCGCCCGCGAAATCGGCAAAACCGTCCTTGCGACCCTCGGTTCTGAACCGAAAAACGATCGCCCGTCCTACATCTGATACCCACGAGGCTGATTCATGAGATCGAAAAGATTTGAAGCACTGGCGAAACGCCCTGTGAATCAGGACGGCTTTGTTAAGGAGTGGATCGAAGAAGGCTTTATCGCAATGGAAAGCCCGAACGACCCGAAACCGTCGATTAAAATCGTTAACGGCGCGGTAACCGAGCTGGACGGAAAACCGGTTAGCGAATTCGACCTGATCGACCACTTTATTGCTCGCTACGGCATCAACCTGAACCGCGCCGAAGAAGTGATGGCGATGGATTCGGTCAAGCTGGCTAACATGCTCTGCGATCCTAACGTCAAGCGCAGCGAAATCGTCCCGCTAACCACCGCGATGACCCCAGCGAAAATTGTTGAAGTGGTTTCGCATATGAACGTGGTTGAGATGATGATGGCGATGCAGAAAATGCGCGCCCGCCGCACGCCATCTCAGCAGGCGCACGTCACCAACGTTAAAGACAACCCGGTGCAAATTGCCGCCGATGCCGCCGAAGGCGCATGGCGCGGGTTTGACGAACAAGAAACCACGGTTGCGGTAGCGCGCTACGCGCCGTTCAACGCCATCGCGCTGCTGGTTGGTTCTCAGGTAGGTCGTCCGGGTGTACTGACTCAGTGCTCCCTGGAAGAAGCTACCGAGCTGAAGCTCGGTATGTTGGGCCACACCTGCTACGCCGAAACCATTTCCGTTTACGGCACCGAGCCGGTCTTCACCGACGGTGACGATACGCCATGGTCGAAAGGCTTCTTAGCCTCTTCCTACGCCTCTCGCGGCCTGAAAATGCGCTTCACCTCCGGTTCTGGCTCCGAAGTGCAGATGGGCTACGCCGAAGGCAAATCCATGCTGTATCTGGAAGCGCGCTGCATCTATATCACCAAAGCGGCTGGCGTTCAGGGTCTGCAAAATGGCTCCGTAAGCTGTATCGGCGTACCGTCTGCCGTGCCATCAGGCATTCGTGCCGTGCTGGCGGAAAACCTGATCTGCTCGTCACTGGATCTGGAATGCGCCTCCAGTAACGACCAGACCTTCACCCACTCCGATATGCGTCGTACCGCGCGCCTGCTGATGCAGTTCCTGCCGGGTACCGACTTTATCTCCTCTGGTTATTCCGCGGTGCCGAACTACGACAACATGTTCGCCGGTTCCAACGAAGATGCGGAAGACTTTGACGACTACAACGTTATCCAGCGTGACCTGAAAGTGGACGGTGGTCTGCGCCCGGTTCGCGAAGAGGACGTTATCGCCATCCGTAACAAAGCCGCCCGCGCGCTGCAGGCCGTGTTTGCCGGAATGGGACTACCGCCGATTACCGATGAAGAAGTTGAAGCCGCGACCTATGCCCACGGTTCGAAAGATATGCCGGAGCGTAACATCGTCGAAGACATCAAGTTCGCCCAAGAAATCATCAATAAAAACCGCAACGGTCTGGAAGTCGTTAAAGCGCTGGCGCAGGGCGGGTTTACCGACGTGGCCCAGGACATGCTCAACATCCAGAAAGCCAAGCTAACCGGCGACTATTTGCACACCTCCGCCATTATCGTCGGCGACGGACAAGTGCTCTCTGCGGTTAATGACGTCAATGACTATGCCGGTCCGGCAACAGGTTATCGCCTGCAGGGAGAACGCTGGGAAGAGATTAAAAACATCCCTGGCGCTCTTGATCCCAACGAGATTGATTAAGGGGTGAGAAATGGAAATTAATGAAAAATTGCTGCGCCAGATAATTGAAGACGTGCTCCGCGATATGAAGGGCAGCGATAAACCCGTCTCGTTTAATGCGCCTGCGGCATCCACAGCACCACAGACCGCTGCGCCTGCGGGCGACGGCTTTCTGACCGAAGTGGGCGAAGCGCGCCAGGGCACTCAGCAGGACGAAGTCATTATCGCCGTCGGCCCGGCATTTGGCCTGGCACAGACTGTTAATATCGTCGGCTTACCGCATAAGAGCATCCTGCGCGAAGTCATCGCCGGTATTGAAGAAGAAGGTATCAGGGCGCGCGTGATTCGCTGCTTTAAATCTTCCGACGTGGCGTTCGTCGCCGTTGAAGGTAACCGCCTGAGCGGCTCCGGCATTTCCATCGGCATCCAGTCGAAAGGCACTACGGTTATCCACCAGCAGGGACTACCGCCGCTCTCCAACCTGGAGCTGTTCCCGCAAGCACCGCTGCTGACGCTGGAAACCTACCGTCAGATAGGTAAAAACGCCGCCCGTTATGCGAAACGCGAATCACCGCAGCCGGTCCCTACGCTGAATGACCAGATGGCACGCCCGAAGTACCAGGCAAAGTCGGCCATTTTGCACATTAAAGAGACCAAGTACGTCGTGACGGGCAAAAACCCGCAGGAACTGCGCGTGGCGCTTTGATAAAGGATAACTCCATGAATACCGACGCAATTGAATCGATGGTTCGGGACGTATTGAGCCGCATGAACAGCCTGCAGGGCGATGCGCCAGCCGCGGCTTCGGCGGCAGGCGGCACGTCCCGCAGCGCAAAGGTCAGCGACTACCCGCTGGCGAACAAACACCCGGAATGGGTGAAAACCGCCACCAATAAAACGCTGGACGACTTTACGCTGGAAAACGTGCTGAGCAATAAAGTCACCGCTCAGGATATGCGTATTACCCCGGAAACCCTGCGCTTACAGGCGTCTATCGCCAAAGATGCGGGCCGCGACCGGCTGGCGATGAACTTCGAACGCGCCGCCGAACTGACCGCGGTACCAGACGATCGCATTCTTGAAATCTACAACGCCCTTCGTCCGTATCGTTCAACGAAAGAAGAGCTGCTCGCTATCGCCGACGATCTCGAAAACCGTTATCAGGCAAAGATTTGCGCAGCTTTCGTTCGTGAAGCGGCAGGGCTGTACGTTGAGCGTAAAAAACTCAAAGGCGACGATTAATTACAGGGGTATGTGATGCGATATATAGCTGGCATTGATATCGGCAACTCATCGACGGAAGTCGCACTGGCGCGGCAAGATGAGGCTGGCGCGCTGACAATCACCCACAGCGCGCTGGCGGAAACGACCGGGATCAAAGGCACGTTGCGTAACGTGTTCGGCATTCAGGAAGCGCTCGCCCTCGTCGCAAAGCGCGCGGGGATCAATGTCAGCGATATTTCGCTCATCCGCATTAACGAAGCCACGCCGGTGATTGGCGATGTGGCGATGGAAACCATTACCGAAACCATCATCACCGAATCGACAATGATCGGCCATAACCCAAAAACGCCGGGCGGAGCAGGCCTTGGTGTGGGTATCACGATTACGCCGGAGGAGCTGTTAACCCGCCCGGCGGACTCGTCCTATATTCTGGTGGTATCGTCAGCCTTTGATTTTGCCGATATCGCCAATGTTATCAACGCCTCAATGCGCGCCGGATACCAGATTACCGGCGTCATTTTGCAGCGCGACGATGGCGTACTGGTCAGCAACCGGCTGGAAAAATCGCTGCCGATCGTTGACGAAGTTCTGTACATCGACCGCATTCCGCTGGGGATGCTGGCGGCGATTGAAGTCGCCGTGCCGGGGAAGGTTATCGAAACCCTCTCTAACCCTTACGGCATCGCCACCGTGTTTAATCTCAACGCCGATGAGACGAAAAACATCGTCCCGATGGCGCGCGCGCTGATCGGCAACCGTTCCGCCGTGGTGGTTAAAACGCCATCCGGCGACGTCAAAGCTCGTGCGATACCCGCCGGTAACCTGGAGCTGCAGGCGCAGGGTCGTACCGTGCGCGTGGATGTTGCCGCCGGTGCCGAAGCTATCATGAAAGCGGTGGACGGCTGCGGCAAGCTCGACAACGTCACCGGCGAGGCCGGGACCAATATCGGCGGCATGCTGGAGCACGTGCGCCAGACCATGGCCGAGCTAACCAATAAGCCGAGCAGTGAGGTTTTCATTCAGGATCTTCTGGCCGTTGACACCTCGGTTCCGGTGAGCGTCACCGGCGGTCTGGCCGGGGAGTTCTCGCTGGAGCAGGCCGTCGGCATCGCCTCGATGGTGAAATCAGACCGTCTGCAGATGGCGATGATTGCCCGTGAAATTGAGCAGAAGCTTAATATCGACGTGCAGATCGGCGGCGCTGAGGCTGAAGCCGCCATTCTGGGCGCGCTGACCACGCCGGGTACCACCCGACCGCTGGCGATCCTCGACCTCGGCGCGGGCTCCACCGATGCCTCCATCATCAACCCTAAAGGTGAAATCATCGCCACCCATCTCGCCGGGGCAGGCGATATGGTCACGATGATTATTGCCCGCGAACTGGGGCTGGAAGACCGCTATCTGGCGGAAGAGATCAAAAAATACCCGCTGGCTAAGGTCGAAAGCCTGTTCCACTTACGCCACGAGGACGGCAGCGTCCAGTTCTTCCCGACGCCGCTGCCTCCCGCCGTGTTCGCCCGCGTCTGCGTGGTGAAACCGGACGAACTGGTGCCGCTTCCCGGCGACTTAGCGCTGGAAAAAGTGCGCGCCATTCGCCGCAGCGCTAAAGAACGCGTCTTTGTCACCAACGCCCTGCGCGCGCTGCGTCAGGTCAGTCCAACCGGCAACATTCGCGATATTCCGTTCGTGGTGCTGGTCGGCGGCTCGTCGCTGGATTTCGAAGTTCCGCAGCTGGTCACCGATGCGCTGGCGCACTACCGCCTGGTCGCAGGGCGGGGAAATATTCGCGGCAGCGAAGGCCCAAGAAACGCGGTGGCCACCGGCCTGATTCTCTCCTGGCACAAGGAATTTGCATATGGACAGTAATCACAGCGCCCCGGCTATCGTCATTACCGTTATCAACGACTGCGCCAGCCTCTGGCACGAAGTGCTGCTGGGTATCGAAGAGGAAGGCATCCCTTTCCTGCTTCAGCATCACCCGGCTGGAGATGTCGTTGACAGCGCCTGGCAGGCGGCGCGCAGCTCGCCGCTGCTGGTCGGCATTGCCTGCGATCGACACTCGCTGGTCGTACATTACAAGAATTTACCCGCATCGGCGCCGCTTTTTACGCTGATGCATCATCAGGACAGTCAGGCCCAACGCAACACCGGTAATAACGCGGCACGACTGGTCAAAGGGATCCCTTTTCGGGATCTCCATGTTTAATCACAGGAGAACGGCAGTATGAATAACGCACTGGGACTGGTTGAAACAAAAGGGCTGGTCGGCGCCATTGAAGCCGCCGATGCAATGGTTAAATCCGCCAACGTACAGCTGGTGGGCTACGAAAAAATTGGTTCTGGCCTGGTTACCGTCATGGTTCGCGGCGATGTCGGCGCGGTTAAAGCAGCCGTAGATGCCGGCAGCGCAGCGGCAAGCGTCGTGGGTGAAGTGAAATCCTGCCACGTTATCCCGCGTCCGCACAGCGATGTTGAGGCCATTTTACCGAAATCAGCCTAATCGATGGCGAATAAGGAGCACCGCGTGAAGCAATCACTGGGATTACTTGAAGTTTGTGGTCTGGCACTGGCTATCAGCTGCGCCGATATCATGGCGAAATCCGCTTCTATCACGCTGCTCGCCCTCGAAAAGACCAATGGTTCAGGCTGGATGGTGATTAAAATTACCGGTGATGTGGCCTCCGTGCAGGCGGCCATCACCACCGGTGCGCAATTTGCCGAACAGCGGAATGGTCTGGTGGCCCACAAGGTTATCGCCAGGCCCGGAGAAGGGATCCTGCTCGCAGAGACACCCTCCCCCTCCGTCATTGAACCTGAGCCTGAAGCGTCAGAGATAGCTGATGTCGTTTCTGAAGCGCCAGCCGAAGAGGCCCCGCAGGAATCAGAACTGGTCAGTTGCAATCTGTGTCTGGATCCAAAATGTCCGCGCCAGAAGGGCGAACCTCGTACGCTTTGCATTCATTCTGGCAAGCGAGGTGAAGCGTAATGGATAAAGAGCTTCTGCAATCAACGGTCCGTAAAGTTCTCGACGAGATGCGCCAGCGGCCTATTCCGCTGGGCGTCTCAAACCGTCATATCCACCTGTCCGCGCAGGATTATGAGCAGCTATTTCCTGGCCATCCCATCAGCGAAAAAAAAGCGCTGCTGCAGCCGGGACAATATGCTGCGGAACAAACCGTCACCCTGGTAGGGCCGAAAGGACAGCTCAAAAATGTGCGCCTGCTCGGTCCGCTGCGCTCGGTAAGCCAGGTGGAAATTTCGCGTACCGATGCGAGAGCGCTGGGGATTGCCGCGCCGCTGAGAATGTCCGGCAACCTGAAGGGGACGCCGGGCATCCGCCTGGTCAGCCCCTTTGGCGAACTGGAGCTACCTTCCGGGGTTATCGTCGCGCAGCGGCATATTCATATGTCGCCGCTTGATGCGCTGATCCTGCGGGTTTCCCACGGCGATAGGGTTTCAGTGGCGATTGAAGGCGACGATCGCGGGCTGATTTTCAACAACGTGGCGATTCGCGTTTCACCGGACATGCGCCTCGAAATGCACATTGATACCGATGAAGCCAACGCCGCTGGTGCCGATAACCCGCAGGCCTTTGCCCGGCTGGTAGGCCCGCGATGAACGGCGAAACTCTGCAGCGCATTGTCGAGGAGATTGTCTCTCGACTGCAGCGCCGTGCCCAGAGCACGGCGACGCTGAGCGTTACGCAACTTCGCGATGCCGACTGCCCAGCGCTGTTCTGTCAGCACGCGTCGCTGCGCATCCTGCTCGTCGACCTGCCGCTGCTGGGTCAGCTTGCGGATGCGGAAACCGACGATGCCGCCGCCCGGAAAATTCACGACGCGCTGGCGTTTGGCATCCGCGTACAGCTCAGCCTGCACAGCCAGCTGCTGCCGGTTATCCCGGTAAAAAAACTGGCTCGTCTGCCGCTGGTATTCACCGACGAGCACGGACTGCCGCTGGTTCTGCATGCGGGTTCGGTGCTGAGCTATCGCGATGTCGCGCTGCTAAGCCGGGGGCGTGTGGTTGTCCACCGCAAATGCATCGTGACCGCCATGGCGCGTGACGCGGCCAATGCGCGGAATATTCAATTAATTAAGCAGGAGTAAATCATGCATCTGGCACGAGTCACGGGCGCGGTTGTCTCCACGCAAAAATCACCTTCTTTGATTGGGAAAAAGCTGCTGCTGGTGCGTCGGGTCAGCGCCGATGGCGAACTCCCCGCCTCGCCTACCTCCGGCGATGAAGTGGCCGTGGACTCCGTCGGCGCGGGCGTCGGCGAACTGGTTTTGCTCAGCGGCGGCTCCAGCGCCAGGCACGTTTTTTCCGGGCCAAATGAGGCCATCGACCTCGCCGTTGTCGGCATTGTAGATACGCTTTCGCGTTAAGGGGCGGTTATGGCGATTTATACCCGAACAGGTGACGCTGGCACCACATCACTGTTTACCGGCCAGCGGGTGAGCAAAACCCACCCGCGGGTTGAAGCCTACGGCACGCTGGATGAGCTGAACGCCGCGCTGAGCCTGTGCGCCTGCGCCGCTGCGGATGAAAATCACCGCACCTTACTCGAGGCCATCCAGCAGCAACTTTTTTGGTTTAGCGCAGAGCTGGCCAGCGACAGCGAGCAGCCGTCGCCCAAACAGCGCTACATCAGCAGCGAAGAGATTTCGGCTCTGGAAGCCGCTATCGATCGGGCAATGGCCCGCGTCGAACCGCTGCACAGCTTTATTTTACCCGGACGCTGCGAAGCCGCGAGCCGCTTACATTTTGCCCGCACGCTGGCGCGCCGCGCCGAACGCCGTCTGGTTGAACTGGCAACTGAAGTCAACGTACGCCAGGTGCTGATGCGCTACATCAACCGCTTATCGGACTGCCTGTACGCCCTGGCCCGCGCGGAAGATAGCGATGCGCACCAGGCCAACATCATCCGTGAAGTTAGCAAGCGCTATCTGGCTGCCAGCCAGCCGACCCGCAGCAAGGAGACAACGCCCGTGGCCCTCTCATTCCACGATCTGCACCAGCTCACCCGCGCCGCCGTTGAACGCGCGCAGCAACTGCAGGTTCCGGTAGTCGTCAGCATCGTTGACGCGCACGGCACGGAAACTGTGACCTGGCGGATGCCGGACGCCCTTCTGGTCAGCAGCGAGCTGGCGCCGAAAAAGGCCTGGACCGCTGTTGCCATGAAAACGGCGACCCACGAGCTGAGCGATGTTGTTCAGCCAGGCGCGGCGCTTTATGGCCTGGAAAGTCATTTACAGGGAAAAGTGGTCACCTTTGGCGGCGGTTACGCCCTGTGGCGCGACGGCATATTAATTGGGGGTCTTGGCATCAGCGGCGGCAGCGTTGAGCAGGACATGGACATAGCACAGACCGCCATTGCGGCTATTAACGTGGGAACTCATCAATGAATACTTCTGAACTCGAAACCCTGATTCGCACCATTCTTAGCGAGCAATTAACCACGCCGGCGCAAACGCCGGCCCAGCCTCAGGGCAAAGGGATTTTCCAGTCCGTGAGCGAGGCCATCGATGCCGCGCACCAGGCGTTCTTACGTTATCAGCAGTGCCCGCTAAAAACCCGCAGCGCCATTATCAGCGCGATGCGTCAGGAGCTGACGCCGCTGCTGGCGACCCTGGCGGAAGAGAGTGCCAATGAAACAGGGATGGGCAACAAAGAAGATAAACTCCTCAAAAACAAGGCTGCGCTGGACAACACGCCGGGCGTAGAAGATCTCACCACCACCGCGCTGACCGGTGACGGCGGCATGGTGCTGTTTGAATACTCGCCGTTTGGCGTTATCGGTTCGGTCGCGCCGAGCACCAACCCGACGGAAACCATCATCAACAACAGCATCAGCATGTTGGCGGCGGGCAACAGCGTCTACTTTAGCCCGCATCCGGGAGCGAAAAAGGTCTCTCTGAAGCTGATTAGCCTGATTGAAGAGATTGCCTTCCGCTGCTGCGGCATCCGCAATCTGGTGGTGACCGTGGCTGAACCCACCTTCGAAGCGACCCAGCAGATGATGGCCCACCCGCGAATCGCGGTACTGGCCATTACCGGCGGCCCGGGCATTGTGGCAATGGGCATGAAGAGCGGTAAGAAGGTGATTGGCGCTGGCGCGGGTAACCCGCCCTGCATCGTCGATGAAACGGCAGACCTGGTGAAAGCGGCGGAAGATATCATTAACGGCGCGTCATTCGATTACAACCTGCCCTGCATTGCCGAGAAGAGCCTGATCGTAGTGGAGAGCGTCGCCGAGCGTCTGGTGCAGCAAATGCAAACCTTCGGTGCGCTGCTGCTAAGCCCTGCCGATACCGACAAACTCCGCGCCGCCTGCCTGCCAGAAGGCCAGGCGAATAAAAAACTGGTCGGCAAGAGCCCATCGGCCATGCTGGAAGCCGCCGGGATCGCTGTCCCTGCAAAAGCGCCGCGTCTGCTGATTGCGCTGGTTAACGCTGACGATCTGTGGGTCACCAGCGAACAGTTGATGCCGATGCTGCCGGTGGTAAAAGTCAGCGATTTCGATAGCGCGCTGGCGCTGGCCCTGAAGGTTGAAGAGGGGCTGCATCACACCGCCATTATGCACTCGCAGAACGTGTCGCGCCTGAACCTCGCGGCCCGCACCCTGCAAACCTCGATATTCGTCAAAAACGGCCCCTCTTATGCCGGGATCGGCGTCGGCGGCGAAGGCTTTACCACCTTCACTATCGCCACGCCAACCGGCGAAGGGACCACGTCAGCGCGTACTTTTGCCCGCTCCCGGCGCTGCGTACTGACCAACGGCTTTTCTATTCGCTAACCGAGGTCGCGATGAATACCTTCTCACTACAAACGCGGTTGTACAGCGGTCAGGGCAGCCTGGCGGTGCTCAAGCGCTTTACCAATAAGCACATCTGGATAATCTGCGATGGCTTTCTGGCGCGCTCTCCGCTGCTGGATACCCTGCGTAACGCGCTGCCCGCAGATAACCGCATCAGCGTCTTTAGCGAGATAACGCCGGACCCCACCATCCATACTGTGGTGCAGGGCATTGCGCAAATGCAGGCCCTGCAGCCGCAGGTGGTGATCGGTTTTGGCGGCGGCTCGGCAATGGACGCGGCGAAAGCGATTGTCTGGTTTAGCCAGCAAAGCGGCATCAACATCGAAACCTGCGTGGCGATCCCGACCACCAGCGGCACCGGTTCGGAAGTCACCAGCGCCTGCGTAATTAGCGACCCGGATAAAGGCATCAAGTATCCGCTGTTCAACAATGCGCTGTATCCGGATATGGCGATCCTCGACCCGGAGCTGGTGGTCAGCGTACCGCCGCAGATTACCGCCAACACCGGCATGGACGTGCTGACCCACGCCCTGGAAGCGTGGGTTTCACCGCACGCCAGCGACTTTACCGACGCGCTGGCGGAAAAGGCCGCCAAACTGGTGTTCCAGTATCTGCCCACGGCGGTGGAAAAAGGCGACTGCGTGGCGACGCGCGGGAAAATGCACAACGCTTCAACGCTGGCGGGGATGGCATTCAGCCAGGCGGGACTGGGGCTTAACCACGCGATAGCCCACCAGCTTGGCGGACAGTTTCATCTGCCGCACGGGCTGGCCAATGCGCTGCTGCTCACGACGGTGATCCGCTTTAACGCGGGTGACCCGCGCGCCGCCAAACGCTATGCGCGGCTGGCCAAAGCCTGCGGTTTTTGCCCGGCAGAAGCCAATGACGTTGCGGCAATCAATGCGCTGATTCAGCAAATCGAACTGCTTAAGCAACGCTGCGCCCTTCCCTCACTGGCCGTTGCGCTTAAAGAAGGAAGATCCGACTTTTCCGCACGCATTCCGGCGATGGTGCAGGCTGCGCTGGCTGACGTTACGCTGCGCACTAACCCGCGCCCGGCCAATGCCGAAGCCATTCGGGAACTGCTGGAGGAACTGCTATGAGTACCGCCGTCAACGTCGTTGAAATGTCTCATAGCGCTGATGAAATTCGCGAGCGCGTCCGCGCAGCGGGCGTTGTCGGCGCGGGCGGCGCAGGTTTTCCCGCTCACGTCAAACTACAGGCGCAGGTAGAGATTTTTCTGGTGAACGCCGCCGAGTGTGAACCGATGCTCAAAGTTGACCAGCAACTGATGTGGCAGCAGGCCGCGCGTCTTGTCCGCGGCGTGCAGTACGCGATGACGGCAACCGGCGCGCGCGAAGGGGTGATAGCCCTGAAAGAAAAATACCGCCGGGCCATCGACGCGCTCACCCCGCAGCTGCCAGCCGGTATCCGCCTGCATATCCTGCCGGATGTTTATCCTGCGGGCGATGAGGTGCTGACTATCTGGATGGCAACCGGCCGCCGGGTCGCCCCGGCTGCGCTACCGGCCAGCGTCGGCGTGGTCGTCAATAACGTGCAAACGGTACTCAATATTGCCCGGGCGGTCGAACAGCAGTTTCCGGTCACTCGTCGCACGTTGACCGTGAACGGCGCGGTCGCCAGACCGTTGACCGTTACCGTTCCTATCGGCATGTCGCTGCATGAAGTGCTGGCGCTGGCGGGCGGCGCAACGGTCGACGACCCTGGTTTTATTAACGGCGGCCCGATGATGGGTGGCCTGATTACCTCTCTTGATAACCCGGTGACGAAAACTACCGGCGGCCTGCTGGTGCTCCCAAAAAGCCATCCGCTTATCCAGCGCAGGATGCAGGACGAGCGCACGGTGCTTTCCGTCGCGCGTACCGTCTGCGAACAGTGCCGACTGTGTACCGATCTCTGTCCGCGACACCTGATCGGCCACGAACTCTCTCCGCACCTGCTGGTGCGGGCAGTGAACTTTCACCAGGCCGCCACGCCGCAGCTGCTGCTGAGCGCCCTTACCTGCTCGGAATGCAACGTTTGCGAAAGCGTGGCCTGCCCGGTGGGGATCTCGCCGATGCGCATCAACCGCATGTTAAAACGCGAGCTGCGGGCGCAAAACCAGCGCTACGTAGGGCCGCTGAACCCGGCCGACGAAATGGCGAAATATCGCCTGGTGCCGGTGAAGCGGCTGATCGCCAAACTGGGACTAAGCCCCTGGTACCAGGAAGCGCCGCTGGTTGAAGAAGAGCCGTCAGTAGAAAAAATCACTTTGCAGCTGCGCCAGCATATTGGTGCCAGCGCGGTAGCGAACGTTGCGGTGGGAGAACGCGTGACGCGCGGGCAATGCGTTGCCGATGTCCCGCCTGGCGCGCTCGGCGCACCCATTCACGCCAGCATCGACGGCGTTGTATCGGCCATCAGCGAACAGGCCATCACGGTTGTAAGAGGTTAACCATGTCTCAGGCTATAGGAATTTTAGAACTCACCAGCATCGCCAAAGGCATGGAGCTTGGTGATGCCATGCTGAAAAGCGCCAACGTCGATCTACTGGTCAGCAAGACCATCTGCCCAGGGAAGTTTTTACTGATGCTGGGCGGCGATATCGGCGCTATCCAGCAGGCCATTGAAACCGGTACATCGCAGGCCGGCGAAATGCTCGTCGACAGTCTGGTGCTGGCAAATATTCATCCCAGCGTACTTCCGGCCATCAGCGGCCTGAACAGCGTCGATAAGCGCCAGGCGGTAGGTATCGTCGAAACCTGGAGCGTGGCGGCCTGCATTAGCGCCGCAGACCGGGCGGTGAAAGGCTCAAACGTCACCCTGGTGCGGGTGCATATGGCCTTCGGCATCGGCGGTAAATGCTACATGGTGGTGGCGGGCGACGTTTCTGACGTCAATAACGCCGTGACGGTTGCCAGCGAAAGCGCGGGCGAGAAAGGGTTGCTGGTTTACCGCTCGGTGATCCCGCGCCCGCATGAAGCCATGTGGCGACAGATGGTGGAGGGATAATGGAAAGACAACCGACAACGGATCGCATGATTCAGGAATACGTGCCGGGGAAACAGGTCACTCTCGCGCACCTGATTGCTAATCCAGGGAAAGATCTCTTTAAGAAGCTGGGCCTGCCGGATGCAGTGTCCGCCATTGGCATCCTTACCATCACGCCGAGCGAAGCGTCGATTATCGCCTGCGATATCGCCACCAAATCCGGCGCGGTGGAGATTGGGTTTCTTGACCGCTTTACCGGCGCGGTGGTGCTGACCGGCGACGTTTCTGCTGTGGAATATGCCCTCAAGCAGGTAACGCGCACGCTGGGCGAAATGATGCAGTTCACCACCTGCTCGATCACCCGGACGTAACGTCATGAAGCGTTTGATGTTTATCGGCCCCAGCCAGTGCGGGAAAACCTCGCTGACCCAAAGCCTGCGCGGCGAAGCGCTCCATTATAAGAAAACCCAAGCGATTGAATGGTCGCCGATGGCCATCGACACGCCGGGCGAGTACCTGGAGAACCGCTGCCTGTATAGCGCCCTGCTAACCAGCGCCTGCGAGGCCGACGTTATCGCCCTGGTGCTGAACGCCGACGCCCAGTGGTCGCCCTTTTCTCCGGGGTTTACCGCCCCGATGAACCGCCCGACGATTGGCCTGGTCACCAAGGCCGATCTCGCCGAGCCGCAGCGTATTTCGCTGGTTGCGGAATGGCTTACGCAGGCTGGCGCCCGGCAGATTTTTATTACCAGCGCGTTGAATAATTCGGGTCTCGACGCCGTGCTGGATTTTCTGAATTCGAAGGAACCTTTATGTCTTACAAAATAATGGCCATTAACGCCGGCAGCTCATCGTTAAAATTCCAGCTGCTGGAGATGCCGCAGGGCGACATGCTCTGTCAGGGGCTGATTGAGCGTATCGGTATGGCGGATGCGCAGGTGACAATTAAGACGCACAGCCAAAAATGGCTGGAAACCGTCCCCGTTGCCGATCATCGCGATGCGGTAACGCTGCTTCTGGAAAAGCTGCTGGGTTATCAAATCATTAACAGTCTGCGGGACATTGATGGGGTGGGCCATCGTGTGGCGCACGGCGGTGAATTTTTTAAAGACTCGACGCTGGTCACGGATGAAACGTTAGCGCAAATCGAACGTCTTGCTGAACTGGCCCCGCTTCACAACCCGGTAAACGCGTTGGGTATTCACGTTTTTCGTCAACTGTTGCCTGATGCCCCTTCCGTAGCCGTGTTTGATACGGCATTTCACCAGACGCTGGATGAACCCGCCTATATTTACCCGCTTCCCTGGCATTATTACGCGGAACTGGGGATTCGCCGTTATGGCTTTCATGGCACCAGCCATAAGTATGTCAGCGGCGTTCTGGCGGAAAAGCTGGGCGTACCACTCAGCGCATTACGGGTGATTTGTTGTCATCTTGGAAACGGTAGCAGCATCTGCGCCATCAAGAACGGGCGTTCGGTCAATACGTCGATGGGCTTTACGCCGCAGTCAGGCGTGATGATGGGCACCCGTAGCGGAGATATTGATCCCTCTATTCTGCCGTGGATAGCCCAGCGCGAAAGCAAAACGCCGCAACAGTTGAATAAGTTATTAAATAATGAGTCAGGCTTGCTGGGCGTTTCTGGCGTGTCGTCTGATTACCGCGATGTCGAACAGGCAGCCAATACCGGTAACCGGCAGGCTAAACTCGCTCTCACTCTGTTTGCCGAACGCATTCGCGCCACCATTGGCAGCTATATTATGCAAATGGGAGGACTGGATGCGCTGGTATTCACTGGGGGCATTGGCGAGAACTCAGCGCGCGCCAGATCGGCGGTTTGCCATAATTTGCAATTTTTAGGCTTAGCCGTTGATGAAGAGAAAAATCAGCGTAATGCGACATTTATCCAGACGGAGAACGCCCTGGTGAAAGTCGCCGTCATCAACACCAACGAAGAGTTAATGATCGCACAAGACGTTATGCGCATTGCGCTACCGGCCACGGAAGGGCTTTGTGTACCAGCCTGAGAGGGTTATACGACGCATTGCGGCAAGTCATGGTAATAACGCTTTTACCATGACACTATGCGCGCACACTATTCGTACCTGAAAGGTGATAACGTGGCTGTTGCGCAATGCCCCGCCTCATGCGGAGAACTTATCCAGGGATGGATTCTGGGCAGTGAGAAACTGGTCTCCTGCCCCGTTGACTGGTACAGCACCGTAGCAGTCACGGCTGCGCCGCCGTTGGTAAACGAGCGCCCATTGTCGCGGGCGATGGTGGAGCGCGTTCTGGCGCACTGGCAGTATCCTGCGCACTGGAGTAACGAGATTCGCGTCGATGTGCGTTCGTCAATTCCCGTTGCCAAAGGCATGGCCAGCAGCACCGCAGATATTGCCGCTACGGCAGTGGCAACGGCGCATCATCTTGGCCATTCGCTGGATGAAACTACCCTTGCACAGCTTTGCGTCTCAATCGAACCCACCGATAGCACCGTTTTTCATCAGTTAACGCTGTTTGATCATAATAATGCGGTCACGCAAATCACCTGCGAGCCACCGCCGCCAATCGATTTGCTGGTACTGGAAAGTCCGGTCACACTGCGCACGCAAGATTACCACCGTCTCCCTCGCCAGCAGAAATTAATAGCAAGTTCAGCAACCTTGCAGCAGGCCTGGAATCTGGTGCAGGAAGCCTGTATAACGCAAAATCCGCTCCGACTGGGTGAGGCGGCTACGCTTAGCGCTATCGCCAGCCAGACGCTGTTACCTAAGCCAGGATTTACCGCCCTGTTGTCGCTGGTCGAAGAGTGTGATTTATACGGATTGAACGTGGCACATAGCGGTAGCGTGGTGGGTCTGATGCTGGACCGGAAACGTCATGATATTGCGCGCCTGAAAGGTAAGCTGGCAGAGAAAAAACTTACCCGACACTGGCCAAAACAACATTTACTCAAGATGGTCACTGGCGGGGTCAAACTGCAGTGAGAGCCTGATATACGCTCCCACTGCCGTAGCGCATTATTCGGCTTTTACATCGGCGTGTTTCATTTCGCCCATCGCTTTCAGCTTTTTGGAAATGTCGCGACGCTCTTTGGAGATTTCGGCATTTTTAATGATGTAGTCATCAACGCGATCTTCATAGTCGCTTTTCATGCTGGCGATGATACCCTGAATCGCCTCAACGCTCATACCTGGCTTGATGTAGTCGCTCAGGTTGTCCAGCAGCAGCACACGCTTCTGGTTGTCACGGATCTTCTTCTCAATGTCCTGAATTTCACGTTGCAGTTTATTTTTGCGACGGAACAGACGAACAAACTCCAGCACGTCCTGGAAAGAAGGCTTGGTTGTTTCCATTTTTACACCCCTGATAATGTGAGATTCGGATTCGTTAAGCAACTGCTAGTGGATAAACATTACGTTTATCCCCGTCATACTTCAAGCCGCCAGAGGAAACACCGTTACGTCGCCGTCTGGGAAACCTGAAGGTTCGGGGATAAAATCGTTGCCAGTAGCACTCATTTTATCCTTATATTAGTATCATACTCTTAATCTTTGCTGAATCGAAGCAGCAACAAATTCATTCGCCCCATCTGCTTTTTATTTGCGCAAAGCCCGGCAGATCAAGTGTGAAAGCAGTTCCAACTGTCGGGCCGTTTCCATACTTAGCCAAACATAGCCGTGGATGGGGGTTTCAGCCACCGCGTCGCCCTGCTGCTCGTTCATTAGCTGTCGCAACTCGGCAGCAATATCATTCAGTTTACCGGTATTTGCCAGTACCGGCTGCGGGTTGCCTTCAAACAACGCGTGGGCGATCGTTAGCAAGGTTTGCTGCGTCATCTGCTGGGTTTCACGCAATGTGTGCGCGTTAAGCATCACAAAATGGCTGGCGCGCGTCGCCCAGTGGGCATTGATTTGTAATTCAAGCATACAAACCAGATTGCGGTTGATGGTCTGAATGGCCTCGAAAATAGATTTTTGTATCCGGGTTTCTTTACTGGCGGGCGTTATCAGCCCGCGCATTTTGACGACATCGTTCAGCAACCGTTGCAAATGTTTATCCAACCGGGGGCGCTCCAGCAAATTCGGCGACAGAGCTGCCTGATACACCCGATTATACGCCGTGACGCAATGCGCCAGTTGGATGCGCCAGTGCAAAAAGGCGCGCTGGGGCCAGATGCCGGTAAACAACATCGCCAGTAGCGACCCCAAAATCACATCCCCGCCACGCCATAATGCCGTATTCATATCACCAGCGGGAGCGCCGACAACAACGGCGAGCGTTATGCCTATCAGTAGCGCCTGATACGGTTTTTTCCCTAAGGCCAGCCAGCCGCACAAAAACATCGCTATCGCACACCACACCAGCATCAGCGGTAAGGAAAAGAGCTCCAGGCGTAGCGCCACCAGCCCTAACGCCGCGCCCAGGATCGTACCGCCTATGCGCTCAAAAGCACGAGGCACTACATTTCCCCAGAATGAGATGGGCCCCATAATCACCACTAACGTGATTAGCGGCCATGTGCCCTCGGGAATAGAAAACAGACGAACCAGCAGAAAGGTAAGAATGAACGCCAGGGCGATACGTATGCCATGCACGATGCGATAATGACGGTACAACCGTATTTCAAAAGGGCTTAATGACTTATCGGCACGCACGCTTGCGCTCCTTACGGGAATGGCAAAAAATGCATTGTACCTGCTTTATAGCAAAAATAGCGCACTGGCGGACGGAACACATTATCCGTCCGCTCTTTTCAGCCAGGAAACCAGTCGATCACTTCCGCTGTACCGGAATATACATTTCAATATCCCAGTATCCATCTTCCATGCCGTTATTCAGATAGGTTTCAAAACAGGGCGCAGAGGCTATCTGATAAGCGCTATCCTGCTCCAGGACGTCAAAAAACCGTTCCCACGGCTTCGCAAAGTCACGGTCTTCCACTCGCGCGACAGCAGTGGCATATTCGCCGCCTTCAATGGCGGTCACGATTACGCCTTCGCTATTGTCCGGCAGGATGAAATTCTCTGCCACGGACACCACGGTATCGCAGCGGAGTTTTTCCGCAGGTACGACATCTGGATTGTCGTAATAGACGGCAATCCATTCAACTGGCACGATCCGCTGTCGATCCACCCACGTCATCAGTTGTTCAAAACCCTGCTTCACGGTGTGTTCCCATGGACCGACCATGTGGAAACCGGCTATCTTGCGTTTTTGTTCCTGCCTGATTTCGTAATCCATGCTGCCTCCGTCACTTCACTATACTGTATGAATGTACAGTGTAATTACAGCCTTTTACGGTCACAAGGACAGCGTGATCATTTTGTGAGCAACCTCGCAATCCCGCCCTTTTGACACCTCAAATGACGGTGAACGGTGTGTGACAACGGCTTACGCTTTATGCTGAAAATAGTCGCTCAGACGAGAGAACATACCGCCTTTACCCACCGATTCCAGAGTGACCAGCGGCCACTGAGCGATCAGTTTATCCCGATCGTAGAGCTCTATTTCACCTACCTGTTGATGAGCGGCGATTGGCGCCTCCAGCTCTTTTCTATCCAGCACATATTTTGCTTTGATATGCGGAATTTCCGCTTTGGGCAGCGCCATCCAGAAATCCTGTTCCGTACCCAGCGCAATCTTTTCTTTGTCTCCATACCAGATTCGCTCGCTGCCCACTTTTTTACCGCTGTGCAAAATCTGCACCGTCGCAAAGTTTTGCTGGCCCCACTGCAACAGTTTTCGCGCCTGTTCCTCACGACCTTTCGAACTTTTCGCTCCCATCACGACGGCGATAAGTCGGCGCTGCCCGTCCACCGCCGATGCGATAAGATTAAATCCCGCCCCCGATGTGTGTCCGGTTTTAAGCCCATCGATATGCATGGTCTTATCCCATAACAAGCCGTTGCGGTTCTGCTGCGTGATGCCGTTCCAGGTCAGGCTTTTCTCGCTGTACATGTGATAAAATTCAGGTTCGCCGTGAATAATCGCCCGGGAGAGTACGGCCAGATCATACGCGGAGCTATGTTGTCCCGGCGCATCCAGACCGTGGACGGTTTCAAAATGGGTATCCTGCAAATTGAGTTTTTTCACATAGCTGTTCATCATCGCCACAAACTGCGGCTGCCCGCCCGCGATATAATCCGCCAGCGCCACACAGGCATCGTTACCGGAATCCACGATTAAGCCACGGCTTAAATCACGCACCGACACGCGATCTCCTTCTTTTAAAAACATCAACGAGGAGCCGACAAACACCGGATTATCCTTCGCCCAGGCGTCGCGCCCAACGGTGACGATATCGTCAGGGCTGATACGATGACTATCGATGGCGCGATCGACGACGTAGCCCGTCATTAGCTTGGTAAGGCTGGCGGGATTACGTTGCTGGTGTTCATTACCGGCGGTAAGAACCTGTCCCGTAGTGTAATCCATCAACACCCAGGCGCCTGCATCAATGGCTGGCGGTTGGGGAGCAAAACTTACGGCATCGGCCGCAAGCGCAGGAGAAAGGTGCATCGCGAATAAAGAAGCGGCAATAAACAAACGGCGTTTCAACAGCATGTCCTCAGGATGGTCTCTATTTGCCGTTCTTTTTACGGAAGTTCAGTTAAACAAACATGGATAAATTGCAAGAAAATGTGACACAAGGCACATTTTCTTGCTGACATTATTTTATGGATACGCTCAGACGGCGGACTTATCCCCGCGCGGCGCGGTACGATGACGATGATAGCCGTCAACCATGCTACGGAAAATTTGTCCCGGCGTGTCGCCAAGAGTACACAGATAGAGATGCGCGCAAATAAACAGTAAGCCGATGATAGCAAGCGCCATATGCAGCACCAGCATCACAGGGCCCAGACCCGCAACCTGCGGATAGAGACACAGCAAACCGGTGATGATTAACAGTGGTACCAGCGCGTACATAATCGCCAGATATGCCAGTTGTTGCAGTGGATTGAACTTATTCTGCTCTGTTGCCGCGAACGGATGCGCTTCCCCTTTCATAATGCCAAAAAGGTAAAAACGCGTCTGGCGTATGCAGCGCGTTACCAGTCCGGAAAAATTTACCCGATAGTGACGCCCGTTACCTGTGGTGAGGTTGATCAGCACAAACCCGACCCAGAAAGCCAGTAAGGCAAAACCACACCAGGTATGCACTTGTACCATTAGCGCTACAGGGCCGAGAGAAAAATGACCAAATAAACCGCTTAACAGTAATAAAACAAACAGTAACGCATTTCCCCAATGCCAACGGCGAATCGCCAGCGAGTAGAGATAGTCACGATGCTCTTCGCCGCCCGCCGTTTTTGGCGCCAGCATCCGGCGCAATAACGCATGGATAACCAGCCCAACAAGCATGAGCAGCACCACGACGCCTGCGTAAATTAACCACAGCGGCCAATAATCTGGCGCATAATGTAGTTCCGCTCCCCAGATAGTATTCATGCTTTACCCTCCTGATGGACTTCTTTACGACGGTACAGACTGACCGCGCCGCTACGCGCCTCCTGCTGGCGATAGACCTCTTTCTGACCGACCCAGCGCTGGATCTCGCTCTCATCCAGTCTGCCGAATTTCAGCGCATCCGTTGGGCAAACGGATACGCACGCCGGAGACTGGCCAGCCGCCAACCGCGTGTCGGCACAGAAGTTACACTTGTCGGCGACACCGGTTTGCGGATTCAAATAGCGCACATGGAAAGGACACGCGGCAACACAATAATCGCAGCCAATACAGCGCGATTTATCCACCTGCACGATCCCGTTTTCATCACGATATGACGCTCCGGTAGGACAAACGCTGACACATGGCGCATTTTCACAGTGCTGACAGGAGACGCGGACAAATTGAAAATGGGTTAGTGCGTTGGATGCCTGTTCAGGGGCGCGAATTTGTACCTGTACGCGGCTAAATCCCTCCGGTACGTCATTAAGCACTTTGCAGGCAACGGTACACGCCTGGCAGCCGATACAACGTTTTTCATCATGCAGCATGACGTACTGATTCGTTAAATGATTCATGGTTCCCTCCTCCCTCATGCCCGGCTCAGCGTCACGCCTGCGGTATGCACTACCGTACCGGATACCGGACTCGTCACGTGCGGCAGTAAATTGCCACAGTGGATACCGTGTGTCGTCGCCGCCGTTTTGGCCCCAGCTTTAGCGCCAAATCCCATATAGACAAAAAGCGTGTCCGGGCGGATACCGGGCGTCACCAGCGCCTTACCTTTCTCTTTACCCGTAGCATTTTCCAGCCAGATCTCATCTCCGGTCTTAATGCCTTTTTCTTGCGCCGTTTGCGGATGGACCCAGACCGCGTTATCCCACATTAGCTCGCTGAGTAAAGGTACGTACTGCGTCGCGCCATTGGTGTGCACGGCCACCTTGCCCTGAATGAAGTAAAGCTCATTCTCTTTTTTAAGCGCAAAGTCACGAACGCGCGGAACGCCGTAGCCTGGGAGCAATTCCTCCAGGGTTGCGGAATAAAGTTCGATTTTGCCGGAGGGCGATTTGAAGCGAAGCTGTTCGCCATAGGTGTTGTCACTGTCCGTCGAGATAGCGCCGGGGTAACGCGCCGTAAACTGGCGAACGGATTCTGGTTCGCGTAATAGCAGCGGAACGCCCCATTCGAGATACCCTTTCTGTCGCAGTTCCTTCGCTAAGGCATGGTCGCCGTTCAACTGATAGAGTTGGCGCGTCTGCATATCCTGCCACGGATAGTACTGCCCTAATCCCAACTGCTCGCCAAGTTCTTTCCAGATTTGCCAACTCGGACGCGCCTCGCCAATCGGCTCTACAACCTGTTGGCGCAGAGCGTAAGCCGGGTGCAGTCCCGACATATCCGATACCTCTTCGTCCCGTTCGAGATAAGTGCATTCCGGCAGCAGATAGTCGGCATACGCCGCGCTCTCGCTCAAATAGACATCGCAACTGACCACCAGATCCAGTTGCTCAACGGTTTTTACCAGGTCCGAACGACAGGTGACGGTCTGGAAAGGATTATGCCGCGACATAATCCACGCCTTTATCGGGTAAGGCTTCTGGGTTAACACCGCGTCAATAATGCTTTGCACCACGCCGCCGCCAGCGGCGATATATTTAAACTGCGGTGCGATCAAATCGATGCGTTGCGCCGTCGGTTTCGGCATATTTTTAATGTTGAGTTTCGCCAGCGTTGGCGCGACCTTTTCTCCGGCCAGTTTATTGTAAACAGACGCGTTTTTTTTCTGATATAGCCCACCTTCGCGCTCAATATTACCGAGCAGTACATTAAGCGTAAAAATCATACGCCGCATATCGATCTCTTCCTGCGAGAACGTCGCGCGATGACCAGGACTGACAATAGCGTGAGGCGCGCAGGCGGCCAGTTCGCGTGTCACCCGGACAATAACGTCGGCTGGGACATCGGCCTGCGCGGCGGCCCATTCCGGCGTCGTCTCTTTTACCGCCTGTGCTAACTGTTCAAATCCGCTGGTATAACGCTCAACAAAAGACGCATCGTAGAGTTGTTCATCAATCATGACGTGGCACATCGCCAGCAGAACCGCTAAATCCCCCCCGGGACGAATAGCGTGCCACTCATCCGCCTTGCTGGAAAATATCGACAAACGCGGATCGAAGCTCACCATTTTGGCCCCCTTCTCCTGCGCGGTCATTAACTCATGGGTATCGGCAACTTCAATCCCTTCATACAAATTGTGGCCAAACGAAACCAGATAGCGCGTGTTAGCGATATCCATCGCCAGATCGCCGCCCATCATCACTTTTGCCGCAATGGCTTTCCCGGCAGGGCATGTTGAGGCGTGAGTAAAGGTATTAGGCGAACCAAAGGCCGTAGCCAGATGGAAAAGATGGCTGGAGAGCGAGCCCGATTTGGAAGAGAAAGCCACGGTCTCGGGGCCATGCTGCGCTTTGATGGCATTCATTTTCGCCGCGATTTCCTGGTAAGCCTGTTGCCAGCTAATCACCTGCCATTCACCGTCGCCGCGTGGCCCGGTGCGTTTCATAGGTTTTACAATCCGTTGCGGGTCATTGACCAGGCTGACGCCGCTCCCGCCCCTGGCGCATATGCGCGTCCCCTGCTGCGGCGCAGAAGGATTGCCCTGGATAAAAACGGTCTTGTTATTGACTACCTGCGCCTGAATAGGGCAACGAAAGGAACACATTTCGCACAAGCTTGGCGTTAGCGTGGTTTTACCGTTAATGCCAGCAATCGGGTTGCGCGCCAGCGCCCCGGGCGGAAAAGCGCCCAGCGCGCAGGCAGAGCAGCCGATGCCTACCCCCTGCAAAAAAGAACGACGACTAATGCTCATATAACCTCCTGTTATTAGATATAGCTGAAGATTATATTTAATTTGTATTATGAAATGTCGGCTTCAATCACAATTTGAAATAGTTGTTAAAATGAACACACCAACACGATAAAACCTTTTATTTTATAAATATTTTACATTTCCTGAACACGCACATGGACTGTCATTGAATAATCAGCAGAATTACCAAACAACCCGCTGTTAATTATAAAAATGATGCAATTCCAATAACACGTAATAATATTTAAAAGAAAACGATTATTTCCTGAAAAGCGACTCCACGCGCTTTACGCAGTTCTTTCTCATACGCGCCGGAACGTCCGCCGACGATATCCCGAATGCCGGTGAAAAACGCTGGTTGAGCATCGAAGCGGGTTTACTTTTGTGTGCACACGGGCTTCGTTACCCGACCCGCTCCCTTATGCCTGGATTTTTCCGCAGATACGTCAGCGTCCCACAATACGGTGACATGATGACAGGATGGACACTTTCTGAAAGAAACCTGCCAGATAACATGGTGAATTGTGATCTCCATCGCCATACCGACATATGAAGCTTACTTTTAAGGCGTTAAAAATCCAGACCGTTTTTCCATAATGATGTTGATAAGGAATTCTAATGAAGATATCATCAGGCGCAATTAATTTTTCTACTATTCCTAACCAGGTTAAAAAATTAATTACCTCTATTCGTGAACATACGAAAAACGGGTTCGCCTCAAAAATAACCAGTGTTAAAAACACGCATGCTTCTTTAAATGAAAAACTTAAAACAGGAAAGAGCTCATCGATTGAGTTCGCGTTACCACAAAAAATAAAAGACTTCTTTCAGCCGAAAGATAAAAACACCTTAAACAAAACATTGATTACTGTTAAAAATATTAAAGATACAAATAATGCAGGTAAGAAAAATATTTCAGCAGAAGATGTCTCAAAAATGAATGCAGCATTCATGCGTAAGCATATTGCAAATCAAACATGTGATTATAATTACAGAGTGACAGGTGCGGCCCCGCTCCCCGGTGGAGTCTCTGTATCAGCCAATAACAGGCCCACGGTTTCTGAAGGTAGAACACCACCAGTATCACCCTCCCTCTCACTTCAGGCTACGTCTTCCCCGTCATCACCTGCCGACTGGGCTAAGAAACTCACGGATGCAGTTTTACGGCAGAAAGCCGGAGAAACCCTTACGGCCGCAGATCGCGATTTTTCAAACGCAGATTTCCGTAATATTACATTCAGCAAAATATTGCCCACCAGCTTCATGGAGCGAGACGGCGATATTATTAAGGGGTTCAACTTTTCAAATTCAAAATTTACTTATTCTGATATATCTCATTTACATTTTGACGAATGCCGATTCACTTATTCGACACTGAGTGATGTAGTCTGCAGTAATACAAAATTTAGTAATTCAGACATGAATGAACTGACTTTACAGTATTCAATTACTACACGACAACAGCCCTCTTTTATTAATACAACATTAAAAAATACGCTTATACGTCACAAAGCCAACCTCTCTGGCGTTATTTTAAATGAACCGGATAATTCATCACCTCCGTCAGTGTCAGGGGGCGGAAATTTTATTCGTCTAGGTGATATCTGGCTGCAAATGCCACTCCTTTGGACTGAGAACGCTGTGGATGGATTTTTAAATCATGAGCACAATAATGGTAAAAGTATTCTGATGACCATTGACAGCCTGCCCGATAAATACAGTCAGGAAAAAGTCCGGGCAATGGAAGACCTGGTGAAGTCATTGCGGGGTGGCCGCTTAACAGAGGCATGTATCCGGCCAGTTGAAAGTTCGCTGGTAAGCGTACTGGCCCACCCTCCCTATACGCAAAGTGCGCTTATCCGCGAGTGGCTCGGGCCTGTTCAGGAACGTTTTTTTGCCCACCAGTGCCAGACCTATAATGACGTTCCCCTGCCGGCTCCTGACACATATTATCAGCAGCGCATACTGCCTGTGTTGCTGGATTCGTTTGACAGGAACAGCGCCGCCATGACCACTCACAGCGGACTCTTTAATCAGGTGATTTTACACTGTATGACAGGCGTGGACTGCACTGATGGCACCCGCCAGAAAGCTGCAGCGCTTTATGAACAGTATCTTGCTCACCCGGCGGTGTCTCCCCACATCCATAATGGGCTCTTCGGCAATTATGACGGCAGCCCGGACTGGACAACCCGCGCTGCAGATAATTTCCTGCTGCTTTCCTCCCAGGATTCAGACACGGCGATGATGCTCTCCACTGACACGCTGTTAACAATGCTAAACCCTACTCCTGACACCACATGGGACAACTTTTACCTGCTGCGAGCCGGAGAGAACGTTTCCACCGCGCAAATCTCCCCGGTAGAGTTATTCCGTCATGACTTTCCGGTGTTTCTCGCCGCATTTAATCAGCAGGCCACGCAGCGACGCTTTGGGGAGCTGATTGATATCATCCTCAGCACTGAAGATAACGGGGAGCTGAACCAGCAGTTTATTGCCGCCACGAACCAGAAACATTCCACCGTGAAGTTGATTGATGATGCCTCAGTGTCGCGTCTGGCCACCATTTTTGACCCCTTGCTTCCTGAAGGCAAACTCAGCCCGGCACACTACCAGCACATCCTCAGTGCTTATCACCTGACGGACGCCACCCCACAGAAGCAGGCGGAAATCCTGTTCTGTCTCAGTACCGCATTCGCACGCTATTCCTCCAGCGCCATTTTCGGCACTGAGCATGACTCTCCGCCGGCCCTGAGAGGCTATGCGGAGGCGCTGATGCAGAAAGCCTGGGAGCTGTCTCCGGCGATATTCCCATCCAGCGAACAGTTTACCGAGTGGTCCGACCGTTTTCACGGCCTCCATGGCGCCTTTACCTGTACCAGCGTTGTGGCGGATAGTATGCAACGTCATGCCAGAAAATATTTCCCGAGTGTTCTGTCATCCATCCTGCCACTGGCCTGGGCGTAGTCCAGCCTCAACCCGCATGGAATTAAGGGACACAGCGTTGTGTCCCTCTGTAAATAGACCCGTTTTAGTCCATGCATTTTTGAGATCCCGGCCAGATTGACCCTGGCCTAAATTCCATACAGTACTAAATCAGAATCAGTAATTTCAGATGGGCCGGAATATGGTTTACCATAGAGGGAGCGTAGCTTAGTGTCGCTGATGGTCATTTTAGTATTTTGTACTCAATGATTTTAATGTTTATGTACTCACCATCGCATGTACGAACATTAGCAACGATATCAATTGGTGTACAAATACAATCAATCAACGACAAAATAAAAGAATAAAATATTTCATATACAGATAACATCAGGCGTGTACATCAAGTGACAGTTAAAAACGACAGCATACAGAGCACATTCCTCTTCCACGATTACGAAACCTTCGGTACGCATCCGGCCCTCGACAGACCAGCGCAATTCGCCGCGCTCCGTACGGATAACGACTTCAACGTTATTGGCGAGCCGGAGGTGTTTTATTGCAAACCCGCTGATGATTATCTACCGCAGCCCGGCGCGGTGCTGATTACCGGCATCACGCCGCAGGAAGCGCGTGAGAAAGGAGAAAACGAAGCCGCTTTCGCCAGACGCATTCATGCGCTGTTTACCGTTCCTAAAACCTGCGTTGTGGGCTACAACAATGTGCGTTTTGATGATGAAGTCACGCGCAATATTTTTTATCGCAACTTTTACGATCCCTACGCCTGGAGCTGGCAGCATGATAATTCACGTTGGGATCTATTGGATGTCATGCGCGCCTGTTATGCGCTGCGCCCGGAGGGAATTAACTGGCCGGAAAACGACGACGGCCTGCCCAGCTTTCGTCTGGAACATTTAACCCAGGCGAACGGGATCGAACACAGCAACGCGCATGATGCGATGGCGGATGTCTACGCCACTATTGCGATGGCGCAACTGGTGAAAACACGCCAGCCGCGACTGTTTGATTATCTTTATAGCCACCGCAGTAAACATAAACTGGCGGCGCTGATTGACGTTCCGCAAATGAAGCCGCTGGTGCATGTCTCCGGCATGTTTGGCGCGTGGCGCGGTAATACAAGCTGGGTCGCGCCGCTGGCGTGGCATCCTGAAAACCGTAACGCGGTGATCATGGTCGATTTAGCAGGCGATATTTCTCCTCTTCTTGAGCTGGACAGCGACACCCTTCGCGAGCGGCTTTATACGGCCAAAGCCGATCTTGGCGATCACGTCGCAGTGCCGGTAAAGCTGGTGCATATCAATAAATGTCCGGTACTGGCGCAGGCGAATACCTTGCGCCCGGAGGATGCCGACCGGCTGGGAATTAACCGCCAGCATTGCCTGGATAACCTGAAAGTGTTGCGTGAAAACCCGCAGGTCCGCGACAAAGTGGTGGCGATTTTCGCCGAAGCCGAACCTTTTGCCGCCTCGGATAACGTTGATGCCCAGCTCTATGATGGTTTTTTCAGCGATGCCGATCGCGCAGCCATGAAAATCGTACTCGAAACCGAGCCGCGTAACCTACCCGCGCTGGACATTACTTTTGTCGATAAGCGCATTGAGAAGCTGCTGTTTAATTACCGCGCACGCAATTTTCCCGGTACGCTGGATGACGCAGAGCAGCAGCGCTGGCTGGAGCATCGCCGTCAGGTGCTGACGCCGGAGTTTTTACAACAGTATGCCAATGAATTGCAGATGCTTTCTCAGCAGTATGCGGAAGATAAAACGAAGCTGGGGTTGCTGAAATCACTGTGGCAGTACGCAACTGAGATTGTGTAATTGACCAATGCCTGACGGGCATTGTTAATTCAGAGCGGATAAATAGTGACGCCGCCATCCGGCAAACGTGCTGGATGACAGACAAAAAACCGGAGGCACTGCCTCCGGTTTTACTATTGCCGATAATACGCGCGATTACGCGACGTCTTCGTACTGTGGAACCGGGTTGCGGAAGCTTTTAGTTACGCACGCCAGATAAATCAGCCCGATACCCGCCCAGATCAGGCCCAGTACCATTGAGCTCTCTTCCAGGTTAACCCACAACGCACCAACCGTGAGCGCGCCGCACATCGGCAGGAACAGATACTGGAAGTGATCTTTCAACGTTTTATTACGCTTCTCACGGATCCAGAACTGCGAAATCACCGACAGGTTAACAAAGGTAAACGCGACCAGCGCGCCAAAGTTAATCAGCGCCGTCGCCATCACCAGGTCAAAATTAATCGCCAGCAGCGCGATCGCCCCGACCAGGATGATGTTCATCGCTGGCGTACGCCATTTCGGATGAACGTAACCGAAGAAGCTTTTCGGGAATACGCCGTCGCGCCCCATCACGTACATCAGGCGCGCTACGCCTGCATGCGCCGCCATACCGGAAGCCAGTACGGTGATAGTAGAGAAGATCAGCGCGCCAACCTGGAAGGTTTTACCCGCCACGTACAGCATGATTTCCGGCTGAGACGCATCCGGATCTTTAAAGCGAGAGATATCCGGGAAGTACAATTGCAGGAAATAGGTTGCAAAGATGAAGATCAGGCCGCCAATCAGCGCGGTCAGGAAAATCGCACGCGGGATCACGCGCTCAGCATCTTTGGTCTCTTCCGACAGGTTACTGATGCCGTCAAAGCCGGTAAAGGAGAAGCACAGGATCGTCGCTCCCGTAATCATCGGGATAACGTGCGCATCGCCGGACCAGAACGGACGGGTGCTCGCCAGCGTACCGGCGCCTTCGCCTTCAAATACGCCATAAACCACCATGCCCAGAATGACCGCAATCAGCACCACCTGTAGCACCACAATCACGGTGTTGAAGTTAGCGACTGATTTGAGGCTGCGCAGGTTAAAGGCCGTCATAAAGGCCACCAGCGCCACGACAAACACCCATGACGGAATGGAGGGCACCAGCGCTTCAAAATAAATTTTCGCCAACAGAATGTTGATCATCGGCGCGAACAGATAATCGAGCAGAGAAGACCAACCCACCATAAAGCCAACGGTCGGGCTGATGGATTTCTGGGCATAGGTGTACGCCGAACCCGCGGAAGGGTAGCGACGCACCAGTTTCCCGTAGCTCAACGCCGTAAACAGAATCGCGATTAACGCGAATGCATACGCCGTCGGTACGTGACCGTCAGTGAGGCCTGAAACGATACCAAATGTATCGAACAGCGTCATCGGCTGCATATAGGCAAGACCCATCATTACAACCGGAACTAACGTAAGCGTTTTACGTAATTCCACGCGAGAGGTGTTTGGAGTAACGTTATGCGACATGGTCATTCTCCTTTACGGCGAATGCCGTCGCGTAAGCAAAAAATTGCCCCATTTTCTGGATTCCTCAGCGACAACAACTGTCGATTTTTAAGTAAGTATCTATCCGGTACGAAGCCCGGCCTCTTGGTATTGAATGATGTGTTTGAAGCAAAAAAATAACCGACGCGTATTAAAACGTCGGTTAGTGTCATTTTTTGCAAGCGGCGTATTCTGCCCTAAATTGAAGTGAAATGACAAGAGAATGCGAGCGCGTTCAAAAAATTATTTTTCATAAGCGATTGATTTTTAAACCGGCGATTTTGCATACACCCCAGCAATAGCATTATTTGCTAAAATTTCATCCCGCCACCAGCCGCTGGCCAGCCCGGCGGTCTGTTCATTCCAGCCAACCCACACCGGTTCATAGACGATTTGCGCCACCACTTTCTTCTCTATAAGCGCGCCGCTTTCCAAAAATCGCTGCGCCAGATAACGCGGTAAATAGCCGCATCCCAGGCCGCTAATTTGCAGCTCCAGCTTGGTTTTAAAATCAAACACGGTAATCGCTTCCTGAGCGTCGAGCAGCTCAGACCCTATTGATCGCGAGGAATGGACGCTATCGCCAACCACAATCGCGCGAAAACGTTTGATCGTCTGGCGGCTAAGCGGTTCCTCTTCATGAACCAGCGGATGATGCGGGGCGACAGCAAACACCAGTTCAAGATCGCCCAGTCTTGCAAAGCCAAAGCCGGTGTCAGGCGGCGGCGCGCGCATGGCGCCAACGATGATATCCGCCCTTCCCTGCGTCAGCGTCTCCCATGAACCGCCGAGAACGCCATTAACAAATTTAAGGCGCGTCACGCTGTGGCGTTGATAAAAAGCGTCGATAAGCGGGGCCAGAAGAGAAAAGGGAAAGGTATCATCCACACCGATGACCAGTTCGTTCTCCCAGCCTTCATGCAGTTTAATCGCCTGCTTTTCCAGCTCGCGAACGGTGTGCAGCACTTCACGGCCTTTTTCCAGTAGCATCTTACCGGTTCGCGTAAATCGCGCGCGGTGCCCGCTACGGTCGAGCAGTTGGATATTAAGATCGTTTTCCAGCTTATGAACGGTATAACTGAGGGCGGACGGCGTTTTAAATAATTTTGCCGACGCCGCCGCGAAGCTGCCTTCTTTTTCTAACGCATCAAGAATAATCAGAACGTCCAGCAGTGGTTTCATACTCGTCCCCTTGCGCTATATGGCGACCACCTGCTGGACAGCGACTCACTCCATCGGCATCACCAGCGGATCGGGATATTGATATTCAAATCCCAGCTCATTACAAATCCGGCTACCGTCGATAATCTTCCCTTTGCCGTTGTCCGGTGCGTCACGAAAATGCGGCGGCGCCATTCCCAGCAAGCGCGTCATTTGCGGATAAAACACGTTGCGGGCTGGATGCGCCGGCGCACATATATTATAGATGTGCCCCCCTTTTGGCGCCTGTAGCAAGAGGGTAATTGCGCCAACCACGTCTTCAAGATGCACCAGATTGACCCCGTGTTGACCATCCGGCGCGGTTTTTCCGGCAAAGAAACGACCGGGATGGCGTCCAGGCCCGACCAACCCCGCCAGCCGCAGAATATCTACTGACGTGCCCGGCAGATTATGCAGCCAATCTTCCAGTTCCTTCAGGGTACGCCCGCTGGCCGTGACCGGATTACGCGGCGTATTCTCTTTCACCACGCCTTGCGCATCGCCGTAAACAGACGTCGAACTGGTAAAAATAATACGCGGGATACGATAAGCCAGCGCGCTGTCGACCAGCTCCTGCATCGCCTGCAGATAAAAATCCTCTCCCGGACCGCTACGGCGCGCGGGCAGTGTTATCACCAGCGCATCGACATCCAGCAGAGCGTCAAGATCGTCCGCCTCACAGACCAGCTCCGGCTCCAGACGCAGCGGATAGCTTTCAATTCCACTCATACGGGCCGCTTCCACCCCGTCAAGGGTGGTTTTGCTGCCGGTAACCTGCCAGCCTCTCGCTGCCAGCGACATTGCCAGCGGCATGCCTAACCAACCTAAACCGACAATTGCGACCTTTTTCATCCATTTTCTCCTGACTTTAACGCCTTATACATAAGGCTACGCCAGCCCGCCGTGACTGACAATTCATACTATAAATGCGAAATGAAAAAAGCGCTTGCTTTAAGGCGTAAAAGTGGTTTAGGTTAAAAGGTATCAAATGAATAAGCATTCATCGGAATTTTTATGACACGCGTTCAATTTAAACACCACCATCATCACCATCATCCTGACTAGTCTTTCAGGCGATGTGTGCTGGAAGACATTCAGATCTTCCAGTGGTGCATGAACGCATGAGAAAGCCCCCGGAAGATCATCTTCCGGGGGCTTTTTTTTGGCGCGCGATACAGACCGGTTCAGACAGGATAAAGAGGAACGCAGAATGTTAGACAACACCCGCTTACGCATAGCTATTCAGAAATCAGGCCGTTTAAGCGATGATTCACGAGAATTGCTGGCCCGCTGCGGCATAAAAATTAATTTACACACTCAGCGCCTGATTGCGATGGCGGAAAACATGCCGATTGATATCCTGCGCGTGCGTGATGATGACATTCCGGGTCTGGTGATGGATGGCGTGGTCGATCTCGGCATTATCGGCGAAAACGTGCTGGAAGAAGAGCTACTCAACCGCCGCGCGCAGGGCGAAGATCCACGCTATTTAACCCTGCGCCGTCTTGACTTCGGCGGCTGCCGTTTATCGCTGGCAACGCCGGTTGACGAAGCCTGGGACGGCCCGGCGGCGCTGGACGGTAAACGTATCGCTACCTCTTATCCGCACCTCCTCAAACGCTACCTCGACCAGAAAGGCGTCTCTTTTAAATCGTGTCTGTTAAATGGTTCTGTCGAAGTCGCGCCGCGCGCGGGGCTGGCCGACGCTATCTGCGATTTGGTCTCTACCGGCGCGACGCTTGAAGCTAACGGCCTGCGTGAAGTCGAAGTTATCTACCGCTCTAAAGCCTGTCTGATTCAGCGCGACGGTGAGATGGCACAGAGCAAGCAACAGCTGATCGATAAATTGCTGACCCGTATTCAGGGCGTGATTCAGGCGCGCGAATCGAAATACATCATGATGCACGCGCCAAGTGAACGCCTGGAAGAGGTTATCGCCCTGCTGCCAGGCGCCGAAAGGCCGACAATTCTGCCGCTGGCGGGCGAGCAACAGCGCGTGGCGATGCACATGGTCAGCAGCGAAACGTTGTTCTGGGAAACCATGGAGAAACTGAAAGCGCTTGGCGCCAGCTCGATTCTGGTACTGCCGATCGAGAAGATGATGGAGTGATCTGACGCCTGATGGCGCTGCGCTTATCAGGCCTACGTAATGCGTTGATATTTTGGGTTCAGTAGGCCGGATAAGGCGGAACCCTGTGATGGAGTAAAGACCATGAGCTTCAATACCTTGATTGACTGGAACAGCTGTAGCCCTGAACAGCAGCGTGCGCTGCTGACACGTCCGGCGATTTCCGCCTCTGACAGTATTACCCGGACGGTCTGCGATATTCTGGATAATGTAAAAACGCGCGGTGACGATGCCCTGCGTGAATACAGCGCTAAATTTGATAAAACAGAAGTGACAGCGCTACGCGTCACCCCTGAAGAGATCGCCGCCGCCGGCGCGCGTCTGAGCGACGAATTAAAACAGGCGATGGCCGCGGCCGTCAAAAATATTGAAACGTTCCATTCCGCGCAGACGCTACCGCCTGTAGATGTGGAAACCCAGCCAGGCGTGCGTTGCCAGCAGGTTACGCGTCCCGTCACGTCTGTCGGTCTGTATATTCCCGGCGGCTCGGCTCCGCTCTTCTCAACGGTGCTGATGCTGGCGACGCCGGCGCGCATTGCGGGATGCCAGAACGTGGTTCTGTGCTCGCCGCCGCCCATCGCTGATGAAATCCTCTATGCGGCACAACTGTGTGGCGTGCAGGAAATCTTTAACGTCGGCGGTGCGCAGGCGATTGCCGCTCTGGCCTTCGGCAGCGAGTCCGTACCGAAAGTGGATAAAATTTTTGGCCCCGGCAACGCCTTTGTAACCGAAGCCAAGCGTCAGGTCAGCCAGCGCCTCGACGGCGCGGCTATCGATATGCCTGCCGGGCCGTCTGAAGTACTGGTGATCGCCGACAGCGGCGCAACACCGGATTTCGTCGCTTCTGACCTGCTCTCCCAGGCTGAGCACGGTCCGGATTCCCAGGTGATTCTGCTGACGCCTGATGCTGACATTGCCCGCAAGGTGGCGGAGGCGGTAGAACGTCAACTTGCAGAACTGCCGCGCGCGGACACCGCCCGGCAGGCCCTGAGCGCCAGTCGTCTGATTGTGACCAAAGATTTAGCGCAGTGCGTCGCCATCTCTAATCAGTATGGGCCGGAACACTTAATCATCCAGACGCGCAATGCGCGCGATTTGGTGGATGCGATTACCAGCGCAGGCTCGGTATTTCTCGGCGACTGGTCGCCGGAATCCGCCGGTGATTACGCTTCCGGAACCAACCATGTCTTACCGACCTATGGCTATACTGCTACCTGTTCCAGCCTTGGGTTAGCGGATTTCCAGAAACGGATGACCGTTCAGGAACTGTCGAAAGCGGGCTTTTCCGCTCTGGCATCAACCATTGAAACATTGGCGGCGGCAGAACGTCTGACCGCCCATAAAAATGCCGTGACCCTGCGCGTAAACGCCCTCAAGGAGCAAGCATGAGCACTGAAAACACTCTCAGCGTCGCTGACTTAGCCCGTGAAAATGTCCGCAACCTGGTACCGTATCAGTCCGCCCGCCGTCTGGGCGGTAACGGCGATGTCTGGCTGAACGCGAATGAATTCCCGACAGCGGTGGAGTTTCAGCTCACCCAACAAACGCTTAACCGCTACCCGGAATGCCAGCCAAAGGCCGTGATTGAAAACTACGCGCAATATGCTGGCGTAAAGCCGGAGCAGGTGCTGGTCAGCCGCGGCGCGGATGAAGGGATCGAACTGGTGATCCGCGCCTTCTGCGAACCGGGGAAAGACGCCATTCTCTACTGTCCGCCTACTTACGGTATGTACAGCGTCAGCGCCGAAACCATTGGCGTAGAGCGCCGGACGGTTCCCGCGCTTGAAAACTGGCAGCTGGATCTACAGGGGATTTCCGACAACCTTGACGGCACAAAAGTGGTATTCGTTTGTAGCCCCAATAACCCCACCGGGCAACTTATCAACCCGCAGGATCTGCGCACGCTGCTGGAGTTGACACGCGGTAAAGCGATAGTCGTCGCCGACGAAGCTTATATTGAGTTTTGCCCACAGGCCACGCTGACAGGCTGGCTGGTTGAATATCCTCATCTGGTTATCCTGCGCACATTGTCGAAAGCTTTTGCGCTGGCGGGTCTGCGCTGCGGCTTTACGCTGGCTAATGAAGAGGTGATCAACCTGCTGTTAAAAGTGATCGCCCCTTATCCGCTTTCTACGCCAGTGGCGGATATCGCCGCCCAGGCGCTGAGCCCGCAGGGAATAAACGCAATGCGCGATCGCGTGGCGCAGACAGTGCAGGAACGTCAGTATCTGGTGAATGCCCTGCAACAGACCGCCTGCGTAGAACACGTCTTTGACTCTGAAACCAACTATATTCTGGCGCGGTTTACCGCCTCCAGCAGCGTGTTTAAATCCTTATGGGATCAGGGCATTATCTTACGCGATCAGAATAAACAACCTTCTTTAAGCGGCTGCCTGCGGATTACGGTCGGCACCCGCCAGGAAAACCAGCGCGTCATTGACGCCTTACGTGCGGAGCCAGTATGAGTCAGAAGTATCTTTTCATCGACCGGGACGGAACCTTAATTTCCGAACCGCCGAGCGATTTTCAGGTAGACCGCTTTGATAAACTGGCCTTTGAGCCAGAGGTGATTCCCGTATTGCTGAAGCTGCAAAAAGCCGGTTTTAAGCTGGTGATGATCACTAACCAGGATGGACTTGGCACGCAAAGTTTCCCGCAGGCGGACTTCGACGGACCGCACAACCTGATGATGCAGATTTTCACCTCTCAGGGCGTACGCTTTGATGAGGTGCTGATCTGCCCTCACCTGCCCGCAGACGACTGCGACTGCCGCAAGCCCAAAGTGAAGCTGGTGGAGCGTTATCTTGCGGAACAAGCGATGGATAGCGCTAACAGCTATGTGATTGGCGATCGTGCGACCGATATCCAGCTCGCTGATAATATGGGCATTACTGGTTTACGCTATCACCGTGAAACGCTGAACTGGACGATGATTGGCGAACAGCTAACGAAACGCGATCGCTATGCGCATGTGGTCCGCAACACCAAAGAAACACAGATTGATGTCAGCGTCTGGCTGGATCGCGAAGGCAACAGCAAGATTAATACCGGCGTCGGCTTCTTTGACCATATGCTCGATCAAATCGCCACCCACGGCGGCTTTCGCATGGAGATTACCGTTAAGGGCGATCTCTATATCGACGATCACCACACGGTAGAAGATACCGGACTGGCGCTCGGTGAGGCATTAAAACTGGCACTCGGCGACAAGCGCGGTATCTGCCGTTTTGGCTTTGTCCTGCCGATGGATGAATGTCTGGCGCGCTGCGCGCTGGATATTTCCGGTCGTCCGCATCTGGAATATAAAGCTGAATTTACCTACCAACGTGTGGGCGATTTGAGCACAGAGATGATTGAACACTTTTTCCGCTCACTCTCTTACACGATGGGCGTCACTCTGCATCTCAAGACTAAGGGTAAGAACGATCACCACCGTGTCGAAAGTTTGTTTAAAGCCTTTGGTCGTACGCTACGCCAGGCTATTCGCGTGGAGGGCGATACATTACCGTCCTCGAAAGGAGTGCTGTGATGAACGTCGTCATCCTTGACACCGGCTGCGCCAATTTAAGCTCGGTGAAATCCGCCGTGGCGCGCCACGGTTACACCCCGGTGGTCAGCCGCGAAGCGGAAATCGTATTACGCGCTGACAAACTCTTTCTGCCCGGCGTCGGCACGGCGCAGGCCGCTATGGATCAACTGCGCGAACGTGAACTGATCGACTTAATTAAAGCGTGTACTCAGCCGGTACTGGGTATCTGCTTAGGGATGCAACTGCTGGGTCGTCGCAGCGAAGAGACGCGCGGCGTGGATCTGCTGAACATTATCGAACAAGACGTGCCGAAAATGACCGACTTTGGTCTGCCGCTGCCGCACATGGGCTGGAATCGCGTGTATCCGCAGGCGGGCAACCGGCTGTTTCAGGGCATTGAAGATGGCGCCTATTTTTACTTTGTTCACAGCTACGCGATGCCGGTCAACCCGTGGACTATCGCCCAGTGCAATTACGGCGAGCCGTTTACCGCGGCGGTACAGAAAGATAATTTCTTCGGCGTACAGTTCCATCCGGAACGTTCGGGCGCGGCGGGCGCACAGTTGCTGAAAAACTTCCTGGAGATGTAATGATTATTCCGGCATTAGATTTAATTGACGGCACCGTGGTGCGTCTCCACCAGGGTGACTACGCCCGGCAGCGGGATTACGGTAACGATCCCCTGCCCCGTTTGCAGGATTACGCCGCCCAGGGCGCCGGGGTGCTGCATCTGGTAGATCTGACCGGCGCTAAAGATCCGGCTAAGCGACAGATACCGCTGATTAAAACCCTGGTCGCGGGCGTGAACGTACCTGTTCAGGTCGGCGGCGGCGTGCGTACCGAAGAAGACGTTGCGGCATTACTGAAAGCTGGCGTTGCCCGTGTGGTCATCGGTTCAACGGCGGTGAAATCCCCTGACGTGGTGAAAGGCTGGTTTGAACGTTTTGGCGCGCAAGCGCTGGTGCTGGCGCTGGACGTTCGCATAGACGAACACGGCAACAAGCAGGTGGCGGTTAGCGGCTGGCAGGAAAATTCCGGTGTCTCGCTGGAGCAACTGGTGGAGACCTATCTCCCCGTCGGCCTGAAACATGTACTGTGCACCGATATTTCTCGCGACGGCACGCTCGCGGGCTCTAACGTTTCGCTGTACGAAGAGGTATGCGCCAGATATCCGCAGATCGCCTTTCAATCCTCCGGCGGTATTGGCGATATCGATGATATTGCCGCCCTGCGCGGCACCGGCGTGCGCGGCGTGATTGTCGGGCGCGCGCTGTTAGAAGGGAAATTTACCGTTAAGGAGGCCATCCAATGCTGGCAAAACGTATAATTCCGTGTCTGGATGTTCGTGATGGTCAGGTGGTGAAAGGCGTACAGTTTCGCAACCATGAGATCATTGGCGATATCGTTCCGCTGGCCAAACGCTATGCCGACGAAGGCGCGGACGAACTGGTGTTCTATGACATTACCGCCTCCAGCGATGGTCGCGTAGTCGATAAAAGCTGGGTGGCGCGCGTTGCCGAGGTGATCGACATTCCGTTTTGTGTAGCGGGCGGTATCCGGTCAATTGACGACGCCGCCAAAATTCTCTCTTTCGGGGCGGATAAGATCTCTATCAATTCCCCTGCACTGGCTGACCCAACGCTGATTACCCGTCTGGCTGACCGTTTTGGCGTACAGTGCATTGTCGTCGGGATTGATACCTGGTTTGACGACGCCACGGGGAAATATCATGTTAACCAGTATACCGGCGATGAAAACCGTACCCGCGTGACGCAGTGGGAGACGCTGGATTGGGTGCAAGAGGTACAACAGCGCGGCGCGGGGGAAATCGTCCTGAATATGATGAACCAGGACGGCGTGCGTAACGGTTACGATCTGACGCAGTTGAAAAAAGTCCGTGACGTTTGCCGCGTGCCGCTGATCGCCTCCGGCGGCGCGGGCACGATGGAACACTTTCTTGAGGCATTCCGTGATGCCGATGTCGACGGCGCGCTTGCCGCCTCCGTTTTTCACAAGCAAATCATCAATATTGGCGAATTAAAAGCGTACCTGGCAGGCCAGGGCGTGGAGATCAGGATATGTTAACAGAGCAACAACGCCGCGAGCTGGACTGGGAAAAAACCGATGGCCTGATGCCAGCCATCGTGCAACATGCGGTATCCGGCGAAGTATTGATGCTGGGCTATATGAACCCACAAGCGCTGGACAAAACCATTGAATCCGGCCATGTCACGTTCTTCTCACGCACGAAACAGCGTTTATGGACCAAAGGCGAAACCTCAGGCCATGTGCTGAATGTCGTCAGCATTGCGCCGGATTGCGACAACGATACACTGCTGGTGCTGGCAAATCCTGTCGGGCCGACCTGCCACAAAGGTACCAGCAGCTGCTTTGGCGACGCCAGCCATCAGTGGTTATTCCTGTATCAACTGGAGCAGCTACTGGCAGAGCGCAAAACCGCCGATCCGGCCAGCTCTTACACGGCGAAACTGTACGCCAGCGGTACTAAACGTATTGCGCAAAAAGTTGGCGAAGAAGGTGTGGAAACCGCGCTGGCGGCCACCGTTAACGATCGTGTTGAGCTGACCAATGAAGCGTCTGATTTGATGTACCACCTGCTGGTGCTGTTGCAGGATCAGGATCTCAACCTCACCACCGTGATCAACAATCTTCGTAAGCGTCATCAATAAGCGTAAAAAAACCGGGCAATGCCCGGTTTTTTAATGAGAAATTTTACCTTTCGAAGCCGACCACCATCCGGCAAAGAAGCTTACAAGGCTTTTGGCTTATAGCTACGTAGCGCATTGCGCCCCAGCACAACCCCGGCGCCGATCATCCCGCCCAGCAACACAGCCAGCACGAGGGTAATGGCTGTTTTCGGGCTATCGCGACGGACCGGCAGCGTCGGCTTCATCACATAACGATAGACGTGCACCGTATCGGCAGTCACTTTCAGATTTTTAATGTCCAGCAGTGTCTGCTTCGTCTGGTAATAGGCCGGAGAAAAGACCAGTGGACGCGTCGCTTCGTTCTGTATCATCGATTTTAGCGCATCGCTCCCCAACAGGAACATCGTGTCCTGGGTAACATCCTGGGTTTGCTGAATCTGCGGCTGCGTGATTTTGGCCTCATCCGCATAGCGCAACGCTTCTTCGATTTGCTTAATACGCAGATCTTTTTGTTCCTGCGCCACAACTTCCTGCGTCTCAAGGGACTCCTGCAACGTTTTGGTTTGCAGCGTGATGTTATCTTTCAGGTCAACTTCCAGTTCCTTAGCGACCTCTTCATCCACCTGTTGGATATATTCCGCCAGCCGACGCTGCGCCCCTTCAGCGGTAGTACTCACATAAGAAACCGAGAGCGGCAGCGTCTGCCCCTTTACCGACTGTTCAATGGTGAGCTTTTCCCGCTCTTTCTGATTATCCAGCGCTTCCGATAATGCGGAAAACGCAGAACTAAAGCGGCTTATAAAATTCGCCTGCACTTCAGAGATTTTGGGGGCATTCCCGCCATACAAGACGTTGAGCGCGTTGGTATAGGTGGCAACCTGCGCGGCATCAGGTTGGGTAATAATCGCCGTGGATGTCCATTTTTCTTTGGCTATCATCAGGTAGCCTACGGCCAGCAAAATGGCGATAATAACGGCTACAATAATGGTCATCTTCCCACGCCATAACTGTAGCAATAACTCAATCAAATCAATCTGTTCCGGATCGTTCCCACGCCCGGAAGACGTATTACTATCCACTGTCATAGATACCCTAACTAAAAAAAGGATGAAGCTGGAGACAGTGTAGTCATAAAGCAAATATATGCCATAGGATTAATGATAAAAATCAGACATTATTTCCATATGGTCAATAAATCATCGGGACTCATCAGCCCCGATTGCCTTATTAATCACTACCGAAAAGATCGCGGGTATACACTTTTTCAGCAACATCCAAAAGCTCTGCCGCCATCCTGTTGGAAATAATGACATCCGCCTGCTGTTTAAAGCAGTGCAAATCACGTTCAAGACGTGAGTTAAAGAAAGTATCTTCTTCCATTACCGGCTCATAGATGATGACCTCTACGCCTTTCGCTTTAATGCGCTTCATAATCCCCTGAATCGATGAGGCGCGGAAGTTATCGGAGCCACTCTTCATAATCAGGCGATAAATGCCCACCACTTTAGGCTTTCTGGCGAGGATAGCGTCGGCAATAAAATCTTTACGCGTACGGTTTGCTTCAACGATAGCGGAGATAATATTATTAGGCACCGACTGATAATTAGCCAGCAACTGTTTGGTATCTTTTGGCAAACAATATCCGCCATAACCAAAAGAGGGATTATTATAATGATTGCCAATACGCGGGTCGAGGCACACCCCTTCAATAATTTGTCGGGTATTTAATCCTAACGTTTCAGCATAGCTGTCTAATTCATTAAAATAAGCGACTCGCATAGCGAGATAAGTATTGGCGAAAAGTTTAATAGCTTCCGCCTCAGTGGAGTCCGTAAACAGCGTTGGAATCTCCTGTTTAATAGCGCCTTCCTGGAGTAATGCGGCAAATTCTCTGGCGCGTTCAGACTGTTCCCCAATCACGATACGGGAGGGATAAAGGTTATCGTAAAGGGCTTTACCTTCACGTAAAAACTCCGGAGAGAAAATGATATTTTCTGTCGCAAACTTCTGACGCATTGCCGCCGTGAAGCCAACCGGCACCGTAGACTTAATAATCATCACGGCTGCGGGGTTGATGCTGATCACATCCTGAATGACCGATTCCACACTGGACGTATTAAAATAGTTGGTTTTGGGATCGTAATCTGTAGGCGTAGCAATGATGACGTAATCTGCATTCTGGTACGCATCAAACTTATCCAGCGTTGCCCTGAATCTGATGTTATCTTCCTTTAAAAATTGCTGAATTTCTTTATCAACAATCGGAGATATCCGATCATTTAACAGTTCAACACGGGAAGGAACAATGTCTAACGCCACCACTTCATGGTGTTGTGCAATAAGCAAACCATTAGACAAGCCAACATAACCCGTCCCGGATATCGTGATTTTCATTATTCGCTCTCAGAATTAACTTAATTATGAATCATGATGTATTTCGCATCCTGATAAGATATTAAAGTTTTAACGCCTGAGTATATAAAGTGCAACGCAGACGAAAACAATTCAGATTATCTTCATTACGATAAACACAGATTATTAAGTTAATATTAAGCAAAAGCGATAAATCAATAAGAATAGAGATAAAAAAAAGCCCGGTATTAAACCGGGCTTAAACATTTTGCAGAAATTATTCCAACCATTCGGTATGGAAAACACCTTCTTTATCAGTACGTTTATAGGTGTGCGCACCAAAGTAGTCACGCTGCGCCTGAATTAAGTTAGCTGGCAGTACTGCGGCGCGATAGCTGTCATAGTAGGCCACTGCCGCAGAGAATGTCGGCACCGGAATGCCGTTCTGTACCGCGTAAGCCACGACATCGCGCAGCGCCTGCTGGTACTCATCAGCAATTTTCTTGAAGTAAGGCGCTAACAGCAAGTTAGCGATACCGGCGTTTTCTGCGTAAGCATCGGTGATCTTCTGCAGGAACTGAGCGCGAATGATACAGCCCGCACGGAAAATCTTAGCAATCTCGCCGTAGTTAAGATCCCAGTGATATTCATCAGACGCGGCGCGTAGCTGCGAGAAGCCCTGCGCATAGGAGACGATCTTGCCAAGATACAGCGCGCGACGCACTTTCTCGATAAATTCCGCTTTGTCGCCTGCCGGCTGCGCTTTCGGCCCGGAGAGCACTTTAGATGCGGCAACACGTTGTGCTTTCAACGAAGAGATGTAACGCGCAAAGACGGATTCGGTAATCAGCGACAGCGGTTCGCCCAGATCCAGCGCGCTCTGGCTGGTCCATTTACCGGTCCCTTTGTTGGCGGCTTCATCAAGAATGACATCCACCAGGTAGTTTCCGTCTTCATCTTTTTTAGTGAAGATGTCTTTAGTGATGTCGATCAGATAACTGCTCAGCTCGCCGTTATTCCACTCGGTAAAAGTGTTCGCCAACTCTTCATTGCTGAGGTTCAGGCCGCCTTTCAGCAGGGAGTAAGCTTCAGCGATAAGCTGCATATCGCCATATTCAATACCATTGTGGACCATCTTGACGTAGTGACCAGCACCATCGGCGCCGATATAGGTCACGCACGGTTCGCCATCTTCTGCCACAGCAGCAATCTTCGTCAGGATCGGTGCCACCAGTTCATAGGCATCTTTCTGACCGCCAGGCATGATAGATGGCCCTTTCAGCGCGCCCTCTTCACCACCGGAAACACCGGTACCGATAAAGTTAAAACCTTCCGCAGACAGCTCGCGATTGCGACGGATTGTGTCCTGGAAGAAGGTGTTACCGCCATCAATAATGATATCGCCTTTTTCCAGATACGGTTTCAGCGAATCGATAGCTGCATCAGTACCTGCGCCCGCTTTCACCATTAACAGGATACGACGAGGCGTTTCGAGGGATTCAACAAACTCTTTCACCGTGTAATAAGGCACCAGCTTTTTGCCGGGATTCTCGGCAATCACTTCTTCGGTCTTTTCACGGGAGCGGTTGAAAACGGAGACGGTATAACCACGGCTTTCGATGTTGAGCGCGAGGTTGCGCCCCATCACTGCCATACCGACGACGCCGATCTGTTGCTTGGACATTACATACTCCTGTCAGGTGTGGAAACCCTGCCACAAACGGTCATGGCAGGTTAAAGGTGAATAGTATGTTAACTCAAAGGTATGATATTAAGGTAGCGATTGATGCGTTCAGATTTTACGCAGACTATTTTATACAATTATTATTCAGTACTTCTCGGTAAGCTTAATACGCACCATCTCGCCGCAAAACAACTTTCGCTGTTTTAAACAGAATGGCAATATCATTCCAAAGCGTCCAGTTTTTAACATACCAGGAATCAAAATAAACACGAGTGTCATAATCAACATCATTACGCCCACTCACTTGCCATAGACCTGTCATGCCCGGCTTTGCCATCAAATAATAATCAACATCATCACAATAACGCTCCAGTTCATCCGAAACGATAGGTCGTGGTCCAACCAGGCTCATATCACCTTTTAGTACATTAAAAAGTTGTGGCAACTCATCAAGGCTAGTTTTACGTATAAATCGACCTACAGCTGTGATTCGAGGATCATTTTTCAGTTTAAAATCTTTTTCCCATTCAGCCCTGGCAATAGGATCGTTAGCCAAAAGTTCTTTTAGTACCTCTTGAGAATTCATAACCATAGAACGAAATTTATAGCATGGAAAAAGTTTTCCATGCCGACCTACTCGCTGGTGACCATAAATAGCCGGACCACCATCTCGAGTAACTTTATACCACAGATAAATCATAAGTGGTGATGCAATTATAAGAATTATTATTGAACAAACAATATCAAATGTCCGTTTGAGAAAACGGGACGACCTTTTAGCCAAGTTATTTTGTATCCTTAATAACATAACTTCATGGCTAAAGATAAAAGACATATCAGTATTATATAATGGCAATCCTCTAAACGAGGGGACTACAGTAACAGAACGACAATGATGTTTTGAAAGTTCACGTAGCCAAAAATGTGTTTTCTCCAACTCGGTGTATTCATAAGCAAGGATATAATGGACATCACCTGTACGATTTAAATCCCAAATAGTCTCAGTGTCCTTTATCACCGGCAACATATTTATTTCAGCATCTGACGCATCCGTATCAAAAAAAGCGATAACATCAAACCCCATCATCTCCTCACTTTGCAGCGCAGAATATGCACCACGAGCATTCTGTCCGCTCCCCAGGATGATAGTTTTTTTCTTCCAGATACCTAGCTTGTTCAATAAATGCTTTGTAAGTGCGCGAAAAAAAGGCACCAGGATTATGGCAAAAGTCCAACAAAACACCCAGACATAGCGTGAAAACTGCCATTTTGTAAAAGCAATTAAAGCCAAATCAAACACAGCAAAAATAACGATAGTACGAATAACCTCTTTCAACTCATACCAGAATGGCTTTCGATATGTATAGTGACGCAGCCGAACCCAAAACCATCCAACGCATACTATAGATAGAATAAAATGTGATATAAATCGATTATCCAATTGCTCTTGTGGTACAAATCGCTGAACTTCATCAAAGATTAAATATACAACACCTAGCGATGCCCATAAGGCTACATTAAAAAACAATAAATCTGATATAGCCAATAATATTTTGCATAAATTTGGGTTATACTTATTATCAAAACGATCCATTTAATTCTCACCCTCAACCTGGGTACCAGATAACCAGACAAAGTATTACTGGAAAGAAACGCTCTATATCAACAGCCATTAAGCTCTACCCAGTTTGCTTTTGATATTAGAGAGAACAGTTTCAACAATATTACATGCATCCTCTTGCGAGTCAGCCTCCGCATAGCAACGCAACTCAGGGGCATTGCCTGAAGGTCGTAAATGAATAATATTATTGTTATCGATAGTGATTCTAAAGCCATCAGTAACATCAGAATGTAATATATGATGTTTATTAAAACCAATATACTGCAAAAAATCCTCTTGATCTGTCAGACCAAGATTTATTAGAGACATACTTGTTTTAACACTTATATCCTGTAATCTGTTTGAATAGGTATAGCGAGCAGGAAGTTTTTTAACAAGCTCACTAATACTTTTGTCCTTGCTACCAAACAGAAGCATAATGGCAGGTAATAAAGCATCACGTGTTGGTAATGCCTTAAGTAAACGCTGATTAATATAAACATCGCTACCTAGCAGAAAGCCTCCATTCGCTTCAAAACCAGCTATACAATTATAGTTTGCAGATAATTTAGCAAATGCTGCAATCACATAGGGTGAACCAATCTTTGTTCGTTCCACATGTTTAAAAAAGTTACCAGATGAGATTGTACTGTTGCAGCTTACAGGAATAGCGACTGCATCAGCAGCTAATTCGAGAGAGCACAGAAGGCCTAATATATCTCCTCTTAACCAATTTCCATATTCGTCAGCTATCAGAGGGCGATCTCCATCACCATCAGTTGAAAATATAGCATCTAACTGATATTTTTTTGCCCATGTGATTGCTTTATTTCTATCATCTTCACTTACAGCTTCAGTATCAATAGGAACAAATTCGTCGCTCCTTGCTAAACTAACAACTGTAGCACCCAACATTTTGAATAACGTCTTATAGAGATCACGACCCGCACTAGAATGCTCATAAATTCCAATGCGCTTATTTTTTAAGAATGGCATTGGGAATAATGAGGTATATCGTAGAATATAATTGCTAGCAGCGATTGTGGAAATTGTCAATTGTTCAAGCTTAGGCTGCATAAATGAGGCTTCAACATGAATAATAGCATTCTCATCATCTTTAGTAATTTCACCATCTGGCCTATAAAATTTCAGGCCATTACGGTCAAAAGGGATATGACTGCCAGTAACCATGATTGCAGGTACTTTATCGGAAATTGATTGATGAGCTAAAGCAGGTGTTGGAATTACGCCATAGTAAACGGTTTTAATTCCTTTTTCTTGCAAAGCAGCGGCACAAGCTTGAGCCATCGCGTAACTGCTTGGACGATTATCAATTGCGAGCGCAACCGTTGTAAATGAGAATCTTTGCTGCATTACTGTCAAAAAGGAAATGGTAAATGCTGCGCAAACTTCGGGTGTAAAATCGGTAACAAGGCCGCGGGCACCACTGGTTCCAAAATTAATTCCAGATTTGTTGATAACATCGTAAGTATTATATATATTTTTCATCAATTCATTACTCCAGATATCCAGAATGTTTCTCCAGGCGAATAATATCATCCTCCGCAAGATAGGTGCCAGATTGAATTTCTATTAGTTCTAATGGAATAGTCGCGGGGTTTTTTAACGTATGAACTGTATTAGCAGGTATAAATGTTGATTCATTCTCCGAAATTGTAAAAATTTCTTCCCCCTTAGTAATACAAGCAGTACCAGATACCACTATCCAATGCTCAGCACGATGGAGATGCATCTGAGCAGCAAACTTCGCGCCTGGTTTAACAGTTATTCTTTTAACTAAATAATTATCGCCACTATGAATTACGCTAAATTTTCCCCACGGTCGGAAAACCTCTAAATGTTTTTTATGTTCGTTTCTATTATTAGCTTTTAAATAATCAACAACTTTTTTAACATCCTGGACTGAATCTTTATCAGATACTAATAAGGCATCTGCTGTCTGCACGATAACTAAATTACTTACTCCGATTGTACTAATAAACGATTTTTCAGAATAGATATAATTATCTTTACTATTATATGCAAAAATATCGCCATGTAATACATTACGTTGTGGATCTTTCTTAGAAATATCCCACAGTGAAGACCATGACCCCACATCTGACCAGCCGGCATTCATCGGTACGACAACTGCATGCCTAGTATGTTCCATTACCGCATAATCGATAGAATCACTAGGGCACATTGCGAATGCTTCTTTATCAATACGGATAAAATCAAGATCAGGATTAATACTCCCTACCGCATTTTCACATGCTTGGTAAATATCGGGGGACAGATCCTTTAATTCTTGTAAGTAACTACTTGCACGAAATAGGAACATACCGCTGTTCCAATAATATTTCTCTGATTCTACATAATGACGCGCTGTATCGAAATCAGGCTTCTCTACAAATTCGGCTACAGAAAAAGCATCTTCCCCGATTGCTTCACCTCTACAAATATAACCGTAGCCAGTTTCGGCCTGTGTGGGTACAATACCAAACGTTACTAGCTTACCTTGTGTTGCAAAAAATTCAGCGTGATTGATAGCTTTAAGAAACACTTTCTCATCGCGGATGACATGATCCGCAGCAAGGACAAGCAAAAGCGGGTCTTCATCGACGACATTCTGAAGTGAACAAAAAGCGGCCAGCGCTATAGCTGGGGCTGTATTACGCCCCACTGGCTCTAATATGATGTTATTTGCTAGTTTATTTATAGCTCGAAGTTGTTCAGCGACAAGGAAGCGGTGACTATCATTACAAATGACTAAAGGTTCTCCAGCCAAAAGAGGAGTCAATCTTTTAATGGTGTTTTGCAGCATAGATAATTCACCATCTACGCTTAAAAACTGTTTCGGATGCTCTTCACGTGAAAGTGGCCACAAACGGCTACCAATCCCACCGGCCATTATTACTGGTATTAATTTAGACATTCAATAAACCATAATTAACGTTTAATAATCTGTTCTGTTTTGAAAAGATTCCACTTTTCATTAACAAAGTTCTTAAATTCTTGTTCAAATCTTGATCGAGAAAATTTTTCTGCATTTTTTCTACAAGCCTGAGATGTAAAAAATGATGCATTTTTTTCAAATTCACTAACAGCTTCATGCAAAGAAGCAATATTCTGTTCCTTGAAGAAAATGCCAGTCGGTTCCTCTACACCTAGTGGGCGAACGGTTTCTAAGGCCCCACCCTTCCCAAAGGCGATAACAGGGGTACCGCAAGCTTGAGCTTCGACAGGTATTATTCCAAAGTCCTCTTCCGCTGCAAAAACAAACGCCCTGGCGCTCTGCATATACTCTTTTAAAACAGGAAAAGATTGATAACCGAGCAATTTTATATTGTCTGTAGCCTTGCTCTTTATTTTTTTCATCTCCGGTCCATCACCAATAACTACTAATTTCTTTTCCGGCATTTTACTAAAGGCTTCGACAATAAGATCAATACGTTTGTAGGGTACCATACGGGATGCTGTGAAATAATAGTCTTGCTTTTCATTTTTTACTTCAAAATTATCCACATCTACAGGCGGATATATAACTGAAGCCTCACGTCTGTATACTTTTTTAATTCTACGCGCGATATATTGAGAATTAGCTATAAAATGATCAACCCCATTTGCGGTTCGAGAATCCCAAATTCGTATTTTGTGAAGAAGCCATTTTGCTAACCAACCTTTAATTCCTTTATTCAGGTTAGACTCATTAAGGTACTGATGCTGTAAATCCCACGCATATCGAATAGGAGAATGAACATAGCTAATGTGAAGCTGATCTGGTCCGGAAATAATACCTTTTGCAACGGAATGGGCGCTACTAATGATGATATTAGCATCTGATAAATCAAGTTGTTCAATAGCCAGTGGCATTAGTGGTAAATATTTCTGGTAAAATTTTTTAGCTTTAGGTAAATTTTGAATAAATGTGGTAGTCGCATATTTCCCCAGAAAATGTCTTCTTTGTTCATCCGTTAGAAAATCAACCACCGAATATAACTTCGCTTCAGGAAAAACATGCAGGATGGCAGATGATACCTGTTCGGAGCCTGCATAACTTAATAACCACTCATGAACGAGAGATATTTTTATTTCATTTATTTCCATCACATGCCTCTGTCAGTACCATTTCAATCTCACTAACCACGTTTTGCCAATTGAACCTCTTTGCCCGCAAAAGCCCCTTTTGGATTAAATGCTTACGAAGTTCAGAATCATTAATTAACCTCGAAATTCCTTTAGTAATAGCATCTTCCGAAAGAGGGTCGACAAGAATCGCTGCATCTCCAGCCACCTCTGGCAATGATGAAGTTAGAGAAGTTAATACAGGAATACCACAGGCCATGCCCTCCACTACAGGTAATCCAAAACCTTCATATAAAGAAGGGAAAACTAATCCTAACGAGCCCTTATATAACGATGGTAAATCTTTTTCAGACACGAACCCAAAGAACTTTACACGTTCACTTAAACCATGTTGTATTATTAGTTTTTCTAAATCATTACAAGGATTACCAGTAAAAACGAGTTTTATTGATGGATCAATATCTGCTTTGGCAAAGGCAGATATAACACACTTCTCATTCTTATGAGTTTTTCTGTTTCCTACACATAGCAAATATTTATAGCCTAAATTCAATGGTTTTACATCGGCATTAAATAGACTAGATACCCCATTATATACCGTGACTATTTTATTAGGGTTTACACCTGACCATGCTACTATTCTTTCTTTTGAAAAATTCGAAACTGTAAATATTTTATATGCTTTTCTACAACCGCGCTTTATTATAAAATTATAAAATAACCTCTTAAAAAGAGATGAATTATCATTTAAATCCAGATGATTTAGATCATGTATTGTTATTATGAACTTTTTCGAACAAAAAAGTGGTGGAATATAGCCAGGAAGAAAAACCACATCAGTTTTCTTTCGCAGAAAAATATTGACTGCTAAACCTAATGGGGCCAGCGGAGAAGCACATTTTCTATATAGTTCCTCCTTAGATATATCACATAGTAGTTTAGAAATTTCATCAGTAAAACGTCCAATCCCCCCTTTATTAGACCAACTGATATCCATCAAAACCTTTTTATTATTCATTATCGCGTGCACCGTCTATTTGTTAATTTTAAAAATGGAATCAAAGCTAAAACTGTCCAATAATATATAGAAAAAGTTGATGACGAAGGTGCTGAACTTAACGCTGCACTTATAAAATATATACTTCCAAAGAGAAAATATAATCTATAGTGCATATTGCTACAATGACTGCCATATATTCTATTTAGTAAAGTTGAAGAATAAAATTGACTTGCCAGATAAATAATATTTATGATTAAGCCAATAATACCAGTCTCAAGGGCGATCCAGAAAAAATAATTATCCGTATTTAACCTATTATCTTTTACCGAAAGCATGTTTCCTGAACCTTGAGTACCCAGACCTATACCTGATGGATGTTCTGACAGGAAGTTTAATGAATTAATTGCCATATCTATCCGTCCCTGTGTAGATCCACGCGATGCCTGAGACGAATCTGTAAACCTGCCGATCAAAATTTCTGTATAGTTGTCAAAAATATTAGTAGAAATTGCTAAAACGGGTATAATTATTACAAATAAAGTTATTCCACAAAGAAGCATCTTCCGATTTGAAATTATATAAAGTGCGTAAATAAGCACAGCAACAAGTATTGCTCCTCTAGTAAGACTCATGCAGATCGCTATAAATAGCACAAAACTAATAATAAGCATCAATAATCTTTTATATCCTTGGGAAAAACACTCCATACATAACAAAACACCTAATGTGAGCATATATCCAAAATTGAGAGCATCACTAAAACCGCCTGTAGCCCGGACCATCCCATCATAGCTATTAATTAAGTTTAATTGTTCTCCTGCATAATGCTCATCATATCCGAGCAATTTAATGAACTCTCCATTCATTAGTACATCAATAATAGATATTGTCGCAACCATAAACATTAGAAAAATTATGTAGCAAACTATTTTTTCAATATTTAAGGATTGCGGGTATGATACTTTTAAAATCACTAATGCTATGAAAACTGCCGGGAATAAAATATAACTCCGCCCCCCCATAATTGCTTGAATTTTATCCGGTGAGAATATAGTTAACGCTATTACCCATAGTATTACCGCCGACCATGAAAAAATAGTAAAAACCAACGGGAAATAAGTTTTTTTCCTATCAATGACAAATCGAACTAGCACTAACGCCACAAAAAATACATTGAGTACATCCCTTAGGATTGCTCCTGGTGGAAATGGCAGCATACCCACCATCCACGAACTAATATATGGAGAAAATAAGTTAACGCCTAATATCGCAGCAAGAAGTATATTCATAACATTTTTTGAAAGTGGAGGTTAAATACCAAGACGCGGAGTACCGCCTTTTTTGCTACGAATGTATTTAATTAAAGCATCATAGCCCCTCCGTTTTAGTACATACCCTAAAAAGGCATGCACATAGAAAAGCTTTTCATTTGAAAATCCCATTTTCCGAAATTTATTTATCATTTTAATATAAGTATAAAGAGGCAAGTCGAGTTGATCTCGAATATAAGGATAAAAATAGTTCGCTAAGTCTTTTCTAATTCCAGCATAAACGCCATCAATTTTTGTTGTATCTTCTATATATTTTGCAATTAGCAACAAGCCTTCAACCATATGTATACGGCCCTCTGGTTTATACCCCCCCGGGGTGAAAACTCCTTTTTCAGTTCCAGCGTTACCAAAGTCAGGAGCCTCTGTATCCCTCGACAATGTCATCACGTCGCTAAAATAGTATCCCTGACCTTCAGCCATTAGCATACCAGCAAGGTACATTTGATAATATAAACGCCCATCAAATAAATCACTCGATAGTTTTTTTGCTTTTTCAGCATTGACAATAAAGCCTGAAATAACTCCAACTCTACGGAAGAAAAATTTAATAGCATCAGCCCCCGGCTGAAATAAAGTATCGTCTGTTAAATGACGAACAGTATCACATAACTCATTCGGATTTTCCTTAAACCAACCATACGCTCGCGTAGCCAATACAATTTCAGGATTAGCCTTCAAAACTTTCACTATTTTTGATAACGCTCCATCTGCTAATAGATCATCGTTGCCCATGATCATGCAATATTTACCTGTCGTCAAACTAATGCATTTTTTTAAATTCTTATCATAGCCTAAATTATCTTCATTGAAATTAACATAAAGATTATGTTTATTATTTTTTGCTTTATAGTTTTCGATAATAGAGTTTATCTCATCTCTTTGTGGAGATTTATCTTCACAAACAATGACCTCAAAATCATTATTCTTTAAACAATAATCTTGATTATATATGCTATCCAGTAGTGGCTCTAAAAACTCAGCTCTATTATAAGACGGTATACAAATACTGATAAAAACATTCATTTTAAAATACCTTTATTACTTTAGCAGGAACCCCACCAATTAAACATGGCTTATCGACTTTTAAATCCTTGACGACTGAATTAGCTGCGATTACACAGCCATCACAAATTTCACTACCAGCCAGAATTACTGCATTATCTCCAATCCAGCAGCAATTACCTATTTTAATAGGAGCAATATCACCTAATGGCTTATTTGCTGGCGGTTCTATTTTCGGACTGCATACTTTATAACTGCCATGGCTATGATCGCCTATATAAACTTTGCTACCAATTAATATATCGTTTCCTAAAATTAAACATGATACGCAAGAAATATGAACATTATCACTTAAACATATACGATCACCTATGTACAAATAAGGTTCAAATTTTTCATCACCATAATTATATACAGCTTCAATCCAGCAGTTATCACCAACCCGCATACTACCCCATTTGGAAGAGGTGTTATTTTTTGCAGAGTAAGGTTTGACATTCAATTTAAAATTCTTCCCAACCATTTTAAAATCATATCCGCTAAGCAGAACAAGAAACTTCGCTTTTAATTTCCGCCTAACTTTACTCAATAATGATATGATAAGATTTAGTTTTAATCTTAAAATATAGACAAGCATTAGATAGTCCTATAAGTCGTTTTCAGCAAACCACCTTGAATAATTTTTATTTATGCATTAAAACCGTCTTTATAATATATTTTATTTTTCTAAATAAAGGCACAGTTTTAGGGTATAGATAGAAAAACCTAAGCCCATATTTATATATAATTAAATCTATAAATGCACTATCGCAATCTCTTAAATAATTATTTGTAGCAAAATTTTTGGTTTTATCTTCGTCGCCTATGAAGTTAAGTAAGAATAAACATGCTGATGCGCGAACTCTCTTACTTACACGGTGGTCTCTGGGATAAAAAACATCAAAGATTGTCGCAAGATTATTAGAAAAAACCTTATATAAATGATATCCACCTGAATTATCTGGCTCAGCCTCAATTATATTATTATGGATAACTGCGAACTCTCCACCCTGTTTAAGTAATGGCAATTGCCATGTTAAATGCATAAGATATTTTCCAGTAGTTTGCGGACTGAAAATACCAACGGCTTTGACAATTGCATCAGTTTTCTTACATATCATTCCAGAAATAAACGTGAACATAACTTTCACGTCTGAAATAAAATCTACATCATTTGTGTAGAATGACGTCCTCACATCAGCATTATAATTTAACTCAGTCTTTGCTGCTGAGTTTACATACACCATATCTAATGCAGGCCGGGACTTTAATATCGAAAAAACCTTCGAAATACCATTTTTGACTATTAGATCATCATCGCCAATCATCCAAAGATATTTTCCATTTGATAACTCAAAACATTTCTGGAAGTTACCATCCATTCCTAAGTTTTCTTCATTTAGATGATAAGTACTATTTCTTATTTTATCTAAGCCACTCTTGGCTATTCTTGCTGTTTCATCTGTTGAAGCATTATCACAAACAATAACCTCGAGTTCATCATGACAATAGTTCTCCTGTTGAATTATACTATCAAGTAAACGAGCCAAACATGAAGAGCGGTTATATGTCGGAATAGCAATAGTAAGAAGAGGTTTTTTACTCATAAGAACTCTTGAATTTTTTAAAGATTATATAAGTTTGAGGAACAAAATATAACCACGTTAGTGCTGCATACATTAACATGTAGAACCTCGAGTACTCTAAATATGCAACAAACAACATTGTAGTTATAGTCAAGAGAGCCATTATACATGATGCCAATGTCATTTTTTCAGTTTTATGCGCTCTTATATAGGTTGCAAAGCAAGCTACAATGTGATTACCAATAATTGCTAAAGATAAAAAGAAAAAATCCTGCAATCCCAAAAACCGCTCGCCAATGTTTGAACCAGATAATTTCAATAACCATAATGAAATGTATACACCAGTTAACCCTGTCAAGACAAAAAAGGATGATTGCATTACTGCACTTTTGAACGATTTACTCAGTTCCGCAAGTTGTTTGTTGGAAACCATTACTCCCCATTTTGGATATTTAGTGGATATCCAAGCCAGGCCCGTAGCCATTACCATATTGCATAATGTTAAAGACATCCCTAACTGCCCTGCATATATAGCCCCGAAATATTTGAATGCAATGGGGGTCATAACAAAATAAATAAAATACCCTGACATCCAACTTAGAGCAATTCGCCATTGCATAGGAAATATTTCATTAACCCATGAAATACCACCTTCAGTATATTTATTTTTATACCTTAAAGATTGCAGGAAAATTTTTTTAAAATACTTATATGAAAATATGGAGAAGATGATAGTCCCTGAAATAGCTATTGCAGACGTAGCATATAGTCCAAAGCCACTAATAAGTAAGCTTACTGCCAATATACCAGCTAACAGCGACTGATACATTCTCATTTTATTCACATCAGTAATTAACCCACTCCCTTCAGCGACAGAAAGTACAGAAACAAGAAAAATATTAAAAGCTGTAACTATTGTTAATAATAACCATGCCCCTTGCCAAGGTACACCTAAGCCTTCTTTTTGCGTAAAAAAAACATACCCGATGGGACCGACTATTAATATTATTAGCAAAGCTATTACTGCATACCATTTTATTGCCAACCGAAATAACGATAGGTAACGTTGCTTATTTTTACTTTCACCTATAATATCTCGTTCAGAATAATCATATTTTAACGCTGACATTTCGTGGCTAGCGAATTGAATGATTACCGTTGATAGCCCCAATTCAAATATTATCTGTAGTGCCACTACTGAATTAAATGTATAATAATAGCCCTGTGCGTCTTTAGATAAATGGTGTGATATTAACATTATTAACAGCAAACCCGTTAATACAGATATTATCTTACCAAAAATAACATAACGAATTGCTTTATCTACACCTAACATTCTAATAATACGATTCATTAATCTTTCATACTCAACATTTTTTTCACACCCTTCTCAATAGAAAACTCGGCACTCCAACCTAATTGAGTCAAGAAAGAGGTATTTGCATGTGACTCCATAATCTCATCATCACGCATCGCAACTGCACCATAATTTATCTTACTACTACTATGCGTTTCTTTTTTTATTATCTCAAACACTTCTTTTAGCTCTATCGATTTTCCAGTCCCCACCTCGACATCATAGTGTCCAGCGTTAAAACCCTCCTTTAAAATTTTCAAATAGGCCGAAACAACATCGTCTATATAAATAAAATCTCTTTTCTGCCTGGCGATCGTACAATCAATATCTTCATTGTTTTTCATTTTTTTGATAATATACGGGATTATTTTACCTGCTTTATCCCTCTCACCGTAAACATGTTCTAAACGTAAATTTATAAAACAAACGTCTGGATGTTCCTCTACGTATATTTTTGATAGTTCTACAAAATGTCTTTTAGATGCCATGTAAGAACGCATATACCCATAGTGCTTCTCATATTTCCCAAAAAAAGAGTCAGTAGAAATAAAGAATTTAGTTTTAAGCGCTGGCATTAACTCAAGCAGTCTTGTTGGTAATAGGACATTACATTTATATTGTTCAGATATAGGGGTTCTGTTTCGACCATAGTCTGTTGCAATATGGACAATCGCATGAATATTCATAGATGATTGACATATTTTTTCTATATCTTGTATATTCAACCATTCAATCAAGGTATTGATAATCGTTGGCTCGGTTATAGGACGCTTTAATGCAATAATACTATAACCTTCCTTTATGAGACTATGTAGTAGATGGGTACCTACAAAGCTAGTAGCGCCAGTCATTAGGATTTTCTTATTCACATCAAGCATCCTATTCTAAAAATTAGAAATTTAAACCAAAAAATTCTTCAAACTTACTTACGACATAATCTAAATGCTCTGTAGTCAAGCCTGGATAAATACCAATCCAGAACGTTTGATTCATTATACGGTCGGTATTTGTCAACTCACCCACTACACGATATTTCACATTAGCAAAATACGGTTGGCGAATCAGATTTCCAGCAAACAGTAAACGTGTACCGATTTTTGCTTCATCAAGGAATTTCACCAGTTCGACACGGTTAACACCGCTAGTTTCTTTCAGGGTGATAGGGAAGCCAAACCAGGATGGGTCTGATTTCTCTGTTGCTTCTGGTAATTCGAGGAATTCAGTGCAAGATTGCAAACCCTGTTTCAAATAGGAAAAGTTAGCTTTACGCTGCTCTACAAACTCTTCCACGCGTTCTAACTGAGCCAGACCACATGCTGCCTGCATGTCCGTGATTTTGAGATTATATCCGAGGTGGGAATAAGTATATTTGTGATCATAGCCTTGAGGAAGTGACCCCAATTGCTGACCAAAACGTTTACCGCAGGTGTTATCGCATCCTGGCGCACAATAACAATCCCGGCCCCAGTCACGGAACGACTCAATAATTTTCTTCAGTTCACCTGACCTGGTGAATACAGCACCACCTTCACCCATTGTGATATGGTGAGCCGGATAAAAACTAACGGTTCCGATGTCACCAAAGGTACCTACCATCTGGCCTTCATAAGTCGTCCCAAGGGCATCACAGCAGTCTTCAATCAACCATAAGTTATATTTATCGGCAATCCGACGAACTTCACTCAGGTTAAATGCATTACCGAGTGTATGAGCGATCATTATCGCTTTTGATTTCTCAGTAACTGCAGCTTCAATGAGAGAGGCATCGATATTATATGTCGGGATATCAACATCCACGAATACCGGTATTAAACCATTCTGGATCGCCGGGTTAACTGTAGTCGGGAAGCCAGCAGCGACAGTAATAACCTCATCACCAGGTTTGAGAGCACGCTCGCCTAATTTTGGGGAAGTCAGCGCAGTCAGTGCCAGCAAGTTTGCCGAAGAGCCAGATGTAGTCGTTAAAACATGAGGAACCCCAATAAATTCCCCAAGTTTTTTCTCAAAGGCATCATTGAAACGACCAGTAGTTAGCCATCCATCAAGAGACGCCTCAACCATCAATTGTAACTCTTTGGCACCAATAACCTTCCCGGAAGGAGGCACAACGCTTGTACCTGCAACAAAAGGTTTCGGGCTCAATGCCTCATTCGCATACTGAGCGACAAGCTGAGAAATTTGCTCACGCAGGTTATTTGCTGTCATTACTTTGATTCCTTAAACTTATTTTCTTAACGAGTAGTTGCAGACATATAGTCGCTGATTTCACGCTTTGAACAAATCAACATATCTTCGCCGCGAATCCATGCTTTATGCCATTTTACGATGCGACCAAGTGTTTCAGTCAATCCCCAACGCGGATGCCATCCTAATTGCATATTTGCTTTAGAGCAATCCAGTTTCAGATAATGTGCCTCATGAGGATGATTCTCACCATCCAGTAACCAGCTTGCATCATCACCCCAAAGCGTGACCATCTTGTCAACAATAAATTCGACCGTCTTCGCATCTTCATCACGCGGGCCGAAATTCCATCCTTCAGAAAACTTAACACCTTCTGTATATAAGCGTTGCGCCACCACAATGTAACCAGAAAGAGGCTCCAGTACATGCTGCCATGGACGGATAGAATATGGGTTTCGAATAATAACCTGCTGGTTATTTTCAAATGAGCGCAGAATATCGGGAATTAAACGGTCTTTAGCCCAATCGCCTCCGCCTATGACATTACCAGCCCTCACAGACGCCAAACCAACGCCATGTTGCTCATAATTTGCAGGATTGAAGAATGAGTTCCGGAATGCAGACGCGACTAATTCTGCACAACCTTTACTATTAGAGTATGGATCGTACCCTCCCATGGGTTCGTTCTCACGATAGCCCCACACCCACTCACGATTGTCGTAGCACTTATCACTGGTGATATTTACGACTGCCTTTATGTTACCTACTTGCTTAACTGCTTCAAGCAAATGGACAGTACCCATAACATTTGTTGAGTATGTTTCGATTGGCTGTTCATAAGATAGGCGCACTAAAGGCTGGGCTGCCATATGGAAAACAATTTCTGGCTTAAATTCTGCAATAGAATTGCGCAGCTTTTCAAAATCACGAATATCGCCAATATGAGATTCCATAAGATCATTAAGATGCACTATCTCAAATAAACTTGGAACAGTTGGCGCATCAAGTGCATAGCCTTTTACAATTGCACCCATTTCAGTCAGCCATAGCGAAAGCCAGCTTCCTTTAAAGCCAGTATGGCCGGTAACGAATACACGTTTACCTTGCCAAAAATTCTTATCAATCATCTACTTACTCCCAGGTTTTCCACGGAGCTTTACCTTTTTCCCACAGCCCTTCGAGGTAAACTTTATCACGTAGGGTATCCATCGGCTGCCAGAAACCTGGGTGTTCAAAAGCCATTAACTCCCCCTGTTGTGCCAATGTCATTAATGGCTCTTGTTCCCAGGTTGTTGCATCGTTATCGATGAGATCGATAACCGATGGATTCAACACAAAGAAACCACCATTGATCATTGCCCCATCGCCTTTCGGTTTTTCCTGGAATGACCGGACCTGACCAGCTTGGATATCTAATGCGCCAAAGCGTCCAGGTGGAAAAGTAGCTGTTAAAGTCGCTTTCTTACCGTGAGCCTTATGGAAATCGATAGTCGCTTTGATATCAAGGTCGGCAACGCCATCACCATAAGTAAACAGGAAAGCCTCGTCATCTTTTACGTATTCAGCAACACGTTTCAGACGACCACCAGTCATTGAAGAATCACCCGTATCAACCAATGTGACATTCCATGGTTCAACACGTTTGTGGTGAACTTCCATACGGTTTTCAGCCATATGGAATGTTACATCTGACATGTGAAGGAAGTAGTTCGCAAAATATTCTTTAATCACATATCCTTTATAACCACAGCAGATAATAAAATCCTTGATACCATGCACAGAATACATTTTCATAATGTGCCAAAGAATAGGCTTGCCACCAATTTCTACCATCGGTTTTGGTTTTACAATTGTTTCTTCACTTAGTCTGGTACCAAGTCCACCAGCCAGGATGACCGCTTTCATAAATTACCCTCAATATTATTTAGATGCAGTAAATGCATCAGAATAGAAATGTTCTACAGAGAGATTTTTCATCATAAAGTCCTTTTTACTGGCATCGATCATCACAGGTGAACCACATGCATATATATCGAAGAACTCTAGAGAATCAAAATCATCCATCACGGCATGATGGACAAATCCCTTTCTCCCCCCCCATTCGGCGTCATCACCAGAAACAACAGGGATATAATGAACGTTCTCATGCTGTTCACTCCACTGCTGCGGTAATGCAGAGTAAAAATCTTTACTATCTTGCATTCCCCAGTAAATGTAGATCTCACGACGACATTTTCCCTGAATGAGATGCTCAACCATTGATTTAACTGGAGCGAATCCAGTACCGCCTGCAAGGAAGATTATAGGTCTGTCACTTTCGCGAATAAAAAATGTTCCGCAAGGCCCTTCAATGCGCATAAGAGTATTTTCTTGTAACTCCCCAAAAATGAGCGAACTCATCTGACCATTGGGAACATTCCTTACATGCAACTCAATACCATTCGACTCATCACTATTAGCGATAGAATAACTGCGAGTTACACCTTTATAATGTAAATTGACATACTGTCCTGGAAGGAAGCCAATTTTTGCTGTTGGTGGTGTGCGTAACTTCAAAGTCATAACATCGCCTGAAACCAGTACAGCACTATCTACCTTGCATGGGACAATTTTTTTTGTCTGCCCAGCTAGTTCAGGAAAAAAATGCGCATTTAGCTCAAGGGCGGTTTTAGGTTTACAGCAGCAGGTTAGTATTTTATCACCCTGTCCAAAAATATTACCTTTGGAGTCAACAACTTCTCCCGCCAACAAATCGGACTCACAGATACCACAATCACCCGCTTTGCAGCTATGTTCAAGATGGATGCCAGCCGATAGCGCAGCATCGAGGATTGATTCATCCTCTCTACCGGAAAATTCAATATTTGATGGAAAAATCTTAATAATATGAGACACGATGCTTACTCTGTTAACAAGGCTTGATGCAGTAAAGGTGCTGCAGCATCTTTTGCTGAAAGCTCAGGCAGCTGAGAAAAAGGCCATTCAATACCTATTGTCTCATCATTCCATAGAATGCTACCTTCCGATGAAGGTGAATAATAATTAGTTGCTTTGTACAAAAACTCTGCATAATCACTGAGAGTAACAAAACCATGAGCAAAACCTTCTGGAATCCAAAGCTGTCGCTTATTCTCAGCAGATAGATTTACGCCAACCCACTGACCAAAAGTAGGCGACTCTTTTCGGATATCGACCGCAACATCAAAAACCTCACCGACAGCACAACGAACTAACTTACCCTGTGCATTTGCTCCTCTCTGAAAATGCAGCCCTCTGAGTACGTTCTTTTTGGATTTTGAATGATTATCTTGAACAAATGTAATTTTACGTCCAATCAACTTTTCAAAGGTCTGCTGGTTATAACTTTCAAAAAAGAATCCCCTCTCATCACCAAAAACTTTAGGCTCTAAGATCAAGACATCTGGTATTGCTGTTTTAATCACAATCATCACTTATAAACCTTTCACCATCGTCAGCAAATATTTGCCATAATCATTTTTTAATAATGGCCCAGCCAGTTCTATAACCTGTTGTGCATTTATAAAATTTTTACGAAATGCGATCTCTTCCGGGCAGGACACTTTTAGCCCCTGGCGTTCTTCGATGGTTGCAATAAAATTACTGGCCTCTATCAAACTCTGATGCGTCCCTGTATCCAGCCAGGCATAACCGCGCCCCATCATAGCGACAGACAATCTTCCCTGATCCATATAGATACGGTTAATATCCGTGATTTCTAACTCACCGCGAGCGGAAGGCTTAAGATTTTTCGCCATCTCCACCACGCTATTATCATAAAAATACAGCCCCGTTACCGCGTAATTACTCTTCGGTTGTAACGGTTTTTCTTCCAGACTAACGGCTGTACCATTTTGATCAAACTCAACCACACCGTAGCGCTCTGGATCGTTTACATGATAAGCAAAGACGGTAGCACCACTTTCTTTATTAACGGCAGCTTCCATTAACTTTGGTAAATCATGACCATAGAAGATATTGTCACCCAGTACTAATGCACAATCATCATTACCAATGAACTCTTCACCAATAATAAACGCCTGTGCTAAGCCATCCGGGCTTGGCTGTACTTTATATTGAAGATTCAGCCCCCACTGGCTGCCGTCTCCCAGCAGTTGTTGAAAACGCGGCGTGTCCTGTGGCGTACTGATGATCAGGATATCCCGAATGCCTGCCAGCATAAGCGTGGAAAGGGGATAGTAAATCATCGGTTTATCATAAATTGGTAGCAATTGCTTACTTACCGCCATGGTCACCGGATAAAGACGGGTGCCGGAGCCCCCCGCTAAAATAATGCCCTTACGCGTTTTCATTTCCATTTCTCATTCATAGAAAATGCCCTGATGGGCATTTAAATTTATCAGATGGTTGTCGTCGTAAACATTTCAGTCAGCATGCGCTTAACTCCTAATTCCCATTGCGGCAGAATAAGGTCAAAATTACGCTGAAACTTTTCAGTATTGAGACGCGAATTTCCAGGTCTGCTCGCCGGCGTCGGGTAGGCGCTGGTCGGCACAGCATTAAGCTCAGTAAGCGCAAGTGTTATCCCTGCCTTACGCGCCTCGTCAAAGACTAAGGCCGCGTAGTCATGCCAGGTTGTGGTTCCCCCGGCAACCAGATGGTAAAGACCTGCGACTTCTGGTTTATTTAACGCCACACGGATCGCATGGGCCGTGCAGTCAGCCAGTAATTCCGCACCGGTTGGCGCACCGTACTGATCGTTAATGACTGAAAGTGTCTGACGCTCTTTCGCCAGACGAAGCATTGTCTTTGCGAAATTATTGCCCTTACCTGCATAAACCCAACTGGTGCGGAAGATAAGGTGCTTAGGGCAGTTATCCTGCAGGGCCTTTTCTCCCGCCAGTTTGGTTTTGCCATAGACATTCAGCGGCGACGTAGCGTCCGTTTCCTGCCATGGGATATCGCCGGTACCAGGAAATACATAATCGGTTGAATAATGCACTACCCATGCGCCAGTTTCGTTGGCCGCTTTAGCGATGGCTTCCACACTGGTGGCGTTAAGTAACTGCGCCAGTTCTGGTTCAGACTCTGCTTTATCTACTGCAGTATGTGCGGCTGCGTTAACAATCACATCGGGACGAAGCTTACGAACGGTTTCGGCAACGCCTTTCGGATTGCTAAAATCACCGCAAAACTCTTTTGAATGGACATCCAGGGCAATCAGATTCCCCACTGGTGCCAGAGAACGTTGCAACTCCCAGCCTACTTGCCCTGTCTTACCAAAAAGTAAGATATTCATTACTGGCGTCCTTCATAGTTCTGTTCTATCCAACTCTGATACGCCCCACTTTTAACATTGTTTACCCATTGAGTATTTGCAAGGTACCATTCCACTGTTTTACGAATACCGCTTTCAAAGGTCTCCAGCGGTTTCCAGCCTAATTCGCGGCTAATTTTACCTGCATCAATGGCATAACGACGATCATGGCCCGGACGATCGGCGACATAAGTGATTTGTTCACGATAAGAAGTCGCTTTGGGTACAATTTCATCCAGCAGATCACAGATGGTAAATACCACATCGAGATTTTTCTTCTCATTGTGGCCACCAATGTTATAAGTCTCCCCTGCCTTGCCTTCAGTCACTACCATATGAAGCGCGCGAGCATGATCTTCTACATATAGCCAATCGCGAATCTGATCCCCTTTGCCATAAATTGGCAAAGACTTTCCTTCCAGCGCATTCAAAATGACCAGTGGAATCAGTTTTTCAGGGAAGTGATAAGGGCCATAGTTATTAGAACAATTGGTAACGATCGTTGGTAGACCATAGGTACGCCGCCAGGCACGGACTAAATGATCGCTGGATGCTTTTGACGCAGAATAGGGGCTACTTGGCGCATATGCCGTCGTTTCAGTAAATAACGGCAGCGTAACGCTGTTTTCAACCTCATCAGGATGCGGTAAATCGCCGTAAACTTCATCAGTGGAAATATGATGAAAACGAAAATTATTTTTTTTATCTTCGCCAAGTGCAGACCAGTATTTACGCGCAACTTCAAGAAGTACATAGGTGCCGACGATATTGGTTTCAATAAATGCTGCCGGCCCGGTAATCGAACGGTCCACATGACTTTCCGCAGCCAAATGCATCACCGCGTCCGGCTGGTACTGCTCAAAAATACGCGTTATTTCAGCGGAATCACAAATATCCGCGTGTTCAAAATTGTAGCGATTACTTTCAGAAATATCAGAAAGGGATTCAAGATTACCGGCGTAGGTTAATTTATCAATATTAACTACAGTGTCCAGTGTATTCTTAATAATATGGCGAACAACAGCTGATCCAATAAAACCTGCCCCACCAGTAATAAGTATCTTCACTTTTCTATTCCATAAGGCGTATTTAATGTGGTATTTAATTTGCCAATAAAAATTAATTGCTCAAGTCGTTACACACGCTACCGCCCCTGGCTCATCAGCTACCAGTGCACTGCGTACATATCGACTTGTTACAAACCTCGCCCAGCAGGGCAAAGCTCACTAAAACTTAAACGCTAATTGTCTTATTAATTGCATCCGGAAACAAGGATTAATCTTATAAAATCAGCATTAAAATGCTCCAGATAACCCCTTGTTACTTAAGCCCTTTATACAAAACTAAAACGGCAGTCAACACTCGTTTCAGCCAACTTGCCGCTTCGAATGTTCACTGCCGTTATTATGTTTATCACCAACCATTTATCACGGTTGTTAATACTTATTCATGCAAAAGCTGCTCTATGCTCTTACGGAACTTGGCTCCTTCTTTCAGGTTGCGCAGCCCGTACTTCACAAATGCCTGCATGTAGCCCATTTTTTTACCGCAGTCATAGCTGTCACCCGTCATTAGCATCGCGTCAACCGACTGTTTTTTCGCCAGTTCAGCAATAGCATCGGTGAGCTGGATGCGGCCCCAGGCGCCCGGTTCGGTTCTTTCCAGTTCCGCCCAGATGTCGGCTGAAAGCACATAACGGCCTACCGCCATCAAATCGGAATCCAGCGTCTGCGGCTGATCCGGTTTTTCGATAAACTCCACAATCCGGCTGACTTTGCCTTCATTATCCAGAGGTTCTTTCGTCTGGATAACGGAATACTCCGATAAATCACCTTTCATGCGCTTCGCCAGCACCTGGCTGCGACCCGTTTCATTGAAACGCGCCACCATCGCCGCAAGGTTATAGCGCAGCGGATCGGCGGTAGCATCATCAATAATAATATCCGGGAGTACCACAATGAAAGGGTTATCGCCCACGACCGGACGCGCGCACAGAATAGAGTGCCCCAGCCCTAACGGCTGTGCCTGGCGAACGTTCATAATCGTCACGCCCGGTGGGCAGATAGATTGCACTTCCGCCAAAAGCTGACGCTTAACGCGCTGTTCAAGAAGTGATTCAAGTTCATAAGAGGTGTCGAAGTGGTTCTCAACGGCGTTTTTGGACGCGTGAGTCACCAGTACGATTTCTTTGATCCCTGCAGCCACAATCTCATCGACAATGTACTGAATCATTGGCTTGTCGACGATCGGTAGCATCTCTTTTGGGATTGCCTTGGTGGCAGGCAACATATGCATACCCAAACCCGCTACCGGTATAACTGCTTTCAAATTCATCATTGTTTCTTCCACCTGTAAAATGGTTGCTGAATTATAGCTCTTTAGCTTGTTTTCGCCAGCATGAATTACTCTGCTGCCAGGGATAATGATGGCACGCTCTACATTACGTCTTAGTCGGCACCATAACATTAAGTATGAACAACTTTTTCCCAGGAATTTTCGTAAAAATAACGGTACTTACCCTCCCCGCTTCGGCAGCGAAAAATTCACTGCTTCGACATTCACGGTTTGGTGATTAATCCTGTCGATATCCACGGAACTCTGCCCGTTTTCATTGATGGCATGAACATTAGCGAGGGAAAGCAGCGTGTCCTGGCGGGCCATAAATTGACCACGGACATCTTTACGCAAATCGAAATGCATTTTTAACGCCGGGCCAATCGCTGAAGTTTGCATCACGTTGATATTGCGCAGAAAGAGGTGCTGCGGTTGATTATGCAGTTCCAGCGTAGCACGCGTCATCCGTACGTTGGTGATAGCGACAAACGAAGGAGCGTTGCCGGAGGAAATTTGAATGCCGCGTAATTTATAAGCAACCTGGCGATTATCCAACCGAATAGCGTTTAATTTAAAGTTTTGCGGAATTGACAGGTATTTTCCTTTAACAACGCCATAGCCGATAAGCATCCCGGCACTATTCGTCATATCAATATTATCAATGACGAAATTATCACAGCCATAAATTGCGATCGTTGCGTTATCAATACCCGCCTTTTTACTGAAATCGGGCGTGATGTTTTTGGCTTTGACATTGCGAATGACGAAATGTTTGCCATTTTCTACGTGCACCAGCTGTCGGCAATCAGATCCGGTAATATTGGCCACCACAAAGTTTTTTACTGCCTGATCTTCAGGATAACTGTTGTCATAGGTGCTACCCGCCAGCCCGATGCCGATCCCCCAGTTGATTTTGCCATTGGTACAATCAATGCGTTCGATGACATGATCGGAAATCAGGATGTCGCGGTCGTGAATCGCGACATTCCACTCAATGGCGTCCCCCTGCAAATCGCTAAAGCGGCTATGCGTAATCCGCGCGCCGTCCATTTGGTTATGAAATCCCTGGCGGAGAATGGCGTAGTTGGCGTGGGTAACGGTGATGTCATCGATAATGAGATTACGCATCACCTGCGGTTCCTTACCGCCGATGAAAATTTGCGCGACGGGGCCAAAGCCGCTCATCGTCACGCCTTTAATCACACAGTCCGACCCGCGAACATCCAGCGTCACATTGTGCAGACTGCCGCCCTGCTCCCCCACCACCTGACACCCGTCCTGCAAAATAAACCGTCCCCGGCCATTCCCACGAACCGCGCCCTGTACCCGCAGCGTTTTTCCCGCCGGAATCGTTATCGCCGCATTGATATTTTCACACACCCATCCTGGCGGTACGACCACGGTCTGTCCGTCGGCGAAGGCCTGTTTGAACGAGGCGATACCGTCATCCGCCGGATAATCCTTAATATCGACGGTCTGGCGAGGTTCACGCGCCTGTACCGGCAAGGCGCGCAGAAAAGGAAGAACAGCAAGCGCAGAACCTGCCGTCAGGAGAGTACGTCGGGAGAATTTAGTCGCGGGCATACCACCTCGTTTATATCGTTTGTAGCAGGCAGGCTAACTGGCGATTAATCACCTGCTGATTAAAATCTTGCGCCACTTTTTCACGGGCGCGCGTGATCACCGACTCCAGCGTGTCGTGGTCAATCCGGCTGAACTCAGCGAGTCGGGCCGCCAGCGCCTGCGCATCGTTTTCCGGCACCAGCCAGCCGGATTTGCCGGCCTCCACCAGTTCCGGAATACCGCTATGCACGGTAGATACCACGGGAATCCCTACCGCCATCGCCTCCATCAGCGCTACCGGAATACCTTCCATATCGCCATCCGTGCCGGTAATCGACGGCAGCAAAAAAACATCGGCGTCATCCAGCATCGCCTTCACTTCATGGCTCGGTTTAAACCCCGGCATCTCAATGACATCCTCTAGCTGATACTGCTCGATGAGCGTGCGCAGCCGACGTTCCCACGGGCCAATCCCCAGAATGCGGTAGCGAAACACCACGCCCTGTGCTTTCAGTTGCCGACAGGCTTCAATCGCCACATGCAGGCCTTTTTTTTCTGTCAGGCGCGCGACGGAAATCATCTCCAGCGGCATCCCTGGCGCTTTCACCGAACGATGGGTAAAACGCGTCATGTCGACGCCCATGCGCGAAACGGCAATCTTTTCCGGCGGACAGCCCATACTTTTCAGGCGACCGGCCCACAGTTCGCTGATGGGCAGCATCAGATCGCCACGACGAAACAACTGCTGATACTCCGGCGTGTAATGACTGAGCACTTCGCGGCTGGAAATATCAATCCCGTGGAAAATAGTCGCTATTTTGCCGCGAAGCACGCCCAGTTCGCGTAGTTTGGCCGCCGTCACGCCCGCCGGACCAAAGTGTGCGATAAACACATCCGCCACAAAAGGCTGGCTCACCTGCGCGCAAATCGCGGAAAGGATCAAATTGCGTGATTCATCGCCATAGTGGGTAAAATTGAGCGCTTTCCAGGTCGCCGCCCGATGCAGCCCCGGCAGCGTTTTACATGCCCGGTAGCGCAGTTTCGCCAGCCGTCCCTGTGGCTCATCCTGTAACCAGCGGGTTTTCGCCGCCAGGCCATACTTCTCCCAGGCGGCGTGAGTATGTTGGGTATCGCCTTTTTGTAACGCGACAATCTCCACCTCATGGCCCATATCAATAAACGCAGTAATCTGATTCAGCACAAAGGTTTCCGATGAGAGTGGAAATTTCAGCAGAAAAAAGCTGACTTTCATTGCGCCTCCCGAATTCTGTCGAGAACAGATTTGATCATCGTGAACCCTTTCGCCCGCTCCTCGGTGACGGCGTTAGCCACTTTTGCCTTTAGCGCAGGCAATTGATTGAGCGTATCGGCCACCACGCTTTGTAATGAACCGTTCAGCAAGTGACGGATATCGATGGCCAATTCCGCCAGGCCTAGCTGCTGCATAATCCCGGCGGATTTATGTTCATAATTAATGGCGATGGCGGGTGTGCCAAAATTCATGGAGATAATGGCGGAATGCAGGCGCGTCCCGATGGTCAGTACGCAGGATGCGAGGATCTTTCCGATTTCCACGTCATTGAGTTCGTCCATCGCGATATGGAAATGCTCTGAGTCGTTTACATACTTCGCCATCCGTAACGCAACCATCCGGTCATCGCGGTTATAGCGATCGATACTGGTGCAGGTCGACAGCGCCAGTACCTGATAACCGTCCGCAATCAGGCGATTCACGACCTGGGCAAATGCCTGCTCATAGGCCTGCTGAGTGGTGCCCAGGCGTTTATCAAACGGCTCCAGATCGCGCAACGTAATCGCGACGGTTTTGCGGCGCGCGGTGACGTCCAGCCAGTGCTGCACAGCATAACTGGCAACAAACTCGTCGTGACGGCGTTCGACTAACCAGGCAGTATCCACCCCCTGCTCCACTTTCCGGGTATCGATCTGCGCGGCGGTCATCAGATCGCGGCTGACGGTTTCACGCAGGATCAGCGCACTGGTGCGCCCAAAAACATAATTGGCGAGCTGGTTAAAGTCAGGATTCTGGAAAGGGCCGACGCTATGTCCCACCATATAAATTGGTTTGTTCGCCATAAACGCGCACAGCGGATATTCAAAGTGAGTCAAACCGTATAAGTCGACATAGTTTGAACCGCCCACCTGAATGACGGCGTCATACTGCGCAATAAATTGCGCGAATTCGGCAAATTCCGGCGCGATAGCAAAATTACGCAGCGATCCTTCCTGGGCGACTTTAGACAATAAAATTTTATGCTGAAAACGACGGCGTAATACTTTTTTCACCCGACCGTTAAGCCCTGCCGCCGCCTGCTGTTTCTGGCTTAACTGATACAGCGGGTCGGCAATAATCGGGCGCCCCTGCAACCAGGCGGAACTCACCGGGAAACGGCTCATCACATCCATCTCCGCCTCTGGCGCCTGTTGACGGATGGCATCAAGCAAACCGCGCATAATGGCGCTATCACCACGGTTGCCGCATGTGTGGTTGCCTAAAATTAATAATTTCATAAATAGCCTCTTATATCCCCGTCATCCGACACGTAATAACTTTTTCATTTTTGCACTGCCAAAAAGCTGATTTTTAATTTCCATCACCAGCGCATTGCGTGAAAAAATAATCATTAAAATAAAACTCAAAATACCGACCATAACCTGTAGCGCGAATACCCCCGACAACGGTAAATAACCGTCGACCAGCTTTCCTGCGCCGTAGCTGGTAATAAATGTTGGCAATGAGAGATAAAACGGTAGCCACAGGCTGAGAATATACTGACGATAGCTGGAGCCGAGTACCGGCTTAATCATCACGAAATAGCTCAGAATGGTGTTGATGATTTGCACCACCAGGAACCCCAGCGTCACGCCAATCGCCCCCGCCAGATGGCCGCCAATGAGAATTGCCGGGATAAACAGAAACGTTTTAAAGACGTTGAATTTAAAGCTGATATCCACGCGCGCTTTCGCCATCAGCAGCGAACCAATCGGGTTGCCGACCGAACGCAGCAGCCCCACCACGCACAGCAATTGCAGGATCGGGATAATGCTGTTCCACTTCTCGCCAAACACTAACGGCACAAAATTGTTCGCCACTACCATCAGACCCAACAGCGCGGGAAAATTGATAATTCCCACCACGGAAAGCAACTTATAGAAGTTGACGCGCAGCTTCTCGGTATCGTCCTGGATTTTGGCGAATGCCGGAAATAGCACGCGAGTAATGATGGGGTTAAGCTTCGCCGGCGGCACAACCGCCACGTTGTACGCGAGGTTATATCCCCCGGCGACGCTTGCGCCGAGAATTCTCGCCAGTACCAGCGTCGATAAATTCGTGTTGATGTAATTGACGATACTGTCCGCCGTCAGCCACGCGCCAAAACGCAGGTTCGTGGACACCGATGCCAGCGAAAAATGCAGCCCCGGACGGTAAATCTTGCGGCCGAAGTAACCAAACAGCAGCGTTCGCACCGCACTGTTCACCAGATAGCCGAGAATCGCGGTTAACGCCAGCGGCCAGTAATGGGCGCTAATCACCGTAAAGGTGAACCCCGCCAGCACGGAGGTCGTTTCGATCATGCCGATCTTATTGAACTCCAGCTCTTTTTGCATCAGCGCGCGGAACTGCTGCCCGTGAGGGATCACGATGAACGCCAGCGACAACGTTTTGATTAACGGCGCGAGATCCGGGTTATGCAAAACATGGGCAATCGCATCGCTCAGCCAAAAGACCACCGCAAATACCACAATCCCAAGCCCAACGTTTAGCCAGTAGAGCGTGGTCAGCTCCAGATGCCCAATCGTTTTACGCTGGATAATCGAGTTCGCGATGCCAAAGTCCGAGATCGTGTCGGCCAGCGCGATAATCACCAGCGAGACGGTCAACAGGCCAAACTGGTGGTTGTCGATGATCCGCGCCAGCACCGTCATCTGAATTAACCCCAGACCGATAATCACTATCGTGGCGATAGCCGACCATTTAGCGCCGCTGATCGTTTTTTGTCGTAAACTCATTCTTTTCTCCAGAACCTGTTCACAAGGCGTCATTGGCGCAGCCAGATTGAACACGGACAGCGCGGGAAAACCGGAGCGTACACGCTGCCCTGGTTCGATATGGCAAGTAAATAGCCTTGTGGGTCAGGTTCTTAATACGCCGCTTTATTAACAAACCCTTTAAAAATCGTCAGAAAAACGATTTTGATATCGAACCAAATACTCCATTCGCGGATGTATTCCAGGTCGAACTCCACGCGTTTTTCCATTTTCTCCAGCGTATCGGTCTCACCGCGCCAGCCATTAATTTGCGCCCAGCCGGTGATGCCCGGCTTCATCTTGTGGCGTAGCATGTAACCTTCAATCAACTGACGATACTGTTCGTTATGCGCCACCGCGTGCGGGCGAGGACCGACGATGGACATCCCGCCAGTTAATACGTTGATAAACTGCGGCAATTCATCCAGCGAGGTACGACGCAAAAAGTTACCTACCCGGGTGACGCGCGGATCGTTTTGCGTCGCCTGGGTAACGACCTTATCGTTCTCCATCACCTTCATTGAGCGGAACTTCCAGACCTTGATCGGCTTGCCGTCCATCCCGTAGCGCGTCTGACGGAAAATCACCGGCCCGGGCGAGCTCAATTTGACCGCCAGCGCAATGCAGCACAGTACCGGTGAGATGAGCAGCAGAATCAGCGACGCCAGCACGATATCTTCTGCCCGTTTAAGCAGACGGTTAATCCCTGATAGCGGCGTGTCATACAGCGGAACGACCGGAACGCCGCTCATCTCCTCCACGCGCGAGTGGAGAATATTAAAGGTGAACACATCGGGAATAAGGATCACCGAGCAGGTGGTGTCGGCCAGCTCGCGCACCAGTTTTTTCACCATGGCGCCGTCGCTCATTGACATGGCGATATAAACATTGTGAATTCGCGAGGCTTTCGCATCGTCAATTAACTGCTCGAAGTTCCCGGCCCAGTCAGCAGAGACGCCGCCCGGTTTAGGATCGTGATAGACGCCCACCACCTCAAAACCCAGCCACGGCTCATTACGGAAGCTATCCAGCAACGTCTGGCCCGCAGGCAAATCTCCGGCGACGGCGACCCGGCGAGTGTTATAACCACGATTGCGTAGCCAACCCGCGCCGAAACGAATAAATGAACGGCATAACACTAAGCCCAAGCTGGACAGCGCATACCAGGCCAGCCAGGTGGCGAGGCGGTTGTCAAAGTCATCATTAAACGCCACCAGACCGGCGCTGAAGATCAGGCTCAGCGTCCAGTTTTGCAGTAACAGCGTTAACTCTGTCGACATTTTGACGCCGCGCCAGGAGCGATAAAAATCGGTCATCCCGCCCAGCATTTGAAAAACAACCAGCGTAATCAGCGCCACCAACAGGTGCATGTACAGGAATGGCAGTCCACTGACTTCACAGATGAACCACAGCCCGCCAAACATGATGGTGATATCTGAAAAGCGTTGCACCATAGAGATTAACGATGCATTGGTTTTGGCTCGTTCGCGCTTTTTTAGATTTGTCATCGTTGTTCCTGTGATTGGCCCCTTACCCGCAGGCGGTAAGGGGAGATCTGACGTTACTGATTCAGCAGCGCCAGCAGAGTGCGTGTTCGCGCTTCCATCAGCGGAATATCGCCGCGTGATTCCACATTCAGGCGCACCACCGGTTCGGTGTTTGACGAGCGCAGGTTGAAACGCCAGTTGGCAAACGACATGCTGAGACCGTCCGTGCGGTCCACTGCCTGCGCCTCTTCCGCAAAGTGCGCTTCCACCCGCGCAATGGCCGCCGCCGGCTCCGCCAGTCTGCTGTTGATTTCCCCGCTCGCCGGAAACGCCGCCATCCGGTCGCGGACCAGTTCACCCAGCGACTGCCCCTTCAGGCACACCAGCTCCGCCACCAGCAGCCACGGGATCATCCCGCTGTCGCAGTAGGCAAAATCACGGAAATAGTGATGTGCGCTCATTTCCCCACCATAAATGGCATCCTCCGTACGCATCCGCTCCTTGATAAAGGCGTGCCCGGTTTTTGACATCACCGGCGTCCCGCCCGCCGCCGTCACCACTGCCTCCGTGTTCCAGGTCAGGCGCGGGTCGTGGATAATCTTCGCCCCCGGGTGTTTTTCCAGAAATGCTTCCGCCAGCAGCCCGACGATGTAGTACCCCTCGATAAACTGCCCTTTCTCATCGAACAGGAAGCAGCGGTCGAAGTCGCCGTCAAAGGCGATACCCATGTCCGCCCCGTGTTCAATAACGGCCTTGCGGGTGTCGTCGCGACACTCCGGCAGCAACGGGTTGGGAATGCCGTTCGGGAAGGTGCCGTCCGGGGTGTTGTGGATTTTGATGAACTCCACCGGCGCGCCCAGCGCCTTCAGGCGCGCTTCGATGGCGTCAATGACCGGCCCCGCCGCGCCGTTGCCGGCGTTAAACACCAGCTTCAGCGGGGTGAGATTGTTAACACTGATATAGCCGAGCAGGTGGTCGATGTAGGCGTCGCGCAGGCTGATTTGTCTGTAGCTGCCGCGCGTGGCCTCGTTCACCGGCGGGAAGTCGCCCGCTTCCGCCAGACGCTGAACGTCGCGCAGACCGGTGTCGCCGCTTATCGGGCGGGCGCCCTCGCGTACCAGCTTCATGCCGTTGTAGTCCATCGGATTATGGCTGGCGGTCACCTCAATACCGCCGTCCACGCCGAGGTGGAAGGTGGCGAAGTAAATCTCTTCTGTGCCGGACATACCGATATCCAGCACGTCAACGCCCGCGTCCTGTAACCCTTTCGCCAGCGCCAGCTTCAGCGCCTCGCTGGTCAGACGCACGTCGCCGCCCAGCACGATGGTTTTCGGTTTTAAATATTCGCCGTAGGCGCGGCCAATCCGCCACGCGATATCTTCATTGAGCTCTTCGCCCAGCCTGCCGCGAATGTCGTAGGCCTTGAAACAGGTTAATTTTGTCATGTTCTTACCCTTCTTCAGGCAACAGTTAGCCCTGACCGTAAATGGCCAACATCGTTATTGTTATTCATTGCCGGATGGCGCGTTGCGCTTACCGGGCACCGTTGCAGGCGTCAGACCCGCCCGTAACGATCCTCGAACCGCACCACGTCGTCCTCTTCGAGATACGAGCCGGAACGCACTTCAATTAAATCGAGCGGTATTTTTCCCGGATTTTCCAGGCAGTGGGTCGCCCCCAGCGGAATATAGATGGACTCGTTTTCACCGAGCAGCTTAACCTCGCCGTTGATGGTGACTCTGGCGGTCCCCGCCACCACCACCCAGTGCTCGGCGCGGTGATGGTGCATCTGCACCGACAGTCCTTCCCCCGGCTTGACGGTAATGCGCTTCACCTGATAGCGCTCGCCCGCGTCGATGGAGTCGTATTTGCCCCACGGACGGTAAACCTCGCGGTGCATGTGGTGCTCATGGCGTCCGTCGGCCTTGATCTTCTCCACCACCTTTTTCACGTCCTGCACCGCGTGGCGATCGGCAATCAGCACGGCGTCTTTGGTCTGCACCACCACCAGATCCTTCACGCCGACGGTGGTCACCAGGCCGGATTCGGCGTAAACGTAGCTGTTTTCCGTTTTATGGCTGATGACGTCGCCGTGGTGGACGTTTCCCTCCGGGGTGTGGGCGCTGATTTCCCACAGCGAGGACCACGAGCCGACATCGCTCCAGCCCGCGTCCATTGGCATCACCACCGCGTCCGCCGTTCGCTCCATCACCGCGTAGTCAATGGACTCTTCCGGACAGGCGAGGAAGGCCTCTTCATCCACACGAATGAAGTCAAGATCCGGATCGACGCCGCGCATCGCCTGTTCACATGCGGCCAGAATATCGGGGCGGAACTTTTTCAGTTCTTCCAGATAGCGTCCGGCGCGGAACAGAAACATGCCGCTGTTCCAGTAGTAATCGCCGCTGGCGACGTAGGCCTGAGCGGTTTCCAGCCCCGGCTTCTCAACGAACTGCGCCACCTCAAAAGCCACCGCATCCGTCGCGCCCGGCACGACATCACCGCGCCGGATATAGCCATAGCCGGTTTCCGGCAGATCCGGCACGATACCGAAGGTCACCAGTTTGCCCGCGTCGGCATAGGGCATGGCGCCGCGCACCGCGTCGCGGAAGGCCTCTTCATTGGCGATCGCATGATCCGCCGCCAGTACCAGCATCAGCGGATCGCAGTCCGTATGCTGGCGCGTCGCCGCCAGCGCCGCCAGCGCAATCGCCGGCGCGGTATTGCGCCCGGCGGGCTCAAGAATAATGTTCTCCGTCAGCTTATTGAGCTGGCGGAGCTGTTCGGCAACGATAAAACGGTGCTGTTCGTTGCAGATAACCACCGGGCTTTCGCACTCCACGCCGTTCAGACGGCAAATGGTGGTTTGCAGCATGGTGAGATCGCCTTTCAGGCACAGAAACTGTTTTGGATAAAGCACGCGAGAAAGCGGCCACAATCGGCTACCGGAGCCACCGGCCATCACAACCGGGTAAAGTTTTGTCTGACGCATTATCATCCCCGAATATCTGCAATAAATTGGCGTAGCACGTTCTCTTTATTGAGCGTGCGTTCGGCGTATTCACGTGCCGTCGTGTTGTTTTTCGGCATGGCGAGCGCCTGGCTAATCCCGTTAACCAGCGCGTCGGTTGACTCCGGCTCCACGCAAACGGCGATGCCCGGATAACACGCGCAAAGTTGTCCTAATTCGGTGTGCGGCTCAGCGGTAATCACCGCATTGCCGCCGACCGCCAGAATGTTAGTCAGCTTGGAGGGCAGTACCGCATCCGCCGCGCCGCGCTTTTGCACCACCAGATGGCAGTCGCCCATTTTCAGCAGCGCGGGTAAGGCGTCGTAAGGCTGCAGCGGGAGGAATTTAATATTTGCCAGGCCGCGTTCGCGGGCCATGTTCTCCAGCCGCGCCTTGCCGCCCCCCTGGCCGACAATCGCAAAAATCAACGGTCGATCGCGTAATCGTTCCGCGGCGTCAATTACCTTTTCCAGCCCTTGCTTTTCGCCGATATTGCCGGAATAGAGCACAATTTTTTTGCCCTCTGGCAAGCCAAGCTGCTGACGCAAAGCCGTCACGTCAGCGTCATTAACGTCCTGAAAGCGCGCCACTTCCGACCAGTTCGGAAAAAAGAGGATTTTTTCCGCCGCGACGCCTTTTTCCCGCGCTTTATTCATCATGGAGCGAGAAATGGTCGAAACATTATCAACGTTACGCAGCGCGCTGCGTTCAAAGGCCGTCGCTAACCGCGCTACGCTGCCGCGCTTGCCTTTTCCCGCCATTCCTAAGCCGAGCATGGCGTCCACTTCGTAATCCTGAATATGCAGAACGGTACGCGCGCCGGAGAGTGTCGCCAGCAGGCGCATTCCCGGCGTACAAAAGAGCGTCGGTACAACGCCGATAATCCGATCCGGCTTCCAGCGACGCTGCGCCATCAGTGGGAAAAAACTGCTCAATGCAAAGCTCCCCAGATGAAGTAGTCGTTTTAGGGTGGAGGGCTGTTTCGGCACATACAGCGGGCAGCGCCAGACGGTAGCCTCGCCCTCTTCCCGGCGATAGCGCCAGGCGGAATAGCGCTCACCGACCTTCCACTGCGGGTAGTACGGCGGCGCAGTAATGACCCGCACCTCATGGCCTTCCTGCGCCATCCACGCCACCATTTCGCCGGTATATTTGCCGATACCGGTCAGTTCCGGTGAATAGTTAATGCCATAGACCAGGATCTTCATAGGCCCACCGCCGGCGCGTCAGGAGAGAAGTAGGCCCGACTGTTCTCATGAACATTATCGCTTGCCAGAAGCTGTTCCGGCGTCAGCCAGCGGTAACTGCCATGCTGGGTGTCAGGCAGGCGTAAATCGCTCTCCGCCACGCGCAGACGAAAGCCGAGCACGATGTAGTGAGTTGAAAAATCCTCACCGGAAAAGTTGTCGTCATAGAAGTGCTGCCAGACGCCATAAAACGTCCCTGCCGCCAGCGGCAGACGCACGCCCAGTTCCGCCTGCGTCAGGCGTGCAAAGGCGGCCTCCAGCGTTTCGTCTTTGCACACCCGCCCCCCCGGCACAAACCAGTAGCCCTGCGCCGGACGGTTGAGACGCTGGCCCAGTAAAATTTCCCCCTGGCCGTTTTCCACAATGAAATCGAGGGAGATGAGGGGCGTGGTCCGCACCACGGCGGCGAAATCTTCCTGACGTAAAAACATTGTCACCCCCGGAACCGTTGCTGATTCTCAAGGAACCACTGGTAAGTACCGGCAAGCCCTGCCTCCAGTGAAATTTCGTGATACCAGCCAAGCTGATGCAGGCGCGTGACGTCGAGCAATTTACGCGGCGTGCCGTCCGGCTTCGCGGCGTCGAACACCACCCGGCCCTGGTAACCCACCACCTTTGCGATGGTCTGCGCCAGCTCGCGGATGGTGCAGTCCACGCCAGTGCCGACGTTAATGTGCGACAGCATCGGGGCAGTGTTCTCCTGCCACACTTCGCGCGCCAGCTCCATCACGTGAATACTGGCCGCCGCCATATCGTCAACGTGCAGAAATTCGCGCATCGGCGTGCCGCTGCCCCACACCACCACCTCCGGCGCGTGGCTCTGCGCAGCCTCATGAAAGCGACGCAGCAGCGCCGGGATCACATGTGAATTGTCCGGGTGGAAATTATCATGCGGGCCGTACAGGTTGGTTGGCATCACCGAACGGTAGTCGCGACCGTACTGCCGGTTGTAGGACTCGCACAGTTTAATCCCGGCGATCTTGGCGATGGCGTACGGCTCGTTGGTCGGCTCCAGCGTCCCCTGCAGCAGCTCGCTTTCCGCCATCGGCTGCCTTGCCAGTTTCGGATAGATACAGGACGAACCGAGAAACAGCAGTTTGTTCACGTTGTGCAGGTGCGCGGCGTGAATAATGTTGCTCTCTATCATCATGTTTTCATAAATAAAATCCGCCGGATACGTGTTGTTGGCAACAATACCGCCCACTTTCGCCGCCGCCAGATAAACCTGGTCGATGCCCGCCCCGGCAAAGAACGCCTGTACCGCACGCCCGTCGAGCAGATCCAGCTCATCGCGGGTGCGCAGTACCAGTTCCACGTCGCCGCGCTGCGCAAGCTGCCGTACAATGGCGGATCCCACCATCCCGCGATGGCCCGCCACAAAAATTCGTTGCTTATTCATTCTCAGGACTCCAGCGCGATGGCCACCTCGTAACCGTGAGATTTCAGCAGTGAGTGTTTTTTCGCGGCCTCCAGATCGTTCGCCACCATCTCGGAGACCATCTCCGACAGGGTGATTTCCGGTTTCCAGCCCAGTTTCTCATGCGCTTTGGACGGGTCGCCCAGCAGGGTTTCCACTTCCGCCGGACGGAAATAACGCGGATCAACGGCCACAATCACATCCCCCGGTTTCACGCCCGGCGCATCGTGTCCGGTAACGGATACCACGATCCCTTTCTCATTAATGCCTTCGCCTTCAAAGCGCAGTTTTATCCCCAGTTGCGCCGCCGCCAGCTCCACAAACTGGCGTACGGAATACTGCACGCCGGTGGCAATCACGAAATCTTCCGGCTGCTCCTGCTGTAACATCATCCACTGCATCCGCACGTAATCTTTCGCATGGCCCCAGTCGCGCAGCGAGTCCATGTTGCCGAGATACAGGCAGGACTCCAGTCCCTGCGCGATATTGGCGATGGCGCGGGTGATCTTACGGGTGACGAAGGTTTCGCCGCGACGCGGGGACTCATGGTTAAACAGAATGCCGTTACAGGCGTAAATGCCGTAGGATTCACGGTAGTTGACGGTGATCCAGTAGGCGTACAGTTTCGCCACCGCATAGGGGGAACGCGGGTAGAACGGCGTGGTCTCTTTCTGCGGAATTTCCTGCACCAGACCGTACAGTTCAGAGGTGGAGGCCTGGTAGAACCGCGTTTTCTTTTCAAGACCGAGGAAGCGAATCGCCTCCAGCAGGCGCAGCGTGCCCATCGCATCCACATCGGCGGTATATTCCGGCGACTCAAACGACACCGCCACGTGGCTCATTGCGCCCAGGTTGTAGACCTCATCCGGCTGCACTTCCTGTAAAATGCGGGTCAGGTTGGAGGCGTCGGTCAGGTCGCCATAATGCAGATGAAATTTCGGGTTGCAGCTGTGCGGATCCTGATAAATATGGTCCACGCGCTCGGTATTAAACGATGACGCGCGGCGCTTGATACCATGCACCTCATACCCTTTTTCCAGCAGAAATTCTGCCAGGTAAGACCCATCCTGTCCGGTTACGCCAGTAATGAGAGCGACTTTTGACATTTTCATTTCCTCAAATAGTCCCGTTAGGGAGTAACTTTCTGAACGCGCTGGCGCGTTACCACTGCGGGATTGCCCCGACAAATCGCATTTGCCGGTAATGATTTAAATACGCTGCTGCGCGCGCCGACGACGGTGCCATGACCTATCGTCACGCCGGGCGCGACAAAAACATCGGTTGCCAGCCAACATTTTTCGCCAATAACAATCGGCGCGGCGTTAATATCGAAATGGGCGCTGGTATAATCATGGCTACCGGTACACAAATACCCTTTTTGTGAAATGACCGCATGTGCGCCAATATTAATTTCACCCAACGTATATAACACAGCGTCGTCGCCTACCCAGGCATAATCGCCGACGGTTAATTTCCACGGATAGGTAATTTTTACTGACGGTCGAATAACCACATTCTTTCCAATTTTGGCGCCAAACAGACGCAGCAAAAAGGCTCGCCAGCGATACAATATTTGCGGCGACCCGGCGAATAATGTCGCCTGTACCGCCCACCATAATTGTACTTTTAGCGCATTAGCGCCGCGGAACCCTTTCGGCACCGTAAAGCCGCTAAGATCCTGCATAATAACTCCCGGTAATTAGACTTTGTTATACCGCGCTTTTGTTTTACCCGTCGTTTTCAGACGTAATAAATAGGATAATTGCGCCCAAAACCCTGGCACACGTAATATTTTTCGCTGTACGTTTTTTGCATCCTGACATAATTCCAGATTATTCGAGGTTGACACGCCGCCCATCGAAAATTCAGATACCAGTCCGTTAATTCGCCGAAAAGGATAGCCTGCTTTATAGAGACGGGCCGCCAGCGCATAATCTGAAGAGACATGATATTGCAGATCATAAGGATACTTTTTTAACGCTACCGTCGGGAAAAATATCGCCTGATGGCTGGCTGGCAAACTATGGTAGATATAATACCCGGGTTTAGCCTTCCGGCGTATTTTATGCCCGCCGCCGAAATCCAGCAGCGCGTCGCCAATATACATCGCCTCGCCCTTTTGTCGCGCCAGTTGGCGGACAAACAGCGCGGCATCATCATGGAACGCATCACCGGAATTAAGAAACAGGGTATAGCGCCCCTGCGCCAGCGCAATGCCTTTGTTCATGGCATCATAAATACCGCGATCCTTTTCACTGATAAAACGCAGGTTAAACTCACCGTGACGTTTTTGCAGAAATTCGCGCGTGCCGTCCTCCGAACCGCCATCCACTACGATCCATTCAAATGACAGACCCGGATCGCGCGCCAGATTGCGCAGCGAGCGCCAGGTTTTTACCACCCCTTCGTAATTGCGAAAGGCGACGGTAACGACGCTTAAAAACATGCAACCACCCCGTTATGAAATTTTTAACGCCTTGCGCAAAATGAACGGACAGACGATTAAAAAAGCATATTCCGGGCTAAATATTGAACCGGTAAAAAACAGCGACACCGGCGTAAAAAGATAGAGCTGCACCCGAAAATTACGATTATCGCCAAACGCATTTAGCGCCATTTTTAAAACTTTCCCCATATACCACAGCGTCATTAGCACTGCGAACCAGGAAAAATAAATAATCAGCAGATACAATCCATTGTCTATGGTTTTCCCGACATCCGCACCGTTAAAGATTCCGAATGATGCAACGTATTCATAAAGTGAGCCAAATCTGACTACACCATCAATATGGGTCAAGGAATATCCGACCATGACTAAGGGGCCCACAATACGATAATAAGAAGATGAGCCTTCCGTCCCTAAATCGCCAAGTCGTGTCGCGATATAAGGAAATGCAATAATTACCCCAACAAAAAACAGGGTTAATGAGACCAGCGCCAGTGGAAGTTTTTTCTTTATCGCATCCTTATTCAAATATTGGAACGCCCACTCCAGAAGGTAAAACAGGATAAATGTCATTACCCCTGAAAATGATCCTGATAATATTATCCCTGCCAGAATCATAGCATCGCTTTTCGGTGTTTTGATACCAAACTGTTTGATGCTCAGCCAAATTGAGATTAGTGCCAAAGCGAAAAATGCCGGTTCAAAATAAAGCGCAGTGGTACGCTTACCGCCAAATTTTATGAAGTTCAGTACATAGCTATTACTGTAAATGAGATATTTCGAAATTCCTTCCATAATACTGCTGCCGCCGGTAAGGATAATTTGCGCCATCTCAACTGCGGCGAGCGCGACCACTATACCCACCACCAGATAAAAAAAACGCAAAATCTTTCGGTGGTTATGCGCGGAAATGGTTTTGAATCGGATACTCCAGACCATCCCGATAATGACCACAATATAGACAAACAGCATCGTGGACGTGACATATTTACCGGCATTCAGCGACTGGCCGAACAGGAAGTTAAATGCTGTAAGCCCCGCGCCGATGCCTAAGGCGATCATCAATTTTTTTACGCTAATGCGTTCCACAAATAACAGCAGCAACAGCGGTAAAAAAGTGACGATGGTAATGGGAAAGCTTTCCCCCAGTTGGGCAATCTTGACATTGACCAGTAGGTAGATCAGCGGCAGCAGCAGATAGCTACAGATTCTGATAGAACGAGACATACTCCTCCAGCATCTGTTGACCGCTGTACGCGACGCGGCTACGCATACGAAAGGCGTCCAGCGTTGCGCCAAATACCGCCTGAGCAATCTCTGGCTTACGCCGCTGCGCCAGGCGCAGGACATCTGTAGCGGCAAAGGTCTGGCCGCCGGATTTCGCCAGTACCTCCTGCGCCGCCTCGCTGTGGGTGGCGATTACCGGTACGCCGATCGAGAGCGCTTCACACAAGATCAGCGGATAGTTATCGACCCGCGAGCTAAAGACCAGCGCATCCATCTCATTGAGCGCGCTCATTAATTTGCGCTTATCGGTTTCAAAACCGTGATTAACGACGTTTTGGCCGGTAAAAGGCGAAAATTTACCGAAGGTATGCAGTTCAATTTTTTCGCCCAGCGCCATCATGTCGTGTACCAGACGCTGGTCAGTTTTGCCGTCGTAACGCAAGTCATGCGCCACAATGGCGATCCGCGGTTTGCCCGGATTCAGCGGCACAGGTGATAGTTGCGCGAGAATCGCCTCGGTCGCCAGATCGATACCGTTGTTAATCACCCGGCAGAGTCCCGCGCCATAAACGCTGTTAAAGGCCTCGGCCACGTGCTGGCTCGGTGAAATAAACCGGCAGCCCAGCCGCAGCATGTCCCGAAAGCGCTGACGTTTGCCGCCAATAAGCTGGTGCGCCCGATCCACCCTGACCGGCGGATAATTGCTTAGGGTCGGACATTTTTGGCAGCCGCTTTTCCAGCCCTCGCAACCGTCGGTGAAGGCGCAACGCCCGGTGACGCTCCAGTGATCGTGCAGCGTCCAGACCAGAGTGACGTCTGGTTTTTGCGCTTTGACTTTTTCGCAAAACGTCACGATGTCCGCCAGGTTTAGCCAGTAACTGTGGAGAACATGAAAATGCAGCACCAGCGGGCCGGATGTCTGGATAACCGTGCGGTAAAGATTGTCGAGATTGCCAAACAGATCGCGATTCAGGAAACGAAACAGCGCGATATTAGCGATTGCCGTGCCGCGCGGCGTCTGTTTTATCACCTGCGGATAACGGTGGTGGCTGACGCTTTTTTTTCCGCCTTTGCCATAACCATAGACAAAACGTGACGTCAGCCCTTTTTGCAATGCCCGCAGATGGAGATCCAACGCCACTCCCGCCGCGCCCCCTTCCGCCAGCCGTACATTAAATTGCAGAATATTCATGTGCTGACCTTCACCCGTGCTTTTTCTCCCACCACCAGCGCATGGTCCGGAATACTGTCAAGCACCACGCTACCCGCGCCAATCGTGACGTGATTACCAATAGTAATATCGCCAAGCAGGATGACATTCGCCCCCAGCTCAACGCCGTGACCAATCACCGGACAAGCCAGGCTGTCCGCGCCGCGATTGCCAATGGTGACGCCGTGGCGAATGGTAAAATCGTCGCCGGCGACGACATGTTTGTTGATCACTACCGCGTAACCATGATGGATAGTGAACCGCCGACCAATGGTCGCGGCGGCCTGGATTTCATACCCGAACAGGCATTCCGTGATCACGCGATACAGCACCAGCACCGGCGCGGCCCACAGATTATTCAGCACATTCTTTTTGCGCCAGACGGAACAAAAATGAGCGATACGGTAGGCCAGCACCATGCAACAGGGGCGTAAGCTCCAGCTATTCGCGCGTAAGTCTTCCAGCATCGTTATCGCCCCCGCAGCCCGGCCGCCAGGCGTTTGCTATTACGCACGGAGAGCAACGTCAGCAACGTGCGCCAGGTCATTCGCTTATTGCGAATTTGGTACAGGGTAAAAAGCTGGTATTTTTTGCTGGCGCGATCGAATTTATCTTTGTGCTTACGATAAAAATGGAAATAGCCGGAGAACTTTTTCGGCGAAGAGGTAATCTGCATCTCGCCGTGGTTGATATGTAAAATTTGCGTCGCCTCTTCGACTTTCCACGGTTCGCCATATTCCACCACCATACGCAGAAAAATGTCGTAATCCTGCGCCGCCTTGAGTTCGGTATCGAACAAACACGCTTTAAAACGCCAGGCCCAGGTAAAAACCTGATTGCCAATAATATTGCGCTTGTAGAACAAGCGGCGCGAATAAGGGGATTTCGGATACAGCGGCAGGCTGGCAGGCTGAGAGTAGACCTCGCCCTCACACACATAGTCGTTGGCATACAAAAAGGCGTGCGTAGTCAACTGGTGTTTATGGGCCAGAAACACGCTCAGACGGTTTGGCGTCCATTCATCGTCATCATCAATACCGGTAATGTAGTGCCCTTGCGCCTGCATAATGGCCTGGTTGCGAACCGCGCAGGCGCCGGTATTCCTGGCGTTATGGGTATAACGGACGCGCGGGTCGTTCAGCTCCTCAACAAATTGTTGTAGCTGCTGATAAGACGAGGAGCAATCATCCACGATGATCATCTCCCAGTGACGGTAGTCCTGACGTAGTACTGATTTAATCGCCCGGATAGCCAACTGCTGCCTGTTCCAGGTTGGCATATAAATTGAGATCAGCGGATTGTCTGTTGTCATGCTTATTCCCCAGATAGTTTTGCCGCATGGCGCTACGCTTGTCCGGCCTACAGTCACAGGCCGCGCCATCCGGCACGCCTTATTTTTTATTTGGAATCTGACTGGTATTCATACTCGTAATAGCCATAATCCTGGTAGCCCGTCGCCCGGCGGAAAATGGAGTTGAGAATGACGCCTTTGACCTGAATGCCATTCTGGTCAAAACGGCTCAGACTGGTTTCCACCTCTTTTAAAGTGTTGACGGCATAACGCGCCACCATCAGCGTCGTCCCGACGTGACGACCCACAATCGCGGCGTCCGTCACGGCCAGAATCGGCGGCGTGTCGATTAATACCAGGTCGTAGCGGCTGCTTGCCCAGGCGATCAGCTCGCCGAAGCGCTCGCTCATCAGCAGTTCCGATGGATTAGGCGGTACCTGACCGCGCGGAATAAGATCAAAATTAGCGATCGCCGTGGGTTTCGCGCAGGAGGCTATCTCGCCTTTGCCCGCCAGAATGTCAGATAAGCCGTCCACGTTATTGGTGCCGAGCAGTTCATGGGTGTAGCCCTTACGCATATCGCAGTCGATCAGTAATACCCGTTTATGCGTCTGGCTGATGACGGCCGCCAGATTGGCGCAAACAAAGGTTTTGCCGATAGAGGGGCTGACGCCTGTGAGCATGAGTACATTATTTTGCGCCTGCATCATGGCGAAATGCAGGCTGGTGCGCAGGCTGCGAATCGCCTCAATCGCCAGATCGGTCGGATTGCCCACCGCCAGCAGTTGGCTCTGCTTGTAACGCTTAATTCCTTTAATGGTTTTGACGCTATCGCGCGCTTTTTGCCATTCCGACAGCGGAATACTGGCATAGACGCTGATCCCGTGCTCCTCCAGCGCCTGCGGGCTTTCAATACCGCGATTAAACAGCGAGCGCAGCAGCACGCCGACAATCGATAACATTAATCCCAGAATAATGCTGCCGAGAATAATCAACGCCTTTTTCGGCTTCAGCACGCCCGGCTGGGTAATCGCCGGGTCAACGATGCGCACGTCGCCAACGGTGCTGGCTTCGGTGATTTTCAGCTCCTGCTGTTTATTAAGCAGTTGCATATAAACCTGCTGACCGGACTCCACATCGCGGGTCAAACGCACAATCTCCTGCTGGGTTTTCGGCATCGCCGTCACCCGCCCGTTCAGTTTGGCTTTTTCATCTTCCAGCGCTTTACGTTTTTCCAGCAGCGTGCGGTAAGCCGGATGCGCTTTGGTAAAGAGCTTGGAAATTTCCGCCTCTTTAAACGTCAACTCATTCAACTGGGCGTCGATATTAACCATCGAATCGAGCACCGCCTTCGCCTCCAGCGGTAAATCCACCGAGTCTTTATCCTGGCGGAAAGCGTTTAGCTTGTTTTCCGCCACATCCAGACGGCTGCGGACTTCCGGCAGTTGTTTTGCCAGAAACGCCAGACTCTTCCCCGCCTCTTCAGATTTCCGCGCAATATCCTGTTGCAGATAGTTACGGGTAATACTGTTGAGAATGTCGCGGATCTGGTCGCGATCCTCTCCCGTGAATGTCAGGCTCAGAACGCCGGTATCTTTGCCGGTTTCCGTTACGGTGAGGTTATTTTGCAGGTTATTAATCATGCCAAGCGTTGAGAATTTACTCACCGTAAATTCCGTATCAGGACGGGCGTCAATCGCCTCTACCTGCATCGTCACGCCGTCTTTATTGAGTGGCTGGCCCACAACGCCCTGCGCGCTAAATCCGCCGTCGCTAACCAACTGATAACGTTTGTCGCCCAGCACTTTGAGGGTGAAGATCTGTCCGCTCATCGTCTCTGGTCGGGTGAATGTCGTGACTTTCACCATTTCATTCTGACGTCCCATCAGCCGTTCCCACCCGGCGCCAAACAGCGGAAAGGTGTTTTTGGTGACGGCAATATCCAGATCCAGATCGTCAACGGTCTTCCCCAGCACCAGGCGCGATCGAATGAGCTGAATTTCCGCATCGGAAGCCGGCGGCTTATTCGCTAATGCGCTGTTGATATCCTGTACCAGCGAATTACCGGCGTTTTGTTCAATCTGCACCAGCGCATCGGCGCTATAGATGGGCGTGGCGAAGAACGTATAAATTACCGCGCACAGCGCAAATATGGCCGTCGTCCCCAACACCCACCAACGCGCTTCAATCACCGTTCCGACCAGACGCCCGATATCGATTTCATCGCTACCCGTAGCCGCCGCAGATTGTTTTACTTTTTCTGTCATGGTTTTCCCTGCTCTGCATTCAGTGCCTGCGCCCACTGGCGGGCAGACCTTTCCAGTAATGTGTACACCGCCTCAAACGCATCGCGGCTTTTGCGATACGGGTCCGGTATTTCACGCTCGCTGTCCCAGTGACCAAACAGCATTACCTTGCCGCGCATTTCCGGCGCAATGTCGCACAGGGCGGCGATGTGGCGTTTCTCCATCGTCAGAATCAGGTCATATTCCCGGCACAGACGCGCGGAAATTTGCCTTGCGCAGTGATTTTCCAAAGACAGATCGTGGGCGCTCGCCACGCTCGCCGCCGCAGGATCGGCGCCTTTGCCGACCAGCGCGCCTAACCCGGCGGACGCAACCGTCAGCGAGGGATGAAAGCGCTTTAGCAAACGTTCCGCCGTCGGGGAACGGCAAACATTCCCCACACAGACCACTAAAATTTTGTTAAACATAACGATTACCAGGAATGAATGTCGCTGGCCGTATCCGTCATATAACGGACACCGCTAATGGTCGGCAGCAACTGATTGATCAGACGGTTCCAGCGAGCAACCGGCGCGGTCGTGACGTACACCACATCGTAAGGCTGAAGTCGGAATTCCGTCGCCATCACCAATGACGTGGCGTCAGACATATCAAGCTGGTAGATATTGGCGATCTTGCCGCCGCGTCCCCCCTCGCCTTTCAACGGACGAATCACAAAAATGCCGCTGGCGTTGGAGGTGGTCAGATCGATGCCTTCCGCATTGCCTAATGCTTCGGTGAGCGTCATGCCGCTGAAATCCATTTTGAGGGTGCTCTGTTTTTTCACTTCGCCCATGACAAAGACTTTCAGATCGTCATTGCGCGGCACATACAGAATGTCGCCAGGGTAGAGCAAGCGATTCTGGCTAAGATCGCCATTTTGCATCAGCGCCTGTAGCGAAATGCGCTGTTCTTTGCCGTTGTGCGTCAACACGACGTTGCGCCAGTCCGCCATATCGGTCAGACCGCCCGCGGCGTTAATCGCATCCAGGACGGTTAGTGGTACGTTAGTAATGGCCTGCTGACCGGATTTATTCACCTGGCCGGAGATATACGCTTTTTGCGAGCGGAAAGCGGCGATATTGACATCCACCTGCGGGTCCGCGATGTACTTCGCTAAACGCCCGGTAATATCGCTGCGAATCTCTGACAAAGTTTTACCGACGACGCTAACCTTGCCAATGTAGGGATAAAACATGGTGCCGTCCGGCTGTACCCAGTTGCCGGTATCGCTTGAGCTACGGTACTGGCCCGCTGGCGTGGTCAATTCCGGGTGATCCCAGACGGTGACATTCAGCACATCGCCAGGCCCGACGCGATACTGATAGCTGGCAATCTCCTGGTCCAGCGACATATTCGGTTGCGCGACATTGGGCCGCGGGCGTAATTGCTCAACCAGCCGTGGCGTCAGCGGATACACATTGACCATCCGGTCGAGATCAAAGTCAGCGTCTTGCTGTTTGATCACATCTTTCCCCATCGTAGACATATTGCTGCCCGGAAGTACTGTGCAACCACTTATCAAGCTGAGCGACGCCAATAATGGCATCAATTTCATTTTGGATTTCATCATTGATTATTTATCACTTTGGCAGAGTCATTATCCTGTGCAATTTAAATAGCGGCTTCGTCCGTGCACATTTACCTTGCAGTTAATGGCAGAGAAAATTAACTGGCATCATTCTGAAAAAAAATCAATTCATCCGCAGGCTATTGACAGAATAATAAAGGCTTATATTCAGGCTTTCAGGCACGCTACCGCCCCTGGCTTTTTAGCTACCAATACACTGATTATTCTAAATTTTCGCATTCCCCTCCGATTTCATCCTCGTTCAGATAAAAATCTTCAGCGAAATAAAGGTTACGTATTAATAGTTTTCTCGATGTCGTGACAGGATATTTAAGAGCGCTATCTTAATCCTGCAAGAATTGTTGCAGCTAACCTAATGACAGGCAAGGTAACAAACCCGCCATTCTATATTTTTAAGATTAATATTAAATGAATTAACAGATGATTTTAGGATTTTATTGATGTTGACAATATTTATTTACCCCACTCCACCTGCGATATTTCCTAAATATATTCTTGACATTATTTAGTTTCCGACAGAAACATTACGGCTATTTTAAAGTTATTTTATAGCCGCGTAACAAAGATAAATTGCTCTGCGGCATTGCATTTTTCCGCCGTATTATCCATGATCGAATTGTGACAATTGTCATATTACAGAAGGTATTGCTCTTACTATGGAATGGATTGCCGATCCGTCAATCTGGGCCGGACTGGTAACGTTAATCGTTATCGAACTTGTTCTCGGCATTGATAACCTGGTCTTTATTGCCATCCTCGCTGAAAAACTACCGCCGGGGCAGCGCGACCGCGCGCGCATTACCGGCCTGATACTGGCGATGATCATGCGCCTGCTGCTGCTGGCGTCAATCTCGTGGCTGGTCACCTTGACTAAGCCGCTCTTTAGCGTACAGGCGTTAAGCTTCAGCGCCCGCGATCTGATTATGCTGTTCGGCGGCTTTTTCCTGCTCTTTAAAGCCACCATGGAGCTCAACGAACGGCTGGAAGGGAAAGATAGCGCCAACCCTACCCAGCGTAAGGGGGCGAAATTCTGGGCGGTGGTCGCGCAAATCGTGGTGCTGGACGCTATCTTTTCTCTCGACTCCGTGATTACCGCCGTGGGGATGGTCGATCACCTGGCGGTCATGATGGCGGCAGTGATAATCGCCATTAGCCTGATGCTGCTCGCCAGCAAGTCACTGACCCGATTTGTGAACAACCATCCCACCATTGTCATTTTGTGTCTTAGCTTCCTGCTAATGATCGGCTTTAGCCTGGTAGCGGAAGGGTTTGGTTTCCACATTCCGAAAGGGTATCTGTACGCGGCTATCGGCTTCTCGGTGATGATCGAGGCGCTCAACCAACTGGCTATTTTTAACCGCCGCCGTTTTCTTTCCGCTAACCATACGCTGCGCCAGCGCACAACGGAGGCCGTGATGCGGCTGATTAGCGGTAAAAAAGAGGATGCCGAACTGGATGCGGAAACCGCTGCGATGCTGGCAGACCATGACGACAGCCAGATTTTTAATCCGCAGGAGCGCAGGATGATTGAGCGGGTGCTGAATCTCAACCAGCGCACCGTAAGTAGCATCATGACGTCGCGCCACGATATCGAGCATATCGATCTCAACGCGCCGGAAGCGGGAATCCGCGCTCTGCTGGAAAAGAACCAGCATACGCGTCTGGTCGTGACGGGTGAAAATGAACAGGAAGATTTACTCGGCGTCGTCCACGTCATCGATCTGTTGCAACAATCGCTGCGTGGCGAACCGCTCAACCTGCGGGCGCTGATTCGCCAACCGCTGGTTTTCCCGGAAACATTGCCGCTGCTGCCTGCGCTGGAGCAGTTCCGTAACGCCAGAACCCATTTTGCCTTTGTCGTAGATGAGTTTGGCTCGGTTGAAGGCATTGTGACATTAAGCGATGTCATGGAGACTATTGCCGGTAATCTGCCGAATGAAGTCGAGGAAATTGACGCCCGCCACGATATTCAGAAGAACCCGGACGGTTCCTGGACAGCAAACGGCCATATGCCGCTGGAGGATTTGGTGCAGTACGTGCCGCTACCGCTGGATGAAAAACGGGAATACCATACGATTGCCGGCTTGTTGATGGAATATTTGCAGCGCATACCGCAAACCGGTGAAGAGGTTCAGGTGGGCGATTATTTGCTGAAAACATTGCAGGTAGAAAGCCATCGAGTGCAGAAAGTGCAGTTAATTCCGCTGCATAACGGCGAGCCAGACCCGGAGATGTAACGTCTGTTCGCCTGCCCCGGCCTGCTTACCAGGCAGGCCGGAGGCGCGTTAGCCTCGCCATCCGGCTCTGCCCTTTGGCCAAAAACTAAAGCTTATTCAGCAGCTTCTTCACATCTTTACCGTTGCGGGTATCTTTATTGCGATCCGCCCAGTCGTTGAGCCGACGCTTCGCCTCATCCTGTAAATGCTTGCGCAATAACTGATCCACTTGCAGGGTATAGTTCAGCTCCTGCCACTTGCCATAGACGCGCAGCGGCACCGGCGTCTCTTTCAGGAAGGTGATCAGGTTGCTATTGCCGTTCCAGCCGCCCAGCACACGCAGATTAAATTGCGTATCACAGCTCTGCTTAACCAGATCCAGCGTTCCGCTGCCGGTTAACGCCAGCATAGAAGATTGCCCGACCATGTCGTCGAGCGTCAGCGTGCCCTTATTTAGCGTCAGATCGGTCGTGAAGCGATCCAGTCGGGTCGCATTGTCCATATTTTCCTGCGACTGCTGCGCGTCGCCGCCGCTTCGCTCTACGGCCTGCTGCACCAGTTGCTGGAAATTCATTCCTTCAAGGCGCGTATTGCTCATGTCAACATGCGCTTTTCCTTTCCAGCTATGGCGAAATGCCTCCGCGTCAATATCCGCCCCGGAGAAATCGCCAACCAGCGACATCTTACCGGTCAGGCTAATCGGATAATTGAAGGCTTTCAGGATAGTCCCAATCTCAACATGGTTGAGGCGAGGGTGGAATTCGATGCGCGGACTGGCGGTGCGGGCGTCAAGCGTGCCGGGCAGCGACATCTCTCCGTCGGCCAGTTTCCCCTGCAACTCGGTGATATCCAGCAATCCGGCCTGATTAGACATCTTCGTCGAAACCTGGGTAAAGTCCATTCCCCGCCAGCGAACTGAATCCGCCTGTAAAGCAATCTCCGCCGTAAAGCTTTGCAGCCCCTGATAAGGCGGCGCACCAACACGCGACGCGATAACTGGCCTGGTCAGGGGGAGCGTATTTTGCCCCTGCGACACCGCGCCGCCCGTCTGTGCCACGGTGCTATGATGCGGCAACAGGTTGTCCAGATTAAGCCTGCTGGACCGGAGGTCAATTTGCCATTCCGGCTGCTCCGCCAGCGTTACCTGAACATGCCCGGTCAGAGAACTGTCATTCGCCGTTAAATTTAAGTGGTTAAATGAAAGACGTTTTTGCGCCTCCTGCCACTGCGCCTGCAGTTGTCCCTGCCCCTCAATCCCCTGCGCCGGTAGATCCGCGCCCTGCAATTGCCAGCGCAGTTGCTCAATACCCGCGGTTAAATTATGCGGATAATCGGAAGCATCCACCGTTCCGCTGAACGATAAAGCAAGATCCCGCTGATCGCGGTTCACGCGTCCCGAAAAATCAAACGTGCCGCGATGCTCGGCATCTTGTTCCATATTCAGACGAATATCGCGCACCGTGACCTGATCATCATTTTCATGCTGGAAAACCAGCACGCTGTCGGCAACGCGCAGGCTACGAATATCAAACGACCAGCCGCGATCTTCCGCTACGTCCGGCAAGGTATTATCTTTCGGCGCGACCGGCGCATCATCGCTGCGTACCGCTTCCGTTTGCGGCGTCAGTTGAATCACCCCGCCTTTCAGCATCACCTGCTTAACATGAAGCTGATGACTCAACAGCGGCCATAAAGCGACATCCAGGCGCATATTGTCAGCCCGCACCAGCGGTTCGCTGGCGCCTCGCGCCGTTAGCGTCATTCGCCCGGAAAGGATGCTGAGTTGCGGCCATACGTGCCAGCGCAGCGGCCCGTCCAGTTGCAACTGATATTCACTACGCGCGGCAACCTGCTGCACCATATAGGCGCGGAAATCATTCGGATTGACCAACAATACCAACGCAGAGAATCCGGCCACCAGCACGACCAGGAGAATCATCAGCGTCGTCAGAAATCGTCTCATGCTACCCTCAATGGACCGGCAGTATTGCGCCGAATGGCTCAGTCTTTATCAATCCGGCTGGCAACAGCGCCCTGCTGATCGCGATATTTGGCATCCTGACGGCGGTTATAAGGCCGCGCCGCCGGGCCGGACAGCGGCTCAAAGCTCAGCGCGCCGATGAGCATACCCGGACGCAACGCCAGCGGCAGCTTCCCGGAGTTGTAAAACTCAAGCACAATGCAGCCCGACCAGCCGGGATCGATACGGTGCGCCGTCACATGCACCATCAGTCCCAGACGCGCCAGCGAGGAACGACCATCCAGCCAGCCCACTAAATCCGGCGGCAGGGTAACGGATTCAAAGGTGACAGCCAGCGCCAACTCGCCCGGATGCAGATAAAATGCCTCGCCGTCCGGCAAAACGATTTCATCGCTCATCACGCGATCCAGCGCCGCGCTGACCTCATCTTTCGGCCCGCTCAGATCGATAAACGCCGCCGTATGGCCACGGAAGGTTCGAAATTTATTGCCAAGACGTACATCGACCGTCGCGCCGTTAATGCGCTCTACGGGAGGTCGCGGGGTGATAGACAAACGGCCTTCATCCAGCCAGGCTTCAATATCTCGGTCGCATAAACGCATGGCACTTTCTCCTTTCGCGCATCAAGCCCTTAAATCAAGCACATCAAGGGCTAACCTGGTTATCACTGAACGGTACACAATTCGCCAGATTTATTCAAAGAACTGGCTGATTTTCGCTTTCAGAATATCAATAGCGATGCGGTTTTTACCGCCGCGCGGCACGATAATATCCGCATATTGTTTGGAAGGCTCAATAAATTGCAGGAACATCGGACGTACCGTTTTCTGATATTGCGCCATCACCGAATCCATTGAGCGACCACGCTCGTTCACATCGCGTTTGATACGGCGCATCAAACAGATATCCAGCGGCGTATCGACAAAAATAGAGAAGTTCATCTCTTCACGCAAACGCGCGTCGGTCAGTAACAGAATACCTTCAAGAATAATCACTTTCTTCGGTTCTACGCGAACCGTTTCCTGCATACGGGTATGCTCAACATAACTGTATACCGGTAATTCAATCGCCGAACCGCGCTTGAGCGCCTGAAGATGCTGAAATAGCAGGCTGTGATCCATCGCATTCGGATGGTCATAGTTAGTTTTTACGCGTTCTTCCATCGACAGATGGCTTTGATCTTTGTAATAACTGTCTTCGGGAATAACGCCAATATGTTCGTCACCCACTTGTTCACGCAATTCGCGGTAAAGGGTACTGGCAATAAGACTCTTGCCGGAAGCCGATGCGCCAGCGATACCGATAATGACGCACTGATGAGACTGATCAGTCATAAATTTAGCGACCTGATTAACCTGGATGTAAGGAAGGGGGGCGCCGAAACGCCAAACGCGGCAATTATAGGGATTTCAGCAGCGCGATACCAGTCCGGCGCTATGCCACGGTGAATTTGTTGGCGGCGCATTCGACGTCGCGACGTAAAAGCGTTCAGTTTTAACGCGGACAGCGGATTTATCGACCCGTCTGGAGGAGGAGGAATACGCCGGGAGCCACAATTTATATTCAGCCAGCGTATAAATCATTACGCGTTTATACTAGCATAATCACAGAGTAAACTGACGCGTCCGGTATTCCGCGACGTTACCGGCGATTCGGATAGAGTGGTAATGAGTAAACCATCCCAACATGTTTTCGTTACCGTCCCCCACCCGCTATTGCGTCTGGTCAGTTTAGGCCTGGTCGCGTTTGTCTTTACGCTCTTTTCGCTCGTATTATCGCGTGTCGGCACCCAACTGGCGCCGCTGTGGTTCCCCACCTCCATTATGATGGTCGCGTTTTACCGCCATGCGGGCCGTCTGTGGCCAGGGATCGCGGTCGCCTGCTCGCTCGGCAGCATCGGCGCCTCCCTGATTTTATTTCCTGCCGCCTCGCTTAACTTTAGCTGGACGGCAATAAATATTATCGAGGCGGCCACTGGCGCGATACTGCTGCGAAAACTGCTCCCCAGCTACAACCCCTTACAAAATTTGAATGACTGGTTTCGTCTGGCTATCGGCAGCGCCGTGATTCCGCCGCTACTCGGCGGCCTGTTATTTTGGCTGATAGCGCCGGAAGCGGTCGCCTCGAAAGCGTTTCTGATTTGGGTATTATCGGAAGCCATCGGCGCGCTGACGCTGGTGCCGTTAGGTTTACTGTTTAAACCACACTATCTGTTGCGTCATCGCGACCCGCATCTGTTGCTGGAAACGCTATTGACGCTGGTCATTACGCTGGCGCTAAGCTGGCTCGCTATGCGCTATATTCCGTGGCCGTTTACGTGCGTTATCGTCCTGTTGATGTGGAGTGCGGTGCGCCTGCCGCGAATGGAGGCGTTTTTAATTTTTTTAGCTACCGTTATCGTGGTCTCGCTCATGCTGGCCAATGACCCCACGCTGCTCGCCACGCCGAAAACCGACGTGATGGTCAATATGCCGTGGCTACCTTTTTTAATGATCCTGCTGCCTGCCAATATGATGACGATGGTGATGTACGCGTTTCGCACGGAACGTAAACATATCACCGAGAGCGAATCCCGCTTTCGCAACGCGATGGAGTATTCCGCCATTGGTATGGCGCTGGTCGGTACGGAGGGTCAGTGGCTACAGGTCAATAAATCTCTGAGCCATTTTCTTGGCTATAGCCAGGATGAATTACGCACGATGACATTTCAGCAATTGACCTGGCCGGAAGACCTGAATAACGACCTTGAACAGCTAAACATGCTGGTGCGCGGCGACATCAATAGCTATTCCATGGAAAAACGCTACTACACCCGCAACGGCGATGTCGTCTGGGCGCTACTGGCCGTCTCGCTGGTTCGTCATAAAGACAATCAACCTCTCTATTTTATTGCTCAGATTGAAGATATTAACGATCTCAAGCAAAGCGAGCAGGAAAACCAGCGGTTGATGGAACGTATTACACAAGCGAACGACGCGCTGTTTCAGGAAAAAGAACGGTTGCACATCACGCTTGACTCTATCGGAGAAGCGGTGGTGTGTATTGATGTCGCGATGAATATCACCTTTATGAACCCGATCGCCGAGAAGATGAGCGGCTGGCGGCAAGAGGATGCTTTAGGCGCGCCATTATTAACGGTTCTGCGCATTACGTCAGGTGATAAGGGGCCGCTGCTGGAGGATATTTATCGCGCCGACAGGTCGCGATCGGACATGGAACAGGAGATAGTGCTCCATTGTCATAACGGCGGTAGCTACGATATTCATTACAGTATCACGCCGCTCAGTACGCTTGACGGCGATAAGATTGGTTCGGTTCTGGTTATCCAGGACGTTACCGAATCACGAAAAATGTTACGCCAGCTCAGCTACAGCGCAACGCATGACGCCCTCACCCATCTTGCCAACCGCGCCAGTTTTGAAAAACAGCTTCAACAGCGCCTGCAAACAATACAGGAATCGCCTCAACATCATGCGCTGGTGTTTATCGATCTGGACCGTTTTAAAGCGGTTAACGACAGCGCGGGACATGCCGCTGGCGATGCCTTATTGCGCGAGCTCGCATCACTGATGCTCAGTATGCTTCGCTCCGGCGATCTCCTGGCCCGTCTGGGTGGCGATGAGTTTGGCCTGTTGCTGCCGGATTGTAATAGTGACAGCGCGCGCTTTATCGTGACGCGGCTTATCAACGCCGTTAATGAATATCACTTTATGTGGGAAGGACGCCTGCATCGGATCGGCGCCAGCGCCGGGATCACAATGATAAATGGACATAACTGCCAGCTCACAGAGGTCATGTCTCAGGCCGATATTGCCTGCTACGCCGCGAAAAATAGCGGTCGCGGCCGTCTGACCGTGTACGAACCGCAGCACGCATTAACCTCCTCAAAGGGAATGATGCCGCTGGAAGAACAGTGGCATATGATTAAAAATAACCACCTGCTGATGCTTGCCAGAAACGTCGCGCCGCCGCGTACGCCGGAGGCCACCAGCTTTTGGCTGGTCTCACTCAGGCTGTGGACCAGCGAAGGGGAAGTGTTGGAAGAGCGCGCGTTCCGGGCAGGGTTAGCCGACTCCGCGCTGCATCACGCGCTTGACCGACGGGTATTCCATGAGTTTTTCCACCATGCGGCGACCGCCGTCGCCAGCAAGGGATTAAGCGTTGCGCTGCCGCTGTCCGCCGCGGGATTATACAGCGCGACCCTTATTGATGAGCTGCTGGAACAACTGGAGCATAGCCCACTGCCGCCACGGTTATTACATCTGATTATCCCGGCTGACGTTATCGTTAAGCAGGCGCAGACCGCCGCTGCGACTCTGCGAAAACTGCGGCAACGCGGCTGCCAGGTGATTCTCAGCCATGTCGGGCGCGATTTACAGCTGTTTAATTTACTGCCCCCGCATATCGTCGATTATTTACTGCTGGATAGCGACCTTATCGCCAACGTTCATGAAAGTTTAATGGATGAAATGCTGACCTCGATCATCCAGGGACACGCCCAGCATCTGGACATCAAAACGCTCGCCGGGCCGGTACAAAACCCACAGGTGCTGGATACGCTCTCCCGTATTGGCGTGGATCTGATTTATGGCGACACTATCGCCGAAGCGCAACCGTTGGATTTGTTACTGAATACCAGCTATTTCGCTATCCATTGACGGTTGCCAGCCGTGGGTATACCAGATATGCAGTAGCGCGTAGGAACGCCACGGTTTCCAGCGCTCCGCGTAGCGACGGATCTGCGCGGGCGTCATCCCGGCGAAGCGCTGCTTAATTAAGTAATCATCGGGCAAAAAGATATCTTTTGCCTGCCAACCGCGCAGGGCGAAATAGTTCGCCGTCCAGCGGCCAATTCCCGGAAACGTTTGTAAATTTTTAACGCTCTGCTCAATATCCGGCGGCGCGGCGAGCGCCAGTTTTCCCGCCAGCGTCGCCTGCGCCAGATGAATCAGCGCTTCGGCGCGCCGCAGCGGCATCCCCAGAGCTTTAAGCGCCAGCGGATCGGCCAACGCCAGCGTTTCCGGACCGGGAAAACAGACATAATCGGTCGCATCCGGCAACGCCTCGCCATAGCGGCGCGCCACTTTCGCCGTCAACCTTGCCGCCATCGCGACACTCACCAGTTGCCCCAATATCGCCCGCACGCCCTGTTCAAACGTATCAACCGATCCCGGTAAACGCAGCCCCGGTCTGTCCTCGCCCAGTGGCCCCAGCACGGCGGCAACCTGCGCGGGCTGGCAGTCAAGATCAAACAGACGCGAAACTTTCGCCAGACACGCCGGCGCGACGGGAAGTAATCCGGCGCTCACGCTAACCTGCACAGTGTGGGTGGGCAGATGGGGCCTCACGCTGACCAGTCCGCGATGCTCGCCCACCACCAGGCTGCGCGCATAAAAGCCCTCGCCTACTGTTTCCACGCCGTCCACCGCACGCGCGGCAAGAAAGCCCAACATCCACGACCAGTCGTAAGGCGGCTGCCAGCTCAGGGTAAACATACTTTTCTCCTTTATTTGACCTTTCAGCATAAACGCTAATCGCACGTAACGCCTTGCTTTCATATTCCAGTTGTCGCCGCGACGACATTTCGCTAAAGTCACGCCCCTTCTTCACTGGCATGGGGATTTTAAGGTGTTTATAGGATTTGATTACGGTACGGCAAACTGCTCGGTCGCCATTATGCGCGACGGGCATCCACAGTTGCTGACAATGGAGAATAACAGCGCATTACTGCCGTCTATGCTGTGCGCGCCGACGCGCGAAGCGGTGAGCGAGTGGCTGTATCGCCATCATGATGTGCCGGCAACGGACGACGAAACCCAGGCGCTGCTGCGCCGCGCGATACGCTACAACCGCGAGGAAGATATTGAGGTTGGCGCGCAAAGCGTACAGTTTGGTCTGGCGTCGCTGGCGCACTATATTGACGATCCCCAGGAGGTCTGGTTTGTCAAATCGCCGAAATCCTTTTTAGGCGCCAGCGGCCTGAAACCGCAGCAGGTCGCGCTGTTTGAAGATTTGGTCTGCGCCATGATGGTACATATTCGTCATACGGCGCACAGCCAATTGCCGGAGGCCATTACCCAGGCGGTGATCGGTCGCCCGATCAACTTTCAGGGACTCGGCGGCGATGACGCGAACCGCCAGGCGCAGGGTATTCTGGAGCGGGCGGCAAAACGCGCCGGTTTTCAGGAGGTGGTATTCCAGTACGAACCGGTTGCGGCGGGCCTGGACTACGAAGCTACGCTGCGGGAAGAGAAGCGTGTGCTGGTCGTGGATATTGGCGGCGGCACCACCGACTGTTCCATGCTGCTGATGGGGCCGCAGTGGCGTCAGCGCGCCAATCGTGAAAGCAGCCTGTTGGGGCACAGCGGTTGCCGCGTGGGCGGAAACGATCTGGATATCGCGCTGGCCTTTAAAAATCTGATGCCTTTGCTGGGCATGGGCGGCGAAACCGAAAAAGGCATCGCCCTGCCGGTGCTGCCGTGGTGGAATGCCGTGGCGATTAACGACGTCCCGGCGCAAAGCGATTTTTACAGTAGCGCGAATGGTCGTCTGTTGAACGATTTGGTTCGCAACGCGCGTGAAGCAGACAAGGTCGCGTTGCTGCTCAAGGTCTGGCGTCAACGGCTTAGTTACCGCCTGGTACGCTGCGCGGAAGAGAGCAAAATCGCCCTTTCCGGCCAGGCGGATGTTACGGCGAGGCTGCCATTTATCAGCGACGACCTGGCGGTCGCTATCAGCCAGCAAGGACTGGAAGCGGCGCTGGATCAACCGCTGGCGCGTATTCTGGAACAGGTGCAACTGGCGCTGGACAGCGCGCAGGAAAAACCGGATGTCATCTATCTGACCGGCGGCAGCGCCCGTTCGCCATTGATTAAAAAAGCGCTTTCCGAACAGTTACCGGGCATACCCGTCGCTGGCGGCGATGATTTCGGCTCCGTCACCGCAGGACTGGCTCGCTGGGCAGAGGTCGTTTTCCGCTAAGCGCCTCGCAAGCCCAGCGCTGATGGATTGACATTATTCTTGATGTGGCTTAACGTCAGGAGTGAGGGTTAGGGAGGATTCCTCCTCCCCCTGGTGTCTTAGTAAGCCTGGAAGCTAATCACTAAGAGTATCACCAGTATGATGACTACCTTCATCATAACCCTTTCCTTATTTTGGCCCCTTCCTCGGGAGGGGCTTTCCCGTTTCAGCGTCCTGCTGAAATCGGTGGCTTACCTTTATTGCCGTGCCGCCACTTTACCGCACTCCGGCGCGTTAACGATTTTCACCGATGAGAGTTGCGTAGCGCCTCGCAAAGCGGGTCGCCATTCAGAATAATCCCGACCGTGTTCCATAATTCCTCCATTTTTCTCCCTTCCCTGCTGACTACAATAGAGGGAGCAACATTCCGCAAAACGTTTCAGGATGAGAAACTTATACCGATGAAAGGCAGTAATACTTTCCGCTGGGCAATAGCGATTGGGGTTGTAGTAGCCGCCGCCGCATTCTGGTTCTGGCATAGCCGTAGCGAAAGCCCGACCGCCGCGCCGGGCGTCGCCGCGCAAGCGCCGCATACCGCCGCCGCAGGTCGCCGCGGTATGCGCGACGGCCCTCTGGCGCCGGTACAGGCCGCGACCGCGACCACGCAAGCCGTACCGCGCTATCTGAGCGGGCTGGGTACCGTGACCGCCGCGAATACCGTTACGGTGCGTAGCCGCGTGGACGGTCAACTCATCGCCCTGCACTTTCAGGAAGGTCAGCAGGTCAACGCAGGCGATCTGCTGGCGCAAATCGATCCCAGCCAGTTTAAGGTCGCCCTGGCGCAGGCTCAGGGACAGTTGGCGAAAGATAACGCTACGCTGGCGAATGCGCGTCGTGATCTGGCGCGCTATCAACAACTGGCAAAAACCAATCTGGTTTCCCGTCAGGAACTGGATGCGCAACAGGCGCTGGTCAACGAAACCCAGGGAACCATTAAAGCGGATGAAGCTAATGTCGCCAGCGCGCAGTTACAGCTCGACTGGAGTCGTATCACGGCCCCGGTCTCGGGACGCGTGGGTCTGAAACAGGTGGATGTCGGCAACCAGATTTCCAGCAGCGATACCGCAGGTATTGTCGTCATTACGCAAACGCACCCGATTGATCTCATTTTTACTCTGCCGGAAAGCGATATCGCGACCGTGGTTCAGGCGCAGAAAGCGGGGAAAACGCTGGTCGTAGAAGCCTGGGATCGGACTAACTCGCACAAATTGAGCGAAGGTGTGTTGCTCAGTCTGGACAACCAGATTGATCCCACGACGGGAACGATCAAAATTAAAGCGCGCTTTACCAATCAGGACGATACGCTGTTCCCCAATCAATTTGTGAACGCCCGGATGTTGGTCGATACCGAACAAAATGCCGTTGTGGTGCCTGCCGCGGCGGTGCAAATGGGCAATGAGGGCCACTTTGTGTGGGTGCTGAACGACGAAAATAACGTCAGCAAGAAGCGGGTAAAAATCGGTATTCAGAATAACCAAAACGTGGTGATCAGCGCAGGCTTGTCGGCAGGCGATCGCGTCGTTACAGATGGTATTGATCGGCTGACGGAAGGTGCAAAAGTCGAGGTCGTTGAGCCGCAAACCACCGTGGCGGATGAAAAATCCCCTTCCCGCCATGAAGGTCAAAAAGGAGCGCGCGCCTGATGCAGGTATTACCTCCGGGCAGCACAGGCGGCCCCTCGCGTCTGTTTATTCTGCGCCCCGTGGCCACCACTCTGCTGATGGCGGCGATTTTACTCGCCGGGATTATCGGCTATCGCTTCCTGCCCGTCGCCGCTTTGCCGGAGGTCGACTACCCCACTATTCAGGTTGTTACGCTCTACCCTGGCGCCAGCCCGGATGTCATGACCTCCGCCGTCACCGCGCCGCTTGAGCGCCAGTTCGGCCAGATGTCAGGACTGAAGCAGATGTCGTCGCAAAGTTCCGGCGGCGCATCGGTGGTGACGCTACAGTTTCAGTTGACGCTGCCGCTGGACGTTGCCGAGCAGGAAGTACAGGCGGCGATTAACGCAGCCACCAATTTATTGCCTTCCGACCTGCCGAATCCGCCGATTTATAGCAAAGTCAATCCGGCGGACCCGCCGATTATGACGCTTGCCGTCACCTCAAACGCGATGCCGATGACCCAGGTAGAGGACATGGTAGAAACCCGCGTGGCGCAGAAGATCTCGCAGGTCTCCGGCGTCGGACTGGTGACGCTTGCCGGCGGGCAGCGCCCTGCGGTGCGTGTAAAACTGAATGCTCAGGCTATCGCCGCGCTCGGTCTGACCAGCGAAACGGTCCGTACCGCAATTACCGGCGCCAACGTCAACTCGGCGAAAGGCAGTCTGGATGGCCCCGAACGGGCGGTGACGCTTTCTGCTAACGATCAGATGCAGTCTGCCGACGAATACCGCAGGCTTATCATCGCGTATCAAAACGGCGCGCCGGTACGGCTGGGCGATGTCGCCACCGTCGAACAGGGGGCGGAAAATAGCTGGCTCGGCGCATGGGCGAATCAAGCGCCGGCTATCGTGATGAATGTTCAACGCCAGCCTGGCGCCAATATCATTGCGACAGCGGACAGCATTCGCCAGATGCTGCCCCAGCTTACCGAAAGCCTGCCGAAATCGGTGAAGGTCACGGTCCTGTCCGATCGCACCACCAATATTCGCGCTTCCGTGCGCGATACCCAGTTTGAACTGATGCTGGCGATCGCGCTGGTCGTCATGATTATCTATCTGTTTTTACGTAATATTCCCGCCACAATTATTCCCGGCGTCGCCGTACCGCTGTCGCTTATCGGCACCTTTGCGGTGATGGTGTTTTTGGATTTTTCCATTAATAACCTGACGCTGATGGCGCTCACTATCGCCACGGGTTTCGTGGTGGACGATGCGATTGTGGTGATCGAGAACATCTCGCGCTACATCGAAAAAGGAGAAAAACCGCTGGCGGCGGCGCTCAAAGGCGCGGGCGAAATCGGCTTTACCATTATTTCCCTCACCTTTTCACTGATTGCGGTGCTGATCCCGTTGCTCTTTATGGGCGATATTGTTGGTCGACTGTTCCGCGAATTTGCGGTGACGTTGGCGGTAGCGATTTTAATCTCCGCCGTCGTCTCTTTGACGCTCACGCCCATGATGTGCGCGCGTATGCTCAGCCAGCAATCTCTGCGTAAACAAAACCGCTTTTCCCGCGCCTGCGAGCGGATGTTTGACCGCGTGATCGCCAGCTACGGACGCGGATTAGCGAAAGTGCTCAACCATCCGTGGCTTACATTGAGCGTGGCATTCGCCACGCTCCTGCTTAGCGTTATGCTGTGGATAGTCATCCCGAAAGGGTTCTTTCCGGTACAGGATAACGGCATTATCCAGGGGACGCTGCAGGCGCCGCAATCGTCATCGTATGCCAGTATGGCGCAACGTCAGCGCCAGGTGGCGGAGCGGATATTACAGGACCCGGCGGTGCAAAGCCTGACGACTTTTGTTGGCGTAGACGGCGCTAACCCCACGCTGAATAGCGCGCGCCTGCAAATTAACCTCAAGCCGCTGGATGCGCGTGATGACCGCGTGCAGCAGGTGATCTCCCGGCTGCAAACCGCCGTGGCGACGATTCCCGGCGTGGCGCTGTATCTCCAGCCGACGCAGGATTTAACCATCGACACGCAGGTCAGCCGCACGCAGTATCAGTTTACCCTGCAGGCCACGACACTCGATGCGCTCAGCCACTGGGTGCCAAAACTGCAGAACGCGCTACAGTCGTTACCACAGCTTTCCGAGGTAAGCAGCGACTGGCAAGATCGAGGATTAGCGGCCTGGGTGAATGTCGACCGCGACAGCGCCAGCCGTCTGGGTATCAGCATGGCGGATGTGGATAACGCACTCTACAACGCGTTCGGACAACGCCTGATTTCAACGATTTATACCCAGGCGAACCAGTACCGCGTCGTGCTGGAACATAATACCGCCAGCACGCCGGGCCTGGCGGCGCTGGAGACGATTCGCCTGACGAGCCGCGACGGCGGCAGCGTACCGCTCAGCGCGATTGCCCGCATTGAGCAGCGCTTCGCTCCGCTCTCCATCAATCATTTAGATCAGTTCCCGGTCACGACATTTTCGTTTAACGTGCCGGAGGGCTATTCGCTCGGCGATGCGGTGCAGGCGATTCTCGATACGGAAAAAACGCTCGCCCTGCCAGCGGATATTACAACGCAGTTTCAGGGCAGTACGCTCGCCTTCCAGGCGGCGCTGGGCAGCACCGTCTGGCTTATTGTCGCCGCCGTGGTGGCGATGTATATCGTGCTCGGCGTGCTGTATGAGAGTTTTATCCATCCGATCACGATTCTCTCAACGCTGCCTACGGCGGGCGTCGGCGCGCTGCTGGCGCTGATCATCGCTGGTAGCGAGCTCGATATTATCGCCATTATCGGCATTATTTTGCTGATCGGCATCGTGAAGAAAAACGCCATCATGATGATTGACTTCGCCCTCGCCGCCGAACGCGAACAGGGGATGAGCCCGCGCGACGCTATCTTCCAGGCCTGTCTGCTGCGTTTTCGACCGATTCTGATGACCACGCTGGCGGCGTTGCTCGGGGCATTGCCATTAATGTTGAGTACCGGCGTTGGCGCGGAATTACGTCGCCCGTTGGGGATCGCGATGGTGGGCGGCCTACTGGTCAGCCAGGTATTAACTCTGTTTACCACACCGGTGATTTATCTCCTGTTTGACCGCCTGTCGCTGTACGTGAAAAGTCGCTTTCCGCACAATAAAGAGGAGGCGTAGATGCGCTTTTTCGCCCTTTTCATCTACCGCCCGGTCGCCACCATTTTGATTGCCGCCGCCATTACGCTGTGCGGCATTCTGGGCTTTCGTCTGCTGCCGGTCGCTCCGCTGCCGCAGGTCGATTTCCCGGTGATTATGGTTAGCGCCTCGCTGCCGGGCGCCTCGCCGGAAACCATGGCTTCGTCAGTGGCGACGCCGTTGGAACGCTCTTTGGGACGCATTGCAGGCGTCAATGAAATGACTTCCAGCAGCTCGCTCGGCAGTACGCGCATTATTCTCGAATTTAATTTCGATCGTGATATTAACGGCGCGGCGCGCGACGTGCAGGCCGCCATTAACGCCGCGCAAAGCTTGTTGCCAGGCGGAATGCCCAGCCGCCCGACTTATCGCAAGGCCAACCCGTCCGACGCGCCGATTATGATTTTAACGCTCACCTCGGAGAGCTGGTCACAGGGCAAACTGTATGATTTCGCCTCTACCCAACTGGCGCAAACCATCGCGCAAATTGACGGCGTCGGCGATGTTGACGTCGGCGGCAGCTCCCTGCCCGCAGTACGTGTAGGCTTAAACCCGCAGGCGCTCTTTAACCAGGGCGTCTCGCTGGATGAGGTCCGCGAAGCGATCGACAGCGCCAACGTACGCCGACCGCAAGGCGCAATTGAAGATAGCGTCCACCGCTGGCAAATCCAGACCAACGACGAACTGAAAACCGCCGCCGAATACCAGCCGCTGATTATTCACTATAACAACGGCGCGGCGGTACGCCTGGGCGACGTCGCCAGCGTCACCGACTCGGTGCAGGATGTCCGTAACGCCGGGATGACGAACGCTAAACCCGCTATTTTGTTGATGATCCGCAAGCTGCCGGAGGCCAATATTATTCAGACGGTCGACGGCATCCGGGCAAAACTGCCGGAACTGCGGGCAATGATCCCCGCCGCTATCGATTTACAAATCGCCCAGGATCGTTCGCCGACGATTCGCGCGTCGCTGCAAGAGGTAGAAGAGACGCTGGCTATCTCTGTCGCGCTGGTGATCCTGGTGGTGTTTTTATTCCTGCGTTCCGGGCGCGCCACGCTAATCCCCGCCGTCGCCGTTCCCGTTTCGCTCATCGGCACCTTCGCCGCCATGTATCTGTGCGGCTTCAGCCTCAACAATCTGTCGCTGATGGCGCTGACTATCGCGACCGGATTTGTCGTTGATGATGCCATTGTGGTGCTGGAAAATATCGCCCGCCATCTGGAGGCGGGAATGAAACCTTTGCAGGCGGCATTACAGGGTACGCGGGAAGTCGGGTTTACGGTCATCTCCATGAGTCTGTCGCTGGTGGCGGTATTTCTGCCGCTGCTGTTAATGGGCGGTCTGCCAGGGCGATTATTACGGGAATTCGCCGTTACCCTCTCGGTGGCGATTGGCATTTCGCTGGTGGTCTCGCTCACGCTGACGCCGATGATGTGCGGCTGGATGCTTAAATCAAGCAAACCGCGCACCCAACCGCGTAAACGGGGCGTTGGCCGTTTGCTGGTCGCCTTGCAACAGGGTTACGGCACGTCGTTAAAATGGGTGCTTAACCATACGCGTCTTGTCGGTGTGGTTTTTCTTGGCACCATTGCGCTGAACATCTGGCTTTATATCGCCATCCCTAAAACATTCTTTCCGGAGCAGGACACCGGCGTGTTGATGGGCGGTATTCAGGCTGACCAGAGCATCTCTTTCCAGGCCATGCGCGGCAAGCTGCAGGATTTTATGAAAATTATTCGCGACGATCCGGCGGTGAATAATGTCACTGGTTTTACCGGCGGCTCGCGGGTGAATAGCGGCATGATGTTTATTACGCTGAAGCCGCGCGGCGAGCGCAAAGAGACGGCGCAGCAAATCATTGATCGACTGCGGGTCAAACTGGCAAAAGAACCCGGCGCCAGGCTGTTTCTGATGGCGGTACAGGATATTCGCGTCGGCGGGCGGCAGGCTAACGCCAGTTATCAATACACATTGCTGTCTGACTCCCTGGCGGCGCTGCGCGAGTGGGAGCCGAAAATACGCAAAGCGCTCTCGGCCCTGCCGCAACTGGCGGACGTAAACTCCGACCAGCAGGATAACGGCGCGGAGATGAACCTTATCTACGACCGCGACACCATGTCACGACTGGGCATTGATGTTCAGGCCGCAAACAGTCTGTTAAATAATGCTTTCGGCCAGCGGCAAATTTCCACCATTTATCAGCCGATGAACCAGTATAAAGTGGTGATGGAAGTCGATCCGCGCTATAGCCAGGATATCAGCGCGCTGGAGAAAATGTTTGTTATCAACAGCGACGGAAAAGCGATCCCCCTCTCTTATTTCGCCCAATGGCGGCCCGCCAATGCGCCGCTGTCGGTGAACCATCAGGGACTTTCCGCGGCGTCCACGATTGCCTTTAACCTGCCGACCGGCACATCGTTATCGCAGGCGACGGAGGCCATTAATCGCACCATGACGCAGCTTGGCGTCCCCCCGACGGTACGCGGCAGTTTTTCCGGAACGGCGCAAGTGTTCCAGCAGACCATGAATTCGCAGCTTATTTTGATAGTGGCGGCGATCGCTACCGTCTACATTGTGCTGGGGATACTGTACGAAAGTTACGTCCATCCGCTGACCATTCTCTCTACTCTGCCATCGGCGGGCGTTGGGGCGCTTCTGGCGCTGGAACTCTTCAATGCCCCTTTCAGCCTAATCGCCCTGATAGGGATCATGCTATTAATTGGCATTGTGAAGAAAAACGCCATTATGATGGTCGATTTTGCGCTTGAAGCGCAACGAAGCGGCGGCCTGACGCCGGAACAAGCCATTTTCCAGGCCTGCTTGTTACGCTTCCGTCCAATAATGATGACCACGCTGGCGGCGCTGTTCGGCGCACTGCCATTGGTGTTATCTGGCGGAGACGGTTCGGAATTACGGCAGCCGTTGGGGATAACCATTGTCGGCGGTTTGGTCATGAGCCAGCTCCTGACGCTCTATACCACGCCGGTGGTGTACCTCTTTTTCGATCGTCTGCGACTGCGTTTTTCGCGTAAAAATAGCAAACCGGTAGTAGAGATATGACAGAACTTCCTGACAACACCCGCTGGCAACTCTGGATTGTGGCATTCGGCTTTTTTATGCAGTCGCTGGATACCACCATCGTCAACACTGCGCTGCCCTCCATGGCGAAAAGCCTGGGGGAAAGCCCGCTGCATATGCACATGGTAGTGGTGTCATATGTTCTTACCGTCGCCGTGATGCTCCCCGCCAGCGGCTGGCTGGCAGACAAAATCGGCGTGCGTAATATCTTCTTTGCCGCCATTGTGCTGTTCACGCTGGGTTCGCTGTTTTGCGCCCTTTCCGGCACGCTTAATCAACTGGTATTAGCGCGGGTTTTACAAGGCGTAGGCGGCGCGATGATGGTGCCGGTCGGACGCCTGACGGTCATGAAAATCGTGCCGCGCGCGCAATATATGGCGGCGATGACCTTCGTCACCCTGCCGGGTCAGATCGGGCCGTTACTCGGCCCCGCGCTGGGCGGGGTGCTGGTGGAATATGCTTCATGGCACTGGATCTTTCTGATCAATATCCCGGTGGGAATTGTCGGCGCTATGGCAACCTTTATGCTGATGCCAAACTACACCATAGAGACCCGGCGCTTTGATCTGCCGGGGTTCCTGCTGTTAGCTATCGGCATGGCGGTACTCACGCTGGCGCTGGACGGTAGTAAAAGCATGGGGATCTCGCCCTGGACATTAGCCGGACTTGCTGCGGGCGGCGCGGCAGCCATTCTGCTCTATCTCTTCCATGCCAAAAAAAACTCAGGCGCGTTATTCAGCCTGCGATTGTTCCGCACGCCCACGTTTTCACTGGGGTTGCTGGGCAGTTTTGCCGGGCGTATCGGCAGCGGTATGCTGCCGTTTATGACGCCGGTCTTTTTACAAATTGGTCTTGGTTTTTCACCGTTTCATGCCGGTTTGATGATGATTCCCATGGTGCTGGGCAGCATGGGAATGAAGCGGATTGTAGTGCAGATAGTTAACCGTTTTGGCTATCGTCGGGTTCTGGTGGCGACCACGCTCGGACTGGCATTGGTTAGCCTGTTGTTTATGTCGGTCGCGCTGCTCGGCTGGTATTATCTCCTGCCGCTGGTACTGCTTTTGCAGGGAATGGTGAACTCGGCGCGCTTTTCTTCCATGAATACCTTAACGCTAAAAGACCTTCCCGATACGCTGGCCAGCAGCGGCAATAGCTTATTATCGATGATTATGCAGCTCTCGATGAGTATCGGCGTCACTATTGCCGGAATGCTGCTGGGTATGTTTGGCCAACAGCATATCGGGATAGACAGTAGCGCCACACATCACGTCTTTATGTACACCTGGTTATGTATGGCGGTTATTATCGCGCTACCGGCGATAATTTTTGCCCGCGTGCCGAACGATACACAGCAAAACATGGTCATTTCACGGCGTAAAAGGAGCCTGTAATGAAAGTCTGGCGGCCCGGAATCACCGGCAAGCTGTTTCTGGCGATCTTCGCCACCTGCATCGTGCTGCTGATCAGTATGCATTGGGCCGTGCGCGTCAGTTTTGAACGCGGATTTATTGACTATATCAAACACGGCAACGAGCAGCGGCTACAAATGCTGGGCGATGCGCTGGGCGACCAGTACCAGCAACACGGCAACTGGCGTTTTTTACGTAACAATGATCGCTTCGTTTTCCAGATTTTGCGTTCATTTGAGCATGACAACGACCGGGATAAACCCGGCCCCGGTATGCCGCCGCACGGTTGGCGCACCCAGTTCTGGGTCGTCGATCAAAATGGCCGGGTGCTGGTCGGCCCACGCGGTCCGGTGCCGCATGACGGTACTCGCCGCCCCATTCTGGTCAATGGCGTCGAAGTCGGCGCGATTATCGCCTCGCCTGTCGAGCGGCTGACGCGCAATACGGATATTAATTTTGATATGCAGCAGCGGCGCGCCAGTTGGATGATCGTGGCGTTATCAACGTTGCTGGCCGCGCTGGCGACATTTTTGCTGGCGCGTGGCCTGCTCGCCCCGGTCAAACGGTTGGTCGAGGGTACGCACAGGCTGGCGGCGGGGGATTTTACCACGCGCGTGACCCCAACCAGCGCCGATGAGCTGGGAAAACTGGCGCAGGACTTTAACCAGCTTGCCAGCACGCTGGAAAAAAACCAGCAGATGCGCCGCGACTTTATGGCGGATATTTCCCACGAACTGCGCACGCCGCTGGCGGTATTGCGCGGCGAACTGGAAGCCATTCAGGATGGCGTTCGCCAGTTCACGCCAGAATCGGTTACCTCGCTACAGGCGGAAGTCGGTACGCTTACCAAACTGGTTGACGACCTGCATCAGCTGTCGTTGTCTGACGAAGGCGCGCTGGCTTACCAAAAAACGACCGTCGATCTTGTTCCCCTGTTGGAAGTCGCTGGCGGCGCGTTCAGAGAGCGCTTTACCAGCCGGGGGCTAACGTTACATTACGCGTTGCCGGATAGTATGACCGTCTTCGGCGACCCGGATCGCCTGATGCAACTGTTTAATAATCTGCTGGAAAACAGTCTGCGCTACACCGACAGCGGCGGTGGCCTGCATATTTCCGCCGAACAACGCGACAAATCATTATTCCTGACCTTTGCCGATTCTGCACCGGGCGTCAGCGATGAACAGTTACAAAAGCTTTTTGACCGTTTTTACCGCACGGAAGTGTCCCGTAACCGCGCCAGCGGCGGTTCTGGACTGGGGCTGGCGATATGCGTCAATATTGTACACGCGCATAACGGTCATCTTCACGCCGCTCATTCGCCTTTTGGCGGGGTTAGCATTACAGTAGAGTTACCGCTGGATCGCGATTTACAGAGAGAAGTATGACTGAATTACCCATTGATGAAAACACGCCGCGCATTTTGATTGTTGAAGATGAACCCAAGCTGGGACAGCTGCTTATTGACTACTTACGCGCGGCGAGTTACGCCCCCACGCTCATCAATCATGGCGACAAGGTACTGCCGTATGTGCGTCAAACGCCGCCGGATCTGATCCTGCTGGATCTGATGCTGCCGGGTACCGATGGTCTGACGCTATGCCGGGAGATTCGCCGTTTTTCCGACATCCCCATTGTGATGGTCACGGCCAAAATCGAAGAGATCGACCGGCTGCTGGGGCTGGAAATCGGCGCCGATGATTATATCTGTAAGCCTTACAGCCCACGCGAAGTCGTGGCCCGCGTGAAAACCATTTTGCGCCGCTGTAAACCGCAGCGCGAACTCCAGCAGCAGGATGCCGAAAGCCCGTTAATGATTGATGAAAGCCGCTTTCAGGCCTCCTGGTGTGGTAAAGCGCTGGATTTAACCCCCGCTGAATTCCGCCTGCTAAAAACCTTATCGCTTGAACCGGGTAAAGTTTTTTCCCGCGAGCAGTTGTTAAACCACCTCTACGACGACTACCGTGTGGTGACCGATCGTACTATCGACAGCCACATTAAAAACCTGCGCCGTAAACTGGAATCGCTGGATGCCGAACAGTCATTTATCCGCGCGGTCTACGGGGTGGGATATCGCTGGGAAGCGGATGCGTGTCGCCTGGTATAATGATTATTGGCATAACAATAACAAGGTCGTAAGACGATATTTTCCGCCAACGCTATTCTGGCGGAATTAACACACTGCCCTCTTTCCTTTGGCCGAGCGGTATCCCGAAAACCATGACGAACGCGATCGGGGACAATAAATTATTTGGCCGCTCTTTTTAGTTTACCGATATACTGTGAGTATTTTTTTAAACTTATTGCGCATCAATTCATTAAGTGAATCTAAAAATACATAAACATAATACCAGCTTAATTATACATGGATTTTTATGACAGAAACGTCATCTCACCGCTATAAACCACGCAATATAATAAATGCGCCAAATGTAAAATCGTCTATTTTTTCACGGAGCCAACAACGCGGCGACAGCGAGAATATCCAGCGCTGGTTAAGCAACCATTTTTATCGTTGGATCATTGGTGACTTTCCCCATGTTTATCCTGTGCGCTCCGTCGCCGATTATGTCGTTTATTTTAGCGCTGATGCAGAAATCCCCGCCTGGCTGGCGCCAAAGCTGGGTGGCGATGAGCGCTTTTACTACCTTAACGTTCAGCACCCGCAACTTGTGGCAATGGAAAGAGATTTAGTGGAATTTCTTTCGCGTCAGGAAGGAACGCGGCTGGAAACTAAACTGCAGCGCATCAACTGCTTTACCGTGCTGGCAATGCGCGAAGCGGAGCATCAAAAAATGCAGCGCCTGCGTGAACAGGGTTGGTATCCCTCCAACAGCGAGGCGCTAAAACCGGTGATGGCGGTGAATAACGGTGTACTGGTTGAGCTTGATGCAACAAACCCCGGCCTGCGCAGTGAGATGGCGTATGAATCCTGGCATATGCAACACTGCGTCGGAGATTTTGATAATAAAGGCGCGCTTTCCGGCGGCTACGGCGATTACTACGCCCGGCAAATGGAACAACAAAAACTTCGCCTGTTCAGCCTGCGCGACGACAATAATATTCCCCACGTCACAATAAGCCTGGTGGTTGGTAATAACGGCCTGAGTATTGATCAGATTAAAGGTAAGCAAAATCGCCATCCTATTAAGAAATATGCTAACGATGTTTTATCTCTATTACGCCATCTGCAACCACTTCCTGAGCGCCACGCCGATTGCGAAGGGATGGGAATAGTTTATGAATCGACGCCGGAATATTCAGGTTGGAAATTTATTACGCATATTCATGACCTCAATTTTCTGCTCAATGTGCTGCATGACAATTTTCATTTAATGGAACACTTCCCCACTCCCCCGGTAGCTTTACAGTGGCTGCTGCTGCACAGCGCCCCGGAGGCACTGCGCTACCTTCAGGTTGTTGATCCTAACGTGGCGACGGCTGCGGAAATGCTGTTTCCACGACATGAATGGCACCCTACGCTTGCCGGGAAAAACACCAGTAGCGAACCTTTCGAAATTGAAAGCCTGACGCTACAAACCACGCGTTACCTCCCTGTCATCAAGGAGGTGCAATAATGTTCTGGATTGTTCTTATTATTGCCGCCCTATTTTTTAGCTGGCGCAACTACAAAAAAAACAAACCGCTGATTGCGGCCCGTATCGCCGAGGAGAAAGAAAAAGATCGCCTGAAAGACCTGCGTCGCGATACCCGACGGCGGCAATGGGCGCTGGCGCTAGCTGATATCCTCGCCCGGCGCAACGGGCTACCGATCAAAGGCGTTGAGCTGGTATTTAAACTTGACGATGACAAACGCCGCTATCTGGCGCAGCAGGTAAAAAAAGAGCTGGGCTTGAGCGAAAACCTCGACGGCGCGGCGTTACGCCACAAGGTTGAGGATATCTTACGCCGCTGGCCTGCGGGCATCGGCAGCTCGCCGCGCACGTTTTATCATCATCTGGCGGCCCAGGGCCAGGTCCGCGACGCGCTGGCCTTCGACTGTATGCGCACCGCCTTTCTGACCCGCTGTATCGCCGGGCTCGGCTGGTGTAACGAAAACGAGGCCTGGCTGGTGCTATTGCTCAACGCCCAGCGCGCTCAGGACTGTTTTGATTCCTGGGAGGATTACGCCACCGCCTACGTTCGCGCTCGCCGGGTATGGCTCACGCTACGTGACACGCCAACAGCGCTTGCCGGACGGGATTTACAGGAAGCCACCCATTATCTGCAAGACCCTGTCAGCCGCTGGCGACAACTGCCGTGGAATGAATTCAAAATTTTCGAGCCGATTTAAAGGACTATTTATGGAACAGGATGATCGTCTGCTCAACGCTATGTTTGAGATGTGCAACCACAAAAATCCCCTCAATGACGGGCAACGAGAGTGGCATATCGCCGATATTCCCGGCCTGCTGCGCGAAGAACGCTATGACGAACTGGACGAACGCTACAACCAGGCGCTGACGGAGAGCTTTACCAGCCGCGAAGCGGAAAAGCGCTATTTCTTCGCCTGGAATCAAATGGACAACCCTTTTTACGATATGAACACGCTGGTTGAGGCTGGGCCGCAAGGATTAGCGCTGATCAAAAACTGGCAGCGCGCTCGTCCCCGCTCCACTCACGCCTGGCTTGCCGAGGCGCAATACTGGAATCACCGTGCGTGGCTTTACCGCAGCTATGGCTGGGCGAGAGAAACCACCCGAGCGATGTGGATCTGCGCTGCCGCCTGCAACGAACGGATGGTCATCGCCGCGCTCAATGCTATCGACTGTGAACCGCGCCAGTGGATGGCGGCGGCCCTGACCAGCACCAACTCAAAAGTCTTCGGCCAGCCCGAGTGGCTGGTTGAGTTCCTCGTGGGCGCGGATGTTGCCGGGCAGCCATTAATGGAAGATCTGGCTGAATATCATCGCCATTCACCGCAGGAGGTGGACGCGCTGATGGCCCATTCCGGGCTGTCGTTTACCGACGCGGTTTGCCCAAATTTGCCGCGCCCGTCCGTGCTGCCGGAGTGCAATGACGATGCCGGGCAAAAATACTGGCTCGCCGTCTGCCTGGCTATTTTCCCGACGGCATTTTACGTGCTGGATGAATATATCCCGTTTCGAATGCCACGCTGGAGAGGGTCTCACGAGGAAATCCGCGAATTTCTGGAATCAAGCGTATGCGATCACCTTTCTGCCGCAGAACGTGAACATCTGGAGCTATTGATCTGGTGGGACGATCACCGCGATCTGCGCATCAAAGAGGTTGACTCCCCGGCAGAACAGGAACGCATTATCGCCAAAGCCGAAGAGATTAGCCTGCGAGCACATATCCAGGAATCTCGCCACAACGCGCTGGAGTGGCTGCGGGCCTGCTATAGCGATCTGGACGATAATGACGCGCTCTGGCGAACCCTTCAGCGTTCGATCGTGGAAAAAGTTAAGCTCAACAATTACTTCTTTGATGACACGATAAAGTTCGCCCTGCGCGATTTTCCTGACACCTGGTGGATGTATAATTTTCTCTGTCAGAATGCGCAGCAAACGGAATTCGCAGTGCCGAAAATCCGTCGTGGCTACTTTCAGTACGCCGGGTTATTGGGTTTCGAAAAGGATGAGGCGCAAGGCCTCGCCTGGCTCGATAGCGTCGCCGACATTCAATATAACCATAACTGGCGGGCGGCGATTAAAAATTTCAACTGGTTCGGGCTCCCGGAACATTTCGTGCCGCTGGCAGAGCTGGGCGCACAAAGAAATATACCCGCCGCGCTAAACCTGCTGGGCCTTGAACACAATAATAAAGAGAACAACGGCCTACTACCTTACGATCCTGCCATCGCGTTAGGGTATTTTCAGCGCGCGGCGGAGATTTTGCACCGGCAGTTAGCGCTGCGCGAGAGCACCCCGTACAAATTAATAGATAACGGAGGCTATACCGACTATGAAAATAACCTGCAAAATATTCATTTCAGCATTGGCATCTGCAACCAGCGTCTGAGTAAACAAGAACCTGATACCGAAAAACGTTCCGCTTATGAAAAAGAACTACTCGATAATCTCTGGCTGGCGCATCAGTTCGGGCATAAAGAGGCCTGGGGCTTGTTCCTGCTGAATATTTTTGAAGTGAAGGATATTACGCTGGCGCATAAGCATCTGGAACTGGTGCAACAAGAGGCCAACAAAGGCACGCTACATGCTATGGTGACCCTATCGCGCCTGCACGGTAATAAACACGATCGAACGCTGTTTAATATGAAGCTAAGCGCACGCTGGGCGCATTTTGCCTTCACGCTTTACCCGGATAATGAAATCGTTATGGACTGCCTGGACCACCTGCATTTCGATTCTTTCTGGAAACGCTTTCGTTTCGCCTGGTATACCGTCCGCATCCCGAATTCAGAGCTGCCGGGACAGGTCAACTCAATGGTGTAATGGAGTGATAATACAAAGAAAATCTTTATTTCTTTGCGCCCTGCTTCTACTCTGCGCCACCGCCAGGGCTGAAATTACGGAGCAGCAGATCGAGGCCGACTGCGCAAAAATTCCAGTTTTTGCCAGCCAGGGCGAACAGCTTTACAAGACCCAAAAGTATGCCAAAGCGCGCGACGCTTTTGAACAGCAGGCCGCATGGAGCGAAAGCTGCGCCCTTGACGACAACGCCATCGCGACGGCCTACAACAACGTGGCGCTAACCTGGATACGCGAAGGCGAGTGGCGTAAAGCCCGCGCCTGGCTGATGCTAAGGCCGAATGATAGCAAGTCGATCTACAACCTGAAACTTATCAAAGATAAGCTATCGGCCCTGCCGCCACCGGTTTTTGCGGCGGGTGAATACTGGCGCTATGCCGGGCGCGCCTCCTGGAACGTGCTTAGCGTGAAGGCATTACCCACCCCATCACGCTATCAGGTTAATTTTCAGGGTTACTGGTTCGGTTTAATGGGGATCTACTTCGGCCCCAATATCGGCGAGTTCTCCGCAACGGTAACGCTGGAAAACGATAAAGCCATCGTGGCGCTTCGGGAAGGCGATGATATTCACTGTGACATTTCACTGGCTTTTTCTTCTGAAACCATTGATGCCAGCACCGATACGTTTGTGGACTGCGGTTTTGGCGCAAATGTCCGCGCCGACGGGCACTATTTGCGCGTTGAATAAATCTGGCGCGGAAACTGAAATTTTATGATTAACCTGAGTTCAGTTGAAATTAACAATCTATTTATAATTCTCATAACGTTCCTCATTCTTTCCTGCTATCCATATTAACTTAACACCTCCATTACAATTATTAATGTCGTAAGCATGATATATTTAACGCTCGCTTCTTTTTTGTACCCTGTGATACTTCATTTCTGGATATCAATTTGAACCGACCATTTTCCATTTGATATTGTTCCTTTATATAAATCTGAGGCGCCTGATCTTTAAACTTTATAGTTACAAGCTGACCATCTTTGCTGTCTTCATACCACCTATATATAACATAACTATCAATGCTTATTGTGTAATCCTGGCGGATGACAAAATCAGAAAAACGCACGATATCTTCATAAGCAAAAAAGCTACTAAGCAATAAAGCATCCACCAGGTTTCCTTTTGCATCGTAACTATTTATTTGCACATTAAGCAATGACGTATCAGACTCTCCAATTTTATTATAAACTATCAATCTGTAAGTATTACCATCATGTTCAAAGTATCCTAATTCATAATAACGGACACCATCTCCAATATACGGAGAAAGAAAATTCTCACCTTTTACCGGCACCTTAACTTCCTGCTGATTAAATAAGTTAGTTTTCTCTTTATATTCACCTGGTAATTTTAACTCCATTACATTATCATCGGAATTAATATCCTTATAATAACAAGCCAATTGCGCAAACTGCGTGGAATCAACAGGAAGAACCAATTCTTTACTCTTTTGATTATTACAACCAACACTTGTTAAAATAATGCCAAACAATATGGCCGAACGCAGTAAACATAAAGAAAAAGTTAATCTATAACTATTCATAGTCGGCATTAACATTGGATTATATGTTGAAAACTATATAATAAAATATTGTCATCATACATTGTTGTATTTTTCAATTAAAGACTCATGATATGATTGCTAAATAAGCGTCAATTATTAAGATGTGCAGATGACGGTGTTGATACCAATTTTTAGCGTTTTTGCCGTATCGCGCACGTCAGCACCATTAAAGGCCATATCAACAATGTGTTCTTTGACGCCGGGCTTACGGGCTTCACAGGTATAAGACAACTGGAAAACGCGTCTACATGGCCGGCAACGAAAGCGCTCGTGCCGGGAAGAACTACGACCATGACGATAAATTTCATCTGAATGGCAACAGTAACCATAGAAAACCTAAAATAACAGGACATACTATAAAATCTATCGATTGAAGGCATTACCCCTGTATCCTCCACAAAACGTTGCCCCGGAGGATGGAGCTCGTTTACAAAACACCACATTATTCACACTTTATTCTTTCTGTACTATTTAAAGAACTTCCAAACTCATAAAAATCGTTCATATTAGTGATATAATCATGATAATTATCATCATTTAATTCACGTTCCTTCTGCATAACCAACGAAAACAATTCGCTGTCAGACTTAACATCATAGCAACCATGAACTGACATCACAGATAACAAATATATAATTGTCATTTTTTCAAAAGAACTATTTGTGGTTGAAAGTTTGTCTCTCAATAGAGGAATAGCCTTCGATCCCATAGGGGCAATACCATCAGCCATCCATAATGGATATGGTCTTTTAGCACGCGTACCATAATAATAAAAATCATACCTTTTATCTAAAGGCAATCCCTTCATATACACCAAAACATCCTGGATAGAGTGCCCGTTGAGGGTACTCCTGACATATTCAGGAATAGAAGACTGGCAAGCTGTTATCGCCGCAACGAATGATATGACCATAATTATAGAGAAAAATTTTTTTGACATAAATTATCACCTGCATCAGTTATTTTTTTCATATCAGATTTTATTTTATCCCCTGTCGCATAGGCATCCTTTTCAAAACCAATATTTCAAAGTCAGAAAAAATGCACGGCACGATAAGAACATTAGCTGGTATCTGACAATCAATCACTATCAATAAATTTGCGTCATTACCGGATTCTACATATTTAAATAAATACCATCATGACTTCCCAAAATTCCTCCAAGCCAGAGCATGTTCCTTAGATTTTACTCCCAACAACCCCTCTATTTCCCCCCATAAATGTTGATTGGCGTCTGTCGATGTAACTATTGCCTCAACAAGACCTGTTGCTATGGCAGTGGCTAATTCATCATTATCTGAAGCCATCCCATCTTCAATATATTTAAACAATAACTCTTTTTTAACACAATCAAGTTCAGAAAATATCGCTACCAAAGACTTACCAATCTGCGAAAATAGCATAATCAACGGTGACTCATCAGGAATCCAATACTCATTAACGGACCCAATTGTTTCTGATATAGAGTCCGAAAAAGAACTAAATTTATCCACATAGTCAGCAATAATTTTATCCATTACTCTCCCCTTAAAGCTCGCTGTAAATCTTTCAATATATTCTCTGCCGCCGACCTTCTCACCAGTAGACAATTCATAAAGCACAGCATCCGCAGTGCTTCTGCAAATAGACCCGTTTTAGTTCAATGCATTTTTTTAAGATCCCGGCCAAATTGACCCTGGTTGAGTTGTATCCATTTCTTGTTTGGACCAACATCCCCCCCCCAATGCTCTACTTTACCATCAGAATATGGTCACAGTGGCAAAGGTGGAGTTTTCTCTCCGGCTCATGGTGTGGCTCCAGTTGCCCCGTCATCTGCTCCGGCGTCAGCCCGTCCCTCTTGACTAATATTCACATAACTCATTGATAATAAAAACATTTACCTCATAGCTAATTCTTTAATTTTTCCAGTTCTTGTAGCTTGTTTTGAGCACCTATATCACCATTTTTTGAAGCCAATCCCATCCAATAAATAGCTTTGTCCAAATCATAATACTTTGAAAAGGCTGGATTTGTATTGGATAAATAAATACCATAATTATATTGAGCTATGATATTTCCTTGAGATGCAGATATCTCCAAATACCTTAATTGTTCGTCAATGTTATTTATGGTGAAGCAATAATATTGATATAATCGAAATGATGCTTCCGAGTCTCCATCTTTCGATTTCTTTTCAAGCTCGAATTTTTGCTCATCCGTTAGATTATAGATGGTGGAAGTGGATTCCGACCTCCATTTATTACCGTCTTTAGACTTAGTCATTTTGCCACCAAATGTGTAAAATGATACTATTAACATTATAAATACAATAACAAATCGCATTTATTTCCTCATCATATAAATTTATTTTATATCTCCTGGTTTCTGAAGCGTTCCAGTGGTTGTTGATACGGGTTTAATCCCTCCATAAGCCCTATCGGATCCTGTATGATATTCCTCCTTTGCAGCAAATCATACCATCGACATCAGTTGTAATCTCGACACCAGATAATTTTATATCTCATTAGCAGTAGCACAGACAGACTATTATTCACAAACATTTTCTTTTATTTTTTTTATCGATTCATTAATTTTGTCTATAATACGTTCATCTCTAAATTCATTTAATAGTTCATTTAGAATAGGAAGTAATTCTTTACTCCCGGCATTCCCGGCTGCAATAATAATTTCATCAAAAATCACATCTTTCTTAAGTTCTTTAATTATGGTTTCCAGAACACGTTCATCCTTTCTCTCTGCCAGACCTGATATAACCTCAATTCTTATATCATCATTCGTATCCAATAACATCCCCACAAACTCCTCTCTGATATCCTCGGTGTCATATTGATTGAAATTTATAGAAAATGCAGCCCAATTCTTCACGGCGCTATTATTATCACGAAGTAAACATAGCAATAAAGGTATTGTCGAGTTATCATTAATATTTGATAGTGCTGCTGCAATTGCACATCGAACATTTGCCGATTTATCATGAATTACTTTAGTGCATAAATTAATAAATTCCTTTTCGAAGTGTTTGTCTTTTTTACAAAAATGCCCTAACGCATTGATAATAGAGGCTCTTATCAAGACTGATTTATTGAGCTGGAACATGTTTTCTAAAAAACAAAAAGATTTTCGCAGTTTCTCATATGACATGGTCATTTGACTTAAAATAGTAACTCCAATTTTCTTTTTATAGTTATCCCTGGAATGACAAAGATTCATGGATAAATTAAAAACATCGTCTCCACTTAATATTTGCAGGCAAAATATAGCAGCATTTCTTTTTAAGTGGTCATTATCATACAAAATAGGAGTGAGTTGTTCTATTGTGTAGTTTTTATACTTTTCATATAGAAAAATCTCTCTTCTTTCTTTTTTTTGTTTGTATTTTTCAATAACTTTCATAACGATTATCACTTGGTAATTTTATCTTTGGATTGCCGTGAATGTTTGCATCCCCATGCCTTCATGGTGTACTTGTCTCCAGTGCAGTAAATCTACATCTGCAATTAACTCTTCGAGCATCTCACATCGGCCAGGTTTCTTACCTGTACTTTGCCCTCGCTCACTTATTAATGAATCAACCAGCTTCTGTATTCCTGTGTTAGCTTGATTAGGCGCGGGTGAGTATGAACGGCAGCGGGCCGGGCGGCGTGAAGTCGATCTCACCCGGCAGCACCTTCGCCCCCGGCAGCGGGTTTATCGGCTCGCCGGACGTCATTCCACCCGGACATACCGAACACGCCACGCCTGTCGGCGCGCCTCTCAGCACTCCCGCTGAACCCTGGACTATCGGGCCGCCTTTTGCTGTCATATCATTCTGGCGCGCCGCTGGTTTTCCGCTCACATTCCACTCCTTTCATTATTTTTAATTATAAGCTCATATAACCATATCGATTGCAGAAAATAGTCACCTGTATTGCCAGTAGCTATTTTTACGTGTTAATTTTAACTTTTGCTTATTTCTTTCAAATTCACCAATCAACCAACCACCTTGTAATATTTCCCCATCGAACCTACCTCTGTCATAAGTATTCGTTGGCAGATTGAATGAGATATTATTTCCACTAACATTTAATGGAACAATTACTGGAATTGATGGCTCCCCCTCGCTATACTGAAACATAGCCCAGTAACCTTTATTTGAGTATCCAATTATAATTTCCGTACCTAATACATCTCCCGTTATCTTATGAAAGGAAAGATCAGTATATATACCCGTTATTGGCCATTCTCTCTCCCCACTCTCAACCCTCTGTTATTTTAGTTCTTCCAGTCTTAATAACTCAGTTTTAGCCTCAGTATGACCATGCGCTGCTGCCAATTTCATCCAATAAATTGCCTTGTTTAAATCATAATATTTTGAATATGGGCCATTTTTACATGATAGAAATATTCCATAAGCATATTCGGCCATAATATTATTATGGGATGCTGCTATTGCTAAGTAGCGCATTTGTTCATCAGCGTCATAATTAGAGAATGAATAATACTTATACAACCGAAAGGCTGCCTCAGCGTCTCCGTTTATAGATTTAGTTTCAAGTTTCGACCTCTCATCATCACTCAAATAATAAATCGAATGAGTAGACTCTCCACTATATTTACCTGCTTTTTTTTCATTATCAGAATTATACATTCCTCCTCCACATGCCTGACAAAAAAAGATATAGAGACTAAACAGTATAACTGCTTGTGTTTTTTTATAATTGTACATCATTTCTTTATCTCTGAGGGCTTCTCAACCTCACTTTTAACAGATGAGATCTCGTTACCATCGGGACCAAATGTCACCCAATTCCCCCTATCTTTCTCATCAAGTACAGTAGGATGTCCACGAGTCCATGGCTGAGAATCAGTTGGTGCTGTTAATACACTATCCATTTGAGGAATACCAGAATTATCATTTTCCCACCATACACTCCAAAGAGTATCCGGCCCAGTCACATTCACGTTAAGCTCTTTCGCCAAATGGCTAGCAAAAGATCCTTCTCCACCTTTAGCTGTATTGCAAGAAATCAACTTAATCGGTTTGCCTTTTCTATAATTCCGATCTTTCCTGATCATGTCCGCCAATTTTTTCACATCTACAGGGTTACCTGAAGCATCTTCAACATATAAAGGACTGCCATGTACTCCAACAGTGAAAACCCCGGGAATTGTAATATGATCGGCTATATCATGAATATATTGATTTTCAGGGAATAAATTTATATTGACTAACCCCAGAGGATCTATATTTACGACCGGATTGAGCGGGTAAGTATAAGGATTTAATCCCCCGGACAGCCCTATCGGATCCTGCGTAATATATCTTCCCTGTCCCGGATTATAGTAACGGTGCCGGTTATAATACAGCCCCGACTCCTTATCATATTGCTGCCCCGGCAGCCGTATCACCTGCTCCAGGTGCACCGGGTTTTCCTCACCCGACAGGTTTCCCCACTCACTATATTTCCGCACGTCGACAAATTTATCTTAAATATCAGATCAGTCATGCCTATAGATTGTGTACCATGCGAAACATCGAGCCAACCTATCTGGAATATATGGAACATGATCTTTTACCCATTTTTCTATATTTTTTTCCTCTGATATTTCAGCCGCACCACTCCATATTGTGATAAAATCATCCTTAAACTCATCTCCAGAATAAAAAACAAACGCCTCATCGGCACCATATGTTTCTATATAGACGATTGAACTATTTTGCTCTTTAAAAAATTCAAGTATATTTAATCGTTCTGTTTTTAGTTGCCTTTTGATATTATTTTGCAAAGAATCTCTTTGTGCAGCACTCAATTTATCAGACATATTAGTACATGGTGTTTTTGCAAATGAAAAACCACAAGCCAGGCAAAATACTAACGTACATTTAAGTATATTTATTCTTATCCATCTCATTATCTCACATCCCCAAATTTCATATTCACCCGATTTTATTATTTCAAAAAAGCTCTTGACATTTCCCCTTCTTATCCTGCAATCATCCTCGTTCATCGCCACATCCAAACGCCAATGCAATTTATTTTCCACATCCCAATGGCTTCTCATCGCATTAGCAATTTTTCTGATGTTAAATCCGATGAACTTATATAATATCTCACCCAACATTTCCGGTTCTTTCTTTCTGCTATGATTCTCTGAACGAAAAGATACCGCCACACATAGTTTTTTTAACCCTTCCATTCAAATGTAAAATCAATTAGCTCATCCGGAACATCACTGACAATATGAGTTATATGTTATTTAACATTAAATGAGAAATATATCTCTTTGTAATCTTTAAATAAGGGTAAATCCCCTACGCCCATAAAAATGAACATTATTTTTGTTGGTGGTAATGCCACCTCTGCCTGAATGCACTGTTCTATCAGGGAAAGATCATAACAACCATAACTCAAACATTAATTTATGAATTTAGTAATAACGCAACATTGATCTGTAAAATCCAGCACTGACTTGTATTTAAAAAGTTGTATTTAACGTGATAAATATGCGACCCTTGGTTATTTTATTCTTTATCCCGGTGTGTACAAAAATATACTTTCATACTCTCGTCATGATGCTGAAGGTTAAATTTAATTCATTTTAAAAGGCTAAAACCAGGATGAAGATCTACCTCGTCACCAAATCAATTTGCCACCACCACCTATATAACTCCGGCCTGGATATGGAAGTATAAACATGTCATCACATTTTTCCCTGGAACACCCCCAGTATATCGTTTCCTTACCATCGGACCATTCTGCCGTGGCAGCAGCATTAATAGAAAAATGCCACTTTTTCTTATTATAAATCAACTCACCCGTTATCTCACAGGGAAACCAGAGCCAAAATCCAGTCATGGTATCACTCATTTCCTTATATTTATCACTTAACAAAAATATTTTTTCTATCTGACTTGCATTTAAAACCCATTTATTGCATAAGTTTCTATCCCCAGGCTCTTTATTATAAGGACTCATATAATGGGACTGATTTATTTTTAATATCTTCATATCAGCAAAACAATAACTCACAGAGGATAAAAATAGAATCACAAAAATAATCACATTATTCGCTTTCATATTAACACTCTATCCAGAGTCGAACGCATACCTTTGTCGTTTAGTCGAGCGGCGGCGGGCATATAGTTTTCCTCATTATATATTGATGTGATTTTGTATCATTGCAATTATAATATTAAAGTTACCTTACTCAGTTTAGTAAAAAAAGGCAGAACATGTTTGACGTCAATATTATTCAACACTTCTATGAAGAAGTACAAATCCAAAATAACAGTTTGCACTTGCTTTTTGATTAAATAATGAGAAACTTTTACCTGACTTGTTCTTTGCCAAATTACTACAAATCCGTGAGTTTGTACTCGATTTTACATTATTGTCGATAGTCAGGAATTATTGATATATAATTCAGTAAATTTGACAAATTCGTTTCAGAATGACCTTGCTTTTATGTGAACTTCATTCATTTTTCAAACCGTCTCATATAATCTTTTCATGCAAATTTTCTTGTCATACACATTGAAAACATATAACAAAAATATGTTCACGACATATCCAATTAATATTTCATACCATCATTAACTTCATCATCATAATTTATCAAATATAGAATTATTTTAGTGTAATACGTTTGAGTGGCAACCATTCACCAGGCTGAGAATATGAAAACATTTTTCCTTTTATATAATATGCTTTTCCTTTATTGCTTATCTCAAATTGCGGTGATGGATATGGACATGCATTTTCCTCGTCGCCGTTATAGTATAATGCCAAAACACCAGAATTCATTTTTAAAGAGTAGTCACCAATGCATGTTATCCCCGCATGCCAGGTTGTCATGGATAAAGAAGCACGATTATTTTTACTATCTATCTTTAAATTATATTGTAAAAAAACCTGACTCCCATCATTTAACTCCTCGCCAAGTTCCTCGACTCTAAAGTTACCATCCCATTGTGTTTGAGTAATCGCAAAAGAATTTGCGCTCCATAAGCAAGAAAAAATAAATAGATACTTTATAAAATCGCCCATACCACTAACCCCTGATTTAATATGTAGAAGGTTTCAATTCAGTATTCAGCATTGTCACACTATACACAAAACCATTCAAGTTGCATCAAGGCGGCAAGGATTTGCTATTGCGCAATGCGTAAAAAACATCAAGAAAAATATATTTTTTATAATAAAATCTACTAATAAGTAGATTCAATGGATTCCATCTTATCAATACGTATTTATCATTTTCTTTTCAACCTCAAACTGATTTCCTCTTAGTACTGAGTATCGTCTGCGATCGTTAATTCTACCTCTGATGATATCTCGTTAAAAAATAACGCTACCGCCATACCCTGGTTTACAAACCTGCACACCCTAAGATTACTCTCTTATCTGCATTAAGAATATCATTGTGTTTTTTTTCGGAATATATAAAGATTCCCCATAGTGGATACATAACGTGAGCCAAATTAGTTAAAGACGTAATCACTGACGCTATAATAAGTCAAATGACCTTTAGTATTTTCTTTAATGCATGTTGCCGAGGTAATTTCAAGTTTATTTTTAGTGAGTTAGTTTAATATTCAAGAAATGCTTTATTTAAATCCTGAATATTGGGGGCAGTGTCATAACATCCTGATAGCAGAAAGATATAAATAAGCAGCTATTTACCCTGATTAAACATATATGCCTCACGCACTACAATCTTCCGTAACCAAATCCAGCAGTGTTAAACTCCACCCTTTGCCCAAGCCATGAAGCTCGCTCAGATGAAAAATCAAACCATCACCCCATTTTTTCGGCACTGCCACCACTCGCTCTGATTGCAGCTCAAGCCGCCTGGCGTTTGCTATACGGGTATCAGACGCCTGATCCCCATTATCCGCTCCATTCACCATGCTAAATGTCAGCAGCGCATTATCAGAACCGGTATAGCTGACAAAAAAACCGGCGTGATCCCATCCCTTTTCACAAACGTACTCAACCTCCGTGTGGTGATCAAATTCGTTATCCACTGGAATATGCTCTGAAAACCAACCTACCTGCCCCAACAGGTAGTTAAAACCGGGTATCGGCTTATTAATATCAAAACTTTTCATCCACTTATAATCAACCCCAGCCCCAATTCGGTACAGCACATACATCCCAACTTTTTTATCAATCAGGGCATTAATTTTCGCGTTGTCTCGCTGCTGAAAAGCGATAATCACCTGTCTTGCCGTCTCTTCAAACGACGGAGCGGCACAAACGGGATGCGCGACCATTCCCAGCAGACTCAACGCGATGGCCGTGCGGCTCATTTTCATCATTGGCTCTCCATTAACATCCGGTGTTCTATTAGCGCCAATATACTCTCGCAATATTTACTCGGCCTGTCCGTAAGCGTACAATGCCCGCCCTTAAAGTGAGGACTCTCCTCAAGCCGCCTCATCAGGTGAGGCGGATCTGACCTGTCATCAGAACGAGAAAATGATGTTTAAACCAGAACTTCTTTCGCCGGCGGGAACGCTGAAAAATATGCGTTACGCTTTCGCTTACGGTGCCGATGCCGTCTATGCGGGCCAACCGCGCTACTCTTTACGCGTGCGTAATAACGAATTCAATCACGAAAATTTGCAGCTTGGCATCAACGAAGCCCACGCGCTCGGAAAAAAATTCTACGTGGTGGTGAACATCGCCCCGCATAACGCCAAGCTCAAAACCTTTATCCGTGACCTGAAACCCGTCGTCGAGATGGGCCCGGATGCGCTGATCATGTCCGATCCAGGGTTGATTATGCTGGTACGCGAGCACTTCCCGGCAATGCCGATTCACCTGTCGGTACAGGCTAATGCCGTAAACTGGGCGACGGTAAAATTCTGGCAGCAGATGGGACTGACACGCGTGATTCTCTCCCGCGAGCTGTCACTGGAAGAGATTGAGGAAATTCGCCAGCAGGTGCCGGATATGGAAATAGAAATTTTCGTCCACGGCGCGCTATGCATGGCCTATTCCGGCCGCTGCCTGCTTTCCGGCTACATCAATAAACGCGATCCGAATCAGGGCACCTGCACCAATGCCTGCCGTTGGGAATATAACGTGCAGGAAGGAAAAGAAGACGTTGTCGGCAACATCGTGCATAAGCACGAACCGATTCCGGTACAGAACGTTGAGCCGACGCTCGGTATCGGCGCGCCGACGGATAAAGTGTTTATGATAGAAGAGGCCCAAAGACCGGGCGAATACATGACCGCGTTCGAAGACGAGCATGGCACCTATATCATGAACTCAAAAGATTTGCGCGCTATCGCCCACGTGGAGCGCCTGACGAAAATGGGCGTCCACTCGCTGAAAATCGAAGGCCGCACCAAATCCTTTTATTACTGCGCCCGTACCGCGCAGGTCTACCGTAAGGCCATCGACGACGCCGCCGCGGGTAAACCCTTCGACCCTACGCTGCTGGAAACGTTGGAAGGTCTGGCTCATCGCGGCTATACCGAAGGTTTCCTGCGTCGCCATACGCACGACGATTACCAGAATTACGAGTACGGGTACTCCGTTTCCGAACGCCAGCAATTTGTCGGCGAGTTCACCGGCGAGCGTAAAGGCCAACTGGCGGCCGTGGCGGTGAAAAATAAATTCTCCGTTGGCGATAGTCTGGAGCTGATGACACCGCAGGGAAATATCAATTTCACCCTGGAACAGATGGAGAATGCCAAAGGCGACGCTATGCCGGTGGCGCCTGGCGATGGCTATACCGTCTGGATGCCCGTCCCGCAGGACGTTACGCTGGATTACGCACTATTGATGCGTAATTTCTCAGGCGAATCAACGCGTAACCCCCATGCTAAGTAGTTAATTGCGGTTATTTTTTCATGACGGGAAGATTCTTAGAAATTGATCACATACCGCTTCGCTCAATGCGGGTATTATTCAACGCGCTGAAAAACATAACCCATAAATGCTAGCTGTACCAGGAACCACCTCCTTGGCCTGCGTAATCTCCCTTACGCAGGCTTATTTTTTGCGTTTAATCAATAAAAAAGTGGTACTTCCCGCCATATCCAAAATTGACCACACTAACCAAAGCGCAAATGGGCGCTTAGGTTTACAGACCTCCACTATTCATGGCCAGCCAGCAAGTCACAATCCTCCCGCATCCGGTCAGACTCAGGACTTAGCATTCTGACGTTTACGTTTAACATCAGTAAATTAAATCAATAACTGCTTTGTGAGAACTTACACAAAAAGTTTCCAGGTTATTAAATTAAGGTTAAAAACTGATAATTTAAGCGTGTAAAAATATGGCACGTTTTAATGCCGCTTTTACAAGGATTAAAATAATGTTTTCCCGGATTAGAGGTTTGATTTCATGTCAAAGTAATACTCAAACCATCGCACCTACGCTCAGTCCACCCTCATCAGGCCATGTAAGTTTTGCTGGGGTTGATTATCCTCTATTACCACTAGATCACCAAACGCCGCTCGTTTTTCAGTGGTTTGAACGCAATCCAGATAGATTTGGTCAAAACGAAATTCCCATTATCAATACGCAGAAAAACCCTTATCTTAATAATATTATCAATGCTGCTATAATAGAAAAAGAAAGAATTATTGGTATTTTCGTTGATGGAGATTTTAGCAAGGGACAAAGAAAAGCATTGGCAAAATTGGAACAAAATTATAGAAACATAAAGGTTATTTATAATTCTGACCTTAATTATAGCATGTATGATAAAAAGTTAACGACGATTTATTTAGAAAACATCACCAAACTGGAAGCTCAGTCAGCAAGTGAACGAGATGAGGTCTTGCTTAACGGGGTAAAAAAAAGCCTGGAAGATGTCTTGAAAAACAATCCGGAGGAAACGCTTATTTCATCTCATAATAAAGACAAAGGTCACTTATGGTTTGACTTCTACAGAAATCTTTTCCTGCTAAAAGGAAGCGATGCTTTTCTGGAAGCTGGTAAACCTGGTTGTCATCATCTGCAACCAGGCGGTGGGTGCATATATCTTGATGCAGATATGTTACTTACTGATAAACTCGGTACTTTGTATTTACCTGATGGTATCGCTATCCATGTAAGTCGTAAAGATAATCATGTTAGCCTTGAAAATGGGATTATTGCTGTTAACCGCAGCGAGCATCCAGCATTAATAAAAGGACTCGATATTATGCACAGTAAACCTTATGGCGATCCCTATAATGACTGGCTCAGTAAAGGGTTGAGGCATTATTTTGGCGGTTCTCATATACAAGATTATGACGCATTTTGCGATTTCATTGAATTTAAACACGAAAATATCATTATGAACACAAGCAGTTTAACTGCCAGTTCTTGGAGGTAATCATGATAGCCTTGTTTTACTCGCTCTTCCCACCGTCACGTATAATCGGTATCCAGAGTTATTCCTTTATCCTGTAAAATGTGATACAGATTCTCCATTGATCTAATAACCACCTCAATTTCACATTCAAGTTTCTCTACAGAACTTTCATTGAGTGAGAAGTTGAGAGCCAGTAATAATGATTGTGAGTTATTATCATAACACAAATGTGGTCCATTATTCTCTGCAAACCATAAATTAGCATTGAGAAATTCAAAAGCAAGATTATTATTATCCGGAGGTCTTCCGCAAAAACCGTATATCATTATATACTCACTGTTAGTGCTTGTTAGTAAGATACGGTAACGGTTATCTATAATAAATGAGCATAATCTGTTTTCGTCAAAGACAATTGAATCGGTATTTAATTTTAGTGAAAACTGTCTTAATAAGCGATCGGCTCTTGAATACATAACACCCCATACTCTATATAAAGCGTTTCTATATAAGTCATAAGCCTCTGGTCTGGACGCTTAACACCCCGTGTCATCTCCGGAATTCATCTTTTCCCTATGACTTGCTGTGTTTGCTCATTTATGGCCAGGCTGGCCGGGTTCTGACGCCATTTGCGCTAAGGTATAGTCCGGCGCATATTCCCATCATACCAATTCCCCCAATGCCAAACGATGCGCCTAAAACCGTCAGAGCGGTAGTATATGCAGCACCACTACTGACACTGGCGACAGCCCCTGAGCATACCCCACTGAAAATACCTGTAAACAATGCCGTGGTTCCCACGCATATTAAACATCTGGGTTTATTGCCGTGAGCGTTAAACTCAACGATTTCAGCTGCCGGAATTTCTTCATTACACCGTTCAGAAGGGGAGAGCAATGGCGTTTGCGCATTCACGCCTGAAGTAACATTCATATAAACCTCTTCATGCACATGCCTGTTTATGTTTATGTTTATGAGAAAAGTGATACCTCAGGCAACGGTACGACTATAAGACACCGCGCCAAGTCATCATCTAAATAGGTTTTATTTGATAACAAGAATAGTGTACTGCTAATAGTGCGCCTTGTTCCTGCCAAAGCAGTCTAAAGAACATTTCGATTTTATGCTATTAAAAAGTATGTTTGGTAATAAATATCAGGTTTTTATCTGATATTATGGTGTTTGAAATTAATACTGATAACTGACGTATGTTCGTCTTGTTAATTCTCCGTTTCGTTATTAAAGGCGCTATATCGGAAAGCGTCTGACTACCCCTTGTGGTTTCCTTGCACTCTTACAAGCGATACTCAATGCGCATACCGGCATCTCTCTTGTCGCCATTTGCCTTAAACCATGCTTCGCTTACCGCTGCGTACAGCAGGAAGAAAAACGGTAAAGCAATAAGTGCGCAACATTTCAATTTTCATCCTGTTCTGACCTCGCTTTTTCATTTCTGCTATACACTTTCTGGAGATTGTTGTTCAACCTATTAAGGCATAACGGATGGCTAACTTTCCCGCCAGCTTACTGATCCTCAATGGCAAAAGCGCTGATAACCAGCCGCTACGTGAGGCCATTACTCTACTTCGCGACGAAGGTATACAGATTCACGTTCGGGTAACCTGGGAAAAAGGCGACGCGCAGCGTTACGTTGATGAAGCCCGTAGACTGGGCGTTGAAACGGTGATTGCCGGCGGCGGAGACGGTACCATTAATGAAGTGTCGACCGCGCTCATCCAGATCCGCGACGGCGTAGCCCCTGCACTGGGCCTTTTGCCGCTCGGCACTGCCAACGATTTTGCCACCAGCGCCGGTATTCCTGAAGCGCTGGACAAAGCGCTGAAACTGGCGATTGCCGGAAACGCGATGGAAATTGATATGGCCAGGGTCAATGATAAAACCTGTTTTATCAATATGGCGACGGGCGGTTTTGGCACCCGCATTACCACCGAAACGCCGGAAAAACTTAAAGCCGCGTTGGGCGGCGTCTCCTATCTTATTCACGGTCTGATGAGAATGGATACGCTGACCCCTGACCGCTGCGAAATACGTGGCGAAAACTTTCACTGGCAGGGAGATGCGCTGGTGATCGGCATCGGCAACGGTCGTCAGGCCGGCGGCGGGCAGCAATTATGTCCCACCGCGCTGATTAACGACGGACTGTTACAGCTACGGATTTTTACCGGCGAAGAGCTGCTGCCGGCGCTGTTTTCCACGCTCACGCAGTCAGATGACAATCCGAATATTATTGACGGCGCCTCGGCGTGGTTTGATATTCATGCGCCGCATGAAATCACGTTTAATCTGGATGGCGAACCACTCAGCGGGCAAGAATTTCATATTGAGGTGCTGCCTGGCGCATTACGCTGTCGGCTGCCGCCAGACTGCCCGTTGCTACGTTAATAACACCAGTCGCTGGCCGGATGCGCTCACATCCGGCTTTTCTTCGTTGAACTCAGGCGATGGTGACTTTGCTATCCAGATAGACATCTTGTACGGCGTTAATCAACTTCACGCCATCAGCCATCGATTTCTTAAAGGCTTTACGTCCCAGAATTAGCCCCATTCCACCGGCTCGTTTGTTGATCACCGCGGTACGAACCGCGTCGCCGAGATCGGTGTCGCCGCCGTCCGCGCCGCCGGAGTTGATAAGCCCGGCGCGTCCCATATAGCAGTTCGCCAACTGGTAACGTACCAAATCAATCGGGTTATCGCTGGTCAGTTTGCTGTACACGCGATCGTCGGTATAGCCGAAGTTGACCGCTTTATAACCGCCATTATTCTCGGCCATTTTCTGTTTCACAATATCCGCGCCAATCGTAGCGGCCAGATGGTTGGCTTGCCCCGTCAGGTCAGCGGATACATGGTAATCGACGCCGTCTTTTTTAAAGGAAGAATTACGCAGGTAAGCCCACAATACGGTCACCATACCCAGCTCATGCGCACGCTCAAAAGCGGCGGAGATCTCTTCAATCTGGCGACGAGACTGTTCCGAACCGAAATAGATCGTCGCGCCTACCGCCACGGCGCCCATATTGAACGCCTGCTCAACGCTGGCGTACAGGGTCTGATCGTACTCTGTCGGATAGCTCAATGTTTCGTTGTGATTCAGTTTGACCAAAAACGGAATACGGTGCGCATAGCGCCGTGAAACCGAGGCCAGTACGCCGTAGGTAGAGGCCACGCAGTTACAGCCGGCCTCAATCGCCAATTCAACAATGTTTTTTGGGTCAAAGTAGCGCGGGTTGGCCGCAAAAGAGGCGCCGGCGGAGTGCTCCACTCCCTGATCGACGGGCAGTATCGAAAGGTATCCTGTTCCCGCCAGGCGTCCAGTATTATAGAGCGTCTGCATATTACGCAGAACGGCTGGTGGACGATTATTGTCAATCATCACCCGGTCAACGTAATCCTTGCCGGGTAGATAAAGCTGATCGGAAGGAATGGTCATACAACGATGCTGTAAAAGGCTGTCGGCGTCTTTGCCAAGCAACTGCGCAATATCAGTCATAGCTATGCTCCCGTAAGTTCCGATAGGGTATCGGAAGGTGAATAGTCCTGCCCCACAGATTGCGGGTCGCAATAAGCCTGGTACTGACCGACCATTTTTGCCAACTTTAGCGCATTTTTTCGGCGCTATCTGCTGACTCGATTCACGTCCGAAAAAGTGTTAGATCGGTCAAAATTAATGCTCAATGGTATTTAAAAGGTATTATTAAGTGGTATTGTCGTGGCGTACCTTACCTGTCATGAAGGATTCAAAAATGAAAACGACCTTTAAACTGTCGTTCATGATGTTCGTGGAGTGGTTTATCTGGGGCGCCTGGTTCGTCCCCCTGTGGCTATGGCTAAATAAAAGCGGGTTTTCCGCCGGTGAAATAGGCTGGTCTTATGCCTGTACCGCCATTGCGGCGATCCTGTCGCCGATTCTGGTCGGCTCCGTTACCGACCGTTTTTTCTCAGCGCAAAAAGTCCTGGCGGTACTGATGTTTGCAGGCGCCGTGCTGATGTATTTCGCGGCGCAGCAAACCACCTTCGCCGGATTCTTTCCGCTGCTTCTGGCCTATTCATTGACCTATATGCCGACCATCGCGCTGACAAACAGCATTGCCTTCGCTAACGTACCGGACGTTGAACGCGATTTTCCACGCATTCGCGTTATGGGAACCATTGGGTGGATAGCCTCCGGCCTCGCCTGTGGATTCCTGCCGCAAATGTTAGGCTATAACGATATTTCCCCCACCAACATTCCACTGCTCATAACCGCCGCAAGTTCAGCGTTGCTGGGCGTATTTGCGTTCTGTCTGCCAGACACGCCGCCAAAAAGCACCGGCAAGATGGATATTAAAGTGATGCTGGGGCTGGATGCGCTGGTCCTGCTGCGCGATAAAAACTTTCTCGTTTTCTTCTTCTGTTCCTTCCTGTTTGCGATGCCGCTGGCCTTCTACTACATCTTCGCTAACGGCTATCTGACGGAAGTGGGAATGAAGAACGCCACCGGCTGGATGACGCTCGGCCAGTTCTCTGAAATCTTCTTTATGCTGGCGCTGCCCTTTTTCACTAAGCGCTTTGGTATTAAAAAGGTATTATTGCTTGGTCTTATTACCGCCGCGATCCGCTACGGCTTTTTTGTCTATGGCGGCGCGGAAACGTACTTCACTTACGCCCTGCTGTTCCTCGGTATTTTGCTGCACGGCGTAAGTTACGATTTCTACTACGTCACCGCCTACATTTATGTCGATAAAAAAGCGCCGGTTCATATGCGTACCGCTGCGCAAGGGCTTATCACCCTCTGCTGTCAGGGATTCGGCAGCCTGCTGGGCTATCGTCTCGGCGGCGTGATGATGGAAAAAATGTTTGCTTATCCGCAACCGGTTAACGGTCTGACATTCAACTGGGCGGGCATGTGGACGTTTGGCGCAGTGATGATTGCCGTCATCGCGCTACTGTTTATGATTTTCTTTCGCGAATCGGACAAAGAGATCACTGCTATTGACGATCGCGATATTGCGTTGACACAAGGGGAAGTAAAATGAAAGCAGAACGTATTCTCGGTGCTCTTTACGGGCAAGCGTTAGGGGATGCGATGGGAATGCCCTCTGAGCTGTGGCCGAGAACGCGCGTCAAAGCGCATTTCGGCTGGATTGACCGCTTTCTGCCCGGCCCAAAAGAGAATAATGCCGCCTGCTATTTTAACCGCGCGGAGTTTACGGACGATACCGCAATGGCGCTCTGCCTGGCCGACGCGCTACTCGAATGCGAAGGCAGTATTGATCCCGAGATTATTGGGCGTAACATCCTCGCCTGGGCAGAGCGCTTTGATGCGTTCAATAAAAATGTACTCGGCCCGACGTCAAAAATTGCGCTGAATGCGATTCGCGACGGCAAACCCATCGCGGCGCTGGAAAATAACGGCGTGACTAACGGCGCGGCCATGCGCGTTTCGCCGTTGGGCTGTCTGTTGCCGCCAACTAACCTGACAGCCTTTATAGCAGAAGTAGCGTTAGCCTCCAGCCCGACGCATAAATCCGATCTGGCGGTGGCTGGCGCCGTGGTTGTCGCCTGGGCCGTCTCGCGAGCGGTTAACGGCGACACGTGGCAAAGTATTGCCGACTCGCTCCCCGCCGTCGCCCATCAGGCGCAGACAGCGCGTATTACCACGTTTAGCGCCTCGCTATCGGCACGTCTGGAACTGGCGCTAAACATTGTCCGCCACGCCGACGGCGTCGAATCTGCCAGCGAACAGCTCTATCAGATCATCGGCGCGGGAACCAGCACCATTGAATCGGTTCCCTGCGCTATCGCCATGGTGGAACTGGCGAATACCGATCCTAACCGCTGTGCCGTGCTGTGCGCTAACCTCGGCGGCGATACCGACACTATCGGCGCGATGGCTACCGCCATTTGCGGCGCGTTGCACGGGGTAAGCGCCATTAACCCCCAGTTAAAGCAAACGCTGGACGAGGTTAATCAGCTGGATTTTGCGCGCTATGCCGTTGCGCTGGCGAGTTATCGTCAACGGCGGGAGGCGCTATGAACGGCGCACGGTTGCTGACATTATTACCGACCCTGCATACCCGGCGTCCGCTCACCGTTATCGGCGCGGCAGTGGTCGATATCATTGCTGATGCCTGGACGTTGCCGCGTCGCGGAGGCGATATTGAACTGCAACAACAGAGCGTCAATGTCGGCGGCTGTGCGCTGAATATTGCCGTGGCGTTGAAACGACTGGGGATTGACGCCAGCAATGCGCTGCCGCTGGGCCAGGGCGTGTGGGCGGAGAGGATTCGCCGCCGTCTGGCAAAAGAGGAATTATCCAGCGTGATTGACGCGGTTGAAGGGGATAACGGCTGGTGTTTGGCGTTAGTCGAACCGGATGGCGAACGCACGTTTATGTCTTTTAGCGGCGTGGAAAACCAGTGGAATGCGGACTGGCTGTCGCAGCTCAGGACACCGCGGGGCAGTCTTGTCTACCTGTCCGGTTATCAACTGGCCTCGTCCTGTGGCGAACCACTGATCCAGTGGCTGGAAACCGTCGACGATGTCACGCCTTTTATCGATTTTGGCCCACGAATCGGTGATATTACAGACGATACAATGGCGCGCATTATGGCCTGCCGGCCCATCGTCTCCCTCAACCGCCAGGAAGCCATCATCGCTGCGGAACGCGCCGGGCTTGCGACCGATACGCGCACTTTCGGCGAGGCATGGGTAAAACGCTTTTCCGCGCCGCTGGTGGTACGCCACGATAAAGACGGAGCGTGGTATTTTAGCGCGCAATCTTCCGGCGTTGTGCCAGCGTTTCCGGCAACCGTGGTGGATACCATCGGCGCGGGCGACAGCCATGCTGGCGGCGTGCTGGCAGGACTGGCGTCAGGCTGGCCGCTCGCGGATGCCGTACTGCTGGGAAATGCGGTGGCAAGCTGGGTGGTCGGGCATCGCGGCGGCGACTGCGCGCCCACGCGCGAGGCGCTACTCCTCGCACACAAAAACGTATAGGTCGCTACGACAATAACTGATGCTGTATTCAATAGGCCGCTGCTGCTGATCGAGCGCCACCTGCTTAATCACCAGCACCGGCACTTTACCATCCATTTGAATATGCGACTGAAACTCATCATCCGGCATCCGGGCGCTGACGCGGGATCGGGTACGCTGAGGGTAAATGTGCTGGCGACGAAAATAGTCATACAACGAAATGCCAATCGCGTCGACATCATGAATCAGATGCGCGGGCACCCAGGACTCTTCAATCGATACCGCGTCCTCATCAACATAACGAATGCGTTTGAGTAAAAAGACGTCGCTGCCTGCGGGGATCGCCAGGTGCTGCGCGACCTCATCCGGACAACTTACCACGCGTTTGTTAACCCATAGCGTATCCGGTTTTTTGCCGCGCAAGACAACCTGCTGAGAAAATCCCCGCGCCTCTTTCAGGGAATATTCAAAGATATTATTGATTTGCGTACCGTAGCCGCGGGCGCGCGTGACGACCCCCTCTTCTTCCAGCGCCTGCATCGCTTTCCGTACCGTGATGCGCGAGACGCCGGTAAGCTGGCTGAGATCGCGTTCGCCAGGCAAAATATTACCGTGCTCAAGAATACCGCTGCGCACGGCATCCTTTACCGTCTGGGCGAATTTCATGTATAGCGGCGTATTATCCGCCGCTGAAATTCGTTCATTCAGTTGCGCGATGAGCCGGGTATGCGCTTGTTCCATTTATCTTTCCTGACGACGGGTCTGTAGGCAGTATACTACCACCACGCGTGGAAATGATGTACCGGACCAATGCCCTTCCCCACTTCCAGCGTGTCCGCCTGCGCCAGCGCCGCCGAAAGCCATGCCTTCGCCTCGTTTACCGTCTCTCCCCAACAGCGATGCCGGGGCCGTAACGCCGCCAGCGCTGCCGACAGCGTACAGCCCGTCCCATGCGTATTTTTGGTGTTCACACGCGGCGCGCTAAAACGTTGCTCGCCCTCACGGGTAAAGAGCCAGTCCGGGCTTTGCGCATCCTCTAAATGCCCGCCTTTCATCAATACCGCTTCACACCCCATCGCCAGTAACGCCCGCCCCTGCGCCAGCATCTCCTGTTCCGTATGCGCATGGGGCGCATCCAGCAATGCTGCGGCTTCCGGCAAATTAGGCGTAATCAGCGATACCTGCGGCAACAGCCGGACGCGTAATGTTTCTATCGCAGAGGGCGAGAGCAACGGATCGCCGCTTTTCGCCAGCATCACCGTATCCAGCACCACATTACGTACATGATGGCGCTGTAGTCGTTCCGCCACGGCCTCGACAATATCGGTTTCCGCCAGCATCCCGATTTTTGTGGTATCAATGCGCACATCGCTGAACACGGAATCAAGTTGAGCGGCGACAAAGTCCGGCTCTATCCGGTACACCGACTGTACGCCACAGGTATTTTGCGCCACCAGCGCGGTGATGACCGAACAGCCATATGCGCCCAGCGCGGAAAAGGTCTTGAGATCCGCCTGGATACCGGCCCCGCCGCTGGGATCGGTACCGGCAATCGTCAGCGCGTTAATTCGTTGCATTGGCCGCCTCCACATCCAGATGATAGAGCGCATCAAGAAAAGCCGGGATGAAGCTGCCCGGTCCTTCGCTACGCTCTGCCGCGGCCTGTCCAGCCAGTTTCATCCAGCAGCAGGCCGAAGCGACATTGTCCAGCGCGGCGCCCGGTAACGCGCAACTGGCGGCGACGACCGCCGACAACGCGCAGCCGGTGCCTACAATGCGAGTCATTAACGGATCGCCGCCGGGAATGCTCAGCGTGCGCTGACCGTTAGTGACGTAATCTACCTCTCCGGTAACCACAACGATGCAGTCTATCTGACGCGCCAGCGCCTGCGCCGCAGGCAGTGCGGCCAACGCCGCCTCGGTGGTATCTACGCCGCGTCCGCCCAGCGCCATGCCGGATAACGCCAGGATTTCCGAGGCGTTGCCGCGTATTGCCGCCGGGCGCAGGGACAAGAGATCCAGGCAAAATCGCCGACGAAATTCCAGCGCGCCCACCGCGACAGGATCAAGCGTCCACGGCGTTTTGGCATCATAAGCGCTTTCTACCGCCCCACGCATCGCGTCAGCGCGTGAGGCGGTTAATGTTCCGACATTAACCAGCAAGGCGTTGGCGATGGCGGCAAACGGTCTGGCCTCGACGGGATCAATCACCATGGCGGGTGAAGCGCCCAGCGCCAGCAGCGTATTGGCGGTAAACGTTTGTACGACGTCATTCGTCATACAGTGCGTAAGCGGGAAGAGCGCGCGAAAGTGTTTTAACGTATGCGCCGCAAGCGTGCGGCAGTGCAGGTCAGGCTGCATAGTTCAGCTCCTGCCCGCGTGAAGAAGGGACACGAGCAGTGTCAGACTTCCCTACGCTGGCATTATCCAGATCAGGTGGTACGGGTATTTCTCAGCCTTCACAACGAAGGGCACCCCGAGTCGTCAAGCCCCACCGTGTTAAGCGGGGTTTCGCTATTAAGCATACTGTCTGCGCCAGACAATGTAAATTTACAGCCAGCGGCGGACGATAATTTCAGCGTTATCAGATAGTTCTCAAAACCTATTCGGTTCTGGCAAACTTGCTGGCGGATATGTTGCTGCACGACGCTTTCGTTTACACTTTTTACGAAAAGGGGCGTGAGATAACAAAATAGCGCTTGTCAGATACGCCACCAGCAGAAATGATACACACGATGTTAACTGACCCGCATATGTGGAGGGTAAAAGTATGAAAAGTAAGTTGCTGCCTTGCGCGCTGTTGCTTGCAACCAGTTTTGCATGGGCCGCCCCCGCGACAACGGGCATTGATCAATATGAGTTAAAAAGCTTTATCGCCGACTTCACCCACTTCAAGCCCGGCGATACCGTTCCGCAAATGTACCGCACCGATGAGTATAATATTAAACAGTGGAAATTACGTAATCTGCCCGCGCCAGATGCCGGTACTCACTGGACCTATATGGGCGGCGCGTATGTACTGATTAACGATACCGATGGAAAAATCATCAAAGCCTATGATGGCGAGATTTTTTATCATCGATAAAAAAAGCCCCCTCATCCAGAGGGGGAAATACAGCCCCATGTTACTTTTTTATTAGCCCTTAATCACTCTATCCCCTTCAAACTGCCTTTTTGTTGACTGCCTTCACTACCCGATTCGCTCTGGATCCCGCCCTTTTGAAACTACCGCATACCACATTAAAATTTATTGCAGAAAGATTGTCATCCCGGTCACTTATTATTGTAAGTGACCGGGAGTTCATTCACCTATCGCGCCATATATCTTAAATATTTTTCATATATATTAATCGTATTTCACATAGATCAGTGCAGTCGCTTTTAGATCGCCCGGCTTTATATTGTCTCGGTCATAAACATAATAACTGGCGATAATAGGGATTGTTATCATATCACTGTTGAGCGGCGTGCCTACTTGATCCACTTTCCATAACGTTGAAGCATTACCCTGCTCTGCTGTATTTGAAATATTCACCGTTTTTCCACCGCTCTCCAGTATAAATCCGACGCCATTATTCACAGCACCACGCAACACAGAATAGCTATCTGGTATTAAATCACTGCTGGAGAGATAAACCGTCATTTTACGCGATGTTTGTTTAGCATTACCAAAAAGATTATCACACTGGAGTCGAATATTATCCGCGGCATTTTTGTTGCTGACCTTGCCTGTGTTATATAATTCAGAAAGCGCAATATTCGGTAGCGTGATCGTCAGATCTTCAGGTTTGCAGGTTGTCTGCTTGCGATCGTAGGACACAAACAGATCAAATGAATATAACCCTGCACCTCTAAGATAACTATTATAATCTGCGGCACAGGCATTCCAGCCTCTTCCTGCTAGCAGGCACCCTAAAAACCGCAAACTGGCCGTAAACTGAGTTGCAGAAGAAGCGCTTGTTATTGATACCACCCCGTTGATTAGGACACTGTTCCCACTACCGGCAGAAATATTTACATTCGCCCCAGAGGAAGCGGGTTCAACCGTTACCGTATAGCCCGTTGTAAACGGCATTGTGAGAGTATTATTATCTGCCCAGGCGATTTTTAACTTCAGTTTTACTGTATCATTGTATAATCCCACGATGATATCGGAAGGATCCATACGCGTTATCTTATAAGTCCCTGAACAAGTTGTATCGTTAAAATTATGGCTATAAGTTGCGGACTGATTAGGGTTAATCGTAAAATCCTCACGAATAATTAAATTATCCTGATAAGTAATTTCTCCCGTACAGGCTGCGTATGTTTCAGGTAAAATCAATAACATCACGATAAAAAGAAAGAGTTTCATTTCACCACCTCACCACTACCGACAAATATAAACTTTACTTTCATCAACCGTTTTACCAAAGGTGATTGAACATGAAAGCCCCTGCTCTTTATCTACTGGTACACTGACTTCGGGCGGAATATCATTCGTTCGAATAAATAGCTGACTACCTTGTCCAACAATGCCCACATTATGACCATGATGATCTACTACATCATAACCAAAAATAAGAGGCGAGCCATCAGGACGCTGCGCTTTAATAAACCATGGTTTACGCTGGTCGGTATCAAAATTCACTAGCACGACGGCCCCTCGGTACGGGGCGGCAACTTTACGGTTACCGCGTAATTCCGTTTCACTGCTACTTTGCGACACATCAAGCATAAGATGGTTTTCGCGATATGGCGTAAGGTTGTCATAAACCACCGTTCCTTTTTTATTGGTGGTCCGATATTTTTGGCCGTTAACGTAGGCTCCTTCAAGTCCCGGAGCCTGCATAATCGCAAAGGTATCTGAAAGCCGGCTGGATAAATTCAACCCGCCACTCCAGGCTACAACCCCACCGGAAATACTTCCGCCGGTCTGAGTATAATTGGACGACTGGCTGTAACTACCATTAAGCGTTGCAACGGGCGTATTCCAGGTTAAATTCGTCCCCGCTGTGGTCTCACTATCCTGTCGCTGATGACTAACATTCACGCCGTAATTAAATTGATCGCGACTGCCTGCCGTACCGGTTAAACCAATATTGTTTGAGGTAAATCCATCATCATCAAAGGTCGTCGAGTTCGACACATTCAGATGACGGCGCGGGGTAGTAATACCGTCCCCCCAGTCAAAGGGAATTGAAATAAACAGGTTAAAACGTTTATCTTCATTATGATCCTCGTCGTAAGTCTGACTGGCGGATAACGTATAATTAATTTTCTGGAACGTATTGGAATAGCTTATTTGATAATCTTTACTGGTGCCGCTACGTCCCCAGTAATCACGCCATAATGCACTCAGTGATACTGCGCCCCATCCTTCTGGCAAGGATTGGCCCACATTAGCTGAAAACGTATTTTTACGCCCAAAATCGTTTTGATAATAATCAGCAATATCGTATACATCATTCTTATCGCGACGATAGTTATTTTTATTATTGGCCCAGACATGATCGTTAAATGTGCGGTAATCCTGTGATGAATACCGATACGCAGCCAGACCAAACCGAGTTAATGTTTGGGTCAGGTATTTATTATAAGCAATCTGATAACTCTGACCATCAAATACATCGCCATTATCCTGTTTACTGTGCGATCGCGTAGCGTCAAGCGAAATGGCGCCAATCCGGGTATTCCACCCCGTGCCGAGGGTAAACGCATTATAATGGTTCGATAGCATCGTACCGCCATAAAGCGTCAACAGGTTATTAAGGCCATACTGATAACTGATTTGTGTAAAATCGGCCTGATTATCGGCGCCTTCAATATGACTACGGCCGGCGGAAAAATCATACTTAGAGACGCCAGGCTGCAACATGTTCGGTACGGAAGCGTAAGGCACCAGCCAGGTATTTATCGAACCATCCGCCTCACGCACGGTGACATCAAGATCCGCGCCACCGCCCGCGAGTTGCAGATCCGCAATGGAAAAGGGGCCAGGAGGAACCTCTTTCTGATAAACAACGAATCCGTTCTGTTCGATGGTTACCAAAGCGTTAGTCTGTGCAATCCCCTGCACCAACGGCGTAAAATTCTGTCTCGAGTTTGGCAACATTTGCATATCGCGGAACAGGCGAACGCCGGTAAATCTCACAGAATCAAAAATCTCTGACGAGGTATACTGATCCCCGGCGCGTAATGTGCCGAGGAGCTCAGCGATACCGCGCTCCAGATACAATGTGTTGCTTTTCCACTCACCGCTGCTGCCATCGGTTTTATTAAATGTGGTATCCGCATGCGCTTGCCAGCCCAACAGATTGAAACCGCTATTGAACCGAGCGTAAGTACTTTCACTACTGCCAGAATTCTTATAGTCACTGTAATACTGGCTGGCATAGTAAGAAGTATAAAATGCATTGATGCCGCGATCCCAGTTTTCAGGCAATACATAACCCGCCTCGACCTCATTTACATAGGCCTGGGGGACGCTCAAATCCAGCCGAAAAACGCCAATATTAAAAGTATAGCCACCGCTTCTCACGACATCTTTTAACGCAATACAATCCGTTGCTCCCTGCGGTTGCAGACCATCGCTTATCACACCAATATTTTTCAACAACTCAGTTGAAATACACGTGCTACCGGGGTCATCGGCAACAATGATATCGTATTTACCTCGCCATTGATTGTTGACATAAATATCCAGTTCGTACTGTCCCGGAATTGGCTTATTCTCATCCAGATGGAAATTTGTTATTTTTTGATCTCTCATTCCCCCCACCATAAAATGGGTATCAAACGTTTCCGTCGCGATAGCCTGCGTTTGCCAGGTAAACAGAGTCAATAAAACAAGCGAAGCGATGGGCGTCATCCTTGGCATGATGAACTCCTGTTTATTTTACATTGATTTTGCTACTAATATAGTTACCATTATCATCAATAATCGTTACTTCATACTGGCTTGTTGACGCATATTTCATGTTAATATTCTGCGTCGATAGCGGTGGCAGCATGATAGTTTGATCATTAATCTTAGTATTTCCTGCTTTTACATCCGTCACGGTAATCCAGTTTGCAGTATCATTTTTCATGATGACAGTTTTATTACTGCGAAATAAACCAATCCGCTGAAAACTGTCTTTGGTTACGGCGGCAATTCGACTGGGGCGCCATATTAATTTTATTCGATTCTGCATTGCGAATTTAAGCACATTTTTACCGGCGTTTTCCTGGCTGTTTGGTGGAATATCAAGCACATTCAGATAAAACAGACTTTCTTTGTTGTCCGGTAAGCTATTAGGCATTTTCTTGATTTTGATCTGCTGACCAGACTCAGCGGCAACGCGCGCCACTGGCGGCGTCAGCATAAATGGCACCTGAATTTTTTCTGGCGGTAATGAAGTGTTACCGTCATCAATCCAGGACTGTACCAGCGAAGCTTGCTCGCCCTGATTCACCAATTGTACAACGACTTCTTTCTTCTCTGCCGGGTAAATCACACGCGTACCATAAATAACAATACCAGCATGCGCAGGCAAAATTATGGCAGATAATAATACTGCAGATAATATTTTCATATTTACACGGCCTTGCTTATAAAAAACCGGCGACGAACGCCGCCGGTTGAATAAATTAGTCAGTAACAACCGTTAAAGTCAGTGTTGAGCTAACATCACCAGAAGCAACATCACCGTCTAAACGCGCATAGCGTGCTAAAAAAGTCAGGTCGTATTCACCGCTGCTATTTGGATCTAGTGTCACCCCCGTCTCTGGATCAATCTGATTATCCGTACTTCCGTAGTAAACCGCAAAACCGACACCTTTGGCAGACCCGTTATTAAATGTGATATCGTGGCTGTCAAATTGCGTTGAAGAGAAGGTAATACGCGGCGCTACACCCTGTTGACATTTTATTTTCAACGGCATCTGAGTTTGATTAGTTACTGCGTCATAAATCTGACCCGGGGTTAAATTAATTATTTTATCCGCACCAATTTCATTCAGTCTAATTTCAGCGGTGTTCGTACCCAAAAATTGACAGGTAGTACCAACCACCTTTCCGTTAATATTCAGAACGCCTGAATCATACTCATCAGCAGCAAAAGCCCCTGCGCTCATAAATACAGCAGACAATACAGAAGCAGCAATAAGTGAACGTTTCATAATCTCTTCCTTAATGAAGTAATTTCTATTTGTTAAGAGTTATTAACCCTTGCAAAGAAAATTCTCATAGACAGGAGGTTATCGCAATGTAAACACGATGTTTTGTTGATTTAAAACAATTTACAGATTGCAATATAATTGCAACAAATAATCATTGCTTATCATTATTTTGTAAACTTATTAATTTCCGAAATTTACTGCCCTTAAATATAAACACAACAAATAAAAAAGCCCATATCATTGATATCAATGATATGGGCCTGCGGAATTAATAAGAATTAGTCGTAATGATTAACAACAATCTGTCGGGTGCTATCACCAGGCACCGTGTATAGCTGCGTTGTCACACCTCTCATCGGCGTAGCGGCGGGTGTTTGCAGCGTTGAAACGTGGATAGTGTTGCCGCAACGCTGCTGCAACTGCGCGTTTACCACTTCTGTACTGCACGTTGGCGCGGTCACTTTTCCACTGATGGTTAATGTTGCGGTGTCGGAGGCAAAAACGGGTACGCTTATCCCATAAGCCGAAACTATAATTCCCATCAGCAAATATTTTTTCATAGTGAGCAATTGTTCCTCTGGTGAACGTCAAACAGTATGCAGGCCGTCCTGATGAGCAGTATGAACGTATCGATACCTTAAAACCAATTGAAAAAATAAATCAGTAGGATAGGTATGATCAATTCAAATAATGTTTTTGCCGATTATTTCAGATAAACACCTGTCTGTTTAAGCAGGAATTAACAATGCGGGGGCTATTATTTTATTAATACATTCACTGCATCAATATATATTAATGCAGTGAATGTCATATTCTCTTTGGAATACGTCAGGAGGATTACACCGCGCGGAAGGCGATTTCTCCCGGAATCACTTCACCCTGCCAGTAAAGCTGTGCCGCAACGCGATCGGCCAGTTCGCGATAGATCGCGGTAAATTCGCTCTCCGGACGGCTAACCACCGTCGGCGTACCGCGATCGAGATCTTCGCGCAGACTAATATGCAGCGGCATCTGACCCAGAAGCTGAGTATGGTATTTTTCCGCCAGCTTCTGCGCGCCGCCCGTGCCGAAGATCGGTTCGTGATGGCCGCAGTTGCTACAAATATGCATACTCATATTTTCCACAATGCCGAGCACCGGCACTTCCACCTTCTCGAACATCACGATACCTTTTTTGGCGTCGATTAGCGCGATATCCTGCGGCGTAGTCACCACCACCGCGCCGGTAACAGGAATGTTCTGCGCCAGCGTTAGCTGAATATCCCCGGTTCCCGGCGGCATATCCAGTACCAGATAATCCAGATCCGGCCACAGCGTCTCCTGCAACATCTGCATCAGCGCCTTACTGGCCATTGGGCCGCGCCATACCATCGCGTTATCGTCAGTCACCAGATAGCCGATCGAGTTGGTCGCCAGGCCGTGAGACATAATCGGCGCCATATGCGTACCGTCTGGCGATGTCGGGCGCTGATCTTCTGCGCCAAGCATGGTTGGGATCGACGGACCGTAAATATCGGCATCGAGAACCCCGACCTTTGCGCCTTCAGCCGCTAACGCCAGCGCCAGGTTTACCGCCGTGGACGATTTACCCACCCCGCCTTTACCGGAGCTCACGGCAATGATGTTTTTCACGCCATTAATGCCAGGCTGATTTTTGACGCGTTTCAGCGTCGCAATGTTGTACGACAGTTTCCAGTCGATCGCTTTTGCGCCTGTAATACGTAACAGATCGGCGCTGCATTGCTCTTTTAATACCTCAAACGCGCTGTTCCAGACGAACGGCATGACCAGCTCAACGTGCAGCGTATCATCCATCCAGGCGACGTGGTGCAACGCCTTAAGCGTGGTGAGGTTATGCTTCAGGGTTGGGTGCTGAAAATTCGCCAGCGTCCCGGCGACCATCGCTCGCAGGGTATCTGGTGATTTGGCCTGGGATTGTTCGTTCATCCCGACTCCTTTTGTAGTTCTGAAAAGTACGATTGTAACTTTGTAGTTTACTCCAGCGGTAACAATTATTCATTTACGGATAAATGCCCTTATCGATTGGCGCAGTAATTACCATTTTGGTACTATCAAAGCCCTTTTTTACAACAGAAGAAGTAATACCCACTATGACTCAAGTCGCGAAGAAAATTCTGGTAACGTGCGCGCTGCCGTACGCCAACGGCTCTATCCACCTCGGCCATATGCTGGAGCACATCCAGGCTGATGTCTGGGTCCGTTACCAGCGAATGCGCGGCCATGAGGTTAACTTCATCTGTGCCGATGACGCTCATGGCACGCCGATCATGCTGAAAGCGCAGCAGCTTGGTATTACGCCGGAGCAAATGATCGGTGAAATGAGCCAGGAGCACCAGACCGATTTCGCCGGTTTTAATATTAGCTACGACAACTACCACTCAACGCACAGCGACGAGAATCGCGAGCTGTCCGAGCTGATTTATACGCGCCTGAAAGAGAACGGTTTTATTAAGAACCGCACCATCTCTCAACTCTACGATCCGGAAAAAGGCATGTTCCTGCCGGACCGATTTGTGAAAGGCACCTGCCCGAAATGTAAATCCGCAGACCAGTACGGCGATAACTGCGAAGTCTGCGGCGCAACTTACAGCCCGACCGAACTTATCGAACCGAAATCCGTGGTGTCCGGCGCGACGCCGGTAATGCGTGACTCCGAGCACTTTTTCTTTGATCTGCCGTCATTCAGCGAAATGCTGCAGACGTGGACCCGCAGCGGCGCGCTGCAGGAACAGGTCGCTAACAAGATGCAGGAGTGGTTCGAGTCCGGCCTACAGCAGTGGGACATTTCCCGCGATGCACCTTACTTCGGCTTCGAAATCCCCAACGCGCCGGGCAAATATTTTTACGTCTGGCTGGATGCGCCAATTGGCTACATGGGCTCCTTCAAGAACCTGTGCGACAAGCGCGGCGACACCGTAAGCTTCGACGAATACTGGAAGAAAGACTCCACCGCCGAGCTGTATCACTTTATCGGCAAAGATATCGTCTACTTCCACAGCCTGTTCTGGCCGGCGATGCTGGAAGGCAGCAGCTTCCGCAAGCCGACCAACCTGTTCGTTCACGGTTACGTGACGGTGAACGGCGCGAAGATGTCTAAGTCTCGCGGCACCTTTATTAAGGCTAGCACCTGGTTGAAACACTTTGACGCCGACAGCCTGCGCTACTACTACACCGCGAAGCTTTCTTCACGCATTGACGACATCGACCTGAACCTGGAAGACTTTGTCCAGCGCGTCAATGCCGATATCGTCAATAAAGTAGTCAACCTGGCCTCGCGTAACGCCGGTTTTATCAATAAGCGTTTCGACGGCGTGCTGGCGACTGAACTGGCCGATCCGCAATTGTATAAAACCTTTACTGACGCCGCTGCGGTGATTGGTGAAGCATGGGAAAGCCGTGAATTCGGTAAAGCTATCCGTGAGATTATGGCGCTGGCCGACGTCGCTAACCGTTATGTTGACGAGCAAGCGCCGTGGGTGGTGGCTAAACAGGAAGGCCGCGACGCGGACCTGCAGGCCATTTGCTCGATGGGCATCAACCTGTTCCGCGTGCTGATGACGTATCTGAAACCGGTACTGCCGACGCTTTCTGAACGCGTTGAAGCCTTCCTGAACAGCGAACTGAACTGGGATGCTATTGAACAGCCGCTGCTCGGTCACAAGGTCAACACCTTTAAGGCGCTCTACAATCGCATCGACATGAAGCAAGTTGAAGCGCTGGTTGAATCGTCTAAAGAAGAGGTGAAAGCCGCAGCCGCGCCGGTTACCGGCCCGTTAGCCGACTTCCCGATTCAGGAAACCATCACCTTTGACGATTTCGCCAAAATTGACCTGCGCGTAGCATTGATTGAAAACGCTGAGTTCGTAGACGGTTCTGACAAATTGCTGCGCCTGACGCTGGATCTGGGCGGCGAGAAGCGTAACGTCTTCTCCGGCATTCGTTCCGCCTACCCGGACCCGCAGGCGCTGATTGGCCGCCAGACGGTAATGGTCGCCAACCTCGCGCCGCGTAAAATGCGCTTTGGCGTCTCCGAGGGAATGGTGATGGCCGCAGGACCTGGCGGGAAAGATATCTTCCTGTTAAGCCCTGATGACGGCGCGAAGCCTGGCCAACAGGTGAAATAAGCAACAAGCCGGAGCATGCTCCGGCTTTTTTAACCGCTTAATCCTGACTGGCATATCGCCTCCTCCGCACGTTTTAACTTTTTCCTTAATAAGCAATAGCGCTAAGACTCCATATCCGGACTGCTAAATAACGGCTAAAAGTCATATTCTATCTCTCCCTGATACATTGCTATTACTGGGTTAAATTAATTCATTGAAATTATTTTAAAAACCCAATCATTATATAAAATGGAGTTTTAGATGAAAATTTCTGGCAAGTTATTGTCCGCGGCTTTGGCTTCCGTACTGGTGTTCTCTCTTGCTGGCTGTGGCGATAAAGAAGAATCAAAGACCTTTAACGCAAACCTGGCGGGGACAGAAATTTCAATTACTTACACCTATAAAGGTGACAAAATCATTAAGCAGACGTCTGAAAGTAAAATCAGCTATGCCACTGTAGGCGCTAAAACGAAAGAAGATGCCGCCAAAATTCTCGATCCGCTGAGCGCGAAATATAAAAATATCGCCGGAGTGGAAGAAAAATTAACCTATGAAGATACCTATGCCCAGGAAAACGTCTCTGTGGATATGGAAAAAGTGGACTTTAAAGCGTTACAGCAAATCTCAGGGACAATGGTGTCCGGCGATACCAGCAAAGGTATCAGCATGAAACAAACCCAGACGCTGCTGGAAGCTGCTGGTTTTAAAGAAGCGAAATAACTGGCAGGCATAATGTATTGCATCGACTGGTAAAGTCGCTCAGGGCGCTGCTTCGGCAGCGTCTTTTCTTTATGAATTCCGAAAAAAGACAGCCTCGCTGTAAGTCCCCTCGCCAAAGCCTATAATCCCTGAATTCCTGGCCACACCAATACTTAACGACAAGGAATTGTTATGCGGGTTCTACGCCTTATGGCACTGCCACTATTCGCGCTCTCTCTATCGGTTAGCATAACTGGCTGCGATCAGAAAAACGATACTCCCCAGGGAAAGCAAAATAACATGACAGCGTTTATCAAGAAGATAGCCGCTAACAAAGAGTCAGAGGAAACACAACGCTATGTGGGTAATCTCAACGGTATTGAAATCAAGTTAACCTATTACTACAAAGGGGATATCGTTTTACGTCAAATATCTGAACATAAAATACTTTATAAAACCCTGAAAGCCAATAATAAAGAAGAAGCACAAAAAATGCTGAGTCAAGTCGGCGAAGCTTATCAGGGTATGCCGGGTTTGACTGAACGAATCGACTATTATGATAGCTATGCTACGGAATATGTGGATATTGATTTTACCCAGGCAAAAATAAGTGACCTCTGTAAATTGCCAGGATCATCAATTGACAACTGTTCCGCGTACTATCTGTCAATGATTCGCTCGCAGAAACTGTTGGAAGAGAGCGGGTATCATAGAATCAATTAGTATAATAATGCGTTTTCCCGGTCAGACAGGACGCTGCCGGGAACAATACCGCAGAATTACTTCGCCGCGTGTTCACGGGCCGCCAGACCGCGCAGAAAATAACGCATAAACTGATCGCCGCATTCGCGGAAGTTCTTATGATCCGGCGCGCGCATCATCGCGGTGATCTCTGGCATTGAGACACGAAACAACTGACCGGTAAGTATCGCCAGGATATCATCTGTTTTTAGCGAAAAGGCGATACGCAGCTTTTTCAGCACAATATTGTTGTTGATACGACGTTCCGCCGTCAATGCAGGCGCCGCCTCATCTTTGCCGCGTTTTTCATAAATGAGGCCATTGAGAAATGAGGACAACACGATATCCGGGCAACGCTGAAACCCCTCTTCCTCTTCTTTGCGCAACCAGATTGCTATCTGCTCCGGCGTAGCATCAACGTTACCCAGCGCCAGGATACGCGCCAGATCGGTATTATTAGCTTTTAAAATGTAGCGCACGCTACGCAGAATATCGTTACTCAGCATGAGGCCTTCGGTCGTTTCTATGGCAAAACGATATTCTAACAGTCTTTTACAGGCCAATCGCCTCTTTTAAACTTTTCAGATAGCGACGGCTTACCGGCACCGTCAGGCCGTTGCGTAAAATCAGCTCTGCCTGCCCATTATCCTCCAGCCGAATTTCCTGCAAATGGGCCATATTCACCAGAAACTGACGATGACAACGCAGTAGCGGCGTCCGGCTTTCCAGCGTACGCAGCGTCAGCTCGGTAAACCCCTCTTTACCTTCACTGCTGGTCACATAAACGCCGCTCATACGGCTACTGACAAAGGCGACATCATCCATTTGCAACAAATAGATCCGGCTGTGTCCGGTACAGGGAATGAATTTAAGCGCCTGCTGGTTTTCCGGCAGCAACGAAACATCCTGTTTACTGCGCTCCTGACGCAGACGATGTAACGTTTTTTCCAGCCGTTTCTCCTCTATCGGCTTGAGCAGATAATCAAAAGCGTGTTCTTCAAAGGCTTTGATGGCGTATTCGTCAAACGCGGTTAAAAAAACGATATACGGGCGGTGTTCCGGGTCAAGCATTCCTACCATCTCCAGTCCACTGATACGCGGCATCTGAATATCCAGAAACAGCACATCAGGTCGCAGCTTATGTACCGCGCCAATCGCTTCTACCGCATTCGCGCACTCTCCCACAATCTCAATGTCATCCTGCCCCTGGAGCAAAATCCGCAGATTTTCCCGCGCTAACGGCTCATCATCCACAATCAGCACTTTAATCATGCGTCCTCCTCCAGTGGAAGTCGTAATGTAATTCGGGTAAAACAGTCCGGCTCGCAGGCCACGCTAATACCATAATCATCGCCAAAGTGTTCGCGCAGACGTTTATCCACCAGACTCATCCCCAGCCCGCTACTGCCGGCGGAAGGCTGATACAGTCCCGCATTATCTTCAATATCTAACATCAAATGCTGCCCTTCGCGCCGGGCGCGAATAGCGACGTTGCCGGTATCAAGCAGTTGCGACGTGCCATGTTTAATGGCGTTCTCAACAATCGGCTGTAACGTAAACGCAGGCAATTTCTGACGTGAAAGCGTCGATGGAACATCAAGCTGTACCTGCAGACGCGACTGAAAACGCGCTTTTTCAATTTGCAGATAAGCGTTCACGTGTTCAATTTCATCCGCCAGCGTGACGATTTCCGACGGGCGTTTTAAATTTTTGCGAAAAAAGGTCGACAAGTACTGCACCAGTTGGCTGGCCTGTTCGCTGTCGCGGCGAATCACCGCTTTAATGGTATTGAGTGCATTAAACAGAAAATGCGGATTCACCTGCGCGTGCAACAGCTTGATCTCTGACTGCGTCAGCAACGCCTTCTGCCGTTCATACTGTCCGGCCAGGATCTGCGCGGATAAAAGCTGCGCAATACCCTCTCCCAGGGTGCGGTTAATTGAGCTGAACAGTCGGTTTTTCGCTTCGTACAATTTAATGGTGCCCATGACTCGCTGATTTTCGCCACGCAGCGGGATCACCAGCGTCGAGCCGAGTTTACACTGCGGGTGGAGCGAACAGCGATACGGCACTTCGTTGCCATCGGCATAAACCACCTCTCCGGTTTCAATTGCTTTCAGCGTATAACCTGATGAAATGGGTTTGCCCGGTAGATGGTGATCGTCGCCAATACCAGTAAAAGCCAGCAGTTTTTCGCGATCGGTGATGGCGACGGCGCCGATATCCAGCTCCTGATATAACACCTGCGCCACCTTCATACTGTTCACTTCGTTAAATCCCTGACGCAGAATCCCCTCCGTTGACGCGGCGACCTTCAGCGCGGTAGCAGAAAATGCCGAAGTATATTTTTCGAACATGGCGCGCTTATCGAGCAAAATACGCATGAACAGCGCGGCGCCAACGGTATTCGTCACCATCATCGGCGCGGCAATATTACTGACCAGATGCAGGGCATCGTCAAACGGCCTGGCTATCAGTAAAATGATCAGCATCTGCACCAGTTCGGCAACACACGTAATTGCTCCCGCCGTCAGCGGGCTAAACACTTTGTCCGGGCGTCCGCGACGTATGAGAACGCTGTGTACCAACCCTCCCAGCAGCCCTTCGACGATGGTGGAAATCATACAGCTCAGCGCCGTCATGCCGCCCATAGAATACCGATGTAACCCACCGGTCAGGCCGACCAGCCCGCCGACGACCGGCCCGCCGAGTAGGCCACCCATCACCGCGCCAATCGCGCGGGTATTGGCAATCGAATCTTCGATATGTAGCCCAAAATAAGTGCCCATAATGCAGAAGATAGAAAACGTGACGTAACACAGAAGCTTGTGCGGCAGACGAACCGTGACCTGCATAAGCGGGATGAACAGGCGCGTTTTACTCATTAGCCACGCAATGACCAGAAACACGCACATCTGCTGAAGCAGCAGCAACACCAGATTAAACTCGTACATACCCGCAAACCACACTTCAATTAAAAGCGCGTAACATACATTGAGTACGATTAACTTTCTTTGAACTGTTGCATAAAAATATGAATTCGTGAATACGATCACTTAAACGCCGCGCCGCAACCCGCTACTTCGCGTTTTAATGCATAAAAAACAGGCAAAACTTCCTGGTTCCTAAAAGAGCGTCTAAAGTTAAACCGGGACCTCGCGAGCAAGGGTGAAACGATGGCGCTTTACACAATTGGTGAAGTGGCTTTGCTTTGTGATATCAATCCTGTCACGTTGCGCGCGTGGCAGAGACGTTATGGACTTTTAAAACCACAGCGAACGGATGGCGGTCATCGTCTGTTTAACGATGCCGATATCGACAGAATCCGCGAAATCAAGCGCTGGATAGATAACGGCGTCCAGGTCAGCAAAGTCAAAGTGCTGCTCAGTAGCGACAGTAGCGAACAACCTAACGGCTGGCGCGAACAGCAGGAGATCCTGCTGCACTATCTGCAAAGCAGTAATCTGCACAGTTTACGGTTATGGGTCAAAGAACGCGGTCAGGATTATCCAGCCCAAACATTGACCACTAACCTGTTCGTCCCGCTGCGGCGACGATTACAGTGCCAACAACCCGCCCTTCAGGCGCTGCTCGGCATTCTTGACGGTATCCTGATCAACTATATTGCGCTCTGCCTGGCGTCTGCGCGTAAGAAACAGGGAAAAGATGCGTTGGTGATCGGCTGGAATATCCATGATACCACCCGCCTGTGGCTGGAAGGTTGGGTCGCCAGCCAACAGGGATGGCGAATCGACGTGTTGGCGCATTCGCTTAGCCAGTTCCGCCCGGAACTGTTTGACGGCAAGACGTTACTGGTATGGTGCGGAGAAAACCAGACGCTGGCGCAGCAGCAGCAACTCCTGGCATGGCGCGCCCAGGGACGCGACATTCATCCCCTTGGCGTTTAAACAGCAGCTAACAAATTCGCTTTAATGTATACTCCTTTTATTAACATAAGGAGTACATAATGCGCGTAGCGAAAATCGGGGTGATCGCCCTTTTCCTGCTGATGGCTATTGGCGGTATCGGCGGCGTGATGCTGGCAGGTTACAGTTTTATTTTGCGTGCCGGGTAAGCGCGCGCGTCAGCCTTTCAAACAGGCGATCGATAATGATCGCCGCCAGCGCCACCAGCAGCGCCCCCTGGATAACATAGGCCGTATTAAAGCCGCTAAGCCCGATAATGATCGGCGTGCCTAACGTACTGGCCCCCACCGTTGAAGCGATGGTCGCCGTACCAATATTGATAATCACCGAGGTTCGGATGCCCGCCAGAATCACCGGCGCGGCCAGCGGCAGCTCAACCTGATACAACTGTTGGCGACGGCTCATTCCCATACCGCTGGCAACGCTCATCACGCTGGCAGGCACCGCGCCCAGCCCGGCCAGGGTCGCCTGCAGGATGGGCAACACCCCATACAGGATCAAGGCGATAATGGCCGGTTGCTGACCAAAACCCATGACGGGTACCGCGATCGCCAGTACCGCGACCGGCGGAAAGGTCTGCCCGACGGCGGCGATAGTCTCCACCAGGGGACGAAACTCTTTCCCACTTTCTCGCGTGACCGCAATCCCTGCGCCGACGCCCACCACGACGGCAAACAAACTTGAGATGCCCACCAACCAGAAATGGGCGAGCGCGAGGGCGGCAAAACTCTCCTGTTGGTAGACCGGGCGCGGTAAATCGGGAAACAGCGCGGCGAAGAACGGCTGGCTATAAGGCAATCCAAACAGCAGAAGCAAGAACAGAACAATAAGCCAGAGAAGCGGATCACACAGTCGTTTCACGGGGGGACGTCTCCGAAAGCAGATCGCGGAAATGGAGCGTACCGCAGGGCTCGCCCTGCTGATTCGCCACCGGCAGGACGTCGCACCGACGGGCGACAAACATCGATAGCGCATCGCGTAGCGTCATCTCTTCCACCAGCGCGTCGCCGCTGAGCTGTTCATGCCGGCGTACATAATCGCCTACGCTACGTAACGAAAGCAGCCTTACGCCCAGCTCGCTGCGGCCAAAAAACGCCTGCACGAAATCATTTTCCGGCGAGGTCAGCATAGAAAGCGGCGATCCCTGTTGGATAACGTGGCCCCCGTCCATCAGCACCAGATGGTCGGCGAGGCGTAGCGCCTCGTCGATGTCGTGCGTCACCAGTACGATGGTGCGCCCCAGCAGCTGATGAATGCGGGTCATCTCCTGCTGCAATGCGCCGCGCGTTACCGGATCAAGCGCGCCGAAAGGCTCGTCCATCAGCAATACCTGCGGATCGGCAGCCAGCGCCCGCGCAACGCCGACCCGCTGCTGTTGCCCGCCGGAAAGCTGATGCGGATAACGATCGCGCAGCGCGCTTTCCAGACCCAATAATGCCATCAGTTCATCAATACGATCGTTAATCCGCGCACGCGACCACTTTTGTAGTTGCGGTACGGTGGCGATATTTTGCGCCACCGTCCAGTGGGGAAAAAGACCGATAGACTGAATGGCATAGCCCATGCGACGGCGCAGTTCAAGCACCGGCAGGCTGCGGATCTCTTCCCCGGCAAAACGGATCGTTCCGCTATCATGCTCTACCAGCCGGTTAATCATCTTCAGAGTGGTCGATTTTCCCGAACCGGAGGTGCCAATTAACACCGAAAAGCTGCCTTCGCTAAAGTGCAAATTGAGGTCGCTAACAGCCTGTTGATCGCCGAAGGTTTTACTGACATGGTTAAATTCAATCATCGGTTGCTCCCTTCAAAAACGCGATCCATAAATCAAACAGCGCGTCGATCACTACCGCCAGCGCAATCACCGGAATGACGCCCAACAGGACTAAATCAATGGCGCTGCTCAATAGCCCCTGAAACACCAGCGCGCCGAAACCTCCCGCGCCAATCAGCGCGGCGACGACGGCCATTCCCACTGTCTGAACCATTACTACCCGCAGGCTACGTAAAAAGACCGGCAGCGCCAGCGGCAGTTGCACATGCCTGAAGCGCTGGCCGCTACTCATTCCCATTGCTCTTGCGCTCTCCAGCACATCGCGCGGCACCTGATTGAGCCCGGCGACCACGCCGCGCACCAGCGGCAATAACGCATAGAGCACCAGCGCTATCAGCGCAGGCGTCATGCCGGTTCCCGCGACGCCGAATTCGGCAAGCCACGGAAACTGTTTCACCAGCCCGGCCAACGGCGCAATCAGCAGGCCAAACAGCGCGACGGAAGGGATAGTCTGGATCACATTCAGCACGGTAAACACCGGCCCCTGGCGTGAGGCGGAAAAATAACACCAGACGCCCAACGGTAGTCCGATCGCCAGCGCCGGCAGCACCGTGCCCGCCAGTAACATCAAATGTTGCACCAGCGCGGCATCGAAAACATCCTGGCGGTTGGTATACTCTTTCAGAAGCGAGAGGTTGTCGAACGTGCCTGAAAACAGCAGCACCAGCGGGACAATGACAATTTGCGCGTGCAGCAACCAGCGCCACAGCGGCCCAGTGGTAATACGGCGGATCGCATCGCTACAGGCCAGCAGCATCAGACCGAGGCCCAGCCACAATCCACTTCCCAGACTGGTACGCGCCAGCGGGCTGCCCTCCTGCGCCAACTGGGTCGCCGCCCTGCCGACTCCCCACAGCATGACAATAAAAATCGTCTGCGCCATCATCAGCGTCAGTACGCTACCGCGTTTACCGGGTACAAAGCACAACGTAAACAGCGCGCATCCCGCGCCAGTCAGCATCCAGATGGTCGCCGGCCAGATCTCCCATAACTGGCGCCCCTCGCCGCTCACCAGACGATTCGGGGCGTAATTAATGAAAGGCAGCGCGACAGCAAGCAGGGTCAGAACAACCAACAGCAACAGCACACGATTAACCGTAATTTTTTTGGCAGCATCACTCACAGATTACTTCACCCACCCTTTTTGTCGGAGGTAATCTGCGGCGACTTTTTTCGCATCCAGCCCTTCTACGGCGATTCTGGCGTTCAACTGTTGCAGCGTTTTCTCATCAAGGCTGGCGAAAACGGGCTGCAGCCAGTCGGCTATCTGCGGATAGGCCTGTAACACCGATTCACGCACTACCGGCGCGGGGGCATAGATAGGCTGGACGCCTTTCGGGTCGCTCAGGGTTTGCAGACCCAGCGCGGCGACAGGGCCGTCGGTGCCATACGCCATCGCGGCGTTAACGCCGGATGTTTGTTGCGCGGCGGCTTTGATCGTGACCGCCGTATCGCCGCCCGCCAGCGACAAGAGCTGGTTCTGATTCAAGGTAAAATCATAGGCTTTTTCAAATGCCGGCAGCGCATCCGCCCGTTCGATAAATTCCGCAGACGCCGCCAGTTTAAAAGTGCCGCCCTCTTTCAGATAACGGCTGAGATCGGCAAGCGAGGAGAGTTTATTTTTTTCCGCGATGTCCTGACGTATCGCGATGGTCCAGGTGTTGTTGGCCGGCGCAGGCGTCAACCAGACCAGCTTATTCTGCTCCGCATCCAGTTTTTTGACTTTCTCAAAGCCTTGCTTTGCATTTTTCCATGCCGGATCGTTTTCATCTTTAAAAAAGAACGCCCCGTTACCGGTGTATTCCGGATAGATATCCAGCTCTCCGGCGGTAATCGCGCCACGAACGACTGGCGTCGTCCCGAGCTGAATTTTATTGACCGTTTTAACGCCGTGGCTTTCCAGTACCTGCAAAATCATGTTGCCGAGCAGCGCGCCTTCGGTATCAATCTTTGACCCGACCGTCACGGGCGATGCCGCCTGTAGAGGTAAACTCACCGTCGCCAGCAACGCCAGCGAACTTACCCATAGCTTTGAGATCGTCATGATGCTTTCCTCATCCTTTTACGGCCTTTTTCAGAGACTTGAGAAAAAAGCATAGTTGAAAAGTCTGCGTTTAACCTGGGATTTTCCGGCAGTTTAAGTGACGTGGCAGGCAATAAAAGGGGGGACAGGAAAAGTCATTGCCAGACAGGGCGCTGCTATCGCGCCCTGTTGACGGCAGGCTTACAGTAGCTCGAACGATCCTTGTTTAACGCGAGCGGAATCCACGCCGATAAAGACGTTGAACTTGCCGGGTTCCGCGTCATATTTCATCTGCTGATTCCAGAACTTCAACGCCTCGATATCAATCGGGAAACTCACGGTTTTACGTTCGCCGGGCTTGAGGGTGATTTTTTCAAAGCCTTTTAATTGCTTCACCGGGCGGCTCATTGACGCCGTGACATCCTGTAAGTACATCTGGATGACCGTAGCCCCTTCGCGTTTACCGGTGTTCGTGACCTCTACGCTGGCCGTGACTTTGCCGTCGCGTTGCATTGTCGGTGAGGAGAGCGTGACGTCAGACACCGTAAATGTGGTGTAGCTCAGACCGTAACCAAACGGATAGAGCGGTCCATTTGCTTCGTCAAAATAACGTGAGGTGTATTTGTTTGGCTTTTCAGGATTATACGGGCGTCCCGTATTGAGATGGCTGTAATAGACCGGAATTTGTCCCACCGAACGCGGGAAGGAGATCGGCAGTTTGCCTGACGGGTTGTAATCGCCAAACAGCACATCGGCAATGGCGTTGCCGCCTTCCGTCCCGGCAAACCAGGTCTCCAGAATCGCATCGGCCTGTTGATCTTCTTTTACCAGGGCCAGCGGTCTGCCGTTCATTAATACCAGTACCAGCGGCTTACCGGTGGCTTTCAGAGCGGTGATTAAGTCGCGCTGACTCTGCGGAATGGTGATATTGGTACGGCTGGAGGCTTCATGCGCCATCCCCTGCGACTCGCCTATCACTGCGACCACCACATCGGCCTGTTTCGCCGCCTGTACCGCCTCATCAATCATCGCCTGCGGTGAGCGCGGATCGATTTTCACTGCCTCTTCATACAGGTTTAAGAAATCGACGATATCTTTATCGTTAGTGATATTCGCCCCTTTGGCATAGAGGATCTTCGCCCCGTCGCCGACGGCATTTTGAATACCCGCCAGCACCGTCACCGACTGATTCGCGACCCCAGCAGCAGACCAGCTTCCCATTACATCACGTTGACTGTCGGCCAGCGGCCCAACAACGGCAATGGTGCCCGATTTTTTCAGCGGCAGCGTTTCCAGCCGGTTTTTCAGCAGTACCACACTTTCCCGCGCCACTTCCCGCGCCTCTTTACGATGCAGGCGGCTTTCGGCATTGGTGTCCACCGGGTCGCTCTCTTTCGGCCCCAGATGGCTATAGGGGTCGTTAAACAATCCCATGTCATATTTTACGTTGAGCACATGGCGCGTCGCGTCGTCCAGTTCCGCCATCGTCACTTTGCCCGATTTAATCAGACCCGGCAGATATTTACTGTAATACTCATCCGCCATGCTCATATCCACCCCTGCCTTTAGCGCCACGCGCACCGCATCTTCCGGGTCGGCCGCGGTGCCGTGTTTAATCAGTTCTTTAATAGCGCCGTGGTCGGAAACGGTAATTCCCTTAAAGCCCCACTCATCGCGCAGGACATCTTTCAATAGCCAGGAATCTGACGTCGCAGGCGTACCGTTCAGCGAGTTCAGCGCCACCATCACCGCGCCGCTCCCCGCATCCAGCCCTGCTTTGTACGGCGGCATATAGTCATTAAACAGACGCTGGGAACTCATATCCACGGTGTTGTATTCTTTACCGCCTTCAACGGCGCCATAGGCGGCAAAATGTTTCACGCTGGTCATCACCGAATAGCGATCCGCCGGACTTTTGCCCTGCATCGCTTTCACCATGGTTTCGCCCATGATGGAGGTTAAATATGTATCTTCGCCAAAGCCTTCGGAGGCGCGTCCCCAACGCGGATCGCGGGAGACATCCACCATCGGCGCCCAGGTCATATTCAGACCGTCGTCCGCCGCTTCATACGCCGATACGCGTCCTACGGTTCTTACCGCATCCAGATTAAAAGAAGAAGCCAGACCGAGGCTTATCGGGAAGACGGTTCGCTGGCCGTGTACCACGTCATAGGCAAAAAAGAGAGGAATTTTCAGGCGGCTCAATGCCATCACCTGATCCTGCATTTGACGGATATCCTGGCGGGTGACGGTATTGAAAATCGCCCCTACCTGCCCGTCTTTGATCATCTCGCGAATCGCTTCTTTCGGGTTATCAGGGCCGACGCTGATCAGACGTAACTGACCAATTTTTTCATCGACAGTCATTTTCTTGAGTAAATCGGTGACGAACGCGTCGCGCGCTTCAGGCGTCAGCGGGTGATTGCCAAACAGGTTTTCCGCCAATGCTGGCTGCATCGCCAGACTCACAGCAACACCTACTGAACATAACCATTTCATGTTGAGTCTCTCTTTATCTTTATCCCGACGAGGCGGTAAAAACAGAATAAAAACCGCAGTTTGCCATAAGCCTAAACGCGAGAGGAGAAGAAAGCGAAGGTTATTCTCCTAATTTTCCGCACAGTCGAATACGCAACCGCCAGCAAATGGTATCAAGGCGGCAAATGAATACCACCAACACAGAGACAATTTGAATGAGAAAGCGTATTGTCATACCAAGCGCTATGCTTAACGCTGATATTTTGTCCCACCACAAGGAGTGGAGAATGTCTTCCATAACAATGACTGATAATAAAACGTTCCTGAATGAGCTGGCCCGCCTGGTAGGCCATTCTCACCTGCTGACAGACCCTGCCAAAACCGCCCGCTATCGCAAGGGTTTCCGTTCCGGTCAGGGCGACGCGCTGGCCGTTGTTTTCCCGGGTTCGTTACTGGAACTGTGGCGCGTGCTCAACGCCTGCGTTAACGCTGACAAAATTATTCTGATGCAGGCCGCCAACACCGGTCTGACGGAAGGCTCCACGCCGAACGGCAACGACTACGATCGCGATATTGTGATTATCAGCACCCAGCGGCTGGATAAGCTGCACTTACTGGATAACGGCCAACAGGTTCTGGCCTGGCCCGGTACGACGCTCTATGCGCTGGAAAAAGCGCTTAAACCGCTGGGCCGTGAACCGCACTCGGTGATTGGTTCGTCGTGTATCGGCGCGTCGGTCATCGGCGGCATCTGTAATAACTCCGGCGGCTCGCTGGTGCAGCGCGGCCCGGCCTATACCGAGATGTCGCTCTTTGCCCGTATTGACGAGCAAGGCAAACTGCAACTGGTCAATCATCTGGGTATCGATCTTGGGCATACCCCGGAGCAGATCCTGAGCAAGCTGGATGACGAACGGATTAAAGATGAGGATGTGCGTCACGATGGTCGTCATGCGCACGATCACGACTACGTGACGCGGGTACGAGATATCAACGCCGATACGCCCGCCCGCTATAACGCCGACCCGGACCGTTTGTTTGAATCTTCCGGCTGCGCCGGAAAACTGGCGGTTTTTGCCGTTCGCCTTGATACCTTTGCAGCGGAAAAAAATCAGCAGGTTTTTTATATCGGCACCAATCAGCCCGCGGTACTGACTGAAATCCGTCGGCATATTCTGGCGAACTTCGACAATCTGCCAGTGGCGGGAGAATATATGCATCGCGATATCTACGATATTGCGGAGCAGTACGGTAAAGATACCTTTCTGATGATCGATAAACTCGGCACCGACAAGATGCCATTCTTTTTCACGCTAAAAGGCCGAACCGATGCGATGCTGGAAAAAGTAAAATTTTTCCGTCCGCATTTCACCGACCGCGCGATGCAGAAATTCGGCCACCTGTTTCCCAGCCATCTGCCGCCGCGAATGAAAAACTGGCGCGATAAATATGAGCATCATCTGCTGTTAAAAATGGCGGGAGACGGCGTCGCAGAAGCGCAACGCTGGCTGAATGAATTTTTTAAATCCGCTGAGGGCGGTTTCTTCACCTGTACGCCGGAAGAAGGCAGCAAAGCCTTCCTGCACCGCTTCGCCGCTGCTGGCGCAGCGATTCGTTATCAGGCCGTACACGCTGATGAAGTGGAAGATATCCTGGCGCTGGATATCGCCCTGCGCCGCAACGATACCGACTGGTTCGAGCATCTGCCGCCGGAAATCGACAGCCAACTGGTACATAAACTCTATTACGGCCACTTTATGTGCCACGTTTTTCATCAGGACTATATCGTGAAGAAAGGCGTCGACGTCCATGCGCTGAAAGCGCAAATGCTGGAGCTGTTGCAGGCGCGCGGGGCACAATACCCGGCGGAGCACAACGTTGGACATCTGTATAAAGCGCCGGAAACGCTGACGCGTTTTTATCGGCAAAATGACCCAACCAACAGTATGAACCCCGGTATCGGCAAAACGAGTAAGCGGAAATTCTGGCAGGAAAATACGCCCGACGAAACGCATTAACACCGTGCGGTTTACCGTGAAGCCCGGCGGCGCGATGCCTGCCGGGCCTACGGCGACTTAATCGTTCTGTGCGGTTTGCGCCCCGGCACTGGCGCTGGCTGCCGCCATTTGCGCGGCTTTTTGCTTTTTATAGCTCAGCGCGGCAGCCGGAACGGGCATGACTTTACCGGTTTCAATCCATGTACGCAGGCGACTGGCGTCCGCAAAGTGGGTATATTTGCCGAACGCGTCCATGACCACCAGCGCGACCGGTTTGTTATTGATCACGGTACGCATCACCAGGCAATGCCCCGCCGCATTGGTAAAGCCGGTTTTCGTTAACTGGATATTCCAGTTATCACGATAGACCAAATGGTTGGTATTGCGAAACGGCAGCGTATACGCCGGATGCGAGAATGTCGCCATATCTTCGCGCGTGGTGCTTAGCTGGCCAATCAGCGGGTATTGCTTCGTGGCAATCAGCAATTTTGTTAAATCCCGCGCGGTCGAGACGTTATGAATCGACAGCCCCGTCGGCTCAACGAAGCGGGTATGCGTCATGCCCAACGCTTTCGCCTTCGCATTCATCGCTTTAATAAACGCGTTATAACCGCCAGGATAATAGTGCGCCAGGCTTGCCGCCGCACGGTTTTCGGATGACATCAACGCCAGCAGCAACATATTTTTGCGACTAATTTCGCTGTTCAGGCGTACGCGGGAGTAAACCCCTTTCATTTCCGGCGTCTGGCTGATATCGACCTTCAGTATTTCATCCAGCGGCAATCGCGCGTCGAGCACGACCATCGCTGTCATTAATTTGGTTATCGAGGCAATCGGACGCACCAGATCCGGGTGGTTCGAATAGATCACTTTATTGGTGTTGAGATCAACAATCATTGCGCTACCGGAGGCAATCTCAGGTTGAGACGCCGCGGTTGTCGCTGCCGTTTTCGCCACGGCCTGCGGGGCAAAAGGTACGGCCAACATCAGAGCAAGGCTCAGGAATGAAGCTCGGAATTTCAGCATGATGAGATTTCTGATAATGATTCACGCGCGTCGTAACGCACACCGCCTGAGCTAAGATTATACTCAAGCTAGCAGTGGCATCATAGCGGCACGCCAGCGTTGCCGCTACAGAAGAATCGTCAGCAAATGCTGCATTGCTGGCTTTTGCGCCAGCCCTTTTTCGCATCAGAACAGGCGGTAGCCGTATCCCCACAGGATCACGGTGATCGCCAGTAGCACCTCCAGGACCAGCACGCCGATAGCGAGCGTCGAACTGGAGAAGCTTAATCCTTCCTCTCTATTAATGTTAAGGAAAGTCGGAATACCCAAATACAGCAAATAGCCGGTGTAAAAGAGCGCGACAGCGCCGACCAAAGCGCATAGCCATACCAGGGGATAGAGCGCCACCAGACCACTTAAAAACAGCGGCGTCGCGACATAGCCGGCAAAAACCATACAGCGCGCAAGCGATGGCCGTTGCGGATAGTTTCGCGCCATCCACCAGATGACGCGTCCCATCACCGCGACGCCCGCCAGCATCACGCCGTAGAACAAGACCGCCAGCGCAAAAGCGGTAAACAGCGAGAGTTGTAACACGTTGCCGTCGCCAAAATTCCAGCCGATTTGCGTCGTGCCGATAAAGGCGCAGACGACGGGAATCGCCGCCATCAGCAAAACATGGTGCGTATAGTGATGCGAAACGGTTTCGTTTTCGCTTTTGATCACCTGCATTTCCCGATCGGGATGGGAAAAAAGCCCCCATACATGGTTCATACTGCCCCCTTCTGCTGCCTCAGATGCCAGTATGTTCAAGTATAATTCAGTTTCTGGTTATTTTATGAGCAATGGCAAAATAGTCTCCGGCAAAACGTCGGCTTTGCCGCGCACGCCTCTTGCCAGGGTGTATGCTTAATGCCGGAGGTGGTTTACGCATGGATATCAACACGCTTATTACGCATTATGGCTATGCGGCGCTGGTTATCGGCAGTATGGCCGAAGGTGAAACCGTTACCCTGTTGGGGGGCGTCGCGGCGCATCAGGGATTACTCAAGTTTCCGCTGGTGGCGGCGGCCGTCGCGCTGGGAGGGATGATGGGCGATCAGCTACTTTACCTGTTAGGACGATGCTATGGCGGGAAGATCCTGCGTCGTTTCCCACGTTATCATACGAAGATTCGTCGCGCGCAGAAAATGATCCAACGCCATCCGTATCTGTTTGTGATCGGCACGCGTTTTATGTATGGCTTCCGGGTGGTTGGCCCGCTGCTGATTGGCGCCAGCCGCCTGCCGCCTAAAATTTTTCTGCCGCTGAATATTGTAGGCGCGCTGATCTGGGCGCTGCTGTTTACCACGCTGGGATATCTTGGCGGCGAGGTGATCGCGCCATGGCTGCACGACCTCGATCAGCATCTCAGGCACGGGGTCTGGCTGATTCTGGCCATCGTCCTGGTGGTGGGCGTGCGTTGGTGGCTGAAAAGACGCGGCAAAGCGGAGGCTCGTTAAACCCGATGGTATCCGGATGGCATAACGCCGCCATCCGGCCCCGGCGTTTATTTGGCGTTGAATTGCGGATTCGCCAGCATAAACCCGCCGTCGACAATCAGCGACTGACCGGTGGTATAGCTTGCTCCTTCCGAACACAGCCAGGCGACGAGGCTGGCTATTTCATGCGTAGAACCCGGTCGGGCGATAGGGATCGAGGGTTCCGATCCCGGCTCAATGTCGCTGTCATCCATATCATTCATCGGCGTGGCGATAGCGCCTGGCGCGACGGCGTTGACCAAAATATGATGCTCAATCAGTTCCAGCGCCATGGATTTAGTCAATCCGCCCAGCGCATGTTTCGCCGCGGTATAGGCGCTGGCTTGCGGAAGCGGCGTATGCTCATGGACGGAGGTGATGTTGATAATGCGCCCTCCCTCTCCTTGTTTAATCATATGCCGGGCGGCGATCTGCGCGCAGAGAAACGCGCCATCGACGTCCACGGTAAAAATTTGCCGCCACTGCGTAAACGGCATATCAATAAACGCGGATTTGGTCATCGCCCCGGCATTATTGACCAGCACGTCAACGCGCCCCAGGCGCTGGATAAGATGTTCAATGGCCTGCGCGCCCTCGGGTAACTGGCTCAGGTCAAGATGAATGGTCTCAGCCCGCACACCAAACTGCGCCGCTTTTTTTGCCGTCTCCTGCGCGCCGCGTTCATCGGAATGCCAGGTGATACCAATATCAAAACCGTTTTGTGCTAATAACAACGCACACGCTTTGCCAATTCCCGAATCTGATGCCGTTACAATTGCGACTTTGGTCATATTCCTCTCCGGATGATTCATACACAGCCTAAGTATAGGAACCCTGTCTGAATCATCCGGAAAAATCAGGAATGATAACCGCCGCCCAGCGCGCTGGTAAGCTGAATAGAGGCATCCAGCCACTGGCCCTGCAACAGCAAGCCGTTACACTGCTCGCGCAGTGCCGGGATTTTGGCCTCGCTCACGCGGGAACCCGCAATAATGCCGGCATTAAAGCGCGCTTGCGCCAGACCGACCACACGCTGCGCGTCATGCTCAATCTGCTGCTGGTGTTGATTTTTCTGCGCCAGCGTCTCTACCTGACTGGCGGCGCGCGCCACATCATTAACCGCATCTACCACCGCTTTGTTGTAGTTGGCGATAGAAAGGTTGCTTTGCGCTTTGGCGATATCGAGGTTGGCATTCAGCCTGCCGCTGTCGAAAATCGGCAGCGTCAGCCCGCCGGTAATGCCATATTGCTGTGCGGAATGGCGGAACAGATCGCTCAGATGTAACGCATCCTGCTGTAAAAAAGCCATCAGATTGATATCGGGATAAAACGCGGCCTTCGCGGCGTCAATGCTGCTCAACGAGGATTCAATGTACCAGTGTGCGGCCTGTAGATCCGCCCGGCGCGCCAGCAACGAATAGCCCAGTTGCGACGGTAACTGGCTTTCAACGGCGGGGAGACTCACCTGACGCAGCTTGAGCGCCGCCGATTGCGTATTGGTTAACGCGCTGAGCCGCGCTTCAATAACCTTCATTTTACCGTTAACGTCATTCAACTGCTGCTGGGTTTTGCTGGCGTCGATATCGGTCTCGACCCCTTCAACAGAAGAAGTAATGCCGTGTTGATACAGCTCCCGGTTTACCGTCACCACGTTTTGCTGCTCATGCTCGATTTGCATCAGCACATTTTTCAGCGCCGCCTGCGTCTGCCACTCCCAGTAGAGTCGCGCCACGCCGCTTGCCAGCAATTGTCGGGTCTGCTCCTGCTCCGCTTCGCGCGCTTTGACCGCCCCGATCCGCGCAGTAACTTCAGCGCGGTTTTTCCCCCATAAATCCAGATCCCAGCCCGCCGTCAGGCCGAATGTACCGTTGGTATACCACGGCCCGGTCGTTCCCGCCGCAGGGTCGGTAATCGCGAATGGCCCCATCAGCCCTTCCGCGGACATTCGCTGGCGCTCAATGTCGGCAGAAAAGTCGAGCTGCGGGCCGTCCTGCGCCTCAACCGCTTTCGCCTGCGCTTCCGCCAGTTGAATACGCTGTTCAGCCACCTGCATATCCGGCGAATGCTGTATGGCATTATCAATCAGCGCGTCAAGCTGCGCATCGTGATACGCCTTCCACCACTGGCTATCCGGCCAACCGTTTTTCAATGCCGCCGGCAGGCTGGAATCAACATGAGAAGAGGGCGTCTGCTGGGTCAGCGACTGGCGGGTATCGTGCATAGGGGCGCAGCCCGCCAGCAAAATAAAAAGCGGTAAGCTCGCTGTCGCGGCAAGGAAAGAATTACGATTCATGGAGGTGTTCTGATAAAAAAAGGTGCGAAGAGAGTACGTCTTACGGCGATCTATTTTTTAGTTACGCGTGGCAATACATCATCAGACAACAAAAGACATATTTTGAAATTTATATGATTAGCAAATAATTTCATCTGATACATTTTTTGATGTAATACTTCAATGAAAAGTCCCACTAACCCGTTCATAAATGAACGATTTTGCTGCAATACGCGCCAGCAGCCTTCATGAGTTAAACGTCGCCGCGCCCAACAAAGCAGCAGATGGCTTAATACTTTCCTATACTTTGTTTGTATTTACCAATAAAGGGACAAACAATGAAAATTCTTCTTTGACATCCACCCCCACCTTCGCACTTCGTGACTCAGGAGGGGGATTCCCATTAGTGGGTGACGACTGATTGCTCAGCGTCTGGTTCCTGTTTCAGACGGGCGGCCTGACTGCACCATCCCTCCACAGGCAAGAACGGCGTGCCCCGCCGCTAAAATGTTACGAGCGCCGTTTACATCAGCGTTCGCTGTATATCCGCATGCCTGACACACAAATTTACTTTGTGACAGGCGATTTTCTTTCGCGGTATGACCACAGCACGCGCAACGCTGGCTTGTGTATGCTGGCGGAACCGCAAGCACCTGACCGCCACGCCAGAGCTGTTTGTACTCAAGCTGGCGGCGCATTTCATACCAGCCCTGATCCAGTATCGAACGGTTTAGACCTGATTTGGCCTTGACGTTTCGTCCGTGCTGTTCTGCTGTACCTTTTGCCGATTTCGACATGTTACTAACCTTCAAATCCTCAATGACTATCATCGCGTGGTTTTTGCTGATTTCACTGGTAACTTTATGAAGGTAGTCGCGCCGGATATTGGCTATGTGCGAGTGCAGACGCTGGACTTTTCGCTTTTGTTTCTGCCAGTTACTGCTGAATTTGACTTTACGGCTTAACTGCCGCTGGAGTGTTGCCAGCTTGCGCTGACTTGCTTTAAAACTGTTGACTGGTTGGTATACCGTACCGTCTGAAAGCGTGGCGAGTTTTGTTACTCCTGCGTCCAGACCGACTATCGTTGTGCTTGTGTGATTGGGTTCTGCCGTTTCAACTTCAACCTGAAACGAGATATACCACTGTCCCGCTAACTGACTGATTGTCGCATTTTTGATTTTACCGTTCACACGTTGAGATTGCCGGAATTTTACCCACCCAAGACCTGACGGTAGCTTCACTCTGCGATTTTCAAGGCGGCAATATTTCTCAAAGTTCACAAAACGGATTGAGTCTCTGCCCTCATTTTTTCGTTTCCATACCGGGGCCTTAGCTGCGAGCTTTTTATCAAAGCAACGTTTCCATGCAGCATGCAGGTCTTTCAACTTTTGTTGCAGATTGTCGGTATAAGCATCCTGTAAAAAGATGTGTCCCGGCATTTTTTTCCACACTGTAAGCATCCTGTTCAACTCGAAAGCCGAAGGTAACTTTTCGCCTGAGCCAAGGAGGCGCTTTGTCTCCGCAAGACCTAAATTCCAGACAAAACGGGCGCAACCACATAACTGCCGCAAACGCTGCGACTGTTCAGGCGTTGGTTCCAGTCTGAATTTGTAGGCTTTCAGGATTAGCATCATCACTCAGTGTGTAGGAGATTTGTTTGCTATGTTACTGTTTTTACGGTCAACTTCAATGCAAAAACATAATATTAATCGTTCAAGACATGCCGCCTTCCTTTTGCATGTTCATCTTGTCTTTGTAACAAAATACCGTCGAAAAATACTGGGAGAGTCACACTATGCTGCATTCCATCAGTATGCAGCAGAAGTCTGCCGTGATTTTGGTGCAGAACTTAAAGAAAGTAACGGAGACGTCGATCATGTCCACATGCTGATCGAATACCCACCAACAGTGCAGCTTTCGGTACTGGTTAACTCACTGAAAGCTGTGACATCCCGCCGTCTGCGAAACGAATTTATTGATTTGCGGGGAGCATACGGAAAAGCCGTGCTCTGGTCGAGGTCATACTTTGCTGGCTCGTGCGGAGGTGCGCCGCTGGAAGTTGTGAAGCAATACATTCAACATCAGCGTGGCTGATGATCCTTCGGGCTTTTCAAGCCCGTCCAAATTCCCCACCCGCCTTATGTCGGCGGGAGGGGAATTTGGAGTTAAGATGGGCGATCTTAATTATTTTTCTGATTGGGCTGTTGGTGGTAACGGGCGTGTTTAAGATGATTTTCTGATTCCTGCGCCGGGCAGCGATAGTATCTGCCCGGCACACGTTCTGGACGCTGTAGAGATTAGATTTTAATAGCCTGAATCGCCCGCGCAATCTCGGACGAACGGTTTAACGCCCGAATCGACTGAAAGAGTTCCGTCGCCTCAATATATTCCTTACGTAAATATCCCAACCACTGTTTAATACGCGCGACATGGTATAAACCGGTATCGCCCTGCTTTTCCAGCCGGGTATATTTTTGTAATAACGTCACTACTTCCGGCCACGACATACGCGGCTCGTTATACTTCACCACCCGGCTCAGGTTAGGAATATTTAACGCCCCACGGCCGATCATCACCGCATCGCAGCCGCTGGTCGCCATACATGCCTGCGCGCTCTGCCAGTCCCAGATTTCGCCATTCGCGATAACCGGAATAGTCAGACGCTGGCGTATTTCGCCGATCGCCTGCCAGTCGATATGCTCGGCGCGGTAGCCCTGCGCTTTGGTACGACCATGCACCACCAGTTCACTGGCGCCGGCCTGCTGCACCGCATCGGCGATTTCAAATTTTCTATCGCCGCTATCCCAGCCGAGACGCACTTTTACCGTCACCGGCAGATGCGACGGTACCGCGGCCCGCATCGCTTTCGCGCCCTGATAGATGAGTTCGGGATCTTTGAGCAATGTCGCGCCGCCGCCGCTGCCGTTCACCACTTTTGACGGACAGCCGCAGTTCAGGTCTACGCCATACGATCCCAACGCCGTCGCCCGCGCGGCGTTTTCCGCCAGCCACTGCGGATGCTGGCCCAAAAGCTGAATACGCACCGGCGTGCCGGACGGCGTGCGGCTGGCGTGATGCAACTCCGGGCAGATGCGATGAAACACTTTTACCGGCAGCAGCTGATCCACCACGCGCACAAATTCGGTGATGCAGAGATCGTAATCATTCACTTCGGTCAGCAGCTCGCGCACTAACGCGTCGAGCACGCCTTCCATCGGCGCCAGTAAAACACGCATATCGGTATCCACAGCAAAAAAAGAGGCGCTATCATAACGCCTCTCTGCAATGAGCAAAACTTTTTGCCGGGTGGCGGCGCAAACGCCACGCTACGTCACGTAAGGCGCTCAACGCGGCTCAAGACAGTTATCTTCTTTCCAGCCGTACAGCCATTCGATACCGCGATAAAACGCCTCTTGCGATTTCCCTTTCCACAAAAGATTACGCACCTGACGCTCCACCCCGGCGGCGTGATAGAGACGCCCCATCTCGCGGGTAGACCAGACGATACGCGCCGTGCGGGGAATACGCACCGACTCATACAGCGCAAATGCCTGCTGCGCGTCGCCGTCGCAGCGTTCCAGCGCTTTGCCCAGCGTGACGGCGTCTTCCAGCGCCATACAGGCGCCCTGGGCCATATATTGCGCCACCGGATGCGCGGCGTCGCCCACCAGAGTGATACGCTCGGTTCCCCATTTCGCGACCGGCTCGCGATCGGCGGTCGACCAGCGGCGCCAGGAGGTCGGCTTATCCAGCATCTGGCGCGGGCGGGGATGAATGCCGGCAAAATAAGAGAGCACCTCTTCTTTACTGCCGTCTTTCACGCCCCACTCTTCTTGCTGGCGGCTGTGGAATGTCACCACCAGATTGTACTGTTGGCCTCCGCGCAGCGGATAATGGACCAGGTGGCAATGCGGGCCTGCCCACAGCACCGGTGCGTTAATACGTAAATCGTCCGGCATATCGTCGCAATCAATCACCGCCCGATAGACTACATGCCCCGTTACGCGCGGCGCGTCGCCGAGTAAACTTTGCCGCACGACCGATTTAACGCCGTCGCAGCCCACGAGAATATCCGCCGTCCAGCTATTTCCCTGCTCATCAAACACCGTAACGTCATCCGGCGTCTGGCGGATATCGACAATATGGGTCGAGGTACGATACTCCACGCCAGGGTGCGTCAGCACCGCTTCCCATACCGTTGCATGAATATCTACCCGGTGAATTACCGCATACGGCCCGCCAAAATGGTCACGGAACGCCTGTCCGGTTTCAATGCATACCACTTCTTCGGCATTCACGGCATCCATCATGGTAATGTGATCGGTAAACACCGCACGCTGGCGGGCAACATCGCCCACACCGAGACTATCCAGCGCCGAAAAAGCGTTCGGCCCAAGCTGAATACCCGCGCCAATCTCGCCAATTTCGTGCGCTTTTTCCAACAGCATGACTTTTATTCCCTGGCGCGCCAGCGACAGCGCGGTCGCCGCGCCGCCAATTCCGCCACCTACAATAATTGCGCTTGTCACGTGAGTCATGGTCATTCTCCTTTTCAGGCCGGGATTTTATCTTGTTGATTTTCCGGCGCGGCGGCAATAAACGCCGGTAGCTGTACGCAGGCGTCATAAACGGCTTTACAGCGCGGATAGCCTGATAAATCGCAGCCCATCCTGAGCGCATTCGCCCACTGAGGAATCAGGCAGCAGTCCGCAAGGCCTGGCGCGTCGCCCACGCAGAATCGTCCGGACTGACTTTTACGCAATAGCTGCTCTACCGCGCTTAACCCTTGCTGTATCCAGTGGGCGTACCAGCGTTTTTTATCCTCTTCGCTAACCTTCAGCTCATCGGTCAGGTAGCGCAACACGCGCATGTTATTGATTGGGTGTATATCGCAGGCGATAGCGTAGACAATTTCCAGCGCCTGGCTGCGCGCCGGGTCGCTCGTCGGCAGCAGCGGCGTTTGCGGAAAATGTCGGTCCAGCCAGTCGACGATGGCCAGCGATTGCCCCAACGATTCGCCGTCATCAGTGACCAGCGTCGGCACCAGGCCTACCGGATTCATCCGTCGGTAGGCCAGCGCATTCTGCTGGCCGATACGAATATTGACGCCCACCGTCTGGTAATCAATCCCCTTTAACGCCAGCGCAATACGTACACGATAAGACGCCGAACTATTAAAGAAACTGTACAGCTTCATCGTTCACCTCAGACAATTTTCACAGCAATCGGCGTCAGACCTTCTACGTTCCCGGTGATGACATCCCCTTTCACCACTGCGCCCACCCCCTCTGGCGTACCGGTGAAAATCAAATCGCCTGGCTGCAATTCAAAAAAGCCGGACAAATAGCTGATGGTTTCATTCACCGACCAAATCAGATGACGAATATCGCTGCGCTGATGGTCTTCGCCGTTAACCTGTAGCCAAATAGGGGCGTTATCCACATTATGCGTTTCAGCAGCTTTGTGTAATGGCGCAATGGGCGCGGAGAGATCGAACGCTTTGCCAATTTCCCACGGGCGTCCCATCTGACGCATTTCCATCTGACGATCGCGACGCGTCATGTCCAGACCGGTGGCGTATCCCCAGACATATTCATGGGCTTTTTCCAGCGGGATATCGCTCCCCTTTTTACCAATCGCCACCACCAGCTCAATTTCATAATGGTAGTTATCGGTCTGCGCCGGATACGGCAGTTCCAGGGTATCCCCCGCCGCTACCGGGACGACAGCGTCCGCTGGTTTACAAAAGAAGAACGGCGGTTCGCGATCGGGATCAAAGCCCATTTCACGGGCATGGGCGGCATAGTTGCGACCCACGCAGTAAACGCGACGTACCGGAAACTGCTCATCACTGCCCGCCACGGGTACTGTCACCGGGGCCTGCGGCTGGAATACATATTTGGTCATGTTCTCTCTCCCTAATTAATAACGTGCTTCGCGGAACAGCCCCAGGGCTTCCTGAACCGGCTTGTCCGAAAAGCTGAATAACACCGTGTCTTCGCTGCTGCGAAACGACACCTCATGCCAGGTCGGCGCCACAAAAATGTCTTTTGCGGAAAAATGAAAAGTTTCGTTGCCGATAGTGACCTGCCCTGCCCCTTCAACGACGTGGTAGATAGTGCTGTCGGTGCTCCGCGCCACACGCGAGGCAAAGCCTTTTGGCAGCAGTTGCAGGAACGCGCCCATCGACGGCATCGGATAACCGCCGGTGACGGGATTAACGTAACGCAGCTTGTAGCCTTCCCACTCATCCGGATCGCCCATACGGGTCAGATCGTGCAACGCCTCGCGACTGCGGTCGTAACGGTAGTTGAAAATCGGCGACGAGTTCCCGCGCTGGTGGCGCAGCGGCAGCATATTCGCTGCATAGCGCGGCAGATAATCGCCCTCTTTTCGCGTCACCGGCTGCTGATCTTCGGGATAGTCTTCCGCAAACCCACAGCCCAGGAGGTTGACTAACGGCAGATCCAGACCATCCAGCCATACCACCGGCTCTGATCCCGGATTACCATGATCGTGCCAGCGCCACTGCGGCGTCAGGATAAAATCGCCGGTATGCATTGGCGTGCGCTCGCCGTCCACCGCGGTAAATGCGCCTTTACCTTCGACGATAAAACGCAGCGCCGACTGGTTATGGCGATGACTCGGCGCGACTTCGCCGGGCAGGATCAGCTGTAAACCAGCGTATAAGGTCGCCGTGATCGACGACTGACCGCGCAATGCCGGATTTTCCAGCACCAGCACCCGGCGGATCGCCTCTTTCGCGCCAATGACATTGCCGCTTTCCATCAGTAGCGGACGAATTTCCTGATAATTCCAGTAGGCCGGCGCGCAGTTGGCGTTTGGCGTCTGCGGTACCAGGTGATGTAACGATTCCCACAGCGGCGTCAGATTCTGCCCGGAAATATGCTGGTAATACTGCTGACGGCTATCTTTTACGTTCTGATTTATTTCAGACATGGAGATTCTCCTTATTCGTTTACGACGCTGGCACGCGGCAGGTCGTCAGGTACAGAAATCGAAAGGCGGACAACCACTGTCAGCAGGGTAAGCATTACCGCGCTGATAGCCGCCGGAATAGCAATGACAAAAAACAACGTATCGAAAGAGAAATTGAGGGCCATCATCATGCCGCCGGAGAGCGAACCGACAATCGCCCCGCAGCGTCCAATGGCGTTCGACCAGCTCACGCCCGTCGCCCGGCTTTGGGTGGGGTACAGCGTCGCCGTCAGAGCATTCAGCCCGACCTGGGAACCGCTAATACCGATGCCGGTACCAAAAATTGCCAGCGCCATCAGCCAAAGGCCGTTTTCGCTCAGGCCTATCATGACAATGCAAACCGCGCCCAGCGCATAGCTCACCGCCAGTACCCGGAACGGGTTAAGCCGGTCCATCAACACGCCGAGTAACAGCGCGCCAAGCGTGCCGCCAACCTGGAATGCGGCAGTCACCCACGACGCCTGTTGCAGATCAATACCGCGATGGTTAAGTAACGTCGGCATCCAGCTGGAAAGCAGATAGATAATGAGCAGGCTCATAAAGAACACCACCCATAACATCAGGGTAATGACAAGTTGTCGCCCGGCAAAAAGCTGGCGAATACTGCCTTTGGCGACGGCTGCCGTCTCATGCAGAAAGAATTGCGTATCGTGATAGCGCTCGCCGGTAATGGCGCTGACCGTCCGGGCGACAACGGCTTGCGGTAGTTGGCGGCGTACCTGCCAGCGGGGAGATTCCGGCAGCGCGAACAGCAGGCCGAAAAACAGCAGCAAAGGCAAGATGCCGCCTAACGCCAGAATTCCGTGCCAGCCAATCAGCGGCACCAGTTGCGCGCTCACAATCCCGCCCATCGCCGACCCCAGGGTAAAACCGCAGAACATCAGCGTGACCAGCGCTCCGCGTCGACGAGCGGGAAGGTATTCCGACGTCATGGTGATGGTATTCGGCATCGCTCCGCCCAGTCCCAGACCGGTTAAGAAGCGCAGCAACACCAGGGTTTCTATATCCGGCGAGAAAGCGGAAAGCAGGCTCAATGCGCCGAATAGCGCCACGCAAAGCTCAATGACCCGCTTGCGGCCAAAACGATCCGCCAGCGGCCCGCATAGCAGCGCGCCGGCCGTAAGCCCCAGCAGCCCTGCGCCAAACAGCGGCGCAAGTTCGCTGGCGCTTAGCTGCCAGTGAGTACGAATATCCGGGGCGATGAAGCCAATCGCGGCGGTGTCGAAACCGTCGAGCATAACCACCAGAAAACAGCAGATGATAACGCGCCACTGCATTTTGCCGACGGGCGCGGCATCAATAAGGGCTTGTAGATCACGTCGTTGAGTCATAGCTAATGCCTCAGTGCAGGGAGATAGATGTTGTTTTTATGTTTGCTATGTTACGAGTTTGTAGAGTGAGCAATAAAATGTACAATGGCTTTTCAGGCAGAGACATAACCTGGAGGTTATAGCGAATGGCGAACTGGGCGCAGAAATTGAAATTACATCACCTGCAAACGCTGGTTGCGCTGGGCGAACAGGGCAACCTGACGCACGTCGCCCGGATGATGAATATCTCCCAGCCGGCGCTATCGAAGTGGTTATCTCAACTCGAAGATGAGATAGGCATCACGCTTTTTGAGCGCCACAGTAAAGGGCTACGCCCCTCGGAAGGCGGTAAATTACTGCTCCAGCACGCCCAGCGCCTAATTAACGATCTGGAGCGTTCACAGTATGAAATCGCCCGTTTCAAGCAGGGCGGCCTGGTTGGCAGCCTGAAGATCGGCTGTTCGCCCGTGGCGACTGACTGCGTATCACAGGCGATTCTGAGCCTGCTTAACGAAATGCCGACGCTGCATCTGAATATTGAAGAAAAGGTAATGACGCCGCTGCTGCACGATTTGCTTGCCGGTCAGGTGGATGTGGTGGTAGGGCGTGTCGGCGGACGCGCCCTGCAACTGCCGCTTAATTATCAGGTACTTTATACCGAGCCGGTCTGCTTTGTGGCGCGTCCGCACCATCCGCTGGCCGCGCGAGCGCAGATTGCCTGGAGCGATCTGGCGCACTGGCGGTGGATAGTCTGGCCAACCGGCACCCCTATTCGCATCAGTATTGATAACGCCCTCGTCGATAACGGCGTCATGCTCCCGGAAAACACCATTGAATCGGCGTCAATGAACGTCAGCACCAATTTGCTGCAAAGCAGCGATATGATCTCTATTCTTTCTTTACGGCTGGCGCAACGCTATGCCAGCCAGGGGCAACTGGCGATTTTAAACTTGCCAAAAATTGAGCAAAAAGGCAGCGTAGGGATGTTCTGGCGTAAGAATGAGACGCCGTCTTTGGCCCTGAGTCGCTTTTTGTATTTTTTAGCCCAGGTTTAACACCGCCGACCAGGGGCATTGCCCGATGTTCCTGCTGTCTATACCCACTATGCTAAGAATTCATGATGTGATCGGTAGCACGTTTTAACGTTTAATTGTATGATGAATCCATCTCATCAAGGGCTTTAAACATGAGTAAGTCACTGAATATTATCTGGCAATATATACGCGCTTTTGTATTGATTTATGCCTGTTTGTACGCAGGCATTTTTCTTGCATCACTGCTTCCTATCACTATTCCCGGCAGCATTATCGGGATGTTAATTCTGTTTGTATTGCTGGCGCTGCAAATTCTGCCGGCAAAGTGGGTTAACCCCGGCTGTTATGTGCTGATTCGTTATATGGCGTTGCTGTTTGTGCCGATTGGCGTTGGGGTCATGCAATATTTTGACTTACTGCGCGCGCAATTCGGCCCGGTGGTGGTCTCTTGCGCTATCAGTACGCTGGTCGTTTTTGTGGTCGTAAGCTGGAGTTCACATCTGATACACGGTGAGCGTAAAGTGGTTGGGCAGAAGGGAACGAAAAAATGATGACATATATCTGGTGGTCGTTACCGCTGACGCTGGCGGTATTTTTCGCCGCCCGCCGACTGGCGGCGCATTTTAAAATGCCGTTGCTGAATCCGCTGCTGGTGGCAATGGTAGTCATTATTCCTTTTCTGTTGCTGACCGGTATTCCCTACGAGCACTACTTCAAAGGCAGCGAAGTACTTAACGATCTGCTGCAACCGGCGGTAGTGGCACTGGCCTATCCCCTTTATGAACAATTGCACCAGATTCGCGCGCGTTGGAAATCCATTATTAGCATCTGTTTTGTCGGCAGTCTGGTAGCGATGATTACCGGAACATCCGTTGCCTTGCTGATGGGCGCAACGCCTGAAATCGCGGCATCGGTACTGCCTAAATCCGTGACTACGCCTATCGCGATGGCGGTGGGCGGCAGCATCGGCGGCATCCCCGCGATCAGCGCGGTATGCGTAATTTTTGTCGGTATTCTGGGCGCGGTGTTTGGCCACACGCTATTAAACGCGATGCACATCCGTACTAAAGCCGCACGCGGGCTGGCAATGGGGACCGCCTCACATGCGCTCGGTACTGCGCGCTGCGCCGAGCTGGATTACCAGGAAGGCGCGTTTAGCTCCCTGGCGCTGGTGATCTGCGGCATTATTACCTCGCTGGTAGCGCCCTTTTTGTTTCCGCTCATTCTGGCGGTAATGCGCTAACGACGGGACAAAAGACCGGGTTAAAATTTGCGATACGTCGCGCATTTTTCATTGAAGTTTCACAAGTTGCATAAGCAATGAGATTTAGATCACATATTAAGACATAGCAGGCCCGTAAACTACGGTTCCATTACATTGTTATGAGGCAACGCCATGCATCCACGTTTTCAAACTGCTTTTGCCCAGCTTGCGGATAATTTGCAATCAGCGCTGGCCCCTATCCTGGCGGACCACCATTTTCCCGCCATGCTGACCGCAGAGCAGGTCTCGACGCTTAAAAATACGGCGGGACTGGACGAAGACGCGCTGGCTTTCGCACTGTTACCTCTGGCGGCGGCCTGCGCCCGTACCGATTTGTCCCATTTTAACGTCGGCGCGATTGCGCGCGGCGTTAGCGGCAACTGGTATTTCGGCGCGAATATGGAGTTCCTGGGCGCCACCATGCAACAAACTGTGCATGCTGAACAAAGCGCGATTAGCCACGCCTGGCTACGCGGCGAAAAAGGGCTCGCCGCCGTCACCGTTAACTACACGCCTTGCGGCCACTGTCGCCAGTTTATGAACGAGCTGAACAGCGGTCTGGATCTGCGCATTCATCTGCCGGGCCGCGCGCCGCATACGTTACGCGATTATCTGCCTGACGCTTTCGGGCCAAAAGATCTGGAGATCAAAACGCTGCTGATGGACGAGCAGGATCATGGCTTTACGTTAACGGGCGATACGCTAACGCAAGCGGCGATTACGGCAGCCAATAAGAGCCATATGCCTTATAGCCACTCACCGAGCGGCGTGGCGCTGGAATGTAAAGATGGCCGTATTTTCACCGGCAGCTATGCGGAAAACGCCGCCTTTAACCCTACGCTTCCCCCGCTGCAAGGCGCGCTAAACCTGCTGAGTCTCAATGGCTATGACTATGCGGATATTCAGCGTGCGATTCTGGCGGAAAAAGGCGATGCAGCATTAATTCAATGGGATGCCACCGCCGCAACGCTGAAAGCGTTAGGTTGCCATAATATTGACCGCGTGCTTCTCGGCTAAGCAAATGTGCCGGATAGCGACGCACTGGCGTCTTATCCGGCCTGACTCTCCTCTCCCGCGACCCGATACAAGGGAAATCATGCTGAAAATCTCCGCAATCAGACGGCGGTTTCTTGCGCTACGTCTTCGGGTACAGTAGCCTGATCGTACTTTCATCCTGGTATCGAGTTTCCTGCATGTTAAAGCGCGTGTTTTACAGCCTGTTGGTCCTGGTAGGCTTGCTGCTGTTGACGGTGCTTGGCCTCGATCGGTGGATGAGCTGGAAAACAGCGCCCTATATCTATGACGAGCTACAGGATCTTCCCTACCGCCAGGTTGGCGTCGTGTTAGGGACAGCCAAATACTATCGCAAGGGTGTCATTAATCAGTACTATCGTTATCGTATCCAGGGCGCGTTAAACGCTTACAATAGCGGTAAAGTCAATTACCTGCTGCTCAGCGGCGACAATGCCCTGCAAAGCTATAACGAACCGATGACCATGCGCAAAGACCTTATCGCGGCGGGCGTCGATCCTGCGGACATTGTGCTTGATTACGCTGGCTTCCGTACGCTTGACTCCATTGTGCGTACCCGCAAAGTGTTTGATACCAACGACTTTATTATCATCACTCAGCGCTTCCACTGCGAACGCGCCTTGTTTATTGCGCTGCATATGGGCATTCAGGCGCAGTGTTACGCGGTACCTTCGCCCAAAAATATGCTGACAGTGCGCCTGCGCGAATTTGGCGCCCGCTTTAGCGCGCTGGCGGATCTCTATATTTTTAAACGCGAACCGCGTTTTTTAGGCCCGCTGGTACCTATTCCCACGCAGCATCAGGTGCCGAATGACGCCCAGGGATATCCGGCCGTTACGCCGGAACAATTGCTTGAACTGGAAAAGAAAAAAGGGAAATGATCATGGATGTACAGACGATATTTGTCATATTAGCCTTTCTGCTACTCCCGCTTTTTTGCTTCCGTGAGGCCTGGAAAGGCTGGCGAACCGGCGCGGTAGATAAAGTTGTCAAAAATGCGCGAAAACCGGTTTATGTTTATCGCCATGCCGATCCCGTACAATATTGGTCTTATCTTTTTCTTTATACCGGTTGCGGTTTTTTATTTACTGGAATGATTATTTATCTTCTTTTTTATCGTTAATCTATTTATTATCCCTTTAAAATTGAGAATAGTTATTATTATGATATAAGGAACAAATGCTGTTTTGCATTCTGGTTTCATTTTTTTGTGAATTCTTTCACAGAATACCCTTCTTTCAATGCTTAGGCTGGCGGTAGATTTTGGATCATTAAAACGCGTTATTTGCGTTTCGCCTTAATTTATTCAAGCATTAAGGAAGATTATATGCCGCAACAAAATTATCTGGATGAACTCACGCCTGGTTTTACGCCATTACTGGCAATAAAAGAGGCTTCGCGTTGTTTATTATGTCACGATGCGCCCTGTAGTCAGGCTTGCCCGGCGCAAACCGATCCGGGGAAATTTATTCGTTCTATTTACTTTCGCAATTTTAAAGGCGCAGCGGAAACTATCCGGGAAAATAACGCGCTTGGTGCTGTCTGCGCCAGAGTCTGTCCGACGGAAAAATTATGCCAGCGCGGATGTACACGTTCCGGAATAGATAAACCTATTGATATTGCACGCCTGCAACGTTTTATTACCGATTTTGAACAGCAGACTGCCATGCAGATTTATCAGCCCGGGAGTAAAACACGCGGGAAAGTCGCGATTATTGGCGCGGGTCCGGCAGGTTTGCAGGCAAGCGTGACGCTCACGCATTTAGGCTATGACGTCACCATTTACGAAAAACAGCCGCAGCCCGGCGGATGGCTGCGTCACGGCATCCCGGCATTTCGTCTGCCGCAAAGCGTACTCGATCAGGAAATTGCCCGCATTGTAGAAATGGGCGTCAATATTAAATGTAATTGTGAGGTGGGCGGGTCGCTATCGCTTGCGCAACTCAAAGCCGAATATCGCGCCGTGCTGATGACCGTCGGGATGTCCTGTGGCTCTGATTTACCGTTATTTGAGCAAGCCAGTCACGTAGAGATTGCCGTTGATTTTTTACAGCGCGCCCGTCAGGCCGACGGCGATATTAGCGTTCCGCGTAGCGCATTAATTATTGGCGGCGGCGACGTAGCGATGGATGTCGCCAGTACGTTAAAAATTCTCGGCTGCCCTTCCGTCACCTGCGTGGCGCGGGAAGAATTAGCCGAATTCCCCGCCAGCGAAAAAGAATTTACCAGCACGCAGGCATTAGGCGTATCGATTATTGATGGCTTTACGCCTGTCGCCGTCAGCGGAAATAAAGTGACCTTCCACCATGTACGCCACTCAGGAGAACTGACGCTGGAAGCGGAAAATATTATTTTGGCCGTGGGGCAGCACGCGCGACTGGATAACTTTGCGGAGATAAAAGCGCAGCATAATATTATCGACACGCACAATTATCAAACCGACGACCCGGCGATCTTTGCCGCTGGCGATATTGTTAAAGGTGATAAGACCGTCGTTTATGCGGTAAAAACCGGAAAAGAAGCCGCTCAGGCTATTCATCATTATTTAGAGGAGGCCTGCTCATGTTAACAAAAGATTTGTCTGTTACCTTTTGCGGCGTTAAGTTTCCCAATCCGTTTTGCCTTTCTTCTTCTCCGGTAGGCAATTGTTATGAGATGTGCGCCAAAGCCTATGATACCGGCTGGGGCGGGATCGTTTTTAAAACCATTGGTTTTTTTATTGCCAACGAAGTCTCTCCACGTTTTGACCACCTGACGAAAGAAGATACCGGTTTTATTGGTTTCAAAAACATGGAGCAAATTGCTGAGCATCCGCTGGAAGAGAATCTGGCCGCCATTCGACGGCTAAAACAGGATTATCCGGATAAGGTGCTGATTGCTTCCATCATGGGGGAAAATGAGCAGCAGTGGCAGGAACTGGCGCGTCTGGTTGAAGAAGCCGGCGCGGATATGATTGAGTGTAACTTCTCTTGCCCGCAGATGACCTCGCACGCCATGGGAAGCGATGTAGGGCAAAGCCCGGAGCTGGTTGAAAAATACTGCCGCGCCGTAAAACGCGGTTCATCTTTGCCAATGCTGGCGAAAATGACGCCGAATATTGGCGATATGTGCGAAGTCGCGCTGGCCGCTAAACGCGGCGGAGCCGACGGTATCGCCACCATCAACACCGTGAAATCCATTACTAACATCGACCTGAACCGCAAAATCGGGATGCCGGTGGTTAACGGTAAATCCAGTATCTCCGGTTATTCAGGAAAAGCGGTGAAACCCATTGCGCTGCGTTTTATCCAGCAGTTGCGAATGCACCCTGATCTGCGCGATTTCCCGATTAGCGGTATCGGCGGCATTGAAACCTGGGAAGACGCTGCCGAATTTCTGCTGCTGGGCGCGGCGACCCTACAGGTGACGACAGGCATTATGCAATACGGTTACCGCATTGTAGAAGATATGGCGAGCGGCCTCAGCCACTATCTGGCCGATCAGGGATTTGCCTCATTACAGGAGATGATCGGACTGGCGAATGGCAATATTATCCCGGCGGAAGACCTGGATCGCAGCTATATCGTCTATCCGCGGATTAATCAGGAGAAATGCGTCGGCTGCGGACGTTGCTATATCTCCTGCTATGACGGCGGCCATCAGGCGATGGAGTGGGATGAACACAGCCGCACGCCGCATTGCAATACGGAAAAATGCGTCGGTTGTCTGCTGTGCGGTCATGTCTGCCCGGTCGCCTGTATTGATTTAGGCGAGGTCAAATTTAAAAAAGGCGAAAAAGAGCACGCGTTAACGCTGTAGCTCGCGGTATGAAGCCCGGCGCGCAGTTTCGCTGCGCCGGGTTATCTGATAAGCAAAGTAATAGGTCTGGATAACTACTTCTTACGCGCGTATTTCAGCGAGTCCAGCGCCACGGCGAAAATGATAATGCCGCCTTTGATGATGTACTGCCAGTACGGGTTTACCCCGATATAGGTCAGGCCATAGTTGATGACGGTAAAGATAATGACGCCGGTCACCACGCCGAAGACCGTCCCCACTCCGCCGCTAAACGATACGCCCCCGACCACGCACGCGGCAATCGCATCCAGTTCATACATAAAGCCGAGGTTGTTGGTGGCAGAACCAATACGCCCTGCTTCCAGTAAGCCGCCGAAGGCATAAAACACGCCGGAGAGCGCATAAATCATCAGCAGGTTCAGCGCCACGTTTACGCCAGAAACTTTCGCCGCTTCCGGGTTGCCGCCAATAGCAAAAATGTTTTTACCAAAGCGGGTCTTATTCCACAGCACCCAGACAAACGCTACCGCAATCAGAGCGTAAAAGGTGATGTATGAGAGCCGGAAACTGCCCATCGCCACAAAGCCCTGTGCAAAGGTGGAAAAGCCGCTGTCAAAGCCGGAAATGGGCGAAGCGCCGACAAAGTCATAGTAAAGGGAGTTGATCCCATAAACGATAATCATCGTGCCAAGCGTGGTAATAAACGGCGTCACGTTCAGGTAAGCAATGATGATGCCGTTCACCAGGCCAATCACCGCGCCAATCGCGCAGACAATCAGGATGACCAGCGCAATCGGCATGGTCGCCATTTCCGGAAACACTTTATTGGCGTTTTCCATTGATTGCAGTAATGTTGCCGCCACGACCGCCGCCAGCCCTACCTGACGCCCCGCCGACAGGTCTGTCCCCTGGGTGACGATGAGTCCCGCCACGCCCAGCGCGATAATAATACGTACCGAAGATTGCGTCAGAATATTACTTAAATTCAGCAAACTTAAAAAAGTCGGGTCCTGGAAAATAATAATCGCCAGCAACACTAAAAGAACGACGTAAATTCCGCCCTCTTTCAGCCAGGTCAAAAAGCTTTTCTTGTTTAACGCACTCATAAGGAGCCCCTGATCTTAAAGGTGCAAAGAAGCAAGACGCAAAATTTCGTTTTGCGTTGTTGTTTTAGTATCGACAATGCCGGAAACGAGACCGTTACTCATCACCAGGATACGATCAGTAATCCCTAACAGCTCCGGCATTTCAGAAGAGATAATGATGATCCCCTTGCCTTTTTTCGCCAGTTCCGCAATAAGCTGATAAATTTCAAATTTTGCGCCGACATCAATGCCGCGGGTCGGTTCGTCCAGCATTAATATTTCCGGCTGCGTTAATAGCCAGCGACCAATGATCACCTTTTGCTGATTGCCGCCGGAAAGTGAACCAATTTGCGTGCGATGCCCCGGCGTTTTTACCCGCATGGAATCAATGACCCATTGGGTGTCGCTTTTCATCCGGGAATTATCCAGTAACCCCACTTTATTTTTATAATTACGGATATTCGAAATTAATGAGTTAAATCCGATATCCAGATAGGCATAAATTCCGGTGGAACGACGCTCTTCCGTCACCAGCGCAAAACCGTGGTTAATCGCTTCGTTCGCAGTGTGATTATTAATTTTCTTACCATGTAAAGTGATTGTCCCGGACGACTTCTCACGAATGCCAAACAGCGTTTCGACGATATCGGTACGCTTTGCCCCAACCAGACCGGCAATGCCCAGAATTTCGCCCTTGTGCAAATCAAAGGAGACATCGCGAATGGAAGGCTGGCGCAGCGAGGTCAGGTGACGAACCTCCAGAATCACGTCGCCCGGCTTATTTTCTTTATCCGGAAAGCGCTGGTTCAGGGAACGCCCGACCATCATCGCAATGATCTTATCCATATCCAGCCCTTCCAGCGGCTGGGTGGCAATCCACTGACCGTCGCGCAAGATAGTAATTTCATCGCACAATTGAAAAATTTCTTCCATTTTATGCGAGATATAAACAATTCCGCAGCCACGTTCTTTCAGCTTGCGAATAATGGTGAACAGATGATTAACCTCTTTCTCAGTTAACGATGAGGTCGGTTCATCCATAATAACGATCTTAGCGTTATAGGAAAACGCTTTCGCAATTTCGATCATCTGCATTTGCGAAACGGATAACGTTCCTACGCGCGCGCGTGGGTCAATATCGATATCCAGTTCATCAAATATCGCTTTGGTATCCTGGTACATTTTATCCTGGTCGACAAACATACCTTTGGTGGGATAACGTCCCAGCCACATGTTATCCATGACCGAACGTTGTAATACCAGGTTTAACTCCTGGTGTACCATCGAAATCCCATTCTCCAGCGCTTCTTTCGCCGAATGGAAGTCCACTTCTTTTCCCTGAAATACAATGCTGCCGGAATCTTTTTGGTAAATACCGAAAAGACATTTTAATAATGTTGATTTGCCTGCGCCGTTTTCGCCCATTAATGCATGAATAGAGTGCGGACGAACGTTTAAGTTGACATTATCAAGCGCTTTCACGCCGGGAAATGATTTGTTAATGCCACGCATTTCCAACAAATATTCACCCGACGACGGAGAGATCGTGCTGCCCATAATGATACCCTGTCGGCCTTTTTAATTATGACTATCCGCGCCGGATGGCAAAAGAAATACGTTATCCGGTCTGCGGCACGTCACCCTTCCACGGTTTCAGGGCGCAACAAAATTGCGCCCACAGACGGAAAAGTTATTTTTGGGTAAATTCGCTCAGATTGTCTTTGTCCACGCCGACATAAGGCACGCGCACGATTTTGTTCTCAATCTTCCAGCTGGTGCCGTCAGCCGCGCCCTTGCCTTCGGCGAGGTTTTTCGCCAGATCGAATGTCGCTTTCGCCTGATTGTTGGCGTCATTCAGTACCGTACCGGCCATCGCGCCCGATTTCACCAGCGCCAAAGCTTCCGGTAACGCATCGACGCCAAAGACCGGAATCGACGATTTATTATGCGCTTTCAGCGCCTCTACCGCGCCCATCGCCATCGCATCGTTATTCGCGATAACCACTTCAATCTTGTTAGCGTTCGGGCCAGACAGCCAGGCATCCATCTTATCTTTTGCCTGCGCGGTATCCCACATGGCGGTGTCTAACGCCAGTTGCTCGGTCTGAATACCTTTAGCATTTAACTCTTTCACCACATACGTCGTACGGGCTTCAGCATCCGGGTGCCCCGGCTCGCCTTTCAGCAGAACATACTGAATTTTACCGTCTTTATTCAGATCCCAACCCTGATTCGCCTGCCAGTGTTTGGCAATCAAGTCGCCCTGAATCACACCGGATTCTTTAGAGTCAGTCCCGACATAATACGCCTTGTCATAGCTGTCCAGCGCTTTGCGGGAAGGCTCTTTGTTAAAGAACACCACCGGCACATTTTGCCCGCGCGCTTTCTCAATCACCGTACCGGCGGCTGCCGGGTCGACCAGATTAATCGCCAGAGCTTTAACCCCTTTCGCCAATAAAACGTCAATTTGATCATTCTGTTTAGATTGATCGTTTTGCGAGTCATTCATCAGTAGCTGAACATCCGGCGCGGATTTGCCATCTTTTTCAATAGCCTTACGCACCACGGACATAAAGTTATCGTCATATTTATAAATCGTCACGCCAATACGAGTATCAGCCGCGTGCGCGTGCGCGCCGAATAACAGACTTGCCATCACGGCAGAAAGGGTCAGTACCTTCTTATTCATGGTAGCTCCGGTTTTATTATGTAGGGTATAGCGTAAAAAAATGCCCGGCTGTTCAGCACGTTAACGCGTGTTACTGAACGCCGAAGCGTATTTAGAGCCTATCCCACCAGGCGTTATTGGCGCAGCCAGTTTGGACACGGACAGCGCGCAAAAACCGGAGCGTACACGTAGTACGTGAGGTTTGACTCGCTACGCTCGCCCTTCGGGCCGCCGCTAGCGGCGTTCAAAACGCTAACGCGTTTTGGCGAGCACTGCCCAGGTCCAAAATGGCAAGTAAAATAGCCCTAATGGGATAAGCTCTTATTCAACTCTTTATTTTTGTCCGGTAGTCGCGGGATATTGTGATAACGGTTTTTATAAGCGAAATACCCCAGCAAAACTGACAACTAACTGTTACACATTAGTTACAGTGCGACAAACGTTGTCATCATAGCTATCACAATGTTAATAAACTGTGAATTTACTCACAGATTGAAAACGGTTACATGCGGGGCGTAATCAGTTAGTGATCAGTACCGCATTCTGTCGCCACGCCACCGAATGGCGCCGTACCAGGGTCGGCATGAAGCAGTGCGTCGCCGTGATATCCAGCGTGCCTGCGGCCCCCTGTAACGCCAGCTCGGTCGCGATTTTCGCCATAGAAGCAATAGGATAGCGCACGGTAGTCAACTGAGGATCGGTATAACGAGCAATAGGGATATCATCGAAACCGATGACAGACAGATGCAAGGGAATGGCGATGCCGTTATCTTTTAACGCCGTCAGCGCGCCCGCCGCCATGTTATCGTTATAGGCAAATACCGCCGTCAGTTGCAGATTGCGTCCCAGCAACTCAACCATTGCCGACTCGCCGCCCTGCATATCCGGCGTGCCGGTGCCAATCCAGCTCTCCGACGCAGCAACCCCCTGCTCTTGCAGCGCGTGTAACCACCCTTCTCTGCGCATCGCGTCATCTTCAATACGGTGGCTGGAGGCCAGGTAGCCGATGCGTTGATGTCCATTATTCAGCAACATTCGGGTCGCCATTCTGGCGCCGCTCACATTGTCGAGACAGACACAACGATGCGCATAACCCGGCACGATACGGTTAATCAGCACCATACCGGGGATCTGATCCATAAAGTCGCTCAGCTCGCGATCGGTTAAGGCTTTTGAGTGAACAATCAATGCGTTACAACGCTGACGGATCAAGACTTCAATCGCATGGCGCTCTTTTTCCGCCTCATGATAACTGTTGCCAATGAGAACATATTTCTGGTGCTGCTGCGCGACCAGATCTACGGCTTTCACCAGAGCGCCGAAAAAGGCATCGGAAACATCCATGACCACGACACCGATGGTATCGCTCACCTGGGTGGCCAGCGCTTGCGCATTCGCATTTGGCCGATATCCCAGCAGGGTGACGGCCTGCATAACGGCGTCACGGGTGTCGGGACTGACCAACGCGCTGTTATTCAGTACGCGGGAAACGGTCGCTACAGACACGCCAGCCTGGCGCGCTACATCACGAATGGTGATCATATTCACTGCCCTGTTTGAGTTCAAAAATGCTCACAAATGCCCCGTTAGCAGGCGGCTATTTTGTCAGCACCCTGCCCAGGGCTGCGTGAGAAACATCACAGGGATGGAAACGGTTACAGCCATTTTGTTAATGAATGTGATCCAGATCGTTATCTGAGCGATCCTGACGCGCGCAACGTGAGTTGACGCCATAACCACTCGACCGGTCCCTGTCGCCAGAAACGTAGCCAGATGACGGAAAAGAGAAGGTTTATTGCCCATACCGGAACGACAAAGAACAAGAGTTCCAGTCGATTGAATTTCATAAATAAGCCAAACTGATAAAACAGCGTGGTACAGATGATCGTCTGCAGCAGATAATTGGTCAGCGCCATTCGCCCTACGCAGGCAATGGCAAGCGTCAGTCTGCATCGGCTAAGCTGCGGCCAGAAGCCAAACATCAGCGCGGCATAGCCCAGCGTTTGCAACGGCGCGCTCAGTTCGCGCGGCGCCTGCAATAAGAAGGCGCACCAGCGGTACGCCCAGTCCAGCCGCCATTGTAAAATGACCGCAGGCAGGTTGATCATTAGCCCTAACGCCACCAGCAGAACCCCGGTACGGCGATAGTGCCGCAGACTGTACTGACCTTTCAGCCAGCCGCTACGCATTAGCGCGGCGCCCAGCAGCATCATACCTGCCAGTTGCCAGCCATACTGCGCGCCGAGCGCCAGTAAACTATTTGACAGCATCTCTGCCCGGTTGCTGATAGCCTCCATGCCGCCGTTCAGCTTCCAGTATTTTTCATACAATATTGCCGACGCATCCGGCGTCCAGGCGCGGCTGGTTTCGCTACTCGATACCACGCCCAGCAGCAGTAGCACGCCAATCCCGACCAGATAAAGGAGTATGCCGGTATTGAACAGGCTTTTTACCGAAGGCGCGTCGCGTACCAGTCGCCAGCAAATTAATCCGACCAGACCGTAGGCCAGCAGAATGTCGCCGTCCCAAAAGAATAACGCATGGATAAAACCTAACAGTACCAATAGCGTCAAGCGCGACTGAATCCACTGTTTACCACGCGGAAGCAGCATTTGTAGCCCCGCGCCAAACAACAACGCGAACAGCGTAAGAAACTTAGCCTGCGCCACAATATCGAGAATCGCCCAGGACCAGGCGTCTTCGGGAACGATCGCGCCGTACCAGGCGGGATTGAGATAAGCCGCCTTCGGCAATCCAAAGGCGCTAATGTTAAGAAGCAGGATACCGAGGATAGCGACGCCACGTACAAAATCCAGCGTGACATTACGTTCCATCGTCTCCGCCTTAATCATGGATGATGGCGAACGGCACGCAGAAACTCCTGGCGCGTATTCTGGCTGGACTTAAACAATCCACCCAGCGACGTCGTCGTCGTGGCGCTGGTTGCGTCACGAATACCGCGCGCTTTCACGCAGTAATGCACCGCATCAATCGATACCGCTACATTATTGGTGCCGAGCAAGGTTTGCAGCGCCGTCAGAATTTGTTGGGTCAAACGTTCCTGAACCTGTGGACGCTGGGCGAAGAATTGCACGATGCGGTTAATTTTCGACAGGCCGATCACGGAATCTTTGGGGATATACGCGACGGTCGCTTTGCCATCAATGGTCACGAAGTGATGTTCACAGGTGCTGGTCAGCGTGATATCGCGGACGGTGACCATTTCATCCACCTTCATTTTATTTTCAATGAGGGTAATTTTCGGGAAATTGGCATAGTCGAGGCCGGCGAAAATCTCGTCAACGTACATCTTAGCGATACGATGCGGCGTTTCCATCAGACTGTCATCGCTCAAATCGAGATTCAGCAACTGCATAATCTCAGTCATATGCCCTGCGATAAGGCTTTTTCGCGTTTCATTATCCAGTTCATCCATAGGCGGGCGCAGCGGCGTTTCCAGCCCCCGGGCAACCAGCGCGTCATGAACCAGGGCCGCTTCTTTACTGAGTGATGGCATTAATCGTGTTCTCCTGCAGGTGTGGCGCCTCTGCCCTGCATGGGGCAAAGTTTGTCAATATTGTGACAGTGTGATTATTGTGCGTGAGGTAGCGCACATAATCCAGTATTCACGCCCATAATTGTTGAAATTGTCGCTGCCTTTCATGACATCTTTTCCGGTGCGAGAATGATGGCAGGACAAAGGGCATATTTGTTAACGCAACGTTATTTAAATGATGAAGCATGTTTATGTATTACGGAAGTGAAAGTTACTCACAACGCGGTGAATAATCTGTATTATGAAGAATCTGCATACCTTATCAGGTTCACCATAAAAGGAGCCCCCGCATGGAAATGCTCGAAGAGCACCGATGTTTTGGCGGCTGGCAGCAGCGCTGGCGTCATCATGCCGCCACGCTAAACTGCGCCATGACATTCAGCATTTTTCTTCCGCCGACTCAGGATAATGAACCGCCTCCGGTACTGTACTGGTTGTCCGGGTTGACCTGCAATGATGAGAATTTTACCACCAAAGCAGGCGCGCAGCGTATCGCAGCAGAACTGGGCATTGTATTGGTGATGCCGGATACCAGTCCACGCGGTGAACAGGTCGCCGACGATAGCGGATACGATTTAGGCCACGGCGCCGGGTTTTATCTCAATGCCACACAGCCGCCCTGGGCCAGCCATTATCGCATGTACGATTACCTGCGCGATGAGCTTCCGGCGCTTATCCAGACACAGTTTAACGTCAGCGACCGTTGCGCCATCAGCGGGCACTCGATGGGCGGCCACGGCGCATTAATCATGGCGCTGAAAAATCCAGGCAAATACACCAGCGTCTCTGCTTTTGCGCCTATCGTCAACCCCAGCCGCGTGCCGTGGGGAATCAAAGCGCTTACCGCTTATCTCGGCGAAGATGAATCAGCCTGGACTGAGTGGGATAGCTGCGAATTAATGCTGGCCAGCCAGCCGCAGGACGCCATTCCTGTGCTCATCGATCAGGGCGACAGCGATCAATTCCTCGCCGATCAGCTTCAGCCCGCCGTACTGGCGGAAGCCGCGCGGCAAACCGCCTGGCCGATGACGCTACGAATCCAGCCTGGCTACGATCATAGCTATTATTTTATTGCGTCCTTCATCGAGGACCATCTGCGCTTTCATGCCCGGTATTTACGGGACGAGCGTGAGACGTCACCAACATAATGAATTTTCCAGCGCCGCGCTGTAGTTCACCTCCTCCGACTGCGGCGCGGAAGATTTATTATTTAAATCCGCGGCCTGCTGGCGTACCTGAAGGCGGCCGCTCCCCTCTCCGCCTTCATAACTTTCGTGAAAATTACGCAGCTCGGATTCAAACAGCACCGCATCGAGATTATGCAACTTATCCAGCGCCCGCAGGAGAGAAATTAACGTATCAAGATTGAGCCCTCCCCCCTTCTCGATACGCTTGATGGTAGCGATGCCAACGTGCGCGCGATCGGCAAGCTGCTGCTGGGTCATCGAAAGAGACAGACGCGTCTCCTTTAAGCGGGCGCACAACGACAGGATAATCTCGTCGTTATTCATCGTATTGTATTTCACGCTGTTACCCTCTCTTGCGCGGCTGAATTTTCCCCAGCGAACCATGATACGTTTCACGGTATTTAGCGCTCATGTCTTTACCGGTCTCGTACATCGCAGCAATGATCTCATCGAGCGAAATACAGGGTTCGCTTACGCGACTCATCGCCATCGTCGCCGCGTTTATCGCTTTCACGGCAGAGATGGCGTTTCTCTCTATGCAGGGAATTTGTACCTGCCCGCCCAGCGGATCGCAGGTCAATCCCAGATGATGTTCCATGGCAATTTCAGCGGCGCTCAGCGTTTGCTCCACGGATGCGCCCATCAGTTCAGCCAGGCCCGCCGCCGCCATTGAGCACGCCACGCCGACTTCCCCCTGACAGCCAACTTCAGATCCCAGAATAGAGGCGTTTTGTTTAAACAATATCGCGATAGCGGCGGCAGTCAGGAAGAAACGGGTCAGAGCACCGGGCTCCAGCGGCGTGACAAATTTATCATACCAGCAGAGCGCTGCCGGAATGATGCCGCACGCACCATTGGTTGGCGCGGTAACAATCTGTCCGCCGCTGGCATTTTCTTCGCTTACCGCAATCGCGAAGGCATTGACCCAGTTCAGCGCGGTTAAAAAATCGCTGGCGGAACGGTTCGCCTGTAACGTCTTATGTAACGCACAGGCGCGCCGCGGTACCTGATAGGGGCCGGGTAATACCCCCTCAGTATGCAGGCCGCGATAAACCGCCTGCTGCATCACGTCCCATATTTGCGCCAGATAATTCTGCAACGTCTGTGGCGAGTGGCGGCACAGCTCATTTTTCATCATCAGCGCCGCCACGGACAGGCCATTACGCCGGCACAGCGCCAGCAACTGCGCGGCATGACTAAATTCAAAGGGCGACACTGTACGCAAAGGAAGCGATGGCGTCAGCGGCTCGCCATGTTTGCGAACCTGTCCGGCGCCGGTCGAAAACCAGGTCTCTTCATACACCGTGAAATAATCATCTCTGGCGCGAAACGTCATGGCATAAGGATGGCCTGGATGCGCCTGGTGATTGGCGATAATCTTGACTTTTATCGTGATTCCGCCCGCGTCGGAGAGCGGGAGTTCGATTTTGTTTTCATTTTCCGCACGCTTAATCACCGCCATATGCGAACGGAGATCGACATTCTCCGGCTGGCAACCCAGCAGCCCAAGATAAAGGGCGGTATCCACATTGTGGCACTTGCGGCTTAACGATAACGCGCCATACAGTTCGATTTCAATTTCCCGAATTAGCGGCAACGTCTCTTGTTCTCTGAGCAATGAAATAAAGTGACAGGCGGCGCGCATCGGCCCTACGGTACGTGAGCTGGATGGACCTATTACTATTTTGAATATATCAAGGCAACTCTCCATCGTTATATCAATCCTTTCAGTGTCATTCGCGTTCAGTAATAAATAACATCCTCGCACAGTTGGCATATCAAAAGTGATACCTTTTGTGTCTGAACTTTACCTGGTATCAAAAACAACGCTTTTTTAGCCCTTTTCTGGCTGTGATATCTGTGATAGCACGAGATTCCACGCCGCAAAAGAGTCATTATAATACCCGTAAATTAAGGGAGTTATCATATGAGCATTATTTATTTTATTACTACACAGGATATCGATACGTTTCAGAAAAAATTACAGGAAACGTTATTTAATGCCGTCACCATGCCATTTCCGCTATTATTTGATAAACGTTATGCCGCGCTTATCAATACCGCTTATTTAAAGCTTACGCTGCCAGCGGAATGTCTGACGCCTGAATTTTATCGCTATTTACGCGAACTCTCATTGCAATGGCAGTTTGATTTTTTTATTAAGCCGCAGCCACTGCCTGCTAACGGTATTATCGCGTTTGATATGGACTCGACATTTATTGCGGAAGAAGGCGTGGATGAAATTGCCCGCGAGCTTGGCATGTCGACGCAAATCACCGCCATTACCCAACAGGCGATGGAGGGCAAGCTTGATTTTAACGCCAGTTTTACCCGACGTATCGGAATGTTGAAAGGCACACCGAAAGCAGTGCTGAACGCCGTATGCGATCGCATGACCCTTTCGCCAGGCCTGTTAACTATTCTGCCAGTCATCAAGGCCAAAGGATTTAAAACCGCGATTATCTCCGGGGGACTGGATATATTCACGCAGCGTCTAAAAGAACGGTATCAACTGGATTATGCCTTTTCGAATACGGTTGAAATACGCGATAACGTTCTGACGGATAACATTACCTTGCCGATTATGAACGCCGCAAACAAAAAACAGACGCTGGTTGACCTGGCTGCCCGGTTAAATATTGCCACGGAGAATATTATTGCCTGCGGTGATGGCGCCAACGATCTGCCGATGTTAGAACATGCTGGCACCGGTATTGCCTGGAAAGCGAAGCCGGTTGTACGGGAAAAAATCCACCATCAGATTAATTATCACGGTTTCGAATTGCTTCTTTTCCTTATTGAAGATGAATTATAACGCGACTCACCTCGCCGGAAGGGAATTTTAAAATGAGTATAAAAACATTTATTTTCAGCCAGCCCGATAAGCCGATTGTAAAAGAGAAAAAAGAGATAGACCAGACCTATAAAAAATTTCGTTTTGAGATTATCGCCTCGGTCTTTATCTCTTATGCCGTCTTTTATCTTACCCGTAAAAACTTCTCCGCCGCGATGCCGGCCATGCTGACGGAAACGTCGCTGACCGCAGAAGACTTCGCCATTATGTCTTCTATTTTTTACATTCTTTATGGCGCGATGAAGTTTGTCGGCGGGATGCTGGTCGATAAAATTAACCCGAAAGCCATGACCGGCCCGGTGCTGATTGGCGTGGGGATTGTAAATATTCTGTTCGGCTTTTCCGATAGCGTGGCGGCATTCTACGTACTGTACAGCCTCAACGCGATATTACAGGGCACCAGCTTTCCGCCGATGGCGAAAATTATGGCTTCGTGGTTTTCGAAAAACGAACGGGGACGTTGGTGGGCTATCGTTGAAGCGGCGCACAATATCGGCGGCAGCCTCGCGCCGCTGCTGACCAGTTTTGCTATCGCCTTTAGCGGTAGCTGGAAAATGGGGTTTTATGTTCCCGGCGCCATTTCGCTGCTGATGGGGATAGTGGCGCTATTTACCATTAAAGATCGTCCCGGTACGTTAGGTTTGCCCAACGTGGGGCAGTGGCGTAACGACCCGACGGAACTGGCCCAGGTCAAGGCCAGCCCGGTCAACCTGAGCTTCTGGCAGATTTTTGTGAAATATATCCTGACCAATCCACTGGTATGGATCATTATTATCGGTGATATGTCGGTTTATATTGCGCGCACCATCCTTAACGACTGGCCGCAGATTTACTATTCACAGGTTCACGGCTGGAGCCTGATAAAAGCGAACTCGATTATTTCCTGGTTTGAGGCGGGCGGACTGGCAGGTGGGTTGCTGGCAGGCTACTTGTCTGACTTTATGTTCAAAAGTAACCGCTGGATGACCGGATTAATCTTCGCGTTAGCGCTGTGCATATGCATCGTGCTGGTGCCGCTGGTTCAGGATACCTCTTACACCCTCACCGCGATTCTGTTCACCATCATGGGCTTCGCCTTATACGGACCGCATATGCTTTTTGCCGTCGGCTGTCTGGATGTGACCCATAAGGATGCGGCGGGATCGATTACCGGCTTTCGGGGATTGTTCAGCTATGTCGGCGCGGCAATGGCCGGTGTGCCGGTAATTATGGTGAAAAATAGCTGGGCGTGGTCGGGCGTTTATATCTATGCGGTGATCGCCATTCTGCTAACGACTCTGTCGCTGGCGCTGCTCTCCAGGCTGCATCGGTTATAACATTCTGGCGACAGCTGCAAAACGCGGCTGTCGCCAGTCTCTGTCAGAAACGGTAATCCACCGCCATAAAGTAACGACGTCCGTCTTCGGTATAACCGTAGTCGTCGCGTTTGAGATCTTTATCGCCCACGTTCAGAACGCCCGCACGCAGTTTAACGTTTTTCGTCGCCTGCCATGCCGCGCCGGTATCCCAGACCACGTACCCGCCCGGCGTTTTCGCTGTTGCGCTGTCGGCCCGCTTACGCCCGGTATAATTCCCTGATACGTAGAATGACCAGTCTTCGAGCTGCGCCGGTTTCCAGTCCAGCGTACCGTTCGCGGTGTGGAACGGCAGATCGGAAAGCGGCTTGTTCCCGCCATTACTGACGTCGCGCCCGTCGTTATAGGTGTAATTCAACGACAGTTTCCACGCCTCGTTAAACGGAACTTTCAACTCGGTTTCCACGCCCTGAATACGCGCTTTATTCACGTTGTAATAACGGAAGACCGGAACGCGCTGTCCCCGACTGTTGGTTTCGAAACCGACAAAGTTGGAATAGCCGGGCGCGGCGTTAACGTCAGGGGTACGGCTAATGCTGATGCGATTGTCCACATCGTTACGGAACGTGGTAACGCTCGCTTCCACGCCCTCCAGTATGCCTTCTTCGCCCCGGTAATAAAGGCCGAGCTCCCAGCTTTCACTGGTTTCAGGTTTCAGATCCGGGCTACCGATAATGCGGCATCCGCCACGGCAGGAGTTGGTCGCCCAGTCCGGACTTAATTGCAATAGCGACGGCGCTTTAAAGGCCGTGGCCCACCCACCTTTCACCGTCAGGGTATCCGTTGCGTTATAGACCAGATAAGCACGCGGGCTCCAGTGATCGCCATAGGTTTCATGGTCATCCATACGAATACCGGTGGTCAGCGCCAGCGGTTCGAAGATGCGCCACTCATCTTCAAGGAACAGAGCATACTGGCTGGCGGAGGTTTTAGTACTGGAACCGCCGGTCAGGTTCACCGCATCGCTCAGTTTATCGTGACGCCATTCGCCGCCGAAGGTGAGGAACTGGTTGACAGACGCTAACGGCAGAACGTATTTCCCGTCAATCGAATTGCTTTCTGACGTGATAGGGCTACTGTTGCCGGGGTTTTTGTTTTCCACTTTTTCGCCGTAGAACTTGAGCTCGCTATTGCCGAGATCCCAACGTCCGTTATGGCTCAACGCGTAGTTTTGCCGTTCCAGTCGGTTTTTATCCAGCGAGTCGGAGTCCCGGTCCTGGCGATCAAAACCGTAGCCTGCGGTAACGTCATGATTTTCGTTTGGTGTCCAGGCAAACTCGACGTTTCCATCCCGGCTGGTAAATCCTTCAATGCGCGGCGTTTCACCCGTAGCGGTGGTGGCGGAACTCTGCTGCTCGTCTTTTTCGCGTTTCGCCAGGCTACCGTAGGCTTTCATTCCCAGCACGCCGTCGATCAGCGGACCGCTGGTAAAGAACTGACCGTTATAAGTATCGCCACGGTCGCGATGTTCCTGAATAGTGGAGTCAACCGTGACGCTGCCGTGCCATTTCTGACCAATTTTTTTGGTGATAATGTTGACCACGCCGCCCAGCGCATCGGAGCCATACAGCGAGGACATGGGGCCACGCACCACTTCAATACGTTCGATAGCGTCAACCGGTATCCAGTTCAGATCAAAATCATTATGGCGGAAGACCGCGTTACGGGAGTTAACGCGCTTACCGTCGATCAGGATCAGCGTATAACTGCTGTCCAGACCACGAATACTCACGCCTTTACGGTTATCCCCTTCGTTAGTGAGCTGTACGCCCGGCACCTCTTTCAGGACATCTTTCAGGTTTTGCACGGGCCTGCGCTGTAAATCTTGCTGGGTAATGACGCTGATACTTGCTGGCGCATCTTTCAGATTTTGTTCGATGGCGGACGCGGTAACGACCATGGTTTCACCATCATCCGTTGCCGCGGCAACCGGCCAGGCCAACGTAACTGCGGACATACAAAGCCCTACCCGAACGAAAGGGTTAAACCTAAACATTCCATTTCTCCATGAGGTAAATACGACAAAAAAAATCGGTTATCGCTCACAACGCATTACGTTTCGCCTGCGATAACGGTTATCACGGCGAACTCTTTTTATGCAGGCGAGTCGGGCTCATGAGTGACGGTCGCGCCCGAATCTTCATCCTTTCTGATTTCGAGCGTAACGATAAAGCAAACGATAATAATTATCAATTTAATTGTTAATAATTATATCATTTGAACCAATCATAAAGAAAAAACAAAAAACCCTCTCGAATGGGAGGGTTAGAAGGGTCAGGTTCAGGCAGTCCGTGCCGGATGGCGGCATAAAGCCTTATCCGGCCTATGACGAGAATACTACGTTACTTTTTAACGCGTTCCGGGAAGTGCATTTCGCTATAGCGCACGAAATGCGTACCTTTTATCAGCTTGTAGCCGAACCAGATAAGCAGGAACAGCGGAATACCGATATAGGTCGCCGCGACGCCGCCCCAGTCGATGGTATCTTTCAGGAACGCTTCATAGTTCTGCCCCAACGTAATAATCAGGCACAGTACAAAGGCGAAAATCGGCCCCAGCGGGAAGAACCCGGAACGGTACGGCAAATCATTCACATCATACCCTTGTATCACGTAACCGCGACGGAAGCGATAATGGCTAATGGCAATCCCCAGCCAGGCGATGAAGCCCGTCATACCGGAGGTGTTCAACAGCCACAGATAGACCGTCTGGTTGCCGAACATTGAGGTCAAAAAGCAAAGACCGGCAATCACGGTGGTGGCATAAAGCGCATTGCGCGGTACGCCGCCGCGGGACAATTTCGCAAAAATACGCGGGGCCTTACCGTCACAGGCCAGGGTGTAGAGCATACGGGTCGAGGCATACATCCCAGAGTTACCCGCAGACAGTACCGCCGTCAGGATAACCGCATTCATTATCGCCGCCGCAGACAACAAGCCCGCATGCTGGAACACTAAGGTAAACGGACTGACGCTAATGTCTTTGACGTCGTTACGCAGCAGGTTTGGATCGGTATAAGGAATGATCAGGCTGATAATCAAAATCGCGAAAACATAAAACAGCAGAATACGCCAGAACACCTGACGCACCGCGCGCGGAATATTCTTCTCCGGGTTTTCAGATTCCCCGGCGGCAATACCAATCAGCTCAGTTCCCTGGAAAGAGAAGCCCACGATCATCGCGACGCCAATCATTGCCGCAAAACCGCCAGCAAAAGGCGCATCGCCCGTCGTCCAGTTGCTCCAGCCGACCGGCTCGACACCTTTAAAGATACCGATAATCATCGCTACGCCAACGATGATGAAGATAATAACGGTCGCGACTTTAATTAACGAGAACCAGTACTCCGCCTCGCCAAAACCGCGTACAGAAATGTAGTTCAGCAAGAAAATGACGCAGAGGAATAGCGCGCTCCAGATCCAGCCCGGCGTGTCCGGGAACCACCAGCCCATCACCAATTGCGCGGCAACCAGGTCAACAGCGATAGTCACCGCCCAGTTGTACCAGTAGTTCCAGCCCAGCGCGAAACCAAAGCCTTCTTCCACATAGTTCTGACCATATGTCGCAAACGAGCCAGATACCGGCATATAGGCCGCCAGCTCGCCAAGACTGGTCATCAGGAAGTAGACCATCAAACCAATCAGAATATAAGAAAACAGCGCGCCGCCTGGCCCCGCCTGAGAAATTGTCGCACCAGATGCAACGAAAAGACCTGTCCCGATGGAGCCGCCAATGGCAATCATCGTCAGGTGACGCGCCTTTAATTCGCGACGTAGCGCGGGCGCTTCTGTGGTTTTAGTTTTGGAACCCATGTGAAAATGCTATCCATCCAAAAAATGAGGCGCGATTGTAACAGACGAAATACTATCCTTCCGACACAAATGCGCGGTTATAAGAGACCTTCATGACCGGCCACGGATTATAAGTAAAGCAGAGAATAACGTATACGTAAGCGGATACTAAAAATGGCGATGCCGCCCGGGCAGCCCTCCTCTTCACCTTTATTCACAGTAACTCAAAAAACGCTGCAACGCGTTAGAAAGATGTTTCTGCCGATGATGAACACGCCACAACGTGCGCACCAGGCGCGGTAACGGCACCGCGACTTCGCCCAGGGTTCCCGCCTGGAGTTGTTCAGCAATCACCCGGCGCGATAAACAGCTTATCCCCAGTCCATGACGCACCGCATGTTTGATCGCTTCTGAATTCCCCAACTCCATCGCCATATGAAAGCGCGGCAAATGCGACAACAGCAAATAATCGACAATTTCCCGCGTACCGGAACCGCGCTCGCGTAAAATCCATGGGGATGCCGCAAGCTGTTCCAGCGTCACCGGCCCCTGCGTCAGCGGCGAGGACGGCGCGGCAAAGACCACCAGCTCATCTTCCAGCCACGGCTCAGAAATAATCTCTGTACTGTGACATGGTCCTTCAATCAGGCCGATATCAACCCGAAAATCCAGCACCGCGTTAATCACGTCCTGGCTGTTTCCCACGCTGAGTTCCAGCGGCAAGGCCGGATAATGCTGGCGATAGCGGGCAATCATGGCGGGTAAAATGTAATTGCCGATGGTGCTACTGGCATAAACCCGTATCGCGCCGTTATCTTCACGAAATAGCTGCTCAATTTCTACCGCTTGCTCCAGCAATGCCAGCGCGCGCGGGTATAACAAGCGCCCATGTTCGTTGACCACCAGCCGTTTCCCCACCCGATCAAACAACTGTACGCCGAGCTGACCTTCCAGATCGGTGAGCGCGGCGCTAACGGCGGACTGCGATAATGACAGCATGACCGACGCCTGGGTTGTTGAACCGCTTTTCAGTACTTCAGCAAACACTTCAAGTTGTCGTAGCGTAATATGCATAGTCGTATCCCACCGATAGCGTTTCACTTACCACTTATAAAGATTAATTATAAATATATAATCAATTTTATTTTTAAACCAGATCACCGTAACCTTATTGTCCATATACAGGAGAAGGTTATGACAGAACTCACCTTGCAGAATCATCGTCGTACAATGTGGCATTTTATACCGGGGCTCGCTCTGAGCGCCGTCATTACAGGAGTCGCCCTGTGGGGCGGCGCTATCCCTGCCGTTGCAGGCGCGGGGTTCAGCGCTCTGACCCTGGCTATCCTGCTGGGTATGGTTATCGGGAATACCGTCTATCCACAAATATGGAAACAATGCGACGGCGGCGTGCTGTTTGCAAAACAACATCTGCTGCGTTTAGGGATTATCCTTTACGGCTTCCGCCTTACCTTTTCACAAATCGCCGACGTGGGCATTAGCGGCATTGTGATTGACGTATTAACGCTTTCCAGCACGTTCATGCTGGCCTGCTTCTTAGGCCAAAAAGTCTTTGGTCTGGACAGGCACACCAGCTGGCTGATTGGCGCCGGTAGCAGTATCTGCGGCGCGGCGGCGGTACTGGCGACAGAACCAGTGGTAAAAGCGGAAGCCAGTAAGGTTACTGTAGCCGTCGCGACTGTCGTTATTTTCGGCACCATCGCTATTTTCCTTTACCCGGCAATGTATCCGCTGCTGGCGCACTGGTTCAGCCCGGAAACTTACGGCATCTATATCGGCTCAACCATGCATGAAGTCGCGCAAGTGGTCGCAGCGGGTCATGCCGTTAGCCCGGATGCGGAAAATGCGGCAGTTATCGCTAAGATGCTGCGTGTCATGATGCTGGCGCCGTTCCTGATCATTCTGGCGGCACGCGTTAAACAGCTTTCACCGGCGACCGGCGCGGAAAAAAGCAAAATTACCATTCCGTGGTTTGCTATTTTCTTCATCGTAGTGGCGATCTTCAACTCTTTCCACCTGCTGCCGAAAGCCGTGGTGGATATGCTGGTGACGCTGGACACGGTACTGCTGGCGATGGCGATGGCGGCGTTGGGTCTGACCACTCACGTTAGCGCATTGAAAAAAGCGGGGGCGAAACCGCTGCTGATGGCGCTGGCATTATTCGCCTGGCTGATTATTGGCGGTGGCGCCATTAACGTCCTAATCCATAGCCTTATCGCATAAATTATTACGTTTCACGCCTGTTAACCCGTTATCATAGCGTTCGTAATGAACCGTTAGCGGGTTTAACAGGAGTCTTTTATGAAATACATCGGAGCGCACGTCAGCGCTGCTGGCGGTCTGGCTAACGCCCCTGCCCGCGCGGCTGAAATTGGCGCAACGGCCTTTGCGCTTTTCACAAAAAACCAGCGTCAGTGGCGTGCCGCCCCCCTTACTCCCCAGGTCATTGATGACTTTAAAATCGCCTGTGAAAAGTATCATTTCTCGGCGGCGCAAATTCTTCCCCACGATAGTTACCTGATTAATCTGGGCCATCCGGTCAGTGAAGCGCTGGAAAAATCACGCGATGCCTTTCTCGATGAAATGCAGCGCTGTGAACAACTCGGCTTAACCTTGCTTAATTTTCATCCCGGTAGCCATCTGATGCAGATTGCACAGGAGGATTGCCTGGCGCGGATCGCGGAATCCATCAATATTGCCCTCGCGCAGACCGAGGGCGTTACGGCGGTTATCGAAAATACAGCCGGTCAGGGCAGTAATCTGGGGTTTGAGTTTGAACAGTTAGCCGCCATCATCGACGGCGTGGAAGATAAGTCGCGCGTTGGCGTCTGTATCGATACCTGCCATGCCTTTGCCGCCGGATACGATCTGCGTACGCCAGAGGCGTGCGAAAAAACGTTCGCCGAATTCGGGAAAATTGTCGGATTTCAGTATTTGCGCGGAATGCACCTGAACGACGCCAAAAGCGCCTTCGGTAGCCGCGTTGACCGCCATCACAGTCTGGGTGAAGGCAATATCGGCCACGATGCGTTTCGTTGGATTATGCAGGATGCGCGTTTTGACGGTATTCCGCTGATACTGGAGACCATCAATCCTGATATCTGGGCGGAAGAGATTGCGTGGTTAAAAGCCCAGCAAATTGCCGAAGCGGTGGCCTGACGCTCAATGTTCTTCAGGCAATAAAAAAGGCAGAGCGCGCTCTGCCTTTTTTAGCGTGTTTCTCTTACGCCGCTTTTGCCGCGACTTCCGTCTCCGGACGTTTCAGGACGGCATAAGCCAGCCCTGCCACCAGCGTACCGGCCACAATTGCCAGCAGGTATCCCAATACCGGCGTAATTGCGCCTGGGATAAGCAGAACAAACAGACCGCCATGCGGCGCCATCAATTTTGCGCCTACCGCCATAGAAATGGCCCCGGTCAACGCGCCGCCAACGATACAGCACGGCAGTACACGCATCGGGTCGCGCGCCGCAAACGGAATAGCGCCTTCAGTGATAAAGCACAGCCCCAGCACCAACGCCGCTTTACCGCCTTCCTGCTGCGCTTTGTCGAACTTACGACGCGCCACCATCGTCGCCAGACCCAGCGCTAACGGCGGTACCATACCTGCGGCCATGATCGCCGCCATCGGCGCGTAAGTTTGCGTACTCAGCAGACCAACTCCAAACGCATACGCCGCTTTGTTCACCGGGCCGCCCATGTCGGTACACATCATCCCGCCGAGAATCGCGCCCAACAGCACCGCGTTTGCCGTCCCCATGGTTTGCAACCAGTGGGTGAGCCCTTCCAGAATCCCGGCAACCGGTTTACCGATCAGGTAAATCATCGCCAGCCCCACCACCAGACTGGAAATTAACGGGATGATCAGGATTGGCTTCAGCGCTTCCATACTTTGCGGAAGTTTCAGTTTGGTACTGATAAGCTTCGCCATATACCCGGCAAGGAAGCCGGCAATGATCCCGCCGATAAAACCGGAACCGGTGCTAACCGCCAGCATACCGCCAATCAGACCTGGCGTAAGGCCTGGGCGATCCGCGATGGAGAAAGCGATATAACCCGCCAGTACCGGCACCATCAGCGCAAACGCCGAACCGCCGCCAATCTGCATCAGCGCCGCCGCCAGCGTGTCCGGCACCTTAAAGGCTTCAATACCAAAGGCGAAGGAAAGCGCAATACACAGTCCCCCGGCAACCACCATAGGCAGCATGTAAGAAACACCCGTCAACAGATGCCGGTATGCGCCAGCGCTCTCTTTCTTCCCTTCGGTCGCCGCTTGCGATGCCTTACCCGCCGGTTGATACGGCGTCGCTTCCGCTACGGCTTTATCCAGCTCCTGCGCCGTCTTTTTCAGCGCCAGGCCGGTCGACGTGCGGTACATCGGGAGACCGGCAAACTTCGCCAGATCCACTTCGATATCCGCCGCCACAATCACTAAATCCGCTTCCGCCACCTCTTCCGGGGTGATGGCATTGCCGGCCCCCACGGAGCCGCGCGTTTCGACTTTTACCCACCAGCCGCGTTTTTTCGCTTCCGTTTCAATGGCTTCAGCCGCCATAAAAGTATGGGCGACGCCGGTCGGGCAGGCCGTTACCGCGACCACGCGTTTCGGACCGCCGCTCGCCGCAGGAGCAGCCGCAGCAGGGGCGCTGTAAGGGGTCGCATGGCTTTTGGCTTCACTCAGAAACAGTTCCGGATGCGCAACGGCGCGACCAATATCCCCCAGCCAAACCTTTTTGCCGTTCAGAGCATTGTCGTTCGGCAGAGATTCGCCCAACACGATCGCCAGCTCAGCATCATTCGGATTATCGATAATTTCCAGATTTGCTTTATGCGCCGCCGCTCCAAGCAGGGTTTTCGCCATGTAAGCGCGAGCCTGGCCGAGATTAGCGTCAATTATCAGCAGCGTTTTCATTATGCCTCTCCTGCTGTCAGTTAAACGGTTGTAAGTCGACACGCGCCATCATTGCGGCCAACTGAGGACGATCGGTAATACCCACATTGCTCTGGCTGACCGCCAGCGCGGCAACCGCCGTCGCCAGACGCAGCGTATGTTCGCTGGACTCGCGCATCAGCAGGCCGTAAATCAATCCGCCAACCATGGAATCGCCTGCGCCGACGGTACTTACCACGTCAACTGCCGGTGGTTTAGCGATCCATTCTCCTGAGGCGTTAACCCACAGCGCGCCTTCCGCCCCCAGCGAAATCACCACATGAGCGATACCCTGTTCGCGTAACGCGTGCGCCGCATCAATCACATCTTTCATTTCCGGGAGCTTACGACCCGCCCAAATTTCCAGTTCGCGGCGATTCGGTTTCACCAGCCACGGCGCAGCTTTAAGACCGGCGACTAACGCTTCACGGCTACTATCAAAGATAATGCATGGACACTGGCTGCGCAGACGCGTCATCCAGTCGGTGAACGCTTCCGGACTCACGCCAGCCGGTAAGCTACCGCTGACGCAGACCATATCGAACTGGCCCAGCCAGCTCAGGGAGTCGTTAACAAAGCGTTCCCAGTCTGCGGGGGTCACGTCAAAGCCGGAAAAGTTGAAGTCGGTCACTTCGCCATCTTTTTCCGTCAGCTTCACGTTGATGCGGGTCCGGCCCTGAACCACCTGAAAGCGGTTAGCGATGCCCAGTTCGCTGAATAATTGCTGAAAACCGTCCTGGTTATCTTTACCGAGAAAACCGCCGACGGTGACGTCGATGCCTAAGTCTTTCAGCACTTTGGCAACATTAATGCCTTTGCCCGCCGCGTGCAGACCCGTGGTTTTCACCAGGTTCACTTCGCCGCGTTCGATTTCAGGGCAAAACCCAACCAGATCGTAAGCCGGATTAAGGGTAATGGTGGCAACACGCCTGCTCATTATGCGCCCTCCCCGAGACCGGCGGCGATCGCATCGCCAATCGCTTTCAGCGCCTGTTCAGCATCTTCACCCTGCGCGGTAAAGCGCAGACGATGGCCTTTCTTCACGCCTAATGCCACCACTTTCATCAGACTACGTCCGTTTGCCGGTTTGCCGGTTCCATCAAGGTTTGTCACGGTAATTTCACTGTTAAATTGTTTAATCGTATTCACCAGCATGGTGCCCGGACGGGCATGGAGACCATGCTCATTACGCACTACAAATTCCGCGCTCAGTACGTCATCCGTCAGCGCATCATCACTGGTCAGCAACGCCAGCAGCGTCGCGGCGTCGGCGCTCAGCAGACGATCGGCTTTATTGTTCAGCAACAGGTCGCCGAGGCGTTTTAACACGGCAATCGGCTGCTCGTCGTTCATCGCGACAGTGACTAATAAGGCTGCTTTTTCACCCTCTACGTCAAACGCCTGGGTCGCACGGCTTACCGCAACAGCGCTGCGCAAATTGCCTTCCGCGCTGTCGTTCAGCCAGATGCCTTGTCCCAGATTCATCGGACTATCGTTAATCGTTTTTGCGACGAACGCCGCATCAACCGCTCCCGCCTCTTTCAGACGCGCCGCATTTAGCGCCTGCAATGTGACCAGCGAGCTGGCGATGACATCCAGCGTCATCGTCTCGTTATCAAGTTTTAATTGTTCACTTTGCTTCTCGCCCATCAGCAATGCGCGCAGCTCTTCCGCCGTTGTCGCGGATTTCAGCTGTTCAGCCACGGAGTCATCGCTCAGCACATGCGTCAGCTGACGCAGCAGGCCGAGGTGTTCGTCCGAACTGGCGGCAATACCAATCGCCACGTAGGCGACCTGGCCTTCTCCCCAGGTAACGCCCTGCGGGAATTGAAAGACCTGGACGCCGGTTTTCAGCACCTGATCGCGCGTGTCTGTTGTGCCATGGGGAATTGCAATACCATTGCCAAGAAAGGTCGAGGTTTGCTGTTCGCGCGCCAGCATACCGTCAACATAGCCGCCCGCCACATTCCCCGCCTGCGCTAACGCGGCGGCGATTTGCCGAATGGCCTCTTCTTTATTTCCGGCCTGCTCGCCCGGATGAATGTCCTGAACCGATAACTGGAACATGTGTCTCCTCTCCTGCTGAATTGAAACGATTCAGCCACTATGAGAAAAAAAGCGCCAATCTGAGTTATCAAAAAAACCAGATCGCGCTGAAACGTTTCAAGAAGTCTGGATCTTTCTGCTTCAGCACGCAAGAAAAGTTACCAGTTTTGTAGCAATTTTTTGAGGTGAAGCACATTTTTTCTCCAACAGTCCCTCAATAGCTGACGCATAAAAGGCTTCAGCTTTTTTCTTTCAGCTTGCGTCAGCACGCCCTGGTAACAAACTGGAATGCTATTTTGATTTTTCGTGTCGATTTTGATTCAGACGCCTGTTTATTTTCTGACGGGCAGCGTAAACTCCGCCTCTCTTCACACCACTGATATAGAAACATGCACAACAGTCCCGCCGCCGCTGCGCCTAAATCGTTTGACCTGACGTCTACCGCCTTTTTGATCGTGGCTTTTCTCACCGGTATTGCCGGTGCGTTACAGACGCCGACGCTCAGTATTTTTCTGACGGATGAGGTTCACGCCCGCCCCGGCATGGTGGGATTCTTTTTTACCGGCAGCGCGGTTATCGGCATTATCGTGAGCCAGTTTCTGGCCGGTCGCTCAGATAAAAAAGGCGATCGCAAAAAACTGATCGTTTTCTGTTGCGTGCTGGGCATGTTGGCCTGCGTGCTGTTTGCCTGGAACCGCAACTACTTTATTTTGCTGTTTATCGGCGTCTTTCTCAGTAGCTTCGGCTCTACCGCCAACCCGCAGATGTTTGCGCTCGCCCGTGAACATGCCGATCGTACAGGTCGTGAAGCGGTGATGTTCAGCTCAATCCTCCGCGCCCAGGTCTCATTGGCCTGGGTCATTGGGCCGCCGCTGGCCTATGCGCTGGCGATGGGTTTTAGCTTTACGGTGATGTATTTGAGCGCGGCGGTAGCTTTTATCGTCTGCGGCGTCATGGTGTGGTTCTTTTTACCGTCAATGCGCAAAGACGCGCCGCTGGCGACCGGCACGCTGGAAGCACCGCGTCGTAATCGCCGCGATACGCTGTTGCTGTTTGTCATCTGTACGTTAATGTGGGGAACTAACAGCCTGTATATCATTAATATGCCGCTGTTTATCATCAATGAGCTGCATCTTCCGGAAAAACTTGCAGGCGTGATGATGGGCACCGCCGCCGGGCTGGAGATTCCCACAATGCTGATTGCAGGTTACTTCGCCAAACGGCTGGGAAAACGCCTGTTAATATGCATCGCCGTTGTCGCCGGACTGTGCTTTTATGCGGGTATGTTGCTGGCGCACGCACCGGCAACGTTGCTCGGCTTGCAGTTGCTGAACGCGATTTACATCGGCATTCTTGGCGGGATTGGCATGCTCTATTTTCAGGATCTCATGCCAGGCCAGGCGGGTTCAGCCACCACGCTGTATACCAATACCATTCGCGTCGGCTGGATCATTTCCGGTTCGTTGGCGGGAATCGCCGCAGAAATCTGGAATTATCATGCGGTCTTCTGGTTTGCGTTAGTTATGATTGTCGCCACCATGTTCTGCCTGGCGCGTATTAAAGATGTTTAACCTGCAAGCCTGATACTTTTACTCTTCGACACATTTCAGCGCAGAGTTTATCTCTGCGCAATGTTCATGCACGGTCATTCATTGTCTTTTTCTCAATACGATATTCTGTAAGCGCCCTCCTACATAAAAGACCGGTTATTGAGAAAATTACGCCCATCAGCCCGCAAAGGACCAACACCAGCCGCATCTTATATTTTTGTGTAACAGCAACATCTATCACTTCAATGTTAGCATTATTTTTAACCGCCTCCGACAACAATGATAGCTTTGCATATGTTTCCGTTTGTAACATATTTTTATGCACGCTATAACGTTTAATGTCACCGTCATCGATATACCATGCTGCCATTTTATCGACACTATTTTTCAGGGTGGAAATAATATTATTGACGCTTTCTTCCCTCCCCTGCGCCTTAAAAAGGACAAGCTGATTTTTCGCGTCAAAACTTATTTTATTTTTATATTCCGCAGGCAAGAAACGGCTAAACTGGTTAAGGATAACCGTTGTTTTACATTGAATATCATTAGTATAGCCACATAACGCATAGGTAGCAGGCGTATCCAGATTAGGTTTGATCGTAATACTCAAAACCTTTGTATCATGCTGCACGCTCACAAAAACATAGCCAATGGCGACAAAAATAAAGGTAGCGATCACGATACTTAGCCATTTTCTTATAAGGAATAAGGAAACGTCGACTAAATCAATTTCACTATTTTCTCCCCGCATTTCACATCCCTTTTAAAACGCTAATAGTCAACCCGAATACTGAAATAACAAAAAGCAACACCAGCGTAAAAATAAACGCCCTGGCTGCGAACGTATATTTCTTCATAAGATAAAACCCACACATAAGAATTCGAGTATTTTAAAGGAAAATAACAACACATTCACACTGGTTATATCGATCGGTAAATACATCAATGATAGATATAAACTATCAAATTCATGATATCGATCGTTATAAATAATTAAAATCGATCAAAATTCCTCTTTTTAATAGATAAAAGCTATCATATAAATAAAATTGATCGTTTTTGTTTTATGTGACGGTTTATTCGGTACACGTTCAGGCACCAACGGGGTTGAGCGGCGACATCTACCGCTTCAGAAGCCACGAAATAAGGGAATCATGTATTACGCTATTTAATGGTAAAAGGAGGTAATTTGAGGCGCAGCTTTTGCAGACTATTTCGGGATATAACGTAAGCCCCTGCACATTTATCAAAAACGGCTTAGCTCATGGTAAGGTTTTCTGTTCGAGTTCCAGCAAATAAATAATGGCCTCTTCCCGGGTCGTTAAACACATGTCCCCTGCCGGTTGCAAACCAGAGCACACTTTTGGGCGTAAAGGCGAGCCAAAGATAAGGCACAAGTTATCTTCCGAAAGCTGCACGCATCTGGTATTCATCGGCTTGCCATTCGGCATTCCGGGTATCGGCGACGAAATTGAAGGCGCAATACAGCAAGCGCCACAACCGCTACGACAGTCCATGCTCAGCCCTCTATTTATAACCAAATGAAAGATAACAAAATTTGTCCAAAGAAAAATCCAGATTTAAAATGTGGACGTCATCATGATCAGTCCTGCCCTCAGACATTCCGAAGACAAGGCTGGAAACAGAAGGGACAACACAGCACACTTCCCCCCTCCGGGCGACATGCCATCGCGTATTCTCGTTGAACGCGGAGCGGAAAGCGGGCGAACAGTATCACCTTTTTTGCACCAGCAAAAGTGACAATTCCACTTGCCTGGACGGCCCGGCGCGAGTAGTTTTACGCGATATTTTAGATAATCTCTACAACAGGATCTCCTCGATGCCAAGAGCGAACGAAATCAAAAAAGGTATGGTACTGAACTACAACGGCAAATTGCTGATTGTGAAAGATATCGACATTCAGTCGCCTACCGCCCGTGGCGCCGCCACACTGTATAAAATGCGTTTTTCCGATGTCCGCACCGGTCTGAAAGTGGAAGAACGTTTCAAAGGCGACGATATCGTTGATACCGTCACCCTGAGCCGTCGCGGCGTTGACTTTTCTTATGTCGATGGCAACGAATATGTGTTCATGGATAAAGAAGACTATACGCCGTATACCTTCACCAAAGATCAGATTGAAGAAGAGTTGCTGTTTATGCCTGAAGGCGGAATGCCGGATATGCAGGTTCTGACCTGGGACGGCCAACTGCTGGCGCTAGAGCTTCCGCAGACCGTGGATCTGGAAATCGTCGAAACCGCGCCGGGTATTAAAGGAGCGTCCGCCAGCGCACGTAACAAACCCGCGACATTAAGCACCGGTCTGGTGATTCAGGTTCCCGAATACCTGAGCGCAGGTGAGAAAATCCGCATTCATATCGAAGAGCGCCGTTATATGGGGCGCGCGGATTAAGTTTCGCATTTTTCGGCTGCGCCCCAGGGCGCAGTCTGACCCTTTTCTTTATTGACTGTTCTGCACCAGGAAAGAGAAACGTTAAAAATTTAACATTTTCTGCTCTTAAGATGGCAGAAGCACGACTTCGTCAACTCAGCGCTTCTCTTTTTCACGTTTATTCGCCAGGATTATTAAAGTTGTTATGTTGTATCAATATTCTGGAGCTGACGTGACCAAAACCAATCTTATTACTGGATTTCTCGGTAGCGGAAAAACCACCTCTATCCTTCATTTATTAGCCCATAAAGATCCGGCTGAAAAGTGGGCCGTCCTGGTCAATGAATTTGGCGAAGTGGGTATTGACGGCGCGCTGCTTGCCGACAGCGGCGCACTGCTAAAAGAGATCCCCGGCGGCTGCATGTGCTGCGTCAATGGATTGCCTATGCAGGTGGGGCTCAACACGCTGCTGCGCCAGGGCAAACCTGACCGGTTGCTGATTGAACCAACCGGACTGGGGCACCCAAAACAGATCCTGGATTTATTAACTGCGCCGGTTTATGAGCCGTGGATTGATTTACGCGCTACGCTCTGCATCCTTGACCCTCGCCTGCTACTGGACCAACAGAGCGTCGCCAATGAAAATTTCCGCGATCAGCTCGCCTCAGCCGATATTATCATCGCCAATAAGACCGATCGCGCCACGGCGCAGAGCGATGCCGCCCTGCAACAGTGGTGGCGACAGTACGGCGGCGATCGTCAACTGATTCATGCCGAACATGGACAGATAGACGGTAAGCTTCTTGATTTACCACGACAAAATCTGGCGGAACTGCCGGCCAGCGCCGCGCATTCTCACACTCATACCAGTAAAAAAGGACTCGCCGCGCTAAATCTGCCCGCCCAGCAGCGCTGGCGACGCAGCCTCAATAGCGGACAGGGTCATCAGGCCTGCGGCTGGATTTTCGATGCCGATACCGTGTTTGACACCATTGGCCTACTCGAATGGGCTCGTCTGGCGCCGGTGGGCCGGGTGAAAGGCGTTATGCGCATACAAGAGGGGCTGGTACGCATCAATCGCCAGGGCGATGACCTGCACATCGAAACACAGAGTGTCGCGCCGCCGGATAGCCGGGTTGAACTTATCTCAAACACAGAAACCGACTGGAATACGTTACAGACGGCCTTGTTGAAGCTTCGTTTAGCGACGCACGCGTAAGGTTGCCACCGTTTAAAAACTATGGCGAAATGACGATGAAAACCCGCTATTCCTTGATAATTCTGCTTAATGCCGCCGGTCTGGCGCTGTTTTTGTCATGGTATCTTCCCGTCAATCACGGCTTCTGGTTCACCATTGATTCCGGCATATTCCACTTCTTTAACCAGAAACTGGTGGAAAGCCACGCGTTCCTCTGGTGGGTCGCTATTACCAATAATCGGGCGTTTGACGGCTGTTCGCTGCTGGCGATGGGCGGACTGATGCTCAGTTTCTGGCTAAAAGAAGACGCGTCGGGCCGGCGGCGCATTGTGATAATCGGATTGGTCATGCTGCTAACAGCGGTGGTGCTTAACCAACTCGGTCAGGCGCTGATCCCCGTCAAGCGCGCCAGCCCAACGCTCTCTTTTGAGCATATTTATCGCGTCAGCGAGTTGCTGCATATCCCGACAAAAGACGCGTCAAAAGACAGTTTCCCAGGCGATCACGGTATGATGCTGCTGATATTTTCCGCCTTTATGCTGCGTTATTTCGGCAAAACGGCGGGGATTATCGCCCTTATTATATTTGTGGTTTTCGCGTTTCCGCGCGTTATGATTGGCGCTCACTGGTTCACCGATATTGTGGTCGGGTCACTCACGGTTATTTTGATTGGCCTCCCCTGGTGGCTGATGACCCCGCTCAGCGACCGGGCGATAGCGCTTTTTGAGAATTATCTTCCGGGCGGGAATAAACAAATTTTAAACAAATAACCCATGTAATTAACATTACCTTCAGCGATAGTTTTACATCGTTGAAGGTAATTTATGATGATATTCCCCCAGCCCATCATTTTTCGGTCATATTATTCCTGTGCAAAATGAACAGGTTGCACGATTTTTAAACGATTTGCGCTTAATTTGACCCGTGCTGATAGCTCACTTTTCGTATCATAAATTCTTATAAAAAATCACGCGAAATCGCTCGCAATGACAGCAACAATCGGGTAATCTCAAACTCGTTTTGCCTCGCCAGATAATTATTCTCATTGCGAATAAATTTGTGCGTTCCGCCACAGATTTGTGCACAAAGAATTGTCTCAAGCTGTGCAGGTAATTAGTCTCATCACGTTTGGCATTTTTATAACGATATTTATCGTTAAGGACTTCAAGGGAAAACAAACAACATGGTCAAATCTCAACCGATTTTGAGATATATTTTGCGCGGGATTCCTGCGATTGCAGTTGCGGTTCTGCTTTCTGCTTGTAGCACAACCACCAATACCGCAAAGAATATGCATTCTGAGACGCATGCTGTGGGCAATAGCGATAGCTCTTCACTGCAAGCCTCTCAGGATGAATTTGAAAATATGGTGCGTAACCTCGACGTTAAGTCGCGGATTATGGATCAGTATGCTGACTGGAAAGGCGTGCGTTACCGCCTGGGCGGCAGCACTAAGAAAGGCGTCGACTGTTCCAGCTTTGTACAGCGCACCTTCCGTGAACAGTTTGGTTTAGAGCTTCCGCGTTCAACCTATGAACAGCAGGAAATGGGCAAAGCGGTTTCACGCAATAACCTGCGTACGGGCGATCTGGTTCTGTTCCGCGCCGGCTCCACTGGTCGCCATGTCGGTATTTATATCGGCAATAACCAGTTTGTCCATGCGTCTACCAGTAGCGGCGTCATTATCTCCAGTATGAACGAACCGTACTGGAAAAAACGCTACAATGAAGCGCGTCGAGTTCTGAGCCGCAGTTAATCTTCATCAGGCAGCACCTCCCTTGGCTTACCTGATGAGACGACATAAAAAGCACTGCTTCAGCAGTGCTTTTGCTTATTATCCCTTCTGAACCCGTTTTACCGAATAGCGACGTGTCGCCTCTTATCCAGCCTACAACACACGAACATAGGCCTGATAAACATAGCGCCATCAGGCATTCAGGTCGTTTCCGCCAACGACTACTGCGACAATACGCTTTCCTGCGCATCACAGAAAAGCATGACTATCCGGGGTAATCCAGGCTATAGTCTTATAAATCAACCAGTTTAACCGGCATCCGCCTTTTCAGGTCACACCAGGAATTATGCTAACACGCGACTCCTCTTCCGGTCGGAAAATCCTGCTTACCTGTATCATTACGGGGATGGCGGCAGCATTACTTATTGGTAGCCTGCAATTTTTCCTGTCGTGGCATAAACGGGATGTTAAATACAATACGCTCCTTTCTGATGTACAACATTACCTGGCCAGCTATTTCGCCGACCTGAAAGCCACCACCGATATTCTTCAGCCGTTGACGATCAACACCTGTCAGCAGGTTGGCGCAGAACTCACCTCAAGAGCCGCTTTTAGCCTTAATGTCCGCGCCTTCTTATTGATTAAAGATAAAAAAGTGTTCTGCTCTTCCGCCACTGGCGCCATGAATATGCCGCTTCAGCAACTGGTACCGGATATAGATATCCGCAAAGACGTTGCTATGGCGATTCTGCCCGGCACGCCAATGATGCCCAACAAACCGACAATGGTGATTTGGTATCGGAACCCATTATTAAATGACAGCGGCGTATTCACATCGCTGAATATTAACCTGACGCCCTACTTACTCTATACCACGCGCCAGGACGATTTTAACGGCATCGCGCTGATTGTCGGCAATACCGCGCTGTCGACCTTTTCTTCGCGTCTGCTGACCGTCGCGGAGCTGCCGGGCACGCCATCACGACAGGCAACTATCAACGGCCTGCCGCTTAAAATACAGCTTTATGCCGATAGCTGGACCTACAATGACTTGTGGTATGCGTTGATGCTGGGCTGCATTAGCGGCATCGTAGCAGGGTTTATCTGTTACTTTATCTATGCCCTCCGGACGCGACCGGGCAAAGAGATTTTAACGGCGATCAAACACGAGCAGTTTTATGTGGTTTATCAGCCCGTCGTCGATACTCGTACGCTGAGCGTCACCGGGCTTGAAGTCTTACTGCGCTGGCGTCACCCTACGGCAGGCGAGATTCCGCCGGATGCCTTTATCCACTATGCCGAAGCGCAGCAACTTATCGTACCGTTAACGCAGCATCTGTTTGAGCTGATCGCCCGCGACGCACCCACGCTACAGAAGGTGATGCCCGTCGGTGCCAAATTTGGCATTAACATCGCGCCGGAACATCTGCACAGCGACAGTTTTAAAGAGGATATGCACCGGCTCAGGGACGCCCTGCCCGCGCACCATTTTCATATCGTGCTGGAAATCACTGAACGCGATATGCTTCAGCAGTATGAAGCGGCCAAACTGTTCGAATGGCTGCATTCCGCCGGGTTTGAAATCGCTATAGATGATTTCGGTACAGGCCATAGCGCCCTGATTTATCTGGAGCGATTTACTTTAGATTATCTGAAAATCGATCGCGGCTTTATCCAGGCAATCGGCACGGAAACCGTCACGTCGCCGGTTCTGGATACCGTGCTGACGCTCTCCAGACGCCTGAATATGCTGACGGTGGCCGAGGGCGTTGAAACGCCGGAGCAGGCCCGTTGGCTACGCGATCACGGTGTTAATTACTTGCAGGGGTACTGGATTAGCCGTCCTTTACCCCTAAAAGATTTCGTGCTGTGGATGTCGGCGCCTTCCGTGCCTGAATGGTAGTCCCCTTACGGTTTTAACGGATTCACATCAGACGCAACGTCACTTATTATTCAGCGAAACGCCTGCCGGTTTGCAGCGGGCAATACGATAAGGAAACCGCCTTCAGATGACTGCGCGCGTAATACTTCTGCTTGTCGCACTGCTTAGCGCTGGCGCCCAGGCCCAGGAAATCAAAGAAAGCTACGCTTTCGCCGTACTCGGCGAACCTAAGTATGCTTTTAACTTTGATCACTTTGATTATGTGAATCCTGCTGCGCCGAAAGGCGGTCAGATGACGCTTTCCGCCATTGGTACGTTCGATAATTTCAATCGCTATTCGCTGCGCGGCAATCCCGGCGTACGTACCGAAGCCCTTTACGATACGCTTTTTACCACCTCGGATGATGAGCCCGGAAGCTATTATCCGCTGATTGCCGACCATGCCCGCTATGCAGCCGACTATTCCTGGGTGGAAATCTCGATTAACCCCCGCGCTCGTTTTCACGATGGCACGCCCATTACCGCCCGCGATGTGGCCTTTACCTTTCATAAGTTTATGACCGAAGGCGTACCGCAGTTCCGTCTGGTCTATAAAGGTACTACCGTGAAGGCGATTGCGCCTTTAACCGTGCGAATTGAGCTGGCGAAGCCTGGTAAAGAAGACATGCTTAGTCTGTTTTCACTACCGATCATGCCCGAAAAATTCTGGAAAAATCACAAACTCAGCGATCCACTTTCAACGCCGCCCTTAGCCAGCGGGCCATACCGGATTACTCAGTGGAAAATGGGCCAGTACATTGTCTATTCACGCGTCAAAAACTACTGGGCGGCTAATCTGCCGGTCAATCGTGGACGTTTTAACCTCGACACTATCCGCTACGATTACTACCTTGATGACAATGTCGCTTTCGAGGCGTTTAAAGCGGGCGCATTTGATCTACGGCTGGAAAACGACGCTAAAAACTGGGCAACGCGCTATATCGGTAAAAATTTCGATAATCATTACATCATTAAAGAAGAGCAGAAAAACGAGTCGGCGCAGGACACACGCTGGCTGGCCTTTAATATTCAGCGCCCGGTATTTAAAGACCGGCGGGTACGTGAAGCTGTCACCCTGGCCTTCGATTTTGAGTGGATGAATAAAGCGCTGTTCTATAATGCCTGGAGCCGAACCAACAGTTACTTCCAGAATACCGAGTACGCCGCCAGAAATTATCCTGACGCCGATGAGCTGGTATTACTCGCGCCGATGAAAAAAGATCTTCCTCCTGAAGTCTTCACTCAGATCTATCAGCCGCCGGTCTCTAACGGCGACGGCTACGATCGCGAAAATCTTCTTAAAGCTGACGCCTTGTTGACGCAGGCCGGATGGGTGATCAACGGACAGCAACGGGTCAATAGCGTCACCGGTAAGCCCCTGACGTTTGAACTTCTCCTTCCTGCCAGCAGTAATAGCCAGTGGGTTCTGCCCTTCCAGCATAATCTTCAGCGTCTGGGCATTACGATGACTATCCGTCAGGTTGATAATTCTCAACTCACCAACCGGATGCGTAGCCGCGACTATGACATGATGCCGAGGCTATGGCGGGCGATGCCCTGGCCCAGCTCCGATCTACAAATCTCATGGGCGTCGGAATACATTGACTCCAGTTATAACGCTCCCGGCGTACAAAGCCCGGTGGTGGATAAACTGATCGCGCAAATTATCGCAGCGCAGGGTGATAAAGCGAAACTGGTGCCGCTGGGACGGGCGCTGGATCGCGTGCTGACCTGGAACTATTACATGCTGCCGATGTGGTATATGGCGCAAGACAGGCTCGCCTGGTGGGATAAATTCTCTCATCCGGCGATTCGCCCGGTATATACCATCGGGTTAGATACCTGGTGGTATAATGTCAACAAAGCCGCCAAGCTACCGGCAGCCAGGAGGTAGTAATAATCAATGGGCGCCTATCTTATCCGCCGTCTGTTACTGGTGATCCCCACGCTATGGGCCATTATTACCATTAACTTTTTTATCGTGCAGATCGCTCCCGGCGGCCCTGTCGATCAGGCGATTGCCGCGATTGAATTTGGCCAGGGCGGCGCGTTGCCCGGCACCAGCGGCGAAGGCGTTCGCGCCAGTCATGCGCAAACCGGCGTCGGCAATATCAGCGACAGCCATTATCGCGGCGGCCGGGGACTCGATCCGGAGGTGATCGCGGAGATCACCCATCGCTACGGCTTCGACAAACCGCTGCATGAGCGTTATTTCAAGATGCTACGGGACTATCTCTCTTTTGACTTCGGCGACAGTCTGTTTCGCAGCGCATCCGTACTGACGCTAATCAAAGACAGCCTTCCCGTCTCCATTACCCTGGGATTATGGAGCACGCTGATTATTTACCTGGTGTCTATCCCGCTGGGGATCCGCAAAGCCGTCCATAACGGCAGTCGCTTTGATGTGTGGAGCAGCGCGTTTATCATTATTGGTTATGCGATCCCCGCCTTTCTGTTCGCTATTTTATTAATCGTCTTTTTTGCCGGCGGCAGCTACTACGATATCTTTCCGCTACGTGGCCTGGTCTCCGCCAACTTTGACACGTTACCGTGGTACCAGAAAATCACCGATTATTTGTGGCATATTACGCTACCGGTGTTGGCGACCGTCATCGGCGGTTTTGCCGCCCTGACGATGCTGACGAAAAATTCGTTTCTCGACGAGGTGCGTAAACAGTATGTCGTTACCGCTCGCGCTAAAGGCGTGAGTGAAAAAAACATTCTCTGGAAACATGTTTTTCGTAACGCCATGCTGCTGGTGATCGCCGGGTTTCCCGCCACTTTTATCAGTATGTTTTTCACCGGCTCGCTGCTAATTGAAGTCATGTTCTCGCTCAACGGCCTGGGGCTGCTGGGTTATGAAGCAACTGTTTCGCGCGACTATCCGGTGATGTTCGGCACGCTTTATATCTTTACCCTGATTGGCTTATTACTGAATATCCTGAGCGATATCAGCTATACGCTGGTCGATCCACGCATTGATTTTGAGGGACGATAATGCCGCGATTAAGCCCGGTCAATCAGGCCCGCTGGGCGCGTTTCCGCCATAATCGCCGGGGCTACTGGTCACTATGGATTTTCCTGATCGTGTTCAGCCTGAGCTTATGCGCGGAACTGATTGCTAACGATAAGCCATTGCTGGTGCGCTATGAAGGCCAGTGGTATTTTCCGCTGGTAAAAAATTACAGCGAGCGCGATTTCGGCGGCCCGCTGGCGACAACGGCAGATTATCAGGACCCCTGGCTACAACGGCAGCTTGAGAATCGGGGCTGGGTGTTGTGGGCACCCGTACGCTTTGGCGCCAATACCATTAATTTTGCCACCACGCAGCCTTTCCCCTCCCCGCCTTCGGCGAAAAACTGGCTGGGCACCGATGCGAATGGCGGCGACGTTTTCGCCCGCATCCTGTACGGCACCCGCATTTCTATTTTATTCGGTCTGATGTTAACGATTTGCTCCAGCGTCATGGGCGTACTGGCGGGCGCGCTACAGGGCTATTATGGCGGCAAAGTCGATTTATGGGGGCAACGTCTCATTGAAGTCTGGTCGGGAATGCCGACCCTGTTTCTGATTATTTTACTTTCCAGCGTAGTGCAGCCTAACTTCTGGTGGCTGCTGGCCATAACCGTACTGTTTGGCTGGATGAGTCTGGTGGGCGTGGTGCGCGCCGAGTTTTTACGGACCCGCAATTTTGACTATATCCGCGCCGCGCAGGCGCTTGGCGTCAGCGATCGTGACATTATCCTGCGCCATATGTTGCCAAATGCGATGGTCGCTACCCTGACATTTTTACCGTTCATTTTATGTAGCTCCATCACCACCCTGACGTCGCTGGATTTTCTGGGATTCGGTCTGCCGCTTGGCTCCCCTTCTCTCGGCGAACTTCTTTTACAGGGGAAAAACAACTTACAGGCTCCCTGGCTGGGGATCACCGCCTTTCTGTCTGTCGCCATTCTGCTATCGCTGCTGATTTTTATCGGCGAAGCGGTACGCGACGCCTTTGATCCTGCTAAGGCGGTATAAGATGACATCTCCATTGCTTGCAATTGAAAATTTATCGGTAGGTTTCCGTCAGCAACAGCACGTGCGCCCTGTCGTTAACGCCATTTCGTTACAGGTGAACGCCGGGGAAACGCTGGCGCTGGTCGGCGAGTCCGGGTCAGGAAAAAGCGTGACGGCGCTTTCCATTCTGCGTCTTTTGCCTACCCCTCCCGCTGTCTACCTCTCCGGCGATATTCGCTTTCACGGCGAATCATTGCTTCATGCCAGCGAGCAGACGCTACGCGGCGTACGCGGCAATAAAATCGCCATGATTTTTCAGGAACCGATGGTTTCACTTAACCCGCTGCATACGCTGGAAAAACAGCTCTATGAAGTGCTGTCGCTCCATCGGGGAATGCGTCGGGAGGCGGCAAGGGCGGAGATGATCGGTTGTCTGGATCGGGTCGGTATCCGCCAGGCGAGCCAGCGTCTGCGCGATTATCCGCATCAGCTTTCCGGCGGCGAACGCCAGCGCGTCATGATAGCCATGGCGCTGTTAACACGGCCGGAATTACTGATCGCCGATGAGCCGACCACCGCCCTCGACGTCTCCGTACAGGCGCAGATCTTATCTCTACTGCGGGAACTCCAGCGCGAGCTCAATATGGGATTGCTGTTTATCACCCATAACCTCAGCATTGTAAAAAAACTGGCGGATTCAGTGGCGGTAATGCAACACGGCAAGTGCGTAGAGAACCAACGCGCCGACACGCTGCTCTCCGCGCCGACCCATCCGTACACGCAAAAATTACTCAACAGCGAACCCACAGGCGATCCGGTTCCGCTCCCCACCGGGCAGACGCCGTTGCTGGAAGTGGACAGGCTGCGCGTCGCCTTCCCGATCCGCAAAGGCATTCTGAAGCGCGTCGTGGATCATAATGTGGTGGTTAACAATATCAGTTTCACCCTGTATCCAGGCGAAACGCTGGGTCTGGTCGGCGAGTCAGGATCGGGAAAAAGCACCACCGGTCTGGCGCTGTTACGGCTTATCCGCTCCGAAGGCCGCATCGTATTTGACGGTCAATCGCTGGATACGTTAAACCGCCGCCAGCTTTTACCTGTTCGCCACCGTATCCAGGTCGTATTCCAGGACCCGAACTCATCGCTAAACCCGCGTTTAAACGTATTGCAAATTATCGAAGAAGGCCTGCGCGTCCACCAGCCTACGCTTTCAGGCGCGCAGCGCGAACAGCAGGTGAAAGCGGTCATGATGGAAGTCGGCCTGGACCCGGAAACGCGGCATCGTTACCCCGCTGAGTTTTCCGGCGGCCAGCGTCAACGTATCGCCGTCGCCAGGGCGCTGATTTTAAAACCGTCGCTTATTATTCTGGATGAACCGACCTCATCGCTGGATAAAACCGTTCAGGCGCAGATTCTTGCCCTCCTGAAATCGCTCCAGCAAAAGCACCGTCTGGCCTATATCTTCATTAGCCACGATCTGCATGTAGTACGCGCGCTGTGCCATCAGGTTATCGTGCTGCGACAGGGGGAGGTGGTTGAACAGGGGCAATGCGAGCGCGTGTTTACCGCACCGCAACAAGCGTATACGCGTCAGCTACTCGCGTTAAGCTGACGCCTAAAAAGGATTATTGTTAGAAAAAGGTTCCGCTATCGCCACGCCGAAATTTTTCAGCCGACAGGTGGCGGCAAACTCATCCTGACGATTAACGAACAGGCACGGTTCCCCTTCGCACTCCAGCACGGAGCAAGGAACTTCAATATCGCTTAGCGCCTGGCTGAGCTTATGCATCACTGACCACGCGCTATCGCCTGCCGGACTCAACAGTTTAAGCGCCACCAGACTATTCTCGGTGCTCTGCCCGTTTTGCGGAATCGGTTCAACCTTTGACCCCGCAAAACCCGCCGACCAGCGATAGTTTTGCGGCAGACGGTGAACAATTGAGAGCTGTAATGTATTCACTTTCTTTCCCCGGAAGCACAATTACTTCACAATTTACTTACATTTATATTAACACATCATTGACAACCCGTCCTTAAACAGATTGCTAACGCCCTTCTCTCCGTCAGTGGCTCTACAGCAAGCGGGAGTTAAAATAGTTTTACCGACGCGGAGATAGCGGCGGGCTATATGTACCCGTTTCTGCGATCTAACTCAACCTTTTTAACTACAATGATGTGACTTTTTACATAAATGGATTTTACATAAAATAAACATAAAGGAGGAAAATGATGAATTGGTAATTGATATACATCAACTATGAAAGCCGTTTGGCTTTGCCATCGTGTAGCGGATAGCGCCCCCCCAACGCCGCCTGCGCATTCTTCGGCGCCATTGAGGGACACCGCGCCCGTCACCGTTTTTTGGGACGGCTGGCGTAGAGATAAAACAGAATGGAACAGGCGGCGCAAAGCGCAATCGACCAGATCATCGGCCACGCACTGTTAAAGGTAGCCAGCGACAGCAACGCGCCGACGATAGCGCCAATACCAAAGCGGAAAGTGCCCGCCAACGAAGACGCCGTTCCGGCCATATGCGGAAACTCATCCAAAATGACCGCCATCGCATTGGACGAAACCATCGACACACAGCCGACAAACGCCGCAACGCCGACCACCAGCGCCCAGAATCCAATGCCCATCAGCGCGCTGAAAACCATCCACACCGCCATCGCAAACTGAATCCATAGCCCGGCCCGAAACATGTTTAGCGCCCCTACCCGTCTGACAAAACGGCTGTTGATAATCGTCATCACAAACAGAAATACGATGTTCAACGCGAAGTAGTAGCCGAAATCCTGCGGCGGAACATGATTAATTTCGATATAGACAAACGGCCCCGCGCTCAAAAAAGAGAACATACCGGCAAAACTAAACCCGCTCGCCAGCATATAGCTCAGTACGCGTTTGTGGCGAAACAACGCGGCAAAGTTACCTATTGTGGTACGAATATGAAAAGGCTGACGCCGCTCAACGGGCAGCGTCTCTTTAATCAGAGCAAAGATCATGACTGACGCCAGAATCGCCGCAATGGCCAGTATCCAGAAGATATAGTGCCAGCTTAACCATACCAACACCCAGCCGCCGACAATGGGCGCCATTAACGGCGCTATCGTAGTGACCAGCATGACAAATGACATCATGCGCGAAAACTCTTCCTTTGGATAAATATCCCGCATCAGCGCATTGATGACGACGCTTGCCGCCGCGGCCGCCAAACCGTGAAAGAAACGCATCACGATCAGTTGATCGATAGTCTGCGCCAACGCACAGGCGACCGCCGCAGCAGCAAATACCAGCGTCCCGCCCAGGATGACCGGCTTACGCCCGAGGCTATCCGCCATCGGTCCATAGATAAGCTGACCCAGCGCAAACCCCAGAATATAGGTGCTGAGCGTCATCTGCGCGCTACCGGCAGGCACGCCGAATTGCGCAGAAATCACCGGCAGCGCTGGAAGATACATATCAATCGACAGCGGCATTAACATGGCCAACAGGCCAAGGATAAAGACAATGGCAAAGGAAGAGTGCTGCCGGGTGGTCACATCGAACTCCTGAATTTAACGAGATAGTTAGCCGACGCTGGCGATTTCTTCTTCAGTCAACGGGCGGTACTCGCCGGGAGCCAGATTCTCATCCAGCGTAATGGCGCCAATCCGTTCGCGGTGCAGTTCCACAACGCGATTGCCTACTGCGGCAAACATCCGCTTCACCTGATGATAACGGCCTTCGCTGATGGTCAAACGGACCTGCACAGGCGTTATCACCTCCAGCGTAGCGGGTTTAGTGAGATCTTTTTCATTATGCAACTGCACGCCTTTCGCAAATTGCGCTGCCGTATCGTCGGCCACCGGCGACTCCAGGGTCACCAGATAGGTTTTTTCACAGTGATGGCGCGGCGACGTAATGCGGTGCGACCACTGACCGTCATCTGTCATTAACACCAGACCGGTAGTATCGATATCCAGACGTCCTGCGGCATGCAGCTTATACGCCACCGGCTCATCCAGGAAATACAGTACCGTTGGATGATCGGGATCATCGGTTGAACAAACGTATCCCTGCGGCTTGTTAAGCATAAAATAGCGTGGCCCGTGTTGCTGCGCTAAGGGATTGCCGTCATACGCAACCGCATGTTCCGGGAGCAGTTTGAAGGCCGCATTTTTAATGATGTCGCCATCGACGGTAACGCGGTTACCACGAATTTCACGCCCGGCAATAGCGCGGCTGACGCCAAGCTGCTGAGCGATAAATTTATCAAGTCGCATGTGTGTGATTTAGCCTGTAATAATACGGAAATCGGGCATTCTACCCGAAAAAAGGGAATTGCTATCCGCTCAGTATAGCGGGCTAACTATATCCCTCAAGGGAAATGATTCATGGCATACTATTCCCGGAACCGTTTAACGTAGTGAGACCATGATTTTTACACTCCGCCCCTACCAGCAAGAAGCCGTAGACGCCACGCTCAGCCACTTTCGCCGCCACCGTACGCCCGCCGTGATTGTTCTGCCGACCGGCGCAGGTAAAAGCCTGGTGATCGCCGAACTGGCGCGCGTCGCCCGCGGACGGGTACTGGTGCTGGCGCATGTGAAAGAGCTGGTCGCGCAGAACCACGCCAAATATTGCGCGCTGGGGCTGGAAGCGGATATTTTCGCCGCCGGACTCAAACGTAAAGAGAGTCAGGGCAAAGTCGTGTTCGGCAGCGTACAGTCGGTAGCGCGTAATCTTGACGCCTTCCAGGAGGAGTTTTCGCTGTTGATTGTCGATGAATGCCACCGCATCGGTGACGATGAAGACAGTCAGTATCAGCAAATCCGCACTCACCTGAGTAAAGTTAATCCTCACTTACGTCTGCTTGGGCTAACCGCCACGCCCTTCCGCCTCGGAAAAGGCTGGATTTATCAATTTCATTATCACGGTATGGTGCGCGGCAACGACAACGCTCTGTTTCGCGACTGTATTTATGAACTGCCGCTGCGCTATATGATTAAACACGGCTATCTGACGCCGCCTGAGCGGCTTGATATGCCAGTGGTCCAATACGATTTCAGCCGCCTGCAGGCCCAAAGCAATGGGCTGTTCAGCGAAGCCGACCTGAACCGCGAGCTGAAAAAGCAGCAGCGGATTACGCCGCACATCATCAGCCAGATTATGGAATTTGCGCAAACGCGCAAAGGCGTGATGATTTTCGCCGCCACGGTCGAACATGCGAAAGAGATTGTCGGTCTGCTTCCGGCGGACGACGCGGCGCTGATTACCGGCGATACGCCAGGGCCCGAGCGCGACGCGCTGATTGATAATTTCAAGGCGCAGCGTTTTCGCTATCTGGTTAACGTCTCGGTGCTGACCACCGGCTTTGACGCCCCACACGTTGATCTCATCGCGATTCTACGCCCCACGGAGTCAGTTAGTCTTTACCAACAAATTGTCGGGCGTGGTCTGCGCCTTGCGCCGGGAAAGACCGATTGCCTGATTCTTGATTACGCTGGCAACCCGCACGACCTGTATGCCCCGGAGGTCGGTAGCCCGAAGGGAAAAAGCGATAACGTTCCTGTCCAGGTATTTTGCCCGGCCTGCGGCTTTGCCAACACCTTCTGGGGGAAAACCACTGCCGACGGCACGCTGATTGAACACTTTGGCCGTCGCTGCCAGGGCTGGTTTGACGATGACGATGGCCATCGCGAGCAGTGCGATTTTCGCTTTCGCTTCAAAAACTGCCCGCAGTGTAATGCCGAAAACGATATTGCCGCCCGACGCTGCCGGGAATGTGACGCTATTCTGGTCGACCCGGACGATATGTTAAAAGCGGCGCTCAGGCTCAAGGATGCGTTAGTCCTGCGCTGTAGCGGAATGACGATGCAGCATGGGCAGGATGAGAAAGGCGAATGGCTGAAAATCACTTACTATGACGAGGACGGCGCGGATGTCAGTGAGCGCTTCCGCTTGCACACGCCCGCCCAGCGTACCGCTTTCGAACAGCTATTTATTCGCCCGCATACCCGCACGCCCGGCGTTCCTTTACGCTGGATCACGGCGGCGGATATTGTCGCGCAGCAGGCGCTGTTGCGGCATCCCGATTTTGTGGTCGCGCGGATGAAAGGCCAGTACTGGCAGGTGCGTGAAAAAGTGTTCGACTATGAAGGCCGCTTCCGCCGGGCGCACGAATTACGTGGTTAATTGTACTTTTCATTGATGTAACGGCGATTTGAGTATAGAATCCCGCCCGCCTTTGCATACGCAAAGCAGATCACTTACCTGTTGCTGGGTCGCCTGTAGCAGGAATTATTAAAGAGAGATTTAAATGTTTACTATCAACGCAGAAGTACGTAAAGAGCAGGGTAAGGGTGCGAGCCGCCGCCTGCGCGCCGCTAACAAGTTCCCGGCAATCATCTACGGCGGTTCTGAAGCCCCGATTGCTATCGAACTGGACCACGACCAGGTGATGAACATGCAAGCTAAAGCTGAATTCTACAGCGAAGTTCTGACCCTCGTTGTTGACGGTAAAGAAGTAAAAGTTAAAGCTCAGGCTGTACAGCGTCACGCTTACAAACCGAAGCTGACTCACATCGACTTCGTTCGCGCGTAATCGCCTGGAAGTTGAAGAAAAACCCCGCCCCGGCGGGGTTTTTTTATGCGTTTAATTGAATTTGACGACATGCAGAGCAACGAGAACCCACTTTGCTTTTCTGCTTTCTTACACCTCGCCATATTCAATTAGCGCCTCCCCTAATCGAGGATCTGTAGTTTCCGCCGCGGTATTCATACCTTTAAGCCGATTGAATAATGCCCGTTGACGAACGCTGGCACTTTCTGGTTTCCATGGCAAAATTCGTATTGGTATCGTTTGCCCGTCATTCAACGCATCAAATACCTTTTCATTGGTCAGTAAGTCGCCGCAGCTCCATGGCTTGCTATCAAACTGAAAATCAAATAAGACATGGAGCTCCAGTTCATCTACACGCACTTGACGCTTTGCATTATCGATGCATATTTCCACCTTCTCTTTATGCGTCAAAGTTGCATCAAGATTGAGTCCATACCGTTTCAACTGCCCCTTGTCGTAATAGTAACGTATGCTGGACCAGGTTGATTTAAAAGCAAATCCAGTAATGAATAAACCACTTAACAAGAACAGCGGGCATATGAACAAGCTCAGTAACCAGTTGGCGCCATAAGTATAAAACAGTACCAACGAGAGAACGGTGAACACCATCCCGAGCACCAACATCATCAAAAATGCGACAATGTGCGCATACAAAACCTGCCGAAATAAACTGAAATTAACAGGCGGCTTCTGTCGTATTCCTTTACTCACTACGGCGTCCTTTTATGTCGTATGCCTTTATTTCCCGCCCGACGTGCGTCGCTGCAACTGGTCGCGCAGATTCGGCGGCGTCCCTTTGATAGTCAGGGTATCGGTCGCCGGGTCCCAGAAAATCCGCTCGCCCAGTAGCATCGCATCAAAGTTAATCGTTAACCCGCCGCCGCTGCCGGCATATTTGGTTAGCTGGCGCAGCGTACTGCGATCCGCCGGGAAGCTCTCTTCCAGCTCATAGCCTTTTTCGGCGGTAAATTCGCTGAAGCTGACTTCACTGACGCCGGAAAGCTCTTTAGACAGCGATTCCAGCTCAATCTCTTCCCCGGCTTGTAACTGCTCGTTGCAGTAGCTGTACACCTGCTGACGCACGTTCTGACGTTCCGCTTTATCCAACTGCGCTTCTGCGGTGAAATCATCCACTGCCTGCAACAGGCCGCGATTCTGCGCTTTGGCGTTCAACCCTTCGCTGGCGCCGAGGAAATCCATAAAGAAGTCAGCGACCTTGCGCCCTACCCGACCTTTCAGGAACGTCAGGTAGCGGGTCGATTGCGGATTAGTTTCCCACTCGGTAAGATCGATACGCGCCACGATATCCGCATGGTTGATATCAAGATAATGCGTCGGGTTAATGTCCAGATTTTCATTGACCCGCATACTGCTCAGGTTGTTCAGTACCGTAACCAGCAGATACTCCACCGCCAGGTAACGATAATGGCAGAACAATACAATGCCGCCGTCCGCAAAGGGATATTTCGCCAGTTCGTCACGCAGGCGTCCGGTCGCCGCCCGGCTAAAGGCAAGAAAATCTTCTTCCCCCTGACGTTGCAACCGCAGCGCTTGCGCCAGTTCACTCTCTTCATTAAACAGGCCATACGCCTTATTCTTGGCGCTATAGACCCGATGCAGTTCAGCCACCATCTCGACAACGGTGGTTGTCGGCTCCAGCAATGAATCGCGCAAGACCAGCTCAAGATTTTGCTCATCGCGCTTGATAAGCTGGTGCAGGGCAATCTGGTTGATATCCAGACTCATGATAAACTCTCCTTTAAGACCGGGCGGTATTCAACCACCGCCTGCCGGAAGACGCAAGCAATCGCCCTGTCATTTCAGGCGTTATCCGTAACGCGAATGATTTAGGGGATAAAAATGCAGAAAAAAAACTGTTGCTACGGTAATATGTTGCCCTTTCATGAACAAACAGATTTTGATTTATGCCACAACTCTCCCGCTATAGTGATGAACATGTTGAACAACTGCTGAGCGAACTGCTCAGTGTACTGGAAAAACATAAGGCGCCGACCGATCTTTCCCTGATGGTGCTGGGAAATATGGTCACCAACCTTATCAACACCAGCGTGGCGCCGGCTCAACGCCAGGCGATTGCGAACTCTTTTGCCCGCGCCTTGCAGTCTTCGATTAGCGAAGACAACGCGCACTAAAAAGCCGACTCCGGAGAAACAAGCGACAGGTATGGTAACTCATCGTCAGCGCTACCGTGAAAAAGTCTCCCAGATGGTTAGCTGGGGGCACTGGTTCGCTCTGTTCAATATACTGTTGGCTACGTTGCTCGGCAGCCGTTACCTGTTTGTCGCCGACTGGCCGACAACGCTTGCGGGTCGCATATACTCCTACCTGAGCATTGTCGGGCACTTTAGCTTTCTGGTGTTCGCCACCTATTTGCTTATTCTTTTTCCGCTCACGTTTATCGTGATGTCCCAGCGGCTGATGCGGTTTTTATCAGCCATTCTGGCGACCGCGGGTATGACGTTGTTGCTTATCGACAGCGAAGTCTTTACCCGTTTTCACCTGCATCTTAATCCCATTGTCTGGGAGCTGGTCATCAACCCTGACCAGAACGAAATGGCGCGCGACTGGCAGCTTATGTTTATTAGCGTGCCGGTTATCTTATTGATTGAGATGCTATTTGCGACATGGAGTTGGCAAAAGCTGCGCAGTCTCACGCGCCGTCGCCATTTCGCAAGGCCGCTTGCGGCATTCTTTTTCGTCTCCTTTATCGCATCGCATCTTATCTACATCTGGGCAGACGCTAATTTTTACCGGCCGATTACCATGCAGCGGGCAAACCTGCCGCTCTCTTATCCGATGACGGCGCGACGTTTTCTTGAAAAACACGGTCTGCTGGATGCGCAGGAATATCAGCGCCGTCTGGTAGAGCAAGGCAATCCGGAAGCGGTCTCCGTACAGTACCCGCTCAGCAATTTGCACTATCGCGATATGGGCACCGGTCAGAATGTGCTACTCATTACCGTAGACGGCCTGAACTATTCTCGCTTTGAGAAGCAGATGCCGGAGCTGGCTACATTTGCCGAGCAAAACATCGACTTCACCCGTCATATGAGTTCAGGGAATACCACTGATAACGGTATTTTCGGCCTGTTCTATGGCATATCGCCAGGCTATATGGATGGCGTGTTATCCACCAGAACCCCTGCGGCGCTCATTACCGCGTTGAATCAGCAAGGCTACCAACTGGGACTGTTTTCTTCGGATGGCTTCGCCAGCCCGCTTTACCGTCAGGCATTACTGTCCGATTTCTCGATGCCGACAGCGCAGACGCAGTCTGATGCGCAAACGGCCAGCCAGTGGATAGACTGGCTTGGGCGCTACGCACAGGAAGATAACCGCTGGTTCTCATGGATATCGTTTAACGGTACTAACATTGATGACAGTAACCAGAAAAATTTTGTTAAGCGTTACGCCAGTGCCGCCAGCGACGTGGATGCGCAAATCAATCGGGTTCTGAACGCGCTGCGAGAGGCCGGTAAATTCGACAATACCGTCGTGATCATTACCGCAGGACGCGGCATACCGTTGACGCCGGAAGAAAATCGCTTCGACTGGTCGCAAGGTCATCTGCAAGTACCGCTGGTGATCCACTGGCCGGGGACGCCTGCGCAGCGTATTAATGTGCTTACCGATCATACCGATGTGATGACCACGTTGATGCAACGCCTGTTACATGTCAGCACGCCAGCGAACGAATATTCACAGGGCCAGGACATCTTTACCGTTCCACGTCGTCATAACTGGGTAACGGCGGCAGACGGCAGTACGCTGGCAATCACGACGCCGCAAATGACTCTGGTGCTCAATAATAACGGTCATTATCAGACCTATGACTTACACGGCGAGAAGATCAAAGATCAGAAGCCGCAGCTCAGTCTGCTGCTGCAAGTGCTAACAGAAGAGAAACGTTTTATCGCTAACTGATTAATTATAAATCAGTTAGCACCGTTTCCCCTTGCATTCGCGTTGGAAAGAGGTAGTATTAGCACCCACAAGTCGGCACGTAGCGCAGCCTGGTAGCGCACCGTCATGGGGTGTCGGGGGTCGGAGGTTCAAATCCTCTCGTGCCGACCAAAATTCCCCTTAAAAACCAGCCTCTCAGGGCTGGTTTTTTTATGCCTGCAATTAAAAAGTTAGCTGATGCCAGAGACGTTATTTTGCATGAACTGATTTTGCATGAGCTGATCGGCGTAAACCATGTTTGTACTAAAACAGAAAAAGCGCATCTACACCCTATGCTGGAAGAAATGTTTGCAGTAGCAGGTAAATGAGTAAGCAATCTGTCGCAGCAATAATAAAACGTTCTGGTAAGGTAAACGGCCTACCACTTCTTTGTCACTAACAATTAGCCTCCCTGTCGCCATAGGGTCGATAACGATCGGCTAGTCACAACACGTTTTTGTAGACGGTGATGATTACTCCTTCAGCCAGCAACTCGCTAATTGTTATTCAACTTCAGAAATTATAACTAATTGAAGCACCTACAAAATTATGCCCTGAATTTTTATCCGTGAGTGATCCATTCGAGAAATGCCGGATATAAGCTTCTGTAGAAAAAGCCCCAAAGTTCCAGCCAAGAAACGCTTTTTCTCCAAAGGTAAATGCAGAATTGACACGCATATCATCTCGCGACTTAGATTTTATATAAGCCCCCAGACCAATACCGGTATAGATACCAGCGAAATGAACCAGCGCCACATCCTTCGAGATACCCAATACGCCCTGGTTATATTTATTGCAGGGAACGCTGCCAGAATGTTTACTGCAATCATCGATACCCTTAGCCTTAAATCCTCCTAACTCCAGATTATTTCTTGCCTGTAAAAAGAAAAAATCGCTGGGTTCACTGTATGTCAGAAATGCCGTATATAAGTGCTCAACCCCTCCTCTTCTTATACTTTCTCCCGCAGCAAAAGAGATCTGATGCTTGTTGCCCTTGCCAAAAAAAACATTATCATTAGCAGAACATGCGAATGCACAAGGTAATAATATATATATAAATATTCTCTTCATATACACTCCACCACCATTTCAATGTCAATAGTTATTTTTAACCGGCTAACATATTTAAAATTTTCTACGCCACGCTTACGCTCACAGAAACGGCTGATATAGCATCCAGTATTAATATTATTTTCATAATTACTCCAACCAGCATTTTTGATGCAAACAGGCTGGACATGGACTGTGTGCAGAAATCAAAACATACTCACTACACTCTCCCCTTGAGTCGCCCCAACGGGTGCTCAAAACGCCGCGAGTGTTGTTCAGGCACATCCAGGATAAGTTATAAGTGAATGACTCTCATTCCTGACCACATTTTCATTTATGATAAGAATATCGTCAGAATCTCTTTATCGCATAAAAATACCTCTGCTATTGACTTAATATTTAATTTAACAGATGTCGCGGTTTATTCGTTCTGCTCAGATGTATTTCATTGGCATTAATAAAACCATAAATAAATTCAATTAAAATAATTTGTTAATAATGAAAAGCTTTAGACGCTATGACTTTTAATAAGGAATTTCCTGCCAGTAAAGATAGTCTGGACTTACGGGTGCAAGGGCGCAGCTACATATGCCACACTTCTGTTATGTCACATTGTCCGAAAAAAGCGTCCAGACCAGTATTCAACTTCAGGGAGTATTCTGTTTTCTCTCACAACAGGTTGTTTTATCCTTTCTATCGTTCAGCTAATGACTCGCCTGTCACAGGTTTTACTACTTACCCATGCACTAATTAAGGTAAAATTTACGCGCTTGACAATGTGGCAAATCTGGACGATTTCCGCGCTGAAAACAATAATCATTCTAATAAAACTCAGGAGATATAGCATGCCTGAAGTAACACCTTTTCAGGTGCTTATTGTGGACGACCATCCACTTATGCGGCGAGGTATTCGTCAATTACTGGAACTGGACCCGGCTTTTTATGTCGTTGCCGAAGCGGGTGACGGGGCGAGTGCGATCGATCTGGCGAATCGCATTGAGCCCGATCTGATCCTGCTGGATCTGAATATGAAAGGTCTGAGCGGGTTAGATACCCTGAACGCGCTACGCCGGGATGGTGTGACGGCGCAAATTATTATTCTTACCGTCTCGGATTCCGCCAGCGACATCTACGCGCTGATCGACGCCGGCGCCGACGGTTATCTGCTCAAAGATAGCGATCCGGAAGTGCTGCTGGAGGCCATTCGCAAAGGCGCTAACGGCGGTAAAGTCTTTAGCGATCGGGTCAATGAATATCTGCGTGAGCGCGAACGGTTTGGCGCGCAGGAAGATCCCTTTAGTATCCTGACCGAACGAGAGTTAGATGTCTTGCATGAGCTGGCGCAGGGGCTTTCTAACAAACAGATTGCGTCAGTACTGAATATTTCTGAGCAGACGGTTAAGGTGCACATTCGTAATCTACTTCGCAAGCTAAACGTGCGCTCGCGCGTCGCGGCGACCATTCTATTTTTACAAACACGCGGAATGCAGTAACAAGCCAGGCCCGATGGCGCCACGCCACCGGGCCGTCAGGGTCTTATTTCTCCTGCGCCAGCCGGATACTGCGCTCTATCACCGCCCGCCGGGCGTCACCCGCCGGCAGCAGCTTCAGCATCATCTCCCAGGCCGCCACCGCCTCGCCAAAGCGCTGCTGCTCAAAGGCGTTAAACGCATACAGGCTTAACACCCGGATATCCGTGTGGTCGCGGCTCACCAGCCGGCGCAGCAGCTCCCCGCCGCGGCGGTTATCCTCCGGGTCGGACGAGCGCGTCAGCGCCTCCGCATAGCCCAGCGCCGCATCGCGGTTTTTCGGGTCCAGACGGTAAGCGTTCGCATACGCCCCGGTGGCGGTACCGGCATTACCCAGTACCATACCGGTGCGCCCCAGCATGAGCCAGCCCTCAACATTGCCGGCATCATTCTGCAGGCGGGTACGCAGCCCCAGCGCCAGCCGCGCCATCTCCTCCTCATTCAGCGGCTGCGCCTGCGGGTCCAGCGCCCGCGCCAGCAGTCCCGGCGTCTGCGCCGTTGCCTGCTGCCAGGCCCTGACCTGCGGATAGCTGCCGGTCTGTGAGTAACTGATGGCGGCCACGACCAGCGCCATAACCACACCCGGCACGTAAACGCCCCACCCGGCGCGCGCGCCGCAAACCGGGGTGTCCGCCGGCAGCGGCTCCCGGCGCAGGCGCACCCGCCGGCGCGTGCGGGCAACGATTATCCACCCGCCCGCCACGATGGCGGCCAGCGGCAGCACCCACAGCAGCACCGTCAGCGGGGTCAGCGGCGGGTCGTAGGTGACAAAGTTGCCGTAGCGCGCCACCATATAATCGATGATTTCCTGGCGGCTCTTCCCCTCCTGCATCAGGTCATACACCCTGCGGCGCATGTCGGTGGCTATCATCGCGTTCGAGTCCGCAATGCTGTTGTTCTGGCATTTCGGGCAGCGCAGCTGCTCCGTGAGCTGGCGGAACTGCTGCTCCTGCGCTTCATCTTTAAACGGCATCACGTCGGTGGTTGCCCGCGCTGACCCGGCGATAACCAGCGCCAGCATCAGCATCACCATGCCCGGTAACAGTCTCATTGCGCCGCCTCCCGGCTGTATCTGTCCCACAGCGGTTTCAGTTCACTTTCCCATACCCGGGCATTCAAATCGCCCGCATGGCGGTAGCGGATAATCCCGTTGCCGTCGATGAGGAAGGTTTCCGGCGCGCCGTACACGCCCAGGTCCAGCCCCAGCATCCCGTCGCTGTCCGATAAACTCAGCGCATACGGGTTGCCCAGTTCTTTTAACCAGGCCACCGCCTTCGTCCGGTCGTCCTTATAGTTCAGCCCGACCACCCGGATACCCTGCGCAGAAAGCTGGTTCAGGTACTGATGCTCGGCGCGGCAGGTCGGGCACCAGGTGGCCCAGACGTTAAGCAGCACCGGTTTCCCCTGCGTCAGCACCTCCGCCTCATAGTACTGACCCGGTGTCTCCAGCGATTCCAGGCGGAACGCCGGCACCGGCTTTCCGGTCAGCGCCGATTCGAGATTCGTCGGGTCATCGCCCTGCGCGTTGCGCGCCAGCTGCCACAGCAGCGCCGCGGCAATCAGCAGAAAAATCAGCAGCGGTAATAACAGTACGTTGCGTTTCATCCGGCCTCCGGCAATGGTTTACGGCGGCGGTAGCGCGGGTCCGCCAGGCACAGCAGCCCGCCCAGCGCCATCAGCAGCCCCCCGGCCCATATCCAGCGGACAAACGGTTTGTAGTACAGGCGCACGGCCCACGCGCCGTTGTCCAGCTCCTCCCCGAGCGCGGCGTACAGGTCGCGGGTCAGCCCGCCGTCAATCGCCGCCTCGGTCATCACCATCCGGCTGGTGTTGTAGAGCCGTTTCTCCGCGTGCAGCACCGCCTCCGGCTCGCCGTGGCGCGTCACCCCGATGAGGGCCACCCCGCCGCGGTAGTTGGGGCCGGTGATGTCCCGCACCTCCCGGAAGGTGAAGCGGTAGTCGTGAATGGTCACGCTGTCGCCCGCCCGCATCCGCACGTCACGCTCCACGCTGTAATTCTGGCTGAAGGCGATGCCGGTAATCGTCACCGCCAGCCCGAGGTGCGCCGCCACCATTCCCCAGTAGCTGAGAGAGGTTTTCGTGCCGCGGGACACGCGCTGTACGGCTTCGGCAACCGCCAGCACCGCAATCCAGCAGGCCATCGCCATCCCCACCGCCGTCATGGCGATGATTTTATCTTCCAGCAGCCATGGCAAAAGTACCGACAGCACCAGGGTGGTGACAACGGCAGCCCACAGCAGTTTCCTGATGTTACGCGGCCGGTCCCGGCCCCAGCGCACCAGCGGCCCCACCCCCAGCAGCAGGGCAAAGGGGACCATCAGCCAGGTGAACATGGTGTTAAAGAACGGCTCCCCCACCGAAATGCTGCCCAGCCCCAGCTGTTTGTGCACCAGCGGCAGCAGGGTGCCCAGCAGCACCACCAGCATGGCGGCCATCAGCAGGACGTTGTTGCCGAGCAGCAGCGACTCGCGCGACCACAGCGTGTTGTTCACCCGCGAACGCACCCTGTGCCCGCGCACGGCGAACAGCAGCAGCGAGCCGCCGGTGACCAGCACCATAAAGGCGAGGATAAACATCCCGCGCGCCGGGTCGGAGGCGAAGGCGTGCACCGACACCAGCACCCCGGAGCGCACCAGGAAGGTGCCCAGCAGGCACAGCGAGAAGGCGCAGATGGACAGCAGCAGCGTCCACGCCTTAAAGCCGGCGCGCTGTTCCGTGACCGCCAGCGAGTGCAGCAGGGCGGTGCCCGCCAGCCACGGCATAAAGGAGGCGTTCTCCACCGGGTCCCAGAACCACCAGCCGCCCCAGCCCAGCTCGTAGTAGGCCCACGCCGAGCCGAGCACGATGCCCAGCGTCAGGAACACCCACGCCGCCAGCGTCCACGGGCGGGCAAAACGGGTGAACGCGCTGTCCAGACGCCCGCTCAGCAGCGCGGCGATGGCGAAGGCGAAGGCCACCGAGAAGCCGACATAGCCCATGTACAGCAGCGGCGGGTGGAAAATCAGCCCCGGGTCCTGCAGCAGCGGGTTCAGGTCACGCCCCTCCACCGGAAAGGCCGGCAGCGTGCGGGCGAACGGGCCGGAGGTGAACAGGATGAACGCCAGAAAACCGGCGCAGACCATCCCCATCACCGCCAGCACCCGGGCGACGATATCCGCCGGCACCGGCCGGCTGAACACCGCCACCGCCAGGGTCCAGCCGCTCATCAGCAGCACCCACAGCAGCAGCGAGCCCTCGTGCGCTCCCCAGGTGGCGGCCACCCGGTACCACACCGGCAGCTGCGTGTTCGAGTTGCCGGCGACATAGGCCACGGTGAAGTCGTTAACCACAAAGGCGTGCACCAGCACGAAAAACGCGCCCGCCACGCAGATGAACAGCAGCCAGGCGAACACCCCGGCCGACGCCATCATCCGCGCGTCGCCGCGCGCCACGCCCCACAGCGGGTAAACGGACAGCAGCAGCGCCACGCCGAGCGCCAGGCACAGCAGCGCGTGGCCGTATTCAGGCATCATGATGAGGTGTCCTTATCAGCGCGTTGCGGGCGGCGGTGGTTTTCCTGCATCGCCTTTTCCACTTCCGGCGGGGTGTAGTTCTCGTCATGCTTGGCCAGCACCTCGTGCGCCAGGACGTGGTTGCCCTTCTCCAGGGTGCCCTGCACCACCACCCCCTGCCCCTCGCGGAACAGGTCCGGCAGTATCCCCTCATAGCTCACCGTCACCGACCCTTCGGCGTCGTAGAGGCTGAAGTTCACCTTCAGCGAGTCCGGGTCGCGCCTGACGCTGCCGGGCATCACCATCCCGCCGACGCGCAGGCGCTGGCCCGCCGCCGGCAGCTGCTGCGTCTCGCGCTTGCCGTAGAGAATTTCGCCGGGGGTATAGAACAGGTCGATATTCGCGCGCAGCGCGTACAGGACCAGGGCGGTGGTCAGCGCCAGGCCCGCCAGCACCGCGCAGACCACCCATAGCCGGTTTTTACGTCGCAGGTTCACGCCGCCTCCTGTTGCGCCTGTGCGGCACGCATCCGCGCCTCGCGCGCCCGCTGCTGCGCCACGCCGCGCAGAATGGCCCGGCGCTGCAGCACCGTGTGCAGCGCCAGCAGCGCCAGCGGCGCCACGGTCATCGCCACCGCCAGCCAGACAAAAAAGGCGTACCCGCCCATGGCGAAAAAATCGCTCCACGATGAAAATGCCGGACTCACCGGTGCCCCCTTTTCAGTATCAGTTCGCTCACCCACGGGCGGCGTTTTTCCATCAGTAAAATCAGGTTGCGCATCCGCATCAGCGCCAGCGTCATAAAAAGCAGCAGGTAACCGGCGATGGCCCAGCGCAGCGGCGAGCGCATCGCCGGGTCGATGCTCTGCTGCATCCGCGTCGAGCCCTGGTGCAGGGTGTTCCACCACTCGACGGAATAGTGGATAACCGGCAGGTTCACCACGCCGACCAGCACCAGAATGCCCGCCGCGCGCCCGGCCATTTTACGGTCGTCAAAGGCGTGCCACAGGGCGATGACCCCGGCGTAGAGAAACAGCAGCACCAGCTCCGAGGTCAGGCGCGCGTCCCACACCCACCAGGTGCCCCACATCGGCTTGCCCCACGCCGCGCCGGTGACCAGCGCGATGAAGGTGTACACCGCCCCCACCGGCGCCATCGCCGCGACGGCAAGGCTGGCCATTTTCATCTGCCAGACCAGCCCGGTGAACGCCGCCACCGCCATCGCCGCATAGATACCCATCGACCAGATGGCCGCCGGGACATGCAGGTACATAATGCGGTAGCCCTCCCCCTGCTGGTAGTCCGCCGGGGCGAAACCAAAGCCCCGGACCCAGCCGGTGGCCAGCGCGATGATGCCGGCTGCCGCCAGCCACGGCACGAGCCTGCCGCAAATCTGATACAGCCGGGGCGGCGCCGCCAGCTGATGAAGGGTTTTCCACATAGTCGTCACCTGACCTCCTGAAACCAGTAAAATGTCCGTCGCGCCGGGGCGCTACTGCACGCTGAGGCGCAGCGCCGCCGCGGTGGCGAACGGGCTTAACGTCGCGCTGCCCGCCAGCAGCGCCCCCAGCACCGCCAGATAGCCGTCAGCGGGTAAATGCATCGATGCCGCGTCCATCGCCGCGGCGGCGAAAATCAGCACCGGGACACTCAGCGGCAGCACCAGAATGCCCAGCAGGACGCCGCCGCGCCGCAGCCCGGCCGTCAGCGCAACACCCGGCGCGGCGAGAAACCCCAGCGCCGGCGTGCCGAGCAGCAGCGTCAGCGCCATGATTTTCCAGCCGTACACGTCCATCCCCAGCAGCAGCGCCACCAGCGGGGAGAGCATAATCAGCGGCAGGCCGGTCACCGCCCAGTGGGCCAGCACCTTCGCCAGTACCACCGCCGGCAGCGGCACCGGCAGCAGCATCAGCTGCTCCAGGTTGCCGTCCTGCAGGTCGTCGCGAAACAGCCGCTCCAGCGCCAGCAGCGAGGCCAGCAGCGCCGCCACCTGGATGATGCCCGGCGCGATACGCGCCAGCAGCTGCGGCTGCGGCCCGACGCTTAACGGAAACAGGGTAATGACCATCAGGAAGAACCACAGCGGGCCGGCGATGTCCGCGCCGTGGCGGAACGCCACGCGCAGTTCGAGACAGAAGACACGCCACATCACAGCCCGGCCCCCCCGCCGGTCAGCGCCAGGCGGCGGACGGTGTCCGCGGCCCCCGGCAGCGGCTGGTGGGTGGTGAGAATGACCATCCCGCCCTGCGCCGTGTGCGCCGCCATCCGCCGGGTGAGGCGCGCCACGCCGTTAACGTCAATGGCGGTGAACGGTTCGTCGAGTACCCACAGCGCGGCGCGGGTCAGCCACAGGCGGGCCAGCGCCACCCGGCGCTGCTGCCCGGCCGAGAGCCGGGCGACCGGCACGTCCTCAAATCCCGCCAGCCCGGCCTGCGCCAGCGCCTCCGGGAGACGCGCGCCGTCGCCGGGGTGGAAGAAGTGCAGGTTCTCCCGCGCCGTCAGGCGGGATTTAATCCCCGGCTGGTGCCCTATCCACAGCAGGCTGCGATGGAAGCTGTCGCGCACGCGGCGCAGGGGTTCGCCCTGCCAGTACACCTCGCCGCCGTCCGGGCGCGCCAGCCCGGTCAGCAGGCGCAGCAGGGTGGTTTTTCCCGCGCCGTTGCCGCCGGTGACCTGCACCCACTCCCCGGCCTCCACGGTGAACGACAGCCCGCGAAACAGCGTCCTCTCGTCCCGCTCGCAGTACAGATCTCTGGCTTCAAGCATTCCCACTCATCAACGTCCTGTCAGAAACCTGGTTTAACATCACGCATATCCGGCAGTTTATGCGCGATCCCTTTGTGGCAATCGATACAGGTCTGTCCATCTTTTACCGCCTGATCGTGCATTTTCGCCGCGACGCCTTTTTGCGCGGTCAGATCCATAAAGTCGAAATTGTGGCAGTTACGGCATTCCTGCGAGTTGTTGTCTTTCATGCGCCGCCACTCATTTTGTGCCATTGTCAGGCGATGAGCTTCAAATTTCTGCGGTGTATCTATCAGCCCAAATACCTTCGCGTACAGTTCTTTACTGGCTTTGATCTTACGGATCATCTTCGGCCCCCACTCATGCGGCACATGGCAGTCAGGACAGGTGGCACGAACGCCGCTACGGTTGTTGTAGTGGACGGTTTCCATATACTCCTCATACACCGTGTTGCGCATTTCATGGCAGCTAATACAAAACTCTTCGGTGTTAGCCTTTTCCATTCCGGTATTGAAGCCGCCCCAGAAGATGATGCCGCCGATAAAACCGATTAACAGCAGCGTCCCCAACGCCAGGCGGCTGGGGCTGCGCCACCATCGCCAGACGCGCTTTATCCAGCCGGGTTTACGGTTAGAATTTTCCATAATGACCTCTTATTTCCCGTAACCTTGCGAGGGGGTAAAGGTATTGTCGATAATCGGCGCGGTATCAGACTGCGGTACGTGGCACTGCAGGCAGAAATAACGACGCGGCGCGACGTTGCCCGACACTTTACCGTCGCTGTCCATAAAGTGCGTCGGACTGATACGCGGCGCGCCCGTCGTACGATAACTTTCCACGCCGTGGCATTGCAGACAGCGGTTGGTATTGGTCGTCACCTGGTAGCCCTCGACGCTGTGCGGGATCATCGGCGGCTGGTTGACGTAATTTAGCGGCATACGTTCCTGCTCTTTCGGCATACGAATCGCCCCTTCCTGCGTCCCGGATACTTCCGGCGACTGGCTCAGATCCACTCCGTTTGCCGCCCAAACCGCACCACTTACCACCAGGGCAAGCGTGGCCATCCATTGACACAGCGCTTTCATCAGGTCATGGCTTTTCATTGTTTCGCTCCCGAACTCCATCGCATTTACACTTCATCCTTCGAGCTGCCTCTTTGTTGGCTGTGCTCGAAAATCCCAGTCACATCGTTATCTATGCTCCCGGGGATTTCCTCGCTTACCGCCGCGATGCATCCCGAATGATGTTGTGTATCGTTATTGTAAAAACATCCTCAGAACAGACATCCACGCAGCGACCGCAGGTCATGCAGTCGCGGTGAGTGACCTGCGCCGGGCTTTGCTCATCCAGCACCGGCGCACGTAGCACATGCGGTTCCGGGCAAACATGAAAACAATCCATACAGCGATTACATTTCTCACGTTTTTTGGCCGTCACGGTCACTACGCCTTTACTGCCCAGCACGCCATACAGCGCGCCCATCGGGCAAATATGACCGCACCAACCGTGCTCAACGACTAATAAATCAAATAAAAACAAAGCAATAATCAGCAACGCGCCGCTACTAAATCCCATAATCAGACTACGACCTAACAGCGACACGGGATTAATCCATTCCCACAGCAACGTGCCGGTCAATGCCGAACCGATTAACACCACCACCAGAAGGACGTACCGTATATGGCGTGGAATCGTCGCAGACTGGTTCAGGTCAAATTTCCTGCGCATCCAGTTAGCCAAATCGGTAACGGGGTTTAGCGGGCAAACCCAACTGCAAAATAATCGCTTTCCCGCCAGCGCATACAGCACAGCGATAATCACTGCTCCCGTCAGCGCCACGGTAGCGGGAAGATGTCCACTGGCGAGACTTTCCAGGGTAATCAGCGGATCGGTCAACGGGAGGGTATCGAACAGCAAACTACTGCTGTAGTTGCCATGCAAAACCCAAAAGCCCAGCCACGGGCCGCTGAGAAACATCCCCAGCACCATAAACTGGCTGATACGGCGTAACACCAGCCAACGGTGGCTACGCCACCAACCTTTTTTCGCCCGCGCTTCTCGCCCGGCGTCGCGTTTACGATTTGCCATCTTTCCCCTCCAGCCAGCCGAAGCGGTAATGGTGTCCTAACTCCCCTTTCGCCAATGACAACGGCAACACTTTTATCGCTGGTTGCTCCAGTACGCAGACTTTTTCGCATTTGCCGCAGCCGGTACAGGCGTCGCTGTGTACGGTGGGCAGAAAGCGCGCATGTTTGCCGGTGCGCATGTTGCGATCCAGCTCCAGCGTGATGGCCTCATCGATTTTCGGGCATTCGCGGTAACAAACGTCGCAGCGCAGCCCCTGAAAGTTGAGGCAGTTTTCCTGATCCAGCAGCACCGCCAGCCCCATGCGCGAGTCATCAATGGAGGCGATATCTTTATTCAGCGCCCCGCTGGGGCAGACTTTGGCGCACGGAATGTCTTCACACATTTCGCAGGGGATGTCGCGAGCGACGAAATAGGGCGTACCTGCCGATAGCCCGGAGGCCAGCGTCGCCAGTTTTAGCGTGTCGTATGGACACGCCTGAACGCACTGCCCGCAGCGCACACAGGCGCTGGCGAAGGCATTTTCATTCAGCGCGCCAGGCGGACGCAGCCGCACGCCCGTTGCGCGCGCGGTTTGCTGTTGCAAGCCCAGCGCCACGCCAACCGCCGCCAGCCCGCCCGCAGTGCGCACAACATCACGCAGAAAGCGGCGGCGGCCATTTTGGGGTTTCGCTGTACGGGACATAACGCGTTACACCTTCGCCAGCTTAACGGCGCACTTCTTGAAGTCCGTCTCTTTAGAGAGCGGGTCCGTCGCATCCAGCGTCAGGTTGTTCACTAGCTGAGCGGCATCGAAGAACGGCATATACACCAGTCCCTGCGGCGGACGGTTACGTCCACGCGTTTCGACAATCGAAATCACTTCGCCGCGGCGGGACGACACTTTAACCTTATCCCCACGACGCAGATCGCGCGCTTTCGCATCCAGCGGGTGAATAAAGACCACCGCTTCCGGGAAGGCGCGATGCAATTCAGGCACGCGGCGCGTCATACTGCCGGTATGCCAGTGTTCCAGCACGCGACCGGTGGAAAGCCACAGATCGTACTCGTTGTCCGGCGACTCCGCCGCGGGTTCAAATGGCAGCGCGAAGATCACCGCTTTGCCATCCGGTTTACCGTAGAATTTGTACCCTTCCCCCGCTTTTACATACGGGTCGTTGCCTTCGCTGTAACGCCATTGCGTCTCTTTGCCTTCGACGACCGGCCAGCGCAGACCGCGCGCGTTGTGGTAATCGTCGAACGGCGCCAGATCGTGCCCGTGGCCACGTCCAAACCAGGCGTATTCTTCAAACAACCCTTTTTGCAGATAGAAGCCCAGCTCACGAGACTCATCGTTTAACTGATCCTCTTTCAGCTCGCTCAGCGGGAATTTGCTGACCGCCGGCGTGGCGAACAGAACGTCATACAGCGTTTTACCGCGCAGCTCCGGCTTCTGGGCCAGCAACGCCTCCGGCCAGACCTCCTCGGTTTTAAAACGACGGGAGAACTGCACCAGTTGCCAGAGGTCGGATTTAGCTTCGCCCGGCGCTTTAATTTGCTGACGCCAGAACTGCGTGCGGCGTTCGGCGTTGCCGTAAGCGCCTTCTTTCTCAACCCACATGGCGGTCGGCAGGATCAGATCCGCAGACAGCGCGCTCACCGTCGGGTAAGGATCGGAGACAATGATAAAGTTACGCGGATCGCGCCAGCCCGGCATCCGATCTTCATTGATGTTCGGCCCGGCCTGCATATTGTTATTACACATTACCCAGTAGACGTTCAGCTTGCCGTCTTTCAACGCGCGATCCTGCGCCACCGCGTGTAAACCCACTTTTGCCGGAATAGTGCCAGCGGGGATCTGCCAGTGTTTTTCGCAGATATCACGGTGTTTTTCGTTCGTCACGACCATGTCTGCGGGCAGACGGTGTGAGAAGGTTCCCACTTCACGCGCCGTACCGCAGGCGGAAGGCTGGCCGGTCAGCGAGAAAGGACCGCAGCCAGGCTGGGAGATTTTTCCGGTCAGCAGATGGAGGTTGTAAACCAGGTTATTCGCCCACACGCCGCGGGTATGCTGGTTAAAACCCATCGTCCAGTAAGAGATCACGCGCTTATTCGGATCGGCGTAGAGCTGCGCCAACTGTTCCAGTTGATCTTTCGGCACGCCGGTCATTTCAGCGGTCTTGTCCAGCGTATATTCCGCCACGAAGGCTTTATACTCGTCGAAGCTCATCGGCTCGGAAGCGTCGGAGCCCGGATTCTTCGCCGCTTTTTCCAGCGGGTGCGTCGGGCGTAAGCCGTAGCCGATATCCGTCGCCCCTTTACGCAGGTTCACATGCTTTGTGAAGAAATCCTGATTTACCGCGTTGTTCTGAATAATGTAATTCGCGATATAGTTAAGGATCACCAGATCGCTTTGCGGGGTAAAGACAATACCGTTGTCCGCCAGCTCAAAGCTGCGGTGCTGGAAGGTGGAGAGGACGGCAACCTTCACGTTCGGGTCGGACAAACGGCGGTTAGTGATGCGCGACCATAAAATCGGGTGCATCTCCGCCATGTTGGAACCCCACAGCACAAACGCATCGGCCTGCTCAATATCGTCGTAGCAGCCCATCGGTTCATCCATGCCAAAGGTGCGCATAAAGCCCACCACCGCCGAGGCCATGCAGTGACGCGCGTTCGGGTCGATGTTGTTAGAGCGGAAACCAGCCTTGAACAGTTTCGCGGCGGCATAGCCTTCCCAGATGGTCCATTGACCCGATCCAAACATGCCGATCGCTTCTGGTCCTTTCTCTTTCAGGGAGGTTTTAAACTTCTCCTCCATCACATCGAAGGCCTGTTCCCAGCTCACCGGCGTAAACTCGCCGTCTTTGTGATAGCTGCCGTCTTTCATGCGCAGCATCGGCTGCGTCAGACGATCTTTACCGTACATGATTTTGGGCAGGAAGTAGCCTTTAATGCAGTTCAGACCACGGTTGACCGGCGCGTCGGGGTCGCCCTGGCAGGCGACCACACGGCCCTGCTGCGTGCCCACCAACACACCGCAACCCGTTCCGCAAAAACGGCACGGCGCTTTATCCCATTTGATGGCTTCCTGCTGCCCGACAACGGCGCGGGCGACGCCCGGCACGCTCAGACCGGCAGCCGCCGCAGCGGCCGCAACGGCGTTAGCTTTCATAAAGCTACGACGACTGAGTTTCATGGTGTTTCCTCACCTTGCTCATCCTGCTGGTGATAAACCAGCGACACCGCCAGTACGCCCTCGACATTGCGTACTGACTCAATTGTTTGCATCAGCGTTTCACTCTGATCTGCTTCCGCCACCACGATCAGTTGCCCGCTTTCAACGTCGCTTAACGCGACTTCGCAACCCGGCAACGTGTTCAACTGTGTGCCAATAGCGGCGATGTTCTGACTTTTGGCCTGCACGACCAGGCTACAGACCTGCCAGTTAGTGCGCATGGTGGTTCTCCGCTTTGATGGCTGACACGGGACAGATAGCCACACACGCCCCGCATCCGTTACAGGCCTGCGAGTCAAGCTGCGGCTGGTAAATGCCGGATAGCGTGGGACGAAAGGTAATGGCCATAGGTTCACAACTGTCCTGGCAGCGATGGCATTCAACCGATTGCCTGGCGAGGCAGTTTTCCGTGAGCGTAAAAATCAGATCCCAGGCCCTGGTGTGGCGCGGAAGAAAAAGCGATTCAGTACAGGCCTGCGCACAGGCATAACAAAAGCTGCACTCGCCCCGTTTGAAATCTACGCTCGGATATCCCCCCGCCCCTCGCTGCAGGATGTCGGACTCACACGCCTGGATGCAGGCGTCGCAACGCAGACAATGTGCGAGAAAATAGGTTGTTTCTCTGGCCCACGGCGGAAGAATCCCATTGCTGGCGTTGCGCCAACTGCCGGTCAACATGCTTCGACGGGATAAATCAACCATGATATCGCCCTTCCATAACGACACGCTTCCATAGGGAGTGAATACCAATAAAAACCGTACAATTTATGAGTAGTTGTTTTTGTAAATAAGATATTTCAGGATGTGTAAGAGATGCATACCCCGATAGAGGTAAATGCTGTTGCCGGATCAAAAGAGTGCCAGGTAAAGACCCGTAAACGTGCTTTTTCTCACATTTCAATGAGTTATATAGATGCTTATATAACGAAAATCACTAATAGTTGATAATTTCATTTACATTATCAATATCGGAATATTCCACTATATAAAAAGACGCTATTTTATTAATAATCTTGAAAATATGAGTAAATACAGATTAATAGATAATATGAATGTGTTAATCTGTTGTCAGTGAATACCGAAAACAGCAGAAAGGAAATACTGTGAACAATCAAATGAAGATGTTTGTCCCTGCCGTCGTCTTCGCCGCCCTCGCCAGCGCCTCTGCCTGGGCTAACAATGGCGATACCGCCCAGCCGCTGGAAAAAATCGCCCCCTATCCGCAGGCGGAAAAAGGAATGAAGCGGCAAGTGATAACCCTTACCCCTCAGCAGGATGAATCTACCCTCAAAGTGGAACTGTTGATTGGCCAAACGCTGAATGTGGATTGTAACCAGCATCGCCTCGGCGGCACGCTGGAAACAAAAACGCTGGAAGGCTGGGGCTATGACTATTATGTCTTTGATAACGTCACCTCTCCGGTATCAACCATGATGGCCTGCCCTGAAGGTAAGAAAGAGCAAAAATTCGTCACCGCCTGGCTGGGTGAAGACGGGATGCTGCGCTACAACAGCAAGCTGCCGATCGTGGTGTATACCCCGGCGAATGTGGACGTGAAATACCGCATCTGGAAAGCGGACGCTAACGTACAGAACGCCGTCGCGCGATAACGTTACGCTGCCCGGTCACACTTACCGGGCATCTGAACACGCCGGCTCACGCAGCGCTCCGGGGTTCTTTTCAAAACACGTCTGGAAATCCGCTCGCCCGATGCCTGGTGGCGACGCGTGGCATCTTATCAGGCCTACCCGCGTGCGGACGTAGGGCTGCCATCAGGCGGTTCATCCGGCCATTACGCAGTACGCGCAACCGCATCACGCGAGGCGGCATCACGTTCGTCGCCGGTGAGTTCGGTTAGCTGTCCGTTGCGCATTTCAAGCAGACGATCGGCGTGAATAAAATAGTGATCATCATGGCTGATGGCGAAAATGGTTTTGCCCATTTCCTGCATTAACGGCAACAGTACCTGATAAAATTCCCGGCGGAAATGCGGGTCCTGATCGGCGGCCCACTCATCCAGCAAAATAATATCGCGCTCTTCCGCCAGCGCCAGCAGCAGCGCAATGCGCTTTTTTTGCCCTTTCGACAGTTTAAGATTCAAAATGCGCCCGTCGTTTAGCTCCAGCTTGTGCGTCATTTTCAGGTGCTCAAGCCACTTTTCGACCAGAGCGGGATTGGCGGGTTTCCCCTGCGGCCCCAGCAGGCGGTCGAATAACCACACATCGGTGAACACCGCAGAAAACAGTTTGCGATAATCTTCCGGCTGCCCGGCGGCAATAGGTTGACCATCAAGTAAAATCGTTCCCGATTGCGGCTGGTATAATCCGGTCAATAACATGGCCAGCGTCGATTTCCCGCTACCGTTGCCGCCAATTAAAAACAGCAGTTCGCCGCGGTGAATCGTCAGGTTGATGGGCCCCACGGAAAACGCGTTATCCTGATAGTGAAAAACCACGTTGCGCAGCTCCAGCGTCTTCCAGTCGGGAAAGGCTTTCGGCTGTGGAAAATCAGGCTTATACGGGGCGAGCGCGAATTTATTCAGTTTATTAAACGCCACCTGGGCGGTCAGTAGCGTTGGCAACGCCCCCACCGCAGACAGCAGCGGCGTGCGCAGGAACAGCAACGTCAGTGAATAAGTCGCCGCGACGTTGGTATCCGCCCAGCCGAGACTATTCGCCATCCAGAAGACCAGGCCTATCGCCCCCAGCATCATGATATTCGACCAGTTGACGGCGCTCAGATGAAAAGTATCGGCACGGATAATGTGATGACGATACTCTTTGGCGTCCGGGATATAGCATTGCTGAAAAATCTGCTCCGCACGCTCGCGGTTTAGCGTCAGCTCTTTGCGTCCTTCCAGCACCGTCTGATAGTCGTTGTACAGCTTATCTTCGGTCTCGCGCAGGGTCGCCATATGCTGGTAAACCCGCGCCACCAGCACGAATCCGCCCCAGATAGTGACCGCCATCCAGATAGCCGTAACCAGCAGCATTTTTGTCGATAGCATCGCCAGATACGCCGCCGAGCCGACGGTGAGGATAATGCCCTGCACCAGCTCAGGCAGACGCACAAAGGCGATAGTAATATTGCGAATATCGCTGGTCAGACCGGCCAGTAAAGAGGCGCTGCCCAGTTGCTCAATGCGTTCAACGTGCGTATCCAGAATGCGCTTGATAAATTCGCTGCGCAGGCGGTAAACGAAATGGTGTCCCAGAGTGGTGAGCGCCAGTTGGGAACCTAATGTGACGACCATTAGTAACAGGAGCAGACCGAGAAATTCCGGCAGCACCATGACGGTGGTGTCCACCGTTTCAATCAGGCGCTGATTGATAAACGCGATCAGGCCAATCCCCAGCGCCGCGCTGGCGAGGCTCAGCGCCATCACGCTAATAAATGGCCAGCGGTACTGCCGCCAGACAAGAATAAGAAGTTCCATGCATACAACCCGGACCGATAATAACAGCCCGCAGTTTAACTAACTCCACCTGCACAGCAATAATAATTCTTATTTTTATTCTTTTTCAGCCGCCTGACGGAAGGTGAGATTGTAACGAAATTCACCGGTCATGGGATGAAAGCCCGCTTTAAGCGGCTGGATACCATGATAAAACAGCCGGGACTCGCCGCCCCAGACCACGATATCGCCATGCTCCAGTAAGATCCGCTGGAGCGGATCGCTGCGACGCAGGCCGCCAAACTGAAAAACCGCCGGCACCCCCAACGAAACTGAGACGATAGGCGCGCGCAGATCCGGCTCGTCTTTATCCTGATGCAGCGACAGTTTTGCGCCGGGCGCGTAGCGATTGATCAGGCAGGCGTCCGGTTGGAAGCTCGCATACCCTGCCGCGATTGCCGCCTGACGACATACGCTGGCAAACGATAACGGCAGCGCAGGCCAGGGTTTATCGGTCAACGGATCGCGCACGGCATAACAATAACCGTGACGATCGGTGGTCCACCCTAACGCGCCGCAGTTGGTCATCGCCACCGACATGGTGTAGCCGCCCGGCGTCACCATCTGACGAAACGGAGACTGACTGGCGACAAACCCGATATCGTCTAATAGCGACTGCGCCGCGCGAAACGCAAAGCGGCGCAACACCACCGCGCCAGGCGCCAGGGGCTCTTGCCAGGGCGCTTCATCAGCAAATAGATCCAGCATTGCTACTCCTCTTTTTGCGCTTCTCGCTTTAATAGCTGCGCTTTTCGACGCACGCCCCAACGATAACCGGAGAGCGCGCCATCGCGACGCACGACCCGATGACACGGGATCACCATCGCCAGTTTATTCGCGCCGCACGCGCTGGCGACCGCGCGTACCGCCGTGGGTTTGCCGATAGTCGCGGCAAGCTGTTGATAGCTTACGGTTTCGCCGCAGGGAATTGCGCATAACGCCTGCCAGACCTGCTGTTGAAACGCGGTTCCCTGGATATCCAGCGGCAACGAGAGCAGCACATCGCGTGTGTTGATAGCCGCGACAACCTGCCGCACCCGTTGCTGAAAAAGCGCGTCAGCAGGTTCGTGGCGGGCCGCCGGGAAAAGGGTGTGTAATTCAGCCAGTAGCGCGTCGTCGCTATCACCGGGGAGAATCGCGCAAATCCCCCGCTCGCTCTCCGCCACCAGGCACCGTCCGTAAACCCAGTCCGTCAGCGCATAGCGAACGGAGACATTATCGCCGCCTTTGCGAAACTGTTTTGCCGTCATGCCCAGCGTCTGGTCGGCATGACGGTAGTAGCTACTGCTATCCGGGAAGCCGGCGCGATAAATAGCCGCCGTGATCGGCTCTCCTTTCGCCAACGCCTCACGCAGCCGCCGGGCGCGCCACGCCTGCTGCCACCCTTTCGGCGTCATTCCGGTGCTCGCTTTAAACAGACGGTGCAGATGAAACGGGCTCATCGCCACCGCCTGCGCCAGAGACGCCAGCGTTACCGGCGTCTCCTGCTCAAGCAAACGGCAGGCGCAGGCAATCTTATCCAACCGCCGTTGCTGCGCGCGCGCATTATCCGGCTGACAGCGCTTGCAGGGGCGAAAACCGGCGTCCAGCGCCTGCTGCGCGTTGGCAAAAAAGCGAACATTTTTACGTAACGCCCGCTTCGAGCGACAAGAAGGGCGGCAAAAAACGCCGGTGGTTCGCACCGCAAAAACGAAACGCCCATCCGCGCTGGCATCGCGCGCCTGCACCCGCAGCCAGCATTCATCATCGGTAAGTAACGCTTTTTTCATCATAGACTCCTTCATTAAGCATAGTGCTTGCTTACATGCAGTGTGTCCGTAAATCCGCCCACAAAAACCCGTAATCTTGCGTTTTAATTCTTATCGCTCACCAGGAACGTTTTGAACTGCGGCGACATCCAGGTTTTAAAGCCTTCACCTTCTTTCATGATCATAAAGACCGCCAGCCCTTCCCGCCGCACGACCTCTTGCGCCTTTTGCGTACCAAGCACCATCAGGCCGGTGTCCCAGCCGTCCGCTTCCAGCGCCGTTGGCGCAATGACCGTAACCGATACCAGGTTGTGTTCAATGGGGCGCCCCGTTTGCGGATCGATAACGTGCGAGATACGCTTGCCATCCAGCTCATAATAGTTGCGGTAGCTGCCGGAGGTGCTGATGCCATGCCCGTTGATATCCACAATCGCCTGCACCGCATTTTCCCGGTCGGTCGGCTTCTGAATCGCGACGCGCCACGGCAGCCCCTGCGCATTCATCCCGCGACTGCTTAATGCGCCGCCCACCGAGACCAGATAACGCGCAATGCCCTCCTGCTCCATCAGTCGCGCCAGATGATCCGCCGCATAGCCCTCCCCGACCGTGGAGAGATCAACATAAAGATCCGGCAGATCTTTTTGCAAAAACTGATGTCCAGCCCTGTCGATAACCTGCAAATGTTGCAGGCCTGTTTTCGCTTTTGCCGCATCGATTTGTGCTGGTGTTGGGATATGCAGCGGCTGCCGATCCGGTCCAAACCCCCACAGATTGACCAGCGGGCCCACGGTGATATCCATCGCGCCATCCGTCTTCGCGCCAATACGCAGCGCCGAGGTCACGATATCCGCCATGGCTTCGCTGACCGGCCAGGGCGCAAGACTGCGTGAATGGTTAAAACGCATCAGCGCGGAGTTATTTTTATAGGTAGAAAGCAACCAATCATCAGCATCAAGCTGAGTCTGGATTTTAGTCTGTAACTCTGCGGCGCGTTTCGCATCGATACCAACCACGCTCACCCGCCAGAGGGTCCCCATCGTTTTACCTTCCAGCACCTGAGCGGCAGGTGACGCTGTTGTCGTTTCGGGAGCCTCATCGCAGCCCATAAGTAAAAAAGCCGCCGCCAGACACACGGCCCGGCAAAAAGTCATTTTCATCGCTGTTTATCCTCATTCGAATGGACGCAAGCGTATATCAAAACGTCGTATTTGTACGCCGGAATAAGGCATGAAAAAAGGGCCCGTAGGCCCTTTAGCAACATCTTTTGCTGATTAGAACTGGTAAACCAGACCCAGCGCTACGATGTCGTCGGTGTTGATGCCCGCATCGCGGGTAAAGTCGTTTTTATCCAGCAGGTTGATTTTGTAATCAACATAGGTGGACATGTTTTTGTTGAAGTAGTAAGTCGCGCCGACATCAACGTATTTTACGATGTCCTGGTCGCCATAGCTGGCGCCGTAGCCGTTGCTGATGTCCTTACCTTTAGACTGCAGATAAGCCACAGACGGACGCAGACCAAAGTCGAACTGGTACTGAGCAACCACTTCAAAGTTCTGCGCTTTGTTGGCAAAACCGTAAGAGGTGGACGGGTTGCTACCGTTAGAGGTACCAAAACGGGTTGCGTTATAGGTCTGAGAATACTGCGCTGCCAGATAGATGTTGTTCGCATCGTATTTCAGGCCGCCGGTGTAGACCGTGGCGCGATCGCCGTTACCATACAGGCTAGCGTTAGCGGTGTTGTTCTGATCGGCAGTACGTTTAGACGTGGTGATAGCGCCACCGACAGAGAAGCCTTCGCCGATTGCATAAGTCAGCGATCCGCCGTAACCGTCGCCGTTCTGGTTCAGCAGGCTACGACCACTCTTGTTTTCACCGCTCACGCTGCCGTTTTTGCCCTGATACTGCAACGCGAAGTCCAGACCATCCACCAGGCCGAAGAAGTCGGTGTTACGGTAGGTGGCATAGCCGTTACCACGCTGCTGCATAAAGTTGTCAGCGCCGTAGGTGTCGCCGCCGAATTCCGGCAGAACGTCGGTCCAGGAGGTCACGTCATAAGTTACGCCGTAGTTACGACCATAATCGAAGGAGCCTGCGTCAGCGAATTTCAGACCCGCAAACGCCACACGCGTCCAGGAGTCGTTGCTGCCTTCAGTCTGGTTGCCCTGAATCTGATATTCCCACTGGCCATAACCGGTCAGCTGATCGTTAACCTGCGTTTCGCCTTTGAAGCCGATACGCATGTAGGTCTGGTCGCCGTCGCTGCCTTTGTCGTCAGAGAAGTAGTGCAGGCCATCAACTTTACCAAACAGGTCTAATTTGTTGCCGTCTTTATTATAAATTTCAGCCGCATTCGCTGCGCCCGCCACCAGCAGAGCTGGTACCAGGAGGGACAGTACTTTAACTTTCATGTTATTAACCCTCTGTTATATGCCTTTATTGCTTTTTTATGCCACTGCTTACTGGTTAACCCTCATTAACCAGTCGGCAAGTCCATTCTCCGCAAAAATACAGAATAATCCAACACGAATATGATACTAAAACTTTTAAGATGTTACAGTTATCTACATAGATGTTTCAAAATATGAATTTTACGGAACTTTTTTAAAGCAAAAATCAAGTAAAAATAAGCACAAATAGACAAAATATATTCACGAAACTTTTAAAATCAACGGGTTAAATTGATGAAATTCATAGCACTGAATGATAAAACAGAATCTTCATTCGCAACTAAAATAGTGACCGCTATCATCATTAACTTTATTTATTACCGTCATTCACTTCTGAATGTCTGTTTACCCCTATTTCAACCGGATGCTTCGCATTCGGTTTTTTTTACCCTTTTTCAGACACACCTGGCTGATTTATGCTACCTGCCTAAAACTATCACGGTTATTCACTACACTCCCCTGCCCGACCGTTCGTAAGACATTAGCAAATAATTTCTTGATATTTAGTGCTAAACATTTATAAGTAGTCTTTATATTTGTACCGTTCTGCGAAGGCTGTACGCTTTTCCCGTCCCGCCGACGGAGCGCGTGTTAAGTTGCCCGGCATGACGTAAGAGTCTGGAAATTCATTCATTACCCTTTATACTGCCCTTCACCTTCAGCGTTGCTTTTACAGGTCGTAAACATAAATGAGTCAGTCTGACACAACGGTCTCTACCCGATTCTCCCTTCTACCGGGAAGCATTACCCGTTTCTTCTTATTGCTGATCATTGTGCTGCTGGTAACGATGGGCGTTATGGTGCAGAGCGCCGTCAACGCCTGGTTGAAAGACAAAAGCTATCAAATTGTCGATATCACCCACGCTATTCATAAACGCGTTGATACCTGGCGGTATGTTACCTGGCAAATTTATGACAACATCGCCGCGACCACTACGCCATCGACAGGTGAAGGACTTCAGGAAACGCGTCTGAAGCAGGATGTGTATTATCTTGAAAAGCCGCGACGTAAAACTGAAGCGCTGATTTTCGGTTCCCATGACAGCGCCACGCTGGAAATGACGCAGCGTATGTCAACCTATCTGGATACGCTGTGGGGCGCGGAAAACGTGCCGTGGTCAATGTATTACCTCAACGGACAGGATAACAGCCTGATTCTTATCTCTACCCTACCGTTGAAAGATCTCTCTTCCGGCTTTAAAGAGTCCACTATTGGCAATATCGTCGATTCCCGCCGGGCAGAGATGTTGCAGCAGGCGAATGCGCTGGATGAGCGCGAAAGTTTCTCCTCATTGCGAAAACTGGCCTGGCAAAACGGTCACTATTTTACGCTGCGCACGACCTTCAATCAGCCAGGACATCTGGCAACCGTGGTGGCGTTTGATCTGCCCATTAATGATTTAATCCCGCCGGGAATGCCGCTGGACAGTTTTCGGATAGAGCCTGACGCAACCCAGGCGACGGGGCGAAGCAGTGAAAAGGAAGCGCCTGATAGCGTCACGATTAGCTTTAACGGTTCAAAAATTGAGATCTCCTCAGCGCTTAACTCTACCGGAATGCGCCTGATCTGGCAGGTACCGTTCGGTACGCTTTTGCTTGATACGTTGCAAAATATTTTGCTGCCTTTACTGCTGAACATCGGGCTGCTGGCGTTGGCGTTATTTGGCTACGCCACGTTCCGTCATCAGCCGGGACGGTCGACGGAATCGACATCCGGCAACGCGGCGAATAATGAGCTTCGCGTCTTACGCGCCATTAATGAAGAGATCGTTTCTCTGCTGCCGCTGGGTCTGCTGGTCTACGATCAGGAAGGCAACCGCACCGTGATCAGCAATAAAATCGCCGATCATCTGTTGCCGCATCTTAACCTGCAAAATATTACCAGCATGGCGGAGCAGCATCAGGGCGTGATTCAGGCGACAATTAATAACGAACTGTATGAGATCCGTCTGTTTCGCAGCCAGATCGCTCCCCGCACGCAGATCTTTATTATTCGCGATCAGGACCGGGAAGTGCTGGTGAATAAGAAGCTTAAACAGGCGCAGCGTTTGTATGAGAAGAATCAGCAGGGCCGCGCCGCCTTTATGCAAAATATCAGCAACACGCTTAAAGAGCCCGTACGCCAACTGGCGGTTAACGCCGCGGCAGTCACCACGCCGGAAAGCCTGAAACTGGCGGATCAGGCGGATATATTGGTACGTATGATCGATGAAATCCAACTGGCGAATATGCTGGAAAATGACGCATGGAAGAGCGAAGCAACGCTGTTCTCCCTGCAGGATCTTATTGACGAAGTCGTGCCGGAAGTGCTGCCCGCCATTAAGCGTAAAGGGCTGCAACTGCTGATTAATAACCATCTTAGCGGCAACGATGAACGCTGGGGCGATCGTGACGCCCTGCGCCGGATTTTGCTGCTGTTGATTCAGTATGCCGTCACAACGACTGCGATGGGTAAAATTACGCTTGAAGTCGAGCAGGATGAATCTATCGCGGAGCGTCTGACTTTCCGTATTCTGGATACGGGCGAAGGTGTAACGTTAAACGAGATTGATAATCTGCATTTCCCGTATATGAATGAAACGCAGGGCGATCGTTACGGCAAAGCGAATCCGCTCACCTTCTGGCTGTGCAATCAACTGGCGCGCAAACTGGGCGGTCATCTCAACATTAAAGCGCGAGAAACGCTGGGCACGCGCTATACCGTTCATGTCAAAATGCTTCCTCACGATCAGCATACTCAGGTCGAAGAGCGCCTGCTGGACGACGTGAGCGTGATGGTCGATGTGACGTCCAACGAGGTTCGCGCGATTGTGCTGCGTCAGTTAGAAAACTGGGGCGCCACCTGCATCACGCCGGATGAAAGGCAGATAAGTCAAGAATATGATCTCTTTTTAACGGATAATCCGTCTAATCTTACTGCCTCGGGCTTGCTTTTAAGCGATGATGAGTCAGGCGTGCGGAAAATTGGCCCGGGTCAGTTGCGCGTCAACTTTAATATGAGCAATGCTATGCAGGAAGCTGTACTACAACTTATCGAAGAGCAGCTGGCGCAGGAAGAGATTCCCGCCTCCCCGCTCGGCGGAGATGAAAATGCCGAGCTTCATGCCAGCGGCTATTATGCGCTATTTGTAGACACAGTACCGGATGATGTTAAGAGGTTGTATACTGAGGCGGCAACCAGCGATTTCGCTGCGCTGGCCCAAACGGCCCACCGCCTGAAAGGGGTGTTTGCCATGCTTAATCTGGTACCCGGCAAGCAGTTATGTGAAACGCTGGAACATCTGATTCGTGAGAAAGATGCTCCAGGTATAGAAAAATATATCAGCGACATTGACGCCTACGTCAAAAGCTTGCTGTAGCAAGGTAGCCCAATACATGAACAATATGAACGTAATTATTGCCGATGACCACCCGATTGTACTGTTCGGTATTCGCAAATCACTTGAACAAATCGAGTGGGTGAATGTTGTCGGCGAATTTGAAGATTCCACAGCATTGATCAACAACCTGCCGAAATTAGATGCGCATGTGTTGATCACTGACCTCTCCATGCCGGGAGATAAATACGGCGATGGGATCACCTTGATCAAGTACATCAAGCGTCATTTTCCGAGCCTGTCTATTATCGTTCTGACCATGAACAACAATCCGGCGATCCTGAGCGCCGTGTTGGATCTTGATATTGAAGGGATCGTACTCAAACAGGGTGCGCCAACCGATCTGCCTAAGGCGCTGGCCGCGCTGCAAAAAGGCAAAAAATTCACCCCAGAAAGCGTTTCTCGCCTGCTGGAGAAAATCAGCGCAGGCGGTTACGGCGATAAGCGCCTGTCGCCAAAAGAGAGCGAAGTATTACGCCTGTTCGCCGAAGGTTTCCTGGTCACCGAAATCGCCAAGAAGCTCAACCGCAGCATTAAGACCATCAGCAGCCAGAAGAAATCGGCGATGATGAAACTGGGCGTAGAGAATGATATCGCGCTGCTCAACTATCTCTCTTCCGTCACCCTGAGTCCGACAGACAAAGAATAAATCGCTTTTATGTTACCCAGCCTGATGGCGCTACGCTTATCAGGCCTACCAGTCGACTCATCTTTTACAGGCCGGACAGGCGACGCCGCCATCCGGCATTTTTTATGCCCGCGTTTTACGTACCCGCTCGGCATACACCGCCAGCGTCTGTTTCAACACATCCAGCGTCACAGGTTTCGACAAACAGCTGTCCATACCGGACTCCAGGCAACGTTGTTTCTCTTCCGCCAGCGCGTTCGCCGTCACGCCGACGACCGGCAGCGTCAGCCCAAGCTGACGGATACGCTGCGTCAGGCGATAGCCGTCCATGTTCGGCATGTTCACATCGCTCAGAACAATATCGATAGCATTTTTACTCAGCACATTCAGAGCGTCCACGCCATCATTGGCTGTCTTACACTGATATCCCAGCGATCCCAATTGATCGGCCAGCAGACGGCGATTGATCGGATGATCGTCAACGACCAGAATCATCATATCGTCATTTGAATCTGCGGTTTTATCCGTCGTCGGCAATGCGCTGGAAAGCGCTTCACTATCCAGCTCAATACTATAGATACGCGCCAACAGTGCGGGCAACTCATGTACCGACGCCACACTATGCACCCACTCGCCAGGCGCTCTTTCCAACGGAATCCCGATATGACGGCGGCAAAAGACGACCGCCGCCCTCCCCTGCCAGGTATGCTCCAGCGCGTCATCGACAATCAAAATATCGTCCGCAGCGGGTTCTTGCCCTTCATAACGCTGCGTATGAACGCCGCTACGCGCCAGACTGGTCTCAATAAACTGGCACAAAGAAGTATTGCGCACCGCCAGCCAACAGCAGGTTCCGGCGAGTCCTTCCACGCTCTTTTTCACAGGGTATTGCGCGCCATAAAGCGGGATGCGCAGCGTAAACTGGCTTCCCATGCCCGGCTCCGAATCGACGGAAATATCGCCGTCCATCATGCTGATCAATTTTTCGCAAATCGCCAGCCCCAGACCGGTCCCCTGAAAGTTACGCTGTACGCCGGTTCCCACCTGGAAGAAGGGATCGAACAGGCGAACCACCTCTTTTGCCGGAATACCGACGCCGGTATCCCGCACGCGAATGCTGAGATAATCCCCATCACAGCGCACATGCAGCACGATGCAGCCAATATCGGTAAACTTAATGGCGTTGCTCAACAGGTTTGAAATGACCTGCTGTAAACGCATCGGGTCGCCGTTCAGCGATACCGGCACGTCAGGCTCAATAAAACAATACAGGCCGAGCTGCTTACGCACCACCAGCGGCAGATAATTGGCGGTGATATGGTTCATCACCTCTCGCGGTGAAAATTCGCGCGGCTCAATCTTTAGCTGTTCCGACTCAATTTTCGAGAAGTCGAGAATGTCGCTGATAATTTTCAGCAACAGACTGGAGGAGTTATTCATCGCCGTGACCAGACGATCCACGCCTTTTGGCAGCTCTTTGGTTTGCAGCAGATCGAGATTGCCAATGATACCGTACAGCGGTGTGCGCAATTCATGGCTGACCGTCGCAAGGAACATGGATTTAGACTGGCTTGCCTGTTCCGCCGCCTGCGCCATCTCCTGCAGCGACTCTTCCATTTTGACGCGCGTACTCACATCTACCAACACGCAAATCGCAACGTTTTCATTGCGATAGCGGGAATGGACGAAGCTAATTTGCAAATTGGTATTATTGCTGGTCAATACATCAACGAAGTTGACCTGCTGGCCGCAAATAATTTGCGTCAGGCGCTGTCTGTCTTCATGCGTGAGCATGTTCAGGTAGGTGTGCGCCAGTTCGTTACTCAGAATATTGACACCATCAATAGTGCGCAGAATACAGATCCCCACCGGCGCGGAGGCAACGATTTTACGGTTGAACTGTTCATGCTCTTCCAGACGCTGGGCATCGCTCTCCGCCGGAATGAAAATTCGCCGCTCATACATCCGCGCAAGCGTAAACAGCCCTGCGCCCACCAGCACGTTTAGCAGGATAGCATTCAGGATAAGAATACGAATACGCTCCAGGACTAAATCTACAGGCACAGAATAGACAATACTGAGCGAGGATGGCGGCAGGCTTTTTTTGAGTACCAGTTCGCGAAAACCTGGCGTATAACCAAACCAGGAGCGCTCCTGCATCCAGCGCGGCTCCGCTTTAATATTGCCGTCAGGACCGGTCAACGAAATCAGCGAATGGCCGTTCTCATCAATAATAGTGACGCCCATCGGCAAACTGCCGGGCGTGAAAAAATTTTCCATACGGATGGACTGCTCGACGCCCAGCAGCGCCTGCAGACGGTTGGCCAGATACACCGGCGTCAGCGCATAAAAGTAGCCCACGCCCTGACGCGCGCCCTGGCTTATCCAGAAAAGGTTATTCCCACTTTCTTCCTGCGGCGCGTTGCGGTATTTCATAATCCGCTCATGTAACGCTTTTAACGCATCATCGCGCTCCACGGGCATTTCACGCAGGCCGAAATTCGCCATACAGAGGTTATCGCTGCCAATCAGGAAAACGCGGTTAAGATCATACGCCGCTGAAAAGTTGTCGCGCCAGTAACGCATAAACCAAGCCAGCGACTCCAGCGATCCGCGCCAGGCGGAGCCCATCGCCGCACAGTCTGAGTCGGCAAATAGCGGTTCAAAGTCCGGCACCACCATTTTGTCATCACGCGCACGCGACGACATGACGCCGTTTTCCGCCGTTAAACGGTTCTCGGCGATATATTTGAGCTCTTTCATCACATCCGACGTGCGCTGGATAAAACGCTGCGCCTGATCGGAGCTAAGGTTGAACTCCTGACGAATTTCAGATTCCCGCTGGTGCAGGGCATTGACGATGTAAAACACCGAAACAAAGGCGATTAAGAGCCAAATGAGTAACGCTAACGCTCTGAATAAGTAGCGCGAGACTTTCAGCGTAGTTCGAAAGGAAGCAAGGTATTTCAAAGGGGCGAAGCTCCGCCTCAGGATGTAAATAGAGTGTGACTAAGGTAGCGGTAAATGACGTAGCCCGCAACGGCAAAGAAAAAGGGCCGGATATCCGGCCCTCGCACAGCAATAACATTACTCGTCAGCGTCATCCGCAACGTCGTCATCGCTTTCCGCTTCCGGGGCGATATCCTCATCCCCTTCCGCCACGCTGCCGTCGATAGCGTCGAGTTCTTCGTCATCTACCGGTTCAGCAACGCGTTGCAGACCCACCACGTTTTCATCTTCCGCCGTGCGGATAAGGATAACGCCCTGGGTATTACGTCCCACTACGCTGATCTCGGACACACGGGTACGCACCAGAGTACCGGCATCCGTGATCATCATGATCTGGTCGCAATCGTCTACCTGTACCGCACCGACAACGGAACCGTTGCGCTCGGTCACTTTGATAGAGATAACGCCCTGCGTCGCACGAGACTTGGTCGGGTACTCGTCCGCTGCGGTACGCTTCCCGTAGCCGTTTTGCGTTACGGTCAGAATAGCGCCTTCGCCGCGTGGGATGATCAGAGAGACGACTTTATCATCTCCCGCCAGCTTAATACCGCGCACACCGGTCGCGGTACGCCCCATCGCACGGACGGCGTCTTCTTTGAAGCGCACCACTTTACCCGCGGCCGAGAACAGCATGACTTCGTCAGAACCAGAAGTCAGGTCAACGCCAATCAGCTCGTCGCCGTCGTTGAGGTTCACCGCGATAATACCGGCGGAACGCGGACGGCTGAATTCGGTCAGCGCCGTTTTCTTCACGGTACCGCTGGCGGTCGCCATAAAGACGTTGACGCCTTCTTCGTACTCACGAACCGGCAGAATCGCGGTGATACGTTCGTTGGCTTCCAGCGGCAGCAGGTTGACGATCGGACGACCGCGCGCGCCACGACTGGCTTCCGGCAACTGATAGACCTTCATCCAGTACAGACGGCCCCGGCTGGAGAAGCAGAGGATGGTGTCATGGGTGTTGGCCACCAGCAGGCGGTCGATAAAGTCTTCTTCTTTAATACGCGCGGCAGATTTACCTTTCCCACCACGACGTTGCGCTTCGTAATCCGTCAGCGGTTGATATTTGACGTAACCCTGGTGAGACAGCGTCACGACAACATCTTCCTGGCTAATCAGATCTTCGATATTAATATCGGCGCTGTTGGCGGTGATTTCGGTACGACGCTCATCGCCGAACTGATCGCGAATTAACTCCATCTCTTCGCGGATCACTTCCATCAGGCGATCGGCGCTGCCCAGAATGTGCAGCAGTTCAGCAATCTGCTCCAGCAACTCTTTGTATTCGTCGAGCAGTTTTTCATGCTCCAGGCCGGTCAGTTTCTGCAAACGCAGATCCAGAATCGCCTGCGCCTGCTGCTCAGTCAGGTAATACTGACCGTCACGCACGCCAAATTCTGGCTCCAGCCATTCCGGACGCGCGGCGTCGTCACCGGCGCGCTCCAGCATCGCAGCAACGTTGCCCAGATCCCACGGACGCGAGATCAGCGCCGCTTTCGCTTCCGCCGGCGTCGGCGCGCGGCGAATCAGTTCGATAATCGGGTCGATGTTGGCCAGCGCAATCGCCAGAGCTTCAAGGATATGCGCGCGGTCACGGGCTTTACGCAGTTCAAAAATAGTCCGACGCGTCACCACTTCACGGCGGTGGCGCACGAACGCTGAAATGATATCTTTCAGGTTCATGATCTTCGGCTGGCCGTGATGCAGCGCCACCATGTTAATACCGAAGGAAACCTGTAGCTGGGTCTGGGAGTAGAGATTATTAAGCACCACCTCGCCCACCGCATCGCGTTTTACTTCAATCACGATGCGCATCCCGTCTTTGTCGGATTCGTCACGCAGCGCGCTGATGCCTTCCACGCGTTTATCTTTCACCAGCTCGGCGATTTTCTCGATCAGGCGCGCTTTGTTCACCTGATAGGGAATTTCATGGACGATGATGGTTTCACGGCCCGTTTTCGCGTCAGCTTCAACTTCCGCGCGGGCGCGAATGTACACTTTGCCACGACCGGTACGGTAGGCTTCTTCGATACCACGACGACCGTTGATGATCGCGGCGGTCGGGAAGTCCGGACCCGGAATATGTTCCATCAGCCCTTCAATGCTGATGTCTTCGTTGTCGATATACGCCAGGCAGCCGTTAATCACTTCCGTCAGGTTGTGCGGCGGGATATTCGTCGCCATACCTACTGCGATACCGGAAGAACCGTTCACCAGCAGATTCGGAATTTTGGTCGGCATGACGTCCGGAATTTTTTCCGTACCGTCATAGTTATCCACGAAATCCACCGTCTCTTTTTCGAGATCGGCCATCAGTTCGTGGGCGATTTTCGCCAGACGGATCTCCGTATAACGCATTGCCGCCGCGGAGTCGCCGTCAATAGAACCGAAGTTACCCTGACCATCCACCAGCATGTAACGCAGCGAGAATGGCTGCGCCATACGAACGATGGTGTCATACACTGCGGAATCGCCGTGGGGATGGTATTTACCGATTACGTCACCAACGACACGGGCAGATTTTTTATAGGCTTTGTTCCAGTCATTGCCCAATACGTTCATGGCGTAAAGTACGCGACGGTGTACCGGCTTCAGGCCATCTCGGACATCCGGCAGCGCACGGCCAACAATGACCGACATCGCATAATCCAGATAGGAGCTTTTCAGCTCCTCCTCAATGTTGACCGGTGTAATTTCTCTCGCAAGGTCGCTCATCTAACCGCTATCCCTCTACTGTATCCCGGATTCAAAGGTCGCAAATTATAACACATTCGCCCACGTACTGGTAAACGGAATGCAGCCAGACAATGCTTTATTCGGGTGCCGCATGCTCTCTTCATTTATAAGCGTGGTCTCGGCGTTTATCGGCGATCGGCTTCAGAGGCGACACAGGGGAGATCGGGGTCTGGCCAGGAAGAGGCTGGAAAATCAATACCTCCCGTGTATACCCGTCATACTTCAAGTTTCATGTGCGTTGGCGACAAGTTACTAGGCCCATCCCTGGGCCCCGCCCCGTCGGGGTTAGCGCAAGCGCTGTTCAAGACGGTTAACCATTTTATCCTGCAACTCGAATTATTTAGGGGATATGCCGGAAGGCATAAACCATAATCAGTATCACCAGATGCTATTTAATCACATAGGCCAGGTATTCTTTCACTACCTCATCGTTTAATTCCTGACCCAATCCGGGCTGTTCCGGCGCGACATAATAGCCATTTTCCGGCTGATAATCGTGGGTACAAAGTTCCCGAATAGATGCTTTCATCGCATTGGTATGATGCTCATGAATAATAAAGTTGGGAATTGCTGTTTCCATATGCAGCGCGGCTACCGTGGAAACAGGACCGCCGCAAACATGCACCTGTACAGTGGTGTCATAAATATTAGCATAGTCACAGATTTTCTTTCCTTCGGTAATTCCGCCGCAGAGACACAAATCAGGTTGCGCTACGGCAATAGACTGCTTCTCCAGTAATTCCCTGTATCCCCATCTTGTGTAGGAACGCTCGCCAGTGGCGATTGGAATCGTTGTTGAACGGGAAACTTTCTGCATATTATCAGAATTTAATGGATGAATCGGTTCTTCATAAAGAAAGATACGATACTTTTCTATCGCCTTCGCAAATTGAATAGCTGAGTTTGTACCGAGAAGAGAATGGATTTCCACGATAATATCAGCATCATCCCCCATTGCTTCACGCATAGCGGCAATTCGCGCTTCCCCCATTTTTAATTGATCGGCCAGTAACAATCCTGAATAGTTACGATTTTTATTCTGAAAAACACAGTCATCGCCATTACGATCGATTTCGAGTGGATCCACTTTAATCGCATCATATCCATCGTCAAGAGCCGCACGCGCCGCCTCAGCATATTCATCAGGTGTCACTAATATCTGGCGTTTATCCCCCCAACCAAATTGTAACTGACTAGCATAGGTTCTTAATTTTTCATTAGTTTTCCCGCCAAGGAGCTGATAAACAGGTACACCTAAATATTTACCTTTGATATCCCAAAGAGCAATATCAATAGCGCTCATTCCGGCATAAAAAACGTTCCCGCCTCCCATTCCCCAAAAAGTCTTTCTGAAAAAGAACTCCCAAATTTTTTCGATATTTAATGGATCTTCACCCACAATCAATGGCGCCAGATCTCTGATGATCCCTACGCCAGCTTTAGCGCCTGCGCCATAGGCCAGTCCTACTTCGCCAATACCACTTAATCCTGAGTCGGTATTCACCCGAATAAGTACTGGATTATAGGAGGACATCGTTTGATCTCTTTTTTTTAATTCACAGTCAAAAACTTCAATAGACGTAATTTTCATAATTTCTCCATTTATCAGGTTCGTGATACAACATTTGTTTGTTGGCTTTTTTCTTTTTTCACATCAATTTTCATTAACGCCAAAACGGCTACCGCAGCGAAGCAAAGTATTGCCTCTACAATAAATATTCCTGTCGCACCATAATGAGTAGAAACGAATCCCAGTGACTTATTAATCAGGAATCCGCCAAGACTTGAACATGAGTTAATAAACGCAATGCTGATAGCCAACCCTGACGGCGACAATAATGCAGAAGGCAGCGCCCAGTAAGGTCCGTAATAGCTGAGGATCCCAACACCATAGAACGTTAGCCCCAGCATTCTCAGCGACATTGAGGGGACAAGAGCAATCATCAGAAAACCACAGCCTGCCAGAAACATGGGTAATGCAGCATGCCATTTTCGTTCATTCTTTTTATCGGAATGCCAGCCCCACCAGGGCATACTGAACATAGCGAAAATAAACGGAATACTCATGATTAAGCCAACGTCAGTATCCGTAAAATCAGCTGAAAATCCCTTCACCAACCCCGGCAACCAGTAGTTTGCCGCCAGAGCAGCCGCCTGAATCAACATGTAGGCGAAAGAAAGCTGAAGCAAAACTGGATTTTTGATTATGGAAAGAAAGGATGAGTTGGTATTTTTATTTAATGCAGCTGCGGTTTCATTGTCAGTGCGTAATTTATTAACTAAGGCCGATATCTGCTGTGGCGTAAGCCATTTAGCCTTTTCTGGACTGTCAGGCAGTAAATAAAATGTCAGGATGCCAAGGAATACGGTAGGGATACCTTCAATAGCAAAAAGCCAGCGCCAGCCTTCATAATCCGGGGTATTCAAATGCTCGATGATCCAACCAGACATCGGCGCAGCCAATACCGATGCAACAGCAATAGATAACATGAAGAAACTATTGACTTTTCCGCGTTCACGAGCCGGGAACCAGCATGCAAGATAATAAACCATGCCCGGGAAAAAGCCAGCTTCAAATACCCCCAAAAAAATGCGAGCCAGCAAAATATGTTGAGTATCTTTAGCAAAAAAAATCAGCCCTGTTACCGCTCCCCAGCCGATAATAATGGAACTAATCCATTTTCTTGCACCAAGCTTTTGCAAGCCAATGCTACTCGGAATTTGAAAGATTAAATATGATATGAAGAATATAGAAGAAATATTAGCGAAATCCTCAGGCGTAATACCGAGAGATTCATTCATGCGTAATGCAGCAAACCCAATATTGACACGATCCATATAGTTAAAAAAGTAAAGAATAAAGGCCAAAGGAATGATTTTCCTTTTTACAATACGAATTGCATCGTATAAATTCTCTTGTGGACTACTCATTTTGCATCACCTTTTATGATTCAATGAATAAGGGTATTAACCGGAATCGATGTTACGTAAAAAACAATACAATTCAAAAGCTAATGTGTCATATCTGATATATCAGCAAGCAAACTTAATGAAATATACAATAACAACAATAAAGTATGTAAATTTTCTTATATCTGATATATTAGATCCGTTAATTTTGAATAAATTAATTACAATGGAACCGGGTTTAACCATGGAGGAGAAGAAAATGAAAAATAGATTAAAGCGTGACTTTAGTCACATATCAATTGAAATACCCAAATCCATCACCCAGGTGATTAAAGAGAAAATAAGGGAGATGATTATCCATGGCGATTTCGATCTTGGGCAAGCGATCAGTGAAAATGAACTATCAAATATTCTGATGGTAAGTAAAACACCAATTCGTGAAGCTTTTATTTGGCTGAGCTATAATGAGAACCTGGTCAACATCATTCCCCGCAGTGGGACATTTGTTTTTTCTGTCACCGACGAGGATATCAATGATCTCATCAAAATGAGGGTTATCCTTGAACAGGGCGCAATTCGTGAAGCGATGGAGAAAAATGCTAACAATGTCATAGTCGAATTAAGCAATATTTTATCGAAGTCAGCAAAAATTAATGCAGAGCGAGATACGCAAGCTTACCTCAAACTGGATCATGATTTTCATTATGTTTTTGTGAAATATGCCGATAATAAATACATTTCACAAGCACACCTGTTGATCTCAGCACGTTTATTGGCAATTCGCTACAGACTGGATTTTACCGCTGAATATATCACCAGCTCTAACCGTGGACATGCCACTATTTTGGATATGTTAAAAAACAACAACGTCGAGGGCGTCTGTAATTTTATCACGCACCACATCGGTAGCGGTTTTACAGAACGCGCAAGAAAACTTCTTGCGCTGAAAGCGTAATAAAGACGGCAGTAGATATAACGCAGCGACTTTGCACCTGCTATACTGCCCCGATAGATCAATAGCGGAATCTCATGTACTCATGAACACTGAAAAACCGTCGGTAGCTCACAACGTTGACCATAATGAAATCGCCAAATTCGAAGCCGTCGCGTCGCGCTGGTGGGATCTGGAGGGCGAATTCAAGCCATTGCATCGCATCAACCCTCTACGCCTTGGCTACATTACTGAGCGCTCAGGCGGCCTGTTTGGTAAAAAGGTACTCGACGTCGGCTGCGGCGGCGGCATTCTGGCGGAAAGTATGGCACGCGAAGGCGCAACCGTCACCGGGCTGGATATGGGCTTTGAGCCTTTGCAGGTCGCCAAACTGCATGCGCTGGAAAGCGGCATTGAGGTAGAGTACGTGCAGGAGACGGTTGAGGAACATGCGGCAAAACACGCCCAGCAATACGACGTCGTCACCTGTATGGAAATGCTGGAGCACGTTCCCGATCCGCAATCGGTCGTCCACGCCTGCGCCCAACTGGTTAAACCCGGCGGCGAGGTGTTCTTCTCAACGTTGAACCGCAATGGGAAATCCTGGCTGATGGCGGTCGTCGGCGCTGAGTATATTCTGCGCATGGTGCCAAAAGGCACGCACGACGTGAAGAAATTCATTAAGCCTGCTGAACTGTTAAGCTGGGTAGATGAAACCGTCCTGAAAGAGCAACATATCACCGGGCTGCACTACAACCCGATAACCAATACTTTCAAACTCGGTCCCGGAGTAGACGTTAACTACATGTTGCATACCCGCGCTAAAAAAGCCTGACATCAAAGAATTTTCCTATAAGGGTTGCGTTAGATCATCGGGCGCAACCTTTCTCTTCGATGAAGAAATCAGCATTCGATCAAATTTTGATTTTTTTTTATGAATTGTTGACATCCTCTCCAGGCCTTATCAGACGCGCATTTAGCGATTCTTACGCTTTTGCAACCGCAATTTAACGCCAAAATCAACTCTTGTACTCAAAAGAATCCCTACTAGAATACTCACCATATAGCGTTTCACTTATCGATTACCCCCTATATATAGTATTTATCCACAGAGTTAGTCACAACGTGGCGTTGTGGATAAGCGGGGGGATATTTTTCTTTCACGGACAGGTAAACAGGTAGAAAACCACATGAATCAGAGTCTGCTGGTGACAAAGCGTGACGGCCGTACTGAGCGCATCAATCTCGACAAAATTCATCGCGTGCTTGATTGGGCGGCAGAAGGACTGAATAACGTATCGGTTTCTCAGGTCGAGCTACGCTCGCATATTCAGTTTTATGATGGGATTAAGACCTCCGATATCCATGAAACTATCATTAAGGCCGCCGCAGACCTGATCTCTCGCGATGCGCCGGATTATCAATACCTGGCTGCGCGTCTGGCGATTTTCCACCTGCGTAAGAAAGCCTTCGGCCAGTTTGAGCCGCCCGCACTTTACCACCATGTGGTAAAAATGGTTGAGCTTGGCAAATACGACAATCATCTGCTGGAAGACTACACGGAAGAAGAGTTCAAGCAGATGGATTCGTTTATCGTTCACGATCGCGATATGACCTTCTCCTACGCTGCCGTTAAGCAGCTGGAAGGGAAATATCTGGTGCAAAACCGCGTGACCGGCGAAATCTATGAAAGCGCACAGTTCCTCTACATTCTGGTAGCGGCCTGCCTGTTCTCGAACTACCCGCGTGAAACGCGTCTTGACTATGTAAAACGTTTTTACGATGCGGTCTCTACGTTCAAAATCTCGCTGCCGACGCCCATCATGTCCGGTGTGCGTACCCCAACCCGTCAGTTCAGCTCCTGCGTACTGATCGAGTGTGGCGACAGTCTGGATTCCATCAACGCCACCTCCAGCGCTATCGTGAAATACGTTTCTCAGCGCGCTGGTATCGGCATCAACGCTGGCCGCATCCGTGCGCTGGGTAGCCCGATTCGTGGCGGCGAGGCCTTCCACACCGGCTGTATCCCGTTCTACAAGCACTTCCAGACGGCGGTGAAATCCTGCTCGCAGGGCGGCGTGCGCGGCGGCGCGGCGACACTGTTCTACCCGATGTGGCACCTGGAAGTGGAAAGCCTGCTGGTACTAAAAAACAACCGTGGCGTGGAAGGTAACCGCGTACGTCACATGGACTACGGCGTACAGATCAACAAACTGATGTATACCCGCCTGCTGAAGGGCGGCGACATTACGCTGTTCAGTCCGTCCGATGTACCCGGGCTATACGATGCGTTCTTCGCCGACCAGGACGAATTCGAACGCCTGTACGTGAAATATGAAAACGACGACAGCATCCGCAAACAGCGTGTGAAAGCGGTCGAACTGTTCTCGCTGATGATGCAGGAACGCGCCTCTACCGGTCGTATCTATATCCAGAACGTTGACCACTGCAATACTCACAGTCCGTTCGATCCGGTTGTCGCCCCGGTACGCCAGTCTAACCTGTGTCTGGAGATTGCCCTGCCAACCAAACCGCTGAACGATGTCAACGATGAAAACGGCGAAATTGCGTTGTGTACGCTGTCTGCATTCAACCTGGGCGCCATTAAAACTCTGGACGAGCTGGAAGAACTGGCTATTCTGGCAGTACGCGCTTTGGATGCTCTGCTCGATTATCAGGATTACCCGATTCCGGCTGCCAAACGCGGCGCAATGGGCCGTCGTACGCTGGGCATTGGCGTGATTAACTTCGCCTACTGGCTGGCGAAAAACGGTAAACGTTATTCCGACGGCAGCGCCAATAATCTGACGCATAAAACCTTTGAAGCCATTCAGTACTATCTGCTTAAAGCGTCCAACGAACTGGCGAAAGAGCAAGGCGCCTGCCCATGGTTCAACGAAACCACCTATGCAAAAGGCATTTTGCCGATCGACACCTACAAAAAGGATCTGGATGCGATCGTCAACGAACCGCTGCACTACGACTGGGAACAGCTGCGTGAATCGATCAAAACCCACGGTCTGCGTAACTCCACGCTATCGGCGCTAATGCCGTCGGAAACGTCGTCCCAGATCTCCAACGCCACCAACGGCATTGAGCCGCCGCGCGGCTACGTCAGCATCAAGGCCTCGAAAGACGGTATTTTGCGTCAGGTCGTGCCGGATTATGAGCATCTGAAAGACGCTTACGAACTGTTGTGGGAGATGCCGAACAACGACGGTTATCTGCAACTGGTGGGTATCATGCAGAAGTTTATCGATCAGTCGATTTCCGCCAATACCAACTACGATCCGTCACGTTTCCCGTCAGGAAAAGTGCCGATGCAGCAACTGCTGAAAGATTTGCTCACCGCGTATAAGTTTGGCGTGAAAACTCTGTACTATCAAAATACCCGCGACGGCGCGGAAGATGCGCAGGACGATTTGGCGCCTTCTATTCAGGACGATGGCTGCGAAAGCGGCGCTTGTAAGATCTGATGAATAGTGCCGGGTAGCGCTATGCTTACCCGGCCTACGATTGTACGGTTTGTAGGCCGGATAAGGCGCTTGCGCCGCCATCCGGCGCTCATCCCATAAAGGATTCACTTCAATGGCATACACCACTTTTTCACAGACGAAAAACGATCAGCTCAAGGAACCCATGTTCTTTGGCCAGCCGGTCAACGTTGCACGCTATGACCAGCAGAAATATGACATCTTCGAAAAACTGATCGAAAAACAGCTCTCTTTCTTCTGGCGTCCGGAAGAGGTCGACGTCTCCCGCGATCGTATCGATTATCAGGCGTTGCCGGAGCACGAAAAACATATCTTCATCAGCAACCTCAAATACCAGACGCTGCTGGATTCCATTCAGGGACGTAGCCCGAACGTCGCCCTGCTGCCGCTCATTTCCATCCCGGAGCTGGAGACGTGGGTAGAGACCTGGGCGTTTTCTGAGACGATTCACTCACGATCCTACACCCACATTATTCGTAACATCGTCAACGATCCGGCGGTCGTGTTTGACGATATCGTGACCAATGAGCAAATTCAGAAGCGCGCCGAAGGGATCTCCGCCTACTACGACGAACTTATTGAGATGACCAGTTACTGGCACCTGCTCGGTGAAGGCACCCATACCGTTAATGGCAAAACGGTTGTCGTGAATCTGCGTGAGCTGAAGAAAAAACTGTATCTGTGCCTGATGAGCGTGAACGCGCTGGAAGCCATCCGCTTCTACGTCAGCTTCGCCTGCTCTTTCGCATTTGCCGAGCGTGAACTGATGGAAGGCAACGCCAAAATTATCCGTCTGATCGCCCGTGACGAAGCTCTGCATCTGACCGGCACGCAACATATGCTGAACCTGTTGCGTAGCGGCGTGGACGACCCGGAGATGGCGGAAATCGCCGAAGAGTGTAAACAGGAATGTTATGACCTGTTCGTGCAGGCGGCGCAGCAGGAAAAAGAGTGGGCGGACTATCTGTTCCGCGACGGTTCGATGATCGGCCTGAATAAAGATATCCTGTGCCAATACGTTGAATATATTACTAATATTCGTATGCAGGCGGTGGGGCTGGATCTGCCGTTCCAGACCCGCTCCAACCCAATCCCGTGGATCAATACCTGGCTGGTGTCCGATAACGTTCAGGTTGCGCCACAGGAAGTGGAAGTTAGTTCTTATCTGGTCGGACAAATCGATTCGGAAGTCGATACCGACGATCTGAGTAATTTCCAGCTCTGATGGGACGCGTCACGCTGCGTATCACTGGCACACAGCTGCTGTGCCAGGATGAACACCCTTCTCTGCTGGCCGCGCTGGAATCGCATAACGTTGAGGTGGAGTATCAGTGCCGCGAAGGTTATTGCGGCTCCTGTCGTACCCGGCTGGTTGCCGGTCAGGTTGACTGGATTACGGAACCTTTAGCGTTTATCCAGCCGGGAGAGATTTTGCCCTGCTGCTGCAGGGCAAAAGGCGATATCGAAATCGAGATGTAACTCAGTGCAACTCGCTGGTGGAAACCAAAGGCATCACGCCACGTTTTTTCATCTGCACGGCATACAGTGCGCCAGCGAGTACCACCAGCACCGCGCCAGCGACATAAATCATACGATAGCCAACCGACTCAACCATCATTCCCATGATAAAGGCGCCAATCGCCATTCCGGCATCCATCGCGTTAAAGAACAGTGAATTCGCCACGCCGATTTTATGCGGTTCAACCGAGCTGATAATTTGCGTCTGGAAAACCGGCGTGACCGAACCGTAGCCGATACCGATGAGACCGCCGGAAATAATCATCATGATGCTGCCATTGGTGTAGCCCAGCGCCACCAGACCGATGGTAAAAGCCAACAGACATGGGAAAACAACGTATTTCGGCCCTTTTTTATCACAAATATTCCCGGTGAAGGTACGGCATATCATCAGGAAAATCGCGTAGCACAGCAGGAAATTACTGGCCGCCGCCATTAAATCCAGCTCACGTGCATACAGCGCCAGGAAAGCCGACACGCCGGCATAGGAGAAAGTCATAAAAAAGGTGACCAGCGCAAAAGGCAAGGCGGCGCGGTCAAACATCGCGGCAAAACCCAGATTCGGTTTCGAACCATCGGCATGACGAATTACCGGAGGGACCGTCACAATCAGGGAAAGCACAATCCCTAACGCCGCTACAGCGGAACAAAGCCAGAATGCGGCAGTGAACGCGTTCCAGCGGGCCATATTCAAACCGATCCACGGTCCTACGACCATCGCCAGGCCCATCGCTAAAGAGAAAAAGCTGATGCCCTCTCCACGTCGGGAGGCCGGAATTAACCGCGCTGAAATAGTTCCTTTTACCGTGGTAATAACACCAAACGTAATCCCATGAAGTACGCGGATAAAGAGCAGCGACTCGATAGAATGGCAAACCGGATACAGCGCGGTAATCACCAAAAAAGCCAGAGAAGAGAGCACCAGAATCTTTTTATTCGAATATTTTCCCACCCATTGTCCGGCAAACGGCCGAATAACAATTGCCGCGGCCAGGAAACATGTCACTAACAGCCCGGCCTTATCTGCAGAAGCATGCAGGCGGTCAGCGATATAAATGGGTAATAAAGTTAGCAGTACATAAAAAACAAAAAAGATAATAAAACTGACTATGGTGATTGCCCAAAAATCCTTCGTCCATAATTTTTCTTTCATTCTTAACGACCCGCTCAGATGGCGCACGCAGGCAACGCTCAGCTCAACTGAACACCTATCAGGTGCGTCAAAATGTGATGTATTCGATAGAATCGCAGTATAAACAAGTGCACTCTATTAGAAAAATTAATCGTTTTAATTATATTGATTAGGTTTTACTAATGACGCTAACCCAAATCCACGCCCTGCTTGCCGTACTGGAGTACGGCGGATTTACCGAAGCCAGCAAACGGCTATACATGACGCAATCCGCCGTCAGCCAGGCCATCTCCGCGCTTGAGGAGGAGCTCGGCGTTGACATATTGATTCGTGAGCGTCGTAAAGAGATTGAGCTTACCGCCGCCGGTAGCCGCATCGTCAGGCACTTACGCGCGATCCAGCGCGACGTCAACGCGGTAAAAGAGATTGCCGAACAAGAAAAAAAGAACCCGGCCCGTACGCTACGGATTGGCTGTTTTCCCAGCGCCTGCGCCTGCATTTTACCCGGCGTCATTCGCTATTTTGAAAGCCATCATCCAAATGTAAAAATTATCCCCTATGAAGAGAACAGTACGGCTATTATTGATTCGCTGCAGGACGGAAGTATTGATGCCGGTTTCGTTCCTTTTCCGGTCAACGGTATGTATTGCGTCCCCATTTACCGGGATAAATTCACCGTAGTGGTGCCTGAAAATCATCCCCTGGCGGCCAATAGTACAGTAACGGTCGAAGAACTGATGGACGAACCACTTATTGTCAGTAAAGGTCGTTATGAATTAAGCATTATGGCGTTGTTTAAAGAAAAGGGTATTGAGCCGATATTTAAATATGAATTTAACCATCCCGATACTGCGCTGAATTTTATTCGCCAGGGATTAGGTATCGCCTTATTGCCAGAATTAACCTTAAAAGCCACGACAGGAAAATTATGCTCCGTGGCGCTGGAACCCACCTTTTATCGACAAATTTCCCTGTTAGCAAAAGAACCGCCGGTAGAAGGAAGTCCGCTATTTTTATTAAAAAAATGTATGGAAACACTGACCGATGAGGGGTTGCTATAAAACAACCCCGCCTGATGGCATTGCGTTTACCAGACTTACGCTGGCAAACGTTGCGCCAGGCCGGATGAGGCGTTTATGCCCTCATCCGGCGCGTCACTTCGACTATGGCAAACCTTTAGTCATTTTTTTGCAGGAACATGACCGCCTTATCCGGGAAGTCAGTGAACAGCCCGTCGACGCCCGCCTTGTTATACAGGATGTCGTACAACTGATTGACGTCTGTGGCATAGTCCGGCAATTGATCGGCACGCACAGTGTAAGGATGCACTACCATCTTATTCTGATGCGCGTCTTGCACCATTCCAGTCAGCTTAATATTCCCTTTCGTTGAGCCTTCCGCAACCAGCATATGGTAATCCGGACCAATACCGTCCGCATATTCCGCCACCTGCTTCATAGCGCCCGGCTTAAACATCCAGTCGTAGTTGTAATTTACCCAACGACCGTCCGGCTGTTTCTGCTGTGTTTCATTCCAGTCGGTATACGCAATAAGTTGAACCAGATTGAGATCCATCCCCATTTTGGGTTCCAGTTCATTCTTAATACGTTTCAGCTCAGCGACATCAAAACACTGCAAATAGACATTGTCCTGCTTGCCGGTGTAACCATACTTCTTCAGCACTTCCAGCGTTTTCGCGGCAATATCTTTCCCTTCCTGATGATGGAACCACGGCGCTTTAATTTCCGGATAAATACCGATATTTTTACCGGTAGAGTGATTTAATCCCTGAACGAATTCAATTTCCTCTTCAAAGGTATGAATGCGGAAATCAGATTTTCCCATCGGGAAACGGCCCGGATAAGTTTGTACTTTTTTGCCGTTTTCAATATCAAACCCTTCGGTAAACTTCAGGGATTTAATTTCATCCAGCGTAAAATCGATAGCGTAATAGCGCCCATCTTTACGCGCCCGGTCCGGAAAACGGTCAGCGACGTCAGTCACCCGGTCAAGGTAGTGGTCATGGAGGACGACCAGATGGTCGTCCTTTGTCATCACTAAATCCTGTTCCAGATAATCTGCCCCTTGCGCATACGCCATCGCTTTCGCCGGTAGCGTATGCTCCGGCAGATAACCGCTGGCGCCACGGTGGGCGATAACGACTTTTTCAGCCGCCACGGCGCCGCTTCCGATGGTCATTCCTGCCAACATTAACGCCACGCTAAGGTTTTTCAGTGTGGTTTTCATGTTATTAGCCTCCGTTGCGTTTTAACTGCAGCTCATCATGATGGCGTTTTTCACCAATCATCACGACCACCAGCAGGATTACCGCCAGAATGCTGCCGCCAATCATCACCATAAAGCCGCCATCCCAACCGAAGAAGTCAACGGTATAACCCACAATGGCGCTTGCAGCGACAGAACCGCCCAGGTAACCAAACAGACCGGTAAAGCCCGCCGCCGTACCCGCCGCTTTTTTCGGCGCCAGTTCCAGCGCGTGCAGACCGATCAACATTACCGGGCCGTAGATCAGGAAGCCGATGATAATCATACAAGCCATATCAACGTTCGGGTTTCCTGCCGGGTTCATCCAGTAAACGATGGTCGCGATAGTGACCAGGGTCATAAAGAACACGCCGGTCGCGCCACGGTTGCCGCGGAAGACTTTATCCGACATCCAGCCACACAGCAGCGTGCCCGGAATACCCGCGTATTCATACAGGAAGTAGGCCCAGGAGGATTTATCCAGTGCGAAATGCTTCACTTCTTTCAGGTAGGTCGGCGACCAGTCGAGGATGCCGTAGCGCAGCAGATAAACAAACACGTTGGCGATAGCGATGTACCACAACAGTTTGTTTGGCAGTACGTACTGCATGAAGATCTGCTTCGCAGTCAGCTCTTCTTCCGCTTTTTCGTTGTAGTCGTCCGGATAGTCGTTTTTATACTCTTCGATAGGCGGCAGACCGCAGGATTGCGGCGTATCGCGCATCATTGCGAAAGCGAACAGCGCCACCACAATCGCGCCAAAGGCTGGCATATAGAGCGCCGCTTTCCAGTCGTTAAACCACGCCATCCCCAGCAGGAACAGCAGTGGCGGGATCCCGCCGCCGACGTTATGCGCACAGTTCCAGACCGACACAATGCCGCCGCGCTCTTTCTGCGACCACCAGTGAACCATCGTACGTCCGCACGGCGGCCACCCCATCCCCTGGAACCAGCCGCAAAGGAACAACAGTACAAACATCACGGCGATGCTGGATGTCGCCCACGGCACAAAGCCCATAAACAACATGACTGCTGCGGCCAGAATCAACCCTGCCGGCAGGAAAACGCGCGGATTCGAGCGATCGGACACCGAACCCATTATAAATTTCGAAAAACCATAAGCGATGGAAATCCCGGACAGCGCAAAGCCCAGATCGCCGCGTGAAAAACCCTGTTCTACCAGGTAGGGCATCGCGAGGGCAAAGTTCTTGCGCACCAGATAATACGCGGCATAGCCAAAGAATATCCCCAGGAAAATCTGCCAGCGTAATCGGCGATAGGTCGGATCAATCTCCGCCGCTGGCAAGCGCGCTTTATGCGGCGCTGGTTTAAAAATACTCAACATATTGTAGCCTCCGTGGCCCGTATTTTATTTAGAGGTAAACACCGCAGTTTGTTCAAACAACCCCGCTGCTCCCAGTGTGGCCGCGATGTTAAGTAAAGATACGTCACGTTAATGTGAATTACAGCACATATTGTTACAGTTTTATGACCAATGTTCAGAAAGGCGCACGAAATCACGTTTCATTTTCGAATAGTGAGCGATTATGCGCGAAATCAAACATTCCATATGATTTGTATGGCTAAATGATAAAAAACGAACTGTGAGGAAAAACAATGAAAACTCGCGACTCGCAAGCAAGTGACGTGATTATCATTGGCGGTGGAGCAACAGGCGCAGGGATCGCCCGCGACTGCGCGCTGCGCGGTTTACGTGTCATTCTGGTGGAACGGCATGATATAGCGACCGGCGCGACCGGGCGTAACCACGGGCTGCTGCACAGCGGCGCTCGTTATGCGGTTACCGACGCGGAATCCGCGCGCGAGTGCATTAGTGAAAACCAGATTTTAAAACGGATCGCCCGCCATTGCGTCGAACCGACGGATGGTCTGTTTATTACGTTGCCGGAAGATGATCTTGCGTTTCAGGCCACCTTTATTCGCGCCTGTGAAGCGGCAGGCATTCGCGCTGAAGCCATCGATCCGCAGCAGGCTCGCATCATCGAACCTTCCGTTAACCCTGCGCTCATCGGTGCGGTAAAAGTGCCGGATGGCACCGTGGACCCTTTCCGCCTTACCGCCGCCAATATGTTGGATGCCAGAGAACATGGCGCAATCGTGTTAACGGCGCATGAAGTGACCGGGCTCATTCGTGAAGGCGCAACGGTCTGCGGCGTCCATGTGCGCAACCATCTCACTGGCGAAACCCAGACGCTTCACGCGCCGGTGGTGGTCAATGCGGCAGGTATCTGGGGGCAACGGATCGCCGAATACGCCGACCTGAGTATTCGCATGTTCCCGGCGAAAGGCTCGCTGTTGATCATGGACCATCGGATCAACCAGCATGTCATTAACCGCTGCCGGAAACCATCGGATGCCGACATTCTGGTACCTGGCGATACGATTTCACTGATCGGCACCACCTCTACCCATATTGATTACAATGAGATAGACAGCAACCGCGTCACCGCAGATGAAGTCGATATCCTGCTGCGTGAAGGGGAAAAACTGGCCCCTGTCATGGCGAAGACGCGTATTCTGCGCGCGTATTCCGGCGTCCGCCCGCTGGTGGCCAGCGATGACGATCCCAGCGGTCGTAACGTCAGCCGCGGTATTGTGTTGTTCGACCACGCCGAACGCGACGGGCTTGATGGCTTCATTACCATTACCGGCGGGAAGCTAATGACTTACCGCCTGATGGCGGAATGGGCGACCGATGCCGTGTGCCGCAAGTTGGGCAATACTCGCCCCTGCATCACGGCGGATACGCCGTTGCCTGGCTCAAAAGAGTCTACGGAACATACGCTGAAACGCATTATCTCGCTTCCCGCGCCGCTACGCGGATCGGCGGTTTATCGGCATGGCGATCGCACGCCGGGGTGGCTGAGCGAAGGCCGCCAACACCGTAGCCTGGTCTGTGAATGCGAGGCCGTCACGGCGGGGGAAGTGCAGTATGCCGTCGAAAACCTAACCGTGAATAGCCTGCTGGATCTGCGCCGTCGCACCCGCGTAGGGATGGGCACTTGCCAGGGCGAACTGTGCGCCTGCCGCGCGGCCGGGCTATTGCAGCGTTTTAATGTGACGACCGCGGCGCAATCTATTACGCAACTCTCTGAATTTCTGAATGAGCGCTGGAAAGGCGTACAACCTGTCGCCTGGGGAGACGCGCTGCGCGAAAGCGAATTCACGCGCTGGGTTTATCAGGGATTATGCGGTCTGGAGAAGGAGCACCAGGATGAAATTTGATACGGTTATTATGGGCGGCGGTCTCGCCGGTTTGCTGTGCGGACTGCAACTCCAGCAGCATGGATTACGCTGCGCCATCGTCACCCGCGGACAAAGCGCGCTGCATTTTTCCTCCGGCTCGCTGGATCTGCTCAGCACCCTGCCCGACGGCCAACCGGTGACCGACATTACCGCCGGGCTTGATGCGCTGCGCCGCCAGGCGCCTGAACATCCTTATTCGCGTTTAGGCGCGCAAAAAGTCCTTACGCTGGCGCAACAGGCGCAAACGCTACTTAACGCCAGCGGCGCGCAGTTATACGGCGACGTACAGCAGGCGCACCAGCGTGTCACGCCGCTTGGCACATTGCGTTCAACCTGGCTTAGCTCGCCGGAAGTTCCGGTCTGGCCGTTATCCGCACAGCGAATTTGCGTCGTCGGCGTTAGCGGATTACTGGATTTCCAGGCGCACCTTGCGGCAGCGTCGCTGCGTCAACGCGATCTCAACGTGGAAACCGCAGAAATCGACCTTCCGGAACTGGACGTACTGCGTGATAACCCGACGGAATTTCGCGCGGTCAATATCGCGCGTCTGCTTGATAACGAAGAAAAATGGCCGCTGCTGTACGACGCGCTGTCGCCAATAGCGACAAACTGCGACATGATCATCATGCCCGCCTGTTTCGGGCTGGCGAACGATACGCTGTGGCGCTGGCTTAATGAACGTCTGCCCTGCGCGCTCACGCTGCTGCCGACGCTGCCGCCATCGGTGCTCGGTATTCGTCTGCACAATCAGCTCCAGCGCCAGTTTGTCCGTCAGGGCGGCATCTGGATGCCGGGCGATGAAGTGAAGAAAGTCACCTGCCGTCGCGGTACCGTGAGCGAAATATGGACCCGCAACCATGCCGATATCCCACTGCGCCCGCGTTTTGCCGTACTTGCCAGCGGTAGCTTCTTTAGTAGCGGTCTGGTTGCCGAGCGCGAAGGGATCCGCGAACCTATTTTAGGGCTCGACGTACAGCAAACGGCCACCCGCGCCGAATGGTATCAACAACATTTCTTCGACCCACAGCCCTGGCAGCAGTTTGGCGTCGTGACGGATGATGCTTTCCGCCCCTCCCTTGCGGGCAACACGGTAGAAAATCTGTATGCAATAGGTTCTGTGCTGGCGGGATTCGATCCTATAGCTGAGGGATGCGGCGGCGGCGTCTGCGCAGTCAGCGCCCTCCAGGCCGCGCACCATATCGCTGAGCGTGCAGGAGAACAGCAATGAGCGACACACGTTTTGAAAGTTGTATTAAATGTACGGTGTGCACCACCGCGTGCCCGGTCAGCCGCGTTAATCCAGGCTACCCTGGCCCTAAACAGGCCGGACCGGATGGCGAACGCCTGCGTCTGAAAGACGGCGCACTGTATGATGAGGCGCTGAAATATTGCATTAACTGCAAACGGTGTGAGGTCGCCTGTCCGTCGGACGTGAAGATTGGCGATATCATCCAGCGCGCCCGCGCGAAATACGATACGACGCGCCCGTCATTGCGTAACTTTATTCTCAGCCATACCGATCTGATGGGCAGCGTTTCAACGCCGTTCGCGCCGGTGGTCAATACCGCCACCGCATTAAAGCCAGTGCGCCAGTTGCTTGATTACGCGCTCAAAATCGATCATCGCCGCACCTTACCAAAATACTCTTTCGGCACCTTCCGCCGCTGGTATCGTAGCGTGGCGGCGCAGCAGGCTAAATACAAAGATCAGGTCGCCTTTTTCCATGGCTGTTTTGTGAATTACAACCATCCGCAGCTCGGAAAAGATCTGATTAAGGTGCTGAACGCAATGGGTACTGGCGTACAGTTACTGAGTAAAGAGAAGTGTTGCGGCGTACCGCTGATCGCTAACGGTTTTACGGATAAAGCTCGCAAACAGGCTATCAGCAATGTGGAGTCGCTACGCGAGGCGATTGCCGTCAAAGGTATTCCGGTCATCGCCACGTCATCCACCTGTACGTTTGCGTTGCGCGATGAATATCCTGAAGTGCTGGACGTGGACAACGCCGGGCTGCGCGAACATATCGAGCTGGCCACCCGCTGGCTATGGCGCAAACTGGATGCCGGGAAAACGCTGCCGCTTAATCCTTTGCCGCTGAAAGTGGTCTACCATACGCCGTGTCATATGGAAAAAATGGGCTGGACGCTTTACACGCTTGAATTATTGCGGCAAATTCCGGGGCTTGAATTGACGGTACTTGATTCACAGTGCTGCGGCATTGCCGGTACGTATGGATTTAAAAAGGAAAACTATCCGACATCACAGTCCATCGGCGCGCCGCTGTTCCGCCAGATTGAAGAGAGCGGCGCCGACATTGTCGTCACCGATTGTGAAACCTGTAAGTGGCAAATTGAGATGTCTACAAGCAAACGCTGCGAACACCCCATTACGCTACTGGCCCAGGCGCTCGGCTAAGTAAAAAGCGCCGGAGTCCCTCCGGCGCTATTACCCTACTCACCAGGGACGATTTTCCATCAGACATATACCCTTCATACTTCAAGTTGCTTATGTGTTGGCTACGGATTATTTTGGGTATAAACGCGGATGTCTCTTTGCAATAACCTGCCCTATTTGGTTAACCATGACCGCTAACCCATGGTGGCATGACAGATAACGACGTTACTGTGTATAGAGCAATATCTCTTGTATCGACGCGTTACCAGCCCCCTTTAAAGAGAGGGATAACTAAATATCCCCAATAATAATTGAGTGTTATGTGAATAATAATAAAATCAGGTCTATGCCTGATTTAATATATCCCCCACTAATAATAATATTTTTACAAATAATTATACATGACATCATATTCGCTACTTTCACTTACCAGGAAACAGAGCAAAATGAATATATGTGTAAATTCACTTTACCGATTGAGCATACCGCAATTTCACAGCTTATATACAGAAGAGGTGAGCGATGAGGCGCTTACATTGTTGTTTAGCGCCGTAGAGAACGGTGATCAGAATTGTATTGATCTGTTATGCAATCTTGCATTACGCAACGATGACCTGGGACATAAAGTTGAGAAATTACTTTTTGATCTCTTTAGCGGAAAAAGATCGGGCTCACCAGATATAGATAAAAAAATCAATCAGGCTTGCCTTGTATTACATCAAATTGCCAATAACGATATAACAAAAAATAATACTGAGTGGAAAAAGCTACATGCCCCTTCCAGATTACTTTATATGGCCGGTTCCGCGACAACCGACCTTTCTAAAAAAATAGAAATAGCACATAAAATTATGGGCAACCAGTTCGCTCAGACAGATAAAGAACAGGTTGGAGTTGAAAATCTTTGGTGTGGTGTGCGAATGATGTCGTCAGATGAGCTGGCAGCTGCAACGCAAGGTCTGGTTCAAGAATCACCTTTTCTCTCGGTAAACTATCCCATTGGACTTATTCATCCTACCACCAAAGAAAATATATTAAGCACTCAGCTACTTGAAAAGATTGCTCAATCAGGATTATGTGAAAATGAAATCTTTCTGATAAATACAGGAGATCACTGGCTTCTCTGTTTATTTTATAAACTTGCAGAAAAAATAAAATGTCTCATATTTAACAGTTATCATGATTTAAATGAAAATACTAAGCAAGAGATTATAGAAGCAGCAAAGATTGCAGGTATATCAGAAAACGATGAGGTTAATTTTATCGAAATTAATTTACAGAATAATGTACCCAACGGCTGTGGTCTATTTTGTTACCATGCAATTCAACTCTTATCGAAAGCCGGACAAAACGATCCTGTTACCACACTACGAGAATTTGCGGAAAATTTCTTAACGCTTCCAGTAGAGGAACAAACACTATTTAACACCCAAACCCGGCGACAAATATATGAATACAGTCTCCAGTAATGGTGAGTACTTAGAGCCTATCCCATTAGGCTCTTATCCTGAAATGATGCTCTGCGAAGAATTTATAAGTATATAAGGGTGGGAAGGCCAGACCTTCCCACTAAAAGTTCTATGCCGTCAATGATTCAACCACGTCTATCCAGCCATGCTCGCTGATAATGTCCTCGCCATTAAGCCAGCGGCGCAGCATATTTAGCGCCATCATCGCACAGACCTCCTGACGTATTGCCAGACTATACCGATTGGCGCTAAAACGCACGCGTAAGGCATACGTGCCATCCGGCGTCGCCAGCGCGAAATTAAGATGTTCGTTTTCCAGCCCCGACACGGCCAGCGCCAGACCGGCATAATGATTGCTGCGTCGTTCTGTCGTCCAGTGTGCCGTTTGCGCCAGCGTCTCTTCCTGAGAAGGAACGACTTCGCTGGCAAGAACAGGCGCCCCGGCGCGGGAAAGCTGTAGCGCCAGTAAGCCGCTGGTGTATTGCTCGCTCAACGTCAGACTCAACTGCCTTTCCTGCAGGCGGCGGGCTATTTGCGCTGGCAGGTTTTCCGTACCTTCAAAAATCAGATTCTGTCCGGCAACCCGTTTGACCTCTGGCCATAACGCCAGCATCGCCTCCCGTTGCGTAGCCGGGCCGGTCAACTTCAGTTCAATGATCGGCATTGATGAGCGATACCCCATCGTCACGCCGGGCGGCAACGGCAGTGCGTCGAGACGCTGCGCCAGGTCGCTTTCTGAACGTCCAAAAGTCGTTAACCGCAGGCAAAGCGGCGGCTCCGGCAGCGAAAAACGCGCGCGTAACCGCGGTAAGATTTCCTTCTCCACCATAACCTTAAATTCAGACGGTACGCCGGGGGTGAAAAACATCAGGCAGCGGTTGAGCTGTAGCGCAAATCCACAGGCAGTGCCGACCGGATTATTAATAAACTCCGCGCTGGCAGGCAGTTCCGCCTGTTTACGGTTGCTCGGCGCCATCACACGACCGCGCTGCTGAAAATAACGTTCCATTTCGGTCAGCCACGCCTGGTGCAGTACTAATCCTTCGCCTTTTGCCGTTGCCGCGGCGAGCGCGCTTAAATCATCGCTGGTCGGCCCTAACCCGCCATTAACAATCAAAACATCAGCATGTTGACTGCGTTCACGCAAGATAGCGACCAGACTGTCCAGGTTATCGCCTACCGTATTTCGCCGTGATAACGGAACGCCCTGATGAAAGAAAAAATCAGCCAGCCAGGCGGCATTGGTGTCAACGATTTGTCCGTGCAACACCTCATCCCCGGTGGATAGCATTTCCACATTTAGCATTGTGTTCTCCTGCTCTTATGATGAAAACACTATAACGCAAAGACGAATATGACGTGGAAAGAAGAATGACGGGAAAAGGAGGAATATGGCGCGACGATTGCCGCGCCGTTAGCATCAAAAGCTGGCGTTTACGCCAACATAAGGGCCGTCAGCAATCGCATTGTCGCGGTTGCCGTCTTTACCCGCCAGGTTCAGGTAACGATAACCGGCTTCAATGCTCAGCGGGCGCATAATGGTGAAACGCGCGCCTGCATTCGCTTCTTCATAGCTGTCGATACCGCTGGACAGCGAATCTGGTGAATAATAATACTCGCCGAACAGACGGAAGCTGTTGCCGATTTTCCATTGTAGCCCGCCGCCGACAGCCGCCGCATAGCCTTCATCGCTGTCTTTCGGATTGGTATAAATACCTTTACCGCCGACCGTCGCCAGCAGCGGTCCCACCGGAATGTTCAGCCCCAGACCCACGCCCGCAGCGTCGCCATCATCATCGTTGTGCATCCAGTTGCCGCTTAGCGCCAGTCCCGTCGATTCCGTACCAAAACCCACGCCAATGTTGGTGTAATCTTCGCCCGCCTGGCCGCTAATACTGATGGCCTGCGCCGATGCAGAAACGAACAGCATTCCGGCAAAACCTAATAATATGCTTTTTTTCATTTTTACCCTTTCCAGCAAGCACATAAAGAAAAACTCCCCAAAACGGCAGAATTGTACTGCCAGACGCTGAGGAATCAATGCACTAAAAAACCATTCCAAAAACATATTGTAACGAAATACTACTTTCGCCATGCCGCATCATTGCGCCATCACATGGCGACGCCTGCATCAACAGGATTAACAAAAAACGCAGTCTGCGTTATCGCTTCCATTTTTCACAAAGAATTTCGCAGAACGATTTGTTAAGCTGATGACCTGGTGGTTTAAGGAAGCGACTTATGCGTCAACGAACTATAGTTTGCCCATTAATTCAAAATGATGGCTGTTATCTGCTGTGCAAAATGGCCGACAACCACGGCGTCTTTCCCGGTCAGTGGGCGCTGTCGGGCGGCGGGGTCGAGCCGGGCGAACGCATTGAAGAGGCGCTGCGTCGGGAGATTCGGGAGGAACTCGGCGAACAACTGATTCTGAGCGATATTACGCCGTGGACCTTCCGCGACGATATCCGCGTTAAAACCTACGCTGATGGCAGACAAGAAGAGATTTATATGATTTATCTCATCTTCGACTGTGTTTCCGCTAATCGCGATATATGTATTAACGACGAATTTCAGGACTACGCCTGGGTCAAGCCAGAAGAACTGGCGCTGTATGATTTGAATGTAGCGACACGCCACACATTAGCATTGAAAGGGTTATTATAATGACGACAGCCGCTTCAGGGTGTCTTTACGCTTTTAACATGCGGCTAGCCGGGAACAAATTCACCATCTAAAAAGAGTTTTCCGTTTTCCGCATGCATAACGAGCGCATTAAGATAGTCCGGATCAAACTTTACGCCGCGCTTATTTTTTGCAATATACGTCAAACAATGATTATGGGTAAAAATGACTATATTTTTATTCTGCGACTTTTTCAGTAACGTATTGATTGAAGCATAAATACCGCTGCCGCAATCCATCATTTTTTTATCCACCGTAAGCGACCTGCCCGCAGAAAACCAGGTTGCCGACTGGATGGTGCGCACCGTATTACTGGAATAGAGATTGTAATTTTGTATATCGGCACTGAAGGCTTTACCCAGCGCTCTGGCATCTTGCGCACCGTTGACCGTAATCCCCGTGCTGTCTGACAGGCAGGTATTATCGGAACGATCGCACCGCTCGGCATGGCGGAATAACACGACTACCGGATGCTGTTTCGCCAGCGCCGCCAGCGCTTTACCGTTAATCTGCGGTAGACCGTTACCACTCCAGGCATGTTGTGAGGTCAACCCGGCGATAATAACCAACGCCCCCGCCAGAGTCGCGAGATAGCGTTTGTTTTTAATAAAGCGTAGGGTAAATGCCAGCACATTAACCTCTCAGGCAGACAGTGCAGCTAACTTAATAGCAATACGATTAAAATGAAATTCCGCAACGGAAGACCAGGCCAGAAACATAAAAACAGCTTTTGGGCATGCATAAAATGCCTTAAACTTTCGGCGAAAGCAAAGCATAATTCCGTTAAAAATTATCTTTTTACTTCACCTTAATTTCTTAATGTTAATTTAATATTCATCCAGTAGGGTTCAGCTAAATGCGTTAAAAAATAAGCCCTTTTCTATTGCCGAAATATTTGAAAAGCGGCTTTCAATGGCTGAAGGAAAAATGATGTCGGACTTTTTGCCTTTCTCCCGTCCGGCGATGGGCGCGGAAGAGCTTGCTGCCGTTAAGACCGTACTGGACTCAGGTTGGATAACAACCGGCCCGAAAAATCAGGAACTGGAAGCGGCGTTTTGTCGGCTAACAGGCAATCAATATGCCGTTGCCGTCAGTTCAGCCACTGCCGGTATGCACATCGCGTTGATGGCACTGGGCATTGGTGAAGGCGACGAGGTCATTACACCGTCAATGACGTGGGTTTCTACGCTAAATATGATCGTTTTACTCGGCGCGAACCCCGTCATGGTCGATGTCGATCGCGATACGCTGATGGTCACGCCTGAACATATCGAAGCCGCGATTACGCCACAAACCAAAGCAATTATCCCCGTCCACTACGCTGGCGCGCCCGCCGATCTGGACGCTATTTACGCTCTTGGCGAGCGTTATGGCATTCCAGTGATTGAAGACGCGGCGCACGCGACAGGAACCAGCTACAAAGGTCGCCACATTGGCGCCCGGGGCACCGCGATTTTCTCCTTCCACGCCATTAAGAACATTACCTGCGCTGAAGGCGGTATCGTCGTCACGGATAACCCGCAATTCGCCGATAAACTGCGCAGTCTCAAGTTTCACGGGCTTGGCGTTGATGCCTGGGATCGGCAGAGCGGAGGACGCGCGCCACAAGCGGAAGTCCTGGCGCCGGGCTACAAATATAATTTGCCCGACCTCAACGCCGCTATCGCGCTTGCTCAGTTACAGAAACTGGATGCGCTTAACGCTCGCCGCGCCGCCATCGCAGCGCAGTACCACCAGGCAATGGCAGACCTGCCTTTTCAGCCTCTGAGCCTTCCGTCGTGGGAGCATATTCACGCCTGGCATTTATTCATTATCCGGGTCGATGAAGCCCGCTGCGGTATTACCCGGGATGCTCTGATGGCATCGCTGAAAACGAAAGGCATCGGCACAGGGCTGCATTTCCGCGCCGCGCATACGCAAAAATATTATCGCGAACGTTTCCCAACGCTCACGCTGCCTGACACCGAGTGGAACAGCGAGCGGATCTGCTCACTGCCGCTCTTCCCGGACATGACCGAGAGTGACTTTGATCGAGTCATTACCGCCCTTCATCAGCTAGCAGGACAATAAGCATGTTTGACGCCGCCCCCATAAAAAAAGTTTCGGTGGTTATTCCTGTCTATAACGAACAGGAAAGCCTGCCGGAATTGATAAGACGCACCACCACCGCCTGCGAGAGTCTGGGCAAAGCGTGGGAGATTTTATTGATAGATGATGGTAGCAGCGATAGCTCGGCGGAGCTGATGGTTAAGGCGTCCCAGGAGGCCGATAGCCATATCATCTCTATTTTACTCAACCGTAACTACGGTCAACATGCAGCAATTATGGCGGGGTTTAGCCATGTAAGCGGCGATCTTATCATTACGCTGGATGCCGATCTGCAAAACCCGCCGGAAGAGATCCCACGTCTGGTGGCGAAAGCCGATGAAGGGTTCGATGTGGTAGGCACCGTGCGCCAGAACCGACAGGACAGCCTGTTTCGCAAATCGGCGTCAAAAATCATTAATCTACTGATCCAGCGCACAACGGGCAAAGCGATGGGCGATTACGGCTGCATGTTACGCGCCTATCGCCGCCCTATTATCGATACTATGTTGCGCTGCCATGAACGCAGCACCTTTATCCCTATTCTGGCCAACATTTTCGCTCGTCGGGCTACCGAGATCCCGGTGCATCACGCTGAACGTGAATTTGGCGACTCTAAATACAGTTTTATGCGTCTCATTAACCTGATGTATGACCTGGTGACCTGCCTGACGACGACGCCGCTGCGCCTGTTGAGCCTGCTGGGCAGCGTTATCGCCATCGGCGGGTTTAGCCTGTCGGTATTGCTTATTGTACTTCGCCTGGCGCTGGGGCCGCAGTGGGCGGCGGAAGGCGTATTTATGCTCTTTGCCGTCCTGTTTACCTTCATCGGCGCGCAATTCATCGGTATGGGGCTGCTGGGCGAATACATCGGTCGCATTTATAACGATGTCCGCGCCCGCCCCCGCTATTTTGTTCAACAAGTTATCTACCCGGAAAGCACGCCGTTTACTGAGGAAAGTCACCAATGAAAGCCGTTATTTTTGCCTATCACGATATGGGATGTCAGGGCGTGCAGGCCGTACTGGATGCCGGGTATGAGATTGCCGCGATTTTCACTCATGCCGATAATCCTGCGGAAAACACCTTTTTTGGCTCCGTCTCCCGGCTGGCGGCAGAATTAGGGATTCCGGTTTATGCGCCGGATAACGTAAACCATCCTATCTGGGTCGACCGCATCGCTGAGCTTGCGCCGGATATTATTTTTTCGTTCTATTACCGCAACCTGTTAAGCGAAGAAATTCTGCACCTCGCCCCGGCTGGCGCGTTCAATCTGCACGGTTCTCTATTGCCTGCCTATCGTGGCCGTGCGCCGCTAAACTGGGTTCTGGTTAACGGCGAAAGCGAAACGGGCGTAACGCTGCATCGTATGGTCAAACGTGCCGACGCCGGAGAGATTGTCGCCAGTCAACGCGTTGCTATTGCGCAGGACGATGTTGCGCTTACCCTGCATCATAAGCTATGTCAGGCCGCGCGCCAGTTGCTTAATAGCATCCTGCCCACCATGAAATGCGGCGATATACCTTCTGTTCCCCAGCGTGAGTCTGACGCTACATATTATGGTCGCCGCAGGCCGGAAGATGGCCTTATCGACTGGCACAAACCGGTTTCCACGGTGCATAACCTGGTGCGGGCGGTAGCCGCCCCCTGGCCCGGCGCGTTCAGCTATAACGGCTCGCAAAAATTCACTATCTGGTCTTCCCGAATTTGTCCGGATGCGCAGGGCGCGCTTCCCGGCTCGGTAATTTCGGTCTCTCCGCTGCGGGTCGCCTGCGCCGATGGCGCGCTGGAGATTATTACCGGCCAGGCCGGAGACGGTATTACTGTACAAGGCTCGCAGCTTGCACAGACGCTTGGTCTGGTGGCGGGCGCGCGTTTGAACCGTCCACCAGCGACCAGCGGTAAACGTCGCATTCGCGTTCTCATCCTCGGCGTCAACGGTTTTATCGGCAATCATTTGACCGAACGGTTACTGAATGAAGAGAATTACGAGGTCTACGGTATGGATATCGGCAGCAACGCCATTAGCCGATTCCTGCTCCACCCTCGCTTTCATTTCGTGGAGGGAGATATCAGCATCCACTCAGAATGGATCGAATATCATGTCAAAAAATGCGATGTCGTACTGCCGCTGGTAGCGATTGCTACCCCGATTGAATACACCCGCAACCCGCTGCGCGTCTTTGAACTTGATTTTGAAGAAAACCTGCGGATTATCCGTTATTGCGTGAAATACCGTAAACGCGTGGTTTTCCCGTCTACCTCTGAAGTGTACGGCATGTGTACGGACGCCTCTTTTGACGAGGACAAATCGAATCTGATCGTCGGGCCGGTGAATAAGCCACGCTGGATTTACTCCGTTTCCAAACAGCTTCTCGACCGGGTGATTTGGGCTTATGGAGAAAAAGAGGGATTGCGCTTCACGCTTTTCCGTCCCTTTAACTGGATGGGGCCGCGGCTGGATAGCCTGAACGCGGCGCGTATCGGCAGTTCACGCGCGATAACGCAGTTGATTCTGAACCTGGTAGAAGGGACGCCGATCAAGCTTATCGACGGTGGTCAGCAGAAGCGCTGTTTCACCGATATTCGCGATGGGATCGAAGCATTATTCCGCATTATTGTGAATGATGGCGATCGGTGCGATGGCAAAATCATTAATATCGGCAATCCTGACAACGAAGCCAGTATTCAGGAACTGGCGACGCTGTTGCTCGACAGTTTTGATAAGCATCCGCTGCGCTGCCATTTCCCACCGTTTGCCGGTTTCCAGGTCGTCGAAAGCCGTAGTTATTACGGCAAGGGTTATCAGGATGTCGCACACCGGAAACCCAGTATCGACAATGCCAGGCGCTGTCTGAACTGGGAGCCGTCTATTGCGATGCGTGATACGGTTGAAGAAACGCTGGACTTCTTCCTGCGTAGCGTAGATATCGCGGAACGCGCATCATGACGAAAGTCGGTTTACGCATTGATGTTGATACCTTGCGAGGAACGCGTGAAGGTGTTCCCCGGCTGCTGGCGACATTGCATCGCCACGGCGTTCAGGCCAGCTTTTTCTTCAGCGTCGGGCCGGACAATATGGGACGCCATCTTTGGCGTCTGATAAAACCGCGATTTTTATGGAAAATGCTACGTTCAAACGCCGCCTCGCTATACGGTTGGGATATCCTGCTGGCCGGCACCGCCTGGCCGGGAAAAAATATCGGCAACGCCAATGCCGGGATTATTCGTGAAACGGCAACATACCATGAGACGGGACTACACGCCTGGGATCACCATGCGTGGCAGACTCACAGCGGCCACTGGAGTATCCGCCAGCTTGAAGAAGATATCGCGCGCGGCATAACGGCGCTTGAGGCCATTATCGGAAAACCCGTCACCTGCTCAGCCGCGGCCGGCTGGCGAGCGGATGGGCGCGTTGTTCGTGCGAAAGAGCCGTTCAACCTGCGGTATAACAGCGATTGCCGTGGAACCACCTTATTCCGTCCGCTACTGATGCCGGGCCAGACAGGGACGCCGCAAATCCCCGTCACCTTACCCACGTGGGATGAGGTTATCGGCCCCGCCGTTCAGGCGCAGTCGTTCAATACCTGGATTATCTCCCGTATGTTGCAGGACAAAGGCACGCCGGTATATACCATCCATGCGGAAGTCGAAGGTATTGTCCATCAGCCGCTGTTTGAAGATTTGCTCGTTCGTGCACGCGACGCGGGGATCACCTTTTGTCCTCTGGGCGAACTGCTGCCGACATCGCCTGAGTCTCTGCCGTTGGGGCAAATTGTACGTGGACACATCCCTGGCCGTGAAGGTTGGCTGGGGTGTCAACAGGCAGCGAGCGCCTCATGATGAAATCGATACGCTATTATCTGGCTTTCGCCGCATTTATTGCGCTCTACTATGTTATTCCTGTCAATAGCCGCCTGCTCTGGCAGCCGGATGAAACGCGCTATGCCGAAATAAGTCGGGAGATGCTGGCGTCTGGCGACTGGATCGTGCCGCATTTTCTGGGATTACGTTATTTTGAAAAACCGATAGCCGGTTACTGGATAAACAGTCTGGGTCAGTGGCTTTTTGGCGCTACCAATTTTGGCGTGCGGGCTGGCGCTATTTTAACGACATTGCTGGCCGCAGCGCTGGTAGCATGGCTGACGTTCCGCTTATGGCGGGATAAACGTACCGCGTTGCTCGCCTCCGTTATCTTTCTCTCCCTCTTTGCCGTTTACAGTATCGGGACGTATGCAGTACTCGACCCGATGATCGCGCTTTGGCTTACGGCCGGGATGTGTTGTTTCTGGCAGGGGATGCAGGCCACGACCCGAACGGGCAAGATTGGGATGTTTTTGCTACTGGGCGCAACCTGCGGTCTGGGTGTATTAACTAAAGGCTTCCTCGCCCTGGCCGTACCGGTGGTGAGCGTGCTGCCGTGGGTTATTGTTCAGAAACGCTGGAAGGACTTTTTGCTATACGGCTGGCTGGCGGTCTTGAGCTGCTTTGTGGTTGTCCTTCCCTGGGCGATCGCCATTGCGCGACGCGAAGCCGATTTCTGGCATTACTTTTTCTGGGTGGAGCATATCCAGCGATTCGCCATGAGCGATGCCCAGCATAAAGCCCCTTTCTGGTACTATCTGCCGGTACTGCTCGCGGGAAGTTTACCGTGGCTGGGGTTACTGCCTGGCGCGCTTAAACTGGGCTGGCGCGAGCGAAACGGCGCATTCTATTTGCTCGGATGGACGATCATGCCGCTTCTCTTTTTCAGTATTGCGAAAGGGAAACTGCCCACCTATGTTCTTTCCTGTTTCGCACCGATAGCGATACTCATGGCGCGCTTCGTCCTGCATAACGTAAAAGAAGGCGTCGCCGCGCTGCGTGTCAACGGCGGGATCAACCTGGTGTTCGGGTTAGTCGGGATCGTCGCAGCGTTTGTCGTCTCCTCATGGGGCCCGCTGAAATCGCCGGTGTGGACGCATATCGAAACCTATAAAGTTTTTTGCGTCTGGGGCGTCTTTACTGTTTGGGCGTTTGTGGGCTGGTATAGCCTCTGTCATAGCCCAAAATACCTATTACCCGCGTTTTGTCCGCTGGGACTGGCGCTGCTGTTCGGCTTTTCCGTCCCCGACAGGGTGATGGAGTCCAAACAGCCCCAGTTTTTTGTCGAAATGACCCAGGCGCCTTTGGCATCAAGCCGCTATATTCTTGCCGACAACGTCGGCGTCGCCGCCGGGCTGGCCTGGAGTCTGAAACGAGACGATATTATGCTCTACGGACACGCGGGCGAACTCAGGTATGGTCTTAGCTATCCTGATGTGCAGGATAAATTCGTTAAAGCCGACGATTTTAACGCCTGGCTCAACCAGCATCGTCAGGAGGGCATTATTACGCTAGTACTTTCAATAGCCAAAGATGAAGACATCAGCGCTCTTTCCCTTCCCCCTGCGGACAATGTTGATTATCAGGGGCGTCTGGTGTTAATTCAGTATCGGCCTAAATGATCGGCGTCATTCTGGTGCTTGCCAGTCTGCTCAGCGTTGGCGGTCAGCTCTGCCAGAAGCAAGCGACACGGCCATTGACGGCGGGCGGACGCCGCCGTCACCTGATGCTGTGGCTGGGCCTGGCGCTGATATGCTTGGGCGCAGCGATGGTGCTGTGGCTGCTGGTGCTACAAACCCTGCCGGTGGGAATTGCTTACCCGATGTTGAGTCTGAATTTTGTCTGGGTCACGCTGGCGGCCTGGAAAATCTGGCATGAACAGGTTCCGCCCCGCCACTGGTTGGGCGTCGCATTGATTATCAGCGGCATTATCATTCTGGGGAGTGCGGCATAATGGGCGTAATGTGGGGACTGATAAGCGTTGCGATTGCCTCCCTCGCCCAGTTGAGTTTAGGATTCGCCATGATGCGACTGCCATCGATAGCGCATCCACTGGCGTTTATTTCCGGGCTGGGCGCATTTAATGCCGCGACCCTGGCGCTATTCGCCGGTTTGGCGGGGTATCTGGTTTCCGTCTTCTGCTGGCAGAAAACATTACACACGCTCGCGCTCAGCAAAGCCTATGCGCTGCTGAGTCTCAGTTATGTGCTTGTCTGGGTAGCCTCAATGTTGTTACCCGGTTTGCAAGGCGCTTTCAGCCTAAAAGCGATGCTCGGCGTATTGTGCATTATGGCGGGGGTAATGCTGATTTTTCTGCCCGCCAGATCATGATGGCTTGCGCGTCAACCGCTGCCATTCGTCGCAGGAATAACAGCGTGCATCAACGATTTTTAAGGTCTGGTGTTTTTCCCGATTAATACAATACTGCGCATCCTGTAAAGGCGACAGGATATCGCCGGGACTCAGTAATATCATGGAATTCGCCTCGGCGATCATTTTTAGCGAACCGCCGCTATCGCACAGCACCAGAACATGGCACGCCCTCTTTTTGACATAATGCGATTTCTTAACCAACCATTCCATAGCGCCCCCGTTTCACGCTGATTGTTCATAACACGTTACACATCAACGGATAAACAAAACGGCAATAGCAATGGAATGGTTGTATATTAACCTAACATTAATTTTTACAGATCTTACACACCCACTGCTGGAGCGCACGGCGAGATATTTTAATCCCTCCGTTTTTCAGTTCTGAAGGCAGCGTCAACCAGCGAACCGGCTGCTGAAAACGCGCCAGCTTATCACGGACCCATTCAGCGAGGTTCACGTCTCCGGCCTGCGATGCATACTCCACAACCGCAACGGGACGATGACCAAACTCTTTATCTTCTACCGGCACGACGAAGGCTTGTTGCACCAGCGGATGCGCGTTAATAACGCGTTCAACTTCCTCCGGCTGAATGCCTTCGCCGCCGCTAAAGAACAGGTTGTCCAGCCGCCCGGCGATGGTTAGCCTGCCGTGGTTCAGCTCGCCGCGATCGCGCGTGGCAAACCAGCCCTCGTCATTAACCAGCGGGATCAGTTTGCCATCACGCCAGTAACCTTCCGCCATACTGGCGGCGCGCAGCCAGACTTCATTATCGACGATTCTGATCTCTCTGCCGGGGAGCGGCGCGCCCACATCATCCGAACCATCGGCCTCCTTGGCGCATACCGTAGACGCGAACTCCGTGAGCCCATACCCGCACCAGCAGCGAATCCCTTGTTTGCTGGCCTGGTCGGTGAGTTCAACCGGAATCACCGCGCCGCCGAGCAAAACGGCTTTCAGCGTCACCGCCGCCCGATTCGCCAGCAGCCGCCATAGCTGCGTCGGCACCAGCGAAGCATGAGTACACCCTGCCAGCATCTGCTCCAGCGGTTGCTTATCGCGTACCGTCATGCGCGCCCCGGCGAAGAGCCAGCGCCACATAATACCCTGCCCGGATACATGAAACAGCGGCAGCGATAGCAGCCAGTTATCCTGAGGGCCAAACGGCATTAGCGAAAGCACTCCCTGCGCGCTGGCAAGATGCGCCTGGCACGTATGTACAGCCGCTTTTGGCAATCCTGTGGAACCCGATGTCAGCGTCATGGAAACCAGACGCTGCGGTTGCCAGACCACAGCATACGCCGCTGTGCTCTTTTGTATCTGCAACGCGGTTAACCCGGAAAATACGTTTTCGCCTTCCAGTGTCAGCGCAAAACGCAGCGTTAACTTCGGCACCAGCGCTTCCAGCAATGTCTGGGGCAACTGCGGATTGACGGGCAGAACCCGCGCGCCGCACTGCATCAGCGCAAGCCATGCCAACAGAGTGCGCGGCTGATTCCCGGCGCGCAGCAGGACACCGTCGCCCTCGCGTACGCCCTGCGCGGCAAACCCGCCCGCCAGCGCATCAATACGCTCACAGAGGGCGCGCCAGCTGAGCACTTCATCGTTCAGGCGCAGAGCGGGCGCCTGGCTGCGAACCTGACGCCAGTGGCGCCACGGCCAGTCCGTGAATGTCATAACAGTCGTTCCAGCTCATCACGCTTCAGACAAGGCAACGCGCTACCGGGCCAGGGGCGAATCTGTTGCGCCTGCATCAGATGCAAGGTATCCAGTCCGGGCAGCGTTCCCGGCGTCAACCAGGCGGCAATCCGCGCCAGTTGCGTCAGGCCGAGGCTGGACTCGATTGAAGAGCTGATGACCGCCGTCAGTCCCAACGCATGGGCGGCAGCGACTTGCTCACGCACTTTATCAAGCGATCCGGTCAGCGTAGGTTTAATAACCACAGCCCTGACGCCCTCTTCGGCTTCAAAGGTGAAATCCGCTTCGCGCAGACTTTCGTCCCAGGCAATCGCGATGCCGGTTTCACGGGCAAAGGCGCGGGAATCATCCCGCGTCTTACATGGTTCTTCGAGAAAGGCGATACGAGCGCGGTAGTCCGGATTAACATACTTTGCGAACTGTTGGGCTTTTAGCGGCGTCCAGGCGCGATTCGCATCCAGACGCAGATGCAGATCCGGGATCGCCTCCAGCAGCAAATTAACCACCATACCGTCGCGTACCGCTTCATAGAGACCCACTTTGACCTTAGCGATTTTCTCGCCGGGCATATCGGCAAGCCGCAGCACCAAATCGTCAGGATCGCCAGTGCATAACGGCGCAGCGCGATAGTCCGCCGCCTCCGGCAAGACGCCAGTCAGTTCCGCCAGCGCGCAGCTTGCGCCAAACGCGACCGAAGGCATCTCGGGTAATCCCTCGCTCCCCTGAAGCCAGTAGTTCCCCCATGTTAGTAGCGCCGTCTGCGCCTCTTCCCACGTTTCCTGACTGAACCCCGGCAGCGGAGAGATCTCTCCCCATCCCTCACGCTCGCCGTCACGCAGACAAACATACAGCCCGTCGCGAGTTTTTAACCGCCTGTCGCGCAGAACCACCCCCGCGTCCATGGGGATCTGCCAGCGGTATACCTGCGCGCTACGCATTATGGGTTCCGTTTGAATTTGCTGAAGTCAGGCTGACGCTTCTGGTTAAAGGCGTTACGGCCTTCCTGCCCTTCTTCCGTCATGTAGAACAGCATAGTAGCGTTGCCGGCCAGCTCCTGCAGCCCGGCCTGACCGTCACAATCGGCATTCAGCGCCGCTTTCAGGCAACGCAGCGCCATCGGACTGTTTTGCAACATTTCGCGGCACCAGCGCACGGTCTCTTTTTCCAGATCCGCCAGCGGAACGACGGTGTTAACCAGCCCCATATCCAGCGCCTGTTGCGCATCGTACTGGCGGCACAGGAACCAGATTTCACGCGCTTTCTTCTGACCAACGATACGCGCCATATATGAAGCGCCCCAGCCGCCGTCAAAGGAGCCGACTTTCGGACCGGTCTGGCCGAAGATGGCGTTTTCCGCCGCGATGGTGAGGTCGCACATCATGTGCAGCACATGACCACCGCCGATAGAATACCCCGCGACCATCGCGACAACCGGTTTTGGACAGGTGCGAATCTGGCGCTGGAAGTCCAGCACGTTCAGGTGATGCACGCCGGAGTCATCCTGATAACCGCCGTAATCGCCGCGCACCTTCTGGTCGCCGCCCGCGCAAAACGCTTTATCGCCTTCGCCGGTCAGAATAATCACGCCCACGCTGTCGTCGTAACGGGCATCCGCCAGCGCCTGAATCATCTCTTTGACGGTCAACGGACGAAATGCATTGCGCACCTGCGGACGATTAATGGTGATTTTTGCAATACCGTCGGTGGATTTTTCATAACGAATGTCGGTGTAACCCTCCGAGCAGTCGTGCCATTCTACCGGTGCGTAAAGCATTGTTTCATCAGGATAGATCATAGTGTGTCCTTTAGTCAGAGACGCAGAATCTGAGCCAGACTGTCTACCACGCCTGCGGGGTTTTCCCGATGCGCGTTGTGTCCGGCGTTACGAATAACATGGCATGTCGCCGCCACTTCCTGCGCCAGGGCGCGGAATTTGCTGTCGCGTTCGCCATATAAATAATAAAACGGAAATGCCAGCGCGTTGAGCGCCTCGCGTAAATCCGGCTGGGCGGCAAGCGATGTCGCCTCCAGCATCGCAGCCAGCGTTTCGCCGTTATTCTGGCTACGCAGCGCCGTCAGCGCCTGCCTTTGCTGCGCCGTCAGCGAGGCGAACACCGGCTGCTGATACCAGTCGTGAAAAACCTCAGTCAGGGGTTCACGACGAAAACGCTCTGCCCAGCGCCCGTCGGACAACCGTCTTTCAGCGCGCGCCTGTTCATTTTGCAGCCCCGGATGACCGCCTTCGACCACCAGGCCGCACAGACCTGGTATTCCCTGGCAGGCTGCCATCATCGCCACCCGGCCGCCAAGGGAGTATCCCACCAACCAAAACTTTAGTATGTTGTAACTAATTAGCGTAGCGCGCAGTAATCTGATGACATCGGCAAAGCCGCCGACCGGAATAGCCGTAGATCCGCCATGTCCCGGTAAGTCAATATAAAGCCGCGAACAGCCGTGAAACTGTTCGCCAACCGGCTGCCATTCGCGGCAATCGCCAGAAAAACCGTGCAGGAAAACCAGCGAGGGCGCCCCAGGCTGTCCGGGCATGTGCTGCGCGTGCAACATCATAGATGGCTTACCTGAGCCAAAAGTTGCTGCAGCGTCTGCGCGCCATCCGTATCGTTTACCACCAGCTCAATCACCGTTGTCGCCGGGGTTCGCCACGCGCCAGCCAGCGCAGACTCCAGTTCTTCCCAGTTTTCCGGGCGATGATAGCGCAGGTTAAACATGGCGGCCGCATGGTCAAAATGGACGTTTTGCGGCATCAGATAAAAGCGCTCACGCTTACTTTGCGGCGTCGGCAGCAGGGAAAAGATCTGCCCGCCGTTATTGTTGACCACAATCAACACAAACGGCGCGGATACCTGACGTAGTAACGCCAGCGCGTTAAGATCGTACAGCGCGGATAAATCGCCGACGATAGCCAACGTCGATTTGGCGCTGGCGCGCTGCACGCCCGCCGCCGTGGAAAGCAGGCCGTCAATGCCGCTCGCCCCGCGATTGCTGTATACCGGATAGCCAGCCGGCAACTGCGACAGCGCGTCGATCAGACGCACCACCAGACTATTGCCCACGAACAATTGCCCCTGCTCCGGCAGATAGTCGCGGATACGGTGCGCCAGCTGCGCTTCGCCAAAGGTGTCTCGCTGCGCGACCACCCGTTGCCACGCCAGTTCCGCCAGACGCGGGATCTCTACACACCACGGTTTACGTTTTTCCGCCGGATGCATCTCCAGCCAGTCGGCGATTTTCGCTACCAGTCTGCGTCCACGATGGTGCGCCGGGTCCAGACGACCTTCAATATTGTCGATTACCCAGTACTCTTCCGGCTCGCAGGTTGCCTGCCATTGCAGTAAGCGTTTTCCGGTAAGGCTACTGCCAAGCTGGACGACAATCTGCGCCTGCTGCAGTTCGGTCACCGCTTTGGCGTTGCCGAGCCACAGGTCGGCGCACGGCAGCGGCTGCCCGGTTTGCGACAATACGTCGCCAATTAATGGCCATCCCAGAGTTTGCGCCCACTGCGCCACTTTTTTGCCTTCTTCCGCGCTCATACGCCCGGCGACAACGACGCCGCGTTTTTGTCGCCAGAAGAACCAGTCGCGCTGTTTGTCGCTTTCCAGTCGACGCGCTTCGCGCAGCCAGGGTTTTTCATCCTGCCACCAGTCGCCGAGGCGCTGCTGCCAGACCAGACCGGTGTCATTCATATCGCCATACAGCGGTTCGGCAAAAGGACAGTTAATGTGCAGCGCGCCCGCATGAAGCATAGCGAGCGCATTGTCGATGGTCGACACCAGCCAGCGCGCCGGAATATCCTGCGTGGGACGCGGCAACGACAGAGTTTGGGAGGGGTGAGAGGCAAACATCCCCGCCTGACGGATCGCCTGGTTGGCGCCGCAGTCAATCAGCTCCGGCGGGCGATCGGCGGTAAGTAAAATGAGCTTCTCGCCCGTCAGACCCGCCTCAATCAGCGCCGGATAGAGGTTCGCCACGGCGGTACCTGAAGTGACAATAACGGCAACCGGCTGCTGGCTGACTTTCGCCAGCCCTAACGCCAGATGACCAAGCCCACGCTCATCAAAGTGCGTATGGTGAATAAAAGCAGGATTCTCTGCCGCCGCCAACGTGAGCGGCGTGGAACGGGAACCAGGGGCGATACAAACATGCCTGACGCCATGACGGGTTAAGGCTTCCAGGATGACCGCCGCCCAGCGCCGGTTAAATGCACTTACTGACATGAGTTTGTCCGGTATCAATCATTGGGACTAAGTATAAAGAGCTGCAAAAATGGATTATTGATATGGGTCGGGAATATGTGACTCATTACGCATCCATCTGCAATAAGGTACGTAACCCGGCCGCTTTATTATCTATTTCCTGCCATTCCTGTTCCGGATCGGAGCCGCGGACGATTCCCGCGCCGGCATACAACCGCACCACATTGGCCGTCACTTTGGCTGAACGTAACGTCACGCAAAACTCACTTTGCCGCGTGGAGAGATAGCCTGCCGACCCGGCATACCATTCACGTTCGAACGGCTCATGTTGTTCTATAAAACAACGCGCGGGTTCACGAGGGATCCCGGCGACCGCTGCGGTAGGCTGTAACTGGTGCAGGCAGAGCGTGTCGTCCGCCTGATTAAGCGCCGTCCAGATACAGCGGCGCAAATGCTGTACCTTGCGCAGTCTGAGCACCTGCGGCGGCAGCACATCCAGCGAGTGGGTGCAGTTTTGCAGTCGCTGGCAGATGTCTTCGACAACCAGCATATTTTCTCGCTGGTTTTTATCGTCTTTCATTAACCATTCGCCAAGCTGCCAGGCTTTATGGTTATCCGGATGGTTCGCCACCGTCCCGGCCAGCGCTTCGGTACGCAGCGCCGTTTCACGCCGCCGCCAGAGCCGCTCCGGCGATGATCCCAGAAAGGCGGTATCGGCGGAAAAGGCCATAAAAAAGTGGTAGCAGTTGAGATTTAAACGACGACTGGACGCCATCATCGCGGCGGCATTGACTGGACGGGAGAATTGTAAGTCGGTGGCCCGCGCCAGCACAACTTTATCAAACGCCTCTTGCGCAATGGTGTGGGTGGCCTGCTGAATCAGCTTCACCCAACCGTCTTTGTCCGGCCAGTGTTGTTCGCTCGTGAGCGAAAGGCGCAGCGCCGGAACAGGCTTAATGCCGACCAGAGAAGCGAGAAACGCTTTCGCCTGGCGCGCATCATCGCGTAGCGAAACGTCACTGTGCAGATGTAAGCGTAAGGTCGCCGTCCCCCCGCTACGTCGCCACTCCAGCCGCGGCAGCAATAAGTAGCCCTCTTTCGGCTCGAACGCATTCAGCCCCCAAATACGCAGGTCAGGCTGCGCGTGCTGACGTAAAAACCGTTGCGCCAGATCGAGCGATGAAAAAACGGTGATTGCCCCGAGAACGGCAGCTTCTTCGTCGCCATTGCGCTGTTGCCAGTAGAATTGCGGAAAGGATGACTGGCTGGCCAGCCAGCTCAATGCATCGAAGGCATCGTTTAAAGGGAAAGGCGCATCGAAAACGCAAAGCCCTGGCGTCGCCGGTATCTCTTGCGATAGCTGGCGCGTCAGATTTTCCAGCGCAGTAGTAATAGAATGCACGCGGACCCTCCCTGTTAAAAACCCCACATTATACGGGGTACTGCCCTAAAAAAGCAGTACCTCATTTAGGGAGGGTTGCAATTCTGTTCAGTGGGGGGATTTAGCGCCGCGCCAGCAGCAGTCCAAGTACCAGTCCTACCGCCGCGCCTACGCCAATACCCTGCCAGGGTTTTTCATGAACGTAGTCATCCGCTTTATAAACGGCCTGCTTTGCCCGGTAATAATAGCTATCCGACGCATGGCTTACGCGGTTTTTCACCTCTTCCAGCGCTTGTTCCGCGCGGGCTTTCAGCTCAATGTATTTTTGATCGGCGGGATCGCCTGAGGAACGTAAAATCTCTTCCAGCGTTTCGCTGAGCAAAGTCAGATCATCATCAACACGTGATTCACCAAATTGATATGACATTCTCATTCTCCGTTGTGTTAACACCTGCTCCTAACTATAGTCAACGGTTTCGGTTTATGCCTGATGAACCTCCCGCGCCATTCCCCGGTGCGGAATGCCGTCTTCGTCATAAACATCGGTGACGGGAATAAAACCAAACCGCGCATAAAAAGGTTGCAGATGCGCCTGCGCCCCCAGATATAGCGGCTTATCCGGCCAGTGCCGCCCACAAGATTCCAGCGTTTTCGCCATTAATTGCTGGCCCAGTTTCGCCCCTCGCCAGGCGTCGCTGACGATCACCCGGCCAATGACAACCGGGTCTGATTCGTTATCGCTTTTCAGAATCCTCGCATACGCCACCAGCTCATCCTGATGCCAGCCCAGAATATGCCGATTGTCGCCGACTAAATCATCGCCATCCACATCCAGGTAAGGACAGCGCTGTTCTACCACAAAGACTGCGCAGCGCAATTTGAGTAACGCGTAAAGTTGAGGAACGGTAAGTTCGCTATGGTGGAGATCCTGCCAGTCAATCATGATGCGCTCCTGTGTTGTGGTAATCTTGGGTTAAACGATAACCAAACGTGTATGGACAAGATGGAATTAATTTTTTTAGGTACGTCCGCAGGCGTTCCCACGCGCTCACGCAATGTAACGGCAATTTTATTACATCTGCAACATCCAACGCAGCCGGGAGTATGGCTTTTTGATTGCGGCGAAGGGACACAGCATCAAATGCTTAATACCGCGTTTCATCCCGGTAAGCTTGAGCGCATTTTTATCAGCCATCTTCACGGAGATCATCTGTTTGGCCTGCCGGGTCTGCTATGCAGCCGGTCGATGGCGGGGAATCCCCATCCGCTAACCGTATACGGACCTCAAGGCGTGCGTGAGTTTATTGCAACCACACTGCGCCTTAGCGGTTCATGGACCGATTTTCCGTTGCAAATTGAAGAAATTAGCGCAGGCGATATTCTTGACGACGGTCTGCGTAAAGTGACCGCGTTCAGGCTGGAGCATCCACTGGAGTGCTACGGATATCGCGTTGTTGAACATGACAAGCCTGGCGCGCTGAATGCCAGGGCGTTAAAAGCCGCAGGCGTTACGCCCGGCCCGCTGTTTCAGGCGTTGAAGGCAGGAAAAACCGTCACACTTGCCGATGGAAGGCAGATCAATGGCGCCGACTACCTTGCTCCCGCCGTGGCCGGGAAATCAGTGGCGATTTTCGGCGATACCGCGCCCTGCGAGGCCGCCCTCGCGCTGGCGCAAGGCGTGGATGTGATGGTCCATGAAACCACGCTGGATGCGTCAATGGAGGAGAAAGCCAACGCTCGCGGACACAGCTCCACCCGTCAAACCGCGACGCTGGCGCGGGAAGCTGCCGTCGGTCGGCTGATCATGACCCATATTAGCTCACGCTATGACGATAAAGGCTGTCAGCGCTTACTGGCGGAATGCCGCGCTATTTTCCCGGCGACGGAGCTGGCTTACGATTTTTCTGTTTTCCCGGTTTAGCGCTCCATTTTTTGTCCTCATTGCCGATAACACTAAAAAGGCAGGCTTTCATAATGAGGTTAGGATGGACAATTTTCAGAAAGATATTGATGACAGGGCCAATTTAACCCTGTCCAACCGTTTTGAACTGCTGTTATTCCGTCTTGGTACATCGCTGCATGAACAGAAGTCAGAGCTGTTCGGCATCAATGTATTTAAGCTGCGCGAAATCGTACCAATGCCCGCCTTTACGCGCCCGGCAGGCATGAAAGCGCCGCTATTGGGCATGGTCAATATTCGGGATCAGGTCATTCCGGTGATTGATTTACCAGCGGTAGCGGGCTGCAAGCCGGAAACCGGGCTGAATATTTTGCTGATCACCGAATATGCGCGTAGCGTACAGGCATTTGCCGTCGAGTCGGTGGAAAATATTATGCGTCTTGACTGGCAACAGGTGCATACCGCCGAGAAAGCCGTCAACGGTCGCTACATCACCAGTATTGCCTGCCTGGATGACAACAAAGAAACCAACAACCTGGCGCTGGTGCTCGACGTTGAGCAGATTCTTTATGATATTGTCCCCTCCAGCCACGATCTGCGCGCCACCAATCTGAAGACCAATAAATTTTATATTACCCCTGGCGCGGTAGCCATTGTGGCGGAAGACTCCAAAGTCGCCCGCGCGATGCTGGAAAAAGGGCTGAACGCGATGGGAATTCCGCATCAGATGCATGTGACCGGCAAGGATGCATGGGAGAGAATCCAGCAACTGGCGCAGGAAGCGGAGGCCGAAGGTAAGCCAATTAGCGAGAAAATCGCGCTGGTCCTGACAGATCTTGAGATGCCGGAGATGGATGGCTTTACGTTAACGCGTAAAATTAAAACCGATGAACGGCTGAAAAAGATCCCGGTCGTTATTCACTCTTCCCTTTCCGGCAGCGCCAACGAAGATCATATACGTAAAGTGCAGGCCGACGGCTACGTGGCCAAGTTTGAGATTAACGAACTCTCTTCGGTCATTCAGGAAGTGCTGGAGCGCGCAGCAACAAACAGCCAGGGACCACTGATCAGCCGCAAAAGCGCCTGACGTAACAGGGGATGCCTACAGTACAGGCATCCCCTGACGCTTAGTGAGACAAGCCTTCCGCCAGTTTTACCAGTTTAATAAACTCCGCGCGATAGCCTTGTTTATCTTCCCCGCGCGCCTGTTCACCCCATTTAATAATTTGCGGCCAGCTCGTATCTGCCAGCGTTTCTGAGCCACGCAGTTTTTGCCCGAAAGCCGCTACCGCCGCGCGGAAACGAAAATCTTCAGAGGCGTCAGCAAAGATCGGCATCTTTCCCATAACGACCGGGAACTCGGCTAATGTACTTTCGCTGCCCTGCGGCGCTTTCCAGCGCAATTTGATCCACGCCAGCTCGCTTGATTTTGTTGGCTTTGAGGCGGCTTTGTCCTGAGCGTAGCGCAGTTTATCCACCGAGGCTTTCTGCCCGTTAAGCGTCAGTTCAAAGAATAGCGTGACGTGTTTACCCGCGCCGATATCGCCGGCATCAACCTTATCGTTATTGAAATCCTCGTCGCGCAGTTGGCGTTTTTCATAACCAATCTGCCGGTACTCAGTCACCCACTGCGGATTAAATTCGATTTGCGATTTTACATCTTTGGCAACGGTGACCAGCGTTTGATGCATCTCATCCTTGAGGACTTTTTGCGCCTCAGAGAGGGAGTCGATGTAGCTGTAATTGCCGTTACCCACATCAGCAATTCTCACCATCATGGCTTCGTTGAAATTGTCATCGCCGACGCCCAGCGTAGATAAGGTAATACCTTTCTCGCGCTCTTTTTTTACCAGCGCTTCGATGTCTTTGGGATCGGTAATACCGAGGTTAAAATCACCGTCGGTGGTCAACAAAATGCGGTTAACGCCGCCTTTGATAAACCCTTTTTCGGCCTGCTCGTAGGCTAGTCGTAATCCCGCTTCACCACCGGTACTCCCGTAAGCATCCAGATTATCAATTGCCGCTTTAATCGCGGTTGTGTTATTTCCCGCTGTAGACGCCAGCGCGACGTGAGTGCCGCCCGCGTAGGTCACAATCGTGATGTTATCCTGCGCACGCAGATCGTTCACCAACAGTTTTAGCGCCGACCGGATCAACGGCAGGCGTTCCGCTGGCTGCATAGAGCCGGAAGTATCAATGAGAAAAACCAGGTTGGCAGGTGGTAGATCTCTGGTCTGCATGTCCCGGGCCTGAACATCAACTTTTAATAGCGTACGCTGCGCGTTCCACGGCGAGGGAGCCAGTTCGTATTTAACCGCAAATGGCATCGGTATACAGGCCGCAATGGGTTTAGTGTTATCCTGCTTATCCGCAACGGGCTGAGGCGCGGGAAAATAGTTGAGCATCTCTTCTACCCGCACGGCTTCCGGCGGCGGCAGTTGCCCCTGATTCAGAAAGCGCCGCACGTTAGCGTAGCTGCCAGTGTCTACATCCAGACTAAACGTGGCGAGCGGCGCCTGACTTACCTGTTTAATCGGATTTTCATCGTAGTGTTCGTAACGCGCGGTCCCCATTACATTACCGCCTTGTGCAGCGAACGCTTTTGATGCCGCGGCACGTGTCCGCATTTCATATTGCGGTGCTTCAGCTGTTGTCAGAGATGCCGCTTTGGCATCTGCCAGGGCTTTGGCTTCAGCATTCGCTTTATATTCGGCTGCTTTTTTCGCAGCCTGTTGGGCGGCCTCGGCTTGTCTTTTCTGGACAGTGTCATCCCCGGCCTGAGCGCTATTTTCTTTCTGGATAGCCTGCTCCTGTTTTAACTCAGCCGGATTATTTCCCTGCGGGTCGGAGGGCTCCGGCCCACAGCCCGAGAGAACAACTCCACCCAACAACAGCATTAATGTTTTTCCATTAAGCATACAAATTCCTTTTCAATTATATTCGGGTAACTCTCTGCAGATGTCCTGCATTATATTCCGCTTTACTTTTATTATCTGCATGGCGAAAGTAGAAAATGGTATTACCTGAGTTAATAACCATCCATAATAAAAAAGATAATTATATTTTTGAGGCAAATAATATTTACGTTTAAGATGAACGGCTTAATCAGTTGCTGGCGTTCGACCCACAGATTCTGCGTGAAGAACACTATTTACAGGTGACCGATTTACCAAAATTGAATATATAAGATGGGGGACTATCTGCACTGTACCCTCGCCGAGACTTCCTTTTACAACCCACCAAACAGCAATCCATTAAGCCGTGCCGACACTCACGTTATTGATGGAAAGAGATTATATGCCGCCGTCACACGAAATAATGAACTGAGCGCGATCGTTGACGCCCTGAAAAACGCTGACAGAAATACGCTTCAGATCAAATTTTTCCCATTGAAGTCGATGAATAAACATTTATCCGGGAAACGGCTCACGAAAACAGTTGGGAGAGTTGTTCCACTGCCTGCTTGCGGAACCGGATACCGAATGTTGCGTTGCGCTCTACCCAACCTACGCCTCACCCAACGCCTGATGGCGCTTCGCTTATCAGGCCTACGAATTATCCTATATTGATAACCCTGCAGGCCGGATAAGGCGTAGCCGCCATCCGGCATAAATGTTGTACTATGCCTGGTCAGCAACCTACCAGTTATAGCGCATGTTCAGGCTAAAGCTGGCGTCGCCGTAGTCGTTCTTTCCCTTCTGACCAGCGGCCTGGACGTAAACGCTTAGCCGTTCGCTGACGTTTGCCTGAATCCCCACTTTCACTTCCATGCGGTCGTTCGGCAAATCCTGCGATACCTTCGTGTCGCCAAAGGTGGCCGAGGCATTGTCGCTGGCGTGCAGCCAGTTGACCTCCATAAACGGCTGGATCCTGCCGCTCTCTTTGTACAGTTTACCGTCCACACGCACGCCTAAGCGCGTCCTCCAGCTATCATCGTTCTGGCCGCTGATGCGGGTACCGCCATCGTCAATAACCGTGTCGGCGCTGTAGCGCTGCCAGGTGACCTGCGCCTGCGGTGTCAGGCTGACCGTGTTGCGGTTGCTTAACGCAATATCATAACGATAACCCGTTTCCAGCGAGACGGCGTGCGCGGCGGAGTCGTAACGGCTGGCGCTGAGTCCGTCGTTATCCACGCTGTTGTTGTAAGCGCCGTACTGATACCAGCTATCGATGTAAGCCCCGCGATGGCTTTGAGCATCGGCAAACCAGGTGGCGTAGAGGCCGAGGTTGTAGCCGTCCACGCTACCGTTGGCGGAGAACTGGCTGCCGTCCCCCCCCCGGTTGCCGGTGCTGTCGGTGCTGGCGTTGATGTAGCTGCCCATCAGGCCAACGGTGACGCTCTGCGCGCCGTCGCTCCAGGTCAGGATGTCGCCGCCGAGCTGGAACTGCGAGTAGTCGCTGTCGATATCTACATTGCCGTTAACCGCCTGCGATCCGGCTTTACCGGCCTTAAAACGCATCCAGATGCTACCGTCGGCGGAACGGTACTGGCTGCCTTCCCGGTCATAGAGGGTCTGCATTTGCAGGTTGCGCGCCATCCACTGGTTGCCGAGATAAACGCCAATGTCGGCGCGGTACTGCGGCGCCACGGGCGTGACGTCGCCGCCGTCAGGTGGAGTGATATCGCCGCCATCGTCAGGCGGAGTGATATCGCCGCCGTCGTCAGGCGGAGTGACCTCACCGTCATCGTCCGGCGGAGTGACCTCGCCGCCATCGTCCGGCGGGGTGACCTCGCCGCCGTCGTCAGGCGGAGTGACCTCGCCGCCATCGTCAGGCGGAGTGACCTCGCCACCATCGTCAGGCGGAGTGACCTCGCCACCATCGTCAGGCGGAGTAACCTCACCGCCGTCGTCCGGCACGTCATCAGACTCGGAGCGCAAGTACCAGTCGCCGCCGTCTTGTTTCAGCGTGTAGGTCCAGGCGTTAATATCAACATGCCCTTTGTAGAGCCTAAAATCACCGTCGGACTGACCGCCCACCTCAATAACTTCAATACCGTTAACCGTTTTTGCGCCCAGGCCATTGACGTTGGTGATATGCAGCGTGGTGCTGCCGGCGGTGTCGCCGGTGACGATCAGTTTATCGGTGGGCGAGCTGTCATCGCCCAGTTGGGTATTGAGATAGAGATGACCGTCGTTGCCGGTATAGTTTCCCGCGATCGTCAGCGTATTGTTGGGCTGGTCGCTGCCGCTTATCATCGCGCTGCTGTTGACGACATCGCCGTTGACGGTGAACGTATCGGCAAAGTACAGGCTGCCCAGGTTGTTAACATGGCCGTTCACCGTGGCGTTGTGGCCGCCAAAGGCGGCGTTCGCGGCGATATTAATCGCCTGCGCGCTCCCCGCAGAGCCGATAGTCGCCGTTTCGGCCAGCCATAGCGCGCCCTCCTGCACGTCGGTGTCGCCGCTGTAGGTATTTTGCGCCCCCAGGATCAGCGCGCCAGCGCCCCGTTTGATGAGCGATTTGCCGTCCCAGTAGGTGGCGCTGTCGGGATTGAGCGTGGCGTCAACGTCCGTCAGCGCGGTGTTCAGCGTGAAGCTATGACCTTGCTCGCTCAGGGTGAAGGTACCGTGGGCGTCGGTGGCGGCGTTGTCGCTGTCGGCATACCAGGACAACGAGGCGGTTACGTCATAGCGGGTGTCGTCGGCGGCGTTCACGCGCCCATCGACGGTGAGAAAATCCACCTGTTTGGCGTCCATACCGGCTACGGTGAATTGCGCAAAATCGCTATTGATGGCGCTGTCCGTGTCAATCAGCGTGTAGGCGTACGCGTCGCGGGTCCAGGATTTCGCCACGTTGCCGATGCCGGTAATATCCAGCGTACCGCCCAGGTTGGCGCGGTCGGCGGTGACGATGGCACCGCTGTTGCTGTCGGTCAGGTGTACGGCCAGGGTGCTGTTCGCCTCCTGCGTTAGCGTATTTGCCCGCAATGCGCTGCCTGCGCCGATTGCGGTGGTGGCGTTATCGTGAGTGGTGAGATTTGCCGTAACGAACTGGCCGCTGGCGTTCAGTTGCAGGCTGGCGTAATTGTCGATATCGCCGCTGCCCAGCGCCTCAACGTTACTGGCGACCAGCGTGCCGCCGTTGATGGTGGTACCGCCGGTGTAAGTATTGGCGCCGGAAAGCGTGAGCGTCTTATCGCCGGATTTTACCACCTGGCCGCGGCCGCTGATGGCATTGTCAAAATCACCGCCGGTATTCAGTTCCAGCGTGGCGTTGTCGGTGACGTCACCGGTGCCCAGCGCATCAACGTTGCTGGCGACCAGAGTACCGTCGCTGATAAGGGTGCCGCCGGTATAAGTATTGCTGCCGGAAAGCGTGAGCGTGTCTGCGCCCGATTTTACTACGTTGCCGCTGCCGCCGATGGCGTTGTCAAAATCGCCGCCAGTGTTCAGTTCCAGCGTGGCGTCGTCGGTGACGTCGCCGGTGCCCAGCGCATCAACGCTAGTGGCAACCAGCGTGCCGTCGTTAATGGTGGTGCCGCCGGTATAAGAATTGGCACCGGAGAGCGTGAGCGTCTTATCGCCGGATTTCACCACCTGCCCGCTGCCGCTGATGGCGTTGTCGAATGTACCGCCGGTGTTCAGTTCCAGCACGGCGTTGTCGGTGACGTCGCCACTTCCCAGCGCATCAACGCTAGTGGCAATCAGCGTGCCGTCGTTGATGGTGGTGCCGCCGGTATAAGTATTGCTGCCGGAAAGCGTGAGCGTCTCGTCGCCGGATTTCACCACCTGCCCGCTGCCGCTGATGGCATTGTCGAACGTGCCGCCTGTGTTCAGTTCCAGCACGGCGTTGTCGGTGACGTCGCCACTTCCCAGCGCCTCAACGCTAGTGGCGACCAGCGTGCCGCTGCTGATAAGGGTGCCGCCGGTGTAAGAATTGGCGCCGGAGAGTGTGAGCGTCTCGTCGCCGGATTTCACCACCTGCCCGCTGCCGCTGATGGCGTTGTCAAAATCGCCGCCGGTGTTCAGTTCCAGCACGGCGTCGTTGGTGACGTCGCCACTTCCCAGCGCATCAACGCTAGTGGCGACCAGCGTGCCGCCACTGATGAGGGTGCCACCGGTGTAAGTATTGGCTCCGGAGAGCGTGAGCGCGTCGTCACCGGATTTGACCACATGACCGCTGCCGCTGATGGCGTTGTCGAACGTGCCGCCGGTGTTCAGTTCCAGCACGGCGTCGTTGGTGACGTCGCCGGTACCCAGCGCCTCAACGTTGCTGGCAACCAGCGTGCCGCCGCTGATAAGGGTGCCGCCGGTATAAGTATTGCTGCCGGAAAGCGTGAGCGTCTCGTCGCCGGATTTCACCACCTGCCCGCTGCCGCTGATGGCGTTGTCAAAATCACCGCCGGTATTCATCTCCAGCGTGGCGTTGTCGGTGACGTCGCCGCTGCCCAGCGCCTCAACGTTGCTGGCGACCAGCGTGCCGCCGCTGATGGTGGTGCCGCCGGTGTAAGAATTGGCGCCAGAAAGCGTGAGCGTCTCGTCGCCGGATTTCACCACCTGCCCGCTGCCGCTGATGGCGTTGTCAAAATCACCGCCGGTGTTCAGTTCCAGCACGGCGTTGTCGGTGACGTCGCCAGTACCCAGCGCGTTTACATCGTTGGCGACCAGCGTGCCGCTACTGATAAGGGTGCCGCCGGTATAAGTATTGCTGCCGGAAAGCGTGAGCGTCTCGTCGCCGGATTTCACCACCTGCCCGCTGCCGCTGATGGCGTTGTCAAAATCGCCGCCAGTGTTCAGTTCCAGCACGGCGTTGTTGGTGACGTCGCCGCTGCCCAGCGCCTCAACGTTGCTGGCGACCAGCGTGCCGCCGCTGATAAGGGTACCGCCGGTATAAGTATTGCTGCCGGAAAGCGTGAGCGTCTCGTCGCCGGATTTCACCACCTGCCCGCTGCCGCTGATGGCGTTGTCAAAATCGCCGCCGGTGTTCAGTTCCAGCACGGCGTCGTTGGTGACGTCGCCAGTACCCAGCGCCTCAACGTTGCTGGCGACCAGCGTGCCATCGCTGATAAGGGTACCGCCGGTATAAGTATTGCTGCCGGAAAGCGTGAGCGTCTCGTCGCCGGATTTCACCACCTGCCCGCTGCCGCTGATGGCGTTGTCAAAATCGCCGCCGGTGTTCAGTTCCAGCACGGCGTCGTTGGTGACGTCGCCGGTACCCAGCGCCTCAACGTTGCTGGCGACCAGCGTGCCGCCGCTGATGGTGGTGCCGCCGGTATAGGTGTTTTCCGCATTCAGGATCAGCGTGCCTGCGCCCTGTTTGATCAGCGATGTGCCGTCCCAGCCGGTGGCGCTGTCGGGATCGAGCGTGGCGTCAACGTTTTCCAGCACCGTATTGACCGCAAAACTGCCGTCGGCATTGGTCAGGTTAAACGTGCCGTGGGCGTCGGTAACGGCGTCGTCGCGGTCGGCATACCATGTCAGGGCGGTGGTCAGTTCGTACTGCTTGCCCGTGTCATCAATGCGGCCATCGACGGTGATAAAGTCGGCCAGATCGGCGTCCATTCCGGCGACGGTAAGCTTTTCGAAATCGCCCGCAATGGTTTTATCTGACGCGATCAGGGTGAAGGTATCCAGATCGTCCGTGCTGGCGGGATCGCTGTCCAGCACATCGCCGACGCCGGTGATGTCCAGCGTACCGGCCAGCGAGACCTGAGAGGCGGCGTGGATAACAGGATCGGCGGTGTTGCTGTTCAGGTTGATGGTCAGCGTGCTATCGCTTTTTTGCGTCAGCGTGGTCGCCTGTAGCGTACTGCCTGCGCCGATTTCGGTGTTGCCGCCGCTTTCGGTGGTGAGATCCGTTACCGTAAACTGGCCGCTGGCGTCCAGCAACAGGCTGGCGCGGTTGTCGATAGCGCCCGTACCCAGCGCGTTGACGTGAGTGGCAATCAGCGTGCCGCCGCTGATGGTGGTAGCGCCGCTGTAGCTGTTGGCGCCTGAGAGCGTGAGCGTCTTGTCGCCGGATTTCACGACCTGGCCGCTGCCGCTGATGGCGTTGTCAAAATCGCCGCCGGTGTTCAGCTCCAGCGTGGCGTTGTCGGTGACGTCGCCAGTGCCCAGCGCGTCAACGTTGGTGGCGACCAGCGTGCCGCCGCTGATAGTGGTGTCGCCGCGATAAGTATTGGTACCGGAAAGCGTGAGCGTCTCGTCGCCGGATTTCACCACGCTGCCCGTACCGCCAATGTTGTTGGCGAAGTCACCGCCGGTGTTCAGCTCCAGCGTGGCGTCGTCGGTGACGTCGCCACTCCCCAGCGCCTCAACGTTAGTGGCGACCAGCGTGCCGCCGCTGATGGTGGTGCCGCCGGTATAAGTATTGCTGCCGGAGAGCGTGAGCGCGTCGTCGCCGGATTTCACCACCTGGCCGCTGCCGCTGATGACATTGTCGAACGTGCCGCCTGTGTTCAGTTCCAGCACGGCGTTGTCGGTGACATCGCCGGTACCCAGCGCCTCAACGTTAGTGGCGACCAGCGTGCCGCCACTGATGATGGTGCCGCCAGTGTAAGTATTGCTGCCGGAAAGCGTGAGCGTCTCGTCGCCGGATTTCACCACCTGGCCGCTGCCGCTGATGGCGTTGTCAAAATCGCCGCCGGTGTTCAGCTCCAGCGTGGCGTTGTCGGTGACATTGCCGGTACCCAGCGCCTCAACGTTGTTGGCGACCAGCGTACCGTCGCTGATAGTGGTGCCGCCGGTATAGGTGTTTTCCGCATTCAGGATCAGCGTGCCTGCGCCGGTTTTGGTAAGCGACTGGCCGTTCCAGCCGCTGTTGGCGTCAACGTTTTCCAGCACCGTGTTGACCGTAAAACTGTCGTCGGCATCCGCCAGGTTGAAGGTGCCGTGGGCGTCGATGGCGGCGTTGTCGCGATCGGCATACCACGTCAACGTCTCGACCAGATCATAGTGTGTGTCATTGACGTTTTTTTGCCCCACGACGGTAATAAACGCGTCCGGGTTCATGGCGTTGCCGTTGATAGTGATGCCGTCAAAATCGCCGCTAATGGCATTGTCCGATTCGATAAGCGCCAGGGAGATCAGATCGTCGGTGCTGCGTATCGGCTCCTGACTGGCGGGCGAGGCGACATTCAGCGTACCGTCCAGATTCACGTTTTTTGCGCGGATGGCGGGGCCGCTGGTCTCCGCCAAATCGGCCGTCAGCGTGCTGCCGTCCTGCTGGGTCAGGGTATTGGCCTGTAGCGTGCTGCCCGCGCCGATTTCAACGGTGGCGCCGCTGTGGGTGGTGAGATCCGCCACGATAAAGGGATCGCTGGCGCTTGCCGCGTCCAGTTTGAGGTAAGCGCGGTTGTCGATATTGCCGCTGCCCAGCGCGCCGCCAGCGGTGGCGGTCAGCGTTCCCTCTGCAATGGTGGTGCCGCCGCTGTAGCTGTTGTTGTTACTGAGCGCCAGCTCGCCGCCGCCCTGTTTTACCACGTTGCCGCTGCCGCTGATGACGCTGCCGTAGGCGGCGGCATCGCTGCGGTTAAACGTCAGCGTGCCGTTGTCAACGATGTCGCCGTTAAACGCGCCCAGCGTGCCGCCGTTGCCAATCTGCAGCGTCGTGCCGCTATCGACGGTCGCGCCTTTGGCGGTCATCGCGCCGTTCAGTATCAGCGTGCCGGATTTTACCCAAAGCGCGCTGTTGGTTGTTCCCGAGAGGTTCATCGTCGCGCCCGACAGCGTCCAGTCGCCGCTGCTGGTCACGCTGTTCAGGCCGCTGATGCTGCTGCCCAGCGTACCCTCTCCGTCCAGAATCAGATTATTGTTGGCGCTGGCGCTGTTGTTGTCGTCGGTAATGCTGCCGGATATCTCCGTACCGGTATTGAGGGTGAGGGTGTTGTTCTTGCTGCCGCTATTGATGAGAATGGCGTTGGTTCCGCCGGTTATTTTCCCCTGACTGGTCAGGGTGTTGCCGGAGCCGTTGATGGTTACGCCATTGGTGTCGCCGGAGATTGCGCCCGCATTGGCGAGCTTATTATTGTTGCCGTGGAACTGAACGGCGGTATTTGCCGTGATGGAGCCGCCGGCCAGGTTATTGAGCGTGTGGCCCGTGGTGACGTAGACGCCGAATACCGAGGAGTCCATCGTGCCGCTGTTGTTAATCGTGACAGCGCCGCCGTGGGCATAGACGCTCGCGTCCCCGGCGCCTTTACCCGTTGTGGTAATGGTGCCGGTGTTGGTGATAGTGCCGCTGGCGCCGCTATTGTACTGGATGCCGTAAGACATATTGGAGCCGGTCGCCGTGATGCTGCCGCCATTGGTGACGTTGTTGGCGCCGCTGTTAATCAGGATGCCGTTGTCTTTGGCGACGATAGCGCTTCCGCTTTCGGTCGTTATCTGGTTATTGCCGCCAGCGATACTGATGCCGGTGCTGGTGGTGGTGATCTTACTTCCACTTTTGGCCGTGATCTGGTTGCCGCTGCCTTTACTGACGCGGATACCATTTTTGCCTGAAATTTCACCGCCTGAGGTGGTGACGATATTGTTATTGCCGCTGATAAGGAGGCCGTCGCTTACGCCGGTCATCTTCCCCTGGTTGGTGATGGTATTGCCGTTGCCATTAATCGCCACCGCCGTGTTGGCCGAGATTGCGCTCCCGGCCTGGTTATTGAGCGTATGGCCTTTGGAACGTGCCGAGTCGAGATAGACGCCATAGACGGTGGAACTCATGGTTCCGCTGTTGTTGACGACGGTGCCGTCGCCGTTGCCGTGGACATAGACGCTGGCGTCTCCCGCGCCGCCGCCCGTGGTGGTAATGGAGCCGGTATTGGTGATAACGCCGCCGGAGGTACTTTCGCCATAATGGATGCCGTAAGTATTGGCGGTGCCATACGCGGAAATCGTGCCGTCATTGGTGACGAGGTTGTCGACGCCCACTTTAAGTTCCATGGCGGTGGACTTGATGCCGACGAGGCTGCTGTTTCCCGCCGTGATCACCCCGCCGACACGGTTGACCACTTCAAAATGAGAACCGTGATAGAGCGCAACGGTAATAAAATCAGACTGCATAAGGCCGCTATTATCAACAGAAACAGAACCACTCACCGCCATATCATTCAGGGTGTGGACATAAATCGCCGCATCCTCGATCTTGTTTGAACCATCGCTGGCCGTGGTGATAATGGTGCCGGTATTGACAATCGTACCGTAAGTACCGTCGCGAAACTCGACGCCATAAGAGCGCCACGAGCCATCGGAGTTAATCATCCCGCCGTTGGTGATGTGGGCCTCGCCGCTCTGGACGATCACCCCGGAAACGCCCTCCAGCACCCCGCTTTCGCTGCTGACGTAACTGCCGCCATTGAGCATATAAACGCCGGCATATTCCTGGGGGATATCCTCAGGATCATGCTCATACGTTGCGCTGTTTTCGATTAGGGCATCGTTGATCACGCTGCCGCCGTTTTGAAGCATTATCGTTCCATCTTCGTTGGAACCGGTGATCGTCCCCTGGTTATGTACGCTGGTGGCGCCCGTTGACGAATCCAGGTTCATCGCCTGGCTGTCGGTCAGACTGCTCCCCACGACAGCGCCGCTTTCAATCAGCAGATCCCAGTCGTTGCTGTTATCGCCGACGATGGCGGCGCTGGCCGCTGTGTCGGTGGCGATGGTATTGTCCGTTTCCACGACGAACGGCGTAGCGCCTGACAGGGTGTAGGTGGTGGTCTGGGAGGGAATGGAAACTCGCGTTTCCTCTGCGACGGCGGGGGCAGCATCCATCGCCAGCAGAGTTACCGCGCACGAGGCGCTGACGCTGACGATAGCGCGGCTACCACTGCGCGCCAGTTCGGAGGTGACAATATACATGCCGCGGGCGGCGTTCCATATAATATTGTAGGTTTTGTTCACTTACTATGTCCTTATTTTCTTTTTGTCCTTTTTGTTTACCTCCGTGGAGCAGCACAAAACCCGGCTATATCGGAGTAACGTTTACGACATAATAAATCGGAATTTGTCATTTTATTAAATTTTATAAATGAACATTAGCATGACATGGCATGTAAATAAATTTATTTAACGATTATATGCACTTAGATGTTGCGGTAATAATTAGCAATTCTACCGTTTGGATTCATGTAAATTAAATAAATCAAAATAACATTACTGCGAATTATATTAACAAAGCTGACTGGTTTTGAATTTTATCGCTTCGGTCTATTATTCAGGGGGGAATATAGAGGAGATGTGAATATAATAGCGCCTGGCGGCGCTGTCGGATGGCTGACAAAGGAGAATACAACGTTGATGCCGGATGGCGGCTACGCTTTATCCGGCATCTGGTTCTGTGTTCGTTGGAAAAGTGTTGGGTTTCGGCTACGCCTCACCCAACGAGTCTATGGTCTCTATGCGTCACAGGTTTTCATAAGTTGGATGCAATCCAACATTTAGAGGCTCCGGTGTTGGTCATCAGCCTCAACCGCCGATAAATCGGCGGTTATTGACATCATCAACGCGGCATTACATCAGCGGCATCGCCAGTTGCACAAGGCTAATCAGCGGCTGCGGCCAGACGCCCAGTACCAACACCAGCAACGCGGAGATCAGCACCACGATACCGCCTGCGCTGTACTGCCAGTTTGTCGGCGCGTCGCGTCCCGGTTGCTGCGGCGCGTGCAGGTAGAGACTCACCGCAACACGCAGGTAGTAGTACAAACCAATCGCGGAACCCACTACCACGGCGGCGACCAGCCACCACAGGCTGGCCTGAACGCCGACCGCCAGCACGTAGAATTTGCCGATAAAGCCCAGCGTCATCGGGATACCTGCCAGCGACAGCATCATCACCGTCATTACCGCGGCAAGAACCGGACGGTGCCAGAACAGACCACGGTAAGAGTACAGAGAATCCGCGTCCGGGCCGCGGAACGGGCTGGACATCAGGCTGACCACGCCAAACGCGCCGAGGCTGCTGAACAGATAACCGGCCAGATAAACGCCAACCGCTTCCATCGACATCTCGCCGCTCTGCAGGGCAATCAGCGCCACCAGCAGATAGCCGAGGTGAGAGATAGAAGAGTAACCGAGCAGACGTTTGATGTTGGTCTGGCTCAGCGCCATCAGGTTACCGAAGATGATAGAGGCAAAGGCGATAATGCCCAGCACCACGCGTACCGCTTCGCTGTCGCCTACCGGCGCATAGAGGAACAGACGCATCACCACGCCGAAGATAGCAATTTTGCTCGCCGTCGCCAGGAAGGTGGAAACCGGCGCAGGCGCGCCCTGATAAACGTCTGGCGTCCACAGGTGGAACGGCACCAGAGAGAGTTTAAAGCCCAGACCGACAATCATCAGGCCAAAGCCCGCCAGCAGCAACGGCTCGTGCAGCATACCATCGCCGAGGCTCTTACCGAGCGCTTCGAAAGACAGGTTGCCGGACTGCGCATAGACCAGCGCCATCCCGAACAGCAGGAAAGACGAGGCGGCAGCGGAGAGGATGGTGTATTTGATACTGGCTTCCAGCGAGCGTTTCTGGCGGAAAGCATAACCAATCAGGCCGAACAGCGGCAGTGAGATCAGTTCAATACCGAGGAACAGCGCCGCCAGATGGTTGGCGTTCGCCAGCAGAATTCCGCCCAGGCTGGCGATTAACACCAGCAGGTAGAACTCTTCCTGGTTATCGTTATAGCCTTCCAGCCACGGGTAGGCAAAGGTACAGGTGGCGAGGCTCGCCAGCAGCACCAGCCCGGTGTAGAGCATCGCAAAGCCGTCAACGCGCATCAGCGGCGTGACGTCCATTGCCCCGGCCTGGCCGACAAACCAAAGCGAAACCAGAGCAGCGTTAAGCCCAATGACCGACAGCGTGGCATTGAGGAAGTGATTGCGTCGCCACGCAATGGAGAGCATCACAACCACCACCGTCAAGCCGACGATCAGCAGCGGTAGCAGCGCAATCAGGTGTTGTGGAGTTATTGTCATGGCGATTTACGGCCTTGTAGTAGTAACGGAATTAACAAACCACTGCTGGATGTTGCTCATCGCAGAATGCGAGGTATCCAGAATCGGCTGCGGATAGAAGCCAAGCAGTACCAGAAGCACCACCAGCAACAGAATGATAAACAGCTCGCGCAGCGACATCCCTGGCAGTTCCTGGCTGGCAATCTGGCTCTTCGCTTTACCGAAGTAAGCGCGATGCAGCATCGCCAGCGAGTATACAGAGGCGAATACCAGCCCAAAGGTGGAGATCACGGTAATCATCGGCACCACCTGGTAGCTGCCGAACAGAATCATAAACTCGCCGACAAAGTTACCGGTGCCCGGCATACCGAGCGTCGCCACCGCAAAGAACATGGACAGCGCAGGCAACCACTTCATCTTGCCCCACAGGCCGCCCATCATACGCATGTCACGCGTATGCAGACGTTCGTACAACTGGCCACACAGAATGAACAGACCGGCTGCGGACAAACCGTGCGCAATCATCTGAATCACCGCGCCCTGGTACGCCAGTTGGCTGCCGGTGTAGATAGCGATCAGCACGAAGCCCATGTGGGAAACGGAGGTATAGGCAATCAGGCGCTTGATGTCGTATTGGGTAAAGGCCATCCACGCGCCGTAGAAAATGCCGATAACGCCCAGCCACATGGCGATAGGCGCAAACTCCGCCGACGCGTTCGGGAACAATGGCAGGGAGAAACGCAGCAGACCGTAAGCGGCGGTTTTCAGCAAGATACCGGCCAGGTCGACGGAACCGGCGGTCGGCGCCTGGGAGTGCGCATCCGGCAGCCAGCCATGCAGCGGCACCACCGGCATTTTCACCGCGAAGGCGATGAAGAAGCCCAGCATCAGCAGATATTCCACACCGTGGGACATCGGCGTGTTCAGCAGCTCTTCATAATTGAAAGTCCACACGCCGGTCGCGTTGTAGTGCACAAAGACCAGCGCCAGGATGGCAATCAACATCACCAGACCACTCGCCTGGGTGTAGATGAAGAACTTGGTCGCCGCCGTGATACGCGTTTTCCCGTCAGAAGCTTTGTGGCCCCACAACGCTATCAGGAAGTACATCGGCACCAGCATCATTTCCCAGAAGAAGAAGAACAGGAACATGTCGATGGCCAGGAACACGCCGATAACGCCGCCTAAGATCCACATCAGGTTCAGGTGGAAGAAGCCCTGATATTTTTCGATTTCTCGCCAGGAGCAAAGCACCGCCAGAACGCCGAGCAGGCCGGTCAGCACCACCATTAGCAGCGACAGTCCGTCGAGCGCCAGATGGATAGAGATGCCAAAACGCGGGATCCACGGCAGGACAAATTCAGATTGCCACTGCGGAATACCGGCGGATTGCGTCAGTGAGTAGCCGCCCTGCAACCACAATTGCAGACCGAGCGCCAGCGTCAGCCCCATGGTAATCAGCGCTATCCAGCGCGGCACCTTCACGCCAAAGCGTTCGGTCTGCCAGCACAGAAAGCCGCCGATAAAGGGAATCAATATTAGCCAGGGTAGTAACATGGCGATTTTTATTCCTTTTTAAGGCCTCTGACAGAGGCCTGATTTTCAACGAATTTGGATAAAATTCACTTTACGATCAACGCAGTACCATCAACAGCGCCAGCACCACAACCGCGCCGATGCTCATGGATGCCACATACCAGCGCAAATAACCGTTCTCGCTTAGTACCAGGCCTTTGCCTGCAAAACGGGAAAGGATAGCCGGAATGTTCATCAACGCATTAAGCGGGTCGCGCTTCAGCAGCCAGGCGATACCGAGGAATGGCTTGACGAATACTTTGTCGTACAGCCAGTCAAAGCCCCAAGCGTTATACCACCAGGTCCCCAGCAGACGGCCCGGCGCGCTGTTGGCGATCGACGTCACCAGCGTGCGTTTACCCAGCCACAGCCATGCGGCAATCAGGATGCCGGCAATCGCCACTACGCCAGAGGTAATTTCCAGCGTCATGACGCGACCATGCGCCAGTTCAGTTGTCTGCGGCAGCACCCCCTGCAACGGCGGTACAATCAGCGCGCCAACAAAGGTAGACAGGATCATCAGGACAATCAGCGGCAGATGATGGGTAATCCCCTTCCCTGCATGAGCATGAATTTGTTCTTTCCCGTGGAATACGATGAAAATCATCCGGAAGGTGTACAGCGAGGTCATGAACGCGCCGACCAGACCCGCCACCATCAGATTGATATGGCCGTTCGCCATCGCGCCAGCCAGGATCTCATCCTTACTGAAAAAGCCCGCAGTGACCAGCGGCAGCGCCGACAGCGCCGCGCCCCCCACCAGGAAGCAGGCATACACCAGTGGAATCGACTTACGCAGACCGCCCATCTTAAAGATGTTCTGTTCGTGATGACAGGCCAGAATCACCGAGCCGGAGGCCAGGAACAGCAGCGCTTTAAAGAAGGCGTGCGTCATCAGGTGGAAAATCGCTGCATCCCACGCCTGTACGCCCAGCGCCAGGAACATGTAGCCAATCTGGCTCATGGTGGAATAGGCCAGCACGCGTTTGATGTCGGTCTGCACCAGCGCGGCGAAACCCGCCATGACCAGCGTAATCGCCCCGATAATGCCCACCAGATGCAGAATTTCCGGGGTCATCAGGAACAGACCATGGGTACGAGCGATCAGGTAGACACCGGCGGTCACCATGGTAGCGGCGTGGATCAGCGCGGAGACCGGCGTCGGACCGGCCATCGCGTCGGCAAGCCAGGTCTGCAACGGTAGCTGCGCAGATTTACCGACCGCGCCGCCCAGCAGCATCAGCGTCGCCCACATCAGCATGTTGTTGCCGTCAGCAAAGTGCGCTGGCGCCAGCTCGACCATTTCGCGGAAGTTCAGCGTGCCCAGTTCGTTGTAGAGAATGAACAGCGCGAAGGCGAGGAACACGTCACCGACACGGGTCACCACGAAGGCTTTCATTGCCGCTGCGCCATTCTTCGGATCGCTGTAATAGAAGCCGATCAACAGATAAGAGCACAGGCCCACGCCTTCCCAGCCGAGGTACATCAACAGCAGGTTATCGGACAGCACCAGAACAACCATGCTGGCGATAAACAGGTTGGTATAAGCGAAGAAGCGAGAGTAGCCCTCTTCCCCACGCATGTACCAGGACGCGAACATGTGGATCAGGAAGCCGACGCCGGTGACCACAGAGAGCATGGTCAGCGACAGGCCGTCCAGCACCAAATTAAAACCGATGTTGAAGTTACCGACCGACATCCACGTCCACAGCGGCTGGCTGAACGCCTGTTTGCCGTTGGCGAAGAAATCCATCCCAACAAACGCTGTCACCAACGCCGCCAGACCAACGGAGCCCACGCCAATGGTCGCGGAGAGATTTTCCGACCAGCGTCCGCGAGAGAACGCCAGCAGTACAAAGCCAATCAATGGCAGAATAATGGTTAAGGCAAGCATGTTCATCCACGCATCTCACTTACTGAATCGATGTTCAGGTTCTGGCGACGGCGATGGAGTTGCAGCAACAGCGCAAGTCCAATACTCGCTTCCGCAGCCGCAAGGCTGATGGCGAGAATGTACATCACCTGACCATCGGTCTGGCCCCAGTAGCTCCCGGCGACCACAAAGGCCAGCGCGGAGGCGTTAATCATGATTTCCAGCCCGATCAGCATAAACAGCAGATTGCGGCGGATAACCAGACCGGTTAAACCCAGGACGAATAAAATCGCAGCGAGGATCAGTCCGTGTGTTAAGGGGATCATGCGCGCTCCTCCGTTTTTCTTTTCGCGCGGTCATCGGCGCGGTTGCTTAGCACTTCGCCCGCACGCTCTTCACGACCGACGTGGAACGCCACCACCAGGCCTGCCAGCAGCAGCATAGACGCCAGTTCGACCGCCAGAACATAAGGCCCGAACAGCGTAATGCCCACCGCTTTCGCGCTAATCGGCGTGCCGTCGATGCCCTGGTCGTTAACGCCCAGAATGGCGTACACAATGACCGCCAGCATAATGGCCGACAAAACCGCCGGACCAATCCACACCTGCGGCTTCAGCCACTGGCGTTCCTGTTCGATTTCGCTGCCGCCGAGGTTGAGCATCATCACCACGAACACAAACAGCACCATGATGGCGCCTGCGTAGACGATAATTTCCAGCGCACCGGCAAAGTAAGCGCCCAGCGAAAAGAACACCCCGGAAATCGCCAGTAGCGATATCACCAGATACAACAGCGCGTGTACCGGATTGGTATGGGTGATCACTCGCAGGGTCGCGAGGATGGCTATCAGGCCACAGATATAAAAAGCGAATTCCATTGCCCTCTCCTTACGGTAACAGGCTCTTGACGTCGATAGGCTTGGCTTCGTTCTCTGCTTCGCCTTTATCTTTGCCGTCGATTGCCATACCCGCCATCCGGTAGAAGTTATATTCCGGGTATTTGCCCGGACCGGAAATCAGCAGATCCTCTTTTTCGTACACCAGATCCTGACGTTTGTATTCGCCCAGTTCGAAGTCCGGGGTCAACTGAATCGCCGTGGTCGGGCACGCTTCTTCGCACAGGCCGCAGAAGATGCAGCGTGAGAAGTTAATGCGGAAAAATTCCGGATACCAGCGGCCATCTTTGGTCTCCGCTTTTTGCAGAGAGATACAGCCTACCGGACAGGCTACCGCGCACAGGTTACAGGCAACGCAGCGCTCTTCACCGTCCGGGTCGCGCGTGAGCACGATACGACCACGGTAACGGGGCGGTAAATAGACCGGCTCTTCCGGATACATCCGCGTTTCGCGTTTGGCGAACGCATGCAGGCCGATCATCCAGATACTGCGTACCTGAGTGCCGAAACCTACTAATAATTCTTTTAAGGTCATGGTCTTTGTGTCCCTTATTGCGCCTGCCACAGAATGACAGCCGCCGTTACCAGCAAGTTGATGAGCGTCAGCGGCAGGCAAACTTTCCAGCCGAAGGACATTACCTGGTCATAACGCGGACGCGGTAACGACGCACGAATCAAAATGAACATCATCATGAAGAACGCGGTTTTCAGCGCGAACCAGACGAATGGCGGTAAGAACGGGCCATGCCAGCCACCGAAGAACAGCGTTACCATCAGCGCGGAAACGGTGACGATACCGATGTACTCCCCCACGAAGAACAGACCGAATTTCATACCGGAATATTCGATGTGGTAACCGTCCGCCAATTCCTGCTCGGCTTCCGGCTGGTCAAACGGGTGACGGTGACAGACCGCTACGCCCGCGATGGCGAAAGTAACAAACCCAAAGAATTGCGGAATCACGTTCCACAGATGCGCCTGGTTATTGACGATATCGGTCATATTAAATGAACCGGCCTGCGCCACCACGCCCATCAGGGAAAGACCAAGGAACACTTCGTAGCTCACCGTCTGGGCAGACGCGCGCATCGCGCCCAGCAGCGAGTATTTGTTGTTGCTCGACCAACCGGCGAACAGCACCGCGTAAACTGCCAGACCGGCCATCATCAGGAAGAACAAAATCCCGATGTTTAAATCGGCCACCACCCAATTAGGGCTAACCGGCACAATGGCGAAGGAGAGCAGCAGCGAAGTAAACGCGATCATCGGCGCCAGGGTAAAGATGACGCGATCCGAGAATTTCGGGATCCAGTCTTCTTTAAAGAACATCTTGATCATATCCGCGACCAGCTGGAGCGAGCCGCCCCAGCCAACGCGGTTTGGTCCATAACGGTTCTGGAACAGACCCAGCAGACGACGTTCGCCAAAGCTCATGAAGGCCCCGCAGGTGACGACCACCAGCAGAATCACCACCGCTTTGAGAATGCTCAGCAGGATCTCAATCAGATCCGGTGTAATCCAACTCATTGTTGCGCCTCCCGCAGATCCTCAAGACGCGCGCCAGCCAGAACCGGCGCGATGCCAGGCATACCCATCGGCAGCCCTACCTGCCCTGCCGCTAACCCTTCAGAGATTTCAACCGGCAGCGTCACCGTATTGCCATCGTAGCTAAAGGAGACGCGCGTCCCGGCATTGACGCCCAACTTCGCGGCATCCGCCGGGTTAAGTTTGATATACGGCTGCGGCATACGGCTCTGGAAGACCGGAGAACGCTGAGACAATTCGTCGCTGCCAAACAGGTGGTAATACGGCGCAATACGCCACTGACCGTCCTGCGCCTGGAAGCTTGCCGGCACGGTAGTGAAATAATCCAGACCGCCCTCAGTCGCTTCAATCAAACGCACGCCCGGATCGCCGTGACGCAGTTTGCCGCCCACTTCATCCTGGAATTTGTTCCACGCCTGCGGGGAGTTCCAGCCCGGCGCCCAGGCGAACGGAATTTCAGATCGCGGGGCAGTCGGTTGGTTATTCCCTTCCATCGAGAAGGCGAACATGGTGTCTTTATCCTGCGGCTGACGTGGTTCATGCACGCTGATATTGGCGCGCATCGCCGTACGACCGCTGTAACGATGCGGTTCGCGCGCCAGCTTCTGCCCACGAATGCGGAAGGTCGCATCCGGCGCGGCGTCCTTAATGCCGGCAAATTGCGGCATGGCGGCAATGACCGCGTCGATCACGTGGTCAAGCTGAGTCCAGTCCACTTCGCGGTTTTCGACGGTGCTGTGCAGCGAATGCAGCCAGCGCCAGCTTTCCAGCATAATCGTCTTGTTATCGTAGTAGGCCGGATCATAAACCTGGAAGAAGCGCTGCGCGCGGCCTTCGTTGTTGATGACCGTACCATCGCTTTCGGCGAAGCTTGCCGCGGAAAGCACCAGATGAGCATTTTCCATAATCGCCGTGCGCTGATGGTCAACCACCATTACCAGCGGCGCTTTGGCGAGCGCAGCGTTCACGCGCGTAGCGCTTGCATGACGGTGGAGATCGTTTTCCAGCACCACCACCGCGTCCGCACTGCCGGTTTCCAGCTCGCCCAGCGCATCATCAAGCGAACCGCCGCCCATCATACCCAGCCCCATGCTGTTCACGGAGCGGGCAATCATAGTAATACCGACGTCGGCGCCACGGCCTTTCAGCGCTTTCGCCACGTTAGCGGCCGCCTGAATCACCTCACTGCTACCGGCGTTAGTGCCGGAGATAATCAGCGGTTTTTTCGCGCCGGCCAACGCCTGCACAATGACATCAATTTTGTTTTGCAAGTCGCTGTCGATACCGTCAACCGCAGGCGCTGTATTGTCCAGCGCATGGGCAATCGCAAAGCCCAGGCGCGCCTGATCTTCCACCGGCGCGCGATAGGTCCAGGCGGCGATATCATCCAGACGGGTGTCGTCCACGTTGGTCACGAACAGCGGATGTTTGGCACGCTGGCCGATGTTAAGGATGGCCGCAATCTGCCAGTCGGCCACTTTCTGCGCCGCCGCCATTTCACGCGCTTTACCCTTCACCGCCTGACGTACCGCCAGCGCAACGCGCGCGCCGGTCTGGGTAACGTCTTCGCCCAAGACCAGTACCGCGTCATAAGATTCGATTTCCCGCAGCGCCGGGGTGTAAATTCCGCCTTCACGCAGCACCTTCAGCGCCAGTTGCAGACGCTCCTGCTCGCCGCGCGCGATACCGGTGTAGAAGTTTTCCGCACCAACCAGCTCACGCAGCGCAAAGTTGCTCTCAATGCTGGCGCGTGGCGAACCGATACCGATCACTTTCTTCGACTGGCGCAGAATATCCGCCGCGCCCTGCATCGCCTGCTCGGCGTTGAGAGTAATAAAGTCATCGCCGCGGCGCTGAACCGGCTGACGCGGACGGTCTTTCAGGTTCACATAGCCATAGCCGAAACGACCGCGGTCGCAGAGGAAGTAGTGGTTAACGGTACCGTTGTAACGGTTTTCGATACGGCGTAATTCGCCATAGCGCTCGCCCGGGCTGATGTTACAGCCGATGGAACACTGCTGGCAGATGCTCGGCGCAAACTGCATGTCCCATTTACGGTTGTAACGCTCGGAGTGCGTTTTATCGGTGAAGACGCCGGTCGGGCAAATCTCGACCAGGTTACCGGAGAATTCGCTTTCCAGCGTACCGTCTTCCGGACGCCCGAAGTAGACGTTGTCATGCGCGCCATAGACGCCCAGATCGGTGCCGTCGGCATAATCTTTGTAGTAACGCACACAACGGTAGCAGGCGATGCAGCGGTTCATTTCGTGCGAGATGAACGGCCCCAGATCCTGGTTGCGGTGGGTACGTTTGGTGAAACGGTAGCGGCGGAAACTGTGCCCCGTCATCACGGTCATATCCTGAAGATGGCAGTTACCGCCCTCTTCACAGACCGGACAGTCGTGCGGGTGGTTAGTCATCAGCCACTCCACCACGCTTTCACGGAACTGTTTCGCTTCTTCGTCGTCAATAGAGATAAAGGTACCGTCGGTGGCTGGCGTCATACAGGACATCACCAGGCGACCACGCGTATCTTCCGCGTTTTGGTATTGCTTCACCGCACACTGGCGGCAAGCACCGACGCTTCCCAGCGCCGGGTGCCAGCAAAAATACGGAATATCAAGGCCGAGGGACAGACATGCCTGTAGCAGGTTGTCCGCGCCGTTGACCTCGTATTCTTTGCCGTCTACATGAATCGTAGCCATTAGCATGCTTCCAAATTAAAAATCGTTAACTCACCAGCGCTCTTTGAGCAGGTTCGGCTGAATACCATTGATTAAATGGGTATTGCTGAACGGCTGCTTGATGCCAGCTTCGAATTCTTCGCGGAAATACTTAATTGCGCTTTGCAGTGGCTCAACCGCGCCCGGCGCATGCGCGCAGAAGGTTTTACCCGGTCCGAGGAAACGACACAGTTGCTCAAGTGTCTCGATATCCCCCGGCTGGCCTTCGCCACGCTCCAGCGCGCGCAGAATTTTCACGCTCCACGGCAACCCGTCGCGGCATGGCGTACACCAGCCGCAGGATTCGCGGGCAAAGAACTCTTCCAGGTTACGCACCAGCGACACCATGCCGATTTCGTGGTCTACCGCCATCGCCAGCGCGGTGCCCAGACGGCTGCCTGCTTTACCGATGCTTTCGAACTCCATCGGCAGGTCAAGATGCGCCTCGGTCAGGAAGTCGGTTCCCGCCCCGCCCGGCTGCCAGGCTTTGAATTTCAGGCCATCGCGCATACCGCCCGCGTAGTCTTCGAGGATCTCGCGCGCGGTGGTGCCGAACGGTAATTCCCACAGTCCCGGATTCTTCACGCGGCCTGAGAAGCCCATCAGCTTGGTACCCGCATCTTTGCTTTTCGAAATGTTCTGGTACCACTCCACGCCGTTGGCGAGGATTGCCGGGACGTTGCACAACGTTTCGACGTTATTCACACAGGTCGGTTTGCCCCATACGCCGGAGGTCGCCGGGAAGGGCGGCTTGGAGCGTGGGTTCGCGCGGCGGCCTTCGAGGGAGTTAATCAGCGCCGTTTCTTCACCACAGATGTAACGCCCTGCTCCGGTGTGGACAAACAGTTCAAAGTCGAACCCGGTGCCCATGATATTTTTGCCAAGCAGCCCGGCCTCGGTTGCTTCAGCAATCGCACGGCGCAGATGTACAGCCGCTTCGATATATTCGCCGCGCAGGAAGATGTAACCACGATACGCTTTCAGCGCGAACGCGGAGATCAACATACCTTCCACCAGCAGGTGCGGCAGTTGTTCCATCAGCAGACGGTCTTTATAGGTGCCCGGTTCCATTTCATCGGCGTTACACAGCAGGTAACGGATGTTCATGGATTCATCTTTCGGCATCAGGCTCCACTTCAGACCGGTGGAAAAGCCCGCGCCGCCGCGCCCTTTCAGACCGGCGTCTTTTACCTGGCTGACGATTTCATCCGGAGACAGGCCGGTCAGCGCCTTACGCGCGCCTTCGTAGCCGTTTTTGCTACGATATTCATCCAGCCAGACCGGCTGTTTGTCATCGCGCAGACGCCAGGTCAGCGGATGGGTTTCGGGAGTACGGATAACGTTTTTCATTTATACCGCTCCAGTAGTTCAGGAATGGCTTCCGGGGTCAGATGGCTGTGAGTATCCTCATCAATCATCATGTTCGGCCCTTTATCGCAATTCCCCAGGCAGCAGGTCGGCAGCAGCGTAAAGCGACCATCAAAGGTCGTCTGCCCCGGTTTGATGTTGAGATTTTTTTCCAGCGCGGCCTGAATCCCCTGATAGCCGGTGATATGGCACACCACGCTGTCGCAGTAGCGAATCACGTGGCGACCGACCGGCTGACGGAAGATCTGGCTGTAGAATGTGGCGACGCCTTCGACGTCGCTCGCCGGAATACCCAACACATCGGCAATAGCGTAGATCGCGCCGTCCGGCACCCAGCCACGCTGCTTCTGAACGATTTTCAGCGCTTCAATGGACGCCGCACGCGGGTCTTCGTAGTGGTGCTTCTCGTGCTCTATCGCTTCACGCTCTGCCGCACTCAGCTCAAAAGCCTCGGTTTGTGGTTGTTGATTCTCGTGCATAATTAGCGGTCCACATCTGACATAACAAAATCGATACTACCCAGATAGACAATCAGGTCGGAGACCAGGCTACCGCGGATCGCCGAGGGAATCTGCTGCAGGTGCGCAAAGCTCGGCGTGCGCACGCGGGTACGGTAGCTCATAGTGCTGCCGTCGCTGGTCAGGTAGTAACTGTTAATCCCCTTCGTCGCTTCCACCATCTGGAAGGACTCCTGCGCCGGCATCACCGGGCCCCAGGAGACCTGCAGGAAGTGGGTGATCAGGGTTTCGATATGTTGCAGCGTGCGCTCTTTCGGCGGCGGCGTGGTCAGCGGGTGATCCGCTTTGAACGGGCCTTCCGGCATGTTATCGAGGCACTGCTGAAGAATGCGCAGACTCTGGCGCAGCTCTTCCACTTTCAGCATCACGCGGGTATAGCAGTCGGAAACGCCGCCGCCCACCGGCACTTCAAAGTCAAAGTTTTCGTAGCCAGAGTATGGACGCCATTTACGTACGTCGAAGTCGATCCCGGTCGCGCGCAGCCCTGCGCCGGTGGTGCCCCACTCCAGCGCCTCTTTCGCGCCGTAAGCGGCAACGCCCTGCGAACGCCCTTTCAGAATGGTGTTACGCAACGCGGCTTTCTCGTAAGAATCCAGACGCTTCGGCATCCACTCAAGGAACTCTCGCAGCAGGCGATCCCAACCGCGCGGCAAGTCGTGCGCGACGCCGCCGATACGGAACCAGGCCGGGTGCATACGGAAACCGGTAATGGCTTCCACCAGGTCATAAATTTTCTGCCGGTCGGTAAAGGCAAAGAAGACCGGCGTCATCGCGCCGACGTCCTGAATAAAGGTCGAGATGTACAGCAGATGACTGTTAATGCGGAACAGTTCGGAGAGCATCACGCGGATGACGTTCACACGATCCGGGACGGTGATCCCTGCCAACTTTTCTACCGCCAGCACGTACGGCATTTCATTGACGCAACCACCGAGGTATTCGATACGGTCGGTATAGGGAATGTAGCTATGCCAGGACTGGCGCTCGCCCATTTTTTCGGCGCCGCGGTGGTGATAGCCGATATCCGGCACGCAGTCGACGATTTCTTCACCGTCAAGTTGCAGGATAATACGAAACGCACCGTGCGCAGACGGGTGGTTCGGGCCGAGGTTGAGGAACATAAAGTCCTCGTTGTCAGTCCCGCGCTTCATCCCCCAGTCTTCCGGCTTAAAGGTCAGCGCTTCCATCTCCAGATCCTGCTTGGCTTTGGTCAGCTCAAACGGGTCGAATTCGGTCGCGCGCGCCGGATAATCTTTACGCAGCGGATGGCCTTCCCAGGTTTGCGGCATCATGATGCGCGTCAGGTGCGGGTGGCCTTCGATATCAATACCAAACATCTCCCAGGTCTCACGCTCGTACCAGTTGGCGTTAGGGAAAAGTTTAGTGAAGGTCGGCACGCGCAGGTCGTTTTCAGACAACGCCACCTTGAGCATGATATCGCGATTACGCTCAATGGAAATCAGGTGGTAGAAAACGGAAAAATCCGCGGCGGGTAACCCGTCACGGTGCGTACGCAGGCGTTCATCCATGCCGTGTAAGTCAAACAGCATGACGTAAGGTTTCGGCAGTTTCTTTAAGAAATCGCCAACCTCCAGTAGTTGTTCACGCTTGACCCAAACAACGGGGATACCGGTGCGGGTCGCCTGAACGGTAAAGGCATCCGGCCCAAAACGGTTGCGCAGTTCGCCGATAACCGGATCATCAAGATGATCGCGGGTACTCCATGCAGCGTCTTGCGCGGTTAAGTCGGTCATATTGTTCACCATTGCAAATGGTCCGTGGTGGTCGGCAGTGCTTCGCGCTATTAAAATAGTGGTTAGCGAAGTGAAGTGCTGCTGCCGACAGGCGCAAATTAAATCTCGTCCGGGGTACGCAGGTTCGTGACGGCAATACGCTCGCCGCGTTTACGTTCGCGTTCTGGCTGCATATTGGCGCGATACACGCCCTGATCGCCCACCACCCATGAGAGCGGACGGCGCTCTTTGCCAATCGATTCTTGCAGCAGCATCAACGCCTGCATATACGCTTCCGGACGCGGCGGACAGCCAGGGATATACACATCCACCGGGATGAACTTATCAACGCCCTGCACTACCGAATAAATATCGTACATGCCGCCGGAGTTGGCGCAGGCGCCCATAGAAATGACCCATTTTGGCTCCAGCATTTGGTCATACAGACGCTGAATAACCGGGGCCATTTTGGTAAAGCAGGTACCGGCCACCACCATCAGGTCAGCCTGACGTGGCGACGCACGCAGCACTTCCGCGCCGAAACGGGCAACGTCATGCACTGCGGTAAAAGAGGTCACCATCTCTACATAGCAGCAAGAAAGGCCGAAGTTGTAGGGCCAAATTGAGTTTTTACGGCCCCAGTTAACCATGTCATGCAGTTTGCCCATGAACACGTTTTTGTTAACTTCCTGCTCCAGGGGGTCGGTTACGATCTCCTGTTTTTGCAGGGGGTAACGGTCATTCTCACCGTTAGGATCTATGCGGGTGAGCGTATAATCCATCTTAATGCCTCGCGGTTAGCGTTGACGATTAGCGATACTGTTCGTTTCCGGGTTCATACGCTCGCGGCGTGAACGCGCGGGCGTCCAGTCCAACGCGCCAATACGCGCCAGATAAACCAGACCAGCCAGTAACACAAAAATAAAAATTGCAGCTTCCACAAAGCCAACCCAGCCGCTTTCGCGGATAGAAGTCGACCATGCGAACAGATACAGCGCTTCAACGTCGAAGATAACGAAGAACATGGCTACCAGGTAAAACTTGGCAGACAGGCGTAAGCGGGCGGTGCCGACCGAGTCGATACCTGATTCAAACGGAACGTTCTTGTGCCTCGCGCGTGCGCGACCGCCCAAAAACCAACCGCCTACCAGCATCAGGCAGCACAGGCCAATGGCAACGATAAGAAAGATAGCGAATGCCCAGTGATGAGCGATGACTTCAGTGGATGTTGACATACTCATTGCTTACTCATCAAAAGTAGCGCCAGTTTCTCTGCTCTTTACGGCAGATGGGCGCCACATCGATTCATGGGGAGGAATAAAAAAAACCCTACAATTACTGTAGAAAATGATAAAAACAGCTAATTGATGTGGTTTTTTACTCCTTTCTATAACCTTTTGTCAACTTTAACAAAAGTTCCTTCACATTAATTTACATCAATTCATCACCATTAACATTAAGTGCCATCCTGGAGAAAATGACTCTTCGGCCAGGGGGGATTTTATGTTGTTGAATCGTGTCCGTTGTGAAGCAAAAGAAATAACACACACCTATTTTGACAGGAATTTGTGAAGATGCCTCCCCCTAAATGGGAGTATTTTCTTGATCTGTGACACGCTTTTGTTAATTCACCCCCTAAAACAGCAACAATTTCTCTAGTTTTTTAACATGCAAATTCATAAAATGGATGTTCTGGTTATTTTTTACCCACATTGAACTGCGAATCGCTACTGGCTGATTTACCGCAACTTTTACAATTTGTGCGGTTAAGCGCGTACAGATGGGCACAAAAAAAGAGCCACTGAGCGTTTTTTCATCGCCAGCGGCTCTTTTTTACATTTACGACTTAGCGCCTTTTGCCTGCGAGCTACTCAAAACCCCCTTCCACCATCAGCGGATCATCTCCGCCCTCTGCAGAAAACTGGTTGTAATGCCATGGGTTTTGATAGCTTTCCATCGCATGGAAAATCACCATCGCCAGCTCGTTCTGGCTATTGGGATCGCGGCACAACAGATATTCCGTATCCGGCAAAGGCGGTAATCCGTCTGCGGCGCCCAGCACGCGAAGGTCGGGACTCATCATTTCGACAGGTCGAGCCGTTACGCCAAGACCGGCTTTAACGGCCGCGCGTACCGCCGGTAATGTAGACGCCACATAGGCCAGCCGCCAGGGAATACCCGCTGCATTTAGCGTCTCCAGCACCATATCGCGGAATGGGCTGGGATCGTCCAGCAGGACTAATGGTACGGGCTCTCCCCTTTGCAAAACATACTCAGCCGCACAATACCAATGGGTGGGCGAGGTCCGCAAATTCAGACAGTCCAGCGAATGAGGTTGGTTAGTCGTCACCACCAAATCTACTTCCTGCGATTTAACCATGTCCACCATATAGGCGTTGCGTTTTACCCGTACATCAAGCGCGAGTTTCGGATAAACCGAGCTGATTCGGCTAAGCAAAAAAGGCAGGATAGTATCAGCTGATTCATCAGAAGCGCCGATTGTTAACACTCCCTGAAGATTACTGAACATTAATGATGAACACGCCTCATCATTAAAACGCAGGATTTTTCTGGCGTACCCCAGAAGCTGGATACCGTGTTCGGTCAAAAGTTTGTTACGGCCATGGCGGGCGAACAATTCCTTTCCCACGAGTTGCTCAAGACGCTGCATTTGCTGACTGACCGCAGACTGAGTACGACATACCGCCGCCGCCGCCGCGGCGAAGGTGTTCAGATCGGCAACGGCCACGAACGTTCTCAGCAGATCGAGATCGAGGTTAATTATCGGACGATTTGCATTTATCATAATTTTTCACTTACTGGCGGGTCATATCGGGCTGACCTGGTTAATGCTGTGCATTCAGAAACAAGCAATTCCATTTGTAATGTGCATCCTTCGCAGTACCGCCTGGTTACCCAGGTAAATGTTAGAATGTAATTGAAAATACGACCAAAACACTTCTCTTACTTACTGATATAATACCAAATGCAACTGATTGGGATATATCAAAGAGAATGTGTCATACCTTTAGGCGTCTACAGATTTCTGCTAATGATGGACGTGTAAATCTTGTAACAAGCGTCAAATAGTTTACCGAGACGCACAGATACAAAAAACAATATATTGAACAATAGGTTATGTATAAAATCGCGTCATGAAAATTAGCAGACAACGCAGACTACGCCCCCGTTTCGGATCATTATCTTAACCTAAAACCGCTATATTTATAAGTATTATTACGAATAATCTTAATCTTGGATATGTTATACTAATCGGACCAGAAAGATATTATTACGACTTTAGTAAATGCTTTTTAAATATTAAATAATAATTAATTAAGATTTCTACCATTCATTAATTATACTTAACAATAGTTTCACACCCCCCGCCGCCGGAAAGGTCTAACCTTCTCATTTTACCTTTAATACTCAGTATTTCCGAAATAGCCAGCGCGACACTAATGATGAATGCTTATCTCTCATAAAACAGATAATTTCTGACAACATAAAAAACCACATTACGCGCAATCATATAGAATAAAACACTATACATACAGACAAAAATAGAAAATGCATCTAACCAAATGATTTTATGAAGTTTTAAACAGCACGAAAGCGCGTTAAAAATAAACAAAATCTTCTTCTGTTCACTCTTCAAAACTCACCGTCGTGGGAGTACATTGTTTCGTGCTGACTTCCACGGCAGGGAGTGGCAATAACAGCTAAAAGGTCAAGATTCATGTCCCCCATTGAAAAATCCAGCAAACTCGAAAATGTCTGTTATGACATTCGTGGCCCCGTTCTGAAAGAAGCGAAACGCCTTGAGGAAGAAGGTAATAAAGTTCTTAAACTGAATATCGGCAACCCCGCCCCCTTCGGATTCGAAGCGCCGGACGAAATTCTGGTCGATGTCATTCGTAATTTGCCGACGGCGCAAGGATATTGCGACTCGAAAGGGCTTTATTCCGCCCGTAAAGCGATTATGCAGCATTATCAGGCCCGTGGAATGCGCGATGTAACCGTGGAAGATATCTATATCGGTAACGGCGTTTCCGAGCTGATCGTTCAGGCGATGCAGGCGTTGCTTAACAGTGGCGATGAAATGCTGGTTCCCGCGCCCGATTATCCGTTATGGACAGCGGCGGTATCGCTCTCCAGCGGCAAGGCGGTACATTATCTTTGCGATGAATCTTCCGACTGGTTCCCGGACCTTGACGATATCCGCGCCAAAATCACCCCACGTACGCGTGGTATTGTCATTATTAATCCAAACAACCCTACTGGCGCCGTCTATTCTAAAGAATTGTTGATGGAAATTGTCAACATTGCGCGCGAGCATAATCTCATCATCTTCGCCGATGAAATTTATGACAAGATTCTCTATGACGATGCCGAGCATCACTCTATCGCCGCACTGGCGCCTGATCTGCTGACCATCACCTTTAATGGGTTGTCTAAAACCTATCGCGTCGCCGGCTTCCGCCAGGGCTGGATGGTGCTGAACGGGCCGAAAAAACATGCGAAAGGCTATATTGAAGGGCTGGAGATGTTAGCCTCAATGCGCCTGTGCGCCAACGTCCCGGCGCAACATGCTATTCAGACCGCGCTCGGCGGCTATCAAAGCATTAGCGAATTTATTCTGCCGGGCGGTCGACTGTATGAACAGCGTAACCGCGCCTGGGAGTTGATTAACGATATTCCCGGCGTTTCCTGCGTAAAACCGCGCGGCGCGTTGTACATGTTCCCCAGGATCGACGCTAAACGTTTTAATATTCACGACGACCAGAAGATGGTGCTGGACTTCCTGCTACAGGAAAAGGTGCTGCTGGTGCAAGGTACCGCCTTTAACTGGCCGTGGCCGGATCACTTCCGCATTGTGACGCTACCGCGTGAAGATGACCTGGAGATGGCCATCAACCGCTTTGGGCGTTTCCTCTCAGGTTACCATCAATAATCTTAAATTCAGGCTACTTCGGTAGCCTGAATTGCATCTTCATCCCCCTCCCCGCACAATGAAGTCTGCCGCAGTGAAAACAAAAGGTAATCTATGAAGCAGAGCCATTTTTTCGCCCATCTCTCCCGCATGAAGTTGATTAACCGCTGGCCGCTGATGCGTAACGTGCGTACGGAAAACGTCTCCGAACATAGTCTGCAGGTGGCGATGGTCGCCCATGCGTTGGCGGCGATAAAAAACCGTAAATTTGGCGGTCAGCTCAATGCTGAACGCATCGCGCTTCTGGCGATGTATCATGATGCCTCGGAAGTACTGACCGGCGATCTGCCGACGCCGGTAAAATATTTTAATTCCCAGATAGCCCAGGAATATAAAGCGATCGAAAAAATCGCCCAGCAAAAGCTGGTTGATATGGCGCCGGATGAATTACGCGATATTTTCGCACCGCTTATTGATGAGAATGCCTGGAGCGAAGAAGAACAGGCAATCGTAAAACAGGCCGATGCGCTTTGCGCCTACCTGAAATGCCTGGAAGAGCTCTCGGCGGGAAACAATGAGTTTGGACTGGCAAAAACGCGGCTGGAAAAAACGCTGGAATTACGTCGCAGCCAGGAGATGGACTATTTTATGGCGGTGTTCGTACCAAGTTTCCATCTCTCTCTTGACGAGATAAGCCAGGATTCACCGCTTTAGTTGCCGGATGGCGGCTAACGCCTTATCCGGCCTACCGTTCTTCCCGTAGGCCTGATAAGCGTAGCGCCATCAGGCCTTTTCCAGCCTGGGTTAAAACGGAAACAACATCGGAATCATCACAATACAAACCGCCATCACAATAAGCGTGAACGGCACGCCAAGCTTCACAAAATCGCTAAAGCTATAGTTTCCCGGCCCCAGAACCAGAGTATTGACCGGCGATGAAACCGGCGTCATAAAGGCGGCGGATGCCGCCATCGCCACCGCCATCGCAAACGGATAGGGCGACACCCCCATCGATTTCGCCGCCGCCAGCGCAATCGGCGCCATCAGCACCGCCGTTGCCGTGTTAGAAATGAACAGTCCTATGACGGCACACAGCACGAACAGGCATCCCAGCATCATATACGGCCCATAGCCGCCGCCGATATTCATTAACCCTTGCACGACCAGAGAGACGCCGCCGGTTTTTTGCAACGCCTGCGCAAACGGCATCATACCCACAATCAAGATAATGCTCGGCCAGTGGATCGCTTTATACGCGCTTTCAGCATCAATACAGCGAAATTTACCCATCAGCAGGCAGGCGATAATCGCCGCGATCGGGTTGGGAATTTCATCGGTCAACATCAGCGCCACCATCAGTACCAGGCAGAAAATGGCGTGCGGCGCCTGGCTGTGCGCAGGAGAGGCTTCGCTGACCTCGACCGGCATATTCAGCACCACAAAGTCGCGGCCTTTTTGCCCCAGCAGGCTGATTAACTTCCAGTTCCCCACGACCAGAATGATATCGCCCATCAATAACGGCTCATCGGCCAGCGACCCTTCCAGCGCGACGCCGTCGCGTTTCAGGCCGACCACATTCAGCCCGTAACGTGTACGGAAGGCGATTTCACGCACCGACTTGCCTATCAGTTCAGACTCCGGAATAAGCGAAATTTCCGCCATGCCAACATCCAACGCCTGATCGGAAAAATATTCTCCACGCAATACCATCGGTTCCAGCAGTTGCTCGGCGCAGAACTCTCTGAGGTCAACCTCCGCCGCCGACATATCAATCAGCAGAACGTCGCGAGCGCGAAACTCCGATACGCCGTTCACATTGACGATAACCCGCCGAAAGCGCCGCCAGCGTTCAACGCCGATGACATTGGCGCCGTAACGTTCGCGCAGTTTAAGGTCGTCCAGCCGCTGTCCCACCATCGGCGAACCGGGGCGAATCGCCAGACGCCGAGCGCGCCCCGTCAGACGGTACTCGCGGATAAGATCGCGGAAAGTGCGACGCTTACCGGCCTGTTGTCCGGGCGCATCGCCTTTTAGCATGAAGCGCATCACCAGCATATAAACAATGCCGAGCGCCAACACCACTATCCCCAGCGGCGTCACGCTAAAAAAGTTGAACCCGTGCAGGCCTTCACGCAGCAGTTCACTGTTAACCACCAGGTTCGGCGGCGTCGCCACCAGCGTCATCATTCCGCTGATAAGCCCGGCAAAACTCAGCGGCATCATCAGGCGCGAAGGCGAGGTCTGCATATGCATAGAAACGCTAAGAACAACGGGGATAAAAATCGCCACCACGCCGGTTGAACTCATGAAAGCGCCAAGTCCGGCGACGGTGATCATCAGTAAAACCAGCATTTTGATTTCACTGCTGCCCGCCATTTTAACCAGCCAGGTACCGACCACCGTCGCAACGCCGGTGCGCACGAGGCCGTCGCCAATAATAAATAAGGCGGCGATAAGAATGACATTCGGATCGCTAAAGCCGGAGAAGGCTTCCGGAAGGGTCAAGGTACCGCTAAGGACAAAAGCAACAATGACGAATAAAGCCACCGCATCCATACGTACTTTGCCCGTCGCAAACAACACGACGGCAATCGCCAGTAAAGAGAGAACCCAAATCAATTCACCGTTCACAACATATCCTTGTCAGATGAGAAGATAACGCGATTCTGCCATAAATATGCCCCGCCAAAGCGGGGCGATATCATGATCAGGTCTTTCTTAACACCACCACATCGCCGTTTGGTTGTTTAGCGACCGATAATTGCGTCAGGCTATCCAACGCAAAATCAACATCCGCCAGACGCGGCGTGTCGGCCGGCGCATTGACCGCAATGACGTGGCAGCCCGCAGCCAGTCCGGACAGCACGCCAGCCGGGGCATCTTCTACTACGACGCACTCCTGAGGGGCCAGGCCAAGCAGTTGTGCGCCCAGCAAATACGCATCCGGCTCCGGTTTGCCGCGTTTGACTCGTTCGGCGGTGACAAACACCTCTGGCGCTGGAAGGCCCGCGACCTGATGGCGCGCACGCGCGACCGGCATTGAACCGGAGGTGACGATAGCCCACGGAATGCCCGCTTTATTCAGGTGATTGAGTAAATCGACTGCCCCCGGCAGCGCGGTGATCCCTGCGGTTTCAGTGGCTTCTATTTGCTCCAGGCGCGTAAACTCAGCGGCAATTTCCGCCTCCGATTTACCCGCCATAAAATGCCGCAACGAGGTGATCGCCTGTTTGCCATGAATAAAGCCCAGCACATCATCATGAGCAAGGTTAAAACGATCGGCCCAGCTACACCACGCGCGTTCAACGGCAGGTAATGAGTCAACCAACGTTCCATCCAGATCAAACAGAAAACCTTTACACTGCACGCGAGCCTCCTCAGGCATTAATGATTTGATTGATTTCATTCGCGCTCAGGTGGTACTGACGCGGGCAGGCATGCCAGACATTCAACATCCGCTGGTATTTTTCCCACATCGGCGTCTGGGCATTAAAGCCGTGTGTCCCGGCGTCAAAGTGAGTGTAGCGTCCTTCTATATTCACCATAAAACGGACATAGCCGAGGTAACGCGCTTCCGTCGCGGCGTCAAACCCCAGGAAGGTGACGCGACGTTCGTCGATGGCTTGCGTATCTTTGAGGTTGGTCCAGGAGACGTGCAGCGCATGGTACATCTCCATAATATCGATGATGGTACGACAGGTCTCTTCCGTCAGCTCGCCAAACTCGCGATCCAGCTCGCGCATCTGCAGGCCGTAGCCGCGTTCAATAATTGTTTGTAAGCGACGGTAACGCTCGGCGTTGGTGGGATCGAGCATCGTCATCATTTTGTACTGGTTAGACAAAATCAGACGTTGCGCGTTGGTCATTTCCATTTTGAACTCCTGTATCACGCTATGGCGATGAAAAAAAGAAGGCATTGGTATGCCTTCTTTTATATGCGTAATCCGGGGTCAATTACAAATCATCCAGGAAAGTTTTATCCAGTTGTTTGAAGGCGCGCTTAAGCGTGTCAGCTAATGCCTGGTAATCCGGCTTTCCTTCTACCGGCGCCAGCGCTTGTCCAGCCTCCTGCAATTTACCGCGAACTTCGTAAAACCAGTTAAGGATTGAAGGCGGCAATGGCGTCACAGAACGTTTCCCTAACCACCATAATCCCTGCATAGGCAAGCTCAGGGCGAACAGGGCGGTCGCCACGGCCGGACCTAACTGACCGCCCAGCGCTATCTGCCAGCATAATGTAAAAACGGCGACAGGCGGCATAAATCGTATGGCATAGCGCGTCATACGAATGACGCGGTTTTCGACGAAAACGGGCGCCAGCCGCTTTTCCATCGGCCACGTCTTCGCGTAGTGCTGCCCCCGGCGAAATAAGCTAAAAAAATTTACGGAGCGATTATCCGGTGTCGACATGGCCTACCTCAACTTCACATATAAAATTTAAAAAATTTGTGCAAAACAACAACTGCGAGGGACAACGTTCAAAACATTTTGTCTTCGATACCCACTATCAGGTATCCTGTGTCGGCCTGTCAAAGGCCGGTAGTTTAAAATCATTGAGTCGTCAATATTACACATAGTATGCCATTGGCTGAAAAATACGCAAAATGGCATAGACTCAAAGGTATTTCTTCCATCATGCCCAAAAAAACTCCTGCGCATGATGTTAATCATAAATGTCAGGGCTATCATGCGCTACGCTCTATGGCTCACTGACGTTTTTTTAGCCACGTATCATAAATAGGTACTTCCATGTCGAGTAAGTTAGTACTGGTTCTGAACTGCGGTAGTTCTTCACTGAAATTTGCAATTATTGATGCAGTTAATGGTGATGAATACCTTTCTGGTTTAGCCGAATGTTTCCATCTGCCAGAAGCACGCATCAAATGGAAAATGGACGGCAGTAAACAAGAAGCGGCTTTAGGTGCAGGCGCCGCTCACAGTGAAGCGCTGAACTTTATCGTTAACACTATTCTGGCACAAAAACCAGAACTGTCTGCGCAGTTAACTGCAATTGGTCACCGTATCGTACACGGCGGCGAGAAGTATACCAGCTCCGTAGTCATTGATGAGTCCGTCATTCAGGGCATCAAAGATTCCGCCTCTTTCGCACCGCTGCATAACCCGGCTCACCTGATTGGTATCGCCGAAGCGCTGAAATCTTTCCCGCAGCTGAAAGATAAAAACGTTGCAGTATTCGACACCGCCTTCCATCAGACCATGCCGGAAGAATCTTACCTGTATGCCCTGCCGTACAGCCTGTATAAAGAACACGGCGTTCGTCGCTATGGCGCACACGGCACCAGCCACTTCTATGTAACTCAGGAAGCGGCAAAAATGCTGAACAAGCCGGTAGAAGAACTGAACATTATCACCTGCCACCTGGGCAACGGCGGTTCTGTTTCCGCTATCCGTAACGGTAAATGCGTGGATACCTCTATGGGTCTGACCCCGCTGGAAGGCCTGGTCATGGGTACCCGTTCCGGCGATATCGACCCTGCGATTATCTTCCACCTGCACGACACTCTGGGCATGAGCGTGGATCAGATCAACAAAATGCTGACCAAAGAGTCCGGTCTGCTGGGTCTGACTGAAGTGACCAGCGACTGCCGTTATGTTGAAGACAACTACGCCACCAAAGAAGACGCTAAACGTGCGATGGACGTTTACTGCCACCGCCTGGCGAAGTACATCGGTTCTTACACCGCTCTGATGGACGGTCGTCTGGATGCAGTCGTGTTCACCGGCGGTATCGGTGAAAACGCCGCGATGGTTCGCGAACTGTCTCTGGGTAAACTGGGCGTGCTGGGCTTTGAAGTCGACCACGAACGTAACCTGGCGGCCCGCTTCGGCAAATCTGGTTTCATCAACAAAGAAGGTACCCGTCCGGCGGTGGTGATCCCAACCAACGAAGAACTGGTTATCGCGCAGGACGCGAGCCGTCTGACTGCCTGATTTCACACCGCCAGCCTCGCTGGCGGTGCTGTTTTGTAACCCGTCTCCAAAAGACGGTAACGAAAGAGGATAAACCGTGTCCCGTATTATTATGCTGATCCCTACCGGAACCAGCGTCGGCCTGACCAGCGTCAGCCTCGGCGTCATCCGTGCTATGGAACGCAAAGGCGTTCGTCTGAGCGTCTTTAAGCCTATCGCCCAGCCTCGCGCTGGCGGCGATGCGCCTGACCAGACCACCACTATCGTTCGCGCGAACTCTACCCTGCCGGCGGCTGAACCGCTGAAGATGAGCCACGTTGAATCTCTGCTCTCCAGCAATCAGAAAGACGTGCTGATGGAAGAGATCATCGCGAACTACCATGCGAATACCAAAGACGCGGAAGTGGTGCTGGTTGAAGGTCTGGTTCCGACCCGTAAACATCAGTTCGCTCAGTCTCTGAACTATGAAATCGCGAAAACGCTGAATGCGGAAATCGTTTTTGTCATGTCTCAGGGTACCGACACGCCAGAACAGCTGAACGAACGTATCGAACTGACGCGCAGCAGCTTCGGCGGCGCGAAAAACACCAACATCACCGGCGTTATCATCAACAAACTGAATGCGCCGGTTGATGAACAAGGCCGTACTCGCCCGGATCTGTCGGAGATCTTTGACGACTCTTCCAAAGCGCAGGTGATCAAAATCGATCCTGCTAAACTGCAGGAATCCAGCCCGCTGCCGGTTCTGGGCGCGGTGCCGTGGAGCTTCGACCTGATTGCGACCCGCGCTATCGATATGGCGCGTCACCTGAACGCCACCATCATTAACGAAGGCGATATCAAAACCCGCCGCGTTAAATCCGTTACGTTCTGCGCGCGTAGTATTCCGCATATGCTGGAACATTTCCGCGCAGGATCGTTGTTAGTGACCTCCGCTGACCGTCCGGACGTACTGGTCGCAGCTTGCCTGGCCGCGATGAACGGCGTAGAAATCGGCGCCCTGCTGCTGACCGGCGGCTATGAAATGGACGCGCGCATTTCTAAACTGTGCGAACGCGCATTCGCCACCGGTCTGCCGGTCTTTATGGTGAACACCAACACCTGGCAGACTTCGCTGAGCCTGCAAAGCTTCAATCTGGAAGTCCCGGTTGATGACCATGAGCGCATCGAGAAAGTTCAGGAATACGTCGCGAACTACGTTAACGCTGAGTGGATCGAGTCGCTGACCGCCACTTCCGAGCGTAGCCGTCGTCTCTCTCCGCCGGCGTTCCGCTACCAACTGACTGAGCTGGCGCGTAAAGCCGGTAAACGCGTAGTGCTGCCGGAAGGCGACGAACCGCGTACCGTCAAAGCGGCGGCAATCTGCGCTGAACGCGGCATCGCCACTTGCGTACTGCTGGGCAACCCGGATGAAATCAACCGCGTCGCGGCATCTCAGGGCGTTGAGCTGGGCGCAGGTATTGAAATCGTCGATCCGGAAGTGGTGCGTGAAAGCTATGTCGCTCGCCTGGTTGAGCTGCGTAAGAGCAAAGGCATGACCGAACCGGTTGCCCGCGAACAGCTGGAAGACAACGTGGTGCTCGGCACGCTGATGCTGGAGCAAGACGAAGTCGACGGCCTGGTTTCCGGCGCGGTTCATACCACCGCCAACACCATCCGTCCGCCGCTGCAGCTTATTAAAACGGCGCCGGGTAGCTCCCTGGTCTCTTCTGTGTTCTTTATGCTACTGCCGGAACAGGTTTACGTTTACGGCGACTGCGCAATCAACCCAGACCCGACTGCAGAGCAGCTGGCAGAAATCGCGATTCAGTCTGCGGATTCCGCCATTGCCTTCGGTATCGAACCGCGTGTGGCAATGCTCTCCTACTCCACCGGCACCTCTGGCGCGGGCAGCGACGTAGAGAAAGTACGTGAAGCGACGCGTCTGGCGCAGGAAAAACGTCCTGACCTGATGATCGACGGTCCGTTGCAGTACGACGCCGCGGTCATGGCTGACGTAGCGAAATCCAAAGCGCCGAACTCGCCGGTTGCGGGTCGCGCTACCGTGTTCATTTTCCCGGATCTGAACACCGGTAACACCACCTACAAAGCGGTACAGCGTTCTGCCGACCTGATCTCCATCGGGCCGATGCTGCAGGGTATGCGCAAGCCGGTGAACGACCTGTCCCGTGGCGCGCTGGTTGACGATATCGTCTACACCATCGCCCTGACGGCAATTCAGGCTTCTCAGCAGCAGCAGTAACAGTAAAAGCTAATGCCGGATGGCGGCGTGAACGCCTTGTCCGGCCTACAGGTGAGATACCGTTGTAGGCCGGACAAGACGCGTTAGCATCGCCATCCGGCATTCTGCTATTTACCCTACAAAGCGGAATTTTTTGCTTAACTGCGCTGCATCAATGAATAACTATTCCCTTCTTCTCATACTTAGCCTCTTTGCTTTGCAACAGGGATAGTCTGTCATGTCTGTCGTTACAGAATCAAAAACAGCCAGAAAATGGGCAATGCCCGATACGCTGGTCATCATCTTTTTTGTCGCCATTTTAACCAGTATCGCCACCTGGGTCGTCCCCGTTGGGATGTTTGATAGCCAGGAAGTGCAGTATCAGGTCGATGGTCAGACAAAAACCCGCAAAGTCGTCGACCCGCACTCTTTTCGCATTGTGACCAATGAGGCCGGGGAAGCGCAGTATCATCGCGTACAATTTTTCACTACCGGCGATGAAAGACCAGGGCTGATGAATTTTCCGTTTGAAGGGTTAACATCCGGATCGAAATTCGGCACTGCCGTCGGCATCATTATGTTTATGTTGGTGATTGGCGGCGCATTCGGCATCGTGATGCGTACCGGCACCGTGGATAACGGCATTCTGGCGCTTATTCGCCACACGCGGGGCAACGAAGTCCTGTTTATTCCGGTGCTATTTGTCCTCTTTTCGTTAGGGGGCGCCGTATTTGGCATGGGCGAAGAGGCGGTCGCCTTTGCAATTATCATAGCCCCGCTGATGGTCAGGCTGGGCTATGACAGCATTACCACCGTCCTGGTGACCTATATCGCCACCCAAATTGGCTTTGCCAGTTCGTGGATGAACCCTTTCTGCGTAGTCGTCGCCCAGGGGATTGCCGGCGTGCCGGTACTTTCCGGCTCCGGGCTGCGTATTGTGGTCTGGATTGTCGCCACGCTGATTGGGCTGGTTTTTACGCTGGTCTATGCCTCACGCGTGAAAAAGAATCCGCTGCTGTCCCGCGTCCACGAATCCGATCGCTATTTCCGCGAACAGCAGGATGAAGTCGTCCAGCGCCCTTTCACCTTCGGCGACTGGCTGGTACTGCTGGTCCTGACCGGCGTAATGATTTGGGTCGTCTGGGGCGTGATTGTCCACGCCTGGTTTATTCCGGAGATCGCCAGCCAGTTTTTCACCATGGGCGTGGTGATCGGCCTCATCGGCGTTATCTTCCGCCTCAACGGTATGACGGTCAACGTGATGGCGTCCTCATTCACCGAAGGGGCGAGGATGATGATCGCGCCCGCCTTGCTGGTGGGTTTTGCCAAAGGCATTCTGCTGCTGGTCGGCAACGGCGAAGCCGGGGAACCCAGCGTGCTCAATACGTTGCTTAACAGTATCGCGCATGGCATCAGCGGGCTTAATAATGCTATCGCCGCCTGGTTTATGCTGCTCTTCCAGGCGGTATTTAATTTCTTTGTCACGTCCGGTTCGGGCCAGGCGGCGTTAACCATGCCATTACTGGCGCCGCTCGGCGATCTGGTCGGCGTTAACCGTCAGGTGACTGTTCTGGCCTTCCAGTTTGGCGATGGCTTCAGCCATATTATCTATCCGACATCGGCCTCGCTGATGGCCACGCTGGGCGTGTGCCGGGTCGATTTTCGCAACTGGCTGAAAGTGGGGGCGTCGCTGCTGGGACTACTGTTTATTATGTCCAGCGTGGTCGTCATTGGCGCGCAGATGATGGGATATCATTGATCCAAAATGCCGGATGAGCATCAGCGCCATCCGGCAATATCTCCATGATTAAAGCAGTGATTTCGCGGCTTCTACAATCGCTTCGGCGGTGAGTCCGTACTCTTGTTGTAAGAAATCCTGCGTTCCTACCTGCCCATAACGCTCTTTGACGCCAACACGGCGCATCGGCACCGGGCAGTTTTCCACCAGCACTTCCGCCACCGCTGACCCCAGTCCATTATGGATGCTGTGGTTTTCACACGTGACGATACGCCGCGTTTTTTCCGCGTAGTTTTTCACCAACATGCGATCGATAGGCTTTAAGGTGAACATATCAATGACCGCGGCGCTCACGCCTTCCTGCTCCAGTTGGCGCGCCGCCTCCAGCGCCTCCGCCACCATAATGCCGTTGGCGATAAGCGTAATATCATCGCCCTCGCGCAGTACGTTGCCCTTGCCAATGGTAAAGGTAGAGCCTGGCGCATAGATACTCCGCGCCTGCTTACGGATGGTACGCAGCCAGTAAAAACCGTCCAGGTCCATTAGCTGGCGTAAAATATCCGCGAACATCACCGCATCCGTGACCTCCAGTACTACGGAGTGCGCCAGCCCGCGAACAATCCCCATATCTTCAAAAGACATATGGGTGCCGCCGTTATGGCACGCTGTCACTCCGGCATCGGAGGCGATCACTTTGACGTTGTTACGCTGATAATCCAGCGCCATGAAGAGCTGATCAAAACAGCGACGACTGGCAAAAGCGGTAAAGGTATGCACAAACGGTTTACGACCGGTCAGCGCCAGCCCCGCCGCCGTGCCAATCACATTCGCCTCCATAATACCGCAGTTAATGACATGCTGCGGGTAGTCACGCGCCACGCTGTCCATCGCCATTGAGCTCATTAAATCAGCCTCAAGCGCAATAATTGGGCTTCCAGCCTCAATCTGCCCGGCGACAAAACCGGCGTAAACTTTGCGCATTTCGATATCGTCTTTAAGCCCTGCGGGCGCAAGCTTAATCATGCATGACCTCCAGTTGATGAATGGCCTCATTGAGCGTCTGCTTCATGCCATCCGTCAGGCGTAAGTGGTGAGAATTCGTTAACTGCTCCAGGCATGGCACCCCCTGCCCTTTAATGCTGTCAAGGATCACAACCCGTGGCCGGGCATCGGCGGGCGGCACAGGCTGAACCACCGCCAGTAGTCCGGCGATATCATCGCCTTTGACGGTGACGACATCGAAACCAAACGCACGGAATTTCCCTTCCAGATCGAACGGATTGATAATCTCCTCCAGCTCGCCGTCAAGCTGCTGTTTATTCCAGTCAATGAAAACGGTCAGATTATTCAGGCGGTGGTGGGCAATAAACTGAAACGCCTCCCAGCACTGCCCTTCATTCAGCTCCCCATCGCCGACAATGCAAAATACCCGATTGGGTCGCCGCGCCAGTTTATGCGACAACGCCATACCGCCCGCAATAGAGATGCCCTGTCCCAGTGAGCCGGTCGTGGCGTCCACGCCGCGCGTTTTTAGCCGATCCGGATGGCTGGGAAGACGGGTGCCGTTCTGGTTAAGCGTATTCAGCTCTTCGAGCGGGAAATAGCCTTTAATCGCCAGGGTACTGTACAACGCGGGGCCCGCATGGCCTTTCGACAGTACGAAGTAATCGCGCTCCGGCCAGTCCGGGTCGGCAGGGTCGATTTTCATCACCGCGCCGTACAGAACCGCCAGAGTTTCCACTACCGACATGCTGCCGCCATAGTGACCAAAGCCAAGATGGTTTAAGGATTTGAGCGTGGCGACGCGAATGTCGCGCGCCAGTTGGGTGATTTCGGTTACGTTCATTCTTTCGCTCCGCTATTTTCCTGCACTTCGGCAGTCGCTTTTTTGTTTTTGGCCAACACGTTGTACGCCACCAGTAGCGCGAATAGCGCCACCACCAGCCCCGTGATAGCCATCGGCGACAGATAACGCGCCAGGTTGCCCAGCAAAATACCGATTACGCCAAAGTCAGCATCCGAGAACGTGGTATTGGCGAAGCCGATCGCGCCGAGAACCGGCAGTAACAGCACTGGCAGGAAAGTGATTAATAGACCATTAGCAAATGCGCCGATCATCGCCCCGCGGCGACCGCCGGTGGCATTGCCAAAGACGCCTGCGGTCGCGCCGGTAAAGAAGTGCGGCACAACGCCTGGCAGGATTAACACAAGCTTCATCTGTCCAAGCAGGAACAGCCCCACCAGCCCGCCGAGAAAACTGAACAGGAAGCCAATCAGTACCGCGTTAGGGGCATAGGGATACACCACCGGGCAGTCCAGCGCCGGACGCGCGTTTGGCACCAGTTTTTCTGAAAAGCCGGTAAAGGCCGGAACAATTTCCGCCAGAATCAGACGGACGCCTTGCAGAATGATGAATACGCCGGCGGCGAAGGTGATTGCCATGATGATGGCGTACACCAGATAGTTTTGCCCGCCGCTAAACGTCGCTTCGACATACTCACGCCCTGCGCTGACTGCCATGATCAGATAGATAATCATCATGGTCAGCGAAATCGAGATAGAACTGTCGCGTAAAAAACTGAGGTTTTTCGGCAGGTTCATCTCTTCCGTGGAGCGGGAGCCTTTACCACACAGGCTGCCAATCCAGCCGGAAAGCACATATCCCAGGGTACCGAAGTGACCAAACGCAATGTCATCGGTACCGGTAATCCGCCTCATATAACGTTGGGCCAACGCCGGGAAGAAAGCCATCACCAGCCCCAGGATCAGCGATCCGGTGAAGACCAGCCCTACGCCCTCAAACCCCGCCACGGTCAGGATTACGCCAATCATACAGGCCATGTAAAAGGTGTGATGCCCGGTCAAAAAGATATATTTAAGACGCGTAAAGCGCGCCACGACAATATTGGCCACCATACCAAATGCCATAATTAACGCCGTGGACGCGCCATATTTTTCCAGCGCGATTGAGACTATCGCTTCATTATTAGGAATAATGCCCTGAATATTAAAAGCGTGTTCAAACATACCCCCTAGCGGATTTAATGAACCCACCAGTACGGTTGCGCCGCCGCCAAGCACAATAAAACCTAAAATGGTTTTAATCGTGCCTTTTACCACATCGGAAAACGCTTTTTTCTGCGCCACCAGACCAATCAGCGCAATTAACCCTACAAGCACCGAGGGCACTTTTAAAATATCAACAACAAAATTCAGCGTTTCAAGGATAAACATATCCACCTCGCCAGCAATAATTATTGTTTAGCGAACCATGCGCGCAGCTGCGTTTCCAGTTCGTTGATGTCGATGATGTTATTGATCACCACCAGTTGGCTTTCCGGTACGCTGGCGCTGGCCGCAATATCTTTGGCCATTACAAAAAGATCGGCGGCCCCGGGTGTGGCCGATGAGAGATCGGAGTGTTCCACCTCGGCGTCAATATTGAGTTTCTTTAATACTTTTTTAATGTTCATTTCTACCATAAAACTACTACCCAGGCCGGAACCGCAAATTGCCATGATTTTCATTATTGTCACCTTTTAAAAGTAGAGTTGGTCTGCATCACGCACGGGCGTAATGTTATTTACCGCAAGAAAATGGAATAAAATCAGAAACGGTCAATAATCGTTTTAATGTCCTCCAGGTTTTTTGCCTGATGTAATTTTTCCATATCTACATCACTGGAAAATAATTCCGCCAGCGCCGATATCATTTCGATATGACTGTGCTTATCAGGCGCCGCCAGCATAATAATGATGTCAACCGGATCGAATTCGTCTGCGCCAAATGAAACGCCGCGCTGTAGTTTCAGTAACGATAAACCTAACCCTTTCGCCCCCTCTTCCGGCCTCGCATGCGGCATCGCTAACCCTGGCGCTAATACATAATACGGCCCAAGCTTTTGGTGCTGCTGAACAATCGCCGTAATGTATTCCGGTGCGATAACACCTGCGTCCAGCAGGGGTTTGCCGCAAATTTCCAGCGCCTGCGGCCACGTTTCCACGCTCTCCTGTAGCGTGATGGTTGCGTCAGATAACCAGGTTCCCAGCATGTTATTCGCCCCCACGGTGTATGAAATTATGAACAAACTTTATTCAAGCCATTCGATATTAGCTGCGATCGTTATCACAAAGATAGCGCTACCAGCGACTATTACTCAGAATTGTGATAGCGCTATCAAATTAAAATCATGGTGTGAAATCACAGCAAAAAAGCGGATTTAAGGCGTATACTGCCAGTCATGCGAAGCAAAGAACGACAATAAAAAAGCATCTCAACATGTTGTAATGACGCAGGAATTTGTATGTCGATACCCCGTAAACGGCGCAGTACCGGTAAAGTGACTATCGCCGATGTAGCCCAACTTGCCGGTGTAGGCACGATGACCGTATCACGAGCCTTACGCACGCCGGAACAGGTCTCTGATAAACTCCGGGAAAAAATCGAAGCGGCAGTGCATGAGCTGGGCTATATGCCTAATCTCGCCGCCAGCGCGCTGGCGTCTGCCTCCTCGCACACCATCGCAATGGTCGTACCGAACCTTGCGGAAGCGGGGTGTTCTGAAATGTTCGCCGGGCTGCAACAAATTTTACAGCCCGCTGGCTACCAGATTATGCTGGCGGAATCGCAGCATCGCGTGGAACAAGAGGAGAAGCTGCTCGAAACGCTGCTGGCCTCCAACATTGCCGCGGCGATTCTGCTTAGCGTCGAACATAGCACTACCGTGCGCCAGTGGCTGAAAAACGCCTCTATCCCGGTGATGGAGATGGGCGCGATTCGCAGCGATCCTATTGATATGAATATCGGTATTGATAACGTTGCGGCAATGTATGAGCTGACGGAAATGCTGATTCAGCGCGGTTATCAGAATATCGGGCTGCTATGCGCCAATCAGGAGCAGTGGATTTTTCAGCAACATCTGCACGGCTGGTACAAAGCGATGCTTCGCCACCATATGTCGCCAAACCGGGTGATTAATGCCGCCTTGCCGCCCAATTTTTCTACCGGCGCGTCGCAACTGCCGGAGTTTTTACTGGCGTGGCCGGAGCTGGACGCGCTGGTATGCGTATCGGATGAGCTGGCCTGCGGCGCGTTATACGAGTGCCAACGACGGCGGATCAAAGTTCCGGACGATTTAGCGGTGGTCGGGTTTGGCGATAGCGATGTCAGCCGGGTCTGCCAGCCGCCGTTAACCACCATGGCCGTACCGCACCGTAAGATTGGCAGTGAAGCCGGACGGGCGCTGTTGGAAAGGTTAAATCAGGGAAACTGGAGCGATCGAAAATCCATCGCCTCCAGTTTATGTATGCGGGAAAGCTGCTAAAACGCTTATTCCGTCTCTTCCGGTTTCTCCTGGAGCGCGGCTTCGTTTTTGGCGTTGCGGGTCATCCACAGCGCCAGCGCTTTGAGCGAATCTGGCGTAAACTCATCACAGCGCGCGGTGATCTCCTCCGGAGTCAGCCAACACACTTCGCTGACTTCATCTTCCTGAAGCGCGAAAGGCCCGTGGGAAACGCAGCTAAACAGCGCGCCCCAAACCCGGCAATGTTGGTCTTCAAAGTAAAACAGACCGTGTTCGGCAAACGGCACGCCTGCAATACCCAACTCTTCTTCCGCTTCGCGGCGGGCAGATTCCAGTAGCTGCTCATCAGCCTGGACCACGCCACCTGCGGTAGCATCTAACATACCGGGCAAAAAATCTTTTGTTTCGGTACGACGCTGCACCAGAATTTTACCCATACCATCATGAACGACGATATACGTCGCACGATGCCGTAAGCGTTGCGCACGCATCTGTTCCCGGCTGGACTGTGCAATGACTTCATTGTCTTCATTCACAATATCCACCCATTCCGTACTTGCCAAACGACGCTGTTCCACCATCAGGAAACCTTCTTATTTCTGGCGCTCTTACGGCGCATTTACGTTTGTGAGGTAAATTACGAGTTAATTGCAACCTGCGCAATGATACTTTGATCATTGAGTGCGATTACGCTCAACACATTATCATCCAGAATACCGTAGCTTGCCGCATACCCGCCTTTCGGGATGCTCACTGACCCAGGATTAAAGTGATACAGTCCTTCCTGCTGTTGCGCCACCGGCAGATGCGTATGACCATAAACCAACACATCGCCAGTATGCAGAGCGGGCAGATTCGTCGGCCCGAAGAGGTGCCCATGCGTTAAAAATAGCCGCCTCTCTTGCGTCAATATTTGCTGCCACGGCGCAGTTATCGGGAAATGCAGCAGCATCTGATCCACTTCGCTATCGCAGTTGCCGCGCACGGCAATGATTTGCGTCGCCACCGCGTTCAGGCGTTCGGCGACCTGGGCGGGCGCATAGCCTTCAGGCAGCGCATTTCGCGGCCCGTGGTTAAGGACATCGCCTAATATCACCAGCCAACGCGCGCCGCTTTGCGCGAACCGCTCAAGCACGCGTTCCGTGGCGGGTAAAGAACCATGAATGTCCGATGCGAACATCAGTTTCATCGCTCACTCCTCGTTGTGAAAAACGGCGTTATGATACTGGAATATGAATAGATTTTCAGCCTGAACGCTTCGAGGAAAGCGCAATAAAACGCTGTACGGAAGCACGCTGCCACTGGAATGTCGCATACGCCGCCAGCGACGCCGGCACGTCATCGCCATGCAGCGCCAGACGATTGATCATCAATGCCAGATCGGTATCGGCAATGCACCATTCACCAAATAAATTTTGCGTCCCCTGCCCCAATAGCGCTTCAGCCGTCGCAAACAGTTTTGCCGCGCTGGCTTTTCCAGCCTCGCTTAGCGGCGCTTTTTTCGCCCCGGCAAACACCACGTCGGTAGGCCGTTCTTCGCGAAGCGGCAGTAAATCGCTGCGTAGCCACGCCTGAATCTGTCGCGCGCGGGCGCGTTTTTGTAAATCGTGCGGGTAGATACGCTCCCACTGCGGCGGCGCGAAACGCTCCTCCAGGTATTCCGCAATAGCGGACGACTCGCTCAACTCAAAATTGTCGGCCTCAAGCACCGGTACGCGCTGCGTCAGCGCATATCCACGCCAGCCAGGTTGCAGATGTTCTCCCTGGTCCAGATCGCGGGTTTTCAGAGTAAAGAAAAGCCCTTTTTCTTGTAATGCCACCCAGGCGGACAAGACGTAGGGAGAGAAAAATTTCGCATCCGACCACAGCACAATAACAGGCTTACTCATAATGTCCTCTTGAGGGCGTATTAAGTTTCTTCCCAAAATATAGCGTCTTTCGCCTGCTGTCACCTGATGAAAACTCACACACATCAGGAGGCTTTCTATACTTAATTCAGCCCAGACTCTTTACGCACATGCAGGAGCCAAAATGATTGACCTTTACTACGCCCCCACGCCCAACGGGCATAAAATAACGCTGTTTCTGGAAGAGGCGGAGCTGGCGTATCGTTTGCTAAAAGTAGATATCAGCAAGGGCAATCAGTTTCGCCCTGATTTTTTGGCTATCTCTCCCAATAATAAAATTCCTGCCATCGTCGATCACGCCCCGGCAGACGGCGGTCAACCGCTTAGTCTTTTTGAATCCGGCGAAATTCTTCTCTACCTGGCGGAAAAAAGCGGCAAACTGCTTAGCGGGGAGCTGCGTGAACGCCATACCACGCTGCAATGGCTGTTCTGGCAGGTCGGCGGGTTAGGGCCGATGCTGGGCCAGAATCATCACTTTAACCATTTTGCGCCGCAGGCCATCCCCTATGCGATTGAACGCTATCAGGTTGAAACGCAACGCTTATACAACGTCCTGAATAAACGCCTGGAAACCTCCCCGTGGCTGGGCGGCGACCACTACAGTATTGCGGATATCGCCAGTTGGCCGTGGGTTAACGCACATCAGCGTCAGCGAATCGATCTTGATACCTACCCGGCGGTGTATAACTGGTTTGAACGCATTCGCACGCGTCCTGCGACAGCGCGCGCACTGTTACAAGCGCAACTGCACTGTAACAGTGCGAAAGCGTAACGCGGTGGCATACATCATGTATGATGTAGAGGTGTATACACGGAAAAAACCTGCGTCCGGCACCCTTATTCGTATTAAAAACCTGACATTAGGGAAGAGGAAATCCTCCCTACTCTGGAGGTCATATGCAGATTCTGATTACCGGCGGTACGGGCCTGATAGGGCGTCATCTCATTCCCCGGCTGTTAACTCTGGGGCACCAGGTGACGGTCGTTACGCGCAATCCCGATAACGCGCGTCAGATTCTCGATTCCAGAGTGACATTATGGAAAGGGCTGGCGGAACGTGAGCACCTCAATGAGATTGATGCCATCATCAATCTGGCGGGCGAACCGATTGCCGACAAGCGCTGGACGTCGCAACAAAAAGAACGGTTGTGCCAAAGCCGCTGGGCTATCACGCAAAAGTTGGTGGATTTAATTCATGCCAGCGCTACGCCGCCCTCGGTGTTGATATCCGGCTCCGCCACGGGCTATTACGGCGATCTGGGCGACGTTGTCGTCACTGAAGATGAGCCGCCGCACAACGAATTTACGCATAAACTTTGCGCCCGCTGGGAACAGATTGCCTGTCGTGCGCAGAGCGACCAGACCCGCGTCTGCCTGCTGCGTACCGGCGTTGTCCTGGCGCCGCAAGGCGGGATTCTGGGGAAAATGGTTCCGCCGTTTCGCCTCGGACTCGGCGGTCCGGTGGGTAATGGTCGGCAATATCTGGCCTGGATTCACATCGACGATATGGTCAACGGCATCCTGTGGCTGCTGGATAACGATCTTCGCGGTCCCTTCAATATGGTCTCGCCGTATCCCGTCCATAATGAGCATTTTGCTCATGCGCTGGGTCGCGCGCTGCGCCGTCCGGCGATTATTCGCATTCCGGCGACGGCAATTCGCTTATTGATGGGAGAGTCGTCAGTGCTGGTATTGGGCGGACAGCGGGCGCTGCCAAAACGGCTTGAAGCCGCCGGATTCGCATTTCGCTGGTATGATTTAGAAGAGGCGCTGGCGGATGTGATTCGCTAGTTCCTAAAGCGCCGTATCCTGCCCGGTAAGCGATGCGCCGCCGGGCTTCTTTTATTTCAGCGAGCCTTTCAGGAATTGCTGTAAACGCGGGCTTTGCGGATTGCCGAACACCTGCTCCGGATCGCCCTCTTCTTCAATTTTCCCCTGATGCAGAAAAATAACGTGCGAAGAGACATGGCGGGCGAAGCCCATTTCATGCGTGACCACCACCATCGTTTTGCCTTCTTCCGCCAGTTGTTGCATGATGCGCAACACTTCGCCGACCAGTTCAGGATCGAGCGCCGATGTGGGTTCATCGAACAGTAAAACGTCAGGTTCCATCGCCAGCGCGCGCGCAATAGAAACGCGCTGCTGTTGGCCACCGGAGAGATGGACGGGATATTTGCCCTGAGCGCGCTCATCAATCCCCACCTTCGCCAGATATTTCAACGCCCGCTCGCGCGCGTCGTGCTTGCTTAATCCCAGTACCTGAATCGGCGCTTCCATCACATTTTCCAGCACCGTCATGTGGCTCCAGAGGTTGAAGTGCTGAAACACCATCGTCAGGCGGGTACGCAACAAGCGTAGCTGATTTTTATCCGCCACTTTGAGCTGCCCGTCTTTGTCGCGCACCAGATTAATGTTCTGACCGTTCACGATAATCGCGCCTTCGCTCGGTTTTTCGAGGAAGTTAATACAGCGCAAAAAAGTACTTTTACCGGAGCCGGACGAGCCGATGATGCTAATCACATCTCCGGCGCGGGCCTGCAGCGATACCCCTTTCAGCACTTCATGACCGCCGTAGCGTTTGTGCAAATCGATAACGTGTAATTTATTTTCTGACATCATGTTACTCGAATTATTTAGAGGACACGTGCTGCAACCAGCGTCTTTCCGCCCGACGGAACAGGCTTATCAGGACATACGAAATGAGTAAATACAACACGGCGGCAATGCCAAACGCGGTAAACGGCTGGTAAGTCGCTGAGTTAATATCGCGGGCGATTTTCAACAAATCCGGCACCGTCGCGGTAAACGCCAGCGCCGTAGAGTGCAGCATTAAAATCACTTCGTTGCTGTAGGCAGGCAAGGCGATGCGTAATGCCGATGGCAAAATAATGCAGCGATACATTTTAAATGACGAGAAGCCATAGGCCCGTGCCGCTTCAATTTCACCGTGCGGCACCGAGCGAATCGCCCCGGCGAAAATTTCCGTGGTGTACGCGCAGGTATTCAGCGTCAGCGCCAGTACGGTACAGTTCAGTCCGCTGCGGAAAAACGCGTTAAGAAGATCGGTGCCTTTGACTATCTCCAGCGTATACATCCCCGAATAGAACACCAGTAGCTGTACGTACAGCGGCGTGCCGCGAAAAATATACGTAAACAGCCAGATGGGAAAACGGATGAATTTATTACTGGAAACGCGGCCTACCGCCAGAATCACCGCCAGAAGACCGCCCATCACCACCGATGAAATTAACAGCCACAGCGTAATCGCCACGCCGGTAAAACGATAGCCATCCGTCCACAGCAGGGATTTCCAGTACTCCTGAATGATCTCAATCACAAATCGGCCCTCTTCACGCCCACGGAATAGCGACGCTCAAGTAAGAGCAGCACACCATTGGAAACGGTGGTAAATACCAGGTAGATAAGTCCACAGACCACGGCAAAATAGAAAGGCTCCCAGGTGCTTTTACCGGCAAGCTGCGTGGCTTTGACGACATCTTCCAGGCCCAGCAGCGACACCAGCGCCGTCGCTTTGAGTATCACCTGCCAGTTATTGCCGATCCCCGGCAGGGCGTAACGCATCATCGCCGGGAACATAATCCGCCGGAAGGTTTGCCCGTGGGTAAAACCAAAGGCCGTCGCCGCCTCGATATGGCCTTTCGGCACCGCCATAAACGCGCCGCGAAAGGTTTCGGTAAAATAGGCGCCGTAAATGAAACCAAGGGTGATAATACCGGCCACCATTGGATCAATATCTATCTGGTCGATACCCAGCGAATCGGTCACCACGTTAAGCGCGATTTGCAATCCGTAAAATATCAGCAGCATTAAAACCAGATCCGGCACCCCGCGAATCAGGGTGGTGTATCCTTCAAAAATAAGCCCCGTTACCCGGTTTTGCGAAAGCTTCGCCCCCGCGCCGACAAGACCAATAAGCACGGCCAGCACCACGGAACTGAGCGCCAGTTCCAGCGTGACGATCGCGCCCTGTAAAATTACGCCTGAAAACCCGTACAACATGCAGCCTGTCCTGTTGTGTGTGGTGAAGTAAGAAGCCTCTTTTGCATTTTTGCCTCACATCACGCCGGATGGCGGCTGTGCCTTGCCCGGCCTACGATGCTCCGTAGGCCTGACAAGCGCAGCGCCATCAGGCAATGCAGACAGTCAACATTCTTTGGGCTTTATCTGCACCGACGGTGATTAACCGCCATAAACATCAAAATCAAAGTACTTTTTCGCCAGCTTTTCGTAAGTACCGTCAGCACGCATTTCAGCAAAGGCTTTGTTCAGCGCTTCGCGCAGCTCGTTATCCTCTTTGCGCAGCCCCATACCGGTTCCTACGCCGAATAACTTCTCATCTTTCACCGCCGGGCCGCCGAATTTATAGTCTTTTCCGACGGGCTGTTTAAGGAAACCTTCGCTGGCCGCGACCTCGTCCTGGAACGCTGCATCAATACGGCCAGCCGTCAGATCGGAATAAATGTTGTCCTGCCCCTGGTAAGAGACGATCTCAATCCCTTTCGGCGCCCAGTGCTCATTGCCGAAGGTCTCCTGCGTCGTCCCCTGTAGCACGCCGACGCGCTTGCCTTTCAGCGACGCGACGGTCGGCTGAATATCAGAGTTCTTCGCCACCACCAGACGGGAATCAGCGGCGTAAAGCTTGTCGGTAAACGCGATTTCCTGCTGGCGCTTTTCAGTGATGGACAGCGAGGACATGATGGCATCAATTTTCTTCGCTTTTAAAGACGGAATCAGCGCATCCAGCGGGTTTTCCACGAACGTACACTGTGTGTTGATACGTTTGCACAGCTCTTTGGCCAGATCGATATCAAAGCCGACCAATTCACCTTGTGCATTTTTGGATTCAAACGGTGCGTATGTAGGATCGGTACCGATACGAATCTTTTGTGGAATAGCGGCAAATGCTGCGGTAGCGCTGGAAAATGCCAGCACCAGAGAAAGGGATAACGCCAGTTTTTTCATAACTATCCTCAACAGACTGTCTTTCCAGGAGATCTTTACAGATCCGATGCGACTATCGTGCCATTAATCAGGCCGACAAGGCAAAGCATTCTACCTTGTCAGCCGGTTTATTTTGCATAAAAATCGATTAAGTATGCATTTATGCGCCTGTTCCGCAACGGCTTATGCACCAAAAAGGTGCAAAACATCTATTTTGCACCGTGATAGTTCCCCAGCGCGGCGCGTTATCCCCTTCCCTCAATCGCCGTAGACATTAAAATCGAAGTACTTTTTGGCCATTTTGTCGTAAGTTCCGTCCTGGCGCAGTTCGGTCAGCGCTTTATCAAACGCGGCTTTTAGCTCGGTATCGTCTTTACGCAGCCCAACCCCCGTCCCGTCGCCAAAATATTTTTTATCCTTCACGGAAGGACCGGCAAACGCATACTCTTTGCCCGCTGGCTGCTTCAGGAAACCTTCGCTGGCGGCGACTTCATCCTGCAATGCGGCATCCAGACGACCGGCAGTTAAATCGGAATAGATAAGATCCTGGTTGGCATAAGCCACCACATCCACACCTTTTGTGCGCCAGTTATCATTGGCGTAAGCCTCTTGCGTGGACCCTTGCAGCACGCCGACATGCTTGCCTTTCAGCGATTCCAGCGTCGGCTGAATGGGAGACCCTTTTGCGGCAATCAGGCGTGAATCCGCCGCGTAAAGCTTGTCGGAAAACGCAATTTCTTGCTGGCGTTTATCGGTGATAGAGAGCGATGAAATAATGGCATCAATTTTTTTCGCTTTTAGTGAGGGAATAAGCGCATCAAAGTCGCTGGCGACCCAGGTACATTTCACCTGCATACGCTTACACATTTCATTACCGAGATCGATATCAAAGCCAATAAACTCGCCTTTGGCATCTTTTGATGAGAAAGGCGCGTAGGTGGTATCTGTTCCAATACGAACCGTTTGCGGGAGCGCGGCGTAACTGGCCGCCGTCGCGCCCAGACCTATCAGCAAAGACAAAGCGAGAACGGTCTTCTTCATACATACCCCTCAAGTGGCGTCATTTTCTTATGTTTTACGTGGTGTTGTGTGTTTGCAGACTTTTTCATGCAGGTCTTATGCCATTTTCACGTCAGCAAAACGATTCGACGTTAAATTTGTTAATAAAACGTTGCAATATTGTCCTGATGTTGAAGATAGCAGGTATGACGGTTGAACCGCAGCGTTTCGGCGGCTTTTAACGAATTAAATGTTGAGGATATGATCGCGGTTACAAAATTGCCCTGAAACAGGGCAACAGGGACAATAATGCACGCTAAACAGACAACGCTATGCGCCCTGCCAGCGAACAAAAAGATCGTGCGGAAGGGGGATATCAAACTGATCCAAAACTCGGTTAACCGTTTGATTTATAATATCATCTAACGTCTGAGGAAGATGATAAAAAGCCGGAACCGGCGGCATAATCACCGCGCCTATCTCAGCGGCCTGGGTCATTAAACGCAAATGCCCGATATGCAGCGGCGTTTCGCGCACACACAGCACCAGAGGTCGCCGCTCTTTTAATATCACATCCGCCGCGCGGGTAAGCAGTCCGTCAGTATAACTGTGGACAATCCCCGACAGCGTTTTAATCGAACAGGGCAAGATAACCATTCCCGCCGTCGGGTAAGAGCCCGAGGAAATGCTGGCGGCAATGTCGCGCGCATCGTGCGTCACATCGGCCAGCGCCTGCACCTCGCGCAGCGAAAAATGGGTCTCCAGCGCCAGCGTTTGCCGGGCCGCCTGGCTCATCACCAGATGCGTTTCCACGCTATCGACATCGCGCAAAATTTGTAATAAGCGCACGCCATAAATCGCTCCGCTGGCGCCGCTAATTCCTACAATGAGTCGTTTCATGTTCTCTTACCGTTTACGAGCGCCGTTCATCCCACTGTGTTACGTAATCGGCTCAAAGTGGGTCTGAAGAGATACCATGACAAAAGAATCCCTATCATAAAAGCCAGCTCAACCAACATTATCACTACCCCTTGCTCACTAAACCAGGTGCCGACCATAATGGCAAAATTGGTGATAATGACAAATCGGGCCGTCCAGGGGAAAAGCGGCGATCGATAGCGTAGCAAATCGCTGGCGTACGTTCCATTACGCACCGATTGTCGGAAACGATACTGGCACCATCCGATGGTTATCCATGCCAGGCAACCCACCTGCCCGGTACTGGCGATCAGATATAAATAAAATTGCTGTGCGGGAATATAGCGAGTCAGCAACGATACCAACGCCAACAAGGCCGTGATTAAAATAGCATACACCGGCACGCCGCCGCCGTTCGTTTTACCAAAGCAGGCTGGCGCAAAGCGATCGCCCGCCATAGACCACAGCATACGCGAACTGGCGTAAATGGCCGAGTTAGCGGCAGAAACCGCGGCGGAAAAGATCACCAGCGTCATCAGCGTATCCGCCCCCGGAATGCCCGCGTGGGAGAATACCCATACAAAGGGACTTTGTCCATTTGGCGTCAGTTCATGCGGATAGACCAGCGCCAGCACCGCAATCGCCAGGCCGTAAAACAAAATGATTCTGAGACCGATCCCCAGGATCACTTTCGGTAAAATAATGTGCGGCGATTCGGTCTCCCCTGCCGCATTTCCTACCAGTTCCACCCCCTGGAAGGAGTAAATCACGATCGTCATACAGACCACAATTTGCTCCCAACCGTGTGGAAACCACATTCCGTCTGTTTTTAACGTCGGGTGCCAGTCACTATGGCCCATTAGCGAGTAGATCATGACCCCGCCCGCGCAGATAAACAGCACGATCGCGAAGACCTTAATGGCCGAAAGCCAGTATTCGCATTCGCCAAAACTTTTTGCGGAGGTGAGATTGATGGCTGTCAGGATGAGCAGAATCGCCAGGCAGAACATATATACCGGAACCGCGGGGAAAAACTGGTGAGCAATAAACCCTGCGGCAGTGAGGTCGGCTGCCAGGGAAAAGACCCAGCTAAACCAGTAAAGCCAGCCAATGGTATAGCTCCAGCAAGGTGACGGCATAAACATCAGCGCGTAATGTTGAAATGAACCGGAGTGAGGAAAGGCGCATGATAATTCGCCAAGACACATCATCGTTGCCAGCATAATGGTTCCGGCAAACAGATAGGCCAGTAAGGTTCCCGCCGGCCCGACGCTGCTTAACGGTTCGGCAATGCCGATAAATAAGCCGGTGCCAATCGTGCCGCCCAGCGACATCATCAGCAGGTGCCGCTTCTTCAGGTTACGCCGCAGACCGCCTTCAGGCTCTGCTGGCGGAGATTGTTGCAGGGTATCCATCGTTACTCCCTGTCTTTCGTGAGGTCAAAGATGCCGCCGCGACATAGCCGCGGCGGTTATGCGTTAACGCGTAAACCTCCAGGCGACGCCTTTGGTCTGGCAGGCCATTAACAGGCCCGTATAATCCAGCTCAAAGCGAACCACATCGCCTACTTTTAGCGACTGACGACAATCTTCAATATCCACCAGCGTATGATCGCTGGTTTGCCCTAAGATAGTGATAGCGTCGTCGCATGGCACACAGTTATCCGACGGCACATCCTGGCGACCAAACGCCAGCAATGCGCGTCGGCGTATGCCACGATCGACAAAGGTTTTACTTTGCAAAAAGGCATCGACGCCCAGCTCCCCGACCGGGACGGTCGGTTTACTGTTCAGTTCGATGATTTCCGCTTCCAGGATATACATATCGGAACAGGCTTTATCGACCGGTTTTGCGGAGTGGTGAAATTCATTCAGGTATTTCATGTCCACATATTCAATGCCGAATTCATGCAGTCCGCCGATGCGCAGATGATTCAGCCCCTGCGGCCAGATACCTTTATCCAGCAGGTGATAGCTGGTGCAGTTTCCCGCAGAAAGCCGCCGGACAGGAATACCGCTGTCGGCTTCCAGCCGGGCGGCCAGCGCCAGAAAATCCTCGCCATTTTTTACCGTTGGCAACACGGTGCCGTAACAATTAAAGTTGGTTCCCAGTCCATATAATTCCAGACCGGGCAGACCAGTAATCAGAGTCACGGTCTCAAGAATGCGTTGATATTCACCAAACCAGATACCCTCGCGTAAATCGCCCATATCCACCATCAGTAATACCTGATGCGTTTTCCCCTGGCGTTGGGCTTCCTGCGATAATGCCCGTAATACCACCGGCTCGCTATTTAAACTAATATCCGCGTAGCGCACCACATCTTCGATTTCACTCAGACACGGGCTGCGTAACAGGCAGGTTGTACATCCTGTCTCGCGTATTTTTTTCAAATTATAGGTTCGTGATTCAGCAATAACGGTAATTCCGCCATTGAACACCGCCTGCGCAGTTTCCACGCAGCCGTCAAAAACTTTATTGACAGCCATCACGTCAATACCGCTACTTGCCAGCAGAGCTTTTTCCGTGCGGGCGTTTTCTTCCAGCTTGCGTAGATTTATTTCCAGAACTGGCATATACATTTTATTTTCCTCCCGCCATGCTTAAACGGGCATTACGTTTCTGCGCCCGATGGTAAATGTACTCCGCGACGACAACCGCCAGCACGGCTCCGCCAATAATTTTCCCGGCGTACTGGAAATATCCGCCCATATCAATTTGAGAAGGCGGAATAAATAACAGCGCAACGGCAAAGGCGATAGAAAGAAAGCCCAGCGCGGGTAAAATAGCCGGTAAAACCTTGCCCGGAATTTTAAAACTTCTTGGCGTATCCGGCTGAGTCTTACGTAAACGCCAGAACGCCGGGAACATCACCAGATAAGGAATAAAATAGGTGATGGTCGTTAGCGCCGTTAACATCCAGTAAGCCGCCGCAACGCTTGGCGAAATAAAAGTCGAAAAACACAGGACCGTGACAATAATCGCCTGTACAGTCAAGGCAAAGGCGGGCGTTTTCCACACCGGATGTAATTTGCCGATTCGGTCCCCCAGCAGATTATCTTCACGCGAGGCTTCCTGGAGCATATAAATCGGCCCCACCAGCCAGGAGTTAATCTGCCCGAGAGCGCCAAAAAACATACAGATGGCCATAACAGGAATTAACCACGGCATATGCAGCGTGTCCGCAGCAGCATGCATAGCCTGCATGACGCCTGCCACGATGTCGGTTTTCCCGGCGGGTAAAAGCGTGTTTAGCGCCCAGGTACCGACCATATAGATCCCAACGATAACGGCGGCGGAGACGGCCATCGCTCGCGGAAAATCACGCTGTGGATTACGGGTACGCCCGGCAATCATCGGGGCGACCTCCAGTCCGGCAAACGCAAACATCATGCTGGATAAGAAAACGATCGTATCCCAGTGTCCGAGATCCGGAATCCAGTTTTTCGCTGTAGTGTAGTCCGTCTGCATCTGGTGTCCGGTACATAGCCATACCACCGCCAGTAAAATGAGGATGGCGGAGGGAATAAATACACCGCACCAGGCGCTGATGCTATTAATAATTTTTGTCCATTCCATCCCGCGGATATTCATCAGCGTTAATAGCCAGAAAATTACCGCGGAACCAATACCGATAAATGCTTTATTTTCCGCCAGGCCGCCGCCGATCATATAGCCCAACGCGGTAAAGCCGAATTGCAGCATTAATGGGAAAAACAGTACGCAGGAAAAGAGAAAACAAACCACGACAATCCATGCAATACGTTTACCAAATGCCTCTTTAATCCAGACAAATATCCCGCCATCTTTCGGCCAGCCGGTTGACAGCTCGCCGCATACCATCGCTAAAGGAAAAAACAAGCAGAATGCGGCTATCACCCATAACAACATGGCCGATGCCCCGTAAGGCGCCACGTTAGGGATTTGCCGCAAACTCAGAATAGCGATGACATTCATAAAGACAATGTCTTTGATGCCAAGTAAGCCAGAATTCGTGTTACTCATGGCCATCTCCTGTTATGCATTCAGGCATCACTGCCCTCTTCTTATCATCTGACGACGGGCTTCAGCATAAAACTGAAGCCCAAAACAGTATTAATAAATGTCGTACTTGACCATATCTTCGTAACTGTCTTCCCGACGAATCAGACGCGTCTCACCATTTTTATCGATCATCACCACGCCCGTGCGCGGACGGTTGTTATAAACGGTTTGACTTTCAATGGTGTATGCCCCGGCATCAAGAAACGCGACAATATCGCCAACATGAGTCTCCTTCGGCAGTAAAAACTCTTCGCCTTTCACTCCCATGTGGAAATAATCTCCACCATCACACAGCGGCCCGGCTAATTTTATCCAGGCGTCGTGCGCTGCCGTCATGCGAGAGGCGTTATAGACATAAAAGAACCAGTCAAAATGCTGGCTGTCAGAGAGTACGCTGTAACCGGCGTCGACAAATTTCCATTCAACGTGGCATTCCACATTGCCGTTAAGATCGTAATTTGTTTTACGTTTTTCGCAGGAGACTTCCGTCAGTAAAACCGCCGCCGACCCGGTCACTTTACGTCCCGGTTCAATACATATTTCCACATCGGTACGCCATTTATGCACTTCGCGAATGACCGCATCGGCAAAATCCTGGGCGGTAATACCGGCATACATATTATCTTTTAACGGGTCGCCATTCTCGTCGTCATATTTATAGGGAACCGGAATTCCGCCGCCTACGTTGATCAAATCAAATTTAATACCGAGCACCTCTTCCAGGCGACGGGATTCATCCACCAGCACTTTAGTCGCTTTTGCGAAAGGCTCTGACTCCGGCACCTGATCGCCCACATGCATATGCAAGCCGCGCAAATGCACATAAGGCATCGCCAGAATGCGGCGGCAGGTTTCTTCCGCCTGTTCCAGGTCGAGACCCGACTTCGCATGGAAAGCGGTAACCAGTTCCGCATGCGTCGCCGAGGGAACATTCGGCTCTACGCGGACGCAAACATTGGCGACTTTCTTCAGCTTGCGAGAGATGGCATCAATATGTTCCAGCTCATACAGGCTATCAACATTAATAAGATACAGATCGTTAGCGATGGCATATTCCAGATCGGCAGGCTTTTTCACCACGCCGTTGAAGACGATCTGATCGCCGCGAAAGCCTATCTCCAGGCACTTGCGAACCTCATATTGTGAGTTTGCCTCCGCGCAAATTCCGGCGTCACGAATGGCTTTCAACACCCCCATGACCGAGCAGGTTTTTGACGCAAAGAAGGTTTTGGTATTTTTATGCGCCGCAAATGCCTGCTGGATTTCATGAATGTTACGAATAATCTCCGGCTCAGAAAACACATAGAACGGCGTGGGGTACTGGCGCGCCAGAGCGTCCAGATCGACCCCTTCAAAACACAAATGACCGTCTTTGTGCTGGAAACGGCGATCGCCGTTGATTACCTGCTCACGTAGCTGGTTGTAATTCTGCATAATCGAGTCAGTCATAACGCCCTCTGCTTAATGTTTATGGTAAAAATCCGCATTCTTTACAGGGATAAAGCAAAAGGCATGCCACTATTTTTTATCATAATAATCAATTGCTTATAAAAATAAGCTTTTTCTCATTTTCGTCATTGAGTTTGTTATTCATCACAACGACGAAAATTCGTCACTTTTATAATGACAACATGAACAATAGATATGAGGAATGCGTGTATGGCATCCACCAATCAGGAACTGGCCTCGGCGCTCAGGATGTTTTCCCGCTTTTTCGATTTGATTCATCAGCCGTTGGCCGTCATTAATGAGCGTGGTGAATACGTTTACTACAATCAGGAAAGCGCGGATCTGGACGGCTACAGTATTGAACGGGCAATGGGAAAACATATGCTGGATGTCTATCCGGGCATGAAAGAGACCCAAAGTACGATGCTTTCATCGTTAAAAAAAGGCGTGGAATACATTGGCCATTATCAAATTTATTACAATGCGCGAGGCCAGGCCGTTGACTATCAGCACACCACCGCGCCGCTCTATGCAAGCGATGGCGGCATGGTCGGCGTTATCGAAATCGGCAGGAATATGTCCGGCGTCAGGCGGCTCCAGGAGCAGGTGGTAGAACTGAACCAACTGCTGTATGCCGATCACCATGAGAAGCACCATGCCATTATTACCGAAAACCCGGAAATGCTCAGTAATATCGCCAAAGCCAAACGGCTGGCCGCCAGTAATATTCCGGTGACGATTGTCGGGGAGACGGGAACGGGTAAGGAGCTATTTTCCCGCCTGATACATCAATGCAGCAAGCGGGCGAATAAACCCTTCATCGCCCTGAACTGCGGCGCTCTACCGCCTACGCTTATCGAAAGTACGCTTTTCGGCACCGTGCGCGGCGCCTATACCGGCGCGGAAAATAGCCAGGGCTATCTGGAACTGGCAAACGGGGGAACGCTCTTTCTTGATGAGCTGAACGCCATGCCGATAGAGATGCAAAGTAAGCTGCTGCGATTCTTGCAGGATAAAACCTTCTGGCGGCTCGGCGGACAACAGCAACTCCACTCTGATGTCAGGATCGTTGCCGCCATGAACGAAGCGCCCGTCAAATTAATTCAACAAGAACGTCTGCGGGCAGATCTTTTTTATCGGTTGAGCGTCGGAATGTTGACGTTACCGCCGCTGCGCGCCCGCCCGGAAGATATTCCCTTACTGGCGAATTATTTTATTGATAAATACCGTAATGACGTGCCGCAGGACATTCACGGATTAAGCGAGACGGCGCGTGCTGATCTGCTCAATCACGCCTGGCCGGGTAATGTCAGGATGCTGGAAAACGCGATTGTACGCAGCATGATCATGCAGGAAAAAGATGGGCTGCTCAAACACATCATTTTTGAACAGGACGAGTTAAATTTAGGCGTACCGGAAACCGCGCCGGAAAATCCTTTTCCCTCGTCACCCGATCCGCAGTATGAAGGATCGCTGGAGGTACGGGTTGCCAACTACGAAAGGCATTTAATAGAAACCGCGCTGGATACGCATCAGGGGAATATTGCCGCCGCGGCCCGCAGCCTTAACGTATCGCGCACCACGTTACAGTACAAAGTACAAAAATACGCTATTCGCTTCGGCGTGGTGCGTAATTGACATCGGCCAGCGGCATCGCGCCGCTGGCAAAGCTATTAGCCTTCGTTATGCATTTCCAGGTTTTCCATTTCGTTCTGGAACAGCACCGCTTTGGCGTCGTCATTACGTAATGAATCCAGGAAGTCGAGGTATTGCTGGTCTACGTCTTTGGTGACATATACCCCGTTAAATACCGAACATTCAAACTGCTGGATATCCGGATTTTCCGCGCGTACGGCTTCGATCAGATCGTTCAGATCCTGGAAGATAAGCCCGTCTGCGCCGATGATCTGCCGAATCTCATCCACCTCGCGACCATGCGCGATCAGCTCATTGGCGGTCGGCATATCAATGCCATAGACGTTGGGGAAACGAATTTCCGGCGCGGCGGACGCCAGATAAACCTTCTTCGCGCCGGCTTCCCGGGCCATCTCGATGATCTGCTCTGATGTGGTGCCACGCACGATGGAATCATCCACCAGCAGGACGTTCTTATCGCGGAATTCCGCGCGATTAGCATTGAGCTTACGGCGCACGGATTTACGGCGTAGCTGTTGGCCCGGCATGATAAAGGTACGTCCCACGTAACGATTTTTGACAAATCCCTGGCGGTACGGCTTGCCGAGAATACGGGCAATTTCCAGTGCGATATCGCAGGAGGTTTCCGGGATAGGGATCACGACGTCGATGTCCAGATCTTCCCATTCACGAGCGATTTTTTCGCCAAGTTTGGTGCCCATATTCACACGAGCGCTGTAGACGGAGATCTTGTCGATAAAGGAGTCCGGGCGAGCGAAGTAAACATACTCGAACAGACAGGGGTTACTGACCGGGTTATCCGCGCACTGGCGCGTGAACAGTTGCCCCTTTTCGGTAATATAGATAGCTTCGCCCGGCGCGACATCGCGCAGAAACTCAAAGCCCAGCGTATCCAGCGCCACGCTTTCAGAAGCGACCATATACTCCGTACGACCATCGCCAACGTCACGCTTGCCCAGCACTAACGGGCGAATGCCGTGCGGATCGCGAAAAGCCACCATGCCGTGGCCGATAATCATCGCCACGCAGGCATAGGCGCCGCGGATTTGACGGTTAGTCGCGGCAATCGCGGCAAAAATATTGTCGGCTTCCAGCGGATAGTGACGGAAGTTGTCGAGCTCGCTGGCGAAAATATTGAGCAGGATTTCGGAATCGGAGGTGGTGTTGATATGACGGCGCTTTTCTTCAAACAGCTTTTTACGTAGCTCGTGCGCGTTAGTCAGGTTGCCATTATGGGCCAACGTGATGCCATACGGCGAGTTAACGTAAAAAGGTTGCGCTTCGGAAGCGCTGGAGCTGCCTGCGGTAGGGTAGCGCACATGGCCGATCCCCATGTTGCCCTGCAAACGCTGCATGTGGCGAGCTTCAAAAATATCGTTCACCAGCCCGTTTGCCTTACGCAAGCGGAAGCAGTTATTCGCATCAATGGTGATGATACCGGCAGCATCCTGACCACGATGCTGGAGCACTGTTAACGCGTCATAAATCGACTGGTTGACCGGCATAACACCGGCGATACCGACAATACCGCACATACGTCATTTTCCTCGTTAAGCCACATCTCAGAACCTGTTACGTCCTGGGCAAGAAACTCGACGAGCTTTGCAGATAGTCAAAGAACCATCTGATGATGAAGCTGAACTGCGGGATGAGCTGCGATTTGCTCCAGTCTTCGCTTTTCGACAAGCCGGTAAAGGTATCAAGGAAGAACAGAATGGCGGCGACAATCAGCGCGCCTCGCAGTGCGCCGAAACAGATCCCCAACACCCGGTCAGTTCCCGACAGGCCGGTCTTTTCTACTAGCTGACCTATCACAAAATTCACGATAGCGCCGACGATAAGCGTCGCGATAAACAGTACCGCGATAGCAATCCCATTACGAACCAGTTCGTCTTCAAAGCCCGTAAACCAGACAGACAGGTAAGTGTAGTAGTGACTGGCGACAAAGAAAGCACAACCCCACGTCACCAGCGATAACGCTTCACGAACAAAGCCGCGGATCAGGCTAACCAGACAGGAAAAAGCAATCACCGCGATAATGGCGTAATCAATCCAGACCATAGATGTCCCACGATTTTACGCCCTGTCGTCCTGTTCGGGGCGCATTCTAACAGAAAAAGAAAACGTTTGCGTAGGGATTTCCTTCCCACGCGTAAATAAAAATGGCGCTGAAAAAATATTCAACGCCATCACACTTTTTATCTCTTCGGGCACGACCAGAAGAGCTGCCATCGGCCTGATAAGCGCAGGATACCAGGTTTATTCCTTCTGCCGGATGACGGCGTAAACGCCTTATCCAGCCTACAGAACTTCGGCTATTACCAGATGAACACCGTAGGCCTTAACGCTGCGCGCTCAGGCAAAACGCGCCTTAGTTCGGGCTATATCCCATCACCACGCCGCTTAACCCGGAAATCTGCTTGAGCTCGCCAAGCGATCCTTTCATCTTATCTTTCGACGCATCCGGCCCGACGAGAATACGGGTTATTTTACCCTGTACCGGCGTTGAGGGGGAAGTATAAACCCGGAACCCGGCGGAACGAAGCTTGCCGACTATCTCGTTGACTTTATCCGCGTTTTTCAGCGCGCCCAACTGTACGACATAGGCTTTGCCGGTCGGCGCAGGTTTATCGTCGGCGACTGGTTGCGGAGCGGGCGTCGGCGTGGAAGCGGCGACAACCGGCTGTTGCGGTTTAGGCTGCGGCTTCGGCTTTTCAACCGGCTTCGGTTTAGGCGTCTCCGCCGGTATCGGATCAAGCTCAACATTGTTAGACGCCATGCGCGACGGGTCCAGCGATGGCGCTGCCGCATCTCCCGCCCGCACCTCTTCAGCCGCCCCTTCCGGCGGCTGTGTCGGCAGCGCCTGCGTTGCGGCAGGCATCATATCCGGCTCATCACGGTCGCCAGGCTTCGGTACCAGTGGAATCGCAGCAAATTCATCCTGATAATGCTTTTTCTGTCCGTCCAGCAGACCGGGAAGCACAATAACCCCCAGCGCGACTAACACAATCGTGCCGACTAAACGATTCTGAAACTTACTCGCCACCGATTCTCCCCGCGTCTATCACTTCCATAACATGTGCGACGGTGTGGAACGATCCGCACACCAGCACGGTATCTTCTGGCTGCGCCGCGTCGATAGCGGCCTGCCATGCCTGCGCGACGCTATCATAGACATTCCCTTTCCCCAGATGTTCCAGAAGTTGTTCCGCCGTCGCGCCGCGCGGCCCCTCTAACGGAGCACAATACCAGTCGTCAACCACGCTTTTCAACCAGGCTAACGTGCCGGCGATATCTTTATCATGCAGCATACCAATCACCGCAAGCACGCGCCCGCGTTTCGGCAACATTTTCAGACGACCCGTCAGGTATTCCGCCGCGTGGGGATTATGGGCGACATCAAAGATAACGCGCGGCGACTCACTCACGATTTGAAAACGTCCCGGCAAGGTAGCCTGCGCAATACCGTCGCGAATCGCCTGTTCGTCAATGTTCAACCCGCTGGCGCGCAGCGCGGCCAGAGCGGTGGCGGCATTCGGCTGGGGAACCTGCGGCAACGGCAGTCCGGCAAGCGTGCCGTCGCCATCGGTAAACGCCCAGTGGGTCGCTGTCACCTCATAACGCCAGTCAACGCCGCGACGCAGCAACAGCGCGCCGGTCTCCTGCGCGACATCCGCGATGGTTGCCGGCATTTCCGGTTCGCCGACGATAGCGGGTTTTTCCGCACGAAAAATCCCGGCTTTCTCGCGGCCGATACTTTCGCGATCCGGCCCCAGCCAGTCAGTATGGTCAAGCGCGATGCTGGTAATTACCGCTACATCGGCATCCACAATGTTCGTGGCGTCCAGGCGCCCGCCCAACCCGACCTCCAGAATCACCACGTCAAGGTTAGCCTGTTTAAACAGCCACAATGCCGACAACGTACCATATTCAAAATAGGTCAATGAAATATCGCCGCGCGCCGCTTCTATTTCCGCAAAGGACGCGGTATGCGCGGATTCCGCTAATTCTTTCCCCTGCACGCGCACGCGCTCGGTGTAACGTACCAGATGAGGCGAACTATAGACGCCCACACGGTATCCCGCCGCGATTAACACCGACTCCAGCGTTCGACAGGTCGTACCTTTGCCGTTGGTTCCCGCAACGGTAAAAACGAACGGCGCAGGCTTGAGGATGTCCAGACGCGCTGCCACCTGGCTTACGCGCTCAAGGCCTAAATCGATACTCTTGCTGTGCAGGTTTTCCAGATAAGAAAGCCACGAGGCCAGGGGCGACGCAGCTTGAGGTATAGATTTGTTTTTCATTGTTTCCGCTGCTTCTTTACGGTGAAAAGCAAAAGGGCAGAGCCTGCGGCCCTGCCCTTTTCAGTTATCAGGCCTCAGACTCCTGATCCGGCGCCGGAGGCACCACCACGCCTTCACGCGGGGCGTCCGGGTTCGGCGCGGGCAGATTCATCAGCTTCGCCAGAATGCTCGCCAGCTTCAGGCGCATTTCCGGGCGGCGGACTATCATATCAATAGCGCCTTTTTCGATCAGGAACTCACTGCGCTGGAATCCTGGCGGGAGCTTCTCACGAACGGTTTGTTCGATAACGCGCGGGCCGGCGAAGCCAATCAGGGCTTTTGGCTCGGCGATGTTGAGATCGCCCAGCATCGCAAAACTGGCGGAAACGCCGCCCATTGTCGGATCGGTCAGTACAGAAATGTACGGTAAACCGCGTTCCTGCATTTTAGCCAGCGCCGCCGAGGTTTTCGCCATCTGCATCAGCGACATCAGCGCTTCTTGCATACGCGCGCCGCCGGAAGCAGAGAAACACACTAACGGACAGTTGTCTTCCAGCGCCTGTTCAACGGCGCGAACGAAGCGTGCGCCAACGACAGACCCCATTGAGCCGCCCATGAACGCGAATTCAAACGCGGCGGCGACAACCGGCATACCGTGAAGCGTCCCTTTCATGACCACCAGCGCGTCTTTCTCGCCGGTTTCTTTCTGCGCGGACGCCAGTCTGTCTTTATATTTTTTGGAGTCGCGGAACTTGAGCACGTCTTTTGGCTCCAGCTCGCTACCCAACTCCACAAGGGAACCTTCATCTAACAGGCTATGCAGGCGATTGCGCGCCGACATGCGCATATGATGGTCACACTTAGGACAGACCTCAAGATTACGTTCCAGCTCAGCGCGGTATAAAACCTGACCGCAGCTATCACACTTGGTCCACACCCCTTCAGGAATGCTTGCCTTGCGGGTGGGAGTAATGTTGCTTTTAATTCGTTCAATCCAGCTCATTGGTGACCTTTCTGCCTGAACCTTAGTCAGCTTTATTATAAGGGGCGCATAATGCCATTTTTGCCCCCAACAGACCATGAATGTTGCACATTAAAACATAACAGCCCGAAACTTTGGATAAAAAAGTGGTCGAACCGCTGAGTTACTTTCTATTTTGCGGCACGCGACGCAGCGCGCTTATGCCGGACAATCTCAATGACGCCAGGTAATATCGAAACCACGATAATCCCCACAATCAGCAGCTTAAGGTTATCCTGAATCAACGGTATCGTACCGAAGAAATAACCGGCGTAGGTAAAGAGCAGTACCCACAGCAGCGCGCCGATGACGTTATAGGCTGCAAAATGCCGATAGGACATGTGCCCCATCCCTGCCACAAACGGCGCAAAGGTTCTGACGATCGGCACGAAGCGAGCGAGAATGATAGTTTTACCGCCGTGTTTTTCATAAAACTGGTGGGTTTTATCCAGATAACTGCGGCGGAAAATTTTCGAATTCGGATTACTGAACAGTTTTTCGCCGAACAGTCGACCAATCGTGTAATTTACCGCATCGCCGACAATTGCGGCGATCAGCATTAACGCCACCATGACATGCACATTGAGATCGTTGGTTTCCAGCGAAGCCAGCGCCCCGGCGACAAACAGCAGCGAGTCGCCCGGCAGGAACGGCGTGACGACCAGGCCGGTTTCACAAAACAGAATCAAAAACAAAATAGCGTACACCCAGACGCCGTACTCCGCGACCAGCTCCGCCAGATGCACATCGATGTGCAGAATAAAATCAATAATAAAGTAGATCAGGTCCATATTTGTCTTTGCCTTTCTACCCGACACGTTTCGGGTGTACGATTCGGATTAGTCCGCCAGAAATAGCGGGCCCATTGGCGGTTTTGGAAGGTCAAACCGGTCAGGGTAATCCACCGCAACCAAATATAGCCCCTCCGCCTTCGCCGTTGCCGCCGCCAGCGTTCTGTCCCTGGCCGCTAACAGCTCTGCGATCCAGCTCTCCGGCTGGTTGTGAGCGCCTACTTCCAGCAGGCTGCCGACAATATTCCTGACCATATGATGAACAAAGGCATTCGCTTTGATATCGACCACCACATAAGGGCCGTGGCGGGTAACGTTGATGTGCATCACATTACGCCACGGCGTGCGCGACTGGCACTGCACTGCGCGAAACGAGGTAAAATCATTTTCGCCAAGCAGACACTGCGCCGCGCGATGCATCCGCTCTGCATCCAGCGGCTCATAGTAATGCGTCACGCCTTTTGCTAATACCGCAGGACGCAGTCGATGATTGTAGATGATATAGCGATAACGGCGAGCCGTAGCGCTAAATCGCGCGTGAAAATCATCCGGTACAGTTTTCACCCAGCGCACGGCAATGTCACCAGGCAAATTCGCATTTACCCCCAGCGTCCATGCCGCATCTTTGCGCAATGCGGTCGTTTCGAAATGGACAACCTGCCCGGTGCCGTGAACGCCGGCATCGGTACGCCCGGCGCAGAACACGTTAATAGGTTCATTTGCCACCTGCGAGAGCGCTTTTTCCAGCTTTTCCTGCACGCTGCGCACTTCATTCTGACGCTGCCAGCCATAATACTTGCTGCCGTCGTACTCAATACCCAGCGCAATTTTATAGACCGGCGATGATTGCTGTCCGGACATCAGTACAGATACTCCTGCACCAGCTTCTCCGCAATTTTAACGGCCATCAGCGCGCCGCCGAAACGCACGTTGTCCGCCACTGACCAGAACTGAATTTGTTCCGGCATACCGTAATCATTATGCACACAGCCAATAGAAAGCTGTGGATTGCCGGAAGCGTCGCCCACCTGCGTCGGGTAATCCGTCTCTTCTGACAGTACGATATCTTCACCGCGGGAAAATGCCTCGCGCGCCTCTTCCGCCGCCAGCGGACGGAGCGCTTCAAAGCTCACCATCTGCGCATGGCCATAGAACACCGGCGACTGCACGACACTGGCGGAGATCATCACGCCATCGTCCTGCAAAATTTTACGCACTTCATCGACGATACGACGTTCCTGGCGCACGCTGCCTTCACGATCCGGCAGCAGCGGCAGCATATTGAACGCTAACTGGCGGCCAAAGAAATCATCTTCATCAATCGGTATGCCGTTAAGCAGCTTCGCACTCTGTCCGGCCAGCGCATCGACCGCTTTTTTCCCCTGTGCGGACGCTGATAACATACTGGTGACGGCGATGCGCGACAGTCCCCCCTGATCGATTAACGGCTTGAGCGCCGCCAGCAGTTGACTGGTCAGACTATCGGCGACCGCAATCACGTTACGGTTACGGTAATCCGCCAGTACATACGGGTTAACTTCCGGCACGACCAGCGGCACATCAGGCTCCAGCGCGAACAGACCGCTGGAATCTATCACCAGGCAACCTGCATTAGTCGCGTCGTCTATCCAGGCAGCCGATGCCTCTGCGCCGGCAACGAAAAACGCCAACTGCGCCTGCGTCCAGTCAAAGTCCGCCGCATCCTGGACAATGACCGACTTGCCACCAAAACGGAGGTGCTCGCCCGCGCTTTCATGACGCGCCAACGCATAAATTTCACCGACCGGGAACTGGCGTTCAGCCAGTGTTTCAAGCAGGGCTTCGCCTACGGCGCCCGTTGCGCCCAGAATGGCAATGTTCCAGCCTTCAGACATGGTGATTTACTCCAGAAATACATAAGCGTCCCTGTCGCATTATTCGACAGGGAGCATTAAGAAGACATTAATGTGCCGGGTGATGAACAGCGTTAAAACCTAGCTTACACAGCAAGGCGGCTGCCGTTTCGTCGTCACACATCACGTATAAAGACGACCATTCACGGCGCTCAAGATAATTTTTACGCAATTTATCAAATTCACCCGGAATTCCAGCGACTTTACGCAGCGGCGCATCGTCGCGGCGCACATCATACACCAAATGCGCCAGTCTTTTCAGCGTCGGTTGATCCAGCGGGCCATGAAGCGTAATACGACCAAACTCAGGCGCAGGCAGTAATGTCTCCAGCGCGACATGCTGCTCGCGGCCAATAAACGCGCTATACGCCTCAAAGACCTGGGTGGTGCCGCGCGCTTTGCCTTCCAGCGTATAGCCGGCAATATGCGACGTGCCGATATCCACGGCTTCCAGTAGCGCGACGTTAAGATCCGGTTCGCCCTCCCACACATCAAGCACCACGCTCAGCGGCTGCCCGGCATTAAGTCGCGCCAGCAACGCGGCGTTATCCACCACCGGACCGCGGCAGGCGTTAATGAGAATGGCGCCGGGTTTCAGTCGACGGATCAGCGTCTCATCGGCCAGATGCAGCGTTTTATACGGTCCGTCTTTATAAAGCGGCGTATGGAAAGTCAGGACATCCGCTTCCTGCACCAGCTCATCCAGCGTACGAAAATCACCCTCGTCCCCGCGTGCGGCGCGTGGCGGATCGCACAGCAACGTACGGATACCCAACGCTTCAAGCCTGGTCTGTAGCCGGCTTCCAACGTTACCCACACCGACAATCCCTATAGTGCGATCGCGTAACGAAAAGCCGTCACGTTCGGCCAGCATCAACAGCGCGGAAAACACATACTCCACCACGGCGATAGCATTACAGCCGGGCGCGGCTGAAAAACCGATGCCCGCCTGCTTCAGCCATGCCTCATCCACATGATCGGTGCCTGCCGTAGCAGTACCAACGAAGTTAATCGGCGTGCCGCTCAGCAGCGATTCATTCACTTTCGTGACCGAACGCACCATTAACGCATCGGCATGGTTCAATTCTTCAACGGGGATCGGGCGACCCGGCACTGCCTTTACCTCACCCAGGCGGCTAAATAATTCGCGGGCGTAAGGCATATTTTCATCAACGAGAATTTTCACGACTGTCGTACCTGTTTGAGAACGAGAGTTAACCGGACAAGTGTGCCATAATCTGGCCGCCAGGCATATATTGCTCAGATTTATGGTTAAAGGATAATTAATTATGCATCCCATCTCCGGCGCCCCTGCACAGCCTCCAGGCGAAGGGCGTAATCCTCTTTCCGCTGCGAGCGAGCAGCCGCTTTCCATGCAACAGCGTACGGTACTGGAAAGGCTGATCACGCGCCTGATTTCACTGACCCAGCAGCAAAGCGCGGAAGTATGGGCCGGAATGAAACACGATCTGGGGATAAAAAATGACGCGCCGCTACTGTCGCGCCACTTCCCCGCCGCTGAACAGAATCTTACCCAGCGTCTGGGCGTAGCGCAGCAAAATCACGCCAATCGTCAGGTACTTTCACAGCTAACAGAGCTGCTTGGCGTCGGGAATAATCGTCAGGCCGTCAGCGATTTTATCCGTCAGCAATACGGTCAAACCGCGCTTAGCCAGCTTACGCCCGATCAACTCAAAAACGTGCTGACGCTCCTGCAACAGGGGCAGCTTTCCATTCCGCAGCCGCAGCAACGTCCGGCAACGGATCGGCCATTATTGCCTGCTGAACATAATACGTTGAATCAGTTGGTGACGAAGCTGGCAGCCGCGACCGGCGAGTCAAACAAACTTATCTGGCAATCAATGCTGGAACTCTCCGGCGTGAAAAGCGGCGAGCTCATTCCGGCAAAACAGTTTACTCATCTGGCGACATGGCTACAGGCGCGGCAGACGCTGTCACTACAACACGCGCCTACGCTACATACGCTGCAGGCTGCGTTAAAACAACCGCTTGAGCCAGACGAGCTCACAGCGATCAAAGAGTATGCCCAACACACTTATCAAATTCAGCCGCAAACGGTGTTGACCACCGCCCAGGTGCAGGACTTACTTAACCATATTTTCCTGCGTCGCGTAGAGCGGGAGGCGGATGAGCTGGAACCGCTCTCTATTCAACCCATCTACCGCCCGTTCGCGCCGATGATTGAAACCGTAAAAAATCTGTCTGCGCGGCCAGGCCTGTTGTTTATCGCGCTAATAATTGTACTGGCGCTTTTCTGGCTGGTTTCTTAACCACGCCGGAACGATAATATCGTCACCAGGATGCCAACCACCGCGGAGATCGCTCCCGCGAGGAATACGGAAGGATAGCCGCATGACGTGGCCAGCACGCCCGCCAGCGGGCCGGTAACGCCGTAGGAGATATCCTGAAACGCGGCGTAACCGCCGAGCGCCGTACCGCGTACCTGAGAAGGTACGCGTTTCACAACCTCCACGCCCAGCGCCGGGAAAATCAATGAACACCCTGCCCCGGTGAGCGCCGCGCCTACCAGCGCTATCCAGGCCGTCGGCGCCAGCCACAAGAGCAGCAGTCCTGCCGTCTCAACCAGCAATGAGACAACGGCGACCTTCACGCCGCCAAAGCGGTCCGGCATCCAACCGAACAACATGCGCATCAGGACAAACGCACCGCCAAACGCGGTCAGGGTGAATCCCGCCATCGTCCAGCCATTGCTGACAAAATAAAGTGAAATAAACGTACCGATGACGGCAAAGCCCACGCCCTGCAATGCCAGGCCCAGGCCCGGTTTCCAGATAAGCCCGACCACGCTCCACAGTGAAGGTCGCTCCCCCGTATACGCAGGCACTTTACGCACGGTGCCGTTGAATGCCCAGGCCAGCAGCGGTAAAACCATCGTCGTCCCCGCCAGCGCCGCGAAGCCAAAGTGGCTATGGATCAGCAAGCCCAACGGCGCACCAGCCGCCAGCGCGCCGTAAATCGCCATTCCGTTCCACGACATCACCTTACCGGAACGCGTTGGGCCAACCAGCCCCAGTCCCCAGGTCAGGGTTCCGGTCAGCAGCTGGCTTTCGCCAAATCCGAGGATCAAACGCCCGACAATAAGCAGCGCGAATTTTACCGGCGCGGAAACCGGCAACAGCGCGGCCAGGAGCCAGGCGGCGCCCGCCAGTCCGCAGGCAAACATCCCCTGTAACGCCGATCGTTTAGCGCCATATTGATCCGCCAGCCGTCCGGCATAGCCGCGCGTCAGTACCGTCGCAAAAAACTGAATGCCCACGGCGATCCCAACCATCGTATTGCTATAGCCCAGTTCGTGATGGACAAAAAGCGGGATGACGGGTAACGGCAGGCCGACCGTCATATAGGTCAGGAAAACCGCAAAGGCGATGCGGAACAGCGAAAAATTCGCAGACGGGGTCGTTGTTTTTTGGCTAACTGCTGTCATGCATTACTCCAGAATGCAGAGTAAGGCGGGGAAAGGCCACGCCCCCCTCTACCTGAACGTCAGGATTAAGGTGCGTTGGATAACGTTAAACGCTTACGCATTATCGGAAGGATAATGTAGAAAGTGAAGTCTGCCTGTGAGACGCGAAACTTGTCAACCTTGAAATTGCAGCCAGGGTATCAACGTGGCGGCGTGTCATCAAACAGAAAGGGAAAGACCGCTTTCATCCCTCTCACCTTAAACCGTCCGGTCACCTGCTTGCGCTGTTCTGGCGTCAGTAACCTGAACATCATCTCCTGGATATCTTCAGGCTCCGCTTCCTGTAAGGAAATGGGTTCTGGCGTCGGTTCCTCTCCGCTGTCGTCAAGATAACGATGAACATAAAGAGGGAAAACAGATATATGAAACTCCTCGGCCTTTGATTTAACACGCTTACGCCTGACACCCTCTTTCCCTTCGCTGTACTTATACAAACGTTCGCGAACCGCAGGCTCGCTTCCCGGAAACCCCGGTAAGCCAAGACATTCCTTAACCGTGAACCATTCCTTTGCCATCGGTTTCTTTCCTTTCCCCTGATGAAATAAAAATATTTCTTCTTTTTCGCGAAATTTTGCTTTCTTTCTGGCACTATTCTCAGAGTGAAAAAGAAAGTAACTTTCTTTTTCTCGCGCTAATTTTTACCTTAAAAATATCGGTGCCGATAACACATCTTCTTAGGATTACAGAATGGAACCAAAAAGCCAGGACTGGCATCGTGCAGATATTAAAAGTGCACTTGAAAAAAGAGGTATTACGCTCAGAGATCTTTCTCGTCAGGCCGGTGTGCGGAATTTACCCGAAAGGCAATTCAGGCGGGCGGTATCACGCTGGGGCATACATATCATGCGAAAGATTATGGCCCAATGTTAAGAAGCGCCGGATTCACCGCTATTGGTACCTATGAAATGCCGCGCGAGGGTGACGTCATTATTATTCAACCTTACGCTGGCGGAAACCCGAGCGGTCACATGGCGATATACGATGGTGCAGAGTGGTATTCAGATTTTAAACAACGCGATATGTGGGCCGGCCCGGGCTACCGGGCAGCCAGGCCCTCATATACCATCTACAGGAAGAATTAATGAAAACGTTCTCCCTTGTCGCGCTTATCCTGTTGCTTTGTAGTTGCTCTGCGCCTCATCACGACAGTACGCAGGCCGTGAAGCAGTTCTATACCTCATGGATGACGACGTTCACGAACGATGTGAATACCCCTGACGACACCACCGCCTTAATGCAACGTTACGTTGCTAAAGAGGTTATTCATCGCCTGGCGCTAATACAGTCCCTTTATGAACAGGAGATTGTGGGGGCAGATTATTTTATGTATGCGCAGGACTATGCGCCAGAGTGGATTCCACAGTTACGGGTTGGGAAGGCACACCCTTTCCTCGGCGGAGAAAAAGTGGATGTTCTGTTGGCTACAGAGTCAACACCCATCCACCTGGAAGTTTATACCCGTTGGGAAGAGGGACGCTGGAAAATTTACCGCGTTCGGGATGCTGACAGGGGTTATGAACAGCCGATTTATGACGCAGGCGCCATCACCCAGGCTGAGGCCTGGTCAGCGAAAGTCGCGCCGGAATATAAGAAGCATTAAAAAAGGGAACCGCCATCGGTCTCTTGTTCGTACCGGAGAGGTTAAAGCGCCTCTTGCATCAGGCGCTTATTCCGTCGCTGAAAACAGTAAGCCGAAAATAACCCAGGCATTATTTAAAATATGAAGTATTATCGGTATCATTAACCCTCGACTTCTCATTCGAACAACGCATAATATCGATGAAAACACAAACAGATAAACAAAAGTCACCGCAAAGAGATATTGTGTATGCATAATTGCAAAAGCGAGTGAGGTAATAATAATACCGGAAACTCTTGAGTACCGACCCCAACCGATACTGCTGTTTAATAAAAACCCTCTGAATATAATTTCCTCCGTCACAGGAGCCAGAAAGCACATCGCCAGCGTGTTAAGAAATTTATGAAGAAAAAATTGCCTTGATAACTCGGCCATCCAGGGTTCCGGGCCACTAAAAGCATTGTAGAGAACGGTAAGGCACACCAGGGCCAGCGCCGGAAAAAAACATTCCACAAATGATAAGCGGCCCAATGATAAAAACGGGTAATACTTTGAATAAATACTCCAGGCAGCAATCGCATAGACAAAAACAATACTATATATAAAAGGCGCAGCCAGACCTCCCAAATAAAGCCAGGCATAGGAAGGCGAAAATGAGGCAAAAACAAAAATGCCAAGCAAACCAAATAAAACAGCCACACAACTCAAACTATGCCTAATTTTATCTAATGTATTAGTTGGCATTTATAGAATATCCATATAATTTGTTGTTCCCTGAATGAAAAAACAGGTCGCATTAGCGACCTGTTTCATTATTGATACTACAACGTAATAGTCAGGCTTACAACTTACGCATCACCAGCGTGGCGTTGGTGCCGCCAAAACCGAAGCTGTTAGACATTACAGTAGTCAGTTCACGCTCGGTCGTTTCGGTCACGATGTCCAGACCCGCAGCCTGCTCATCCAGCTCTTCGATGTTGATACTCGGCGCGATAAAACCGTGCTCCAGCATCAGCAGAGAGTAGATAGCTTCCTGCACGCCTGCGGCACCCAGCGAGTGGCCGGTCATCGCTTTGGTTGCAGAAATTGCCGGGCTGTTATCGCCAAACACTTCACGGATTGCACCGAGTTCTTTCACGTCGCCTACCGGAGTAGAGGTACCGTGAGAGTTCAGGTAGTCGATCGGCGTGTCTACGCCGTGCATCGCCATCTGCATGCAACGTACTGCGCCTTCACCAGACGGAGCAACCATGTCTGCGCCATCGGATGTTGCGCCGTAACCGACGATTTCCGCATAAATATGCGCGCCGCGCGCCAGAGCGTGTTCCAGCTCTTCGACAACAACCATACCGCCACCGCCTGCGATGACAAACCCATCACGGTGCGCATCATAGGTACGGGACGCTTTTTCAGGCGTATCGTTATATTTGGTGGACAGTGCGCCCATCGCATCGAACTCACAGGCCATTTCCCAGCACAGCTCTTCGCCGCCGCCAGCAAAAACGATGTCCTGTTTGCCCAGTTGGATCTGTTCAACCGCATTGCCGATACAGTGTGCGGAGGTCGCGCAAGCGGAGCTAATGGAGTAGTTTACGCCATAAATTTTAAACGGCGTAGCGAGGCAGGCGGAAACGCCGGATGCCATTGCTTTCGTCACCACATACGGGCCCACGGCTTTCAGACCACGCGGGCTACGCATGGCGTCTGCGCCAAAGACCTGGAATTTCGGGGAGCCGCCGCCGGAACCTGCAATCAGGCCGACACGCGGGTTATTCTGATAGACTTCCGGCGCCAGACCGGCGTCGGCCACTGCCTGCTCCATAGACAGATAAGCATAGATGGAGGCGTCGCTCATAAAGCGCACGACTTTGCGGTCAATGAGGCCAGTGGTATCCAGTTTTACGTTGCCCCATACCTGGCTACGCATGCCGGCGTCCTTCAGCTCCTGAGAGAAAGTGATCCCTGAACGTCCTTCACGCAGAGATGCCAGGACTTCCTGCTGGTTATTACCGATGCTGGAAACGATGCCCAGGCCAGTAATCACTGCACGTTTCATTCAATACCTCTGTAATTCGCACTATTTTTAAGTTTCGATTGGCACAATAGCGTACACTTGTACGCCGAACAAGTCCGATCAGCCATTTAGTACGGAAATTTGCGCCATCAGGCACACATCGTTAAGATCGCGATACCGCCCGTCAGACGAGTAACTTACGTGAAACAATACGCCATACAACCCGCCACACTCGAATTTAACGCTGAGGGTACACCTGTTTCCCGAGATTTTGATGATGTCTATTTTTCTAATGACAATGGACTCGAAGAGACACGCTACGTTTTTCTTGGCGGCAATCGTCTTGCGGAGCGATTTCCCGTACATTCACATCCATTATTTATAGTCGCGGAAAGCGGTTTTGGCACCGGACTCAACTTCCTGACGCTGTGGCAGGCGTTTGACAGCTTTCGTTCTGCGCACCCACAGGCGACGCTACAAAGGTTACATTTCATCAGTTTTGAGAAATTCCCGTTAACGCGCGACGATCTGGCGCTGGCGCACCAACACTGGCCGGAGCTCGCGCCCTGGGCAGAGCAGCTGCAGGCGCAATGGCCGCTGCCGCTCCCGGGGTGCCACCGCCTATTGCTGGATCGGGGCCGGGTGACGCTGGATTTGTGGTTTGGCGATATTAATGAATTGACCGACCAACTGGACGCCACGCTGAATCAAACAGTCGACGCCTGGTTCCTCGACGGTTTTGCCCCGGCGAAAAATCCGGATATGTGGACGCCAAACCTGTTTAACGCGATGGCGCGGCTGGCGCGGCCCGGCGCAACGCTGGCGACGTTTACCTCGGCGGGCTTCGTTCGTCGGGGGTTACAGGAAGCCGGTTTTACCATGCAAAAACGCAAAGGCTTCGGACGTAAACGCGAGATGCTTTGCGGAGTGATGGAACAACACCTCATGCCGACCCTTTCCGCGCCCTGGTTTTACCGCAGCGGAAGCGAAAAACGTGAAACGGCAATCATTGGCGGCGGCATCGCCAGCGCGCTGTTATCACTGGCGTTACTGCGTCGCGGCTGGCAGGTGACGCTCTATTGCGCAGATGATCAGCCCGCCCAGGGCGCTTCCGGTAATCGACAGGGCGCGCTTTATCCGCTCCTTAGCAAACATGACGCCGCCATTAATCGCTTTTTCCCGACCGCATTCACCTTTGCCCGTCGCCTGTATGATGCCCTGCCCGTCTCTTTTGATCATGACTGGTGCGGCGTGACGCAGCTCGGATGGGATGAGAAAAGCCAGCAGAAAATTGCCCAGATGCTGTCCCTGGCGCTGCCCGCCGGACTGGCCTCGGCGCTCAATGCCGAAGAGGCGGAACAGGCGGTTGGCGTGACGACACGCTGCGGAGGAATTACCTATCCGGCAGGCGGCTGGCTGTGCCCGGAACAATTAACTCGCGCAGTCATCGCACTGGCGACCGAACAGGGTTTACAAACGCGCTTTCGCCATACGCTCACGTCGCTCGTTGCGCAGGAGTCGCGCTGGCAACTGCGCTTTACGTCAGGTGAAACCGCCAGCCATGAGACCGCCGTTCTGGCGAACGGCCATCAGATTAACCGTTTTGATCAGACCCGGCCGCTGCCGGTGTATGCCGTCGGGGGGCAGGTCAGTCATATTCCCACCACCCCCGCTCTCTCGGCGTTGCGTCAGGTGTTATGCTACGACGGCTATCTGACGCCGCAAAATCCGCATAATCAGCAGCACTGTATTGGCGCCAGCTATCACCGGGGCGACGAAAGCACCGTCTGGCGCGAAGAAGATCAGCGTCAGAACCGACAGCGTCTGCTTGACTGTTTTCCGGATGCGAACTGGGCCACAGAGGTTGACGTTAGCGGCAACAGCGCTCGTTGCGGCGTGCGTTGCGCCACCCGCGACCATCTGCCGATGGTGGGCAATGTCCCGGATTACCATGCCACGCTGACGCATTACGCCGATTTAGCCGATAATAAAACGTCGGCGGCGCCTGCGCCTGTGTATCCGGGTTTATTTATGCTCGGCGCGCTGGGATCGCGCGGTTTGTGCTCAGCGCCATTATGCGCAGAAATTCTGGCGGCGCAGATGAGTAACGAGCCGATTCCACTGGATGCCAGTACGCTGGCGGCGTTAAATCCGAATCGGTTATGGGTGAGAAAGTTATTGAAGGGAAAAGCGGTGAAGTAATGGGCCAGTCAATAGCGGAAGGCGGCAAGCGTCGCCTTCCGGCCCACGGCGTTATTGTTTTGCCTTGTCGAACAAATTGTCCCACATCGCTTTGACTAACGCCTGATCGCGCGGCGACAGTTCGCCGGCGCCGATCGCTTTTTCCAGACTTTGGCTAACGTTGGCATAGACCGCCTCGACGGAGTGGTCATCACCGCTCTCCAGCTCGGCAATGGCTAACGTCAGGTGGCCACGCAGGTATCCACTGGCAAAAAGCTCATCGTCGCTGGCGTGCTCTACCATATCGTCAATTAATGCCAGAATGCGTGATTCAAACTCCGCGATCATCTTCTTTCCTCATTGTAAACGTGGCGCTGGCTTTAATTAAGCGCTTCCGGCCACGGGAACTGTTCCGCCTTAAGTTCGGGCGTGTGATAGTAATTCTGTAGCGCTTTGATGAAGCGGGCCGGACGTTCAGGAATGCCCTGCTCCAGATACGCCATTACCTGCGCATGAACCCGGCGCTGAAACGCCACGCGATCCGGCTCAATATCGCCTTCCAGATTGTCGCAACTGACGTTAAAGGGATACCCCGCCGCCACGCAAAACAACCAGTCGAAAGCCTGTGGCTTCACCTCAACGTCTTCGAATTGACTTTGGGTCTGCGCGTCGCGTCCGTCCGGGCAGTACCAGTAACCAAAGTCAACCAGTTCGCGGCGCGCCTTACCGGCGATACACCAGTGAGAAATCTCATGCAGCGCGCTGGCGTAAAACCCATGCGCAAAGACGATGCGGTGGTACGGTACCTGCGCGTCAGCAGGAAGATAGATCGGTTCGTCGTCGCCTTTAATCAGACGGGTATTAAATTCTTCGGCAAAGCAGCCGTTAAAAATCTCAATTAACTGTTCGTAATGGTGCGTATTGTTCATTAATTCATCCCCAACCAGTGGAGGATCTCCTGTCCGTGGCTATCATAAAGTAACCTGGCGCTCATTACCGCCGAGACAATAACGATCATCGGTCTGATAAGCTTTTGGCCTTTGCTCAACACCAGACGCGACCCCATTCGCGCCCCTAAAAACTGACCAACCAGCATCACGAAGCCCGTCGCCCAGATCACTTTGCCGCCGATGATAAATAACAGCAGGCCGCCAACGTTGGAGGTAGCGTTAAGCACTTTGGCATGTGCCGTGGATTTCGCCAGGTTATAGCCACATAAGGTGACAAACGCCAGGGCGTAAAACGACCCGGCGGCAGGCCCGAAAAAGCCGTCGTAAAACCCGACGCATCCCCCGGCTATCAGCGCGAACGGTAATCCATACAGGCGGCGCTGGCGATCTTCCTCGCCCAGCTTCGGCATCAATAAAAAATAGAGGCCGATGAAAATCACCAGGATGGGCAAGATCTGGCGCAAAATATCCGCCTGCACGTGCTGCACCAGCAGCGCGCCGCTCATCGAGCCAATGAACGTCATCAGAATATTGAGCTTTTGCTCGGCCAGGTTTACCACCTTACGGCGAATAAAATAGAGCGAAGACGAGAGGGAGCCGCCGCACGCCTGTAATTTATTGGTCGCCAGCGCGTTTGCCGGCGACATCCCGGCGGCCATCAGCGCAGGGATAGTGAGCAGCCCTCCGCCCCCGGCGATAGAATCGATAAATCCTGCCAGTACGGCGACAAAAAACAGCACCACCAGCAGCAGCGGGGAGACCATAAACAGATCATAAAAATTGTCCATCAGAGTACATGCTCATCCAGTAGCGCCTGGCAGGAAGGCGGCAGCGGCGGCGGTGTCTTCTTCTCAGGCTTTGTGGTGCCAGGTTTTGGCGGTTCGAACCAGCTTTGCAGTTCAGCGCCGCATCCATCGCCCGGCGGGGGTAAAGGTTGATCTTCGCACTCCAGGCTGTCGGCAGGGCAGCGTAAACGCACGTGCATATGCGCGCGATGCTGGAACCAGGGGCGTACTTTACGTAGCCAGTCACGATCGCTTCCGGCATCGAGGCAAAGCTGTTGTTTAATAGCCGGATTGACGAAAATACGGGTGACGTCATTGTCTTGTGCCGCCAGTTTGATCAGACTGGCGATATCCGACGACCAGCGAGACGGCACGACATGTTTACCGTCGCGGGACACCAGATCTAACGCCTGCGGGCGCAATAGCTGCGCCTGGCTCCAGCGCGTTTTCGGCAACTGCAAGAAAATATCCACATCAAGCCCGGTCTGATGACTGGCGTGTCCGCCATTAAAGCGGCCTCCGGCAGGCATCCCCATGTCGCCTATCAGGACGGTTCCGAGCCCCCGTTGCTGCGCCTGATGACTCAACCGCTGGATAAACATAACCAGATCCGGGTGGCCGAAATAACGGCGCTGATCGGTGCGCATCACCTGATAATTATCGGACTGTACCGGCAACGTGTCGGCGCCAATGATGCATCCGTTGGCAAAGCTACCAATAGACTGGGCGGCGCCGGGGACAGGATGGGTTATTTTCTGCCACGGCGTCGCCGCCAGGCTGGCGCTACTGACAAACCATGCCAGCAGCGCAATCGCGGTTTTTTTCATTTCTTACCAGCGTGGAATCTCTGTCTTTACATCCGCATTCTGTGCCCGATGGCGCAGCAGGTGATCCATCAGCACGATCGCCAGCATGGCTTCTGCGATCGGCACTGCGCGAATCCCCACACACGGATCGTGGCGCCCTTTGGTGATCATTTCGACTTCTTCACCCATCCGGTTGATCGTACGTCCCGGCACGGTAATGCTGGAGGTAGGTTTCAGCGCCATATGCGCCACAATGTGTTGCCCGCTACTGATGCCACCGAGGATGCCGCCAGCGTGGTTGCTCTGAAAACCCTGCGCCGTGATTTCATCGCGATTCTGGCTGCCGCGCAGCGCCACCACGTTAAATCCTTCGCCGATCTCCACGCCTTTCACCGCATTAATGCTCATCAGCGCATGGGCGATGTCCGCATCCAGTCGGTCAAATACCGGTTCGCCAAGCCCTGCCGGCACGCCGCTCGCCATCACCGTCACTTTCGCGCCGATGGAGTCACCCTCTTTTTTCAGCGCGCGCATCAGTTCGTCCAGCGCGTCAAGTTTGTCCGCATCGGGGCAAAAGAACGGATTAAGCTCAACCTGACGCCAGTCTTTAATCTCCAGCGGAATGTCGCCCATCTGGGTCAGGCAGCCGCGGATTTCGATGCCGAACTTTTCCGCCAGGTATTTCTTGGCGATCGCCCCTGCCGCTACGCGCATCGCGGTTTCACGCGCGGAAGAACGTCCACCGCCACGGTAATCGCGCAGGCCGTATTTCTGCTCATAGGTGTAATCCGCGTGTCCCGGACGAAAAACATCTTTAATCGCGCTGTAGTCCTGCGAGCGCTGATCGGTGTTTTCAATCAGCAGGCCAATGCTGGTGCCGGTCGTCACGCCATCAAACACGCCGGAGAGAATTTTTACCTGATCCGGTTCGCGGCGCTGGGTAGTATAGCGCGAGGTGCCGGGGCGGCGTCTGTCGAGATCGTGCTGCAGATCGGCCTCCGTTAACGGGATGCCGGGCGGCACGCCATCGACGATACACCCAAGCGCCAGCCCGTGTGATTCGCCGAAAGTGGTTACGCGAAAGAGTTGTCCAATTGTGTTTCCTGCCATCACGGCTCCGTTATCGTTGTTGTCGTTTGCGTGTTTTAATCTTTATAAATGTTGAAATGTTCACGGGCCGCGAGCAACTGCGCTTTGGTCAACATAAAGACGCCATCGCCGCCGTTGTCAAACTCCAGCCAGGTGAACGGCACATCCGGATACTGCTCCATCAGATGTACCATGCTGTTTCCGACTTCACAAATCAGAACGCCGTCATCGGACAGATAATCCGGCGCATTCCCCAGGATACGACGGGTCAATTTGAGGCCGTCAGTGCCGGACGCCAGCCCCAGCTCAGGTTCGTGGCGATATTCGTTCGGCAGATCGGACATATCCTCCGCATCGACATAAGGCGGGTTAGTGACAATCAGATCGTACTGAACTTTCGGCAGATCGCGGAACAGATCGGAACGGATTGGCGTCACGTGATGGATAAGACCGTGTTCTTCAATGTTATGCTCGGCGACAGCCAGCGCATCCGGCGAAATATCGACCGCATCAACCTCTGCGTCCGGGAAAGCATAAGCACAGGCGATGGCGATGCAGCCGCTGCCGGTGCACATATCCAGAATATATTTCGGCTGTTGGCTAATAAGGCCGGCGAAGTGGTTATTAATCAGCTCGCCAATGGGCGAACGCGGCACCAGCACGCGCTCATCGACATAAAATTCGTGGCCGCAGAACCAGGCTTTATTAGTCAGGTAGGCGACCGGGATACGCTCGTTAATGCGACGAATCACTCGCTCGACAATGCGGTGTTTTTCGCTGGACGTCAGCCGCGCGGTCCGCATATCTTCCGGAATATCCAGCGGCAGATAAAGAGACGGCAACACCAGTTGTACCGCTTCATCCCACGGGTTATCGGTACCGTGTCCATACCAGATATTCGCCGCGCTAAAGCGGCTTACCGCCCAGCGCAACATGTCCTGAATGGTATGCAGTTCACTTACTGCTTCATCGACGAAAATTTTATCCACGTATTCCTCCAGGGCATGCTCGCATTAAATTCGGCGGCTAGTTTGCCACGAAGACAGGGATAAATCAGCATTGACGCGGCGGGAGAATACGAAAAATCCGTTTTGACCGTTCGGATATCCTCCGGGTCGGGTAAACTAAGGCAAAAGATCAGACGAGACCCACGAATGAAAAAGAAAACATCGCTCAGCGAGGAGGACCAGGCGCTGTTCCGTCAGCTGATGGTCGGCACCCGAAAGATTAAACAGGATACTATCGTCCATCGGCCACTGCGCAAGAAAATCACGGAAGTCCCTACCCGAAGGTTAATTCAGGAACAGGCGGACGCCAGCCACTATTTTTCCGATGAGTTCCAGCCGCTGCTCAATACGGAAGGGCCGGTAAAGTATGTCCGTGAAGATGTCAGCCATTTCGAGCTAAAAAAAATGCGCCGCGGCGACTATTCGCCGGAACTGTTTCTGGATTTACACGGCTTAACGCAGCTTCAGGCCAAGCAGGAACTGGGGGCGCTGATTGCCGCCTGCCGTCGGGAACATATTTTTTGCGCCTGCGTCATGCATGGACACGGTAAACATATTCTGAAACAGCAAACGCCGTTATGGCTGGCGCAGCATCCGCATGTGATGGCCTTTCATCAGGCGCCGAAAGAGTACGGCGGCGACGCCGCGCTGCTGGTGTTGATTGAAGTGGAAGAGTGGCAACCGCCCGAATTACCCTGATGCGGAATTGCCGGATGGCGGCGCAAGCGCCTTATCCAGCCTACGAACAGCCAGCGCTGTCGTAGGCCTGATAAGCGAAGCGCCATCAGGCAGCAAAGATTAAATCGCTTTCGCCATTTTCAGATTGCAGGGACTCATTTGCCAGTTGAATGTCCCCTTGCCGCTTTCATCAAGCGTAACGTTGGCAATTGCGGACGTCGTGAACATCGGCGGCGTTTCGCCCGGACAAAGCTCAGATACCAGGTATCCGACCAGAGGTAAGTGAGAGATCACCAGCACCGATCCGATCTCTTCATTGGCCAGCGCCTGGAGGTAGGCGCTGACCAGACCGACATCGCCACAGGGCGTTAGCTCCGGCAGGACATCCACCTGAGCCGGCAGATTCATACAATCGCCGACCACATCTAACGTCTGTTCGGCCCGAAGAAACGGACTCACCAGAACACGTTCGATATCCACTTTTTGACCTTTCAGCCAGTTCGCCATCAGGCGAGACTCGTCACACCCACAAGGGGTCAAGGGACGAACCGAATCACTGGCGGCATCGAGGGCTGCGTCGCCGTGACGCATGATAAAAACTTGCATATTGCACCGCTTTTGTTAACCAGTTTCACCAACACGCTTACCACATGCCCCTATTGGCTGCGGCAAAAATGCGGTGGCCGGCATTGTGCCTTATCCATTCACTGAATGAAACGCTGTTTTTTACCTCAATGGCGTAAGTATAGTCAATCCTTGATTATTATTTCGCCACCAAGGAGGCATTCAGTGCGGATTCATATTCTCTTTGACCTCAATTTCCCTGGTCAGTTTCCCCATTCGTCCAGAAATGCTTCCTGCGCTCCGCCATGCGCACTAATTGTTCACAAGGCGCGTAACGAGGACCGTAAAGTGCGGCCAGGCGCTGTAATGTCGCCACCATTTCATCCGGCCCGAGAGCATCCATATAGCGGAACGGGCCACCGAGAAACGGCGGAAAACCGATACCAAACACGGCGCCAATATCGCCATCGCGCGCGCTGCGAATCACTTTTTCGTCGAAACAGCGCGCCGCTTCGTTAAGCATTAACATGACACAGCGCTCTGCCACCTGCTGCGCAGACAGTCGACTCTGCCCTTGCACGCCAATAAGCTTATAAATAGCAGGGTCAACCTGTTTTTTGCTTTTACGCCCTTTTTCGCCATAAAGATAGAAACCGCGACCATTTTTTCTACCTTTGCGATCGTCATTCAAAATTGAAGCGACAACATTTGCAGGGGCGCTAAAACGTTCTCCATACGCCGCCTCAAGCACAGGAATAATTTTAGTGCCCGTGTCGATTCCTACCTCATCCAAAAGTTGGATTGGCCCCACCGGAAAACCAAATTTTACCAGGGCGGCGTCAATATGTTCGACGCGTTCGCCTTCAGTCAGCATCCGAATCGCCTCATTGATATACGGCGCAAGAATTCGGTTAACATAAAACCCGGCTTTATCGCTGACGACTATCGGGGTTTTACCCTGTTTTTTCGCCAGCTTAACGGTCGTGGCGATGGTCTGCGCGGAAGTAGACGCATGAGGAATAACCTCAACCAGCGGCATTTTTTCGACCGGGCTAAAAAAGTGCAATCCAATCACCTGTTCCGGTCTGGCCGCATTCGCCGCAATATCGCCAATCGGCAGGGAAGAAGTATTGGAGGCAAAAATGGTGTGAGTAGCGCAATTTTGCTCCACTTCCGCCACCATCTGTTGTTTTAACGGCAGATCTTCAAACACCGCTTCAATGACCAGATCACGATGACTGAAACCACGGTAATCGGTCGAACCTGATATCAACGCCAACTGTTTATCGCGTTCGCTGGCTTTGATATGGCGGCGGCGTACTTTTGTTTCAAGCAGATCCCAGCTGTACTTCAGAGCATGATTGATCCCCTGAGTATTTATATCCTTAATTCGTACTGGCAAGCCGCCTTTACAGGCCGTAACCCAGGCGATACCGCCGCCCATTAACCCGCCGCCTAAGATGCCCACGCTGTTCAGCGGGCCGGGCGGCGCATCGCTACCGGGATCTTTTTTCACCTCGGTACTGGCAAAGAAAATAGCGCGCAGCGCCTGCGATTGAGGCGTCATCGCCAGCTCGCCGAAAGCGCGCGCTTCCGCGTCATAGCCGCTACTGCTGCCCTGCGCCAGTCCAGTTTCAATCACATCAATGATCCGCTCCGTCGCCGGATAATTACCCTGCGTTTTTTGCGCCGTCTTTTTACGCACCAGGCGAAATAACAGCGCGCGTCCCAGCGGCCCCGCCAGGATGCGTTCCCGGACCGGTAATGTCCGTTGCGCCAGGCGTTCTTTTTTAGCCAGCTCGACAGCCGCTTCCAGTAAAATAGTTTGCGGCACCACATCATCAACCAGCCCGGCTTTAAGCGCCTGTCTGGCGCGAAGCTGTTTACCTGTCAGGATCATATCCAGCGCGGTACTGACCCCCACCAGCCGTGGAAGTCGCTGCGTTCCGCCCGATCCCGGTAAAAGCCCTAACTGTACCTCCGGCAGTCCAAGAACGGTTTTAACGTCATCGGTACAGATGCGCCGATGGCAGGCCAGCGCCATTTCAAGGCCGCCCCCCAGACAGGCGCCATGAATGGCAGCGATAACCGGAACAGGCAACGCCTGAATCTCCGCCATCAGTTGTTGCCCCTGACGCGCCAGCGTTTCCGCTTCCTGCGCATTTTGGCAGTGACCTATCATGTTGATATCAGCGCCAGCAATAAAGTTATCTGCTTTGGCTGAGATAAAAACAACGCCCTGCAACGCTTTATTTTCCCGGATCTGCTTCAGGATGGCGCGTACCTGCGCGGCAAACTCCGCTTTCAGGGTGTTCACCTTTTCTCCAGGGACATCAATAGCGACAACCGCGACATTATCCAGACGCACGTTAAGCATAAAAGCTGATGTGGTAGTCATTATTCCGCCTCCAGAACCATCGCCGCGCCAAGACCGCCAGCCGCGCAGGCCGTGACCAGGCCAAAACCTCCGCCCCGACGCCGTAATTCATGCAACGTTTGGGTTATCATCCGTGCGCCCGTTGCGGCAAAAGGATGCCCGTAGGCGATTGAGCCGCCGAGCACGTTGAATTTAGCGTCATCCACCTCCCCTGTCGCCTGCGCACGACCAAGCACCTCACGGGCAAATCGTTCGCTGCCCAGCAGTTGTAAGTTCGCCAGAGTCTGGGCGGCAAACGCTTCATGCATGTCAAAAAGCGTCAGATCGGCCATCGTCAACCCGGCCCGCTCCAGCGCCAGCGGCGTTGACCAGGCCGGCCCCAATAGCATGTCCTGCCAGACATCAATAGCGGTAAAGGCGTAGCTGCGCAGATAACCAAGCGGGTGCAGCCCCAGCTCTTTAGCGCGGGATTCGGTCATCAGAATAACGGCGGCAGCGCCGTCGGTCAGCGGTGTACTATTGGCGGCGGTCACAGAGCCATGTTTTCTGTCAAAAGCGGGACGCAGTTTAGCGTAGTCCGCCAGCGTGGAGGTGCCGCGAATGTTGTTATCTTCTGCAAAGGGGTTTTTATACGGCGGCACATAGGTCGTCATCACTTCTTCCGCCAGTTTGCCCTCCGCCCATGCCTGCGCGGCGCGCTGATGTGAACGATGCGCCAGCGCGTCCTGCTGTTCACGCGTAATACCATACGTTTTCGCCATCTGTTCGGCGGTATCGCCCATGCGCAGACCGGTGGAATACTCAGCAACGGCGGGAGGCACAGGCAGCAGGTCGCGTAAGCGCAGACGAGAAAAAAGCGTCAGCCGTTGGCGGGTCGTCCGGGCTTTATTGACATCAACCAGTACCCGCGCCAGGGCTTTACTCACGCCTATTGGCAGTACCGACGACGAATCTGCGCCGCCAGCGATACCCGCGCGTATCGTGCCGGCCATCAGGCTTTCCGCCACATTCGCTACCGCCTGAAAACTGGTGGCGCAGGCGCGGCTTACGCTATAGGCATCGGTATGAACATTCATTCCCGTACCCAGCACAATTTCGCGCGCAATATTGGGGGCTTCCGGCATTTGTACTACCTGACCAAAAACCAGTTGCTCAATGGCATCGGCTGGAATTTCACTGCGCGCCAGCAGCTCGCCTACCACCATCTTGCCGAGATCAACAGCGGGAATACCATGAAATGCAGTGGCCTGACGAGCGAAGGGGGTTCGTAACCCACTGACAATAGCAATGCGATCGCCCTGACGGGTGACCAACGGTAAAGCCTGACGCATAGTACTCCCCTGTAAAAAAATAAATTAGTGGTCTGACCTGATCACAGTCTTAACCAATTTTTTACATTTAGCCAAGCAGAGAGAAAAGAAAGTGGGAGCTAAGGCACAGTGAAGGGAAGCGACAAAAAAAGAAAACGCCTCCGCCAGATGATGACGGAGGCGTCGTGAATGAACGGATTAACGCAGGCCGAGCTGGAAGATCAGCGTTTCTGCTTCGCAGGCGAAAACAAAATCAATATCCAGACGAACGCCTTCGGATTCCTCGGTAAAGGTTGGCGTAATTTGGCAAGGTTCAGACTCCACGCTACGCGCTTTTTCGGTTAACGCCGCCAGCGTCTCTTCAGCCTCTGCGCGGGTAGCGAATACGCGGCTGTATGACGCGGTGCAATCGGAGTTGTCCATGATGGTTCCAACGTCCATACAGCAGCAAACCGGGGTTTCATCAGCACTGCATTTACTCATTGTAGATTTCCTCTGTATTTGCACCCAGGGTGCCAGATAAACGATGGGGATATTTTACGCTCCCGGCATTCGCCTCTCCAGTCGTTAATGGTGGGAAACGCGTTAAGTGACCGAAATCACACTTAAAAATGATCTAAAACAAAAATCGCGCGATCGGGTGACCGTTAAGCCCGCCGATTTTGCCAGCCAGATCTCGTTTCTAAGATCACAATTGAAAAAACTTATAAACATACTTGCAACATTCTAGCTGGTCAGACCTATACTCTCGCCACTGGTCTGATTTCTAAGTCGTACCGCAGACCCTACACTTCGCGCTCCTGTTACAGCATGTAACATAGTTTGTATAAAAATAATCAATGAGGTTATGGTCATGAGCCAGAAAACCCTGTTTACAAAGTCTGCTCTCGCAGTCGCAGTGGCAATCATCTCCACCCAGGCCTGGTCTGCAGGCTTTCAGTTAAACGAATTTTCTTCCTCTGGCCTTGGCCGGGCCTATTCGGGTGAAGGCGCAATCGCAGATGATGCGGGTAACGTTAGCCGCAACCCGGCGTTAATTACCATGTTTGACCGCCCGACGTTTTCAGCGGGCGCGGTTTATATTGATCCTGATGTTAATATTAGCGGGACATCGCCATCTCGTCGGACGTTAGATGCGGATAACATCGCGCCGACGGCCTGGGTGCCGAACGTCCATTTTGTCGCCCCGATTAACGACCAGTTTGGCTGGGGGGCTTCTATTACCTCTAACTATGGTCTGGCGACAGAGTTTAACGACACATACGCCGGCGGCTCGGTTGGCGGTACGACCGATCTTGAAACCATGAACCTGAATTTAAGCGGCGCTTATCGCTTAAATGAGGCCTGGAGCTTCGGTCTCGGCTTTGATGCGGTATACGCGCGCGCGAAAATCGAACGTTTTGCGGGCGATTTAGGCCAGTTGGTCGCGGCACAGAATCCGGCGCTGGCGCCGGTCGCGGGTCAGATTCCCAGCGACACCAAGATTGCCCACCTGAACGGTAATCAGTGGGGCTTTGGCTGGAATGCCGGTATCCTTTATGAACTGGATAAAAATAACCGCTACGCGCTGACCTACCGCTCGGAAGTCAAAATTGACTTTAAAGGCAACTACAGTAGCGATCTTCCCATCGCTATAAACCGATTTAACCTGCCTATCCCAACGGCAACCGGCGGCGCGACGCAGTCAGGCTACCTGACGCTGAATCTGCCGGAAATGTGGGAAGTGTCCGGTTATAACCGTGTGGCGCCACAGTGGGCCATCCACTATAGCCTGGCCTATACCAGCTGGAGCCAGTTCCAGGAATTGAAGGCAAAATCGACCGCTGGCGATACGCTCTTTGAGAAGCATGAAGGCTTTAAAGACGCTTACCGCATTGCGTTGGGCACCACCTATTACTACGATGACAACTGGACGTTCCGTACCGGTATCGCCTTCGATGACAGCCCGGTACCAGCGCAAAACCGTTCTATCTCTATTCCGGACCAGGACCGTTTCTGGCTGAGCGCCGGTACGACTTACGCCTTTAACAAAGATACGTCTGTCGACGTTGGCGTCTCTTATATGCATGGTCAGAGCGTGAAAATTAATGAAGGCCCTTATCAGTTTGAATCTGAAGGGAAAGCCTGGCTGTTCGGTACTAACTTTAACTACGCGTTCTAATCTCTTTCTGAAACGGATCAAAAAGGTGAGCATTGCGCTCACCTTTTTATTTACTGCCGTTTATTCCGAGTCGATCTCTTTGAGTTCGTCCTGAATCGCCTGCGCGTTCGGGTTTTCCTGCGGCTTGAGTTTTCCGCCATTGGCGATAAAGTCATGACGCTGGAAGTACGCCTCGCGCACCATAATATAAGGATCGGAAGACTGGCGCAGCAAACCATCGGAGTCCAGCAACTGCGCGCGGGTTTCTATCCCTTCGATAGTCCATTTTCCTATGGACATTGGCCAGGTCAACCACGAGAGCACCGGATACAAGGTATCCGCCATATCCCCGCCATCTTCACGCAGCGTGAAGCTGCCGTAGAACGGAAGTTGCATATAAGGCCCATACCCCACGCCATAATGGCCCAGCGTACTGCCAAAGCGATGCGGTTCAACGCGCTGCAGCTTAGGATTCGCCATTCCCGCGACGTCAATAAAGCCGCCCATCCCTAATAAGGTATTCAGGAAGAAACGTGTGAAATGCACCATACCCTGATAAGGATCGCCCTGCAGGAAATAGTTCACCATGATCGCCGGTTCTTCGAGGTTGCCGGTGAAATTACTTAAACCGTTACGCGCAGGCTGTGGAACATAATCACGCCAGGCGACCGCGACCGGCCGAACAACATACGGGTCCAGCACATTAAAGTTGAAGTTGTACATGGTGCGGTTAAACCCTTCAAATGGGTCTGAACGCCCCTGCTGTTCTGTACCGGAACTCGCACACCCGACCAGCAGTGTGGTTCCCAGCGCCAGCGCCGACAGGCGAAGCTTCATAGATGTCTCCCTGTGAATTATGGCTATCGCTGATTGCCATCCATGACGGAACGCTACCGTATCCGCCTGTTTAGGTGTGAGCGATTTTAACAGCACGTCAAACGATGTCTATATGCGCGATCTCATTGCTTTGAGCATAGCCTGGTAACGCAACAACGTGACGGCCCTATTCTAACGAAACAGATAAAAACGAGCGTGATCATTTTTATTTTTTCGGAGAATGCCCCGGCCTGGGTAAATGAAAAACCGCTACGCTTTATTAATATGTGTTAATCAGCAGGGATCATCATGGATAGCCTTAACGACGATAAAATTAACCGGCACAGCAGTGACCTGGAAGTTGAAAGCGAAGAAAAACAAAGCGGTAAAAAGATTGAAGTGGATGAAGATCGTCTTCCTTCCCGCGCCATGGCTATTCATGAACATATTCGCCAGGATGGTGAAAAAGAGATGGAACGCGATGCGATGGCTTTGCTCTGGTCAGCCATTGCCGCAGGACTTTCTATGGGCGCATCACTCCTGGCGAAAGGGATTTTTCACGTGCAGCTTGAAGGCGTTCCCGGCGGCTTTTTACTGGAAAATCTCGGCTATACCTTTGGTTTTATCATTGTCATCATGGCCCGCCAGCAATTATTTACTGAAAATACCGTTACCGCCGTATTGCCGGTAATGCAAAATCCCACTCTGAGTAACGTTGGCCTGCTGATGCGCTTATGGGGCGTAGTCTTATTGGGCAACCTTATTGGCACCGGGGTTGCGGCGTGGGCATTTGAATATATGCCTATATTTGATGAAGAGACCCGCGACGCCTTTGTCAAAATTGGTATGGAGGTCATGAAAAATAGCCCAACGGAGATGTTTGCCAACGCGATTATCTCTGGCTGGATCATCGCCACAATGATATGGATGTTTCCTGCAGCAGGCGGGGCAAAAATTGTGGTCATTATTTTGATGACCTGGCTTATCGCGCTGGGCGATACCACCCATATTGTCGTCGGTTCCGTTGAAATTTTGTATTTGGTTTTCAACGGCACGCTGCCCTGGAGCGACTTTCTCTGGCCCTTCGCCCTTCCCACACTTGCCGGAAATATCTGCGGCGGCACCTTTATTTTCGCATTAATGAGCCACGCGCAGATCCGCAACGATATGAGCAATAAACGTAAGGAAGAAGCGAGGCTACGCGGCGAGCGCCTGGAACGGGAGCGGAAAAAAGCGGAAAAACAGCGCTGAGTGGCGACGGTTTAACCAGTCAGGCGGCGCTACACTTACTCCGGCGAATAAAAAACGCTATACTGGCGCCGCGTTGTCCCCTTAGTTAAATGGATATAACGAGCCCCTCCTAAGGGCTAGTTGCAGGTTCGATTCCTGCAGGGGACACCATTGATACCCAGGACATTCTCTTCTTGCTGCATAACCTTTCGAGCGGTTCCCCTTTCATGTTGCTTTTATTGCCCCTATGCAACATCACCGGATATGCCATACGTTCAGCAAAAAGTCGTCATCGGCCGGTTATGACCGATGACATCCCGATGTGGTCTAGAAGCGATACTGCAACCCCGCGGTAACCGTATAGTTATTATTAGCTATACCTGCGGCATCGCCACCAAAATACGCCGTATCACCGCTGGTTTTATCTATGATTTGCGTACCGCCCTTACCTTCTTCATATTTACTGTAAGCGAACTCAGCAAAGATTTTTGCATTACTGGTAATATAATATCCGGCGTCAATAGAAGCGCCATAATATCGTGAATTTTCCGTTTTTTCGCGGAAGGTAAGTTTGCGCATGTAGTGTTCGTCATTATCATGCGCATTTACCCAGTCGCTGTATTTAAACAGTACATTACACTCAAAGTCATTAATACGATAATCACCCGCCAGCCCGATATAGGGCATTTCGAAACGCTGGCTATAACCTATGCCGCGCACGCCATGAGGAAAGTTACCAATATATCGACCATTATCATAAATATAAGACCCGCCTCTTGCCGTCCAGCTAAAACGGGTTTCCTGATAGCCCGCTGTTACGCCCGCCTTGTAGTTATCGCCCTGCAATAACCAACCTTTCACGTTCAAATCGTATTCATTAGCATAGTTGGCGCTGGTGTCCGGATGAATTGAACGATCGGTCCAGCCAGGCTGCTCACTGCTCATCCAGTCATGGTCAACCATATGACCCGATCCCGACGCCAAAGACGTCCAGCCGCGGGCGTCCAGCGTCATGAACGAATAGGGTTCCCATGATAAATCCCCCTGCAACGTGGCGACATTTTTTATTTTCCAGTCCAGTTGACTCAGCTTCCGCCCGGTGTCGGTATCATAAACCAGCTCCCTGGATTTACCATTTAACACCCCCACAGAAAGGGATGTCGTGACGCTATCAGGAGAGACGTCCGGAATAAATAAGGTAGACTCCGCATAAACCGACTCAGAAAATACGGCGATCATCATTACTGCAATAGCATGTTTTTTCATTTCTCTTGTCCTCATATTCAGATGTAATCTGGAGAGGTGATGAAGTTTTCATCTTGTCAAATCGTCGGACAAGAGTACATTTATTACGCCAGAGAACTTGACGCATTTTTACCTTATATTGAAGTTAAGAAATAGAATTTGATGCTCAGGTGAATAATAAGCAATCTATAATCATGATGGAATGATTTACCATTACGGTGATGCGACGTTATCTGGCTAACGACATCGTTGCTGATGTTGTCAGCCAGATTGAAAGTAACTGTAATATCAGAATTTATAATGCTCTTTACTTAGACCATATTTTTTCATGCGCAGATAAAGTTTTTTACGGGGAATTTGCAGGTACTCCGCCACTTCATTAATTCGTCCCTGATGAATATTTAATGCTTCGGTAATAATTTGTCGCTCATACTCTTCAACGCGCCGGTCAAGCGGGGTCGGCTCCTGCAGAAGCAACTGCGGGTTGACCGTTTCCGCCAGCGGCAGCACGCCAACAGCAAAAAGCTCTGCCGCATTAGCCAGTTCGCGCACATTGCTTGGCCATGCGCGTCGCATTATTCCTTTCAGTAATTCCCCCGCTATTTCCGGCACTGGATGATTGAGTCGCAGGCAGGCTTTTCGAAGATAATGGCGAAATAACGGCTCGATATCATCCGGTCGCTGAGAAAGAGACTGGCAGGCGATTTGGGTCATGGCGAAACAGTAGTAAAGCTCGGCCGCAATCTGGTTAGCTGCCGCCTGCTCCACCAGCGAAGCGCTGCCAACGCCCACCAAACGAAAAGGCCGATGCTCCAGGCTTTGTAAACGCGCCAGATGGTGCTGCTGTTCGCGTGTCAGATATTCGGGATGACTCAACACCAGCGTGCCTCCTTGCGCCTGGTCGATGAATGTCTCCAACTGCCCGGCATTCTCCGGCGTCAGTTCATAGCGTACAAACGGCCCTTTCGCGTTACGCCCCAGTTGATGGAGATAACGGGCGCCAGTCATACGTCCAGTGCCATGCTCACCGTAAAACCATACGGCAATGTCCGTTTCCGCCAGTTGTTGTAACCGTTGTCGAAACTGATTCATCCACTCGCTGCGCCCAATCAGTTCAACCTGTAACGTCTGCTGGCAATATTGCCGCCGTGCAATGACCGACCGGCGCTGGCGTAGCGCGTCTTCAATTAATATCAACAGTTTGCCCGGATCGACGGGTTTTTGCAGAAAATCCCAGGCGCCCTTTTTCACCGCATCAACCGCCATCGGTACATCGCCATGTCCGGTAATCAATAAGATTGGCAGTTGATCGTCATCCTGATGAAACAGCGTCATAAGATCGATACCGGAACACCCCGGCATACACACATCGCTCAAAACGATCCCCTCCCAATCCGCTTTTACCCACTCTTTGGCCTCGAAAGGATGGGTAAAGCCACGCACGCGGTAGCCTGCCTGCTCAAGCATTTGGGTATAGGCGTCAAGTACATCAACGTCATCATCAATCAGCAAAATAGAACATTCATCATTCAACATCATCGACATCCGTTACCGAGAATTGCAGCACCACGCAAGCGTTACGCGTCAGCGTCGACGCCAGACGCAGGTCGCCCTTCATTTGCGCCATCAGCGACACGCTAATCGACAGCCCAATACCCAACCCGACAGCTTTACTGGTGGTAAACGGCTTGAGTAAAGAGGGCAACAGCGCCACAGGCCAGCCAGGACCGTTATCTGCAATATAAACCTCCAGCGCCTCTCCCTGCGTCTGCCACGTCACCGCGATCGCCGCATCATGCGAACAGGCGTCAAGCGCATTCGCCAGCACATTCACCAGAACCTGCTGAATACGCACTTCATCGCCGCTGACCCATACGGTGTCGGTTGGCAGTGAAAGCGCTCCCTGCCGGGATTGGTGGCGCATGGCTAATAACTCCCATGCCGCCACGAAGGTTTGGCGCAGATCAACGGGATACAATGGCGTTTCCAGCTCCGCCCGACGGGTAAACTGCCGCAGCGAACGGATAATGGCGTCAATCCGGTTAATGAGCCCTTCCGCTTTGGTGAGCGTATTTCTCGCCTGTCCGCTCTGACCTTGTTCAATCGCGCGTCCCGCCGTAAATAAATACATTGAAAGCGCATTCAGCGGCTGGTTAATTTCATGCGCCAGCGTGGTCATGGTCTGGCCGACTACCGCCAGTTTCGCCGTCTGAATCAACTCATCCTGCATGGCGCGCAGGTCGGCTTCTATCTCTTTGCGCTCGGCGACCTCTTGTTCAAGCTGTCTGCGTTGCATATTGAGCTGGCCCAGCGTATGGCGTAGCAAACGGGCTATCCGTCCTAGCTCATCGCGCCCGTAAACCGGGATAGTCGAGTCGGTTCTCCCCAGCCCTATCTGTACCACAGCCTGATTAAGCGCGGTAAAACGCTTTACCAGCCGGGAACGGATAAAATAGTGGTTGAGTCCCCAGGCCAGCAGCAACGCCAGGAGCGTCGCCACTAAAATAAGCCCGCCGCTAACGCGGACAATCTGCTCCAGGCGTTGATTGAACGTCTGCATTTGCTGGTGACTACTACCTAACTGCGCCTCAAGCAACGTGCGAAAGCGCCCTAGCGTAGCCTCTCTGGCGCGGCTGGCGTCCAGTAAGGCTTTTTGCGCCGCAACATAATCGCGCATGGTATCGGGCATCTTATTTTTTACCATCCCGATTTCCAATAGTTCGTCGATGGTTTGCCGCAGCGTGATCGTACTGGGCCAGTCATCGAGCGCACGAATATTCTCATCCGCCGTTTTTTTTAGGTTTTCCAGATAACGAATATGGGTCTCCACCAGCATCCCGTCATTATTGCCGGACTTGAGCTCATTCAATCTGTCGCGCAGGTCGTCAACAATCTGATTTTCAATTCGCGCCAGGGTATATACCTGCTGCTGCTCGTTCTGCACTTCGCGCGAACGTTGCAAGTACTGCGCCGCGTCGCCCTGATTCGCCTCAATTTGATCGAGTAGCGTCCCCTGCTGCCAGGTAAAATCCTGTACCAGCGAATTTAGCTCCGTGGTGAAATCATCATGGAGCCAGTCAATGCGAGCGGAAAGCTCGCTGACTTTCTCCCGCACCAAAAACATGTTGTAGAGGGCGTTGTCCAGCTCCGCCAGCAAGGTCCGGCTATCCTGTAAAATGACGGCCAGTTGCCGGCGTTCAGCAAGCTGAAGCCCCTGACTGAGACGCTCAATCTTATCCAGATGCTGAATAATCTGCGTACGTAACTGCAAACGTACCGTCGTGTTCGGCGCCAGCAAAAATTCATTGAGCTGATCCACGGCCAGATTCAGGTTCCCCTCAATTAAAAAAGCGGAGTGGATGCGAGGAAAATATTCATCAAGCGAATAGCGAACCTGCGAACTTTGCTCATGCCAGGAATAAAGGCTGACCATACTGACAATCAGCGTCAGTAATGCGCCCGTTAAAAATGCACCCCGTAAACTGTTGCTGATACTGAGCTGACGAAGCCGTTGCAATAATCTCCCCTTCATTTCAGCTCTTCCAGTTTGTGAATCGCCAGCCGCTGATTGTTCAGAAACCAGATCTGCCACTCCATCATTTTTTGTTCGGCAAAGCTTTTATTATCAAACTGCGCCAGCCAGGTTTCATCTTCGCTGCTTGCCGCATCCACCGGGACGCTGGTCAATAAGGCTCTGATTTCAGGTAAGGGGCGTTTAAGCCGCGTTTCTGCGCTGTGCAACGCTCGCCATGCATCTTTAAGCTGCGCGAGACGAAAACTGATCGCGGTATCAAACATGCGTTGTACCAGTTGCTGACGCTTCAGGATCAGACGATAGTTCAACGGCGGCTGGGCCATCAAACGCTGTTGTTGCGCGGCGCGAGGATTATCGGCGCTAAGCGGTGCAACGGGATACTTACCGGTATTCGCGTCAGCCAGTATCCTTTGCCCTTTCGGACTTAATAAGTAATGAATAAAAGCACGCGCTTCGTCTGCATGACGGCTGTTTTTCAACACCGCGACGTAAGTTGGCGACACCGCAGAATACGGAAAATAGGTAAAAGTAAGATTAGGATCGTTAAGTAGCAAATTAGCATAGTTATCAATGACCGGCCCGGCAACGCCAAGCCCGCTTTTGATTTTATCCGCTACGCCGAAACTGCGAGAGGAAATCGTGACCAGATTACCCGAGATTGCCAGCAGCGTCGCCCATCCTGCCGTCCAGCCTTTTTGCTGCAACAGCGACTCTACCATCAAATGATTGGTGTCTGAGCGTGACGGACTGCTCATTAATAGAGCGCCCTGGTAACTGGGCAGGCCCATATCCTGCCAGTCGGCAGGCGGCGGAAGATGGCGCGCAGCGAGCGCTGAACGGTTGATCAATAGCCCAAATCCGGATACCGCTACCGCCACTGAAGTTGAGCGGATAGAACGCGGCACCAGCTTCTGGCTGGCGGCAGGCGCGCTATCCAATAGCGCCAGCTTTTGGTGCTCCTGAAGGTGTTGCAACAGCATGGGGGATGACGTCAGGATCAGATCGACATTTTCCGCATTCGCCGTATCAAGTAATTGCTCTAAAGAACCGCTGGTACGGTTGAGCGTACGAATCATGACGGAACCCGGCTCCGTCTGCCAGCGCTGGATAATCCAGGCGGTCGCGCTGGGTGAAAAGGTCGTTGCCATCACCAGCTCGCGGCTGTACGCCTGGCAAGAACCGAACATTGCCGCCAGCCATAGCGTAAAAGCGCCCACTCTGGCGAAACGACTACAGCATGAGAAAAGTCGATTTGTGATCCCGTTCATAAATATCGATATCACATAAAGAAAATATTGAGACAAAACTTACCCTTTTATTTCTGTTGGCATCCAGAACAACGTTATTTGAATAATAACGGGTCCGTCGCCCGAAAACATCAATAAAGCGTATCAGATCACTGGCAGCAAATTTGTTAATATCCGCACATGCTAACGATAAAACGGCCATGCCAATAATTAAAGTTTCACCACACCCTTTAAAATGGGTCAAAAATAACCTTTAAATTCACCCAATTGAGTCAATTTTGACACATTTCTTCGACTTGAATTTTATTGTCACTCCTTTCACTCTACCGACAAAACCTCCTGATGTTCATCTCACTATAAAATACAGGTGACTCCATGTTAACAATATTAAAAACAGGGAAATCGGCGCATAAAGTCCCACCGGAAAAAGTCCAGGCTACGTATGGTCGATATCGTATACAGGCATTGTTAAGCGTATTTCTGGGATATCTCGCTTACTATATAGTCAGAAACAACTTCACATTATCGACGCCTTATTTAAAAGAGCAATTGGATCTCAGCGCTACGCAAATCGGCCTGCTGAGTAGCTGTATGCTTATTGCTTACGGAATCAGTAAAGGCGTAATGAGCAGTCTGGCGGATAAAGCCAGCCCAAAAGTCTTCATGGCGTGCGGTCTGGTACTCTGCGCGATTGTTAACGTTGGGCTGGGATTCAGTAGCGCATTCTGGATATTTGCCGCTCTGGTGGTCTTCAATGGTCTTTTTCAGGGCATGGGCGTCGGCCCCTCGTTTATTACCATTGCAAACTGGTTCCCTCGCCGGGAACGCGGACGCGTAGGCGCCTTCTGGAATATCTCGCATAACGTTGGCGGCGGGATCGTCGCGCCTATCGTCGGTGCGGCTTTTGCGATATTGGGCAGCGAACACTGGCAAAGCGCCAGTTATATCGTTCCGGCCTGCGTCGCCGTCATTTTTGCCTTAATTGTTCTGGTCTTGGGAAAAGGTTCGCCGCGCGAAGAAGGTCTTCCCTCCCTGGAACAGATGATGCCGGAAGAAAAAGTCGTACTGAAAACGAAGAATACGGCAAAAGCGCCGGAAAATATGAGCGCATGGCAAATCTTCTGTACTTATGTGCTGCGCAATAAAAATGCCTGGTATATTTCGCTGGTCGATGTCTTCGTCTATATGGTGCGGTTTGGCATGATTAGCTGGTTACCTATCTATCTGTTGACAGTAAAACACTTTTCAAAAGAACAGATGAGCGTCGCGTTTCTCTTTTTCGAGTGGGCGGCGATTCCCTCTACGCTACTGGCAGGCTGGCTGTCAGATAAACTGTTTAAGGGCCGCAGAATGCCGTTAGCCATGATTTGCATGGCGCTGATTTTTGTCTGTCTGATCGGATACTGGAAAAGTGAATCTTTGCTGATGGTAACGATTTTCGCCGCCATTGTAGGTTGTCTGATTTACGTCCCGCAGTTCCTCGCGTCCGTACAGACAATGGAGATAGTCCCCAGCTTTGCCGTAGGTTCCGCCGTCGGTTTACGTGGGTTCATGAGCTATATTTTCGGCGCCTCGTTGGGCACCAGCCTGTTTGGTGTAATGGTGGATAAACTTGGCTGGTACGGCGGATTTTATCTTCTGATGGGCGGCATCGTGTGCTGCATTCTATTCTGTTACCTCTCCCATCGCGGCGCGCTGGAACTGGAACGCCAGCGCCAGAATGCGTTACATAATCAGGACTCACTGCAGCTTGCGGACGCACAATAAACGATTAGCCTTCCCGGGGAACAGAAGCGCCGACATTGTCGGCGCTATCTATTCGCTGACATCGTGTATACCCAAAATAATTCGAGTTGCTTAAAAGCGGCAAGGGAGTGAGTCCCCGGGAGCATAGATAACGATGTGACTGGGGTGAGCGACGTCCCGTCAGGGCGAGGCCCATGAATGGGCCGAGTAATCCATAGCCAACACATCAGCAACTTGAAGTATGAAGGGTATGTACTGACTAACGCTTACCGTATCCCACCATAAAGCGAATAATTAACCCACATGCCGGTGCGAGAAAAAGCAATAATCCGCTAACGATGTCATCGCCATCCTGCAGCCATACATTGAGTAAATAAATCAGCGCGGCAAGGATAACCATTCCCGTAAAAGAAGAAACCGCAGAAAAAGCCCCCATCACCTGACCGATATAGCCACTCACGGCAAGTATACTTATTGCAAGAAATGTCCATAAATAGATCATCTATAATACCTCCTGTCTATGGCAAGGCTTCCATATAGCCTTACGGTCCCTCTCACTTCTCCTTTAAGATAAACCTTATCAGCACGTCATTTCCATAACATTTATCTCACATTTTATTTTTCTAATCATTTTTCAATGACCTTCGTCTGAAATAAAATTATTACTGTAAAAACAATGCATTAAAAATAATGATTAGCTTATTTTTGCTACGGAAGAAATATTTACGCTTCTTGATAAAGAATTTCTGGGCGCGAGTAAATAACTGGTGGTACATTAGCCTGCCTGGCGTTCATGCCCTCGTGGTTTAGTACTGACTTAGTTTTACACTCCTTACGGGAACCATTGTCGTACATGATGGCCTAACTATACGTAAATCATTCAAGTTACCCTGATGAGCTTACTCAAGTAAGTGCTTCGGATAAGCGAACGCAACTTGAAGGATGATGCGTATTTCAGAGTGTACCGCTGCGGATAATGACTCTTCTGCGATACATTATTTTCGTATCTACAGAAGGTATTTTATGTTTCCTCAAAGCAAATTTTCACGCGCGTTTTTGCACCCGCGCTACTGGCTGACGTGGTTTGGCGTTGGCGTCCTCTGGTTACTGGTGCAGCTTCCCTACCCGGTTTTGCGTTTTCTGGGCACCCGCACCGGTAAGCTGGCGCGCCCCTTCCTGAAGCGACGTGAGTCGATCGCCCAGAAAAATATTGAACTCTGTTTTCCGACCCTCTCCCGGGAAGAAAGGGAAAAACTGATCGCCGAGAATTTCCACTCTCTTGGCATGGCGCTGCTTGAAACGGGCATGGCCTGGTTCTGGCCTGATAGCCGGGTTCGCAAATGGTTTGATGTGGACGGGCTGGACAACCTTACCCGTGCGCAGGCGCAAAATCGCGGCGTAATGGTCGTTGGCGTGCATTTTATGTCGCTGGAATTGGGAGGCCGGGTAATGGGTCTCTGCCAGCCGATGATGGCGACCTATCGCCCGCATAACAATCCGCTCATGGAGTGGGTGCAGACGCGCGGTCGTATGCGCTCAAATAAAGCGATGATCGGCAGAAACAATCTGCGCGGCATTGTGGGCGCGCTAAAAAAAGGGGAAGCCGTTTGGTTTGCTCCCGACCAGGACTACGGCCCTAAAGGCAGCTCCTTTGCGCCATTTTTCGCGGTTGAAAACGTCGCCACCACCAACGGCACCTATGTACTGTCCAGGCTGTCTGGCGCCGCCATGTTGACCGTTACAATGGTAAGGAAATCCGATAACTCGGGTTATCGTCTGTATATTACCCCTGAAATGGAAGGTTACCCGGCAGATGAAAATCAAGCCGCTGCCTATATGAATAAAATTATTGAGAAAGAGATCATGCGCGCCCCGGAGCAATATCTCTGGATTCATCGCCGTTTCAAGACTCGCCCGTTGGGAGAAGCGTCACTCTACATCTGAAAAAGGCCGCAAGGCCTTTTATTTTATCATTTCGCATTGCCATAATATTCATATCGTAAATTACTCATTCCTGCTTTCAGCGATAAGTCTCCTGTTTACAGGCGATTTTTTACTGTGTCGGCGGCGTCGCTCAATAGCGATTCATCACTGTCAGAAATTAAACTGTCGCCGATTCCCGACACTTGTAAGTTACTAAAAGTAAATAAGAAAATGCCTCTTGTTTCACCTCATTTTTAGGCGTACATTAGCGCCGTCTGGAGCGATGACGCGCAGAATTCTGAGGTGATGCAGGCGGTCGAAACACGAATAATTCTCAATTTCGTATTGTCCGGCATCAACTCTCTATAATCAGGTAAGTGTAAGTTCATTTAGGCGTACGACAGGTACGCGGAGAGATGAAACGTGAAATATTTCTTTATGGGCATTTCATTTATGGTCATCGTTTGGGCCGGTACTTTCGCCCTGATGATTTAAAAGTACAATGCAAAGAAAAACAGGAGCCATGGGGCTCCTGTTTGCTTTTCTACTCCGTGCTCGCCTCAACGGGTTTTGGATGTGACGGCAGCACGCCATCGGCGCGGAACATCGCTTTAATCCCTCTGACGGCCTGGCGAATGCGGTCGCGATTCTCTATTAATGCAAAGCGTACATGGGTGTCGCCATAGTCACCAAAGCCTATCCCTGGAGAAACGCAAACCTTCGCCTCATTCAGCAGCTTCTTGGCAAACTCAAGCGATCCCATCGCCGCATATTGCTCCGGGATTTTCGCCCAGACGTACATTGAGGCTTTCGGCATTTCAACCATCCAGCCCGCCTCATGCAGCCCCTTCACCAGCACATCGCGACGACGTTTATACTGCTCGGCGATATCGCGCACGCACTGCTGATCGCCTTCCAGAGCGGCGATAGCCGCCACCTGAAGCGGGGTAAAGGTGCCATAATCGTGATAACTTTTAATGCGCGCCAGCGCGCTGACCAGGGTTTTATTGCCCACCATAAACCCAATACGCCAGCCCGCCATATTATAGCTTTTCGACAGCGTGAAAAATTCGACCGCCACGTCGCGCGCGCCGGGCACCTGCATAATGGATGGCGCTTTCCAGCCGTCGTACACGATATCGGCATACGCCAGATCGTGCACCACCAGCACATCATAACGTTTAGCCAGAGCGACCACTTTTTCAAAAAATTCCAGTTCGACGCACTGGGCCGTAGGGTTAGATGGAAAACCCAAAATCATCATTTTCGGTTTCGGATAACTTTCGCGAATAGCGCGCTCCAGCTCGTTGAAGAAATCCACCCCCTCTACCAATGGAACCGAACGCACCTGCGCCCCGGCGATAACGGCGCCATAGATATGAATTGGGTAACTGGGGTTCGGCACCAGAACCGTATCACCATGATCCAGCGTCGCCAGCATTAAATGCGCCAGTCCCTCTTTGGAACCGATGGTCACAATCGCTTCGGTTTCCGGATCGATATCGACATCATAACGTTCCTGATACCAGTGAGAAATCGCGCGGCGTAAACGCGGTATGCCGCGGGACGTGGAATAACCGTGCGTATCCGGACGCTGCGCGACGGTGCAAAGTTTTTCGACAATGTGGGGAGGGGTTGCGCCATCAGGATTACCCATACTGAAATCAATAATATCTTCGCCGCGCCGACGCGCAGCCATTTTGAGTTCAGCGGTGATGTTAAAAACATAGGGCGGAAGGCGATCGATACGCGTAAAGCGACGTTCAGGGCGGAAGTCAGCCATAATATCCTCAGATTAACGTTAGCGCCCGGACCGTCCGAGCGACGCTGCCACGATGGTGGCTCCTTTAGAAAATAGCCTGAAAATTTTCTTCCTGTCGAGAGGCTAATGAAAATATTTTTTAGCGACGAAAAAGAGGAACAAGCGTAAAAATTTACTTTTTAAGCGTGTCAGTTATAGCATCATACAAATCATATTATTAACAAATTGATATCTTTAAATTTACCTAACGTGGTAAAGCCGACGATAATTTCCTGTCAATAAACCTTATCTCAAATAATCCCCTTTTGATTTTGTGGTTTTTCCTCTTTAATTAAAGCCCTTACTAAAAATAATGGTATTCAATCATGTCATATTGCGGTGTTTTTCAGGGACATTTCCCCGAAAATGAGGATCCTTTCCGGCAAGCTGCCGCGATGAAAGCGTAAATAAGGCAGCGAACCGGATACGTATAGTAAAATAAATCCCTGTTTTCGCCTGACTAACCGCCATGACATGATGACTCAACGCGCTGGTGTTTGACCTTTCGCTCAGCAAGAGTAAAGTGAAATAATTCAGACAGTTGAAGCATTCATGCACAGGAAAGGCAATGAAAAAAACCGCGTGAGGAACGCGGTTTGAGACTGACAAGAGAATGTTTAATTGCCTGATGACGCTGCGCTTATCAGGCCTACAGATGACACACTTTTGTAGGCCGGATAAGGCGTTTATGCCGCCATCTGACTTATAGAATATGGCCTAATGTCTGACGCAGATGCGCGCCGGAACCTAACAAGCCAGGATTATCATGGACAATCAGATAGACCGGAATACCGTGTACATAATCTTTAAAGCGGCCTTTATCTTCAAAGCCACCACGGAAGCCGGACGCTTTAAAGAATTCCAGGAAGCGCGGGACAATGCCGCCAGCGATATAAACGCCGCCAAATGTCCCCATGGTTAACGCCAGATCGCCGCCAAATCGCCCCATGATGACGCAAAAGAGCGACAACGCGCGGCGACAATCGATACAGCTATCCGCCAAGGCGCGTTCGGTAATATCTTTCGGGCGCAGATTTTCCGGCAGACGGTTGTCGGACTTAACAATCGCCCGGTAAAGATTCACCAGCCCCGGGCCAGACAGCACGCGCTCGGCGGAAACGTGGCCAATTTCGGCGCGCAATATTTCCAGAATCATAGCTTCTTCTTCGCTATTAGGCGCAAAATCGACATGCCCGCCTTCGCCCGGAAGGCTAATCCAACGCTTATCCACATGCACCAGATGCGCCACGCCCAAGCCGGTTCCCGCGCCATACACCGCAATAGGTTTGCCGTCTACCGGTTCGCCGCCGCCGAACTGAATTAAATGCTCTTTTTTCAGCATCGGGATCGCCATCGACACGGCGGTGAAATCGTTGATGATTTCCAGATGACTAAAGCCGAGATTTTTTTTCATTTCCGCAATAGAAAAAGCCCAGGTATGGTTAGTCATCGCTACCCAGTCACCGGTAATCGGACAGGCTATGGCGATACAACCATCTTCCACGCTGACGCTATGCTCATCGAGATAAACGCGCACCACGGCCTCAAGACTGGGATAATCCAGGCCGGAATACGTTTTGGCCTGCGAGATTTCTCCACTGGCGATATCACACAGGGCAAGACGCGCATTCGTGCCGCCTACATCTCCTACTAAAGCATACTTTGTCATTCTTCTACTGCTCCGCTAAAGTCAAAATAAGTCTTTGTCACACTGTAAATTCATGGGGGCATAACAACAACGGCCATCAGGCTGACTGCCTATAAATATAGATCTTCATCACAGAATTACTTTCTTGTTTCAGCACCAATTGCAGCAATGCCGTCGGGCAGGCTGTGCAAAATAGGTATACGACCCCGTGTAAGGAAGAGATTATGTTCCACCCGCGTGCCCGAACGATGCTGCTGCTGTCGCTCCCCGCGCTGATTATTGGCGTAGCGTCAAGCCTGGTTTTAATCGCTGCGATGAAAGTCGCGTCGGTTTTTCAGCAATTTCTTTGGCAACAACTGCCCACCAGCATCGGCATCGCTTATGATTCGCCGTTCTGGATAGTGGGTATGCTCACGCTAACCGGGATCGTGGTGGGTTTGATTATCCGTTACAGTCCCGGACACGCTGGCCCCGATCCGGCCATCGAACCGTTAATCAGTATGCCGGTCTCGCCATCTGCGCTGCCCGGGCTGCTTCTCGCCTTAATCATCGGCCTTGCTGGTGGGGTAAGTTTGGGGCCAGAGCATCCGATAATGACAATAAATATCGCGCTGGCGGCGGCTTTCGGCTCCCGCCTGTTTCCACGTATTACGGCGTTAGACTGGACGATTCTGGCCTCAGCGGGCACCATCGGCGCGCTGTTCGGCACGCCCGTCGCTGCGGCGCTGATTTTTTCGCAAACGCTTAGCGGCTCTAACGATATTCCCATGTGGGATCGCCTGTTTGCGCCGTTAATGGCGGCAGCGGCGGGGTCACTCACCACCAGCCTGTTCTTTCATCCGCATTTTTCGTTACCCATCGCCCATTACACGCAGATGCGGCTGGTGGACATTGCCAGCGGAGCGATCGTCGCGGCGATCGCTATTGCCGCCGGGATGGTCGCCGTCTGGTGCCTTCCGCGTCTGCACGAGTTGCTGCACCGACTAAAAAATCCGGTCCTGATTCTCGGCATTGGCGGTTTTATACTGGGTATTCTGGGCGTCATTGGCGGGCCGCTTACCCTGTTTAAAGGACTGGACGAAATGCAACAAATGGCGTTTAGCCAGACGTTGGGCGCGGGAGATTATTTTACCTTAGCCGTCGTCAAACTCGCCGCGCTGGTCATCGCGGCGGCGAGCGGCTTTCGCGGCGGGCGCATTTTTCCGGCTGTGTTTATCGGCGCGGCGCTGGGGCTCATGCTCCATGCCCATGTTGAGGCCGTACCCGCGGCGATTACCGTCTCCTGCGCGATTCTTGGCTTAGTGCTGGTAGTGACGCGCGACGGCTGGCTCAGTCTGTTTATGGCGGCAGTCGTCGTACCGGATACCAATCTGCTGCCGCTGCTCTGCATTGTGATGCTCCCCGCCTGGCTATTGCTGGCGGGAAAACCGTTGCTGGCCGCCAACCGTCACGAACCCTAATCCGGCGCAGCGGGGGCCATTATCCCCCGTTGCGGGCTTCCAGCGCCCGGGTCACGGTACGCAGTAATTCCGGCAGATCGGCTTTTGGCAACATCACTTCAATAAATGACAGACGTTGTGGGCGCGCCAGACGTTCGAGGACCTCTGCCAGTTGGATAGCCTGCGTCACCCGCCAGCACTCCGCCTGTTGCGCCGCGTTTAGCGCCGGTGGTATCTGCGTCCAGTTCCAGCTCGCGATGTCGTTATACCGCTGGGCCGCGCCGTGAATGGCGCGCTCTACGGTATAGCCGTCATTGTTGAGCAGCAGGATGACCGGCGCCTGCCCGTCGCGTAACATCGAGCCCATCTCCTGAATCGTGAGCTGCGCCGCGCCATCGCCGATAATCAGAATCACCCGCCGATCGGGACAGGCGGTTTGCGCGCCAAACGCGGCGGGCAAGGAATAGCCGATAGACCCCCACAGCGGCTGAACCACAACTTCCGCGCCGTCAGGAAGCGACAGCGCGGCAGCGCCAAAGGCGGCGGTCCCCTGGTCGACAAGGACAATATCGCCCGGTTTGAGATACTGCTGTAAGGTTTGCCAGAAGCTTTCCTGGGTCAGTTCTCCCTTATCAATCCGCACTGGCTGTCCGGCGGAACGCGTCGGCGGCGGCGCAAAAGCGCATTCCAGGCACAGTTCGCGCAGCGTAGACACCGCCTGCGCCATCGGGAGGTTGAACCAGGTTTCGCCGATGCGCGACGCGTAAGGCTGAATCTCCAGCGTGCGTTCCGCCGGCAATTGTTGGGTGAATCCGGCCGTAAGGGTATCGACAAAACGGGTGCCGACGCAGATAACCCTATCGGCGTCCTCTATGGCCTGACGCACTTCTTTGCTGCTGGCGCCAGCGCTATAGGTGCCAACGAAGTTCGGGTGCTGTTCATCAAAAAGCCCCTTCCCCATCAGTAGTGTCGCATGAGCGATGGGCGTTTCCGCCATCCAGCGCTGCAACAGTGGTCGTAAACCAAAACGCCCGGCAAGAAAGTCGGCCAATAGCGCAATGCGCCGACTGTTCATCAGGCACTGACGGGCGTGGTAACGAAAAGCCGTCTCCACGCCGCTTTGCGCTTCATGCACGGGCAACGCCAGCGCCTGCGTAGGCGGGATGGCCGTTTTTTTCGCCACGTCGGCGGGCAACATGATGTATCCTGGCCTGCGTGCGGCAAACATTTCACCCAATACGCGGTCAATCTCGAAACAGGCGTTCTGTTCATCCAATATTGCGCTGGCAGCGGATATCGCCTGACTCATGCGATAAAAATGACGAAAATCGCCGTCGCCGAGGGTATGGTGCATCAATTCGCCACGCTGCTGCGCAGCGCTACAAGGCGCGCCGACGATATGCAAGACCGGGACATATTCCGCGTAACTGCCCGCGATACCGTTAATAGCGCTAAGTTCTCCCACGCCAAAGGTGGTGAGTAGCGCTCCAGCGCCCGACATGCGCGCATAGCCATCCGCGGCATAAGCGGCGTTCAGCTCATTGGCGCATCCCACCCAACGCAAGGTCGGGTGGTCAATCACATGGTCAAGAAACTGCAAGTTATAATCGCCCGGTACGCCAAAAAGATGGCCAATGCCGCATCCTGCCAGTCTGTCCAGCAAATAGTCGGCCACGGTATAGGGGTTTTGCATGACAGCTTTCCTTTTGACGTTGACATTATGTTGAGTATTAAGGAATGCCGATGGCTGTCCAGCACGACGGGGATGAAAGCCTGGAAAACAATGTTTACAGCGGCAAACAGTAAAATCCGGATACCGCCTGGCGAGTGTAACCGTATACACTATTTATTCACGCCACAGGGGGAAAGGTCATGATTTATCAGCCTGATGAAAATCGTTATCACACAATGGAGTATCGTCGCTGCGGGCGTAGCGGCGTCAAACTTCCCGCTATTTCGCTGGGGTTATGGCACAACTTCGGCGATGCGACACGGATAGAAAATAGCCGGGCGCTGCTGCAACGCGCGTTCGATCTGGGCATTACCCACTTTGATCTCGCCAATAATTATGGGCCGCCGCCGGGCTCCGCAGAATGCAATTTTGGCCGCATTCTGCAGGAAGATTTTTTACCGTGGCGCGATGAGTTAGTCATCTCCACCAAAGCGGGCTACACCATGTGGGATGGCCCTTATGGCGACTGGGGTTCACGGAAATACCTTATCGCCAGCCTCGATCAAAGCCTGAAACGTATGGGGCTGGAGTATGTCGATATCTTTTATCACCATCGTCCCGATCCCGAAACGCCGCTTAAAGAGACGATGAAAGCGTTAGATCACCTTGTGCGCCAGGGCAAAGCGTTGTACGTAGGGATCTCTAACTATCCTGCCGATCTGGCCAGACAAGCTATCGATATTCTGGAGGATCTCGGCACGCCTTGCCTGATTCATCAGCCTAAATATTCGCTTTTTGAGCGTTGGGTAGAGGACGGGCTGCTGGCGCTATTGCAGGAAAAAGGCGTCGGCAGTATTGCCTTCTCGCCGCTGGCGGGCGGGCAGCTCACTGACCGTTATCTGAATGGCATTCCGGAAGATTCCCGCGCGGCAAGCGGAAGCCGTTTCCTTAAACCAGAACAGATTACCGCCGACAAACTGGAAAAAGTTCGCCGGTTGAATGAACTGGCTGCGCGACGGGGTCAAAAATTGTCTCAGATGGCGCTCGCCTGGGTGCTGCGTAACGATAACGTTACCTCGGTACTGATTGGCGCCAGCAAACCGTCGCAAATCGAAGACGCCGTGGGAATGCTGGCCAATCGCCGTTTTTCAGCGGCGGAATGTGCAGAAATTGACGCTATTCTGGAGGGCCGGTTTTAGCAAAAAATGCTCTCCTTCATGATTTAAGAGTTAAGGCGATGAAACAAATCTTTACTGCTTTGTAATATTGCATTAACAGGCCGGCGACGGCTCGATCGTGAAGGAGAGAAAGTATGTTCAGGTCACTGATTCTGGCGGCAGCCTTGCTGGCTTTTACACCGCTTGCCGCGAATGCGGGCGAAATCACCCTGTTGCCCTCAATTAAATTACAGATTGGCGATCGCGATGATTACGGTAACTACTGGGACGGTGGTCGCTGGCGCGACCGGGATTACTGGCACAACCATTATGAATGGCGTAAAAATCGCTGGTGGCGCCATGACAACGGCTATCATCGCGGCTGGGATAAGCGTAAAGCGTATGAACGCGGTTATCGGGAAGGCTGGCGCGATCGCGACGATCATCGCGGGCGAGGCCGGGGTCACAAACATCATCACTAAGCCTCCTGCTGAATAATAGCCCGATGACGTTCACGCATCGGGCCTGCTATCTTTCTGTCTTTATGACAACCCCATCACCGTTCCAACCAGTAACCAGATATTCAGGGCGACGACCAGCACGACAATTATCCAGCCAATCTGTTTTACCCGCCGCGTGTTCACCAGCTCGCCCATTAGCGTAGCGTTACTGGTGAAAATCAGGAGCGGCACCAGCGCCAGCGCAATACCAAAACTCAGCAGCACCTGGCTCATCACCAGAATTCGGGTAGGGTCAAGCCCCATCAAAATCACAATAAATGAGGGCAGCATGGTAATGGTGCGCCGTACCCACAGCGGAATGTGAAAACGGACAAACCCTTGCATCACCACCTGCCCCGCCAGAGTCCCTACCACAGTGGAGGAAAGCCCTGCCGCTACCAGACTAAGACCAAACACCGTTGCCGCCGCATGGCTTAGTAACGGTTCCAGCGTCAGGTATGCCTGATCGAGGTCGGCGATGCCGGTGTGGCCGCTAAAATGAAACGCCGCCGCGGCGGTCGCCATCATTGCCAGATTGACAAAACCGGCAATCGTCATGGCAATAGCGACATCCCATTTCGTTGCTGAGTACCGTTGTTGCCGCGTTCCGCCGTGCAGATGCTGTGTTAATGACGAGTGCAGATAAATCACGTGCGGCATAATCGTCGCGCCAAGCACGCCGGCGGCTAAGAATACGGCTTCCGGGTTCGGTAGCGCTGGGATAACCATTCCTTTGCCGAGCTGCGCCATATCAGGCTGAGAGAAAAACAGCTCCACAATGTAAGCGGCGGCGACAAAAAGCAGTAAACCGCCGATGACTTTTTCAAGCGGTTTTTGACCGCGGCGCTGTAACATTAAAATCAGAAACGTCGCGATACCGGTCAATACCGCGCCCTGTAATAAAGAGACGCCCAGGATCAGCTTAAAACCTATTGCCGCGCCGATAAATTCAGCTAAATCGGTGGCCATCGCGATGATTTCCGCCTGTACCCAGTAAAACCAGACTACCGGGCGCGGATAATGGTCGCGAATTTGCTCCGCCAGGTTCTTGCCCGTGGCGATTCCGAGTTTTGCCGAGAGGATTTGAATCAGCATCGCCATCAGGTTCGCCCAGACCACCACCCAGAGTAGCTGGTAGCCAAAGCTGGCGCCGGCCTGAATATTGGTCGCGAAGTTACCAGGATCGATATAACCAATCGCGGCAATGAACGCAGGTCCCATTAATGCGAGCCTTAGCTTGCGCGCCGCCCGTCCGCTGCTATTCTCTACGCGATTGTCAGTCATCTTTTGCCTCAAAAACATAGCCTTTGCTATGTTTCATGCTATGTTTATTGATAATGATTATCAAGTGCATTTCAATGGGTACGGGTGATTACTTTGATAGTGTGAAACGATAGACCGATACGATGACGACCTGTATCAGAACAGTTTGGCTTAACATTACAAGATTAGCACACTGATATAACTTTTCATTTTCATATTCAGTACAGTAAAAGTGTATTACAGATCACTAATTTTGAATCTCGTCACAGGTCCTTATTATAGTGTGTGTTGGATCTCGTTTTCTTTACGGCTGTTGCATAGAATGTGCACGAAAATTAAACCTGCCTCATATTTGGAGCAAATATGGACCGCGTCCTTCATTTTGTCCTGGCGCTTGCCGTTGTTGCGGTACTCGCACTGCTGGTTAGCAGCGACCGTAAAAAAATTCGCATTCGTTACGTCATTCAGTTACTTGTTATCGAAGTATTACTGGCCTGGTTCTTCCTGAACTCGGATGTTGGCCTTGGCTTCGTAAAAGGTTTCTCCGAGATGTTTGAAAAACTGCTCGGATTTGCCAACGAAGGGACAAACTTCGTCTTTGGCAGTATGAACGATCAAGGTTTGGCGTTCTTCTTCCTGAAAGTATTGTGCCCGATCGTCTTTATTTCCGCGTTGATCGGTATTCTTCAGCATATCCGCGTTCTGCCAGTGGTCATCCGCGCTATTGGTTTCCTGTTGTCCAAAGTAAACGGTATGGGCAAACTGGAGTCTTTTAACGCCGTCAGCTCGCTGATCCTCGGCCAGTCTGAGAACTTTATCGCTTATAAAGATATCCTCGGCAAAATGTCCCGTAACCGCATGTACACCATGGCGGCGACCGCAATGTCTACCGTTTCCATGTCTATCGTGGGCGCGTATATGACCATGCTGGACCCTAAATATGTGGTCGCAGCGCTGGTTCTGAACATGTTCAGCACCTTTATCGTTCTGTCGCTGATCAACCCCTATGTCGTTGATGCCAGCGAAGAAAATATTCAGATGTCGAACCTGCATGAAGGCCAAAGTTTCTTCGAAATGCTGGGCGAGTACATTCTGGCAGGTTTTAAAGTGGCGATTATCGTCGCGGCGATGCTGATCGGCTTCATCGCGCTGATCGCGGCGCTGAACGCGCTGTTCGCAACGGTTACCGGTTGGTTCGGCTACAGCATCTCCTTCCAGGGCATTCTGGGTTACATCTTCTACCCGGTCGCATGGGTAATGGGCGTACCGTCCAGTGAAGCGCTGCAGGTAGGAAGTATCATGGCGACCAAACTGGTTTCCAACGAATTCGTGGCGATGATGGATCTGCAGAAAATCGCCTCTACCCTCTCTCCACGCGCTGAAGGCATTATCTCCGTCTTCCTGGTGTCCTTCGCGAACTTCTCTTCCATCGGTATTATTGCGGGCGCGATTAAAGGCCTGAACGAAGAGCAAGGCAACGTGGTTTCCCGTTTTGGTCTGAAACTGGTTTACGGTTCTACGCTGGTGAGCGTACTGTCCGCCTCTATCGCGGCGCTGGTACTGTAAGTCTGGGTTTAATGTAGAAACCGGGGAGCTATCCCCGGTTTTTTTATGCCGCTTATTTACCTAACGGGCGCGGGCGGCCAATCAGATATCCCTGCAAACTGTGTACGCCAAGCTGCAATAGCAGATCGCGCTGCGCAGGCGTTTCAACAAACTCAGCCACGACGCTCAACGATTTCGCTTTCGCTAAATCAGTGATGGATTTCACGATCATCGCATCCAGGGAGTCCGTCAGAATATCTTTTACGAAACAACCGTCGATTTTAATGATGTCCGCCTTGAGGCGTTTTAGCCGTTCATAGTTTGCATAGCCGGTGCCGAAATCATCAATGGCGATTTTTAGGCCAAACTTACGCAACTGGTTGATATTGTGCATACTGATTTCGGAATGAGAGAAGGCCTGTTCTTCAGTAATTTCGATGATGACCGAAGCAGGCGGGACGCCATAGCGTTTAAAAAGCTGCATAATGCGCGACGCCGTCTCTTTTTGCAGCAGCGTCAGCGGCATCAAATTAACCGAGAAACGCGCCCCCTGCTCCGCCGAAGGATGCGCGGACAACCATTGCAGGAGCGCTTCCATCACCTGCATATCAAACCGTACGCTCAGGTTAAACTGGGCGATAAGCGGAATGAACTGATTGGGCATCATGATACCGTCGTCGCACCGAAGCCGCGTCAGAATCTCGTCATACCCTTTTCCCTGCGCGTCGCGAATGGGTTGCGCATACAAAACCAGCGCGCCGCGCTCCAGCGCCTGACGGATTTTCTGCAACCGCAGCACCCGTTCCGTCGTCTGCCCGGAAGCGGCTTCAATACTCTGGGTCAGTGCAAGCACCCGACGATGCGAGCAGGATTGCTCCGCCAGCCAGCTTAATTGCCCCAACAGCGGTTGCAAGGTTTCCTGGCGACCATCGAATGTTCCCCACGATGCGCCGTATTCCATGTCCAGACCGGTATTGTTCCAGTAAATTTTGCGGTTATTAAGCACATTGAGCATATATTGCAGGCGGGCTTCCGTCTCCGGCCCCGTCAGCACCAGCAATAATTCACTGCCCGGCAGATGGAAAATTTTCTCCTTTTCCAGCAGCAGCGGCTGCAATACGCGAAACACCTCGCGTTCGCAATGCACGCGCATCTGCATACCGTAATGACGGCTCAGAAATTCCAGGTTTTCCATGCGTAAATAACACACGCTTTGCCCGGCATCCTGTAAAAGAAACTGCTCCAGCGCACGCAGGTTAGGCAGTTGCGTCAACGGATCGGTTAATGCCTGCGAGTGCCACTGTCGATTCAACCATTCGCTGCGCTGATTAATCCGCGCCATGTATAACAAACAAATACTAAAAGAAATGAGAACTGAAAGGATAAATGCCAGCGAATATTCTGAGCCCACGCCCTGCAGAAAATTGCGGTTATAGCTAAGCAGGAATAGCGCAGTGAGAGCCCAACTAAAATTCAACAGCGGATAGCTGATTTTCCCCACGCCGATGGTAAATCCAATGAACAGGACTGGCACCAGATAGCCAGCAATATACTTTGTCTCGAAAGGCGTACACAGCACCGCTAATAGCGTCGCCAGAGTGGCAAACCAGAGAAGCGTAAACAGGCGTTTTTCTTTGGCGAGATAAGGAGCGACATCCCTCCGCCAGAAAATACGAATATAGTGCGGGCTGACTATCATCCGCAGCGGATAATAGAAAAAGAGGGTAAAAATAAGCGCGGCAGAAATCAGACTCAATAAATCGACAATCGAGAAAATAGCGGTGCCGGTGCCAAAGAAGGTAGAGATGGTCACCGGGAAAGCCAGGTAGTGCCCCGCCAGATGCATACTGATTTTTATGCCAAACGGCGTCATTAACCCTAACCAGAAAACGCGTAGCCAGATGCCTTGGTTGGGTATTCCGTAGCGCCAGCGCGCGCCCAGCTGCCAGCGTACGATAGCGCAAACCAGCAACACGGGAAACGTTTGGCAAAATAGCAGCACCATCGCCTGTGGCAGAGGTAAATGAAAATTCCATTCATTAGTCAACATCATTCCGCCTACCATCGGCGCGACGCCACGGCGGCCAAATAAAAACAGCACGGAAAACATGACGCAGAGCGGTAGCCAGGCCAGAAAGATATAGCTGGAATCAATTGTGGCGCGGGGAGAAATGAGACGAGATAGCAGAATAGCCGGAACGGTCAGGCAGAAGGCCAGTAAGAATATTTTTATATTTTTTAATACGTTACACTTATCCGGCATTGCTTTAATGCTCACATCATTATATAAGGCGCATGAATAATAAGTATATTCGCATTATGAAGCAATCTAACAAAAGCTCATATTGACCGCAAAAGCAGCGGCAAACAAACGCACCTGAAGAGCAGATCAGACACCATGAATTTTGTGACAAAAAGCAAAAACCCCCGCTTTTCAGCGAGGGTTTGAATGTTGGTGGAGCTAAGCGGGATCGAACCGCTGACCTCTTGCATGCCATGCAAGCGCTCTCCCAGCTGAGCTATAGCCCCATAGTGCTTTTACGTATACGCCAAATTTATCGGGAGTAAATTTGGTGGAGCTAAGCGGGATCGAACCGCTGACCTCTTGCATGCCATGCAAGCGCTCTCCCAGCTGAGCTATAGCCCCACTACGTAAAGCTTGTCGAGTTGACGGGCGGCATCATATGAATTCCCTCGGCATGTGTCAACGGCAAAATGAACTTGCCGAATTCAATCGCTGAAAAAGCATTCAAATAAAGGACATTGCGGCACAACTCGCATTCAGTAGTTAAACACGTCACGGTTTCGACTAAAATGGTGCTATAAAATGAACCACTAATTAACCCCACGACTATTCAGGGAATCGTTATGTTCAAGGAACGGATGACGCCAGAAGAACTCGCTAATCTCACCGGTTACAGCCGACAAACCATCAATAAATGGGTACGGAAAGAAGGCTGGGCAACATCGCCCAAACCTGGCGTCCAGGGCGGTAAAGCCCGTCTGGTTCATGTAAACGAACAGGTTCGTGAATATATCCGCAGCGCTGAACGTTCAGTTGACCATCACGCAGACACATTTACGCCTGCCAGCAACGCATCGCTTGAAGCGCTGCTCATGACGCTTGCCAAAGAGATGACCTCATCCGAGCAGAAACAGTTTACCTCTCTCCTCGTGCGTGAAGGGATTACCGGTTTGTTACAACGCTTAGGGATACGCGATAGCAAATAATATGAAAAGATTACGCAGTAAAATGACCACTGAAGAGCTGGCTGAATGCCTCGGCGTGGCCAGACAAACCGTCAATCGCTGGATCAGAGAACAACACTGGAAAACCGAAAAATTTCCCGGCGTCAAAGGCGGACGCGCAAGACTCATCCATATTGATGCCAGCGTGCGGGAGTTTATTCTCAATATTCCGGCTTTTCGCAAACTGCCTGCGTTTTATCAGGCGGAAGAGGCTTTCGCAGAATATGCGAACGCGACGCACAGTCACGCTTATCGACAAATTATTGATGCCGTTGAAAATATGTCTGCTCAGGAACAGGAAAAACTGGCGCTGTTTTTATCGCGGGAAGGTATTCGCGGATTTCTGACGCGTTTAGGTATCAATGAGGCGGACTAACAAAGAATAAACGGCAGGCGTCTGCCCTGCCGTTTATTCTGTTTTAGCTGGCGTTACTGCTGACTTTCACGCTCGGCGATAAAGCCCAGCGCTTTGTTGATACGCTCAATGCTGCGGGTTTTACCAATCGCATGTACAGTGACATCCAGCGCAGGCGACTGCCCGGCACCGGTCACAGCCACACGCAGCGGCATCCCTACTTTACCCATCCCCACTTCCAACTCATCCGCCGTGGCCTGAATCGCGTGGTGGACGTTTTCTGCTGACCAGTCCGTAATCGCCGACAGCTTGTCGCGCACCACTTCCAGCGGCTGACGCGCCACCGGGCGGAGGTGTTTTTTCGCCGCATCGGCGTCAAACTCGCTGAAGTCTTCATAGAAGTAGCGGCAGCTCTGCGCCATCTCTTTCAGAGTTTTGCAGCGTTCGCCCAGCAACTTCACCAGTTCAGCAAGCTGCGGGCCGTTACGGGTGTCGATATTTTCCTGCTCGATATGCCACTGCAAATGCGTCGCCACATATTCCGGCGCCAGCGTATTGATATAGTGGTGGTTCAGCCACAGCAGTTTATCGGTGTTGAACGCGCTCGCAGACTTGCTCACCGCACCGAGGGAGAACAGCTTGATCATCTCTTCGCGGGTGAAGATTTCCTGATCGCCGCTGGACCAGCCCAGACGCACCAGATAGTTCAGCAACGCTTCCGGCAGATAACCGTCATCGCGATACTGCATCACGCTCACCGCACCGTGACGTTTAGACAGCTTTTTACCGTCGTCGCCGTTAATCATCGACACATGCGCGTACATCGGCACCGGCGCGTTTAACGCTTTCAGAATGTTAATCTGGCGCGGAGTATTGTTGATATGGTCTTCGCCACGAATCACATGGGTAATTTCCATATCCCAGTCGTCCACCACCACACAGAAGTTGTAGGTCGGCGAACCGTCGGTACGACGAATGATCAGATCGTCCAGCTCCTGATTGCTGAATTCGATCGGGCCACGGATCTGATCATCAAAAATAACGGAACCGTCCTGCGGGTTAGCAAAGCGCACCACGCATGGCTCATCGTCGGCATGATGTTCGTGACTGTGACGGCAGCGCCCGTCATAACGCGGCTTCTCGCCTTTCGCCATCTGATCTTCACGCAGTTGCTCCAGACGCTCTTTAGAGCAGTAGCATTTATAGGCCGTTCCCGCCTCCAGCATCTCGTCAATCACCGCGTTATAGCGATCAAAACGTTTGGTCTGGAAATATGGGCCTTCGTCCCATTCCAGGTTCAGCCAGTTCATACCATCCATGATGGCTTCAATGGCTTCCGGCGTGGAACGCTCAAGATCGGTGTCTTCAATACGCAGCACGAATTCACCGCCGTGGTGACGTGCGAAAAGCCAGGAATAAAGAGCAGTACGCGCGCCGCCGACGTGCAGATAACCTGTCGGGCTAGGCGCGAAGCGAGTTTTGATTTTCATGAAATGGCCTTACGTTTATAAAGATGCCGACAACCGGCAAATCCTGGAAAGATGAATAGCCTTGTATTCTATCACTGTGGCTTGATTCCTCAATGTTGATCCGGTCAGAACGCTGCGCTTTGCTATTTCCGTATAGAAATCATGCAGCGCGGGGTAATTCACGATCGTTTTGTTTAATTTTACGACGAACAAACAAAAACTTTAGAAAATGCGTTGACTCATTTTCAACTCTCCCTATAATGCGACTCCACACAGCGGGGGTGATTAGCTCAGCTGGGAGAGCACCTCCCTTACAAGGAGGGGGTCGGCGGTTCGATCCCGTCATCACCCACCAACTACTTTATGTAGTCTCCGCCGTGTAGATAAGAAATTGAGAAGTGGGTGATTAGCTCAGCTGGGAGAGCACCTCCCTTACAAGGAGGGGGTCGGCGGTTCGATCCCGTCATCACCCACCACTTTCTCGCCAGCTAAATTTCTTATTGTGAAGTACCGAAGTGGGTGATTAGCTCAGCTGGGAGAGCACCTCCCTTACAAGGAGGGGGTCGGCGGTTCGATCCCGTCATCACCCACCACTTCGGGTCGTTAGCTCAGTTGGTAGAGCAGTTGACTTTTAATCAATTGGTCGCAGGTTCGAATCCTGCACGACCCACCAATGTAAAAAAGCGCCCTAAAGGCGCTTTTTTGCTATCTGCGATATGGAAGATTCGAACCTGCAGCAGGTTCGGGTCTTGCCTGATGCGCTGCGCTTATCAGGCCTACAGACGACACCACACGCGTAGACCGGATAAGACGTTAGTCGCCATCCGGCACAGACGACACCGCACGCGTAGGCCGGATAAGACGTTAATCGCCATCCGGCACAGACGACACCGCACGCGTAGGCCGGATAAGACGTTAGTCGCCATCCGGCACAGACATCATACCGTCAACGCCGCCACCAGTTTCTCCAGTGCTGGCGTTGCCTGCTGCTGGTCATACACAATATACAAATCCGCCGGAATACGTTCCTCTAACGGACGGAACACCACACCCGGCCAGCTCATTTGCGCATAGCCATCAGCCATCAACGTAATCCCGATCCCCATACTGATCATCGCCAACACCGTTTGCGGCTCAACCACTTCCCGAATAATCATTGGCGAGAAACCCGCCTGTTGGCATACACGTTGTAAAAATCCCCAATCAGAATGTACGGAAGGCAACGTAACAAAATATTCATTGCGCAACGCCGCCAGCGGCACAGAATCTCTGGATGCCAGATCGTGATCTTCCGGAACTGCAACCATGAATGCAGATTCATGCAAACGTATGCTGGTAAAACCGACTGCCGGTTCGATAGCCATACGCCAGATCCCTGCATCAAGTTCCCGACGCTCTAACAACGCCATTTGCATACCTGGAGACTTTTCGCGAAAAAGTACTTCAACATTGGGATTTACTTTCAAAAAGTGACGCATCGCAGGACGCATTCTTCCCCACAGCGCCGTACCAACCACACCCAGTTCAATGCGCCCCGCTTCACCGCGACCAATCTGCTCCACTCGCGCCAGCGCCTGATTTGCATTGGCTAACAAGCGACGTGACTCCTCCATTAAAACTTTCCCGGCATGGGTTAATGCAACGCTGCGGGAATGACGAATAAACAGCAATGTACCCAGTTGCTGTTCAAGTTCTTTGATATGGATACTCAAGGGAGGTTGTGACATATTTAACCGGGCAGCAGCCCGGCCAAAATGCAATTCTTCTGCAACAGCGAGGAAATAACGTAATAGCTTTAGATCAATACGATGGGCTCGTTCCATCACTATCGCACTCCAGCAATAAAGGATAACGTCTGGAATTTACCATATTACTTAGTAAAAAATAGATTTAACGACAAGATACCCAATATACATAAATACAATAGATAAAACCCCGGGTAAAACATTTGGTGCAGGAATAGGTATTCGGCATAAAGTAAAAAATGCGCCAATACCAAATCCAATACCGGAGGAGAGAATAATTTCTTTCATGCTGTGTCCTTGTTCATAAAAATGGACTGGCGAACATCCTCTCGCCAGTCAAATAAAATTAATGTGCTAATGATTTGGTCGACAGTTTTTCTGGATGGTGCTGATATTTAAAGAACAATGCAAAAATAACGGCCAATGCCAGAGCGTAGGCGGCAAAAACCAGCCAAATGGTTTGCCAATCTTTTACACCATCAATAGAAAAATAATCCACGGCCATACCGCTTAAAAGAGACCCAATCCACGCCCCCACGCCGTTAACCATGGTCATAAATAGCCCCTGCGCGCTGGCGCGAATACTTGAGTCCACCTCCTGCTCTACAAATACTGACCCTGAGATGTTGAAGAAATCAAATGCGCAGCCATAAACAATCATCGACAGCAGCAGTAGCACAAAGCCAAACGGGGATGGATCGCCAAAGGCAAAGAAGCCGAAACGCAGCGTCCACGCCAGCATGCTCATCAGCATTACTGTTTTAATACCAAAGCGTTTAAGGAAAAACGGAATGGTGAGGATAAAGCCCACTTCCGCCATCTGCGAAACTGAAAGCAAGATAGAGGGATACTTCACCACAAAGCTGTCGGCAAACTCAGGATTACGGGCAAAATCATGCAGGAATGGATTACCGAAGACATTGGTAATTTGCAGCACCGCCCCCAACATCATCGCAAACAAAAAGAAGATTGCCATGCGTGGATTTTTAAACAGAACAAAAGCATCCAGTCCGAGCTTACTGACAAGCGTGGTGTTCGCCTTCTTCTCGGCTACCGGAATTTTCGGTAACGTCAGCGCATACAGGGCCAGCAATAACGATGCGCCAGAAGCGATGTATAATTGCGCACTGCTCAGTTCCAGCCCCATCAGGCTCACCGTCCACATCGCAACAATAAAGCCTATTGTGCCGAAAACGCGCACAGGCGGAAATGACGTTACCGGATCCTGACCTGCTTTCGCCAGACAGGAGTACGAAACGCTATTGGATAATGCAATCGTTGGCATATACGCCATCGCATTAACCAACATCACCCAAAACATCGTCTGGGGATCGGTAACGGTGGTGGCGTATAATAACGCCCCCGCGCAAACCAGATGGCAAAGCATATAGGCTCGCTCAGCGCGCAGCCATTTATCAGCAATGATCCCCATAATGCCCGGCATGATAATCGCTGCCAGTCCTTTTGAGCTGTAGACCATACCGACATTCGCGCCGGTAAAATCCAGAGTGTTGATCATGTAAGAGCCCAGGGTAACCAGCCAGCTCCCCCAGATAAAATATTGCAAGAACGACATGACTTTTAAGCGGGACGTAATACCCATTTTTTATTCCTTGCCGTGAGATAAAGCCCCAATACGGGGCCGTAGTCATTGTGTTTAGGCCAGCTTACGTAAAAAGCCGCAAATCAGATTGATAAAGTTCTGCCGGGAAAGTTCAGCCGCCGCCAGCGTTTGCGCATGGGAGAGTTTTACATCGCCCAGCCCTTCCGCCAGATTGGTGATCGCTGAGACGGCAACAACTTTGAGGCCACAATGACGTGCGCTAATCACCTCAGGGACAACGGACATTCCGACCACATCGCCGCCAATAATCTGCATCATGCGGATTTCTGCCGCCGTTTCGAAGTTCGGACCCGGATAAGAAACAAATACGCCTTCAGTGAGGGGGAATCCCTCCTCTGCCGCAACGGACTGAAGCATGGCGCGATAATCCGCGTCATAAGCATTAGCCAGCGAGAAGAAGCGATCGCCATAACGATCATCGTTTGGCCCCACCATCGGCGTACCGGGCATCGTATTAATGTGATCGCTAAGCGCAACCAGGCTACCCGGCCCCACTTCCGGACGCAGAGATCCTGCCGCATTGGTGCAGAACAACACTTCACAGCCCAGTAATTTCAACGTGCGAATGGCATCGGTCATCACCGCCATTCCACGCCCTTCATAAAAATGCCCGCGGCCTTTCATACAGGCCACCGGAACACCCGCCAGATGGCCGAGCACCAGTTCACCAGCATGGCCGTGTACGGTGCTGACGGGAAATCCCGGCAATTTCTCGTAAGAAATGGCTACCGCATCTTCGATTTGGTCCGCCAGAGCACCCAACCCGGAGCCTAAAATAAACGCGACTCGCGGGGTAAATGCCGGTTTATGTGCATGAATAATATCAACACAATACTCAGGATTATGAGAAAAAAGAGCGTGAGGCATAAGTTTCCTTGTTCTATCGGATTTAATTTGGCTCCTTTTTATAACGACCATCGCCCCTTGCTGACCAATACACTTTTCACGTGTCATCAATAGCCATTTAATATCGATAGATTTAGATCGCTTCTGTATTAATACAGAGGGAAAACAGTATTGGTTTTTGCTTGCACTTCATATTAACAATATGCCGCTTTCATATTTATAAATTGCCTCTTTTTAATTAACCCATTAATAATTATCGGCATAGGGAAATATGCTATGAAAAAAATTCTTACTCTGACGCTTTCTTCTTTACTCATTATTCCCACACTCACCCATGCGGAATTTAAAGGCGGGTTCGCCGATATCGGCCTCCATTACCTCGACTGGACATCAGACACCACGGAAAAAACCAGTAAAAAATCTCATAAAGATGATTTTGGGTACCTGGAACTGGAAGGCGGAGCGAATTTTAGCTGGGGAGAAATGTACGGGTTTTTCGACTGGGAAAATTTTTACAATGGCCGCCACGCTAAACCCGGCAGCGAACAGCGTTACACCTTTAAAAATACTAACCGTATTTATCTGGGCGATACAGGATTAAACCTCTATCTCCATGCCTACGGGACGTACGGTTCACCTCATCGCGCTAATTTCCATGATGACATGTTTCTCTATGGTTTAGGCTATAACTTCACAGGTAACGGTTACTGGTTTAAACCCTTCTTTGCCAAACGTTATACCGATCAAACCTACTACACAGGCGATAATGGTTATGTATTAGGTTGGGTGGCCGGCTATAGCTTCTCGTTGGGTAGTGAGAAATTCAGCGTAACGAACTGGAATGAGTATGAGTTTGACCGCGATGCGTCCTACGCTGCGGGCAATGGCGGGAAAGATGGCATTAATGGCGCAGTAGCGCTGTGGTGGAATGCGACTCCTCACCTGACCGCAGGAGTACAATATCGTTACGCTGATAATAAGTTAGGAGAATCCTTCCTGCAGGATGGCATTATTTATTCCATCAAATACCTGTTTTAACACACTGCCCTGTCAAAAATGGCAGGGCAAGACCGCACCTCACGCACGGACAGATAGATATTTATAGCTGATACAGCGGATCTTTCGCCCTCGCGGCGGTTAATTCGCTGGCCTGAGTACGCACCACGTCCCACAACGCCTGCGCCGCCGTGGAGAGCGATCGGTTTTTTCGCCGCGCCAGCATGAGCTGCCTTTCAACTACGGGCGTCAGCCGTTTAACCTGTAAGTGGCTGCCCTGCGGGAGCGGTAACGCCAGCGCGGGCAGCACGCTGATGCCGATTCCCGCTTCCACCATTGGAAACAGCGTGGCCGGGTGACCAATCTCCTGCACGATATCCGCCTCAATAGCAAAATGGGCCAGCGCCGCATCAATCAGCGGTCGACTGCCGGAAGCATAATCCTGTAAAACCAGCGAGGCCTGTTTAAGATCCTGCCAGCTCACCCATTCCTGATGCGCCAGCGGATGATCCTGGCGACACAACAGTAAAAAAGGCTCTGATAAGATGGCTTCACACTGTAAATCCACCGCTGCGCCGGGATCGATAACGATGCCAAAATCCACTTCACCCTGGCGGATGCTCTCCAGCACCCACTGCTGCGGACGATCGTGCAATACAAAATCAATAGCGGGATAAAGTGAATTACTTTGGGCAATGCATTGCGGAATAAGATGCGCAGAAATGGTTTGGCTCGCGGCAACGCGCACGGTGCCGGTTAATTGTGTCCCTACTCTACCTGCATCGCGCAGTATGCTGTTCAGTTCATCAAGCACCCGCTCCAGACGCGTCGCCAGTTGTTGCCCCGCCTCGGTCAGCACCACCTCACGCGTAGTGCGATCCAACAGTCTGACGCCGGTTTGCCGCTCCAGCTCTTTTACGCTATGACTGACCGCAGACTGGCTCAGTCCAATCCTGACCCCTGCCCGACTGAAACTTTTGGCCTGGGCGACGGTAATAAAAATACGCAGTTGACGCAGTGAATAGTTCATCGACTAGATTCATATATAGATGCAATAAATCAATTTTATTTCTCAAAGCGAAAAACGCAAAATAGCTGCACCGACTTTCAGGAGTTTTTATGAAACTTTTTCGAATCCTTGACCCTTTCACGCTGACACTTATCACCGTGGTACTACTGGCCTCTTTTTTCCCGGCGGAAGGCAGCTTTGTGCCTGTCGTTGAAGGCATTACGACAGCGGCTATCGCTCTGCTGTTTTTTATGCATGGCGCGAAGCTTTCGCGTGAAGCGATCATCGCTGGCGGCAGCCACTGGCGGTTGCATCTGTGGGTCATGTGCAGCACTTTTGTGCTCTTTCCTGTCCTCGGCGTACTGTTTGCCTGGTGGGCGCCTGTCAATGTCGACCCTATGCTCTACAGTGGCTTTCTGTATCTGTGCATTTTGCCCGCCACCGTGCAGTCGGCGATTGCATTTACTTCACTCGCGGGCGGTAACGTCGCGGCCGCGGTGTGCTCAGCGTCTGCGTCCAGTCTGCTGGGCATTTTCCTGTCGCCGCTGCTGGTCGGTCTGGTAATGAATATTCATGGCGCGCAGGGCAGTCTGGAAGAGGTGGGCAAAATTATGCTGCAACTGCTGCTGCCTTTTGTGCTGGGACACCTGTCTCGCCCGTGGATCGGCAACTGGGTCGCGCGCAACAAAAAGTGGATCGCGAAAACGGATCAGACCTCTATTCTGCTGGTGGTCTACTCGGCGTTCAGCGAAGCGGTGGTCAACGGCATCTGGCACAAAGTCGGCTGGGGATCGCTGCTGTTTATCGTCGTGGTCAGCCTCATACTATTGGCGATCGTCATCGCTATTAACGTCTTTGTCGCCCGTAAATGCGGCTTCAATAAAGCCGACGAAATCACTATTGTTTTCTGCGGTTCGAAAAAAAGCCTGGCCAACGGGATCCCGATGGCCAATATTCTGTTTCCGACGTCAGTGCTGGGTATGATGGTATTACCGCTGATGATCTTCCACCAGATCCAACTGATGGTCTGCGCAGGGCTGGCGCGGCGCTACAAACGCCAGACCGAGAAGTTACAGGCGCAGCAGGAAAGCCGCGCCGCGAAAGCTTAAAGCGGGCGTTTCAGGGGCTGCACCAGTTGCGTCAGCCCCTCGGTTTTAATCAGCAGCGTGATTTGCATCAATTCCCCCAGTTTACCCGCCGGAAATTGATCTTTACGGGCAAACCACAGCAAATACTCTTCCGGAAGGTCGATCAATCGACGTCCCTGATATTTGCCGAACGGCATCACGGTGTTGGCGATTTCAACCAGCTGCTCTTTCTCCATCTCAGGCATCCAGTAAGCGGATCATTTCCGCTTCATCAATCACGGTAATACCCAGTTCCTGCGCTTTTGCCAGTTTGGAACCCGCCGCTTCACCGGCAATCACCAGATCGGTTTTCTTCGATACGCTGCCTGCCACTTTCGCGCCCAGCGCCACTAAACGCGCTTTAGCGTCATCGCGGGACATCTGGCTCAGGCTACCGGTTAGTACCACGGTTTTACCGGCAAATGGGCTATCGATCTCTTGCACATTAATGACTACCGGCGCGGGCCAGTGAACCCCTTCCGCCAGTAGCTGCCCAATCACATCACGATTACTCTCTTCGGCAAAAAAGTTAAAGACGTGCGTAGCGACCACAATCCCCACGTCAGGTACTTTCTGCAACTCGTCAATGGTGGCGGCCTGCAGCGCCTCCAGCGTGCCGAAATAAGCCGCCAGCCCCGCCGCCGTCGCTTCACCCACTTCACGGATGCCCAGCGCATAGAGAAAACGCGCAAAGGTCGTCGCTTTGGCTTTTTCCAGCGCGTTAACAACATTTTGCGCGGACTTTGGCCCCATTCGGTCCAGGCCGGTCAGTTTACCCGCCGTCAGACGGAACAGATCCGCTGGCGTATGGACATACTCCCTTTCCACCAGTTGGTCGATGATCTTATCGCCCATCCCGTCTACATCCATTGCCCGGCGCGACACAAAATGTTTTAGCGACTCTTTACGCTGCGCGCCGCAAATCAGCCCGCCGGTACAACGGGTAACGGCTTCGCCTTCGACGCGCTCTACGTCCGATCCGCACACCGGACAGTGCGTTGGAAACACAATTGGACGCGTCTCTTCAGGGCGTTCGGACAGAACCACGTTGACCACCTGAGGGATCACATCTCCTGCCCGACGGATAACCACCTTATCGCCAATGCGCAAGCCAAGCCGTTCAATTTCATCGGCATTATGCAACGTGGCATTGCTGACCAGCACACCAGCCACCTGAACCGGTTCCAGACGCGCCACCGGCGTAATCGCCCCGGTACGCCCTACCTGAAACTCAACGTCGCGCACAAAAGTCATCTGCTCCTGAGCAGGAAATTTAAACGCCACCGCCCAGCGCGGCGCGCGGGCCACAAAGCCCAGCTGTTCCTGCAAAGCCAGCGAGTTGACCTTAATCACCACGCCGTCGATATCAAAACCGAGCGTGGGGCGATCTTTTTCGACGTTGTGATAAAAATCCAGTACCGCCTGGGGAGAATCGCACAGCGTCACGCGATCGCTGACCGGTAACCCCCACGCTTTAAATTGCAGCAAACGTCCCAGATGCGTATCCGGCAACTCGCCGCCTTCCAGAATACCGACGCCGTAGCAGAAAAATGTTAGCGGTCGCTTCGCCGTAATACGCGGATCGAGCTGACGCAACGAGCCCGCCGCCGCGTTACGCGGATTAGCAAACACTTTGCCGCCAGTACGGCGCGCGTCTTCATTGATCTTTTCGAACCCGGCCTGCGGTAAAAATACCTCTCCGCGAACTTCAAGACGCGCCGGAATATTATCGCCGTGCAGCTTTAACGGAATGGCGCGAATCGTGCGCACGTTTGAAGTGATATCTTCACCGGTGGTGCCGTCGCCACGCGTCGCAGCGCTCACCAGCACGCCGTTTTCATACAGAATGCTGACCGCCAGGCCATCCAGTTTTAGCTCGCAGCACCAGATGACATTTTCCGTGCTTTTTAGACGATCCTGCACTCGCTTGTTAAACGCCAGGAAGCTTTCTTCATCAAATACGTTATCGAGCGACAGCATCGGTACTTCATGGCGAATCTGGTTGAATGCCGTCAGCGGCGCCGCGCCAACGCGCTGCGTGGGCGAATCCGGCGTGATAAGGTCCGGACGTTGCGCCTCCAGCTCTCGCAGTTCCCGCATCAGGCGGTCATATTCGGCGTCGGGAATCTCTGGCGCATCCATCACATGATACAGATATTCATGATGGCGAAGCGTGGTTCGCAGTTCTGTCAGTTGTTGTTCGATTGGTTCCATATCACACCATCAATGATAAAAAACCCCCGACAGGCGGGGGTTACGTTAAAAATGTCACACCTGCGTTAACCTCAGGCGTTAGCGTCCATCACCTCGCGGATGCGGTCCTGATATTCGCGCAGTTTCTGCGGCGTCATCATCCGACGCTGGTCATCCAGCACGACGCCACCGACCTCATCAGCGATATGCTGCGCGGATTGCAGCATCAGCTTGAAGTTCTGCAGCGCATCGCCGTAAGACGGTACCTGCATAAAGATAGTGACGCCAGGCGTAGTGAAGTCCGTCATTTCAGGATCGAACGTTCCCGGATTGACCATATTCGCGAGACTGAACAAGGCCGGGCCGCTGCCGTCCGGGCTCAAATGACGATGGAAAATATTCATATCGCCAAATTTAAAGCCTGACTGCTGAATACTGTTCAGTAACACTTCACCATTAAGCTCGCTGCCATGATGGGCCGCGACGTTCATAATGATGACCGCCTCTTTACGCTGCGGTTTTTCCACAACCGGCGCTTCTTCCACTACCGGTTCCGCCTCAACCACAGGTTCCGCAGGCTGGAAGGTTTGCGCTGATGGCGGCGGCGCGGGCTGCGCAACAGGCTGCGGCGCTTGCGACGGCGGTGCAGGCTGCTGTTGCGGCGGCTGTACCGGCGGCGCAGATGGCTGAACCTGCTGAGGCTGCGGCGCAGGTTGGACCGGTTGCTGAACCGGCTGTTGCATCGGCGCTTGCGGCTGCGGCGGCGCCGCTGGACGCGGTTGCGCAGACGCATAAGGCGGCTGGTACTGGTGTTGCGGCGACTGACGAGGGGCATCATGCTCCTGCGACTGGCCGGGGGCATGATTTACGCGGTGAACACGAACTTCACCCACGCCTTCGTCTTCTTCGACATCGTCGTCATACGAGTCGTCGTCGCGTTTCGATTTCATGCGTTTTAGTGGACGATCGCGGAACATAGAAGATCGTTCTTTACGGCTGGTCCAGAAACCATGTACCAGTAAAGCGATTATGGCGATCGCGCCAACAATGATTAATATCAGACGCAAATCCTGCATCATTATATTCTCTGTTGTTCTAACACCTTGCCACCACGGCAAACATTTACTCACTAAGAGTATTTGCCGATTACGTCAAGTGCAAGTGTACTGTTGGCTTTCGCAGCATAAAGATGAAGGAAAATGTGCTTTTTGCTGTTTTTTCGAACATTTCCGAACTATCCACCGTCTGATAACCGGGTAAGATATCCCACGTTTACCCAGGGCTTTAAGAAAAAGGAGTATGTCCTGAATATGGTTTCATCATCCACAACCGTACCACGTAGCGGCGTCTATTATTTCTCGCAAGGATGGAAGTTAGTCACCCTACCGGGAATCCGCCGCGTTGTTATTTTACCTTTGCTGGTCAACATTGTGCTGATGGGCGGCGCATTTTGGTGGCTGTTTACCCAACTTGACGCCTGGATACCTTCGTTGATGAGTCATGTGCCGGACTGGCTGCAATGGCTGAGCTATCTGCTGTGGCCGATTGCGGTTATTTCTGTTCTGCTGGTCTTTGGCTATTTTTTCTCTACCCTCGCCAACTGGATCGCCGCACCGTTTAACGGCCTTTTAGCCGAACAGCTTGAGGCGCGGTTAACCGGCGCAACGCCGCCAGATACCGGCATACTCGGCATCATGAAAGATGTACCGCGCATTATGAAACGTGAATGGCAAAAGCTGGCGTGGTATCTGCCGCGCGCTATCGTGCTGCTGGTTCTCTATTTTATTCCTGGCATTGGCCAAACCATCGCGCCGGTGCTGTGGTTTTTGTTCAGCGCCTGGATGCTGGCGATCCAGTATTGCGACTACCCGTTTGATAACCACAAAGTGCCGTTTAAAACGATGCGCGCCGCGTTGCGCACGCAGAAGGTGGCGAATATGCAATTTGGCGCGCTCACCAGCCTCTTTACGATGATTCCGGTGCTTAACCTGTTCATTATGCCTGTCGCCGTCTGTGGCGCGACGGCAATGTGGGTTGATTGCTGGCGTGCTAAGCACGCGTTATGGAAATAACGTAAAAATGTATAAATAAGAGATGGCTTATGCTGTCTCTTATTCCATACTGATAACCATTATTCCCCATCAGCATATAGATATGCGAAATCCTTACTTCCCCATATCTGGCTGGAAGGTATGCTGGGAAGGTATCCCAATTTCATACAGTTAAGGACAGGCCATGAGTAAGATTTATGAAGATAACTCGCTGACTATCGGTCATACGCCGCTGGTTCGACTGAACCGTATCGGTAATGGACGCATTCTGGCGAAGGTGGAGTCGCGCAACCCGAGCTTCAGCGTCAAGTGCCGTATCGGCGCCAATATGATTTGGGATGCCGAAAAGCGTGGCGTACTGAAACCTGGCGTGGAACTGGTCGAGCCGACCAGCGGCAATACCGGTATTGCGCTGGCGTATGTCGCCGCCGCGCGCGGTTACAAACTCACCCTGACCATGCCGGAGACCATGAGCATTGAACGCCGCAAGCTACTCAAAGCATTAGGCGCGAATCTGGTGCTGACCGAAGGGGCGAAAGGGATGAAAGGCGCGATTCAGAAAGCCGAAGAAATTGTCGCCAGCGATCCGCAAAAATATCTCCTGCTCCAGCAGTTCAGCAACCCTGCCAACCCGGAAATCCATGAAAAAACCACCGGCCCGGAAATCTGGGAAGACACCGATGGTCAGGTGGATGTGTTTATCTCCGGCGTCGGCACTGGTGGTACGTTAACCGGCGTCACGCGTTATATCAAAGGGACGAAGGGTAAAACCGATCTTATCACCGTTGCGGTAGAACCCACTGACTCCCCGGTTATCGCCCAGGCGCTGGCTGGTGAAGAGATCAAACCGGGCCCGCATAAAATTCAGGGCATCGGCGCAGGCTTCATCCCAGGCAACCTGGATCTGAAACTGATTGATAAAGTGGTTGGCATCACCAATGAAGAAGCCATTTCTACCGCGCGCCGTCTGATGGAAGAGGAAGGTATTCTGGCGGGAATTTCTTCCGGCGCCGCAGTTGCTGCAGCGCTTAAGCTGCAGGAAGATGAAAGCTTTACCAATAAGAATATTGTGGTTATCCTACCCTCATCAGGTGAGCGTTATCTGAGCACCGCGTTGTTCGCCGATCTCTTTACTGAGAAAGAACTGCAACAGTGATGCCAGCATGTTAAAAACGCGTAAAAAAGCACCTTTTTGGGTGCTTTTTTGTGGCCTGCTTCAAACTTTCACCTCACCTGGCATTGATTCACCCTGCCGGAACTGGTATTTAACCAGACTAATTATTTTGATGCGCGAAATTAATCGTTACAGGAAAAGCGTTAGCTGAATCGATTTTATGATTTGGTTCAAATCTTCCTTTCGCGGCATAATGTTTAATGACGAGCGAAACGTCAGCGGCCATAAGTTGCCAGCAACGGATTGCGTAGAACACCTTTTGTGTCGCGTCCCGTTTACGCCGGCGCTAACAATACAGGCTAAAGTTGAGCCGCCAGGCTAGACTTTAGTTCCACAACACTAAACCTATAAGTTGGGGAAATACAATGTTCCAGCAAGAAGTTACCATTACCGCTCCGAACGGTCTGCACACCCGCCCTGCTGCTCAGTTTGTTAAAGAAGCAAAAGGCTTCACTTCTGAGATTACTGTGACTTCCAACGGCAAAAGCGCCAGCGCGAAAAGCCTGTTTAAACTGCAGACTCTGGGCCTGACTCAAGGCACCGTCGTCACCATCTCCGCAGAAGGTGAAGATGAGCAGAAAGCGGTTGAACATCTGGTCAAACTGATGGCGGAACTCGAGTAAGTTTTTTTCCGGGTTCTTTTAAAAATCAGTCACAAGTAAGGTAGGGTTATGATTTCAGGCATTTTAGCATCCCCGGGTATCGCTTTCGGCAAAGCACTGCTGCTGAAAGAAGACGAAATCGTCATTGACCGGAAAAAAATTTCTGCCGACAAGGTTGATCAGGAAGTTGAACGTTTTCTGAGCGGTCGTGCCAAGGCATCTGCGCAACTGGAAGCGATCAAGACAAAAGCTGGTGAAACGTTCGGTGAAGAAAAAGAAGCCATCTTTGAAGGGCATATTATGCTGCTCGAAGATGAGGAGCTGGAGCAGGAAATCATAGCCCTGATTAAAGATAAGCACATGACGGCTGACGCAGCCGCACATGAAGTTATCGAAGGTCAGGCCACTGCCCTGGAAGAACTGGATGACGAATACCTGAAAGAGCGTGCGGCTGACGTACGTGATATTGGTAAGCGCCTGCTGCGCAACATCCTGGGTCTGGCCATTATCGATCTGAGCGCGATTCAGGAAGAAGTTATCCTGGTTGCCGCTGACCTGACGCCGTCAGAAACTGCACAGCTGAACCTGCAGAAAGTGCTGGGCTTCATCACCGACGCGGGCGGACGCACGTCTCATACCTCCATCATGGCGCGTTCTCTGGAACTGCCAGCGATCGTAGGTACCGGTAGCGTCACCTCTCAGGTGAAAAACGGCGACTATCTGATTCTGGATGCCGTAAACAACCAGGTTTACGTCAACCCGACCAACGATGTTATTGAGCAACTGCGCGCCGTCCAGGAGCAGGTTGCGACCGAGAAAGCGGAACTCGCAAAACTGAAAGATCTGCCGGCAATCACGCTGGATGGACATCAGGTTGAAGTTTGCGCCAACATCGGTACCGTTCGCGACGTTGAAGGCGCTGAGCGTAACGGCGCGGAAGGCGTTGGTCTGTATCGTACTGAATTCCTGTTCATGGATCGCGACGCGCTGCCGACGGAAGAAGAGCAGTTTACCGCCTATAAAGCGGTCGCTGAAGCGTGCGGCTCGCAGGCGGTTATCGTCCGTACCATGGACATTGGCGGCGACAAAGAGCTGCCGTACATGAACTTCCCGAAAGAAGAGAACCCGTTCCTGGGCTGGCGCGCCGTGCGTATCGCCATGGATCGCAAAGAGATCCTGCGTGACCAGGTTCGCGCGATTCTGCGTGCCTCCGCTTTCGGTAAATTGCGCATTATGTTCCCGATGATCATCTCTGTTGAAGAAGTTCGCGCGCTGCGCAAAGAGATTGAAATCTACAAACAGGAACTGCGTGACGAAGGTAAAGCATTTGACGAAAGCATTGAGATTGGCGTGATGGTGGAAACACCGGCTGCGGCGACAATTGCGCGTCATTTAGCCAAAGAAGTTGATTTCTTTAGTATCGGCACCAATGATTTAACGCAGTACACCCTGGCAGTTGACCGTGGTAATGATATGATTTCACACCTTTACCAGCCAATGTCACCGTCCGTACTGAACTTGATCAAGCAAGTTATTGATGCTTCTCATGCTGAAGGTAAATGGACTGGCATGTGTGGTGAGCTTGCAGGCGACGAACGTGCTACACTTCTGTTGCTGGGGATGGGTCTGGACGAATTCTCTATGAGCGCCATTTCTATCCCGCGCATTAAGAAGATTATCCGTAACACGAACTTCGAAGATGCGAAGGTGTTAGCAGAGCAGGCTCTTGCTCAACCGACAACGGACGAGTTAATGACGCTGGTTAACAAGTTCATTGAAGAAAAAACAATCTGCTAATCCACGAGATGCGGCCCAATTTACTGCTTAGGAGAAGATCATGGGTTTGTTCGATAAACTAAAATCTCTGGTTTCTGATGATAAGAAAGACACCGGAACTATTGAGATTGTTGCCCCGCTCTCTGGCGAGATCGTCAACATCGAAGACGTGCCGGATGTAGTTTTTGCTGAAAAAATCGTTGGTGATGGCATCGCTATCAAACCAACCGGTAACAAAATGGTCGCCCCTGTTGACGGTACCATCGGCAAAATCTTTGAAACCAACCATGCGTTCTCTATCGAATCCGATAGCGGCATTGAGCTGTTCGTTCACTTCGGTATCGACACCGTTGAGCTGAAAGGCGAAGGCTTCAAGCGTATTGCTGAAGAAGGTCAGCGCGTGAAAGTTGGCGATCCGGTCATCGAGTTCGATCTGCCGTTGCTGGAAGAAAAAGCCAAGTCTACCCTGACTCCGGTTGTTATCTCCAACATGGATGAAATCAAAGAACTGATCAAACTGTCCGGTAGCGTGACCGTGGGTGAAACTCCGGTTATCCGCATTAAGAAGTAATTCTTGCCGCAGTGAAGAATGGCGCCTTTGGGCGCCATTTTTTTTGCCTGTACTTGCGCCGCCATCCGGCGATGGTGCAGCGCACTGCCTGATGGCGCTACGCTTATCAGGCCTACAAGGTTGCGAACATTTCAGCGCCAATCCACGGGTTACAACTGCGAGGTCACCGGGCGAAAGCACTTCTCGCGCATCAGGATCTTCATCCCATCCGGGCCACTCTCCAGCATCCTGCGTTCGGAATCGGACACTTGCAACTCGCACTGATAGCCGCCAGTGATGCCAAACATCGCCCGCGCTACGCAAATATCTTCCAGCGCGTCCAGCCCGCTCGTTTCAAAATGCCCCACGATACGTCCCTGCTGGCGAACGACCAGCCGATAACTCTTCATCGCGCCTCCCCTGCCGGCGGCAGAATTAACTCATCACAGCCACACTGCTGTGTCCAGGTCATCACCTCCAGCACGCGCTGCGCCGCATCTTTTGCCGCGGTCGTCAGTTTTTTTCCCTGCACAATACCGCTGACCAGCTCGGCGCAGAAGAGATCTCCCGTCCCTTTTAATTCCGTCGCCACCCGCGGATGAGAAAAGACCTCCACGACCTGCGCGGTAACGACGGCAACCGTTATGGTCTCCAGAGATTCGCCCGGCGCGCTGGTGATAACCACCCATTTCAGCGTATCGGAAAGCAGCGATTGCGCCGCCGCCACCGCCTCTTCCAGCGTGCGACACGGTTTACCACTCAGCATCTCCAGCTCAAATACGTTCGGCGTTAGCCCCTGCGCCTGCGGCAACAAATGTGTGCGATAAGCCTGCGGAATTTCCGCCTGCACATACATTCCACTGTCGGTATCGCCAATGACCGGATCGACAAGAATACACACCTCCGGATGCGAAGCCCGGATCGCCATTAGCCACTTCGAAAGCAAGACAATTTGGTCTGCGCTGCCCATGTAACCGGTGGTAATCGCTTTTAATTCACGTAACGCATCGCGCTCATTCAACGCCGTAAGGTAACCTGCAAACCACTCGGCGGGAATAATGCCGCCATAAAAGGTTTTATAGTGCGGCGTATTGCTGAACAGCACCGTCGGGACCGCCGTCACGCGTAATCCCTGCGCTTTAATGGCCGGAACAGCGATACTGTTGCCTACGCTGCCGTACACGACCTGTGACTGGACGGCGACGATATCGGTCTGTAACGCCCGATGGTTGTCGTCGAAGAGCACTGACTGAATATCACTCTCTTGTCCCATAAAATTTTCCTCTCGCTGGACAGCAGGCTACCGCCTCATTATCATTGTCATATGCTAAAATTCATTTTGTCATAGGTCAATAATGATCGACGGAAAAACCGCTAACGAAATTTTTGACAGTATCCGTCAACACATTATCGCCGGCACGTTACGGGCGAAGGATTCGCTCCCGCCGGTACGGGAGCTGGCAAGCGAATTAAAGGTGAACCGCAATACCGTCGCAGCGGCGTATAAACGGCTGATAACGGCGGGACTGGCGCAAAGTTTAGGCCGCAATGGGACGGTGATTAAAGGCAGTCCGTCTCCCGTAGCACTGGAAGGCGGCGATCCGCATACGCCTCTGCACGACCTTTCCGGCGGCAATCCCGATCCGCAGCGTCTGCCTGACCTTAGCCGTTATTTTGCCCGTCTCAGCCGCACGCCGCATCTCTACGGCGATGCGCCCGTTTCCCCTGAACTACACGCCTGGGCGGCGCGCTGGCTACGGGATGCCACCCCCGTCGCAGGTGAAATTGATATCACCAGCGGAGCTATCGACGCTATCGAAAGACTGCTTTGCGCACATCTGCTGCCGGGCGACAGCGTCGCGGTGGAAGATCCCTGTTTTTTAAGCAGTATCAATATGCTGCGCTATGCCGGTTTTAGCGCCAACCCGGTCAGTGTGGATAGCGAAGGAATGCAGCCTGAAAAGCTGGAACAGGCGCTAAACCAGGGCGCGCGGGCAGTGATCTTAACGCCGCGCGCGCACAACCCTACCGGCTGTAGCCTGAGCGCTCGCCGCGCCGCTGCGCTGCAAAATATGCTGGCGCGTTACCCTCAGGTACTGGTCATTATCGACGATCACTTCGCTCTACTTTCTTCGTCGCCCTGGCAGCCGGTTATTGCGCAGACAACGCAACACTGGGCGGTGATACGCTCCGTTTCCAAAGCCCTCGGCCCTGATTTACGTCTTGCTATTGTCGCCAGCGACAGCGCGACCTCGGCAAAACTTCGGCTGCGGCTAAATGCCGGTAGTCAGTGGGTCAGCCATCTGTTACAGGATCTGGTCTACGCCTGCCTGACCGACCCTGAGTATCAGCACAGGCTGGCGCAAACGCGGCTGTTTTACGCCGCCCGGCAACAAAAACTGGCCCGCGCCCTACAGCAATATGGCATCGCCATTTCTCCCGGCGACGGCGTGAATGCCTGGCTCCCGCTGGACACCCATAGCCAGGCTACCGCGTTTACGCTGGCAAAATCCGGCTGGCTGGTACGTGAGGGAGAAGCCTTTGGCGTAAGCGCGCCGTCTCACGGTCTACGTATCACGCTGTCGACATTAAATGACAGCGAGATCAACACGCTGGCGGCTGATATCCATCAGGCGCTAAATCGCTAACAGGAGAAAATAACGTGCGAGTTCATTTTGTTGTCCATGAGTCGTTTGAATCCGCTGGCGCTTATCTGAAATGGGCTGAAGATCGCGGTTATACCATTTCATGGTCGCGCGTCTATGCCGGAGAAGCGCTACCGCCCAATGCCGATGAGTTCGATATGCTCGTGGTATTTGGCGGTCCGCAGTCGCCGCGCACCACCCGCGAAGAGTGCCCGTACTTTGACTCTCGCGCCGAACAGCACTTAATTAATCAGGCGATTACGGCCCGGCGAATGGTTATCGGCATTTGTCTTGGTTCGCAGCTCATTGGCGAGGCGCTGGGCGCCGCTGTGTGCCAAAGTCCGGAAAAAGAGATTGGTCACTACCCTATTACGCTCACTGAAGCCGGTCTGCGGCATCCGCTTATCGCCCACTTTGGCTCCCCGTTAACCGTCGGCCACTGGCACAACGATATGCCAGGACTCACCGATCAGGCGACCGTGCTGGCCGAAAGCGAAGGCTGTCCACGTCAGATAGTGCAGTACGGCAATTTTGTCTACGGCTTCCAGTGTCATATGGAATTTACCGCTGAGGCGGTTGAAGGATTAATCCAACATTCGCAGCAGGAGCTGGCCGACGCGCAAGGGAAGCGTTTTATCCGCTCGGTCGCCGAGATGCGCGCATGGGATTACCAGCAGATGAATGAAAAGCTGTGGCGTTTTCTGGATGAACTCACGCTGGCGCACTCACAGAAATAACCCCACCAGGAGTGCAACTTATTACCCGGCTAACGGTCTGAGGTGCAGTAATTATCGCATGAAAAAGGATTTTACCATGAAGAAAATTGTCTGCGCCGTCGTTGCGCTCCTGCTGGCCCTACCCGCCTGGGCGAAGCTAAACGCCCACGAAGAAGCGCGCATTAACGCCATGCTTAATGCGCTGGCGCAGAAAAAGGATCTGACATTCGTTCGTAACGGTGATGCGCATAACTGCGAGGAAGCCGTATCGCACCTGCGCTTAAAACTGGGCAACACGCGCAATCGTATCGACACCGCCGAACAGTTTATCGATAAAGTCGCGTCGTCGTCGTCCATCACCGGAAAGCCCTATATCGTTAAAATTCCCGGTAAAAGCGATGAAAACGCGCAGCCTTATTTACATGCGCTTATTGCGGAAACGGATAAAACGCTATAACACACGGGTGTCATACGACGATGGCACCTCGTTTAAATCCCTGCCCCCTGGCTGAAATGCTCTTCACCAAACACGCCGGTCGAAAGGTAACGGTCGCCGCGATCGCAGATGATCGCCACCACTATCGCGCCGGGCGTGGCTCGTGCGACGCGTAACGCGCCCGCTACCGCGCCGCCGGAACTCACGCCGCAGAAAATGCCTTCACGAACGGCCAGTTCACGCATGGTGTTTTCGGCATCATTCTGGTGAATATCCAGCACCTCATCTACCAGCGAGGCGTTAAAAATGCCCGGCATATATTCCGCAGGCCAGCGGCGAATGCCCGGAATACTGCTGCCCTCTTCCGGCTGCAGGCCAACGATGGTGACCGGTTTTTCCTGCTCGCGCAGAAAACGCGACACGCCGGTAATGGTGCCGGTCGTGCCCATGCTGGAGACAAAATGCGTTACCCGCCCCTGCGTTTGCCGCCAGATTTCCGGGCCGGTGGTGGTGTAGTGAGCGTAGGGATTATCAGGATTATTAAACTGATCGAGCAGTTTGCCCTCGCCTCGTTCAGACATAGCGAGCGCTAAATCGCGCGCCCCTTCCATTCCCTGCTCTTTAGTGACCAGAATCAGTTCCGCGCCATAGGCCCGCATTGCCGCCCGACGCTCCTGGCTCATGTTGTCCGGCATCAACAGCTTCATGCGATAACCTTTCAGCGCGGCAATCATCGCCAGCGCAATGCCAGTGTTGCCGCTGGTCGCTTCAATCAGGACATCGCCCGGTTTAATTTCACCACGCTTTTCCGCCTCGACAATCATCGATAGCGCCGCGCGATCTTTCACCGATCCTGCCGGATTATTGCCTTCCAGCTTGACCCAGATTTCACTGCCGTTATCCGGCCCCAGACGTTGTAATTTGACCAGCGGCGTATTGCCGATGGTTTGTTCTAATGTATTCACGTTTTCAGCTCGTAAAAAAGCCCGGTATGCGTAGCGCCACCGGGCGATAACTATACAAATTAACCTATCAGGCCGATTGCGCCAGAGCAAGTTCCTCTTCACGCGTTTCAATACGCTGGTCGCCGTTATACAGACGCGCTTTTTGCAGTCCAACAAACAAACGCTCGCCGCGAACCGGAACATCCTCACCCGCCATCACCACCGTCAGCGGATCGTGATACCACCCCAGCGGCTGTACCACTAACTGTGTATAGTGACCTTTCGGGCTGGCCTCAATGACCTGTACTGGTAGCGGAGAATCCAGGCTGGTGCGGCGGCTAATATCCACCTCCCACGGACGCAGGAACAGATCGACCGGCCCCTGGTACGCGGGCGTATAACCCAGCGGCCAGCGATGCGCGCCAACGTGAAACTGCCCGCCGCGGACGGTGCCTGTCAGGCGGTTCACCTCGCCCATAAACTCCAGTACGAAGCGGGTTGCCGGTTCACGCCACACCCGATCCGGCGCATCAGCCTGTTCGATATTGCCCTGACTCATCACCACCACCCGATCCGCCACTTCCGTCGCTTCTTCCTGATCGTGGGTGACAAAGACGCTGGTGAATTTCAGTTCTTCATGTAGCTGGCGCAACCAGCGACGTAACTCTTTACGTACCTGGGCATCCAGCGCGCCAAAGGGTTCATCCAGCAGTAGAATTTGCGGTTCCACGGCAAGCGCGCGCGCCAGCGCCACGCGCTGTTTTTGTCCGCCGGAAAGCTGGGCGGGGAAGCGATCCGCGAGGTGCGCCAGTTGCACCATCTCCAGCAATTGCGTCACTTTCGTTTTAATCGCCGCCGCAGTTGGGCGGTCGCGTCGCGGCAGCACCGTCAGGCCAAAAGCGATGTTGTCAAACACCGTCATATGGCGAAACAGCGCATAGTGCTGAAACACAAAACCGACTTTACGCTCACGCGCGTGCAGGCGGCTAACGTCCGTACCGTGGAAACGAATATGACCGCTGGACTGATGCTCCAGCCCGGCAATAATGCGCAGCAGCGTCGTTTTGCCGGAACCTGACGGCCCCAACAAGGCAACCATCTGGCCGGAAGGAATATCCAGCGAGATATCATTCAGTACCTGAGTGCGACCAAAGGATTTCTTAATTCTGGCGATCTCAATGCTCATGATTTTCCTCCTGTTGCGCGCGTTTTTCCTGATTCTCCAGACGCCATTGCAACATGCTCTTCAAAAACAGGGTAATAATCGCCATTAGCGTCAACAATGCGGCGGCGGTAAAGGAGCCGACGGTGTTGTAGTCCTGCTCCAGTAATTCAATCTGTAACGGTAGCGATAACGTTTCGCCGCGAATCGAGCCGGACACCACCGACACCGCGCCAAACTCGCCAATCGCGCGGGCGTTGGTTAATACCACGCCGTAGAGTAGCGCCCAGCGAATATTCGGCAACGTCACGCGGCGAAACATTTGCCAGCCGGATGCGCCCAGTAAAATCGCCGCCTCATCTTCCTGGCTGCCCTGGCTGAGCATCACTGGCACCAGTTCGCGCACCACAAACGGGCAGGTGACAAAAATAGTGACCAGTACCATCCCCGGCCAGGAGAACATCATTTGCAAATTATGCTCATCCAGCCAGCCGCCCAACGGGCCGTTGGAACCATAAAACAACAGATAAACCAGACCGGCCACCACCGGTGAGACGGCAAAGGGAATATCCAGCAGGGTCAGCAGTAGCTGACGTCCGGGGAAGTTAAAGCGCGTCACCAGCCACGCCAGCAGAATACCGAACACCAGATTCACCGGCACTGCGATCAAGGCAATCAACACCGTCAGCCAGATGGCGTGCAGCATGTCCGGATCGGCCAGATTTTGCAGTACCGGCATTAACCCTTTGCTGAACGCCTGCACGAAGATGTAAATCATCGGCACCAGCAGGATAAAGGCCGAAACGAGCATCCCGACGCCAATCAAAAACCATTTTCCCCAGTTAATACGGGGGACGTCGTATCGCTTCAATTGAGTCACTTCCGCCATTAATGACCTACCACACGTCGACCAAAGCGACTTTGCAGAGTGTTAATTGAGAACAGCAGCAGCAGTGATGCCGCAAGGATCACCGAGGCAATGGCGCTGGCGGCGGGGTAATCAAACTCCTGCAAACGCACAAAAATCATCAGCGAGGTCACTTCTGTTTTCCAGGCGATATTTCCGGCGATAAAAATCACCGCGCCAAACTCGCCCAGGCTACGGGTAAAAGAGAGCGCCACGCCGGCAATCAGCGCAGGCGACAGCTCAGGCAGCACGACTTTGCGAAAACTTTGCAGGCGGGTGGCCCCCAGGGTTTGTGCCGCTTCTTCATATTCCGGCCCCAGCTCTTCCAGTACCGGCTGGACGGTGCGTACCACAAATGGAATGCTGGTAAAGGCCATCGCCACCGCAATGCCGAGCCAGGTATAGGTCACTTTGATATCAAACTGCGCAAGAAACTGACCGTAGAAACCGTTCACAGAGAACAGCGAGGCCAGCGTTAACCCCGCTACCGCTGTCGGCAGCGCAAACGGCAGATCCATCAGCGCATCCAGCAACGTGCGCCCCGGAAAACGGTAGCGGGTTAAAATCCACGCCATCAGCAGACCAAACACGCCGTTAAAAATCGATGCCACAAATGCCGCCAGTAGCGTCACTTTATAGGCAGCCACCACCTGAGGGTTGGTCACGACATCCCAGTATTGCGACCAGCTCATCTGTGAGAGCTGCATCACCAGCGCGCTCAACGGCAACAGCAGGATCAGGCAGACAAACAGCAAACTGGTGCCGAGGCTTAACGTAAAGCCGGGCAGCACGCGTCGGGAAGAAACGGCAAGCATTACTTACGCCCCGCCGCCAACAGTTTGTCCAGCTCGCCGCCGCTGGCAAAGTGCGTTTTCATCACTTCCGGCCAGGAACCAAACTTGTCTTCCACGCGGAACAGTTCGGTCTGCGGGAATTTATCTGCTTGCTTGCCCATGATTTCCGGGTTATTCACGCGGTAGTAGTAATGGGTGATGATGGTCTGCGCCTGCGGGCTATACAGCCAGTTCAGGTAAGCTTTGGCGGCTTTTTCTGTGCCGTTGGCCTGCACGTTTTTATCTACCCAGGCAACCGGGAATTCAGCAAGAATGTTCGTTTTCGGGATCACCACTTCAAATCCCTGGGCTTCATATTGTTTGCGGATGTTGTTCACTTCCGATTCAAAACTAATCAGCACATCGCCCAGACCACGCTCGGCAAAGGTAGTCGTAGCGCCGCGACCGCCGGTATCAAACACTTCGACGTTTTTCAGGAACTGGGTCATAAACTGTTCGGTTTTGGCTTTATCGCTGCCGTCCGCGTTATCCGCTGCGCCCCATGCCGCCAGATACGTGTAACGGGCGTTGCCGGAGGTTTTCGGGTTAGGGAAAATCAGCTTCACGTCGGAACGTACAAGATCGCTCCAGTCGTGAATATTTTTCGGGTTCCCCTTGCGCACCAGGAAGCCCATCGTGGAATAGAATGGCGAACTGTTGTTCGGCAGACGGCTTTGCCAGTCGGCAGGGATCAGTTTGCCTTTATCATGGAGAATCTGTACGTCGGTCACCTGATTGTAGGTGACGACGTCTGCCTTCAGTCCCTGCAAAATCGCCAGCGCCTGTTTTGATGACCCGGCATGAGACTGCTTAATCGTCAGCTTATCGCCGCCGTTATCCTTCGCCCATTGTTGCTCAAACGGTGGGTTAAGGGCGGCAAACAGCTCGCGGGAGACATCGTATGAGCTGTTCAGCAGCTCCGTTGCCTGCGCCTGCCCTGCCAGTAACAGCATTGCTGCCAGCGTCAGGGGTCTCTTTTTCAGTAAGTTAACGGCCATTGCGCACCCTTATAAATTTAATGACTTTCTTATGGTCATCATATTTATAACCAGCGCTAAAGGAGTAACGGTTTTATATACCGTTTGATGATTTGAAAGTTGAAAAGGGAATAAGAGAATCCCTCCCCACGCGGCGCGGGGAGGAGACCGGCATCAATCAGACGCCTACGCTTACGCTTTCAGGCAGGGTACTGCCGCCATCAATGACGTTTTGCGTTCCGGTAAGATAGCTGGACTCATCGGAAGCCAGAAATGCCGCCAGTTCCCCTACTTCCAGCGGATCGGCAAGACGGCGTAGCGGAATAGCTTTTGCCATTTCCGTTAATACCGATTCCGGATCGTCAGGGTTAGACTGACGGGCAATGCTTTCCGCCATCGGCGTTCTTACATAACCGGGGCAAATGGCATTCACACGAATACCGGACTGCGCATACTCTACCGCCAGCGATTTGGTTAAACCAACAATGGCAGCTTTTGACAGCGCATAGGCCGTTTCACCCGGGTCCGCCACCATATCTCCCGTGACGGAAGACATCATCACAATGCGGCCATCTTTACGTTTGATCATCTCCGGCAGGACGGCTTTGGTGACGTTCCAGACACCTTTAATATTAATATCAATGTGGAAATCGCGATCTTCTTCACTCATATCGAGGAAGTTGCCCAGACGGCACACGCCAGCGTTATTCACCAAAATATCAATTCTACCTTCAGTCTCTTTGGCGCGCGCAACCGCCGCCTGCACCGAAGCAAAATCTCTGACGTCAGCCTTAACGGCAGTGCAGCGATGCCCGCGCCCGCCCAGCTCATCCGCCAGCTTTTCAATCTCATCGGAGATATCCAGCAAGATTAAGTTCGCGCCGTGGCGTGCGAATACGCGAGCGATCCCTTCGCCAATGCCCTGCGATGCGCCCGTAATCAATGCTGTCTTGCCCGTGAGTTTACCCATTTTCAATGTCTCCTTTTGAATATGGAGTCTTACACTCCATTAACACTGAAAATACAGTAATAACAAATAAGTGCTGAGGAATAGCTCACTAATTCAGGTAAATATTAGGTAAAAAAATCCCCGCGGAGGCGGGGATGGGCATTTTTATGCTGTTCTGCCTGATGGCGCTGCGCTTATCAGGCCTACCAATCGTAGGTCGAATAAAGCGTTTGCGCTGCCATCCAACAGGGTTTTACCTTATAGCGCTAACAGGCGATCCAGCGACGGCGCAAAATAGTAGCCGCCAGTCACCGGTTTGGTGAAGCGCAGCATTGCGTCGCGTTTACCGTCGGTATCGCCGAACATACTCAGAAGCTGCTGTTCGATATTGTGCAGGCGTGCGCAGTAAGCGCAGAAATAGAGACCATGAGTACCGCTGGCGGTGCCGTATGGCAGGCTCTGGCGCACAATCTTCAGCCCTTTGCCATCTTCTTTGAGATCGACGCGGCTCAGGTGAGACGTTGCCGGACGCGCATCGCCGTCAATCTCTTCATTGGCTTCTTTGGTACGCCCGATCATCATCTCCTGATCGTGAATACTCATCCGGTTAAGTTGCTTGAGATTGTGCTCCCAACGCTGCACGAACACATAACTGCCGCCGGCATCCACGCCATCTTTGATCACCGCCACTTCACGACGCGTCTCTTCGCCCGCAGGGTTCTCTGTCCCGTCGACAAAGCCGCTCAGATCGCGTTCTTCCACCCAACGGAAGCCGTGAACTTCTTCTTTCACGTCGATACAGTCGCCGAAGGCTTCCATCGCCGCCTGGGCAACAGAAAAATTCACATCGTGGCGCAGGGAAAGGATATGGATCAGCACGTCATACTGCGTGGCCGGCGCCAGCCCTTTACCATAAGGAATAAAATCTTTCAGTTCTTCCGCCCCGACGCCGCCGCTCAGGGCACGCCAGGTATTGTTGCCAAACGCCACAACGGCCCCAAGATGGGCGTCCGGAAATTTGACTTCGAAGGTCGCCAGTTTATCGGCAAATGTTCTGCTGGCCGCGCGCAGGGCGTCCAGGTCGCCTTTCACATTGGCTTCAATCCAAATTGCCGCACGGCAATGTTCCGGCAAAATGCCACTTTGAACCTGAGACATGATTCCTCCTGAAAATGAGAATGCCACGCAGTCGTGGCATTAATGGAGGCTATTTTACCTTGTTTTTAAGCGAAGCGGTTTGTTCAGGCGCAAATTAACGACGCCAGATAATTTTGCGCACGTCCCAGTTTTTTAAGACGTCATCAGGAGGCATTAAGCCTTCCGGTCCGCTCCACTCGCCGGAGAAAACATAGCTAATATGCTGACTTCCCTCGGCTTTACATTCGACGCTGGTATGGCTATCGCTGGAAACCGGCTCGCAGTGACCAAAAGCTTTGCTGTAAAGGTCGCTAAACGGCGTACCGATTTTGCCCCCCGCGGCGGTTGGGATATCGCTGTCCAGCACATCAATACGGCTCACGGTTCCCTGCTCGCCGTTGATCACCATCGCGACGCTGTCGCCCTTCATCGCTTCGAAAAAGCGCACCACGTTGCCGTTATCGGTTTTCATACCGCTACGCAGGCGATAATCGCCATCTAATGCCTCTGCAATAGCCGGCTCTTCCAGCGGCGTGGCGGCGGTCAGCGCTCCCACGCCTTGCTCAGTGACTTCTGTCGAGGAACCAAACCAGTTCCATGGATTTGCGGCAGACCAGTTGACCGAGGAGAGCGTCGAGCAGCCGGTCAGCGCCAGCGGCAGTGCGAGTAAAGTCAAACGCAGCGATTTCATCTCACTTCCTTTCTTTTATTAATTAACGTTGATTGGAGTGCGGGTTCGCCAAAAAGTGCCGTTATTCTTTCTCAAGGGAAAAACAGGCACGCAAACGTTGATTGGTTAACAGCCAGATCAGCGCGACGATGTCCGCCAGCAGCAGCGCCAGCCCGACGCCGTTGACCGGGTCGCCACCCAGCCACATCACCGGCAGCCAGCACAACGACACCAGTTGAGCGAGGATCAGGAGTCCGCGCAGCCAGCGCCACACACCAGGAACCGCTTCACGCCGCCCGCTGAGTAAAAACGCCACTACCGCCGGAACGCCGGGCAACAGCCCCAGCCAAAAATTATCATGGTCGGGATAAAAAAAGTTTAACAAAGTATTACCCTGTCCACGGGATGAACCGGCAATGACAAAGAGTACCCAGGCGCGCGCCTGAAGTAACAGTACGCACCAGAACAGAAACGGCAGGCGTAAACGTCCGTGTACATCATAATCGGCTGGATGAAACTCAGTACTCTTCATCTTCAATCAGGCGTTTACCCAAACTTAGGGCGTCAGAATGCTCATACCCCAGACGTTCATACATGCCCAGCACAACGTCGTTATCATCACGCACCATAATTTGGATTTTCGGACACCCGCGAGCGATGAGTTTTTTTTCCAGCCGGTTAAGCAACGCATTCGCAATGCCGCGCCCGCGGAACTCCGGGTGAACGCCCAGGTAATACGCCGAGCCGCGATGCCCGTCATAACCGCCCATTACCGTACCGACGACTTCGCCGCTAACTTCCGCAACGAGGAACAAGCTGACATCGTGATTCACCTTGCGTTCAATATCCATTTCAGGATCGTTCCATGGACGCAGCAGGTCGCAACGCTCCCAGAGGGTAATCACCTCTTCGAAATCTTCCTGGCGAAAAACGCGTATTTCCATGGTATTCGTTGCCTTTTCGGGTGGAAAAACCAAGATTATGGCGCAAACATCTGATTCAGCCAATATCTGACGCGATGTAGCGGAAAAAATGGCATAATGGCGATGTGTCACGTATTGAAATGAAAAGTAAAACAATTCTCATCACCAACCGTCGTAACGGATTACGCGATACGATATAACATCTTGAACTTAATTTTCACAACTCAGGCCGTATGAGCACTTTTAAACTCCTAAAAACTCTCACTTCGCGCCGCCAGGTACTCAAAACAGGTCTGGCGGCCCTGACGCTGTCAGGTATGTCGCACGCAATAGCCAAAGAAGAAACGCTAAAAACCAGTAATGGTCACAGCAAACCCAAAACCAAAAAAACCGGCAGTAAACGGTTGGTGATGCTCGACCCCGGACACGGCGGCATCGATACCGGCGCGATTGGCCGCAACGGTTCTCAGGAAAAACACGTCGTACTGGCAATTGCCAAAAACGTACGCGCTATTTTGCGAAATCACGGAATCGATGCGCGTTTAACCCGGACAGGGGATACCTTTATTCCGCTGTACGATCGGGTGGAAATCGCCCATAAGCACGGCGCGGATCTGTTTATGTCCATTCATGCCGATGGTTTTACCAATCCGAAAGCGGCGGGCGCTTCCGTTTTTGCGCTTTCCAACCGCGGGGCCAGTAGCGCCATGGCGAAGTATCTCTCCGAGCGTGAAAACCGCGCGGACGAAGTGGCGGGTAAAAAAGCCACTGACCGGGATCATCTATTACAACAAGTTTTGTTTGATCTGGTGCAAACCGATACGATTAAAAACAGTCTGACGCTGGGTTCGCATATTCTCAAGAAAATCAAACCTATACATAAATTACACAGCCGCACTACCGAACAAGCGGCTTTCGTGGTGCTAAAATCACCGTCAATTCCGTCGGTACTGGTCGAAACCTCGTTTATTACCAATCCGGAAGAAGAACGCCTGCTGGGCACGACGGCGTTTCGCCAGAAAATCGCTACGGCGATCGCCAACGGCATCATCAGTTATTTTCACTGGTTTGATAATCAGAAAGCACACACGAAGAAACGGTAATCATGAAACCCGATGCTCATCACGTAAAACAGTTTCTGCTACGCCTGCAGGATGATATTTGCCAAACGTTATCCGCTGTGGATGGCGCAAACTTTGTCGAAGATAGCTGGCGACGCGAAGCGGGCGGCGGCGGACGCAGCCGGGTATTACGCAACGGCGGGATTTTCGAACAGGCGGGCGTTAATTTCTCTCACGTTCACGGCGATGCAATGCCCGCGTCCGCCACCGCGCATCGGCCAGAACTGGCCGGGCGTAGCTTTGAAGCGATGGGCGTATCGCTGGTGGTGCATCCGCACAATCCGTATATTCCCACCAGCCATGCTAACGTGCGCTTTTTTATTGCCGAAAAACCGGGCGCCGATCCGGTGTGGTGGTTTGGCGGCGGGTTCGATTTAACGCCCTACTACGGCTTTGAAGAGGATGCCGTTCACTGGCACCGCACCGCCCGCGACCTGTGCCAGCCGTTTGGCGACGATGTGTATCCGCGCTATAAAAAGTGGTGCGATGACTACTTTTTCCTCAAGCATCGTAACGAGCAGCGCGGTATCGGCGGCCTGTTTTTTGACGATTTGAATACGCCGGATTTCGACCACTGTTTTGCTTTTATGCAGGCGGTCGGTAACGGCTACACCGAGGCGTATTTACCGATTGTCGAACGACGCAAAGCGATGGTCTGGGGAGAGCGGGAGCGTAATTTTCAACTTTATCGCCGCGGTCGCTACGTGGAGTTCAATCTGGTATGGGACAGAGGCACCCTGTTTGGTCTGCAAACCGGCGGGCGCACTGAATCTATCCTGATGTCGATGCCGCCGCTGGTGCGCTGGGAGTACGACTGGCAGCCGGAAGCGGGTAGCCCGGAAGCGGCGCTGAGCGAGTTTATTCAGGTACGCGACTGGATTTAACTTATTTATAAAGTAAAACAATGCAAACAAATACACGAAAAGTAGTAACCAGTGACGCCAAATGGCATCCCCATCTGGGTATAAGTTTTATTGGCTGCCTGCTTGCCATTACGCTAGAAATATATTTTGAAGAAAGAATATTCATCCCTCATAGCGGAGGGGTGAGCTTCGGTCTGATCGTGCTTCTGGTTATCAATATGGTGACCATCCCTGTGGTCATGGCCCTGATAACATTACTCTGCTTTATTATTCATATTCCGCGTAAAAGCGTTAACTGCATCTTGCTATGCCTACTGGCATGTATTTTGACGATAGCCGGTTTGTTTATCGCCTATCCGGTTGGCCGTTGAATAAAAGCAGGCTCGTAGAAATAAACGAGTTCATTGTAGATAAAGAATTCGGATAACCGCCCGCTGCCGTTATCATTAGTAAAACAGTACAGTAAGCACTCGTAGAATTTGCAGTGGAGCACTACCGCATGGACGAGCGTATTCCTTGTAAAAACCCGCAATGCTCACACTTCATCCTGCCAGCAACGGCTGCCCGCACGGAGGGCTATTGTATGCCCTGCGTCCAGGCGCGCTATCGGCAAGAGCAGGAAGAATATATCCGGAAAAACAGAAAAACGATCGACGCGTTCAGTGGCATTACCAACCCTGTTGAAATGCTTAAACTCGTTCATGAACCCCGGGAACACGATCCGTTAATCGAGTGGATTCCCTGCCCCATTCCGACCGATGAGCTTTACAAAAAGCTCTCCGATGATGAAAGCCGCGACATGGTCGATTATGCAGAAGAATTATTTGATTCCGGATGGCAGGAGGAAGCTCAGGAAATTGCGCTGTGCCTGGCGGCATTTACCCGGGCCAATCTGGATAATTTCCTGCGCCAGGTAATAAATGAAGAAGAACTGGAGCTCTCTTCACCCCTACCTTTTCACCGTGCGCCGCCTGACGTACGCGACGCGCTTTTGCAGAAGGTGGAAACCGATGACGAAAACCGTGACGGCATTCTTTGCGCCCTGGCCTGGATTGGCGATGAGGTTGTCGTTGAGCATTTTAACCGCTGGCGCCAGGAACCACCTGCGTGGAGTGCTTCACTTCATATCCTCCCTCATCGCTATGCTCACCAGGCGGGATGGGAGCTCACTGAAAATGGCCGCAGGCGCGATCTTTACTTTACGCAATGTACCCATCTGGTAAAACAGGCACCTGAACAGCCTGCCGTTTTTCGCGCCGTCGCAGAATATGGTGAAAACTGCCCACACTGTTCCCTGCCGCTAATCAATCTGTTTGAGGTTGCGCCGAGCGCCGTCGGCCTCAGCACGCAGGGTTGGCCCGGTCAAATTCGTATTCTGACCTGTCAGTGTTGTACGGCATATAACACCGTTTTCGCCACCGTCGATCCACAAGGCCAGCCGCGATGGTGCGAAAAAAATGCGCTCTCGACGCTGGCGGTGGAGAATTCCTCTGACTGGATAACGCTACCGCTTGATGTTCTGCACCCCGGGGAATCCCGTTTGCCGCTATTCGCTGCTGAAATATTTTTACCCACCACCTTCTCACAGCTCGGCGGCCATCCCGCATGGGTTCAGGATGCAGACTATCCCACGTGCCCAACGTGCGCGCAAACGATGATGTTTCTTGCGCAGCTAAGCTATGAAGATATTGAGGAAGAGGAATATGCGGAAGGAATGCTTTACGGGTTTATCTGCCCCTCCTGCCAAACAACGGCAACGTCTTATCAGCAAACATAAACGTTCATCCTCATGACCTGATGACAAAACTGTTTTGCACGTTGTGCGCGCGGTTCCCCGGAGGCGGCGCTGGCGCGCCTTGTCCGGGCTACCAACCACAGACGGCAGCGAATCCGTAGGCCCGGTAAGGCGCCAGCCGCCACCGGGTAATTCCCGACACGCGCACGTTATCAGCAACCGGAGAGCCTACCCATCAATATCAAGCCCATTGCCGCATCCGTTGATGCAGCGTCAACGACGGTTTTTCGGCAAATAATTGCTGATAATCGGTGGCAAACTGCCCCAGATGCCAGAATCCCCACTGCATCGCGGCATCTTTGACCGTGGTGCTCTGCGACCACGGGCTAATCAGTTCCCGGCGTACTGCGTTTAAGCGAATACGTTTCAGCCACGCATTGGGGCCAATGCCCAAAATGGCGTGAAACGCATTTTGCAGCGTGCGACGGCTTACGTGTAGCTGGTTACATAAGTCGAGCACCGTCAGCGGCTCCGACATATTTTCCAGCACATATTCCCGCGCCCGCGACAGTAGCCTACGATATCCCTGATGGCTGATGCTCTCAGCGCTATGAATCGGCTTCGCCTCTTCCAGCATCGTGCCCATCGCCAGCAATAAATTATCACTCAAGACCTTACGCACCGCAGGTTGATGCAGGGTTTCAGGACTCTCGCTGAAGGTGGCCAGCGCCTGCTGCACAAAGCCCCACAGCGCTGCTTTATGCTGCTCTTTTACCTCCAGCGCTAGCTGGTTACGCAGCATATGCAGCACCCTTTCCGGGTTATGCAAAAACGTGGCCTGACGGGAAATAACATCTTCCGAGATAACGACGCCCAGAATGGTGTAATCATCCGGCGTGCTCAGTTCAAACTCGGTGCCTCCCGGTCGGGTGGCAATCTCGGCGCTGCCGAGCCCCTGCGCGCCGATAAATCCCTGTTCGCCGCGCGTCGCCGGAATACCAAACCAGAAAGAGTTTGGCCAAACCAGACACGACTGACGCAGCGCCAGGCCGGTGTATTCACGGAACACCTGAATCTCATCAAGCAGGATTTCCGTGAACTCGCCATGAAATTTACCCGGGTGTAACTGATCGTAGATCTGCTGCCAGGCGGTGATAGTCAGAGCATGTTCATAGACATCCGTCGTCCGTCTCTGATGAACATTGTCCACCTCGACTCTGGGCGTAAGTTTAACGTCTTCGGGTAACGCTTCATGATAAAGATGGTGCAAATTCGCTGTACGGGTCTTTTTCATGATCTTCTATGCCGGACGCCCGCCAGGACGCCCGGCCCTCCGACAGATTAATTTTTGATGCGATAGCGACTACTGCGTTTACGCAACGCTCCGTCAGAAAAGAGTTGTTCCAGCACGTTTCTGGCCTGCTCCAGCGGCCAGCCAAAATGCGCGGCCACCTCTCCCGCCGTCATTCCCTGGCGTACTGATGCCAGCAGCGCCAGTAACGCTTCAGCGAACTCAGGCGTTGCGGGTACCTGGGGCGCTTTCTCAGTCGGCGTTGTCGCACGCGCAAACCCGCCAATCAGCCACTGGGTGTCCTCTTCCGGACGACCAATTTCTTTGCGACTAATCACACGGCCTGTGCGCTGCGCGGCGGCGCTTCCGGCATCCAGCGCCGCACGACACGCCGCCAGATCGCCCTCCACCACCAGCGTTAGCCTGCCAGGGTCGAGCACTTGATGACTGAGCAAACGCACGTTGGCCGCTTTCAGCATGGCATCCGCCGCATCGACGGCGGCGACCATTCCGTCCACTTCCAGTAATCCCAGGGCATTGATCATTGGCAGCCTCCGTTACGCACGCTGGACAGGGTTACGGGCGATATCCAGCACGGCGTCGGTAAAGGCGTTGCAGGCGGCTTTACACGCGGCCTGGCTTCCCGTTAAGAACGCGGCCGAATAGTTGGTTTCCGACGGCGGCGGCACGTAAGTCACCAGCTGAACGTCAGCGGATTTCATCGCCGCGTCAATGCCGAATGTCGCTTCCAGCGGCGGCGCCACCAGATAGGCCATTGGATCGCCCAGCGCGATACCTGCGGTAGACGAGAGGTACGAGCCGGTACGCGAAACCACATGCGCCAGGAACGCGGTATTTTCCGCATCGTTCGCCCACTGGAACGCCGCGCCGTTTTCAATGCTGGCGACCATTGCATCCAGACCGGCGCGCACTTCCGCCGGGTTCGGTCCGCCCAGCATAATCAACACCTCACCGGCGGTAGGCGACGGCCCGTGAGCCGCCCCGGCATAGAGGGAGCGGCCATAGACTACTTCCACCATCGCCTGTTTGGTCGCTTCGTCAGCGGCAATATAGGTCACATCATCAGAATCTGCCGTGATGAGTCCGAGACTACGTATATGTGGCGGTAATTTAAGTTCCCGCGCAAAGCCGTCATTCACGGAGGCAATCACGCGCATGGCAGTCACTGAAGGTCGAATCAAATCTAATGCAGGCATGATGTCTCCTTAACGGGTCATGTTGATGCCGGACGCTTTCTGCTCCAGCATCCGTTTGGCCAAATCCACAATCACGGCGGCGGCTTCTACTGGCGGCGTCCCCCCCTGATGAATGTTTGAAATACAGGTTCTGTCGGCCTCGACGGTGGTCGCCACGCGCGGGGAATAGACCGCGTAGCAGGAAAGGCTTTCCGACTGCCCCAGCCCCGGACGTTCGCCCACCAGCAGGATGACGACCTTCGCGCCGAGAATTTCGCCAATCTGATCTTCAATCTTCACGCGGCCATAGCGCACAAAGAACGGCGTGCCGACGTTCAGCCCGGCCTGCTTCAGACCGGCAAGCAGCGGCGGCAGGATCTCTTCATAGTTGGCGGTGATCGCATCCGTAGAGAGGCCATCGGAGACCACTACCTGCACATCCGGGTTCATCACGCACTGCGACTTCAGCGCGTCAATGGCTTCCGGGCTCAGGCGACGCCCCATATCCGGGCGCGTCAGGTACAGGTTTTTGTCGCTGATTTCCGAACGCACTTCCAGCAGCCCTTGCGCTTTTACCCACTCTTCCGGTACTTCTTTGAGCACGGTGTCTTTCGAACGGGAGTGATCCGCCAGGAAGCGCAACAGCGCCTGGGTACGTGGACGCGGCCCGGCACGACCCGTACAGACACGTGCCGCAGTACTGCGACGCAGTTCGGTCAGCACGTCCGCACGATGCGGGTTCTCGACGCCAATCCAGGCTTTTGCCTCTGCGGAACCTAAATCCAGCGCGCAGCTTTCGGTCACCGTCGGCGCGGCGCACTGCGGCTTTGCGCCTTCCTGCGTTGACGGCGCGACGGGCTGCGGTACGTCCTGTCCCATTGACGCCATCACGCTACGTACAATTTCTTCAATCTGTTTTTGATCCATGGTGTTATCCCCGCGTCATCAGAAGAACAGTGACGGATCGCCCGCCCGTTTGGTCAGACGACCGTTTGCCATAATGCCCATCGTTTCCAGCCAGCGTTCAAACTCCGGCGATGGCCGTAAATTCAGCAACTGACGGACGGTGGCGGTATCGTGGAAAGCGGTGGTCTGGTAGTTGAGCATGATGTCGTCGCCGAGCGGCATCCCCATGATGTAGTTACAGCCGGCAGTGGCGAGCAGAATCATCAGGTTTTCGTTAAGGTTCTGGTCGGCGTCGGCATGGTTGGTATAGCAGCAGTCGCAGCCCATCGAGATGCCGCTCAGCTTGCCCATAAAGTGATCTTCGAGACCGGCGCGGATAATCTGCCTGTCGTTGTAGAGATACTCCGGCCCGATAAAGCCCACCACGGTGTTCACCAGGAACGGATCGTAGTGGCGAGCCAGCCCGTAGTTACGCGCTTCCATCGTCACCTGGTCGGCACCAAAGTTCGCGCCAGCCGACAGCGCAGACCCCTGCCCGGTTTCAAAGTACAGGCAGTTTTCCCCGGCGATGCGGTTGAACTCCGCCCCCACAGCCCGCGCTTCGTCGAGCATCGCCAGTTCGACGCCGAACTCTTTTAAGCCCTTCTCGCTGCCGCAAATGCTTTGGAAAATCAGTCCGCCCGGCGCGCCGCGACGAATCGCTTCGATCTGGGTGGTGACGTGCGCCAGCACGCAGCCCTGGGTCGGAATATTGAATTTATCGATAACGCCGTAAACGGTGTCGAGCACGCGGGTCAGGTTCTCCACGTCATCGGTCACCGGGTTAACGCCGATCACCGCATCGCCTGCGCCGAAAGAAAGCCCTTCGTAGATTTGCGCGGCGATACTCTGTACATCGTCACGGGTATCGTTCGGCTGCAAACGGCAGCTAAAGGTGCCCGGAATACCGATGGTGGTATTGGCTTTTTTGATCACCGGCATTTTCTTGCCGCCGTAGATCAGGTCAGCGTTGGAGCAGATTTTCGCTACTGCCGCCACCACTTCGGAGGTCAGGCCTTTGCGGGTAAACGCGATGTCGTCCACGGAGGTTTCATCGCTCAGTACGTATTCGCGCAGTTCGCTGATGCTCCAGTTTTTAATCCGGTTATAGGCCGTTTCGTTGACGTCGTCCTGAATCAGGCGCGTCACGCAGTCCTCTTCATAGGCAATCACCGGATTGTTGCGGATATCCGCCACCGTCATTTCCGACAGTACCTGTTTTGCCGCTACGCGCTCCTGCGAACTTGCCGCGGCAACCCCGGCCAGCACATCCCCCGAACGCAGTTCGTTGGCTTTGGCCAGTACCTCTTTTACATCCTTAAACTGATAAACATTGCCGAACAATGTGGTCTTTAGTTTCATAAGTCGTTCCCTCAGGAAGGAAATGCGAGTGATTTCACCGTCACCGGCACAACCGATCCGCCAAAAAGAGGCGTACCAATGTCGATATAGTCTCCCGCCCGCACGACCACCTCATCGATGACCGCCAGCGGAAGTTGCGGTAACTGTGGGCGCAATAACATGCCCAGCGCTTTACCAAAATCCTGCTCGGCCACCACCAGCAGGGGATGTGGATTGGGATAACGCGCGACAAAAGCCGTCAGCGCGTTGATGACCGTGAGTAATGCGGCGTAACGCACCGGAAGCGTGGCGGGAAGCGCCAGCACGTAAGCGTCGGTTTGCGGGTCGAGATCAAGCTGGAGAAGCGCCTGCCGCCAGGCGTTCACCAGATCGGCGTCATCCTGCGGGATCGCCACCGGCAGGTTGCGCAGCGGCAGTTGGACGTCTTCCAGCCAGATAGTACTGCCGGAAAGCGACAGCGTATGGGCCCCCGCGCCAATCACCGTGGCGCGCACGGTTTGCGCCGGAAACTGCACGTTCATCTCGCGCAGACGCGGGTGCTCATGCAGCGCGGTCGCCAGCAGCGGCCCGATATCAGAAAAGCAGAACGGATCGGCAGGTTGGTTGCGGTAGCATTCACCTACCCCACCGGAAAGGGTGATCACCTCTGGCGTAATATCGGCGGGCAGTAGCCCGGTTTGCATCAGCGATTGCGCCAGCGGCGAGAGCGCGCCGGTGATAACCTCGACGATGAGATCCGCCATCCGCCGCGCCACCTGCCCCAACTGTGCGGCAGCTAAGGCGCGAGCATCAGTACCCGAACCGAATACCTCATCGATAATCATCTGCCCCGGCTGATGGGCATAAACCACGCGCCCCTGAGCGTCGGTTTCCAGCAGGCGACCACCGACGTTAAGGCAGGCGGTGCCGCTGACTTTTCCCGCGTCAAACAGCGCGTAGTTAGACGTGCCGCCGCCGATATCAATATTCAGCACCCGACACATCCGCTGCTCAGACAGGCTTTGCGCTCCGGCGCCGTGACCGGCAATGACTGATTCCAGATGCGGCCCGGCGCTGGCGACCACAAAGTCGCCCAGCGACTGCGAGAGCGCCATGACCGCCGGACGGGCGTTGCGGGTTTTGGCGCTTTCGCCGGTGATAATGATAGCCCCTGAGTCCACCGATTCAGGCGCGATGTCTGCGGCCTGATACTGGGCCAGAATCAGCGCTTTAAGTTCGGCCTCTTTCAGACCGCCCTGCTTATCCACGGGCGTAAAGAAGACCGGGCTTTGCCAGCTAATGTCGCGTTTGATGAATTCGTAGCGCGGCACCTGCGACACCGCCGCACGGTTAACCAACTCCAGGCGCGAGAAGATCACCTGCGTGGTGGTGGTGCCGATATCGATACCGACGCTCAGTAGCTGGCGAGTGTTCACGATTGCGCCTCCGCTTCGGTTTTCACCTGGGCGGCGTCATCTTTCGGCACCAGCATCATCGCCACGCCAATCGCCGTCACGCCGCCGATCAGCTTGCCGACAATCATCGGGAAGATCATGGCGTTCATGTTGGCAGCGGCGAAGCCTAAATGGTCGCCCAGCGCGAACGCCGCAGAGACGGCAAATGCGCAGTTAATCACTTTGCCGCGGGTATCCATCTGCTTCATCATGCCGAACATGGGGATATTGTTCGCCAGGGTCGCTACCATGCCTGCCGCCGCAATATTATTTACGTTCAGCAGTTTACCGACATTCATCAACGGTTTTTCAAACCAGCGGGTCAGTAACAGCACCATCGGATACGCGCCAAGCAGCACGCAGGAGATAGAGCCGATCACTTCAATGGCGCGCATCACTTCGCCGGGTTTGTCGCCTGGCGCCATAAAGATTGGGTCGAGTCCCGGAATCAACTCCCAACCCAACAGGAATTTAACCACCGCAGCCGCCAGACCGATGGTGATCAGCGCCACCAGAAATTTGGCGAAAATCTGGAAACCGTTGATCATTTTTTCCGGGATGAACTTCAGCCCCAGCGCTACCAGCACCGCGACGATCAATACCGGGATCATGTTCATCAGGATCAGCGCGAAGGTAAACTCCACTGGCTGACCATTGATCTGCACGCCTGAGTACATGGCGATCAGTCCCCCCGCAATGCAGCCAATGGGAATGGTGACGATACCCGCCAGTACGCCAAGCGCCAGGTAGCGGCGGTCAGACGGTTCGATAATGCCGAGCGCCACCGGAATGGAGAACACAATGGTCGGCCCCATCATCGACCCAAGTATTAATCCTGAGTATAGCCACGCCGCGACATCACCGCCGGCCAGCTCTTTGGCGAGGAAGAACCCGCCCATATCACAGGCCAGCAGCGTACCCGCGAACATGGATGGGTTCGCGCCCAGCATTTCGTATACCGGGATAATAACCGGCCCCAGTACATGCGCCAGCACCGGCGCCAGCGCGGTCATACCGACCATCGCCAGTCCCAACGCGCCCATCGCCATAAAGCCCTCTTCAAACTGGCCGCCAGACCCCTCGATACTCTTGCCGAATTTACCGAGAAAGCGCGCCGACCCGCCGAACTGTGACAGGATTCTGTCCACGGCGGCAATCAGCATAAAGAACATCATGATGTACATGATGATTTCGTTAATTCCCATAGCCCTTACTCCCTGCCATTTATGATTTGTAGGCCGGATAAGACGTTTACGTCGCCTCCGGCATTAACGCCGTGTTATTGCCGGATGGCGGTGCGAGCACCTTATCCGGCCTACAGGCATTACCCGGCAGCCACGTACAGGTCGATAATCTGTGCCTGTGTGGCGGTGCGTGGGTTACTGCGCAGACAAATATCCTCCAGCGCGGCTTGCGCCCACGCGCTGTAGTGTTCGGGTTTGGCGCCAGCGTCAGCCAGCCGTTTGCTCTGCCCCACTTCGGCAATCAGCTCGCTCACCGCCGCAATCGCATCGCGATCGTCCGATTTCTTATTGGTTAGCGCCCGGCCGATTTGACTGAAGCGTTCGCGGCATACCATCCGGTTAAAGCCCATGACCGTTGGCAGCAGCATAGCGTTGGCCTGGCCGTGCGGAATATGCAGCGCCGCCCCTGGCTGGTGCGCCATCGCATGACACAGCCCCAGACCGGCGCTGGAAAAGGCCATTCCCGCCATACAGGAGGCCAGTAACATATTTTCACGCGCCGCCAGATCGTGGCCGTAACCCACGGCTTTCGGCAGCGATTTGCCAATCATCGCTATCGCGCCAATCGCCAGGCTGTCGGTAAACGGCGTGGCGTTGAGCGCGCTGTAGGCCTCAATCGCATGCGTCAACGCATCGATACCGGTCATCGCCGTCACGTTTGGCGGAACGCCTTCGGTCACGGCAGCATCAAGAATCGCCACGTCCGGCATTAGTGACGCGTGCGCCAGCACCTGCTTGCGCCCGCTGACCGCGTCGATAATCACCGTCACGTTGGTGGTTTCAGAACCGGTTCCGGCGGTGGTCGGCACCGCAATCAGCGGCAGACGCGGGCGTAATGTACTGCGCTCGGTCATGGCGCTCAGCGTCTGGTCAGGGTTAGTCACCAGCAGGGCAACCGCTTTCGCCGCGTCCAGCACCGAACCGCCGCCAAAGGCCACTACGCCGTCGCACGCCGCCTCACGCAGTTGCGCCACCGCCGCGCAGACATCGGTGATGCACGGCTCGCCTGGCGGACACGGCCAGACCGTCATCGCCACGCCTTTCATCGCCAGGCTGCGTGCCAGCGGCGCGGTCATTCCCGCCTGATGCAGGAAGCTGTCGACCATCACAAACAAATGGCTTACGCCTCGCGCTTGCGCTTCCTGGCCGCAGGCGCCGAGCGCCCCAAGCCCGCATAGCGTGACCGGCGGTACGCTGAACGTTTTCACCCGTTGCAGATTCAGGGTGTCGAATGCCTGAAACAGCGCCGTCTGTAGTTCAGCTTGCATAGAGTCCCTCCGCTTTCGCTCTCCCGCTGTTAGCTATCGCCAGCGGGGTCATAAACAGGCTGTGCTGCGGCAAATGCACCTGTAACTCCGGGAAACGCTGGCGAAATAACGCCTCCACGCCCGGCTGCATACAGGAACCGCCCGCCAGCCATAAATCAGCAATTCCTTGCCCTTCAATGTGGCGAGCAACGATTTCCGCCATTTTTTCGTACACCGGCTTCACTACCGGCCAAATCTCCTGCGCATTGCTGCGCTTGTACTGTTCCGCCTCTTCCAGGGGAATACGGCGGTTGCCCGCCAGCGTCAGGGAGATATGGTGCCCGCCAGTGGCTTCATCGGCGGAGTAAGTCACCTTGCCCTGTTTGACGATGGCAATGCCGGTAGTGCCGCCGCCAATATCCACCACGCCTGCATTATCAAGCGCCAGCAGATCCGCTACCGCCGTCGGTTCATCCAGTACGTGGCTGACTTCTAACCCGGCAGACTCCAGCACGTTGATCGAAATACGCGGGTCGGTGCCTGGCGGAAACGAGGTCGCCGCGTGGGTAAAGCGGCAGCCGAGCTGCTGTTCAAGGGTGTCGAGATGGCGGCGCACGAGGGTGACGGCGCCGAAGAAATCCCAGACGATGCCGTCACGCACAACGTCGGCCCAGTCAAGGCACACCGCCACCGGCTGGGCGTTGCCGTCGACCACCATCGACACCACGTCGCAGGTGCCCAAATCGACGCCCAGCCACAGCGGTGTATCGCTGGCGGCGGGCGTCTGGTTACACAGGGCCGCCGCTTTTTGCAGTCTTGGGGTGAGCCAGAGTTGTTCGTCATGCGCCATGAGTCATCCCTTATACAATGCGAAACGCATCCACCAGCACGCATCGACGCAGGCGAACAAAGGTACGCGCGCTGGTCACCCCTTCGCCGGTTGGCGTAGTGATAGTCATGGTGGTCCAGCCTTCTCCGCCCAATCCAAGCCCGGCAATGCACGGCCCGTTTTTGACGAAAATGCTGGTGTCGATGGCGTTCGCCATCTGGTTCATGTTGTCGATATTGCGCGAGTGCATCGCCGCCGTATGGTGGCAACCGCCTTCAAGCTGAACCGCCAGGGCGATGGCTTCTTCGACGTTGGCGACCCGTACCACCGGCAGTACCGGCATCATCATTTCAGTGACGGCAAACGGATGGTTAGCGGGCGTTTCCACAAACAGCAGGCGCGTTTGATCCGGGACGTTCAGGCCAATGGCTGCGGCAATCTTGCCCGCGTCACGACCGACCCAGTCACGGCTGACGGTGCCTTTGCCGCGTTCATCGATATTCTTCAGCAGCACCGGCTGGAGCTGTTCGGCCTGAGCGGCGGTCAGTTTCACCGCGTGCTGACCTTCCATCAGACGCATCAGCTCGTCGGCGACGCTATCCACCACAATCAGCACTTTTTCGTCGGCGCAGATGATGTTGTTATCAAACGACGCGCCTTTGACGATGGATTGTGCAGCGCGCGGCAGGTCGGCGGTCTCATCCACCACCACCGGGGGATTACCGGCACCGGCGGCGATCAGGCGTTTATTAGTATGTTTACGCGCCGCGTCCACCACCGCTTCGCCGCCAGTCACCACCAGCAGGCCAATATCGGGATATTTGAACAACCGCTGGGCGGTTTCGATATCCGGGTTCGCCACGGTGACCAGCAAATTTTCCGGGCCACCGGCGGCGACCACCGCCTGATTGAGGAGGGTGATTGCCCGCTGAGAGACCTTTTTAGCCGCCGGATGCGGGGCAAACACGACGCTGTTGCCTGCGGCAATCAGGCTGATGGCGTTATTAATCACCGTCGCCGCCGGATTGGTGGACGGCGTGACCGAGGCCACCACGCCCCACGGCGCATTTTCAATCAGCGTCAGGCCGTTATCGCCGGTCAGCACCTGCGGAGATAAACACTCGACGCCCGGCGTGCCGCGCGCCTGCGCCACGTTTTTAGCAAATTTATCGTCAACGCGTCCCATGCCGGTTTCGCTGACGGCAAGCTCCGCTAATTCTCGGGCGTGTTTTTCGCCCGCTTCGCGAATGGCATGAATGGCAAGCTGGCGCATCGCCACGCTCTTCAGCCCCTGCTGGGCCCGTTTTGCTGCCGCCACTGCGTCATCCAGGGAGGCAAAAACGCCCATCTCATGAACAGTGCTGGCCGGCTGGCTGCTGTCTTTCATTTTCAGCAGTACCGCTTTCACCACCTGTTCAATATCCTGTTGATTCATGATGTTCAGTCCTATTTATGGAAAACCACTTTCCCGCCAGCCACCACTTCATCGACGATGCCAATGACGCACAGATCGACCGGTGATAATTCGCTGCGATGCGCCTGGCGCGCGGAACTGCCGCTGACCAGCAGTACCCACTCTCCGGTTCCCGCCCCGATACTGTCGATAGCGACGGCACACTGCCCGTCGGGGTTGCCCTGGGCATCGATCATTTCCACCATCAGCAATTTGTCATGCGCCAGTCCCTGATGGCGGACGGTACATACGATTTGTCCTGTGACGACTGCCAGTTTCATATCCGCCTCCATGGATTGCCCGTTGGGTCGTAGGCCTTGAATCTGCGCACCATCAGGCAATGGCGCGCATTCATGCCGGATGGCGACGCTGCGCGTCTTATCCGGCCTACCATCAAATGTTGCTGTCGCCTTTGAAGCTGATCGGGAACACTTCCTCCAGATCGCCGTGCGGGCGTGGAATCACGTGTACAGAGACCAGCTCGCCAATGCGCTGCGCCGCAGCGGCGCCAGCATCGGTTGCGGCTTTGCACGCCGCCACGTCGCCACGCACCATGGCCGTACACAGGCCACCGCCAATCTGCTTCACGCCGACCAGCTTCACGCGTGCGGCTTTTACCATCGCATCTGAGGCCTCAATCAGCGCAACCAGGCCCCGGGTTTCAATCATTCCTAATGCTTCCATCGTGTTTTCCTCTCATTAAAGGGGTCCAGAACGGGACCGTTCATTCAACCAGTGTGTGTAAGCTGCGTTCGCGGCTCACGTCAGCCTGGCGCGGCACGGCTGCCACCAACGCCAGTTCGATAATTTCCTGCACGCTACAGCCTCGGGAGAGGTCGTGAAGCGGCGCGGCAAGCCCCTGAATTAGCGGCCCAACAGCGCGATAGCCTCCCAGACGCTGAGCGATTTTGTAGCCAATATTGCCCGCCTCCAGCGACGGGAAAATCATCACGTTGGCGCGGCCTTGCAGCGGGCTGTCAGGCGCTTTTTGCGCGGCGACCTCCGGTACGAAAGCGGCGTCAAACTGCAATTCACCGTCCACAAGCAGTTGCGGCGCACGTTCGCGAACGAGCTCTGTCGCCTGCTGCACGTTGGCAACATTGGGGTGACGGGCGCTGCCGTTGCTTGAAAATGACAGCATCGCCACGCGCGGCTCTTCGCCGGTAATGGCCCGCCAGGTGTCGGCGCTGGCGAGAGCGATATCCGCCAGCTGCGCCGCCGTCGGCTGCGGCACTACGCTACAATCGGCGAACCCTAATGCCGGGCCGGCATACTGCGGCAGCATCAGGAAAATAGACGACAATGTTTTGCACCCGGGTTGCAGGCCAATCACCCGCAGCCCTGCGCGCAGCACATTCGCCGTTGACGACAGGTTGCCTGCGATACACACATCAGCCTCACCGGCGCTCACCATGGCGGCAGCGAACATTAGCGGGTCGCTAAGCTTTTCCACTGCGTCCGGCGGCGTTTTTTCTCCGGCACGGGCAAGCCAGCGTTGCGCAAAACGCTGGCGCATACTCAGGTTGCTGTGTGGGTCGATGACCTGAATGCCATCCATCGCCATACGATGACTCAGGGCAAACTGACGCAGCGCAAACGGACTGGCGACCAGAACGGGGCGAGCCAGACCGTACTGTTGCAGGTAATGCGCCGCTTTCAGCACGCGTTCGTCCAGCGCATCGGGAAAGACGACTCTGGCGGGGGCGCGTACCGCCAGTTCGCGGGCGCGTTCAATGATCATGGCTTCTCTCCCAACCGTTGTTGAATTTGGGCGACCGTCAGCGGATGTTTCGCCACGCTCAAAATCATCATCACGTAAACCGTGCTGGAGAGTCGGTTCAGCGCCTGTAAAATGTCCGGGCGCAAGACCTCAAAACTACGGGTAATAAACACTTGTGCGGCGAGGGTTTCCGTTTCGCGGACTTTGGTTCGCAGCAGATTAAGCAGCGCCGCATCGCGACCGTGGCTGGCCTCCGGCACCAGGTGATCGTGGTCGAGATAGCGCAGCGGCTGGTGGGAAAGCCGATGCAGCTCATCCTCGTTCAGCCCGACGATAGACTGCGCCGCCAGCGGCTCATCTATAGCGTCGGCGCGCATAATGTTGCCCAGCCGCGACCGGATATCGAAAAGCCACGGCTGCCAGGGTTCCGCCAGTTCGATTTGTAGCCACACGGTCAGCGCGATGGCGCTGTCGAGCGCGGCGCGAAAGCCGAGGCGCGGGTCGCTTTTGGCGACCATTTTGTCCGCCGTCAGATGGGTCAGCGTATCGGGCTTTTTCACCACCGGCTGGCGGCACAGTTCACAGCAGGCCTGTGGGTGCGTATCGCTACTGGTTAAGCCATGTACCGGCTGCGGCTGCTGTTCGTCATCATCGACAAACAGCCGGCCTTGCTGATCCAGAAACTTAATGCGCAGGCGGCGGCTTTCCAGCAGTTCCCGGGCCGAGGGCGTCAGTCGTGCATCAGCGGGCAGATGGATTTCCGATCCTTCGCTGAGCGTGTGATTCGCTCTGAGCCACGTTTCGGTGATGAAATCGTTCATACGGATTGCCAGTTCGCAGGCCAGGCGACGTACAGAAAGCGCACAGTCGTCGGCGTGCCAAATTCAATGCTGGAGCCTTTAGGGATGAACATGACATCTCCGGCTTTGGCAATCATGGTTTCGCCTTCATGACGTACGTGCAGTTCGCCCTCCAGCACCATGTCGATTTCGTCGTAGTTCAGCGTCCACGGGAAAAAGGCGTTGTCCCACTGCATAAACCCGGCGGCCATGCTGCTGCCGTCCTGCTCTGTAACCAGATCGGTTAAGCCGACGCAGTGCGGTTCGGCGCCGTCGAAGCGGCCAAATTTCACGCTGCTGCCGTCAATGACTTTCACGCCGCCTTTACCCGTGACGGAGGTAAAGCTCGGCTGCATCGTCCCCAGTTCCAGCGACTGCTTTTCCTTGAGCACTTTTTCCATCAGCTGCGCCACCAGGCTTTCAGTAAACTGCCCTTCCGGGAGCTGCGCGATGATGGCTTCCCGAATGCGCTGGCTTTCGCTTTTACACGCCTGCGCCGATGTGGATGCCGGGACGGACTCGTCGCATTCGGTAATCGTGAAGCCCAGTAGTTCCGCCACTTCGCGAGCCTCCGGGGTAATAATGCTGGCGCGCAGCACTACCGACATCGCCTGTTCGCCGCGGGCGTGGGCCGCACGAATATCGTTAGCTGTGATAAGTTTTTTCACCTGCCTCTTCCTCCTGTTCACTGAGAGCCGCCAGATAATCCACCAACTGCCGCACGCTTTGCGGGTCGTGACCGTTGAGCTCGAAAATCGGCTCCCGGAATCCAATCTCGCAAAGCAACTGCCGCGTAGCGGCGACGTCGGCATCCGGCATGTCCGTTTTGCTGATAACGGCGATATGTCGTTTACGGGTTCCAACATCCAATAACCCGGCAGGTAAGCGACTTTCTTTATCGTTTGCCGCGTGGACATAAATCAGCGTGTCCACATCCTGCAACGTGGTAATTAAGGCGTGATACCAACGGGGATGGCTAAAATATTCACCCGGCGTATCGATATCGCCATGATCATTAAATTCCACGGCCTGCGTTTTTCTGGCGAGGGAATAATTTCCCCGTAACGCGTTAAAAAGCGTTGTCTTTCCGGCACCGACCGCGCCGACAAAAGCAATACGTTTCATTACCGCCACCAATTAACTTTTTGTTAACTCACACAGGGTAAAGTTTAATAATCGCCCCAGCCCGCTGACCGTCTGTAATAGCGCTTCTTCTACTGCACCGACGGTGCCATAAATCACCAGCGCGCCGCTAAATCTGTCGAGAAAACCGATGTGTACATCCGCAGCCTTCATCGCTAAATCGCCAGCGATCATGGCCGTTTCCCCCGGCGTTAAGGTCATAATGCCAATCGCGCCGGCATCGGGAACGCCGATCTTTTTCGCCAGTTCTTCACCAGGGTGCGCAATGAGATGCGCCAGCGTGACCTGTTTGCCCGGCACAAATTCCTGAATAATGCGTTCTTTATTCATTGCTCACCGTCTCCACTGAAACTGCCGTCATCGTGGCAATTTTTTGTCGGAGTAAATAACAAAATTCGGCAAGGTGATGTAAAAGGTGAGGTAGATCACTAAGAGAAAGAAAATAAAAGGGACTTCTGTCGAAGGTGTTAACGATAAATATCGTGGTGCATCACATTTTCAGGCGTCATTCTGAATTTAAGCTTGTTCCTCAATAAATACCCACCGGCTATTCTTTGTATTACTATTATTGATAAAAATAATGCGTATCACTCGATTTGTGCATAGTACAGATTCAGTGAAATAAGTAGGGGTAACGCAATAGGTTCCAGAATATCCCCACCCGAGCCTTTCATGCCATGGCGAAGCCCAGCGGCGCATAAAAAAAGCGCAGGAGAACCTGCGCCAGAAGAGAGAGTAATGCGTTATTAAAGCGGCGTGGTTTGCGCTTCAACTACCGCTAACGCCACCATATTCACGATACGGCGTACAGAGGCGATCGGCGTTAATACATGTACCGGTTTAGACACGCCCATCAGGACCGGACCGACCGTGACGCCTTCGGAACTGGAGACGCGTAGTAAGTTGTAACTAATGCGGGCGGCTTCCATATTCGGCATCACCAGAATATTGGCGGCTCCCTTCAGCGGGCTATCCGGCATCCGGTCATTACGAATACTTTCCACCAACGCCGCATCACCGTGCATCTCACCGTCAATCATCAGATCGGGCGCTCGTTCGCGTACCCGCTCAAGGGTTTCGCGCATTTTGCTGGCGGACAGCGAATTTGAGGAACCAAAGTTAGAGTGCGACAACAGCGCGACTTTCGGCTCAATACCAAAGCGGCGAACGGTTTCCGCCGCCATTACGGCGATCTCCGCCAACTGTTCCGGCGTGGGATCTTCGTTAACATAAGTATCGGCGATAAAAGTGTTGCCGCTTGGCAGCAGTAAGGCGTTCATCGCCCCTGCCGTATGCACGCCGTCACGGTAGCCAAAGACGGCTTTCACGACGCTGAAATGCTCATGGTAGTCGCCGATGGTGCCGCAGATCATCGCATCCGCTTCCCCACGCTGCACCATGATCGCGCCAATGGCCGTATGGTTGCCGATCATCGCACGCTGCGCCTGTTCCTGAGTTACCCCGCGACGCTTCATGATCTGGTAATACTCGCTCCAGTACTCTTTGAAGCGCGGATCGGATTCATTATTCACGATCTCGAAATCAACGCCCGCTTTGATCTGTAGCCCCAGTTTCTGGATACGCATTTCGATCACGCTCGGACGTCCGATCAGGATGGGCTTCGCCAGCCCCAGGGTGATCAACTCCTGAGTTGCGTGCAGCACGCGCGCCTCTTCCCCTTCCGGCAGCACTACGCGCTTCGGATCTTTGCGTGCCTGCGAGAAGATCGGCTTCATGAACAGGTTGGTTTTGTAGACAAACTCGGTCAGTTTATCGATATAGGCATCAAAGTCAGCAATCGGGCGCGTCGCCACGCCGGAATCCATTGCCGCTTTCGCGACCGCCGGAGCGATTTTGACAATCAGACGCGGGTCAAACGGTTTCGGAATAATGTATTCCGGCCCAAAGCTCAGGTCCTGATCGCCATAGGCCGAGGCCACCACTTCGCTCTGTTCGGCGTGCGCCAGCTCGGCAATCGCACGGACCGCCGCCAGTTTCATCTCTTCGTTGATCGCCGTCGCGCCGACGTCCAGAGCGCCGCGGAAGATAAACGGGAAGCACAATACGTTGTTCACCTGGTTCGGATAGTCGGAACGACCGGTACAGATAATGGCGTCCGGACGCACTTCTTTCGCCAGCGGCGGCAGAATTTCCGGTTCCGGGTTGGCCAGCGCCAGAATCATTGGCGCGCGGGCCATTTTCTTCACCATCTCCTGAGTCAGCACTTTCGGGCCTGAACAGCCGAGGAAAATATCCGCGCCGTCAATGACCTCATCCAGCGTGCGCTTGCCGCTGTCGTCTACCGCATAGGCCGCTTTGGTCTCCGCCATATTCGGCTCACGGCCTTTGTAAATAACGCCCTTAGAGTCGCACACCACGATGTTGTGCTTTTGCATCCCCAACGCGACCAGCAGGTTCATACAAGCGATTGCCGCCGCCCCTGCGCCGGAGACGACCATCCGCACGTCGGAAATATTTTTCTCTACGACTCGCAGGCCATTAAGAATGGCGGCCGTACTAATGATCGCCGTTCCGTGCTGATCGTCATGGAAAACCGGGATGTTCATGCGCTCGCGCAGTTTCTGTTCAATATAGAAACATTCCGGCGCTTTAATGTCTTCGAGGTTAATGCCGCCAAAGGTCGGCTCCAGCGCTGCGACCACATTGATAAATTTGTCCGGATCAAGCTCATCGACTTCAATGTCAAACACATCGATGCCGGCGAATTTTTTAAACAGAACGCCTTTGCCTTCCATGACCGGCTTGCCGGCCAGCGCGCCAATGTTGCCTAACCCCAGTACCGCTGTACCGTTGGAAATGACCGCGACAAGGTTGCCGCGCGCGGTGTATTTGTAGGCTGCCAGCGGATCTTTTTCGATTTCCAGGCAGGGCGCCGCCACGCCTGGCGAGTAAGCCAACGCCAGATCGCGTTGGGTGGCAAGGGGCTTAGTCGGAGAAACCTGAATTTTACCGGGTACCGGAAATTCGTGGAAATCAAGGGCGCTTTGTTTTAACTGCTCATCCATTTTGTTGTTCCTTTCACGTATCGTTCAAAAAGTGACGCGGCCTGGTGCGCCGCACATTATCACCGTACTGCGCAACACAAACTTTGAAGGTCTGCAAACTATCACGACGCGGCGCAAGAGTTTGTTATCAACTTATAACAGCCATGTTACCTGCTTATACCAGCAATACCATGCCTGTCTGCTATGCTTTTTGGTTATGTAGTGTATCAATCTTTCAGAAGTGTGAATCAACACACTCATCTAACACTTTACTTTTCAAGGAGTATTTCCTATGAACCAGCTAGACGGCATCAAACAATTCACTACCGTCGTCGCCGACAGCGGCGACATTGAGTCCATCCGCCACTACCAGCCGCAGGATGCCACGACAAATCCCTCTTTACTGCTGAAAGCCGCCGGGCTTGAGCAGTATGGTCATTTGATTGAGGATGCGATTGCCTGGGGAAAAAAACACGGCGGTACGCAGGAACAGCAGGTTGCAGCAGCCAGCGATAAACTGGCGGTCAATTTTGGCGCGGAAATACTGAAAAGTATTCCCGGTCGCGTCTCCACTGAAGTCGACGCGCGGTTATCATTCGATAAAGAAAAAAGTATCGAGAAAGCGCGCCATCTGGTGGATCTCTACCAGCAGCAGGGTATTGATAAATCGCGCATTCTGATCAAGCTCGCCGCAACCTGGGAAGGTATCCGCGCCGCCGGGCAGCTCGAAAAAGAGGGCATTAATTGCAACCTGACGTTGTTGTTCTCTTTTGCCCAGGCGCGCGCCTGCGCCGAAGCGGGCGTCTATTTGATCTCTCCGTTCGTGGGCCGAATTTACGACTGGTATCAGGCACGTAGTCCGCTGGAGCCGTATGTCGTGGAGGAAGATCCCGGCGTGAAATCGGTACGCAATATCTACGATTACTTTAAACAGCATCGCTATGAAACCATCGTGATGGGGGCAAGTTTCCGCCGTACTGAGCAAATCCTCGCGCTAACCGGCTGCGATCGACTGACTATCTCCCCCAACCTGCTTAAAGAGCTGAAAGAAAAAGAAGAACCGGTGATCCGTAAACTGGTGCCTTCCTCGCAGATGTTCCACCGTCCTACGCCAATGACGGAAGCGGAGTTCCGCTGGGAACATAATCAGGACGCGATGGCCGTAGAGAAGCTGTCGGAAGGTATCCGTCTTTTTGCCGTTGACCAGCGCAAACTGGAAGACCTGCTTGCCGCCAAACTATAAACCTTGCATGGAGTGATTTATGTCCCGTAAAGACCTTGCCAATGCGATTCGTGCGCTGAGCATGGATGCCGTTCAAAAAGCCAATTCCGGGCACCCCGGCGCGCCGATGGGGATGGCGGATATCGCTGAAGTGCTATGGAACGATTTTCTTAAACATAACCCCACCGATCCGACCTGGTATGACCGTGATCGTTTTATCCTTTCCAACGGTCACGCCTCCATGCTGCTCTATAGTCTGCTGCATTTAACCGGCTATGACCTGCCGCTGGAGGAGCTAAAAAACTTCCGTCAACTGCACTCTAAAACGCCAGGTCACCCGGAGATTGGCTATACGCCCGGCGTTGAAACCACCACCGGGCCGCTGGGCCAGGGGCTGGCGAATGCCGTCGGGCTGGCGATTGCCGAGCGTACGTTAGGCGCACAGTTCAACCGGCCGGACCATGAGATTGTCGACCACTACACCTATGTCTTTATGGGCGACGGCTGTCTGATGGAGGGGATCTCGCATGAGGTGTGTTCGCTGGCTGGTACGCTGGGGCTGGGCAAACTGATCGGCTTTTATGATCACAACGGCATCTCCATTGATGGCGAAACCGAAGGCTGGTTTACCGACGATACCGCCAAACGTTTTGAAGCCTACCACTGGCATGTCGTGCATGACATTGACGGGCACGATCCGGAGGCGGTGAAAAAAGCCATTCTGGAAGCCCAGAGCGTAAAAGACAAACCTTCGCTAATTATCTGTCGGACGGTGATAGGTTTTGGCTCGCCGAATAAAGCCGGGAAGGAGGAGTCGCACGGCGCGGCGCTGGGCGAAGAAGAGGTGGCGCTGACTCGCCAGAAGCTGGGATGGCATCATCCGGCGTTTGAGATCCCAAAAGAGATTTACCGCGCGTGGGATGGCCGTGAAAAAGGCGAGAAAGCGCAGCAGCAGTGGCAGGAAAAGTTTGCTGCTTATGAGAAGGCTTATCCTGAGCTGGCCGCAGAGTTTACCCGCCGGATGAGCGGCGGATTGCCGGAGGCATGGGAATCCGCCACGCAAAAATTTATTAACGACTTGCAGGCTAATCCGGCCAAAATCGCCACCCGTAAAGCATCGCAAAATACGCTCAATGCCTACGGTCCCCTGTTGCCGGAACTGTTGGGCGGATCGGCGGATCTGGCGCCGAGCAACCTGACTATCTGGAAAGGTTCGACCTCGTTGAAAGAGGATCCGGCAGGTAATTACATCCACTATGGCGTGCGCGAATTCGGCATGACCGCCATTGCCAACGGCATCGCCCACCACGGCGGCTTTGTACCGTATACCGCCACGTTTCTGATGTTTGTCGAATATGCGCGTAACGCGGCGCGTATGGCGGCCTTAATGAAAGCCCGGCAGATTATGGTCTATACCCACGACTCCATCGGCTTGGGCGAAGATGGCCCGACGCACCAGGCCGTGGAACAACTGGCGAGCCTGCGCTTAACGCCCAACTTCAGCACCTGGCGTCCCTGCGATCAGGTTGAGGCGGCGGTCGGCTGGAAGCTGGCCATTGAACGTCAGCACGGGCCGACGGCGTTGATTCTCTCGCGGCAGAATCTGGCGCAGGTGGAACGCACGCCGGAACAGGTGAAAGCGATTGCCCGCGGCGGTTATATTCTGAAAGATAGCGGCGGCAAGCCGGATATCATTCTGATCGCTACCGGATCGGAAATGGAAATTACCCTCCAGGCGGCGGAAAAATTGACTGGCGAGGGGCATAACGTTCGCGTGGTGTCGTTGCCTTCAACGGATATTTTCGATGCGCAGGACGAGGCATATCGCGAATCAGTGCTACCGGCGCACGTGACCGCCCGCGTCGCGGTGGAAGCCGGTATAGCCGACTACTGGTATAAATATGTTGGCCTAAAAGGTGCAATTATCGGCATGACGGGATACGGTGAATCCGCCCCGGCTGACAAACTGTTCCCGTATTTTGGCTTTACCGTGGAAAATATTGTAGAAAAAGCCCGCCGGGTGCTAAACATCAAAGGCTAAGGCGAGCGTTAGCAACACAGACTTTGCACAGTCTGCAGACCTGTTCTGTAGGCTGTGCAAAATTACTTCGTAGACTCAGGCGCATCTGACTGCCCGATGACGACCTCATCAATGGATTTATGGCACATCAGGCAAAAGGCCTTTTTTTTATGCGCCTGTAATGTTGAATCCCACGCCGCTGATCCGCCTTCTTTATTCACTTTTTCTCTTATCGCCGCCAGTCGATCTATTTCATAATAAGCGCTCAGGCAGCCACAATGGGGGCATAATACGGGGCCATTATTTATTTTCATACTATTTCCTGCTGTGGTGAGGCTATCGGGTAAAGTAACAATCCTACCGTAACGTAGCAATCTCTATACCATAAATGAAACCTCAATAGGTGTATCCCTATTCTGAAAAGGGGATAAAAACCAGGATTCAACGCGTGATCCACAGCGTAGGCCAGGCATCCGGCCCGTGCCAGTTATCGCAGCTCGGTTCTTCGGCATAACGTACCAGACGAAAACGATCGCCATCATAGCGCCAGCGCGTCTGGATACCACAGTCGGTTAACCCCCGCCCTTTCGCCAACGTCACCAGCTCGCGCGTTTTCTCGTCAAAGAAGGCGTTCATCAACTCCATGTCATTACTTTCGACGCCGCGATTAAACGGCAGCCGCAAACGTACGGCGCGCGAGGCGAGCGTTTTTTTGCGTGAAACTACCCAGGCGAGATCAATAGTGTTATAGGCGCCGGCTTCGCAGTTAACAATCAATAACGCTTTATCATCCGTCAACGCGCTGACCTGCGTCTCGCGACGCAGCGGATCAAGCGAACAGCGAATGCCGTTTACCCGCCATGCTGCGTAGTCCAGCAGATCGTCGCGTTCTTCCTCACTCAGCGGTACGGGCGTTGGATTAATCACGGCGATCCCCTTTAATGCCGGCGCCGGGGGCACGCTGAGCGGCGGTTCGTTTCCTTTTTCAATCCAGGCGGTTTCGCTGCCCACACGTTTTTGTTGCGCGTCGATAAACAGTAATGCCGCTTTTAATCCCGCCAGCGAAAGCGTCTGAACGCCGTTTTTTAAGGTGATAGCCTGCGCATCCTGAATCGTCTGTAAAAATGCGGTGATGGTGGCAGGATCGCCGGTCATGAGATGCCAGGGCGACACGCGCCAGTGTGGACTGTTGAACGAAAGCGGTTTGCCATCCAGCAATAAGCGAGGCGCAATTGCGGCTTCTTTAGCGTCGGGCGGCGCCAAACCGCCGCGGTCGATACGCAGTACCGCATCGGTACGCGCCCCGGCGCTGCGGCTTAATGTCATCACCAGCCCATGATGTTCGCCAGTATTGCGCGCTACGCAAAAATTTTGGTTATTGCAGGTGACCTGCCAGTCGGAAAAAGTCCGTTGCGCTGGCGCAGCCCACAGTAGCTGGACCGGCAACAGGCCAAACAGACAAAAAAGAATAACGCGGTAGCGCATGAACGGAACAACCCCAGATTCAGAACAACACAGCTAAGGCGGTATCTTCCTTGCGCGCATCAGGGTTCTCAATCAGATTTATCGGATTGGTCTTTTTTGTGTAAAGAAATATATTTCTTTTTTTTCAGTCCATTAGATGAGACGTCTGTAAATAGTTAAGCAATAACACGGTCTTACCGTCCCGAATCTCACCTGAGCGCACCATTTCCAGCGCCCGGGAAAACGGCAGTTCAAGCACCTCAATCTCTTCGTCCTCCACGCCGCCGCCGATGCTGGCACGCTCGCTATCATGATATTCGGCAATGAAGAAATGAATCAGCTCCGTGACGCCGCCTGGCGACATATACAGCTCAAATATCTTGCGTACCTCACCAACGTCATACCCTGTCTCTTCAATGGCCTCTTTACGGATACAGACCTCCGGCTCGTCGTTATCAAGCAGGCCAGCGCAGGTTTCAATTAACATACCGTCTTGATTACCGTTGACCCATGTCGCCACGCGAAACTGACGAACCAGAAGCACGGTTTTTTTAGTTGAGTTGTAAAGCAGAATGGTTGCGCCATTCCCGCGATCGTAAACCTCACGCTTGTGACGGATAACCTCGCCATTACGACGGGTCAGGTCATAGGTAATGTTGCGCAGAGTAAAATAATTATCAGAAAGAATTTTATCCTTAATAAGCGTAATGGTTTGCGACATGCTGGCTCCAGGGTGTAAAAAGAGCATTAATATTACGCCGTGAGGCCGGTTTTGTCTGCTGAAGGGTTAATCCTTAATGCCGACTGAACGGACGTACAGCCATATTTTTCTGTCACTGCCATGACCATATTCTGCTTCTCCGGGCCGCAGAGTCCATGCTCGCGATATGATTTGACGGCCGGAGTGAGACTGAGGGAATCATCATGAAATTTACTCTCGTTGCGACGGTTCTACTGACGTTTTCCCTTTCAGCTTTTGCCGTTGAGTATCCGGTATTGACCATCGCGAGCCCTGATCAGGTGGGGTTTGATAGCCAAAAACTTCACCGACTTGATGGCTGGATTCAAAATCAAATTGATGCCGGATATCCCAGCATCAATCTTCTGGTGATAAAAGATAATCATATTGTTCTACAAAAAGCCTGGGGCTATGCTAAAAAATATGACGGTTCCACGCTGTTAGCCCATCCCATTCGGGCGACCACTAACACGATGTATGATCTGGCTTCAAACACAAAAATGTATGCCACTAACTTCGCATTGCAAAAACTAGTGTATGAAGGAAAAATAGATGTCAATGATTTGGTATCAAAATATATCCCCGGCTTTAAGGATATGCCTGGGGATAAAATAAAAGGCAAAGATAAACTCCGCATTATTGATATTCTTCATCACGTCGCGGGCTTTCCTGCCGACCCACAATATCCCAATAAAAACGTCGCCGGTAAATTATTTTCACAGAGTAAAAGCACTACTCTGGAGATGATTAAAAAGACACCGCTGGAATATCAACCTGGGTCGAAGCATATCTACAGCGACGTGGATTATATGATTCTTGGTTTTATCATTGAATCGATAACGGCAATGCCATTAGATCGCTACGTCGAAACCACCATTTATAAACCGCTCGGATTAAAACATACCGTCTTTAACCCGCTGATGAAAGGCTTCACGCCGCCGCAAATCGCCGCAACGGAACTACACGGCAACACGCGTGACGGCGTGATTCATTTCCCCAATATTCGCACCAATACACTATGGGGCCAGGTGCATGACGAAAAAGCCTGGTACTCAATGGGCGGCGTTTCAGGACACGCCGGACTGTTTTCTGACACCCATGATATGGCTGTGTTAATGCAAGTCATGCTCAATGGGGGCGGCTACGGTAACGTGAAGCTATTCGACGACAAAACGGTTGCGCAGTTTACTCGCCGCTCGCCAGAAGACGCTACCTTTGGTCTGGGGTGGCGCGTTAACGGCAACGCCTCAATGACCCCCACGTTCGGGGTATTAGCCAGTCCGCAAACGTATGGACATACCGGATGGACCGGCACGCTGACGTCTATCGATCCGGTTAATCATATGGCGATTGTGATTTTAGGTAACAGGCCGCACTCGCCGGTAGCAAATCCTAAAGTGAATCCGAATGTTTTTGTCAGTGGATTATTACCTGCGGCGACGTATGGCTGGATTGTTGACCAGATATATGGTTCCTTAAAATAAAAATTAAGAGCCTGTCCCACCAGGCGTTATTGGCGCAGCCAGTTTGGACACGGACAGCGCGCAAAAACCGCAGCGTACACGTAGTACGTGAGGTTTGACTCGCTACGCTCGCCCTTCGGGCCGCCGCAAGCGGCGTTCAAAACGCTAACGCGTTTTGGCGAGCACTGCCCAGGACCAAAATGGCAAGTAAAATAGCCCTAATGGGACAGGCTCTAAGAAGGGATTCTGATAGCGTCCCTTCCTTCAATTTACACTCTATTTTCAATACTAAGATTGGCCTCATCAGGCCTGTTAAACGTCGACCCGACGGAAAAATGTTTATCGCAGGGCGTCCAGCCCTGCGAGCGTCAACATTTCTGCAAACGGAGTAAGGTTAGCCAATAAGTTTAAGATTTTTTATCACTCAATCATTTAACCGTTCCAGGCCTTAACCGGCCTACAAATACGCTTATTTAGCTAACCAGTCGAGTATCCCCTGCGCCGCATGTCGGCCTTCTGCCATCGCCGTCACCACCAGATCGGCGCCGCGCACCGCATCGCCGCCAGCGAAAATTTTCGGGTTGGACGTCTGGTAACGAAACTCGCTCTCGACGCTGGCGGCAATACGTCCCCAGTTATCCACCTTCACGCCATGCGATTCCAGCCACGACATACCATGCGGATGAAAACCAAACGCCATAATGACCGCATCCGCCGGCATCACGAACTCGCTGTCCGGTACAGGTACCGGGCGGCGTCGCCCCTGACCATCCGGTTCGCCAAGCCGCGTACGCAAAAAGCGAATACCGCTGGCGCGCCCGTGCGTATCCAGCACCAACTCAACCGGCTGAACGTTAAATTCAAAGTTCGCGCCCTCTTCACGCGCGTTTTTCACCTCTTTTTTCGACCCTGGCATATTGGCCTCATCGCGGCGATAAGCGCAGGTGACGTTGGCAGCGCCATGACGCAGCGCCGTACGTACGCAGTCCATTGCGGTGTCACCGCCGCCCAACACAACCACGTTAAGGCCCGCAGTATCAATAAACGGCTCGTCAGGCAACGCCGGAAGCCCCATCACCTGTTTGGTATTGGCGATGAGGAATGGCAACGCATCATATACCCCCGGCGCGTCTTCATTCGGTAAATCAGCCTTCATGGAACGATAGGTTCCTACCCCGACAAAGACGGCGTCATAACTCTCCAGCAGCGTCTCCAGAGAAATATCTTTCCCTACTTCGCAGTTAAGCTCGAAACGAATCCCCATCGCGCTGAAGATCTCCCGACGGCGCGCCAGCAGAGATTTATCCAGTTTGAAAGCCGGAATACCAAAGGTGAGCAAACCGCCGATTTCCGGGTGGCGATCGTAGACGGTGGCGCTTACGCCATGGCGCGCCAGCACGTCAGCGCAGGCAAGACCTGCCGGCCCCGCGCCGATAATCGCCACGCGCTTATCGCTCTTCTGTACGTCCGACAGGTCGGGACGCCAGCCTTTGCTCAGAGCGCGATCGGAGATATAGCGCTCAATGTTGCCGATGGTAACCGCGCCATACTCATCGCGGAGTGTACACGCGCCTTCGCATAGCCGGTCCTGCGGACAGACGCGCCCGGTAATTTCCGGCAGGCAGTTGGTCTGGTGGGAAAGCTCTACCGCCGCATCAATATCGCCAGCTTTCACCAGTTCGATCCACTGGGGAATATGGTTATGCAGCGGACAGGTCCATTCGCAGATACTGTGTTCCCCGCATGTGAGGCAGCGGGCCGCTTCACGCTCCGCCTGCGCGGCACGAAACGGCAGATAAATTTCCTCAAAGGTGGTTTTACGCGCTTCAATCGCCAGTTTATCCGGTTCGCCGCGTGGTGGCGTCGCCTGCATACGCTCGACTTTGCTGCTTGCTGTCCCACTGTGTTGTGTATCCACGGTATGCCAGGGGCGAATCTCCTGCCGGGCGGTACGAAGCCGTCGCGTTTTAGCCAGACGGGTCAACGAGTCTTCGGTGACCAGTTGCAGCGCATCCGCCGGGCAATTTTCCACACAGGCCGGGCCCTGTTCACGTCCCTGACACAGATCGCATTTATGCGCGCTGGCTTTGAACTGGTTTGGCGCGACGGGCGTTAATACCATCTGCATGGTGCCGAATGGGCAGGCGACGACGCAGGATTTACAGCCGATGCACTTCTGCGCATTGACCTGCACGCTGTCGTTAATATGCGCGATCGCGCCGTTCGGACAGCTACGGGCGCAGGGCGCATCTTCACAATGGTGACATGTGACCGCGCTGCGCTGGTGCTGATGTTTGATGACAGTAATTCGGGGCTGATAGCGCTGTGACGTCAGGACATGTCGCTCATCATTGTGAGCCATTACGCAGGCGACCTCGCAGGCATGGCAGCCCAGACACTGCTGGCTATTGGCCATAATAAAACGATTCATGGCATCCTTCTGTTTTGGTTGTAAAAACCTTATTCTTTATATGAGCATTGTTATTAACTGACGAAGGCGGGGTCGGCAATGTTCATCTGCCCAGGAAGCACAACTATCTGTCCAGAACCTGTGGCAGATCAATTTATTTCAAAGCAAATGCAATTGCGATTCAGCTAAATGCGGGGAGTACCAGCGTGACGGTTAAACGCCCGGTCTCAGCCAGTCTGGCTAAGGCTTTTTTCTATATTGTGCTGTTGTCTATTCTGTCCACCGGCAGCGCATTACTGACGCTGACCAGCAGTTTACGGGATGCAGAAGCGATCAATATCGCCGGTTCGCTACGAATGCAGAGCTATCGGCTGGGTTACGATCTGCAAAGCCGTAGCCCGCAGATTAATGCGCATCGTCAACTTTTCCAGCACGCGCTCAACTCGCCGGTACTGCAAAATCTCAACGCCTGGTATGTGCCGCAGGCGGTGAAAACTCGCTACGCGCGCCTGCACGCCAACTGGCTGGAGATGAATAGCCGCCTACAGGACGGCGACATTGCCTGGTATCAGACCAATATCAACAATTACGTCGATCAAATTGATCTCTTCGTTCTGGCATTACAGCATTACGCCGAGCGTAAAGTCATGCTGGTCGTAGCCATATCGCTGGCGGGCGGTATCGGCATATTTACGCTGGTCTTTTTTACCCTACGGCGTATCCGCCAGCAGGTCGTTCGCCCGCTGAATCAACTGGTCACCGCCAGTCAGCGAATTGAACATGGTCAGTTCGCCCCGCTGCCGCTGGATACCAGCTTACCCAATGAGCTGGGATTGTTGGCGAAAACGTTTAGCCAGATGTCGAGCGAGCTGCATAAACTTTACCGTTCGCTGGAAGCCTCGGTGGAAGAAAAAACGCACGATCTGCACGAAGCGCATCGCCGCCTGGAGGTGTTATACCAGTGCTCCCAGGCGCTGAATACCAGCCAAATCGATGTCCACTGTTTTCGCCATATTTTGCAAATTGTCCGTGAACATGACGCCGCCTGGTATCTGGAGTTAACCGTGGGCGATAACTGGCGGATTAGCGAAGGCACGCAAAGCCCCGACCTGCCGATGCAAATGCTGCCAGTGACGATGCAGGACACGGTCTATGGCGAACTCCACTGGCAAAGCCCCAACGTTAATGCCTCTACGCCGCTGCTGAACAGCGTCTCCACGATGCTGGGGCGTGGTTTGTACTTTAATCAGGCGCAAAAACACTTCCAGCAACTTTTGTTAATGGAAGAGCGCGCGACAATTGCCCGTGAGCTACACGATTCGCTGGCGCAGGTACTTTCTTATTTACGTATTCAGTTAACGCTTTTGAAGCGCGCCATTCCAGAAGATAACGCCGGCGCGCAAAGCATCATGGCGGATTTTTCCAGAGCGCTGAACGACGCCTACCGCCAGCTTCGCGAGCTACTCACCACGTTCCGTCTGACGTTACAGCAGGCCGATTTACCCTCCGCATTGCATGAGATGCTGGAAGATTTACAGAGTCAGACTCCGGCCAAACTCACGTTGGATTGCCGTTTACCCACGCTGGCGCTGGATGCGCAAATGCAGGTGCATTTGTTGCAAATTGTGCGTGAAGCGGTCCTGAACGCCATTAAACACGCCAACGCGAGCGAAATCGCCGTGAGCTGCGTCACCGCGCCTGACGGCGATCATACCGTTTATATTCGCGATAATGGCATTGGTATCGGCGAACCGCATGAGCCTGCCGGACACTATGGTCTGAATATAATGCGTGAGCGCGCGGAGCGCCTTGGCGGCACGCTGAATTTTTCGCAACCCTCCGGCGGCGGCACGCTGGTCAGTATCAGTTTTCGCTCCTCCAACAAGGAAGAGAGTCAGTTAACGTAAAGAACGGCAAATCGCCGGAAGGCCAGATGTCAGGCTTTCCGGCGTTGGCACAAAAAGTATGCTGTAAAAGCGCATGATAATTTACATTATCTCCTTTATTTCTCCACGTTTGGCTCGTAGCTTGCCGCTACAGTGAAGCAGTTCAAATCTATAACGATATGTAGAAACACGAGGTTTCCCTTTAATGGCGAATTTTTTTATCGATCGCCCCATTTTTGCCTGGGTGCTGGCTATCCTGTTATGTCTGACAGGGGCGTTAGCCATTTTCTCTTTACCTGTTGAACAATATCCCGATCTGGCGCCGCCCAACGTACGTATTACCGCAAATTATCCGGGAGCGTCGGCGCAAACGCTGGAAAATACCGTAACCCAGGTTATTGAGCAGAATATGACGGGCCTCGATAATCTGATGTACATGTCATCACAAAGCAGCGGAACCGGACAGGCGACCATCACGCTGAGCTTTATTGCGGGAACCGATCCTGATGAGGCGGTTCAGCAGGTGCAAAACCAGTTACAGTCCGCGATGCGTAAACTGCCGCAGGCGGTACAGGATCAAGGCGTCACGGTACGCAAAACGGGCGATACCAATATTTTGACCATCGCTTTCGTCTCTACCGACGGTTCTATGGACAAGCAGGATATCGCCGACTACGTCGCCAGTAATATTCAGGACCCGCTCAGCCGCGTCAACGGCGTCGGCGATATTGACGCTTATGGTTCACAGTACTCTATGCGTATCTGGCTCGATCCGGCCAAATTGAATAGTTTTCAGATGACCACGAAAGACGTGACCGATGCGATTGAGTCGCAGAATGCGCAAATCGCCGTCGGGCAGCTTGGCGGTACGCCTTCGGTCGACAAACAGGCGCTGAACGCCACCATTAATGCGCAGTCATTGCTGCAAACGCCGCAACAATTTCGCGATATCACCCTGCGCGTTAATCAGGACGGTTCCGAGGTCAAACTGGGCGATGTCGCCACCGTGGAGCTGGGGGCGGAAAAGTATGACTACCTCAGCCGTTTTAACGGCAATCCGGCTTCCGGTCTTGGCGTTAAGCTGGCCTCCGGCGCAAACGAAATGGCGACCGCGAAGCTGGTGCTGGATCGCCTCAACGAGCTGGCGCAGTACTTCCCTCAAGGGCTGGAATACAAGATCGCGTATGAAACCACCTCCTTTGTCAAAGCCTCGATTATCGATGTGGTCAAAACGTTGCTGGAGGCTATCGCGCTGGTTTTCCTGGTGATGTACCTGTTCCTGCAAAACTTTCGCGCCACGCTAATTCCGACGATCGCCGTGCCGGTAGTATTAATGGGCACCTTCTCTGTGCTTTACGCGTTCGGCTACAGTATTAACACATTAACCATGTTCGCGATGGTGCTGGCAATCGGGCTCCTGGTCGACGATGCCATCGTGGTGGTGGAAAACGTCGAACGTATCATGAGCGAAGAAGGGCTCACGCCGCGTGAAGCGACGCGCAAATCCATGGGACAAATCCAGGGGGCGCTGGTCGGTATCGCGATGGTGCTGTCTGCGGTATTCGTGCCGATGGCGTTCTTTGGCGGTACCACCGGGGCGATTTATCGTCAGTTTTCTATCACCATTGTCTCGGCAATGGTGCTGTCGGTGCTGGTCGCCATGATCCTGACACCGGCGCTGTGCGCAACGTTATTAAAACCGCTGCACAAAGGCGAACAACACGGGCAACGCGGATTTTTCGGCTGGTTTAACCGTACCTTCAATCGTAATGCCGAACGTTATGAGAAAGGCGTAGCGAAAATTTTGCATCGCAGCCTGCGCTGGATTCTGATTTATGTTCTGTTGCTTGGCGGCATGGTGTTCCTGTTTTTGCGTCTCCCCACCTCCTTTCTACCGCAAGAAGATCGGGGCATGTTCACTACGTCTATCCAGCTACCGAGCGGTTCTACGCAACAACAGACCCTGAAAGTCGTTGAAAAGGTTGAAAACTATTACTTCACCCATGAGAAAGACAACATTATGTCGGTCTTCTCGACGGTAGGTTCCGGCCCTGGCGGGAATGGGCAAAACGTCGCGCGCATGTTTGTTCGCTTGAAAGACTGGGACGCGCGCGATCCCACCACCGGCTCCTCGTTCGCCATTATTGAGCGGGCGACAAAAGCGTTTAACCAGATTAAAGAAGCTCGCGTCTTCGCCAGCAGCCCGCCGGCAATTAGCGGTCTGGGCAGCTCCGCCGGTTTTGATATGGAATTACAGGATCACGCCGGAGCAGGCCATGACGCGCTGATGGCCGCACGAGATCAACTCATTGAGCTGGCCGGGAAAAACAGTTCCTTGACCCGCGTGCGCCACAACGGCCTGGACGACAGCCCGCAACTGCAAATTGATATTGACCAACGGAAAGCGCAGGCGCTGGGCGTATCGATTGACGATATCAACGACACCCTGCAAACAGCCTGGGGATCGAGCTACGTCAACGACTTTATGGACCGTGGTCGCGTGAAGAAGGTCTATGTTCAGGCCGCAGCGAAATATCGTATGTTGCCGGATGATATTAATCTTTGGTATGTCCGTAACAAAGATGGCGGCATGGTCCCCTTCTCCGCCTTCGCCACCTCGCGCTGGGAAACCGGCTCGCCGCGTCTGGAACGCTATAACGGCTATTCGGCGGTAGAAATTGTCGGAGAGGCCGCGCCGGGGGTCAGTACCGGGACGGCGATGGATGTCATGGAGTCGTTGGTGCATCAGCTACCGGGCGGTTTTGGCCTGGAATGGACAGCCATGTCTTACCAGGAACGGCTCTCCGGCGCGCAGGCGCCCGCGCTGTACGCTATTTCGCTATTAGTCGTCTTCCTGTGTCTGGCGGCATTGTATGAAAGCTGGTCGGTGCCCTTCTCGGTGATGCTGGTTGTGCCGCTCGGCGTCATTGGCGCGCTACTCGCTACCTGGATGCGCGGGCTGGAAAACGATGTTTACTTCCAGGTGGGGCTGTTGACCGTTATCGGCCTCTCGGCGAAAAACGCGATTCTGATTGTGGAATTCGCCAACGAAATGAATCAGAAGGGACACGCGCTGTTAGACGCCACGCTGTACGCCAGCCGCCAGCGCCTGCGACCGATACTGATGACTTCGCTGGCGTTTATCTTTGGCGTATTGCCGATGGCCACCAGCACCGGGGCAGGCTCGGGTAGCCAACATGCTGTCGGAACCGGCGTGATGGGGGGAATGATCTCAGCAACCATTCTGGCTATCTTCTTTGTACCCCTGTTTTTCGTGCTGATACGTCGCCGCTTCCCGCTGAAGCCGCGCCCGGAATAAGCTCCTGGCCAGCCTGATACGAGGTGTCGGGCACAAAAAAGGCGACTTTCGTTGAGTCGCCTTTTCTTATCCCCTATGGGAGCGCGGTGCCTTCCAGGCATTTATTTACGAAGCATGACTTCGATAAAATCTTTCCAGTTCCCCAGTTCACGTTCAATCATAATAGCCTCTCTTATTATTATGGGTATTCTACGTAGTTAGCGGTATAGAGAGAAGTTCATTTAACCGATTGTTGCGATATCCTCTGGTTACGCTGTCTATGATATTACTATGGCGCTGTAGCCGTAAATTTTATGTGACTTACTGCAATATTTAGCAACATTAATACCTTTTCTACTACTTTATCAAATCGGGTTAAAAAACAATCAATTGCATGTGCGCAAAATAGGATTTTCCTCGCGAATTATAAACAAGCCACATCTGGAACGTTTTGGAATCATTATTCACATTCACTCAACAATGTTATATTGATTGCCGATCAGCGCTGGATAAATAACCATTAATAGCCACACTTATTATCCCGCAGACGATACTATTGATTATTTATTCGAATTTCGCGTTAAAGGATTCAATATGATTACCCTCTATGGCATTAAGAATTGCGACACGATCAAAAAAGCGCGCCGTTGGCTGGAGGAGCATGGCATTGATTATCGTTTTCACGATTACCGTGTGGATGGCATAGACCTCCCTCTTCTTAATACCTTTATTGCCGAACTCGGCTGGCAGCCTTTACTGAATACGCGCGGCACAACATGGCGCAAACTGGATGAAGGCGACCGCAGCGGGATTACCGATGCCGACTCCGCCGCTGCTCTCATGGTTGAACAGCCGGCAATCATCAAACGCCCATTGCTCTGCGCGCCCGGGAAGCCTATGCTGCTTGGTTTCAGTGAATCCCGTTATCAGCAGTTTTTTGATGAGGTGTAGTCTATGTCGTGCCCGGTTATTGAGCTGACACAGCAACTTATTCGTCGCCCCTCCCTGAGTCCGGATGACGCAGGCTGTCAGGCATTAATGATTGAACGCCTGCGTAAAATCGGTTTTACCATTGAGCATATGGATTTTGGCGACACGCAAAATTTTTGGGCATGGCGTGGGCGTGGCGAAACGCTGGCGTTCGCCGGGCATACTGACGTCGTACCGGCTGGCGATGTCGATCGCTGGATCAATCCGCCGTTTGAGCCTACGATTCGCGACGGAATGTTGTTCGGTCGCGGCGCGGCGGATATGAAAGGTTCACTGGCGGCCATGGTGGTGGCTGCTGAACGTTTTGTTGCGCAGCATCCTCATCACCGGGGCCGTCTCGCATTTTTGATTACCTCTGATGAAGAAGCCAGCGCAAAAAATGGCACCGTAAAGGTGGTTGAAGCGCTGATGGCCCGTCACGAGCGGCTGGATTACTGTCTGGTCGGCGAACCTTCCAGTACTGAAATTGTGGGTGATGTCGTCAAAAACGGGCGTCGCGGTTCCCTCACCTGTAACCTCACTATTCATGGCGTTCAGGGGCACGTCGCCTATCCGCATCTGGCAGATAACCCTGTTCATCGCGCCGCGCCTTTTCTTAATGAACTGGTCGCTATCGAGTGGGATCGGGGCAATGACTTTTTCCCGGCCACCAGTATGCAGGTAGCCAATATCCAGGCAGGCACCGGCAGCAATAATGTCATTCCCGGTGAACTGTTCGTGCAGTTTAACTTCCGTTTCAGCACGGAACTGACCGATGAGATGATCAAAGAGCGGGTACATGCGCTGCTTGAGAAGCATCAGCTACGCTATACCGTAGACTGGTGGCTTTCCGGCCAGCCGTTCCTGACCGCACGCGGCAAGCTGGTGGACGCGGTGGTAAACGCCATTGAGCACTATAATGAAATTAAACCGCAATTACTGACGACGGGCGGTACGTCCGACGGACGTTTTATCGCCCGTATGGGAGCGCAGGTGGTAGAACTGGGGCCGGTGAACGCCACCATTCATAAAATTAATGAATGTGTGAATGCCGCCGATCTCCAGCTACTGGCCCGTATGTATCAACGCATTATGGAACAGCTCGTCGCCTGATGAGCGTTCCGGTAAGAGGAAATAAGCATGGACTGGCTGGCAAAATATTGGTGGATTCTGGTATTGGTGTTTCTGGTAGGCGTACTGCTGAATGTGATCAAAGATCTCAAACGCATCGACCATAAGAAATTCCTTGCCAATAAACCTGAGCTGCCCCCGCATCGCGATTTTAACGATAAGTGGGACGATGAAGACGACTGGCCGAAGAAAGATCAGCCGAAAAAGTAACCGGATATCATGCCGGACAGGTATCGCTATCCGGCATGGTCCCCACCGCCGGGCATTACGTCGCGCAAACGCTGCGTTCGTCCGGCATCCAGCGCAATCAGCGCCTGCGCCGCCTGCGCACGCTGCAACGCCAGCAGAGCTTTACGGCCTGAAATGCGTAGCCGGGCGCACAGTTCGGCATCGCTGGCTTTTTCTTCCAGCCGCCCTCTCAGCGCTGGTAATGGCAATGCGCTGTATTGCAGTAAACGATGCAGGCAACCTAACGATGTCAGTAGCGGGCGGTGCGCGAACGCAAAACCGACCAGCTCACGCCAGTCTTCATCATTAAGCGCCTGTTCATCTAACGCCGCCAGCGGTATCGCCTCGCCGTTCCACTGCGTCAGGATATCCGCATCGCGGCGCAAACGTTGGTGTTCCTGCTGCGCCAGCCGTTTTCCCGCGTCGCTCAGCGGCAATAACGCCATCGCCGTATAGCAACCGCTGCTCGCCTCCCGATGGTTGCCCATCCGTACCAGCACAAAGCCGCAGCGTTGCCAGAAACGCCACAGCTCCGGCGTATAGCCGAAGCTGACGGAGAGATAATCACACTGCGCCGCCTGCATGCACGCGCAGGTAATCAACTGCTGACCGATGCCTTCACGCTGGCGAGCGGGGTGCACTGCGATACGGCTTACGCGACGCCCAACCAGCGTCGCGGCTAAAGGGTCGCTACCGTGCGCCGCCAGCGACTGCGCCACCAGATTTCCACGCGGCCGCCGGAAACCGCCCCATACAGCCTGACTGAGTTCTGCGGATAAGCCCCCCTCTTCGACCAGCCAGACGGCGCCCGCCACACGGTTATTCGCCGTGGCCTGCAAGAAATGCTGTCCTGGCGCATCCATCATTCGGCGCAGATCCAGCGGCGAAGTACGATAGTGCGCCCCCGACAGTAACTGATACACAGCCCTCGGCAACGCGGGCGTCTCCCCCCAGGCCTGCTGGTAAAACGACGAGATTGCTATCGCACCATGTGGCGCCTGCGCAAACGCTTCATCGTCGAATATCAGCGCCTCGCTGACGATATTTTCCAGCGGGCATTCTGGCGCCCAGCGGACAGGCTGACGAAGCGTGAAGCGGTGAAGCTGCGGAAAACGGGCGCAAAACTTAAGTAAAAAGCCGCGTCCGGTGCCTTCGTAGCCCTGAACGGTGGTGGTGAGTAGTATGCGGGAAAAGCGCGAAACCAGTTGCAGCAGCAGCGGCGCGGGGATTGCCGCCGCCTCGTCAACCACCAGCCAGTCGGCTCTTGCCCCGCTCGCCAGCAACGCATCCGGCGCCATAAAGCAGAACCGCTCACCGGCAAACGCTGCCAGGATATCCGTTGCCGTTTTCGCCGGTGCGGTCACGATAGCCGTGCCCGCCATCCGGGAGATGAATTGCCCGGCCAGCGCCGATTTGCCGCGCCCACGGGGGGCAATCACCGTCGCCACGCCGGGCGGCATTTCACGTAAACGCGATAAGATAGCCGCCTGCTCCGGCTGCGGCTCGCCGGTGGCGGGTCGCCAGCGTTCACGGGAAGGATAAGATGGCCAGCAAAACGGCTGGCGCTGTCGCCACAGCAGCGTTTGCGGATCGCGGGAAAGAGTCCGTTTAAGATGCTGTGCAAACTGCGGTGTGGGGATAGGCTGCGCGCAGTCGCTCCAGCGCAGTGAATCGGTATCAGGTCTGCTTTCCCACGTCTCGTACGGCGGCATCAGCAGAAGCAGCCAGCTTCCGGCCTGCAAGGTCCCGCTCAGAGCGGCAAACGCTGCGGCGTCAAAGCCCTGCCAGGCATCAAATATCGCATGACGGAATTCACGGCCCAGCAGCGTTTGTAACGCCTGTGGCGTACAGCACGGCTGGGCGGGCGCGTCAGGCGCGACCCACAGCCAGTCACCGGGCAACGCAGCGCGTATCGCCTCGGCCCGCTCCCGGCACCACGCCGCATCGCCGCTGATGACCAGTAAACGGCGAATGCCTTCCTGTGTCATTTGCGACGTTAACGCCTGTAGCGCATCGATATCAGACATCCCTGCCCCGGTTTATCAAAAGTTTTTGCCAAACGTATTACATTGCGCCGGGTCACCGCTGTCAAAGCCACGCTTAAACCAGCTGTAGCGCTGTTCTGAGGTGCCGTGGGTAAAACTATCCGGCACGACGCGCCCCTGCCCCTGTTGCTGTAAGCGATCGTCGCCGATAGCCTGTGCGGCATTGAGCGCCTCTTCCAGATCGCCCGCCTCCAGTACGCCTTGCTGCTGCATACTGTGTCCCCACACGCCGGCAAAGCAATCCGCCTGTAGCTCCATGCGCACCGAAAGGCGATTCACCTCCGTTTGCGACGCGTTTTGCTGCAACTGGCGTACTTTCGGCTCAATACCTAACAGTTTTTGTACGTGGTGGCCGACTTCGTGGGCGATGACATAACCCTGAGCAAAATCACCGTCCGCGCCCAGCTTATTTTTCATATCATCGTAAAATGAGAGATCGATATAAACGGTGCCGTCCGCCGGGCAGTAAAACGGCCCCATCACGGACTGACCCGCACCACAGCCGGTGCGCGTCATACCACGGTACATCACCAGTTTTGGCTGCTGATAGCCGCGCCCCATTTTTTGAAAGAGTTGACCCCAGGTATCTTCGGTCGTCGCCAGAATCACCGAGGTAAATTTTGCCGCTTCATCATCATTGGGGCTTATCGAACGCGTCGACTGCTGCTGCGAAACCGGCTGGCCGGTCAACAGACCGGTTAAATCCACCCCATAGTACCCTGCGACCAACACCACCACCAACAGAATGATGCCGCCTTTTCCGCGCGGAAGACGAAAGCCTGGGCCACCCAGCGAGGGGCCGCCTGGCCGATTACGTCTGTCCTCTACATTGTTACTTTCACGACGCCCTTGCCAGCGCATAATCACCTCATTCTCTCTTTGTTATACAGATGATCGTAGGCGGTCAGGCGCAGGATTACCACAGGTAAACGCTATCAGAATGAGGAAAGGATGATACCGGAGAGCGGTTGCCCTCCGGTCAGAAGCGGAATTAATCTAATTTCACGCCCAGGCGATGCGCGACGGCTTCATAGGCTTCAATCAGACCGCCCAGACTCTGGCGGAAGCGGTCTTTGTCCATTTTGTCCAGCGTCTCTTTATCCCACAGGCGGCTGCCGTCCGGCGAAAACTCATCGCCCAGCACCACTTCGCCTTTATACAGGCCAAACTCCAGTTTGAAATCCACCAGGATAAGACCCGCGTCATCAAACAGTTTTTTCAGTACGTCGTTGGCTTTGTAGGTTAGCTCTTTCATACGCGCCAGATTTTCCTGACTTACCCAACCGAACGTTTCACAGTAGGAACTATTCACCATCGGGTCGTGCAGCGCGTCGTTTTTCAGGAACAGATCGAATATCGGCGGGTTAAGCTCCATGCCTTCTTCCACGCCCAGACGCTTGACCAGCGACCCTGCCGCACGGTTGCGCACCACACATTCAACCGGCACCATCTCCAGCTTCTTCACCAGACACTCGGTATCAGACAGCAAACGTTCCATCTGGGTCGGGATGCCCGCCTCGGCCAGTTTGGTCATAATGAAATGGTTGAATTTGTTATTTACCATGCCTTTGCGATCAAACTGTTCAATGCGCGCGCCATCCCCTGCTGACGTATCATTGCGGAATTCGAGCACCAACAGGTCCGGGTTTTCCGTGCTGTATACGGTTTTCGCTTTACCACGATACAACTCAGCTTGCTTTTGCATCTTTAACACTCCTGGGTGTGAATTAACGATAAGTATTCATTTCCTGCTACGCCTGCCGGAGACGTCAGCCTGTAATTGTGGTGCGAAATAGCGGTTAAATCGCGTTTTTGTACCGACGCACACGTTTGCGTATCTTATCAGAAAAAAGGGCCGGATTACTCCAGCCCTGTTAAATTACTTGTTGAACGCTGCCTGGAAGACGGCAACCAGCGCGTCGTTCTGGCTTTGCGTCAGAGTATGCCCCTTAGGATCGATAAACTGCAAGCTGCTGCGGTTATCTAAATCGCCGACCTGCAATTTATAGTCTCCGGATGCCAGGCCCGGGTCGCTAGCGCCCAGATCCCGCCAGTCGCTGTCAGACAACGGTTTGTACGTTACCGCCATGCTGCCCTGAGAGCGAGTGCTGTCGGTGACTTTCATGCCCACTTTTTCCAGCGCGGCCGGGAGGCGCTGCCACACGAGGTTGAACGGACCGCGAACGACCAGCATAGGTAAACCGGTATCATCAGCGGCGCTCTGCACATCCATCGTTGCGGCGGAACGGTTCTGCGCGGCATTTGCCGCATCCGTAGCGGTCTTATCCAGACCGGCGGAAATGACGTTCATCATTTCCGTGCTATAGCGCTGCAGCGACGCCGCGTCAGCGACCGGCTTGCCAGCCTGTTCCAGATTAACCAGTTTTACCGTTACCGCCTGCTGATAGCCCTGCGGCTTCACCGAGATTTGATAACGTCCACGATACTGTTCGTCTTCATCCAGGCGGTTCCAGTTCACCCAATCGGTCGTCAGGGTCTGGCTGGCATCGTCACGTTTTTCAATCGGATAATTTTTCGCCTGAATCACGCTGACGACTTGCGGCCACAGCGTGCTGCTACGACCATTTTCCACCAATAGCGTAGCGGTATCGCCAGAGAACTGGGTACGCGCGCCGCTCACTAACGCTAACGGCTGCGCTGGCGGACGGATATCCAACGCCTTACCAACCGCGCCGCTCCCCTTCGTGACCGGAATAACGTAGTCGCCGGTCGTTATCGGCAGGATCATTCCTGCCGGGGCGTGAAGTTCAGCAAGCGGCGCGGCATCCAGATAGGATTCATCGCCGCTTACCTGGCGCTTGTAGCGCGAATCGGAACTACAGGCAGCGAGCAGCAAAACAAGCGAAACACCCGCAACCTTCGCCAGGCGCGACTTTTGTACTGAGTAAGCCATCAAATCTCCCTAAACTTTACAGCAGGCCAGCATGCTGAAGCGCTGCTTTGACGATGTCACGACCATGGTCCGTGATAGGCGTCATTGGCAGGCGCAGCGTGTCGGTCGCCACAAGACCCAATGCCTTACATGCCCATTTCACCGGGATAGGATTGGGTTCGACAAATAGTTTGTTGTGTAACGGCATCAGACGCTGGTTGATAGCGCGCGCCTCGGCAAATTGCCCTTCCGCCGCCAGTTTGCACATGTCAGCCATCTCGCGCGCCGCTACGTTAGCCGTAACGGAAATCACGCCATGACCACCCAGTTGCATAAAGTCCAGCGCAGACGCGTCATCGCCGCTAAGCAGAATAAAATCGTCTGAAACCAGCTCTTTGATCTGGTGAACGCGGGTTAAGTTCCCTGTCGCCTCTTTGATAGCGATAATATTTTTTATTTCCGCCAGACGACCCACGGTTTCCGGCAACATGTCGCAACCGGTACGGGACGGCACATTATACAGAATTTGCGGCAAGTCAGTGTGTTCCGCGATGGCTTTGAAATGCTGGAACAAACCTTCCTGCGTCGGGCGATTGTAGTACGGCGTTACCGTCAGGCAGCCAACAATGCCGCTATCGTTAAAACGCTGCGTCAGGCTAATCGCTTCCGCGGTCGCGTTTGCGCCCGTGCCGGCGATAACCGGAATACGTCCGTCAGCCAGTTCCAGCGTCATCATCACGACATCGCCATGTTCATCATGGCTTAGCGTGGCAGACTCGCCGGTAGTGCCAACCGAAACAATCGCCGAGGTACCGTTGGCGACATGATAATCAATGAGTTTTTTCAGGCAAGACCTACTGACGTTACCTTTCTCATCCATCGGCGTAACAAGCGCGACAATACTTCCCGTGAACATGGGCCATCCTCTGTGCAAACAAGTCTCTCAATGGTACGTTTGGTATGGCAATAAAAGCAAGCGACCAAAGCCGTTCTGATTGTTGTATGCAGGTTTTTTTTATGGTTTCCTTAAGATTACCTCACCGCTCAAAGGAATAACTGGTTTGACACCGTCATCACAACACTATTTGGTTATCACTGCGCTGGGCGCCGACAGGCCCGGTATTGTGAATACCATTACTCGCCATGTCAGCAGTTGCGGCTGTAATATCGAAGACAGCCGACTGGCGATGCTGGGCGATGAATTCACGTTTATTATGCTGTTGTCCGGCACGTGGAACGCGATTACCTTGATTGAATCGACATTGCCGTTAAAAGGCGCGGAGCTGGATCTGCTGATTGTGATGAAACGGACGTCCGACCGTCCCCGCCCGGCAATGCCCGCGACGGTATGGGTTCAGGTTGAGGTCGCCGACTCCCCGCATTTAATTGAGCGATTCACCGCGCTGTTTAATAGTCATGAAATGAATATTGCGGAGCTGGTCTCCCGCACGCAGCCGGCTGAAGGTGATAAAGCTGCGCAATTATTTATTCAAATCACCGCACATAGCCCGGCGTCGCAAAATTCCGCAAATATTGAGCAAGCCTTTAAAGCACTATGTACAGAACTCAATGCGCAAGGCAGTATAAACGTCGTCAATTACTCACAACATGATGAACAGGATGGAGTTAAGTAATGAATCCACTGAAAGCCGGTGATATCGCACCGAAATTTAGCTTGCCGGATCAAGACGGGGAACAAGTAAATTTGACCGACTTCCAGGGACAGCGCGTTCTGGTTTATTTCTACCCAAAAGCCATGACACCCGGCTGTACCGTGCAGGCCTGCGGCTTACGCGATAACATGGACGAGCTCAAAAAAGCAGGCGTGGACGTGCTGGGCATCAGCACCGATAAACCTGAAAAACTCTCCCGTTTCGCTGAAAAAGAGCTGCTGAACTTTACCCTTTTGTCCGATGAAAACCATCAGGTGTGTGAACAGTTCGGCGTCTGGGGCGAAAAGTCGTTTATGGGCAAAACGTATGACGGCATTCACCGCATCAGCTTTTTGATTGACGCTGATGGTAAGATTGAACACGTCTTTAATGATTTTAAAACCAGCAATCACCATGATGTGGTGCTGAACTGGCTGAAAGAAAACGCGTAAAAGCCTCAGGCCGCGCTGATGTGCGGCCTGGAAAGGGAATGCGCCGTCAGACTTGCCGCGCCAGACGCCATATCGCCGCCACATTGCGCGCCGACAGGCTCAGGTTATATTCCGCCTCGTGTAAGGCTTCCGGCAGCGTAACGATATGCGACAAAATCGATAGCGCCGCATCGATACCCTGCTGATACACAACGTGATGATCGTGTTGCAGCCCACCGGCGAGCGCGATAACCGGTTTATGATACCGCTTCGCCACTCTGGCGACGCCAATCGGCGTCTTGCCGCAAATACTTTGGCTGTCCAGCCGACCTTCTCCGGTAATCACCAGATCGGCATCTTTAACCGCCTGCTCAAGCTGTAGCGTTTCCACGACAATCTCTACGCCGGCGCGTAATTCCGCATTGAGCAACCCTAAAAGCGCGGCGCCCATTCCACCTGCCGCGCCCGCGCCGGGAGCATTAATCACCTCACGTCCCGTAGCCTGATAAATATGCCGGCCCCAGTTTTCCAGCGCCGCGTCCAGGGTGTTCACCATTTCCGCTGTCGCCCCTTTTTGTGGGCCAAAAATGGCCGATGCGCCCTGGGGACCACACAGCGGATTGTTGACATCGCACGCCACGGTTATCGATACCTTACGCAGCAATGGGTGACAACCGGACAGATCGATAGAGGCCAGCGCCGCCAGCGCCTCGCCGCCCGGAGAAAGCGAGCGCCCCTGTTTATCGCGCAATATAACGCCAAGCGCCTGCATCATCCCCGCGCCGCCGTCATTCGTCGCGCTGCCGCCAATTCCCAGAATAATACGCTTTACGCCACGCTCCAGCGCCGCGACGATTAACTCGCCGGTGCCGTAGCTGGTGGTATTAAGCGGGTTGCGCAATTCAGGCGAAACGTGATGCAGCCCGGATGCCGCCGCCATTTCAATCACGGCGGTATCGCTATCGCCCAGCATTCCCCAGCGCGCGGCCACCGGTTGCCCAAGCGGGCCTTGTACCCACTGGTCGACATAACGCCCGCAGCTGGCCTCCACCATTGATTGTACGGTTCCTTCCCCGCCATCCGCCATGGGCACTTTAACGTAGTCGGCGTCAGGATAAATTTCGCGGAACCCCTTTTCTATCGCCTCAGCGACCGCCATTGCGGACAAACTTTCTTTAAATGAATCAGGAGCAATAACAATTTTCATAGGGATTATCCTGCAAAACCAAAGAAACCGAACATCAGAGTAGAAATAAAGGTAATGGCTAACCCCACCAGCGTTTCATACGGCATTAGCTTTAAACGTTCATGAATTTGCATATTGACGCTGCCGCCCGTCGCGTGGAAAAAGCTGCCGTGCGGCAGATGGTCCAGCACCGTGGCGCCCGCATGGATCATAGCGGCTCCCGCCAGGGCGGAAACGCCAAGTTCAAGTAACGTGGGAGAGAAAACGCCGGACGCCACCGCCGTTCCCGCCGTGGTTGAGGCCGTCGCCATTGACATCATGGCGCCAGACACGGGCGCCAGCAGCCAGGACGGCAATCCCGAAGCGGTGAGGCCATGAATCAGGACATCTTTAAGTTCGGAATTAGCGATAATGCCGGCCAGCGTACCGGTTCCCAGCAACATAATAGCGACAGGCGCCATACGCATCAGACCGGCGACCATGTACTGGTTACAGTGGCGCGCGCGTCCCATCAACAGCAGACCGACCAATCCCCCTACGGGCAGGGCAATTAACGGGTCAATGGAAATGCCGGCAAACGGACGGAGAGAAAGCAGGAAAATAGCGACCAGCGGCGCGCTAATCGCCACCAGAAAGCCGGGTCTGGCGACGGAGTCATCATGGTGAGTCACTTCATGATCGGCGACGCCCGCGCCTTTATTATTCAGCCGTTTCGCTAACAGATAGGCGATAATAAGCCCAACGATGCCCGGAACCACGCCCGCCAGCATAATAGAGGTAAGAGGAACATGAAACGCATCGGAGGCGGCAATAGCGTTCGGGTTGGGTGACATCACGTTACCCGCTTTGCCGCCGCCGACCATCGCCAGCAGAATAGCGCTTTTTGACAGCCCTGCATTACGCGCAATCGACAGCGCAATCGGCGCGACGGTAATCACCGCCACATCAATAAATACGCCGACGGCGGTCAAACATAGTGTGGCAATGGCTAATGCCAATAATGCCCGGGTTTCCCCCACTTTGCGGACAATCGTCTCAGCAATCGTATTCGCCGCCCCGGACTCAATTAATACGCCCGCCAGTACGCCTGCGGCCAGAATACGCAATACGGCATTAACGATGCCCTGCGCGCCTGACACCATCAGCGACACGGTTTGCAGAAGATCGGCGCCGCCAATCAAACCGCCGACCAGCGCGCCCGCCATCATGCCGTAGGCTGGCGACACTTTTCTTAAAATTAATACGATGGCCACAACCAATGCGGCAATGGCTCCCAGGGTGGATATCGACGTCATATACTGCGCCTCCTTTAACATGGAGCGCGCAGTATGGAAAAACCCGCCTAAAAATCCGCTGGAGCTTTCAACAAATTTCGATTCGACCTGGCAGCGGTAACTTGTCGGACGGTACAGATTCGGCCTGGAGCTCCATACCGATATAAAGCCAAAGCGTACTTTTTAACTCATTGATTTTTATGTGCGTAATATCCTCACAGCGCTGTAAGCGATAGCGCAATGTATTCACATGAATATGCAATGCTTTGGCCGTTTGCGTCAGGTCACAATTATGTTCAAACCAGGTCCGCAGCGTCTGTTGCAATACGCCTTTCGCGTCATGTTGCGCCAGTTGCAGCCACAGACGCGATAACTCCTGCACTTGCCAACTTTCAGACAGCCCGCTTAGCAGCGCGGGAAGCGCGTGGTCATGATAAAAAATGTACTGGCTGCGCAGCTTTTGTCTTTTCGCCATCGCCTGCGTGGCTCTCGCAGTGAGCAAAGATCGGTGCAATCCCGTCTCGCCGGCAAAATAGCCCCCAACCAAAATACGGCTAAAGCCCGATGATGCAGCCCATGATTTAAAAATCTGCAATTCACCCATTTCCTGGCGGGTATTCCACTTTCCCTCTTTTAACGTGATAGGCTTAATAATGATTAATTCATTAAATTCGGTAAACGTCACCAAATGGTTGCGCGCGTGATTCTCGAAATAATCCATTACATTGCGCAGCGCTTCGCGATCCGGCTGGGAAAGTTCAATAATCAGCACCACTCTGGGAACCGCCAGATCAATGCCCAGATAGGCCGCCATAGAGCGCAACGACTCTGTTGAATTTTCTCGCAAAATCAATTGGTTGATCAGCTCTTCGCGATAGCGTTTATCCCACTGTCGCTGTTCGATCAGCACCATATGCTCGATCACCAGCTCCGCCGCCATTTTAACCAGCTCGGCATACGCGCGAACCTCCTCCGGCTCGCCGGTAATGCCGACCACGCCGATAAGCTGTTCATGAAAAGAGATGGGAAGATTAATGCCGGATCGCACACCTTTAAGCTGATTGGCGGTAGCGGAATCAATTTCTACAATACGGTTTTCCTTCAGCGCCAGAATGGCCCCTTCATGACGCTGGCGAAGCCGCGAAGGTTCGCCAGACGCGATAATGACGCCATGTTCATCCATGACGTTTACCGAGTAAGGAATAATTTTCATGGCTCGCTGTACAATTTGCCGCGCGGTATACCCTTTCAAGTAATGTTTTCTCAACACACTCATTCCCTGTTTCGTTATCGCTTCACATTAAAAAAACAATCTCGCATCAATGATGTCACTTATTAACGAATTTCTCAGAAGAATGCTTAGGCTAAGTCACCAAATTTTGGCGGCTTTACAGCGAGAATTTTGTAGGTTCCGACAATAAAAATGCCGCAACACGGTGCGGCATTAAAAAAAAGAGCGGCTTTCTAAGCGCTTGTCCCTCATCAGGCGTGCGCAAAATGGCGGCAGGGCACTATGATGTCGTTCACGCTTTACAACTTTTGTACAGACCGCTCAGGATGAGGTATCCGTCACCTGACCATCCGGCCAGGCATGGACAACGGCTTTAATCAGCGTCGCCAATGGAATGGCGAAAAACACTCCCCAGAAACCCCACAGACCGCCGAAAATCACCACTGACAGAATAATCACCAGCGGATGCAAATTCACCGCTTCGGAGAAAAGTACCGGTACCAGCAGATTGCCATCCAGTGCCTGAATAATCAGATAAACGGCAAAACAGCTCCAGAATTCCGTCCCCAGGCCAAACTGAAACAGCGCGACGCCCACCACCGGAATTGTTACCACAAAGGCGCCGATATAGGGGATCAGGACCGAAAAGCCCACCAGTACCGCCAACAGTAGCGAATAGTTGAGGCCAAACAGCAAAAAGCCCAGCCAGGTCGCTACGCCCACCACCACCATCTCCAGCACTTTTCCGCGGATATAGTTGGTGATCTGCTGATTCATCTCATTCCACACCTGCCCCGCCAGCCCGCGATTACGCGGCAGCACGCGGCGCACGGCATTCAGCATCTGCTCTTTATCTTTTACCAGGAAAAAGACCATCAGCGGCACCAGCACCAGATATACCGCCAGCGTCAGTAGCCCGACCAACGAAGCCAGCGAATACTTCACCACCGAATCGCCCATGTTAAGCATCCGGGTACGCATGTTTTCCGCCATCGCATCAATAATGCCCGCATCCATCAGCGCCGGATAGCGTCGCGGCAAGGTCGCGGCAAAATCGGACAGTTTATTCAGCATACCGGGCATATCACGAATCAGGTAAATACCCTGCTGCCAGGCAATCGGCATCACCACAAACGCCATTAATAACAGAATGCCGACAAAGAGGATAAGGACAATGGAGGCTGCCCAGCGCCGGGAACAGCCAATCGCCTGCAGGCGCGCCGTCGGCCACTCCAGCAGGTAGGCCAGTACGATAGCGACCAGCAGCGGCGCTAACAGGCCGCTAAAGAAAAAGAGGATGCTAAAACCAGCCACCAGAATGACCAGCAAGGCAATCGCCTCCGGGTCGCTGAAGCGACGGCGATACCATTGCATTAACATTTCGAGCATAAAACCCTTCCCAGAACTCAACTGCGGGATTGTGATGCCGAATTGTATCGAAATGTCACAAAAAAGACTTCGCTTTTTATCGTTGATTCAGGAAACTAAAATAGTGAGTCTGTGCTCATCACAGTTACACTTATGAAGTGTCGGAGCGTGGAACGATATTTCACGACGTTGGTCAAAGGGCTATCTCAAAACAACAGGATAGAGGTTATGTTCAGGCAGTTGAAAAAAAACCTGGTGGCAACCCTCATTGCAGCATTGGCTCTCGGTCAGGTCGCGCCCGCATTTGCCGACCCTGCCGACACGCTGCCCGATATGGGAACCTCGGCAGGAAGCACGCTTTCTATCGGACAAGAGATGCAAATGGGCGACTTTTATGTGCGCCAGCTACGCGGCAGCGCGCCGTTAATCAACGATCCGCTGCTGGTGCAATACATTAACGCGCTGGGTATGCGTCTGGTCTCGCACGCCGACTCCGTCAAAACGCCCTTCCATTTTTTCTTGATCAATAATGACGAAATCAACGCGTTCGCGTTCTTTGGCGGCAATGTGGTGCTGCACTCGGCACTTTTTCGCTACGCGGATAACGAAAGCCAGCTAGCTTCAGTCATGGCGCATGAAATCTCCCACGTGACGCAGCGCCACCTGGCGCGCGCGATGGAAGATCAAAAGCGCAGCGCGCCGCTTACCTGGGTGGGCGCGCTGGGTTCCATTTTGCTGGCCATGGCCAGCCCACAGGCCGGTATGGCGGCACTAACCGGTACTCTGGCGGGAACGCGCCAGGGAATGATAAGTTTCACCCAGCAAAATGAGCAAGAAGCCGACCGTATTGGTATTCAGGTACTGCAACGCGCCGGATTTGACCCACAGGCGATGCCCTCTTTCCTCGAAAAACTGCTCGACCAGGCGCGTTACTCCACGCGTCCGCCTGAAATTTTGCTCACTCACCCCTTACCGGAAAGCCGCCTTGCGGATGCCCGCAACCGTGCCAACCAGATGCGCCCGGTCGTGGTGCAATCTTCCGCCGACTTTTATTTCGCCAAAGCGCGCGCCCTGGGAATGTACAATTCCGGACGTAACCAGCTAACCAGCGACCTGCTGGATCAGTGGTCTAAAGGCAACGTGCGTCAGCAACATGCGGCGCAATATGGCCGGGCGTTGCAGGCGATGGAAGCGAGCAAGTACGATGAAGCGCGCAAAACGTTGCAGCCGCTGTTAAGCGCGGAACCGAACAATGCCTGGTATCTTGACCTCGCCACCGATATTGACCTGGGGCAGAAAAGAGCCAACGACGCGATTAATCGCCTGAAAAATGCCCGCGATCTGCGCGTTAATCCTGTGCTGCAGTTAAACCTCGCCAATGCGTACCTCCAGGGAGGCCAGCCGAAAGCGGCGGAAACCATTCTGAATCGCTACACCTTTAGCCATAAAGATGACGGTAACGGCTGGGATCTGCTTGCTCAGGCCGAAGCCGCGCTGAACAACCGCGATCAGGAGCTGGCGGCGCGCGCTGAAAGTTATGCGCTGGCGGGACGACTGGATCAGGCAATTTCACTGCTCAGTAGCGCCAGCGCCCAGGCAAAACTGGGTAGCCAGCAACAGGCGCGTTACGATGCGCGTATCGACCAGCTGCGCCAGTTACAGGAACGCTTCAAGCCATACACGAAAATGTAATCGCCGTTTATTAGCCGGATGGCGTCACAAGGAGAACTCATGACCGACACGATTAAAATCTACCATAACCCGCGCTGCTCGAAGAGCCGCGACACGCTGAACCTGCTGAAATCTAACGGCGTGGAACCGGAAGTGGTGCTTTATCTGGATACGCCCGCCGACGCCGCCACCGTGCGGGAACTGCTGCGTATGTTGGGCATGTCCAGCGCGCGCGAACTGATGCGCCAGAAAGAAGATCTCTATAAAACGCTTCACCTGGCGGATAGCCAGCTGAGTGAAGAGGCGTTAATCCAGGCGCTGGTTGAACACCCTAAACTGATGGAGCGCCCCATTGTGGTGGCAAATGGTCAGGCGCGCATTGGCCGACCGCCTGAGCAGGTGCTGGACATCCTCGGTTAACCGTTGAACGCCGCCGTCGCGGCGTATTACAGTTTCAGGATCTCTTTGACAAACGGGATCGTCAGTTTTCGCTGGGCAGTGATCGACGCATGATCGAGCTGATCCAGCGTCATAAACAGCGTACGCATTTCGCGATCAAGACGTTTGAGCAAAAACCGCCCGACATCTTCCGGCAGTTCAAACCCCCGTAACCGGGCGCGCAACTGTAGCGCCTGAAGTTTGTCTTCATCGGAAAGAGGCTGGAGTTTATAGATTTGCCCCCAGTCCAGACGGGAAGCGAGATCGGGCAAGCCCAGATTTAACTGTCTTGGCGGACGATCGCCGGTGATCAATAACCGCGTCTTACCGGACTCCAGAATGCGGTTATAGAGATCAAAGATCGCCATCTCCCACAGTTCATCGCCAGCGACACACTCAATGTTATCAATACACACCAGCGAGAGGTGTTCCATACCGTCGAGCACTTCCGGCACGAACCAGGTACGTTTATCGAGCGGGACGTAGCCTACCGCATCTCCACGCTGCGACAATTCAGCGCAGGCGGCGTGCAGCAAATGGCTGCGGCCCGCGCCTTCACGCGCCCAAAGGTAGATATATCCACTATGTTCCTGGCGCAACACGTTTTGTAACGCGGCCAGTAGAGAGGCGTTATCCCCCGGCCAGAAACTTGCGAAAGTTTCGTCGTCAGGAAGATAAAGTGGCAAAGAGAGCTGTGCCGGTGTGTTCAGAGATACCTCAACCCAGGATGACATAAAATCGCGCTGAGTTTACCACATAATTCCCTTGAGATAGAACCGGGCAGCATCGCTGCCCGGCAACCCGTTACTGATGCGGAGACTCCGCATCATTTGCCTCCAGTACCACTTCTTCCGGACGCAACAGGCTAATCAGTTTAAAAATCAGGCTCAGGCAAATCCCGACGATGGTCGCCAGCGCCATCCCTTTCAATTCTGCCGCACCGATATGCACTTTCGCGCCGCTCACGCCGATGATCAAAATCACCGAGGTGAGGATCAGGTTTTGCGCTTTGTTGTAGTCGACTTTTGATTCGATCAAGACGCGAATCCCCGACGCGCCGATAACGCCGTACAACAGCAGCGAGACGCCGCCCATCACGGGTAACGGGATAATCTGAATCGCCGCCGCCAGTTTGCCAACACAGGAAAGCAGAATGGCGAAAATCGCCGCGCCGCCGATAACCCAGGTACTGTAAACGCGGGTGATCGCCATGACGCCAATATTTTCCCCATAGGTGGTATTCGGCGTGGAGCCGAAGAAACCGGAAACGATCGTCGATAGTCCGTTAGCGAACATCGAGCGGTGCAAACCGGGATCGCGCACTAAATCTTTTTTGACGATATTCGCCGTCACCACCAGATGACCGACATGCTCGGCGATCACGACCAACGCTGCGGGCAGAATCGTCAGGATCGCGAACCATTCAAAACGCGGCGTATAGAAGGTCGGCAGCGCAAACCAGTGCGCCTGGGCAATCGGCGTGGTATCGACCACTCCCAGCGCGAATGACAGCGCATAGCCCGCCAGCACGCCGATCAAAATCGGAATGATCGCCAGGAAACCGCGAAACAGTACGGAGCCGAACACCGTCACCGCCAGCGTGACCATGGAGATGATAATTGTTTTCGTGTCCGGCGACTGCCCTTGCGCAGGCAGCAATCCGGCCATCCCCGCCGCGACGCCAGCCAGCTCCAGACCGATGACGGCAACGATTGCGCCCATTGCCGCAGGCGGGAACATCACATCCAGCCAGCCGGTGCCCGCTTTTTTAACGATGAAAGAGACCAGACAGAACAGCACGCCGCACATAATAAAACCGCCCAGCGCCACTTCATAACCCAGCGGCAACAGCAGTAGTACCGGGGAAATAAAGGCAAAGCTCGATCCGAGGTAGGCCGGAATTTTACCTTTGCAGATAAAGAGATACAGCAACGTTCCGATACCGTTAAACAGCAGAACCGTCGCGGGGTTGATATGAAACAGAACTGGCACCAGCACGGTCGCGCCAAACATGGCGAAAAGGTGCTGTAAACTAAGCGGGATTGTCTGTAAAAGCGGCGGTCTTTCACTCACCCCGATAGCACGGCGCGTCATAGTGTTTTCCTCTAAGTGTGTTTGTTATGAGTTGTTTTATTCAAAAAAAAGCCGACTCTTAAAGTCGGCTTTTAATTATTTATTCACTTATTTGGTACCAAAAATCTTATCGCCGGCATCGCCAAGCCCCGGAATAATGTATCCGTGCTCGTTAAGCCCCTGATCGATAGAGGCGGTGTACAGTTCAACGTCCGGGTGCGCTTTTTCCAGCGCCGCAATGCCTTCCGGCGCGGCGACCAGCACCAGCACCTTAATGCTGCTACAGCCTGCTTTTTTCAGCAGGTCGATGGTCGCGATGACAGAACCGCCGGTCGCCAGCATCGGGTCGACGATCAGCGCCATGCGCTCATCAATGTTCGATACCAGTTTCTGGAAATAAGGTACTGGCTCAAGCGTCTCTTCGTTACGGTACATCCCGACTACGCTGATACGCGCGCTCGGTACATTTTCCAGAACGCCTTCCATCATGCCCAGACCCGCGCGCAGAATCGGCACAACGGTAATTTTTTTACCTTTGATCTGGTCGATTTCCACCGGGCCATTCCAGCCTTCGATGGTGACTTTTTCCGTTTCCAGGTCGGCTGTCGCTTCATACGTCAGCAGGCTGCCTACTTCTGAGGCGAGTTCACGAAAGCGTTTAGTGCTAATGTCGTTTTCACGCATCAGACCCAGCTTGTGTTTGACGAGTGGGTGTTTGACTTCCACGATCTTCATACTCTTCTCCTATCCTCAGATGACTGGCAACCACAAAAAAAATCGCCGGATTATACCGCTTTTCCTCTCTGACGCAACACAATGTATGCTTGACCTGGATCAACCAAAAGCGCAGATAGCGGAAAAGTGAGTATAAATCACTCACGTTGAAACAGGCGATAAAGGCTAACAACCGTTTGAATCTTAGCAATTTTAAGGATGAATGGCCTGTCCCGACCGCCTGTCGTAAACCAAGTGCTGGATATCCTTTTCTTTTTTACCAACAGAGAAATTTTCAAGCAGCGACCGAAACCATGCCAAAAAAATCGCCCGGATATCCAGGGCGCAGACCACGCTCGCAAACGTTTGCTTTCCCTGTTAGAATTGCGCCGAATTTAACTTTTACCGCAAGAAAAAACGTGGGGAACCAGGCAGTGACCGATAAGACCTCTCTTAGCTATAAAGATGCCGGCGTCGATATTGATGCGGGTAACGCTCTGGTTGATCGAATCAAAGGCGTAGTGAAGAAAACTCGCCGCCCGGAGGTTATGGGCGGTCTGGGCGGTTTCGGTGCGCTGTGCGCGTTGCCGCAAAAATATCGTGAACCGGTACTGGTTTCCGGCACTGACGGCGTAGGCACCAAACTTCGCCTGGCGATGGACTTAAAGCGTCACGACGCTATCGGTATTGATCTGGTGGCGATGTGCGTAAACGATCTGGTCGTTCAGGGCGCGGAACCGCTGTTTTTCCTCGATTACTATGCCACGGGTAAACTGGATGTCGATACCGCTGCCAGCGTGATCAACGGTATTGCCGAAGGCTGCCTGCAATCCGGCTGCGCGCTGGTCGGCGGCGAGACGGCGGAAATGCCGGGCATGTATCACGGCGAAGATTACGATGTGGCGGGTTTCTGCGTCGGCGTAGTCGAAAAATCAGAAATCATCGACGGCTCCCGGGTTGCCGAAGGCGACGTGCTGATTGCGCTCGGCTCCAGCGGCCCGCACTCGAATGGATATTCGCTGGTGCGGAAAATTATTGACGTTAGCGGCTGCGACCCACAAACCACTCTGCTGGAAGGGAAGCCGCTGGCCGATCATCTGCTTGAACCGACCCGTATCTACGTAAAATCGGTTCTGGAACTGATTGAAAACGTCGATGTGCACGCTATCGCCCACCTCACCGGCGGCGGCTTTTGGGAAAATATTCCGCGCGTTCTGCCGGAGAATACCCAGGCGGTAATTAATGAGTCGTCATGGCAGTGGCCCGCCATCTTTACCTGGCTGCAAACCGCCGGTAATGTCAGCCGACATGAAATGTACCGTACCTTTAACTGCGGCGTCGGCATGGTGATTGCGCTCTCCGCTCCGGAAGCGGACAAAGCGCTTGCTCTGCTAAACGAGAAAGGTGAAAACGCATGGAAAATCGGTATCATCAAAGCCTCTGATTCCGAACAGCGTGTGGTTATTGAATAATGAATATTGTGGTGCTGATTTCCGGCAATGGAAGCAATTTACAGGCGATTATCGATGCCTGCGAAGCGAAGAAAATTAAAGGCACCCTCAGGGCAGTATTCAGCAATAAGGCCGACGCGTTCGGCCTTGAACGCGCCAGAGAAGCCGGCATTCCGGCGCAAGCGCTGACTGCCGATCGGTTTGACAGCCGCGACGCCTTCGATCGCGAGTTGATTCGCAAGATAGACGCGTATGCGCCCGATGTGGTCGTGCTGGCCGGTTTTATGCGTATTCTGAGTCCGATGTTTGTCGCGCATTACTACGGGCGTCTGCTGAACATTCACCCTTCCCTGCTGCCAAAATATCCGGGGTTGCATACCCATCGCCAGGCGCTGGAAAACGGCGATGAGGAGCACGGTACCTCGGTGCATTTCGTGACAGACGAGCTCGACGGCGGCCCGGTCATTCTCCAGGCGAAGGTGCCGGTTTTTGCCGACGACAGCGAAGATGATATCACCGCACGCGTACAGACTCAGGAACATGCGATTTATCCGCTGGTGATTAGCTGGTTTGCGCAGGGGCGTCTAAAGATGCGCGATAACGCCGCCTGGCTGGACGGGCGTCGTCTACCGCCGCAAGGTTATGCGTCTGACGAATAATACGTCATCGAACAGGACTGCGTCTGCTTGCCGGATGGCGGCATAAATGCCTATCCGGCCTACTCTTTTCCCTTCCTTTATGCTATCAGTTTATTGTCATATTTTTCTGGCGCAGTTGGACATTAACGCGTAATGCTCGCCATAATCATCAGGCAGTGTCCCGTGAATAAAACGGAGTATAGGTAGTAATGGGTCAGGAAAAGCTATATATCGAGAAAGAACTAAGCTGGTTAGCATTTAACGAACGCGTGTTACAGGAAGCGGCGGATAAATCCAACCCGTTGATTGAGCGGATGCGGTTCCTGGGAATCTATTCTAATAACCTCGACGAGTTCTACAAAGTGCGTTTCGCTGAACTGAAACGACGCATTATTATCAGCGAAGAACAGGGTTCAAATTCTCATTCACGCCATTTGTTAGGTAAAATTCAGTCCCGCGTGTTGAAAGCAGACCAGGAGTTCGACGGCCTGTACAACGAATTACTGCTGGAAATGGCGCGTAATCAAATCTTTCTGATCAACGAGCGTCAGCTCTCGGTGAACCAACAAAGCTGGTTGCGCCACTATTTTAAGCACTATTTGCGCCAGCATATTACCCCGATTCTCATTAACCGGGAGACGGATCTTGTTCAGTTTTTAAAGGATGATTACACCTATCTGGCGGTGGAGATTATCCGCGGCGACACCATCAACTATGCGCTGCTGGAGATACCGTCCGACAAAGTCCCACGCTTCGTTAATCTGCCGCCGGAAACACCGCGCAGACGCAAGCCGATGATTCTTCTGGATAATATTCTGCGCTACTGCCTGGATGACATTTTTAAAGGGTTCTTCGACTATGACGCGCTTAATGCCTATTCGATGAAAATGACCCGCGATGCCGAATATGACCTGGTGCATGAGATGGAATCCAGTCTGATGGAGCTGATGTCTTCCAGCCTGAAGCAGCGCCTGACCGCTGAACCTGTGCGCTTTGTCTATCAACGCGATATGCCCGCCGCGCTGGTCGACGTGCTGCGGGAAAAACTGACGATCTCCCGGTATGACTCAATCGTACCCGGCGGGCGCTACCACAATTTTAAAGACTTTATTAATTTTCCGAATGTCGGTAAAGCCAACCTGGTCAATAAACCGTTACCGCGGTTACGCCATCTTTGGTTTGATAAAGAGAAGTTTCGTAACGGTTTCGACGCGATTCGCGAACGTGATGTGCTGCTCTATTATCCTTATCACACCTTTGAACATGTGCTGGAACTGCTGCGTCAGGCGTCGTTTGACCCAAGCGTGCTGGCGATCAAAATCAATATTTATCGCGTAGCGAAAGACTCGCGCATTATTGACTCGATGATCCATGCCGCCCATAACGGCAAAAAAGTTACCGTGGTGGTGGAGTTGCAGGCGCGCTTCGATGAAGAGGCGAATATTCACTGGGCCAAGCGGTTAACCGAAGCGGGCGTCCACGTTATTTTCTCTGCGCCCGGGCTGAAAATTCACGCCAAACTCTTCCTCATCTCACGAAAAGAGGGCGATGACGTGGTGCGTTATGCGCATATCGGCACCGGTAACTTCAACGAAAAAACAGCGCGGCTGTATACCGATTATTCGCTGCTGACCGCCGATGCGCGCATTACCAATGAAGTGCGCCGGGTCTTTAATTTTATTGAAAACCCCTATCGCCCGGTCACTTTCGATTATTTGATGGTTTCTCCACAAAACTCACGGCGTCTGCTGTATGAGATGATCGATCGTGAAATCGCCAATGCCCAGCAAGGCTTACCGTCAGGGATTACCTTAAAGCTTAACAACCTGGTCGATAAAGGGTTGGTCGACAGGCTATACGCCGCGTCGGGTTCGGGCGTCCAGGTCAATCTGCTGGTGCGCGGTATGTGTTCTCTTATTCCGCAACTGGAAGGCATTAGCGATAATATTCGTGCGATTAGCATTGTGGATCGCTATCTGGAACACGATCGGGTTTATATTTTCGAAAACGGCGGTGATAAGCAAGTTTGGCTCTCTTCAGCTGACTGGATGACGCGTAATATTGACTACCGTATCGAAGTCGCTACGCCTATCCTCGACCCGCGGCTTAAACAGCGCGTCCTGGATATCATTGACATTCTGTTTAGCGACACGGTAAAAGCGCGTTTTATCGATAAAGAACTCAGCAACCGCTACGTACCGCGCGGCAATCGCCGTAAAGTCCAGGCGCAGCTGGCAATTTATGACTACATCAAATCACTCGAGCAACCAGACTAACGCTATGCCAATTTACGATAAATCCCCCCGCCCGCAGGAGTTCGCTGCGGTCGATCTCGGCTCAAACAGCTTTCATATGGTCATTGCCCGCGTGGTTGACGGCGCAATGCAGATTATCGGGCGCTTAAAACAGCGCGTCCATCTGGCGGACGGGCTGGGCGCAGATAACAAACTCAGCGAAGAAGCCATGGAACGGGGGCTTAGCTGTCTGTCGCTGTTTGCTGAACGCTTACAAGGTTTCTCCCCTTCCAGCGTCTGTATCGTAGGTACCCATACGTTACGTCAGGCGCAAAATGCCGCTGATTTTCTCAAACGCGCGGAAAAGGTTATTCCCTACCCGATAGAGATTATTTCCGGTAACGAAGAAGCGCGCCTGATTTTTATGGGCGTAGAACATACGCAGCCGGAAAAAGGCCGCAAGCTGGTGATCGATATCGGCGGCGGGTCAACAGAGCTGGTCATTGGCGAAAACTTCGAACCCAGGCTGGTTGAAAGCCGTCGTATGGGCTGCGTGAGCTTCGCGCAGCTCTACTTTCCCGGCGGCATTATCAATAAAGAAAACTTCCAGCGCGCCCGAATGGCGGCGGCGCAAAAACTGGAAACCTTAACCTGGCAGTATCGTATTCAGGGTTGGAACGTAGCGATGGGCGCTTCCGGTACGATTAAGGCCGCTCATGAAGTTCTCCTGGCGCTGGGTGAGAAAGATGGCTTCATTACACCGGAGCGCCTCGATAAACTGAAGTCAGAAGTGTTGAAGCACCGCTCCTTTAATGCGCTCAGCCTGCCGGGTCTGTCTGAAGAACGAAAAGCGGTCTTTGTGCCGGGCCTGGCGATTCTGTGCGGCGTTTTTGATGCTCTGGCTATCCGCGAGCTTCGCCTTTCCGACGGCGCGTTGCGCGAAGGCGTGCTGTATGAAATGGAAGGCCGCTTCCGCCATCAGGATGTTCGCAGCCGTACCGCAAAAAGTCTGGCCAATCAATACAACATTGACAGAGAACAGGCCAGGCGCGTGCTGGAAACCACCATGCAGATGTACGAACAGTGGCAGGCCCAGCAGCCAAAACTGGCGCATCCGCAGCTTGAAGCGTTGCTCCGTTGGGCGGCAATGCTGCATGAGGTTGGACTGAATATTAATCACAGCGGTTTACATCGCCATTCGGCTTATATTCTGCAACACAGCGATTTGCCCGGCTTTAATCAGGAGCAGCAAATGATGATGGCGACGCTGGTGCGTTACCATCGTAAAGCCATAAAACTGGATGATATGCCCCGCTTTACGCTGTTTAAGAAAAAACAGTATCTGCCGTTAATTCAGCTACTTCGGCTGGGCGTATTACTGAACAACCAGCGGCAGGCGACCACCACGCCGCCGACGCTGCGGCTAACGACCGATGACAGCCACTGGACGTTATGTTTTCCGCATGACTGGTTCAGCCAGAATGCGCTGGTACTGCTTGATCTGGAAAAAGAACAGCAGTACTGGGAAGCGGTAACTGGCTGGCGTCTCAATATTGAGGAAGAAAGCTCGCCGGAGATCGCCGCGTAAATTGTGAGCCAGACGCCGCGCCGCGGCGTCTGCCTTTACTGAATCTCAGATAATAGCTGCGGCTCGCCAATTAAATATCCCTGAAGATAGTCGATTCCCAACGAGAGCACGACGCTTCGTATTTCTTCGCTCTCGACATACTCCGCGACGACCTGCATATTTTTCATTCGCGCTAAATGACAAATAGAAGCCACAATCTGATAATCGAGACTGTTTGACACTATATTGCGAATAAAACTGCCGTCAATTTTAAGAATATCGGCGTCAACGTTTTTCAGCCGCGCATAGCTGGCGTAGCCAGTACCGAAATCATCAATCGCTATCTGACAGCCAAACTGCTGTAGCTGTCCCAGCGTCAACTGCGCCTGCTCAGCATTGGTGAGAGAGTTGCTTTCCGTTACCTCAAAAACCAGTTGCCAGGGTTCAACCTGATATTGCGTAAGCAACTGCTTAACTTCTGCAGGAAAACGAGCGCGGCATACCGATGTTGGCGACAGATTAATGGCAAAACGATGCGCGGGCATATATTCCCGGCTGGCCGCCATAAACCGCAGCGTGTTTTCAATCACCCAGAGATCGATAGCGGAAGACAAACCAAACTCATGCGCCACGGGTAAAAAATTGTCCGGGTTGATAACGTCGCTGTTGTCATCCCTGAGTCGCAGTAAAATTTCATGGTAAACGTCCCCACGAACGCCGAAAATAGGCTGCGCCATCAGGAAAAAATGATCGTGCTCCAACGCCTGTTGCAGGCGATTCATCATTGCAATTCTGCCCTTCAAATCGCGCTGCAGGTGCATTGCGCCGCGCCGCTGTAAATCCTCCGGCGCGTTAGTCGTCAACGAAAGATCGGAACTGGTGCTTAATTCGCCCAGCAGAAGATAAAGGTGGCTAACCGGAGAACGCACGCAGCAGTAGCTCACGCCGACAGGCGGCTGTAGCGGCAGTCCATCCCAGATAAACCGAAACTGCTTAATATGTTTATCCAGCGCTTCAATACGCTGCTGATGCGCCTCTGTATTAAGACGCAGCACCAGGTCGTGCCCTGACATCTGGTAGACGCACTCATTTGAGGCCAGCATCGGCGTAATCCAGTGAGAGAGCTTTTGCTTATACTGGATGCGTAGCATGACGCCATAATTTTTACCCAATAGCTCCAGGCCCGGCACGTGTAAAAAACAGATCGTAGACCAGGGCGCATTTTGGAGCGCGCGGTTTAACGCACGTAAATTGGGAAGATGTACAACCGGGTCAAGATAGGCCAGCCGCCGTGCGCGACCACTCACTACGCGCTGACGCGTGGCCAGTACAGACATATAATTAACAATAAAAGAAAAAACCAGATAGCTCGAAGAGGTAATCGCTAATTGCGTATCATAACCTGAATACCAGGGCATATAACGCTGATAATAATGAATCGACGTAATTAGCACGACGGCCCAGATAATTGAAATAAACTTATAGCCATAGCGCATCGCACCCCACAGCATGACCGGCAATAATAACGAAAGCGTATAGTTGGTACTAAATATTGAACTATTATCAGTCAATGGCATACACAGTATAAACATTAGTGTAGTCAATACGGCCAGCCAAATAACGATCTCTTTTTTAGTGGCCTTGCTATCAATCTGTAGCTTTAATTGCTGATAATACCCCCGCAGGTGCAGCGGATTGCGGAGAGTACGAATAATAAAATAGCACAATGGCACGCCGACAAGGTTACCGACCAGTAACGCCTGGTAATTAATCAGCGTGTTGATATTAAAGGGCATTACCCCCATCAGGCTGGCTTTGCTTTCGTACATGCCAACAAAAGCGGCAAACTGGTAGATGACCAGAAATAATGTTGCTGAACAAAATACCTGCCAGAATATTCGTTGAAACAACAGGTGGGCGTCGCCGTGGGAAACATTGTTTCGCCGGGGGGAAAAGACACGATAGCCGCCCCAGCTTAGCACGATAGTAATGATAAAGTGCATCGTCACAGAAAGGGTTTCATACAGCCCTGTCTGCGGGTATCTGCGCCAGAAGATAGCAAGCACAATGCCCGGCAGTGCTGCCCAGCCGAAAAAGAGCATCAGGCTAAGCATAAAAGCTAACGGCAGGTAAAAAAGAACCACATTTCCAGTGCTGGTAAGCGCATAAGTATTTGCGCTACTTAAAACAGGTAGTAAAATCGAAGGAAGGATGAGCGGTAGTCCCCACCATTTATCTCTGATATTTATATAAGTTTTATTTAGTTTCATAGATGCTCAGCAGAACCCCCCAATCCCAAAGGGGCGTTAACAGACAGGCATCCCACCTGACTTTAAATTGATGATGCGATATACATCACACGATAGTCATCGATTGTAATTATTAAACAAAAGTAACATTTGATTTAAGTCAATTATTACCTTTCTCCTGCAGCCTTTATTCGCCTTTTTATTCTTTGTTATCATTAATTTATTATTAATGTAAATACTAAAATTATCTTCCATAACAATATAAGATAAATCAACTGACGCAATTTTACATTAAGAGGAATTGACCATCGGTTCGCAGTATGCCTTAATGTAGAGTGAACGCAGGCTTGTTACGTTCTTCGCCTTGATAATACCCTTGAAGAACCCAGCCTGATCCCGCCCATACCGCTGGGCCAACGTTAAGGAACCCTTTGTGAGTCAGGCCAACAGTATGCGAAAACGACATCGATTTAACACTCGCATGACCCGTATCGTACTGCTTATCAGTTTTCTCTTCTTCTTTGGACGTTTCGTCTACTCTTCTATCGGCGCCTGGCAGCACCATCAGGATAAAAAAGAAGCGCAACAGTCATCGCTTTCTGTCACCACGCCGGGACAACGTTAAGCTGTTATCCGTTAAAAAGCCCGCGCAAGAAAAAGAAGCTTTAGCGTTAACGCAAAAAGACAACCCACTCAATGGGTTCAGGCCATGATCAGACGCTTAAAGAGCAACCGCGGGATATCCTGCCTGGGTGATAAGATCACATGCGCGGTTACTAAGATTCCCTTGACCGAATACAAAACCCGATAGCCTTCAGCGTGGTTAAACTCCCGGTAGCTGGCACAAGTTCAGGGCAAATCTGGCATCCCAGCGGGCACTGGCGTACGGTACTCTCAAACTGTATGAGTATCTCTACGATAGCCGGACGTGGTTCAACATCAACGCGCTTCAGGAACCCGCTATTGTGTCGATGCAGTGCTTTACCGTAAACGTATACTCAAAGGTCACCTGCGGTTCCGCCCTATCCGCCAGAGTCAATGCGAAATCAGGAAGATAACCATCGTGGGAGGAGAATAAGGTGACCAGTCCCATACGTCAGAATTTGTTTTGTAAAGAGCCACCTGGGATCAGATTACCAACGTTGACAGGCAAAACCATCAACTCATTACAGCTAAGCTCAACGAATAATTTAGGTCGTTTCGTTGGTCGTAATGTACCCTGGCTCGGTTGGGTTATGACATTCACTACGATTTATGATATCCAGCGTGATATTAAAGATACATTTAATCGTGTGGCGGTTCCTAAAGATCGCATTCAGTGGACGTACTTCTAATGAGAGATATTGAGAAAGAAATTATCGATTTTATCGATCAGGAATATAACACTAAAAAGTACTTTCTCTGTGGGCCAAAGCGAACCATCACGCTTGATACCAGTATTAGGGATGATCTAAAACTCGTTTTTGAAGATAGTGAAGAACTTCTACAAGAGTACTTCAAGCGTTGGAATGTAGATTCAGAAGGATTTGACATACTCAACTATCTGAATCCAGAGTACTTTGGAAGTAAAGAGCCTGATCCGCGTAAACCACTAACGGTTGGTATGCTCGTTGAAAGTGCTAAAGCTGGACGTTGGTTATATAGTTGAAGAATAAAGTTATTATATTTTAAATACCCCTTATTTGGGCTGAATCGCCACGGATAACCAGGGCCTTCTGAGTCGTTGGTAGATCTTTTTCTTTATCCGTTCACGCTTCAGTAGCTGGAAAAAGCTTTCTGCAACCGCATTGTCATGACAGTTGCCACGACGGCTCATACTGCCTTCCAGTCCGTGCAATTTCAGCCATTCATAGCGGGTGTATTGACTATCCTGATCAGAATGAACCAGCACCTGTTTTTGGGGATGACGTCGCCACACGGCCATCAGAAGCGCATTCAGGACAATATCTTTTGTCATTCGTGGTTGCATTGACCAACCGATAACTTTGCGCGAGAACAAATCAACGACCACGGCAAGATACAGCCAACCTTCGTGGGTTCGTAATTACGTCAAATTTGCCGTCAGGAACTGTGCGCCACATAGAAAATTCATGAATGCACATAAATAAAAACCCTCTGCAAAAACAGAGGGTTAAATTCACTTTTACCTGTTCATGAAAACACAGGAAGGATTATCGACTTATTCCCACTCAATTATCAATTAAATTAAAATTAATCGAAATAACAGTTAGTTATAAAGTCGATCTTTCTCGATACCACAATCTATACCATGCGGAGATTTTTTTATTTTTTCTGCTCATCGATGTTTATTAAGCTCAGGCTCATGCTGAGAAAACTCTCGCACAACATGAATAAAATCTCAAATTAAAGATAAAAATCAGTATATTACACAAATTTATGCACAACCTCCATTTGAACTCCTAAGCAGATTCTACCGTCCATGACATCTCTTGTATTTCATGCCACTGCCACATGGACAAGGGACATTACGGCCAATCTTTTTGCTCTTGCGACCAAGGTGGACTTGTTTTTCCCGTTCGAGATTGACCGTACGTACAGGATTGGCCATTTTCGCCGCGTCTTCATAAATGTGTGCGTTTTCTGCTGTTTGCTCCGTCGGTATGTAAATTTTGAAAGACCGCGCCTGGACATAAGTACCATCGGCACTAACTTCAGCCACAACGCCAATGACGTTAGTAGCCTTGGCGCTCAACGCAACTGCGCTAGCCTTATTGTTCACCTTATTCCAGTCAATTGGATGACCATGCCGTTGAAGCCAAACGAAGAGCAGTACACCGTCCCCGCCCAGAACAAAGTAACGAACGGGATGCTGAATCAGTGTTTTTCGATGGTCGGACAGCATCCTGGCCAGATTATTCCGGCCTTCCTCTCCTAGGTCACGGATATGACTCTCTGCTGAAAGCCAGCCGCTAGCTCGGGTGCTATCGAGTGCTCCAAGCAGCTTCAGAACCTCCTCCGGGAACTTCTGACTTGGGAACGGTTTGCTTTCCCACTCCTCACCTTCGAAGGCCCTGTCGACGATGTCACTCATGCCATCCCAGATAACCATGTTCGCTTTCTCTTCCTTCAATTGCTCGATAATATCCTGATCAAAACGGTTCTTCGACAGGTAAGCACCCAAGTGATCGAACTCATCAAAGAGATGAGCCCCGCGTATTCCGGCCACGGCTTGCCGCACCTCCAAGTAATGGACAAACTCCCCGGGTGTGGGCAAGAGTCGCTTGAGCACAAACAAATCGTCGATGGACAGTGAAATGAAAGCATGCTTTCCAAGTAAAGGCTCAACCTGCGGTAATTCTTTACAGTACGTGGAAAAGGGCGAGAACGACTCGACTGTCAACCCAATCGGCACCATCACCCGGTAGTCAGAGCGACGCACACGACAACACTCTTCGTATTTGCCATTCACGAGGTGGTAGAGGGACACTTCATCCGCCGAATTCATATAATTGAAGAAGCGCGCACATTGTTTATATGCCTTGAGTACTAAGTCCTGCACTGATTGAGCATGGCGGCCAAAATCAAGCGCCGGTGATGCAATGGTGGCAGCTGCACCAGCCTTAGCCTCAACTAGTAACAGCACATCATCGACCAGGATGAGAGTATCATTTTCGGACCACTGCTTGCTGTCAGGATCCTTGTAGTAAACCTCCTGGAGAACTGTGGCTCCCGGAAGCTGGGCATAGAGAATGTCAGCAAAGGCTGCTTCGCTCATCATTTTCTGCCGATCTTTAAAGACCTTATTGTAATCCGGCTTTCGCTGAAGGAGATTAAATAGGAGCGCACGATACCCCGCATCGCGAGCAAAACAGGGATCGACCGCGTAGTAGTCCGACCCAAGTTGAATTAGAGGTTTCTTACGTGCTGGCAGTGTCCGAAAGGGTGTCCCCTTAAAATCGCCCGCTGCGAAGAACTCTGTATCTTCTCCTCGCTGGTATGACAAGTCTGCTAGCAATGTCGGTGGCAACTTCGTGTGACGACTTACATTGGCAATACCGCCGCGAAGTATATCCTCCATCGCCCCCCGGGCCGCTTTCGACTGCTCCTCATTTTCAGCAATCCATGACTCCATAGCGTCTTCCATAGACTTACTTTGCTCTATAGAAAAAGCTTTTACCGCCTCAAACTGCTTCATCATCTCAATGATAGCGTTGGCCTGTCCAGAACGAGTAGCGTCGGCCATGGCTTGAAAGCCTTCCGCAATATCGGTGGCACCAATGCCGTACACCTCCTCCAAAACATCATTGTGAGGCGCCAGAACGTAGCGATAGAACTCGCCCTCCAAAACTTGATAACGATTCCCGCGTATCATGACCCAAGTGGATTTCGCACGGAATTCAATGTCGGCCGTATTAGGACCGAAGATGCCATCTTTGGTATCAGCAGAGGTGGCCATAGCAAAGAACATGGCCAGCTCTCTCAGTTTTCGGCTACGTTCAAACAGCTCAGCGCACAGTGCTTCGTCGAATTCCATATCCGCAGGTGCGGCCTCAGATGCCAGAACCGCGTGAACATACTCCAGTAAGAACTGGGTTTCATTAACTACGTCAGCTGGGCTACCCTCTTGGCCTTGCTTTTCGCCCCCAATTTGGTTTCCCATTTTTTTCATCATGTGCTGAGCGTAGATGTACCCGAGCAAATCATGCGGAGGCATTTTGACAATCAACTCACGCATTCGGTCAGCAATGGATTCCATATCCTTCAATAAAGAAGCTACAGCCTTCTTTCGATCTTCTTCCATATTCATTCTTATCACCCCATTTTGAACTACTGATCTTTCGAGCACCATAATGCTCACTCGTCAATCATATCAGCTCAGTCCTGCATCTTGGCTTTACGCTGTTCACGATAATCAGCTTTCTTATATATCGCCCTTACTCTGGTTACGTCGAGGTTTCGAGTGACCTTCCACTGGCAACCATTTTTTTGGCTTCATTGAGCCGTTCACGCGCTTCTGCAAGCGTGATCCCTCCAACACCATAGCGGCCAAAAGTAACGGTCTCCTGTCTTCCGTTTATTGAATAGTTATAACGAAATGAAATAGTTCCAGCCGGAGTGACCGCAACATACAGACCATCACGGTCATTAACTTTATAGAGTTTCTCCTTCGGCTTAAGGTGACGCAGCCTGGTGTCAGTCAACATGGTTTATTGTTTTCCTTTATCAAAAAATACCATGTTGTAAAAAATTCAGAAAATTCATTTAACTCGCTGTTTTTAATTGAGTTATAAAAAAAAAATACCATAACTCAACCGAAATTTATCACATGGTACTTTTTCAAACCTGAATTCAAAACCAGAGAGTACCATCAAAAATTCCATTGAAAAAACCATGCTTCCCGTTGCTAAAAGCTGCCAGAAAGTGCCAGACACAAAAACAAAAAAGCCCGCAGTTACGCGGGCTTAGAGGTACTTTACTGCTTTTACGTGCAGGCTGTTGCCAGACGTTAAATCATTCCCACTCAATGGTAGCCGGTGGCTTACCGCTGATGTCATACACCACACGGGAAATCCCGTTGACTTCATTGATGATGCGGTTGGAAACACGACCCAGGAAGTCATACGGCAGATGTGCCCAGTGTGCGGTCATAAAGTCGATGGTTTCGACGGCACGCAGGGAGACCACCCAGTCATACTTACGACCATCGCCCATAACGCCAACGGAACGAACCGGCAGGAAGACGGTAAACGCCTGACTGACTTTGTCGTACAGATCCGCTTTGCGCAGCTCTTCAATGAAGATAGCGTCCGCGCGACGCAGCAGGTCGCAGTACTCTTTCTTCACTTCGCCCAGTACGCGCACGCCGAGGCCCGGCCCCGGGAACGGATGGCGATACAGCATGTCGTACGGCAGGCCCAGCTCCAGACCAATCTTACGCACTTCGTCTTTGAACAGCTCTTTCAGCGGTTCAACCAGACCCATCTTCATCTCTTTCGGCAGGCCGCCGACATTGTGGTGAGATTTGATGACGTGCGCTTTACCGGTTGCAGACGCCGCAGATTCGATAACGTCAGGGTAGATGGTGCCCTGCGCCAGCCATTTCACGTCTTCCAGTTTGAGCGCTTCTTCGTCGAACACTTCAACGAAAACGCGACCGATGATCTTACGCTTGGCTTCCGGATCGTTCTCACCAGCCAGCGCGGACAGGAAGCGATCTTCTGCCGGTACGTGAACGATATTCAGGCCAAAATGGTCGCCAAACATGTCCATCACCTGCTCGGCTTCGTTCAGGCGCAGCAGGCCGTTATCGACGAAAACACAGGTCAGATTTTTACCGATCGCGCGGTGCAGCAGCATTGCGGTGACGGAAGAATCCACGCCACCAGAGAGGCCGAGGATCACTTTGTCGTCGCCCACCTGCTCGCGAATGCGCGCCACGGCGTCGTCGATAATTTTCGCCGGCGTCCACAGCGCTTCACACTGGCAGATATCACGCACAAAACGCTCCAGCATGCGCATACCCTGGCGGGTATGAGTCACTTCCGGGTGGAACTGTACGCCGTAGAAGCGTTTTTCTTCGTTGGCCATAATGGCGAACGGACAGCTCTCGGTGCTGGCGACGGTCACGAAGTCGGACGGAATCGCCGTCACTTTATCGCCGTGGCTCATCCACACGTCCAGCAGCGGTTTGCCGTCTGCGGTCAGGGAATCTTCAATACCGCGAACCAGCGCGCTGTCGGTCAACACTTCGACCTGCGCGTAACCAAATTCACGCTCATTAGAACCTTCTACATGACCGCCAAGCTGCATCGCCATGGTCTGCATCCCGTAGCAGACGCCAAATACCGGCACGCCTGCTTCAAAGACATACTGCGGCGCGCGCGGGCTGTTTTCTTCGGTGGTGCTTTCCGGGCCGCCGGAAAGAATAATGCCGCTTGGGTTGAAGTCACGAATTTGTGCTTCTGTCACATCCCACGCCCACAGTTCGCAGTAAACACCCAGCTCACGCACGCGGCGTGCAACCAGTTGAGTGTACTGAGAACCGAAGTCCAGAATGAGGATGCGATGCTTATGAATGTTTTCCGTCATTGACGCTTATTCCGAGGCAAGTGAAACAGATTAAATAAATCGCCCGACGCGAAGGTCGGGCGAAGAAAATCAGGAGCCCAGACGGTAGTTCGGGGACTCTTTGGTGATGGTCACGTCGTGAACGTGGCTTTCCTGGATACCCGCACCGCTGATACGCACAAACTCCGCTTTAGTACGCAGTTCGTCGATGGTAGCACAACCGGTCAGCCCCATACAGGAGCGCAGGCCGCCCATCTGCTGGTGAATGATCTCTTTCAGGCGACCTTTATAGGCTACGCGGCCTTCGATACCTTCCGGCACCAGTTTGTCGGCGGCGTTGTCGCTCTGGAAGTAACGGTCAGAAGAGCCTTTGGACATCGCGCCCAGCGAGCCCATGCCGCGGTAAGATTTGTACGAACGGCCCTGGTAGAGTTCGATTTCGCCCGGGGATTCTTCGGTACCGGCCAGCATAGAACCCACCATCACCGCGCTCGCGCCTGCGGCGATGGCTTTGGCGATGTCGCCGGAGAAACGGATACCGCCGTCAGCGATAACCGGAATCCCGGTGCCTTCCAGCGCTTCCACCGCGTCGGAAACAGCGGTGATCTGCGGAACGCCCACACCAGTCACGATACGAGTGGTACAGATGGAACCCGGGCCGATACCCACTTTCACCGCGCTGCAACCGGCTTCCGCCAGCGCGCGAGCGCCTGCGCCAGTGGCGACGTTGCCGCCGATGATTTGCAGGTCAGGATATTTAGCGCGCGTCTCACGGATACGTTGCAACACGCCTTCTGAATGACCGTGAGAGGAGTCGATCAGCAGGACATCAACGCCTGCCGCCACCAGCGCGTCAACGCGCTCTTCGTTGCCCGCGCCTGCGCCGACCGCCGCGCCGACACGTAAACGGCCCTGCTCATCTTTACAGGAGTTTGGTTTACGTTCCGCTTTCTGGAAATCTTTTACGGTAATCATGCCAAGCAGATGGAAGTTATCATCAACGACCAGCGCTTTTTCTACGCGTTTTTCGTGCATTTTTGCCAGCACGACTTCACGGGCTTCGCCTTCACGAACAGTCACCAGACGCTCTTTCGGCGTCATGTAGACACTTACCGGCTGGTTCAGGTCAGTCACAAAACGCACGTCACGACCGGTGATGATACCCACCAGCTCGTTATCTTCAGTCACCACCGGATAGCCCGCAAAACCGTTACGCTCGGTCAGGGCTTTCACTTCATGCAACGTGGTGGTTGGCAGGACGGTCTGCGGGTCGGTCACTACACCGGACTCGTGTTTCTTCACGCGGCGAACTTCTTCCGCCTGGCGCTCAATGGACATGTTTTTGTGGATAAAACCAATGCCGCCTTCCTGGGCCAGGGCAATTGCCAGGCGCGCTTCCGTCACGGTGTCCATCGCCGCAGAAAGCATAGGAATATTCAGACGAATAGTTTTCGTCAACTGCGTGCTGAGATCGGCAGTATTCGGCAAAACGGTGGAGTGAGCGGGAACAAGGAGGACGTCGTCAAACGTCAGGGCTTCTTTAGCGATACGTAGCATGGGCAATATCTCACCTGGGAGGTTAATAAATATTGCCGCGGCATTATACAGAACGTAATCGGTTGCATCTACATTTTTTTGCAAATAGTGCTTGCGATCCCCCGTGAGCAGGTTACTATCGATTGAATAACCTGCTGATTTAGAATTTGATCCCGCTCACATGTTATCCTCTCAAACTTCCTCAATTTTTACCGTAAGCCGCCTTAACCAGACGGTTCGTCTGCTGTTAGAACAGGAGATGGGACAGGTATGGATCAGCGGCGAGATTTCTAATTTCACGCAGCCTGCGTCGGGCCACTGGTACTTTACGCTCAAAGACGATACCGCTCAGGTGCGCTGTGCGATGTTCCGTAACAGCAACCGTCGGGTGACGTTCCGTCCGCAGCACGGGCAGCAGGTGCTGGTACGCGCCAATATCACGCTGTACGAGCCGCGCGGCGATTATCAAATCATCGCCGAAAGTATGCAGCCCGCGGGCGAAGGCTTGTTGCAGCAGAAATATGAGCAGCTAAAAGCCAAACTGCAGGCCGAAGGCTTGTTCGATCAGCAGCATAAACAACCGTTGCCCTCCCCGGCCCACTGCGTGGGGGTGATCACCTCGAAAACCGGCGCGGCGCTGCACGATATTCTCCACGTGCTAAAGCGTCGTGACCCATCCCTGCCCGTAATTATCTACCCGACGGCGGTCCAGGGCGACGACGCGCCGGGGCAGATCGTTCGTGCTATCGAACTGGCGAACGCGCGCGGCGAATGTGATGTACTGATCGTCGGGCGCGGCGGCGGTTCGCTGGAAGATTTGTGGAGTTTTAACGACGAACGCGTGGCGCGGGCGATTTTTGCCAGCCGTATTCCGGTGGTCAGCGCCGTCGGTCACGAAACGGACGTCACGATAGCTGATTTTGTCGCCGACCTGCGCGCGCCGACGCCATCAGCAGCGGCAGAAATTGTCAGCCGCAACCAGCAGGAGTTGTTGCGCCAGATTCAATCCGCCCAACAGCGTCTGGGCATGGCGATGGACTACTACCTCGCCAACCGCAGCCGCCGTTTCACGCAGATTTTTCACCGTCTGCAACAGCAACATCCGCAACTGCGTCTGGCCCGTCAGCAAACCGCGCTGGAACGTTTACGCCAACGGATGGGATTTGCGCTTGAGGCCAGGATTAAGCAGGCCACTCAGCGCCAACAGCGCGTAAGTCAACGCCTGAGCCAGCAAAATCCGCAGCCGCGCATTCACCGCGCGCAGTCGCGCATCCAACAGCTGGAATATCGTCTGACGGAGAATACCCGCTCACGGTTAAGCGAACAGCGCGAACGCTTTGGCAACGCGGTCACGCATCTGGAAGCGGTCAGCCCGTTAGCCACGCTGGCGCGCGGCTATACGGTTTCGACGACAACGAACGGCAAGGTGCTGAAAAAGATCAAACAGGTCAAAGCAGGCGATATCATGACCACGCGGCTGGAGGACGGCTGGCTTGAAAGTGAAGTCAAATCCGTCACGCCGGGCACGTAATCCAATATTCCCCCACCCTCGGCAGCGCAATGTCAGGTTTCGGTTTCTCCTCAGCCAACCTACGCGCCACGTCGGATAAGGTGTAGCCGCAATCCGACGATCAACCGGTTTGTCATTCGCCTCAAAACCGGGCAGGGAACACCCGCCCGGTTTTGTCTAACTTACCAGTTATAGCGCAGATTCAGGCTACCGTTCAGATCGCCAAAATCATTGCTGCCAGTCTGCCCGGCAACCTGAGCGCGAACGCTCCACTGCTTATCGATATCTGCCTGCAGACCCACTTTCAGCTCCGCACGGTTAGCCGGAAGATCCTGTTTCACCGTGGCATCATCAAACGATACCGACACATCATCGCTGGTGTGCAGCCAGTTAGCTTCAGCAAACGGCTGGATAACCGTACGGCTGCCTTTGTACAGCTTGCCGTCAACACGCAGACCCAGACGCGTTGTCCAACTGTCGCCATCCTGACCATCGATCCGGGTGCCGTAGTTATCCTTCACGCTATCCGCTGAGTAATTCTGCCAGACAACCTGCGCCTGCGGCGTCAGACTGACAGTATTGCCGTTGCTAAGCGCAATATCGTAGCGATAACCAGTTTCCAGCGAGACAGCGTTAGCGGTTGAATCATAAGATTCAGATCCCGCATCACCGCTCTCTACGCTGTTGTTGTAGAAACCGTATTGATACCAGCTATCGACATACGCGCCGCTATGCGTTTGGGCATCGGCAAACCAGGTGGCATAGACACCGAGGTTGTAGCCGTCTACGTTGGCGCTACTGGTGAACTGGCTACCGTCTGCGCCACGGTTACCGGTGCTGTCGGTATCGGCGTTGATGTAGCTCGCCATGACGCCAACGGTAAAGCTCTGCTGGCCGTTACCCCAGGCCAGAATGTCACCGCCTAGCTGGAACTGGGAGTAGTTGCTGTCCATATCGATATTGCCGCTGACAGCCTCGGATTCCGCTTTACCCGCTTTGAAGCGCGCCCATACGCTGCCATCGGCATTACGATACTGGCTGCCCTCGCGGTCATAGAGGGTCTGCATTTGCAGGTTGCGCGCCATCCACTGGTTGCCCATGTACGCGCCGATATCCGCACGGTACTGCGGTGCGACATCGCCGCCGTGGTCCGGAGGCGTGACATCGCCGCCGTCGCCGCCGTCGTCCGGAGGCGTGACATTACCGCCATCGCCGCCATCGTCCGGAGGCGTGACATTACCGCCATCGTCACCGCCATCCGAAGGCGTGTCATCACCGCCGCTGTCGTCATCATCAGACTGTGCTTTTGATGCCAGATACCAGTCGTTGTCACTTTCATTCCAGTACAGACGGTAGGTATACAGACCGGCGTTAACCTCATTTTTTAGCTCAAACGCATCGCTGGTCGATACGCCGCCAACATCCACCACTTCGATACCGTTAGTGGTCTGTGCTCCATCGCCGATGCCGTTGATGTACAGATCGGTGGTGCCGGAGGCATCGCCGGTAATGACTAACTTATCGGTCGCCGAATCATCGTCGCCCAGGACGGTATTCAGGTAAAGCGAGCCGCCGTTGCCGGTGTAATTGCCATCAACATAAAGCGTATTGCCAGGCGTGCTGGAGCTGCTACCGCTGGTTATTGTCCCCATGTTGATCAGATCGCCATTGAGGGTAAAGATGGCGCCTGTTTCCTCGCTGTCGCCAAAGACCAGCGTCCCTTCGTTGGTCACCTTACCGTTAACGGTCGTACCATTGCTGCCGCCGAAGGTTGCCCCGGAGGCGACGTTCACCGCCTGCTGGCTGCCCATCTCGCCAATCGTACCGTCTCCGGACAGCCATAGCGTGCCTTCCTGTACGTTAGTATCGCCGGTGTAGGTGTTCGCGCCGCTCAGCGTCAGTTTACCCGCGCCCAGTTTGGTCAGCGATTTACCGTCCCAGTCGCCGTTGCCGGTTTTATCGCCCAGTACGCTGGTGACTTCAAAACTGTCGCCTGCGCCCAGGGTAAACGTGCCGTGTGCTGGCGTCGCTGACGTGGCGGTCGCATTCCAGCTCAGCCCTTCGGTAAGCAAATATTCTGACGCATCTGCAGGATTGATTGTCCCGGTTACGGTCAGATAGTCCGGCTGGTCGGTGAGGTTCATCGTCAGGCTGGTAAAGTCGCCGCTGATATCGCTGTCCATATCCATCAGTTTAAAGGACTGGAACTCCGCGTCGGAGGCGCGCGCTTGCAGGCTGGCGTCGCTGACGACCAAATCGCCGCCAAGCGTGGCGCTGCCGCCGGTGATCAGCGGTTGCACTGAGTCACTATTCAGCTCAACGTTCAGCGTACTGCCATCTTGCTGAATTAACGCGCTGTCGCCGAGATCCAACGAGGTGCCGAGCGCCAGTTGGGTCGTCGCGCCGCTATGAGTGGTGATGCCGCCCACCGCGCTGACTTCGCCGTCTACGTCCAGCACCAGCGTGGCGTTATTGTCTACCAGACCGGTGCCCAGCGCCGTCGTACTGGCGGCGACCAGCGTACCTTCATTGATGGTGGTGCCGCCGCTGTAGTCGTTGTCGCCGGAGAGGAACAGCGTGCCTGCGCCTTCTTTGGTCAGCGATTTACCGTCCCATCTGCTACCCGGATCCAGCGTGTCATCAACGTCTGTCAGTGTAGCCGCAACGTTAAAGCTGCCGTCAGGGTCGCTCAGGGTAAAGGTGCCGTGGGCGTCGGTAGTGGCGTTGTCTCTGTCCGCATACCAGGAGAGGGAGGCTGTCAGATCATAGTGGGTGTTGTCCGTTTCATCGACTTTTCCGTCGATAGTCAGGAAGTCAACATCTTCGCGGTTCATCCCTGCAATGGTCAGATCGTCGAAATCGCTCGTAATGGCGCTGTCGCTGTCAATCAGCGTGTAGGTGTATGCCTCGGGCGTCCAGCTGTCTGTAACGCTGCCGATGCCGGTAACATTCAGAGTGCCGCCCAGCGTGACGCTGTCGGCGGTAATTACTGCGTCGTCGGTGGCCGCGCCGAGGTCAATACTTAGCGTACTGCCGTCTTCCTGAGTAAGCTGGCTCGCGTAAAGGGTGCTGCCCGCCGCCAGCGCGGTAGTGGCGCCGGTATGGGTGGTGATGTTCGCAAGCTCAAATGCGCCGTTGGCATCCAGCATCAGCGTACCACTGTTGTCGATATCGCCGCTGCCCAGCGCGTTCACGTTGGCGGCAATCAGCGTGCCGTCAGAGATAGTGGTGGCGCCGGAATAGCTGTTATCGCCGCTTAACGTCAGCTCGCCGGTACCGGTTTTCACCAGCGAGCCGCTGCCGAAAAGCGTATTTTCCAGCTCGCCCTCGCCCACCTTAAGCACGCCGCTGTTGTCGATATCGCCGCTGCCTAACGAATCCGCATGGTCAGCCGTCAGCGTACCGCCGGAAATAGTGGTGCCGCCGGAGTAATTGTTATCGCCGGTCACGATCAGCTCATCGCTACCGCTTTTGACAATTTGGCCCCCGCCGGTCACGTTGTTATCCAGCGTGCCCTGGCTCAGCGCAAGCGTTGCGTTTTCTGCAATCGTCACATCGCCAGTGCCGAGCGAGGCGGCGTCTTTGGCGGCCAGAATGCCGCCGACAATTTCAGTGTCGCCGTAGTCGTTGCCGGTGTTGCTGAGGATCAGCGTGCCGTCGCCTTGTTTGGTTAGCTTGCTGCCGTTCCAGTTGGAGTTAGCCGTGGTTTCGTCCAGTTCGCTGGTGACGGTAAAGGTATTGTCTGCATCAACGGTAAAAGTGCCATGCGCAGCGCGCGCAGAATTTGCGCCCGCGTACCAACTCAAGCCCGTAGACAACTCGTAGTTGGTATTATCATTCGCATCAACGCCCGCGTTGATCGTAAGGTAATCCGGCATAGCGGAGGTGTCGGCATCCAGCGTTACGCTGTCAAAATCGGTAGTGATCGCGGTTTGCGAATCAATCAGCGTGACCGATCCAAAGTGTTCGTCGGTTTCGGGCGCGACAAAGGTGGCCGTTGAGCTAAGGTTCAGCGTCCCGCCCAGCGTGACGTTGGCGGCTTTGATAATTGGCGAGCTGTTGGCGGTATCCAACGTCGCGTTTATCTGGCTGTCATCCTGCAAAGTCAGGGTATTGTCCACCGTCAGTAGCGTACCTGTCGAACCGCTCGCGTTGCCCAGCGTAATGCCGCCGTCGTTGGTCAGATTGCCGATGATTGACGGGTCGGTCATGTTCCACAGGCTGGTGTCGTCGAGCGTCAATGAACTGTTCAGGCCGTTGACGCTCCCTTGCAGTGAGGATTTTTCGGCCAGCGACAAGGCCGATACTGTGCTCCCCGTCTCAATGTTGCCATTCAGCGTTGTGTTTTTGGCCTCTACGGTTGCCGCATTATCCAGTTTAATAGCCGTTGGGCCGGTCAATGTGCTGTCGGTTAATGTAATGGGCGTTTCTATCACCGTGTTTTTATCAACGTGCAGCGCGGCGGCGTTGTCTGAGGTCACGTCCGCATTTTCGACCGTCAGCCCGGAGATATTGCTGTAAAAACTGCTGCCTCCCGTGGTCATCAAAATGCCATCGCCTTTGGCTCCGACGGTGGCGCCATTAATTTTGACGGAAGATCTCGCGCTTTTAATGCCTATATCTTCGGAGGTGATGACCATCAAACTTTTTTTGCCGGAAATATTCACCGTTGAGGCGTTAGCGGCCTCAATGGCGGCGCCTTTGGCATTATCGTGCGTGACGGTAGAGTTCGTAATATCAAGAACGCCCTTGTTGGACGCAATAACAGTACTGTCTGTACCCGTGGAACTAACTGCACTACCGTCCACCTCCAGCCAGGAGTTGTATGTCGTATCGCCAACCACACGCACCTGGCCGTTTGTCAGCGTGATTGTGCTGCCGCCCTCAATTCTCAGCGTACTTCCTTCTTGCGATGTTAAGTCACTGGTATTTTCCGTTGTCGCCTTAACCTCAGTCCCTATCAAGGTTGCTTTTGACTCGCCATTGAGCGTCAGGACACCATAGTTCCCCCCGATCTGGATGATTCCCCCCGTTAGTGTCATGCTACTTTGTTCTTTGAGATCGATGCCGGCAGTGTAGATTCCTGTCGTAGTGATTTGTGCGTCGGTAAGGTTAAGCGTCGCCCCTTTGTTAAGCGAAACCGCCGTGCCGATCGCACGAGTACTACCTGAGAGGATGTCTCCACCGCCGTCTGTTTCAATCACAACATCCGTGCCTGTACCCGACGTTGCCTGCCAGCCCCCCTTATCCGTTGGCAGACCTTCCAGAGACAGTGCTGTACCCTGGCCGGTACCTGAATAAGAGATTGGAGACGTTTCTGTGCTCAGGTCATGCTTGGTTCCGTCAATGTAGGACACTTGATTGTCGGCCATGGCCAGCGGGCTGAAAAATCCGAGCGCCGCAGCCACGGCGCAAGCCAGCGCCGCTCGCGTAGCTTTTATTATTTGTCCATATTCGGACTTTTGGTTTGGGGAATGGGTTTCACTCGCGCATACTTGCGCTTTAACTTTGCTGTGGCCTCGCGCCAGTTCTGAAGCCACAACATACATATTTCGCACGGCGCTCCAGACAATACTGTAGGTCCTGTTCAATTTTTAAATTTCCTTTTAATAACGTTCACGAAGCAAACTGGATTTTGATTGGCTGTAAATAGCTTTTAAATGGTGTATATAAATGAGATAAATAATAAATGATAAAAATATGGTTTTATGAATGATTGCAATCACCTGTAACAATATATTATCAAAGCCAAATTATTAACCAATTTCAAGGCCTATTTCAATATCAGGTCAACTTTTGATTAATTTATAATTGATATAAATATATCCATCTCTTTTATATATATTTATATTGTGAATATCATTTAATGATTTCATATATTGAGATAAATAGATGCGCGAAGCAAAAAGGGGTAATTATCATGCGACACCTGGCGTTATTTTAAATATACTCGTCATACTTCAAGTTGCATGTGCTGCGGCTGCGTTCCCTCACCCCAGTCACTTACTTTAGTAAGCTCCCGGGGATTCGCTCGCTTGCCGCCTTCCTGCAACTCGAATTATTTAGAGTATATAGGTAGCGCCAGACGCGTAATACGTAACTCCACACACGTCGCATAACCTGCTGTGCTTGCCGGCTTAATGGCGCAGTTTTGTTGCCTGGTATTCTCATCCACGCCGCAATACATGCCGCCGCTCGAGGTTGATTTAGATAAACAGGGATAGCCCTGCGTCGGCCAGCCTAACGAGCTACAGGATTCGCCGCATCAGAGCGCAACTGAACGCTACCCTGATATACCGGGATCGTTACACTGTCGGCCTGAGGCGGAGTGCCGTTAATAGCCGCAGTTTGCTCAGTGAGTTCCTGCCATGCGCCGCTGCTTCGCACGGCCTGCGCGAAGAAAGGCGTTAAACTGAGGGCGCATAGCAGCAGCCAGAATAAAAAACCGACACACTTTTTCGATTTCACTGACGTACCTGAGAAAGGTCCATTTCGTTGCAGTTCATTCCGTGAATACAAAAACGTAAAAATGCATCGCTACCGGAACAACGCCAGCCGCAAGGGATACCCAGGTTGGGCGACGCGAAGCGTCACCCAACATTCAAAGGCGCTCCCGGCCCCATTCACTACGGCACCCGGCACGAGCCTAAGCCCGAGGTCGTCGATTTTTCACGAGTACAGGTTGTCTGGCCGGTCGTTTCGTTAAATGAACAGTAGTACTTATTGCTTTGGCCTTCATCTTGCGACACATAATCCCAGGACGATGTCGTCGGCCATTGCAACGTGCCGATAACGCTCTGCAACGCTTTCAGATCATCCAGCGAGGCCATATTTTCCTGCGATCCGCAAAGATGTGTCAGCGATGTTTCAACGTGCTCGGACTGATAATAATAGTTCGACGCCCAGTATTCGTTAGTCATCAGCCAGGTATACTGGGGCATGGCAGAGAGCTCGGCTTTCAGATACGGGCGGCGCAGCGTAACGCCGTTCACCTGCACGGTATCCGGCATATGACCCCAGTATGACGCATACGGCGTATCCGGGCTGGTTTGTACCGTAAAGATTGCATCCACACTCGCCGCCTCATCAAATTGATTCGCAAGCGCCGCCGTGACAGACGTTTTTAACCCCGACGATTTATCCTGAGTTAACGTAAACCGCAACTTACCGTCATCGCCAGTGAAGCCAGACCATTTTGTGCTGAGGCCATTCTGGTTATTAAACACCACTGCCGTACCCGCCACAGGTGAAACCGGCGTCAGCATCATATTCGCTGGCGAAGTTGTAAACGGAACCGGCTCGCCAATCACGCCGGGATCAATGTATTGCTTATCCACCGCACCGCGCGAATAAGCGTATCCACGCGTCAACAGTACGGCCACCCCGGCCTGCGGCTGCCCGGCGTCGTTAGTCACCGTTACCGTCATCGGTATCGTTTCGCCTTTTTTCGCCACGGCCGCCGATTTATCGGCGTTCCATGCGTCGGAAGAGAGCGCGATATTCAGCCCGCTGCGCGGTTCTGTCAGGCAGAGTTGTAAGTAGTAGCTACCCGGGGTTTCCGACATGCTGTAGTTTTTCCCCGACTTGAGATCTTTATACTGCCAGTAAAGGGTTGAGCCTTTCAGCAGGCTATCGCCAGCCCACCACCGCTTCCCGACGGGCAATCCAATATCGGTCGCCACCTTGCCGCCTGGGTGATCGTTGTACAGCGCCGTGAAATCATCTATCGCAGCCATCTGGTTCATCGGGCACCCACCGTAATTACCGGTATTAAAATTATTCACCATGATCCAGTATTCATTGGTTTCGAAATAGGTATCCGTGTGCGCCTCCGATGAGGGCTCGCCTACCACCAGCGGGCGCTTAAACTCCGCACCGTTGCTGGCGGTGAAGGTCTCCGGCATATGGCCGTACATGTTGGCCTTGTCGCTGTCCGGGCTGGTGAGGACGGTGAACACCACCGGCAGCGATGAGGTCGCCGTCGGCGTATCGTACAGACTCGCGGTCAGCAGGTTTTTCAACCCTATGCCGCCGGGTTCGGCAAGTGTCAGAGTCAGCGTACCGTCCGCGCCGGTGGTGCCGGTCAGAGCCGATGTGGCATAGTAAAACTGTTGCTGCGCACCGGCTAGCGGCGTCACCGTCATGTTGGTGCCGTTAGTGGCTACAAATTTATTATAGTCAGTGTTGCGCGGCGTCCCGGCGTCGCGTTTAAGCGAAAAAGCCGTATAAGGCATCGGGTTGCCCATCGCATCGGTAGTGGTGATGAGCAGCGGGATCGACTCGCTGTTTTTCGCCTTCACCGCCTGAATAGCGTCATCCATCGCCTGCGGGGAGGTGAGGGTGATCTGCGTGGCCTGCGGTATCGGCGTCCTGGCGCAAATTTGGTACTGCCAGACAGAGTTGGGCGAGCTGTTTTCTGACCGACGCGAACCATCAGCCAGATCGACTACGTAATAGAAGTCAACTTTTGCCCCGCTGGAGAGTGACGTCGAGTTCGATCCGCTCCAGTAAGAATAGTAGACCGGCCAGCCCTGGGCAGTATTTATCGTTCGGTTCGGGTATTTGCTGTAGAGCGAATCCAGCGCCTCAACGGCAGGGTAATAGCCCGCCGCGCAGCGGGCCGAATTTGCCCCTGTATTGGCTGGCCCATGAAAAATCGCCCAGGTTTCGTTGGTTTCTTGCTTAGTCGTAGTATTGTCCGTACTGGCCAGCTCAGCGTACAACAGCGGGCGCTGGTACACCGCGCCATCTGCCGCCGTCAGCGACGGCGCCATATGCCCCCACATGCGGGCGACGCTGACATCCGGGCTGGTGACGACGGTAAAGATGGTGTCGATGCTGGCGCTCACGGCGGCATTTTCATACAGCGTCGCGTTAATCGCGGTGCGGGTGCCGTGGGTGTCCGGGCGGGTGACGCTGATGATACGGGTGCCGTCAGGACCGGTCTGCGACCCCATTTTAGTGGTGGTCCAGGCCAGCGATTCGCCGTCGATCACCACGGGCGTCACGATGCCTTGCATATCGTCGCCGTCCTGGGCGGTATACTTTTCGCCACGGCGATCGTAACCGTCGCCGCGGGTGAGCACAAACGGCGCTTCCGGGATCGGGTTGCCGCTGGCGTCCTTCACCGTCACCTTGAGCTGTAGGGTATCGCCCTTTTTCACTTTGACTGCATGCACGTCGCTGCCGTCGTACCACAGCGATGGATCGACCGGTTCAATGGTGATGGCGGCTGGTACCGGGTTGTCTCTGGCCAAACAACTGGCATAAATGGAGTCGGTGTTGCCCGCGGAGACGTTGCCATCCTTCAGCGCGATCCATTTCCACGTGCTGGCGCTCTGGAAGGTGGACGACCAGTAGTTCAGATAGACTGGCCAGCCCTGAATGCCGTTAATTTTGCCACCGCTGTTGGCGTTATACAGCGCCTCAAGCTGGTCGATGCGCGGCAGGCGGTTCGCCGCGCAGCCGCCCGCATCCGGATTGCCCGCCGCGTCGGTGTGGGCCACACGCGTCCAGGTCTCATTGCTCTCGTCCTGGGTACGCAGCGGGTTGCTCACTTCATCCGCCAGTTTGGGCCGCTCAAAGGTCCAGTCACCCACGGTAATTGTGTCGGCCATATGGCCCCACATTTTGGCTTTTGCCGTATCCGGGCTGGTGGCGACGGTAAACTTCACGCTGCGGGAAACCGGCGTATTGATGTATGAATGGATGGGCACGATGCTTAACTGTGTCAGCAACCCCACGCCCTTATCCTGGGTGAGGATAATGGTCGCATCGCCGTTGGCGTCGGTGATCCCCTGATAAACCTGTCCGGCAATGTAGCCGACGCCGTCAAACTGCATCTCGCCGTTGCTGGTATCGGTAAAACCGGTCGTCAGCCCGTCGCGCCGCCTGCCGTTCGCCATGGTGATGGTGAAGTCGGTATTGGCGATCGCCATGCCGTTAAGAGCGTTGCGCGAATGGATGTTCAGCTTAATCTGTTCACCCACTTTGGCGGTCATATCGGCGTTTTTGGTCGCCGGGTCGTCGTTGAAATAGACGTCCAGCACCGCCACCATTTCATTGGCCGAGCAGGTCAGGTAGTTCGGCGTATCGGTAAATTTGCCGCTATCGCCGTTTTCGAGGTTGACGTGTACCGTCCCGGAGGCGTCGCTGTCGGCGGCGATGTAATAATCTTCGGTCGGCCAGCCGTGTTCGCTTTCCATCTGCCCGCCCGCATGTTCGCTGTACAAATGCGCCAGCGACGACTGATCCGGCACCTGGCCGACACCGCACTGCGCGGTGGCCGACGCCACGGAGTTAAATGTCGCCCACTGTTCGTTGTTTTCGTCGAACTGGCCGTCTTTATGGCTGGCCTCCACCGCCAGCAGCGGACGTTTGTACAGGTTGCCCGCATCCACCACGCCGCGCATATGGCCCCACATGTTGGCGCCGTCCACGTCCGGGCTGGTGACTACGGTAAAAATCACACTAAAGGGCAGCTCAACGTTGCCGCCTTCATCGTCCGGCATCACGATGCGGATGGGCGTCTCGACGCCCAGACCACTGTCGTGTTTTAACGTCAGGTGCGCCTGACCGTTGACGTCGGTCACGCCGGTATAGTGCTCCGGCGACGAGGCGCGCATGTCTTCGGAACTGACGGTCACCCGCAGGTTATCCCACGCGTCCTGATGCTCCCCTTTGCGGTTTTTCGCCGGGTCGATAAACAGCTCCATATAACGGTAAGGCAGCGGTTTTTGCGTGTCCCGGTCGACTACGGTCATCGTCAGATTGATCTCGTCCCCCACCTGCGCTTTATACGGCCCCACCGGAGAAAGGGTAATCTGCGGGTGCGCCGCAGGCTGGGCTTTATCCACGCAGCTGACCAGCAGCGTGTCGCTGTCGGCGGCCCTGACGACCGATGCGCTGTTCATATGTACGGCAGCGTGGTAGCCGCTCATCTGATCTTTGGTCGACGACCAGTATTCGGCATCGTCCGTCGCCGGCCAGCCGGTGTACGTTGCCAGCGTGCTGTGCTCATGTCGCATCTGCACCAGTTGTTCGGCGTCCGGCAGAATATTGCAATGGTTATCGGCGCCGTTCCAGTCGAACAGCGCCCAGGTTTCGTTGGTATCGACGACGCTTTTGTCAGCGCCGCTCGCTTCCGCCGCCAGCTTCGGGCGGGTGAAGGTGTAGGTTATACCGTTCAGCGTCGCGGTAGCGCTCTCTATCATGTGGCCGTACATACTGGCCTTATCGCTGTCCGGACTGGTGATGGTGGTGAAAATGACGTCGACATTGTCGGTCAGCGTGGGATAGTTTTGCGAAGAGACGATAAGTCGCGTTTTTACCCCCGGACCGTTCTCTTGCGTTACCACCACCGTGGCGTTGCCCTGCCCGTCCGTTACACCATGATATTCTGTTTGCGCAGTCGTTAACTCGGTATTGCCAACGCGCACCGGGTTAGCGTTATTGACCACACCCTGGCGATTTATTGCATCCTCGCGACGGATCACAAACGGCGCATTGATCGCAGGTTTGCCATCACACGCTTTGGTGGTGACAGTAAGAGTAATACTTTCTCCGACCTTAACTTTCGATGCTTCAAAACTGGCATCGACATGATCGCCGCTCACAGAAACAGGGTCGCTCACCGCTGGTTTGATATTCAGCGTCACTTTCGGGCTTAACAGCGGAATGGTCGCATAATTCGGCACCCCGGTATTCGTAAAGAGCCACAGCGCGGGAACGTTGGTTTCATCTTCCACCTGCGCCCAGGCCACCAGCTGTCGCCCGGCGAGGTTTTGGGCGCAAAAGGTCAGGTTCGGAACCGGCTGCGGCGAGAGCGGCGTATCGGGCGTGGCGGCATCGGCCCATACCAGACCCATGGCGGGCGGCTGGCGGTTTTCCCAGGCGATGGTGGGCGGATCGCTAAAGAGATCGCCTTCGGTATCGGTGGAATTGACCGCCTGCATCGAGGTTGAGGCAGCATCCGCGCTAAAATCGCGCGGCATGGCGCTGAATTCAATATCGTGGGTTTTGGTAGGGTCAAGCAGCATACTGCCTTGATACAGGGGAATAATCGCGCCGTCGGCCAGCGGCGCGGTGCCGTTAACAGCGCCGGTGACTGAGTTCAGCTCTTGCCAGGTTCCGCCCTTCAATAGCGCCTGCGCAGGCGCGATCGACGCTGCAAACATGACCAGTAATGTCAGTAAGAAATGTACAACTTTATTCACTTGCCGATTCCCGTCCATGAGCGATAGCTACCCGTTTTCATTTTCTGTCGTGATTCAACCCACTTTGCTTAGCGCGCGGCTAAGCAAAGTGCGCGGAAAATACCACTCCCCGCAGGGAGTGGTATGTTGAGGACAACTTATTTGCGTTTGTAGTCGATGGACAAAGCAAAGCCCTGGACACCGTCGCTACCCACGGTAACGCCGCCTTCCGCACCCTCGAACGCCTCTTTCGCTTCGGCGTTGGTAAGCGGGATGACAAGGTCTTTATCGTTCCAGCTTTCGTTGACAATACCGCCGGCACCAGTACCTGCTTTTGCGCTGGTCCCCATGAATTTCCAGCGGTAGTCATACTGGCTGGTAACCTCTTCACCGGTATCGTATTTACCTGCCGTACCACCCTCTTTATCTTTCCACAACAGAACCTTATAAGTTGTGTTGGTTTTGAGCGGAGTAGAGGTACCCAGCAGGTTGGTGGTTGAGCCAGACTCGTAGATCACAACATGGACGTTTTCATCCACCACCGGACCTTCCGGAATATCGTCGCCATCCGCACCACCGCCCGCATCGGTCGACAGGTCTTTCAACAGCAGTTCGGTTGCCACGGCAGGGTCACCGGTGGTGGTGGTTGGCGTGATTTTGATACCGATATAATGGTCTGCGTCAGCCGCCTGAATTTCATAGGTATCGCTACCTTCGGTGCCAATCTCTTCGGGATTGCTACCATTCTGGTCGCTGTATCTCATCCACTGCACCGTCTGTTTCGTGGCGGCGTTGTCGGCATCCAGGTCGCCTTCCGTATCGCCAATCGCCCAGTTCACCGTGACCTTATCGCCAACGTGAAACTGCTTATCGCCTTCGGTCACAATTTTACGATCGCCGCGATCGATAGTTACCGTTACGTGATCTTTGTCGGTATCCGCGGTTTTATCCGCCGCACGGGTAATCCACGGCACCGTACCCTGAATGGTGCCCGTCTGTTCAGTGGCACTCTGCCACTGCCCCGATTTCAGATTACCGTTTGCCGCCACCGCTGGCGCGGCGCAATATCCGGCAACTACTAATGCTAAAGCGACCTTCGTCAGCCGCCGTTTTACTGTTGCTTGCATTCAGACTCTCCTTTTTCTCAAAATTCAGCGGCTGGCTGGTCAGCCATAACGCTGACGCTATTTCTGGCTATACGTAACGCGTATGCCGTAACCCTGAACGCCATCTTCCTCGTTGGCGGCAAACTTCTGCGCCGCCTCTTTATTGGTTACTGGCAGGACAAGATCTTCATTCATGGTGTTGGCCAGCGCGCCGGTATGTCCGTTTGTACTCTGCCCGGTAAACTCCCACTGGTAGTCGTACAGCGCCATCTCTTCTTCCGTGAGCTGCTCGGACATCTGAAAAACATTGTCTTTATTTTTGTCGCGCCACAGCAGGAAACGGTAAGCATTATTGACCGTAGGGTGCTTATCTTCTTTGCCGATAAGGTTGACAGGGTTAGCGGCTTTGACCTGATAAATCACCGCATTCAGCGCGCTCAGGCTGTCGCCGATAAAAGTGACATCAACGTAGTTACTGTCGCCATAGGCGTCTGCTTTCGCCTTCCAGCGGAAAGTGCCCGGCAGGGTGCTGGAAAGCGTCACCGTCCCCGCTTCTTTATCACGGCTGGCAATAAACACGCAGGGGGTTTCCGTGGTGCAGGGCGTCTGGGCCAGGGTGACTTTTTTATCATTGCTGTCGTACAACACGGGCGTCATGGCATCGTCCACCAGTTCGTTACCATTGCGATCCGTGGAGTCGCCAAAGGAATCGGTGATCAGCAGATCCATCACCACGCCGTCTTCGCCATCGGCCAGCGCGCTGGCTTCATGGCTGTGATCGCTGCGATCGGTATCGGCAATGTTGTCGACGATCAGCTCAATTTTGCGATCCTGCTGGACGGTGATTTCCACCACGCCAGAGTTCTGCTTATTGCCCTTTTCGTCTTCCAGCGTCATGCGTACTTTCCAGGTGTTCATGGCGGTACGCTGCTCTTCGGTATCGGCGTTAACCCAGGCAGGAAGCACCAGATTCCAGCTGTTATTGTTGCCTTCGGTTAACGCATTAGCTTTTACCACCGGCATCACCAGCGTACGGGCGGCGTTGTTTTTCGCCTGCCAGGAAGCAGAAATAATTTTGTAATGGTGGTTAATCAGCGCGTTGACCGTCCACTTACATTTCTCCAGCCCCACCGCGGCCTCAGGCGTATCTTCAATCACGCATTCCGGGTGTTCGTTGGTGGCGTCAGCCTTCAGCCACAGCGTGACGTCCAGCGGATCTTTCTCGCGATATTCGAGAATGATGAAATTGTTACGATCGACAAAATCGGTGCGGCTGCCCATTAAGGAGTGCTGAATTTTAACGTTTTCCGGATCGAGTTGCGCCGCCAGCGGCGTGCCTATCTGGTAGTTCACAGTCGCGTTAACGCTAAAATCGTTACTATCGCCAGTACCGGCTTTGTAATCCGTACCAACCGTGACCAGCGGTACCGGCGTATATTCCAGCCCCAAAGTGACGGCATGAGGATCTTTTTGCAGATTATCGGTGCCAAACAGCGCTACTTCATCGCCGTAGTACTGTTCGTAAACTAATTTAGCGCCAAGCTGCGGATAAAACGGCAGCCAGCTTTCCATGCGGATATCCCAGCCGCGCGCGGGTCGTTCTTCATAAAAGTCGAAATCTTCGGAGTCTTTCCAGTCAGAAAGAGGATGGTAATAGTTGCCGGAGAATTTCAGGTAATCCGTCCAGGCTTCGGTTCCCAGACCTAATCGACGGTGACCGCGCGTAAAATCGTAGTCATAGAATGCGTTGCCGCCAAGCAGCCAGTTGCCGACGTTCTGGCGAACGCCAAGCCCAAAGTTACCAATGGTGCGGTCTTCCTTACGCTGAGCCGAAATCTGGCTAAAGAAAAGCGTGCTCTGATTGTCATACCAGGGAATAAAATAATCCAGCGAACTGCCGTCCAGATCGCCGCCTTCGCCTACGGTGAGGCTGGTACGGATCTTGCCATAAGGTGACATTACGCCTTCAAGATATGACTGTGCTGAGGAAGTGATTTGGTTTTGCAAATAGCTACGCGCCTGGGATTCCAGCGCTTCCGGGGTGAGATTATCAAAGCCCTGGGTGGCGGAATTAATAAAGTAGTCAGCGCCCTGTTCTTTAAAGGACTTTCCTTTATTTTCCTGTTCTTCTTTTTTGGCGGATTCACTGGCTAAATCAGGCAGAGAGGAGTGGCTTTCATCATTTGCAGATACAGAGTTATCTGCGCCGGAAGCCGCAACTGATACTCCAGACACTACTAGCAAAACCAGAATGCGAATCCTTCGCACCATATGATATCCCTGTCGTTAAATAAACACGCCTCAATGAAAAGATATTATATGGATGATTCAGATGGAATCATAACTAACAGACCTAAATATATTCCTAAAAAGAAAAGTTTAATATGAAACAGACTTATAATATTGATATAATAAATAAAAAGAAGGCTGTTATTTATTTCTAATATTAATTTTTGGGAATAATATTCTCTATAAATAGTTGAATCAATAAAAAGAATAAAATAGCCGCCGGGCAGGATACTATGCTGATATTACGGGAGTATCGAATAACGCTTTTGTCCTTAGCCGGATAAGACGCCGACGCCTCTGCTCTGCGGCGCAACGTCGACAGCGGTTTTATTGATTGGAAATGACGAAGTTAACCCGTTTTTTTGAAATTAAACCATGACCGTTCTGGCAAAAATAGTCCACTGCGCCGCAGGCTTTCAAAACCTGTAACGGCTGGCGGCAGTCAGGACAAAGTGCCTGTAACGAGAAATCTTTAGCGCATGTCTCGCAATGCGCTGTATCGCCATTGCGCTCCAGCGCGTGATGGCAAACGGGGCAGGTTATTTCCATAACATTCTCCTCAGGCGCGTGACTCACTTTTACTTGAAAGGCCTGATAGCGCAGCGCTTGTCAGGCCTGGAATATTACTGAAAAAGCATTACTTGCTTTTCTTGATATGTTTCATCAGACGCTTACGTTTGCGCATTTGCGTTGGCGTCAGTGTGTTACGCTTGTTCGCATACGGGTTCTCCCCTTCTTTAAACTGAATGCGAATCGGCGTCCCCATCACTTCCAACGACTTGCGGAAGTAGTTCATCAGATAGCGCTTATAGGAGTCTGGCAGATCTTTTACCTGGTTGCCGTGAATCACCACAATCGGCGGGTTATAGCCGCCAGCGTGGGCATATTTCAGTTTCACACGGCGACCGCGCACCAGCGGCGGCTGATGATCTTCCACCGCCATCGTCATGATACGGGTCAGCATCGCAGTGCTCACCCGGCGAGTGGAACTGTCGTAAGCCTCGCGTACGGACTCAAACAGGTTGCCGACGCCGCTGCCGTGTAGCGCAGAGATAAAATGGACGCGGGCAAAATCAATAAAGCCCAGACGGAAATCCAGCGTCTCTTTCACCTGCTCTTTGACTTCCTGGCTCAGGCCATCCCATTTGTTGACTACGATAACGAGTGAGCGCCCACTATTGAGGATAAAGCCCAGCAGAGACAAATCCTGGTCGGAGATCCCCTCGCGCGCATCGATAACCAACAGTACGACGTTAGCGTCTTCAATCGCCTGCAACGTTTTAATCACCGAGAACTTTTCTACCGCATCGGTGATTTTTCCGCGCTTACGCACTCCTGCCGTGTCAATCAGCACATATTCCCGTTCGTCGCGTTCCATCGGGATATAAATGCTATCGCGAGTGGTGCCCGGCATGTCGTATACCACCACGCGCTCTTCACCGAGAATACGGTTAGTAAGTGTGGACTTACCTACGTTCGGGCGACCGACAATCGCCAGCTTTATCGGCAGGCTTTGCGGGTCAAAATCATCTTCCGGCGCTTCTTCGCCATTTTGTTCCGCCTCGAACTGCGCCCAGTATTCCGCGTCTTCATCCACCTCTTCCTGCGGCGCGACATCATCCATCCACGGCAGAAGCACATGTTCCAGCAGGCTCAATACGCCGCGACCATGTGAGGCGGCGATAGGGTAAATTTCGCCTAATCCCAGCGAGTAAAAATCGACAACCGCCTGATCGGGATCGAGACCATCCGTTTTATTCGCCACCAGGAAGGTCGGTTTTTCACGGGAACGCAGATGTTTGGCAATCGCTTCATCCGCCGGCATCAGGCCAGCGCGCGCATCTACCATGAATAACACTACATCCGCTTCTTCAATCGCCAGCAGCGACTGTTCCGCCATCCGCGTTTCGACGCCGTCTTCGGTGCCGTCAATACCGCCGGTGTCGATACAGATAAACTCGCGGCCTTCAACTTCCGCACGACCGTACTTACGGTCACGAGTCAGACCCGGGAAATCCGCAACCAGCGCATCTCGGGTGCGGGTCAGACGGTTAAATAGCGTGGATTTTCCGACGTTAGGGCGCCCGACAAGCGCGACCACAGGTACCATGTTTAAAGCCTCATTAAAAAAATCATCAGACAACGCGCGCATTTTGCGCCATTGTTAAAAACAGGAAAACGGCCCCTACACCAGGAGCCGTTTTTTAAAACGCACAACCGTGACGATTAACGCGTAATCGCGTAGACCGTACCGTCTTTGGCCTGGATGAGCAGTTTACCATCCGCCACCGTCGGTTCGGTCAGGAAACCGGAACTGTCTACTTTTTGTTGGGCCACAAAACGCCCGTCATCAACATTTATCCAGTGCAGATAACCTTCGCTATCGCCGACGACTAAATCACCATTATACAGCACCGGGGAGGTCAGCAAACGGTGCAGCAGATCGCTTTGCGTCCACAGCGTTACGCCGCCGTCAGTGGTCAGCGCCAGCACGCGATCGTTCTGATCGACCAGGTAGATACGGTCGCCGTCGACGATAAAGTCATTGACCGAACCCAGCTCGCGTTTCCACATAATCTGACCACTGCGCAGATCCAGTGCCGTTAAGTTACCATTATACGCCAACGCGTAAACGACGCCGTTTACCACAACCGGCGTGGTATCAACGTCGCTCAGACGGTCAATTTCCGTTGGGCCAGTGGCCTGGGAGATACGCTGTTGCCAAATCATCTGGCCTTGTTGCATCAACACGGCGCTGACGCGGCCATTATCACCACCAACGATAGCCGCGCCGAACGCGGTTGCCGGCGCAGATTCGCCGCGCAGCGACAGCGAAGGCATATCCAGGTTCACCGTCCATTTAATGGCGCCATCCGCCTGATTTAGCGCCTGCAACTGACCGTTGCTGGTATGGATAAGGACGATTCCATCACTGACAACCGGGCGAGACAACGCTTCGCCTGCGACCTTCGTCTGCCATGCTGTGGTGCCGTCGCTGGTATTCAGCGCATAAACCTCGGCCTTTTCACTGCCGATATAGACGTGACCGCCCGCGACAGTGACGCCGCCGGACAACAGCGCGGACGAACGAGAGAACCAGCCGTCTTTTTCGCCCAGATTCACAGACCAGATCTCTTTGCCATCATCCGCATTGAGCGCTTTTACCACGCCCGCGCGATCGGCTGCATAGACCACGTTATCTGCCATTACCGGATGAAGGTTAGAATAAAATTCGCCAATTCCGTTACCGACAGAGGTGCTCCAGACAGTGGTCGGGGTAAACTGGTTTTCAACCTGCGGTAATGGAGACATCTTGACGACATCTTCTTCGCCGCTAAACAGTGAACAGCCGCTGAGCAGGGTAACGGAAAGCAACCCTGGCAGAAGTAATTTACGCAATTGCATCGGGTCCCTCTCAGATGGACAAGTTATTGATTTTCATCTGCATCATTTCGCTCAACGCCGGAGAAGCATCGCTATTGACGCCCGCTTCCCATGCGCTGCGCGCGCCTTTTTTATCACCCTTACTCAGCAACGCTTCGCCGCGCAAATCAGCGACAATGGCCGTCCATCCTTCGCCTTTAACGGCATCCAGAGTTTTCAGCGCGGCGTCAGCTTGCTTAAGCTGCAACTGAACGCGAGCGAGACGCAGATTAATCACCGCTTTGAGATTTTCATCGCTGGTGGCCGCCAACCCCTGCTGCAACTGGGCTTCGGCTTTTTTAAGTTCATTCTTATCCACAAACTGCTGCGCCAGTTCCATAGACGCCAGCGCACCATAGGTATTTTTATTCTCAGCCGCGAATTTTTCAGCGGCGGGAATGCTATCCGGCTTATCGGCGCTTACCGCCGTCACCGCATTTTGATACGCCAGAGAAGCAGCACGCGCGGACTCCGTCTGATGGCTGCTCCAGTAACGCCAGCCAACCAGCGCGCCAACCCCTAAAATCACTCCGACAGCCAGCGCTTTGCCGTTTTCGGCAAAGAAGCGTTTAATCGCATCCACCTGGTCGTGTTCGTTCTCGTAAATTTCCACGCTGTCCTTCTCCTTAGCCCAATAAAGTGCGCAAATGCGCGGCGACGCTGTCCTGCGCCACTGCCGTTTGCTCACCGGAGCGCAAATCCTTCACTACAACAGTCCCATCGGCGACTTCAGATTCGCCAAGAACCAGTGCAATACGGGCGCCCCACTTATCGGCGCGGGCAAACTGTTTCTTAAAGTTGCCGCCGCCGTGGTTTGTCATTAGCTTCACGCCTGGCATTTCATCGCGCAGCCGCTCCGCCAGCGTCATTGCCGCAGACTGCGTTTGTGCGCCGGCAGCTACCAGGTATATATCGACAACAGGAGAGGCAATAAATTCCGGATTAACTGCCTGAACTAACAAAACAAGTCGTTCCAGGCCCATCGCAAAGCCCACTGCCGGGGTAGCGCGACCGCCCAGTTGTTCCACCAGACCATCATAACGACCACCCGCACAGACGGTGCCTTGTGACCCCAGACTGTTTGTTACCCATTCAAATACGGTGCGGTTGTAGTAATCCAGACCGCGTACCAGACGCTGGTTGACGGTGTAGGCAATCCCCGCCGCGTCCAGCAATTTACACAGGCCGGAAAAGTGCTCGCGTGAATCGTCATCGAGATAGTCGCCGAGAGCGGGCGCGTCGTTGAGCAGCGCCTGCACGTCCGGATTTTTTGAATCCAGCACGCGCAGCGGATTGGTATACATACGGCGTTTGCAGTCTTCGTCCAGCGTCTCTTGATGCTGTTCGAGGAACGCGACCAGCGCATCGCGATAGTTCGCACGCGCCTCTAATGAACCAATAGAGTTCAGCTCCAGGCTAACGTGGTCAGCGATGCCCAGCGCGCGCCACCAGCGTGCGGTCAGCATAATCAGCTCCGCGTCAATATCCGGGCCTTGTAAGCCGAAGACTTCGGCGCCTAGCTGATGGAACTGACGGTAGCGGCCTTTTTGCGGACGCTCATGACGGAACATCGGGCCGATATACCACAAACGCTGTTCCTGATTGTACAGGAGACCATGTTCGATGCCGGCGCGTACACAGCCCGCCGTACCTTCAGGGCGCAATGTCAGGCTATCGCCGTTGCGATCCTCAAAGGTGTACATCTCTTTTTCAACCACGTCAGTAACTTCACCGATCGCGCGTTTGAATAACGGGGTCTGCTCTACAATCGGCAAGCGGATTTCACTGTAACCGTAGCTGCCGAGCACGTTTTTGAGTGTGCCTTCAATGCGCTGCCAGATGGCGGTTTCGCCAGGCAGATAATCGTTCATGCCGCGAATGGCTTGAATGTTTTTTGCCACGTTTATTCTCTTTCTGAATATAAAAATGAACCCTCAGCGCTTCCCCGAACGAACCGGGAGCCATGCGGGTTCAATCATACACGGGAAGCGCGCCGCTTCCCATCACGTTCTTATTTTTCAACCTGCAGCACGTCAATCCGACGCGCTTCATCAAGTTGACTTGCTTTCGCGCGAATACGGGATTCAAGCTGCGCGATCATATCGTCGTTATCGAGTCTGTCCTTACGCACGCCGTCTTCATACAGGCCGCTTTTCTTATTGCCGCCCGTCACGCCCAGCGTCGATACCAGCGCTTCGCCCGGCCCGTTCACTACGCAACCGATGATCGAGACGTCCATCGGGGTGATGATATCTTCCAGACGCTGCTCCAGCGCGTTCACCGTGCCGATAACATCGAACTCCTGGCGAGAACAGGTCGGGCAGGCGATGAAATTGATGCCGCGCGCGCGAATGCGCAGCGACTTCAGAATATCGAAACCGACTTTGATCTCTTCCACCGGGTCGGCCGCCAACGATACGCGCAGCGTGTCGCCGATACCTTCCGATAACAGCAGACCTAAACCGATCGCCGACTTGACCGCCCCGCTACGCGCGCCGCCCGCTTCGGTGATCCCCAGATGCAGCGGCTGATCGATCTGTTTAGCCAACAAACGATAAGACTCAACGGCAAGGAATACATCGGACGCTTTTACGCTCACTTTGAACTGATCAAAGTTGAGACGATCGAGATGATCGACATGGCGCATGGCTGATTCCAGCAGCGCCTGCGGCGTCGGCTCACCGTATTTTTCCTGCAGATCTTTTTCCAGCGATCCGGCATTTACGCCGATACGAATAGGGATGTTTTTGTCGCGCGCGCAGTCCACCACCATACGAATACGTTCTTCGTTACCGATATTGCCGGGGTTGATACGCAAGCAGTCAACGCCGTATTCCGCTACTTTCAGCGCAATGCGGTAGTCGAAGTGAATATCGGCAACCAGCGGGACGTTAACCTGCTGTTTGATAAGCTTGAACGCTTCGGCGGCGTCCATGGTCGGTACAGAAACACGAACAATATCTGCGCCAACGCGTTCCAGCGCTTTGATCTGATTAACCGTCGCTTCCACGTCAGTGGTACGCGTGTTAGTCATCGACTGGACGGCGATGGGGGCGCCATCGCCAATCGGCACATTCCCAACGTAAATACGTGTCGATTTTCTACGTTGAATCGGAGCCTGGTTATGCATGAAAAATCTCCCGCGTTACCCGTCTGTTACTGCGCCGGTGTCGGTTCGGCATTAAGGGTCAGACGCGCAACCTGATTAGTTCTGATAAAGCGGCTCAGATCGACAGGTTTTCCTTGATACTGGATCTGCACCGCGGCCGGCGCGCCAATTTTAAGTTTATAAGGCGCCTGACCGGTTAGGTTTAAATTACCATCTTTACGCTGCATACCGCTAAACAGCTTCTTACCCGTGGCGTCAGTGACTTCGAGCCAGCAGTCAGCGGTAAAATTCATCACCAGCGCGTTCGGATCGGCAGCAGGCGCCGCTATGCCAGCCTGACTGGTCGGCAGCGCGGACGGCGTCTCCGTTGCCGCTGGCGCGGCAGATGTCGCAGCCGTATCGACATTCGCCTGCGAAGGCGCGACTACCGTATTTTGCGTCGCCGCCGCCGTTGGCGCTGGCGTTTGCGTCGCCGCCGTCGAATCAACCGGCGTCGCAGGAGCCGGAGCCGTTTGCGCTGGCGTCGTATCCTGGCTTGTCGCGGCACCGGTGTCCAGCGGTACGCTTTGGCCGCTGTCTTTATCTGCGTTCAGTTCAGCCGTGCTTTGATCGGCCATTGTCGTGATCTCTTCCTGCTGCGCCTTATGGTTCTGCCACCACCAGGCGCCGGTCAGCCCTACGACCACAAACAGTACCAGCCAGGTAAAAGACATTAACCAGCCGTCGCGTTTTTTACGACGCTTTCCTAATGAGAAACTCTGCATCGGGGCGACTTTGGCGGCGCGCAGCGGGGCCTGCTTTTCCAGCCCCGGCAGCAGTTCCTCTTCTGGAACATGCACCAGACGCGCATATGAGCGGATATATCCGCGCAGGAAGGTTGAAGCAAGATCGGACGGCGCCTTATCTTCTTCAATATCGCGTACCGTAGAAACCTTCAGGCAAAGTCGCTCAGCGACAGCCTGCTGGCTGAGTCCGAGTTGTTCACGGGCATTGCGCAGACGAACGCCGGTGGTTTGTGCTTCATTTTGGTCGTGCGTGGCTTCAGTATTCATTCGCTACAGCTACAGGTACGTGTAAATTAGGATTCAGGCGCCGACGAGCCGTAATGCCCGCCCACACCGCGAAACATCAGGTTAGTTAACCTTAGTCAGACAGTATAAGCCTGTCAGGCCGCAGATGACAAAACCGCTAAGACACAAGGCTAAACTCTTGTTGCACCATTACATACTGCCTTAAAGTCGACAAAAACGCACCGTTATTATTGACCAGACAAGTACAACGCCAGACATTATTCAACTGACATTGCGCCACGGTATAATGAATGCCCCGTGGCGCAACTGCTATCAAATAGCCTTGATGTCAATCACCTCTCCCTGCATACGCTTACGCAGAGTACGTTTAGTACGGTCAATCACATCGCCTGCCAACTGTCCGCATGCCGCATCAATGTCATCGCCACGCGTCTTGCGTACGATGGTCGTGAAACCATAACTCATCAAAACCTTAGAAAAGCGATCGATACGGCTGTTAGAGCTGCGGCCATACGGCGCGCCAGGGAACGGGTTCCACGGAATCAGATTAATCTTGCAAGGCGTCTCTTTTAATAGCTCCGCCAGTTGATGCGCGTGTTCAGTGCCGTCGTTGACGTGGTCAAGCATCACGTATTCAATCGTCACGCGCCCCTGATTGGCGTTAGATTTCTCCAGATAGCGGCGAACCGCGCCCAGGAACGTTTCGATATTGTATTTTTTGTTGATCGGGACGATTTCGTCGCGAATAGTGTCATTCGGCGCATGTAAGGAGATAGCCAGCGCGACATCTATCATATCGCCCAGTTTATCCAGCGCAGGCACCACGCCGGACGTTGAGAGCGTGACACGACGTTTGGACAGGCCGAAACCAAAGTCATCGAGCATAATTTCCATCGCCGGTACGACATTGGTCAGGTTAAGCAATGGCTCGCCCATCCCCATCATGACCACGTTGGTGATCGGACGCTGGCCGGTGACTTTGGCCGCGCCGACGATTTTCGCCGCACGCCAGACCTGACCGATAATTTCCGATACGCGCAGGTTGCGGTTAAAGCCCTGCTGCGCAGTTGAACAAAACTTGCACTCCAGCGCGCACCCTACCTGTGAAGAGACACACAGCGTAGCGCGGTCGTCCTCCGGGATGTAGACCGTTTCAACGCGCTGATCACCGACAGCAATCGCCCACTTGATGGTGCCGTCTGAGGAACGCTGCTCTTCAACGACCTCCGGCGCGCGGATTTCCGCGACCTCTTTTAATTTGCCGCGCAACACTTTGTTGATGTCGGTCATCTCATCAAAATTATCGCAGCAATAGTGATACATCCATTTCATCACCTGATCGGCGCGGAAAGGCTTTTCACCTAAGTTTTTAAAAAACTCGCGCATCTGCTGACGGTTGAGATCCAGCAGGTTGATTTTTGTTTCGTTGTTAAGAACTACCGGGGTACTGCTTTCAGGTGTGACAATTTGTTCAGACATATGCTATTCCGGCCTCGTTATTACACGTTATGGCCCCTGGAGGGTTGAAAAAAGAAACGCCCCGGTAAGCTTACTGCTCGTCCGGGGGCGCTGCATTGTACAAATTCTGGCGTAAGGATGCCACGTCTGCACGCGGCATTAGCAAAAATAATATTTGAACCGATAATTTATCGCCAACGCATTTACAGCGTGAAAGACGAAGGAGATTAACGGGTGCGCGGGCACACTTCGCCTTCACCGAAGAAAAAGGCGATTTCGCGCTGCGCGGATTCCAGCGAATCCGAACCGTGGGTGCCGTTTTCAGTTAAGCTATCAGCGTAGTCGGCGCGCAGCGTACCCGCCAACGCGTTCGCCGGATTGGTGGCGCCAAGCAGATCGCGATGACGCTGTACCGCATTTTCACTTTCCAGCACGGATACCACGATAGGGCCAGAGGTCATGAACTCCACCAGACCGTCAAAGAACGGCTTGCCGTCGTGCTCAGCATAGAAGCCGCGCGCCTGCTCAACGGTCAGGTGCAGCATTTTAGTGCCAACAATTTTGAACCCTGCAGCTTCAAAGCGCGCAAAGATGCTGCCAATAACGTTTTTTGCCACCGCGTTGGGTTTAATGATGGAAAAAGTCCGTTCAATAGCCATGTTTACCTCTGAAATATGTTCTGTTGTTATGTCAGGCGCGGATTATAAAGAGCATCCCATCAATTGCCTATGGATGCAGGTAACATTTTTTTAAAATAAAATGAGCATTAGCAACAAAAGTTAAAGGCGCACAGCAAACCCAGGGGACTGACACAGCACGCAGTGCGTGTGTTCAGGCGTGAGAGCATGGAAAGTACGTTTGCAGATGTCGCAGGTGAGCGTATGCACCGCACTATGCCGCGTTGAGGCGGGTTCCACGTCAAACCGCAGCCGCAGCGCCTGATGCGGACATACCGCCGCACAGCCGCCGCATCCCGTACAACGCACCGCCACTATCGTCAGGGTATTGTCGTCAAACTGGATAACGTTCTCCGGGCAGCTTCGCCAGCAGGCACCGCACATCCTGCACTCTTGCGGACTGATTTCGGGTACGCATTCGCTGAACGCGGAAAACGCCTGTCTGAGACGCCGTTTCCCCGGCTCGACGGCGCACGGGGTAATGGCGTCGCGCGGAACATGAAACAGAGTGCGCCGCGAGGCGTTAATCTCCGCGCCGACAACGTGTTTGAAAGACCAGCCCGGCTCGCCGTAGCGGCGCAGCGCTAAATTTAGCCCCGCCAGCGCCATCAGCCACTGCGCCGATCGCTCCACCGCAATATCAATAAAGCGAATACCGTACTGGCTATGCCAGAGAAGCAGTTCATCGACCGTTGGCGCCTGTAGCGAAAACGGCCCCACCAACGTATCCCCCTGCACAAAGCGTTTAACCGGTTTGATACCGGTAATGGCGTCAACAGGACAGACAAACAGACAGTCGCCACAGGCTATGCAGCGCGTCGTATCTATGCTGACCTGCCCCTGCGCCAGCGAAAACGCCTGCGCCGGACAAACATCGGCGCAAGCGCGGCAGGAAGAAAAACGAAAGCGACGACGGACGCAGGCCTGCGTCACGTCTACCGCCGGATCGATCGTCAGGTTAACCATCAGCCAATACTAAAGAAGACGTAGCGCAGCACAATCTCGCCGATAAGCAGCAATACGCTGCCCGCCACCAGAGTTCCTCTGGCGTTTCGCAGACCGCCTGCGGCAAAGCAGAGCATTCCCGCCGCTGAGACACACCAGCCGAGAAGATAGACGTCACGCAACTGCGCCAGCGCCTGTAGCGGATGATGCGGGAAAGTGACGACCGTCGTATCCACCGCATTAACATCCGCCAGCCATAGCGGCTGCATGATCAGACGAATCAGCACCATCAGTGCGACCACCACCACAGCGCAGCGCATTGCGGCGCCAGCGTTGCGCAGATAAGCCAGCGCAATGACTACCGAACCGATAATGCCTGACGTGCCAAAGAACAGCGCCAGCGTGTTGCTATGCTGCCAGGTCGCCACCGAGGCATGGATATAAACCTGCGCCATGCAGAATACATCCACCAGCCCAAACGCTGCCGCCAGCGCCAGCAGCGGCTGCCAGCCTGGCTTTCGGAAAAACAGCAGCACAACCCCCAGCCCCAGCGCCGCCAGATAAAGGCTGGCAAAGACGATTTCGCGACTCAGCCACGAACTGGCGACATGACGTAACGCATTTAGCGCATTCAGGGGATAGCCCATGTGCAGCGCTGAAGCAAGCAGCCCTACGCAGGCCAGTACAAACGCCCCCGCCATCGCGGGAAGCGCGCCGCGTGCAGGCACGCGTCCCTCTACGGCGTACTGGCGGCCCAACGCCAGCCACAGAGTCACACCCACAGACCCTTGCAAACAGAGCGTAAAAATCAGCAGCGGTAACTCATGCATGGCGTTTACCCTCTTTTTCTGCGCCCTGATGCGCTTTTACAACCAGATTAGGCTTGGTTATGGATGAATCTGGCAGCCCGTTAACGTCGCATACGCTACCGTACTTCGCGCGCAGTTCATCAATCGGGCCAAACTTGATGGCCTCCAGCGGACAGGTCGCAACACAGACGGGCGGTTCACCTTTCGCCAGTAAATCAACGCACATGTCGCATTTGGACATTTGGCCGGTCTGCTCGTTAAGCTGCGGCGCGCCGTAAGGGCAGGACCAGGCGCAATAGCCACAGCCGACGCATTTGTCGGTATCAACGCGCACGATGCCGTCGCCCGGGCGTTTATGCATAGCGGTAGTCGGGCAATTTTTGGTGCAGACAGGGTCCGCACAGTGGTTGCAGGAAATGGAAAGCGTATAAGCAAATACGTTATTGCTGACCCCGCCCTGCCCGGTCGGGATGAAACTTCCGCCCTTGACTTCATAGACGCGGCGGAAACGACGGCCTACTTCCAGATTGTTTTTGTCTTTGCAGGCCACCTGGCAGGCTTTACAACCGGAGCAGCGTGAGGAGTCGATGAAAAATCCCAGTTGTTTATCGCTCACCGGCGGGTAATGTGTAAACTGACTCATGCTTTAGCCACCTCCACCAGCATGGTTTGATGTGAATTTCCCTTCGCCAGCGCGGTAATACGGGCCGAGCTGAGGACGTTCGCACAGCCGCCTTTATCAATACCGTTCTCATCCGGCTGCCACCAGGCGCCGGCCTGCATCGCGACAACGCCGGGAATAATGCGCGGCGTCACTTCCGCCGGGATTTCGCAAATCCCGCGTGAGTTATGAATGCGCACCATGTCGCCATGCGTAATGCCGCGCTTTTGCGCATCCTGCGGGTTGATCCACAATGTTTGATGCTGCACTTCAATCAGCCACGGGTTAGCGTATTGGGTTGAGTTGGCGCGGTTTTTTCCTTTCCACGTAATTAACTGGAGCGGAAAATCTTTCGCCAGCGCATCCTCCGGGCCTTCATGCGCGGGAACGTAGTGCGACAACGCCGGGATTTCCGGATGCTGCATGTCGTACAGGCGCTTCGAGAAGATCTCTATTTTCCCTGACGGCGTCGGGAACGGATGATTTTCCGGATCGCGAATATTGTCTTCAAAGGCGATAAATGGCGCGCTTTTGAACAGATGCTGACGGGTCTTTTGCAGCGTGGCGAAATCCGGCAGATTTTCGTCCGGCATCGCCAGGCGCGTCTGTTCCCAGATGTGTTCAATCCACGCTTTCTCATCGCGCCCCTGGCTAAATTCATTCTCAATGCCTAATTTCGCCGCCACCTCACGTAGCCAGTCGTAGTCGGAGCGACGCTCAAATTCAGGCTCAATCAGTTTTTCAGAGAGTATCAGGTAGCTTGCCGTGCCCCAGGTTTCACCGATGTTCCAGCGTTCCATAAAGCTGGTTTCCGGCAGCAGTAGATCAGCGTATTTCGCGCTCGGCGTCATAAACAGATCGCTGGCGACAATAAACTGGATCTTTGATTCATCCTCCAGTACGCGTACCGCCTGGTGCAGATCGGGGTTCTGATTCGCCAGATAGTTTCCGGCCAGCGAGAACAGAATACGGATGTTACTGTCCAGCTTATCGGCATCTTTCAGCCCAATATCCGGCGTCACTTTGCTGGCGTCGTCTGCGGCCTGCACCCAGTTCATCACCGAAATTTTGGCTTTTACCGGGTTATCCGGCATCTCCGGACCCGCGGCGAATTTACGGTTAGCGCAGCCGCCGTAACCCGCAGCCCAACCGCCTTTGATGCCGACATTACCGGTAATGGTCGCCAGTAGGGTCGAGCCGCGCGCGGTGCGCTCGCCGCAGTTGTGGCGCTGTGGTCCCCACCCCTGAATCAACGCGGCGGGTTTGGTATTCGCGTAATCACGCGCTAACTGGCGAATGGTTTGCGCCGGCACATGGGTGATCTTTTCCGCCCACTCGGGGGACTTAACGACACCGTCTTTGGCGCCGGTCAGATACGCCACCAGCGATTCGTTAGCCGGTACGCCTTCCGGCATTGAGTCTTCATCAAAACCGATAGCGTAGCGCGCAATAAATGCGCGATCGTGCAGATTCTCGCTGATGATGACGTACATCATCGCGTCCATCAGCGCATTGTCGGTGGTGGGCAGCAGCGGGATCCACTGATCCGCCAGCGACGAAACGGTGTCGGAATAGCGCGGATCGACCACGATAAACCGCGTACCGTTCTGCTTCATCTTCTGCAGGAAATAGTTGGTATGACCAAAAATGGTCTCCGTCGGGTTATGGCCCCACAGAATCACCAGTTTGGTCTCCAAAAGCGTATCCAGCGAACTGCCGCTGGCGGCAATGCCGTAAGTATAAGGCGTCGCGGCCGCCGTGTTGCCCATACTCACAGAATGGTAGCTTTCGAGATAGCCGCCGGTCAGATTCAGCAGGCGACGCGCCATTTTATCGCCGGAAAAGGTGCCGCCGGAAACGGCGGTGCCAACATGAACATAGCGCGAAGCCGGGCCATATTTTTCAGTAATCGATTTTAAATTATCGGCGATTAAGGTTGTCGCTTCATCCCAGGAAATTCGCTCGAACTTTCCTTCACCGCGTTTTCCTACGCGCTTCATGGGATATTTAAGTCTGTCAGGATGATAAACAAATTTACGGTATGCGCGTCCACGAACACAGGCACGCATCACCGGCATTTGCGCATCCAGCGCATTATCCGGTCGCGTTGAAATTCGCGTCACGATACCGTCACTAACATGCGCCCGAATATCGCATTTGCCCCCGCAGTCAAAAGTGCTGCATGTCTGAACGACTTTTTCCGCAGGACTGTTTTCAGTTGCTGTCACAGCGCGCGCCTGAGCGGTAGCTGGCGAGGAGACAAACGGTAACGCAATAAGCGCGGAGCTGGCCTGGATAAAGTGGCGGCGAGAAATAGCAGGCTGTTCGCCATTTCCCTGGCTTTTTATATTTTTCATGATCCGTCTCGTCAAATAAAAACCCATTCTCACGTTTTTAAGTGTTAGATCTCTTGATATTTATCAAGCTCCCTCATTAAGGGTAATTTCGGAAAAATTAATAATTCTCATTAACTTTAAATTAAATGAAATTCATAATTTATTCTGAAGAGTTGTTAACGTATTAATTCAAAATTAACCGCTGCAACCTGACCGGACTCATCCATTACGACAAGTTGATAACGTCCAGCGATATTGAGTAATAAAGAAAGGCGATTATTTTCGCCATTAACAGGTTCGCCATTTAAAAACCACCAGCGACGCCCTTTGCCGCCGGTAGTCGAGACGGGCAGCGTGACGTTTTCCTGGCCTGGCAGTTGCCTGATCACCGCGCCATCCCTCACTCCTGACAGCATTAACGGCGCGGCATCATTGCCCTGTAGCGGCGGGCAGTGGTCGGACGCCGCGGGCAAGCGGGCGCTACGTCTTTCCGCAGGCGGCAGCCACGGCTCCAGCGGCCGCGGCCAGACGATAAACGTATGCGCACGCGCCTGCGGACAGTCGGCAGCGACACGCCGCCCCGTATCATCCAGCCAGACCGGGAAACGAATACCGTTGATGTCTTCCTGCTCAGGTAACAGCAGCGTGGGCGGCTGGCTGTCATCGAGAAGCCATGTCGCCAGGCGGCGGCGACAGTTGCTGTCTCCGGCAGGCAGAGTCTGTCCGCCCGGCCAGCAAATGACGCCGCGGCTTACCGCCTGCGGACGCGGATCTTCCGGCAGGCGTCCCGTATGCGCCAGTAACAGATTATTGACCTGGTTAAGCAATGGCACCGCGCTGGCAAAACCAAATTGCCCCACCACAGGCGTGCCGTCGGGTCTGCCTGTCCAGATGCCGATGATATAGCGCGCGTTAACGCCAATAGCCCACGCATCGCGATAGCCGTAGCTGGTGCCGGTTTTCCACGCCAACGGCACAATGCGCGGCAGCGCATTATCCGGTAAGGGTTGCGCTTCATCCGCCATAATTCGTCGAATGATCCACGCCGCTCCCGGCGACATTAATGGTCTTTCCGACAGCGGATCGTCCGGCTGTAACCGTAATTTCGCCGCTTTCCCATGACGAGCGAACGCGCTGTATGCCGCCGCCATCTCGTCAAGCCGCGCGCCCGCGCCGCCCAGAATCAGCGAAAGATTGGGCGCCGCGCCAGCAGGCAAATATAGCGGCAGGCCGACGTTACGCAGTTTTGCCGCAAATCGTTTCGGCCCATAGGCTTCAAGCACCTGAACGGCAGGCAGATTCAGTGAGCGTACCAGCGCGTCGCTCATGCTGACCGGGCCGTGAAATCCGCTGTCGAAGTTTCCCGGGCGGTAATCTCCGGTGCGGCGCGGAACGTCCTGTAATAATGATGCGGGATGGATCAAGCCGTCATCCAGCGCCAGACCATACACAAAGGGTTTGAGTACCGATCCCGGCGATCGGATCGCCGTTACCATGTCGACATGACCAAAACGGCTGTCGTCATTAAGGTCTACCGATCCGACCCAGCCGCGCACGCTCATATCGGTATGATCGACAACGATCATCGCCAACGAACTGCGTGCAGGCAGCCGCCCTTTCCATGCCCGCGCCAGATCTTCCAGTTGCCGCTGCAACCCGGCGTCCAGCGTGGTCACAATTTTGTCGTTCTGGCTTTTACTCAACATCATTCGGGCAAAAAGCGGCGCCAGTTGCGGCATTTGACGCGGCGCCAGCCAGACCGGTTCTTCACGCGACTCGCGTACCGTTTCGGCAGGCCAGACGCCCTGAGCCGCCATCCGATCCAGCACTTTATTTCGTGCCGCTTCGGCTCTCGCAGGCCAGCGGTCGGGGCGTAACCGGCTCGGCGCCTGCGGCAATACGGCCAGCAGCGCCGCGTCAGCGTAGCTCAGGCGCGCGGGCGGCTTGCCGAAGTAGGCCCAGCTTGCAGCGCCAATACCCTGTAGCGTGCCGCCGAACGGCGCGCGGTTCAGGTACAGCGTCAGGATATCGCGCTTGGACAAATGCCATTCAAGCTGGAGGGCGCGCCAAAGCTGGCGGATTTTACCGCCGAACGTGCGCGAATGCGGGTCCAGCAGTCTCGCCACCTGCATAGTCAGCGTACTGCCGCCGGAAATAACGCGCCCGGCGGTAAGATCCTGCCATGCCGCGCGCGCGACGGAGAAAGGGTTAACGCCAGGGTGCCGCCAGAACCAGCGATCTTCGTAATTGATTAAGGCCTCCAGGTAACGGGGAGAGACCTCTTCAATCGTCACCGGATAACGCCAGATCCCCCCGGCGTCGGCAAAGCGCCACAGCGGCGTACCGTCATGGGCTACCACGACCCGCGCAGGATGGACCTCATTGAGCGGCAGCGGCCAGAGTTTATCCGCTGCCCATAACGCCAGGAAAATAAAAAGCGGCGCGCCCGCCAGCCACAGCCAGCGGCCACGTTTACCACGCCAACCGTTCATTTAAGGCGTCACAATCAGCAGCCCCTCGCTCGCGCCGGTTGCCCGCCACTGAGGCGCGTACATCGATTCCACCTGCGGTTGCGCAAGCTGGTACGTTCCCGGCGTTACCGCGCGCGCCAGGTAGACCAGCGTCACGGGCTGGCCCTCATTGACAACGACGGCAGCCACAAACCGATCGTCGCGGAATTCCATATACTGAATATCCGCCTGCTGCATCTGATTAAGCAGATTTTGCACTTCGCTACCGCTCTCCGGCAGGCTGGCGCTGCTGTCAGCCAGATTCTGGTTTTCCAGCTCCAGCCCGGCCGGGAGCAGGTCCACCACCAGAGCATCCGGCACATTGCGATCGGCCACTACCGTTAACCAGACCAGCACCAGTTCGCCGCTACGCAACGAGGACAGCGATTTGCGCTGACCATCGGTCCCCAGTATTTGTCGTTCAATCTGCAAAACGTTGCTGGCAGGCTCAGGCGCAGATGAGGGATAGCCGCTGCTATCCAGACGCAGCCATAGCGGCTGGCTACCGGTGTTCGTCACCTCAAGGGCGGCCAGCTGGTCAGCATCCAGATTACGGGTCAGCGCCTTGTCGCCCGACAGCGGCTGCGCCTCTAACGAGGTCTGCGCCTGCCAGGCGCCCGCACTGGCCTGTCGCGAATGCGCGGCGAGGAACAAGGCATTGTTCTCCTGGGTAGAGAGCCAGCGCTGACCGAAGGCCTGCTCAGAAAGCGAGCTTAATAGCGCGTTTTGCGCGTCCGGTCTGAGGTTGTTCTCTTCCAGTAACGACAACATCAGAGCGTTATCGCGCAGAGAACTGCCGTAATCCGCTATCCATTGCCGTTCGTCCTGACGCGGCGTATTCAGAGCCAGCGTAATGGCCTCTTCGCCGCGTCTGGCATCACCCATCGTGTTTAACGCGATGCCCAATTGCATCAGCGGCAGTCCTGAAGCCGCCTGACTACGGCGCTCCCAGATTTCGCGCAGCGCGCCGAGCGGCGCTTTCTGCTGACGCGCCAGTACCAGCGCGGCGTAAGCCTGAGCGGCAAAAGTACTGGCCTGGGTATTATCGCTATAACGAATCAGCATCAGCATCGTGCCGGGATCCTGCAGATAGCGCAGCAGTCGCTCATTGCCCCGGTTAATGGCCTCCGGCGGGACGCTATATCCCTGCTCGCCCGCGCGAATGAGGAAATCCATCGCGTAGGCCGTTAGCCAGGGCTCTTCCGCCCCATTTTCATCCCATAGCGCAAAACCGCCGTTATCACGCTGCATCTGTAGTATGCGGGAGATGCCGATATCCACCGCGGCGCGCCGTTTTTCATCGCTATCGCCGGTAATACCGAGCGACTGCAATTGAGCGGCATTAGTATACAGCGCCGGGAATAACCCGCTGGCGGTTTGTTCCAGGCACCCGTACGGATATGCTTTCAGCTCGCGAATGTAGCGCGCCAGATTGAGCGGCGGTTTTCCGCTTAACAGCAGTTGTCCCTGTAACGTGGCTGGCGAGACGTTTGCCAGATGCTGCTCTGGTAAATGCCAGCTCTCTCCCGGCGCCAGCGCAATGCCGCTATTTACCGTTTGGGCAGGCCAGGCCGGACGCACGCCGATTTGCCACTGCTTATGCTGCGCGCCGAGGGTTTCTCCCGGCAGATTCAGACCGCTAATGGTCGCCTGGATTTCGCCTTCGCCAAAACCTTCCAGCGCACGTACCGGAACGAATAAGGTGGTGCGCACGCCCGGCGCCAGGTTGACCGGTTGCGGCTGTTGACTAAGCAGTTCCAGTAACCCACTGGCGGCGAGCGCAATATTCAGCGTCTGCGGGCGGTCGGTCAGATTGGTGACGTCCAGCACCAGTCGCGAAACATCCCCTCCCGCCAGAAAACGCGGCATATTCAGCTCGGCAATCACTGGCGCGGCGACAACGACTTTGCTTTCGCCGCGACCAAAATCGTCCGCTGTCCATGCCTGCGCCATAACCCGCAGTTCGCCGTTAAAGTCGCCAATCGGCAGCGTTACGACCCCTTCGCCCTGCTCATTGAGCGTGATCGGCTGCGCCTGCTGCGCGATGATATTGACATGGTTTACCGGCGGTTTTCCGCCGCGCTTAAGGTCGTCGCCATCGCCGCCAAAACGCAACGCCGCCAGCCGCCCCTGCCCTTCAATGACCTGGCCGTAAATATCGTAGATATCCGCACCGTAGCGTTTTTGACCGAAGAACGCCTGCCACGGGTCCGGCGTCGCGTAATCGGTGATATTCAATACGCCGCTATCGACCGCGGAGACCAGCACGTTGATCTGTTTTGGCATTTCGCCGTGTTTAACGCTGGCTTTCACCCTGACGGTGAGCGGCTGATTCGGGCGCATTTTAGCCGGGCTTTCCAGCGCCAGATCGAGGCGGCGGTTTTCATCCCCCAGCGGTAGGTGTAGTAACCCCACGGCGCGTTTTGGCGTCGCGGAACGAGATTTATCGCCGGGACGCACCACCAGCGTACTGAGATAGAGATCGTGGCGATTCCAGGTTTTATCCACCGGAATCGTGAGCTCCAGACCTTGTGCCGGCACATCGATCGCCTGCCACCACAGCGGACCGTCGCTGGACTCCACCATGGCATAACCTTTACCGGCGACCGGCGCGGCGATATGCAATTTCATGGTGTCGCCTGGACGATAATTCGCTTTATCCAGTTTGAGGGTGACGCGATCCGGACGCGCCGCGTCGCTACCGTCGCTGTTATCCTGCCAGCTATAGCCGGCCCAGAAACGAACGCTGCTGACCGTCTCATTCGGCGCTTTGACCTCCAGACGGTACGCGCCCCATTCCACCGGGAAGCTGACTTTTCCGGTTTCATCCGCGTTAAGATCCAGCGTCTGCTCGCCCTCCACCAGATCTTTTTGATCAAACTGCGACTGCCAGCCTTCGCTTTCCGACCAGTTCCAGTAATAGTCGCGACGCTCGCGGATGAGCCGCACCTGTAAACCAGACACCGCTTTTTTCTCGCCCTGCGCGTTGGCGTAAACAATATCGAATGCGGCGTTGCTGTCTTCGTCGACAATCGGTTGATTAACGGTGGTATCCGTACGGTAGTCGTATACCGCCTTGGCGGCGAACTGTGGACGAATTCCCGGTAACGTATCGGCAGGCCAAATCGCCTGCTCTACGCGACGAGTGACCGGACGACCGCCAGACTCCAGCAGGCTGGCCTGTAGAATTACCTGCAGCGGCGAATGCGCTTCTTGCCACTGGCTGGCAGCACTCACTTCACCACGTCCGCCTTTATCCAACGTCAGTTGAACTTCGTCCAGGCTGCGCGAAAGATTCTCTTCGGCAATATTGCCGAACTGGAAGCCAGGCAACGCCGCGACAGCGTCGCGCAGCGGACGCAGGAAAAGTTGCCCTTGCAGGGTATTGCCGTTAGCAGGCGCGCCATACAAGTAATAGCCGACAACGGAGAATTTCACCTCATCCGCAGGCGCCAGCGGTGTTTTTTGCGCCGTCAGGTTGAGCGCCATCCGCTCCGGCATAAAGTCTTCCACGTGGAAATCCCAACTCCGCAGCAAATTATCGCCGGTGTTGGCGCGGACATGCCACAAGCCGGTCGGCGCGTTGATATCCAGCGGATAATTCAAACGGTATAGCCCGTTTTCCGGCTGGCTGACGACGGTACGCATCACCTGTCCGTCTGGTTTTACCACTTCCAGCTTAACGGGTTGATCGGGCAGCGTTTTACCGTCGCTATCGCGCAGTAATCCGTTGAGGATAACCGTTTCGCCCGGTCGGTAGAGATCGCGCGGGCTGAACATAAAGAACTGCTTGCTGTAGCCGGGCGCGCCAGCGACATTAAATTCCGACAGATCCAGAGCCGGAAGCGTGAGATCGAGCAGCGTGGTCTGCTCCTCTTTACGCGCCAGTAATAGCGCCGCCGCTTTATCAGCTTCCAGTTGCACATGTCCCTGCGCGTCGCTCGTCGCCTGCGCCAGCGTCTGACCTTTATCATTCAGAAGAACGATCTCAATTCCCGACTGCGCCGCGCCGTTTTCCAGGCTTTGCGTAAAGATATCCAGCCGATTATGGTAACGGTGCGCGGACACGCCGATATCGCTAAGGGTAAACAACGTAGCGGCATTACTATAGTTGTAGTGTCCAGCCTGATTCATTACCGCCACATATACGCCCGCCTGTTGCAGCGGCTTAATATCGCTTAATGGCAGCAGCAGTTTCTCACGCGTATTGCGCGCCGGATTAAGATCAAAACGACCGGTATAAACCAGATCCGCCATTTTCAGCAGATGGTCGGACTCCCAGTTAGAGAGAGAACTACGGTACTCCCACTGGCTGACAAATGACGCCAGCGATCCGGGCTTAACGCGGAAAAAGTTCACATCAACGTGGTTGACGTTAAGCGCCATGACCGGCAGTCCTTCCGCGATTTTCCCCGGTAGCAGCGATCCCCGGCTGGCAAAGCCGACGCTGGGCTGGACATCACGCGTGGTAATCGTTTTTTCATAAGACTTGCCGAAGGTGGCGTTATTCAGCGCTTTAACGGCGGGATCAACCGTGACCACCAGCACGCGCTCAGGTTCCAGATGACGTAACCTTAGCTCTTTTAAATTTGGCGCCAGCTCCCATGCGCCATCAACGCTGCCGCTTTTCTTATCAACCACGTGAACCACACGGGAAAAATCCTGTTCAGGATCTAAAGGAATTGAAAACGTCAGCACCAGCGTCGCAGCGCCGTCGAGCTGCGCTTCGGAGGCGTCTAATAGCGTGAGCGCTTTGCCCTGGCTTTGCTGCGCCAGCTTTTGTAGCTGTGCCGGGTCTTGCGCGGGCGAGGGCTGCGCTACGGCTGGCGCTTCGCTTTTAGTCGTCGGGGCGGTTTTATCGTTGTTATCGCATCCCGCCAGCGCCAGCATGATCATGCAGGCCACCACGCGTAAATGTTTCATCTTTCATCCCTGGCCTTAACGGCCTGTCAGCAACGGTTGATGAGATATTATGCGCGAGAAATTTTATTGTGTAAGTCCGTATTACTGTGATGATGCGAAAATTTTACGCAGAAATGTGGTTTCGCCAGCCAAAACAGCCTCTTCTACTTGTCCCTTTTCGGGAAACGTCCGACAATTTGATCATAATCAGGTAACAATGGAGATGCCCATGACCACCGCCTTTTTTGTCGCCGCCGACTGGCTTGCCGAACATATTGATGATCCGGAAATACAGATTCTTGACGCCCGTATGGCGCCGCCAGGACAGGAACATCGTGATATGGCGGGCGAATATCGCGCCGGACATATTCCCGGTGCGCTGTTTTTTGATATTGAAGCGCTTTCCGATCGCGCATCGCCGTTGCCGCATATGATGCCGCGCCCGGAAGCGTTTGCGGTGGCCATGCGTGAACTGGGTGTTCGCCAGGATAAACACCTGGTCATATACGATGAAGGCAATCTGTTCTCCGCTCCGCGGGCGTGGTGGATGCTGCGCACGTTCGGTGCCGAGAAAGTGTCCATTCTGGCGGGCGGACTGGCGGGCTGGCAGCGCGACGAATGGCTATTGCGCGAAGGCGAGGAAGCGCATGAAGGAGGCGAGTTTGAGGCGAAATTCACGCCGCAAGCCATGGTGCGTCTCACCGACGTATTGCTGGCAAGTCATGAAAAAACCGCGCAAATCGTTGACGCGCGTCCGGCGGCACGTTTCAACGCTCAGGTTGATGAACCGCGTCCGGGACTGAGGCGCGGACACATTCCTGGCGCGCTAAACGTCCCGTGGACGGAACTGGTGTATGAGGGCGAATTAAAGACCACTGACGAACTGAATGAGGTTTTTTTCAGCCACGGCGTGAGTTTCGACAGACCGATTATCGCCAGTTGCGGTTCCGGCGTGACGGCCGCGGTCGTGGTGCTGGCGCTCGCCACGCTGGATGTGCCTGACGTCACGCTTTACGACGGCGCGTGGAGCGAATGGGGCGCGCGTACCGATTTACCGGTTGAACCCGCTTAATATCTGCCATGCCGGATGGCGCTCACGCTTATCCGGCCTACCGTTCAGGCTGATGTAAAACGATCTACAGACATTGTTTTTATTCAGCTCTTTTCCACTGTCCTGCAAACGGGCATTATTTTCTCTTAATAAAATCCTATTTTTTATCGGTAAATACTTTACGTCGGGTATAAGGAGTATCATCACCGCTGTTTTGGTTTTCACCGGGAAATAACTCCTGTAAATATAATTTTTTAAGGATGGAAAATGGATATTTCACTCGCTAATTTAATGGAGCTAGTTAAAAAGGTTAACCGCAATAAGGTGCCTACTCCTATGCCTGCCGAGGAAATAAGTCGTCTGCGAGTGCGTAAGTATCGCGATCCGCAAAATACGGAAACCACTGAGTTACCTGATAGCTTGAAGGCGTTACTGGCCTACGACCGCGATCTACTTAGCAATTATAATATGCCTGTGATTGAAACATTACAAAGATCTATTGATAAAGAGGGAGTAATACATTCTTACTCTCCTGATGAAGAGGCGTATTACGGCGCTGGCATGGATAGCTCAGGTATTGATATTGAAGATCTGATGCCTGTCTGGAGTAACGATCCCCGTCTTCCGGCATTAATTCGTATCGATCATGTCGGCGATCAGGCCATTTTTATCTATATCACAGAACGGGATGCCAACGGCGAATACCCTATTGCCCGCATGGAACGTAATGAATTCTGGCTGGCGGAGTCTTCTCTGGTGGAATATCTCTATAATATTATTTCGGGCGCTAAAGACATTGGCTTTACCGAAGAGGATTTACATCTTCCGCAATGGAAGGCACAGCAAAAAATGAATGAACAACGCGATGCCGCTTTACTTGACCTGGAGGATTATCATGAGGCGTTTTGGGCAAAACTGGACGCGCTCGTCGATTAATCGACATGCTGTCGGGTGGCGCTCACGCTTATCCAGCCTACCGTTCAGGCTGATTTAAAACGAATCTACATAAATTCGGTTTAAGCAGGCCACAAAAAAACCGCTCAATTGAGCGGTTTTTTTGTGCTGGTCCGGTTCGCGGCCTTTCCAGCAGGCTTTGTTGCCATAGCAACGCAGGCACACCGTAGGGGATTAATACTCCCTTTTAAGGGAGCAAATGTCAATATGATTTACCGGGAAACTATTCAACATTTGAGGTATTATCTTTCCCGGCCCTTTCCGCCGTCTCGCAAACGGGCGCTGGCTTCAGGAGAGGATAACCCATGGCCGTAAGCGCAGGCACACCGTAGTGCCTGCTATCACGGCATTATCGCCAGCGGTGCTGCCGTGATGCGGTCTTCGCAAGGACCGCAACATGAAGGTACGATACTTTTGTGTCGTGCTTCTTGTTTCTGGCACGTTGTGTCTTCACGCAGACAGAAGCTACCCAGGTAGCTCTGTTCCCGTAACGCTCAACGTCCAGAGCAGGTAAGCCAGGAGGCCGCCCTGTTGGGCGGCTTTCTTTTCTTCAGATGATGCGGTTCTGTTTAAAATCGCGCAGGAACCCGCCCCAGCGGCGCTCGTAGAACGGCGCGATATGCTCAGTGATAAAGTGGCTGATACCCTGCTCGCCCTTCCTCACCTGACAAATATCGATCGGTTCGTCACCCGGTAACGTGTCGGTCGCCACATTGCCCGCTGCGTGAATGATCTCTTCAATTTCGCCGTCAGCCTCAATGCCAATCAGCAGATTGGGTTGGGCGTCCGCATGTTCTTTAATCGCGCAGAGAAACGCGCGTTTCACCGGTTTGATGGTTTTAAACAGCGTAGTGAGGGAATCAATCATCTGCGACGGCGGCTCGGCCACTTCGGATAAAATAAGCGACTCGCCGCCTTCCAGCACTTCCTGCGTACTTAATGGGCTGCTTTCCTCAGCGAGAAGCAGGCTGATTTCACGCGGCATAAACTCTTTGCCGGTCGGCAATTTAGCGTTGAGGAATAGCGTTTCGCCAAGCGTCATTTCAAACAGCGTGCGCGCTGGCATCACCACAAACGCCTGTTCGTCTTCCACGGCCTGCTGCAGCGCCTCCAGAGAAGTAAAGAAGGGAATGACGGTCGTGCCGTCTTCTTTTTCCCAGTGCTGCAAATCCAGAGCGCTGTCTTCCACTATCGCCTCGCCTTCGGCAGCGCTGCCCGGCACCCAGACGGTGGACTCCAGTAAGGTACGGAAAAATGCCGGACGATGCGCGGGCTCAGTCGCCGCTTTCTCCAGCAAGATTTCTAATTCATTTTTAGTTTCGGACATAGGAATCACAAATTATGTATATGGGTTGTAGGCCTGATAAGACGCACGGCGTCGCCATCAGGCAAAATGCCGGGTGGCGCTTCGCTTACCCGGCCTACAAAAACACCGTTCAGGCGGTCAGCAGATTCGCGATGGTGCGCACACCCAAACCGGTTGCCCCGGCAGCCCACTGCTCAACCGGCGCTTTGCGATAAGTGGCGGAACAGTCAATGTGCAGCCAGCCTTCGCGGTAATTTTCAACAAAGTGCGACAGAAAACCCGCGGCGGTGCTTGCCCCAGCGGGATACGCCGCGCTGCCGGTGTTGTTCAGTTCCGCAAAGTTAGACGGCAGCTGGTTACGGTGAAACTCCGCCAGCGGCAGACGCCAGAACGGTTCATTCTCTTGCGCCGCGCTGGTCAGCAAGCGCCCCGCCAGCGTATCGTCAAAACTGAATAGCGCATGATAGTCGTTACCCAGCGCCGTTTTCGCCGCGCCGGTTAACGTCGCCATATCAATGATTAGCTGCGGGTGTTGCGCGCTGGCGTCAATCAGGCCATCCGCCAGTACCAGTCGCCCTTCCGCATCGGTATTCATGACTTCAACATTCTTGCCATTACGGTAGCGAATAATATCGCCCAGTTTAAACGCATTGCCGCTGATCAGATTATCGGCGCAACACAGGAACAGTTTTACGCGTTTATTCAACCCACGGGTAATGGCGAACGCCAGCGCGCCCGTTACTGTCGCCGCGCCGCCCATATCGGATTTCATTGAGTCCATAAAAGCGCTTTGTTTGATACTGTAGCCGCCGGAGTCAAAGGTGATACCTTTACCGACCAGGCAAGCATAAACCGGCGCATCTTTGTCTCCCGTCGGGTTGTAATCCAGCGCCAGCAGCACCGGCGGACGCTCAGAACCACGGCCTACGGTATGCAACCCCATATAGTTCTGCTCGCGCAGATCTTCGCCTTTGGTGATACGATAAGTGACGCTATCGCACGCGACGCTGCACAGCAGATCCACTGCGCGCTGCGCCAGTTGCTCCGGCCCAAGCTCTTCCGCCGGAGCATTAATGGTGTCGCGCACCCAGTCAATAATGGTCAGGCGGTTATCCAGTTCCTGACGTTGGGCATCGTCTAAATCCGGCCACATTACGGTACGGACGCCTTTTGGTCCTTTGTAACCCGCCCAGAATGCCCAACAACGCTCGGTATCCCATCCTTCGCCTGTCAGCGCGACCTGTTTTATTCCCAGGCCGTCGATTTTACGCGCCGCACGCTGGATCAACCCCAGATCGTCTTTACCGTTAAGATGCAAGGTAATACCGTCGTTATTAATACTGTAAGTGGCTTTATCGCCCCAGCGCGCATCGGCAGGCTGCGTGGAAAGCGTAATTTTCATGGCTTCTGTCATTGTTATTTTCCTTATTAGCAAACGGGCCGCCGTAGGGCAGCCCGTTATTTGACTTACTCTGCTTCATCCAACCAGACTAGCAGAATCGCCTCCAGAATTTTTTCATTGGATGCGTTAGGGTCGTCGTCAAAATCGTCCAGTTCGCAGATCCACTGATGCAGATCGGTGAAACGAACGGTTTTAGGATCGACATCAGGATATGCGTCGTATAACGCTTCGCCGATCTCGCGGCTATCGGTCCACTTGAGTCCCATACTACCCTCTGTTAATGCTCACGCGCATGGTTGATTGTGTAACGTGGAATTTCGATAACCAGATCGTCGTCGGTAACGCGGGCCTGGCAGCTCAGTCGACTTTCCGGCTCCAGCCCCCACGCTTTATCCAGCATATCGTCTTCTTCTTCCGAACTTTCCGGCAAGGAGTCGAAGCCTTCACGTACAATACAGTGACAGGTGGTGCAGGCGCACGATTTCTCACAGGCGTGTTCAATCTCGATGCCGTTGCGCAGCGCAACGTCAAGAATGGTTTCACCGGTCTCAGCTTCCAGAACTGCGCCATCCGGACAAAGATCCTGATGAGGCAGAATAACAATCTTCGGCATGTTAAACCTCGTCTACGGAATGGCCTTTCAACGCGCGACGAACCGACTGGTCCATGCGGCGAGCGGCAAATTCCTGGGTTTGTTTATCTACGTTTTTAATGGCTTGTTCTATGGCGTCAACATCATCGCCTTGTGCGACCGCGCTTAAATGTGCGGCGGCATCATCAATGCATTGACGTTCTGCGGCGCTTAACAGCGCGGCGTCGGCAGTTAGCGCGCCGGTCAAACTTTCCAGCACGCGCGCGGCTTCGACTTTTTGCTCCGCCAGCATACGCGCTTTCACGTCCTGCTCGGCAAAACTCATGGAATCCTTGATCATCGAGGCGATTTCGCCATCGGTCAGGCCATAGGAAGGTTTGACCTGAATGGAGGCCTCGACACCGGTGGATTTTTCCATTGCGGTGACGCTCAACAGGCCATCGGCGTCTACCTGGAAGGTCACGCGAATATGCGCCCCGCCCGCCGGCAGCGGCGGAATCCCGCGCAGCGCAAAGCGCGCCAGCGAGCGGCAGTCCTGCACCAGTTCGCGTTCGCCCTGCATCACATGGATAGACATCGCGGTCTGACCGTCTTTGAAGGTGGTGAAATCCTGCGCGCGCGCCACCGGGATAGTGGTGTTGCGCGGAATGACTTTTTCCACCAGGCCGCCCATCGTTTCCAGCCCAAGAGAGAGTGGAATCACGTCCAACAGCAGCATTTCGCTGTCTGGCTTGTTGCCGACCAGAATATCGGCCTGAATCGCTGCGCCGATAGCGACCACTTTATCCGGGTCGATAGCGGTTAACGGCGTGCGGCCAAAAAATTCGCCCACCCGCTCACGAACCAGCGGTACACGGGTCGAACCGCCGACCATGACCACTTCCAGAACGTCCTGGGGCTCAACGCCGGCATCTTTCAATGCGCGACGGCAGGCCAATAGCGTGCGCTTAACCAGCGCGGAAATGAGATCGTTAAACTGCTCGCGAGTGATCTCCCCCTGCCAGCCCGCAACGTTAACGCGAACGGTATCGGCATCGCTTAAGGCAATTTTCGCCGCAATCGCGGCATCCAGCAGTTCGCGCTGAACGCGATTGTCGCTACGATCGGCAATCCCCGCCTGCTCGCGAATATAGTCCGCCAGCAGATGGTCAAAGTCATCGCCGCCGAGCGCAGAATCACCGCCCGTCGCCAGCACTTCAAACACCCCGCGGCTCAGGCGTAAAATAGAGATATCGAAGGTACCGCCGCCGAGATCGTAAACAGCAATAACGCCTTCTTTGCCTGAGTCCAGACCGTAGGCAATCGCCGCTGCCGTCGGTTCGTTGAGCAGGCGCAGTACATGCAGGCCCGCCAGCCGCGCGGCGTCTTTCGTCCCCTGACGTTGGGCATCATCGAAATAGGCGGGAACGGTAATCACCACGCCATCCAGCTCGCCGGAGAGCGATTCGCTAGCCCGCGCGGCCAGCGCTTTGAGAATATCAGCCGATACGCGTACCGGATTGAGCAATCCAGCCGCCGTGTCAATCATCGGCAGCCCATTAACGCTTGCCTTAAACCGGTAAGGCAGATGCGGATAGCGCGCCTGGATATCCGCCAGCGAGCGTCCCATCATGCGTTTCACAGAGCTGATAGTGTTGGTCGTATCCTGCGCGGCATTGTCACGCGCAGCGTAACCGACCGTATGGCCCTGCTGCTGATAGTGAACCACTGAAGGCAACAGGTGGCGCCCTTCGTGGTCAGGCAGAGTTTCCGCCTGGCCGCTGCGAACCGTCGCAACCAGAGAGTTGGTAGTGCCTAAGTCGATGCCCGCCGCCAGACGACGCTGATGCGGCGCGGCGCTCAGACCAGGCTCACTAATTTGTAATAAGGCCATGTTAGATTCCAGTTAAAAATCGAGCAGCTTTTCTTCGAGTTGTTCTGCGCTGCTTCGCAGTTTATCGAGAAACCGCAGTTTGCGCACCGTATCCGCCGCCGCGTCCCACGCGGCGTTGTCCAACTGTTCCACCATTTGCTGAAGACGAGCATCAAACATCTTTTGTACGCGTTTGATGAAGCTTTCCAGCCGCGCGTCGTCTTTTGTTTGCTCGATATCGTCCAGCTCTTCGCGAAGCGTGAGTTGTTCCATCAGAAACGCGGTGTCGCGTACCGTATGTTGCTCACTGGCCAGATCGAACCCGTGTAAGGAAAGCAGATACTCCGCGCGCGTCAAAGGGTGACGCAGCGTTTGCCAGGCCTGGTTGATCGTGGCGGATTGCTGGACGGCGGCAAGCTGCTGCGCCTGGGTGCCGTTGGCAAATTTGTCAGGGTGATACTGGCGTTGCAGATCCTGAAAACGAAGGCTCAGCGCCTGGGTGTCAATCTGATAACGGGCTGGTAAGCCAAAGAGGGTGAAGTAATCCATAACATTCTCAGGGATAGCCTGTCAGAACAAACCCCACACGCAGGCGACCACGGTGGGGTTATACCTTCTTACTTCGCGCCGCAGATGCGTTGTCTGCGCGGGTTCCCCCAGTCATTTACTCAAGTAAGCGCCTGGGGATTCACTCGCTTGCCGCTTTTCTGCAGCACGAATGCTCGGTATAACAGCGGAACACGGTTACACGTGGAAGCTTTCGCCGCAACCACATTCATCTTTCACATTCGGGTTGGAGAATTTAAACCCTTCGTTCAGACCTTCTTTTACGAAGTCCAGCTGTGTACCGTCCAGAAATTGCAGGCTCTTGCCGTCAACCACTACCTTAACGCCTTTGTCTTCAAACACGGTGTCTTCCGCCGTTGGCTCGTCAACAAATTCCAGTACATAAGCCATACCTGAGCAGCCGGAGGTTCTCACGCCCAGACGCAGACCAAACCCTTTACCACGGTTGGCCAGGAAGGTATTAACTCGCGCTGCTGCACTGTCGCTAAGTGTAATCGACATAACAAAACCTCAATGTTAACGTTCTATTTTATTTCGCTTCGCGTTTGCTTTTGTAATCCGCAATAGCGGCTTTAATCGCGTCTTCCGCCAGAATAGAGCAGTGAATTTTCACCGGCGGCAGCTCCAGTTCGTCTGCAATGTCGGTGTTTTTAATCGCCTGCGCTTCGTCCAGGGATTTCCCTTTCACCCACTCCGTTACCAGAGAACTGGAGGCGATAGCGGAACCGCAGCCGTAAGTCTTGAAGCGCGCGTCTTCAATGATACCTTCATCGTTAACTTTAATCTGCAACTTCATGACGTCGCCGCAGGCCGGCGCGCCAACCATGCCGCTTCCCACGTTATCGTCGTTGTTGTCAAACGACCCTACGTTACGCGGGTTCTCATAGTGATCGATTACTTTTTCGCTGTAAGCCATTATAAATTCTCCTGATTCCGATACCGATTAATGATGTGCCCATTCGATGCTGTTCAGATCCACACCCTGCTTGTACATTTCCCACAGTGGAGAAAGGTCACGCAGACGGCCAATGGATTTACGAACCAGATCAATGGTGTAGTCGATCTCTTCTTCAGTGGTAAAACGACCTAAAGAGAAACGGATAGAGCTATGCGCCAGCTCGTCATTCATGCCCAACGCGCGCAGCACGTAGGACGGTTCCAGACTGGCGGAGGTGCAGGCGGAACCGGAAGAGACCGCCAGGTCTTTCAGCGCCATGATCAGCGACTCGCCTTCAACGTAGTTAAAGCTCACGTTGAGAATGTTTGGCGCGCCCTGCTCAAGGTCGCCGTTCAGGTAAACTTCTTCAATATCTTTGATGCCGTTCCACAGACGGTTACGCAGACCGCGCAGACGGGCCATTTCGGTCTCCATCTCTTCTTTCGCGATACGGTAAGCTTCGCCCATGCCGACGATCTGGTGGACAGGCAGAGTACCAGATCGCATACCGCGCTCGTGCCCGCCGCCATGCATCTGCGCTTCAATGCGAATACGCGGCTTACGACGCACATACAGCGCGCCAATGCCTTTCGGACCATAAATTTTATGACCGGAGAAGGACATCAGATCCACTTTCAGTTGGCTCAGATCGATAGGCAGTTTGCCCACGCTCTGGGTGGCGTCAACGTGGTAGATGATACCGCGCGCGCGGCACATTTCGCCGATGGTCGCGATATCCTGCACCACGCCGATTTCGTTGTTCACGTGCATGATGGAAACCAGAATGGTGTCGTCACGCATCGCTGCTTCGAGCTCGTTGAGATCGATGATGCCGTTGCGCTGCGGTGCCAGGTAGGTCACTTCAAACCCTTCGCGCTCAAGCTGACGGCAGGTGTCCAGCACCGCTTTGTGCTCGGTCTTGCTGGTGATGATGTGCTTGCCTTTTTTCTGATAAAAGTTGGCAGCGCCTTTAATCGCCAGGTTATCGGACTCCGTCGCCCCTGAGGTAAAGACGATTTCACGCGGGTCGGCGCCGACCAGTTCAGCAATCTGGTTGCGGGCGATATCGACGGCTTCTTCAGCCTGCCAGCCGAAACGGTGTGAACGAGACGCCGGGTTCCCAAAGGTTCCGTCCAGGGTCAGAAACTGCATCATTTTCTCGGCAACACGCGGGTCCACCGGCGTGGTTGCGGAGTAGTCGAGATAAATCGGTAATTTCATTGCTCTTAAACTCCGTACATCACTCAATGCAAGGAATCAGGCAACCGGCTGGATGTACGACCGTGTTGACGGGACGTCCGCGTCCCGGCCTGATTCTGAATTCTTTTTTACGCTTCATCCTTCAGACGACCGCGGCATTCACCGCATGAGGCCGCCAGAAGAGATGGCGTAATATTTTAATTAAGCGCGTAATTTAACGTCGATAGCGTCCTGCGCACGACCACTGGCGCGCGGCGCGTCATGCGTGTGCTGGCGACCAGACACATCCAGAACTTCCTGGTTATTCACCAGCTCGCCTAAGGTAATATTGTTGAGAAAACCGGTCAGGCGATCGCTTAAATCACGCCACAGCGCATGGGTCAGGCATTTATCGCCGCCCTGGCAGCCGCCTTTGCCCTGGCAACGGGTCGCGTCAACGGATTCATCAACCGCGCTGATCACTTCGCCGACCGCGATACTGCCAGCATCTTTACCCAGCAGATAACCGCCGCCCGGCCCGCGTACGCTGGAAACCAGACCGTTTTTACGTAAACGGGAAAATAGCTGTTCCAGATAAGAAAGGGAAATCCCCTGACGTTCAGAAATATCAGCCAACGGTACCGGGCCCGCTTCGGAGTTGAGCGCAACGTCTAACATTGCGGTCACGGCATAACGCCCTTTAGATGTCAGTCTCATGTCTTACTTAACCTCAAACTCGCCCCTGCCCGGGGTTTTTTATTGTAAAATGGGGGTATTGCATAGCAGGGACAAGTCTGACATTCCCGAGTAATTTGGTCAACTATTTACTTGAGTAAATTAGTCAGGTATTTAGCGTTCCGTGCGGCATTAACGCGGTTACTTGCCTTTATTCTGCTGCTCAATAGACGCCAGAATCCCACGCAGAATATTCAACTCCTGGCTTTCCGGGCGGGCGCGGGTAAACAGACGGCGCAATTTATTCATCACCTGCCCCGGATGGTTTTCGCGAATAAAGCCAGTGGAGAGCAACGTCTGCTCCAGATGGCCGTAAAAACGTTCAAGATCGTCCACCAGCGGATACGGTGTCTCTTCATGATCTGCCGCGTCGCCGTTTTCCTGCGTCGCCAGCCAGGCCATGCGGACTTCATACGCGATGACCTGTACCGCCATCGCCAGATTCAACGAGCTGTACTCCGGGTTAGCGGCAATAGCGACGTGATAATGGCATTTTTGCAACTCATCGTTAGTCAGCCCGACACGCTCACGACCAAAAACCAGCGCAACCGGCGTATTTGCCGCTTCCGCCACGCTTTTTAAGCCGCACTCGCGCGGATCAAGCATCGGCCACGGCAGAGTGCGGGAGCGGGCGCTGGTGCCGACCACCAGGCTACAGCCAGCCAACGCTTCGTCCAGCGTATCGACGATCTGCGCATTACCGATCACATCGCTGGCGCCTGCCGCCAGGGCGATGGCCTGGGAGTCCGGTTTCACCAACGGGTTTACCAGCCACAGGTTAGTTAAGCCCATGGTTTTCATAGCGCGAGCCACGGAGCCCATATTGCCGGTGTGGGAGGTTTCCACCAGCACAATTCGAATGTTTTGCAGCATTGTCTTTCTTCAGCTAAAGATTATTCTGACATCTTACCATAAAACCAAGACAGATTCCGATCTCGCTGCTATACTCTGCGCCGTTTTCCCGTTCTTTAACATCCAGTGAGAGAGACCGATGCATCCGATGCTGACCATCGCCGTGCGCGCAGCGCGCAAGGCGGGTAATGTAATTGCCAAAAACTATGAAACTCCGGACGCTGTAGAAGCGAGCCAAAAAGGCAGTAACGATTTTGTGACCAACGTAGATAAGGCCGCTGAAGCGGTAATTATCGACACCATTCGCAAATCTTACCCGCAACACACTATTATCACCGAAGAAAGCGGTGAGCACGTTGGCACAGATCAGGATGTTCAATGGGTTATCGATCCGCTGGATGGCACCACCAACTTCATCAAACGTCTGCCACACTTCTCCGTTTCCATTGCCGTACGCATTAAAGGCCGTACTGAAGTGGCTGTCGTTTACGATCCGATGCGTAACGAACTGTTTACCGCCACCCGCGGTCAGGGCGCGCAGCTGAACGGCTACCGTCTGCGCGGCAGTACCGCGCGCGATCTGGACGGCACTATTCTCGCCACCGGCTTCCCGTTCAAAGCCAAACAATACGCGACCACCTACATTAATATTATCGGCAAGCTGTTCACCGAATGCGCCGATTTCCGCCGCACCGGTTCCGCCGCGCTGGATCTGGCCTATGTGGCTGCAGGTCGTGTCGATGGTTTCTTTGAAATTGGCCTTCGTCCGTGGGATTTCGCCGCGGGCGAACTGCTGGTTCGTGAAGCGGGCGGTATCGTCAGCGATTTCACCGGCGGTCATAACTACATGATGACCGGTAATATCGTGGCGGGGAATCCGCGCGTCGTTAAAGCCATGCTGGCGAATATGCGCGACGAACTGAGCGATGCGCTGAAGCGCTAAGTCTCTTCGGCGGATGGGGCCACTCATCCGCCGTGCCTTTTCAGGCGTTTTTCCTAAACACAGCCTCATCGCTTTACTTGCCTGCATGTTTTTGTACGATCGCTCCCTGCTCCGCTATTGGCATAAAGCGGCAAGGAAGCGAACATGACCCTTCAACATACCCGACGCATCGTCAAATCCCTTTTTATTCTGTTTATTATTGTGGTCTGTATTTACCTGCTACCCCGCGTAGCGATCAATGCCTTTTATTACCCGGACAATAAAGTCTATGGACCAACCCCTGCCGAAGCTGAATCCATTACCTTTACCGCCAAAGATGGCACGCATCTGCACGGCTGGTTTATTCCCACTGCTTTCGGCAGGCCGGAAAACGCCGTCGCGACGGTGATTCATGTCCATGGCAACGCCGGAAATATGTCGGCGCACTGGCCGTTAGTCAGTTGGCTGCCAGAACGCAACGTAAACCTGTTTATGTTTGATTACCGTGGTTTTGGCGAATCGGAGGGCACCCCATCACAAGAGGGGCTACTGGACGATACGAAAAGCGCGATAGATTATGTGCGGCATCGCGCCGACGTTAACCCCGAGCGCCTGGTACTGCTGGGACAGAGCCTGGGCGGCAATAATGTACTGGCCGCCGTAGGCCACTGCGTAGGCTGCGCAAATATGCGCTACGCCGACCAGGCGGGCATACGTGCGATTATCCTCGACTCAACGTTTTTATCCTATTCCTCCATCGCCAACCAGATGATCCCGGGCAGCGGCTATTTGCTTGATGACCGCTATAGCGCGGATCGCAATATCGCCAGCGTCAGCCCCATTCCGGTATTGATTCTTCATGGCACGGCAGACCATGTTATTCCCTGGCAGGACAGTGAGAAATTGTATGCCCTCGCCCGGGAGCCCAAACAAAAAATCTTCATTCCTGACGGCGATCACATTGATGCTTTTTCCGGACGTTATGCAAACCTTTACCGTGATGCAATGATTAAATTTATTCAGACCGCGCTATCCGCTAAATAGCACGACGCTGTATATATGCATATTTTATGATTAAGAATATATTTATTATACCGATAGTAAAAACCATTTTTTCCCGTTAGCGAAGGCGGTGGATTAGCGCTAGCGTAACAGTAATATTCAACTGATTTTTATAACAATTTATTTTCATTTGTTTTTCCTGAATATTACTGTGGAGTATGTGATGGCTATCAAAATTACGCCTGACGAGTTTAGTTTGCTTATCCAGCGATTAAACAAAAAATGGCGCGTGTTTGCCCCGTCCGCAGAGTTTCGCGGCGGACGTTTTTCCGACACTGACAACATTATTTATCAACGGATTAGCGGCTGGCGCGATCTCATCTGGCACGAGAAATCGCACATGTCGCCGAATACCATTATCGCCCCTATCACCGAAACGCTCTTTTATTTCGATAAAGACACCATTCAAATTGCCGAGACAGACACTTCCCCGATAATCATCTTTGCCCGCGCCTGCGACATTAACGCCATGTCGCGGCTGGATTATATGTATTTATCAAATGGGAATAATTCCGATTACAGTTATCAACTGCTACGGGAGCATATTCGTTTCGTCCTTATTGAGTGTGAAGAAAGCTTCGAAAATTGTTTCTGCGTCTCAATGGGTACTAATAAAACTGACTGTTATAGCGCCGCCATGCGTTTTAGCGATGAGGGCGCGCTTGTCAGCATCCGCGATCCCTTTATCGAGGCGGCGATACAAGGGCTGGGGCAGGAGGCTGACTATACCCCCTCTTTCGTCAGCGAAAACCGGGAAACCGTCGTCACGCCGGACAGCGTTTGCCGCGATCCGCAAAAAATTCGCGACATTCTCACCCGCCACTCGCTATGGGACGCCTACGACAGCCGCTGCATCAGTTGTGGCCGCTGCACTACCGGGTGCCCAACCTGTACCTGCTATAGCGTCTTTGACGTCGCCTATGATGAAAATCCGCAGCGCGGCGAACGCCGTCGCCAGTGGGCAAGCTGCATGGTGCCGGGCTTTAGCGACATGGCCGGCGGTCATGGTTTTCGCGAAAAACCCGGCGAGCGTCTGCGCTACCGCGCCCTGCATAAGGTCAATGACTACAAAGCGCGCAACGGCATTGAACATATGTGCGTCGGCTGCGGCCGCTGCGACGATCGCTGCCCGCAATACATCAAATTTTCTTTGATTATCAATAAAATGACCGCTGCCGTTCGGCAGGCGCTGGCAGAGGAGGCATAACGCATGTCACATTGTTCCTGTCATGATAAACCGCAGCACAGTTTGCTGCCTGCGGCGTACCGCATCCTCAGTATTACTCGCCACACGCCGCTGGAGTGGAATTTCCGCGTGGCCGTCGATTTTCCTGCGCACTGGGGGCAATTTGTTGAGGTGTCGCTGCCGCGCGTCGGCGAAGCGCCCATCTCCGTTTCCGACTACGGCGACGGCTGGATAGATCTGCTGATCCGTAATGTCGGAAAAGTGACCAGCGCCCTCTTTACGCTGAAAGAAGGCGACAACGTGTGGCTACGCGGCTGCTATGGCAATGGCTATCCGGTCGATACGCTGCGCCATAAACCCTTACTGGTTGTCGCAGGCGGCACGGGCGTCGCGCCGGTGAAAGGCTTAATGCGCTATTTCGTTGAGAATCCCCAGGAAATTGGTCAACTGGATATGATTCTCGGCTATAAAAATCGCGATTGCGTGCTGTACAAAGAAGAAATGGCGACATGGCGCGGCAAACATAATCTGGTGCTCACGCTGGATGAAGGCGAGGCTGATGACCGTTACCAGATTGGTCGGGTGACCGATCGGCTTGCCGACATGACGCTTAGCGATATCGACACCATGCAGGCCATCGTCGTTGGGCCGCCAATAATGATTACCTTTACCGTAAAAATGCTGCTGCAAAAAGGGCTCAAGCCGGAGCAAATTTGGGTGGACTACGAACGCCGGATGGCCTGCTCCGTCGGGAAGTGCGGCCACTGCCGTATGGGCGAAGTGTATGTCTGCACCGACGGCCCGATATTTAACTACGCCGTCGCGCAACGTTTTGCCGATTAAGGAGAACATCATGAGCATTGATATTGATATCATTAAAGCCCGTGCGAAAAACGAATATCGCCTGTCAAAAGTGCGCGGCGAAGCCATGATCAGCGTCCGCATTCCCGGCGGTATTTTGCCCGCGCATTTGCTAACGGTGGCGCGTGACATCGCCGAAACCTGGGGCAACGGACAAATTCACCTCACTACCCGCCAGAAGCTGGCGATGCCGGGTATCCGTTACGAAGATATCGACAACGTGAACGCCGCGCTGGAGCCGTTTCTTCGCGAGATTGAAATAGAACTGTGCGACGTCCAGGTTGAGGATACCAAAGCGGGCTATCTCGCTATTGGCGGGCGAAATATTGTCGCCTGTCAGGGGAACCGCATTTGCCAGAAAGCCAACACTGACACGACCGGTCTGTCCCGTCGTCTTGAAAAACTGGTCTATCCCAGCCCTTATCATCTCAAAACGGTCATCGTTGGCTGCCCGAATGATTGCGCGAAGGCGTCAATGGCCGATCTGGGAATTATTGGCGTGGCGAAAATGCGCTTCACTGCCGATCGCTGTATCGGTTGCGGCGCCTGCGTGAAGGCCTGTAGTCACCACGCGGTAGGCTGCCTGGCGCTGAAGAACGGCAAAGCGGTCAAAGAAGAGTCCGCCTGTATCGGCTGCGGCGAGTGCGTGCTGGCCTGTCCGACGCTGGCCTGGCAACGTAAGCCGGATCAGCTCTGGCAAGTCCGTCTGGGCGGACGCACCAGTAAAAAGACGCCGCGCGTCGGCAAGCTCTTCCTCAACTGGGTGACTGAAGATGTGATAAAGCAGGTGATCGTTAACCTGTATGAATTTGAAAAAGAGATGCTCGGCGGAAAACCGATCTATCTCCATATGGGCCATCTGATCGACAAAGGCGGCTACCTGCGTTTTAAAGAACGGGTACTGCGCGGCGTTCAGCTCAATCCGGAAGCGATGGTCGCCGAACGCATTTACTGGGCCGAAGACGAATCCGTCGCGCGGATGCATCTCAAACCCGCCGGGCACTAATCAACCACGCCATGGCCGCAGCCCGCCCACAGGCTGCGGCACGCTAAACCACATGACCAGCGCCGCAACAAGCAGTATGACCCCTCCGGCCAGCGCCAGCGTTGACCAGCCTACCTGCCGCCATAACGCCGGCGCTTTGTTTACACTGAGTTTCACCGCCAGAGCACGAAAAGTGTGTACCAGCAGCGCCAGCGAGGTAATCGTTAGCGAGGTTCCCGCCGCCATCGCCAGTACCGACGCCATTCCCCAGCTAAAAACGCCAATCACTTTACTGAATAACAGCACCATTATCGCGCCGGAACAGGGCCGCATCCCCATAGACAGTACGATCATGAGCCGCGCGCGCCAGTCATCGCCGCTATGCAATTGTTCCTGCGTCGGTAAATGCTGATGTCCGCAGCCGCATTTTTCATGGTGAACATGGCGCGGCGTAAAAGCGATAAAGACAGGTTTACGTAGCAGCGCGCGTAACCTTTTTATGGCCCGCCAGCACAGCAAGATGCCCAGCCCGCCAACTAACGCATAGCTCCCCTTTTCCAGCCAGAAACCGCTCAGATGTAGCTGCCTGGCCGGAAGTTGCAATACGGTCAGCACGCCCACCACCAACCCGATAGCCACGAACCCCTGTAATAACGCGGCGGCGAGGGTTAACACGATACTTGATTTCAGCTTCGAAGGATGCGTCGCCAGCCATGTCGCGATCACCACTTTGCCGTGTCCCGGCCCCAGCGCATGAAGCACGCCATACATAAAACTCAGCAGAAGCAACGATCCGCCCGCCCGCTCAGGATGCGTCGCCACCGCGTTAAGCAGCGCGCTCAACTGCTGATTCACGTCCCGCTGCCAAAGAGCGCTTTTCAACATCACCTGCGGCCAGGCCTGCCATATCCACAGACCGCCAACCAGCATCAGCAGCAGGAATAACGCCAGTGGCCACAGCGAGAGCCAGCGTCGCCCCGGAGCGCGTTGAGAAAAAATTACTGACATTGCAAGGTCACCGTTTGGGCAAACTGTTTACCTAAATCCATATCCTCCGGCGGCGCGTCCTCTTTATCCAGCGACTGGGCGAAACGTAGCGTCTCTTCGCCGGGCGCAGGAGTATAAACCTGAATCCGACACTTTTCGCGCAGCGGTTCCGGCATCGTAATATCGCTGTCCTGGTCATAATGCATATCGACATAATAAGAGGGATCAAACGTTGAAAAGGTATAAGTCTGTCCGCTTAACGGCTGCGGTTCAGCCAGCGGTAGCGTAAAGTTCAATACCGCCTGATGCGCCTCACGCGTCATACCGTATTCTGTCGGCCTGTTTTTAAACTTCACTTTCGCGCCATTGCGCCACACTTCTGTAAAATAGTGCTGCCCAAGTACGTTAGCCATCACTTCCGCCGCCAACTTTTTCCATATTTCTGACCCCGGTGCCGCGTTTCCGGCGTCATACAGCAGATCTGCGGACGTCAGCGCGTCCATTGTCCAGCGCATTTTTAACGCCACAAATTGCTCATTTTCACTGACCACCTGCGTTTGCAGACGGATGAAGCTGTGCGGATGCGCCGCCGCCACGAAAGATAAAACGGCAAGAAATAGTGTTAAGGCGCTGCGTTTCACTGGCTTCATCTGTTCCTCGCGATAAAAATTCTGTGACGTTCCTCAGCATTCCTGGCCTAAAAGCACGCTTATCACATTTTTCACACGCAAACTTTAGCTATCCTTACCAGACAAACTAACGGGAGACCTGACAGATGATGCCGACAATTGCCCCACCATCTGTACTTTCCGCTCCCCAGCGCCGCTGTCAGGTATTGCTGACGCTTTTCCAGCCGGAGCCAATTGCCACGGTGGAAATCTTCAGCGCGCTTAATGGCGTTGATGATGATACTGCCCGTGAGGATATCACTGAGACAAGCCTGGAGATCCAGCGCTATCATCGCCTTGCCATCACAACATGCCAGAACGGTTGCTATCGGATCGAAGGTACAGCACTCGATCAGCGCCTTTGCCTTTTACACTGGCTCAGGCGCGGCCTGCGTTTATGCCCGACCTTCGTCACGCAACAGTTTACCCCGGCCTTAAAAAACGCGCTAAAGCAGCGCGGTATCGCGCGTCCGCTGTATGATGATATTAATCTTCACGCGCTCATCAATCTGTGCGCCCGCCGGTTGCAAAAACCATTTGAACATCGCGACGTGCAGTTCCTGCGTCTCTTTTTACAGTATTGTCTGCTACAACACCATGCCGGCATCACCCCGGAGTTCAACCCTGTACAGCAGATTTGGGCGCAGTCGTGCGCGGAATATCCACTCGCCCAGGAAATTGGTCGTCACTGGCAGCGCCACGTGATGCAGGCCGCACCGCTCAATGAAGCGCTGTTTATGGCGTTACTGTTTTCAATGATTCGCCTCCCCGACCCGATTCGCGACACGCATCAACGGGCGCAGCAACTGCGACTGGAGGTGGCGCGGCTGGTGCTGCGCTTTCGAGAAAAAGGGAACGTACGCTTCAGCGACGAACAAGGGCTTAACGATCAGCTGTATGTCCATCTCGCCCAGGCGCTGAACCGAAGTTTATTCACGATTGGCATCGATAATACGCTTCCGGAAGAGTTCAACCGTCTTTATCCGCGTCTGGTTCGCACCACACGTGAGGCGCTCGCCGGGTTTGAAGCCGAATATGGTATCCACTTTTCCGAGGAAGAGACGGGGCTGGTGGCAGTGATTTTCGGCGCCTGGCTAATGCAGGATAACGATTTGCATGAGAGACAGATCGTATTGTTAGCGGATAAAAATGATGCGCTGGAGACGCATATTGAGCAGCAACTGCGTGAACTGACCCTGTTGCCGCTGAATATCAGACGGATATCGCTCCAGGCGTTTCAAAAAGAGGGATGCCCGCGCGGCGTAGCGCTGATTGTTACCCCTTACGCCACGCCGCTACCGCTCTTCTCACCGCCATTAATTCATGCGGATCGCGCCCTCACAGAGCACCAGCAGCAGCAGATCCGCAAGATCCTGGAATCATGACGCGGCAACCACTTTGGGCCGAAGGAAGATAGCGGGCAATGCCACCAGCGCCATAATCCAGAATACGCCGCCGCCCAGATGTTGATACAGAAAACCGGCAAATACCGTCATAATCGCGATACTGCCGCCCATCGCCACAGCGGAATAGACGGCCTGCAAACGAATCACCTCGCTTCCCTGACGCGCAGCGATATAGCGCATGGCGGCCAGATGGCAAACGGTAAACGTGCCACAGTGCAGGATTTGTATCACAATCAGCCACGGCAACGCCGTACTCCAGCCCATCAGTCCCCAGCGTACCACGCCGCACACAGCGGAAAGCAACAGCAAGTCGCGGGCGCTAAACCGGCGGAATAGCTTTTTACTCAGGGCAAAAATGATCACTTCCGCCACCACGCCCAACGACCATAAATAGCCGACCGCCGATGCTGAATAGCCAGCCCCCTGCCAGTAGATGGCGCTAAAACCGTAGTAGGCGGCGTGCGCCCCTTGCAGCAAACAGACGCAGGCGAGAAAACGCCAACTTTGTGCCACCAGCGTACGCCAGGCGGGCCAGCCTGCGCTCTCCTGCTGACGGCTTTCCCCTTGCGGCGGCACGCTGGGACGTAACAACATACCCAGCAACATCGAGGCGACGCCGAGCGTCAGTAGCGCCAGAATCGCCTGGTAATCGTATAAACTCACCAGCTTACCGGTCAGCGCCGACCCTATCACGAAGGCGATGGACCCCCACAGCCGCACCCGACCATAGTCCAGGGTAATTTGCTTTTGCCAGGTATTGGCCAGCGCATCGGTCAGCGGCACCAGTGGTGAAAAGAAGAGGTTAAACCCAACCATCACCACCATTAGCCACGCGACATGCGTTCCTGCCCAAAATGCCAGCGCAAATACCAGCGTCAGCAATGCCAGTACGCGCAGCGCGGAGATCAACCGCGAAGGATCGCTTACGCGAGGCGCAATGAGCAGGCTGCCAAGAAAACGCGCGACCAGACCCACACCCAGCAGAAGACCGATGGTTTCCGGCGTTAGCCCAAGACCTTTGAGCCAGACGCTCCAGAAGGGCAGAAAAATACCGTAACTAAAGAAGTAGGTGAAATAACTGAGCGCCAGCCAGCGCGTGGAATGCAATGCCATGATTCCCTCCCGTTTGGAGGCGATAGTCTGGCGGTAAACGGTTGCGCTGGCAAGGGTAACATAAGGTTAACAGGCGGAGGGAGAAGTTCAAACGACAACGCCGCCGGATAATGACTTCCGGCGGCGTCACGTTATGGCGCATAAGTAATGCCCGACAGACGCAGCGCCATCGGGCCATTCTCACAACACAAGCGCTTACGCGTAAACCGGGAAGCGGGCGCAGATATCCAGCACTTTCGCTTTCACGCGTTCAATGGTGGCTTCATCATTGATGTTGTCCAGCACGTCACACATCCAGCCAGCCAGCTCTTTCACTTCCGCTTCTTTGAAGCCGCGACGAGTAACCGCCGGAGAACCAATACGGATACCGGAGGTCACGAACGGGCTCTTAGGATCGTTCGGCACGCTGTTTTTGTTCACGGTGATGTTAGCACGGCCCAGCGCGGCGTCAGCTTCTTTACCGGTCAGGTTTTTATCCACCAGGTCCAGCAGGAACAGGTGGTTCTCAGTGCCGCCAGACACCACTTTGTAGCCGCGGTTCAGGAACACTTCCACCATCGCTTTGGCGTTTTTCGCCACCTGCTGCTGGTAAACTTTGAACTCCGGCTCCATCGCTTCTTTCAGCGCTACCGCTTTACCCGCGATCACGTGCATCAGCGGGCCGCCCTGCGCGCTTGGGAACACGGCGGAGTTCAGTTTTTTGTACAGCTCTTCATCGCCGCCCTTCGCCAGGATCAGGCCGCCGCGCGGACCCGCCAGGGTTTTGTGGGTGGTGGTGGTGACAACGTGAGCGTGCGGAACCGGGTTCGGGTAAACGCCTGCGGCAATCAGGCCCGCCACGTGCGCCATGTCGACAAACAGGTATGCGCCGATGCTGTCAGCGATTTCACGCATTTTTGCCCAGTCAACCACGCCGGAGTAGGCAGAGAAGCCACCGATAATCATCTTCGGCTTGTGCTCTTTGGCCAGCTTCGCCATCTCGTCATAGTCAATTTTACCGGACTCATCGATACCGTAAGGTACGATGTTGTACAGTTTACCGGAGAAGTTAACCGGGGAGCCGTGAGTCAGGTGGCCGCCCTGCGCCAGGTTCATACCCAGAACGGTATCGCCCGGTTGCAGCAGCGCGGTGTAAACAGCGAAGTTAGCCTGAGAACCGGAGTGCGGCTGCACGTTAGCGTAGTCGGCGCCGAACAGTTCTTTCGCGCGGTCGATAGCCAGCTGCTCAACGACATCAACGTATTCGCAACCGCCGTAGTAGCGCTTGCCCGGATAACCTTCAGCGTATTTGTTGGTCAGCTGAGACCCCTGCGCCTGCATCACGCGCGGGCTGGTGTAGTTTTCGGAGGCGATCAGTTCGATGTGCTCTTCCTGACGTACTTTTTCCTGCTCCATAGCCTGCCACAACTCGGCATCATAATCGGCAATGTTCATTTCACGCTTTAACATCCGCATCTCCTGACTCAGCTAACAATAAAATTTGTGCCTGAAAAGGCAGTCCGTGGGACTTCGGCCAACAGTATAACCGAATCATTCTTCGATAACAGGTCTTGACAAAGGTTTTTACGCAAACGATTACCTGTGCGTCAGATAAGGGTTTCCTGAATGAGAGTCTGACGAATTTCAACGGATTTCTTTTCAGCTTTGTGATGCAGATTTTTCACGTTGTTACATCCATAACGTAAAGCAGAGAAGATCCATTTACAATGCAAGGGTATTTTTATAAGATGCATTTGATATACATCATTAGATTTTCACATAAAGGAAGCACGTATGCTTGACGCACAAACCATCGCTACAGTAAAGGCCACCATTCCCCTGCTGGTTGAAACAGGACCGAAACTGACCGCCCACTTCTACGACCGTATGTTTACGCATAATCCGGAGCTCAAAGAAATCTTCAATATGAGCAACCAGCGTAACGGCGATCAGCGCGAAGCCCTGTTTAATGCTATCGCGGCCTACGCCAGCAATATCGAAAATTTACCGGCGTTGCTGCCGGCGGTAGAAAAAATCGCGCAGAAGCACACCAGCTTCCAGATTAAGCCGGAGCAGTACAACATCGTCGGGACGCATCTGCTGGCGACGCTGGACGAAATGTTCAACCCGGGCCAGGAAGTGCTGGACGCGTGGGGCAAAGCCTATGGCGTACTGGCTAACGTCTTTATTCATCGGGAAGCCGAGATTTATCACGAGAACGCCAGCAAAGACGGCGGCTGGGAAGGCACGCGCCCCTTCCGCATCGTTGCGAAAACCCCGCGTAGCGCACTGATCACCAGCTTTGAGTTTGAACCGGTCGACGGCGGTACGGTGGCGGAATACCGTCCCGGGCAGTATCTGGGCGTCTGGCTGAAGCCGGAAGGTTTTGCGCATCAGGAGATCCGCCAATATTCACTGACCCGTAAACCCGATGGCAAAGGGTACCGTATTGCCGTGAAGCGTGAAGACGGCGGCCAGGTATCAAACTGGTTACACCACCACGCCAGCGTGGGCGATGTGGTGCATCTGGCTGCGCCGGCAGGTGACTTCTTTATGAATGTCGCCGCTGATACCCCCGTTTCGCTGATTTCCGCTGGCGTCGGCCAGACGCCGATGTTGGCGATGCTCGATACGCTGGCGAAAGGACAGCATACCGCGCAGGTGAACTGGTTCCACGCGGCGGAGAACGGCGACGTTCATGCGTTTGCCGACGAAGTGAGCGAGCTGGGCCGTACACTGCCGCGTTTCACTGCCCATACCTGGTACCGCGAGCCGACTGAAGCCGATCGCGCCCAACGCCTCTTCGACAGCGAAGGGCTGATGGATTTAAGCAAACTGGAAGCCGCGATCAGCGATCCGGCAATGCAGTTCTATCTTTGCGGCCCGGTAGGCTTTATGCAGTTTGCCGCAAAACAACTGGTTTCACTTGGCGTGAATAACGAAAACATTCATTACGAATGCTTCGGCCCGCATAAAGTGCTGTAATTGCAAGAAATCCGCTGAAAAAACGGGCGTTATCGTTAAGGCGAACGCCCGTTTTCCTCCCCGTTCTCCTGCTTATTGCGCTGCTTTTTATGCCTTTCTTTTACAAAAAAGGGGAATAAAAAAAGTCTGTGCAAATCGTGTTATTATTAACGTTTGACTTAGCTCGTTAGGGCATCTTTTTATGCAGCAACCTGTTGTACGCATTGGAGAGTGGCTGGTTACACCTTCTGTTAATCAGATCAGTCGTCAGGGACGCCAGATTACTCTTGAACCACGGCTGATCGATCTTCTGATGTATTTTGCGCATCATCCGGATGAAGTGTTAAGCCGGGATAACATTATTGATCATGTCTGGATGCGCACCATCGTGACCAACCATGTTGTCACCCAAAGCATTTCTGAACTACGCAAATCATTAAGAGATGGCGGAGACAGCAATGCTGAATACATCGTTACCGTACCTAAACGCGGCTATAAGCTGACGGCACCGGTTATCTGGTGCGAAGAAAATAGCGATGAGATCGATAATTCATCAACGTCGCCGCCGCCGCCGATCGCAGCGACGAATGCAGAACCGACGGAGGGGGTTCCTGCCGCTGCGCCTGTGCCGCCCGCCTCTTTGCAAACGCCGACTAAAAAGGCGAAAAAGCCGCGTATCGCCGCTTTCTGGACGTGGGTGATGTTCCTGCTCTCGCTGGCGACGCTGGTGGTGTTTATCGTGATGTCGGTGGTAGATCATAATGCCGCGGTAACAAAAACGCGGTTATTACTTAACCCACGAGATATAGATGTTCGTTTTGAAGGCGGCAATTCCTGTAATAACTGGGTCTCGCAGGAGTCCTACGCCATCGGTCTGGGCGGCTTAATCACCGACCTGCTGAACACCTACTCGACCTTTATGGTGCACGATAAAACTAATTACCGGGTCAATGAGCCAAGCAGCTCCGGTAAGACGTTAACCATTCAGTTTGTCAATCAGCGCCACTATCGGGCGCAGCAGTGCTTTATGTCTGTGGTGCTCATTGATAACGCCGATGGTTCAACCATGCTGGATAAGCGTTATTTCGTCACCAATACTAACCAGTTGTCCATCCAGGATGATCTGTTTAATAGCCTGTCTTTCGTTTTAACACAGCCCTGGCCTAATCGAATGCGAGAACAACTGGCCCTGTTCAGAACGCCGCAAAATACCGCGCTGATGCGTTTTTATGAGGCGCGCCAGCTTATTCTGAGCGGCGATGCGCAGGCGCTAGGTAAAGCCAGCGATATTCTGAATGGCATTATTAAGGAAACGCCTGATTTCAACTATGCCTATGAATATAAAGTGCTGGTAGATGTATTACGGCAATCACAACAGCCGTTTGATAAAGAACAAGTGGCTGCGCTGAACGAAGAGTTTAAAAAAATAGATCAAATTCCGGGCGTTGAGAAAACGTCTGTTTATTATAAAATCAAGACCGTTGATCTTTTGGGCAAAGGTGATATCGATGCAGCGTATGAGGAAATCAATAAAAGCATCGAGCTTGAAATGTCGTGGTTTAACTATGTCCTGTTGGGGAAAGTTTACGAAATGAAAGGTGAGAATCGTCTGGCCGCTGATGCCTATCTGACCGCCTTTAATTTACGTCCAGGTGAAAATACGCTGTACTGGATCGAGAACGGCGTATTTCAGACATCCGTTCAGAAAATTGTCCCTTATCTGAATAGTTTTCTGGCAGAAGATTAAATTTAACGCTGAACCATGACAAATAAAAGCGAAAAGATATTAAATTTTTCGCTTTTATTTTGTGAAAAATATGTTGCCAAAAATAGCTTATGTTAATTTTGGCAACATATTCATCGCAAAGAAATGTAAATATAACCCTTTGTAATTAAACGATGTTTATCCTTTCATGATATTTTCCATGATATTTATATGTTAATTCAAAAAAATCAATCTATCAGTTTTTTCATGTTTGTGTTTATTTCACTTTTTCTTTAGGACTTATCTCAACCCATTCGTTAATCTTGTCGACAGTTGAACGGGCACGCAGCATATATGAAGCATAAGCCCGGTTCTTAAAAATACAGCTCAGGAGAAATGAACATGAGTTCTGTCAAAAAGATCGGGCTATTTGCCTGTACTGGCGTCGTTGCCGGTAATATGATGGGGAGCGGGATTGCATTATTACCCGCCAACCTTGCCAGTATTGGTGGCATTGCCATCTGGGGCTGGGTAATTTCTATTATTGGGGCAATGTCGCTGGCTTATGTTTATGCGAGGCTGGCAACCAAAAACCCTCAACAGGGTGGCCCTATCGCTTATGCTGGGGAAATATCTCCGGCGTTTGGTTTCCAGACCGGCGTTCTTTATTATCACGCAAACTGGATTGGTAACTTAGCCATCGGCATTACCGCTGTTTCTTATCTTTCTACGTTCTTCCCGGCATTAAATAATCCAATACCGGCAGGTATTGCCTGTATTGCTATCGTCTGGCTGTTCACCTTTATTAATATGCTGGGTGGGGCCTGGGTCAGCCGCTTGACAACGATTGGCCTATTCCTGGTGCTGATCCCGGTAGTCTTGACCGCAGTCGCCGGCTGGCATTGGTTCGATATCGCGACCTATCACGCGAACTGGAACACGTCCACGACGACCGACTCTCACGCCATTGTTAAAAGTATTCTGCTCTGCCTGTGGGCGTTCGTTGGCGTTGAGTCTGCCGCCGTCAGCACCGGCATGGTGAAAAACCCGAAACGCACCGTACCGCTGGCAACCATGCTGGGTACCGCGCTGGCAGGCATCATCTATATCGCCGCGACTCAGGTTATCGCCGGGATGTTCCCAGCTTCCGTTATGGCCTCTTCCGGCGCGCCGTTCGCTATCAGTACCTCCACGATTCTGGGTGGCTGGGCTGCGCCGCTGGTTTCCGCCTTTACCGCTTTCGCCTGCCTGACGTCTCTGGGCTCCTGGATGATGCTGGTCGGCCAGGCTGGGGTTCGCGCCGCCAACGACGGCAACTTCCCGAAAATTTACGGTGAAATGGATAAAAACGGTATTCCGAAAAAAGGTCTGCTGTTGGCTGCGGTGAAAATGACGGCGCTGATGATTCTGATCACCATCATGAACTCCAGCGGCGGTAAAGCGTCCGACCTGTTCGGCGAACTGACCGGGATTGCCGTACTGCTTACCATGCTGCCGTACTTCTACTCCTGTGTTGACCTGATTCGCTTCGAAGGGTTCAACATCCGTAACTCGGTAAGCCTGATTTGTTCTGTACTGGGCTGCGCATTTTGCTTCATCGCACTGATGGGCGCCAGCTCCTTCGAACTCTCCGGCACCTTTATCGTCAGTCTGATCATCCTGATGTTCTACGGTCGCAAAATGCACCAGCGCCAGAACAACGACAGCGACAACAATACGGCTGAAGCGCTTTAACCGCTAACTCCTTTTTCTCAAAGCCCCTTTCGTCACCTGCTATAGCGTAGCGGGAGGGGCCCACTTTACCAGGAACAAGACTATGAACGTTATTGCTATCATGAACCACATGGGCGTCTACTTTAAAGAAGAGCCTATTCGTGAACTGCATCGTGCACTGGAAGGTTTAAATTTCCGTATCGTCTATCCAAACGACCGAGAAGACCTGCTGAAGCTGATTGAAAATAACTCCCGCCTTTGCGGCGTCATTTTCGACTGGGATAAATATAACCTTGAGCTTTGCGAAGAGATTAGCAAGCTGAACGAGTATATGCCGCTGTACGCCTTCGCCAACAGCTACTCTACGCTGGACGTCAGCCTCAACGATCTGAGAATGCAGGTTCGCTTCTTTGAATATGCTTTAGGCGCCGCAGCCGATATCGCGGCGAAAATTCGCCAGAATACCGATGAATACATCGACAATATTCTGCCGCCGCTGACAAAAGCACTGTTCAAATATGTGCGCGAAGGGAAATATACTTTCTGTACGCCTGGCCACATGGGCGGGACCGCTTTCCAGAAAAGCCCCGTCGGCAGCATCTTTTATGATTTCTTCGGCCCGAACACGATGAAATCCGATATTTCGATTTCCGTTTCTGAACTGGGTTCGCTGCTGGACCACTCCGGCCCGCATAAAGAAGCGGAAGAGTATATCGCCCGCGTCTTTAACGCCGAACGTAGCTACATGGTGACGAACGGCACCTCTACGGCGAACAAAATCGTCGGTATGTACTCCGCGCCGGCAGGCAGCACGGTACTGATTGACCGTAACTGCCATAAATCGCTGACCCATCTGATGATGATGAGCGACATTACGCCGATTTATTTCCGCCCAACCCGTAACGCCTACGGTATTCTTGGCGGTATTCCGCAAAGCGAGTTCCAGCACGCCACTATCGCTAAACGGGTAAAAGAGACGCCTAACGCAACCTGGCCGGTCCATGCTGTTATTACTAACTCAACCTATGACGGTCTGTTGTATAACACTGACTACATCAAGAAAACTCTGGATGTGAAGTCCATTCATTTTGACTCCGCCTGGGTGCCTTACACCAATTTCTCCCCTATTTATCAGGGTAAATGCGGTATGAGCGGCGACCGTGTAGAAGGCAAAATCATTTATGAAACCCAGTCCACGCATAAACTGCTGGCGGCGTTTTCACAGGCATCCATGATTCATGTTAAAGGCGACATTAACGAAGAAACCTTTAACGAAGCCTACATGATGCATACCACCACTTCTCCGCACTACGGTATCGTAGCGTCTACTGAAACCGCAGCGGCGATGATGAAAGGTAATGCGGGTAAACGCCTGATTAACGGCTCTATTGAACGTGCGATTAAATTCCGTAAAGAAATTAAACGCCTGAAAAGCGAATCTGACGGCTGGTTCTTTGACGTATGGCAGCCGGAACATATCGATGGAGCTGAGTGCTGGCCGCTGCGTTCAGATAGCGCATGGCATGGCTTCAAAAATATCGATAACGAACACATGTACCTCGACCCGATCAAAGTCACTATCCTGACGCCGGGGATGAAGAAAGACGGTACGATGGATGAATTCGGTATTCCGGCAAGTCTGGTCGCCAAATATCTCGATGAACGCGGCATCATCGTAGAAAAAACCGGTCCATACAACCTGCTGTTCCTGTTCAGCATTGGTATCGACAAAACCAAAGCTCTGAGCCTGCTGCGCGCGCTCACTGAATTTAAACGCGCCTTTGACCTGAACCTGCGCGTCAAAAACATTCTGCCGGCACTGTACCGCGAAGCGCCTGAGTTTTATGAAAATATGCGCATCCAGGAACTGGCGCAGAATATTCATAAACTGGTCGAACATCATAATCTGCCGGACTTAATGTACCGTGCGTTTGAAGTGCTGCCGAAAATGGTGATGACGCCGTATACTGCGTTCCAGAAAGAGCTGCATGGCGAAACGGAAGAGGTGTATCTTGAAGAGATGGTTGGTCGCGTCAACGCCAACATGATCCTTCCTTACCCTCCGGGAGTGCCGCTGGTGATGCCTGGTGAAATGATCACCGAGGAAAGCCGTCCGGTACTGGAATTCCTGCAAATGCTGTGCGAAATCGGCGCCCACTATCCGGGCTTCGAAACCGATATCCACGGCGCCTATCGTCAGGCAGACGGACGTTACACCGTTAAGGTGCTGAAAGAAAATACGAAATAAGTACCAAAGGGAAGTGGCTTGCCACTTCCCTTTTTTCACGCAGCAAGGAGACTTTATGAAAACACCCTCACAACCGCGCGCGATTTTTTACATCGTGGCGATTCAAATTTGGGAATACTTCAGCTTTTACGGCATGCGTGCCTTACTCATCCTTTATCTTACCCACCAGCTTGGTTTTAATGACAGCCACGCGATCAACCTCTTCAGCGCCTACGCCTCTTTAGTTTACGTTACCCCTATTCTTGGCGGCTGGCTTGCCGACCGCCTGCTTGGCAACCGCGTGGCGGTTATCACCGGCGCCCTGTTGATGACGCTGGGTCATGTGGTATTGGGCTTAGAATCTGATTCAACGCTGAGTTTATATGCGGCGCTGGCCATTATTATCTGCGGCTACGGCTTGTTTAAATCCAATATTAGCTGTCTGCTGGGCGAACTTTACGCCCCTGATGACAACCGCCGCGACGGGGGATTCTCGCTGCTCTACGCCGCCGGGAATATTGGATCGATAGCCGCGCCGATCGCCTGTGGTCTGGCGGCGCAGTGGTATGGCTGGCATGTCGGCTTTGCGCTGGCGGGCGTGGGAATGTTCATCGGCCTGCTCATCTTTTTAAGCGGTCATCGCCACTTTCAGCAGACGCGTGGGGTTAATCGCCCCGCGCTGCGGGCGGTTAAATTCGCCCTTCCAACCTGGGGTTGGCTGGTATTAATGCTGTGTATCGCGCCGGTATTCTTCACCCTCCTGCTGGAAAATAACTGGTCTGGCTATGTGCTGGCCATTGTCTGCGTCTTCGCGGCGCAACTTATCGCCCGTATTATGGTTAAATTTCCCGAACACCGTCGCGCCTTGTGGCAAATCGTTCTGTTAATGATCACCGGCACTCTCTTTTGGGTTCTGGCGCAGCAGGGCGGAAGTTCGATCAGTTTATTCATCGACCGTTTTGTCAACCGCCACTGGCTGAATATGACCGTCCCCACCGCATTGTTCCAGTCGGTCAATGCGATTGCGGTGATGGCGGCGGGCGTGGTGCTGGCGTGGCTGAGCAGCCCGAAAGAGAGCGCCCGCTCGGTGCTGCGCGTCTGGCTTAAATTTGCCGTGGGGCTGGTATTGATGGGCGGCGGTTTTATGCTGTTGGCGCTAAACGCGCATCAGGCCCGGTTAGACGGGCAGGCATCAATGGGAATGATGATCGCAGGGCTGGCGCTGATGGGCTTTGCAGAGCTGTTTATTGATCCGGTCGCGATGGCGCAAATTACCCGCCTCAACCTGCCTGGCGTCACGGGTGTACTGACCGGTATTTATATGCTGGCGACCGGCGCGGTCGCTAACTGGCTGGCTGGCGTCGTCGCGCAACAAACCACGGAATCGCAAATTAGTGATACGGCGGTAGCCGCCTACGGACACTTTTTCTCGCAAATGGGCGAGTGGACGCTAAGTTGCGTGGCGCTGATCGTCGCCATTGTCGGCCTGAGATGGGTTTGCACCCGGACAACATCGGCGCTACCGCAGGGCGATTAAACGGTGGTTCGCTGCCCACAAGGAGGGGACGGGCAGCGAATCGGCACATCAGATAGCCGCGTCGTCTTCTTCGCCAGTACGGATACGAATAACGCGGGCGACATCAAAGACAAAGATCTTACCGTCGCCGATTTTCCCCGTCTGCGCGGTACGAATGATGGTGTCAACACAGGTATCCACGATGTCGTCAGGCACAACGATTTCAATTTTTACCTTCGGCAGAAAATCCACCATATATTCCGCGCCGCGATACAGCTCGGTGTGGCCTTTTTGACGGCCAAAGCCTTTGACTTCGGTGACCGTCATGCCGGTAATACCTACCTCGGCCAGCGCTTCACGGACATCGTCCAGCTTGAAGGGTTTAATAATCGCATCAATCTTTTTCATGCTATTCCTTGAAAAGGTCGCCTGTGTTTTGATCGGTTAAACGTAACATATTTCGCGCTACTTTACGGCATGAAAACTACTCTTTGAAATCATTCGCATCCAGTTCGTGACGGGAGAGTAGCTTATAGAATTCCGTGCGGTTGCGCCCCGCCATCCTTGCCGCGTGCGTCACGTTACCTTTGGTAATTTGCAGTAACTTGCGCAGATAGTTCAGTTCAAATTGGTTTCGCGCTTCGGCAAAGGTGGGCAGCGCGGTGTTTTCGCCTTCCAGCGCCTGTTCGATCAACGCATCGCTGATCACCGGCGAAGAGGTTAACGCCACGCATTGTTCAATGACGTTGACCAGTTGGCGCACGTTGCCCGGCCAGCTTGCCGTCATCAGCCGTTTCATTGCATCAGTAGAAAAGGCGCGAACAAACGGTTTATGCCGCTGTGCCGACTGTCTGAGCAGATGATTAGCCAGCAGCGGAATATCCTCGGTACGCTCCGCCAGCGCCGGAATTTTCAGGCTCACGACATTCAGCCGGTAGTACAAATCTTCACGAAATTCGCCCCGCGCCATCGCCTTCGGCAGATCGCGGTGCGTTGCGGAAATAATTCGCACGTCGATATCAATATCGCGATTGCTACCCAGCGGCCTGACTTTGCGCTCCTGTAACACCCGCAGCAGCTTCACCTGTAACGGCGCGGGCATATCGCCAATTTCATCCAGAAACAGCGTGCCGCCTTCCGCCGCCTGGAACAACCCTTCACGATTGCTCACTGCGCCGGTAAAGGCGCCGCGCGCATGGCCGAATAATTCGGACTCCAGCAACTGTTCCGGCAACGCGCCGCAGTTGATGGCGACAAACGGCTTGTTACTGCGCGGGCTGGCATTATGAATCGCCTGTGCGAAAATCTCTTTCCCGGTGCCGCTTTGTCCGTTAATCAATACGCTGACATCCGACTGCGCGACCATGCGCGCCTGTTCAAGCAGTCGCAGCATCAGCGGGCTACGGGTAACGATAGCGTTGCGCCAGCTATCGTCCGTCGCGGGAGCGGACTGTTCCAGCGCTTCATCTATCGCTTTATATAACGCGTCTCTGTCGATCGGCTTCGTCAAAAAGCTGAATACGCCTTTCTGGGTAGCGGCCACCGCATCCGGAATGGAACCATGCGCCGTCAGAATGATAACCGGCATTCCTGGCTGTACTTTCTGAATTTCTGTGAACAGTTGCATACCATCCATTTCGTCCATGCGCAGGTCGCTTATTACCAGATCCACTTTTTCCCGATGTAGTACCCGTAGTCCTTCCTGGCCGCTCTCTGCGGTCACGACGCTGTATCCTTCACTGGTCAGGCGCATACCGAGCAATTTCAGTAATCCGGGATCGTCATCGACCAGCAGCAGGTGCGCCGGTTTACGGCTTATCATGGCGTTACCTCATCTTGTGACGGCGACGGCGCCGCGCCATCTTCAGACGTCGCGGGTTTGTCATTCGTATGCGGCGTATCGGCGTTGTAATTCCCTGCCGGTTTTCGTGTCGAAAGCTGGCGCTCAATATCGGTTAAACTCTCCAGCTTACGGGTGGTAAGATCGAGCTGCGTTTGCAAGGCCTGTTGCTGCTGGCGCAGCGCATCCAGCTCACTATCTGACGTTTGCTGGAGTTTGCTATAACGCTGACGTTCGGCAGAAAGTGCTAATTGCAGCGCCTGACCGTCATGCCAGATTTGGTAGACGGGCCGTACCTGAGCCGGTATTTGCGCGCTTAACGCCTCCAGACGGGTCACGATGGCGCGCCGCTCCGGCGGCGTAATTTTTGCATCCGCCAGTAAAATCCCGCGCCTGAAGGCATTCTGCCAGTTATCATCCGTCAACGCGCGCGCCTCTGCGCGCGACTGAACCGGCATCAGACGATCGGCGCAGTCAATCGTGCGTAGCCAGTACAGCGGATTCGTCTCCACCGCCTGCCCGCGTAGCGACCAGATATCCGCGCACGCCGTCGGGAGATAATCCGCCAGTTGATAATGGGGGAGCGTGTCCTGCGCTGCGCTACCGGGCAGTTGCTGTGAAGCATGGGGAACACATGCGGTCAGCGCCAGACACGATATGCCCACCGGTATTCCCCACCGCAAAAGGCATCGTTTAATAGTTTGGACGAAAACGTGTGACATACGCACCAGGCTTAAATTCATATTAGTGTTTGTCAGATGCAGGCAATGGCAGCGAGATGCGAAAACAGACTTCCTGCGCGTTGTCATCCACCAGTTGGATCTCTCCCTGCATTCGACGAATACAATCTCTGGCGATACTCAGCCCTAACCCACTGCCTTTTACCGCCCCTTTTCGCTGGTGGCTTCCCTGGAAAAAAGGCTCAAAAATCATTTCTCTTTCGGTTTGCGGAATCGGCTCGCCGCTATTAACCACATCGATATAAACCGTGGAGCCCTGAGAGCGACTACGGATACAAATGTTACCGGATTCAGCGCCATAGTGCACCGCGTTGGAATAGAGATTATCCAGCACGCTCATCAGCAACATGGGCTCTGCTATGCAGCGTTCGGCCTCCAGGTCGACATCGGTATGCATCATTTTAGCGCGGGCAGGCAAACTGTGGGCGGAAACCACCATATCCACAAGCGGCGCGATATCGACCGCTTCCAGCTCTGTGGCACTGTCTACCAGTTTCCGGTTGTAATCAAGCAATTGCTCAATCAATTTTTGTAAATTACGACTGCTGTCATCCAGAATATCGACCACCTCTTTTTGCTCCGGCGTCAGCGGCCCAACCACCTGATCGGCCAGCAGCTCTGTCCCCTCGCGCATACTGGCCAGCGGGGTTTTCAGCTCATGGGACAGATGACGTAGAAACTGATGGCGCTGGGATTCCAGCCACGCCAGACGCTCACTCAGCCAGATAATGCGCTGCCCCACCGATCGTAATTCACGCGGACCGGTAAAGGTGACGGTATTCCCCAAAGAACGGCCTTCGCCCAGGCGATTAATCATCCGTTCAATTCCTTTCACCGGCCCGATAATCATGCGGGTAAAAAGTAGCACCATCGCCAGGCTCACCAGAAATAGCACCAGCGCCTGCCAGCCGAAAAATTGTCCGCGCTCGGCGATTTCTTGTTGTAACTGCTGCCCGCGCGAGTAAACCACAGTACGCGTCGCCTGCACCATTTCCGTATTCGCGTTGGCAAAGGCCTCCAGACGCGCGGCCGCTGCCGCTTCCGGGCCGCTATCTTTACACTGCAATTGCGCCAGCGCGTTTAAATCCTGGCGTAACGCCTGATACAACTTATCATCCGGCAAGACGCCGGCATGGGCGTCCAGCATATCGCTATAGCGCTTACGCTGGCTTTGATACACTTTTGCCAGCGTCGGATCGTCAAGCACGCAATACTGTCGGTAGCTTCGCTCCATCTCCAGCGCGACGTTGGTCATCGCCTCGCTGCGCCGGGCGTCAATAAGCGTGCTGCGGTTAGTCACCGCAGCCTGATCGCTTAACGCGTTAAGGCTTTGCCACGCCTGCCAGGCCAGAACCAGCAACGGCAGCAGGATCAGCAAAAAGGCCAGCATGACCAATTGTCGTAAAGAACGGGGGAAAACAGACCAGCGCTTCAACGTGTCGCTCACATAAAAGAAGAATAAAAAAGATGCTAACCGAGGGAAGCGCCAGATACAACAAAGCCGGGCTAAACCCGGCTTTGTTATGGAATAAGGCGGTGCCTAACTCGACGTTTCGCCCGGAGGTTGATAAAGCTACGCTATTATCAGAAGTTGGACGGCAGGCACCTTGTTGTGCGTCATTCGAAGTTTATGTAGCGCGTCCCTAAGGGGCTGACATAAGAAGGTGAATGAGCCACTGGTTATCATTATGCAGTAATTGTGCCAGGTTGCAAAACAATTAATTAACATGATGATTTTAATATATTTTATAACTTAACCTCACTCTGGCGCTAACGAGCAAAACTTAAGCAATATGTCGCCAAAAGGCAACACTAAACACCATCACCTTAATATTAATCGAAAAACAATGAGTTAAGTGTCACCTTTTAGCGACACTGTATTTAGGGTGATGTCGGCATTTCGCGACACCACCCAAATACGGGACGGCGATGAATGGAACTACCCTAGCTGCTTACGCGCATTACGGAAGATACGCATCCACGGGCTATCCTCGCCCCAGTTTTCCGGGTGCCAGGAGTTGGCGACGGTGCGGAATACGCGTTCCGGATGCGGCATCATAATCGTCACCCGACCATTTTCGGTCGTCACCGCCGTGATGCCGTTCGGCGAACCGTTCGGGTTAGCCGGATAGGTTTCGGTCACCTTACCAAAGTTATCAACGTAGCGCAGGGCGACCAGGCCTTTGCTCTCAAGCGCGGCAAGATGCGCATCGTCCCGCACCTCAACGCGCCCTTCCCCATGGGAAACCGCAATCGGCATCTGTGATCCTACCATTCCTTGCAGCAGCAGCGATGGGCTTTGCGTCACTTCCACCAGGCTGAAGCGGGCTTCGAAGCGGTCAGAATGGTTACGTACAAAACGCGGCCACAGTTCGCTGCCCGGGATCAGCTCGCGCAGATTCGACATCATCTGGCAACCGTTGCACACCCCAAGCGCCAGCGTCTGCGGACGATGGAAAAAGGTTTCGAATTCGTCGCGCACCCGATGGTTAAACAGAATGGATTTCGCCCAGCCTTCGCCCGCCCCCAGCACGTCGCCGTAGGAAAAGCCGCCGCAAGCCACCAGCGCATGGAAGTTACCCAGACCGATACGACCGCCCAGCAGGTCGCTCATATGGACGTCAATCGCGTCAAAGCCCGCACGATGGAACGCCGCCGCCATCTCCACGTGAGAGTTCACCCCCTGCTCGCGCAGTACAGCGACTTTCGGTCGTGCGCCTGTCGCAATGTACGGCGCGGCGATATCTTCATTAATATCAAACGACAGCTTCACGTTGAGGCCCGGATCGGCATCATTCGCTTTCGCCTCATGTTCCTGGTCAGCACATTGCGGATTGTCGCGCAGACGCTGCATCTGCCAGGTGGTTTCCGCCCACCAGACACGCAGCGTAGTGCGGCTTTCGCTGAATACCGTCTGGTCATTAGCGGTAATCACAAAGCGATCGCCAGCCAGGGCCTGACCAAGGTAGTGGACGCAGTCAGCAAGGCCGTACTGCGCCAACAGCGCTTCGACCGCGTCTCTGTCTTCAGCGCGTACCTGAATCACGCCGCCCAGCTCCTCGTTGAACAGTGCGGCCAGATGGTCATCGCCCAGCGCAGCGATATCGACCTGCACGCCGCAGTGGCCGGCAAAGGCCATCTCGGCCAGCGTCACCAGCAGACCGCCGTCGGAACGGTCGTGCCAGGCCAGTAATTTACGCGCAGCGACCAGCGCCTGCATGGCGTCATAGAAGCCTTTCAGTTGCGCGACGTCACGCACGTCCGCGGGTTTGTCGCCAAGCTGACGATAGACCTGCGCCAGCGCCGTTGCGCCCAGCGCGTTGTGGCCCTTGCCAAGATCGATCAGCAGCAAGGCGTTATCTTCCGTTGACAGCTGCGGCGTAAGGGTGTGACGCACGTCTTCCACGCGGGCAAACGCGGAAATAACCAGCGACAGCGGCGAGGTCATTTCGCGCTGTTCGTTGCCTTCCTGCCAGCGGGTTTTCATCGACATCGAATCTTTGCCCACCGGAATCGTCAGGCCAAGCTGCGGACAGAGTTCCTCTCCCACCGCTTTAACCGCGTCATACAAACCGGCATCTTCGCCAGGATGACCGGCTGCCGCCATCCAGTTAGCGGAAAGCTTAATGCGCTTGATATCGCCAATCTGCGTCGCGGCAATGTTAGTCAACGCTTCACCGACGGCCAGACGGGCGGAGGCGGCAAAGTCCAGCAGCGCCACCGGCGCGCGCTCGCCAATCGACATCGCTTCGCCGTAGTAGCTGTCGAGGCTGGCGGTAGTGACCGCGCAGTCAGCCACCGGGACCTGCCACGGGCCAACCATCTGGTCACGCGCCACCATACCGGTGACGGTACGGTCGCCAATAGTGACAAGGAAGGTTTTTTCCGCCACGGTCGGCAGATGCAGAACACGATTTACCGCGTCGGCAATAGTGATATCCGCGCGGTTCAGCGCATCGCCTTTCGCCTTCAATGTTTGCACATCGCGGGTCATTTTCGGCGTTTTGCCCAGCAGGACATCCAGCGGCAGGTCGATCGGCTGATTGTCGAAATGGTTATCATGCAACGAGAGATGCTGTTCTTCGGTAGCGTCGCCAATGACCGCATACGGCGCGCGTTCGCGCTTACACAGTTCGTCGAACAGCGGCAACTGGTCAGCCGCGACCGCCAGCACATAGCGCTCCTGGGATTCGTTACACCAGATTTCCAGCGGGCTCATGCCTGGCTCGTCGCTAAGAATGTCGCGCAGTTCGAACTTCCCGCCGCGCCCGCCGTCGCTCACCAGCTCCGGCATCGCATTGGAGAGACCGCCCGCGCCCACATCATGGATAAACAAGATTGGGTTGGCGTCGCCCAACTGCCAGCAGCGGTCGATCACCTCCTGGCAGCGGCGTTCCATTTCCGGGTTGTCGCGCTGAACAGAGGCAAAATCGAGATCCGCATCAGACTGGCCGGAAGCCATTGACGATGCCGCGCCGCCGCCGAGGCCGATATTCATCGCCGGGCCGCCAAGGACGATCAGCTTCGCGCCCACGACGATCTCGCCTTTCTGCACGTGATCGGCGCGAATATTACCGATCCCGCCCGCCAGCATGATCGGCTTATGGTAGCCGCGCAGCTCTTCGCCGTTGTGGCTGTTCACTTTCTCTTCATAAGTACGGAAGTAACCGGTCAGCGCCGGGCGACCAAATTCGTTGTTAAACGCCGCGCCGCCCAGCGGACCTTCGGTCATGATATCCAGCGCGGTGACAATACGTTCCGGCTTGCCAAAATCCTCTTCCCACGGCTGTTCAAAGCCCGGAATACGCAGGTTGGAAACGGAGAAGCCCACCAGCCCGGCTTTTGGTTTCGCGCCACGCCCGGTGGCGCCTTCATCACGAATTTCGCCGCCGGAACCGGTCGCCGCCCCCGGCCACGGAGAGATAGCGGTTGGGTGGTTATGCGTTTCGACCTTCATCAGAATGTGCGCGGGCTCCTGATGAAAATCGTAACGGCCGGTATTGTGGTCGGCGAAGTAGCGCCCCACCGCAGATCCTTCCATCACCGCGGCATTGTCTTTATAGGCAGAGAGCACATAGTCCGGCGTGGTTTCGAAGGTGTTTTTAATCATTTTAAACAGCGACTTCGGCTGCGGTTTACCGTCGATAATCCAGTCGGCATTAAAAATCTTGTGGCGGCAGTGCTCGGAGTTCGCCTGGGCGAACATGTACAATTCGATATCGTTCGGGTTGCGCCCCAGTTTGGTAAACGCCTCCTGCAAATAGTCGATTTCATCTTCCGCCAGCGCCAGACCAAGACGCAGGTTGGCGTCAATTAACGCCTGACGGCCTTCTCCCAGCAGATCGACACTGGAAACCGGCGCAGGCTGATGGTGGATAAACAGTTTTTCCGCATCGGTTAAAGAAGAGAACACCGTCTCCATCATACGGTCGTGCAGCTCTGCGGCCACTTGTCGCCACTGTTCCGCCGTCAACGTCGAAGCCTCGATATAGTACGCTACGCCGCGCTCCAGCCGATCAACCTGTTGCAGGCCGCAGTTGTGGGCGATATCCGTTGCTTTTGAAGACCAGGGGGAGATGGTACCAGGACGCGGTGTGACCAACAGGAGTTTACCCGCCGGCGTATGGCTGCTAAGCGCCGGGCCGTATTGCAGCAGACGGGTAAGCTGCGCCTGCTCGCTATCATTTAACGGGGCGTTCAGGTCAGCAAAATGGACATACTCAGCGTATATATTGTGGACCTGGAGGTTGGCAGCCTGAAAGCGCGCCAGCAGTTTATTGATACGGAATGCAGACAGTGCAGGCGAACCACGCAGAATTTCCATCATAAGTCTCTCGTCTTCTAAGCTTCGGTGTGCGCAAGGGGGGAAACGGCCGTCATTATAAAGAATCTGACGCGTCGACGAAACCGTTTGCGTAGAAATAAAATCACCGCTTTTTCTTGTCATACGGTGCGGCTATCGTTGCGAATAAGTTGCCAACTGGCGCATTGTTACGCAAAATGCCGCTCATTAATGACTTATCTATTGCAGCAAAACATCTTTTTCAGCCCGAGGCAACGCACGATCCAGAGAATTAACTAATTGAAAAAATTAAAGATTAATTATCTGTTCATCGGCATATTGACGCTGCTGCTGGCAGCAGCCCTTTGGCCCTCAATCCCCTGGTTCGGTAAAACCGAAAACCATATCGCCGCGATTCAAGCCCGGGGGGTACTGCGCGTCAGTACGATCGACTCGCCATTAACCTATTCCGTTATCAACGGTAAAAAATATGGTCTGGACTATGAACTGGCGCAGCAGTTCGCCAACTATCTCGGCGTGAAGCTGAAAGTGACGGTGCGCCAGAATATCAGCCAGTTGTTTGACGATCTGGATAACGGCAATGCCGACCTGCTCGCGGCAGGGCTGGTCTACGACAGCGCACGCGTTAAAAACTATCAGCCCGGTCCCATGTATTACTCGGTTTCGCAACAGCTCGTCTACCGGGTCGGACAATATCGCCCACGTTCGCTGGCGACCGTTAACGAGAATCAGCTTACCATTGCGCCAGGGCACGTCGTGGTCAATGATTTACAGCGTTTAAAAGAGACAAAGTTTCCCGACCTGAGCTGGAAAGTGGATGATAAAAAAGGCTCGACGACGCTGCTGGAAGAGGTCATCAGCGGCAAACTGGATTACACCATTGCCGATTCAGTGGCGATCAGTCTGTTTCAGCGCGTTCATCCCGAGCTGGCCGTGGCGCTGGACGTCACGGATGAACAGCCCGTGACCTGGTTTAGCCGACTGGACGACGATAATACGCTCTCCGCCGCGCTGCTCGATTTTTTCAATTCGATCAATGAAGACGGGTCGTTGGCGCGGATCGAAGAGAAATATCTGGGGCATGGCGATGATTTCGACTACGTTGATACCCGCTCTTTCCTGCGAGCGGTGGATAACGTCCTGCCGGAGCTGGAGCCGTTATTTAAAAAATATGCCAAAGAGATAGACTGGCGCCTGCTGGCGGCGATCTCTTATCAGGAATCACACTGGGACCCGCTGGCGACCTCGCCAACCGGCGTGCGCGGCCTGATGATGCTGACTAAAAATACCGCCCAAAGTCTGGGGCTGACCGACCGTACCGATGCGGAGCAAAGCATCAGCGGCGGCGCTCGCTATCTTGAAGATATGATGGCTAAAGTTCCCGAAACCGTTCCGGAAGACGAGCGTATCTGGTTTGCCTTAGCCGCCTACAATATGGGTTATGCGCACATGCTCGATGCCAGATCGCTGACGGTAAAAACCAAAGGCAATCCGGATAGCTGGACCGATGTGAAGCAGCGTTTGCCTCTGTTAAGCCAAAAACCGTATTACAGTAAGCTAACCTACGGTTACGCGCGTGGACATGAGGCTTATGCTTATGTGGAAAATATCCGTAAATACCAGATAAGTTTAGTGGGGTATTTGCAGGAAAAAGAAAAGCAGGAAGCGGAAGCCATGAAACTGGCGCAGGATTACCCGGCGGTGTCGCCGGAGGAGCTGAATAAAGCCCCCTTCCCCCTCCTGTCGTTTTTATCGCAGTCATCAGGCTACCTGACGCATTCGCCGTCTTTACTGTTTACGCCGCAGAAGAAAGAAGAAAAATAGCGCGATGGTCTTATCGGATGGCGACGCGCAACCTCTTATCCGGCATTGCGCTATACTGTCGGCCCCGCGCCTTCCGCACGGTCGGCTTTCTTCAGGGCTTTAATTTCCTGACGACGCATACGGAAAAAATCACTGAGCAGCGTCGCACATTCATCGCGCAGCACCCCTTCAATAATCTCGACCCGGTGATTCATTCCCGGATGGTGCAGCACATCAATTAGCGATCCGGCCGCGCCGGTTTTTGCATCGCGCGCGCCAAAGACAACGCGTCCAATGCGGCTATGCACCATAGCGCCTGCGCACATCACACAGGGTTCCAGCGTGACATACAGCGTGGTATCCAGTAACCGATAATTCTGCAATACCAGACCGCCCTGACGCAGCGCCATTATTTCAGCATGCGCAGTAGGATCGTGGCGGCCAATGGGTCGGTTCCAGCCTTCGCCAATGACGCGATGGTTATGCACCAATACCGCGCCAACCGGAACCTCGCGTTCGTCCCAGGCGCGTTTCGCCAGCGTCAGCGCGTGGCGCATCCAGTATTCGTGATCTAATTCGACATCAGACAAAGAGGTAACTCCGGTAATGAAAGCGGGCGGCATTATACACAGACGCTATGCGTTTCACTATTCGAGCTGCTGCAACTCGCCGTGCGGCGTCACCCGCCAGCGATGCTGGCAAAAATAAAGCAGCGGGTTATCCTGTTTGCTGTCGCTGTAGCCGCTATAAAGACGCAGCGGCGTACCGATTTTACGTTCCAGTTGCGCGACTTTTTCATGGCCCAGACAGCGCACGGTTAATACCCAGCCGCCATACCGTCGCGCCATCTGGCTGGCGATGAGGTTAACGCGCGGCAGCCACGGCGTATCAAAATAGACTTGCTCTACCAATGATTGCGGAGAACCGGTAATAAGCCAGATATCCGCGTCAGAGCTCAATAGATAGGTGGTCAGACGCTCCTGTACAACCGGAAACGCCGTGACGTTAGCGCGAAACCAACGGACAAAATCCGCCTGATGCGCCTGCAAACGCGTTTCGCTATGGCCAAAAGTACAGCCCCACAACAACAGACTCATCGGCCAGCGGGCCGCACGCCCTTTTACCAGTAAACCGATACCGATAATGGGCAACAACGGCAGTACGAGCAGCGCATTTAGCGGCTGACGGCGCAGCAAATAACGCAGAAAACTGCCGAACATATCCTGTTGATGTAACGTTCCATCCAAATCAAAAAAGACGACACGACGCTCGTGGCTGACCAAACCTTACTCCTCTGGATCATTGAACCCCAGCAGCCAGGTAAAAATAAACCCGGCAATTACCGCTATTAAATAGCCTAACAGATAGAACAGGACTTTTCCGGCAACAATTGTTAATGCCAGCGGCAAACCGGAAATACCAAAGGTAATTACCGTCGCCACTTTCCAGTAGCTGATCAACGCCCCGCCTACCGCGCCGCCGAGGCAAGCGCCAATAAATGGCTTACCCAATGGCAGCGTGACGCCAAAAATCAGCGGCTCGCCAATCCCCAGCAGTCCGACCGGAAGCGCGCCTTTAATCACCTTTTTGAGCCGCGCATTGCGGGTTTTCATCAGTACGGCAATGGCCGCGCCTATCTGACCAACGCCCGCCATCGCCAGGATGGGAAACAGCGCGTTATAGCCGTGCGCTTGCACCAGCTCCACATGAATAGGCACCAGCCCCTGATGCAGCCCGGTCAGTACCAACGGCAGGAAGGTTCCGGCTAACACCGCGCCCACCAGAAAACCGCCGCGATCGATAGCCCAGGACGCGCCGTGAGCGATAGCGTCTGAAATCCAGCCGCCAAGCGGTTGCAGAGCGACAATCGCTACCGCGCCGGTGATAACAGTCGTCAATAAAGGGTTAAGAATTAACTCCAGCGACCCCGGCAGCAGCTTACGGAACTGGCGCTCAATCCAGCACATTAACGCCACCACCAGCAGGACGGCGATAACGCCGCCCCGTCCCGGCTGAAGCGCCTCGCCAAAGAGCGTAATCTGCGCCAGTTGCGGGCTGGAAAGGATCCCCGCCATCACGCCGCCTAACGCCTGCGATCCGCCAAAGACTTTCGCGGTATTGACGCCAACCAGAATGTTCATGATAGCGAACACCGCGCTACCAAATATCCCCATCAGGCCCAGCAGGTTAGGATAGTGGACGGCAACATCGCCGACGATATCCGGACGTTTAAGAATGTTGATAATGCCGGTAATCAAGCCGGATGCGATAAAGGCGGGAATAAGCGGAATAAAAACATTCGCCAGCTTACGCAACGCATCGCTCATCGGCGCTTTATACTTCGCTTTCACCTCGGATTTGGTACGCGCCATAGCGTCGTCCGGCTTTACACCACCTGCGGCAATCTGCACGCGCATCGCATCAACCACCTGTGCAGCCTTCCCCGGCCCAACGATCAGCTGATGTTGCTCCCCTTGCTTTACGTATCCACTGACGCCAGGCAACGCTTTTAAGCGCGGAATATCCAGTTGGCTGTCGTCCTGTACCTCCACCCTGACTCGCGTCATACAGTTTTCCAGGCGCAGAATATTTTGCTCTCCGCCGATACCACGTAAAATGTCGCTGGCGAGCGCTGCCGTCTTATCCATACACACCTCTTTAGTGTTCTAACGCCGCCCTTAAAAAGCCCTGATGAGCGGCGAGTTTTTCCCTGGCGGCTGCAGCATCCAGCCCCGTAAGCGCCATCAAAATGGCGGGCTTAACCTCAAAATCGGTCTGTTTCAGCAACGTTTCCGCCTCTTCACGACCTATCCCGGTCGCTTCAACGACCATCCGACACGCGCGATCGACCAGTTTGACGTTGGTGGCTTTCATATCCACCATCAGGTTTTGATAGACCTTGCCGAACTTCACCATCGCGCCGGTAGAAATCATATTGAGCACCATTTTCTGCGCGGTGCCGGATTTCAGCCGCGTGGAGCCGGTAAGCGCTTCCGGCCCGACAACGGGCGAAATAGCGATATTAGCCTCCCGCGCAATAGGCGAATCTGGATTACAGGAGACGGCAACAGTGGTACAACCGGACTGTCGCGCATAGCGCAGGCCGCCAATCACATAGGGTGTACGACCCGACGCCGCGAGCCCCACGACCAGATCCTGTTCTTGCAGATTTAGCGCGACAAGATCGTCTTCGCCTGCCTGTTGGCTGTCTTCCGCGCCTTCGACCGCTTTCAGCAACGCGCCCGGCCCACCGGCAATCAGCCCGACGACCAGACCGTGCGGAACGCCAAACGTCGGGGGGCATTCTGAGGCATCCAGTACGCCAAGCCGACCACTGGTGCCCGCGCCCATATAGATGATACGTCCGCCAGACTTCAGCGCCGCCGCAGCGGCATCCACCGCACGCGCAACGTCAGGCAGAGTGGCTTTTACCGCTTCCGCTACCCGCGTATCCTGTTCATTAAAACGCTTAACTAATTCAGGAGTAGGCAACGCATCCAGATCCATCGTTTGCGGGTTACGGGTTTCAGACACTAAGGTACCAAGATTCATTTTTGTCCCTCTGGAATTTTTAATTCATAATAAGCGTCCATGATGGAATAGAATATTCCCCCAGGCGAGTGAAATTTCGTTTTGTCGTCGCCATCACGTTTCGCAGGAGCTGCTCATGAACTGTTTGATTCGTATTCGCCAGCGTTATCCGGATCTCGCGCAAAGCGACAGGAAACTGGCGGATTATCTGCTCGCGCAACCGGATACGGCGCGGCATCTGAGCTCACAGCAACTGGCGGCCGAAGCGGGCGTCAGCCAATCCAGCGTAGTCAAGTTCGCGCAAAAACTGGGGTTTAAAGGGTTTCCGGCGTTGAAACTGGCTCTCAGCGAAGCGTTGGCCAGCAATCCTAATCCGCATTCCGTTCCCGTTCATAACCAGATTCGCGGCGACGATCCGATGCGCCTGGTCGGGGAAAAATTAATTAAAGAGAATGTGGCGGCGATGCACGCCACGCTGGACGTTAACAGTGAAGAAAAGCTGTTAGAAAGCGTCACGATGCTGCGCCACGCCCGCCGTATTGTGATCACCGGGATTGGCGCCTCTGGGCTGGTGGCGCAAAATTTTGCCTGGAAGCTACTGAAGATTGGCATTAACGCGGTGGTTGAGCGCGATATGCACGCCCTGCTGGCGACGGTGCAGGCGCTGGCGCCGGAGGATCTGCTGCTGGCGATCTCTTATTCCGGGGAACGGCGCGAGCTGAACCTGGCGGCGGACGAAACATTACGCGCAGGCGCGAAGATCCTGGCCATTACCGGTTTTTCTCCCAACGCCTTGCAGCAGCGCGCCACCCGCTGTCTGTATACGATTGCTGAAGAGCAGGCGACGCGTAGCGCCGCTATCTCCTCGACACATGCGCAAATGATGTTGACCGACTTACTGTTTATGGCGCTGGTACAACAGGATTTAGAGCGGGCGCCGGAGCGTATTCGCCATAGCGAGGCGCTGGTAAAAAAACTGGTTTGAAAATGGCTCTTCCGCCTCATGCAGAAGAGCTATCAAGTTTATTGCGCTTCTTTCGCGTGAATCAATTGCGTCAGGAGTGTGTTAACCGGTACGGCAATATTGTTCTGAGCGCCGATTCGCGCAATCGCACCATTTAAATAGTCGATTTCAGTCAGTCGGCCTTTATGTAAATCCTGATGCATAGAAGGATAGTGGTGGCCGCTCTCACGCGGATCGAACACTTTCTTCACCGTATTCATCACCATTTGCTCAGTCAACGGAATATTCTGGCTGGCAGCAACTAACACAAACTCATCAACTACCGCTTGCGCTAAATCTAAAGCACCAGGCCGCTGACCAAATCCGCCGACATTACAATCCAGTAGCGCGCAATAGGTGTTCATTACGCTATTAAAGGCTGCCTTCTTCCAGATCGATAATAATACGTCAGGGCTTATTTCAGCATTCAATCCAGCGCTATTAAGGGTGGCAATGACCTTAGTCTCTTGAGCCGAATCCTGGCTGGCAATCGGCTGCAGTTCAATCGTTCCGGTACCGGTGGCCATAATATGCCCAGCCCCCTCCAGTTCGCTGGACCATAACGTCACACCCGCATAGATTTTCTGCCGATCGACATATTTCTCCAGGGTTTCGATATTTCCCAGGCCGTTAGATAAAATCATCACGACCTTCGCGGCTGGCAGCAGCGGCTTAATACGCTGTAACATGCTATCCAGCTGCATGGCTTTGGTAAACAGAATAACCAGCTCAAACTCCCCCTGGGATTCATCAGCCAACATAGCAGGGATGGGGTAATACTTCTGAGTCGTTTCCGTTTCGACAAACAACCCCTTGCTACGAATAGCGTCGACATGCTCCTGCCAGCTATCGATAAGCGTCACGTCATGCCCGGCCTCCAGCAGCATATAGCCAAAACGACATCCCATAGCGCCTGCACCTGCGATTGCAATTTTCATTTTTATTTCCTTATTATCTGATTAATGAATTTTGGCTAAAACCGTTGCGACATATTTTTTCGTTATCAGGGTCAACACGACTCCAATAAGCAATAGCACCGTGGTTAAAATAAATACTGTATTGTAGCTTCCGGTATATTTTGCAATAGCGGACGTTACATAAGGAGCAATAACCGCACCGACGGCAAAACCAAAATACATAAAGCCGTAGTTTAGCCCCTGGTTACGCATACCAAAATTCTGGCTGGTCAAACCAGGGAAGATAACTAATATACCGGCATAAGCAAAGCCCACGCCCAGAGCGCTGAAATAAAATACCGAAGTATTGCCATTGAAGAAAAATAACAGCAGCATACACAAGCAAGTAAAGAGGTAAACAATAACCAGCGTATTATAGCCGCCTAATTTATCGGTTAACCCTCCCCAGAACAGGCGACCGATCGAGTTAAATATCGAGACCAGGCTAACGACTAATGCACCGGACAGTAAACCGTACTGCGTCATACCAATTTGCGCAGAACTTGAGCTAATTACCATCCCAGAGAACACGCCCAGCGCCAGAATCATAAACAGCAGCCAGAAGCGCAGATCTTTCAGCATGTGCCGATAGTCTTTATCCAGTGGCGACGCTTTAATTCCTCCACTATCTTTTGCTGGCGCGCTACGAATAAAGAACTGGACGATAAAAATAACCACCAGATAAACAATGCCCAGATATAACAACGCCCGACTAACATCGTGAGTTTGCGCCATAAAATATTCGGCCAGGCGGGTGCAAAGTAGCGTCCCGACGCCAACACCCGCCAGTACGATACCGCTGGCAAGACCGCGACGGTCAGGGAAAAATTTCAGAATATTATTAAGATTACCCGTAAAAGCCAGGCCCGATCCCAACCCGGCAATGACGCCGTAGGTTAAAAACAGCATGGGCAAATTATCCACAAACCCGGACAAGATAAAACCTAAAGAAAACAGGATACCACCGATAACTATCGCCTGCTTTCCTTTACCATTGTCGATCATTCTCCCGCCCCAAATCATCGGTAAAGGAATGATCCCCATGTTGATAGAGAATGCTAACGCCAGCGTAGCCGGATCCCAGTGATATTGCGCCATGAGTGGTGTTTTGAAATAGCTAAATGCGTAGACGCCCCCGAGCACAAAATTGATGCACACGTGAGCGGCAAGCATTCCCCAGCGGTTGATTGATGCCGACATAATTTTCCCTTTTTAAAATGTACTGATCACAGTTTAAAAAAAGCAAAATAGGCAAACAATTTGGTATTTTTTATAATCGTTATAACAAAACCCAATCGATTGGCATTAAATTTTAATGAATATCAAACAACTACACTCCTTCCTGATATTGTGTGATGAATTACATTATGGTCGGGCAGCCAGTCGCCTGTTTATCACTCAGCCATCATTAAGTCAGCAAATCAAACAACTTGAGTCATCACTTAAAACAATATTATTTAAGCGAAAAGGTAGAGGAATTAAATTAACAAAAGCAGGCATTATTTTGCAACGACACGCTAACAAAATAATGCTGGATTTAAAAAATGCCGAAAATGAACTTCTTCCCTATCAGGATCAACAGCGCGATACTATTTCAATCGGGGTGTCAGGCAGCTACCTGGTCCTGCCCGCTTTTCGCAACTTTATGGCGCACCATCCGGAAATATCTTTAAATGTTAAAGAGTTCTCAACTGAGCAAACCATTAAAAAGCTGACGGATAGCGCCGTTGATATTGGCATTGTTTATCGAACAGCGCTCCCTGCCCAGCTAAGCTCGACCATGCTGTTTGAAGATGAAATTATCGCTGCAATCCCACTTTCTCATCCTCTGGCGACACGCGAACGTCTGCATTTAAAAGATTTAAACGACCAGCCCATTATCGTGCTTAATGACTCTCTGCTATTAAGAGGGATCATCACCACAGAATTTAATAACCGCAAAGTCGTTCCTAACGTCATCTGCGAACTGGATAACCACTACTCATGCCTTGAGTATGCCGAAGCGCAGATTGGCATCGCATTTATTACCCGCTCGCTAACCCATTTATCGACACCCAAAAATGTTCGCCTGGTTTCACTGGGCATCCCCGCATTCTTTATTCCTGTCATGCTGGTGCACAGTAATGACCTTTCACTGGATAACGCAACCATCTGCCTGCTCAAGCAGATCAAAAATTTTTACACTGTAGATAACAAATCAGCGCCAGAAAAGAGCTGGCCCGAGCAGAAAATAGGCGTATAATGCCCGCCCGATTTGTGTTGTTTCTGAGAATTTCCTGATGGCGCTGTTAATCACCAAAAAATGTATCAATTGCGATATGTGCGAGCCGGAGTGCCCGAATGAGGCGATTTCAATGGGCGACAGCATTTATGAGATTAACAGCGACAAATGCACCGAGTGTGTAGGCCATTACGAAACGCCGACCTGTCAGAAAGTCTGTCCGATCCCCAATACGATTTTGCAGGATCCCGCCCATGTCGAAACCGAAGAACAGTTGTGGGATAAGTTTGTTCTGATGCATCACGCAGATAAACTGTAAGCGGGTTAACGCACTTCCAACGCAACAATGCCTGATGGCGCTATGCTTATCAGGCCGACAATATATCGGCCTGTAGGTCAGGTAATGTGTTTACGCCGCCATCCGGCAAATCTAACTTTCCAGAATGACCGTAGCGCAGGCGTAATGGCGTTCATCGGCCAACGTGACATGCATGTGCGCCACACCGAGTTTTTCCGCCAGCGTTAACGCCTCGCCCCACAGCCGCAAACGTGGTTTTCCCAGCTCATCGTTAAACACTTCGAACTGATTAAACGCCAGACCGTTGCGGATGCCGGTGCCAAAAGCTTTCGCTGCCGCCTCTTTGACCGCAAAACGCTTGGCGAGAAAACGCACCGGCTGCTGATGCGTCTCCCAGATAGCCCACTCGTTGTCACTGAGCACACGCCTTGCCAGACGTTCGCCGGAACGGGAGATCACTGCCTCAATGCGGGCAATCTCTACAATATCCGTTCCCAGGCCGAGAATCGCCATTAGCCGCGCGCTTCCAGCATCAAACGTTTCATTTCAGCCACCGCCTCTTTCAGCCCCGTCATCACCGCCCGACCAATAATGGCATGACCGATATTGAGCTCGTGCATTTCCGGCAGTGCGGCAATAGCTTTGACGTTATGGTAGGTCAGGCCATGACCCGCATTTACTTTTAGCCCCAGACGGGCCGCCAGGGTCGCGGCGCTGGCAATACGCGCCAGCTCTTTTGCCTGTTCCGCATCGGTTTCTGCGTTGGCATAGCAGCCGGTATGGATTTCGATAAACGGCGCGCCGACTTCCGCTGCCGCGTTGATTTGCGCTTCATCGGCATCGATAAAGAGCGAAACCTGGATGCCAGCCGCCGCCAGGCGCGCGCAGGCATCACGCATTTTATCGCGCTGTCCGGCCACATCCAGACCGCCTTCGGTGGTGACTTCCTGGCGTTTTTCCGGCACCAGACAACAGAAATGCGGCCTGGTTTCTACGGCGATCGCCAGCATCTCTTCGGTCACCGCCATCTCCAGATTCATACGCGTATGCAGCGTCTGACGCAGAATGCGCACATCGCGATCGGTAATGTGGCGACGATCTTCGCGCAGGTGTACGGTAATGCCGTCCGCGCCTGCCTGTTCAGCAATAAACGCCGCCTGTACCGGATCCGGATAGTCGGTGCCGCGCGCATTACGTAACGTGGCAATGTGGTCAATATTGACGCCTAACAGTAATTCAGCCATGACAATCCTCGTTAATCTTTCTTCGTTTTTACTGTGCGTTTGGGCATAAATTGCCGGAACAGCTCCCGGCTTTTTAACGGTTTTCCCCCAAGATACGGCTTTAATGCCATACGGGTAAAGCGTTTAGCGGCACGCAGGGTATCTACATCCGGAAATTCCCGCGCCTCCAGCGCTTTCAGGTGCCGTCCGGTAAAGGTGTTGTTATCGATGACGACGCTGGCGAAAAAGCCTTTTTCTTCGCGGTAACGGTAGGTCATGGTGTCATCCACCCGTTCGCCGCTGCCTGCACAGTGGGTGAAATTGACGCCATACCCCAGATGGCCCAGCAACGCCAGTTCGAAACGTCGCAACGCCGGTTCAGGTGAGCCGGTGGTTCCCGCCAGCGCCTGAATACAGTTCAGATAATCAAAAAAGAGTTCGGAGAAGCGCGTTTCATATTCCAGTACGCGAGAGAGGAGTTCGTTGATGTACAGGCCGCTATAGAGCGTAATACCGCTTAACGGCAGCGCCAAAGAAACTGCCTCGGCGCTGCGCAGGGTTTTCACCTCGCCGCGTCCGCTGTAGCGTAGCAATAACGGCGTAAAAGGCTGTAACGCGCCTTTCAGATTGGAACGTTTAGATCGCGCGCCTTTGGCGACAAGGCGCACGCGCCCCGATTCTTCCGTGAAGACGTCCAGCATCAGGCTGGTTTCGCTCCAGGGGCGACTGTGCAGGACAAATGCGCGCTGCCACCCTTCCACGCTGTGTTAACTCACAGATCGTCTACGTAACCGAGACTGCGCAGAGCGCGTTCGTCATCGGCCCAGCCGGATTTCACTTTCACCCACAATTCCAGGTGTACCGGCGCTTCGAACATCTCCTGCATGTCTTTACGCGCTTCAATACCAATGGTTTTGATTTTGGCGCCTTTGTTGCCAATCACCATCTTCTTCTGCCCTTCGCGCTCGACGAGGATCAGCCCGTTGATATCATAGCCGCCGCGTTCGTTGGTAACAAAACGTTCAATCTCAACGGTAACGGAATACGGCAGCTCGGCGCCGAGAAAACGCATCAGCTTTTCACGGATGATTTCAGACGCCATAAAGCGCTGAGAGCGATCGGTGATGTAATCTTCCGGGAAGTGGTGAATAGCTTCCGGTAAATGTTTACGCACGATACCGGCAATGGTATCGACGTTCATACCCGTTTCAGCAGAGATGGGTACGATATCAAGAAAGTTCATCTGGCTTGCCAGGAACTGGAGGTGCGGCAGCAAATCAGCTTTTTCCTGCACGTTATCCACCTTGTTAACGGCGAGAATAACCGGCGCTTTGCCATCGCGCAGTTTGTTCAGGACCATTTCGTCGTCCGGCGTCCAACGGGTGCCTTCCACAACGAAAATCACCAGCTCAACGTCGCCAATCGAACTGCTCGCCGCCTTATTCATCAAACGGTTAATGGCGCGCTTTTCTTCCATATGCAGTCCCGGGGTATCGACATAGATTGCCTGATACGGGCCTTCGGTATGAATACCGACAATGCGGTGGCGCGTGGTCTGCGCTTTACGGGAAGTGATCGAAATCTTCTGCCCGAGCAGTTTGTTCAGCAAGGTGGATTTGCCAACGTTCGGACGTCCGACGATGGCAATAAATCCGCAGTAAGTTTTGTCGGTGCTCATTCCAACTCCAGTTTTTTCAGCGCCTGTTCGGCGGCAGCCTGCTCCGCCTTACGACGGCTGGAACCCGTGCCAACCACCGGTTCGCTCAGGCCGCTGACCTGGCAGTGGATAGTAAATTCCTGATCGTGCGCCTCGCCGCGCACCTGCACAACCAGGTAAGATGGCAGCGGCAGATGGCGACCCTGCAAATACTCCTGCAAGCGCGTTTTAGGATCTTTTTGTTTATCGCCCGGACTTATCTCATCCAGACGGGTTTTATACCAGTTAAGGATTAACTGCTCGACGGTCTGGATATTGCTATCGAGAAATACTCCGCCGATTAACGCTTCCACGGTGTCCGCCAGAATGGACTCCCGACGAAATCCGCCGCTTTTTAATTCGCCCGGCCCTAAACGCAGGCACTCGCCTAAATCAAATTCACGGGCTAATTCCGCCAGCGTATTACCACGTACCAACGTGGCGCGCATACGGCTCATATCTCCCTCATCCACCCGTGGAAAACGGTGATAAAGCGCGTTAGCGATAACGAAGCTCAGGATTGAATCGCCTAAAAACTCCAGGCGTTCGTTATGTTTACTGCTGGCGCTGCGGTGAGTTAATGCCTGCTGCAACAGCTCCTGATGATTAAAAGTGTAGCCCAGCTTCCGTTGAAGCCGATTAATTACGATGGGGTTCATGCGATACCAATAAATGAATGCGTCAACAATCCAGCACACGAAACAGACCTGATACACGTCATCTGTCCTGCCGCATCGCTGCAGCGGAAAGAAGGTTGTCTATAACCAACGCTGTTTCGTGTGCCGTGGCGACCAAACGGCGCCAACCTAAAACTTCGGGGGAATATTCTATACACAACGACAGGGGATGTCGTTAGTCTGAGGGAATTTATCCAGGAAATAATTCACGCTGCCGCTAAAAAGACGGCAGCGTGAACGATCATTTCGTCACAGTTAGTGAATACCGCCGATACGACTCAGGCGTACGCCTGTCGGCCACTCCCCTTCCTGCTTGTCAAAGCTCATCCAGATAGCGACCGCTTTACCGACCAGATTCGCTTCCGGAACAAATCCCCAGTAACGGCTATCCGCGCTGTTATCGCGGTTGTCGCCCATCATGAAATATTGCCCCGGCGGTACAACCCAGGTCGCCAGCGGTTGTCCTGGCTGTTGGTAATACATGCCCAACTGATCCTGAGCTATCGGCACCATCAGGATGCGGTGGGTCACATCGCCTAACGTCTCTTTACGTTCGGTCAGGCGAATGCCGTTTTCTTTTGTCTCGTTTAGCGGAACCTCAAAGAAACCGCTGGTCGCTTCTCCGCCGTTACGGCGGGCAAAGGTCTGTACAAAATCGCTCGGCTCAACGTTAGAGTAGGTAACCGGCAGCGCATTTTCGCACGCCTGACCGGAGCTACAGCCAGGCTGAATCGTCACCTCTTTCGCAACCGGATCATAAGTGATTTTATCGCCCGGCAAACCGACTGCGCGTTTGATGTAATCTAACTTAGGATCTTCCGGATATTTAAATACCACAATATCCCCGCGCTTTGGATGACCGGTTTCAATCAGGGTTTTCTGGTAGATCGGATCTTTAATGCCGTAGGCAAATTTTTCCACCAGAATAAAATCGCCGATAAGCAGTGTCGGCATCATTGAGCCTGACGGGATCTGAAAGGGTTCATAAAGAAATGAACGAACGATCAGAACGATCGCCAGAACCGGGAAAACCGACGCCCCGGTCTCCAGCCAGCCCGGCTTAGGCGCCACTTTATTGAGCGTAGCGTTATCCAGCGCATCTCCCGACGCCGTTTGCGCGGCAGCCTGGCGCGCCCGACGTTTTGGCGCGAAAACAAACTTATCAACGCACCATAAAATGCCCGTCACCAGTGTGGCTATCACCAGAATCAGGGCAAACATGTTCGCCATGCCAACTCCTTAGGGATTATTTATTGTCTTTACCGACATGCAGAATGGCGAGGAACGCCTCCTGAGGCAGCTCGACGTTACCGATCTGCTTCATGCGTTTCTTACCTTCTTTCTGTTTCTGCAGCAGTTTTTTCTTACGACTGATATCGCCGCCGTAGCACTTCGCCAGCACGTTTTTACGTAACTGTTTTACCGTCGAACGGGCAATAATATGCGTACCAATCGCCGCCTGAATCGCGATATCAAACTGCTGACGTGGGATCAAATCTTTCATCTTCTCCACCAGCTCGCGACCACGGCTTTGCGAGTTATCACGGTGCGTGATCAGCGCCAGCGCATCGACACGTTCGTTGTTGATTAACACATCAACACGCACCATATCGGAAGCCTGGAAGCGCTTGAAGTTATAATCCAGAGACGCATAGCCGCGCGACGTTGATTTCAGACGGTCAAAGAAGTCGAGCACCACTTCCGCCATCGGGATTTCATAGGTCAACGCGACCTGGTTACCGTGATACACCATGTTAGTTTGTACGCCGCGTTTCTCAATACACAGCGTAATAACGTTACCTAAATAGGCTTGTGGTAACAGCATATGACATTCGGCGATAGGCTCGCGCAGTTCATAAATGTTATTCAACGGCGGCAGCTTGGAGGGGCTATCAACATAGATAGTCTCTTTCGCCGTTGTTTCTACTTCATAAACCACGGTCGGCGCAGTGGTGATCAGATCCAGATCGTATTCGCGTTCCAGACGCTCCTGAATGATCTCCATGTGCAACAGGCCGAGGAAGCCGCAGCGGAAACCAAAGCCCAGCGCCGAGGAGCTTTCCGGTTCATAAAACAGTGAGGCATCGTTCAGGCTCAGCTTGCCGAGCGCGTCGCGGAAACTTTCATAATCGTCGGAGCTGACCGGGAACAGACCTGCATAGACCTGCGGTTTCACCTTCTTAAAGCCCGGCAACGCTTTTTCCGCTGGGTTACGCGCTGAGGTTAAGGTATCGCCAACCGGCGCGCCGAGGATATCTTTAATGGCGCAGACCAGCCAGCCTACTTCGCCGCACTTCAGCTCGGTACGATCAACCTGTTTTGGCGTGAAGATCCCCAGGCGGTCAGCGTTGTAGGTCTGCCCGGTGCTCATCACTTTAATTTTGTCGCCTTTACGCATGGTGCCGTTTTTAATACGCACCAGCGATACCACGCCCAGGTAGTTATCGAACCAGGAGTCAATAATCAGCGCCTGCAGCGGGCCGTCCGGATCGCCTTGCGGCGGCGGGATATCGCGCACCAGGCGTTCCAGAACATCCGTCACGCCGACACCCGTTTTGGCGGAGCAGCGTACCGCGTCCGTCGCATCGATACCGACAATGTCTTCGATTTCTTCCGCCACACGCTCCGGATCGGCGGCCGGCAGGTCAATCTTGTTAAGCACCGGCACCACTTCAAGATCCATTTCCATCGCGGTGTAGCAGTTCGCCAACGTTTGCGCTTCTACGCCCTGGCCGGCATCCACCACCAGCAGCGCGCCCTCGCAGGCGGCTAACGAACGGGAAACTTCATAGGAAAAGTCAACGTGTCCCGGCGTGTCGATAAAGTTCAGTTGATAAGTTTCACCATCAGACGCTTTAAAATCCAGCGTCACACTCTGGGCTTTAATAGTAATACCGCGCTCACGCTCAAGATCCATCGAATCAAGTACCTGAGCTTCCATTTCACGGTCAGACAGGCCACCGCAGATTTGGATAATACGGTCAGACAGCGTCGATTTACCGTGGTCAATGTGAGCAATGATCGAAAAGTTACGTATGTTCTTCATAGAGATAAATTATTATGCCTTACGCCTGGTTGACCAGACTTTAGAGGTCGCTGTTCTGAGCTTAACGTCTGTTTTAACTGAAACGCCGCATTCTACACTACAACGCTAAGGCGAGGAAATGTTCATAGTGTACGGAGAGCGGGAACTGGAAAACGCCTCGCTTTTTTCCTGTAAAACACCGCAACGCAGGAAAAGCGCATGCTTATCGGGACAACAACCCAACGCGGCAGGTGTACCGTTGGGCAAAACGTTTACTGGCGCGTTTCGATTGAGGTAGTTTCGACGCGAACAAGGTCCGGCGGGAGGGCAACGTTTAAAATCACCGGCTGCCAGGCGTCGCGCTCCGCCAGTTTTCGGGAATAGCCGCGGGCAACCAGAAAACCGCCCACGCCGCCCAGCACGGCCCCGCTTAATGCGGCAAGGTCAGATCCAAACAGCATCTGAAAAAGCGCCGCACAAAGAAATAGCCCCGCTAAAGGCGACATATAGACCAGCAACGCCGAACCTAAAAGGCTTTTTTCGGCGATGCCCAACTCGACTTTCTGCCCCGGCGCCAGCGGCTCCGCGCTTGGCACAACAATGGTATGGGTGGTTTGCGGCCCTAATTTATTCAGCACGCGACTGCCGCATCCCGCACGGGAGGCGCAGCTGCTGCATGACGCTTTAACGTCGCAGCTCACCACCGCCTGACCATTCTGCCAGGAGATAACGGTTGCCCACTCTTTAATCATTGTACTGCCCTGAATTTGATACTGTCGGCAATGCGCTTCGCCGTTTGCGGCGGAAGCTCGCCGACAATGGTGATTTCCGCGTTGTCGCGAATGCTGCTATAAACCGTTCGGCGCCCGGTGCGCAGCATCTGATCGCTGCTGTTTTGCGTCGCCCGGTTCACATTGACGGAAAAGCTAAACAGACCGTCAGAATAAAGCCGCGATTCGATAGGCAGGTTATCCATCGTCGGCAACGGACGACGGCTGCTGGAAACTTCGCCAAAGCCTTGCGGCACCCAGGATGGACTCCAGTTAAATTTCGTTTTTTCGCCACCGGGAACAGAAAGCAGCGGCGGCAGATTCGCCTTCGCCAGCGCCTGCATGTTGCTGCCGATATCCTGACTCACCGTGAACGCAATAACGCGGAACTGCTCCAGCGTCTCGCCATCGCGATCCAGCAGATCAACGCGCATCGGTAGTTTGGTGTCCATGTCCATCCAGACAATATAGCTGTAACGCGTACCATCGCGCGCCACAACGCGGATAACTTCGCACAATCTGTCTGCGATACGGGTGCGTCCGACGGAAATAAAGTCGTAGTAAGGCGCCAGACGCTTGAAATCGGTGTAAATCAGGGAAGGCAGGGAATCGACAATATAATCACCGTTCAGGGTGAACGGCTCAAGGCCCGGTTCAAAATAACTGATTTCATTACCACGCTGTACGACCTCCCGGCGGGGACCGTCCAACTGTAGCAATTGCGCAAGCGGGCGACTATCCAGGCGTGCGTGTCGATAACGCAGAGATTCAACGCCTTGTTTCGTGATGCTGACGAATGACAGCTCGTAATTCAGTGACTGACTGGCGATGTTCATCTGCTGCAATAACGCCCCGGACGCAGGGTCGGCCGAGGCGTTTGCTGAGAAGAACAGGCTAGCCGCCACAAGGGACATGGCAAACCAAAGTTGCTTCATTACTGCGATTGCGTTCCTAAAGTTTGGATTCCTGGCACCTGTACCGCGGCTTGCTGGGTTTGCGCCTGCTCAAACTGAAGCTGTTCGGAGTGCAGTCGGCGCTGCAGTTCATAGTCCTGCAACATGGCATTAATGCGACGACGCTGCTCCTGTACCTGCTGTTGCTGACTGCCGACAGGCGCTGCTTCAGAAGGCACTCCCAGACTTACCGGGCTGGCTTTCCCCATCATAGGCAGGGTATTGAAAACCGGCGTTTCAGGTTGTTGGGATGTTTCAGATTGCCCATTATAGTGCTGGACACCGACGATAACTGCAAGTGAAACGCACGCCGCCACGCCCATTTGGGTAAGCTGCGCCGCCCACGGACGCACTTTTTTCCAGAACGGCATTTTCTGCCATTGCTGCGGAGCGGGTTGGGCCTCAGGGATTAATGGCGTCACCTGACGTACTGGCTCGTTTTCAATAGCGGCCATCACGCGAGCGGATATATCGAAATGGAGAACGTCAGGCGTATCCCCCCGCATTGAATCGCGGATCAGGTGATAACTCTCCCAGGTTTTCTGCATTTCCGGGTCGTGCGTAAGCGCTTTGAGCAGCTCACTATCCAACGTTTCGCCATCCATCAAAGCGGAAAGTTTTTCTTTCTGCATGCCTAATACCTTTTCCAGTATCCCGCTATCGTCAACGCCTGATAAGCGGTTGAACTTTATTATCAATAGCTTCCCGCGCCCGGAAGATACGTGAACGCACCGTCCCCACCGGGCAATCCATGATAGCCGCTATCTCTTCATAGCTCAGGCCATCCAGCTCCCGTAAGGTGATTGCCATACGTAAATCTTCCGGGAGGGACTCAATAGTTCGGAAAACTATCTGTCTCAGTTCTTCTGACAACATTAAGTTCTCAGGGTTCGAAATTTCTTTCAGCGCGCCGCCGCTTTCAAAGTTTTCTGCTTCAATCGCGTCTACATCACTGGAAGGCGGACGACGCCCCTGCGCAACCAGGTAGTTCTTCGCGGTATTGACCGCAATACGATACAACCAGGTATAAAAAGCGCTATCCCCCCGGAAAGAATCCAGCGCGCGATAGGCCTTAATAAATGATTCCTGTACGACATCGGGAACGTCGCCCGATGGCACATAGCGGGAAACCAGACTCGCCACTTTATGCTGGTAGCGCACTACCAGTAAGTTAAAGGCTTTCTGATCTCCCTTCTGGACCCGTTCAACCAGGACCTGGTCCGTTAACTGCTCGCTCATCCGAGGTAATGTCTCCCCAAACCAAATTTCCACGCGCTTTCGAAACGCCACTCCATAAGCCGCACTATGAGCAAGCAACAGGTTAGAGTGTCTATGTTTCGTAAAGTTCCGTTACGCATTTGTTTTTGTTTGTCATGTTGTAGACAGGTCTTATCTTCCATTATAAGTCTACAGATGCTGAACAACGCACTATCTGTACAGAAATGCCCATTTCGTCGTTTGCAGAGTAACCTAACAGCATCTTTATTTCACTACAAAATCCGACGCTAACACCCTGCCCTATAAAATATTTTTTGCCGTTTATCTCTCGCCGTATTTTTATTTTATGTTTAATAAGCACAACACCAGCGAAATCATTACGTGCTTTTTAGCGCCATATAGTGCTAATCTGCCGCAACCATGTTTAGTAAATTAAACAAGAACCATGATGACAACTCCTGAACTGTCCTGTGATGTGTTAATTATCGGCAGCGGCGCGGCCGGACTCTCGCTGGCGCTGCGTCTGGCTGAAAAACATAAGGTTATCGTCCTGAGTAAAGGGCCGGTGAGCGAGGGCTCCACGTTTTATGCGCAGGGCGGTATTGCCGCCGTGTTTGATGAAACCGACAGTATTGCGTCGCATGTCGAAGATACGCTGATTGCCGGCGCCGGAATTTGTGATCGCCACGCGGTGGAGTTTGTCGCCAGCAACGCCCGTACCTGCGTGCAGTGGCTTATCGATCAGGGCGTGCTGTTTGATACGCATGTCCAGCCAAACGGCAAGGAGAGCTATCATCTCACGCGTGAAGGCGGCCATAGTCATCGCCGTATCCTTCATGCCGCCGACGCTACCGGAAAGGAAGTCGAAACCACATTGGTCAGTCGGGCGCAAAATCATCCTAATATTCAGGTGCTGGAGCGCAGCAACGCCGTTGATTTAATTATCTCCGATAAAATGGGTCTGCCGGGGCCTCGCCGGGTCGTCGGCGCCTGGATCTGGAATCGCAATAAAGAATGGGTTGAAACCTGTCATGCGAAGTCGGTGGTGCTGGCGACCGGCGGCGCCTCAAAGGTGTATCAATATACCACTAACCCGGATATTTCCTCCGGCGACGGTATCGCGATGGCCTGGCGCGCGGGCTGTCGGGTCGCTAATCTGGAATTTAACCAGTTTCATCCCACCGCCCTTTATCACCCGCAGGCGCGTAATTTTCTCCTTACCGAAGCGCTGCGCGGCGAAGGCGCATACCTTAAACGTCCGGACGGTTCACGGTTTATGCCGGACGTTGACGAACGCGGGGAACTGGCGCCGCGCGATATTGTCGCCCGCGCCATTGACCATGAGATGAAACGACTCGGCGCAGACTGTATGTTTCTCGATATCAGCCACAAGCCTGACGATTTTGTCCGCCAGCACTTCCCGATGATCTATGCGAAACTGCTCGATTTGGGGATGGATTTAACCAAAGAACCGATTCCCATTGTTCCTGCCGCGCACTATACCTGCGGCGGCGTGGTCGTCGATGATTATGGTCGTACCGATGTAGACGGCTTATATGCCATTGGCGAAGTCAGTTACACCGGCCTGCACGGCGCTAACCGTATGGCGTCCAACTCGTTGCTGGAATGCTTAGTGTACGGCTGGTCCGCAGCAATGGATATCGACAGGCGAATGCCTTCTGTCCACAGCGTTGACGCCCTTCCCGCCTGGGATGAAAGCCGCGTGGAGAACGCCGATGAGCGGGTGGTGATTCAGCATAACTGGCACGAACTGCGCCTGCTGATGTGGGACTATGTGGGCATTGTGCGCACGACGAAACGGCTGGAGCGCGCCCTACGGCGTATTACTATGTTGCAACAAGAGATTGACGAATATTACGCCAACTTTCGCGTCTCGAATAATTTACTGGAGCTGCGCAATCTGGTGCAAGTGGCCGAACTGATTGTGCGTTGCGCGATGATGCGTAAAGAGAGCCGGGGGCTGCACTTTACGCTGGATTATCCGCAACAACTGGCTGAATCAGGCCCATCGATCCTTTCGCCGTTAACGCCTCACATAAACAGATAAAATGCCTGGGTCAGCGCCGTATAACTTTCAGAATAATGCTGGTCTGACCCGCGAATTACTAATCTGTCGCTAAAGCACTCCCCGGCTTGCGGGGAGAATGCGAGCAAAACCCGGTGCGGCAAGCGCGCTTCGTTTTCCGCAACGTCAGTACGTAGCCGCAAATGCCATCCCATGTTGAGCGCTTGCTGCGTAAAAGCGTTACCTATTTGTTCCGGCAAGACTACGCAAAAAAAGCCATCTTCGGTAATACAATCCGCCGCAATAGCCAATAACGTCTGGTGATCCAGCGTAGCGGTGTAACGCGCCTGCTCCCGCTGCGGCGTGGCGCATTCCACTCCGGGTTCGTAATAAGGCGGGTTGCTGATAATAAGATCAAAGCGTACCGTCTGGCGAGGCGCCCAACGCTGAATATCGTCAGTATGCACCGTTATTCGATGCGGCCAGGGAGAGTGAGCCACGTTTTCCTGCGCTTGCATGGCAGCCCCGGCATCCAGTTCCACGGCGTCAATAGGCACATTGTCATCCGTCCGCTGCGCCAGCATTAACGCCAGCAGACCGCTTCCAGTACCGATATCCAGAATTCGCTTTACATCCGCGACCGGCGCCCACGCCCCGAGTAAAATACCGTCAGTTCCCACTTTCATCGCACACCGATCGTGTGCGACAAAAAACTGTTTAAACGTAAATCCGTTACGACGAAGAACGGAGCCAGACTGAGACATGTAAAAACAACCTTGCAAAAAACGGCGACAGCGCCGGGTGAAAACAATACCTGAGAAGGGATATCCATACAAACAGATGAAGATTGCGGCCGTAACGTCTATAATCAGCGCCCCACACAGAGGTAGAACATGACTGTAACGACTTTTTCCGAACTTGAACTCGACGAAAGCCTGCTGGATGCCCTCCAGGATAAAGGTTTCACTCGCCCGACCGCCATTCAGGCTGCCGCCATTCCGCCTGCGCTCGATGGCCGTGATGTACTCGGTTCTGCGCCGACAGGCACCGGTAAAACGGCGGCATATCTGCTGCCGGCGTTGCAGCACCTGCTCGACTTTCCGCGTAAAAAATCGGGGCCGCCGCGTATTCTGATCCTGACGCCAACCCGCGAACTGGCAATGCAGGTTGCCGATCACGCTCGTGAACTGGCTAAGCATACTCATCTGGATATCGCCACGATTACCGGCGGCGTGGCCTATATGAACCATGCTGAAGTGTTTAGCGAAAACCAGGATATCGTGGTCGCCACGACGGGCCGTCTGCTGCAATATATAAAAGAAGAGAACTTTGACTGCCGGGCGGTTGAAACACTGATCCTTGACGAAGCTGACCGGATGCTCGACATGGGCTTCGCTCAGGACATTGAACATATCGCCGGTGAGACCCGCTGGCGTAAACAGACGATGCTGTTCTCCGCCACGCTGGAAGGCGATGCGATTAAAGATTTTGCCGAGCGCCTGCTGGAAGACCCGGTTGAGGTTTCCGCCAATCCGTCAACCCGCGAGCGTAAGAAAATTCACCAGTGGTACTACCGTGCCGACAATTTCGAACATAAAGTTGCGCTGTTGAAGCATCTGCTAAAACAAGACGATGCAACCCGTTCTATCGTGTTTGTACGTAAACGTGAACGCGTCCATGAACTGGCTGAAACGCTGCGTCTGGCAGGGATCAACAATTGCTATCTTGAAGGTGAGATGGCGCAGATCAAACGTAACGAAGGTATTAAGCGTCTCACCGACGGTCGCGTTAACGTGCTGGTCGCGACCGACGTCGCGGCACGCGGGATTGATATTCCTGACGTCAGCCACGTTATTAACTTCGACATGCCGCGCAGTGGCGATACCTATCTGCATCGCATTGGTCGTACAGGCCGTGCGGGCCGCAAAGGCACTGCAATCTCGCTGGTAGAAGCCCACGACCATCTGTTGCTGCTGAAAATCGGTCGCTACATCGAAGAGCCGCTAAAAGCGCGCGTCATTGATGAGCTTCGCCCGACCACGCGTGCGCCCAGCGAAAAGCTGACCGGCAAACCGTCGAAAAAAGTGCTGGCGAAACGCGCCGAGAAGAAAAAAGAGAAAGAAAAAGAGAAGCCGCGCGTGAAGAAACGTCACCGCGATACAAAAAATATCGGTAAGCGCCGCAAGCCAAGCGGTACGAAAATGCAGGAGCAATCCAGCGAAGAGTGATGATAATGCCGGGTTCGTTAACCCGGCATTTTTTTATCTTCCACGGTAAAACACGCCTCCATACACTGCATAAATATCTGCATTGCCGGGCTGACCGCTTTCCCGGCATGATGGGCGCACAGCGCCATGATCGATAGCGACGGCGCGCCAAACGGCAGCTCTTTCAACTGACCGGTACTAAGTTCTCGTTCAACGGCAAAACGTGGTAAAAAGCTGATGCCCAGGTTAGCAGCCACACACTGTTTAATGCTCTCAATACTCCACAGTTCAATGGTGTTTTCCAGCGTAATCCGCCTCTGCCGTAGCGTACTTTCAAACAGCTGGCGGAAGACACATTGCGGTTCATTGATGATGAAGCTGCAGGGGATATGCTGATCTGGCTGCGTAAAATCAGCATCCTGTAGCAGTGGAGAGGCCACCAGCGCCAGCGACTGCTCCCCCAGTTGCTGCATCGTGAGCGCGTCATCATTACCTACGCGATAAAAAACGCCTAGATCGACCTCGTCATTCAGCAACGCATCACGTATCACATAGCAATTCAGCGATTGTAGCGACAATCTGACATTCGGCGCTCGCAGCTTAAAACGTTGTAAAACCTGCGGCATTTTGTACGCCAGTAAGGTTTCACCTGTCGCCACGCGCAGCTCTCCGCCGGGTTCCGCATCCTGTCTTGCGGCTTCACGAATCGACTCCATCACACGCGTCAGTTCATGGATATGCGGCATCAGCTTTTTCCCCTCATTGGTCAGGCACATTCGGCGCCCTATTTTCTCGAACAGTTGCAGGGAAAACTCACGTTCAAGCTGTTGAATATGAAAAGTTACTGTCGACTGAGTGCAGCACAGCTTTTGCGAAGCCCGCAGAAACGAGCCCTCTTCCACTACCGTTTTCAGCGTAATAAACCGACGCAGATCCATAACCACCAACCTATCGAAAATCTCGAATTCAGAATTAAAAAACATTCATTTTTTTAAATATTTCATATCGGGTACTGTCTGCTAAAACAGAGGAGATGACAAGTGACACCGATGCTTTTAAGCGCTTTCTGGACTTATACATTAATCACCGCCCTTACCCCCGGCCCAAACAATATTCTCGCGCTTAGCGCAGCAACTGCACATGGTTTTCGGCAGAGTATTCGTGTACTGGCAGGTATGAGTCTGGGATTTTTGGTCGTCATGCTGCTGTGCGCCGGGATCGCGTTTTCCCTTGCGGTTATCGATCCGGCAATCATTCATTTGCTCAGTTGGGTAGGGGCTGCGTATATCCTGTGGCTGGCGTGGAAAATTGCCACCAGTCCAGCGGCGGATGAGAAGGTCAGACCAAAACCGGTTGGCTTTTGGGTAAGCTTTGGCCTGCAGTTTGTGAACGTCAAAATTATTCTGTACGGCATTACCGCTCTGTCTACATTTGTTTTACCGCAAACGCAGGCGCTGAACTGGGTCATCGGCGTCAGTATATTGCTGGCATTGATCGGCACGTTCGGTAATGTGTGCTGGGCGCTGGCGGGACATCTGTTTCAGCGGGCGTTTCGCCATTATGGTCGCCAGTTAAATATCATTCTGGCGTTACTGCTGGTGTACTGCGCGGTGCGGATTTTTTACTGACACAAATAAAACAAAAGCGGAAAAGGCCCGGCCTCTTCCGCTTGTTATTACCGGATAAGCCTTACAGGCTTTCGGTAAAGGTACGAGCGATAACGTCGCGCTGCTGTTCCGGCGTCAGGGAGTTAAAACGCACCGCATAACCAGAAACACGAATAGTCAGCTGCGGGTATTTTTCCGGATGCTTAACCGCGTCTTCCAGAGTTTCACGACGCAGAACGTTAACGTTCAGATGCTGACCGCCTTCAACGCGTACTTCCGGTTTAACTTCCATCGGAATTTCACGGTATTCAATCTCGCCCAGTTTGCTGACAGCCACAACTTCATCTTCAGCAAAGCCGGATTTTGCAACGATGCAGCGCGCTTCGCCTTTTTCGCTGTCCAGCAGCCAGAAGGAATTCAGCAGGTCGTCGTTAGCGGCTTTAGTAATCTGGATACCTGTAATCATGTGATGCCTCCCCAGGCAAAATTATTTGATTTCGGTCGGCCTAATCCCGGCCAATTGGTAAAACCATTGTTGCTTGAGTGTATATATACCCTTCGATCACCCTTCATTCTTTGATTTAAATCAATAAAAACCACACCACAAAAAGGGTGATGAAGGGAATTTATTGTTTTACATCAACTTACACCATTCAGACCTATAAACTTTTTACATAAATTTTCAACTATCTTTTGTAGGTAACCGTTTTTGTAGCACGCAGGATTTTGCACTGCAGAAAGAAGCAGTTAAGCTAAGGGAACTGGAAATTCGCAGGAGAGCGAGATGGCGACTGAGTTAACCTGGCACGATGTGCTGGCTGATGAGAAACAGCAACCTTACTTTATCAATACGCTTCACACTGTTGCTGGCGAGCGTCAGTCGGGTATCACGGTCTACCCGCCGCAAAAAGATGTGTTTAACGCCTTTCGCTTTACGGAACTGGGCGACGTTAAGGTGGTGATCCTGGGACAAGATCCTTACCACGGCCCCGGCCAGGCACATGGTCTGGCGTTTTCCGTGCGTCCTGGGATCGCTCCCCCGCCGTCATTAGTGAATATATACAAAGAGCTGGAAGCCTCCATTCCCGGCTTTGTTCGCCCCGCGCACGGTTATCTGGAAAGCTGGGCGCGCCAGGGCGTACTGTTACTGAATACGGTGCTCACGGTACGGGCAGGCCAGGCGCACTCTCATGCCAGCCTGGGGTGGGAAACCTTTACGGATAAAGTGATAAGCCTGATTAACCAACACCGCGAAGGGGTCGTCTTCCTGCTGTGGGGCTCGCACGCCCAGAAGAAAGGCGCGATTATTGATCCACAGCGCCACCATATTCTGAAAGCCCCGCATCCCTCGCCACTCTCTGCGCACCGTGGATTTTTTGGCTGTAACCATTTTGCGCTAACGAACCAATGGCTGGAACAACACGGCGAGAAAACTATCGACTGGACGCCAGTATTACCGGCTGAGAGTGAATAACGTTGGCGGCTCGCCGTTTTATCGCCCGGATAACGGCGCGAAAGCGCCTTGTCTGGCCGGGCGGCAGGAAGTACATCATTGGCCCGGCGCGCGTTGCGTCACCGGGCTGCAGCCCTTACGCTTTATTCTGTCGCCACCACTCGGCGAGCAGCACGCCTGTCGCAACCGACACATTCAGGCTTTCCACGTTCCCGGTGCCGTTAATTTTCACGCACAGATCGTCGGGTTCGCGCGCCGCTTCCGGCAGGTAGTCATATTCACGGCCTAAGACCAGCACCATCTTTTCCGGCAGGGTCGTACTAAAGAGCGCCTGACCGCGATCGCTGGACGTCGTCACCACGGTGTACCCCGCCTGACGAAAATCATCCAGTACGTCAACAATGCTTTCACCAGTGATCGGCTGGACATGCTCCGCCCCGCCTTCCGCGGTACGAATCGCCGCGCCGGACTCCAGCAACGCCGCATCCTGTACCACCACGCCTTTCACGCCGAAGTGCGCGCAGCTACGCATCATGCCGCCCAGATTATGCGGGTTAGCGACATCTTCCAACGCCAGCACGCAGTCTTGATCCGCCGCCTGCTTTACCCATTGCTTAACGGTCGTACCGTTACGCTTTTTAATCAGGAAACACACGCCACCGTGGTGCTCGGTGCCGGAAGCTTTTGCCAGTTCGGCTTCATCCACCACATGGTAGGCTTTACGATTCGCCGCCATCCAGCGCAGCGCCTCTTTAAAACGCGGGGTCACGCTTTGGATAAACCATGCGCGCACGATGGCGTCAGGACGGCTCTGGAATAGCGCCTGGCAGGCATTTTCGCCGTAGACGCGTGTCTCTTCCGCACGCTGGCGACGCAAAACTTCAGGGTCGATAAAACTTTTACCGCTAATACCACCATGATCGACTTTCTCAGGAGTTTCATCGCCTGGCGCGCGGGACACGGTGCGCCACGGCGAAGTTTCATGTTTACGGTCACGGCTCTGATTATTTCGCTCATCACGGGCGGGACGACGTCCACCGTCAGTGCGAGACTTTGCTGGGCGGCCTCCCCCTTTCCCGGTACGCGGGTTATGGGTGCGTTTATCAGAGTCATCATCACTACGGACATACATCACTTTGACTTTGCCGCTTTTGTTTTTTAATTCATCGTTCATGCTTTTCTCCACCAGCGCTGCGCGAAGCGCGAAGATTACCCGATGTGCATCCGGTTAGCCATGATTTCGTTTAAAAGCTTGCGACTATTGTACTCATTGAATAAAACACATTGTTGTTTAGCACAGACTCCTCGATAATATGTAACATTATAGAAACATCCCGCGCGTAGCGGGACGTCTTCCGACGTATTCAGAGGTTAGCTATGAACACCGTTTGTACCCATTGTCAGGCCATTAACCGCATCCCCGACGATCGGCTTCAGGACGCGGCAAAATGTGGACGCTGCGGTCATGAGTTGTTTGACGGAGAAGTCATTAATGCGACCGGCGAAACGCTGGACAAACTGTTGAAGGACGATCTTCCAGTGGTGATCGACTTTTGGGCCCCCTGGTGCGGCCCTTGCCGTAACTTTGCGCCAATCTTCGAGGATGTCGCAGAAGAGCGCAGCGGTAAAGTCCGTTTCGTCAAAGTGAATACCGAGGCGGAACGGGAACTCAGCGCCCGTTTCGGTATCCGCAGCATCCCGACGATTATGATTTTTAAACATGGACAGGTGGTCGATATGCTTAATGGCGCAGTGCCTAAAGCGCCTTTCGACAGCTGGCTGAACGAAGCGCTGTAAACGCCACGGGGCGCATCTTGTGCCCCGTTTTCACCTCTGCCACAATAGCGTTTTTCTCCGCAAACGCTTTCTATGACCAATAACGCTGTCCTTCAGTTACGCGCCGAACGGCTTGCGCGCGCTACTCGCCCTTTTCTTGCCAGAGGCAATCGGGTTCGCCGCTGTCAACGCTGCCTGCTGCCGCTAAAATCTTGCCTGTGTGATACGTTAACGCCTTCTCAGGCGAAAAGCCGTTTTTGTCTGGTCATGTTTGACACTGAACCGATGAAACCCAGCAATACCGGCCGGCTGATAGCCGATATTTTGCCGGATACCGCGGCGTTTCAGTGGTCGCGTACCGAGCCGCCGCAGGCGTTGCTGGAGCTGGTACAGCATCCGGATTATCAGCCGATAGTGGTTTTTCCTGCGTCCTACGCCGACGAAGCGCGCGAGGTCATTTCCACCCCGCCCGCCGGGAAACCGCCGCTGTTTATCATGCTGGACGGCACCTGGCCCGAAGCACGTAAAATGTTTCGTAAAAGCCCTTATCTGGATCATCTGCCGGTCATTTCCGTCGATTTATCGCGTCTTTCCGCTTATCGTCTGCGTGAAATCCATGCCGAAGGGCAATATTGCACCGCCGAAGTCGCCATAGCGTTGTTAGATCTGGCGGGAGATACCGAGGCGGCAACCAGTTTAGGTGAACATTTCACCCGTTTCAAAACGCGCTATCTGGCAGGAAAAACGCAACATCCGGGAAACGTCACAGCATAAAATAGCGAAAGCGTTTAAAATTATCCGGTCACTTCTGTGTAAGGGAAACCGGTATGAGCCAGCAAGGACTGGAAGCGCTACTGCGACCAAAATCGATCGCGGTGATTGGCGCATCAATGAAGCCCCACCGCGCGGGTTACCTGATGATGCGTAACTTGTTGGCGGGCGGATTCAATGGCCCCGTCCTTCCCGTGACGCCCGCCTGGAAAGCCGTTTTAGGCGTCATGGCCTGGCCGGATATCGCCAGTCTTCCTTTCACCCCCGATCTGGCTATTTTATGCACTAACGCCAGCCGTAACCTGGCGTTACTGGACGCGCTTGGCGCGAAAGGGTGTAAAACGTGCATTATCCTTTCTGCTCCCACGTCGCAACATGAAGAACTTCTTGCCTGTGCCCGGCATTATAAAATGCGTCTGCTGGGTCCAAACAGTCTTGGGCTCCTCGCGCCGTGGCAAGGGCTGAATGCCAGCTTTTCTCCCGTCCCGATTAAACAGGGCAAGCTCGCTTTTATTTCCCAGTCTGCCGCCGTTTCCAATACTATTCTTGACTGGGCGCAACAGCGTGAAATGGGCTTTTCCTACTTTATCGCGCTGGGCGATAGCCTGGATATTGATGTCGATGAACTACTGGACTATCTGGCGCGCGATAGCAAGACCAGCGCAATTTTGCTCTATCTGGAACAGTTAAGCGACGCCCGCCGTTTTGTTTCCGCCGCCCGTAGCGCTTCACGTAACAAACCGATTCTGGTGATTAAAAGCGGCCGAAGCCCGGCAGCCCAGCGTTTACTTAATACCAGCGCGGGAATGGACCCTGCGTGGGATGCGGCCATCCAGCGCGCAGGCCTGCTGCGAGTCCAGGATACGCACGAGCTTTTTTCCGCCGTCGAAACACTGAGCCATATGCGTCCGCTACGCGGCGACAGACTGATGATCATCAGCAATGGCGCCGCGCCTGCCGCGCTGGCGTTAGATGAGTTGTGGTCGCGTAACGGCAAGCTGGCGACGTTGAGCGAAGAGACCTGCCTGCAACTACGGCAGGCGCTTCCCGCGCACATTGATATTGCCAATCCGCTGGATCTGTGTGATGACGCCAGCAGCGAACATTACGTCAAAACGCTGGATATCCTGCTCGCCAGTCAGGATTTTGACGCGCTTATGGTTATCCACTCTCCCAGCGCTGCCGCGCCGGGTACGGAAAGCGCCCATGCTCTGATCGAGACGATTAAGCGCCACCCCAGAGGCAAGTTTGTTACGCTGCTGACAAACTGGTGCGGCGAGTTCTCGTCTCAGGAGGCAAGACGGCTATTCAGCGAAGCCGGATTACCAACCTACCGCACGCCGGAAGGCACGATTACCGCGTTTATGCATATGGTGGAATACCGGCGTAACCAGAAGCAACTGCGGGAAACGCCAGCGTTGCCGAGTAACCTGACGTCCAATACCGCTGAGGCGCATAATCTGTTACAGCGGGCGATTGCGGAAGGCGCCACCTCACTGGATACCCATGAAGTACAGCCGATTTTACACGCCTATGGGCTGCATACGCTCCCAACCTGGATTGCCAGCGACAGCGCTGAAGCGGTGCATATCGCCGAACAGATAGGCTATCCGGTAGCTCTCAAGCTGCGCTCGCCCGACATTCCGCATAAATCTGAAGTTCAGGGGGTCATGCTTTACCTGCGGACCGCAAGCGAGGTACAACAGGCCGCGAACGCCATTTTCGATCGTGTAAAGATGGCCTGGCCGCAGGCGCGGATTCACGGTTTGCTGGTACAAAGCATGGCTAACCGCGCCGGCGCGCAGGAGCTGCGTGTGGTGGTCGAGCACGATCCGGTGTTTGGTCCTTTGATTATGTTGGGTGAAGGCGGCGTAGAGTGGCGTCCGGAAGAGCAGGCTGTCGTCGCGCTGCCGCCGCTCAACATGAATCTGGCGCGCTATCTGGTGATTCAGGGCATTAAACAGCGGAAAATTCGCGCCCGTAGCGCGCTGCGTCCGCTGGATATTGTCGGTTTAAGCCAATTGCTGGTCCAGGTTTCAAACCTGATTGTCGACTGCCCGGAAATTCAGCGTCTGGATATCCATCCGTTGCTGGCTTCCGCCAGTGAGTTTACCGCGCTGGATGTGACGCTGGATATTGCCCCGTTTGATGGCGATAACGAAAGTCGACTTGCGGTACGCCCCTATCCCCACCAGCTTGAAGAGTGGGTGGAGATGAAAAATGGCGATCGCTGCCTGTTCCGTCCTATCCTGCCGGAAGATGAGCCCCAACTGCGACAATTCATCGCCCAGGTCACCAAAGAGGATCTTTACTACCGTTATTTCAGCGAGATCAACGAATTCACCCATGAAGATTTAGCCAACATGACGCAGATCGACTACGATCGAGAAATGGCCTTTGTGGCCGTGAGGCGGATGGACAACGCTGAAGAGATCCTCGGCGTAACGCGCGCGATCTCCGATCCTGACAACGTAGATGCCGAGTTTGCCGTATTGGTGCGTTCAGATCTCAAAGGGTTGGGTTTAGGACGCCGTTTAATGGAGAAATTGATTGCCTATACTCGCGATCACGGATTGAAGCGGCTGAACGGTATTACGATGCCAAACAATCGCGGCATGGTCGCGCTGGCCAGAAAACTGGGATTTCAGGTCGATATCCAGCTCGAAGAGGGCATCGTGGGATTGACGCTGAATCTGGCCAAATGTGATGAATCGTGAGTAATGTACTGGAAATGTTGACCACTTTAACGGGTACTGATGTTATTATTGCTCGCTTATGTCGTCTGCATAGCACAGAGGACCCTTCAATGAACAGAGAAGAAATGCACTGTGATGTTGTCAAAATTTAAGCGTAATAAACATCAACAACACCTTGCCCAACTCCCTAAGATTTCTCAGTCAGTTGATGATGTAGATTTCTTTTATACTCCTGCTACTTTTCGGGAGACACTGCTGGAGAAAATCGCCAGCGCGACGCAGCGTATTTGTATCGTTGCCCTGTATCTGGAACAGGACGATGGGGGTAAAGGTATACTCGACGCGCTCTATGCGGCTAAACGGCAGCGTCCTGAACTGGACGTGAGGGTGCTGGTCGACTGGCATCGCGCGCAACGCGGGCGCATTGGCGCAGCGGCCTCGAATACCAATGCAGACTGGTATTGCCGACTGGCGCAGGAAAACCCCGGCATTGATGTCCCGGTTTACGGCGTACCGATTAATACGCGAGAAGCGCTTGGCGTACTGCATTTTAAAGGCTTTATCATTGATGATAGCGTCCTGTACAGCGGCGCCAGCCTGAACGATGTCTATCTCCATCAGCATGACAAATATCGTTACGATCGCTACCAGCTGATTCGCAATCGGCAAATGGCAGACATCATGTTTGACTGGGTGACGCAAAATCTGATGAATGGCCGTGGTGTGAATCGTCTGGATAATACCCAGCGTCCGAAAAGCCCGGAGATTAAAAACGATATCCGCTTATACCGTCAGGAGCTGCGTGATGCGTCATATCATTTTCAGGGTGACGCTAATGACGAGCAACTCTCCGTTACGCCGCTGGTCGGGCTTGGCAAATCCAGTCTGCTGAACAAAACCATTTTCCATCTCATGCCCTGTGCGGAGCATAAGCTCACCATTTGTACCCCTTATTTCAATCTACCAGCGGTGCTGGTGCGGAATATTATTCAGCTACTGCGCGACGGAAAGAAAGTCGAAATCATTGTTGGCGATAAAACCGCGAATGATTTTTACATTCCGGAAGATGAACCGTTCAAGATCATTGGCGCGCTGCCCTATCTCTATGAGATTAACCTGCGCCGCTTCCTGAGCCGTTTACAGTATTACGTCAATACCGATCAGCTTGTGGTGCGTCTGTGGAAAGATGACGACAATACCTATCATCTGAAAGGGATGTGGGTAGATGATAAATGGATGCTACTCACCGGCAACAATCTGAATCCCCGCGCCTGGCGTCTGGATCTGGAAAACGCCATTCTGATCCACGACCCTAAGCAGGAGCTTGCCCCTCAGCGGGAAAAAGAGCTGGAACTTATCCGAACGCACACAACCATCGTAAAACATTATCGTGACCTGCAGAGCATTGCCGACTATCCGATAAAAGTGCGTAAATTGATTCGCCGTCTGCGCCGGATCCGCATCGACAGATTAATTAGCCGTATCCTGTAATCGAAGCCCCGTCCTGTACGGGGTTTTCTCTTAGGAGTGAACTGGTGCGCGTGTTGATTCCTTTTACGGTGTTGTTTCTCTCCGGGTGCAGCCATCTGGCTAACGACCACTGGAGCGGTCAGGATAAAGCCCAACATTTTATGGCATCAGCGATGCTATCGGCAGCCGGTAATGAGTATGCGCGTCACCAGGGAGTAAGCCCTGACCGCAGCGCAGCGATAGGGCTGATGTTTTCTTTGAGTCTCGGAGCCTCAAAAGAACTCTGGGACAGCCGCCCGGAAGGCAGCGGCTGGAGCTGGAAAGATTTTGTCTGGGATGTCGCTGGCGCGACAACCGGTTACGCTATCTGGCAAATGGCGCGATACTAAAGGCGCAAGCCCTTTCCTTTACGGTGCAACATCAGCGAAACCAGGAAAGCCAGAACGGCCATCGCGGTAACATACCAGAAGAACGAACTCTCCATACCGACAGATTTTAGCGACAGCGCGACATATTCCGCAGAGCCGCCAAATAACGCATTTGCTACCGCGTAAGATAAACCGACGCCCAGGGCGCGAACCTGCGCCGGAAACATCTCCGCTTTCAGGATCCCGCTAATCGAGGTATAGAAACTCACAATCAATAGCGCGCACATCACTAAAGCAAATGCGGCATAAGGCGACGTCACATTCTGCAACGCGGAGAGAATTGGAACGGTGAAAAGCGTCGCGAGTGCGCCAAAACATAGCATAGAGGTGCGCCTGCCAATCTTATCGGATAACGCGCCGAATAACGGCTGCACCAACATGAAAACACACAGCGCGACCGTCATAATGACGCTGGCGACATTGGCATGCATACCTGCTGTATTTACCAGATATTTCTGCATATAGGTGGTGAAGGTATAAAAGCACAGCGAGCCTGCCGCGGTGAAACCAAGCACCATCAAAAAGGCTTTGCGATTACGCCACAAACCTTTCAACGAACCGGCTTCTTTTAATGCGCGAGTCTCATGCTTCGAGGTTTCATCCAGCTGGCGACGTAGCCATAACGCCACAACCGCCAGCACGGCGCCCAGCGCAAAGGGAATACGCCATCCCCAGGCACGAAGCTCAGCATCTTCCAGAACCTGCTGCAAAATCACAACGACCAGCAATGCCAGCAGTTGGCCACCGATAAGCGTAACATACTGAAACGAGGCGAAAAATCCCTTACGACCTTCAAGCGCAACTTCACTCATATATGTCGCGCTGGTCCCATACTCTCCCCCTACCGAGAGCCCCTGAAATAACCTTGCAATAAGTAGCAGCGCCGGTGCCCAGGTGCCGATGGTATCGTAACCAGGTAAGCAGGCAATCACCAGCGACCCCATGCACATCATGCACACCGAAATCAACATTGAGGCTTTGCGCCCGCGTCGATCGGCAATGCGTCCAAACAGCCAACCACCGATAGGTCGCATTAAAAAACCGGCGGCAAAGACGCCTGCCGTTTGCAAAAGCTGAGTGGTGGTATTACCAGAAGGAAAGAAGATATGTGCAAAATAGAGCGAGCAGAAAGAGTAGACGTAGAAATCAAACCATTCCACTAAGTTTCCGGAAGAAGCCCCCACGATAGCCCATATGCGCCGCCGCATCTCCGGAGCCTCAGCGTTGTTTTTATCTATACGCTGAATAATTTCTGCCATACTGTTCTCCTTGTTGCCAGGCTTAATCGGCCTTTTATTTTGGAGATTCAGATTACGCGAGACCAAAAAGTAAATAAAGTGTTAATTATTTGTTTGCTAATTTTTATCCCCACCGTGCCTGATGCTGGCGTTTCCGTTTCAGATAGTCTTCGTCCTGACGAATTTTATCCCACCAACCTTTGAAAACCGTTGCCGCCGCGGCCTTAATAGGATCATTACCCCGTGTATTCAGGCTGCCGTCTTCTGCATACTTTTTACCACCTTTATAGTTAGCGTATCGCCTGGCGCGGGTGTATCCCATCTGAATAAATTTACGCGCCATGTCCATACCAACGAAATCATCCTGCTGCCGGTAAGCTTCGAACAACTGGTAGATTTGCTCTGCGGATTTCATCGCCGATGCTTTATCTTTATAGCGCCAGAAAGGAAGAATTTCGCTTTTGTAGGGTTCAACCAGTAGCACCCCCTGCTCGCCTCGTCCAACCTGATACAATTCAGGCTGCTGGCGGAAGTCGATGCTGGAAAAGTCCTGCTGGTAGTTAAAAGGTTTGATAGCCAATGAAAATCCTCACTGCTTATATAAGCACGTGTAAAGGATAGTTCATCGTTAACGATTGGGTGGGTTGTGCTCTTATCAGTTCTACAAGAGCACCAGCTTCGTAGGCGGAATAATTGCTGTGGGCCGGATAAGGCGAAGCTGCCATCCGGCGGTGCCGGTTGCCTGATGGCGCTGCGCTTATCAGGCCTACATTTTTACAGTTACCACACACGCAAAGAAGCCCGTCCAGACGGACGGGCTTCTTCACTTGTCTGATGCCTGGCAGTTTATGGCGGGCGTCCTGCCCGCCACCCTACGGGCCGTTGCTGCGCAACGGGTGCTCACCGGCAGACCACAGATAAAACAAAAGGCCCAGTCTTTCGACAGGGCCCTTCGTTTTATTTGATGCCTGGCAGTTCCCTACTCTCGCATGGGGAGACCCCACACTACCATCGGCGCTACGGCGTTTCACTTCTGAGTTCGGCATGGGGTCAGGTGGGACCACCGCGCTACGGCCGCCAGGCAAATTCTTTGTGCTCTGTACGCAATTCTTTATCGCATCAGCGGCGTTGCCTGCGCTCGTAAACTCAGTCACATACTTCTGTATGCTCCTTCCTTTCCTTCGCTTGCCGCCTTGCTGCTGCGCAAATTATTGCGTACTCAACTCTGAATCAGTGCTGAAAATCGTCTCTCATCCGCCAAAACATCTTCGGCGTTGTAAGGTTAAGCCTCACGGTTCATTAGTACCGGTTAGCTCAACGCATCGCTGCGCTTACACACCCGGCCTATCAACGTCGTCGTCTTCAACGTTCCTTCAGGAGACCTAAAGTCTCAGGGAGAACTCATCTCGGGGCAAGTTTCGTGCTTAGATGCTTTCAGCACTTATCTCTTCCGCATTTAGCTACCGGGCAGTGCCATTGGCATGACAACCCGAACACCAGTGATGCGTCCACTCCGGTCCTCTCGTACTAGGAGCAGCCCCCCTCAGTTCTCCAGCGCCCACGGCAGATAGGGACCGAACTGTCTCACGACGTTCTAAACCCAGCTCGCGTACCACTTTAAATGGCGAACAGCCATACCCTTGGGACCTACTTCAGCCCCAGGATGTGATGAGCCGACATCGAGGTGCCAAACACCGCCGTCGATATGAACTCTTGGGCGGTATCAGCCTGTTATCCCCGGAGTACCTTTTATCCGTTGAGCGATGGCCCTTCCATTCAGAACCACCGGATCACTATGACCTGCTTTCGCACCTGCTCGCGCCGTCACGCTCGCAGTCAAGCTGGCTTATGCCATTGCACTAACCTCCTGATGTCCGACCAGGATTAGCCAACCTTCGTGCTCCTCCGTTACTCTTTAGGAGGAGACCGCCCCAGTCAAACTACCCACCAGACACTGTCCGCAACCCGGATTACGGGTCCACGTTAGAACATCAAACATTAAAGGGTGGTATTTCAAGGTCGGCTCCATGCAGACTGGCGTCCACACTTCAAAGCCTCCCACCTATCCTACACATCAAGGCTCAATGTTCAGTGTCAAGCTATAGTAAAGGTTCACGGGGTCTTTCCGTCTTGCCGCGGGTACACTGCATCTTCACAGCGAGTTCAATTTCACTGAGTCTCGGGTGGAGACAGCCTGGCCATCATTACGCCATTCGTGCAGGTCGGAACTTACCCGACAAGGAATTTCGCTACCTTAGGACCGTTATAGTTACGGCCGCCGTTTACCGGGGCTTCGATCAGGAGCTTCGCTTGCGCTGACCCCATCAATTAACCTTCCGGCACCGGGCAGGCGTCACACCGTATACGTCCACTTTCGTGTTTGCACAGTGCTGTGTTTTTAATAAACAGTTGCAGCCAGCTGGTATCTTCGACTGACTTCAGCTCCGTGAGTAAATCACTTCACCTACGTGTCAGCGTGCCTTCTCCCGAAGTTACGGCACCATTTTGCCTAGTTCCTTCACCCGAGTTCTCTCAAGCGCCTTGGTATTCTCTACCTGACCACCTGTGTCGGTTTGGGGTACGATTTGATGTTACCTGATGCTTAGAGGCTTTTCCTGGAAGCAGGGCATTTGTTGCTTCAGCACCGTAGTGCCTCGTCGTCACGCCTCAGTGTTAAAGTGAACCGGATTTACCTGGAACACACACCTACACGCTTAAACCGGGACAACCGTCGCCCGGCCAACATAGCCTTCTCCGTCCCCCCTTCGCAGTAACACCAAGTACGGGAATATTAACCCGTTTCCCATCGACTACGCCTTTCGGCCTCGCCTTAGGGGTCGACTCACCCTGCCCCGATTAACGTTGGACAGGAACCCTTGGTCTTCCGGCGAGCGGGCTTTTCACCCGCTTTATCGTTACTTATGTCAGCATTCGCACTTCTGATACCTCCAGCAACCCTCACAGGCCACCTTCGCAGGCTTACAGAACGCTCCCCTACCCAACAACACACAGTGTCGCTGCCGCAGCTTCGGTGCATGGTTTAGCCCCGTTACATCTTCCGCGCAGGCCGACTCGACCAGTGAGCTATTACGCTTTCTTTAAATGATGGCTGCTTCTAAGCCAACATCCTGGCTGTCTGGGCCTTCCCACATCGTTTCCCACTTAACCATGACTTTGGGACCTTAGCTGGCGGTCTGGGTTGTTTCCCTCTTCACGACGGACGTTAGCACCCGCCGTGTGTCTCCCGTGATAACATTCTCCGGTATTCGCAGTTTGCATCGGGTTGGTAAGCCGGGATGGCCCCCTAGCCGAAACAGTGCTCTACCCCCGGAGATGAATTCACGAGGCGCTACCTAAATAGCTTTCGGGGAGAACCAGCTATCTCCCGGTTTGATTGGCCTTTCACCCCCAGCCACAGGTCATCCGCTAATTTTTCAACATTAGTCGGTTCGGTCCTCCAGTTAGTGTTACCCAACCTTCAACCTGCCCATGGCTAGATCACCGGGTTTCGGGTCTATACCCTGCAACTTAACGCCCAATTAAGACTCGGTTTCCCTCCGGCTCCCCTATTCGGTTAACCTTGCTACAGAATATAAGTCGCTGACCCATTATACAAAAGGTACGCAGTCACACAGGTAAACCTGTGCTCCCACTGCTTGTACGTACACGGTTTCAGGTTCTTTTTCACTCCCCTCGCCGGGGTTCTTTTCGCCTTTCCCTCACGGTACTGGTTCACTATCGGTCAGTCAGGAGTATTTAGCCTTGGAGGATGGTCCCCCCATATTCAGACAGGATACCACGTGTCCCGCCCTACTCATCGAGCTCACAGCACATGCGCTTTTGTGTACGGGGCTGTCACCCTGTATCGCGCGCCTTTCCAGACGCTTCCACTAACACACATGCTGATTCAGGCTCTGGGCTCCTCCCCGTTCGCTCGCCGCTACTGGGGGAATCTCGGTTGATTTCTTTTCCTCGGGGTACTTAGATGTTTCAGTTCCCCCGGTTCGCCTCATTAACCTATGGATTCAGTTAATGATAGTGTGACGAGTCACACTGGGTTTCCCCATTCGGGTATCGCCGGTTATAACGGTTCATATCACCTTACCGGCGCTTATCGCAGATTAGCACGCCCTTCATCGCCTCTGACTGCCAGGGCATCCACCGTGTACGCTTAGTCGCTTAACCTCACAACCCGAAGATGTTTCTTTCGATTCATCATCGTGTTGCGAAAATTTGAGAGACTCACGAACAACTTTCGTTGTTCTGTGTTTCAATTTTCAGCTTGATCCAGATTTTTAAAGAGCAAATATCTCAAACGTGACTCGTAAGTCAGTTTTGAGATATTAAGGCAGGTGACTTTCACTCACAAACCAGCAAGTGGCGTCCCCTAGGGGATTCGAACCCCTGTTACCGCCGTGAAAGGGCGGTGTCCTGGGCCTCTAGACGAAGGGGACACGAAAATTGCTTATCACGCGCTGCGTGATATTTTCGTGTAGGGTGAGCTTTCATTAATAGAAAGCGAACGGCCTTATTTTTTCAGCCTCACTCCCAACGCGTAAACGCCTTGCTATTTACTTTCTATCAGACAATCTGTGTGAGCACTGCAAAGAACAGTTCTTTAAGGTAAGGAGGTGATCCAACCGCAGGTTCCCCTACGGTTACCTTGTTACGACTTCACCCCAGTCATGAATCACAAAGTGGTAAGCGCCCTCCCGAAGGTTAAGCTACCTACTTCTTTTGCAACCCACTCCCATGGTGTGACGGGCGGTGTGTACAAGGCCCGGGAACGTATTCACCGTGGCATTCTGATCCACGATTACTAGCGATTCCGACTTCATGGAGTCGAGTTGCAGACTCCAATCCGGACTACGACGCACTTTATGAGGTCCGCTTGCTCTCGCGAGGTCGCTTCTCTTTGTATGCGCCATTGTAGCACGTGTGTAGCCCTGGTCGTAAGGGCCATGATGACTTGACGTCATCCCCACCTTCCTCCAGTTTATCACTGGCAGTCTCCTTTGAGTTCCCGACCTAATCGCTGGCAACAAAGGATAAGGGTTGCGCTCGTTGCGGGACTTAACCCAACATTTCACAACACGAGCTGACGACAGCCATGCAGCACCTGTCTCACAGTTCCCGAAGGCACCAATCCATCTCTGGAAAGTTCTGTGGATGTCAAGACCAGGTAAGGTTCTTCGCGTTGCATCGAATTAAACCACATGCTCCACCGCTTGTGCGGGCCCCCGTCAATTCATTTGAGTTTTAACCTTGCGGCCGTACTCCCCAGGCGGTCTACTTAACGCGTTAGCTCCGGAAGCCACGCCTCAAGGGCACAACCTCCAAGTAGACATCGTTTACGGCGTGGACTACCAGGGTATCTAATCCTGTTTGCTCCCCACGCTTTCGCACCTGAGCGTCAGTCTTTGTCCAGGGGGCCGCCTTCGCCACCGGTATTCCTCCAGATCTCTACGCATTTCACCGCTACACCTGGAATTCTACCCCCCTCTACAAGACTCAAGCCTGCCAGTTTCGAATGCAGTTCCCAGGTTGAGCCCGGGGATTTCACATCCGACTTGACAGACCGCCTGCGTGCGCTTTACGCCCAGTAATTCCGATTAACGCTTGCACCCTCCGTATTACCGCGGCTGCTGGCACGGAGTTAGCCGGTGCTTCTTCTGCGGGTAACGTCAATTGCTGCGGTTATTAACCACAACACCTTCCTCCCCGCTGAAAGTACTTTACAACCCGAAGGCCTTCTTCATACACGCGGCATGGCTGCATCAGGCTTGCGCCCATTGTGCAATATTCCCCACTGCTGCCTCCCGTAGGAGTCTGGACCGTGTCTCAGTTCCAGTGTGGCTGGTCATCCTCTCAGACCAGCTAGGGATCGTCGCCTTGGTGAGCCGTTACCTCACCAACAAGCTAATCCCATCTGGGCACATCTGATGGCAAGAGGCCCGAAGGTCCCCCTCTTTGGTCTTGCGACGTTATGCGGTATTAGCCACCGTTTCCAGTAGTTATCCCCCTCCATCAGGCAGTTTCCCAGACATTACTCACCCGTCCGCCACTCGTCAGCGAAGCAGCAAGCTGCTTCCTGTTACCGTTCGACTTGCATGTGTTAGGCCTGCCGCCAGCGTTCAATCTGAGCCATGATCAAACTCTTCAATTTAAAAGTTTGATGCTCAAAGAATTAAACTTCGTAATGAATTACGTGTTCACTCTTGAGACTTGGTATTCATTTTTCGTCTTGCGACGTCAAGAATCCGTATCTTCGAGTGCCCACACAGATTGTCTGATAAATTGTTAAAGAGCAGTGCAACGCGGCTTTCGCTCACCGTTGCGAGGTGGCGTATATTACGCTTTCCTCTTTTTGAGTCAAGCCTTTATTTTCGCTTTCCTCACAGACTTCTTAACGAAGCCTTTCTGACCCGGCGGCCTGTATGCCGTTGTTCCGTGTCAGTGGTGGCGCATTATAGGGAGTTATTAGAGCCTGACAAGACCTAAATGCAAAAAAAAGCTCAACCGTTCACTTTTCAAACAACATTTGAACCAAAAGCCTATTTTCGCCTGGTTTTTAAACAAAAACGAGCCCGTCAGGGCCCGTTTTATTCAAATTTGTGACTTACTGCACTGCCACAATACGATCATCATTGGCTTCAAGGCGAATCACTTTGCCAGGAACCAGTTCACCAGACAGGATTTGCTGCGCCAGTGGGTTTTCGATCTGCTGTTGAATAGCACGTTTTAACGGACGCGCCCCGTAGACCGGATCGTAACCGTTGGCGCTCAACAGTTTCAGCGCCTCGTCGGAGATATGGATTTCATAACCACGTTCTTCCAGACGTTTGTACAGACGCTGCAGCTGGATCTGAGCAATAGAAGCGATGTGTTGCTCACCTAACGGATGGAATACCACAACTTCATCAATACGGTTGATAAATTCCGGACGGAAGTTTTGGCTAACCACACCCAGCACCATCTCTTTCATTCGACCGTAATCCAGTTCGCCAAAGCGCTCCTGAATGAGATCGGAACCGAGGTTAGAAGTCATAATGACCACCGTATTACGGAAGTCGACCGTTCTCCCCTGCCCGTCAGTCAGCCGACCGTCGTCCAGCACCTGCAACAGAATGTTGAATACATCCGGATGCGCTTTTTCTACTTCATCCAACAAGATGACGGAATAAGGACGACGGCGTACCGCTTCTGTCAAATAACCGCCTTCTTCATAGCCGACATATCCCGGAGGCGCCCCGACCAAACGAGACACGGAGTGTTTCTCCATAAACTCAGACATGTCGATACGCACCATCGCGTCGTCGCTGTCGAACATAAAGTTAGCCAGCGCTTTACACAGTTCGGTTTTACCGACCCCCGTCGGCCCAAGGAACAGGAAGGAACCAATCGGACGGTTCGGATCGGACAGCCCTGCACGGCTACGACGTATGGCGTTCGATACTGCTTCAACGGCTTCATTCTGCCCGATCACACGGCTGTGTAACTCTTGTTCCATACGCAACAGTTTTTCACGTTCGCCTTCCAGCATTCTGGCAACCGGAATACCGGTCCAGCGCGCCAGCACTTCGGCAATTTCCGCATCCGTTACTTTGTTACGTAACAGACGCATGGTTTTACCTTCCGACTGGGTCGCGGCTTCCAACTGTTTTTCCAGCTCCGGAATTTTGCCGTACTGCAGTTCAGACATTCGCGCCAGGTCGCCAACGCGACGCGCCTGCTCGATGGCGATCTTCGCCTGCTCCAGCTCCGCTTTAATAGTTTGCGTACCAGAGAGCGACGCTTTTTCCGCTTTCCACTCTTCTTCTAACTCAGAATACTGGCGCTCTTTGTCGTCCAGTTCTTCGTTGAGCATATCGAGACGTTTTTTACTCGCCTCGTCAGACTCTTTCATCAACGCCTGCTGTTCCAGTTTGAGCTGAATAATGCGGCGGTCGAGTCTGTCCAGCTCCTCCGGCTTAGAGTCAATCTGCATACGAATGCTGGATGCCGCTTCATCGATCAGGTCGATAGCTTTATCCGGCAACTGACGGTCGGCGATGTAGCGGTGAGATAATGTTGCCGCCGCCACAATCGCCGGGTCAGTGATCTGCACATGGTGGTGCAGCTCGTAACGTTCTTTCAGGCCACGCAGAATAGCAATGGTGTCTTCCACTGAAGGTTCTGCGACAAACACTTTTTGAAAACGACGTTCCAGCGCCGCGTCTTTTTCAATGTACTGACGGTATTCATCCAGCGTGGTGGCGCCCACACAGTGCAGTTCACCACGCGCCAGCGCCGGTTTCAGCATATTCCCGGCGTCCATGGCGCCATCGGCCTTACCTGCGCCAACCATCGTGTGCAGCTCATCGATAAACAGGATGACGTTGCCTTCCTGTTTCGCCAGATCGTTCAGCACGCCTTTCAGACGCTCTTCAAATTCGCCGCGATATTTCGCCCCGGCCACCAGCGCGCCCATATCCAGCGCCAGTACGCGGCGACCTTTTAAGCCTTCAGGGACTTCACCGTTAATAATGCGCTGCGCCAGTCCTTCAACAATTGCCGTTTTACCGACCCCTGGCTCACCGATTAACACCGGGTTGTTTTTAGTACGACGTTGCAGTACCTGAATGGTACGGCGAATTTCTTCATCACGACCAATTACCGGGTCAAGCTTACCTTGTTCAGCCCGCTCGGTCAGATCGACGGTATATTTTTTCAAGGCCTGACGTTGGTCTTCAGCCCCTTGATCGTTCACGCTTTCACCTCCGCGCATCTGTTCAATTGCCTGAGTGATATTGACCGTGGTCGCACCGGCTGATTTCAGCAGATCGGTTAACGTGCCGCGAGACTCAAGCGCCGCCAGAACAAACAGCTCTGACGAAATAAAATTGTCCCCTCGTTTTTGCGCCAGCTTGTCGCAAAGGTTCAGTACGCGTACCAGTTCCGAAGAAGGCTGTACGTCGCCGCCGGTGCCTTCCACCTGCGGTAAACGGCTCAGCGCCTGATCGATAGCGGTGCGCAACTGGCCAGCATTAATGCCGGCGGAGGTTAATAAAGGACGTATCGATCCCCCTTCCTGGTTCAGCAAGGCGCTCATTAAATGAAGAGGTTCGATGAATTGGTTGTCGTGCCCCAGCGCGAGCGACTGGGCATCGGCAAGAGCAAGCTGGAATTTGTTAGTAAGACGATCCAGACGCATAACTCCTCCCATAACAGGTCAAAATTGCTACTGGAGATTAAATGAGGTCATCCCTCAATTATTCAAGGTGAATGACCTGAATTATGTGAAAAGAAAGTTACCCGTACCGGATCGTCTTGATTCTTTAGGTTATATCAGCCAAATAAAACTTGCCATACGACCTGTCGTCTTGTCGCGACGATAAGAGAAGAAAGTCTCACTTTCGCTAAAGGTGCAGCGATCCCCGCCATAGACATGTTCAACGCCGGTATTCGCCAGACGTTGGCGTGCAAGCTGATAAATATCCGCCAGAAATTTTTCCCCGTGCGGCAAAAATGCGCTATCGGCTTGCGCATCTTTTGCTAAAAATGCGTCACGCACTTCCGGCCCCACTTCAAACGCGGTCGGGCCGATCGCCGGACCTAACCAGGCGATGATATTTTCTGGTTTGTCAGCAAAGCAGGTGACAGTTTCCTCCAGTACGCCTTCACATAATCCGCGCCAGCCCGCATGAGCCGCCGCCACTTCTGTTCCCTCACGGTTACAGAATAGCACAGGCAGGCAGTCTGCCGTCATTACCGCGCAGACGGTTCCTGGCGTATTGCTGTAAGACGCATCCGCACGTTTGGAGGCATAAGGTTCTCCGGTAAGCCTCAACACATTTTTACCGTGAACCTGTTCAAGCCAGACAGGTTTCGAAGGCAGATTGCCCGCCGCAAACAGACGCTTGCGGTTCTCTTCAACATGCTCCGGGTTATCGCCGCAATGCGCGCCCAGATTCAGCGAGTCGTAAGGCGGTAAACTCACCCCGCCAATACGGGTAGAACTACAGGCTGCGACGCCTTTCGGCAGCGGCCACTGCGGGACAATCAGTGCATTCATAACCAGTCCACATCATCTTTATGATCTTCGAAATCGACGCGCATCGCATCAATAAGGTCCACCATATCCTGTGGAATCGGCGCGTGCCACTCCATTTCGATACCCGATACAGGATGGTAGAGACGCAGCATCGTTGCATGAAGCGCCTGGCGGTCAAACTTACGCAGAGTGGAAATAAACTCTTCCGATGCGCCTTTCGGTGGACGTGGACGACCACCGTAGACCTGATCGCCCACTAACGGGTGCGTAATATGCGCCATATGCACGCGGATCTGGTGCGTACGCCCGGTCTCCAGACGCAACCTAAGACGCGTGTGCACACGGAAATGTTCCATAATGCGGTAGTGGGTCACCGCCGGTTTGCCCATGGGATGTACCGACATATGGGTACGTTTGGTCGGGTGACGACTAATGGGTTCATTCACCGTTCCTCCCGCCGTCATATGTCCGATCGCGACCGCTTCATATTCGCGGGTAATCTCGCGCAGCTGCAAAGACTCCACCAGGCGCGTTTGCGCCGGAACGGTTTTGGCCACCACCATCAGCCCCGTCGTGTCCTTATCCAGACGATGCACAATGCCCGCGCGCGGAACATCCGCAATCGGCGGATAATAATGTAGCAACGCGTTCAGTACCGTACCGTCCGGGTTACCCGCGCCAGGATGTACCACCAGATCGCGTGGTTTGTTGATAACCAGAATATCGTCATCTTCATAAACAATATCTAACGGGATATCCTGCGCTTCAAAACGAATCTCTTCGTCGATCTCCGCATCAATAGCCACCCGCTCGCCGCCTAACACTTTTTCTTTTGGCTTATCGCAAAGTTGACCATTGACCAACACGCGCTGATTCAAAATCCATTCTTTTATACGCGAACGTGAATAATCCGGGAACATTTCGGCCAAAGCCTGATCTAAGCGTTGACCGAGTTGGTTTTCGGAGACCGTTGCGGTGAGTTGTACTCGTTGTGCCATATACAGCTTCTTCGTTTAACGTTGGGTTTTACGGCTTTGCCGTTTAATATAGTGTGCTATTGTAGCTGGTCTTAACCGGGAGCAGGAACAGAGAATCTCCCGTAAAACATTTTGAGGAAAGTCAAAACGTCATGACGCGCATGAAATATCTGGTGGCAGCAGCCACGTTGAGCCTGTTTCTGGCGGGTTGCTCGGGTTCAAAGGAAGAGGTGCCCGATAATCCGCCGAATGAAATCTACGCGACTGCTCAGCAAAAGCTGCAGGACGGTAACTGGAAACAGGCAATAACGCAATTGGAAGCGTTAGATAATCGTTATCCATTCGGACCGTATTCTCAGCAGGTGCAGTTGGATCTTATCTACGCCTATTACAAAAACGCCGATTTGCCGCTAGCGCAGGCCGCTATCGATCGTTTTATGCGTCTTAATCCAACGCACCCTAATATTGACTATGTCATGTACATGCGCGGCCTGACGAACATGGCGCTGGATGATAGCGCGCTGCAGGGTTTCTTTGGCGTCGATCGCAGCGATCGCGATCCGCAACATGCGCGGGCGGCGTTCAATGACTTTTCGAAACTGGTACGCAGCTATCCTAATAGCCAGTACACCACCGACGCCACTAAGCGTCTGGTATTCCTGAAAGACCGTCTGGCGAAATATGAATATTCCGTCGCAGAGTACTATACCGCGCGCGGCGCATGGGTTGCGGTCGTAAACCGGGTAGAAGGTATGCTACGCAATTATCCTGATACGCAGGCCACGCGCGATGCGTTGCCGCTGATGGAAAACGCCTATCGTCAGATGCAGCTGAATGCGCAGGCTGACAAAGTCGCGAAAATTATTGCCGCTAACAGCAAAAACACCTGAAGCAATACCAACAAGCAAAACGGCAGCCTTCCGGCTGCCGTTTTTTTATTCGATATCTGATGCAACAGAAATGATTTCACTGCAACGCATCCAGTCAAATATGGCCTGCTTTCAGCCATTCCTCAAGTAAAAGATCGCTTCTTCCTGCGATGCCTCACAAAAAGTTCGCCTTGACAAAAAGTGACAAAATAATGTGATTTACATCACACATTTTGACATTAAGAACGGTATGCTGGAATCACCAAGACGGGAAAGACAAGAGGTAAAATTTATGACAATGAACATTACCAGTAAACAAATGGAAATTACTCCGGCAATCCGCCAACATGTCGCAGACCGTCTCGCCAAACTGGAAAAATGGCAAACTCACCTGATTAATCCTCATATCATTCTGTCTAAAGAGCCACAGGGCTTTATTGCTGACGCCACCATTAATACACCGAACGGACATCTGGTCGCCAGCGCAAAACACGAAGATATGTACACCGCTATTAATGAATTGATCAACAAGCTGGAACGGCAGCTCAATAAAGTGCAGCACAAAGGCGAAGCCCGTCGTGCCACCGCATCGGTGAAAGATGCCAGCTTCGTCGAAGCAGAAGAAGAGTAGTCCCTTACATTGAGTGTATCGCCAACGCGCCTTCGGGCGCGTTTTTTGTTGACAGGATTAAAACAGTACGGGTACTGTACTTACGTACACAAAGGAAACAGTTATGAAGCTAACCCGGTTTTTCTTCGCATTCTTTTTTATCTTCCCCTGACCGGGAGGCGTTTCGTCATGTGATAAAGAATGCGAAGACGAACAAGAAGGCCTCCCCCACCGGGAGGCCTTTTTTATTGATAACAAAAAAGGCAACACTATGACATCGGAAAACCCATTACTGGCGCTGCGAGATAAAATCAGCGCTTTAGACGAAGAGTTACTGGCCTTACTGGCAAAACGACGCGCGCTGGCGATTGAAGTGGGACAAGCAAAACTACTGTCGCATCGTCCGGTTCGGGATATCGATCGTGAACGCGCGCTGCTGGACAGGCTCATCCATCTCGGTAAAGTCCACCATCTCGACGCACACTACATTACCCGTCTGTTCCAGCTTATCATTGAAGACTCCGTGCTTACTCAGCAGGCGCTGCTGCAACAACATCTGAATAATACTCACCCTCATTCGGCACGTATTGCGTTTCTTGGGCCGAAAGGCTCCTATTCTCATCTCGCGGCGCGCCAGTATGCCGCACGCCATTTTGAGCAATTTATCGAGAGCGGTTGCGCAAAATTCACCGATATTTTTCATCAGGTCGAAACCGGCCAGGCCGATTACGCCGTGGTTCCGATAGAGAACACCAGCTCCGGCGCTATCAACGATGTGTACGACTTATTGCAACACACCAGTCTGTCGATTGTCGGTGAGATGACCGTCACTATCGATCACTGCGTACTGGTTTCCGGCGCTACGGATCTGAATACCATCGAAACGGTGTACAGCCATCCGCAGCCGTTCCAGCAGTGCAGTAAATTTTTGAGCCGCTATCCGCACTGGAAAATTGACTATACCGAGAGTACGTCGGCAGCGATGGAAAAAGTCGCGCAGGCAAACTCTCCGCGCGTCGCGGCGCTCGGCAGCGAGGCAGGCGGCATGTTGCACGGTTTACAGGTGCTGGAACGCATCGCCGCAAACCAGACGCAGAATATCACCCGCTTTCTGGTACTGGCGCGCAAAGCCATTAATGTTTCCGATCAGGTTCCGGCAAAAACCACTCTGTTAATCGCCACCGGGCAGCAAGCTGGCGCGCTGGTCGAAGCGCTGCTGGTGCTGCGTAACCACAATCTCATCATGACGAAACTGGAGTCGCGCCCCATTCACGGCAATCCGTGGGAAGAGATGTTTTATCTCGATATTCAGGCGAACCTGGAGTCGCAGGTAATGCAAAGCGCGCTAAAAGAGCTGGGCGAGATCACGCGCTCAATGAAAGTGCTTGGCTGCTATCCCAGCGAAAACGTCGTGCCGGTAGAACCTGCCTGACGTTCAATAAAACGGCTTTTCTTCATCCCTGCGACGGCTACCTGCAGGGTGAAGATGGCGCCGGAGAGCGGATAATCCGCCACTTCCTGAGCAGACATATTTTCTCTGGTAGTTGTAATAAACAGCGTTTTCATATCTGCGCCGCCAAAGCAAACCATCGTCGGACAACGTACCGGCAACCGGTACTCTTCCAGTTGCTCTCCTTGCGGTGAGAAACGCGCCACGCGCCAGCCGTCAAACATCGCGCTCCAGTAGCACCCTTCGCTATCCATCGCCGCGCCGTCGGGAAGTCCTTCTCCTTCGCCAAAATGGCGAAAAAGTTCACGCTTGCCCGGTTCGCCATGCTTATCAAGTAACGTGCGGTATATCACGCCATTCGGCGTATCGGAGGTATACATCCACTGGTTATCCGGGCTGAACGCCAGGCCGTTGTGTCCCTGGATATCGCACTGGATCACTTTTGCCGTCAGGTCATGATCGATCCGCATCAGCAACGCGCCATTATAGTCACCTGGCGCCCAGAACGTTCCAGCATAAAAACGTCCATCGCCATCAGTGCCGCCATCGTTGAAACGCGCCAGTTTCGTATTAGAGGGATTGTCGCAAACCTTACGCTGCAATAATCCATTTTTATCGGCCAGCCAGATAGCATGACGCATGGCCACAATAAATCCGCCCTGCTCACGCAAGGCAAAACAGCCTACCTCTTCCGGAAACGCCAGCACGCTATGCGTCCCGCTCGCCGGATGGTAACGATGGATCTCCTGTTCCAGGATATCGGTCCAATACAGCGCGCTTTCATCCTCGCTCCATGTGGGGCATTCTGGTAGATGTCCGACATAATCAAATAAAACGTGCGGCGTAGTCATAACGGTTCCTTAAACGAAAAAAGCCAGCAAAGCTGGCTTTTAGTATAGATGTCATCATTATGGTCGGCTGTCATTCGCCTGACGCAATAACACACGGCTTTCATTCTGGAAGCGTCTGGCATAATCGCCAAACCAGTGTTCAACTTTGCGAAAACTGTCGATAAAAGCCTGCTTATCACCCTGTTCCAGTAACCCGATCGCATCGCCAAAACGTTTATAGTAACGCTTGATAAGCGCCAGATTGCGCTCCGACGACATAATAATGTCCGCATACAGCTGCGGGTCCTGGGCGAACAGACGCCCGACCATCGCCAGCTCCAGTCGATAAATCGGCGATGATAGCGCCAGAAGCTGCTCAAGCTGGACGTTCTCTTCCGCCAGATGCAGCCCATAAGCGAAGGTAGCAAAGTGGCGCAGCGCCTGGATAAAAGCCATGTTCTGATCGTGCTCGACAGCGCTAATTCGGTGCAACCGCGCGCCCCACACCTGGATTTGCTCAAGGAACCACTGATACGCTTCCGGTTGACGCCCATCACACCAGACCACCACCTGCTTCGCCAGGCTCCCGCTGTCCGGACCAAACATCGGATGCAAGCCCAACACGGGGCCATCATGGGCCGCCAACATTGCCTGCAACGGACCGCTTTTCACCGATGCCAGATCGACCAGAATACAGTCGGACGGCAGGGGCGGCAGTTGCGCTATGACCTGTTCAGTAACATGAATCGGCACGCTGACGATCACCATTCCGGCATCGGCGACAATGGCCCTGGCGCGCGGCCAGTCCTGCTGTTCCAGAATACGGACCTGATAGCCCGACAGCGTGAGCATTTTTTCAAACAGACGCCCCATCTGTCCGCCGCCGCCCACAATGACGACCGGACGCAGAGAAGGACAAAGCGTTTTGAACCCCTTATCATTTTCGCTGGAGTAAGATTCACGCATTACCCGGCGCAGGACATCTTCAATGAGATCGGGCGGGACACCGATCGCTTCTGCTTCCGCCCGTCGTGAAGCCAGCATAGAGGCCTCACGCTCCGGCACGTAAATAGGCAGGCCAAAACGGCTTTTCACCTCGCCGACTTTGGCAACCAGTTCCAGGCGCTTAGCCAGTAAATTCAACAACGCTTTATCGACATCATCTATTTGATCGCGTAACGCGGTCAATTCAGCAACCATAACAACCTCTTATGCGACGCGCACCGCCAGCTGGCCGCTCAAATCTTTATGAATTTCACGTAACAGGGCATCGGTCATCTCCCAGCTAATACAAGCATCGGTGACGGAAACGCCATACTTCATTTCGCTGCGCGGCTGCTCGGAAGACTGATTACCCTCATGAATATTACTTTCAATCATTAAGCCAATGATTGAACGATTGCCATCTTTAATCTGCGCAACCACAGATTCGGCAACGGCTGGCTGGCGGCGATAATCTTTATTGGAGTTACCATGACTGCAATCTACCATCAGCGAAGGACGTAGTCCCGCCTGTTCCATCTCTTTTTCACACTGAGCGACATCTGCCGGGCTATAGTTTGGCGCTTTGCCGCCACGCAGAATTACATGGCCATGCGGATTTCCCTGGGTTTGCAATAACGCAACCTGACCGGCCTGGTTAATGCCAACAAAACGATGAGGTTGCGCAGCGGCGCGCATGGCGTTAATCGCTGTCGCCAGGCTGCCATCCGTGCCGTTTTTAAAGCCGACCGGCATAGAAAGACCAGACGCCATTTCGCGGTGGGTTTGCGATTCGGTTGTGCGCGCGCCTATCGCCGACCAGCTAAACAGATCGCCCAGGTATTGCGGGCTGTTCGGATCCAACGCTTCGGTCGCCAATGGCAACCCCATATTCACCAGTTCCACCAGTAGCTGACGCGCTATTTTCAACCCGGCTTCCACATCAAATGAGCCATCCATGTGAGGATCGTTAATCAGCCCTTTCCAGCCGACGGTAGTCCGCGGCTTTTCAAAATAGACGCGCATTACCAGATAGAGGCTATCGCTGACCTCTGCGGCAAGGGCTTTAAATCGACGGGCATATTCCAGAGCGGTTTCAGGATCGTGAATAGAACAAGGACCGCATACCACCAACAGACGCGGATCGCGCCCGGCAATAATGTCAGAAATGATTCCCCGGGACTGCGCTATCTGCGCTTCCTGCGCCAGGCTCAACGGAAAGGCCGCTTTAAGCTGCTCCGGCGTCATTAATACCTGTTCATCGGTGATACGTACGTTATTCAGCGCGTCTTTTTGCATGATGGCGATCCTGTCTTTTCTTGTTTGCGATAGTTGATCCTCCACGAGGATGTTTAAACCATACCACAAAAAGTAAAGATTTCAATCCATATTACGTAAAATAAACTTTACACCATGCGCAATCGTCGATTGAACCCCTTCATTTCGTATCAAAAACTTTACACAACAAGTGAATTATTTTATTCCCAGCCTCAGAAAAGCGGTAAAATGAGCGATGCTCGCTATTTTTTGATTATTTTTTCTCCGCACACATATTTTTACTTTCTGATATAGGGTGATTAATACCATTATCACAAGAATTTAATATTAGGGATGCCATTTAAATTATTCATATTATCAATAAGAAATAATGACGATATGGCAAAATAATGTTATTTTGCTACAAACAATCACGGATGTATTTTAATGCTTTACGACTGAAGATGGTGAGGACTTGTTAATGCGTTTTTCTCACCGATTTATCCTTCTGTTATCGCTATTATTAGCAAGCTTGCCTCTGTATGCTCAACGCGTCACGGAAGAAGAGAAATCCGTACGCGCCATCGTCTCCGGTATCGTCAGTTATACACACTGGCCAGCGTTATCCGGGCCGCCAAGGCTATGCATATTTTCATCTGCGCGTTTTGTCAGGGTACTTAGCGAAGAGGCTGACTGGGCTTTCCCTTATCAACCGCTTGTCATCCGTACCACACAAGAAGCCCTGAGCGCCCGCTGTGATGGTTTTTACTTTGGCAATGAATCGCCAGCTTATCAGGTGGAGTTAACGCGTCATTATCCAGTTAATGCCTTGTTATTAATTGCCGAGCAAAATACCGAATGTATTATTGGCAGCGCATTTTGTCTGATCATTAACAATGATGAAGTCAAATTTTCCGTCAACCTGGACTCCCTCTCGCATAGCGGCGTGAGAGTAAATCCAGAAGTATTAATGCTTGCACGGAATCAAAAGCATGAATAAGGAATTTTCTCTGTCCAGGCCAACATTTAAACGCACACTACGGCGGATTAGTATAATCAGCGTGCTGCTTACAATGACATTGATCTGGCTATTAATTTGCGTTGCGTCTGTCCTTACACTCAAACAGTATGCGCAAAAGAATCTCGATTTGACCGCCGCCACAATGGCCCATAGCCTTGAAGCGGCACTGGTATTTTCCGATAACGCGGCCGCAGCGGAAACGCTCGCCACACTGGGACGCCAGGGACAATTTTCAGCGGCGGAGGTCCGCGATAAAAATGGCCGTACTATCGCCTCATGGCGCTATGATGCGCGAGCCGCAGACGATAAGCTCATTGGCTTAATTAGCCACTGGCTTTTTCCATTGCCGGTATCACAACCCGTCTGGCACAACGGCAGGGCCATCGGCGAAGTACGGCTTGTCGCCCGCGACAGCCTTATTGGTCATTTTATCTGGCTATCGCTGGCAGTGCTGACAGGATGTATTCTGCTGGCATCCGGCATTGCCCTGCTGCTCACGCGTTATTTACACAATGGCGTTGTGGATGCGCTGCAAAATATTACTGAAGTTGTACACGACGTTCGCACTAACCGAAATTTTTCACGCCGGGTACCTGATGAGCGTATTGCGGAATTTCACCTGTTTGCGCAGGATTTCAATAGCCTTCTGGATGAGATGGAAGAATGGCAGCTACGGCTTCAGGCTAAAAATGCCCAGTTACTACGTACCGCGCTGCACGATCCGCTGACGGGGCTTGCCAATCGCGCGGCATTTCGCAGCTGTATTAACGCGCTGATGAAGGACAATTCCGCTCGTAGCAGTTCGGCATTGTTATTTCTGGATGGCGATAACTTTAAATATATTAATGATACCTGGGGACATGCGGCAGGCGACCGCGTACTTATAGAGGTTGCCAAAAGATTAGCGGAATTCGGTGGTAGCCGTTATCAGACTTACCGACTCGGCGGCGATGAATTTGCGATGGTGCTTTACGATGTACATTCGGAATATGAAGTACAACGTATTTGCGCAGCGCTATCCCAGGCGTTTAATCGACCTTTTGAACTGCATAACGGCCAGCGGATAACGATGACCCTGAGTATTGGCTTTGCGCTGACATGGGAACATGCCACTGCCGAAAAACTACAAGAACTGGCCGATCGAAATATGTATCAGGCTAAACACCGGCGTGCGGAGCGCTCGCTAAACTAAGGAACGGGCCTGGCCGTTTCTGACTCAGCGTTGAGACCACAGACCCAACCTAATCATGCAACCGTCTATGGCGTGGAGCAAACCCATAAAAAAGGGGCCAGCGTAATGCCAGCCCCTTCTTTTCTACAAGCTTTCGGATGTTGCGAAAGCGCGTTCTTAGTTAAGACGCTCTTTGATACGAGCCGCTTTACCAGTACGCTCACGCAGGTAGTACAGTTTAGCTTTACGAACAGCACCACGACGTTTAACAGCAATGCTGTCAACTACCGGAGAGTGAGTCTGGAAGACACGCTCAACGCCTTCGCCGTTGGAAATTTTACGAACAGTGAATGCAGAGTGCAGACCGCGGTTACGAATAGCGATAACCACGCCCTCGAATGCCTGCAGACGTTTCTTGGTACCTTCAACAACCCATACTTTCACTTCCACGGTATCGCCCGGACGGAAGGAAGGTACGTTCTGCTTCATCTGCTCTTGTTCAAGTTGCTTAATAATGTTGCTCATAATTTAATCTCTTATCCTGGGTAAACTGATATTCGGGGGCCTATGCCATCCCATCATGTTTATGCTGCTGTTGTGCGTGTTCTGTTTTGAACTCCGCCAGCAACCTTGCTTGCTCTTCAGTCAGAGCCAGGTTTTCCAGAAGTTCAGGTCTTCTAAGCCAGGTTCGGCCCAGCGACTGTTTCAAACGCCAGCGACGTATCTCAGCATGGTTTCCCGACAGCAATACTGGCGGTACTTCCATCCCCTCTAACACTTCAGGGCGCGTATAGTGCGGACAATCCAGCAACCCATCAGCAAACGAATCTTCGATTGCTGATGCTTCATGCCCCAGAACTCCCGGTATAAACCGGGCCACGGAGTCAATCAGCGTCATTGCCGGTAGTTCGCCACCGCTGAGAACGTAATCGCCAATTGACCATTCTTCGTCAATTTCGGTCTGAATTACGCGCTCATCTACGCCTTCGTAGCGACCACACACCAGAATGAGTTTCTGATTCGTGGCCAGCTCGCTAACGCCCGCTTGATCAAGCTTGCGTCCCTGAGGCGACAGATAAATCACTTTAGCGCCTTCACCTGCCGCGGCTTTTGCTGCGTGAATGGCGTCCCGCAAGGGTTGCACCATCATTAACATCCCTGGTCCGCCGCCGTAAGGACGATCGTCCACGGTACGGTGCCGGTCATGCGTGAAGTCGCGAGGACTCCAGCTTTGGATGTTCAGCAGGCCTTTTTTTACTGCCCGGCCAGTTACCCCGTAATCGGTAATTGCGCGGAACATTTCAGGAAACAGGCTAACTATGCCAATAAACACGAGCCAATCCCCATAACGCCATTTATTACCGTTTATTCGGTGGTTTAAAAACCAGGATCCCAGTCTACTTCGATAGTACGAGTAGCGAGATCGACTTTCTTGATAACCTGCCCATCGAGGAACGGTACTAGTCGTTCCTTGATACCAAATGCATCTTTCAGGTTCGCCTTAATGACGAGAACGTCATTCGACCCGGTTTCCATCATGTCGATAACTTTACCGAGATCGTAGCCTTCAGCGGTGACTACCTGGCAACCCATCAGGTCTTTCCAGTAATAGTCTCCCTCCTCAAGCGCAGGAAGTTGCGAGGAATCCACGACAATTTCGCAATTGGTCAGAAGATTCGCTGCATCTCGATCGTCAACGCCTTTCAGCTTGATGATCAGATCCTGATTGTGGTGCTTCCAGCTTTCCAGCTGTACCTGCTGCCACTGACCCGCCTTCTGGATAAACCAGGGCTGATAGTCAAAAATGCTTTCGGCGTCTTCAGTGGAGGAAAACACTCTGAGCCAACCACGGATACCGTATGAAGAACCCATTTTCCCCAGTACAACCGGTTCAGCGGGTACTTGTGCGGCGAGTTGCTTGCTCATCATGACCACCGTGACAGATTAAGCTGCTTTTTTTACTTCTTTGATCAGCGCCGCAACGCGATCGGAAATGGTTGCGCCCTGGCCAACCCAGTGAGCGATGCGATCCAGATCCAGGCGGGTGCCTTCTTCTTTTTCGCTAGCGATTGGGTTGAAGAAACCAACGCGCTCAATGAAGCGACCGTTGCGTGCATTACGGCTGTCGGTGACAACAACCTGGTAGAACGGACGCTTTTTAGCGCCGTGACGAGCTAAACGAATAGTTACCATAACATCCTCTTGTGTGAATAAAACAACCGGGCCCCATCGAGGAACGGAGCCCGGCGTCATATTAAAAGCCCGAAAATTTTACTGATTTCTGGGAAAAAAGCAATCAACAGTTAATAACTCTGCTGTAGAAGGCCGTCGGCGGCGCAGCGAGTTCGGTGCCGGCGTGCGCGCAGCCACCGCAGCGTACACGCAGTACGTGAGGATGGCGAGCACACCCCGGTGCCGAAATAGCAAGTGAGCCAGGCAGGGAAATTAGCGGCCAGGGAAGCCTGGCGGCATCATCCCCTTCATACTCCGCATCATCTTCGCCATCCCGCCCTTCTTCATCTTCTTCATCATGCGCTGCATGTCGTCGAACTGTTTCAGAAGGCGGTTAACGTCCTGCACCTGCATCCCACAGCCCTGCGCGATACGACGCTTGCGGGAACCTTTGATGATTTCCGGCTTCGCGCGTTCTTTCAGCGTCATCGAATTGATGATCGCCTCCATACGCACCAGCACCTTATCATCCATCTGCGATTTAACGTTGTCCGGAATCTGCCCCATGCCCGGTAATTTGCCCATCAGACTGGCCATACCGCCCATGTTTTTCATCTGTTTGAGCTGTTCCAGGAAGTCGTTCAGGTCGAAACCGTCGCCTTTCTTCAGTTTGGTCGCCAGCTTCTCAGCCTGTGCGCGGTCAACTTTGCTTTCGATATCTTCGATAAGAGACAGTACGTCGCCCATGCCGAGAATACGCGAGGCGATACGATCCGGGTGGAACGGCTCCAGCGCGTCGGTTTTCTCGCCGACACCGAGGAATTTAATCGGCTTGCCGGTGATATGACGAATAGAGAGCGCCGCACCGCCACGCGCATCACCATCAACTTTGGTCAGCACCACGCCGGTTAACGGCAGCGCTTCGTTAAAGGCTTTTGCGGTATTCGCCGCATCCTGACCGGTCATCGCATCGACGACAAACAGCGTTTCTACTGGCTTGATAGAAGCGTGGACCTGTTTGATTTCGTCCATCATCGCTTCGTCAACGTGCAGACGACCGGCGGTATCCACCAGCAGCACGTCGTAGAATTTGAGCTTCGCTTCTTTCAGCGCGGCGTTGACGATATCAACCGGTTTCTGGCCGACATCAGACGGGAAGAAATCCACGCCAACCTGCTCAGCCAGCGTTTCGAGCTGTTTGATCGCCGCCGGGCGATAGACGTCGGCAGAGACGACCAGCACTTTCTTCTTGTGCTTCTCGCGCAAGAATTTACCCAACTTACCGACGCTGGTGGTTTTACCCGCCCCCTGCAGACCCGCCATCAATACTACGGCTGGCGGCTGCGCAGCTAAATTCAGCGTCTGGTTCTCTTCGCCCATCGCCGCAACCAGTTCGCTACGGACAATCTTGACGAACTCCTGCCCTGGGGTCAGGCTCTTGTTAACTTCATGACCAACCGCTTTCTCTTTTACGCGATTGATGAACTCACGCACTACCGGCAGCGCAACGTCAGCCTCCAGCAGCGCCATGCGCACTTCGCGCAGCGTCTCTTTAACGTTGTCTTCAGTAAGGCGCCCACGGCCACTGATATTGCGCAGCGTGCGCGACAAACGATCGGTTAAATTATCAAACATTGTCTCTCGCCTGGGGTGGAAACGGTTGGTCGCCGCAGCGACACAGTTACAGAATTTCGCCACAGTATACCATGAAGCCGTCTTTGTTGTTATGCAACGGTTGGAGCTGCGGTCACGTAACGCTATACTGCTTCTCTTTCTCACTGGTCAACTGTCGACACAACTATGCCCGTTTTTGCTTTACTTGCCCTTGTCGCCTACTCCTTCAGCCTCGCGCTGATCGTTCCCGGACTGTTGCAAAAAAACAGCGGCTGGCGGCGTATGGCTATTCTTTCTGCGGTCATCGCGCTGGTGTGCCATGCTGTCGCGCTGGAATCGCGTATTCTGCCCGGCGGCGACAGTGGACAAAACCTGAGCCTGCTGAATGTCGGTTCGCTGGTCAGCCTGATGATCTGCACGGTGATGACCATTGTCGCGTCGCGTAATCGCGGCTGGTTACTTCTGCCCATTGTCTATGCTTTTGCGCTGATTAACCTGGCCTTCGCCACATTCATGCCTAATGAATATATTACGCATCTGGAAGCGACCCCAGGCATGATGGTGCACATCGGTCTGTCGCTTTTCTCTTACGCGACGCTGATAATCGCCGCGCTGTATGCGCTACAGCTGGCGTGGATCGACTATCAGTTGAAGAACAAAAAGCTGGCGTTTAGTAATGAAATGCCGCCATTGATGAGCATTGAGCGCAAAATGTTTCATATCACGCAGATTGGCGTCGTACTGCTGACCCTTACTCTGTGTACCGGCCTGTTTTACATGCATAACCTGTTCAGTACTGAAAATATTGATAAAGCCGTGCTCTCTATCGTGGCATGGTTTGTCTATATCGTTCTGCTGTGGGGGCATTACCATGAGGGCTGGCGGGGTCGGCGGGTCGTGTGGTTTAACGTCGCAGGCGCGGGTATTCTGACGCTGGCCTATTTTGGTAGCCGCATATTACAGCAATTTGTAAGCTAAGCTTTTAAAGGAGTTTCCCCTGGAACACATCTCCACCACCACGCTGATTATCATATTAATCATCATGGTGGTCATCTCGGCCTATTTTTCCGGTTCCGAAACTGGAATGATGACGCTAAACCGTTACCGTTTACGCCATATGGCGAAGCAAGGTAATCGCTCGGCAAAACGGGTAGAAAAATTATTGCGTAAACCCGACCGACTGATAAGCCTGGTGCTGATCGGCAATAACCTGGTCAACATTCTTGCCTCGGCGCTCGGCACGATTGTGGGTATGCGGCTTTACGGCGACGCCGGCGTGGCTATCGCCACCGGGGTACTGACGTTTGTCGTGTTAGTTTTTGCCGAAGTCCTGCCCAAAACTATCGCCGCGCTCTATCCGGAAAAAGTGGCCTATCCCAGCAGCTTCCTGCTGGCGCCGTTACAGATACTGATGATGCCGCTGGTGTGGTTACTTAACACCATCACCCGCCTGCTGATGCGTCTGATGGGAATTAAAACGGACATCGTGGTCAGCGGGTCGTTAAGCAAAGAGGAATTACGCACTATCGTGCATGAATCCCGTTCGCAAATCTCTCGCCGCAATCAGGATATGCTGCTGTCGGTTCTCGACCTGGAAAAGGTCAGCGTGGATGACATCATGGTGCCGCGTAATGAAATTATCGGGATCGATATCAATGACGACTGGAAGTCTATCGAGCGGCAGCTCACCCACTCGCCGCACGGACGCATTGTGCTCTATCGCGATTCGCTGGATGACGCCATCAGTATGCTGCGCGTGCGTGAAGCCTGGCGGTTAATGGCCGAGAAAAAAGAGTTCACCAAAGAGATGATGCTGCGCGCCGCCGATGAAATCTATTACGTCCCGGAAGGTACGCCGCTCAGTACACAACTGATTAAATTTCAGCGCAATAAAAAGAAAGTCGGACTGGTCGTCAACGAATATGGCGATATCCAGGGGCTGGTCACCGTGGAAGATATTCTCGAAGAGATCGTCGGCGACTTCACCACATCGATGTCGCCGACACTGGCGGAAGAGGTCACACCGCAAAACGACGGTTCGGTCATTATTGACGGTACCGCCAACGTCCGGGAAATCAATAAAGCGTTTAACTGGCACCTGCCGGAAGATGACGCGCGCACCGTCAACGGGGTGATTCTGGAGGCGCTGGAGGAAATTCCGGTTGCTGGCACGCGCGTGCGCATTGAGCAGTACGATATCGATATTCTCGACGTACAGGAAAATATGATTAAGCAGGTAAAGGTTGTACCGGTAAAACCGCTGCGCGAGAGTGTGGCGGAGTAACCCAATGGCGAACTCCGGTTCGCCTTTTTTATCGCCGTCTTTTAAGATTCCATCAATTCCTGCCATTTACTTAACAATGCAATAATGTCTTTTCAGGCATTCAGAAAGGATATTGATGTTATGTCAGAAGATTATGTAATTGAATGGGATAAGAATTTTGCAGACGACCTCAACGTCGTCGCCAACGTTTTTTTATCGCACAACCCAACCTTATGGCCCACTATTTTCTCTCAACTTTCGACGCAACCTGAAATCTTTGAAGACGAAGATGAAGACGAATATGGGTTGCAGGACGTCCTGGATTGTAGCGGTGGCGATCTCGGAAATAACGATCTGGCACAGGCATTTTTACAAGTTCTACGCGGCGAAGGATTTATTCACCTCGTTGACTGGAAAGGTGAAGATGAAGAAGGCGAACTGGCTAATTTTGCCGCAGATCGCTTTTATGAACTCACAAAAAACCTGACGGATTCTGAGGAATTAAGAAATCTTCTTGTCGAAATAACCCAAGAGGATGAAATCTCCGATGTCTGTGAAGCCGGGGACCGTTACCTTGACGAGATCTTTGAACGCATCCAGACCGAACTCAATAAGAGGGGCTTCCAGATTTTTGATCTGAATGAAGGATCTGACACCTATAATGTGGTCGTTCTGCCAATGAGCGAATATAAAAAAATAGAGGATTTCAACACGCCGTGGCTGGAAGTGCAGGATTTTTTAAGCTAAAAAAATGGCCGACTTTACATCGGCCATCAGACTTTTACTTCGCCTTCGCTACCGTCACCATCGCCGCGCGAATGGTACGACCGTTCAGCGTATAGCCTTTCTGCATAATACCCAGCACATTGCCTGCCGGAACCTCTTCCGACTCCACCATCGCAATCGCCTGATGCACGTTCGGGTCCAGCGGCACGTTGGTCTCAGCAATCACTTCCACGCCGAACTTACGCACCACATCCAGCATAGACTTCAGCGTCAGCTCAATCCCTTCGACCATTGCCGCCATATCCGGATTGGCTTTGTCTGCGACTTCCAGCGCGCGATCCAGGCTATCGATTACCGGCAGCAATTCGTTGACGAACTTCTCGAGAGCGAATTTATGCGCTTTTTCGATATCCTGTTCAGTACGACGGCGCAGGTTTTCCATTTCCGCTTTGATGCGCAACACGGTGTCGCGTTCGCGAGTCTGGGCTTCTGCAAGCTGAACTTCCAGATTCGCAATTTTTTCATCGCGCGGATCCACCTGCTCAGCAGAATCGTTTGGTTCAACTGCCTCAACCTCTTCGTGCTGATCCATGATAATTTCTTCCGGGGCTTGCCCCTCAGGCGTTTTCTGTTCTTTACTACTCATGAATTTCTCCGCGTTTTTTTTCGCATTCATCTCGCTAACTTCGCTTATTATGGGGATCAGATTCAAGGTTTCAAGGGAAGTACTCACATTGTCATCAATCTTCGCTACAAGGACCTCAGAAAAATGAATAATCATTTCAAGTGTATCGGCATTGTGGGGCATCCGCGTCATCCCACCGCACTCACGACACATGAAATGCTCTACCGTTGGCTATGCGATCAGGGTTATGAGGTCATTGTGGAGCAACAAATCGCCCACGAATTACAGCTAAAAAATGTGCCAACCGGCACGCTGGCGGAAATTGGTCAACAGGCGGATCTGGCGGTAGTCGTGGGCGGCGACGGCAATATGCTTGGCGCAGCGCGTACGCTGGCGCGTTATGACATCAATGTGATTGGCATTAACCGCGGTAATCTTGGCTTCCTGACCGATCTCGATCCGGACAACGCCCTGCAACAATTATCGGATGTGCTGGAAGGGCGCTATATCTCCGAAAAACGTTTTCTGCTGGAAGCGCAGGTCTGCCAACAGGACCGCCAGAAGCGTATCAGCACAGCCATTAATGAAGTGGTGCTGCATCCGGGAAAAGTGGCGCATATGATCGAATTCGAGGTTTATATTGATGAAACCTTCGCTTTTTCACAGAGATCTGATGGTCTGATCATTTCTACGCCGACCGGCTCCACCGCCTATTCGCTCTCCGCAGGCGGCCCTATTCTGACCCCTTCACTGGATGCCATCACCCTGGTGCCGATGTTCCCGCATACCTTGTCGGCGCGCCCGTTAGTCATTAACAGCAGTAGCACGATTCGTCTGCGTTTTTCGCATCGCCGTAGCGATCTGGAAATTAGCTGCGACAGCCAGATAGCGCTGCCTATTCAGGAAGGAGAAGATGTGCTGATTCGCCGCTGCGATTACCATCTCAACCTCATACATCCCAAAGACTATAGCTATTTCAATACATTAAGCACAAAACTCGGTTGGTCAAAAAAATTATTCTAATTTTACGTTAGCCTCTTTACTGTATAAAAAACCAGTTTATACTGTATTTAATTACAGTCATGGTTTTTCATACAGGAAAACAGCTATGTTGGCGCAACTGACCATCAGCAATTTTGCTATCGTTCGTGAGCTTGAGATCGATTTTCAGAGCGGAATGACCGTCATTACTGGTGAAACCGGCGCGGGTAAATCTATTGCGATTGATGCCCTGGGTCTGTGTCTGGGCGGTCGCGCTGAGGCCGATATGGTCCGTACCGGAGCGACCCGCGCCGATTTGTGTGCCCGCTTTGCGCTGAAAGACACGCCTGCGGCATTGCGCTGGCTGGAAGAAAACCAGCTTGAAGAAGGGCGCGAATGCTTACTTCGCCGCGTTATCAGCAGCGATGGTCGCTCACGGGGCTTTATTAACGGCACCGCTGTGCCCCTGTCTCAATTGCGCGAGCTCGGTCAGTTGCTGATTCAAATTCACGGTCAACATGCGCACCAGCAGCTTACCAAACCCGAACAGCAAAAATCGCTGCTGGATAGCTATGCCAACGAAGCCGCTTTAGCGCAGCAGATGGCTGCTCGCTACCAATTATGGCATCAAAGCTGCCGCGATCTCGCCCATCACCAGCAACAAAGCCAGGAACGCGCCGCGCGCGCGGAACTGCTGCAATATCAGTTAAAAGAGTTGAACGACTTTAATCCGCAGGCCGGCGAATTCGAGCAAATTGACGAAGAGTACAAACGGCTGGCCAACAGCGGGCAGTTGCTTACGACCAGCCAGAACGCTCTGGCGCTACTCGCGGACGGCGAAGACGTTAACCTGCAAAGCCAGTTATATAGCGCAAAACAACTGGTTAGCGAGCTGGTAGGTATGGACAGCAAGCTTTCCGGCATCCTGGATATGCTGGAAGAAGCCACTATCCAACTCACCGAAGCCAGCGATGAATTACGCCACTATTGCGAGCGTCTGGATTTAGACCCCAATCGCCTGTTTGAGCTTGAACAGCGCATCGCTAAACAAATTTCGCTGGCGCGAAAACATCACGTCAGCCCGGAAGCGCTGCCGCAGCTTTATCAGTCACTGCTCGAAGAACAGCAGCAGCTCGACGATCAGGCCGATTCGCTGGAAACGCTAACGCTGGCGGTTAATAAGCATCACCAACAAGCGCTGGAAACGGCGCAAGCACTGCATCAACAGCGTCAGTTTTACGCCCAGGAGCTGGGGCAGTTGATCACTGAAAGTATGCATTTACTTTCGATGCCGCACGGTCTGTTTACTATCGACGTGAAATTTGATGAGCATCATCTGAGCAACGACGGCGCCGATCGCGTGGAGTTTAAAGTGACGACAAACCCGGGTCAGCCGCTGCAGCCTATCGCTAAAGTCGCGTCTGGCGGTGAACTGTCGCGCATTGCGCTGGCTATTCAGGTGATTACCGCGCGCAAAATGGAAACGCCGGCACTGATTTTTGACGAGGTCGATGTTGGCATCAGCGGCCCAACCGCCGCCGTGGTCGGTAAACTCCTGCGTCAGCTTGGCGAATCCACTCAGGTGATGTGCGTCACTCACCTGCCACAGGTAGCCGGGTGCGGTCACCAGCACTTCTTTGTCAGTAAAGAAACAGACGGGGCAATGACCGAAACCCATATGCAACCTTTGGATAAACGTGCGCGTTTACAAGAACTGGCCCGCCTGTTGGGAGGAAGTGAAGTTACGCGTAATACGCTGGCAAACGCAAAAGAACTGCTGGCGGCGTAAACTTTTTTATCTCCCGAAGGTCTGAGTTCACAACAAAAACGCCGTAAGACCCGACAGCAAAAGGTTTTAAAGTGATGAAAGGTCTATTATCATCGGCATATTAATATGAGCCACGTACTGCTCAGGCCCGAAAAGGAACCCAATCACTATGCGCTGTAAAACGCTGACTGCTGCCGCAGCAGTACTCCTGATGTTGACCGCAGGCTGTTCCACTCTGGAGCGAGTGGTTTACCGACCTGACATCAATCAGGGGAACTATCTTACACCTACGGATGTCGCCAAAGTGCGTGTTGGTATGACGCAACAACAGGTTGCGTATGCTTTAGGCACGCCGATGATGACCGATCCTTTTGGTACGAACACCTGGTTTTATGTCTTCCGCCAGCAGCCAGGACATGAGAACGTGACGCAGCAGACTCTGACGCTCACCTTTAACAGCAGCGGCGTGTTAACCAATATTGATAACAAACCGGCGTTGACGAAGTAATTTTGTGATACCGCCTGATGAGGTTACGTTCATCAGGCCTGCAAACCTCTCCCCCGCCATTTGGTACGAATTTGCCTGATGGCGCTACGTTTATCTGGCTTACAGGCACGCCTGTGCTTCAGGTGTGGTACGGCTTTCACACCGTTATCCGGCAAAAGAGGCTAATTATCTGCCAGCCGATTTTTCGGCACGCTGGCGGCGTAACGCTTTTGGATCGGCGATTAAGGGACGGTAAATTTCAACCCGATCGCCATCCTGCACCGTATCGGTGAGTTTTACCGGACGACTGTAGATACCTACTTTATTTTTCGCCAGATCGATATCCGTGCGCAATTCCAGCAAGCCGGAAGCGCGAATCGCCTCTTCGACCGTCGCGCCCTCCTCCAGCGTTACGCGCTGCAAATACTGCTTTTCCGGCAGCGCATAAGCCACTTCAACCACAAGTTTATCCGGCACGGTAAACCTCTTTGGCGCGAACCGTAAACGCCTGCACCATGTTGGACGCTAACTCTTTGAATATACGACCAAACGCCAGCTCAATGAGTTTATTGGTAAACTCAAAATCAAGCTGAAACTCAATGCGGCACGCCTCGGGGCTGAGCGGGGTAAATTTCCAGCCGCCGATCAGCTTTTTAAAAGGGCCATCCACCAAATGCATCAGAATGCTCTGGTTACGCGTTAGCTGATTACGCGTCGTAAACGTCTTGCTGATACCCGCCTTCGACACGTCAACAGCCGCCGTCATCTGTGCTGGCGATGACTCCAGGACACGACTGCCAACACACCCAGGCAAAAACTGGGGATACGATTGCACGTCATTCACTAACTGATACATCTGTTCCGCACTGTAGGGGACTAAAGCAGTCCGACTAATCTGAGGCATAGCAATTCCCATCAACATAAATCGTGTAAATAATACCACTTATCAGCGAGTAAAAAAAATGCTGTCCCCAACCGTCATGCCTTAATTGTGCGTGCATAGCCCAACTCATGCTAAGATAGATTTTTGCACCTCATCAGGACGTAATGGGGTGTTTTCGATATCAGATTACCTATGAATTCACGACACTTATGACGAAGAAAAAAGCACATAAACCGGGCTCAGCCACCATCGCGCTGAATAAGCGCGCCCGGCACGAATACTTTATCGAAGAAGAGTTCGAGGCTGGTCTCGCCCTGCAAGGCTGGGAAGTAAAATCTCTGCGCGCAGGAAAAGCCAATATCGGCGACAGTTACGTTATCCTCAAAGATGGCGAGGCCTGGCTGTTTGGCGCAAACTTTACGCCGATGGCGGTCGCCTCGACACATGTTGTATGCGACCCAACCCGAACCCGCAAACTGTTGTTAAATCAGCGTGAGCTTGATTCGCTGTATGGCCGTATTAATCGTGAAGGTTATACTGTCGTCGCGCTTTCTCTGTACTGGAAAAATGCCTGGTGCAAAGTGAAGATCGGCGTGGCGAAAGGTAAAAAACAGCATGATAAACGTTCCGATCTTAAAGAACGTGAGTGGCAACTGGATAAAGCACGCATTATGAAAAATGCAGGCCGATAATAGACATTTTTTGTGACCAGCTTCTCAGTATGAAGCTGGTCAATATTCATATCTCATTCATGCCTTGAAAATATATTCTCTGTGTCTGACGCTTATCAATAGCAATAAATACCACAACAAGAATATATTCTTTGTTTAAAAAATTTTTATAGCCTAATAACACAATACTTCAAATGATTTTTATAAAATTTAATATTGCTGAATACCTTCACAAAAGGTATTGTTTTTATGTTAAAAAAGAAAAAGAAGAAGAAATTAAAATTCATTATAAAACATAAAGATAAATAAAAAATCATCATACATTGTTAGCCCACCCCACATCTCCTTAACACAAACTCCGTTATATTTCAGACGCACTAACACCTTTATCAATAGATCTTAATTTGCAGAAAGATTTTTTTCTGACTATATCATCTAATACGAAAGCACTAGTCAGGCACAAAAAATAAAGGGTTATTCGGCGAGAAAACCAGACCTTCACCTACGCTCATAAAAAAGAATATGGCTACGGAAATTCATCTCTCATGATGAACGGGAAGGCTCGTCTACGCATTTTGCCCTGAACGTCGTGCCCGTTAATTAATACACAGAGCAAATCCATCAGGAGCTAATTTATGCGTCTACTCGCCGTGGTTTCGAAATTGACTGGCGTCTCCACCACTGTGGAATCCTCAGCGGTCACTCTTAACGCCCCGTCAATTGTTAAATTATCAGTGGCCCGGGAGGAAATTAGTCAACTTACGCGCATTAATCAGGATCTGGTGGTGACGCTCCATTCCGGCGAAACGATCACGATTAAAAACTTTTACGTTACCAACGATCTGGGCGCAAGCCAGCTGGTACTGGCGGAAAACGATGGCACGTTATGGTGGGTAGAAAATCCGCAAGCCGGGCTACATTTTGAACAAATCGCTGATATTAATGAGCTGCTGGTCACTTCTGGCGCTTCCCATGAAGCAGGCGGCGCCGTTTGGCCGTGGGTACTGGCTGGCGCGGTGGCGGCTGGCGGCATTGCCGCTATCGCATCTTCCGGCGGCGGCGATTCCCATCATCATTCGGATGGCGATAATCCGCCCCCCGATAACACCAATCCTGACGGTAATCCCCCTGATAACAGCAATCCCGGCGGCAGTAACCCTAACGGCAATACTCCAGGTAGCAGTAATCCTGTAGATACTACCCCGCCTCTCGCTCCCGGCAACTTGTTGATTTCAGCGGACGGAAAAACGGTGAGCGGCGAGGCCGAAGCGGGCAGTACCATTACCATCAAAGATCCTTCAGGCAACGTCGTTGGCGAAGGCAAAGCGGATAGCGACGGTAAATTTAGTATTGATCTGACAGCGCCACAGCTTAGCGGCGAACAACTTACCGTGACCGCGACTGACGATGCCGGCAATACCGGCCCATCCGCAACCATTGATGCGCCCAACATTCCTCTCCCCGATACACCAGCTATCACCGCCGCTATCGATGATGCCGCTCCCCTCACCGGCACGCTGAGCAATAATCAGTTTACGAACGACAATACCCCCACGCTGGAGGGAACCGGCAGCGCAGGCACAGTCATCCATATTTACGCCAATGGTCAGGAAATAGGCTCCACAACGGTTGATAGCAGCGGAAGCTGGCGTTTTGCCATTACCAGCGCGCTAGCGGATGGGGAAAATCATTTCACCGCCATTGCGACTAACGTTAAAGGCGAAAGTAGCGAATCAGCCCGATTTACGCTGACTATCGACACACTCAGCCCCGATGCCCCACGCGTTGAACTGATTGCCGATAACACCGGTTTGCTCACCGGGCCACTACAGAATAATGACCGGACTGACGAGGCAAAACCGCTATTTTCCGGGCAGGGAGAGGCAGGCAATACCATCACGATTAAAGAGGGTTCAACCGTTATCGGCATCGCTACCGTAGACGAAAATGGACGCTGGACCTTTACGCCGACTACGCCGTTAAGCGATGGCGAACATACCTTTACCGTCGAACAAAGCGACAAAGCCGGAAACACGAGCCGCGTGACGACAACGCCTACTATCATTGTGGACACCACGCCACCGGACGCCGCTACCATTGATAATGTTGCGAAAGACGGCACAACCGTTAGCGGCACCGCTGAAGCTGGCAGTACCGTGTCGATCTATGACCCGGCGGGAAATTACCTGGGCTCCACGATTACCGGAGAAAATAACCACTTCAGCATCACGCTGAATCCGGCTCAGACCCACGGCGAGCGTCTGGAAGCGCGTATTCAGGACGCCGTCGGTAACATCGGCCCCACCACGGAATTTACCGCTTCTGATTCACAGTATCCTGCCCAGCCGACTATCCTTACCGTGACGGATGACGCTGGCGCCGTTACCGGGCTACTGAAAAATGGCGATGCCACAGATGATAACCGCCCAACCCTCAGCGGTACTGCTGAACCAGGCAGTACGATATCGATTAACGATAATGGCTTTCCTGTAGCGACCTTTCCGCCCATTGTCGCCGACGCTGACGGCAAATGGAGCTTTACCCCCTCGCTGGCGCTTGCCGATGGCGACCATGTCTTTACCGCTACCGCGACCAACGATCGCGGCACCAGCGGGCAGTCCGTCTCCTTTACCATTGATATCGACACGCAGCCGCCGGTGCTGGAAGGCCTGGCGGTTAGCGACGTCGGCGACAGACTCACCGGCACTACGGAAGCTGGCAGTACTGTGGTTATCAAAGACAGCCTGGGAAATACGCTCGGGAGTGGAACGGCAGGCGACGACGGTACCTTCTCAATAGGTATTAGCCCGGCGAAAATTAACGGCGAAACATTAAGCATTAGCGTTACCGATAAAGCCGCGAATAGCGGTCCGGTAGAAACGCTGAACGCGCCGGATAAAACTGCGCCTGCGGCACCGGACGGTCTTATCGTGGCGACCGACGGTCTGTCCGTAAGCGGTCAGGCGGAAGCCGGGGCAACGGTCACTATCCGTGACAGTAGCAACACCGTACTTGGCAGCGCCGTCGCTAACGGCAACGGACAATTTATCGTTCCGCTGAATACGGCGCAGACTAACGGCCAGGCGCTTATCGCTACCGCCACCGATGTTGCGAAAAACGAAAGCGCCGCCGCGACGGTTATCGCGCCGGACAGTACCGCGCCGGAAATGCCGAAAAACGTGGTAATTAGTGAGGATGGCGCCAGTATCAGCGGCACCGCCGAACCGGGTAGCGCCATCACGATCGCCACGCCGGACGGCACGCCGCTTGGCAGCGGCAAAGCAGATGGCGAAGGTCATTTTACCCTTCCCCTCGTCCCCGCACAGACCAACGGCGAACAGGTTACCGTCACCGCCACCGACAGCGCCAACAACGTCAGCCCGCCAACTACAGCGCAAGCGCCCGATATCACCGCCCCGGATAAGCCCATTATCACTCAGGTGCTGGACGATGTTGAAAGCTTCACCGGGCCGCTGGTTAACGGACAAACAACCAATGACAACCGCCCCACCCTTAGCGGTACGGCGGAGGCTGGCGCGCGTGTCGAAGTCTTTGATAACGGTGTTTCGCTGGGACTCGCCACGCTACAGCCCAACGGTGGCTGGACGTTTACGCCGTCGCAAAATTTAGGTGAAGGCGCGCATCGACTGACCGTAATCGCAACCGACGCTAAAGGCAATGCAAGTCCGGCCGCGTCATTCGACCTGGTGGTCGATACGCAATCGCCGCAGCAACCGGTAATCACCTTCATTACAGATGATGCGCCGGGTATTCTCGGTAGCGTCGCGCATCTGGGGCTCACTAACGACAGCACGCCAACGATTAACGGTACAGGTGAACCGGGTTCCACAGTACACCTGTATCAGAATGGCGCCCGGATAGCGGATATTATCGTCGGTAATTCCGGCGTCTGGAGCTACGCTTACACCACGGCCTCGCCACTGGCGGACGACACCTACACCTTTACCGTGACGGCCAGCGACAGTAACGGCAACACCACGCCTTTTTCGACCGATTTTACGATTACCATTGATACCCAGGCCCCTGCCGCCCCCGGCGTTATCGGCGTAGCTGACGGCGACGGAAATACGATTGATACCAATCAGATTACCCAGGAATCCCAGCCCCGGTTGAGCGGTAGCGGCACCGCAGGCGACATAATCATCCTTTACGATAACGGCAATGCCATAGGTCAGGCGCTGGTCGGCACGGACGGGCGCTGGCAGTTTACGCCGCCTGCCGCGCTGGGCGACGGCGACCACCATCTGACCGCTCGCGCCAACGATCCGGCGGGGAACGAAAGTCCCGAATCCCTCAGCTTTACCCTGCGCGTCGATACCCAGGCGCCGGATGCGCCGCAGATCGTGTCAGCCGCCATCACAGGCGGAGAAGGCGAGGTGCTACTGGCAAACGGCAGTATTACCAATCAGCGTATGCCGACCCTCAGCGGCACCGGCGAACCCGGCGCCATCATCACCCTGTACAATAACGGCGTAGAACTGGCTACCGTCCAGGTCAATCCACAGGGTAGCTGGACCTATCCGCTAACCCGTAATCTGAGCGAAGGGTTAAACATCCTGACGGCCACCGCCACGGATGCCGCAGGCAATAGTAGCCTGACCTCCGGCGTTTTCTCCGTTACCCTTGATACCCAGCCTCCAGCGCAGCCTGACGCGCCGCTAATCAGCGATAACGTCGCGCCGGTTATCGGCAACATCGGCAATAATGGCGCAACGAACGATACCACGCCGACCTTCAGCGGCACGGGAGAGATCGGCAGCACGATAATTCTCTACAATAATGGCAGTGAAATTGGTCGCACAACGGTAGGCGATAACGGTAGCTGGAACTTTACGCCTGCGGCACTGACGCCAGAAACCTATACCATTACCGTCACGGAAACCGATATAGCGGGCAATATCAGTCCACCTTCCGCCTCAGTCACTTTTACGCTAGACACCACTGCGCCCGCCAATCCAGTTATCACTTTTGCCGAAGATAACGTCGGCGAAGTCCAGGATACTATTGTCAGCGGCGCAACCACTGACGACAATACACCGGTCATTCACGGCACTGGCGACATCGGCAGCATTATTACGCTCTATAACGGCAGCAGCGTTTTAGGCGTAGTCACCGTCGATGAGACCGGCACATGGATGCTGTCGGTGACCAGCGCGTTGCCGGATGGCGTCTACACCCTGACCGCCATTGCCGCCGATGCCGCCGGAAACAGCAGCGGCGTATCGAACAGCTTTACCTTCACCGTCGATACCGTTCCGTTGCAGCCGCCCGTCGTCAATGAAATCCTTGACGATGTTGCGCCAGTGACCGGGCCATTAACCGATGGCGCCTTTACTAACGATCGGACGCTGACTATCAACGGCAGCGGCGAAAACGGCAGCACCGTCACGATTTACGACAATGGCGTGGCAATCGGTACGGCGCTCGTCACCGACGGGGTCTGGACATTCAATACGCCCGAATTGTCAGAAGCCAGCCATGCGCTAACCTTCAGCGCGACTGACGATGCTGGAAATACCACGGCGCAAACCCAACCGATCATCATTACCGTGGATATCACCACCCCGCCCGCGCCAACAGTCCAGACGGTGGACGACGATGGCACGCGCGTGGCCGGACTTGCCGACCCTTACGCTACCGTTGAAATTCATCATGCCGATGGCACCCTGGTCGGCAGCGCTGTCGCTAATGGTACCGGTGAATTCGTCGTTACGCTCAGTCCGGCGCAAACCGATGGCGGTACGCTGACGGCAATTGCTATCGATCGCGCGGGGAATAACGGCCCGGCTACGAATTTTCCCGCTTCCGACAGCGGTCTGCCCGCCGTCCCGGCCATCACGGCGATTGAAGATAATGTCGGGAGCGTACAGGGGAATATTGCGGCGGGCGGCGCCACGGACGACACCACGCCGACGCTGCGCGGCACCACGGATATCGGCTCTACCGTTGAAGTTTTCATTGATGGCGATTCGGCAGGCTTTGCCACCGTTGACGCCAGAGGGAACTGGATCTTTGAGATCGCGACGCCATTAAGCGAAAGCACACATTACTTCACCGTCCAGGCAACCAATGCGAATGGCCCGGGCGGCCTGTCCGCACCGGTCGGGATCACTGTCGATCTTAGCGCGCCGGCGCAACCGGTTATTACCAGCGCAACGGATGATGTCCCCGGCATGACCGGTACGCTGGATAACGGCGCGCTCACCAATGATTCACGCCCGACGCTCAACGGAACGGGAGAAGCAGGCGCCACCATCCGCATTCTGGATAACGGCGTAGAAATCGGTTCCGCCACGGTAGATCAAAGCGGCAACTGGCGCTTCACCCCGAACGCGCCGCTGGAGAGCATCGCACACATCTTTACCGCCGTGGCGACCGATCCCGCCGGCAATAGCGGCCAGCCTTCGGACGGCTTTACGCTGAACATTGACGCGCAGGCGCCAGATGTGCCGGTTATCACGTCCGTGATTGACGATAACAATCAACCGACCGTTCCGGTGTTACCGGGGCAATCTACCGACGATCGGCAGCCAATACTGAACGGAACTGGCGAACCTGGCGCGACAATCACCATTTTTGATAACGGTACGCCGCTTGGCACGGCTCAGGTAGGCGAAAACGGTAGCTGGACCTTCCCGGTGCCCCGCAATTTGTCAGAGGGAAGCCATAATCTGACAGTTAGCGCTACCGATCCGGCGGGCAATACCAGCGCGGTCTCCGCGCCGTGGACGATCATAGTCGATATTACGCCTCCGGCGATCCCGGTTCTCACCTCCGTCGTGGATGACCAGCCCGGTATTACCGGCAACCTGGTAAGCGGGCAGCTAACGAACGATGCGACGCCCACCCTGAACGGGCGCGGAGAGGCAGGCGTGACGATTAATGTCTATCTTGACGGTAATCCCGCGTCCATCGGTACCACGACGGTGAATAGCGACGGCACGTGGAGTTTCACGCCGCAGACGCCGCTTGCAAACGGTAGCCACACGTTCACCCTTAGCGCCACCGATCCGGCGGGTAATAGCAGCGCGGTGTCCAGCGGATTTGTGCTGACGATTGACGCCACACCGCCCGCCGCGCCGGTTATCGCCAGCGTGGCAGACAATACGGCGCCGGTGACGGGCATCGTCCCCAACGGCGGCTCGACGAACGAAACCCGACCAACACTCTCGGGTACCGGTGAGGCGGGTACAACCATCTCGATTTATAATGGCAGCGCGCTGGTCGGCACGGCGCAAGTTCAGGCCAACGGTAGCTGGAGCTTTACGCCGTCTACCTCGCTGGGCGCGGGCGTCTGGAACCTGACGGCGACAGCAACCGATGCGGCAGGCAATACCAGCGCCGCGTCCGAAATACGCTCGTTTACTATTGATACCACGGCTCCCGCCGCGCCTGTTATTAATACGGTCTACGACGGTACGGGCCCCATTACCGGCAATCTGAGTTCAGGACAGATCACAGACGAGGCGCGCCCTGTCATTAGCGGCACCCGTGAAGCCAACACAGCTATTCGTCTCTACGATAACGGCACGCTGCTGGCTGAAATTCCCGCCGACAATAGCAGTAGCTGGCGCTACACGCCCGATGCCTCGCTGGCGACGGGCAACCATGTAATTACCGTCATTGCCGTTGATGCCGCAGGCAACGCCAGTCCCGTTTCAGACAGCGTTAATTTCGTCGTCGATACCACGCCGCCGCTGACGCCGGTAATCACATCAGTCAGTGACGATCAGGCGCCAGGCCTCGGCACGATCGCGAACGGCCAAAATACCAACGATCCTACGCCAACCTTCAGCGGCACCGCAGAAGCCGGCGCCACGATCACGCTCTATGAAAATGGTACGGTCATTGGCACGACAACGGCTCAGCCTGACGGCGCGTGGAGCGTCGCCACCTCAACGCTGGCAAGCGGAACGCACGTCATCACCGCCGTGGCCACCGATGCCGCAGGAAACAGCAGCCCGAACAGTACGGCTTTCACCCTGACGGTCGATACCACCGCGCCGCAAACGCCAATCCTGACGTCCGTGGTGGATGACGTCGCGGGCGGGGTCACAGGAAATCTCGCTAATGGTCAGATAACCAATGATAACCGCCCCACGCTGAACGGCACTGCCGAAGCGGGCAGCGTGATCAGTATCTATGATGGCAACACTCTGCTTGGCGTCACCTCGGCTAACGCGGGCGGCGCGTGGAGCTTCACGCCAACGACAGGGTTAAACGACGGCACGCGCACATTAACAGTGACCGCCACCGACCCGGCAGGCAACGTTAGCCCGGCCACCAGCGGTTTTACTATCGTGGTCGATACCCTTGCGCCAACGGTTCCGCTTATAACCAGCATCGTTGATGATGTCCCGAACAATACCGGCGCCATTGGCAATGGACAATCGACCAACGACACACAGCCGACGCTCAACGGTACCGCGGAAGCCAACAGCGCGGTAAGCATCTTCGATAATGGCGCGCTGGTCGCGACCGTGAACGCCAATGCCAGCGGCAACTGGAGCTGGACGCCAACCGCCGCGCTCGGCCAGGGAAGTCACGCTTATAGCGTTAGCGCCGCCGATGCGGCTGGCAACGTTAGCGCCGCTTCGCCATCGACAACGATTATCGTGGATACCATTGCGCCCGGCGCGCCCGGCAACCTGGTCATCAATGCTACCGGTAATCGGGTGACGGGCACCGCGGAAGCAGGCAGTACAGTGACGATTACCTCTGAGACTGGTGTGGTACTGGGAACCGCCACCGCCGACGGTACAGGCAGCTTCACCGCCACACTCACGCCCGCGCAGACCAATGGTCAGCCGCTACTGGCATTTGCCCAGGATAAAGCAGGCAACACTGGCATTGCCGCCGGATTTACCGCGCCCGATACGCGCGTGCCGGAGGCACCGATCATCACCAACGTAGTGGATGATGTGGGTATTTATACCGGCGCTATCGCCAACGGCCAGGTCACTAATGACGCACAACCTACATTGAATGGTACCGCTCAGGCGGGCGCCACGGTGAGCATTTATAACAACGGGGCGCTGCTCGGCACCACCACGGCGAACGCCAGCGGAAACTGGAGCTTTACCCCGACAGGTAATTTGACCGAAGGCAGCCACGCCTTCACCGCCACCGCGACTAACGCCAACGGAACAGGCAGCGTCTCCAGCGCCGCGACAGTGATTGTCGATACGCTGGCGCCCGGTACGCCGTCAGGTACGCTCAGCGCCGATGGCGGTTCACTTTCCGGACAGGCAGAGGCAAACAGCACCGTAACCGTCACGCTGGCGGGCGGCGTGACGCTCACCACCACCGCCGGCAGCAACGGCGCATGGTCTCTCACCTTGCCGACAAAACAAATTGAAGGTCAACTCATTAACGTGACGGCCACTGACGCTGCGGGTAACGCCTCCGGCACGTTAGGCATTACCGCACCGGTTCTGCCGCTGGCGGCAAGGGATAACATCACCAGTCTTGATCTGACCTCGACCGCCGTCACCAGCACGCAAAACTATTCGGATTACGGCCTGCTGCTGGTTGGCGCGCTTGGCAATGTCGCCTCGGTTTTGGGTAACGATACCGCTCAGGTTGAGTTCACCATTGCTGAAGGTGGTACGGGCGACGTCACCATCGATGCCGCCGCAACGGGAATCGTGCTTTCGCTGCTCAGTACTCAGGAGATTGTGGTACAGCGTTATGACACCAGCCTCGGCGCCTGGACGACGATCGTCAACACCGCCGTTGGCGACTTCGCGAATTTGCTTACCCTGACCGGGAGCGGCGTTACCCTGAACCTGAGCGGTCTGGGCGAAGGCCAGTACCGGGTACTCACTTATAACACCAGTCTGCTCGCCACCGGGTCATATACCAGCCTGGATGTCGACGTACACCAGACCAGCGCAGGTATTATTAGCGGGCCAACCATCAGTACCGGCAACGTCATGGCTGATGATACCGCGCCGACGGGCACCACGGTCACCGCCATCACCAACGCCAACGGCGTCAGTACGCCGGTCGGCGCGGGCGGCGTGGATATCCAGGGGCAATACGGCACGCTGCACATTAATCAGGATGGCAGTTACACCTACACGCTGACTAAGCCCACGGCAGGATACGGACATAAAGAGAGCTTCACCTACACCATTACCCAGAATGGCGTCGGTAGCAGCGCCGCGCAACTGGTTATCAATCTGGGTCCCGCGCCTGTACCGGGCAGCGTGATAGCGACAGACAATAATGCCTCGCTGGTCTTTGATACTCACGTTAGCTACGTCAACAACGGTCCCTCGACACAAAGCGGCGTCACGGTATTAAGCGTCGGACTTGGTAATGTACTGAACGCGAATCTGCTTGATGATATGACTAATCCGATCATCTTTAACGTTGAAGAAGGCGCTACGCGAACCATGACGTTACAGGGAACCGTCGGCGGCGTCTCACTGGTTTCCACGTTCGATCTGTACGTTTATCGCTTCAACGATGCCATTCAGCAATATGAGCAGTTCCGGGTGCAAAAGGGCTGGATTAACACCCTGCTGTTAGCCGGACAGTCTCAGCCGCTGACCCTGACGTTGCCTGGCGGCGAATACCTGTTCGTGCTGAATACCGCCAGCGGCATTAGCGCCCTCACTGGCTATACGCTAGCGATTTCCCAGGACCACACCTATGCCGTTGACAGTATCACCGCCAACACCACCGGCAACGTACTGACCAATGATGTCGCCCCTACGGACGCCCTCCTCACTGAAGTAAATGGCGTGGCGATTGCGGCGACCGGCACGACGGAGGTAAACGGGTTGTATGGCTCGCTCATCATTGACGCAAGAGGCAACTATACCTACACGCTGAAGAACGGCGTCGGCGCCGACAGCATTAAAACGCCGGACAGCTTTATCTATACGGTCAAAGCGCCAAACGGCGATACCGATACGGCCTCGCTCAATATCACGCCAACCGCCAGGGCGCTGGATGCGATTAATGATGTCAGCGATACCCTTAGCGTCGCCACGCTTCAGGATACCGCTGCCTGGCTGGACTCCAGCGTCGGCAGCGCCAGTTGGGGGTTACTCGGCAAATCGGGCAGCGGGAGCGGCACCTTTGACGTTGCAACGGGCACCGTACTTAAAGGCGCGTCACTGGTCTTTGATGTCTCCACGCTCATTACGCTGGGCAATCTGAATATTAGCTGGGCCATTCAGGAGAACGGGACCGTCATACGCAACGGAACCGTTCCGGTGGCGAATATCACGCTGGGCAGCGCGACGGTGACCGTCAACCTGAGCGGCCTGGAGCTGGATGCCGGAACGTACACGCTGAACTTTACCGGCACCAATACCCTGGCCGGGGCAGCGACGATCACGCCACGCGTCATCGGCACCACCGTCGATCTGGATAATTTTGAAACGTCCGGAACGCATACCGTTCTCGGCAATATTTTTGACGGCAGCGACGCGGCGGGGGCGATGGATCAGCTTAATACGGTGAATACCCGCCTGAGCATTAGCGGGTATAACGGCAGCGCCGCCACGCTGGACGCCGCAGCGAATACCACCAGCGCCACGATTCAGGGACATTACGGCACATTGCAAATTAACCTTGATGGCGCTTACACCTACACCCTGAATAATGGCGTCGCGATGTCGTCCATCACCAGTAAAGAGGTCTTTACCTATCAACTGGATGACAAGATGGGTCATACGGATAGCGCCACATTGACCATTGATATGGCGCCGCAAATCGTCAGTACCAACCAAAACGATGTTCTCATCGGCTCCGCCTATGGCGATACGCTGATTTATCACCTGTTAAACGGCGCGGACGCGACCGGCGGCAATGGCGCCGATCGCTGGCAAAACTTCTCCACCGCGCAGGGCGACAAGATCGATATCCACGAACTGCTGACCGGCTGGGATCATCAGGCGACGACGCTGGGTAACTTTGTTCAGGTTCATACCAGCGGCGCCAATACGGTGATCTCCGTCGATCGCGACGGCGCCGGCAGCGCGTTTAAATCAACTGACCTTGTCACTCTGGAGAATGTGCAGCTTACGCTAAATGATCTTTTGCAGAACAACCACTTGATAACCGGCGGTTGATAAAAAAGCCCCGAACGCCACGACGTTCGGGGCAACAAGCGGTGATATTTAAAAGGGATAAACTATGGGAAGAGTCGCGCCTGTCGCCATCGTACTGGCATTTGCTTTGTTTCATCACCAGCCCCGGGGCGCAGAAGCGCCGCCAATGATTACATCCGAAGGATTAGCAACGGACCAGATGCTTCCTTCGCTGGATGGCTCCGCCGCTGAGTTGCCGCTCAGCGCCGCCGCGCCGGGCAACCTGACGCTCAATGACGCGGTCAATCGCGCCGTTAACTGGCATCCTTCTATTCGCGAAGCCGTCGGCAAACTGCTCGCACAGAATGAACAAATAGAGGTCGCCAAATCGAAATATTATCCGCAAATCAGCGCTGGCGTGAACAATGGGTACAGCAATACCTACACCGATCACGGGTATAGCCCCTCGCTGGTGCTGTCGGTATCGCAAATGCTTTATGACTTCGGCAAAGTGGCAAGCCAGGTTCGCGCCGAAACCGCAGGCGCAGCGCAGCAACAGGCCAATGTGTTGCTCAGTATTGATACCGTCGCGCACGAAACCGCCAACGCCATTGTACAAACGCAGAGCTGGCAGCAAATGGTAGAAGCGGCGGAAGAACAGCTCATCGCGCTGGACGGCATCGGTAAACTTATCCGGCAGCGCAGCGATGAAGGCGCTACGTCGCTATCTGACGTGGTGCAAACCGAAGCCAGAATCGAATCCGCCCGCTCGCAACTGGCGCAGTATCAGGCCAATCTCGACAGTGCGAAAGCCTCACTGATGAGCTGGCTGGGCTGGAATTCGCTTAACGGCATCAATAATGACTTCCCGGCGAAACTCGCTCGCAGCTGTGAGACGGCGACGCCCGACGATCGACTGGTGCCCGCGGTACTGGCCGCCTGGGCGCAGGCCAACGTTGCGCGGGCGAATCTGGACTATGCCAGCGCGCAGATGACGCCGACGATTTCGCTCGAACCTTCTGTACAACATTATCTTAATGATAAATATCCCAGTCATGAAGTGCTGGATAAAACCCAGTATTCCACCTGGGTGAAAGTTGAGATGCCGCTTTATCAGGGCGGAGGGCTGACTGCCCGACGCAACGCCGCCAGCCATGCGGTAGACGCGGCTCAGTCGACCATTCAGCGCACCCGGCTTGATGTCCGCCAGAAACTGATGGAGGCGCGCAGCCAGGCAATGAGTCTTGCCAGCGCGTTACAAATCCTTCGTCGGCAACAGCAGCTTAGCGAACGCACGCGCGAACTGTATCAGCAGCAATACCTTGACCTCGGTTCCCGCCCGCTGCTCGACGTGCTTAATGCGGAGCAGGAGGTTTACCAGGCGCGTTTTGCCGAACTGCAAACGGAAAGCCAGTTGCATCAGTTGCAACTGAACTGTCTGTATAACACCGGCGCGCTTCGTCAGGCGTTCGCGTTAAATCATCGCAGCATTCAATCCGTGGAGATCCAGCCATGACCCGCGCCGCCCCCGATGTAGAAGAGGTACTCAGTGAGCGCGCGCTGAGCCAATGGGCGCAGGCCATCAGCCATGTCGCCGGTCATTATCGCGTTGCCTGTTCTCCCGGTTCAATTCAGGCCAACGCCCCGTGGTTTAGGGGTAAAAGCAGAACGACCGCCTTAACGCAGCTCGCGCGGCAGGCGGGTTTATCCTTTCATGCGCCGGACATAGACAAAACGGCATTTAGTCAGTGGCGATTGCCGTTGGTTGTCGAGCTCCGGGACGGGCAGTTATTGGTCATCGAACATGTTAATGGCGAAGATGCGGCAGACGTTTTTGTGATTGAAGAAGAGAGTCAGCGTAACCGCCTGACGCTCAGCGAGTTATTACCGGAGATCCTCTATGTTGCCGCGCTACGCCCGCTATCGGCGCTCAAGGATAGCCGCGTCGATCGCTATATCTCCCGCTTTAAACCCGACTGGATGCGCGAGCTGGTTCTGCAGGATATTCGCCCTTATTTACCGGTAATGGTCGCCGCCTTTCTGATTAACGTGCTGTCGCTGGCCGGGATTGTGTTCTCTATGCAGGTTTACGATCGGGTGATCCCCGCTCAGTCATATCCTACCCTGTACGTGCTCTCCTTCGGAGTGCTGGTAGCGGTGCTGTTCGGTTTTCTGCTGCGTGAAGCGCGTACGCACATTATGGATGTGCTCGGTAAACGCGCCGATATGCGCATTTCCGATCGGGTATTCGGTCATGCGTTAAGGCTGCGCAACAGCGCTATCCCCCGTTCCACCGGCAGTTTTATCTCGCAGTTACGCGAACTGGAGCAGATCCGCGAGATGATTACCTCTTCAACGCTGGCGACCATTGTCGATCTGCCTTTCTTTTTCCTGTTTATGGTAGTCCTGGCGATTATTGCCCCACCGCTGGCATGGATAGCGCCCGTGGCGGCTCTGCTGATGATCCTGCCGGGCGTCGCACTGCAAAAAAAACTGGCTGTCCTCGCCAACCAGGCCGCCCACGAAGCGACGCTACGCAATGCAGTCTTGGTCGAAAGCGTTCAGGGGCTGGAAGATATTAAACTGATGCAGGCGGAGAACCGCTTTCTTCAGCAGTGGAATAGCTATATCCGTATTACCGGTGAGTCGGGTCTACGCACCCGCAAACTCACGCAAGGGCTTATCAGTTGGGGGATGTCGGTACAAAGTCTGGTGTATGCCGCAGTGATTATGTTCGGCGCGCCGATGGTCATTGAAGGCAGTATGACTACCGGCGCCGTGGTCGCCGCGTCGATGCTCGGCTCGCGGATGATCGCGCCAATGGCTAACCTGTGCGGCGTGCTGGCGCGCTGGCAGCAGGTGAAAGCGGCGAAGATGGGTCTCGACAACATTATGCAACTGCCCACCGAGACACAGCATGACGATAGCCTGATACACCGCGACATCCTCCACGGGCATTACCTCTTTGAAAACGCTCAGTTTCGTTACCATAACGACGATCAACGCATACCGTTGCGCCTCGTGCGTCTGGAGATCATGCCAGGCGAGCGGATTGCGATACTGGGGCGTAACGGTGCGGGTAAATCCACACTTTTACAGGCGATGGCGGGTGGCCTGGAGATGATTCAGGGAGATGCCCGGCTTGATAATCTCAGCTTGTCGCACATCGATATGGCGGATTTACGCCGCAACATCGGCTTTCTTAGCCAGAACGCGCGGCTTTTCTTCGGCACCCTACGAGAGAACCTGACGCTCGGCGCGCCGCACGCCAACGATGAACAGATTTTTGACGCGCTCGAAGTCAGCGGCGGCGCCGTCTTCGTCAGGCGGCTGGCAAAAGGGTTGGATCATCCCATTATGGAGGGTGGTAACGGCCTGTCCGGTGGGCAGCGTCAGTCCCTGTTGCTGGCGAGAATGCTGCTGCGCTCCCCCAATATTGTGCTACTTGACGAACCCAGCGCCTCGCTGGACGAGCATACGGAACGAGAGTTTATTCAGCGGTTACATCAGTGGCTTGGCAATCGTACCTTGGTCGTCGCGACGCACCGGGTACCAATACTGGAGCTGGTTGAGCGTGTCGTTGTCCTGAAAGAAGGGCAACTGGTGATGGATGCGCCAAAAGCGCAGGCGCTTAACGCGGATCGGATGCAAAGTCACCGTCGGGAGTGGAAAAATGAAAATCAATCAGCATGATGCCGCGATGGACGATCCCGATATTCAGCGTGAACGGGCGTTTTCCGGCGCGGGTCGTATTGTTCTGATCTGCTCACTGTTATTTCTCATTCTCGGCATCTGGGCGTGGTTTGGCCGACTGGATGAGGTTTCCACCGGCAACGGGAAAGTGATCCCCAGTTCACGCGAACAGGTTCTGCAGTCGCTGGATGGCGGCATTCTGGCGCAGTTGACGGTGCGGGAAGGCGACAGAGTTCAGGCTAACCAGATTGTCGCCCGGCTTGATCCGACGCGTCTGGCGTCCAATGTGGGTGAAAGTGCGGCAAAATATCGCGCTTCACTCGCCTCCAGCGCACGGTTAACCGCGGAAGTCAGCGACTTACCTCTCGCCTTCCCCGCTGAGCTGAACGGCTGGCCGGATCTGATTGCCGCAGAGACGCGTCTCTATAAAAGCCGCCGCGCGCAGCTGGCCGATACCGAAGCCGAGCTACGGGATGCGCTGGCGTCGGTTAATAAAGAGCTGACCATTACCCAGCGGCTGGAGAAAAGCGGCGCGGCCAGTCATGTTGAAGTGCTACGCCTGCAACGACAAAAAAGCGATTTAGGCTTAAAAATTACCGATCTGCGCTCACAATATTATGTGCAGGCACGCGAAGCGTTATCGAAAGCAAACGCTGAGGTCGATATGCTCTCCGCCATTTTAAAAGGACGCGAGGATTCCGTCACCCGCCTCACCGTGCGTTCGCCGGTACGCGGCATTGTTAAAAATATCCAGGTCACGACGATTGGCGGCGTGATCCCGCCTAACGGCGAGATGATGGAGATAGTGCCGGTAGACGATCGTCTGTTGATTGAAACCCGCCTTTCGCCACGTGATATCGCCTTTATTCATCCCGGCCAACGCGCATTGGTTAAAATTACTGCTTACGATTACGCCATTTACGGCGGGCTTGACGGCGTGGTGGAGACCATTTCACCGGACACCATTCAGGATAAAGTGAAACCGGAAATTTTCTACTATCGCGTGTTTATCCGCACCCACCAGGACTATCTACAAAATAAATCAGGACGCCGTTTTTCGATTGTTCCAGGCATGATCGCCACGGTGGATATCAAAACCGGTGAAAAAACCATTGTCGACTATTTAATCAAACCGTTTAATCGCGCGAAAGAAGCGCTGCGCGAGCGGTAAATCGTTGAAGATAAGAAGATACGGGGGCTGGTCACGCGTGTCACAAGTCTGTTATACTTACCTTACACATTGGGGCTGATTCTGGATTCGACGGGATTTGCGAAACCCAAGGTGCATGCCGAGGGGCGGTTGGCCTCGTAAAAAGCCGCAAAAAAATAGTCGCAAACGACGAAAACTACGCTTTAGCAGCTTAATAACCTGCTTAGAGCCCTCTCTCCCTAGCCTCCGCTCTTAGGACGGGGATCAAGAGAGGTCAAACCCAAAAGAGATCGCGCGGATGCCCTGCCTGGGGTTGAAGCGTTAAAACGAATCAGGCTAGTCTGGTAGTGGCGTGTCCGTCCGCAGGTGCCAGGCGAATGTAAAGACAGACTAAGCATGTAGTACCGAGGATGTAGGAATTTCGGACGCGGGTTCAACTCCCGCCAGCTCCACCAAAATTCTCCATCGGTGATTACCAGAGTCATCCGATGAAGTCCTAAGAGCCCGCACGGCGCAAGCCATGCGGGCTTTTTTGTGCCTGTCCTTGTCCGAGAACATCCGGCTAAATCCGGTGATTGTTGGTATACGTTTAGGTATACGGTAGGATGTATACCTAAAAGCGTATACCAATTCATGAAGGAGCGGCCACAGTGGCACGGACAACGCGCTCCCTGACCAACACCGAAGTTCTGCGCGCTAAAGCGTTAGAGAAGGATCTAACGCTGCATGATGGCGATGGCCTTTTCCTGATAGTGAAAACCAGCGGGAAAAAGCTCTGGCGCTTCCGTTATCAACGTCCGGCGACAAAACAGCGGACAATGATGGGGCTAGGTGCTTTCCCCGCCCTTTCGCTTGCTGATGCTCGCGGACTAAGAGCGGATTACCTTGCCTTATTAGCCAACGGAATCGACCCGCAAATTCAAGCTGAAGTTGCAGAGGAACAGCAGCAAATCGCTCTGGACAGTATTTTTTCGACGGTCGCTGCTAACTGGTTCAAGCTCAAAAGCAAAAGCGTCACCCCTGATTACGCAAAAGACATTTGGCGTTCACTGGAGAAAGGTGTATTCCCTGCCATCGGTGAGATCCCTGGTCAGCAAATCAAAGCCCGGAAACTGGTTGAAGCTCTTGAGCCAATCAAAGCTCGTGGGGCGCTTGAGACTGTACGTCGACTGGTGCAGCGCATTAACGAGATAATGATTTATGCTGTCAACACTGGTCTGATAGATGCGAATCCAGCATCAGGTGTTGGGATGGCCTTTGAGAGGCCTAAAAAACAAAACATGCCGACGCTTCGGCCAGAAGAGTTACCAAAACTCATGCGTTCTTTGGTGATGTCAAATCTCTCTGTTTCGACTCGCTGTTTAATTGAATGGCAACTCCTGACGCTTGTGCGCCCTTCTGAGGCCTCCGGTGCTCGTTGGGCAGAAATCGATCTCGATGCAAAGCTTTGGACTATTCCAGCCGAACGGATGAAGGCGAAGAGGGAGCACATTGTACCTCTATCTTCTCAGGCATTAGAGATTCTGGAAGTGATGAAGCCAATCAGTGCTCACCGTGAACATGTTTTTCCCAGCAGAAATGATCCAAAGCAGCCAATGAATAGTCAAACGGCTAATGCGGCTATAAAGCGCATCGGATATGGAGGTAAGCTAGTAGCGCATGGATTGCGTTCTATAGCCAGTACAGCTATGAATGAAGCAGGATTAAACCCTGATGTTATTGAATCTGCTTTAGCACATACAGATAGAAATGAAGTAAGAAAAGCTTATAATCGGTCAACATATATTACTCAACGTGTTGAAATAATGTCATGGTGGGGATGCTATGTTAATGGTTCAAACAAATAAGATAAGGGAGTCTAACATGTCAAAAAAGACAAATGACCAAATAATACTTGAACAAATTCTTAAAGATAAAAAGAATGAACTCGATGTCGATATTAAAGATTCTGAGTTCTTTGAAATATACTCAGCGTCAGAAATCCTCAAAGATTACGATGTTACCTATGATGACATTGAATATGGCATTGTTGGAAATGGTGGTGATGGCGGCATTGACTCTATATTTACTTTTATTAATGGTGAACTACAAAAAGAAGATACTCAACTTAATACTCAAGCAAGAAAAAACCAAATTGAATTGGTAGTAATTCAGTCTAAAACATCCTCAACATTTAAAGAGGATGCAATAATTAAATTCCGAGAAACCATTCAGGATTTATTTGACTTAGGTAACGATCTCGATAAATTTAAAAAACGATATAACTCATTATTACTCGAGAAAGTTAGCCTGTTCAGAAATGCTTATTCAAAACTTGCAAAAACATTCCCGACGATTTTAATAAAATTCTTTTATGCAACCCAAGGTGTTGAAAATGACATTCATCAAAATGTAATTGATAAAGCAAGTAAGTTACGTGACGATATACATGGATTATTTAGTGGTTCAGTCTGCGACTTCTCTTTCATCGGAGCTACCACTCTATTAGAAATGAGCAGAAACATACCAGCGAGTTCACGCATATTAGAGGTATCAGAACAGCCAATAAGCACATCTGCAGGTAGCTACATTTGCCTTGCTTCACTTACAAAATATTATGAATTCATCAGCGATAATGGCGCATTAGCTCGAAGTATTTTCGAATCAAACGTTCGAGACTACCAAGGAAGTGTAACTGTTAACACAGGAATTCGACTGACGCTTCAAAATATGAACTCTGATGACTTCTGGTATTTGAACAATGGCGTTACAATAATTACACCGAAAGCAGTCAGCGCAGGAAAACAATTAACCATAGAAGACCCACAAATTGTTAACGGGCTCCAAACCTCACATGAAATATACCGACACTTTTCCAATTCCGAGAATTCTCAAAATGATAAAAGGTCTATTCTCATTAGAATAATCTGTGAAGAAAATGAAGATGCACGTGACAGAATAATCCGTGCCACCAACAGCCAAACAGCTATTTTACCTGCATCCCTTCGCAGTTCTGATGAAATTCATAGAAACATTGAAGATTATTTGAAAGCCAATGATTTCTATTATGATAGAAAGAAAAATTTCTACAAAAACCTTGGAAAACCAGCATCAAAAATCATAAGCATCGCGTATCTTGCACAAGCAATGATGACAATATTATTGTTCAGACCTGATAGTGCAAGGGCACGTCCATCAACACTTATCAACTCTGATGCTGAATATAAAAAAATATTCAGTCTAGATATCACCATTGATACCTACTTAAAAGTAATACTAATTATAAAGGCTACTGAAGCTTTTTTGAAAGTAGAAACAGAAAAATACACCCCAGATCCAAAAACCACAACAAATATTAAATATTATGTTGCGATGGTTGCAGCCATAAAATACTTAGGAACCAAAGATAATATCTTACAGGAACTATCAACAATAAATCAAATAAACATCGACAATGCTATATTTAATGAAAGTCTTGATATTGTATTAGCTCATTACCATAAGCTAGGAGGGGATGATCAGGTTGCCAAAGGCGCTGCGTTGACCCCAGCGATTCTAGCTTCACTTTAAAATAATCACTATACATCTGGAGGGGAGTCCCCTCCATTTTTAAAATAATTAATAATATTTCCAGCGCGCAATGCTCTCCCCGCCACGCCAGCCCGCTAAAGAAGTCGCTTTTAATGCAGGTGCAGGTGCCAGCTCCGCGCCGTGCTGCTGCATAAAGTCATGGAGCCGGTTAAGGATGTTGATACGTTGCACCTCCTCATGCGAGAAGATGTAGCGACCGGCGGCCTGATTCACCTCCCATTTTTTTACGTCAATCAGGTCACGCAATGTCTGTAATCTGCGGGAACCTGATGCGTGTCATCCAGCAATAATTCCTGATATTCCTGCTCTGCGGCGGTCAGTTCGGCTTTACGGTCCAGCCACGCCGTTTTGTTCATCTGACAGGCTTCAAACGCCTGCTCTAAGGTCAGGGAGGAGCTCACTTACACCTGCATGTGTTTACCAAAGGAGTACAGGTTACTAATGCCTCGTCCATTTTCTCTCAACCCTAAGAAGAATTAGCCCGTAAGGAATAAGGGTAATATCCATGCATATAAACCTGAAAATCCAAACTTCGTGGTAAGTTCAAGCCTTACCCCCACTGGTGCTAAATTTTATCTCATATTCAGAAGGAGATGATAGAAAACTATATCTTTCACACGGTATCGAACTTCCTTGCCAAGCCATAATTGGTCAGTTATCTCTACCGTTTCAACACGTTTCTTTTTATCAGTAAAACCAGCATAACTAATATCTGAAACATATTTTTTATAATCTTTTGTCAGTTGCGTAAAATCGTCGATATCACAGTAAACTATAATAAATACCGGACTTAGCCCCTCATTATCATAAGATGAAATCTTATCCAAATGCCCACTAATAGTCCTTTTTTCAAGTGAGAAAAGGCGAAAAGCCTCAAAAATAGCAATTCTAGTATTATCACTGTGCTTAATAACACCATCTATTTCTCCGATACTTTGACCCGATGCTGAGCGCCCCATCCTTTTCTGGTCACCAAAACCAATCCTGGCTTCAGACATACGCATATCAAACAACGACGTAAACCAATCATTAATCAGATCCTCATTAGTAATCTGGCTGGTTATTGTACCTTTTGCTCTCCTACTAGCTTGAAGCTGAAGATTTTTTTTGCGCATCAGAAGTTCACGACCAATGCTGATAACCACATCTTTCAAGAAAATCTCAGTAGTTTGGCCATTCCCAATAATTTTGACATATTCGTTAAATTTACGACTAACGATCAAACCGTATTGTTTGGCGAGTTGGAATGTACTATTCTTCTGTGACTCAACCATAGCCCTGAAAATACCAGTCACAACAGGTTCTTCAGGAAGAGCCTTATTTAACTTCTCAAGAAGTGGCATTAGACTGGTATCGTCACCGATATCAGCATTTAATTTTCGATAATTATCAATGATCTGCTGTGCTGCCCAGACTTCGTTTCGTTCTACAAGAGCAAGGCAATATGGCAGCATTATTTCTTTGGTGTTACGCTGCTCAGGCGTTAATTTTCGCCAGAAAATATCAGCCTGATGTTGAAAATTCAGTTTCCGCATAGCATCCAGTATTTGGCTTGCCCACTGAGTTCCAATATCTTGGGGTTTCGTCTCTTTAATAGATATGAGAAATTTATCAAGAGCGAGAGATAGAAGTGAAAGATCCCCCACTTTCTCGCCATATTCAATTCTTGCCACAAAAAGGGCAAAGGAATGGTGAAGGCTCTTACTAGTCCTACAAAGGGACTCCATTATACTTACACTTTTCTCCGGTTCGCTTTTATACAAGGCTATTGCACAAATGTAACGACTAAACTGGTCACATTCATAAGACAAATTCTTAAAGTGGATGTTGTTTTCAGATAAATCTATATCAGGTTTCTTGAAAGATATTAACTTAGAGGCCCTAATATATTCATCAGGATTATCTTTTAACTCCATAAATAATCTTAAATGTTCATACTTATAAGCATATCCTTCCCATCGACAAATACGCTCTAGTAAATCAATGTTTTTCATACTTCTAAGTCGACTAAGAATAGGTTTTGCTGCCTGCAAGACCCCCCAAGCTAATTTTAAATGATTATTGTCACATGCCGATATGAATGCTAATTCAAGATCATTGAGACCTAAATTTTCTTTATCCAGATCTCGACGAGCTAAAATAATATCCTGCAAAACCTGCTCTCTAGCCAAGATATGACAATGGTCAAGCATGATGTACAAGGAGCTAACTGGAATTCTCTCTTTACACTGTTCGATAAAATCAACATAGAGATCATCGGGGATACTATTCAAAAAAACACTAAAGGCCACCCATAAATCCCTAGCATTATCAGTAATATATCTATCAAATATATATACCCTACCTTCCTGTTTTCCAAACCCATACGAACACACTATTTCTGTTACTTTTCGCCAAACCCTTTTCTGCTCAATGACATCAATTTTGCACTTAACAACACACATCAAAGTCTGCATGTAATGTCTTATAGCAGAAGCAACTGCCGACCAGTTTTTATTTTCATATGTCAGTGAATCTTTCCAATCTAATATCCTCACTGACATAGAAAGCAAAGGACTAGCTCCTTTTACTGCAATCAGACTTGCCCATGGTAAGGAGGCAAAAAAAGCGCCAGGTTCAAGATCTCGGCGCTTTCCACTAAAACATTCTTCAAAGGCTGTTTGATAGAAGGTATACAAACAGGTACACAATTCTTGCTGAATCTTTTGTTTATGATTTCCCTCCACTTTTTCAATACGCTCAGCGAGCCAAAACCCAATATAGTAAATACTTCTTTCTTTAAGCCTCAAAACTCGTCGAGGTAGTTGCTCTTCTAATTGCTTAATGAAAGAACTGACCAATTGCAGCACACTCGCATCGTCAAGACGTTGCAGTAGGCAAGTTAATATTCTGTATTCTGGCGAATCAATATAATTGTCATTATAGAAACCACATAAATCAGCGATATGATATGCAATCTTCAGTAGACGTTGCCCATTGGCATCACAGCCCTCAATTGTTCGTAAATACTCTTTTAAAAGCGCTTCCCTGTAGGTTTTCTCAATACCCGCAGCCCCAGAATAACTGCTCAAGAGCGAATGAAGCGTTCCCCTACTGATCAAATGAACTAAGGCTGTATCACAAGTATCGGCACGGGATAACAGAAATAGCATATACGTCCAGTTGAATCGTTGTGGTAGGATATTAAACAAGATGTGCCTTAAAACCGGATTGTTTTTAGCCATTACAAGCAGATTTAATGAAAAAGACGAACCTCTGAGGCATCGTCTGTCAATATAGATTGAATGAATCAAACACTCTTGGATCAACCATGTTAAGGGCATCGACAGTCCAAGTTCATACCCGAATTGTTCCCATTTTTCAAAAGCCTCCATTTCATCGGGGTCATCTCCTGCAGGATACATATATAGCGCATCTAAATCCTGAGCCGTTATATTTCCAGTAGCTGATATTCCTGACTTCATTACACTTTCAGGCATATCCTCGTTCAGGGATACATTAAATTGTATAGTTCGAGACTCAACAAGTTGCCGGAAATATTGAGAATTTGTAACTTGTTTGAATATAGTTTTCAATGAATATGACGATGAGAGTTCTGATGATAAGAGCCTTTCAATTTCTTCAAAAAACATTTCCTCTTGCTTCTTTTCCAGAAGGCTAAATAGTACAGGAACAATAGCCCTTCCCTGTACTTGTATACATAGCATCCAGCGTCTAAACGCCTCCTTCGCAGGATACTTCTCAAGTAGAGTTTGCCAGAGATAAGTACTATGAAGAGGAGTGAATTTTGAGGTCTCAGGTGCAACACTGACAGCGTCGTTTATCCGCGTACATAGTGGTAATAATGTTTCCAGAGAAACGTTGCCAAATTCTTCACTTAATAGTGCTGTAAGTTCGTTAACATTTATGCAAAAGTGTGGTTCAATAAAATCATTCAAGCCAAGCCGTATCTGTTTAAGCTGTTCCGCTGTGTTCAAAATATCGATAATACTGTCATCGAGCACTTCTGTTTGCCAAGGATGTTGACAATGTACGCTACACCAGTCAGCGTAAAATGACAAAAATCCCGCATCCTCGAGGAAATCAAGCGAACAGTTAGTTTGTATAAAATGGTGCTTACCATCTTTACATGGCCAGCCTCTCGATCCAGATAATAGTTCAGCTATAGTTGTTTTGTTAAGTACAGGGGTTGCCAAAGTGGCGTGCGCAAGATAGATCGCGAGCGCTCTGGCATGCTGATGCTCTTTGTAAGTCCAGAGTCTATCCCGAGTGAACACAGGTGTTTCATCAACCAATAACTTATGCAAAAGATACCAATTTGGGGAGTAATTATTCATTTTGTTCATCATCTTAGCATTCTTGCCTTTTGCTGATTGTAACCTAACTTAAAATGAATACTTATTTTCTCACTTACTGTAGTCCCTCAAGGTGATTATGGTTGTGAGGTGCCCCTAGCTTATAGCCTGACAGCTCCTGAAATCCCCATCAGAATATTAAACGTCTACTCCAAGTAGATAGAGGTCTGAACGAAAGGCTATAAGATCAGCTAGAAGCAACAAACCTATGACGTCCACCCACAAGCCTCGACTAACACGCAAAATCCTTCCTACAACAATCAACTTAAGAATCAACAAGATCCCCCCCCTTCCATATCAACACTATCGCCACTCTTTTGCGCCTTCGCCTTCGCGCAAAAAATAAAAATCCCCAACAAACTCAGCCACCTCCCCCACCAATTACAAGGACGCCAGCAAATAAAACAAGGGGCAACGTGAATACGTAGCCCCTTTTTGTTGTCTATGTCCACTTTACGTCCACCAAATTAAAGGATTTAACGCCAGGATTAATGCAGTCATTAAAAGTATGGCACTGACTACTTTAGGAAGAGGCGTCCGTCACATCACTGCACGGAAAGTCCACACAGAACACGATCTGCCGCCGGACACCAGTAAATTGCCCCGCAACGCGTTATCAATACTACTACCTACGTTTCCCATTACCTTGCTGTCGGTACGTTTACCTCATTGTCTGAAAGGTTATTTACGAAGTTATCATTAATAATCCACGGGCGTCTGGTATGCGAATCCAGTTCCCCAATCCTGGCGCTTTGCCTTCGCGACCATACGCGCGTAAATAAGTCTGAAACCAAACTTCACCGCTTAACGCTCTCCTCTTCCCCGATTTTTATGAAAAAAATCATCACATGATCAAGGGTCGTATTAGTTATTGCATTTTTCAAATGATATTGGTAATTATTATCATTCTCATTAACAACCTGTTCGATTTATGACGTGGAGAGAGAGGATTTCTCATGCGTATTCTGTTTGTCGGTCCACCACTGTATGGACTGCTATACCCTGTGCTGTCCCTGGCGCAAGCGTTTCGTGTTAATGGCCATGAAGTGCTGATTGCAAGCGGTGGAAAATTTGCACAGAAAGCAGCAGAAGCTGGGTTGGTGGTATTTGACGCTGCGCCTGGTTTCGATTCGGAAGCGGGTTATCGCCGTCAGGAGGCATTACGAAAAGAAAATAACATTGGAACAAAAATGGGGAACTTCTCATTCTTCAGCGAAGAGATGACTGACCCGCTGGTCGCGTTCGCCGGGCAATGGCGGCCAGATCTCATCGTCTACCCTCCTCTTGGGGTCGTTGGACCACTGATTGCCGCTAAGTATGACATTCCGGTAGTGATGCAAACCGTCGGCTTCGGTCATACGCCCTGGCACATCAAAGGCGTGACGAAATCACTTTCTAACGCCTACCGCCGCCATGGGGTCAGCGCGCCACCAAGAGATCTGGCGTGGATAGACGTCACACCGCCCAGCATGAGCATACTGCAAAATGACGGAGAGCCGGTTATCTCCATGCAATACGTCCCGTATAACGGCGGCGCCGTCTGGGAAGAATGGTGGGAACGTACACCTGATCGCAAGCGTCTTCTGGTCAGCCTCGGCACCGTCAAACCGATGGTGGATGGCCTGGATCTGATTTCCTGGGTAATGGATTCTGCCGGCGAAGTAGATGCCGAAATCATCCTGCATCTTCCGGCAAACGCCCGCTCGGATTTACGTTCTCTGCCGCCGAATGTCCGTCTGGTCGACTGGCTTCCGATGGGCGTTTTCCTTAACGGCGCCGACGGTTTTATCCACCATGGCGGCGCAGGCAACACCCTGACGGCGCTGCATGCCGGCATTCCGCAGATAGTCTTTGGCCAGGGTGCCGACAGACCCGTCAATGCCCGCGCCGTGGTCGAGCGCGGATGCGGCATTATTCCCGGTAAGAGCGGGCTTACGAGCAGCATGATCAATACCTTCCTCGGTAATCGCGCGCTTCGCGAGGCGTCGCAGGAGGTCGCGGCGGAAATGGCGGCCCAGCCTTGCCCGACCGAGGTGGCAAAAAAACTGATCGCCATGCTGCAACACGGCTAACCGCGGCAGCGCAATGACAATATGGCGGCTGAACCCAGCGTGTGTCGCCATATCTCATCTTTCACCGATAAGGAGGCTTAATGCCCGCGACTCATTCCCCCATGCCCGCTCGTGCCTGGATAGTTCGCCTTGCCCGCGTGTGTTGGGAACGTAAAACACTGAGCATCATTGTCATCGTAGCATCAGTATCGACCATTTTACTGGCTGCGCTGACGCCGCTAATAACGCGTCAGGCCGTCAATGACGCGATAGCAGGCGATACAACCCACCTGCCGTTACTTGCCTGCGGCCTGCTGTTAATTGCCCTTTTTGATTTTATCGGGAATTACGTGCGCCGCGGCTATGCCGGGGAACTCTCGCTGTGGGTTCAGCATACGTTACGTAGCCGTGCGTTCGACAGTATTCAGAAACTGGACGGCGCAGGCCAGGACGCCTTGCGTACCGGGCAGGTCATTTCGCGTACCAACAGCGATCTTCAACAGGTACACACCTTGCTACAGATGTGTCCGGTGCCGCTGGCGGTGCTCACTTACTATGTGGCCGGTATCGCGGTGATGCTATGGATGTCGCCATCCATGACGCTTATCGTGATTTGCGTACTGGCCGCCCTTGCTATTACCGCCCTGCGCGCCCGTCGCCGTGTTTTCGCGCAAACGGGGCTTGCCTCAGACCGGCTGGCGCACATGACGGAGCATATGCGCGAAGTATTGGAACAGATCTCAGTGGTGAAGTCCTGCGTGGCGGAGTTGCGCGAAACGCGTTGGCTCGATGGTCAGTCGCGGCAGATGGTGCGGGTACGCATCGGCGCCGCTATCTCGCAGGCGATGCCGGGCGCAACCATGCTGGCGCTACCGGTGATAGGGCAGATCGTCCTGCTGTGCTATGGCGGCTGGTCGGTAATGAATGGGCGCATCGATCTGGGAACCTTCGTTGCGTTCGCGAGTTTTCTCGCTATGCTGACCGGCCCTACCCGCGTACTGGCATCGTTTTTGGTTATCGCACAGCGCACACAGGCGTCGGTAGAGCGCGTCTTCGCGCTTATCGACACGCGTTCTCGCATGGAAGACGGTACTGAGTCGGTTGAAGGTCAGATTATCGGGCTGGACGTGGAGAAGATGAGTTTCCACTACGACAACGGTAACCGTATCCTCAATGAGATCTCGTTTTCCATTCACGCCGGTGAAACCGTGGCAGTGGTTGGCGCCTCCGGCTCCGGAAAATCAACATTGCTGATGTTGCTGGCGCGCTTTTACGATCCCACCTCCGGCGGAGTATGGCTCAACACCACTACGGGTCAACAGAATATTCGCGACCTGAAACTGACGGCGCTTCGTCGTCGCGTTGGCGTAGTGTTTGAAGACGCGTTTCTGTTTGCCGGTACGGTGGCGGAAAACATCGCCTATGGGCACCCGCAAGCGACTCAGGACGACATTCGACGCGCCGCCGATGCCGCAGGCGCCAGCGGGTTCATCAATGCGCTACCGCAGGGGTTCAACACCCGACTGGCCGAACGCGGAAGCAACCTCTCCGGCGGCCAACGCCAGCGTATTGCGCTAGCCCGGGCACTGATTACCGCGCCGGAACTGCTGATTCTCGATGACACCACCTCGGCGGTCGATGCCGGTACTGAAGCGGAAATTAATACGGCTCTTGGTCGTTATGCCGATAATGAGCATATGCTGCTGGTAATTGCACGCCGCCGTTCAACACTGCAGTTAGCCGATCGGATCGTCGTGCTGGATAAAGGCCGCGTCGTGGATACCGGTACCCAGGCGGAGCTGGATGCAAGGTGTCCGACGTTTCGCTCGCTGATGAGCGGCGAGGGGGATTTTCTCGCCCTTGCCCCGGCAGAACAACGTACGCTATGGCCAACAACGCAGGCGGTAAAATCCGACGACGCGCATGAGCGCCAGACAACCGCCGGAAAAGGTTTTGTCGACCGGATGACGCGCGTTCCAGAACGCGCCGTACAGATGGCGCTGGCAGGCCACGGGCGTCAAGTCTCATCGCTGCTGACGCCAGTAGCCTGGATGTTCGTCATCGCCGCCCTGCTTATCGCGCTTGATTCCGCCGCAGGCGTTGGCGTGCTGGTGCTTTTGCAGCGCGGTATTGACTCAGGCGTTGCCGCAGGGGATATGTCGACTATTGGCATATGCGCCCTGCTCGCGCTGTGCCTGGTGGCGATCGGTTGGTGCTGCTATGCGCTGCAAACGATCTTCGCCGCCCGCGCGGCAGAGTCGGTACAGCATACGGTACGCTTACGCAGCTTCAGCCACCTGCTACGCCTGAGTCTTCCCTGGCACGAGAAGCACATCGACTCGCGTCTTACTCGCATGACCGTCGACGTTGATTCACTCGCCCGATTTCTGCAAAACGGTCTTGCCAGCGCGGCCACCAGCATCGTGACGATGGTCGCTATCGCCGCGGCAATGTTCTGGCTTGACCCCATTCTTGCGTTAACGGCATTAAGCGCCGTACCTGTAGTGATACTGGCGACGTGGATTTACCGCCGTTTGAGCTCGCCTGCCTACGCCCAGGCACGGCTGGAAATTGGTAAGGTGAACAGTACGCTTCAGGAAAAGGTCTCCGGTATGCGGGTAGTGCAGTCACACGGTCAACAGAAGCAGGAAGCCGCCAGGCTACGGGCGTTATCAGACAACTTCCGCGCCACCCGCGTGCGGGCGCAAAAATACCTTGCTGTCTATTTTCCGTTCCTGACCTTCTGCACCGAGGCCGCCTATGCCGCCGTGCTTTTAATCGGGGCGACCCGGGTCGCCGGAGGCGAAATGACGCCCGGGATACTGGCGGCGTTCTTCCTGCTACTGGGACAATTTTATGGCCCGGTACAGCAGTTGTCAGGCATTGTTGATTCCTGGCAGCAGGCAACCGCCAGCGGCAAACATATCAATGCGCTATTGGCGACTGAGGAAACGGAGAATATTGAACCGTCCTCCATAACGCCTGGCACTGGCGGCGCGCTACGTCTGGAGGCATTGACATTCCGCTATCCCGAAAAAACGCAACCTGTGCTTGATAATCTCTCGCTCACCATTCCGCCAGGAACGGTAGTCGCGGTGGTCGGACGTAGCGGTGCCGGCAAATCGACGCTGATCAAGCTGCTGGCCGGGCTCTACTCTCCCGGCAGCGGGCAAATCCGTGTCGGTGAGCGCCTAATTGATGCCGCATCGCTTAGTGATTATCGTCGCCAGACGGGGCTGGTCACTCAGGATGTCGCATTATTTAGCGGCGATATTGCCGAAAATATCCGCTATTCGCGGCCAGACAGCAGCGACACGGAGGTGGAGATCGCGGCGCGACAGGCGGGACTCTTTGAAACTGTGCAACATCTGCCGCTGGGGTTTCGTACTCCGGTCAATAACGGCGGCACGGATCTGTCCGCGGGCCAGCGTCAGTTGATTGCCCTCGCCCGCGCCCAACTGGCGCAGGCGCACATTCTGCTGCTCGACGAGGCGACAGCGCGTATCGACCGCAGCGCCGAGGAGCGCTTAATAACCTCGCTTACCAGAGTGACGCATACCGAGAAACGCATCGCGCTTATCGTCGCGCACCGGCTGACCACCGCTCGCCGCTGCGATGTTATTGTCGTAATCGATAAAGGATGTATCGCTGAATATGGCAGCCATGAGCAGTTGATAGCGGCTCATGGCCTGTATGCTCGTCTGTGGCGGGCCAGCGTCGGCCAGACACGCGATACGCAAGGAGAGGTCGTAGGATAGTTTTTATCGCCACGATTTACGCAAAAGAAAGCCCGCAAGCGGCTGTTCCTGTAACAGCCGCTTTAGCTATTGATACTGACCGAAATATAAATGAGATGGAATACAAAGAATGAGACTGAGCCCGCCCGTCGCTCCTGTCGCTATACAGACCGCTACGCGCCTTCGCCGTCAACTCGCCGCCGGAAGCCAGGTTGACGCTTCTCACTTCTGGCGAGAAGCAAACTCGCTCGCACTGCCGCTGGTGACAGCCATTAACGGCGCAGACGATGAACGGGAAGTCACCTTCCTGTGGCGTGCCGCCTCTCCTCTGCGGGGGGTTTATGTTCGCCTGAACCGTGTCACCGATAAAGATAACGTGGCGAAAGGTATGATGACGCAACTGCCCACAACGGATATCTGGCATCTGACGCTTCGCTTACCGGCGTCCTACTGCGGTTCCTATACGATGGTCGAAATACCACCGAAAACCCCGGACGAGACGGTGTTGCAGCTTGGAAGCCGTTTCGCCTCCCTTGTCGGGAAGGCGGACCCGCTGAACAGCACGCCGGGAATAAATGTTCGGGGCAATGCGCAGGAGTCCGTTCTGGCGTTGGATCATGCCCCGGCACAGGAGGAGTGGTCAGGCTGTCGCGCTTACGCCGGGCAGCTTTTCACCTCAGAACATCGGCTCGCCGGACAACGTCGCCGTGTGCGGCTGTATCTTCCTGACGTTCCTGTCGTACAACCGCTGGGCTTACTGGTACTCACGGATGGCGAGATCTGGTTCGACCATCTTGGGGTAAGCGCCGCCATTGACGCCGCCATCCGCAGCGGACGCATCGCGCCGGTGGCCGTACTCGGCATTGATAACATCAACGCGGGTGAACGCGTCGCAATCCTCGGCGGTCGCCGCGAGCTGGTGCTCGACATTGCCGAACGCCTGCTGCCAACCCTTCGCGCCAAATACCCGGAACGGCGGTGGGCGGACCGTACACAAACGGTGCTGGCTGGGCAAAGCCTCGGCGGCGTGACCGCGCTGATGGCGGCCCGCCACGCGCCAGAGAGCTTCGGCCTGGTGCTGAGCCACTCCCCCTCAATGTGGTGGACGCCGGACAACCGCAACCGCCCGAACCATTTCAGCGCAGAAGAGCGCTCATGGGTCAGCGAACATGTGTTATCCGCGCCCTCGCCAGCCGTACGTACGCATCTGTGCGTGGGATCGCTGGAAGGTTCGACGGTCCCGCAGGTCAAACAGTTGCATGAAAAATTGCGCGCCGCCGGCGTTGAAAGCCATTGCAGCGTGTACACCGGCGGTCACGATTATGCCTGGTGGCGCGGCGCGCTGATTGACGGATTACGTCTACTGCCCCGATAAAACTTCACCTGCCAAAAAGGAATCACATCCGATGTATGGTCGCCAGTACCACAACAAGTGCTATCGCATGGCGCTATTTTTAGTGAGTTTTTGTTTTAGCGCGCTGAGTTATGCGCAGCCGGATATGCAGCCATTAGGACCGAATATTGCTGATAAAGGTTCGGGATATTACCATTTTAGGGTCAATGACTTTCAATCTGCCGATGGCGCAAGACATTACCGGGTATGGACCGCTATTCCCAATAAAGCCGCCCCGCCGTCGGGTTATCCTGTCTTATATATGCTGGACGGCAACGCAGTGATGGACAGACTGCCGGAGACGCTGCTCAAACAGCTGGCAGACCACTCGCCGCCGGTGATTGTGGCGATTGGCTATCAGACTAACCTGCCGTTTGATCTTAACGGCAGAGCTTATGACTATACGCCGGCGCCGGGAATCGAAGGCAGTGAAAATAACCCGCGTTTTCATCGTAAGACCGGCGGCGGGCCAGCGTTCCGCCAGCTACTGGAGAGACATATCGCGCCGCAGGTGGAACAAGGAATAACCATCAACCCCGAACGGCGCGGGGTATGGGGACATTCTTATGGCGGCCTGTTCGTTTTAGACTCCTGGCTGTCGTCATCCTTCTTTCATATCTATTACAGCGCCAGCCCGTCACTCAGCAGGGATAATTTTGCTCTGTTGAATCGCCTTACGACAGTGAAGCCGTCGCCGTTCTGCCATAAAAAACTCATTATAATGGAAGGTTCAGCGTCGAATGGGGATAGCAGGCAACGCCAGATGGCCGAGCTCCTGCAAAAAGTTCAGGAGACCGTGAGAACGCTTGAGAACAACGGCGTTAACGCGGCTCTGCAGCATTACCCGGGCCTGGGCCACGGGCCCATGTTTAACGCCTCTTTTCGCAGTGCATTGCTGGATATCAGTCGCGAACCGGCAAGCCAAAAACCACGCTGCCATTAACCCGCCGCCAGAATATGCCCGCCAGCGGCGGGCATAATCCATCAAAACGAGGCCGTCACACCGGCATAATAAGCCCGACCCGGTTCGTTATAGGTATTTGCCCCTTCGGCGGAGCGATAGATCTGTTTATCGAAGATATTGCTGATACCGACATTAAGACGCAGGTTCTTGTTGATATCGTAGTTAACGTTGGCACCAACCAGTGAGTAAGCCCCCAGCGCTTTCCCGGACAATCCTTTGGTCTCTTCACTACGCGACTCCGCATGTGTTCGCGGTTTTTGCTTGCCGTATAACGTCCAGTTGACGTTAGCGGAGAGCGCGCTGGTGATAGTCCAGTCGAGGAAGGTATTCACCGTATATTTCGGGATTATCGATAAGGGATTGCCGGTATCTTTTTGCTCAGACGCGATCATATAAGTCGCATTGGTATTCCAGTTCAGACGGTCCGGCATCAGCGGAACAGCCATGCTGGCTTCAATACCTTCAATCAGCGCCTTACCGCCGTTCTGCCACTGCAATACATAAGCGCCAGATGCGCTTCTGCCAATAATCTTATCACCTGCGACAATCTTATTCTGATAATCGTTACGGAAATACGTGACGCTTGCGTGGTAATCGTCTACGGTAAATTCCAGCCCGATCTCTTTATTGATGCTAATTTCAGGATCGAGGTTCTTATTACCAACCAGGTAACAGCCGCCCGACGTAATATCTTTTGGACAACCGTTGCCTTTCGAATAGAGTAAATATCCCTCACTGGTTTGATACAAGTTCGGTGCCTTAAAGGCACGGGCAATACCGGCTTTCACCTTGACGTATTCACCTAACTCCTGGGAAAGGTTAAGACTGGGACTAAAATTACTCCCGGATTCGCTTAAATAGTCAAAACGCAGACCCGGAATAATATTGGTACCGGCCATGGGTTCGATATTATCTTCAACGTACAGCGCACTGATTTCCGATTTATTTTTGCTGCTACGGTTAGCCGCCGAACCGGAAATCCCGGCGATATTGCTATCCTTAACCGTCAGACTGGTAGAGGAAGGATCGTTTAGCTCATCGCGGTTCCACTCCGCGCCGACGGTGAGCGTTTGCTCAAATAGCCATATCACCGGGACATTCACCTCGCCGCTGGTGCGATACGAGGTCAGGCGGTTAGTGGTGAACGTCTGGTCGTTGGTAATACGCCCCTCGCCGCCGCCGGAGAGCCCCTCATTCATGCGGGTATTATCGGTTTTTTCATAGTAGAACCCCAGGCGGCTTTGCCCCCAGTCCCAGATGCCGTTATGAGTTAGACCGTAATTCTGCCGGTACAGGCGATTGGTCTCCCGCCCGGACTGCGCCAGACTTTTGGTAACCGCGTTTGAAGTACTGTTTTGCGTATCGCCAGCATAAATATTCCCCTGCCGACTATATCCCGCTTCAAAATCAAGGATTTGCTGCGGGGTCATTTTCCATGAGAAGACGCTATTAATATCTTTATTGGTGACCCCCTCCCGTCCGGCGGCATTTTTGGTCCCGGCGGAGGAGTTAATATCCCAGCTGTCGGCATCGGTTCTGTTGAGATTACCGTACAGGCGCATCGTCAACGTATCACCAGCCAACGGGCCGCTAAGGCTAAAGTTACCCCGCCGGGTGTCACCTTCTTTGCTGCTTTCCGGCTGGTTGGTATAAAGCGACAGCGAGCCGTGCCAGTCATTAGTGGGGCGTTTGGTGATGATATTCACCACCCCACCTGCGGCACCGGAGCCATAGCGCGCGGCGGCGGGCCCACGGATTACTTCAATACGTTCTACCATCTCCGGCGGCACCCAGTTCGTATCGCCACGGGTGTCGCGTTCTCCGCGCCAGCTATAGCGAACCGAATTTCGCGACGTCACCGGCACGCCGTCAATCAGCACTAAGGTATTTTCCGGCCCCATACCACGAATATCAATTTGTCGGTTATTTCCGCGCGTTCCCGAGGCGCTATTGCCGGTAAGATTAACCCCAGGCATCTTACGAATAATATCGGCAAGATCGTTAACGGGAGGATTCTTTTGAATATCGTCACGAGTAATAATCGAAACGCCCGGCTGTTGCTTTAATACTTGCTCGGCGGTGGATTCAACCACCATCGTTTCGCCGTTGTCGTCAGTAGATTCTGCTGCTGATAATGGACTATTAACCCCTGTAGAAACCACGGTTATTAACCAGATGAACTTCTTAACTCTCATACCCATTCCCTAAATAATGTCTAAAGTAGCGCTGTTGCCCTCAAGCTCACATCCTTGCCAGGTTACGTCTATATAGTAATTATTATCATATGCTAATGATAATAATTATCATTCAATTAAGAAAAAGGCAATCTTTCGACCGCAAAAATCTGGTAATAAAAAACGGAAATGGGATTTTGCAATATGACTCTCTGTCCGGGCTCCGCTTTGCCAGTAAATCCGGGAAGGGTGGCAGAATGCGCCTACTGAACGAAGGTTTTACAAAACAGAAATAGATGAAATAAAACTATTTTTCAAAGCGTTAATGATAATAAACACCCAGGTAAGATGGTATAGTGCGGTTCAGAGTTCACCGGCGCTTCCCTGTCGACGGCAAACCGTTCTTACAGTTTGCCGTCAGGGTAATGGCGGGATCGGATACGATTGTAGTCATTCGATATATGACAATGAAAGTGATGTTGGCTCCAAAATACAAAGCGCCTGGTAATAATTATCAGGCGCTTTGCAGACAGAAAACCATCAAACATCGGTTTCTCGTTCTCCAGGATCTACTGGAAAATATGGCAACCCACAGTTAGTGGATTTTACTGTCGGGTCTTGCCAGGGATGTTGTGTTACCCCCAGGTCTTTTAAAAGACCTCGTAACAGCACTAACTCGCTGGGTGTCATTTTTTGCTTTGGTTCACCCTCTTTAGGTGGACGAATATCCTCCTGACTAGTACATGTAACACAATAACCTTTTAACTCTATCCACTTAGGCTTAGGGGGGGCCTTAGGATCGGGAGGCGTCGGGCTGGCAACGCACGAACAGGCACTTATACATCCAGGCATAACGTTTTCCTTTTCAAACAATTCACTTTAGTTGGAAGTTCTACTTGAGAAAATAGAAATAGTTATTCAGATATTTTTACCGTTGCATACTCCTGTAATAATAAAAGATACTGTAAATAATTTACTCTCAGCTACTATTCAGTAGCAGATTGTCATTCTTACATTGCTTTTATTTCAGATTTACGTCAAGTAGGGCTAAATATTTTCACTATAAAATTCGTTAAAGAGTGTTTGTGTACTTGTAGACATTCTGGCGTCTTCGGTACGCAAATCGGTTAGTGTACAATCTTTAAAACAGGTATTATTTAAATTAGCCTCAGCCAAATCAGCCCTGTCCAGGTTCGTAGAAATGAAACTAGCCTTTCGCAGGTTTGCCCGGGTTAAGATAGCGCCTTCCATATCAGCAGCCATTATAGTAGCACTCTGTAATGTCGCACCGCTCATATCAGCACGTATTAGGGTTGCGCCTGAAATATTAGCGTGATCCATATTTGCACCGGAGCAAAGACATTCTACCATGCTACAGCCTAACAGACTTGTGTATTGTAAATTGGCGCCAGTAAGATTAGCGCGATCGAGGGTAGCGCCACACATAATACTATCTTCCAGACAGGCGTTCATTAAATTACTGTCGCCTAATGATGCTCCCGATAGATTTGCACCCTTAAAATTTGCACCGTCACAATCCGCCATAAACAGTACTGCCCCCCCTAAATCTGCGTCGCTTAGGTCTGCGCCACATAAATTTTCTGCCGTCAGATTTGCTCCTGTAAGGACAGCGCCTTTAAGATTCATGCCTCCCTGGGCAGTTAACATTACAGAATCCTGAGGGAGAGAAAATTCGTATCTGAATAGTAAAACTCGACATATTTTTTCAAAAGAGACAAGCGGAATTTCTCTTGTCTCAGAATTGTCGCCTTTACTGACTCGTACAATAACTTGTCCAGCTTCGTTATTCTCACCAGGAAGATTAAATTCGACACGAAACCCGCCCATATCCTCCAGTATAATGTTTTCTGGCAACGGAGCACCTCTGTCAGACATTGAACTTTTCAATGTATCAGCCATAGTGTCTATCAATTCCTGATACTGTGCTTCATTTTTCCGACGCACCCCACCACAGGTAAAAAAGTTAATGATATATTCCAGAATGGTTTTGGGAGAGGTGGCTTGCCGCATAGCAGCAGAAGTCCCCGCGCCAAAAGCAGATGTAGCCATACCAGCCAGACTATCGAGTGAACGCTGCATAATATTTTCTCCCAGAGATAGCAACATGGTACATGATAAAATTTATCATATAGATTTGCATTTAGAGATAAGGTGAATACCCCCTTTGCGTCTGGTTACATAATAACGTATCACGACGCTTTGCTGTCTGGCTTACACAATACCAGCCAAATAAATATATTGGCTTATACTCGTCATACTTCAAGTTGCATGTGCTGCGGCTGCGTTCCCTCACTCCAGTCACTTACTTTAGTAAGCTCCTGGGGATTCGCTCGCTTGCCGCCTTCCTGCAACTCGAATTATTTAGAGTATAAACATTATTTAAAATAATAAACACGGCATCCGTTTTAATACTACGTTCAGGACTCATCCCACTCATTAGCAGAAAATCTATTAAAAAGCGTGTTCAGGCGTTTTATTGCTGCCATTGATAAACTGTTTAACAACGTCGTCTGTACAGGCCTTCTTCGTTGCCTTTACGTTTAACTCAATCAGGCTACCGTCTCGGTTATAAGTCTATCGAGTAGTAGGGATGTAGTATGACGATGCAGCAAAGTGATATGGAAAGATATAATCCATTATTAATGTTAAAAGAAGTCATGGCGCAGACGCCTTATCGCCATAAACGCTGGGGAGAGCGTAAGTTTCGCTATAAATTTGTATTACGTTGCCTTATTAACCCCGTAACGACAATTAAATACTTCAATGAATTATGCCATCTGTCTCAGCCCAGAACGCTGATCATTCATCGTCCACTGTTGCCGGCAAAAATCCAGCGGCCCTATTTGTATACCGGGCTTAGCATACGTTGCCGGGCAAAAGCTATTCTGGAACACTACCAGTTCGTTCAGTCCTTTCCGGAAAATAAAATTAAAAAGATCCTCCTGTCCGAGGAACAAATCTTGCTCGCTCACCTGGAAGGAAAAAACGGCGCTCTGGTGGATATCTACTGCGGTCCCTGTGGCTATGACAGGGAAGGTGAACTGACATTAACGCTGTGCTTCAATGATACGCCGTTGGCACGTTTATCATTTTCCTTTATCCGCCATGAAGGGAAGCAAATAGCGCTGGTTGCCGGGTTACAAGGGCCCAGTAAACATGTCGGCCCACAAGTCATACGTAACGCCACCAAAGATTGTTACGGTCTCTTTCCTAAACGGATGCTGTATGAAGCATTTGCGACATTGATGCTGGCCTGTAATGTCGACGAGATTTATGCGGTAAGTGAAAACAACCATGTTTATCGTCAACTCCGGTACTTATTCCAGAAGAAAAAAACTTTTGTGGCCAGCTATAGTGAATTCTGGGAGTCGCTAAACGGCGTTAAGAAAGGTGCCTTATATCATCTGCCATCACAGGTGATGCGTAAAGCGCCTGAAAGTATCCCCAGCAAAAAACGCGCAGAGTATCGGAAACGCTATCATATTCTGGATACAATAATACAAGAGGTTAACAGCCTCTCCCGGTAGAACTATTTCATACGCGGATGTGCAGATCCTGCTACCGTTCAGCGGAGCTCTTTGAAATCTGTATCGCTACTGGATGGTTAAATACAGAATGGCTTGCGAGTGAAAAGCGCGGCATTAAACCGTCGCTTTCACTCATGCTATGATCAACATCTTAATCTTATTCCCTTCACCATAACGTCATCGATTAGCATGTTAACCATTAAATACAAGCTAAACATTTGTCACATTTTTATTTGGTTGAGCAAAAAAATAATACAAAATAGAATTTTCAGTAAGCTAAGTCAGGAGTTTTGGTGAAAATACAAGAAGTTAAGCGTATATTAACCCGCTGGCAACCGTCTTCCTTTTCCCTATACCGGGAGGTGTTTACGCAATACGGCGGTAGTATCAATATGCACCCAGATATTGTGGATTATTTCATGAAGCGCCATAACTGGCATTTTAAATTCTTCCACTATAAAGAAGATGATAAGATTAAAGGCGCCTACTTTATCTGTAATGATCAGAATATTGGCATCCTGACGCGCAGAACCTTCCCGCTATCTTCAGATGAGATACTTATTCCGATGGCGCCAGATTTACGCTGCTTCTTGCCCGATCGTACTAACCGACTTTCGGCGTTGCATCAGCCACAAATACGCAATGCCATATGGAAACTCGCCAGAAAGAAACAAAATTGTCTGGTCAAAGAAACGTTCTCTTCTAAGTTTGAAAAAACACGCCGTAATGAATATCAGCGGTTTCTTAAAAAAGGCGGAAGTGTAAAAAGCGTTGCTGATTGTTCTTCTGATGAACTGACTCATATTTTTATCGAGTTATTTCGGTCTCGTTTCGGCAATACTTCATCCTGCTATCCCGCTGATAACCTTGCCACCTTTTTTAGTCAACTGCATCACCTTCTGTTTGGGCATATTCTTTATATTGAAGGGATACCCTGTGCATTTGATATCGTATTGAAATCTGAAAGCCAGATGAACGTCTACTTTGACGTATCTAATGGTGCAATTAAAAATGAATGCAGGCCACTCAGTCCCGGCAGCATACTAATGTGGCTAAATATTAGCCGTGCCAGACATTACTGCCAGGAAAGACAAAAAAAATTGCTTTTCTCCATCGGCATACTAAAGCCTGAATGGGAATATAAGCGCATGTGGTCGACCCCCTATTTTACCGGGAAATCGATTTGCTAAAAAGAAAGCCTGGACGTAAATATGTTTTTTACGCCCAGGTTTTTCATAAGTCCTGATAAAATGATAAAAAACGAAAATTTAATCAGAATTTAAAAAATAAGTTAACCACCATATAATCATAATGACAATTACTCGAAATTCACTTACACTATGCTCGGTTTTATGGAATTGATTAACACGGTATGTTACAGATAACGTGCTAAAAAGCGTGCAGCGGTTATACATTTTCATATGTGTGTGTCATTAACCTGGCGTCAGGAACAGATGATGATGACAACTACCCTTTTATCTCTTCTGGCCTGGCATACCGTCAGTAGATTAAAGGTGTAGCCTTGCTTTATGGCATTACAAAAATGTGGGTGAGGTCTATGCTCAATGTATACGTTATTTGTAACAACGCTCTTGTGCATAAACAATACGTTATTGCCAACAGCACTGAACGGGTACAGTGGTTCTTGCTGACAACAGGCTTAAAGATCGTCTTAACACGGGATACCTGATAACTGGATTATATTATGACACATGCAGACTGGCTGATTCTTGGGTATACAACTGTTATTATTATTTTTGGTATTGTATGTTATATCGGATTGCTTAAATTGATAACGAAAGGCAAGCATGAAAAATAACGCACTTACCGGGAAGAATATACTCTCAGGAGATAAAATGCTTCGGCAATGATATGACACCACTGCCGAAATGCTATTTTTACAGAAATCAATCAGGTATTGAGGGTGATTTTATCATAGCCGCGCCAGCGATAATTCAACAACGAGAGCAGCCAGAATAGCACAAAAGCGCCCACTACCCAGAAGCCCACATTCCCCATATGATCGTTAAGCGTGCTTACGGTCTGCCAAAATGTTCCGCTTAACTGTAACGTATCATCAATCAACCCCAGCGCCTCAAGCCCGCCAATCGCCAGCGCGACAATGACGGATGCGGCGGTAATGGTCATATTATAATAAAGCTTACGTAATGGATGCGAGAAAGCCCAACCGTAAGCGCCGACCATGACAAAGTTATCCAGGGAATCCACCAGCGCCATCCCGGCGGTAAACAGCACAGGAAAAATCATCATCGACCAGAGAGATAGCCCCTGGTTGGCTGCTGAAGCGGAAATGCCCAGCAACCCAACCTCGGTTGCGGTATCAAATCCCAGACCAAACAGAAAACCGACAAAATACATATGCCAACTGGAAGTGACCAAACGAAACGTACGCTGAAATATACGCGTCATCAGCCCGCCAGGTATGGCCTCGTCATGCGCCCTCACTGACTCGCCGCGGGTAACCGAGCGAAATTGCCGCCAGACGTTGAACAAAATAAACAGGTTAAGCAGGGCCATCGCCAGCAGAAAAAAAGCGGAAACAGCCGTACCAATCAATGAACCATATTGATGCAAAACATCAATACGATCGCGAAATGCCATCGACGTCACAACAATCGCCAGACATGCCAGAACGACAATGGTCGAATGACCCAATGAAAAAAACGCCCCCACGCCTAAAGGCGTTTTACCCTGCTGCATCAGTTTACGGGTGACGGTATCGATGGCTGCGATATGATCGGCATCAACCGCATGACGCAGCCCAAAGCTATACGCCAGTATGGCTGCACTTAGCATGACTGCATGGTGATGAAAAACACAGAACGCCCAAATCCAGGCCAGGATGTTAACCCCGACAAGAAAGACGGTTAATGCTATTCCCCGTCGTTTAGTATGATTATTCATGCCCCTGCACCCACTATATTTTTAATTAACGCTACGGTTTGTAGGGGGAATGTATGATCATTTGATTAAAACGTCACACCTCAAGATGCGACTTTTTGTAAACGTGCTTTACCGCTGACACATTTGTGCGCATTACTGCGGAACAAGGCTTAAAAAGCGTATCCGAACGTATAACCCTCCCAACGCTTCACTACGGGAAAAATGGGGATGAGTACGGTGCAGGCGTGCGATATCATTGACCAAAGCCAGACCAATGCCCGCCCCGGCCACATTTCCTACGTTATCGAGCCGGTGGAACGGCTGTAGCGCCAGATGGATGTGTTCATCATCAATGCCGGGGCCGCTATCTTCGACAACCAGCGTCACGGCATCGCCATCCCGTTCAAGCCGCGCGGTGACGATGCCTTGCTCAGGCGTGTATTTCAGCGCATTATCCAGCAAGTTTCCGCACAGCTCGCTAAGCAGTACCTCATCCCCCTCGATCCACATCGCTTCCTGTTCGCCTTCGTAGCCCAGGTCGATATGTTTACTCCGCGCCTGCGCCAGGCGGGTAAAACAGCCGCTCTGTACGATATCGTACAGATTCACCGGGGAAAAACGCCGCTCGCCCTGCTCTTTATGCTTTACCGCAGAAAGTTGCAACAATCTTTCCGTGAGCTGAATGGTGCTATCCAGCGTTACGCTCATCGCCTGCAGACTTTCGTACCAGTGATGAGGATGCTGGCTGGCTAACGCCACCGCCGCCTGCGTTTTTAACACCGCCAGCGGCGTTTTTAACTGGTGAGAAGCATCGGCGCTAAAGCGTTCCTGCCGGGAGAGGATGCCGCGGAGCCTGTCAATGTAGCGATTAAACGCCACGATTAACAAGCGTGTTTCCGACCACGGCAGCAGTTCCGGCAGCGGCGTTAACAGACCCGGTTCGCGGCGTACCATTAATGACGAAAGTTGACGCATAGGGCGCAGGATCCGGCGTAATAACCAGCCAACCAGCACCAGGGTCAGCAACACCAGCAGCCCCTGTGAGATCCAGGAAGAGAACAGCAGTTGGCCCGCCAGATAACGACGGGACTGCAGCGTCTCTGCGACATAAATCTCCGCCATGCCGATAATGCCGCCTTCGTTGACCGGCTGTAGCAAACGCGCCACGCGGATCGCCTCGCCGCGATACTCGGTATGATAGAACCACGCCAGCGCCGGATAAAGCCGGGTACGGGGCGTAGCGGGCGGCATGACGGGCAGATCGTCATAACCGGAAATGACCTTTCCGGAAGGGTCGACGACTTTGTAATAGAGTCGATCATTCATATTAAGCTCGAAGCTATCCAGCACCACCCAGGGCACGTTAACTTCCAGATGGTTATTGCGCACCACCAGCCGTTCCGATACCGTTCGCGCCGAGGAGAGCAACGTACGATCATAAGCCTGAGTGGCGGCCTGTAGCGCATTGACATAGCTGTTAAACGCCGACAGCCCCCATAGCAGAATCAGCGGCAACCCCAGGAACAGCAAGAGTTGCAGGTACAACGATTGCGGCTTAACCCACTTCATCGCCGCGCTCCAGCACATAACCCAGGCCGCGCAGCGTCGTAATTCGTACATCGCTTCCCTGGAGTTTTTTACGCAGTCGATGAATATAAAGTTCGATGCTTTCAGGGCTTACCTCATCGTTCAGGCTGAACACCTGTTCAAAAAGCTGCTGACGCGAGACCGGCCGCGTTCGTCGGTACATCAATACGGTTAAGAGCGCCTGCTCACGCGGCGTCAGCGCTAACGGCTGTCCCTGTAACAGAAAATACCCTTCATCATGAAAGATCAATTCACCCAGTTGCTGAACTTCATGGACCTGCCCAGCGCTGCGTCGGAGCAAGGCCCGTAAACGGGCATCCAGTTCTTCCAGTTCAAAGGGTTTCGGCAGATAGTCATCGGCGCCGACGTTGAGACCTTTTACACGATCCGCCACCGCGCTTCGCGCCGTGAGCAGCAAAACGGGCAAGGTCTGACCGCGTTTACGCAGCCGTTGCACCACCTCCAGTCCATCCATTCCCGGCATATTGATATCCAGCACCGCCAGCGCGTACATTTCACTGTGCAGAAGATGGTCAGCCGCCAGGCCGTCAAATACGCAGTCCACGGCAAAGCCGTTTTGCACCAGCGCTTTCTCCAGCCAGTGAGCCAGCTCACGGTTATCTTCCGCCAATAAGAGACGCATATCACATCCTGTAAAGTTTCTGCCGCATTGAAAGGGAATTGAAAGGTTATTGTTTTAACAATCACGCAACCGAACTGCTACATGTCGGCTCACATAATCACAAAAATCTTCTTCCGAACCTGAAAAATCCGGACGTCCGGCGTGAGGATAAAAAATGAAAAAACAATTACTTCGTACCCTTACTGCAAGCATTTTATTAATGAGTACCTCTGTTCTGGCGCAGGAGGCGCCGTCGCGAACGGAATGTATCGCGCCAGCCAAACCTGGCGGCGGTTTCGACCTCACCTGTAAGCTGATTCAGGTGAGTTTGCTGGAGACTGGCGCTATCGAGAAACCCATGCGGGTAACGTATATGCCCGGCGGCGTCGGCGCTGTGGCCTATAACGCGATAGTCGCCCAACGCCCTGGCGAACCCGGGACTGTGGTCGCCTTTTCCGGCGGTTCGCTGCTCAACCTGTCGCAGGGGAAATTTGGTCGCTACGGCGTGGATGATGTGCGCTGGCTGGCAAGCGTGGGCACTGATTACGGCATGATCGCCGTGCGTGCGGATTCCCCGTGGAAAACGCTGAAAGATCTGATGACGGCGATGGAAAAAGATCCCAACAGCGTGGTCATTGGCGCTGGCGCCTCTATTGGCAGCCAGGACTGGATGAAGTCGGCGTTGCTGGCGCAAAAGGCGAACGTCGACCCGCACAAGATGCGCTACGTTGCCTTTGAGGGCGGCGGCGAGCCGGTGACGGCATTAATGGGCAACCATGTTCAGGTTGTCTCCGGCGATCTCAGTGAAATGGTGCCTTATCTGGGCGGCGACAAAATCCGCGTGCTTGCCGTCTTTTCAGAAAATCGTCTGCCGGGCCAGCTTGCCAATATCCCTACCGCTAAAGAACAGGGCTACGACCTGGTGTGGCCGATTATTCGCGGCTTCTACGTCGGGCCCAAAGTCAGCGATGCCGATTACCAGTGGTGGGTGGATACCTTCAAGAAGCTTCAGCAAACCGACGAGTTTAAAAAGCAGCGCGATCTGCGCGGCCTGTTTGAGTTCGACATGACCGGCCAGCAGCTCGATGACTACGTGAAAAAACAGGTTACTGATTACCGTGAACAGGCGAAAGCCTTCGGACTCGCGAAATAATCGCGGAGGCAATGATGAGCGATCGTATCTTTGCGGGTATCTGGCTGTTGCTCTGTATCGCCGGGCTATTCATCGCCTGGCAGATCCAAAGCGAATACAGCTATGAACCCGTCGGCCCCCGCCCTTTTCCGCTGGGGATTATCGGCCTGATGGCGCTCTGCGCGCTGGCGCTGTTATTGCGCCATCCCGACACGGTTAGCTGGCCGCGCCGCCATGTTCTGCAAAAGCTAATTACCATGATCATCATCCTGTTGATGTATGCCTGGGGATTCGAATGGCTGGGTTTTCCCATCGCCACCGCGCTTCTCACCATGGTTATCGGGATGCTGTTCGGCGCCACGATTCCGGCGGCGGGTATCTCCGGCGCGGTATTAGGCATTCTGCTGTGGTATGCCTTTGACCGGCTGCTTGATGTCACCTTACCTCTCGGCGCCTGGCTGAGTTAACGGAGCAACGATGGATACCTGGATATATCTTTCTCAGGGCTTTGCGGTGGCGATGACGCCGGAAAACCTGGTTATCGCGTTGATTGGCTGCTTCGTGGGCACGATCGTCGGTCTGCTGCCGGGCCTGGGACCGATCAACGGCGTGGCAATCTTACTGCCGCTGGCCTTTGCGTTGCATCTGCCTGCGGAGTCGGCGCTAATTCTGCTGGCGACGGTGTACATTGGCTGTGAGTATGGCGGCAGGATCTCCTCCATATTGCTCAACGTCCCCGGCGATGCGGCGGCGATCATGACGGCGCTGGACGGTTACCCGATGGCGCAACAAGGGAAAGGCGGCGTAGCGCTGTCGATTTCCGCAGTCAGCTCGTTTTTCGGTTCATTAATCGCTATCGGCGGCATCATTCTGTTCGCCCCTTTACTGGCGCAATGGTCGCTGGCCTTTGGTCCTGCGGAATATTTCGCCTTAATGGTTTTTGCCATCGCCTGTCTTGGCAGCATGATGGCGCAAAACCCGCTTAAATCATTTCTGGCAGCGCTGATCGGTCTTGGCCTTGCGACCGTCGGCGTAGACGCCAACACCGGGGTTTATCGCTTTACCTTTGACAGCGTTCATCTTTCCGACGGCGTACAGTTTATCGTCGTGGTGATCGGCCTGTTCTCGGTATCAGAAATACTTTTAATGCTGGAACATACCAGCAGCGGGCAAACAATGGTCCGCAAAACGGGTCGAATGTTGTTCAACCTGAAAGAAGGCGCGCAGTGTATCGGCACCACCCTGCGTTCTTCGGTAATCGGCTTTTTTGTCGGCGTATTGCCCGGCGCCGGGGCGACCATCGCCAGCGCCATTACCTATATGACCGAGAAAAAACTCAGCGGCAACAGCGATAGCTTCGGCAAAGGGGATATTCGCGGCGTCGCGGCGCCGGAGGCGGCAAACAACGCCTCTGCCTGCGGCTCCTTCATCCCGATGCTGACGCTGGGCGTTCCCGGTTCCGGCACTACGGCAGTGATGATGGGGGCGCTGACGCTGTACAACATCACTCCAGGCCCGGCGATGTTCACCGAACAGCCGGATATCGTCTGGGGACTCATCGCTGCGCTGCTGATTGCGAACGTGATGCTGCTGATCATGAATATCCCGTTGATCGGTCTGTTCACCCGTATGCTCACCATTCCGCTGTGGTTCCTGGTACCCGCCATCGCTGCCGTATCGGCGGTAGGGGTGTATGCGGTACACAGCACCACCTTCGATCTGGTGCTGATGGTCGCACTCGGCGTGTTAGGGTACATTTTACGTAAAATGCACTTCCCCATGTCGCCGCTGATCCTGGGATTCGTACTGGGGGAAATGCTGGAGCAAAACCTGCGTCGCGCACTCTCCATCAGTAACGGCAATATGGCGATTTTGTGGCAAAGCGGCGTTGCCAAAGCCCTGCTGATCATGGCGATCATGGTCATTGTCGTACCGCCAGTGTTACGTCTGATCCGTAAACACAGCCGTAAACCGCAGGTTGACGCCGGTTAATTGACTGCTGAAATACGTTGTACTTGTCCGGCCTACGCGCTCATGTGCCAGGCCGGGCAACCCCGCCAGCATCACTCTTTCCATAACTCGCTCATTTTACCCCCCTTCTTGCCGTTGTCAGGCTCGTGGCGCCGTTAACCTCACCCTTCGCATTGTTAAATATTTGTTGTTTTTGATCACAATAATTAAACAAAAGCGGTTATTTCATACGCGCTCCTGGAAAATGTCGATATTTTTAATTTATGGCTACGAAATGAGCATCGCCATGTCTCCCTGACCATCTTACCGAGAGGAATGATTCTGATGAATGCACTGACTGCCGTAAAAGCGAACACAGATGATTTAGCCCAACGCCATACTGGTTTCACTCTTGCCCCTTCGGCGCAGTCGCCGCGCCTGCTGGCGTTAACGTTTACGGCGGATACCACAAGACAATTTCTCCATCAGGTTGCGCAGTGGCCGGTGCAGGCGCTGGAATACAAATCTTTCTTACGTTTCAAAATCGGCAAGATCCTCGACGATCTGTGCGGCAATCAGCTACAACCGCTGTTGATCAAAACGCTCCTCAACCGTGCACAAGGCGCGCTGTTGATCAGCGCCGAAGGGATCGATGATGTCGCACAGGCAGAAGAGATGGTCAAACTGGCGACGGCGGTGGCGCATCTTATTGGTCGCTCCAACTACGATGCGATGAGCGGCCAGTATTACGCGCGTTTCGTGGTCAAAAACGTCGACAACTCCGACAGTTATCTGCGCCAGCCCCACCGCGTAATGGAACTGCACAATGACGGTACCTATGTTGAGGAGGTGACCGACTACGTGCTGATGATGAAAATCGACGAACAAAATATGGAAGGCGGTAATTCGCTGCTGCTGCACCTTGATGACTGGGAACATCTGGAGTCGTTTTTTACCCATCCGCTGGCGCGTCGCGTCATGCGCTGGGCGGCGCCGCCAAGCAAGAATGTTAGCCATGACGTCTGGCACCCGGTGTTTGATGTCGACCAACAAGGCCGCCCGGTCATGCGTTATATCGACCAGTTCGTCCAGCCAAAAGACTTTGAAGAAGGCGTCTGGCTCAGCGAGCTTTCAGACGCGCTGGAAACCAGTCAAAACATCCTCTCCGTGCCGGTACCGGTCGGCAAATTCCTGCTGATTAACAATCTGTTCTGGCTACATGGACGCGATCGTTTTACGCCGCATCCTGACTTGCGTCGCGAACTGATGCGCCAGCGCGGTTACTTCGCCTACGCCGCCAGCCATTATCAAACTCACCAATAAGCGCCACGGCGAAGGAATTACGCGGATGTATGATTTTGTGATTATCGGCGGCGGCATTATCGGCATGTCGACCGCCATGCAACTTATTGATGTCTACCCGGATGCGCGCATCGCGTTGCTGGAAAAAGAGTCCGCGCCAGCCTGCCACCAGACCGGGCATAACAGCGGCGTGATCCATGCCGGGGTGTACTACACGCCCGGCAGCCTCAAAGCGCGGTTTTGTCTGGCAGGCAATCAGGCGACCAAAACCTTTTGCGATCAAAACAACATCCGCTACGACACCTGCGGCAAAATGTTGGTCGCCACCTCGGAGCTGGAAATGGCGCGGATGCGCACGCTATGGGAGCGGACGGCGGCCAACGGCTTAGAGCGCGAGTGGTTAAGCGCGGCGGAGCTGCGTGAACGCGAACCCAATATCGTTGGCCTGGGCGGGATTTTTGTCCCTTCCAGCGGGATTGTCAGCTATCGCGATGTCGCGACGGCCATGGCGAACCGCTTTCAGGCCAAAGGCGGCGAGATCATCTACCATGCCGAGGTCAGCGCGCTGACAGAACATGCCGCTGGCGTTGTTATTCGCACCTCGCAAGGTCGGGAAATCGAAACCGCTACGCTTATCGGCTGTGCAGGGCTGATGGCGGATCGGCTGGTCAAAATGCTGGGCGTGGAGCCCGGTTTTATTATCTGCCCTTTCCGCGGCGAGTACTTTCGTCTGGCCCCGCGACACAACCGGATCGTTAACCATTTGATCTACCCGATCCCCGATCCGGCAATGCCGTTTCTCGGCGTCCATCTTACCCGCATGATCGATGGCAGCGTTACGGTCGGGCCGAATGCGGTGCTGGCGCTTAAACGCGAAGGCTACCGTAAGCGCGACGTTTCCTTCACCGACACCCTGGAGATTTTCCGCTCCGCCGGCATTCGCCGCGTACTGCAAAACCATCTGCTTTCCGGGCTGGGCGAGATGAAAAACTCGCTGTGCAAAAGCGGCTATTTGCGGCGAGTACAAAAGTATTGCCCCAGCCTGACCGTCAACGATCTCCAGCCCTGGCCGGCAGGCGTGCGGGCGCAGGCGGTTTCACCGGACGGCAAACTGATTGATGATTTTCTGTTTGTCACGACGCCGCGTTCCATTCACACCTGTAACGCCCCCTCCCCGGCGGCGACATCCGCGATACCTATCGGCGCGCATATCGTCAGCAAAGTTCAGGCGCTACGCGCAAGCCAGAGCAACCCCGGACGTACGCTGCGTGCGGCACGCAGCGTGGACGCATTACACGCCGCATTTACCCGTTAACCCTTCAGACAGGAAGCAATTATGCAACTTAACGACTCTACCCTGTTCCGCCAGCAGGCCTTTATCGATGGCGACTGGCGCGACGCGCGCGGCGGCGATGTCATCCCCGTGAGCAACCCCGCCAACGGGAAACCGCTCGGCAATGTGCCCAAAATGGGGGCGGAAGAGACGCGCGACGCCATCAACGCCGCCAATCGCGCCCTGCCCGCCTGGCGCGCGCTCACCGCCAAAGAGCGAGCCAATATCCTGCGTCGCTGGTTCAATCTGATGATGGAACATCAGGACGATTTGGCGCGTCTGATGACGCTGGAACAGGGTAAACCGCTGGCGGAAGCGAAAGGCGAAATTAGCTACGCCGCCTCGTTTATTGAATGGTTCGCCGAAGAGGGGAAGCGTATCTATGGCGACACGATTCCAGGCCATCAGGCCGATAAACGGCTGCTGGTGATTAAACAGCCCATCGGCGTCACCGCCGCGATTACCCCGTGGAACTTTCCCTCGGCAATGATCACCCGTAAAGCCGGCCCCGCGCTGGCCGCAGGCTGCACAATGGTACTCAAACCCGCCAGCCAGACGCCGTTTTCCGCGCTGGCGCTGGCGGAACTGGCCCAGCGCGCCGGAATTCCCGCAGGCGTATTTAACGTCGTTACCGGTTCGGCAGGCGATATCGGCGGCGAGCTGACCAGCAACCCGCTGGTACGCAAACTGTCGTTTACCGGCTCGACGGAGATTGGCCGCCAGCTGATGGAACAATGCGCCAAAGACATTAAAAAAGTGTCGCTGGAGTTGGGCGGCAATGCGCCGTTTATCGTCTTTGACGATGCCGATCTGGATAAAGCCGTCGAAGGCGCGCTGGCTTCGAAGTTTCGCAACGCCGGGCAGACCTGTGTCTGCGCCAATAGATTGTATGTTCAGGACGGCGTTTACGAGCGTTTTGCGGAAAAACTCAACCAGGCGGTAAATAAGCTCGCGGTCGGCGACGGCCTGCAAGCCGACGTCGCTATCGGGCCGCTGATTGATGAAAAAGCCGTGGCGAAAGTCCAGGAGCATATCGCCGACGCGCTGGAAAAAGGCGCCCGCGTCATTACGGGCGGTGAAGCGCACAAATTGGGCGGCAACTTTTTTCAACCGACCATTCTGGCGGATGTTCCTGATAACGCGAAAGTCGCCAAAGAAGAGACATTCGGGCCGCTCGCGCCTCTGTTCCGCTTCAGCGACGAGGCGGATGTCATCAGACAGGCTAACGATACCGAGTTCGGCCTGGCAGCCTATTTTTATGCACGCGATTTAAGCCGCGTTTTCCGCGTCGGCGAAGCGCTGGAATACGGCATCGTCGGTATTAATACCGGCATTATCTCCAACGAAGTCGCGCCTTTCGGCGGTATTAAGGCCTCCGGATTAGGCCGTGAAGGTTCCAAATACGGCATCGAAGATTATTTAGAAATCAAATATATGTGCATCGGCCTTTAACAGGAGAGTCGCTAATGAATACCAATAACGCTTTAATGCAGCGCCGTCATAACGCCGTTCCTCGCGGCGTGGGCCAGATTCACCCGATTTTCGCCGAGCGGGCGGAAAATTGTCGGGTCTGGGATGTCGAAGGCCGTGAGTATCTCGATTTCGCGGGCGGCATTGCCGTCCTGAACACCGGTCATTTACATCCGGGCATTGTTTCAGCGGTCGAAGCGCAGTTGAAGAAATTGTCGCATACCTGTTTTCAGGTGCTGGCCTATGAACCGTACCTGGCGTTGTGCGAACGCATGAACCAGAAGGTACCGGGCGATTTCGCCAAAAAAACGTTGCTGGTCACGACCGGTTCAGAAGCGGTTGAAAACGCGGTGAAAATCGCCCGCGCGGCGACAAAACGCAGCGGCGCTATCGCGTTTAGCGGCGCTTACCACGGTCGTACCCACTACACGCTCTCTCTGACCGGGAAAGTACACCCGTACTCTGCTGGTATGGGATTGATGCCAGGCCATGTCTACCGCGCGCTTTATCCTTGCCCGCTACACAACATCAGCGACGACGACGCGATCGCCAGCATTGAACGCATCTTTAAAAATGATGCCGCGCCGGAAGATATCGCCGCCATTATTATTGAGCCGGTACAGGGCGAAGGCGGATTTTACGCTGCCTCTCCCGCGTTTATGCAGCGACTGCGCGCGCTATGCGACCAACACGGCATTATGTTGATTGCCGACGAAGTGCAAAGCGGCGCGGGCCGGACCGGTACGCTGTTCGCCATGGAACAGATGGGCGTTGCGGCAGATATAACCACGTTTGCGAAATCGATCGCCGGCGGCTTTCCGCTGGCAGGCGTTACCGGCCGGGCAGACGTGATGGACGCTATCGCGCCGGGCGGGCTGGGCGGCACCTATGCCGGAAACCCGATTGCCTGCGCCGCCGCGCTGGCGGTACTGGACATTTTCGAGCAGGAAAATTTACTGCAAAAGGCGAATACGCTTGGCAACACGCTGCGCGATGGCCTGATGGAGATAGCGGAAACGCACCGTGAGATTGGCGACGTGCGCGGACTGGGCGCCATGATCGCCATTGAGTTGTTTGAAAATGGCGACCCCGGCAAACCGAACGCGGCTCTGACCGCCGACATTGTGACCCGCGCCCGCGAGAAAGGGTTAATTCTGCTCTCCTGCGGTCCTTACTACAACATCTTGCGCATCCTCGTTCCACTCACTATTGAGGCCTCGCAGATTCGACAAGGCCTGGAGATTATCGCCCGGTGCTTTGATGAGGCGAAACAAGCGTAATGTCCAATAAGCAGCGTCGGATGGCGACGTAACTGTCTTATCCGGCCTACAAAAACCGTTTCGATTGTAGGCCGAATTAAGCCAGGCGCCATCCGGTAAACGAGCGCAATAACAATAAAGAGGTTTTAGGATGGGGCAATTGTCAGAATCACATGCATTAGGGGGCGGGCTGAAATCACGCCACGTCACCATGTTATCGATCGCCGGCGTCATCGGCGCCAGCCTGTTTGTCGGTTCCAGCGTGGCGATTGCGGAGGCCGGCCCTGCGGTACTGCTGGCCTATCTGTTCGCAGGACTTTTAGTCGTCATGATTATGCGAATGCTGGCTGAAATGGCCGTCGCCACGCCGGATACCGGTTCTTTTTCCACCTATGCGGATAAAGCGATCGGCCCCTGGGCCGGGTATACCATCGGCTGGTTATACTGGTGGTTTTGGGTGCTGGTTATTCCGCTGGAGGCCAATATTGCCGCCATTATTCTGAATTCATGGATACCGGGTATTCCGGTGTGGCTATTTTCATTAGTGATTACGCTTGCCTTAACCGGAAGCAATTTATTGAGCGTCAAAAATTACGGCGAGTTCGAATTCTGGCTGGCGCTATGTAAAGTAATTGCCATTCTGGCGTTTATCGCGCTGGGCGCGACGGCGATTAGCGGTTTTTATCCGTATGCCGAGGTAAGCGGTATCTCCCGGCTCTGGGATCACGGCGGTTTTATGCCTAACGGCTTCGGCGCGGTGTTAAGCGCCATGTTGATCACCATGTTCTCTTTTATGGGCGCGGAAATCGTCACTATTGCTGCCGCGGAATCCGATACGCCGGATAAACATATCGTACGCGCCACCAATTCTGTTATCTGGCGAATTTCCATCTTTTACCTGTGTTCCATTTTTGTGGTGGTGGCGCTGATCCCGTGGAATATGCCGGGTCTGAAAAGCGTAGGTTCGTACCGCTCGGTACTGGAGCTGCTTCATATTCCGCACGCAAAATTCATTATGGACTGCGTGATTTTGTTGTCGGTGACCAGTTGTCTGAACTCCGCATTATATACCGCCTCCCGGATGCTCTATTCCCTTAGCCGCCGCGGCGATGCGCCTGCGATAATGGGAAAAACTAACCGTAGCAAAACGCCCTGGGTAGCGGTCCTCCTCTCTACCGGCGCGGCGTTTTTAACCGTTATCGTCAATTATTATGCCCCGGCAAAAGTGTTTAAATTTCTTATCGACAGTTCCGGCGCCATCGCGCTGTTGGTCTATCTGGTGATTGCGATTTCGCAATTGCGGATGCGTAAAATTCTGCTGGCGCAGGGCGGAGAAATTAAGTTGAAAATGTGGCTTTATCCGTGGCTCACCTGGCTGGTTATCGGCTTTATCTGCTTTGTCCTGGTGGTGATGCTATTTCGACCGGCACAGCAACTAGAAGTCATTTCAACGGGGCTGTTAGGGCTGGGCATAATAGGTACTGTCCCCATTATGTCTCGCTGGAAAAAACTGATAAGGTGGCAAAAAGCCCCCCTGCAAAACCTACGTTAGTTATTCCCGGCGTCAGCCGGGAAGCTTCTCAGGAGTAAAAGATGACCGCCCTTTCCCAACCGACGGCCATAGATGGCTATCGCTGGCTTAAAAATGACATTATTCGCGGCACTTATCAGCCGGATGAGAAACTGCGGATGAGTTTATTAACCGCCCGCTATGCGCTCGGCGTAGGGCCGCTGCGTGAGGCGCTGTCGCAACTGGTGGCGGAACGGCTGGTCACCGTGGTGAATCAAAAAGGCTATCGCGTGGCATCCATGTCAGAGGCGGAACTCCTCGATATTTTTGACGCGCGCGCCAATATGGAAGCGATGCTGGTACGCCTGGCGATTGAACGCGGCGATGATGCGTGGGAGGCGGAGATCCTGGCGCGAGCGCATATGCTCAGTAAACTGGAAGCCAGCGATGCCAGTGAACATATGCTCGATGAATGGGATCAGCGCCACCAGGCGTTTCATTCCGCCATTGTCGCCGGGTGCGGCTCCCATTACTTGCTACAGATGCGCGAACGCTTATTTGACCTGGCGGCCCGCTACCGCTTTATTTGGTTACGTGAAACCGTTCTGTCCGTCGAGATGCTGGAAGATAAACATATCCAGCATCACACGCTAACCGAAGCGATACTGGCGCGCGAGGCGGCACGCGCCAGCGAATTAATGCGTCAGCATTTGCTGACGCCGATTCCCATTATTCGCCAGGCGATGGCAGGAAAAATGTAGCCTGGCGCGGCCTGATAGCCATTATTCTTCAGGAATACGCAACACTTGTCCCGGATATATTTTTTCCGGGCTTTTCAGCATCGGTTTATTTGCCTCGAAGATTTTATTATACAGATTGGCGTTACCATACACTTGCTTTGAAATAGCGCTCAGGGTGTCGCCTGATTTTACGGTATAAAACTGACTTTCAGCCGCCGGCGTCGTGGTTTTAACCTGATCGTCAACACTGCTAATCCCGGCGATATTCCCCACGGCAACCAGGATTTTTTCTTTTGCCTCCTGACTCAGCCCATCACCCGTCACTGTCGCTTTTCCATCAGCAATTTGCACATTCACTTTGTCAGCGTCGGGTATTCCCGTTTTATTTAAATGTTCCTGGACTTTTTTCGCCTGATCGTCCTTATCATGATTAGCGGTTACCGCGTCCCAGAGTTTTTCACCTGCATCTTTTACAAAATTGAAAAGTCCCATATTCACCTCGCTTGTCAAAAATACACACAAAGAAAAGTGTAGCAGAGGGAATGAGGTTATCCTGATAAGCGGCGCTTATGCGCCGCCGGTGGCCGGTAATTAATGACGCATCTGAACCCAAAATGCGTGGATAAGCCCCGGAATATATCCGAGTAATGTCAGCAGGATATTAAGGATAAATGCCCAACCGAACCCTTTTCCTAAAAGTACGCCGAGCGGAGGCAAAATAATCGTAAATACAATTCTCCAGAAACCCATATACACTCCATACAAGCAAAATTAGTCATTGTTTAAAAAGAGATTTTATCTCTAAGCATAGTCAGTTTACCTGAGCCTGCCAGTCACGCGCCGCGCTTTTACCCTCCTTTACGCTCTTTACGCTGGCATTAGGTTGACGTTTATTTTAGAATTAACTAAATTTAGAAAATGCTTAAATAACTATGACAGAGCTTGAACAACTTCAGTCCAGCGCAGAACAGGCGGCGGCCCTGCTCAAAGCGATGAGCCACCCAAAAAGATTACTGATTTTATGTATGCTTTGCGGTTCGCCAAAAACCAGCGCAGGCGAACTGGCGCGCATTACCGGGCTAAGCCCCTCCGCGACGTCGCAACATCTGGCGCGGATGCGGGAAGAAGGGCTGATTGATAGTCAACGCGATGCCCAGCGCATTCACTATTTCATTAAAAATGAGGCGGTTAATACGATTATCGCCACGTTAAAGAATCTCTATTGTCCATAAGGAGGCACGATGTCCATTGGGATAGTTTCCCCCCGTGAGGCGCAAGCGCTGATAGCGCAAGGCGCGAAACTGATTGATGTGCGCGACGCCGATGAATATCTGCGCGAGCATATTCCACATGCGCAACTGGCGCCGCTCTCCCGGCTTGAACAGGGCGATTTGCCCGCCAACCTGCGAGCGGAACAGATTATTTTTCACTGTCAGTCAGGTAAACGAACCAGCAGCAATGCAGCAAAACTACAGGCCATTGCCGCCCCTGCTCAGGTCAGTCTACTGGAAGGCGGCATCGACGGATGGAAAGCGGCAGGATTGCCCGTCACAGAAGACAAATCGCAACCGTTGCCGCTGATGCGTCAGGTGCAAATCGCCGCCGGCGGGTTGACGTTGCTTGGGGTGATTCTTGGCTATACGGTCCACGGCGGCTTTTTCCTCATTAGTGGTTTTGTCGGGGCCGGGTTAATGCTGGCAGGCATGACCGGCTTCTGCGGAATGGCGCGACTACTGGAAAAAATGCCCTGGAATACCCGTACTCATTAAGCGGTACCTTCACCGCGCGTCGGTAGGTGTGTAGTAGACTGAAGGCGGGTTTATACCATTGTTCAACAGGAGAGCGTGATGTTCACACCAGGCGATATCGTACAGCCCCGAATGGGTGGGCCGAAACTGAAAGTGATTGAAGTCAACGAGGATCATATTGTCGCGGTACAGGTCGGTAATGAGCCGGGTGAAAAATTGATCCTCAAAGCAGCAGATGTCACCCCCTATTGCGAAGAGGGCGATTTTGGCGTGTGCTGATTTATCAGAATGAGCATGGCGCAACGTTCCCTGAGTCCCGGTTAATAGAGACAGGAAACGAAGCGCCATCTGTTAAAGGTTATCCGTGATTAGATTAAGAAATCATCCAGAGATTTCCCCGCCGCCAGCGCCTGGGCAATCGGTTTAGGCGTACGACCTTGTCCGGTCCAGGTTTTTTCTTCGCCATTGAAATCAGTAAAACGATATTTTGCCGGACGCGGCTGGCGCTTTTTAGCAGAACGCGGCATTGCTGAATCCATGGCAAATAACTCTTCCGGGTTAATACCGTCTGCTTTCATCAGCTCCAGAAAGGCATTAATTTTCTCCTGCTTCTCGGCAAGCTGGCGTTGCTGCAATTCTTCTTCTTCGCGTCTTTCTTTAGTGACAACCCTGAATTTTTCGAGCATTTCTTCAAGAACGTCAATGGAGAATTCGCGAGCCATAGCGCGCAGCGTGCGGATATTATTTAAGTTCTGTAACATCAAATTCATATCAATAAAAACCTTTTAACGCAGAAAACAAAAACTATTACAGGCGGTATTGTATGCGATTATTGATTATATTTCCAGATCCTAAAGTTCATACAGATATACTCAGTATAACTCGATTAATTATATTAATCTGTTAACCAGAAGGTTATATTCATTACCCCCTGTGTGTTTCAGGTTATTCTGCCTACGGTATATCTGTAGGTTTCCCGTTCGGCTGTTTATACCCTTCATTCTTCAAGTTGCTTATGTGTTGGCTACGGATTACCCGGCTCATCCATGGGCCTCGCCCTGACGGGTCGTCGCACGCGACGTTCAAATCTGCTCCCGGCAGATTTGTCGCTCCCCACAGTCACATCGTTATCTATACTCCTGGGGACTCACTCCCTTGCCGCCTTTAAGCAACTCGAAATCCATAGCGTATATAGCGTATTGCGTATCTCAGTAACCACGGTGACCCTCACGGTGGCTGACCTTATACAGAAGTGAATATTTCAGCACAATAAGAGATTAACCATTCAAAAATCATCATCAGAGCTTTATGCTAAAAATCAGCCTGCAATAGCTATAATTATGCTGAGAAAAGTAGAGCGCGTGCCGTTAGCCGAGAATACATCGCATCTGACAACATTTGGAATGTGGCTGAAAATCGCCAGAAAAACAATGCATTATAATGCATTGATTTAAAAGTAATTAATAACTAACAACAACGAAAATCTCGCCGCGAGCAAAAAACACACAACCACAGAGTATTTTATCGACAAAAAGTCTATAAATAAAAATATTGCACTAGTTGATAGTTATTATATAGGGATATACTCTATGCAAAGACAAAAGTGCTTTATGATTTCACTACCAACCATCACCTCATTCTGATTGATACGCTACAAGGAGCATTAACATGTTCTCTCCACAGTCACGCTTGCGTCATGCCGTAGCAGACACGTTTGCGATGGTTGTTTACTGTTCTGTTGTGAACATGTTGATCGAGATATTCCTCTCCGGAATGAGCTTTGAGCAGTCGCTTTCTTCCAGGCTGGTGGCGATACCTGTCAACATTTTGATTGCATGGCCATACGGCGTTTACCGCGATCTGATTATGCGCGTCGCGCGTAAGGCAAGCCCGGCGGGATGGGTCAAAAACCTGGCGGATGTATTGGCTTATGTCACCTTTCAGTCACCCGTTTATATTATCATCTTGCTGACCGTCGGTGCCGGCTGGCATCAGATAGTGGCCGCCGTGAGTTCAAACATTGTTGTTTCAATGTTAATGGGCGCGGTTTATGGCTACTTCCTGGATTATTGTCGCCGCCTGTTTAAAGTGAGCAGCTATCATCAGGCTAAGGCGTAAGTTAGCGTCGCGACTGGCATTGCCAGTCGCGCTTTTAGTCGCTTTTTTCGTCGCCAAAAAGCCCGTTCAGATAACGTTCTAACGCTATTCGGGAGCTAAAGCCGTGGGGAATACCGTAATGTTCGTGGGTCTCGCCGCCTAAATAGAGCGGAAAATTTTGGTAATGATCGCAGGTTTTAATATCCGAAGCCGGGTCAGCCAGTGATGAGCTACGGTCTTTTAATCTGGGGTGAATGATCAGCGCGGTACGCCCCATACGCGCCTCGCGGTTAACATAAACATAATTCTCGCCGCGTCGATAACCATACGTCTTATTCGTCACCACATCGACGGTAAACCCTGCCTTTTCCAGTACCCGCGCCACCTCGTCAGGTCGTAAATACATATTTTATCCTCATTCTCTTTTACTGCGGGCTTACCTTACCCGATAGCGCGTTATCAACGCTTTCAGAAAAGTCCAGAAACGCATGATATCGCCGTAACAAGCCTCAGCAGGTAAAAATATGAACTACACTGAAAGCTACATCGAAATCAATGGAGGATCATATGCTTAACAAACCGAACCGAAACGACGTCGATGATGGTGTTCAGGATATTCAGAATGATGTCAATCGATTAGCCGACAGTCTGGAAGATGTCCTTAAATCCTGGGGAAGCGATGCGAAAGACGAAGCCGAGGCTGCGCGACGTAAAGCACAGGCGTTGCTGAAAGAGACCCGGGCGCGGATGCAGGGTCGTACTCGCGTAAAACAAGCCGCCTGTGATGCGATGGGGTGCGCGGATACGTTTGTGCGTGAAAAACCCTGGTGCAGCGTAGGAACCGCCGCAGCGGTAGGGATTTTTATCGGGGCGCTGCTTAGCCTGCGTCGCTAACGACGTGCGCTGCCGGATGGCGACATACTTTATTGGGCCTGCATCATTGCCGCAGGCCCAGGTCGCGCCATTCGGCGAAACGGTTACTGTATCGCCTGTCGAAGCTGCCATGCGACCTGTTTCGCCATGCCAGCGGAAGTAATATTGGTAAACGACAGTAAAATGCCCCCCTTTCCTGACGAAACCACTCGCCAACGGCTTAGCGCCTGTACCGCCAGTCCGGCCTGATTCGCTTTTGCTACCTGCGCTTTATCATCGTCTTCAACCTCAATAACCAATTGAATACCGCCTTTCTGTAATGTCACGACAAATCCCTGTTCTGCCAGCGCCTCTTCAATCCATAACCGTCGCTGAGCATAATGTTGACGCATCTTTTTCAGATGCCGCCAGAAATGGCCATCACGGATAAAATCAGCCAGCGTGTGCTGCCATAACAACGGTACGCTACAGGGCATCAGCGACGCCTGCTGGCGGAAATGCTCAATCTGCTTTATCGGCACCACCAGCCAGGCGGTACGTAATGCCGGAAAGAGCGACTTACTGAACGTTCCGGCGTAAATCACTCGCTGCGGGGCATCCAGACTCTTGAGCGGCGGAAGCGGTTTACCGTGATAACGAAATTCGCTGTCGTAGTCATCTTCAATAATCCAGGCCTGCACATTCGCCGCCCATGCCAGAAGTTGCCGTCGGCGAGTTAACGACAGCGCCACCCCCAACGGACTTTGATGGGCGGGCGTCACCAATGCAAAGCGTCCCTGCGGGCAATCCCGCATCCCCGCCGCGACATTCAGCCCATCGGCATCGACCGGAATCGGCGCCAGCGTAATCCCCTCCTGCGTTATCACCGGGCGAATTAACGGAAAGCCGGGATCTTCCACCCACATGCTGTCTCCCGGCACAGACAATGTACGCAGGATTAGCCGCATAGAATCCGCATATCCGGAGGTAATAAATACCTGTTCCGGCAGGCATTCAATGCTACGCGAAACCCGCAGGTAATCGACTATCGCTTGGCGCAAAATCACCTCGCCGCAGACGTCGCCTAATGCCAGATCGAAGCGCGTCTGCGTGCGCAACCGACGTCCCATCACTCGCGCCCACTTCTCGCGTGGAAAGAGATCCAGCGCCGGTAACCCCATCTGAAAGGGTTTCGGTTCCGGACTTTCTCCGGCAAAAACAGCAGGTATCGGCGGCGCCGTCTCAAACCGTAGAGCGTTGCTCACAAACGTGCCTGCCTGGCCACGTCGCTCCAGCCAGCCCTGCGCCACCAGCTCGCCATAGGCATTTTCCACCGTGGCGCGAGAAACGCCAAGTTCCTGCGCCCACGTCCGACTGGAAGGCAAACGCGTTCCGGGCGCGAGTTCTCCTTGCTCAATGGCCGTTTTTAACTGACGAGCGATGTGCTGATAGCGCGGCATATGGTCTGCTTTTTCTGTAAAAATATGGCCCTCTTTTACAGACCATTATAGTGCTACAGTGCTCGTCATCAACACGAGGAGAAACATGATGACAACGTTACGCCAACCCTATTATGAACTGAGCCCGGAGGTTTATAGCGCTCTGGTGCAGGCGAAAAACGCGCTGGAAAAGAGCACGCTTGACCTCACTCTGATGGAGCTGATTTACCTGCGTGTTTCGCAAATAAATGGCTGTGCATTTTGCCTGGAGATGCACAGTAAAGCGCTGCGTAAGGCTGGCGTAAATCAAGCTAAATTAGATGCGCTGGCAGGATGGCGGGTAAGCCACCATTTCAGCGAGCAAGAGTGCGCGGCGTTAGCCTGGGCGGAATCGGTGACGCACATTGCTGAAACCCACGCCGAAGATAATGTTTACCTGCCGCTGCTCGATCATTTCAGCGCGCGTGAAATCAGCGATCTGACCTTCGCCATCGGTTTAATGAACTGCTTTAACCGTCTGGCGATCGGTATGCGAATGTGACGCATTGTTGCCGGATGGCGCTGATGTCAGCCAACTCTGTTATGCGTCAACCTGCAGGCCGGAGCGGGCGTTCACGCCGCCATCCGGCAAAAATTAGCCATGCCGCCCCTACCCCGCTGCGTTCATCAGCGGCGTTAAAATCAATCGAAAATTCCCATATCTTGTATGGTTGAATCTTAATTCAACTACATCTAGTATTTCCTGTATCAACACCCGACAATCCGACGCGTTTCATCGCGCCGTTTTCTCATTTTAAATGGAAATACGAATCATGAGCATTACTATTTACACTCGCAATAACTGTGTTCAGTGCCACGCCACAAAGCGGGCGATGGAAAGCCGTGGATTTGAATTTGAGATGGTGAACGTCGATCTGGTGCCGGATGCAGCGGATACGCTCCGGGCGCAAGGATTTCGTCAATTACCGGTGGTGATGGCGGGCGATTTGAGCTGGTCTGGCTTCCGCCCGGACATGATTAACCGTCTGCACCCGACACCCCACGCGGCAAACGCATGAGCGCGCTCGTCTACTTCTCCAGCAGCTCTGAAAATACGCACCGTTTTATGCAGCGTCTGGGGCTGCCTGCCACGCGTATTCCGCTCAATGAACGGGAGCGAATTCAGGTAGACGAACCGTACATTCTGGTTGTGCCGTCATACGGCGGCGGCGGGATGGCCGGTGCGGTGCCGCGACAGGTGATCCGCTTTTTAAATGATGAACACAACCGGGCGCGCATTCGCGGCGTCATTGCCTCCGGTAACCGCAATTTCGGCGATGCCTGGGGATGCGCTGGCGATGTGATAGCACAAAAATGCGGCGTACCCTGGCTGTACCGCTTTGAGCTCATGGGCACACAACGCGACATCGATAACGTCCGAAAAGGAGTAAATGAATTTTGGCAACAACTACCCCGGAGCGCGTAATGCAGGAAACCATGGATTACCACGCCCTGAACGCGATGCTGAATCTTTATGATAAAGCAGGCCATATTCAGTTCGACAAGGACCAGCAGGCGATCGACGCCTTCTTTGCCGCCCACGTCCGCCCGCATTCCGTGACGTTTGCCAGCCAGCATGAACGTCTGGAGACGCTGGTTCGGGAAGGGTATTACGATGACGCCGTCCTCGCGCGTTACGACCGCGCCTTCGTCCTTCGCCTGTTCGAGCACGCCCATGCCAGCGGCTTTCGCTTCCAGACGTTTCTTGGCGCCTGGAAGTTCTATACCAGTTACACGCTGAAAACCTTCGACGGCAAACGTTATCTGGAACACTTTGAAGATCGGGTGACAATGGTGGCGTTGACGCTGGCGCAGGGTGACGAAACGCTGGCCACCCAACTGACCGATGAAATGCTTTCTGGTCGCTTTCAGCCCGCTACCCCGACTTTTTTAAATTGCGGCAAACAGCAGCGTGGGGAACTGGTCTCCTGCTTCCTGCTCCGTATCGAAGACAATATGGAGTCGATCGGGCGGGCGGTGAATTCGGCGCTACAACTCTCCAAACGCGGCGGCGGCGTCGCGTTTTTACTCTCCAATCTGCGCGAGGCGGGCGCGCCGATCAAACGCATTGAGAATCAGTCTTCCGGCGTGATCCCGGTGATGAAAATGCTGGAAGACGCGTTTTCGTATGCCAACCAGCTTGGCGCGCGCCAGGGGGCCGGCGCGGTTTATCTCCATGCGCACCATCCGGATATTCTGCGTTTTCTGGATACCAAACGGGAAAATGCCGACGAAAAAATCCGGATCAAAACGCTCTCTCTCGGCGTGGTGATCCCGGATATCACCTTCCGGCTGGCGAAAGAAAACGCGAAAATGGCGCTCTTTTCGCCCTATGACGTACAACGACGCTACGGCAAACCGTTTGGCGATATCGCCATTAGCGAACGGTACGATGAATTAATTGCCGATCCGCACGTGCGTAAAACCTATATTAACGCCCGTGACTTTTTTCAAACACTGGCGGAGATTCAGTTCGAATCCGGGTATCCCTACATCATGTTTGAAGATACGGTAAACCGCGCGAATCCCATTGCTGGTCGCATTAATATGAGCAACCTGTGCTCAGAAATTTTACAGGTCAATAGCGCCTCCCGTTACGACGATAACCTTGACTATACCCACATCGGGCATGACATTTCCTGCAATCTCGGCTCGCTGAATATCGCTCACGTCATGGATTCACCGGACATTGGTCGTACCGTAGAAACCGCTATTCGCGGCCTGACGGCGGTGTCGGACATGAGCCATATACGCAGCGTACCCTCAATAGCCGCCGGTAATGCCGCCTCTCATGCCATCGGTCTGGGCCAGATGAATCTGCATGGCTATCTGGCGAGAGAAGGCATTGCCTACGGTTCGCCGGAGGCGTTGGATTTCACCAATTTCTATTTTTACACCATTACCTGGCATGCCGTGCACACTTCAATGCGGCTGGCCCGCGAACGCGGCAAAACCTTCGCCGGATTTGCGCAGTCGCGCTATGCCAGCGGCGACTATTTTACGCAGTATTTACAGGACGACTGGCAACCGAAAACGGCGAAAGTCAGGACGCTATTTGCCCGTAGCGGCATTACGTTGCCCACACGAGAAATGTGGCTAAAGCTGCGCGACGATGTGATGCGCTATGGCATCTATAACCAAAATTTGCAGGCGGTGCCGCCGACCGGTTCGATTTCTTACATTAATCATGCGACCTCCAGCATTCATCCGATTGTGGCCAAAATTGAGATTCGCAAAGAGGGCAAAACCGGGCGTGTGTATTACCCCGCGCCGTTTATGACCAATGAAAATCTGGACATGTATCAGGATGCTTACGATATCGGTCCGGAAAAAATTATTGATACCTATGCCGAGGCCACGCGCCACGTCGATCAAGGGCTGTCGCTCACCTTGTTTTTCCCCGATACCGCCACGACCCGCGATATCAACAAGGCGCAGATCTATGCCTGGCGAAAAGGTATTAAGTCACTGTATTACATCCGGCTTCGCCAGTTGGCGCTGGAAGGTACTGAAATTGAAGGCTGCGTATCCTGCGCGCTATAAGGAAAGCCATATGAAATTATCTCGTATTAGCGCCATCAACTGGAACAAGATCCAGGACGACAAAGATCTGGAGGTGTGGAACCGGCTGACCAGTAACTTCTGGCTGCCGGAAAAAGTGCCGTTATCGAATGATATTCCGGCCTGGCAGACGCTGAGCGCCGCCGAACAGCAGCTCACTATTCGCGTGTTTACGGGTCTTACGCTGCTCGACACTATCCAGAACATCGCTGGCGCGCCGTCGTTAATGGCAGATGCCATCACGCCGCATGAAGAGGCAGTGCTGTCGAACATCAGCTTTATGGAAGCGGTACACGCCCGCTCTTACAGTTCTATTTTTTCCACGCTGTGCCAGACGAAAGAGGTTGATGCCGCCTACGCCTGGAGCGAAGAAAACCCGCCGCTTCAGCGTAAGGCGCAGATTATTTTGGCTCATTACGTCAGCGATGAACCGCTAAAGAAAAAAATTGCCAGCGTCTTTTTAGAGTCTTTTCTGTTCTATTCCGGCTTCTGGCTGCCAATGTATTTCTCCAGCCGCGGTAAGCTCACGAACACTGCCGACCTGATTCGTTTAATCATTCGCGATGAAGCGGTTCACGGTTATTATATTGGCTATAAGTATCAGATAGCGCTACAAAAACTATCGGCAATCGAGCGTGAAGAGTTAAAGCTTTTCGCGCTGGATTTATTGATGGAACTGTACGACAACGAAATCCGCTACACAGAAGCGTTATATGCGGAAACCGGCTGGGTTAACGACGTCAAAGCCTTCTTGTGCTACAACGCCAATAAAGCCTTAATGAACCTGGGTTATGAGGCGTTATTTCCGCCGGAGATGGCAGACGTGAATCCCGCAATCCTTGCCGCGCTCTCGCCGAATGCCGACGAAAACCATGATTTCTTTTCCGGCTCAGGTTCATCTTATGTGATGGGGAAAACAGTCGAAACCGAAGACGAAGACTGGAATTTTTAACCTTGCGGGCATGGGAAATAACGTTACATTTTCCATGCCTTTATTTCAAGCAATACCGGGTTAAATCGCGCAAATATTACAACATGTCCTACACTCAATACGAGTGACATTATTCACCTGGATTCCTCCAATTCAGGTGGATTTTTGCTGGTTGTCTCAAAAAATATCTCTCCCTCCCCATTCGCGTTCAGCCCTTATATCATGGGAAATCACAGCCGATAGCACCTCGCAATATTCATGCCAGAAGCAAATTCAGGGTTGTCTCAGATTCTGAGTATGTTAGGGTAGAAAAAGGTAACTATTTCTATCAGGTAACATATCGACATAAGTAAATAACAGGAATCATTCTATTGCATGGCAATTAAATTAGAAGTGAAGAATCTGTATAAAATATTTGGAGAGCATCCACAGCGTGCCTTCAAATATATTGAAAAGGGACTATCGAAAGAGCAAATACTGGAAAAAACGGGGCTATCGCTTGGCGTTAAAGACGCCAGTCTGGCCATTGAAGAAGGCGAGATATTTGTCATCATGGGATTATCCGGTTCGGGTAAATCCACAATGGTACGCCTTCTCAATCGCCTGATTGAACCCACCCGCGGACAGGTACTGATCGACGGCGTTGATATTGCCAAAATATCAGACGCTGAGCTTCGCGAGGTGCGCAGGAAAAAGATTGCGATGGTCTTCCAGTCATTTGCGCTCATGCCGCATATGACCGTGCTGGATAATACGGCATTCGGTATGGAATTAGCGGGCATCGCGGCGCAAGAGCGTCGCGAAAAAGCGCTGGACGCCTTGCGTCAGGTGGGGCTTGAAAATTACGCTCACGCCTATCCGGATGAACTTTCCGGTGGGATGCGTCAGCGTGTTGGGCTTGCCCGCGCGCTGGCAATCAACCCTGATATCTTATTAATGGATGAAGCGTTTTCCGCCCTCGATCCATTAATTCGTACCGAGATGCAGGATGAGCTGGTGAAATTACAGGCGAAACATCAGCGCACCATTGTCTTTATTTCCCACGATCTTGATGAGGCTATGCGTATTGGCGACAGGATTGCCATTATGCAAAATGGCGAGGTCGTACAGGTTGGTACGCCGGATGAGATCCTGAATAATCCGGCAAATGATTATGTCCGCACGTTCTTCCGTGGCGTGGATATTAGTCAGGTCTTTAGCGCCAAAGATATTGCCCGTCGCAGTCCGGTCGGATTAATTCGTAAAACGCCAGGTTTTGGTCCCCGTTCGGCACTGAAATTATTACAGGACGAAGACCGTGAATATGGTTACGTCATTGAGCGTGGCAATAAATTCGTGGGCGTCGTGTCCATCGACTCATTAAAAGCGGCATTAAGCCAGGCGCAAGGGATTGAAGCGGCGCTTATCGACGACCCTTTAGTCGTTGATGCGCAAACCCCACTCAGCGAGTTGCTCTCTCACGTCGGTCAGGCGCCCTGCGCGGTGCCGGTTGTCGATGAAGAACACCAGTATGTTGGCATTATTTCAAAACGTATGTTGCTACAGGCTTTAGATCGCGAGGGGGGTAACAATGGCTGATCAAACGAATCCGTGGGATACCGCACAGGTGGCCGATACTACGACGCAAACGGCTGATGCCTGGGGAACACCGGCAGGCGTAGCCACGGACGGCGGCAGTACCGACTGGTTGAACAGCGCGCCCGCGCCAGCCCCTGAACACTTTTCTCTTCTGGACCCGTTCCATAAGACGCTAATCCCGCTGGATAGCTGGGTCACAGAGGGAATCGACTGGGTCGTCACCCATTTCCGTCCCCTTTTTCAGGGGATTCGTGTGCCGGTGGATTACATCCTTAACGGCTTTCAGCAACTGCTGCTGGGAATGCCCGCCCCTGTGGCGATTATTCTCTTTGCGCTGATTGCCTGGCAGGTTTCCGGCGTGGGCATGGGGATCGCAACGCTGATATCGCTGATCGCGATCGGCGCGATCGGTGCCTGGTCGCAGGCGATGATTACCCTGGCGCTGGTGTTGACCGCCCTGTTGTTCTGCGTCGTGATCGGATTACCGATGGGAATCTGGCTGGCGCGCAGCCCGCGTGCGGCCAAAATAGTTCGTCCGCTGCTGGATGCGATGCAGACCACGCCCGCGTTTGTCTATCTGGTGCCGATTGTCATGTTATTCGGCATCGGTAACGTGCCGGGCGTGGTGGTGACGATTATTTTTGCTCTACCGCCGATTATACGCCTGACGATCCTGGGCATTAACCAGGTGCCTGCCGACTTAATTGAAGCGTCGCGCTCGTTCGGCGCCAGCCCGCGCCAAATGTTGTTCAAAGTGCAGCTACCGCTGGCGATGCCCACCATTATGGCAGGCGTTAATCAGACGCTGATGCTGGCTCTCTCAATGGTCGTCATCGCCTCGATGATTGCGGTCGGTGGGCTTGGCCAGATGGTACTACGCGGCATTGGTCGTCTTGATATGGGGCTGGCAACCGTCGGCGGCGTCGGCATTGTGATTCTCGCCATCATTCTGGACCGTCTGACGCAGGCCGTCGGGCGCGACTCGCGTAGCCGTGGTAACCGTCGCTGGTATACCACCGGTCCTGTTGGGCTAATCACCCGCCCTTTCGTTAAGTAACTCTCCTGACGCCCGGTGACGCTACGCTTACCGGGCTTACAACTCCCTACCATAATTAAAGGAACAACGATGCGACATACTGTGATATTTGCCTCAGCGTTTGCCACCCTTGTCACCGCCAGCGCTTTCGCTGCCGACCTGCCTGGCAAAGGCATTACCGTTCAACCTATCCAAAGCACTATTTCTGAAGAGTCCTTCCAGACGTTACTGGTCAGCCGGGCGCTGGAAAAGTTGGGTTATACCGTAAATAAGCCGAGTGAAGTCGATTACAACGTAGGCTATACCTCCATCGCCTCTGGCGATGCGACGTTTACCGCCGTGAACTGGCAGCCGCTGCATGATGATATGTATGCCGCAGCAGGCGGAGACAAAAAGTTTTACCGCGAGGGCGTCTTCGTCTCCGGCGCTGCGCAGGGCTATCTGATCGATAAAAAAACCGCCGAGCAGTACAACATCACCAATATCGCTCAGCTAAAAGATCCGAAAATCGCCAAAATCTTCGATACCAATGGCGACGGAAAAGCGGACATGATGGGCTGCTCGCCGGGCTGGGGCTGCGAAGCCGTGATCAATCACCAGAATAAAGCGTTTGATCTGCAAAAAACCGTTGAGGTCAGCCACGGTAACTATGCGGCGATGATGGCTGATACCATTACCCGTTTTAAAGAAGGCAAGCCGGTGCTGTATTACACCTGGACCCCGTACTGGGTGAGCGACGTAATGAAGCCGGGTAAAGATGTCGTCTGGCTACAGGTGCCGTTCTCCTCTCTGCCGGGCGAACAGAAAAATATTGATACTAAACTGCCGAACGGCGCGAACTATGGGTTCCCGGTTAATACCATGCATATTGTCGCCAATAAGGCATGGGCGGAGAAAAACCCGGCGGCGGCGAAACTGTTCGCCATCATGAAGCTGCCGCTGGCGGATATCAACGCGCAGAACGCCATGATGCATGCCGGTAAATCGTCTGAAGCCGATGTTCAGGGCCACGTGGACGGCTGGATCAACGCCCACCAGCAGCAGTTTGACGGCTGGGTGAAAGAAGCGCTGGCCGCGCAGAAATAAGATCGTTTTTTATGCCGGATAAGGCGCAGTTCATGCGCTGCTATCCGGCCAACGCAATCTCTCCTCAAAGCGCACGATTCATCACGTCACTGTTCCCCTTTATTCATCAACATCCGCTATGATTGTTTTCCCAGGAAATAATTATCTGAATCACGATTACCATAATGACGAAACCCACTCATGAGCTTAGCCCGGCGCTGATCGTTTTAATGTCTGTGGCCACAGGTCTGGCGGTCGCCAGCAACTACTATGCCCAGCCGCTGCTTGATACCATCGCGCATCACTTTTCGCTTTCCGCCAGCTCCGCAGGGTTTATCGTTACCGCCGCGCAGTTGGGCTATGCCGCTGGCCTGTTGTTTCTGGTGCCGCTCGGCGACATGTTTGAACGCCGAACGCTGATTGTCTCCATGACGTTGCTGGCGGCTGGCGGAATGCTGATCACCGCCAGCAGTCAGTCGCTTAGCATGATGATACTCGGAACGGCCTTAACCGGACTGTTCTCCGTGGTGGCGCAGATTCTGGTTCCGCTGGCCGCCACGCTTGCGACGCCCGCCACCCGCGGTAAAGTGGTCGGCACCATTATGAGCGGCCTGTTGCTGGGGATCCTGCTGGCGCGAACGGTCGCCGGACTGCTGGCAAACCTCGGCGGTTGGCGCACCGTATTTTGGGTAGCGTCGGCGCTGATGGCGCTGATGGCCGTCGCGTTGTGGCGCGGACTGCCAAAGCTCAAATCCGACACCCATCTTAACTACCCGCAGCTGTTGGGTTCTGTATTCAGCCTGTTTATTCACGATAAGCTGCTGCGTACCCGCGCGCTGCTGGGCTGTCTGACCTTTGCTAATTTCAGCATCCTCTGGACGTCAATGGCCTTTTTGCTCGCCGCGCCGCCGTTTAGCTATTCCGAGGGGATGATTGGCCTGTTTGGCCTGGCGGGGGCCGCCGGCGCTTTAGGCGCGCGTCCGGCTGGCGGATTTGCCGATAAAGGTAAATCTCACCTCACCACCACGTTCGGCTTACTGCTGCTGTTACTCTCCTGGCTGGCTATCTGGCTTGGGCACACCTCGGTACTGGCGCTGATTATTGGCATTCTGGTACTGGACCTCACCGTTCAGGGGGTACATATCACCAATCAGACGGTCATCTATCGTTTGCATCCGGATGCGCGTAACCGGCTCACCGCCGGCTATATGACCAGCTACTTTATCGGTGGCGCCGCGGGGTCGCTGATTTCCGCCTCCGCCTGGCAACATGCCGGCTGGGCCGGCGTTTGTCTGGCGGGTGTCACGGTAGCCTTACTTAATTTACTGGTCTGGTGGCGAGGTTTTCACCGACAGGAAGCCGTAAATTAAGCGGATAGTGAGCGTTTACCTTTGTTTAAGCTCCTTAGGGTGTTAAGGAGCTCCCCAGTCTGTTAAGGTTATGCTATTCATTTATCATGGTTATTTTTATACCGGTGAAGAATAATATAATTCTATGGAAAGCCCTGCATCCCCATCTGCTCCCAGGCCAATAGCGCCCGTTCAAGGATTCGAAGGTCGTTCACCGATAGCTATCCGTGATATTCCGGTGGCTTTTGCATCGGGTTGTAAGGCCGTTTACCCGGCTTTCGCCCCTCCCGCTTATCGTTCTCTCCTGATTTTTTCATGCAGGCACTCACGCTTTTCTCGTCATTCCTGGATTTGCCGCAGGCGGCGCTTTACCGGGCCCAATGTTCCCGCTGGCGTCTCAGTCTGCGTATCATTGGTTGCTTTATAGCCTGAAAGAATGATTTTGTATTAATAATACATTTACTTTATTTGTCACTGTCGTTACTATATCGGCTGAAATTAATGAGGTCATGCCCAAATGGATAGTTCGTTTACGCCCATTGAACAAATGCTAAAATTTCGCGCCAGCCGTCACGAAGACTTTCCTTATCAGGAAATTCTTTTGACTCGTCTTTGTATGCACATGCAAGGCAAGCTCCTGGAAAACCGCAATAAGATGCTGAAGGCTCAAGGGATTAACGAGACGTTGTTTATGGCGTTGATTACGCTGGAGTCTCAGGAAAACCACAGTATTCAGCCGTCTGAATTAAGCTGCGCGCTGGGTTCATCTCGCACCAATGCGACACGCATTGCAGATGAGCTGGAAAAACGCGGCTGGATTGAGCGTCGTGAGAGCGATAACGACCGCCGTTGCCTGCATCTGCAATTAACGGAGAAAGGTCAGGCATTTTTGCAAGAAGTGCTTCCGCCTCAGCATCATTGTCTGCATCAACTCTGGTCATCACTTAGCACTGCCGAAAAAGATCAACTTGAGCACATCACTCGTAAACTCCTGACGCGTCTTGATCAAATGGAGCAGGAAGGCACTGTTCTTGAGGCGCTGCGCTAAAGCGCCGACCCGCTCAAAAATCCAGATTAATAACAGGAAAGCGGACAGGCCGGCACGCATTACTGCTGGCCTTTCTGACAACAGGTCGGCTCAGCCGATGTGAATAATAAGATCGTGGAGAACAACATGAGCGCAAATGCGGAGATCCAAACCCCGCAGCAACCGGCTAAGAAGAAAGGCAAACGTAAAACAGCGCTGCTACTTCTTACCTTGCTCTTTGTTATTATTGCCGTGGCATATGGAATTTATTGGTTTTTAGTATTGCGTCATATTGAAGAGACAGATGATGCTTACGTGGCAGGGAACCAGGTTCAAATCATGGCGCAGGTGTCAGGCAGCGTGACGAAAGTCTGGGCTGATAACACCGACTTTGTAAAAGAGGGCGATGTTCTGGTCACGCTCGATCAGACTGACGCCAAACAAGCGTTTGAAAGAGCCAAAACGGCGCTGGCCTCCAGCGTGCGCCAGACGCACCAGTTGATGATTAACAGCAAGCAGTTGCAGGCGAATATCGACGTGCAAAAAACCGCCCTGGCGCAAGCGCAAAGCGACCTTAACCGTCGTGTGCCGCTGGGTAATGCCAATCTTATTGGCCGGGAAGAGCTGCAACACGCCCGCGATGCCGTCGCCAGCGCGCAGGCACGGCTGGATGTCGCCATTCAACAGTACAATGCCAACCAGGCAATGATACTCAACAGTAAACTGGAAGATCAGCCCGCGGTTCAACAAGCGGCGACCGAAGTGCGTAACGCCTGGCTGGCGCTGGAGCGTACCCGCATCGTCAGCCCAATGACTGGTTATGTCTCCCGCCGCGCCGTCCAGCCTGGCGCGCAAATCAGCCCCACCACGCCGCTGATGGCCGTGGTGCCTGCAACCGATCTGTGGGTGGACGCTAACTTTAAAGAGACCCAATTAGCGAATATGCGCATTGGGCAGCCAGTGACGGTGATTACTGATATTTATGGCGACGACGTAAAATACACCGGTAAAGTCGTCGGTCTGGATATGGGAACAGGCAGCGCCTTCTCCCTGCTGCCCGCGCAAAATGCGACGGGTAACTGGATTAAAGTGGTTCAACGTCTGCCGGTACGCGTCGAACTGGACGCCCGCCAGTTAGAACAACATCCGCTGCGTATTGGTTTATCGACGCTGGTCACCGTGGATACCGCTAATCGCGACGGTCAGGTACTGGCCAGCCAGGTACGAACGACGCCGGTTGCCGAAAGTAACGCACGCGAAATTAATCTCGCGCCGGTCAATAAACTGATCGACGACATCGTACAGGCTAACGCGGGTTAATCCTGAGGTGCGTGTGATGCAACAGCAAAAACCGCTGGAGGGCGCGCAGCTCGTCATCATGACGATCGCGCTGTCGCTGGCGACATTCATGCAGGTGCTGGACTCCACCATTGCCAACGTGGCGATTCCGACCATCGCCGGGAACCTGGGTTCTTCCCTAAGCCAGGGGACATGGGTTATCACCTCTTTCGGGGTGGCGAACGCTATCTCGATTCCCTTAACCGGCTGGCTGGCGAAACGTTTTGGCGAAGTCAAACTGTTCATGTGGTCGACGGTCGCCTTTGCCGCGGCCTCCTGGGCCTGTGGCGTATCCAGCAGCCTGAACATGCTGATCTTCTTCCGCGTGGTGCAGGGCGTGGTCGCCGGGCCGCTGATTCCGCTCTCGCAAAGCCTGTTGCTGAATAACTATCCGCCTGCAAAGCGCTCCATTGCGCTGGCGCTCTGGTCAATGACCGTCATTGTCGCGCCGATTTGCGGCCCGATTCTGGGGGGCTATATCAGTGATAATTACCACTGGGGATGGATTTTCTTCATCAACGTGCCGATTGGCATCGCCGTCGTCCTGATGACGTTACACACGCTGCGCGGACGTGAAACGCATACCGAACGGCGACGTATTGACGCCGTCGGGCTGGCGTTACTGGTGATTGGCATCGGCAGCCTGCAAATTATGCTCGATCGCGGTAAAGAGCTGGACTGGTTCTCCTCGCAGGAAATTATCATCCTGACCGTGGTCGCCGTCATCGCCATCAGTTTCCTGATCGTCTGGGAACTGACCGACGATCACCCTATCGTCGATCTTTCTCTTTTTAAATCGCGTAACTTCACGATTGGCTGCTTGTGCATCAGCCTTGCCTATATGCTCTATTTCGGCGCCATTGTTCTACTGCCGCAGCTTTTGCAAGAGGTGTACGGCTATACCGCAACGTGGGCAGGTCTGGCGTCGGCGCCAGTCGGCATTATTCCGGTAATTTTGTCGCCGATTATCGGACGCTTCGCGCATAAACTGGATATGCGCAGGCTGGTCACGTTCAGCTTCATTATGTACGCCGTCTGTTTTTACTGGCGCGCCTGGACGTTCGAACCGGGTATGGATTTCGGCGCTTCCGCATGGCCGCAGTTTATTCAGGGATTTGCCGTCGCCTGCTTCTTTATGCCGCTGACCACCATTACGCTCTCCGGGTTACCGCCAGAACGGCTGGCAGCGGCATCAAGCCTGTCGAACTTCACGCGAACGCTGGCAGGTTCCATCGGCACCTCGATTACCACCACTATGTGGACCGATCGTGAGTCGCTACACCATGCTCAGCTCACGGAGTCGATTACGGCGTATAATCCAAACGCTCAGGCTATGTACGATAAACTGGAAGGCTTAGGGATGACGCACCAACAGGCGTCAGGCTGGATAGCCCAGCAAATCACGAATCAGGGGCTGATTATTTCCGCCAACGAAATCTTCTGGATGTCGGCGGGGATCTTCCTGGTGCTGCTCGGCCTGGTGTGGTTCGCCAAACCGCCCTTCGGTGCGGGCGGCGGCGGTGGCGGCGCGCACTAACTATCTGATAAAAGGGATCTGCGGATCCCTTTTTTAGTAGACCAACAATCAGAAGAAATATTTGAATCTCAGACGCCCGCCGTAACGCGCATCTTCACTGTTATCGCCATTATTCGGATTGGCCTCTACCCATGAAGCATAGGCACCGAGGTAGATGTTAAAGTTTTTCATATCCATCACGTTGGGGAATAAATATGAGGCATGAATAGTGTGAATGTCATAATTGCCGGGATCGGTGATCCAGCAATCGTCCTCACAAACGGCATCGATATTAGTAGCATTGAAGGCTTCGATTTTGTTATGCGCATAGATATAACCCAGTTCAAATCGATGCCACAGCGCATTCACCCCAGCGGTAAAATCTGTCTCATCGGTCGCATCCATATAGGCGGTATTCAGGTTAATCACTGCGCCATCTTCCGGGTCAGTTTTTTGACCATTCCAGGTCATGGTAAAACCATAGCCCGTACGATCTGACTGATCGATCCACTTCCCATTCTCATAATAGCCATAGGCGTTGTTAACAACGTTACTTTCCATCGCTATCGCCGTTGAAAAACGCCCGTTTTGCCAGGCGATAACCGGACGGACGTAAGCCACGTTTTTATCGTTGGTTAAATCCATTCCGTGGTACTGCTTCTCGGTATATAACGTACTGCCATTTTCCAGCAATGTGTTAACTTCGAAATACCAGTTGTCGATGGTTTTACTCAGCAGGAAGTTACCCCCACTGTCGCTACGTCCCCGTCCTTCTTTCATCATATAGATATAGCCGTAACCGTCACTGTAAAGATCGTTCGCTGTATTCCCCGAATATTCAATAAACGTATCCTGATTCAGCGGGAACATATCGTAGGCTTCAAAACGACCAACCTTAATTTTCCAGTCATTCTCACGACCAAAGAAGAAAACGGCATCATCAAGGTTCATTTTTCCGGTCAGGTCCGCCAGAGGCTGTACAGAGAATCCGGCAAAATTACCGTTGTCCAGCCGCTGGTAGCCATCAAAGCCCAGCAACAGGCGTCCGTTAATATCCCAGCGTTCATTGGTTCCTGATGCCCAATCTTTATTCGCTGACGTTCTCATCGAGGTCAGGCTACCGGAACGGCTTGCCGCATCCATATTAAATTCGACATCGCCATAGAACTTAATATCGCTGAATCCAGATAAGGTCAGCTTCGGCGGCGTTTTATCTGCTGCAATGGGCTCGGCGGACTGGACATTCACCGTCGGCGTAGCGGCGACCTGCTGCTGTTTCAGCGAGCGAATTTGCGCCTCGGCATCGGATGCCCGTTTTTCAGCATTAACAACACGTTGCTCCAGTTCAGCCAGACGCTGCTCAATAGTGATATTATTCGCTGCCCAAAGGTTATGAGAAAAGCAAGCGCCGATCATCAGCGCCAAATATTTAGCCTTCATTTTTTATCCCTTAAGTTTGATGTATACCAGATAAGATTTGCTAAAAACCCCATCGACCGGCTATTAGTAGAGTCTTGTTATTACCTGGATATCTGGCGCATTCCATTATGTTTTTCTATTAATTATTTATGATTTTTAGTTTATGTGATCAATACACTCTGGCATCGTGAGTTATCCGCCTTTTCTGTTTACCAGATCACATTTTATTATTTAACAGGCCAGGCATTACTTAATTTAAAATGTATTCTCGCCGCAAATATAATAAACGCAAATTATATTAAGCAATAAAAAACCCCGGCCATAGACCGGGGTTAATTTAAATACTGGAAACGCTTACCAATAAGACTAAATATGCAGTTCCTGCAGTTTTTCTTTCGGCAGCGCCAGCTCTTTATTGCTGTTCACGCGCACATCACACTCCAGAATATGACGGGCAATGTCCTGCGCTTCACTGAGCGAGTGCATCTGATACGTACCGCACTGGTAAACGTTCAGCTCCGGGATCTGGTTTTGATCCTGCACTTTCAGCACATCCGCCATCGCCGCTTTCCAGGCGTCGGCAACACGCTGCTCGTCCGGCGTGCCAATCAGGCTCATGTAAAAGCCGGTGCGGCAGCCCATCGGCGAGATATCGATAATCTCAACGCCGTTACCGTTGAGGTGGTCGCGCATAAAGCCAGCAAACAGATGCTCAAGCGTATGAATCCCTTTTTCCGGCATCACTTCTTTGTTCGGAATGCAAAAACGCAGATCAAACACGGTGATTGCGTCGCCATGCGGGGTGTTCATCGTTTTTGCAACCCGGACCGCCGGCGCTTGCATCCGGGTATGATCGACTGCGAAGCTATCTAATAATGGCATTTAGTCACCTCCGATAATTTTTTAAAAATAAACTGAACTCTTTGTTCCGGGGCGAGTCTGAGTATATGAAAGACGCGCATTTGTTATCATCATCCCTGTTTTCAGCGATGAAATTTTGGCCACTCCGTGAGTGGCCTTTTTCTTTTGGGTCAGGCGTGTTTCGCAAGCCACGCGGCAAACGGCTCGGTATCCGCCGCCTCAATCTCCTGCTGACGACGTACTGAAGCGTCACGTTCAGCAATAAACTCTTCTTCCTGTAAAATCTCCAGCGGCTCTTCGCGTAACAGATTACGGTAAGCCTCACCGAACGCTTTCCCGGTGCCGCCAATGCCTTCATCAATCATAGACCGTAGGATCCGGGCGGAGAATGTCAGTTCAGGATTATCAAAGCAGGCGACCAACTCGTCACACACCTTTTGATACTCCTCTCCCCCGTGGATACTGTCCAGCGTTTGCGCCACGCGTTTCAGATCGCGGAAAAGATCTTTCCCGACTTTGGGCAGCGGGAACTGCGCAGTTTCACAGCCAATGCCTAACGTCAGGCCCGGCTTACGCCCTTCCAGAATAACGCGATTCCAGTTAGTACGCGTACATAACAGCTCATCGCTACTCATTTCCGGCGCATCGGCCAATACGCACCAGACCATAAACAGATCGAGGAAGCGCACCTGTTGCTCGTCTACGCCGATCGGTGAGAACGGGTTAATATCGAGAGAACGAACTTCAATATACTCAATACCACCACGCAGAAGCGCGTCAGAAGGCGATTCGCCGCTGCGCGTCACGCGCTTGGGACGAATGGGCGCGTACAGCTCATTTTCAATTTGCAGAACGTTGCTGTTAATCTGTAGCCGCTTACCGTCTTTTTCCACACCAATCCGCGCGTACTCCTCGGAAGGGGTTTTAATCGCGCGCTTCAGACCTGCAACGTATTCATGCAAATCGTTAAACGTAATTCCGAGATTGCTTTGCGACTTATTGGTATAGCCCAAATCACTCAAACGCAGCGACGTCGCATACGGCAGGTAGTACATGCCGCAGTCCGTTTTTTCAAACGGTAATGTGGTTGGCTTTCCTTGCAGGAAAGAGGAACAAATGGCCGGAGACGCGCCAAACAGATAGGGGATGACCCAGCCAAAACGGTAATAGTTGCGAATCAGACGAAAATAGCCGGCAGAAATTTTTTCTTTTGCCGCTTCGCCTTCCGTAACGCCGCATTTCGCCTGCCAGAACGCCATCGGTAATGAAAAATTGTAATGTACGCCGGAGATGGTTTGCATCAAAGCGCCATAACGATTTTTCAGCCCTTCGCGATAGAGCGTCTTAAAACGCCCGGTATTGGATGTGCCGTACTGCGCCAGCTCTATGTCCTGCCCTTCCGCAATATAGCAGGGCATACTTAATGGCCACATCCGCTCATCGCCCAGTTTCCTGGCCGTATACCGATGGAGATCGCGCATAAAAGTGAGCATATGCTGGATATCGCCATCGACTGGCGTAATAAACTCCAGTAGGGCTTCCGCAAAATCTGTGGTAATCCATTTATGGGTCAGCGCTGAACCTAACGCTTCAGGATGACCTGTTGTCGCCAGCGTGCCATCAGCATTGACACGCAGCGTTTCGCGCTCTAACCCGCGCTGTATCCCCTTTAACGCCTGAGGATGTTTTTCCAGCCAGGCCAGAGCCTGTGATACGTCCGGGATCAAATTGACCTCCCGCCTGTCCAAATCGTTTTAATAAGCATAACTGTAATGGCGGCCATACATGCCAAACCTACAATTATTACCACCACATCATGCCCTGAACCGTCGCCGCTGCGAGCGCAACATAGCGCAGCGCCTTACCAAGACACAAAAAAAAGATCGTCCGCCCCCACGGGATGCGCATCCATCCCGCTAACAGGCACAACAAATCACCGATGACCGGCATCCAGCTTAATAATAGTGTGGCTGCGCCATAACGCTTTAGCCAGCCAGTCGCTTTTTCCTGCCAGCGCGACGTTTTGCGCAGCGGAAAGAAACGCCCAAGAATAACGTTAGTTACCCCTCCAAGGCTATTACCCATTGTTGCTGTTAAGACTAAGACCCAGGGATGGCTGACGCCGGAGACCAGCATAGCAACCAAAACCACCTCAGAATTACCGGGTAACAGCGTCGCGCTGAGAAAACTACTGGCAAACAGAGACAGGAGCGACAGTCCGTCACTCACAATAGTCGAACATCCACGGCATCCATTCCCGCCGCCCGCGCCGCCTGTAAACCAAAATCGGCATCTTCAAATACCACGCACTGCGTCGGCATGACGCCCATCTGCTGGGCGCACAGTAGGAAGGTGTCAGGCGCAGGTTTGTGATGCTGTACGTGATCTGCCGCCACAACCGCATCAAAATAACGACGCAGCCCCAGATGCGCTAACAAGGCTTCCGCGATAGCGCTTTCGCTACCGGTACCGACCGACATGGGACGCCGCCCATGCCACGCTTTAACCACCTCAACCAGCGGCAGCGGTTCTACGCAGTCCAGCAGGATGCTTTTTACCGCGTCGGTTTTCTCACGCGCCAGTGACAGGGGATCAAGATCGGCATGGTTAAGCTCAATGATTGACTGGGCGATAAGCCAGGTTGGCGAACCGTTAAGCGCGACCATTGCCTGTTCATCAAAACGAAGACCATAGCGCCCCAAAACCTCACGCCACGCTTTGCGATGCGTGGGTTCGGTATCCAGGAGAGTACCGTCCATATCAAAAATCAAACCAGCATAACGTGCGTACATCGTGTTCTCGCAAACCGAATAACCAGACAGTACTTTATCGCAATTGGTTGATTTTGTCGCTAATAGAGATGAAGAGGTATATTCAGGATAAGGGGAAAAGCGATTGCGGGGCAGTGACGTATCCGGGAGGATTATTCACCTTATGGGCCGTTGCTGACGCAACGTTATCCTTCCTGGTGCCAGCGGTGATTATAGCTATCTTATCTGCATCTTTATCGCTGAAAGTACGGAGAATATGGTGCATCCGGGAGGATTCGAACCTCCGACCGCTCGGTTCGTAGCCGAGTACTCTATCCAGCTGAGCTACGGATGCATTGGAAATGATGTTTACTACAAGATTTGATGTCGCATTTACTGCCACACTAAATAAGATGGTGCATCCGGGAGGATTACTCGCCCTTCTGGCCGTTGCTGACGCAACGTTATCCTTCCTGGTGCCAGCGGTGATTACCGCTATCTTATCCGTATCTTCATCACTGAAAGTACGGAGAATATGGTGCATCCGGGAGGATTCGAACCTCCGACCGCTCGGTTCGTAGCCGAGTACTCTATCCAGCTGAGCTACGGATGCATCGGAAAACTTGCTTTACTGCCGATATTGATACCGCGGTGAAAGCCGTATCAAGTAAGAGATGGTGCATCCGGGAGGATTCGAACCTCCGACCGCTCGGTTCGTAGCCGAGTACTCTATCCAGCTGAGCTACGGATGCATCGGGAAACTTGCTTTACTGCCGATATTGATACCGCGGTGAAAGCCGTATCAAGTAAGAGATGGTGCATCCGGGAGGATTCGAACCTCCGACCGCTCGGTTCGTAGCCGAGTACTCTATCCAGCTGAGCTACGGATGCAAATGGCGGTGAGGCGGGGATTCGAACCCCGGATGCAGCTTTTGACCGCATACTCCCTTAGCAGGGGAGCGCCTTCAGCCTCTCGGCCACCTCACCACACGCCTCTTACGAGTGCTTCGAAGAACTTGTTCTGCTCATCGTCGCTGCGTGGCGCACATATTACTTTCTGGGACTTATAAGTCAAACAATTTTTCCAGAGCTTTTATCGTTTGCACACTTCACGCTCAATTAGTCTGTAAAAAAGCCAAAAAGAGTGTTTTATCAACAGATAATTTGATGACACGCTGGCCGCCAAAAGCGCACCATATCAACAGTGAGGTTGAAAAAAGTCATGAAGGGACAACGCGGGCGAGCGAGAAGAGAGGCTGCGTCTCACCCGAAAAGTGAGACGCGAAAACCTTAGTAACTGGACTGCTGGGATTTTTCAGCCTGGATACGCTGGTAGATCTCTTCACGATGGACAGAAACTTCTTTCGGGGCGTTCACGCCAATACGCACCTGGTTGCCCTTCACCCCTAAAACTGTCACGGTGACCTCATCGCCAATCATGAGGGTCTCACCAACTCGACGAGTCAGAATCAGCATTCTTTGCTCCTTGAAAGATTAAAAGAGTCGGGTCTCTCTGTATCCCGGCATTATCCATCATATAACGCCAAAAAGTAAGCGATGACAAACACCTTAGGTGTAAGCAGTCATGGCATTACATTCTGTTAAACCTAAGTTTAGCCGATATACAAAACTTCAACCTGACTTTATCGTTGTCGATAGCGTTGACGTAAACGCCGCAGCATGGGCTGCGGCGCCAACGAACGCTTATAATTATTGCAATTTTGCGCTGACCCAGCCTTGTACACTGGCTAACGCTGCAGGCAGAGCTGCCGCATCCGTACCACCGGCTTGCGCCATGTCCGGACGACCGCCACCCTTACCGCCCACCTGCTGAGCGACCATACCAATCAATTCTCCTGCTTTAACCCGGTCGGTCACATCCTTCGACACGCCCGCAATCAGAGAAACCTTACCTTCAACAACCGTTGCCAGTACGATAACGGTAGACCCCAGTTGATTTTTCAGATCATCAACCATGGTTCGCAGCATTTTCGGCTCAATACCAGCAAGCTCGCTGACCAGGAGCTTCACGCCGTTGAGATCGACCGCTTTACTGGAAAGATTTGCACTCTCCTGCGCTGCGGCCTGGTCCTTCAACTGCTGCAACTCTTTTTCCAGCTGACGTGTACGTTCCAGCACGGCGCGCACTTTGTCGCCCAGATTCTGGCTGTCGCCCTTCAGCAGATGCGCAATATCGTTTAAGCGATCGCTTTGCGCGTGAACGGTGGCCATAGCGCCTTCACCGGTTACCGCCTCAATACGACGAATGCCCGCTGCGGTGCCGGACTCAGAGATAATACGGAATAGACCGATATCACCGGTACGACTGGCGTGAGTACCGCCGCACAGTTCGGTAGAGAAATCGCCCATGCTCAGAACGCGTACACGTTCGTCGTATTTCTCGCCAAACAGCGCCATGGCGCCTTTCGCCTTCGCCGCGTCGAGATCCATGATGTTCGTTTCAATCGGCAGGTTGCGACGGATTTGCGCATTCACCAAATCTTCAACCTGACGAATCTCCGACGGCTTCATCGCTTCATTGTGCGAGAAGTCGAAGCGCAGCACTTTATCGCTAACCAGCGAACCTTTCTGCGCAACGTGTGTCCCAAGCACCTGGCGCAACGCCGCGTGCATCAGGTGCGTGGCGGAGTGGTTCAGACGGATACGTGCGCGGCGCGCTTCATCTACGTCAGCCTGTACCGCATCGCCCACTTTCAGAGCGCCCGCAGACAATTTGCCGATATGACCAATCGCCTGACCATATTTTTGCGTGTCGTCCACAGCGAAAGTAAATCCAGCGCCTTTCAGCTCGCCTTTATCGCCAACCTGACCGCCTGATTCCGCATAGAATGGGGTCTGATCCAGCACGACAACCGCTTCCTGTCCCGCGTTAATCACTTCAACCGCTTTACCATCGACAAACAGCGCGGTCACTTTGCCGTTCAGTTCCAGATGGTCATAACCTTTAAATTCAGAAGCGCTATCAACGCGGATCATCGCGTTGTAGTCCGCGCCAAAACCGCTAGCTTCGCGCGCGCGACGGCGTTGCTCTTCCATAGCGGCTTCAAAACCAGCTTCATCGACTTTGATGTTGCGCTCACGGCAGACGTCCGCCGTTAGATCGACCGGGAAACCATAAGTATCATACAGACGGAAAGCGGTTTCGCCGTCCAGGGTGTCGCCCTGCAATTTCGCCAGTTCTTCATCCAGCAGCGCCAGACCGCGCTCCAGCGTACGGGCGAACTGCTCTTCTTCCGTTTTCAGAACCTGCTCGACCTGCGCCTGCTGACGTTTCAACTCTTCGCCTGCGGAGCCCATTACCTCAATCAGCGGCCCAACCAGCTTGTAGAAGAAGGTCTCTTTCGCGCCCAGCATGTTGCCGTGACGAACCGCGCGACGAATAATGCGACGCAGCACATAGCCACGGTTTTCATTCGACGGCAGCACGCCATCGGCAACCAGGAATGCGCAGGAACGGATGTGGTCGGCGATAACGCGCAGCGATTTATTACCCAGATCGGTGGCGCCGGTGACTTTCGCTACCGCTTCAATCAACGTGCGGAACAGGTCGATGTCATAGTTAGAGTTAACGTGTTGCAGTACCGCGGCAATACGCTCCAGCCCCATACCGGTATCTACAGACGGTTTCGGCAATGGTTCCATAGTCCCGTCAGCCTGACGGTTGAACTGCATAAAGACGATGTTCCAGATCTCAATATAGCGATCGCCGTCTTCTTCCGGGCTTCCCGGAGGGCCGCCCCAGATGTGGTCGCCATGATCGTAGAAGATTTCGGTGCACGGACCGCAGGGACCGGTATCACCCATCTGCCAGAAGTTATCCGATGCGTATGGCGCGCCTTTATTGTCGCCAATACGGATAATACGCTCGCGCGGGATGCCGACTTCTTTTTCCCAGATCTCATAGGCTTCGTCGTCGGTTTCATAGACGGTGACCCATAAACGCTCTTTTGGCAGAGCAAACCAGTTTTCACCGGTCAGTAATTCCCATGCGAACTGAATGGCGTCGTGTTTGAAGTAATCGCCGAAGCTGAAGTTGCCCAGCATTTCGAAGAAAGTATGGTGACGTGCAGTGTATCCGACGTTTTCCAGATCGTTGTGTTTACCCCCCGCGCGTACGCAACGCTGGGAAGTGGTTGCACGGGAATAATTACGTTTATCGAGCCCAAGGAAAACATCCTTGAACTGGTTCATCCCGGCATTGGTAAACAACAGAGTGGGGTCATTGTTAGGCACCAGGGAACTGCTGGCAACTACCTGATGCCCTTTACTATGGAAAAAGTCGAGAAACGCCTGACGGATCTCAGCGGTGCTCTTGCTCATAATTATCCTGAAATCAAGCTACACTTCATCCTTCAGGCCGCCTCTGCGTTGGCTGCGAGTTTCCCGGTCACGCGTTCCCGAGGCTCACTTGCCGCTTTGATGCGGCTTGAATGATTTTGTGTATTTAAGGAATATTCGTCGCAGACGCTGTTCGCCGTTAAGCAACCCGCGTCCAGACGGAAAAAGTGGGAATAAGATAAGTTTTCTTTACCGGGAAGTAAAATCCCGTATGCGCTCAATCTGCAAAATTTCGCCATATTTGCTGGATATCGTCCATCAGATACCCGCGATAGAGCAAAAAGCGCTGTACCTTAACCTTTTCTGAAAAGTTTGAAGGGAGCGGCTCGCCATATTTGCGAACGGCCTGTTCACGTGCCATTTCACTCCAGTCAATTTCACATTCTCGCATCGCTTTTTCAGTCGATTCACGGGAAATGCCTTTCTGATTCAACTCCTGGCGAATACGCGCCGGGCCATAGCCTTTGCGGCTACGACTGGCGATAAAGCGCATCACGAAGCGCTCGTCATCAAGATAGTGATGTTCGTGGCACCAGGCGATCACGCGTTCATAATCGTCTGCCGTCGCATCAATCTCTTCCGGCCCATTTTTGCCCATCACCGGCGCGGAGAGTTTACGCCGTAATTCCTGCTCGCTGTGATCGCGGACAGCAAGAATACGTACCGCACGATCAAGGAGACGAGCATAAGCGGGACGGCGCGATGTGGGTTCACTCATAAAAAACCTTAACAGGGAGAAATGCCAAAAGGGCCGCATAAATGCAGCCCTTGATGGTAATTTAACGTTTTGCTGAATGGCGGCTTCGTTTTGTCCGACCCACCATCACCTGATGATTAAAAATCTTCGTTGGTTTCTGCAACGCCTTCGCTATCGTCAACGGCGAAATCAGGCGTGGTATTCTGATTACTCAACAGTAATTCACGTACCCTTTTCTCGATCTCTTTCGCTGTCGCCGGGTTCTCTTTCAGCCAGGTAGTCGCGTTCGCTTTACCCTGGCCAATCTTCTCGCCGTTGTAGCTGTACCATGCGCCCGCTTTCTCGATCAGCTTCTCTTTCACGCCCAGGTCAACCAGTTCGCCATAGAAGTTGATGCCTTCACCGTAGAGGATCTGGAACTCGGCCTGCTTAAACGGCGCGGCGATTTTGTTTTTCACCACTTTCACACGCGTTTCGCTACCCACGACATTATCGCCCTCTTTCACCGCGCCAATACGACGGATATCAAGACGAACAGAGGCGTAGAATTTCAGCGCGTTACCGCCGGTGGTGGTTTCCGGGTTACCGAACATCACGCCAATCTTCATACGGATCTGGTTGATGAAAATCAACAGCGTGTTGGACTGTTTCAGGTTCCCCGCCAGCTTACGCATCGCCTGGCTCATCATACGCGCCGCGAGGCCCATGTGAGAGTCGCCGATTTCGCCTTCGATTTCCGCTTTCGGCGTTAGCGCCGCTACGGAGTCGACCACAATGACGTCCACCGCGCCTGAACGCGCCAGCGCGTCACAGATTTCCAGCGCCTGCTCGCCGGTATCCGGCTGAGAACAGAGCAGGTTATCGATATCGACGCCCAGCTTGCGTGCGTAAACGGGGTCAAGCGCGTGTTCCGCATCGATAAACGCACAGGTTTTACCTTCACGCTGCGCAGCGGCAATCACCTGCAGCGTCAGGGTCGTTTTACCGGAAGATTCCGGCCCGTAAATTTCGACGATACGCCCCATCGGCAGACCGCCCGCACCGAGTGCGATGTCCAGTGAAAGCGAACCGGTGGAGATAGTTTCCACATCCATAGAACGGTCTTCACCCAGACGCATGATGGAGCCTTTACCAAATTGCTTTTCAATTTGGCCCAGTGCTGCCGCCAACGCTTTCTGTTTGTTTTCGTCGATAGCCATTATTACTCCTGTCATGCAACTTGGTATTGAACCGGATAGTGAATTCGTACTGTTGAAGCAATTATACTGTATGCTCATACAGTATCAAGTGTTTTGTAGAAATTGTTGCCACAGGGTTTGTAGCGCGTACGTCGTCGCCTGTCGACGCACCGATTCACGGTCGCCGCTGAAGCATTCCCGACGCGTAATCCCTTCTCCGCTGACGCTGGCGAAAGCAAACCACACCGTACCAACCGGCTTTTCTTCACTGCCGCCATCCGGCCCGGCAATTCCGCTAATAGCGACAGCAAAATCGGCGCGAGCGGCCTTCAGCGCCCCGATCGCCATTTCGACCACTACGGGTTCGCTGACCGCGCCATGCTGCGCCAGAGTCTCTTCACGCACGCCAATCATCTGCGCTTTGGCTTCATTACTATAGGTGACAAAGCCGCGTTCAAACCAGGCGGAGCTTCCGGCGGTGTCGGTAATGGCTTTCGCCAGCCAGCCGCCGGTACAGGACTCTGCTGTCGTTACGGTCGCCCCGCGCGCTTTTAACGCCAGCCCGACCTGCTCGCTAAGCCGCATCAGTTCACTGTCAGTCATCATGACCTCTGTCAGTTAGAAATCCTGCCGCACAAGATAGCACTTTCCCACCAGAGATGGGGACGAGCAGTCGATTTTACGAGTCGGATTCCGAAAAAATGCCAGCAGGTTATTTATGCAGAATGAAATGAGGTAGCACATGACTAAATAGCAGTACCATGTCGCTAAATTTACACGCACGGAGAGAAAGCAAGGATGTCACTCAAAAAAACGGAAAGCACACAGCACAAACTGAAACAAACCACCCAACTACGGCTATGGGCCACAATTGGCGGCGTCTGTTCACTTGTCATGGGAGTACTGAATATATTGTCGTCAGGCTATTTTGAACCGTATGATGGCGGTCAAATTATCTTAGGCCTGGGATGTCTGGGATATAGTCTGGCACTATCAAAGAAGATATCCCACTTGCAGGCAGAGAATCAGCCCAAAAAGCCATAATAATAGCGGAGGGGGGGCTCCCCTCCCTAAGCGTAAATTAGCGCACCCGCGCCAGCGCTACCGCCTGGCCCAGTTGCCAAACCGCCATCGCATAATGCGTGCTGTGGTTATATCGGGTAATGGTGTAGAAGTTCGGCAGGCCGTACCAGTACTGGTAGCCCGTACCGATATCCAGACGCAGCAGGCTGGCTTCCTGATGATTGCCCAACGATTGCTGCGGCGTTAAGCCTGCGGCGGCAAGCTGAGAGAGGCTGTATTTTGTTTTGAAACCATTCGCCAGTCCCGGCGCCTGACCATTCGCCGGCACCGCAACCGTATCGCCTTTCACCCAACCATGCGCCTTGAAGTAGTTCGCCACACTGCCGATGGCATCTACCGGATCCCACAAGTTAATGTGCCCATCGCCATTGAAATCGACCGCATATTCTTTATAGGAAGATGGCATAAACTGGCCGTAGCCCATCGCGCCCGCAAAGGAACCTTTCAGATTGAGCGGATCGTCTTGCTCATCGCGCGCCATGAGCAGGAAGGTTTCCAGCTCGCCGGAGAAATATTCCGCCCGGCGCGGATAGTTAAATGACAGCGTCGCCAGCGCGTCCAGAATCCGCGTTTTCCCCATGATACGTCCCCAGCGGGTTTCCACGCCGATGATGCCCACAATGATTTCCGGCGGTACGCCGTATACCTGCCAGGCGCGGTTCAGCGCGTCTTCATACTGATTCCAGAACGCGACGCCGTTTTGCACGTTATCCGGCGTAATAAATTGTTTGCGGTAGCGCAGCCAGGCGCCATTTGGTCCGGCGGGCGGCTGAGTGGTCGGCGCTTGTCTGTCCATCAGACGCAGGACGTAATCCAGTCTTTTAGACTGCGAGAGGATCTCCTGCAGCTGCTGACGGTCGAAACCGTGTTTACTGACCATTTTATCAATGAACTGCTGCGCATTAGGGTTGTTGGCGAAGTCGCCGCCCATTTGCATGACGTTATGCTGCGGCTCAAGCAGGAAGCCGCCGGAAGACGTGCCCGTCGTCGCTTGAGTCTCGGAAGATTTTGGCGTGCTGCTACAGGCAGCAAGCAATACGCAAAGTGGAAGTAACGCTACATAACGACGCTTGAACATGAGACATCCATTAAACAAATTCAGCCAGGGAGAAGTATGGTAAAGCATCCCCCGCCGCACAAGGAAGCGGCACAAGAGAATAAATCACCTTTCTCCTCTTTTCAGTTTGTATCCGCTCCCCCACTCCCGCAATCTTTCAACTTAAAATATTTTTCTTTTATTTTGCGATCACAATAACACTTTTTAATCTTTCAACATGATTACAATGAACAGGAAATTAGCAAGAAAACTAAAAACCCTACAGGAGAGAACAATGATCGAAACCATTACACATGGTGCGGAGTGGTTCATCGGGTTATTCCAGAAAGGCGGAGAGGTGTTTACCGGTATGGTGACAGGTATTCTTCCGCTACTGATAAGCCTGCTGGTTATCATGAATGCGCTCATCAATTTTATCGGCCAGCAGCGTATTGAGCGTTTTGCCCAACGTTGTGCCGGAAATCCGCTATCTCGTTACCTGCTTTTACCGTGTATCGGGACATTTGTTTTTTGTAATCCGATGACCCTGAGTCTGGGACGCTTTATGCCGGAGAAGTACAAGCCGAGCTATTACGCGGCGGCCTCCTATAGCTGTCACTCCATGAACGGTCTGTTTCCGCATATCAATCCCGGCGAACTGTTTGTTTATCTGGGTATCGCCAGCGGACTCACCACGTTAGGGCTTCCTCTCGGCCCGCTCGCGGTGAGCTATCTGCTGGTAGGTCTGGTGACGAACTTCTTCCGCGGTTGGGTCACCGATCTCACCACCGCTATTTTTGAGAAAAAAATGGGGATTCAACTTGAGCAGAAAGTTCATCTGACAGGAGCGGTATCATGACACGGGTTCGTATTGAGAAAGGCGCCGGCGGCTGGGGCGGCCCGCTTGAACTGGACGTTACGCCAGGCAAAAAGATCGTCTATATCACAGCCGGTACGCGCCCGGCGATCGTCGACAAACTGGCGCAACTAACAGGCTGGCAAGCGGTGGACGGCTTTAAAGAAGGCGAACCGCCGGAAGCGGAGATCGGCGCGGCCATTATCGACTGCGGCGGTACGCTGCGCTGCGGTATCTATCCGAAACGCCGGATTCCAACCATTAATATTCACTCGACGGGTAAGTCCGGCCCACTGGCGCAGTATATTGTTGAGGATATTTATGTCTCCGGCGTAAAAGAAGAAAACATTACTCTTGTCGGCGAAACGCCTGCCAGTCCCCAGCCTGCCAAAACGACATTAGGACGTGACTACGACACCAGCAAAAAAATCACCGAGCAGAGCGACGGGCTGCTGGCAAAAGTCGGTATGGGAATGGGCTCCGCCGTGGCGGTACTGTTCCAGTCCGGTCGCGACACCATTGATACAGTCCTGAAAACAATCCTGCCGTTTATGGCGTTCGTTTCGGCGCTGATCGGCATCATTATGGCCTCAGGTCTTGGCGACTGGATCGCCCACGGCCTGGCGCCATTAGCCAGCCATCCACTGGGGCTGGTGACGCTGGCATTGATCTGCTCTTTCCCGCTGCTGTCGCCCTTTCTCGGCCCTGGCGCGGTTATCGCTCAGGTCATTGGCGTCCTGATCGGCGTTCAGATAGGCCTGGGCAATATCCCCCCGCATCTGGCGCTTCCCGCCCTGTTCGCGATTAACGCGCAGGCGGCCTGCGACTTTATCCCGGTCGGCCTGTCACTGGCGGAAGCGAAACAAGACACCGTTCGCGTCGGCGTACCTTCTGTGCTGGTCGGACGCTTCCTGACTGGCGCGCCCACGGTACTTATCGCCTGGTTTGTTTCCGGCTTTATCTATCAATAAGAGGTTCAGACATGAGCGTGATTTATCAAACCACCATCACCCGTATCGGCCAGAGCGCGAAGGAGGCGCTCGGCGAACAGATGCTGATTACGTTTCGGGAAGGCGCGCCGGCGGATATCGAAGAATTTTGCTTCATCCATTGTCATGGCGAACTGACCGGCGCGCTGCAGCCTGGCGCGCGGTGTGAATTGGGCCAACATTGCTATCCGGTCACGGCGGTCGGCAGCGTAGCCGAGCAAAACCTGCGTGAACTGGGGCATATCACTTTGCGCTTCGATGGTCTGCGCGAAGCAGAATTTCCCGGCACCGTACACGTTGCGGGGCCTGTACCGGACGATATCGCGCCGGGCTGTATTTTGACGTTTGTCGCTTAAGGAGAAAAAACATGAATCAAGTTGCCGTTGTCATTGGCGGAGGCCAGACCCTGGGGGCATTCCTTTGCCGTGGGCTTGCAGAAGAAGGATACCGCGTGGCGGTCGTTGATATTCAAAGCGATAAAGCCGCGAATGTCGCCCAGGAAATTAACGCCGATTTTGGCGAAGGTATGGCGTACGGTTTTGGCGCCGACGCCACCAGCGAGCAGAGCGTGCTGGCGCTGTCCCGCGGCGTAGACGAGATTTTCGGGCGCGTCGATCTGCTGGTTTACAGCGCGGGTATCGCCAAAGCGGCGTTTATCAGCGATTTCCAGTTGGGCGATTTTGACCGCTCGCTACAGGTGAATCTGGTAGGCTATTTCCTCTGCGCCCGTGAGTTTTCCCGCCTGATGATCCGCGACGGCATTCAGGGGCGCATTATTCAGATTAACTCTAAATCCGGCAAAGTGGGCAGTAAACACAACTCCGGCTACAGCGCGGCGAAATTCGGCGGCGTGGGGTTAACCCAGTCTCTGGCGCTGGATCTGGCGGAATACGGCATTACCGTACACTCGTTGATGCTCGGCAACCTGTTGAAATCGCCGATGTTCCAGTCACTGCTGCCGCAATACGCCACTAAACTGGGCATTAAGCCCGACGAGGTGGAGCAGTATTACATTGATAAGGTACCGCTCAAACGCGGGTGTGATTATCAGGATGTGCTGAACATGCTGCTATTTTATGCCAGCCCGAAAGCGTCTTATTGCACCGGGCAGTCGATCAACGTAACCGGCGGTCAAGTGATGTTCTGACCGTGAATTGCCGGATGGCGCCGTAGGCCGGATAAGACGGTTACGCCGCCATCAGGCAAACCAACAGGAGCACATTATGGTTTCCACTCTGATTACCGTCGCCGTTATCGCCTGGTGTGCGCAACTGGCGCTGGGCGGCTGGCAGATTTCCCGCTTTAATCGAGCTTTCGATAAACTTAGCCAACAGGGGCGGGTCGGCGTCGGGCGCTCCGGCGGGCGTTTTAAGCCCCGGGTGGTGGTTGCCGTGGCGCTGGACGAACAGCAGCGGGTGACGGACACTTTATTGATGAAAGGCCTTACGGTATTCGCCAGACCGGTTAAAATTGCCGCAATGCAAGGAAAACATTTGCATGAATTACAGCCTGATGTGATCTTTCCCCATGATTCGCTCGCGCAGAATGCACTATCATTGGCGCTTAAACTGAAACATGGGTAATTTCGTTGTGAATGCGTATAGCTTGCGAAATTATCATTTTGCAACCAATACCCTAAATAATTCGAGTTGCAGGAAGGCGGCGACGCAGTGAATCCCAGGAGCGTACATCAGTACGTGACCGGGGTAAGCGAGGAAAGCCAACGCACATGCAGCGTGAAGTATGACGGGTAAATACATAAGTCAGGGTAATCACGCCTATGAAACCTCGTCAGCGTCAGGCCGCGATTCTGGAGCACCTGCAAAAACAGGGAAAATGCTCGGTTGAAGAACTGGCCCAGTACTTTGACACGACAGGCACCACTATCCGTAAAGATCTGGTCATTCTGGAAAATGCCGGAACCGTCATCCGCACCTATGGCGGCGTGGTGTTGAATAAAGAAGAGTCCGATCCGCCTATTGATCACAAAACGCTTATCAACACCCACAAAAAAGCGCTGATAGCCGCAGCCGCTGTGAAATATATCCATGATGGCGATTCCATTATTCTGGACGCCGGAAGTACCGTGTTACAGATGGTGCCGTTGCTTTCGCGTTTTAGCAACATCACGGTGATGACCAACAGCCTCCATATTGTTAACGCGCTATCGGAACTGGACAACGAACAAACTATCCTGATGCCCGGCGGCACCTTCCGTAAAAAATCGGCGTCGTTTCACGGTCAACTGGCGGAAAACGCCTTTGAGCAATTCAGCTTTGATAAACTTTTCATGGGAACTGACGGTATTGACCTGAATGTCGGTGTGACCACGTTCAATGAGGTTTACACCGTCAGTAACGCAATGTGCAATGCAGCACGCGAGGTGATTCTGATGGCGGACTCCTCAAAATTTGGTCGTAAAAGCCCCAATGTGGTGTGCAGTCTGGAAACCGTCGACAAACTGATCACGGACGCGGGTATCGATCCGGCATTTCGTCAGGCGCTGGAAGCAAAAGGGATTGAAGTAATCATAACCGGAGAAAGCAATGAGTGATGCACTACTAAACGCGGGCCGTCAGACCTTAATGCTGGAGCTACAGGAAGCCAGCCGTCTGCCGGAGCGTCTGGGCGATGATTTTGTCCGCGCCGCCAATATCATTATTCACTGTGAAGGCAAAGTGATCGTTTCCGGCATTGGCAAGTCAGGTCATATTGGTAAAAAAATCGCCGCGACGCTTGCCAGTACCGGTACTCCCGCTTTTTTTGTTCATCCGGCGGAAGCACTGCATGGCGATCTGGGGATGATTGAAAGCCGCGACGTGATGTTATTTATCTCCTATTCCGGCGGCGCAAAAGAACTCGACCTCATCATCCCGCGTCTGGAAGATAAATCCGTCGCGCTGCTGGCGATGACCGGTAAACCTCACTCTCCGCTGGGGCGAGCGGCAAAAGCCGTTCTGGATATTTCCGTCGAGCGTGAAGCCTGTCCGATGCATCTGGCGCCGACATCCAGTACCGTCAATACGCTGATGATGGGCGATGCGCTGGCGATGGCGGTCATGCAGGCGCGCGGTTTTAACGAAGAAGATTTCGCCCGTTCGCATCCGGCTGGCGCACTGGGCGCGCGTTTGCTCAATAATGTGCATCACCTGATGCGCCAGGGCGATGCAATACCGCAGGTGATGCTCGCCACCAGCGTGATGGATGCCATGCTGGAACTTAGCCGTACCGGGCTGGGGCTGGTGGCGGTTTGCGATGAGCAACATGTTGTGAAAGGCGTCTTTACCGACGGCGACCTGCGTCGCTGGCTGGTAGGCGGCGGCGCGCTCACCACGCCGGTAAGCGAAGCCATGACGCCCAACGGTATTACGCTCCAGGCGCAAAGCCGCGCCGTTGACGCCAAAGAGCTCCTGATGAAACGCAAAATTACCGCCGCGCCAGTGGTCGATGAAAACGGCAAACTCACCGGCGCCATTAACCTACAGGATTTCTACCAGGCGGGGATTATCTAATCTTTCAGTCCCAGACGCTTCGCCAGCCGATGCAGGTTGGCGACGTCGGTTTCCAGCGCCCGCGCGCTGGCCGCCCAGTTGTGATTATTTTGCGCCAGCGCCTGGCGAATCATCTCTCGCTGGAAGTTCTCCGTCGATTCGCGCAAATTGCGGCAGGCCGGCAGCGCCAGAAAGCTTTCCGCAGGCGGCGCGGGTAAAACGTCCTCTGACAAGGCAAAATGCTGCGCCTCCAGTATCACCTCATCCCCTGCCCGGGTCGCTCTCGCCAGTACAACCGCACGGTGAATGGCATGTTCCAGCTCCCGGACGTTGCCCGGCCAGCCATAGTTGAGCAAATGGCGACGTGCGCCGGGACTCAGCACCACGCGGGACAGCCCCAGCCGCAGTCGGCACTGCTCGCAAAAATAGCCCGCCAGCAGCACCACATCATCGCCGCGCTCGCGCAGCGGCGGTACAAAGAGCGGGAAAACGCTCAGGCGATGGAACAGATCGGCGCGAAAACGCCCCGCCAGCACCTCTTCACGCAGGTCACGGTTGGTCGCCGCCAACACCCGCACATCCACGCGCAGGCTACGATCGTCGCCGACGCGCTGAATATCGCCATACTGCAACACGCGAAGTAGCTTGGCCTGTAGCGCCAGCGACAGTTCGCCAATCTCATCCAGAAACAGCGTACCGTTATCCGCCATTTCGAACTTACCGCTACGATTACTGATAGCCCCGGTAAAAGCCCCTTTTACATGACCAAACAACTCGCTCTCCGCCACGCTTTCCGGCAGCGCGGCGCAGTTGAGATAGACCAGCGGATTGACCGCTCTGGGGGAGCCCTGGTGAATAGCTTTCGCCACCAGCTCTTTACCGGTCCCCGTTTCACCGCCGATCAGCACGTTAAGATCGGAGCCCGCCACAATCTCGATCTCTTTTTTCAACTGCGTCATCGCCGGCGACAGGCCGATCATGTGCGTCTCTTTTATCGGTTCAAACACGCCTGACGACCCCGGCAGCATGTTCTGGCTTTCCAGTTGTTCAATTAACAGCGCATTACTCAATGCCCCGGCGGCCAGCGCGGCAACAAGCCGTAGCTCTTCATCGCTAAATACCTCGAACTGCTCCGGCGTCATAGCATCAAGGGTCAGCGCACCGATGAGGTTCTGTCCGGCAAACAGCGGCAGACCAACACAGGCGTGGACTTTCAGGCTTTCCTGTCCGGGAATTAACCCGTCATACGGATCGGGTAAATCGCTATCAGCCGGAAAACGCACCACGTCCCCCGCGCGGGCGATGGCTTCCAGGCGCGGATGCCCTTCCAGGGTAAAACGTCTGCCGAGAACGTCCTGCGCCAGGCCATCAATCGCCAGTGGAATAAATTGTCGTGATTCATAGCGCAACAGCGCCGAGGCGTCGCACGCCAGCACCTGACGCAGCGTAGTAATCAGCCGCTGAAAACGATCCTGATGCCCAATGCCGCGTTGTAACTCAATGGCGATGCCCGCCAATACCTCCACGGAAAAACTCATGGTTACCTCATTGTCATTTTGACAATCTATAGTGTCATATTGACAGCATCATTTATAGTCTTTTTGACTACATCAAAAATAAAAAACCAATATAACTTCATACAAATCAATAAGATGAAAAGTTGGCACACTACCTGCAATAAGCAAAACAACTTTTTGTAAACGTTGAATGAATTGAGGTGGTTATGTCTATTCTGGTTAAAAATAATATTCATTGGGTTGGCCAACGCGACTGGGAAGTACGTGATTTTCACGGCACTGAATACAAAACGCTGCGTGGCAGCAGCTATAACAGCTATCTCATTCGTGAAGAAAAGAATGTGCTGATCGATACCGTCGATCATAAGTTTAGCCGTGAGTTTGTGCAAAATCTGCGCAGTGAAATCGACCTCGCGGACATCGACTACATCATCATTAACCATGCCGAAGAAGACCATGCAGGCGCGCTGACCGAACTGATGGCGCAGATCCCGGACACGCCTATCTACTGTACCGCCAACGCCATTGACTCTATCAACGGCCATCACCATCACCCGGAATGGAATTTTAAGGTGGTGAAAACCGGCGATACGCTGGATATCGGCAACGGCAAGCAGTTGATCTTCGTGGAAACGCCGATGCTGCACTGGCCGGACAGCATGATGACCTATATGACCGGCGACGCGGTGTTATTCAGCAACGACGCCTTTGGTCAGCACTATTGCGACGAGCGCCTGTTCAATGATGAAGTGGACCAAACTGAACTGTTTGAACAATGCCAGCGCTACTACGCCAATATCCTGACGCCGTTCAGCCGTCTGGTAACGCCAAAAATTACCGAAATCCTCGGCTTCAACCTGCCGGTGGATATGATTGCCACCTCACACGGCGTGGTATGGCGCGACAACCCAACGCAAATCGTGGAACTGTATCTGAAATGGGCGGCAGATTATCAGGAAGATCGTATCACTATTTTCTACGATACCATGTCGAACAATACTCGCATGATGGCGGATGCCATCGCGCAGGGTATCAATGAAGTGGACCCGAACGTGGCGGTCAAAATCTTTAACGTCGCCCGCAGCGATAAAAATGAAATATTGACCAACGTCTTCCGTTCGAAAGGCGTGCTGGTCGGCACTTCTACCATGAACAACGTGATGATGCCGAAAATCGCTGGTCTGGTGGAAGAGATGACCGGCCTGCGCTTTCGCAACAAACGCGCCAGCGCCTTCGGTTCTCATGGCTGGAGCGGCGGCGCGGTGGATCGACTGTCCACGCGCTTACAGGATGCCGGTTTTGAAATGTCCCTGAGTCTGAAAGCGAAATGGCGTCCGGATCTGGATGCGCTGGAGTTGTGCCGTCAGCACGGTCGCGACATCGCGCGTCAGTGGGCGCTTGCTCCGCTGCCGGAAACCACACAGAAAACCGCGCCAGTCGAAGAAACCACAACCTGCGCCGCCGCAGACCTCGGCCCCAAAATGCAATGCAGCGTATGCCAGTGGATTTACGACCCTGCGCTGGGCGAGCCGTTGCAGGATGTCGCACCGGGTACGCCGTGGAACGACGTGCCGGATAACTTCCTGTGCCCGGAATGTTCATTAGGTAAAGACGTGTTCGACGTACTGGCGACGGAGGCAAAATGAGTCGGGGGATCATCATTATTGGGTCGGGCTTCGCCGCCCGCCAGCTCGTCAAAAATATCCGTAAACAAGATGCGCATGTGCCGTTAACTCTGATTGCGGCGGACAGCATGGATGAGTACAACAAGCCCGATCTCAGCCACGTTATCAGCCAATCGCAACGCGCCGATGCTCTCACCCGCCAGTTAGCGGGGGAATTTGCTGAACAGTTTAATCTGCGACTGTTCCCGCATACCAGGGTTGCTGACATTGATGCCGATGCCCATGTGGTGAAAAGTCAGGATAAGCAGTGGCAGTACGACAAGCTGGTACTGGCGACCGGGGCGACAGCCTTTGTGCCGCCGATTGCAGGACGTGAGTTAATGCTTACTTTGAATAGCCAGCAGGAGTACCGCGCCTGTGAGACACAACTGCGCGACGCGCAGCGAGTGCTGATTGTCGGCGGCGGTCTCATTGGCAGTGAATTAGCGATGGATTTCTGCCGCGCCGGGAAAACGGTAACGCTGATGGATAACGCCGCCAGCCTTCTCGCCTCACTGATGCCACCAGAAGTGAGCAGTCGCTTACAGCATCACCTGACCGATATGGGGGTGCATCTGCTGCTGAAATCGCAGTTGCAAAAACTGGAGAAAACCGAAGCCGGTATCCGCGCTACGCTGGTAAGCCAGCATAGTATTGAGGTCGATGCGGTGATTGCCGCCACCGGCTTACGCCCGGAAACCGCTCTGGCGCGCCGCGCCGGGGTAGCCGTCAACCGCGGCGTCTGCGTGGATAGCTATCTACAGACCAGTCACCCGGATATTTATGCGATCGGCGATTGCGCGGAGATCAACGGTCAGGTGCTGCCCTTCCTGCAACCGATCCAGTTAAGCGCGATGTACCTGGCGAAAAATCTGCTCGGCGGCAACGCGCCGCTGAAGCTACCGGCGATGCTGGTCAAAGTCAAAACGCCGGAACTGCCGCTGCATCTGGCGGGAGAAACTCAGCGCCGCGATTTGAGCTGGCATATTACCGCAGAATCTGACGGTATGATTGCCAAAGGCATGAGCGGAGAAGGCCAACTACGCGCCTTTGTGGTGAGTGAAGACCGCATGAAAGAGGCCTTTGCACTGCTGAAAACGTTGTCCGTATAAGCCTGTGATGCCGGATGGCGCCGCTTCGCGTCTTATCCGGCCTAAGAATGAGCATCTGTTTACAGGCCGGATAAGGCGCAGCCGCCATCCGGCGCCCTACACTTCCCTTAACGCTCGCGCTGCGGCAATCACGCCCTGTCCAAACGATAGTCCGCCGTCGCCCGCCGGTAACCGCTGCGGAAATAACAATTTAAAATCAGAAAGATAAAAGGCAAGACGCGCGCGCAGTAAGCGGTTGTGTATCACCCCGCCGCTGAAGACCAGAGTGGTTATCCCCCGCGCCGTAGCCTGCTGGCGCATTAGCGTGGCAAACCCGCACGCCAGCGCATCATGAAAAGCCCAGGCGCGTTGCGCGGGCGTGGCCTGCCAGTTCAACCATTGCCGCCAGAAAACAGCGACGTCCAGTTGAGCGCCGTTAAGCGGCATCGTTACCGGATGCTCAACGTTAGCGCATTGAGAGGCCAGCGCCTCCAGCGCGCAGGCGGCCTCGCCCTCATAGCTAAGCGATGCTGGCGCGCAGCGAAGCGCGGCAGCCACCGCGTCAAACAACCGCCCGCAGGAAGAGGCCAACGGGGCATTGACGCCGCGCTCAATGGCGCGCGCCAGGACACTCCAGTTTTGCTGTTGCAGCCCCGCTGTCTCCGGGTAATCCTGCCAGTCCGGCACAAAGCGCAGGCACTGCGCCAACAGATTACGCCACGGCTGTTTGGCAGCCAGATCGCCTCCCGGCAGCGCCACGGCGGGTAAACCGCCTAAATGTTCGCACTCGCGATAATTGACCCGCAGACATTCTCCGCCCCATAGCGCGCCATTCTCACCCATGCCGATACCGTCTACCGTCAGGGCAATCACCTCTCCGCCGTCCAGCGGCCAACCATGCTCGGCCAGGCAAGCCGCCGCATGGGCATGATGGTGTAACACCGTCTCTGTCGGCAGACGCATCTCACTGGCCCACTGACTGGAAACATAGCCCGGATGCGCATCACAGACGATACGCTCTGGGGTAAAATCGTAGATTGACTGGATCAAACGCAATGCCTCGCGCCACTGCGCCTGGATACCGTCATCGCTGAGATCGCCTAAATGCTGGCTGACAACCGCCTGTTCGCCGCGTACCAGACAGAACGTGTTTTTCAGATCCGCGCCCAGACAAAGTATCGGCGGCACATCGCGAAATCCGGGCGGCAACGCAATCGCGTCCGGCACGTATCCCCGCGAACGACGCAGCATTTCGCCGCTGTCGCGCACGACAGAGTCGTCCATGCGCTGTACAATGTCGCGATTGTGCAACAGAAAACCATCGGCAATATCGTGTAAATCGTCCAGCGCCTGTTCGTTGGTGATGGCGGGCGGTTTGCCGCTCAGGTTGCCGGATGTCATCACCAGCGGGTAATTGAGCTCCTGCAACAAGAGGTGTTGCAATGGGTTGGCTGGCAGCATCACACCCACCTCCGTAAGTCCTGGCGCGATGCCCTCACTCAGCGAAGGTACATACTGCTTATCCACCAGTACAATCGGGGCCGCTGGCGTGGTCAGCAGCGAACGCGCCGCGGTCGGCAGCGTTTGCGCCGTGGGCAACATCACCGCCAATGGTTTCGCCGGACGATGTTTACGCGCCCGCAGCATCGCCACTGCGTTAGCGTTGCGCGCATCGCAGGCCAGATGAAAACCACCCAGCCCTTTAACGGCAATAATGCCTCCGGCGTTCAGTTGGGCGACCGCCGCCTGCAAAGCCGCCTCTTTTTCCGCTCGTTCATGTTGGCTCCGCCACTCAAGATGCGGCCCGCATGACGGACAGGCAACGGGCTGGGCATGAAAACGGCGATCGTACGGATCGCGGTATTCGCTGTCGCATTCCGGACACAAGGGAAACGCCGCCATCACCGTAAATGGCCGGTCATAGGGCATAGCGCGAATAATGGTGAAGCGTGGTCCGCAGTGGGTGCAATTGATGAAAGGATAACGGTAGCGCCGCTCGCCTGGGGTATTCATCTCGGCAAGACATGCCGGGCAGGTCGCCGCATCCGGCACGATTTGCGTGTTCATCGAACCGCCTGCGCTCTGACGAATGGTGAAATCCGTCGGTGCGCGCTCCCATACCAACGACGCGTGTTCAACGCTGTCAATGCGCGCCAGCGGCGGGCAATCCTGATAGAGCGCGGCAATAAATTGCGACGGATCTTCCAGCAGCCGAACGACGACGCCGTCGCCGTCATTACACACGTCGCCGTGTAATTGCAACTGCTGCGCCAGCTGCCAGACAAAAGGACGAAAACCGACGCCCTGTACTTTGCCCCGAATGCGTAGCTGTACGCCGGAAGGTGTGTCTATCGCCATCTTATTTTCCCGCCATCATCGAACCCGGATGCCTGATGGCGCGACGCTTATCAGGCCTACAACCGCACGGACCGTAGACCGGATAAGGCATTGATGCCGCCATCCGGCAATGCTTTGTGGCGTATTCTACGCGCAATCGCAGAAATCAGAAAAGCAGCGATGCCGTTGAATCCAGCGCCGCACGACGGCGTTTTTCCGCGCTTAGCTGTTCGAGCTTATTGCGGTCCACGCAGATGAGGGCGTGCGTTGGGCAAGCGGCCATACAGGCCGGACCGGCTTCACGGTGGTGACACAGATCGCACTTGTTGGCTTCGGCTTTTTCGGCACGCACGTTCAGCCCCGCGCCGCTATTGCGAACCACCGGACGTACCACCACTTCCATGGCGCCGTAAGGACATGCCACTACGCAAGTTTTACAGCCAATGCAGCGTTCTTGCATCACATGAACAAAGCCTTTGTCACGGCTGATGGCGCCATTCGGGCAAACGTTGGCGCACGGCGCGTCTTCACACTGGCGACACAGCGTTGCCGTGGAAACATTCACGCCTTTGATGACATGGATACGAGGTAAAAAGGTTTCAGGGGTCAGCGATGCGCAATCCTGATTTTCCTGATGGGATACGACGCAAGCCACTTCACAGGTACGGCAACCAATGCACTTACTCGCGTCTGCAATGATGAAACGGTTCATCAAATTCTCCAGCAATAACAGATGATGTGCCGATATATACACGAATCGTGCCAATTTTTATTTCATTGTTATTTAAGAACATTCTTTCTATTTTCGTGAGCATTTACGTGTCATCGTCACAAGTGTCGATGACACGTAATGTCGCCAGTGGTGGTCAAGATTTGCAGTGATAGCCAGCCAACTCTGCACCGCAACTGACATCAATCCTGATTAACGCCTGGCAATACGTTACCGCGTATTAAACAGCGCTGCGTAAGGGAAAGATCGTCCGTTTGCGGATTCCTTCCGGCAATAGGTTTGATAATTAATTTACGGCCAGGATAGTGATTAAAACGGGTCAGCGCCGGATAACTCAACCGGCCAAACCAGCCGTGTACGCGCTGCCAGCGGGCGTCCTTCACCTGATATAAATTGGTTATCCAGTAGCCTGAGTCAAACTGCATATCCAACAGTTGCGTGCGCCCATTGCCCTGTAAATCAAGCAAATCATCGACGCCAGTATCGGTGGCGGTATAAAACCCCCACGGTTCAAAGACGCAGGGGCGGCCATTCTTGAGAAAGGTGAAAATGATGTATTGCGCGCTCGGCGCCAGGCCCAACCCAGGATTGCCCAACCAGATAACCAGATCCTGAATGCCGTTACGATCGAGGTCAGCGCGATAAAATTGCGCATTACCCGCCAAATTAATCAGCATTCCCACCGGGACAACCCACGAATTACCGGCTCTGTCTTTTCCGCTAATCCGCCATTCGTTATCTTTTTTCGGCTCCGGCAGTAGCGTCACGCCACTGACTCCGACCTGGCGAAAATGCCAGGTCTGGTCGGGCGATACAGAATAAGGCAGGGTCAACAGCGGCTTCAGCGCACGCTTTTGCGCATATTCACCGTCGCTCATCGGCAGGTAACCGACAAAACCGGTGGCCAGTGCGCGCGCGGCGATGCAGAAAAATAGCAGTCCGCTCCATACGATAATCTTCACGTCCTTCTTACCGCCTATGCCGGGTAACACAAATCCGTCCAATGGGTACGCATTTTACGCCTCCGGCGCTTCCAGCGCGGCAAATCCGCCGTTTCCCTGCCAGCCTTCCAGACGCTGATAGACAGTGTTTACCGCGTCCTTAATCGGTTGAGTCATCGGATAATAAAACCCGACAATATCCGGCTGGATACCAACAAAAATCACCTCGCCGACATCCTCTTTCAGCTGATCGATAAGGTAGTTGAGCGGCATATTGTGGGTGGTCATCATAAACATTTCGGCGATATCATCCGGATCGATAATGCGGATCTCGCCCGGATTAAGCCCCATGTCGGTGGCGTCGACAATCAACAGACGCTGCGGGCGCAGTTCGCGAATCGCCACAATGTCGTTTTCCGGCGCGCTGCCGCCATCAATCACCACCCAATTACCCTTCGGCTGCGCCGCGCACATTTCCGCCAGTAACGGGCCTGCGCCGTCGTCGCCCATCATGCTGTTGCCGACACAGAGTAAAACGTCAGTCACGAAGCCTCCTCACCATCAGGTAGATGGCGCTTTCCTGATGAATGTCATGCAGCATACTGAGCATCAGTTTGCTCCATTCTTGCTGCTGCGGGGTCTGCGCGGCGCGCGCCTCATCAAACGCGCGCGCCAGCATTTGCACATGGTTGAAATCGATGACGATCTCGCCATACTTCGGCACGCCTTCCATTTTACGCCGGGCATCGCTACCGGCTTCCAGGGTGGCGATCCACGCCAGATACTCATCCCATGGGCAGGTGAGCGCGGCCTCCAGACAATCGATAACCCCCAGGTGGTGACCAATCGCCAGGCTGTAATAGACAACCTGCTGCGCCTCGGCGGGCGTCGCATCGTTCTCATCAATAAACTTACGGCTCAGTTGACTGAACACCACCTGTTCGCTCATCGGATACGCGCCTCTTCAACAACATGATTGAGATGGGTGACAATTTCGGTTAAACGCGGATCGTTTTCCGCTTCCAGCCAACGCGCCACTTGCTGCTCGCCCTGCCCCAACTGTGTCAGGTAATCATCAGCGATCTGACGACCATAGCGATAACCCGCCAGCCGGCGCGCCGCGCGATCCACCTTCACGCGCAGCGGCTGCACCATATCCGGATGCAGGATCTCTGCGGGCTGATCGTCCAGCTCACCCGGCGCGCGGGCGTGGATTTTCTGCTCCAGCAGGCCAAGCGCCATCGCAAAGCCATACAGCGTGGCGGCAGGCGTTGGCGGGCAGCCTGGAATATACACATCCACCGGGACGATTTTGTCGGTACCGCCCCAGACGCAGTAGAGATCGTGGAAAATACCGCCGCTGTTGCCGCAGGCGCCGTAAGAGATACAGATTTTCGGGTCCGGCGCCGACTGCCAGGCGCGCAGCGCCGGAGAGCGCATGGCGCGGGTCACCGCGCCGGTAAACAGCAGAATATCGGCATGACGCGGCGACGGTACCACTTTGATACCGAAACGCTCGGCATCAAACAGCGGCGACAGCGTCGCAAAGATTTCGATTTCACAGCCGTTACAGCCGCCGCAGTCCACGCGGTAAACGTATGCCGAACGCTTAATATTTTTCAGTAGAGACGCTTTCATGCTGGCGATGGATTCATCCACCGTCATCGGTACCGGAATACCGTTGGCGTCACGCGGGCCTAATAAATTGCTCATTAGCTGACCTCTTTCATATGGCGAGTCAGTTCAATACGGTCGGACGGCACCAGGCATTTCTGACGCTTACAGTCCGGGCAGGTCTCAAAGCTTTCGCGGTGGTTTTCCGCGCGGCTGTCGCCGTTGTGCGCAAGCAGCGCAATGGCGTAGTCAATCTCTTTCTGTACGGCGAAAGGACGATTACACACGCGGCAGTTGCACAGCGCAAAGCGGGACTGTTGCAGGAAATCTTCTTTCTTCCACACTGCCAGTTCGTACTCTTGCGACAGTTTGATCGCCGCCGTCGGGCACACCTCTTCGCAGCGGCCGCAGAAGATGCAGCGGCCAAGATTGAATTGCCACGCCAGCTCATTGGTCGCAAGATCGGTTTCCACCGTCAGCGCGTTCGACGGGCAGGCATTAACGCAGGCGGCGCAGCCGATGCACTGCTGCGGATTATGTTCCGGCTTGCCGCGGAAGTTTTTATCAACCGCAATCGGCTCCAGCGGATAAGACGAGGTCGCCGTGCCGGTTTTGATAACTTTTTTGATAAAGGTAAACATGGCGATTCCTTATTTCAGCGGCGAGTTTTTACGCTCAATGCTGTAGCGCTCAAGTTCTTTGTACGGCACGACTTTGCTCTTCTTCTTACGCACATCGACCACGGTCATCCGGTCGGTACAGGAGTAGCAAGGGTCGAGGCTGCCGATAATCAGCGGCGCATCGGAGACGGTGTTGCCGCGCAGCATATAGCGCAGCGTCGGCCAGTTGGCGTAGGTCGCCGCACGACAGCGCCAGCGGTACAGCTTCTGGTTGTCGCCGGTCATGCTCCAGTGGATATCATCGCCACGCGGCGCTTCAGCAAAGCCGAGCGCAAAACGGTGCGGAATATAGGTAAAGCCTTCCACCATCAGCGGGCCGCCCGGCAGATTATCCAGACCGAAATCGATCATATTCAGCGAGGTGTAAACTTCGTTGATACGGACTTTCAGACGAGAAATCACATCGCAGCCCTGCTCGCTGTGCACTTCCATCGGCAGCAGACCGTAGCCGACAAACGGGTGGTCGGCGCGGGTGTCGCGGGCGTGACCGCTGGCGCGCACCATCGGGCCGACATTACTGAAGTCACGGGCAATTTCCGGGTCCAGACGGCCGATACCCACGGTACGCTGTTCCATATTCGGCGTGCTCAGCAGCATGTCCACCAGCTCCTGCACGTCACGACGCATCTGCTGCGCCAGTTGACGGGTCTGGATCATGTCCTCTTTGAGCAGATCGCGGCGAATCCCGCCGATCAGGTTCAGTCCGTAAGTTTTGCGCGCGCCGGTAAGGATCTCTGCCATTTTCATGGAGGTTTCACGCACGCGGAAGAACTGCATAAAGCCGGAGTCAAAGCCGGTGAAGTGACAGGCCAGGCCAAGGTTGAGCAGATGCGAGTGCAGGCGTTCCACTTCCAGCAGAATAGCGCGGATCATTTGCGCACGCTCCGGCACCTGAATGCCCATCGCGTTTTCCACGGAAGTGGTGTAGGCGGTGCTGTGGGCGAAGCCGCAGATACCACACACGCGATCCGACAGGAAGGTGACTTCGTTATAACCCATGCGGGTTTCCGCCAGTTTTTCCATACCACGGTGGACGTAGAACAGGCGGTAGTCGGCGTCGATAATGTTTTCGCCATCGACGAACAGACGGAAGTGGCCCGGCTCATCGGAAGTAACATGCAGCGGGCCAATCGGCACCACGTTATTTTTCTTGTCACCCAGCTCGTTAATGAACTCGTAGGTTTCCGCATCGGTGGTCGGCGCCGGGCGCTGACGATAATCCATGCTGTCTTTACGCAGCGGATAGAGTTCATCCGGCCAGTCGTCCGGCAGCACCAGACGGCGCTCGTCCGGCAGACCGACCGGGATTAAACCGTACATGTCGCGTACTTCGCGCTCACCCCACACGGCAGCCGGCACGCGCGGCGTAACGGATGGGAATTCCAGCTTATTGGCATCTACTTCAACGCGAACGGTAATCCAGCACTTCGTGCCCTGCTCCATCGACAGCACGTAATAAACGGCATAGTGGCCGCACAACTGGCGTTCGTCATTACCGAACAGCACCGACAACCACCCACCCTGCTGGTAGTAAAGAAACTCCACCACTTCCGGCAGATAGTTTACTTTCACCGTAATAGTCAGCTGATCTTTGGTCTGCCAGGCTTCGTCCAGCACGACGCCCGGAAACGCCTGGTGCAGCGCCGCAAGGTATTGTTGACCTAATTTTTCTTCAGACATGCTCAAACTCTCTTAAATCACGCCGCCAGCAAGGAGACGAAGGCTAAAAACGCAAACCCAAAACCGGCCCAGGTCACGCGTGAAGTGGCGCAAAAACGCAGTCGCGCCATGCTGTTTTCAAACAGGGCGATCACCAGTACGCCGACAATCAGCTTGACGACGGCAATCACCAGCGCCAGCAACAGTCCGCCTGCGCTGAAGGTTTCCATTTGTCCCCACGGCAGAAACACGCCGACGAACATTTGCAGCACCACCAGTTGCTTAAGGCTGATGCCCCATTTCAGCACCGCAAAGCCGCTACCGCTGTATTCGGTCAACGGCCCTTCCTGCAACTCCTGCTCCGCTTCCGCCAGGTCGAACGGCAGCTTGCCCATTTCGATAAAGGTGGCGAAGGCGCAGGCGCACAGCGCCAGAATCAGCGGAATACTGCGCGCGACAGGCCAGTGATAAATGGTATCGGCGATATTGCTGATATGAGTTGAACCCGCCACCTGCGCGGCGACCCACAGACCCAGCAGCAGAATCGGCTCCACCAGCACGCCGAGCATCGCTTCACGGCTGGCGCCGATCGCGGTGAACGGACTGCCGGTATCCAGGCCTGCAATAGAGAAGAAGAAGCGCGCAATCGCGAACAGGTAAATCAGGGTGATTAAATCACCCAGTTGCGGCAACGGAGATCCAACGGTGACGACCGGCAGCGCGGTGGCGATAGTCAGCATCACGCCGACCATCACAAACGGCGTCAGGCGAAAAACCCAGCCGGAATCAGCGGGCGCAATACTCTGACGACCGAGCAGTTTGATAATGTCGCGGTACTCCTGCAACACGCCCGGCCCACGGCGATTGTGTAGACGGGCGCGCGCCACGCGAGTAATACCGGACAGCAATGGCGCAACGGCAAATAGCACCAGCGCCTGAATTAACGGATAAAACACACTCATTTTCAGGCTCCTCGTGAAACCACAATCACCACCAGCACCGCCAGCTCAATCAGCGCCAGACGACGGAACAGCACCGCGGCCGCCGCGTTCTGCCAGCCCGGCACCAGCGATACCGGGTTAAGCCATTTACGCAGTTTAAGTACCGGGGCAAAGGCCTCTTTCACCGGCATGGCGAAACCGTGCGCGGTAATCACCATCGACTGCTCATGGTCGTAGCCGCACACCCAGGCCGCGCCGCGAGAACGCGACGGCAGACGGTTGCCTTTGAATATCGCCATAATGATGAACGGCAGTAGCGGACAGGCGACCAACAGCAGCGTGATCATCGGCTGCGATACGGTGGTGTGCGCGGTTTCCAGCGGCAACGGTACCGCAGTGGAAATCATCGGCAGCAGCCACGGCGCGGCAACCCCGCCCAGTACGCAGCAAATCGCCAATGCCACCACGCTGACGCCCATCAGGATCGGCGCGCAGCTGGCATTTTCAGCTTCCTTCGTGCGCGGCGCGCCAAGGAACGTAACGCCATACACTTTCGCCATACACATCACCGCCAACGCGCCGGTAATCGCCAGGCCAACCGCCAGCAGCGGTCCTAACAGACGACCAACAAACGCGCCGCTGTTGCCCAGTTTGAAGAAGGACTGGTAAATCACCCACTCGCCGGCAAAGCCGTTCAGCGGCGGCAACGCCGCCATCGCCATCAGACCGACCAGCATGGCGATAGAAATAACCGGCATCCGTTTACCAATACCGCCCAGTTTTTCGATATCGCGATGACCGGTACGGAACCAGATGCTGCCCGCGCCCAGAAACAGCACGCTTTTGAACAGGCTATGGTTCAGCAGGTGATAGAGCCCGCCGGTCAGACCCAGCGCGATCAGTACCGGCTGATTGAGAGCAATCCCGGTAACGCCTGCGCCCAGACCGAGCAAAATGATGCCGATATTTTCCAGCGTGTGATAGGCCAGCAGGCGCTGAATGTTATGCTCCATCAGCGCGTACAAACCACCGACAAAGGCGGTGATCATCCCAAGCACCAACAGCGCCACGCCCCACCACAGCGGCGCATTGCCGCCAAGCAGAGATAGCGTGAGAATGCCCAGCAGCCCGATTTTCATCACCACGGTCGAGAACAGCGCGGCGGCGGGAGCGCTGGCGTTGGCGTGCGCCTGCGGCACCCAACCGTGTAGCGGGATAATCCCGGCCAGCAGACCAAAACCGATAACGCCGAGCAGCCAGATATCGGAGCCCAGCGGCAGTTGCTGAGCGCGTTGATCCAGCAGCCCCAGATCCAGCGTGCCGTAGCGCTGCCACACCAGCCAGCAGGCGATTGCCAGCAGCAGCGTACCGAGACGGCCCAGCGCAAACCACAGTTTGCCCTCTTTGCTACCGCCGGTGAGGAACACGGCGCAGAGCGCCATGATTTCCGCCATCACCACCATCGTCCCCAGATTACTGGCGACCACGGCGCAGACGGCTGCCGCCATCAGCAGGTTGATCAACAGTCCGTTGGCTTTTACCTGTGGATGGCGATGCCAGTCGATATTGAACAGGCTGACAAACAGGCCGCACAGCCCCAGCGTAATCAGCCAGATAGCATTCAGCGGCGTAATTTGCAGCATGTGACCGGTAAACGGCATCACGCCGCTCACCGTAACGGCGCTGGTCAGCGCGGTGAACCCCGCGCCTGCCGTACACAGGCTGCCGACCGCGCCGCCGATACCGGCAATCCAGCCGCTCAGCGCTTTATGAAACGAAAACAGAAACGCCAGAACGGCGGCGGCGGCAAACCACGCGACGCCGCTAGTAATCAGTGAAAGTGAACTCATTATGCATCCCCACTCTGAGCCTGCTGAAACAAGGTGAGATCGCCAAAATCGGTATTAAACGTCAGCTCACGTTTACGTTTGCTGGCGCGGGCGATATCCGTGTTCTCCACCAGGTGTAGCGCTTTAGTCGGGCACATCCGCACACAGGCCGGGCCTTGCTCGTCAAAGCTGCACAGGTCGCATTTCACCGCGATAGCGCGTACGCCCGGCACCCAGTCGAGCAACGTACTGACGCGCGCAGGCGCTGGCGGCGCGGGCGGCGCTTTCGGCGTATTGGCGTTCGCCGGAATATGCAGCGGACGGCTGCCGGAAAACTCAATAGCGCCAAACGGACAGGCAATACCACACAGTTTGCAGCTCACGCACAGGCTTTCATTAAGCTGGACAGCGCCGTCAACGCGATTAATCGCGTTAACCGGGCATACCGTGGCGCATGGCGCATCTTCACAGTGGTGACAAAGCTGCGGCGCAGATTCTTTTTCATTCAGCATCACTTTCAGGCGCGGCATTGACTGCAGGCCATGCTGGCGATGCGTCTCTGAACAGGCGGCCTCACAGGTGTGGCAGCCGATACAGAGAGTGGAGTCAGCAATTACAAAACGATTCACCAGGCATTCCTCAGGTGATTGTCATTTTTGACGAAAACATGCCGTTGAAATGTCATTTTCGACACTTATCGACACGCCCATCCCCAAAACATTCATGACATGGCGCAACGCCACATCGCGAATCAAAGCGGGCAACGCCTCAGGCTTATACAGCCGGGCTGTGTCCCTTTACCAATTGGCGCAAATTAACCGGCGAGTTGGTTTCTACAGCGGTATAGAGGCTGTCGTAAACGCTGGCGATTTTTTCCAGATAGTGCTCCAGTACCTGCTCGCGATCGCGGTTGTTAACCCGTTCATCAACCTTGCCGTCGATATCAAGCTGCGCCTGTGCAATCAATTGCTTATCTTCGCCATCTTTGGTTTCAACGTAGTACTCAATGGTGTGGCTGTTAAAACCATCCGCCAACGCGACGTAAATACGAAAGTGCTCAAACAGGACAAAGCAAAGATCCCTTTCCGGCGCGCAGCTCATTGCGTGATGCAGGCGCGCTTTCGAGAGGGTGATCCCCTGAACCAGCGAGTTGCAGTAAATATGCCACTGGTCCTGTAGGCGACGATGCCGTTGCGCGATGTAATCGGCCTTTTCGCTTATTTCCCAAATAGTCATGTCAGGTTACCCGTTTAACAGAGATGCCTGCGTTAAGCATTTTCCATGCCAATTTTTAACTTGTTGTTTTTAATGGCAGACGAGCGCAGTTACTGCCGTTTCGACGCGGTGACGACATGTCATTTCGTCATCGTCGACATTAACCTGCCAGGGGATACAAATATTGGCATAAATATTGCTTTACAGGGGCAACCACTACGGGAGGCGATATGCACGAAATCACCCTCTGCCAACGGGCACTGGAATTGATTGAACAACAGGCTTCAGCATACGGTGCAAAACGTGTGACAGCCGTCTGGATCAAAATTGGCGCATTTTCTTGCGTGGAAACCAGCGCTCTTTCCTTTTGTTTTGATCTGGTATGCCGCGGCACGATAGCAGAAGGTTGTAAACTGCACCTCGAAGAACAGGAAGCCGAATGCTGGTGTGAGCATTGTCAACAATATGTCACGTTGTTAACCCACCGTGTACGTCGTTGTCCGCAATGTCATAGCGATACACTGCGAATTGTGGCCGATGACGGCTTACAAATTCGGCGCATAGAGATTGATGAAACTGAAGATTAATGCCGGATAGACGCTCGCGTCGCCATCCGGCAGAAAGCCTGTAACAAGAAAAAGATCAGGAGTAAGCGATGTGTACGACTTGCGGTTGCGCTGAAGGCAACCTTTATATAGAAGGCGATGAACATAATCCGCACTCAGCGTTTCGTAGCGCGCCCTTTGCCCCAGCGGCTCGCCCGGCGCTGAATATTACCGGCATTAAAACGCCTGACTTTGCCCCAAGTCAGACCGCAGAAGGCGATCTGCATTACGGCCACGGCGAAGCCGGAACCCACGCGCCTGGTATGAGTCAGCGGCGGATGCTGGAGGTTGAAATCGACGTGCTGGACAAAAATAATCGTCTGGCTGAGCGCAACCGCGCCCGTTTCGCTGCCCGCCAGCAACTGGTGCTCAACCTGGTGTCCAGCCCCGGGTCCGGTAAAACCACCCTGCTGACCGAAACGCTGATGAAATTGAAAGACCGTGTACCGTGCGCGGTGATTGAAGGCGACCAGCAGACAGTGAACGACGCCGCCCGCATCCGCGCTACCGGCACGCCCGCCATTCAGGTCAACACCGGTAAAGGCTGCCATCTTGACGCGCAAATGATCGCCGACGCCGCGCCGCGCCTGCCGCTGGATGACCATGGTATTCTGTTTATCGAAAACGTCGGTAATCTTGTCTGCCCGGCCAGCTTCGATCTGGGCGAAAAGCATAAAGTCGCAGTGCTTTCCGTGACCGAAGGTGAAGATAAGCCGCTGAAATATCCCCATATGTTTGCCGCTGCGTCGCTCATGCTGCTCAATAAAGTCGATCTGCTGCCCTACCTCAATTTTGATGTTGAGAAGTGCATCGCCAGCGCGCGTGAAGTGAACCCGGAGATTGAAATTATCCTGATTTCCGCCACCAGCGGCGAAGGCATGGATCAGTGGCTGGCCTGGCTGGAGGCGCAGCGATGTGCATAGGCGTGCCGGGTCAAATCCGCGCCATTGACGGCAATCAGGCAAAAGTTGACGTCTGCGGCATTCAGCGCGACGTCGATCTCACATTAGTCGGCAGTTGTGATGGAAACGGTCAGCCGCGTCTGGGTCAGTGGGTGCTGGTTCATGTCGGATTCGCCATGAGCGTCATTAACGAAGCGGAAGCGCGCGACACGCTCGACGCGCTACAAAATATGTTTGATGTTGAGCCGGACGTCGGCGCACTGCTGTATGGTGAGGAGAGATAATGCGTTTTGTTGACGAGTACCGTGCGCCGGAACAGGTAATGCAGCTCATTGAACACCTGCGTGAACGCGCCGCCCTTCTTCCTTACACTGCCGAACGTCCGTTGCGCATTATGGAAGTCTGCGGGGGTCATACCCACGCAATTTTTAAATTTGGTCTCGATCAGTTACTGCCCGAAAACGTGGAGTTTATTCACGGCCCCGGTTGTCCGGTCTGCGTGCTGCCGATGGGACGTATCGACAGTTGCGTGGAAATCGCCAGCCATCCGGAGGTGATTTTCTGCACCTTTGGCGATGCCATGCGCGTGCCGGGGAAACAGGGTTCTCTGTTGCAGGCTAAAGCGCGCGGCGCGGATGTCCGTATTGTTTATTCTCCGATGGACGCGCTGAAGCTGGCGCAGGATAACCCGACCCGCAAAGTGGTATTTTTCGGGCTGGGCTTTGAAACCACCATGCCGACTACCGCCATCACGCTACAGCAGGCAAAACAGCGTGACGTGCGAAACTTCTACTTTTTCTGCCAGCACATTACGCTGATCCCGACGCTGCGTAGCCTACTGGAGCAGCCGGACAACGGCATTGACGCCTTTCTTGCGCCAGGCCACGTCAGCATGGTCATCGGCACCGAGGCGTACCAGTTTATCGCCGCCGATTTTAATCGCCCGCTGGTGATAGCTGGATTCGAACCGCTTGATCTACTGCAAGGCGTGGTCATGCTGGTTGAGCAGAAAATAGCGGCCCTAAGCCAGGTTGAAAACCAATACCGTCGCGTGGTGCCGGATGCCGGAAACATGCTGGCGCAGCAGGCCATCGCCGATGTGTTCTGCGTTAATGGCGATAGCGAGTGGCGCGGTCTGGGCGTGATTGAATCCTCCGGCGTCCACCTGACGCCAGAGTATCAGCGCTTTGACGCCGAAGCGCATTTCCGCCCAGCGCCACAGCAGGTCTATGACGATCCGCGCGCCCGCTGCGGCGAAGTGCTGACCGGCAGATGCAAGCCGCATCAGTGCCCGCTATTTGGTAAAACATGTAATCCAGAGACCGCGTTCGGCGCGCTGATGGTCTCTTCCGAAGGCGCATGCGCCGCCTGGTATCAGTATCGTCAGCAGGAGTGTGAAGTTTGAACAATATACAACTCGCCCACGGCAGCGGCGGCCAGGCTATGCAACAGTTGATTAATAGCCTGTTTATGGAGGCCTTTGCCAACCCGTGGCTGGCGGAACAAGAAGATCAGGCGCGTCTGGAGCTGGCGCAACTGACGGCGGAGGGCGACCGTCTGGCGTTTTCTACCGATAGCTATGTGATCGATCCGCTCTTTTTCCCCGGCGGCAATATCGGCAAACTGGCGATTTGCGGTACGGCGAACGACGTAGCGGTGAGCGGCGCGATCCCCCGCTATCTCTCCTGCGGCTTTATCCTTGAAGAAGGGCTGCCGATGGAGACGTTAAAAAGCGTGGTCAATAGCATGGCGGCGACCGCGCGGGAAGCGGGTATCGCCATTGTAACCGGCGACACCAAAGTTGTGCAGCGCGGCGCGGCGGACAAATTATTTATCAACACTGCCGGCATGGGGGCGATTCCCGCCGATATTCACTGGGGCGCGCAAACGCTGAGCGTTGGCGATGTGCTGTTAGTCAGCGGTACGCTTGGCGATCACGGCGCCACTATCCTCAACCTGCGTGAGCAACTGGGGCTGGATGGCGAGCTGGCGAGCGACTGCGCAGTATTAACGCCGCTTATTCAGACGCTGCGTCATATTGACGGAGTGAAGGCATTGCGTGACGCCACGCGCGGCGGCGTGAATGCGGTCGCCCATGAGTTTGCGGCGTCCTGCGGTTACGGTATTGAATTGTCCGAATCCGCACTACCGCTCAAACCTGCCGTGCGCGGCGTCTGCGAGCTGTTGGGGCTGGATGCCCTGAACTTTGCCAACGAAGGAAAACTGGTGATTGCCGTTGAACGGCAGGCCGCAGATCGGGCGTTGGCGGCATTACGCGCGCATCCGCTGGGACGTGATGCGGCGCTGATTGGCGAAGTCGTGGAACGCAAAGGCGTTCGCTTAGCCGGACTCTATGGCGTGAAGCGAACCCTTGATTTGCCACACGCCGAACCATTACCTCGTATATGCTAGCAGCCTGTTGGCAGCATACTGTAGGCCGGATAAGACGCATTTGCGTCGACATCCGGCATTAACGCTGCATTAACGCCTGATGGCGCTTTGCTTATCAGGCCTACGGAGTGTGTGACCAGCGAGTTTGCGGTCAGCCATCCGGCAATAACTTACGACTTATACCTATAATTCATTTACCGTTTTCGCACCGTTTTGCGGTATTTTCCTGGAAAAGCAACATGTCGTATACACCCATGAGCGATCTTGGACAGCAAGGCTTGTTCGATATCACTCGTACCTTATTGCAGCAGCCCGATTTGTCGTCGCTCAGTGAAGCGCTTTCGCAACTGGTAAAGCGTTCAGCGCTCGCCGACAGCGCCGGCATTGTGCTATGGCAGGCGCAGTCGCAACGCGCACAATATTATGCGACGCGAGAAAATGGCCGTCCTGTTGAATATGAAGATGAAACCGTACTGGCGCACGGCCCGGTACGTCGCATCCTTTCTCGCCCCGATGCATTGCACTGTAATTTCCATGAGTTTACCGAAACCTGGCCGCAGCTTGCCGCGAGCGGCCTCTACCCTGAATTTGGTCATTACTGTCTGCTTCCTTTAGCCGCGGAGGGCCGTATTTTCGGCGGCTGCGAATTCATCCGTCAGGAAGATCGTCCCTGGAGTGAAAAGGAATATGACCGTCTGCATACGTTTACCCAAATTGTCGGCGTGGTCGCCGAGCAAATTCAAAACCGGGTAAACAATAATGTCGATTATGATCTGTTGTGCCGAGAACGCGATAACTTCCGTATTCTGGTTGCGATTACTAACGCCGTCCTGTCGCGTCTGGATATTGATGAACTGGTAAGCGAAGTCGCAAAAGAGATCCACCACTATTTCAATATCGACGCAATCAGCATCGTGTTGCGCAGCCATCGCAAAAATAAGCTGAATATCTACTCCACCCACTACCTTGATGAGCATCATCCGGCGCACGAACAGAGCGAAGTCGACGAAGTCGGCACGCTCACGGAGCGCGTCTTTAAAAGTAAAGAGATGCTGCTTATCAACCTCAACGAACGCGATCCGCTTGCCCCCTACGAACGCATGCTGTTCGATACCTGGGGCAATCAGATCCAGACGCTTTGCCTGCTGCCGTTGATGTCCGGCAAGACGATGCTTGGCGTGCTCAAACTGGCGCAGTGCGAAGAAAAAGTGTTTACCACCGCCAACCTCAAGCTGCTGCGTCAGATTGCCGAACGGGTAGCCATTGCCGTGGATAATGCGCTGGCCTATCAGGAAATCCACCGACTGAAGGAACGCCTGGTCGACGAAAACCTGGCGCTCACGGAGCAGCTTAATAACGTCGACAGCGAGTTTGGCGAGATCATCGGGCGCAGCGAAGCGATGTACAACGTGCTAAAGCAGGTTGAGATGGTGGCGCAGAGCGACAGTACCGTACTGATTCTGGGCGAAACGGGAACCGGTAAAGAGTTGATTGCCCGCGCCATTCACAACCTGAGCGGACGTAGCGGGCGCAGGATGGTAAAGATGAACTGCGCCGCGATGCCGGCGGGGCTGCTGGAAAGCGATTTGTTTGGTCATGAGCGCGGCGCGTTTACCGGCGCCAGCGCGCAGCGGATTGGCCGTTTCGAGCTGGCGGATAAAAGCTCGCTGTTTCTGGATGAAGTGGGCGACATGCCGCTGGAGCTACAGCCTAAGCTGCTGCGCGTCCTTCAGGAGCAAGAGTTTGAACGTCTCGGCAGCAATAAACTGATCCAGACCGACGTGCGGCTGATCGCCGCGACTAACCGCGATCTGAAAAAAATGGTCGCCGATCGCGAATTCCGTAACGATCTCTACTATCGGCTGAATGTTTTTCCGATCCAACTTCCTCCGTTACGCGAACGTCCGGAAGATATTCCACTACTGGTCAAAGCGTTCACTTTCAAAATCGCCCGCCGAATGGGGCGTAATATCGACAGCATTCCCGCCGAAACGCTGCGCACGCTCAGCAGCATGGAATGGCCGGGGAACGTTCGCGAGCTGGAGAATGTCGTCGAGCGCGCCGTGCTGCTGACGCGCGGCAATGTGCTACAACTGTCGCTGCCGGATATTACCGCCGTAACGCCCGATACCTCGCCTGTTGCGACTGAAAGCGCCAAAGAAGGCGAAGATGAATATCAGCTTATTATACGCGTGCTGAAAGAGACCAATGGCGTAGTGGCTGGACCAAAAGGCGCGGCGCAGCGTCTGGGGCTTAAACGAACCACCCTGCTGTCGCGTATGAAGCGATTGGGTATTGATAAAGACGCGTTAGTGTAACGGGTTGCCGGATCTGATCCGGCCAGGAGATGATGCGCGCCGTAGGCCTGGCGCTTCCCCTTCACTTCTTGCGCTGATATTTTTCCGGCAATTCCGGAACGGGGCGCTTATCGTCGATAAGGTGCCGCACGGTCAGGACAGGATGCCGCCAAAGCATTCGCGGACCTGCCCAACGCATAATCTGCTTCATCTCCTCGCGTTTAGCCGGCTGATAGCAGTGCACCGGGCACTGCTTACAGGCGGGTTTTTCCTCGCCAAATACGCATTTATCAAGACGTTTTTGCGCGTAGGCGAACAGCGCGTCGTAATGCCCCTGCACCGCTGACGCCTGTGGGCACTGGCTTTCATACAGCGCGATCATTTTTTTGATCGTCAGTTTTTCACGAGCGATACGTTTACCAGGCATCGTGTTCTCTCCGAACATTAAGGTGTATTTATTTTACACCTTATCCCTCTTTAGCACTATCACTGCATATCGTCGCCATTTCGCAAATAAGAATTATTTTCATTTATTCATACCTTGTGCTATATAACATAGCAAAGGCTATATTCGATGATTAATTAACCACATTGTTGCGAGGGATACTATGACGAATCTACATCGTCTGAAAACACTCCTGATTGCCGGTATTGTCGCGATACTCGCGCTATCGCCAGCCTATGCAAAAGAGAAATTTAAAGTCATCACCACGTTTACCGTTATTGCCGACATGGCGAAAAACGTGGCGGGCGACGCAGCGGAAGTCAGCTCAATTACCAAGCCCGGCGCTGAAATCCATGAGTATCAGCCAACGCCCGGCGATATTAAACGAGCGCAGGGGGCACAGCTTATCCTCGCGAATGGTCTGAACCTGGAGCGATGGTTCGCCCGCTTTTATCAGCACCTTTCCGGCGTGCCGGAAGTCGTCGTCTCCACCGGTGTCAAACCGATGGGCATTACCGAAGGCCCGTATAACGGTAAACCGAACCCGCACGCCTGGATGTCGGCAGAAAACGCGCTGATTTATGTCGATAACATTCGCGACGCCCTGGTGAAGTACGATCCGGATAATGCGCAGATCTATAAGCAAAACGCCGAACGCTATAAAGCGAAAATTCGCCAGATGGCCGATCCGTTGCGTGCCGAACTGGAAAAAATTCCCGCCGATCAGCGCTGGCTGGTCACCAGTGAAGGCGCGTTCTCTTACCTGGCGCGCGATAACGACATGAAAGAGCTTTATCTCTGGCCAATTAACGCCGATCAACAGGGGACGCCAAAACAGGTGCGTAAAGTGATTGATACCATTAAAAAGCACCATATTCCCGCCATCTTTAGCGAGAGTACGGTTTCCGATAAACCGGCCCGCCAGGTCGCGCGTGAATCCGGCGCGCATTATGGCGGCGTGCTGTATGTCGATTCTCTGAGCGCCGCTGACGGCCCTGTGCCAACCTATCTGGATCTGCTGCGCGTCACGACCGAAACCATCGTCAACGGCATTAACGACGGACTGAGGAGTCAACAATGAGTCAATCTGCGATTACCGTTGATCAAGTCACGGTGACGTATCGCAACGGTCATACCGCCCTACGGGACGCCACTTTTCAGGTGCCTGGCGGTTCAATCGCCGCGCTGGTAGGCGTAAATGGTTCCGGTAAGTCTACGTTATTTAAAGCGTTAATGGGCTTTGTGCATCTTGCGCAGGGCAATATCACTATCCTGCAACAGTCAGTCAACAAGGCGCTGAAAAAAAACCTCATTGCTTATGTTCCGCAATCGGAAGAAGTGGACTGGTCATTTCCGGTGCTGGTAGAAGATGTGGTGATGATGGGACGCTACGGCCATATGGGCTGGCTACGCCGTCCCACTGCGCATGATCACGCCTGTGTTGACGCCGCGCTGGCGCGGGTGGATATGCTGGAATATCGTCACAGGCAGATTGGCGAGCTGTCCGGCGGGCAGAAAAAACGTGTGTTTCTTGCCAGGGCCATCGCTCAGGATGGACAGGTAATCCTGCTGGATGAACCTTTTACCGGCGTGGATGTAAAAACCGAAGCGCGAATCATCGATCTACTGCGGGAACTGCGCGATGAAGGCCGCACGATGCTGGTCTCAACGCATAATCTCGGCTCCGTCACCGAGTTTTGCGACTATACGGTAATGATTAAAGGAACCGTACTGGCCAGCGGCCCTACCGAAACCACGTTTACCGCCGCGAATCTGGAACAGGCGTTTAGCGGCGTTCTACGTCATATCGCGCTAAGCGGAGGCGAAGAGCACATCATCACCGATGACGAGCGCCCCTTTATTTCCCGGCGCGTGGCCAGCGGAGGAAAATCGTCATGAACTGGCTTGTTGAGCCGTTTGGCTACCAGTATATGCTCAACGCGATGTGGGTCTCCGCGATGGTGGGCGGTCTGTGCGCGTTTCTCTCCTGCTATTTGATGCTCAAAGGCTGGTCGCTCATTGGCGATGCGCTATCTCACTCTATTGTGCCTGGCGTCGCTGGCGCCTGGATGTTAGGGCTGCCCTTCTCGCTCGGCGCGTTTCTTTCCGGCGGACTGGCGGCAGGCAGTATGCTCTTTCTTAACCAACGCTCACGCCTGAAAGAAGACGCGATTATCGGGCTTATCTTCTCCTCTTTTTTTGGCGTCGGCCTTTTTATGGTGTCGCTCAATCCGATGTCGGTGAATATCCAGACGATTATTCTCGGCAACGTGCTGGCGATCGCGCCAGCGGATATTGCGCAACTGGCGATTATCGGCGCAGTCTCGCTGACGATTCTGCTGTTAAAGTGGAAAGATCTGATGGTCGTCTTTTTCGATGAAACCCATGCGCGCTCTATCGGGCTTAATCCGGGTCGACTAAAGCTGTTGTTTTTCACTCTATTGTCCGTCTCCACCGTGGCGGCTCTGCAAACCGTTGGGGCGTTTCTGGTAATCTGTCTCGTCGTCACGCCGGGCGCGACGGCCTGGTTACTCACCGACCGTTTTCCACGTCTGCTCATGATTGCCGTCGTGATTGGTAGCCTGACCAGTTTTCTGGGCGCATGGCTTAGCTACTGGCTGGATGGCGCCACTGGCGGAATTATTGTCGTCATGCAAACCTTACTGTTCATCACAGCCTTTATTTTCGCCCCGAAACACGGTCTGTTAGCCAACCGTCGACGCGCCCGCCTGCAGAAGGAGCCGACATGTTCTTAACAACGTTACTGGAACCCTTTCAGTTTGATTTTATGGTGAACGCCCTTATGGTTTCGGTCATTGTGGCGATTCCCTGCGCCTTACTGTCCGTGTTTTTAGTGTTAAAAGGCTGGGCGTTAATGGGCGACGCAATGAGTCATGCGGTATTCCCCGGGGTCGTGCTGGCATATATTGTGGGGATCCCCCTGGCGATTGGCGCTTTCATTGCCGGATTATTTTGCGCTATCGCGACCGGCTATCTGGACGATAACAGCCGCATCAAGCGTGATACGGTGATGGGCATCGTCTTTTCCGGGATGTTTGGCGCAGGTCTGGTGCTCTATGTTTCTATTCAATCGGAAGTGCATCTGGATCACATCCTGTTTGGGGATATGCTGGGCGTATCGCTGGGGGATATCGTACAAACGTCAGTTATTGCACTGGGTATTGCGTTAATCATTGGGCTGAAATGGAAAGATCTCCTGCTACACGCTTTTGACCCGCACCAGGCGAAAGCCAGCGGGCTGAATACGACGCTACTGCATTATGGCCTGCTATGTATGATTGCGCTGACTATCGTCGCCACGCTGAAATCGGTGGGCATTATTCTGTCGATCTCACTGCTTATCGCCCCCGGCGCAATTGCCATTTTGCTGACGCGACGCTTTGCGCGCGCGCTGGGATTAGCGGTGAGTCTGTCAGTTATTACCGCTTTTGCGGGCGTCTATCTGTCTTTTTATCTTGATAGCGCGCCAGCGCCGACCATCGTGGTATTATTTGCCATCGTGTTTATTGCGGCATTTATTTACGCGACATGGCGCGACAGGCGTAATGAAATCGTACCAGAGGCGCAAGGTTAACACTTTTTTGCCTGCTATTCAGGAAACATACGGTCATAATATAGAGTAGTTTTATGGCGCTGGAAGGATTTCCTCTGGCAGGCAACCTCATAATTTCATTACGGTTTAAGTAAAGAATTATATTCAGCTATCCTTTTTTTATGAGCGGATATAGAGAGTTTTTTATCGTTTAGCATAACGGCATTGTTATCGAATCGCTCATAAAGCGTTTCATTCTTTTTGTTTACTATACTGCTTCCCGCCGCCGGATTGGCCTGCACATATTCATTTAATCGTTGTACGCCTTGAGTATGTTTGTAAAAACTCACCGGCAGATAGCGGTCTGCTTTATCGGACGGGAGAAAAGGTTCTTCACCACACAGACGTTCACAAATATTATCTTCATGAATTTTTACTAAGTTCATAAATTCAAGCTGAAGTTTTTTGGCGAGCGCCAGGCTAAAAATACCGCATTCAGAAGAGCTTCGTTGAATGTCCAGCTCGACCATAGCAAAATAACAATCAGGCAGTTGTTCACGTTCAAGAGCTGCTTTGGTCCTCAACGCCAGTAAAGCAGGTCCAAAAGCGCTACACGCTGCTGGTTCGAACAAAATCACCGATGTCTTTCCGTCCATAACTCTAAAATCGACGACTGAAATATGGATACCTGAACTTCCCATATTTACGAGAAATCGGGCAGATTCAACGCCTTCCATTCTGGTCTCCTTTATAGAGGAAACAAGCTCATGGACTGACATAACAAATTTAAGATTTAACTCTGGATACTTCTTATTGGCCTGTGCAACAAGAAAAGGCATCATTTCGAGATCGGTTTCCTCGTAACTGATATGAATCCAGCTGCCATCTATAATTTCACTTTCCAGACGCTCAACAATACAGGTCAATGCTTCGGTGTTTAGCTCCCCGCTGACGTCAGGCTGAGGCGATAAACTCGCCCCCATATTACGAGCCGTAGGACTTAGCATACTTTTCCCTCCACATGATAGCTCCTGCACCGAAAATATCATCTTTAACTTTTCAGATTCAATATATTGCCCGCAAAAATATGCCTCAATGATTGAGCCAGGCAACCAATCACCTCCAGATGATTATATATACGAATTACTACTCAAAAAATCTTTTTTATAATAAAAGCTCAACACATGGTCATAAATGATAAAAAATATTTTAATTCATTCCTACCGCAATCGGTAACGCGCAATTATCGTCAAGTACACCAGGGTTATGTGCAAAAGCAGTGCGCTGTAAATGCGCGTCAAGTTTCAGTCCCCGGAACAGCGATAGCGGTGAAGAGTCCATCCCCAAACGATACATAACCTTCTTACGATAAATACTGACGGTTTTTGTTCCCAGACCAAATTTTTTCGCCAGTTCAATTGCCGGATGTCCGGAGGATAATAATATCAGCAGCGCATATTTCGCCTGAGTGACGCCGGGAGGTAGATTCCACCAGGCGTATTGATTGATATTAAACAATACCTCTTCCGGCGTCTCGCCGGCATTAAAAGCATACGTAGCAGCCACGGTTTTCTTTTGTGGCCTGTGGCAGAAACGCAGCCAGGCTTCCGGAAGACGAAGCTTCTCTCGATCCGAGCGGATAGCGCAGGATAGTTCGTCTTTTAAAACATAATCCATAACGCCAAAATATTGCAGCACACAGCGATCGATATAATACAAGCGATCTGCCACTACCAAAACTTTACGGTTCTGCAACCGCGTCTGCAACGCATGAAAAAGATAAACATGCTCATGCGGGTTCAAAGCTAAAATCAGCCCGGCGTCCGGCATATCAGATAGAGAATGCAAAAGTGCGGTTAATGAGTTACACGTTTTAACGCACTTTTCCGGATATTTTTGCTTAAAAATAGACTGAAGGGCATAACAATTAGTCCAGTTAATACCGTATATAATTACATTTCTCATTTATTTATCCTTTTTTGAAAACTGACCACAGCTTCGGTAATTATTTTTCTTCCTGGGCGACTACTGCGCAAGTAGATAACGCCTTCTTACTACAAAGGTAATAAGACCAGATACGTTATTACATGCGCAATGTCGTTACCGAAATGAATTCCTTTTACAAATCTGATAATGATTAAATTTGCTGTTTTACTTTACTGTAATCTCTTAGAGTACAACGATTGCCCGGCGCCTGGTGGCCATGTATGTCTGACAATGAACGCTTTCGATTCCCTTTCATTAACTACATATCACTGGTGTAGCGATACTGAAATATACACTACGATTAAAAAAATATTTGGTATCTGTAACGCAGACAGATAGTAACGTTTAAAATAATTTCACAAATCAATGGTTCATTGTACGCATAAAGCTAAGCGGTGTAATCTTAAAATGCCTTTTAAAAATAGCGATAAAATAAGAAGGCGTATCATAGCCACACATCGTCGCGACTTGTGAAATATTTCCAGCCCCCATACGTAATAATTTTATAGCCTGATTCATACGAGCATCCAGGTATATTTTGCTAAAACTCACCTCTTCAGCGGCCAGTTTTCGCTTCAGACTTGATACGCTCATAAACAGCTTTCCTGCCACCTCAGCCTGTGACCATTTGCGGGTGAGATCGCTGATAATAATGTTATAAACTTTCTCTTTTGTCGTAATTTTTATTGCTCGCTCAAGGAAGTCAAACCCACCGGGCTTACGTACAAATGCCGATATAAGATACATCAATGAGAAATATGAATAATCATGATCATCAATACTCACATTACTACAAACCCGTGGACATGCCACACCATGCAAAATAGAGTCAAAAGTATCACTCATCCCTGGCAACAAGTCCGCATGAAAAAAATACTTTGGTTTCGTTTTTAATGATAGCTCTCGATCATTATAGTTTCTTGTACTGTAAAAAACTTTGTAGAATTTTTGCATTAAGTCATAGGAAACTTCCAGTGAAGAAAAATCAATATGCCCTTCTATTTCGCTCATACTAAGAGTGATTGTTTGATCTTTTTCCAATAAAAATAAACACGGCGCAGATTGTTCGATGAACTCCCCAAATTCGTTTTCAATTCGCAAACTGCCTTTATTAAGTTTAAATAATAAGCAGTTTGCGACATAATAGTCTCTTACGTCAGCTAATCCATTTATTAATGGAAATTTGTTCGGCTGTTGAAGGTGATTATTGCTAATGGCCTCAACTGATTTATTCATTGAAGGCAATACCATATTTTATCCTGTGTGCTATAAGGAACTCAAAATCGTTATATTCTTATAAACAAATAATTAAAACTCACAGAGATGATTTAAATCCGATTTTTTTATTATTATAGCCAATAATTACATTCCAACGCGCGTTCATTTCGTCACAAAAAGATACTCTTACAAACTTTATGCACAATTTTGTAATGGAAGCTTACAATATTAATATAATCATTTCAGAATAAAACGCCTGGTAGATACCTTAATAATCCATATACATCAATAAGATAGATACACTGACATGGTGCATTTTCTGCATTATTTGCTAATATATACACCATACCTTATCACAAATCGCCAGCAATGGGGGGTTCACCAGTCAATTGCCTCTTTGTTTTCCCCGCCCGATAAAATAATCTCCTGCATCCAGGAGGTCATTTGTGACTGCGCATTCATTGTACCAACTAATACCCCGTTTAAAGCCTCATATAAATGAGTACCCGGTTCAACTTTTGCTAACATGTTTTGTAGCATAGCCGTTTGCTGCTCAAAAGAAACAAAAGCCGAATCACCACTTTTCGGATCTTTGAAGGCATTCATCTCTTGATAAATGCTATCTTTAAGCGTTTCAGAAGAGGCTGACTCAGGAAGCGCCAAAAGTCGTTGGTAGAATGCATCATAAAGATCAACGTCGCCGCCATTGCTTAAAGGCGCGCTATCCACATTATTCAGCATAGCGGCCCTGGCACTCAACGAAACCACACCCGTCGCTTCAGTATCCGCTGTCGGGACCAAATAAGAAGTCGGAATCGTACCCGGTATCACCTTATAACCTCCATTTTACAATGCTTGCGTTTTTGTCTTCCATTCATCAATAAGTGCGTTAATGGCGTTATCAGAAATCGTCCGGCAGTCTTGTGGAAGTTCATCAAGATGATGCTTAATGACGCCTACTGCCGTTTCAACAAATTGTTCAGGTGAAAATTCTGCGATCTGATCGCCGCAACTCATGATAAAGCGCTGTTCCTGATGATATTTAAGATTAAAAGTGCCTGGCCAGTTCTCCATAAGCAACACCATCAGTTTTTGGTGATCTTTTTTCGCGTTAACTGGTAGTGTTAAAAAAAGTTGCCCCTCAGGCTTATCGAAATCCCTTAGCCACTCATCCAGGACGGTTAAAAGCGTTTCGGGATGGTCGACCGCAGCTGAAAATAACTCGCGGGCATAAATCTGTATTTTTTCCATCCACTTCCAGGCCATTGTCTGATTATCAGTAAGATAAGCGGCGACCTGCTGTAACGCGTCTATCATTCCCTGCTCGTAACCTTCCTGATAGGCGTACATCCGCAAGGTCTTTGCCTCTTCTTCCGCCTCTCGCAAAATACGCTTAGCCCGTTGATGCGCCTGCTGTTCTAATCTTTCAATAGAGAAATAACGTTCCAGCGTTTTACGCTTTATCAGTATCCCCTCAACAGGCGAAAGCGGGGACGGAATTGGGATATTTTTGAGCATATTGTAAGGCCAGTAGCAAAATTGACATTTCTACAGCATCCTGCTTCGATGCCTCCTCAATAAATGGAGGAAAAAGCAAAGGAAAACGCTGTGCTAAAGATTCAGGTAAAAATTCATTCAGGGCATTTAACTGTGCATACCCGACGCTAAGTAAAAACCGGTGATTTGGCGCCTTATTGCAGACAGATAAACTTGTTCCCTGATGCATTGCCAAAAATGCTTGCGCCCAATCCGGCAGGCCAAGCAAGGCTCCCTGCCTTGCCAGATCGGCTCTCAGTTTATGGCAACCGAGTAAATACGCTACTTGCGGCAGTCGGCGCCACTGACGCAGCCACAGCTGCGTCAGTGAGTTTTGAATACACTCCTTTTCTCCGTTCTTAAGCCGCCATGCCGCCAGTATTAACTCATTTGCCGCCGCCCTGGCGGCGGGTCTGACAATCATTTCCGGCGCTATCTGCAACCGCTGAGGATGGATATACGATAACGGATCAAAAATGATTCTTTGCCAGATAATGGGTAATGGCTGCCTATTCATTTGACGATTTCGCCTTATCATCAGCCGTTATGCCTTTCTTATTGCGGGCATAATGGTTTTTGTAATACCAGACGCCAAAGCCTGCTGACATCACGGATAACAAAATAATCAACACAATCCAACTGGTTGCAAAAGAATTACGTTTTACTGGTGTGCCGGGAGCCTGTAATTGGGCATCAGAACGTTCTGACAACACAACAGAAATGTTGTCATAATCCACATCGGCAAAACTATTCTTTAAGAAACGCTTGATATCGCTGATCTGATGCGCAAGCGGCGAACCTCGTTCATATACGGCTAATGCCGACAGATGAACAGGTTTTGGCGGGCGGCCATTTTCACCAGCATCAATATCATAACTAATATGGACCCTGGCGGAGAGCACGCCCTCCATCGTCTGTAATGACTGTTCCAGTCGCTGTTCAATAGCCGAATATAACCTGGCCTTTTCAGCTCGCGGAGAGGATACCAGCGAATCCGCCGGGAACATCTGCGCTATTTCCACCCGTGGCCGGGGAGGAAGCTGATAAGTTTTAATCCAGTACACCGCAGCGGTAAAATCAGGCTCAGCAACGGTAATGCTATAGCCCAATTTTCCGCTATCAATTTTATTCGCCTCTATATTGTGCATTTGCAGAACGGCAATGACCTCATTAGCCTGTTCCTGGTCCAGTCCTTTTAAAAGATCCTTATCCTTACAGCCGGCAAGGGTCATTACCAGCAAAAAGGTATATAGATATCGACGAATCATGAGCGTAATAGCGTTTCAACAGCCCCGACTCCTTTACGAGTAAGGGTACTTACCATAGAAACATACAGGTTATAATCTGAAATCATCTCTTGCGAAATAGCCAGCTCTTTAGGATCCGTCACCAGATTAGGGTCCTCAATCCTGTTGGTAATCGTCTGTTTATCCACAGCCGTGGCAATCGCCGAACCAGAAAAAGCCTGGAGTAGCCGGTCATCCAGCGAGACAATGTCCGTCTCCATAGACCTGATATTGACCGCCTGCCCTATAACGGCATTCTCAGGGACAATAGTTGCAATCGACATAATCCACCTTATAACTGATTAACGGAAGTTCTGAATAATGGCAGCATCAATATCCTTAAAGACTTTTACCGTGTTCGATTGCGCGTTACGGTACAAGTTATATTCCGAAAGCTTACTCTGATACGCCGCCAGTAGCGCCGGATCGGAGGGTTTTGCTGCTAATTTATCCAGCGCCTCTGTTACCTGCGTTTGTAGATCATCAACGCCCTTATCAAATTTTGCAGAAACTTCATCCAGATAGCCTGACCAAGATGTTGGCATAATGACTTCCTTATTTGCGTTAAATTAAAGTGGGCTTGGGAAATACCAATGGCCTGGGCTCATTTTGATATAACCTTCCGCCCCGTACTGAAATGAGCGCCCCTTGAGCCAGTCATCTTTTAATTCGATCGCAAACTGCACATAGCGTCCTCCCCATGTGCGGTAATAGCTATCGACAAATTGACGGGCTCTGAGTATTTCTACATCATCGAGCGCCCCCTGAATAACAAACGTTACGCCCCCCTTATGATTCCTGCGGGAATAAGGTAACGCCTGCTGTTTTAGCCCCGCTTCCGCCTGGCCTGCGGCGGTAACATCGTCCATCAACGTGATGTTAACCGAATCCGCGTAAGGCATTAGCGCTCTCAGCTTTTGACTTAACACCTCGAGCTCTTTCTTGCTCATCGTGTTTCGCTGGCGGCTTAGCCAGAAAACGGGTTTACGCGGCTCATCGAAATGAAGCCGATAATAAGCCAGCTGCGGATAATAGGTATCCAGCCAGGTAGAGATACGCTTATTTTCTTCGTTTTCGTTAATCACTCGCGCATTTTTATCATAATCGCCCCTCGCTAAAACCTGACGAGCCCACAGCGTATCTCTTTCATTTTGCGCAGCGACATAGAGCATTTTGTCCCGTCCTGGCAACACCTGAAAGCGCTCCTTCTCCTGCCCCAATAACGAATCGAGCTCTGCGGCCTGCCGCTGCGGCGAGTTAAGTATCCATAACGTCCCCACCGTCCCAATTCCCAATATAAAAAACCCGGCCAGTGCGGCTACAATTCCGTTTTTAAAACGCGGCTCGTTCTTTTTTGCAGACGTTTCTAACTTCTCAGGCTGCTCGGGCACCCACGGCTCGCTTTCCGGGCGAATCAGGATAAGCAATTCACCGACCTGTATTGGCGTATTTAATTGCACCGAACGAGATTCAGAATTTCCTTCTTTCAGCTCATGGAGTATAATTTCGGTCGCATCCGTATCCACCTGGATTTCAAAATTTACTCCGCCATGGTCCAGCGGGATAAAAAAGCTATCGGCAGGTATATCAGGGAGTTGGCCTGAAGCAGTGAGCGCATCACTCTGACCTACCACAAAGAGTGTTCGGCCTGTCAGCAATGGAAACTCACAGCCGTTCAGTGAGCTGTTAAGTAATCGAACTATGTATGGCCCTGGGCTTGTTATCGTCTTCTCTTTTGATGTTTCCATATATACTGTTAGCGATGTCTGTCGTTCTCGATAGCAGCAGATTACCGCACAGGACACAGGGATTCCTGATGAAAATAGAATGAAAAGTGAGAAATAAAATCAATTTATTCTGTATAATGCGTCTCAACACATATTAAAAGAACCATCATCCCCATTGGGGCTTAAACTACTGTAGATAAATTACCCAAATTTGGGTTCTTTTGGTGTAACAATCAGACCATTGCCAACACACGCTAATAAAGAGCATTTACAACTCAGATTTTTTCAGTAGGATACCAGTAAGGAACATTAAAATAACATCAACAAAGGGATAATATGGAAAATGTAACCTTTGTAAGTAATAGTCATCAGCGTCCTGCCGCAGATAACTTACAGAAATTAAAATCACTTTTGACAAATACCCGGCAGCAAATTAAAAGTCAGACTCAGCAGGTTACCATCAAAAATCTTTATGTAAGCAGTTTCACTTTAGTTTGCTTTCGGAGCGGTAAACTGACGATTAGCAATAATCACGATACGATTTACTGTGACGAACCTGGGATGTTGGTGCTCAAAAAAGAGCAGGTAGTTAACGTGACGCTTGAAGAGGTCAATGGCCACATGGATTTCGATATACTCGAGATACCGACGCAACGACTTGGCGCTCTCTATGCACTTATCCCAAACGAGCAGCAAACCAAAATGGCGGTACCCACAGAGAAAGCGCAGAAGATCTTCTATACGCCTGACTTTCCTGCCAGAAGAGAGGTATTTGAACATCTGAAAACGGCGTTCTCCTGTACGAAGGATACAAGCAAAGGTTGCAGTAACTGTAACAACAAAAGTTGTATTGAAAATGAAGAGTTAATTCCTTATTTTCTGCTGTTCCTGCTTACTGCTTTTCTCCGACTCCCGGAGAGTTATGAGATCATCCTTAGCTCGGCTCAGATAACGTTAAAGGAGCGCGTTTACAACATTATATCTTCGTCACCCAGTAGACAGTGGAAGCTTACGGATGTTGCCGATCATATATTTATGAGTACGTCAACGCTCAAACGGAAACTTGCAGAAGAAGGTACCAGCTTTAGCGACATCTACTTATCGGCAAGAATGAATCAGGCAGCAAAACTTTTACGCATAGGCAACCATAATGTTAATGCTGTAGCATTAAAATGTGGTTATGACAGCACGTCCTACTTCATTCAATGTTTCAAAAAATATTTTAAAACTACGCCATCGACATTCATAAAAATGGCGAACCATTAACATTTTTTGTATCTGTCACTCAAGTAAAGATTTTTATTAAAATTGTAATAATTTAAAATTCAGACTGCGCATTAACACGCTATATCAGGATGGGAGGCTATTTAATATCATTGTTCTGTCCGGAAGACAGCTTATACTGATATCTCTGGTAATTTAAAGTAAGGCTGATTATATAACACGATTTTTGTGAACTTGTCATCGCTATGATGACTGGTAAACCGATATTGCCTTATTCACAGCGTAAGAATTCGTCCAGATGACACTATCTCCTTCCGGCTTTAACCCTGTGGATTAAGGCCGGCATTTTATTCATATTTATACATCATCCGTTCCCTATGAGAACTATTTGCCTGAACGGTCTACACCGAAACAGTCACGCTTGTTAGCTTTCTGCCAGGCATACCTCTTCTCTTCCTCCTGATATCGATATAATGCCTGGGGGCCAGCCTGAGGATGATACTGCTCATAACCCCCCTGCCTTTTTGACGCTATAGCTGAAAGGAGTAAAGAAAAGACGATATCATTATTTTGCAAAAAAATATAAAAATAAGCGCACCATTAAAAACAGTCTTTCATTTATATTTTGACACCTAAGACAAATTACACTCTTAAACTTCCAACGAATGGTCATTTAGTGGAAATCTTCGAGAAAAATGGTTCTGATGGTGTAATTATCAGACCATTAACCATGAAGATATAATAAGCAGCATTTACACCCCCAAAAAATGCAGTAAGATAGCTACAAAACTAATCTCTATTGCAATGAGGCCAGGTTAAATATGTAAATATTTAGATGCCCGGCGCTGACTCTCTGCTCCAGGATATACGACAGCGTCCATTCGATAATCACGGTTAGTTATAACAATATCATTACCAACATGTCAGTTATTTAAAGCACAGGCATAAGCTAAATAATCAAATGTTAAAAACATATAAACCCGAGCCCGTACAATATGACATTAAGCTCATAATAAAAGCTCAACCTGACCGTTAGTACTAACAGCAGAATTACTGAAACAGTAGATTCTATCCTAACGACTTGTATTAGCTATTATAACTTTTCACCCTGTAAGAGAATACACTATTATCATGCCACATTTTAATCCTGTTCCTGTATCGAATAAAAAATTCGTCTTTGATGATTTCATACTCAACATGGACGGCTCCCTGCTACGCTCAGAAAAGAAAGTCAATATTCCGCCAAAAGAATATGCCGTTCTGGTCATCCTGCTCGAAGCCGCCGGCGAGATTGTGAGTAAAAACACCTTACTGGACCAGGTATGGGGCGACGCGGAAGTTAACGAAGAATCTCTTACCCGCTGTATTTATGCCTTACGACGTATTCTGTCGGAAGATAAAGAGCATCGTTACATTGAAACACTGTACGGACAGGGCTATCGGTTTAATCGTCCGGTCGTAGTGGTGTCTCCGCCAGCGCCGCAACCTACGACTCATACATTGGCGATACTTCCTTTTCAGATGCAGGATCAGGTTCAATCCGAGAGTCTGCATTACTCTATCGTGAAGGGATTATCGCAGTATGCGCCCTTTGGCCTGAGCGTGCTGCCGGTGACCATTACGAAGAACTGCCGTAGTGTTAAGGATATTCTTGAGCTCATGGATCAATTACGCCCCGATTATTATATCTCCGGGCAGATGATACCCGATGGTAATGATAACATTGTACAGATCGAGATAGTTCGGGTTAAAGGTTATCACCTGCTGCACCAGGAAAGCATTAAGTTGATAGAACACCAACCCGCTTCTCTCTTGCAAAACAAAATTGCGAATCTTTTGCTCAGATGTATTCCCGGGCTTCGCTGGGACACAAAGCAGATTAGCGAGCTAAATTCGATTGACAGTACTATGGTTTACTTACGCGGTAAGCATGAGTTAAATCAATACACCCCCTATAGCTTACAGCAAGCGCTTAAATTGCTGACTCAATGCGTTAACATGTCGCCAAACAGCATTGCGCCTTACTGTGCGCTGGCAGAATGCTACCTCAGCATGGCGCAAATGGGGATTTTTGATAAACAAAATGCCATGATCAAAGCTAAAGAACATGCGATTAAGGCGACAGAGCTGGACCACAATAATCCACAAGCTTTAGGATTACTGGGGCTAATTAATACGATTCATTCAGAATACATCGTCGGGAGTTTGCTATTCAAACAAGCTAACTTACTTTCGCCCATTTCTGCAGATATTAAATATTATTATGGCTGGAATCTTTTCATGGCTGGTCAGTTGGAGGAGGCCTTACAAACGATTAATGAGTGTTTAAAATTGGACCCAACGCGCGCAGCCGCAGGGATCACTAAGCTGTGGATTACCTATTATCATACCGGTATTGATGATGCTATACGTTTAGGCGATGAATTACGCTCACAACACCTGCAGGATAATCCAATATTATTAAGTATGCAGGTTATGTTTCTTTCGCTTAAAGGTAAACATGAACTGGCACGAAAATTAACTAAAGAAATATCCACGCAGGAAATAACAGGGCTTATTGCTGTTAATCTTCTTTATGCTGAATACTGTCAGAATAGTGAGCGTGCCTTACCGACGATAAGAGAGTTTCTGGAAAGCGAACAGCGTATTGATAATAATCCGGGATTATTACCGTTAGTGCTGGTTGCCCACGGCGAAGCTATTGCCGAGAAAATGTGGAATAAATTTAAAAACGAAGACAATATTTGGTTCAAAAGATGGAAACAGGATCCCCGCTTGATTAAATTACGGTAAAATCTGAGAGAGGAGATATGCATTATTTTTTTATCATCGTAATCTGGTTGCTTAGCATAAATACAGCATGGGCTGATTGCTGGCTTCAGGCTGAAAAAATGTTCAATATTGAATCCGAACTACTTTACGCTATCGCCCAGCAGGAATCGGCGATGAAACCTGGCGCCATTGGTCATAACCGAGATGGTTCAACCGATCTTGGCCTGATGCAAATTAACAGCTTCCATATGAAAAGGCTGAAAAAAATGGGGGTTAGTGAAAAACAGTTGTTACAGGATCCCTGCATTTCTGTCATTGTGGGCGCATCCATTTTATCAGATATGATGAAAATCTACGGTTATAGCTGGGAGGCCGTTGGCGCTTATAATGCCGGGACGTCACCGAAACGATCGGATATAAGGAAACGTTATGCTAAAAAAGTTTGGGAGAATTACAGAAAATTAAAAGGGATGTCAGCAGAAGAGAAAAACAAAAGACTTTCTATCGCGGTAAACAAATAATGAGACAGGAATAGCTTACTTTCAGATAGTTCTAAAAGTAAGCTATATTTTTATCAGCTTGCCGTCGTCATAAGCAACTGGGCTTGCATTGCTTTTAGTTGTACAAACTGTGAGGCGTCTTCCAGCATTCTATTGTTCCGTGAATCCCGGAAATCTGCACGTACCTGCTCCAGATTACTATGAGGATTATCCTTAAGTACAAGAGCCGCCGCCATCGTTCCGGTTCTCCCCACTCCGCCCAGACAATGAATCATCGGTAAATGCTTATCTGATGAACTACGCCCCGGCGCGCTATTTTGGTTACTATTTTTCACCCTATCTGCCAGGTATTCTAACTGATCAGTAGACGGTAACGGCTGGTGATCTGGCCAATTTTTGACATGTAATACCGGGATTGTATACTGCTTTTCCCCGCAGGACAGGTGCATATTGTATTGGTCTACCGCTTCTCCCTGACTGGCTGAGCTCACTTTTTGGCTGTTGGTATGCACCTCGCCAAAGGTGTAGCTCCCTCTGAAATAGGGTGGTAATTGTTTTGCCTGCATCTGATCTTCCGACGTTAACACCACCAGGCACGAGCATTCTTTTTCAAGAAGCATTTTCATATGCGCTTCCAGCGCGTCCGGCGTATTTTTGGGGTACGAACCGGCTAATGCCACAGGCTTACCGTCAAAAGTTAACGTATTCACTGGCACAGGCATTCCATCGCTCAGTTTCACCTGGGTTTGCTGATTAATTGGAATGCTGCTGACCGCAAACCGTGCCAGGCCCAGTGTCGGTCCGCTCATCGTCTGTGGCATTGGCGCGCCGGCTTCTATTTTCTCAAGTTCAGCTGTAACATTTTTCAGTTCTTTAGCAATAACGTGAATTTTTTTTACAGCCTGGGTTAATTCATGAGTAGAGGCTTTATCAACCCACCTCTCAACCTCTCCTCCACAGGTTCCCCATTGTGAGAACCGGGCTACACCGACCTGAATATTTGTTAACGTTGTAACATAATCATTAAGTTGTTTAGCCTCTGGAATTTTATTTAAATTCTGTAAATTCGTCATTAATGAACGCAGCGGGCCGTTACCTGAAGCCATCTCCTGGAAGTTTTCTCGCAGGCTATTTCCATCCATTTGTTCCAGTTGCGGTAATGTTCTTTTAAGTCCCTTTAGCGCGATATCAAGTAAAGGTTGCTTACTTTCTGCTCCAACATCGTTATTTTTTTCTGCCACTTTTGTATCGCCGCCTTTTATGACTAAAGCGGCATTCCTGACACCAACATTATCCTTGATATTAATAAGGTTTATAAACCCTTCGTCAGCAGCTTTTACACACTCCGTGATCTGCACTGCTAAACGTTGGGTAAGGGGTTTGTTCATATTTATACGGGACATTAACAGTGCGTCATTAACCGCTGTTTCCCCATATTTTTCCGTTAGTGCATGGAGAAATGTCTGTAAAATCTTTTGGTCCTGTACTCTGATATTTTCCGTATGTTTTTGCACCACTTCAGTGTTTTTAAATAACGGCATTTTTCCAAGCCAGGTTAATACTTTTGACGAAAATTTTTCAGGCGCAACATATGCCTTATCAGTATTTTCCTTAGCAATATAAAGTCGGGCATCATTCGACACACCAACTTTTGAAAACGAAGACAACGTTAAATTATTCAATTTTCTCTCCTCATACTTTAGCATATTCCTGCAGTATGTTTTTGAGCGCTTCCTGCTGATTCACAAATGACTCAAGCTGCGATATAATATGGTAAGTATTTGTCAGATCGGTAATTGCATGTATAAACAACAACGTCTCTGCGGCATCAATATACGCTAACGTACCTTCATTATTCGCAGCCAGTTCACCATTAATCACCATAATCTGCCGCCAGATAGAATCGCCACAAAAAGGCGATAACGGTATAATCATACCGTTCAATAACCAGATATCATCTTTAGCTTCAATAGACGTAAAAATATCGCTATCGAGTAGTAATAAGCACTGATTGTTGTCGTCAAAAGTGAGCGGTAAACCCAATTTCTCACCAATATTAGCGATAATATCCTGGTGTGCTTGCAATTTACTTTCCTCTTGAATTATATCTTTTATAAGATTGCTTCTTCAAATTTAATCTGGTTACATGATGTTTTGATGCATTTTCGCGCCCATCGCCGGGCGCAATATTTCTCTCCTTTAATCCAGTAGAATAGCCATTCACTACGCATCGGAACACATATCAGCAGCTCCTTCGGATCATTTTCAACATGACGTAACTTGCCTTTAATAACAAAACGCGAACTGTCAGCAATATCATCATATATTGCAGCCATACCTGAACCGGGTACTACATGTGTGATGATTTTCATAACAATTAATCTTGTTCAATTGTTGTCGAGCGAGAGAAAAATACTACACCCTGGACTCAAGACTTTTTTTAACAACACGGCATATATCCGCAAAGGTCGTCATATCAGGAAGATCGTTTTCATTGCAACTAATGTCAAACTCCTCACTAAGACCAAATACAATATCAATTAAATCCAATGAGTCAGCGTAAAGATCCTCAACCAGATGGGTCTGACCATTGATACTATCAACATCAACGGCAATACAAGAGGTGATCACTTTTTTGACTCTTGCTTCAATATCCATATTCATCGCATCTTTCCCGGTTAATTAACGCTGCATGTGCAAACCATCAACGGTTGTAATAACCCGATCCACGCCAGGTTTATTCAGGTATGACTCGTAAGCCGGGCCAGCTCGCCAGCTACCGTCTCCGATAAGGCCGTCCAGCACATTACTTAACACATAGTCAGTTTCCCCTTTTAGCCTGGTCAGCCCCGCCTCTCTGGCAAACTGCAGTGCAATCTCAGCCAGTTTTTCTTTTTGTGGATGATGAGTAATGACCTCTTTAAGCGTATCCATTTTCGCTTTCAATTCTGGGTGCTTGTCAATATCGCTACATTGCGCTTTCAACGCTGCACTCTTTATCGTGTCATTGGGTAATATTTCCGCACGCAAGCCGTCAAACGCTCTGCGTACAGGGAACGGTGTGGAGGTATCCGGCTCCAGGGCTTTACGTATCACACCCAAAAACGCCTCACGGGCGTTGAAATGCATTGAATGCATATTCGTAACGCTCGGTACTGTTGAGAGGAAACTATTTTGCTTAAACTTCAAACCAGAAAATGGGCCAGTCTTATCTGTCTGGCTATTATCATTATCGGTCGTACCGGCTTTATTACCTGTAATTACCGTCGAGTCTGATTGTAAGGTATCGATTTTAACATTCTCGACGCCAGCCAATTGACTGGCAAGCGGCTTCACATTCACAATCTCTGCCGTCTGGCTTTGCTGTTTATTATCGTCAACGCTGTGCACCGTGGCTTGTACCGGCTTGCCGATACTGCTCTTGCTGGTTATGCCATCGACTTCATCAAAAGAGGGTGTTTCACCCGTAGTGCCCTTTTCTGACGTGACCACCTTTCCATCTTTACTTTCAGATGAAGCGTTGGTCACAGCCTCTGCCATCGCATGAGCCGTGACGTCAATTTTACCCGCGATGCCATGGTCAATTGCCCCTGTGCTGGCGCTGTGTGCCGTCTCCGTTTGATGCGTAGTCGAATCCACACGCGAATGACTATGACTTACGTTGCTGCTGTTAGTCGAATGGTGTGACTCGCCATGGCGTTGGCTGTTATCAATAAATGTTCGGCTATTATCATGGTTGCTATTATCGATATGGCGCTGGCTATTATCGACATGGCTTCGGCTATTGTTAATATGCTTACTGTTATCCACGCTATGGCTACTGCTATCAATATTAATATTGATATTAATACCCGTAGGTTCTGCTTTTTTCCCACCATCAGGTACTGGTCCAGCCGCAGGTTCCGGAATTTTAGGGTCAGGCAGTTTATCTGCAGGAATTTGTGCAAAAACATTACGTAGCAGCAGGGGTATCAACGTTTGCGTTTCAAGGTGCCGGGCTTCCCGTCCTACGCTGGTACCCTGCTCTTGCGTTAATTTTTGGTGGCACATATCAAGCGCCTCAACCGCCTTCGCCGCCGCTTTGTCAACAAGGTGCGTAAGATTGCTGCGGGTTAACGGATCTAACGTACAGCCAAAGTTATGTTCAATGCAGCTGGCAATATAGGGCATCACCTCCTGCATAACAAGATTCGTCGATAATTTACTTAATTCACCGCCAGTGTTATTTTTGATAATATCTAACAGCTGCTTTTCCAGGTTTTCCAGCTTCGCTTCCGCTTTCTTTGTTTCTGGCAGCCATGGCCCAAAAGCTGACTTTTCTTTCAGGCCATCTTTTATGATTTGCGCGGTATACTCTGCCCCCACCTTCATCAGTAGCGTCTTCGCCTCAGGAGAATCACTGGTGGCGTTGAGCGCTGAACGAAAGAGCCCGGCAAACTCCATTATCGCTTTCTTACCGGCGACATTATTTGAATTGGTAAAAACTTCTTTTAACGCCTCAGCGTCTTTCCCGCATTTAAACAACGCATCCAGACTCGCCTGTTTGATCAGCGCGGGAAAATCTTCCAGTTGCGGGCCTCTAATTTCCCCTGACAGCGTCGTTGTGGCACTTTCTCTGACTGCGGAAAGATTCGCCGCAAGATTCGTGGCCTGCGTTTTGATCTCGGTCTGCATACCTGGCATTATGACGGGGGGCTGAGTCCTTACACTTGTAACCATTATTAATATCCTCTTCTGTTATCCTTGCAGGAAGCTTTTGGCGGTTTCCAGGCTGCTACTTATCGTACTGCTCAGCACTTTTACCAGGTTGTCGTATAATGAATTGGCATTGCTATATTTTTGCGTCAGCGTCTGTAATGTGGTTTTCAGATTTTCTTCCTGCGCTTTAAAACCCGACTGCCAGGCTTGATATTTGGCGTTATCCATTTCGAGTTTTGAATCTTTTCCCGGCGCGCCTAAACCATCAATATCCTGAACCATTTTTTGTAATGGCGTCAGATCAACGGTGACGACATAACCGGATCCATAAGATTTGAGGCAGCTATTCGGTAAATTCAATTCACTGAGCCACTGTCTCGCTTCCGCTTCAGTGGCTACTTTAACGCCGCTGCCTGACTGCGCTGGAAATAAAACGGTATTACTGTTTATTTGATTATATTTATTGACTAAACTGTTTAAATCATTTTTGAGTGAGGTAACATCTAGCTTAACGGTATTACCGTCCTTACCTGGTAATAACCAGCCTCCCATTTTGGAAAGAATATCACTGAAGGCCTGATAAAAATCGGTATAGACTGCGACAACGTTTTCATAAACGCCCAGATAGCTGTCACCTATCGCCGATATATTTTGGGAAACCATATCCCAAATCTCAGCATCAGAAATGGTTGTTCTCGGCTGCGCCATAGGCGAAGCGCTAAATAAGGCCGACGTCGGCGCAGAAAACGCGCTCCGCAGGTTCTCATTTTGTTCTGCGGATAATGACACGCCAGACTTCGCCAGCGCATTCAGGCTGCTGGTCAACTGCTGGCGCGCCAGCGTGCGCTCGTCATTATTCTCTTCAGAGATCGGTGGCGTTGACTGCAGCGTCTGCTGTGCCTGCTGGATTTTAGTAGCCGCCTGCGATAATGAAATGATATCTGTACCGCGATGTTCTGTGGTAGACGGTACCACGGCAGTCTCGACGTGCTCGCTCGCCGAGGGAGTCTGCGGCCGTTCGGCAACGATCCCCGGATGAGGAGAAGCGGAATAATTTTGAATATTAAGCATAATATCCCCAGTTCGCCATCAGGAGCGCGATTAAATCACACCCATGATGGCGTATAGATGACCTTTCAGATTAAGCGCGAATATTGCCTGCGATAGCAGCAAGTGCGGATGCTTTCGACTGGTTAATGCTCTCCATTGTTTTCAGCATTTCCTGAATCAGGCTGGTCGATTTACGTGAACTTTCACGGGCTTCGTCCGATGCGGTGCTGGCAACACGGTTATTCACCTGGCTAATTTGCTGCTCGGAACGTTCCTGAGTAGCGGCGTACTGCCCGGACGCCCCTGCAATACCACCGACCGTGACCGAGTTCTTCATAATCAGATCGCCCGTCATCTGCATCTTGCGCGCATCGATTCGGGTCATATCCATGGTATTCTGCTCAAGACGAATATCGGATTCGACAGACTCAAGACGTTTCGACAGAATAGCCTGATGTTCAGGGGAGATTTGTTTATTACTGTCTTTAATACCCAGACTTTCCGTGGCGCTGGTTCCGGCATTAGATTTAAGCGTCGCATCATTAAGATTTTTCGTCGCATCGGTACCGGTTTTCTTCATATTTAACGATTTCAGAGAATCGACGCCTTCAGCACCGAGTTTGACGCTATTCTGCCCGTTCAGCACGTTTTTAATACTGTGGCTTTCAGTGGTCAGTTTATCGATCTTCGCGGCATTATGTTTAAGCGCGCCTCTTTCATTCTGCAGCCCCTTATATTCCAGTTTGGCGCCCACGCCAGTGATCCCCAACTGAAGCGCGCTCTGGGAAATACTACCGGACAACGCATTCATCCCTTCGCGCATCATGGAGCTTGCCGTCGTTTTAGCTGCATCAAAACTGACTAATGACAACTTACCAGACAGTTTGCTATCAGCCTGGTTCAACGTCAGCATTAACGTATTCGCGGCAGCCAACAGCGCAACGGCACTGGAAGACATTCCGCTAATATCAAAAAACTTTCCGACTTCTGCCTGCTGCTCGCGTAACTGGGTTTGCACAACCTCATTCGCTTTAGTCGTGACATTATTTGCCAGGGCATTCAAATCCTGATTCATGTCGGTATTTTGAATACTGGCTTTTAAAAAGGACGTGATCGTTCCGGGGGTTTGCGTTAATACCCCTGGCGCAGGCGCGCTCAGTGTAGGACTCAACCCCAGGTCACTGACTTTACTGCTGCTAATACCAATACTATTCAGAATATCTTTAGCGCTAACGGATTGCGAAGCTGTCTGTGAACTATTCTCAACAGAATGATTATTTAAATAAGCGGCGGGATTTATTCCCACATTACTAATTAACATATTTTTCTCCCTTTATTTTGGCAGTTTTTATGCGCGACTCTGGCGCAGAATAAAACGCGAAGCATCCGCATTTTGCTGTACCGCAGAAGACATGGCTTTTTGCAGTTCCGCCGTTACCTTCTGGTTTTCACCAAATATTTCTACGGATTGTTTAAGCCACTGCTGAATCTGATCCATGGCAAAACGGGCGAGCATAAAATCAGCAAGCGCCTCGCTGGCATTTTTAATAAATACGCCCTCGGCAACACCACCGGCTGACTGGGCTGCGGTATTCGTGACTTCCATGCCCAACGCCACTTTATTTAGGGTATTACCTACCAGCTCTTTACTTAAGGCATTCGTTTGCAGGCCCATCTTGCTACCCACATTACCCAGGCCGCTAGTAATACGTTGCATCCCTTGGGTAAAGAGTTTGCTGCCGTTTTGCGCCAACTGTTTCAGCACGTTAGGCACCAACTTCTTAATCGTTTCGCCCATCATTTTGCTCAGCGCGTTACCCAGTTTCGCCGCCGCGCCTTTCCCGACAACTGCGACCACCACAATGACCGCCACCATCGCAATAGCGGCAACAATCGCACCAACAATGCTGCCTGCCATCTCTGCCGTTTTCTTATCGACGCCTAATCCTTCCAGCGCTTTGGTAATCGCCTTGCCAATCAACTCCATTAACGGCTTCAGCACATGCTCCATAATCGGGTTTAGCGCCTGCTGAATAAACGACACCCCCGTCGCCGCCTTCACAATTTCATCGGCCACCATTACCGCAAGTCCCACCGCAGCCAGCGCCAGACTCGCCCCACCGGTAAAAACAGCGGCCACAACGCTGACAATGGTTAGCAGCGCGCCGAGGACTTTCCCGATACATCCCATAATGCGGTTCGTTTCCTCGGCTTTGCGCGTCTCTTCCTGAAATTCAGCCGATTTCTTTTCCATCTCCGCCTGACGCCCTTCCTGCAAGGCGTTGAAAAGCGCAAGATCGTTTTGCAGGCTTTCTTCCGTATTTTTGCCCACAATCTCAATAAACATGGCCATGAGCATAGTGAGGCGGGCGACATTTGACAGATTATCCTGCTCACCCTGGGAAACCTGATTCTGAGAGGCGGCATTAGCCGTTCCCTGGAATTTAGTCAGAATGTTATCCGCTTTCTCGGCTTTCGCTTTGGCGTCTGTGCCTGCTTTAACCGCCGCATCCGTGGCCTTATCTAATGCCTCTTTCGCCTCTGTCGCTTCTTTTCCTGCCTGTTCTACCGCGGCTTCAGCTTGTGCATAGCCGGGGTCAGCCGGGTCCAGCGATTGCAATTTATTTTGCGCCTGCGTCAGTTTTTTGGCCGCAGCGTCATAAACACTCTTGGCGGTATCCGTCTTTTTGATGCTGGCTTCATAGAGATCCGTCGCCTCCTGAGCCTCTCCCAGAGCCGTCTGGAATTCTTTCGATACCTGAATCCCCATCTCTTTTTGTGACTCAATCATCGCCTGCCATACCGCCAGACGAGACTCCAGTTGAGACAGCGAAACATCGCCCAGTAGGGTCATTAACTTGCCAAGCAGTAACGTCAATTGCCCTTCGCTGGAGAGTTTTTCCCGGGCGGCGTCCGTAGGCGGCTTTAGACCCACCGTATTAATAGCGCTCTCGCCGGACTTTGTTCCGGCTTTAAGGTCGCCCGCTTTCGTTGCCACCACATCTTTAAAAGCTTTATCCGCCGCTTTTAAAAAGTCCGTGTTCTTACGAACGCCCTCAAAAGCCGCCTCAGCGAGGCGCGGATTTTGGGTATATCCGCTACGGCTAATGCTACTTGCGTCATTTACCATAATTATTCCTTTTCTTGTTCACTGTGCTGCTCTGTCTCCGCCGTTTTTAGCGCCTCCAGATAGACCAACGCTTTTGCCCGCAGAGACTCATCTTCAGTACGTTCATTGACAAGTTCAAAACACTGTCTGGCTTTTGCCGCCTTACGCATTAATAATTGACACTGCCCGGTAAAAAAAACGGGGCGATAATCATTTTTAAGTAACGTAAACGCTACTGCATAAAGGTCACATGCTTTCTGAAATTGTTTTTTCAGTTGGCATACCGCCGCCAGTCCCATGGTGTAATCGGGATTGTAAAAATCATAAATGCATAAGAAACGAAAGAATGTCTCAGCTTCATCCAGTCGTCCCTGGTTATAAAACTCATAAGCATGAGCATATAAACCGTCCATCATATCTTGAGGGATCCCGTGAACGTCTTTTAGCGTGGCGCCTTCACTAACGGCATCCCAAATCATTTCCGCAACACGTTCTTCGCTGACATTATTTTGATAATCCATTACTTACTCCTGTTATCTGTCACCGACTTTGTAGAACTTAACGACTGCGTTTATCTGATGCAGTTATTAAACCCCGACGGTGGTTAGTGAACATTCAAAAAACGCCCAATGAATACATCGCTACTGCTTTACGCGGCTCAATGCCGTACCTCGTTTTCTTGTGGCTGAATAACGTCTTTGCCCGCGTTTTCTACCTCTTCCAGCCAAACCAGAAGACGTAAAACTTCATCAATTTCTTCCAGACTCACCAGATCATAACGGCGATGGGTTTTGAAAAGACTGCGCGCCAGTTTGATATCGACGATCACAGGTACGCCAACCTTCTCCGCATAGGCGCGGACGGCCAGCGCGCGCTGATTCGTTTCATACACCGAGATCATCGGAATCGGCATCAATTCGGGTTTAAAATAAATCCCGATCGTAATATGCGTGGGGTTGGCAACAATCAGGCGTGAGTTTTCAATATCGGATTTCACCTGTTCAGACAGAATTTCCATATGAACTTCACGTCTTTTAGATTTAACCTCTGGGTTCCCTTCCTGCTCCTTCATTTCACGCTTCACTTCTTCCTTATCCATTTTCATATCTTTCATGGTCAGGAAATATTCCGCAATAGCATCCAATAATAAGACAATCAATGCGCAAGCAAGGCAAGTTAATACCAATGCGAGGAGAAGTTCACGCCAAATGACGGCAATATCCACAACATTGCCATTTAACTGAGAAAAGATTTCAACCTTATATTTCTTCCAGCAAATGATGGCGGCCACCACAAAGGATGAGAGATACAGTAGGGTTTTGACCGTATCTTTAACCGTGCGCATACTAAAAAGTTTTTTCGCCCCTTCTACCGGGTTTAACGCCGATAAATTAGGTTTTAATGCTTCTGTCGCCAGCACAAAACCGGCCTGTAATAACGCCGGTAATGCGGAACACACTAAGCAGAGCAGCATAAATGGAATTAGATATTTTAACCCTATCCCAAAAACGGCCAAACTGTAGTCAGCCATGCTCTGATCAAAATTATCCGCAATAATGATCTTAATTATCCCCATAAACTCATTAAATGAGCCATACGACACCAGATAAGCAATTCCTCCCAGCGTCAGGCAGGCGATAATGAGATCTTTACTTTTAAATGACTGGCCTTTTTTAGCGGAGTCTTCCAGCCGTTTTTTAGTCGGTTTTTCTGTTTTATTCGAGGACATGCGTCGCCCCTCGCTCGTAAAACCAACTGCTTAATCCTGTGGCCTGGAAAGAGAGTCGCAGTACATTGTCCGGTAGTACCGGGGAGAAATAAAGCAGCATAATTAAAACAGCAATACCGCTTTTTACCGTCAGTGAAATCGCAAAGGCGTTCATTTGCGGAGCAAAGCGCGACAATAAACCCAGGAATACTTCTGACAGCAACAGCACTAATACCACCGGACTGGCCAGAACCAAGGCGTTTTGAGCCACCTGATTAATAAACGTTAATAGCGGCGGTAATGAAGGCGTGCACTCGTTCATCGGATCGCATAGCTGATAGCTTTTATTTAACACGTCAACCATCGTGACCAGACCGCCGTTTTGTAAATAAACGACAGCGGCAAACATATTCAGGAAATTAGCCATTTCCGAGGTATCAATACCGTTTGCCGGATCGATACTGCTACTTAGCGTTGCCCCTCGCTGGTTATCGATAATACAACCCAGCGCATGCATAACCCAAAAAGGCCATGACAGCAGACAGCCCAGCATGACGCCTACCGCCGCTTCTTGCAGAACTAACGGGATCATCGCCACCGATAAAAACGGCGGCGCCTCGTTCAATGCATGCGGCCATACTCCCAATGCCACCAGGATGATAATGGCGTTTCTCGGCGCGCCGCTTAATACCCCGCTATTCAAAAACGGCAGGAAGAAAAAAATCGGCGCCACGCGAGCAAACCCTAGTGCCGCAGACGCAACCAGGTGATGAATTTCAAAGTACAACGCGTAAAACATTTTTTACCCCTTAGCCAACGCCAGGAATATCACCTGACGCCCGTAAGAGAGTAAAACTTCGCCATACCAGCCAGAGAGTAAAAACAAGCACAAACACACGCCAAGTAATTTAATGCCAAAAGGCAGCGTCTGTTCCTGTAATTGCGTTACCGTCTGGAATAACCCTACCAGGAGGCCGATAATCGTTGCGACAATCGTCGGCCACCCTGACAGGATCAAAACAAGATAGAGCGCCTTATTACCTGCAAACACTAAATCATCCATTTAACTATCCCGTCTCGTAATGATGTCATGTTGCAATGTCCATATACTGTAATATCAATCCCTTAGACAGTAAGGTCCAGCCATCAAGCGCGACAAAAAGCACCAGCTTAATAGGTGTAGATATCGTCACCGGACTCATCATCATCATCCCCAGCGCCAGTAGCACGCTGGATACCACCAGGTCGACGACGACAAAGGGCAAATAGAGATAAAAACCAATTTTAAACGCGCTTTTTATTTCGCTCAGCGCATAAGCAGGTAATAACGCAAATATTGATGGTTTTTCAATTTCATCTTTGTCACGCTTTACCGTCTCGGTCTCTTCTCCATACTGACGCTTCAGTTGCGCGTTTTCAAAAAACTGGACTAACTCGCGATCTGAATATTTGATCAGATAATCGCGATAACCATCCAGACCTTCATCAACGTGTTTACTTAATGACGAAATATCATTAAAGGTGACATCTTCGTCCTCAAAATAGACGTAGGCATCATGCATTATGGGCCACATAACAAACATAGAAAGCAGCAATGCGACGCCGTTAAGCGTCATATTTGAAGGTATCTGCTGCAATCCCAGGGCGTTACGCACCATGACAAATACAATAGAAAATTTAACGAAACAGGTTCCTGACGCAATAATAAATGGCAACAGGGTGGAAAATGCCAGTAAGGCAATTAATGAGATATCATTCCCCATTACCAGACTCGCTCAGCCATTCATGGATCTCAACGCCTAAGGTGTCATTCATCTGTACCAGTTCGCCATTACCCAGCAAAACACCATTCGCCATAATTTCAACGTTAAGTTCAGCATTGGTCGGCAGTGATAATAGCTGTTGCTGCCCCATGGCTTCGAGTTCGGCGAGGGTAACGTTCTTACGATACAAAACAAATTCCAGTTTGACGGGCAATTGATTCAAGCCAGGCAGAGTTTCTGCAGTTTCAGTTGTATTATTTTCTTCTTCGATATGTTGAATATCTAACGTTTCCACAATAATTCCCCCTTCAACACGGTTGAAATGACCTAACTTTTTCGCGTAGCAATAAACTTCCGCACGGGAAGTACGAATCAGGAGTACATCTCCGATCCCGATTCGGCCCAGCAACGAACGCTGCGTATCACTGCTACCGATTACAAAGCGCAACGGCCAACGCAGCATTTTCGGCCTGCCACCCCCGACTGCAGGCAGTTCAGGAAGATGCTCAAACCACAGGCCGCCCCGATCGCTCATAATGTGCAACAATTTCCCTTCCGGCAGCGCGCTTCCCGGCACGGGGTTCTCTACGCATAAACGCCGACAGGACAAATGCGGCACGGGCAACTCAAACGGTCGCTCTGTTGCAGCAAGCCAGGGAACGACCAGGTGCTCAGCGCCAGCAGAAACCGCCGCCCCCGCCAGAGCGGGAGAGACATGCTCAAGCCAGTCCCCAGGTTTAATCCAGGCCGACCACCGTTTTTCTGCATCGCTCAACCGAACCCACATTCCCTGTCGCGTCGGATATTCCAGCGTCGCTTCCCGGCCATGGCGCTGGCATTCTGTCGCGGTTTGCGCCAATAGCCATTCGCGACGATCAATCTGTCTCACACGCAATGACATCAGGCGTCATCCTCCTCGCCAGATTGCTGTCTGTGCTGTTGCTGCTGCGGATTTTGTTGATCGTCTCGCGTCAGGTGCCAGCGCTGGGGATTACCGTTTTGCCATTGATCATGCAAACGATGTTCAACCTGCGTATTTGACGGTATTAACGAAAACTCCCCTGCTTGCCGCGCCTGAATATTGACGGAATAGTCATTTCCCCAGCGCTGAAAACGGTAAGTCAGCGAGCTATCCTCTCCTTTCACGCCATCGGCAGTGGGAAAAATAGTCATCATCGGCTTTGATTGCGCCGCTAAAGGCATTTTTTCATCGCCGCCGGTTAATTGGCTAAGATCGGCGATAGTGGTTGGTTGCAGCGGAAGCTGAGAAACATCTTTAACCTTTTTATGATCTTTATCGTCAGGCTTACCGGTATTGGCTGCGGCCATTCGGGCAGGTGCGACATCCCGCGCCAGCGGCGCGCCCTCTTTACGAATGCCTTCGCCCGCGATGGCTTTATTATCTCCAGGCAATGCCTTGATATTATCGTCAGAGATTCCCGTGGCGTTATCGGCTACTTCACTAGCGGATTCCACGGCTTTTAAATCAGCAGATAATTTTTTACCGCTTACGCTTTCTAACGGCCTATTTTTAGACGATAGCAACGCTGCGGATTTATCTACTTTGGCCTCCGCAGAGATCAAACCGACAGATTTTTCAGCAGTGACTTTCAACAGTTTTTCAGCAATCCTGAGTTCGCCTTTTCCGTTATGATGCAGACCAGAAACGTTGCCATTGTGATGTTCTGATTTTGCTGGCGCGCCATGTCGCCATGCCGCCAGTAATACCGGTAAAGCCGTTTCTTTATGCATTACGAAAGCATCACCATAGTCGCGATCTTTTTTATCACCAGAATATTCTGTCTTATGTTTCTCCACCGCTTTTTTTAATGCTTCTGATAAACCGCCGACCTCATCCTGCTGCGGCAGTAAAATGTTTCCGGATGAACTGACAGCTGACACATCGCCCATTAAATTATCTCCTCTGACTCGGCCTCTTCCTGCTGTATCTCTCGCTGGATGTAGTGTCTTTTCTGACGGATTATCCAGCGTTGATAGTTCCCTTCTTTGCGCAACCAATATTTACTTTTTTTCTGAAACTCTTCCCTTTTCTTTTCCAGCTCGCTCCGTTTTTCCTGAATTTGTATAATCTGGAGTTCTAAATCTTTTATCTGCCGGCGAACAATAGACTGCTTACGTAATAACGTATAAATTTCCTCACGACTGAGCTGTCTGTTTTCTGCACGCAGCGTATCTAATAACAATTTCAGACCCGCTATTTGTTCAAGGATCGCCTCCTCCTCGGCCTGCAGCCCGCGGTCCTCATCCTGATAGCGAAGTAATATCGACTCACACTGTGAATGAAATACCGTACAGCGCCGCTGCAATACTTTAATTCTGGTCAGCGAATGCATTCATACCGCTCAACGTGTCATCAAAGGATGAATATTGCGCTACCGGCTGGCATAACCAGGCTTTCAGGCTATCCCGCATCTGCATCGCCCGATCGTTATCGATATTTTCGCCAGGACGATATTCTCCCAAGTCAATGAAAAGCTGGAGCTCTTCCAGACGCGTCATTAATTTACGCACGGCAGATGCCTGTTCAGCATGTGTCGGCGTCGTGACTTGTCCAAAAACGCGGCTTACGCTTTTCAGTACATCGATTGCCGGGTAATGTCCCTGCCCGGCCAGCTTTCTGCTCAGATACAGGTGACCGTCAAGGATAGAGCGAATTTCATCCGCCATCGGGTCCGCCTCTTCCTCGCTTTCCAGCAGTACCGTATAAAAGGCAGTAATGCTTCCCTCGCTGGTCGCCCCGGGGCGTTCCAGCAAGCGGGGCAAATTATCGAATACGGAGGCGGGATAACCTCGACGGGCCGGACGCTCTCCCGACGCCAGTGCCACGTCTCGCAAAGCACGCGCATAACGGGTCATGGAATCGATAAAAAGCACGACCCGTTTTCCCTGGTCGCGAAAATATTCCGCTACGGTTGTCGCCAGTTGCGCCGCATTGCAGCGATCGACCGAGGGGAAATCGGAAGTGGCAAAAACCAGCACGCATTTTTCTTTCTTATGCGAAGCGCGCAACATATCCACGAATTCAGTGACCTCACGGCCTCGTTCACCGATAAGACCGATAACAAAGACATCCGCCTCCGTTTGCTCGATCAGCATATGCATCAGCATGGTCTTACCGCATCCTGCGGAGGCAAAAATGCCCATTCGCTGGCCTACGCCACAGGTCAATAACCCGTCAATCGCGCGCACACCGGTAATCAGCGGTTCACGGACGCCAACGCGCGAAGCGTAAGAAGGCGGTGCGACATCAATAACGCGTTCTTCGCTAATCGGCGCCACTTCAGGGGTAAAACGCTCAACGATTTTCCCCGTCGGATCCAACACCGCGCCTAATACCGAGTATCCCACCCACGCCGATAACGCACGTCCAGTGGGATAAAGCACGACATCGCGGCTCAGCCCCTGGGCATTGCCGATAAGGCTCAGCACGGTGCGTTCCCGCTGTAAGCCAACCACCTGCGCACGTGCAACAACCTGTTTTTGGTGCCAGCCACGGCGTATTTCACACAGTTCGCCAATGGCCACATCGCGCAATTCCGCCTCAATAATTGGGCCGGTTATTTTTTGTGGGTAGGCCAGATATTGCAGTAAACGAGGTGTTTTCATCTCATTAGCGACCGACTAAAAACTTCCAGATAGTTGTAAAACCCATTCAAGGCAGTAGAGAACTTTTCACCGTCAGATAAAAAATCCGGATGCACTAAGGCTTTAAGAGTTAGCTCCCCATTCTGCTCCCCCAGTAGTAATTGCCCGCCGCGGGCAAAATGGCATCCTTCCATTATGGTCATTAAGATTTCATAAGCCCGCTGTTGTAATACCACCATGCTGTCAGCACCCAATTGCGCCCAGATCCATACATCATCGTCCTTGACGCTGATACAGATACTTGGCAATGCAAATAAATCCAGAACAATTGTTGAATGGCTATCTATTCCTCCAATTAATGAAGGATCGCAACCACTTACTTCCAGTGCGGAACGAACTAATTCAGCGATATCCAAATGTTGCATAGATCTTTTCCTTAATTAAGCCCTTATATTGTTTTTATAACATTCACTGACTTGCTATCTGCTATCTCACCGAAAGATAAAACCTCCAGATCCGGAAAACGACCTTCAATCATTTTCTTAATAAATCGACGGACATCGACAGACGTAAGGAGGACAAGATCTTTATGTGCAATCAATAAATCATCCAACTTAAGTGTAATGAGATCCATCAAATTAGCGGAGGCTTCCGGGTCAAGGCTGAGGAAGGTACTGCCAGAGGTCTGACGGATCCCTTTGCGAATAACATCCTCAACCTCAGCAGATACCATTACTGCTCGTAATTCGCCGCCATTGGCGAATTTATGACAAATATAACGCGCCATTGCTCCACGAATATGCTCCACAAGGTTAATGACATCTTTTTCTCTTGGCGCCCACAATGCGAGCGCTTCCATAATTAATTTCATATTACGCACGGAAACACGTTCGCTTAACAAACGCTGCAAAACTTCAGATATACGTTGTACCGTGGCATGTCTGAGCACTTCTTTAAGTAAATCAGGAAATTTCGCTTCCAGTTGGTCCAGCATATGTTTTGTTTCCTGAATACCGAAATATTCATTGACGTTGCGCGCCAGCGTCACCGCCAGACAGTGGTAAAGCTCATCAAGCGCGTTCCGCAACACATAGCCAAGCTCCCGGAGTTTCTCCCCCTCTTCATGCGTTACCCAGAAATACTGACTGCTACCTTGCTGATGGATTGTTGGATTAATACCAAAGGACACGACTTCATCGGAATAATTTACCACTCGCATCAAATCAAAATAGACCGTAAATTGTTCAACACGGATCTCATTAATCAACAATACGATGCTGTTATCGTCCAGGCCCTCGCCATCGCGTAACAATACTTCCGGCAGGCGCACGCCATAATCAATAAAGAACTGACTACGTAGACGCTCCGCAAGTTGAGCTTTTTCCAGATCTTCACGCCGGCTCTTCGGCACAAGTAATATCAACGGTACAGTCTCTGTAGAGACTTTATCGAGATCGCCAATCAGTCCTAACGACGACCCTTCTTTTTCCTCAATACTGAGCGGCTGCTCGCCTTTGCTGGTTTTAGGTTTGGCGGCGCTACGTTTTGCTTCACGGAATTTAAAATAGAAGAGTACGCTTAAAACCACCGATAAAATAACAAAAACCGGCAGCGGGAATCCCGGCAGAGTTCCCATTGAAATGGTCAAAATAGCCGTAACAACCAATACAAATGGGTTGTTCAACAGCTGCGTCATGATATTCCGCCCCATATTATCGCTATCGCCATTTACGCGAGTCACGATAAAACCGGCACTAATCGCAATCAACAATGCGGGGATCTGGGCGACAAGACCATCACCAATGGTCAGCATGGTATAAGTAGACAGAGCGGAGGACAAATCCATACCATGGCGGGTCATCCCCACCGAAATACCGCCAATAAAGTTCACAAAGATAATAATGATGCCGGCAATAGCGTCACCTTTGATAAACTTCATCGCACCGTCAAAGGAACCGTAAAGCTGGCTTTCCCTTTCCAGTACGCTTCGCCGTTCGCGCGCAGCATCCGCATCAATAATACCGGCCTTCAAATCGGCATCAATACTCATCTGTTTACCGGGCATACCATCCAGAGAAAATCGGGCCGCGACTTCCGCGACGCGTTCTGAACCTTTGGTAATAACGATAAACTGGACCACGGTGACAATAGAGAAGACAACAAAACCCACCGCCAGGCTATCGCCAATAACGAATTGCCCGAACGTGGCGATAATTTCACCGGCATCGGCTTCAATCAAGATAAGACGGCTGGTACTGATCGATAATGCCAGACGAAAGAGCGTGGTAATTAACAGTACCGCAGGAAACGTTGAAAAACTGAGGATTCTGTCAATGTAGAACGACCCCATAAACACCAATATCGCCAGTACGATATTCAGTGCGATCAGGAAATCAACCAGATAGGTAGGTAATGGAATGACGAACATAGAAATGATCATCACCATTAGTACCAGAATCAGTAATTCAGGTCGTAAACGAGCACTGTTAAGTAGAGAAAGCAGCACTATAGGTATCCTGTTAATATTAAATTAAGACAGCTTTTCAATAGTACGACGCTGTTCTGCCATTTCATGCTTGTAGGCAATATCGGTCATACTACGTAACGCCATTAACAATTCTTCCTGCCAATATTCTTCATAAAAGAGTGAAGAGGGTATGGCTTTACATACTTGATAAAATATCTGCAAAAAGGATGCATGTTCTTTATGACTAAGCAATAACGCATTCAAGCCTATAATATCGGCTAACAGCGAATCCACTTCATGTGGCTGTTGCAATAGCGAAAGCATCAGTAGTAACCACGACGACTCCTCCGCATTAAACGCTTTGGTAAACGAATACGACAACAATGTACTCACAAACAGTAGGTCAGCGGAGCGCAACATTTTAAGTTGCGTCAGGCGTCGTAAAAGCTGGCCAAACTCCAGGCGCGAACAACTGGCGTCATTCGCGTCAATATCGGTTAATAGCGAACCCTCAATAAAATCCAGTACCACCAGTCGACGTTGATAGCCATAACTGGCTATCCAGTCAGAGTAAATCTCCACTTCATGTGATTCACTCTGGATAAATTGCCGATAGCTGGCACGCAATAAGCCTGGTTTTAACGATAATGTTTTCCCAAAAAGCCGGGCCTTCAACGCACAATTAATCCCTGCCTTGAGGGTCTTCGGATCGGTTTGCTCTTCAACGTGCTTAAGTAACGACTCCAGCTTTTTCCGCACGATCTCTTCCAGGTCTTTACGACGAAGCAATTCGCGTAACACAAGGACTAAATCACTGGGGTCAGGAAATAAGCTACGCGCCTGACGTAAAAAATCTTCTAACGCGCCGCCATGTACGCTAATTAGCTTTAATATTTGCTTCGCCTTCGGTAAAGCCTCATCCTCCAGCACGCGTTCAAAACTGTTAGATAAATTACTGGATTTTTTTTCATAATCGCGACGGTTACGAAATTGCGCCAGCGCCGCTGACATTTCGTCCGTCGACTGGACAAATTTTTGTACTTCCGCCCCTGGAGACGAATCCTCTGCGGCCTGTTGTATTTCCGCCTGTTGCGCATCAGTATGCTGGGTCGCATCCTGATGAGATGTCTGCCGGGACAATATTCTGGAAAATGAAATACCAGAGGTTGAGCCAGGAATCATTTAATTACCTCCTGACCTCTATCCAGATAAACACGAACCCATTTCTGTAACTTATCGTCCCCACTCCAGGCACCGCTTTGCTTCAGAATATTGTTTACCGATTCGCTGGCATCCGGCGTTAACGGGTCGACAATTTCTTTTGGTTCAATCATGAACACACGAACAACATTACTTTTATTCTTACTGGAATAACGGAACAGGCTACCAATAAGCGGTAATTTGCCTAAAAACGGAATACTTTGGACAGTATCGGTATTTGCATCCCGTGTATAACCACCGACCAGCAAACTTTTTCCGTGCGGAACTCTTGCAATAGTGCTAATTAACGTTCGCCCGACTTCGGGTAACGCATCTACGGAGGTGGTAGTATCGGATTGCGGCGTCTTATCGTTGCCATCTTCAATGTCCAGCGACATTTCTATCTGACCATCTGCGGAAAAACGGGGCAGCACTCGGATCATTGTTCCGTATGTTACATGCTCAAGCGCCACATTACGTTCCCCAATCAGCTTGGTGTAAAACGTTCTGTTGTTATCAAAAATAGCGGGAACATTTTCCTGAGTCAGTAATACCGGACGCGAAACCACCGTCGCCTGTTTCTTCTCTTCTAACGCATTGACCGCGGCGATGAATCGACTGCCATCGAGGGTACTTATTGAAGACTGGTTTAATGACACGCCAAGTTTGTCCCCAATAGTAATGCTGCCGCTCCATGAAGTGCCCAAACGCTCCAGATCGCTTTTATTAAGATCGACAATCCACAGGGATAATTCTACGTGACGTTTGGCGACATCCAGCGCTTTAACCAGCATTTCGATAAAATGCACCTGCTCAGCCGTTCCCTTTACTAACAAACTGTTGGTATCCGGATAGGCCACGATTTTAATATTGCCCGCCGCGGCATTTTGCTTTAAAGCTTCCTGCAGACTCATGCCACCGGCATAATTTGCTGCTTTACCTTTCTCTCCATTCGCTGAAAACGCTGGCATCGCCGGGGGTTCGCTACTGACAATATTACCTAAAGGCTGCTCTTCTCCCTGCAATAACCTTTCAATGGCCGTAGCAATACCGGGAATAACCATTTTCTGATCGCGCAGATTGTAGGTACGATCGCCCACGAAGGTATTGTTCAGACGCATCACCCCTATTTTCTGGCGTCCCAGCTCAATACCATCGTTTTGCTTGTCCATCATGGTGGCGGCGTTGACCACCATATCAACATAGACGGGTGGCCCTGAAACATAGAATGTTCCTTTACGGTTATCGCCACGTAGCGGGTAATTTTTGTTATATAAACCTGAGCGTTTTAGAAAATTGTTGAACTCATTGAGTGAGACGTTGCGTAAAGAAACCACGGCATTGCGCATTTCACTGGCGTCATAAATATAGATAGCCTGCCCATCGAAATACCAAATCAGCCCCAGTTGTAGGGAAAGCTTCTCCAGTAATGCGTTAGGATCGTGAAACTCAAAGTTGCCCGTAATTTTTTTTCGTGCCGCCATTTTGCTAACAATGACAGGCTCCTTTAGCTGTAGCGCCATGGCATCGAAAAATGTCCGCAGGCTATCGTCTTTCGCAACAAACCCACTTCCCGTTACAGGTATTTTTTCACTAGAATAACCAGGTGCAACCAGAACAAGCGCGGCACATGCCAGCACTCTGGCCAAAAGAATATGTGTCTTCATTTGTCTGCCAATTGAATAATATTTGATAATTTCCGCGGCGAAACGCCGATCAGCTCTTTGATCTCACTAGAAAAATGTGAAGGCGATGAGTAACCATGATTAACGGCTAATTGGGTGATGTTCTCGTGGCCTTCTACACTATTCAGCAGCGATTGCGCCATACGCCAGTTTCGTAATTCACTCTTCGCTTTTCCGCCCAACGCTCTGCTGCACAAACGACGAAAATGGGTATAAGAAACGCCATAGTCTTCTCCCAGCATTCTCATCGTGTTGCCGCTGGTTGACTGAGCGAGTAAATAGCCAACCAACCAGTAACTCTCGCTTTTTCGTAACAGCGCCAGTACCTTATTGAAGGCCGGAGAAGGCGTAATAATTTGCTGCAAAAACCAGTACTCGCAGCGTTTACGATCTTGCCAAATAGCGCGAAACTCAGGACTCAGCAAAACCCATTTATCGGATTCAGCATATGTCGTGTCCACTAATCCTGCGCCATCGATAAATGCCAGTAATTTGCTGAGTACTTCAATTTTTAACGGTCGAAAAACCAGGTCTCCTGATACTGGTGCGACAACGGCCTGCTCGCAAAAAAGCAGCGCGCCTTCCTGAATCAGGCAGTTTTCATTGTGTCGGCCTTCAGAAAATGACATATGCAGCTTTTGCGCGGAACACGTCTGTATAAACCATGCTTCCGGGCTGCGGATTTTCCGCTTCTCTCCTTCTTTAAGTACTTCCTGCGTATTTAGCATAGTTGTCAGCACCAGTTAAAAATCATTTTAATATGTAAACAATACCGGGAGCGGGTGGCAAAATCCTGATGCAAACATTATGAAACTGATGCCACCCGCTAATTAAATTAGCCAACTTGCACAGTGCTCGCTGATTTAAAATAGAAAATCAGCTCATAGTGTATAAATTCTGGCTTATTATTCTACAGCAGCAAAAATTCAGATATTGTCATCGGGATGGAGAATTAATTATTTATATCAGGAGTTTTTTTTGCTAGCATTCCTGAAACGCATTCACCCCCTTATAACTATTGTCAGATAACGTTCTGACGGTTGTGTAAAAACATTGCGCCTCATTCTTCTGTAGTTGGAGTTAATATGAAAAAATTTTATAGCTGTCTTCCTGTCTTTTTACTGATCGGCTGTGCCCAGGTACCCCTCCCTTCCTCCGTGAGCAAACCGGTACAGCAACCTGGCGCTCAGAAAGAGCAACTGGCCAACGCAAATAGTATTGATGAGTGTCAGTCTCTTCCGTATGTGCCGTCAGACCTTGCGAAGAATAAATCATTATCAAACCAGAACGCTGATAATTCCGCATCAAAAAATAGCGCAATCAGCTCAAGCATTTTTTGCGAAAAATATAAGCAAACCAAAGAGCAGGCGCTCACCTTCTTCCAGGAACATCCACAATACATGCGTTCGAAAGAAGATGAAGAGCAACTCATGACCGAATTTAAAAAAGTTTTGCTTGAACCCGGAAGTAAGAATTTAAGCATATATCAGACGTTACTTGCTGCCCATGAAAGACTGCAAGCCTTATAAGGCCATATCACCGTTGGCTGAACTCATCATGATATAATTAAGACCATATTTTGCATTGCCACTTAATATCAATATAATTATTATAGCTATGGTCACTTTTACGGTTGGCCATTTGTCTCTTACGTTGCATTTATCAATCTGCTTTTTGATACAGCAGCACCTCGCTGCTGCTTTTTTTATTGGCGATAAAGAACGGCCTCCCAGACTCGGGAAAATAGCCGAAACTTATACTGACAAACTATCGTCTCGTATATCGCGGTAAACTGACATCCCCCTCTTTCTCCACATGTTGGCATTCTTACGATACCCCATCCACTTTTCGCGGATAACGTTCTTTTTACCTGTGACAGCGTATTGACTACCAGGCTAGTATAGCGGCAGAAACGTCCCGATGTCTGGAATGAATGGCAAACAGTCTATAAGGTGATTGAATGGATACGACAGAAGAACTAAACGGAACCTACTTCTACCACGGACAATCGAATCTGTCAGCAGGTGAACTATTTGATGTAATTGTCCTTGAGCAATTTTGTGATGAACCTGGGATTGGTATTGAGTCAGGTGCTGCTATCCTCGCCGGGCAACCGTGGTTAAAAACCAGAACGAAACCGGGAGAGGCAATCAAAGGGACAAGTGTTATCTCCAGGTATGGGAGAATGCTTTTACGAAATGCACGAACTACTTTTGGTATTAGCGTTCCTACACCCGTTGGTATAAGAATGCGAAAAACAAATAATCTTGCCGCAGTCATAGCACGATATGTTCCATGGTTAGGTTGGGTTGGTCTTGTGAATTCAATTTACCAGGTATCAAGGAGAACTCAGGCAAAATACAACCTAATAGCACGCCCTAAAGATCGTATACAATGGACATCCTTTTGATGGACACAATTCAGCAAGAGGTGTTAGCACTCTTCCGTGAAGAGATTCCCGGATATTTAGACAGCAATTGGAAAGAAATCCCTTTAGAACTTGATTCTGATTTATTTGAAGCTCCAGGCGATGGCCTGCATGAAGCTTTGGATAAATTTGAAAAAAAATTTAATGTAGATTTATCACAAGTTAAATGGTCGTGTTATTTTCCCTGGGAGAATACTCCACTGCTTACACGATGGTTTAAATTAAAACGGGAAGATGTAGAACGAACTCGTACACCTTTAACAATCAGAATGTTTTCTGAGTCAGCGAAAGCTGGGAAATGGCTTTATGATTAGTGAAAAATATGTCGAATTAATCAGGAGTTAATTACTATGAATTTTGTTAATCGGTTAAAATTAAAAGTAGTAAATTTCATATGCTTTTCAAATTAAAATAATTTGTTGTATCTACCTTTCGATCACCAGTAACTTTGACGCCATCCGTTTCAAATTGACCATTTTGTTCTGGTGTATATCGCGAGTAGACATTTCTGAATGTGTTTGACTATCCACTCTTTTTTAGCCTGCGTGTATGGCGGCGACAATGCTGTTACATAGGTACCGGTATATTACCAAATTGATTCTGCCAGATATCCCGCCTCACGTAGAGCATTCATAATTTTATTCGCTAATTCATACTGATATTCATACGAGGTATTCTCCATGGAAAATACCGTTAATTCATATTTATAATACAGCCACCCATCATTCTCATTTATCAACTTAGGATTACAGTCATAATTTCTTTCTATTGTAATCATTGTATTTTCGCATCTTAAATATAATGAATTCACTTTTATTATGTCTGGAATCCCTTGGGATAAAAAATCAATTAACTCATATTTATCCAGATCAGACTCAACAACGATTGTGAATTCAGCGTTAACTTCTTCCATTATGGAACCTCAATATATGGGCCTCTATTAAACGGTGATGATCCTTTCATTACCGATATCTGTATTTTTGTTACATCATCCGGATGAAAATGTAGGATATACATCCTCCCGTATGCCACCTTCATCACCAGGGCCTAATGCACGCCGTTGGGCCTTTGTTGATTTTTAACCATCTGATCTTACTCAGCAATAGTGGACACGCAACTAAGTGAGTAAACGCTCAAGCAAGAGGTGACTCACATGACAAAACCAGCATCAACCACCAAAAAGCCACGTAAACAGCAAACTCAGCTCTCTTCTTCTGAACGTGAGCAGGAGATGTCCGCCGCTTAGGGTTGTGTCCCTATTACGCGGGTAGGATCAATCAAGCAGTTACAGCAAAAAAGAGAATCATGAATATATTTAGCAAACTCCCTGATGATACGTAATCAGTGAGATTAAAGTAATGCAATCGCGATAAACCGAAGTTAATCCCCTGTTTAAAGACAGTGAACGACCTTCTTGCCATGTCTGGACTATATCAGCCTCACATGTACGCCTTGAAAGCGTACAGACATGTATTATAATTGTACATATTGTTCATAAACAGGAGGATGAAAACCATGCCTCAGATAGCTATAGAATCTAACGAAAGACTGTCGTTACGTGTATCGACGGATGCCAAAAAGTTGATAGTCCGCGCTGCGGCAATCCAGCAAACCAACCTGACGGATTTTGTGGTCAGTAACGTACTACCTGTCGCACAGAAGATTGTTGATGCCGCCGAACGGGTATATCTGACGGAGCGTGATACTCAAATGATCATGGAAATTTTAGATAACCCGCCAGCGCCGAATGAAAAGCTTCTTGCTGCTGCTTTCGCCCTGCCGGACATGAAGAAATGATGTTTACAGACTGGCATGAGGCCGCGATAGGGAAAACCCACAATCGAATGAATTTTGATTGTGGGGATGCCGATCTGAACCAATTCCTGCAACGCCATGCACGACAAAATCATGAGAAAGGGACAACGAAAACCTATGTTGCGCTTGATAATTCGGATGTTACACGTATCCACGGCTTTTACTCAGTCAGTCCTGCATCACTGATATATGCACAGGTTCCCGGCGCAATCAGCAAAGGATTAGGGAGATACGATGTGCCAGTGTTTCGTCTGGGTCGTTTAGCCGTAGACAAATCTATGCAGGGGCAAGGGCTGGGAGCACAACTTTTGTTATCTGCCGGAAAGCGTTGCATACAGGCGGCTTTGCAGGTCGGTGGCGTAGCCCTGCTTATTGATGCCAAAAATAAACAGGTCTGCGACTGGTACAAAGGATTTGGCGCAGTACCATTAAACGATCAACCCCTTTCCTTGTTGCTGTCGTTTAAAACGCTTTATGCTGCTTTATCTGCATCTGGTAGGTTATGACAACATGAGGCTTTGTTGAATAATTCAGAATCGGCCAACGATAAGGATACAGGACCCCCACCGGAGCACTCGTTATACGAGCCTGACGCTGGTCGGCATTGCCAACAACGTCATCCGGTTCAGAGCTTTGACCATCGCCATCGCTTCACCCACCTGCGCGTCATAGTTCCGCAGGCTCAGATGGCCGCCCAGCAAGGTTTTGATACGGAACATCGCTGTTTCCACTACTGAACGACGGTGATAGCCCACTTTCTTTTCCAGACCTCATTGCTGCCGCTCAGATGTTGATTTGCCACCGCGTGGTTACGCTCATGGTACTTGCCCGGCCAGTATCGCGCACCGCTTCGTGGCGGGATTAGCGGCCTGATTTTTTTCCTCAATAACACATAATGGCAATAGCGCGTGTCATAAGCGCCGTCAGCCGAGGCTTCCCTGATTTTACAGTGAGTCTGGCTAATCAGCCCCGGCAGTGCCTGCGTATCCGTCGTGCCGCTGAGCGGGAAAGTATGCCTTTGCAATTAATCAGTAAAGTGTTGCGCGAGAAATAGTACATCTTTCAAGCACATCGTCTACTTTAATTAACCGATTCATAAAATATATATTACCTGTTCATTTCTAGCTTGTAGATTATTTTAATAACTGTGTATTTTAAAGAATAAAAATTAATATTACTCTACTTTTTTGTTATAATACCAGACTCCAAAATTGTGCTATAGGAACATCATGGAATTAATTCGTTATGCTGACATCAACAGCGATCTGTATCGCCACATTTGGGTCGTTGGTGATATTCATGGATGTTACTCCTTATTGTTAACCAGACTGGCTCAATTAAATTTCTCTCCTGATACCGATCTCTTGATCTCCACTGGAGATAACATTGATCGAGGAAAAGAAAACCTTGAAACACTGAGACTGTTAAATACCCCATGGTTTATTTCTGTAGTGGGTAATCATGAAGCTATGGCGCTTGACGCTTTTGAAACACAGGATGGCAATTTCTGGTATGTAAACGGTGGTTACTGGTACGACTCGGTCACCGAAAAAGACAGGCAAGAAGCCACTGACCTATTACTAACTTTTAAGCAGCGTCCTCACATCATAGAGGTTGAAACGTCCTCAAAGAAGTACGTGATTGCCCATGCCGATTATCCAGATGATAGCTACGATTATGGGAAGCAAGTTGATATTGATAGCGTTCTATGGTCACGCGATCGTCTGCTTGGTTCGTTACAGGGGAATATCCATCCAATACGCGGTGCGGATACTTTCATCTTCGGCCATATGATTGTTGACTACACAACAACATTCGCCAATCAAATCTACATTGACACAGGTTCTTTCTGTTCAGGCAATTTGTCTTTTTTTAAAATAAAGTAATCTGGAAATAGAATTATATAATATACGCAACGATAGCGTTACATTATTTTGTATTCTGAGGATATATATTCAAACATAGAATTCTATCATATAATATTAACCCTCCCTGCATTATGGGCAATGATATAGCCTTCAATAAGTACCATTGCCCATTCGTAATAGCGTCTAAATTTCGCGTTTTTCTGCCCATTTCAGCATTAAGATCGCAGGCCAAAAAAACGAAGCCGTAATCAGACGCAGGTAGTTACCCGATCGCCTGAGACGAGTAAAGATCGCACATCTCAAGATACCTATCGGAAGAAAGCGCAATAACCGTGGTGGCGAAATGGATCGGCTTGCCTTCATGCAACACAATCTTAATACCGGCGGCGGCCGGGATGAAGTTAATGCTCTGTGAATGCCAGGTGTTTTCGGCGATATTTGTCCAGGCCGCGAATTTGCCATTACAGAAGCGAATACCTTCACGACTGATGGTGACTGCCGGCTTTGCCGCGCTTAAAAATGAGCGAGCCAGGCGCACAATAAATAACAGACTGCCGCAACAAATAAGCCCCATAAAGATGGCACCGCCAGTTTTGGGCTCCTCGGGATCGGTGGCCATACTCACCGCCAGCGCAATAAAAACTCCCATCATACAAATCCAGAACACAATACCAACCAGCGTTTTAGATCTGGAATAATAGATATTGAACTCCACAGGCATGTTTTGCTGGCTGGTTTTTGATACGTACAGTTCCATTGATTCATCCTTGTATAAAAATGTCGTCAGGCGGGTAAACGCTGGGAAAGAAAGTTGAGCAGCAGCGGCTCATTGACGATAGTGGAGCGGTCGATTTTGCAGATCCGGCCCGTAGCGGTGCTAATCATCAGATAGCTCATTGAACTGCCAGCACCCTCCTCGCGCTGGGTGCGAATACTGGCGATCTGCGCATACGGCACCGCCCGGTTTTTGTGTTCAAGCCGATCCGCCAGCGCGGTCACTTTGCCGAATTTAAGACGTCCATCGGCGGCGAGGCGCGCCCCCAGCGCAGAACCGTGTCGCCGGACAAGTTCAGCAGCCAGTCGGTCGTAAATTCCGTTGCCATCGTTCCAGAAATCAAGGTAGATGACGTACTTCTTGCCGCCACTGTGGCGCAAGATGAGTTTGTCGGATTGATGGAGCAGACGCATTGATTCAAGCGCATCGTAATGGATAACACGATGCCCGGCCTGCAACGCGGTTTCGGTTAACGTCATCCTGCGCGGCGTAAACAGAAACAGAACTGTGACGCTGAATTTCCAGATGATAAACAACAGGCCCACCAGTAGCGATATACCGGAAAGCCGATAATTCACGGTGGCTGTTGCTATGCTGAGAATAAAAAAACCGATCCCGATAGCAAACCATTTCAGCTCCGAAAGCGAAAGATGCCGGGTGTATTGACGACTTTCCATGATGGTATGGTATCCCTGATTTTACTGTCGGCGTATTACGTCAGGTTGAGTAAGGAAGCTATATCCGTTATGTTTTAGATTATATACACTTCATCCTTCAGGCTGCCGGAGCAACTATTGTACGCTCCCGGAGATTAATGAGAGACATCCTGCCTCTCACCGAAGACCAACCACGAGCCTATACACCATTCGGTGTAAATGCCTTTCTCAGAAGTGAACGTCCAGGCGGCTACCGAACCCGAGCGTGATAATAAAGCGACTCGTTGTCATGAGCCAGTCCCTTAGCGACATTGTCCATTTTCGGATGTCGGCCTGAATTGCCAGTCACACGACCTTTTTCACTGACTCGTCCGTCGGAAACACCGTACGCTTTTGATAGCATGTTGGTTATCTATACCGGAAATGCGGGTCTGGTTTTTCTTCAGCAGACGATCGAACGGGCTGAGATCTTCAGGTATTTTGAGATTTTGGCCAGTGCATTAGCCAGAGCCTGCAACTGTTTTTCGTCCATAAAGCAACCAGCTTTTGATGTTGAATCGAACATTTCAAAATCAGGCAATTACACAATTTTAATTACAGTCTCATTTTGAGTTTGGAAGCATCCGCTCCCCTCTTAATTTTGTTGGGATTCCTCTTTGTTGCGAGCATGGTCTGAACTAATTGCCTGGCAGCTTGCCTTGTTTCGTCAATATTTGGAAAATCGAACACATTTACAACTTTTACTTTCAAGACAGAACTTGGCTTCCTACCCTCACTGACATTACGATCTGACGAGGCTACTCTTCGCTGGATTACGTAGGTTTTTTTCGTCAAACTGGCTTTTACCCCGAAACCAGCAGGAGCTTCTCTGTGATCATCGAAAACAGTGTAGAGTTTTTGAGCTGGGTTAGCTTCGAAAACGATTTTTCCAGAGCGACTGAGTGCAGGCTTAACATTGATACTTAACTTGTTGATAATGAAAGGCTGGCTGAGAGTTGTTTTCAAAGTATCACCCCTGTTGTAGTCCAGGAATGATGAGAATGTAACCTGTCACATTTTAGGCTACAGGTGAGCTACAAATTTATGGGTTTATGTGAGTTTATAAGGGTTTTACCCAGGGCCACATGAGCACTTGAAAGAATAAAAAAACGAGTAAAATCAATATGAATGAGTCATTTGATAAGGACTTCTCCAACCACACCCCGATGATGCAGCAGTATCTCAAGCTGAAAGCCCAGCATCCGGAGATCCTGCTCTTTTATCGTATGGGAGACTTTTACGAGCTGTTTTATGACGACGCAAAGCGTGCGTCGCAGTTGCTCGATATTTCGCTGACCAAACGCGGCGCATCGGCTGGCGAACCTATCCCTATGGCGGGTATCCCGCACCACGCCGTAGAAAACTACCTCGCGAAACTGGTCAATCAGGGCGAATCCGTCGCTATTTGCGAACAGATTGGCGATCCGGCCACCAGCAAAGGTCCCGTTGAACGTAAGGTCGTGCGTATCGTTACGCCTGGCACCATCAGCGATGAAGCCCTGTTACAGGAGCGTCAGGATAACCTGCTGGCGGCTATCTGGCAGGATGGTAAAGGCTACGGTTACGCCACGCTGGATATCAGCTCCGGGCGCTTTCGTCTGAGCGAACCCGCCGACCGTGAAACGATGGCCGCAGAGCTGCAGCGCACCAATCCCGCCGAACTGTTGTATGCCGAAGATTTTGCTGAAATGGCGTTAATAGAGGGACGCCGGGGTCTGCGCCGTCGCCCGTTGTGGGAGTTTGAGATTGATACCGCCCGCCAGCAGTTAAATCTGCAGTTCGGTACGCGGGATCTGGTCGGTTTCGGCGTCGAAAATGCCTCGCGTGGATTATGTGCGGCAGGCTGCCTGTTACAGTACGTAAAAGATACCCAGCGCACCTCCCTGCCGCATATTCGTTCCATTACGATGGAACGCCAGCAGGACAGCATCATTATGGATGCCGCGACCCGCCGCAATCTGGAAATTACCCAAAACCTGGCCGGTGGTGTCGAAAATACCCTCGCCGCGGTGCTTGACTGTACCGTGACGCCAATGGGTAGCCGAATGCTTAAACGCTGGCTGCATATGCCGGTACGAAATACCGCCATATTGCGTGAACGCCAGCAGACCATCGGCGCCTTGCAGGACACCGTCAGCGAACTGCAACCGGTGCTGCGTCAGGTCGGCGATCTGGAGCGTATCCTTGCGCGTCTGGCGCTGCGCACCGCGCGTCCGCGCGATCTCGCCCGAATGCGTCACGCCTTCCAGCAGCTGCCGGAATTGCACGCTCAGCTTGAAACCGTTGACAGCGCGCCGGTACAGGCGTTGCGTAAAAAAATGGGCGATTTCGCCGAGCTGCGCGACCTCCTGGAACGCGCCATTATTGACGCGCCGCCGGTACTGGTCCGCGACGGCGGCGTTATTGCGCCCGGCTACCATGAAGAGCTGGACGAATGGCGCGCGCTGGCGGACGGCGCCACCGATTATCTCGATCGTCTGGAAATTCGCGAGCGCGAGCGTACCGGGCTGGATACGCTGAAAGTCGGCTATAACGCGGTACATGGTTATTACATTCAGATTAGCCGTGGTCAAAGCCATCTGGCGCCCATCAATTATGTGCGTCGCCAGACGCTGAAAAATGCCGAACGCTACATTATTCCTGAGCTTAAAGAGTACGAAGATAAAGTTCTGACCTCGAAAGGCAAAGCGCTGGCGCTGGAAAAACAGCTATATGACGAATTGTTTGATCTGCTGTTGCCGCATCTGGCCGATTTACAGCAGAGCGCCAACGCGCTGGCGGAGCTGGATGTGCTGGTTAACCTGGCCGAACGCGCCTGGACGCTGAATTACACCTGCCCGACATTTACCGATAAACCCGGTATCCGTATTACCGAAGGTCGCCACCCGGTGGTTGAACAGGTACTGAATGAGCCGTTTATCGCTAACCCGCTCAACCTGTCGCCGCAGCGCCGGATGTTGATCATTACCGGCCCCAATATGGGCGGTAAAAGTACCTATATGCGACAAACGGCATTGATCGCCCTGCTGGCCTATATCGGCAGTTACGTTCCGGCGCAAAACGTGGAAATCGGCCCCATCGACCGTATTTTTACCCGCGTCGGCGCAGCGGACGACCTGGCTTCCGGGCGTTCGACCTTTATGGTGGAGATGACCGAAACCGCGAACATTCTGCATAATGCCACGGAAAACAGTCTGGTATTGATGGATGAAATCGGGCGCGGTACCTCTACGTATGACGGGCTGTCGTTGGCCTGGGCCTGCGCGGAGAATCTCGCGAATAAGATTAAAGCGTTAACGCTGTTCGCTACCCACTACTTCGAGCTGACCCAATTACCGGAGAAAATGGAAGGCGTGGCGAACGTCCACCTGGATGCGCTGGAACACGGCGATACTATCGCGTTTATGCACAGCGTGCAGGACGGCGCGGCAAGTAAGAGCTATGGTCTGGCGGTCGCGGCGCTTGCGGGCGTCCCTAAAGAAGTCATCAAACGCGCGCGCCAAAAACTCCGCGAGCTGGAGAGCATCTCGCCCAATGCGGCGGCAACGCAGGTGGACGGCACGCAAATGTCGTTGCTTGCCGCCCCGGAGGAGACATCGCCTGCCGTTGAAGCGCTGGAGAATCTCGATCCGGACTCCCTGACGCCACGCCAGGCGCTGGAGTGGATCTATCGGCTGAAAAGTCTAGTGTAAACGTGTCAGACCCGATAGCACCGCGCTATCGGGTCTGCGCGCCGGAACAGGCTTTTCAGGCTGTGACTGTCGTTTCATGTAAATGACGCCAGACTATCCGTCCTCTTTCCCTTTTTAAAATGACCGTCGACCAGCGTACCGTCTCAGCCTGGCCCGGCAGTTGCTGGCGCTCACGATAACGCAGCGCGGCGCCTTCCGGCCACTCCGCCACAAGGTCAATGTGCTCAACCACGATAACCAGCCCCGGGCGACACCCGCGCTGCGCCTGGAAAAAAGCGCCCAGCGCCGGATAATCCAGACAAATACCTCCTGGCGTTATCATCGTAAAATCAACAGCAAAACGCGCTATCAACGCCTCCAGGCTACCCACCCCCTTACTAAGCCAGTTCTCAATCGCCGCATGGGCGTGAATAATTTCTTCTTTATATGGATTCATGATCTTTCCTTTTTCAGGCACAGAAGCGCCTGTCTATTGTTTAGACAAACAGCGTAAATAAGGGGCAGCAGGGTGATACCGGCGGCGGCAATAAAGGTCCAGCGATAAGCAACCTCAAGCGACATAACGCGCTGGAGCGCATTTAACAGCAGCGTCAACAGCGTCGCGCCAAGGAAAAAGCTGATCTGACGATTAAGATTCCATAGCGCGCTGGCGTCAGGCATGTCCCGGCGAGCAATAGTCAGGAAAGCGCCACTCTGCGCGGTACTGCTGCACAAACTGCCGCCAGCGCCCATTAAGGCGAATATCATCATCAGTACACGGTGCGATGTCGCAGGCGTAACGTTAGTTAAAAGCAATATCCCTGCGGCCTGAAGAAGACAGCCGACGATAATCAGCGGACGCGGCCCAAGCCGATTGAAATAACGTCCGGTAAGCATAATGGCGACAAATGAAGCGATCGACCAGGGGATCATCAGCGACCCCGCCGCCGCAGGCGATAGCTGCGCGACGTTCTGTAGATAAAACATCCCGACCACGCTGATACCAATGAACATACCCGGTACGCACAGATAGACGATCATGGCAAAACGCAGCAGCCTGTCCGTCAACAACGGCAGATGGAGCAATCTTGCTGACGCCATTGTCGTCGACGCGGCGTTCAGCCAACGATAAGCGAGCAATAAAGTGAGAACGGCCACCGGCAGCGTGGCAAAGAATATCCAGCGCCAGCCGCACGTTTCCACCAGCAGCCCGCCAATCGCAGGCGAACATGCCGGCGCCAGTAGCGCCACCATCATGACAACCGATGACACGCCAGCGCGTTCATGCGGTTTAAACTGTTGCCAGGTTAACGCCTGACCAACCGGGATCAATAAGCCACCGCCCGTCCCCTGCACAATACGCCAGAAAACAAGGCTGTGTAAGGAATCGGCAAAACCTGCGGCAGCGGCGGCAACGCTAAACAGAATGAGCGAAAATATGATCAGCCGTCGTGCGCCGAGATAACGCGAAAGAAACGCGCTAAACGGAACGATCAGCGTTAATCCTGCGATATAACCGTTACTCACCCATGCCAGCGCCGATATGGACGTATGCAGATCCACGGACATCGCAGGAAAAGCCACGCTGGCAATAAACAGATTAATCAGATCAAGAAAGAAGCCGAGCAGGTAAACCACTGCCACTTTACTGCGATACGTCATTATGCATCCTCCGTCAGAGGCGCTAATGTAGCCGTCCGGAGAAAGCCAGATAAGTCCGCGCTTCAACGATATACTGTCAAAATAATTTTGACAGTAAAGGAGCTCGCCATGCTCAATTTGCAGCGTATGTCGCTGTTTATCGCCGTGGTAGATAGCGGCAGCTTCACGGCGGCCGCCGCCGCATCGGGCCAAACAAAAGCGGTAGTGAGTTTTAATATTCGGCAGCTTGAAAAAGAGCTTGGCGTAACGTTACTGCTACGTTCCACCCGACGATTGACGCTCACAGACGCCGGCGTCCTCTTTTACCAAAAAGGCGTGAATTTACTCAACGCAGCGAAAAATTTGCAGGATGAAGTGCGTGCCAGCCATAGTGGGCTGGGCGGCGAGTTACGTATTACCACTACGCCCGAGTTTGGCGAACAGGTGATCATTCCGTTACTGGCGCAGTTTAGTCAGCGCCATCCCGATCTCCGTATTCGGCATATGTCCTCATCACATCATGCCGATTTAATTGCCGAGCGCTTTGATGTGGCGATTCGGCTTGGCTCGCTGGCCGACTCCCGCTATCGCGCCGCGCTGATATCCCGCTTTACCATTCTGCCGGTCGCCGCGCCGCAGTGGCTCGCCCGCCACCCCGTGTCGTCGCTGGAGTCGTTGGCTCAGGCGGAATGGATTATTCATGAGCGATTACCTACGCCGCTACGGTGGACAGTAACGAATAATCATGGCCAACACTCACGCCTGGAGATAAGCAAAGCCGGCAAAATTTCTGTCGACAGCGCGCGCGCGCTGATGGCCTTCGCTCTCGCGGGAAGCGGCGTCGCATTACTGCCGCAATGGTTAGTCAACACCGCACTGGAGGATGGAACGTTAATTCACGTGTTACCCGACTATCATTTTCCCCGTCAGGGTATTTATGCCGTTTATCCGGACGCCCGCCATGTATCGACAAAAGTACGCGCATTTATTGATTTTTTACGTTCGCAATGGGATTGCGGGGAGCACGCCCCATCATTGTAGCCAGTCCGGGAGCATTGCGCTCCCGGACGGATAATACCGTCTTAATCCTTAACTACCAGCTTGTCTTTGATCCCCTGCGCCTGCCAACGCACCCACAGCATAATTGCCGCCAGAACGACAATCGGCAGTAACGGATCGAGCCAACTGCCGCCGGAACCGAACAGCAGGTTAATCAGCGCCACGCCGGTGCCGCCAATCGCCCAGGCAATGGTCGTCGGTACAGACCAAACCACCATCTGCTGTTTGACATCAGAGACGCCCATCATGCGGTTAACCACCCAGAACAGGCTATCGTTGAAGTAGCCGAAGAACAGCGACCCCATCGTTGCGGCCTGAGCGGCAAGCAACATATTGATGCCGGGGATCTGCGCCAGGATCGGCGCGGAAATCGAGGCGGCAGTGATCATCGCCACCGTCCCCGATCCCTGAATCAGGCGTACCAGCGTCGCCACGATAAACGGGATCAGGATCGGCGAGATCGGCAGGTTGGCAACCTGCTCCGCCAGCTGTTGCCCCGCGCCGCTGTCGCGCAGGATCGCGCCCAACGCGCCGCCAGCGCCCGTGACCAGTAAGATAATCCCGGCGCTTTGCAAGCCCTCTTCCAGACGCTCTGCGGTGGTATGTTTATCCATGCGCGGCACCAGCGTATACACCGCCAGCAGAACGCTGATGGCCAACGCGATCACCGGACTTCCCACAAAGTTGATTGCCTGTACCACCGGATGCGTCGCCAGGCCGGACCATCCTTCTACAGTGGCGAGGGTGGAACAGATAGCCTTCAGGAAGATCAGCACGATCGGCACCACAATAGGCAGCAGAGAGAGCGTCAGGCTCGGCAGATCCTTTTGCTCTTTCTCTTTATTGTACTGCTCCAGCGCGGCATTGACTTCATCGGCGTTCAGCGTACGCGGCACGAAATCAGGGTAGCGTTTATCCAGCCACTGCGCATAGAACACAATGCCGATCACACAGGGCACCGCCAGCGCCATCCCGGTCAATAACATTGCGCCGATGTCGACGTTAAAAATCCCGGCTACCCCCAGCGGGCCTGGCGTCGGAGGTACCGTATGGTGAGTGACCACCAGCCCGCCCGCCAGCGCGACGCCCAGCGTCAGTAGCGAACGCTTACCGCTTTTAGCCAGCGCTTTCGCCACCGGATAAAGAATGACAAAAGCGGAATCGACGAAAATGGGGATGCTGACAATATAACCCGTGATCGCCAGCGCCCACTCTTCACGGCGTTTCCCCAGCCATTTGATAAAGCTCCAGGCGATACGCTCCGCCGCGCCGGAAACCTCCAGCAAGCGCCCCATCATTACGCCGAGACCAATCACCAGGCCAATGCTGCCCAGCGTCGTACCGAATCCGCTTGTGATGACAGAGAGCGTTTTATCAATGCCCATTCCCCCCAACAGACCGGCGATGCAGGCCGCCGCCAGCATCGCGATCAGCGCATGAACACGGGTGCGTAACACCAGCCATACCAGCACGAAAACGGCAACGATCAGACCGATAATTGGGGTCGGTAAACTTGTCATGACCTCCCCTCCATATCATCTTGTCGAAAGCGTTCAATAATGTCATCGAAGCGTTTATCGGCGACAAAACCTAACGCCAGCGCACGCTGGTTATCGATACGTCCCGGCCAGGAGGCGACAATTTTCTCGACGCCTTCGTCGCGCTGATGCGTAACCCGATCGCGCGCCGCCTGGCCGCCCGCCTGACGCAACGTTTCCAGCATCTCGCCCACGGTTACGCTGATCCCCGGTAAGTTGATGCTGCTCGCCTCGCCAGGCGCGGGTAACGTTGCGGCCAGCGACAGGTTATGGATCACCGTCGCCGGGCTGGAAATCCACAGCCGCAAACTTTCCGACACCGGGCAGATGGTCGTCTCGCCCTGCAACGGTTCACGAATAATCGCGCTGACAAAAGAAGAAGCGGCGCGGTTTGGTTTACCCGGGCGAACACAGATCGTCGGCAAACGCAGCGCCAGCCCATCCACATAGCCTTTGCGGGTATAATCGTTGACCAACAGTTCACAGGCGGCCTTCTGCGCGCCATAAGACGAGCGCGGCGTGAGCGCGGTGGTATCGGTGACGCATTCCGGCAGCGTACCGCCATAAACGGCAAGCGAGCTGGAGAAGACAAAACGAATTTTCTGCGGTTGCCGACGACACGCCTCAAGTAACTGGCGGGTAAGATCCAGGTTAACTTTCCATCCCAGATCGAAATCGTCTTCCGCATGGCTGCTGACAATCGCAGCGAGATGATAAACAACAGAGGTATTAGCGGTAATCACATTCTCCAGCACGCCCGGCTGGGTTAAGTCAGCTTCCAGGCAGCGTAAACGAGGGGAATCTGATAACCGTGCAGGCATTTTTAAATCAACAAGAAGCAGTTCGTTAAACGCCAGCGATGAGTTTAATAAGGCGCTTGCGAGTTTCTGGCCTAAAAAGCCGCCCCCGCCGGTAATGATAATCTGCATCCGGATGTCCTCTTTATTGTTGTGTAGGGTAGTTCAGGGTTAGCGCCAGGCGTTAAACCAGCCAAGCCCGTCCTGAGTGGTATTACGTGGTTGGTATTCGCAGCCTATCCAGCCGCGATAACCTACGTCATCGAACAGCCGGAACAGCCACGGGTAGTTGATCTCGCCATCATCCGGTTCATGTCTGTCCGGTAGCGAGGCGATTTGTACATGGGCATAGCGGCCCGCGTACTCGCGAATCAGGTGACTCAAATTGCCATCCACTTTTTGCGCATGGAAAGTGTCGAGCTGGATGAACACATTCGGGCGGTCAACCTCTTCTGCGATGCCCAGCGCCTGATATTGGCTGGAAAAGAGGTAGCCGGGTTTAACGCCAGGACTCAGCGCTTCGATCAAAATACGTTTATCGTGGGCGGCAAACCGGTCGGCGGCATAACGCAAATTATCGATAAACGTGGCGCGATAACGTGCGCCATCAGCGCCATCCGGCACGACGCCCGCCATGATGTGAACCTGCTCACATTCCAGCGCCAGAGCGTACTCCAGAGCCAGATCGATATCGGCGCGCGCGTCGTGTTCTCGCCCCGGTAGCGCGGCACGTCCCCACTCGCCCGCCGCGGTATCGCCCGCCGAAGTATTAAACAGCGCCAGCGTCAGATCATTACGCGACAGCTGGGCTTTAATCTCGCTGGCGGCAAAGCCGTAGGGGAACAGAAACTCAACGGCCTGAAAACCGGCTTCGGCAGCGGCGGCAAAACGCTCGATAAACGGCACTTCGGTAAACATCATCGACAAATTGGCGGCAAAACGCGGCATCGGGTTATCTCCTTAACTGCGCAATTTCTTCGGTGGTTAAATAACGAATCGGGCGTTCGCCAAGGATAAAAATCAGCTTTGCCGTCTCTTCCAGCTCCTCGGTATTATTAGCGGCTTCCTGCAAATTCTCCCCGCACACGACCGGCCCATGATTAGCCAGTAAAAAGGCCTGATGCCGGGCCGCCAGCGCAGCCAAATCGCGAGCAATTCGGTCATCCCCCGGGCGATAGTAGGGAACCAGCGGAATGTCTCCCATCCGCATCACCACATAGGGGGTAAACGGGCGAATCACATTTTGCGGGTCCAGCCCTTCGAGACAGGAAAGCGCCGTTGACCAGGTGCTGTGCAGATGAACCACGGCCTTGCAGCAAGGGTTATTGCGATACAACGCCAGATGAAAACGCACCTCTTTAGACGGTTTATCGCCGCTGAGCCATTCGCCCTGCGGGTCCACTTTGGATAGCCGCTGCGGGTCGAGATTACCCAGACACGAACCGGTGGGCGTCGCCAGAATATTGCCGTCCGGCAGTAACAGCGAGAGGTTGCCTGCCGAGCCGGTAGCATAGCCGCGCTGGAAAAACGAGGCGGCTATCCTGACCATCTCTTCTCGCAAAGCGTGCTCTTCTTTTGCCAGTGTCGTCATACCTGAAACTCCCTTTGAGCGCGGATGAAAAAGGATTCATCGCCAAAATTGCCTGACTTTAGCGCCAGCGAGACTGGCGCATGGAGCGCGTTGACCCACGGCACGCCGGGTGAAATGCACGGTCCGATGTGAAAACCGGTAATACCGAGGCTTTGCGTCACCACGCCCGAGGTTTCGCCGCCCGCCACAATAAACCGGGTGATACCGCCTTCCGCTAAGCGAGCGGCCAGCAGGGAAAAGAGCGCCTCTACCGCATGGCTGGCTTCGGTAGCGCCATATTGCTGCTGGATGGCGGCCAGCGCCTGCGTGGAGGCGGTGGCGCTAATCATTGGCGCCAGTTCGCTGTCCTGACTGAGCACCCACTGCGCCAGCGCTTCAGCGTAGGCCTCGCGCGTCTCGGATGACAGGCAGCGCGCCACGTCAACGTCGCGTGTGGGAGCATGTTGTCGATAGAAAGCCACCTGCTGATTCGTCATTTGCGAACAGGAACCGGAAAGCACCACCGCGCGACCGCTCAGCGGATAGCCTGCGGAACGGGCCTGAGAAACGCCGTGCTTCGCCCACTGACGCGCCAGCCCCATTGCCAGCCCGGAACCGCCGGTCACCAGCGGGACATCACGCAAAACCTCGCCCTGAATTTCCAGGTGTCGCTCATTGAGCGCGTCAAGTACCGCGTAGCGATATCCTTCCTGCTGTAAACGCGACAGCGCCGCACGGGTCGCGGCAACGCCTTCATCAAGCGTCTGAGCCGGAATAACGCCGCAGCGCCCTTGCGCCTGCGCTTCCATCAGACGCGGCAGGTAGCTGTCGGTCATCGGATTGATAGGGTGGTGGCGCATACCGGACTCCGCCAGCAAGTGGTTCATGACAAACAGATAGCCCTGATAAACCGTGCGTCCGTTAACCGGCAGCGCGGGAGAAATCACGGTAAATGAGGTATCCAGCGCCACCATCAGCGCGTCGGTGACCGGGCCGATATTGCCTTCGGCGGTACTATCGAAAGTCGAGCAATATTTGAAATAGACTTGCTGGCAGCCCTGTTTTTTTAGCCATACCAGCGCCGCCAGCGATTGTTTTATCGCCTCTTGCGCCGGGCATGAGCGGGTTTTCAGGCTGATAACCACCGCGTCGCATCCTTCCGGTTGCGTCCCGGTTGGAACATCATTGATCTGCACTGTCGGCATCCCGTTTTCGACCAGAAAACTGGCGATGTCAGTCGCGCCGGTAAAATCATCGGCAATGACGCCAATTTTTAACATGACGGCTCCTCAGGCGTGACGCCAGGCAGAGTAATCCCTGAGAAAATTTTGATCACAGCGCTGTCATCCTCTTTGCCATAACCGGCGTTACTGGCGCTGGTGAACATATTTAACGCCGTAGAGGCCAGCGGTAAGGGGAAGCGCAGCGCTTTCGCCGTGTCGGCAACCAGCCCCAAATCTTTGACAAAAATGTCGACGGCCGAACGCGGGGTATAGTCGCCGTCAACGACATGCTGCATACGGTTTTCAAACATCCAGGAGTTGCCGGCGGCATGGGTCACGACGTCATACATCACGTCCAGAGGAATACCGGCCCGCGCGGCCAGCGCCATCGCTTCGGCCGCCGCTGCAATATGCACGCCAGCCAGCAGTTGATGAATGATTTTGACGGTTGAGCCTGCGCCCGGCGTATCGCTGATGCGATAAACGTTGCTGGCAACGGCGTCCAGCACAGGCTTCAGGCGGGTAAACGCCGCCTCGCTCCCGGAGGCCATCACCGTCATTTCGCCCTGCGCCGCTTTTACCGCGCCGCCGGAAACCGGCGCATCCAGCATGTTAAGATTCAATGCCGTCAACGCCGCGGCGATCTCTTGCGCGTCGGCGCTTGAGATCGTGGACGAAACCATCACCGCGCTTCCGGGTTTCATCAGATGGGCGACGCCATCCTCACCGAATAACACCTGTCTGACCTGGGCGGCATTGACGACCAGAATGACTAACGCATCCACGACGCCGGCGAACTCCCTGGCGCTGGCGGCAGCCCCACAAGCCCCTTCAGCGAGAAGATTCGCGCACGCTTGCGGGTTAAGATCGGCCCCCCATGTGGAAAGCCCGGCGCGCAGGCATGAACGCGCAGCGCCCATTCCCATTGAGCCAAGCCCCACAATGCCGACATGAAAATCAGTTCCTGTTGTCATTATCACTCCATGTTAATTTACGTGATATTATGTTTTGTTATGTGAATATAGGCGTTTTTGTAAACAATTGCGGTGAGTTGTTTCACAAAAAATAACAAAATGTGTTATTTTTTGTGAAGGCAATCCTCATAGAACTTCACACGCTGTGACGAGAAATCGCGTAAAATCGCGACAGGACTAAAGAAAGGAGCAGACGTTGATACCTACTGAGCGTCGACAAATCATTCTTGATATGGTGGCGGAGAAAGGCATCGTCAGTATCGCTGAACTGACCGAGCGCATGCATGTATCCCACATGACTATCCGCCGTGATTTACAAAAACTGGAGCAGCAAGGCGCGGTAATCCAGGTCTCTGGCGGCGTGCAATCATCGACTCGCGTGGCGCACGAACCCTCGCATCAGATCAAAACCGAACTGGCGACGCCGCAGAAAGCGGCGATTGGCAAACTGGCCGCCAGCCTGGTACAGCCAGAAAGCTGTATCTACCTTGATGCAGGTACGACCACGCTGGCGATCGCCAGGCAGCTGGTTACGATGAATAAACTTACGGTGGTGACGAATGATTTCGTTATCGCCGATTACCTGATGGACAACAGCGGTTGCACAATTATTCACACTGGCGGGGCGGTATGCCGGGAAAACCGATCGTGCGTCGGTGAAGCCGCGGCGACGCTTTTGCGCGGGCTGATGATTGACCAGGCCTTTATTTCCGCCTCTTCCTGGAGCGTGCGCGGTATTTCAACGCCAGCAGAAGATAAAGTCACGGTGAAACGGGCCGTCGCCAGCGCCAGCCGCCAAAAAATTCTGGTGTGCGACGCGACCAAATACGGCCAGGTCGCTACATGGCTGGCGTTACCGCTGGCGGAATTCAACCAAATCGTCACCGATGACGGCCTGCCGGAAAGCGCAATTCGGGCGCTGGCTAAAGTGGATATCTCACTGCTGATGGCTAAAAAATAGCGAGGCGGCGCAAGCCGCTTACGTCATCATCTTGCGAACCAGTTGCGTAAACTGTTCGCGTTCTTCAGCGCTCAGTCGCCCCAAAAACTCATCGTCAACGCGATCCCCCAGTGGTATCGCGGCGGCGAGCAACGTTTGGCCCTGAACGGTGAGATAGACAAAACGCCGACGTTTATCCAGCGGATCGTTTTCTCGCTTTACCAGCCCACGATTTTCCATCCGGCTTAACATCTCCGCCAGCGTCGCTTTAGTGCTGACCGCCGCTTCGGTCAGATCGACCTGTTCAATACCCGGATGTTCAGCAATAACGCGCATCACCGCATATTGAGGTTTGGTGAGCTCCGGTAGTTCATGCTGCCAGCGTGCGGTATGTTGCTGAAAAAGTTGGCGTAACAGATGAAACGCGGTGTTTCGTAACTCCATGAGCGCTCCGGATAAATTAACTTTTTCTATCATAACGACTTATGCACGGTTTTTTAATGACGAATGCTTTAGCTAAACGTGCGCAGGCATCGGGAGCGATCTTGTCGCAAAGGCCGTGTGGGCGTATTTTGATCAAAATGTTCGTATACGAACGATATTTGAGGTAAGAAATGAGATTGATTGTGGGGATGACCGGTGCGACCGGCGCGCCGCTTGGCGTCGAGTTACTCCAGGCATTGCGGGCGATACCTGATGTTGAAACGCATCTGGTAATGTCAAAGTGGGCGAAAACCACTATTGAACTGGAGACGCCCTACACGCCCGCGGAGGTAGCCGCCCTGGCAGATTATTGTCATAGCCCGGCCGATCAGGCGGCGACCATTTCCTCTGGCTCATTTCGTACCGACGGCATGATTATTATCCCCTGCAGTATGAAAACACTGGCGGGGGTTCGCGCCGGCTATGCCGAGGGGCTGGTGGGACGCGCTGCCGATGTCGTGCTGAAAGAGGGTCGCAAGCTGGTGCTTGTGCCGCGGGAAATGCCGCTCAGCACGATTCATCTGGAAAACATGCTTGCGCTTTCTCGTATGGGGGTGGCGATAGTGCCGCCCATGCCCGCGTTCTACAACCTGCCGCAAACCGTTGACGATATTATCCAGCACATCGTAGCGCGCGTCCTCGACCAGTTTGGTCTGGAGCATACGCGCACGCGCCGCTGGCAAGGACTGCGACAGGCTGCAAATTTTTCACAGGAGAATGGATAATGGCATTTGATGATTTGCGCAGTTTTTTACATGCGCTGGATCAGCAGGGACAACTGCTGAAAATCAGCGAGGAAGTGAATGCGGAGCCGGATCTCGCCGCCGCTGCCAACGCAACGGGACGCATCGGCGATGGCGCGCCCGCGCTGTGGTTTGACAATATTCGTGGTTTTACCGACGCCCGCGTGGCGATGAATACCATCGGTTCCTGGCAGAACCATGCCATCTCACTGGGTTTGCCGCCTAACACGCCGGTTAAAAAACAGATCGATGAATTGATTCGCCGCTGGGACAATTTTCCGGTAGCGCCGGAACGACGGGCGAATCCGGGCTGGGCGGAAAATACCGTCGACGGCGACGCGATCAACCTGTTTGATATCCTGCCGCTGTTTCGTCTGAACGACGGCGACGGCGGATTCTATCTGGATAAAGCCTGTGTGGTATCACGCGATCCGCTCGATCCCGATAACTTCGGCAAGCAGAATGTCGGCATCTACCGTATGGAAGTTAAAGGCAAGCGTAAGCTGGGTCTGCAACCAGTGCCGATGCATGATATCGCATTGCACCTGCACAAAGCTGAAGAGCGCGGGGAAGATCTGCCGATTGCGATCACGTTGGGTAACGATCCGATCATTACCCTGATGGGCGCAACGCCGCTGAAATACGATCAGTCAGAGTATGAAATGGCAGGCGCGCTGCGTGAAAGCCCCTATCCTATCGCCACCGCGCCGCTGACCGGTTTTGATGTGCCGTGGGGATCTGAAGTCATTCTTGAAGGGGTCATCGAAAGCCGTAAACGTGAAATTGAAGGACCGTTCGGCGAATTTACCGGCCACTATTCCGGCGGTCGCAACATGACCGTGGTGCGTATCGATAAGGTCTCTTACCGCAGCAAACCCATTTTTGAATCGCTCTATTTGGGGATGCCGTGGACGGAAATCGACTACCTGATGGGGCCGGCGACCTGCGTGCCACTGTATCAACAGCTGAAAGCCGAATTTCCAGAAGTGCAGGCGGTAAACGCCATGTACACCCACGGCCTGCTGGCCATCATCTCAACCAAAAAACGCTACGGCGGCTTTGCCCGCGCGGTGGGCCTGCGAGCGATGACGACGCCGCATGGTCTGGGATATGTGAAGATGGTGATCATGGTCGATGAAGATGTCGATCCATTCAATCTGCCACAGGTAATGTGGGCGTTGTCGTCGAAAGTGAATCCGGCAGGCGATCTGGTACAGCTACCGAATATGTCCGTCCTGGAACTGGATCCGGGCTCAAGCCCGGCGGGGATTACCGACAAGCTGATCATTGACGCCACCACGCCGGTTGCGCCAGATAACCGTGGTCACTATAGCCAGCCGGTTGTTGATTTACCGGAAACTAAAGCCTGGGCTGAAAAGCTGACCGCCATGCTGGCCAACCGTAAATAAGGAGTAACCGATGATTTGTCCACGCTGTGCCGATGCACATATTGAACTCATGGCGACTTCGCCGGTAAAAGGAGTCTGGACGGTATATCAGTGTCAGCATTGTCTGTATACCTGGCGCGATACCGAACCGTTACGCCGTACCAGCCGCGAACACTATCCACAAGCGTTTCGCATGACGCAAAAAGATATTGATGACGCGCCAATGGTGCCGAGTATCCCGCCGCTGCTGGCAGAAGACAAACGGTAAAAAAAAGGCCAGTCGACAGACTGGCCTTTTTTTGACAAGGGTACTTACTCGCGGAACAGCGCTTCGATATTCAGCCCCTGCGTCTGCAGAATTTCGCGCAGACGGCGCAGGCCTTCAACCTGAATCTGACGAACACGTTCACGCGTAAGACCGATTTCACGGCCTACATCTTCCAGTGTCGCAGCTTCATATCCCAGCAGACCGAAACGGCGCGCCAGCACTTCACGCTGTTTGGCGTTCAGTTCGAACAACCATTTGACGATGCTCTGTTTCATATCGTCATCTTGCGTGGTGTCTTCCGGACCGTTCTCTTTTTCATCGGCCAGGATGTCCAGCAACGCTTTTTCGGAATCACCGCCCAGCGGGGTGTCTACCGAGGTAATGCGCTCGTTGAGACGAAGCATACGGCTGACGTCATCAACCGGTTTATCCAGTTGCTCTGCAATTTCTTCCGCACTCGGTTCGTGGTCCAGTTTATGCGACAACTCACGTGCGGTGCGCAGGTATACGTTCAGCTCTTTAACAATGTGAATCGGCAAGCGAATCGTACGGGTTTGGTTCATAATCGCCCGTTCGATTGTCTGGCGAATCCACCAGGTTGCGTATGTTGAGAAGCGGAACCCGCGTTCCGGGTCAAACTTCTCGACTGCACGGATAAGCCCCAGATTGCCCTCTTCAATCAGGTCCAGCAACGCCAGTCCACGATTGCCATAACGGCGGGCAATTTTTACCACCAGACGCAGGTTACTCTCAATCATGCGACGGCGAGAAGCGACATCTCCACGCAGTGCGCGACGCGCAAAATAGACTTCTTCTTCGGCTGTTAACAGTGGTGAATACCCAATCTCACCAAGGTAAAGCTGAGTCGCGTCCAACACACGCTGTGTGGCCCCTTGCGATAACAGCTCTTCTTCAGCCAGGTCGTTATCACTGGGTTCCTCTTCACTCAAGGCTTTTTCGTCAAAAGCCTCTACTCCGTTCTCATCAAATTCCGCGTCTTCATTTAAATCATGAACTTTCAGCGTATTCTGACTCATAAGGTGGCTCCTACCCGTGATCCCTTGACGGAACTAGCAAGTCAAAGCCTGGTTCCGCCGCTTTATCGCTGCGGTAAATAACGCAGCGGGTTTACGGATTTCCCCTTGTAACGAATTTCAAAATGCAAGCGTGTAGAGCTGGTGCCGGTGCTACCCATAGTAGCGATTTTTTGCCCCGCCTTAACTTCCTGTTGTTCCCGGACCAGCATCGTATCATTATGGGCGTAGGCACTCAGGTAATCATCGTTATGTTTGATGATAATAAGATTACCGTAACCACGCAGTGCGTTACCGGCATATACGACGCGCCCATCAGCGGTTGCGACGATAGCCTGTCCCTTACTGCCTGCAATGTCGATCCCTTTATTGCCCCCTTCGGAAGCGCCAAAGTTTTCGATCACTTTGCCATCCGTCGGCCAGCGCCATGCGGAAATCGGCGCGCTGGTTGACGTACTGCTTGCATTTGGTTCGGTCGTGCTTACCGTTGGTGCCGTTACAGGCGCTGTGACAACCGTCCCAGCAGGCTTGTTGTTTGGCAACATTTTGTTAGCACTTTGTTCACCTGAGCCCTCAGAATACGTAATTGTTGGTTGAGACGCAACTGCAACGGTGGAATTTTGTGCAGACCTGGTCACAACTCCTTGCTGTGCTGCATCCGCCTGGGTGATCGCATTTCCGCCAGTAATTGGCGTGCCGGATGCGTTACCAACTTGCAAAGTTTGCCCTACATTCAGGCTATACGGGGCAGAAATACTGTTTCTCTGGGCCAGATCGCGGAAATCGTTCCCGGTAATCCAGGCGATGTAAAAAAGCGTATCACCCTTTTTCACGGTGTAAGTACTGCCACCCGTATAGCTACCTTTCGGAATATTCCCATACTGGCGATTGTATACGATTCGCCCATTTTCCATCTGCACGGGCTGTTCCGCGACCGGTTGAGTTTGCATGGGCTGCGTTACAGGACGCTGAACGGGTTGAATTTGCGGCGCTTGTTGCGGCGTTTGTTGCGTCGTCGCGCCCATTTTTGGCGGCGGTGTGATCAACATCCCGGAATTGGTATTTGATGACGACCCACTGTCCACAGACGTGACCGGCGCCGGAGGGTTTGACGAACTGGTACAACCTGCCAGCCATAGTGAAACCAGTGATAGTGCCGCAATGCGACTAACGGTGAATTTTGGGCTTCCCGCGCTCATTTATCCCCCAGGAAAAAATTTGGTTAACAACCAGTGACGTAAGAACCGTGCAACGCATTAAGTGAACACGGGAAAATGTGTTCACGATACGCTTAACCCACCGGGAATAACCAGGAAAACTCCAGGTATTCGTTTCGGCTTCATCAGGCGTAAGAGTGGGTGTTTGCAGGGCAAACTAGGCCAGCTCTCCCTTGACTAACGGGACGAAGCGAACGGCCTCCACGGTATCGATAATAAATTCGCCGCCCCGGCGACGCACGCGTTTCAAAAACTGCTGCTCATCGCCCACGGGCAGAACAAGAATGCCGCCTTCATCCAACTGTGCCATGAGCGCGGTAGGAATTTCCGGCGGCGCGGCCGTCACAATGATAGCGTCAAACGGCGCACGCGCCTGCCAGCCTTGCCAGCCATCGCCATGACGGGTAGAAACATTATGTAAATCGAGCTGCTTCAGACGGCGGCGCGCCTGCCATTGCAGCCCCTTAATCCGCTCAACGGAGCAAACGTGATGCACCAGATGCGCCAGAATCGCCGTCTGATAGCCGGAACCGGTGCCAATTTCCAACACCCTGGATTGCGGCGTCAGTTCGAGCAGTTCCGTCATTCGCGCCACCATATAGGGCTGCGAAATCGTCTGACCCTGGCCTATCGGCAAAGCGATATTTTCCCAGGCCTTATGTTCAAACGCTTCATCAATAAATTTCTCGCGCGGCACTGCGGCAAGCGCATTAAGCACCTGCTCATCTCTGATACCCTGCGCGCGCAATTGTTCAAGAAGAGCCTGTACACGTCCACTTACCATTGCGTGCCAACTCCCACGCTGTCTAACCAGTCTGAAACCACATCATGCGCGCTGTGCGCGGTTAAATCCACATGCAACGGCGTGACGGAGACGTAGCCTTCATCCACCGCCGCGAAATCGGTATCCGGCCCGGCATCGTATTTATCGCCCGGCGGGCCAATCCAGTACAATGTATTACCGCGCGGATCTTCCTGCGGGATCACTTTATCCGCTGGATGACGGCTACCACAGCGAGTCACGCGGATGCCTTTAACCTGCGCTAACGGTAGATCCGGGACATTCACGTTGAGAATACGCCCGGTACGCAACGGCTCCCGGCTTAACCCTCGCAAAAGCGCGCAAGTCACGGCTGCAGCCGTATCATAATGCTGATAGCCGTTAAGGGAGACCGCTAATGCCGGAAAGCCGAGATGACGACCTTCCATCGCCGCGGCGACAGTACCGGAATAGATCACATCATCGCCCAGATTCGGACCCGCGTTAATACCGGAAACGACAATATCCGGACGCGGACGCATTAAGGCATTAACGCCCAGATAGACGCAATCGGTCGGCGTCCCCATCTGTACGGCGATATCGCCATTATCAAAGGTAAAAGTACGAAGCGAAGATTCCAGCGTGAGGGAATTAGACGCGCCGCTGCGGTTACGATCCGGGGCTACGACCTGTACATCAGCAAACTCACGCAGCGCTTTCGCCAGCGTTTGTATACCGGGCGCGTGAACCCCGTCATCGTTACTCAGCAATATGCGCATAATCACCCATTGTGTTGATCAGTTCCCTTACTACGCTGGTGGCAAAACTGCCTGCGGGCAGCCAGAAACGTAACTCGACGGTAACGTCATCCCACCAGTTCCAGCTTAATTGTTGCGGATAAAGCAGCATCGCTCTGCGCGACGCCTCTACTTTTTCGCGCAGCAACAGCGATTGCAACACCGTTTCCTGGGCAATGGCATCTTGCTCAAACGCCAGCGCCGCACGCTGTGTTCCCCACTCTCCGCTGCCCGGCAACGACGCTGTAATCATCAGCTCTTTTTCGTCTACCCGGCGCTGCAATTCAGGCAGTTCTTCAGATGTCGCGACGAACCAGCTTCCACGCCCCGCTAATTGTAGCGCATCGCCGTCAACAACTTGATTAAAGTCTGGTTTCTTCAGCCGCTGGTGAACAATTTGATTAAACAACGCGCTACGTGCCGCCGACAACCAAAAACTGCGTTTATTGCGATCGCGCACCGGCGCGTTACTTTGCGCCCAGCGCAGCGCGCCCTGCAAGTTGCTGCCGCCAATGCCGAATCGCTGTGCGCCGAAATAGTTCGGCACGCCGCCATCGCGAATCGCCTGCAATCGTGTTTCGACATCGCGGCGATCGCTTATTTCACGCAACACCAGCGTAAAGGCATTGCCTTTCAGCGCGCCTAAACGCAGCTTACGCTTGTGACGCGCGTATTCCAGCACTTTACAACCTTCCAGCTGAAAGGCGCTGAAATCGGGCATCTCTTTCCCCGGCACGCGCGCGCACAGCCACTGCTCGGTAACGGCGTGTTTATCTTTTTGCCCGGCAAAGCTCACTTCGCGAGCGTGAATTTTCAGGAATTTCGCCAGCGCGTCAGCGACAAAACGGGTATTGCAACCGTTTTTCAAAATACGCAGCAGAATGTGCTCGCCTTCACCATCCGGCGTAAAGCCTAAATCTTCAACCACCACAAAATCTTCCGGATTCGCTTTCAGCAATCCGCTACCTTGTGGTTTTCCGTGCAGCCAGGTGAGATTGTCAAACTCTGTCATTTCGCCGCCTTCATCAGCAACGCGACCGCTTCGCAGGCAATGCCTTCTCCGCGTCCGGTAAATCCGAGCTTTTCCGTCGTCGTCGCCTTCACGTTAACGTCATCCATATGGCAGCCGAGATCTTCGGCGATAAAGACGCGCATTTGCGGAATATGCGGCAGCATTTTCGGCGCCTGCGCAATAATGGTGACATCCACGTTGCCGAGGGTGTACCCCTTCGCCTGAATACGACGCCAGGCTTCACGCAGTAGTTCGCGGCTATCCGCTCCCTTAAATGCCGGATCGGTATCCGGGAAGAGCTTGCCGATATCGCCAAGCGCCGCCGCACCCAGCAGCGCATCGGTCAGCGCATGTAACGCCACATCGCCATCGGAATGCGCCAATAGCCCTTTTTCATAAGGGATACGCACGCCGCCAATGATAATCGGCCCTTCTCCGCCAAACGCGTGTACGTCAAAACCGTGTCCAATTCGCATTATGCTTTCTCCTGGTGGATGGTTCGGGTCAGATAAAATTCCGCCAGCGCCAGATCTTCCGGACGGGTGACCTTGATGTTATCCGCGCGACCTTCTACCAGCGCCGGATGAAAACCACAATACTCCAGCGCTGACGCTTCGTCGGTGATGGTCGCGCCTTCATTCAGCGCACGCGTCAGACAATCGTGCAAGAGTTCGCGGGGGAAAAACTGCGGGGTGAGCGCGTGCCATAAATCGGCGCGCTCTACGGTATGGGCAATAGCGTTTTTCCCTGGTTCGCCGCGTTTCATGGTGTCGCGCACCGGACTGGCGAGGATACCGCCGACCCGGCTGTTTTCGCTGATGGTCAGCAACCGCGCAAGGTCATCCTGATGCAAACAGGGTCTTGCCGCGTCGTGCACCAGCACCCACTGCGCCTTTGCAACGGCCTGTAACCCGGCCAAAACGGAATCAGCGCGTTCGTTGCCGCCATCCACAACGGTGATTTGCGGATGATTCGCCAGCGGAAGTTGGGCAAAGCGATGATCGCCAGGGCTGATAGCAATAACAACGCGTGTCACCCGAGGATGCGCCAGCAGCGCATGAACTGAGTGCTCCAGAATGGTTTTATTACCGATTGAGAGATACTGCTTAGGACATTCTGTTTGCATTCGGCGGCCAAATCCGGCAGCCGGCACCACGGCGCAAACGTCCAATAAAGTGGCTGCCATGTTAAATCCCTGGATGGTTTATCGATGAGTTTGCCCCGCCGTTGCCGCGCGTTTTGAAGCGTCAGGCACCAGACGATAGAAGGTTTCGCCCGGTTTGGTCATGCTAAGTTCGTTGCGCGCGCGCTCCTCAATCGCTTCCTGGCCGCCATTGAGATCGTCAATTTCGGCAAAAAGCTGATCGTTACGCGCTTTAAGTTTGGCGTTTGTCGCCTGCTGCGCGACCACATCATCGTTGACGCGGCTATAGTCATGTATGCCGTTCTTACCGAACCACAGCGAGTACTGTAGCCAGACCAGTAAAGCCAGCAACAGCAGCGTTAGTTTACCCATCCTGCCCCCTGAAAAACGGCATCATCATCCCATAACGTCCTCTGTGACTCCACATTCAGGACGGGATTGCCGCGACAACGCCGGCAAATGTACCACATTTGCCGGATGTTACGTATACCCGAGTAAGGAGAACATAATCTCATTGTTGGTTACGGTTTGAATTATGACCGGAGGCGCAGTGATAACCCGTCTACCCTAATAGCCATATAAATAACGCGCCGAACAGCGCGCCTACGGCCAGTAGAGTAAACATGATGCTAAAAAGTATTTTGCCCTTTACCAGCAGATGCAACGCAATGCCGATAATCACCGATACCGGCATTAACGCGAGGAAAAAGGGCCAGGTATAGAGGAAAAAAAACAGCGTGTTAGGGCCATAAAGCAGAAAAGGGATCCCCAACGCCAGCAGCCATGACACAAAGCCGACCACCGCCCCCGGAAATGCACTGGTGGCGTCATCGTCGACCATGAAGGCGTCTGACCTTGTGAAAGTAATGTTATGGCTATTACGCATATTAAATCCTGTAACCTTGACCATACCGGGCATACAAGCCCGGTGGTGTCTCAGGATCTGATAATATCGCGCCGTCTCAGCAGGTCTAATAATTGGGAAACCAAATTTGTTACTAATTGTTCACCATTAAGATGAACCTGGGGCGAGTCAGGCGCTTCGTAAATGGCGTCGATACCGGTAAAGTTACGCAACTCGCCCGCGCGCGCTTTTTTATACAATCCTTTAGGATCGCGCTGTTCACAGATAGCCAGCGGCGTATTGACATAAATCTCGATAAAACGATCGTGGCCGACGCGCTCTTTCACCAGTTGCCGCTCGGCGCGGTGCGGAGAAATAAATGCCGTCAAAACAATCAGGCCGGCGTCCGCCATCAGGCTGGCCACTTCGCCTACCCGCCGGATATTTTCCTGGCGATCGGCATCGCTAAAGCCTAAATCACGGCACAAACCGTGGCGCACATTATCGCCATCCAACAGGTAGGTACTGACGCCACGCTGATGTAACGCCTCTTCCAGCGCGCCGGCCACCGTTGATTTTCCCGAACCGGAGAGTCCGGTAAACCACAGCACCACGCCACGGTGGCCGTGGAGCTGTTCACGAGCGGCGACAGTAACGGGATGAGAGTGCCAGACCACGTTCTCATCATGCAGCGCCATGTTTATCTCCCAGCAAATCGCGGGCGTCCCAGTGCGGAAAATGACGGCGTACCAGCGCATTCAGCTCCAGCTCAAACGCACTGTATTCCACGGGCGGCGTCGCTTCGCGTTCGTCCAGTTCCCGCACCATGCCAGCGCCCACGGTAACGTTAGAAAGTCGGTCGATAAAAATCAGTCCACCCGTCACTGGATTTTGCTGATAAATATCCAGCGCGAGCGGCTCATCGAATGTCATCTCTACCAGACCAATACCGTTTAACGGCAGGCTCTCGACGTCTCGTTGAGTCAGATTGTTGATATCAATCTGATAGCGAATAGCCTCGATACGCGCGCGGGTTTTCTTACCCGCAAGTTTAACGTCGTAACTTTGGCCCGGCGTCAGCGGCTGTTCCGCCATCCATACCACATCGATCGCGGCGTGCCGCGCAGGTGCCAGCGTCTCGTTTGCCGCCAGCAGCAGATCGCCGCGGCTAATATCAATGTCGTCGTTGAGTACCAGGGTAATGGCTTCGCCCGCACAGGCTTCTTCTTTATCGCCATCAAAAGTGACGATACGCGCCACGCTGGATTCCACGCCGGACGGCAGCACTTTAATGCGCTCTCCGACTTTGACGCTACCAGACGCCAGAGTGCCGGCATACCCCCGAAAATCAAGGTTCGGGCGATTGACGTATTGTACCGGAAAGCGCATCGGCTGACGGTCTACCGCACGCTGTATGTCTACCGTTTCCAGGACTTCCAGCAGCGTCGGACCGCTGTACCAGCGCATATTCGCGCTCTGCGCGGCGACATTATCCCCTTCCAGCGCCGAAAGCGGGACAAAGCGAATATCCAGATCGCCCGGCAACTGTTCAGCAAAGGTCAGATAATCTTCACGAATACGGGCGAAGGTCTCTTCGCGGTAGCCAACGAGATCCATTTTGTTGATTGCCACCACCAGGTGTTTGATCCCCAACAGAGTGGAGATAAAGCTATGGCGACGCGTCTGATCCAGCACGCCTTTACGCGCGTCGATCAGTAGGATCGCCAGATCGCAGGTGGACGCCCCGGTCGCCATATTACGGGTATATTGTTCATGGCCCGGCGTGTCGGCGATAATAAATTTTCGTTTTTCCGTGGAGAAATAGCGGTACGCGACGTCAATAGTAATGCCCTGCTCACGCTCGGCCTGCAGCCCATCTACCAGCAGCGCCAGATCGAGTTTTTCTCCCTGCGTGCCATGACGTTTACTGTCATTATGAAGAGAAGAGAGCTGATCTTCATAAATTTGCAGGGTATCGTGCAGCAAACGACCTATCAGCGTACTTTTACCGTCATCAACGCTGCCACAGGTTAAAAAACGCAGCAGGCTTTTGTGTTGTTGGGCCATCATCCAGGCTTCGACGCCGCCTTCATTGGCGATTTGTTGTGCAAGTATGGTGTTCATGGCGGCTCCTTAGAAATACCCCTGACGTTTTTTAAGCTCCATCGACCCCGCCTGATCGCGGTCAATCATCCTCCCCTGGCGCTCGCTGGTGGTAGAAACCAGCATCTCTTCGATAATTTCCGGCAGCGTTTGCGCGTGGGATTCCACCGCCCCGGTGAGCGGCCAACAGCCAAGTGTACGGAAGCGCACCATCCTTTTTTTGATGACTTCGCCAGGCTGGAGATCGATACGATCGTCATCCACCATCATCAACATGCCGTCACGTTCCAGAACCGGGCGTTCAGCAGCCAAATACAGCGGCACGATGTCGATGTTTTCCAGCCAGATGTATTGCCAGATATCCTGCTCTGTCCAGTTGGAGAGCGGGAAGACGCGTATACTTTCGCCTTTATTAATCTGACCGTTATAGTTACGCCACAACTCTGGCCGCTGATTTTTCGGGTCCCAGCGATGGAAACGGTCACGAAAGGAGTAAATACGTTCTTTCGCGCGGGATTTTTCCTCATCGCGCCGTGCGCCGCCGAACGCGGCATCAAAACCGTACTTATTCAGCGCCTGCTTTAACCCTTCGGTTTTCATAATGTCAGTGTGTTTAGCGCTACCGTGAACGAACGGATTGATGCCCATCGCCACGCCTTCCGGATTTTTATGTACCAGCAATTCGCAGCCATATGCGTTGGCGGTACGATCGCGAAAGGAGTACATCTCACGGAATTTCCAACCGGTATCAACGTGCAATAGCGGGAACGGTAACGTACCCGGATAAAACGCCTTACGCGCCAGATGCAGCATGACGCTGGAGTCTTTACCAATGGAGTACAGCATGACCGGATTAGCGAATTCCGCTGCCACTTCACGGATAATGTGGATACTTTCCGCCTCCAGTTGCCGCAGGTGGGTGAGTCGTTTTTGATCCATAACCGTTCCTTTGCAATACCGTTTTTTGCTAAACATTTCGATTACACGACTATAGGGAGCGCAGGAGAGTGAATGAAATGACGAATTGGAATGAGTAGTTCCTCAAAGGAATAACGCGGCCCAAAAACCAATATCAAAAAATGCTTAACGTACCGGATTGCCAGCATTTAGGAGCAAATGAAATTGTATTAACACGATCGCGGTTTCATACTAGCCACGTAAAATTTTGTTCTGTATTTAAGGACTCATTATGTTTTCCGCAACGCGCCGCTTTGCCGTCATTCTGGCGCTCGGCGTAGGCTTTATCCTTCCTGCACAAGCAGCATCACCAGGGCCTGGTGAAATAGCGAATACTCAGGCACGACATATCGCCACCTTTTTTCCCGGGAGAATGACTGGCTCTCCCGCCGAGATGTTATCTGCCGATTATTTACGCCAACAATTTACCCAGATGGGATACCAAAGCGATATTCGAACGTTTAATAGCCGATTTATTTATACCACGAAGGATAATCGCAAAAACTGGCATAACGTGACGGGCAGTACGGTCATCGCCGCCCATGAAGGGCGCGTGCCGCAACAGATCATCATTATGGCGCACCTGGATACGTACGCTCCGCAGAGCGACGCTGATGTCGATGCCAATCTGGGCGGTTTAACGTTACAGGGAATGGATGATAATGCCGCGGGATTAGGCGTTATGCTGGAACTGGCGGCGCGCCTGAAAGATATACCGACCCATTATGGGATTCGTTTTATCGCCACCAGCGGGGAAGAAGAGGGAAAGCTAGGCGCGGAAAATTTACTCAAACGAATGAGTGACGCTGAGAAGAAAAATACGCTGCTGGTCATTAATCTCGATAACCTGATTGTTGGCGACAAGCTCTATTTTAATAGCGGGAAAAATACGCCGGAAGCGGTGCGTACGCTGACCCGCGATCGGGCATTAGCGATTGCGCGCCGTTATGGTATCGCCGCCAACACCAATCCGGGACGCAATCCATCCTACCCCAAAGGAACGGGTTGCTGTAATGATGCGGAGGTTTTCGATAAAGCGGGAATATCTGTGCTTTCTGTTGAGGCGACGAACTGGAATCTGGGTAAAAAAGACGGATACCAGCAACGCGTGAAAAATGCATCCTTCCCGAACGGCAATAGCTGGCACGACGTACGGCTTGATAATCAACAGCATATTGACAAGGCGCTGCCAGGGCGGATTGAGCGCCGTAGCCGCGATGTAGTGCGGATAATGCTGCCGTTGGTAAAAGAGCTGGCGAAGGCGGAAAAAACGTCCTGATATGCTGGTGAAACGTGTTTATCCCCGCTGGCGCGGGGAACATTTTTCAGCCCTTGCCGACTGCGGAACGCCCCTCGACTTATCCCCGCTGACGCGGGGAACACTACCTGAGCGGATACGTCCGTTATTTGATTGCCGGTTTATCCCCGCTGGCGCGGGGAACACAAATAGCGACACTGAAAGCGAACAATTCCAGGCGGTTTATCCCCGCTGGCGCGGGGAACACCCAGAATTGCTCATGATTGGTGATATACCAGTCGGTTTATCCCCGCTGGCGCGGGGAACACTGCAGAACGCGCTCAACCTCGACGGAGTTATTCGGTTTATCCCCGCTGGCGCGGGGAACACACCAGTTCACTATATCCGGGCTGGGCGGTGGGCGGTTTATCCCCGCTGGCGCGAGGAACACGGGATACCCAGTGCGTTGGTTTTATTTCACTGCGGTTTATCCCCGCTGGCGCGGGGAACACTCTCAAACAGAACCTTCCAGCCATCAAACGTCCGGTTTATCCCCGCTGGCGCGGGGAACACAATACCATACAACACACGCGCGTTATGAATGTCGGTTTATCCCCGCTGGCGCGGGGAACACAACGTTGATTTCGTCGGCGTCCGCGTTAATGACGGTTTATCCCCGCTGGCGCGGGGAACACTATGACCTGAAATAGCTCCCCCGGATCTCCGCCGGTTTATCCCCGCTGGCGCGGGGAACACGAAAAGTATTTGTTGAGAAACGCAAATACGCACGGTTTATCCCCGCTGGCGCGGGGAACACTTTTCGCGGTAGTACTTGACGGACAACATGACCGGTTTATCCCCGCTGGCGCGGGGAACACTGTTTTGTCGTTTTCAGCGCATCGTTCGCTTTCGGTTTATCCCCGCTGGCGCGGGGAACACCTGGTCTGTGAGTAACCGAGTTTTCTCCCTAACGGTTTATCCCCGCTGGCGCGGGGAACACACGCCCATGCCGCTATGACGCATCTGTTCGATCGGTTTATCCCCGCTGGCGCGGGGAACACATTGCGTTCGGGGGCAATATGCTCTGACTCGTCGGTTTATCCCCGCTGGCGCGGGGAACACGGCTGCGGCTTCACCGGGCGCCGCGTCTGCGTCGGTTTATCCCCGCTGGCGCGGGGAACACAGCTGCCTCCCCACGCTCGCACTCTCCCCACACGGTTTATCCCCGCTGGCGCGGGGAACACAAACGCATATATAACCCAATATCACCCCGATTCGGTTTATCCCCGCTGGCGCGGGGAACACAGAACGCCGCTGGAATCCGTACTGATCGGTTTCGGTTTATCCCCGCTGGCGCGGGGAACACGATAGTGTTTGATATGCGGCAGCCGGTCCCTCCGGTTTATCCCCGCTGGCGCGGGGAACACGCTGTTGCAGGGCGCAAACTGGTGCCAAGGTTCGGTTTATCCCCGCTGGCGCGGGGAACACTGTTTGAGCGCCAGAAACTGTCCTGATTGGCGCGGTTTATCCCCGCTGGCGCGGGGAACACGGATTCCAGTTCCGCAGTCAGCCACCCAGTAACGGTTTATCCCCGCTGGCGCGGGGAACACAGTTCCGGGAACACTGATTATGAGCGAAGTAACGGTTTATCCCCGCTGGCGCGGGGAACACTTGCCGGTGTCCAGCGCGGTAGAAATGCGGCGCGGTTTATCCCCGCTGGCGCGGGGAACACTATAATATGAATTAATTTTTGCGCATAACCTGCGGTTTATCCCCGCTGGCGCGGGGAACACTTTGTTTTTGTGCTGTCAGTGATGGCGGCGTGCGGTTTATCCCCGCTGGCGCGGGGAACACGCAGGTGTATCCCCCTTAACCAGAACAGGGGGCGGTTTATCCCCGCTGGCGCGGGGAACACGGCGATGAATTCCGCGTCACGTTTCTCAACAGCGGTTTATCCCCGCTGGCGCGGGGAACACACTGAATGCCGAGCGCGTACTGGATGTTGTTCCGGTTTATCCCCGCTGGCGCGGGGAACACCCGGTTATAGCTGAAATGCAGGTCATCAAGGACGGTTTATCCCCGCTGGCGCGGGGAACACGCGTTCTGGTCAATGTGCTGGCTCACTCGCTGCGGTTTATCCCCGCTGGCGCGGGGAACACTTCTGGCTGGGGAGTGCTGCAATGGTGTTTTCCGGTTTATCCCCGCTGGCGCGGGGAACACTCTCGGTAAAGTAAGCAATGATTTGGCCCCGACGGTTTATCCCCGCTGGCGCGGGGAACACAGTATCTCTGTAGCGGAGCGCCTCGCTACTGCCGGTTTATCCCCGCTGGCGCGGGGAACACTCGCCCGTTGATTTCAACAGGCCCCGGTAATCCGGTTTATCCCCGCTGGCGCGGGGAACACTTAGCGTAATAATCGCGTAACGTCTCCAGTCTCGGTTTATCCCCGCTGGCGCGGGGAACACGTGACTAAAATCGATCGTATCTGGCTGTCCCGCGGTTTATCCCCGCTGGCGCGGGGAACACGGAGGGAGGCACTCATGACCACGCCGGGAAAACGGTTTATCCCCGCTGGCGCGGGGAACACCTTGATAGCGCCCTGGATAATTGTTCCCGTGCCGGTTTATCCCCGCTGGCGCGGGGAACACATGCTGAATGATAAATATAGCGATGCCCCCACCGGTTTATCCCCGCTGGCGCGGGGAACACCGGAGGTCGCCCATAAGGGCGCTAACAACATGCGGTTTATCCCCGCTGGCGCGGGGAACACCACCCACCTAAAAAAATAATGGCGTAAAACCGCGGTTTATCCCCGCTGGCGCGGGGAACACTTTTTTAATGATATGCCGAGTTCCTGAAATGACGGTTTATCCCCGCTGGCGCGGGGAACACGCGTGTTTTTTTGCTCTGTACCGTTGCGGAGCCGGTTTATCCCCGCTGGCGCGGGGAACACATGCTGCGGATCTTCGTTAAATGGCAATTTTTCGGTTTATCCCCGCTGGCGCGGGGAACACATATTTACTGGAGTTGAGCTACCACCAGACTGCGGTTTATCCCCGCTGGCGCGGGGAACACTAATCAGACCCGTTATCGCGCGTGCCGGTGATCGGTTTATCCCCGCTGGCGCGGGGAACACGCAAGCGAGGCTATGCGCAAAAAGAGAACAGACGGTTTATCCCCGCTGGCGCGGGGAACACCGTCTGCGGGCTGTTAATAACCGTTGTTTCGGCGGTTTATCCCCGCTGGCGCGGGGAACACACAATTACTAACCTCCCCTCCAAAGGCCTCAGCGGTTTATCCCCGCTGGCGCGGGGAACACACGCATGAAACCCGCTCACTAGTCATTGAAGCCGGTTTATCCCCGCTGGCGCGGGGAACACGGCCATAATGAGCGATGTTAATACTCTCCAAACGGTTTATCCCCGCTGGCGCGGGGAACACCCCGCCCATAGCACGGGAGCCGAGAGACGTTACGGTTTATCCCCGCTGGCGCGGGGAACACCACAAGTTTTTCGGCTGTTTCCAGCGTTATCCCGGTTTATCCCCGCTGGCGCGGGGAACACGCGCGGGTCGCGCACGGTGCAGCCCGGTGCAGGCGGTTTATCCCCGCTGGCGCGGGGAACACCCATATTAGCGCGGACTACAGCCAGGAATAGCCGGTTTATCCCCGCTGGCGCGGGGAACACCTATTGAGGTTCATCCCCGCTAACGCAGGGAACGGTTTATCCCCGCTGGCGCGGGGAACACGGCGTGTGTGGATAAGGGGCGATAACAGAATGACGGTTTATCCCCGCTGGCGCGGGGAACACGAAATCGGCGCCACCCTGCCTGTAGTTTCAGTCGGTTTATCCCCGCTGGCGCGGGGAACACACTAAAACTATATATTTGTTCTAAAAGCCCTTTTTTACTATCTAACAAACTACCAACGGTAAGATAACAATTCCTTATTATTAAAGAACATTCAACTTATTGATTTTCAACAGGAAGAAAAGAAACCAAACGCAGTCCATCCAAATCTACCGGAATACGTCTGTTTTCACCCCATGTCTGAAACTCAAATCCCGACTCCGTGTTGGTCGCCCAAGCCATGACGGCATTTCCGCAACCGCCAAGCTGTGTGATCTGTTGCCAAATCATTTCCCGAATACGCTTCGAGGTATCGCCAACATAAACACCTGCACGAACCTCGAGTAACCAGACGGCAAGACGTCCCCGCAGGCGCGGCGGTACGTTTTCCGTGACCACAACCACCATACTCATCAACCATGCCCCCGATGGCCGCTATCACCCAGTGATTCAGGTTCCGGTATTGCTGGCGGCAGCATATCCGGCGCAGGCTGAGGTGGTTTAATTTCACCGGCAGCGAGCACCTCTTCGATCAGCGGGATCAATTTTCCGGTCAGCTTCGAACTGCGAAAAATATCCCGGCAGGCCAGGCGCACTTCTTTATCAGGTTCCGCCGGGTGACGAGCGGCGATCTCAAATGCTTTGGGCACCACCGATTCAAATTTGATGATATCGGCAATGTCATAAACAAAAGAAAGCGGCTTACCGCTATGGATAAAACCGATAGCCGGCGCATATCCCGCCGCCAGGATAGCCGCTTCTGAAATCCCGTACAGGCACGATGTCGCCGCGCTAATACATCGGTTGACGACATCCCCCTTCTCCCAGTCTTTCGGATCATAGTTACGACCATGCCATTTCACGCCATACTGCTTCGCCAGTAATGCATAGGTCGCCCGCACACGGGATCCTTCAATACCGCGCAGTTGCTCAACGGAACGACGGGCGGGAGGCGGCTCACGAAAACGCAGCTCATACATTTTGCGGACTACTTTAAGCCGCAGGTCATCATCTAACGCCAGCTTTGCCTGATAAAGCAACTTATCGGCTCGTGCGCCTCCGGGTTGTCCGGAGGAATAGACCCGCACTCCCGCCTCGCCCACCCATACCAACAGGGTGCCGACCGTTGATGCCAAATGCACTGCCGCATGGGAAACCCGCGTTCCCGGTTCCAGCATGATACAAGCGACCGAACCGACGGGAATATGCGTGCGGACTCCCGTTTTATCGATCAGCACGAATGCCCCATCCAGCACGTCAATTTGACCGTACTGGAGGAAGATCATCGAGGTTCGATCTTTTAACGGGATCGGGTTGAGCGGTACGAACGTCACGCGTCGTCTCCGGGTTTGATCATCATCATTCCGCAGCCAAACGCCCGGCTTTTACCGTACCCCTGCGCCAGACGTTGCAGGAAAAGCACGGGATCGTTAAGCACCAGCACGCCGGTATAGTCCACGCTGCTAAACTGAATCATCTGCCGGGATTTCTCTCGACGTATCTGCTGCTGCCGATAAGCATCAACGCTCGTTTCGCGCAGGGTGAAGCCATTTTGCTCCCCCTGGCGCGCCAACCACGTCAGCGCCGCCTGCTGCTGATAAGACCAAATATCCTGGCTATCACCCTGCGTTTTACGCTGGCGTTTCGCCTCCATCAGCAAATCGTGACGCTTGCCGTTTTTGCAAACCGTCGGATTGGCGCGCAAGTTAAACCGCAGCGTCTGTCCCGCGCTCAGCATTGGCGCAAATGGGCGAGTCTGCACGTCAAAAATCGCGCTGGCGGCAGGCTGTTCCTGTGAGAGAACAAAAAAGCGAAACGCGCCCTGTAACTCTTCGCGGCGATAAAGAAACTGCCGTTCCTTGCCGCCGGGAAAGAGATCCCATAACCACTGGTGCATCACGTACTCGCCGCGCTCCACCAGATGCAAGAGCTGTGCCGGCGAAAGCTCGCTGGTGTGCAGCGTTATTCTTGAGAGATACACGCGTCCTCCTTGCGGAGCCACGGCCCCTGATTCACGCTACGTTCACCGAACAGCCATTGCTGGCGGCTCAACGGCATGTCGCGACGACGTAAAATTTTGTTCGCCGTTAAGCCATCGTGTTCACCTTCCCACCAGCATTCATTCTGTAATCCGGGGAGAGTCAGTTTCAGCGTATTGAATTTATCCTGATACCAACGATATGCTTCACGCAGGACATCCGCCGCACTCCCTTCCAGCAGTTGCGGCGCAAGCGGCAACGCCAGAGGGTGACTTTTGCGCCCCAGATACAGCGGGAACACAGGATGTTGTAACGCCGCCTGAAGCTGCGCCAACGTGTAAGGCGCGTCCGGCGTCGCGCTGACAGCGATCATCCACCAGGCGTCGGTGTAGTAGTCGCGTCGGGAAATCAGCGCGCTCAGTAACTCAGGAGCCTGCAACTCTTCACGGCGGCTGAAGTAACGTGCCTTACGTACCTCTTTCGGCATCTGCACCGTGTGATAATCCCGCGCCCAGCGCGGGTTGCCGCTGGCGCACAGCAAAAATTGGTAATGACGATTGAAGGCGTTTAGCCGTTCCTCCTCATCGCGGCGAATACCCAGCGCCGCAGCTAATAACCCCAACAGCGCAGAACGCGAAGGAAGTTCATGGCTGTGGCGCACTTCGCCTGGCGCATCCACGCCCCAGGAGGCCATCGGCCCATGAAGCTGAAAAACCAGATATTGGCTCATAAGCCGCCCCTTACGCGCAGATGAAGTCAAGCACGTCTTTCATGCTTCCCTGCTGATTCATAACGTTAAAGTCTTTGAACGCCGTCTCCTGTACATAGACCGCATTCATATTTTCACGCAGCGCGGTAATACGCTTAACCGCAACGTTCAATTGGTCTGTACCGTTGATCGGTTCATAAAACGCGGCCGCCAGTGAACGTGGTTGGTCGGTGCCTTTTTCGGCCAGCGCCCACGAGGCATAGGCACGGCTGGCAAAGCTGTTCTGTTTGCCGGTCGGCGACACTTTCAGCGCCGCTTCAGTAAAGGCGCGCAGCGTTTTGTTTGCCAGTTCTTCATTGCCGTTCAGGTTTTTCACCAGCAGATCTTTGTCGATGCAGATATAGGTGTAAAACAGCGCGGAGCCAAAGCCGGCTTCGCCGAGATGGCCTGCGCCTGCATCTTCTGCCGATGCCTGGCGTAGGTCATCCACAGCGGTAAAGAAATCGTCTTCGATGATCGTTTCGCTGACGCCGAAGGCGTGGGCGACCTGGCAGGCGGCTTCCACGTTAAAATCAGTTTTCTTCGCTAACATCCGGCCAAACATGGCAATATCGACGGCCATGCGATCGTGACGTAACAGTTCCGCTTCCTCTTCTGTTGCCGGACGTTTTTCTTCTGCCAGACGGCGCGCCAGCGCTTTCACGGCCTCAAACTCAGCAGGGCTGATATGCACCAGTTGCTCGGTTTCAGCATTCGTCAAATCTTCTTTGGGTTTCTTATCCTCTTTTACCTTGCCAAAGCAGTTGGCGATGTTCTTGACGTACTCAACCGCTTTTTTGGCGTCAATGCCGCTATCAACGAGGATTTGCGCCGCCTCACGAGCAATGCGACCAGTACGAATACCAATATGGCCAGCTAATGCCTGTTCAAATAACTCAGATGTACGCCAGGCGCGTTTCAGGCTCTGAGAGGAGATACGCAGACGTGTTGCACCGCCAAGCACCACGGTTTTTGGCGCGCCGGTATCATCACGGTTCAGGTTAGCGGCGGGGTAAGCGGTCAGTAAATGGAGCTGAATAAACGTTGTCATAAAGATATCCCTGTTAATCTTGTTCGTTATCGGTATCGCCATCGCCGGCCTGGTAGTATTCCAGCGCCCAGCGGATACGAAGAAATTCGGTTGGCCGCTGCTGGCGGCGATGGTGGTTCAGCAAGTCATTCTGCTCCTGGCACCAGCAGAAAATATCGTCTGCAAGAGAAAACAGGTTGACCGAACCATCTAACAGCTTCACCGCACGCCGTAACTGGCGCAGCAGTTCATCCGGCGTTTTTACCGCTAATAGGTGGGAGAAGCGTAATTTTGACATCACCGGAGTGTCGCCACCTTTCTTCTGTCCAAGCTGCGCAGCAAAACTCTTTTGCTCATCAATAAATTTGATATGTGCAGCCAGTGCCGCTGTGATTGCCAATGCAGTAACATTCCAGGGTGCTTTGTTTTTCCATAAAGAATGTGTTTGCATTAACAATGAATGAAGCCCCTCAGCCAAACAGGCATCATTCACCGTTTTACTACGTCGTAAGCTGGCACGTAATCCACGTTTTTCTTGTAGTTCCTCATGCCACTGAAGCAAAGTGGCTTTATCATCTTTCGTCACAATACTCATTCAGCAGCCTCCTGCTTCTTTGCTTTGGCGGCTTTCGCGCTTTGCTTTTCCGCCGATGAAGTAAAATATTTTTTGCGCGCCTTCATGATGCGCTCCAGATCGCTGCTCTCGTAGGGGTTGGTAAAGACGCGGTCGTCGAAGTAACAACGGGTAAATAGCCAAAGTTCTCTTTGCCATTTATTCAGCCTTTCGTCCGGCTTGTGTCCGTTTTCCAGATCGTGGATCAGATTGAGAAAGCGCCCCTGCGTCAGGTTCCAGAAATCAATGTCGATAAAACTGAAATCACCGCGGGCATCCTTCGCATTGGCGAACCACGCTTCTTTTAGCGCACTGCGAAGCAGGCTCAACAGGCGGGCCGCAGTTTGCACGGCCTTACGTAAATCAGGGATCAGACCTTCCGTCATCAGCAACGGGAAGTGATGCTCATACCAGCAGCGGATTTTCATATTGTCGAAATCCGCGCCAAAGCCCCAGATCCCCGCTTTAACGTCAGTCAGCGAGCGGGCGTTAAACACCTTGACTACCTGCGCGGGAGATTCGTAATTCGCTTCCGTCTGGTTGTTCTGACTTAATCCCAGCCAGTCGCGCCAGATAAGGCCGCCGGGCTGCGGTTTAACGGAAAAGAAGGCGTTTTGATCTTTTACCGGGGCGCGATAAGGCGTCAGCGGATGACGCCAGCCATCGTAGTTAACGCCGTAGTTCTTAACGGTCATAAAGCCAAGAAGCTCATCGCTTTCAGCGCCGCAAATATCGCAGCAACCTGACTGTAAGGTGGCAAAATCCAGGCGGATACGACGCGGCATCCCCCAGTACGCCTGGAGTTTATTGACCTGCTCCGGCGTGGTAACGGCATTCGCCTGCTCGCTGGTCCGCGTCGCGGCAAGCCACGGGAAAACGGTCGCATCACACTGGTCTGGTAAAGGCAGATCCGCAGTATCCTGCGGCATCACGTTGAGCCACAGCTTGCGCCAGATCGGCGTTTGCCGCTCGCCCTGATATTCCTGCAATTCAACCAGCGTGGTCAGTGGCCCGCCGCCGCGCAGCCCGGTACGATAGCCTTTGCCGCCCGCAGGCGCGTTAAGCTGCAACGAGAACAGCGCCAGCGCCGCGCAGTGCGGACAAAAACGTTCCGTTACGCCGCGTTTGACAAAATGATCTTTATTGAACTTCGTGGTTTGCGCGCCAGGTATTTCCGGCAACAATGAGGCAATAGAGACTTTTTCGCCGCTTAACGGTTCAAAATCCTGCATAAACGAGGGGGATTCCGCGCCAAACTGAAAAGCGTGTTCTAACGGTGCTAATGCCTTATGGAGCACATCGGCATGCAATCCATCAAACCAGATATCCTCCCAATTTTTGTATCTTTTCGGCGCGATACTGCATTGCAGCAATCCCAACAGAAACTGCCAGGCCGCTCCCTGTAAATCTGCTCGCGTTGCGGCGATGTCCACCACCTTTTCATCCGCCAGATCGACGGGGGCCAGCTTGCCCGTGGAACCGTCTTTGAAACGGACGGGGAGCCAGGGCGTTGTTAAAAGTGAAAAATTGTCCATATCTGTATTCGTTATTCCCCCATCATGCCAATCAATCCCTCATTCGCCGAATAACCACAAGCGGCAAAGTCCGTCACCACAATCACCGTGGCAAAATCCTTATCCTGATGCTGTTGCGCACACCACTTACGCAAGGGTTCGCCGTCTAATTTTTCAAACTCGTCTTTATGTTTATTCCACCAGCTCTGACGTACTCGCAGCACGCTCATCTCCCAGGCGTGTTCACCGCTGGCATAAGGGGTTACGACGCTATCCACGATTTTCGCCAGCCACAGCGTGACAGACTCTTCCGCCAGCCGCGTTGACATTTTCTCCGGTAAAGAATCGCTAATTTCAGCACAGTAGCCCGGCGCAAAGTTAAGCAGCATCTGGCCGGCAAATGCCCGGTCGCAATAAAATTTGCCTTCCTGCAATTGCTCGGTTTTTGCAAACCCAACCGGCATGTTGACATCCTCGCCGTAGACCGACTCAATCAACAAGCGGGCAGATTGCGGCATCCGAATCGTCCCCTGCTCACGTAATATGCGCTGCGTCAGCCACATGCGCCCATGATCGGGATAGACATAGGCGCTGTTACGCATGGCGCTGGATAACCAGTTCTCTCGCGGCGCGTCATCCCACTCCGGAGCAAGAATGCGCAGCACTGGCGTCTCTCGCTCATCCTGCCCACTCTTTTTCACCAGACCGTTACGATCGCGAATATGACGCTGTAGTCGACCGGCCCGCTGAATTAATAAATCCACCGGCGCTAAATCAGAGATCATCTCATCGCAGTCAATATCCAGACTTTGTTCGATTACCTGCGTGGCGATAATGACCTTACCGGCACGTTGCGCGCCGCTCTGTTTGCCAAAGAGATTCAGCGTCTGCGACTCAATCCGCTGACGATCGTGAAAAGCAAAGCGACTATGGAAGAGTAAAAGGTTTTCCGTGGCGACGACCTTACTCAGTTGAAGCTGGCGATAGATACGAATCGCATCATCAACGGAGTTACGTATCCAGGCGATACAGTTTCCTTTTTCCACTGCTTCACCTATACGTTCAAGACACGACTCTTCACTATGTAGCCAGCCAATATCTACGCTACGCTCAACCTCTTTGCGTGTATCAACCCGCTGAGAAATCAGCTCTGTTTGTGTGACCTGAGTCAGCCAGGGATAATCGTCATGGCCTAGCAACGGCGCCTGCACACTACGCCTCACGCCACGGGAAAATGCCGCCACCAGCTTATCTCGCTGCTGCTGCGATAGCGTCGCAGATAACAGAATAGTGGCGTTGCCATTACTGGCCTGCCGTTCAATCAAACCTTCAAGTATTCGGGACATCCAGGCATCACAGGCATGGATCTCATCAGCCAGTAAAATCTTGTTGCTAAGACCCAGTAACCGCAGGTTGTTATGTTTAAATGGCATTACCGCCATCATCGCCTGATCCAACGTGCCTACGCCAACCTCCGCCAACAACGCTTTTTTATTGCTGTCGGCAAACCAGGCGGCGCATCCCTGACTATAAGGCTGCGCTTCATCGGGTTCTTCCGTACCAGAAAGAGTGACCGACCATATTGACTGATTGAAACGATCCATTAAGCGACGCGCGCTATGCGCCAGAATCAGGCTGGGACGGGAATCCGGCTGATACAACGCCAGCCAGGTGTTCGCCATACGTTCAAACATCGCGTTGGCTGTCGCCATTGTCGGCAGTCCAAAATAGAGTCCCTGCGCTTTACCTGCCGCCATCAGTCGATGAGCTAATATGAGCGCCGCCTCTGTTTTTCCGGCTCCAGTGACATCTTCAAGAATAAAGAGTTGGGCGCCATCCACGTTGATATCCAGCTCAAGCGCCTTTTGTTGTAACGGTGTGGGATGCTGAATAAAAGGGAAAAGCGTTTCTATGCCCGTAAAGGCAGACACATTCGCCGCTGAGGGAAATAGCGTGATGGCAGTTTGTGCTTTAGCGAGAGCTTGCTGCCAGTAGGTATCAACAGGCATTTTTTCCGCAGTACGCGGAAAATAACGGCTGGCGGAACCAGTCCAGTCAGCCAGTACAACCGCAGCGGAAATAAACCAGGAAAGTTGCTGAAATTGGTCGATACCCTCATCTTCATCCCAGGCTTCAGGCAAGGTAATTAAAGGAAAGAGCGCTTTTATTCTCAGAAGAAAATCTCTTGCCGCATCTTTATCCTGCTGGCGAAAATGGTCCAGCTCCTGGATTGCCTCTGGAGGGCGTCCATGATGACCTGTAGTGACTGGCATCCAAAGCGCCATAACGCGCTTACTTTTACGAACTGAAAGCGAAGAAGGAGGAAACAATTCAGGGCATTCACTTAGCCAGGAGTTCCACAACACGTATCCCAGCGTGGTATGCGCGATTTTTTCATAATGCCGTGTAGGCTCATTAAAGATGTTTAAAGCCTCATGACGGTATAGTTGCTGGAAGGAATGAGCAAATTTTCCAATATCATGCCAACATAAAATCCAGGCAAAAAATTGCGCCGCCTGCTCCTTATCCTGGATGCCTAATTTTTTTAGATAGTGGTCAATAAAATAAATATTATTTATCACCATCCAGTAACCCACAGCCGCAACATCTAAAGAATGCCAGCAAAGCAAATGGTAATCATCACCGCCGTCAGTTTCTCCTCGTCGAGACTTTCCCCAATAGTGATATATCGACACGTAAACTCCAGCATGTGGATAATAAAAGCACTCTACGCCTTTTCAATGGTCTTTTTTGTTGATATATCTCACAAAAATTGCACTTCCTGAGATTATATTTAAATATGCTCACTCAACTTTATATATTCTTCATAAATATTTACCCCGCGAATAATTATTATAAATTTTTCCGCTCTTTTCTTCTGGAAGAAGCGATCAAAGAGGCTTCTTCCAACGCCCCCTGCATAAACCAAAATTTAAAAAAACGACCATTTGCGGCGAATCATCTACCTTTTGTCTGAATTATCGTCACCACAAAGGATTACCAACCATAAATGTGCTGTATTAATAATGTCGTTCAAATTCTCTCCTGTAGTAAACTTTATCTGTTTAATAAAAAAGAGAGAATTGAACGATATATTTTACTCCGAATATTGAATAATATAAATTTGAAGGAAAATATTATGCCAGTCACTTTAAGCTTCGGTAATCATCAAAATTATACGCTTAATGAAAGTCGGCTTGCTCATCTGTTAAGCGCAGATAAAGAAAAAGCAATCCATATGGGGGGCTGGGATAAAGTCCAGGATCATTTTAGAGCGGAAAAAAAGGACCATGCGCTGGAAGTGTTACACTCCATCATTCACGGACAGGGCCGTGGTGAACCTGGAGAGATGGAAGTTAACGTAGAGGATATAAATAAAATTTACGCCTTTAAACGGCTACAACATCTGGCCTGCCCGGCTCATCAGGATCTGTTTACTATCAAGATGGACGCTTCTCAGACACAATTTTTACTTATGGTCGGCGACACGGTGATCAGCCAAAGCAATATTAAGGACATCCTCAATATATCAGATGATGCAGTGATAGAATCTATGAGTAGAGAGGAGAGACAGTTATTTTTACAAATATGCGAGGTGATTGGTGCGAAGATGACCTGGCACCCGGAATTACTTCAGGAGTCGATTTCAACTCTACGAAAAGAAGTGACGGGCAATGCACAAATCAAAACGGCGGTTTATGAGATGATGCGTCCCGCAGAGGCTCCAGACCACCCGCTTGTCGAATGGCAGGACTTACTTACTGCAGATGAAACATCGATGCTGGCTTGTATTAATGCCGGTAACTTTGAGCCTACAACTCAGTTTTGCAAAATAGGTTATCAGGAGGTACAAGGTGAAGTCGCTTTTAGCATGATGCATCCGTGCATCTCCTATTTACTACATAGCTATTCACCGTTTGCAGAGTTTAAACCAACAAATTCTGGTTTTTTAAAAAAACTTAATCAGGATTATAACGACTATCATGCAAAAAAAATGTTTATTGATGTAATTCTTGAAAAACTATATCTAACCCATGAACGTTCTTTGCACATTGGTAAAGATGGGTGCAGTCGTAATATATTACTGGTATAAAGATAGTCAGTAATATACCCTTCATACTTCAAGTTGCTTATGTGTTGGCTACGCTCGTTCACCCCAGTCACATAGTTATCTATGCTCCTGGGGACTCACTCCCTTGCCGCCTTTAAGCAACTCGAATTATTTTGGGTATATAACCAATTTAAAATCCGGCTGCCTGCCGGATTTTTCATAGCAGCAAGTATAATCATACCGCGTAAGGACAATCACCCTTCATGCAGCCCGCACTCGCGCTTCAGTCCGAAGAAGCGTGTCTCTTCTTCCGCCATACCCGGCTCCCATTTGCGGGTGGTGTGCGTATCGCCTACCGACAGATAGCCCTGATCCCACAGCGGATGGTATTTCAGACCGTGCTTTTGCAGATACTGGTAAACCGTGCGGTTATCCCAGTCGATAATCGGTAGCACTTTAAACACGCCGCGCTGGATAGCGAGAACAGGTAAATGCGCGCGGCTGCCGGACTGCTCGCGACGCAGACCCGCAAACCACGTCTGCGCTTTCAGCTCTTTTAGCGCCCGGTTCATCGGCTCGACTTTGTTGATGTCATTGTATTTCTCAATGCCCTCAACGCCCTGCTCCCACAGTTTGCCGTAGCGCGCCTCCTGCCAGGCCGGACTTTCGCCCGCGCGGTAAACTTTCAGGTTGAGTTTGAGTTTGTCCGTTAGCTCATCAATAAACTGATAGGTTTCCGGGAACAAATAGCCGGTATCGGTGAGGATCACCGGGATATCCGGGCGAATCTGGTTCACCAGGTGCAGGCTCACCGCCGCCTGGATACCAAAGCTTGAGGAGAGCACGTATTCGCCGGGCAGATTTTCCAGCGCCCAGGCCACGCGTTCTTCGGCAGTCAGCGTTTCCAGTTGAGCGTTGGTTTCCGCCAACGCCAGTACGCGATCGACTTTTGGCAGTTCATTCAGGGCATTTAGATCGAGTTTGGACATAAGTTCCTCGCGGTATACCTTGCCTGATGGCGCTTCGCTTATCAGGCCTACGCGGGCGGTAGGCCGGATAAGGCATTTATGCCGCCATCCGGCAATTCAGGTTATTCCCAGAAATCACGCGCTGGATCGAGCACCGGGCGAATGATGCCCGCACGCACCGTAAAGTCGCCGAAGCCTTCACCCGCTTCACGCTCTTTCGCCCAGCGCCCAATCAGTTCATCCAGCGAGGCCAGAATATCCGGCTCGGTGATATTTTCTTGATACATCCGTGGGATACGACTCCCGATGCGGTTGCCGCCAAGATGCAGGTTATAACGACCAGGCGCTTTCCCTACTAAGCCAATTTCCGCCAGCATCGCGCGGCCACAACCGTTCGGGCAGCCGGTCACGCGCATCACGATATGCTCATCAGGAATGCCGTGTTTTTCCAGAATCGCTTCGACTTTGTCCGTGAACGACGGCAGGAAACGCTCGGCTTCCGCCATCGCCAGCGGACAGGTCGGGAACGACACGCAGGCCATTGAGTTTTCACGCTGCGGTTTCACCGCATTCATCAACCCGTGGTCGCGCGCCAGCGTCTCGATCTTCGCTTTCTGGCTTTCCGGCACGCTGGCAATAATCAGGTTCTGGTTAGCGGTGATACGGAACTCGCCCTGATGAATCTTCGCGATCTCCAGCAGGCCGGTTTTCAGCGGACGCCCCGGGTAGTCCAGAATGCGGCCACTTTCGATAAACAGCGTCAGGTGCCAGTTGTTGTCGATCCCTTTCACCCAACCGATACGATCGCCGCGACCGGTAAACTCATACGGGCGGATCGGCTCAAATTTGATCCCCGCGCGACGCTCGACTTCCGCTTTAAACGTCTCCAGTCCCACGCGCTCAAGGGTGTATTTGGTTTTGGCGTTTTTCCTGTCGGTACGGTTACCCCAGTCGCGCTGCGTCGTCACTACCGCTTCCGCCACCGCCAGGGTGTGCTCCAGCGGTAGATAGCCAAACTCGCTCGCGGTACGAGCATAGGTTTTCTTATTACCGTGCTCAATAGACAGACCGCCGCCGACCAGCAGGTTAAAGCCGACCAGCTTGCCGTTCTCGGCAATCGCCACAAAGTTCATGTCGTTGGCGTGCAGATCGATATCATTTTGCGGCGGGATCACCACCGTGGTTTTGAACTTACGCGGCAGATAGGTTGCACCGAGGATCGGTTCTTCGTCAGTGGTCGCGACCTTCTCCTGATCGAGCCAGATCTCCGCATACGCACGGGTGCGCGGCAGCAGATGTTCGGAGATCTTCTTCGCCCACTCGTAGGCTTCCGCGTGCAACTGCGATTCGTACGGGTTGGAGGTGCACAGCACGTTACGGTTCATGTCGTTAGCGGTTGCCAGCGCATCCAGCCCCACCGAGTGCAGCATCTGGTGCACCGGCTTGACGTTCTTCTTCAGAATACCGTGAAACTGGAAGGTCTGGCGGTTGGTCAGACGGATACTGCCATAAATCGTGTTATCCGCCGCGAATTTATCGATCGCCTGCCATTGCGTCGTAGTAATCACCCCGCCCGGCAGACGGCAGCGCAGCAGCATGGCGTGGCGCGGCTCCAGCTTCTGCGCCGCACGCTCGGCGCGAATATCGCGGTCATCCTGCTGATACATGCCATGAAAGCGTATTAGCAGGAAGTTGTCGCCTTTAAAACCGCCGGTGAGACCGTCGTTCAGATCTTCCGCAATGGTACCGCGCAGGTAGTTGCTTTCCAGCTTCATGCGCTCGGCATCGGACAGTTTACCTTCGACCACCAGTGGGCCTGGATGTTTTTCGCTCATTAGTAGACATCTCGCTGATAACGGCGCTCTACGCGCAGCTCACTTAAATATTCATCTGCCGATTCGAGGTCCATACCGCCGAATTCAGCGATCACTTCCAGCAATGCTTTTTCGACATCTGCGGCCATGCGCCTGGCGTCGCCGCAGACATAAATATGCGCGCCATCATTGATCCAGCGCCACAGCTCGGCGCCCTGTTCACGCAGCTTGTCTTGTACGTAAATTTTTTCTTTTTGATCGCGTGACCAGGCCAGATCGATACGGTTCAGCACGCCTTCTTTCACGTAGCGCTGCCACTCCACCTGATAGAGGAAATCTTCGGTAAAGTGCGGGTTGCCGAAGAACAACCAGTTCTTGCCTTCCGCCCCTTCCGCCGCACGCTGTTGCATAAAGGCGCGGAACGGCGCGATGCCGGTGCCGGGGCCAATCATAATGACCGGCGCTTCCGGGTTAGCTGGCAGGCGGAAGTTGTCGTTGTGCTCAATAAAGACGCGAACTTCGCCCTCTTCTTCCACGCGGTCGGCAAGGAAGCTGGAAGCACCACCCGCGCGAGCGCGGCCTTCAATGTCGTAGCGCACGACGCCGACGGTTACGTGTACTTCGCTTTCGACTTCCGCCTGCGCGGAGGCGATGGAGTACAAACGCGGCGTCAGCGGACGCAGCAGGTCGATTAGCGCCTGAGCATCCAGTTGCGCCGGAGAGAAACGCACCATATCGACGATTGGCGTGGTCGCGGCGTAGTGCTGGAGCTGCGCTTTGTCGCCCACTAATGGCAACAGCGACTCACTGCGCGTCAGGGTCGCGTAGTTCTCAACAATGTTGGCGGTATTCACCGTCAGCTCGAAGTGCCACTCCAGCGCTTCGGCGAGCGGCAGGGTTTTACCGTCAACCGTCACCGGCTCATCGCCTTTCAGCCACAGCAACTCAACCAGCTCCTTCACCAGAGCCGGATCGTTCTGATACCAGACGCCCAGCGCATCGCCCGGCTGGTAACGCAGACCGGAGTCGCCTAAATCAATCTCAATATGACGAACGTCTTTTTCCGAGTTGCGACCGGTGATTTTCTGATTCACGGAGAGGGTCGCGGTCAGCGGCGCGTCTTTGGTATAGGGGCTGGTGTGGATGTCGTTTACCGCGCCAGTAGCGACGGATTGCGAAGGTGCCGCGACAGGTGCGCGGGACTTCAGAACATCAACCACGCGGGCGCGCCATTCGCTGGCAGCTGCCTGATATTCAACGTCAGCATCGACACGGTCGAGCAGACGTTCACCGCCCAGTTCCGCCAGTTTGCTGTCGAAATCTTTGCTGGACTGGCAGAAGAATTCATAGGATGTATCGCCAAGACCAAATACGGCAAACGCGGTGTTTTCCAGTTTCGGCGCTTTTTTCGAGAACAGGAACTTATGCAGCGCGACGGCCTCTTCCGGCGGCTCGCCTTCTCCCTGGGTGGACGTCACTATCACCAGCATTTTTTCACTGGCAATCTGTTTGAATTTGTAGTCGCCGGCGTTCACCAGTGTCACATTAAGGTTGGCCGCCAGCAGATCATCACGCAGCGCTTCCGCCACACGACGCGCATTGCCGGTTTGCGAAGCGGAGATAAGCGTAACTCCCGGCATCTTTCCCTCAGGAGCAGGCGTGACGGCAACAGCGCCTGAGCGCGGGTTCAGTACGCCCCAAAAATAGCCGGAGACCCAGGCAAGCTGTTCGGGAGTAAGGTCGGTTGTCGCGGCCTGAAGGCGCGCCAGTTGCTCCGGATTAAGCGGAAGCAACCCAGTCAGTGGAGCCGGTGTCGTCATGCGTCGTTATGTTCCAGTAAGCAAAGCGGATCTATACACAAAATCATTCAAGTTCGCCGTAAGCTGAGCGCGCCCCAGGAGCGTACATAAATACGTGACTGGGGTGAGTAAACGCAGTCACACAGATGCGGCTTGAAAGATGAAATGTATAAGCGATAAATCCCAAACTGAGGATAAGGTTAACGGTGAGAGGAATAACAATTAAAGAAGGGTTGGAAATAACAAATAACCAAATGAACTAACCTGTTTTAGTTATCGTTATTAACGCCAAAATCGATTTTATAATTGATTGATAATTATTAAATTTTCTGGAAATTCTTAAATTAATTGCCCGTCACAAGGCGGAGAATGGTTTTAGTTAATGATAAAAAATGCGCTTTCCGGTACCCTACGGCGGTTTTTTTATTGCCTGAGAGTTCATCATGTCCACCACGTTGTATAAAGATTTCACCTTTGAAGCCGCTCACCGCCTGCCTCACGTGCCTGAAGGGCATAAGTGCGGCCGCCTGCACGGACACTCGTTTATGGTGCGTCTCGAAATTACCGGTGAAGTCGATCCGCATACCGGTTGGATTATGGATTTCGCGGATCTCAAAGCGGCGTTTAAACCGACTTACGATCGTCTTGATCACTACTATCTGAATGATATTCCAGGGCTGTCCAATCCCACCAGCGAAGTGCTGGCAAAATGGATTTGGGATCAGGTTAAGCCCGTCGTGCCGCTACTGAGCGCAGTGATGGTGAAAGAGACGTGTACAGCCGGCTGCATCTATCGCGGCGAATAAGGTTTATTAACGCGTGGGCTGGATGCCAAATTGATTCCAGCCTATTCACACGACGTTTTATCAGTGAAAACATTGTCCAGCGTGCGGTGTTAAAAGCGCAGCACATCACCGGTTGCAGGTGCGGTTATTTCCGGTAGCCACAACCGCCCCCAGGCCCCTGTACAGTGACAACCGCATAGTTTTTCAGGTTTTTGTTCTTGCAGAAAGCGCCTGACTCGCCACAGCGTGAACGGTGATGCGCAACGGAGATGAAATCCGCCGACAAGCGCGTAAATCCGCTTTATACCGGTAATGTTCTGACAGTGCCGGACAATATTTGCGATTCCCCGATGCCCGCATCCCGTAATGATGACTAATCCTTTTGCCGACTGGTAAATCAGTACGCCCTCATCCAAAATAGAGTCCGGCTCCGCATCGTGGCCGCCAAAAATGCCGTAGGCTTCAGGCGCGACCACCGGTATTTCCCCTGACCAGATAAAGTTTTCGCCAATCGGCAGGGGGTCACGCGTGTACATCATTCGGTAGCGTGAATAGTCCACCTCACACGACAATTTTTTTATTTTTCGGGTAATACCGAGAAAAGTCATTGCCGCATAACGTTCGCGCGCAATATCGGGATGGCAGATGATTCGACTGTTATCAGGAAGCCACGGCACGCCGCCGCAATGATCGTAATGACCATGCGAAAGCACCACAGCAGACACATCGGACAGGTCGATCCCCATCGCCAACGCGTTTTGCATAAAACTGCCATCAGGGCCGGTATCGAACAAGATAGACGTAGACTCATCCTCGACCAACAGGCTTAATCCTGGCCGGGCCTTCAACGATTTATCCGCTCCAGCTCCCTTATGATTTTCGAGCAATACCCTGATCCTTAACGCCATGGCCTTCTCCTGTATAAAAGCCTCCCCGGAAAAACGCGGCCTTTTTACTTTACAGGTTTGTAGCAGCCATTACTGGTACACAGATTATGATTATGCAACGGCTATCCCCGCTGGCGCGGGGAACACGCGTATTCTCGCGGCGTTGGCTCCCGATGAGGCGGTTTATCCCCGCTGGCGCGGGGAACACCCCGACCAGTGTTCCCTGCGCAGTTTTAGCGTCGGTTTATCCCCGCTGGCGCGGGGAACACGGAGGGAATACAGGGTATTGGGAGATAAGTAGCGGTTTATCCCCGCTGGCGCGGGGAACACCGAGGCGGGTTTATGGAATACCGCTGCAAAACCGGTTTATCCCCGCTGGCGCGGGGAACACTTCGACGCCCCGGCGACAAGCTGGTACTGCGTCGGTTTATCCCCGCTGGCGCGGGGAACACGATACGTGCCAGCTCTAACTCTTCCTCCAGACCGGTTTATCCCCGCTGGCGCGGGGAACACAAGGATATTCCTGTCTCTATTCGTGTAAATAGCGGTTTATCCCCGCTGGCGCGGGGAACACCCTCGAATGATTTGTAGTATTTAGGTGCGCACCGGTTTATCCCCGCTGGCGCGGGGAACACAGCTGTTCGGCGTCGGCGTCTGAAATATCATCCGGTTTATCCCCGCTGGCGCGGGGAACACATTGAGCGCGTTGAGGGTGATGTTCTGCACACCGGTTTATCCCCGCTGGCGCGGGGAACACTGAGAGGTGATTATTTCTTTTATAATATCTGTCGGTTTATCCCCGCTGGCGCGGGGAACACTTTCCCTCTTTATCGACAATCTGCGCGTGAGCCGGTTTATCCCCGCTGGCGCGGGGAACACTTTTCGTATACAGGCCCACCGTCCGACGGGCTCGGTTTATCCCCGCTGGCGCGGGGAACACTGAATACGTCGGCGTTTAACTTAACAGGCCCGCGGTTTATCCCCGCTGGCGCGGGGAACACATACCGCCACCAGCAGAGACATGACCACTGACCGGTTTATCCCCGCTGGCGCGGGGAACACCTGTTAAGTGGGATCGTAATCATGGAGGTTGCCGGTTTATCCCCGCTGGCGCGGGGAACACCCACACGACCTCATTGGCGTTGGGGTCATAAGCGGTTTATCCCCGCTGGCGCGGGGAACACTACGTAACGTTTAAGCGTGGAAAGGCGCGGATCGGTTTATCCCCGCTGGCGCGGGGAACACGGTTCTCTTTTAACTGCGCACCCTGAAATAATCGGTTTATCCCCGCTGGCGCGGGGAACACCACACGCTCAACCCAAATGAATTTGCCGTATCCGGTTTATCCCCGCTGGCGCGGGGAACACGCGTATCAGAACTTATCTCAAAGGGACAGCACAGGTTTATCCCCGCTGGCGCGGGGAACACGTGTAGCGAATGGCCCCGCGTCTGTTTTGGTTCGGTTTATCCCCGCTGGCGCGGGGAACACCACGCGGTTAGGTTCATCAGGTAGCTGACTCTCGGTTTATCCCCGCTGGCGCGGGGAACACAATAAGCTGTTCAAGGTTCATGTGAGGGAAATCGGTTTATCCCCGCTGGCGCGGGGAACACTAGGATTCGTTACGCCAGCGCCTGTACTCGCGCGGTTTATCCCCGCTGGCGCGGGGAACACCGCTAATGCGGGGCTTTTTTATGGGGAAAAATCGGTTTATCCCCGCTGGCGCGGGGAACACCTAACCTCAGTGGCGCGTCCGGGGTGGCGTAGCGGTTTATCCCCGCTGGCGCGGGGAACACTCCGCAAGGCTGGCCGCAACTTTGTCGTCTTTCGGTTTATCCCCGCTGGCGCGGGGAACACATTGCCGTGAGTACGGAAATGAAATCGTATGACGGTTTATCCCCGCTGGCGCGGGGAACACAGCGCCGTTTCATTGCGGGTCGCGACCGTATCCGGTTTATCCCCGCTGGCGCGGGGAACACGCCGCCGAGAGGCGGTTTTTTATAGGGATTAATCGGTTTATCCCCGCTGGCGCGGGGAACACCCATCTTCCGTGCTGGCTCGCTCTCCTGTTTGCGGTTTATCCCCGCTGGCGCGGGGAACACACTAAACGTATATCATTGTTTATAAACTACTTTTTATCAGTACCACATTCTACCAACATAATCGCAACAATTTAAATTATTAAAGAACAGCTAATTTTCTGATTTTGATGCAAAAAAGTTCATAGAATGATTTTTTCTTTAAATTTACCAAAATAGCGTGATCCGTGCATCGCTATGGAAAAATTTATCAGCGCTTTTATACACTCATCGAAATTCACATAGAGAAAATAAACAATGCAAGGTAATGGATGAGTCACAGACGGCATCGGCAGGCCGTCTGTAAGATTAGTAATGCATCAGGCGATATTTAAATATTTATGCGTTTGCATAGACAGCCGCCAGTTACGTGCAATACACGTTTCAATACACAGACGCGTCGCGTCTTCTTTCTGGCTAATGGGCTGCAAAGCAATCACGCGCGGTTTATCATCGCTCAACGTGGCTAACAGTTCATCCAGCGCCTCAATATCACGAACTCGCCCAACGGGATGCTTGATTTCATTGGCGCGCTCCAGCGCCTGGGAAAGCACGTCATATCCCCCGCGCATATTCACTTTTGGTGAAACCGTGACCCAGGTGTTAGGCGTACAGCGCACTTCATGCGTCCCGCTAGTTTCAATCTGGCAACTAAAACCACTCTTTTCAAGCAGATCGGTGAGCGGCATGAGGTCGTGAATACAGGGTTCGCCACCGGTGATGACAACGTGACGCGCGGTATAGCCCTGACGGTTAATTACTGCCAGCAAGTCTTCACTGCTCGCAGCCCCCCATTTGTCGCTCTCTTTGGTTTTTGCCAGAATGCTGAACAGAGACACTTCCCGATCGCTCAGTTTATCCCAGGTATGCTTAGTATCACACCAGGCACAGCCGACCGGACATCCCTGTAAACGAATAAAAATAGCGGGGACGCCGGTAAAATAACCCTCGCCTTGTAGAGTCTGGAACATCTCGTTAATCGGGTACTGCATAGCGTTCTCTGTTAAGGGGATAATCGTTAATTATTGCAGATTTCGTCTGCCCGGTCATGCGCAGCGGCTGCGCTATTGAACCGATACAAAAAAACCCGCCGAAGCGGGTTTATACGTTAAGAGGTAAAAGCAGGATTACGCCTGGCCTTTGATCTCTTTACGACCGTTGTACGGTGCTTTTTCGCCCAGAGCTTCTTCGATACGAATCAGCTGGTTGTATTTAGCAACACGGTCAGAACGGCTCATAGAACCGGTTTTGATCTGGCCTGCAGCGGTACCAACAGCCAGGTCAGCGATGGTAGCGTCTTCAGTTTCGCCAGAACGGTGAGAGATGACAGCAGTGTAGCCAGCGTCTTTCGCCATCTTGATTGCAGCCAGAGTTTCGGTCAGAGAACCGATCTGGTTGAATTTGATCAGGATGGAGTTAGCGATGCCTTTCTCGATGCCTTCTTTCAGGATTTTGGTGTTGGTTACGAACAGGTCGTCACCAACCAGCTGGATTTTGTCGCCCAGTACTTTGGTCTGGTATGCAAAACCGTCCCAGTCAGACTCGTCCAGACCATCTTCGATGGAAACGATCGGGTACTGTTTGGTCAGTTCTTCCAGGAAGTGGGTGAATTCTTCGGAGGTGAACGCTTTGTTGCCTTCGCCAGCCAGAACGTATTTACCGTCTTTGTAGAATTCAGATGCTGCGCAGTCCATCGCCAGGGTGATGTCTTTACCCAGCTCGTAACCAGCCGCTTTAACCGCTTCAGCGATAACAGCCAGTGCTTCCGCGTTGGAGCCTAGGTTCGGCGCATAGCCGCCTTCGTCACCCACAGCGGTGTTCATGCCTTTGCCTTTCAGCACTTTTGCCAGGTGATGGAAAACTTCAGAACCCATACGGATGGCTTCTTTAACCGTTTTCGCGCCAACCGGCTGGATCATGAATTCCTGGATGTCGACGTTGTTGTCAGCGTGCTCGCCGCCGTTGATGATGTTCATCATCGGAACCGGCATGGAGTATTTGCCCGGAGTGCCGTTCAGTTCAGCAATGTGCTCGTACAGCGGCATACCTTTAGCGGCAGCAGCAGCTTTGGCGTTAGCCAGAGAGACAGCCAGAATGGCGTTTGCACCGAAGTTAGATTTGTTTTCAGTACCGTCCAGGTCGATCATGATTTTGTCGATGCCAGCCTGGTCTTTAGCGTCTTTGCCAAGAATAGCCTGAGCAATCGGGCCGTTAACCGCGCCAACAGCTTTGGTTACGCCTTTACCCAGGAAACGGGATTTGTCGCCATCGCGCAGTTCCAGCGCTTCGCGGGAACCAGTAGAAGCACCTGACGGAGCCGCCGCCATACCTACGAAACCACCTTCCAGGTGTACTTCAGCTTCAACAGTCGGGTTACCACGGGAGTCGATGATTTCACGACCGATGACTTTAACGATTTTGGACATTAGGTTTTCCTCAAGTCACTAGTTAAACTAAAACTTCAGACAAACGGTGCACCGCTGAGGGTGCACCGCCGTTCTAACTTTTTTACTTCGCCTGACGTTTCTGATGCTCGTTGGCGGCTTTAACAAAGCCGGCGAACAACGGATGTCCATCACGCGGCGTGGAAGTAAATTCCGGATGGAACTGACAGGCCACGAACCACGGATGATTCGGTACCTCAATGATCTCGACTAACTGATCATCACCGGAACGGCCTGCGACACGCAGACCCGCTGCTTCAATTTGTTTCAACAACATATTGTTGACTTCGTAACGATGGCGATGACGTTCAACAATCGTCGACGCGCCGTACAACTGACGTACCAGACTGTCATCGCTAAGCTGGCACTGCTGCGCGCCCAGGCGCATGGTGCCGCCCAGATCGCTTTTCTCGCTACGGACTTCAACGTTACCGTCTTCATCGCGCCACTCGGTAATTAACGCCACAACCGGGTACTTACAGTCTGGCACAAATTCCGTTGAGTTGGCGTTGTCCATGCCGGCCACGTTACGAGCGAACTCAATCAACGCAACCTGCATCCCCAGGCAAATGCCCAGATAAGGAATATTGTTTTCACGCGCATAGCGCGCAGTGGCGATTTTACCTTCAACGCCACGATAGCCGAAGCCACCGGGGATCAGGATAGCGTCCAAATCTTTCAGAATTTCGACGCCGCGCGTTTCAACATCTTGCGAATCGATCAATTTGATGTTGACGGTAACGCGGTTTTTCAGACCACCGTGTTTCAGCGCTTCGATCACTGACTTATAGGCATCCGGCAGTTCAATATATTTGCCGACCATGCCGATAGTCACTTCGCCTGCCGGGTTCGCTTCTTCGTAAATGACCTGTTCCCATTCAGACAGGTTAGCTTCCGGACAGTTCAAGCTGAATCGTTTACAAATATAATCATCAAGCCCCTGAGATTTCAACAGGCCCGGAATTTTATAAATGGAATCGACATCTTTCATTGAAATAACGGCTTTTTCCGGCACATTACAGAACAATGCAATTTTTGCACGCTCGTTGGCAGGAACCGCGCGATCGGAACGACAAATCAGAATATCGGGCTGAATACCGATAGACAGCAGCTCTTTCACGGAGTGCTGAGTCGGTTTAGTTTTCACTTCGCCCGCAGCCGCCAGGTAAGGTACCAGCGTCAGGTGCATAAACAGCGCGTGTTCACGACCGATATCTACCGCCAATTGACGAATCGCCTCAAGAAACGGCAGCGATTCGATATCACCGACGGTACCGCCGATTTCCACCAGTACCACATCGTGGCCTTCGCCACCTTCCAGCACGCGCTCTTTAATCGCGTTAGTGATGTGAGGGATTACCTGTACGGTTGCGCCCAGATAGTCGCCACGGCGTTCTTTACGCAGAACGTCGGAGTAGATGCGGCCAGTCGTGAAGTTGTTGCGGCGAGACATCTTGGTGCGGATGAAACGCTCGTAGTGCCCCAGGTCCAGGTCGGTTTCAGCGCCGTCTTCAGTAACGAACACTTCCCCGTGTTGGATTGGGCTCATAGTACCCGGATCGACGTTGATGTACGGATCCAGTTTCATGATGGTCACGTTGAGACCACGGGCTTCCAGAATGGCTGCGAGGGAGGCTGCGGCAATGCCTTTACCCAGAGAGGATACGACCCCGCCGGTCACAAAAATATAGTTCGTTGTCATGCGGAACCTGAGAAGTTAGGTTTAAAAGACGATGGAATAACCAGGACGGGAAAGCAGTATACCCGAACATGACCTACGCCACAAACTTTCATTATTCCTCCTCTTCGTCAGGCTGACATTCACACAGGGAGGGAGAAAATAGCCCCTTTGAGGTAAATGTTTTTGACGTAAATCAAGCGCTTGTTATTTAAAAAATCACACAAATCGCTCTTGACCGCCTAAAACCTTTAGAGATCAATTTCCTGGCGTTTTACTTCCTGCCAAACTTCTTCCATTGTTTCCAGGTCCACCCCGGTCATTTCCAGGCCTCTGGCTGCGACAATACGTTCAACTTCGCGAAAACGACGTTCAAATTTATCGTTCGCTTTTTGCAAAGCGAGCTCCGCTTTCGTACCTAAATGACGCGCCATGTTGACCGTGGCAAAGAGCAAATCGCCCATTTCCTCTTCCAGTTTAGCCTGATCAACAACCGCCTGCCGCGCCTCGAACATCACCTCATCGATCTCTTCATAGACCTTATCGACGACCGGTCCCAGCGTCGTCCAGTCAAAGCCCACGTTTGAACACCGTTTCTGGATTTTTTGCGCGCGCATTAAGGCCGGTAAACTGCGCGGAATATCGTCCAGCGCGGAATGCTGCGCTTTTTGCGCGCGCTCTTCCGTTTTGATTTGCTCCCAGCGAGCTAAGACTTCTTCGCTATTATCAGCGGAAAGCTCGCCAAAAACATGCGGATGGCGGCGCTCCAGCTTGTCGCTGATGGCAGCGCAGATATCATTAAAATCGAAGCGGCCTTCTTCCTGCGCCATCTGCGCGTAAAACACCACCTGGAACAACAGGTCGCCCAGTTCGCCGCGCAAATCGTCAAAATCCTCACGCGCAATCGCATCCAGTACTTCATAGGTTTCTTCCAGCGTATAAGGCGCGATGCTGGCGAAGGTCTGCTCTTTATCCCACGGGCAGCCGTTTTCCGGGTCACGCAGGCGCTGCATGAGGGTGAGAAGACGGTCAATTTGATGGTTAGTTGTCATGGTTTTTAATCGGTTGTAAATACCAGCGACAATTGTAACGTATTATTCTTAACCATTCACGCACAGAGACACTACGGCAACGCCTATATAATAAAATATATTGTTAACAGGTGTTGAATGCTACCTTTCCCGTATAACTTTAAAATTATTAATCGATACACAACAATATAATAATCATATAACTAATTTATTAAAAAAACAGATATTTGCACCAGACATTATAAATAACATCAATTAAGTAAAAAAATCATGCAAACACTATAAGCACCCCACCCAAAGAGCCTTCCCTTTCAAAAAAAATAAATTATTTCACTTTTACGGAAAAACGAGTAGCATGCACGCCAGTTTAATATTCAAAAAAGACCGCTTTTTTTGTTTTTTCTGGAACATACATGAAATAAATATATTGAAAGTATTACATATAATATTCTATGAGCAGGTACGATCATTCAGCTCATAAGAATATACTCATAAAAATGTAGAAATATAATATTTTTATTATGACCTATTTTTTACCCAAAGCCCGCAGCATGGCTCTATGCCGCATATCCCTTGGTATACGCGTACAAAATGCTGCCATAAAACACGTTAATTAAGGATAACACGATGAAGTCATCTCATTTTTGTAAACTGGCAGTAACTGCATCTTTAGTTATGGGAATTGTCTCCGGCGCTCAAGCCGCGGGTAGCAACACAGCGAAGGTCACTTTCCTTGGTAATATTGTTGACTCCCCCTGCTCCGTCACATTGGATACGGAAGATCAAACAGTCAATATGGGTTCAAGTATCGGTAATGGCACGCTGAGTAATGGTAAAACGACCATCAACAATGCCCGTACCTTTCATATCGATCTTGAGGGTTGTACCTGGGCTACCGAGAAAAATATGAATGTGGTATTCACTACAGGTAGTGGAACCACAGCGGCTACAGGCGCCACGGATAATCTCGCGCTGATGAAGACTGACGGCACTGGCGCTATTAGCAACGTAAGCCTGGCAATCGGCGATGCTGGCAAAAACAATATCAAACTGGGCGATACCTATACACAGGCCATTGCGGACCTGGACGGAGATACCATTCTTGATGAGAAGCAAAGCCTGAATTTCACCGCCTGGCTGGTTGGCGCAGCAACCGGCACCGTAGGCACAGGTGAATTCAGCAGCGCCGCCAACGTCACTATCTCTTACCTGTAATTCAGTTAACAGAGTCACGACGATAATACCCTGCCGCTTTAGGTAGGGTATTCCTGTTGAGTTTTATTGCGGAATATATTTGATGAATAACACATGGAAAAGTGTTCTTTGCCCAATAGCGTGCGGAGTGGGAATGCTTCTAAGCGCCTCCCCTTATAGCGCGTCAGGCAAAGACATCGAATTTAATACCGATTTCCTCGATGTAAAAAATCGCGATAACGTTAACATTGCACAGTTTTCTCGTAAGGGTTTTATTCTGCCAGGCGTCTACCTTTTACAAATTAAAATTAACGGACAGACTCTGCCGCAGGAATTTCCTGTTAACTGGGTTATTCCAGAACATGACCCACAAGGAAGTGAGGTTTGCGCAGAACCAGAATTAGTTACGCAATTGGGTATAAAGCCGGAACTCGCGGAAAAACTCGTCTGGATAACGCACGGTGAACGACAATGTCTGGCGCCAGATTCACTGAAAGGCATGGATTTTCAGGCCGACCTGGGACACTCCACGCTGCTGGTGAATTTACCCCAGGCGTATATGGAATACAGCGATGTCGACTGGGACCCACCCGCCCGCTGGGATAATGGTATTCCCGGCATCATTCTGGATTACAACATTAATAATCAGCTCCGCCACGATCAAGAAAGCGGCAGCGAAGAGCAAAGCATCAGCGGCAACGGGACGTTAGGCGCGAACCTGGGCGCATGGCGACTGCGGGCCGACTGGCAGGCCAGCTACGACCATCGTGACGATGACGAGAACACTTCCACCCTCCACGATCAGAGCTGGAGCCGCTACTACGCCTATCGCGCACTACCGACGCTCGGGGCCAAACTTACGCTGGGCGAAAGCTATCTCCAGTCCGATGTTTTCGACAGCTTTAACTATATCGGTGCCAGCGTCGTTTCTGACGATCAGATGCTGCCGCCGAAACTGCGCGGCTATGCGCCGGAGATCGTGGGCATTGCGCGTTCTAACGCAAAAGTCAAAGTCTCCTGGCAGGGGCGCGTACTGTATGAAACGCAGGTGCCCGCAGGACCGTTCCGTATTCAGGATCTCAACCAGTCCGTTTCCGGTACGTTGCACGTCACCGTGGAAGAGCAGAACGGTCAGACCCAGGAGTTTGACGTTAACACCGCATCGGTTCCCTTCCTGACGCGCCCCGGCATGGTGCGCTACAAGATGGCGCTGGGCCGCCCGCAGGACTGGGATCATCACCCCATTACCGGCACATTCGCCTCGGCGGAAGCTTCGTGGGGGGTCACCAACGGCTGGTCGCTATATGGCGGCGCAATTGGAGAAAGCAGCTATCAGGCCGTGGCGTTGGGAAGCGGTAAGGATCTTGGCGTGGTGGGCGCGGTGGCGGTCGACATTACGCACTCCATCGCCCACATGCCGCAAGACGACGGGTTTGACGGCGAAACGCTGCAGGGTAACTCATATCGCATCAGCTACTCCCGTGACTTTGATGAAATCGACAGCCGACTAACCTTTGCCGGATACCGCTTCTCAGAAAAGAACTTTATGAGCATGAGCGACTATCTGGATGCGAAAACCTATCATCATCTCAATGCCGGTCACGAAAAAGAACGCTATACGGTCACCTATAACCAGAACTTCCGTGAACAGGGCATGAGCGCCTATTTCAGCTACTCACGCAGTACCTTCTGGGACAGCCCGGATCAGAGTAACTATAACCTGTCTCTTTCCTGGTACTTCGACTTAGGGTCGATAAAAAATCTCAGTGCGTCGCTGAACGGCTATCGCAGCGAATATAACGGTGATAAAGATGATGGCGTCTATATCTCGCTGTCTGTTCCCTGGGGCAATGATTCCATCAGCTACAACGGTACGTTTAACGGTAGTCAACACCGTAATCAGCTCGGCTATTCCGGCCACAGCCAGAACGGCGATAACTGGCAGCTTCACGTCGGGCAGGATGAACAAGGCGCGCAGGCAGACGGTTATTACAGCCATCAGGGCGCGCTGACGGACATCGATCTAAGCGCGGATTATGAAGAAGGATCGTACCGTTCACTGGGCATGTCGCTGCGCGGCGGCATGACGCTGACCACCCAGGGCGGCGCGCTACACCGGGGAAGTTTAGCGGGCAGCACACGTTTGCTGGTTGATACCGACGGTATTGCGGACGTCCCCGTTAGCGGTAGCGGCTCGCCAACCTCAACCAACATTTTCGGCAAGGCCGTGATTGCGGATGTCGGAAGCTATTCGCGCAGCCTGGCGCGTATCGATCTGAACAAATTGCCGGAGAAGGCGGAAGCTACTAAGTCGGTTGTGCAGATCACGCTCACCGAAGGCGCCATCGGCTACCGTCACTTTGACGTGGTCAGCGGCGAGAAAATGATGGCGGTTTTCCGGCTGGCAGACGGCGACTTCCCACCGTTCGGCGCCGAAGTGAAAAACGAACGCCAGCAGCAGTTGGGCCTGGTGGCCGATGACGGCAACGCCTGGCTGGCGGGCGTAAAAGCCGGGGAAACATTGAAAGTCTTCTGGGATGGCGCGGCGCAGTGTGAAGCATCACTCCCGCCCACGTTTACACCGGAGCTATTGGCCAACGCGCTATTGCTGCCGTGCAAAATGCTGGAAGGTCAGCCCCCCACCGCACCGCAGAAAAGTTCTCCGCTGCCTGCGCAACCGCTAATCCAGGAACATACGCAAACCGATGGCCAACCGGCCGCGCCGGTGGCGACAACCACTCAAACCCCGCCCATACCGCTGGCTGACAACCATGCGGTGAATCGCAAGGATATGGAATAAAGGGAACCTGTAATGAACAAGACCAACCATTTTAAGCGCCAGGCGCTTATCGCTTCGGTATTACTGGCTGCGCCGCTGGTATCGCACAGCGCGATTGTGCCGGATCGTACCCGCGTTATTTTTAACGGCAATGAAAATTCAATCACCGTCACGCTGAAAAACGGCAACGCCACTCTGCCCTATCTCGCACAGGCGTGGCTGGAAGACGATAAGTTCGCCAAAGATACCCGCTATTTTACCGCCCTGCCGCCGCTGCAGCGTATTGAGCCAAAATCCGACGGGCAGGTTAAAGTCCAGCCGTTACCAGCCGCGGCTAGCCTACCGCAGGACCGGGAAAGTCTGTTTTATTTCAACGTGCGGGAAATTCCGCCGAAAAGCGATAAGCCTAATACGCTCCAGCTGGCGCTGCAAACGCGTATTAAGTTTTTCTACCGCCCGGTAGCCGTCGCCCGGCAGGTGGATAAGACGCACCCGTGGCAGATGAAGCTCACGCTGACCTACCAGGGCGATGGTGTGATCTTCGACAACCCCACACCGTTTTACCTCGTAATCAGCAATGCCGGTAGCAAAGAGAACGAAACCGCCTCCGGCTTTAAAAACCTGCTGATTGCCCCGCGTGAAAAAGTGACCTCTCCCATCAAAGGTGCCTCGCTCGGCAGTTCGCCGGTGGTGGGCTACGTCGATGATTACGGCGGCCATCGCCTGCTGGTTTTCACCTGCTCAGGGAATACCTGCAAGGTCAATGAGGAGAAAACCCGTGACGCTGAGAAGAAAGCGAATAAGTAATCCTGTGCGAAAGAGATCTATGACGATGTTGACTCGCTGGAAAATGCTGGTGCTGCTGTGCGGTGGATTCGTTGCCGGCACCGAGGCTGCTGGCACAAAAACCGTGCAACTGGAGCTACATCTGGTCGTCACTCAACCACCGCCCTGTACGGTAGGCGGCGCTTCCGTAGAGTTTGGCGATGTCCTGACCACCAAAGTTGGCGATGCTTCTCAAACGAAACCTGTGGGCTACAGCCTGAACTGCGATGGCAGAGCGAGCGACTATCTAAAGCTACAAATTCAGGGGACCACTACCACCATCAGCGGGGAGCAGGTTCTGCAAACTTCGGTGCAGGGGTTAGGCATCCGTATTCAGCAGGCGGGCAATAAGCAACTGGTTCCGGTTGGCATAACGGATTGGCTGAACTTCACCCTGAGCGGCAGCAATGGGCCGGAGCTGGAAGCCGTACCGGTTAAAGAGCCCACCACGCAGTTAGCGGGTGGCGATTTTAACGCCAGTGCGACGTTAGTCGTGGATTACCAGTGATGGAGAGATTCATAGTGAAAAGGGTGCTTATCCTGACGCTTTTAATCACCCAGTTTGCCTGCGCCGACAATTTGACCTTTCACGGCAAACTGATAAACCCGCCCGCCTGTACTATCAATAATGGTGAAACGCTGGAGGTCAGTTTTGGTAGCGTGATTATTGATAATATTGACGGCGTCAATTACCTGACCGAGATCCCGTGGACCCTTACCTGCGACAGCAGCTTTCGCGATGACGCATTAACTTTTACGTTGAGCTATCTGGGCACGGCGACGCCTTACTCCGCAAATGCCTTAACCACCAATGTCCCTGAGCTGGGCATTGAACTTCAGCAGAACGGCACGGTGTTTCCTCCCGGCACGTCGCTAACCATCGATGAGTCATCGCTTCCCACACTAAAAGCCGTGCCGGTAAAACAGCCAGGTAAAGAGCCTGCCGAAGGCGATTTTGAGGCTTTTGCCACGTTACAGGTGGATTACCAATGAACCGTATTTTTCAAACTGCCGGGCATTTGATCGGAGGCGTAATGTTATGGGCGGTTTGCAATACGCTACCTGCCGCCACGCCTAATGTGCACTACAGCGGTAAGTTGGTTGCCGGCGCCTGTAACCTGGTAGTGGATAATGACACGATGGCAACGGTGGATTTTCATACTATTGGCAGTGACAATTTCGACGCCAGCGGGCAAACGACTCCTGTTCCATTCACACTTAGCCTCCAGGATTGCAAAACAGCGCTAGCCAACGGCGTGCTGGTGACCTTTCAGGGCGTTGAAGACAGTACTCTGCCCGGACTGCTGGCGCTGGAGCCCTCGTCGGAAGCCAGTGGTTTTGCGATTGGCGTGGAAACGGCTGCACAGCAACCAGTGAGTATCAATGCAACAGAGGGTACAGCTTTTGTGCTGAAGGAAGGGATTACCACCATCAACTTGCAGGCCAGGCTGCAAAAATACGCTGGTGAAGATGTTATGCCGGGGGAATTTAAGGGTACTGCTACCGTGAGCTTTGAATATCAGTAAGCTATAGGTAAAATTATAAGGATATGAAATGCAGCGAATTTTATTACAGCTAATACTGGTAATAATATCTGGTTTTTGGTGTATTGCGCTACAATGCGCTGAAGTAAGAACGGATATAGAATATAATTCTCAAATTATTTCACAGTTTGATAGCCTTGGTGCACTGACTGGCGATCCTACACTCGATACCATCCATACCCCATTACCAACAAACATTCATATCCTTTCATCGTGCACTAAGTCAGGTGGAGGCGATGGGGGTGGTTGTACTACTCAAGGTACAATTCCCTATGGACTTGAATCCACCCTTGAGTTTGATCCATCAACTTCTTTCATCAATACAACCGCTGTCGATAACGGTATCACTTATAGTTTTACTGGTGAAGCGGTAAAAGCGACGGCACATGCCGACTGTACGGGTAATCAGGCAACTAACAGCGCAATTTGTGTATGGGATAAATCATTTTCACTTCCCCTCACCTTACTTACCAAACAGAATGGAATAACAATTAACCAGCAAAATCTTACAGTTTCGGTAATACCCGGAGGAGGAAATAATGACACTAATCAATATTCATCCCTTTCCGGCCATATTATTATTGATGAATCGGTAAGCAGTTACGCTAGTTATGAACCGGAAACATCGGGCATTGAGAATCTGAAATTCAAATGGACTGTAACAGTGACAGAAGATACCGAGGGTGATTTCGGTATATGGAACGGATCACTTGTACTTAATGGCTCTCCAGCGTCCACCCTACATCGTTATTTGCCTCCAGAAATATTAGATGCTTCATTTTCTGAAAATACGATAGTGCACAGTACAGAAGTCGCCATGACTGGCGCAAAAAATAATGTCGAGCTAGCCTCTGTATATCTCTACCATGGCAATACGCCATGCGACGATACATCCTTGTGTAACTACAGTCTTAATAAGACGTCGGTTGCTCTTGTATGTCACGATCTGAATGCGCAGCTTGCCTTTAGCAGCACTTGTAATGCTTCAGACACAACACATTGCCTGAACGGCAAAGTAGGTACGATAAATGGTACCTGGGGGAAAGTCAGCATTGATACAACTTGTGCAATCACCGTTTTGATACCCTACGAATAAACACAGGAAAAATGATGACCATAAGCAAAAGAATCATAATTTCATTTATTCTATTTATGTGCTTCACCAACAATACATTTGGATCTGGATACGTTAAGATCAATGCCGAATTGAATAATATGGCAGGCAGAGGGGCAGGTACAGCTGATTTAAATAGTGACCTACGGGTTAGAACATCATTATTACCAGAGAATATTGAGATGTTATGTACTGGTGGAAAACTACGTGGCAGCCAGGTAACGTGCGCCCCTGGGCTATGGGTCGATATTGAATCAACGATAACAATGGATTCCAGTATAAGAATGATCATTGGCAGCACTTCTTTCACACTTCCCAATATGACTGAAACCCGCCGGGCCCGCTGTACATCACATGATAATTCCACACTTGATTGTGTCTGGACCAGCAATATCGATACACAATTAAATATATCACCACTATACGATGCACCAATAATCAAACAAGATTTAAAATTGCATATCGAACCATCTTCATATGATTACGCACAATCGCAATATATTGATGGGGAAATAACTTACAACACCAAAAAACATCAAGTATCCTATGACGCTTATAGTATAACAGATTACGGCTTTACAGACCATAATATAAAAACGGAAATTTCGATTATTGACGCCAATTTTGGGACCAGCATTACCACCATTAATGATAAAATGTCATTTTATAGTGACAGCGTACAAATTATCGCTTCAATCGATCCTGAAAATTTAGCTGCTTCTTTTGATAAATACTCAGAAGTAACCTCAATAAATAAAGAATTTAGTGGACCAAAAACCAATGAGCTCATTGCAAATATTTTTTTAAGACATGGAAATATGCCCTGTGATGTCTATGAATCAGATTCAATTTGTGCACAAATAATAGATAATGCAACAGTATCAATAGCATGTGATGATAAAAACATGCAGATTGAGGCTATTCCCTGTGATCAAAACAATACTGAATGTGCCCGTTCACAGATGGTAGAACTTCGTGGTACCTGGGGACGAGTCAACATTGACACCGATTGTGCGGTAACCGTATTACTGCCATACGAATAGAAATTTGAACAAAACCGATTTTCATGGAACCATACCAGATATCTGGTAAGCAGATAGCTACCAGATATCTTTATAAAACATCAAGCCGTAGCCCCCGATTATCTCCCTACATCCCGAATAATATCTGATAGATGATTAATATATCGATCGGCCTGTATTTCGCCAAAATGCTGCCAGCCATAATGCCAGATATTTTCCAGATCTTCACTGGCCTTTGGCGTTAATTTTACCATTCTCATCGGGTTTGATCATCCCTGTTTTGACCTTCCGTAAAAAGGCATCCTTTTCCCAGGCCTGCGGCTCTCCGCTGTTCAGACCTTCAGCCAGAAGTTCACGTAACGCCTGAAGTCGTGACTCGGCCTGTTTTTCCCTCAGCAGACGAAGAGACTCTCTGATCACTTCACTTTGTGTTCTGTAATCACCTGATTCTATGAGCGATTCAATAAACTCGCGCAGTTCATCGCCAAGATCAACGGTCATTGTTCTGGCCATAACAGCCTCCACTGTAAGTATAAATCTTACATAAGAGTACACCGGAAATGAAATGTACGTCAAAAACATACCCCATATCTCATGCTTATGGGGTTGCTAATGCGGCTTTGCTGAACGAGTAGCAAAGCCGCTACATTATTACTTTCTGGGATTTATCCCCCGTGCAGCCGCCGTGCATCAATCACATCCGGCACCTGGTTCAGCTTACCGAGCACGCGGCCCAGCACCTGCAGGTTGTAGATCTCGATGGTCATATCAATGGTGGCGATCTGCTGTTTAATGTCGCTGCGGCTGGCGACGCCCAGCACGTTGACTTTTTCGTTAGCCAGAATAGTGGTGATATCGCGCAGCAAGCCGCTGCGATCGTTGGCCTGGACGCGCACCACCAGCGAATATCCCGCCGAGTAGCTTTCGCCCCATACCGCCTCTACGATCCGCTCCGGCGCATGGGAGCGCAGTTCCGCCAGCTGTTCGCAGTCGGCCCGGTGCACGGAAATCCCCCGCCCCTGAGTAATGAAGCCGACAATTTCATCCCCCGGAATCGGCTGGCAGCAGCGGGCGATGTGGTGCATCAAATTACCCACACCTTCTACCACCACGCGCCCGTCGTCTTTACGACGATTTTGCGGCGCGTATGTTTTTTGTTGAAGCTGTTTCAGCGCCGCTGCATCCTGCTCCTCTGCACTCGGCTTATTGAACTGCGATTGCAGGAAATTCACCATCTGATTAAGACGGATATCGCCGCCGCCTATCGCCGCCAGCAACTCTTCCAGCTCATTAAAGTTGTAGCGCGGCAGCAGATGTTTCTCGGCCTCTTTCAGGCTAATCCCCAAATGCGCCAGCTCATCGTCGAGGATCTGCCGTCCAGCCAGGATATTTTTGTCACGGTCCTGTTTACGGAACCAGGCGTGAATTTTCGAGCGTCCGCGGCTGGTCGTCACATAGCCCAGGTTTGGATTCAGCCAGTCGCGGCTGGGATTCGGCTGCTTCTGAGTGATAATTTCAACCTGATCGCCCATCTGCAACTGATAGGTGAATGGCACAATACGGCCGCCGATTTTCGCGCCGATGCAGCGGTGCCCGACATCGCTGTGGATGTGGTAAGCAAAATCGAGCGGCGTAGATCCGGCAGGCAAGTCAACCACGTCGCCTTTTGGCGTAAAAACGTAGACCCGATCGTCAAACACCTGGCTGCGCACTTCATCCAGCATTTCGCCGGAATCGGCCATCTCTTCCTGCCAGGCGATCAGCTTACGCAGCCACGCAATTCTGTCTTCATGACCGGAGCGCACGCCGCCGGACGCGGCGCCTTCTTTATACTTCCAGTGTGCCGCCACGCCCAGTTCGGCGTCTTCATGCATCTGTTTGGTACGGATCTGGATCTCAACGGTTTTACCGCCCGGCCCCAGGACCACGGTGTGGATAGACTGGTAACCGTTCGGTTTGGGGTTAGCGACATAATCATCGAATTCATCCGGCAGGTGGCGATAATGCGTATGCACTATCCCCAACGCGGCGTAGCAGTCCTGCAGACGTTCAGCGACGATACGCACGGCGCGCACGTCAAAGAGTTCATCAAACGCCAGATGCTTTTTCTGCATTTTGCGCCAGATGCTATAAATATGTTTTGGTCGTCCGTAGACTTCCGCCTGCACGCCTTCGTTTTTCATTTCGGCGCGCAGATGTCCAACAAACTCTTCGATGTAATGTTCGCGATCGAGACGGCGCTCATGCAGCAGTTTGGCGATGCGTTTGTATTCCGCCGGATGCAGGTAGCGGAAACAGTAGTCTTCCAGTTCCCACTTCAGTTGTCCGATGCCCAGACGATTAGCGAGCGGCGCATAGATGTTGGTACATTCTTTCGCCGCCAGCACGCGCTCATCTTCCGGCGCCTCTTTCACTTCGCGCAAATGAGCGATTCGCTCGGCCAGTTTGATCACCACGCAGCGGAAATCATCCACCATCGCCAATAACATTCGACGGACGTTATCAACCTGCTCCGAAGAAACAGAGTCGTTATGAGTGGCGTTTAGCTGACGGATCGCCGCCATATCGCGCACGCCATGAATCAGGGTAACGATAGATTTGCCGACGCTTTCGCGCAGTACATCTTCGCTGACTACGTTGGCGTCGGCCAGAGGGAACAGTAGCGCCGCCCGCAGCGTGTCGATATCCATACTCAGCGTGGAAAGAATTTCTACCATCTCCACGCCACGCCACAGCAACAGATCCGCATCCGGATGTCCTTGTGTCTGTTGCAGGCAATACGCCCAGGTTTCGGCTAAGCGCTCACACGACTGCTGGCTGGAAATTCCCAGGCTTGCGATCCACTTCTTCGGATCAAATTCACCAGCTTTATTAATATGTGCACTTCTTACCGCGACCATCGTCCTCTCCTTAAGGGACCAGGCCTACCGAAGTCGGTAAGCCGGTAATCATTACATGCGCTCGAACAGAACCATTGATTCCAGATGTCCTGTGTGCGGGAACATGTCGAGCATCGCTAAACGCGTAACCTCATATCCCGCATTGACCAGCGCTTCACTATCGCGCGCCAGCGTCGCCGGGTTACAGGATACATAAACAATGCGAATAGGTTTTAATTTTATAATATGTCGCATCACTCCTGTAGCCCCCGCACGCGCAGGATCGAGTAAGACTTTGTCAAAGCCGTTTTTCGCCCACGGCTGCTTCGTGACATCTTCCTCCAGGTTCTCATGGAAGAATGTCACATTATGTAAACCATTGCGGATGGCGTTTTCACGGCCTTTTTCTACCAGCGCCGGAACGCCCTCAACCCCTACCACGCTTGCCGCGCGCGTTGCCAGCGGCAGCGTAAAATTCCCCATTCCGCAGAACAGATCCAGGACACGATCCTCGGCGCGCACATCAAGCCACTCCAGCGCGCGGGCGACCATTTGCTGGTTTACCGCCTCATTAACCTGAATAAAGTCTCGCGGACTGAAGGCTAAACGTAAGCCGTGCGAATCATACCAGGGCGCCTCGCCAGATACCGTTTCCAGTATCTCGCTAAACGGCGCCAGAAACAGAGACAATCCCTCAGAATGCGAAAAGCGTTCCAGTTTTTCTTTATCCGCCGCACTTAATGGCGCGGTATGGCGCAGAATCATCAGCGTACCGCTTCCCGCCTGTACCAGCTCAACATGCCCAAGATGTCGGGTGCCGTGTAAACTCGCCAGACACGCCCTGATTCGGGGCAGCAATGCTGCAAGCTGGGGCGCCAAAACGGGGCACTGTTCGACATTGACGATATCGCTGGAACCCGCTTTGCGAAATCCCATTTGCAGCGGTTTATCCGGCGGGCAATTCAGACTTAACCGCGCACGACGCCGATAACCCCAGGGCGCGCCGGCGATGATGTCATTCACCTCGTGTTTCATCAAACGCGCCAGCGCCGCGCTTTTGCTGCGTTGTTGCAGGGTGATGCTGACATGCTGTTGCTGACAACCGCCGCAGACGCCAAAATGCGGGCAGCGCGGCGTTTCTCGTTCCGGGCTATCATTCAAACGGCGCGAAACGCGTGCGCGGGCAAATTGCTTTTTATCTTCTGTAATAATGACTTCTGCGCTTTCCTCAGGCAATAAACCGGGGATAAACAGCGCCTTTCCGTTATGACGGGCTACGCCCTGACCAAATGAATCGAGGTCATTGACTTTAACGGTTATGATCTGACGCGTCGTCACGCGCCGTTTTGCAGAGTAGAATTGCGCCATCGACCAGGTTTTTCTCAATTTAACAGTGTGACCCTAATTGTCCCATAACGGAACTCCATGACCAACTACAGCCTGCGCGCACGCATGATGATTCTGATCCTGGCCCCGACCGTCCTGATAGGTTTGCTGCTCAGTATCTTTTTTGTAGTGCACCGCTATAACGACCTGCAGCGTCAACTGGAAGATGCCGGCGCCAGTATTATTGAACCGCTCGCCGTCTCCAGCGAATATGGTATGAACTTACAAAACCGGGAGTCTATCGGCCAACTTATCAGCGTCCTGCACCGCAGACACTCTGATATTGTGCGGGCGATTTCCGTTTATGACGATCATAACCGCCTGTTTGTAACGTCTAATTTCCATCTGGACCCCTCACAGATGCAGCTTCCCGCCGGAGCGCCGTTTCCACGTCGTCTGAGTGTCGATCGCCACGGCGATATTATGATTCTGCGCACCCCGATTATCTCGGAGAGCTATTCGCCGGACGAGTCAGCGATTGCCGACGCGAAAAATACCAAAAATATGCTGGGGTATGTGGCACTTGAACTGGATCTCAAGTCGGTCAGGCTACAGCAATACAAAGAGATTTTTATCTCCAGCGTGATGATGCTTTTTTGTATAGGCATTGCGCTGATCTTTGGCTGGCGGCTTATGCGCGATGTCACCGGGCCTATCCGTAATATGGTGAATACCGTTGACCGCATTCGCCGCGGACAACTGGATAGCCGGGTGGAAGGATTTATGCTGGGCGAGCTGGACATGCTGAAAAACGGCATTAATTCCATGGCGATGTCGCTTGCCGCCTATCACGAAGAGATGCAGCATAATATCGATCAGGCCACTTCAGACCTGCGTGAAACCCTTGAGCAGATGGAAATCCAAAACGTTGAGCTGGATCTGGCGAAAAAGCGCGCCCAGGAAGCGGCGCGTATTAAGTCGGAGTTCCTGGCGAACATGTCGCACGAACTGCGAACGCCGCTGAACGGCGTCATTGGCTTTACCCGCCTGACATTAAAAACGGAGCTGAATCCCACCCAGCGCGACCATCTGAACACCATTGAGCGTTCCGCGAATAATCTGCTGGCGATCATTAATGACGTGCTTGATTTCTCCAAGCTGGAAGCCGGTAAGCTCATTCTGGAAAGTATCCCTTTTCCACTGCGCAACACGCTGGATGAAGTGGTTACGCTGCTGGCCCACTCGTCGCATGATAAAGGGCTGGAGTTGACGTTAAATATTAAAAACGACGTCCCGGATAATGTGATTGGCGACCCGCTGCGCCTGCAACAGGTCATTACTAATCTGGTGGGTAATGCCATTAAGTTCACCGAGAGTGGCAATATCGACATTCTGGTAGAAAAGCGGGCGCTTAGTAACACCAAAGTACAGATTGAAGTGCAGATCCGCGATACGGGGATCGGCATTCCGGAACGCGACCAGTCGCGACTGTTTCAGGCGTTTCGCCAGGCCGATGCCAGTATTTCTCGCCGTCACGGCGGCACCGGGCTTGGGCTGGTGATTACGCAAAAGCTGGTCAACGAAATGGGCGGGGATATCTCTTTCCACAGCCAGCCTAATCGCGGCTCGACCTTCTGGTTTCATATTAATCTTGATCTTAACCCAAATGTTATTATTGACGGGCCGTCGACCGCGTGCCTGGCCGGGAAACGGCTGGCTTATGTCGAACCGAATGCTACCGCCGCGCAATGTACCCTGGATCTACTGAGCGACACGCCGGTGGAGGTGGTTTACAGCCCGACCTTCTCCGCGCTGCCGTTAGCGCACTACGATATTATGATTTTGAGCGTTCCGGTGACCTTCCGCGAGCCGCTCACCATGCAGCATGAACGTCTGGCGAAAGCGGCGTCAATGACGGACTTTCTACTGCTGGCGCTACCTTGCCATGCGCAAATTAACGCCGAAAAGCTGAAACAAGGAGGCGCGGCGGCCTGTCTGTTAAAACCATTGACGTCAACGCGCCTGTTGCCAGCGCTGACGGAATATTGCCAGTTGAATCACCATCCTGAACCGCTGCTAATGGATACCAGTAAAATCACCATGACGGTTATGGCGGTTGATGATAATCCCGCCAATCTGAAACTTATCGGCGCGTTACTGGAAGATAAAGTCCAGCACGTAGAGCTTTGTGATAGCGGACATCAGGCGGTGGATCGGGCGAAACAAATGCAGTTTGATCTGATTTTGATGGATATTCAGATGCCGGATATGGACGGCATACGCGCCTGCGAGTTAATTCACCAGCTTCCTCATCAGCAGCAAACACCGGTTATTGCCGTTACGGCACATGCGATGGCCGGGCAAAAAGAGAAGTTGCTCAGCGCGGGCATGAACGACTATCTGGCTAAACCGATAGAAGAAGAGAAGTTGCATAATCTGTTGCTGCGCTATAAACCCGGCGCCAACGTAGCAGCGCGCCTGATGGCGCCGGAACCGGCTGAGTTTATCTTCAATCCGAATGCGACGCTCGACTGGCAGCTTGCGCTCCGCCAGGCTGCCGGTAAGCCCGATCTGGCGCGGGATATGCTGCAAATGCTGATTGATTTTCTGCCGGAAGTGCGCAACAAAATTGAAGAACAACTGGTGGGAGAAAATCCCAACGGTCTGGTCGATCTGGTCCATAAGCTACACGGGAGCTGCGGCTATAGCGGCGTACCGCGGATGAAGAACCTTTGCCAGCTTATTGAGCAACAGCTTCGCAGCGGCGTCCACGAAGAGGAGCTGGAGCCTGAGTTTCTGGAGCTGCTGGATGAGATGGATAATGTTGCGCGTGAAGCGAAGAAGATATTAGGATGATATTCGCCGGATGGCGGCGTGACCGCCTTATCCGGCCTATAACTCAGCGTAACTGTTGCCCCGCTTTCAGCGTTGCAGCCACGTTGCGCGCGGTCATTCGTACGTTTTCACTCGCATTCTTCAGCGCGTCCTCCAGCGTGCAGATGGTATAAATCACGCTGAAAACGGCATCAAGCCCATGTTCATGAACCACGCTAACGTCCGCCGTCAGGCTACCCGCTATACCAATTACCGGCTTGTTATACCGTTTGGCGATGTTTGCCACGCCAATAGGGACTTTACCGTGAATGGTCTGGCTGTCGATGCGTCCCTCGCCGGTGATGACTAAATCAGCATCCGCAAGACACGCTTCCAGATGAAGCGCATCGGTGACAATCTCAATACCACGCCGTAGCTGCGCACCGCAAAACGCGTATAACGCCGCCCCCATGCCGCCTGCCGCGCCGCCGCCTGCCAGATCCAACACATCGACATGCAGATCGCGGGCAATCAAATGCGCATAGCGAGTCAATGCCGTATCCAGGCGTTCAATCATTTCCGGCGTCGCCCCTTTTTGCGGACCAAAAACCGCAGACGCGCCCTCTTTGCCGGTAAGGGGATTCGTGACATCGCAGGCGACCTCTATATGGCACGCCGACAAACGCTTATCCAGGCCGCTGATATCAATGCTGGCGAGTGTTTCCAGCCCAATGCCGCCTTGCGCAATATCATTGCCCTGCGCATCCCGTAGCCTGGCCCCCAGCGCCTGTACCATCCCCGCGCCGCCATCGTTGGTGGCGCTACCGCCGATACCAATAATGATATGCTCAACGCCCGCATCCAGCGCATGACGGATCAGCTCGCCGGTTCCCCATGACGTGGTCTTCAACGGATCGCGTTGCGCGGGCGGCACCTGCTCCAGACCGCTGGCGGCCGCCATTTCAATGAATGCGGAACGCGCATCGCCGGAAAGCCCATAAAACGCATTGACGCGATGCCCCAACGGCCCGGTGACCTCAACATGCACGATTCGACCCGCCGTCGCTTCAACCATCGCTTCGACAGTACCTTCTCCGCCATCAGCCAGCGGCAATTTCAGGTAATCGGCGTCAGGCCAGATCTCGCGAAATCCTTGTTCAATGGCGGTCGCTACCTCAAGAGCACTCAAACTTTCCTTATACGAGTCTGGTGCGATCACTATTTTCATAAGTCGTCCTTACGCATGTTGATCCTGTTAAGCATACACCCAGAGAAGGACCGGTTCCTTACGGAACCGGCTCTGACTTAACGCACCATGCAAGGACGCTTATTATCAAACGTCCAGCCAGGAATTAAGTACTGCATTCCCATCGCGTCGTCACGCGCGCCTAAGCCATGTTTTTGATAGAGCTCATGCGCTTTCATCACCTGATCCATATCGAGCTCAACGCCCAGACCCGGTTTGGTCGGTACTTGCACCATGCCGCCTTTAATTTCAAACGGTTCTTTAGTCAGACGTTGGTTGCCTTCCTGCCAGATCCAGTGGGTATCTATCGCGGTGATCTTGCCCGGCGCCGCCGCGGCAACATGGGTAAACATCGCCAACGAAATATCAAAGTGGTTGTTAGAGTGCGAGCCCCAGGTCAGACCGAACTCATGACACATTTGCGCCACGCGTACAGAGCCTTGCATAGTCCAGAAGTGCGGGTCAGCCAGCGGGATATCTACAGATTGCAGCGACAGCGTATGCCCCATTTGACGCCAGTCGGTCGCTATCATATTGGTGGCCGTCGGTAATCCGGTCGCGCGACGGAATTCCGCCATCACTTCACGTCCGGAAAAACCCTGCTCCGCGCCGCACGGATCTTCTGCATAGGCCAGAGAACCTTTCAGGTATTTACCAATGCTGATCGCTTCGTTCAGCGACCAGGCACCGTTTGGATCGAGCGTGACGCGCGCTTGTGGGAAACGTTTCGCCAGCGCCACGATTGACTCGGCCTCTTCTTCGCCCGCCAGCACGCCGCCTTTCAGTTTGAAGTCGTTGAAGCCGTATTTTTCATAGGCGGCTTCCGCCAGACGCACTACCGTTTCCGGCGTCATCGCCTCTTCATGGCGCAGACGATACCAGTCGCATTGCTCATCCGGCTGGCTCTGATACGGCAGCGGCGTGGCCTTGCGATTGCCGACAAAGAACAGATAACCCAGCATTTCGACTTCGCTGCGCTGCTGACCGTCGCCTAACAGCGAAGCGACGTTGACGCCCAGGTGTTGGCCCAAAAGGTCAAGCATTGCCGCTTCAATACCAGTCACCACATGGATAGTGGTACGGAGATCGAACGTTTGTAAACCGCGTCCGCCCGCATCGCGATCGGCAAACTGGTTGCGAACGGCGGTCAGGACATTTTTATATTCACCCAGCGTTTTTCCCACCACCAGTGGGATCGCATCTTCCAGCGTTTTGCGAATTTTTTCGCCGCCCGGAATCTCGCCGACCCCGGTATGGCCGGAGTTATCTTTAATAATGACGATGTTGCGCGTGAAGAACGGGGCGTGCGCGCCGCTCAGGTTCATCAGCATACTGTCATGACCCGCAACCGGGATAACCTGCATTTCAGTCACTACAGGCGTCGTAAATTGAGTACTCATAACTGTGTCCTTATTCAGAATTAGTGACGACCAAAAACAGGGCGTTTGCGGTCAAAAGTCCAGCCGGGGATCAGGTATTGCATCGGGCCTGCATCATTACGCGCGCCGCCTGGCAGCTTTTTATACGCGTCATGCGCTTTTCGCACCTGTTCCCAGTCAAGCTCCACGCCCAGTCCTGGCGCATCCGGAACGGCAATTTTGCCGTTTTTAATTTCCAGCGGATTTTTAGTCAGGCGGCAATCGCCCTCCTGCCAGATCCAGTGCGTATCAATAGCGGTGGGTTTGCCTGGCGCCGCCGCGCCGACATGGGTAAACATCGCCAGTGAAATATCAAAATGGTTATTCGAATGGCAGCCCCAGGTTAGCCCCCAGTCATCGCACAGTTGCGCCACGCGAACGGCGCCGGTGAGAGTCCAGAAATGCGGGTCGGCAAGAGGAATGTCTACCGCGTTGAGCATCACCGCGTGTCCCATTTCACGCCAGTTGGTGGCAATCATATTGGTCGCCACCGGCAGTCCTGTCGCGCGGCGGAACTCCGCCATGACTTCACGACCAGAGAATCCTTGCTCCGCGCCGCACGGATCTTCCGCGTAGGTCAGTACATCTTTCAGCCCTTTGCACAACGCAATGGCTTCATCCAGTAGCCAGGCGCCGTTCGGATCCACGGTAATACGCGCGTCCGGGAAGCGTTTTTTTAGCGCGCGAACGGTATCAATCTCTTGTTCGCCCGGCAGCACGCCGCCCTTGAGTTTAAAATCTTTAAAGCCGTAGCGATCCTGAGACGCTTCCGCCAGCCGCACGACCGCGTCGCTGTCCAGCGCTTCCTGATGACGCAGGCGATACCATTCATGACTGCCCGGCGTGCTTTCCAGATACGGCAGATCGGTTTTAGTGCGATCGCCAATATAGAAGAGATAGCCCAACACGGTGACGGCATCGCGCTGTTTACCGGGTCCTAACAGTTCACAGACCGGCACATTAAGCGCCTGCCCCAGTAGATCAAGCAGCGCCGCTTCCAAAGCTGCCACCGCGTTAACCCGCAGTTCAAACGTCCATGCGCCTTTACCAAAGGTGTCAAAATCAGCAGCCTGGTTGCCTTTATGCACCTGTTGCACCACTTTGTTCAGGCGGGCGACTTCCTGGCCTAATACCATCGGAATAGCATCGACCAGCGTCTGATAAATCACTTCTCCGCCCGGCGCCTCGCCGACGCCAGTATGCCCGGCGTTATCGGTGAGGACGACGATGTTACGGGTGAAGTACGCGTTATGCGCGCCGCCGATGTTGAGTAGCATACTGTCATGTCCGGCAACCGGAATGACCTTCATGTCCGTAATAACGGGACTGGATTGCGTTGTCATGATAATTGTCCTGCGACAGGTTTCAGTTCAATACGCTTAATATCACCTACCAGCACCAGATAGCTGATGATGGCCACCAGGGCATGTACGCCGACATAGATCAACGCGCCGTTGAAGGAACCGGTGGTGCCAACGATGTAACCAATCGCGATTGGCGTCACAATACCGGAGATATTGCCGAACATATTAAACAAGCCGCCGGAAAGACCGCTGATCTCTTTCGGCGCGGTATCCGCCATTACTGCCCAGCCCAACGCGCCGATACCTTTACCGAAGAAGGCCAACGCCATAAAGCCGATGATCATCCATTCCACGTTCACATAGTTACAGAACACCATAACCATTGACAGCAACATTCCCAGCACAATCGGCGTCTTGCGCGCGATATTCAGGGAGCCAGTACGACGCATCAGCCAGTCGGAAATGATGCCGCCCAACACGCCGCCGATAAAGCCGCAGACCGCAGGAACCGAGGCGACAAAGCCCGCTTTGAGAATCGACATGCCGCGCGCCTGGACCAAATAGACCGGGAACCAGGTAATAAAGAAATAGGTCAATGCGTTAATACAGTACTGACCGATGTAAACGCCAATCATCATACGAGAGCCCAGCAGCTGTTTGATCTGGCCCCATTTGACGCTAAACGGTACTTTCGCTTTGGTGTCTTTCTGATCCATATTGATCAGCGCGCCGCCTTCTGCGATGTACTCCAACTCTTTCTTATTTACGCCCGGATGGTTATTTGGTTCATGGATAACTTTCAACCAGATAAAGCTGATGATGATCCCTAACCCGCCCATAAAGAAGAAGACATGCGACCAGCCCACTTCGTGCGTCAGCCAGCCCATAATCGGCGCGAAAATAACCGTGGCAAAGTATTGCGCGGAGTTAAAGATGGCCACCGCCGTTCCCCTCTCCTGCGCCGGGAACCAGGCCGCAACGATGCGACTGTTGCCCGGGAAAGAAGGCGATTCCGCCAGACCGACCAGGAAACGAAGCGTAAAGAGGGCGACAATAATGCCGAAACCACTAAAGATATCGACAAAACCCTGCAACAGGGTGAAGACTGACCAAATGAAAATAGACCAGAAATAGACGCGTTTGGAACCAAAGCGGTCCAGCAGCCAGCCGCCCGGGATCTGCCCGATAACATAGGCCCATGAAAAAGCAGAAAAAACATAGCCCATGCCTACCGGATCAAGGCCGATATCTTTGGCCATTTCTGAGCCGGCAATGGACAATGTGGCGCGGTCGCCGTAGTTGAAGGATGTGACGATAAACAGCATCACCACTATCCAGTAGCGGGCGTTCGTGCGTTTCTCCGCACTGCTCGCCGCGTGACTTAATGAACTCATTGTTGCACTCCTGAAATTTCGCGTTAGCTACGCTCACTCTGAACTGCACAACCGGTAGGGAATCAGAGATAACGTTTCCTTGTTGCAGCTTTTATTAGGTCGTTTGCTTTGCACGCTGCATGCTTTTATTCACTGGCAGGAGAAGTATAAAAAGCGCGCCACACACACTCACCGTGCAACAACACAGTATTTTGGCGATGAATTACGCCTGTTTATGGCAAAAGCCCAGGACAGTGGAAGCCACTTCACGGAAATGAAATCAGAAGGCGTCGGCGTCGACGCAGGAGGAGTAAAAAGAGAAGAATGTGAAACAGGTCGCTTGATTACATGAAAACGCCCGTAAAAAACTGCCGCTTTTGCGGGCATATGCCCAAAGCTAACACGATTCAGTTACTTTACACTGTGTACAGGTCGTTATTTGCTTACTGGCAACGCAAGCAAACGAAAAGGTACCCTCCCGTAGGGGGGAGGGATTTACCTCAGGAAAGTAAAGTTCCCCAGTTTTCAACCCAGGGATTGGATTGGCTCTCCGGCTCCGGATGTTCGCTGGCGTCAATGAATAACATCTCCCCCACCCGCTGCGCGCTTTGCTCTTGCAACAGGGCATCAAACTGTTTGCCGCCATTACAGAAATTGGGGTAGCTGCTATCACCTAGCGCAATCACCCCGTAACGCAGGTTTGGCTGAAAACCCAACGTATCTTTAATGCCGTGAAAGAGCGGCGCAATGCTATCCGGTAGATCGCCCTGCCCGGTCGTCGAGGTAACGACCAGCGCAACCTTATCCTGATATTGCTGCCAGTCGGACAGTTCAGGATCTTCAAACACGGTCGCGCTGTGGCCCTGTCTGGCGAGGATCGCTTCCGCTTCTTCCGCCACCAGCAGTGAGTTGCCATACATAGTCCCGACAAAAATACCAATTTCTGCCATTATGCGTATCTCCCTGAATTATGCCTGATGAGTCTCATCCTGCCGGGACGCCGCCGTAAACTCAACCCTTTCATTGTCAGGGAGAAGTCCACGCCAGCCAAACTGTGTCAGCGCCTGCATCCAGGTTTCATCTAACCCGGCCTGAATTATCAACGGCTGTCCGGTGAAGGGGTGCGTCAGTTCAAGCCGACTGGCATGAAGCATCAGGCGACGACAGGCAAAATGCTCTGCGGCGCTGCGGTTTTGTCGCAAATCGCCATGCTTGCTGTCGCCGATGATAGGATGACGCAGATGCGCCAGATGACGACGAAGCTGGTGCTTGCGTCCCGTTTTTGGTTCCAGCTCAACCAGACCATAACGCGTGGTGGGATAACGTCCGGTCGGCACCGCCATTTCGACCGTCGCCAGCCCGCGATACTGCGTTACAGCCGGCTGGGGCGCTTTATCTTCGCGGGCGAATTTATCGGCAATTTTATCGCGCTCTTCCACCAGCGGATAATCCAGTACCGCGTCATCCATCAGCCAGCCGCGCACAATGGCATGGTAGCGTTTACGGATGTGGTGCTGCTCGAACTGCTGCGCCAGACGGCGTCCCGCTTCGCTGGACAGCCCCATTAACAGTACGCCCGACGTGGGTCTGTCGAGACGGTGGGCGGTAAAAACATGCTGGCCGATTTGGTCGCGCACCGTTTGCATGACCACGACTTTTTCGTCGCGATCCAGCCAGCTCCGGTGAACAAGCCAGCCTGCGGGTTTATTCACGGCAACCAGCCACCGATCTTGATAGAGGATCTCCAGCATCAGGATTTATCGCGGACGAATAGCGCATCCAGATCCTGCAAAACCGCCAGGATCGCCTCCCGCTGCGGATGATCCGCCGCCAGCGCCATTTCATAATAAGGGGCGACGGCAAATGCCTCGGGCAGCGGCTGCGCATTATCAAGTAGGGTATGCATACGTGGGATCAGTACCCATTGCAGCCATTCCAGCGGTTCCATGGTATCCATAAAAAATGGTTGGGTGCTGGTAAACAGGTGCGCCTGCGGCGCATCCTGCCGCCAGTGGCGATGCTCGCGCAGCAGCGTTTCAAGCGCATGTAACTGCTGACGCACACGGTCATGAGTCGTCATGTTAAAAACCTCAATGATGAAAATCTGGCGCGAAGAATAACAAAAAAAAGGGAGCACTGTATAAACAGTGCTCCCGGTTCGTTTCGCAGCATTCCAGCTACTTTTCGTGCTCCCTGCTCATCCGTGACAACTTTTCCTGTGACCTTACGGCCTGTTCATCCTGAACGTTTGCATCCTGCGCACATCGCCCGATGTGATAGCTTCATCCTGAAGCGTCCCTGGTCATCCAGACCCGCCGAACATCCTGATCGGCTCTCGTTCTCCGTCCTGGAGGTGTCCTTTAACGCATCCTGCGCTTTCCACTTTGCTTCATCCTGAAGCCTTTCCTTGTAACACCATCCTGGCGTGTCCTGCTGAAGCGTCATCATCCTGACGTTCGCTTCGTTGTACGACTCCCTGTCGACGAAGATAGAATCGCCTGTTTCACCTTGTCTTACAAGACGCTTACAGACAATACCTTAAGTAAATTTTCATATGAAAGTGCGCAAAAACATTTTAATTAGTTGTTTTATATAGACTTACATAAGAAAACGGGACTCAGTATCCGCTGATATCCTGGCGATCTCCTACAGACTTTGTAAGAGATCTCTCACACCCGTTAGGGCAAACGATTACAGAAGAGGATTAAGTTGCGTAAGGAATTCCGCAAGCGTTGCGGCAAGAACGGTGCGATTACGGGTGCCCAGCGTTTCTTTAATCACCTCGCCGGACAGGTTACAGACCGAAATGACCTCAAGCTCATTTTCCTGCGTCGCAATAAAAAGCGTGGGAGGAAGCTTGAGCCGCTTTTGCGTGACCAAGTGGCCTATCAGATTTTCCTGCACGCGCCGAAAGTCATCCTGACTCCAGGTTTGCAGTAGCGTAAGCTTTTCATCCGCAAACTGCGCGGGCATGTCGCCAGCAAACTGCGTGGTGTAAAACGCGTGGAGCGCAGGTTGTACCATAATATCAAAGGCGCGTTCAACCGCGTTTACATTTTCTTCGCCTTCAAAAGGTTGCGGCTGCCAGTAAACGGCATCGCGGGTTGAAGAAATAATGCACGGAGAAGGTACGCCATACAGTTCTTCGCTCAACGGCCAGCTACCGTGTTTTTCTTGCCACGCGTCGCAGTAACGCGTCGTAAAGGCTTTCAATGCCTGCGCTGTCAGTTCGTCCACCAGTTTCTCTCTTCATAAAAGCCAGGATACACTTGGCGCATAGTGTATCTGGTTTATGACGGTGAAACATGTCTTCTTATGAAAACCATCAGGCTCTCGATGGCCTGACTCTCGGAAAATCAACGGATTACCGGGACAATTATGACGCCAGCCTGCTGCAGGGTGTACCGCGCAGTTTGAATCGTGACCCGCTCGGATTAACAGCCGATAATTTGCCGTTCCACGGCGCGGATATCTGGACGTTGTATGAACTTTCCTGGCTTAACAGCCAGGGTCTTCCACAGGTCGCCGTCGGGCATGTCGAACTGGATTACACCAGCGTTAATTTAATCGAATCCAAAAGCTTTAAACTGTATCTGAACAGCTTTAACCAGACGCGCTTTGACACCTGGGAGACGGTGCGCCAGACGCTGGAGCGCGATCTGCGCGCCTGCGCGCAGGGCAACGTTAGCGTGAAGCTTCATCGTCTTGATGAGCTGGAAGGACAGCCTGTCGCCCATTTCCACGGCGCCTGTATTGACGATCAGGATATCAGTATCGACAACTACCAGTTTACTACCGACTATCTGCAACATGCGGTCAGCGGCGAGAAGCAAGTAGAAGAAACGCTGGTCAGTCATCTGTTGAAATCCAACTGCCTGATCACCCACCAGCCGGACTGGGGCTCGATACAAATTCAGTATCGCGGGCGCAAAATCGACAGGGAAAAACTGCTGCGTTATCTGGTCTCCTTCCGTCACCATAATGAATTTCACGAGCAGTGCGTAGAGCGTATTTTTAATGACATTCTGCGCTTCTGCCAGCCGGAAACGTTAAGCGTTTATGCGCGCTATACCCGCCGCGGCGGGCTGGACATTAATCCCTGGCGCAGCAATACCGATTTTGTGCCCGCCACGGGCAGGCTGGCGCGACAGTAATTTTTTTGTCAATTTTGCGTGCCGGATTGCGCATGTAAGGTTGTGAAAGGTCATCAGCCAGGGCTATTGTAATCAACAGGGAATGGCGTGTTGCGTCCCATAAGGAGTTTACTTGATTACACATATTAGCCCGCTTGGCTCAATGGATATGTTGTCGCAACTGGAAGTGGACATGCTGAAACGCACGGCCAGTAGCGACCTGTATCAACTGTTTCGTAACTGTTCACTTGCCGTTCTTAACTCCGGCAGCCTGACCGACAACAGCAAAGAGCTGCTGTCCCGCTTTGAAAATTTCGATATTAACGTACTGCGCCGCGAGCGCGGCGTGAAGCTGGAATTGATTAACCCGCCTGAAGACGCTTTTGTTGACGGGCGGATTATTCGTGCGCTACAGGCTAACCTGTTCGCGGTGCTGCGCGACATTCTCTTTGTGAATGGGCAGATCCATAATGCCGGTCGTTTCCAGCATCTGGATCTTGAAAGCTCAACACATATCACCAATCTGGTGTTCTCCATTTTGCGCAACGCCCGGGCGCTGCACGTCGGCGAAGCGCCAAACATGGTGGTATGCTGGGGCGGCCACTCAATTAACGAAAACGAGTACCTGTATGCCCGTCGCGTCGGCACGCAGTTGGGATTACGCGAGCTGAACATCTGCACCGGCTGCGGCCCTGGGGCGATGGAAGCTCCCATGAAGGGCGCGGCGGTCGGTCACGCGCAGCAGCGCTATAAAGACAGCCGCTTTATCGGCATGACTGAACCTTCCATTATTGCGGCTGAACCGCCTAATCCGCTGGTGAACGAACTGATCATCATGCCGGATATTGAAAAACGCCTGGAAGCGTTCGTCCGTATCGCACACGGTATCATCATCTTCCCGGGCGGCGTGGGTACGGCGGAAGAGCTGCTTTATTTGCTGGGGATTCTGATGAATCCAGCCAATAAAAATCAGGTGCTGCCGCTGATCCTGACCGGACCAAAAGAGAGCGCCGATTACTTCCGCGTGCTGGATGAGTTTATTACCCATACGCTGGGCGAAGCGGCCCGCCGTCATTACCGCATCATCATTGACGATGCGGCGGAGGTAGCGCGACTGATGAAGAAAGCGATGCCGCAAGTGAAAGAGAATCGCCGCGATACCGGCGACGCCTATAGTTTTAACTGGTCGATGCGTATTGCACCGGATCTTCAGGTGCCGTTTGAGCCGTCGCATGAAAATATGGCCAACCTGAAACTGTACCCGGATCAGCCGGTTGAGATTCTGGCGGCGGATCTGCGACGCGCCTTCTCCGGTATTGTCGCGGGGAACGTGAAGGAGGTCGGGATACGCGCCATTGAAGCTAATGGTCCGTATAAAATCCACGGCGATCGAGAGATGATGCGTCGCATGGACGATCTGCTGCAGGGATTCGTCGCGCAGCATCGTATGAAATTGCCAGGTTCCGCCTACATCCCCTGTTACGAGATCTGCGCTTAGCGCTTATGCCCGGTTGCCGCCAGCAGCCGGGCGCTTCTCCCATTCCTTTCATTGCGGTATGGCAATTAACGTATGCCTTCATTTTTTATGATGATCATCAGAGGCATAGCCCGCATTGTTTTATAAACACCATTTATAATTCACCATAAATAGATTGCCAGGCAAACGTTTACCTCACTCCGCTTACCGTGATTTATCGGTTCAAACTCTTATTCTTCGCCAGAATCCACTAAAAACCTTGATTTTTATAGTCAAACCTCCGTATCTTGCGCCCCAATCTTTCCGGCCTTATATCGTTAATGGTAGCCTTCGCGCCCGGAAATTCGTTATGACGTTTTTTTAATAGATTAATGGTCCAAATTTATCCATGTAAGAAGCGGATTATTGCATTTGAGATCGGGATCACTGATAGATTCATCACTTAAATGTATCTTTCCGCCCGAAAATTATTACGGCGAAAAATTATATAAAAAGCGTCCCTAAGCAGATTTCATTTTACGATCAGGTCTTTTTTCATTGGATTAGACCAGCAACCTGATTTTTAGCATCCTCCAGGAGAAATAGATGGAAACCACTCAGACCAGCACTATTGCTTCGATTGACTCTCGAAGCGCATGGCGCAAAACGGATACCATGTGGATGCTGGGCCTTTACGGCACGGCAATCGGCGCGGGCGTTCTGTTCCTGCCGATCAACGCAGGCGTCGGCGGCATGATTCCGCTCATCATCATGGCGATTCTCGCTTTCCCGATGACCTTTTTCGCACACCGTGGTTTAACCCGCTTCGTGCTGTCCGGTAAAAATCCGGGTGAAGACATCACTGAAGTCGTTGAGGAACACTTCGGTATCGGCGCAGGTAAACTGATTACCCTGCTTTACTTCTTCGCGATTTACCCCATCCTGCTGGTTTACAGCGTGGCGATTACTAATACCGTGGAAAGCTTCCTGACCCACCAGTTAGCGATTAATCCGCCGCCGCGGGCGATTCTTTCCCTGATCCTGATTGTTGGCATGATGACCATCGTGCGCTTCGGCGAGCAAATGATCGTTAAGGCGATGAGTATCCTGGTATTCCCGTTCGTCGCGGCGCTGATGCTGCTGGCCTTGTACCTGATCCCGCAGTGGAACGGCGCGGCGCTGGAAACGCTGTCCTTTGATTCCGCCGCGTCTACCGGTAACGGTCTGTGGATGACGCTGTGGCTGGCGATTCCGGTGATGGTTTTCTCTTTCAACCACTCCCCGATCATCTCCTCCTTCGCGGTTGCGAAGCGTGAAGAGTACGGTGAAGGCGCAGAGAAGAAATGTTCTAAAATTCTGGCCTTCGCCCACATCATGATGGTGCTGACCGTAATGTTCTTCGTCTTCAGCTGCGTGCTGAGCCTGACGCCGGCAGATCTGGCAGCGGCAAAAGAGCAGAACATCTCTATTCTGTCTTACCTGGCGAACCACTTTAACGCGCCGATCATCGCCTGGATGGCGCCGATCATTGCGATGATTGCTATCACCAAATCCTTCCTCGGCCACTACCTGGGCGCGCGTGAAGGCTTTAACGGGATGGTGATTAAATCGCTGCGTGGTAAAGGTAAATCCATCGAAATCAACAAACTGAATAAAATTACCGCGCTGTTCATGCTGGTCACCACCTGGATTGTGGCGACGCTGAACCCCAGCATCCTGGGCATGATTGAAACCCTGGGCGGCCCGATCATCGCGATGATTCTGTTCCTGATGCCGATGTATGCCATCCAGAAAGTACCGGCAATGCGTAAGTACAGCGGTCATATCAGCAACGTATTCGTTGTGATTATGGGCCTGATTGCCATCTCCGCTATTTTCTACTCACTGTTCAGCTAAGTCCTTTAGCGCCGCTTACCGCGGCGCTTCTCTATGATACAACCGCAATGGATGCCCTATGATTAGCGTATTCGATATTTTTAAAATCGGCATTGGCCCTTCCAGTTCTCACACCGTCGGACCAATGAAAGCAGGCAAGCAGTTCACGGACGATCTGATTGCCCGCCATATCCTTACAGATGTCACCCGCGTCGTGGTGGATGTCTACGGCTCTCTGTCATTGACGGGTAAAGGCCACCACACTGATATCGCCATTATTATGGGCCTGGCGGGGAATCTGCCGGACACCGTCGATATCGACGCCATTCCGTCCTTTATCCAGGATGTGAACACCCATGGGCGTTTACTACTGGCCAATGGGCAGCATGAAGTCGAATTTCCGGTCGATAAATGCATGAATTTCCACGCCGACAACCTGTCTCTGCATGAAAACGGGATGCGTATTACCGCGCTGGCGGGCGATAAGGTGCTCTACAGCCAAACCTACTACTCCATTGGCGGCGGCTTTATCGTCGATGAAGAGCACTTTGGTTTGACGAATAGCGAACCTGTTAACGTACCGTACCCTTACAAAACCGCCGCGGATTTACAGCGCCATTGCCAGGAGACGGGTCTGTCGCTCTCCGGTCTGATGATGCAAAACGAACTGGCCCTGCACAGTAAAGAAGCGCTGGAGCAGCACTTCGCCAGGGTCTGGGAGGTAATGCGCAGCGGTATCGAGCGCGGTATCACCACCGAGGGCGTATTGCCGGGCAAACTGCGCGTTCCGCGTCGCGCGGCGGCGCTGCGTCGGGTGCTGGTCAGTCAGGATAAGACCACCACCGATCCGATGGCGGTCGTCGACTGGATCAATATGTTCGCGCTGGCGGTGAACGAAGAGAATGCCGCAGGCGGACGAGTAGTCACTGCGCCGACTAACGGCGCATGTGGTATTGTTCCGGCGGTGCTGGCGTACTATGACAAGTTTATCCGCGAAGTAAATGCTAACTCACTTGCTCGCTATATGCTGGTCGCCAGCGCGATTGGCTCGCTGTATAAGATGAACGCCTCTATTTCCGGCGCCGAAGTGGGTTGTCAGGGAGAGGTCGGCGTGGCCTGTTCCATGGCGGCAGCGGGTCTGGCCGAGCTGCTGGGCGGTAGTCCGGCGCAGGTGTGTATCGCCGCAGAAATCGCCATGGAGCACAATCTGGGGTTAACTTGCGATCCGGTTGCCGGCCAGGTCCAGGTTCCCTGCATTGAGCGTAACGCGATTGCTTCAGTCAAAGCGGTCAACGCCGCGCGTATGGCGCTGCGCCGTACCAGCGAACCGCGCGTATGCCTCGATAAAGTGATTGAGACCATGTACGAAACCGGTAAAGACATGAACGCTAAGTACCGCGAAACTTCGCGCGGCGGCCTGGCGATGAAGATCGTTACCTGCGATTAATTCTCAGCACATTTTAGGATCTGTAGGCCGGATAAGGCGCTCGCCGCCATCCGGCTTTTGTTGCCTGATGGCGCCTCGCTTATCAGGCCTACGGATAGCGCTATTTCGCAATGCTCGCCTCCCCCCGCCGTGAATGTTACCCTACGCGCAGGTTTGTAAGGGAGAACACCGTGGCTGCTCATCTGCTTATCGTCGACGCGCTCAATTTGATTCGCCGTATTCACGCCGTTCAGGGATCGCCCTGTGTGGAAACCTGCCAACACGCGCTCGATCAATTGATTATTCACAGCCAGCCAACCCATGCCGTAGCGGTATTTGATGACGACGCGCGCAGTAGCGGCTGGCGTCATCAGCGTTTGCCGGACTACAAAGCAGGACGTCCGCCGATGCCTGACGATTTACATAATGAAATGCCCGCCCTACGCGCCGCATTTGAACAGCGCGGCGTACGCTGTTGGGCATCAGACGGTAACGAAGCGGACGATCTGGCGGCGACGCTGGCGCTAAAAGTTACCGAAGCCGGACACCAGGCAACCATTGTGTCAACCGATAAAGGCTATTGCCAGTTGCTCTCTCCGGGATTGCGCATTCGCGACTACTTCCAGAAACGCTGGCTGGACGCGCCGTTTATTGAAAAAGAGTTTGGCGTACTTCCCCGGCAGTTGCCGGATTACTGGGGTCTGGCAGGAATCAGCAGTTCGAAAGTCCCCGGCGTTGCCGGTATCGGCCCCAAAAGCGCGACCCAGCTGTTGATTCAGTTTCAAAATCTGGAGGGAATTTACGCCCATCTGGACGAGGTGCCGGAAAAGTGGCGCAAAAAACTTGAGACGCATAAAGAAATGGCATTTCTTTGCCGCGATATTGCACGTCTGCAAACCGATTTACATATCGACGGAAACTTACAGCAGCTACGGCTGGCGCGGTAGTTTTGTTGCCGGATGGCGGCGTGAACGCCTTATCCGGCCTACAGAACTGCACGAAATGTAGAGCGGATAAGCGCAGCGCCATCCGGCAAAATTACCAGGCGATATGATACAGTTCGACAATGTCCGCCAGACTCGCTTCACGCGGATTGCCGCCCGTACAGACATCATCGAACGCCGCCTGCGCCAGCGCCGGGATATCCTCTTTTCGAACGCCGACATCACGCAAATGCAGCGGAATTCCCACATCGCGATTTAACGCAAATACGGCTTCCACTGCGGCATTACGCGCCTCTTCAAGACTCAATCCTTCTACCTTCACCCCCATCGCCCGGGCGATATCACGGAATTTCGCGTTGGTAGACCCGGCATTGAAACGCATCACATGCGGAAGCAAAATAGCATTCGCGACGCCGTGTGGCGTGTTGTAAAACGCGCCCAACGGATGCGCCATCCCATGCACCAGTCCCAGCCCCACATTGGAAAACCCCATCCCGGCAACGTATTGCCCCAGCGCCATCGCCTCACCGGCCTCTTTTTCTCCGGCTACGGCGCCGCGTAGCGCGCCAGCAATAATCTCAATGGCTTTGATATGTAAGGCATCCGTCAGCGCCCATGCGGCCCGGGTAATATAGCCTTCAATAGCATGGGTTAGCGCATCCACGCCCGTTGCCGCTTTCAGCGCGGGCGGCATACCGTCCATCATATCGGCATCGATAAATGCCGCCTGCGGAATATCATGCGGATCGACACAAACGAATTTGCGCCGTTTCTCTTCATCGGTAATCACATAATTGATAGTGACTTCCGCCGCGGTTCCCGCCGTTGTCGGGATCGCCATAATCGGCACGCTGGGTTTACGGGTCGGCGATAGCCCTTCCAGACTGCGCACATCGGCAAATTCCGGATTGTTACTGATAATACCGATCGCTTTGCAGGTATCCTGCGGAGAACCGCCGCCAATGGCGATGAGATAGTCCGCGCCACTTTGGGTAAAGACCTTAAGCCCTTCCTGGACAACGGAAATCGTAGGATTAGGGATCACGCCCGCATAGATCTCCCACGCCAGCCCTGCGGCATCCATTCTGCTTGTCACTTTATCGACCACACCGCATTGCACCAGCGTTTTATCGGTAACAATCAGCGCTTTATGATAACCGCGGCGCGTCACCTCATCGGTTAATGCGTCCACCGCTCCCCGGCCAAACCATGCCGTTTCATTCAGAATCATTCTGTTCGCCATCGCCTGTCTCCTGACATCACTCTTCAATACGTAACCCGTAAGTTTTAAATTTCTCCAGTACGATAGCGATCGCCTCGTCATCCAGTACCGGTACCGGATCGACAATGGCCAGCGTACTTAAATAGAGCTGCGCCAGCACTTCCACTTCATGCGCCAGCCACAACGCTTTGTCTAAATTTTCTTCACAAGCGATAAGCCCGTGATGCTGTAACAGCGTCGCTTTACGATTTTTAAGCGCCACGGCAACATGGTCAGAAAGTTCGCGGGTGCCAAAAGTGGCGTAGGGCGCGCAGGGAATAGAGTTTCCTCCTGCGGCGGCAATCATGTAGTGAATCGCCGGAATCGGGCGATTCAGGATCGAGACTGCCGTACAATGGACAGCGTGGTTATGTACCACGGCATTGGCGTCAGGGCGCGTCTGGTATGCCGCCATATGAAAACGCCACTCGCTGGAAGGCAGCTTGCCCTGCTCATGCTGACCGTCTGCATCAATAAAGACAATGTGCGACTCTGTCAGCTTCTCGTAGGGGATCCCCGTCGGCGTAATCAGCAATCCGCCCTGATAACGTACGCTCACGTTACCTGCCGTCCCCTGATTTAACCCTAACCGCGTCATTTCCAGACAGGTATCAATAATCTGCCGCGCCAGTCTATTTCGTTCCATTATTTACCTCTCTCTGTGATTCAAAATGAGACAACAAAACCGCCTTTCGCATCGCGCTGCTGTCCTGTTGAAATAATCGAATAGTTAGCAACTATCATCATACTGAATAAAGAGAAGGGAATTTAAATAACGATATTTTGTGATTCACATCAATTAATTCGCCACGATAAACCAGACGACTACCGTTTCTCTCGCCGATAAATGCCCGCTCTTAATAATATTTTTTAAAACGGGCAAAAATGAAGAATAAGTTACTACTGCCCGTTTTCGTGGCAATAATTTAATTCGGGCATTCAGTCTGTGGTTTTTTAAATTAAACATCTCAAACGGTCATTTTTTTATGGAAATTAAAGTGATGATAATCACAGAACGCTCTGCTCTCAGGTATAAATGTGACCGCCATCATATTAAAAGGCCTTTTTTATTTGAAAATGACTCCATGAGTTCATTCCGGACGCCAATTTATTACCGGAAAGAAAAGCGAACTCACCTAATTTTACGGTCTGGTGACCAGAACCGACCGCACGCAAAAGCTTCTGAACCGATGAGGATGCTATGGGAAACACAACAATACAAACGCAGAGTTTTCGTGCTGTGGATGCAGAGCAAAGCAAGAGCAAGCGCTACATTATTCCATTCGCCTTACTTTGCTCGCTATTTTTTCTGTGGGCCGTCGCCAATAATCTGAATGACATTTTATTACCGCAGTTTCAACAAGCTTTTACGCTAACTAACTTTCAGGCCGGACTTATTCAGTCAGCCTTTTATTTCGGTTATTTCGTCATTCCAATCCCCGCTGGGATTTTGATGAAAAAACTCAGTTATAAAGCAGGGATTATCACCGGACTTTTTTTGTATGCTGTTGGCGCCGCATTATTCTGGCCTGCCGCTGAGATAATGAATTACACATTGTTTTTAATTGGCCTGTTTATCATCGCCGCTGGTTTAGGTTGCCTTGAAACAGCAGCCAACCCTTTTGTTACGGTATTAGGTCCAGAAAGCGGCGGACATTTCCGGCTTAATCTGGCGCAAACTTTTAACTCCTTTGGCGCTATTATCGCCGTTGTGTTTGGGCAAAGCCTTATTTTGTCTAACGTGCCGCATCAATCGCAAGAAGCGCTTGATAAAATGACGCCGGATCAGCTTAGCGCCTATAAACACAGCCTGGTGTTATCGGTACAAACGCCATACATGATTATCGTCGCCATCGTATTAGTAGTTGCGCTGCTGATTATGCTGACCAAATTTCCGGCCCTGCAAAGTGACGATCATAGCGATGCTAAACAAAGCTCTTTCTTATCTTCTCTCTCCCGACTCATCCGTATCCGCCACTGGCGCTGGGCGGTGCTGGCGCAGTTCTGCTACGTGGGGGCGCAAACCGCCTGCTGGAGCTATCTGATCCGCTACGCCATTGAGGAGATCCCTGGAATGACGCCCGGTTTCGCCGCCAACTACCTGACCGGCACGATGGTGTGCTTCTTTATCGGCCGTTTCACCGGGACCTGGCTTATCAGCCGCTTCGCGCCGCATAAAGTGCTGGCCGCCTACGCCCTGTTTGCCATGCTCCTGTGTCTGATTTCCGCCTTTAGCGGCGGACATATCGGCCTGCTGGCGCTGACGTTGTGTAGCGCATTTATGTCAATCCAGTACCCGACCATCTTCTCGCTGGGTATCAAAAATCTGGGACAGGACACTAAGTACGGCTCGTCTTTTATCGTCATGACCATTATTGGCGGCGGTATTGTCACGCCAGTAATGGGCTTCGTTAGCGACGCCGCAGGCAAAATCCCGACCGCCGAACTGGTTCCGGCATTGTGCTTTGCCGTCATCTTCATTTTTGCCCGTTTCCGTTCACAAGCGGCGACAAACTGAACATTTATCCGAATAACGTGAGGAATCTGTCATGAAAAAAATCAGCTTACCGAAAATCGGTATCCGCCCGGTGATTGATGGGCGTCGTATGGGCGTACGCGAGTCGCTCGAAGAGCAAACCATGAATATGGCGAAAGCGACGGCGGCGCTCATCACCGAGAAAATCCGCCACGCCTGCGGGGCACAGGTGGAGTGCGTCATTGCGGATACCTGTATTGCCGGAATGGCGGAATCCGCCGCCTGTGAAGAAAAATTCAGTAGCCAGAACGTGGGCGTGACCATTACCGTTACGCCGTGCTGGTGCTATGGCAGCGAAACCATTGATATGGACCCGATGCGTCCAAAAGCCATCTGGGGCTTTAACGGCACAGAGCGTCCTGGGGCGGTTTACCTTGCCGCGGCGCTGGCGGCGCACAGCCAGAAAGGCATTCCAGCGTTCTCCATTTATGGCCATGACGTGCAGGATGCCGACGATACCTCCATTCCCGCCGACGTCGAAGAAAAACTGCTGCGTTTTGCGCGGGCAGGGTTAGCGGTAGCCAGTATGAAAGGCAAAAGCTACCTCTCCGTCGGCGGCGTGTCGATGGGGATCGCGGGTTCCATTGTCGATCATAACTTCTTTGAATCCTGGCTGGGCATGAAGGTGCAAGCGGTAGATATGACCGAACTGCGCCGCCGTATCGATCAAAAAATTTATGATGAGGCCGAACTGGAGATGGCGCTGGCGTGGGCGGATAAAAACTTCCGCTACGGCGAAGATCAGAACGCCTCGCAGTATAAGCGCAATGAAGCCCAGAACCGCGCGGTGTTAAAAGAGAGCCTGCTGATGGCGATGTGTATTCGCGACATGATGCAGGGCAACAAGACGCTGGCGGACAAAGGGTTAGTTGAAGAATCGCTGGGCTACAACGCCATTGCCGCCGGCTTCCAGGGCCAGCGCCACTGGACCGATCAATACCCGAACGGCGATACCGCCGAAGCGCTGCTCAATAGCTCTTTTGACTGGAATGGCGTACGCGAACCGTTTGTCGTCGCCACCGAAAATGACAGTCTGAACGGCGTAGCGATGCTGTTCGGCCATCAACTCACTGGTACCGCGCAGATATTCGCCGACGTGCGAACCTACTGGTCGCCGGAAGCCGTAGAACGCGTCACCGGCCAGGCGCTCAGCGGCCTGGCGGAACACGGCATTATTCACCTGATTAACTCCGGTTCTGCCGCTCTGGACGGTGCCTGTAAACAGCGCGACAGCGAAGGCAAGCCGACCATGAAACCGCACTGGGAAATCAGCCAACAAGAGGCGGATGCGTGTCTGGCGGCCACCGAATGGTGCCCGGCGATTCACGAATACTTCCGCGGCGGCGGCTACTCATCCCGTTTCCTGACCGAAGGCGGCGTGCCATTCACCATGACCCGCGTGAATATCATCAAAGGCCTGGGACCAGTGCTGCAAATCGCCGAGGGCTGGAGCGTCGAACTGCCGAAAGCGATGCACGATCAGCTTGATGCCCGCACCAACTCTACCTGGCCTACCACCTGGTTTGCGCCGCGTCTTACCGGCAAAGGTCCGTTTACCGATGTCTATTCGGTGATGGCGAACTGGGGCGCTAACCACGGCGTACTCACCATCGGCCATGTAGGGGCGGACTTTATTACTCTCGCCGCGATGCTGCGTATCCCGGTATGTATGCACAACGTGGAGGAGGCGAAGATCTACCGTCCTTCCGCCTGGGCGGCTCACGGTATGGATATCGAAGGCCAGGATTATCGCGCCTGCCAGAATTATGGCCCGCTGTATAAACGTTAATGCGGCTTAGCCCGGTGACGCAGGCTTACCGGGCCTACGGGCGCATGAACCGTAGGCCGGATAAGCGTAGCGCCATCGGGCGGCGTTTATGGAGTTATCTATGAAACAAGACGTTATCCTGGTTCTCGACTGCGGTGCGACAAACGTTCGGGCGATCGCCGTTGATCGCCAGGGGAAAATTGTCGCCCGCGCCTCAACCGCTAACGCCAGCGACATTGCCGCAGAAAATAGCGCCTGGCATCAGTGGTCACTGGACGCCATCCTGCAACGTTTCGCCGACTGCTGCAGGTCACTCTCCAGCGCCCTGTCGGAGTGTGTTGTTCGCGGTATTACGGTGACTACGTTCGGCGTCGATGGCGCGCTGGTCGATGCGCAGGGTAAGCTGCTCTACCCGGTCATCAGTTGGAAATGCCCGCGAACCGCTGCCGTGATGGAAACGATTGAGCGCTCTATCTCGCCCCGGCAATTGCAGACGCTCTCCGGCGTCGGCGCGTTCAGCTTTAACACGCTGTATAAACTGGTCTGGCTTAAAGAGAATCATCCGCGCCTGCTGGAACAAGCTCACTGCTGGCTGTTTATCTCGTCGCTGATTAACCACCGTCTGACCGGCGAGTTTACGACCGATATCACTATGGCAGGCACCAGCCAGCTACTGGATATCCATCAGCGCGACTTTAGTCCGGAAATCTTGCAGGCGACGGGCCTGGCGCGCCGCCTGTTCCCGCGTATCGTGGAAGCGGGCGCCCCGATAGGCACGCTACAGACAGACGCGGCCAGGCTGCTTGGTCTCCCGGCGGGTGTGCCGGTGATCTCTGCCGGACACGATACTCAGTTTGCGTTATTCGGCGCTGGCGCGCAGCAAGGTGAACCGGTGCTCTCCTCCGGAACATGGGAGATTCTGATGGTGCGCAGCGGTCAGGTGGATACCTCGCTGCTCAGCCAGTATCCGGGCTCGACCTGTGAACTGGACAGTCAGTCGGGGCTTTATAACCCCGGAATGCAGTGGCTGGCCTCCGGCGTACTCGAATGGGTACGAAAACTGCTGTGGACGCCGGAAACACCATGGCAAACGCTGATCGACGAAGCGCGCGCTATTCCCGCTGGCGCGGAAGGCGTACGGATGCAGTGCGATCTGCTCGCCTGCCAAAATGCAGGCTGGCAGGGCGTGACGCTCAATACCACCCGCGGCCATTTCTATCGCGCCGCGCTGGAAGGCCTGACGGCGCAACTTCAACGTAATCTGCGCACGCTGGAGAAAATCGGCCATTTTAACGCCACAGAACTGTTACTGGTTGGCGGCGGCAGTCGCAACGCTTTATGGAATCAAATTAAAGCGAATCAGCTTGATATCCCTATCAAAGTGCTGGACGACGCGGAAACCACCGTGGCCGGCGCTGCCATGTTTGGCTGGTACGGCGTAGGCGAATTTAGTAGCCCGGAACAGGCGCGCGCGCAGGTCAATTATCAGTATCGCTATTTCTGGCCGCAAACCGAACCTGAAATTATTGATGGAGTATGAAATGCTAAAAACCATTTCACCGTTAATTTCCCCGACCCTGCTCAAAGTGCTGGCCGAGATGGGCCACGGGGACGAAATCATTTTTTCCGACGCTCACTTTCCCGCGCATAGCCTGGGCCCGCAGGTGATTCGCGCCGATGGTCTTAGCGTCAGCGATCTACTGCGGGCAATTATTCCGCTCTTTGAGCTGGATAGCTACGCCCCGCCGCTGGTGATGATGGCCGCCGTAGAAGGCGACACGCTCGACCCCAGCGTTGAAGCTCGTTATCGCGATGCTTTGTCATTAGAAGCGCCGTGCCCGGATATCGTTCGTATCGACCGCTATGCGTTTTATGAGCGGGCGCAAAAAGCGTTTGCGATCGTTATCACAGGTGAGTGCGCGAAGTACGGAAATATTCTTTTAAAAAAAGGGGTAACGCCGTAATCTCTTGCCGGTGCGCCCGCATGACGCGGGCGTTCATCGAATGATGGGGTGAGAAAAATGAAAGCGGCACGCCAACAAGCGATAGTCGATCTGCTGATCAATCATAAAAGTCTGACCACCGAAGCGCTGGCCACCCGGCTTAACGTCAGTAAAGAGACCATCCGCCGCGATCTCAGTGAACTACAGACGCAGGGAAAAGTGCTGCGTAATCACGGACGAGCTAAATATATTCATCGTGAAAATCAGGACAGCGGCGATCCATTCCATATCCGCCTGAAAAGCCATTATGCGCATAAAGCCGATATTGCCCGTGAAGCGTTAGCGTGGATAGAAGAAGGAATGACGATTGCGTTGGATGCCAGTTCAACCTGCTGGTATCTGGCCCGCCAGTTGCCGGATATTCCCATTCAGGTTTTTACCAATAGCCATCCTATCTGTCAGGAGCTGGGAAAACGCGAACGCATTGCGCTGATAAGTTCCGGCGGCCAGCTTGAACGTAAATATGGCTGTTACGTTAACCCGTCTCTTATCTCACAGCTAAAATCGCTTGATATCGATCTGTTCATCTTTTCCTGCGAGGGAATCGACGGCGGCGGCGATCTGTGGGACTCCAATGCGATCAACGCCGATTTTAAATCTATCCTGCTCAGGCGCGCCTCGCAGTCTTTATTATTGATTGATAAAAGTAAATTTAATCGTTCAGGAGAGGCGCGCATCGGGCATCTGGATGATGTGACGCATATTGTTTCAGATGCGCCGCAGTCATAGGCCGGACAAGCGTGCGCCATCCGGCGCTGATGACGCGCCGGACGACGGCAGTGCGTTTTTATCGCTCGTCGCGACGTCCGCCAACAGCCGCCCACAACCGACGCACGTGTACCGTCACTTCTTCGCGATCGTGATAAAGCTGACGTGCCTGGATCTGCGCATTAACGCCATGCTCATCCAACTGCGCCTGAAGATATGCCAGATTATGCGACACCTCTTCGTAGCGTTTTTTCATCGGCAGTTTAAGGTTAAAAATCGTCTCCCGACACCAGCCGTTCACCAGCCACTGCGCCATTAACGCGGTGACTTTGGCCGGCTTCTCCACCATATCGCAGACCATCCATGAAATATTATTCCGGTTCGGACGGTACCTGAAGCCATCCTCACGCAACCAGGTCACCTGTCCGGTGTCCATCAGGCTTTGCGCCATCGGGCCGTTATCTACGGAGTAGACCCACATATTGCGCTTCACTAACTGGTACGTCCATCCGCCGGGACAGGCGCCCAAATCCACCGCATACATGCCGTTCGCCAGACGTTCATCCCACTCATCTTCCGGGATGAAAACGTGGAGCGCCTCTTCCAGTTTCAGCGTTGAGCGGCTCGGCGCATCAGACGGAAACTTCAAACGCGGGATGCCCATATAAAACGGTGAATTGTTATGCGCGAGCGAATAACCGGTATAGCAGCATCCTGGCGCGATAAAAAAGACATGAACGACCGGACGCTTCGGCGTTTCATAATTCGTCAATACGCCCGCATCACGCAAAGCCGCGCGCAGCGGCACCGTAAATTTGCGGCAGAACTTCATCAGTTCTTTACTTTCATTGGTGTCGGCGACTTCAACCCGCAGCTCGCCGCCCTTTTCCACTACGCCCTGCAACATGCCGACAATCGGCGTAATTCTGTCTTCCGGCGGTAAATGTTGCAGCAGTTCACCCACCACAAACCACTGGCGGGCGAAAATCAGCGAACTGAACGGCAGCTCTGAAATCAGCTTTTCGCCATCTTCCGGCTGGTAGCATTCATAAATGACATAGCCTGCGTTCTCTTTTACGCGTGCAAAACCAAATATTTCCCGTTTTCCCGCTTTATCGGTAATTTCTGCAGCGCACTCTTTTTCAAACCCCGGACGGCAGAGCAATACAACTTTATTCATGGCTCGCGCCCTTACGTTTCATACGAATGGCGCCAATCAGTAATAGCGCCCAGCCCACCAGGAAACTGACGCCGCCGACAGGCGTGATATACGCCCACAGGCGCAGATGCGAAAGCGCAAGGCAGTACAGACTGCCGCTAAACAGCACCGTGCCCAGCGCCAGAAAAACGCTGCTCCAGTAAAACCAGATGCTGATACGGCGCTGCATCGCCACCGCCAGGCCAAAGATCGCCAGCGTATGGAACGCCTGATATTGCAGGCCGGTCTGAATCCAGCCCATTTCAACCACGCCCAGGGTTTTACTCAAAACATGCGCCCCGAACGCGCCCAGAGCAACGTAAATAAAACCGCTGATAGCGGCGACAATCAGCATAAAACGGCTGGTCATGGTCATACCCTAAGTTAATTATTGTTCGTAACGAAAACGGAATTTTTCTTGCTCCGTCGCCGCCTTCGCCAAAATCCACTGACGGAAGGCGGCTATTTTACCCAGTTCTGCCTGGCTGTCATGACAAACCAGATAAAAAGCATTCTTACTCACCAGAACATCGTTAAATGGACACACCAGTCGCCCGGCTTCAATTTCAGACTGCGCCATAACATTATTCGCCAGCGCGATCCCCTGTCCGTGAATAGCGGCCTGTAGCACCATCGCGCTGTGGCTAAATATCGGCCCTTGCTGAACGTTAATATGGTTGAGCCCTAACTGACGAGTATAGGCCTGCCAGTCACGCCGGGAGGCATCGTGCAATAGCGTGTGTTTCGCCAGATCTTCCGGCGTTTTTAACGGTTTTTCGCCTGTGAGTAATAAAGGAGAACAGACGGGCAGTAAATATTCTGCGTATAATTTTTCGACGCGCAAGCCCGGCCAGTTTCCCCGGCCATAAAAAATCGCGACATCGACATCGTCTGCCAGTTTATCTTCCTGACGGTCAACGGCTTGTATCCGAACGTCAATTCCCGGATAAGCTGAGTTAAAGCTGGAGAGCCTGGGCACCAGCCACTGGATGGCAAAACTGGGCGGTAAACTCACCGTCAGCGCCCCTTTGGCACTGCGCGCCTGGAGCTTACGCGTTGCTTCCGTGAGCTGGGAAAATATCTCTTTAATGTCGAGAAAATAGCTTTGGCCTTCTTCCGTCAGCAACAGCGAACGATTGCGGCGGCGGAACAGTTTTAGCCCCAAAAAATCCTCAAGTGACTTAATTTGGTGGCTTACTGCGGCCTGCGTCACAAAAAGTTCTTCCGCTGCTCGCGTAAAGCTCAAATGGCGCGCGGCAGCATCAAAAACGCGTAACGCATTTAAAGGAGGTAATCGTTTTGACATGGCCTCTGGACTTAATGTCGAATGAATTTAACAAATAGGTAACAATATGTAACCTATTAGTTTTTTTAATCTGAGACATTATAAATTGTCCGTTGAGGTTCTACCAGCAAATACCTATAGTGGCGGCACTTCCTGAGCCGGAACGAAAAGTTTTATCGGAATGCGTGTTCTGATGGGCTTTTGGCTTACGGTTGTGATGTTGTGTTGTTGTGTTTGCAATTGGTCTGCGATTCAGACCACGGTAGCGAGACTACCCTTTTTCACTTCCTGTACATTTACCCTGTCTGTCCATAGTGATTAATGTAGCACCGCCATATTGCGGTGCTTTTTTTTGTATAACAAACGGTTAGTTTTCCAGAGCCACCATCTCTTTCACGTCAGTACGATTGATCTGCTGTTTGTTGCCATTAGCGTCTTTATACGAAATCATACCGGTATCGTTATCGGTCTGGGGTTTACCGTCGGTCACAATGCTACGTCCATCATTGGTGTGCATAACGTAATTAGGACCGGAACAGGCGCTCAGGGCAAAAGTCAGCATACATGCAGAGATAATTGCGGCAGTCTTTTTCATCTTCTTCTCCTTAAAGCTGTTTGTGCTATTTAAAGCGGACTCCGTAACAGGCTTAAACATTCGCCTAACATTATTCAGCATAACCTCCTTTACATAATTCGCCAGGATATACAGACGATTCCGATGGTTAGGACAAACCTTGTATCAGCCGCGCTTTTACGCCACGATCGGTAAACTGAACCGAGGAATATCATGAACGCTTTTAATCCCACGCAGTTTCGCGCGCAGTTTCCCGCGCTAGCCGATGCGGGTGTTTATCTCGATAGCGCCGCCACGGCATTAAAGCCACAGGCAGTCATTGACGCCACGCACCAGTTTTATTGTTTGAGCGCCGGTAACGTTCATCGTAGCCAGTTTGCGCAGGCGCAGCGCCTGACGGCGCAATATGAAGCGGCCAGAGCAAAAGCGGCGCGACTGTTAAACGCGCCCGATGAAAAAAGTATCGTCTGGACACGCGGCACCACCGAAGCGATCAACATGGTGGCGCAGTGTTACGCCCGTCCTCGTCTGCGCCCCGGCGATGAAATTATCGTTAGCGTCGCCGAGCATCACGCCAACCTTGTGCCCTGGCTGATGGTGGCGCAACAAACCGGCGCGCAGGTCATAAAACTGCCGCTTAATGACCGGCGTCTTCCTGATGTTGAGCGTCTGCCGGAACTGATCACGTCGCGCAGCCGCATTCTGGCGCTGGGGCAAATGTCGAACGTAACGGGCGGCTGCCCGGATCTCGCAAGCGCTATCAGCGCCGCTCACGCAGCGGGAATGGTCGTGATGGTAGATGGCGCGCAAGGCGCGGTACACTTCCCGGCGGATGTTCAGCAGCTTGATATCGATTTTTATGCTTTTTCCGCTCACAAACTGTATGGCCCGACCGGTATCGGCGTGCTGTACGGTAAGCCGGAGCTTCTTGAGGCGATGTCGCCCTGGCTCGGCGGCGGCAAGATGATCCGTGACGTTAGCTTTGAAGGCTTCACCACTCAAAGCGCTCCCTGGAAGCTGGAAGCGGGGACGCCGAACGTCGCCGGGGTCATCGGCCTGAGCGCTGCGCTGGAATGGCTGTCCGATATCGATATTGAACAGGCCGAAAACTGGAGCCGGGGGCTGGCGACGCTGGCGGAAGACGCACTGGCGAAACGCCCGGGCTTTCGTTCGTTCCGCTGCCAGGACTCCAGCCTGCTGGCCTTTGATTTTGTCGGCGTGCACCACGGCGATATGGTGACACTGCTGGCGGAATACGGTATTGCGCTCCGGGCCGGGCAACATTGCGCCCAGCCATTGCTGGCGGAACTTGGCGTCACAGGGACTCTGCGCGCCTCTTTTGCGCCGTATAATACCCAACATGATGTGGATGCGTTGGTTAACGCCGTTGACCGCGCGCTGGAACTGCTGGTGGATTAATGACAAACCCTCTTTATACCGGACACCCGTTCGGCACAACGGTAACGGAAGAGACGTTACGCACTATCTTTCTCCCGCTGACCCAGTGGGAGGATAAATATCGTCAGTTGATTCTGTTAGGAAAACAGCTCCCCGCGCTGCCGGATGAATGCAAAGCGCAGGCGAAGGAGATAGCCGGCTGCGAGAACCGCGTCTGGCTGGGCTTTACCCGATCAGATAACGGAACGATGCACTTTTTCGGCGACAGTGAGGGGCGGATTGTCCGCGGCCTGCTGGCGGTATTGCTCACCGCGGTGGAAGGAAAAAACGCCGCCGAGTTGCAGGCTCGTTCACCGCTGGCGCTGTTTGATGAGCTGGGTTTACGCGCCCAGCTTAGCGCCTCACGCAGTCAGGGGCTGAACGCGCTGAGCGAAGCGATTGTTGCCGCAACGCATAAGCGTTGAAATAGCGTAAATATTCTGTCGCCTGACAGCGCCGTCCGCGGCGGTCAGGCGATGCAGATAAAATAATCCAGTCACTTTATTAGTTTCGGCGTCAGATTTCCCTGATAAACATTCTTTTGATTTTTATCAGCTATCACAATGAAATTACAATGTTAGAATCCATGTTAAAACGGCGTGAAGATTTTAGAGTAAATAAAGCCACCCGATGTAGCGTAGCAGGAGAACTGGAAAATCCATACGCATCGGGTGAAGTTATAACAGGATATGGATAAGTGGAAAAATATCTGCGTAGCGGTACCATGTTTGTGGTACTGGCATTTATATTATGGGGGTTAACACCTTTATATTATCAATATTTATCAGGGGGAAATCTCGCACAAATATTGATATACCGGGTGTTCTGGTCAATTCCATTATTACTGGCAGTAAGATTGTTATTTCGGCAGCGAACGCGATTTCATGATGCCTGGAAAGATAAAAAATCTTTTTTCTTCTGCATGATCGCCGGACTTTTGATGATTGTCTCATGGTCATCTTTTATTTATGCGCTAACCCATCATCTGGTGCTTGATGCCAGCCTCGGCTATTTTATCAACCCGCTATTTGTTATTGCGCTGGGATGCATTTTTCTTAAAGAAAAACTGTCGTTGTTTCAGGCCATCGCCGTTTTTTCTGGTGTCTGTGGCCTGACTTTTCAAATTATCATGCTACGGCATTTCCCGGCGCTGGCGCTAACCATGGGATTATCATTTGCGCTATATGGCCTGGCGCGAAAGTTTATACATTATGATGTGATGACATCGATAACGATTGAAACATTATGGGCATTGCCTGTCTCACTATTAATCTTTCTCTTTAGCGATAGCGGACCAATTATATCCGCTAATACTCCTTTCTTTTTGTATGTCATGACGGCGCCAGTGACGATCATTCCACTGGTATTATTTGCCATCGCGTTAAATCACACCTCGTTGATTGTCACCGGACTGGCGCAATATATAGAGCCGTCTTTACAGTTCTTACTTGCCATTATGATATTTGGCGAGCACATTAATTACGCGGAACTGCTCTGCTTTTGTGCGGTATGGTTCGGGTTGTTTCTATGCATATCTGAAAATTTATATTCCCATTATCTCCGCGCCCGTCTGAAACCGGTGTTCGGCAGGGTACAGCGCTTCTTTCGCTAACAAAGGGCGCAGGGCCGGATACGCGTCTGCGTGACACTCCGCCCCGTCCTTTTATTCTTGTCGCGCCGCTTTAGCCATGATCTTCTTCAGCGCATGGGAAACGGCGACAAAACCGAACGTTGCCGTCACCATCGTCGCCGCGCCGAAGCCAGAGGCGCAATCCATCCGTTTTGGCCCTTCTGCGGTAGCTTTCATCGCGCATACGGAACCGTCCGCCTGTGGGTAAACCAGCGCTTCAGTGGAAAAAACGCAGTCCACGCCCAGCTTACCTTTACTGTTCTTCACTACGCCAAAATTATGTTTCAATCTCTCGCGCAGTTTTGCCGCCAGCGGATCCTGTATGGTTTTCGCCAAATCAGCGACCTGGATTTGCGTCGGATCGATCTGCCCGCCCGCGCCGCCAGTGGTCACTAAAGGAACCTTATATCGGCGACAGTACGCAATCAGAGCGGCTTTTGGACGAACGCTGTCAATGGCGTCAATGACATAGGTAAAACCCGCGTCCATATAACCCGCCACATTATCCGGCGTGATGAAATCATCGATAACCGTTACCCGGCACTCCGGGTTAATTTGCCGAATCCGTTCGGCCATCACTTCCGCTTTCGCCAACCCGACGTTATCACGCAACGCATGGATCTGACGGTTCGTATTGGTCACGCAGACATCGTCCATATCAATCAGCGTAATCGCACCGATGCCCGTACGCGCCAGCGCCTCTGCCGCCCATGATCCCACCCCGCCGATTCCCACGACGCAGATATGCGCCTCAGCAAACCGCTGCAGCGCTTTTTCACCGTACAGACGCGCGGTGCCGCCAAAGCGTTGGCGCCAGGCATCACTTATCACCACTGACATATGACCTCAGAATAAAAAAAGGTGAGGTTATTCCTCACCCCTGCTCACTATTTTCAGGCCCGATAGCGATCGCGTTATCGGGCAATCCGGTTGTCGCAGAATACCACAATCAGCCGCTAAACACGTTACCGGCGCCCGGCGCGCTTTTTAACACCCATACGCGACCATAGTGATTATACCATCCGGCACGATGCCCGGCATCCGGGCCAATTCCCTGGTAAATATCAAAGTGCTGGCCTTTAATCGCTCCGCCGACATCCAGCGCGACCATCAAACGTAGCTCATACTGACCGCTAAATTTACCGTTGTTATCCAGCAACGGTACTTCCGCCAACAAGGTCGTGCCAGGCGGAATGATGCTGCGGTCGGAGGCGACGGATGCTCGCCCAATCAGCGGTACGGCGCTGGCGCCTTTGACCGGCGCAAAAGATTGCGGCTTAAAGAAGACGAACGACGGGTTCTGCTCCAGTAATTCACGCACTTCCGCTTTGCTGTGCTTCTCTCCCCATTCGCGTATGGCCTGCATCGACATATCTTCTTTTTTCACTTCACCGCGATCGATAAGCACTTTACCAATACTGCGATAAGGCCAGCCGTTTTTACCGGCATAACTAAAGAAGTTCAGCGGACTACCATCACCGAAATCAATATAACCGCTGCCCTGGACATCCATAATAAAGTTATCCATCAGCGAATTACTCCAGGCCAGGATGTACTTATCGCTCAGCGCGCCTGCGTAGATCTGGGCGCGGGACGGTAAGCGTCCGCGTTTTGGCGGCATACTATAGATAGGGTACTGGAACGCGCCCTGGCGCGTATGGCGAGCCTGAACGACGGGCGTATAGTAGCCCGTGAACTGGACGTTACCGTAGTTGTCGGTGCCTTCCATCTGCCAGGCATCGATACCAAACTGGCGCATAGTGCGCGTATCGCCTCCGGAACGTAACCAGTTCTGGACAGCGTTATAGACGTTGCTTTGATTGGTGTATAAACGCGGCGACGCGGAACGGATCTGGTCGACCTGCTCGGCAAAGTCACCAGCATTAATCGGCGCGCCCACCGCGTCCGGCTGGTTTACCAGGGAGAAGGGCTGGGTAAATTTCCCGTCCTTATATTGCTGACCGCGATCGGTCGGTTTTGATGAACAGGCAGCCAGCATTGCCAGCATTACGCCTGTCGCCACATATTTTGCCCAACGTCCTTTCATGGTGTCTCGTCTTCTGCGTAATCGAAAGTGCCCGGTGAAGATAACAAACCGTCCGGAGTAATGAAATGCGATCGCGATCTCATTATGTAAATTCGTTTAAAAATCGCGCTATCTGCGGTGTATTTGCGCAATTCATGAGAAATTAGCGATTTATATGAAAAAAGGGTTGCAACAAAAGCTCAGCGGAGTATAGTGCGCATCCACGGACGCGGGGTGGAGCAGCCTGGTAGCTCGTCGGGCTCATAACCCGAAGGTCGTCGGTTCAAATCCGGCCCCCGCAACCAATTACAATGAGAATGCAAGTTTAGACGGACGCGGGGTGGAGCAGCTTGGTAGCTCGTCGGGCTCATAACCCGAAGGTCGTCGGTTCAAATCCGGCCCCCGCAACCAACTTAATGAACACCCTTACGGGTGTTTTTTTGTATCTGTCGTCTGGTCCGCAACGACAGTGCGGGCAGCATCCTACTTACCCGCGCAATAAACTCGCCGTCATCTCAGGTTAACTTCTTCTCGCCAGCGTCGCCCCATCGGCAAAATACGCTTTAATGCCCGCCAGAATCGACTCTGCGACCTGTTGCTGGAACGTCGCAGTCTTGAGCTTGCGTTCTTCTTCAATGTTACTGATAAACGCCGTCTCGACCAGAATAGACGGAATATCGGGCGCCTTTAACACCGCAAACCCCGCCTGCTCGACCTTGTTTTTATGCAGGTCATTAATTTTACCAAGCTGCTTCAACACCGCTTTACCGAATTTCAAACTATCGGCAATGGTCAGCGATTGCACCATATCGAACATCGTATGGTCGACATAACGGTCACCGCTTTTGCTCACGCCGCCAATTAAGTCCGAGGCGTTCTGCGTTTGCGCCAGATATTTCGCCGCGGTACTGGTGGCGCCTTTGGTCGATAGTGCGAATACGGATGAACCGCTAGGCTGCCGGCTGGTGAAGGCATCCGCATGAATAGAGACAAACAGGTCGGCGCGCTGTTTCTGCGCTTTCGCCACCCGGACTTTTAACGGAATGAAGATGTCTTCATTGCGCGTCATATAGACCTTCATGTTGCCTTCTTTTTCGATCAACGCGCGCAGGCGGCGGGCTATCTGGAGCACCACGTCTTTTTCACGCGTTTTGTATTTGCCTATCGCGCCGGGGTCTTCGCCGCCGTGTCCCGGATCAAGCATAATAACAATGGGGCGGTCGCGCCCCGCTTTACCGGGCTGCGGCCCGCTTTGCGAAGGCGGCACCTGTTTATCCAAATCGCCTTTATTGTAGTCTTCCAGCAGCGCCAGCAGCGGATCCTGCATATCCTGCGCATTGGCAGGATAAAGATCCATCACCAGACGTTCTTTAAAGCCTGCCACAGGCGCCAGCGCAAATAGCTGCGGCTTCACGTTTTGTTTTAGCTCAAAGACCATACGCACAGTCTTAGGATCAAACTGCCCTACCCTTGCGGATTTGATATACGGATCGTCGCTGCGAATCTGCGCGCCAATGCCTTTAAGCACCGAGTTCAGATTCACATCCTCAATATCTACTACCACGCGGTCCGGGTTACTTAAGGCAAATTGTTTATATTTCAGCAGACGATTCGACTCTACCGTGACGCGGGTATAGCTGGACGCAGGCCAGATACGCACCGCAACGACCTGGCTTACGGCAGCCAGCCCGACCTGGCTCACGCTTAATAGCCACATGGCGCCCGCGCCTTGTAGTAAACGGCGACGGCTGATTGCTGAATTGGCTCCCGACATGCTTCTCCCGAGCAAAAACTAAATAGAGATCATACAAAGTTCATCCAAATTGACCGGAAACTTTAGCGAATGACGCATAATCTGTCATCTATAAAAGGGTAAACATTCTTTTTATATTCACGGCATTACTAAGAAAAGCGATCGGACCGCATAAAATTTACGCTTGCACAGAGGGCAAAAACAGAATAAAAATACACTAATTTCGAATAATAATTCACTAGTGGGGCGCGCAATGATAAAGGAACGTAAAACCGAACTGGTAGAAGGGTTTCGCCATTCAGTTCCCTATATCAACACCCATCGCGGAAAAACCTTTGTCATTATGCTCGGCGGCGAAGCCATTGAGCATGACAATTTTTCCAGCATCGTTAGCGATATCGGGCTACTGCATAGCCTCGGTATTCGCCTTGTCGTGGTGTATGGCGCGCGACCGCAAATCGACGCCAATCTGGCCGCGCATCATCATGAACCGATTTACCACAAAAACACGCGGGTGACGGACGCCAAAGCACTGGAGCTGGTGAAACAGGCCGCCGGTTTACTCCAGCTTGATATTACCGCCCGTCTGTCGATGAGTCTGAACAATACGCCGTTGCAGGGCGCGCACATTAATGTCGTCAGTGGCAATTTCACCATTGCGCAGCCGCTGGGCGTTGATGATGGCGTGGACTACTGTCATAGCGGCCGTATCCGGCGCATTGATGAAGATGCGATCAACCGCCAGTTGGATAACGGCGCGATCGTTCTGATGGGGCCGGTCGCCGTCTCAGTGACCGGCGAAAGTTTTAATCTGACCTCAGAAGAGATTGCCACTCAACTCGCCGTTAAACTGAAAGCGGAAAAAATGATCGGTTTCTGTTCTTCTCAGGGCGTTACCAATAGCGAGGGCGGCATCATTTCTGAACTCTTCCCGAATGAAGCACAGGCGCGGGTGGAAGAGTTGGAAGCGCAGGGCGACTACAACTCCGGAACCGTACGTTTTTTGCGCGGCGCGGTAAAAGCCTGTCGTAGCGGCGTTCGTCGTTGCCATCTGATCAGCTATCAGGAAGATGGCTCGCTATTACAGGAACTGTTCTCGCGTGACGGTATCGGTACGCAGATCGTCATGGAGAGCGCCGAGCAGATCCGCCGCGCCACCATCAACGATATTGGCGGTATTCTGGAGCTTATCCGCCCACTGGAACAGCAGGGCATTCTGGTACGCCGTTCCCGTGAACAACTGGAGATGGAGATCGATAAATTTACCATTATTCAGCGCGATAATATGACTATCGCCTGCGCGGCGCTGTATCCTTTTGTGGAAGAGAAAATAGGCGAAATGGCCTGCGTAGCGGTACATCCGGATTACCGCAGCTCATCGCGTGGAGAAGTGCTTCTGGAGCGGGTTGCCGCCCAGGCGCGGCAAATGGGGCTGCGTAAATTGTTTGTGCTGACGACGCGCAGTATTCACTGGTTCCAGGAGCGCGGTTTCACGCCTGTCGATATTGAGTTACTGCCTGAGAGCAAGAAAAAAATGTATAACTATCAGCGACGTTCAAAGGTGCTGATGGCGGATTTAGGATAACAAGGTGGGCCTGATGGCGCTGCGCTTATCAGGCCTACGCTCGAAAGCATCATTTGGAGGCCGGATAAGACGCTACGCGTCGCCATCCGGCGAGAACTCGTCTTATCCGGTACGACTGACTTCATCAAATAAGGTGGCTAACCCGCTGCGCCGTTCCGTACGCGTCACAATCGCGCCTGCCAGGATCCGTTCATCGGCATACAGCGATAACCGCCGCCGCGCCCGCGTAACAGCGGTATACACCAGCTCCCGCGTCACGACCGGCGAACGCTGGCTGGGTAAAATCAGCGCGGCGTGATCAAATTCAGACCCCTGTGATTTATGTACCGTCATCGCCCAGGTTGTATCATGTTCCGGCAGACGGCTGGGCTGAACGGACTTGATCGTGCCGTCCGGCATCACAAACCAGACGCGTAACCCCTGCCCGCGATCGAGCGCAATACCAATATCGCCGTTAAATAGCCCCAACGCGCTATCGTTGCGCGCAATCATTACCGGACGCCCTTCATACCAGCGAGAGTGCGGGTGCCGCTGAATTTTTCGTTGCTGCACCATCGCCTGCTCAATGCGGTCATTCAGTCCCCTCACGCCAAATGGGCCTTCACGCAGCGCGCAAAGCAGTTGATACTCATTGAAAGCCTGAAGGATTGCCTCCGGCGACGCTTTCTCATGCAGCAACCGCAGGTAGCGCCCATAGCCCGCCAGCGCTTCATCCAGCATCCCGGCATAATCGTCGCTACTTTGCAATGTACGCTTCTCTATATCGCTAAACCCCTGCTGAAAAACAGCCTGGATTGCCGACCTGTCGCCGCAGTTAATCGCCGCCGCCAGCTTGCCGATGCCAGAATCGCTGCCGAAACGGTAGCTCTTTTGCAACAAACAGAGGCTATCGCGTAAAGATGCGGCTTGCGTTCCGGCCCCCGCCGGAATGGCGCTCCCTGTTAGTCGACTTAGCTGTCGGGCGCGTTCCGCCGTAAACCCTGCGTTGACATAGGCGCAAATATCGCCCAACACAGCGCCCGCCTCAACGGATGCCAACTGATCGCGATCGCCAAGAAAAATGACCCGCCCGTGCGGCGGCAGAGCGTCAATCAAACGTGACATCATCGGCAAATCAATCATTGATGCTTCATCGACCACCAGCACGTCCAGATGCAGCGGGTTGCCCGCATGATGGCGTAATCGCTGGCTGCCGGGCTGTGCGCCTAGCAGTCGGTGCAGCGTACTGGCGTCCTCCGGTATACGCTTTTTCTGCGCATCGGTAAGAGGAAGCTGACGCAACGCCGCGCCGAGCGACTCCGTCAGGCGTGCGGCCGCTTTCCCGGTCGGCGCCGCCAGCCGGATACGGCAACGTTCGCCATCCGCCATTTGAATTAATGCCGCCAGCAGCTTCGCGACGGTGGTGGTTTTACCGGTGCCGGGACCGCCTGAAATCACGGAGATACGGCGAGTTAGCGCTACGGCGGCGGCCACCTTTTGCCAGTTCACCTCGTCTGTCGGAGGGAATAGCGCGTCCAGAATACGGGATAACTGATCTTCATCTACGGCGATGGCCTGGTTAACCTCGTTAAAAAAGCGCGCAACCGTACGCTCGTTGCACCACATGCGATTCAGGTAGAGGCGATCGCCGCACAGAATTAACGGCGCGGGGCTATCGCCGCAGCTAACCGCCGCAGACGCCAGTAACCGCTTTTTCCAGTCAATTGGCGTAGCCGTTTCGCTTATCCAGGCGACCAGTAAGGGATGCGCCTCCTCCGTTAACGTTAAACGCGACAACGGCAGACACACGTGACCTTCACCTGCGTCATGACTAAGCAGCGCTGCCGCCAGCGTCACGGCGGGATCGTCGTTACCGGCGACGGTTAAAGCAAACTGGGCATCAATGGGCCGTAAGAGTTTTTGTTCAACGGCCTCCAGCAACCGCTCCTGGATTGTCATTGCGCCTCCTCACTCATTTCACCTGCAAACATATCATCCAGTTGGTTAATTAACGCCGCCGCAGGACGAGTGGTAAAAATACCCTGCTGCGGACGTTCGCTATCCACCCCGCGTAAAAAGAGATAGATGACGCCGCCGAAATGGCGTTCATAGTCGTAATTCGCCATTCGATGACGAAGGTAACGGTGCAATGCCAGCGTATAAAGCTGGTACTGCAAATCATAGCGATGCGCCTGCATCGCCGCAGCCATCGCCGTCTGGGTATAAGCGGCGCTATCCTCGCCCAGCCAGTTAGATTTATAGTCGAGCAAGTAATAGCGCCCCTCATAACGGAACACCAGGTCGATAAAGCCCTTTAACATGCCGCGAACCTGCATGAAATCCAGCGCAGGGCAACCTGCTGAAAGCGGGTCGTATCGACGAATCAACGCATCCAGCTCTCCGGCGGTAAGCGGCTGGGCAATCGGCAGATAAAACTCCATTTCGACCTGTTTTTCACGCCCGGTCAGCACGCTCAGACTAACGCCCGTCTCGTTAAGGGGAACATGCAACACGGTGTCCAGCCAGCGGGTAAGTACGGGCTCCCATCGCGTTTCAAAACCACTCAGCTCCAGTTTTTCCTGTACCCATTGGGGGTTTATCGGTTGAGTAAAATCAAGCTCTTCAAACAGGCTGTGCAAAAATGTTCCCGGCGATGCCCCGCGAGGAAAGTGATGCGGCGTCATTGCCGGCGCTTCCGCCGCTTCGCCAACGCCTGCGGCGTCAATGTCGAGACGAGGAATAAGATCTTGCGCCACGCTATGTCCCCGCTGCTGCAAACCGGAATAACTGGTGACGCGCCAGCTATCATAAAGCAGGCGTTGCAGCGTTCTGGCGCTGAGTTCCGCGTGCGATGCAGCGGCAATTTGCCAGCGGTCGTTATCCGTGTTGCCTGGCGTTCGACACACGATATCCTCGTCGCATAGCGCCTCAATACAGGCGCGAAGACCTGCGGCATCCATCGGTTCGCCTTTTTGCAGGAGTCGCCCAAGCGCGCTTTGGTGCACATCCGTCTCGCCTTTCTTATCACTGCGACGCCGAACCAGCGGCGCGACGCCGAGGCTGCAATGCCACACTGCACGGGTCAGCGCGACATAAAGTAGGCGCAGGTCTTCCGCCAGGCGTTCGGCTTCCGCCAGTGCTATGCTCTCTTCGGCGTGACTAAGGTCCAGCACCGCCTCGTAGGAGTGCCTGTCGTGATAAAAAGCCTGGTCCTGCACGCGGAAATGGGTGATAAAAGGTAACCAGACCAGCGGGTATTCCAGACCTTTCGATTTATGAATGGTGACGATTTGCACCAGATGCTTATCGCTTTCCAGACGTAGTTGCTGGCTGGAAGCATTGCTATCGGGTTCAAGGATATGTTGCGCCAGCCAACGCACCAGCGCATGTTCGCTTTCCAGCTGCGAACCGGCTTCCTGTAACAGTTCGCTAATATGCAGAATATCCGTCAGCCGACGTTCACCTCCCGCCGTCGCCAGCAGGTTTTCAGCAATATTGCGCGCCGACATTAGCGCGCGCAGCATAGGCATCACGCCGCGTTTATGCCAAATCTGTCGGTAGCCATCAAACTCTTCAACAACCGCATCCCACGCATTTTCATCATTGTTAAGCGTTTCGATATCCAGCGCGGTAAGGCCCATCATTGATGTCGCCAGAGCGCTACGCAGCGTATTCTCACGTTCGGGCGCCATCACCGCCTGCAACACCCACAGCATCTCCTGCGCTTCGAGCGTTTCGAATACGCTGTCGCGGTTAGAAAGATAGACGGAGGGGATCGCCAGTAAGGTCAGCGCATCCCGTATCAGCGCGGCTTCCCGCCTGCTGCGCACCAGCACGCTAATATCCGAGGCGCGAACGGGCCGCGACGAATCGCCGTTCGTCAGCAGCGCGTCGCCCGTTTGCCCGGCACGCAGCCAGTCGCGAATTTGCGTGGCGCACACCTGCGCCATATAACTTTGATAATCGCCCGAACCGCAGCTTTCTCCCTCCATTAGCCACAGGGTCATCGCCGGTTGAGGCGCGTCATTCACTTTAAATTGCAGCGACTGGTTTCTGGGCGCAAACTTTACCGGACTGAAGGGAATATCGCGGAACATAAAGGCGTCATTCATCTGACTGAACAGCTTGTTAACGCTATTCACCATCCCCGGCGCGGAGCGCCAGTTAGTGTCAAGCGTATAGTGCGCGCTCACTTCGCTGCGAGCCTTCATGTAGGTAAAGATATCCGCGCCACGAAACGCATAAATCGCCTGTTTAGGATCGCCAATCAGCAATAGCGCCGTATCGGGTTGATGTCGCCAGATACGGCGAAAAATACGGTACTGTTGTGGGTCGGTATCCTGAAATTCATCGATCATCGCCACCGGAAAACGGGTACGAATCGCCGCAGCCAGCGCCTCGCCGCTTTCACTACGCAGCGCGGTATCTAAACGGCTGAGCATATCGTCAAACCCCAGCTCGCCGCGCCGGCGTTTTTCCTGAGCCACCGTTTCACGGATCTCTGAGAGCGCTCGGGTAAGAACCAGATCTTTAATCGATAACGGTTCGCCCAACAGGTTATCAATGGCGACAAACAATGGGTGCTGGGGCGTCACGCCGCCAGCTTTGGTGCGCTCAGCTAAAAAACACTGTGAAAATTTTCCCAACGCCTCGGGTAATTGATAGTTTTTCGTCTCTTCTTGCGCCCACGCGGTGATCTTTTCGATCCATTTCGCCTGATTGCCGCGGTTGAACTTTCTGCGATCGATGCCGGATGATTCGATCAGCGCGTCCAGCTCGCTAACCACCTCACACCACTGCTGCTTCACCTGGTTGATGCGCGCCAGGATCTGTTCATGACGCGATGCCAGCGTCTCCTCCTGCGATGGCGGCGCTTTAATGACCGGCGCTTCGCCCTGCAGATAACGATCGATATCCTTTAAGAGCGCCTTCGGTCCCTTCCACACGTCAAACACCACCTGCGCGATGTCGCGCGGCAGCGGATAGCAATGACGCCGCCAGAAATCGGCGCAGGCCTGATAACGCAACAAAGATTCGTCTTCAATAAGCTGTTGCTCAAACAACATACCGGATTCGAAAGCGTTCAGGCTGAGCATACGCTGGCAAAAACCGTGGATGGTAAAGACCGCGGCCTCGTCCATTTGTCGTTCCGCCAGTAATAACCACTGCGCGGCCTGCTTTTTGTCGCTAATTTCTTCCAGCAAGCGGGCATACAGCGGATTATCCGTGCTTTCCCGCAGACAGGCGATGCGCAACTCATGGATATTACTGCGGATTCGCCCACGCAGCTCTTCAGTGGCGGCCTCCGTAAAGGTTACCACCAGCAGTTCTTCAACGGTCAACGGACGGGGAAATGCGGCACTGCCGCCCAAGCCGAGCAATAACCGCAGATACAGCGCCGCGATAGTAAACGTTTTGCCTGTGCCCGCTGATGCTTCAATCAGACGCTCGCCTGTCAGGGGCAAGCGCAGAGGATCAAGAGTCTCGGCGACATCATTCATTCTTTTCGCTCATTAGAGGTAACGTTTGCTGCAATGCGCTGACGTTATCCCACACTTTCCAGCCTGTCGGATGCACGTATTCTGCTTTTCCATTCTGGCTACCAGCAATCTGTGACAATATTGCCATACCTTGTGGTTCCACCACCGCCTGGTGGAAGAAGTCGGCAAGCTTTTGTGGCGTCAGCAATTTTATCTGAGCGATGATTTTATCACGCGAGTCAAAGCGCATATTACCCCGATCGAAATCCTTGCTTAAACGGGATGCTTCTTCGCCCAACGTTTGCGGCGCCTGGCGCATTTGCGTAATGATCGCCTGCTGAATTTGGGCGAACTCTTCTGGCTTCATCGCCCTCAGCTTCGCCTCGGCGTCAGGGAAAAATGCCTGATAGCGTTGCCACAGGTAAGAGGGCTGTTTATCGTTGCTCTGTAGCAGGAATCCCATTCCCCACTGACGGCCAACGCTCATCGGAAAGGCGAAAACGGCGTATCCCAGTTGCTCTTCGGTTCGTAGCTGATTGTAAAACCACGGTTGAACAATCTGACCTAACATCGCGCTGTAGGCAGCGCTGACGTACTCGTCGTAGCCGACCGGAACAAAGACCGCTGCTAACGCGGAGTCGGTGCTACTGCCCGCTTTTTCAAATATTACGGACTGCTTTTTCTCAACCACCACGTCTTTGTTACGACACCACGCCGATCCGTTCGCCGCGAGCTGTTTTTGAACATCTTGCGCCAGAGAGGTCGCCTGGGCTTCGCTCATATTCCCTATAACCAGAAATTCCGGACGAGCGCCCGTTTTTAACGCATTACGATAGGCCATCACCTCTTTCAACGTAATGGACGGCAGCAAAGCGCGACGTTCATCACGGGAAAAATAAGGCACCTGCGAAATCATCTGCACTGGCATAATCGCCTGTTCGTAGGCTTTTCCCTTCTCCGCAGAATCCATCATCTGCGTATACCAGGATTTCGCCTGCGCCAGCTGTTCCTCCGTGGCGTCGTAGCTAAAATATCCTTCCAGCAACGCCAGGAAAAGCTGCGGCAAACGCTGGGTATAACCGTTCGCAGTGACCATCAGACCATTGTTGGCGTTAGTAGAAAAGCTAATGCCGCCCACTGCCGCCTGGTTGCTGAGCTGATCGAGCGCCATTCCCGCCAGATAATCATTAAGGGCGAACAGTACCTGATTGCGGGCGCTGTCCATCGCCTGCGGGTTACGCAATACCACGCTCACGTCAGCTTTTGGCTCGCTGGCGAAATAACGACTCGGCGCATAAACCACGCGCAAATCCGCTTTATCGACAATCAGTTCTGGCCGCACGTAGTTTTTGTCATTCTTAACAAGCGTGAAATCATCAGGAATATAGGGGTTTAACTCCGGCAGCGACAACCCAATGCCCTGTGCTTTTTGCTGCCAGTTTTTAAACGTCTGTTCGCTAATCTTATCGACCTGATAAGGCGCATCCACAAAATACGCAATCTTATTATGGGGTTCCTGGGGACTGATGTACCAGATGCGCGCATTCTGCGGCGTCATCATCTCCAGGCGATTTTTGATAGCGTCAGGATCGTAACGATCGGCGATATTCGCCGCATCCAGCGTATGCGCTACCGGGACGCGGATCATAGTGTCCGCCAGCCATTCGACATAGTCCATATCGCGGGTAATCGACGGATAGCGGAAGTCGAGATCCAGCACATGCGCCAGCTCGTCAAAGTAACGTTTATCTATCCCTTTTTCACGTAACGTATTGAGATAGCTAAAGATAGCTGCGACGACTTCATCACGATTGGCCAAACCTTTATCAGTCAGCGTTGCCGAAATGGCAAATACGCCGCTGTTACCATTAACAATCGGATCGGAATCCGCGCTAATACCTTCGACCAGTCCTTGTTTTTGCAGCCAGTCAGAGAGCGTCCCCGGGCTACGATTGCCAATCAGATAAGAGACCAGTTCATCGGTCTTGCTACGGAACTGCGCACTATTGTTATCAATACGAAACTCCACGCGCAGCACTTTACGCGGTAGCGCCGGCACGTAATGAATAATGATGCCCTTCTGCGCCTCGGTGATGACAGGTACGGTAATTTCCGGTTTTTTAATCTGTTTATTCGGCACGCGACCATAGGTTGCGGCGGCAATACTCGCCAGTTCCGGCAAGGGTTTATTACTGTAAATCACCGCCTTCATCAGATTAGATGAATAGTATTTTTCATGAAAAGCGATCAACGCCTGTTGCACCGGATTTCCCGGCTTATCGCTTAACGTTTCCAGATTGCCGCCAGAAAAGTGCGAGCCTGGATGCGCCGGGTTAATGGTTTCGGCGCTTACCTGCGCCATACGCATACCGTCGCGGGTGCGCGCCATCGTCAGCTCGGCATTCACCGCGTTTCGTTCGCGTTCGGCATACTTTTTATCGAGCAATGGCGCGGCAATGGCGTCGGCCAGGCGATCTACGGCGCCTGGTAGCGCGTCGTTTTCAACCTCCAGGTAGAAGGCTGTTCGATAAGGCGCGGTGCTGGCGTTGTGGCTACCGCCATGTCTTTTAAGGTATTCGGCAAGGCTATCCGCCTGCGGATATTTTTTTGACCCCATCAGGCACATATGCTCAAGATAATGAGCAAGCCCCTGATGAGCCTCAGGATCTTCAAGCGATCCAACGGGCACCACTAACGCTGAAAGAGACTTTACAGCCTGCGGATCGGATACCAGCAACACCACCATGTCATTATCAAGACGTATCGCCTGATACTGCCGGGTATCTTTATCGCTTTTACGGATAGTTTCTTGCAGCGGTTGCCAACCGATATCCGCCTGAACTGCAGGCCCCCAGAAGGCGACCAATAACAATAACGCTTTGAACCAGGTGCTGCGGGGCATTCACGGACCTCATCATTAACTTTCATTCCCACTCATCTGTATGGTCACATAAACCATCGACCTGAGCAGAACGGGATATTATTGTGCTGAACCAGGCAGCATCTTTTTATCAGTAATCAGTCCGTGACGAAGAGCGCATCATAGTCGAAGCCTTTTAATTGTGCGATTTTCATACAATCAACGAGACTGATTAAAACGAAACAGCGGTAACAGGTAATGCCGGGACTGCGCAATGATAGCCTGCAACGTTTCCGATTCCAGCTGACGCCAAAGACGTTGATACCAGATATCTTCGCCTTCGCCGCTCACCATCATGTTGCCTTCATAAGCCTGTAAAAACTTTGTCCTGGCCTTCTGTAAGGTATCATTGTCGTCTAACATGACATCATTTTCAGCGTCATAACAGGCTTTTATCCATGCGCCGCCGCTTTCCGGCAGTACCAATAGCGGAGAAGACATGCCTTCCCGGTAGCCTTCAATCAGTTGCGCCAGGTAAGCCATTGCCTGCGCTTTATCAAGTGGCGGAAATCGCCACTCTCCCTCTTTGCGCAAAAACAGGCGACTTTCGCCACTCCCGCCGCTGGCACAATAGACAAGGTGTTCCAGCCAAAGTTGCACACCTTGCGCAACGCTGATTAAAGCGGGACGCCAGCGCAATAATCCATCCTCCTGTACCTGCGGTAGCCAGCCGGTTAGCTGAACGCCATTGCAAAGCAGATCCACTTCCAGGCTTTGGCTCGGCTTACGACAGGCGATGACCCGGCTTGCCAGTTGCTGCATCTCCTGACATTGCGCATCCCAGAATATTTCGCCAAACGCGCCGTAAGGCAACTCTCCCGCAGCCCGGAAACGGCGGAACAAGCGTTCGGCGTCGTCCTCTTCAACCAGCGTATTGAGCAACTGTTGGTTAAGTTGATATCGCGTCAATCCCTCTAATTCAAACGGTTCCGCATCAGGAATCTCACTCTCCTCCGAGCGGAAATTAACCTGAAGCCGCATCTGAAAAAATGCGCGTACCGGATGGGCCCAAAAACGCTGCAGACTTTCCAGAGTCAATGTTTCCGGCATCGTAAAAGGAAGCGGCTGCACAAAGTCAGAATGCGCTTTTCCCGACTGACTCGCCGCAGGCAACCACTCTCTGGCATAACTTTGCTGTTCGCCGGGTTGGTAATTTTGCGCATCAAAAGGCATACGGGTATGCAGACGCGTAATATGCGCTTTGACTCGTGCTTCGCTCTCATCACAGGTCAGCGTTTCGTCGCCCGGCAAATAGTGGCTTTGCCCGATGTAATCCACCAATTCTTGCACCAGTACAGAGGGAAAGCGTTCGCTATTATCCTGGATGGAGCGACCGATGTAGCTGATATACAGCGTCTGCTGCGCCGAGATTAACGCTTCCAGAAACAGGTAGCGGTCATCGTCGCGACGGCTACGATCCCCGCGCATGGGTTTTTGGCTCATCAGGTCAAAGCCCAACGGCGCAAGCTGGCGCGGGTATACGCCGTCGTTCATTCCCAGCAGGCAAACGACTCTGAACGGAATGGAACGCATCGGCATCAGCGTACAAATATTGATGGGGCCCGCCAGGAAGCGCTGGCTAATACGTTCCTGATCCAGACGCTGCGCCAGTTCATCCCGCAGTAGCGAAATCGGTACCGCGTCGCCATATTCCGCCGCGACGCCTTCGGCGATAATGGCCTGCCACTGCTGTTCAATCAATGTCATTGCCGCTTCCGTGTCCGCATCGGGCAGGAAGAAATCATTGAGCATATCGCGACAAACGGGCAACCACTCTTCCAGCGGTCGCTCCTGCGCCAGACCGCGCCGCCAGATATTAAGCTGCATCAGCAGCGAAGCCAGATGCCCGACCAGCTCAGCAATCAGACCGCTGGATTCGTCATAAGGCAGAACCGACTGCCACTCGCCCTGGGCGCTTTCCATCGCATACCCCAGCAGCATACGCGTCAGGCCAAATTGCCACGTATGCTGCCCCGTGGCAGGAAGTTCCAGCTCGCGTACGTTGTCATCGTCAATTCCCCAGCGAATGCCTGACTCATTGACCCACAAGCGCAAATAACGCAACCCTTCTTCGTTGATCGTAAAGCGGGCAGCCAATACCGGTACGTCTAACAACGCCAGAACATCCTCGGAGACAAAGCGGCTGTCCGGTAACGAAAGTAGGCTGATAAATGCCTGTAACACCGGATGTGACTGACGCGCCCGCCGATCGGAAATGGCATAAGGCAGATAGCGCTCCGTTGGCGCGCTACCAAATACCGCCTGGATAAACGGGCTATAGCTGTCAATATCAGCCACCATAACGATAATGTCGCGCGGCGTTAGCGTCGGATCGGCTTCCAGCATCGCCAGCAGGCGATCGTGCAGTATTTCCACCTCGCGCTGCGGGCTGTGACAAACGTGAAAAGAGAGGCTGTTATCCTCGGGATCGAGCAGACGCTTATTGTCGCTGCGCGAATACTCCTCAAGATTTACGCCCGCCACCGCATGGCTTTCCAGTTCAAGGATATCCGCCTGAATCCGATGCAAAAGATTATCTGGCGTAATATCAACAAACGCATCCAGCTCCTGGCTGTTTTCCAGTTCAGATAGCAGGTAGATATAATCCCGCCCCAGTTTTCCCCATGAGGCCAGTAGCGGATTACCGATATCCTGTTCACCGTCGCTGTTAAATAAGGCTTCCGGCTTCTGATTTTCACGGAACAGCGGTAAATGACGGTCTTCAAAAGTGTGACGACGCTGGCGAGCCATGAGTTTTGCCAGCCAGGCTGGGTCTTTAATATCCCCCCAGTAATACCGACACGGATTAGTAAAAAGGAGATGGATTTCAATATGTTTACCCAGCGCCTGCAATGCGCTGAGATACACCGGCGGTAACGCGGAAATGCCGCAAATAAAAACGCGGGACGGCAACCCTGGCGGGCAGGCGGTCGCGCTTTCCAGCGTTTGAATAAAGCGTTGGTAGAGATTGGCGCGATGCCAGCGCGGCTGCCCCAGCGCGGCGGTATATTCCACCAATGCTTTCCACAGCGGCGCCTGCCAGTTTTGCGCCTCCCCCAGACCTTCCACGGTTTTTCCCGCTTCCCACTGCGTAAGCCAGTCAGGCCGATAAACCAGATACTGATCGAACAGGTCGGCGGCGCGCGCGGAAAGCTGAAAGAGTTTGCGTTTATCGGTGTCGTCGGTCAGATAATGGCGCAGCAGTACAAACTCATCCTTATCCAGCAACTGCGGCAGCAAGGTCATCAGTTTCCAGCTCATGCTTTGTTTGCTGAAAGCGCTTTCTTTGGGGATATCCGGCAACACGCGGACAAACATCTCCCAGATAAAACTCGCCGGTAACGGAAAAGCGATATTCGCCGCAATACTAAACTTTTGTGAAAGGGTCATCTGCAGCCACTGCGCCATACCCGTGCTTTGTACCAGAATCATTTCTGGTTCAAAGGGATCATCCAGCCGCTCGCGTTCGACGATGAATTCCATCAACGCTTCCAGCACATCCAGACGATTGGAGTGGTAGACCCTTAACATAATTACTCCTGACGATTAACGATTTGGACAATGCAAGCGCGTCATCTGCCCCTGCCTGCCAGAGGGTGAAACCATCGTGACGCTGATGCTGACACATCCCGATTGCGTTGTCTGCATCCGGTTGGCCTTCCAGCCTTCAGCAGGCGAAAATGGATACAGCGCCGTTTGCTGCCACGCCTGCCGCCAGATCTGAAGATACTGGTGTCGTAATGCAAAACTGTGCATTAATACCCGCTGATAGCCTGACAGCGCGGTGACGATCATTACCATTAGAACCATCGCCACTAAAACTTCCGGGAGGCTAAACCCGCGTTGTAAATTCAGGGGATGCGACATAACGCCACCTCTTTTAATGGACAAAAATCGCTCCAGCCGTGGGGAGAAAAGACAATGCTTCCCTGAATGACGTTGCCCAAACGCCATAACGTCATGCCGTCATCTTGCGCCGCCATCACCACCTCATCCCCCGATAATCTCCGCAAACAGACCCTCGCTCCTGAAGGGGAATAGCGCCGACATTCCATTTCGGTTACGCCTGACCATAGCTGCCCCCGCCCCCATTCCAGCGCCGACTGTACGAGCGCCTGGCGTTGTATCGCCATGCTCTGCGTCGTCACGCGGGCGGCATAGCTGGCCTGCTGCTGATTTACGCCTTGCAGTAGCAGACTACCCAGAATCAGTATTAAAAGCGCCAGTATTAGCGAAGAAGCGCCACGTTCCCGATTCACAGATTAAATCCCGTTACGCTGTATTGCGCGTCAATAACCGTCTGAGGCTCGGCTTTGCTGGCGCCACGCAGATGCAGCATGAGCACTGGCGAGAATCCCGTTATATCCCGGCGCTCAACGGTAAACGCCGTGATGAGTACCGTATTGGGATCGGTCATTTTTTCCCATCCCTTACCCTGGCAAGATGTTGCTCCGCGTAATGTCTCCAGAACGTTATCCTTCATACGGAACCCGGTCTGGTCGGCCTCTTTCGCCGGTATGGTATCCCAGACCCCGTTATTATTCCCGTCCCACTGAACGATGACGCATTGCCCCTGTTCGGCAAGATGTAGCCCTTCGCCGATACAGTGGCCATGACAATAACCCGCACGTTGAAGATGCTTCGCTACGGTATAGGTTCGCTGCCAGATTTCATCTTCCAACGATAACTGTCGCGTGTTGTGCCAGATCTCACGCTGTAGCGCCGGTAAAAATCGTGCGGACCCAAGCAGTAAAATGGAACCGATCGCCATCGCCAGCACAACTTCCAGTAGCGAGAACCCCCGCGTGGTTATTGACACGTGGCGGCCTCGTTACGCTCGCATAGCCTGATTCGCCCCCAGGAGGAGACGACCAGACGCCACTCTCCGGCAGCGTTTTTCAGTACGATGTGCCCTGCCCATGCCGTATTGCGCAGGCCAAAGAAGGCTAACGACGGCGTGATATCGGCAAGGACGACATCACGCCAGTCGGGCGTAAACACAAAGGGGGAAGATGGCGTACACGATGTTTGCGTAGCAACAGAGCTGACAAAGCACCATGAACCGCCTTCGCTGACCACGCGAAGAATGTGATCGCGGTTATGCCAGTGAGCATCCTCACGAAGTTGCAGCAGGTAATCCCGCACCTGACATGCGGTTTGCCACAGGCGCTGTTGCTGCTGCCAGCGTTGCCAGCCATAAAGTCCTGTGGCGCTGAGAATGATAATGAGCGACATCGCGACCACCGTTTCAATGAGCGTATAGCCCTGTTGTTTTTTCATGTCGGCAGTATGGCGGGCGGGGAAAAAATAACGAGCGCCAAATACAGATTGTTCGGCGCGTTACGAGAAAAAGTTCATGTCTTGCAGCGCGTTGCAAAATTTCAGGAATCCGCGCCGAAGATTGAGATGAAGGGTAAAAAAAACCGACGCGCGATGACGTCGGTTATGGCAGGATCGTCAGCGCTTAGATAGCGACCGGCGCTTTAATACCGGGGTGCGGATCATAGCCTTCAATTTCGAAATCATCGAACCGGTAGTCAAAAAGCGAATCGGGTTTACGCTTAATGACCAATTTCGGCAGCGCGCGCGGTTCACGGCTTAATTGCAGGTGCGTCTGCTCCATATGGTTGCTGTACAGGTGCGTGTCGCCGCCGGTCCAGACAAAATCGCCGACGTCCAGGTCGCACTGTTGCGCCATCATATGCACCAGTAACGCGTAGCTGGCAATGTTGAACGGCAGACCGAGGAACACATCGCAGGAGCGCTGATAAAGCTGACAGGAGAGTTTTCCATCTGCGACATAAAACTGGAAAAAGGCGTGACACGGCGCCAGCGCCATCTTATCCAGCTCGCCGACGTTCCACGCAGAAACGATAATACGACGAGAGTCCGGGTCGTTTTTAAGCTGGCTTAAGACCGTGGCGATCTGATCGATATGGCGGCCATCCGGTGTTGGCCATGCACGCCACTGCTTACCATAAACCGGGCCTAAATCGCCGTTCTCATCGGCCCATTCGTCCCAGATGGTGACATTATTTTCGTGCAGGTAAGCGATGTTGGTATCGCCCTGCAAAAACCATAGCAGTTCGTGAATAATTGAACGTAAATGGCAGCGTTTCGTCGTCACCAGAGGAAAGCCTTCCTGCAGGTTAAAACGCATCTGATGGCCAAAAATGGAAAGCGTGCCGGTGCCGGTACGGTCGTTTTTCTGTGTGCCTTCATCCAGCACTTTTTGCATCAGTTCTAAATACTGTTTCATGGTTCCTCAGGAAACGTGTTGCTGCGGGCGGCGGCGATATGCCCAAACCATCATGATCGCGCCAGCGATAATCATCGGGATAGAGAGAATCTGCCCCATGCTGATGTACTGTACCCACGCGCCGGTAAATTGCGCGTCCGGCTGGCGGAAGAATTCAACAATGATACGAAACGCGCCATAGCCAATCAGGAATAATCCGGAGACTGCGCCCATCGGACGCGGTTTGCGAATAAAGAGATTAAGGATGATAAACAGCACCACGCCTTCTAATGCCAGTTCATACAACTGGGAAGGGTGGCGCGGCAATACGCCGTAGGTATCAAAAATAGGCTGCCATTGCGGATGTGACGGCAGCAGCGCAATATCTTCCGCGCGTGAGCCAGGAAAGAGCATGGCAAACCGGAAGTCAGGATCGACGCGCCCCCACAATTCACCGTTGATAAAGTTGCCCAGACGCCCGGCGCCCAGGCCGAACGGAATTAACGGCGCAATAAAATCAGACACCTGAAAGAACGAGCGCTTCGTGCGCCTGGCGAAGATAATCATCACCAGTATCACACCGATAAGCCCGCCGTGGAAGGACATGCCGCCGTCCCAGACGCGGAATAAATAGAGCGGGTTATCCAGAAACAGAGGGAAGTTATAAAACAGGACATAGCCAATACGCCCCCCCAGGAAGACCCCCAGGAAACCTGCATAGAGTAAATTTTCAACTTCGTTTTTGGTCCAACCGCTTCCCGGACGGTTAGCACGACGCACCGCCAACCACATCGCGAAAACGAACCCCACCAGATACATCAAGCCATACCAGTGAAGCGCGACGGGCCCAATTGAGAAAATGACCGGATCAAAGTCCGGAAAATGCAGATAGCTACTGGTCATCTGTCACCACAATTTCTTGTTATTTCGCTGAAGAGATAGCGATTGATAAGCGCGCCTGCGCGTTGCAGACGCTCCAAAGGTGCGAATAATAGCACAAGGGTTAAAAGCGAGATGCCGATTACCGTTAAAAGATATGTATACGCATTGTCTTTCATCTTGCAGGCGTGTTGTCTGCGCCGTGAATCCACAGTCACTCTCTTTTCCCGCTCCAGTCGTTACAACCCTCCGCGAATCAATCCCCCCATCCCGCGGCGCTCCATAAACGCCGCAACCTGATGACGCACTTCGGTCGCCATCTGCGCCTCAAGGCTGCGTCTGGCAAGGGTTTGCGCGTCTTCAAAATCGATATGCCGCAGCAGATATTTCACACGCGCTACCGAACGGCCATTCATCGAAAGATGGCGATATCCCAGACCGATAAGAATCGCCACGCACATCGGATCGCCCGCCATCTCGCCGCACAAGCGAAGATCGAGGCCATTTTTTTCGGCTTCCTGCGCAATCATGGACAGTGCGCGCAGCATAGCCGGATGCAGACTGTCGTAAATACTGGCCACGCGGGTATTGTTGCGATCTACCGCCAGGATATATTGCGTTAAATCGTTGGTGCCGACCGAGATAAAGTCGATCCGGTTCGCCAGATGCGGCAGCATAAATACCATTGACGGCACTTCCAGCATAATGCCGATACGCGGTTTCGGGATCGCATAGCCGATCATCTCCTCGACCTCGCGCCCGGCGCGTTCGATCAGACGCCGCGCTTCATCGACTTCATCAATACTGGTGACCATCGGCAGCAAAATGCTGAGGTTGCCAGTCGCCGCATTGGCGCGCAGCATCGCGCGGACCTGGATCAAAAAGATCTCCGGCTGATCCAGCGTAATGCGGATCCCGCGCCAGCCCAGACACGGGTTCTCCTCGCTGATCGGCATATAGGGCAGTTGCTTATCCGCTCCCACATCCAGGGTCCGCAGCGTCACCGGTTTATCGTTAAACATTTGCAGCATCCCTTGATACTGCGCCACCTGCTCTTCTTCCGAGGGAAACCCGCTTTGCAGCATAAAGGGAATTTCAGTACGGTACAGGCCGATACCGTCGATCCGACTGCCTAACTTTTCCTCATGCTCGGGGCTGAGCCCGGCATTCAGCATCACTTTGACTCGCTCGCCGCTTTTCAGTTGGGCGGGAAGATTGACGTCGTCCTCCGCCAGACGACTGAGTTCTATCTCTTCACTAATGAGCCGCTGATATTCCTGAATAAGCACGGGTTCAGGATCGACCAGTAATTCACCGCGATAGCCATCCACCACCAACGTACGGCGATGTAGCACCGAAGGTTGGATATCAGCGCCCATGACGGTCGGGATACCGAGCGCGCGCACCATAATCGCCGCATGCGAGTTTGCCGCGCCGTCGCGCACCACAACGCCCGCCAGCCTGTCCTGCGGCAGCTCCGCCAGGGTGGTCGCCGACAGCTCATCCGCGACCAGAATAAAACGTTCCGGCCAGGCGTTTGGCCCCTGAACTGAATCATCAAGGTGGAATAACAGCCGCTGCCCCAGCGTGCGTAAGTCTCCCGCACGTTCTTTGAGGTAGTTATCGGTTAGCGCCGCAAATTGCTCGGCAAATTTTTCGATGATTTTTTTAACGGCCCACTCCGCAACAGCGCCTTTGTCGACCTCGGCGAAGAGTTCGCGACGCAGTCTGGCGTCTGAAAGCAGGTGTGAGTACAGATCAAAAATGGCCGCCGTCTCTTTTTGCGCGCCGGCGGCAAAGCGTTTGCTGTATCGTCGGAATTCGTTCGCCGCCTCTTCCAGCGCGCCGGTCAGTCGTTCGCGTTCAAGAGAGGTATCCAGCGTAGACGCTTCGTAAACCTGTTCCATCAGCGGCATGGTCGCGTCTTGCCAGCCCGTTGCGATAGCCACGCCCGGCGCCGCAGGAAGCGCGCGGATTCGCGTCTGCCGGTATTGCCCGAACAGCGCTGTGACCTGCGACTGTGACAGGATAGCCGCCATCTGCGTAGCGAGCGTGACGAGGAAAGACTCTTCGCTTTCATCGTACTGGCGCAATTCGCGCTGCTGTACGACCAGCACGCCGAGAAGTTGGCGACGCTGAATGATCGGCACGCCGAGAAACGCGCGAAAACGCTCCTCTTTTACCGAAGGAATGTATTTAAAGCTGGGATGTTTTTGCGCATCGGCAAGGTTAATGGGTTCCGCCAGTCTGCCCACCAGACCGACGATCCCCTCATCAAACGCAAGCGCAACGGTTCGACCACGCGGTTTTTTCAACCCCCGCGTCGCCATCAGGTAATAACAGCGTCGGTCATGATCGGCCAGGTAAACCGAGCAAACCTCTGTATCCATCGCAAGACAGATATCCGTGACCAGAATATTCAGCGCCTCGTTCAGACGCGGCGCACTGGCCACTTTTTCGACTATTTCGCGCAGGCGAGTGAGCATAATTTGCGTGGCTTAACCTCTTTTACGTCGATAAGCAGGCGCGCTTTGTAGCTTAGGGGGATTATCCTGAAGCGCCATGACAACACTTGCAAACTCTTTCATTACCCTGCGGTAGACATCGCGTTTAAATGACACCACTTGTCGAACCGGATACCAGTAACTTACCCAGCGCCAGCCGTCAAACTCCGGCGTACTGCTGGTTTGCATATTGATTTCGGCGTCGGCGCTCATTAACTGCAAAAGAAACCACTTTTGTTTCTGGCCGATACATACCGGCTTTGTGTCCCAACGCACCAAACGTTTTGGTAACTTGTAACGCAACCAGTTGCGAGTAGAAGCAAGGATCCGTACATCTTTACGGCTTAACCCAACTTCTTCAAACAGTTCCCGGTACATCGCCTGTTCTGCCGACTCCCCTGGATTTATCCCGCCCTGCGGGAACTGCCAGGAGTGCTGACCAAATCGCCGGGCCCACATCACCTGCCCCTGACGATTACAAATTACGATACCTACATTTGGGCGGTAGCCATCGTCATCAATCACCGGACTACCTCAACATAAACCTTATATATGAACGATTGTTTCATACTCCAGTGAGGCGGTAAACCACTCTGTAATAGTGACACAGCCTAATAACAATTGAATAACTCACAGTAAATAGCCGAGTTATAAACAGATGATGACGCCCTTGCGCCATTTTATTCACCTTTTCTGTGGATATAGTTGTGAAGAAGTATGGAATTACCACGGGAAAACCCAGAACAGTCTGAATTCCTCATGCGGAAAACAGTAAAAATAGTGCCTTATATTCATTGTGTTATAGACAAATCTTACATGCCACCTTCATAAAGCGTGACCAGTATCACATCTAAGATCCTTATGCTGATGAAAGATCAACCAGCGTCGGTTTTATCCACAGATTGTGCCAATAACTTACGCACTATTTGTCTGAATTTTCGATTTTCGTCGCACGTCAAGGCTGTAAATGGAAACAGTAGTGGTGGTTTTACACAGTTATCCCAACTTTCTGTGGATAACATAGTGTAAGATCCTGTTTATTGTCAGTGACCAGAATTGGAAAACCCGCTTCAGCGTTGCGCAACACGAAGAAACAACACAAAAAAGGCAATAAAAATCAGTCTATTGAATATAAGACACAGAAAAAGATAAACTCTGCCCATACGGTATAAAATCACTGCTCACTTTTTGACCTAAGGTAATTGTCATGTCCGCTCTTTGTCCGCTACTGACTCCGCCTGCTTCGGAAGCATTGCTGTTAGCCCAGGCGCGGCAGCTTTCCGGCTATACGTTAGGCGAGCTGGCGGCGATGGCCGGCATTACCACGCCTAAAGATTTGAAGCGAGACAAAGGCTGGATCGGCGTCTTGCTGGAGATCTGGCTCGGCGCCAGCGCCGGGAGCAAGCCGGAGCAGGATTTCGCCGCGTTAGGCGTAGAACTGAAAACCATCCCGGTGGATAGTCTGGGTCGCCCTCTGGAAACAACCTTTGTTTGCGTGGCGCCGTTAACCGGTAACAGCGGCGTGACCTGGGAGACAAGTCACGTACGGCATAAATTGAAGCGCGTGCTATGGGTGCCGGTCGAAGGCGATCGCAGCATACCGTTAGCCGAACGCCGCGTAGGTTCGCCGCTACTCTGGAGTCCGAGTGAAGAAGAGGACAGGCAGCTACGCCTCGACTGGGAAGAGCTGATGGACATGATAGTGCTGGGCCAGGTGGAACGCATTACCGCCCGTCATGGCGAAGTCTTACAACTGCGGCCCAAAGCCGCCAATGCCAGGGCGCTCACCGAGGCTATCGGTGCGCGCGGGGAACCTATTTTGACGCTACCGCGTGGATTTTATCTGAAAAAAAATTTTACGCAGGCGCTGCTGGCTCGCCATTTTTTATTGCAGAATCCGTAACGTCCATTACACGCAAATGCGCCTCCGCTATGGCTACGCGTCGGACCGACGCTCGATAAACGTAAGCGTATTGTCGCCGCTATTTTACACCGTTCCTGGTTGCGCAAATTCAGCCTGGGCTTTCGCCCGTCACTCGACGGGCCTATAATTACCGCTTCTTTTTTTGGCAGGACTTTGTTCGATGTTATTTGCATGGATAACCGATCCTAATGCCTGGCTGGCGCTCGGTACGCTGACGCTGCTGGAGATTGTACTTGGGATCGACAACATTATTTTTCTTTCTCTGGTGGTAGCAAAACTTCCTACGGCGCAACGGAACCACGCACGGCGGCTTGGGTTGGCGGCGGCGATGGTCATGCGCCTGGCGCTGCTGGCGTCAATCGCCTGGGTCACTCGTCTGACTAATCCGCTGTTTGAGCTTTTCGGCGAAGCGATTTCCGCCCGCGATCTCATTCTGTTACTGGGCGGGTTATTTTTAATCTGGAAAGCCAGCAAGGAGATCCATGAGTCCATCGAAGGCGAAGAAGAAGGGTTAAAAACCCGGGTTTCTTCTTTCCTGGGCGCAATAGTACAGATTATGCTGCTGGATATTATTTTCAGCCTTGATTCAGTTATCACAGCGGTTGGCCTCTCCGATCATCTGTTTATTATGATGGCGGCAGTCGTTATTGCCGTGGGTGTCATGATGTTTGCGGCACGGCCCATCGGCGAGTTTGTCGATCGTCATCCGTCGGTAAAAATGCTGGCGCTCTCCTTTCTGATCCTGGTTGGCTTTACCCTGATTCTGGAAAGTTTCGACGTTCACGTTCCGAAAGGGTATATCTATTTCGCCATGTTCTTCTCTATCGCAGTAGAGAGCCTGAACCTGTTGCGTAATAAAAAGAATCCGCTGTAATCCTGTCTCGCTCCCCCGCCGGGGGAGCGAATACTCACTTTATTTCCTTTCTTCTCACAGATTAAGATTTTGCTGCTTCCGACATGCAGAGCTGCGCGTTATTACTAGACTATTATCAGACATATGATTAACAGACTATTATCAGATGCAGGCTACGTGAGGACAAACGGATGAAAAAGTGGGCAGTTGTAATTTCCGCAGTAGGGTTGGCTTTTGCGGTATCCGGATGCAGCAGCGATTATGTAATGGCGACGAAAGATGGTCGTATGATCCTGACCGATGGAAAACCGCAAGTTGACGATGATACCGGTCTGGTCAGCTATACCGATGCACAGGGAAACGAGATGCAAATCAACCGTGACGAAGTGTCTCAAATCATCGAACGTTAAGCGGTGGCCTGTGATCGAGGTCAGCGTTCTGCAAGCCTTCAGGCTGCGTCCCGTAACGGTGCGTGGCGACCACGCCCGGTAACAATTACGCCGCGCAGCCTGCAATTTTACTTTCCCTTTTGCCTTCCCTCTGCCATTTTTATTGTCCTTTGTCGGGAATTTCTGACTTCATAATAAAAAGGAAACGGCTATGCACTATCACCGTATACCCCACAGCTCGCTCGAAGTAAGTACGCTAGGGCTGGGCACAATGACATTTGGTGAACAAAACAGCGAAGCCGACGCTCACGCACAGCTCGACTATGCCATCGCAAATGGCATTAACCTTATCGACGCCGCCGAGATGTATCCGGTACCGCCGCGCCCGGAAACACAAGGGCTGACGGAGTCCTATATCGGTAACTGGCTCGCCAAACGCGGCAACCGTGAAAAACTGATCATCGCCAGCAAAGTTAGCGGACCGGCACGTAATAATGATCAAGGCATCCGGCCTCATCAGGCGCTGGATCGTAAAAATATTCGCGAAGCGCTACACGACAGTTTGACCCGATTGCAGACCGACTATCTGGATTTGTATCAGGTGCACTGGCCGCAGCGCCCCACTAACTGCTTCGGTAAACTCGGCTATAACTGGACGGACTCCACGCCAGTAGTAAGTCTGCTGGAGACGTTAGACGCGCTAAGTGAGTTTCAGCGAGCGGGTAAGATTCGTTATATTGGCGTTTCAAATGAGACAGCGTTTGGCGTTATGCGCTATCTGCATCTGGCGGAAAAACATGACCTGCCGCGTATTGTCACGATCCAGAACCCCTATAGCCTGTTAAACCGCAGCTACGAGGTCGGACTGGCGGAAGTCAGCCAGTATGAAGGTGTTGAATTGCTCGCCTATTCCTGTCTGGCGTTTGGCACATTAACCGGTAAATACCTGAACGGGGCCAAACCCGCAGGCGCGCGAAATACCTTGTTCAGCCGCTTCACACGTTACAGCGGCGAACAGGCGCAAAAAGCCGTTGCCGCCTACGTCGATATCGCGAAGCGTCACAATCTTGATCCGGCGCAGATGGCGCTGGCCTTTGTTCGCCGCCAGCCGTTTGTCGCCAGTACGTTACTGGGCGCAACCACGATGGCTCAGCTCAAGACGAATGTAGAAAGTCTGCATCTGACGTTAAGCGAAGAGGTTCTGGCGGAGATTGAGGCGGCGCATCAGGTTTATACTTATCCGGCGCCGTGATGGTCAGTGCCCGGTGGCGCTACGCTTCCGGGCTTACAGAGACAATGTAAGCCGGATAACGCGCACTCGCCGCCCGGCATATTCACTCAGTATGATGCCTGCCGGCGCTGCCAGATCCACAGCGCCGCGATCGCCAGCGCGAACAGCACGCCAAAGCCGATACCTATCGCCACTGCCGGAACGCCAACCAGCACTGCCAGCGAGTACAGTCCCAGCATTAATAGCATGGCGCTATTCTCGCCCAGATTTTGTACGGCAATGGCATTCCCGGCGCCAACGCTCTTCTTACCGCGCTCCTGGAGCAAGGCGTTGAGCGGCACCACAAAAAAGCCGCCCAGCATACCTATCAACAGCAACAAGGCATAAGCAGGCAGCAATGCGTGCTGTAATGAGAAGATCGCAACCACAACGCCAATCAAAATCCCGGCGGGCATACAGCGCGATACGGTCTCCAGCGTCACCAGTTTTGCCGCCGCGCCCGCGCCGACCACAATGCCTACCGCCACCATGGCGTTCAGGTAAGTCGGCGTGGCGTTATCCGTAATACCCAGCGCCACCGGCACCCACAGCACCAGCAGAAAACGCAGCGTCACGCCTGCGCCCCAGAATAGCCCGGTCCCCACCAGCGAAAACCGCGTTTCACCGTTACGCCAAAGGACAACGCAAGCGCTGAAGAAGCTACGCGTCATCGCCGACAACCGCCAGGATTGTCCTGGACGCGCCGCCACAAGCTTCGGGATAAACAGGTTCGCCGCCACTGCGCCAGCGTAGGCCAACGCGCAGGCAACCAGCGCAGCGATGACATGCCAGTCGGCCAATACGCCGCCCGCAACGGAACCGAGCAAAATCGCCGCGATCGTAGAGGCTTCCATCAGACCATTGGCTTTCACCAACTTATCGCCCGTCGTCAGTTCGCCCAGAATACCGTATTTCGCCGGAGAATAAGCCGCCGCGCCAATCCCGACCAACGTATAACCGACAAAAGGATTCACGCCGAGGCAGATACCTGCCGCTCCCGCCAGTTTAAGACCATTGGCGACCATCATCACCCGGCCTTTGGCAAAGCTGTCCGCTATCTGGCCGACAAACGGCGCAAAAAGAATGTAAGCGCCCACAAACACCATTTGCAAAACAGGTTGGCTCCAGTCCGGATAAAACTGAGCTTTCAGCAGTGCCAGCGTCGCAAACAGCAGCGCATTATCGCCAAAAGCCGAGAGAAACTGCGCGACAATCACCGACAGCATCCCTTTCGACCAGATGGAGGTGTTAGTACGTACTGACTCACTCATGATGTTGTTCCGGCGCATCCACCCAACTTTTCAGCGTCACAAAATCGGGTTTCCCGCTGCCAAGCAAGGGAAGCTGTTTCAGATAACGGATATCACGCGGGACGGCAAGTTCCGGAATACCGTGTTCACGGGCATAGTGCTGTAACTTTTCTCGGGTGAGTTCGCTGTCAGTCGTAAACAGTACCAGCGCTTCACCTTTGCTGGCATCGCTTTTAATGGCGGTAGCGTGCATTTTGTCCGCCGAAACGCCAAGCGCCAGTTGTTCGACCATCTCCAGCGAGACCATTTCGCCAGCAATTTTCGCAAAGCGTTTCGCGCGCCCCTGAATCTGCACAAAACCATTTTCATCGAAGCGTACAATATCGCCCGTGTCGTACCACCCGCGCTCGGTTTCGCCTCTGGCGTTTTCCGCCGACGGCACCTCCAGCACGCCCGGTTTTTCCACGCGCAGATAGCCATTCATGATATTCGGCCCTTTCAGCTGTAGCCGACCGCCGTTTTCAATACCGGGCACCGCCAGCAGACGAGCGTCCATGCCAGGCAGAATGCGGCCAACAGTGCCAGGCTTAGCCGCCATCGGCACGTTAATCGAGACTACTGGCGCGCATTCCGTTACCCCGTAGCCCTCAAGAATGCGCAGACCGAATTTATCCTGCCACAGTTGTTTGGTGCTCTCCTGAAGTTTTTCCGCACCGGCCACCACATAGCGCAGGCGATAAAAATCATACGGATTGGCAAAGCGCGCATAGTTGCCGAGGAAGGTTGACGTACCAAACAGCACGGTACAGTTACGGTCATAGACCAGTTCCGGCACAATGCGGTAGTGCAGCGGACTTGGATAAAGAAACACTTCCGCGCCGGTCAACAACGGCGTAAACAGGCCCACCGTCAAACCGAACGAGTGAAAGAGCGGCAGCGCCGACATAAAACGGTCATTGGCGGTGAAATCCGCAATCGTTTTTATCTGCTCGACGTTCGCCAGAATGCTTTTATGGCTGTGCACCACCCCTTTCGGGTGCCCTTCCGAGCCGGAGGTAAAAAGAATAATCGCCTCGTCTTCCGGCTGCTGTTTTACCTGCGCCAGTCGCGGCGCCAGGAGGTGGGCAAAAATCCACAGCTTGTCGGCGAGTGTGACGTCCGCTTTTAAATCTTCCAGGTAAACCCAGCGAACCTGCGTTAGCTGCTCCGGCAGGTGCCACAATTTACCTTTATCGAGGAACTGGCGGGAGGTAAAAATCGTTTTAATTTCCGCCGCGGTAATCGCGCTGGTCAGCCCTTTTACCCCCGCCGTGTAGTTCATCATGGCCGGAATGCGGCGACGAGAAACCGCGCCGAAAATCACCGCCGCGCTGATGGCGGCATTCGGCAGCATTAAACCGATTTTCTCGCCCTCAACGCTGTACTTTTCCAGAATCCGGCCAACAAAGAGCGTCTTGGTCAGTAACTTACGATACGTATCCGGCGTAAAGTTAATGTCCTCAATACAGTTTTTACCCGCGCCGTAACGATATTGCGCCGCCAGCAACGATTCGTATAACGTCTCGCGCGGGCGCACCGCCATACGCGCTTCCATCATGATCTGGTGCAGCATCTCACCCGCTATTTTACGCCTGTCGCGCGCGCGCGGCGCTTCCGGCATCGGTATTTGCGTCGGCGGTAAAATATGAAGCTGAATACGGGGGAACAAACGCCGTTTAACCAGACCTTTCAGGCGACTGAAAGGGGTAAGCTCCGCGCCGTCAATGCGGAGCGGAATGACGGTTGCGCCCGATTTTGCCGCCACAAAACCTGCTCCGTCATAAATTTTCATCAGCGAGCCGGTCACGGAAATCCGCCCTTCCGGGAAAATCACCACTGGACGCCCCTGTTCCACCAGACGCACCAGGTGTTTAATGGACATGGGTTTAGTGGGATCGAGCGGCACAAAATCGATCAGCGGCGTTAACCAGCGCATATACCATTGCTGGCTGATGGAGGTATATACCGCAAAGACAGGCCGTACCGGCAAAAACAGCGCCAGTAGCATACCATCGATAAATGAAACGTGATTGGGGGTAATTAAGACCCGGTTCCCCTGTAGCACCCGGACATCGCCAGTGACGCGCACACGATAAAGCACGCGAAACAGGTTACGGAAAAATCCAAACAGCATTTCAACTCCCTTTGGCCGACAATTCGCTAAAACATGAATTGTGGCAGATTACACGAGTTGCGTAACAGGAGCGATAGCAAAATAGGTTCGAAAAAAAACCTGCGCATCCGCGCAGGTTGGTGCAAGAGACAGGTACGAAGAGCGTACCGAATAATCTCACCAATCAATACCTCTGGGATCTTGATTGTGGGCTTCGCGCGTCTGCATCGCCAGTCCGAAAACGCAAAGGAATAAACGGAAATGCAACGAGTTGTGTAAATTATCCGTTACTGTTACAGGTTCAGGCGAAACAAAAAAAAACCTGCGCATCTCTACGCAGGTTGGTGTAATTCGTGTGATCAACAATGACGTTGATTCCACCTATCAATACCTCTGGGATCACCACTCTATCAACCTGACTCGCTGGCCTGCCAGCAGACAATCGCAACAGCGCTTCGCAAACTGTAACGAAAGATTTGTATTGTCACTTTACAGACGCATTTCTCCCGTGCAGGTCACATTTGCCCGACACGGCGGGGCAAGAGGCTTGAACAGAGGTTCATTTTCCGTAAAACTGGCGTAATGTAAGCGTTTACCCACTATAGGTATTATCATGGCGACCATAAAAGATGTAGCCCGACTGGCCGGTGTTTCAGTCGCCACCGTTTCTCGCGTTATTAACGATTCGCCAAAAGCCAGCGAAGCGTCCCGGCTGGCGGTGACCAGCGCAATGGAGTCCCTGAGCTATCACCCTAACGCCAACGCGCGCGCGCTGGCACAGCAGGCAACGGAAACCCTCGGTCTGGTGGTCGGCGACGTTTCCGATCCTTTTTTCGGCGCGATGGTGAAAGCCGTTGAACAGGTGGCGTATCACACCGGCAATTTTTTACTGATTGGCAACGGGTATCATAACGAACAAAAAGAGCGTCAGGCTATTGAACAGTTGATTCGTCATCGTTGCGCAGCGTTAGTGGTACACGCCAAAATGATTCCGGATGCGGACCTGGCCTCATTAATGAAGCAAATCCCCGGCATGGTGCTGATTAACCGCATTTTACCGGGGTTAGAACACCGCTGTGTCGCGCTGGATGACCGTTACGGGGCATGGCTGGCGACCCGACATCTGATCCAGCAAGGTCATACGCGTATTGGGTATATCTGTTCCAACCACACCATCTCTGATGCCGAAGATCGCCTGAGGGGCTATTACGATGCGCTGGCGGAAAGCCATATTCCGGCTAACGATCGGCTGGTGACGTTCGGCGAACCGGATGAAAGCGGCGGCGAGCAGGCGATGACTGAGTTATTAGGTCGCGGCAGAAATTTTACCGCGGTGGCCTGCTATAACGACTCGATGGCGGCCGGCGCGATGGGAGTATTAAATGATAATGGCGTGGGGGTGCCGGGCGAAGTATCGCTCATCGGTTTTGATGATGTACTGGTCTCACGCTATGTGCGTCCCCGACTGACCACCATTCGGTATCCGATCGTCACCATGGCGACACAGGCGGCGGAGCTGGCCTTAGCGCTGGCAGGGAAATGCCCTACGCCAGAAGTAACTCATGTATTTAGTCCGACACTGGTACGCCGACATTCGGTGTCCACGCCGACGGATACCGGGCACCTGTCGACAACCGATTAATCAGGGTAGCATGATGGCGACAATGCTGGATGTTTCCCGCCATGCGGGCGTATCAAAGGCCACCGTCTCACGAGTGCTGAATGGGACGGGGCAGGTAAAAGAAAGCACGCGCCAGAAAGTGTTTACGGCGATGCAGGCTCTGGGCTATCGCCCCAACCTGCTGGCACGCTCGCTGGCAAATCGCACCAGCAACAGCATCGGTCTGGTCGTCTCTACGTTTGACGGCTTCTATTTCGGCAGTTTGTTGCGCCGGGCGTCGCGCCAGGCGGAGTTGCATAACAAGCAGTTGATCGTCACCGATGGTCACGATACGCCGGAACGAGAGCAGAAAGCCGTACAAATGTTGGCCGACAGACAGTGCGACGCTATTATTCTTTACACTCGCTATATGGATGAGCCGGCGATTTTGTCGTTGATTGACGCCACGGAAATGCCGCTGGTGATTATTAATCGCAACGTCACTCAGGCCCGCGATCGCGCTATTTTCTTCGAGCAGGAGACGGCGGCATTCCAGGCGGTGGAATATCTGATTACGCAGGGCCATCGCGATATCGCCTGTATTACGCTGCCTGTTCATACTCCCACCGGCACATCACGCGTAGCGGGTTATCGCAAGGCGCTGGAAAAATATGGCATCCCCTGGCAACCGGCAAAAGTGAAATACGGCGATTACACGCTGACGCGCGGCTATGACGCCTGCCGGGAATTACTGGAGGAAGGCGTCACGTTTAGCGCGCTATTCGCCTGTAATGATGACACGGCGCTGGGCGCGGCAAAAGCGCTGCGCCAGGCCGGATTACGCATCCCGCAGGATGTGTCGCTGTTTGGTTTTGACGATGCGCCGGGCGCAACCTGGCTTGAACCGGGGCTTTCAACAGTCTATTTACCCATCGAGGATATGATAGCCACCGCGATCGATCAGGCCGTTCGTCTGGCGAACAGCGAGCCGGTCGCCCCGATCCCGCCCTTTACCGGCACGCTGATTCTGCGCGAGTCCGTCGCCGCGGGCCCGTTTTTTCAACGTCCGGCCTAATGATGCGCTTCAGAGCATCTCCAGCGCTAACAGCTCTTCAATGGTCTGACGACGGCGGATCAGCCGCGCCTGTCCATTGTCAAACAGTACTTCCGGCAGGAGCGGGCGGCTGTTGTAATTCGATGACATAGACGCGCCGTACGCGCCGGTATCGTGCAATACGAGGTAATCGCCGGGGATGACCGCAGGTAAGGCGCGTGTTTCAACCATTCCCCCTTCCTGCTGCGTAAAAACATCGCCTGATTCGCATAGCGGCCCGGCGACCACCGTCTCGACCCACGGGCCATTTTCAAGCGCGCGACCATCCGCCGCCAGCGCCGAAATACGGTGATAGCTACCGTACATCGCCGGGCGCATCAGATCGTTAAAACCCGCATCTACCAGCACGAAATGGCGGCTTCCCATCTGTTTTACGCTACGCACCTGCGTTACCAGCACGCCCGATTGCGCCACCAGAAAACGTCCGGGTTCGATCTCAAGTTTGACCGCATGTCCCAGATGGCGGGCGATTTGCTCGCGCGCTGCGTTCCACAGGCCATAGTAATGGCGCGTATCAACGGGCTCTTCTCCCTCACGATAAGGTATCGAGAGTCCGCCGCCTGCCGAAATCGCCTCCACATCCTGACCACATTCCAGCACCTGGCGTACCATCGCGCCGCAAACCTGCTCCAGATGGCCATAATCGACGCCGGAACCAATGTGCATATGGATACCGACAAGTTTCAGTCGGTATTTCTGCATTATCGCCAGCGCCGCCGGAAGATCGCTATGCCAGATGCCGTGTTTGCTGTTTTCGCCCCCGGTGTTGGTTTTCTGGCTGTGGCCGTGACCAAAGCCAGGATTCACGCGCAACCAGACGCGATGCCCAGGCGAAACCTGACCAAGCTGCGTCAGCATATCTACCGAGCCGGCATTGACCGGAATATGCAGTTCACTGACGCGCGCCAGCGTGGCGGCGTCAATCACATCGGCGGTAAAAACGATATCATCAGGGCACGTTTGCGGATCGTAGCCCGCCGCCAGCGCACGTTCGATCTCCCCCAATGAAACAGAATCCACCTTGACACCCTGCGCGCGCATTAAGCGCAGGATATGAATGTTCGAACAGGCTTTTTGCGCAAAACGCACGACGTCAAACTGCTGCAGGGCGGCTATCTGACGGCGAATAATGTGCGCGTCATAGACCCAGACCGGACAGCCGAATTCAGCAGGCAATCTGAGCAAATTTTCAGCGTTAAGGTCAGTTTCAGCGTGATAATGCGGCAATGACATAACAAACTCCGGAACAGGCTTTTTAACGATTACGCCATACCTTAGAAAGAATAAAAAATATCGTTTTATTGTCAGTCTATGCAAAAATGATATGGGATAAATGATTCAGGGAAACGTATGGCTGCCGTTAATTTACGTCACATTGAAATTTTTCATGCCGTAATGACCGCCGGAAATCTCACCGAAGCGGCGCGGCTGCTGCATACCTCGCAGCCTACCGTCAGTCGCGAGCTGGCGCGTTTTGAGAAAGTGCTGGGATTAACGCTGTTTGAGCGCACACGCGGGCGCTTACATCCGACAGTGCAAGGGCTACGCCTGTTCGAAGAGGTACAACGCTCCTGGTATGGGTTGGATCGCATCGTCAGCGCGGCGGAAAGTCTGCGCGAGTTCCGTCAGGGTGAACTCTCTATCGCCTGCCTGCCGGTCTTTTCACAATCCTTTTTGCCGCCGCTACTACCGCCTTTTCTGGCGCGTTATCCGGATGTCAGCCTGAATATTGTGCCGCAGGAGTCGCCGTTGCTGGAAGAGTGGCTCTCCGCTCAGCGCCACGATTTAGGACTGACGGAGACGCTTCATGCCCCGGCAGGAACAACCCGTACCGAGTTACTAACGCTAAATGAAGTGTGCGTACTGCCCTGCGACCATCCGCTTGCCGCCAAAACGGTACTGACGCCAGACGATTTTCAGGGGGAAAACTTTATCAGCCTCTCCCGCCTGGACAGCTATCGACAGTTGTTGGATACGTTATTTGCCGAACATCAGGTGAAGCGCAGAATGGTGGTGGAAACGCATAGCGCGGCCTCCGTCTGCGCGATGGTGCGCGCCGGGGCGGGCGTTTCGATCGTTAACCCGCTGACCGCGCTGGACTATGCCGCCAGCGGCGTCACCGTTCGCCGCTTCAGCATTGACGTGCCCTTTACCGTCAGCCTGATTCGCCCGCTACACCGCCCCGCCTCCGCGCTGGTTGACGCCTTCAGTAAGCATTTACAAACGCATCTTTCGCGCCTGGTCGAACCGCTGGAGGTTATTCTGGGGCCGATGACGAAAGCATAAAGCTCACGGCATCTGCGGCATGAATTGCCGTGGTATCAAAAACCGGTAGCGCGCTTTGCGTCTGGGGAACAAGCAAACCTATTTCAGTGCAGCCAAAAATAACGCCCTGCGCGCCTTGCGCAGCCAGTTGCTCGATAACCTGTAAATAATAGTGGCGCGACGCGTCAGTGAATGTCCCCTGGCAGAGCTCGTCAAAAATGACCTGATTGATACGCGCCCGATCGTCCGCCTCCGGCACGATGGTCTCAATCGCAAATTGCTGTTCCAGCCGCCCGCGATAAAAATCCTGCTCCATCGTATAGCGGGTCCCTAATAGCGCCACGCGATGCAACCCCTGACGGGCGATGGCTCGCCCGGTAGCATCCGCGATGTGTAGGAAAGGCAGAGAACAACGAGATTCAATAATGTGCGCGATTTTATGCATAGTGTTGGTACACAGCACAATGCCTTCTGCGCCCGCCTGCTGTAACCCCTGCGCGGCCTGCGCCAGGATATCGCCCGCTTTATCCCACTCGCCGCGGCGTTGACATACTTCAATATCGTGGAAATCTACGCTATGCAGCAATAAGCTCGCCGAGTGCAGGCCTCCCAGCTGCTGTTTAATGCCTTCATTGATTAAACGGTAATAAGGGATAGTCGATTCCCAGCTCATACCACCCAACAGTCCGATCGTTTTCACTGCGCTCTCCTTTTTGTAAAGCATTATGGCAGTGAAGCAAACTTACACATCCGTTTCCAGTCTATTTTTCATCATGCCGGATAACAGGCGTCATCCGGCATGGGAGGGGGGATTACACGCCAATATTTCTTAGCTTCTCGCCCGCCATTAGCTTGCGTTCGATATGCTCCAGGGTGACATTTTTGGTTTCCGGAATCAGCCAGAAAGTGATACCGATAAAAGCGATATTCAGCGCGGTGTAGAGCCAGAATGTACCTGCCGCGCCAATGCTGTCCAACAGTGTCAGGAATGTCGCGCCGATGATCATGTTCGATACCCAGTTTGTCGTGGTTGAACAGGTAATGCCAAAATCACGGCATTTCAGCGGCTGGATTTCCGAACACAGTATCCACACCACCGGAGCGGCGCTCATCGCGTAACCGGCGATACACATCATCGTCATCCCAACGGAAAGCCAGGAGAGGCCGCTTGATGCCGTACCGTTATCAAACTGCATCAGGCAGTAGCCCAACACCAATGTCCCTAACGCCATTACGCTGAAACCGATTTTTAACGCCGGTTTACGCCCGGCCTTATCGACCGTAAAGACGGCGATAAACGTCGCGAACATAAAGGTCAGCCCGACCACCAGCGTGGCGATCATTTGCTGTTCCGTGGTGGTAAAGCCGGCCATTTTAAAAATGCGCGGCGCATAGTACATAATGATGTTCATGCCGGTGAACTGCTGCATTGCCTGTAGCAACATACCGAGGAACACGGCGCGGCGAACATTGCGGTTAGCTTTAAATAATGCCCACCCGCCCTGCTTGAGTTTGAGGCTTTCCCGAATTTCATTCAGTTCATCACGGGCTTTTTCCGAGGTATCGCGCAGCATACGCAGCACCTCTTCCGCTTCAATATGGCGACCTTTTTGCGCCAGCCAACGCGGACTATTCGGCAGGAATACCACGAGAATAATGAGCAACACCGCAGGCAGCGCCAGCACGCCCAACATCGCGCGCCAGTTGCCGCTGTAGCTGAATGCCGTATCGGATAAAAAAGCCAGCACAATGCCTAACGTCACCATCAGTTGATACATACTGATCATTTTGCCGCGAACATTTTCACTTGCCATTTCAGAGAGATAAAGCGGCGCGGTATAGGAGGCAATCCCTACTGCTACGCCCAGTATCACGCGGGCGCCAATCAATACTTCCACGCTGGAAGCAAACGCCGACCCCAGCGAGCCGAGCACGAACAAAATCGCGCCAGCCATCAGGCTATACTTACGCCCCAGCCGGAATGAAAGCCAGCCGTTAAATAATGCGCCAATTGCCGCGCCAAGCATCATGCTGCTGACGACCCATTCCTGCAGCCGGCTGGTCAGTACGAAATGGTCGGTAATAAAAGGCAGCGCCCCGGCGATAACGCCGATATCCAGACCAAATAACAGTCCCGCTACCGCTGCAGAAACCGAAACAAACATATTCATACGTCGTGTGTCGCGAAGCGAACGCGGCGTTAAAGCAGAGTCATGATTAATAGAGACCATATTTTCCTGCCACAACAGAGTAAGACATAGCCTGAAAGTACGGGATACTCTTCCTCAAGTGTCAGGCTGGAAACGGCATAAATATGGATTAAATGGCTACGCTATAGCGATATGTGATGGATATTACACTTTTTAAATTTAACGCCGTTGCCGGGTATTTTTTCAAACCACCAATATTTCAATAAGTTAAAGCATTGATCATAGCTATTATTTAACAATATATGGATTAAGTTAAACCCACAATATGGACTATGCTAATGAGATCATAAAAAAACCCTGTACGAGGACAGGGCTTTATCAGTTTTTTCGGCCAAAGCGTCGATTTTCCCAGAAACGCATTTGTCAGTAGCGGATTAACGCGCCAGCCAACCGCCATCTACCGCTATGGTATAGCCGTTAACATAATCAGCGGCGCTGGATGCCAGGAAGACTACCGGCCCCATTAAATCGCCCGGTAGCCCCCAACGTCCAGCCGGAATACGGTCGAGAATTTCGGCGCTACGTTGTGCATCAGCGCGCAATTGCTGGGTATTATTCGTGGACATATAGCCCGGCGCGATGGCGTTTACATTGATATTGTGTTTCGCCCACTCGTTCGCCATCAGACGCGTTATTCCCATTACGCCGCTTTTCGACGCGGTATAAGACGGAACGCGAATGCCGCCCTGGAAGGAAAGCATAGACGCGATATTAATAATTTTGCCGCCGTTGCCCTGGGCAATAAAATGTTTTGCCGCCGCCTGAGACATAAAGAACACGCTCTTGATGTTCAGGTTCATGACGTCATCCCAGTCTTTTTCCGTGAAATCAATCGCATCTTCACGACGGATCAAACCCGCGTTATTCACCAGAATATCAATATGACCGTATTCCGCCACCGCCCGTTCCAGTAATGCCGGAATACCATCGATTTGGCGCAGATCGGCTGTCAGGCTTAAAAAACGACGTCCCAGAGCGGTGACGCGCGCAATAGTGTCCGTCGGTTCAACAATGTTAATACCGACAATGTCACAGCCCGCTTCCGCCAGCCCTAACGCCATCCCCTGCCCCAATCCGGTATCGCACCCCGTCACAACCGCGACTTTACCTTCAAGAGAAAATGCATTCAAAATCATTGTTAATCCTTATTTTTGTCATGCCTGTCACGCACAGGCGTTATCACCAGTCGCGACTAGCGCAGATCTTGTACCGCAACGTGATCCATGTCATCGAAGACCTGATTTTCTCCCACCATGCCCCAAATAAACGTATAGGCTTTGGTGCCAACGCCAGAATGTATTGACCAGCTTGGGGAAATAACCGCCTGTTCATTACGCATCACAATATGACGGGTTTCCTGAGGCTGCCCCATCATATGGAAAACGCAACTGTCCTCTTCCATATTGAAATAGAGGTACACTTCCATACGGCGCTCATGGGTATGGCATGGCATGGTGTTCCATAGATTGCCGGGCGCCAGTTCGGTGAGTCCCATACTGAGCTGACAGGTTTCCAGTACATCCGGTACGAAGTATTTATTGATGGTGCGACGGTTACTGGTGAGGTTATCGCCTAAGGTGACGGGCGCAACGTCGGCAGGCGACACTTTTTTCGTCGGATAAGCGGTATGCGCTGGCGCGCAGTTGTAATAAAACTTCGCCGGTCTGCTCGCCTCATTGCTGACGAAGACCAGCTCTTTCGCCCCTTTACCAATATACAGAGCATCACGATGACCAATATCATGGCGCTGCCCGTCAACGATAATGGCGCCCGCGCCGCCAATATTAATGACGCCCAGCTCGCGGCGGTCCAGTAACCGGGAAACGCCAAGCTGTTTACCCACCTCTCCGCCGATTTCAACAGAATGGCTGACGGGCATAATGCCGCCGACAATAATACGGTCGATATGGCTGTAGACCATCGTATATTCATCAGCGACAAAAATATTTTCTATTAAAAACTCGCGTCGCAGCGCCTGGGTGTCCAGCGTTTTAGCGTGCTCGCTATGGATGCTTTGCCTTACGTCCACTTTTCCCTCCAATGATAAATCGATCGCAATGGCATAAAATCAAAACACTGTTTTGATTTATTTAACGGCATCATAGTCGCCTGGATGAAGGTTTTCAATAATAAATAAAACAACGTTTCATTTATATGGTTGGTTATTTTTAAAACTGCTGTAGCGATCACGAACGGCGCTAAAACTTACGCACTTGTCTGATTTTCAGACATGTGCGCCAGATGCTGTATGCGGTTACTCAGATAAAAATTGGGGCTTGTTTTGGAACGGGGTCTGATGTGCGAATTGAATTAAAAGCGGTATGCGTCTGCAATGCCCGACGCGGCAAGACGTTCTGCGCTATAACGAAAAAGGGGGTTCTGTCACTGGCTTTGCCCTCGTGATAGAGGGCTTTTTATAACGGAATACTGAAGCAGGAAAAGGATGGCTGGCGCAGGATCAGTCGCGTTCAATGGTTAAAGCAACGCCCTGGCCGCCACCGATACACAGCGTCGCCAGGCCTTTTCGCGCGTCGCGTTTAACCATTTCGTGCACCAGTGAAACCAGAATTCGACAGCCGGAAGCGCCAATAGGATGCCCCAGCGCAATCGCGCCGCCATTAACGTTTACCCGTCGCTCATCCCATTCCAGCATTTTTCCTACCGACAACGCCTGGGCGGCAAACGCTTCGTTGGCTTCGATAAGGTCGACCTCCGTCAGTTGCCAGCCGGCACGCTCCAGACAGCGCCGGGTAGCATATACCGGCGCAATCCCCATTAGCGCAGGATCGACGCCGACGCTGGCAAACGCGCGGATGCGCGCCAGCACCGGCAGCCCCAGCGCCCGGGCTTTCGTCTCGCTCATCATCATCACCGCGGCGGCGCCATCGTTGATTGAGGAGGCATTACCCGCCGTCACCGAACCTAAACTATCAAACGCCGGATGCAGCAGGGCTAACCCCTCCGCACTGGCGTCGGCCCGCGGTTGTTCATCCGTATCGACAATTGCGGTCTGCCCATTACGTTGCGTGACGATGGGGACAATCTCATCTTTAAAACGCCCGGTATCAATCGCGGCCCTGGCTTTTTGCTGCGAACTGAGCGCATAAGCATCCTGTAACTCGCGGCTGATGCCATATTCCCGCGCCAGGTTTTCTGCCGTCACGCCAATGTGATAATCGTTGAAGGCATCCCATAAGCCATCATGTACCAGACTATCCACCAGATTGTCGGCATCAGGCAACGCGCCGCTACGGCTGTCATTGAGGACATGCGGCGCACGGCTCATATTCTCCTGCCCGCCCGCAATAACAATGTCCGCTTCGCCGCACTGAATAGCCTGCGTCGCCAGGTGCAACGCTTTTAAACCGGAACCACAAACGTCATTAATGGTAATGGCGGAAACGGTAGTCGGCAGCCCTCCTTTGATGGCTGACTGACGCGCCGGATTCTGCCCGGCGCCAGCCGTCAGCACCTGACCGAGGATGACCTCATCGATAGCATTAGCGTCCACGCCGGTGCGCTCAATTAACGCTTTTACGACCATGCTCCCCAGCTCGACGGCGGAATGACGGGCCAGCGTTCCCTGAAAACAGCCGATGGGTGTCCGTAAAGCCCCCACTATCACAACCTCTTTCATTACCACCTCAGCGCAAAATGACACCGCCATAGTAGAGCATTGTTAAAATTAGTTATCTTGATTGTTTAAAAAAAGTGAGTTTTATCACAAAGGAAATGACGCTGATTTGACGGTGACGCAGCTTATTTCTGCTGCAAATGGTAGCGAAGCCAGTTCCCCGCCGTTCCGGGCGGCGTTTTCTTGTTCCACAGCAAATCAATAGCAATCGCCCTCGGCCAGCCAGGAACATCCAGCTGCGCCAGCGGTTTTTCCGCCGCAAACTCTTCCACCAGCGCGCAGGGCAATACGCACCAGCCAAATCCCTGAACCGCCATGCTCAACAGCAATAAATAGTTTGGCGCTGACCAGGCCGGGCCGCGCGTAATGTTGGCGTTAGAGTCAAGGTAGGTATTCAGACGCAGCTCGCGCCAGGTATGCAGTTGCTCCCATTGCAGGTTCGTCTGCGACGCCAACGGATGCGTGGTCGCCACATAAACCCCCATCCAGCTTTGAACAGGCAGACGCGTCGCGCCAATGTCTGTGGGATAGTCATCACGCGCTTCAATCAGGCCTATCTGGGCGCGCCCTTTTTGCAGCAGGTCGATGACATCATCATTTTCTCCGATCAAGCATTCAAACTCGGTATGCGGGAATTGACGATCAAACTGCGCCATTAACTCTTCCAGACTGTCAGGGTGCAGGGTATCAGAGAGGACGAACGTGAGTCTTGCCTCCGTCTCGCCGGATAACGTCAGCGCCACCTCATCCAGACGGTCGCTCGCCGATAAAATAGCCTGAACGTAGCTAAGCACCCGTTTTCCTTCTTCGGTCAGAACGGGCTGGCGCGAAGATCGATCAAATAATGAAAATCCCAGATCCGCCTCCAGATGCGCAATGGCGGTACTAATGGTGGACTGGCTTTTACGCAGGCGGCGCGCCGCCGCAGAAAACGAGCCGCAAGAGACGGTCTCAACAAATGCCATTAACGCTTCAGGTGAGTAACGCATAACCTATCTGCTTTATCGATGGATGTTATCTTTTAGGTATCACATTAAACGATAAAATAGCGGAAATTTCTTTAGCTTGATTAAGAGTAAGGTTTTTTCGTTTATGCAACATGACGCCATACAACGTCGCTCGCTGCCGGAGCGTATTTTCCATGCTGTCTGTTTTGAAGGTATTGCGACTGCGATACTGGCGCCAACGACCGCCTGGCTAATGCAGCGCTCGGTGCTGGAGATGGGCGGCCTGACGATATTGCTGGCAACGACGGCCATGATCTGGAATATCATTTATAACGCTCTGTTTGATCGACTGTGGCCTGCGCATCAGGTGAGACGAACCGCCAAAGTGCGCGCACTCCATGCGTTAGGATTTGAAAGTGGGTTTATTGTCATTGGCGTGAGTATTGTCGCCTGGGTACTGAATGTCAGCCTGCTACAAGCATTCACCCTGGAAATTGGTTTCTTCCTGTTCTTTTTGCCGTACACGATGCTGTACAACTGGGCATACGATGTTTTACGCCAGCGAATAGTGACCCGCCGCCAACAGCGCGTTAGTGCATGATATTGCTCTTTTTTGCCGGGATCGCAACGCTCCCGGCCCCCCTCCTCCACGACATCCATCTGCTTAAAACGCCCCCAACTGACGCTATTTATGGTAAATTGCGCTTCTTTTTGTGTGTTTTATAGTTGATAAATTCAAATAATGTCTAAAATTTGGTCAAAAGATGAGACTCTCTGGAGTTTTGCATTATACGGAACGGCTGTAGGCGCAGGCACTCTTTTCCTTCCCATCCAGTTGGGATCGGCAGGCGCAATCGTGCTATTTATTACCGCGCTGGTCGCCTGGCCTCTGACATACTGGCCGCATAAGGCGCTGTGTCAGTTTATTCTTTCCTCAAAGACTTCTGCCGGTGAGGGAATTACTGGCGCCGTTACTCATTATTACGGCAAGAAAATCGGCAGTATTATTACCACGCTTTATTTCATTGCGTTTTTTGTCGTGGTATTAATTTATGCTGTGGCGATTACCAATTCCCTGACAGAGCAATTAGCGAAGCATATTCAGATAGATATTCGCATCCGGATGGCAGTTAGCTTCGGCGTAGTACTTATCCTGAATATGATTTTCTTAATGGGAAGACATGCCACTCTTCGCGTAATGGGCTTTTTAGTCTTTCCACTTATCGCTTACTTCTTGTTCCTTTCGCTCTACTTAACCGGAAGCTGGCAACCTTCGTTACTGACCGGGCAGATGTCTTTGGATAGTCACACGTTGCACCAGGTATGGATTTCTATTCCGGTGATGGTTTTTGCTTTTAGCCATACGCCCATTATTTCGACGTTTGCCATCGACAGACGGGAAAATTTTGGCGATCAGGCCATGGATAAATGCAAAAAGATCATGAAGGTCGCCTACCTGATTATCTGCCTGAGCGTGCTGTTCTTTGTCTTTAGCTGCCTGCTCTCCATTCCGCCGTCATACATTGAAGACGCGCGCAACGAAGGCGTTACCATCCTTTCCGCGCTCTCGATGATGCCCAATGCGCCGGCCTGGCTCTCTATTTCCGGTATTATCGTTGCCGTCGTGGCCATGTCGAAATCTTTCCTCGGCACCTATTTCGGCGTCATTGAGGGCGCAACCGAAATGGTAAGAACCACCCTACAGCAGGTTGGCGTGAAAAAAAGCCGGGCGTTCAATCGCGCGCTGTCTATCATGCTGGTCTCCGGGATTACGTTTATTATTTGCTGTATTAACCCGAATGCCATCTCTATGATTTATGCTATTAGCGGCCCGCTCATTGCGATGATTCTGTTTATTATGCCCACGTTGTCAACGTACCTGATACCGGCATTGAAACCCTACCGTTCAATAGGTAATTTCATTACGTTGGTCGTCGGTTTACTTTGCGTATCGGTGATGTTTTTCGGCTAAAGTAAAAGATAGCCGGGATATAACTCCCGGCTATTTTATATAAGAATCCAGCACCTTTAATATTACGTCCAGATCTTCTTCACGTCTGGCTTCATCACTCTGATGAACGATATGCTCGGTCAAATGCCCTTTAATCACCTCGCGCATTAAGCCATTTACCGCGCCGCGAATCGCCGCGATCTGTTGTAACACGGCCGCGCATTCATGCGGTTCATCCAGCATTTTTTTTAGCGCTATCACCTGTCCCTGAATCTTGCTGGTTCTGGCTTTAAGCTTTTGTTTGTCCCGGATGGTATGTGACATTGCAACACCTCACTAACATTAACGAATACAAATTATAGCATTACGATGCTACTGGGGGGTAGTATTCCATACTGGGGGGGAGTAGAATAACGCCCACATAAAACAACTAAGAATCATTCTCATGGGTGAATTTTCGACACTTCTTCAGCAAGGAAACGGCTGGTTCTTCATTCCCAGCGCCATTTTATTAGGTATTTTGCACGGGCTTGAACCAGGGCACTCCAAAACCATGATGGCGGCTTTTATCATTGCCATTAAAGGTACGGTTAAACAGGCTGTCATGCTCGGTCTGGCAGCAACGCTTTCTCATACCGCGATCGTCTGGTTAATCGCGCTGGGTGGGATGTATCTTAGCCGGGCATTCACCGCACAATCAGTGGAACCATGGCTGCAGTTAATTTCTGCGATCATTATTCTGAGCACCGCGTGCTGGATGTTCTGGCGGACATGGCGAGGCGAGCAGCAGTGGCTAGCGGGAAACCATCATCACGACCACGACCACGACCACGACCACGACCACGACCACGACCACGACCACGACCACGACCATCATGGTCACATACATCCGGAAGGCGCAACGTCAAAAGCGTATCAGGATGCCCATGAACGCGCCCATGCTGCCGATATTCAACGCCGTTTTGATGGTCAAACAGTGACTAATGGACAGATCCTGCTGTTCGGCCTGACCGGAGGGCTTATCCCCTGTCCGGCTGCGATCACCGTTTTACTGATTTGTATCCAGCTTAAAGCGTTTACGCTGGGCGCCACGATGGTGCTGAGCTTTAGTCTTGGCCTGGCATTAACGCTGGTGACGGTAGGCGTGGGCGCGGCGATAAGCGTTCAACAGGCAGCAAAGCGCTGGAGTGGTTTTTCGACGCTTGCCCGGCGGGCACCCTATTTTTCGAGCATTCTGATTGGTCTGGTCGGCGTGTATATGGGAATTCATGGCTATACCGGGATCATGCAGTAAATATGTAACGCTTCTGCTCAGGCCGTATCATTCACTTCGGGTTTCATTCCAGAAGCGTTTTTACTTATCAAACGGTATGAAAGGCCATACATTCAGCATCCCGCCTGAATTCTGTATTTTACTCCACTACACCACAGGCAAAAAATACCCCACCGCCACCGGGTTTAGCCGGCGTGTCAGTGTTTCTGGATAGGGTCGCCGGAGGCGGGTTATTGCGGCGCGATAAACGGAGTTCGCTGCAGTGATTTACAAAACCGGGTACCAAACAGCAGTTCCCGTAATCGGTTCCGCATTCCCAACTTCACCAGTAACCGGTATTTGTCCTGCCAGATTTGCTTCTCCTGCGTATTCAGCCTTCCACACAACGCTGACAACCTTCCCCGTCCACGGTAAACTTCCTGAAGCAAGCGTAACTGGGCCAGGCTCACTCCGCATGCCAGTATCTCCCGGTGCATCAACTGGTCCATATAGTTCATCAACCGCTTCGGATTGTTAAATATCGGTGGCACTTCCAGAAAGCCCGTCACCGGAGCCGGAGATAACAAAAAGGCGTCCAGCTCTCCTGTCCTGCGCAGGCGTGCGCCCCCGGCCCACTGTTCACCCCGCCGCCCCCGGATAAGTATCTCCGCCAGTTCCTGCTCCAGCAGCGCCGGGATGCCGCCGTATACCTTCAGTACCACCCGGTCGCTGAAAAACAGCTCATCGCTGATAATCATAACCGGGTAGTCCGGCAGTATCTGTCTCAGGGAATAGAACAAAAAGAGATGTTCACGGGGACGCAGACATAGTATCAGTATGGCCTCCGGTTTCCGACGTAATTGCTGCAACAGAACAGGCAGCCTGTATGCGGTTTCACAGTTGCAGCTCGGCAGAAATCTCCGGACCAGGTGTGCCACGGCGATCGTCACCGGCCAGCAGTCACCGTAAACGATAATCTGCCGGGCCGGTATCCGGTTATGTTCCGTCATCCTCATTCTCCTTCTTTTTCAGGATCTTTCCCGCATTTCTGTTACTGCACAGCCGGTTCCACAGTTCATTTGCCATCGACCTGTCACCATTACCGACCCGGCGTTTTGATACCGGTGGCGGTCCGGCCTTTTCACGGCGCGTGGACGGGGTGGGACTGTCAAGAACCCGGATAACATAAATCTCATAGCGTCGTGCTTTATTGGGCAGGGTCTGGTGACGGCAGATGCTGACCACCCGTGATGTTTTGCTTCGCAGATAGGCAATCAGGTAGCTGGCCCGTCTGGCCGTGATGTGAAACGCCTCTGCTATCTGGTTACGCTGAACCCAGTTCTGCTGCAACAGGCACCAGTGTGCCACGATGATATACAGGGGCTCGCCGGCATACTGGCGGACACTTACCGGAATAAAACAGGCATCATGGTTGGTCTGTCCGGGATAATGAATATCGTTACCTGGGATAAGGTACTGCTTTTTTGCGTGTGTATTATCAGGGCACATAAAACCTCTCCATAACTGGGTAAATAATTTTCCGGAGGTGAAGAACAGCTCTTAAATAGTATTTATTATTAATGTGGGTTTATTCGGGATTAGTTCCCCGATAACTCAGTCAGCTCTTTTATTTTTATTATCTGTCACCCCCGATTAGTTATAGGTAACAGTAACGGGTATTGCAGCAGAAAACTTTCCTGTCTTTACACTTCCCCCCGGGGTCGGGGTTATTACTGCAGTATATACCTTCGACACATTACCGGTGACAGTTCCTGTAATAGTAATATCCCCCAGTACTTCTTGTTTATCAAAAGTAATCTCTTTTCCTTTATCATCTTTTATTGAAAGCCGGAGTCCATTAGGCTGACCTTTGTTGGGGCCATCCAGACTGACAAGATTCAGAGTTTGCCCGGTATCCTGTGTCAGCGCACCTTTCCCGAAGGTGATGGCCAGAGGGATCGTGAATTCCTGTCCCATAGCCGGTCGTAAAACCTGCCTGGCGATCACTGTAAAATTTGCCTGTCTGGTCTGTGAAGGTTCATAAGTCGTATAAATATGCCCAAAGTTGACCTGTAATGGAACAATGTCAACTTTACCCAATCCGTTTCTGAGAATTCTCACATTAAAACCAGATAAAACAAATCCGTTGTTTCTTTGAGCATAATTTACCGGAACAACATTCATCACATTATTTATACCGGAAAAAGTGTACACAGCACTGCTCTCTTTGTAGGCTGTCAGATATAAGAAGTCCATTTTTACAGTTGCGGTTCGTGTCGTGAGCCCTGGAGGTAAAGGCTGTCCAAATTCCACTTTAGGCTCATTTCCTCCCTGCGATATCCCTTTAATATCGTCCCAGGTTAAGACAGGAGCGTCGGTAACGGACACCTGAAAACCCAGGCCCATACTGTCTAACTTTTTGGTAAAATCTCTGAAATAAGGCTGATTTAATAACAGTAAAGGTGGTTTACCTGAAATCAAAGATGATATATTACACGAATAAGTGAACTTCTGAGTTATTGTGCTGACAACTGTCCCCGGACCCGGGGTGTAATTATCGTTTGTTATATTTATGTTTTTAAAATTAATATTCTGACCAGAGGTAATGATACATTCATTCAGGCTTGGCTCAACCGCATACACTTTAGTCACACATAAAGAGCACAACATCATCACCAGCACGGTCAGTTTTGTTTTCAGATTAAAAATCCATTCTGTCATGATGTCGCCCCTGCGTCCTTAAACGCGCAGTTCAGGGCATCGCAGGCGTAGCGGTTCATCTGCAGTCCACCGTAATCATCAATATACCCCACCCACAGCGTCCGGGTTTCTGCCGGCAGAACAGCCTTTAAAGGCAGGCTCCCCAGGGGCGGCACCATCACGCCCTCGCGGAAACCGCTGAGCCTGTGGCTGCGGTCTGCTCCCAGCCACGCCACAGTGATGTAGTACGGCGTCGGGTTTCTGAGGGTCAGGTGTCCCGCATTCCGCTCAGCAGTCAGCTTTCTTTCCGGCTGGTCACTGCTGCTTCTGATAATGGCTTTCGGACGGTAAAACAGTTTCAGCTGGCTCTGCATGGCCAGCTGCAGGACGTTGTCGTCTTCCGGCTTCGGGGGAACTCCCCGCACGTTAAACCAGAACAGTGTTTCCCTGTCCTGGGGGAGCTTATCTGTCAGCCCACGAACCTGGGTGATACGGACCTGGGATTTCTGTCCGGCATCAATACGCTGCAGCGGCGGCAGCGCCATCAGCGCATCGGTTCTCACCCCGTCAGCGTCCGTCACCCAGGACTGCGCCAGAAACGGCGTGGTTTTGTCATCGTTATTCAGCGTGATGGCCACCGTTTTCTGCGATGCATCCATGATAATACGGGTCCGGTCGACATTGACGGCCGCCGGGCTGCACTGGCTCCATGCTGCCGCCAGTGCGAGTAAAATCACACGGCTTCTTCTGCTGTTTTTCACCTGTTTTCTCCTTTAGTCCTGCTCTGTGACAGGGATATTTTTATCTGCAGGGCAGTAACAGCGGCCCCCGGCTGAGTGTCACCGTTTCCGGCAGGGTGAGTCTGCACTGCACCCGGCCATCCCAGGACACGTTCAGGGTCCGGCGGTCTTCCCCGCTGAGTCCGGTCAGGTAAGCCAGACCGTCATCTCCGACCATCCCCGCGGTTCTGCCGGTTTTCCCGGACACCACCAGGGCGCCAAACGGCGGACTTGCGCCATCAGCCAGCCGGATATGACCGAGCACCTGCTCCCCTTGGCTGGCGTCAATCTTCCGGTAACCCACCGCGCCCTCCGTCAGCACCTGGCTGATGACGGAGCTGCTGACATCCACGTCCTCCGGCAGGGCGGCCACATCAACCGAAATATCGCTGCGGCGATAGCTGCTGCCGGCGCTCACCACGCCCACCCCGAAGCGGTTGGTCACCCCGCTGTTGCCGTTCACCGGCACACCGGCCACGTCTCCGGTATCTATCATCATGCGGGGCTCATTCCCGGCCATCGACTGGCTGAAAGCGGCACCGTGGGCGGTGGCAGTCACCGAGCCGTACCAGCTCAGGCCCAGGCTGCGGTACTGTCCGGGCTGCAGGGTGGCGTCCGCTGCCGCCTGGCCCCACGGTAGACGACTCTGCACGCTGCCGCTAAAGCTGCTGTTACTGCCGGTGTCATAGCGGTTATGACCGGCGCTGATGTTCCATGTGGTGTCCGGGTTATGGAAATCGCTGTAATTCACGGTCTGCTGCAGGCCACCCCGGTTATCCTTCTGCACGCTGTAGCTCACCTGGCGACTGTCGCCCCACGGGATACTGATGGTGGCGTAGACCTGGTTCTGGCTACCCCCGCCGGTGTACTGGTTACGGGCAAACGACACCGAGGCCGAGAGCCCCTGAAGCTCGCCGAGACTGAACACTTTGTTGAAGCTGAGCATGTAGTTATTGTTGGACTGCGCATTCCAGTAATTGAGCCGGCTTACCGAGAGGGCCGCGCTCATGTTGAGTACCGGAACGGACTGGCTGTAAGTCACGGTGTAGCTTTGTTTTTCATGCCATGCATCGCCGCCGTCAGTGGCCCGACGCTGCAGGTACTCCGGCATGGACAGAAAATGGCGGTCCGAGAAGCGGTATCCGACGAACGCCAGGGTACTGCCGGTTTTATCAAACGTTTTGGCATAGTTGATACGGTAGCTGTAACCGGACTGCTTCTGCCCATGTGGCAACCGCGCATCTGAGCGGGTGACGTCCGCAGACAGAGCGCCCAGCAGCCCCATATTCTGGCCGATCCCGAGTGCCGCGGACTGGTAGTCGCCGGTGGAGGCAATGAGGCCGCCATACAGCGACGTGTTGTTAAATGCTCCCCAGGTGGCCTCCCCGAGCAGAAAGTCAGGGCTGACCGTGCTGTTGTTATGCGTCCCGCCGTACAGCGGACGTCCGGCGGCCACCTTATAGCGAACCTGTCCCTGGCGTGCCATAAAGGGGACGCTGGCCGTGTTGACCTGCCATGTCCGGACGCTACCGTCGCTTTCCCGGACGCTGACATCCAGGTTGCCGCTGATATTCTGGCTCAGGTCGGGAAGCTCAAAAGGCCCCGGCGACACCCGGGTCTGGTACAGAATGCGACCATTCTGGCTGACGGTAACCTGTGCATTACTGTTCGCAATGCCGCTGATTTTCGGGGCATACCCCTGAAGAGAGGGCGGCAGCATGCGCTCATCGCTGGCCAAAGTGAGCCCGGCAAAGCGGAAGGAGTCAAAAATAGCGGAGCTGAGGTACGTCTGTCCGAGCGTCAGTTTTGAACGCAGTGCTGGCAGGGCACGGAACAGATACGTCTGCGGCAGATAAAAATCAGACTGTGATGCGCCCTGCCCACTGTCAAAACGGCTGTACTGGTAATCGCTCCGCAACCGCCAGGCGCCGAGATTAAACCCGGCGGTGCCGTAGAGGCTGTAGCTGGTAGAGGTCTCCCCCTGCTGCGGCATATAGCGGTTGACCATCAGGCTGTAATCGAGCAGGCCGGCGGTGACGCCGTCGCTCCAGCGTGAAGGGGGGATCCAGTCCGGGTCCTGATATCGCATCCAGGCCTGGGGGATAATGAAGGTCAGACGCTGATTTTCAGCGCTGTACCGTACCTGACTGTCAGCGGAGCGCAGCTCAAGGCATTGCCCGTCCGGGATACCGGTAACGGGTTTCAGGCCATGAATAATCTTATCCTTAAGACCCAGCATGGCCACCATGTCTGTTGTCACACAGATGACGGCCGCGTCGCGTCCGGCAACCGGTACAACTCTGACCGGATACTGTTCCCGTACCGGCTGGTCATTGAGCCAGATATCGAGAATATAGTTACCGGGCGCCACATACCCCTCGCGGCTGAAGGCCGTGAGGTCCACGTTAGACAGGTTCCCGCTGTCCAGCAGGCTGGCATTGAACTCCGTGGCCTGCGACTTCAGGACGGAAAATGTCAGGGTAATCAGAATGGCAAGCCGGGTAATTTTCATGGCATGGCGCTTTCGTGTTGTCGTCCGTGTAACAGACAGCCCGCAGGCATGGTCAGATATAAAAGCCGTCCGAACCCCTCCGTGGACGGCTTCTCCCTGTCGTTATTTACCGCGTAAAATCACAGGTATCTCAGGGTGTAGGTGACAGATGCGGTGAAGTCACCGGGCGTGACGCCATTATCCAGTGCTATTAGCCGGGCATAGAAGTTGAGTTCGTTGTTTCCGGCCTGCAGTTGCTGAGCGTCGCCATCCGGCATCTGGGTGTTGGGCTCGATAATTGCGGTGTTGTCACTCTTCAGTAGCTGGACACCAACATGCTGTGCGCTGCCGCTGGTGGTGTAAGCCTTTTTCGCGACATTGGCTCCGCCAGAGAAAGAGACAGTCACTTTGGACATTTTCCCTGCGGAGCCAGCTGTGTCCGGGACATTCGGATCGAAAGCACAGTTCTGCAGATGAATGGTGAACGGTTTTGAGTCCGTGGTTGCGTCGGCGGTATTCAGTTTACGGTAAGAAATCTGTCCAAACGGAACGGTGATCGCATCGTCGCCCGGTGCGATATCACAGGGGGAGTTGGTGATGGTGCCAGTAAAGGTAATTTTACCTGAGCCGAACGGGCCTGCTGTTGGTGGATCGACTGCATATACAGAAGCGCCATACATCATACCGGCAGCCGCCATGGCAAGTATTATTTTATTACGCATAGATAATATGTCCTTTGGGTGAATGAGAATTATTTTGCAAAGGCTGAAAACAAATCTGAGGGTATTAATGAAAGCGTTCAGAAAAGATTCGTATGAATAATAAACGCCTGGTGTTAAACGAAGCACCTGAACTTTCCATCGAAAAATATTGATTTCAGCTAATGCCTAATCAGTTGTAAGAAAATTCTTATTCAAATTAAAACAATAAAAATAGATCGATACGATCGATGATTATGATCGTGATTTAAGAATAATCATCAAAGAAATACTTTTTAATGTAATTATAAGCGGATGAATACCTAACAGACAGATATTCGCAGTGGACATGAAATACTTTGTAATATGTTATCGGGAATGTATGTTTTGCTTTTCCATCACACTGGATATTTACAAAACATAATACTAACCATATATAACAATGAAACTACTGGTAGCATAAAAAACCAGATATAACACAAGTAAAAGGCATTTAATTCCAAAACATTAACTTAATAAATCATTATGAACCATCATAAGCGGAAGGGATAAAAAATAATAAATGAAATGATATTCTTCTGTATTTGTGATGAGCATCACAATAGATATGAATGCAGGTACCCTGACATTACTGAACTTCACGGATGAAATTTAAAAACAATGCCGACAGCAAAGAACAAACTGGTAATAGCTGTCAGACATAATGCTGCCTGCTGTAATATATACAGCAGGCTGGGGGATATTAATGCGCGGAATCGTGCTGCACGGGGGCCGTGGGTAATTCCTGAACTGACTGAGAATCCACAATTATGCCATCCTGAGCTGATTTCAGTATCAGACCTGCCTGATAGTATTTTCCTTCGTTCATCAAGGAAAGCGCTGTGGTCACATCCTTACGGGTTTGCTGAAGAGGAATGAGTTCCTGATTTTCAATCATACTGACGCCTGCTAGTTTCAGGGCCTCTATAGTCCCTTTTTTATCTCCTTCTTTCATTTTCTGGTTTGCTTTATTAATAGCATCATTTTTCTGGCCCGCAGGGAGATAATCTTCGGCTACCGTAATCGATGAATTTATCCGAATATAGCGGTCTCCTTCAACTGGGGCTTTTTTATCTGATTTGACATACAGATTCCAGTCAGTGCTGTCATCGTTCAGGAGTTTTTCTGCTTGCGCAGCCAGTTGTTCCGCCTTTTGGGTTCGACCATTAAACAACTCGAATCGCGACATTCCGATATCACGCATGGCCTGCCAGGCCTGTCCGGATATCTTGTCATTATTCAGAGTAACATTATCAGTCATGTTTGTTGCGGCCATAACATTTCCTGAAAACAGGAGAACCATCAGCGCAACGCCTGGCATAATATGGCTTTTCATAATCCATCATCTCCACAAAGTAACATTTTTTATCGGGTTATCCTATTCAGAACCGGTAACCCACGCCAAGATTAAAGCCGTTGCTATTAAGGCTTCCGCTGTTATGGGTAGCATCAAAATCCGCACCCTCATAACCCAGATTTATAGCGACATTACTGACCGGGGTATAAGCCACGCCTGCAGAATAACCATATCCGACCTTACTGTCAGACTCATTTATTCCGTGATCACGCTGATGCAATAATACGGGGCCCACTTGACTATACAGGCTTAACTGGTTATTTATTTTCCATGAAGGGCCTGCAAGCAGGGAGTAATAACGGGTTGTTACACGACCATTACTGCTTTCATCGGAATAGCGCTGGCTTCCATTTAGCCAGGCAAATGAGGTTGTCAGCCCCCAGTCCGGTGACATTTCATAGTTGTTTGCCAGCCGAACCCCACGCAACGTCCCGGCGTGATTAGTATGGGACTGGGCGTATCCAAGTGAAAATGTACTGGCATTATCGTCTGCCCATACCGGACTGGCTGCAGCAGACAGCAGAACAATACCGGCACTTCCGGCTAATAGCATTTTGTTCATCTTCTTCTCTCCGGTTATTTTTACCTGATGCCTTACTGGCATGTATTAAGTTAAAATCTTTCCGTGATAACAAACTATAAATAAATCTTTTAAATTATGAGCGCTGTTACGCCAGCAAATATCTTTGTCTGCGGCTGTCGGGAGGCTATTCACGAAAATATATACAGGCCAGAAACAGTATTTAATAATAAATAAACTGAAAAATAAAAACTGACAAAAATAGAAGTTCACTGATATATACCCAAAATAATTTGAGTTGCTTAAAGGCGGCAAGGGAGTGAGTCCCCAGGAGCATAGATAACTCTGTGACTGGGGTGAGCGACAAATCTGCCGGGAGCAGATTTGAACGTCGCGTGCGACGGCCCGTCAGGGCGAGGCCCATGATGGGCCGAGTAATCCGTAGTCAACACATAAGCCACTTGAAGTATGAAGGGTATATAACGGGAAAGAAGTCATATCGGCCTGGTAAACCAACGTCTGTGACTTAGTTGCAGGAAACGGCTATGGAGAGGGGATGCGGCAGTTATCGGGCAGTAACGGCATTGTTCAGTGAGTATCCAGGAAACAAAAAAAGAAGGGAGCGGTACTCCCTTCGTAAACATGTCAGGATACGACATTTTGGTACTCTTTTATTTATTATCTGGCCGTAAAAGTTATGCTGTTGGCAGGTATCTCCAGTCAACATAAAAAAATACCACCAGCTAAAAATGTGATGCAAACCACCATTAAGCAGGTAACCAAACTGACTGTGCCACTAAATCCGGAAAAGAGTTTGAATCCGGGGATAACATCTGATGCAGAAATTAGCACCAGTCTTCGATTCGGATACCCGGAATGCGTTCAAACTCGCGGAGATTGTTTGTGACGACGACCAGTCCGCGGCTACGGGCATGGCCAGCAATCATCTGGTCATAAGGCCCGACAGGTGTTCCCTTGCGGGCCAGTTCGGCACGGATTTGACCGGTATGTATCGCCAGCCTGAAGGGGCATGTTGGCTTTGACGATCAGGCAAAAAACAACTGCGAATAAAGTCGTATGATGATCTTCACATTTATCATCATCAGCGTTCATATTACTCAACCTGTAATCAACCTCTGGCGTTTTTCTGTATCCATCACAACCATTTCCGGTAAAGGTAAAAAAGGGATTTGAACCTTTCCGGAGATGATAATGAAGGTAAATACATGGACAATTTTGCTTATGTCGGCGCATCTGACGGCCTGTACCGTCCCTGGCACAGAAAAATATCAGACCAGCATGGACAGCGTTACGGCAGAAAAAGTAAGCCGGATTATCCAGTCGGATGTCATTCCTTATAAAGGCGAAAACCATGGAGAAGTTATCAGCCGCGTATCGTCTGCTTTTCTCGGAACACCTTATCAGGCAAATACGCTCATCGGTGGGCCCGGCACACCCGAAGTCCTTGTAGCGAATTTCAACGGCGTGGACTGCTTTACCCTGGCTGATTACGTTGAGGCCCTGGCCCGCAGCGATAATCAGAAATCGTTTCTGCATAATCTTGCCAGGACTCGCTACGCCGCAGGCAAAGTTGCTTATCTCAGCCGCCGGCACTTCTTCTCTGACTGGTTCGCCGCAGTACCGCGTAATGCACGGGATGTAACGCCGTATATCAGCCCTGATTATATCGTTGTTGACAAGCAGCTTAACCATAAACCTGATGGCGGCGAGTACATTCCTGGTCTGGGCATCCATCCTCGTAAAATAAATTATATTCCCGGAAGAGCCATCAACCAGCAGGTCATGAACCACCTAAAAAATGGGGACTATATCGGTGTCTACTCCCCGCTTGACGGGCTGGACGTTTCACATGTGGGTATCGTAGTTCGCCATGATGAACAGGTGTGGTTTCGGAACGCCTCCTCATTGGCCGCAAACAGAAAAGTGGTGGACACACCGTTTATGGAATACATGCATTCCAGACCAGGCATCGTTGTGCTGCGGGCTGAATGATAAAGTCATTACCAGAGTCGCCAGAGCCGTCCGACATAGGCATTGAAACCCTGTTCACTGTGGGGCCGACAGGAAAAATTGCTGTAAATTCGTGGGGTTAGTAAATATTAGAAGATATTTGTCTGGAGCGGGCGAAGGGAATCGAACCCTCGTATAGAGCTTGGGAAGCTCTCGTTCTACCATTGAACTACGCCCGCTTTGAGATGCGTAAGGCATTATAAACCTTACGTTCTGGTTGGCAAGAGACTTACTGGCTGACTGGCGATTAATTCACCGTCAGCACTTCGGTTTACTCCCCTGCGGCGGCAGATAACGCAGCGGATCGATGGCCGTCGCCCGGTAGCGAATCTGGAAGTGTAGCCTTACGGATGCGGCATCCGTGCTGCCCATCGTAGCGATTTTTTGCCCCGCTTTAACGCTTTGCCCATTATTAACCAGCATGGTGTCATTATGAGCGTAAGCCGTAATGTAATCTTCATTGTGCTTAATCATGATGAGATTGCCGTAACCGCGCAGCTGGTTCCCGACATAGACAACTTTACCCGCTCCCGCCGCATAAACAGGCGTTCCGCGCGCGCCCGCAATATCGATGCCCTTATTTCCGCCCTCCGCGGTGGAATAAGGTAAAATCACTTTACCGTTGGCGGGCCATACCCAACAGCGCTGCCCCACCGGCGGCCAGGAGGATTTTGGCACCGAAGATGACGGTCTGACCGCGGCAGTTTTTGTTGCTGTTTTATTGCTGGTTTTGCGTGCTGAACTGCTACTCTTTGCGCTGCCGCGCACTTTAATTCGCTGCCCCACCTCAATAGTATAAGGCGGAGAAATGCCATTCAGCCGGGCCAGTTCTTTCACGCTGGTTCCCGTGGCGCGCGATATACGATACAACGTATCGCCGCGCTTAACGGTATAGACGGAGCCGGAATACGTTCCTGAGCCGGAATTACTGGAACACCCCGCCAGCAGCAGCCCTGTGCATAACAGCACCGCAATACCCAGGCTATTTTTGTTCAGGCGTCCTGCGCTCAAAACCATTCCTCACTCTATTGACAGACGCCTTATGATAGCAGCCAAATGCCGTATGCCCAATCCATTGACGCCGGAAAGGGTCCGCGCGGATGATGATGCCGCGAATATCCGATATGCCAGCATAATATCGACTCACGGCGCAATGGCGCTCGTCTGCGTTCTGTCAGGGCCTGTTTTGGTAATGCCTTTCTTTCTGTTATGCGCTACGCTGATCGTCTGAGTATATGGCCTGGCCATGCTGCCGGGTCATTTTAATTTTCAGGAGCTTTCATGACTGAGGAACATGTCGTTTTATTGGATGAGCAGGATAAGCCTTCCGGCACACTGGAAAAGTATGCGGCTCATACGCTTAATACGCCTTTGCATCTGGCTTTCTCCTGCTGGCTATTTAACGAAGATGGTCAGTTGCTGGTAACACGACGGTCGCTGAGCAAAAAAGCCTGGCCAGGCGTGTGGACGAATTCAGTTTGCGGTCATCCGCAACAAGGCGAAACCACCGAAGAGGCGATCATCCGCCGTTGTCGGTTCGAACTCGGCGTGGAAATTACCGATCTCACCCCCGTCTATCCGCACTTCAGCTATCGGGCGACAGATCCAAACGGTATTGTGGAAAATGAAGTCTGTCCGGTATTTGCCGCGCGGGCAACCAGTGTGTTGCAGGTTAACAGCGAAGAGGTGATGGACTATCAGTGGAGCGAATTTAAAAGCGTATGGAAAAGCCTTCTCACTACGCCGTGGGCATTTAGCCCGTGGATGGTCATGCAAGCGTCAGACGAACAAGCGCGTGAACGACTGCTCAATTACTGCCAGCGTTAAAGATTGCCTGATGGCGCTACGTCTGAACGAAGAGATGCCGGATGGCGGCTAATGCCCCATCCGGCAATTTACATCTTATTTCACCGGACGCATCGCCGGGAACAGAATAACGTCGCGAATTGTGTGGCTGTTAGTAAACAGCATCACCATACGGTCGATACCAATTCCCAGACCCGCTGTCGGCGGTAAACCGTGTTCCAGCGCCGTCACGTAGTCTTCGTCGTAGAACATGGCTTCGTCGTCGCCCGCCGCTTTTGCATTAACCTGATCCAGGAAACGCTGCGCCTGGTCTTCCGCATCGTTCAACTCGCTAAAGCCATTACCGATTTCACGACCGCCGATAAAGAACTCGAAGCGGTCAGTGATTTCCGGGTTCACATCATTACGACGCGCCAGCGGAGACACTTCAGCCGGATATTCGGTGATGAAGGTCGGCTGAATCAGATGCGCTTCAGCGACTTCGTCAAAGATCTCAGTGACGATACGGCCCAGACCCCAGCTCTTCTCGACGTGAATGCCGATGCTTTCAGCAATCGCCTTCGCGGAGTCGAAGTTGTCCAGATCAGCCATATCCGTTTCCGGACGATATTTCTTGATCGCTTCACGCATGGTCAGTTTTTCGAACGGCTTACCGAAGTCAAACACTTCATCACCGTACGGAACCTGGGTGGTGCCCAGAACATCCTGCGCCAGCGTACGGAACAGAGACTCAGTCAATTCGATCAGGTCTTTGTAGTCCGCATACGCCATATAGAGTTCCATCATGGTGAACTCAGGATTATGGCGCACGGAGATGCCTTCGTTACGGAAGTTACGGTTAATTTCGAATACGCGTTCGAAGCCGCCAACCACCAGACGCTTGAGGTACAGTTCCGGTGCGATACGCAGGTACATGTCCAGATCCAGCGCGTTGTGATGGGTGATAAACGGACGGGCAGACGCGCCGCCTGGGATCACCTGCATCATCGGCGTTTCGACTTCCATAAAGCCGCGAGCAACCATAAACTGGCGAATACCGGCCAGGATCTTCGAACGGGTTTTGAAGGTGTTACGGGATTCATCGTTAGAGATGAGATCCAGATAACGCTGGCGATAGCGCGCTTCCTGGTCCTGCAGGCCGTGGAATTTATCCGGCAACGGACGCAGCGCTTTCGTCAGCAGGCGCAGTTCGGTGCAGTGGATAGACAGCTCGCCGGTTTTGGTTTTGAACAGCTTACCTTTCGCGCCGAGGATATCGCCAAGATCCCACTTCTTGAACTGCTCGTTGTAAACGCCTTCCGGCAGATCATCGCGCGCCACATACAGCTGAATGCGGCCGCCTACGTCTTGCAGGGTAACAAAAGAGGCCTTACCCATAATACGGCGAGTCATCATACGGCCCGCGACGGACACTTCAATATTCAGCGCTTCCAGTTCTTCAGCTTCTTTCGCGTCAAACTCTGCGTGCAGTTGGTCTGAGGTACGGTCACGACGGAAATCGTTCGGGAACGGGATACCCTGCTCACGCAGTGCAGCCAGCTTCTCGCGACGTGCCTTCATTTCATTGTTAAGATCGACTACCTCGTCAGCGCCCTGTGCGTTTTGTTCAGACATGTTGATTCCTCATAGCCCTGCTTTCAAACTTGCTTCGATAAATTGATCCAGACTACCGTCCAGTACCGCCTGTGTATTGCGGGTTTCCACCCCAGTACGCAGGTCTTTAATGCGGGAATCGTCCAGGACATAGGAACGAATCTGGCTTCCCCAGCCGATATCGGACTTAGTGTCTTCCATCGCCTGTTTTTCAGCGTTCTTTTTCTGCATCTCCAGTTCATAAAGCTTCGCTTTCATCTGCTTCATGGCCTGGTCTTTGTTTTTGTGCTGCGAACGGTCGTTCTGGCACTGCGTCACAATCCCGGTGGGAATATGGGTGATACGCACTGCGGATTCCGTACGGTTAACGTGCTGACCGCCTGCGCCAGACGCGCGATAGACGTCGATACGCAGATCCGCCGGGTTAATGTCGATATCGATATCGTCGTCCACTTCCGGGTACACAAACGCGGAGCTAAACGAGGTATGACGGCGACCGCCGGAGTCAAACGGGCTTTTACGCACCAGACGATGTACGCCGGTTTCAGTGCGCAGCCAGCCATAGGCATATTCGCCGGAGATTTTGATAGTCGCGGACTTAATGCCGGCGACTTCCCCTTCCGACTCTTCAATGACTTCCGTCTTGAAGCCGCGCGCTTCCGCCCAACGCAGATACATACGCAGCAACATGCTGGCCCAGTCCTGCGCTTCAGTACCACCAGAACCGGCCTGAATATCGAGATAGCAATCGGCGCTATCGTACTCGCCGGAGAACATCCGGCGGAATTCCAACTGCGCTAGTTTCTCTTCCAGCGTATTCAGCTCCGCGACGGCTTCGTTAAACGTCTCTTCGTCGTCAGCTTCTACCGCCAGTTCCAGCAGCCCGGAAACGTCGTCCAGCCCCTGAGTCATTTGATCAAGCGTATCGACGATCGCTTCGAGCGATGAACGCTCTTTTCCTAGCGCCTGCGCGCGCTCAGGTTCGTTCCAGACATCCGGCTGTTCCAGCTCGGCGTTTACTTCTTCCAGACGCTCTTTCTTAGCATCGTAGTCAAAGATACCCCCTAAGAACGTTGGTGCGTTCCGTGAGGTCCTGAATGCGGTTATTCACCGGGTTAATTTCAAACATGGTCTGATTTCTTTTATTTGACTTGTCAAAATGCGGTTATAAGGGCGAAATATTAGCGGATTTCGCCCCTTAATTACAGCGAAAGTGTTGTTAAATCGCCCCGATCATAGCGGCCAAATATCATCGATAATAATCTGTAAACTACGGTTGCCGCGAAACTCGTTAATGTCCAGTTTATAAGCCAGTTCTACCTCCCGCACGCCGTTATCCGGCCAACAGGTCGTATCAATATTAAATGCGATGCCATCCAACAGCGGGCCGCCGCCGATGGGCTCCACCATCACCTTGAGGTGGCGCTCGCCCACCAGACGCTGTTGTAGCAGACGGAAACGACCATCGAATAACGGTTCCGGGAACATTTGCCCCCACGGTCCGGCATCCCGCAACAGTTGCGCCACTTCCATAGACATCTCCGCCGCGCTTAATGGACCATCGGAGATCACTTCGCCTTGCAACAGGGCAGGATCGAGCCATTCCGTTACTAGCTCGCCAAAACGTTGCTGAAACTGCTCGAATTTATGCTCTTCCAGCGACAATCCCGCCGCCATCGCATGACCGCCGAACTTGATCATCAGATCAGGGTAAAGCGTATCCAGCCTTTCCAGCGCATCGCGCATATGCAACCCCTGAATCGAACGGCCTGAGCCTTTTAGCGTGCCGTCGCCCGCAGGCGCAAAGGCGATCACCGGGCGGTGAAAACGCTCTTTAATGCGCGACGCCAGAATTCCGACCACGCCCTGATGCCATTCAGGATGATACATCGCCAGACCGCCCGGAAGCGTTTCACTACTGCGCTCAAGCTTTTCGCACAGGATAAGCGCTTCCGCCTGCATCCCCTGCTCTATTTCTTTGCGCGTCTGGTTAAGCGCATCCAGCTCGCTGGCCAGAACACGCGCTTCGCCGAGGTTGTCGCACAACAGTAACGCCACGCCAACGGACATATCATCCAGCCTGCCGGCGGCATTCAGGCGAGGCCCCAACGCGAAGCCTAAATCACTGGCGGCAAGCTGCTGCGGATCGCGATTCGATATCTCCAGCAACGCTTTAATTCCCGGACGGCATTTCCCGGCACGAATACGACTTAGCCCTTGCCAGGTCAGAATACGGTTGTTAGCGTCCAGCGGCACAACGTCTGCTACCGTTCCCAACGCCACTAAATCCAGCAGCTCCGCCAGATTCGGCGGCGCGATGTTGCGCTCGTCGAACCATCCTTTGTCGCGCAAAAATGTTCGCAACGCCAGCATCAAGTAAAACGCCACGCCGACGCCCGCCAGCGACTTAGACGGGAATTCGCAGTCGCGCAGATTGGGATTAATAATCGCTTCGGCATCCGGCAACGTGTCGCCAGGCAGGTGGTGATCGGTCACGATCACCGGAATCCCCAACGTCTTTGCATGCGCTACGCCGGCGTGGGATGAAATGCCGTTGTCTACGGTGACGATAAGCTGTGCGCCGCGCGCCTTCGCCTGATCGACCACTTCCGGGCTTAAACCGTAGCCATCTTCAAAGCGATTAGGCACCAGATAACTGATGTTGTCACATCCCAACGCACGCATTCCCAATACGCTTAGCGCAGTACTGGTCGCGCCGTCGGCGTCAAAATCGCCAACAACAATAATGCGGGTACCTTCGCGAAAGGCGTTGTAGAGGATCTCCACCGCGTTATCTATGCCGCTAAGCTGTTGCCAGGGCAGCATTCCTTTCACGCTGCGCTCCAGTTCGTGGGCGCTACGAACGCCCCGGCTGGCATATAGACGTCGTAGTAATGGAGGAAGATCGGCGGGGAGTTCCGCCGTCTCATCAGCCTCACGCCGACGAAGTTGTCTCTGTTGTTTCACGCGTATTATTTACCACTGGTCTGTTTTTGATGCTCATCAAGAAACGCTTTCATCTCTTTCGGTCCCTGATAGCCAGGCACCACATAGCCGTTACTCAATACAATGGCTGGCGTACCGCTAACGCCCAACTGCACGCCCAACGCATAATGATCAGCAATATTCACGTCACAGCTTGCCGGTTTCACGCCCTTACCTGCCATGGCGTCATCAAACGCTTTGTTTTTGTCTTTGGCGCACCAGATAGATTTCATATCCTGCTCCGCCTGGCTTTCCAGCCCCTGGCGCGGGAAGGCCAGATAACGTACCGTGATCCCCAGCGCGTTATAATCTTTCATCTCTTCATGTAGCTTATGACAATAGCCGCAGGTGATATCGGTAAAAACAGTAATGACATGTTTCTCATCCGGCGCTTTATAGACGATCATCTCTTTTTCCAGCGCATTTAGCTGGCTCATCAGCAGTTTGTTCGTCACGTTTACCGGATGCGCGCCGCTCACGTCATACATCGGCCCTTGAATAATATGTTTGCCGTCATCAGTGACGTACAGTACGCCGCTGTGAGTGAGGACGGTTTTCATCCCTGCCACTGGCGAGGCCTGAATTTCCGTACTCTGAACGCCCAGCTTAGCCAGCGACTGACGGATAGCCGCATCATCCGCATGGGCCACGCCTGAAAACGCCGCCGCCAGTAAAGTGAACATCATAAAACGCTTTTTCATAAACTATCCTTTCCTGTCAGCACTCATGCCCGCGGATGGTGCTGTTGATGAAGTTGACGCAAACGCTCCGTTGCGACATGCGTATAAATTTGTGTCGTCGAAAGATCGCTATGCCCAAGTAGCATTTGTACAACGCGCAAGTCGGCGCCGTGATTCAGCAAATGCGTGGCGAAAGCGTGACGTAAAACATGCGGCGATAGTTTTTCGCTATCGATTCCAGCCAGTACCGCATAATGTTTAATACGGTGCCAGAAGGTCTGCCGCGTCATCTGCTGCGCACGCTGGCTGGGGAATAATACGTCAATTGATACGCCATTGAGTAACCAGGGACGCCCATGCTCCAGATACGTTTCCAGCCAATATACCGCCTCTTCACCTAACGGCACCAACCGCTCTTTATTGCCTTTACCGATAACCCGCACCACGCCCTGCCGCAGACTGATATCGCTCATTGTCAGCCCCACCAGTTCCGACACGCGCAAACCGGTGGCATACAGCACTTCCAGCATAGCTTTATCGCGCAACTCCAAAGGTTGATCAATAAGCGGTGCCTGCAAGAGCCGTTCAACCTGCGCCTCGCTAAGGTCTTTCGGTAAACGCTGCGGAAGCTTAGGCGAGGCCAACTGCGCGCTCGGATCATCCTCACGATACTTTTCACGGTACAGATGCTGGAAAAAGCGCCGCATAGCGCTTAACAGGCGTGCGGAGCTGGTCGCTTTGTATCCGCCCTCCACCCGTTCAGCCAGCAGCGTTTGTAAATCATCAGCCTGCGCCGTCGCAAGCGTTTTTCCACGATGATGCAACCACGCAACGACCATCGATAAATCGCGACGATACGCGCTTAATGTATTTTCCGCCAGATTTCGTTCCAGCCACAGGGCATCCAGAAACTGCTCAATACGCGCTAAATCCTGTTCCATTCGCGCTCCCTACTTCACGCTTACTTTTGGTGCATTATGCCTCATTGTGCCGTGAATGCAGCGATTCTGTTACACTACCCGCAACGCTATAGCAGAATCGAGATGTAACGTAATGAACATGGGTCTTTTTTACGGTTCCAGCACGTGCTACACCGAGATGGCCGCAGAGAAAATTCGCGATATCCTCGGCCCGGAGCTGGTGACATTACATAACCTCAAGGATGACGCCCCCGCCTTAATGGAGCAGTACGACGTGCTCATTTTAGGCATCCCCACCTGGGATTTTGGCGAAATTCAGGAGGACTGGGAAGCCGTCTGGGAGCAACTGGACGATCTCAATCTGGAAGGCAAAATCGTTGCGCTTTACGGTATGGGCGACCAGCTCGGCTACGGTGAGTGGTTCCTGGATGCGCTGGGTATGTTGCATGACAAACTTGCCCTCAAAGGCGTTAAATTTGTCGGCTACTGGCCCACAGAAGGCTACGAATTTACCAGCAATAAACCGGTCATTGCGGATGGGCAACTGTTTGTCGGCCTGGCGCTGGATGAAACGAACCAGTACGATCTCAGCGATGAGCGTATACAGACCTGGTGTGAACAAATTCTCGGCGAAATGGCCGAACACTACGCCTGAAGCCTTACTCGCTGTATTTCCCTCTCGACGGAACCGCGTTTACGCCGTTCCGTCAGTGTTGGCGCGATATCGGCTGCTGTAACAGTATCCGACGCAACTCACGCCATTCCGCTTCTTCCATGCTATCCGCCGCCAGCCATAAATGCTGATGACGTCCAGACTCTGCGCGTAAACGCAACACCATCCCGCTCTTCAGTAACCAGGGCGGACGCAAGAGCGTCCAGTCATGCCCCTGCCAGCGTAAGCGCCCGTCCATGAGTAGCTTGATCTCTCCCTGGCAGGTATTAATCCTGCGCTGGCTACGTACACAGTCAAACACGACCAGCGACAGTAGTATCATCCATAACGGGGTATAACTCAGCGGCCAGGGCATCAATAAAATCACCGCGGCAACCAGCCCATGAATGAGCAATGAGATCCACTGAGCGCGCCATGAGACGCGTAAATCAGATTGCCACAGGACCACGTTCCCGATTCCGTGTCTGAATGAGTCGGACCATCTGTTCCAGTTCAGCGTCAGCCGGTTTACCGTGATTCATTAACCAGTTAAATAAATCCGGGTCATCACTCTGCAACAAACGGACAAAAATACGCTTTTCTTCATCACTTAAACTATCGTACTCATGTTCAAAAAACGGCATGATGGAAATATCAAGTTCGCGCATACCGCGACGACATGCCCAGTGAATACGTGCTTTATTGTGAATATCCATGTTCTTCCTGCCTCGCGAAAATGAAGTACCGGGCTATTGTAACGTGTTTTTGGCGTTGTTTTACGGGAATCTCAGTAATCTGGAACGCGATCGCGAAATAAAAGGCTGGGAATCAATATGTTCATCCATTTTGGATACCGCCTCGCAAAACGATCAATCCGCTCTCAATGGGCTATTTAAAGCACTTGCAATGACCGATGGCTCTTTTACCATTAACCATTATTGTTGCAGCTAACCAGGACATTATTTATGGCTTTTATCTCCTTTCCGCCACGTCATCCTTCATCGTCAGCCCGCCTGCCGCTGACGCTGATCGCGCTTGACGACTGGGCGCTGTCGACCATTACCGGCGTAGACAGTGAAAAGTATATTCAGGGCCAGGTCACCGCTGACGTAAGCCAGATGACTGAACAGCAACACCTTCTCGCCGCCCACTGCGATGCTAAAGGTAAGATGTGGAGCACTCTGCGCCTGTTCCGTGAGCGCGACGGTTTCGCCTGGATTGAACGCCGTAGCGTGCGTGAAGCACAATTAACGGAGCTGAAAAAGTACGCCGTATTTTCCAAAGTGGTCATCGCGCCGGATGACGAACGCGTATTGCTTGGCGTGGCAGGTTTTCAGGCCCGCGCGGCGCTGGCTAATGTCTTTAGCGAACTGCCCAATAGCGAAAATCAGGTGGTCAGAGACGGCGCCTCCACGCTGCTATGGTTTGAACATCCTGCGGAACGATTCCTGCTTGTCACCGATGTCGCGACGGCCAACATGTTAACAGAGAAGTTGCATGGCGAAGCCGAACTGAATAACAGCCAACAGTGGCTGGCATTGGATATTGAAGCAGGCATTCCGGTGATTGACGCGGCGAACAGCGGTCAGTTTATCCCCCAGGCGACTAACCTACAGGCGCTGGGCGGCATCAGCTTCAAGAAAGGCTGCTACACCGGACAGGAGATGGTCGCACGGGCAAAATTCCGCGGTGCCAATAAACGCGCGCTTTGGTTGCTGGCGGGCAAAGCCAGCCGGGTACCGGAAGCAGGAGAAGATCTGGAGCTACAGATGGGCGAGAACTGGCGTCGTACCGGCGCTATTCTGGCGGCGACACAGTTGGACGATGGTCAGTTACTGGTTCAGGCCGTCATGAATAACGATTTAGAAGCCGAAAGCGTCTTCCGTGTTCGCGACGATGCCAACACCCTGCATATCGTCCCGCTGCCTTACTCGTTGGAAGAGTGATATCACGTTAAAAGTCGGATAGCCTGATAGCGCAACGCCATCAGGCTCGCACGTGCTGCTCTCGTAGGCCGGATAAGGTACGACAGCGCCGCCATCCGGCACGGGCATCCGGGAATTACGCCTGTCCCACATACAAATAGATGGCCAGGAAGTGGCACACGCTGCCGCCCAGCACAAAGCCATGCCAGATGGCGTGGTTATAAGGTATGCGTTTGCAAACATAGAAAATTACGCCCAGCGAGTAAACGACGCCACCTACCGCCAGCAGCGTCACGCCGCCTATCGCCAGCTTAATCGCCAACTGATAAACCACTATCAGCGACAGCCAGCCCATTGCCAGATACGTAACCAGTGAAAGCACTTTAAATCGGTGCGCAATCGTCAACTTGAAGAGGATACCGAATAGCGCCAGGCTCCAGATCACAATCATTAGTCCGCGCGCCAGCGGCGAATCCAGACCTACCAGCAGAAATGGCGTATAGGTTCCGGCAATGAGCAGATAGATAGCGCAGTGATCAAATTTCTTTAACCAGATTTTTGCCCGCTGATGAGGAATGGCATGATAAAGCGTTGAGGCAAGAAAAAGCAGGATCATGCTCCCGCCATATAAACTGTAGCTGGCGATAGCCGTCATACCCGCATTCGCCTCTACCGCCTGAACCAACAACAGCACCAGGCCGACAATACCAAATACCAATCCAATGCCGTGGCTAATACTGTTGGCGATTTCCTCAGCCAGCGAATATCCCTGCGTCATTAATGGTTTTTGCACCATAACTTACTCCGGAGAAACGTTCATAACGATGAACTGCGCCTCTAGCGTAACTGAGAATGGTTCCAGTGAACACATGTTAGCTAAAATAAATTCGCAAAATTAAATTTTGTTTATTATTCAATAAGTTAATTACAAAAACTCAACTAACACGCGTTCATGTTTATCAAAGGCATTTAAAATCAATCACATAAAATTGCGTCTGGTTGGGATAGATTTCAGCAATGACCCGTTTCAGCTCATCAAGCGACATATTTTCCTGTTGCGCATGTTTTTCGTTCAGCGTATCCAGCGTCACAGTTGACGTTCCTGTCACTTCGATTGTGCAAAAATAGCCATCATCTTCGAACCGCCCCACGCGTAGCACATCGCCTGCTTTAAAGTGGGACTCGGAGGCATCACGAATAGTGATGGTTTTACGCCCTGCCAGAATGTCATTCTGGAAACGTTGAAAGAAAGTAATGTCATTTGGCTGCATGTGGTTATCCCCCTGAATATGGCCCCTTGAAGTGGATGTTACGATCTGAATGTGTTCTTGCCCCGACACGCGAGCACCCTGGAATTTTGCGTACGCTTTACATGTCATTTGGTGCAGAATGAATGATAACAGACTAAATAAATTGAGATTATGCAACAATGAGAAAACTCACCCTGCCAAAAGATTTTTTATGGGGCGGCGCGGTTGCTGCACACCAGGTTGAAGGCGGCTGGAATAAAGGCGGTAAAGGCCCCAGCATCTGCGACGTGCTAACCGGCGGCGCACACGGCGTGCCACGCGAAATTACCCAGAATGTCGTTGCTGGCAAATACTATCCGAACCACGAGGCGGTGGATTTTTACGGACATTACAAAGAAGACATCCGTCTTTTCGCCGAAATGGGGTTCAAATGCTTCCGTACCTCTATTGCCTGGACGCGTATCTTCCCGAATGGCGACGAATCCCAGCCAAACGAGGCCGGTCTGAAATTCTACGACGACATGTTTGATGAATTGCTCAAATACAACATCGAACCGGTCATCACCCTTTCCCACTTTGAAATGCCGTTACATCTGGTCCAGCACTACGGCGGCTGGACCAATCGTAAAGTCGTTGATTTCTTTGTCCGTTTTGCTGAAGTCGTGTTTGAACGCTACAAGCATAAGGTCAAATACTGGATGACCTTCAACGAAATTAACAACCAGCGAAACTGGCGCGCGCCGCTGTTTGGCTACTGCTGTTCCGGCGTGGTGTATACCGAGCATGAGAATCCAGAAGAAACCATGTATCAGGTCTTACATCATCAGTTTGTCGCCAGCGCCCTGGCGGTGAAAGCGGCACGTCGTATTAATCCACAGATGAAAGTTGGCTGTATGCTGGCGATGGTCGCGCTGTATCCCTTCTCCTGCAAACCAGAAGATGTGATGTTTGCTCAGGAATCGATGCGTGAACGCTACGTCTTTACCGATGTACAGCTGCGCGGCTATTACCCGTCCTATGTGTTGAACGAGTGGGAGCGCCGCGGATTTAACATCAAAATAGAAGATGGCGATCTTGAAGTGCTGCGCGAAGGCACCTGCGACTATCTTGGTTTCAGTTATTACATGACCAACGCGGTCAAAGCCGAAGGCGGTAGCGGCGATGCTATTTCCGGTTTTGAAGGCAGCGTACCGAACCCCTATGTTAAAGCCTCTGACTGGGGCTGGCAGATTGACCCGGTGGGCCTGCGTTATTCATTGTGTGAACTGTACGAACGCTATCAAAAGCCGCTGTTTATTGTCGAAAACGGTTTTGGTGCTTACGACAAAGTAGAAGAAGATGGCAGCATCAACGACGACTATCGCATTGACTACCTGCGCGCCCATATTGAAGAGATGAAAAAAGCGGTGACTTACGATGGTGTCGACCTGATGGGCTACACGCCGTGGGGCTGCATCGACTGCGTGTCGTTCACCACCGGGCAGTACAGCAAGCGCTACGGCTTCATCTACGTGAACAAGCACGATGACGGTACGGGCGATATGTCGCGTTCGCGTAAGAAGAGCTTCAACTGGTACAAAGAGGTGATTGCCAGCAACGGCGAGAAGCTTTAACTCCTGCACGTTACCCGCCAGTCGGCGGGTAACACTTTGAACGAGTCTTACCAGGTCTTACCTATTTTAAATTCCCAGCGTACATCTTCCATTTTGGTTGGCGACTTCGCTTCCTGCATTACCGGGAAGAAGGCTCCGGCACCAAACCATAATTTCAGTGAATCGACGGCAATATTAAATGACGGACCAACAACCCATTCGGTAGTTCCAGAATGGTTATTAATTACGCTGCCATTAGACAGTTTTTTCGTTCCAGAGGCATTATTGCTGTAGGCACTTTCCAGACCAAGATCCAGCGGTAAATCGCTAAACATATACCGCACCTGGGTATTCCACTGGAATTCGTTACCTCGTTTCACGTCCTGGTTACCGCGCTCAAATGGTCCCTGATATACAAAACCCATATCCCCTTTAATGTTAGGAGTAAATAATTTTGTTAAAGTGAGTGTTACTCTTCCTCCCCAGGCGCTATTCCCAGGCAAATGATTATCTCCATCTTGCCCGGTGGGTAGTAATAATGCCCCACCTACCGTAACCCAAAACGGATCACCTCTTCGCTGGCTCATTAAAGCATAATTGACCCCCACCGATTGGTCGCCCATTCCCTCTATGTGCTCAGGAGACAGATTGTCTCGTTTGTTATTGATATACGACCCCACAGTTGATAATTCCAGTCTGTCGGTCAAACCGTAACGAATCTTCAATAACCATATCTGGGAGTAAACATCCGGACTTCCGTGCCCCTCGATTTGATGATCTTTATCGCGAAATGAGCTATTCACGGCGGTTAATAACTTTCCTTCCGGCAATACTGAACCACCAGAAATAGCGGTATTAACTGGTGCACCTAATAGATTACTGGGATTATTTTCTCCGTTAGCTGCCATTGCATTCATTAATAGAAAATATGTCATTAATGGCAGAAATATAAATCGTTTCATTATTCCCTCCAGGTATAAAAAACAAAGCGCTAAGTTAATAAATATTTACGTTATTTATGTTTATTTTTAATTTATAATTTAAATTAATAACTTGATGAATTTAATATACGGAAATTTTTGTAACTATATTGAGAGGTAAATAACGATTCCGGAGAGAAACTATTTGTAACTACATGTAAATACACCGTGTTATTTTGATTAAATAACAGCAAGGTAAAAATGATGCACAATGAATCATTAGACTCTAAAAAAGCGGTAATTTAATTCTGGCTAATACACTGATACAAACGCCAGGTTGCCTGACAGGAGCCAACGATTTACTGTAATATATTGAATTAGTAACACTTTGTAGCCTGAATAAGGCACTCACACTGCATCCGACATCAACAAAGCGCACTTTATTAACAAGCTGAAAAGGCGCCGAAGCGCCTTTAGAAGACAGTCGAATCAGTAAATTACTGGTAGTCGCTAATCGGTACGCAGGAGCAGAACAGGTTACGGTCGCCATAAACATCATCCAGACGTTTCACCGTCGGCCAGTATTTGTCTGCCACGCCTGCCGGGAATACGGCAACTTCACGGCTGTACGGATGCGCCCACTCGGCGACCAGTTCGTTCTGAATGTGCGGCGCGTTCACCAGCGGGTTATCTTCCAGCGGCCAGACACCGGCTTTCACCTGGTCAATCTCTGCGCGGATAGCCAGCATCGCATCGATAAAGCGATCCAGCTCGGCCTTACCTTCAGATTCCGTCGGCTCTACCATCAGCGTGCCCGCCACCGGGAACGACATGGTTGGCGCATGGAAACCGTAGTCGATCAGACGCTTGGCAATATCCAGCTCGCTGATGCCGGTTTCTTCTTTCAATGGGCGAATATCAAGAATACATTCGTGCGCCACACAGCCATCGCGACCGGTATACAGTACCGGATAGGCATCTTTCAGACGGCTGGCAATGTAGTTAGCGTTAAGAATCGCGACCTGGCTTGCCTGCTTCAGGCCTTCTGCACCCATCATGCGGATGTACATCCAGCTGATTGGCAGGATAGAGGCACTACCGAACGGCGCCGCAGACACCGCGCCCTGACGGGTTAACATGCCTTCGATTTGCACCACGCTATGACCCGGTACGAACGGTGCCAGATGCGCTTTCACGCCGATCGGTCCCATGCCTGGGCCGCCGCCGCCGTGCGGAATGCAGAAAGTTTTATGCAAATTGAGGTGCGAAACGTCTGCGCCAATAAAGCCCGGTGAGGTGATGCCGACCTGGGCGTTCATGTTCGCGCCGTCAAGGTAAACCTGACCGCCGAACTGGTGCACAACTTCACACACTTCACGGATCGTTTCTTCATAGACGCCGTGGGTGGACGGATAGGTCACCATGATGCAAGAGAGGTTCGCAGCATGTTGTTCTGCTTTTGCTCGCAGATCGTCCAGGTCGATGTTGCCGTTCTTATCACACGCCACAACCACCACCTGCATTCCTGCCATATGTGCAGAAGCAGGGTTAGTGCCGTGAGCAGAGGCCGGAATCAGGCAGATATCGCGATGCCCTTCGTTGCGGCTTTCGTGATAGTGACGAATCGCCAGCAGCCCCGCGTATTCCCCCTGTGCGCCGGAGTTAGGCTGCATACAGACGGCGTCGTACCCGGTGAGTTTCACCAGCCAGTCAGAAAGCTGGCTAATCATCTGATGATATCCTTCGGCCTGTTCCGGCGGGCAGAACGGGTGCAGTTCAGCGAATTCCGGCCAGGTGATAGGAATCATCTCGGCGGCGGCGTTCAGCTTCATGGTGCAGGAACCCAGCGGGATCATCGCCTGATTCAGCGCCAGATCTTTACGCTCCAGCGAGTGCATGTAGCGCATCATCTCGGTTTCGCTGTGGTAACGGTTAAATACCGGATGCGTCAGAATCGCATCGTCACGCAGCATACTTTGCTGAATGGAACGGCTATCAAGCGCCACGTCTTTATCCAGTGTTTCAATGTTCAGACCGTGGCTGGCGCCCAGCAAAACATTGAACAACTGCGCCACATTCTCACGGGTGGTGGTTTCATCGAGCGTAATACCAACCGCGTTATGAATATCGCTGCGCAGATTGATCTCCGCCGCTTCCGCACGCGCCAGTACCGCAGCTTTATCAGCCACTTCCACACACAGCGTGTCAAAGTAATGCGCATGACGCAGCTTTAAGCCTTTCTGCTGCAGACCTGCCGCCAGAATATCGGTCAGGCGGTGGATACGATTAGCGATGCGCTTCAGACCGACCGGACCATGATAAACGGCATACAGACTGGCGATGTTAGCCAGCAGTACCTGCGAGGTACAAATATTGGAGTTCGCTTTCTCACGACGGATATGCTGCTCGCGAGTCTGCATCGCCATGCGCAGTGCGGTATTGCCCGCCGCATCTTTTGAGACGCCGATAATACGGCCTGGCATGGAGCGTTTAAATTCGTCTTTAGCGGCAAAGAACGCCGCGTGCGGGCCACCGTACCCCATCGGTACGCCGAAGCGTTGCGCAGAGCCGAAAACAATGTCCGCGCCCTGTTTGCCCGGAGCCGTCAGCAGCACCAGCGCCATAAAATCGGCGGCGACGCTGACCACAACTTTACGGGATTTCAGCTCAGTAATCAGTGCGCTGTAGTCGTGAATTTCACCTGTGGTGCCTACCTGTTGTAACAGCACGCCAAACACATCCTGGTGATCCAGTGCTTTCGCCGCGTCATCTACAATGACGTCAAAGCCAAAGGTTTCGGCACGCGTACGCACGACGTCCAGAGTTTGCGGATGGACATCAGAGGCGACAAAGAAACGGTTGGCATTTTTCAGTTTGCTGACGCGCTTTGCCATCGCCATCGCTTCAGCGGCGGCGGTCGCTTCATCCAGCAGCGAGGCGGAAGCCATGTCCAGCCCCGTCAGGTCCAGCGTCACCTGTTGGAAGTTGAGCAGCGCTTCCAGACGCCCCTGAGAGACTTCCGGCTGATAAGGAGTGTAGGCGGTATACCAGCCTGGATTTTCCAGCATGTTGCGCAGGATAACCGGCGGTAGCTGCACGGCTGTGTAGCCCATGCCAATGTAGGACGTGAAGCGCTTGTTACGCCCGGCGATGGCTTTTAATTCCGCCAGTGCGGCATATTCGGTTGCCGCCTCGCCAACCTGCGGCGGAGTCGCGAGCTGAATGTCTTTCGGCACAATCTGACCTGTCAGCGCGTTTAACGACTCGGCACCAACCGCATTCAGCATCTCTTGCTGCTGCGCGGCGTCCGGTCCGATGTGGCGTTCAATGAAAGCGCCGCGGTTTTCAAGCTGGCTTAACGTCTGTGTCATGGGCGATGGTTCCTGAAACGTGCAGTGAATCGTAGGTGTCTCTAACTCAATTGCCCGGTGGCGCTGACGCTTACCGGGCCTACGCGTGCGAAAACGAATACGCAAAATCATTCGCGTTGCAGTGAGTAGGCCGGATAAGCATTAGCGCCATCCGGCACAACATTATTCGTCTTCTAACAATGCCTCATACGCGGTGGCATCCAGCAGCGATTCAAGTTCGCTTTCATCGCTGGCTTTGATTTTAAAGATCCAGCCACCGGCATACGGTTCGCTGTTCACCAGCTCCGGGGAGTCGCTCAGCGCATCGTTTACCGCCACGATCTCGCCGCTTACCGGCGCATAAATGTCGGACGCCGCTTTTACGGACTCCGCCACGGCGCAGTCGTCGCCCGCGCTTACGGTCGCGCCGACTTCCGGCAGATCAACAAAAACCATATCGCCCAACAGCTCCTGAGCGTGTTCAGTAATGCCAACGGTGTAAGTGCCATCCGCTTCTTTACGCAGCCATTCGTGTTCTTTGCTGTATTTCAGTTCTGCGGGTACGTTGCTCATCAATTAATCTCCAAAAAAGGATGAATCACGCGACGGCTTTGCCGTTACGCACAAAAACAGGTTTAGTCACTTTTACCGGCATTTCACGGTTACGAATTTGTACAATCGCCGTCTCGCCGATGCCCGCCGGAACGCGCGCCAGCGCAATGCTGTAGCCCAACGTTGGGGAAAACGTCCCGCTGGTGATAATGCCTTCTTGCTGATTGCCCTGCGCATCGGTAAAACGCACCGGCAGTTCATTACGCAATACGCCTTTCTCGGTCATCACCAGACCGACAAGCTGCTCATGGCCTTTTTCACGCTGCATCTCCAGCGCCTCACGGCCAATAAAGTCGCGGTCAACAGGTTCCCAGGCGATAGTCCATCCCATATTAGCCGCCAGCGGAGAGATACCTTCATCCATCTCCTGACCGTACAGGTTCATGCCTGCTTCCAGACGCAGCGTGTCGCGCGCGCCAAGACCGCACGGCTTCACGCCCGCCTCCACCAGCGCACGCCAGAAATCCGCCGCTTTTTCATTCGGCATGGCGATTTCATAGCCTGCTTCGCCGGTATAACCGGTGGTGGCGATAAACAAATCGCCCGCCTGAACGCCGAAGAACGGCTTCATACCTTCTACTGCATGTCGCTGTTCGTCAGTAAACAGAGTCGCCGCTTTTTCCTGCGCATTCGGCCCCTGTACCGCAATCAGCGACAGGTCGTCACGAACGGTGATGTCGATGGCATAAGGTTCAGCGTGTTGGGTAATCCAGGAGAGGTCTTTTTCGCGGGTGGCGGAGTTAACAACGAGACGGAAGAAATCTTCAGTGAAGTAGTAGACGATAAGGTCATCAATCACGCCGCCCGATGCGTTAAGCATACCGGAGTAGAGGGCTTTACCCGTCTTCGTTAGCTTCGCGACGTCGTTTGCCAGCAGATAACGCAAGAACTCCCGGGTGCGGCTGCCATGAAGATCGACAATGGTCATATGCGATACATCAAACATCCCGGCATCGGTGCGCACAGCGTGGTGTTCATCAAGCTGAGAGCCGTAATGCAGGGGCATCATCCAGCCATGAAAATCGACCATGCGGGCGCCGCATAGCGTGTGTTGTTCGTACAAAGGCGTCTGTTGGGCCATCTTTTCCTCGTTGAATTAGCGGGGGCTAACAACCATTTTCATGGGAAATCTTCGCCACGAAACCTGGCATCGACGCCCTTTTTCCTGCGCCGACGCAAACGTTCTCTTGCTCCTGAACTTACCACCGAACCAGGCGCTAAACCATAAGGCTGAATTTACCATCACATTAGCTTATGACTAAAAAACGCTAAAATCCCATCAGCACAAAAAACCACTATTACGCTAAATAACCGTCATAAAAAGGAAGCTGATACGATTTACCACAACATAAATTAATATTAAATGCGGAAAAAATGTCGAAAATCGCGTTCGCCAAAAATAGTGGCATTAGAAAATATAATGCGAAATAAGCGGTGAAATTAGATTATTTCAAACGAGGAAAGCCCCCCAGCGCGATAGCCGGGAAAGCAAAGTGTGACGGGTTTCAAACTCTTGCTGGCGTGCAGTCAGACACTTAACGAAGCCATTGCGGAAGGTCGTTTAGCCCCATTGCCTGGCGAAGCAGTTGGGGTTTGACGCCGGGGAGCGTATCCGCCAGTTTCAGCCCGATGTCGCGCAGCAATTTTTTTGCCGGGTTTTCGCCGGCAAACAGGTCACGAAAACCTTGCATCCCGGCAAGCATCATCGCCGCGCTATGTTTACGGCTACGCTCATAACGACGAAGATAAAGATGTTGACCAATGTCTTTGCCCTGGCGCTGAAGCCGGCGCAGATCGTCCACCAGTTCGGCCGCGTCCATAAAGCCGAGGTTGACGCCTTGCCCTGCCAGCGGGTGGATGGTGTGCGCGGCATCGCCGACCAACGCCAGACGATGCGCGGCAAACTGGCGAGCATAGCGGCCCGTCAGCGGAAAAACCTGCCGTTCGCTTTCCAGGCGGCATAAGCCCAGCCGATTATCGAAGGCGATAGTCAACGCCTGGTTAAACGCCTCGTCGCCGCTCTGTTGCATACGCTCCGCATCCTGCGGAGAAAGCGACCAGACAATGGAACACAGATGCGGATCGCTTAACGGCAAAAACGCCAGAATACCTTCACCATGAAACACCTGGCGAGCAACCGCGCCGTGCGGCTCTTCGGTGCGGATAGTCGCTACCAGCGCATGGTGACGGTAGTCCCAGAAAGTTAAGGGAATATCCGCTTTGTTACGCAGCCAGGAGTTGGCGCCATCCGCGGCAATCACCAGACGCGCGGTTAACATCGCGCCGTCTTTTAAAGTCAGGAAGGCGTCGTTCTCCCCCCAGGCGACCTGCTGTAACTCCGCTGGCGCCATTAAGGTGATATCCGCCGCTTGCTGCGCTTTTTGCCACAGTGCATAGTGAATGACGCTGTTTTCAACAATATGCCCCAGATGGCTATATCCCATGCTTGCGTCATCAAACGTAATACGGCCAAAGCTGTCTTTATCCCAGACTTCCATACCGTGGTAGCAACTTGCCCGTCGCGCCACAATGTTTGACCATACGCCAAGACGGGTAAGCAGTTTTTCGCTGGCGGCATTAATCGCCGACACCCGAAGCTGAGGCGGCGCATCGTTCGCCAACGGCTGGGGAACAACGTGATCCAGTACCGCAACGCGCAAACCGCTCCCCTGCAAGCCGCAGGCGACAGCCAGTCCCACCATGCCTCCGCCAACTATTGCTACATCAACACTTTGCACTATTTACTCCTGGAAACCGGAACAATCAAACCGTAGGCCGGATAAGGCGAAGCTGCCATCCGGTATTTTTATGAACACGATGCCGGATGGCGGCGTAAATGCCTTATCCGGCCTACAGATCTGCTTAACGCGCAACCCAACCTAAGGTCCGCTGTGCCAGCGCATCGCGCGCAGGCGGTAATAATTCCATCGCCATTAAACCGATATTGCGCCCAATAACCAGCGGCGCCCAACGATTTGCAAACAGATGGACCAGACCGTTCGTTACGCCAATCGTCGTATCCCGGTCAACCTGACGACGCTGCTGATAGAGCGATAATACGTGCCAGGCGCCAATATCCTCGCCCGCGTCCTGTGCCGCGACCAGCGTTTCCGCCAGGCTCATGACATCGCGCAGACCGAGATTAAACCCTTGTCCGGCGATAGGATGCAACGTCTGCGCCGCATTGCCGACCACGACAGTCCGGTGAGTAAACACTTTCGCCGCCGTAGTCAGGGCAAGCGGATACGCGCTGCGCTTCCCCGCCTGAGTAATTCGCCCCAGCCGCCAGCCGAACGCGGCCTGCAACGCATGACAGAACTGCGCGTCGGACCAGCTCAGCACCTCATCGCGCTGGTCGAGCGGGTGACACCAAACCAGCGAACATCGGCCATGCGACATCGGCAACATCGCCAGCGGGCCATTGGGAGTAAAACGTTCAAAGGCGCGTCCCTGATGCGGGATAGCGGTCGCGACATTCGCTATCACCGCTAACTGTTCGTAAGGCTCCTGATGCCAGTCAACGCCGCAGGCTGACGCGAGCGCGGAGTGGGTACCGTTAGCCGCCACCAGCACGCTGCCAGCTATCACATTGCCGTTTTCCAGAGTGACGTTAACCTGCTGTTGGGTACGCGACACGCTGGCTACGCGCTCCGGGCAGTGCAGCGTAACGCCTGGCGCTTTACGCAAGAGCGCAAACAGACGCAGCCCGATATCATGCAGCTCCGCAACGTGCCCCAACGCTGCCAGACTGTAGTCCTGCGCGTCGAGAGTCACAAATCCGGCATGGCCGCGATCGCTGACGTGTACGGTGTTGATTGCCGTTGCGCAATCGGAAATCGCCTGCCAGACGCCAATTCGCGCCAGTTGCTGGCAAGTGCCCGCCGCCAGCGCAATCGCTCTGGCGTCAAAGCCGGGATGACCGTCGGCTTCAGGCGCTTTCGCTTCAATCAGGTGTACCGGCAACGTCCCATGACTGAACTGAGAGATGGCTAGCGCCAGCGTTGCGCCTGCCATGCCGCCGCCAACGATAATGACGCTCATTGCTGCCGCGCCGCCGCCATTAATGCCTCAATGTCATCCGCCTTCTTCACAACACTAGCGGTCAGGTTTTCATTACCGGTTTCGGTAATGACAATGTCATCTTCAATTCGAACGCCAATGCCGCGATACGCTTCCGGCACGTCGGCATCCGGCGCGATATAGAGGCCTGGCTCTACGGTCAGCACCATGCCCGGCTCCAGGATGCGGGAGCGATCCGGCCCATAAACGCCGACATCATGAACATCCAGCCCCAGCCAGTGGCTCAAGCCATGCATAAAGAAAGGACGATGCGCATTTTCGGCAATCAGTTGATCAACCTCTCCTTGCAAAATCCCCAGCTTCACCAGCCCGGTTATCATGATGCGCACGACTTCGCCGGTCACCTCCTGAATAGAGGTACCAGGACGGAACAGTCGCAGGCTGGTCTCCAGCGATTCCAGAACGATGTCATAAATTTCACGCTGGGCTGGCGTAAATTTCCCGTTCACCGGGAAAGTACGCGTGATGTCGCCCGCGTAACCTTTATATTCACAACCTGCGTCGATAAGCACTAAATCGCCGTCGCGCATTTCACTTTCGTTTTCAGTGTAATGCAGGATACAGCCATTTTCGCCGCTGCCGACAATGGTGTTATAGGAGGGATAGCGCGCGCCGTGGCGATTAAATTCGTGGTGAATTTCCCCCTCCAGCTGATACTCAAACATCCCCGGACGGCATTTTTCCATCGCGCGGATATGCGCCAGCGCGCTAATTTCCCCGGCGCGGCGCAGGACAGCAATCTCTTCCGGCGATTTGAACAGGCGCATCTCATGGACGATCGGTCGCCAGTCAGTCATGGTGGCCGGCGCGGTCAGATTCTGGCGGGAGCCTTTACGCAGCTTCTCCAGCGCAGCCAGAACAATCTCGTCGGCATACGCATATTCGCCCTGCGCGTGGTACACCACATCCAGACCATTAAGCAACTGAAAGAGTTGCTGGTTGATTTCGCTAAACGCCAGCGCCCGGTCAACGCCCAGTTTTTCCGGCGCGGCATCCTGTCCTAAACGGCGACCAAACCAGATTTCCGCCGTCAGGTCGCGAACGCGGTTGAACAAAACGCTGTGGTTGTGGGTGTCATCACTCTTAATCAGTACCAGCACGGCTTCCGGTTCGTTAAAACCGGTGAAATACCAGAAGTCGCTACTCTGGCGATACGGATATTCACTGTCTGCGCTGCGCGTCGCCTCCGGCGCGGCAAAGATCAGCGCGGCGCTGCCGGGCTGCATTTGCGCCAGTAATGCCTGGCGACGGCGTTGGTATTCCTGCTGAGTCATGACATGGCCTCCATTTCGTTTTTTCTTAGTGTAGCGTCGGTTTACGCACTTCCGGCGCGGTCGGCTGTTGGCGCGTGAAAGTGTCATGACATAACAGCGCCGCAACACGGACATATTCGATGATCTCTTCGAGCGACATCTCCAGCTCTTCCTGATCTTCGCTCTCATCATAACCAAGCTGCGCAATATTACGCAGGTCGTCAATCGCTTCACCCGTTTCGCCGGTGACTTTATCAAGTTTAGGCTGCGTTACGCCGAGGCCAAGCAAAAAGTGGTTAACCCACCCGGCTAAGGCATCTGCGCGATCGAATACGCTGACATCGTCGCCTTCAGGCAGATAAAGCTGAAAAAGAAAGCCGTCGTCTTCCAGCGCGTCGCTGGTCGCCGCGTGCATTTTGCGCAGCGCCTGAGCAAGCTCATGCCCGAAGGCCAGACCTTCGTTCGTCAGGTCGTGCAACAGCGGCTGCCATGAGCTGTCGTTGTTGCCGCCGCAAATCATCCCGCTGATTAAACCATGCATTTCAGCCGGGGTCAGACCGGCCCCTTGTTGATTCAAAAACCGGTTCATTTCGTTGTAACCAGGCATTTCGTTCTGTATAGACATAAGCATTCGTCATCAAAGGGAGGATATTCATGATATGCTACCACTTTGGACCCTGGTGAACCAGAAAAGGGCTTGTATCTTCACACCAGGGTAGCTATAGTGTCGCCCCTTCGCGGACCCTGGGTCTGTAGACGAAGGCAGCGCAGTCAATCAGCAGGAAGGTGGCATGTCTGCACAACCCGTCGATATCCAAATATTTGGCCGTTCACTGCGAGTGAATTGCCCGCCTGACCAAAGGGATGCGTTGAATCAGGCTGCGGACGATCTGAATCAGCGGTTGCAAGATCTGAAAGTTCGCACTAGAGTCACAAATACTGAGCAGTTGGTTTTCATTGCCGCATTGAATATCAGCTATGAGTTAACTCAGGAAAAAGCGAAGACCCGCGATTACGCGGCGAGCATGGAACAACGTATTCGGATGCTACAACAGACCATCGAACAGGCGTTGCTTGATCAAGGTCGCATAACCGAAAAAACGGGCCAAAACTTTGAATAACACTTTTCGCTTTACTATGGTAAAGTGATTGTGAAAACAGAATTTCTCTGAGATGTTTGCAAGCGGGCCAGTCCCCTGAGCCGATATTTCATACCACAAGAATGTGGCGCTCCGCGGTTGGTGAGCATGCTCGGTTCGTCCGAGAAGCCTTAAAACTGTGACGACACATTCACCTTGAACCAAGGGTTCAAGGGTTACAGCCTGCGGCGGCATCTCGGAGATTCCCCTTCTGACTGGCGACAGCCATGACGCAACTTCCCGAACTCTCTTTATCACGACAAGAAATCCGCCGAATGATTCGGCAACGTCGCCGTGTGCTAACGCCAGAGCAGCAACGCCGTTTTGGTCAACAGGCCGCCGCCCGAATGCTCAGCTTTCCTCCCGTCGTGATGGCGCACACTGTCGCCGTGTTTCTCTCCTTTGATGGCGAACTCGACACCCAGCCGCTGATTGAACAGCTATGGCAAGCGGGCAAGCGCGTCTACCTTCCGGTTCTTCATCCCTTCAGCCCTGGCAACCTCCTGTTCCTGCACTATCATCCGCAGAGTGCGCTGGTGACCAACCGCTTAAAGATCCGGGAGCCACGGCTTGATGTCCGCGACGTATTACCGCTGGCAAAGCTGGATGTGCTGGTAACGCCGTTAGTGGCGTTTGACGAAGACGGGCAGCGCCTGGGGATGGGCGGCGGATTTTATGACCGTACGTTGCAAAACTGGCAGCAGCATAAGATCCAGCCCGTGGGCTACGCGCATGATTGCCAGTTAGTAGAAAAGCTGCCGGTTGAAGAGTGGGATATCCCGCTGCCTGCGGTGGTGACGCCGTCCAAAATTTGGGAGTGGTAGCCGTGTTTTGCCGATTGACAGCGTCGCTTTTTTGACCTAAATTTCTCGGTGAAGGGTGAGGGAGGCGAACCTCCCTCCTGCGTACTCTCTGTTAATATGCTGGCGTAGCGATGATTAACAGGATCAGCAGCATGATGACGTATCTCATCATCGTCCCTTTCCTTTTTAGAGCCCCTGCTTCGGTAGGGGCTTTCCCGTTTCAGCGCTATGCTGAGCCCTTATCGTAAATTCCTTTTATTGCTGTACAACACGCAACGCTGCCTTTAATTACCAATTGCGGCAAGGCTCGAAAACAGAATGTATGCGTTACACGAAGAGATGTTGAGGCAGGGAAACCAGAAGAAAGGATGGGCAGGTCATCTCCTGCCCATTTAGAGGAAATTAGTACAGCAGACGGGCGCGAATGGTGCCCGGAATCGCCTTCATCGCCAGCAGCGCTTTCTCCGCCACATCGCCATCGGCTTCTATATCAATTACCACATACCCCATTCGGGCGGAGGTTTGCAGATACTGTGCGGCAATGTTAACGCCCTGCTCGGCAAAGATCTGGTTAAGCGCGGTCAATACGCCCGGGCGGTTTTCGTGGATGTGCATCAGGCGACGACCGCCGTGCAGCGGCAGCGACACTTCCGGGAAGTTCACGGCGGACAGCGTCGAGCCGTTATCCGAGTACTTAATCAGTTTTCCTGCGACTTCCAGACCGATGTTTTCTTGCGCCTCCTGCGTCGAGCCGCCGATATGCGGCGTCAGGATCACGTTATCGAATTCGCACAGCGGAGAGGTAAACGGATCGCTATTAGTGGCCGGTTCCGTCGGGAAGACGTCGATAGCCGCCCCCGCCAGATGTTTCGTCGCCAGCGCGTCGCACAAAGCTGGGATATCCACCACCGTACCGCGCGCGGCGTTAATCAGCAACGAACCCGGCTTCATCAGGGCTATCTCTTTTGCGCCCATCATGTTTTTGGTGGAGGCGTTTTCAGGTACGTGCAGACTGACCACATCGCTCATATTCAGCAATTCAGACAGGTGCTGCACCTGAGTTGCATTACCGAGCGGCAGTTTATTTTCAATATCATAGAAATAGACATGCATCCCCAGCGATTCCGCCAGAATGCCCAACTGCGTTCCTATATGGCCGTAACCGATAATGCCAAGCTTTTTACCGCGCGCTTCGAACGATCCCGCCGCCAGTTTATTCCATACGCCGCGGTGCGCTTTGGCGTTCGCTTCTGGCACGCCGCGCAGCAGCAGCAATAGCTCGCCAATCACCAACTCCGCCACGGAACGGGTATTCGAGAATGGCGCGTTAAAGACCGGAATACCGCGTTTTGCCGCCGCATTTAAATCCACCTGGTTGGTGCCGATGCAAAAACAGCCAATCGCCACCAGCTTCTCTGCGGCGTTAATCACTTCTTCTGTCAGATGAGTACGGGATCGCAGACCGATGAAGTGGGCATCGCGGATGGACGCTTTCAACTGTTCAGCGTCCAGCGCGCCCTTGTGATATTCAATGTTGGTGTAACCTGCCGCACGAAGGCTTTCCAGCGCCTTTTGATGCACCCCTTCAACCAGCAGAAATTTAATTTTATCTTTCTCCAGCGATACCTTTGCCATTTCCCCGATCCTGTCTTTTTTTGCCATCTGATGTTGTGTGTGGATTTGCATCCGTCCTTCAACATATCAAAAAAAATTATCACGGCAATATGAACGTTTGCGCCAGCGTCGTGAAGGAATCGCATACAGCGGGAAATAGCAGATGAAAATACCGGGAATAACTTTTTCTTTGGAGGGATCGGCAGGGCAAACGATTAAACGTGATACATGTCACCAAATTTGCCCTGACCGAATTTTTTACGCGGCAGGAAATACGCCTGGCGGGATCATTTTACGATGGTTTTCACCCCGTCCGGCGTGCCGATCAGTGCGACATCGGCGCCACGGTTGGCGAACAACCCTACGGTCACGACGCCCGGAATCGCGTTAATGGCGTTTTCCAGCGCGATGGGATCAAGGATTTCCATACCATAAACATCCAGAATCACGTTGCCGTTATCCGTGACCACGTTCTGACGGTACTCCGGACGCCCGCCCAGCTTCACCAGTTGACGAGCGACCGCGCTGCGCGCCATCGGAATCACTTCGACCGGCAACGGGAATTTGCCAAGAATATCCACCTGTTTAGAGGCATCCGCAATACAGATAAATTTCTCCGCCACGGAAGCAATAATTTTCTCACGGGTTAATGCCGCGCCGCCGCCTTTGATCATCTGCATATGACCGTTGATTTCGTCCGCGCCATCGACATAGATACCCAGGCTATCCACTTCGTTGAGGTCAAACACATGAATACCGAGGCCTTTGAGTTTTTCAGTCGAGGCGTCCGAGCTGGAGACCGCGCCTTCAATCTGGCCTTTCATTGTGCCCAGCGCATCAATAAAGTGTGCGGCCGTTGAGCCTGTACCAACGCCCACAATGGTGCCGGGCTGTACATACTGAAGTGCCGCCCATCCTACCGCTTTTTTCAGTTCATCCTGCGTCATAGATCGTTTCGCCTGTGGTGTGAAAATACAGCCGCATTATAGAACATTGTCGGGAAAAATCTCCGTGTCCGTACACAGGCTACGGATTTCATCTGTACCGACGGCAAATTTATGTCATAGTGCGGAAAAAAATAACAGGAGCATGACACAACAATGAAACGTCCGGACTACAGAACACTACAGGCGCTGGATGCCGTTATACGTGAGCGAGGATTCGAGCGCGCCGCCCAGAAGCTGTGCATCACGCAATCCGCCGTCTCACAGCGCATAAAACAGCTTGAGAATATGTTCGGACAACCTTTGTTGGTGCGTACCGTTCCTCCTCGCCCCACGGAGCAAGGGCAAAAATTACTGGCTCTGCTGCGTCAGGTTGAACTGCTGGAAGAAGAGTGGCTGGGCGATGAACAAACCGGCTCTACGCCGTTGCTGCTGTCGCTGGCGGTTAACGCCGACAGTCTGGCGACCTGGCTGCTTCCAGCGCTGGCGCCGGTGCTGGCGGACTCCCCTATCCGTCTCAATTTACAGGTGGAAGATGAAACGCGCACGCAAGAACGTCTGCGGCGCGGCGAGGTGGTGGGCGCGGTGAGTATTCAGCATCAGGCGCTGCCCAGCTGCCTGGTAGACAAACTGGGCGCACTCGACTATCTGTTTGTCGCGTCAAAGCCGTTTGCCGAGCGCTATTTCCCCAATGGCGTTACCCGGTCGTCGCTGCTGAAAGCGCCCGCCGTCGCGTTCGACCATCTGGATGATATGCATCAGGCCTTTTTACAACAGAATTTCGATCTACCGCCCGGCAGCGTGCCGTGCCATATCGTTAATTCATCCGAAGCGTTTGTACAGCTTGCGCGTCAGGGCACGACCTGCTGCATGATCCCTCACCTGCAGATTGAGAAAGAGCTGGAAAGCGGCGAGTTGATCAACTTAACGCCTGGTTTGCTACAACGCCGGATGCTTTACTGGCACCGCTTTGCCCCGGAAAGCCGGATGATGCGCAAAGTGACCGATGCGCTGCTGGAGTACGGGCACAAGGTGCTGCGTCAGGATTAGCCTCTCTATGAATGCCGGATGGCGGTGTGAACGTCTTATCCGGCCTGCATGACCCATTATTCCCTCGTCACTTCTTTGAAATTCATCACAAAATCATTGCGTTCAGGCGGCAAAAAACGACACGCCATTGGCTATTTTTTGCTGGCGGCAAGGCGATTCAAAACGCTCACCGTATTAGCAAATCTTCATTTCATTGCGTAATACGGAGTAAAAAACGCGAACATCGGGAGAAAACTCGGCCTGGAAGCGCCCAGGCCGGGCGAGATTACTGCGTGCTGGCGGCCGTGGTCGACGTCTGCCCTGTTCCAGGTTCAAGCTGGAATACCACATCGACCTGATCGTCGAACTGAATGGTCGGCTGCTCGTAAGTTTCCTGCGCGGATACCGGCGCAGCATCTGCGGCTTTCATCATTCGCACCACCGGACTCGGCTGATAATTAGAGACATGGTAACGAACGCTGTAAACCGGCCCCAATTTGCTGTTAAAACCGGCTGCCAGCGCTTGCGCCTGATGAATCGCGTCATCAATGGCGGCTTTGCGGGCCTTGTCTTTATAGGCGTCCGGTTGCGCTACGCCCAGCGACACCGAACGAATCTCGTTCAGACCCGCCTTCAGCGCGCCATCCAGCAGCGAATTAAGTTTATCTAACTGACGCAGCGTCACCTCAACGGTTCGCACCGCGCGATATCCTTTCAGAATGCTTTTACCGTTTTGGTAATCATAATCCGGCTGCGTGCGCAGATTCGCCGCGCTAATGTCTTTTTTCGCAATCTGATTTTGCTCAAGGAAGGAAAGATATTGCGCCACGCGCTCATCGGCCTGCTTCTTCGCCGTCGCCGCATCCTTCGCCGCGACGTTCACTTCAATCGCTAAGGTGGCGATATCAGGCACAGCATCGACGCTTGCCGTACCGGAAGTCACGATGTGCGGGCCTTCCGGCAATTCGCTTGCCTGCGCCGACATTGCACTTAAACCCACTAATGCCGCCAGGGCCATCACTTTGAACTTCACAGTCTCTCCTCCATATTGCAGTCATTGCCCTGATATACAGGGCGCATGCAGGCAAGCTTAGCGGATATCGGCCTGTTGTCCATCAGACAACGCTTAGTTGAAAAGCGCGTGCATATGCGCGACGCCTTCCCGCGCCAGTTGGAAGGCGATAAGCCACATCACCACCCCTACCAGAATGTTGATAATGCGTTGAGCTTTCGCCGTACGCAGTCGAGGCGCAAGCCAGGCCGCCAGTAGCGCTAACCCAAAAAACCACAAGAACGATGCGCTAATCGTGCCGAGGGCGAACCAGCGCTTTGGCTCCATAGCCAGTTGCCCGCCGAGACTGCCCAACACGACAAACGTATCCAGATAAACGTGCGGATTCAGCCACGTTACCGCCAGCATCGTAGCAATAATTTTCCAGCGCCCCTGCTTCATAACCTCGGCGCTGGCCAGCTCCAGATTACTGCTCATTGCCGTTTTCAGCGCGCCAAAACCGTACCATAACAAGAACGCGACCCCGCCCCATGTGACCAGCGCCAGCAGCCACGGCGACTGCATCAGCAACGCGCTGCCGCCAAAAATACCGGCGCTAATCAGGACTAAATCACTTAACGCGCAAAGCAGCGCTATCATGAGGTGGTACTGGCGGCGAATTCCCTGATTCATCACAAACGCATTTTGCGGGCCAAGCGGAAGGATCATGGCGGCGCCAAGGGCAAGCCCTTGAAAATAATAAGATATCACGTTAACTACCCTGAGCTGTTTTTCTTAAAGGCAGACTATAGCGCGGGAATATTATTAGCGGAAATTGATAATTTTAATCACTAATAAGAAAAGCTAATGAAGAGACTGAATAACGGATGGCGGCTACGCTTATCCGCTCAATAACCAGAGAATACTGGAGGCGGATAAGCGCAGCGCCGGCAGGCAGCACGGGAGGAAAATTACTCCGCGGCGTTATCTTTCACGCGTTTAAAATTGACGTCCATCTGCGGGTACGGGAAGCTAATACCAGCGGCGTCGAATTCACGTTTAATACGTTCCAGCACGTCCCAATAGACATTTTGCAGGTCGCTGCTTTTACTCCAGACACGCACCACAAAATTAATTGATGAGGCGCCCAGCTCATTCAAACGCACCGTCATTTCGCGATCTTTTAAAATACGATCGTCGGACTCGATAATCGTCGTTAGCAGCTGTTTCACCTGATCGATATCCGAATCGTAGGCCACCCCAATAATGAATTCGTTACGGCGAACCGGCTCACGAGAATAGTTGATGATATTTCCCGCGATAATTTTGCCATTCGGAATCACAATAATTTTGCCGTCTACCGCGCGCATTGTCGTGGAAAAGATTTGCACGTTCAGTACCGTACCGGCAACGCCGCCCAAATCGACATACTCACCGGCGCGGAACGGACGGAACATAACCAGCAATACCCCAGCCGCAAGGTTAGAAAGCGATCCCTGTAATGCCAGGCCAACGGCTAAACCAGCGGCGCCCAGTACGGCAATAACCGAGGCGGTTTGAACCCCCACGCGACCCAGAGCCGCAATCAGCGTAAAAGCGATAACCCCATAGCGCACCAGCGCAGAAAGAAAGTCGGCTACTGTCGCATCAATATGACGCGCACGCATCAGACGATTTACCGTATTGGAGATCACGCGCGCTACAATCAAGCCGATGATGATAATAGCGATAGCCGCAACAATATTCACAGCATAGCTGAGCAATAACGCCTGGTTGCGTACCAGCCAGGTGCCCGCACCATTTATGCTGTCGACAACATTCAAATCTTCCATTCAATATTCCTTGGTCATAGCAAAACAAGCAAATGAGATCATTCTCACGAAAAGAACTTTTTAAAGGTAAACAAAAACAGAGGAATATGCCATTTTTCGGCATCATCCCAAAACCAAAAAAGGCAGGTACATTGTGAGTTGGCCGGATGAAAGCGCTAACTAACGCCGCTCTCCGGAAATAACGATAAAAAAATGGCTTCCCGAGGGAAGCCATTTCAATCAGCAGACTATATTACAGAACGTCAATCGCGTTCAGTTCTTTAAATGCTTTTTCCAGACGAGCGATCATCGAAGTCTGGCCAGCACGCAGCCATACGCGCGGGTCATAGTATTTCTTGTTCGGCTGATCTTCGCCTTTCGGGTTGCCCAGCTGACCTTGCAGATACGCTTCGTTTTCTTTGTAGTAGTTCAGAACACCTTCCCAGGTTGCCCATTGGGTATCGGTATCGATGTTCATTTTCACTACGCCGTAGCTTACGGAGTCTTTGATTTCCTGAGCAGTAGAACCGGAACCGCCGTGGAAAACGAAGTTCAGGCTGTTGTGCGGCAGGTTGTGTTTCTTAGAAACATAGTCCTGAGAATCACGCAGAATGGTCGGGGTCAGAACCACGTTACCCGGCTTGTAAACGCCGTGTACGTTACCGAAGGAAGCGGCAATGGTGAAACGCGGGCTGATTTTGCTCAGCTCAGTGTACGCGTAATCAACGTCTTCCGGCTGGGTGTACAGGGCAGAAGCGTCCATGTGGCTGTTGTCCACGCCGTCTTCTTCGCCACCGGTGCAACCCAGTTCGATTTCCAGAGTCATGCCAATTTTGGACATGCGCGCCAGGTATTTGGAGCAGATTTCGATGTTTTCGTGCAGAGACTCTTCAGACAGGTCAATCATGTGAGAAGAGAACAGCGGTTTACCGGTAGCCGCGAAGTGTTTTTCACCCGCGTCCAGCAGACCGTCGATCCACGGCAGCAGTTTCTTCGCGCAGTGGTCAGTGTGCAGGATAACCGGAACGCCATAATGTTCAGCCATCTGATGAACGTGATGCGCGCCAGAGATAGCGCCCAGGATTGCCGCGCCCTGAGGTACGTCAGTTTTCACGCCTTTACCCGCGATGAAGGACGCGCCGCCGTTGGAGAACTGAACGATGACCGGTGCTTTAACTTTTGCAGCGGTTTCCAGAACAGCGTTGATGGAATCAGTGCCCACGCAGTTAACTGCCGGCAGAGCAAAATTGTTTTCTTTTGCTACCTGGAACACTTTCTGTACGTCATCACCAGTGATCACGCCTGGTTTTACGAAATCAAAAATTTTAGACATGTTTCGTTGTCCTGTATCGTCGGGCTTTGGGAAAAAACACGGGCCGCCCTGAATGTCAGATCGGCGATAAATCAACGGGCAGGAATCCCTGCCCGTAACGATTACTTCTTAGCGCGCTCTTCGAGCATCGCTACGGCTGGCAGAACTTTACCTTCCACGAATTCGAGGAATGCGCCGCCGCCAGTAGAAATGTAGGAAATTTTGTCAGCAATGCCGAACAGGTCGATTGCCGCCAGGGTGTCGCCGCCGCCAGCGATGGAAAACGCTTCGCTATCAGCGATGGCATTCGCCACGATTTCAGTCCCTTTACGGAAGTTCGGGAACTCAAACACGCCAACCGGGCCGTTCCACAGAATGGTTTTGGCATTCTTGAGGATTTCAGCCAGCTGCTGAGCGGAAGCATCGCCGATATCCAGGATCTGCTCGTCTTCTTTCACGTCGTTAACGGATTTCAGAGTCGCCGGTGCGGTTTCGGAGAACTCGGTGGCAACGCGAACATCGGTCGGAACCGGGATATCGCAAGTGGTCAGCAGACGTTTTGCTTCGTCAACCAGGTCAGCTTCGTACAGGGATTTACCGACGCTGTGGCCCTGAGCGGCAACGAAGGTGTTGGCGATACCGCCGCCGACAATCAGCTGGTCAGCGATTTTAGACAGGGAATCCAGAACGGTCAGTTTGGTAGATACTTTAGAACCACCAACGATAGCCACCATCGGACGAGCCGGTTCTTTCAGCGCTTTACCCAGCGCATCCAGTTCAGCGGCCAGCAGCGGGCCTGCGCACGCAACATCAGCAAATTTGCCGATACCGTGGGTAGAAGCCTGCGCGCGGTGCGCGGTACCAAAGGCGTCCATCACGAATACGTCACACAGGGCGGCGTATTTTTTAGACAGCGCTTCGTCGTCTTTCTTTTCGCCTTTGTTAAAGCGAACGTTTTCCAGAACCACCAGCTCACCTTCGGCCACGTCAACGCCGTCCAGGTAATCTTTGACCAGGCGAACCGGATTAGACAGTTTGTCTTTCAGGTAGTTAACAACCGGCAGCAGAGAGAATTCTTCGTTGTACTCGCCTTCGGTAGGACGACCCAGGTGGGAAGTTACCATCACTTTCGCGCCCTGTTTCAGAGCCAGTTCAATGGTCGGCAGAGAAGCGCGGATACGCGCGTCGCTGGTCACTTTCCCTTCTTTAACAGGTACGTTCAGATCCGCACGGATAAAAACGCGTTTCCCGGCCAGATCCAGATCGGTCATCTTAATTACAGACATGGTGAATCCTCTCAATGATGCTTAAAGTTTTGTCGACGCTGACGCGTCGAGCCTGAAACCAACTGCGGCCATCGCTAACGTGGTGTCGAGCATCCGGTTAGCAAAGCCCCATTCATTATCGCACCAGACCAGCGTCTTGATCAGGTGGGCGCCACTGACCCGGGTTTGCGTGCCATCAACAATGGCGCTGTGCGGGTCGTGGTTAAAATCTATCGAGACCAACGGTGATTCCGTATAGTCAACTATACCATGAAATGCACCTTGTGCTGCTTTTTGCAGCAACTGGTTGACTTCACTGGCTTTTACTGGTTTTTTCACCGTCACGCTTAAATCGATCGCCGTCACATTAATGGTTGGAACGCGCACCGCAATCGCCTCAAAACGATCGTTAAACTGCGGGAATATACGCGTAATGCCTGCCGCCAGTTTTGTATCTACCGGGATAATCGACTGGCTGGCCGCGCGCGTGCGCCGCAGATCGGAGTGATACGCGTCGATCACCTGCTGATCGTTCATCGCGGAGTGGATCGTCGTGACGGTACCAGACTCGATGCCGTAAGCATCATCCAACAATTTAATGACGGGAATTATGCAATTCGTGGTACAGGACGCGTTTGAGACAATACGATGTTCCGCACGCAGTTGGTTCTGGTTCACGCCAAAAACGACGGTGGCGTCAAGATCGTTGCTGCCCGGATGAGAAAAGAGCACTTTCTTCGCGCCTGCGGCAATATGCGCCTCACCATGCTCCCGGTTGCCATATACGCCCGTACAATCCAACACGACATCCACGCCCAGTTCGCGCCACGGCAGATCCGCCAGTGTTCTTTCATGCAGAATACGAATGACGTCGTCACCGACAAAAAGCTGCTCGCGCTCGTGGCGAACCTCCCATGCAAAACGCCCGTGGCTGGTATCGTATTTCAACAAATGCGCCATGCCTGCGGCATCCGCCAGCTCGTTGATGGCCACCACGGTAATTTCCGCCCGACGTCCGGATTCATACAAAGCACGAACCACGTTACGCCCGATGCGACCAAAGCCATTAATCGCTATGCGTACGGTCATAGGTCTCCTGCAAGGCTATCCCGATTCAGATGAGGCTGACAGAGTAATGCAGCTCATCGTCGAGTAAAACCTCACCTGTCGCAAACTGCGACTGATTGGTTAATTGTCGAACATTTAATTAACTGAAACGCTTCAGCTAGAATAAGCGAAACGGGGAATAAAAGGAATGTTTGTCCAGTCGAAGAAGACAGTTATCTGACCTGCATCACATTTCATGGCCGCTTACGCTGCAATTTATTCCATATTTAAGAATCACCAGTTCATCCGTCAGATCTTTTCATCGTCGCGTCACAAATACTGATTTATATCAGAAAGCGCTGTCGCCAGCGTCTATATTATCAGCGCCACGTCCGAGTCTCGGAGTCCTGTAACGATGACTGTATCTCACCACAATGCCTCTACAGCGCGCTTTTACGCGCTTCGTCTGCTTCCCGGCCAGGAAGTGTTTTCCCAATTACACGCCTTTGTGCAACAGAACCAATTACATGCCGCCTGGATAGCAGGGTGTACCGGCAGTCTGACCGATGTTGCGCTGCGTTATGCCGGGCAAGAGGCGACCACATCGCTCACCGGCACGTTTGAAGTTATCTCGCTAAACGGCACGCTTGAATTGACCGGCGAGCATCTGCATCTCGCGGTATCGGATCCCTACGGGGCCATGCTCGGCGGCCATATGATGCCAGGGTGTACCGTGCGTACCACGCTGGAACTGGTTATCGGCGAGCTGCCAGCGCTGACGTTCAGCCGTCAACCGTGCGCCATTTCCGGTTATGACGAACTGCATATTTCTTCCCGTTAATTGACGACTCTTTAAGAGGTACTTTATGGCGCGTCGCCCGTTTTCCAGCCAGTCTCTGGTGCTGATTGTCATCGCTATTGCCATCAATATGATTGGCGGACAGCTTATTAGCATGTTGAAGCTGCCTATTTTTCTCGACTCGATCGGCACCTTAATTAGTGCGGTGCTGTTAGGGCCGTTCATCGGCATGTTGACTGGGCTTCTGACCAACTTGCTGTGGGGGCTACTTACCGACCCTATCGCTGCCGCGTTTGCCCCGGTAGCGATGGTTATCGGTCTGGTCGCCGGGTGGCTGGCGCGCGCAGGCTGGTTTCGTACCCTGCCCAAAGTGATCGTCAGCGGCGTCGTCATTACGTTAGCGGTGACGCTGGTCGCCGTACCGCTTCGTACCGCGCTTTTTGGCGGCGTTACCGGCAGCGGCGCTGATTTATTCGTCGCCTGGATGCATTCAATGGGCCAAAACCTGGTGGAGTCGGTCGCGATTACCGTCATAGGCGCTAATCTGGTCGATAAAATTCTGACGGCGATCATCGTTTGGGTGCTGCTGCGTCAGCTACCGTTACGTACGACACGGCATTTTCCTGCGATGTCAGCCGTACGCTAAATGCATCCGTTTACCTCGTTAACCTTATGGGCGTTGGCGGCCTGCACCACGCTGCTACTCCCTGCGCAGACCGTGCTCCCGGTTTATAGCGCGGCGGCCTTCCTCTGTCTGCTGGCGCTGAAATCAACGCGGCGGCGGGCGAAGTATGTCGCCTGGCTGATGCTGTCTTTAGGGTTTGGGCTATGGCTGGTACATGGCGGTTGGCTAACGGAATGGATAAGCGGGCAGCCTCGCGATCCGCAGCGCTGGGTATATGCCGTTACGCTATGGCTACGTCTGCTGGCGATCGTGTCGACGTCGCAGCTATGGATGCAGTATGTGCCGGTTCAGCGATTTATTCGCGCCCTGTTCGCTTCACGTCTGCCGCCCGGCATCGCTTACCTGTTCGCTGGCCCGCTGCTGGTCGTCGAACAGCTCAAACGACAACTGACGATCGTTCATGAAGCCCAGCGCGCGCGCGGCGTACCGCTGGATGAAGGCTGGTATCAGCGGCTACGGGCTATGCCTGCGCTGATCGTGCCGCTTACGCAAAATGCGCTTAACGATCTGACAATACGCGGCGCGGCGTTGGATATGCGGGGGTTTCGGCTGCATCGAGCCCGAACCACGCTGTGGGCGCCGAAAGATAGCATGTTACAACGGGTTGCGCGGTATGGCATGGTACTGCTAATACTGGCGGAAGCGGGAGTGTGGATATGGTTACGTTAGAGCAGTTTCGTTATCTTCCGTCCGATGCGACACGCCCGCCGGCATGTTTTGATTTCCACTATTCAACACCCGGAATAGTGGCGATAGTCGGCGATAACGGCAGCGGAAAAAGTACGCTGGCGCAACTGATGGCTGGCTGGTATCCGGATTATCTTCCCGGTGATATTGACGGCACAGGCTTACTGCTTGGCGTCCCTATCGGGCGGCTACCGCTGGTAGAACAGTCGCCCACCATCCAGTTGGTGCAGCAATCGCCATATTTACAGCTTTCCGGCTGTACCTTTAGCGTAGAGGAAGAAGTGGCGTTTGGCCCGGAGAATCTCGGCCTCCATGAAGCAGAAATTCTACGGCGCATTGACGAGGCGCTGACTCTGACAAACTGCCAGTCGTTACGCCATCGCCATCCCGGCACGCTCTCCGGCGGCGAAACGCAGCGGGTAGTGATTGCCAGCGCGCTTGCCATGCAGCCCAGACTATTAGTTCTTGATGAAGCCTTCAGTCGGCTGACGTCAGCGGCCACCGGGACACTGCTGGAACGGTTACAACAGTGGGCGCTGGAACGTCATTCTCTCATTGTGCTTTTTGAACGTAATCACTTTCCTTTTCTGACGCGATGCCAGCGGGTATGGCAATTGCGCGACGGAGCGCTAACCCCATTATGTTGACGTTAAATCAGGTCGCTTATCGTTGGCCGGATGCCGCAGCCGACTGTCTGCACGCCATCTCGCTTGAACTTCGTGACGGCGAATGGCTGGCGTTGACCGGCGATAACGGCGCGGGAAAATCAACGCTGTTACGGATTATGGCCGGCCTGCTTTCCCCCACTTCCGGCTCGGTAACGCTTAATGGAGAGCCGATTGCGCAGCTTAAAAATCGTCAACGCGCCGCCGCTATCGGCGTACTCTTTCAGGAAGCGGAAAACCAGATTTTCCACAGCAATGTCGCACAAGAGGTCGCTTTTGGGCTGAAACTACAACGCTTATCGGCGGAGGAAATTTCACGGCGCACGCAGGCCGCGCTGCGGTTATGCCAGCTAACGGACGTCGCCGAGGCGCACCCGCTTGATCTGCACGCCGCGCAGCGCCGGATGGTGGCGGTCGCCAGTCTGGAGGCGATGGCGCCGCCGGTGTTATTGCTGGATGAACCCAGCCGGGATTTTGACGCCCACTGGCTAACCGTATTTGAACACTGGCTGGCGACATGCCGGGCACGGGGAGCCAGCGTCGTGGCGATTAGCCATGACGCTGCGTTTGCCCGGCGTCATTTTTCACGGGTGGTACGGCTGGAAAACGGCAGGTTGTCAAAGGGGGAATAAAAAACGGGTCGCCGAAGCGACCCGTTTTATGCCGTATTAAGGATTACAGCAGCGCTTTCGCTTTGGCGATCACGTTGTCCACCGTGAAGCCAAACTCTTCAAACAGCAGCTCTGCCGGGGCGGATTCACCGAAGGTGGTCATCCCGACAATAGCGCCGTTCAGGCCGACGTATTTGAACCAGTAGTCAGCGATACCCGCTTCAATCGCCACACGCGCAGAGACCGCTTTCGGCAGCACGGATTCACGGTAGGCCGCATCCTGCTTGTCGAATGCGTCGGTGGACGGCATGGAAACCACGCGCGCCTTCACGCCTTCGGCAGTCAGTTTTTCGTAAGCGGCAACCGCCAGCTCAACCTCAGAACCGGTCGCAATGAAGATAATCTGCGGCTGGCCCGCACAATCTTTCAGTACGTAACCACCGCGGGCGATATTCGCCAGTTGCTCTTCAGTACGTTCCTGCTGCGCCAGGTTCTGACGGGAGAGGATCAGCGCGGTTGGGCCATCCTGACGCTCTACGCCATATTTCCACGCCACCGCGGATTCCACCTGGTCGCACGGACGCCATGTGGACATGTTCGGCGTTACGCGCAGGCTTGCCACCTGCTCGACCGGCTGGTGCGTCGGGCCATCTTCGCCCAGACCGATGGAGTCGTGGGTGTAAACCATCACCTGACGCTGTTTCATCAACGCTGCCATACGCACTGCGTTACGGGCATATTCGACGAACATCAGGAAGGTGGAGGTGTACGGCAGGAAACCGCCGTGCAGGGCGATACCGTTGGCGATAGCGGTCATACCGAATTCGCGCACACCGTAGTGAATATAGTTACCCGCTGCGTCTTCGTTGATAGCCTTAGAACCGGACCACAGGGTCAGGTTAGACGGTGCCAGGTCAGCGGAGCCGCCGAGGAATTCCGGCAACAGCGGACCGAAGGCTTCGATGGCATTCTGGGACGCTTTGCGGCTGGCGATTTTCGCCGGGTTAGCCTGCAGTTTAGCGATGAATTCATTCGCTTTCGCATCGAAGTCAGCCGGCATGTCGCCTTTCATACGACGAGTGAATTCAGCAGCTTCCTGCGGGAAGGCTTTCTCATAAGCCGCGAATTTCTCATTCCATGCAGACTCTTTCGCCTGGCCGGCTTCTTTCGCATCCCATTGGGCGTAGATTTCAGACGGGATTTCGAACGGCGCGTATTTCCAGCCCAACTGTTCGCGGGTCAGCGCGATTTCCGCGTCGCCCAGCGGCGCGCCATGGGAATCGTGGGTACCCTGTTTGTTCGGCGAACCGAAACCGATGATGGTTTTGCACATCAGCAGAGACGGTTTGTCAGTCACGGCGCGAGCTTCTTCCGTGGCGCGTTTAATGGCGTCGGCATCGTGACCGTCAATGCCACGGATAACGTGCCAGCCGTAGGCTTCAAAACGTTTCGCGGTGTCATCGGTGAACCAGCCTTCAACGTGACCGTCGATAGAGATACCGTTGTCATCATAGAACGCGATCAGTTTGCCCAGTTTCAGAGTACCAGCCAGAGAGCACACTTCGTGAGAAATGCCTTCCATCATGCAGCCGTCGCCCATAAAGACGTAGGTGAAGTGGTCAACGATATCGTGGCCAGGACGGTTAAACTGCGCCGCCAGAGTTTTCTCGGCAATCGCCATCCCGACGGCGTTGGCAATACCCTGACCCAGCGGGCCAGTAGTGGTTTCAACGCCAGCGGTGTAGCCCACTTCCGGGTGACCAGGGGTTTTTGAATGTAGCTGACGGAAATTCTGCAGTTCGGACATCGGCAGGTCATAGCCGGTGAGGTGCAGCAGGCTGTAAATCAGCATTGAGCCGTGGCCATTGGACAGCACGAAGCGGTCGCGGTCGGCCCAGGACGGGTTGGTCGGGTTGTGGTTCAGGAAATCACGCCACAGGACTTCGGCAATGTCAGCCATACCCATCGGGGCACCCGGGTGACCGGATTTGGCTTTCTGTACTGCGTCCATGCTCAGCGCACGAATAGCATTGGCAAGCTCTTTACGTGAGGACATTTTGACTCCAGATCGGATGTTGAAAGGCCATGCCCGTAACGACTTGACGACAGCGCGTTTTGGGCTACGCCGGAAAATTTGCCAACAATTTACCCCAAGCCGCGCGTCATGTACATGGAACATCCTTTTACCGCTTCAGAAATCTCCGGATCGTGCTCGCATGTTGCGCAATTAGCTAACTTGCCTGCCACGCTTTTCTTTATACTTAACCCAGGCGCTAATTCATCTGCAACGGGCGCATTTCAAAATAATATTAATTCGTATGGAAGAGAAAAATGAAAATTCGCGCTTTACTGCTTGCTTTGGGCATGGCGACGGTGCTGACCGGTTGCCAGAATATGGACTCTAATGGACTGCTTTCTTCGGGTGCTGAAGCTTTTCAGGCCTATACGTTAAGCGATGCGCAGGTAAAAGCGCTGAGCGATCAATCCTGTCAAGAGCTCGACAGCAAAGCGAAAATCGCGCCGGCGAGCAGCGAATACGCTAAACGACTGGCAAAAATTGCCGCTGCGCTGGGGGATAACATTAACGGCCAGCCGGTGAACTATAAGGTTTACGAGACGAAAGACGTCAACGCGTTTGCCATGGCGAACGGTTGTATTCGCGTCTACAGCGGACTAATGGATATGATGACCGACAACGAAGTTGAAGCCGTGATCGGCCATGAAATGGGCCATGTCGCGCTGGGTCATGTAAAGAAAGGGATGCAGGTCGCGCTGGGCACTAACGCCGTGCGCGTCGCGGCGGCATCGGCAGGAGGCGTTGTCGGCAGCCTGTCGCAATCACAGCTTGGCGATCTTGGCGAAAAACTGGTGAACTCGCAGTTCTCCCAGCGTCAGGAGTCCGAAGCGGATGATTATTCTTACGATCTGTTGCGCAAACGCGGTATCAGTCCGGCAGGACTCGCCACCAGCTTTGAGAAACTGGCAAAACTGGAAGCGGGTCGTCAAAGCTCGATGTTCGACGATCACCCGGCGTCCGCCGCACGCGCACAGCATGTGCGCGATCGTATGAGCGCAGACGGGATCAAATAACCCCCGAACAGTGCCGGATGACGGCGTGAACGCCTTATCCGGCCTACACAGGCCCGGTAAGCGTAGGCCGGATAAGCGCAGTGCCATCCGGCAAAACAACTTACTCGCCCTTCTTCGCCGCCTGGATATAGAGCATTTCTAATGCCAGCGTCGCGGCCGCCAGAGCGGTGATCTCCGACTGATCGTAAGCCGGCGCGACTTCCACTACATCCATACCGACAATGTTCAGATCTTTCAGACCGCGTACCAGTTTAATGGCGCGATCGGAGGTCAGGCCGCCGATCACCGGCGTACCGGTACCAGGCGCAAACGCCGGGTCCAGACAGTCGATATCAAAGGTCAGATAGACCGGCATATCGCCGACGATCTGTTTCACCTGAGCGAGAATATCATCCACGCCGCGATCGTTGACCTGGCAGGCATCCAGCACGGTAAAGCCATTGTCTTTGTCAAACTCAGTGCGAATACCGATCTGTACCGAATGATGCGGATCGATCAGGCCTTCTTTCGGCGCGGTGTAGAACATCGTGCCGTGATCGAATTCGCAGCCGTTAGCGTAGGTATCGGTATGCGCGTCAAAATGTACCAGCGCCATTTTGCCAAAATGTTTCGCGTGGGCGCGCAGCAGCGGCAGCGTGACGAAGTGGTCGCCGCCGAAAGAGAGCATACGCTTGCCTGCAGACAGCAGTTTTTCAGCGTGCGCCTGTAATTTTTCGCTCATTTCACGGGCATCGCCAAACGCATACACCAAATCGCCGCAGTCCACGACGTTCAGGCGCTCGCGCATGTCAAAATTCCACGGGAAACGGTGATGTTCCCAGGCGAGGTTGGTCGACACCTGACGGATCGCCGCCGGGCCATGACGGCCGCCAGCGCGACCGGACGTTGCCATATCAAACGGTACGCCAGTGATCACCCAGTCGGCATCGCTGTCATACGGCTGGAAGTTCATTGGCAGACGTAAAAAACCAAACGCATTAGAAACCAGTGAGTTATCGTACTGATGACCTAAGGTGCTCATGGCAAAAACCTCTTCTTAGTCAATATAAAAAAACCCTCCCGCGTCGTTAGGCCCGACGAGGAAGGGTTTGAATTTGTTTACGGCTCAAAGTTTACTCTGACAGACCGCATTATTGAAGTCAGTTTAGCCAGGTACTGTAGACAACGCCCGAAAAAAATATATATCCAGCGCAAATCAGTAGGCTCATACGTCCATCGCGGTCAGTTAAGAGGCCTTAGGGATTTGCCGCTGTAAAAACTCAAGCACTAATGCGTAAAACAGCGGTGTTTTTCCTGGCGTCTGGAAAATGGCGTGACCGCTACCGGGAATGAGGGTCATCTCCGCCTGAGGCATTCCTTTACCATAAAAAATTTCCATCCCCTGCATGTAATGGGCCGTAGCAAAGCGATGCGTTGCGCCGCCGACGATAGCAACGCGCGCTAGATCTGGGTATCGGCTGGTTAACTTCAGAACGACCATGCCGCCATCGCTGTAACCCATCACCAGCGGTTTTTCCAGCTTCAGCGCTTTAACAAAAGCCGCCATATCTTCCGCCATCAGATCATAGCTAAACGTTCCTTGCGAGTTATTGGTTAATCCATGTCCACGACTGTCCGGCATGATGACGCGAAAATATCGAGATGCCTCTTTCGCTAATCCCTGCCAGCTTTTCGCCGTCAGACCACCACCGTGAATCAACAGCAGCGGAGGCCCCTCGCCCTCTTCAACGTAATGAATTTTGATACCATTCGCTTCCACAAATTTATCTTTGTCCATCGTTGTTGCTGAAGCATTTATTAAAAATATAGTATTGATAATAAAAATAAATGCGAATTTAAAAATATGATTCATAACACCTCGCCAATCACTTTCCGTGTAAAAGACCATATTATTCAGATTGAACAAAAATAATATCAAAATCGATTTGTATCATTTTCACTTATTTACCGTGGAGACCCCGCATCATCTTTTTACAGAACGTAAAAAGCCTTTCCGCGATTAGCCTCAACGCGAAAAGGCTCTGAAGTCAGAAAAGTGCCACCTTATTCATTCTGGCTGCAATTCAGGATGACTTGAAGGTCTCTTCCTGAATTGCATTTGGCGCTTTCTTTATTCCTTCGTCTGACAGGGCAAGCTTGACTCGCTAAATGCCGTGGCCGGAATTTTCACAATCGCTTTTTTAACCGGCGCAGGTTTACCACGCGTACAAAGCGGACGGTGGATCTGGTTGGGATAAAAAAGCGCGAAATCGCCAGGATTTAATGTAACGAACTGCTCATTAGCGACACATTCAGGAAAGATGATGTCATCAGGAAGATGCTCAAGCTCCTTTATCCTGGTATCAATTTTGTTGGAATAGCCAATCTCCTCATAACCGCTTAGTAAAATCTGAACATCGATATATTTTTTATGAAGTTCAGCTTTGCGGTTTAACGAAGAGTGTGTTTCTCCTTCGCTTATCATAAGAAATGACTCCGGGAAAGAAAGTTCATATCTACCAGCAGGCTGGTCTTCAGCTATCTTCACCGCTTCGATGATAAGTTTTTTAATAATGTGGTTAACGTAAGGTAATAAAGTAAGCTGCTCTATATTTCCATATAGCATACTATAGTTATCCTAAATAATGGTCGTGATTATAATTATCAGCCAATCAGGTACTGGTAAATACCCTCAGCCACAGGAATACCTTCTTTTAAACATTTTTCTTTATAGGCGATTTGCGGATCGTTTGGCGCCAGCACTTTATCAACACCGGGCATCGGTTTTACAGCCCTTAGCTCATTGACCATTGTGCTCATTATTGAGGAAAACAGCGGATTGCCCAACATCTGCGGATCAATAACGATAACCAGACTCGCTAACTTGCGCATCTTGTCATAGTCGCCATACATCCGAACAATATGGTTGCTAAAGTTTGCCCCCATCAGGACGCCCGTGAGCGCATCAATCGCCAGGGCAATACCAGAACCTTTGTGTCCGCCAAAGGGCAGCAGATTTTCAATTTTATGCGGATCGATAGTGATATGTCCCTCTTTATCCAGCGCCAGGCCATGACCTATTGGTTTCCCGGTTTCTTTGGCGTGCAGAATTTTACCAAACGCAATAGCGCTGGTCGCCATATCGACGATCATCGGATGGCTGTCTTTAACGGGGAAGCCGAAGGCGATTGGGTTAGTCCCCAGAAAGCGCTCCGCGCCGCCATACGGCGCAACGCAGGTATCCGTTTGCGTCATGGCGATAGCCACCATTCCCTGGCTTGTCGCCTGCTCAATGAACCACGAGAGCGCGCCGCAGTGGGACGTATTTTTGACGCTGACGAAGCCCAGCCCCGTCTCTCTTGCCAGACTAATAGCGTGGTCTGTCGCCTTTATCAGCGCGCAGTGTCCCATTCCATCATCAGAGTCCAGAATAGCGACTGAAGGCGAAATCTGTTCGATGCTGAATGTTGCTTTTGGATTGAGCCCGCCTGCGTTCAGGCGGGTACAATAGTGCTCTACGCGAATAACGCCGTGGGAGTGAACGCCGGTAATATCGGCATGAACCAAAACGTCGGCTACCTGCTGCGCCGTTTGCGCGTCAAGACCCGCCTGGGTGAGTTTATTAAACGCCAGCGCTTTCAATTCATTTTCTTTGACTAATATTGTTGACATAACTATCCCGCTATTAAAATTTGATAACGCCTTTAACCAATTTTTTGTTTTCTACCACGTTCTTCTGGTACTGGTTGCCGAACGTATAGAAATCGAATTCCTGGTTTTTCATCATTGTTTCGCTAATAGCGCCCTGAGCCATTAGCTCAATGACACATTCGAAGTCTTCCCGCGTCGCGTTACGGCTGCTCAATAGCGTGGTCTCTTTTTTATGGAAGGTCGGATCGTCAATGACGAGCTCGCCGATATACAGCCCGATGAAGACGATTTTTCCGCCGTGACGAATCAGATCGACAGCGCGGCTCATGGAGGATTTATTGCCGGTGGCATCAAGCACAGTGCCGGCTAATTCACCGGAGAAACAGGCTTTCAGCGCATCAATATAGTCGTCTGACGACGGATCGAGCGTTGCAACGCCTACCTTTTCGGCTACCAGACGACGGCGTTCGGCGTCAATATCAGCTACCGCGACGCGAGCGCCTTTGGCTTTTGCTATCGCGGCGGCGGCCAGCCCAATCGGCCCGGCGCCGACCACCACAATGTTTTGCTGCGGCTTCACGTCAGCGCGGCGTACTGCGTGGGCGCTGATGGCGAAACACTCAACCAGCGCGCCCGCGCTGTCGGTGAGGTTATCCGACAGTTCAACCAGATTTTGTTCACGAACGGCCAGATATTCGCTAAAGCCGCCGTCCTGGTGAACGCCATACAGCGAGACGTTCTCACAGCAGTTGGTTTTTCCTTCCCGGCAGGCTGCGCAAGCGCCGCAAGGAATACAGGGAATAACGCTATAGCGTTGGCCGACCTTCGCCGTGCTGCACGATTTACCCAACATTTCCGCCACGCCGCAAATTTCATGACCCAGCACGCGCGGATAGGCAAAAAAGGGCTGGCGGCCAGCAAACGCATGGATATCGGTGCCGCAAATACCAACCGCTTTAATTTTTAACAGTACTTCATCGTCTTTTAAATGAGGAATATCCCTTTCAATGTATTCGATATTTCCCGGATTATTACAGATAAGCGTTTTCATACTTAACCCTTTGAAGATAAACGGTGAATGGTGGCCGTGACGCCATGTAATTCAATATGGTTAAAGGCCTGCTGAATGTTGTTTAAAAAATCTGCGTTGTCGCCGGCCAGCGTTCCAAAGATGCTATTTATCTGCAGCAAAGACAGCGCTTGTTCCCATCGCGTGTTTTTATTTTTAATAGCCGCATTGAAGGTATCATTGAGCGGGTCGGCCACGCTCTGCCCCTGAGAGAGCGTATTAATGACGTAATGGAGCCAGCCCGCAATCAGCGTCGCCAACGCCCTGCCCTTAACGCCGCGCGCCTGGAGCGTCAGATAAGGATCGACGGCCCGCTGAGGCAACTTCTGAGAACCGTCCATCGCAATCTGTCCGGTCTTATGTTTAATGTTCGGGTTGCTGAATCGCTCAATGAGCAACTGCGCATATTGATGTACATCTACCGCCAAATTCGGGCGCAGCGATTTTGCCTGCTCTTCCGTCATTAAATGATGTACGGCGGTTTTAAAAGCGTCGTCTTCCATGCACTGATAGATAAACTCATATCCAGCCAGGCTGCCGTTATAGGCGAGAAACGAATGGCTGCCATTCAGCATACGAAGTTTCATTTCTTCATAGGGAAGCACGTCCGAGACGAACATCGCCCCTGCTTTATCCCAGTCAGGACGACCGGCAACGAAATTATCTTCGATAACCCACTGACGGAAATCCTCGCATACGATGCCGCAGGGATCGGCAAAACCGATCTGGTCTTTAATCATGTCAAATTGCTCTGGCGTCATTGCCGGCACGATGCGATCGACCATGGTGCCAGGAAAGGTGACATGCTTCGCTATCCAGGCCGCCAGTTGCGGATCAAGATTATCGGCAAACGTAACGATCGCCGTTTTGGTCAAATGACCGTTTTCCGGAATGTTATCGCACGACAGTACACTAAACGGGAGAAGCCCTTGCTGGCGGCGTATCCGTAGCGCTTCGACGATCAGTCCGAGTGCTGACCGGGGATGTTCAGGATCGGCAAGATCGTGTTTGATAAGCGGATGGCTGAGATCGAGCGTTCTGGACCGCGGATCGGTGCAGTAACCTTTTTCCGTTATCGTCAACGAAACAATTTTTACCTGCGGCTCAGTTAGCTTCTCGATCGCCGCCTGAATACCTGACTTCGGCGTATGCAACGCGCCGGTGACGGTACGAACCAGGCGACTATTGATGGCGCTGGCTGACGTTTCCACCACTGAAAACAGCCCCTGTTGCGCATTTAGCGCATCCACCAGCTCCGCATCGCCGAACAGATTCAGTTCAAAAATCCCCCAGCGGTTGCCGGTTATCTCATTCGTGAGATCGTTATAAACAGCCTGATGACCACGGTGAAAGGCGCCAAATCCAATATGTACGATGTTGGCTTCCATTCCCTGACGTGAATAAGTCGTTTTGAATTGGTGCCTTGCGGCGTCTAACTGGCGAGCTATGGTGTCCATGAATTTTTCCCACTCCTGTTTTGTTTACCAATTCTGCTTAAACAACATACCAAAATCCGTGAATATGATCACACTCACGGCACCATATTCTTTACCCTGGTATGCTGACTAATAGCCAATAAATAAAAATAATTTATTTATCAATTAGTTATAAAACGCGCTTGTCAGGATAAATTTTACGATTCACAAAAGCGTGAGTTTGATTAGAAAAATCGGCCACGAATTGGCATACCACCCATACAACTACCAATCATTAAACACCATAAAAAACAATAACTTATTGAATAACACGCCCGCTGCGAGCGTATATGTCACGCATGATTGGTTCAATAATTACCCGAAATACAGCAAACCAAATCTGATAATTTGTCTAGTGAATTAATGAACTCAATTTATTATCAGCATCAACGTTAACCTAAGAACATCAGTTACGGTTTTGATCATCCGGGTCGCTGCTAAAGCGATGGGGAGTGAGCCGCCTTTAGACGTAATTGGCAAATTAATCCATTGATTAAAAACAGGAAAAAATTAATGAAGACGCAGATTAGGCACGTTGAAACAAAGCTTTCAAAGCCCCTCTGGCCGAGGTCTTAGTTAACGCGAAACATGGCATAATAGCCATTTCGAACTGGTAACCACGACGATTACGCTGGAAGACGGTTCAACTGGCACCGGATATTCCTATACCGGCGGAAAGGGAGGGTATGCAATTAAAGCGATGATCGATCACGATCTTGCCCCGGTACTGTCAGGGAAAGAGGCGCTGCGATTGACGATATCTATGACTTTATGGAATAGCATATTCACTATATGGGTTGCGGAGGCATCGCGTCGTTTGCGATGTCTGCGGTGGATATCGCCCTTTGGGATTTGAAAGGCAAACGTGAAAAACTGCCGCTGTGGAAAATGGCTGGTTGAAGGCGGCGCGTCTGTCGACGAATAGCGGTCGTTTGGTATGCTCGCTCGGTATGCAGGAATTACACGTCAGACTGGTTTCCGCATTCGAGACTGGCTGACTGGAGGTTCACAGTTTCCCGATCGATCAATATACCAAACATCCGCTGGTGGTCGACAATTATCGCGCCGTGGCACCGGACACCTACGGCATTGGCGTAGAGTTTGACTGGGATAAGCTGAGCGTTTACGAAGCCTGATTCCCTCTCTCCGGGCTTGTTTTTGGCGGCAGGCCCGGTTAATCGCTGACAAAAATGTCATCCGCCTGAAAATAGCCGTCAGGTGGCGAAGAAAAAATCATCAAAATCTTCCAGCGAATCATCCTGTTGGAAGATTTTTACCAGCTCATTTTTACTGTTTTCAAGATGGTTCCACGAGGCCTGTCTGGCCTGCTCAGCATCGCGTTTTTGCAATGCAAGGAAGATACTACGGTGATCTTCCACCCATTTCATTCTTAACTCTTTCTTATGTAAATACTTATAGTTTAACTGCTTCCAGCGCGGATTTTCGGTCCTGACAGCCCGCCACAGCTCGGCAGATTGTTTCATTAATACACGATTTTGCGTGGATTCCGCGATGATATTGTGGAACTGGCGATCCAGTTCTTCAAATTTGTCGCTGTCGCCGCCAATCTGCTTTTCCTGCTGCTCAATAATACGTTTAAGCTGCTTAAGTTCATTAAATCTTATTTGCGTAGCGGCAAAACCGGTGATGTTGCTTTCGATGACCTGCCGGGCCTGTAGCAATTCAAAGGGGCCAATGTCTGAGTAAGGCAAGAGCGCTTTTTGATTGATTTTCTCCAGACTATCAATAAAGTAAGTGCCTGCGCCTTGCTTAACCTCTACCACTCCCTTCAGCTCAAGCATAATAATCGCCTCACGAATCGTCGTGCGGCTGGTTTGAAAACGCTCGCTGAGTTCTCTCTCCGCCGGAAGTCGCTCGCCAGCTTTAAATACCCCTGAATAGAGTAGTTCTTCTATTTGCAGCCCTATATCAAAATAGCGCCGCTTGGTTAAAATTTGTTCCATGCACATACCTATGTAGACAGCAATTGCTCCACTTGAGGGTAGTGTAAACAAATCCTAATGTTTATGGTAAACAATTTCCCTGCCAGAGAGTGGTCGTTTCTTTCCCGCAACCTACGGCTATGCGCGTCACACAGTCCTTCCCCACCAGACTCGGCAGGAAAGGCGCTGATTCCCATAACGCATATTTGACGTTTGATGCCGGGTTTATTTGCGGCAGGGCGGCGGCGCATACCCGTTGTTGTCTGCCGGGAAAGCCTGCGAGGAACAAGGCGGTAGCGTATTTGTTGCTTTACCCTGCAATGCAAAGGCGGCAAAGCCGATGACACCGATGTTGCGTACATCGCCCTGCGCGGAGTGGGCCGCATAAGCGTCAGCTACGTCGGCGAACTGGAATGCCGCCTCAGTGTGTTTATCTTTGCGAAACCCTTTAATCGCCAGTGAATCGCCGGCGTTAACAATATAGCCATGATGATTCAGCGAGCCTGCTTTTCCGTTCAACACGTCCAGGCCATCAACCGTTGCGACGATTTCGTAATTGGTATCATGACTGTAATTACGGATATATAACTGATAGTTCATCCCTGATCTTGCAGGAATACTATATTGCCATTGTCCCATTGATGCGTTGTAGCGACGAGTAATTGGAATCGAATTAAAATTAGCGTCGCGCACAGCATATTCAAGATCGCTGATACGTATACTATAAACTTTATCGTAACCTGACGGATATTGAGTGGAGTAATTTATTACCACCATTTCGGCAGGTTCTCGATCGGCACGTTCTACCGAAACGCTTTGTACCGATGAATGCACGTCGCCGCCCCAGGCGGTGCCGACGTCGGATGAAGAGCCATTATTAGATTGCATTCCGCTGGAACAGCCGCCTAACAGCAAAAACAAGCCAACAATGACGGCATTAAATTTAAATTTGCTCATACTCATACCCCTTTTTAATTATTAGGGGGATTGTAGGCCCATAAAATCACATAGAGAAGCGGCACCGCTGATAATTAAGAATTTATAAAATATAAAAGGGTCGACTTAAATAATTAAATCGACCCACAAGCGGAATACTCTTAATTACTCATCTTCAAGATAAGTATAACCGTACAGTCCCGCTTCAAATTCCTCAAGGAACTGCTGCTGCAACGCATCGTCCAGATCCGTCTGTTTTACCTGGTCGCGGAAATGCGTTAACAGCGTTTTCGGATCCAGTTGCACATATTGCAGCATATCCGCAACGGTATCGCCTTCGTCCGACAGTTCAACCTCGACGCTACCATCCGGGAAGACAAACACGTCAACCGCTTCAGTATCGCCAAACAGGTTGTGCATGTTACCGAGGATCTCCTGATAGGCGCCGACCATAAAGAAGCCGAGCATCGGCGGATTCTCTGGATCGTATTCCGGCATCGGCATCGTCGTGGCGATACCGTCGCCATCGATATAGTGGTCGATAGCGCCATCGGAATCACAGGTTATATCCAGCAGCACGGCACGACGTTCCGGTACCTGATCTAACCCTTCCAGCGGCAGTACCGGAAAGAGCTGATCGATTCCCCACGCGTCCGGCATCGACTGGAACAGCGAGAAGTTGACGTACATTTTGTCCGCCATCCGCTCTTGCAGTTCGTCGATAATTGGACGATGCGCACGGTTTTGCGGGTCCAGTTGCTTCTGCACTTCATGGCACATGCTGAGATAAAGTTGCTCCGCCCAGGCGCGCTCCTGCAAACTAAACGCGCCGGAAGAGTAGCCGATATGAATATCGTGCAGATCCATTTGGCTATCATGCAGCCATTCACGCAGCGAGCGGCGGGTGCCAGGCTTATGCATCTCCTGCCAGGTTTCCCACAGATTTTGCAGCGCGCGCGGCGCATCTTCAGCAGGGGCAGTCGGATCCGTGTATTCGTTACGCTCCACGCCGATAATGTTAGAGACCAGTACCGTATGGTGCGCAGTGACGGCGCGGCCAGACTCGGTAATCACCGTCGGATGCGGTAAACCATGCTCTTCGCAGGCATCGCCAATCGCCCAGATGATGTTATTGGCATATTCGTTCAGGCCATAGTTCACCGAACAGTCGGACTGCGAACGAGTACCTTCATAATCCACGCCCAGACCGCCGCCCACGTCGAAGCACTGGATATTAACGCCCAGCTTATGCAGCTCAACATAGAAACGCGCGGACTCGCGCACGCCGGTCGCGATATCGCGAATGTTCGCCATCTGCGATCCCAGGTGGAAGTGCAACAGTTGCAGACTGTCCAGACGCCCGGCGTCACGCAGGGTCTCCACCAGTTGCAGCACCTGGGTCGCCGCCAGGCCGAATTTTGATTTTTCGCCGCCGGAGGATTGCCACTTACCGGACCCCTGAGAGGCCAGACGCGCACGCACGCCCAGGCGAGGAACCACGTTCAGGCGCTCGGCCTCTTCCAGCACAATCGCGATTTCAGACATCTTTTCGATGACCAGATAAACCTTATGGCCCATCTTCTCGCCAATCAACGCCAGCCGAATGTATTCACGGTCTTTATAACCATTACAGACGATCACGCTACGGGTCATGCCGGCATGCGCCAGCACCGCCATCAATTCCGCTTTTGACCCCGCTTCCAGCCCCAACGGTTCACCGGAATGGATAAGGGACTCGATCACGCGGCGATGCTGATTGACCTTAATCGGGTAAACGAGGAAGTAGTCGCCGTTATAACCGTAAGATTCACGCGCACGCTTAAACGCCGCGTTAATTGAACGCAAACGGTGTTGCAGGATCTGCGGGAAGCAGAACAGCGCCGGCAGACGCTGACCTTGCGCTTCGCGCGCTTTCACCAGTTTGGCAAGATCGACACGCGCTTCCGGTACGTCGGGATCGGGGCATACGCTAATATGGCCCAGCTCGTTGACGTCGTAGTAGTTATTGCCCCACCAGGCAATATTGTAAGTGCGCAGCATCTTGCTGGCTTCCTGGGAGCTCATTGCAACCTCCTGCATGGAGCGTAGTACACCCTGTTCGCCTGCTGACGAAGGCGAACCCATAGACATGTCGTCAGACATAGCGAACCTCAATTTTTATTAGCAAGTGTAAAACAGTTGACTACTATCGCAATCCGAAGACGCGATAACAACCCATAGACAAGCGGATTTTCCAGCAGATAGCGCTGATGCTCCGCCTGCGCGACCGGTTTCTTTTTCATATCATTGTAAACACGTAACCGAACTCACAGATAACGGTTCGGCGAAACCACGAGAAAACTCTTGCGTTAACAAGAGCGCCCTTGTTCAGTCTTCAGCGCCATTGCCGGCTCTGGAATCCTGAGAAGCGCCGAGATGGGTATAACATCGGCAGGTATGCAAAGCAGAGATGCAGATTGCGGGGGACATGCGCGCACCAGAACGATGCGACAGATTCAGCAGAATACAACGGTTCATTATCTCGTATCACCTCCACGGCCGCCTCGTAAGACGAACCCACAAGCCAAAGCAACGTTTTAACCCGGCTGGAAGTGGCGACACGAAGAAAACGTCGTGTGCTTTTGTATGAGCCGCGCGTCGCGTTTTATACCCAGAACGCAGAAAAAAAGCAAAGCATAAATGCGCATAATGTCAGCATTATCAGAAACGTTTACCGCCTGATTTTGACCGACATTGCGACGGCCTTCAAAAAAAGCTGGAAATTGGGCGAAGAAGTGACCTAAAATAGCCGTCCAGATGTTAATCCATCCATACTGATTAACACTCAGACTGCCAGTGTCAGTAACCTTCAGACTCATGGTAGAATCTTCTGTCATGACTATTCCGCACAACAGTTTGAGCTAACTAAATTCTCCTTAGGTGAAATTAAATATGGCAAAACACCTTTTTACGTCTGAGTCCGTATCAGAAGGGCATCCTGACAAAATCGCAGACCAAATCTCTGATGCCGTGTTGGACGCTATCCTGCAACAGGATCCGAAAGCACGCGTCGCCTGTGAAACCTACGTTAAAACCGGCATGGTTTTAGTTGGCGGTGAGATCACCACCAGCGCCTGGGTCGATATCGAAGAGATTACCCGTAATACGGTGCGCGAAATTGGCTATGTGCATTCCGACATGGGCTTTGACGCCAACTCTTGCGCGGTACTGAGCGCAATTGGCAAACAGTCTCCGGATATCAACCAGGGCGTTGACCGCGCAGACCCGCTGGAACAAGGCGCGGGCGACCAGGGCCTGATGTTTGGCTACGCGACAAATGAAACCGACGTACTGATGCCTGCGCCAATCACCTACGCGCACCGTCTGGTACAGCGTCAGGCTGAAGTGCGTAAAAATGGCACCCTGCCATGGTTGCGTCCGGATGCAAAAAGCCAGGTCACTTTCCAGTATGACGACGGCAAAATCGTCGGTATCGACGCCGTGGTTCTCTCTACGCAGCACGCAGAAGATATCGACCAAAAATCGCTGCAAGAAGCGGTGATGGAAGAGATCATCAAACCCATTCTGCCGTCTGAATGGTTAAATACGTCCACTAAGTTTTTTATCAACCCAACCGGGCGTTTTGTTATCGGCGGCCCGATGGGCGATTGTGGTCTGACCGGTCGTAAGATCATCGTTGATACCTACGGCGGTATGGCGCGTCACGGCGGCGGCGCCTTCTCCGGTAAAGATCCGTCTAAAGTTGACCGTTCTGCAGCTTACGCTGCGCGTTATGTCGCGAAAAACATCGTGGCGGCAGGTCTGGCGGATCGCTGTGAAATCCAGGTCTCCTACGCTATCGGCGTAGCGGAGCCGACGTCCATCATGGTGGAAACGTTCGGTACTGAAAAAGTGCCTGCTGAACAGTTGATTCTGCTGGTACGCGAATTCTTCGATCTGCGCCCGTACGGCTTGATTCAGATGCTGGATCTGCTGCACCCGATCTACAAAGAAACTGCGGCTTACGGCCACTTCGGTCGCGAAAACTTCCCATGGGAAAAAACCGACAAAGCGCAACTGCTGCGCGATGCTGCCGGTCTGAAATAATCGCCCGCGCCTGACGCTGTTTTTCAGTCAGGTAAACCATACCGTACTTATCAAGGCCAGCGCCCTGCTGGCCTTTATCATTGCTGATACACGCAACGTTATCAGATATTCCAGCGTGAATTTATACTGACCTTTTTGTGATGCGCAGCACAATCCACTCTCCCCTTTCGTTTCTTCGACTACACTTTTTATCATTCAGTTTCAGTCATCATGAAAGCGGTTACATTCATTTTCATTAAGAACTGACCGCATCACTATCGGTATGCTAATTCTGCGATGAAAATATTACATAATTTTTCAACTTTGTCTGAATACCAGGCGATTGATATGGTTATAAGATTATTAAAACTATTATTTTTCAGATAATTAAATAATCACCGAGATAAATAGTAGTGTAAACGATTACACCATTGTGATTAGCCTCACATCTTTTTACGGCGTACTCACCTACTCTTAACATCGATAAAATTGCTAACCCAACCGGAGGGCATAATGCCTGACAATAAAAAACAAGGGCGTTCCAACAAGGCCATGACATTTTTTGTCTGCTTTCTTGCAGCCCTGGCAGGATTACTTTTTGGCCTGGATATCGGCGTTATCGCCGGTGCTTTACCCTTCATTACCGACGAGTTTCAGATTACCGCACACACTCAGGAATGGGTGGTCAGCTCCATGATGTTTGGCGCTGCCGTCGGCGCTGTCGGCAGCGGCTGGCTCTCCTTTAAGCTGGGTCGTAAAAAAAGCCTGATGATCGGCGCTATCCTGTTCGTCGCCGGTTCGCTGTTCTCCGCTGCGGCGCCTAACGTTGAAGTCCTGATTATTTCTCGCGTGCTGCTGGGTCTGGCCGTCGGCGTCGCTTCCTACACTGCACCGTTGTACCTGTCCGAGATCGCGCCGGAAAAAATTCGCGGCAGTATGATCTCAATGTACCAACTCATGATCACCATCGGGATTCTGGGCGCTTATCTGTCCGATACCGCGTTCAGCTACAGCGGCGCATGGCGCTGGATGCTCGGCGTGATCATCATCCCGGCCATTCTGCTGCTGATCGGCGTCTTCTTCCTGCCGGACAGCCCGCGCTGGTTTGCGGCGAAACGCCGTTTCCATGATGCTGAACGCGTCCTGTTGCGCCTGCGTGACACCAGTGCGGAAGCAAAACGTGAGCTCGATGAAATTCGCGAAAGTTTGCAGGTTAAACAGAGCGGTTGGGCGCTGTTCAAAGAGAACAGCAACTTCCGCCGCGCCGTGTTTCTTGGCATTTTGTTGCAGGTCATGCAGCAATTTACCGGGATGAACGTCATCATGTATTACGCGCCGAAAATCTTCGAACTGGCGGGGTACACGAATACCACGGAGCAGATGTGGGGCACCGTTATTGTTGGTCTGACTAACGTGCTGGCAACCTTCATCGCTATCGGCCTGGTTGACCGCTGGGGTCGCAAACCTACCCTGACGCTGGGCTTCCTGGTCATGGCGATTGGTATGGGGATTCTGGGTACGATGATGCACATCGGCATCCATTCGCCGTCTGCGCAATACTTCGCTATCGCTATGCTGCTGATGTTCATCATTGGATTTGCGATGAGCGCTGGTCCGCTGATTTGGGTACTGTGCTCCGAAATCCAACCGCTGAAAGGCCGCGATTTCGGCATCACCTGCTCCACCGCGACCAACTGGATCGCCAATATGATCGTCGGCGCAACGTTCCTGACCATGCTGAACAATCTGGGTAACGCCAACACCTTCTGGGTCTACGCTGGCCTGAACGTGCTGTTTATCCTGCTGACCCTGTGGCTGGTACCGGAAACCAAACACGTTTCGCTGGAACACATTGAACGTAACCTGATGAAAGGTCGTAAACTGCGCGAAATCGGCGCCCACGACTAATCCCTCCACGCTTCCTCCTGCCACAGGAGGAAGCGTTTTTCTTGCAGTCCCTCTTCCGTCGCACTATTCTCTGCCGCTATGAAAACCCCTCGTCTCCCTATCGCTATCCAGCAGGCCGTGATGCGCCGTCTGCGGGAAAATCTCGCCCAGGCGAACCTCAAGCTCGATAGACATTATCCGGAGCCGAAACTGGTGTATACGCAACGCGGCACCTCGGCGGGCACCGCCTGGCTGGAGAGCTACGAAATCCGCCTCAACCCGGTGTTACTGCTGGAAAACATCGACACCTTTATAGCAGAGGTCGTGCCGCATGAACTGGCGCATCTGTTGGTGTGGAAGCACTTCGGACGCAAGGCTCCGCATGGCAAGGAATGGAAGTGGATGATGGAAAGCGTGCTGGGCGTTCCGGCCAGACGTACTCATCAATTTGCGCTGCAATCCGTACGGCGCAATACCTTTCCCTACCATTGCCAATGCCAGCAACATCAACTCACCGTCCGCCGTCATAATCGGGTAGTACGCGGCGAAGCGGTTTATCGTTGCGTTCACTGCGGCGAACCACTGGTCGCCGGGTAGTTTCCCGAAACGTCCGGGAACTTTCCTGAGCGGACTGATTGCATACAGACACAACTTTCGTTACGTTGCGGGCTCGTTTTGCTATGGAGTGTGCAATGTACCGTAATTTCTCTTTTGCCGCTGTGTTGCTGGCCGCAGCGTTTTCAGGCCAGGCCCTGGCCGATGGCATTAACAATTTTTCTCAGGCCAAAGCGGCGAGCGTCAAAGTCAATGCCGACGCGCCCGGCAGCTTTTACTGCGGGTGCCAAATCCGCTGGCAGGGTAAAAAAGGCGTCGTAGACCTGGAGTCCTGCGGCTATAAGGTGCGTAAAAACGAGAATCGCGCCAGACGCATTGAGTGGGAGCACGTTGTCCCCGCCTGGCAATTCGGTCATCAGCGCCAGTGCTGGCAGGACGGCGGGCGAAAAAACTGCGCTAAAGACCCGGTCTACCGCAAAATGGAAAGCGATATGCATAACCTGCAACCCGCGATTGGCGAAGTGAATGGCGATCGCGGCAACTTTATGTATAGCCAGTGGAACGGCGGCGAAGGTCAGTACGGGCAGTGCGCCATGAAAGTGGATTTCAAAGCGAAGCTCGCCGAGCCGCCCGCCCGCGCCCGTGGCGCAATCGCCCGCACTTATTTTTATATGCGCGACCAATACCAACTGAAACTTTCCCGCCAACAAACGCAGCTTTTTAACGTCTGGGATAAGCAGTACCCCGTTACCGCCTGGGAGTGCGAGCGCGATGCGCGTATCGCGAAGGTCCAGGGTAATCATAATCCCTATGTGCAACGCGCTTGCCAGGCGCGAAAGAGCTAACCTACACTAGCGGGATTCTTGTTAACCCATGCCCTGGATAGCCAAACGCCGGGGCCATGACGCGGATTTTTTTATTATGCGTATTCCCCGCATTTATCACCCTGAATTGTTGACGTCCGGTACGCAGATTTCGTTATGCGAAGATGCGGCCAACCATATTGGTCGTGTACTGCGCATGGGACCGGGACAAGCGTTACAGCTGTTTGACGGCAGCAATCAGGTATTCGATGCTGAAATCATTAGCGCCACTAAGAAAAGCGTTGAAGTGCAAGTGATGAAAGGCGAAATCGACGATCGTGAATCGCCGCTACATATCCATCTGGGCCAGGTGATGTCGCGCGGTGAAAAAATGGAATTTACTATCCAGAAATCGATCGAACTAGGTGTAAGCCTCATTACGCCACTGTTCTCTGAGCGCTGCGGCGTTAAACTGGATAATGAACGTCTGAACAAAAAGCGCCAGCAGTGGCAAAAGATCGCCATCGCCGCCTGCGAACAATGCGGGCGTAACCGGGTGCCGGAAATTCGCCCGCCGATGGCGCTGGAAGCCTGGTGCGCCGAGCAAGATTCCGGGCTGAAGCTCAATCTTCATCCGCGCGCCCATGCCAGCATCAACACTCTGCCGCTGCCGGTTGAACGCGTCCGACTGCTGATCGGCCCGGAAGGCGGGCTGTCGGCGGACGAAATCGCGATGACCGCGCGCTATCAGTTTACTGATATTCTGTTAGGACCTCGCGTTCTGCGTACTGAGACAACCGCGCTCACCGCCATTACCGCGCTACAGGTGCGTTTTGGCGACTTAGGATGAAGCGTTAACGGAGAAAATAATGATCAAGCTCGGCATCGTGATGGACCCCATCGCACACATCAACATCAAGAAAGACACCAGTTTCGCTATGCTGCTGGAAGCCCAACGTCGTGGTTATGAACTTCATTATATGGAGATGGCCGACCTTTATCTGATTAACGGCGAAGCCCGCGCCCGCACGCGAACGTTGAGCGTGGAGCAAAATTACGATAAATGGTACGAGTTCGGCAGCGAGCAGGAGATTAAACTCGCCGACCTCGACGTTATCCTGATGCGTAAAGATCCGCCGTTTGATACCGAGTTTATTTATGCGACCTATATTCTGGAACGCGCTGAAGAGGAAGGGACGCTTATCGTCAACAAACCGCAAAGCCTGCGCGACTGTAATGAAAAACTGTATACTGCCTGGTTTGCCGATCTGACGCCGGAAACGCTGGTAACGCGCAATAAAGCGCAGCTCAAAGCGTTTTGGGAAAAGCACGGCGATATCATTATGAAACCGCTGGACGGTATGGGCGGCGCGTCCATTTTCCGCGTTAAGGAAGGCGATCCTAACATAGGCGTTATTGCCGAAACGCTGACCGAGCTGGGCAACCGCTACTGCATGGCGCAGAACTATTTGCCCGCGATCAAAGATGGCGATAAGCGCGTCCTGGTCGTCGACGGCGAGCCGGTGCCTTACTGCCTGGCGCGTATTCCGCAGGGCGGCGAAACCCGCGGCAACCTGGCGGCAGGTGGTCGCGGCGAACCCCGTCCGTTGAGCGAAAGCGACTGGGAAATCGCCCGCCGCGTTGGGCCGACGCTTAAAGCCAAAGGGCTTATTTTCGTCGGTCTGGATATTATCGGCGACCGCTTAACGGAAATTAACGTGACCAGCCCAACCTGCGTGCGTGAAATTGAAGCGGAATACCCGATCTCTATCACCGGGATGTTGATGGACGCCATCGAAGCGCGTCTGGCGAAGTAAAGGTTTATTGCCCGGTGGCGTGCGCTTACCGGGCCTGAGCAATCACGCCGCCCCGGTCGGATAAGGCGGCGCATCAGCGTCGCTATCCGGCAATCTATTGCCCGATAAGGCCGCCGTCCTTTGGCAAAAGACGGCTTATATGAGTGACAACCGTCCGCTTTCCCCACATACTGAACGCTGTCGTTTTTTTGAACCAGGAAACAGAACCTCTGACAATGAATTTACAGCATCACTTTCTTATTGCCATGCCTGCGCTCCAGGACCCGATTTTCCGCCGTTCCGTGGTGTATATTTGCGAGCACAACCAGGACGGCGCTATGGGGATTATTGTTAATAAGCCTTTGGAAAATCTGCAAATTGAAGGGATTCTGGAAAAACTAAAAATTACGCCGGAACCGCGCGATTCGGCAATTCGTCTTGATAAAGCCGTGATGCTCGGCGGCCCGCTGGCGGAAGATCGCGGATTTATTCTCCATACTCCGCCGTCACGTTTCGCCTCCAGCATTCGTATCTCAGACAATACCGTGATTACCACCTCCCGCGATGTGCTGGAAACGTTAGGAACCCAACAACAGCCTTCCGATGTGCTGGTCGCGCTGGGCTACGCCTCCTGGGATAAAGGCCAGCTTGAACAAGAGTTGCTTGATAACGCCTGGCTTACCGCGCCCGCCGATCTCAATATTTTGTTCAAAACGCCCATTGCCGAGCGCTGGCGCGAAGCGGCAAAACTTATTGGCATTGATATTCTGACCATGCCTGGCGTTGCGGGGCACGCCTGATGAGCGGCACCTTACTGGCCTTTGACTTCGGCACAAAAAGCATCGGCGTTGCAATAGGACAACGCATTACCGGCACCGCCCGTCCGCTTCCGGCAATCAAAGCACAGGACGGCACGCCCGACTGGACGCTCATTGAACGTTTGCTGAAAGAGTGGCAGCCGGACGAAATTATTGTCGGGCTACCGCTCAATATGGATGGCACTGAACAGCCGCTGACGGCGCGCGCACGTAAATTCGCCAACCGTATTCATGGGCGTTTCGGGGTAACTGTCACGCTGCACGATGAACGACTCAGCACCGTTGAAGCACGCTCCGGTCTGTTTGAACGAGGTGGGTATCGCGCACTGAACAAAGGCAAAGTGGACTCGGCCTCCGCCGTGATTATCCTCGAAAGCTATTTTGAACAGGGGTATTAAAGCCGTTTTTGTCAGCAGGCGGATAACGCGGTCACGGTTGCCAGGCTTACTGGGCAATAAGCTGGTTTAATGCCTTCAACGCCTGTAAACGCGCAGCCGCCTCCGCCTCATCAATCCGCCACATTCCCGCAAAGGCCAGCGCTGCGGCGTGCTTGTCTAGCGGTTGCGCCATAGAAACTTCACCATCAGCGTGATGCCACAGCACGTATCCCCGCTGGCGCTGCTGCGCCACATGCGGCGCCAGATTACGCCACTGCTCCGGAGTAAAACGCTGCATTAGCGCCTCATCGCTTTCTGCCGCCAGTAACGCCACTCCTGTTACCGACTGCCAGGCCGGGCACATGCGAAACCCCGCCAGCGCCTGACTTCCCTGCGAACCCGGCGTAGAGTGATAAATATAGATAATCTGGTCTTCCCATAGCACGCCTAATGCCACCACGATGTCTTTGGGCGCATGGCGTTCAAGGATAGGCAACGCATGGGAGAACAGCGCTGAACCACGAATCGCCTGCGCCGCCAAAGCATGAATGCCTGGCCCGGGTAAATAGCGTCGGTGCTCATCCTGCATCGTGAGTCCAATAGAGGCCATCGTCATTAACAGGCGATTAACGCGCGTGGTATTAATATCCATCAGCCGGGCAAGCTCGCGACATCCGATAGCACGGTCGCTGGAAACCAGATATTGCAGACAGCGAATGCCATCTATCAGGCTTTGATTCGGTTGTGATGACATCGTTAAATGGCTTCGCTGTGGTTTTAACAAAGCTGCGATTTTAACGCCGGTTCGCCAGGATACAAGCCTGCATGCCGTTCAATCCACCGCGCCAGTCAACACTTTCCTCCCCCCTCTACGCCGCCATCTTCGCTACAGTCGTCCCTGCGCCTGACGCCATTGCGCGCTCTGGGCGAATGTCATCATCCCCTGCTGCTGCCCGGTTTGTATCACGTGGGCCAACTGATGGAGTTTGCCTTCACGGATCAAATTCCCTGTGGCTGGCGTATTAATCAGTAATTCAAACAACGCCACGCGCCCCTCCTGCCTGTCGACCTCCAGTTTTTGCGATAGTACAGCGCGCAGACTACCCGCCAGTTGACTGCGTACCGGTTCTTTTTCCTGCGCCGGAAAACTATCCACTAATCTTTCCACCGCCTGCGCCGCACCGCGAGTATGCAGGGTTGCCAGTACCAGATGCCCCGTTTCCGCCGCCGTCAGCGCCAGGCGAATGGTCTCGCTGTCACGCAGCTCTCCCAGCAAAATGACATCGGGATCTTCACGTAACGCCGCGCGCAGCCCGGCGGCAAAAGTGGCGCAATGCTGGCCGATTTCCCGCTGCTGTATCAGGCAACGCTTGCTGGTGTAACGGTACTCAATAGGATCTTCCAGCGTCAGGATGTGTTTATCGGCATGTTGATTAAGATGTCCCACCATCGCCGCCAGCGTGGTGGATTTCCCGCAGCCAGTAGCGCCAGTGACCAGAATCAGTCCGTTCTCGCTGGCAAGCAGTGCGGGTACTATCGGCGGCGTCTGGATTTCCGCCAGATCAGGACAACGCTCGGGCAATAGCCGTAGCGCCAGCGACGTTCCCTGTTGATGTGTGAACGCACTGGCGCGCAGGCGCCGCGTGCCAGACAGCGAGACGGCGAAATCAAGCTGGCCGTGCGTTCGCCACTGATATTGTTGCGCATCATTAAGCCAATCAAGCAGAAGCCTGTCGACATCAGGCGCGGTAAAAGGCGCGTTCTCCATGCGTCCTTGTTTGCGCCATCGCGCAGGCCAGGCGTTACACAGGTGTAGATCCGAGACGTTATGCTTTACACTAAGCGTCACAATTTCTTCCATATTCATATAAACATCCTCGGAAAATGAACGATATCGCGCATAACCTGGCACACATCCGGGACAAAATCTCCGCTGCGGCGACGCGTTGCGGCCGCTCTTCAGAAGAAGTTACGTTGCTTGCAGTGAGTAAAACCAAACCTGCGAGCGACATCGCAGAAGCCATTGCCGCCGGACAACGGGCATTTGGTGAAAATTATGTACAAGAGGGGGTGGAAAAAATCCGCCACTTTCAGGAAGCGAAAGTGGAAGGCCTGCACTGGCACTTTATTGGCCCTTTACAGTCCAACAAAAGTCGGCTGGTGGCCGAGCATTTTGACTGGTGTCATACCATCGATCGCCTGCGTATCGCCTCGCGTCTGAGCGAACAGCGTCCGGATAATCTGCCGGCGCTGAATGTTCTGATCCAAATTAATATCAGCGATGAAAACAGCAAATCAGGCATTCCGCTGGCGGAACTGGATGAGCTGGCCGCGGCGGTGGCAACACTGCCGCGTCTGCGGCTTCGCGGACTGATGGCGATCCCGGCGCCAGAGTCAGATTATGTAAGGCAGTTTGAAGTCGCACGTCAAATGGCTGTAGCATTTGCCGGGCTGAAAGCGCGCTACCCTGACGTTGATACCTTATCTCTGGGTATGAGCGACGATATGGAAGCCGCGATTGCGGCAGGTAGCACAATGGTGCGCATCGGCACCGCTATCTTTGGTGCTCGTGATTACACAAAAAATTAAGGAAAACTGAGGAACGCCATGAATACGTTGACCTTCCTGCTCTCAACGGTAATTGAGCTGTATACCATGGTGCTATTATTGCGCGTGTGGATGCAGTGGGCCCGCTGTGACTTTTACAACCCTTTCTCCCAGTTCGTGGTGAAAATTACGCAGCCCATCATCGGACCGCTGCGTCGTATTATCCCAGCAATGGGGCCGATTGACAGCGCTTCCCTGCTGGTGGCGTTTATTCTTAGCGTTATTAAGGCGATAGTGCTGTTTAAGGTCATTACGTTTCAGGCGATTATCTGGATTGCCGCGGTGCTTATCTTGCTTAAAACAATCGGCCTGCTGATCTTCTGGGTGCTGCTGGTCATGGCTATCATGAGCTGGGTGAGCCAGGGTCGTAGCCCGATTGAATATGTATTGATTCAGCTTGCCGAGCCGCTGCTCAGCCCGATTCGCCGTATACTGCCTGCGATGGGCGGCATCGACTTCTCGCCGATGGTTCTGGTGCTGCTGCTGTATGTCGTTAATATGGGGATCGCTGAAGTCTTACAAGCGACAGGCAACATGTTGCTGCCGGGGCTGTGGATGGCGTTATGAGTGCTGTGACTCGCTGCGAAGACGGTCTGGTGTTACGGCTTTATATTCAGCCGAAAGCCAGCCGCGACAGTATTGTGGGCTTACATGGCGACGAGGTGAAAGTCGCCATTACCGCCCCGCCGGTTGACGGTCAGGCAAACAGCCATCTGATCAAGTTTCTCGGTAAACAGTTTCGCGTGGCGAAAAGTCAGATCGTCATCGAAAAAGGCGAGCTGGGCCGTCACAAACAGGTAAAAATTATTCACCCGCAACAGATCCCGCCGGAAATTACGGCGTTAACTGAGTAGGTATTCCATGCAAAAAGTTGTTCTCGCAACCGGCAACGCCGGTAAAGTGCGCGAGCTCGCGTCGCTGTTAAGCGATTTTGGGCTTGATGTGGTAGCGCAAACGGAACTGGGCGTTGACTCCGCGGAAGAAACCGGCCTGACGTTTATTGAAAACGCGATTCTCAAAGCGCGCCATGCCGCTAAAATGACCGGTCTGCCCGCCATTGCCGATGACTCCGGTCTGGCCGTTGACGTTTTAGGCGGCGCGCCGGGTATCTATTCCGCGCGCTATTCTGGCGAAAACGCGACAGATCAGCAAAATCTGGAAAAACTGCTGCATACTCTACGGGATGTTCCGGACGACAAACGCCAGGCGCGATTCCATTGTGTACTGGTTTATTTGCGTCATGCCGAAGATCCCACACCGATAGTCTGTCACGGTAGTTGGCCTGGCGTCATTACTCGCCAGGCGGCCGGAAATGGCGGATTTGGCTATGATCCCATTTTCTTCGTACCGTCTGAAGGCAAAACCGCCGCAGAACTGACCCGTGAAGAAAAAAGCGCGATTTCCCACCGTGGACAAGCGCTCAAGCTGCTGCTGGATGCGTTACGCAATGGCTAAACTACCGCCGCTCAGTCTTTATATTCATATTCCCTGGTGTGTACAAAAATGTCCATATTGCGACTTCAATTCCCATGCGTTGAAGGGCGAGGTGCCGCATGACGACTACGTCCAGCATCTGTTAAGCGATCTGGATGCCGACGTCGCCTGGGCGCAAGGGCGTGAAGTAAAGACCATTTTTATTGGCGGCGGTACGCCAAGCCTGCTTTCCGGGCCGGCGATGCAAACGCTGCTGGACGGCGTGCGTGCGCGCCTGAATCTGGCGGCGGATGCGGAAATTACTATGGAAGCGAACCCCGGCACGGTCGAAACCGACCGCTTCATCGACTATCAGCGCGCCGGCGTAAACCGGATCTCCATTGGCGTGCAGAGCTTTAGTGAGCCTAAGCTGAAACGTCTTGGCCGTATTCACGGTCCACAAGAGGCGATGCGGGCAGCAAGACTGGCAAATGGGCTTGGACTACGCAGCTTTAACCTCGACTTGATGCATGGATTGCCGGATCAAACGCTGGAAGAGGCGCTGAATGATTTGCGACAGGCGATTGCGCTTAATCCGCCGCATCTCTCATGGTATCAATTGACGATTGAACCCAACACTCTGTTCGGTTCGCGTCCGCCGGTTTTACCGGACGATGACGCACTGTGGGATATCTTTGAGCAGGGCCACCAGTTATTAACCGCCGCGGGCTATCAGCAATACGAAACGTCGGCCTATGCCAAACCCGGTTATCAGTGCCAGCATAATCTGAACTACTGGCGCTTTGGCGACTATCTGGGTATTGGCTGCGGTGCCCACGGTAAAGTCACCTTCCCGGGCGGCAGGATCCTGCGCACCACCAAAACCCGTCACCCACGCGGTTATATGCAGGGACGTTACCTGGAAAGCCAGCGTGACGTGAGTGATGACGATAAACCCTTTGAGTTCTTTATGAATCGTTTTCGGTTGCTGGAGCGCGCGCCTCGCGCCGAATTTGTCGACTACACCGGGCTTACGGAAGCGGTTATTCGTCAGCCAATCGACGAGGCTATTGCCCAGGGCTACCTGACCGAATGCGAGCAATACTGGCAGATTACCCGTCACGGTAAACTGTTTTTAAACTCTCTTCTTGAGTTATTTCTCGCGGAATAACAAGGAATAAGCCTGTCGCGCCAGCGGGTAAAATACCTGATAGCGCGACGCTTACCGACCTGTGGCGGTTAATGCGCCGCCGGCAAGCGCATTATTTAATAACGCCTTTACGACGTAAATCGTCCGTATCTTTTTTCCAGCGCTCGTAACCGTCATTAATATCCATGATTTTCATGCGGATATCACTCTGTTGCATCTGAAGTTTCTGTACCGCTATATTCAGCGGATATTGTCCTTTCTCTAACGTTATCCAGTCATTCTGCGCTTTTCGACGCAGCTCTTCTGATTTCAAAAATACCTGCCGCCGTTGCTCGTGTATGTCTAAATCTCTTTTCTGCTGAATAGCCGCTTCATTGCACGGCTCACTCTGCTTACGGCACGCGTCTAATGCCGGTTGATAGACCTCTTTTTCGTATTTCTCGGCATATACGCTGCTATCGTTGGCTTTTACATAATCATCGCGCTCTTTTAACGTCTTTTTAAACGCCTCGGCGCGGGTCAACGGTTTCCCATCAGCGCCTTTTCCCCAATACGCGTCCGCTTCTTTTTTAGCTACCGCTATTTTCTTATCCAGGGCAGAGAGTTGTTCTTCAAGACCGGGGATCGACGCTTTCTGCGCACGCCAGGAGGCTTCAATGTTGCCAAACCGATAATTAAAGTCATCACTGTTGACGATCAGGTATTTATCATTCGTTTTAATGTCGTCAATAGCCCGGCCCTGATCGCTGGCTGCCATTTGTAATGAGTAATAGTTCACCGTCCAGCCAGAGGCTGGCGTCCCTTTACTGGTTAACATGGCAGAAAATTTAACGGGACGATCTTTGGTCCAGGTTTTTTCAACAAAATAATAATCCGCCGCCATACCAACGCCGGTATACATATCTTCACGGGAAGAAATATCCCCTTCGGCAGACCAGGTGGCCTGATTGCCCGTCGAATCAAGATTTTTTAAGGTAATGGAATCCAGTTTAAGTATGCCGTGGTACTGCTTACTAAACTGTTCTTTTAAGATGTTATCGGAGGGTTGAGCAACCTCTGCCCAACTATAGCCTGAAATCAGGGCAAACAGCGCTGCGCCAGCAATCCATTGTCGAACCACTTGTGGACCTCCCGTCCAGAGACATGACGCCCACGATTATCATAACCAGGATGATAATTAGCAAGATAATAGTGTTGGTTGTGCGAGAGGTCTTCCAAAGATAGCCCCGGCCTTCCGACCGGGGCATTATCTTTAATACTGATTGAACATCGTCTGGATCTGTTTTGGATCTTTAGTCTGGGTTAACGCCAGTTGCAGTAAGACACGCGCTTTTTGCGGGTTCAGCGTGCCGGAAGCGACAAAGCCGTATTTTGCATCGTCAACTTCCGCATCCTGCGTGGTTGCGCCAGTCGGCACACGTGAAGAACGCACCACTACCGTACCGTTGTGCGCGGCGGTCGCCAGGGTATCAAAGACCGTTTTATACAGGTTGCCGTTACCCACGCCTGCGCTCACGATCCCGTCATAACCCGCGTCTACCAGCGCTTTTGCCGGCAGATCGGACGCATTCGCATAGTTATAAACGATACCGACTTTCGGCAACGCGGTCAGCTTCGACACGTCGAACGGGGTGGAGGTGGTATGTTTACGCTCTGGCGTACGCTGGTAGTCAATTTTACCGTTGTGGATATAACCCAGCGGGCCGTAGTTAACCGCTTTAAACGTCGCCACGTCAGTCGTATTGGTCTTAGTGACGTCGCGTCCGTCCATGACGGTATCATTCATTACCACCAGCACGCCGCGGTTGGCAGACTGTTTATCAGCCGCTGTTACTACCGCATTATAGAGGTTGAACGGGCCATCTGCGCTCATTGACGTGGAAGGACGCATCGCGCCGACCAGTACCACCGGTTTATTGCATTTCACGGTCAGATCGAGGAAATAAGCGGTCTCTTCCATCGTATCAGTACCGTGGGTGATCACGAAACCGTCGGTGCTGTCGCACTCGGTATTGATTTTTTTCGCCAGCGTGAGCCAGACTTCATCGTTCATATCCTGCGAGCCAATGTTAACGACCTGCTCGCCTTTCACTACCGCAATGTCCTTCAATTGAGGAACGGCATCCACCAGATTTTCGACGCCGACTTTACCTGCCGTATAATTTGATTTTGTTGCTGAATCACCGCCACCAGCGATCGTTCCGCCGGTCGCTAAGATGGTGATATTCGGTAAAGCGAACGCTGCGCCGCTGAAACCCATTACCAGAGCAGCTAATGCCGTTTTCCTGAAAAACTCCATGTTATATCTCCAGTTATGTCAACTGGTCGCATTATCTCTATATTGCAGACGAATAATGTGACGCCATACGATTAACCAGCGATATATATCCGACAGAGAGTATTTTTTAGAGATGGATAACAAAATGTAGGAAAAAACAGAATAAAAAGGCGCAGATACGATCTGCGCCATTGTTTAAAAAGGAAAGATTACTTCAGGCTGCCAACCAGCGCTTTGCGGCTATCTTCTAAGGTCACTACGCGGCTACAGACATCTTTGCCAAACTGCTGGAAATCTTTCTCCTGGTTTTTCCATTCGTTCTGGATAGCGGTTTGCAAACCACCGAGACTGCCCATCACGCCCTGTAAAGGATTGCCGCCGCCTTTAAGCACCGCTTTGGCGCCCATTTCGTTAATGCTGTCCTGCAAAATACCGCCCATCGCCTGATTCACCAACTGCTGACCGTCGGCACGCACCTGGTCGATAGCCTTATAGTGGAACGTCAGGCCGTCCGTACGATGTTCGATAATGCGGTTCATTTGCGCTTTTAATTGCGCATCAAGCTTCGTCAGACGGCTACGCATGTTGCTGCTTTCGCCCACCTCTTTAGCGATGATTTTATCCAGCGCCACGCGGCCTTTTTCGACGCGCGATCGGGCGCCCTCATCAATCCACGGCAGCGCGCTTCGCAGCTCCGCCTGGTAATCTTTCGCTTGCTCGCGCTGCGCGGCGCTAAGGGTGTACTGCTTACCGTTGTACATCACATTGCCGTCCGGCGTGATCACCAGGTTGCCGTTTTCACCTTTCACCTGCACCGTTTGTGGACTCAGGATCACATCGTCACGCGGCGTGACGCTGCATTTGTAATCTGCATGAGCGGCCATCGCCGTCAACGTTAGCACTGCCGCCAGCAGCGTTTTGCGCATCATAACTTTCCCTCAAGACAAAGCGGGCCGGCATTTGCCGACCCTGTACTTATTAGTCCCACCAAACGTCGAAAAGTTCGCTGGTTCGGACTTCTTCAAGGTTGCGCGCTTCCAGCCATTTACGCACAATCGCCTGATGTTCTTCGGTACATTTACCAATTTCCTGCATACAAATCAGCCCTTCCCAGGCCAGGTAGCCGCTGCCGTCAAACGCCAGTTTATTAGGCTCAATAACGTCATTAATAAAGTCATCGACAGTCTTATCGACCTGCTCTTCAGATGTACCTTCCGGAAAACGCCATGCCACCGAAAATCCTAATTCCTGGAATTCGTCAATGTGCATTTTTTTACGCAGACGACGACTACGGTTCTTTGCCATTATTTCACCCTCTCGAACATTAAGTCCCATACGCCATGACCAAGACGATGGCCACGTTGTTCAAATTTCGTTACCGGGCGCGATTCCGGGCGCGGTACATAATCATTGCTCTCTGACAGATTTTTGTACCCGTCGATAGAAGACATGACTTCAAGCATGTGTTCCGCATACGCTTCCCAGTCGGTCGCCATATGGAAAACGCCGCCCAATTTCAGCTTGCTCAATACCAGTTCAGCAAACGGCACCTGAACGATACGGCGTTTATTATGACGCGCTTTATGCCACGGGTCAGGGAAAAAGAGCTGAACCATCGATAAAGAATTGTCAGGAATCATTGTATGCAACACTTCTACCGCGTCGTGGCACATGACGCGCAGGTTTTCAACGCCCTCTTCATGAGCGGACGCCAGACACGCGCCGACACCGGGCGAATGTACTTCAATGCCGAGGAAATTCTGCTCCGGGCGCGCTTTCGCCATCGCCACGAGAGACGCCCCCATGCCAAAACCAATCTCCAGCGTCACCGGCGCTTCGCGACCAAACAACGTGGCGAAATCTACCGGCGCTTCGCTGAACTCGACGCCCATCACCGGCCAGTAGTTTTCCAGCGCGTGCTCTTGCCCCTTTGTCAGTCGCCCCTGGCGACGAACAAAACTACGAATACGGCGCAGCGGGCGACCGTTTTCATCAAATTCCGGTGAAATGACGTCGTTTTTCATAAAAGTGTAGTCTGCTGTGTTTGAGTTCTGAAAACGGGCATTATCCAAAGTTAGTTGCCGGATGCAAGCATGAAGCGCACTGCGGAAAGTTCCGGTTTACACCCTGCGGCCTCTGTGCTGCAATCTTGCCCCCGGCAATAATGAATGAGTTTCCATGCAAGCGTCTCAATTTTCAGCCCAGGTTCTGGACTGGTACGACAAATACGGGCGGAAAACGCTGCCCTGGCAAATTAACAAGACGCCTTACAAAGTATGGCTCTCGGAAGTCATGTTGCAACAAACGCAGGTGACGACGGTGATTCCTTACTTTGAGCGATTTATGGCGCGCTTTCCGACGGTGACGGATTTAGCGAATGCGCCGCTGGATGAAGTGCTCCATTTATGGACCGGGCTCGGCTATTACGCCCGCGCGCGTAATTTGCATAAAGCGGCGCAACAGGTGGCGACGCTTCACGGTGGAGAATTCCCGCAAACTTTTGCCGAAATCGCCGCGCTACCCGGCGTCGGGCGTTCAACCGCCGGCGCAATTCTCTCCCTCGCGTTAGGTAAACATTATCCGATTCTTGATGGAAACGTTAAACGTGTGCTGGCTCGCTGTTATGCTGTTAGCGGCTGGCCTGGAAAAAAAGAGGTGGAGAATACGCTGTGGACGCTGAGCGAGCAAGTGACGCCCGCACACGGCGTGGAGCGTTTTAATCAGGCGATGATGGATCTGGGCGCGATGGTTTGTACGCGTTCAAAGCCAAAGTGCACCCTGTGTCCGCTGCAAAACGGTTGTATCGCCGCTGCGCATGAAAGCTGGTCATGCTATCCGGGTAAGAAACCGAAACAGACGTTGCCGGAGCGGACGGGTTACTTTTTATTGTTACAGCATAATCAGGAGATTTTCCTGGCGCAGCGCCCTCCCAGCGGTTTATGGGGCGGACTCTACTGCTTCCCGCAGTTCGCCAGCGAAGATGAATTACGTGAATGGCTGGCGCAACGGCATGTTAACGCTGATAATTTGACCCAGCTTAACGCGTTTCGCCACACATTTAGCCATTTCCACCTGGATATTGTGCCTATGTGGCTTCCCGTGTCGTCACTGGACGCCTGCATGGATGAAGGCAGCGCGCTCTGGTATAACTTAGCGCAACCGCCGTCAGTCGGACTGGCGGCCCCCGTGGAGCGCTTGTTACAGCAGTTACGTACCGGAGCGCCAGTTTAACGCCCCGGTCGATGAAGAGGATGACTTATGAGCAGAACGATTTTTTGTACTTACCTGCAACGCGACGCTGAAGGGCAAGATTTTCAGCTCTACCCTGGCGAACTGGGAAAACGTATCTATAACGAGATCTCTAAGGACGCGTGGGCGCAGTGGCAGCATAAGCAGACCATGTTGATTAACGAGAAAAAGCTCAACATGATGAACGCCGAGCACCGTAAACTGCTGGAACAGGAGATGGTGAGCTTCCTGTTCGAAGGCAAAGACGTTCATATCGAAGGTTATACGCCGGAAGATAAAAAATAGGCCCGTTGCTGAATGAGGCTGCGCTTATTCGGCCTGTGAGTTATGCCGGATAAGCCCTTAGCGCCGCTGCCCGGCAACATGGCATAACGACAACACAACATGCACTCCCGGAATGATGAAAAAATTACTCGCGCTTGCTGTTATTGCGCCGTTGCTCATCTCCTGCTCCAGTTCGACCAAAAAAGGCGAGACGTATAATGAAGCCTGGGTCAAGGATACCAACGGCTTTGATATTTTGATGGGGCAATTTGCCAACAATATTGAAAATCTGTGGGGATATAAGGAAGTCCTGATCGCCGGGCCGAAAGACTACGTCAAATATACCGATCAGTTCCAGACCCGTAGCCACATCAACTTTGATGATGGGACCATTACCGTTGAAACCATCGCCGGGACGGAACCTACCGCACATCTGCGCCGGGCCATTATTAAAACGTTGCTCATGGGTGACGACCCAACCTCCGTCGATCTTTACTCCGATGTCGATGACATAAAAATTTCTAAAGAACCCTTCCTGTATGGTCAGGTCCTCGACAATACCGGCCAGCCTATTCGCTGGGAAGGCCGCGCCACGACATTCGCGGATTACTTGCTGAAAACGCGGCTCAAAAGCCGCAGTAACGGCCTGCGTATTATTTACAGCGTCACCATTAATCTGGTGCCGAACCACCTTGATAAACGCGCGCATAAATACATTGGCATGGTACGCCAGGCCTCCCGTAAATACGGCGTTGACGAGTCGCTGATTCTGGCGATTATGCAAACGGAGTCCTCGTTCAACCCGTATGCGGTCAGCCACGCGGATGCGCTGGGCCTGATGCAGGTGGTGCAACACAGCGCCGGGAAAGATGTTTTCCGTTCTCAGGGTAAGTCCGGCACGCCAAGCCGTAACTTCCTGTTCGACCCCGCCAGCAATATCGATACCGGCACAGCGTATCTGGCGATGTTGAATAATGTCTATCTGAGCGGTATTGAGAATCCGACGTCGCGGCGCTATGCGGTCATTACTGCCTATAATGGCGGCGCAGGCAGCGTATTACGCGTATTCTCGAACGATAAGATTCAGGCCGCGAATATGATTAACCGCATGTCGCCGGGGGATGTGTACCAGATATTAACCACCCGACATCCATCTGCGGAGTCGCGCCGCTATCTGTATAAGGTGAATTCCGCCCAGCGATCGTATCGCCGCCGATAAACCATCGCATCCCGCCTCTGGCTGGCAAATGACAGAGGCGGGAAAGGCAAAAGTGTTAACTCCGTCACTCTTTTGCTTTGCAATCAGAAATTGTTTGCAAATATTTGTCACAGGTAACAAAAAAAGCCCGCCTCTCATTGATAGAATCACACCAAATCACAACGGCAAATGTGCCTTTTAAAACATTCATCCGCTCTCAGGTGTGAGGAAATTAACATGAATCTTAAGCTGCAGCTTAAAATACTCTCTTTTCTGCAGTTCTGTCTGTGGGGAAGCTGGCTCACTACCCTGGGCTCGTATATGTTCGTCACCTTAAAATTTGACGGCGCATCTATTGGCGCAGTTTATAGTTCACTGGGGATTGCCGCCGTCTTTATGCCGACCTTGTTAGGCATTGTGGCTGACAAATGGCTGAGCGCGAAATGGGTCTATGCCCTGTGTCATGTCGTCGGCGCCATCACGCTATTCATGGCCGCGGAAGTCACTACGCCTGGGGCGATGTTCTTTGTGATCCTGCTTAACTCGTTGGCCTATATGCCGACGTTGGGCTTGATCAATACCATATCGTATTACCGCCTGCAGTCTGCCGGCATGGATATTGTGACTGACTTTCCGCCTATCCGTATCTGGGGCACCATTGGCTTTATTCTGGCGATGTGGGGCGTGAGTTTCTCCGGTTTCGAGCTGAGCCATATGCAGCTTTATATCGGCGCGACGCTTTCCGTTCTGCTGGTACTGTTTACCTTTACCCTGCCGCACATTCCGGTGGCGAACCAACAGAAAAACCAGAGCTGGACATCAATGCTGGGCCTTGACGCTTTTGCGCTGTTTAAAAATAAGCGGATGGCGATTTTCTTCATCTTCTCCATGATGCTGGGCGCGGAACTGCAGATCACCAACATGTTTGGCAACACCTTCCTGCATAGCTTTGATAAAGATCCGCTATTCGCCAGTAGCTTTATCGTGCAGCACGCCTCGGTGATGATGTCGATTTCGCAGATTTCTGAGACGTTATTCATCCTGACCATTCCGTTCTTCCTGAGCCGTTATGGTATTAAGAACGTTATGCTTATCAGTATTGTGGCGTGGATGCTGCGTTTCGGCCTGTTCGCTTATGGCGACCCGACGCCGTTCGGTACCGTTCTGCTGGTATTGTCGATGATTGTGTACGGCTGCGCCTTCGACTTCTTCAACATTTCTGGCTCGGTGTTTGTCGAAAAAGAAGTACGCCCGGAAATCCGCGCCAGCGCGCAGGGGATGTTCCTGATGATGACCAATGGCTTCGGCTGTATCCTGGGCGGCATTGTGAGCGGTAAAGTGGTGGAGTATTACACTCAAAACGGCATTACCGACTGGCAGACCGTGTGGCTCATCTTCGCAGGCTACTCGCTGGTGCTGGCCTTCGCGTTCGTAGCCTTGTTCAAATACAAACACGTTCGCGTTCCGGCAAGTTCGCAACCCGTTGCACATTAATCCTTGCCCTGTTTCGCAGGCCGGATAAGGCGTAAATGCCTTATCCGGCCTGCAGGCAACGTTACTTTAAAACATATCCATACAAGCGTTGAATTCCATCGGCATCGGTCTCGCTATACACTCCCTGCAATTCCGGCGAAAAACCGGGCAACAGATTGATGCCCTCTTCCAGCGCCAAAAAATAACGCTGCGCCGCGCCGCCCCAAATCTCCCCCGGCACCACGCACAGTACGCCCGGCGGGTATGGCAATGCCCCCTCGGCAGCAATACGCCCGCCCGCCTCGCTGATACGCACCAGTTCTACATCGCCGCGAATAAAGGCGCTGTTGGCGTCCTGTGGGTTCATCGCCACATGCGGCAGGCTTTCTTTGCGGAACATCGCTTTTTGCAGATCCTTAACGTCAAAGCTAACGTACAGATTGTGCATCTCCTGACATAGCTCACGCAGGGTGTAATCGCGGTAGCGCACCGGGTATTTCTGAAAAACCGTCGGCAATACATCCGCAAGCGGCGTATCGTCTTCAATGTGTCGTTCAAATTGCGCCAGCATCGCGACCAGCCGCGCCAGTTTCTCTTCGCTCTCGGCAGGTGTCAGCAAGAATAGAATCGAGTTGAGATCGCACTTCTCAGGCACAATACCGTTCTCACGCAGATAGTGGGCGAGAATGGTCGCCGGGATACCGAATTCGGTGTACCGCCCACTATCGGCATCAATACCTGGCGTGGTCAGTAACAGTTTACAGGGGTCGACAAAATACTGGTCATCCGCATAACCCTCAAAGCCATGCCATTTCGCCCCGGGCTCAAAACTGAAGAAACGACGATTGCTGGCAATGGTCTCCGTCGGATATGCCTGCCACGGCTTGCCGTCAACCACCAGTGGGATAAAGGGCTGAAGCAGTTTGCAACGGGCGAGAATGGCTTTACGCGCGTCAATGCCCAGCGCAACGCACTCCGCCCACAGGCGGCGACCGCTCTCCCCTTCGTGGATTTTGGCATTGATATCCAGCGCCGCAAACAGCGGGTAGAACGGGCTGGTCGAGGCGTGCAACATGAAGGCGTTGTTCAGGCGTTTGTGCGGGCAAAAACGCGCCTGGCCGCGAATATGGTTATCTTTTTTGTGGATCTGCGAGGTTTGTGAGAACCCCGCCTGTTGCTTATGTACCGATTGGGTCACAAAGATCCCAGGGTCGTTTTCATTAAGCTCCAGCCGCAACGGCGAGGTATCCGCCATCATATTGATAAACTGCTCATAGCCTACCCACGCGGAGTCAAACAGAATGTAATCGCAGAGATGCCCGATTTTATCCACCACCTGACGGGCGTTGTAAATAGTGCCGTCATAGGTACCCAGCTGAATGATCGCCAGGCGGAACGGACGCGACGCATCGGCGCTTTCCGGCATCACGTCACGAATCTGGTCGCGCAGGTACGTTTCATCAAAACAGTGCGCATCAATACCACCGATAAAACCAAACGGGTTACGCGCCGCTTCAAGATAGACCGGCGTCGCCCCGGCCTGAATCAGGGCGCCGTGGTGGTTGGATTTGTGATTATTACGATCAAACAGCACCAGATCGCCGCGCGTCAGCAAGGCGTTGGTGACCACTTTATTCGCCGCCGAAGTTCCATTCAGCACAAAGTAGGTTTTATCCGCATTAAACACTTTTGCCGCAAATTTCTGCGCGTGTTTGGCAGAACCTTCATGTATTAGCAGATCGCCAAGTTTCACATCGGCGTTACACATATCCGCACGAAACAGGTTTTCACCAAAAAAGTCATAAAAATGGCGGCCTGCGGGATGTTTTCTAAAAAACTCGCCATGCTGGTGCCCCGGGCAAGCAAAGGTACTATTCCCCATGTCGACATACTGGGTCAGGGTGCCATAAAAGGGCGGCAGAAGTTCCGCTTCGTAGCGACAGGCTGCGTTTTCCAGCTCCAGCCATTCCTGCGCGTTCCCGCCTATTACCGCCGTAACGCCGACAGGCGCGCTGACGGGTTCATCCGCAAGCATAAACACCGGCAGGTGAAAACCGGTGCGTTTAAGCAACGCCAGAATACCGCTACGGCTGTCGGCAGTGGTAATGACGACTGCGGCCACATCGGTAAAGTCGGTACTGTCCAGCGCCACTACGTTTCGGTGGGTGGAGAGACGGGGGATGAGTTCACCGCTGGCGGCAATATTCATTGATTTCATAAGCGCAAATACCCGTTTCGGGAGTAGAGTAACCCCGGACAAGGCCGATGCCTTGCCCAACGAGATGCCGGGTCAAACTGGATACCAGCTCCGACCGCCAGACATCAGTAAAAACAGACTGTTTCTGATTTTACTGTTGTCCTGCAGTGAGCGTGCGCTGCCCTCACCGCATAGCGGGGATGACAAAAAAAAGGAAAGAAAGGGGCAAACCTCGCGCAGTCAGGCGACAGTGAAGACAATATAAAGGCGCTATGTTCATCCCGGCGAGCCCCATGCTGGCAGGAGAAATTTCGCGCAATCATGGCACCTTTCACCAGACGGCGCAAGGTAAAATCAGCGCTCTATACGTCACAGATAATCAAGCTATTAACAGCTTAATCGCGTGATAATAAGGCAATTTGAAAGACAAATAACAGGAGTCATTGTGGTAATTGGACCTTTTATTAACGCTGGCGCAATTTTATTCGGCGGCGTTATTGGCGCGCTGTTAAGTCAGCGTCTGCCAGAACGGATTCGCGTCTCAATGACGTCTATTTTTGGTCTGTGCTCTCTGGGAATTGGCATTCTGCTGGTGATGAAGTGCGCTAATCTTCCGGTGATGGTGCTGGCGACGCTGGTCGGCGCGCTTATCGGCGAGTTTTGTTTGCTGGAAAAAGGCATTAATGGCGCAGTCGCGAAAATCCAACAATTATTTATGGCATCGGGTAAGAAGCCAACGCACGACTCATTTATTCAAAGTTACGTCGCTATCATTGTACTTTTTTGCGCCAGCGGCACCGGTATTTTCGGCGCGATGCATGAAGGGATGACCGGCGATCCAAACATTTTGATCGCTAAATCTTTTCTGGATTTTTTCACTGCCATTATTTTCGCCTGTTCGCTTGGCATCGCCGTTTCGGCGATTTGCGCACCGATGTTGATTATCCAGTTAACGCTTGCCGCCTGCGCCACTCTCATTCTTCCACTGACTACGCCGGCAATGATGGGCGACTTTAGCGCTGTGGGCGGACTGCTGCTGGTGGCAACCGGCTTGCGTGTATGTGGAATCAAAATGTTTCCGGTAGTGAACATGCTCCCGGCGCTGTTGCTGGCGATGCCGATCTCCGCCGCATGGGCGATGTTTTTTGCCTGACTCTGCGTGCAATAACAACAAAGTGGTGATAGATTGTGCAGTCTACGTTGATTTGAAGAAATTTCGTTGACGAAGCGAGGCGATTACGGTTTAATGCGCCTCGTTGCCCGGATAGCTCAGTCGGTAGAGCAGGGGATTGAAAATCCCCGTGTCCTTGGTTCGATTCCGAGTCCGGGCACCACCTTTCCTTTTTATGCTTCCTGATAAATCCCCTTGTCTTTTTAATTCAATGAGTTAGCGTGAAAATCTTTTCAGGTGCGTTTTGATTTATCCCTACGTATCCGGAAAATTGTGGGTCAGATTAAGGGTTCATTCAGTTCGAGGAACGGAGAAACCCTCATATTAACTGATAGCAAGATCTGCGCCGCGCCTCCTCGAAAAACCCTACAAAAATCACCGATTCACAAATTCTGTACCTGACGGCTCTAAGCTATGGTATTTCCGCTATCGCTTCGGCGGTAAAGAAAATCGTCTGACTTTCGGCCCCTATCCGCAGGTTACGCTTGCAAAAGCCCGCGAAAAGCGCAATGCCGCGCGTAAGCTGCTGGTATCCGGTATTTGCCCTTCCCTGCCCCGCAAAGCGGAAAAAGCCGCCGTTGACGGCACACGCACCTTTCAGTACATCGCCACCGCATGGCACACCAGTTGCCTGAAACTCTGGTCGGCTGACCACGCCGATAAAATCCTCACCTGCCTGAAGCGCTATGTCTTTCCCGATATCGGCACAATGGACATTACGAAGGTTGAAACCCACCATCTGGCGCAGCTTGTAAAATCCATCGATGATAAGGGCGTGCATGACGTTGCCGGGCGGGTGCGCCAGCATCTGACCAAAATCATGCGTCACGCCGTACAGCAGGGAACGATTAAATATAATCCGGCTTACGATCTGGATGGCGTCGTGACCCCGGTTGTGACCCAACATCACCCCGCCCTGCCCCTGAAACGCCTGCCGGAGCTGCTGGACAAGATTAATGGCTACAAGGGTCGGGAGCTGACCCGTCTGGCGCTGGAGCTGAATCTGCACGTTTTCCTGCGCTCTAGTGAGCTACGTCTCGCCCGCTGGGATGAGTTCAACCTGAAAGCCCATATCTGGACGGTGCCAGCAAAGCGCGAAGCGGTTAAAGGTGTAAGATTTTCATCGCGTGGCGCAAAGATGAAGGATGAGCATCTGGTGCCGTTATCCGCGCAGGCCGTTGCCCTGCTGGAGCAGATAAAGGAAATTACCGGGGAGTCTGTTTTCGTGTTTGCGGGGGCGCACTCCATGAACAAGCCGATGAGTGAAAACACTATCAACAAGGCGCTGCGCGTTATCGGTTATGACACCAAAACCGAGGTCTGCGGTCATGGCTTCCGCACAATGGCCTGTAGCGCCCTGAACGAGTCTGCGCTGTGGTCTAAAGACGCCATAGAGCGCCAGATGAGCCACAAGGAGCGCAACGGCGTGCGTGCGGCGTATGTGCATAAAGCGGAGCATCTGGAAGCGCGTATGGAGATGATGCAATGGTGGTCGGATTATCTCGATGTAAGCCGCGAGGGGTACGTTGCGCCGTACATTTATGCGCGGCGGCATAAGGCGGCCTGAACCAGCGGCAATATAATTTTTTAATAATGAAAAAGCAGATCCTGATTGAATCCGGATCTGCTTTTTGTATTAAAAGGTACGGACTTCGTTTATTCGGTTATTCATCGGAAAATGCCCGAATTTATATGGGCCCGTATAAATTCGGGCATTCTTCTATTAATTCCTCACCAATTAATAGGTAAATATAGAAAATTATTTGAGGAGAATAATTTCAGGCGAGAACAGCCAGACAATCTGCACCAGAAACTGATTTGCCGATACGCCATAACTGCACCAGATCAAAATCACCGTTTATCTGCACCAGCCTGCCTATGTCAGGATTGCGCCAGATATAATCGGATAAACATCAAACTGCGCCAGTGTTAAGGCCCTTTCAGCCTTTTGGCCTTTTCCGGTCTGGCGCTGTTACCCTTGGCCGCCCCTTACCCTTTCCGGCCTTTTTCCTTTTGCTGGCGCAATCATCAAAAAAATACCGTAATGCTGCACCAGAATCCTGTTACCAGGCTATACCGTTCGTAAGTACCGTTATTAAGAGGAAACCGTACAAAAAATTTCTACGTAGAAATTTTTTCGGTGGATAACGATGAATAAAGGGTATTTTATAATATGATGGCTATCAAAAATCGACCACCCAAACATAATTCATTGATTTATAATTAATAATCATAATTTTAATAGCCGATGATTATTGTTCTTGTCAGTATTGATAGGAAAGTATACAAAAAATTTTGGCCCCAAAATTTTTTGTACGAAAACCAATGAATAGCGCGAGATTAATAGGAAACTACCCAAAATTATTTGGAGCAAATAATTTTGCCCGAAGACCGATGGATAACTCGATCTTTTCAAGGCAACGGCTATCAGTAAGTATCCCTTCGCCCGTAAACCTGCGCCACATACCGCCCGCGCCCGTCGCCGTGGCCCAAATCCATCGCCGTCATTGCCAGCGCTTCCTTCTCACAAAACCCCTGCGCCAGATAATGACGGATCGCATCCTGTGCCCATGCATAGCGCAACGAGTGCGGAGAATATGCCCCTGTTAAACCGAGACGTGCCGCCTGGCTGTGCCAGTATTTCATCGCGCTTTTCAGATCCGGCTTATCTATCAGCCTGCCGTGGCGATCTTCGGCCACAACCAGCGCATTATCCAGCGCTTTTCTGACAGCGCCAGTATCAAGAATAATCGTCTCACGGGGTCGCCCGCCTTTGGTGCCAAAGACCACGGTTAAACGGGTATCACCACGATCCAGCGCCTGCCGCCACGTTTTCAGCGACTGTACGCTCTGCACCGTCTCCTGCGAACGCAATCCCATCAGCCTTGAGAGTTCCAGCGCTGCCGCCAGTCCCGGATCTTTTGCACGGGCCATCTCCAGCACATCACGATAGTGCTCCGGCGTGATAGCCAGCTTTGTACCGTTACGGGATGCGCCAGACAGACCAAGAGAACGGTTGTTCAGTCGCTCACTCTGCGCCAGCCTGTCACGCCCGGCCTGTTTCAGAATGCAGCGCACCGCCGCCATCTCATTTTGCAGGGAACGTTTTGTAATGCCCTGCGCGAGTCGTTCACGGATATAACCCTCTATATGCCGCGCCTTAAGCTGTTCCACCCGGCGGATCTGCACATTCTGCGCCAGCACCAGACGCTCACAAAACCGCTGCGCCAGCTTAATGCGATCGTGAACGGTCTTGTGACTGCCGCCTGCCTGCTGCGCCAGTCGCTTCATTTCCTGCTCCAGTATTCCCATACATTCCCCTTTTCATGAATGCCGCAAACTCATCCCAAAAAACCAACACTGATACAGCTTTCCCCGGCGCACAGGCCGATAGCCCCTGTTTTTTTGTCGGGGCTGCGAACGATACCTGAGCGCCGGGGCGGTCGCCGTTGAGGTGTGGTGGGGCTTCGGTTGTGCTCTCTGAGCAGCCGCCCGCGTTAGCGGGTTATCCCCCGGATCGTCCTGATCCCCCTCTGGTATCGGTTCATGTTCTCCTTATGAGTAAATGGCCTGAAAAGGCAGTGTCAGGATCCAGCCGTGAGCTGGCGCAGTTGAGTTTTCTGGTGCAGGTCGAAAAGGCTGCGTGCGTCACTTTCCCGCTCTGCGCGGTTAAAGTGACGCACTGGACTGGTGCAGTGTCTGAAAATTTATCGTTGGTGCAGATTCAGACCAGCAGGCTGGCGCAGTAAAAGGACGTATCGTGTCAAAACTCAGGCCTCCGTCGCGATGTTCTGCGACCCGATGTTTGCAGAGGTCTGCACCGGTAAACGGATCAACCGTCCTGATAACAGGCGCTTCTTTCAGGTTGCGAAGCGTTGGGCGCTGTCAACGACAGCATGGAGCAGGAGGGAGACTATGCCAGTACCGCTGGCGCAGAAAGGAAAAACTGTTTTTGCATCAAAAAGGTTATTTGCGAACCTGAACTGCCGCGCTTCGCTTGCCTTCTCCCGATCTTCTGACAGCAAAGCCATCAGAAGATCGGGAGAGATGATTTAGCCATTTTCAGGCTTACGGTAGCGGGAAGGCCAGATTTGCTCTGGCGCAACGCCCAACGCTTCGGCGATCAGCCTTTCACCTTTAGGCCAGTGGCGGTTTAGGGCGTTTGCCAGTGTGGAGGAAGCCAGCCCGGCCTGACGGGACAGCGCCGCCAGCGAAGTGCCCCGTTTTCTCAGCCCGGCGATAATGTCGGCGGAGTGCCAGTCCTGCGGCATCATGCGGTCACCTCATCGATAAACCTTACGCCGTCGGCGGTACGCAGCCAGCGCGGAGCCTTGAGTTCAGCAGCAAAGCACCAGACCAGCTCACACAGTAATCCGGTCAGCGTCCGCTCCATTGTCGGCAGTAGCGCCCGCCCCGTCAGAAGCTGCGCCAGCGTGAGTGAGTAGTCGCAAAGTAATTCGGAACCGGGTTCAAAGTAGGTGGAGCTGGAGGGAAGGGTATTGGTGGTCAGACTTTCGATCAGGTGGGGCGGAATGGGGTCGTTCAGCGTGGGACGCAGCAGGGAGAGGCAGGCGGCAAGCCGTCCGCAAAGTGCCAGCCGTAACGCCGGATCGTCGCTTTCAATGAGGGTGTCGGCGAAGTTTTCGCAGTGGCTGGCGAGGACGGTGAAGTCCGTGGCGGCGTTGAAGGGAATAGCAAGTAACGGGTGTGTTTGAGTGGGGATCGTAGCCATAGTGGCAGCCTCCAGTAAGTGATTAATTGAACCACCACCGAAGAGACCAATCTTGCGGGTGGTGGAACCGGACGGAGTTGGTCTTACCGGCCTTACTGGACACCGGCGCGTCTTGCGACGCCTCCGCCCGGCCCACCATTGAAATGTAGCCGGATGAACGACATAAAAAAGACGCAAAGCGCGTCATATGTCGCCAGTAAGGAATATCTTCAGGAGACCAATCCCGGCACCTGAATTTGCAGGTGCGAATGAAGGATACTGCGATTAGTTAACAGTGGCAAGAGGCTACATAGCCTCTTTTGGTATCGTCTACGCCAAAAAATGAAGCCCCGTCACTAAAAGCTTAAATGTATTTTTAAAAACAAATGCATTCACGAAATTATTATTTCAACAGAGTTTTCGATTAAATTCTCAATCTGATTTTTTACTGTTGTATAAAGATCAACATCAGCTTGTGGTGCATGTATCGAAATAATTAAACTGTATTTAGCTTCGGAATCATAACGTTCCAACGCACCTCGCGTTCTCCACCATCCCTGAGCTGGGTAGACTGCCAGATAACCACAACTGGCCAATTCTGCTGCGGTACCTTGCCAAATATCCTGATGCAATGAGCCTTTATGCCTCTGCGTGGCGCCTAATGCCCAGCAGTCATCATTACCTGTCGCGCTATGGTCGCTCTCTTCTGATTCGGCAGCCGCATTGATTCGGGTAGTGAATTCCTCTAATGACTCAGTTTGCCGTTTCATTGCAAACCGAAGACGGTGTGAAGGATAGTAAAACTTAGAGGCCGCCCCCCGAGCTGATGGATTCGGCTCAATGAAATAAGACAGCGTAACGCGCAACTCAACATTGACGTTTTGCAGCTCCTGAAGCTGCTCCAGAGGCCAGGGCAGAGTGTGTAAATTAAGATCCCGCGTTTTAATCCCCTTCGAGGTTTTGCGATAGGGGTGCAACACGTCTTCCGCAATCAGTATAAGGCTGTTTTTGACGCTCCATAGTGCCCGTTCAATATCAGGAACGCCCCAACCACAGTGACGAATAAGCTGCGCATATCCACTTTTATTCCGTGGCGGATACATATCCAGCATGGCTGGTGTCCATCGGGCTGAATGGGTGATCAATGCGCGAATAGTTTCGGGACGCAAAGAAGGATATTGCGCCATTAATTGAGCAGCCATTCGGGAACACTGCGCAGATGCCGCACTGGTCGCATTAGTTGTCCAGAACAGGCGGCGTTGTGGAGCAGAATTCGTTGTCAGTAGTTCCAGGCTGGCAAAGTTGTCAACAAACGCCGTATTTGATGCTGCATTTCCGCCTTCAAAAACGACATCAGGTTTCAAGGGCCAAACTGGATCCCATCCACTTGATGTTGTTGTAAATGGACTTAATGCTCCTTGTCTGGCAACAGGGGTAAAGCCAGCCTCATTAACGTCAATCTTATTGGTAAATGCGCCTACCGTTATGGCATTCCATGCCTGTCCTGGATCATGGATTTGATTCACTGAAAGGCTTCCGGGGTAAGTGGCCCAATGAGCGGGGTCGATAGTATTTCCCGCTGAAAGCACAAACAGACGAGGAAAGGGATCATCCGCCAGAGCATCAACAGCAAGCGAATCAACCATCGATGACCACGCAGAGGGGCGACCAAAATCACGATAATCCGTAGCCGTTACGGCAGAGCTAAAAATACGCCGACGCTGACCGTTTAAAATTTCCGGGCGAGTTACGGCAGTACTAAACAAATAAGCATGCTGTTTAGCATCACCAACATTCGCACCTTGATTAGGCGTGAGCTTTACCGACTCAAGACGATGACCAATATTAATAGCATCAACAGATGTTAATGTTTCAAACATATCACCATAAGCAGCAACCCCCGCTAAACCTGTCCCATGATTGGCGGTATCATTCGAACCCCAGGCATCATTGACTGTATGAACATCCTGATGGCTCAAGACGGGCGCAAGCATTGGATGCCCTCGATTAACACCTGAATCGAGCAGACAGATATAAGGAACATCGCTATTGTTCACAGGACACTGTAGCCGTTCAAGCGCTTCATCAGACCAAAGTTGCTGTTCAGTGACTTGAGAACCGACAAAAAATTCTGCGGTATCTTTTGCGCGCCTCAGCTCTGCTACACAATTTAAAACCATTTCGGCCTGAGAGAACTGACGCAGAGAACCAAACATCCAAGTAACTGTTCGTTCAGGAAAATCAACCTTATGTTCACTTACACGGCATTCTGTTAAATGACTTATCCGATGAAAGTCAGCAACAACTGCATTCCTATTCCCTCTGACGGGAAGCCAGACTTCCCACCAAAACTCTTCATCTAAGTCGGCAGGCAGAAGATTCAAATCATCAGTCCATAACGACTTGATTCCAGCAAGGCGTATAACTGAAAGCGTATTTATTAATGACTTGTGATCTGCCGCGACACCATCTACACGGTGCTTTTCTGTTAAATAGTCCTGGATGTAACCTTCAAAATGGGCGATTTTTCCTTCAGGGATGAACACGTTTGCCGAAGTAACATTTCCGGCTGTATGGACACTAAGCACTTCGATATGCTTAGCTTCATTCTTGCCCCTCTCATTCCCTAAGCTTTCAAATGCAAGAGCGACATCAGGCTGACCAACAAACTCAACCTGCACACCAATACCGCTTCTTAATGCGAGTAGGGTTTGTTCTTCATGTAAGCGAGCAGCAATGGCTTTTACCTGCTGTAATTGTACACTTAGTGCCTGCCCGTGCGCCTGACGATCCAGCTCAGGAACAGTTGGTGATGAGCCACCGCCACTAGAGTGTGCTTTATATAATTGGGAAGTGGACGTTTTTGGAAGGGTAAGATGCTGTCTTTTATCGTTCGTTTGTTCCGTCATGGTTTGACTTATTTTTTTCGTTAATGGATAGCTTACGACTGATTAAACGACGCTCTTCTAAAGCTTGTTTTAAAAGAGCAGGATCGACCTGAGAATGCTCGTTCATAATGGCATCTTTTATCGATTCATCAACCGCTCTGCAAATTTCGGCATAACTTAAACCAGACACATATTTTTCTAAACCACTTTTACGGAACGGTTTCGGTGAAAAAGACCCTAAACGCGATTTAATTAAATCCAGTGCTTGCTCTAATGTTGGCAAGTGATACTCAATAACATCGTCGAAACGCCTGAACAAGGCATAATCTAATATTTCTGGATGGTTTGTCGCAGCAATAATTATGCTATTTGAGGTGTCCTGCTCAATCATTTGCAAAAAGCTGTTCAATACGCGACGAATTTCACCAACATCGTTGGCAAGACTACGCTGAGAACCTATCGCATCAAATTCATCAAAAAAATACACCCCACGAATATCAGCAATAGCATCAAATACTTGCCTTAGTTTGGCCGCTGTTTCACCCATGAATTTTGTAATCAATGCATCAAAACGAACCTGGAATAATGGTATACCCAGCTCACCAGCAAGTGCCGACGCCGTCATGGTTTTTCCTGTTCCTGGCGGGCCTACAAGCAACACTTTTCGTCGAGGTGATAAGCCATGCTCCTTAATGCGAGACACCATTCGTTGTTCCCGAACAAGTCTTTGAAGCTGTGCAAAGGCAGAATCATCCAGTACAACATCAGACAGACGATATGCAGGTTGGCTAACATTCAGTAAGTTACCAAGATCGGTGCGGTTTTTAGCAGCATTTGCTAACGGAACTAACTTACCACTTTTATCATTAGCCAATTTTGCCTTAGCTTTATCCAAAAGATTCAGCAGCTCTTCCGCTAATCGACCGTGGCCTTGTTTAGCTTCGTGCGCAGCAACCTGCATAGCCACCGAGAAAAAATGGCTATCATCGCGACTAATGTGCGATTTGATAAGTGCTTTGAGCTGCTCTGCGCTTGCCACGTTAGTAATCCTGTCTTTTACATGCCTGAATTTGACTTACACCTATGCACCAGTTTAGCAAGTAAGGTGATGGAGAGTAAATGTAATCCGCGTTTTAGCGCTCTTCAAGCGCCATGGATGAAGGTAAGGATTATGCTGTGCCCTTATTACCGCCTGCTGTGTGTGAGTATTTTATCCCCGCCACGTCCTACAACAAACTGTCCGACAGATAGATCTGCTGACATTGCTGGCCGCCTTCATCATGCACAAGATGAAATCAATCGTTTTATGCGTGATTCACAGGTATAAACTGGTCCTGCCAATTGTTCCCCCAGCCATATGGCATAATCCTTTTAAATAACAGGGTTTTTATGCTTGTACTCCAGCCCATTCGCGGTATCATTTTACGATCTCTCTTCCAGTTTTATGCTTACCGCCTTTGCCGCACGTAGAACAATGCCGGGAAGCATTATCAGTGATTAAGGGCACGGAATGGGCTTCTGGATATTCGTTATTGCACTGGCTGTTATCTGGCTTCTGTTTTCCAAAAAGAAAAAGTCGCCGCCTCCCAAAGTAAACAGCAAAATCATCACCAAAATAAATCATTCATCTCAACACAAATCTCTCAATCAACCAGCCAGCAGCGTGACAAATATGCATTCTCAGTCATCCGATGATGACGAACTGGCAACCTTCAGTTTTGTTAGTGGACAGGCGGTTGAATACAGCACCAGCCGCCAGCCATCGCGAGAAAGCGCCGCCCGTAGCAATACCACGCCAGCGCGATGGGTCAAACCGGGAGAAAGCATCACCATTCAAAACGTCGTCATTAATCACGGTTATTTTTATTTCGGCGGGCGGTTAAAAACACATTCATCAGGAGAATATGGCTATCTTTATAACGATGGCTCTGACGCTTCGCTGGTTAATGACGCTTTTCCCATCGAGCCTGGTTCACGGCATTATTATGATGAATCGCTGGGATACTGGCCCAGCTTTGCCACACTCACCCCTCGCTGCCGTGGTGCCTATCTTGACTGGCTGGCAAGCGATCGCAGCGATGCGAACTGCCCCGTTGGCTATGTTTTTATCTATTTTTACGGTCTGGAACGCCGCATACTAGCGGATGGCACACAAGAGGCTATTTCTGACGATGAATTCAAAGCATTATTCGAAGAGATATCACGCCTGAGAACCGTATTTCAGGCCAGCGGTTCCTTCCGGCATTATGCAACGCAGTTGCTGGAAATGATGATCATTCTCAGACCGAAGTTACTTTCTATACATACCGAAAACGAATATTTCTCGTCAAGGAGTTCATTACTGTTCAGACTGAATCTGGCGACGGTGGTTGAGAAAGGACAACCTGTTTGTGCCGATCTGGCACTGGCATGGATACACTATTTTCCTGATTATACCCTGCGTACGCCTGCCCGTCGATGTCATGCTGAATTTTCCGCGTTATTCAAACAGCGTTATACCCAAAAATACGGTGACGGTATTGTCGTCAAACCCAATAAAACACGGTTGCATCTAAGCTATACCCCCGCCAGTGGTACGCTTCGGGAACTTCAGGTAAAAAAACAGATGGATCTTCCCGATCCCAGCGTTTTAAAAGCCCCAGTTCAGAAATTAATTTCTGTTGCAGAATCCTGTATCAATGCGCTGGATGCCTACAGTCGCTATCTCGGTAAAAAAGATGCCTCAGCAAGTGATGTCGCCGCCATCATGCTGCTTCCCGATGAAATACTGACCGAAGATGCAGAACGTCTGTTTGCTGAATTTAAACACTGGGCAGATGAGAAAATCCGTGAACATTCAGGACTGGCGGCAGTGGCTGATTTCTGGGCCAGACTGGGTATGCCTGTACCGGATAAGATTAATAAGAAAGAAGCCGAGCTGATGCAAAATTTCGCCAGGCGAGCAGGCTACGGCATTGCGCCGGATATGCGCTATCACCTTGTCCGGCCAGAACCAGAAGGACATATTGTTTTATTTCCCGAAGGACATGCGGAATTCTACGTACCGTCGGCGGAATTTACATCAGTCTCTGTGGCGCTTCGGCTGGGCGCCATGATTGCACAAATGGACAAGCGCGTGGACGTTGCTGAACAGGCTGCGCTGGAGAGAACGATTAATCATAACGACGCGTTGTCACCAACAGAAAAACGTTCGCTGCACGCCTACCTCACCTGGCGGCTCAATACGCCTGCAAATCAGGCCGGCTTGAAAGGTAAAATTGAGCAGCTCAGCGATAAAGATAAGTCCACTATTGGCAACGTGATTATCAGCGTCGCCTGCGCGGATGGAAAAATCGATCCGGCTGAAATTAAGCAACTGGAAAAAATCTATACCAGCCTCGGCCTGGACAGCAGTACCGTCACCAGCGATATCCACCGTCTGTCAACCGCAGAAACAACGCCGACGGCTACGTTACAAACCCCATCAGCGACGAGCGGCGCGTTTTCTCTTGATGAACGGATCCTTGCCCGTCATGAGTCTGATACCACGGACGTACGCCAGTTACTGAACACCATCTTCACCGAAGATGAACCCGCAGATGAATCCCCGGCGGAGATCCCACCACATACTGGCGCAGGTCTTGATGAGGCACATCACCAGCTTTACCAACGTTTGCTGGAAAAAGAGCGCTGGGCGCGAAACGAAGTCACTGAGCTATGCCAGCAGTTTAATTTGATGCTAAGCGGCGCGATTGAAGCAATTAATGACTGGTCTTTCGAACAGGTTGACGCCCCGGTGCTTGATGATGACGATGATATTTACGTTGACCTGGAAATTGCACAAGAGCTCAAAGGATAATTTATGTCTGGCATTCGTATTCGTCTCAAAGAAAGAGACGCTATTATTCAGTCACTGAAGTCAGGCGTTACGCCTAAAATTGGCATTCAGCATATTCAGGTTGGCCGGGTTAACGAGATAAAAGCGCTGTATCAGGATATTGAGCGTATCGCGGATGGCGGTGCAGGATTCCGGCTGATTATCGGGGAATACGGCTCAGGTAAGACATTCTTTTTAAGCGTTGTGCGCTCAATTGCGCTAGAGAAAAAGCTGGTGACAATCAGTGCCGATTTATCCCCAGACAGGCGTATCCACGCGACGGGTGGACAGGCGCGTAATCTCTATTCCGAGCTAATGAAAAATCTGTCCACGCGCAATAAGCCGGATGGAAACGCATTATTAAGTGTGGTTGAGCGCTTTATCACGGAAGCCAGAAAAGAAGCAGAAAATACAAATGTGCCGGTACCGACGATTATTCACCAAAAGCTCGCTGACCTGTCTGATATGGTTGGCGGTTACGATTTTGCCAAAGTCATTGAATGTTACTGGCAGGGCCACGAGCAGGATAATGAGACATTGAAATCAAATGCCATCCGCTGGCTAAGAGGTGAATACACCACGAAAACCGACGCCCGTAACGATCTGGGTGTGCGTACCATTATTTCTGATGCCTCTTTCTACGATTCGCTAAAGCTGATGAGCCTGTTTGTCCGTCAGGCCGGTTACGCCGGTCTGCTGGTAAATCTGGATGAAATGGTCAATCTTTATAAGCTCAGTAATACGCAGGCGAGGGTTGCGAACTATGAACAAATACTGCGTATTCTGAATGACTGCCTGCAAGGGACGGCTGAATATATCGGCTTTTTACTCGGCGGTACGCCAGAGTTCCTGTTCGATCCACGCAAGGGGCTATACAGCTACGAAGCGCTCCAGTCACGGCTGGCGGAAAACAGCTTCGCCCAGCGTGCCGGGGTGATTGATTATTCGTCCCCTTCCCTGCATTTAGCCAGCCTGACGCCGGAAGAGCTCTATATTCTGTTGAAAAACCTTCGTCACGTTTATTCCGGCGGCGATGCGGATAACTATCTGGTTCCTGATGATGCGCTGACGGCATTTTTACGCCACTGTAGCAACACTATTGGCGATGCCTATTTCCGTACGCCACGAAACACGATTAAAGCCTTCCTGGATATGCTGGCCGTGCTGGAACAAAACCCGTCCATTCAGTGGTCGCAGTTAATTGCCGGTGTTGCGATCGCGGAAGAAAAACCCAGCGATATGGATGAAATAACGTCGGCAGAAGATACTGACGAGGACGGTCTGGCTGATTTCCGATTATGACGAACGAATACCAGCGGCTGGATCCACGCATACAGAAGTGGATATACCGGCAGGGATGGGCTGATCTCCGGGAACTGCAAAAAAAAGCCGTTCCACCGATATTAGCGGGCGATCGGGATGTCCTGATCAGCGCCGCGACTGCCGCGGGTAAAACAGAAGCTTTTTTCCTGCCCGCCTGTTCTGCCATTGCGGATATTCAGGGCGGTTTTGGCATTTTATACATTAGCCCACTTAAGGCCCTGATTAACGATCAGTATCGACGGCTGGAAAGCCTCGGCGATGCACTGGAGATACCGGTCACCCCCTGGCATGGCGATGTTGCGCAGAGCAAAAAGCTGAAAGCGAAGAAACACCCTGCCGGTATTTTGCTTATCACTCCGGAGTCGCTGGAAGCAATGCTGATCCGCAATGCGGGATGGTTAAAGCAGGCTTTCGCCCCACTGGCGTATATCGCCATTGATGAATTCCATGCTTTCATCGGTTCTGAGCGGGGTATGCAGCTTCTCTCTCTGTTAAATCGAATCGATCACCTGCTCGGAAGAATCGACAATCCAGTTCCTCGGGTCGCACTCAGCGCAACGCTGGGAGAACTGGAGCGAGTACCGTTATCTCTGCGGCCAAATCAATGTCTGCCCTGCGACATTATTACTGACAGCCAGACTCACGCTACGCTAAAAGTGCAGGTGAAAGGTTATCTGGAACCGCTGACCACCTCGGGCCAGCAACCGCCGCCGTCGGCAGAGACGCAAATCTGCCATGATATCTTTCGCCTCTGTCGTGGTGATTCCCATCTGGTGTTCGCTAACAGTCGCAAACGGACCGAAAGCATTGCCGCTACGCTTAGCGATCTGAGTGAAGCGAGCATCGTTCCCAACGAGTTCTTCCCTCATCACGGATCGCTGTCCAGAGATCTGCGTGAAACGTTGGAACAGCGGCTTCAACAAGGCAACTTACCTACCACCGCCATCTGTACGATGACGTTAGAGCTTGGCATCGACATCGGTAAAGTCAGCTCCGTCGTGCAGGTTACCGCCCCCCATTCCGTAGCCAGCCTGCGCCAGCGAATGGGGCGTTCCGGTCGGCGCGACTCGCCTGCCGTATTGAGAATGCTGATTGCCGAACATGAACTGACGCCAACATCAGGTATTGTCGACCAGCTCAGGCTTCAGCTTGTTCAGTCGCTGGCCATGATCCGCTTACTTATTGGCAGCAAATGGTTTGAGCCAGCCGATACCCGGCAGATGCACTATTCCACCCTGTTCCATCAGATCCTGGCGATCGTGGCGCAGTGGGGAGGCGTACGAGCCGATCAGATCTGGTCACAGCTATGCCAACAAGGTCCATTTCAGAAAGTCCGGATCGATGACTTCAAAACGTTATTGAAACATATGGGGGAGCACCAGTTTCTGACCCAGCTATCAAGCGGCGAACTGGTTCTGGGCGTCGAGGGCGAACGTCAGGTAAATCAATACACCTTCTACGCCGTGTTCAGCACGCCGGAAGAGTTTCGCATTGTGGCGGGGAGCAAAACACTGGGCTCCATTCCCGTTGATTCCCCACTGATGCCTGACCAACACATTATTTTCGGCGGTCGACGCTGGAAGGTAACCGATATCGATAGTGATAAAAAAGTTATTTATGTCGAGGCGACAAAGGGCGGGCAGCCGCCGTTATTTGGCGGACAAGGGATGTCAATTCATGACGTCGTCCGCCAGGAAATGCTTACCATTTATCGGGAGGGAGACTACCGCATCACCGTTGGCGATCGCAAAGCCGATTTTGCCGATACCACGGCCAGAAACCTGTTTGATGAAGGGCTGCACTGTTTTCGCAACAATAATCTGGCTTCGGAATGTTTTATTCAGCAGGGGCAGCATGTCTACATTCTTCCCTGGCTTGGCGATCAAACCGTAAATACGCTGTCGGCATTACTTATCCAGCGCGGTTTCAAGGCGGGCTCGTTTGCTGGTGTGGTTGAAGTAGAGAAAACTACGGTCTCGGAGGTTAAACAGGCGTTATTCAGCGCACTTCAGGAAGGGCTACCTTCCGAATCCCGTCTTGCCGAAAGCATCGTTGAAAAGTGCCTCGAAAAATATGATGAGTATTTACCGGAGGCGTTGCTGACGCAGGAGTATGGGTTACGCGCTTTTGATGTTGAGCGCGTGGAGGAGTGGTTGCAGGGGCATTTGTAGGCGAGCAAACCCAATACTCTCCGACAAAATCAACGAACGATAAATGAATCAAAAAGCAACTGATAATAAGACCGGGATATTCGACTAAACGCTCTGGCTCCCAGAATATAAGGACAAGGTAAAATACAATGTCAAAAAGAGAAATTTTACGGTTGCCTGATGCTATTCATCAGGAAATTACGAAAGCAAGGAGCAATGCAGGTAAGTTCTATGCTTTTAGCGAATCCGAAACCCCATTATTAATTCAGTCGCAAGATGGTACATCCAGCGGAAAAACCTATAATGTTTTTTATCAATACATACAAGGTGTAAATTCCGCAACGTTACCCGGAAATGGGCATCGTAACCTGGTTTTTATCACCCCTTTAAAATCGCAAATTGATATTCCCTCAGAACTTGTCGAGTTGGCCAGTTCGAAGCAAATTTTGATACTCCCCTATCTCTCGCTACGCGATGTTGCGGACTTAAGTTTTACCACTTGGGTGAAACAAACGGATGGAGACGAAAAAGATAACCAGCAACGTTATCTCGACTGGATACACACTGGCTGTAACATACTAAAAGACAATACTCAGTTGATTTTTGAACGTCTGAGATCCGATGTACAGGCAAGAGTTACACTTGAACTACGGCTTAAAGCGGAAGTAAGAGCCGGAGCCACCGACGAACAGGTTAAAATAGAAGAAGAATTACTCACCAGCGGCTATAAGCTCACAGGACGCCTACAGGAAGCGGCCATCGCATTACTTAATACCCTCAATACCGATTTCGAAACATTGCTGGAGAGAGCTGGCCAAGACAAACTCGCGGGTTTAGCAGTAGAAATGGTGAAACATCTTTTCCCATTTCATATCGCACTGTACAGGCGATGTATTCTGTTAGCGACAACTAAAAAATTTGACGGCAGCGTACTTCTTCTGAAACGAGATAATGAAGGAATTTATCATAAAAGCAGCCAGTCACTTGATCATGTTCTTGGGCAAAAAAAACACCAAGATAAAAATCCTCTGGAAGAATTAACCTCAGTTACATCGGCAGAACGTCTTGAAAAATTAAAACAGGAATACTGGGTTCATGATAGCGACTCGCCTTATGCACAGCGAGATATTCGGTTTACTTTAGTACTTGATGAAGAACACGAAGCCTACAAAATTTTCCAACAAACAGTATGCAAAATATTACTTAATGACGATCTGCAATTACCATCAATTCTTGCAACATTACATCGCGTTCTCGAATATATAGACGAGTGTAGAGGGAATGAACGAGCTCCTGGGTATGAGCCATTAGATGAATATGTTTGTGAAATAAATAACGCACTCTTGCGGTGTGATTTACGCCCCGGTTTTGATCTAAAAAAAATGACTCAATTGTTTAGCAATAATATGCTTGATGTCGTTGTTGATAGCCGGAATACAGAACAAGTGATAGCGCTTATAGGTAATGTTTTCAGCTATCAAATCCAACGCTTCTACAGAGAAGATGATCTTCGCCATATACGACTTCGTAGCCACGGACGACAATCCTATACGGAAATTTACGTAAGCGCCGAGGACGATGAAGATGCTGGAAATGATTTTAGCCTCTATGAATTATACCAAACAATCACCGCAATCCTTGCTGCTTCGGCAAAGCTTAAAAATCCATCGCGAGTTCAGCAAATGCTGTCGCAACAAGATCAGGCTAACCAAAACAATCCACTATCATTATTTATAGGTAAAGCACAGCAAATTAAGGGGGAAGCTTCATATCTTTTATCAGGAAGCTCAACGGACGAACAGTTGATTGATGATTTTTTTACTTACTTTCAACCTAAGACGCTTTTTTCATTAGCCCCTAGGGAAAAGGTTATTATTGAATCCAGCCAACTAAAGGGTTGGGTTTTACTCAAATTCCGTATGGAACTTATCAAGGAACTTCCTGAAGTCGCTCTGCTTCGTGTTCTGTATCAAACACATAATACGGTGATCCTGCTATCAGCTACCGCAGGCTTCCCTGGTACTTACAATGGGCAATATAGCCGCCCCTTTCTTGCCGACTATGCACGCCATCTCGGCTACCAGATTAGGTGCAGAGATATGGAGTCAGCCGCTCCGTTAGCAACTATCCGTGAATTAAGAAATATTCATCGTCCTGTTAATATTGAAATATTCGACGATCAAAAAAGCGAGCTTTCTCCATTAATTAATGACCCCATATTCAAAAAAGTGCTGAAGATATGGGAAGGTCATCTTGAACACTATTTAACGTATATACAACGTCATCGCTATCGTAAACGCGAATTTCATCGCGAGCTACAAGCAATGTTACTCGCAGCCTATACCACCCGGCATACTTTGTGTATTGGCCTCAGTGCTCGCTTTTTCACAGTCTTAGGTAAATTTCTGCAAGCGACGCTCAATAGCTCTACTCCTATGAACGGATTGAAAATTTTAGACACTGATAATCGGCGTGGAAATGATACACCTCGTGTATTTGAAATAACACCTTTCGACAACCTGCATACCCTACGAGTCGTCATGTTTGACTCAAAACTTAACCGTGAGGATCCCGTCCGGGACTACTTGCGTATTAATCAGCCTAATTTGACTTTTTTTATGATTTCACACTTCAAAGGGGCAGGAACCGGTCTCAACTACTACATTGCCTATCCGGAAACGGATGCTGGAGGAAAATCGCTAGAAGTTGATTTTGATGAACTTGCGATGGTATGCGATAGCTTCTGGAGCCAGGTTAACACCGCAGGCACACGCAACACACTGGAAAACTATGTAACATTACTTAAGCACTACGCTCACGGAAGTATGCTTCGTCGCGCAAATGACTTTGAAACCGACCTAGTAGATTCAGATGCAGCACGAATGCTTGATGATGAACATATAGTAGAACTTCATAAAGTAGCCATGCAGACCATTGGCCGGACTGAACGTCGCGATGCAAAAATGCAGGGGACTATCAGGTTACCTTCTGGTGTACATTTAAATGCGATACGCGTCTTCCGCGATCTGGCGCGGCATCCCGATGCCAGATCTCTGCTCGCATCACTCAGCCTCCATAACAATCGTTGGTTTGAAGAAGCGCGAAACGATTTAGAAAAAGCCAGTTTCAATACGGATAAACAGCGTACTGATTTCGAACAACGCGTGCTAAATGCCAACGCAATGTATAATGATTTTGAAATTGAGTTTGTCGAAGTAATTTTAAAAAACGCCAGAGCCGGTGACAAAAATGCTATCCAGCTTAACGAAGACTTACGCCATTCAGATAGTTTTCAAAACCCTCAAAAATATATCAAACGAATAAAACGCAATCCTATAATTAAAAACAGCGATTATATGAAATTATGCATTGAGAATTTCTTTCTAGAACGCACCGCCGATTTGGAAAATATTATTTTAGCAAGAACAATGCAATCAGATGGCCTTACAGATATTTCTGCTGGTAGTTCACCTTATGAGCCTGAACACTGTTTACCTCAATATCATGAGGGTATGAGTGAAGAGTATGATGAACTCGAAAAACGCGTATTCCCAAGCCTATTAAGATTAGAATCCGAGCCATTAAAGAGGTTTATTCCTATCCCAGCATTAATCCCATTGCTCATTGGAAATATTGGAGAGTGGCAATTTCATCAAGTATTAAAAGCGGCAGGAATAAAACCCTTAACACCTGAACAGATAATTTTACAGTTAGGTAGCGAGTGCTATGAACTTTTTGATATCTACTTAATCAAAAAAGATCATCTATTCGCTATAGACGTTAAAAACTGGATGATGGGAAAGAATAATCGTGATATTTCGAAAAAATTGCACTCAAGTGCTTTAAACAAAGTAGAAATATTAAATAAGGTTGTCAGCGCCAGCTCTTCTCTGAATAAAGTTTCTGCTGTCTACCTTAATACACGGCATGGACTCAACTGCCTAAATGATCGCGCGGAGAAATTTAAATCCACACAAATCTTTTACTTTAATCTTTTAAAAGTTGTTTCTTATTATGAAAAAGACATTAGTTCAAATCGGTACGAATCAAAAATAAGTAGAAAGATACTAATTAACCGTACACTTATGAATATGTTAGGATATGAAAATGAGTGAAATAATGGAATTAAATCAAACCAGAAATGCAGTTATAACAATGTCCTCTGAATGGGACATTCACCCTTCTCCCTATGCACCGCTAGCCAGAACACAATTGTTCGACATTGCTGAGCAAATAGAGAGTGTATTGGAAAAAGTTCTTAAGTTACCTTCATCAGATGGATGGGGTATCGATGTAGCATATATTAGAAAACCTAAACCACTTGAAATTAGCTATGATGAATACATCAGCGGGGTTCATCGAGACATTAAGAAACTCTTAAGCGAGAAATTACATTTAGACGCCCCTAAAAAATTACGCTATCACTCCTTTTCATTGAAAGATTACCATCTGGCTTTATTTCTCACTCCCAATCCAAGACCCTACAGCCAATGGGCTACTGAAATAATAAAGTTAGGTTTTGATCACTATAGAATAGCTCAGGAGGTTATTGCGCTACGTCTTAAGTTAATACTACTAAAGAACGCCGCCCAATATTTCTCTTTATCGCCAATTTCTTATAATAGTGATTTGTATTTTTCAGCAAGCTTACAAAGTGATAAGCCAAACAAGAATAATGAATATTACATTGATGCTTTAAAATTTTCCATTTTTTATTCAAAGCATAATGATGTGACATTTGAGCTGAAGGCTGTTTGCTTTCGAGCTCAAGCAGAAGCATCAGGAATTAGTACAGAGCTTGGCCGATTGCTCATTAATGATAACAAAAATATTGACCTTATAGAAATAGTGAATGCTAAGCAATTTGGCAATTTGCCTTATATGCGCTTTGCAAACAAACCCTACTCTGGATGCCAGAACCACGCAGAAAATCTAATACAAAAATTAATCACTGAAATTCTGGCCTCAGCAAACATTGCATTCACTCCGCGTGTTTTTCAAGCATCCCATCGACAATTAGAGTTTTTAGAAACGCCACATACTGCGCTTCACCGTCCTCTTATTATCATTGATAATCTAAAAAACAATGAAGATGAAGAAACACACCAAAATTATCTACATTACCTCCAACAAGAATTAAATGCGGAGTCCGTAGTTGATGCTCAGGATATAATCCACCTTAATAAGGATAAAAACTATTTAGTTCTCAATAGCTCGCAGCAAAAGAATGGATCAAGTATTACAATAGAAATCATTGATGATGACGGTGAGGTTAGAAACAATAGCTTCAACACGACCTGGCAGGCTCTCGACCTTGCAAAACAGGGTAAATATGAACAACTGGATTACTACTCTAAGCTTAAAGTCGACTTCATATTAGATTTTAGTAATAATTATCAACGCGTCATTCAAGGATGTAATGTTGATTCAATACTACGCTCCCAAAAAGATCCTGAAACAGGAATTACTCGGAAAATATTAAAAAAAATAGAACCGTCCAAGTTAGCAATGCTCCGCAGCGAACTTTGGCTCAAAGAAGCAATACGAGGAATGGGTAAGATATCGGGACTCCAAGTAGCTGATGGCTATTTTACGTTAGTAGCAACCCGTTGTCCGTGGGAAAAACGGCGTAGACAAAAAGCCTTTTATGCTGCTGTTACGCCCATAGAAATTAAAAATTGCACACTGACGATCCAAATGCCTAAGCTTTATGAACGGGAACAGGAACTACGCCACGCCGTCTCTGGTATGACGCAGGCATGTGTAGAGCAAATCAGAGACAACGACTTTTTTCTTATCGATCATCAACGTAATGTTGTCCTGTGGCGCTATAACACAAGCCGCGTTCCACGCTTAATAGGTGCAGCGGATCGCTGTTCCCTACAGGCAGCAGAGTTCAATAATGGTGTGTTAAATAAGCGAGGCGCCGCTGATGAGACATACCTTCCTTACTACCTTACTCCCAAGCCAAAAGGTCACCGCCCAAATCAGTACCAGCAACTGTTTATTGAAGATAATGGCTATAGCGCAAATTTGTTTTGTACTCGTAGCAATCAGCCAAATCAAAACATGGACAAAGCAGTACTGGTGTACAATCTGATGGCAAAAGATTTTGAAGGTTCTGCCATAAAAGTCATGGCAGAACCTGCTACAGAATTATTGTTGCGCACGTTTACTTATGACCTGATACGCCGCCATGAAGTCAGTCAAAGCTCTCTGCTAGAAAAGATCGCTCGTATGATGTTACACAATTAAGATTATGTAATCAGGAGCAAAGCCTTCCAACATGGATTGTATCTCCTCAGTTTAAGTTGGACAGGTTTTCCCCTGATAAATATGAATACAGAAAATAAACATACTGCATCCTTAATTCGCAGCATAATCAACATCACAATGCTACTGAAGGAATCGAACTAAAGGATCGAACCAACCCGTACCTCCACACTCTGGTACAGTATTTTGATTTACAAGAAGAAATGAGGGTCGACCTCTGGGTCTTGACAATGGATAGCAGAAGAATTTATGATGAAAATCAAATTGGTAAGTAACTGAATGTTCCCGAGTCCGGGCACCACCTTTCCTTTTTATGCTTCCTGATAAATCCCCTTATTTTTTAATTCAATGAGTTAGTGGAAAAACTCTTCCCAGCGAATTTCTATTTATCCGCCCAAATCAGGGGCTTTTGGTGGTCAACTCGGTGCTCAGTCCGGTTCGATAAAGGTGTGACACCCCAAATGGCATTAACCGACAAACAAGCCCGTAGTGCAAAGCCTTCTGATAAACCCTACAAACTCGCTGATACACTCAGCCTGTATCTTCTGGTAAAACCCAACGATTTTCGTATCTGGTATTTCAAATATCGTTTTGAGAGAAAAGAGTCCAGGGTATCATTCGGTTCTTATCCCGAAACTTCACTCGCCCTTGCCCGCGAAAAACGCGATGCCACCCGGTGCGTACTAAAATCCGGCTTTACCCCTTCTCAGCAGCGCCGGGACGAAAAAAGGTTGTCAATGAATTAGAACGTTCCAGTACATCGCTAGATTGTGGCATACCGGCTGCCTGAAACTCTGGTCAGAAAGTCACGCCAATAAAATTCCTGTCTGCCTCCAACACTACGTTTTCCCTGATATCGGCGCAATGGGTATTTCGGCGACTTAAACCCTACATCTCGCACGACTGTCAGAGACATTGATGATAAAGGTGTGCATGTTGTTGCCGGACGTATACGCCAGTATCTGACCAAAATTATGCGCCACGCCGTACAGCAGGGAACGATTAAATATAATCCGGCATTCGATCTGGATGGCGTTGTAACTCCTGTTATAACCCAGCATCACCCCGCCCTTCCCCTGAAACGCCTGCCTGAATTGCTGGGCTATATCGACACCTACAACAAGGCCGGATACCGGCTATCGACACTTTCCGGTATGCCGCACTGCCAGGACAACACCAAACGTGAGTTCACACATCTGGTTAGAGTTTCTCTGGCTTACCGCAAAATTGAGTGGGAACACGTTTCAGCAGGCACTTCAGGTGCTGATGACTGGCGTGCGCCGCTGGAAGCATAAGAGTAAATCCACAGCATTCCGCCTTAATGGTGGGATGCTGTTTTTGTCCGGGAACGGAGACAAAAAGCCCGTGCCAGCAATGAATTACGTCTGTTACGTTTCATATATGGGAGATGGTGGATGCCGGAAACTTTGGCGGTAGCGTGCCTGAAGCGGCTGTCCTCCCCCCATTGCCACTGCCACGGGCGGACCGTGGTTCCTTTTTCGCCAATAAATCCAGAATAAGGTTATGTCACAAAATGGCCTGCGTTTTACGCTGGATGTGGACGGATTAACGCCGACGGCAACCACTGTCGTCAGCTTCATCCTCCAGAGGTATCAACAGTTCAACAGGTGCAAGCTGGAATAAGAATGAAAGACTAAAAACACCAGATGATGCATCCAATGATAGCATTAAATCAGGCCATGGTTCACAGGAGGAAATATTACCATCTTACCTTTACTTAATAAGATCATTTTTAATGAAAATAGGTTTATCAATAAAACAAAAAATATTCTTGACAGCGAAATTACATCTTTTCTTGCATCTTCAAGTCAGGAAGGATTTGATTTAGTGGATGATAACAATAATTATCTTTTTGATCGCACAGTTAAAAAATTAGGCGCATTAGCTGATAATGAAATGTTTGGTTTGGAACCTGCATACATTTTGGGCGGGGAAATAAAAAAGTTTTCTTTATTCAAAAAATTGAATTTTCTGATGGGAAGATTATCATTGATAATGAATCCGTGTCATGGTCACTAAAAAAATTTAGTACACAAACAGAATACTCATGTTATATCCAAATTCATAAAAAAAGAAAGAAAAGCTTTATTTAATAACAAATTTTAAAAAAATCAGCAGTGCATTGAGAAAACCAATACATACATTCCCAGATGGAATTATGCCATCAAATCGAAGAGAAAATGAATTAATTAATATCCTGGATTCGCATAAAAAAGATTCAGAGTTTAGATTTTTATCAAAAGAATTAATTATTTCTATTGGAGTTGCAGTAAGTACAATGATCCTATCACTTATTAACTTCTAATAAATAATTGTTCTTATTTTCCAGGATAATCTCACAACTTATTATTTAGTAATGAAGCTATGGAGAAAAATGCCCACAACCGCCCGACTCAACGATAAAGGCACCCAGTACGACGATTATTACGAGACCGTGATTATAGCGGGTCTCCCCACGGTATTTATTGACGGCCTGCCCGTTGCCAGAATGAGTGATGCGGTGGACTGTGGCGGGGTGGTTATATGACTCGAGTGAAATCAGGTAAGGCATCAAAGGTTAGAAAAGTTGACAGAGTCGGAAAACGGAGGTTCGAGCTTCATCATATAGATGAAGTTGCAAATAGAGGCGATGTTTACAATGTAGACAATCCCCGTGTGAACACCATATTGACATACACAGGCGATTTATGAAATTAAAAGAAAATATTAGTGATTATACGGAAAGTGAGTTCATTGATTTCTTGAGAGTGATATTTTCTGAAAACGAGTCGGATACAGATGAAACATTAGATCCATTACTTGAGTATTTTGAGAAGATCACTGAATACCCAGATGGAACAGATCTTATCTATTATCCTGAAACGGAAAGTGATGGAACACCTGAGGGCATTCTGAACATAATTAAAGAATGGAGAGAATCTCAAGGTTTGCCTTGTTTTAAGAAAAGTAAATGAAAATCAGGTGTAGGGAAATGCCCAGAGTTACTGGCGTAGTTTAGTAAATCGAATCAAACTTTGATAAAAAGAGGTCGAGCGCCGTACACCTTGATAAGGCAACAAGTCGGAGGTAGGTGGGCTTATGAAATTTACCACGTTGGAAAGATCCAGTATGGAGGAATGGTGTTTGATGTTGATAACCTTAGGATAAACACCCCTAAAAATCATATACGATTGCATAAGTAAGGTTTGAGGTGAAAATGGAACTAAAAAATAACCTTGAAGATTATACAGAAGATGAGTTTATCGAGTTTTTAAATAATTTTTTTGAGCCTCCTGAAGAGTTGACTGGAGATGAATTATCGAAGTTTATTGATAATCTTCTACGCCATTTTAATAAAATTACTCAACACCCTGATGGCGGGGATTTGATATTTTATCCATCAGAGGAACGAGAAGATAGTCCTGAAGGAGTTATTGAAGAGCTAAAACGCTGGCGGAAGTCTCAGAGACTCCCCTGTTTTAAGGAAAATAAGTAGCGATCAGTGGTGAGGAGTTTGTCAACCGGAACCGGGATGATAATGCAGTGACCGTTAAAAGGCAAAAATATGTCAGTTAAGGGAGTAACTATCAAAGGCATAATTCTGAGTGTTTTTACACTGAACCGTAGTGCCAGAGGATATATTTATCTGACGCGAATCGTATGAAGTGAGAGCTTTACGTACGGTTTGTGAGAGGCTGTAGGGAAAGATCCTACGGCCTACTCACTAAGTAATCTATTTTTGCACTAAATAATTCACATTTTTTTGCACGATAATCAAGATTGTCTTTTAGGTAATATATATGGAGGAATGGTATTTCCAAAAATACCATGAATATTTATGAAATTATGTTTTTTAACTCTGATTTGCATTGTGTTTCCCATGATTGTTTCATGTTCCGGAAACACGATAAAGTATCAACCTGACGAACTCTCACCCGCTAAATTTGGCACAACTTACAGCAAACAAGTTGAGCTAACGGGTGGACTTGTCAGTAGATTGTATTATATTATTCATCCAAGTTATGCTGGGGTATTTAGGACAGAAGAATTTTCACCTGCGTTGGAGAACCCTCGAGATATAAAAGAAAATTGGGATGGTATTTATATAAAATGTATTGGAGGCGACGAGCATAGATGTAATACTATCGAAATTAAAGGTAATATTAATGTTGAGGAAGATATCGTTATCGAGCTTGATGGTTACACGATGGGATCGGGATGGTCTTCTGGAAAAGAAAGCCACAAGACATTCACAATACATGTTGAAAAATAATCGGTTACGGGAGATTTTTTATTAATTCTTCCTTGGGGAAATACTTCCAGGCCACGCAAAGTCTTGGTTTCGAGAGAGAATAGCGGTTATGCCTCCAAAGGAAAGATATCGATGAGATATTAACATGGGATTATTTATTTAACAAAGCCTAAGGATACCTCGTATAACCGATTTATGGAAAGGTAAGACAGAATATTAGCGAATAACCATAATGAAGCGAATGTAATTATCATTGATGACAATAAGGATCTAAAATATACCCACAGCAGCCCGACTCAACGATAAAGGCACCCAGCACGACAGTTATTACGAAACCGTGATTATTACGAGCTCCCTCATGATATTTATCGACAGATTACCCGTCGCCCGGATGGGCGACCCGCTGACGCCACACTCCAAACCGGAGCATCCGCCCCATCCGCGTAAAATTGCGGGTGGCTCCTCCACGGCATTTATCGACGACCTTCCCGCTGCCAGAACGGGTGATGGGATGGACTGTGACGGGGTGGTTATCGGCGGCGGCACGGTAAATACAGGCTGAACATTCAGGGAGGGCAGACATGTCCCGGGAAGGTCTTCGTTCCACGCTGGAGGCTGACGGCCAGGAGTCGGACACCTTTGCGGTGGCGAATTTACATCCGTTCAAAAAAATCTAATGTAAGAGATAGATGATATGGCTAAATATATATTCCTCTTTATCTGGATTGTGACATTTTCTGTCAGCGCTGGTGAGCGAGGATATTATTTATTCGTATGGGGTAACCCTGAAGGGAAGGAATATTTTAAAGAATATAGAGCTGATGAAAGGATATATGCGGTCAATAAATCCTGTTGGAATGAAAGAGCGGGGAACTCTATACGAATAGTATATGTTGATACTTATCCTCATGGAATAACCGATTCTTTAATTAATTCCTTTTTGGCTGGGAATAATAAATCCATAATAAATATTAGAGTATCATTGATTAATTTTAGTGACGATCAAATACTTCATGGTTTTGATGGCATGTTAATAATAAATAAAAAAAATGAAGAGATTGAGATTTTTACTATTCCAGTAGTTGGTGCTCATTACTCATATAAAGATAAATTTTTAGTAAACGTCCATGATTTTGAATTATTTGATGGAAAGATCTGTAACGCTTTGATGCCTATAGATAATTATTTTTCACCATAATAAGGGTTGTTGAATAAATCAAATTACCCTGTACCGTCAAATGTACCTACAGTCGACACGGGTAACGGTTCTACATCTTCTGGGAAGCAAAAGGCAACAACAAAAGATACGGAACAATTGCCGATAGTGGGAAATAAAATCGTGGAGGGCCTATAGCTACGGACTGAGATTATCTGTTCATGATATGTATGCCACACACGTTACCATAATATCATTGAATGTATCAAAAATGCCTACGCAGCAAACGGGCATTACAGGATGCAGGATCATTTTAGTCTTGACAGTAATGATATAACACATTGGCTTTATAGCCATTGGGATGTCTTTAAAATTTAGTTTGTACTTCAACATTATGAGAAAGAGGGGTATGAGTTTAAGCCATTTATACACAAAATCATTCTAGATGCATCGCGGCGGCAAGGGAAGAAATCCCCGGGAGCATAGATAACTATGTGACCGGGGTTTCTGAGCGCAGCCAACAAAGAGGCAGCTTAAAGGATGAAGTGTATATTACAGAAATAAATACCACCGTAAAAATCTCAGGTGTCAGAGGATATTACTCCTGATTTGGTATGTATTGTCGGCAAGGTATTTGTTTGTATTGTTAACATAGCATAGTCCGATATTTTACATAAGGAATGTGATTGTGTCATGGGTAATAACGAAAAAATTCATTTATATTGTGACAATCGCCATATTATTTTGTTCTGTTGTTATATACTTATGGTCAGGCAGACCAGTAGAAATCGTGGATGTCCATTATTATTCAGGTAAAGACATTAACATTCTTGCCAGGCATTTCCCCATTACGGACAGGGGGAAACTGAATTGGTGGAGAGAAAATGAAAGAAAAATTCTGGAAAAATATAATCTCCCTGGAAATGATTTTTCGGTATATATATGGGATTTTGGTGACGGTTATCAAAAATTATCGCCCTATGATGCCGAGGATGAATTTTATTGTTTTCCTGATATAAAATCAGAATCAAAATGTATCAAAAAAGATATATATATGTCTGCTGAATCTGGTGGTAATTATTATCGGATGTTTTTATTTTCTGGTTCTGGTTATTTTTATCAACCGAAAAAAGATGATGATAAGCTTATCGAATCAAATAACTCCACCAGGCTCAACCAGGATAAAGGCCATGAAAAAAATCACTATCATTAGTTTGTTTCTTATCTTACCTTTGAAAGCAAATATTATTCCATCTATATCATTACCAGACAAATTAAGTGAGTCGAAATATTCTGTAAGAATGCTTCGCATTGATGCAAGGATTGACTATCGCGTGGAAACCCCTGAGTGTAAGAACGTAAAATTTAATGATTACTTTTTCTTAAATAAAAATATTAAAGATCTCAATGATAAAAACCATGTTTATGATCCTGAGTTTTATCCAATTACATTATGGAGTTGTTCATATAGCAGAGAGGTGTATGATGTTGGTGAGTATGGCTCACATATACAGCACATCGTTTTTGATAAAAATAAAAACATATGGGTGTTAGATGATGATGCAACAAAAACAAATAATAAATTTAAACCATCAGTTTTATATAATATAAGTTCAGTGAATGCACAGGGTTTCTTAATCATTGATGAGAATATTTCGGAGATGGATAAAACAATATACGAAGATGATAACATAAAAAAGAAATTTTATTTTTGTATGATTGATGGCTCACATGCTTTATGCGGCGCAGGCAGTTTAATCAGAAAAATAGATAATCAGTTGATTGATTTTACGCCATACATATTAAAGTCACTGGAAAGTATGGAGATTGGCGTTAATTAAAAAAGAATATCCGATATTAATATACTCTAAATAATTTGAGTTACAGGAATGCAGTAAATTTCCAGGAGTCTGGATGTTGGATACTGAGATGAGCGTATCATTAATGACGAGGTTACTCTGCGTTATTTAAGTGGTTCATGCCGCTTTAGTTCTGTCTTTGACACAGACGAGTAGCTTGAAATTCCAGGTGAGAGCAATTATCATTTTTCTGTTCCACTTGATAATATGTATCATTTTTATCAGGTCAGCATCGTTATAGTATACGTACAGTGGATTATTTAATCGTTGATAGAAACTGGCCTTCAAAACAAGAAAATTACTATCATGCGCTACGCCTGTTGACGTTTACGCCTAATAAGATATGCCAGAAAACAGATAATGGCAGGGTTATTCTTCAGCATAAAATTAACTGTCATAATAATGGTAATGGCGACACAAAAAGAAAAACCATGAAATATAATGAAGGTACTTTTAAATATATGCTCAAAAAAATCATTGGCGCTCTCGCGTCAATTATTGGTGGGCTACTTGTTTTTTTATGTGTCTATTGGTTATTTCGTCTGGATACCTGGACAGAACGAGGGATTTATATAGGCGCCTCTATATTTTTGTCTCTTATTCTCATAAAAATACTATCATTCTTCAATGACGAATAGACGGCAGAAAAAACCGTGAGTGTCTCACACCGATTCTTACTGGGTGTCAAATTTCGAAAGCCTGCCCTGCTGATACCCTATACAGAAGAACTGGTTCAACAATTATCAGACAGTAGCAGGAATCAAACCCACACCGGGAAAATCATGTAGATAATTCTGTAATGGTTAGTTTTGTAGTGGTCTTGATAAACGGTCAAAAATAGCTTTAACAGTCCATTAGCCCAAAGGACTTCTCCAAGTCCGGGCACCAACCCTTCAGATGTGGATGCCCTAAATTGTCCGCTTACCCTCATAAAATCAACATGTTACCACATCCTTCATATTCACTACTGTTCATTAAAATATACTGGCAGCCACCGCTTTTTGTGGGTAAAAACGCCGGTTTTCTGCATAGCGCATGACGCTATTGAAACGTTATTTAGCAAATCCTGTCTGAACCAGAAATTAAGTCTCTGTTAACCTGCGCTATTACAGAAAATCATAGAACAGTCATCTCAAAAGAATATCGTCCTGAAGGACGAGAACCCACGGCATTTTCAGGAGATGAGTCAACCGCGACAGAAAAAAAATTATATTAATAATTTTTAATTATTTTTTAGAAAGCCAGACAAGATTTAAATTAAAAACATTTATTTTCAATCGGTTATAAAAAATATCGCAACACACGTCACATTATTAACATGTGAATGATTGTGTTAATCGAATGTAAATTGTATGTTTCAACATACCACTATTTTACTGCGTCCCGACGCGCTCATCCGGATGGAAGGAGATAACATGTCAGCCTTATCAACTACTGGCCATAATGACGGGATCACTCTCCATTGCTTACAGAGCATTGCGCAACTCATTCCTCTGTCGTCGGCGGTTTTTTATCGTGTTAATGCTTATTTAAAGCCAGAAACCTATGTTTTACATAACATTTCTAATAGCACACACCAACAATATCTGGAGCATTTTCAACCATTAGACCCGCTATCGCCTTCCCGGTTCGGCCAACAGGTTGTTACCGTAGCGACGATGACGCCCGGTATCTGTGCCCGACATCGCCATTATTATCATGAATTTATGCTACCTAATCATGTGTGCGACATGATTGAGATCTTTATTCGTCGGGGCCATCGTATTATCGCGGGCATTTCATTAATGCGCGATATACCTTTTTCCAGCGAAGAGCGTTTGCGAGCCCAGGCAGTACAACCATTACTGGGACTGGCGATTCATGATTCTCTTCAGGAAGACAACGATCTGGCGTCAATATTGACCGCCAAAGAGCGTGAAATTGTGGGAATGGTCTGCGAAGGGGCCAGCAACAAATTGATTGCCCGTCAGTTGAATATTTCTCTCTCAACAGTGAAAACACATTTACGTAATATTTTTGCTAAAACAGAAGTGATAAATCGCACGGAACTGGTTTCCCGAACCAGAATGTCCTCGGTACAACATTCACTGAATATGTGAAAGCGTTCTTTTTAACCCGCGTCAATTGCGGGTCTTTTCCCCATATGTCATATATGCCTGAATTAATACCACCCTCTGAGCTGATGCCGCAATAAAATGTCATATTATCTGGCGTCGGTATCCTGTTGCAGCCATTGATTCATGGCCTGATTGATCATATTTATCACACTAAGCAGAAGAACACGCTGGTGCCGCTCAAGCCGCAGATAACGGCGCAGCGGCGGCATTTTACAAACCACTTCGCTAGCAGCCCATAGCTCAATGCCGCAATACCATTCCTTATGATGTAAAACCAGCGTAAACCGACGATAATCCAGTTCACTCAGTGCCTGTTGTAAATTGGGGAAACAATTAAGATAGTTAATCAGCCCGGCGGTACTTTTGCTGCCAGTAAAAATGACGGGATAACGTTTCAGCCATCCGGGCTGATGAACGCGAATTTTGCCCTGCAAAGGATAATTGATTGTGCCTTTCACCCTGAATTCACAACTGTGAATACTGGCCATGAATAACCGTTTTTGCTGAACATGGCAGATAACCTGGGTAAATGCATTCAGATGCAGCACGGCGCTATGTTCGGTCAATTTTTCACAACGCCAGCCGCTCAAATCACGTAACACCATATTCATTAATGCGTTCTTAAACCAGGGGACGGAGGACATCTGGCGTCATCTCTTCATTGTTTCGCTTTTCATAATTGCCCATAGCCCGTTCCACGACCTCTTCTACCGGAAGCGGGAGGAAAGGATTAACCCGTTGCACACATAATGTCCAGAATAAGGCATAGGCGGCAGTCAATCCAAGCATAATACCGAATGGTATAAGTACATCCCGACTGTTCATTCCTGGAGGCGCGATATTAATAATGGCGATAATAATACCCACGCTCGAAATAATCTGAGGTAAGGGAAACCAGGGGGCCCGGTAAGCGCGTGGTAAATCGGGGCGCCGAATACGTAAGATAACGACCGATAACGTTACCAGCAGATAAGCTACTCCCCAGGCGCAGACCGCAGCGAGGATCAGCGGAACAATGTGGTCGATATCACCGTTCAGATACCAGGCATGTAAACAGGGAATCGCAACACCGAATGCGATGGCGATGACCGGTGTTTTAAAGCGGGGGTGCAACCAGGTCAGAAACCGCGGCAAAGCGCCGTCCAGCGCCATGCCGTATATAATACGCGGTACTGCCGCCATTAGCGTATTAATCGTCGCACATCCCGCTAACAACAACCCCACGCCCAGCCAGTATTGCCCGACATGTCCCATGACACGATTGGCAAAGGCGGGAATAGCCATCGGCGTATCCAGTAAAAAGATATGGTTTGCCGCATCGACAACCACATTATTTACTTGCCGGTTAATCGCAGCGCCATAGAGGAACATACAACCTGCCACCGCTAAAAGGCCAAGCGCCATCGCTCTGGGAATCGTACGATGCGCTTTTTTAATTTCCGGCGCCATTGGCGTGACCAGTTCACAACCGACGAACATAAACATCGCCATGCCAATATAACCAAACAGACCAGAAAGATTACTGACATCAAGCGGTGCGCCAAACCACCCGGAATGATGAGTGACCGGGGATAACAGGATCCCGCATAAACCGAAGATGGTCAGGGTAGTCCACATACCGAAAGTAAGAAATACCTCCACCTTGCCAAATACTTCAACACCAATGGCATTCAGTATCCCGAAAACCACTACCATGCCGACACCAACCATCCAGGTATTGTGCTGCATGGCCACGTGTTCGCTAACAGACTCAAAGTTCACCAGCGCCATGACGCCAGCGAGAATCGTTTCTGCCGTGCCGGCAAAAATGTGTACGATCAGGTAAGCGCAAAGCGCACCGGTGATAGCGAAAAAACGCCCCATTCCGCAGGAGATATAGTCGTAGACGGAGCCAGTCGTGGGAATAAGCGTTGCCGCTTCGGCAAAGGTGGTAATCTGCGCTTGCATCATAATAAATGCCAGTAATACCGCAAGGGCAAAGGTATCTCCCCCTGAGCCAAAACCACTGGTCACGGTCAGGATCACCGGGCTTGCCATAATCAGCCCGACGGAGCTGGCAAGCGTCGTGGGGAAACCAATAACGCCACGTTCAAGATGGCTGGCAAGTCTGTTTTTAAACATGGTCAACCTCTTCACTATTATTACAACAATAAATTACCGCTCCGGAATAACGTTTATTTATGGCAGGCAGCGCATCTAACAGGTATCGTCCTGAAGAGGGATAACGGTAAATAACGTTGTGACGCCGTCCCCGCATGCGCTAATAGCAAGTGGGGAGCGCGTTATTCTCCCCACTGATGCCAACGCTACTGACGAACAATTAAAGGATTCAACCCTGTTTGTGGCTTTCGACGTTTGCCAGATAATGTTTTACAAAACGGGGCGTTAAAACTTTCCATGCCACTTCGGTTCCCTGTTCAACAAACCAACTATCGCCTGGTGAAAAACGTATCGGTTCCTGACCCGCAACAGTGAGTTCCACTTCCCCTTCCAGCACGGTTGCGTGCTCGGTAAAGGGATAAATCATCGTGAAACCGCCGCGGGTCGATGAAAACAGTCCACAGGTAAATACGTCCTCAGGTTTACCGTAAATCATCGCAACGGCGACCTGGGGATCGCCTTCTGTTGGCAACGCCCCCAACAGGCTGACACTCCCGATTGGCTGTAATTCAGGAACAGGTTGATTGAGTTTAAAAGCGTGCATTAATGTTCTCCTGGTTAATTCCGGCCTTTCCAGAAACCGGCTGTTTGATGTATCAGTTTTCCCGCACTGACCAGCAATAGACGTAGACTGTCGCGACCATAAATTGTCGCGTGGGGAATGCTACTCATCAGACGATACCGCTCGGAACCGCCATTTATTCCTTCGGCCAGGATTTTGCATACAATATGGGAAGGCGTGACGCCAAATCCGGAATAACCCTGAACATAAAAAACATTATTGTGTTCACGAAGCGTGCCAATCTGCGGAAACAGATTCGCGCTACAGGCCATCGGTCCGCCCCAGGCAAAATCGATTTTAACGTCTTTCAAATAAGGAAAGACCTCCGTCAACAGAGTGCGGTTCCAGGCAGCAAAATCGTGCGGGGTATATTCAAGAAACCTTGTGGCGCTGCCAAAAAGCAGACGGTTTTCTTTTGTGAGACGGTAGTAATTTATCACCGGGCGGATATCACTAAAAGCCCCGCGCAAGGGACTGATCCGCTCAACAAGCTCGCTGGAGAGAGGTTCTGTAGAGACCTGATAAGAATAAGTAACCAGCGTTTTCTTATAAATTTCTGGTTCCAGATTATTGAGAAAACTATCACAGGCCCACAGCAATTTGGCCGCTTTTACGCTGCCCATCGCAGTACGTACCCGCACTGTCTTACCGTAACTGACCTCAACCACTGGTGAATATTCGAATATCTTCACCCCCAGCGAATTTGCAGCCTGAGCGGAGCCCAGCAATAAATTCAGCGAGTGGACATGCCCTCCCCCCATATGCTTGAGAACACCGCAGTAGACGTCGGAACCAATAACCTGCTGCACGTCTTTACCGGTATAGAGTTCAATATCATCTTCCGGCGTGGCGGCTTTGAATTCTTTTTCCCATTGTTGCAGCGTTTTTAACTGCCGCTGGTTGTAGGCCAGATAACCATATCCGGGAACAAAATCAGCATCAATATGGTATTTACGAATTCGCTCCCGAATAATACCCGCGCCGAGGTTCGAGATTTTAAACAGCGTCTCCATTCCCGCTGCGCCTACATATTTTTTAACGGCTTCGATGTCGTGACCTATACCGGCCATCACCTGACCGCCGTTTCGTCCGGTGCCGCCATACCCAAGATGGCGGGCTTCCAGAACGACAACATTAGTGATCCCCTGCTCCGCCAGTTCCAGCGCGGTATTGATGCCTGAAAAGCCACCGCCAATGATCACCACATCGGCATCAATATCGTCTTGCAGAGCAGGAAAATGCAACGGGTATTTTTTCGTCGCGCCGTAGTAATTCAACGCATCGATTTTTGTATTCATCGCGTTACCTTGTCATCACGCTTGACTAAGACCGCTATCACAGCACGGTAACGTTTTACAAAATATCGTCCGGAAGAATGACGTTCTTTGGAACGATATTCAGCCCCGAAAAAGTATGTTGGGATGAAAAAACGTACATTCCTGACCTACAGGCACTTCTGATGAGCGATGTGACATTACTTGCCGAAGTAACCACTTTTTTACGCCAACGACACGGACAATTTATTGCAGGTGAACGTCAGGCCGGAAACGGCACGAACTTTTCGGTCACTAACCCAGCCACCGGCAAAATTATCGCCGACGTTGTGTCGGCAACCCCTGCGCAGGCAGAAGAGGCCATGCAGAGCGCCAGACGGGCGTTTGATGTCTGGCGTAAAATGCCAACGTTACAACGCGGCGCATTACTGCTGAAACTGGCTGATACTCTTGCCGCTCATCGTGAAGAGTTAGCTCAACTGGAAAGCGTCTGTTCAGGTAAAACGATTACGCTGTCGCGCGGTCTTGAACTCGATCAGTCAGTGGCCTTCCTGCGTTACTTTGCCGGTTGGGCAGGAAAAATAACCGGTGAAACGCTGAATGTCTCCCTGCCATCAATGGGAGAAGAGAGATACACAGCGTTTACCCAACGCCAACCCATTGGTGTGGTCGTCGGTATTGTGCCGTGGAATTTCTCAATTATGATTGCTATCTGGAAACTGGCCGCAGCGCTGGTATGTGGCTGCACCATCGTCATTAAACCAAGTGAATATACCCCGCTGACACTGCTGCGAGTCGCTGAGCTGGCTAAAGAGGCAGGTTTCCCTGATGGCGTAATTAACGTGGTAAACGGTGCTGGCGGTGAGATAGCGCAACAGCTGATCGCGCATCCAGATTGCGCCAAAGTGAGTTTCACCGGGTCAGTTGCGACAGGTGAGAAAGTCCGGCGTTCGGCAACATCGTCAGGAAAACGCGTTACCCTCGAACTGGGAGGGAAAAATGCGGCGCTGTTTCTCAATGATCTCACGGCACAAGCCATGGTCAACGGTATTCTTGAAGCCGGTTATCTGAATCAAGGACAGATTTGTGCTGCCGCAGAGCGTTTTTATCTGCCCCAGGAAAAACTGGATACGGTCATGACGCTCCTCAGGCAACGGTTATCGGAGATCGTGCCCGGCTCGCCTTTAGATGAAAAAACGGTGATGGGCCCGCTGGCGAATCAGGTTCAGCTTGAAAAAGTGCTGCGTCTGATTCAACGCGCACGGGAAGAAGGGGATACCATTGTTTACGGCGGTGAAACTTTACCCGGCGAAGGGTACTTTTTACAGCCGACAGCAGTAAAAGTGCGTAGTAAAAACAGTACGCTGATGCACGAGGAGACCTTTGGCCCTGTCTGTAGCTTTATCGGTTATCAGAATGAAAAAGAGGCGCTTTCGCATATCAACGCTTCGCCATTCGGCCTTGCTGCAAGTGTGTGGTCGGAAAATATGTCTAAGGCATTACGCTACGCTGAAGATATTGATGCTGGCATGGTGTGGATCAATATGCATACCTTCCTCGATCCCGCGGTACCCTTTGGAGGGATGAAAGGATCGGGTAGTGGTCGTGAATTTGGCAGCGCGTTTATTGATGACTATACCGAACTTAAATCGGTCATGGTCCGTTATTAACCATCCTGAAAATGATGCAGGCAGATCAACCATACCGAAAGGTGGACTGTCTGCCTGATTATCAGGTTCGTTCGCTGCGTTTTATTGCTTGTGGGTAATGTTAAACGCCCGGCCCGGCGTTCCTTCCTGCATTACTAGCGCCATCTACCGTTAGAGTAGGCTATCTCCAGTCTTAACGGTTCAGACTCATCCTGTAACATCGCTTCCAAAGACAACGCCAGCGTCTGATGATAGGCATCTTTTACACTGACTTTCAGCATGTTGATGCTCGGTTCATAACGTAAAATAGCAGCGCGAAGCTCACGGCAAAACCAGTTGAGAACCCGTTTGTCACCCACATTCACCTCGTGCCATTCCGGCATACCCCGAGTGAGCAGCGGCGGTAATGTCTCGCCACCTGGCACGGCGCAAGAGTTGAATAAACACATTAACTTGCAGCGTACCAATTCATGTGGGCTTATCCCCTCAACCAAGAGCCTGTCGAATAGCGCGACCGGAATGGTTGGCGTCATCATCATTTCCCTATCTGGTCCATCGCCAGATCCCATACTGACGCTCTGGACTCCTGTTGAGCGCCGTCTGATTTCTCGGCAGTGATTTGCCATTTGATTTTCGTGAAGTTCAGCGACATCGTTTCCACCGGCTTACCGCCGGCGCCGCCGCTAACACTGAGTTGTGATATCAGCACGTTTGTCAGGGTATAAACGATAAGCGACCGCATTTTGCCGTCGTCATTGCGGCACAACGTCAGCACCGCGGTTCTAATTAGCCTCCCGCTACAGCAGTACTCATTGAGCACAGGCGTGGCGAGGTCGACAAATTTGGTGAGCGACATTTCACCAACATGCGCACGCCCGGAAGTCCGCTCGGTGAGGCTAATATCGTTATTTACCTGCATTGCCACATTGTGGCTATAAGACATGATCTCTATCTGATCTTCAAAGCCTTCAACCTGGCTTTCGCCTTTGATATTGTCGAGCTTTAAAAAAATCGCATCCATGATTTATCTCCTTGTTGATCAAGTGGCAGTTCAGCAGCCAGACGAATACCAGCGGCCAACGCTTGTGACTCTTATTAAAAGCGCAACTACCAAAAAACACAGCGTGAAAAACGCCAGGTTTGCAGGGATTTTGCCAACGTTTACCCACGTCTGATGAACGTTATTCCGCTGGTTGCAATGCAATAGAAGGTTTTGGCCCGCTGTGGCCAAATACAATTGAGGTTATACTGAACGCTCTCTGCCATATTCAATCCCTTTTATCGCAAAGTATCCCTGGTGCCGGTATCACAGCGTCGTTATTCAAAAATTGACATTTCAGAATAATAATTAGCTATATATAAAAAACACATCAAAAAGCAAATATCAACTTAATTTTTACTTATTTAATAAAAAAATCCAAATTGATTTACATCAATTAACACATACAAAAACATTAAAAATCAAAGCGTTAAATAAAAATTAATCACTATGGAAATTTTATTTTTCTTAATACTCACATTATAAATGTTATTTGCTTATTTTCCTGTGAACACTAAAAAATGATTTAAATCAAAAAACAAACTATTCTCGTTGATTAACGTTTTGACCGAAATAAAAAAGATTTTATACGTCCCGGGATAGTCTCCCTTTCTGATGGACAATATGCATTAACGAGCGGGCAAACAGGTAACTTCTGCCCGGGTAATCCGTTACCCGACTGATATTAACATTGTCATGAGGTGATATCATTTGCCTGGCCAGCCATAATCATCCGGAACCGGCGCTACGCCACGAACATCAGGACGGAGCATTTTTTGTCGATCCTCTTCGTCATCCACCCAGACACTGGCTATCTCTTCACAGGTTGCAAACCATACGCCATCATGCCCTTTAATATGTTCAATCAAACGTGACAACATCATCATATGATGCCCATGACCGATTATCTGCGGATGAAGAGCCATCGCATATAAACCGTTTTCCTGATGGTTATAAGCATAGGTAAAAATATCCTTCCAGCGTCGCAGAACACCGTCAGTATCGCTCATCCCCTCCTGGTTGCCGGTATACGCCAGTGCGGGAAAATCATCCAGATACCAGCTAACAGGAATTTCCAGAATCGCGCTGGCCGGGCCTGCGATATTTCCCGTTTCCCAATTCACCTGCCAACGTTGAGGATGGTAAGGCACAAGATCTCTCGCCATCAGGCTACTGTCATAGAGAAAACCGGCTTCCTCCAGAAGATCCAGCGTATTCTCGCTATAATCCCAATAGGGAGAACGGTATCCCACAGGGCGTATGCCGAAATGTCTTTTATAACAGGCGAACGCCAAATCCATTAGTCGGCGTTCTGTATCACGATTCACCAGCGTCGGATTTTCATGATAGTAGCCATGGTGAGCGATTTCATGCCCGGCATCAAAAATCGCTTTACTGATTTCCGGGAAGGTGTCTACAGTGTGTCCGGGAATAAAAAAGGTGGTTTTGATATTATTTTCTTTGAACAATTTCAGAAGCCTTGGTACGCCAACTTGTGCACCAAACTCTCCCCGTGACATAAAGGATGGCGACGGTCGATTAAATCCGCCCAGCCATAAAGACTGAGCATCTACATCGACACCAAGATTGACCGCAATCCTTTTACCCTCAGGTAATTTTAAATATCCCATAACGACCTCCAGCTAATACATAGAAGGGACACATTCTGTTATTTAATGTGTGATGGCCAGATATTATATATGCCTGCTTTTCTGCGTCTGTCCTTGAACGTTGTTGCTGCCCCCCCAAGTCTATTTTCATATAGAACATCGAGGTTAATTTCTCCTGAAATGACATCCTCTTGATTGACGTGCGCCTCTGCGATAATACCTTGTGGATTTTTCCACACGACATCACAGGGGCTTAAAATTGAACTTCGGGCCCAGCAGCCTGGCAGTGGCCCGCCCGGGTTTCCGCCCAGGCAACAGTGAACAAGATAAATTTGATTTTCAATACAACGTGCGTGGCAACAATGCCTGACTCGCCAAAATCCCTGTTCAGTAAACGTAGCGGAAGGCGTTAAAATTAACTCTACACCCTGTTCCGCCAGCGTCGCGGCACACTCCGGTATTTCTGCTTCATAACAAATATTAAAACCCACCTTTGCAAATGGCAGTTGAAAAACAGCCATTTTATCGCCTTCCTGAGTATACCAACCCCGTTCAGCCGGGAAGATATGCGTCTTACTGTGAGCATAATGTTCGCCATCGGGTCCCCATATATGCGCAACATTCTCATAGCGATCTGCTCCAGTCTGCTCCAGATGAGAGCCAGCAATAATGAACTGTCCTCTTTCTTTCGCTTCCTGTTGAAAAAGCTGCTTATAGGCATCCGTAAACTGATCAATTAAAGTTAGGTGTGAAATGGGTCTTTCTTGCCATTTTTTCAATAGTGTAAATAACTCAATGGTAAATAGCTCCGGGAAGATAACGACATCAGCCCCCTGACTTTTATTAAGAAGTATCCTTACCTTTGTTATGAAATCTTCAAAAGTGTTTATTTCAGTAACAATATACTGACAGGCTGAAACAGTAAAATTACGTGACATCGTGATATCCCCGGCATGAAATTTAAACTTAAATTAACGTATAGCGCATGGAGAATATTAGGGAGCGGACATTACGACATCAGGTTATTTTTTGTGAAGCTGCGCAAAATATATGGAGAAAAGAGTAGAAGCATTGAACCTTTATTTACATAAAGGGGACTTTATCGATGATCGCAGCGAGACAGAGAGTCGATAAAAATCCAGGCGAAAAACAATAACCCTTACCACAATATTATTTTCAGCATCTGAAAATAATCAGGCAAACTAAATGATAACGCGCTGGTATAAAACCAACGCGTATTTTTACCGATAAGGGTAATGAAGACGGCCACCCGAAGGTGGCCGTTAGAACCCGGTAGCGCTTCGCTTATCAGGCCAGTGAAACCGAGACAGCTTTAGCGGTGAGACGCCAGCGGCTGTTCCGTCATTGGCGGGTGGTGCTTTTCCGGATCTTTAATCAGTACCCACAGGATGATGGCGCCGATAATATCGAACAGACTGAGTGCAATGAAGAACGGGCCGTAACCGATAATAGCGACCAATGCCCCCATAAACAGGTTGAAGCTTAACTGTCCCATCCATGCCGCAGATCCTGCCAGACCGGCAACCGTCGCGACCTCATTTTTCTTGAACAGGTCAGCGCTCATGGTAATCACGACGGTAGACAGCGTCTGGTGCGCAAAACCGCCAATACTCATCAATGCAATGGCGACATACGGGTTAGTCGTAATGCTGACAAAACCGATCGAAATCATCAAAACAGCGCCGATGGTAAAGCTACAACGACGCGCATTGATCGTGGTCATGTGCATCTTTTCCATGAAGAACTTCGCCAGGAAACCGCCTGCAACGCAGCCAAAGTCCGCCGCCAGGAACGGCAGCCAGGCAAACATGGCGATCTCTTTTAACGGCAGATGCATCACGTTAATCAGATACAGCGGCATCCAGAAACTCAGCGTTCCCCATGCCGGGTCAGCCAGAAAACGGGTAATCGCCAACGCCCAGAAGTTACGCTTTTTAACGATCTCTTTAACGGCCGGTTTTTTATTATCGTCCTGGAGATAGCTTTCCTGGCCGTCTTCGATATAACGCAGCTCTTTGTGGGTGATCCACGGGTGTTTATTTGGCGAGTTATAAATCAGGAACCAGGTGATGGCGAACAGCACGCCGATCCCACCGGTAATCACAAACGCCATTTCAGTACCGATGCCGCTATCAGCAAAGGTCAGCATCGCCCAGACCACCAGCGGCGGCGCCAGCATCGCGCCAATTGAAGTACCGATATTAAACAGGCCCCCCGCAATACCGCGTTCTTTCGTCGGGAACCATTCGGCGCTGGCTTTAATCCCGGCCGGAATCGCTGACGCTTCGGTTAGCCCCATCAGACCACGCAGAAATGCCAGACTTATCCAGCCGCCGGCCAGCGCGTGCGCCATGTTGATCAGCGACCATAACAAGGCAAAGATAAAGAAGCCGATTTTCAGTCCGATGACATCCATCAAATAGCCGGTGATCGGCTGCGCAATGGTGTAACAAAGCTGGAAGGCGCTCACCACCCAGGAATATTGTTGCTCATCAAAATGGAGTTCTTTCATCATCGCTGGCGCCGCAACGCTAAGCGAGCTACGGGACAGGTAGTTTACGATGGTCCCTACGCAGACCAGGCCGATAATCCACCATCTTAATTTTGTCATCTTCATGATAAAGCCTCGTTAAAAAACATTAGCTCCGCGCCGTCTGACCTGTAGCGGGAAAACTGAAATCACAAAAATTGGTTGACCAATCAATATTTTCTCATCCGGACCGGTCAAAATCTGGCGGCAACTCCCGCCCTTAATATTCTTGAAATAAATACATCAACTCATTTCAAGTTGAATGGTGAATGCTTTTCACCCAGCAAAAATTGACACAGATCAAATAAATAAAATTGGCAGACCGTGAATGATGATATTTGTGATTTGGTTAGCCAATTTAGACAATAAGGTTGACATGAGAAAAATTTTGGTTGAATTTAGGGGTCAGAACGGGTTTACAAAGCACGTTTCGATGTTGGCTGGCAATGGGTCAACCACGAAAACGTTATCGCAAGAAGAGGAAACGAGATATGAAACAAACCTGGCGCTGGTACGGACCTAACGACCCGGTAACGCTGTCAGATGTACGCCAGGCTGGCGCAACCGGCGTGGTAACGGCGTTACACCATATCCCGAATGGAGAAATTTGGTCGGTAGACGAGATCCAGAAACGTAAAGCAATCGTTGAAGAGGCGGGTCTGGAGTGGTCTGTGGTAGAGAGCGTACCTATCCACGAAGACATCAAAACCCACACCGGTCAGTACGATTTATGGATCAAAAACTACCAGCAAACGCTGCGTAACCTGGCGCAATGCGGTATCTATACGGTTTGCTATAACTTTATGCCGGTGCTGGACTGGACACGTACGGATCTGGAATACGTATTACCAGATGGTTCAAAAGCGTTGCGTTTTGACCAGATTGAATTCGCCGCGTTCGAACTGCATATCCTGAAGCGTCCGGGAGCAGAAGCCGACTATACGGCAGAAGAGATTGCTCAGGCAGAGCGGCGTTTCGCCACCATGAGCGAGGAAGACAAAGCACGTCTGACCCGCAACATTATTGCCGGTTTACCTGGCGCGGAAGAAGGCTATACGCTGGATCAGTTCCGTCAACACCTGGCGACGTATAAAGATATCGATAAAGCAAAACTGCGTGAACATTTTGCCTATTTCCTGAAAGCCATTATTCCGGTTGCCGACGAGGTTGGCGTGCGTATGGCCGTTCATCCTGACGATCCACCGCGCCCTATTCTCGGCCTGCCGCGCATTGTCTCTACCATTGAAGACATGCAATGGATGGTGGAAACCGTTAATAGCATGGCGAACGGCTTCACCATGTGTACCGGATCTTACGGCGTGCGCGCCGACAACGATCTGGTTGATATGATCAAACAGTTTGGTCCGCGCATCTACTTTACGCATCTGCGCTCTACGCTGCGCGAAGAGAATCCGAAGACCTTCCACGAGGCCGCCCATTTGCACGGCGATGTGGATATGTATGAAGTCGTTAAAGCGATTGTGGAAGAAGAGCACCGTCGTAAAGCCGAAGGTAGCGACGATCTGATCCCAATGCGCCCGGACCACGGTCATCAGATGCTGGACGATCTGAAGAAGAAAACGAATCCGGGTTATTCCGCCATTGGCCGTCTGAAAGGGCTTGCGGAAGTCCGCGGCGTCGAACTGGCTATCCAGCGCGCTTTCTTTAGCAAATAACCTTCTTTCGCATGGCGCGACGCGTCATGCGATTTCCCCTACTCAATGCAATAGCAACATGCCTCGCCCCGGAGATCGCGGGCGAAGACGTCGAATGACAGGAGTTTGCAATGGAACAGAATATCGCCACCGCCCAGGTTTCCGTCGCCCGCCCAAACTGGGACAAATCACGTCTGGTATCCCGTATTGTGCATCTGGGCTGCGGGGCGTTTCACCGCGCGCACCAGGCGCTCTTTACCCATCATCTACTGGAAAAGAGCGACAGCGACTGGGGCATTTGTGAAGTGAACCTGATGCCGGGTAACGACGCGCGGCTGATCGCGAACCTGAAAGCGCAAAATCTGCTGTACACCGTTGCAGAACGCGGCGCAGAAAGCACCGAACTGAAAATTATCGGTTCAATGAAAGAAGCGCTGCACCCTGAATTCGACGGCCATGCAGGGATTCTGGCGGCAATGGCGCGCCCGGAAACCGCCATCGTCTCCTTAACCGTGACCGAAAAAGGCTACTGCACCGACCCCGCCAGCGGCGAGCTTGATGTCAATAACCCGCTGATCCAAAACGATCTTGCCCATCCACAGCAGCCTAAATCCGCCATTGGCTATATTGTCGAAGCGCTAAACATGCGCCGGGAGCAAGGACTGAAAGCTTTTACCGTGCTGTCGTGTGATAACGTACGCGAGAATGGTCACGTCGCGAAGGCTGCCGTCCTCGGCCTGGCGAAAGCTCGCGATGCCGCCCTCGCCGCATGGATTGCCGACAATGTGACCTTCCCCTGCACCATGGTTGACCGCATTGTTCCGGCGGCGACCGAAGAGACGCTACAGCTGGTTGCCGACCAGTTAGGAGTTTATGATCCTTGCGCTATCGCCTGCGAACCCTTCCGCCAGTGGGTCATCGAAGATAACTTTGTGAATGGTCGCCCGGACTGGGACACCGTCGGCGCGCAATTCGTTGCAGACGTCGTACCGTTTGAGATGATGAAGCTGCGTATGCTTAACGGCAGCCACTCTTTCCTCGCCTATCTGGGTTATCTCGGCGGGTATGACACTATCGCCGATACCATGACCAACCCGGCTTACCGGCGCGCGGCGCTGGCGCTGATGCTTGATGAACAAGCGCCGACGTTATCAATGCCGGAAGGCACCGATCTGGAAGGGTATGCGAATTTGTTGATCGCGCGTTTCACTAACCCCTCGTTGAAACACCGCACCTGGCAGATCGCGATGGATGGCAGTCAGAAACTGCCGCAGCGTTTGTTGGACCCGGTGCGTCTGCACTTGCAACAGGGCGATGACTATCGCCGCCTGACGCTGGGCGTCGCCGGATGGATGCGTTACGTCGGCGGTATCGATGAACAAGGTAAAACCATTGATGTCGTCGATCCGCTGCTAGCGCAGTATCAGGCGATTCATCAGCAATATCAGACGCCGGAAGAACGCGTTCGCGGGCTACTGGCCATCGAGTCTATCTTTGGCAACGACCTGCCGAAGAACCACGAATTTGTGCAAGCCGTTACCGACGCTTACCAACAGCTATTGCAGAATGGCGCGAAAGCCACGGTAGAAGCGCTGGCTAAGTAAGGAGATAAATCATGGCTACGTTTATGACTGAAGATTTTCTACTGAAAAACGACATTGCCCGCACGCTGTACCATAAATACGCCGCGCCCATGCCGATTTATGACTTCCACTGCCATTTAAGTCCGCAGGAAATCGCCGACGATCGCCGTTTCGATAACCTCGGTCAGATCTGGCTGGAAGGCGACCACTATAAATGGCGAGCGCTACGAAGCGCAGGCGTGGATGAGTCGCTGATCACCGGCAAAGAGACCAGCGATTATGAAAAATATATGGCCTGGGCCAATACCGTACCAAAAACGCTGGGCAATCCGCTGTATCACTGGACGCACCTTGAACTACGCCGTCCATTTGGCATTACAGGTACGCTGTTCGGACCGGATACCGCGGAAAGTATCTGGACGCAGTGTAATGAGAAACTGGCGACGCCGGCCTTTTCCGCGCGCGGTATTATGCAGCAGATGAATGTGCGGATGGTCGGAACCACCGACGACCCGATAGATTCTCTGGAATATCACCGCCAGATAGCCGCCGACGACAGCATTGATATTGAAGTCGCGCCAAGCTGGCGCCCCGACAAAGTTTTCAAAATCGAACTGGACGGCTTTGTCGATTACCTGAGGAAACTGGAAGCGGCGGCAGATGTCAGCATTACCCGTTTCGACGATTTACGTCAGGCGCTCACTCGCCGTCTCGACCATTTCGCCGCCTGCGGCTGCCGCGCGTCCGATCATGGCATTGAAACGCTGCGATTTGCGCCGGTGCCCGACGACGCGCAGCTTGACGCCATTCTGGGCAAACGTCTGGCTGGCGAAACGCTGAGCGAACTTGAGATCGCCCAGTTTACCACGGCGGTGCTGGTCTGGCTGGGCCGTCAGTACGCCGCGCGCGGCTGGGTGATGCAGCTACATATTGGCGCGATCCGTAATAATAATACCCGGATGTTCCGCCTGCTGGGGCCGGATACCGGCTTTGACTCCATTGGCGATAATAACATTAGCTGGGCGCTCTCCCGTTTGCTCGACAGTATGGATGTGACCAATGAACTGCCCAAGACTATCCTCTATTGCCTGAACCCACGTGATAACGAAGTCCTGGCGACCATGATCGGTAACTTCCAGGGGCCGGGAATTGCCGGAAAAGTGCAGTTTGGTTCCGGCTGGTGGTTTAACGATCAGAAAGACGGGATGCTGCGCCAACTGGAGCAACTGTCGCAAATGGGACTGTTAAGTCAGTTTGTCGGGATGCTGACCGACTCCCGCAGTTTCCTTTCTTATACGCGACATGAATATTTCCGTCGTATTCTCTGTAACCTGCTGGGACAGTGGGCGCAGGACGGAGAGATTCCTGATGATGAAGCGATGCTAAGCCGTATGGTTCAGGATATCTGCTTCAATAATGCCCAGCGTTATTTCACGATTAAATAATCGCTATTAATCTGTGAGCACAGGTCTCAGGTATTTCGAGGGGCAGGAAGGCGGTAAGAGAGTGAGAAATTTAGCAGTAACGCACTTTTCCAGCCAAAGTCTGGCCGCCGATAAAAAGCAAAGATGTTGCTGATTAATCCCGAATCACTTACTAAGGTAAGTGATTCGGGTAAACAAACACAGCCATCTTTTGCGTCATGCTTTTTTTCTCTGTCCGGAATAACTCCAGTGCAGAAAGTGTGATACATCAGTCCTGTTGATGATGGCTCCTGTTGGTTATACGGTAATAACTCATGACTTCACACTGTGGTTTCCTTTAATAAATCGACAGCCAGCATTTCCAGCTGGTTAACCACCTCATTACTGGATCGCTCCATTCTGTCGAGTTCTTGCGACATCGCATTCATATCGCCTGCGGCAAAATAGTTCAGCGCAGAGTGACCAGCGGTATGCACCTCTTTATGCGGCGCTTCCAGACTACGGAAACTGTAGTAGTTGCTAAACTGCTGCCCTTCAAAACCGTAGTACCATTTCCCCAGCCGACACTGATCGTGCATCGTTATTTTACTGTTTATGTCTTTATTTAAGAGTAATTTGTAGACTTCCATTTTCCAGATAACATGGTCAACTTTGACAATATTCAAAAACTGCACCGTAGAGATGTACTGCATGACCGATTTCATGCTCAGCGATTTATCGATGACGATGCCAATAGACTCCACAATTTGATTTATGTTAGTCGTAATATTATCAATAACCGGCTGTTGGTTATCCAGCACCTCACTCACTCTGGCCGTATTATCTTTGATTACAGAGGTTAACGTACTGACGCTTTTCGAACTGTGTTTAACATCTTCGGACAGGTTTTTCACCTCTTTCGAAATAACGCTAAAACCACGCCCGGCATCCCCTACGCGCGCGGCCTCGATCGCGGAGTTAATCGCTATCAAATTGGTCTGGTTAGCGATCTTCTGTATCTCTTTAATACACGCATTAATTTGCGTTAAGGAGGTATTTAAGTCGCCCATACGACAGCCAATATCCGACGAAGTCGTGCCAATTTCGGTGATAAATTCCACGAGCGATTTTAATGAACTTCTGGCTTTATCATTCTGTTCGTTAAGTTCATTAATGCGTTCTTTTTCAATGTTGAGCTGCTCACAGGACTTAATGATGGCATTACGAATGATATCGATCGTCGAGATCCCCATCAGAATTTTTTGACACAGTATCCGCTCATAAGGCTCAGGAGTATCCACCACCACGTCAGACGCATTAGCGCCAGATTCTGCTGCTGGCGGCGGTATTTTTACAACATTATTATTCCAGTGGCGCAAGCCTAATACTTTTTTAAACATATACCATTCTCCTTATTATATGTGGACATCCTGATCTATGCCTGGATAAAGTATTATCAACTCATGCTAACATAATGAAAAATCGGCTGTCATCTGCCATAACCATACGCTCACCAGAATAAGACAAAACGTCCACCAAACTTAAATAATTACAAAGTAAACTATTCAACAATACCATTAACAGTCATGATGGAAGTCGCTTCGCTTTATACGGAAATATTATTTACAAGGCTGACAACAATAGCTGAATAATAATTAACTGCATTTACTTAGGTGTAGCTATATCTCGCCACGAAGATTGCAGACAGGGTTTAAACGCAAACTTTTGCAATAGAAAAATAACCTAACGTAAACTTTTTATATGACCAATAATATCATTTGGACTCATCAATATATTATGCTGTCCGTTTACCAGCCAAACAGGCATGACCTAAATCCAAAGGAATGGGCGCAGCGTAACCAGCCGCAAAAAGTATCGAGTAGTCGAAAATCAGGAAACGGATGCGCCAACGCGGCGAGCGTCACCGCCTGTGTCAGAAAAGTTAAGAATAATTTGTGATATTATTTCTCATATGTTACCAGTAAATGGCAGGCTGATAGCCGTTCGCTGGTAAACACAACAGGCGGGATATCGGCACACACGCCGATATCCCGACGAGAATGCCCCCGTTACGCTTTGATGACGATTAACGGTTCAATATCGCTCTCTTTTTTAATGACTAATGAATCATCGCCGCGCAGGCACGTACCGCCGTAGTTACCGCCCACGGTAAACGTACAGACCTGAATATACTTCCCGGCGACCTTCGGCAGGCACCACAACTGCTGATAGATATTTTTCTGCGTGGCGAACTTGCCGCTGGTTTTATCCAGGAGCTCTTCCTGATGGCTCACCAAATCAATATTACTACCGCAACGTCCGGCAATCGGTTTTACCGCATAGCCGGTCTGCACCAGCTCATCGTTAACGGTAAAATCCGTGTCGAGCAAATAGCGATGATGCGGGAAGAGCGACCACAGGATGGGCAGGATCGCTTTGTTACCCGGGATCACCGTCCACAGCGGTTCAAACACCAACACTTCCGGGCGCAGTAATACATCAATCAGCCGGACTTCATTTTCCGGGTGCCCGGTACGAATAGGCACTGCGGCATACTCCGTCTCGCTGACTTCGCGTATCTGCTCCATCGCCGTTTCCCACGCCCAGGTTTTCCAGACACAATTCACCAGCCGTCCGTCGCCATCGATCAACTGCCCGGCGTCATCCCAGCGCAACTCGCCCAGCCCGCGGAGAATTTTGCTCGCGAAACCGGCCTGATGCAGCGCCTGCTGCATAAACTGCGCGTGATAGTCCTCCTCGATATCATCATCCTGCATGATATGGACGAAAGGACGCGCTTTACTGTGTTTCCAGGCGCCTGCCAGCTCGTTAATTAAGCCCTCCGCCGGGTTATGCCCTTTACCGGTATAGCCCTGCTCAGCCCATTTTTCGAGAATTAATCCCGCTTCGGTATGGCATGATGCGGAATCGGCATTGTATTCATAGACTTTCAGCCCGCGTTCATCCATGCAGAAATCCATACGACCGGTGATCATATGGTGACGACGGCGCTGCCAGGAGAGACGCAGGCGCGGCCAAAGAATTTTGGGGATATCGAATAGCGCCAGCAGATTATCGTCTTTTAAAACTTTGTCCGTGGCGTGCAGGTACATCAAATGCAACTCATTGGTCGCTTTGATAAGCTCCTGTTCAGCGCTCTCGGTGATGGTAAAATACTGGTACGGGTCCTGATTGATAACGTGCCCGTTCGCCTGTACATAGGCTTTTTGTAACGGATCGCGCTCATCCAGCCACTGACCGTCAAACTGACCTTTCTCTGGCAGTCTTGCGCCGCGAATCGCCAGCGACTGATTCGCGATGTCAGGCTGTGACAAACTGTATTGCGTGTCGTCGGTCTGGATCATCCAGCCTAAAATCGTCGTGTCATCAAAGGTGTCGCGCAGGGTGTAACACCCGTTTTCTACGACCATTTCCAGTTCGCGAGTCCACTGCTGCCCTGGCGGCAATGGCGTGTGGATAACGTTTTGCTCAGCAATACGAATTTTGTTATCCAGGAGTTGGGTGATAATCGCGACGTGCCCGGTTTCGTTAAACTCGCCGCCCTTTTGCCAGATGAGCAGCGCCCCAGCCTCCGGCGCGCGCGGCGAACCGTTCGGGAAGGCCTGCAAAGGCAAAATATTGTCATTCACCACCTCGCGCAGAAAACGTAGCGAGAAGATTTCCCAGGCCATGCCGACGTCAGTAAAAACAACGCCATAATTCAGAAAGAGAAAACGGCGGGCAAATTCCACGCACTGCCATTTATGCCCCATGTATTCATCGTCGATGTAGCTACGAAAAGCTGCGTCGTCGTCGTCCCACGGATCGAGGGAATTGTAATCTGAAGAGTAGATCGCTACGCCGCCGGGGGCGTAACCCAATAATGTCCCGAAGGGGGCATCCTGACTGGTGGTTCCTTTGCTCATGCACTTACCTCAAAACAAGACCGCCTGAGCAGCCTGGCGTGATTTCGCTCTGATTGTCTGCTCTGTGACACTAACCGGACAGAGGTCGACATAATCATACACCTCAATAAGGCACACTGAGGCCAGAAGGTTAAAATTTCACTCGCCGGAATGTCCCAATCGGTTAAATGTCCGACTAGCAAGCTGCTACACTGCTTCAACACCACCACTGTGAAGGCAGGTCAATATGGCAGATAATACTTATCAACCCGCAAAAGTCTGGACGTGGGATAAATCCGGCGGCGGCGCGTTCGCTAACATTAATCGCCCGGTTTCCGGCCCGACGCACGACAAAACGCTGCCCGTCGGCAAACATCCGTTACAGCTTTATTCGCTGGGGACGCCTAACGGCCAGAAAGTGACCATTATGCTGGAAGAACTCCTGGCGCTGGGCGTGACCGGCGCCGAATATGACGCCTGGTTGATTCGCATCGGCGAGGGCGATCAGTTCTCCAGCGGCTTTGTTGACATCAATCCGAACTCAAAAATTCCGGCGCTGCGCGATAACTCACACAACCCGCCGATTCGGGTTTTTGAGTCGGGCGCAATTCTTGTTTATCTGGCGGATAAGTTTGGCCATTTCCTGCCGCAGGATCTGGCTAAGCGCACAGAAACCCTTAACTGGTTGTTCTGGCTACAGGGCGCGGCGCCGTTCCTCGGTGGCGGTTTCGGTCATTTCTATCATTATGCGCCGGTAAAAATTGAGTACGCCATTAATCGCTTCACCATGGAAGCCAAGCGTCTGCTGGACGTGCTGGATAAGCAGTTAGCTCACCACCCGTATGTCGCGGGAGAAGAGTACACTATTGCCGATATGGCCATCTGGCCGTGGTTCGGCAACGTGGTGCTGGGGAATGTCTATGATGCAGCGGAGTTTCTGGATGCCGGAAGTTATCAAAACGTACAACGCTGGGCGAAACAGGTAGCCGAACGTCCGGCGGTAAAGCGGGGGCGCATTGTCAACCGGACCAACGGCCCATTGAACGAACAGCTTCACGAACGCCATGACGCCAGCGACTTCGAAAACCATACCGAAGATAAACGTCAAAGTTAAACCATAATGCCGGATGAGGTAGTAATGTCGTCATCCGGCATGGTATTCCCTGCTGACGCTTCGCTTATCAGTTCTGCGAGTGTGTCATATTCGCCGCTTCACTAAACCCATGTTGCATGAGAATCAACCTCGCCCGTGCTGATAGTAAAAAGTCGGCAAGCGTTTTTCCCTGCTCGCTCAGGCAGGCAAAGCCATATTCAGCCACGGGATTATAAGGTTCCGGGATATCAACCACTCGCAGCGAATTAACCTGCCGTAGCCTGGGAGCATAGCTGGCATAGCCGATAAAGATATCGGTGTAATCATGATTGATGAGCCATTCCGCCGCCAGCCGGCCCGCCGGTAACGGCAAAGTCTGTCTGCCGCCAACCAGCGCTACCGCGCGTTTTCGGACCGCTTCGCCCTCCTTGCCCATCCGCGAAAAAAGCTGCTGCGTATAATCGCCGGAAGGATCGCAACCTGCTGTTGAGGTGCCGATCCGCAGATCCCGCCGGGTTAATAGCGACAGCCAGTCCTCGCCTTCACGCATCGCCTGTGCCCGCACGCTCAGACACAAACGGTTCGTCGTAAAAGGCGCGACCCGCAGCGCCCGCCCGCTTTCCAGCAGCGCCTGCGGATGCGCCAGGTTCGCCGAAGCAAAAAAGTCGCACGCTTCGCCCGCTTCGATGCGTTCACGTAACAGCCCCGCCGGACCGAAATCACATACCGCATCCGCCTGAAATGCCGCCATTAGTTGCGGCCAGACGACGCGCAAGCTCCCCGCAGCCAGTATTCGCATTACTGTACACCCTGATAGTCAGTACGGTAAAAACGTTGATACCAGTCGTTAGCGGCCTTTTGCATGTCAATATCGTGGAATTTTTCCGGATAGAGTTTTTTCGCCATCCACAGTTCGCCGATTCCCACCGCCTCCGGCATCGGATATCCCCAGGCTTTGGCATAATCCGGCATCAGGTAAACCCGATGATGCTTCACCGCGTCAATGACCTGCCACTGGGGATTGTGCAGGATCTCATTGACGACCTTTGGATAGCGATTCTGGACAAAGATTACCTGTGGATCCCAGGCGATCACCTGCTCCATTGTCACCTGCTTAAAGCCTTTCACCGAGGATGCCGCTACATTCAGCGCCCCCGCATGGGCCATCATCAGACCGGTGTATTTACCGGAACCGTAGGTGGTCAGCTCCGGATTCGCCATATAGGCGCGAACTCGCTCATTTTCAGGAACCGACTGCAAACGGTCGCTGACCATCTTGCGACCTTTATCCATCGCCTCAATCAGCGCTTTCGCCTCCTGCGGTTTATTGACGATATCGCCAATCAGCGTTATTCCTTCACGCAGCCCACGATTATAAGCCTGCTCGTCATCGGCCAGGGTCGGGTTCATTTTAGCCTGCTCGCCAGCAACATCATGGCGCAGCGAAATCGCCACCACCGGAATGCCAAGACGGCTGATCTTGTCGATCATCTCCTGCGGAGCGTAATTCGTGACAAACACCACCTGCGGGCGCAGCGCCACCAGTTTTTCAGGATCAACGTGCGTTAGATCGCCCAGCGAGGCTTTTTGCGCCAGTTCCGGCGCCAGACGCGCATAGCCGTCGCCTAATTGCTGTTTCCAGTTCGCCATGACCCCAACGATTTTGTCAGTGGCATTCATCTGTACAAGGAGATTGAGCGTTTGATGCTGGAGCACCACCACTCTGTCGACGGTGTCGGGAACCGTGACCTGGCGGCCAAGTTGATCGGTAAAAGTACGCGCCGCCTGTGACATTAACGGCCAGCAAAAAAGCAACGCCAGCAGAGAGAGCTGGCGCAAAAATTTATTCATAGGTTTCGCCTCACAATCGATATATAAATAATTATACAACGATTATAGAGCGATATAATAGAGGTGATTAAGGGATCACGCGCTGGTGATGTCGTACTCCATGCGGCGCAGCGCATCTAACGTGGCTTTCGCTTCGTCTTCATCAATGATGCTCATCGCAAAACCAACGTGTACCAATACCCATTGCCCTATCAGCTCGGCTGGCTTACCTTCACAAATCAGAGCAATATTGACATCACGTTTGATGCCACACACTTCCACCTGCGCAAGCTGGTGAATATCATCTCCGACGGCCAGCACCTGACCGGGGACGCCAATACACATAATTAACCACCTGAAATAAAATGCGGGTTATTCGACCTCAATACTTTTTACTTTCAACGAATCGCCGGTATCCACCCGCAGGCGATCGCCATGACAATGCGGACATTGCGCGTCATGCCTGAGAATTTCCACCACCTGACTGCAATCCCAGCACCAGGCCTGGGCCGGTCTGTAGTCGATGTGCAATTCGCACCCTTGCGCTAAAGTCCCCTGGCAGGCGATGTCAAAGCTGAAACGAACCGCGCGCTCTTCAACGCACGAAAGCGCGCCTATCTCCAGCCATACGCCGGTGACGCGCGCCACGCCGTGCTGTTCTGCCTGCTGCTGAATAATTTCAACGGCGCTTTGGCAAAGAGACAGCTCATGCATTCTCACAGCTCCGACGGCCAAACAGCAACGCACGCCGGCTTGTCTGCGGCGCATCAGGATTGCTTACCGGCAGGGATAACAGCATCCGCGCGCAGTCATCCGCCAGCCGGACGCCCTCTTCCGGCGACAGGCTACGGGAAAGCGGCGACATCAACGAGCAGGCAAGATATTGCGAAACGCCTTCCAGTTCACCAACGGTAAAGGTCATCGTGCCATAAGGCAGTTGCAGACCGAGTTTTTCACCGACGGTACGCCCGGGCCAGATCTGGTCCGGGCCAGGGAAGATTAATGCGCTTAACATCCACGGCGTAATGACCGTGCCCGTCCATTGTCCTTCAAACAACGTAAAATCAGAGACATGCACCGGCATAGTCGGATGCAGAAACGAAAGATCGTGCATCGAACGATGGGCTATCTCTTCAAATGCCGCCTGAACCCGGGCGACGGGCGCCGTGTCGAATCCGGAAAACGTTTCAGACATGCGCCGTCTCCTTAGGAATTGCTTCGACGCCGGATTCACGCAGCGCAGCAAGAACCTGCTCAAGCGCAGGTTCAATCATCGCCTCGACGGTTGGCGTTAAGCCGATGTGCGGTTCCAGCGACTGTGGAATAACGCCGACCAGGGTCAGTTTCTTCGGAAACTCGCCGGTAAAGCGGAGGGCCGACAATACGTCGGCCAGTCCAAGCTGATGGGGGGAGATTTTGTTGGTGAACAGCGCCGGAACTTCATCGTCGCGCAGTACCATAATGGTTCCCGGCGCGTTCTTTTTCGACACGATGGCGTCGGCAATGATCAAATGATCCCGATTCGCCATATCGCCAAGAAGTTCCATTCCCGCCGTACCGCCATCCAGAATCTCAACGAAATCCGGCAGGGTGTATCGTTGCTCTAACGCTTCAACAATACGCACCCCGATGGCTTCATCGGTCAGCAAAATATTGCCGACCCCTAAGACTAATATCCGCATTACAAAACCTTCACCGAGACCACTTCATTGCCATCGGCGTCCACCACGTGCACCGCGCACGCCATGCAAGGGTCGAAGGAGTGGATGGTACGTACCACTTCCAGCGGCTTCGCCGGATCGGCGATCGGCGTACCGACCAGCGACTGTTCGTACGGCCCCACGTCATCGTTGAAGTTACGCGGACCTGAGTTCCAGGTCGATGGCACCACTGCCTGATAGTTACTGATAATACCGTCTTTAATCACCATCCAGTGAGACAGCATACCGCGCGGCGCCTCCAGGAAGCCCACGCCTTTGAACTCGCCCGTCGCCGGAATGTTCGGCTTCACAAACGTGGTGTAATCGCCTTTGCCGATATTTACAATCAGCGCGTTGTATTGATCCTGCAATATGTTTTGCAGTTCACAACAGTGAACGGTACGCCCGATGATACGACCCAGCGTAGAGTGAAGTTGCGCCATTTCCAGCGTTTTGCCGGTCAGCTTCTGATAAAGCGCAATGATTTCATTGAGCTTGGTCTGGGTGGATTCACGACCTGCAGCCAGTTTACACAGCATGTTCGCCAGCGGCCCGACTTCGACGGTTTTGCCGTAGAATGTCGGCGACTTGACCCATGAGTATTTACCGTCATCCGACCAACCGTCGTAAGCCGGGATCGTAGTGCCTTCCCACGGCGCCTGCGGCGCTTCATCTTTGTACCAGGCGTGCTTCGCGCTCTCCTGAATACCTTTAATCAGGAATTCGTCGGAGTGAGAGGTGATCGGACGGTATGTCGACAGATCGGCATTGGTAATGTAACCGCCCGGGAACAGGAAACTGCCGTTTTTACCGTCGGTCGGGAATTCCGGCGCGCTCAGGTAGTTCACCGCGCCTTTGCCGCGCTCCAGCCATTCCGGATAGTAGGCCGCGATGACTGCGGTATCCACTTTATACACCTGCTCGACAAAATCGCTCAGCTTATCGATAAACGATTTGATGTACATCAGGCGTTCAAGGTTCAACGTACCGATACTGTCGAGATTGATCGGGTTCGCCACCCCACCGACCGCCAGGTTCTGGATATGCGGCGATTTACCGCCCAGCAACGCCACCACGCGGTTAGCGTCACGCTGACATTCCAGCGCCTGCAGATAGTGGGCGACCGCAATCAGGTTGACCTCCGGCGGTAACTGCATTGCCGGGTGCCCCCAGTAGCCATTGGCGAAAATACCTAACTGACCGCTGGCGACAAGATCCTTGATCTTGTTCTGAACTTTCGTGAACTCTTGCGCGCTGTTCAGGTGCCAGCTCGACACGCCATCCAGCATCGCGGAGGCTTTTTCCGGATCGGCTTTCAACGCAGAGGTAATGTCCACCCAGTCCAGCGCAGAGAGCTGGTAGAAATGGACAATGTGGTCATGGGTGGTATGCGCCGCCAGAATAATATTACGGATATACTGCGCGTTGACGGGAACATCAATATTCAGCGCGCTTTCTGCCGCACGAACGGAAGAGATCGCGTGAGTTGTCGTACAAACGCCGCAAATACGCTGCACAATCATCCACGCATCGCGCGGATCGCGGTTCTTCACAATCTCTTCCATACCGCGCCACATGGTGCCGGACGCCCATGCTTTGGATACGACGCCGTTCTCAATTTCGCAGTCAATGCGTAAATGACCCTCAATACGGGTTACCGGATCAATAGTAATTCTCTGGCTCATGCTTTGCTCGCCTCATGACGATTATGATCGTTTTGTTTTAAAGGAGGAAGTATCGGCAGTAGACGAATGAGTACGATGTATGCACAAATCTCAATAGCCACAAAACCAATAGAAATCAACAATTCTTCCCAGGTTGGGAAGTAGTGGTAGCCGCCACCCGGGTTGAATGCCACCAGCGAATAGGTCAGACGCCACGTCGCGCAACCCAACAGCGCGCTCAGCGCCGACAGGTACAGCATACGAGAGTCATTACGCAGTTTCGCCACACGCAGCACCACTAACGGGAAGACCATCAGGACGACTTCAATCCAGAACATAGCGGAGTAAAAATCGCCGGCAAACGCATAGGACAGCTTGTCGCGATAAATCAGTTCGCCAAAGCGCAGGACGACGAAAATCGCCAGCAGCACGCTGATGGTATTCGTCAGCTTAACAAACAAATTTTTCTCATCCGGACCGTTTCCTTTCAGGCCTGCCTGAACCAGCGAACCCTCAAATATGACAATAGAGAAGCCCATGATAAACGCGGTCAGAACCGAGAACAGCGGCAGCATTTCATAGCTTTGCCATAGCGGATGCACTTTATAGCCCGCCGAGATCATCAATGACCCCATTGAGGACTGGTGCATCGTCGGCAGCAGCGCGCCCAGCGCGATAATAAAGAACATCACCTTATTCAGACGCTTGAGCGACACTTTCCAGCCCAGACGTTCAAACAGGGCAGGCGCAAACTCCAGCGCCATCACGCCGATGTAGATTGTCATACAGACCGCCGTCTCAAACAGTACCGAGTTCACGTTGAAGTGACCTGGAATGTAGAAGTACGGCAGGTTCCAGTAACGACCGACGTCGATAGTGATCGACAGGCCGCCCAGCGAGTAACCAAACAAGCTTGCCAGCAACGCCGGGCGCACCAACGGATGGTATTGCCCACGGTTAAAGACATACACCGCCCATGCCAACGCCCAACCGCCGCAGGCAAAGCCGGTGCCGATCAACAGGTCAAAGGCAATCCAGACGCCCCACGGGAAACCGCCGTTCAGGTCGGAAACGGAGCCCAACCCGAAGACCAGACGCTTCACGATAAGGAGCATACACAGGACGATTAACGGTCCAAAAATAATGACCGGTTTACTGATGATTTTTCCGCCCAGCGGTTTTGGATCATGACTCATGATCGTCTCCTCCATCGTGATGGTCGTTTTTGCTATTACGACGAACCAGCACGGTTAAGCCCGCCAGCGCAGCCAGGGGTAGTATCATGCCTTTATAAAGCGTGTGTTGAACATGCTCGGAGCGCGCTCCGGTTGAAAGGTCATCCAGCTTCGGCAGATCCAGATCTTCATAAGGAACGCCTGTCAGCACCAGCACCTGAGTACCACCGCCCTCTTTTTCACCGTAGAGGTGTGGGTAGTATTTAGGCACCGTGTGCAGATAGGTGTCGTCCGTTTTCAACGTCTGGCGCGGATAGTGATATTCACTGCCTGGTTTGAGGGCCAGACGTTTTTTCGCTTCCGCCATCAGCTCTTCACGAGTACCGAAAATGACGGCCCCTGCCGGACAAACTTCCACACACCCAGGCAAACCGCCTTTATCCAGACGCTCAACGCCTTTCTGGTTACACAACTCACACTTGTGAAGCGCGCCAAACGGGTTGTTGTAGTCGTACTTAGGTACGTTGTACGGGCAGGCAACCATACAGTAACGGCAGCCGGTGCAGACATCTTTGTCATAGTGGACGATGCCGGTTTTCGGATCTTTTTTCAACGCCGACACCGGGCAAACGGAAACGCAGTTAGGATCGACGCAGTGCATACACTGTTTCTTGATGTAGGCATAGCCGTTCTCTTCCTGATCTTTGTTCACGCCCGTACCGCTACGCCATACCTGAATAATGTTATTGGTATACGGCGACAGCTTGTCGTTGTTCGACCAGGTCTGCTCCCCTTCCGGGTTACGCGCCGGGAAGTTGATATCCTGACACTTTGTGACGCAGGCCTGACAGCCCACGCACAGAGTGGAGTCATACAGCATACCCAGCGAACCTGGAATCGGCGGACGGTTTTCTGCAGCCGCATGGCTGACAGACGGCGCGGCGCCCAACAGCAATGCTCCACCGGAGGCTGCTTTAATAAAGTCACGTCTGTTCACGGTTATTCTCCCCGTGAGTCAGCGTTATCTTTCTTTTGCTGACGCCCCAGTTCACGTACCGCCATCACGCTGACGCCGGCAACCAGACCGACTACGCCGCCAAGCAGACCGACAGCGCCCGCAGAGATATTGCCGCCTTCTTTCATATTGACGTCAGGTTTCTCTGAACGCGGAGTTTGGTTTTCGACATGAGCAAGCTGGTGAATGCCCTTATGGAAGCCGATACCTTCTTCGTTACAGCCATAGCAAGGATGGCCGATCGCCACCGGCCAGACGCCGCCAACGTCACAGAACTGTAACGTAGAACAGTTGCCCCAGGTTTCCGGCCCTTTACAGCCAAGATGGTAGAGACACCAGCCCTGACGGTGGCCTTCGTCGCCAAATTCTTTGGCAAAACGGCCTGCGTCGAAGTGTGGACGACGTTCGCAATGCTCATGAATCAGACGGCCATAGGCAAAGGTTGGACGATTTTTCGCATCCAGCTTCGGCGGCGTGCCGTAAGTGATGATATGCGCGACGGTCGCCAGGAAGTTATGCGGGTTTGGCGGACAACCTGGAATATTGATAACCGTTTTGCCCGGTAAGACTTCCTGCAGACTGACAGCGCCGGTTGGGTTTACGCCAGCCGCAGCAACGCCGCCCCATGCCGAGCAGGAACCGATAGCGATAATCGCGGCTGCGCCGTCAGCGGCTTTGCGGATGTGATCCACGATCGGCTCGCCGGCAACCATGCAGTAGATACCGTTATCTTTTAGTGGGATAGAACCATCCACCACCAGAACATATTGCCCTTTATACTTCTCCAGAGCGTTATGTTTGTTTTCTTCGACCTGGTGACCGAATGCGGCGGAAAGCACCTCGTGGTATTCCAGAGAGATAGTCTCCAGAACGAGGTTTTCAACGGTTGGGTGTGTAGCACGAAGCAGTGATTCGGTACAACCGGTACACTCCTGAGCGCCAATCCAGATAACGGGCGGACGCTGTGGATTGGATACCGATTCTGCCATTTCTGCGGCGGCTTTGCTACTGAGCCCCATAGTAGCGGCCAGTGCTGCACAAAGCTTCATGAAATCACGACGGTTAATGCCGTGAGAAGTGATGAGAGTATTATCTCCAGTCATTTTATAGTTATTCCGTTACGAAGACCTGGCTTTTATTTTGCACTGTTCGCGAAGAAGTTATTGCGATCGGTACGCCATTTACCACACTTTTTTTATGGTTATGTGCGCCATAATACTTCGACGGAACAGTAAAACGAAGGGAAGAGGCGATAGTGTAATTAATTAAAGCAAGATAATACCCCTGTTGGATCAACCTTCGAGTCGATAACCGGCCATAAAGAAGCGAACCGCCATCCCGGAATGATTCTCTTTAAAGAAATCCATCACCATTTCTTTATCCAGACCATAGCGACGCGTCAGAATTCCGGCCTCCCACGCGCTAAGTTGACGATCGCCGGTCTTTTCGAACATACGGTGTGTAAAACCCAATACAAAGCCACGTTTATACTCAGAACAGAAATTCACCGCATGATGCGCGCTATATGCATATGGCGCGTGCAACCCAGCCATTAACCCTTTCCCAAAATGATTATTCATCTGACCTCCTTAGTCGCTATATAATAAATTATATAGCGACTAGTTAAATGAAGGCCAGCGCATTACGCGCTTTTTTGCTTCACATCAGAAGGAAACCCATTCATCAGTAGACTGTGCGGGAGCCGACGCCATTCTCTGAACGCCAGGCGCCGCTTTCGCCGTTACGCGTTGTTGCGGCTCACTAGCGGAAAGCCGGAACTGCTGTACGGAGCGTTGCAAATCCTCCGTCTGCCGTTCCAGCGCCGCCGCCGCCGCGGAAACCTGCTCAACCAGCGCGGCGTTTTGTTGCGTAACGCTATCCATTTGCGTAATCGCCACGCCAACCTGAGAAATACCTTTACTCTGTTCTTCGGAGGCGGACGCGATCTGTTTCATAATCGTCGTCACTTCCGTGACGCCGCGCAGGATGGCGTCCATCGTTGCGCCGGTCTCCTGGACCAACTGCGCGCCCTGCGCTACGCGACGTACCGATTCGCCAATTAAGGCTTCAATTTCTTTCGCCGCCCCCGCGCTGCGGCTGGCCAGGTTACGTACCTCACCGGCGACCACCGCGAAGCCGCGTCCCTGCTCGCCCGCTCTGGCCGCTTCTACCGCTGCGTTCAAGGCCAGAATATTGGTCTGGAAAGCAATACTATTAATCACGGTAGTAATTTCGGCGATCTGCTGCGAACTGGCGGAAATACCGTTCATTGTTTCTACCACATCGGAAACCAGTTCACCGCCTTTTCCTGCCGTTAGCGAGGCGGCATCCGCAAGCTGACTCGCCTGGCGGGCGTGTTCGGCGTTCATTTTCACCGTTGCGGTAAGCTGTTCCATGCTGGCGGCAGTTTCTTCCAGCGCGGCGGCCTGTTCTTCCGTTCGGGAAGAGAGATCGTTATTACCGGTAGAAATTTCCGTCGCGCCGCGCCAGATATTGTCGCTTCCGGCGCGGATCGTACTCACGGCTTCGCGTAAACTGTCCTGCATCGCGCGCAGTAGCGGCACCAACCGGCCTACGCAGTTACGCCCCAACGCTTCAATCGGCTGGCTAAGATCGCCTTGCGCGATGCGCTGAAATTGCTGACGGATGCGCTCCAGCGGTTTCACCATCATTGCAACCAGATAGCGATCGGTAAAAATCAGGATAGCAATGCCCAGAATCACCGCCGTGATAAGCAGGATGCGGATGGTATAGGTTTTACCATCGACCATCACACGTGTGTTATCCAGCATGGCGCCAGCTTCATGACTAAACCGTTCCGCGCTGGCGCCGAACGCGCGACTGAGTGCGGGCGTGACCGTACTGGCATGTTCGCTCCAGGCGGTTAGCGATCCTTGCTGCGCCAGTTGCATTTGAGGAACGACGCCTTTCTCCAGCAAGGCCTGCCAGTTGGACAAGACCTCCCTTGAGATATCAGGGTTCATCGGCCCTGGCGATAGCGCTTTCATCTCCTCCAGCTTCTGACGCATATTCTCGAGCGACTGCCGGGCGGGCGCAAAATCGGGCGTGCCGCCGCCGATTTTTACATCCATCGCGCGGCTAAGGCGGGTAACAAAGCGGAAATATTGATCGTTACCCTGGCTTAGCACCGTCATTTGCCGCACAAGATGCCGGTCAATATCATTTCCTTCCGAAACTTCGGATAAAGCATGGACGCTGTATAACCCCACCCCCGACCAGAGTAGACAAAAAAGTCCCAGTATCGTCAGCATGACCATACGAATAGTAAAGTTTTGCAGCAAACGCATATGAATTTCCTTGCTGAATATAAGAGATTAGTCATCTGATGATGACGCACTCTCGTTATCGGCAAGGCGCGGAGAATATATAATGCATTCTCCATTTTTTTACAGTTATCGCCGTTTACGTACCCGCAGATGTTATATATCTGTGAACGCAGAGAAAATCTTTTAGTCTTATTACTGGGTAAATGAATAGATGTAGTAAAAATATTGCGTAAGGCTGCAGGGAGACGGTTATCCGCCGTTAAAGAAGCGCTGTTTTACAGCCGGGCTCAGCATCCTTTGCCCGACTGCCCCGCCGTGGACGGCGGCTCAATGGTTATGTCGCGTCAATCTGTCCAGATAGCCCATCACGAACGCCGACAGGACAAAGGTCAGATGGATGATGACATACCACATTAATTTGTTATCCGGGACGTTTTTCGCATCCATAAACACGCGTAACAGGTGAATGGAAGAGATAGCGACTATCGATGCCGCCACCTTATTTTTTAGCGAAGTCGCATCCATTTTCCCCAGCCAGTTCAGCTTCTCCTTGCCCGCAGAGATATCCAGCTGAGAGACAAAGTTTTCATACCCGGAGAACATGACCATTACCAGCAATCCGCCAACCAGCGTCATATCAACCAGCGATAACAGCACCAGAATCAGATCGGCCTCCGCCAGGGCAAAAACGTTCGGCAGAACGTGTAGAATTTCCTGGAAAAATTTTAGCGCTAAAGCGATCAGCGCCAAAGAGAGGCCAAAATACACCGGCGCGAGCAGCCAGCGAGACGCATACATTACATTTTCAAGAAAGCGTTCCATAGGGACCTGTCAGGTAACTAAAACCAGCAACAGTATATCTCAACCATGCAACATCAGATCAACATGCCAGTTAAATCTCATCCGGTTTAACCTGTGGGCGCTGATATTCCGGCCATACCAGCGCGACCAACGCCGGGTAGGCTTCAAGACTGAACTCACGAAAACACTGGCGTAAATTAAGGACGTCCAAATCCGAATACGGCACCTTTTCTCCGTTCAGACAACGCTTCTTAATATTGTCGTAATACTTATAAACGGCAGAGTTAAGGTCGCTGCAACGACGCTGTGCGTCAAATAATCCTGGCGTTTCATTCAACTCAGTCATTGTCATTCGTTTTATCGTTGCATGAAGGAAATCGATATATTCATGGTTAACGCGCCAGTACCATACCGGCGTTATCGAATTCATTAATACTGAGAAATGATCTTCGCCCTCTTCCTTTGTCATGGGTTCAGTTTGATTTAAATTTACGACTTTTCCACCAGGACGTTTTTTATTAACCTCCCACATCAGGAAGAGTATCGCGCCGGTCAGTAATAGCAATATAATAACAGAATAAAAAATACTGTTCATAGCAGGCTCCATTTTTTTTGATTTTAAAATTACACCATGTTATTGTCAACGAAACCTACACTATTAAAAATAGTATACCACTGATCGTAAAGGATATTTAGTCATGCTTCCTGAGCATCTGGTTTCCTCTCATTTTCGCCTGTCATCGCCGCCCCCTGAAGCCACAGAAAACAGTAAAAATTTGCCTAAGGGAAAGACAAAACTCAGCGATTACGAGCCCGATATTTTAATTAGCGCTAACGCTGCCGGGCAACACAGAAACGTATTATTTGAAGAACGCGACCGTCATATTAAAGAACGTCTGTATTGTGTGGCTAAAATTGAAACGTTTGCCCGCCTGATAAACGCACTACAGGCAGAAGGCGATATTGATGCCCAAACGCTAAGTAAAATACTGGCGGATAAAACCGCAATGATAAATGAAAAAGGCAATGCCATTTGGCTTAATTTAATCACTCGCGAAACCAATATGCCGCTATTTTATTCACTGGAAGATAAAGATGAAAGAAGTTGAAGACAATAACGTTTATTTGGCTTTAGACAACCATAAAAGTGATGAATTTATCTTAAAGCAAAATCTTGCAGCGCTAATCGCCAGTAAAAATGCCACCCTGGAAAAGGTAACGCAGGAGGTGGTATCCATACCGGCGGCGTTAGTACGCCTGAAGTGGCAAAACCGACGGGAGATGTATGCGTTACAGGTCAAAGAGGAGATTTATGGCGCGACCATCAATGCCATTATCGAGCAGCATCCTGAATTACGAGACAAAATTATGTCTCGTCTTGAAAGTGACTGGCAGCATCTGCTGGCTCGCGAGACGGCAACCTTACGTCTGACGCGTAAGCTTTCCGATGGCGACTACCGGACGCGCAACGTCACCACCGTCGCACGGCAAGAAAAATAACCTTCATGGCTAGTTAACTCTGTTGTGAATACGGGCGAAGCATAAGGATCGTTCTGATTCTCCCTCTTACGGTAGTAAAAGTGTCTACGCTTAAAGGGTGTTCAACCTGAAGGGAGAAGCTCAATGTCTCATCTATACGACCCTACCACGCAGTATTACACCGGCGAGTATCCTAAGCAAAAACAGCCGGCGCCCGGCGTCCAGGCGAAAATGACGCCTGTTCCTGACTGTGGTGAAAAAAGTTATGTCGGCAGTGGTCGCCTTAAAGATCGTAAGGCGCTGGTGACAGGGGGCGACTCCGGGATTGGGCGCGCTGCCGCTATCGCTTACGCGCGTGAAGGCGCAGATGTCGCGATCAACTATCTGCCAGCGGAAGAAGAGGACGCCCAGCAGGTTAAAGCGCTGATTGAGGAGTGCGGCCGTAAAGCGGTGTTATTGCCAGGCGATCTTAGCGACGAATCTTTCGCCCGTTCGCTGGTCCATAAGGCGCGTGAAGCGCTAGGCGGGCTGGACATTCTGGCGCTGGTGGCCGGTAAACAGACGGCAATCCCGGAGATAAAAGATCTGACCAGCGAGCAATTTCAGCAAACCTTCGCCGTTAACGTTTTTGCCCTGTTCTGGATAACCCAGGAAGCGATTCCGCTGCTGCCAAAAGGCGCCAGTATTATCACGACGTCGTCTATCCAGGCGTATCAGCCCAGTCCGCACCTGCTGGATTATGCGGCAACCAAGGCGGCAATCCTCAATTACAGCCGTGGCCTGGCGAAACAGGTGGCGGAAAAAGGAATCCGTGTGAATATTGTCGCGCCTGGTCCTATCTGGACAGCGCTGCAAATTTCCGGCGGTCAAACCCAGGATAAAATTCCGCAGTTTGGTCAGCAGACGCCAATGAAGCGGGCCGGCCAACCGGCAGAGCTGGCGCCGGTGTATGTCTATCTGGCAAGCCAGGAATCCAGTTACGTTACCGCAGAAGTGCACGGCGTGTGCGGCGGGGAACATTTAGGCTAACGCATGAAGTCGATTACGATGGCGCACTTCTGTTACGCAAGGCGCCATCTTAGGCAATAAAAAAGCCGGGTGGCGACTTCGCCTTACCCGGCCTACAGCATCAGCAGAATACTTATTTCGCTTTCGCGGTCTCTTCGCCGACCAGACCAATCTTGAGATAGCCCGCCTGATGCAGCATATCCATCACTTTCATCAGGGTTTCATACTCTACGGTTTTATCCGCGCGGAAGAAAATCGTAGTATCCTTTTTCCCTTCCGTCAGGGCCGTTAGCTCGGCAATCATCGTATCATCCGTCACCGGATCGTTACCGATAAACATGCTGTTATCCGCTTTCACCGACAGATAAACCGGTTTTTCCGGACGCGGCTGTGGCGTACTGGTAGAAGCGGGCAGATTCACCTTGACGTCCACCGTCGCCAGCGGCGCAGCCACCATAAAGATAATCAGCAGAACCAACATGACATCGATAAACGGCGTCACGTTGATTTCATGCATTTCGCCGTTGTCATCCAGGTTCTCGTTAAGACGCATTGCCATGACGCATTACCCTACCCGTAATTTCTGCGCGGCGCGTACCGGCTGCGCACTGGCGCTCGCATTCAGATCGAGATCGCGGCTTTGCAGCAGCAATACCTGCGCCGCCACGTCGCCCAGCGTTGCTTTGTAACTGCCTATCTGACGTGCGAAGATGTTGTAAATGACGACCGCCGGGATCGCGGCTACCAGCCCAATCGCCGTCGCCAGCAGCGCTTCCGCAATACCAGGAGCAACCACCGCCAGGTTGGTGGTCTGCGTTTGCGCAATACCGATGAAGCTATTCATAATGCCCCATACGGTGCCAAACAACCCGACGAAGGGGGAAATGGCGCCGATCGTCGCCAGATAACCGTTGCCTCGTCCCATGTAGCGGCCAACTGCCGCGACGCGACGTTCCAGACGGAAGCCGGTACGTTCTTTAATCCCTTCGTTATCTTCGCTGCCCTGAGAGAGTTCCAGTTCATTCTGCGCTTCATTGATGAGCTGTGCGCTGAGGCTTTTTGCGCTGAAACCTGCCGCAATGTCGGAAGCCTGATCTAAAGAGCGCGCATCGGCTAATTGCAGTTGTTCGCGCTTTAAGCGGCGCTTTTGAGTGAAAAATTCAACGCTTTTACTGAAGAAGATAGCCCAGGTGACGACTGACGCCAGAATCAGACCAATCATCACGCACTTCACGACAATATCGGCGTGCTGATACATACCCCAGACGGAGAGATCCGTCTGCATCAAATTATTACCCACTCTGTATCTCCAGGACGCAAATCACAAAATCTGAGCATAATAATATCAAAACGGCGTCGAATTGATAGTCGTTCTCATTACTATTTACATACTGCCGCACCTTTACTGCTTTTTCTTTGCGCTTACGCATTAAAAAAGCCACCTGTTTTTATTTTGGCAAAATTTTCATCTGTATCACACGTCGCCAGGGTGCAGATGGTTATATTCATGCTAGTTTAGACATCCAGACGGTTAAAATCAGGAAACGCAACATGACGGATAAACAGTTGGATACCAAACTGGTAAACGCAGGACGCAGCAAAAAATACACGCTTGGCTCAGTGAATAGTGTGATTCAACGCGCTTCTTCACTGGTGTTTGACACCGTCGAGGCCAAAAAACACGCTACCCGCAATCGCGCCAACGGCGAATTATTTTACGGACGCCGGGGAACGCTGACTCACTTTTCGCTCCAGGAAGCCATGTGTGAACTGGAAGGCGGCGCCGGATGCGCGCTCTTCCCGTGCGGCGCGGCGGCGGTCGCCAACACCATTCTGGCATTCGTTGAGCAGGGCGACCACATCCTGATGACCAACACAGCCTATGAACCCAGCCAGGATTTCTGCAGCAAAATTCTCGGCAAACTGGGCGTGACGACAAGCTGGTTCGACCCGCTCATTGGCGCTGATATCACGCAACATATTCAGCCGAACACGAAAGTCGTTTTTCTGGAATCCCCCGGTTCTATTACCATGGAAGTACATGATATTCCGACCATTGTCAGTGCGGTCAGACGCGTCGCGCCAGAAGCCGTCATCATGATTGATAATACCTGGGCGGCTGGCGTTCTGTTCAAAGCTCTGGAATTCGATATTGATATCTCTATCCAGGCGGGCACTAAATATCTGATTGGTCATTCTGATGCGATGGTCGGGACTGCCGTTGCAAATGCGCGCTGCTGGGAACAATTGCGGGAAAACGCCTATCTGATGGGGCAAATGCTCGACGCCGACACGGCTTATATGACCAGCCGCGGTCTGCGCACGCTCGGCGTCCGACTGCGCCAGCATCAAGAAAGCAGCCTCAAAATCGCCGCATGGCTGGCGAACCATCCTCAGGTCGCACGCGTTAATCATCCGGCCCTGCCGGGTAGCAAAGGTCATGCGTTCTGGAAACGAGACTTTACAGGCAGCAGCGGCCTGTTCTCCTTTGTGCTCAATAAAAAGCTGACCGAGGCAGAATTATCAGCCTATCTGGATAACTTTTCGCTGTTCAGTATGGCCTACTCCTGGGGAGGCTACGAATCGCTGATTATTGCTAATCAGCCGGAACAGATCGCCGCGATTCGTCCCGCAGGTGGCGTAGATTTTACCGGTACGCTGGTCCGGGTGCATATTGGTTTAGAGAGTGTTGATGATTTGATCGCTGATTTAGCCGCCGGCTTCGCCAGAATTGTGTAAAGTTGCCGGGGATGGACATATATGCAGACAATTTCCGTGGAAAAGTCTGCGTTTGTTGCGTCCGGGATCAAGGCATCCCGGACGATTCAGGAGTACAATAGGCGAATAAAAGCATAAATGCTGTTCCACAGGAAAGTTCATGGCTGTCATTCAAGATATTATCGCTGCGCTCTGGCAACATGATTTTGCCGCGCTGGCGAATCCACACGTTGTTAGCGTCGTCTACTTTGTCATGTTCGCCACGCTATTTTTAGAAAACGGTCTGCTGCCAGCGTCATTCTTACCTGGCGATAGTCTGCTGCTACTGGCAGGCGCGTTGATCGCCCAGGATGTGATGCATTTTTTGCCGACGATTGGCATTCTCACCACCGCGGCCAGTCTCGGCTGCTGGCTAAGTTATATCCAGGGACGCTGGCTCGGTAATACGCGTACCGTCAAAGGCTGGCTGGCGCAGCTTCCGGCAAAATATCATCAGCGCGCCACCTGCATGTTTGACCGCCACGGTTTGTTAGCGTTACTTGCCGGGCGCTTTCTGGCGTTTGTCCGCACTCTGCTGCCAACAATGGCGGGTATTTCCGGCCTGTCCAACCGCCGGTTTCAGTTTTTTAACTGGTTAAGCGGCCTGCTGTGGGTGACTGTCGTGACCAGCTTCGGCTACGCGCTCAGTATGATCCCGTTTGTTAAGCGCCATGAAGACCAGGTAATGACATTTTTAATGATCCTTCCCGTCGCGCTACTGGTCGCCGGACTGTTAGGTACGCTGGTCGTGGTGATTAAAAAGAAATACTGTAACGCCTGACGTATCCATAATCGGCCAGGATGGCCCGGTTACGCTTCGTTGACCCGTGGCGGGATGCCCCACTTAGCTCCCTTGCATTGTCCGCATTCTTGCCGCATCTTCGCCCGGCGTAACGCCAAAATAACGTTTAAACTCCCGGCTAAACTGCGATGCGCTCTCATAGCCGACCCGCATCGCCGCGGCGCTGGCCTTCATACCGTCGTGAATCATCATCATCCGCGCTTTATGCAGTCGGTAGCTTTTTAAATACTGCAACGGCGAGGTGCTGGTGACCGCCTTAAAATTATGGTGAAACGCCGACACGCTCATGTTCGCTTCTGCCGCCAGTTGCTCAACATTCAGGTTCTCGGTGTATTTCATTTCGATCTGTTTAAGTACGCGACTGATCAGGCTAAAGTGCGTCTGGCGACTAACCAGCGCAAGCAGCGCCCCGCCGCGCGGCCCCATCAGCACATGATAAAGAATTTCGCGAATAATCTGTTTTCCCAGAATCCGCGCATCCAGCGGGCGCTCCATCACATCCAGCAATCTTTCCACCGCACATAAAATCTCGTCCGACAGCGTGGCGGAGTTAATCCCACTGGCCGCCATCGGCAACTGGAAACGCTCATCTTCGCCAATGTCCATGAGCAACTCTTGCAGTTGCAGCACATCAATATCGAGCCGAATACCGGCCAGCGGTACCTCCGGCGTTGCCCAGGTCTCGCATTCAAAAGGGAGCGGCACGGTCAGTAAGAGATATTCATTAGCGTCATAACGAAACTTGCGCTTGTTAATATAGCCAATTTTATGGCCGGAAAAGAGAAATATGATGCCAGGCTGATACATGACCGGCGTGCGCGGCCCCGGTTCAACACCATACAACAGACGAATGCCCGCCAGCCGCTCGCTGATTATTTTATCATTATTTTTTAAATGATTAATTTTATCCGCCAACTGTAAGCAAATTGCTTCACGATTCATAACGCGCCATTTTTTCATCAAATCCACTCCGCTGGATTGTGCGCATTTTTAGCGATTTTCTCCAGCATTCTGGAGAAATAGGCAAAACATTGGCAGAAATGTGCATTGAGAGACATCCCTCACAAGACCACAATGATGACCATCAGGCAGACAGCCGCCTGCCCTCTTTTTACCCACATAAGGGAATGAGCAATGAACAATTTCAAATTACATACCCCTACCCGCATTCTGTTTGGTAAAGGCGCTATCGTCGATCTTCGCGATCAGATCCCGCAGGACGCCCGCGTGCTGATTACCTATGGCGGCGGTAGCGTGAAAAAGACCGGCGTACTGGCGCAAGTTCAGGAAGCGTTAAAAGGACTGGATGTTCGGGAGTTTGGCGGTATTGAACCGAACCCGTCCTATGAAACGCTGATGAAGGCCGTGCAGCTTGTGCGCGACGAAAATATTACCTTCCTGCTGGCCGTTGGCGGCGGTTCCGTACTGGACGGCACCAAATTTATCGCCGCAGCGGCGCAGTATACGGACGGCGTCGATCCGTGGCACATTCTGGAAACCGGCGGTACTGAGATTCGTAGCGCAATCCCGATGGGGTCTGTGCTAACCCTACCGGCAACCGGCTCAGAATCGAACGCCGGCGCAGTCATTTCCCGTAAAACCACTGGCGACAAACAGGCCTTCCACTCCTCGTTCGTGCAACCGGTGTTTGCCGTACTGGATCCGGTCTACACCTATACATTGCCGCCACGCCAGGTTGCGAACGGCGTCGTGGATGCTTTCGTCCATACCGTTGAGCAGTACGTCACTTACCCGGTTAACGGCAAAATTCAGGATCGTTTCGCCGAAGGCATTTTACTCACACTGATCGAAGAAGGTCCCAAAGCGCTGCAAGAGCCTGAAAACTATGACGTCCGCGCTAACGTGATGTGGGCCGCTACTCAGGCGTTAAATGGCCTGATTGGCGCTGGTGTTCCGCAGGACTGGGCGACGCATATGCTGGGCCACGAGCTTACCGCGATGCACGGTCTCGATCATGCCCAGACGCTGGCTATCATTCTGCCTGCGCTATGGAACGAAAAACGAGACGTTAAACGTGCAAAACTCCTGCAATATGCTGAACGTGTATGGAATATCACCGACGGCTCCGACGACGAGCGTATTGATGCCGCCATTGCCGCCACCCGCCGTTTCTTTGAACAGATGGGCGTGCCTACCCACTTGTCCGATTACGGTCTGGATGGCAGCACTATTCCGGCGCTACTGGATAAACTTGAGGCGCATGGATGCACAAATTTAGGTGAAAATCAGGATATTACGCTGGATGTCAGCCGTCGGATTTATGAAGCGGCGCGCTAAGGTTTTTTCGCCTCTGACTTTCGTTTTTGGCCATTTCGTCCAGACTTAAGTCACTTAGTCTCGCCGGACCCGACTCCGGCGAGCCAATTAAAAGAGGAACACATCATGGCTAATCCAACCATTATCAGGCTACAGGATGGCAACGTAATGCCACAACTTGGGCTGGGAGTCTGGAAAGCAAGCAATGAAGAGGTGATCGCGGCGATTCATAAAGCGCTGGAGGTGGGCTATCGATCGATTGATACCGCCACAGCATATCAGAATGAAGAAGGCGTCGGCAAAGCGCTAAAAGCAGCGAGCGTAGCGCGGGAAGAGCTGTTTATCACCACCAAGTTGTGGAATGACGATCAAAAACGTCCCCGCGAAGCCCTGCAGGAGAGTCTGAAAAAACTGCAGCTTGATTATCTCGATCTCTATCTGATGCACTGGCCCGTACCGGCTATCGATCACTATGTCGACGCCTGGAAAGGCATGATCGCGCTGCAAAAAGAGGGGCTGGTAAAGAGTATCGGGGTCTGTAACTTTCAGATCCATCACCTCCAGCGTCTGATCGATGAAACCGGCGTTACCCCTGTGATCAACCAGATCGAGCTTCACCCCTTGATGCAACAGCGCCAGCTACATGCGTGGAATGCGACGCATAAAATCCAGACCGAGTCCTGGAGCCCGCTGGCGCAGGGCGGCGAAGGCGTATTCGATCAGAAAGTGATTCGCGAACTGGCGGATAAATACGGCAAAACGCCCGCCCAGATTGTTATTCGCTGGCACCTGGACTGCGGGCTGGTCGTCATTCCGAAATCCGTCACCCCTTCCCGTATCGCGGAAAACTTTGCTGTCTGGGATTTCCGTCTCGATAAAGATGAATTAGGCGAGATCGCAAAACTGGATCAAGGAAAACGCCTCGGCCCCGATCCGGATCAGTTCGGCGGTTAAGCCGGATTTATCGCACGCCATGCCCGACGATGTCGTCGGGCTTTTTTTCATTTCGAAATATTAAGAAACAATTACGCGCATTTAACAGTATATTTCCCCCACACACAAGCGCAGAATTATTCTGATTTTATGAATATTTATTCATGATTATTATCAATTTACTTAATGTATATAAAATATTTATGGATGTGTGATTGTGGCGGAAAAAAAATCTCAGGGCGTCAAATGGCTCCCATTAATTCTTATTCTGGTTATCGCCGCCGGACTGTGGCAGCTAACGCCCCCTTCCGGATTAAGCGCGCCGGCCTGGCATTCCGCGATTATTTTTGTCGCGACGATCGCCTCTATCGTGGCGAAAGTGCTGCCTATTGGCGCGGTCGGTATTATTGGCATCACCGTCTTTGCGCTCGCCTATGCTGCCGGCGACAAAACGGCCAGCGGCGCGATTACCACGGCCTTGAGCGAGCTGAACAGTTCGCTGATCTGGCTTATCGTCGTCGCCTTTATGATTGCCCGTGGGTTTATCAAAACCGGGCTGGGTCGGCGTATCGCCCTACAAATGATCCGTCTGTTAGGTAAACGAACGCTGGGTCTGGCTTATGGTCTGGCGTTTGCCGATCTGATCCTCTCCCCCGCGATGCCCAGTAACACCGCGCGCTGCGGCGGCGTGATTTACCCGATCGCCGACTCGCTGGCGCGCAGCTTTGATTCACATCCGGAAGATGAGTCTCGCAGCAAAATCGGCACCTTTCTGATCACCTGTATTGGCAATGTTAACGACGTCACCGCCGCACTGTTTATGACCGGTTATACGGGTAACCTGCTGGCGGTAAAACTGGCGGCGAACGCCGGCGTTACGTTGAGCTGGGGAAGCTGGTTTATCGCCGCGCTCCTGCCTTGCCTGGTCTCTTTTCTTATCGTCCCGCTGCTGGTCTACTGGCTGACGCGTCCGGAAATTAAACATACGCCGGATGCGCCGGATTTGGCGCGCAAAGAGCTGGCGCAAATGGGCAGTATGACGCGCGGCGAGTGGCTCATGCTGGCGACCGTCGGCGTGTTGCTGGTGCTATGGATTTTTGGCAGCTCGCTTGGCGTGGATGCCACGACGGCCTCTTTTGTCGGTCTCTCGATTTTATTACTGAGCGGCGTGCTCACCTGGGAAGACGTTAAAAGCGAAAAAGGCGCCTGGGATACGTTGATTTGGTTTGCCGCGCTGCTGATGATGGCTAACCAGTTGAAGAAACTAGGATTCACCAGCTGGTTTGGCAACCTGATTGGCGACAGCATCGGCAGTACGATGCATGGAACCAGTTGGATAATCATCCTGCTGCTGCTTAACGCAGCCTATTTTTATACCCACTATTTTTTCGCCAGCGGCAACGCGCAAATCGCCGCGCTGTATGCGGTGTTTCTGGGTGTCGGTCTGCATCTGAATATACCGGCAGCGCCGATGGCGCTTATGCTGGCGTTTACCAGCAGCCTGTACTGCTCTCTTACGCAGTATACCCACGCACGCGGCCCCATTCTTTTTGGCGCCGGCTATGTACCGACGGGCGTCTGGTGGCGAACGGGATTTATTATCAGCCTCTTTAATCAGGCGGTCTTTTTGACAGTCGGCCTCGCATGGTGGAAAGTGTTAGGGTTGTATTAAACGCTTAACGCATCGATAAGCCCCTCGGTTAACGGAGAAATGGAATGACCTGCATTTTCTGTCAAATAGTTGAAGGTAAAGCACCTTGTCATAAAGTTTGGGAAGATGAGCATCACCTGGCTTTTTTGTCGATTTTTCCTAATACCGATGGGTTTACCGTAGTGATCCCGAAAAAACATTACCCCAGCTACGCGTTCGATCTACCGCCGCAGGCGTTAGCGGACCTGATGCTGGCGACCCAAAAAGTGGCTAAGAAACTGGATAAAGCTTTCCCGGATGTCAGTCGTACGGGAATGTTCTTCGAAGGTTTCGGCGTAGACCATGTGCACAGTAAATTAAGCCCCATGCACGGTACTGGCGATTTAACCCACTGGAAACCGATTGAATCGCGGCAGAATAAATTTTTCGAACAGTATGAAGGATATCTGTCGTCACACGATCATAAACGGGCTGATGATGAAAAACTGGCCGCGCTGGCGGCCAGAATTCGTGAGGCATAAATACGGAGCACTTCTGCCGGATGGCGGTGTAAGCACCTTATCCGGCCTACAAAACTGTGCTATTCATAGACCTGATAAGCGCAGCGCCATCAGGCATTATACCTTAGATTATATACTTCTTATCTATTTTAATATATCAACCCTGGTAGGTTAAATATTACGGCGCGTGGCTAAATATTTCGTACAAAAACCATCCAGGAATAGCGGCAATAACACCCATTAAAATTATCCCTGCAAGAGTCATTTGCCTGTCTTCACGTTTTTCCATACTACATGCTTTAATAGCCATTATGAATATAACAACAGCTATTATAGCAATTACGATAAAACAGGGAATAATAATCATACCCATGATATCCCCTCCTCTGGGGCTGTATAAAAGCATCATGCCTTAATCATTAAGGTAATATATAATTAATTTATACAATCAATAATATTTAAATAAAATATAAAGCTCCCCGTAATTTAGCAATTACTAAAGACCGACACAATATATTTAGATGTCTGTTACTTCCAAAAACATTAGCTTCCAGAAGCAACAGATTCAAAGGTAATTAACGCCCTGCGCTTTTCCCGCGCTTCTTATTCGCAGCAAGCCCCTGCCGCTGATGTTCCACCGGCGTATGCTTGGTCAACGCCGGGCGCGTGTTGCGGTTCTGGCGACGCGCTTCGCGCATCTCTTCAATGGTCGGCGCAGGCACCAGACACTCACGGCGACCGCCAATCAAATGCTTTTTCCCCATCGCTTCCAGCGCCTGGCGAATCAGCGGCCAGTTCGCCGGATCGTGATAACGCAGCAGCGCCTTATGCAGGCGACGTTGCCTGTCTCCCTTCGGCACCACCACATCTTCACTCTTATAACCAATTTTACCCAGCGGGTTTTTGCCGGTGTAATACATGGTGGTCGAATTCGCCAACGGCGACGGGTAGAAGTTCTGCACCTGATCCAAACGGAAGCGGTGACGCTTGAGCCACAGCGCCAGATTCACCATATCCTCGTCCCGCGTGCCCGGATGCGCGGAGATAAAATACGGGATCAGATACTGCTCTTTTCCGGCCTGTTTAGAGTAAAGGTCAAATAACTCTTTAAAGCGATCGTAGCTACCCATACCCGGCTTCATCATTTTCGACAGCGGACCTTCTTCAGTATGCTCCGGCGCAATCTTCAGATAGCCGCCCACATGATGGCTTGCCAGCTCTTTAATATAGCGAGGATCTTCTACGGCGATGTCGTAGCGCACGCCGGAGGCAATTAAGATTTTCTTAATGCCTTTCAGCTCACGGGCGCGGCGATAAAGATTGATCGTCGGCGTATGGTCAGTATCCATATGCGGACAGATATCCGGATAGACGCATGACAGTCGACGACAGGTCTGCTCCGCACGCGGCGACTTACAGCGCAGCATATACATGTTCGCGGTAGGACCGCCCAGATCGGAGATCACGCCGGTAAACCCCGGCACCGTGTCGCGGATCGCTTCGATCTCGTTGATAATAGAGTCTTCCGAGCGGCTCTGAATGATGCGCCCTTCATGTTCAGTGATCGAGCAGAAAGAGCAGCCGCCAAAGCAGCCGCGCATGATATTGATCGAAAAGCGGATCATCTCATAGGCCGGAATACGGGCATTGCCGTAAGCCGGGTGCGGCACACGCTGATACGGCAGCGCAAACACGCTATCCATCTCTTCAGTGGAGAGCGGTATGGCGGGCGGGTTGATCCAGACATAGCGGTCGCCGTGTTTTTGCATCAGCGCCCGCGCGCAGCCAGGGTTAGTTTCGTGATGCAGAATACGCGACGCATGGGCGTACAGCACCTTGTCGCCTTTCACCTTTTCAAAGGATGGCAGCAGGATATAGGTTTTTTCCCACGGCTTCGGACGCGGCGGCTGCACGGTAATCGCCTTAGCTTCTTGCTTTTTCGGCGCGACCGGCTTGTTATCCGCGCACGGCAGATCCTCACCATAGGGATGGGGAATTGGATCGATTTTACCCGGCGTGTCCAGACGAGTGGAGTCGACGCCGCTCCAGCCAGGCAGCGCTTCTTTAACCATAATCGCAGTGTTACGCACGTCGCGAATCTGATCGATGGTTTCGCCCATTGCCAGACGGTGCGCCACTTCCACCAGCGGACGCTCGCCGTTGCCAAACATCAGCATGTCGGCTTTGGAATCGACTAACACTGAACGACGCACAGTATCAGACCAGTAGTCGTAATGCGCGGTACGGCGCAGACTGGCCTCAATGCCGCCGAGGATCACCGGGACATCTTTCCACGCTTCTTTGCAACGCTGGGTATAGACCAGCGTGGCGCGGTCCGGGCGTTTGCCCGCGACGTTATCTGGGGTGTAGGCGTCATCGTGGCGCAGCTTACGGTCAGCGGTGTAACGGTTGATCATCGAGTCCATGTTGCCGGCGGTGACGCCGAAGAACAGGTTCGGTTTTCCCAGACGCATAAAGTCGTCTTTGCTGTTCCAGTCCGGCTGGGCGATGATCCCCACGCGGAAGCCCTGCGCTTCCAGCATACGACCGCAAATCGCCATGCCGAAGCTCGGATGGTCGACGTAGGCGTCGCCGGTTACCAGAATAATGTCGCAGCTATCCCAGCCAAGTTGATCCATCTCGTCACGTGACATCGGCAAAAACGGCGCCGGCCCAAAGCAGGCGGCCCAGTACTGCGGCCAGGAGAAAAGGTCGCGATCCGGTTGGATCAGGGAGATAGCGCTCATATTGCTTCCAAAACGATTGGCAAAAAAATAATCAAAGGTCGGGGATTATAAGCCGTATCTATAGCGAAAATGAAGGAGATTATCGCCTTATATGCAGGGCTGGCGCGAAATAGAAACAACTTTCAACGGCCTGGCCTGAGGTGTTTGAAATTGGTCTTATGAATATCTTCAAATTGGTATGCAATTAATTATACCCACGTCTAAAAACGCAGTATCGTCATAACAACAAAAAGTAAAAAAACATCACATTATCAGCAATATATAAAAAATCTTCGCCGAATTTCTCACGACACTGTTTTTACCATGACTTTCTTCTGTGAACCAGATCTCTTTCTTTGGTCTATTGATTAAATTAAATTGGCTGACAGAATTCAGGGGATAAAGAACACCATCAACACGCCTTTCCCCTACGCAATACCTTACGTATCAGCAGGTTATTAATTAATCAACGATAACCACAGGAATCCCAACCTATAAGGAAGCAGATATGAAAAACACACGTTCATTCACAACATCAGCGGTATTACTGGCCGGCTGTTTGCTACTGGCATTTCCAGCGCTCGCCAAAACCACGCTGAAACTGAGCCACAATCAGGATAAAAGCCACGCCGTTCACAAAGCGATGAGCTATCTGGCCGACAAAGCGAAAGCCTATTCGGACGGCGAATTAAATATTCGTATTTACCCCAACGCCACGCTGGGCAACGAACGTGAATCGCTGGAATTGATGAACTCCGGCGCTCTGCAAATGGTAAAAGTCAATGCGGCATCGCTGGAGTCTTTTGCGCCGGAATATAGCGTGTTTAGCCTGCCGTTTTTATTCCGCGACCGCGATCACTACTACAACGTACTGAAAAGCGACTTAGGGAAACGCATTCTCGCCTCCTCCGAAAGCAAAGGCTTCGTCGGCTTAACCTGGTACGACGGCGGCGCCCGCAGTTTTTACGCTGGTAAGCCCATCACACAACCCGACGATTTAGCCGGTATGAAAATCAGAGTGCAGCAAAGCCCCAGCGCTATCGCGATGGTGAAAGCGCTCGGCGGCGTGCCGACGCCGATGGCGCAAGGCGAACTCTATACCGCGCTCCAGCAAGGCGTGGTCGATGGCGGCGAAAACAACCCCGTGGTTTATGCCGATATGCGTCATGCGGAGGTGGCGAAATTCTATTCCCGCGACGAGCACACGATGGTGCCGGATGTCCTGGTCATCAGTACCAAAGTACTTAACAAATTGAGCGATAAAGAGCGGAAAGCGTTATATAAAGCCGCAGATGAATCCATGCAGCAAATGAAAGACGTCATCTGGCCCGCCGCGGAAAAAGAGGCTTATGAGAGCATGAAGGCCATGAACGCGACCGTTGTTGATATTGATAAATCCGCGTTCAAACAGCGTGTTAAGCCCTTGTTTGATGAGTTCCGCGCGAAAGATGCTCAGTCAGCGAAGGATCTGGAATACATCGAGAATATGTAAATCTGCCGGGCAGGGTTCTCCTGCCCTTTACAGGATGTAATATGCGAATACTCACCAATGCACTGAACAAAATACTGGCCGGGTGCTGCTGTATTATTCTGGCGGTCATGGTTGCCTGCGTATCCTGGCAGGTGGCGGCGCGCTTTATATTCAACGCGCCAAGCAGCACGCTCGACGAATTCACCCAGATTCTTTTTATGTGGATGATTCTGTTAGGCGGCGTCTATACCGCCGGATTAAAAAAACATTTAGCTATCGATTTGTTAGCGCAAAAACTCTCCCGAACGCCCGCCCTCGTGCTCGACAGTATCATTCAGGTGATTATTACCGTGTTCGCGCTGATTTTTATGGTGTACGGCGGTGATATTATTGTTGAAAAAGCGGCGCACGTCAGCCAAATGTCCCCGGTATTAAAATGGCCTATGGATAAAGTCTATTGGGTCATGCCGATTAGCGGCGTCATCCTGGTGTACTACACCATTGTGAACGTTATTGATAATTATCATCAGCGCCATCTTCGCTAACGAGGGATATATGGACTTTGAATATATTTACCCAATAATTGTTTTATTTGGCAGCTTTGCCATTATGCTGGCGGTCGGCGTTCCTATTACATTCGCTATCGGGCTGTCGTCCTTATTCTCAATCCTGATAGCCCTTCCCCCGGATGCGGCAATCTCGGTTATTTCGCAAAAAATGACCGTCGGTCTCGATGGCTTTACGCTGCTGGCGATCCCCTTTTTTGTGTTAGCCGGCAATATCATGAATACCGGGGGAATCGCCCGGCGCCTGGTGAATCTGGCTCAGGCGTTAGTTGGCCGCCTTCCCGGTTCGCTGGCGCACTGCAATATTCTGGCGAACACCCTGTTTGGCGCGATATCCGGCTCGGCTGTCGCTTCTGCGGCCGCGGTGGGCGGCATCATGTCGCCATTACAGGAAAAAGAGGGCTACTCTCCGGCATTCTCTACGGCGATCAACGTTGCTTCGGCGCCGATTGGCCTGATGATCCCGCCCAGCAATGTGCTAATTGTCTATTCGCTGGCTAGCGGCGGCACCTCTGTCGCCGCCCTGTTTTTGGCGGGCTACCTGCCCGGCATCTTAACCGCGCTGGCTTTAATGACGGTAGCGGCGCTGTATGCCCATCGCCACCATTACCCGGTTGCCGAACGCATCAACCTGCGGCAGTTTCTGTCGGTATTCCGCGATTCATTGCCCAGCCTGTTGCTGATATTTATTATTATCGGCGGCATTATCGGCGGCGTATTTACGCCAACAGAGGCCTCTGCGATCGCGGTAATCTATAGCCTGGCGCTGGCGGCCATTTATCGAGAAATTAATGTGAGTAAGTTGCGCGATATTCTGCTGGATTCGGTAGTAACCAGCTCTATTGTTCTCTTACTGGTCGGCTGCTCAATGGGAATGTCATGGGCGATGACCAATGCCGATGTTCCTGAACTGATTAATGAAATGATTACCAGCGTGTCCGAAAATAAATGGGTCATCTTGCTGATTATCAATCTCATTTTGTTATTCGTCGGGACGTTTATGGATATTACCCCGGCTATTCTGATCTTTACGCCTATTTTCCTTCCCATTGCTCAACATCTGGGAATCGACCCTGTCCATTTTGGCATTATTATGGTTTTCAATTTAACCATCGGACTGTGTACGCCCCCGGTAGGCACTATTTTGTTCGTCGGTTGCAGTATCGGCAAAATCAGTATTGATAAAGTCGTCAAACCGCTATTACCGATGTTTCTGGCACTCTTTGTGGTCATGGCGATGATTTGCTACTTCCCGCAGTTGAGTCTGCTGCTTCCCACGCTGTTTGCCCCTTCCTGAAAACCCTGACGGGTCTGCGCTATTCAGACCCGTACTCGGACGCCTTTACAACGCCGGATTCACCAGCATTTGCCCAATCGAGCCGCGGTCAGCCATTTCCAGCGTCTGGCTGTTGAAATAGAACGGGAAGTGCGGCCAGGACGGCTGACCGTAGTAGACCAGCAGTTCGACTTGCCCATCCACCCAGACGGTATCTTTCCAGCCTCTATCTTCCGGGAACGGCATAGCGCCGTTGACGTTACGAATCAGGAAAGAGACGCCCTCAATATGGAACGACTGCGGCATATCGGCGCGTACCGTCCAGCGCTCCCAGGTGCCTTGTTGGGCGGTAATATCAATGCGATTCACATCCCACAGTTGGCCGTTAATCCCCGGATCGTCGCCAAGACTGATGTCCCGACTGCGGACAGGCGCGCCGCTCATGATCTCCGTCGGCAACAGACGCATCGGCAGATTATCGGTCACCAGCGGCAGCAATCCGGTTGGCCGTAACGTCAGCACCAGGGTCGAAACCAGAATACTGGAAGGCTCAAAGAAACCGCGAATCCGATCGACTATGCTGGCCGCTTCCCCGCAGGTGATCGAGACTTCGTCGCCGTTGGTCATATCAACCAGGATTTCACGTCGCTCGCCGGGCGCCAGTGACAACTGTTTGACGGAAACCGGCGCAGGTAAAAAGCCCTGATCGCCTGAAATCACATGCAGCGCCCGGCCATCGCTCATCTGAAGCTGATAGCGCCGCGAGTTAGAGGCGTTCAACAACCGTAACCGCACCCAGCCGCGGGACACTTCGACATAGGGGCTTTGCGCGCCGTTCACCAGCAGCGTATCGCCGACAAAACCACCGCTTCCCGGTTCGCTGTACTCCGGCGTCCCAAAGTTATCCAGCCGTTTATCCTGGATAATGACGGGAAAATCATCCACGCCGTAATGGTTCGGAATGGGCAGCGTTTTACTGATGTCGTCTTCGACCAGCCACATTCCGGCCAGGCCGTTATACACCTGCTGCGCAGTGCGGTTAGGCGTGTTAGCGTGATACCACAGCGTGGCGGCGCTCTGACGAATCGGCAACACCGGCGCCCAGTCCGCGTTCGGCGACATCATACGCGCCGGGCCACCCATCAGCGGCCCCGGCACCAGTAAACCAGCAACCGTCATGGAGACATTTTCCGCCAGGCGGTTGCTATAGATGAGTTTAACGTCATCGCCTTTCCAGACGCGGATTGTCGGCCCCAGATAACGACCGTTCACTCCCCAGACCGGCGCGCGCGTGCCTTGCGTAAAGGACCAGTGCGCTCGCTGTAGCGTCATAAACAACGGCTGCCCGCGACGGGACTCCAGCAACGGCGGAACAGGCAACGGCTGTTGCTGACCGGCAGCATTCGCCCTGAGGGGAATCGCGCCTGCACATAGTGCGATTCCCGATGCCTGAAGAAACTGACGCCGACTGAATGACATATAAGCTCCATGTAAAACAGGCTAAAGAGTTGTGCCTGAAAAAATGATTTCTACAATAACAGAGTAAGGCTGCTTAAACCTTACCGGTCGCTTCACGTTCCGCAACCTCTTTATCAAGTTCCGCGATTTTTTGCTCCATTAACGCACGGCAGTGGGCCGCCAGCTCGCGAACCTGATCTTTACCATATTCGCTGACGTCGACTGGCGGCAGCATTTCCACAATAACCAGTCCGTTGTTCAGGCGGTTTAGATTGACTTTGTTAGAGGTGTTGGAAACGCAGACAGGAATGATCGGCACACCAGCCGCGATAGCCGCATGAAACGCGCCGGTTTTAAACGGCAGCAGACCGCGTCCCCGGCTACGCGTACCTTCAGGGAACATCCAGATAGAAATACGGCGCTTTTTAAAATGGTTAACCACTGCCGCAATGGTGCTATGCGCTTTGGCGCGGTTATTACGGTCAATCAACAGATTGCCGGTCAGCCAGTACAGTTGCCCAAAAAACGGGATCCAAAGCAGGCTTTTTTTCCCCACCGTCACCGTTGGCGGCTGCACAATATTCGCCGCCGTGACCATATCATAATTATTCTGGTGGTTAGCAATATAGATAGCATTGCCATAGTTTTCCGCGTCGGCGGGTTTGCGGCACTCCACTTTCAGGCCAAACAGCGGGGCCAGACGGCCGAACATATGTCCAAACGTCGCCACGTGTTTTGGGTTACGTGGGCTGAAAAGGCAGTAAATAGAACCGAAAACACAGACCAGAATGGAGTAAATAACGGTAACAATAAGACGAAAAATATATAGCATAACAACCTCTGAAGGCCTAAGAGCCCGGCATTCTACGTCACCTGAAATTCAGGTTAGGATTTTGGTAAGTGTGGCTCTCTGGAAAAACGTATTGTTAATCGCAATGCACGAATAAACAACGGTTTTACGGGAAATTTTAATGTTAATCCGATCTGAAACCGTAGGCCGGATAAGACGCTACTGCGTCGTCATCCGGCAACGGCAGAGCGCCGGATGGCGGCTTAAATGCCTTGTCCGGCTTACGGGTGCCCTGTCTTACTCTTCGCTGTCGCCATGACTTACGCGATGCGGTGAATCAATCTCAATGCGATCGATACGCTGCAGGCCGCGCATTAATGTGCCACGGCGTCCGCGTTCGCCGACCACCTTCTGTAACTCTTCAGGGCGCAGTTTGATTTTGCGCTTCCCGACATGGATAGTCAGAGTGCTTTGTGGCGGCAGCACGTACAGGTGCGCCAGTCCATCATCGCCTTTCGCCGCTTCTGCAGAGGGGATATTAATGATCTTATTCCCTTTGCCTTTCGACAGCTGCGGCAGAGAGTCTACCGGGAACATCAACATCCGTCCGGCCTGGGTAATCGCCAGCAGCATATCGTGCTCGTCTTCAATCACCAGCGGCGGCATGACGTGCGCATTTTCCGGCAGTGTAATCAACGCCTTACCGGCACGGTTACGGGCAACCAGATCGTTAAACGTACAAACGAAGCCATAGCCCGCATCCGACGCCATCAGCAGTTTCTGGTCATCGCCTTCCATCAGCATATGCTCTACGGTCGCCCCCGGCGGCAGCGTGAGTTTGCCGGTCAGCGGCTCGCCCTGCCCACGCGCCGAGGGAAGCGTAATGGGATCAATAGCATAGCTGCGCCCGGTGGTATCAATAAACACCACCGGTTGATTACTCTTACCTTTCACCGCGGCTTTAAAGCTGTCGCCCGCTTTATAGTTAAGCCCCGGCGCATCAATATCATGACCTTTGGCGCTGCGCACCCAGCCCATCTGCGACAGCACGATAGTCACCGGTTCGGACGGCAGCATGTCGTGTTCGCTCATCGCTTTAGCTTCTTCGCGCTCACGCAGCGGAGAACGGCGATCGTCGCCATAGGCATCGGAATCTGCCTGTAGCTCTTTTTTCAGCAAGGTATTCATTTTGCGTTCAGACGCGAGAATGCCCTGCAACTGGTCACGCTCTTTTTCCAGCTCGTCCTGCTCGCCGCGAATTTTCATCTCTTCCAGTTTGGCGAGATGGCGCAGTTTCAGTTCGAGAATCGCTTCCGCCTGGGTTTCGCTGATGCCGAAACGCGACATCAGCGCGGGTTTCGGCTCGTCTTCGCTACGGATAATCTCAATCACTTCGTCGATGTTGAGAAACGCCACCAGCAGACCTTCGAGGATATGCAGGCGTTTAAGCACTTTCTCCAGACGATAGTTCAGACGACGGCGTACCGTGTCGCGACGGAACGCCAGCCACTCGGTGAGGATCTCCAGCAGGTTTTTCACCGCCGGACGACCATCCAGACCGATCATGTTCAGGTTAATACGGTAGCTTTTTTCCAGATCGGTGGTGGCGAACAGATGGTTCATCACCTGCTCCATATCCACACGGTTGGAGCGCGGGACAATCACTAAACGCGTCGGGTTTTCGTGATCCGATTCATCGCGCAGATCGTCCACCATCGGCAGTTTTTTATTACGCATCTGCGCAGCAATCTGTTCCAGCACTTTCGCGCCAGAGACCTGATGCGGCAGCGCGGAAATTACCACGGCACCGTCTTCTTTGGTCCATACCGCGCGCATACGCACGGAGCCCCGCCCGTTTTCGTAAATTTTACGAATTTCCGCACGTGGGGTAATGATCTCCGCTTCGGTCGGGTAATCCGGCCCCTGGACGATATCCAGCAACTGATCCAGCGTCGTTTTCGGCTGCTCAATCAGCGTAATCGCCGCTTTCGCCACTTCGCGCAGGTTGTGCGGCGGGATATCTGTTGCCATGCCCACCGCAATACCGGTGGTGCCGTTCAGCAGGATGTTCGGCAGACGCGCCGGTAACATTTTCGGTTCCTGCATCGTGCCGTCGAAGTTTGGCACCCAGTCCGCCGTCCCCTGGCCGAGTTCGCTTAACAGCAGCTCGGCATATTTGGACAGGCGAGATTCGGTATAACGCATTGCCGCGAATGACTTCGGATCATCCGGCGCGCCCCAGTTTCCCTGGCCATCGACCAGCGGGTAACGGTAAGAGAACGGCTGCGCCATCAGCACCATGGCTTCATAGCAGGCGCTGTCGCCGTGCGGATGATACTTACCCAGTACGTCACCGACGGTACGGGCGGATTTTTTAAATTTAGCGCTGGCGTTCAGCCCCAGCTCTGACATCGCATAGACGATGCGGCGCTGTACCGGCTTCAGGCCGTCGCCAATAAACGGCAACGCACGATCCATGATCACGTACATGGAGTAGTTTAAGTAGGCGTTTTCCGTAAATTCATGTAGCGCAAGGCGCTCTGCCATATCGCTCATTAACAGGGGATCCTCAATCTGCATGCTGACCGTTCGGACGGCAATATTGCCGCAGATAATACCCTATCTCACGGTCTGAGTCACAAACCGTGAGCCAGGTGACGAGGAAGTTAACGAAGCGGCAGATAGATATCCGTCAGCAGCTCATGTTCCGCCACCTCATTGACGAAATTCAGGTACTGGAAGAAGACCGGAAAATCGCGCAGCGTCTCGCCGCTGGCCGGTAGCCATTCACGGAATAAATACCACACGCTCTCCGGGAGGCTGTCGAGCGATCCCTGATGGCGTACCACCGCGCAGCGCCCGCCAGGAATCTCGCTATTCACCACGCCAACGTCATTTTCGGCTATCGGCTGGTGGACGCTGCCGCAGATATCAAAGCGGAATTGATCCGGCGGCGTCGTCTGCGGGTCGTGCCAGGCAATACCAAAAGTTTGACTGCTGGCAATCGGCGACTGGCCCGTTTCGCGCCGCCATGCAATAAATTTCGCCGCGCTGGCGTTGACCTTATCCGGATGCCCCAGATGCGTCAGCATCGCGACGCGGGTAGGTGGAAATTCAACAATTTTTACGTCCATGACATGCTGCTCCTGTAACGCAAGTTTAGGAACGCGTTGGTGCCAGGCCAGCCAGTCCGGCGATTGCCGAAACCGGCACGGGCTTTGACCAAACGCGGTTTTGAAAGCACGTGTGAACGACTCCGGATTCTGAAATCCAGCATCCAGCGCGATATCGATAACTTTATCTTGCGGATTAAACGCCAGCCGCCATGACGCCCGGCGCAAACGCAGCCACTGGATATAGCGATAGAGCGGAAGCCCGCTCCAGACGGTAAACTGCCGGTGAAAATGAAACGGCGAGCTGTGCGCCATCCGGCTTAACGCCTCAAGCGACAGAGGCTCATCCAGATGACGCTCAATGTGGTCGCAAACGCGCCGCAGACGTTCGGAATAAGCCGCGCTGATCAGGTCATTCATCACTGCCTCCTTGTGGCCTATTCTGCCCACCGGGCGGCTGTGAATCCTGACCGATCTTGCGCAATGTGGGATTACGGATTCACTTTACGAATCTGTTTTACGTCGATTTCGACAGAGTTCCAGTCTTTATCCACTTCGCCCTGAATTTCAACGGTATCCTGCGGGGTTACGGTCAGGCCGTTCCAACGCTTGTGGTCAATATCCACATTGATAGTACCGGTCGCATCTTTAAACACATACAGGTCGTCGGAAATGCGCTCGACGATATTCCCGCGCAGCGTTACCCACGCATCGTCACGCAGCGATTTAGCGCTCTCTACCGTCGTGCTGCTGCCGTTCGGGCCGACAAATCCGCCGCCTTGCGTTTGCGTCGCCGACGGGCCGGAGAAACCGCCCTGCTGAGCCGCCAGAACCGGGGTAGAACACAGTGCCATAACGGCAACGATTGCAGCTAATTTTTTCATGATTACTTTTCCCTTTCATGTCGTTTCAGATCCATTTAATAAGGTAATCCTTAACAACTTCTTAAGGCAAAAAAAGAATCTTTTTTTCTGTACATCGCCTGCGGCGACAAGGTTAACTGACGGCAACGCGAGTTACCGCAAGGAAGAACAGATGCGAATTTTACTGGTAGAAGATGACACACTTATTGGCGATGGCATAAAAGCGGGCCTGAGTAAAATGGGTTTCAGCGTCGACTGGTTTACCGAGGGACGTCCGGGCAAAGAGGCGCTTTACAGCGCGCCTTATGATGCGGTTATTTTAGATTTGACGCTGCCAGGCATGGACGGACGGGATATTTTGCGCGAATGGCGCGAAAAGGGTAAACAGGAACCGGTACTGATCCTGACGGCGCGCGACGCGTTAGCAGAGCGCGTCGAGGGGCTACGTCTGGGCGCCGATGACTATTTATGTAAACCTTTCGCGCTCATTGAGGTCGCCGCCCGTCTGGAGGCGCTGGTACGCCGCGCCAGCGGTCAGGCCAGTAGCGAATTGCGCCACGGCCAGGTGACGCTCAATCCAGGCAATCTCGTCGCGACGCTTGCCGGCGAACCGCTGGCCTTAAAACCAAAAGAGTTCGCGTTGCTGGAACTCTTACTGCGCAACAAAGGTCGCGTGCTGCCGCGCAAGCTTATTGAAGAGAAGCTGTATAACTGGGATGACGACGTGTCCAGCAATGCAGTGGAAGTCCATGTTCATCATTTACGCCGCAAGCTCGGCAGCGAATTTATTCGCACCGTACACGGCATCGGCTACACCCTGGGTGACGCATGAAATTGACGCAACGTCTCAGCCTGCGCGTCAGGCTGACGCTTATTTTCCTGATTCTGGTCTCCATCACCTGGGCAATCTCCAGTTTTGTGGCCTGGAGAAAGACGACGGATAATGTCGACGAGCTGTTTGACACACAATTGATGTTGTTCGCCAGACGGCTTAGCACCCTCGATCTTAACGAGATCAACGCCCCGCAGCGCATGGCGCATACGCCAAAGAAATTAAAACATGGGCATATCGATGACGATGCGCTGGCGTTCGCCATCTTTTCCGCTGACGGCAAAATGTTGCTGCATGATGGCGACAACGGCCAGGATATTCCGTATCGCTATCGCCGGGAAGGTTTCGACAATGGCTATCTGAAGGATGACAACGACCTCTGGCGTTTTTTGTGGTTGAACTCGGCGGACGGCAAGTATCGTATCGTCGTCGGTCAGGAGTGGGATTACCGCGAAGATATGGCGCTGGCGATCGTAGCGGCGCAATTAACGCCGTGGCTGATCGCCCTTCCCTTCATGCTGCTGATTTTATTGCTCCTGCTTCACCGCGAGCTCAGACCGTTGAAAAAACTGGCGCAGGCGCTACGCTTCCGGTCGCCGGAATCGGAAACGCCGCTCGACGCCAAAGGCGTACCGAGCGAGGTTCGCCCACTGGTCGAAGCGCTTAATCAGCTTTTTAGCCGCATCCACTCCATGATGGTGCGCGAACGGCGATTTACCTCCGACGCCGCCCATGAATTGCGCAGCCCGCTGGCCGCGCTGAAAGTACAAACCGAGGTGGCGCAGCTCTCGGGCGACGATCCGCTATCGCGTGATAAAGCGCTGACCCAGCTCCATGCGGGGATCGATCGCGCCACGCGGCTGGTCGATCAGCTACTGACGTTATCACGTCTCGACTCGCTCAATAATTTGCAGGATGTAGCGGAGATTTCGCTGGAAGAGCTGCTGCAGTCCGCGGTAATGGATATTTATCATCCGGCGCAGCAGGCGAATATCGACGTGCGTTTACAGCTTAACGCCCATGACGTCATACGTACCGGCCAGCCGCTACTCTTAAGCCTGTTAGTGCGTAACCTGCTGGATAATGCGATTCGCTACAGTCCGCAGGGCAGCGTCGTCGACGTTACCTTACATGCCCGCAGCTTCACCGTCAGAGATAATGGCCCCGGCGTAGCGCCAGAGATTCTGACGCATATCGGCGAGCGTTTTTACCGCCCGCCAGGCCAAAGTGTGACCGGCAGCGGTCTGGGATTATCAATCGTCCGCCGCATCGCTACGCTGCACGGCATGACGGTGTCGTTTGGCAACGCCGCGGAAGGTGGATTTGAGGCCGTAGTACGCTGGTAGCAGAGATTTTTGCCAAAAACGCAAAAGACTTTGCACATTTTGCTAATTTCACCGCACCGCCCGTCAGCGTAGAATCAGCAGCAAACGCATTTCTTGAGGACACAAAATGAGTAACATCCTGATTATCAACGGGGCGAAAAAATTCGCGCACTCCAACGGCCAGTTGAATGACACCCTGACCGAAGTTGCCGATGGGCTGCTGCGCGATCTGGGTCATCAGGTTAAGATCGTCCGCGCCGACAGCGACTATGACATTAAAGAAGAGGTGCAGAATTTCGTCTGGGCTGACGTGGTGATTTGGCAGATGCCAGGCTGGTGGATGGGCGCGCCATGGACAGTAAAAAAATATATGGATGATGTCTTTACCGAAGGTCACGGTACGCTCTATGCCAGCGATGGCCGCACGCGTTCCGATGCCGCTAAAAAGTACGGTTCCGGCGGTCTGGTGCAGGGGAAAAAATATATGCTGTCACTGACGTGGAACGCGCCGATGGAAGCATTTACCGAAAAAGATCAATTTTTCCACGGCGTAGGCGTAGATGGCGTCTATCTGCCATTCCATAAAGCCAACCAGTTCCTGGGCATGGACGCGCTGCCAACGTTTATTGCCAACGACGTGATTAAAATGCCGGATGTTCCGCGCTATACCGCAGAATATCGCAAGCATCTGAGCGAAATTTTTGCTTAACTGGTCATCCTGGAATTAGAAGGAGTTAACCATGCTTACCGTCATTGCCGAAATTCGCACGCGTCCGGGCCAACATCACCGTCAGGCCGTCCTCGACCAGTTTGCGAAAATTATTCCAACCGTTCTTAAAGAAGAGGGGTGCCACGGTTACGCGCCGATGGTGGATCATGCCGCGGGCGTGAGTTTTCAGACTCTGGCGCCTGACTCGATCGTGATGATTGAACAGTGGGAAAGCGTTGCGCACCTTGAGGCGCATCTGCAAACCCCGCATATGAAAGCCTATAGCGACGCGGTAAAAGACGATGTGCTGGAAATGAATATTCGTATTCTGGAATCCGGCGTTTAAGTTATTACCCTCGTCTGACGTCGCCCTGATGCGATGCGCAAGTGTCGCCATCAGGCTGCGGCGTCATGTCGAATTCGCTTATCCGGCCTGCGGCGCGCAGACCGGATAAAGCGTGCAACAACCGTTACACGTCGAGATCCGCGAGATCGCCTTTTTCCTGTAGCCAGTTGCGTCGATCTTCAGAACGTTTCTTCGCCAGCAGCATATCCATCATCGCGTTAGTACGCTGATCGTCTTCATCGCTAATGGTGAGCTGCACCAGGCGGCGAGTATTTGGATCAAGCGTGGTTTCGCGTAACTGCATCGGGTTCATTTCACCCAGGCCTTTGAAACGCTGTACGTTCGGCTTGCCTTTCTTACGCTTCAGTTGTTCCAGTACGCCTGCCTTCTCTTCTTCCGTCAGCGCGTAATAGACCTCTTTACCCAAATCGATACGGTACAGCGGCGGTAGCGCGACGTAGACATGACCATTCTTCACCAGCGCGCGGAAATGTCTGACAAACAGCGCGCAAAGCAGCGTAGCGATATGCAAACCATCGGAGTCCGCATCCGCCAGGATACAGATCTTGCCGTAGCGCAGCTGACTCAGATCGTCGCTGTCCGGATCGATACCGATCGCCACGGAAATATCATGCACCTCTTGCGAGGCAAGCACTTCATCGGAAGAGACTTCCCAGGTGTTAAGGATCTTACCTTTGAGCGGCATGATCGCCTGATATTCGCGATCGCGCGCCTGCTTGGCGGAACCGCCTGCCGAATCCCCTTCCACAAGGAACAGCTCGGTTCGATTAAGATCCTGCGCGGTACAGTCCGCCAGTTTCCCCGGCAACGCCGGACCGCTGGTGAGCTTTTTGCGTACCACTTTTTTTGCGGCGCGCAGTCGCCGCTGCGCGCTGGCAATCGCCATCTCTGCCAGTTGTTCCGCCGCCTGCACGTTCTGGTTCAGCCACAGGCTGAAGGCATCTTTCACCACGCCGGAAACAAATGCCGCACATTGACGCGACGACAGACGCTCTTTGGTCTGCCCGGCAAATTGCGGGTCCTGCATTTTCACGGAGAGCACATAAGCGCAGCGATCCCAGATATCTTCCGCCGACAGTTTGACGCCGCGCGGCAGAATATTGCGGTATTCGCAAAATTCGCGCATCGCGTCGAGCAGGCCCTGGCGCAGACCGTTGACGTGCGTCCCCCCCTGCATGGTCGGGATCAGGTTGACGTAGCTTTCCGTCAGTAATTCGCCGCCTTCCGGCAGCCACAATAGCGCCCAGTCAACAGCTTCCGTTTCACCGTTAAAATTACCGATAAACGGCTTTTCCGGCAGCGTCGGCAGGCCGTTTACCGCTTCGCCCAGATAGTCGTTCAGACCATCCTGGTAGCACCAGCGCTGCTCGCTGTTATTCACTTCATCTTTAAAAGTGATTTCCACGCCGGGACACAGCACCGCTTTTGCTTTCAGAACGTGCATTAAGCGAGAGACAGAAAAACGCGGGCTGTCGAAGAAACTTTCGTCCGGCCAGAAATGGACGCTGGTGCCAGTATTACGTTTACCGCAGGTGCCGACAACCTGCAAATCCTGCACTTTTTCGCCGTTTTCAAACGCGATGTTATAGACCTGACCGTCGCGGCGCACGGTCACTTCCACGCGCTTTGACAGGGCATTTACTACCGAAATCCCCACCCCATGCAGACCACCAGAGAACTGATAGTTCTTATTGGAGAATTTACCGCCGGCATGAAGCCGACAGAGGATCAGTTCTACCGCCGGAACCCCCTCTTCCGGATGGATATCCACCGGCATCCCGCGTCCGTCATCAATCACTTCCAGCGATTGATCGGCATGTAAAATGACATCCACGCGTTTGGCGTGACCTGCCAGTGCTTCATCCACACTATTATCAATCACTTCCTGACCCAAATGGTTGGGGCGGGTCGTATCGGTGTACATCCCCGGGCGGCGGCGTACCGGCTCAAGCCCAGTGAGTACCTCAATGGCATCAGCGTTATAAGTTTGCGTCATGGTTTAATTAGCAATTCGAATTGATTGTCAGCAACTGTGCAGTCCAAGAAAATCGACAATCTGGTTGAAATAATCTTCGAAGCCCGTGAATGCGTGATTACCCCCCTCGGTCACTGTCTGACGGCAGGAGGCGTAATATGCCACCGCCTGGCGGTAATCCAGCACTTCATCGCCCGTCTGTTGCAGTAGCCAGATCAGGTCCGGCGCTTCCAGCGGGTCAATCTGCATGACTTTAAGATCATAAATATGGCGAGACTCTAGCACATATTGCTGCCCGGTGTAGGGGTTCTCGTTCTGACCGAGATAGTCGGTCAGTAATTCAAAGGGCCGTACGGCGGGATTCACCACCACAGCCGGCAGCATAAAACATTGCGACAGCCAGGTGGCGTAATAACCACCCAGCGACGATCCTACCAGCCCTAATGGCGCACCGCCATGCTCAAGCACGAGAGATTCCAGCAACTCCGCCGCATCGGCAGGATACGGCGGTAGTTGAGGGACGATCATCTCAACATGCGGATGACGCTCCGCCAGCCAGTTTTTTAGCTGGCACGCTTTTGCCGAGCGAGGGGAACTGTTGAATCCGTGCAAATAGAGAAGCGTAGACATCAGTATCCTTCCGAAGCGGTATCGGGTCGGAACCGGGTATCCTGCAGGCGATGCACTTCCGTCTCCAGGACGCCGTTCGCCCGGAGCTCCAGCGTACGCCAGCCCGGCGCGATAGTATCCAGCGTAAAGTTCGCGCAGTGCGGTTTGAACTGTACGCAGGTTGACGGCGACGCCAGCAGACGGCGACCGTTCCAGTCAAGATCCAGCTCCTGGTGAATATGTCCGCATAACAGATATTTTACACGCGGGAAATTCGCCAGCACGCTATCCAGCTCACCGGCATTACGCAAGCTGTGCTGATCCAACCAACTGCACCCTGCCGGCAACGGATGGTGGTGCAAAAGGAGCAATGTCTGTCTCTCTGGCGCATCGGCGAGCTTACGCTCAAGCCATTCCAGTTGGAACTCGCTCAGTTCGCCATGCGGGACGCCAAACACCTGGCTATCCAGCAACAAAATCTGCCATTGTTCACCGATTAACACGCGTTTAGCCGGGGAAATCCCCGCCTCTTGCAGCGCGCTGTACATTGCCGGCTGAAAATCATGATTGCCCGGTAGCCAAACGCAAGGCGCGCGAAAGCTTGCGATACCCTCAGCAAAATGCTGATAAGCCGCAGCGGATTGATCCTGCGCCAGATCGCCGGTCGCCACGATCAGATCATATTCATACTGTTGCGCCCGAATAGCCTCCAGCACGGCCTGGTAACTTTCCCAGGTATTGACGCCTAACAGCGTTTCATGCTTTTCGGCAAACAGGTGAGTATCTGTAATTTGTAAAATCCTGACTCGGGCCTCACCAGCCAGAGGTAGGGTTAACAGGCTTTCCAAATGGTGTCCTTAGGTTTCACGACGCTAATAAACCGGAATCGCCATCGCTCCATGTGCTAAACAGAATCGTAGCCAGTCGGCCAGAAACTGATTAATTTGATGCTTTTCGTCGCGTTGATGCAACTTTTTATTTGGATAATCATACCGCGCTTTGAAGCGAAAGATCTGCTGGCTTGAACACACTTCAGCCACCATCGCATCATGGTAGAGGCGCACCGTCAGCGACGGCAGGCTCCAGTAGGTGATGGCTGGCGCCGTTTGCTCGATCGTTACAAGCGTAGTGTATCGGGTCGATTCCACAATCGTTAACCGATATTGTACGTTGCCCACCTGATAGCTCACCGTTTCACCGGGGGCGTCATTGCGCGGCAGCAGGCGGCGCAATTGCGAAAAATTGGTTTCGCACAAACGCATCATTTCTGGGAAGTCAGGTGTATAACGCTTCATTTTTTCCACTCGTTTTTTAACTCTTGATGATGCAACTGAAGCCATTGCAAAGCGATGACTGCGGCTGCGTTGTCGATTTTCCCCTCTTCTACCCACTGGTATGCCTGTTCCCGGCTTACCACATGAACCCGAATATCTTCGTTTTCATCCGCCAGACCATGAATACCTGCCGCGGTCGTGGCGTCCACTTCACCCACCAGAATAGATGAGCGCTCGCTGGTTCCTCCTGGACTCGCCAGGTAACTGATGACCGGTCGGGTGCGGCCCACGGTCAGCCCCGCTTCTTCCATCGCCTCCCGCCGGGCGACCGCCTCAATGGTTTCGCCTTCTTCTATCATGCCGGCGACCATCTCCAGCAGCCACGGCGTAACGCTTGTGTCATACGCGGCAATACGAATCTGTTCGACCAGCACCACCTCGTCGCGTTCAGGGTCAAAGGGTAGCAAGACGGCGGCGTGCCCGCGCTCAAAAATTTCGCGCTTTACCTCGCCACTCATTTCTCCGTTGAATAAACGATGGCGGAATCGATACACATCCAATGAAAAAAAACCGCGATAGCGCGTTTCCCGTGCAATAATTTCTACATCGCTTTTGGTGAAAGTAACTGGCAAGTTGTCTGATTTACGCATTGTGCTGCCCTGCTAGCAATAATGATTAAATGATGAATTTCAAGGGTGGTTGACTGCTGTTTTATCACCCTTGTGGTAAATTGGTGCCAATTAAGGCTCGTATGGCACGTAACGCCAACTTTTTGCAGTGGCGGATTCTGCTAGAATCAGCAATTATTTTTACAAATTGATCAGCGCTAAATACTGCTTCACAACAAGGAATGCAAATGAAGAAATTGCTCCCCATCCTTATCGGCCTGAGCCTGTCGGGGTTCAGCACACTAAGCCAGGCAGAGAACCTGATGCAAGTTTATCAGCAAGCACGCCTGAGCAACCCGGAATTGCGTAAATCCGCTGCCGATCGCGATGCTGCATTCGAAAAAATTAACGAAGCGCGTAGTCCTTTACTGCCGCAACTGGGTTTAGGTGCCGACTACACCTACAGCAACGGTTATCGCGATGCGAACGGTATCAACTCCAATGAAACCAGCGCTTCTCTGCAATTAACGCAGACGCTATTTGATATGTCGAAATGGCGTGGGCTCACCCTGCAAGAAAAAGCAGCAGGCATTCAGGATGTCACCTATCAGACCGATCAGCAGACGCTGATCCTCAATACCGCGAACGCGTATTTTAAGGTATTGAACGCTATTGATGTGCTTTCCTATACCCAGGCGCAAAAAGAGGCTATCTACCGTCAGTTAGATCAAACGACGCAACGTTTTAACGTGGGTCTGGTCGCCATTACCGACGTGCAAAACGCCCGTGCGCAATATGATACCGTACTGGCGAATGAAGTGACCGCCCGCAACAACCTGGATAACGCGGTAGAAGAGCTGCGCCAGGTAACCGGCAATTATTACCCGGAGCTGGCGTCGCTTAACGTCGAGCATTTTAAAACCGACAAACCCAAAGCTGTTAATGCGCTGCTGAAGGAAGCGGAAAACCGTAACCTGTCGCTGTTGCAGGCGCGTTTAAGTCAGGATCTGGCGCGCGAGCAAATCCGTCAGGCGCAGGATGGCCATCTGCCGACGCTGAATTTAACGGCCTCAACCGGCATTTCTGATACCTCTTATAGCGGTTCTAAAACCAACTCCGCCCAGTACGACGATAGCAACATGGGGCAGAATAAAATCGGCCTGAACTTCTCCCTGCCGCTGTATCAAGGCGGGATGGTTAACTCGCAGGTAAAACAGGCGCAGTATAACTTCGTCGGCGCAAGCGAACAGCTGGAAAGCGCGCACCGTAGCGTGGTGCAGACCGTACGTTCTTCCTTTAACAATATTAACGCCTCCATCAGCAGCATCAACGCGTATAAACAGGCAGTCGTTTCCGCGCAAAGTTCTTTGGATGCAATGGAAGCCGGTTACTCGGTCGGTACACGTACCATTGTTGACGTACTGGATGCCACCACCACTCTGTATGATGCCAAGCAGCAACTGGCCAACGCGCGTTATACCTATTTGATTAATCAGTTAAATATCAAATATGCGCTCGGTACGCTGAACGAGCAGGATCTGCTCGCGCTTAACAGTACGTTGGGTAAACCTATCCCGACGTCGCCGGAAAGCGTAGCGCCGGAAACGCCAGAGCAGGATGCTGCCGCAGACGGTTATAATGCCCATAGCGCCGCGCCGGCAGTACAGCCGACCGCCGCTCGCGCTAACAGCAATAACGGCAATCCATTCCGGCATTGATAAGTTATTCGCTGGCGCTGCGCTTATCAGACCTGTGCCCTTGTAGGTCTGGTAAGCGCGGCGCTACCTGTCATGAAGCCGCGCCTGAACGTAAGACAACGTAAAGATCCTGCTATTCCGCCGCATTCTCGCCTTTTCTCGCTTCAATTTCGACCAGTCATCCTCTATTCTGAAGGCATGTTGTATTTACCACTGGGTCCTGGAAGACAAATATGAAACGGACAAAATCCATCCATCACGCATCATTTCGCAAAAGCTGGAGCGCGCGGCATTTAACGCCGGTCGCCCTGGCGGTTACGGCTGTTTTTATGCTGGCTGGCTGTGAAAAAAGCGATGAAACCGTATCGCTGTATCAAAACGCTGATGACTGTTCAGCGGCGAATCCGGGCAAAAGCGCGGAGTGTACAACCGCGTATAACAATGCGCTGAAAGAGGCCGAACGTACTGCGCCTAAGTACGCTACACGCGAAGATTGCGTCGCTGAGTTTGGCGAAGGCCAGTGCCAGCAAGCGCCCGCACAGGCTGGCATGGCGCCGGAAAATCAGGCGCAGGCCCAACAATCCAGCGGCAGTTTCTGGATGCCGCTTATGGCAGGTTACATGATGGGGCGTCTGATGGGCGGCGGCGCAGGCTTTGCGCAACAGCCGCTGTTTAGCTCGAAAAACCCGGCCAGCCCTGCATACGGCAAATATACCGATGCGGCAGGTAAAAACTACGGCGCGGCGCAACCGGGCCGGACAATGACCGTACCGAAAACCGCGATGGCGCCGAAACCGGCCACCACAACAACCGTTACCCGCGGCGGTTTTGGCGAATCCGTCGCCAAACAGAGCACCATGCAGCGTAGCGCTGCCGGTACTTCAACACGTTCGATGGGCGGCTGATACGCATGGAAAGAGTCAGTATTACCGAGCGCCCGGACTGGCGCGATAAAGCGACTGAATACGGGTTTAATTTTCACACTATGTATGGTGAACCGTACTGGTGTGAAGACGCTTATTACAAGTTAACGCTCGCCCAGGTGGAAAAACTGGAAGACGTTACCGCCGAGTTGCACCAGATGTGCCTCAAGGTAGTAGAACGCGTCATCGCCAGCGATGAGCTGATGACGAAGTTTCGTATTCCAAAACATACCTGGGGTTTTGTTCGTCAGTCCTGGCAAACGCAACAACCGTCGCTCTATTCCCGCCTCGATCTGGCCTGGGACGGCATCGGCGAGCCTAAGCTGCTCGAAAATAATGCCGACACGCCAACGTCGCTGTATGAAGCGGCGTTTTTCCAGTGGATTTGGCTGGAAGATCAGATCAACGCGGGCAATCTGCCGGAAGGCAGCGATCAGTTTAATAGCCTGCAGGAAAAGCTGATTGAACGCTTTGCTGAACTTCGCGAACAGTACGGTTTTCAGTTGCTGCATCTCACCTGCTGTCGCGATACGGTTGAGGATCGCGGCACCATTCAGTATTTACAGGACTGCGCGGCCGAAGCGGAAATCGCCACCGAATTTCTCTATATCGACGATATTGGTCTGGGGGAAAAAGGCCAATTTACGGATCTGCAGGATCAGGTCATTGCGAACCTGTTCAAGCTCTATCCGTGGGAATTTATGCTGCGCGAGATGTTTTCCACCAAGCTGGAAGATGCCGGCGTGCGCTGGCTGGAACCGGCCTGGAAAAGCATTATCTCCAATAAAGCGTTATTGCCGCTGTTGTGGGAGATGTTCCCGGACCATCCGAATCTGTTGCCTGCGTATTTCGCCGAAGACGAACATCCACAAATGGATAAATATGTCGTGAAACCGATCTTCTCCCGCGAAGGGGCGAACGTATCGATTATTGAGAACGGTAAAACGATCGAATCCGTGGAAGGCCCGTATGGCGAAGAGGGTATGATCGTGCAACAGTTCTATCCGCTGCCAAAATTCGGCGACAGTTACACCCTGATTGGTAGCTGGCTGATTAACGATCAACCCGCCGGAATTGGTATCCGTGAAGATCGGGCGCTGATCACCCAGGATCTCTCCCGCTTCTATCCGCATATTTTTGTCGAAGGATAGATTTTCCTGTAAGCCCGATGCGCGTCGCGCCATCGGGCAATCATTCAGCGCCTTATCCGGCCTACCCCACCTGCACCGACAACATACTTATACTGCCCATCTCAATACCGTCGACCGGGATGGTGATAGGTTCCTTGCCGTCCCAGGCGCCAAGTACATACAGCAAAGGCAAAAAGTGCTCCGGCGTCGGGTTCGATAAGGCCCCCCCTTCATGTTGCAGATAATTCACCAGCGGGTGCTGTTCTACCGGCCCCTGCCACGTCAGATTGGCTTTCACAAAGTCATTAAATGACGCCGCCCAGGGATACGGTTTATTGTCACCGTGCCAACGCACAGTCCGCAGGTTATGAACCACATTCCCGCTGGCCACCAGCATCACGCCTTCGTCACGCAGCGTCGCCAGCTTACGACCCACCTCAAAATGCCATGCCGCCGGTTTGGTACTATCAACACTAAGCTGCACCATCGGGATATCCGCATTCGGGTACATCTTGATCAATACGCCCCAGGAGCCGTGATCAAATCCCCACGCCTCTTTATCGAGCGCGACGGGAACAGGAGCCAACAGTTCAACCAGACGCTGCGCCAGCGCAGGCGATCCCGGGGCCGGATAATGCGTGTCATACAGCGCCTGCGGAAAACCGCCAAAATCATGGAGAGTTTGCGGCCTTTCCATCGCTGTAACGCCCGTCCCACGGGTATACCAGTGCGCCGACACCACCACTATCGCCTGTGGTCGCGGTAGGGCTTCCCCCAATCGCCGCCAGGCGCGGGTATAATCGTTATCGTCCAGCACGTTCATCGGGCTGCCATGCCCCAAAAACAATGCTGGCATACACGTTAAAGACATGATGTTATCCTTACAGGAAAGACATTTTGTTAACATCACCATACGCTTTCTTCACAGAGGAAGAACTCAGATAACTATGATGAAGATCATCAGTTATTTTGAAGGTCAGGTTCGGACGGCAAATTGATAAGGAGTAATGGATGTCAGTACCACTTATTCTGACCTTACTGGCGGGCGCCGCCACCTTTATTGGCGCGTTTCTTGGCGTTCTCGGCCAAAAACCGTCTAACCGCGTGCTGGCTTTTTCGCTGGGCTTCGCCGCAGGGATCATGCTGCTTATCTCGCTGATGGAGATGCTGCCCGCCGCGCTTGATACCGAGGGGATGTCGCCTGTACTGGGCTACGGAATGTTTATTATCGGCCTGTTGGGCTACTTCGGGCTGGACCGCCTGCTTCCTCACGCTCATCCGCAGGATCTGGTGCAAAAGAGGCAGCAGCCGCTTCCCGGCTCGATAAAACGCACTGCGATTTTATTGACGCTCGGCATTAGCCTGCATAACTTTCCGGAAGGGATCGCCACCTTTGTCACTGCCAGCAGCAATCTTGAACTGGGTTTCGGCATCGCACTGGCGGTGGCGTTGCACAATATTCCTGAAGGTCTGGCGGTTGCCGGTCCGGTTTATGCCGCGACGGGCTCAAAACGTACCGCGATTTTTTGGGCCGGTATCTCCGGCATGGCGGAAATTCTTGGCGGCGTGCTGGCGTGGCTGATTTTGGGCAGTCTGGTTTCGCCAATCGTTATGGCGGCTATCATGGCGGCAGTCGCCGGTATTATGGTGGCGCTCTCCGTCGATGAACTGATGCCGCTGGCAAAAGAGATCGATCCTAACAATAACCCCAGCTATGGCGTGCTTTGCGGTATGTCCATCATGGGGCTCAGTCTCGTCATTTTGCAGACTATAGGTATCGGTTAAGAGAAACGTCGCGCCGGATGCAGGCCTTTAGCCAGGCAACATCCGGCTTCCCGTCAAGGATATGCGCTATTTCTGCTCATTCATCACGCTGTCGCCTTCGCTCGTCTGGCGAAAACGTTTCGTTCGCGCTTCAAGTAATGCATCTCTGTCCTGCCGAAACGCTCTGCAATAACGCTTCATATGGCAAATATACCCTACTACCACCAGAACGATTAATATTATCCAATACCAGGCAATAAACATCCTTTTTACCCTTAAAATTTAACATCACTAAACATTTAACGTTAAAATTTTACATACCCTTATTTTGACGTATTCATATACTGGCATATTTGTGGAACAAATAAATGATTTTGATCATATAAATCAGTGGTGAAACACAATAATGAAAGAGGTATTAAGCAGAAAACAATGTCGATAAGATCACACTTCGTACTAATTTATATTGTTCTTAAAATATCACACTCCTACTATCGACTCACTCAGGCAATTAAAAAATATTGATACAGAATATACTTTAAAATAAGTAACAGCATCATGACTTATATTTAAAGACCAATCATTTACCTCATTTATTATTCATAAAAACATAGTATATTCAGAAGTATTATATTTAGAAGTTGTATATAAGGAGATATATCCATGTTTGACCAATACCGGAAAACAATACTTGCCGGCGCCGTCGCACTGACATGCGGACTCACCGCAGCCAGTACGTTTGCCGCAGGTTTTCAACCGGCGCAGCCCGCAGGGAAATTAGGCGCAGTCGTTGTCGATCCTTACGGTAATGCCCCTCTCACCGCACTGGTGGAATTAGATAGCCATGTTATTTCAGACGTTAAAGTTACTGTACATGGCAAAGGGGAAAAAGGCGTTCCCGTTACTTATACCGTTGGGAAAGAGTCTTTAGAAACCTATGACGGTATTCCTATTTTTGGCCTTTATCAGAAATTTGCCAACAACGTCACGGTAGAATATAAAGAAAACGGCAAAGCCATGAAGGATGACTATGTGGTGCAGACGTCCGCCATTGTCAACCATTATATGGATAACCGTTCTATTTCAGATCTCCAGCAAACGAAAGTTATTAAAGTCGCGCCAGGATTTGAAGATCGTCTTTATCTGGTAAATACCCATACCTTTACGCCGCAGGGCGCTGAATTTCACTGGCACGGCGAAAAAGATAAAAATGCGGGCATTCTTGATGCCGGTCCGGCGGGCGGTGCTTTGCCTTTCGATATCGCCCCTTATACGTTTGTGGTCGACACCCAGGGTGAATACCGCTGGTGGCTGGATCAAGATACCTTCTACGACGGCCACGATATGAATATCAACAAACGCGGCTATCTGATGGGTATTCGTGAAACGCCTCGCGGCACCTTTACCGCGGTGCAGGGCCAACACTGGTACGAGTTTGACATGATGGGGCAAATTCTTGCCGATCATAAACTGCCGCGCGGGTTCCTGGATGCGTCTCATGAATCCATCGAAACCGTGAACGGCACCGTACTGCTGCGCGTCGGCAAACGCGATTACCGCAAAGAAGACGGCATACATGTTCATACTATTCGTGACCAAATCATTGAGGTCGATAAGTCTGGCCGCGTAGTAGACGTTTGGGATTTAACCAAAATCCTCGACCCTATGCGTGATGCGCTGCTCGGCGCGCTGGATGCGGGCGCAGTATGCGTGAACGTCGATCTGGCCCATGCCGGACAGCAGGCGAAACTTGAACCGGATACGCCGTATGGCGATGCACTTGGCGTTGGTGCCGGTCGTAACTGGGCGCACGTCAACTCTATCGCTTATGACGCGAAAGACGACTCCATCATCCTTTCTTCCCGCCATCAGGGTATTGTAAAAATTGGTCGCGATAAGCAGGTGAAATGGATACTGGCACCGTCTAAAGGCTGGAATAAGCAGCTAGCCAGTAAATTGCTGAAACCGGTAGACGATCATGGTAAGCCGTTGACCTGTGACGAAAACGGCAAGTGTAAGGACACCGATTTCGATTTCACCTATACCCAACATACGGCATGGCTTTCCAGCAAAGGCACGTTAACGGTCTTTGATAACGGCGATGGTCGCGGCCTGGAGCAACCGGCTCTACCGACCATGAAATATTCCCGTTTTGTCGAATATAAGATCGATGAGAAGAAAGGCACCGTACAACAAGTTTGGGAATACGGTAAAGAACGTGGATATGATTTCTATAGTCCTATTACCTCGGTTGTTGAATATCAAAAAGACCGCGACACCATGTTCGGCTTTGGCGGTTCTATTAACCTGTTCGACGTTGGTAAACCCACAGTCGGCAAACTGAATGAGATTGACTATAAAACGAAAGAAGTGAAAGTTGAAATTGATGTGCTGTCGGATAAGCCCAACCAGACGCACTATCGTGCGTTACTGGTTCATCCAACGCAAATGTTTAAATAAATCACGGGAAGGAATTAATATGTCATCTAAATGGATTACCTCTTTATTTAAAAGCGTAGTATTAACCGCGGCATTGGTCACTCCTTTTGCGGCATCGGCTTTTACCGAGGGCACAGATTATATGGTTCTGGAGAAACCGATTCCTAATGCGGATAAAACGCTGATTAAGGTATTTAGCTACGCCTGCCCTTTCTGCTACAAATATGACAAAGCCGTAACAGGTCCGGTTTCTGATAAAGTAGCCGATCTCGTTACGTTCACTCCGTTCCACCTGGAAACAAAAGGCGAATATGGCAAACAGGCCAGCGAAGTATTTGCAGTCCTGATCGCCAAAGATAAAGCTGCCGGGATTTCGTTATTTGATGCTAAATCACAATTCAAAAAAGCGAAGTTCGCCTGGTATACGGCTTACCATGATAAGAAAGAGCGCTGGTCAGATGGGAAAGATCCGGCGGCATTTATTAAAACCGGGCTGGACGCCGCAGGCATGAGCCAGGCTGATTTTGAAGCGGCGCTGAAAGATCCTGCCGTTCAGGAGACGCTGGAAAAATGGAAAGCCGCCTATGACGTTGCCAAAATTCAGGGTGTTCCGGCTTACGTCGTCAACGGCAAGTACCTTATCTATACCAAAAACATCAAATCCATCGATTCTATGGCTGAACTCGTTCGGGAACTGGCCACTAAAAAATAAGCAGGGAAACGATTATGGATTTTATTAAGGGATTATGGCGAGACCTACGCGCAAGACCAGTGGATACGCTGGTGAGATGGCAGGAACAGCGCTTTCTGTGGCTGTTAATGGCCATCGCGATGGGAGGGTTAATTATCCTGGCGCACTCGTTCTTCCAAATCTATCTCTACATGGCGCCGTGCGAACAGTGTGTTTACATTCGTTACGCGATGTTTGTGATGGTAATTGGCGGGGTGATTGCGGCGATAAATCCCAAAAATATCGTGCTGAAGCTGATTGGCTGCATCGCGGCGTTTTATGGCAGCATTATGGGCATTAAGTTTTCTATTAAGCTTAATGGTATCCATCATGCGGTACATAATGCGGACCCCGATTCACTTTTTGGCGTGCAAGGATGTTCGACTGACCCGACCTTTCCTTTCAACTTACCGTTGGCGGAATGGGCACCGGAGTGGTTTAAACCTACCGGAGACTGCGGTTATGACGCGCCTATCGTCCCTGATGGCGTAACGCTCAGTAGCGTACAGCAGTGGTTTGTCGATCTCTACCAGCAGTCCGAAGGCTGGTATCTGCTTCCGCCCTGGCACTTTATGAACATGGCGCAGGCATGTATGTTGGCCTTTGGGTTGTGCCTGATTCTGCTGCTGGTGATGAGCGGCGCCTGGGCATTGAAACTGGCCAGAGGCAAATAACCTGAATAGATAAACCAAAGCAGAGGTCTGCATTCAGGCCTCTGCTTTTCTCACAATAATTTTACCATTCAGCTTATTCGTCGTTCTTTGAAACTGAACAATATGGCACCGAAGGAATACAAAAAAGCCGATGACATCTCATCGGCTTTTTTCAACCATGATCCGTTCGATCAGCTGGCTTTGCGCTCATGCGCCTGGCGGTAAGCCACCAGATCTTCAATCGTGACTACCGCCATATTATGCTGGCCTGCAAACGCGATACACTCCGGCGCGCGCGCCATCGTCCCATCGTCGTTAGTCAACTCGCACAGTACACCTGCAGGTTTAAAACCGGCCAGCGTCATCAGATCGATGGTCGCCTCCGTATGACCGCCGCGCGTCAGCACGCCGCCCGCCTGAGCGCGCAGTGGGAAAACGTGCCCCGGACGGTTAAGATCGGACGGTTTTGCGCCATCCTTAATTGCCGCACGCACCGTAGTGACACGGTCAGCGGCGGAAACGCCGGTGGTCACGCCTTCTGCGGCTTCAATGGTCACGGTAAAACCGGTGCCGTAGGCGCTGGTGTTGTTTTCCACCATCATTGGTAAGTCGAGCTGCTTACGACGGTCTTCAGTAATACACAGGCAAACAATACCGCTACCGTGACGAATGGTTAACGCCATCTGTTCTACGGTCATCGTCTCTGCGGGGAAAATCATATCGCCTTCGTTTTCACGATCTTCATCATCAAGCACCATCACACCGCGTCCTTCACGCAGCGCATCCAGTGCAAGTTCAACACGTTCAAAAGGCGTACCAAAAGAGGAAAGTAGCGTCTGATTCATGGTAAAAAAACCTCATTAACATTATGGTTACCAGAATCAGGGCAGTCTTAGGAGTGCCGACAAGCGGCAAAAAAATAACGTGAGCGGGTCCATGCCCGACTGGATCGTTACCCTCTCCCATCCGGACTTTAACCGTCGGCCCCGGAATTACACCGGATCTGCTGACCTTTTCGCTATGGCAAAAAGCGCTCGCGGGCTTTCAACCTGCTCTCCGCGTTCCGTCACGGCGCACCGTGATGAGAAATGCGTTAAACATCGCTGATTTACCGCCGGTGGGGAATTTCGCCCCGCCCTGAGAATAAGCGGGTTAACTATAACGCTATTGATTACCTTCATCAACGCCTTTACTCCGTATGACGTCACACAATTCTGGTTTATGGCGTCCACATATCGCACTACAATAAGAGCTAACACTTACCAGTTCAGGGAAACCACAATGATTGACCCGAAAAAAATTGAGCAAATCGCACGCCAGGTTCATGAGTCAATGCCGAAAGGTATTCGCGAGTTCGGGGAAGATATCGAGAAAAAAATCCGTCAAACGCTGCAATCTCAGCTGACGCGTCTCGATCTGGTGAGCCGCGAAGAGTTTGATGTCCAGACTCAGGTCTTGCTGCGCACCCGGGAAAAACTGGCGCTGCTGGAGCAACGCCTCAGCGAACTGGAAGCTCGCGACAAGCCTGAAGAAGTAAAACCTGCGCCCGCCATCCCGCCAGTCGATCCACAAGAGTAAAAACGTGAACGGGCCTGACGGCCCGCTCATATAATATCTGAATAATGCCCTGCACCTGTAAAGGGAGCCTGCATTAGTGTTCTAATTCTAACCTTTTCGCCTGAGTCGCCTGCTGGCAGTAAAGCGCGTAACGCTTGCAAAACCAGTCGCGGTGCTCCTCGTCCATATTGCCGGTTACCGCCTGAATATCAACAGGACGCCCCTCCGCCTGCATTCTGGCAAAACTGCGCGCCAGAAAATCGAAATTATTTAATGAATAGACGTTATTGTTGTTCATCAGCATACCCTCCAGTTATTGAATTCTGTTAAGGCTATATGCTTTTTCTAATTTCAGTATTTCCCTATATGTACGGCGGTTTTATACATAACGTGCGCAAATTTAATGCGCAAAATCACAATATTCACCAAAGATAACGACGGATAAATCGCTTTTCGGACTTAAGGAGATATGGGTCACATGATATTGTAACGCAATGAAATAACAAGCATGAAAATTATCACGCGAACACCCTTCTGAAGGCGGCGACAAGGATAGAAAATATGACCTTATTTGCGGAGTATAACAGCCCCTATCTGTTTGCCATCGCGTTCGTTTTCTTTATCGGCGTGCTGGAGATGATTTCGCTGATTTTTGGCCACTTTCTTTCAGGCGCGCTCGACGCCCATCTCGATCATTATGATGCCCTGTCATCCGGCCCTGCGGGCCAGGCGCTTCATTATCTGAATATTGGACGCGTTCCCGCCCTGGTCGTCCTCTGTCTATTGGCCGGCTATTTCGGCCTCTTCGGTATCCTCATCCAGCATGGCGGGATCATGCTCTGGCAGGCGCCGCTCAGCAATCTGCTGCTGGTCCCGTTAAGCATTGTCCTGTCGGTCTTTGCCGTGCATTACAGCGGAAAAATCCTCGCGCCCTGGCTACCCAGAGATGAAAGCTCCGCCCTCCGGGAAGAGGAATTTATCGGCGGCATGGCGATTATTACCGGCCACGCCGCCGTCGCCGGAACACCTTGCGAAGGAAAATTTACCGATAAGTTCGGCCAGATTCACTATTTACTGCTGGAACCCGAAAAGGGAAAAGAATTTAAAAAAGGAGACAAGGTGCTGATTGTCTGCCGACTTTCCGCAACGCGTTATTTGGCTGAGCGTACCTTCTATGTTTAATTGAGAGGAACTTACATAATGGATGATGTTTTTGGCATATTGCCATCATGGATGTTTACCGCCATCGTGGCGGTTATCGTCTTACTAATTATCGGGATCATTTTTGCTCGCCTTTATCGCCGCGCATCTGCGGAACAGGCGTTTGTCCGTACCGGGCTTGGCGGGCAAAAAGTGGTGATGAGCGGCGGCGCTATTGTGATGCCAATCTTTCACGAAATTATTCCGATCAATATGAATACCCTAAAACTTGAAGTCAGCCGTGCTACCGTCGACAGCCTGATCACCAAAGATCGTATGCGCGTTGACGTGGTCGTCGCTTTCTTCGTACGTGTAAAACCCTCTGTTGAAGGTATTGCCACCGCCGCACAAACGCTTGGCCAGCGAACGCTGTCGCCGGAAGATCTGCGTATGCTGGTTGAGGATAAATTCGTTGACGCCTTACGCGCTACCGCGGCCCAGATGACGATGCATGAGCTACAGGATACGCGTGAAAACTTCGTTCAGGGCGTACAAAACACCGTTGCGGAAGATTTGTCGAAAAACGGCCTGGAACTGGAAAGCGTCTCATTAACCAACTTTAACCAAACGTCCAAAGAGCATTTCAACCCAAACAACGCCTTTGATGCCGAAGGTCTGACGAAACTGACGCAGGAAACCGAACGCCGCCGTCGTGAACGTAATGAAGTGGAACAGGATGTGGAAGTGGCGGTGCGCGAAAAGAACCGCGACGCGCTTGAACGCAAGCTGGAAATCGAGCAACAAGAAGCCTTTATGACTCTGGAGCAGGAGCAACAGGTTAAAACCCGCACCGCCGAACAAAACGCTAAAATTGCCGCTTTTGAGGCCGAGCGCCATCGTGAAGCAGAACAGACGCGCATTCTTGCTGAGCGGCAGATCCAGGAGACGGAGATCGAACGTGAGCAAGCAGTACGGTCCAGGAAAGTTGAGGCCGAGCGTGAAGTACGTATTAAAGAGATCGAACAGCAACAGGTGACAGAAATCGCCAACCAGACGAAATCTATCGCCATTGCCGCCAAATCCGAGCAGCAATCGCAAGCGGAAGCGCGCGCCAACGACGCGCTGGCCGATGCGGTTCGCGCTCAGCAAAACGTAGAAACCACCCGCCAGACCGCCGAAGCGGATCGCGCCAAGCAGGTCGCTCTGATCGCCGCGGCGCAGGATGCGGAAACCAAAGCGGTCGAACTGACCGTTCGGGCAAAAGCAGAGAAAGAAGCGGCAGAATTGCAAGCCGCCGCCATCATCGAACTGGCGGAAGCAACGCGTAAAAAAGGTCTGGCGGAAGCCGAAGCGCAACGGGCGCTGAATGACGCTATCAACGTGCTTTCTGACGAACAAACCAGCCTCAAATTTAAACTAGCGCTCTTACAATCGTTGCCTGCTGTTATTGAGAAGTCTGTTGAACCGATGAAATCCATCGACGGCATTAAGATTATTCAGGTCGATGGCCTCAATCGCGGCGCGACGGCGGGCGACGTCGCCGCTGGCGGCGCTAACGGGGGAAACCTGGCGGAACAAGCGTTATCTGCCGCGCTCACCTATCGTACCCAGGCGCCGCTGATCGATTCGCTGTTAAACGAGATTGGCATCGCCGGCGGCTCGCTAAAGGCGCTGACCACGCCGTTGGTTTCATCGGCAACGGATGAGATTAATCACGAAGCAACGGTAAAAGAGCAATAACCCCCCGCCATATCTCCTGTCCCTGGCCATAAGGCCGGGGATTTTTTTATCTTTTTTCCACCTTGTCTGTACAAAGCGTTATGACCAGCAGGCCATTTTGCGTGGGCGATCCAGTAACGCAAAATCGGCGGGAGAAAGCCCTTGCGCCAGACAGGCCACTCACCAACAATCGCGATGTCAGCAAGGGGCTGAAACGGGAAAGCCCCTCCCGAGGAAGGGGCTTTAATAAGGAAAGGGTTATGATGCACCAGGTCATCATACTGATTGTTCTGTTACTGATAAGTTTCCCAGCTTACTAACAGCCAATCAGAGGGGGGAGAGATCCCCTCTCACCCTTATTCCTTTACTTTAGGTCGAAAAAAAAGCAGCGTCAACCGCGAGATACGCGTCGAAACAAAATGTCCGACGCGCCTTCAAAATCAGCGCCCGCAGCGTCTGTAACGCCTGATGACGCGGTTTTACTTCTCGCTCTCGGTCTGGATCTTTTTGATGATATTGGTCGTGGAACAACCATCTTCGAAGTTCAGCACCATGACTTCGCCGCCGTTGGCCCAGACCTCTTCGCTGCCCGCGATCTCTTCCGGCTTATAGTCGCCGCCTTTTACCAGCAGATCCGGCAGAATACCGGCAATCAGTCGTTGCGGCGTATCCTCTTCAAAAGAGACAACCCAGTCGACTGACTCCAGCGCGCCCAGCACGATCATACGCTGTTCGAGCGGATTAACCGGACGGCTTTCGCCTTTCAGGCGTTTAGTCGAGGCGTCACTATTGACCGCAACAATCAGGCGGTCGCCCAGTTTGCGCGCGTTCGCCAGATAAGAGACGTGGCCCGCGTGCAGAATATCGAAAACGCCGTTGGTCATAACCACTTTCTCGCCACGCTTACGCGCGCTGGCGACGGCCTGTCTCAACTCCTCTTCGGTCATGACGCCGAAGCCGGTATCCGCGCGTCCGCGCACTGCGTTTTCCAGCTCAATAGGGGAAACCGTTGACGTCCCGAGTTTACCTACCACTACGCCCGCCGCCGCATTGGCGAAATAACACGCCTCTTCCAGAGTATTTCCCGCCGCCAGCGTCGCCGCCAGCACGCCGATCACCGTATCGCCCGCACCGGTAACATCATAAACTTCCTGCGCCTGCGTCGGCATATGTAGCGGCGCTTTATTCGGTTGCAGCAGCGTCATTCCCTGTTCGGAACGCGTGACCAACAGCGCGGAAAGGTCGTAATCGGCAATGAGTTTCATGCCACGTTCAACCAGTTCGTCTTCGCTTTTACATTTCCCCGCGACCGCCTCGAATTCAGAAAGGTTTGGCGTCAGCAGCGTGGCGCCGCGGTAACGTTCAAAATCCGTTCCTTTCGGATCGATGAGCACCGGCACGCCCGCCTGGCGCGCCAGGGAAATCATAGTCTGCACGCTGGTCAGAGCGCCTTTGGCATAATCGGACAATACCAGCGCGCCGATCGATCCCAGCGCCTGGTTGATACGCTCATGCAACGGCTGCGGGTCCACCCCCTCAAAGCCTTCTTCAAAATCAAGACGAATGAGCTGCTGATTACGTGATAGCACGCGCAGTTTGGTAATCGTCGGATGCGTCGGCACAGAAACGAAGTCGCACTTCACATTGACCTCTGCCAGCGTTTTGCTCAGCGCGCGCGCGGCGTCATCAATACCCGTCAGGCCGACCAGACGGGCGTTCGCTCCCAGAGACGCAATGTTCATCGCCACGTTCGCCGCGCCGCCCGGGCGTTCCTCAACGGTATTTACCTTAACCACGGGCACCGGCGCTTCCGGTGAAATACGGCAAGTGGGGCCATACCAATAGCGATCCAGCATTACATCACCCACAACCATGACGCCTGCACGTTCAAACGCTGGCAGATTTACTTTCATTCCTGTCTCCTGAGAGATTCAAAATTTGCGCGCGATAATAGCATAATTCAAACGGCTACCAGCCACTTCCGCCAGCTTGCCTGCACCAGCGCGCGCTCTTTGCTAAAACACGTCTGCGCCACATGACCGGGAAGCTCCTGCAACGCCAGGTGGTGCAGTTCATCACGCAGTGTGGTGTAGGCTACCGTCAGCGCCTGCGCTTCGTGTTCATCCATAATGCCGTTTTGCGCCAGAAGCTCCAGGATGCGCACGTTATCAGACCAGCGCGTTAATTTAGGTTTTTCATGAGCGTAGCGCAGTACCAGATATTGCGCGATAAACTCAATATCCGTAATACCGCCTTCATCAGCTTTAATATCAAAACGATCGCGATGCTTATTGCCGAGATGCGCCCGCATTTTCTCGCGCATTTCACGCACTTCAGTCTGCAATGTCTTGCCGTCGCGCGCCGTCGTCATGATAGTGCGGCGTACCGCATCAAACTGTGAGGTAAGCTGCGGGTCGCCATATACCACGCGAGCGCGTACCAACGCCTGATGTTCCCAGGTCCAGGCTTCATGCTGCTGATAATCGGCAAACGCGTCCGCTGAAGTCACCAGCATTCCCGCCGCGCCAGAGGGGCGTAGACGCGCATCCACCTCATACAAAATGCCGGAGGAGGTGCGCGTACTGAACAGATGCATAATGCGCTGCGCCAGGCGCAGATAAAACTGCCGCCCGTCGATTTCGCGTTCGCCGTTGGTCATGACGTCCATCGGACAGTCATGCAGGAAGATGAGATCCAGATCGGAACTGTAGCCCAGCTCCCATCCGCCTAACTTGCCATAACCGACAACCGCAAACCCCCGCCCCTGGCGCTCGTCCAGATGCGCTGGCTGACCATAACGCGCAACCATTTGCGTCCACGCCTGCTGCACCACAGCATCAATCATCGCCTCCGCCAGCCATGTGAGGTGATCGCTCACTTTCATCACCGGCAGCGTACCGGCAATATCCGCCGCCGCAATCCGCAAAAGCTGTGCCTGTTTAAACTGGCGTAATGCCTCCAGTTGTTGTTCTTCGTCTTCTTCCGGCACGCGCAGTAAATATTGACGTAATTCGTCGCGGTAAGCGTCGGTAGCCGTCGGCTGATAAAGCGTGCCGGGGTCGAGCAGTTCATCAAGCAACAACGGATAACGCGCCAGTTGGCTCGCTATCATTGGCGAAGCGGCGCAGAGCATAATCAGGTGTTTCAGCGCGCCAGGAAATTCGCTCAGCAGCTCCAGATAGGTGGTGCGAGTGACAATCCCCGCCAGCAACGGCGTTATCCGCGATAGCGTAACAGCGGCGTCTTCGCGAGAGCAGACATCAGCAAGCAGGTGCGGCATCAGTTGGTCCAGCACTTGCCGCCCGCGCGGGCCGATAGGGCGTTTATCCAGTTCCTTACGGAAGTCAGCGATGAGGGTCAGAACTTGTCGCCGATCCTCATCGGCTAAATGCGCCAGCACTGGCGTCGAATCATCCTCCTGTAGCGCATCCTGCCATACTTCACGCCACGGCTCTGAACGTTCTTCCTCCTGCGGGGTATCGGCTTCATCATCGCCAATTAATTCGTTGAATACGCGGCGTACATTAGCCATATGATCCGTCAGTTCGCCAACAAGCTGCGGCCAGTTCTCAGCCTTCATTCCCCAGGCCAGCCGCGCCCGATTCAGATCGTCGGCAGGCAACGTTTGCGTCTGTTCGTCATTGATGCTTTGCAGCAGATTCTCCAGACGACGTAGAAAAAGATAGGCCACGCGCAGTTGCGCCACGTCATTCTCAGGCAGCAAATGCAGCGCAGCGATAGCATCCAGCGTTGGCAGTAACGAACGCGACTGTAGCGACGGCTCGCGCCCGCCGCGGATGAGCTGGAATACCTGCACGATAAACTCAATTTCCCGAATACCGCCCGCGCCAAGTTTAATGTTGTCCTTCAAACCGCGGCGTCGCACTTCGCGGGCGATCATCCCTTTCATATTACGTAGCGACTGGATGACGCTGAAATCGATATAGCGGCGGAAAACGAAAGGCCGCAGCATGGCGCGTAATTCACGAGACCAGGCGTCGTCGTTATCGCCCATTAGCCGCGCTTTCACCATGGCGTAGCGTTCCCAGTCGCGTCCTTGCTCCTGATAGTAATCCTCCAGCGCGGCAAAACTCAGTACCAGCGGGCCGCTGTCGCCAAACGGTCGCAGGCGCATGTCCACCCGATAGACAAAACCATCCATTGTGGGCTGATCCAGCGCTTTGATCAGCCGCTGCCCGAGACGCGTAAAAAACTGGGCGTTATCGAGTTCACGACGCCCGCCCCGGGTCTCGCCATGTTCCGGCCAGGCGAAAATCAGATCGATATCAGACGAAAAATTCAGCTCGCCGCCTCCCAGCTTGCCCATGCCTAAAATCAACAGCGGCTGCGGAACGCCCTGCGGGTTACAGGGGGTTCCCCATTCGCGGCAACAGGCGGCATACAGCCAGTCGCGCGCCCCCACAATGAGCGTCTCCGCCAGATGGCTCAACTGTTGTAAAATAGTCTCATCGTCCACCAGCGACAGCGTCTGCGCCCAGGCGATGCGTACCATGATGCGACGACGAAAAAGCCTCAGTTCACGCATCAGCGAGGCGTCGTCACAGACACCTGCCAACGCCTCCTGTAACCAGCCAGCATAATGTCGCCATTCATCAGCCTGCGGCGATGCGGATTCCAGTTCGGCAAGCCACTCCGGATGCGCTATCACGCTATCCAGCGCAAAATCGCTAAATGTAAGTACTGACTTCGCCTGCACGCTAAGCGATGTCTCAGTAAATCCTTCTGGTAGGCGCTCAACAACGGTCTGCCAGTACTGCGATAAGGGTGAAGAGAGCGGCGTCATTTAGGGGATATCCTTTAAATAATGCCGGATGGCGGCGTTTCGCCTGATCCGGCCTACAAGTCCGCATACCGTAAGCCTGATAAGCGCAGCGTCATCAGGCGCTTTCTACGGTTCTGATTATCGTTTTCCGCTGTGCAACCAGAACGGCTGCTGGTTAATGGCCTCATTACGGAAATGTTCAATTTCAATACGTTGTCCGGTAATAATGGCGTGACGCAATCCCTGCCAGTTCTCCAGCCATGCCTGCGCGACCATCGCATCATAATACCCGGCCAGCAGTAAAACGCTGTCAATATCGCGAGTCAAACGCGGCAACTGGTCGCGATACTTATCACCCAGCGGTTGTCCAAAAACTTTTTTTAATTCAGCAGCATGACGAGAAAGATGAATGTCGGCGAAACGCTTAAAAGAATCGGCCATTTTGGCCTGCGCCTTCGCGTCCAGAAATGGCTGCCAGGCTTTCGTCACCAGCCATTCCGTCAATGCCAGTTTCGCCATCGCCGTTTGCGTACTATAAACGGCTGTGACGGCGGACACCGCGGATGTCATCGTCGCTTCCGCCTGGGTAAGTAGATCACGTAAGTGAGCGCTCGCTTTACGTGGAACAATGCCCCCAAAGAGCATTAAGGCATGGCGCACTAATCCCATAGCATCCAGCACGTGTTCTTTCGCCGACTCGTCGCCGCGCAGCCAGAGCTCTTCATGGTACTGCCACTGTGACAACGCCAGATCCAGCGAGGCCTCCAGCCCTTGCTCTACCGTGGCTTTCGCGGCGGTCCGCAGAATTGCCGTTGGTGTATTCTCTCGCGGCGCATTCCCCTGCGCCAGGTGATAACCTCGCGCCGCCTTACTCAGACTGCCCTGACGTAAACCGGTTTGCGACAGCAGTTGCTTCGCCAGTTTTAACACGGCGCGCGTATCGCCGCGAAGCAACTCAAGCTCCAGCTCACAAATCGGTTCGGCAAACTCGCCCGCTTTTACGTCGCCGAGATCGAGCGCAATTTCAATCCTGCTGCCGTCAACGTCCAGACACCATTTTTCCCGGTAAAAATCGGTACTGAACAGCGGCTGTACGCTTGATGCCAGGCCAGCGGGCAGTTTGCCATCCGGCCAGACCTCCGCCGGAAGTTGCGTCAGATCCAGCACGGGTTCGCTTAGCGCGACATTGTATTCGGGTCGCTGGTGCAGCCCGCCCGTTACCCGGCCGGCAATTTTCATGGTCATTTCATAGCGCCCATTTTCACCACGAATACGCAGCCCCATATCATGGCGGCGTAGCCAGTTATCAGGCGTTTCGAAGTAGATATTCAGCAACTGGCTGGGCGCATGATGCTCGCCGCCGAGCGTATGAAGATGATTTCGCAGCGCATCTACGGCGTCGTGATTGACGATAAACTTTAATTCGATTTCCTGAGCCATGGCCTTGTACTTATGGGTTATGTCACATCTGGGAAGATTCTTGGCGAACTTACCCGCATTATTTTTGTCAGTAGATAGTATTTTGCGCCAAATTGCCATGCAACGAGCAATTTGACGGGCGTAAAAGTTTGACGTAGCGGCAAAGGCGACACAGATGATTCCGATTGATGTCGACTACTTTGCGTAGCGACACTGATGCCGTTACTATCGTTCCACTTTCTCTGACAATAACGACAGCCTGATGCCAAAATTACGCCTGATTGGACTAACTTTACTTGCGCTTAGCGCCACCGCCGTCTCTCATGCTGAAGAGACGCGTTACGTTTCTGATGAACTGAATACCTGGGTCCGCAGCGGTCCGGGAGATAATTATCGCCTTGTGGGTACCGTCAACGCCGGCGAGGAAGTCACGCTCTTACAGAGCGATGCCAACTATGGTCAAATTAAAGACAGTTCTGGTCGTACTGCCTGGATACCGTTAAAAGAACTGAATACCACGCCAAGCCTGCGTACCCGCGTGCCGGATCTGGAAAATCAGGTCAAAACGTTGACCGATAAACTCAACAATATTGATACCACGTGGAATCAGCGCACCGCCGATATGCAGCAGAAAGTGGCGCAAAGCGACAGCATCATCAACGGGCTAAAAGAAGAGAACCAGAAGCTGAAAAACGAGCTGATTGTCGCGCAGAAAAAAGTCAGCGCCGCGAATCTGCAACTGGATGACAAACAGCGCACCATTATTATGCAGTGGTTTATGTATGGCGGCGGCGTATTGGGTATTGGCTTGCTGTTAGGGCTGGTGCTGCCGCATATGATCCCAAGCCGTAAACGCAAAGACCGCTGGATGAACTAAATCGCCTTCTCTGCGGCACTGTCTTATCATTAGAGGATGATCGTTTTTAAAAGGAAAGTGGCGTGAAGATTTATCTGGTCGGTGGTGCGGTTCGGGATGCGTTGTTAGGGCTACCGGTTAAAGATAAAGATTGGGTCGTTGTCGGCGCCACGCCGCAGGAGATGCTTGATGCGGGCTACCAGCAGGTAGGCCGTGATTTTCCTGTGTTTCTCCATCCGCAAACTCACGAAGAATACGCGCTGGCGCGTACTGAGCGTAAATCCGGTTCCGGCTACACGGGCTTCACCTGTTATGCCGCGCCGGACGTTACCCTGGAAGCCGATCTCCAGCGTCGCGATCTGACCATTAATGCTCTGGCGCGCGACGATGACGGCCAGATTATCGACCCTTACCACGGGCGCCGGGATCTGGAGGCGCGTCTACTGCGCCATGTCTCTCCCGCGTTTGGCGAAGATCCCTTGCGCGTATTGCGCGTGGCGCGTTTTGCCGCCCGTTACGCTCATCTGAGTTTCCGTATCGCCGATGAAACACTGGCGCTAATGCGCGAAATGACCGCGGCAGGCGAGCTGGAACATCTGACGCCGGAACGGGTATGGAAAGAGACGGAAAATGCGCTTACCACCCGCAATCCGCAGGTTTACTTCCAGGTATTGCGCGACTGCGGCGCCCTGCGCGTCCTGTTTCCGGAAATCGACGCCCTGTTTGGCGTGCCCGCGCCGGCAAAGTGGCATCCGGAAATTGATACCGGAGTTCATACGCTGATGACGCTGTCGATGGCCGCCATGCTCAGTCCGCAGCTTGATGTCCGTTTCGCCACGCTTTGTCATGATCTGGGCAAAGGCTTAACGCCGAAAAACCTCTGGCCGCGCCATCATGGCCACGGCCCGGCGGGCGTGAAACTGGTCGAACAGTTATGCCAGCGTTTGCGCGTCCCCAATGACCTGCGTGATTTAGCTAAACTGGTCGCCGAATACCATGATCTGATCCACACCTTTCCGATACTCCAGCCGAAAACGATCGTTAAGCTGTTTGACGCCATTGATGCATGGCGTAAACCGCAGCGCGTCGAGCAGATTGCGCTGACCAGCGAGGCCGATGTCCGTGGACGTACCGGATTTGAAGCGTCGGATTACCCGCAGGGGCGCTGGCTGCGCGAAGCCTGGCAGGTGGCCCAAGCGGTACCGACGAAAGAGGTGGTGGAGGCCGGATTTAAGGGCATTGAGATTCGCGAGGAGCTGACCAAGCGACGAATTGCAGCGGTCGCCAGCTGGAAAGAGAAGCGCTGCCCGAACCCCGCCAGCTAACGCCATCCGGCACGATAAATTGCCTGATGGCGCTGCGCTTATCAGACCGACAAAACAGTTAGGCCGGACAAAGCGGTACGCCGCCATCCGGCACGGTCAATCATCAGAAGAAGACAACGTAAACGGCAGCCGCCACCACAAAGCGGTAAATCGCAAACGGAATAAACGAGATACGCTTAATCAGTTGCAGGAAGGTCTTGATAGCGATCAGCGCCACCACAAACGCCGTCACAAAGCCCACCGCGAACATTGGAATATCCGCTGCGGTCAGGAATGACCAACTTTTGTAGAGATCCAGAACCGTTGCGCCCATCATCATCGGCACAGCCAGTAAGAACGAGAACTCAGAGGCGGCGTAACGGCTAACGCCCATCAGCATCCCACCGGAAATGGTCGCTCCGGAACGCGAGAAGCCCGGCCACAGCGCCAGACACTGGAAACAGCCAATCATAAACGCCTGACGATACGTCATATCATCCAGCCCCGGCGCGCGCGGTTCTTTCGGCTTCAGGCACTCGGCGGCAATCAGCAACAGACCGCCTACCACCAGCGCGTACATCACGTTAATCGGGTTAAATAGCGACTTGATCGTGTCATGAAAGACTAACCCCAGCACCACCGCCGGAATCATGCCCAGCAGGATGTGAATCAACGTTAATCGACCTTTACTTTCACCTTCACGCTGTAGCGGGCGGCCAAAGTGAATACCGATGAGACCAAACAACCGCCGCCAGAACATCACCACGACCGCCAGAATAGATCCAAGTTGAATCACCACTTCGAATGTCTTGGCCGTATCGCCTTCAAACCCCAGCAGATGACCCACAATAATCATATGGCCCGTGCTGGATACCGGCAAAAACTCCGTCAATCCTTCGACCACACCCAAAATTGCCGCTATCAGCAGCGAGTGCATATCGCTCATCAATAAACCCCTAAAATGAAAAACACTGCAAAAATGGATCTCGCGTTAAGACCCCATATATAACCGTTTGGTTTAAAAAATATAAAATTATTTATTTTTATTTCAGATTATTGCCACGCTCAATAATTACCCCTACGTTCGCCGCGCGCGCGACGGCGCCAGGCTTGCTCAGTTTGATGCGAACCCACGGAGAATTAAATCGGCTAAGCAGCAGATCCGCCACCTCTTCCGCCACGCGCTCGACCAGAGCAAAACGCCCGCCTTCGACATGATTTATCACCGTGTCGGCGATATCCGCATAACTTAGACAATCTGCGACATCATCGCTTTTCGCCGACTTACGGTTATCCCACGCCATTTCGATATCGAACACCAGTTTTTGCTCGATAGTCTGTTCCCAGTCGTAAACACCGATAGTGGTGATTACCGAAAGTTGCTCTATAAATACAATATCCATCACGACCTGCCTGCTTTTTGGCTAACCCGGATACCACTTCCGGCGAAATGTGCGTATTATCCACAGAAATAGTAAATAAAACGACACTTTCAATACGGAACAGCTTATGAGTGCAATCGCGCCTGGAATGATCCTCTTCGCGTACCTCTGCGGCTCAATTTCCAGTGCCATTCTGGTTTGCCGCATCGCCGGGCTGCCCGATCCGCGAGAAAGCGGCTCCGGCAACCCGGGCGCGACGAACGTATTACGAATCGGTGGCAAGGGAGCGGCTGTCGCGGTACTTATTTTTGACATCCTTAAAGGCATGTTGCCCGTCTGGGGCGCGTATGCGTTAGGCGTTACCCCTTTCTGGCTGGGGCTTATCGCTATCGCCGCCTGTCTGGGGCATATCTGGCCGGTCTTTTTTGGCTTTAAAGGTGGGAAAGGCGTAGCAACCGCATTTGGCGCCATTGCGCCCATCGGCTGGGATTTAACCGGCGTTATGGCTGGCACCTGGCTGCTGACGGTCCTGTTAAGCGGTTATTCATCGTTAGGGGCGATTGTCAGCGCCTTGATTGCGCCGTTTTACGTCTGGTGGTTTAAACCGCAGTTCACCTTCCCGGTGTCGATGCTGTCATGTCTCATTTTGCTGCGCCATCATGACAACATCCAGCGTCTGTGGCGTCGCCAGGAGACGAAAATCTGGACGAAGCTGAAAAAGAAACGCCAGAAAGATTGAGCTGGAACTGCGTCTGGAAGAGGGCCTCAACCGTCTGGGGATCGGCCCACAAGGGTTGACCGGCAATAGCTCGGTGATGGGCGTACATATCGAATCCGCCGCGCGTCACCCTTCCACCATTGGCGTGGTTAGGCGCGATTTTCGGCCTGATCTTCCTGGTGCTGCTGATCGTCTCCAGGCAGTTGTGGATGCCCATCGTTTTGCTGTAAATCCGTTGGGGCGGCATGATGTCGCCCCCTTTTTCCGCTTTTACGCCGCCGGCAGCTCGGCCAGCGGCCAGCGCGGACGTACCGTTACGCCAAGATCCGCCGTAACGCCCGCCTTAAACCGCACCATTCCGGCATAGGCGATCATCGCCCCGTTGTCGGTACAAAATTCCGGGCGCGCATAGAACACTTCGCCGCGGCGTTTTTGCATCATTTCGGCAAGCTTCGCGCGCAGCGTGCGGTTAGCGCTGACGCCGCCCGCCATGACCAGACGCTTAAAACCGGTGCTTTCCAGCGCGCGCTTGCACTTGATCATCAGCGTATCCACGACCGCATCTTCAAAAGCGCGCGCGATATCAGCGCGAGTTTGTTCGTCGTCGCCATTACTACGAATGGTGTTAGCGGCAAAGGTTTTCAGACCGGAAAAACTAAAATCCAGCCCCGGGCGATCGGTCATCGGGCGCGGAAAGACAAAACGCCCCGCCGTCCCCTGCGACGCCATTTTCGACAGCATCGGGCCGCCAGGATAATCCAGCCCCAACAATTTGGCGGTTTTATCAAACGCTTCACCGGCGGCATCGTCAATCGACTCTCCCAGCAGTTCGTACTGACCGATTCCGGTCACGCTAATGAGCTGCGTATGTCCGCCGGAGACCAGTAGCGCCACAAACGGGAAATCCGGGGGATTATCTTCCAGCATCGGCGCCAGCAGATGCCCTTCCATATGGTGTACAGGAATGGCCGGCACATTCCAGGCAAATGCCAGCGAACGCCCGACGGTTGCGCCGACCAGCAGCGCGCCGACCAGGCCCGGGCCTGCGGTATAGGCCACCGCGTCGATATCGCTCGCCGTCAGACCGGCTTCTTTTAATGCCGCCTGAATCAGCGGCACGGTTTTACGCACATGATCGCGGGAAGCCAGTTCAGGCACTACGCCGCCGTAGTCAGCATGTAATTTCACCTGACTATACAATTGGTTGGCTAACAGACCTTTTTTGTCGTCGTAAATAGCGATGCCGGTTTCATCGCAGGATGTTTCAATACCCAGTACACGCATGACTTGTTTTACCTCGCTCTAATACCGCGCAGTGTAGGTCGAATGCGGGTGGATGTATACCCTCAGTCCCGACTTCGTGTATACTCCCTCACCTTATAAAAGTCCCTTTCAAAAAAGGCCGCGGTGCTTTACAAAGCAGCAGCAATTGCAGTAAAATTCCGCACCATTTTGAAATAAGCTGGCGTTGATGCCAGCGGCAAACCGAATTAATCAAAGGTGAGAGGCACATGCCGGTAATTAAAGTACGTGAAAACGAGCCGTTCGACGTAGCTCTGCGTCGCTTCAAGCGTTCCTGCGAAAAAGCAGGTGTTCTGGCGGAAGTTCGTCGTCGTGAGTTCTATGAAAAACCGACGACCGAACGTAAGCGCGCTAAAGCTTCTGCAGTGAAACGTCACGCGAAGAAACTGGCTCGCGAAAACGCACGCCGTACTCGTCTGTACTAATCTTTTGAGAGCGGGCTGCTCTCAATTCAGATCGAGTTGTAGTTGTAAGGCCGTGCTTCCGAAAGGAATGCGCGGCTTGTTTTCGTTTATGCATTAGCATATACACAAAATCATTCATGCTGCGTCCAGGCGGCAAGAGAGCAAGTCCCCGGCGCTTACGCAAGTCAGCGACAGGGGTGAGCGAACGTAGCCAACACTACGGCAGCCTGAAGAATGACGTGTATAAAAGGGGCATATGGCTGGACGAATCCCACGCGTATTCATTAATGACCTGCTGGCGAGAACCGATATCGTCGATCTGATCGACGTGCGCGTAAAACTCAAGAAACAGGGCAAGAACTATCACGCGTGTTGTCCATTCCATAATGAGAAAACCCCTTCTTTCACCGTAAACGGTGAAAAACAGTTTTATCACTGCTTTGGATGCGGCGCGCATGGCAATGCGATCGACTTTTTGATGAATTACGACAAGCTCGAATTTGTCGAAACCGTCGAAGAATTAGCGGCCATGCATAACCTGGAAATTCCCTATGAAGCAGGCACCGGGCTTAGCCAGATAGAGCGCCATCAACGGCAAAACCTCTATCAGTTGATGAATGGTCTGAATGACTTTTATCAGCAGTCGCTTACCCATCCTGCGGCAAAACCTGCGCGTGACTATCTGCAAAAGCGCGGTCTGAGCGCTGAAATTATTCAGCGTTTCGCCATTGGCTTCGCGCCGCCAGGTTGGGATAACGCGTTAAAGCGCTTCGGTAATAACAGCGATAACAAGGCATTGTTGCTGGATGCCGGGATGCTGGTCAATAACGAGCAGGGCAGCACTTACGATCGTTTCCGTAATCGGGTCATGTTCCCTATTCGGGACAAACGCGGCAGGGTGATTGGTTTTGGCGGTCGAGTTCTGGGGAACGACACGCCGAAATACCTTAACTCTCCGGAAACGGACATTTTCCATAAAGGCCGCCAGCTATATGGTCTTTATGAGGCTCAGCAATATAGTGCTGAACCGCAACGCTTGCTTGTGGTCGAAGGTTATATGGATGTCGTCGCACTAGCGCAATACGACATTAACTATGCGGTCGCTTCGCTGGGTACCTCAACCACGGCAGACCATATGCATATGTTATTCCGGGCAACGAACAACGTAATTTGCTGTTACGACGGCGACCGGGCTGGCCGTGATGCCGCCTGGAGAGCGCTGGAAACAGCAATGCCTTATATGACCGACGGTCGGCAGGTACGCTTTATGTTTTTACCTGACGGCGAAGACCCGGATACGCTGGTGCGTAAAGAAGGCAAGGCGGCTTTTGAAGCGCGGATGGAGCAGGCACAGCCGCTCTCTACGTTTCTGTTTAATAGCCTCCTGCCGCAGGTGGATTTAAGCTCGCCGGATGGCAGCACGCAGTTAGCCGCACTGGCGCTGCCGCTCATTAATCAGGTGCCTGGCGACGCGCACCGTATTCAGTTGCGCCAGACGTTGGGGCTGAAGTTAGGCATTTTCGATGATAGTCAGCTTGATCGTTTAGTGCCAAAACAGGCGGAAAGCGGCGTTTCCCGCCCGGCTCCGCAGCTAAAACGCACGACCATGCGTATACTGATAGGATTACTGGTGCAAAACCCGGATCTCGCGCCGTTAGTGCCGCCATTAGACGCGCTGGATCAGAATAAGCTGCCTGGACTTGGCTTATTTAAAGAATTGGTCAAAACTTGTTTGGCTCAGCCAGGTCTTACTACCGGACAACTTCTGGAACTCTACCGTGGCACAAATGATGCTGCGACCCTTGAAAAATTATCGATGTGGGACGATATAGCAGATAAGGCGATTGCCGAAAAAACCTTTACCGACTCACTCAACCATATGTTTGATTCGCTGCTGCAACTGCGACAAGAAGAGCTGATCGCTCGCGATCGCACTCATGGTTTAAGCAGCGAAGAACGCCGAGAGCTCTGGACGTTAAACCAGGAGCTGGCCAGAAAATGAATTTAACGGCTTAAATGCCGCATATCGATCGGGAAGCCCCCGACAGCCGCAGTGAGAGGCAGCGGCCAAAATATAAGTATGCCCTCGCTTTAAATGTCGACAGCTATACCGTCGACACCAATCAAACGAATAAGTGTGGATACCGTCTTATGGAGCAAAACCCGCAGTCACAGCTGAAACTTCTTGTCACCCGTGGTAAGGAGCAAGGCTATCTGACCTATGCTGAGGTCAATGACCATCTGCCGGAAGATATCGTCGATTCAGATCAAATTGAAGATATCATCCAAATGATCAACGACATGGGTATTCAGGTAATGGAAGAAGCGCCTGATGCCGATGATCTGCTGCTGGCTGAAAATACCACCAGCACCGATGAAGATGCGGAAGAAGCTGCTGCACAAGTTCTGTCCAGTGTTGAGTCTGAAATCGGTCGTACGACTGACCCGGTACGCATGTATATGCGTGAAATGGGCACTGTTGAACTGTTGACCCGGGAAGGCGAAATCGACATCGCTAAACGTATCGAAGACGGGATCAACCAGGTTCAATGCTCCGTTGCCGAATACCCGGAAGCCATTACCTATCTGCTGGAACAGTACGATCGCGTTGAGGCTGAAGAGGCTCGTTTGTCCGATCTTATCACCGGCTTTGTCGATCCGAACGCGGAAGAAGAGATGGCGCCGACCGCAACTCACGTCGGTTCTGAACTCTCCCAGGAAGACCTGGATGATGACGAAGACGAAGATGAAGAAGACGGCGACGATGACGCAGCCGATGACGACAACAGCATTGACCCTGAACTGGCACGCGAAAAATTCGCTGAACTGCGCGCGCAATACGTCGTTACGCGCGACACCATCAAAGCGAAAGGCCGCAGCCATGCTGCCGCGCAGGAAGAGATTCTGAAGCTGTCTGAAGTGTTCAAACAGTTCCGTCTGGTACCGAAGCAATTCGACTATCTGGTCAACAGTATGCGCGTGATGATGGATCGCGTGCGTACCCAGGAACGTCTGATCATGAAGCTCTGCGTCGAGCAGTGCAAAATGCCGAAGAAGAACTTTATCACGCTGTTTACCGGTAACGAAACCAGCGAAACCTGGTTCAACGCCGCTATCGCGATGAACAAACCGTGGTCGGAAAAACTGCACGATGTCGCGGAAGAAGTGCAACGCTGCCTGCAAAAACTGCGGCAGATTGAAGAAGAGACCGGTCTGACCATCGAACAGGTGAAAGACATCAACCGTCGCATGTCTATCGGGGAAGCGAAAGCCCGCCGTGCGAAGAAAGAGATGGTTGAAGCGAACTTGCGTCTGGTTATTTCTATCGCTAAGAAATACACCAACCGTGGCTTGCAGTTCCTTGACCTGATTCAGGAAGGCAACATCGGTCTGATGAAAGCGGTAGATAAGTTCGAATACCGTCGCGGCTACAAGTTCTCCACCTACGCTACCTGGTGGATTCGTCAGGCGATCACCCGCTCTATCGCGGATCAGGCGCGCACCATCCGTATTCCGGTGCATATGATTGAGACCATCAACAAGCTCAACCGTATTTCTCGCCAGATGCTGCAAGAGATGGGCCGCGAGCCAACGCCGGAAGAGCTGGCTGAACGGATGCTGATGCCGGAAGATAAAATTCGTAAGGTGCTGAAGATTGCCAAAGAGCCTATCTCCATGGAAACGCCGATCGGCGACGATGAAGATTCGCATCTGGGTGATTTCATCGAGGATACCACCCTCGAGCTGCCGCTGGACTCTGCCACTACCGAGAGCCTGCGTGCCGCCACTCACGACGTTTTGGCTGGCCTGACCGCTCGTGAAGCGAAAGTGCTGCGTATGCGTTTCGGTATCGATATGAACACCGACCACACGCTGGAAGAAGTGGGTAAACAGTTCGATGTTACCCGCGAACGTATCCGTCAGATCGAAGCGAAGGCGCTGCGTAAACTGCGCCACCCGAGCCGTTCTGAAGTGCTGCGCAGCTTCCTCGACGATTAATTCGCCGCACACGTATAAACGCCGCCGCAAGGCGGCGTTTTTTTATCAGGCCATGCGCAAGCGCCCTATTTGGCCTGCAGAATTTCTACACAGCGCGAGTATTCGCGCCCTCATTCCCCATTGCTATAGCCCACGCATAATGAGCGCTTGATCCAGTTCGCGATAGGCCTCGACCAGTTTTTCCGTTTTAATTCGGTTTAAGCCACTGGGATTCGGCAACACCCACACCATCGTCGCGCCAATGGCGATCTTTTGTTTACCCCAGGCGATACCGCGCTGGCTGAATCCCTGTTCAAAAGCCTGTTTACCAAGCACCGCCAGCGCCGCGGGCTGGTAGTCCTCTATCTTTTCAATCAGGTTGCGTCCGCCGCTACGTAATTCATGCAACTTCACCTCAGTCGCTTGTACCGTCGGCCGATCGACGAGTTTCGTTACCCCGCAGCGAAAATCCAGTAATTTTTCCGCCTCTTCCGGTTTCAACTGTCGATCGGTGAAACCGGCCAAATGAATAACTTTCCAAAAACGATTCGCGGGATGTGCAAACGGAAAGCCGGTATTCGCCGAGGAGAGTCCCGGATTGATGCCGCAAAAAACCACCCGTAGCCCTGGCGCCAGTATGTCCTTAACCATTATTACTCCTGAGCAATACAACGTTCTTTAAGTATAACGGGTTGAAAACACATTGTTTATAAAAACAGCACCCGCACGGTTACGGCTGGATTACAGCGTAAAGTTACATTATAATCCACCGCCACGGCCCCTTAGCTCAGTGGTTAGAGCAGGCGACTCATAATCGCTTGGTCGCTGGTTCAAGTCCAGCAGGGGCCACCAAATTTTAGCTTTAAAATCATATAATTAAGCCACTCTAAAGAGTGGCTTTTTTGTTTCTGACAGGGCTCGCCCCATACCGCTATTTACGATGCCAATAGGCTGCCGCACGTACCAGGTGTGGATCAAACCCCTTTTCAAAGCACTGACTTAAACGTTTTACCGTTTTGCCTTCGCCAGTAATCCAGATGAAATAGTCTGATTCTGGTATTGTCAGCTGCGACAGGCGCGTTTGCATTGCCTGTTCATCGCCGCCAACAACATATTCCACAGTAATGTCCGTCAAATGGGCGAGATAATCGCAGTATGCCGCATCCTGAATGCTCACCAGCGCGGTTACCGCAGGGCGCGCAGGCAGACGACTAAGCGATTCCAGACGACGACGTAGCGCAGGCATACCGGACTCATCGCAGACATAAACCTGACAGGCATAATCTTCCGGCACCACCAGCGAACCGCGCGGCCCGCCGATCGTCAGTGTATCGCCTTCACGGGCTTCCATTGCCCAACGGCTGGCTACGCCGCCATCGTGGATAAAGAAATCCAGCGCCAGCTCGCGACGCGCCTCATCATACAGCGGCGTGTAATCCCTGGAGACCGGACGAACGCCCTCCCCCCAGATAATGCCTTCCTCAGTGACTGTCGGGGGCGTAAAGCGACAGCCTGACTCAGGGAAAAAAACTTTCGTGTGATCGTCAAAGCCCAGGGAGGTGAAACCGTCCAGCGCCTCGCCGCCAAGTACGATCCGCTGAAATCCTGCGCTAATACGTTCTACCCGCAGAACGGTCAGCTCGCGAAAACGCAGTTCATTACGAACACGCTGTGGATAGCGTGCGGATGATGTCGTCATTTTTTGCCTTCGTGAAGTAATACGATATATCTAAATTAAAGTTTTAAATGATAATGATTGTTAATCAGTAAAAATGCAACTGTTTTTTGATAGTGTTCTGGCAACGCGTCGCTAACTATAACCTTAGAATAAAATGTTATAAATTAATAGATTATAGCAAAAATCGCTTTTACCCTTGCTAAAAAGCATCATTTAGATATAAATTAGATATATCTAAATAAGTAGGAGGCAATGATGCAAAATCAACATGAAGGGTGTTGCAAAAACCGGGATCATAAGCACGACGGTTGCTGCAAAGATCGAGAACATCAGCATGAAGGCTGCCATAGCGCGCATCAGCATGAGAACGCCAGTTGCGGCGGCGAACACCGTCACGGACACGGCTGTGGTCGTCATGGACAGGGCGGTGGTCGACGCCAGCGATTTTTTGGCCACGGGGAACTTCGGCTGGTCATTCTTGATATCCTGACCCGGGACGCCAGCCACGGCTATGAACTGATTAAAGCGATAGAAAACCTGACGGGGGGCGGCTATACGCCAAGCGCTGGCGTGATCTACCCTACGCTGGATTTTTTACAGGATCAGCAATTTATCACGATTAGCGACGAAGAAGGCGGGCGGAAAAAAATCGCGATTACCGCGAACGGCGCGCAATGGCTTGATGAAAATCGCGAACACCTGACGCATATTCAGGCGCGGCTAAAAGCCCGTTGTGTGGGCATGGAGTTACGTAAAAATCCGCAGATGAAGCGGGCGCTGGATAACTTCAAGGCCGTGCTGGATCTGCGGATAAACCACAGCGATATCAACGACGCGCAAATCAAACGCATTATCGGCGTGATTGATCGCGCGGCGCTGGAAATCGCCGAACTGGATTAAGCGGGCTGCGTGTCCTCTTCGCGGACGCGGAACACGTTAACCAGCTCTTTTAAATGTAACGCCTGTTCGTTCAGCGACGCCGCGGCGGCAACAGACTCTTCCACAAGGCAGGAGTTTTGTTGCGTGGCGGCGTCAATCAGGCCAATCGCGCTGTTAATCTGCGAAATACCGTCAGTTTGCTCGCGGCTGGCCTGCCCAATCTCACGTAATATCACATCCATCTCTTCGACGTTATCCACCATGCCATTAATCAGGGCGCTGGCTTTCTCCACCAGGTGCATCCCTTCCTGAGTCTGACTGGTTGAATCTTCAATCAAATTACGGATTTCACTGGCTGACGAGGCGCTCTTTTGCGCCAACTGGCGAACCTCTCCGGCGACAACGGCAAAACCACGCCCATGTTCGCCCGCGCGCGCCGCTTCAACCGCCGCGTTCAGCGCCAGAATATTGGTCTGAAAGGCAATAGAATCAATGATATTGATGATATCCGACATACGATTTGCCGTATCGTTAATGACGCGCATTTTCTGCGTCACTTGATTCATCATCTCCCCATTGTTTTTCACCACGCTGGCGGCGCCGGCAGAGAGTTTGGTCGCTTCACTGGTATGATCGGCTGTGTTTTTAACCGTGGCGGTAATCTGTTCCATCGACGCCGCCGTTTCTTCAACCGAGCTGGCCTGCTCTTCCGTACGCGCCGCCAAATCCTGGTTACCGGCGACAATTTGCGCCGCCGCCGTGGAGATACTCTCCGAACCGTTTTGCACTTCCTGTACGATATCCAGCAGACGCGTTTTCATCGCCATTAATGCTTGCAGTAGTACGCCTGTTTCATCTTTATAGTCGGTGGTGATATGACGAGTCAGATCGCCATCGGCAATCGCCTCGGCAAAGCGTACTGCGTCATCAAGCGGCCGGGTAATAGAACGCACAATATACCATCCCATTACGCCTCCGGCGGCGATGCTTATCAGCGCCAAAGTGATTAACAGCGTCCGATTATTTTTAAAATCCTCTTTGACCTGCACGCTCGCTTCATGCATCTGCGCGTCCTGAACAGCGATAAGTTCCTGGACTTTGTCCTTATAGACTTTTTGCACCTGCACCGTTCTGGTCATCATCTCCTGAATGGCCGCCTGACGATTATTGCTTTGAATATCTTTCAAAATACGGAATCTGGACTCCAGGTATTGCTGGCGCGCTTCACGGATCTCATTAATGATTTTCTGTGAATCCGCATCGTGACTATTTTCCCTGGAAAGCTCATCCAGTAGCGCCGAAATGCGCTGGCTTATCTCACTGAGTTCTTTCTGCGAGCTCTGGCTCCAGCGCCCCTCTTCATCCAGTAACATGAGCTGCTGCGCGATGATGAAATCATTAAAATTATCGATTAACAGATTGGCTTTTACCGTGGTGGGATAATCATTGGTAATAATGTCCTGCATACCCGTATTAGCCCGATCAAGGCTAAACAAAGACAGAGCGGAACTCACCACCATGAGAACAATGAATAAGCCAAAGGCCATAAATAATTTTGAACGTATTTTAATGTTATGCAAAAACATATTTTCTCCCTGGGATTGCATATCCTCATACAGGAAGATTTATCGGCAATAATGTTACTAACTTTATGATATTGATCGCTTTTTATTTCGGAACATTATTAGTAAGTAATTTTTATTGTTCACAGAAAGATGAACCAAAAGTGACATAAATTGGCACTAATAATGAAAGAAATACGCTAAAAGGTTAACCATTTCTTATTTATTAACTGAGTTTATACCTATTAATAGGTAGGTAGGAAGAAGGAATAAATATCACATTATTTTTAACATCACAGGCCACTGGTACTCTCTATGATGGCAGGCACCGCCTTCTATCAGAGCGCATCCGCCCGGTAAGCTTATTGCTACCGGGCGGATGTCATTACCGTTGCGACCTACAAATAAACTTAATGCAGTACCGTGACCGCATCCTCCAGCCGGCTGGCACGGTGTTTTACCATTGCGGAGACTTGTGCGCTCTCTTCCACCAGCGCCGCATTCTTCTGGGTTATGCGGTTCAACTCGTCCACGGCGCGAGTCAGGCTGGAAAGCCCATCTGTCTGTTCCTGCGTCGACTGGCTGATCCGTGCGATAAGCAGGGTGACATTTTGCACCTGGGCTACAATGTCATCCATGGTACGGCCTGCGGCGTGAACCTGCTCGGAGCCTGACTGCACCTTTGTTGCGCTGGCGTCAATTAATTTACGAATATCGTTCGCCGCATTAGCGCTACGGCTGGCAAGATGACGTACCTCGCCAGCAACCACGGCAAACCCTTTCCCCTGCTCACCCGCTCTCGCCGCTTCTACCGCCGCATTCAGCGCCAGGATATTCGTCTGAAAAGCGATATCGTTAATTAGCGTGGTGATCGTCCCGATACGTTGCGTACTGTGAGCGATATCATCCATCGTTTTAATCACCGTATCCATCGCCTCACCTCCCTGAGTCGCCGCGCTACTGGCCGCCATGGAAAGCTTATCCGCAGCGGAAGCCGTCTCGGAATTGAGCTTCACGGACTCCGCCATCTGGTTCATGGTCGTTACCGTTTCCTGAACATTCTCCACGGTCTGACGGGTGTGTTCGTTCAGATCATTGTTACCCTTCGCCAGCCTTTCACTGCCGTTTCTGACGCTGGAAACCTGACTTGATACGTCATTGATCAGCCAGCGGCACATCAAGCCAAGCTGCCCCACGGCCCTCAGCGTCAGCCCCAACTCATCGCTACGATTAAGATGTTGTACGCTGTTGCGTTCGCCGGTCGCCACTTTCAGCGCCTGCGTCGCCACATTTTCAATGGGACGCACAATTTGCCATTCCAATAGCGCCGTACCTGCCAGCATCGCCAACGCGCCCAAAAACAACGCCTGCCATGAGGCATCCGTACCGAACAGCGCCAACGCCAGCATTACGGCCATTAGCCCCATAATGCTGCGCACTCGCCAGCGAACAGGCATAGCGGGCAGTTTGCCCAGCAAGCCCTGACGAACCACCAGGCCTTTATGAATACGTTTACTACACCGCCCTTCATTTAGCGCCTGATATAAAGGCTCGACGGCGGCAATCTCATCATCCGTGGCGCGGGTACGGATCGACATATATCCCGTCACACGCCCTTCACGTATCATCGGTACCGCGTTGGCCCGCACCCAATAATGGTCGCCGTTTTTACGCCGGTTTTTCACAATGCCGCTCCACGGTTCGCCCTGTTTTAGGGTGTACCACATATCTGCGAAGGCAGCTTTCGGCATATCCGGATGACGCACCAGATTATGTGGCTGCGCCAGTAACTCGTTTAACTGATAGCCGCTCACCTGGACAAAAGTGTCATTGGCGTGAGTGATATAGCTTTCCAGGTCGGTCGTAGACATCAGAGTGGTATCATCATCCAGCGGGGTATTTAGCTGGCTGACGTAGGGATGAGAAGACATGATAGCGTCCTGTGCAGGTTATCTGGATGTTAATTTTTCGCTCAGATGTTATTTCGGCGCTAATCTATTTATCTTTAGTTGTTAAAATTGCTCTGGATCGCAATTTGCGATTAATCCTTAATATTTGTACGATTTTTACCTCATCCTGCGCCTTATTTTCATTATGAAATTGTTTAGCGTGGACAACCTTTTTCTTTAAAATCTGCCCTGGCTCACCTTTTTCTCACGCCGCCGCTACCGCAACACACCGTAAACCGTAAAACAAGATCTGCTCAAAATGCATCCAATTGTTAACGCATGACATTAAATGTTGTGTAAATGTGATTATTCCTGGTGTTTATCCCGATTTTCACTATGGGCTTAGACCCCCGCTAATCCCTGCAATACTTAATTCAGTATCATGTGATACACGGCCCTCTGGAGCTCATTTTGAACAGGTTACCTTCCAGCGCATCGGCTTTGGCCTGTAGCGCGCACGCACTGAATCTCATCGAGAAGCGAACGCTAAACCATGAGGAAATGAAAGCACTAAACCGAGAGGTCATTGACTACTTTAAAGAGCATGTAAATCCAGGATTTCTGGAATACCGGAAATCTGTTACCGCCGGCGGGGATTACGGAGCCGTAGAGTGGCAAGCGGGCAGTTTGAATACGCTTGTCGACACCCAGGGGCAGGAGTTTATCGACTGTCTTGGGGGGTTTGGCATCTTTAACGTGGGGCACCGTAATCCTGTTGTGGTATCCGCCGTCCAGAATCAACTCGCAAAACAACCTCTCCACAGCCAGGAGTTACTTGATCCCTTGCGGGCGATGCTGGCAAAAACGCTGGCGGCGCTGACACCGGGGAAACTCAAGTACAGCTTTTTCTGTAACAGCGGCACCGAATCCGTCGAAGCGGCGCTAAAACTGGCAAAAGCGTATCAGTCGCCGCGCGGCAAGTTTACCTTTATCGCCACCAGCGGCGCATTTCATGGCAAATCATTGGGCGCGCTCTCCGCCACGGCCAAATCCACCTTCCGCAGACCCTTTATGCCTTTACTGCCGGGCTTCCGCCATGTGCCGTTTGGCAATATCGACGCGATGAGCATGGCATTTAGCGAAGGCAAAAAAACGGGCGACGAGATAGCAGCCGTGATTCTGGAGCCTATTCAGGGTGAAGGCGGCGTGATCCTGCCGCCGCAGGGATACCTGACAGAGGTACGTAAGCTCTGTGATGAATTCGGCGCGCTGATGATTCTGGATGAAGTACAAACCGGCATGGGGCGTACCGGCAAGATGTTTGCCTGTGAGCACGAAAATGTGCAGCCTGATATTCTGTGTCTGGCGAAAGCCCTGGGCGGCGGCGTGATGCCGATTGGCGCCACCATCGCGACTGAAGAGGTGTTTTCGGTTCTGTTCGACAACCCCTTCCTGCATACCACCACTTTTGGCGGTAATCCGCTGGCTTGTGCTGCCGCGCTGGCGACCATTAACGTCCTGCTGGAGCAAAATCTCCCGGCCCAGGCGGAACAAAAAGGCGATACGCTCCTGGATGGTTTTCGACAACTTGCGCGTGAATATCCCAATCTGGTACACGATGCGCGCGGCAAAGGTATGTTGATGGCCATTGAATTTGTCGATAACGAAACGGGCTACCGTTTTGCCAGTGAGATGTTCCGTCAACGCGTGCTGGTCGCTGGTACGCTGAATAATGCGAAAACAATTCGTATTGAGCCACCGCTCACGCTAACCATTGAACTGTGCGAACAGGTATTGAAATCAGCGCGTAATGCGCTGGCGGCGATGCAGGTGAGCGTTGAAGAGGTTTAAAAACGATGCCGGATGGCGCTATGCTTATCCGGCCTGTTTTCCCCGGGTCGCGGCCTCTTTTTTGAATCCCATCACAATCACCACATTCCCCTTTTCCCTTTTACCTCGCGACGGCTACAGTAGTAACTCATCCGACCACATAACAATAATTTTACATACTGGATACGCTTATGAGCTACCCATCGCTGTTCGCCCCGCTCGATCTGGGCTTTACTACTCTCAGAAACCGCGTGCTGATGGGATCGATGCACACGGGTCTGGAAGAACATCCTGATGGCGCCGAGCGCCTGGCGGCATTTTATGCCGAGCGCGCGCGACACGGCGTAGCGTTAATCGTCACCGGCGGTATTGCGCCCGTTCCCTCCGGGGTCGTGATGACCGGCGGCGCGATGCTGAACGATGCCAGCCAGTTAACGCCTCACCGCGTGGTGACCGATGCCGTACATGCGCAAGGCGGTAAAATCGCGCTGCAAATTCTGCACACCGGACGTTACAGCTATCAGCCGCACCTGGTCGCGCCGTCGGCAATTCAGGCGCCAATCAACCGCTTTATGCCGCATGAACTGACGCATGATGAAATCTTGCAGTTAATCGACGACTTCGCGCATTGCGCGCAACTGGCGCGGGAAGCAGGCTACGATGGCGTAGAGGTGATGGGATCAGAGGGCTATCTGATTAATGAATTTCTCACGCGGCGAACTAACCATCGCGATGACGAATGGGGCGGCGACTATGTCAGCCGTATGCGCTTCGCGGTTGAGGTAGTACGCGCGGTACGCCAGCGGGTAGGGAACGACTTTATTATTATCTATCGCCTGTCGATGCTCGATCTGGTGGAAAATGGCGGCACGTTCGACGAAACGGTACAACTGGCGCAAGCCATTGAAGCCGCAGGCGCAAGCCTAATTAATACCGGCATTGGCTGGCATGAGGCGCGAATCCCGACCATCGCCACGCCAGTACCGCGTGGCGCCTTTAGCTGGGTGACGCGGAAACTCAAAGGTCATGTGTCGGTTCCGCTGATCGCGACCAATCGCATTAACGATCCGCAGGTCGCCGAGACGATCCTGACGCGCGGCGATGCTGATATGGTGTCGATGGCGCGTCCCTTCCTTGCCGATGCCGAATTCCTGACTAAAGCGCAATCCGGACGCGCAGATGAGATCAACACCTGTATCGGCTGTAATCAGGCCTGTCTGGATCGGATCTTCATCGGCAAAGTGACCTCCTGTCTGGTGAACCCACGCGCCTGTCACGAAACCCACATGCCGATAACGCCGGCCATACGCAAAAAGAACCTGGCCGTTGTCGGCGCAGGCCCGGCGGGGCTGGCTTTCGCGATTAACGCCGCGTCGCGCGGCCATCATGTCACGCTGTTTGACGCCCAGAGTGAAATTGGCGGTCAGTTTACTATCGCCAGGCAGATCCCGGGTAAAGAGGAGTTTTACGAAACGCTGCGCTACTACCGTCGAATGATCGATGTTACTGGCGTTACGCTGAAACTGAACCAACGGGTGAACGCAGAGGATCTTCAGCCGTTTGACGAAGCGATCCTCGCCTGCGGAATAGTACCGCGCCGCCCGCCGATAGACGGTATTGATCATCCAAAGGCATTGACCTACCTGGAGGTATTGCGCGATAAGGCGCCGGTTGGTAAACGAGTGGCGATCATCGGCTGCGGCGGGATCGGTTTTGACACGGCCATGTATCTGAGCCAGCACGGCGAATCCACCAGCCAAAATATTGCTGAATTTTGTACGGAATGGGGAATTGATACCAGCCTGCAACAGGCAGGCGGTCTGCGCCCGGAAGGCCCACGCCTGGCACGTAGTCCACGGCAAATCGTCATGCTGCAACGCAAAGCCAGCAAGCCGGGCGAAGGATTAGGTAAAACCACCGGCTGGATCCATCGCGCGACGTTACTGGCGCGCGGCGTGAAGATGATCCCGGCGGTCAGTTACCAGAAGATCGACGACGACGGATTACATCTCTTGATCGGCGGCGAACCGCAGTTGCTGGAAGTGGATCATGTGGTGATCTGCGCCGGACAGGAACCTCGCCGCGAGCTGGCGGACCCGTTACGCGCCGCAGGTAAAACGGTACATCTTATCGGCGGATGCGATGTCGCGATGGAGCTGGATGCCCGACGGGCGATTGCCCAGGGCACCCGACTGGCGCTGGAGATTTAACGACTTTGCCTGATGGCGCTGCGCTTATCGGGCTTACGCCGTCATACCGGTTTTATAGGCCGGTATGACGCTTGAGCGCCTTATCGACGGCGTCCCTGCTTCACCGCTTTCAAAATAACAAATTTATTGTTGGTTGCTATCGTCGCGCAATTACCGAAAATCTTCTTCAGCTTGTGGAAATAGTCCAGATGGCGGTTCGCCACAATATACAGTTCGCCGTTGATTTTCAGGCAGCGGCGGGCATGATGGAACATCTCCCAGGCGATATTATCCGTTAGCGCATGTTTCTGGTGGAACGGCGGGTTGCAGAACACAGCGTTAAAACGGAACGGCTCCACGCCGGAGAGCGCATTGTTGATCATAAATTCGCAGCGTTCGAACGCTTCCGGCAGGTTCGTTTCTACATTCAAACGACTGGAATCTACCGCCATCGGCGATTCATCGACAAATACCACGTTCGCCTGCGGATTTTTCGCCAGTAAGCTCAGGCCAATCACCCCATTGCCGCAGCCGAGATCGACAATCTCCCCGTCGAGGTTTTCCGGCAAATGCTGCATAAAGAAGCGCGCGCCGATATCCAATCCGGTACGAGAAAACACATTCGCGTGGTTGTGAATCGTCCAGCCTGTATCTTCCAGTTTCCAGCTTAGCGTTTGCGGCGCGTCGGCCAGTTGCGGATGACTGAAGGTACAGTTAATCAGGCGCGCTTTCTTCCACGCCAGCGTCGTCGTGGTTGGGCCCAGCACTTTTTCAAACAGTTCCAGCGTAGAGGTATGAATATCACGCGCTTTCGCGCCGGCGATAATACGCGTTTGCGCCGTAACGACTTTACGCAAAGCGCGTAACTGCTGTTCCAGCAACGCCAGTGTTTTCGGTACCTTAATCAATACCACGCCCGGCGCCTGCGGGTAGTCAGCGGTACTGTCGAGAAACGTTACGCTGGACTCCGCGATGCCGTTATGGCGTAAATTCTCTCGCGTACCCAGTTCGCTTAAATACGAATCGCCAATACTGTATGGCGAATGCTCCGCCAGCGCACAGCTTAGCGCGCCAAACGTATCATTCAGGATCAGCACCGGGCCGCGAATTTCCGTCTCATCCAACTGTTGCAGCAGATACTCATCGGCCGCCTCCCACGCCAGAAGCGGGTTAACATCATCCGTTTGCGGAAAACGTTTCAGCGTCAGTGAACGGAAACCGTCGTCTACGTGGCTCATTAGGCCTCCTGAATGGTAAAATTGCGGCGTTATCCCTGAAAAGGGTGCGTGAGTATACACTTTTTATCAGCAACATGGAGCTTTGATGACCTCACTAACTTACCTTCAGGGGTATCCGGAACATCTCCTTGCCCAGGTGCGCGCCTTAATCGCCGAGCAGCGCCTGGGAGCGGTGCTGGAAAAACGTTATCCCGGCGCGCATGATTACGCCACTGACAAAGCGCTATATCACTATACTCAGGAACTGAAAAGTCAGTTTCTGCGCAATGCGCCGCCCATCAATAAAGTGATGTATGACAGCAAGATCCATGTGCTGAAAAATGCGCTGGGACTGCATACCGCTGTCTCGCGCGTTCAGGGCGGCAAGCTCAAGGCAAAGGCGGAGATCCGCGTCGCTACCGTGTTTCGCAACGCTCCGGAGCCATTCTTACGGATGATTGTGGTTCACGAGCTGGCGCACCTGAAAGAGAAAGATCATAACAAAGCGTTTTATCAGCTCTGCTGCCATATGGAACCGCAGTACCATCAACTGGAGTTTGATACGCGACTGTGGCTGACGCATCAGGCGCTGTCGGCACAATAAATTCTGAAAATGCCCCTTCCCCCGTATCTTTTTAACGGCGTGGGCATAAAATCGGCGCGTTCACATTTCGCTCATTGCCTGCCGCCACGTCAAGGATGACGATCTGTAGAGGGTATTTTTTATCCACCGCCAACGGAACCGCGCAACAACCATGCTCTCACAATGTGCCCGTTTTATCCGCCGCCTCTGTTTTACACGCCGGGCGTTAACAGTGGCGTGTTTTCTGCTTGTCGCGGCAGGCGTCGCGCTTTTCTATTCCAACTGGCTTATCGTCAACGCCTCGCAGCATCTGACATGGAATGACATTCAGACCGTTCCCGCCCGCAACGTCGGGCTGGTGTTAGGCGCTAAACCCGGCAATCGGTATTTTACCCGGCGGATTAATACTGCCGCCGCGTTGTATCACGCCGGTAAAGTGAAGTGGCTGTTAGTCAGCGGCGATAATGGCAAAAAAGAGTACGATGAACCTTCGGCGATGCAGCAGGCGCTGATAGCGAAAGGTGTGCCGGAAGCGGCCATTTTTTGTGATTATGCCGGATTCTCCACGCTGGACTCCGTAGTTCGCGCCCGGAAAGTGTTTGGCGAAAGCCGCATTACGATTATCTCGCAAGCATTCCATAATCAACGGGCGATCTGGCTGGCGCAACAATATGGCATTGACGCTATCGGCGTTAACGCGCCGGATCTGAATAAAAGGCACGGAACCTACACACGACTTCGGGAAAAGCTGGCGCGGGTTAGCGCAGTGCTGGATGCCAAAATTTTGCATCGTCAGCCTAAATATCTGGGCGCTGGCGTCACTATTGGGGCTGATAGCGCACACGGGTGCCCTTCTCGCCAGTAAAATGCCAGAGTGCGTCGCAGCGCACTGGCAAGGGCGGAAAGGCGTGCTACATTGACGAAAAATCCCTTTCTGGAGTCCGCTGACGTTTATGATACGTTTCGCTGTAATTGGGACTAACTGGATCACGCGCCAGTTTGTCGACGCCGCCCATGAAACCGGCAAATTCAGGCTCGCCGCCGTTTACTCCCGTAGTCTTGAACAGGCGCAGTCTTTCGCAAATGATTATCCCGTCGAGCATCTGTTTACCTCGCTGGAAGCGATGGCGCAAAGCGACGCGATTGAGGCGGTTTATATCGCCAGCCCGAATTCCCTGCATTTCTCCCAGACGCAGCACTTTTTGCAGCATAAAAAACATGTCATGTGCGAAAAGCCGCTGGCTTCTAACCTGGCGGAGGTTGATGCCGCTATCGCCTGCGCGCGCGATAATCAGCGGATACTGTTTGAAGCCTTTAAAACCGCCTGCCTGCCCAATTTCCTGCTGCTGCGGGAATCGTTGCCGAAAATCGGCAGAATGCATAAAGCATTCCTAAATTACTGCCAGTACTCTTCACGTTATCAGCGCTATCTGAACGGTGAAAATCCGAATACGTTTAATCCGGCCTTCTCCAATGGTTCGATTATGGATATCGGGTATTACTGTCTGGCGTCGGCGATCGCACTATGGGGCGAGCCGCGCAGCGTTCAGGCGTCGGCGAATTTATTGGAAAGCGGAGTAGATGCACACGGCGTCGTGGTTATGGATTACGGCGATTTTAGCGTCACGCTACAGCATTCCAAAGTCAGCGACTCGGTACTGGCCAGTGAAATTCAGGGCGAGAGGGGATCGCTGGTCATTGAAAAGCTGTCGGAATGCCAGAAAGTGTGTTTTGCGCCGCGCGGCGCGCTGATGCAGGATCTGACCCAGCCTCAGCATATTAATACCATGCTGTATGAAGCCGGGGCGTTTGCCCAGCTTATTGAAAACCACGCCGTGGAACATCCGGGGTTGTCGCTAAGTCGCGCCACGGCAAAATGGCTGACAGAAATACGCCGTCAAACCGGGGTCATCTTCCCGGCGGACGATCTGACCCATCCCCTTACTGCGTAAAATTATGTAAATCATATGTTACAGGTCATTGACTCTACGCGTGGCCTGTCATACTTTGTTACGCGCAAAGGGGAGTAACTTCATTGCCGGTCGATCGTCATTACGATGTGTGCAAAACCACATCCGGTCACCGGGCAGCCATAAAGGAATGCGTCAGCGTATTCCTTTATTGTTGTAAGTGAGACCTTGCCGAATGGCAAGGTCTATGCATAAAAGCAGCGGCTAATGCCATTCGGCGTTAGCCGTTTTTTTTGCATGGGGAGAAATAATGAATACTGTTGGTACGCCATTATTATGGGGTGGATTCGCGGTTGTTGTGGTGATAATGCTATCCATCGACCTGTTGTTGCAGGGACGCCGTGGCGCACATGCTATGTCGATGAAACAAGCGGCAGGATGGTCAATCCTGTGGGTAACGCTCTCGCTACTGTTTAACGCCGCTTTCTGGTGGTATCTGGCTGAAACGCAAGGGCGCGAAGTTGCTGACCCGCAGGCATTGGCGTTCCTTACCGGCTATCTGATTGAGAAGTCGCTGGCCGTAGATAACGTCTTTGTCTGGCTGATGCTGTTTAGCTATTTCTCCGTCCCTCCGGCTCTGCAACGCCGGGTGCTGGTGTATGGAGTTCTTGGCGCGATCGTGTTGCGTACTATCATGATTTTCGCCGGTACCTGGCTTATCACTCAGTTCGAATGGCTGCTGTATGTGTTCGGCGCCTTCCTGCTGTTTACCGGCGTAAAAATGGCGCTGGCGAAGGAAGATGAATCCGGCATTGGCGAAAAACCGATGGTGCGTTGGCTGCGCGGGCATCTGCGCATGACCGATACGATCGAGAACGAGCACTTTTTCGTACGTAAAAACGGCCTGCTGTATGCCACGCCGCTGCTGCTGGTGCTGATTATGGTTGAGTTCAGCGATGTGATCTTCGCCGTTGACAGTATTCCGGCGATCTTTGCGGTCACCACCGACCCGTTCATCGTACTGACCTCTAACCTGTTTGCCATCTTAGGACTGCGCGCGATGTACTTCCTGCTGTCCGGCGTGGCGGAACGCTTCTCGATGCTGAAATATGGTCTGGCGGTCATTCTGGTCTTTATCGGCATTAAGATGCTGATCGTCGACTTCTACCATATTCCTATCGCGATTTCGCTGGGCGTAGTGTTTGGCATTCTGACCATTACGCTGGTGATTAACGCCTGGGTTAACCATCAGCGCGATAAGAAACTACGAGCGCAATAATCTTTTATCGGGGTAAACCTGCCCCGTCAAAAACGCCCGGCAGCGCACACCTGTCGGGCGTTTTTGTTTAACATGTCACAATACTGTTAATATAAAGTTATAAAACATGATCGCAGCAAAAAATCCAGGATATTTCGCTTCCCGAACCTTCAACTTTCCTTATACTCAACCAGGCAAACACTTTGTTACATCCTGAAAGATGCGCCGTAAGAGCGTGCAGGGGATGACCAGCAACACAATACAAGGAACATGAAATGGCTACGCAACGAGCATCAGGGCTACTGCAGCGTTTAGCGCAAGGCAGTCTGGTTAAACAAATTTTAGTGGGTCTGGTACTGGGGATTTTACTGGCATGGATTTCTAAGCCTGCGGCAGAAGCGGTTGGCTTGCTTGGCACCCTGTTCGTCGGCGCCTTAAAAGCGGTCGCCCCCGTTCTGGTGCTGATGCTGGTAATGGCCTCGATCGCCAACCACCAGCACGGCCAAAAAACCAATATTCGCCCTATTCTCTTTCTTTACCTGCTAGGCACCTTTTCAGCCGCGCTGGCGGCCGTTGTGTTCAGCTTCGCCTTCCCTTCAACCCTGCATCTGTCCAGTAGCGCCCAGGATATCGTGCCGCCGTCCGGCATTGTAGAAGTCCTGCGCGGTCTGCTGATGAGCATGGTGTCGAACCCCATCGACGCGCTGCTGAACGCTAACTATATCGGGATTCTGGTATGGGCCGTCGGTCTGGGATTTGCCCTGCGTCATGGTAATGAAACCACCAAAAACCTCGTGAACGATATGTCTAACGCCGTGACCTTTATGGTGAAACTGGTGATCCGTTTCGCGCCAGTCGGTATTTTTGGTCTGGTTTCATCAACGCTTGCAACCACCGGCTTCTCCACCCTGTGGGGCTATGCGCACCTGCTGGTCGTCTTGATTGGCTGTATGCTGCTGGTCGCGCTGGTGGTCAACCCGCTGTTGGTATTCTGGAAAATTCGTCGCAACCCTTATCCGCTGGTGTTCGCCTGCCTGCGTGAAAGCGGCGTTTATGCCTTCTTTACCCGCAGCTCTGCCGCCAATATTCCAGTGAATATGGCGCTGTGCGAAAAGCTGAATCTGGACAGGGATACTTACTCCGTTTCCATTCCGCTGGGCGCCACTATCAATATGGCCGGCGCGGCAATTACCATTACGGTTCTGACGTTGGCGGCAGTCCATACGTTAGGCGTCCCGGTGGATCTGCCTACAGCGTTGCTGCTGAGCGTGGTGGCCTCGCTGTGTGCTTGCGGCGCCTCCGGCGTGGCAGGCGGTTCATTGCTGCTGATCCCGCTGGCGTGCAACATGTTTGGCATCCCGAACGATATCGCGATGCAGGTAGTAGCGGTCGGCTTTATTATCGGCGTATTGCAGGATTCGTGTGAAACGGCGCTGAACTCATCTACCGATGTTCTGTTCACTGCGGCAGCCTGCCAGGCAGAGGACGAACGTCTGGCGAATAACGCCTTGCGTAGCTAAGTGATTATCGATGCCGGATGGCGTATGCCATCCGGCGTAACGATAGATCTGAATCTCCCAATCCGTAGGCTGTGACGTAAAGCGAATTTATATCCACACGCAATATCCTCGCGTAACGTTATATGTAGATGGCGTCTGCCGCGGCGCTCGGTCAGCGTAAAGTATAAAGTGTCAGCCTGTGTAAATCCTCTCGCCACCCTCCCTTGCGATAAGCAAAATCAAAGCTCAACGACGCGTAATTTCTATAACGGACTTCGTTGACCTTTGTTACAATTAGATGCATTTTGAATTTTTGTGTGTTAGTGCTTGCTTACTTCACAACTTGACAAGGAATAGTTCAGGCCGCGAATTTGCCGTTTCCGCAACGCTGATAAAAACTCCAACTCTGTTGCGGCAGTGCAAACCTCAGATCACCGGCGTGACGTTAACCGATTCTCCAGGAATACTGAATGGAACTACTGACTCAATTGCTGAATGCCCTGTGGGCTCAGGACTTTGAAACACTGGCCAATCCTTCCATGATTGGCATGTTATATTTTGTGTTATTTATGATTTTGTTTCTGGAAAATGGGCTGCTCCCTGCCGCCTTTTTGCCTGGCGACAGCCTGTTGATCCTGGTCGGCGTGCTGATCGCCAAAGGCGCGATGGGTTTTCCACAAACCATTTTGCTGCTTACCGTCGCGGCCAGCCTGGGTTGCTGGGTGAGCTATATTCAGGGCCGCTGGCTGGGGAATACCCGCACCGTGCAAAACTGGCTCTCTCATCTCCCCGCACATTATCATCAACGCGCCCATCACCTTTTCCATAAACACGGCCTGTCGGCACTATTGATAGGCCGTTTTATCGCGTTTGTCAGAACGCTGCTGCCCACCATTGCCGGCATATCCGGCCTGAATAACGCGCGCTTTCAGTTCTTCAACTGGATGAGCGGCTTGTTGTGGGTGCTTATCCTGACGTCGCTGGGCTATCTGCTGGGCAAAACGCCCGTCTTTATGAAGTATGAAGATCAGTTAATGTCATGCCTGATGCTGCTGCCCGTGGTGCTGCTCTTTTTTGGCCTGGCGGGTTCACTGGTCATGCTGTGGAAAAAGAAGTATGGGAGCCGGGGATAACTTATGCTTAAACCACGCATAACTGCCCGACAACTTATTTGGATCAGCGCTTTTCTACTGATGCTGACCATACTCATGATGACGTGGTCAACGCTGCGTCAGCAAGAGTCGACGCTGGCCATTCGCGCGGTTAACCAGGGCGCCAGTATGCCAGACGGCTTCTCAGTTCTGCATCATCTGGATGCGAACGGCATTCATTTTAAAAGCATTACGCCTAAAAATGACATGTTGCTCATTACCTTCGATTCCCCTGCGCAAAGCGCCGCAGCAAAAACAGTGCTTGATCAAACGTTACCACACGGTTATGTCGTCGCTCAGCAGGACGATGACAACGAAACGGTACAGTGGCTGTCCCGCTTACGGGAAAGCTCACACCGCTTTGGCTAATCTCCAGGAATCCGAATCATATCACTCACTTTGGTGATTTCATTGTTTAATGACTATGATTAATAAAGCGGTGTTTAACCCACCGCGTTATTATCGGGATCACCGCCCCGGACAACGGGTCCGAACATAAGGGAAAGTTCAGGAATGAAATACCGCATCGCTTTGGCTATCACGCTTTTTACACTTAGCGCCGGTAGCTACGCTAATTCGCTTTGTCAGGAAAAAGAGCAGGATATACAAAAGGAAATTAGCTACGCTGAAAAGCACAACAATCAGCGCCGTATTGAGGGTCTGAACAAGGCGCTCAGCGAAGTACGCGCCAATTGTACTGACAGCAAGCTGCGCGCCGAGCATCAGAAAAAGATCGCTGAGCAAAAAGAAGAGGTAGCCGAACGCCAACGTGATTTAGCCGAGGCAAAAGCAAAAGGCGATGCGGATAAAATAGACAAACGTGAACGTAAGCTGGCCGAGGCTCAGGATGAGCTAAAAAAACTTGAGGCCAGAGACTACTAAATTAACGCCGAATGTAAATACTCACTCACCTGGAGAAAACTATGTCGAAAGATAACACTACGGAACATCTGCGCGCTGAGTTGAAATCCCTGACCGATACGCTTGAAGAAGTGCTGAGCTCTTCGGGCGAAAAGTCGAAAGAAGAGTTGAGTAAGATTCGTAGCAAAGCCGAGCGCGCGCTGAAAGAGAGCCGTTACCGCCTGGGCGAAACGGGTGATGTGATTGCCAAACAGACTCGCGTCGCCGCCGCCCGTGCCGATGATTATGTGCGCGAAAATCCCTGGACAGGCGTAGGCATTGGCGCCGCTGTCGGTCTGGTGTTGGGCGTACTGCTGACGCGTCGTTAATTATGGCGGACTCTCGACAGGCACAAGGACCAGGCAAAAGCGTACTGGGTATCGGGCAGCGGATTGTCACCATTATCGTTGAGATGGTGGAAACCCGGCTGCGACTGGCGGTAGTAGAACTGGAAGAAGAGAAAGCGAACCTCTTTCAGCTTTTGCTGATGGTAGGCCTTACCATGCTCTTCGCGGCGTTTGGCTTAATGAGCCTGATGGTTTTGGTCATCTGGGCTATCGATCCTCAGTACCGTTTGAACGCGATGATCGCTACCACTGTTGTGCTGTTAGTGCTTGCGCTAATCGGCGGCATCTGGACTTTGCGCAAAGCGCGTCAGTCCACGCTATTGCGCCATACGCGGCACGAACTGGCTAACGATCGGCAAATTCTGGAGGACGATCAGTCGTGAGCAGCAAAGGCGAACGCGAAAAACGTAAAGCGCTGCTTCTCAGTCAGATCCAGCAGCAACGGCTGGATCTGTCCGCCAGCCGTCGCGACTGGCTGGAGACCACCGGTGCGTACGATCGCGGCTGGAATACGGTGTTAAGCCTGCGCTCCTGGGCGCTGGTCGGTAGCAGCGTAATGGCCATCTGGACCATCCGTCATCCTAATATGTTGGTACGCTGGGCGAAACGCGGCCTGGGTATCTGGAGCGCCTGGCGCCTGGTAAAAACTACCCTCCGTCAACAACAGCTCCGCGGTTAATATCTTTTCTTTTATAGCATCGCGCCATCAGGTTATCGCCCGATTACACCTGGTGGCGCGATACTTTTATGCATATCGTCTCTTTATCAATCACTCAAATTTTTTGAAAAAATCTGGCAATTTTCCTTGCTAACAATTCCTGTACGCCACGTTTATGATTCTCTCCAGCGATAACAATGACGCGCTAAACCGCGCCATTGCTCATGAAAATAGCAGCAGCAGCCGAATCGGCCTCCTGGAGAATAAAATGAAAAAATTAGAAGATGTTGGTGTACTGATAGCGCGTATTTTAATGCCAGTTCTGTTTATTACCGCAGGATGGGGAAAAATTAGCGGCTATGCGGGCACACAACAGTATATGGAAGCGATGGGCGTACCAGGATTCCTGCTGCCGCTCACCATACTGCTTGAGTTCGGCGGCGGTCTGGCGATTCTGCTGGGGTTCCTCACCCGCACCACTGCGATTTTTACCGCTGGTTTTACGTTGCTGACGGCATTGATCTTCCATAGCAATTTTGCAGAAGGTGTAAACTCGCTGATGTTTATGAAAAACCTGACCATTGCCGGCGGATTCTTATTACTGGCGTTAACCGGGCCTGGCGCGTTCAGCCTTGACCGTCTGCTGAATAAAAAGTGGTAAGCAATCTATACTCAATTAAAAAAGCGAGGGAATAGCGCCTCGCTTTTGTCATCTGAAGGAGAGAGACATGGGACAACTGATCGATGGCGTCTGGCACGACACCTGGTATGACACCAAATCTTCCGGGGGGAAATTTCAGCGTTCAGCGTCGGCTTTCCGCAACTGGCTTACCGCTGACGGCGCGCCCGGACCTTCCGGCGAAGGCGGATTCGCCGCAGAAAAAGATCGTTACCATCTGTACGTTTCCCTTGCCTGCCCCTGGGCGCATCGCACGCTCATTTTCCGTAAACTGAAAGGTCTGGAGCCGTTTATTCCGGTTTCCGTCGTGAATCCATTGATGCTGGAAAACGGCTGGACGTTTGATGATACTTTTCCGGCGGCCACCGGCGATACCCTCTATCAGCATGAATTTCTCTACCAGTTGTATCTGCACGCCGATCCACACTACAGCGGCCGCGTCACCGTACCGGTCTTATGGGATAAAAAAAATCATACTATCGTCAGCAACGAGTCCGCCGAAATCATTCGTATGTTTAACTCCGCCTTCGATGGGCTGGGCGCTAAAGCCGGGGATTACTATCCCCCCGCGCTGCAAAGCAAAATTGACGAGTTAAACGGCTGGATTTATGACAACGTTAATAACGGCGTTTATAAAGCAGGCTTCGCCACCAGCCAGCAAGCGTATGATGAAGCGGTAGAAAAGGTATTTACTGCGCTGGCGCGCCTGGAACAGATTCTCGGACAGCACCGCTATCTGACGGGCGACCAGTTGACCGAGGCGGATATCCGCTTATGGACGACCCTGGTACGCTTTGATCCGGTTTACGTGACTCATTTCAAATGCGACAAATACCGAATCAGCGACTACCTGAATCTGTACGGTTTCCTGCGCGATATCTATCAAATACCGGGCATTGCTGAAACCGTTAATATGGACCATATTCGTCACCACTATTTCCGTAGCCATAAAACGATTAACCCCACGGGTATCATTTCCATCGGACCGTGGCAGGATCTGCTCGAACCTCACGGGCGCGACGTACGCTTTGGCTAATTTCAGGCGTCCTCCGGGACGCCTTATTAATAAATACCACAAATATTTACCAACATTTCATTCGCGGCTATTCTTAGTTTGATTACTTTAAAAACAAGTGATTGAACCATTATTGAGGCGAAAATGGATTGGTATTTAAAGGTTTTAAAAAATTATCTGGGATTTGGCGGCCGCGCGCGACGCAAAGAGTACTGGATGTTTATTCTGGTCAATATCATCTTTACCTTTGTGTTGGGCCTGCTGGACGCCATGCTTGGCTGGCAACGCGCCGGGGGTGAAGGCGTTCTGACCACCATTTACGGCGTTCTGATCTTTTTACCGTGGTGGGCCGTGCAGTTCCGTCGTCTGCATGACACTGACCGCTCCGCATGGTGGCTACTGTTGCTACTTATCCCCATTATCGGCTGGCTTATCATCATCGCGTTCAACTGCCAGAATGGTACGCCGGGCGACAACCGCTTCGGCCCCGATCCGAAACGTTTTTCCTGATGGCGGCGCGGCGCCGCTTTTAAAGCGCCGCGCGCTATTTATTTTCCGGCGAATAGCTTAGGTATTTCCCGCAGGCACCAGGCTTTTGCCTCCCCCATACTGTCGCGCCGCCAGGCCATAATAATATCGATTTCGCTGGTCGATTCCGGGCTGACCACGCGTAGCCGCCCTTCGGCAATATCCTGTTCCACCATCGAATATGGCATAGTCGCGACGCCAAGCCCGGCCAACAGCGCCTGACGTTTATCTTCAATCGTGCTTACCGTCAGACGTGGCTGCTTATCCAGCAGTTGCACCGTTAATACCGGCCGCTCGCGCGCGGTATCCGCTACCGCTACGCCGCGGTATTTAACCCGCGTCACTTCCGAAAGCGGCTCCGGCTCCTGATGAATAGGGTGGTCAGGCGCGGCGACATACACATTCATTAACGTATACAACTTACGGGAGTTAATTTCCGACGACGATCGAAAATGCATATCCGGGGCGATAACGATATCCGCCCGTCCCTGCTCAAGCCGCTCCCATGCGCCAGCCAGTACTTCGGTAATCAATGAAAGCTGCGTATTGGCTTTAGCGGCCAGCCGGTCGATCAGCGGAAAAAAAGCAGGCGTCGGTACCAGAGCTTCAGTGACCAGCGTCAGATGCGTTTCCCAACCGCGGGCCAACGCTTCAGCATCCGTCGTTAACTTGTCTGCCGCTTCCAGCAATACCCGCCCGCGTTCCAGCAGCATACGTCCGACGTTGGTGAATTTTGTACGATGGCCGGAGCGATCGAACAGTACAACGTCCAACTCTTCTTCCAGCTTCTGCATGGTGTAACTCAGCGCAGAGGGCACCCGCCCCAACTCATCAGCCGCTGCGGCAAAACTGCCCCGGCGGTCAATGGCGTCCATCACACGCAATGCTTCAAGCGTCAGCGCTCTCTCTTTAGCCATAACGTTCTCATTCAGGAAATTTGAACATACCGGGCAGAATATCTGGCTAACAATGCAGCGTCCAGCCCCTTAACATAAAAGGAAGTAAAGAGAGGTTAATAACGATGATTACGACCCGAACCGCCAAACAATGTGGACAGGCAGACTACGGATGGCTACAGGCCCGCTATACCTTCTCCTTTGGACACTATTTCGACCCTACACTGCTGGGCTACGCGTCGTTGCGCGTACTGAACCAGGAAGTGCTGGCGCCGGGCGCCTCTTTTCAGCCTCGAACTTATCCAAAGGTGGATATTTTAAACCTGATTCTGGACGGCGAAGCGGAATACCGCGACAGCGACGGCAACCATGTACAGGCTAAAGCGGGCGAAGCGTTACTGCTTGCCGCGCAGCCGGGCATTAGCTACAGCGAACATAATCTCAGCAAAGTTAAGCCGTTAACCCGAATGCAACTGTGGCTTGACGCCTGTCCTGAACGGGAAAACACGCTGGTACAAAAAATCCCACTCCTGGCGGCGCAACAACAGCTTCTTGCCTCGCCCGACGGTGAGCAAAACAGCTTACAACTGCGCCAACAGGTCTGGGTACATCATATTACGCTGGAGAAAGGCGAATCGCTTAATTTCCAGCTTCACGGGCCGCGCGCCTATTTGCAGTCGATTCACGGTACGTTCCACGCGATGACGCACAACGAAGAACGCGAGGCGTTAACCTGCGGAGATGGCGCATTTATTCGTGATGAACCTAACATTACGCTGGTTGCCGATACGCCGCTGCGCGCATTACTGGTAGATTTACCGGTGTAGTCAGCCAGAAAAGGAGTCACAAGATGAGCAAAAAATCGGCGAAGAAACGTCAGCCCGTGGTAAAACCTGCCGTACAGGAGGCGATGAGCGCCGCTGTGCCGCTGGGCTATGAAGAGATGCTAACCGAACTGGAAGCCATCGTGGCGGACGCCGAAGCCCGGCTGGCAGAAGAAGAGGCCGCAGCCTGAAATCATGCCGGATGGCGACGCAAGCGCCCGATCCGGCTGATAACAGATAGACCCGATAAGCGCAGCGCCATCGGGCAACACGCTGCCCCGACGACATGCCGGGGCGTGATTATTAATGCGCTTTACTGGCCATAATCTCGATGATCTGCTTGTCTGTCTGCTGCATTGAGCGACACGCCAGCGAACACAAATTCGCAATAGATTGTTCGACATTGTGCGCCACAATCCCTTCGTTTCCGGTCACCGCCGTATCATCCAACGCCATCAGTACGGCTTTCCACGCCGCCGACGCGCTGGTAGAGACTTTCATCGCACAGCTATTCGACGCGCCATCGCAAATCATCCCGCTGACATCACCAATCATACTGCTGATAGCCATTGCGATAGTGTCGTAACGACCATCTATCAGCCACGCCATACCCGCTGCCGCGCCCATCGCCGCCGTAGTTGCCGCGCACAGCGCCGACAAACGCGGAAGCTGATGGTGAATATAGATAGCGCTCAAATGCGATAACATTAGCGCGCGCGCCAGGCGCTCGTCATCGGCGCCGACATGTTCAGCAACCACCATGACTGGCACCGTGGCGGTAATCCCCTGGTTGCCGGAGCCGGAGTTGCTCATCGCGGGCAACGTGGCGCCGCCCATTCTGGCGTCTGACGCCGCGCTGGTACGGATCAAAATCGCCGTGGAGAGATCTTTCGCCAGCAGACCGCGATCGCACTGTTTGGCCAGCGTCGAACCAATATGCAGCCCCCAGGAACCACGCAAGCCCTCCTGCGACAACGCGCCGTTTAGCCTGGCCGCATCCAGAATAAAGCGGATAGCGTCAAAGGGCACCGCATTCACAAACGCCAGGATCTCTTCCAGCGAGGTATGAGACAGCACTCCCAGTGGCGAGGTTTTTTCTTCTTCCTGCGCATTATCGGCCTGGGTAAATACCACGCCCTTGTCGGTTTCTATCCGCACAATATTTGTATGATCGCCGACGATCGTGACACATGCCCAGCTATCGCCGCTATACACTTTCGCCCGTGAAAACAGGATATCGTTACATGGCTCCTGCAACATCACTGCAACATGTCCGGCGGCCAGCATCGCTTTTGCATCGGCAACGGCTTTAGCGGAAGCGTCTTTTAACACCTCCAACCCGGCTTTCGCATCACCACCCAACGCACCAAGCGCCGCGGCGATCGGTAGCCCTACCATTCCCGTTCCTGGAACGGTAACGCCCATACCATTTTTCATCAGATTAGGCGAAACCCACGCGTCAATGCGTTCAACTGTGCCGTCAAGTTCAGCCGCCGCCGCCGCTGCTGCCAGCGCCAGTGAAATTGGCTCAGTACACCCCAGCGCCGGTTTTACTTCTTCCTGTACGGCCAGGATAAAACTTTGCCACAATGGATTTATTTTAGATTCAAACATAACAACAACCTTAATCTCAGGTATATCAAGAGAATGCCAGGAACGGAGAAACGCATAGCAGCAGACCGGTAATAATAATCAGGTACAACGAAGCGCCTTTATATTTGTGCAATGCGGGAACCTTGTAGACCAACCATGCCGGAATTAAACAGCCCACCATACCGAAGATAGGGCTACAAATAGAGGTGAAGCTCAGTACCGGCGCGTTGAGCACAATGGCGCTCCAGGCCAGCAAAATAGCGAAAATCATAATGCCGCGCTGTACCAGATTTTCCTTAATCTTCTCGGCGGGCATTTTGCGGCGCAGGATATTCATCACAATGCCTTGCGTCGCTTCGCGGAATCCTAAGTAAACGCCAAAGAAGGCGGTCATGACGGCAAAGATGTTCAGAATTACGCTAACCACTTTGACCCAGCCAGCGCCATCGCCGCTAATAAATTGCGCGGCGATCGCCAGGGCGGAAATATTCTGCTCATAGGCTTTCACCGCTTCGTCATGCCCCATCGCCAGGGTGAAGGAAACCGCATAGAAAAAGACGGTAACGAACAGGACGCCAAACGCGATATTCATGGCGCGCAGCGCTTTATGACGTGCGACCTCAATAGATTTTTCGCGTGAACGGTAAGAGATCACCATTGGGCTTAACGTCTGGATAAACAAAATCGAGGTCAGCGTAAATGGCAGGGTAATAATGGCGTTTTTAATCAGCAGGGCCATCGGCGGCAGCGCGCCAATGTTATACAGATGCCACATACCCACCATAGAGACGCCCAGCGCCGCCACTACCAGTAGCTTGGTCAGCACCATGCCGGTGGAGATTTTGAACAGTAATTTTTCACCGCGTGAGGAAATCGCCACCAGGATGCAGATCAGCACCAGACCATAAAATGGACTATCGGAAAGTAATCCTTCCGTTACGCCGAAAGTATGCAGATAAGAGGCGCTGTCGTTAGTAATCGCCGTAGAATAGACGAACATCCAGATGACGAGCATCACAAAGTACAGCGCGCCTAATAAAATACCCCAGTTTTTGCCCAGATAGCCGCTGATCACGCTGGGGTAGTCTTTACATTCCGGGGATTCCGCCAGCGTATTAATAAACAGCCGCTGGAACAGGTACATGGCCGGATAACCAATAATAGAAGAGAGTAAAAAGACCCAAAGTCCCATCAGGCCAACCTGGACAGGAAGAAAAACGATCCCTGCGCCGATCGCCATCCCGATACTCATAATGACCCAGCCGGTGTCGGTACTATCAAATTTGATGGCTTCACGCCATTCGCTTTCTGTCATCCCTGCCCGACGCGCCGGGGCTGATGCGTCGAGGATTACGCTGGTATTACTAGCCGATTCCATAAAATTCTCGCTCAATGTGTAGGTAGAGGTTTTTTTATTTTTCGTGCCGCAGCAAGGCGATATGCAGAACGTGAGGTGCAGGTACTTTCTTGTAATAAGAAAATCATACGCGCACGATAAGAGAAAAACTTACCAATAAAACACCTGTATTTCTTGTGGGTTAAGAATTCTTTTCTATTTACTATTGGTTTAATGTTGTTATTTTCTCTATTTGACGCACATCACAACAAAAAAGGGCGCACTTTAGTGCGCCCTTTTCTCAGCTTCTGTCTTCTGCGTTATCCCATAGCCTGCTCACTCTGCGCCTGTCGGGCCTATCCACAAACGACTTTAATCGCCAGACCGCCGCGCGACGTCTCGCGATATTTGTCGTTCATGTCTTTACCCGTTTCGTACATGGTTTCGATCACTTTATCGAGCGAAACCCGCGGTTCAGAGGTACGGCGTAGCGCCATTCGCGCCGCATTTACCGCTTTAACGGCGTTAATCGCATTACGTTCAATACAAGGGATTTGTACCTGACCCGCCACCGGGTCACAGGTGAGGCCAAGGTTATGCTCCATCGCAATTTCCGCCGCAATACAGACCTGCGCCGGGCTGCCGCCCAGCAGTTCTGTCAGCCCCGCCGCCGCCATCGAACACGCGACGCCAACCTCACCCTGACACCCCACTTCCGCGCCGGATATCGAGGCGTTCATCTTGTACAGCATGCCAATCGCCCCCGCCGACAGCAGATAGCGGGCGATAGAGTTGGCATTGACCGGACGACGGAATTTGTCGTAATAGGCCAGCACCGCAGGAATAATGCCGCACGCGCCGTTGGTCGGCGCGGTGACCACTCGCCCGCCCGCCGCGTTCTCTTCGCTCACGGCCAGGGCGAACATGTTAATCCAGTCGATGACGTTCATCGGATCGCGGGAGAGATTATCGCTGGAGACCAGCAGACGCCGTAACGCTACCGCGCGGCGTGGAACGTTCAGCGGCCCCGGCAGCACGCCCTCAGTATTCATGCCACGTTCAATTCCGGTCGCCATCACCTGCCAGATGCGGGCAAAGCCAGCGTCAATCTGCTCTTTGCTCCGCAACGCCAGTTCATTTTGCATCATCAGGCCGGAAACCGAGAGCCCCTGCCTTTCACACAGCGTCAACAGTTCGCTGGCGGAATGAAAATCATACGGCACCGATTTTTCTACGTCGTGCGACTGGCCAAAGCGTTCCTCTTCGACAATAAAGCCGCCGCCAATAGAGTAATACGTTTTGTGTAAAAGCGGCGTTTGCCCGTGCCAGGCGGTAATTCGCATACCGTTTTCATGGCGCGCCAGGGTTTCAGCGTGAAAGAGAATACTGTCGGCGACGGGAAAATCCACCACATGCGCGCCACCCGCCACCGATAAACGGCTGCTGCGGGCAACCTCCTGGATAAACGCCGGAATGCTATCAATATTGACATCCTGCGGCGTATTGCCCGCCAGGCCCATAATGATGGCGGTATCGGTCGCGTGGCCTTTGCCCGTCAGCGATAGCGATCCGTAAAGATCAACCGTGATGCGCGTCGTTCGCGGCAGGTCGCCGCTGTCGATCAGCCGATCGATAAAACATATTCCTGCATTCATTGGCCCTACGGTATGGGAGCTTGAAGGTCCAATGCCAATCTTAAAAATATCAAATGCGCTAATCATATCTCCCCCTAAGATTACCGTTCAGTGAAGATCCGTCGCGGGGCGATCCACACGATCGCCCCGTTCACGTTACATCGCCTGAGTAAAGGTGCGCGAAATAACGTCCTGTTGCTGCTCACGAGTCAGCGCATTGAAGCGCACAGCATAGCCGGAAACGCGGATCGTCAGGTTCGGGTAGTTTTCCGGATGTTCAATCGCATCCAGCAACATTTCACGGTTCATGACATTGACGTTCAGATGCTGCCCGCCTTCTACCTGTGCTTCATGATGGAAATAGCCGTCCAGCAGGCCGACCAGATTGGTTTTCCGCACCGCATCTTCTTTCCCGAGCGCCGCAGGCACAATCGAGAAGGTGTACGAAATACCGTCTTTGGCGTAGGTAAACGGCAGTTTCGCCACCGACGTCAGCGAGGCTACCGCTCCTTTGCGGTCACGACCGTGCATCGGGTTCGCCCCCGGCGCGAACGGCGTTCCGGCGCGGCGTCCATCCGGCGTATTGCCAGTCTTCTGCCCGTACACGACGTTCGAGGTGATGGTCAAAATGGACTGCGTCGGCACCGCATTGCGATACGTCGGCAACACGCTAATTTTTTGCATAAAGCGTTTCACCAGGTCGCAGGCGATGCTGTCCACGCGCTCATCGTTGTTGCCGTACTGCGGATACTCGCCTTCAATAGCAAAGTCGATGGCAAGGCCGTTTTCGTCGCGGATCGGCTTCACCTGAGCGTACCTGATGGCGGACAGGGAATCCGCCGCCACCGACAGTCCGGCGATGCCGCACGCCATCGTCCGATACACATCACGGTCGTGCAGCGCCATCAGCGAAGCTTCATAGCTGTACTTATCGTGCATGTAGTGAATGATGTTCAGCGCGCTAATGTACTGCACCGCCAGCCAGTCCATAAAATGGTCGAGGCTCTCCATTACCGTGTCGTAATCCAGCACCTCATCCGTTAACGGCGCGGTTTTCGGCCCAACCTGGATTTTCAGTTTCTCATCAACGCCGCCATTGATAGCGTACAGCAACGTTTTGGCAAGGTTGGCGCGCGCTCCGAAGAACTGCATCTGCTTACCGATGACCATCGGGCTGACGCAACAAGCGATGGCGTAATCGTCGCTGTTAAAGTCGGTACGCATTAAATCGTCGTTTTCATACTGCAAAGATGAGGTCACGATGGAGACCTGCGCAGCATATTTTTTGAATGCCACCGGCAACGCTTCAGACCACAGTATGGTCAGGTTCGGCTCCGGCGCTGGCCCCATCGTGTGCAGGGTATGCAGATAACGGAAGGAGTTCTTCGTCACCAGCGTGCGGCCATCGAACCCCATCCCGCCAATAACTTCGGTGGCCCAGATCGGATCGCCGGAAAAGAGCGAATCAAATTCCGGCGTGCGCAGGAAGCGCACCATGCGGATCTTCATGATGAAATGGTCGATCAGTTCCTGCGCCTGCTGCTCTGTCAGAAGGCCCGCGTTGAAATCGCGCTCAATGTAGATATCAAGGAACGAGGCGGTTCTTCCCAGCGACATTGCACCGCCATTTTGCGATTTTACCGCCGCCAGATAAGCGAAGTAGAGCCACTGTACCGCTTCCTGCGCGTTCCGCGCCGGGCGGGAGATATCATAGCCGTATTTCGCCGCCATCTCCTGCATTTGCAGCAGCGCGCGACGATGCTCCGCCAACTCCTCACGCAGGCGAATCGTCGCCTCAAGATTCTGTCCCTGCTCCAGATTCGACTGCAGATCGGCGAATTGCAGCTCGCGTTCGCGCACCAGATAACGGATGCCATACAGCGCGACACGACGATAATCGCCAATAATGCGCCCGCGACCATAACCATCCGGCAAACCGGTTAATACGCCGGATTTACGGCAGCGCAGCATATCCGGCGAGTAAACATCGAATACGCCCTGATTATGGGTTTTCCGCAGGTCGGTAAAGGTATATTCAAAATCGGCGTCCATTTCGCGGCCATAAGCGTGGAATGAACTTTTGATCATGTTAACGCCGCCAAACGGATGCAAAGCGCGTTTAAGCGGCTTATCCGTTTGTAAACCGACGATTTTTTCCAGCTCTTTTTCAATATACCCCGCATCGTGCGCGGTAATCGTCGTCGCGATGTTGGTATCGAAATCCACCGGCGCATGGGTCGCGTTCTCGATACGTATTCCCGCCATCACCTTTTCCCACAACGCCGTGGTCGCTGGCGTCGCGTCGGCGAGAAAAGATTCATCCCCCTCATAGGGCGTATAGTTATGCTGAATAAAATCACGGACATTAATTTCTTCTTTCCAGTCCGTACCTTTAAAATCACGCCATGCTTCGGCATACAGCATATCGCTGGTATCGATATTTACCTTCATGAAAAATAATCTCTCTACAGAACAGCCGTTAAGTTATGCAAATTCCACTGGTGCTTTCACGTTGCCTAAATGAATGGCATCAAGGGCAATCATTTTCTCTTCATTCGTGGGAATAACAGCGCAAATAACCTGAGAAGGGTTAGCGGAAATAATGCGCTCGCCGTGAGAATTCGGCTGCTTATTCATTTCAACGTCTAACGTAAGCCCCAGCACGCCCAGATGTTCAATGACCAACTGGCGAATTAATACTGAATTTTCACCAATACCGCCGGTAAAAATAATGCCATCCAGCCGATGTAACGATGCCGCGTGTCCGGCAATGTGACGGGCGATACGGTGGACAAACGTTTTTATCGCTAACCGGGCGCGCTCATGTCCTTCGTGCCAGGCTTTTTCCAGGACTCTAAGGTCGGATGACAAACCGGAGATGCCGAGCAAACCGGACTCTTTATTCACCACTCGCTCCAGATCGCTCAACGTCTGCCCGGTTTCTTTGGCTATCCACGCCATCGCGCCGAAATCAACGTCGCCGCTGCGAGTGCCCATCATCAGCCCCTCAAGCGGCGTCATCCCCATTGAGGTATCCACGCTCTGACCATTGCGTACCGCGCAGATAGACGCCCCATTGCCCAGATGCGCGACAATCAGACCCGAGTTTTTTTCATCGAGGTCAAGCAGTTCATACGCGCGCCGCGAAACATAGCGATGCGACGTACCGTGAAAGCCGTAGCGACGCACACCCAGGCTGGAAAAATATTCCCACGGCAATCCGTATAAATAGGCTTCCGGCGCCAGCGTCTGGTGGAAACTGGTATCAAATACCGCCACCTGACACACGGCCGGGAAAAGGTGCCGCGCCGCGTCAATGCCGCTTAAATTAGCGTAATTATGCAGCGGCGCTAAAGGCGATACCCGACGAATATTATCGATAATCTCATCGGTAATAATGACGGACTGCGTAAATAGCTCTCCGCCGTGCGCGATACGGTGGCCAATTAATGCCACGCTATCCGTTAAATCACGTTTTTCCAGCTCAAAGGCAATGGCTTTTAACGCGTCCTCATAATTAGAGTGCGCGAGGTTTATCGGCTTATCGCCATTAATAGATAAAAAGGCGTTTTCAGTATTCATTCCATCTGCTATTCCCGCCATTAAAACATCACAGGTAGCGACATCCAATACAGAGAATTTGATAGAAGATGATCCGCAATTAATGACCAGAACGACCGGAAATTCATTCATGTAGTGCCTCCGTCGATGTCAGCCTGCGTCCGCGCCCTGGGGCGGAACGCAGGCTAAACGTGAGGATTAGAACAATTTGTAGACAATATTCAGGATGGTCAGCAGACCAATCAGGGTGACGAACACGTTATCCAGACGACCACGGTACTTCGCCAGCGACGGCGCTTTACGAATGGCGTACATCGGCAGCAGGCATAACAGCGAGGCGATAATCGGCGCGCCCATCGCTTCAATCAGGTCCAGAATGTTCGGGTTTGCGTAAGCTACGACCCAGGTAGACCCCATAATGAAGATCATGCTGATGGTATTAAGCTTGCCCATAGAGACTTTGGTTTTATCGCCTTTATAACCGAATTTCAGCACCAGGCCGTTCAGCCCTTCCAGCGTCCCCAGGTAGTGGCCGAAGAAAGATTTGAAAATAGCAACCAGCGCGATGATAGACGCGCCATACTCCAGCACCGTTGCAAAAGTGGATTTTGTCCCCGACAAAGAGGCGAAATGGTTGGCCAGGTAGGAAAGTACCGGAATGTTCTGCGCTTTCGCATCCGCCATGTTCTGCGGAGAGAGCGTAAACAGGCAGCTAAAGGCGAAGAACATCACCACGGCGACCATCAGCATACTGGCGCGCGAGATGATCTGTGAACATTTACGCTCGGTAAATTCGCGGCCAAACTCTTTCTCATACTCTTCCCGCTTAGACACCACGAAGGAAGAGACGATGGGCGAAAAGTTAAAGGAGAACACCATGATAGAGATGCCCAGCCACACCGTAACCAGTATGCCATCGTGCCCGGTCAGCGCGATATTACTGAGATCAACCTGATCGATAACCGCCGAGTTCCAGTAAGGAATCAGCGATAATGAGATTAGCACCAGGCTGGCGATAAACGGCCATACCAGGTAACTCATCACCTTAACCATCAGATCTTTACCAAACCAGATCACAAAGGCCATCAGCAGCAGCAAGAACAGCGCCACGAAACCGCGATTCAACGCTGGCATCTGCAACTGGTTTTCCCAAAACGTCATGAACGTGTTAGTAATGGTGACGCCATAAATCCACAGCAGCGGACAAATCGCAAAGAAGTAAAGGAACGTGATAACTACCCCGCCCGTTTTACCAAAGTGCTCTTCGACCGTTTCCGTAATATTGCCGGACGGATTAGATCCGGATAAACACAGACGCGCCAGCGCCCGGTGACAATAGAACGCAATGGGGTAAGCTAAAACCAGCATCAGCAGAATGGGGATAAGCCCGCCAAACCCGGCGCGGATAGGGAAAAACAGCACCCCGGCGCCAATGGCGGTACCAAATAAACCCAGCGTCCACGTCGTGTCCGATTTACGCCATGACGACTGTTTTGCCTGGCTGGATACAATGCTATCAGTAGTACTCATATCCTATCCTCACGAAAAGATTAAGCGTCAACTAAACCCGTAATTTGTGATACACGAGAAAGATCGATATTGCCGCCAGAAATAATACTGACCGTTTTTCTGTTCTGAATATGGCTATCTAATTTCCCGCTTAATAGTGCGGCGCAGGCCAGAGCGCCAGCGCCTTCAGTAATAACCTTATTGCGCTGAATTAAAGCGATCATGCTGTTACGAATTTCATCTTCGCTAACCAGGACAATGTCATCGACTAATTCACGAACGATTTCATAGGTTAAATTACCCGGGCGGGAGACATCACAACCATCCGCCAGGGTGCCGGTCGTTCGGTGCGTGGTTATTTCGCCAGCGTAATAAGACGCCGCCATACCGTGAACATTTTCGGCCTGTACGCCGATAACTTTAATGGTCGGGTTAATCGATTTAATCGCAATGGCAATACCTGCAATTAAACCACCGCCGCCAATAGGCACGATGACATTATCGACATCGTACAGATCTTCCATAATTTCCAGACCAATAGTGCCCTGCCCGGCAATGACTTTTGGATCGTCGTAAGGCGGAATAAAAATGCGGCCTTCGGTTTCGACAATTTCACTCACCTTAGCAATGGTGTCATTGAAGTTGTCACCGTGGAGCACCACTTCCGCCGAATAATCACAGGTGGCCGCCACTTTTGACTTTGGCGCGCCCTTCGGCATCACGACTTTGCCGTCAATACCCAGCATTGCGCAAGAAAGAGAAACGCCCTGTGCATGATTACCTGCGGAACAGGCCACGACGCCTTTACGTTTTTCCGCCTCCGTTAACGAGCTAAGTTTGTTAAAAGCGCCACGAATTTTAAATGAACCCGTACGCTGCATATTTTCAAACTTGAGAAATATTTCGCCTTTGCAACGTTCACTAAAATAGTTAGAGCGAGGCATTCCCGTTTTATATATCTTCCCCGCCAGTCTTTTTTTCGCTTCGAGGATATCTTCAATTGCAACCGGGAGATCGTATGTAATGTGCATTATAACCTCTTAACCTGGGTATTAAAAATAAGTTACCGTTGCCCACTGTTCAAAAGAAACAGGTGGCGTCAATTTCGCTAAATATGTTTATTCCATATCATTCAATTTCTATTAACTGCCTGCGTCTGCATCCATTATATGATGAATATTGCTTAGCCAATTCCACTAATACTGAAGCGGCTTTTTTGATACGATAATTTTTAGACCATACCGCCGCATAACGTGCGACGGGTAACGTGTCTTTTATGGGTATCGTGATAAATTGATTAGAGCCAAAAGGCGTGGTCATATCGCAGGGAATAACAGTTAAGAAATCAGCATTGAGAACAAGATTATATATTGTGACAACGGAATCTGTTTTAACAATGTTTTCGATGCTGATGCCATTTCGTTGTAGAGTGGTGAGTAATTCGCTGTAGTAGCCCATATTCGTTTGCGGCAACACCCACTGTTCGTCTTTTAACGATTCCAGTGTGATGGTGCCGGTGCATGTTCGGGACTTGCTGGCTACCAGGACAAACTCTGATTCAAACAGCGGCTCGACATGCAGATCCTGTAGCTGCATTTCATTACTGAGCGTACCGATAGCAAAGTCCAGCCGCCCGTCGCGCAGGGCCGGCAGGAATGAAGAGAGCTGGGCTTCGTACATGGATACCTGCGCTTTTGGAAAGACCTCTTTGAACTTATGAATCATATCGGACATGAAGGTAAAGCCAATCAGCGAAGGAAAGCCAAACGAGACGTCGACAACGGTATTGCACGTCATACTGTTCATCTCGTTGATCATGTTTTTCATTTCGCGGGTGATAGATTCAGACCAGGAAAGCAGTACCTGTCCCGCTTCGGTCAACGTAACGCCGGTATTTTTACGTACAATTAGCTCAACGCCAAAATAGGCCTCAACATCGCTAATGATTTTACTGACGGCGGGCTGGGTTAACCCTAACGATTTTGCGGCAGAACCGATAGAACCACTTCTAATGACTTCCTGAAAGACCACCAAATGCTGTGTTTTAGGGAGAACAAGAGTATTCATATCTACCGCTCTGAAATAACATTGTGAACGGCAGGAAGTGTAGCAAATTAAATCTTAAAGGTTATGTGCGACCACTCACAAATTAACTTACCGCAATTTTTACATGGTCTTTATTAAATAAAGAAAGCCTATTACTTCAATGAGTTACAAAAATAAAACAGCAACTTAGTCTGATTTCAATCAAAAAATAGGGTCGGGATAACGATATATTATGGCGATAACCAGTCTATTTTACCTCCTATTTTCGACATCCCATGAAGACGATATTTCAATCAATTACGGGGCATTTTATCGACAATTCCAGCGTTAAATTTAAAACGTAATTTCTCAAATTTAAGTATAAACCGAAGGTAAATGCGCTTAAAAACCGTTACGCGTCACATTTTTTTACCTTATTTGTTTGTAAAGAAACATTTAATAAAATTTTAACCAAAATATTTCATACATTTAATTTTCATTTACAACAAATAATTTACACCGCTTTCTTGCTGTTTTTCAGGATGTAATTTTGTGAAAGAAATCGATTGCTTTTCACTTCAACTAAAAAGAGCGCAATCCATAGCGTTTTGTGTTTATCATCACAAAAACGAATAATATTATGTCACCACGGCTGTCAATTAATTGCCGGATGGTGACGCTGGCGTCTTCTGCAACCTCTATACCCTTCACCGGCCTGATAAGCAAAAACCCGCCGAAGCGGGTTTTATGAAGAGATGAAACTGACCGATAAGCCGCTTTCTTTTGGGTATAGCGTCGTGGACAGTCATTCATCCTGTCGCCCGGTAAAAGCATAAACCCGCCGAAGCGGGTTTTATGAAGAGGTGAAACTGACCGATAAGCCGCTTTCTTTTGGGTATAGCGTCGTGGACAGTCATTCATCCTGCCGCCCTGTAAAAGCAAAAACCCGCCAGCTTACACTGACGGGTTTTATGAAGAGGTGAAACTGACCGATAAGCCGCTTTCTTTTGGATATAGCGTCGTGGACAGTCATTCATCCTGCCGCCCTGTAAAAGCAAAAACCCGCCGAAGCGGGTTTTATGAAGAAGTGAAGCTGACCGATAAGCCGGGTTCTGTCGTGGACAGTCATTCATCTAGGCCAGCAATCGCTCACTGGCTCAAGCAGCCTACCCGGGTTCAGTACGGGCCGTACCTTATGAACCCCTATTTGGCCTTGCTCCGGGTGGAGTTTACCGTGCCACGGACTGTTACCAGCCGCGCGGTGCGCTCTTACCGCACCCTTTCACCCTTACCTGATCCCACTTGCGTGGGCCATCGGCGGTTTGCTCTCTGTTGCACTGGTCGTGGGTTTCCCCCCCAGGCGTTACCTGGCACCCTGCCCTATGGAGCCCGGACTTTCCTCCCCTCCGCCCGTCTCCCCGAAAGGACGACGACGAAGCGGCGACTGTCTGGTCAGCTTCGGCGCGCAGTATAGAGGGTTCGCGCGACTTTGTCACCCTGCGCTGCGCATTCCTATCGCCAGAGCGGCAGCAACATTTCTGGATGCCCGATAAATATTGTCAAAAGCGCCCCGAAAAGCCTCCTCCAGCGTCACGATGCGCGTGAGTACGCTAAAGACAGCGTCGATGCCATAATGATGCACTATCCCTACATCGTGCGTCAGGCTGCCGGCAATGCCAATCACTGGCTTATGATATTTTTTCGCCACATTCGCGACGCCAATCGGCACTTTACCGCGAATACTTTGGCTATCAATCCGCCCTTCTCCCGTCACCACCAGCGTACAGTCGTGGATATGCTCCTCCAGGTTCAGTGCCGCCGTGACAATTTCGATCCCGCTGCGTAATTCCGCGCCGAGAAAAGCCATTAACGCCGCCCCCATACCGCCTGCCGCGCCTGCGCCGGGCGCCGCCTTTACGTCGACATTCAGCGATTTTTTTATGATGTCGGCATAGTGAGCAAGATTTCTGTCCAGCTCAACAATGTTCTCTTCGGTCGCGCCTTTCTGCGGCCCAAAAATTCGTGATGCGCCGTTGTCGCCGATCAGAGGATTAGAGACATCGCAAGCGACACGAATCGCGCAGAGTTTTAAACGGGGATCGAGCTCTGAAATATCAATGTCGCTTAGACAATGAAGGCTTCCGCCACCGTAACCGATATCCGCGCCGTTTGCATCGCGCAGTTTTGCGCCCAGCGCCTGCATCATCCCTGCGCCGCCGTCATTTGTCGCGCTGCCGCCAATGCCGATAATGATATTGCTTGCGCCGCTTTCCAGCGCCTGCAATATCAGCTCCCCCGTTCCCCGCGAGGTAGTAATCAAAGGGTTGCGTTTTTCTGGTGGAACCAGCGCCAGTCCGCTGGCCGCCGCCATTTCAATAAACGCGGTTTTACCATCCCCGGACATTCCCCAGCAGGCTTTCACTTTTTCACCCAACGGCCCGGTCACCCATGCGGTGCGTTCAACGCCCTGCGTCGCGGCAATCATGGCTTCGACCGTTCCTTCGCCGCCATCGGCAACCGGAACAGAGACATATTGCGCATCGGGGAAAATTTCCCGAAATCCTTTTTCTATCGCCTGCGCTACCTCGGCGGCAGAAAGGCTTTCTTTATAGGAGTCGGGGGCAATTACGATTTTCATAGTGGTAGCCTGTTACTGCACAACGCCGGATGGCGTTTCACTTATCCAGCCTGAAATTCAGGCCCGGATCGCTACACGCCATCCGGGCACAACGTCGTTAGCGAGTGACTTCCACTTTCGCCAGTTTTTCGTAGTAGCACGCCAGCGCGCTATGGTCGTCATTACCGTGTCCATCCGCGCGTAACGCCTGCATCATTTCCATAACGGCGGCGGTCAGCGGGAGCTGCGCGCCAACGCCGTGGGAGGTATCCAGCGCATTCGCCAGATCTTTAATGTGCAGATCGATACGGAAACCTGGTTTAAAGTTTCGGTCCATGACCATCGGCGCTTTCGCATCCAGTACCGTACTGCCAGCCAGACCGCCGCGAATCGCCTGATAGACCAGATCCGGGTTGACGCCCGCTTTAGTCGCCAGCGTCAGCGCTTCAGACATGGCGGCGATATTCAACGCCACGATCACCTGGTTAGCCAGTTTTGTGACGTTGCCTGCGCCGATATCGCCGGTATGCACCACTGAACCCGCCATCGCTTTCATCAGGTCGTAGTACTTGTCGAAAATGGCTTTATCGCCCCCCACCATCACCGACAGCGTGCCATCAATCGCCTTCGGCTCGCCGCCGCTGACCGGCGCATCCAACATCTCAACGCCCTTCGCCTTCAGCGCATCGCTGATTTCACGGCTTGCCAGCGGCGCGATAGAACTCATATCAATCAATACGGTTCCCGGCTTCGCGCCTTCGATGATACCGTTCTCGCCCAGCGCAACCTCTTTCACATGCGGAGAGTTAGGCAGCATCGTGATGATGACGTCACACTGTTCAGCGATCGCCTTCGCCGTAGAGGCCGTTTCCGCGCCTGCGGCAATGACGTCGGCAATCGCTTCAGGATTACGATCGGACACCACCAGCGAATACCCTGCTTTCAGTAAGTTTTTGCTCATGGGCTTACCCATGATGCCTAAGCCAATAAAGCCAACTTTCATCGTCATAGCGTTCTCTCTTTCCATACCAGGATTATTTTTTAAAGGTGTCGGCAAGCTTCTGCGTGCTGGCGCGGAATGCGCCTAAATCGCTGCCAACGGCGACAAAGGTCGCGCCCCATTCCAGATAACGGCGGGCATCCGCCTCTACCGGCGCCAGAATGCCGCACGGTTTACCGTGCGCTTTAGCGCGGGCGAAAATATGTTGAATCGTCTGCTGCACGTCAGGGTGAGAAGCATTGCCGAGATGACCCAGCGCGGCGGCCAAATCGCTTGGGCCGACAAAAATGCCATCAACGCCTTCCGTTGCGGCGATGGCATCAACATTGTCGACACCCAACTGGCTTTCGATTTGAACAATAATGGTGATGTTTTTGTTCGACTGCGCAAAGTAATCAGGCACCGTACCGAACATATTCGCGCGGTGAGAAACGGAGACGCCGCGAATGCCTTCCGGCGGGTAACGCGTCGAGGCGACGGCGCGAGCCGCTTCCTCTTGCGTTTCAACAAAGGGGATCAGGAAGTTATAAAACCCAATATCCAGCATCCGTTTGATAATGACCGGTTCATTGGTTGGCACACGTACCACAGGCGCGCTGGCGCTGCCTTTCAATGCCATTAACTGCGGAATTAAGGTGGTCACATCGTTCGGCGCATGTTCGCCATCCAGCACCAGCCAGTCAAATCCCGCCAGACCAAGAACTTCGGTGGTGATTGGGCTTGCCAGTGCAGACCAGCAGCCAATCTGCACCTGTTGCGCCGCCAGCGCCGCTTTAAACTTATTCGGGAAAATAGCGTTATTCATCGCTTATACCTTCGCTTATTTCTTTAATTCTCTACATGTGATGCCGCCACCATAACTTATAGCAACGACAATAAAATGCTTATCTGAAATCAGAATGGGTCTCCGCATTCTATTTCTAATGTGGTACACATCCTGTAGCACAATATACCGTTCTGATATCTTTATCGTCTTTTATTATTATCATGGTATTTTCAAATAACTCGTCAGATACACTGAATTCGCCATTCAGTATAAACAGCCTATGGCGGATAATCATTGTGCAAACGCTCATTAAAAAGGGATTATTTAACGCTTATTTTTGAGCATACGCCCATGATACTGGGCGCTAATGCACACATTTACGCTTTACCCGGCCTACATAAAAAATTTCATAATTTGCGGTGATCTGGATCACATTCTTATATTTATACTCCTGTCATTCTTATTTCATTATGCATGAACTTTATTTCTTATATTGAGATTTAACGATTTAACCATAACCAAAATAGATAATCCTATTTCTATCATCCAGGCTGGAGAATGTTGAACAATGGCCAATATCGAAATTCGCCAGGAATCGCCATCGGCGTTTTATATAAAAGTACATGAAACCGATAATGTCGCAATTATTGTTAATGACCACGGTCTTAAAGCCGGAACACGTTTTCCGGATGGCCTGGAACTGACTGAACATATTCCGCAAGGCCATAAAGTTGCTCTGACGGATATCCCCGCTCACGGCGAAATCATCCGTTATGGCGAAGTCATCGGTTATGCGGTACGCGACATCCCACGCGGAAGCTGGATCGACGAGTCGCTGGTTGAACTGCCAAAAGCGCCGCCGCTGAATACGCTACCGCTGGCGACCAAAGTACCGGAACCGCTGCCGCCGCTGGAAGGCTATACGTTTGAGGGCTATCGTAACGCCGATGGCAGCGTCGGCACCAAAAATCTGCTTGGCATTACCACCAGCGTGCACTGTGTGGCGGGCGTGGTCGATTATGTGGTGAAAGTGATTGAGCGCGATCTCCTGCCCAAATACCCGAATGTCGATGGCGTTGTAGGGCTAAACCATCTGTACGGCTGCGGCGTGGCAATCAACGCGCCGGCGGCGGTCGTGCCGATTCGCACGATTCATAATATCGCGCTCAACCCCAATTTTGGCGGCGAAGTGATGGTGATTGGCCTCGGTTGCGAAAAACTGCAGCCGGAACGACTGCTGGAAGGCACCGAGGATGTTCCCGCCATCGCCGTTGAAAGCGCCAGTATTGTGCGTTTACAGGACGAGCAGCATGTCGGCTTTAAATCAATGGTCGACGATATTTTGCAGGTCGCCGAACGCCATCTGACGAAACTGAACCAGCGCCAGCGCGAAACCTGCCCGGCCTCCGAGCTGGTCGTCGGGATGCAGTGTGGCGGCAGCGATGCGTTTTCCGGCGTCACGGCAAACCCGGCGGTGGGTTATGCTTCCGATCTGCTGGTACGCTGCGGCGCGACCGTCATGTTCTCGGAGGTCACCGAAGTGCGCGATGCCATTCATCTTCTGACGCCGCGCGCCATCAACGAAGCCGTGGGTAAACGCCTGCTGGATGAGATGGCCTGGTACGATAACTATCTTGATATGGGGAAAACCGATCGCAGCGCTAACCCGTCCCCTGGCAACAAAAAAGGCGGCCTGGCGAACGTCGTGGAAAAAGCGTTGGGCTCTATCGCTAAATCGGGTAAGAGCGCCATTGTCGAAGTATTGTCGCCGGGCCAACGCCCCACCAAACGCGGCCTGATTTACGCCGCGACGCCCGCCAGCGATTTCGTCTGCGGCACGCAGCAGGTCGCTTCCGGCATTACCGTACAGGTCTTTACCACCGGACGCGGCACGCCGTACGGGCTGATGGCGGTGCCGGTCATTAAAATGGCGACGCGTACCGAGCTGGCGAACCGCTGGTATGACTTAATGGATATCAATGCAGGCACCATCGCCACGGGTGAAGAGACAATCGAAGATGTGGGCTGGAAGCTGTTTCACTTTATTCTCGATGTCGCCAGCGGCCGGAAAAAGACTTTCTCGGACCAGTGGGGCCTACATAACCAACTGGCGATATTTAACCCGGCGCCAGTGACCTGATCCAGTCAGTACCCTTCTCCGACCAGGGTATAACCGCATAATCTGTAGACCGGGTAAGCGCCAGCGCTACCCGGTATTTTTTCGCCCTTAGCCTGTAGCCTGAAGTATGTCTGCCCGACATGCTTTTTTTATGCCTGACTTTCGATAACTTCCATTTTATTTCGAAACTTTCACTTATCAGATCAAAATCACAAAAAAACATTCCGAAAGCCTATAAATTCTTTCACAGAAAACAAACGAAAGATTTCGGAGGAAGGATGTTTATCATTTCAGGCAGAACAATGCTAAAGAAGGCGCAGCAGGAAGGTTATGCTGTGCCGGCGTTTAACATCCACAACCTGGAGACATTGCAAGTGGTGGTGGAAACCGCCGCAGAATTGCGCTCTCCGCTGATTGTCGCCGGTACGCCAGGCACCTTTAGCTACGCAGGCGTCGGTAATATCGTGGCCATCGCCGCAGAACTGGCGAAAAGCTGGAACCATCCTCTCGCGGTACATCTCGATCATCATGAAAAACTGGCCGACATCAAAATGAAAGTCGCCGCCGGGGTACGCTCGGTCATGATCGACGGGTCGCATTTCCCCTTTGCCGACAATATTGCGCTGGTGAAAAGCGTGGTTGATTACTGTCATCGCTACGATGTCAGCGTTGAAGCTGAACTTGGGCGTCTCGGCGGGCAGGAAGACGATCTTATCGTTGACGGCAAAGATGCGCTTTATACCCATCCGGAACAGGCCCGGGAATTTGTAGAAAAAACGGGTATTGACTCGTTAGCCATTGCTATCGGCACCGCTCACGGCCTCTACACCGCTGAACCAAAACTTGATTTTGAACGACTGACGGAAATTCGTCAGCGGGTTGATGTCCCCTTAGTCCTTCACGGCGCCTCTGGCCTGCCGACCCGCGATATTACCCGCGCTATTTCGCTGGGCATCTGCAAAGTTAACGTCGCGACCGAGCTTAAAATCGCCTTTTCCGGCGCGCTTAAAAACTATTTAACGCAACACGCAGAGGCCAGCGATCCCCGCCATTACATGATCCCGGCGAAAGCGGCCATGAAAGAGGTTGTACGTAAAGTGATTGCCGACTGCGGTTGTGAAGGGAAGCTCTAAAGCCCCCGGATTTAGCACGGCAAAGGGCGTTTTCATAGCTGGATCACGAAAGCCATTATTATCCTTTGCCTTCAAACCAAAAATATTATGAAGATAAACAAAAGATATCGGAGCCAGAAGTGAAAGAAATAATTTCTCGTCACAAAGCAGGGGAACAGATAGGGATCTGTTCCGTATGTTCAGCACACCCGCTGGTGATTGAATCCGCATTACGTTTTGATCTGAATAGCGGGAACAAAGTTCTGATCGAAGCGACCTCTAACCAGGTGAATCAGTTTGGCGGTTATACCGGAATGAAACCGGCTGATTTTCGTGATTTTGTTTATGGCATTGCTCAGGAAGTGGGATTTCCACGTGAGCGGTTGATTCTTGGCGGCGATCATTTAGGGCCTAACTGCTGGCAGAACGAACCTGCAGATACGGCGATGGAAAAATCCGTCGAACTCATTAAGGCTTACGTCGCTGCCGGGTTTAGCAAAATCCATCTTGATGCCTCTATGTCCTGCGCTGACGATCCGACGCCGCTGGACCCAATGGTTGTCGCTAAACGCGCCGCCCTGCTTTGCCAGGCAGCGGAAACGACGGCGACCGACGAACAAAAACGCCATTTAACCTATGTTATCGGCACTGAAGTTCCGGTTCCGGGCGGGGAAGCCAGCGCCATTAACGCCGTGCATGTTACCCGCGAACAGGATGCGGCCCGCACGCTGCAAACGCATCAGGCTGCTTTTCGCGCCCTGGGGCTGGAGGAGGCATTGAACCGGGTTATCGCGATTGTCGTACAGCCGGGCGTAGAATTCGACCATACACAGATTATCCACTATCAACCGCAGGCCGCTAAAGCGCTTTCCGACTGGATAAAAGAAACGCCGATGGTCTATGAAGCACACTCCACCGATTACCAAACTCGCCAGGCCTACCGTGCGCTGGTACGCGATCATTACGCCATTCTGAAGGTCGGCCCGGCGCTCACTTTCGCGCTGCGCGAAGCCATTTTCGCACTTGCGCAAATGGAAAACGAACTGATCTCCCCGGAACAACGTAGTCGGGTATTGGAGGTCATTGATGAAGTTATGCTAAACGAACCGGGCTACTGGAAAAAATACTACCGTCCAACCTGGAGCCAGGCGATGGTCGACATCCACTTTAGTTTGTCTGACCGTATTCGCTATTACTGGCCGCACCCGCGTATTCGTCAAAGCGTAGAAAAGTTAATCGCCAATCTGAACAACGTCACATTGCCGCTGGGATTAATTAGCCAGTTTATGCCCGTACAGTTTGAACGCCTGTCTGAGGGCGTGCTCACCCCCACGCCGCATAACCTGATTATTGACAAAATTCAGGATGTTCTGCGCGCTTATCGCTTCGGTTGCACGCCGGATGTCGCCTGAATAATGGAGAATTTATGAGCCAACTATTTGTCCGAACCGGAATCACATTCGACTCGAGCCAACAGGCGCTGGCGCACATTGGCAAAGAGATGCTGGCGAAAGGCGTGGTACATGATAGTTATCCGCAGGCGCTGGTGGAACGTGAAGCGTCTTTTCCTACCGGCATTGCGCTGGAGCGTCACGCCGTCGCTATCCCTCATTGCGAGGCGGTTCATGCGAAATCACCCGCTATCTATCTGATTCGTCCAGATAAGCCGGTCATGTTTCAACAGGCGGATGATGACGAAGAGATTGCTGTTTCGTTAATCATCGCCTTAATCGTTGAAAACCCGGCGGCACAGCTAAAACTTCTGCGCCGCCTGTTTAGTGAGCTACAGAACCCGAGCACCCTCGATGCCCTGTTAAGCGCGCCGGATGCCGAACTGGCGATACGCTTTCAGGAAACCATCCTTGAGCCTGAGCAGTGCGTCCAGGTTTGATAATAAATTGATAATAATGAGGAATACCCTATGAAACGTAAAGTAATTGTGGCCTGTGGCGGTGCGGTTGCAACCTCAACGATGGCTGCGGAAGAAATTAAAGAGCTATGTGATGCCAACCATATTGAGCTCGACTTAGTGCAATGCCGGGTCACCGAAATCGAAACCTATATGGACGGCGCCGATCTTATCTGTACCACTGCCAGGGTCGATCGCGCCTTTGGCGATATTCCCGTCGTTCACGGTATGCCTTTTGTTTCCGGCGTGGGTATTGAAGCATTACAGCAAAAAATTCTGTCCATTCTCATGGGGTAACGTATGTTTAGCGAAATAATGCGTTATATCCTCGACTTAGGCCCAACGGTGATGCTGCCTCTGGTGATCATCGTGTTCTCTAAACTGCTGGGAATGAAGCTTGGGGATTGTTTTAAATCGGGTTTGCATATTGGTATCGGCTTCGTGGGTATTGGTCTGGTCATCGGCCTGATGCTGGACTCTATCGGCCCCGCGGCGAAAGCCATGGCGGAACATTTCCAAATCAATCTCCACGTTATTGACGTCGGCTGGCCGGGTTCATCGCCCATGACCTGGGCGTCACAAATCGCGCTGGTCGCGATCCCTGTCGCCATCGGAGTTAACGTCCTGATGCTGGTGACCCGCATGACCCGCGTGGTGAATGTCGATATCTGGAATATCTGGCACATGACCTTCACGGGCGCCATGCTGCATCTGGCGACCGGTTCATACTGGCTGGGGATTCTGGGCGTTGTGGTTCATGCCGCCTTTGTCTACAAACTGGGGGACTGGTTTGCCAAAGATACCCGCGACTATTTTGGCCTCGAGGGGATTGCAATCCCACACGGTTCATCCGCATACCTGGGCCCCGTGGCGGTGCTCGTTGATACCATTATCGAAAAAATTCCGGGCCTCAATCGTATTCACTTTAGCGCAGACGATGTCCAGAAACGCTTCGGACCGTTTGGCGAGCCGGTGACTGTCGGCTTCGTGATGGGGCTGGTGATTGGTGTACTGGCAGGCTACGACGCCAAAGCCGTTCTGCAACTGGCGGTCAAAACCGCAGCGGTGATGCTGCTTATGCCACGCGTCATTAAACCTATTATGGATGGCCTAACGCCTATCGCGAAACATGCGCGTAAACGTCTACAGGCCAAATTTGGCGGGCAGGAGTTCCTGATAGGCCTTGATCCAGCGCTACTGCTCGGTCATACCTCTGTTGTCTCCGCGAGCCTGATATTCATTCCTCTGACCATCCTGATTGCCGTCTTAGTACCGGGGAACCAGGTGCTGCCGTTCGGCGACCTCGCCACCATCGGTTTCTTTATTGCGATGGCGGTTGCGGTACACCAGGGCAACCTGTTCCGCACGCTGATTTCAGGTGTCATTATTATGGGTATCACCCTGTGGATAGCCACCCAGACGATTGGCCTGCATACCCAACTGGCTGCCAATGCCGGAGCGCTAAAAGCTGGCGGACAAGTCGCCTCGCTGGATCAGGGCGGTTCTCCCATCACCTGGCTGCTGATTCAACTTTTTACCTGGCAGAATATCGTCGGCTTCGCCGTCATTGCCATTATCTATCTGGCCGGCGTACTGCTGACCTGGCGTCGCGCCCGACAATTTGTCGCGGCTGAGAAAGCCACGGCGCTACAGCAAAGTCAAATCGCCTCTTAATTTTAGGGGAGCAATCGCTCCCCTCACCTTCCTGGAGAATGTTATGAAATCAGTGGTTATTCACGCTGAGGGAGACGTGCGCGTTGAAGAACGTCCCTTACCACAACTGCAAGCCGAGGACGATGTGTTGGTCAAAGTCGTTAGCTCAGGGCTTTGCGGGTCGGATATCCCGCGTATTTTCGCGCAGGGCGCCCATTATTATCCTATTACGTTAGGCCATGAATTCAGCGGCTACGTTGAATCCTACGGCACAGGCGTAACGGATATGCAGCCTGGCGATGCCGTCGCTTGTGTCCCGCTTCTTCCCTGCTTTCACTGTCCGCAATGCGAACGCGGTTACTTTTCTTTATGCAAACAGTATCAGTTTGTAGGATCGCGCAGCGAAGGCGGTAATGCGGAATATGTGGTGGTCAAACGGGCCAATCTTTTCCGCTTGCCGTCTGATATGCCGATTGAAGATGGCGCGTTTATCGAACCGATTACCGTGGGCTTGCACGCCTTTCATCTGGCGCAGGGCTGCGAGGGGAAAAACGTAATTATCGTCGGGGCCGGGACAATTGGCCTGCTGGCCTTACAGTGCGCGCGGGAACTGGGCGCGCGAAGCGTAACGGCGATTGATATCAATCCGCAGAAACTGGAACTGGCGAAAGCGCTCGGCGCAACGCATACCTGTAATAGCCGGGAAATGACCGCCGACGACATCCAGACCGCGTTGTCCGACATTCAGTTTGATCAACTGGTTCTCGAAACGGCAGGAACTCCCCAGACCGTCTCGCTGGCTATCGATATCGCCGGGCCGCGCGCGCAACTGGCGCTGGTGGGGACGTTACATCACGATCTCACCCTGACAACGCGCACATTCGGGTTAATTTTGCGTAAAGAACTCACGCTCCTCGGCAGTTGGATGAACTACTCCGCGCCATGGCCAGGAGAAGAATGGGAAACCGCAGCGCGCCTGTTGGCTGAAAAACGTCTTCAACTGACCCCTCTCATTGCCCATCGCGGCGATGCGGAAAGCTTTGCAGAAGCAGTCAAAGCGCTTAATGGCGCGCCCATGCAGGGCAAAATCCTACTTCAACTTTCCTGATGGTACGAGCCAGCAACCTGCGCTGGCTCACATTTCCTTTCGAAATTTAGCGTTCACCTTTCGCAATCCTTCGTTTAAACTAGTTACAGTTAATTATCAGGCAAATCAATATGAACTCATTTGAGCGAAGAAATAAAATTGTCGACCTGATTAATACGCAAGGCAGCGTGCTGGTGATGGACCTTTCAAATACCTTTGGTATTTCTGAAGTGACTATCCGTGCTGACCTGCGTCTGCTGGAAGAGAAAGGCCTTGTCACCCGTTTTCATGGCGGCGCGGCAAAACCGGGAAGTCATCTGGCGGAAGGCGACAATCAGGAAGTCATTCTGGAAGATCGGTATCAACTCGCCAGCGATCCGAAAAAGCGGATTGCCCAGGCGGCTGCGGCAATGGTTGAAGAAGGAATGACCATCATTCTGGATAGCGGGAGCACAACATTACTGATTGCAGAAGCGCTCGCGCGAAAAAGCAATATTACGGTGATCACTAACAGCTTGCCTGCCGCTTTTACGCTATCAGAAAATAAAGATCTCACGCTGGTGGTCTGCGGCGGTACGGTACGGCATAAAACCCACTCAATGCACGGCACGATTGCGGAACGCTCGCTATACGGCATCAGCGCCGATGTCATGTTTGTCGGGGCGGATGGCATTGATGCGACAAACGGTATTACCACGTTTAACGAAGGTTATTCCATTAGCGGCGTCATGGCGGCGGCGGCACACAAAGTTATCGCGGTACTGGACGCGACCAAATTTAACCGTCGCGGCTTTAACCAGGTATTGCCGATGGACAAGATCGACTGTGTGATAACCGATGACACCATCAGCAAACAGGATAAAGCGGCATTAGCGAAAACAGGCGTGGAATTAATGATCGTCTAAAAAGGAGTCGGTTATGCGTTGCTGATCGCGAGAGTAAGCCCGAAGGAAAGGCCCGGCCCGCTATCACCGCCCAATGCCCCCATTACTTTACCCACATCAATCACCTGATTGAGTATTAACACGATGGCGATAAAAGGCGGTTCCCGGGCGCTCGCTTTTACTCTTCCTGCTGCCCCAGCGCATACTTATACAGCGCATTTTTCTTCACACCGTGAATTTCTGCTGCCAGCGCCGCCGCTTTTTTCAGCGGCAGTTCTGCCTGTAGCAGCGCCAGCGTGCGCAGCGCGTCGGCGGGCAGGTCGTCTTCTTGCGCTTTATGGCCTTCGACAATCAGCACCATTTCGCCTTTGCGACGGTTTTCATCTTCTTTGACCCACGCCAGCAGCTCGCCGACCGGCGCGCCGTGAATGGTTTCCCAGGTTTTGGTCAGCTCACGCGCCAGCACCACATAACGGGATTCTCCCAATACCGCGACGATATCTTCCAGGCTATCTAACAGGCGGTGGGTTGACTCATAAAAAATCAGCGTTCGCGGTTCCGTTTCAATGGCTTTTAACGCATCACGGCGGCCTTTGGATTTCGCCGGTAAAAAGCCTTCATAGCAGAAACGGTCGGATGGCAGGCCAGCGGCGCTCAGGGCGGCAATCGCCGCACACGGCCCCGGTAGCGGCACCACGCGAATCCCCGCTTCGCGACAAGTACGCACCAGGTGGTAGCCCGGATCGTTAATCAGCGGCGTACCGGCGTCGGAAACCAGCGCAATGTTCTGCCCTTCTTTTAGCTTCGCGACCAGCGTTTCCGCTTTTTGTTGTTCGTTATGGTCGTGCAGCGCGAACAATCGGGCATTAATCCCAAAATGTTGCAGCAATAAACCGGTGTGACGAGTATCCTCGGCGGCAATCAGATCTACAGCCTGTAACACCTCCAACGCACGCTGGGTGATATCCGCCAGATTACCGATAGGAGTAGGTACAATAAAGAGTTGGCCCTGAGAATTATCCGCCGATTCGTTTTGTTTCATTGTGTCGTCCGTATTGCCGATTTAATATTGAGCATTGCGTAAAAAAATATCACTGGATACAGTATGGTACCCTCAACATTTTCTCGTTTGAACGCCGCACGCGCGCTGCCTGTCGTCCTGGCTGCGCTACTTTTCGCCGGGTGCGGCACCCAGGCGCCAGATCAAAGCGCAGCCTATATGCAGGGTTCAGCGCAAGCTGATTCCGCCTTTTACCTGCATCAGATGCAGCAAAGCGCAGATGATAGCAAGACCAACTGGCAATTACTCGCCATTCATGCACTGCTGAAAGAAGGAAAAAGCCAGCAGGCCGTCGACCTGTTCAACCAACTCCCGCAAAATCTGAACGATACCCAGCGTCGCGAACAGTCTTTATTAGCGGTAGAAATCAAACTGGCGCAAAAAGATGTCGCAGGCGCGCAGGCCTTGCTGGATAAACTAAAACCCGCCGACTTTGCGCCACATCAGCAAGCGCGTTACTGGCAGGCGCAGATCGTTGCCAGCCAGGGACGCCCGTCGCTTACCCTGTTGCGGGCGTTAATCGCCCAGGAACCGCTACTGGCGGCGAAAGATAAACAAAAAAATATCGACGCCACCTGGCAGGCGCTCTCCGCCATGACGCCGGATCAGGCCAGGACGCTGGTTATCAACGCCGATGAAAATGTGCTTCAGGGCTGGCTGGATCTGCAACGCGTCTGGTTTGACAACCGCAACGATCCAGACATGCTGAAAGCCGGGATCGCCGACTGGCAAAAACGCTACCCGCAAAATCCGGGGGCGAAAATGCTGCCGACGCAGCTCGTCAATGTGCAACGTTTTAAACCAGCTTCCACCAGCAAAATCGCTCTGCTGCTGCCGCTGAACGGTCAGGCTGCCGTGTTTGGCCGTACCATCCAGCAAGGTTTCGAAGCCGCGAAAAACCTCGGCACCCAGGCGGTGGAGATGCAGCCTGCCGCCGCTCCTGACGCGCCGGTCGAACCTGGCGTGGAGGAGACGCAACCACAAATGACCAACGGCGTCGCCAGTCCGTCGCAGGCCTCGGTGAGCGATCTGACTGATGACGCTCCATCCCAGTCCGCTACGCCAGTCAGCGCGCCACAAACTCCCCCTGCTACAGCAAGCGCACCGGCGGATCCCTCCGCTGAATTAAAAATCTACGATACCTCTTCCCAGCCGTTGGATCAGGTGCTTGCTCAGGTACAGCAAGACGGCGCCAGTATCGTGGTCGGGCCGCTGTTGAAAAACAATGTGGAAGCGCTGATGAAAAGCAACACGCCGCTCAACGTGCTGGCGCTCAACCAGCCGGAAACGGTACGTAGCTTCCCTAATATCTGCTATTTCGCGCTCTCTCCAGAAGATGAAGCCCGTGACGCGGCGCATCATATTTATGACCAGGGCAAGCAGTCGCCGCTGCTGTTGATCCCACGCAGCACGCTTGGCGATCGCGTGGCGAACGCCTTCACCCAGGAGTGGCAAAAACTGGGCGGCGGCATCGTGTTACAGCAAAAATTCGGCTCCGTAGCCGAGCTGAAAATGGGCGTGAACGGCGGCGCGGGTATCGCGTTGACGGGCAGTCCGGTCGCCGCCAGCGTGCCTGCGCAACCGGGCGTCACCATTGGCGGTCTGACTATCCCTGCGCCGCCGACCGACGCGCAAATCACCAGCGGCGGACGCGTAGACGCGGTCTATATTCTGGCTACGCCGGAAGAGATTGGCTTTATCAAACCGATGATCGCCATGCGTAACGGCACCCAGAGCGGCGCGACGCTGTATGCCAGCTCTCGCAGCGCGCAAGGCACCTCCGGCCCCGACTTCCGTCTGGAAATGGAGGGTTTGCAATACAGTGAAATTCCTATGCTGGCAGGCGGCAATATGCCGTTGATGCAGCAGGCGCTGAGCGCTGTACATAACGACTATTCTCTGGCGCGGATGTACGCCATGGGCGTGGATGCCTGGACGCTGGCGAACCACTTTTCGCAGATGCGTCAGGTGCAGGGATTTGAGATCAATGGTAATACCGGCGCATTAACCGCCAGCCCGGATTGTGTGATTAACAGGAAGTTATCATGGCTCAAATACCAGCAAGGGGAGATTGTTCCCGCCAGCTAACGCGTAAACAGGCTGGCGACGCGTGGGAAGCTGCCGCGCGTCGCTGGCTGGAAAGCAAAGGACTGCGGTTTATCGCCGCCAACGTGCGCGAGCGCGGCGGCGAAATCGATCTGATCATGCGCGACGGAAAAACGACGGTTTTTGTTGAGGTCCGCTATCGGCGCTCCGGGCTTTATGGCGGCGCGGCGGCCAGTGTGACCCGCAGCAAGCAACACAAATTATTACATACTGCCCGCTTGTGGCTCGCCCGCCAGAATGGGAGTTTTGATACTGTGGATTGTCGGTTCGATGTGTTAGCCTTCACCGGAAATGAGATTGAGTGGTTTCGGGATGCGTTTAACGACCACTCATAATTGAAGATTTTAAGGATTAGCGTGCTCGAAAGAATCAAAGTTTGCTTTACAGAAAGCATTCAAACTCAAATTGCTGCGGCGGAAGCGCTTCCGGATGCCATTTCCCGCGCCGCCATGACGCTGGTTCATTCCCTGCTTAACGGCAACAAAATCCTCTGTTGTGGAAACGGGACGTCCGCGGCCAACGCACAGCATTTTGCTGCCAGCATGATTAACCGCTTTGAAACGGAGCGACCCAGTTTACCCGCCATTGCACTAAATACCGATAATGTGGTCTTAACTGCGATCGCTAACGATCGCCTGCACGATGAAGTTTATGCAAAACAAGTCCGGGCGCTGGGACATGCAGGCGATGTTTTATTGGCGATCTCTACGCGTGGTAATAGTCGCGATATCGTAAAAGCCGTTGAAGCAGCCGTCACACGTGACATGACCATTGTGGCGCTAACCGGGTATGACGGGGGTGAGCTGGCCGGACTATTAGGGCCGCAGGATGTCGAAATTCGTATCCCTTCACACCACAGCGCGCGCATTCAGGAAATGCATATGCTGACGGTAAACTGCCTGTGCGATTTGATCGATAACACGCTTTTTCCTCACCAGGATGATTAAGGAGTACACATGAAGGCATTTTCGCCGCTCGCAGTCCTTATTTCTGCGTTGCTATTGCAAGGTTGCGTCGCCGCCGCGGTAGTGGGTACGGCAGCCGTCGGCACCAAAGCCGCAACCGACCCGCGTAGCGTGGGCACCCAGGTGGATGACGGAACGCTGGAACTGCGTGTCAGCAGCGCGCTGTCGAAAGATGAGCAAATCAAAAAAGAGACGCGCATCAATGTCACGGCTTATCAGGGCAAAGTTTTGTTAGTGGGGCAGTCGCCAAACAGCGAACTCTCCGCACGCGCGAAACAGATAGCGATGGGCGTTGAAGGCACCACCGAGGTCTATAACGAGATTCGCCAGGGTCAGCCTATCGGCCTGGGGACCGCCTCTAACGATACCTGGATCACCACGAAAGTTCGCTCACAGCTACTGACCAGCGATCAGGTAAAATCGTCAAATGTGAAAGTCACCACCGAAAATGGCGAAGTGTTCCTGCTGGGCCTGGTGACTGAACGTGAAGGTAAAGCGGCAGCGGACATCGCCAGCCGGGTGAGCGGCGTGAAACGCGTGACCACCGCCTTTACGTATATTAAGTAACCGGTGTGCCGGGTGGCGATAAAAATGTGTAAACCGCGTCGCCATCCGGTAAATCATCCGGCTTCGCTATTCCGCTTTTTCCCGCAGTTGCGATGAGGTCAGAATCGTCACGCCTTCTTGTGCTGGCGCCAGCGCTTCCGCCAGCATGGCCCGCGCCACATCCCGCGCATCAATCGATTTCCAGTTTCCTGGCAACAGCCGAAATAGCGGAGCGAAAAGCGTTTCATTCACCCGCCGCGTTGTTCTGTCGCCGAGCAGCATAGAAGGCCGGGCAATCGTCAAACGAGGCCATTTTTGCGCGATTAACGCCTCCTCCATTTCTCCTTTCACCCGATTGTAGAAAAACGGAGAGTGCGCGTTTGCTCCCATTGCGCTGACCACCACCATGTGCTGCGCGCCCAGTCGACGCCCGGTCAGCGCGGTATCAACCACCAGCGTATAATCCGCATGAATAAACGCCGCTTTACTTCCCGCTTCACGCCGGGTCGTGCCCAGGCAGCAAAAAACAATATCTACCGGGTCGGTCACCTGAGCTAACGCGTCGGTAAGCTGCGGATCGTGAGGGTTATAAACGCCGACAATATCCGTCAGCGGACGACGCGTCGGCGCGGCGATAGCGCTCACCTGCGGCGTGTTGATTAACATTCTCAGCAGATGTCCGCCGACCAGTCCGGTCGCGCCGGTAATCAGTACCTGACTCATCCTCGCTCCTTTACAGATTTGTCCACCTTGCACTCTCGGCCCTATCGACCAGGCTTAATAGTCTACGAGGTAAGTATCCATCATTGTGGAAAATTTGCCTTACCCGACGCCACCACTGCGGAGGAAACGCATGAGTAAGAAAATTGCCGTTTTGATTACCGATGAATTTGAAGATTCAGAATTTACCTCGCCGGCAGCAGAATTCCGTCAGGCCGGCCATGAGGTCATCACCATCGAAAAAGAGGCGGGTAAAACGGTGAAAGGAAAAAAAGGCGAGGCCAGCGTCACCATTGATAAGGCTATTGATGACGTTCGTCCCGACGAGTTCGACGCCTTGCTATTGCCGGGAGGTCATTCGCCGGACTACCTGCGCGGCGACAGCCGTTTCGTGGATTTTACCCGCGATTTCGTTAACAGCGGTAAACCGGTTTTTGCCATTTGCCACGGCCCGCAGTTGTTGATCAGCGCCGATGTCATTCGTGGCCGCAAACTCACGGCGGTGAAACCGATTATTATCGATGTGAAGAACGCGGGCGCGGAATTTTACGATCAGGAAGTCGTCGTCGATAAAGATCAGCTGGTGACCAGCCGCACGCCTGACGACCTGCCGGCATTTAACCGTGAGGCGCTACGCCTGCTGGGCGCGTGAGTCGCGTAACCAGTGCAGTTTTTTACCAAACCCCAGCGTGTTGTCGGTGAATTTAATTTCATCCAGCCGGATTTCCCATACCGGCGCTGGCAGCACCCTGGCGACCGGGAAGCGACGAAGGTAAGCTTTACGCGCGGCGTCGCTCTCCTCCCCCTCCAGACGGCGAATTTCCCCTTTAAACTGTACGCCGCGAATGCGCGCCACCGTTTTCGGCTGACCATTGACCGTTCCCGCAACTGGCGCGCACGCGCCGGACATTTGCGCATGGCGGGTTTTATCATCCGTTAACAGATACAGCGCGACGTTTTGCGCATCGAACAAATAAAACGCATTGGCGCACCACAGCTCTCCTTCATGGTGTACGCACCAGGTCACCACGTGTTGTTTCGCCAGCCAACGGCCAATAGCGGTAAGTGTGTCCATCTTTATTCTCGCTTATACTGGGAACCTGAAAATTATCATGCTGATGGCGACAATGACACCCTGGTATCTGTATCTTATTCGTACCGCAGACAATGCGCTTTACACCGGAATAACCACCGATGTGGCGCGTCGTTACAGGCAGCATCAAACGGGAAAAGGCGCAAAAGCATTACGGGGAAAAGGCGAGTTAACGCTGGCGTTTGCGGCGCAGGTCGGCGATCGCTCGCTGGCCCTGCGCATAGAATATCGCATCAAACAGCTCACAAAGCGCCAGAAGGAGCGCCTTGTGACGGAACGCGAAGCGTTTGAGGCGCTGCTGTCCAGCCTGCAAACGCCGGTGCTTAAAAACGATTGAAGTGGTCGTGATACTCCACCAGCCCCGTCACGCCTTCCAGCGCATCCTCAGCCAAACGGTGTACCTGGAAAGCGCTTTCCGTACCGGGCCAACGGCAGTGAAGATCGTAATGCGCGGCCAGTTCAAAACCGAAGCGGCTATATAACGCCGGATCGCCCAGCGTCACGACCGCCGCGTAGCCGAACTCGTTGAGCGAATCCAGCCCTTCATACACTAACTGGCGCGCCAGCCCTTGCCCGCGATACTTTTCATCGACCGCCAGCGGCGCCATGCCGACCCACTGTAAATCTTCGCCCTGCACATCAACCGGGCTAAAGGCGACATAGCCCACCACCTGACCTTCATCATCCGTGGCCACCAGTCCGAGCGTCAGAAAACCATCTTCACGCAAATCGTGAACCAGCTTCGCTTCCGCATCGCTTTCGAATGAACGGCGTAACAGCGCATCAATACCAGGCGCATCAATGGGAATTTCTACTCGAATTAGCATGGTTCACCTACCGAGGTCTGTTTGGTTTCCGGCGAGTTTTTCATTCCCGCCTCAACAAAATCCGCCAGTTGCAGCAGCATAACGCGTAACGCTTTCGGCATCTGCTCCAGTTCGATGGCGTCCATCAGATTCTTCACATACAACCCTAACTCAGTATCGCCTTCAATGACCAGTCGACGCTGGAAAAAGAGCGTATCCGGATCCTGTTTACGGGCGGCGATCATTAGCAGATCGCTGGCGTCGGCGCTAAAACTGACGTCAGCATCCGCCTGCTGGCTAACGATCAGCTTTTCATTTTCAACCGTGGTATACCATTTTAAGTCGATGTCACGAACATGAATGCTTAACCAACGACCTTCGAGGAATTCCAGCTCTCCATCGGCCAGCGCCTGACGAAACTGCCAGCTCAGAACCTGTTCCAGAACCTGGCGCTTTAGCGCAAAGGGCGTCAGTTTAACCGGTACACTCATCAGAGACGGGCCAGCATGGACTAAGCGTGAACGCAGTTTATCTAACACGAGCTTTACTCCCTGTTTCAATAGTCCTGTTATTTTGCCATATCCAATAAATCACATGGCGGCGTAAATCAACAATTGGGTCTGATTTTCTACCCCATTATTGGTGTTACCAATACGCCTTTAACTGCCTTAAATCAAAAATTGTCGCAGCAAGGTTAACTAAAATCCCTGTTCGTTAACAATTTTGCGTCTCAGACGTAACCCTCAGGATAAATTATGGAGCTGCTCTGCCCTGCCGGAAATCTCCCGGCGCTGAAGGCGGCCATCGAAAACGGCGCTGACGCCGTTTATATCGGGTTAAAAGACGATACCAATGCCCGTCATTTTGCCGGCCTTAACTTTACCGAAAAAAAATTGCAGGAAGCGGTGAGTTTTGTTCACCAGCATCGCCGCAAATTACACATCGCCATTAATACTTTTGCGCATCCGGACGGCTATGCCCGCTGGCAGCGCGCCGTGGATATGGCGGCGCAGCTTGGCGCCGACGCGCTGATTCTTGCCGACCTCGCTATGCTGGAATATGCCGCAGAGCGTTACCCACATATTGAGCGCCATGTTTCCGTTCAGGCCTCGGCAACCAACGAAGAGGCGATTCGCTTTTATCACCGCAACTTTGATGTCCACCGCGTAGTACTGCCGCGTGTACTGTCGATTCACCAGGTAAAACAACTGGCCCGCGTCACGCCGGTGCCGCTGGAGGTATTCGCGTTTGGCAGCCTGTGCATTATGGCGGAAGGTCGCTGCTATCTTTCTTCCTACCTGACGGGGGAGTCACCCAATACCGTCGGCGCCTGCTCTCCCGCCCGCTTTGTCCGTTGGCAGCAAACGCCGCAGGGGCTGGAATCGCGCCTGAATGATGTCCTGATTGACCGTTACCAGGATGGCGAAAACGCGGGCTACCCAACGCTGTGCAAAGGCCGCTATTTAGTGGACGGCGAGCGCTATCACGCGCTGGAGGAGCCAACCAGCCTGAACACGCTGGAACTGCTGCCGGAGCTCATGGCGGCGAACATCGCTTCGGTGAAGATCGAAGGCCGCCAGCGCAGCCCGGCCTACGTTAGCCAAGTGGCGAAAGTGTGGCGCCAGGCGATCGATCGCTGCAAAGCCGCCCCGCAAAACTTCGTTCCACAGCGCGACTGGATGGAGACGCTCGGCGCGATGTCCGAAGGCACTCAAACCACGCTTGGCGCATATCACCGTAAATGGCAGTGAGAGGAGCTATGAAATATTCCTTAGGACCGGTGCTTTATTACTGGCCGAAAGAGACGCTGGAAGATTTTTATCAGCAGGCCGCAAAAAGCAGCGCTGACGTCATTTATCTGGGCGAAGCGGTGTGCAGCAAGCGTCGCGCGACCAAAGTCGGCGACTGGCTGGAAATGGCGAAATCCCTCGCCGCCAGCGGTAAGCAGGTGGCGCTCTCCACCCTGGCGCTGGTACAGGCGTCATCTGAATTAAGCGAGCTGAAACGCTATGTGGACAACGGCGATTTTCTGCTGGAAGCCAGCGATCTTGGCGTGGTGAATCTGTGCGCCGAGCGCAAACTGCCGTTTGTCGCCGGCCATGCGCTGAATTGCTACAACGCGGTCACGCTGCGCCGGTTGCTGAAAGAAGGCATGGTACGCTGGTGTATGCCGGTGGAGCTGTCCCGCGACTGGCTGGTGAATTTGCTTAATCAGTGCGATGAACTGGGCATCCGCAATCAGTTTGAAGTGGAAGTGTTGAGCTACGGGCATCTGCCGCTGGCCTACTCCGCTCGCTGCTTTACCGCCCGTTCGGAAGACCGCCCGAAAGATGAGTGCGAAACCTGCTGTATCAAGTATCCAAACGGTCGTGACGTGTTCTCGCAAGAGAATCAGCAGGTGTTTGTGCTTAACGGTATTCAGACCATGAGCGGCTATGTCTATAACCTTGGCAACGAACTGACGTCGATGCAGGGATTGGTCGATATCGTGCGGCTGTCGCCGTTGGGTACGGAGACATTTGCCATGCTTGATGCCTTCCGCGCTAACGAAAACGGCGGCGCGCCATTACCGCTTGCCGCCCATAGTGACTGCAACGGTTACTGGAAACGTCTGGCCGGGCTGGAGCTGCAGGCCTAGCCGGATGGCGGCATAAAGACCTTATCCGGCCTACAAATAGCGATCCCGTAGGCCCGATAAGCGCAGCGCCATCGGGCATTGTTTTTGCCGTCAGTCTCATAAAGCTCACTTTGTTAACAACATTCGCTAATCTTTAATGCAGTATTAAAAGATTAACCGGTAACAAAGTGAGCCGTTATGACTGACAAAACTATTCCATTCTCGGTGCTGGATCTGGCGCCGATCCCTGAAGGATCTCCGGCAAAAGAAGCCTTCACGCACTCGCTTGATCTCGCACGGCTGGCTGAAAAGCGCGGCTATCACCGCTACTGGCTGGCGGAACATCACAACATGACCGGTATCGCCAGCGCGGCGACCTCGGTATTGATTGGTTATCTGGCGGCCAATACCACAACATTACATCTTGGCTCCGGCGGCGTGATGCTGCCTAACCATTCACCGCTGGTAATTGCCGAGCAGTTCGGCACGCTGAATACGCTCTACCCGGGACGTATAGACTTAGGGTTGGGACGCGCGCCGGGTAGCGATCAGCCGACGATGCGCGCGCTGCGTCGCCATATGAGCGGCGATATCGATAACTTTCCACGCGATGTCGCAGAGCTGGTGGACTGGTTCGACGCTCGCGACCCTAATCCGCATGTGCGCCCGGTGCCCGGCTACGGCGAGCAGATCCCGGTCTGGCTACTAGGCTCCAGCCTGTATAGCGCACAGTTGGCGGCCCAGCTTGGCCTACCGTTCGCCTTTGCTTCGCATTTCGCGCCGGATATGTTGTTCCAGGCGCTGCATCTGTACCGTACCCAGTTCAAACCTTCAGCGCGGCTGGAAAAACCGTACGCGATGGTGTGTATCAATATTATCGCCGCCGACAGCAACCGCGACGCCGAATTCCTGTTTACCTCTATGCAGCAGGCTTTTGTGAAGCTACGCCGTGGGGAAACCGGCCAACTGCCGCCGCCGATTGAGAATATGGAGACCTTCTGGTCGCCATCCGAGCAGTATGGCGTGCAACAGGCGCTGAGTATGTCGCTGGTCGGTGATAAAGCGAAAGTCCGCCACGGGCTGGAATCCATCCTGCGGGAGACCCAGGCGGATGAAATTATGGTCAACGGGCAGATTTTCGATCATCAGGCGCGGCTGCATTCGTTTGATTTGGCGATGGATGTTAAGCAGGAACTGTTGGGGTAGCGCATTGTTTTGCCCGGTGGCGCTTCGCTTACCGGGCCTACAGCATCAAGTAGGCCGGATAAGGTGCAACCGCCATCCGGCACAATAACGTTACTGGTACACCGGCAGCAAATTAAAGCTCGACAGAATATGGATAACCGCGTTGCCGACACCGAAGACCAGAATCAGGGCAATCATCGGTTTACCGCCCCAGACGCGAAATTTTGGGCTGCCGAAACGTTCGCGAGATTTGCGCGCCAACAGCGCAGGCACAATGGCCGCCCAGATAGTTGCAGCTAAACCTGCATAGCCAATGGCGTACAGAAAACCGTTCGGGTACAGCAGGCCACCGACAATCGGCGGTACGAAGGTCAGTAGCGCCGTTTTAAAACGCCCCATTGCCGAGTCATCAAAACCAAACAGATCCGCCAGATAGTCAAACAGCCCCAGCGTGACGCCGAGGAAGGAACTGGCGACCGCAAAGTTAGAGAACACCACCAGCAGCAGATCCAGGCTGCGGCTGTTCAGCACGCCGCTCAACGCCTGTACCAGCACATCAATATTGCCGCCTTTCTGCGCAATGCCGATAAATTCCGGACGCGGGATGTTGCCCATCGTCCCCAGCAGCCAGACGGAATAGAGCGCTAGCGCCAGTAACGTCCCATAAATCAGGCACTTGACGATGGTGCGCGGATCTTTGCCGTAATATTTCATCAGGCTCGGTACGTTACCGTGATAACCAAAAGAGGCCAGACAAAATGGCAGCGTCATCAGCAGGTACGGCGTATATGACGCGTGGCTTTCAGCCACGTTAAACAACGTGGCAGGCTGAACGTGCCCTAACAGGCTGCCGAAAGTCAGGAAGAAAGTAATCACTTTCGCGCCCAGCACAATCGCCGTCATCCGGCTGACCGCCTTCGTACTCAGCCACACCACAAACGCCACCAGCAGCGCAAAGGCAAAACCTGCCGCTCGCGCCGGAACGTTCAGCGACATCTCAGCAAAGGTATGATGCAGAATTGAGCCGCTCGCCGAAATATAGGCGTAAGTCAGGATGTAGAGCACAAAGGCAATAGAAATGCCGTTGACCACGTTCCAGCCTTTCCCCAACAGATCTTTGGTGATGGTGTCGAAACTCGAACCAATGCGGTAGTTAAGGTTGGCTTCGAGAATCATCAGCCCGGAGTGCAGCATACAAAACCAGGTAAAGACCAGCGCCGCCATCGACCAGAAGAACCACGCCCCGGACATGACCACCGGCAGGGAGAACATCCCCGCGCCAATGATGGTGCCGCCGATAATCACCACGCCGCCAAGCAGCGAAGGTGACGTTTGGGTAGTGGTAAGTGTTGCCATTCAGCTCTCTCTCCAGTCATTTATAATGTGACTATCTCTCAATACGTTGCACTGTACCAGTACACGAGTACAAAAGAAATAAAAAAAGCCCCGATTGTGACGATCGGGGCTGTATATTTTACTTTACGCTGTGAATGCGCAGGTCAGCGAGAGTTACGCATCACCGCCGAAACGACGGCGACCGGTAGAGTCATCACGACGCGGACCACGGCTTTCACGACGCTCGCCGCTGAAGCGACGACCATCACCACGACCACCTTCACGACGTTCGCCGCTGAAATTACGACCGCCTTCACGACGTTCGCCACTGAAGCTACGACCACCGCCGCGACGTTCGCCGCCCGCGTGCGGAACAGCATCACCCAACAGCTGCATATTCATCGGCTTGTTCAGAATGCGGGTACGCGTGAAGTGCTGCAACACTTCGCCCGGCATACCTTTCGGCAGCTCGATGGTGGAGTGAGACGCGAACAGCTTAATGTTACCAATGTAACGGCTGCTGATGTCGCCTTCGTTAGCGATAGCGCCCACGATATGACGAACTTCAACGCCGTCATCACGGCCCACTTCAATGCGGTATAACTGCATATCGCCAACGTCACGACGTTCACGACGCGGACGTTCTTCACGGTCGCCACGCGGGCCACGGTCATTACGATCGCGCGGACCACGGTCGTCACGGTCACGGAATTCACGCTTAGGACGCATCGGCGCATCCGGCGGCAGAATCAGCGGACGCTCGCCCTGCGCCATTTTCAGCAGTGCGGCGGCCAGCGTTTCGAGATCCAGCTCTTCGCCTTCAGCAGACGGCTGGATTTTCGCCAGCAGCGCACGGTACTGATCCAGATCGCTGCTTTCCAGTTGCTGTTGAACTTTCGCGGCGAATTTTTCCAGACGGCGTTTACCCAGCAGTTCTGCGTTCGGCAGTTCCACTTCCGGAATGGTCAGCTTCATGGTGCGTTCGATGTTGCGCAGCAGACGACGCTCGCGGTTCTCAACGAACAGCAGCGCGCGACCGGCGCGACCCGCACGGCCGGTACGACCGATACGGTGAACGTAGGACTCGGAGTCCATCGGAATATCGTAGTTCACCACCAGGCTGATACGTTCAACGTCCAGACCACGTGCCGCAACGTCGGTGGCGATCAGGATGTCCAGACGACCATCTTTCAGGCGTTCCAGAGTCTGCTCACGCAGCGCCTGGTTCATATCGCCATTCAACGCGGCGCTGTTGTAGCCGCTACGTTCCAGCGCTTCTGCTACTTCCAGGGTCGCGTTTTTGGTACGCACGAAGATAATCGCCGCATCAAAGTCTTCCGCTTCCAGGAAACGCACCAGCGCTTCGTTTTTACGCATACCCCAGACAGTCCAGTAGCTCTGGCTGATGTCAGGACGGGTAGTCACGCTGGACTGAATGCGCACTTCCTGCGGCTCTTTCATAAAGCGGCGGGTAATGCGACGAATCGCTTCCGGCATGGTGGCGGAGAACAGAGCGGTCTGATGACCTTCCGGGATCTGCGCCATAATAGTTTCAACGTCTTCGATGAAGCCCATACGCAGCATTTCGTCGGCTTCATCCAGCACCAGACCACTCAGTTTAGAGAGGTCGAGGGTGCCGCGTTTTAAGTGATCAAGCAGACGTCCCGGCGTACCGACAACGATCTGCGGCCCCTGACGCAGGGCGCGTAACTGCACGTCATAACGCTGACCGCCGTACAGGGCAACCACGTTTACGCCGCGCATGTGTTTAGAGAAATCCGTCATGGCTTCGGCAACCTGTACCGCCAGTTCGCGGGTTGGCGCCAGCACCAGAATCTGAGGTGCCTTCAGCTCAGGATCAAGATTGTTGAGCAGCGGTAAAGAGAACGCTGCGGTTTTGCCGCTACCGGTCTGGGCCATGCCCAGCACGTCGCGACCGCCCAGCAGATGCGGAATGCACTCTGCCTGGATTGGAGATGGTTTTTCGTAACCCAGATCGGTAAGGGCTTCAAGGATAGGAGCCTTCAGCCCCAGATCTGCAAAAGTGGTTTCGAATTCAGCCATGTAGTACGTGTGCCTCAAAATTAATGGCGGCCAGTCTACATAACTCATCATGAAATTGATCTGCAATTTTCATTGAAAAGTGTGAACCGGCTCAAAGTAGGTGTATTAACGAACAACAACGCCCTCACCCGCGAAGGTGATGGCAATCAAAAAGATTACGGGCTGATATGTTCGTCAGCTATTGCTGGTCCGATTCTGCCAGGTCATCTTGGTCCTGGCCCAGGAGCGATAATTCCAACAATGCGTATCGGTGCTCAACAAAGTTATGAACGTTGTTGGCCACCGCCAGTTTGAACAGAGCCGTGGCGCTGTCCAAATCCCCCAGACTTAGGTAATACTTACCTAAATAGAAGTTGGTTTCACTGAGATGCTCAGCGAGCGAGGTGTTATCCGTTGCGTCCGCCTTGAGCCTTTCCATCAGCGTTGCTTCGCTAATGTCGCCCAGGTAGAACTCGACAATGTTCCATCCCCATTGCTCTTTATCCGATTTTTCGAAGCGTGCTTTTAACGCTTCTTTCGCCTGCTTCTCATTAAGCTTCTGCTCAACAAGATACAGCCACAGGCTGCGGTAAGGATCATTGGGATCGTCTTGATAAAACGCCAGCAGATCATCTTGCGCTAACTTATCACGGCCGCCGTAATACAATGCGATACCGCGGTTTAAGTGCGCGTAGTTGTAAGTTGGATCAAGCTCTAGTACAGAATCAAACGCTTCATAGGCAGCATCAAAATTGCCTGCCTGCGTTAAATAAATGCCTAAGTAATTGAATACTTCAGGCATATCCGGTCTGATTGCCAGCGCTTGTGAAAAATCATTTCGCGCTAATGCCCTCAAACCAAGACTATCATACAACACTCCGCGCTCATATAAAAGCTGTGCGCGTTCGTCATCGGTTAAAGCCCGACTGGCAAGAATCTGTTCCATACGCGCCAGAATCACTTCCTGCTGTAAAGTCGGTTGCAATGGTACTGCGAGGACTTCACTTTTACGCCAGGCGGAATTACTGCATCCTGCAAGCGTAAGTGCTGTCGCAACGAAACACCAGCGCAAAAAAGGCTTCATTTCCCACTCCCGAAGACAACGATTGAATGAACGTCCTGTTCCCCGGTGGCTCAACAAGGCGTCCAGCCAGGTCTAAAGCCCTCCGCAGTGCGGAGGGCAAAAGGCTACCTTACTCGGCCTGTTCGCTCGCCGGAGCTTCCGGCGCAGCCGCAGGTTGAGACTGCTCGGTTGCTTCTTTAATGCTCAGACGTACACGGCCCTGGCGGTCAACTTCCAGAACCTTAACCGGGACTTCCTGACCCATCTGCAGATAATCGGTCACTTTCTCTACACGCTTATCCGCGATTTGAGAGATGTGAACCAGACCTTCTTTACCGCCGCCGATGGCAACAAACGCGCCAAAGTCAACGATACGGGTCACTTTACCATTGTAGATACGGCCGACTTCGATCTCCGCGGTAATCTCTTCGATACGACGGATAGCGTATTTCGCTTTTTCACCGTCGGTCGCCGCGATCTTCACAGTACCGTCATCTTCAATTTCGATGGTGGTGCCGGTCTCTTCAGTCAGCGCGCGGATCACAGAACCGCCTTTACCGATCACGTCTTTGATCTTGTCCGTGCTGATCTTGATGGTATGGATACGCGGCGCGAATTCAGAGATATCGCCGCGCGGCGCGTTGATCGCCTGTTCCATCACGCCCAGGATGTGCAGACGCGCGCCTTTAGCCTGGTTCAACGCAACCTGCATGATCTCTTTGGTGATACCTTCAATTTTGATATCCATCTGCAGCGCAGAGATACCGTCGCGGGAACCCGCCACTTTGAAGTCCATATCGCCCAGGTGATCTTCGTCGCCCAGAATGTCAGACAGTACAACGTAGTTGTCGCCTTCTTTCACCAGACCCATAGCGATACCTGCTACGGCGGCTTTAATTGGCACGCCAGCGTCCATCAGCGCCAGAGAAGCGCCGCACACGGAAGCCATAGAGGAAGAACCGTTGGATTCGGTGATTTCAGACACCACGCGAACGGTGTACGGGAATTTATCCATGTCCGGCATCACTGCCAGCACGCCGCGCTTCGCCAGACGACCGTGACCAATTTCACGACGCTTCGGAGAACCGACCATGCCGGTTTCGCCTACGGAGTACGGAGGGAAGTTGTAGTGGAACAGGAAGCTGTCAGTACGCTCGCCCATCAGTTCATCAAGCACCTGCGCGTCACGGGCAGTACCCAGAGTTGCGGTAACCAGCGCCTGCGTTTCACCACGGGTAAACAGAGCGGAACCGTGAGTACGCGGCAGTACGCCAGTGCGCACGTCCAGACCACGGATCATGTCTTTTTCACGGCCATCAATACGCGGCTCGCCTGCCAGTACGCGGCTACGCACCACGTTTTTCTCGATAGCGTGCAGGATTTCGCCCAGCTCGTTAGCATCCAGAGTTTCATCTTCTGCAATAAGCTGCTCGATGGTTTCGGATTTGATTACGTCAACCTGAGCATAGCGTTCTTGTTTATCGGTGATGCGGTACGCGTCGCTCAGACGAGATTCAGCCAGCGCAGCAACACGCGCGTTCAACGCGTCGTTGACGGCTTCCGGCTGCCAGTCCCAACGCGGTTTGCCGGCTTCTTTCACCAGATCGTTGATCGCCTGGATAACAACCTGCTGCTGCTCGTGACCGAATACCACCGCGCCCAGCATAGTGTCTTCGCTCAGCAGTTCAGCTTCGGATTCCACCATCAGCACAGCCGCTTCGGTACCGGCAACCACCAGGTCCAGCTTGCTTTCTTTCAGCTCGTCCTGGGTCGGGTTCAGCACGTACTGGTCATTGATGTAACCTACGCGCGCCGCGCCGATTGGGCCGTTGAACGGAATGCCGGACAGCGACAGCGCAGCAGATGCGCCGATCATGGCAACGATGTCCGGGTTAACCTGCGGGTTAACGGAAACGACGGTCGCAATAACCTGCACTTCGTTAACGAAGCCTTCCGGGAACAGCGGACGAACCGGGCGGTCAATCAGACGCGCGATCAGGGTTTCGCCTTCGCTTGGACGGCCTTCACGACGGAAGAAGCTGCCCGGGATACGACCAGCAGCGTAGGTACGCTCCTGATAGTTAACGGTCAGTGGGAAGAAGTCCTGGCCTGGCTTGGCTTTTTTCTGGCCGACAACGGTAACGAATACGGCGGTGTCATCCATGCTTACCATAACAGCGGCAGTGGCCTGACGCGCCATCATGCCAGTTTCCAGCGTAACGGTATGCTGACCGTACTGGAATTTACGAACGATCGGATTAAGCAAAATAATATCCTTTCCAATTTTTGACGGCATAATACGCGCCGTCGTTAATACCCGATCTTCTGCGCATCCTCGCGACTAATGACAACCCTAACCCTGATATGGGTAAAGCCTCTCATTAGCCGCGCGAACCTCTGCAACGGAAGATCATTCATAGCAACAATACATTAGTTTCCAGCGAATTGCTGCCATCTGCTGGAAAAAAGGGGCCATGAAGGCCCCCTCTTTCTGAAACTCGAAAGAATTAGCGACGCAGACCCAGACGCTCAATCAGCGCGGTGTAGCGTGCAACATCTTTACGTTTCAGGTAGTCGAGCAGTTTACGACGCTGAGAAACCATACGCAGCAGACCACGACGGCTGTGGTGATCTTTTTTATGCTCTGCAAAGTGACCCTGCAGGTGGTTAATCTGTGCAGTCAACAGAGCAACCTGAACATCGGTAGAACCGGTGTCGTTTGCGTCACGACCGAACTCAGAAACGATTTTAGCTGTAGCTTCAGTACTTAGAGACATTTTAAAACTCCAAAGTATTTAAGAATGAGAGGACGCCGATCTCTAATTCAGCGATCCCAGTGTACGCCGCGTAAACTGTTAAATAATTTACGCGACGTTAAGCGGCAGTATTCTACTCGCAGCGCTCTCTTATCGCAAGACGAAGCGACATTACGCCGGGTACTCTACTACCAGCCGACGAGGCGCGACACGGCCTTCGTCGTCAATTTCGCCCATACCGATAAATTTATCGTCTTCACCTTCCGTCACACGAACCAGTCCCTTCAACGGTGCGCCCGTGGTACGAACCGGGTTGCCATTTTTGAAGTATACCGAAGATGTTAACGGCAGATTAACAACAGGATAGTCCGAAGCTGGACTGTCCATTGGCATCAATAATGGATCGAGCAACTGCGCCGCCGGAACGCCCTGCTGCTCCGCCTGTGCTACCAGCTCGCGCAAGTGCTCCAGCGTCACCATACGATCCACCGGATACTTGCTGACCGTCAGACGACGCAGGTAGGTTACGTGCGCGCCACAGCCCAGTTTCTCACCTAAATCATCAATAATGGTACGAATATAGGTGCCTTTGGAGCAATGAACTTCCAGCTCCAGCTCGTTACCTTCATGGCGAATAAACAGCAGCTCATAGACGGTAATCGGGCGGGCTTCGCGCGGCACTTCGATACCCTGGCGGGCATATTCGTACAGCTTCTTGCCCTGATACTTCAGCGCCGAATACATCGAGGGAATCTGTTCGATATCCCCACGAAAGGTCTCCAGCGCGCTCGCAAGCTGCTCAGCGCTGAAAGTCACCGGACGCTCCTGCACGATTTGACCATCGGCGTCAGAGGTATCCGTGCGCTGCCCCAGACGGGCAATAACACGATAGCGTTTGTCAGAATCCAGCAGGTACTGCGAAAATTTTGTCGCTTCGCCGAGGCAAATCGGCAACATGCCGGTCGCCAGCGGGTCCAGCGCGCCGGTATGCCCGGCGCGGTTAGCATTGTAGATGCGCTTAACTTTCTGCAGCACGTCATTGCTGGACATACCCTGCGGCTTGTCCAGCAGCAGAACGCCGTGAATGTCGCGGCCACGACGACGAGGACGACTCATCAGTCCTCCTTGCTGTCGTCCGGGTTCACACGACGTTCTTCGTCATGTTTCACCACGTTAGTCACCAGGTTGGACATACGCATCCCTTCCACCAGCGAGTTGTCGTAGAAGAAGGTCAGTTCCGGCACGATGCGCAGACGCATCGCTTTACCCAGCAAGCTGCGGATGAAACCAGACGCTTCCTGCAGGGCCTTAATGCCGTTTTTCACAGCCGCTTCGTCCTGATCGTTGAGGAACGTCACGAATACTTTGGCGTATGCCAGATCGCGGGACATTTCGACACCGGAGACGGTAGTCATCATGCCCAGGCGCGGGTCTTTAATTTCGCGCTGCAGGATGATTGCGATCTCTTTCTGCATCTCTTGCGCTACGCGCTGAGGGCGACCAAATTCTTTCGCCATAATAAATTCTCCAGAATAAAGACAAAAAAGGGGCCATAAGCCCCTTTTTCAATTTCTTGCCGGGTGGCGCTTCGCTTACCCGGCCTACGCCTAATCATCTTCTAAGGATTTTGGATTGCAACAAGGCGGCAAGCTCGTAAATCCCCGGGAGCATAGATAACTATGTGACCGGGGTGAGCGAGCGCAGCCAACGCCGTTGCGGCCCAAAAGACGACGAAGATTAAGCGATGGTACGTTGGATCTCGATAATTTCGAATACTTCAATCATATCGCCAACGCGAACGTCGTTGTAGTTCTTCACGCCGATACCACATTCCATGCCGTTACGGACTTCGTTAACGTCATCTTTGAAGCGGCGCAGGGATTCCAGCTCGCCTTCATAGATAACCACGTTGTCGCGCAGAACGCGGATTGGGTTATGGCGTTTAATCGTACCTTCGGTAACCATACAGCCCGCGATCGCGCCGAATTTCGGCGATTTGAACACATCGCGCACTTCAGCCAGACCGATGATCTGCTGTTTCAGTTCCGGAGACAGCATGCCGCTCATCGCCGCTTTCACTTCGTCGATCAGGTTATAGATGACGGAGTAGTAACGCAGATCCAGGCTTTCAGATTCGATCACTTTACGCGCAGAGGCATCGGCACGAACGTTGAAGCCCACCAGAATGGCGTTGGACGCCGCAGCCAGGGTCGCGTCGGTTTCGGTGATACCACCTACGCCAGAACCGATGATCTTCACTTTCACTTCGTCGGTAGACAGTTTCAGCAAGGAGTCGGAGATCGCTTCCACAGAACCCTGTACGTCGGCCTTCAGCACGATGTTCACTTCGTGAACTTCGCCTTCGGTCATGTTGGCGAACATGTTCTCGAGTTTAGATTTCTGCTGACGCGCCAGTTTAACTTCACGGAATTTACCCTGACGATACAGAGCAACTTCACGGGCTTTCTTCTCGTCGCGAACGACGGTCACTTCGTCACCCGCAGCCGGAACGCCGGACAGGCCGAGGATTTCCACCGGAATGGACGGACCCGCTTCCAGCACTTCCTGACCCAGTTCGTTACGCATCGCACGCACGCGGCCGTATTCGAAGCCACACAGCACGATATCGCCCTTATGCAGCGTACCTTCACGAACCAGCACGGTAGCCACCGGACCACGACCTTTATCCAGGAAGGATTCGATCACCGCGCCGCTCGCCATACCTTTGCGTACCGCTTTCAGCTCCAGAACTTCGGCCTGCAGCAGGATAGCGTCCAGCAGTTCGTCAATACCGGTACCCGCTTTCGCAGACACGTGAACGAACTGGCTTTCACCGCCCCACTCTTCCGGCAGAATGCCGTACTGGGACAGTTCGTTCTTAACGCGATCCGGATCGGCTTCCGGCTTATCGATTTTGTTCACCGCAACCACGACCGGCACACCTGCCGCTTTCGCGTGCTGGATAGCTTCGATAGTCTGCGGCATCACGCCGTCGTCTGCCGCTACCACCAGAACCACGATATCCGTTGCCTGCGCACCACGAGCACGCATAGAAGTAAATGCGGCGTGACCCGGGGTGTCCAGGAAGGTGATCATCCCGTTGTCAGTTTCAACGTGGTAAGCACCGATGTGCTGGGTAATGCCGCCCGCTTCGCCAGAGGCTACTTTCGTGGAACGAATGTAGTCCAGCAGAGAGGTTTTACCGTGGTCAACGTGGCCCATGATGGTCACAACCGGTGCGCGCGGTTCAGCCGCAGCGCCGGTATCACGGTCGCTCATTACCGCTTCTTCCAGTTCGTTTTCACGACGCAGGATAACTTTGTGGCCCATCTCTTCGGCAACCAGCTGTGCGGTTTCCTGGTCGATGACCTGGTTGATGGTGGCCATGGCGCCCAGCTTCATCATCGCTTTGATGACCTGAGAACCTTTCACCGCCATCTTGTTCGCCAGTTCGCCAACGGTGATGGTTTCACCGATCACCACGTCGCGGTTAACGGCCTGAGCGGGCTTCTGGAAGCCTTGCTGTAAAGAAGACCCTTTACGCTTGCCGCCTTTACCGCCGCGAACCGCAGCACGAGCTTCTTCGCGATCGGCTTTGGATTCGGCATGTTTGCCTTTTTTCGCCGGACGCGCCGCTTTTGCATTACGGCCACGACCACGACCGCCTTCAACTTCACGATCATTTTCGTCTTCGGCCTGGCGAGCGTGCTGAGAAGTGGTGACATGATAGTCACTGGTGTCTTCTACTGGCTCAGGCGTTGCGGTCCATTTGTTTTCTTCCGCCATGCGGCGAGCTTCTTCTGCTACACGACGCGCTTCTTCTTCGAGTTTGCGACGTGCTTCTTCTTCCGCTTTACGCTTCAGCTCTGCAGCTTCATTCTCACGGCGGGCTTTTTCGGCCTGGGCGGTTTTGGTCATATCGTCAGTCTGTTGATTGCTCACTTTGTCTTTTTCCGCAGCTTCACGTTTCGCTTTTTCAGCGGCTTCACGCTTAGCTTGTTCTGCGGCCTCGCGTTCAGCTTTTTGTTGCGCCTCGCGTTTGGCCTGTTCTTCTGCCTCACGACGGGCTTGCTCTTCCGCTTCACGCTGCGCCTGCTCTTCCGCGGCCAGGCGTTCAGCCTCTTGCGGATCGCGTTTCACAAAGGTGCGCTTCTTGCGGACTTCGATTTGTACCGATTTACTTTTTCCACCGGTACCAGGAATATTCAGGGTGCTGCGCGTTTTACGCTGCAGCGTCAGTTTATCGGGACCAGAAACCGCTTCGCGGTTCAGGTGCGCCAGTAAAGTCTGTTTTTCTTGTGCGGACACAGAGTCGTCAGCAGATTTCCGGATACCTGCATCAGCAAACTGCTGTACCAGGCGATCCACGGAAACCTGTCTCTCTGCGGCCAGCGCTTTTAGGGTTACATCTGTCATGCTGTTCCTTCCTGCTACAGTTTATTACGCTTCGTCGCCGAACCAGCAAATATTACGGGCAGCCATAATCAGCTCACCGGCTTTTTCGTCGGTCAACCCTTCGATATCAGCCAGATCATCAATGCCCTGGTCGGCGAGATCTTCCAGCGTACAAACACCACGAGCCGCCAGTTTGAAAGCCATATCGCGATCTAATCCTTCCAGATTCAGCAGATCGTCAGCCGGTTTGTTATCACCGAGGCTTGCTTCCTGGTCCTGCGCCAGAGTGGCCAGTGCGTTTTTAGCACGCTCGCGCAGTGCTTCAACGGTCGGCTCATCAAGGCCGTCAATTTCCAGCAGTTCTTTCATTGGCACATAGGCCAGTTCTTCGAGCGTGGAGAAACCTTCTTCTACCAGAACGGTCGCGAACTCTTCATCAATATCAAGATATTTAGTAAAGATCTCGATAGCGGCATGTGCTTCAGCCTGATGTTTAGCCTGCAAGTCATCAACGGTCATTACGTTGAGTTCCCAGCCGCTCAATTGCGAAGCCAGGCGGACGTTCTGACCATTACGTCCGATCGCCTGCGCCAGATTACCGGCTTCAACGGCGATATCCATGGTATGTTTATCTTCGTCCACCACGATAGACGCGACGTCTGCCGGCGCCATCGCATTAATGACGAACTGCGCCGGGTTATCATCCCACAGCACGATATCGATACGCTCACCGCCCAGTTCGGTAGAGACCGCCTGAACGCGCGCGCCGCGCATCCCCACGCAAGCGCCGACCGGATCGATACGTTTATCGTTGGTTTTCACTGCGATTTTCGCACGAGAGCCCGGATCGCGAGCCGCCGCTTTAATTTCAATCACTTCTTCGCCGATTTCCGGCACTTCGATGCGGAACAGTTCGATCAGCATTTCCGGCTTGGAACGGGTGACGAACAGCTGCGCGCCACGCGCTTCCGGGCGAACAGCATACAGCACGCCGCGAATACGGTCGCCAGGACGGAAGTTTTCGCGCGGCAGCATATCTTCACGCAGAATCACTGCTTCAGCGTTACCGGCCATCCCTTCGGATTTAATTTCCAGAGAGATATTGTCGCGGTTCACTTTCTTCACCACGCCAGTGACGATTTCGCCTTCCTGGTCGCGGAACTGATCGACAACCATCGCGCGTTCAGCTTCACGGACCTTCTGTACGATAACCTGTTTCGCAGTCTGCGTGGTGATACGGTCAAAGGTGACAGATTCAATCTGATCTTCAACATAGTCGCCGACATTCAGGCTTTCGTCTTCAAAACGCGCCGCTTCCAGCGTAATTTCCTTCGTCGGCATGGTCACTTCTTCAACGATCAACCAACGGCGGAAAGTATCAAAATCACCGCTTTTACGATCGATTTCTACACGAACATCGATCTCCTGCTCATATTTTTTCTTTGTTGCTGTCGCCAGCGCACTTTCCAGCGCTTCAAAAATTTTTTCGCGTGGCAGCGCTTTTTCGTTGGAGACGGCTTCAACAACAGCCAAAATTTCTTTGTTCATCGCGGGCTTTTCACCTCATCCAGACTGTTAAAAGTGGGGAACCAGGTTCGCCTTCTGGATATTACTCAGCGCGAACACTTCATCTTTGCCTTCGACTGTGACGGTAATCATTTCACCGTCCACCGCTTTGATAATGCCCTGCCACTTGCGACGGTTCTGTACCGCCATGCGAAGAACCAGCGCAACTTCTTCACCCTGGAAACGCGCATAATGATCAGCAGTGAACATAGGACGGTCGAGACCCGGTGACGAGACTTCAAGGTTGTAAGCCACGGAGATAGGATCTTCAACGTCCAGCACCGCGCTTACCTGGTGGCTCACATCAGCACAATCATCAACATTGATGCCATCTTCACTATCAATATAGATGCGCAGTGTGGATGTGCGACCGCGAATAAATTCGATGCCGACCAGCTCGTAGCCTAAGGCTTCAACTGGCGCTGTAATCATCTCTGTTAATTTTTGCTCTAATGTGGACAAGCCCACCCCCAAGACATAAAAAAAGGGCCTAAAGCCCAGTTATTCTGTAGTCAGATAACAAAAAACCCCGATAAATCGGGGCTTTAGATAACTGAACCCTATAACCGCAACGGCGGTCTGGTGTACCTTCCGAAAGAATTTTTTTCAAATCCAGCTACGAAGGACATAATCTTCACAGTATATTTGAAAAAGAACTCTAAGGGAAAGTGGTTGCGGGGGCCGGATTTGAACCGACGACCTTCGGGTTATGAGCCCGACGAGCTACCAGGCTGCTCCACCCCGCGCCTGAAACGTGGCAAATTCTACTCGTTTTGGGCAAAATTTGCAAATACTGCTGGGATTTGGTACCGAGGACGGGACGTAAAATCTGCGCACAGTATAGTGACCAGGCATGAGTTATGTCAACCCTATTCCCAATATGCAGATGAATGAATATCACTCTTCGTTATACTCATCCCACCTCTCCGGCTTATACACGCATTTCACAACGTTATTTCAGTAAACCTTCACTAAACGCTTCCTGTCTCTGCTAAAAGATGATTAAATGAAAACTCATTTATTTTGCATAAAAATGCACTAAAGCAGAAACCGATCTCATTATCAGTCAATCAAGCAGGGTTCTATTCTATGACGACGATTCTTAAGCATCTTCCAGCAGGTCAACGTATTGGTATCGCTTTTTCCGGCGGTCTGGACACCAGCGCCGCACTGCTGTGGATGCGACAAAAAGGAGCTGTCCCATATGCCTATACTGCGAATCTGGGACAACCGGATGAGGATGACTATGACGCCATTCCTCGTCGCGCAATGGAGTATGGCGCAGAGAATGCTCGCCTGATTGATTGCCGCAAGCAGTTGGTTGCAGAAGGGATCGCAGCGATTCAGTGCGGCGCTTTCCATAATACGACTGGCGGGCTGACCTATTTCAATACCACGCCGCTGGGCCGTGCCGTAACCGGCACGATGCTGGTCGCCGCGATGAAAGAAGACGGCGTGAATATCTGGGGCGACGGCAGTACCTATAAAGGCAACGATATTGAACGTTTCTATCGTTACGGCCTGCTGACGAATGCTGAATTACAGATTTACAAACCGTGGCTGGATACCGACTTTATCGATGAGCTGGGTGGTCGCCATGAGATGTCTGAATTTATGATTGCCTGCGGTTTCGACTATAAGATGTCAGTCGAAAAAGCCTACTCCACCGACTCCAACATGCTCGGCGCCACGCATGAAGCGAAAGATCTGGAGTTTCTTAACTCCAGCGTCAAGATCGTCAACCCGATTATGGGCGTGAAGTTCTGGGACGAGAGCGTGAAGATCCCGGCAGAAGTTGTGACCGTCAGCTTCGAGCAGGGTCACCCTGTTGCCCTGAACGGTAAAACCTTCAGCGATGATGTTGAGATGATGCTGGAAGCGAACCGCATCGGCGGCCGTCACGGCCTGGGTATGAGCGACCAAATTGAAAACCGCATCATTGAAGCAAAAAGCCGCGGTATTTATGAAGCCCCCGGAATGGCACTGCTGCACATCGCTTACGAGCGTCTGTTGACCGGTATTCACAACGAAGACACCATTGAGCAATATCACTCTCATGGTCGTCAGTTGGGCAAACTGCTGTATCAGGGCCGCTGGTTCGACTCGCAGGCGCTGATGCTGCGTGATGGCCTGCAACGTTGGGTCGCCAGCCAGATTACCGGTGAAGTGACGTTGGAGCTGCGTCGCGGCAACGACTACTCCATCCTGAACACCGTGTCAGACAACCTGACCTATAAGGCTGAGCGTCTGACCATGGAGAAAGGCGAGTCCGTATTCTCACCGGACGATCGTATTGGCCAGCTGACCATGCGTAATCTGGACATTACCGATACCCGCGAGAAACTGTTCGGCTACGCGAAAGCGGGTCTGTTAACCGCCTCTTCCGCGACCGGTCTGCCGCAGGTTGAGAATCTGGAAAACAAAGGCAAATAAGCCCGCGTCGTTGATGCAACAGGCCGCGAAAGCGGCCTTTTTTATGAACATCACCCCAGGTTGATGCAAATGGCTGATTTGCCGGTTAATCTAACTGGACAACATTTCGCACCCTGTCAAAGCATTGTGCAGCCATGTCTTTTTCAGTCATCATTATATAGTCAATGCCCCCGCCAAAATCCGGCCCAGCGACAGCCAGTAATGCTGTTGTAGAATGAATTTCTTCATCCCAGCTAAAAAGCTGTCGCCATCTTGTATCATTTTGATTCAGTTCATCTTCCACACTACGTTGGAGAGGAATTGTCCACCCTCCCAGAAGATCGCCGGAATAGCAGGCATCAACTCGATACGGGTTATCCTGTTCGTAATCACTTAACGCGTCATACCATGATTCATACGCTTTCTGCTGCGTAACGCTTAATCCCTCGCAGACTGACGGAACACTGATAACGGAAAGAGGTTCCAGGCACTCAACCTGTGTACACAATTGCCATGGTTCACGAAATTCAATCTTATTGTAAAAAGCCAGCAAGTCATCTGGCACAGGTAGCGTGCTTAATGCATCTACCTCAACATCGTGCCAGAAAACAAAGGGCTGCCGATCTTCCCAGGTAACATCGACAAAGAAGCTCAATAACCCCCGCCTGGGAAGCAGTGGATCAAACCCTGGGAGTAACGCCAGGTCACTCAAATTTAGTTGGGCAACGAAAGCAAGCGGAAAATCAACCAACTGATTCTCTATGCGGATGTCAATTTCGGTTAATAACCGTTGCTGCACCAACCGACACCTCTCCTCGTCAAAATCTTCCGCTGGCTGCCCAAGCAGCTTACGCCCTTCATTGAGCAGCTCATAACTCATTTTCATTTCATGAACAAACATGGCATTTCGCGTTTTTTCAGCTTTCAGCTTTAGCACGCGAGATGTGGCATTAACCGATTTTTTTCGTATAGGCCAGTTTTGTCCTAATGGCCAGTCGGGTAGACCGCCCAACCGCGATGCCCCCACCTTTACTGTTTCCATATCCCGCAGACAACGTTTAAATGCAATAGCAGCACGTGCCTGTTGCACGACTTTCTCCTGAATAGCAGAGCTCAAATTGGATGTGCGCAATTCGGCAATCAATCCAGCACGATCGAAAAATAAACTCATTAATCTCTTCCTTAGATATTCGGCTCAGTGCAAAGGAAGATTAGATAAAACTACTTGAGCAAAAGATATGGAGGGGGATAACAGATACAAGCATTTCAGATTATAGCTGAGCAACTACCGTCTTCAATGAACGGAGATGATCTCGTAATCGGTGGAGTGAACCTGACGCAGGGAGATCACCAGAGAGGACATACATGAGTATGTATAGAGGGCTATCTCAACGTATTGACGGGGCCATGCCAGGGACGCGTGTAAGCGTGCTTCAACCTCCTCTCTGAGAGCAGTTTCAACAGACGAAAAAAAAGACGCTTTTCAGCGTCTTTCTTTCGGAATATTGGTACCGAGGACGGGACTTGAACCCGTAAGCCCTATTGGGCACTACCACCTCAAGGTAGCGTGTCTACCAATTCCACCACCTCGGCACGGATACTGCTATTAGCGCGGGATATCGCTGGTCGGCTGGGCCGGTGCAGCAGGTTGAGTCTGCTCGGTCTTCGCCGGCGCGCTCAGATTTTCCCACTCGCTTCCTTTATTGGTTTTATTGCTATTGATATTACCCAACACCAGACTGATGATGAAGAACAGCGTCGCCAATACCGCCGTCATTCGGGTCATGAAGTTACCAGAACCACTTGAACCAAATAGCGTAGCGGAAGCGCCTGCTCCGAAGGAGGCTCCCATATCAGCGCCTTTACCTTGCTGCAGCATGATCAGACCTACAAGGCCAATTGCCACAATAAGGAAAACAACTAAAAGAGCTTCGTACATAATCAACCTGTTCCTTGCGGAGTTGCCGCGTACCAATGCTTCTACCAATAAAGCGGGATTTTTACTGTTTCCCACTGAAGCGGGTGTGAATACTAACCAAAGCGAATGACCTTCGCAAGGGCAATTTAAGCGCATTGTATCAACTGCGGAAAAAAACAGCAAAAGCGTTGTTTTTTGCGGGCAGTAAGGCGGCAACCGCCGCCTTTTTAGTCACTTAAACGCTTAAACGGCTTTTACCGCATCCGCGATACGATGGGCGAATGCCGTAACCTGCGCTTCATCCTCGCCTTCCACCATCACGCGAATCAGCGGTTCGGTACCGGATTTACGTAGCAGTACCCGCCCACGATTGCCGAGCGTGGCTTCTACGTCTGCCGTTACCGCTTTCACCGCTTCATTTTCCAGCGGATCGCCGCTACCGGCGGTGTAACGCACGTTAACCAGAATCTGCGGGAACATTTTCATACCGCTGCACAGATCGTGCAGACTCATATGATTACGCACCATCGCCGCCAGAACTTGTAGCCCCGCTACAATACCGTCGCCAGTGGTCGTTTTATCCAACAGAATAACGTGACCAGAGTTTTCCGCGCCGATGCGCCAGCCTTTTTCCTGCAATTTTTCCAGCACGTAGCGGTCGCCCACTTTCGCCCGGGCAAACGGAATGCCAAGCTGCTTGAGCGCCAGCTCCAGCCCCATATTGCTCATCAGCGTCCCCACCGCGCCGCCGCGCAGTTGCCCCTGGCGCAGCCCTTCGCGCGCGATGATATACATGATCTGATCGCCATCGACTTTATTGCCTTCATGGTCAACCATGATGACCCGGTCGCCGTCGCCGTCAAGCGCGATGCCGAGGTCCGCCTTCTCCGCCAACACGCGCGCCTGCAACGCGCGCACGTCGGTCGCGCCCACTTCTTCGTTAATGTTGACGCCGTTTGGCTCACAGCCGATGGCGATAACGGTCGCGCCCAGCTCGCGCAGCACATTCGGCGCGATATGGTAGGTAGCGCCGTTGGCGCAATCTACAACCACTTTCAGGCCATTGAGGCTCAGTTCGTTCGGGAAGGTGCCTTTACAGAACTCGATATAGCGTCCGGCGGCGTCGACGATGCGGCTGGCTTTACCCAGCTCGGCGGAGTCTACGCAGGTGATCTCTTTTTCCATTTCGGCTTCGATGGCTTCTTCCACATCGTCAGGCAGTTTCGTACCGTCGATAGAGAAGAATTTAATGCCGTTATCATAGAACGGGTTATGCGAAGCCGAGATAACGATACCCGCCTCCGCGCGGAAAGTCCGCGTCAGATAGGCGACGGCTGGCGTTGGCATAGGTCCGGTAAACGAGGCCGACAGCCCCGCAGCGGCAAGGCCCGCCTCCAGCGCGGACTCCAGCATATAGCCGGAAATACGCGTATCTTTACCGATAATGATTTTACGCGAGCCATGACGCGCCAGCACTTTTCCGGCAGCCCAACCCAGTTTAAGCACGAAATCAGGTGTAATGGGGGCATTGCCTACACGTCCGCGAATCCCATCGGTACCGAAATATTTACGATTACTCATAGCGTTTGTTTCCCTTTGCAGACAGAGTGGCTTCTACCACCCGCATCGCCTCTACGGTTTCTTTGACGTCATGGACGCGAATGATCTGCGCGCCCTGCATCGCGGCAATTACCGCGCACGCAAGGCTGCCGTTCAGACGGTCTGATGGTCCCACGTTAAGTAACTGACCAACCATCGTTTTACGTGACATGCCCACCAGCAGCGGCAGGTTAAAATGATGAAACTCACCCAGTCGCGCCAGTAAGGTATAATTGTGAGAGAGATTTTTACCGAAACCGAATCCGGGGTCGAGCAACAATTTCTCTTTTGCGATGCCGGCCTTCTCACAACGTGCTATTTGCTCAATAAAGTAGCGATTCACCTCGGCAAAGACATCGTCATATTTCGGCGCCTCCTGCATGGTTTTGGGGTTGCCCTGCATGTGCATAAGACTGACCGGCAAGCCGGTTTCCGCTGCCGCTTCCAACGCGCCGGGCTCGGAGAGCGAACGGACATCATTGATAATATGCGCGCCCGCCCTTACCGCTTCACGGATCACCTCGGGTTTAGAGGTATCCACAGAAATCCACACTTCAAAACGTTGCGCGATTGCTTCCAGTACCGGAATAACGCGATCCAGCTCTTCTTCCACGCTCACTTCCGCCGCGCCTGGTCGCGTTGATTCCCCCCCCACATCAATAATTGTCGCCCCGGCATTCACCATTAAATTCGCATGTTTCACCGCCTCAATCAGCGTGTTATGCGCGCCGCCGTCGGAGAACGAATCCGGCGTTACGTTCAGGATACCCATAACATGCGGATGAGTGAGATCGAGCGTGGCGCCCTGAGCGAAGAGTTTCATGGTCAAAATCCCTGTTTTATTTATGGTGAGTTAAAAAAGAAAAACCCCGGGGCAAGCCCCAGGGTTTCGGTGAGCGCTAAACATAATGTTGTACAACAAATGCTTATTTGTCGCCCAGCTGCTCTGACATCGTGTTGCCCGGGTTCGGCGTGCGTGGTTCATCAACCGGACGCGGCGCCTGAGGCGTACCATTGCTGTCAGAGTTATTGGTGCCGTTTGGATCTTCCCAGCCCGCAGGCGGACGCACTTCACGACGCGCCATCAGGTCATCAATCTGCGGCGCATCGATGGTTTCATATTTCATCAGCGCATCTTTCATCGCGTGCAGAATATCCATATTGTCAGTCAGGATCTGACGAGCGCGATTGTAGTTACGTTCAATCAGCGCTTTCACTTCCTGGTCGATGATACGCGCAGTTTCATCAGACATATGTTTCGCTTTTGCGACGCTACGGCCGAGGAACACTTCGCCCTCTTCTTCCGCATACAGCAACGGACCGAGTTTCTCCGAGAAGCCCCACTGGGTGACCATGTTACGCGCCAGGTTAGTCGCGACTTTAATGTCGTTCGACGCGCCGGTGGAAACATGCTCAACGCCGTAGATAATCTCTTCCGCCAGACGGCCGCCGTACAGCGTGCTGATTTGGCTTTCCAGCTTCTGACGGCTGGCGCTGATCGCGTCGCCTTCAGGCAGGAAGAAGGTCACGCCCAGCGCACGACCACGCGGGATAATCGTCACTTTGTGCACCGGATCGTGTTCCGGCACCAGGCGACCGATAATCGCGTGGCCCGCTTCGTGGTACGCGGTCGACTCTTTCTGCGCTTCCGTCATCACCATGGAGCGACGTTCGGCGCCCATCATGATTTTGTCTTTCGCTTTCTCGAACTCAACCATCGACACAACGCGCTTGTTGCCGCGTGCGGCAAACAGCGCCGCTTCGTTCACCAGGTTCGCCAGGTCCGCACCGGAGAAGCCCGGCGTACCGCGCGCAATGATCGCCGCATCAATGTCCGTCGCTAACGGTACGCGACGCATATGCACCTTCAGAATCTGCTCACGACCGCGAACATCCGGCAGGCCTACCACCACCTGACGGTCGAAACGGCCAGGACGCAGCAGCGCCGGGTCCAGAACGTCCGGACGGTTAGTTGCCGCGATAACGATGATACCTTCGTTACCTTCGAAGCCGTCCATCTCAACCAGCATCTGGTTCAACGTCTGCTCACGTTCATCGTGACCGCCGCCCAGACCAGCGCCACGCTGGCGACCTACGGCGTCGATTTCATCGATGAAGATAATGCACGGCGCCGCTTTCTTGGCCTGTTCGAACATGTCACGCACTCGAGACGCGCCGACACCGACGAACATTTCCACAAAGTCAGAACCGGAAATCGTAAAGAATGGCACCTTCGCTTCACCCGCAATGGCTTTTGCCAGCAGGGTTTTACCGGTACCCGGCGGGCCGACCATCAGGACGCCTTTCGGAATTTTACCGCCCAGCTTCTGGAAACGGCTCGGTTCACGCAGGTATTCAACCAGTTCCGCCACTTCTTCTTTCGCTTCGTCACAACCCGCGACGTCAGCAAACGTGGTTTTGATCTGATCTTCCGTCAGCATACGCGCCTTGCTCTTACCGAACGACATGGCGCCTTTGCCACCGCCGCCCTGCATCTGACGCATGAAGAAGATCCAGACGCCGATCAGCAACAGCATCGGGAACCAGGAAATGAAGATAGAAGCCAGCAGGCTTGGCTCTTCAGGTGGTTCGCCAACAACCTTGACGTTTTTAGTCAGCAGGTTATCAAGCAGCTTCGGATCATTAATCGGAATGTAAGTCGTGTAACGGTTACTATCTTTCTTGGTAACGTTGATCTCACGTCCGTTGATACGCGCTTCGCGAACCTGGTCCTGATTGACCTCTTGCAGGAAGGTAGAGTAATCCACCTTACGGCCATTAGACTCGCTGGGCCCAAAGCTCTGGAATACTGACATCAGCACAACGGCAATGACCAGCCAGAGTATTAGGTTTTTCGCCATGTCACTCAAGGGATTAACCTCTTATTACAACTGTGTTAAAAACAGCGTCAGGATACTCTATATCCAGTTTCTTTCAAACCTTACGTCTGAAATCTGCCGGTTATCACTTTCGCCCGGTCGCTACAATGTACACTTCACGCGAACGCGCACGCGAAGAGTCCGGCTTACGAACTTTAACCTTCGTAAACAGGGAGCGAATTTCCCTTAGATACTCATCGAAACCTTCGCCCTGGAACACCTTCACTACAAAACTTCCGCCTGGCGCCAGCACATCGCGGCACATCTCTAACGCCAGCTCCACCAGATACATGGCGCGGGGGATATCCACCGCCGGTGTTCCGCTCATGTTTGGTGCCATATCCGACATGACAACTTGTACTTTACTGTCACCCACGCGTTCCAGTAACGCTTTCATGACAAGTTCATCACGAAAATCGCCCTGAAGAAAGTCCACACCAACGATAGGATCCATAGGTAAAAGATCACAAGCGATGATGCGGCCTTTGCCGCCAATCTGCGTGACCACATACTGTGACCAGCCTCCTGGCGCAGCGCCGAGATCGACTACCGTCATTCCCGGCTTAAAAAGTTTGTCACTTTGCTGTATTTCATCAAGTTTAAACCAGGCACGGGAGCGTAGCCCCTTTTTCTGCGCCTGTTGAACATATTTATCGCTAAAGTGTTCCTGAAGCCAGCGGCTTGAGCTGGCAGAACGCTTTTTACCTGTCATTTAACTTTCCCGTCGGGGCAGTTCATCGTAGCCAATGGCGTAAATTTCTACACGCCTATTTGGCGATATAAGGGAGATGGCGGTAGAATGACCCGTTTTCAATCCCAACGTAAGCAAAAATATACGATGAATCTGAGTACTAAACAAAAACAGCACCTAAAAGGTCTGGCACATCCGCTCAAGCCTGTTGTTATGCTTGGCAATAATGGTTTGACCGAAGGGGTACTGGCCGAGATTGAACAAGCGTTAGAGCACCATGAACTTATCAAGGTGAAAATCGCCTCGGAAGATCGCGAAACAAAAACCTTGATCGTGGACGCTATCGTGCGCGAAACCGGCGCCTGTAACGTACAGGTCATCGGTAAAACGCTGGTACTGTATCGCCCAACTAAAGAGCGTAAAATCTCGCTGCCGCGTTAAGGATATCCTAAAGTCGAACACAAAATCTGTGTAAAACGAGGGGTTTTCCACGAGCAGGAGAGCAAAATGCCACGCTCTCTCCGTTGATAAAAGGCCGCTATGCGGCCTTTTTCCTTTCTTTACAATACACCAACAATTTGCGTATTGAGTACTACTTAAAGGTATTCCACTTTAAGCACTTCGTATTCCACATCGCCGCCAGGCGTTTTTATCACCACGACGTCATCCTGCTCTTTGCCGATCAGGCCGCGAGCGATTGGCGAGTTTACCGAAATGAGATTTTGCTTAAAATCCGCCTCATCATCGCCAACAATGCGGTAGGTCTGCTCTTCGTCAGTGTCCAGGTTCAGCACCGTGACGGTAGCGCCGAAAATCACGCGACCATTGTTCGGCATTTTAGTGACATCAATCACCTGCGCATTCGACAGTTTTGCTTCGATATCTTTAATGCGCCCTTCGCAGAAACCCTGCTGTTCGCGTGCAGCATGATACTCCGCGTTTTCTTTTAAATCGCCATGTTCGCGCGCTTCGGCGATAGCGGCGATGATTTCAGGACGGCGCACAGATTTCAGAAAATCCAGCTCTTCGCGCAGTTTTTCGGCTCCGCGTAAGGTCATCGGAATAGCTTGCATTTGTTATACCTCTTGAACATTCCTGTAGGGGGCAATGAACTCTACCCCGGCTGCTAAGCCAGCCCCGGCATATGCCATACCAGGGTCAGAAGCAAAAAAACACCAACCCGGGCGCGCAGTCCCAGGTCAGCTACAATTTCCTCTTTGATAACCATTTTACCCTGGAGTTCCCTATGGGTCATCGTTTACTTTTTAGGGCGTTGCGCCGTAGTATGACGGCTTGTTTCCAGGGTGTTAGCGCGAGATTATGCGATTTTCCAGATTTATCATCGGATTGACCACCAGTATAGCGTTCAGCGTTCAGGCCGCGAATATTGACGAATACATCAAACAGCTTCCGGCCGGCGCCAACCTCGCGCTGATGGTGCAAAAGATTGGCGCGCCCGCGCCGGCTATTGATTATCATAGTCAGCAGATGGCGCTTCCCGCCAGTACCCAAAAGGTGATTACCGCGCTGGCGGCGCTGATTCAACTCGGCCCGGATTTCCGTTTTACGACCACGCTGGAGACTAAAGGTAACGTCGATAACGGCATCCTGAAAGGTGACGTAATTGCGCGCTTCGGTGGCGATCCAACGCTAAGACGTCAGGATATTCGCAATATGGTCGCGACGCTGAAAAAGTCCGGCGTCACGCAAATCGACGGCAATGTGCTTATCGACACGTCGATTTTCGCCAGCCACGATAAAGCGCCAGGCTGGCCGTGGAACGACCTGACCCAGTGTTTCAGCGCGCCTCCCGCCGCCGCCATTGTTGACCGCAACTGTTTTTCTGTGTCGCTTTATAGCGCGCAAAAACCAAACGATTTAGCCTTTATTCGCGTGGCCTCTTATTATCCGGTAACGATGTTCAGCCAGGTACGGACTCTGCCGCGCGGTTCGGCAGACGCGCAGTATTGCGAGCTGGATGTTGTGCCTGGCGATTTGAACCGTTATACGCTTACCGGCTGTTTACCACAGCGCGCCGACCCGCTGCCGCTGGCCTTTGCTATTCAGGACGGCGCCAGCTACGCGGGCGCGATCCTCAAGCAGGAACTGAAAGAGGCCGGGATAACTTACCGCGGCACGCTGCTGCGCCAGACGCAGGTTAACGAGCCCGGAACGATCGTCGCCAGTAAACAGTCGGCGCCACTGCACGATCTGCTTAAGATTATGCTGAAAAAGTCAGACAACATGATCGCCGATACTGTTTTTCGGATGATTGGTCATGTCAGGTTTAACGTGCCTGGCACCTGGCGGGCGGGATCGGATGCCGTTCGCCAGATCCTGCGCCAACAGGCGGGAATTGATATCGGCAATACCATTATTGCCGACGGTTCCGGTCTTTCTCGCCATAATCTGATCGCTCCCGCCACGATGATACAGGTGCTGCAATATATCGCCCAACACGATAACGAGCTGAACTTTATCTCTATGCTGCCGCTGGCGGGCTATGATGGTTCATTGCAATACCGCGCCGGGCTACATCAGGCGGGCGTAGACGGTAAGGTTTCGGCGAAAACCGGGTCACTGCAGGGCGTGTATAATCTGGCGGGCTTTATTACCACCGCAAGCGGGCAACGGATGGCATTTGTACAGTATTTGTCCGGCTACGCGGTTCCACCTGCCGATCAGCGTAATCGCCGAATCCCGCTGGTACGCTTCGAGAGTCGGTTATACAAGGATATTTATCAGAATAACTGAGTGCATTATTGCCGGATGGCGGCGCTAACGCGTCTTATCTGGCCTACAAAGAACATAATAAAACGGGCCGCAAATGCGGCCCGTTGGCTTTTGTAGGCCGGATAAGCGTTAGCGCCATCCGGCTACGAGATTAACGTTTGTAGATGAACTCGACGCCTTCTTCGTCGTCTTCATCCCAGTCGTCATCCCAGTCATCGTCTGCGTCTTCTTCCACTTCAGCCAACTGCTGGCGATGATAATCGTCCCACATGAACTCGACTTTTTCCGGCTGTTTTGCTTCTTCAGCCTGCGCGATCGGATTCTCGATGATAAAGGTCATCACATCCCAGCAGAGATCTTTCACCCCCAGCTGACTGGCGGCGGAAATCAGATAGTATTTCCCTTCCCAGCCCAACGCTTCGGCGATCGCTTTCGCTTTCTCTTCCGCTTCGGTTTTATCCATCAGATCGATCTTGTTGAACACTAACCAGCGCGGTTTAGCCGCCAGATCCTGGCTGTATTTTTCCAGTTCGCCAATAATGATACGGGCGTTTTCCACCGGATCGGAACCGTCGATCGGATCGATATCAATGAGGTGCAGCAGTACGCGGCAACGTTCGAGGTGCTTCAGGAAGCGAATCCCCAGGCCCGCGCCTTCCGCCGCGCCTTCGATCAACCCCGGAATGTCGGCCACCACAAAACTCTTTTCGCTGTCCATTCGTACCACGCCCAGGCTCGGCACCAGCGTGGTAAACGGATAGTCCGCGACTTTCGGTTTTGCTGCCGATACCGCACGAATGAACGTTGATTTACCGGCGTTTGGCATCCCCAGCATCCCGACATCCGCCAGCAGCATCAGTTCCAGCAGCAGGTCGCGCTTATCGCCCGGCGTACCATTGGTTTTCTGGCGCGGCGTACGGTTAACCGAGGATTTAAAACGGGTATTGCCTAACCCATGCCAGCCGCCCTTCGCGACCAACAGACGCTGACCGTGTTTGGTCATGTCGCCCATCGTTTCACCGGTTCCCTGGTCGATAACGCGTGTACCGACCGGCACTTTAATGGTCACGTCTTTACCGCGTTTACCGGTACAGTCGCGGCTCGCGCCATTCTGACCACGTTCAGCGCGGAACGATTTTTCAAAGCGGTAATCGATCAGCGTATTCAGGTTTTCATCGGCTTCCATCCAGACGTCGCCGCCGTCGCCGCCATCACCGCCGTCCGGGCCGCCTTTCGGGATATATTTTTCGCGGCGGAAGCTCACACAGCCATTACCGCCATCGCCTGCAACGACCAGAATCGATGCTTCATCAACAAACTTCATTTTATTCTCCGTAAATCATTCGCCTGAGCGGGGTTGCGAAACCACCGTTTCATGCTTGCGTAAACCGCCCCAAATACGATGACCAATGGCGGAATACATCGCGCCCGCAACCACGACAAACGCACCGAGATAACCTAAAAGGTTTAACATCGGTCTGGCGAAGAAATCGGGCCAGGCCATAGATAAAAGATCTGAAAACAGCAGGGTAAATAGCGGTGTAAGCGTGATTATCGCGCTCACCTGCGCCGCCTGCCAACGCGCCATCGCTTCCGCCAGGGCGCCATATCCTACCAGCGTATTTAGCCCGCAGAAAATCAAACAGGCGAGCTGCCAGTCGCTCAGTTGCGCTATCACCATCGGTTTTGCCAGCGGCAAGAGCGCTATCGTACATAAAGTGTACAGTAAAAACAGGATCTGCTGCGAGGCCAGACGTCGCAATAATACTTTTTGCGCCACGCCATAGCTCACCCACACCATCGCCGCGCCTACGCCAAAAATAACGCCCCAGGTGTAGTCGGTCAGTCGGGTAAAAATCTCGATCAGACTGGTGTTAAAAAACATCACCAGCCCGCTCAATAACATCAGCGCGCCAATCACCTGCGTACCGCGCATCTTTTCTTTCAGAATAAAGACGCTGGCGACCATCATGCCAACCGGCGAGAGCTGGCCGATAACCTGCGACGCGGTTGGGCTTAAATATTGCAGGGAAGAACTGAACAAAATGAAATTACCGAACAGTCCGCAGGTCGCTATCGCCAATAACACCAACCAGCGCGGCTTACGAAAAATACGCAGCGGCGGCAGCTTTCTTTTTACTGCCAGTATCGCCCCGAGGCCAATACTGGCCATTAAGAAGCGGTAGAAGACAATGGTTGAAGGCTCCATCACCTCCAGCACTTGCTTCATTGCTATTGGCAACGCTCCCCAGCACATCGCGGTAGTGAGCGCTAAAAGAATGCCAATGCCTGCCTGCTGCTTCATGCCGTGTTCCCTGCAAAGACCCGTTAACGGCATTCGCACAGCCACACGGGTATATTTTAGTCGGCCATCGAATGTAAAAAGCCCCGCAACAGGTGCGGGGCTTTCATCCGTTACCGGACCACAAAAAACTTACTCAGCAACGATGCTGATGTATTTACGGTTTTTCGGGCCTTTAACTTCGAATTTCACTTTACCGTCTGCTTTAGCAAACAGAGTGTGGTCACGACCGCAACCAACGTTGGTGCCAGCGTGGAATTTAGTACCACGTTGACGAACGATGATGCTGCCTGCCAGAACTGCTTCACCGCCAAAGCGTTTTACGCCCAGACGTTTAGCTTCAGAATCGCGACCGTTACGAGTCGAGCCGCCAGCCTTTTTATGTGCCATTTAATCTGCTCCCCTAATCTTAAGCGCTGATGCCGGTAATTTTCACATCAGTGAACCACTGACGATGGCCCTGCTGCTTACGGTAGTGTTTACGGCGACGAAACTTAACGATTTTAACTTTCTCGCCACGACCGTGGGCAACAACTTCAGCTTTGATTACGCCGCCATCAACGAAAGGAACGCCGATTTTGACTTCTTCACCGTTTGCGATCATCAGAACTTCAGCGAACTCGATAGTTTCGCCAGTTGCGATGTCCAGCTTTTCCAGGCGAACGGTCTGACCTTCGCTTACTCGGTGTTGTTTACCACCACTTTGGAAAACCGCGTACATAAAAAACTCCGCTTCCGCGCACACCTTTCAATGATTCAGAGCGCGCTATAAATATTCACAATAGGGCGCGAATATTACGCAAATTGCACGGCTTTGACAAGTGCTACCATCAATACATGAAGAAAAAAAACACAACGCATACGGTAACGTTTATCTGCGGCGTTTTTTCAGTACAATCAGGGTATATTTCTAACCATAAACCCTACGTTACCTCATTCAGACATGGGATAATCGGGGCGATAAGCCCGGCTTTTGCGATGAATTTAGAAAAAATCAACGAGTTAACCGCGCAAGATATGGCGGGTGTCAATGCGACAATCCTTGAACAGCTTAATTCCGACGTTCAACTGATTAATCAGCTAGGATATTACATTATTAGCGGCGGCGGAAAACGCATTCGTCCGATGATTGCCGTTCTTGCCGCGCGCGCGGTGGGTTATCAGGGTAACGCGCACGTGACTATCGCCGCTCTGATCGAGTTTATCCACACGGCGACGCTGCTACATGATGATGTGGTGGATGAATCTGATATGCGTCGCGGCAAAGCGACGGCAAATGCCGCTTTCGGTAATGCCGCCAGCGTGTTGGTCGGCGACTTTATCTATACCCGCGCCTTCCAGATGATGACCAGCCTCGGCTCGTTAAAAGTGCTGGAAGTTATGTCGGAAGCGGTCAACGTGATTGCAGAAGGCGAAGTGCTGCAATTGATGAACGTGAATGACCCGGACATTACCGAAGAAAATTACATGCGGGTGATTTACAGTAAAACGGCCCGTCTGTTCGAAGCCGCCGCCCAGTGCTCCGGTATTCTTGCCGGTTGTACGCCTGAGCAAGAGAAAGGGTTGCAGGACTATGGCCGCTACCTTGGTACGGCTTTCCAGCTCATTGACGATCTGCTGGATTACAGTGCCGACGGCGAGCATCTCGGTAAAAATGTGGGTGATGACCTCAATGAGGGCAAACCTACCTTACCGTTGCTTCACGCCATGCGCCACGGTACGCCAGAACAGTCAGCGATGATCCGTACCGCTATTGAACAAGGCAATGGCCGTCATCTTCTGGAACCGGTTCTGGAAGCGATGACCACCTGCGGTTCGCTGGAATGGACGCGTCAGCGAGCGGAAGAAGAAGCCGACAAAGCGATATCCGCGTTGCAGATATTGCCGGATACTCCATGGCGTGAGGCGCTAATCGGTCTCGCACACATCGCGGTGCAGCGCGATCGTTAATGCCATTCTCTTATCCCGCGCACTGCGCGGGATATCCCATTAAGTTCTAATAAACTCCAGATACCCTATCGCCTGTCTTTCACATACTCCTCCAGGACTTCCCCTGGCATATTCTGAATATTGCCGCCACTTACATGAACTTTTTAGAACATTCCTTCACGAAGCGTTATAGTATCGAACGTCGTCGGGTTGTTAAAACCGTAAGTGATTAACCTAAGGAGTGATGGATGTATGGAAAGCAAGCTTATTGACTGGCATCCGGCCGATATCATTGCCGGACTACGTAAAAAAGGGACTTCAATGGCCGCTGAGTCACGTCGGAATGGATTGAGTTCATCCACGCTGGCCAATGCATTAACGCGCCCGTGGCCGAAAGGAGAGTTGATTATCGCGAAAGCATTGGGAACGGAACCCTGGGTTATTTGGCCATCGCGTTATCACGATCCGCGCACGCATGAGTTTATCGACAGAACGCGGCTTATGAGAGCGCGTAATAAAAACAAACAGAATGTAGAGTAAGTGCCTGTAAAACAACCCCCGCATCGCGTTCGCGGGGGTTATTCAGCGTACAGAAGGTTATTCGCCTTTCACGCGTTCAATATTCGCGCCTAGCGCGCGCAGTTTGTCTTCGATGCGCTCATAACCGCGATCGATGTGATAAATGCGATCCACAATCGTCGTGCCTTCCGCAATACAGCCCGCCAGCACCAGGCTCGCAGATGCCCGCAGATCTGTCGCCATGACCTGGGCGCCAGAGAGCGTTTCTACACCATGGCATATGACGGTATTGCTTTCAATTTCCGCACGCGCGCCCATGCGGCTGAGTTCAGGCACGTGCATAAAACGGTTTTCAAAGACGGTTTCAGTGATAAAGCCCGTCCCTTCCGCCACCAGGTTCAGCAACGTGAACTGCGCCTGCATATCGGTCGGAAATGCCGGGTGCGGCGCGGTACGGACATTGACCGCCTTCGGCCGTTTGCCGTGCATGTCCAGACTAATCCAGTCCTCGCCCACTTCGATATCCGCGCCAGCATCGCGCAGTTTCGCCAGTACCGCGTCCAGAGTGTCCGGTTGCGCGTTACGGCAGAGGATTTTGCCGCGAGAGATCGCTGCCGCCACCAGGAAAGTCCCCGTTTCGATACGATCCGGCAGCACACGATAAACGCCGCCGCCCAGACGCTCTACGCCCTCGATCGTAATACGATCGGTGCCCTGCCCGGCGATCTTCGCCCCCAGCGTAACCAGGAAGTTAGCGGTGTCGACAATTTCCGGCTCGCGCGCGGCGTTTTCAATGATGGTCGTCCCTTCCGCCAGCGTGGCGGCGCACATAATGGTGACGGTCGCGCCGACGCTGACCTTATCCATCACGATATGCGCCCCTTTAAGACGCCCTTCGACGGAGGCCTTTACGTAGCCCTCTTCCAGCTTGATGGTCGCACCCAGTTGTTCCAGACCGGTAATATGCAGATCAACCGGACGCGCGCCGATAGTACAGCCCCCCGGCAGAGAGACTTGTCCCTGACCAAAACGGGCAACCAGCGGCCCCAGCGCCCATATCGAGGCGCGCATGGTCTTAACCAGATCATAAGGCGCGCAGAACACGTTCACCTGGCTGGCGTCAATGTGTACCGATCCATTGCGTTCCACTTTCGCGCCTAATTGGCTCAGGAGCTTCATCGACGTATCCACGTCTTTCAGTTTTGGAACGTTTTGGATCTCTACCGGTTCTTCTGCCAGCAGAGCGGCGAACAGGATCGGCAGCGCGGCGTTTTTGGCGCCGGAAATTGTGACTTCGCCCTGGAGCGTCGTTGGCCCCTGTACACGAAATTTATCCATTATTGTATTCTCAGTTAAGCATTCATCTCCGCTACCGGCAGGTTACCCGTAGCTTAAAATCCGTTAAGTTTACGATCGCGCGCCCATTCCGCCGGGGTATATGCTTTGATCGATACGGCATGGATACGGTTGTCCGCAATGTACTCCATTAGCGGCCCATAGACCGTTTGCTGTTTCTTGACCCGGCTCATGCCGTCAAACATCTCGCCCACGGCAATAACCTGAAAGTGACTGCCATCGCCGGAGACGTGGACTTCCTGGAGGGAGAGGGCATTCATCAGCACACTCTGAATTTCATGATTTTCCATGGGTTCTTTATTCGTCAAATAGTGAAAACAGCCCAACATCTTAGAGCAAAGTCGCGCCGTCTTAAATAAGCAAAAGATTACGCTGATAAATCAGCGCGGTAAAAGTGCCGGATGGTGCTGCTAACGCAACTTATCCGGCCTACGGGGATCATGCGAAGTGTAGGCCGGATAAACCATCCGGCATTCATTACATACGGGGAAGTACGTCTTCGGGCAAGTTATATAATTGCGCCAGCGCGTAAACCTTGTCGTTAACGCCAGACAGCGACACGGCATTGCCCTGCTTTTTTGCCTGGTTCACAAGGTGCACCAGCAGCGCCAGTCCCCCCGTATCCACCCTGGAGATCTGGCTCAGGTCGATACGGGTAACGCCAGTCATCGCTTCTACGCGCGCGTCCCATAGCGGCGCCAACACGTCCTGATCCAGCTCTCCCGCCAGCACCAGAGTGTCCGCCTCACGCGTCCAGGTGAGTTGCGGCGTCATTACTGTTTCTCGTCCAAAGTAATTTTCTGCTGAGAGATAGATTTCAGTTGTGCGGTCAGGCCGTCGATGCCTTTAGTACGCAGCAGGTCGCTCCACTCATTTTGCTTGGTGGTGATCATGCTGACGCCTTCCGCAATCATGTCATACGCCTGCCAGTTGCCGGTCTGAGTGTTTTTGCGCCACTGGAAATCCAGGCGTACCGGCGGACGACCGTTGGGATCGATAATCGTTACACGGATAGGCACAATAGTCGCATCGCCCAGCGGTTGCTCAGGCGCTATCTGGTAAGTCTGGCCGTGGTACATCGCCAGCGCCTGACCGTATGCCTGTTTCAGGTATTCGCGAAACGCTGCAAAATAGGCTTCACGCTGCGCCGGGGTCGCCTCTTTGTAGTAGCGGCCCAGCACCAGCGCGCCGGCATATTTTACCTGCACGTACGGCAGAAGTTCCTGATCAACAACGTCTCGCAGGTAATCCGGATTGGCACGAATTTTCGGCTGTTCGTTTTTCAGGCGATCAAAAGTTTTCTGCGCCGCCTCGTTCATCAGTTTATAAGGATTGCTCTGATCCGCTGCCGTTGCTGCGCTTAATGGCGCAATGACCAGCAGGGCCACCATCATCAGTCGTTTAAACATGCCTCAATTCTCCTGAGATTATTTCGTTTCGCCCGCGGGCGTTGTGGCTTCAGTATGACCTTCCGTTGCGGCTGGCGCATCGCCAGAATTCTTATTGTCGTCGCCTTTGCTGTTATAAAGGAACTGGCCAATCATATCTTCCAGCACCATTGCAGACTTGGTGTCCTGAATCGTACTCCCATCTTTGAGGATAGACGTTCCCAGCTCAGGATCTTCAAAACCGACGTTTAATGCCAGATATTGCTCCCCCAGCAGCCCGGAAGTACGAATACTCAACGAGCTGGTATCGGGAATATGGTTATAACGCTCTTCGATGTCGAGCGTTACGCGCGGCAGGTATGTTTTCGGATCAAGCGAGATATCTTCAACCCGCCCGACAACCACCCCGCCGATGCGTACCGGGGAACGCACTTTCAGACCGCCGATGTTATCGAAGGTCGCATAAACCTTATAGGTCGGCTCCGTGCGCATAGAGGTCACATTTGCCGCCTTCAGGCAAACAAACAGCGCCGCCAGCAACGCTACCAGCAAAAAAACGCCTACCCAAATTTCATTTTTTTTCGTTTGCATGAACTCAATTCCCAAACATCAGTGCGGTCAGCACAAAATCCAGCCCCAGAACGGCCAACGATGCGTGAACCACGGTACGCGTCGTTGCCCGGCTAATCCCGGCAGAAGTCGGTATTGCGTCATAACCGTTGAATAACGCAATCCATGTTACCGTAATGGCGAACACCACGCTCTTTATCAGACAGTTCACCAGGTCCATACGCCAGTCGACGGCATTCTGCATCGCGGACCAGAAGAACCCGGCGTCGATTCCCTTCCAGCTTACGCCGACCAGCGAGCCGCCCCAGATACCGACCGCCACAAAGATAATGGTCAGTAGCGGCAATGAAATCACGCCCGCCCAAAAGCGCGGCGAAATCACCCGGCGCAATGGATCGACCGCCATCATCTCCATACTGGAGAGCTGCTCCGTCGCCCGCATCAGGCCGATTTCCGCCGTCAACGCCGACCCGGCCCGCCCGGCAAACAGCAACGCCGCGACCACCGGCCCCAGCTCGCGCAGCAGCGAAAGCGCCACTAACATGCCAAGACTGGTCTCCGCGCTGTAAGTGGTCAGAACCAGATAGCCTTGCAGCCCCAGCACCATACCGATGAATACGCCGGAGACAATAATGATAAGCATCGACAAGACGCCCACATTATAAAGCTGGCGCACCAGCAGCGGCGCATGTTTGCGAAACTCCGGCTTACCGATAATCGCATTGAATAACATTAACCCGGCGCGCCCGAACGTCCTGACGGTTTTGATCCCGCTGTGTCCGAGTGCTGCCAGCGCATTTAACAGCATGAGTGGCTTAACTCCCTGTTTCGAGTAAATCAAGGTGATAGTCGCCCGCCGGATAGCGGAACGGAACCGGCCCGTCGGCAATGCCGTCAAGGAACTGACGCACGCGCGGGTCCGTATTCTCCTGCAACGCCTGAGCGCTACCGTGAGCGACGATTTTTTTGTCCGCCATGATCCAGGCGTGATCCGCAATACTGAGCACCTCAGGCACATCATGCGAGACCACCACGCAGGTCACGCCCAGCGCGCTGTTCAATTCTGAAATCAGCTTCACCAGAACGCCCATGGTAATCGGGTCCTGGCCGACAAACGGCTCATCGAACATGATGAGATCCGGTTCCAGAGCGATGGCGCGCGCCAACGCGGCGCGGCGCGCCATCCCACCGGAGAGCTCGGAAGGCATCAGTTTTGCCGCGCCGCGCAGCCCGACAGCTTCCAGTTTCATCATCACGACGCTTTTTAGCAGCGGCGCGGGTAAATTGGTGTGCTCCCGTAGCGGATAGGCCACATTGTCAAACACGTTCATGTCGGTAAACAGCGCTCCCGACTGAAACAGCATACTCATACGTTTACGGACGGTGTAGAGCCGCGAACGGGACATGGCCGGCACATTCTCGCCATCAAATAAGATCTCGCCCTTATCCGGCGGGATCTGTCCGCCAATCAGGCGCAACAGCGTGGTTTTACCGATGCCCGACGGCCCCATGATCGCCGTGATCTTCCCGCGCGGCACCGTCAGGGAAATATTATCGAAAATGCAGCGTTCGCCACGGGAAAAGCTGACGTCGCGCATATCGACTAAATTGGCCGCAGACTGACCCATTGATTCATCCTTCGTATTGCCTTGTTGAGGTAACCATGGCGCTGAATTTAACCATGGGTTCGACATAATTACAGAATATTAACTGACAGGGTTAGCGAAAGCTGGCATTCGTTTTACTTTTTAGCCGCATAAAGTCAAAATTAGGACTTCGTTACGGCTTCCAGATATCCCTTCCAGGGGACCGGCGAGTATACCTGAAGAAAGGACTTTAGATGCTTTTAGCGATGGCGCTACTCATAATTGGTTTGCTTCTGGTGGCCTACGGCGCCGATCGTCTGGTGTTTGCGGCCTCTATTTTATGCCGTACATTCGGTATTCCCCCGCTGATCATCGGGATGACGGTCGTGAGTATCGGCACCTCGCTGCCGGAAATTATTGTGTCGGCCGCCGCATCGCTACACGGTCAGCTCGATTTGGCCGTCGGCGCGGCGCTCGGTTCTAACATCACCAATATTTTGCTGATCTTAGGGCTGGCGGCGCTGGTTCGTCCATTTACCGTGCATTCCGATGTTCTACGTCGCGAATTGCCATTAATGTTATTTGTTAGCGTGGTAGCCGGTTCCGTACTGCATGACGGACAGTTAAGTCGCAGTGATGGTATCTTTCTCCTGCTTCTGGCTGTGCTATGGCTGTTATTCATTGTTAAAATCGCGCGTCTGGCCGAACGCCAGGGGAATGACAGCCTCACCCGCGAACAACTGGCGGAGCTACCGCGCGAAGGCGGGCTCCCCGTCGCGTTCTTATGGCTGGGCATTGCGCTGGTCATCATGCCGATGGCGACGCGCATGGTAATCGATAACGCTACGGTGCTGGCGAACTATTTCGCCATGAGTGAATTAACGCTCGGTCTGACAGTCATCGCCGTCGGCACCAGTCTGCCAGAGCTGGCGACGGCGATTGCCGGCGTGCGAAAAGGCGAAAATGATATTGCCGTTGGTAATCTCATTGGCGCCAATATTTTTAATCTCGCCATCGTGCTGGGACTGCCTGCGCTGATCGCGCCGGGAGAGATCAACCCGCTGGCGTTTGGGCGTGATTATAGCGTGATGTTGCTGGTTAGCGTGGTTTTCGCTTTACTTTGCTGGCGGCATCCGCGTCAGATTGGTCGGGGCGCAGGTATACTGCTGACCGGCGGGTTTATCGTATGGCTGGCGATGCTCTATTGGCTATCGCCACTTCTTGTTGGATAACTGGAAACGGATTATGTCGCATTTAGCGTTGCAACCGGGGTTTGACTTTCAGCAGGCAGGCAAAGAGGTCCTGGAAATTGAACGTGAAGGCCTGGCGGAGCTTGATCAATATATCAACCAGCATTTCACGCTGGCCTGTGAAAAAATGTTCAACTGCACCGGAAAAGTGGTGGTCATGGGGATGGGGAAATCCGGCCATATCGGACGGAAAATGGCCGCCACCTTCGCCAGTACCGGCACCTCTTCCTTTTTTGTACATCCGGGCGAAGCCGCGCACGGCGATTTGGGGATGGTTACGCCGCAGGATGTGGTTATCGCTATCTCCAACTCCGGCGAATCCAGCGAGATCGCGGCGCTAATACCGGTGCTTAAACGTCTGCACGTACCGTTAATTTGCATTACCGGGCGACCGGAAAGCAGCATGGCGCGTGCGGCAGATGTGCATCTGTGTGTTAAAGTGCCCAAAGAAGCGTGTCCGTTAGGCCTGGCGCCTACCAGTAGTACCACCGCAACGCTGGTGATGGGCGACGCGCTCGCCGTGGCATTGTTAAAAGCGCGCGGCTTTACCGCCGAGGATTTCGCTCTGTCGCATCCTGGCGGCGCGCTGGGACGTAAGCTACTGCTGCGCGTAAGCGATATTATGCATACTGGCGATGAAATCCCGCATGTTAATAAACATGCCACCCTGCGTGATGCGCTGTTAGAAATTACGCGTAAAAATCTCGGTATGACCGTCATTTGCGATGAATCCATGAAGATCGACGGTATCTTCACCGACGGCGATTTACGTCGCGTGTTCGATATGGGCGGCGATATGCGCCAGTTGGGGATCGCCGAGGTGATGACGCCAGGGGGCATTCGCGTGCGTCCCGGTATTCTCGCTGTCGATGCGCTGAATTTAATGCAGTCCCGCCATATCACCTCCGTACTGGTTGCTGATGGCGACCAGTTACTCGGTGTGTTACATATGCATGATCTCCTGCGTGCAGGCGTCGTGTAGAAACTCAAGGATAATTAACGATGAGTAAAGCAGGTGCGTCGCTTGCGACCTGTTATGGCCCCGTCAGCACCCATGTCATGACCAAAGCGGAGAATATCCGCCTGCTCATCCTGGACGTGGATGGCGTATTGTCTGACGGCCTGATTTATATGGGCAATAACGGCGAAGAGCTGAAGGCTTTCAACGTTCGTGACGGCTATGGTATTCGCTGTGCTTTGACCTCCAATATCGAGGTTGCCATTATTACCGGACGAAAGGCTAAACTTGTAGAAGATCGCTGCGCCACGCTGGGGATTGTCCATCTTTATCAGGGGCAGTCGAATAAGCTGATCGCCTTTAGCGATCTGCTGGAAAAACTGGCCATTGCGCCGGAAAATGTTGCCTATGTCGGCGATGATCTGATTGACTGGCCAGTGATGGAAAAAGTGGGGTTAAGCGTTGCCGTTGCGGATGCGCATCCGCTGCTGATCCCCCGCGCTGACTATGTGACGCACATTGCCGGCGGGCGCGGCGCGGTACGTGAGGTGTGCGATTTGCTGCTGCTGGCGCAGGGCAAGCTGGATGAGGCCAAAGGGCAATCGATATGAGTAAAACCAGACGTTGGGTTATCATTCTACTGTCGCTGGCCATTCTGGTACTGATTGGTATCAATCTGGCGGATAAAGACGATCCTGCTGCCGTGATGGTCAACAGCAACGATCCCACGTATAAAAGCGAGCATACGGATACCGTCGTGTACAGTCCGGAAGGCGCGTTGAGCTATCGTCTGATCGCGCAGCACGTTGAATATTTTTCCGATCAGGCGGTCTCATGGTTTACGCAACCGGTATTAACCACCTTTGATAAGGATAAAGTGCCGACATGGTCGATCAAGGCCGATAAAGCCAAATTGACTAACGATCGGATGCTCTATCTGTATGGCCATGTTGAAGTCAACGCCCTGGTGCCTGACGCTCAATTACGCAGAATTACCACCGATAACGCGCAGATTAATCTGGTGACGCAGGATGTTACCTCGAACGATCTGGTGACGTTATACGGCACAACATTTAACTCCAGCGGACTGAAAATGCGCGGTAACTTACGCAGCAAGAACGCCGAGCTGATTGAAAAGGTTAGAACCTCTTATGAAATTCAAAACAAACAAACTCAGCCTTAATCTTATGCTTGCCGGCTCGCTGCTGGCCGCCAGCATTCCGGCCTTCGCCGTCACGGGCGATACCGAACAGCCTATTCATATTGACTCGGATCAACAGTCGCTGGATATGCAAGGCAACGTCGTGACCTTTACGGGCAACGTGGTAATGACCCAAGGCACGATTAAGATCAACGCCGATAAAGTCGTGGTTACCCGCCCTGGCGGCGAACAGGGGAAAGAGGTGATCGACGGTTACGGCAATCCGGCCACCTTCTACCAGATGCAGGACAACGGTAAGCCGGTGAAAGGCCACGCTTCCCATATGCATTACGAGCTGGCGAAAGATTTTGTGGTGCTGACCGGCAACGCTTATCTGGAGCAGCTTGACAGCAACATTACCGGCGACAAAATCACCTACCTGGTGAAAGAGCAGAAAATGCAGGCCTTCAGCGAGAAAGGCAAACGCGTCACCACCGTTCTGGTGCCGTCGCAATTGCAAGACAAAAACAAAGGCCAGACTCCGGCGCAAAAGAAGAGTAACTAATTCGTTATGGCAACATTAACTGCAAAGAATCTGGCGAAGGCCTATAAAGGCCGTCGCGTAGTGGAAGATGTCAGTCTGACCGTTAACTCCGGGGAGATTGTCGGGCTGCTCGGTCCAAACGGCGCGGGTAAAACCACCACCTTTTATATGGTCGTCGGTATCGTGCCGCGTGACGCGGGCAATATCATCATCGATGATGAAGATATCAGTCTGCTGCCGCTGCACGCGCGCGCGCGCCGCGGTATCGGCTATTTGCCGCAGGAAGCCTCTATTTTCCGCCGTCTCAGCGTATTTGATAACCTGATGGCGGTACTGCAAATTCGTGACGATTTGACCGCAGAACAGCGAGAAGACCGCGCCAACGAGCTGATGGAAGAGTTTCATATCGAGCATCTGCGCGACAGCATGGGACAGGCGCTGTCCGGTGGTGAACGCCGTCGTGTAGAAATAGCCCGCGCGTTGGCCGCTAATCCCAAATTTATCCTGCTGGATGAACCCTTTGCCGGCGTTGACCCGATTTCCGTTATCGACATCAAACGCATTATTGAGCATCTGCGCGATAGCGGGCTCGGCGTGCTGATCACCGACCATAACGTCCGTGAGACGCTGGCAGTCTGTGAACGCGCCTATATCGTGAGCCAGGGCCACCTTATTGCCCACGGTACGCCGACAGAAATCCTGCAAGACGAACACGTTAAGCGTGTATATCTTGGGGAAGACTTCAGACTCTGATAGGGTAGAGGGCTATGCTGCTCTAGCGGGAGAAAACGACTCTGAATATGAAGCAAGGTTTGCAACTCAGGCTTAGCCAACAACTGGCGATGACGCCTCAGCTACAACAGGCCATCCGTCTGTTGCAGTTGTCTACGCTGGAACTTCAGCAGGAACTCCAGCAAGCGCTGGAAAATAACCCGCTGCTTGAGCAAACCGATCTTCATGACGAAATCGACACTCAGCAACCTCAGGATAACGATCCTCTCGATACCGCCGACGCGCTCGAACAAAAAGAGATGCCGGAAGAGCTGCCGCTTGACGCCAGTTGGGATGAAATTTACACCGCCGGGACGCCGTCCGGCCCCAGCGGCGATTATATCGACGATGAGCTGCCCGTCTATCAGGGCGAAACGACGCAGTCGTTGCAGGATTATCTGATGTGGCAGGTTGAGCTAACGCCCTTCTCGGATACCGATCGCGCTATTGCGACATCCATTGTCGATGCGGTAGATGATACCGGTTATCTCACCGTATCCCTGGACGAAATTCGCGAAAGCATGGGCGATGTAGAGGTGGATCTCGATGAGGTTGAAGCCGTTCTGAAGCGCATTCAGCGTTTTGATCCGGTAGGCGTCGCGGCAAAAGATCTTCGCGACTGTCTGCTGATCCAGCTTTCACAATTCGACAAATCCACGCCGTGGCTGGAAGAGGCGCGGCTTATTATCTGCGATCACCTTGATCTGCTGGCCAACCACGATTTCCGCACGTTGATGCGCGTTACCCGACTGAAAGAAGAGGTGCTGAAAGAGGCGGTAAACCTGATTCAGTCGCTCGATCCCAGACCCGGTCAATCGATCCAGACCGGCGAGCCGGAGTACGTTATCCCGGATGTGCTGGTACGCAAGCATAACGGTCGCTGGACGGTGGAGCTTAATAGCGACAGTATTCCCCGTTTACAGATTAACCAGCACTATGCCGCCATGTGCAATAGCGCGCGCAACGATGCCGACAGCCAGTTCATCCGCAGTAATTTACAGGATGCGAAATGGCTGATAAAAAGCCTTGAAAGCCGTAACGACACGCTGCTGCGCGTCAGTCGCTGCATCGTCGAGCAACAGCAAGCCTTTTTTGAACAGGGCGAAGAATATATGAAACCGATGGTACTGGCGGATATCGCCCAGGCCGTCGAGATGCACGAATCCACCATATCCCGCGTGACCACGCAGAAGTATCTGCACAGCCCGCGCGGTATTTTTGAACTCAAATATTTCTTTTCCAGCCACGTCAATACCGAAGGCGGAGGCGAAGCCTCTTCCACCGCGATTCGCGCGCTGGTGAAGAAGTTAATTGCGGCGGAAAACCCCGCGAAACCACTGAGCGACAGCAAGTTAACCTCTCTGCTGTCAGAACAAGGTATCATGGTGGCGCGCCGCACTGTTGCGAAGTACCGAGAGTCTTTATCCATTCCGCCGTCAAACCAACGCAAACAGCTGGTTTGACCCAACCGATAAGGAAGACACTATGCAGCTCAATATCACCGGACATAATGTCGAAATTACTGAAGCCCTGCGTGAATTTGTGACGACAAAATTCGCCAAACTTGAACAGTATTTTGAGCGGATTAATCAGGTATACGTGGTGTTGAAAGTGGAGAAGGTCACGCATATCTCGGATGCGACGCTACACGTTAACGGCGGCGAAATTCACGCCAGCGCGGAAGGCCAGGATATGTATGCCGCCATTGACGGCTTGATTGATAAACTGGCAAGGCAGTTAACCAGGCATAAAGATAAACTGAAACAACACTAATTGTCCGGGCAGTTAGCCAGTGCAGGACGGCCTGTTGTATGACACAACGGGCCATTTGTACAGTTAGCGCTCCGAACCTGGCCATCAACCTGACAGGACAGGTTCTTAGGTGAAATTATGATAAATAACGATACGACTCTACAACTGAGCAGTGTACTTAACCAGGAGTGTACGCGTAGCGGCGTTCATTGTCAGAGTAAGAAACGCGCGCTGGAAATCATCAGCGAACTGGCGGCAAAACAGCTCAGTTTACCTCCTCAGGTCGTGTTTGAAGCCATTCTGACACGCGAAAAAATGGGCAGTACCGGTATTGGTAATGGTATCGCCATCCCACACGGGAAACTGGAAGAAGATACCTTACGCGCCGTCGGCGTGTTCGTTCAGCTCGAAACGCCAATCGCGTTCGACGCCATCGATAACCAGCCGGTCGATCTCCTCTTCGCCCTGCTGGTGCCCGCCGATCAAACTAAAACGCATCTGCACACGCTGTCGCTGGTGGCGAAACGTCTGGCGGATAAAACGATCTGCCGCCGCCTGCGCGCGGCGCTGAATGATGAAGAGCTGTATCAAATCATTACTGACACCGAAGGTGAGCAGAATGAGGCATAACAACTCAATGGCATTTATTTCTGTCGTTGTGAGGAGAAACGGTACATGGTACTGATGATCGTCAGCGGGCGTTCCGGATCAGGTAAATCTGTCGCTCTGCGCGCGCTGGAAGATATGGGATTTTACTGCGTGGATAACCTCCCCGTCGTGCTGTTGCCCGATCTGGCGCGAACGCTGGCCGATCGCCAGATTTCCGCCGCCGTCAGCATTGATGTGCGCAATATGCCTGAATCACCTGAGATTTTTGAACAGGCGATGAATAATCTGCCTGGCGCTTTCTCGCCGCAATTGCTGTTTCTTGATGCCGACCGCAATACCTTGATTCGCCGCTACAGCGACACGCGCCGTTTGCATCCGCTTTCCAGCAAAAATCTTTCTTTAGAGAGTGCGATCGATAAAGAGAGTGACTTGCTGGAGCCGTTACGCTCACGTGCGGATCTGATCGTCGACACTTCAGAAATGTCCGTCCATGAGCTGGCGGAGATGCTGCGTACCCGGCTGTTGGGCAAACGCGAGCGCGAACTGACGATGGTATTTGAGTCCTTCGGCTTTAAACATGGTATCCCGATTGATGCGGACTATGTGTTTGATGTCCGCTTTCTGCCCAACCCGCACTGGGATCCAAAACTGCGCCCCATGACCGGGCTTGATAAGCCGGTAGCCGCGTTTCTTGACCGACACACAGAAGTTCACAATTTTATCTATCAGACTCGCAGCTATCTTGAGCTATGGTTACCGATGCTGGAGACCAACAACCGCAGCTACCTTACCGTCGCTATCGGTTGTACCGGCGGGAAACACCGTTCGGTGTATATTGCAGAACAGCTGGCAGACTACTTCCGCTCGCGCGGTAAAAATGTCCAGTCTCGCCATCGCACGCTGGAAAAACGCAAAACATGACCGTAAAGCAAACTGTTGAAGTCACCAATAAGCTGGGCATGCATGCCCGGCCTGCCATGAAGCTTTTCGAACTGATGCAGGGTTTTGACGCCGAGGTGCTATTACGCAATGACGAAGGCACCGAAGCGGAAGCAAATAGCGTCATCGCTCTGTTAATGCTCGACTCCGCCAAAGGGCGTCAGATCGAAATTGAAGCCACCGGCCCGCAAGAAGTTGAAGCGCTGGCGGCGGTTATCGCGCTGTTCAATTCCGGCTTTGACGAAGACTAAACCTCCCCCTCTATACCCTATTTTCCCCCAACGCCGTCCCGGTATTTGATGACAGTCACCCCAAAACCGGGCGTGTTACGCCTGCCTGCCACTTGTCCCGCAGCCCCACCCTTTCGTAAGATTTGTACATTTCGTGCGCTTTACCTATGCATAAAAACATTAAGAAAACCTTAAAAAATTTCGTTTAGGTTTTGTTTAAGTTCTTTGTCCATACTAAATTTATGTGAATAAATTTTTCCAGGACTTGCCATGATCCTTTTATCCGAACAGACTCCGCTGGGCGCTGGTCGACATCGTAAATGCTATACGCATCCGGATAATGCCCGGCGTTGCATAAAAGTTATTTACAACCGTGACCACGGCGGTGATAAAGAGATTCGGCGTGAACTGAGCTACTATGCGCATCTGTCCCGCTACCTGACGGACTGGAGCGCTATCCCCCGTTATTACGGCACGGTAGAAACCGATTGCGGCACCGGCTATGTCTACGACATGATTACCGATTTCAACGGCGCGCCCTCTATTACCCTGACCGAGTTCGCCGCGCAATGTCGTTATGAAGAGGATGTCGCTGTCCTGCGGCGGCTACTGAAAAAACTGAAACGTTACCTGCTGGATAACCATATTGTGACGATGTCGCTGAAGCCGCAAAATATCCTGTGCCAGCGTATCAGCGAGTCAGAAGTGGTTCCGGTGGTTTGCGACAATCTGGGGGAAAGTACCTTTATCCCGCTGGCGACCTGGTCAACATGGTGCTGTGAACGCAAACTGGAGAGAGTGTGGCAGCGGTTTATCGCCCAGCCTGCGCTGGCCGTTGCCCTGGAGAGGGACGCGCAGCCAAAAGACAAGAAACGGCTGGCGCTTACTTCTCACGAAGCTTAATGGCCTGTGCTTATCAGGCCTGGACGACACAGATCGCAGGCCAGATAAGGCGTTCGCGCCGCCATTCGACAAAATTAATTAAGCTGGTTGCGCGTCATAAAAGATTCCCCGCCCAGTTGGCGCATCTGGCGCATAATCCACGCCTGCCGGCTACGCACATAGCCGGAAGGCGCATTCGCCTTATAGCGTAACGGATTTGGCAATACCGCCGCCAGCAACGCGGCTTCAGACATACTCAAGCGACTGGCAGGTTTATGAAAATACCGTTGTGCCGCAGCCTCCACGCCGAAAATACCATCGCCAAACTCCGCAATATTCAGATAAACCGTGAGAATGCGCTTTTTGCTCCAGACAGTTTCAATGCCCAGCGTTAGCCCGGCCTCCAGACCTTTGCGCAGCCAACTGCGTCCATCCCATAAAAAGAGATTTTTCGCCGTTTGCTGCGAAAGCGTAGAGGCGCCGCGAATACGGCTCTCATTCCGCTCATTATGCGCCAGCGCTTTTTCAATCGCCGGAACATCAAAGCCCCAGTGCTCAGGGAACTTCTGGTCTTCCGCCGCAATTACCGCCAGCCCCATCCACGGCGAGATATCCGCCATACTGACCCAGTCAGAATGCGCCACATAACCGAACTCTCCGCCGAGCCAGGCGCTAAACTGCCGTTCCGCCATCACCGCCGAAAAAGGCACCGGAACCACGCTAAACAGCGCAATGCCGCCGCCCCAAAAGACGGCGAGCGCAGCAAGGATACGTAAAAGTAGACGGCGCAAAAACGTTAACGGCGCGATGCGTCGTTTGCTCATTCCGCCAGAACCAGCACGCGCGACACTAATTTATCAATGCCGCTTGCCGCCTGGGCGATATCCTGCGCCAGCATATAGGCAGGGGTGGTCACGACCTTGTTATCCTCGTCCACAACGATATCATCAACCGGGCAAGGTACGTGTTCGGCGCCCATCTCTTCAAGTACTTCAGCGGTATCAATATCCGTCCCTATTGTCAGACGTAGCGGGAAGTCAAAGATTTTCGGCAACATTGCGGGCGCGATACAGATGAATCCCAGCGGCTTGCCGGACTGGTGCATGGCCTTCGCCAGCGCGACGACATCGCTATCCACCCGGCATTCGCTCCCCTGGCTGGCGAAATTACTCAGGTTCTTCGCCGCACCGAAACCACCAGGCACAATGAGCGCATCCAGTTCCTCTGGTTGAGCCTGGGACAGGGGACGAATATCGCCCCGCGTAATACGCGCCGCCTCAATCAGGACGTTACGCGTTTCCGCCATCGCTTCGCCGGTCAGGTGATTAATAACATCCGCTTGTGGTTTATCCGGCGCGAAGCAAACAGCCTGCGCGCCGCTGCGGGCAATGGCCAACAGCGTCAGAACGGCCTCATGAATTTCGGCGCCGTCATAGACGCCGCATCCGCTGAGCACTACGCCAATTTTTTTCATGGTGAACATCCTCCTGCAACCGACTCAAGCCCATTAATAATTTTGATTAAAATGCTACGCTTCACACATTTAAATGATTCATGTAACAAATCATTTAGGATTTGCTATCTTAACTGCGTGCGGCCTGAAAACAGGACTGCGCCTTTGACATCATCATAATAAGCACGGCGCAGCCACGATTTCCCTGGTGTTGGCGCAGTATTCGCGCACCCCGGTCAAACCGGGGTCATTTTTTTTCCGCGTTTGCCACCCAGGCTTTCAGCACCGCGACATCGTGCTGCCACTCCTGCTTCATCTCTTCAATCCATTCCGCGACATTATCTTCCCAGGCGGGAAGATCCGGCGACTGGATTTGCTGGCCAAGTTGTTGCAGATGACGCAGCCCTACCGAACCGGCGGCGCCTTTAATCTTATGCCCTTCCTCAACGACGCCTTTTTTGTCACGCGCCGTCAGATTGGACTCCAGCACGCTTAAATAGCCAGGCATCATTTTTTCAAACACCGCGAGACCGTCGGTGATCAATTTAGGCCCAACCAACTCGATGTATTGTTCCAGCATCGGGATATCCAGCAGCGCTTGCGCTTTATCGCTCTCTTCAGGCGTCACGGTACTCTCCTCTTTATCGGTGGCATCCCAGAATTTTTTAATCATCGCGGTTAAGGCTGGCACCGACAGCGGCTTACTCAGCACATCGTCCATACCGGCGTCCAGATACTCTTTTTTATCTTTCAGAACGTTAGCCGTAAGCGCTACCAGCGGCGGTAAATCTTCCCGCGTGTGGCGACGGGTTAGTTCTCTGGCGATATCCAGACCCGTCATATCCGGTAGCTGAATATCCAGTAAGACCAGGTCATATTCGCCCGGCGCGAACATCTCCAGCGCCGCCTTGCCGGTCATCGCGACATCCACGCTGTTCCCCAGTTTTTCCAGTACCGAACGCGCCACAATCACGTTCAGTTCAATATCTTCGACCAGCAGAACGTGCAGCGCGGGCAGCGGCATGTCATCTTCATCAAAGGCGTCCTCCACCTCTTCCGCCACCGCTGGCGCATGAACCGTTAGCGTAAAGGTCGATCCTTTGCCCGGCAGACTGGAAACGGTAATATCGCCGCCCATATTTTTCGCCAGCCGACGGGAGACCGCTAGCCCGATACCGGTACCCGTCGCCGGTTTACCGCCATGACTGTCTTTCACCTGATAATACATGGCGAAAATTTTATCCTGCTCATCCTGCGGAATGCCGATCCCGGAATCTTCCACTTCAAAGTGCAGCATGTCGCCTTCATCATAGCGCGCCCGCACCGTCACCTGGCCCTGCTGAGTAAACTTCACCGCATTGCTGATCAAATTCCATAAAATCTGGCGCAGACGCGTTCCGTCGGTAATGACTTTGTGCGGCAGCGGCAGCGTCGGCTCAAGCACAAAACGTAGCCCTTTTTGCTGCGCCTGCAAACCGGAAAGGTTTTCCAGATCGGCCATAAAGCTGGTGAAATCAACCGGTTGGTTATCAAGCTGAACCTTACGCCGCTCCATCTTATCCATATCAATGATATCATTGAAAATATTGCCTAACGTCACGGCGGAGACATGGATTGTTTTAAGGTATTTTTCCTGTTCGACGGTGAGATCGGTATCCAGCAGGATGCGACTTAAACCGACGATGCCGTTAAGCGGAGTGCGCAGCTCATGACTGATGGTAGAGATAAATGTGGTCTTGTCGCGGCTGGCGCGTTCCAGCGCGTCCTGATAACGCTTACGTTCGGTAATATCACGACCAAATCCCATCAGGCCATGACGTTTACCGACACGGTCGTAATAAGGCACTTTACGAATTTCAAAGCAGGCCTTTCGTCCGTCCGGGTAATCCAGCCACTGTTCGTAGGTCAGGGAGACGTTATGGCGGAATACTTTTTCATCGGTTTCAATGACTTTCTCCGCCGCTTCGGGAGAGTACACATCTTCCGGCTTCAAATGCACCAGCTGTTTTTCGCTCTTGCCGGTTAGCAATTCCATTGCGCGGTTACAGCCGGAAAATTCTTTATCCTCATTACGATAAAAAACCAAATCCGGCGAGGCGTCCAGAAAGGAGCGCAGAAAAGAGGATTGCTGTTCTAGCTGGATTTGCGCTTCTTCACGCTCTTTAATTTCTACTTTTAGCTGTTCAAATGTCTCTTGCAGCTCCGCTTCCGCTTTTTCGCGATCGGCAATTTCCTGATTAAGCTGGGCAATATTGTCCTTCAACTGTACGTTAAGCTTGAGATCGCGCTCGCGCATCTCCTCCAGCTTTTGCACCAGACGCGACAGTCGCTGCCTTGACTCTTCCAGTTGTTCAACAACAACGGATAAGAAATAGACCGCCCAGGGCGTAATTAACAGGCCAAAAAAGATGGAGCGAATGACGTCGATACTTTCAACCTGACCATGCAGCACCATGGTCACCGCCATCTGCACGACAATCGCCAGCACCACCAATGCCAACGCCAGGAGCATGGAAAAGCGCACCAGACCCAATTTCATCATCAGGTCGACATAGTATTGCGCCAGCATACGAATTTGCTTCATAGAGGATTCCTTCACCACAACTTCGCACATAATACCCAATTATGGGAACCGCGTTGAATATTGTGCGAAATATGCGTAGCGCCCCTCATCACGCTACGCTACAGGTGGTATCCAGGGACGGGCCAGCGCAGAGCCCTGTACGCCATGCTCATTCAGGTATTTGTCCAGCTCAACCATCCCCGTCCAGCGATTCTCGCACCACAGCGGGGCAAGCAGCGTCGGACGGCGAGCGCTGGCTGAAATTCGGTGATAAATTACCTCCGGCGGCGTATGACGAATCATCTCACCTGCCGTTAGCGTGTAGTCGTCCAGTTCGATGCCGTTCAGCCGCCCCGCTTCCCAGGCTTTGGCCATCGTACTGCCTTTCACAATATGCAGCGGATGCAGTTTAATACCGTCAACGCCCGTCTCCACCACACGCTCCATGGTTTGCAGGCATTCTGCCTGCCCTTCGCCCGGCAGCCCCACAATCAGATGCGCGCACACTTTCAGCCCGCGCTCCCGGGCAATCCGGGTGGTACGCTGATAGCAGGCGAAGTCATGCCCGCGGTTAATTCGGTGCAGGGTTTTATCGTGCGCGGTTTGCAATCCCAGTTCCAGCCATACCTCGTAGCCTTGATCTTTATATTCACACAGTAAATCTACTACTGCCTGCGGGACGCAATCCGGACGCGTACCGACGCATAACCCGACGATACTGGCCTGGCTGACCGCCTGTTGATACATGGAACGCAGCACCTGCACTTCCGCAAAGGTGCTGGTGTAGGCCTGGAAATAGGCCAGATAGCGTTTAGCGCGGTTCACCAGATGCGCCTGATGCGCAAGCTGCTCGGCAATCGAATGCTGCTGCTGCGCCTCATCGGCAAAAGAGGCGACATTACAGAAGGTGCAACCGCCACGCCCGATGGTGCCGTCGCGATTAGGGCAGCTAAAACCGCCATGAAGCGTCAGCTTATGAACCTTTTGCCCATACCGACGTAAAAGATCCCCACCAAACATATTGACTAATTTCTGTAACTGCATAATCTGATAGACCGCCTCTTAAAAAGAGGCCAAAGCCTGCCATTTTTAGTCTCCTTTGGCGATGACCTGGATCAATCGTCCCGGAAGGCTTTTATCCATTGCATAATCAAGCAAAATAAACGATATTTCATTCATAATCCCGCTGATGATTTTTCCTGATATTCCCCTCTTTTTTCAGCGTTTGCTGGGTCATCGATAAAAACAGTAGCATTCAATACTGCTCACGCTTAAAACAGCATAAAATGCCAAGATTTTTGAAAAAGCAAGGTCAGATAATGCCTGGCGAGCGGCTCTTATAGTGAGACAGATCACAGGCTTTCTGCCGCTCCGTATTAGCAGCCCTTCTATAAAAAACCTTTTAATTTCAACAGATTCAAAAAGTTATCTGTGCTACAGCACACTTTTGCATAAATCAGTTTGCCATTTGACCTGGGTGTGGATTCCCGATAAGTTGGGGATCCGCTGGAAGCTTTCTGGATGAGCCGTCTGCTCATCATATTTATGCAGTAATTGAGATTCCCTCTTAACCGTATTTACCAATGCGCAAAGGACACAAAGAGGGCGAATGCGAGGTAAGCGTATGATGCGCCAGCCCCGTCGCCATGCTCTTGCTGTGCCCGCGCGCCGTCGGTTGGGAGAGCGTCCCGTAGAGCCTGGGGAGGTTCACTGATATGTTGTACGATAAATCCCTTGAGAAGGATAACTGTGGTTTCGGCCTGATCGCCCACATAGAAGGCGAACCTAGCCACAAGGTAGTGCGTACCGCCATACACGCGCTGGCCCGGATGCAGCACCGTGGCGCGATCCTTGCCGACGGTAAAACCGGCGACGGTTGCGGCTTGCTGTTACAAAAACCTGACCGTTTCTTTCGCATCGTGGCCGAAGAGCGCGGCTGGCGCTTAGCCAAAAACTACGCCGTCGGGATGATCTTTTTGAATAAAGATCCTGAACTGGCCGCCGCGTCACGCCATATTGTCGAAGAAGAATTACAGCAGGAAACCCTGTCGATTGTCGGCTGGCGCGATGTGCCAACCAATGAAGGCGTGCTCGGTGAAATCGCCCTCTCCTCCCTGCCGCGTATTGAGCAGATTTTTGTCAACGCTCCGGCGGGCTGGCGTCCGCGCGATATGGAGCGCCGTCTGTTTATCGCCCGCCGACGCATTGAAAAACGTCTGCAGGACGACAAAGATTTCTACGTATGCAGCCTGTCGAACCTGGTCAACATTTATAAAGGTCTGTGTATGCCGGCGGATCTGCCGCGCTTCTACCTGGATCTTGCGGATCTGCGTCTGGAATCGGCCATCTGTCTGTTCCACCAGCGCTTTTCCACTAACACCGTGCCGCGTTGGCCGCTGGCGCAGCCGTTCCGCTACCTGGCGCATAACGGCGAGATTAACACCATCACCGGCAACCGCCAGTGGGCGCGCGCCCGTACCTATAAATTCCAGACGCCGCTGATCCCGGATTTACAGTCCGCTGCGCCGTTTGTTAACGAAACCGGTTCGGATTCCAGCTCGCTGGACAACATGTTGGAACTGCTGCTGGCAGGCGGGATGGACATTATCCGCGCCATGCGCCTGTTGGTGCCGCCCGCCTGGCAGAACAACCCCGATATGGACCAGGATCTGCGCGCCTTCTTTGACTTTAACTCCATGCATATGGAGCCGTGGGACGGGCCGGCAGGCATCGTGATGTCCGACGGGCGCTTCGCCGCCTGTAACCTTGACCGTAACGGCCTGCGCCCGGCACGCTATGTCATTACCAAAGACAAGCTGATCACCTGCGCCTCCGAAGTCGGTATCTGGGACTATCAGCCGGATGAAGTGGTCGAGAAAGGCCGCGTCGGCCCAGGCGAGCTGATGGTGATCGACACCCGCGGCGGACGTATTCTGCATTCCGCGGAAACCGATGACGATCTGAAAAGCCGCCATCCGTATAAAGCGTGGATGGAAAAGAATGTTCGCCGTCTGGTGCCGTTTGAAGAGTTGCCAGATGAAGAAGTCGGTAGCCGCGAACTGGACGATGACCTGCTCGCCAGCTATCAGAAACAGTTTAACTACAGCGCCGAAGAGCTGGACTCGGTTATCCGCGTATTGGGCGAAAACGGCCAGGAAGCCGTCGGTTCAATGGGCGACGATACCCCCTTTGCCGTGCTCTCCAGCCAGCCGCGTATTATTTACGACTACTTCCGCCAGCAGTTCGCGCAGGTCACTAACCCGCCTATCGACCCGCTGCGTGAAGCGCACGTCATGTCGCTCGCCACCAGCATCGGTCGCGAAATGAACGTCTTCTGCGAAGCGGAAGGTCAGGCCCATCGCCTGAGTTTTAAATCGCCAATTCTGCTGTACTCCGATTTCAAACAGCTCACCACCATGAGCGAGCATCACTACCGCGCCGACTGGCTTGATATTACCTTTGATGTCACCGAAACCACACTGGACGCGACGGTTAAGGCGCTGTGCGATAAAGCGGAACAGATGGTGCGTAACGGTACCGTGCTACTGGTCCTCTCGGATCGCAATATCGGTAAGAATCGCTTGCCGGTGCCCGCGCCGATGGCGGTGGGCGCGGTGCAGACTCGTCTGGTAGAACAAAGCCTGCGCTGCGACGCCAACATCATCGTAGAAACCGGAAGCGCCCGCGATCCGCATCACTTTGCGGTACTGCTCGGCTTTGGCGCAACGGCCATCTATCCGTACCTGGCCTACGAAACGCTGGGGCGTCTGATTGATACCCAGGCCATCGCCAAAAACTACCGTACCGTGATGCAGAACTACCGTAACGGCATCAACAAGGGGCTGTACAAGATTATGTCCAAAATGGGCATTTCGACCATTGCCTCTTACCGCTGCTCCAAACTGTTTGAAGCGGTCGGACTGCACGATGATGTGGTAAACCTGTGCTTCCAGGGCGTGGTCAGCCGTATCGGCGGCGCGAGCTTTGATGACTTCCAGCAGGATCTGCTGAATCTCTCCAAACGCGCCTGGCTGGCGCGCAAACCCATTAGCCCGGGCGGCCTGCTGAAGTACGTCCACGGCGGCGAATATCACGCCTATAACCCGGATGTCGTGCGTACCCTGCAACAGGCGGTACAGAGCGGCGAGTACAGCGATTATCAGGAATACGCCAAACTGGTCAATGAGCGTCCGGCGGCAACGCTGCGCGATCTGCTGGCGATACATCCAGACGGCGAGGCGGTGACTATCGACGAGGTTGAGCCCGCCAGTGAGCTGTTTAAACGCTTTGATACCGCAGCCATGTCTATCGGCGCATTAAGTCCGGAAGCGCACGAAGCGCTGGCGGAAGCGATGAACAGCCTCGGCGGCAACTCCAACTCCGGCGAAGGCGGCGAAGACCCGGCGCGCTACGGCACCAATAAAGTGTCGCGTATCAAGCAGGTGGCTTCCGGCCGTTTTGGCGTGACGCCGGCCTACCTGGTCAATGCCGATGTGATTCAGATTAAAGTCGCGCAGGGCGCGAAACCGGGCGAAGGCGGTCAGTTGCCGGGGGATAAAGTCACTCCGTATATCGCTAAACTGCGCTATTCAGTGCCGGGCGTGACGCTGATCTCCCCGCCGCCGCACCACGATATTTACTCTATCGAGGACTTAGCGCAGCTCATTTTCGACCTCAAACAGGTCAACCCGAAGGCGATGATCTCCGTGAAGCTGGTGTCCGAACCGGGCGTCGGCACCATCGCGACCGGCGTGGCGAAAGCCTATGCGGATCTGATTACTATCGCCGGTTACGACGGCGGTACTGGCGCCAGCCCGCTCTCTTCGGTGAAATATGCTGGCTGCCCGTGGGAACTCGGACTTGTTGAAACCCAGCAGGCGCTGGTCGCCAACGGTCTGCGTCACAAGATTCGTCTGCAGGTGGACGGCGGTCTGAAAACCGGCGTCGACATCATTAAAGCGGCGATTCTCGGTGCGGAAAGTTTCGGCTTCGGCACCGGTCCGATGGTGGCGCTGGGCTGTAAATACCTGCGCATCTGCCATCTGAACAACTGTGCAACCGGCGTAGCGACGCAGGATGAAAAACTGCGTAAGAACCACTATCACGGCCTGCCGTTCAAAGTAACCAACTACTTTGAATTTATCGCCCGCGAAGTGCGCGAGCTGATGGCTTCGCTTGGCGTGACCCGCCTGGTGGATTTGATTGGCCGTACCGACCTGCTGAAAGAGCTGGAGGGCTTCACCGCTAAACAGCAGAAGCTGGCGCTGTCTCGTCTACTGGAAACCGCTGAACCTCATCCGGGTAAAGCGCTGTACTGCACCGAGAATAACCCGCCGTTTGATAACGGCGTGCTGAATGCGCAACTGTTGCAGCAGGCGAAGCCGTTTGTCGATGCGCGCCAGAGCAAAACCTTCTGGTTCGACATCCGCAACACCGATCGTTCCGTCGGCGCGTCGCTTTCCGGCTACATCGCACAGACCCACGGCGATCAGGGGCTGGCTTCCGATCCGATTAAAGCGCACTTCAGCGGTACCGCAGGCCAGAGCTTTGGCGTGTGGAACGCGGGCGGCGTAGAGTTATATCTGACTGGCGATGCCAACGACTATGTCGGTAAAGGTATGGCAGGCGGTTTGATCGCCATCAGACCACCGGTAGGTTCCGCCTTCCTCAGTCATAAAGCCAGCATTATCGGCAACACCTGCCTGTATGGAGCCACCGGTGGCCGTCTGTACGCGGCGGGCCGCGCGGGCGAACGTTTCGGCGTGCGTAACTCCGGGGCGATTACCGTAGTAGAGGGCATCGGCGACAACGGCTGTGAATACATGACCGGCGGCATCGTCTGCGTGCTGGGTAAAACCGGCGTTAACTTCGGCGCGGGCATGACCGGCGGCTTCGCCTATGTACTGGACGAAGATGGCGAATTCCGTAAACGCGTGAACCCGGAACTGGTAGAAGTACTGGACGTTGATTCGCTGGCTATCCACGAAGAGCATCTGCGCGGCCTGATCACCGAGCACGTGCAGCATACTGGTTCGCAACGCGGCGAAGAGATCCTGTCCAGGTGGTCAAGCTTCTCAACCCAATTCGCGTTAGTTAAGCCCAAGTCCAGCGATGTCAAAGCCCTGTTGGGCCACCGTAGTCGTAGTGCGGCAGAATTGCGCGTGCAGGCGCAGTAAGGAATTGAAATGAGCCAGAATGTTTATCAATTTATCGACCTGCAGCGCGTTGATCCGCCGAAGAAACCGCTGAAGATCCGTAAGATCGAGTTTGTTGAAATCTACGAACCGTTTTCTGAAGGTCAGGCGAAAGCCCAGGCGGATCGCTGTTTGTCCTGCGGGAACCCCTACTGCGAGTGGAAATGTCCGGTACATAACTACATCCCGAACTGGCTGAAACTGGCTAACGAAGGGCGTATTTTTGAGGCGGCTGAGCTATCGCACCAGACCAACACCCTGCCGGAAGTGTGTGGCCGCGTCTGCCCGCAGGACCGCCTGTGCGAAGGCTCCTGTACGCTGCACGATGAGTTCGGCGCAGTGACCATCGGTAACATTGAGCGCTATATCAACGATAAAGCGTTCGAAATGGGCTGGCGCCCGGATATGACCGGCGTGCGCCAGACGGACAAACGGGTAGCGATTATCGGCGCAGGTCCGGCAGGGCTGGCGTGCGCCGACGTGCTGACCCGCAACGGCGTGAAGGCGGTGGTCTTTGATCGCCATCCGGAAATCGGCGGCCTGCTGACCTTCGGTATTCCAGCTTTCAAACTGGAAAAAGAGGTGATGACCCGCCGTCGCGAGATCTTCACCGGCATGGGTATTGAATTCAAACTCAACGTCGAAGTAGGCCGTGACGTACAGCTCGACGACCTGCTGAAAGATTACGATGCGGTATTCCTTGGCGTCGGCACCTATCAGTCGATGCGCGGCGGGCTGGAAAATGAAGATGCGGACGGGGTTTTCGACGCTCTGCCGTTCCTGATCGCCAATACGAAGCAGATCATGGGGTTTGGCGAAACCAGCGACGAACCATATGTCAGCATGGAAGGAAAGCGCGTGGTGGTGCTGGGCGGCGGCGATACCGCAATGGACTGCGTACGTACCTCCATTCGTCAGGGTGCAACGCACGTAACCTGTGCTTATCGTCGTGATGAAGAGAACATGCCGGGCTCCAGACGCGAAGTGAAAAACGCGCGCGAGGAAGGTGTCGAGTTTCAGTTTAACGTTCAACCGCTGGGCATTGAAGTCAATGCCAACGGCAAAGTGAGCGGCGTAAAAATGGTGCGCACTGAAATGGGCGAACCGGATGCCAAAGGCCGTCGGCGGGCGGAGATCGTCGCCGGTTCTGAGCATGTGGTTCCGGCTGATGCGGTGGTGATGGCGTTTGGTTTTCGTCCACACAGCATGGAATGGCTGGCGAAACACAGCGTGGAACTGGACTCGCAGGGACGAATTATCGCGCCGGAACGCAGCGATAATGCTTTCCAGACCAGCAACCCGAAAATCTTCGCCGGTGGCGACATCGTGCGCGGTTCCGATCTGGTGGTGACGGCGATTGCCGAAGGCCGTAAGGCGGCTGACGGGATTATGAACTACCTCGAAGTGTAACCCTTCCGGCTCCCCGGTTGATGCCTTGTGCTGATGGCTGGGGAGCCGATATTCCTCTCCTCAATATCTCTCCTGCCGATTCTGGAAACCCGCTCGTAAATCGAGATGTAATGCCATGTAAAATCCGTTCATAGATTGATCCGTTTACGCCTGAAGCGTATTGATAGCGTTCTAATTTCACAATGAAACTATCACGTAAGGGATGACATGACGAATCCAACTTTAGCGCCACAGTCTGATGAATATCAGCAAATTCATGACGGTATTATTCGTCTGGTCGATACGGCACGTACCGAGACCGTGCGCAGCATCAATGCCATTATGACTGCCACCTACTGGGAAATTGGCCGACGCATTGTCGAATTTGAACAGGGAGGAGAAGCGCGAGCGGCCTATGGCACCCAGCTTATCGAACGATTATCGGTAGATTTAAGTCAGCGCTATAAGCGCGGTTTTTCCACCAGAAACCTATGGCAAATTCGTACATTTTATCTTTGTTTTCAACACATTGAAATTCCGCAGACACTGTCTGCGGAATCTTCAAATCTCATACCGCTCGCCAAAACATTCCCTCTTCCCTGGTCAGCGTATGTCCGCCTCTTGTCGGTAAAAAATCCCGATGCCCGCACTTTTTACGAGAAAGAGACGCTACGTAACGGCTGGTCCGTACGGCAGCTCGACAGGCAAATCGCCACTCAATTTTACGAACGAACGCTACTGTCCCACGACAAATCCGCCATGTTGCAGCAGCCTGCACCCGCCGAGCCAAACGTTTTGCCGGAGCAAGCCATACGCGACCCGTTCATTCTGGAATTTCTTAACCTGAAGGACGAATATTCCGAATCAGATCTCGAAGACGCGCTGCTCAGCCACCTGATGGACTTTATGCTGGAGCTCGGTGACGATTTTGCTTTTGTTGGCCGCCAACGCCGACTACGCATAGACGATAGCTGGTTCCGCGTCGACCTGCTGTTCTTCCATCGTCGCTTGCGCTGCCTGTTGCTCGTTGACCTGAAGGTAGGCAAATTCGGTTATGCGGATGCCGGGCAGATGAATATGTACCTGAACTATGCCAAAGAGCACTGGACAATGCCCGGAGAAAACCCGCCAGTCGGCTTGGTTTTGTGCGCAGGGAAAGGCGCGGGGGAAGCGCATTACGCGCTGACTGGCCTGCCAAACACCATCATGGCGAGCGAGTACAAAGTGCAGTTGCCCGACGAAAAATTACTCACAGACGAACTTATTCGTTCGCAAACCATGCTAGAAACTCAACTCACACGCGGTGGTTCACTGACAACGGAGAAAAACTAGCGAACCATTAATGCCATGAATAATTATCAAAAAAATATCATACGAAAACGTTTGCTTTATTCTGAGAACTGTATATTATGCGGCGGATTTTTTGGGCAAAATTCATGGAGGCGTTGTGTCGCAGGACAACAATTATAGCCAGGGCCCCGTCCCTCTGGCGGCACGGAAGGGCGTGATTCCACTGACGTTTGTCATGTTGGGTTTAACGTTTTTTTCCGCCAGTATGTGGACCGGAGGGACACTCGGCACCGGTCTTTCTTATAATGATTTCTTCCTCGCAGTTTTCTTCGGTAATCTCCTCCTCGGTATCTACACTGCATTTCTTGGCTACATCGGCGCAAAAACCGGACTCTCCACCCACCTCCTTGCACGTTACTCCTTTGGCGTTAAAGGCTCATGGCTTCCCTCGCTACTGCTAGGCGGTACTCAAGTGGGCTGGTTTGGCGTTGGCGTAGCGATGTTCGCTATTCCGGTCAGTAAAGCGACGGGCATTGATGCCAATATTCTGATTGCCGTTTCGGGTCTGCTGATGACCCTGACCATTTTTTTCGGCATCTCGGCGTTGACCATTTTGTCTATCATTGCCGTACCCGCGATCGTTATACTGGGCAGCTACTCCGTCTGGCTGGCGATCAGCGGCGTGGGTGGGCTGGAGCATTTAAAAACGATAGTGCCGCAGACGCCGCTGGATTTTTCCAGCGCGCTGGCGCTGGTGGTGGGCTCGTTTGTCAGCGCCGGTACATTGACCGCCGACTTCGTCCGCTTCGGGCGTCATGCCAAAAGCGCCGTACTGATTGCGATGGTCGCTTTTTTCCTCGGCAACTCGCTGATGTTTATCTTTGGCGCGGCAGGCGCTGCCGCCGTCGGTCAGGCGGATATCTCTGACGTGATGATAGCGCAGGGGCTGCTGCTGCCCGCGATTGTGGTGCTTGGCCTGAATATCTGGACCACCAACGATAACGCGCTGTACGCATCGGGTCTGGGCTTCGCCAATATTACCGGTCTTTCCAGCCGTACGCTGTCGGTGGTGAACGGGATTATCGGTACCGTGTGCGCGCTGTGGCTTTACAATAATTTTGTCGGCTGGCTGACGTTCCTGTCATCTGCCATCCCACCGATTGGCGGAGTGATTATTGCCGACTATCTGGTGAACCGCCGCCGCTATGCCGACTTCAACACCGTGCGCTTTATTCCCGTTAACTGGATTGCTATTCTTTCCGTCGCGCTGGGCATCGCCGCCGGACATTATGTTCCTGGTATTGTGCCCGTCAACGCCGTACTCGGCGGCGTCTTCAGCTATATCCTGCTGAATCCACTTTTCAACCGCAGCCTTGCTAAATCACCAGAGGTCAGCCATGCAGAACAATAACATCACCATTCGTCAGGCGCGTCTGCAGGGACACGAAGGATTATGGCAGATTACGATTGAAAACGGGCGCTTTAGCCGGATTGAGCCTCAGGAAGCCGCATCGTTACCGCAGGGCGAAGTGCTTGATGCCGAAGGCGGTCTGGCTATTCCACCGTTTGTTGAGCCACATATCCACCTGGATACCACGCAAACGGCGGGTGAACCGAGCTGGAACCAGTCCGGCACACTGTTTGAAGGGATTGAGCGCTGGGCAGAACGTAAAGCAATGCTCACGCATGAAGATGTGAAAGCGCGCGCGATGCAGACCCTGAAATGGCAGATGGCTAACGGCATCCAGTACGTTCGTACTCACGTTGACGTTTCAGATCCTACGCTCACCGCGCTGAAAGCCATGCTGGAAGTGAAGCAAGAGGTTGCGCCGTGGGTAGATCTGCAAATCGTCGCCTTTCCGCAAGAAGGTATTCTGTCTTATCCCAACGGTGAAGCGCTGTTAGAGGAAGCCGTGCGTTTGGGCGCTGACGTTATTGGTGCCATTCCGCACTTTGAGTTCACGCGGGAATATGGCGTTGAATCGCTGCACAAAATCTTTGCACTGGCGCAGAAATACGATCGCTTGATCGATGTGCACTGCGACGAAATTGATGACGAGCAGTCTCGCTTTGTCGAAACGGTCGCGGCGCTGGCGCATCGTGATGGCATGGGGGCGCGCGTGACCGCCAGCCACACCACGGCTATGCACTCGTACAACGGCGCGTATGCGTCACGCCTGTTCCGCCTGTTGAAAATGTCGGGGATTAACTTCGTCGCCAACCCGCTGGTGAATATTCATCTGCAAGGGCGGTTTGACACTTACCCGAAACGTCGTGGCGTCACGCGGGTGAAAGAGATGCTGGAAGCGGGGATCAACGTCTGCTTTGGCCATGATGACGTCTTCGACCCGTGGTATCCATTAGGCACAGCAAATATGCTGCAGGTGTTGCATATGGGGTTACACGTTTGCCAGTTGATGGGGTATGGGCAAATCAACGACGGGTTAAATCTGATCACTACCCACAGCGCAAAAACCCTGCATTTACAGGACTACGGTCTGAGTGTCGGCCATGCCGCGAATCTGGTTATCTTACCCGCTGAGAATGGATTCGATGCGGTACGTCGCCAGACGCCTGCCCGTTACTCGATTCGCCACGGGCGGGTAATTGCCGAGACGGTGCCGAGCCAGACGACGCTGCACCTGACCCAGCCGGAAGCCGTGACGTTTAAGCGTTAACCCGTCATACCCGCGCTCTCCGGCACATTCACCACGCAGCCCCGTAAGGGGGCTGCGTTCGGAAGACTGCTCCGGCAAGAGATTTAGGCCGCCAGCAAACTGGCGCGTACTTTCACTACCACTTTCTTGATGTCATCCGGCTCACCCACTGCACATCCCGGTTTATGCGGTTCTCCCGGCATAAACACAGCAAACATCCCCGCTTGCAGCGTAATAGTCTGCTCGTCGGCAATTTGACTACAAAGCTGGTAATCCTCTTCAACGTGCATCTCCTCGCACTGGCGAGCGGCACCGGACATCCCAAACGCAATACGCTCGACGCCGGTTAGTAGTAGCTGAATATCAATGTATTGTTCATGCAATTCCGCTTTCTTCTCGGCCGGCATTTGCGTCGTTAACTGCATTACATTCATAAAGATATTGTCGCCCTGCAATTCATAGCGCCCCGGCGCTTTCTCCTGCGGCCTTGCCGCCAGCGCGAGAGTCAAGGCATCCAGCAGTCGCGGATGCAACCCGCAAGAAGGCAACGACTGTACTTCCCCCATCATCATAATGTGTCTCCTTGAGCTAACAAAGCAGCGCCTAATAATCCTGCGTCATGCCGATAGCGAGCGGCGCTCAGCGCCACGTGATAAGGCGCAGGCTCTTGCATCAAAAACGCGCGAACCTGCTCCAGGTATCCCTCAGCTAACCCTACGCTGCCGCCAATGACCACACACTGGCAGTCGGTAATCGCTTTCACATCGGCGATCATTCGCGCTATTACCTGCGCGGATTGGCTTACCAGATGTCGCGCCTGCTGATGACCTTCGCCAGCGCGAATAAATAGGGTTTTGGCGTCGCATCCCGCCAGATCGTCCCGCGCCGCCGCGGCCATCCCTCGTCCGGAGGCGATGGCCTCTACGCAGCCAACGCGTCCACAACCGCATACGGGCCCGTGTGGGTCCGCCAGGGTGTGTCCCAGGTGCCCGGCCAGACCGCCTTTTCCGGTAAGGAGCTTGCCGTCACAGACAACGCCGCCGCCAACGCCGGTTGAAACGGTGATAAATACCATATCGCGGATATCATCAGGGAGCGCGTGATACTCCGCCCAGGCCGCCGCCTGCGCGTCGTTCACCGCCAGCGTCGGCAGGCCAGCGATCGTTTCCAGTGTTTGTACTAACGGAAAGTGTAGCAAGCCGCCCAGATTATGGGGGTTTAGCGCCAGCAGCATCCCTTCCTGAATGATCCCGGTAGAAGCTATCGCTACCTGACGCGCCTCTGCCCGTAGTGGTTCAACCAGCGCCTTTAATGCTTCACGTAACGCATCCGGCGTTTTGCTCGCGGGGGTCGGCAGCTCGCGACGCTGGCTAATGCGCAAGTTGTTGTCGATGAGCGCGGCGGCAAGTTTAGTACCGCCAATATCGATTGCTAACGTAGTCATGACGCCGCCTTTTTTAATGCGTCGTTATACCATCCACAGATATGTTCCAGACGGGTAATGGCGGACCCCACCGTCACCGCCCATGCGCCATAACGGATCGCCTCCGCCGCCAGTGCTGGCGAGTTATAGCGCCCTTCGGCTATTACCCGGCATCCGGCGTCATGCAACGCTTTGACTAAGGGCAGATCGGGTTCCTCCGGCGTATCGGGGGTGGTGTAGCCGGACATTGTCGTGCCGATAATGTCCGCGCCCAACCGTTGGCAGGCGAGGCCATCGTCCACGGATGAGCAGTCGGCCATCGCCAGTAGATGGTGGTGATGAATGCGCGCCAACAACGCCTCAACGGCTACCGGCCGTTGCCGAGCGGTTCCATCAACGGCGATAATAGCTGCGCCGGCCTGCGCCAGCGCATCTACATCGTCGAGAAAAGGGGTAATGCGCACTGGAGAGTCGTCCAGATCGCGTTTGATAATGCCGATAATGGGTACCGAAACGAGCGAGCGGGTCATACGCAGGTTGTCTATGCCTTCAATACGCACCGCAACCGCGCCCGCCTGTTCCGCCGCCAACGCCATTGCCGCTACAATCTCCGGCTTATCCAGCGGACTGCCCGGAACGGGCTGGCAGGAGACAATCAGGCCGCCAGAAGCGGCAATATTTTTATCCAGTTGTTCAAGTAACGACATACTACTCCCTTACAAATATTGCCCGGTTGAAAACCGGGCAAGCGGATTAACTTTTCGTTTTTACAAAGGCACCTTTACCACTGCCAAGCGGTACGGCTCCGCTGAACGGTTTGTCGTCAATAGCATCGTGGGTGCGTAACGCTTCCGGACGTAGCCAACGCTGTACGCGAGACGGCATATCAAGCCCAATAAGCAGGATCACGACAAACGTCAGGCTGAAAGAGAGCGATGCCAGCGCAGTGCCCAAATCCAGACGTTGAGCGATCAGCGCTCCCAGGATCGGCGCCAGCGCGCCGCCGAGCGCGCCGACGTTATAAGTAAAGCCCAGCCCCGCCGCGCGCTGATCGGTATCGAAGTAACCGCCGATCAGTTTCGGTAGAATCCCGGCAATCCCCTGCCCCAACATCTGTTGGAAAAACAGTAGCAGACCCAGAACCCAGACGTTTGTGCCGCCAATCGCAAAGACCGGAATAATGAGGATTTGCGAGGCCAGCAGGCTACAGACATATGCTTTACGCGTTCCCAGCCAGTCGCCAAGAAAACCGCCTACGCAGCAACCAACCGCCGCGCCAAATCCGCTAAAGAACAGGACATTCGCCACCGTATGCGGATCGTAGGCCAGCTCGGTTTTCAGATAAGTGGGTAATAGCGCCTGAATCGGCCAGGAATAGAGGAAAGCAAACAGTACCACCAGCATCAGCATGACGCCAGTGGGCCAGCGTTTACCGCTGCTCTGCACCATAAAGCTGATAAAGATAACCGCGCACAGTAGTCCCAGCCCCGCCACAATCGCAGCATTTTGTAGGTTACCGGCAAAACAGAACCACAGCGCAGCGGCGGCGACGAAAGTCATTAAAATGTTGATGATGCGATGTTCGCCCCGATAAAGAATGTCGACCATCGTACGTACCGGCGCTTTACCCGCGTGTTTTTCTTTCCAGTCTTCCGCTTCCGGAATGTTTTTCCGCAGCCAGAGGGCGAAGATAATTGGCAAAATGCCAATGAAAAACAGCGCGCGCCAGCCCCAGACAGGCACCACCAGGCTGTACACCTGCGCGGCAACGACCGCGCCGACGGAGAAGCCGGAAATCAGAAAACCACTGGCCTTATTGCGTAAATGTTTTGGCCAGCTTTCAATCACATAGGTCGCGCTGGAACCATATTCGCCCGCCATGCCCATACCAATCACCAGTCGGGCGATGAACATGGTGGTGTAACCGGGCGCAAACCCGCAGGCCAGGGTTCCCACCGAAAACAGAATGATGCTGCTGACCATCGCCAGACGACGCCCATAGCGATCGCCCATCGCGCCCAGTAATAACCCGCCGAACCAGCGAGAGATAAAAGCCGCAGAAATCAGGCTTGCCGCCTGTACCGTCGTCAGCCCAAATTCGCTTTGTACCTCAGTCAGTACAAGAGCAATTAACACAAAATCAAAACCATCAAGCAGATATCCCAGCCAGGCAGCGGAAAATGCCCGCCACTGCGCCCGGTTGAGATGGCGATACCACGGGATGTTCTGGGTAGAAGTACTCATTTTACTCTCCCGACGATTTTTGTTGTCGTTATGCCGAATGGCGGCTCCGCCTTATCCGGCCTACTGTTCACACTGTTGTAGGCCGGGCAAGCGTAGCGCCCCCGGCATTATGCTGTTACGCCTTTTCTTCCATCAGTTGTTGAGCCAGCGCCTTGAGCGCCGGCAGGTATTTTTCATCAACAGGCGCAAACGGTTTACGACACAGCGGCACCGATAGCACGTCCATATAATGCAGGACCGTTTTCAGGCCGCGGAATACGCCGGTTTTAATCAGTAAATCAATAACCTTATTGCACTCGGTTTGCAGACGCTGCGCTTTCGCCACATCGCCCTCACGTAATGCCTGCATAATCCCCTGGTAACGCCAGCCCATAATGTTGTATGTGCTGCCGATACCGCCGTCCGCGCCCGCCAGCAGGCCGGAAGCGAAGATTTCGTCATAACCGTTGTACAGCACCAGATCCGGATGCGCGCGGCGGATCTGCTCCATCTGGAAGAGATCGCCGGAGGTTTGCTTCAGCGCGCTCACGCCCGGTAATGTCACCAGCGTATTGATCTGATCGAGGGTAAGTTTTACGCCGCTTAACGCCGGAATGTTGTATACCACCATCGGCAATCCATCTGCGGAATCAATGATTGCCCGATAATGGTCACAGTGCTCTTCAAAACTGAAAGGGTAATAAAAAGGCGTCACCGCAGAGACCGCATCAAAACCGTAACGCTTTGCGGCGCTGGCAAGCTGCTGGCTTTCTGCGGTGCTTACCGTCCCGACATGGGCGATCAGCGTGATTTTTCCCTTCGCCTCTTCGGCGACAATCTCCAGTACCTGCTCTCTTTCAGCAAGGCTCTGTACGAATGCTTCCCCGGTGGAACCGCCAACGTACAGCCCATCGATACCCTGCCCGATGTTAAAACGCACCAGACGGCGCAGGCTTTCGCTATCCAGTTGCTGCTGATGATCAAATGGGGTCAACAACGCCGCCATTACGCCTTGCAATGCTTTTGCCATACCTACCTCTACGGATGATGAATATATTAACTACCTACCTTTATACCTGTTATACCAGATCAAATAAGCAGCAAATAATACAGAACGCTTATAGTGCGATCTGCTTCACTAAACTGGGATCGGAGGCGCGATCGCTACCGCATTTTTTGACTTTTTTTACCGAGCGCGTGCCAGGTAGCGGAAACGCTATTGAGGTGGGTTTGCAGAGCGCGATCCGCTTTATCGGGATCTCGCTGGCGAATGGCATCAACAATCACAATATGCTGTTGATAACTCACGTTATTATGTTCATGCAGCTCACGATCGGGAACGCTTGGGCGGGCGGCGATTAGCCAGTCCAGCAGAGCAACATGAATAGCCATAAAGATCGGATTGCCGGGAATTTCAGCCAGCACCCGGTGAAACTCGACATCCGAACGAATAAACAGCGCGTTGTCATCCAGCGACTGGCTATTAATTTCCAGCGCTTTCGTTAACAACGCGATCTGCTCGTCGGTGGCATGTTCCGCCGCATAGCGTACCAGGCTGGATTCAAAGAAAAGCCGTAGCTGTTCAAAGTGAGCGATGCCGCCAGGATGAGTAAGAAAATCTTTCGCCATACCCGACAGTTCGCTGATGATGGTATCAGCAGAGGGGCGCGAGACGCGGGCGCGTTCGCCGTTATTGATTTGCACCAGACCTTTACGCTTCAGCGCAGCTAACGCTTCACGCACAGAGGGACGTCCCACATTGAAGAAGGCCATTAATTCACGTTCAGACGGTAGCTGTTCTCCCTCGCCAAACTCATGACGGCGGATCATCTGCTCCAGCTCTTCCTCAACCATTTCAGACAGTTTTTTACGCGCCAGCGGGCGGCGGCGCAAACTACGCCCGAGGGATGTCGGTGAATCTTCTGCTTGCGAATCAAATGCGTTCATAACGTCCATTCATGAGTGGTCGGTGGCAAATAATAGCAAGCTTATCGTAACACAGCTTCAAAAGCAGGGTGAACCCGCGAGGAGACCAAACAAAACAGGCCCTTCAGGGCCTGTTGATTATTTTACTACGCGCAGCGCCGGACGTCCGCCACGCGGCGGAGGCGGCTCGTCATCAGGACTACTGTCGTCATCGTGGTCGGGCTTATCGCCATCAATGACGGACATCACGGTCTCGCTTTCCGCGCCTGCGGTATTGTCATCATCATTTAAGCTGACAACGTCTTCATCATAGGCGGCTTCAGGCTCAAACATGGTGCCTGCGCCGTTTTCACGGGCGTAAATCGCCAGCACCGCAGCCAAAGGCACAGAAACCTGACGGGGAACGCCGCCGAAGCGCGCATTAAAACGCACTTCATCATTAGACAGCTCCAGATTACCTACCGCTCGCGGCGCAATATTGAGGACGATTTGCCCATCGCGCGCATATTCCATAGGGACATGCACGCCAGGCAGCATCACATCCACCACCAGATGCGGGGTCAACTGGTTATCCAGCAACCACTCGTAGAAAGCACGCAACAGATAAGGACGACGCGGCGTCAACTGTGACAAATCCATACAGGTTAACCCCGACCGAGGCGCATTTCACGTTCAGCTTCGGTTAAAGAAGCCAGGAAAGAATCACGCTCAAAGACGCGGGTCATATAGCCTTTCAGCTCTTTCGCCCCTGCACCGCTGAATTCAATACCCAACTGCGGTAAACGCCACAGGAGAGGCGCCAGGTAGCAATCAACCAGGCTGAATTCGTCGCTCAGGAAATACGGTTTCTGACCAAATACCGGCGCAATCGCCAGCAGCTCTTCACGCAGTTGTTTACGCGCAGAGTCGGCCTCGGAAGCAGACCCGTTTACGATGACGTTCATCAGCGTATACCAGTCTTTTTCAATACGGTGCATGTACAGACGGCTTTCACCGCGCGCGACCGGATAAACCGGCATCAGCGGCGGATGAGGGAAACGCTCATCCAGATATTCCATAATGATGCGAGATTCCCACAGGGTCAGCTCACGATCCACCAGTGTCGGAACGCTTTGATTCGGATTGAGGTCAATCAGATCCTGAGGTGGATTGTCCTTTTCCACATGTTCGATCTCAAAACTAACACCCTTTTCAGCCAACACAATGCGGACCTGATGGCTATAGATGTCAGTAGGACCAGAAAACAGCGTCATTACCGAACGTTTGTTGGCAGCGACAGCCATGAAAACCTCCAGGTATATTCAGAATTTTTACTGCTACCAGCCACAATGTGACCAGCCAGATGTTATGTCACCCAGGGCGAAAAAAGCCATCATTGCTCAGAAACGAGACAAAAAATGAACATTCCCCGCTATTTGGGCAGAAAATTGGATGATAGTTTACCAGATTTTGTGACCTTTGTGGTGAGTCGATTCTGGAAATGAGGAAAAAGAGATATTCCTGGTCTGAAATGCTCGCCCCACCTGAGATATTGTCTTTCGCCTGTTATGCCTGTACTACCGGTGCGCCCCAGCCATCAAAACTGCCGCCATGTTTTTCAGCCAGATCGGTAAGCTGGCAAGTGATTTCTGTCATATGCCATTGTTGCGGAGCATCGGTGCTGATAAAAGACGCCATAAACCCCTGTTGCGGGTCATTCATTCGAATACTGACCAGCGTTATGCCATACGGTAATGCAGCAATATCTTGCGCCAGGTCGCGCGCTGCGACCTCTGTAGGCAATGTCGCATAATAATCAATAGCGCGCGGAAGCGTCAGATCATCACCTTGTTCCTGTAATCCCCGGCACACACGGGAATCGTGTATCCAGTTCCAGTCGTATCGGGTTGGATACAAGAACTGGCGGTAAAAGTTTCCTTTATCATTGTGACTCTCTCTATAACTAAAAGAGATTTCCGGGCCACCAGCGAGCAATTTATCCAGCGTCTTTTCCCAGTTAAGATCCTCTTCCGACATGAACACAAAATCGCGCCAGCCTTGTTGGGTAACCACACCCACCAGCCAGATCGGAAACGTCTTCCCCTTTTCATCAAGCCAGTCCTCTATACGATTTAAACGCTGTGTTTCATCGGGCTGCGGCAAACCATTTTCATAACAGTTGGTGTAATGAACACGTAAGAACCCGGTATGGATAAGGCGATCAAATTTTTCATCCTGGATGGCGCCGATATCCACACGTATCCCCGTAACATGGTCATCCACCGTTGTTATAAAGAATTCCCATTTATTCGACAGCATTAACGACTCTTTCTTAGTAAACAATGCGTTAAAAAATCCCACTGTGACTTCCTTTTCTCTGAGCGTACATGAAAAATGAATAAGATGAGAATAATGCTAAAGATAGGGAGGAAAAGAGACTGGATTCGGACTTTAGCCATAAAAAAACCCGCCGAAGCGGGTTTTTTCGCTAACAGTTGTCTGCCGAAGCAGAAACCCATTAACGTTTGGAGAACTGCGGACGACGACGTGCTTTACGCAGGCCGACTTTCTTACGTTCAACCTGACGAGCGTCACGAGTAACGAAGCCAGCTTTACGCAGTTCGCCACGCAGGGACTCGTCGTACTCCATCAGAGCGCGGGTGATACCGTGACGGATCGCACCAGCCTGACCAGAGATACCACCACCTTTAACAGTGATGTACAGATCCAGTTTCTCAACCATGTCGACCAGTTCCAGCGGCTGACGAACTACCATGCGGGCAGTTTCACGACCGAAGTACTGTTCCAGAGAACGTTGGTTGATAACGATTTTACCGTTGCCCGGTTTGATGAACACGCGAGCTGCGGAACTTTTGCGGCGACCAGTGCCGTAGTATTGATTTTCAGCCATTGCCTATAATCCCGATTAGATGTCAAGAACTTGCGGTTGCTGTGCCGCGTGGTTGTGCTCGTTGCCCGCGTAAACTTTCAGTTTACGGAACATAGCACGACCCAGCGGGCCTTTTGGCAGCATGCCTTTAACCGCGATTTCAATCACACGCTCAGGACGGCGGGCAATCATCTCTTCAAAGGTCGCTTGTTTGATACCACCGATGTGGCCGGTGTGGTGATAGTACACTTTGTCAGTACGCTTGTTGCCGGTTACAGCAACTTTGTCAGCGTTCAGAACGATGATGTAATCACCGGTATCTACGTGCGGAGTGTATTCCGCTTTGTGCTTACCGCGCAGGCGACGAGCCAGTTCAGTAGCCAGACGGCCCAGAGTTTTACCGGTCGCGTCAACAACATACCAGTCGCGTTTTACGGTTTCTGGTTTAGCTGTAAAAGTTTTCATTAAAAGCTTACCCAAATAAATAAGTTACACGTTGGTGAACACCCAAACGTTTTAAATAGTTGAGGTTCACACGACAAAGTCCGGTAAACCTACCCCCTCGGATATGTTTGGCCGGCACAGAGAAAGTTTGGGAAAAAACTCTCTTGTAACGTGGGGTCGCAGGATTATAGAGAAGTCCAGGTCAAAGATCGACCCCTTTTTGCGATTTGCCGCGGGTTTTGTTCAGGCCTGGTTCACCCTCCGGTAGGGGAGGTTGCACAGATATGATACCGCACAATGCCGGGGCGCTGCGCTTGTCCGGCTTACGGCATATGCTCCCGCTTGAGATACTCCGCACTCTGCATCTCTTGCAGGCGCGACAGACAGCGCTGAAATTCAAACTTGAGTCGCTCCCCCTGATAAATCTCATATAACGGCGCGGCGGCGCTGACCACCAGCTTAACGTGGCGCTCGTAAAACTCATCCACCAGCGCAATAAAGCGGCGCGCTTCGTTCTCCATCAGCGGCGTCATGACCGGCACGTCAAACAGCAGAACCGTGTGAAATAACCTTGAGAGCGCAATGTAATCATGCTGGCTGCGGGCCTCGACGCACAGCGTAGCGAAAGAGACCGCTAGCGTTTGGTTTTCAACGCCCAGGGTGGATAAAGGGCGATGATTGATTTCCAGCGTCGGAGCGTGCTCGCGCGCGGCCCCCGCTAACGCCAGCCACAGTTTATCCATTTGCCGCCGGGTTTCATCATTAAGCGGCGTTAGCCATAAATGGGCCTGCGTCAGCGTCCGCAGTCGGTAATCGACGCCGGCGTCCACATTCATAATGTCGCAGTGCTGTTTAATGGCATCGATAGCTGGCAGGAAGCGGGCGCGTTGCAAACCGTTGCGGTAGAGTTCATCCGGCGGAATATTGGAGGTCGCGACCAGCGTAATGCCGCGTGCAAACAGCGCTTTCATTAAACCGCCCAGCAGCATGGCGTCGGTAATATCGGTGACGAAAAACTCATCGAAACACAGTACGTCCGTCTCGGTTTTAAACCGATCGGCAATAATGTCTAACGGATCGATCTGTCCCTGTAACGCGGTAAGTTCTTCATGCACGCGCAGCATAAACCGATGAAAATGCAGACGTAGTTTTCGCTCGCCCGGCAGGCTGTGGTAGAAGAGATCCATGAGCCAGGTTTTGCCGCGCCCCACGCCCCCCCACATATACAGCCCGCGAACCGGTATTTGCGCGTCCGGTTCGTTTTTGCCTAATAATTTCCCCAGTCGCGCTATCAGTCCGCCGGGTGGCGTAGCCGACGATTTTTTCGCGGTGAGCGCCTGATAAAGGGTTTCCAGACGGTCGACCGCCTCTTTCTGTACGTCGTCAGGCTGATGGGTGCCTTCGTTGAGTGCCTGGAGATAACGCGATGTAGGGGAAAGGCTTTGCATAATGTTATTGTTATTCCTTGAAAATCGATGTGCCGTCGTTCACGGCTGACGAAAAAAAGGCCGTTCTACACTACGCGATATGCTGTCGGGATTCCACTTCTACGGAATTAGCGGTTATAGTGGCATAATCAGGCGCGGGCATGGAGCCTGGAGCCAACACCCTACGGAAACATAAGACAACGGGAGATGTTCATGACCTGGGAATATGCGCTAATTGGATTAGTCGTCGGTATCATCATTGGTGCCGTGGCCATGCGTTTTGGTAATCGTAAGTTACGTCAACAGCAGGCATTGCAGTACGAACTGGAAAAAAACAAAGCTGAGCTGGAAGAGTACCGTGAAGAGCTGGTTAGCCACTTTGCCCGCAGCGCGGAACTGCTGGATACCATGGCGCATGATTATCGCCAGCTATATCAGCATATGGCGAAAAGCTCCAGCAGCCTGCTGCCGGAAATGTCTGCGGAGTCGAATCCGTTCCGTAACCGTCTGGCGGAGTCTGAGGCGAGCAACGATCAGGCGCCGGTGCAAATGCCACGTGATTATTCTGAAGGCGCGTCTGGCCTGTTACGTAGCGGCGCAAAGCGCGATTAATCGCACGCCGTTAAGAAATTTATCGGGCGCATCGCTTGCGCCCTCTCTCTATCTTTCCTGTCCCAGCTATTATCATTGTTACCAGGCTGAAAATTCAATAACATCAATCTGTTTTGAATTGTCTATCCGTTCATTCAAGGTACGAGAGCAGCATCCATGAAAAAACACACCCAGCTGTTAAGTGCATTAGCGTTAAGTGTCGGGTTAACTCTTTCGGCGCCGTTTCCAGCCCTTGCATCGATACCAGGCCAGGTGCCAGGCCAGGCGACGCTGCCAAGCCTTGCCCCTATGCTGGAGAAAGTGCTGCCTGCTGTCGTCAGCGTAAAAGTCGAGGGAACCGCCGCCCAGAGCCAAAAAGTGCCGGAGGAGTTTAAAAAATTCTTTGGCGAGGATCTGCCAGACCAGCCGTCCCAGCCGTTTGAAGGACTCGGTTCGGGGGTGATTATCGATGCCGCGAAAGGCTATGTATTAACCAATAATCATGTGATTAATCAGGCACAGAAGATCAGCATTCAACTGAATGACGGACGCGAATTCGACGCGAAGCTGATCGGCGGCGACGACCAGAGCGATATCGCTCTGTTACAAATTCAGAATCCCAGCAAGTTAACGCAAATTGCCATCGCCGATTCCGACAAACTCCGCGTCGGCGATTTCGCCGTGGCAGTCGGTAATCCGTTTGGCCTTGGGCAAACCGCCACCTCCGGGATTATTTCAGCGCTGGGACGCAGCGGGCTTAATCTGGAAGGGCTTGAGAACTTTATTCAAACCGATGCCTCTATTAACCGCGGCAACTCCGGCGGCGCGCTGCTTAACCTGAACGGCGAGCTGATCGGGATTAATACCGCGATCCTCGCGCCAGGGGGCGGGAGCATCGGCATTGGCTTTGCTATTCCTTCCAATATGGCGCAGACGCTGGCGCAGCAGTTGATTCAGTTCGGCGAAATCAAACGCGGATTGCTGGGAATTAAAGGCACTGAAATGACCGCTGATATCGCTAAGGCATTCAAACTGAACGTTCAGCGTGGCGCTTTTGTCAGCGAGGTTTTACCCAATTCAGGTTCGGCGAAGGCCGGGGTGAAATCCGGAGACGTGATTATCAGTCTTAACGGTAAGCCGCTGAATAGCTTTGCCGAACTGCGTTCGCGTATCGCCACCACCGAACCGGGCACGAAAGTGAAGCTGGGCCTGCTGCGCGATGGTAAGCCGCTGGAGGTGGAAGTCACGCTGGATTCCAATACCTCTTCTTCCGCCAGCGCCGAAATGATCGCCCCGGCGTTGCAAGGCGCGACGTTGAGCGACGGCCAGCTGAAAGACGGGACGAAAGGCGTTAAGGTTGATAGCGTCGAAAAAAGCAGTCCTGCCGCGCAGGCCGGTTTGCAAAAAGATGATGTTATCATCGGCGTTAATCGCGATCGCATCAGTTCTATCGCCGAAATGCGCAAAGTGATGGCGGCAAAACCGTCCATCATTGCTCTTCAGGTAGTACGCGGCAACGAGAACATTTATCTGTTGCTGCGCTAATCCTGTCTTAAACCGGGCATCAGCCTGCGATGTGATGTCCGGTTAACTCATGGTATGCTGCTGCCGTTCCCTTTTTTAACGACGCCTCCATCATGTTTGTGAAGCTCTTACGTTCGGTCGCAATAGGTTTAATTGTCGGCGCTATTCTGTTGGCCGTCATGCCTTCTTTGCGCAAAATTAATCCTATCGCCGTCCCGCAATTCGACAGTACCGATGAGACGCCAGCCAGTTATAATTTTGCGGTTCGCCGCGCCGCGCCTGCCGTCGTCAATGTCTATAACCGCAGTATGAACAGTACCGCGCATAATCAACTGGAGATCCGCACGCTGGGTTCCGGCGTGATCATGGATCAACGCGGTTATATTATTACCAACAAGCACGTGATTAACGATGCCGATCAGATTATCGTCGCGCTACAGGATGGCCGCGTCTTTGAAGCGCTACTGGTGGGCTCCGATTCGCTTACCGACCTGGCGGTGCTGAAGATCAACGCCACTGGCGGGCTGCCTACCATCCCGATTAATACAAAGCGTACACCGCATATTGGCGACGTCGTACTGGCTATCGGCAACCCATATAATCTGGGACAGACCATTACCCAGGGGATCATCAGCGCAACGGGTCGTATCGGCCTGAACCCGACGGGGCGACAGAATTTTCTCCAGACCGACGCCTCGATTAACCACGGTAATTCCGGCGGCGCGCTGGTCAACTCGTTAGGCGAACTGATGGGGATCAACACCCTCTCTTTTGATAAGAGTAACGATGGCGAAACGCCGGAAGGCCTTGGTTTTGCGATTCCCTTCCAGCTAGCCACGAAAATTATGGATAAGCTTATCCGCGACGGTCGCGTGATTCGCGGCTATATCGGTATTGGCGGACGAGAAATCGCGCCGCTGCACGCGCAGCAGGGTAGCGGCATGGACCCGATTCAGGGCATTGTCGTTAATGAAGTGACGCCAAACGGCCCCGCCGCGCTTGCCGGTATTCAGGTTAATGATTTGATTATTTCGGTCAATAATAAACCCGCCGTGTCCGCGCTGGAGACGATGGATCAGGTGGCGGAAATTCGCCCGGGCTCCGTCATTCCGGTCGTGGTAATGCGGGATGATAAGCAGCTCACGTTCCAGGTGACGGTGCAGGAATACCCGGCGTCGAACTAAAACGACGCGGCTTTTGCCCGCGTCGTTCGACGGCTAGTCAATGAAGACTGGCCCTGCCGGAAAATGCGCCAGGAAACTCGTGAAGATCAGCAGAGCGGGGAAACTCTTTTCCCCAACGGCCTCTTCACGCAGCGCCTTATCCAGTGCAAGCAGGCTATGCTCCCCCCCTTCCCCCAGAATGCCGCCCATCCAGAGCAGTCGTTGCGCCTGTTGACGCGCATACTGCGATGCGCTTTTCCAGGCAACCAGATGCAGCAACGTTTGTAACAGCAGGATCCGAGACGCGTGACCATCGCGTTGTAATCGCCTGAATACGGGTAATGCAATACTACGTACCGTCGAGAAACCGCTCGCCGCCTCCCCCTCAATCGGCGATAAACCAACAGCCGCCTGTTTGACGAAATCGCATAACTGATTGTGTGTTAATGGCCGCTCGCCTGCGCTCATATACCCTGCGGCAAAACAGAGTAACCCGATACCCTGAGCCCAATCGGTCGATGGCAGAATCCCCTGCGGAACATTCGGTGCCGACGTCTGTGCGGCACAAAGCCCCTCGTCGTAACACTGTGCAAAACGTTGCTCATATATTGCTGAGTTGACGCCAGACCACGGCAGCAAATGCAGCGCTGGCTCCAGCTCAGTTATCTGATTCACCGTCTCAACAACATAATGCAAGATGGTTTCTCTGGATGGCATGGATGTACCTTGCCGAAACGCAACCATTTCACTCATTACTGTGTCCTCATTTTGCGGGAACAGAATCACTGCTCCCGATTAGATTGGATTACATTGCCAGCACGTACTTGAGCATCACCCCGGCGGCTATCGCCGAGCCAATCACACCCGCCACGTTCGGCCCCATCGCGTGCATCAGCAGGAAGTTCTGTGCGTCCGACTCCAGCCCCACTTTGTTCGATACGCGTGCCGCCATCGGCACCGCCGAGACCCCCGCCGAACCAATTAACGGGTTGATTTTGTTCCTGCTGAACACGTTCATCAGCTTCGCCATCAGTACCCCGGCCGCCGTCCCAATCCCGAACGCAATCACACCCAGCAGCAGAATGCCCAGCGTCTGCGGCTGCAGGAACTTGTCCGCCACCAGCTTCGCGCCCACCGACAGCCCGAGGAAGATGGTGACGATATTAATCAGACCGTTCTGTACCGTGTCGCTCAGACGCTCCACCACGCCGCTTTCACGCATCAGATTGCCAAAGCAGAACATCCCCAGCAGCGGCGCGGCGTCCGGCAGCAGCAGCGCCACCAGTAGTAACAGCACCACCGGGAACAGAATCTTCTCCCGCTTACTCACCGTGCGCAGCTGCACCATGCGGATTTTCCGCTCTTTCTCGCTGGTCAGCGCGCGCATAATCGGCGGCTGGATTAACGGCACCAGCGCCATATACGAGTACGCCGCCACCGCGATGGCCCCCAGCAGCTCCGGCGCCAGTTTGCCCGACAGGTAAATGGCCGTCGGGCCGTCCGCGCCGCCGATAATGCCTATCGCCGCCGCCTGCGGCAGGGTGAAGGAAATCAGGCCGAAGTAGTTCAGCGTCAGCGCCCCCAGCACGGTGGCGAAGATGCCGAACTGCGCCGCCGCCCCCAGCAGCAGGGTGCGGGGATTCGCCAGCAGCGGGCCGAAGTCGGTCATCGCGCCGACGCCCATAAAGATGACCAGCGGCGCGACGCCGGAGCCAATCGCCACTTTATAGAACAGCGCCAGCACCCCCGGCGTGTAGCCCATGTCCACCGCCAGGTTCTCCATCTGGCTCTGCACCGACGGCAGAGCAAGGGCCAGCGCTTCCTTGATGGCGTGCACGTCCGGCGCGCAGTTCAGCTTCGCGGCAATCACCGCCAGCTGCCCGGCGTCGTGGTGCGCCAGCAGGCTTTCCAGCGCGGTCAGCGCCATGCCCGCTTCCGGGATGTTGGAGAGCAGGCCGCCGAAGCCAATCGGCAGCAGCAGTAACGGTTCGAACTTTTTCGCAATCGCCAGCCACAGCAGCAGCAGGCTGACCAGCAGCATGATGGCCTGGCCTGCGCCAAGGTGCATCAGCCCCATGCCCTGAAGCAGGGCGTTCAGACTTTCCATTTCAGTTCTCCGTTACGCCAGCGTCATCAGGGTGTCGCCCACAGAGACCGCGTCCCCGGACTTCACCGCGATACCGCGTACCGTCCCGGCCTGCGCGGCGCGGATTTCGGTTTCCATTTTCATGGCTTCCAGAATCAGCAGCACATCACCTTCGGCCACCGTCTGGCCTTCAGCGGCAATCACCTTCCAGATATTCCCCGCCAGCGGCGCGGTGACCGGGGTGCCGGCGCCTGCGGGAGCGGCAGCCTGAACCGGTGCGGAAGAGGCCGCCGGAACAGCCGTAGTAAGCTGGCTGATATCGCCGCCGTCGCTGACCTTCACCACAAAGGCTTTGCCTTCCACTTCCACGGTGTAGATACCGGAGGCGGCAGGCTTCTCTGCTTTTGCCACCGGCTGCGCGGCTTCCGCCTGCGGTACCGGCTCAAACGCCGCCGGGTTATGGCGGTTCTCAAGGAATTTAAGGCCAATCTGCGGGAACAGCGCCACGGTGAGCACGTCGTCGATGGCGTTTCCCGCCAGAGTAATCCCCTTCTCCTGCGCCTGGCGCCTGACGTCCGCTTCCAGTTCAGCCAGTTCCGGTTTGAGTAAATCCGCCGGACGGCAGGTCACCGGGGCGCCCCCTTCCAGCACGCGGGCCTGTAACGCGGCGTTCACCGGCACCGGGGTGTGGCCGTATTCGCCTTTCAGAATGCCGGCGGTCTCTTTGGCGATGGTTTTGTAGCGTTCGCCCGTCAGCACGTTGAGCACCGCCTGGGTGCCGACAATCTGCGAGGTGGGGGTCACCAGCGGGATGAAGCCGAGGTCCTCGCGCACGCGGGGGATTTCCGCCAGCACCTGGTCGAGTTTGTCCGCCGCGTTCTGCTGCTTCAGCTGGCTTTCGAGGTTAGTGAGCATTCCGCCCGGCACCTGGGCCACCAGAATACGGCTGTCGTAGCCTTTCAGCTGGCCTTCAAAGGCATGGTATTTTTTGCGCACCTCGCGGAAGTACGCGGCGATGCTCTCCAGCTTCAGGATATCCAGCCCGGTGTCGTGCTCAGTACCTGCCAACGTCGCCACCAGCGCCTCGGTGGCCGGGTGGCCGTAGGTGGCGCTCATGGACGAAATCGCCGTGTCCACGCCGTCAGCACCCGCCTCGATAGCCTTCAGCAGGGCCATCTCCGCCATCCCGGTGGTGGCGTGACAGTGCAGGTGCAGGCGCACCTCAAAACGTTTTTTGATTTCGCTGACCAGCTCAAAAGCGGCCATCGGGGTGAGAATGCCGGACATATCCTTGATGGCAATCGAGTCAACGCCGGTTTCCAGCAGCTGTTCGGTTAAATCCAGCCAGGTCTGCAGCGTGTGTGCCGGGCTGGTGGTGTAACTCAGGGTCCCCTGGGCGTGCGCGCCGTGGCTGCGCACCGCCTGCAGTGCGGCTTTCATATTGCGCGGGTCGTTCATGGCATCGAACACGCGGAACACGTCCATGCCGTTTTTGACGGCGCGCTCGACAAAGCGGGCGACCACGTCATCGGCGTAGTGGCGGTAGCCGAGCAGGTTCTGGCCGCGCAGCAGCATCTGCAGCGGGGTTTTGGGCATGGCCTTTTTAAGCTCGCGCAGGCGCAGCCACGGGTCTTCGCCGAGGAAGCGGATGCAGGCGTCAAAGGTGGCGCCGCCCCAGCACTCCAGCGAGCCGTAGCCCACGTCGTCGAGCTGGGCGGCAATCGGCAGCATGTCATCAAGGCGCAGGCGGGTGGCGAACAGGGACTGGTGGGCGTCACGCAGGACGACGTCGGTAATGGCAATGGTCATGGATCCCTCCGGGAATTAAGCGTTAAGGCGGTGATGGTGAATGGCGGCGGCAATCACCGGCTTTAAGCGGGTGAAGTCGTCCACGACGGGAACGGCGCGCGGTGTGGGCGCGGCGACGGGTTCCGGGAAGAAGCGAGTAATCACGGCGGACATGCCCTGAATGGCGAAAATCAGCAGGAACAGAAACGCCAGCACGAACCCCATGCCGAGGAACATCAGGGTGAAGCCTTCACCTAATAGCAGAGCTGCATCAGTCATAAAATAGCCTTCAGGCAGGAGGCACGATAATGGTGCTATTTATGACGATGAAATAATAAGGGTGGATTTCCCTGAGCCGCCCCCGGCCAGAACCCTTGGTTATTATTATCGTCATAACGTATTACCACCATTATCGTGCAATTTACGTAATCAGGTTTATTTGATGAAACTTACGTTCTGGCATATTTCATCAGCGACGATCTCTTTACGCTGATTAAAAATAATTTTGTTCTGTTCAAACAGATTATTCCCATGGGTATCAATAGAAACAATCAGCGGGCCAAACTCTTTAACCCGACAGACCCACAGCGTTTCCGGCATCCCCAGATCGCGCCATTGGGCATCTTCAATTTCTTCCACGCACACGGCGGCTACAACCGCACAACCGGCAGGGAATACGCAGTGCAGCGCTTTGTGTTCAGCACAGCCCTCTTCCGTGCCTTTGCCCATTCCGCCTTTACCCACAATTAATTTCACGCCGGTCTGCGCAATAAATTCTTTTTCGAATTTCTCCATACGCATGCTGGTGGTTGGTCCAACGGAGACCATTTCAAACTTATCGTCTTCGCCTTTAATTGGGCGGACAATTGGGCCAGCGTGTAAAATAGCGCCGCCGCGAACATCTACCGGAAGTTCGCGACCACCTTCAATTAAACGGCGATGGGCTACGTCACGGCAGGTAACAATATGACCGTTGAGATAAATAATATCGCCAGCCTTAATATCCGCTAAATCTTCATCTTTAATTGGCGTAGTCAGGATTTTTTTAGTCATCAGAAATTCACTCCGCTGTGAGACGTAATGGTGTAATTCAAATCTTTATCGAAAACGATGTGCCCTTTACGGTGCGACCAGCAGCCGACGTTTACCGCCACGCCGATGGTAGAAGGATGACGCGCGGTGTTTTCAATGTTCACGCCCATAACGGAGGTATTACCGGACATCCCCTGCGGCCCCAGGCCAATTTTGTTAATGCCGTCTTCCAGCATTTTTTCCAGCGAGGCTGCACGCTCATTCTCGTTATGCGAACCGATCGGACGCATCAGCGCTTTTTTCGATAGCAGTGCCGCCGTTTCAACAGAGGTCGCTACGCCCACGCCAACCAGCAGCGGCGGACACGCGTTGAGGCCGTAGCTGGTCATCACATCCAGTACAAAGCGGGTCACACCTTCATAGCCTGCACCCGGCATCAGCACCATCGCTTTCCCCGGCAGAGAACAACCACCGCCTGCCATATAGGTATAAATGCTGCACTGATCGGAATTGGGAACGATCTCCCAGAAGACCGTCGGCGTGCCTTTACCCACGTTTTTACCGGTGTTGTATTCATCAAAAGTTTCTACGCTGTTGTGGCGCAGCGGAGAATCTACAGTTGCTTTGATCACCGCCTCACGCAACAACGCTTCCAGCTCGCCAATCAGCGGAAAGTTCGTCCCGCACTCCACCAGAAACTGAATGACACCGGTGTCCTGGCAGGAAGGCCGATCCAGCTCTTTCGCCAGACGCTGGTTCTCAATCATGGTAGTAAAGATGACGTCGGCCAGTTTACTGGTCTCTTTCTTATGCAAATCTTCCAGTTTTGCAGTGACATCATCAGGCAAAACTTTGCCGGTATATCCCACAAACTTGGCCATAACGTCGGTCATATGGGATATCTGTTCACTTTTGCTCATAAATGCTCCTTAGTCAGAACAGCTTCCGTTAATTACGGATGAAAAGGGAAAAGGATTGGCAGCAGGATCAAGCTGACAATGGTTGAAACGATAATCAGGGGGATACCGGCCTTAGCGTAGTCGACAAATTTATAGCCACCCGCGGAGAGCACCATCATGTTGGCAGGCATACCGATAGGGGTTGCGTAGGCGCAGGAACCGCCAATGACCGTCGCCATCAGAACCGCACGCGGGTCGGCCCCCATGCCTGCGGCAATGGACAAACTCACCGGCACCAATAGCGCTGTCGTTGCGGTATTGGACATAAAGTTGGTCATCACAACGGATAAGGCGAAAACGGCGATCAGCAACATGAACGGTGAGGAGTTTTGCCCCAGCATGCCGATTACATAGTCCGCAACCAGCTTGCCTGCCCCGGTCATTTCCAGCGCTTTTGCCAGCGCCAGGGTGCCGCCAAAGATAAAAATAGTCTGTGAATCAATGGCTTTATAGGCCTGTTTTTCCGTGAGTACGCCGCTTACGACCAGCACAAGAGCGCCAATACAACCGGTCACGGCCAGGCTGACACCGATCTTCTTCTCAAAGATCATGCCGAGGATCGTTGCGATCAACACCACGAGTGAGAGCCGTTGTTTCCACTGTGGAACATGGCTGTAGTCACGTTGCTCCCCGACGCTCCCCACCTCACCGCCGGTCGCATTATTCGGCAGAAAGCGATAGCCAATAGTCAGGAAGTAGAGAATGCCGCAGATGAGCATCGGGAGACCGATTTTTGCGTATTCAAAAAAGCCAAAGCCGCCGCCAATATTCTGTAGCGCAGACTGCGCGATAAGATTTCCCGGCGCGCCAATTAACGACAGGTTACCGCCCAACGCAGCGGCGAAAACCAGCGGCATCAGTAGACGAGAACGCGAGAAGCCCGATTTTGCCGCCACGCCGATCACCACCGGAATCAAAACCGCAGCGGTACCGGTGTTAGAGAGGACGCCAGACATCAAACCCACCACCACCATAATGGTGAAGATCAGCTGTTTTTCTGTTTTCGCGAAGCGCGTGATGACGCCGCCCACTTTGTTTGCCATACCGGTCTCGAACAACGCGCCGCCCACGATGAACATCGCGACAAAGAGGATGACGTTAGTGTCGATAAAGCCAGCAAAGGCCTGTTTGATATTCAGAACTCCGGTGATCACTAAGGCCACGCAGACAATCATGGAAGTGACGGCCAGTGGCACTTTTTCCCATACAAACATGACGATAGCGAACACCAATAAACATAAGGTAAGGGTAATGGGTTCCATATTTATAATTATCCAATCAATGATATATGATATTGTATCCAATGTTGACAGGGAGAAATTATTCCCATACAAAAACTAAGTCAAATCGTTTCTCAGGAAAGATGCAGGAGTGGGATCTACATCAAGATCGTGGTTAGATCGTTACTGGACGTGATTAATAGAATTGAAGAATTGGTTGAAGCGCCTGCGATGCTCACGCAGGCGAAAAGATCAGGCAGAAGGGTCACCAACATAGCGGGTCAGCATATTCTCCATTGAGCGAATAATGTGTTCGCGCATGCGCTGGCGTGCCAATGTTTCATCATGAAGTTCAAGAGCTTGCAGAATACTTTTATGTTCCTGAATGGAAATCACGGCATACTCTTCTTCGGTGACCTTATGGCCCATCGACAGGCCGTTCCACATATTACAGAGCAACATTTTCATTTTTTCGTTGCCAGCAACATTCCATATTTCCATATGAAATGCCTGATTCAGGTCGGAGTATTCCGCCGAGTTATTTTCCGCGAGAGCCTTTTCAGCGGCATAATGCACCTGGGCTATCCGCGAGATATCGGTGCCAGGACGAGAAGCTTTAGCCACCGCCTCACTTTCTAACAGCGCGCGAATTTCATAGTGTTCGCGGATCGTTTGTTCATTGATGCCCAACACCACCGCCCCTTTATTAGGGCGCACTTTTATCAGCCCATCCGCCGCCAGAATCTGAAACGCCTCGCGCACTGGCATACTGGACACGCCGACCATTCCGGCAATGCCTTCTAACGTAATCTCCTGCCCTTCCACTAACTCCCTCGAAAGAATCGCTTTACGCAGCACTGCCGCGACCTGTTCTTTCGCTGAAAGAAGCTTAATCTTCCCTAACTTAGGCTTCTGCACTTTCCCAATCCTTCATATGTTGACGCATTATTTCTGCTAAAGAGAGGAAATAACGCTGCATAACTTGCCCAATCTCATCACGCCGCCCCTGGCGTATGACGTCAGCCAGTTCAGCGAAAAGCTGCGCCGACTCCTGATTATCTTTTTTCAGATGCAAAATAACATAAGAGACATAACCGTCCAGGAACTGCTGATACACCTTTTCCAGATAGCGGTTATTCACATAAGAAATCAGCATCGCATGACACTCCAGTTCGCAGGATTTGTCTTCTGCGACAGCCAGCGCTTGCGCACGTATCAGGAGGGCATCGCCTACTTCGCTGGGTATCAGCGAAAACATTTCGGCGGCCATCGCGGCAATCACGCGAAAAATATGACTCACGCGATCGGCCTCAAGATGCGCGACCTGCATGTGCCTGTTGGGCAGTCGGATTAAAAAACCTTCCTGTTCGAGTGACTGTAGCGCTTCTCGAACCGGCATTCGTGAAAGACCAAGCTGCTCCGCAATACTTTCCTGCGCGAGTTCTTCTCCCGCTTTTATATTGCCGGAAAGAATTTCATAGCGAAGCATTTGCGTAATGTGATCGCGGGTTTGCGTTCTTTGGATCTTTTTCACGACGTTCTCGTTAATAACCGATAAGACGTGAGGAGTTTAGCAGATTTAGTACTTGATTTCGTGGCTTGTTTACAGTCAAAGAAGCCGGAGCAAAAGCCCCGGCATCGGGCAGGAACAGCTTATTTATTAATAAAATCTTCACCCAACTGAATATCTTTTTTCAGCGTATCCAGCATAGCGTCCAGCGAATGTTGCTCGAAAGCGCTCAGTGTGCCGATGGATTTACGCTCTTCTACACCGTTTTTACCCAGCAGCAGCGGCTGAGAGAAGAAACGGGCATACTGACCGTCGCCTTCCACATAGGCGCATTCCACCACGCCTTTTTCGCCCTGCAGAGCGCGAACCAGAGAAAGACCGAAACGCGCGGCAGCCTGGCCCATAGAGAGGGTTGCCGATCCGCCGCCGGCTTTCGCCTCGACGACTTCAGTACCGGCGTTCTGAATACGTTTAGTCAGCTCGGCCGCTTCTTGTTCGGTAAAACTTACGCCTGGAATCTGCGACAGCAGCGGCAGAATCGTCACGCCGGAGTGTCCGCCAATCACCGGAACTTCAACTTCCGTTGGCAGCTTACCTTTCAGCTCTGCGACAAAGGTATTAGAGCGGATGATATCCAGCGTGGTAACGCCAAACAGTTTGTTTTTGTCGTATACGCCTGCTTTTTTCAGCACTTCCGCCGCAATCGCAACGGTGGTGTTCACCGGGTTGGTGATAATGCCCACGCACGCTTTCGGGCAGGTTTTAGCGATCTGCTGCACCAGGTTTTTCACGATGCCGGCGTTAACGTTAAACAGGTCGGAACGGTCCATACCCGGCTTACGCGCCACACCCGCAGAAATCAGTACTACGTCAGCGCCTTCAAGCGCCGGGGTTGCGTCTTCACCGGAGAAACCTTTGATTTTTACAGCGGTGGGGATGTGGCTCAAATCAACGGCCACACCGGGAGTCACTGGAGCGATGTCGTACAGGGAGAGTTCTGAACCTGAAGGCAGTTGGTTTTTTAAAAGTAATGCCAGCGCCTGACCGATACCACCAGCAGCGCCGAGGACTGCGACTTTCATCCTAAACTCCTTATTATATGATTAGCTAAGTGTCTATTGCTCCGCGGCGGCGACCTTAATTCACAAATTCAATGATTACAATCCTCACTCATCAAGAATGCGGAGTCGCGCAATTTTGGCTTTTATGCATTTAATTTGCGTAATCCGGATCGACTGCAACCAGAGAGCAACGTTCCTACAGGTGGTGACAATATACTCTACTATCCTCTCAAAACAACATCATTTTGATAACAATTAATTTACTTTTAATCTTATTTGCGAGGCGTGACACAGGCATGTTTCTTGATAACGAAATTTGATAAAATTCCGCTCTTTCATAACATTATTTCAGCCTTAAACAAGGCAGACTGTTTGCATAAAAATTCATCTGTATGCACAATAATGTTGTTTCTACCGCCATATTACGGGTGACTTATGCGAAGCTCGGCTAAACAAGAAGAACTAGTAAGAGCGTTTAAAGCGCTCCTCAAAGAAGAAAAATTCAGCTCACAGGGCGAAATCGTCCTCGCGTTGCAGGATCAGGGCTTTGAAAATATCAATCAGTCCAAGGTCTCGCGCATGTTGACTAAGTTCGGCGCAGTGCGTACACGTAACGCAAAAATGGAAATGGTGTACTGTCTTCCGGCTGAACTGGGCGTCCCAACAACATCCAGTCCGTTGAAAAATCTGGTGCTGGATATCGACTATAACGACGCTGTCGTGGTGATTCATACCAGCCCCGGCGCGGCACAACTCATCGCGCGCCTGCTGGATTCACTGGGGAAAGCAGAAGGTATTCTCGGCACGATTGCCGGCGACGATACTATCTTCACTACGCCTGCCAGCGGCTTTTCCGTAAGAGATCTGTACGAAGCCATTCTGGAACTTTTTGAACAAGAGCTTTAGTCCCACTTCCTCCGTCGTCGTACGGCGGAGGCACCTTTTTGTCCTCTCCCCTCGCCGCTTTCCTGTACGGCTATCATTTGGCAAATCATGCCCTTAAACATTCACTACATGAATGACAAATCAAAAAAACGCACAAAATGTCAAATTTTTTAACCGATTGATTTTCTTTTATTTTTTAAATGACAGCGGCGAAAAACAGCAATTTTAATTCCATAACGTTATAAAAAATAAAATTTTTAATGTCTTTAAAAAGCAGAAACAATTAGCGTGGTATTAATTAGTTGCGTGATTAGTGTATACTTAATTTTGTGATGAGGGTCACGAAACAAAGACCCCAGTAAAGGAATTCGACGAGGTAAAAATCATGAAAATCAAAACCACTGTTGCAACATTAAGTATTCTGTCCGTTCTCTCTTTTGGCGCTTTCGCCGCAGAACCTATCAGCGCAGAGCAAGCGCAAAATCGTGAAGCAATCGGATCGGTTTCAGTCAGCGCTATCGGCTCATCGCCTATGGATATGAATGCCATGCTGAGCAAAAAAGCGGATGAACAAGGCGCTACAGCCTACCACATTACCGAAGCGCGTAGCGGCAGCAACTGGCACGCCACTGCCGAACTGTACAAATAAAATTCACCTGCCATCGCATATAACGTGTCATTGCTTCGCGGAGATATCGCATAAGAAAAGCCCATTAATCCGCGAGGTTGACCCTATAAAGGAATAAAAGACCATGAAAACGAAATACATTATCGCATCACTCGGCCTGGCCACTCTGCTCTCTTTCGGCGCAAATGCCGCAGTACACCAGGTCAACGCGGAACAGGCGCAGAATCTGCAACCGATGGGCACCATTTCCGTCTCGCAGATTGGCAGTACGCCAATGGATATGCGCCAGGAGATCGTCGCTAAAGCTGAAAAAGCAGGCGCTAATAGCTATCGCATCATCGAATTAAAAGAAGGTGATAACTGGCACGCCACCGCCGAGTTGTATAAGTAAACCCTCGTCGTCTAACCCGACGACTTGCCCCCGCCTGCCGGGGGCTTTTTTATGCTTTTTCAATGCCGGACATTAAACCGTAGCCGCCCCTCCAGCTCTTCTTCCGCTTCATCAAAGAGTAAAATCAGCGCCCCGTAGCGCCTGCGCAGTTTATCAGGCAGGTGAACGAACTCAATCTCTAGCGGTAGAGGTAAGATATCGCTCATTACCGCATCCCATAATGTATCAAGATCGCTTACTTTCTCACTGGCAAGACCAAACGTCTGCGTAAACTCGCGATAAAAATCGCTTTGGTTTTTAATATCACTAAAATCAAAAGTATAGACATTCATAGCCAGCCACCATCCCCGACAGACAATTGTCTGTTTTACTACTAAGCATCATTATGCAGAGGTTTCACTTCCAGAAACGCTTTTAGCCCCGGAGCACTCTTGCGCTGTTTTTGTATCTCAAATAAGTATAGTCATAAAAAAACCGACGCTTTTGGCATCGGTTCTTGTGGGTTAGCTATCGGTAAGCGCGTTCTGGTATTTATGTAACATGCCCGTCAGGCGTTTAACCGGTTCCGTCACCTGCGGCGGCGCCTCCCAGATACGTAATTTCTCCTGATAGATATCCAGCTCATCCAGCAACTGACCAAAGTAGCGTCGCCGTTTATCATCGCTTCCGGCGGAAATAACATGGTCTGCGGTACGACGAAGCTGACGGTGGAACACTGACAGATCCTCATTAACCGGTATCGGCGCGTCGCGCAGACGTTGATGAGCAATGATCATCGTTAGCGCCAGGCGAAACTTCGGCAAATCGCCAGGGAATTTATTCATCAGCAAAAAGAGTTGCTGATATAACGCAGGCAGACGGTTTTCTTTACGACGTACCACGTTGGTCGTCATTGCCGAGACCGCAGCGGAAACAAACTGATTAAGCAGCACGCGACCGGTTCGATCTTTGGATTTATCACGCACCAGCAGGATGACGATAAACGCCAGCATACAGCCGACAATTTGCCCCAACGCGCTGTCGAGGAACTGGCTGAAATGGAACGTCATCGGATTATCCAACACAATAATGTTAATCGTACTGGCCAGCGCCCCCATCGACCCCAGACGCCGTTTCTGGACCTCAATGCCGATAAAGAACCCCAATACCGCCAGGCTCAAACATAACAACAGCATACTTTGCTGCGTATTGGGAATAATCACCAGGAAATAGAGCAATCCCAGCGGCAACGCCGCCAGAGTGCCATAAATAAAATCAATGCAGACCATGCGCGGATTGGGTAAACGCATCGCCAGCGAGGTCACCACGGCAATCATCACCATCGCGCCATTACCCGATGTCCAGCCGGTCCATAGCCAGAATAATGTCCCCAGAATGCAGGAAAGCGTGGTGCGCCAGAAGTTCACCATCGCATGGTGGCGTTCAGCGGATTCCACTTTAACTACGGGCTCGCCTTGCAGGATCTCTTCTTCCGTCGCGCTGATTTTGGTGTTGCTGATCACGCCGCGTTTAAGCAGCAGATAGCGCGTCGCAGCGCCTACCCAGCTATAAAGCGTGACGGGCGTTTCGCGCTCACCGGTCCAGACAATGACACGCCGCATCCGTTTTAACTGCCTGTGGACGTCCTGTACCGTTTCAACCGGCGTCTCGAACAGTTCCCGGAATGTATCGGTAATCAGTTCCGGCCGCGTGTTTTGAATAAGATAAGTTTCACAGGATTGCGTAATCAGCGTGAGCGAAAGCGTATTCAACGCTTTCAGGCGGCGGTTAGCGCGTACCCAGCGCGAAGATTCCATATTCAGATTACTTCGCATCCCCTCCAGCGCCGCCGTGCGTCGCACCAGATCGCCCCAGGCGTTGTCGACTTCTTCGCTGTCGCCATGCTTAATACAAAGTTGCATTAGCTGATATTGCGCTACCAGTAAACTGTCCAGTTCGCGATCAACCTCCTGCTTTATCGATCGCGGCGAGAAAAGCAGATCCGCTAAAATAGCACAGCCAATGCCGATAACGATTTCGCTACAGCGCTCAAGCGCAAATTGCGGCGTGAGCAGCGGCTCCGTCTGAATGGTAATCACAATGATCAGCGCAGTATAACCTGACAGTCCCCACGCATAAGAGTTTTCGATCCGTACTAAAGAGGAGATCCAGGTACAAAAACCGGCCCAGACACAGCACACCAGAATCATCAATAGCGGCGCGCGGATCATAGAGATAATAATGATAAGCGCGGCGATACAGCCAATAAACGTCCCGATAATACGCAACATTCCGCGATAACGGATAGCGCCGGAATAGGGTTCCCCGCCGGCGGCAAATGCCGGGCCTGCCGCCACGATCGCGGCGGTCAGCACCGCCCAACGCGGCGTCTCCAGTTGAAAATGGAAGCCGATAAATAATGCCAGCACAATGGCGCACGCCAGCTTTACCGCAAAACGAATGTGCTGGTTGGCAATGGAGAAAATGCCCATGACGATTAACCGAATTCGCGCAGCCGGTGCGCCAGTTTACGGAAGAAGGAGTCCTGGCTTGCGTCACGATCCTGCTTACCGGTGATCACGACGGTTGCCGTCGTACCGGCAGGCCACAAATTCCCCTGTTGCTCGTCGAGCCGGATGCGCACCGGGACACGCTGGGCCAGACGCACCCATTCGAGGTTAGAGTCTATCGTCGCCATCCCTTTCGCATCGCTGGTACTGCTGGCATTCGTTACCCCTGCCGCCACGCTATCGACGGTGCCTTTTAATACCCGGTTGCTGCCAAGCGGCGTGATTTCGGCACGATATCCCGGACGCACGCCTTCCAGCTTGGTCTCTTCCATATAGGCCTGCACGTAAAAAGAGTTCTTTTTCACCAGGGCGACGGCTGTGGAACCGCGGGTAATAAATTCACCGGCATAAACATTGAGGTTAGTCACCCAGCCGTCGGCAGGCGCGCGAATGACGGTGCGTTCCAGATCGAGTTTAGCCAGATCGCGCGTCGCCTGGGCTTTAGCCAGTTGATGCAGTACAGTCTGCAAGACATTGTTCGCCTGATCGATCTCTTCCCGGGACATCGCCTGTACGCCGAGGCGATTACGGCGACTGGCTTCCTGGCGTTTTTCCTGCGCCAGGACCTGATAATAGGCTACATCAGCTTCCGCTTCCGCCAGCGCTTTTTGATAGCGTGGCTGATCGATGGTAAACAGAACCTGATCCTTTTTCACCAGTTGGTTATCATGCACGTTTACATGGGTAATCAGGCCCGCGACATCCGGGGCAATAGCGACGACATCGGCGCTAAAACGCGCGTCGCGCGTCCAGGGAGATTCGGTGTAATACACCCAGGCGCGGAAAATGGCGATAAAGGCCAGAATAACCAGTACGAGGGTAATGGCCGTACGGGAGAGTTTTCTTGTTAGTGTTTTCACTTCAACCTCAAACGAACAGGCGCGATATTAAATAAAACAGACAACAATACAGCGCGGTATTGAACAGAGCCGGATGCCAGACAAAATCATAGATACCCGTCGGCACAAGCATCCGACGCACCAGCCAAAAAATAGCCAGTGACAAAAGCAATTCGAAAAATATCGGTGGGAAGGAAAGACCAAACACCACGATAACGGGAAACAGACTCATGTTGACCTTGATTTCTGAGAGAGAGCAGGCGATAGATTGTTAAGCTACATCGCCGCAGAGAAGGGCAAGAGACGCCAGGCGAGAGCGACATAGCTCTTATTCGAATAATAGTATATTAACGTAATTGTTATGCTGTTATCTATATTATGTGATCTAAATCACTTTTAAGCCAGAGTGAATAATGGAACGATTAAAACGAATGTCGGTATTCGCCAAAGTTGTTGAGTTTGGCTCTTTTACCGCCGCAGCCAGACAGCTGCAAATGAGCGTATCGTCCATCAGCCAGACTGTGGCGAAACTGGAAGATGAGCTTCAGGTTAAATTGCTCAACCGCAGCACACGCAGCATTGGGCTCACCGAAGCTGGAAAAATCTATTATCAGGGCTGTCGGCGTATGTTGCATGAAGTGCAGGATGTTCATGAGCAGCTTTACGCTTTTAATAACACGCCCATCGGTACATTGCGTATCGGCTGTTCTTCAACCATGGCGCAAAATGTGCTGGCCGGGCTTACCGCAAAATTATTAAAAGAGTATCCCGGTCTGGCGGTCAATCTGGTGACAGGAATTCCGGCCCCGGATTTAATTGCCGACGGGCTGGACGTGGTGATCCGCGTGGGCGCGCTGCAAGACTCCAGCCTATTTTCCCGTCGACTCGGCGCGATGCCGATGGTTGTGTGCGCCGCCAAGCCGTACCTCGCTCAGTACGGCGTCCCGGAAAAACCCGCCGATCTCAGTAGCCATTCCTGGCTGGAATATAGCGTGCGCCCGGATAATGAGTTTGAACTTATCGCGCCGGAAGGAATTTCTACCCGACTGATTCCACAGGGGCGGTTCGTCACTAACGATCCGATGACGCTGGTACGCTGGCTGACCGCCGGAACCGGAATCGCCTATGTGCCGCTGATGTGGGTGATCGATGAGATCAATCGTGGCGATCTGGAGATCCTGCTGCCTCGCTATCAGTCCGATCCTCGTCCGGTGTACGCGCTGTACACCGAAAAAGATAAGCTGCCGCTTAAAGTGCAGGTAGTGATTAACGCGTTAACTGACTATTTTGTCGATGTCGCACACCTGTTTCAGGGAATGCACGGGCGAGGGAAAGAAAAATAAAAACACCAGGTAATTGCTGAAGACGATTGTAGGTCAGATGCCACCCGACGCAGACATTGCCTGGTGGCGCTGCGCTTATCAGGCCTGGGCGGCACACACCACAGGCCTGATAAGGCGGACAGTTATGCGGTGCCGCCAACCGTCAGGTTATCGACTTTCAGCGTCGGCTGGCCTACGCCTACCGGCAGACTTTGCCCCTCTTTACCGCAAACCCCCACCCCGTTATCCAGCTTAAGGTCATTGCCGACCATGGAGATCTGTTGCATCGTTTCAATGCCTGATCCAATTAACGTCGCGCCCTTCACCGGCGTCGTGACTTTGCCGTTTTCAATCAGATACGCTTCCGAGGTAGAAAACACAAACTTGCCGGAGGTGATATCTACCTGACCGCCGCCAAAGTTAGGCGCATAGATGCCGTACTCAACGGATTCGATAATTTCCTGCGGCGTTGACTGCCCCGCCAACATATAGGTATTCGTCATACGCGGCATCGGCAGATGCGCATAAGATTCGCGACGCCCGTTACCGGTCGGCGCAGCGCCCATCAGGCGCGCGTTCAGCTTGTCCTGCATGTATCCTTTCAGCACGCCATTTTCAATCAATACGTTGTACTGGCCTGGCGTACCTTCATCATCGATAGCAACGGAGCCGCGACGGTTCATCATTGTGCCGTCATCCACTACGGTGCAAAGCGCGGAGGCAACCTGCTCGCCGATCTGACCGCTAAACACGGACGTCCCACGACGGTTAAAATCACCTTCCAGCCCGTGACCGACCGCTTCGTGCAGCAATACGCCCGGCCACCCGGCGCCCAGAACCACCGGTAACGTCCCCGCTGGCGCAGCGACCGCGGAGAGATTAACCAGCGCCATGCGTACCGCTTCTTTCGCCCACGCGTCGGCGCGCACCTCGCCGTCGAGATCGGCAAGAAAATACTCATAACCAAAGCGACCGCCGCCGCCGCTGGCGCCGCGCTCGCGTTTACCGTCTTCTTCCACCTGCACGCTAACGGACAACCGCACCAGTGGACGGACATCCGCCGCCAGCGTCCCGTCGGTCGCCGCCACGAGGATTAATTCATATACGCCGGTCAGGCTGGCGTTAACTTCCTGCACGCGTTTATCGGCTTCTCGCGCCACTTTGTCAACGCGTCTGAGGATATCCAGCTTCTCTTCGCGGCTCATACTTTGCAGCGGATCAAGGGTGGTGTAGAGCGGCTGATGCGCTACGGCGGCGAGCGTTTTTACCTTGCCTTCGCCGTTCTCGCGTACAATGGTTCGCGCTGCCTGCGCACTCTGCTCCAGCGCCAGGAGGCTTATCTGGTCAGCATAAGCAAAACCGGTTTTTTCGCCGCTAATGGCGCGAACGCCAACGCCCTGGTCGATATTATATGAACCATCTTTAATGATGCGGTCTTCTAAAACCCAGGATTCGTGATAGCTCGACTGAAAATAGAGGTCGCCATAATCAAGACGGCGTTCGGCCAGTTGGCCCAAAATAGCGAACAGATCCTGATGGTTCAGGCCATTCGCCGCTAGCAATTGTTCACTTACCAGGTTCAGACTCATCGTTTTTGCTACTCGTTGATTTCTGCCGGATGGCGGTTCACGCCTTATCCGGACTACGTTGTTAGATTGTACAAACCGGATAAACGCAGCGCCGTCCGGCATGACTATTTACTGAGAGTGGGGCAATTCCTCGCCCCCGTCAAATCATTGCTGGCTTTCTTTTATCGGTTGGCGCAGAACTTCGTTGATCTGCGGCGCATCGACCGGACCGGTAATGCGATATCGCAAAATGGAGACCTTGCTCCATAGCGGCCCCAACACTTTACTGGCGGCAAATACCGCCGCGCCGACAATCGGGTTAACGGCAAACGCGGCGGCGACGCCCACGGTGGCGGAAATTTCCGGCGCGACAACGGCCTCCATATCAAGACGACGACGCACCAGATCAACAGAACCTTTCATTGCAATATCCGCTTCCAGCCCATCCACCAGCGTATCGTCAGTATGCAGGACGCCATCTTTAATCCACGCGGTACTATGAATAGAGTCGAAATAGAAACCCTCGCTAAAGGTATCTCTGAAGTCAAACCGCAGCTTACGCAGCAACGCATCAAAACTGAGCAGCCGCAGTAGCTGTCCGGCATGACCGCTACTGAGATCAGTAAACTCGCCTTTACCCAGACGCGTGCGTAAAATCCCGTTGAGCGTGGCTTCATCAGGTTGCCAGGGCGGGTTTCGCCAGTGCAGATCGTAATCTACGTTAAAAGACGCGTTCTGGATTGGCGTCGAGATGCCGAAGAACCCGGCTGCCGTGTCGAGGTTACTACCATGCAAACTACCTTTCAGCGAGGTTCGTTCATTACCCGGCGCATTCACCCACTCGCCGTTCGCTTTCAAACGGGCGAATCCGGTATCGATCAGGCCATTCGTCAGAGTCAGCGTATTGCCTTTGATGGCGAAATCGCCATCAATACGCCCATATTTTTGTCCCCACAGCCAGCACTCTTCGCAGCGAAGCTGTAAGTCCGGCCAGCCGCGGAAGCTAATCGTGTTCGCCGAAGCCAACGGCGATGTCGGCGTTGGTGACGAGGCGTGCGTTTTTGCGACGCCAGGGTTGTAGTACAGGTACTTAATGTTCGCCAGCCACGGCGCATGGTTGCGCATGAGCAGTGTGGCGTTCACCTCACGCCCCTGCGCTTCAATTTTTGTTCCGTTCAGCGAGGGGGCTGAAACGACGCTCAAATTGTTCCACTGCTGGCCGCCCAGCGATAGCGCGGGAGTACGCAACGTGACGCGTTGAGGAAACTCGGCCGAACTGCTCACGTTATCCGCCGCGCCTTTCTGGAATAACGCCAGCCATTGCGCGCCATCCAGCGCCGGCAGATTGAGCTCAACGCCTTGTTGAGCAGGTAATGGCGGAATCGTCCGGCTGTCCGTCGTCCAGATAGCCCGATCCAACGTCAGCTTCTGATTTAATAACCAGCGGCTGTTAAAGTGATTTTTACTCCCTGCGCTCCCCGTTAGCGCAAAACTTTTCAGGTTGCCGTCAGCCTGAATGTTCACCGGAATGGCTTCGCCTGCGGGTTTATTTAGCGGAGAAGGTAAGTGACTGCTCACATTTCTCAGATCGCCATTCAGCTCGATGTGATAAGTGGTGTCAGCGTGATACGGAAGATCGATGCCGACTTTACCATTCCACGTCACGCTGCCGCTCAGGGCATCATTCAGTTGCGGCGGTAAGACGCCCATACGCGTTGGTTGCCAGTTACCGTTCAGGTTGACGGCGACCTGATAGGCTTTCGCCCCTTCCGTCGTACTGAAATCCAGGTTAAGCGGCTGATTAAACCAGTTTGCCGTCAGCGGCCCGCTTTTTAGCGCGCCATTTACAAAGCTGAATTTACCGTTCAGATTTTTGAGCGTGCTGTTTAGCGGCTTAATAAACAGGCTGTTGTTACGCAACGAGACATCGCCCTCAGCAGTAACCTGTTCGCCATCCAGCGGAATATCAAGATGTAAGCGAGCATTCACATCGCCATCTAACTGGAGCTCCGCCAGCGTCGAGCCAAGCGAGTCTTTTAGCGGCGTCTCGTCAAAATAAGGCCCAACGGCTTTTCCCGGCCCGTTAATATCGGCATCAATGAGCAGTTTCTCTTTGGAATAATCCGGAATCGCCGCCGCGAGTTTGCTGGCCTTCACCCCGCCCAAATCGACGCTATCCGAACGCATCCACAGACCGTCGTTCAGGAAATCCAGTTCAATGTTGAGATTTTTTAGCGCCGGCCAGTCGGGTTGAAAGGCAAACGTCGCATTGCGCAGCGGCACCAGCACTTCAAACTGACCTTCGTTATGCTTATAGGGAAAGAGGTGCGGGTTACCACCGTAAACCAACGTGGCGTTATCCGCCTCGCCGCCCTGAATCGCGCCGCTAAGGTAATCGACCAGCGCTTTGCCCATCAGGTTTTCCGGAAAATAGCGCCACGCCTGAGATCCATCGTCGGTACTGATTCCGGCCAGAATGCCCAGCCACGGTTCGTCGCCCGTCGGTTGCAGATAGCGGAACCCGCCGCGCGCATGTACCGCCTTTGCTTTGACGTCAATGTCGCGGCCATCAAGCTGAAAGCCGTTCTCATTCTTCAACCAGCTAAGCGTCGCGACGCCGTTTTCAATTTCCAGCGGCGCGCGAAAAACGGTTTCATAGGGCATCTTAGCCTGCTGCATCGCAACCTTCATCTGCCCGTCTTCTACGCTTCCCGCCAGCGTACCGGAAAAATGTTCCGCGCCGGGCAACAGCTTCCACTGTTTCCAGGCAAGATTTTCCCACGATGCCTGAAAACGCGTTTTTTCGGTGGCCTGTAGCGGAATATCCAGCGCCAGTGTGGCGATCTTTCCGCTCGGCTGCGTAGCCTGCCATATTTCGCCCAGCACAGGCGACAGTTTAGCCGCCAGCGGACGTAATGCTTCCAGCCCCGCCAGTTCAAGATTACTGGCGCGAATGCGTAGCTCATCGCTACGTGTGTGATTCTCACCGCCGACGTCCTGCTGCGGGAGCCAGGCCACGGTTAAGGCTCCGCTCGGCCAGGGTTTACCATCAAGCGTAATCCGTGTGTCCGGAATATAAAACTGCCAGCCCGGCTGCTCGCGGCTAATCTGCGCCGTCAGGTTATCGACAGACAGCGTGTGCGTCGTGTTATCGCCCAGCCAGCTTGCGCCACCCTGTTTCAGCCAGACGTCTCCTCCGGCGATTTCGCCTTTACTGAGCGTCATCCAGCCTTCCAGACTGAAACGCGCCGTCTGGAGCGCCACATTATCCTGCATCCATTTGCCCAGCCACGGCTTGACGTCAATATCGTCGGCCTGTAACCAGACTCTGCCGTTATTTAGCAAACCGTCGTCATCGCGTAAATCCATCCGCACCTGCATCACGCCGTGCTGCCCGGTCAGGCTGGAGAGGCTGACCTCGCCTTCGGCGCGGTGCCGCTCTTTGCCGTTTAGCCAGGTAAGCTGTGGGATCGCCAGCTCCGCGCGTTGTCCGGAAAGCGTCAGAAAACTGATTTGGCTATCGCGCAGATCGAAATGATCGAACTGCCGCAGGAAAAGATCGCTTAAACGGCTGGTTTCGATGCCTTCGCCGTCGCTGCTTTGAAGAGGCGTGTTGGTGCGGAAATTGAGTTGCCAGAAGGTCAGGTCGCGAAACTGCCAGCGCATATGCAACAGGCTTTGCCAGACGTCCAGCGCCAGCGTAACGCGTTTTATCGACAGTTCGCCGCCATCTTTCAGGGCTGCATGAATATTATGCGCTTCCAGCGTAGGGCCAAAATTTTGCCAGCTTGCGGAGAGTTGGCTGGCGGCCACCGGCACGCCGGTCACAGACTCAATCTTATTCAGGATAGCTGGACGCCAGGCGTCAAGATGAGGCAACGCCAGGCGCAGCCCGCTAACCAGCAGCGCTGCAATGACGATGAGCGCGGCTCCAGTGAGCAATAAAATCCCCGGCAATCGCCTCACGCGTCTCTCCTTGTCTGCCAAAAAATACGACTCACACCCCTTGAAGGTATATTGCCGGATGGCGGCGCTTGCGCCTTATCCGGCCTACATGCGCTGGTGCTACTACTCAATTACATCATTACGACGTCAAACTGCTCCTGGTTATAAAGCGGTTCGACCTGAACTTTAACCTGTTTGCCGACAAAGATTTCGACTTCCGCCAGCGCGTGTGATTCTTCGCCTTTCAGCGCTTCCGCCACCGCAGGAGAAGCATAAACCAGGAAGCGATCGGAGTCATAAGCGTGATGAACACGTACAATTTCACGCATGATCTCATAGCAGACGGTTTCCACCGTTTTTACCGTCCCACGGCCATGACAGGTTGGACACTCGTTACAAAGCACATGTTCCACGCTTTCACGAGTCCGTTTACGGGTCATTTCCACCAGTCCCAGCGGCGAAAAACCGTTAATACTGGTTTTCACGCGATCCTTACTTAACGCCTGTTCCAGCGAATGCAGCACCCGGCGGCGATGATCTTCATTATTCATGTCGATAAAATCGATAATGATAATGCCGCCCAGATTACGCAGGCGTAGCTGGCGGGCAATGGCCTGAGTCGCTTCAATATTGGTATTAAAAATGGTGTCGTCGAGATTACGGTGTCCAACAAACGCGCCGGTATTGATATCTACCGTCGTCATCGCTTCGGTTTGGTCGATAATCAGATAACCGCCGGACTTGAGTTCAACCTTACGCTCCAGCGCGCGCTGGATCTCATTTTCCACGTCATAAAGATCGAAGATCGGCTGATGGCCACTGTAATGCTCCAGCTTACTGGTCATTTCCGGGATGTATTCTGCGGTAAACTCCAGCAGCGACTCATAGGTCAGACGTGAGTCGACGCGAATTCGGTCCAACTGCGCATCGGCGAAATCGCGCAGCACGCGCTGCGCCAGCGCCAGTTCGCCATACATCTGGTAGCGCGTTTGCGGACGCTTTTTGCGCTCCATGACTTTCGTCCAGACGCGCTTGAGATAGGCGGCGTCAGACGCGAGATCCTCTTCACACACGCCTTCCGCCGCAGTACGGATAATAAACCCGCCCTGTTCGTCGCAGTATTCCGCCACCACCTTTTTCAGGCGCTCGCGTTCACTTTCGCTTTCGATACGCTGGGAAACGCCAACGTGTGACGCGCCGGGCATAAAAACAAGGTAACGGGAGGGCAACGTGATGTCCGTAGTCAAACGCGCGCCTTTCGTGCCGAGCGGATCTTTCACTACCTGCACCATCAGATCCTGTCCCTGGCGCACCAGCTCGGAGATATCGCGCACGGTAAACTGTTTTTGCTCGTCGCCTGCCACGCATTCGGTATGCGGCATAATGTCGGAAGCATGAAGAAATGCGGCTTTATCCAGCCCAATATCTACAAAAGCCGCCTGCATACCTGGAAGTACACGACTTACACGACCTTTGTAGATATTGCCTACGATTCCGCGTCGCGCTTCACGCTCAATATGGATTTCCTGAAGAATACCGCCATCAATGTACGCCACGCGCGTTTCCGATGGCGTTACGTTTACCAACAATTCAGCCGTCATGTTTATCCCTTTTATCACGCAGTGCGTTAAAATGACTCAACAACTCATACGTTTCAACCAGCGGTAAGCCGACCACGGCGTGATAGCTGCCATTTATCTTCCTGACAAAACAGCCACCCCGCCCCTGAATACCGTATGCACCTGCTTTATCTAAAGGCTCGCCGCTGGCGACATAGCCAGTAATATCCTGCGCAGAAAGCGTGCGGAAAGTCACCTCCGTTACCACCAGACAATCCAGCGTCTGCTGCGAGTCCGCAAGCGCAACAGCAGTCATCACCTGATGCGTATTTCCGGAAAGCAAACGCAGCATTTCTGCGGCATGAGCGGCGTCGCGCGGCTTTTCCAGCACCTCGCCGTTTAACACGACTATCGTATCCGCGCCCAACACCGGCAGATCACGGGGAACCAGCGCCACGCCAGCCTGCGCCTTTTCGCGCGCCAGCCGAACAACATACTGCTGCGCGCTTTCCTGAGCACGCCGTTGCTCTTCAATACCAGGCACGACCTGCTCGAATGAAAATCCAAGTTGAGTCAATAATTCCTGGCGACGCGGGGAACCGGAAGCAAGATACAGAGTTGTCATATCGACCTTTATTGCACAGCAAACTGCTGGCGTACTTTACGCATCAGCAAAAAGAGCCAGGGCCACAGCACGCCATTGACTACACTACTCCAGAACACTTCCGGTCTGAAAGAGACGTTGATCACTAAAAACTCGGCCCAGAAAACAATAATGTCCACGGCCAGTGAAAGCAACATTACCACCAGCGCCTGCTGCCAGAGCGCCAGGTTACGGAAGAGCTGGAATTTCAGAGCGACCAGATAGGCGACAATACTCATCGACAGAGCGCGCACGCCAAGTGTGGAACCGCTGATGAGATCAAGTATGGCACCCATCACAAATCCCGTCCCCACATTTACGCGGTGCGGCAGGGCCAGAATCCAGTACAGTAAGATGAGCAAAACCCAGTTTGGCCGGAAAACAATGATGTCGTCCGGCCAGGGCATGATTTGCAGCAACAGCGCAATAAGAAACGAGAGCCAGATAACCCAGCGCCCCTGGCTACGATAGCTCGCCACTATTACCCTCCCGGCGCACGCGCAGGCGGCGTGGTCGCGCCCGAAGGCGATGGTTGCGTTGATACCGGCGCAGTCTGGCCCGCAGATGGCTGAGTAATCCCCGTCGCCGGGTCCGGCACTGGCGCCGGCGGCCCCATCGCATCCGGAGAAGGCAACACCTGCGGCATCATCTGCATCAGGCGCTCATTGGCGACGCGGTGAACCTCTTCCGGCGTCATCGGATTGGCGCCGTTACGATCGGCTCCCCACAACAGCAGCAGATAGCGCAAACGCTGCAAACCCGCGGTTGGACGTGCCTGAATGACGGTATAGGCGCGCTGAGTGTCCAGCTTGACGGAGGAGACCACCGCCACCGGATACCCTTCCGGGAAACGCCCACCAAGTCCGGACGTTACCAGCACATCGCCAACGCGAATATCGGTATTGGCGGGCAGATGTTCAAGCTGAAGATCGTCAGTGCAGCCGTTACCGGCGGCAATCACGCGGATGTCATTGCGCAGTACCTGAATCGGCAGCGCATGAGTCGCATCGCAAATCAGCAACACGCGGCTGGTCAGTTTCGCCACGGCGACAACCTGCCCTACGACGCCTTTGTCGCTAATGACCGGTTGACCTTCATATACGCCATTAACGCTGCCTTTATCGATAACGACCTGATCGCTGTAAGGATCGTTAACCGTTGAAATAACCTGCGTCACCATTTTCTGCTCGTCCTGACGCAGCGGCGACCCCAGCAGCTCGCGCAACCGCGCGTTCTCCTGTTTGTACTGCCCCAGCATCAGCAGGTCGCTGTTTTTTAGCAGTAATTCCTGGCGCAGCGCCCGATTTTCCAGCTCAAGCTGGTCGCGAGAAGCCAGCGTTTGTGACACGCTGTCGAGCAGTTCACGAGGGCCGTTTGAAATAAAATAGAAAGGACTGACGGCAGTGTCCATGTACGTTCGGATTTGACTGAACGTCCCCAGGCGGCTGTCGGCAATGATAACGCCGAGCGCCACCAGCACCGCCAGAATAAGGCGAATCTGTAGCGACGGGCCACGGCTAAAAATTGGCTTCATAGGCTATGCGTATTCTCGCGTCGGAGAGGCAGGACAATCCAGGGATAATCCTGCCCGTATCCAACTACTCTTCGCTGAACAGGTCGCCGCCGTGCATATCGATCATTTCCAGCGCCTTGCCGCCGCCGCGCGCCACACAGGTCAGCGGATCTTCAGCAACCACGACAGGAATGCCCGTCTCTTCCATTAACAGACGGTCAAGGTTACGCAGCAGCGCGCCGCCGCCGGTGAGCACCATACCGCGCTCGGAGATGTCTGACGCCAGCTCCGGCGGACACTGTTCCAGCGCCACCATTACCGCGCTGACGATACCGGTCAACGGTTCCTGCAACGCTTCCAGAATCTCGTTTGAGTTCAGGGTAAAGCCGCGTGGAACGCCTTCCGCCAGGTTACGGCCACGCACTTCGATCTCGCGGACTTCGTCGCCCGGATAAGCGGAACCGATTTCGTGTTTAATACGTTCTGCGGTGGCTTCACCAATCAGAGAACCGTAGTTACGACGAACGTAATTAATGATGGCTTCGTCGAAGCGGTCACCACCAATACGGACAGAAGAAGAGTAAACCACGCCGTTCAGGGAGATCACGGCAACTTCAGTGGTACCACCACCGATATCCACAACCATTGAACCGGTTGCTTCAGAAACTGGCAGACCTGCGCCGATCGCGGCCGCCATCGGCTCTTCGATCAAAAAGACTTCACGGGCGCCTGCGCCCTGAGCGGATTCACGAATTGCGCGGCGTTCTACCTGCGTCGCGCCGACCGGCACGCATACCAGTACGCGCGGGCTTGGGCGCATAAAGCTGTTGCTGTGCACTTGTTTAATAAAGTGCTGGAGCATTTTTTCGGTCACAAAGAAGTCAGCGATAACGCCGTCTTTCATCGGACGGATCGCAGCGATATTGCCCGGCGTACGGCCCAGCATCTGCTTCGCATCATGACCGACTGCAGCCACGCTTTTCGGCGAACCGGCACGATCCTGACGAATGGCCACAACGGAAGGCTCATTCAATACGATGCCTTGTCCTTTTACATAAATGAGGGTATTCGCGGTACCCAGGTCAATGGACAGGTCATTGGAAAACATGCCACGAAATTTTTTCAACATACTAAGGGATAATCCTGAAAGCTGGGGCGGAAAACAAAATCCGCTTACTTTACCAACCACACGCAGCAGCGACAAGGCGCAAAAATCATCTGCTACGGTGAAAATTAGTGCAGTTCGTTTCCTTTGTTACAAATCTCGGCCTGAGTCCCTCAGGGCTGAAAAAATCAGCAGCAATCCTCGCCTTCGTTTGCAACCTGTCAAAGGTCATTCACCTGCATATTTGCTGCAACAATCTGGCGAGCAGACAAGCACACCCCCATGAGGCGCAGCGCGCGTTATTCTACGTGAAAACAAATTAAACGGCAGGTTAAACCGAGTATCTTTGCGAATATTTTTTCACGTTTGTGTCAAGTAGTTGGGAGGAGGCAAAAAAATCACCCTGCCCACCAGCCACGCCGCGTTTTGTCAGCGTCTGCCACTCGCCGCGCGAACGGACGCCCGTCGCGTAAACCTGCGTAGGCGTACCCGCGCAGGCCTCTACCAGACTTTGAACCAGAAGCTGGTTTTCCGTTCGCTTCTCAATGTTTCTGACCAGACTCGGATGCAGCTTGAGTAATTCCACATTGAGCGCTTTAATCCAGCTCGTGCTAACCAGCGTCAAACCCGCCTGTGTCACCGCCACCCGAACGCCAAGCGCATTGACTAAGCGAAGGATGGGTTGTAACCGGCTGATGTGTTGACAAACATCTGCCTCCGCAAGTTCAATAATTATGCGATTTCGCTGTGATTTTTCACACTGCATTAACGTATCGCGCAACCAGCGCTGAAAACGCGGACGAATCAGCGACTCAACCGTCAACTGCATTGCCAGATTTTCATCCGGCCAGTAGCCCAGCAACGTAATCAGGCGGCTAATTTGTAATCTGTCATACTCTTCCGATAAACCAAATTGCAACACCATCGGCATATACTCCGCCGAGCTCACCTCTTCTTTACCGTCATAGATGCGACACATCAATTCCCGATGATGTACGCGACCTTCTCGCGTGACCGCTGGTTTTTGATAAAGTCGCGGTCCGCCCCGGTTCAGCATCTGCTCAATCAATGTGCGCCAGCGTACATTGCCGCGCCCTTTTTCCGGCAGAGTGTCGTCGTAGATAGCCCAGCTATTTCCCCCCTGCAGGGCGGCATTCCGCGCCGCGGCTTCAGCATGTTCCATCACCTGCTCGGTGGACTGTCCGCTGCGCCAGGCGCAAATGCCGATATGTACCATATCGTCACGATCGAGCATTTTGTTAGCCGGTAGCGCATCGACAGCTTTTAAAAGTTGTCCGGCAATACTTTCCGCTTCTTTCAGCGTTCGATGCGGTAGCAGCACGGCAAAGTCGCTGCGGTGATAACGCGCCAGCAGCGAGCCTGGGTAACGCATAATAAATGTCGATAGCAGATTGATAAGCATAAACATCTGCTCTTCCGCCTGATTGCCTCCCAGGCTGTCGCGCAGAAGATTGAAGTCTGGCAAGCGGATCATCATCACCACGCCATGCACTCCCACTTTTTCCTGATCTTCCAGCAGCGTCGCCAGTTGGTTATCAAAAAACAGACGGTTACCGAGCCCGGTTTTGGTGTCCTGCGCGGCGTAGGAGCGAATGAGGGTGTCCAGGCGACTACGCTGTTCGTGAGCAAACTGAATTTCGGAAAGCAATACATCAAGCGCGCTACTGGTGCGCGCCGGCCATTCGTAAACAGAACCGCGGACATTCGCCCCACGTTCGCCGTTCAGAATACGCGTTGAGCGAATTTCCAGAAGCTCTTGCCCGGAAAGCTGCCGCTGCAGCCAGCGCACCGATAAAAACAAAATCAGAACGATAAAACCGATCGCCAGCGTCAGCGGCGCCGTGGTGATCAGTGAGTGAAAATAGTTACCCATCGGGTCCTGGTAAACCAGACGTAGCGACATTCCTGGATGTTTTATCAGCGGTACGACCAGCTCGCGATACATGTCGCTGGTGCCGGCTGGCCGATAACCTCTGGCGCGAGAATGGCTGTAGACGCTGCGCTCCCCCTGCAACAGATCGACACGCACAATATCGGAAGCGATCATGAGCTCGTCGATTTGCGGCGTCAGCGAGACAATATCATGGGTCACCAGGTGCGTATCAATGGCTGTCGCCGTCGCCTGCACACGGCTGACATACTTATACTGTACGGCGTTATAAAAGCTTAGCGAGCAACCTATCAGAGTCACGAAGATCGTTAACCCCGTGAGCAGCGTGATAAAAGCTGAGAATTTCGTCGTTAATCGCATCCTTGAGTTAACTCCGACGGTTATAAACAGTATGAAAAAGCGAATCTGAAGGCGGAATTCGCCACGGCGCGCAATGAAGCAGGCATACTACCAAAATGGATCTATCTGGCAATTTATTGCGTTGCATCGGCATCACGTTTTAATTAGCGAGTATAGTCTTCGTAGCTATTTTTCCAATCTACCATGTAAAGTGAGGACAGGTTATGCAGGCGTTGATCTTAGAACAGCAGGACGGTAAAACCCTCGCATCCGTGCAACATCTCGAAGAGAGTCAACTGCCGGCAGGTGATGTGACGGTGGATGTCCACTGGTCCAGCCTGAATTATAAAGATGCTCTGGCTATCACCGGAAAAGGGAAAATTATCCGTCATTTTCCGATGATTCCTGGTATTGATTTCGCCGGCACCGTTCACGCAAGCGAAGATCCTCGCTTTCATGCAGGCCAGGAAGTACTACTGACTGGCTGGGGCGTGGGCGAAAACCACTGGGGCGGCCTGGCCGAACGCGCACGCGTTAAAGGCGACTGGCTGGTCGCGCTGCCTGCGGGACTGAGCAGCCGTAACGCCATGATCATCGGCACCGCCGGTTTTACCGCCATGCTGTGCGTCATGGCGCTTGAAGATGCAGGTATTCGCCCGCAAGACGGTGAGGTTGTCGTCACCGGCGCCAGCGGCGGCGTGGGCAGCACTGCCGTTGCATTACTGCATAAGCTGGGCTATCAGGTTGCAGCAGTATCAGGACGTGAAAGCACCCACGGCTATCTTAAGAGCCTGGGAGCTAACCGTATTCTCAGCCGCGATGAGTTTGCTGAATCTCGCCCGTTGGAAAAACAGCTGTGGGCCGGTGCAATTGATACCGTTGGCGATAAAGTGCTGGCGAAAGTCCTGGCACAGATGAGCTATGGCGGTTGCGTGGCCGCCTGCGGCCTGGCGGGCGGCTTCGCGCTGCCGACCACCGTTATGCCATTCATTCTGCGTAATGTGCGTTTGCAAGGGGTGGACTCGGTGATGACCCCACCGGCACGTCGCGCAGAAGCCTGGGCGCGTTTGGTTAAGGATCTGCCGGAATCGTTCTATGCTCAGGCCGCCACAGAGATTACGCTGGCGGATGCGCCGAAGTTCGCCGATGCCATCATCAATAATCAGGTTCAGGGCCGTACGCTGGTGAAGATAAAATAACGTCACGTATAAAAAAATTTACACTTAATTAACTATTTATTTTTACACATTGACACACTCCCTGTCATATTCACTACACGCCATGTTGTGGTGGGTAGACCGGGAGTCTGTGATGAAAAAGATACGTCCATTAACAGAAGCCGATGTGACTGCGGAATCGGCTTTTTTTATGCAGCGCCGACAGGTGCTAAAAGCATTAGGCATCAGCGCGGCCGCCTTATCCTTACCCTCAACGGCGCAGGCCGATCTCTTCAGTTGGTTTAAAGGCAACGATCGTCCGAAAGCGCCTGCCGGTAAACCGCTTGAGTTTAGTCAGCCTGCCGCCTGGCGAAGCGATTTAGCGTTAACGCCGGAAGATAAAGTGACGGGCTACAACAATTTCTATGAGTTTGGCCTTGATAAAGCCGACCCGGCGGCCAATGCCGGAAGTCTGAAAACCGAACCGTGGACGTTGAAAATCAGCGGGGAAGTCGCGAAGCCATTTACGCTGGATTACGACGATTTAACACATCGTTTTCCATTAGAAGAGCGTATCTATCGAATGCGCTGCGTCGAAGCGTGGTCCATGGTCGTGCCGTGGATTGGTTTCCCTTTATATAAGCTACTCGCGCAGGCACAGCCCACCAGCCACGCTAAATATGTGGCATTCGAAACGCTATACGCGCCGGATGATATGCCGGGACAGAAAGATCGCTTTATTGGCGGCGGACTGAAATACCCTTATGTCGAAGGGCTACGTCTGGACGAAGCCATGCATCCGCTGACTCTGATGACCGTTGGCGTCTATGGTAAGGCGTTACCCCCGCAAAACGGCGCGCCTATTCGACTCATCGTTCCATGGAAGTATGGTTTTAAAGGTATTAAATCTATTGTCAGCATTAAACTCACCCGCGAACGTCCGCCAACCACCTGGAATTTGTCGGCTCCCAACGAATATGGTTTTTACGCCAATGTGAACCCGCATGTGGATCATCCACGCTGGTCTCAGGCTACCGAACGCTTTATTGGTTCAGGCGGTATCCTCGATGTACAAAGACAGCCGACGCTGCTGTTTAACGGCTACACCAATGAAGTCGCTTCGCTGTATCGCGGTCTCAATTTGCGGGAGAATTTTTAAGTGCGTCTGACAGCAAAACAGATAACCTGGCTAAAAGTTTGTCTGCATCTTGCCGGTTTTTTGCCGCTTCTGTGGCTCTTTTGGGCGATAAATCACGGTGGACTCAGCGCAGACCCGGTAAAGGATATCCAACACTTTACCGGCAGAACCGCACTCAAATTTTTGCTCGCCACCTTGCTGGTTTCACCGCTGGCGCGCTACGCTAAACAGCCATTATTGATACGCACACGCCGCCTGTTAGGATTATGGTGTTTCGTTTGGGCTACGCTGCATTTAACCAGCTATGCCTTACTGGAACTGGGGATACATAACCTGGCGTTGTTAGGAAGCGAGTTGATTTCACGCCCTTATTTGACGCTTGGGATCATTAGCTGGCTGGTGTTATTGGCGCTGACGTTGACCTCAACGCAATTTGCGCAGCGTAAATTGGGCAAACGCTGGCAAACACTGCATAACGTCGTCTATCTTGTTGCGATCCTGGCTCCCATACATTACCTGTGGTCGGTAAAGATTTTATCACCGCAACCGGTCATCTACGCGGCATTAGCGTTAGCCCTTTTAGCGTTGCGTTACCGGAAGTTTCGCCAGTGGTGGCGCTAGTTTGGTGAACTGTGCGGTCGATTGCAAAACGCAAAACAGGTAATGTCCTTTTTATGTTTCGGGTTGATTATCTTCCCTGATAAGACCAGTATTTAGCTGCCAATTGCGACGAAATAGTTATAATGTGCGACTTTACATTGCCCAACGGCGATTTTCGTTCGCAGAAAGGGTGACAATCGAGCAATGAAGGTATATTTTGTTTTTTGCCCGAAAATGGCAGAAGATAGCCACACAATGACTGGCAAATCATGAATTTCACCTTCGGGTGCTACGGCATAACAGGCAAATCAAAGATGCGCGGTATTTTACCCGCGGCAGTCATTCACATGCTTTACAGACGGCGCTAAAACGCCTGTCACAATCACACTAAACAAAGAGTACGGAACCCACTCATGGATATTCGTAAGATTAAAAAACTGATCGAGCTGGTTGAAGAATCAGGTATCTCCGAACTGGAAATTTCTGAAGGCGAAGAATCTGTTCGCATCAGCCGCACAACGGCAAACGCCGGTTTTCCGGTGATGCAGCAGGCTTATGCGGCGCCGATGATGCAGCAACCCGCTCTGTCTAACGCTGTCGCGCCAGCGGCTACTCCAGCAATGGAAGCGCCTGCCGCAGCGGAAATCAGTGGTCACATCGTACGCTCCCCAATGGTTGGTACTTTCTACCGCACCCCAAGCCCGGACGCGAAAGCGTTCATCGAAGTGGGCCAGAAAGTGAACGTGGGCGATACCCTGTGCATCGTTGAAGCCATGAAAATGATGAACCAGATCGAAGCTGACAAAGCAGGTACTGTGAAAGCGATTCTGGTCGAAAGTGGTCAACCGGTAGAATTTGACGAGCCACTGGTCGTCATCGAGTAACGAGGCGAACATGTTGGATAAAATTGTCATCGCCAACCGCGGCGAGATCGCACTACGTATTCTTCGAGCCTGTAAAGAACTCGGCATCAAGACCGTCGCTGTGCACTCAAGCGCGGATCGCGATTTAAAACACGTATTGCTGGCGGATGAGACGGTCTGTATTGGTCCGGCACCGTCCGTAAAAAGTTATCTGAACATCCCGGCTATCATTAGCGCCGCTGAAATCACCGGCGCGGTGGCAATCCACCCGGGTTACGGCTTCCTTTCTGAGAACGCCAATTTTGCCGAGCAGGTTGAACGCTCCGGCTTTATCTTTATCGGCCCGAAAGCGGATACCATCCGCCTGATGGGCGATAAAGTGTCCGCGATTACCGCGATGAAAAAAGCGGGCGTGCCGACCGTACCAGGATCTGACGGCCCGCTGGGCGACGATATGAATGCGAACCGCGCTCATGCCAAACGTATTGGCTATCCGGTGATCATCAAAGCGTCCGGCGGCGGCGGCGGCCGCGGTATGCGCGTGGTTCGTAGCGATGCTGAACTGGCGCAGTCCATCTCCATGACCAAAGCGGAAGCGAAAGCGGCTTTCAGCAACGACATGGTATACATGGAAAAATACCTGGAAAATCCACGCCACATCGAAATTCAGGTGCTGGCGGACGGCCAGGGCAACGCTATCTATCTGGCGGAACGCGACTGTTCCATGCAGCGTCGCCACCAGAAAGTGGTTGAAGAGGCCCCGGCGCCAGGCATTACGCCGGAACTGCGTCGCTATATCGGCGAACGCTGCGCGAAAGCGTGCGTAGACATCGGCTATCGCGGCGCAGGGACGTTCGAATTCCTGTTCGAAAACGGCGAGTTCTATTTCATCGAAATGAACACCCGTATTCAGGTTGAACACCCGGTGACTGAAATGATTACCGGCGTCGATTTGATCAAAGAGCAGCTGCGCATCGCGGCGGGTCAGCCGCTGTCGATCACACAGGACGAAGTTGTCGTTCGAGGCCATGCGGTAGAATGCCGCATCAATGCCGAAGATCCGAACACCTTCCTGCCAAGCCCAGGCAAAATCACGCGCTTCCATGCGCCTGGCGGCTTTGGCGTTCGCTGGGAATCTCATATCTACGCGGGCTACACGGTGCCGCCGTACTATGATTCCATGATCGGCAAACTCATCTGCTACGGTGAAAACCGCGACGTGGCGATTGCCCGTATGAAAAATGCCCTGCAGGAACTGATTATCGATGGTATCAAAACCAATATCGATCTGCAGACCCGCATCATGAATGACGAGCACTTCCAGCACGGTGGAACCAACATCCACTATCTGGAGAAAAAACTCGGTCTTCAGGAAAAGTAATCGCACGTTAATCTCAAAAGGCCGGTGAATCCGGCCTTTTTTATTTCTGGGGATAGCGATGCCCCATCATGTACAATTCCCGCTTTCTTCACCCATAAGGGACAAAAAATGGACGCTCGTTTTGTTCAGGCCCATAAAGAGGCGCGCTGGGCGCTGTGGCTGACCCTTTGCTATCTGGCGGCATGGTTAGTGGCTGCTTACTTACCTGGAGACTCGCCGGGAATTACCGGTCTGCCGCACTGGTTCGAGATGGCCTGCTTATTGACGCCGCTGGTCTTTATTTTGCTGTGCTGGGCAATGGTGAAATTCATTTATCGCGATATTTCGCTGGAGGATGACGATGCAGCTTGAGGTCATTCTACCGCTGGTAGCCTATCTGATCGTGGTCTTCGGGGTCTCGATTTACGCTATGCGCAAGCGTACCGCCGGCACTTTTTTAAACGAATATTTTCTTGGCAGCCGTTCGATGGGCGGGATCGTGCTCGCGATGACGCTTACCGCCACCTATATTAGCGCCAGTTCATTTATCGGCGGTCCCGGCGCGGCTTATAAATACGGTCTGGGCTGGGTCTTGCTGGCGATGATCCAGCTTCCCGCCGTCTGGCTTTCACTGGGTATTCTGGGTAAAAAATTCGCTATCCTGGCGCGTCGCTATAATGCCGTCACGCTTAACGATATGCTATTCGCGCGTTACCAAAGCCGCCTGCTGGTGTGGTTGGCAAGCCTGAGTTTATTGGTCGCGTTTATTGGCGCAATGACCGTACAATTTATCGGCGGCGCGCGACTGCTGGAGACCGCGGCGGGGATTCCCTACGAAACCGGCCTGCTAATATTTGGCGTCAGTATCGCACTCTATACGGCGTTTGGCGGCTTTCGCGCCAGCGTACTTAACGATACGCTACAGGGCCTGGTGATGCTGGTCGGCACGATAGTGCTGCTGGTGGGCGTGGTGCATGCGGCGGGCGGTCTAAGTCAGGCCGTTGACACGCTGCACGCTCTCGACCCCAAACTGGTAACGCCGCAGGGCGCCGATGACATACTTTCTCCCGCCTTTATGACCTCTTTTTGGGTACTGGTCTGTTTTGGCGTGATTGGCCTGCCGCATACGGCGGTGCGCTGCATCTCCTATAAAGACAGTAAAGCGGTACACCGGGGCATTATTATCGGTACGATTGTCGTGGCGATTTTAATGTTCGGGATGCACCTTGCCGGCGCGCTGGGTCGCGCGGTGCTTCCGGATCTGACGGTGCCGGATCTGGTGATCCCAACGCTAATGGTGAAAGTTTTGCCGCCGTTTGCCGCCGGGATCTTCCTCGCTGCGCCAATGGCGGCGATCATGTCAACAATTAACGCCCAACTGCTGCAAAGTTCCGCGACGATCATTAAAGATCTCTATCTCAACCTGCGCCCCGATCAGATGCAAAATGAGATCCGGCTGAAGCGTATGTCGGCAGCGATTACATTACTGCTAGGCGCGCTGTTGCTGCTGGCAGCATGGAAACCGCCAGAGATGATCATTTGGCTCAACCTGCTGGCGTTTGGCGGCCTGGAAGCGGTGTTCTTATGGCCGCTGGTACTGGGCCTTTACTGGGAGCGGGCAAACGCGGCAGGCGCATTAAGCGCCATGATCGTGGGCGGCGTGCTATATGCCCTGCTTGCCACATTTAATATTCAGTACCTGGGCTTTCATCCGATTGTGCCCGCGTTACTGTTAAGTTTATTGGCTTTTCTGATCGGAAACCGATTCGGCTCTTCCGCTTCGCAAGCCACCGTATTGTCTACTGATAAATAAAGAGTTTTGCCATGCCATGGATCCAATTGAAACTGAATACCACCGGCGCGAATGCTGAAGAGCTGAGTGATGCGCTGATGGAAGCGGGCGCCGTTTCCATTACCTTTCAGGATACGCACGATACGCCGGTTTTTGAGCCATTGCCGGGCGAAACCCGTCTGTGGGGCGATACCGATGTGATCGGTCTGTTCGACGCCGAAACCGACATGAAAGACGTTGTCGCTATTCTGGAGCAACATCCGCTGCTGGGTGCCGGATTTGCCCATAAAATCGAACAACTGGAAGATAAAGACTGGGAACGCGAATGGATGGATAATTTCCATCCGATGCGTTTTGGCGAGCGTCTGTGGATTTGTCCCAGCTGGCGCGACATTCCGGACGAGAATGCCGTCAACGTGATGCTCGACCCGGGACTGGCGTTCGGTACGGGTACGCACCCCACCACCTCTTTATGTCTGCAATGGCTGGACGGGCTCGATCTCAACGGCAAAACCGTGATCGACTTTGGCTGCGGTTCAGGCATTCTGGCGATTGCCGCGCTGAAGCTGGGAGCGGCAAAGGCGATTGGTATTGATATCGATCCGCAAGCTATTCAGGCCAGTCGCGATAATGCCGAACGCAACGGCGTGTCTGACCGGCTGGAGCTGTACCTGCCGAAAGACCAGCCAGAAGCCATGAAAGCCGACGTGGTCGTCGCTAACATCCTGGCAGGCCCATTACGCGAACTGGCCCCGTTAATCAGCGTACTGCCCGTTGAGGGCGGTCTGCTGGGGCTTTCAGGTATTCTCGCCAGCCAGGCGGAAAGCGTCTGTGATGCTTACGCCGAGCTTTTCACTCTCGACCCGGTCGTAGAAAAAGAAGAGTGGTGCCGCATTACTGGCCGTAAGAAATAATTCTTGTCAGCGTGGTCGCCCGGCCACGCTTTTCTCCACACAACTGCCTTAACGCCTTTCAGGCACCGAGACATCATTAAGTTCATCAAATGAATGCCTGAAATGACTTCTTTGTCACTATCCGTCTGGATAAACAGCTGCTACCAGCGGACAAAAGGTACTGGCGTTTTAACGGGTCGCAGCCATCGCCCTCGTACTTAGTAATGCTGTCCGGGTTGTTCTGCAGCATCCGCTAACGCGCTCTTCAGCACAGCTGGAAAAATTTATGCGTGCCATTCATGAACACAAAAGCGCATCTGTGCGCCCCCTTCCGACTGGCAATGGAGAAAAGCCACGCGCAGCGGGAAGTGATCTTGTCCTGAAACGAGACGGCGATCCCATTCATTTGGGGTAATTAGCTTATAAAAAAAGCAGATTATTCCGCTTATCTTGTTTCTGGACGAAGAAATAGAGAGAAGTTACGGGAATTTGTAAGCGCGTACAAAACCGCCGACAATAAATAACCCTATGATTTTACTGAATTATAAATTTATTTTGCTGTTTTTAAGCACGATTCATTGATCTACAACAGTGGATTGTTCAAAGTTTGGCCTTTCATCTCGTGCAAAAAATGCGTAATATACGCCGCCTTGCAGTCACAGTATGGTCATTTCTTAACTCATGCGCATCGGACAATATCAGCTCAGAAATCGCCTGATCGCAGCGCCCATGGCTGGCATTACTGACAGACCTTTCCGGACGCTGTGCTATGAGATGGGAGCAGGATTGACAGTATCCGAGATGATGTCTTCTAACCCGCAAGTGTGGGAAAGCGATAAATCTCGTTTACGGATGGTGCACGTTGATGAGCCAGGAATTCGCACGGTGCAAATTGCCGGTAGCGACCCTGTTGAGATGGCCGATGCCGCACGTATTAACGTGGAAAGCGGCGCCCAGATTATTGATATCAATATGGGGTGCCCGGCGAAGAAAGTGAATCGTAAGCTGGCAGGTTCAGCCCTCTTGCAGTACCCGGATTTAGTGAAGTCTATACTCATCGGGGTCGTAAACGCAGTGGACGTTCCTGTGACTCTCAAGATTCGCACCGGCTGGGCGCCGGAACACCGTAACTGCGTAGAGATTGCCCAACTGGCTGAAGATTGTGGTATTCAGGCTCTGACCATCCATGGCCGCACCCGCGCCTGTTTGTTCAACGGAGAAGCTGAATACGACAGTATTCGGGCAGTTAAGCAGAAAGTTTCCATTCCGATTATCGCGAATGGCGACATTACTAACCCGCATAAAGCCAGAGCTGTTCTCGACTATACAGGGGCGGATGCCCTGATGATAGGCCGCGCAGCTCAGGGAAGACCCTGGATCTTTCGGGAAATCCAGCATTATCTGGACACTGGGGAGCTGCTTCCGCCGCTGCCGCTGGCAGAGGTAAAGCGCTTGCTTTGCACGCATGTTCGGGAACTGCATGACTTTTACGGTCAGGCAAAAGGGTACCGAATCGCGCGTAAACACGTCTCCTGGTATCTCCAGGAGCACGCTCCAGACGACCAGTTTCGGCGCACATTCAACGCTATTGAGGACGCCAGCGAACAGCTGGAGGCGTTGGAGGCATACTTCGAAAATTTTGCGTAAACAGAAATAAAGAGCTGACAGAACTATGTTCGAACAACGCGTAAATTCTGACGTACTGACCGTTTCTACCGTTAACTCTCAGGATCAGGTAACCCAAAAACCCCTGCGTGACTCGGTTAAACAGGCACTGAAGAACTATTTTGCTCAACTGAATGGTCAGGACGTTAATGACCTGTATGAGCTGGTACTGGCTGAAGTAGAACAGCCCCTGTTGGACATGGTGATGCAATACACCCGTGGTAACCAGACCCGTGCTGCTCTGATGATGGGCATCAACCGTGGTACGCTGCGTAAAAAATTAAAAAAATACGGCATGAACTAATTTCGATTAGCTAACTGCTTGTTTAAAAAGGCGCTACTCGGCATGGGGAAGCGCCTTTTTTATACGCATCACATGGAATTTGGTCATGAAAGCGGAATGTGAACCTCAGTACTTTGGCGATGAATCGAAGAAGATTATTCACGGTGACGCGCTAACAGAACTTAAAAAACTGCCTTCTGAAAGCATTGACTTAATTTTTGCCGATCCGCCTTACAATATCGGAAAAGATTTCGACGGTATGGTGGAATCCTGGGACGAAGCGTCTTTTCTGGCCTGGCTGTATGAATGCATTGATGAGTGCCACCGCGTACTGAAGAAACACGGCACCATGTACATCATGAATAGCACAGAAAATATGCCGTATATCGATCTCAAATGCCGAACGCTTTTTACCATCAAAAGCCGTATCGTCTGGTCCTATGATAGTTCCGGGGTGCAGGCGAAAAAATACTTTGGTTCTATGTATGAACCGATCCTGATGATGGTAAAAAACCCGAAAAGCTATACCTTTAACCGTGATGCGATTCTGGTCGAAACCACTACGGGCGCTAAGCGCGCGCTAATCGATTATCGAAAAAACCCGCCCCAACCATACAATCAGAAAAAAGTGCCGGGCAACGTCTGGTCATTTCCTCGCGTACGTTATCTGATGGATGAATATGAAAACCATCCTACGCAAAAGCCCAGCGCGCTGTTAAAACGGATCATACTGGCCTCTTCTAACCCGAGCGATACCGTATTGGACCCTTTCGCGGGCAGTTTCACCACAGGCGCTGTCGCAGCGGCGTCAGGTCGTAAGTTTATCGGTATTGAACTCAATAATGAGTACGTAAAAATGGGGCTCAGAAGATTGAGCGTCACTTCGCATTATTCAGAAAATGAACTTGCAAAAGTCAAAAAGAGAAAAACACAAAACCTGTCCAAAAAGCAGCGAAATGTCGGGATAAACGCGCTATCTTCAGAGAAGTAAAAGCATTGTAAGTCCGCTTTTCAGCGTCAAAATTTCATGTATATTCCCAGCACGCATGGGCATGAATACACAGGATTTGACGATGATACGTAAGTATTGGTGGCTGGTTGTTTTTGCCGTCTCCGTTTTTCTTTTTGATGCGCTTTTGATGCAATGGATCGAATTGATGGCGACTGAACAGGATAAGTGCCGAAACATGGATTCGGTTAACCCTCTTAAATTGATCAATTGTACCGATCTGGAGTAGCGAACCGGGCAATTTAACCTATGATTATTTATCGCCCGGATTTCTTTTATCCCTTATAAAAACAGGGAATTAAAACACGTTGAGGATAAAAGAAGGGGTGATACTGTCTCGTCCTGTTCTTTTCCTGCATAACCAATGAGCTAATGATACATGCCGGTTAGTGAGTACAACCACATCCTTGTGGCGGTTTCATTTGCTGTCGCTATTTTTGCGTCCTATACCGCATTAAATATGGCCGGACGCGTAGCCGGAAGCGCCCGATCAAACGCCAGAATATGGCTAATGGGCGGCGGCTTCGCGCTGGGCGTCGGTATTTGGGCGATGCATTTTGTCGGGATGCTGGCGATGGATCACGCGATGAACATGCGCTTCGATCCGTTCCTCACCGGCCTCTCCATGCTGATCGCGATCGGCTCCTCCCTGTTTGCGCTATGGCTGGTTAGCGCTGAAAAACTGCGCCTGCGCCGTTTACTGCCGGGCGCGCTGGTGATGGGACTGGGCATCAGCGCAATGCATTATACCGGGATGGCGGCGCTGCAATTTGCTTCCATTATCGTCTGGAATAGCGCGTGGGTTGCCCTCTCTATCATTATCGCGCTACTGGCGTCCTGCGGCGCGCTGTGGCTCACGTTCCGCCTGCGTCATGAGGGAACAGATGTCGCCCTGAGGCGAGCAGGCGCCGCGGTATTAATGGGGATAGCTATCGCCGGCATGCATTACGCCGGCATGAAGGCCGCACACTTTCCCCAAAACTGGCCGATGGAGCATCGTGGCGTCGATAGCAACTGGCTGGCTGTTCTTGTCAGCGTGGTCGCGCTGACTATCCTGGGCATTACTCTGCTGGTTTCTTTATTTGACGCCCGGCTTCAGGCCCGCACCGCACTACTTGCCTCTTCGCTGGCGCAGGCGAACCAGGAACTGGCGCAGCTGGCGCTGCATGATACGCTCACCCGTTTACCAAACCGGGTACTCCTTGAGGATCGTCTGGAACAGGCCATCAGCAAAGCGAATCGGGAAAGCACGTCTTTCGCGCTACTGTTTATGGATCTGGATGGCTTTAAAGCCGTTAATGACGCTTATGGTCATGATATCGGCGATAAGCTACTGGTAGCGGTCACGCATCGTCTGAACCAACCGCTGAGCGGTCAGTTTACCCTGGCGCGGATTGGCGGCGACGAATTTGTGCTGCTTGCAGAAGTCAGCGCGCCTGACGAAGCGGCTTCCCTTGCCAGCGCGCTGGTACATTCGATAGATGCGCCCTTTACGATAGATCCGTACGAACTGGTCGTCACCCTTAGCGTGGGAATAGCGCTCTATCCGCTGGACGGAAAAAACGAACGGGAACTGATGTTCAACGCCGATGCCGCAATGTACCACACGAAACATACGGGGCGTAACGGATACCATTTCTTTCAGCCATCAATGAATATGCTGGCGCAAACCCAGCTTCAGCTAATGAATGACCTGTGGCTGGCGCTGGAAAGACAAGAACTCAGGCTAGTGTATCAGCCTAAATTTCAGGCCCCTGCCGGCCCCATTGTAGGATTTGAGGCCCTGTTGCGCTGGTATCATCCAAAACAAGGCGTACTGAATCCTGACCAGTTTTTACCGCTGGCGGAAAAAACGGGTCTTATCGTCACTATCGGTAGCTGGGTGATAGACGAGGCGTGTCGACAGCTCCGCGAGTGGCACTTACAGGGATACGCCTTATGGTCAGTGGCGGTAAATCTGTCCGCCTTACAATTTGAGCAGCCCGGCCTTGTGGACACCATTACGCGGAGCCTGGCCCGACACAGTATCCGTCCCGATTTATTGATTCTGGAAATCACCGAAACTACGGCGATGAACAAGCCAGAGCAAAGCGTCGCTATACTCACCAGATTAACGGAAATGGGGGTTAAGGCCTCTATTGACGACTTTGGCACCGGCTATTCCAGCCTTCTCTATCTGAAACGTCTTCCGGCATGCGAACTAAAAATTGATCGCGCTTTCGTACATGAACTCAGCGAGGCAGGCGACGGCGCGACCATTGTTGCGGCTATTGTCGCGCTGGCGAAAGCGTTAAATCTGCAAATTGTGGCAGAAGGGGTAGAAAATGAAACGCAGCAACAATTTTTGACCCAGTTAGGATGCCATACGCTTCAGGGGTTCCTGCTTGGCAAGCCGCGTACGGCAGAGGAAATTGCTCGCGATATTCGGGACCCTGCCAATATATTCACAAGGTAAATATATAATATCAACTCAAAATAATCTCAGGCTTCTTCCGCCTGTTGTTCATTTGGCATTAATTGCCTCACACTGCCATCCGGGCTTAGCATTTTTAATACATTATCGACTAATGCAGGCGCCTGCTTATAAAGATCATAACTTGTGGGATTCATTAACCAGTTCTTTACTATTCCGCTAAAACTACCATGCAGAATAATTAATATGACATCCAGATCAAGACTGCCTGAGATCAGCTTTTTATCCATACATCGCTGTAATACTTCAAGCAGCGACTGATGATGGAAACCCATCTTCTCCCGAATGGCCTGTTCCGATATCATACCATTATGGAATTCACATTTATGATATAAAATCTGCATTAATGCCTGCTGACGAGGCACTGCCGCAATATATTGTAAGGCTGCAATAAATTTCTCTCGTAGATCCTGTAAAGGATTATCATTCCAGCATCCCGTAAGCCGATCCTGAATAAGTTCGCGTAAAGGTGGTTGCTGTAACCAAACCTCATTAAACAACTGCGTTTTATTCTCAAAGTGCCAGTAGATGGCGCCCCGCGTGACATCAGCGGCATCAGCGATATCATTCAACGTCGTGTTGGCAACGCCGCGCAAAGCGAACTGCGCAATAGCGGTTTCAATCAAATGTTGCCGCGTTTTAAGCGCATCCGCCTTCGTTTTCTTCGCCATAATTAAGATATCCTGGACCATAAAAACGATAAATACGCTGATAAAATACTCAGCACAAAAAACAACTTTACCATGTCCTTTTTAGTCAGACGAGAGACAGCCATTTTTATTTCGCACAATATCGCCAAATCAATAATAAAAACAAATAAATTAATAAAACATATTCATATAAAATATATATTTCTAATTATGTTATTCAACATCATGATTTTACTAATCGGGACATTATGAAACGACAGGGAATAGTTCTTTTTTTTTGCTTTTATGTGCCGTGAACCCCATCCCAAAATAAGTATTGCTTACATCACAAGCTAATAATTTGTAGGATACCCCACTGCTATTCTATTTTTCGCGCGTTAACGCCTTACCGTTATCCGGTGAATAACGAGCTTTCGGTTTTTTAAGGAACAGTAATGACGAAACATGCCAGGTTTTCACTCCTGCCCTCATTCATCATATTCTCTGCTGCGCTGCTGGCCGGTTGTAATGACCAGGGAGATACCCAGGCTCATGCCGGCGAGCCGCAAGTCACCGTCCATGTGGTCGAAACAGCGCCGCTAGCCGTAACGACCGAACTTCCCGGACGTACGTCCGCATTTCGCATTGCGGAGGTTCGCCCCCAGGTGAGCGGGATCGTGCTTAAAAGAAACTTCACCGAAGGTAGCGATGTAGAGGCCGGGCAGTCGCTTTATCAGATCGATCCTGCCACTTATCAGGCCGATTATGACAGCGCTAAAGGCGAACTTGCTAAAAGCGAAGCGGCTGCGGCTATCGCGCACCTGACGGTCAAACGCTATGTTCCACTGGTCGGCACAAAATATATCAGCCAACAGGAATATGATCAGGCGATTGCCGACGCCCGCCAGGCCGATGCCGCCGTTGTGGCGGCAAAAGCCGCTGTTGAAAGCGCGCGTATTAACCTTGCGTATACCAAAGTCACCTCACCCATCAGCGGGCGTATAGGAAAATCTAATGTGACTGAAGGCGCGCTGGTGACTAATGGTCAGTCAACTGAACTGGCTACCGTGCAACAACTCGACCCGATTTATGTCGACGTGACGCAATCAAGCAACGACTTTATGCGACTCAAGCAATCCGTCGAACAAGGTAACCTGCATAAAGACAGCGCCAGTAGCACGGTTCAACTGGTAATGGAAAATGGTCAGGTCTACCCGATTAAAGGCACGCTGCAATTTTCCGACGTTACCGTAGATGAAAGCACCGGCTCTATCACGCTCAGGGCAGTTTTCCCTAACCCGCAACACAGTCTGCTTCCCGGTATGTTTGTTCGCGCCCGCATTGATGAAGGCGTCCAGCCCAATGCCATCCTTGTCCCCCAGCAGGGCGTAACCCGCACGCCGCGCGGCGACGCAATGGTGATGGTGGTTAACGATAAAAGCCAGGTCGAAGCCCGCAATGTCGTGGCGGCGCAGGCTATTGGCGATAAATGGCTCATCAGCGAAGGGTTAAAACCGGGCGATAAGGTCATCGTCAGCGGCTTACAAAAAGCGCGACCGGGCGTCCAGGTGAAAGCCACTACCGATGCTCCTGCAGCGAAAACGGCGCAATAAGGTAACCGTACATGGCAAACTTTTTTATTAGACGTCCTATTTTCGCCTGGGTTCTGGCCATTATCCTGATGATGGCTGGCGCACTGGCAATAATGCAACTTCCCGTTGCGCAGTATCCAACCATTGCGCCGCCAGCGGTTTCTATTTCTGCAACCTATCCTGGCGCGGATGCGCAGACGGTACAGGATACGGTTACTCAGGTTATCGAACAAAATATGAACGGTATCGATAACCTGATGTATATGTCCTCTACCAGCGACTCTGCTGGTAGCGTGACCATCACCCTGACCTTCCAGTCCGGAACCGATCCGGATATCGCGCAGGTTCAGGTGCAAAATAAATTGCAGCTCGCCACGCCTTTACTGCCGCAAGAAGTCCAGCAGCAGGGGATTAGCGTTGAAAAGTCCAGCAGCAGCTTTTTGATGGTCGCCGGGTTCGTCTCGGATAATCCGAACACTACCCAGGACGACATCTCTGACTATGTCGCCTCTAACATTAAGGATTCTATCAGCCGTCTTAATGGTGTGGGCGACGTTCAGCTATTTGGCGCACAGTACGCCATGCGTATCTGGCTGGATGCGAATCTGCTAAATAAATACCAGCTCACGCCAGTTGACGTCATCAACCAGTTAAAAGTACAGAACGACCAGATTGCGGCAGGCCAACTGGGCGGCACGCCAGCATTACCGGGCCAGCAGCTTAACGCCTCAATCATCGCCCAAACGCGTCTGAAAGATCCGGAAGAGTTCGGCAAAGTTACGTTGCGCGTCAATACCGACGGCTCTGTCGTTCATCTCAAAGATGTCGCGCGTATTGAGCTTGGCGGTGAAAACTATAACGTTGTAGCGCGCATTAACGGTAAACCGGCCTCCGGTCTCGGTATTAAACTGGCGACCGGCGCTAACGCGCTGGATACCGCAACCGCAATCAAAGCGAAACTGGCGGAGCTGCAGCCTTTCTTCCCCCAGGGAATGAAGGTGGTTTATCCTTATGACACAACGCCCTTCGTAAAAATATCTATCCACGAAGTGGTAAAAACGCTGTTTGAAGCGATTATTCTGGTGTTCCTGGTAATGTATCTGTTCTTACAGAATATCCGGGCAACCCTGATTCCTACCATCGCTGTTCCTGTCGTGTTGCTAGGCACTTTTGCGGTACTCGCCGCCTTTGGCTATTCCATCAATACCCTGACGATGTTCGGCATGGTACTGGCGATAGGGCTGTTGGTTGACGATGCGATAGTGGTCGTAGAAAACGTTGAACGTGTAATGATGGAGGATAACCTTTCTCCCCGAGAGGCGACGGAAAAATCCATGTCGCAGATTCAGGGAGCGCTGGTTGGTATCGCGATGGTACTGTCTGCGGTATTTATCCCGATGGCCTTTTTTGGCGGCTCGACCGGGGCAATTTATCGCCAGTTCTCTATTACTATTGTTTCAGCAATGGCGCTATCCGTTCTGGTTGCGTTGATTCTGACGCCAGCACTGTGCGCTACGCTGCTTAAACCCGTATCTGCTGAACATCACGAGAAAAAAAGCGGCTTCTTTGGCTGGTTCAATACCAGGTTTGACCACAGCGTTAACCACTATACTAACAGCGTAAGCGGCATCGTGCGTAATACGGGTCGCTATCTCATTATCTATCTGCTTATTGTAGTCGGAATGGCGGTTCTGTTTTTACGCCTCCCGACCTCCTTCCTGCCGGAAGAAGATCAGGGGGTATTCCTGACCATGATTCAGCTCCCCTCTGGCGCTACGCAAGAACGTACGCAGAAAGTGCTGGATCAAGTCACTCATTACTACCTGAATAATGAAAAAGCGAACGTCGAAAGCGTGTTTACCGTAAACGGCTTTAGCTTTAGCGGTCAGGGACAAAACTCAGGGATGGCATTTGTTAGCCTTAAACCCTGGGAAGAGCGTAACGGTGAAGAAAATAGCGTCGAAGCCGTTATCGCCAGAGCGACACGCGCCTTCAGCCAGATTCGCGACGGGTTGGTGTTCCCCTTCAACATGCCGGCAATTGTCGAGTTAGGTACCGCGACAGGTTTCGACTTTGAACTGATTGATCAGGGAGGGCTCGGTCACGATGCGTTAACGAAAGCGCGTAATCAACTCCTGGGTATGGTCGCGAAGCATCCTGATCTATTAGTGCGCGTACGCCCGAACGGGCTGGAAGACACGCCACAGTTCAAGCTGGATGTCGATCAAGAAAAAGCGCAGGCGCTCGGTGTTTCGCTGTCTGATATCAACGAAACCATCTCCGCGGCGTTGGGCGGCTATTACGTTAACGACTTTATCGATCGCGGACGAGTGAAAAAAGTATACGTTCAGGCTGACGCTCAGTTCCGTATGCTGCCGGGAGATATCAACAATCTTTATGTACGCAGCGCCAATGGCGAGATGGTGCCCTTCTCTACCTTTAGCTCAGCACGGTGGATTTATGGTTCGCCACGCCTGGAACGCTATAACGGGATGCCGTCAATGGAACTGCTCGGTGAAGCAGCGCCCGGACGAAGTACCGGTGAAGCCATGTCGTTAATGGAAAACCTGGCTTCACAGCTGCCAAACGGTATTGGCTATGACTGGACAGGTATGTCGTATCAGGAACGGTTGTCAGGTAACCAGGCGCCGGCGCTGTACGCAATCTCACTCATTGTCGTTTTCCTCTGCCTTGCCGCTCTGTATGAAAGCTGGTCAATTCCGTTCTCGGTAATGCTGGTCGTACCGCTTGGCGTGGTTGGCGCTCTGCTTGCAGCGTCATTGCGCGGTCTGAACAATGACGTTTACTTCCAGGTTGGCTTGTTAACCACTATTGGCCTTTCTGCTAAAAACGCCATCCTGATTGTCGAGTTCGCCAAAGATCTCATGGAAAAAGAAGGACGTGGATTGATTGAAGCGACGCTGGAAGCATCCCGTATGCGTTTACGTCCTATTCTAATGACCTCGCTGGCCTTTATTCTCGGGGTAATGCCGTTAGTTATCAGTCGTGGCGCAGGTAGTGGGGCACAGAACGCAGTAGGCACAGGGGTTATGGGGGGAATGTTAACCGCAACCTTATTAGCTATCTTCTTCGTGCCAGTATTCTTCGTTGTTGTAAAACGCCGATTTAATCGCCATCATGATTAACCGGTAAACAGAGGCGTCTTCGGACGCCTTTTTAAACGGTACGTCTTTATCTCCGCTATTCCCCCTCTCCGCTTACCTCTGCATTCTCCATAGTTTTTACAATTCACATGAATTGAGATGATTCCTCATGTCGGCCATTTTTTCTGTGGTGGTAAAATAACTCTCGTTTTCGCAGCGGTTAGAGCCAGCATTTACGTTGCTGTACTTCGCGAAACGCTGATTAATGAGGTAACACCATGAAAAGACTAATTCCAGTTGCATTGCTTACCACCTTATTGGCAGGTTGTGCACATGATTCTCCCTGCGTACCGGTTTATGACGATCAAGGGCGACTGGTTCATACCAATACATGTATGAAAGGTACAACGCAGGATAACTGGGAGACAGCAGGCGCTATTGCTGGCGGCGCTGCGGCGGTAGCAGGGTTGACGATGGGTATCATTGCGCTTTCTAAATGATTCATGCAGGCGCGGCAATGCCGCGCTTTCAGTAATAATATAAAGGTCGTAAGGATACTCAGCGACGTAATCTATTCAGCCTGTCCCCCGAAAGTTAACACGATAAAACGCTCTCTTTTCTTACTCGCCCATCCCGATGGTATTTATTCTATTCCTTGTCCGATGCAGACAAAATTGTAGCTTGATAGCATCGTAAGCCGCATTACAAACAGGCTTTATACAGTAAGACTTAGAGCGTGGTCATTAGGCGTAATTATTACAGACAGTCTGGATATAAACCGGAGCATACACGTAATACATGAGGATTTTGAGCACTGCCCCAGGGCCAAACTGGCAAATAAAATAGCCTAATGGGCCAGATTCTTAGTCCTCAGCGAATATCTCTATTGCTTATTAGAGGCGTAAGTAAAAGCCGTTTGTACATCTACTTCAGCACGGTTCACATTCGATGGTTCAGGCGGATATATGGCGGGAAATCACGTTGACTAAAACGGTTTTTATCCACTCTACGAAGATGTTTAAAACGCGTCGGCGCCATTAACCGATAACTTTTTCCATAGAGAGATAAATGCAAAAAGGCCCAATCTTTCGATTGAGCCTTTTGCTTTATTTGATGTCTGGCAGTTTATGGCGGGCGTCCTGCCCGCCACCCTCCGGGCCGTTGCTGCGCAACGTTCAAATCCGCTCCCGGCGGATTTGTCCTCCTCAGGAGAGTACTCACCGACAAACAACAGATAAAACAAAAGGCCCAGTCTTTCGACTGAGCCTTTTGTTTTATTTGATGTCTGGCAGTTCCCTACTCTCGCATGGGGAGACCCCACACTACCATCGGCGCTACGGCGTTTCACTTCTGAGTTCGGCATGGGGTCAGGTGGGACCACCGCGCTACTGCCGCCAGACAAATTCTTTTTCAAATGCCGAACTTTAACCGTATTAAGTGGTGCTGATACCCAGAGTCGAACTGGGGACCTCACCCTTACCAAGGGTGCGCTCTACCAACTGAGCCATATCAGCACACTAAATTTGATGCCTGGCAGTTCCCTACTCTCGCATGGGGAGACCCCACACTACCATCGGCGCTACGGCGTTTCACTTCTGAGTTCGGCATGGGGTCAGGTGGGACCACCGCGCTAGTGCCGCCAGGCAAATTCTTTGTGCTCTGTACGCAATTCTTTATCGCATCAGCGGCGTTGCCTGCGCTCGTAAACTCAGTCACATACTTCTGTATGCTCCTTCCTTTCCTTCGCTTGCCGCCTTGCTGCTGCGCAAATTATTGCGTACTCAACTCTGAATCAGTGCTGAAAATCGTCTCTCATCCGCCAAAACATCTTCGGCGTTGTAAGGTTAAGCCTCACGGTTCATTAGTACCGGTTAGCTCAACGCATCGCTGCGCTTACACACCCGGCCTATCAACGTCGTCGTCTTCAACGTTCCTTCAGGAGACCTAAAGTCTCAGGGAGAACTCATCTCGGGGCAAGTTTCGTGCTTAGATGCTTTCAGCACTTATCTCTTCCGCATTTAGCTACCGGGCAGTGCCATTGGCATGACAACCCGAACACCAGTGATGCGTCCACTCCGGTCCTCTCGTACTAGGAGCAGCCCCCCTCAGTTCTCCAGCGCCCACGGCAGATAGGGACCGAACTGTCTCACGACGTTCTAAACCCAGCTCGCGTACCACTTTAAATGGCGAACAGCCATACCCTTGGGACCTACTTCAGCCCCAGGATGTGATGAGCCGACATCGAGGTGCCAAACACCGCCGTCGATATGAACTCTTGGGCGGTATCAGCCTGTTATCCCCGGAGTACCTTTTATCCGTTGAGCGATGGCCCTTCCATTCAGAACCACCGGATCACTATGACCTGCTTTCGCACCTGCTCGCGCCGTCACGCTCGCAGTCAAGCTGGCTTATGCCATTGCACTAACCTCCTGATGTCCGACCAGGATTAGCCAACCTTCGTGCTCCTCCGTTACTCTTTAGGAGGAGACCGCCCCAGTCAAACTACCCACCAGACACTGTCCGCAACCCGGATTACGGGTCCACGTTAGAACATCAAACATTAAAGGGTGGTATTTCAAGGTCGGCTCCATGCAGACTGGCGTCCACACTTCAAAGCCTCCCACCTATCCTACACATCAAGGCTCAATGTTCAGTGTCAAGCTATAGTAAAGGTTCACGGGGTCTTTCCGTCTTGCCGCGGGTACACTGCATCTTCACAGCGAGTTCAATTTCACTGAGTCTCGGGTGGAGACAGCCTGGCCATCATTACGCCATTCGTGCAGGTCGGAACTTACCCGACAAGGAATTTCGCTACCTTAGGACCGTTATAGTTACGGCCGCCGTTTACCGGGGCTTCGATCAGGAGCTTCGCTTGCGCTGACCCCATCAATTAACCTTCCGGCACCGGGCAGGCGTCACACCGTATACGTCCACTTTCGTGTTTGCACAGTGCTGTGTTTTTAATAAACAGTTGCAGCCAGCTGGTATCTTCGACTGACTTCAGCTCCATGAGTAAATCACTTCACCTACATGTCAGCGTGCCTTCTCCCGAAGTTACGGCACCATTTTGCCTAGTTCCTTCACCCGAGTTCTCTCAAGCGCCTTGGTATTCTCTACCTGACCACCTGTGTCGGTTTGGGGTACGATTTGATGTTACCTGATGCTTAGAGGCTTTTCCTGGAAGCAGGGCATTTGTTGCTTCAGCACCGTAGTGCCTCGTCGTCACGCCTCAGTGTTAAAGTGAACCGGATTTACCTGGAACACACACCTACACGCTTAAACCGGGACAACCGTCGCCCGGCCAACATAGCCTTCTCCGTCCCCCCTTCGCAGTAACACCAAGTACGGGAATATTAACCCGTTTCCCATCGACTACGCCTTTCGGCCTCGCCTTAGGGGTCGACTCACCCTGCCCCGATTAACGTTGGACAGGAACCCTTGGTCTTCCGGCGAGCGGGCTTTTCACCCGCTTTATCGTTACTTATGTCAGCATTCGCACTTCTGATACCTCCAGCAACCCTCACAGGCCACCTTCGCAGGCTTACAGAACGCTCCCCTACCCAACAACACACAGTGTCGCTGCCGCAGCTTCGGTGCATGGTTTAGCCCCGTTACATCTTCCGCGCAGGCCGACTCGACCAGTGAGCTATTACGCTTTCTTTAAATGATGGCTGCTTCTAAGCCAACATCCTGGCTGTCTGGGCCTTCCCACATCGTTTCCCACTTAACCATGACTTTGGGACCTTAGCTGGCGGTCTGGGTTGTTTCCCTCTTCACGACGGACGTTAGCACCCGCCGTGTGTCTCCCGTGATAACATTCTCCGGTATTCGCAGTTTGCATCGGGTTGGTAAGCCGGGATGGCCCCCTAGCCGAAACAGTGCTCTACCCCCGGAGATGAATTCACGAGGCGCTACCTAAATAGCTTTCGGGGAGAACCAGCTATCTCCCGGTTTGATTGGCCTTTCACCCCCAGCCACAGGTCATCCGCTAATTTTTCAACATTAGTCGGTTCGGTCCTCCAGTTAGTGTTACCCAACCTTCAACCTGCCCATGGCTAGATCACCGGGTTTCGGGTCTATACCCTGCAACTTAACGCCCAATTAAGACTCGGTTTCCCTACGGCTCCCCTATGCGGTTAACCTTGCTACAGAATATAAGTCGCTGACCCATTATACAAAAGGTACGCAGTCACCCCACCACTAAGCCCCCTCTGCTTCTTTTGCGGTTGAACGTCGCTTTCGCTCCGTTAACCATTGCCTTCAGCAAAGGATGCGTATGTGGAGTTCACCACTGGCTTAGTGGTGGGGCTCCCACTGCTTGTACGTACACGGTTTCAGGTTCTTTTTCACTCCCCTCGCCGGGGTTCTTTTCGCCTTTCCCTCACGGTACTGGTTCACTATCGGTCAGTCAGGAGTATTTAGCCTTGGAGGATGGTCCCCCCATATTCAGACAGGATACCACGTGTCCCGCCCTACTCATCGAGCTCACAGCACATGCGCTTTTGTGTACGGGGCTGTCACCCTGTATCGCGCGCCTTTCCAGACGCTTCCACTAACACACATGCTGATTCAGGCTCTGGGCTCCTCCCCGTTCGCTCGCCGCTACTGGGGGAATCTCGGTTGATTTCTTTTCCTCGGGGTACTTAGATGTTTCAGTTCCCCCGGTTCGCCTCATTAACCTATGGATTCAGTTAATGATAGTGTGACGAGTCACACTGGGTTTCCCCATTCGGGTATCGCCGGTTATAACGGTTCATATCACCTTACCGGCGCTTATCGCAGATTAGCACGCCCTTCATCGCCTCTGACTGCCAGGGCATCCACCGTGTACGCTTAGTCGCTTAACCTCACAACCCGAAGATGTTTCTTTCGATTCATCATCGTGTTGCGAAAATTTGAGAGACTCACGAACAACTTTCGTTGTTCTGTGTTTCAATTTTCAGCTTGATCCAGATTTTTAAAGAGCAAATATCTCAAACGTGACTCGTAAGTCAGTTTTGAGATATTAAGGCAGGTGACTTTCACTCACAAACCAGCAAGTGGCGTCCCCTAGGGGATTCGAACCCCTGTTACCGCCGTGAAAGGGCGGTGTCCTGGGCCTCTAGACGAAGGGGACACTGAAGTCTCAATCGCAAGACGCCTTGCTTTTTACTTTCTATCAGACAATCTGTGTGAGCACTGCAAAGAACAGTTCTTTAAGGTAAGGAGGTGATCCAACCGCAGGTTCCCCTACGGTTACCTTGTTACGACTTCACCCCAGTCATGAATCACAAAGTGGTAAGCGCCCTCCCGAAGGTTAAGCTACCTACTTCTTTTGCAACCCACTCCCATGGTGTGACGGGCGGTGTGTACAAGGCCCGGGAACGTATTCACCGTGGCATTCTGATCCACGATTACTAGCGATTCCGACTTCATGGAGTCGAGTTGCAGACTCCAATCCGGACTACGACGCACTTTATGAGGTCCGCTTGCTCTCGCGAGGTCGCTTCTCTTTGTATGCGCCATTGTAGCACGTGTGTAGCCCTGGTCGTAAGGGCCATGATGACTTGACGTCATCCCCACCTTCCTCCAGTTTATCACTGGCAGTCTCCTTTGAGTTCCCGACCTAATCGCTGGCAACAAAGGATAAGGGTTGCGCTCGTTGCGGGACTTAACCCAACATTTCACAACACGAGCTGACGACAGCCATGCAGCACCTGTCTCACAGTTCCCGAAGGCACCAATCCATCTCTGGAAAGTTCTGTGGATGTCAAGACCAGGTAAGGTTCTTCGCGTTGCATCGAATTAAACCACATGCTCCACCGCTTGTGCGGGCCCCCGTCAATTCATTTGAGTTTTAACCTTGCGGCCGTACTCCCCAGGCGGTCTACTTAACGCGTTAGCTCCGGAAGCCACGCCTCAAGGGCACAACCTCCAAGTAGACATCGTTTACGGCGTGGACTACCAGGGTATCTAATCCTGTTTGCTCCCCACGCTTTCGCACCTGAGCGTCAGTCTTTGTCCAGGGGGCCGCCTTCGCCACCGGTATTCCTCCAGATCTCTACGCATTTCACCGCTACACCTGGAATTCTACCCCCCTCTACAAGACTCAAGCCTGCCAGTTTCGAATGCAGTTCCCAGGTTGAGCCCGGGGATTTCACATCCGACTTGACAGACCGCCTGCGTGCGCTTTACGCCCAGTAATTCCGATTAACGCTTGCACCCTCCGTATTACCGCGGCTGCTGGCACGGAGTTAGCCGGTGCTTCTTCTGCGGGTAACGTCAATTGCTGCGGTTATTAACCACAACACCTTCCTCCCCGCTGAAAGTACTTTACAACCCGAAGGCCTTCTTCATACACGCGGCATGGCTGCATCAGGCTTGCGCCCATTGTGCAATATTCCCCACTGCTGCCTCCCGTAGGAGTCTGGACCGTGTCTCAGTTCCAGTGTGGCTGGTCATCCTCTCAGACCAGCTAGGGATCGTCGCCTTGGTGAGCCGTTACCTCACCAACAAGCTAATCCCATCTGGGCACATCTGATGGCAAGAGGCCCGAAGGTCCCCCTCTTTGGTCTTGCGACGTTATGCGGTATTAGCCACCGTTTCCAGTAGTTATCCCCCTCCATCAGGCAGTTTCCCAGACATTACTCACCCGTCCGCCACTCGTCACCCGAGAGCAAGCTCTCTGTGCTACCGTTCGACTTGCATGTGTTAGGCCTGCCGCCAGCGTTCAATCTGAGCCATGATCAAACTCTTCAATTTAAAAGTTTGATGCTCAAAGAATTAAACTTCGTAATGAATTACGTGTTCACTCTTGAGACTTGGTATTCATTTTTCGTCCGAGGACGTCAAGAATCCGTATCTTCGAGTGCCCACACAGATTGTCTGATAAATTGTTAAAGAGCAGTGCAACGCGGCTTTCGCTCACCGTTGCGAGGTGGCGTATATTACGCTTTCCTCTTTCAGAGTCAACCCTGAATTTCAGGATTTTTCTCTTCAACCGACCGGCTGTTTGTGTGAAGTGATTCACATCCGCCGTGTCGATGGAGGCGCATTATAGGGATCCCATTTTTTTGCACAAGCGTTTTTTGGATCTTTTTTTCTGTTTGTTGATTTTTCATCCCTTTCGCTCCATTCCTGCGCAAAGTGGCGATTTTTTGATGCTATCTCCCCTTGCACAACGCCGTTAAAGCAACCAAAGTCTTCATGACTATTCATTTATGATGAGGTAGACATGTCTGACACATTACGTCCTTATAAGGATCTTTTTCCTGAAATCGGTCAGCGCGTGATGATCGATACCAGCAGCGTGGTTATTGGCGATGTCCGTCTGGCGGATGATGTCGGGATCTGGCCGCTTGTGGTAATTCGCGGCGATGTGAATTACGTTGCGATAGGGGCTCGTACGAACATTCAGGATGGCAGCGTTCTTCACGTAACCCACAAGTCTCCATCCAATCCACACGGCAACCCATTAATCATTGGCGAAGATGTTACCGTTGGCCATAAAGTTATGCTGCACGGCTGTACCATCGGTAAACGCGTACTGGTCGGTATGGGCTCCATTGTGCTGGATGGCGCGATAGTAGAAGATGACGTAATGATTGGCGCGGGAAGCCTGGTGCCGCAGCACAAACGGCTGGAAAGCGGCTATTTATATCTTGGCAGTCCGGTAAAACAGATCCGCCCCCTGAGCGATGCTGAGAGATCGGGCCTGCAGTACTCCGCCAATAACTATGTAAAATGGAAAGACGACTATCTTTCTCAGGATAACCATATCCAACCGTGATCGTCTTCCTGCTGGGCCAGGATTAATGCTTCAGCCTCTTCTTCCAGGTCCCAGCGATACTCACGAAAAATGGCCAGCCATTGCTCCGCTGTTTCTCCACCAAAGCGATACGCCAGTACATCTTTTTTTATTGCACACGTGAGTTGCATCCCATTAACCAGGGCGGGAAAGATGACAGCGCTGGCGGCAGTATCCCATTCTTCGCGGTCAGGAAATTGTATGGCCTGGTTCACGCTAATAATTCCTGCTGTAGCAGCTTAATTACTGGCTCGACCTGCGGTAATACACCGTGCCAAAGCAAAACGGCATGTGCAGCCTGCCCCACCAGCATTCCCAGCCCATCTGCGTAACGTTTTGCGCCCTGTTGTACACACCAGGAGAGAAATGGCGTATTCCCTTTTTGATAGAACATGTCATAGCAACAGAGGGAAGGGTGAATAAGTGACGCTGGTATCGCCGGGATTTCGCCCCGTATGCCGCTGGAGGTCGCATTAATAATCAGGTCAAACTCACAACCATCCAGCTTGTCCATATCCATGGCATGAATGCTGCCGGTATGAGCAAAGATTTTCGCCAACGCTTCGGCACGTGAAGCTGTACGGTTGGTGATAGTGACCGCGCAATCCAAAGAAAGCAGAGGTAACAGCACGCCCCGGGATGCGCCGCCCGCGCCAATCAGCAAAATACGCCATCCTGGGCGGATAAAATTTAAACGTTTGAGATCGCTTAATAAACCGATACCGTCAGTATTGTCGCCAAGCAAACGACCATCTTCCAGCCGTTTTAATGTATTGACTGCTCCCGCCAGCGATGCTCGTTCCGTTAACTCATCCGATCGCGCAAACGCCTCCTCTTTAAAAGGTACTGTGATGTTTGCGCCTTTTCCCCCTGCCGCGAAAAAGGCATCAAGCGTATTAATGAAATTATTAATAGGGGCCAGCACGCGACCATAGGGGTGAACAATATCTAGCTGCTGAGCAAATTGCTGATGAATAAATGGCGATTTGCTGTGCGCAATCGGATTTCCAAAAACAGCATAGGTTTCCATCATATTACCCCTGTCGAAACAGTTCGCCCGTCAGAGCATCGCGAATTTCTGAAGGATTTAAACGCCCACCCGTTGCGCCTTCAACCACCGGAAAATCATCACCAAATTGCGCACGCACCTCTTCAACGGTACGGCATGGCGGTAATCCGCTCAGATTGGCGCTGGTGGAAACCAGCGGTTTGCCATACGCATTGCATAGCGCGACCACCAGCGGGTGATTAGTAACACGAACGGCCAGGGAATCAAAACGTCCCGTGAGCCACCGCGGCGTTGTCGCGGGCGCAGGAAAAACAAACGTTACCGGCCCGGGCCAGCAATCAAATACCGCTTTACGCTGTGCGGCGGTAAGTATGCTGTCATCAATATAAGGTTTTAACTGCTCAAAGCTGGCGGCAATCAAAATGAGTCCCTTATCGACGGGCCGTTGTTTTAACGCCAGCAGGCGCGTAACGGCTGTTTCACTATCGGGATCGCAGCCGACGCCGAAAACGGCTTCTGTTGGATAAGCGATGACATTTTCTTTATTCAGGAGATCTACCGCCGCGGCGATAGATCCTGTTGGCAGGTTATTATTCACTTGTTTATTCCACCGGAACCGGCTTTCCACATTGTTTACTGGCGCAAAAGCGCTTCACGCCCTGCGCGGTTTTCTTTTCGATGAGTAGCGGATAATGGCACTCGGGGCATTCCCCCGCAACCGGTGTGAAGTTAATGACGAACTGACATTCCGGGTAGCGATCGCAGGAATGAAAGATTTTACCGTAACGAGAACGGCGCTGGACCAAATGTCCTTGCTGGCAGGCTGGACAGGCAATCGCCGTTTCATCCGGTTTATCAATAACCACTGTATGTTCACATTGCGGATACTGACTGCATCCGATGAACATGCCAAAGCGCCCCTGACGCAGCACCAGTACGGCGCCACACTCAGGACACAGTTGCCCCTCCAGAATTTTAACGATATGTCCGTCCGCCTGACTTTTCAGCGGACGAACGTAATCGCATTCCGGATAGCGAGAACAGCCGAGAAACGGACCATGTTTCCCGGAGCGAATTACCAGTTCGGCCCCGCACTGCGGGCAGGGCTCATTTTTACGCACCGAAAACAGTGCTGATTTAGCCATATTCACTCATGCAGCATTAACACCTATCAATGCAGCATACCTTCATTTACCTCAAAGAGTAATTCTTCCATTTGTTGATAGGCGTTTTCACAGCCCGGAATGTTGAATAACACCATCAAAATAACCCATTTCAAGTCTTCCAGGTCAAACTCTGCGGTATCCAGCGCCAGCACACGCTCAATCACCATTTCTCGTGTTTCGAGGTTTAGCACCTGAATCTGCTCAAGGAATAACAGGAACCCCCGGCAACTGGCATCAAGCCTTTCACACTCTTCAACCGTATAAATGCGCATTGAAAGAGGGTCGGAAGCAAGTTGCATGGGTTCCGCGAGGCCATCCTGATAGTCAGCGAGTTTTTCCAGCCACAGCAGCGCATTGTAGATGTCTTCGCGATCAAACCCAGCGTCGGTGAGATCACGCTCCAGTCTGTCCTGATCCACGCGCAGCTCGGCTTCGTTATGGATGTATGTTTCAAACAAATACATTAGTACGTCGAACATGGCTTGCCCTCCTTAATCGGACATAGCCGCCGGGTACAGCTGCGATCCATCCTGCTAACTCCAGTTCGAGTAGCTGAGCCACTACCGCTGGCACAGGTTGGCCGGCACGTTCAGCGACGACGTCAACAGGTGTTACCTCATCTCCTACGTTAGCCAGGAGCTCAGGAAATGGCAATGCCGCCTCATCCTGATTTAGTGAATAAAGTGAATTTTCCGCCGTAGTTGGCAACCAGTGTAAGCCGTATTGCAAATTTTCCAGAATATCCTCCGGCGTCGTCACAAGCGTGGCCCCTTGTTTAATTAACCAGTGCGTGCCTTCGCTTCCCGGACTACCGATAGGACCTGGTAATGCAAAAACGTCCCGCCCCTGTTCAAGCGCGCAGCGCGCCGTCACCAACGAACCGCTGCGCAACGCCGCCTCAATCACCAGCACGCCTTTGCTCAGTCCGCTGATAATGCGGTTTCTGCGAGGAAAATTTTGCGGTAGCGGAGGCGTTGAAAGCGGAAATTCTGAGACCACTGCGCCGCCAGTGGCAATCAAGTTTTCAGCCAGCACGGCATGTCGGCGAGGATAAATCTTTGCCAAACCATTCCCTAACACCGCTACACTTTTTCCCCCCATACTCACCGCGGCGTTGTGTGCTACGCCATCAATTCCCCGGGCAAGGCCACTGGTGATCGTCAAACCGCTTTTCGCAAGGCTTTCGCAAAGCAGACGTCCCCAGCGTTCTCCATACCAGGAGTGGCTCCGGCTTCCTACGACGGCAAGTTGGCAGGTATGCAGACAGGCAGGATCGCCGTCAATAAAAATAGCGCCGGGATAATCGTCAATAGCACGCAGCTGAGGAGGATAAATTTCACTATCCGCACACAGAAAATGGTGCTGCGGTAGTTCAAGCCAGCGTAATGTCTCATCAAGCACACCTGCTGGAAGCTGTAAAAAACGTTCAGCTTGCCGCGCGGTAAGACCAGCTTCCTGAAGGTGCGTGCGATTTATCTGAGGCTGGCGAATAAGCGAATTCGCCATGTTCAACATCGCCTCGCCATAAAGGTCGCCGACGTACATTAAACGTAACCAAATTTCGGTACGGGCCATCCTTTCCCTCCCCTGCCACAAGCAGTCTGAACAATCTTTGCGATTGGTCACTGATGCTGTCAATCAGGTGGGGATTTGTCTAGAATAGAGGTAATAATCTTTTCAACTCCTGAACACAACTCTGGATAATTATGTCAGTTTTGCAAGTGTTACATATTCCGGACGAGCGCCTTCGCAAAGTCGCAAAGCCGGTTGAAGAAGTGAATGCAGAAATTCAGCGTATCGTCGATGATATGTTCGAAACGATGTACGCGGAAGAAGGTATCGGTCTGGCCGCAACGCAGGTCGATATCCACCAGCGGATCATCGTGATTGACGTTTCGGAAAACCGCGACGAGCGCCTGGTACTCATTAACCCGGAATTGCTGGAGAAAAGTGGCGAAACGGGTATAGAAGAAGGCTGTCTGTCGATTCCGGAACAGCGCGCTTTAGTGCCGCGCGCCGAGAAAGTGAAAATCCGCGCGCTGGATCGCGACGGCAACCCGTTTGAGCTTGAAGCGGATGGTTTGCTGGCAATTTGCATTCAGCATGAGATGGATCATCTGGTCGGTAAACTGTTTATCGATTATTTGTCGCCGCTGAAGCAACAACGTATTCGTCAGAAAGTAGAAAAACTCGACCGCCTGAACGCCCGGGCTTAAAGGACAAGAACCAACGTGTCAGATTCACTACGTATTATTTTTGCGGGTACACCTGACTTTGCAGCGCGTCATCTCGACGCGCTGTTAACTTCTGGACATAACGTTGTCGGCGTATTTACCCAACCCGATCGTCCAGCAGGTCGCGGCAAAAAGTTGATGCCCAGCCCGGTAAAAGTGCTGGCGGAAGAAAAAGGCCTGCCCGTTTTCCAGCCCGTGTCGCTTCGTCCTCAGGAAAACCAGCATCTGGTTGCTGACTTACATGCCGACGTCATGGTTGTCGTAGCATATGGTCTGATTCTCCCAAAGGCAGTGCTGGATATGCCCCGTCTCGGATGTATCAACGTTCACGGTTCTCTGCTTCCACGCTGGCGCGGCGCGGCGCCTATTCAGCGCTCACTCTGGGCAGGCGATGCGGAAACCGGCGTCACAATTATGCAGATGGATGTAGGGCTGGATACCGGCGACATGCTGTATAAACTTGCGTGCCCGATTACCGCAGAAGATACCAGTGGCTCACTGTATAATAAGTTGGCTGAACTTGGCCCGCAGGGGTTAATTACCACACTAAAACAACTGGCGGACGGCACAGCGACGCCTGAAGCGCAGAATGAAGCGCTGGTCACTCATGCGGAAAAGCTCAGTAAAGAAGAAGCGCGTATTGACTGGTCTCTCTCCGCAGCACAGCTGGAGCGTTGCATTCGCGCCTTTAATCCGTGGCCAATGAGCTGGCTGGAAATCGACGGCCAGCCGGTAAAAGTCTGGCAGGCGTCCGTCATTGAGGACGCCACGCAGTCGCTGCCGGGAACCATTCTGGCCGCGACGAAACAGGGCATTCAGGTTGCAACAGGCAAGGGGATATTAAATTTGCTTTCGCTTCAGCCTGCCGGCAAAAAAGCGATGAGCGCCCAGGATCTGTTAAATTCACGCCGGGAATGGTTTATTCCTGGTAACCGTCTTGCCTGACGGTCACGTCTTTATAAGCCCGGTGTTACCGGGCATTTTTATTTTATACATATGAAAAAACAAAACAATTTACGTAGTCTGGCAGCACAGGCCGTTGAACTGGTCGTCGAACAGGGACAATCATTAAGTAATGTGCTCCCGCCGCTGCAACAAAAAGCCGCCGATAAAGACAAAGCGCTACTTCAGGAGCTGTGCTTTGGCGTCCTGCGCACCCTTTCACAGCTGGAATGGCTGATCAATAAGCTGATGTCTCGTCCAATGACCGGCAAGCAGCGTACAGTGCATTACTTAATTATGGTCGGCTTTTATCAGTTGCTGTACACCCGCGTTCCTCCCCATGCGGCGCTGGCTGAAACCGTTGAAGGCGCGGTCGCCATCAAACGTCCGCAGTTGAAAGGGTTAATTAACGGCGTCCTGCGCCAGTTTCAGCGCCAGCAGGAAACGTTGCTTAATGAGTTTGCGACCAGCGATGCGCGCTTTTTACATCCAGGTTGGCTGGTAAAGCGTTTGCAAAATGCTTACCCCACACAGTGGCAACACATTATTGATGCGAATAACCAGCGTCCGCCGATGTGGCTACGTGTAAATCGTACACACCACACCCGCGACGGTTGGCTTGGCTTACTTGAAGACGCAGGCATGAAGGGATATCCCCATCCCGATTATCCCGACGCTGTACGTCTGGAAACGCCAGCTCCGGTACATGCTTTACCCGGTTTTGCTGAGGGTTGGGTAACTGTCCAGGATGCCTCTGCGCAGGGATGTGCGGTTTTTCTCGCTCCTCAGAACGGTGAGCACATTTTAGACTTGTGCGCCGCGCCCGGAGGTAAAACCACGCATATTCTCGAAGTGGCCCCCGAAGCAGACGTGTTGGCGGTTGATATTGATGAACAACGCCTCTCCCGCGTTTACGACAACCTAAAGCGTCTTGGGATGAAAGCGACAGTTCAACAAGGGGATGGACGTTATCCCGCCCAATGGTGCGGCGAGCAGCAGTTTGACCGTATTCTGCTGGATGCGCCCTGCTCCGCAACCGGCGTCATTCGCCGTCATCCAGATATCAAATGGCTGCGTCGCGATCGCGATATCGCGGAACTGGCGCAATTACAGGCGGAAATTCTTGATGCCGTCTGGCCGCGCCTGAAGCCTGGCGGGACGCTGGTTTACGCCACCTGTTCCGTACTGCCGGAAGAAAACCGCGATCAGATCAAAACCTTTTTGCAACGCACTCCCGATGCCGCGCTCAGCGAAACGGGAACACCTGATCAGCCAGGACAGCAGAATCTGCCGGGCGGCGAAGAAGGTGATGGGTTCTTTTACGCTAAGCTAATCAAGAAGTGATGAGATAACGGGCCACGACTGATGAAAATTATCATACTGGGCGCAGGGCAAGTTGGCGGAACACTGGCGGAAAACCTGGTCGGCGAAAACAACGACATCACGGTGGTTGATACCAACGGCGAACGGTTACGCAGTTTGCAAGATAAGTTCGATCTACGCGTAGTTCAGGGGCATGGTTCGCATCCCCGCGTGTTGCGCGAAGCGGGCGCTGACGATGCGGATATGCTGGTCGCTGTCACCAGTTCAGATGAAACTAATATGGTTGCCTGCCAGGTAGCCTATTCACTCTTCAACACTCCAAACCGTATCGCCCGCATTCGATCCCCGGACTATGTTCGCGATGCGGATAAACTCTTTCATTCTGAAGCGGTTCCGATTGATCATCTGATCGCGCCGGAGCAGTTGGTTATCGATAATATTTATCGTCTGATCGAGTATCCGGGAGCATTACAGGTTGTAAACTTTGCTGAAGGGAAAGTCAGTCTGGCAGTAGTAAAAGCCTACTATGGCGGTCCACTAATAGGTAACGCGCTCTCGACAATGCGAGAGCATATGCCGCATATCGATACTCGCGTTGCCGCAATTTTCCGCCATGACAGACCAATCCGTCCTCAGGGCTCAACTATCGTGGAAGCAGGGGATGAAGTCTTCTTTATTGCGGCTTCACAGCATATCCGTGCAGTAATGAGCGAATTACAGCGTCTGGAAAAACCCTACAAGCGCATCATGCTGGTGGGCGGCGGCAATATCGGCGCCGGGCTAGCAAGGCGTCTGGAAAAAGACTATAGCGTTAAATTGATCGAACGCGATCAACAACGCGCCGCAGAATTGGCTGAGAAACTGCAAAACACGATCGTCTTTTTTGGCGACGCTTCCGATCAGGAATTGCTGGCGGAGGAGCATATTGATCAGGTCGATCTCTTTATCGCGGTCACTAACGATGATGAAGCCAATATCATGTCCGCGATGTTGGCCAAGCGGATGGGCGCCAAAAAAGTGATGGTGCTGATTCAGCGCCGCGCTTATGTCGATCTTGTGCAGGGTAGCGTTATAGATATTGCGATTTCTCCGCAGCAGGCCACCATCTCTGCATTACTGAGCCATGTGCGTAAAGCGGATATCGTCGGCGTTTCCTCACTACGTCGCGGGGTTGCCGAAGCCATCGAAGCCGTCGCGCACGGCGATGAAAGCACTTCCCGCGTGGTTGGCCGCGTCATTGACGAAATTAAACTGCCGCCAGGCACCATTATTGGCGCGGTGGTGCGTGGAAATGATGTCATGATTGCTAATGACAATTTGCGCATTGAACAAGGCGATCACGTCATTATGTTTTTGACCGATAAAAAGTTTATTACCGACGTCGAACGTCTGTTCCAGCCAAGTCCTTTCTTCCTCTAATTTAAGGGGCGCTCATTCAGCGCCCTTTTTAATTCCCTTTATTTATCAAGGTTTAATTTATTTCGCTAAACAGAAGCCGTAAATGGAAAATGCCTTAGCATTTGTTAAACTTATAACGTCAGCTGCATAGGGAGAATAAAAATGAGTTTTATTAAAGAATTTCGCGAATTCGCGATGCGCGGGAATGTTGTGGATTTGGCAGTGGGTGTCATTATTGGCGCGGCATTCGGTAAGATTGTTTCTTCACTGGTTGCCGATATCATTATGCCGCCGTTGGGATTGTTAATCGGCGGGATCGACTTTAAACAATTTGCTTTTACGTTACGCGAAGCGCAGGGAGATATTCCGGCGGTCGTCATGCATTACGGCGTGTTTATCCAGAACGTATTTGATTTTGTGATTGTGGCCTTTGCTATCTTTGTTGCCATTAAGCTTATCAACAGACTCAACCGTAAAAAAGCAGAAGAGCCGGCAGCTCCGCCAGCGCCTTCTAAAGAGGAAGTGTTATTGGGCGAAATCCGCGATCTGCTGAAAGAACAAAATAACCGTTCTTAATAAGCAGAAGGCCAGTGGTAAAAAAGTCACTTACTTTCTTGCCACTGGCCTCCCAGTTCCCTCGATTACCGTGTTTACCTTTACGCAGATAACTTCCTTTGCCTTTCTTATTTTTTTCAACGCGTTGCCTGAAAAGGGGATCGTGCAGTAATGCCTCAATGGCATTGTCCTTTATCTGCCCTTTCTTATGTTGATAACGACTCATAATGTCTCCCGATTGTATAAATTAACGGCGCGAGTGTCGCCCCGCCGGTTCAATAAATCAACATCCTGATTTCGCCCCACTGGCCCCCTGCTCCAGGGCTTCCAGAATGGAACAATAGACGCTACTGTGGGCCGTTCCACAACAAGCATCATTAAGCCTTTGTAACGAACGCTGCATCGTTTGCAGTTCCGCAATCCTGGCTTCAACCTCCTGCAATCGTTCTTGCACAATACTTTTTGACTCCTGACAGGTATGGTGCTCAGGATCAATTCTGATCGATAAAAGTTCGCGGATCGACTCAAGCGTGAAACCCAACTGCCGCGCATAACGAATAAACTTGAGACGCTGCAGATCGTTTTCGGTATACAGACGAAACCCGCCTTCAGTACGTACCTCATGATCCATCATCTGCTGTTTTTCATAGTAGCGAATGGTATCAGGCGTTACGTCTGCCAGCTTTGCCAGCTCACCAATGCGATACATACAAGCTCCGTTAATTATCGTTGATTTTATGCAGCAGTTTTTCTGCATACTCACCGTGTAAAAAGTCGGTACTCAACCCAGCCTGCCGAAGTTTTAGTTCAAGCAGGGAGAGCTGGCGACTAACCTGATGGTATCGAGGGTCATCTTCCCGGATACTGTTGAGGATATCAAGTAACTGAATAGCGTCTCTGCGCTGCTCCAGTTCAGGGGGAAGACAGCCCGCATTCTTGAGTAAGCGATAACCCGCACGAAGTTCCGCCGGCACATGAGAATCATCATCCAGAATAAGCGGCTCGCCACGGCCAGGCAAATTATCAAACTCGCCTTTACGCTGTGCCTCGATAATATGACGCTCTGCCCACTGGTCAAGTAACCACATACGTCGCTCCAGGGATTGAACGAAAAGAATACAATTATTGTAGATATGTGGGGTTCAGGAGGATATAAAAAAACCCGCCGAAGCGGGTTTTTTTACGTTACTACAGATTACTCTGCAGCAGCTTCTGTTTTCTCTGAACGATCAACCAGCTCGATGTATGCCATCGGCGCGTTGTCGCCTGCACGGAAGCCACACTTCAGAATGCGAGTGTAACCACCGGCGCGGCTCGCGAAACGCGGGCCCAGCTCGTTAAACAGTTTTGCCACGATCTCGTTATCACGAGTACGGGCGAATGCCAGACGACGATTAGCAACGCTATCAGTCTTGGCAAGAGTAATCAGCGGCTCAACTACGCGACGCAGCTCTTTCGCTTTAGGCAGGGTCGTCTTGATGATTTCATGACGAACCAGTGAACCTGCCATGTTGCGGAACATAGCCTGGCGATGGCTGCTGTTGCGGTTCAGTTGACGACCACTCTTACGATGGCGCATGACCTTATCCTTCTCAGTAAAACCTTAACCTGTGATCCGGTTACTCGTCAGCGATGCTTGCCGGTGGCCAGTTTTCCAGGCGCATACCCAGAGACAGTCCACGGGAAGCCAGCACGTCTTTAATCTCGGTAAGAGATTTTTTACCCAGGTTAGGCGTCTTAAGAAGCTCAACCTCGGTACGCTGTACCAGATCACCGATATAGTGGATAGCTTCTGCCTTGAGGCAGTTAGCAGAGCGGACAGTCAATTCCAGATCGTCAACAGGGCGCAGCAGGATCGGATCGAATTCTGGTTTCTCTTCTTTCACTTCCGGTTGACGTACATCACGTAAATCAACGAAAGCTTCCAGTTGTTCAGCCAGGATGGTTGCCGCACGACGAATCGCCTCTTCAGGATCGATTGTGCCGTTGGTTTCCATTTCGATGACCAGCTTGTCCAGGTCGGTACGCTGTTCTACACGCGCTGCTTCAACATTGTAGGCAATACGCTCTACAGGGCTGTAGCAGGCGTCGACCAGCAGACGGCCGATTGGGCGCTCATCTTCTTCCGAATGAATTCGGGTAGAAGCCGGCACATAACCACGACCGCGCTGAACTTTGATACGCATACTAATAGACGCGTTTTCATCGGTCAGGTGGCAGATCACGTGCTGCGGCTTGACGATTTCGACATCCCCATCATGGGTGATATCGGCTGCAGTCACAGGGCCAATGCCAGATTTATTCAAGGTAAGAATAACTTCATCTTTACCCTGAACTCTCACCGCCAGCCCTTTCAGGTTGAGCAGGATTTCCAGGATGTCTTCCTGAACGCCTTCTTTGGTGCTGTACTCATGTAGTACACCATCAATCTCAACCTCGGTCACCGCGCAACCCGGCATCGATGAGAGCAGAATACGGCGCAGTGCGTTACCCAGAGTATGGCCGAAGCCACGCTCTAAAGGCTCAAGGGTCACCTTGGCGTGCGTCGAACTCACTTGCTCGATATCTACCAGGCGCGGTTTTAGAAACTCTGTCACAGAACCCTGCATTGTGTCCTCTCTTTGGTACTAAGCTTTACTTGGAGTAAAGCTCGACGATCAGGTGTTCGTTAATGTCCGCAGACAGATCAGAACGCTCAGGCTTACGCTTGTACGTACCTTCCATCTTGCCAGCATCAACTTCCAGCCAGGTTGGCTTTTCACGCTGCTCAGCCAGCTCCAGAGCGGCTTTCACGCGAGACTGCTTCTTCGCTTTCTCACGAATGCTAACAACGTCATTCGGACTAACCTGATAAGAAGCGATGTTAACAACACGACCGTTTACCATAATTGCTTTATGGCTAACCAACTGACGTGCTTCTGCACGAGTGGCGCCGAAGCCCATACGGTATACAACGTTGTCCAGACGACCTTCCAGCAGAGCCAACAGGTTTTCACCGGTGTTGCCTTTCAGACGTGCTGCTTCTTTGTAGTAGTTACGGAACTGACGCTCCAGCACACCGTAAATGCGGCGAACTTTTTGCTTTTCACGCAACTGCACACCATAGTCAGACAGACGCGGCTTACGCGCACCGTGCTGGCCAGGAGCTTGTTCAATTTTACACTTGGTATCGATCGCGCGAACGCCAGACTTAAGGAATAAGTCGGTGCCCTCACGACGGCTCAGCTTGAGCTTAGGACCCAAATATCTTGCCATTTTCTTTCTCCAACTAACCTGGAAAACGAAGCGTTATACGCGACGTTTTTTCGGCGGACGACAACCGTTATGAGGGATCGGAGTCACATCAGTAATATTAGTGATGCGGAAACCAGCGGCGTTCAGAGCACGAATAGTAGATTCGCGGCCTGGACCCGGACCTTTAACCATAACTTCCAGATTCTTGATACCGTATTCTTTCACGGCGTCAGCGCAACGCTCTGCTGCAACCTGAGCTGCAAACGGAGTGGATTTGCGAGAACCACGGAAACCGGAACCACCGGCTGTTGCCCAACCCAGCGCATTACCCTGACGATCGGTAATAGTCACGATGGTGTTGTTGAAAGAAGCATGGATATGAGCCACGCCGTCAGAGACTTGTTTTCTTACACGTTTACGTGCGCGAACTGGTGCCTTTGCCATTATTCAATCACCCCGATTATTTCTTGATCGGTTTGCGCGGACCCTTACGGGTACGAGCGTTGGTCTTGGTACGCTGACCGCGAACCGGGAGACCACGACGATGACGCAAACCGCGATAGCAACCAAGATCCATCAGGCGCTTGATGCTCATGCTGATTTCACGGCGCAGATCACCTTCAACGACAAATTTGGCAACTTCGTCACGCAGCGTGTCGATTTGTTCTTCAGACAGCTCACTGATCTTAACATTTTCAGCGATACCCGCTGCAGCCAGGATGGCTTTAGAACGGGTCTTGCCGACACCGTAGATCGAAGTTAACGCGATCACGGCGTGTTTCTGATCAGGAATGTTAATGCCTGCTATACGGGCCACTATGCACTCCTACTATTTAATATGTACGTACCATGCTGAAAAGCCCGTTTTCAGGATACTCAAATGGAAACGTACAGACATACAAAAGATTGGCTGGCTAATCTAGCCAGCTCAACCCAACTTTGCAAGAAAAATATGCGAAAAAATCAGCCTTGGCGCTGTTTATGCTTCGGCTCGGCACTGCAAATCACACGGATGACACCATCACGCTTAACGATTTTGCAGTTACGGCATAATTTCTTGACGGAAGCACGAACTTTCATTTTTACTCTCCGTAACTTCTCAGGCGACCAATTAACGGCCGTAGCCTTTCAGGTTCGCCTTCTTCAATGCAGACTCATACTGACTGGACATCATCAGAGTTTGCACTTGAGCCATAAAGTCCATAATCACGACAACAACGATAAGCAGTGAGGTCCCACCGAAGTAGAACGGCACTTTCATTGCATCACGCATGAACTCCGGGATCAGGCAGATAAAGGTAATATACAGCGCACCAACCAAGGTCAGGCGGGTCATTACTTTATCGATATACTTCGCCGTTTGCTCTCCCGGACGAATTCCTGGTACAAATGCACCGGACTTCTTCAGGTTATCTGCTGTTTCACGCGGGTTGAAAACCAACGCCGTGTAGAAGAAACAGAAGAAGATGATTGCAGACGCATAGAGTAACACATAAAGCGGTTGCCCAGGCTGCAAATACAGCGAAATTGTTGTCAGCCAGTTCCAACCAGTACCGCCCCCGAACCATGACGCGATGGTCGCCGGGAACAGAATAATACTGGAAGCGAAGATTGCCGGGATTACCCCCGCCATATTCACTTTCAGCGGTAAATGTGTGCTCTGTGCAGCATAGACACGACGACCTTGCTGACGTTTGGCGTAGTTTACCACAATACGGCGTTGACCACGTTCAACGAATACTACAAAGAACGTCACTGCAAATACTAATACTGCAACCAACAGCAACACGAGGAAGTGCAGGTCGCCTTGACGCGCTTGCTCGATAGTATGGGCAATGGCTGGCGGGAGTCCCGCAACGATACCAGCGAAGATGATGATTGAGATACCGTTACCGATACCGCGCTCAGTAATCTGTTCGCCGAGCCACATCAGGAACATCGTCCCTGTAACCAGACTTACAACAGCGGTGAAATAGAATGCAAAGCCTGGATTCATCACCAGGCCCTGCATACCAGGCATATTCGGCAAACCGGTAGCAATACCGATCGACTGGAATATCGCCAGCACCAGAGTACCGTAGCGGGTGTACTGGCTGATCTTACGACGACCAGACTCCCCTTCTTTCTTAATTTCTGCCAGCGTTGGATGAACCACCGTCAACAGCTGGATAATGATCGACGCCGAAATATACGGCATGATCCCCAGGGCAAAGATAGAAGCACGGCTGAGAGCACCACCAGAGAACATGTTAAACATTTCAATGATGGTGCCTCGCTGTTGCTCAAGCAGTTTGGCAAGTACAGCGGCATCAATACCAGGGATCGGAATAAAAGAGCCAATACGGAACACAATCAGCGCGCCGATAACAAACAGCAGTCTGCGTTTCAGCTCACCTAAGCCACCTTTGGCACTTTGAAAATCTAATCCCGGTTGTTTAGCCATCTGCTACTTATTCCTCGATTTTACCGCCAGCAGCTTCGATAGCAGCACGAGCGCCTTTAGTAACACGCAGGCCACGAACAGTTACCGGAGTAGTGACTTCGCCAGCCAGGATCACTTTCGCGAACTCGATCTGGATACCGATAATGTTTGCCGCTTTCAGCGTGTTCAGGTCTACAACGCCGCCTTCTACTTTCGCCAGGTCAGACAGACGAACTTCGGCTGTAATCGCTGCTTTGCGAGAAGTGAAGCCGAATTTCGGCAGACGACGGTACAGAGGCATCTGACCACCCTCGAAACCGCGACGTACGCCACCGCCAGAACGAGACTTCTGACCTTTGTGACCACGACCACCGGTTTTACCGAGGCCAGAACCGATACCACGACCCAGGCGTTTACCCGCCTTTTTGGAGCCTTCGGCCGGAGACAGAGTATTTAAACGCATCTCTTACTCCTCAACTTTAACCATGAAGGAAACCGCGTTGACCATACCACGAACAGCAGGAGTATCCTCGCGCTCTACGGTGTGGCCAATACGACGCAGACCCAGGCCAAGCAGCGTTGCCTTGTGTTTCGGCAGACGACCGATTGCACTGCGGGTTTGAGTAATTTTAATAGTCTTTGCCATGGTTTATTTCCCCAGAATTTCTTCAACGGATTTACCACGCTTGGCAGCGACCATTTCTGGAGAATTCATATTTTCCAGGCCATCAATAGTTGCACGAACCACGTTGATCGGGTTGGTGGAACCGTATGCTTTAGCCAGAACGTTATGAACCCCAGCAACTTCCAGAACGGCGCGCATTGCACCACCGGCGATGATACCGGTACCTTCGGAAGCTGGCTGCATGAATACACGAGACCCCGTGTGAACACCTTTAACCGGGTGCTGCAGGGTGCCGTTGTTCAGCGCGACGTTAATCATATTGCGACGGGCTTTTTCCATCGCTTTCTGGATCGCTGCTGGAACTTCACGCGCTTTACCGTAACCAAAACCTACGCGACCGTTACCATCGCCTACTACAGTCAGAGCTGTGAAGGAGAAAATACGACCACCTTTAACGGTTTTAGATACGCGGTTTACCGCGATCAGCTTTTCCTGCAGTTCGCCAGCTTGTTTTTCGATGTGAGCCATCTTACACCTCTACCTTAGAACTGAAGGCCAGCTTCACGGGCAGCATCTGCCAGTGCCTGGACACGACCATGATATTGGAACCCGGAACGGTCAAAGGACACATCTTTGATGCCTTTTTCCAGAGCGCGTTCAGCGACAGCTTTACCCACAGCTGCAGCCGCGTCTTTGTTACCGGTGTACTTCAGTTGTTCAGCGATAGCTTTTTCTACAGTAGAAGCAGCTACCAGAACTTCAGAACCGTTCGGTGCAATTACCTGTGCGTAAATATGACGCGGGGTACGATGTACCACCAGGCGAGTTGCGCCCAGCTCTTTGAGCTTGCGGCGTGCGCGGGTCGCACGACGGATACGAGCAGATTTCTTATCCATAGTGTTACCTTACTTCTTCTTAGCCTCTTTGGTACGCACGACTTCGTCGGCGTAACGAACACCCTTGCCTTTGTAAGGCTCAGGACGACGGTAGGCGCGCAGATCTGCTGCAACCTGGCCGATCACCTGCTTATCAGCGCCTTTCAGCACGATTTCAGTTTGAGTCGGACATTCAGCAGTGATACCTGCCGGCAGCTGATGGTCAACCGGGTGAGAGAAACCTAAAGACAGGTTTACTACATTCCCTTTAACCGCTGCACGATAACCTACACCAACCAGCTGCAGCTTCTTAGTGAAGCCTTCGGTAACACCGATAACCATTGAGTTCAGCAGGGCACGCGCGGTACCAGCCTGTGCCCAACCGTCTGCGTAACCATCACGCGGACCGAAGGTCAGTGCATTATCTGCATGTTTAACTTCAACAGCATCGTTGAGAGTACGAGTCAGCTCGCCGTTTTTACCTTTGATCGTAATAACCTGACCGTTGATTTTGACATCAACGCCGGCAGGAACAACGACCGGTGCTTTAGCAACACGAGACATTTTTTCCTCCGATTAGGCTACGTAGCAGATAATTTCGCCACCAAGACCAGCCTGGCGCGCTGCACGATCAGTCATAACACCTTTAGAGGTAGAAACAACTGCGATACCCAGACCGGCCATAACTTTCGGCAGCTCATCTTTACGTTTGTAGATGCGCAGACCTGGGCGGCTGACACGCTGAATGCTTTCTACAACAGCTTTACCCTGGAAATACTTAAGAGTCAGTTCCAGTTCCGGCTTGGTGTCGCCTTCAACTTTAAAATCTTCAATAAAACCTTCTTCCTTCAGCACGTTGGCAATTGCCACTTTCAGCTTGGAGGAAGGCATGGTGACCGCAGCTTTGTTCGCGGCCTGACCGTTACGGATACGGGTCAGCATATCCGCGATCGGATCTTGCATGCTCATCTGTCTTTACTCCCGTGATTCAATTGGTGACAATTACCAGCTAGCCTTTTTCAGACCCGGAATTTCACCGCGCATAGCGGCTTCACGGACCTTAATACGGCTCAACCCGAACTTCCGCAGGAAAGCGTGCGGACGACCAGTTTGACGGCAGCGGTTACGCTGACGTGACGGGCTGGAATCACGCGGCAGAGTCTGCAGCTTAAGAACCGCATTCCAACGATCTTCGTCGGTTGCGTTCACATCAGAGATGATCGCTTTCAGTTCAGCGCGTTTCGCGAAGTATTTATCAGCTAAAGCTACGCGTTTTACTTCGCGTGCTTTCATTGATTGCTTAGCCATTTAGTAACCCTACCTTACTTGCGGAACGGGAAGTCAAAGGCAGCCAGCAGAGCACGGCCTTCTTCGTCAGATTTCGCAGTAGTGGTAATGGTAATATCCAAACCACGAACGCGGTCGACTTTATCGTAGTCGATTTCTGGGAAGATGATCTGCTCACGGACACCCATGCTGTAGTTACCACGACCGTCGAATGACTTAGCGGACAAGCCACGGAAGTCACGGATACGAGGAACAGCAATAGTGATCAGGCGCTCAAAGAACTCCCACATGCGTTCGCCACGCAGAGTTACTTTACAGCCGATCGGATAGCCCTGACGGATTTTGAAGCCTGCAACAGATTTGCGTGCTTTGGTGATCAACGGTTTTTGACCGGAGATTGCTGTCAGGTCTGCTGCTGCGTTATCCAGCAGTTTTTTGTCAGCGATCGCTTCACCAACACCCATGTTCAGGGTGATCTTCTCGACCCGAGGGACTTGCATGACAGAATTGTAGTTAAACTCAGTCATGAGTTTGTTAACTACTTCGTCTTTGTAGTAATCATGCAGTTTCGCCATCGTACTACTCCAAATTACTTGATAGTTTCGCTGTTAGACTTGAAGAAACGGACTTTTTTGCCGTCTTCGAATCTAAAGCCTACACGGTCAGCCTTGCCGGTTGCCGCATTGAAGATTGCAACGTTAGAAACCTGAATTGCAGCTTCTTTTTCAACGATGCCGCCCGGTTGGTTCAGAGCCGGAACCGGCTTCTGGTGTTTCTTAACCAGGTTGATACCTTCAACAATGACCTTGCCGGAAGACAGGACATTCTTAACTTTACCGCGTTTACCTTTATCTTTACCGGTTAACACGATAACTTCGTCATCACGACGGATTTTCGCTGCCATGATTCGCTCCTTAGAGTACTTCTGGTGCCAGAGAGATAATTTTCATGAACTTCTCGTTACGAAGTTCACGAGTTACCGGCCCAAAAATACGCGTACCGATAGGCTGCTCGCTGTTATTGTTTAAAATAACGCATGCATTACCATCGAAGCGAATGACAGAACCGTCCGGGCGACGAACACCCTTCTTGGTGCGCACCACTACCGCCTTCAGCACATCACCTTTTTTGACCTTACCACGCGGAATCGCTTCTTTGATGGTGATCTTAATGATGTCGCCTACGCCTGCGTAGCGACGGTGCGAGCCACCCAGAACCTTGATACACATTACGCGACGTGCACCGGAGTTGTCGGCGACGTTCAGCATAGTCTGTTCTTGGATCATTTTAGTGCTCCGCTAATGTCAACTACTACTGAGACCCGAAAATCAGGTCGTTAAAAAAACCCCATATCGAGGGCGCGGCATTATAACACCGCAAATCAGATATGGGTAGAAAAAATAAACGGCCCATCGCTGAGCCGTTTATTCGTTGAGAATGCGTACTGTATTACAGAACCGCTTTCTCTACAACGCGAACCAGAGTCCAGGATTTGGTCTTGGACAGCGGACGGCATTCGCGGATTTCAACCACGTCGCCGATACCGCATTCGTTGTTCTCGTCATGTACGTGCATTTTGGTCGTACGCTTGATGAATTTACCGTAGATCGGGTGTTTCACAAAACGTTCGATAGCAACAACAATGGATTTCTCCATTTTGTCGCTAACCACGCGACCTTGCAGAGTACGGATTTTATCGGTCATTACGCACCCGCCTTCTCAGTCAGTAAAGTCTTAACGCGTGCGACATCACGACGCACTTGCTTCAACAGGTGAGACTGTTGCAGCTGGCCACTTGCAGCCTGCATACGCAGGTTGAACTGCTCACGCAGCAGGTTCAGTAGCTCGGTGTTCAGCTCTTCAACGCTCTTCTCACGCAGCTCTTTTGCTTTCATTACATCACCGTCTTAGTTACAAAGGTGGTTTTAATCGGCAGTTTCGCTGCTGCCAGCTTGAATGCTTCACGGGCCAGCTCTTCCGGTACGCCGTCCATTTCATACAGGACTTTACCCGGCTGAATCAAGGCAACCCAATACTCCACGTTACCTTTACCTTTACCCATACGCACTGCCAGCGGCTTTTCAGTGATCGGTTTGTCCGGGAATACACGGATCCAGATCTTACCTTGACGCTTAACTGCACGGGTCATAGCACGACGTGCTGCTTCGATCTGACGGGCAGTCAGACGACCACGGCCAACAGCTTTCAGGCCGAAGCTGCCGAAGCTAACATCCGCGCCTGCAGCCAGACCACGGTTGCGGCCTTTGTGCATTTTACGGAATTTTGTACGCTTTGGTTGTAACATCAGCGACGCTCCTTATTTACGGCCTTTACGCTGCTGCTTTTTCGGTTGAGCAGCCGGTTTTTCCGGTTGTTCAACAGCAGCCATACCACCCAGGATCTCGCCTTTGAAGATCCACACTTTAACGCCGATTACACCATAAGTGGTGTGCGCTTCAGAGGTGTTGTAGTCGATGTCAGCACGCAGAGTGTGCAGCGGTACGCGACCTTCGCGGTACCATTCGGTACGTGCGATTTCCGCGCCGCCCAGACGGCCGCTAACTTCAACTTTGATACCTTTAGCGCCCAGACGCATGGCGTTCTGTACAGCACGCTTCATCGCACGACGGAACATAACGCGACGTTCCAGCTGAGAAGTGATGCTGTCAGCAACCAGTTTAGCGTCCAGTTCAGGTTTACGAACTTCGGCGATGTTGATCTGTGCAGGAACGCCAGCGATATCCGCTACGACCTTACGCAGTTTTTCTACGTCTTCACCTTTTTTACCGATAACGATACCCGGGCGAGCGGTGTGAATAGTCACACGAATGCTCTTAGCCGGACGCTCGATAACGATACGAGATACAGACGCTTTAGCCAGTTCCTTCGTCAGGTACTGACGTACTTTAAAATCGCTGTCCAGGTTGTCAGCGAATTCTTTGGTGTTCGCAAACCAGGTAGAGTTCCATGGTTTTACAATACCCAGGCGAATACCATTAGGATGTACTTTCTGACCCATTGCTAGTCTCCAGAGTCTCAGCGATCGGACACAACCACAGTGATGTGGCTGGTGCGCTTCAGGATGCGATCTGCACGACCTTTTGCACGCGGCATAATGCGCTTCATGCTCGGGCCTTCGTCTACGAAAATTTTCGTAACTTTCAGATCGTCAATGTCAGCGCCATCGTTGTGTTCAGCGTTAGCAATGGCAGATTCCAGAACTTTCTTGACCAGTACAGCCGCTTTCTTGTTGGTGTAGGTCAGAATATCCAGAGCCTGCGACACTTTCTTACCGCGAATCAGGTCAGCAACAAGGCGAACCTTCTGAGCAGAAGAACGAGCATGGCGATGTTTAGCGATAGTTTCCATCTCTTCCTCCTACCTTATTTCTTCTTCGCTTTTTTATCAGCAGCGTGGCCGCGATAAGTACGAGTCGGTGCGAATTCACCCAGTTTGTGACCGACCATTTCGTCGGAAACAAATACCGGAACGTGCTGACGACCATTATGGACAGCGATGGTCAAACCGATCATGTTAGGAAAGATCGTTGAACGACGGGACCAGGTGCGCAGGGGCTTCTTGTCTCCGCTTTCCACCGCTTTCTCTACCTTCTTCAGCAAGTGCAGGTCAATAAAAGGACCTTTCTTGAGAGAACGTGGCATGGCTTATCCTCTAAAATTATTTGCTACGGCGACGTACGATGAATTTATCAGTACGCTTGTTGCTGCGGGTCTTCTTACCTTTGGTCTGAACGCCCCACGGAGTTACCGGGTGCTTACCAAAGTTACGACCTTCACCACCACCATGTGGGTGGTCTACTGGGTTCATCGCAGTACCGCGAACGGTAGGACGAACGCCACGCCAGCGTGCAGCACCTGCTTTACCCAGAACGCGCAGCATATGCTCAGCATTGCCAACTTCGCCCAGGGTTGCACGGCAGTCTGCTTCGACTTTACGCATTTCACCAGAACGCAGACGCAGGGTGACATAAGCGCCATCGCGAGCAACGATCTGAACGTAAGTACCAGCGGAACGCGCCAGCTGACCGCCTTTACCTGGTTTCATTTCTACGTTATGAACGGTAGAACCAACCGGGATATTGCGCATCGGCAGGGTGTTGCCTGCTTTGATTGCAGCATCAACGCCAGACTGAATCTGGTCGCCAGCTTTCAGGCCTTTCGGGGCCAGGATGTAACGGCGTTCGCCGTCTTTGTACAGAACCAGCGCGATGTTCGCGGAACGGTTCGGATCGTACTCAAGACGTTCAACAACTGCCGGGATACCGTCTTTGTTGCGTTTGAAGTCAACAATACGATAAGCCTGTTTGTGACCACCACCGATATGACGAGTGGTGATACGGCCATTGTTGTTACGACCACCGGATTTGCTGTTTTTTTCAACCAGCGGAGCAAAAGGTTTGCCCTTGTGCAGCTCTGGGTTGACCACTTTAACGACGTGGCGACGACCCGGAGATGTCGGTTTACATTTAACAACTGCCATTGTATTACTCCTCCGACTTACTCAGCGCCGCCGACGAAGTCCAGATTCTGGCCTTCTTTCAGGGTGACGTAAGCTTTTTTCCAGTCGCTACGACGACCGATACGCTGTCCGTGACGTTTAACTTTCCCTTTAACGACCAGGGTGTTAACGACTTCGACTTCGACTTCAAACAGTTTCTGCACAGCAGCTTTGATTTCTGCTTTGGTCGCGTCTTTAGCAACTTTGAGAACGATGGTGTTAGTTTTTTCCATCGCAGTAGACGCTTTTTCAGAAACGTGCGGTGCGCGCAGCACCTTCAGCAGACGTTCTTCACGAATCATGCCAGCATCTCCTCAACTTGCTTAACAGCATCAGCAGTCATTACGACTTTGTCGAAGGCGATCAGGCTAACCGGGTCGATACCAGTCGCATCGCGTACGTCAACCTTGTGCAGGTTACGTGCGGCCAGGAACAGGTTCTCGTCCAGCTCACCGGTGATGATCAGCACATCTTCCAGAGCCATGTCTTTCAGTTTCTGTGCCAGCAGCTTAGTTTTCGGCGCTTCTACAGAGAACTTCTCGACAACGATCAGACGATCCTGACGTACCAGTTCGGACAGGATGCTTTTCAGCGCGCCGCGGTACATCTTCTTGTTAACTTTTTGACTGTGGTCCTGCGGACGAGCAGCGAAGGTCACGCCACCGGAACGCCAGATCGGGCTCTTGATAGAACCTGAACGCGCACGGCCAGTGCCTTTCTGGCGCCACGGTTTTTTACCGGAACCAGTTACTTCAGCACGAGTCTTCTGAGCACGAGTACCCTGACGAGCACCAGCTGCATAAGCAACAACAACCTGGTGAACCAGCGCTTCGTTGAAATCACGACCGAAGGTAGTTTCGGAAACAGTCAGCGCGCTCTGCGCGTCTTTCAATACTAATTCCATTGCTATCCCCTTACGCCTTCACAGCTGGTTTAACGATCAGGTCGCAACCGGTTGCACCCGGAACACCACCCTTAACCAGCAGCAGGTTGCGCTCAGCGTCAACGCGTACTACGTCAAGGCTCTGAACGGTTACGCGCTCATTACCCATCTGACCTGCCATTTTCTTGCCTTTGAACACTTTGCCCGGAGTCTGGTTCTGACCGATAGAACCCGGAACGCGGTGAGACAAGGAGTTACCGTGAGTAGCGTCCTGGGTACGGAAGTTCCAGCGCTTAACGGTACCAGCGAAACCTTTACCTTTAGAGGTACCGGTTACGTCAACTTTTTTAACGTCAGCAAACAGTTCAACGCTGATGCTCTGACCTACGGTGTATTCTTCGCCTTCAGCCAGACGGAATTCCCACAGACCACGGCCAGCTTCTACGCCAGCTTTAGCAAAGTGACCCGCTTCCGGCTTGGTGACACGGTTAGCTTTTTTAGCACCCGTAGTAACCTGAACAGCGCGGTAGCCATCGTTAGCCAGGTCTTTAACCTGAGTAACACGGTTTGCTTCAACTTCGATTACGGTTACTGGGATAGAGACGCCATCTTCAGTGAAGATGCGGGTCATACCCACTTTTTTACCGACTAAACCAATCATTGTATCAACCTCTCAATCGCTCGATGACCTGATTAACCCAGGCTGATCTGCACGTCTACACCGGCAGCCAGGTCCAGACGCATCAGAGCATCAACGGTTTTCTCGGTTGGCTCAACGATGTCAACCAGACGCTTGTGAGTGCGAATTTCGTACTGATCGCGCGCATCTTTGTTAACGTGCGGAGAGATCAGAACGGTAAAGCGCTCTTTGCGGGTCGGCAGCGGGATCGGACCGCGAACCTGCGCACCAGTGCGCTTGGCAGTCTCGACGATTTCCGCGGTTGATTGATCGATCAGACGATGATCAAACGCTTTCAGGCGGATACGGATTCTTTGGTTCTGCATGAGACCAGAGCTCCAATTATTTTATAAACGAAAATGATTACTCCTCACACCCATTACGATTGATGGGAGAGTGTAACCGTTCTTACGTAGCTCCCCGATTGGGAGCATTGTTAAATAGCCAAATCGGCTATTCGAGGTTCAAATCGAACCTGCCGTCAATTACGACAAGCCCGCGCATTATACGTAAATCTCAGCCTGACGCAAGTGTCGAATAGAAATTAAGCGCTTTATTCTTATGCGAGCACGATTCCAGATGGTACGCATGGGATGGTAACGCGCATCTTTTCTTTGGAAGGCATCAGGCAAACCTGGCAATACGTCGTTGTCGCTGTCGCATAAATCTATAAAGGTGAGCACAAGCCTTGACGAGGATTTGCTTATGTTTGTTGCCCTCCCCTTTCTCATTTTTTATGCGTCGTTCTCTTTATTACTTGGCATATACGACGCGCGTACCGGACTGTTGCCTGACCGGTTTACTTGTCCATTACTGTGGGGGGGTCTGCTTTATCACCAGATTTGCCTGCCGGAGCGTTTACCGGATGCGCTTTGGGGCGCTATCGCCGGCTATAGCGGATTCGCGTTAATTTACTGGGGCTATCGCCTGCGTTATCAGAAAGAGGGGCTTGGATATGGCGACGTCAAGTACCTTGCTGCCTTAGGGGCGTGGCATTGTTGGGAAACACTGCCGTTACTGGTTTTCCTTGCCGCCATGTTGGCCTGTGGCAGGTTTGGCGTCGCGCTACTGGTGAGAGGTAAATCGGCATTAATAAACCCGCTACCTTTTGGGCCATGGTTGGCGGTGGCGGGTTTCATAACAGGTTGGAAAGTTTTCTTTCCAGACGGTTAATCGGTAACCTTAATTTGTGATTGCAGATAATTTTGCATACCAAGTTTGGCAATCAAATCCAGCTCAGTTTCCAGCCAGTCGATGTGGCCTTCCTCGTCGGCAAGAATTTCAATCATCATATCCCGGCTGACATAATCATGAACGCTATCGGCATAGGCTATTGCCTCACGTAGATCTTTTGCGCCTTCCAGTTCGAGCCGGAGATCCGATCGTAGCATCTCTTCGACATCTTCACCGATGCCCAGCTTGCCCAGATCCTGTAGGTTCGGTATGCCTTCCAGAAATAAAATACGCTCAATATACTTATCGGCGTGTTTCATCTCATCAATGGATTCATGGTACTCAACATCATTAAGCCGGGTCAGGCCCCAGTTTTTGAACATACGGGCATGAAGAAAATACTGATTAATTGCGACAAGCTCATTTCCCAATAGTTTATTGAGATAATTTATGATTTTAACATCACCTTTCATTTTATAGTCCCTCCGCTTCCACTCTCTAGAGCGTAGATGGGGCTACAGGGATGTCAAAAAAAAGAGTGTGACTCAGGCGATCTCTTTAAATTCCGGCATTTGCGTTAACTCATCCTGCATCACTTCTCGCGCGGCGCGAATACACTTACCACATTGATTTCCCACAGGAATAAATTTACGCAACTGTTGAAATGACTGTGGATGAAATTGTCGTACAGCCTGGCGGATTTTTTTATCGCTTATACCATTACACAAACAAACGTACATGATCGCTCCCGTTCAATTTCCGCACAAAGTGTAAATGAGAATGGTTATGATTACAATAGCACAAAGCGATTTACGCCACGGGAGAAGCGTTAAAAAAGGCAAATAAATATAACAGCGGCTAAATAGCAGGCAACAAAAAGGGCGCCGAAGCGCCCTCTTCAATTCAAAACTAATTAACGAGTAATTAGCCCAGAACTTTAGCAACAACGCCCGCGCCAACGGTACGGCCGCCTTCACGGATTGCGAAACGCAGACCGTCGTCCATCGCGATCGGGTGGATCAGGGTAACAACCATTTTGATGTTGTCGCCCGGCATTACCATCTCTACGCCTTCCGGCAGTTCGATGGTACCAGTCACGTCAGTAGTACGGAAGTAGAACTGCGGACGGTAGCCTTTGAAGAACGGAGTATGACGGCCGCCTTCATCTTTGGACAGAATGTACACTTCAGATTCGAACTTGGTGTGCGGCTTGATGGTGCCCGGCTTAGCCAGTACCTGACCACGTTCGATTTCTTCACGTTTGATACCACGCAGCAGAACACCTACGTTCTCACCGGCACGGCCTTCGTCCAGCAGTTTGCGGAACATCTCAACGCCAGTACAGGTAGACTTCTGAGTCTCTTTGATACCAACGATTTCAACTTCTTCGCCCACTTTGATGATACCGCGCTCTACACGACCGGTAACAACGGTACCACGACCGGAGATGGAGAATACGTCTTCGATCGGCAGCAGGAACGGCTTGTCAATCGCACGCTCTGGTTCCGGGATGTAAGAATCCAGGAAGCCAGCCAGTTCGATGATTTTCGCTTCCCACTCTGCGTCGCCTTCCAGCGCTTTCAGAGCAGAACCACGAACGATCGGAGTGTCGTCGCCCGGGAAGTCGTACTGAGACAGAAGTTCACGAACTTCCATTTCAACCAGTTCCAGCAGCTCTTCGTCATCAACCATGTCGCATTTGTTCAGGAACACGATGATGTACGGAACGCCTACCTGACGACCCAGCAGGATGTGCTCACGGGTCTGCGGCATCGGGCCGTCAGTCGCAGCAACAACCAGGATCGCGCCGTCCATCTGCGCAGCACCGGTGATCATGTTTTTAACATAGTCGGCGTGCCCCGGGCAGTCTACGTGTGCGTAGTGGCGGGTCGGGGTATCGTATTCAACGTGAGAAGTGTTGATGGTGATACCACGCGCTTTTTCTTCCGGTGCGTTATCGATCTGGTCGAATGCACGAGCAGCACCGCCGTAGGTTTTAGCCAGTACGGTGGTGATTGCAGCGGTCAGGGTAGTTTTACCGTGGTCAACGTGGCCGATGGTGCCGACGTTAACGTGCGGTTTTGTACGTTCAAATTTTTCTTTAGACACGGCTATATTCCTTACTATAGCGCTCTCCCCTTCAGGAGAGAGCACGGGATTTTGGTTTTTAACCCTGCGGCTTATTTACCACGGGCTTCGATTACGGCCTGAGCAACGTTGTTCGGCGCATCATCATACTTCAGGAATTCCATAGTGTACGATGCGCGACCTTTGGTCAGAGAACGCAGCTGAGTTGCATATCCGAACATTTCAGACAGCGGTACTTCAGCGTGGATCTTAACGCCTGTAACTTCAGATTCCTGACCTTTGAGCATACCACGACGGCGGCTAAGGTCGCCGATAACGTCACCGGTATTCTCTTCAGGTGTTTCTACTTCAACCTTCATGATCGGCTCAAGCAGAACTGGTTTTGCTTTCTTAAAGCCTTCTTTAAAGGCGATAGACGCAGCCAGTTTAAACGCCAGCTCAGAGGAGTCAACGTCATGGTAAGAACCGAAGTGCAGACGCACACCGAGATCAACTACCGGATAACCCGCCAGCGGGCCAGATTTCAGCTGCTCCTGGATGCCTTTATCAACGGCCGGGATGTATTCGCCAGGAATTACACCACCTTTGATGTCGTTGATGAACTCGTAACCTTTCGGGTTAGAGCCCGGCTCCAGCGGGTACATGTCGATAACAACATGACCATACTGACCGCGACCACCAGACTGTTTCGCGTGTTTACCTTCGATGTCGGTAACTTTCGCGCGAATCGCTTCGCGGTAAGCAACCTGAGGTTTACCCACGTTAGCTTCAACGTTGAATTCACGCTTCATACGGTCAACGATGATATCCAGGTGAAGTTCACCCATACCAGCGATGATGGTCTGGTTAGATTCTTCATCAGTCCATACGCGGAATGACGGGTCTTCTTTCGCCAGACGGCCCAGAGCCAGACCCATTTTTTCCTGGTCAGCTTTGGTTTTCGGTTCTACCGCGATGGAGATTACCGGCTCAGGGAATTCCATACGTTCCAGAATGATCGGGTTTTCCGGATCACACAGGGTGTCACCGGTAGTCACGTCTTTCAGGCCGATAGCAGCCGCGATGTCGCCCGCGCGAACTTCTTTGATCTCTTCACGTTTGTTAGCGTGCATCTGAACGATACGACCGAAACGCTCACGTGCGGTTTTCACGGAGTTCAGTACGGTATCACCAGAGTTAACCACACCGGAGTACACACGGAAGAAGGTCAGGTTACCCACAAACGGGTCGGTAGCGATTTTGAACGCCAGCGCAGAGAACGGCTCGTCGTCGCTTGCGTGACGCTCAGCCGGAGTATCTTTACCGTCGTCCAGAATACCGTTGATCGCAGGTACGTCTACCGGGGATGGCAGGTAATCAATTACCGCATCCAGCATCGCCTGAACACCTTTGTTCTTGAATGCAGAACCACAGGTTACCAGGATGATTTCGTTGTTCAGAACGCGCTGACGCAGAGCTTGTTTGATCTCTTCTTCAGTCAGTTCTTCACCACCCAGGTATTTTTCCATCAGCTCTTCAGAAGCTTCTGCGGCGGACTCGATCAGGTTCTGGTGCCATTCGTTAGCCAGGTCCTGCATGTCAGCCGGGATATCTTCGTATTCGAAGGTAACGCCCTGGTCGGCATCGTTCCAGTTGATGGCTTTCATTTTCACCAGGTCAACAACGCCGGTGAAACCTTCTTCAGCACCAATTGCCAGCTGCAGCGGAACCGGGTTCGCGCCCAGACGGGTTTTGATCTGACCAACAACTTTCAGGAAGTTCGCGCCCATGCGGTCCATTTTGTTAACGAACGCAATGCGCGGAACTTTGTATTTGTTTGCCTGACGCCATACGGTTTCAGACTGCGGCTGAACACCACCAACTGCGCAGTAAACCATTACCGCACCATCGAGAACACGCATGGAACGTTCTACTTCGATAGTGAAGTCAACGTGCCCCGGGGTGTCGATGATGTTGATGCGATGCGGTTCATACTGCTTAGCCATACCAGACCAGAATGCAGTAGTCGCTGCGGAGGTGATAGTAATACCACGCTCCTGCTCCTGCTCCATCCAGTCCATGGTAGCTGCGCCGTCATGAACTTCACCGATTTTGTGGTTTACACCGGTGTAGAACAGAATACGTTCGGTAGTAGTGGTTTTACCGGCGTCGATGTGCGCACTGATACCGATATTACGGTAGCGTGCGATGGGTGTTGTACGAGCCATTTGATTCCTCGTTGATATCTTTAGGCGTTCAGTTAAGTTATCCAAAACGGGCGACTTACCTGAAGCGCCCGCCTGGTGACTATGACTCCGAAGGGATTACCAACGGTAGTGTGCGAACGCCTTGTTGGCTTCTGCCATACGGTGAACGTCTTCACGTTTCTTAACTGCAGTACCTTTGTTGTCTGCAGCATCAGAAAGTTCGTTCGCCAGGCGCAGAGCCATGGATTTATCACCGCGTTTACGAGCAGCTTCTACGATCCAACGCATTGCCAGAGCATTACGACGGACCGGACGGACTTCAACTGGTACCTGATAAGTAGAACCACCTACACGGCGGGATTTAACTTCTACAGTCGGGCGAACGTTTTCGAGAGCGACTTCGAAAGCTTCCAGTTCAGATTTACCAGAACGCTGAGCCAGGGTCTCCAGCGCGCTGTATACGATTGATTCTGCAGTAGATTTTTTACCATCTACCATCAGGATATTGACAAATTTAGCCAGCAGTTCTGATCCGAACTTCGGATCCGGCAGAATTTTACGCTGACCAATGACGCGACGACGTGGCATGGAAATACTCCGTTGTTAATTCAGGATTGTCCAAAACTCTACGAGTTTAGTTTGACATTAATTTAAAACGTTTGGCCTTACTTAACGGAGAACCATTAAGCCTTAGGACGCTTCACGCCGTACTTAGAACGAGCTTGCTTACGGTCTTTAACGCCGGAGCAGTCAAGCGCGCCACGAACGGTGTGGTAACGAACACCCGGGAGGTCTTTAACACGACCGCCACGGATCAGGATCACGGAGTGCTCCTGCAGGTTGTGACCTTCACCACCGATGTAGGAAGTCACTTCAAAACCGTTAGTCAGACGAACACGGCAAACTTTACGCAGTGCGGAGTTCGGTTTTTTAGGAGTGGTAGTATATACACGAGTACATACGCCACGTTTTTGCGGGCATGCTTCCAGCGCAGGCACGTTGCTTTTCGCAACTTTGCGAGCACGTGGTTTGCGTACCAGCTGGTTAACTGTTGCCATTAAATAGCTCCTGGTTTTAGCTTTTGCTTCGTAAACACGTAATAAAACGCCCTCACACAATATGAGGACGCCGAATTTTAGGGCGGTGTCGAAAAGGTGTCAAGAAATATACAACGATCCCGCCATCACCAGGCCATCTGGTTGGCATACTTAACCGTGAGTCTGACAAACTCAGTATAGTCAACCCTGACGACACTGTCTGAAATTTGACCACCCAGGCCACGGGCGTCAATATCTTCTTTCAAGGCATAGACCGTTATGGGGGCATCGCGCAGACTTTCAAGGAAGCGGTTACCTTCAATCGCGACGGTAACGCCATCCTGGAGCAACAAAAGCGCATCGCCCTCTTTTAGCAGGCGCAGCAAAGCGGGAAAATCAACGCTCGAAGCGCAATGAGGTAAGGTATGCAGCATAAACGCCTCAGAATCTCAGGATGACATCATAGTTGCCAAGCTCGCGGCGTAATACCACGGGTTCCAGCGGCGTGGCGTCTACCACAAAATTAACGTTTTCCAGACCACGCTCGCGCAGCGATGCCGCGCAGATCCAGCATTGATCAATATCGTACAAATCAAAGAGCTTGAAAGTAGCAATATAGTCACGCGCCAGCACAGCGTCTGGTTTTTGTCCCGGTAATAACTGAAAGACGCCGTCACTGATAAAAAAGACGCCCAGCGCTTCCGTTAGCGCTGACGTCGCCAGCAGCGCATCCAGTCCTTCACGGCCTGAGGCGCTGCCGTGCGGCGCGGTGGAAAAGACAAATGCAATACGTTTCATTAAAACTGCACCACCCGATCGCAGGTGAGAGATGCCTCCGCCAGCGCGCCCAGTCCGCTTAACGTAAAGCCCGGCTGAAGATTGGCGGACGGCAACGCCAGTCTGCCGGCTTCAGTTTCATCAATAATACCGCGACGAAGCGCCGCCGCGACACAGATGTTCAGCGCTACGCCATGCTGCGTATTCAATTTCTGCCAGGCGCGTACCAGATCATATTCATCGCTCGCCGGCGAGGTCAGGAGATTGGCGTTATAGACACCTTCCCGATAGAAAAAGACGCTGGCTAACTCATGCCCCTCATTGAGCAGCGCGTGGGCGAACTGCAATGCGCTGCTGGCCTGCTGGGTGCCATATGCCGGCCCGGTGACCATAATGGCATAACGCATTATTTATCCTGCCCCTGAAAATCGCCGCTTTTGAACTGGCGAATATAGAGGTAAACCGTGTGTTTTGAGATATTCAGACGATCGGCTACCTGGTTAATGGCGTCTTTAATATCGAAAATGCCTTTTTCGTACAGGTTAAGGACGATCTGACGATTTTTCGCATTGTTAGAGACATTACGATCGGCATTCACTTCTTCGATCGTGAACTCCAGCGTCTGGGTGACTAAATCTTCGACTGAGGAGGCAAAATTAACCGCTGAGCCGACTTCCGGCGTTTCCGGCGGAATAAAGGTATTCATAATCTGTGAAAATGGCACATCAAGATTCATGTTGATGCACAGTAGACCAATGACGCGCTGCTCGCGGTTGCGAATGGCAATCGTCAACGACTTCATCAAGACACCGCTTTTCGCGCGCGTGAAATAGCATTTCGACACGCTACTGTCCGCCCCTGTCATGTCGTGCAACATGCGCAACGCCAGGTCGGTAATCGGCGAGCCAATTTTACGGCCCGTATGTTCGCCATTGGCAATACGAATGGCAGAACATTTTAGATCCTGCAAAGAGTGCAATACGATTTCACAATGGGAACCTATAAGCATCGCTAACCCGTCCACTACCGCTTCGTAGGATTTCAGAATATCGAAGTCGGTTTGCTCGAAGGGACGCTGATCCAGCAAATCAAGTTCACTGGTTTCGTTGGTTAAAAGCGACCTGGACATGAAAAAAAACACTCCTTTTCAGGAGCCTGTCGTTATGTTTTCAGGGCAGGCTCATTATTTACGCGGATGATTAAATTAATACAGTGAGGGTTCATCTTTCCAGTACTAATTTGCTCGTCTATTTCAGACTACGTGTGCGTTGGCGGTCATTCAGCCTACGGTCTCGCCCTTAACGACCAGCACAAGCGCCGTTATCCGCAAATCAAATTATGGTGAGTAATATATCCGGCCTGAATAAAAAAAACCGCCGCTATTACAAGCGGCGGCTCTCAGTTTTTATTTTTTAGCAGCATCTGCGGCTTTAGCGTCAGCCGCATCGGCAGGTTTAGCATCCGCTTTCGGCGCTGGTTTGATATCCAGCAGCTCTACGTCGAATACCAGGGTGGAGTTCGCCGGGATACCCGGAACGCCCGTTTTACCGTAGGCCAGCGCCGGTGGGATAACCAGTTTGATCTTGCCGCCTTTCTTAATATTTTTCAGGCCTTCAGTCCAGCCAGGGATAACGCCGTCCAGACGGAAGGAGAGCGGTTCGCCGCGCGTGTAAGAGTTATCAAACTCTTTACCGTCGATCAGCGTACCTTTGTAGTTCACCACAACGGTATCGCTATCTTTCGGCGCCTCGCCTGTGCCTTCTTTCTCTACTTTGTAAAGCAGACCGGTAGAGGAGGTTTTCACGCCTTTCTCTTTAGCAAAAGCGTCGCGGAACGCTTTACCTTTTGCTTCGTTATCGGCAGCGTCTTTTTCCATCTTCGCCTGAGCAGCGCTCTTCACGCGTGCTTCAAACGTCTGCAGCGTTTGCTCAATTTCCTGATCGGACAGTTTGCTCTTATCGGCAAAGGCATCCTGAACGCCGGCAATCAACTGATCTTTATCCAGTTTGATGCCCAACTTTTCCTGCTCTTTAAGCGAATTTTCCATGTAACGACCCAGCGAGGCGCCCAGCGCATAAGCCGCTTTTTGATCGTCGTTTTTAAATGCTGCTTTGCTATCAGCGGTAGCTGCCGGTTTCGCCGCATCAGCAGCAAAAGTGATCGGTGCGTGCATAGCAACGGCCATCGTCGTTGCCAGCAGCGTGGCTTTAAACAGTGATTTCATCCATATCTCCAGGGCCGGGGCATCTCGCCCCATGTTAACTTACGTAAGAAGCGTACTATAAATCGTTGCAGAACAAATCAACATACGAACACGCCCTATTATCACTTCTTTTCAGACTCTTTTTGTTTAAATTAGTTTCGTAGGGCGCGTAATGGTTGCTGTGAAAGCCGGTAAAGTTAAGTAGAATCCGCCGACGGAGACAACATAAAGAGGTACATCATGCAGGATATCACGATGGAAGCTCGTCTGGCTGAACTGGAAAGCCGTCTGGCGTTCCAGGAGATTACCATAGAAGAACTAAACCTGACGGTAACCGCACATGAAATGGAGATGGCGAAGCTGCGCGATCATCTGCGTTTGCTCACGGAAAAGTTAAAAGCCAGTCAGCCGTCAAATATCGCCTCTCAGGCAGAAGAAACGCCGCCGCCGCATTATTGAGACGAAAAAAAAGCGGGGATAACCCGCTTTTTTGTGCCCGATGATTTATCGAACCAATGATAATACCCTAAGGATTTCGAGTCACAGCAAGGCGGCAAGCTTGAAAATTCCCCGGGAGCATAGATAACTATGTGACCGGGGTTTGAAAGCGTAGCCAACACCGCGGTGGCTTGAAAGACGACGGGGATTAATGGCAACCGCAGCCGCCTTTACCACCACCGCCGCAGCAGCCTTCGCCGCCGTGCTCGTGACCATGGTCATGACCATGACCGCCACAGCAGCCGTCTTCACCGTGATCGTGGTGGTGATCGTGCGCGCCATGAACATGACCGTGAGCCAGTTCTTCTTCAGTCGCTTCACGAATCGCAACAACTTCTACGTTAAATTTCAGATTCTGGCCCGCCAGCATGTGGTTACCATCAACCACAACGTGATCGTCTTCCACTTCGGTAATCTCTACCGGTACCGGGCCCTGGTCGGTTTCCGCCAGGAAACGCATCCCTACCTGCAGTTCATCAACGCCCATAAAGACGTCTTTAGGCACACGCTGCACCAGATTTTCGTCATACTGGCCGTAAGCGTCGTTCGCGCCAACAGCGACATCAAATTTGTCGCCAACTTCATGGCCTTCCAGCGCGGTTTCCAGACCAGAGATCAGGGAGCCGTGACCGTGCAGGTAATCCAGCGGCGCACTCACCGGAGACTCATCAACCAACACACCGTCTTCTGTACGTACCTGATAGGCCAGGCTGACCACCAGGTCTTTTGCTACTTTCATGATATCTCCTGAGCATGGGAAGAATAGTGGCGCAGATTGTAGCGGAATTCTGCAGCCGTGTACCCCTTAGCTTAAAAAAACCTGCGGCATATCGCTAGTCCGGATGAAAAATCCCGATCACTTGCTCTTCTTTGCGAACATGCTCGCGAACGTCTTTATCCGCTTCCCGCATTTGATGCCCGCACTTAACGCATTCAACAATATCGACATTATTTTCACGCCACATCGCCATTGTGTCCTGCGCCTGACAGGCCGGACATTTCGCGCCTGCAATAAAACGTTTACGGATTGCCATTGTTTTACCCCTACTCAAATTCATCCCAGCCATCCAACTGGCGCCGTTCCTGTTGCATTTCGCGCTGAAAAATCTCCTCCAGTTCGCGTCGGGCCTCTCTGGCGCGCGAAATCTGTACCATGTCGCTATGCTCCGGGATCAGCTCCCGCAACATTCGCATATCCAGCCGGCGAAAATGCAACTGCGCGCGTTGCGCCTGATGCGGATGCATACCTAACGACACCAGAGTTTTACGTCCCAATTCCAGCGCGCTGGAAAACGTTTCACGGGAAAACTGCGTGACGCCAGCCTGTAATAACTCATGGGCCTCCACACGTCCACGCGCTCGCGCAAGAATATGCAGATGAGGAAAATGCTGCTGACACAGCGCCACCAGCTTCATCGTGTCTTCCGGTTCATTACACGTGATGACTATCGACTCCGCCGCCTCCGCGCCCGCAGAACGCAGCAGCTCGACTTGTGTAGCGTCGCCGTAATACACTTTATAACCATATTTGCGCATCAGATTAACGGCGCCGATATCGCGTTCCAGCACGGTGATACGCATCTTATTCGCCATCAATAAGCGAGCGATCACCTGACCAAAACGGCCAAAGCCGACGACAATCACCTGGGGCTTATCATCCTCAACCCACGGCTTTTCATCATTCTCTTCCGGGCCATTAAGGCGGCGCGATAACCACTTATCAATCCCTTTCATCAGTAGCGGCGTGGTCATCATTGATAACGTGACAGTCACCAATAATAACGCCATCTGGTCGCCCTGAAACAGGCGCTGAGAAGAGGCGGTAGAAAAGAGCACAAAAGCGAACTCGCCCCCCTGACTCAGCACGCTGGCAAACTGCATCCGTTCAGAACTTCTTATTCCATATAACCGCGCCAGCAGATACAGCGTCAGCATTTTTATGACGACCAGAATAACAACGCTCGCCGCCACCCACAGTAAATGGGTATAAAGTACGCCGAGATTTAGCGACATACCGACGGAGATAAAGAACAGCCCAAGCAGTAAACCTTTAAAGGGATCGATAGCGTTTTCCAGCTCATGCCGGTATTCGCTCTCTGCCAGTAAAACGCCGGCAATGAAGGTTCCCAGGGCCATCGACAGTCCCAGCGCATCCATAAATAAGGCGGCGCTCAACACCAGCAACAGCGTCGCGGCAGTGAAGACCTCCCGCACGCCGGACGCAGCAATAAAACGAAATACCGGGCGCAGCAGGTAACGACCGCCAATCAGCATTACCGCGAAAGCCAGTACCTTCATTGCCACTTTAAACCAGTCGAAATGCTCGTCGGCCGATCCCGCCAACAAAGGCACCAACGCCAGCGCGGGGATCACCGCTAAATCCTGAAACAGTAAGACGGAAAACCCTAACTGCCCGGACTCGCTACGGTTCATGCCTTTCTCGCGCATCAGTTGTAGCGCCATCGCCGTCGAAGACATCGCCAGGCCAATCCCGCCGACGACCGCCGCCTGCCATAAGAAATCAGCAAGCATCAATAACCCCGCCAGCACCGCCGCGCTTAACAGCACCTGAGCAGCGCCGACGCCGAAGATAGAGCGCCGCAGTTGCCAAAGCCGTGACGGATTGAGTTCGAGACCAATGATAAACATCAGAAACACGACGCCCAGTTCGGAAAAGTGCAGGATCTCGTCAACGTCGCTGATGAAGCCCAGCCCCCACGGACCGATGGCGATTCCCGCCAGCAAATACCCTAGCACCGCGCCGATGCCCAGCCTGGCGGCTAACGGCACCGCCGCCGCCGCCGCGAAGAGGAACAACACTCCCGCGGTCAATAAATCAGCACCTTCCATCAATAGCCTCCCGCGCTCACAGGATTCGCCAGCCACTCGCCATAGGCTTTCGCATGACTGGCCAGCGTCTGCGGCGACTGGCGGCGCGCCCAGTACACAATAATGGGCGGCATCCAGTGCATCCGGCACATGGCCGCGGTCAGTTCAAAAGGGCGGAGTACATCGCTCATTGGATAGCGGTTTAGCGCGTCATACCGGTAAGCGCTCTCCGGCTCGCCGGTCGTAATCACGCTACGCCAGTACTTTCCCACCAGTTGGTTTCCCCCTGGTCCGCTGGCGAACCCCCGACTCAAAACGCGATCAAGCCATTCTTTCAGTAAAGCCGGACAGCTATAGGTGTAAAGGGGATGCTGAAAAACAATGACGTCGTGCTCACGTAACAGGGCTTGTTCATAGGGCGTGTCGATAAAAAAATCAGGATAGCGCGCATAAAGATCGTGCACGGTTACGTTATTGTGCTGTATGGCCGGTTTAAGCAGTACCCGGTTAGCAACCGAGTCCTGAGATTCCGGATGGGCATACAACAGCAAGACTTTCGCTGGCTGAGACATCAATCCCCCTCCCGGTTGTTTTGGGTCGATACATGCCATTCTTCAGGCCGCTTCTACGTTGACAGCGTTTGTTCAACTCAGGAACGTACTCTATGTCCGCCGCTGGGGATTAATGAGAGATATTCTTGTCCCTCACCAAAGGCGGCCTGAATGATTTTGTGTATCGTTGTTGTTTTGAGCTACCATTGCGCTCCAGCGCGGCGGTACGCCCGAATATTACATTATCATAATGATAAATTAACATAGTCTGAACATACGGCGCCTTATGATTGTTTTCTCCTCGTTACAAATTCGTCGCGGCGTGCGCGTCCTACTGGACAATGCCTCGGCTACCATTAATCCAGGCCAGAAAGTCGGCCTGGTGGGTAAAAACGGCTGCGGTAAATCTACCCTGCTGGCATTGCTAAAAAATGAAATCAGCGCCGATGCCGGGAGTTTTACCCTGCCCGGAACCTGGCAATTAGCGTGGGTGAATCAGGAAACACCTGCGTTGCCTCAGCCAGCGATTGAGTATGTCATTGACGGCGACCGTGAATACCGGCAGCTGGAGGCGCAGCTTAACGACGCCAACGAACGTAACGACGGACATGCTATCGCCTCCATACATGGCAAGCTGGACGCCATCGACGCATGGACCGTTCGTTCGCGCGCCGCCAGCCTGCTACACGGTCTCGGCTTCTCTAACGATCAGCTGGAACGTCCGGTCAGCGACTTTTCCGGCGGCTGGCGGATGCGCCTTAACCTGGCCCAGGCGCTGATTTGCCGTTCCGATTTACTGCTGCTCGACGAACCGACCAACCACCTCGATCTGGATGCCGTCATCTGGCTGGAAAAATGGCTGAAGAGCTATCCGGGCACCCTGATTCTGATCTCCCACGATCGCGACTTTCTTGACCCGATAGTGGATAAAATTATCCATATCGAACAACAGACTCTGTTCGAGTACACCGGCAACTACAGCGCGTTTGAAGTTCAGCGCGCCACGCGCCTGGCGCAACAGCAGGCGATGTATGAGAGTCAGCAGGAGCGTGTGGCGCATCTGCAAAGCTACATCGACCGTTTCCGCGCCAAGGCCACCAAGGCCAAGCAGGCGCAAAGCCGTATCAAGATGCTTGAGCGTATGGAGCTGATTGCGCCGGCTCATGTCGACAACCCGTTCCATTTCAGCTTCCGCGCGCCGGAAAGCCTGCCGAACCCGCTGCTGAAAATGGAAAAAGTCAGCGCAGGTTATGGCGATCGCATCATTCTGGAATCCATCAAGCTGAACCTGGTGCCCGGCTCGCGTATCGGCCTGCTGGGCCGCAACGGCGCGGGGAAATCGACGCTGATCAAGCTGCTGGCGGGCGAACTGGAACCGTTGCACGGTGAAATCGGCCTCGCCAAAGGCATTAAGCTCGGCTACTTCGCCCAGCACCAGTTGGAGTTCCTGCGCGCCGATGAATCCCCGTTGCAGCATATGGCGCGTCTGGCGCCGCAGGAACTGGAGCAGAAGCTGCGCGACTATCTCGGCGGCTTCGGTTTCCAGGGCGACAAAGTAACGGAAGAGACGCAACGTTTCTCCGGCGGCGAGAAAGCGCGCCTGGTGCTGGCGCTGATTGTCTGGCAGCGTCCAAATCTGCTGTTGCTCGATGAACCGACCAACCACCTGGATCTCGACATGCGCCAGGCGCTCACCGAAGCGCTGATTGATTTCGAAGGCGCATTGGTCGTCGTGTCGCACGACCGCCACCTGATTCGCTCCACCACTGACGACCTCTATCTGGTTCACGACAAAAAGGTCGAACCGTTCGACGGCGACCTGGAAGATTATCAGCAGTGGCTGAGTGACGTGCAGAAGCAGGAAAACCAGGCCGACGACGCGCCGAAGGAAAACAACGCCAACAGCGCCCAGTCACGCAAAGATCAGAAGCGTCGCGAAGCCGAGCTACGCACTCTGACGCAGCCGCTGCGTAAAGAGATTACCCGTCTGGAAAAAGAGATGGAAAAGCTCAACGCCCAGTTAGCGCAGGCGGAAGAGAAGCTCGGCGACAGCAGCCTGTATGACCCCAGCCGTAAAGCGGAGATGACCGAGTGTCTGCAACTGCAGGCCAGCGCCAAATCCGGGCTGGAAGAATGTGAAATGGCATGGCTTGAGGCGCAGGAGCAGCTTGAGCAGATGATGCAGAACGACTAAGAGCCTATCCCATTAGGCTATTTTATTCGCCATTTTAGGGCCGGGCAGTGCTCGAAATCCTCACGTACTATGTGTACGCTCCGGTTTCTGCGCGCTGTCCTGCCCCAAACTGGCTTCAACAATTACGCCTACTGGGATAGGCTCTAACGCACGGGGCGGACGATGAACCTGTCAATTACCGATGACATTACCTTCCGCAAGCTCACCATCTTCATGATGTTTGTGGAGAAGGGTAACATCGCCCGCACCGCCGAGGCGCTGCACACGCTGAAAGAGAACGTTCGTTGTCCGCTGTTCGTCCATAAAGGCCTCTTCGGTACTCGTCCCGGTATAAAGATTACCGTTGCGGTCGGCAGCACCGGAACAGAAGCCTGCGTTATGTGATTTAGCGGCAAAGGTTGCCGTGATTTATTTTCGTCAGCGCGTCGTTCACGCCAAATAATGTAAACGTCACCTCATCAACGCCAAGATTTTTCAGACGCGCAGTGTGTTTTTTAATATAAGCCTGCGCCGTTTCTTCGGATTCAAACAAGTAAATGCCGCCAGCTTGCTGGTTTTTCTCGCTTTCTGTCCAGATTTTCCAGATGAAGCCCGGCTCCTCATTGATAGACTCCGCCAGCCCGACCAGTTGCTGAGTCATCTCCTCGCCAAAAGGGCCGCTAAAGTTAAAATGGATCTGTAAAAGTGTCTTCGACATGCCTTCTCCTTGAGTCACATAACTATCGTGTTGCCACACTACCACGATTAATTCGGCTGATGCAGAGGTTCACGCGATTTCTGTGGGGTATTACGCGCGCCTTGCATACCGCCCCCTCTGGTGAAATGAGGCGCAATTTTATTTCGCCAGACGACCAATTGAACGTAAAATCACATATTGACTAATCTGTGAACCTTATGCGCGGTATAGTATTGTTTCCAATTATCAATTGTTCTGGTGCTATGGTTGAGATCACGTCCACAGAAATGACCCCGCCTGTCAATGACTCGCATGAATTTATTCCCATGCGTGGCATTCGTAATCGCCATTTACAAACTATGCTGCCGCGCTTAATCCGCCGCAAAGTGAAGTTCAACGCCCACTGGCAGCGGCTGGAGCTACCGGACGGCGATTTTGTCGATCTGGCATGGAGCGAAGAACCGCAACAGGCAAAGCATAAACCGCGGCTGGTGGTCTTTCACGGTCTGGAAGGCAGCCTGAACAGCCCCTATGCCCACGGGCTGATTGAGGCGGCGCAAAAGCGCGGCTGGCTGGGCGTGGTGATGCACTTTCGCGGCTGTAGCGGCGAACCCAACCGTCTGAATCGTATTTACCACTCCGGTGAAACGGAGGACGGAGCCTGGTTTTTACGCTGGCTACAGCGGGAGTTCGGCGCCGTTCCGACAGCCGCCGTGGGCTATTCGCTCGGCGGTAATATGCTGGCGTGCCTGCTGGCGAAAGAAGGCCGCGATATTCCCATCGAGGCGGCGGTGATTGTTTCTGCGCCCTTTGTTCTCGAAGCCTGTAGCTACCATATGGACAAAGGGTTTTCCCGCGTCTATCAGCGTTATTTGCTTAATCTGTTAAAAGCGAATGCGTCACGCAAGCTGGCGGCGTACCCCGGGTCGCTGCCGGTGAATCTGGCGCAACTGAAATCAATGCGCCGAATTCGCGAGTTTGACGACCTGATCACCGCGAAAATTCACGGCTTTGCCGACGCCATCGACTACTATCGTCAGTGTAGCGCCATGCCGTTGCTTAACCAGATTGCTAAACCGACGCTGATTATTCACGCTAAAGACGATCCGTTTATGGATCATCATGTGATCCCTAAAGCGGAAGATCTGCCCCCGCAGGTGGAGTATCAGCTGACTGAGCATGGCGGACACGTAGGATTTATCGGCGGTACGCCGCTGCGCCCTGAAATGTGGCTGGAACGCCGAATTCCTGACTGGCTGACAACGTACCTGGAGGCGTCATCATGATCATTCCCTGGCAGGGGCTCGCCCCCGACACGCTGGACAACCTGATCGAAAGCTTTGTGTTGCGCGAAGGCACCGATTATGGTGAACATGAACGTTCGCTTGAACAAAAAGTCGCTGACGTAAAACGCCAACTGCAATCCGGCGAGGCCGTGCTGGTATGGTCTGAATTACATGAAACGGTCAATATTATGCCGAAAAAGCAGTTTCGCGAATAAAACGCCTTTGCCGACAATACATTATTACTAAAGCTCAATCATGGAGTTGCCATGTCAGCCAAACATCCGGTGATAGCAGTAACAGGGTCAAGCGGCGCGGGGACCACCACCACCAGCCTCGCGTTTCGTAAAATTTTCGCGCAGTTAAATCTGCACGCCGCCGAGGTGGAAGGCGACAGTTTTCATCGTTACACCCGCCCGGAAATGGACATGGCGATCCGCAAAGCGCGTGACGCCGGGCGGCATATCAGCTATTTCGGGCCTGAAGCCAATGACTTCAGCCTACTGGAACATACCTTTATTGAGTACGGGCAGACGGGTAAAGGCCAGTCGCGTAAATATCTGCATACCTATGATGAAGCCGTACCGTGGAATCAGGTTCCCGGCACGTTTACGCCCTGGCAGCCGCTTCCCGAACCGACCGATGTGCTGTTTTATGAAGGACTGCACGGCGGCGTCGTCACCCCGCAACATGATGTCGCGCGTCATGTTGATCTGTTGGTTGGCGTGGTGCCTATCGTCAACCTCGAGTGGATTCAGAAACTGATTCGCGACACCAGCGAGCGCGGACACTCCCGTGAAGCGGTGATGGATTCCGTGGTGCGTTCCATGGACGACTACATCAATTACATTACGCCGCAGTTCTCGCGTACCCATATCAACTTCCAGCGCGTACCGACCGTCGACACGTCCAATCCGTTCGCCGCAAAGGGTATTCCCTCGCTGGATGAGAGTTTTGTGGTGATCCATTTCCGCAACCTGGAAGGGATCGATTTTCCCTGGCTCCTGGCGATGCTCCAGGGCTCGTTTATTTCTCACATTAATACATTAGTGGTGCCGGGCGGCAAAATGGGGCTGGCAATGGAGCTGATTATGTTGCCGCTGGTGCAGCGATTAATGGAAGGCAAAAAAATCGAATAACCGCGGTGAAATGCCCGATGGCGCTACGCTTATCGGGCCTACGAGATAAAAACGGGTAGGCCGGATAAGGCCACGCCGCCATCCGGCATCACGTGTTACGCCGCAATCACTTCATACGAATGGGTAATATTGACCGCTTTTTCCAGCATTAGCGCCACCGAGCAATATTTTTCCGCGGAGAGATCGACAGCGCGCGCGACGGCAGCCTCTTTCAGATCGCTGCCGGTAACGATAAAATGCAGATTAATGTGCGTAAACAGGCGCGGCGCGTCTTCCCGGCGCTCAGATGTCAGCTTCACTTCGCAGTTGGTGACATTCTGACGGCCCTTTTGCAGGATTGATACCACATCAATAGCGCTACATCCGCCAGCCGCCATTAATACCATCTCCATCGGACTCGGCGCTTTGTCACCGGAGTTGCCATCCATTAAAATCTGGTGGCCGGAGGAGGACTCTCCGAGGAACGTGAGCCCTTCAACCCACTTTACACGCGCTTGCATATTTCGTAACTCCAATGTTTCAATTTTCCTGAAAGATTACGCGCATACAACAAAAGTCGCAATGGAAGGCGACCTGGGTCATGCTGAAGCGAGACACCAGGAGACACACGGCGAAAGCTATGCTAAAACAGACAAGATGCTACAGTAATACATTGACGTACTGCATGTATGCAGAGGACATCACATTACAGGCTACAATCTATTTTCGTAGCCCCCTTCCCAGGTAGCGGGAAGTATATTTTTGCAACCCCAGAGACAGTGCCGTTTTCTGGCTCTGGAGACAGCTTATAACAGAGGATAACCGCGCATGGTGCTTGGCAAACCGCAAACAGACCCGACTCTTGAATGGTTCTTGTCTCATTGCCACATTCATAAGTACCCGTCAAAGAGCACGCTGATTCACCAGGGTGAAAAAGCAGAAACGCTGTACTACATCGTTAAAGGCTCCGTGGCAGTGTTGATCAAAGATGAAGAAGGGAAAGAAATGATCCTTTCTTATCTGAATCAGGGTGATTTTATTGGTGAACTGGGCCTGTTTGAAGAAGGCCAGGAACGCAGCGCCTGGGTACGTGCGAAAACCGCATGTGAGGTCGCTGAAATTTCCTACAAAAAATTTCGCCAATTAATCCAGGTCAACCCGGATATTCTGATGCGTCTCTCTTCCCAGATGGCTCGTCGCTTACAAGTCACCTCTGAAAAAGTAGGTAACCTCGCCTTCCTTGACGTCACCGGGCGTATCGCTCAGACGCTGCTGAATCTGGCGAAACAGCCCGATGCCATGACGCACCCGGATGGGATGCAGATCAAAATCACCCGTCAGGAAATTGGCCAAATCGTCGGCTGCTCCCGCGAAACCGTTGGTCGTATTTTGAAAATGCTGGAAGATCAAAACCTGATCTCCGCGCATGGCAAGACCATCGTCGTCTACGGCACCCGTTAATTCCGTCAGAATGGCGCGTTTTATCATGCGCCATTTTTGTTTGCATCGATGTGGCGAAGACTGATTTATCACCCAGAGATTAATTACGCACTACGGCAAACGCTGGTGCTGTGCCTGCCTGTGGCTGTTGGTTTATTGATAGGCCAGCTACACCTGGGCTTGCTTTTCTCTCTCGTTCCCGCCTGCTGCAACATTGCAGGTCTGGATACCCCGCACAAACGCTTTTTTAAACGCCTGATCATCGGCGCGTCGCTGTTCGCCGGATGCAGTCTGGTAACGCAACTTCTGCTGGCGGAATCCATCCCCCTGCCGTTGATCCTGACCGGGCTCACGCTGGTGCTTGGCGTGACGGCGGAAATTAGCCCGCTTCACGCGCGGCTACTGCCAGCGTCGCTGATTGCCGCCATCTTTACCCTGAGTCTTGCGGGATACATGCCCGTCTGGGAGCCGCTGCTCATTTATGCGCTGGGCACGCTATGGTACGGCGTGTTTAACTGGTTTTGGTTCTGGCTATGGCGCGAACAGCCGCTGCGCGAGTCATTGAGTTTGTTATACCGTGAACTGGCCGATTATTGCGAAGCGAAATACAGCCTGCTCACCCAACATATCGATCCGGAAAAAGCGCTGCCTCCCCTGCTGATACGCCAGCAAAAAGCGGTCGATCTCATTACCCAGTGTTACCAACAGATGCATATGCTTTCGGCGCACAACAATAATGATTACAAGCGCCTGTTACGGGCTTTTCAGGAAGCGATGGATTTGCAGGAGCACATCTCCGTCAGCTTGCATCAGCCGGAAGAGGTACAGAAACTGGTAGAACGCAGCCATGCGGAAGAGGTGATTCGCTGGAATGCGCAAACGGTCGCCGCCCGTCTGCGCGTGCTGGCGGATGACATTCTTTATCATCGTCTGCCGACGCGCTTCTCCATGGAAAAACAGATTGGCGCTCTGGAGAAGATCGCTAATCAGCATCCTGAAAATCCGGTAGGCCAGTTCTGCTATTGGCACTTCAGTCGAATCGCCCGTGTGCTGCGTACTCAGCGACCGCTGTACGCCCGCGACCTGATGGCCGATAAACAGCGTCGTTTGCCGCTACTTCCGGCGCTGAAAAATTATATGTCTCTTAAATCGCCGGCGCTACGCAACGCCGGACGCATCAGCGTGATGATGAGCATCGCCAGTCTGATGGGCAGCGCGTTGCACCTGCCTAAACCGTACTGGATCCTCATGACGGTGCTGTTTGTCACCCAAAACGGCTATGGCGCGACGCGCGTACGTATTCTGCACCGTTCGGTCGGAACGCTGGTCGGCCTGGTGATTGCCGGCGTCACGCTGCACTTACATATTCCCGAAAGCATTACGCTGGCGGTCATGCTGGTACTAACGCTGGCAAGTTATCTGATTATTCGTAAAAACTACGGCTGGGCGACGGTCGGCTTTACGGTGACGGCGGTATACACCATCCAGTTACTGACGTTAAACGGAGAGCAGTTTATTGTGCCGAGGCTGATCGATACGCTGATTGGCTGTTTAATTGCCTTTGGCGGCATGGTCTGGCTGTGGCCGCAATGGCAAAGCGGGCTATTACGTAAAAACGCCCATGATGCGCTGGAAGCCGATCAAGAAGCTATCCGACTGATCCTCAGTAACGATCCGCAGGCCACCCCGCTCGCTTATCAAAGAATGCGGGTCAACCAGGCGCATAACACGTTATTCAACTCGTTAAATCAGGCAATGCAGGAACCCGGATTCAATACCCACTATCTGTCTGATATGAAACTATGGGTCACACACAGCCAGTTTATTGTCGAGCATATCAACGCTATGACGACGCTGGCGCGGGAACACACCATGCTGACGCCGGATCTGGCGCAGCGCTATCTGGAATCTTGCGAGATTGCGATTCAGCGCTGCCAGCAGCGCCTGGAGTACGACAGGCCAGGCGGCTCCGGCGATGTCAATATTCTGGAGTCGCCGGACATGCCGTCACATGGCTTATTGAGCACTCTGGAACAACATTTACAGCGCATCATTGGCCATCTGAACACCATGCACACCATTTCGTCGATGGCCTGGCGTCAGCGTCCGCATCACGGTATCTGGCTGAGTAAGCGGCTACGGGATACAAAAAGTTAAGACCGACTGCCGGATGCGCTACGCTTATCCGGCAATCCGCCATCAGGCCACCACCTTCCCTACCGCCTGCGCAAAGCGCTGCATTCCTTCATTGATATCCGCCTCTTCCACCACCAGCGACGGGGCAAAACGCATCACGTCGGCTCCGGCATTGAGCACCATCACGCCGGCCTCCGCGCCTGCGTACAGAAAATCGCGCGCCCGACCTTTGTACTTCGGCTTCAGTTCCGCGCCAATCAGCAGCCCCATGCCGCGAATATCGCTGAAAATGTCAAATTGCTCGTCAATCGCCTGCAAATGTTGCACAAACTGTTGTCGCTTAGTGTGAATGCCTTGTAGTACCTCTGGCGTATTAATAATATCGAATGCCGCGCCAGCCACCGCACAGGCCAGCGGATTGCCGCCATAGGTTGAACCATGCGAACCGACATGGAAGGCCGAGGCGATCTCCTGCGTGGTCAGCATGGCGCTCACCGGAAAACCGCCGCCTAACGCTTTGGCGCTGGTGAGGATATCCGGCGTGACGCCGTAGTGCATATAGGCAAACAGGTCTCCGGTGCGCCCCATCCCACACTGCACTTCATCAAACACCAGCAACGCCTGATGCTCGTCACACAGGTCGCGTAACCCTTTGAGGAATTCCGGTGTAGCCGCCTGCACGCCGCCTTCACCCTGAATCGGCTCGACCACCACCGCGCAGGTGTGGTCATCCATTACCGCTTTCACCGCATGAAGATCGTTGAAGGGAACGTGAATAATATCGGCGGGTTTCGGCCCAAAGCCGTCGGAATATTTCGGCTGCCCGCCGACAGAGACGGTAAACAAGGAACGGCCATGAAAGGCGTTATGGAAGGCAATGATTTTCGTTTTGAACGGGCTATGGCGCACGCAGGCATAATGACGCGCCAGTTTAAAAGCGGTTTCGTTCGCTTCGGTGCCGGAATTCATAAACAGCACGCGCTCGGCAAACGTGGCGTCGATCAGTTTACGTCCCAGACGCAACGCCGGTTCATTGGTAAAAACGTTACTGGTATGCCACAAGATTTCCCCCTGGGATTTCAGCGCCTCGACCAGTGCCGGATGGCAATGGCCCAGCGCAGTCACTGCAATCCCGCCGGCGAAATCGATATACTCTTTGCCCTGCTGATCCCATACGCGGCTGCCTTTACCTTTGACCGGAATAAAGTCCGCCGGTGCATAAACAGGCAGAATTACCTCATCAAAAGTTGCGCGCGTAATAGCCGTTTGTTCAGTTGCCATATCATTACCACCCGGTTAAGTAGAAATGCCAGTGAAATTATAATCACAAAATATGAATAAAAAATCACTCAATAGCAACCACAAATCAACGCCGGAGGAAATTTTTCAGCAGAGCGTGTCCTTGTTCGCTGAGAATACTTTCCGGGTGGAACTGCACGCCTTCCAGATCCCACTCGCGGTGGCGAATGCCCATAATCTCCTGCGTTTCGCTCCAGGCGGTGATCTCAAAACACTCTGGCAACGTGGCAGGGTCGACAATCAGCGAGTGGTAACGTGTCACGGTTAACGGGCTGGGCAATCCCCGAAACACGCCCTGTCCATTATGCGTAACAGGTGACGTTTTACCGTGCATCACTTTCGCTGCCCGCACCACCGACGCGCCAAAGGCCTGCGCCATCGCCTGATGACCCAGGCAAACGCCCAGCATCGGAATACGTCCGGCATAATGGCGGATGACCGCCAGTGAAATGCCAGCGTCATTCGGCGTACAGGGGCCAGGAGAGATAACGATTTTTTGCGGGTTCAAAGCGTCAATGTGCGCCAGCGTCAGCGCATCATTGCGCCGGACCTGCACTTCCGCGCCCAGCTCACAAAAATACTGGTAGAGGTTCCAGGTAAAGGAATCATAGTTATCGATAAGCAGGATCATGGCGGCTCCGGGTGAGTAGAACCGCCCTATTTTACTCAGTTTCGCGAGCTTCGCTTATCGCTTTCTGAAAAATCGCCTGCAAAGCAGAGAGATCGCCCATCGCGCCGCTCTGGTTCGCCTGCTTCCATGTTTCAACCGCAATACCTTGCCAACTCAGCGCGTAGCCTGCATGTAACGCCAGCTGTTCAAAGAAGATGCGCTGCGCCAGCCCGCTCCCCAAACGAAACGGATGAAGCACGTTAATTTCACAGTAGTAATGCGCCAGCCGCTCGACAAACTTCTCGTGCGCCAGACCGACCAGATAGCCCTCTTCTTCCAGATCCTGCATCAGAGCGTTGCCCTCTTTTTCGATATAGGCAAAGTGGCAGAAACGGGTATCGCCCTGGTAAATATCGACCTCCCGCAGTTGCCCTGCCCAGTCGAAAATATCCTGATAGAGCTGGCGATGAATCGCGCACAGATGAGGCAAGCCGCGTATCAGCGGCCCCAGTTCAATCGTGGCGGCACGGAGCGCGGTCATTTCATATGCCGCTTGCGCCAGTCGCTGGGCCTGATGAATCCCCAGCCGATTACGCATCACATTCAGCCCCGGATAGAGGTACGGATCGCGCCCTTCGCCAAATTTATCGCTCATAGTGCCTCCGAAGCTCGTCAAGACGTGCCAGCGCTTCATCGGCGGTCAGAGTTACTAAGGGGATCTCAATACCTTCGAGACGGCGGCTTTGCTGGAAGTTAACGTTGCGCCGCTGTTCCCAAAAGCGTGACTTTTGTTTATCGGTAAGTTTCTTCACCGGGCCTCCCTGAATATGTCTGTGCTTGACCACAAGTATAAGCAGCAATTCCAGGTTACGCTGAGACAGGGAGAAAACGCGGGCGGCTCGCGCCCGCGCAGGCATGTTTTATGGCAGGACTTTCGCGGAAAGGATAACGACTGGTTTTGTCGGCACATTCTGATAAGGCCCGACATCGTGCGTCGGTACCTGTGAGATTTTATCGGCGACATCCATACCTTTTACCACTTTACCAAATACCGCATAGCCAAAGTCGCGCTGGCCGTGGTCGAGAAAAGCGTTATCCGCGACGTTAATAAAGAACTGGCTGGTGGCGCTGTCTTTATCTGCGGTGCGCGCCATCGCGATCGTGCCGCGAGTATTACGCAGACCGTTGTCGGCTTCATTCTTAATCGGCGGATTCGGTTTCTTCTGCTGCATCTGCTCGTTAAAACCACCGCCCTGAATCATAAAGCCAGGAATAACTCGGTGAAACGTAGTGTTGTTATAGAAACCACTGTTGACGTAATCGACAAAGTTTTTCACAGAAACCGGCGCTTTCTGGCTGTTCAGCTCCAGCTCAATATTCCCGGCGGAGGTGGTTAACAGCACATGAGGATCGCCTTTTGCTGCCAACGCTGCGGGAGAAAGAGCAGAAAGAGCGAAAACAGCTGCGACAGCCGCCAGAGTCGATTTGAGCATGAGATTTCCTTAAAGAGAGCAGAAATAAAGCAAGTGGAATGATTTTAAAGAGCCTTCCTGGGCCAGGCCAGCCCTTTACCTAATTTTACGTATATGAAACAAATGTAACGTTACGACGCAACGCCGTATTCTTGCAATATGATGTGACAAACATCACATTAAAAAATGCAATGAACATTACTATCACTAATAATTATTTAAATGCATCACAAAAGCGCCTAAAATCTGCCCGCTTAACGCGCCCTCCACGCGCTTCACTTCTCTTCAAGGCCAGACATGACTAACAGCAACCGCATCAAGCTCACATGGATCAGCTTTCTTTCCTACGCCCTGACCGGGGCGCTGGTGATTGTCACCGGGATGGTGATGGGAAATATCGCAGACTATTTTCAGCTGCCCGTTTCCAGCATGAGTAACACCTTTACTTTCCTGAACGCCGGGATTTTGATCTCGATCTTCCTCAATGCGTGGTTGATGGAAATCATCCCGCTGAAAACACAGCTACGCTTTGGTTTTATCCTGATGGTGCTGGCGGTGGCCGGGCTGATGTTCAGCCACAGCCTGGCGTTGTTCTCAGCGGCGATGTTTGTGCTGGGGCTGGTCAGCGGGATCACCATGTCGATTGGCACCTTCCTGATTACGCAACTGTATGAAGGGCGTCAGCGCGGTTCCCGACTGCTGTTTACCGACTCCTTCTTCAGCATGGCGGGGATGATTTTTCCTATGGTCGCCGCCTTCCTGCTGGCGCGTAGTATTGAGTGGTACTGGGTCTACGCCTGCATCGGCCTGGTCTACCTGGCGATTTTTATCCTGACCTTCGGCTGTGAATTTCCGGCGCTGGGTAAACATGCGCAGCACTCTCAGGCGCCTGTCGTCAAAGAAAAATGGGGCATTGGCGTACTGTTTCTCGCCGTCGCCGCGCTGTGCTATATCCTTGGCCAGTTGGGCTTTATCTCCTGGGTGCCGGAATACGCCAAAGGCCTCGGCATGAGCCTGAATGACGCCGGGGCGCTGGTGAGTGATTTCTGGATGTCCTATATGTTTGGCATGTGGGCGTTCAGCTTTATCCTGCGCTTTTTCGATCTGCAACGCATTCTGACCGTACTGGCGGGTATGGCGGCGGTACTGATGTATCTGTTTATTACCGGCACGCAGGCGCATATGCCGTGGTTTATTCTGACGCTGGGCTTCTTCTCCAGCGCCATTTATACCTCCATCATTACGCTGGGATCGCAGCAAACGAAAGTGGCCTCGCCTAAGCTGGTTAACTTTATTCTGACCTGCGGCACCATAGGAACGATGCTGACCTTCGTCGTCACCGGCCCGATTGTAGCGCACAGCGGCCCACAGGCGGCGTTACTCACCGCGAATGGTCTGTATGCGGTGGTCTTTGTGATGTGCTTTGCGCTCGGCTTTGTATCCCGTCATCGCCAGCATAGTTCGCCAGCGGCGCATTGATAATGATTGCCGGATGGCGACGCGATGCGTCTTATCCGGCCTACAGCGTAAGCTGTTGGTAGGCCGGATAAGGCGACGTCGCCCTCCGGCACTCTATCCCCCCCTGACGAGGTAGGCCTGTTGGTCTAAAAACCCCTCATTTTGTATGTTATTTGTACAAACCTGAAAAGCCTGACAATTCCGCCACTTATAAAAATCCTGACAAATCAGCCATATACCCATTAAGAGGTATATAAAGGTGAATTTGATTTACATCAATAAGCGGGGTTGCTGAATCGTTAAGGTAGGCGGTAATAGAAAAGAAATCGAGGCAAAAATGAGCAAAGTCAGACTCGCTATTATCGGTAATGGTATGGTCGGCCACCGCTTTATTGAGGATCTCCTTGATAAATCCGACGCTAGCCTGTTCGACATTACCGTGTTCTGTGAAGAACCCCGTAAAGCCTATGACCGTGTCCACCTGTCATCCTACTTCTCTCACCACACCGCGGAAGAGCTCTCTCTGGTGCGTGAAGGATTTTACGAGAAGCACGGCGTGAAGGTACTGGTTGGCGAACGCGCAATTACCATTAACCGTCAGGAGAAAGTGATTCACTCCAGCGCGGGTCGTACCGTTTATTATGACAAGCTGATCATGGCGACCGGTTCATATCCATGGATTCCGCCGATTAAAGGCTCCGAAACCCAGGATTGCTTCGTTTACCGTACCATTGAAGACCTCAACGCTATCGAAGCCTGCGCCCGTCGCAGCAAGCGCGGGGCGGTGGTCGGCGGCGGTCTGCTGGGGCTGGAAGCCGCTGGCGCGCTGAAAAACCTCGGCGTGGAAACACACGTCATTGAATTTGCGCCAATGCTGATGGCGGAACAGCTCGATCAGATGGGCGGCGAGCAGTTACGTCGCAAGATCGAAAGCATGGGCGTGCGTGTACACACCAGTAAAAACACGCAAGAGATTGTTCAGCAGGGTAACGAAGCGCGTAAGACTATGCGTTTTGCCGACGGCAGCGAGCTGGAAGTCGATTTTATCGTCTTCTCTACCGGTATTCGCCCCCGCGACAAGCTGGCTACCCAGTGCGGTCTGGCCGTCGCGCAGCGCGGCGGGATCGTGATTAACGACACCTGCCAGACGTCCGACCCGGATATCTACGCTATCGGCGAGTGCGCCAGTTGGAACAACCGCGTTTACGGTCTGGTCGCACCGGGCTATAAAATGGCCCAGGTTGCCGTTGACCATATCCTCGGCAGTGAAAACGCCTTTGAAGGGGCGGATCTCAGCGCCAAGCTGAAGCTGCTGGGCGTGGACGTCGGCGGCATCGGCGACGCGCATGGCCGCACGCCGGGCGCGCGTAGCTACGTTTACCTCGATGAAAGCAAAGAAGTCTACAAACGTCTTATTGTCAGCGAAGATAACAAAACGCTGCTCGGCGCAGTACTGGTCGGTGACACCAGCGATTACGGCAATTTGCTGCAACTGGTACTGAACGCCATCGAACTGCCGGAAAACCCGGATTCGCTGATTCTGCCGTCGCACGCGGGCAGTGGTAAACCCGCTATCGGCGTGGATAAACTGCCGGACAGCGCGCAGATCTGCTCCTGCTTCGATGTGACTAAAGGCGATCTGATCGCCGCTATCAATAAAGGCTGCCATACCGTGGCGGCGCTGAAAGCGGAAACCAAAGCCGGAACCGGCTGCGGCGGCTGCATCCCGCTGGTGACGCAGGTACTGAACGCCGAACTGGCGAAACAGGGTATTGAAGTCAACAACAACCTGTGCGAGCACTTTGCTTATTCTCGTCAGGAACTGTTCCACTTAATCCGCGTGGAAGGTATCAAAACCTTTGAAGAACTGCTGGCGAAACACGGTAAAGGCTACGGCTGCGAAGTGTGTAAGCCGACCGTCGGTTCGCTGCTGGCGTCGTGCTGGAACGAATACATCCTCAAACCGCAGCACACGCCGCTACAGGATACTAACGACAACTTCCTGGCGAATATCCAGAAAGACGGTACTTACTCGGTGATCCCGCGCTCCGCTGGCGGTGAAATCACCCCGGAAGGTCTGGTGGCCGTGGGTCGTATCGCCCGCGAGTTTAACCTCTATACCAAAATCACCGGTTCTCAGCGTATCGGTCTGTTTGGCGCGCAAAAAGACGATCTGCCGGAAATCTGGCGTCAGCTGATTGAAGCGGGCTTCGAAACCGGTCATGCGTACGCCAAAGCGCTGCGAATGGCGAAAACCTGCGTCGGCAGCACCTGGTGCCGCTACGGCGTGGGCGACAGCGTCGGTTTCGGCGTGGAGCTGGAAAACCGCTACAAAGGCATTCGTACCCCGCACAAAATGAAATTCGGCGTCTCCGGCTGTACCCGTGAATGTGCGGAAGCGCAGGGTAAAGATGTCGGTATCATCGCCACAGAAAAAGGCTGGAACCTGTACGTCTGCGGTAACGGCGGCATGAAACCGCGTCATGCGGATCTGCTGGCAGCCGATCTCGATCGCGACACGCTGATCAAGTACCTCGACCGCTTTATGATGTTCTACATCCGTACCGCCGATAAGCTGACGCGTACCGCGCCGTGGCTGGATAACCTGGAAGGCGGCATCGAGTATCTGAAATCGGTCATCATCGACGATAAGCTGGGCCTGAACGAACATCTGGAAGAAGAGATGGCGCGCCTGCGTGCAGCGGTGGTCTGCGAGTGGACAGAAACCGTTAACACCCCATCCGCACAGGTTCGCTTTAAGCACTTTATCAACAGCGACAAACGCGACCCGAACGTCCAGGTTGTGCCTGAACGTGAACAGCATCGACCGGCCACGCCGTATGAACGTATCCCGGTCACTCTGGTGGAGGAAAACGCATGAGTCAGTGGCAAAACATCTGCAAAATCGATGACATCCTGCCGGGAACCGGCGTCTGCGCGCTGTCAGGCGGCGAACAGGTGGCGATTTTCCGTCCTTACCATAGCGATCAGGTGTTCGCGATCAGCAACATCGACCCGTTCTTTGAGGCCAGCGTGCTGTCTCGTGGACTGATTGCGGAACACCAGGGCGAACTGTGGGTCGCCAGCCCGCTGAAAAAGCAGCGCTTCCGCCTGAGCGATGGGCTGTGCATGGAAGATGAGCAGTTCTCTGTGAAACATTACGACGCGCGGGTAAAAGACGGCGTGGTGCAGTTGCGCGGTTAATTATTTTTGGGAGGCGCAACGCCTCCCCTTTTTTGACGTACTTGTAGGTCTTTTATTGGTAGGCCTGATAAGCGTAGCGCCATCAGGCAATTGCAAAAGCACATTGCCGGATGGCGGCATAAATGCCTTATCCGGCCTACGGTTACGATTTTTTTTATTTTTTGTACTTCAAGGATAATCAAATGTTTACAGACACTATCAATAAGTGTGCGGCTAACGCTGCGCGCATCGCACGCCTGTCGGCGAATAATCCGCTCGGCTTCTGGGTCAGTTCGGCAATGGCCGGGGCTTATGTCGGTCTCGGCATCATTCTTATTTTCACCCTCGGCAATCTGCTCGACCCGTCCGTGCGTCCTTTGGTGATGGGAGCCACCTTCGGTATCGCCTTAACGCTGGTCATCATCGCCGGTTCCGAACTGTTTACCGGCCACACCATGTTCCTGACGCTAGGCGTCAAAGCAGGCACCATCAGCCACGGTCAAATGTGGGCTATCCTGCCGCAAACCTGGCTCGGCAACCTGATCGGTTCCGTGTTTGTCGCCCTGCTTTACAGCTGGGGCGGCGGCAGTTTGTTGCCGGTCGATACCAGCATCGTTCACTCAGTCGCGCTGGCGAAAATCACCGCGCCCGCCACGGTACTGTTCTTCAAAGGCGCGCTGTGTAACTGGCTGGTTTGTCTGGCAATCTGGATGGCGATCCGCACCGAAGGCACGGCAAAATTTCTTGCTATCTGGTGGTGTCTGCTGGCGTTTATCGCTTCCGGCTACGAGCACTCCGTCGCGAATATGACGCTGTTCGCCCTCTCCTGGTTTGGTCATCACAGCGACGCCTATACCCTGTCCGGAATCGGACACAACCTGTTATGGGTCACTCTGGGTAATACTTTGTCCGGCGTCGTGTTCATGGGATTGGGTTATTGGTATGCTACGCCGAAATCGGAGCGTCCTGTTCCGCAAAAAACCAACCAAATTAAGGTTACAGCCAACCATTAAGGGGTAATGTCGTGGACCATTTGCCTATATTTTGTCAATTACGCGACCGCGACTGTCTGATCGTCGGCGGTGGCGATGTCGCAGAACGCAAAGCACGGTTACTGCTGGAAGCAGGCGCACGTTTAACGGTCAATGCGCTAACCTTTATTCCACAGTTCACCGTATGGGCAAATGAAGGCATGTTGACTCTGGTTGAGGGACCGTTCGACGAAACGCTTCTCGACTCGTGTTGGCTGGCGATCGCGGCCACTGACGACGATACCGTCAACCAGCGCGTCAGCGACGCGGCGGAGTCACGCCGTATCTTCTGCAACGTGGTGGATGCGCCGAAAGCCGCCAGCTTTATCATGCCCTCCATTATTGACCGCTCGCCGCTGATGGTCGCCGTCTCCTCGGGCGGCACTTCCCCGGTGCTGGCGCGTCTGCTGCGCGAGAAACTGGAATCGCTGCTGCCGCAGCATCTGGGGCAGGTCGCGCGCTATGCCGGGCAACTCCGCGCCCGAGTGAAAAAGCAGTTTGCCACGATGGGCGAGCGTCGTCGCTTCTGGGAAAAATTTTTCGTCAATGACCGGCTGGCGCAGTCGCTGGCGAATGCCGACGAGAAAGCGGTTAACGCGACAACCGAACGCCTGTTTAGCGAACCGCTGGATCACCGTGGCGAAGTCGTGCTGGTCGGCGCCGGGCCGGGCGATGCCGGACTGCTGACGCTGAAAGGGTTACAACAAATCCAACAGGCGGATATCGTGGTTTACGATCGCCTCGTCTCCGACGACATTATGAACCTGGTACGCCGCGATGCCGATCGGGTCTTTGTGGGGAAACGCGCGGGTTACCACTGCGTCCCACAGGAAGAAATCAACCAGATCCTGCTGCGTGAAGCGCAAAAAGGTAAACGCGTGGTACGCCTGAAAGGCGGCGATCCCTTTATCTTTGGTCGCGGCGGCGAAGAGCTGGAAACGCTGTGTCATGCCGGTATTCCTTTCTCGGTAGTGCCGGGGATTACCGCGGCTTCCGGCTGCTCCGCCTACTCCGGTATTCCGCTAACCCATCGCGATTACGCCCAGAGCGTACGTCTGGTCACCGGTCACCTGAAAACCGGCGGCGAGCTGGACTGGGAAAACCTGGCGGCAGAAAAACAGACGCTGGTGTTCTACATGGGGCTGAATCAGGCAGCGACTATCCAGGAAAAACTGATCGCATTCGGTATGCAGGCCGATATGCCGGTTGCGCTGGTAGAAAACGGTACCTCTGTGAAGCAACGCGTCGTCCACGGTGTGCTGACGCAGCTTGGTGAATTAGCGCAACAGGTTGAAAGCCCGGCGCTGATTATCGTTGGCCGGGTCGTTGGCTTACGCGATAAATTAAATTGGTTCTCTAATTATTAATTAAAATAAAGCCCTGAATAACAGGGCTTTATTTTACAACTACTCGTAATCTCAAATTATTTTTACTTAAAAGTGAATTAAGAAACTTACTTTAAATACACCAGGCAAATTTAAATAGTAATAATCTTGCCTAAAAACCCTTTCATTCGTCAAATTCACCCATTATTCATTCACCTAATAAATAACACCGTTAAGCACTCAATTTGACCTGACCTGGTTATCGGGTGATAAAATAAACACTAAAGCATAATTTTTCTTCTGGTCATTTCATCATTGCCTGTACCGCTCTCTGCATATGTTTAGTACGCAAGGAAAATATTAATTAAGGATGAACCCTATGCAAAAGAAAAAACTTATTTCTATCGCTATCGCTTTAACGCTACAAAGTTATTACATTCCGGCCATCGCCGCAGAAAATAACGATGATGAAAAAGAATGTCCCAGTAATATCTCCTCCCTGCCTAAAGAAAAACGCGCAAAACTCTCACCGACCTGCCTTGCTACACCTGAAAATGATAATCACTGGGGCTGGGTTGCTGGCGGCGTTGCTGCACTGGTCGCAGGTGTGGCTATTGGCGTTGAAAATAACGGTGGCGGAGATTCTAATCATTCTTATACCCCCCCTACGCCCGATAATGGCGGCGACGTTACCCCGCCCGACGATGGCGGCAACGTCACCCCGCCTGACGATGGCGGCGATGACAATGTGATCCCACCCGATGATAGCGGCGATGATGATGTGACCCCACCCGACGATAGCGGCGATGACGATGTAACCCCACCCGATGATAGCGGCGATGACGATGTAACCCCGCCCGACGATAGCGGCGATGACGATGTAACCCCGCCCGACGATAGCGGCGATGACGATGTAACCCCGCCTGATGATAGCGGCGATGACGATGTAACCCCGCCCGACGATAGCGGCGATGACGATGTAACCCCGCCTGACGATAGCGGCGATGACGATGTAACCCCGCCTGACGATAGCGGCGATGACGATGTAACCCCGCCTGACGATAGCGGCGATGACGATGTAACCCCACCCGACGATAGCGGCGATGACGATGTAACCCCGCCCGACGATAGCGGCGATGACGATGTGACCCCGCCCGATGATAGCGGCGATGATGATGACACGCCCCCGGATGACTCTGTTATTACCTTCAGCAACGGCGTCACCATCGATAAAGGCAAAGACACCCTGACCTTCGATAGCTTCAAACTGGATAACGGCAGCGTTCTCGAGGGTGCCGTGTGGAATTATTCAGAACAGGACAACCAGTGGCAGCTCACCACCGCAGACGGCAAAACGCTGAACGTCACCGGCTGGGACGTGACCGACGCCAATGCCGCCGTGATTGAAGGCACCCAGGAAAACGGTCTCTACTGGAAGTACGACAGCCGTGGCTATCTGATTATTGCCGACGATAAAACCACCGTTATCAGCGGCGATGACCAGGCGCATAATTCCGATCGCGGCATGGATATCAGCGGCCAGGATCGCACCGGCGCGATTATTTCCGGCGATCGAACCGTCAACACGCTCACCGGGGACTCCAGTGTGACCGACGGCGCCACCGGCATGGTTATTTCCGGTGACGGCACCACCAACACCATTTCGGGCCACTCCACGGTGGACAACGCCACCGGCGCGCTGATTTCCGGCAACGGCACCACCACTAATTTCGCCGGTGACATTGCCGTGAGCGGCGGCGGCACCGCCATCATCATCGACGGCGACAACGCCACGATTAAGAATACCGGTACCTCTAACATCAGCGGCGCAGGCTCCACCGGCACCGTCATTGACGGCAATAACGCCCGCGTCAACAACGACGGTGATATGACCATCACCGACGGCGGCACCGGCGGCCACATTACCGGCGACAACGTGGTTATCGATAACGCCGGGAGCACCACCGTCAGCGGCGCAGACGCCACGGCGCTGTATATCGATGGCGACAACGCGCTCGTTATCAACGAAGGTAATCAGACTATCTCCGGCGGCGCCGTCGGTACGCGCATTGACGGCGACGACGCCCATACCACCAATACCGGTGATATCGCGGTGGATGGCGCGGGCTCTGCCGCCGTGATTATCAACGGCGACAACGGCAGCCTGACCCAGGCGGGCGATCTGCTGGTCACCGACGGCGCGATGGGCATCATCACCTACGGTACCGGAAATGAAGCAAAAAATACCGGCAACGCCACCGTACGTGATGCAGACTCCATAGGTTTTGTGGTTGCAGGCGAAAAAAACACCTTCAAAAACAAAGGGGATATTGACGTCAGCCTTAACGGCACTGGCGCGCTGGTGAGCGGCGATATGTCGCAGGTTACGCTGGATGGCGATATTAACGTTGTCTCAGTCCAGGACAGCGAAGGCGTATTTAGCTCAGCGACAGGCGTGAACGTGAGCGGCGACAACAACGCCGTTGATATCACCGGCAACGTAAATATCAGCGCCGACTACGGGCAGGATGATCTGGCTGCCGGGGATCCCCCGTTAACCGGCGTTGTTGTCGGCGGTAACGGCAATACCGTTACCCTTAATGGCACGCTGAATATTGATGACAACGATCTGTCCGCCACCAGCGGACAATACCTGGACGTTGTTGGCCTGAGCGTAACAGGTGATGATAACGACGTTGAGATTGACGGCGGTATTAATATCACCCACAGCGAGGATCCACTTGATAGAACCTCTGCCGACATTACCGGCATCAGCGTCAGCGGTAACAGTACTGTTACGCTAAACGGTCATTCTACCATTGATACCAACACGATAGTGGGTGGTCACGTTGTACTGGCGCGGGTCAACAATGGCGGCTCCCTGATTCTGGGTGATGACTCAGTTGTTGACGTTAATGTCAGTTATATACCCACAAACCTTTTCACCTACAACGCGTTGCTGATGGCTGATGGCGAAGGCACATCAATTGAAAATAAAGGCGATATTACAAGCCATGGCGTGTATTCCATCATTCGCGCAGATAACGGCGCGGAAGTCAGCAACAGCGGAGATATTCTTGTCTACGCGACCAATAGCAACAGCGGTGAGGATCGTGCAACCATCACAAGGGCTAGTGGCGAGGGATCGGCTGTTCATAACAAAGCCGACGGCGATATCACCATCATTTCTGACCAGACGCCGCAGGGCAGTGGCGGTGATGGCGCATACCCACTGAAATGGTACACCCACACCTTTTACGCCATGTTGGCTGCGGATTATGGCGATGTCGTTAACGATGAGGAAGCCACTATCCATTTGCAGGGCGCGGGTGTATATGGCGTCGCTGCCAGCAGAGGAACAGCGTCAAACGCAGGCGATATCTATCTGGACGGCTTTGTCCCGACGCTGGACGATGAAAATAACATCACCGACACAAATTACTGGAAACCGTCGCAGCTTTATCTCACCAGCTCAGGAATGGTGGCGGGGTCTACCGATGCCGATGGCGACGCCACCGCTATCAACACCGGCACCATTACCGTTAACAACGCCGGGTTCGGCATGATGGCGCTCAACGGCGGCACCGCCATTAACCAGGGCGTAATCACTCTGACCGCCGATGCAGGCGTGACCGGCCAGGCAAACGAGTTGGTCGGCATGGCGGCGCTCAGCGGCGGCACCGTCATCAACGACACCAGCGGTATCATCAATATTGATGCCGATTACGGTCAGCCCTTCCTGACCGACGGCAGTAGCCTGATTGTTAACTATGGCCAGGTCTGCTTTGGCGACGATTGCCAAAGCAGCGAAGAGTACAATCCAACAAACAGTGACGTTTCTATCCCTTACGCGGATGGCGCGACTATTGCCGATGCCGGAACGAGCGCCACGCTTGAAAATAACGCCGTGGTAACAGGGAACGCCAGCAATGCCGGGGAGGTCAGCGGCAAGCCAATCTCAATCCTGGATAGCGGCACGCTGACCAACAACGACAGCGGCGTTATCAATAGCGACACCACGATATCCGGTAACCTTGTCAATGATGGCACCATAAACGGTAAACTGACGCAAAATGGCGGCGATATCGTTAATAATGGCACCATTGACAGCCGTAGCCTGACGACCGGCGGCGTATTAACTAACGGCACGGATGGCACCATGACCTCCGGCGCAAAAGTTACCGGTGCGAATAGCGCCATCATCAACGATGGTACCTTCCAGCTTGGCTCCGCAACAGACTCGACCAATGCCTCAATGCTGGAAATTAACGATAACGCACAATTCTTTAATACCGGCACGCTGATCCTTGATAACAACAAAAACGCCATTCACCTGAATCCGAATAACGGAACGCTGTATAACACAGGGACGATGGATCTTACGGCAACCTCCAATAAGGGGGCGATTAACTATTGGGGAGCAGGCGCTACATTCATCAATGACGGCACAGTCAATGCCACCACGGCGACGCTGGCTTATGCGGCCGGTGGCGCAGGTAGCGCGCCGCAGCAACACGCGTTCTTCTGGAACCAGTCAGAGGGCATAATCAACTACGATGCGGATAATGGCCGCGCGGTAGATTTTTCTGCCAACAGCAATTACGTGGCAGTCAACGACGGCACCATGAATATCAGCGGTAATAACGCTTACGGTATGTATGGCGGCAAGAATGCGCAGTTGGTCAACAACGGCACCATTGAGCTGGGTACAGAAGGTACCACCGACACGGGCATGGTGGCGATGGCGCTGGATAAAAATGCCACCGCCGACGCGGTTATTGAGAACAACGGCACGATTAATATTCACGCCAATAACTCTTACGCGTTCAGCGTGGCGGGCGCAGGTCATGTGGTCAATAACGGTACGGTCGTCATTGACGATAACGTGACGGGTTCCGGCCTCATTAAACAGGGTGACAGCGTTAACGTCGAAGGGACGAACGGTAATAACGGCAACAGCGACGAGGTGCATTATGCTGACTATACGTTGCCGGGAACGCCGGTTGAACCTGACGGTAACATGACTTCCGGCTCCACCACCGACGGCACGTCCAACAACCTGAACGGCTACGTGGTTGGCACTAACGCCGACGGCAGCGCAGGCCAGCTTAAGGTCAGCAATGCCAGCATGAACGGTGTGGAAATTAACACCGGGTTCACCGCAGGCACCGCCGACACCACCGTCAGCTTTGACAACGTGGTTGAGGGCAGCAACCTGTCCGACGCAGGCGCGATTCAGTCCACTTCCGTAGTCTGGAACGCCCAGGGTAGCCAGGATGCCGACGGCAACGTTGACGTCACCATGACCAAAAACGCCTATGCCGATGTGGCGACCGACAGCTCGGTAAGCGACGTGGCGCAGGCGCTGGACGCCGGTTACACCAACAACGAGCTGTACACCAGCCTCAACGTGGGTACTACCGCCGAGCTGAACAGCGCACTCAAGCAGGTGAGCGGTGCTCAAGCCACCACGGTATTCCGTGAAGCACGTGTACTCAGCAACCGCTTTACCATGCTGGCCGACGCCGCGCCGCAGATCAAAGATGGCCTGGCGTTCAACGTCGTGGCGAAAGGCGACCCGCGCGCGGAGCTGGGCAACGACACCCAGTACGATATGCTGGCATTACGCCAGACGTTGGATCTCACCGCCAGCCAGAATCTGACGCTGGAGTACGGTATTGCGCGTCTGGATGGCGACGGTTCGAAAACCGCAGGCGATAACGGCCTGACCGGCGGCTACAGCCAGTTCTTTGGCCTGAAGCACAGCATGGCGTTTGATGAAGGTCTGGCGTGGAACAACAGCCTGCGCTATGACGTGCATAACCTCGACAGCAGCCGTTCTGTCGCCTATGGCGATGTCAACAAAATTGCCGATTCCGACATGCGTCAGCAGTACCTTGAGTTTCGCAGTGAAGGGGCGAAAACTTTCACCATGATGAGTGATACGCTGAAAGTCACGCCGTATGCCGGAGTGAAATTCCGTCACACCATGGAAGATGGCTACAAAGAGCGCAGCGCCGGAGATTTTAACCTGTCCATGAACTCTGGCAACGAAACGGCGGTAGACTCTATTGTCGGCCTGAAGCTGGATTACGCCGGGAAAGACGGCTGGAGCGCTACCGCTACCCTGGAAGGCGGCCCGAACCTGAGCTACAGCAAGAGCCAGCGTACAGCGTCATTACAGGGTGCGGCGGGTCAATCGTTCGGCGTGGATGACGGTCAAAAAGGCGGCGGCGTTAATGGTCTGGCAACCATCGGCGTGAAATACAGCAGCAATGATACCGCGCTACATCTGGATGCCTACCAGTGGAAGGAAGACGGTATCAGCGATAAAGGCTTTATGCTTAACGTTAAGAAAACATTTCGTTAAATAAACGACATTATATAACACTAATAAAGGCCGCTTATTATTAAGCGGCCTTTTTAAATCATATCCCCTGGTAAAGATAAAGTCCTTATTTGGACTACCTGTATAGTTTAATAATTGCTATCGTACTATACGCTAAATAGATCTTATATTTATTCCACCAGTAGTGCTCGTTTTATCAACAAGGATTTTGAAATGTTTAAATTTGTAAAAATTGCCGTTGTGGCAGGGGTTCTGGCGACGCTCACTGCTTGTACTGGTCATATCGAAAACAAAAAAAATAACTGCAGCTACGATTATTTGCTGCACCCTGCAATTTCTATTTCTAAAATTATTGGCGGTTGCGGCCCGGCTGCCGATCAATAATAGAAACGACTGCGCAGATACAAAAAAACCGGGATTTTCCCGGTTTTTTTACAGGTCTGATAAACGGTACGGCGCAGATGCCTTGTCCAACTTACGCTCGTTTGTAGGCCCGATAAGCTCGCGCCATCGGGCAAGCAATAACCCTTACGGTTTCGCCACAAAGCCAATGGCTTCGTAAACGGCTTTCAGCGTTTCGGCCGCACGTGCGCTGGCTTTTTCCGCCCCGTCTTTCATCACCTTCTGCAAGAACGCTTCGTCGTTGCGGAAACGGTGATAGCGCTCCTGCAACTCAGACAACATTCCGGAAACCGCCTCCGCCACTTCGCCTTTCAAATGGCCATACATTTTACCTTCAAACTGTTTTTCCAGTTCAGGAATGCTCTGACCGGTCACGGCGGAAAGAATATCCAGCAGGTTAGAGACACCCGCTTTCTCTTTCACATCATAACGCACTACCGGCGGCTCGTCGGAGTCAGTGACCGCACGTTTGATTTTCTTCACTACCGATTTCGGATCTTCCAGCAGGCCGATCACGTTATTACGGTTATCGTCCGATTTGGACATTTTCTTTGTCGGCTCCAGCAACGACATCACACGCGCGCCGGATTTTGGAATAAACGGTTCCGGTACTTTGAAAATATCGCCATACAGCCCGTTAAAACGCTGGGCGATATCGCGGCTCAGTTCCAGATGCTGCTTCTGATCTTCGCCTACCGGCACCAGATTGGTTTGGTACAACAGGATGTCTGCCGCCATCAGCACCGGGTAATCAAACAGGCCGGCGTTAATGTTTTCCGCATAGCGCGCAGATTTATCTTTAAACTGCGTCATACGGCTCAGCTCGCCGAAATAGGTATAGCAGTTCAGCGCCCAGCCAAGCTGCGCATGTTCCGGCACATGGGACTGAACGAAAATAGTGCTCTTTTCAGGATCAATACCACATGCCAGGTACAGCGCCAGCGTATCCAGCGTCGCTTTACGTAGCTGCTGCGCGTCCTGACGCACGGTAATAGCATGTTGGTCTACGATGCAGTAGATGCAATGATAGTCATCCTGCATGTTTACCCACTGACGCAATGCCCCCATATAGTTGCCAATGGTCAATTCACCTGAGGGCTGTGCGCCACTAAAAACGATGGGCTTAGTCATTTTTTATTTCCTGGTTATCGCTATGCGGAAGCCCAAGTGCGGGCAAAAGATCGTTAAAACTGTCATAAATGACGTCCGGCTCGCTAAGAGCGATCGCTTCGCCATAATTGTAGCCGTATGTCAGGCCAACCGAAGGGCAGCCCGCCGCTTTTGCAGCCTGAATATCATTACGCGAATCGCCGACAAAAAGCATCTGCTCCGGCATCATGCCCAGCCGGCTTGCCACCAGCAACAGCGGCTCCGGATGCGGCTTCTTATTTTGCACATCATCGCCGCCGATAACCACACTAAAGTATTTGGCGATATCAAGCGATTCCAGCAACGGCGCGACGAACGGCGTCGGCTTATTCGTCACCAGACCTAATGACAATCCGCTGGCGTGCAGCGCGCCCAGCGTGTCGGCGACATGCGGAAATAAAAAGGTGCCTTCTTCCGCCACTTCGCCATAATACCTGTCGAACAGTTTACGCAGAATGCGTACCTGTTCCTCGGCAGGAATATCTTCATCAACGGGCGGTTTCCCCATCGTCTTACGCAGCGTGGCGCGCTCCTCGCAAGCCCAGGTCAGCGCGCGTTCCATCAATACGTCTGCGCCGTTACCAATCCAGGTAATCACGCGCTCCTCGCCCGCGACCGGCAGTTCCAGCGCATACAACGCCATATCCACCGCCGCGGCAAGACCCGGCGCGCTATCCACCAGCGTACCGTCAAGATCAAAGGCGACGCCCCGAATATTCTGCAACTTATCCATGAGTTACCTTTGCCAGCTCACTGCGCATTTCATCAATCACTTTTTTGTAGTCGGGTTTATCGAAAATTGCCGACCCCGCAACAAACATGTCCGCACCAGCTGCGGCGATCTCGCCGATATTGTTCACCTTCACGCCGCCGTCCACTTCCAGGCGAATGTCGTAACCGGAGGCATCAATGCGGCGACGCACTTCGCGCAGTTTATCCAGCGTCTGCGGAATAAAAGACTGGCCGCCGAAACCTGGGTTCACGGACATCAGCAGGATCACATCCAGTTTGTCCATGACGTAATCGAGATAACTGAGCGACGTTGCCGGGTTGAATACCAGCCCCGCTTTACAGCCGTGTTCTTTAATCAACTGTAGCGTGCGGTCAACATGTTCGGAGGCTTCCGGGTGAAAAGTAATGATGCTCGCGCCAGCGGCGGCAAAGTCGGGCACGATACGGTCGACTGGCTTGACCATCAGGTGGACATCAATAGGCGCGGTAATACCGTACTGACGCAGGGATTTCAGCACCATCGGGCCGATAGTCAGGTTCGGCACATAGTGATTATCCATGACGTCAAAGTGTACAACATCAGCACCGGCAGCCAGCGCTTTGGCGGTGTCTTCACCCAGGCGAGCAAAATCAGCCGACAGAATTGAGGGGGCAATCAAATACTGTTTCATCCGCTTCTCCTTGAGAATTATTTTCTTGCAGGCGTTGCGACTCCTGGTTGGTACAGAGCCAGCAGTTCGTCCACCTTTTTACGTGTGCCGCCGTTGCTGCTTATACTGCGTCTAACTTTGACGACATGCAATTTTGCGAGTTGATACCACTCGCGTGTGAGCGCCGTATCATGGTTGGAAATGAGCACCGGTATCCGGTTACTGACCAGATTCTCAGCGATTTCCGCCAAATGCGCTTGTTGCGTCAGGCTAAAACTATTGGTGTGATACGCTGTGAAGTTAGCCGTGGCGGACAGCGGCGCATAAGGCGGATCGCAATAGACCACCGACGACTTGTCCGCACGCGCCATACTGTCTGCGTATGACTCACAGTAAAAGAACGCATTCTGCGCTTTTTCTGCAAAGTGGTACAACTCCGCTTCCGGGAAGTAAGGTCTTTTATAACGACCAAACGGTACATTAAATTCCCCGCGTAAGTTATAGCGACAGAGTCCGTTATAACCGTAGCGGTTCAGATATAAAAACAGTACCGCCCGACGAAAGGGGTCCTGGCAGGTGTTGAACTCCTCACGGAGTTGGTAATAGACCTCAGCCTGGTTAGTTTCAGGCATAAACAGCTCGCGCGAAGCCTGTACATACTCGTCAGTACGTAACTTCACGATGTTATAGAGGCTAATAAGGTCGCTGTTGATATCGGCGAGGATATAACGAGAAAAGTCGGTGTTAAGAAACACCGATCCGGCACCCACAAAAGGTTCAACAAGGCACTCGCCTTTTGGCAAATGTCGTTTGATATCATCAAGCAGAGGGTATTTTCCCCCTGCCCACTTCAAAAAAGCGCGATTTTTTTTCATGCTGACTAACTAATTACACCTTCTCCGGCTGTGGAGAAAGCTCCGACAGCATCCTGCGCTTTAGGCTGTGCCGCGTTGCTTTACGGCGCATTTGACGGTAGCAAATGCGCCCCTCGCGCCTGTCCTGAACAAAAATAGCTGTCAGCGACACTCACAGGCAATTGCAGGACACAGCCTGGATTATTTCAGATCGGCCTGAACCTGATGCAACGGTTTTGCCCACGGGTTTTTCGCCTGCACATCGGCAGGTAAGGTGGACACCGCACGTTTAGCATCTTCTTTCGAAGCATACATCCCCGTTACCAGCACATACCACGGTTGTCCATTACGCGTCGTCTCGTATACCACATAATTTTTCAGGTTCTCTTTCTTCGCCCAACCGTTCAGGTTGTCGTAATTTGAAGAACTACTGAGCTGCAATGTGTAGTGGCTGGATGGCGCGCTCTTTAATGCGCCAACGTTGCCGGCGCTTTTCCCGCCGCCTGCGACAGGCGTCGTCGAGGCTTGCGCTGGCTTCGCGGTTTGTACCGGCGCAGCGCTTGCCGTCGCTGTCGGCGCAGCCGTCGTGGTGGTCGCTTTCGGCGTCGCGGCTGGCGCTGCCGGTTCCGTGCGTTTCACTGGCGCGACCGGTTTCTTCGGTTCCGCAGTGGTGGTTTTCGCCGTGGTCTGCGGTTTCTTAGGTTCAATGACGGCCTGTTTACGTTCCGGACGCGTGGTATGACGCTCGGTAGGTTCGCTAACCGCCGCCTGACGCGTCGTGCTGCCATTGCGAACTGGCGCGACGGTTGCAGGCTCTGTCGGCAACGTAGAATTCACCGCAACATTGTTCATCTGCTCTGGATTCTGCGTCAGCGCATTATTCAGATCGCCCTGCACTTCCACGTGCTGCTGACCGTCAGCGACCACAGGTGACTGTCCCTGCGTCGGCGTTGAAGAAATCGGCGGCAACGAAATATCCTGCGACGTATTGCCCGCGGTTTGTTCTGCGGAGGTGGCGCCCGGCGCAGGCTGGGTCGCATTCGCCTGATCGGCGGCGTTACCGGAAAGATCGATACTCTTTTCGCCAGAGGCCGACGGCTCGCTGGAAGACGTTGAGGGGGCTTTCAGCGCGGAGCCGATACCGATAATCAACAGCAGCAGCACCAGTACGCCAACGCCCATCATCATGTACTGACGAGAGGCTGGCTTATGGGCCGCTTTTTTACGCTTACGTGGACGGCGTTCAACACGCTCCTCGTCCACCGTATCGTCTTCATCGGATTCGTACTCTTCTTCAACTTCAGGTTCTTCACTACGCGCTTTACGCGTACGCGTCGGACGGCGATCGTCGGCGTCCAGATCAACGTCATCAAAGTTGATCTGCGGCTCATTATCGCGTTCTGAAGATTGACGAGAACGACCAGTACGACGATCGCTGGGATCGGGTTTCAGCTCGTCTTCTGGTTTGAATTCATCCATTTAACACCCCACTCAAAGGTTAATGCTTACGACATTGCACATAACCTGAAGCTAAAAGACTGACATCTACGCAATATCAGTCTGACCTTTCTTGTTGTTACGCCTGCTGACAGTCAGCAATCGCGCTAAGAACGACTTCGTGCGACACTCCGCCGCGCACTTCACTTTTCCCTATGGCCAGCGGAAGCACTAAACGCAGCTCCCCCGCTAACACTTTTTTATCTCGCAGCATGTGCGGCAAATAGTCCTGCGCGGACATCTCGCAAGGGCCATTGACTGGCAGCCCGGCCCGTTCGAGTAGAGCGATGATGCGCTGCGTATCAGCAGAACTGAACTGCCCCAAACGCTCGGATGCGCGCGCAGCCATCACTATACCTGCGGCAACGGCTTCACCATGTAACCAATTGCCATATCCCATTTCCGCTTCAATGGCGTGGCCAAAGGTATGTCCAAGATTCAGTAAAGCACGTAAGCCCGCTTCACGCTCGTCGGCGGCAACAACTTCGGCTTTCAGCTCGCAACAACGACGAATACAGTACGCCATCGCCGGGCCGTCCAGACGCAATAGCGCATCCAGATTATCCTCAAGCCAGGTGAAGAAGTCCGCGTCAAGTATAATGCCGTATTTGATCACCTCTGCCAGTCCCGATGCCAGTTCGCGTGCGGGAAGCGTTTTCAGGCAATCAAGATCGACAACCACAGAAGCGGGTTGGTAAAACGCGCCAATCATGTTTTTGCCAAGGGGATGGTTGACGGCGGTTTTCCCGCCCACGGAAGAATCAACCTGCGACAGTAAGGTAGTTGGCACCTGGATGAAACGTACGCCTCGCTGGTAGCTGGCCGCCGCAAAACCGGTGAGATCGCCAATCACGCCGCCGCCAAGCGCGACCAGCGTGGTATCACGACCATGCGGTTTTTTCAGTAACGCCGTAAACACCGTATCCAGCACCGTCAGGCTCTTATACTGCTCGCCGTCAGGAAGAATCACGCTGTCTACGTTAACGCCCGCCCGTTCGAGTACGCCGCGAACCTTGTCCAGATAAAGCGGCGCCAGGGTTTCGTTGGTCACTAACATGACCTGATCGCCTGATTTCAGCGGCAAGAATGAAGCTGGTTCGTTAAACAAACCAGCCGCGATGGTGATCGGGTAACTACGTTCCCCGAGAGTGACTGTAATCCTCTCCATGACGCGACATCCACCTTAGTTACTTGTGCCCGCTTACCCAGCGTATTCTGCTTGAATTAGTTGCTTTCCAGCATATGAATAATCTGGTTTGCCACAACCTTAGCGCTTTGATCGTCGGTGCGAATGGTGACGTCGGCAATCTCTTCGTACAGCGGATTGCGTTCGTTAGCCAGCGCTTCCAGAACTTCGCGAGGCGGTGCTTCAACCTGCAACAGCGGGCGTTTTTTATCACGCTGCGTGCGCGCTAGTTGTTTTTCGATGGTCGTTTCAAGGTAGACCACGACGCCACGCGCGGAGAGACGGTTACGCGTTTCACGCGATTTTACAGAGCCACCGCCGGTTGCCAGCACAATACCCTGTTTTTCCGTCAATTCGTTGATAACTTTTTCTTCACGATTACGGAAGCCGTCTTCACCTTCAACATCGAAGACCCAGCCCACATCAGCTCCGGTTCGTTTCTCAATCTCTTGATCAGAATCGTAAAATTCCATATTGAGTTGTTGAGCTAACTGGCGCCCAATAGTGCTTTTTCCGGCACCCATAGGCCCAACCAGAAAGATATTGCGTTTCTCTGCCATTTTTTCGGTACTACTAAGACTATTCGTTAATGGTAAACCCGCTTCACAGACACCCAGCGCAGCAGGACATGAACTGAAACCTCATAAGATATTGCGAGAGTCAGACTGAAAATTATCTCAATACTCAAGCGGGTTTGGCAACTGAATAAATCACCAAGCCTGATTGTTGCAAAACCCGAGTTAGCGTTGCCGGATGGCGACCAGAACAACATATCCGGCCTACAAATTGCTCTACTTTCAAACAATTGTGCGCAATCCGCAGAACCAATACGTCTGCATCAGCGGACATTCAGCCGTTTATCATCGGTCTTATGCACACCTTAGGCAAGGCAAAGCGCATTAATCAATGCGTAAGCAACGAAAAGCACGACTCTCAAATCGGTACTCCTTGTATGCTAAATACATCCGCACGTCAAATCCCGCAGATGCGTTCAGTGCAAAAACAGCGCTTTTTTATGCATAAATTATTCTGTCGCCACCAGTCTGGGGGTGATAAACACCACTAATTCGCGTCGCTCGTCCTCTTTGCCGTCATGGCGGAAGAGCTGACCAAGCCAGGGAATATCCCCCAACAGCGGCACGCTATCGCTACCCGATTTATTTTTTCGCGAAAAAATACCGCCCAGCGCCAGCGTCTCGCCGCTTTTTACCTCTACCTGCGTTTCAATTTCCTGTTTATCTATCGCCAGCACTTCGCCGTCAGCCTGTTGTAGTACCTGACCGGGGACATTCTGGCTGATATGTAACTTCAGGCGGATGCGCCCTTTTTGCAAAACGGTGGGCGTCACCTCCATTCCCAGCACCGCTTCTTTAAATTCCACGGAGGTCGCGCCGCTTTCGCCGCTGGAAACCTGATAAGGAATTTCGCTGCCTTGCTTGATACTGGCTGGCTGCAGATGGGAAGCCAGCAGCCGGGGGCTGGCGATAATATCCAACTGCTGCTTTTGCTCCAGCGCTGACAGTTCCAGATCCAGCAAGCGTCCGTTAATGCGCCCGATGTTAAACCCGACGCGTGAGGTGGCGGCGGCGACAGATAAATCACTGGAAAGCGTCGTCACGTCACCCACCGCGCCCGCTTGCGTCGCGTCAGCCAGCGTCCACTTTACGCCCAGTTCCCGTAGACTCTTTTCGTTAATGGTGACGATATGCGCCGCCAGCTCCACCTGCGCCACCGGCAGATCCATTTGCGATACCCATTTTTCCAGCTCCGCCAGGGCCGCGCGGTTATCACGCAACAGCAGGCGGTTGGTGCGCTTATCTACCATGATGGTTCCCTTCGCGCTCAGGAGTTTCTCGCCCGCTTTCGCCAGTTCGGCGGCATCGGCGTATTGCAGGCTAATGCTGCGGTTTTCCAGCGGTAAATTAGCCTGAAGCCTTAACCGCTCGGCATCCTGCCGCGCACTGTGTTCTTTCTGCCAGGCCTGTGAATGAACATGGAGAATATTCCCCTCCTGACGCAGCACCAGCCCCGCGCTATTGACCACCGTCTGTAGCGCCTGTTTCCACGGCACATCCGTCAGATGTAGCGATAATGTCCCGCTGACGTCCGGCGACACCACCAGATTCTGCCGCTCCTGCTCGGCTAAAGTCTGCAAAACCTGCACCACAGGGACGTCGTCAACCACCAGCGTCACTTTCGCCGCTTTTCCCGCCTGCGCGGCGGGCATCAAGGCTATCAGTATTATGGCTATCCATCGCTTCATTGTCCGCTCCCTGACGTAGCCACCGCCACTGCGGCGGCGCACAATTTTTACCGGTCGTTAACGTTAAGGCTTCCGCCGTCAGGCGGACAATCGTCCAACCGTTTTCCAGCGTCTGCCCTTCTTCCACTCGCCGCCATTTTTGCTGGCTGTCTTTAAGAATGCCTGTCCATCGCTCGCCTTTACGCACCGCGCCCTGATACCGCCACTGCGAGAGTTCGGCTATCCGGCAGCGATCTTCCGGCGGGCGGAAGGGATCGCGCATTCCCGTCAACGTCAGCAAACAAAAACAGAGCAATACACCGCGGCTAACCTTCATTCGCCAGGCGCTCCAGTTGCAACGTCATCAATAATTCCGCCCCCTCTTTACGCAATGAAAACCGACTTACGCTCATCTCGCTTTCGGCCAACCGGACAAACAGCGACGGCACCGCATCCCAGGACGTTTTCAGCGCCATTTCTCCCCCCTGCGCCGATGGCTGCCAGTGCAGCAAACGCAGGGGAGGCGCCTGGAAATCTAACGGCGAAAAAGGACGCGGATTTTCCACGGTGCCCCCGAAAAGCGGTTCAGCCGCGACGCTCAGACGGCGCAGATGACGCCACTGTTGCCGGGCGGCCTCGCGCTGCTGGCTTAACCGCGTCTGTTGCGTATCCAGCGTTTTCCAGCCGGGATAGCCCACAGATAACGCGACCGTCAGCGTCAGGCACAGCACGCCTGCACACCAACAAAAAACCCGACCACGGCGCGACATCCCGTACCAGATATCAAAGAGCGCGTTCACGGGCGGCGCTCCTCGTTAACTGATAATGGAACTGCCAGCGCCCTTGCGCATCCTGCCGCGTGGCGCCCGTGCGGTTTAGCGGAAAACTGACATAGTGACGAAGCGATGTTTCAAGCGTGAGCAGGGCGTCAAACGTTCTCGCCAGCCCTTCCAGCTCTAGCGTCTCTTGCTGATAATTGAGGCTTGTCAGCCATGCCTGCTCTGGCAACAGGCTGGCAAGGTCAGTCAAGATAGATTGCCAGGCTTGCGTCAGTTCACGCTGCGCCTGACGTTGTAATCGCGCCTGTTGCTGTCGCTGACGCTGCTGCAACTGCGGTATGTTCGCCGCAAGTGCCGTCGTGCGTCCGTTTTCCGCCGTCAGTAGCAGTTCATTAATCCTCCCCTCCTGCCAAAAAACCAACCGGGCGATCGTCGCGAGGCTTGCTATCAGCAGCAGGGACGCGCCCCATACCACGCACCACAGCCGCAGACGCGCTACGTAATGTTGGCGCCGCCAGGGGAGCAAATTGACAGAATGCGCCATCAGCGTATCTCCCCTATGGCTAAACCCAGCGCAATCGCAAAGCGATAGCCGTCCGGCGGAACCGGCGGTTGGCGGACGGTTACAGCGCGCCAGGGGTCGAATTCGCCTTCGGCGCATAACGAAATATGTTCCGGCACGACGGATAACGTCGCGGCAAGGTCATGCAGCGTCGTCGCCTCTCGCGCCGATTTACGCCCCCACGCATAGCGCGTCGCCCACAGCCACTGGCTCTCATCGCGCCAGACCAGACATTGCCGCCCCGAAGGTATAAACGGCAGCAAGCGCTGTAACGCGCAGGCATCGGGCGTTACAGCAGCGATGCGCACATTGAGCGTTTGCGCCAGCGTTAACAGCGCTGAAATTTCTTTGCTTTGCACGGCGGTAACGTTGAACGCGGGGCTCAGCGCATCGTCCTGAAAGTCGAAACGCAATAAGTCCGGATCCATATCCAGCTCACGCGCCATCGTTTGTGAAAGCCATGCGACTTGCTCACGTTCCCGCAGACGCATCGGCGGATGTGGAAAAGCGCGTTGCAATGTCCGATTTGCGGGAAAAGAGAGATAAATACGGTGACGTAGCGGCAGCTCGCGGCTCCAGGGTCGCAGTACGTGAGCCAGCGATTGCGGGTCAGGAATCGTACCCTCTGCCGTGGAGGCGTTCATCAGCGGCAGTCGCCACCAACGTTGCAGGGACCAGCCCGATGCGCCGCGAATAACGGCGATGGCCAGCGCTTCATACTGCTGAATATGCAATCCTATTTGCCAGGTTTTAAAAGCCATAACGGTCGATCTCCTTATCACCCGTCGCGTTAACGGGTATATCAATGCGTCTGGCTTGCCTTTATACTACCGCGCGTTTGTTTATAAACTGCCCAAATGACACTAAATGGGAAATCTCCAGTGAAGTTCGTAAAGTATTTATTGATCCTTGCAGTATGTTGCATCCTGCTGGGAGCAGGCTCGATTTATGGCCTTTATCGCTATATTGAGCCGCAGCTACCTGACGTCGCGACATTGAAAGATGTGCGTTTGCAAATTCCGATGCAGGTTTACAGCGCGGATGGCGAACTTATCGCGCAATATGGCGAAAAACGTCGTATTCCCGTTACGCTCGATCAAATTCCGCCGGAAATGATCAACGCCTTTATCGCCACCGAAGATAGCCGCTTTTATGAGCATCACGGCATTGACCCGGTAGGTATTTTCCGTGCGGCCAGCGTCGCGCTCTTCTCCGGTCACGCATCGCAGGGAGCAAGTACCATTACCCAGCAACTGGCGCGAAACTTCTTCCTTAGCCCCGAACGCACGCTGATGCGCAAGATCAAGGAAGCGTTTCTGGCGATTCGTATTGAGCAGTTGCTGAATAAAAATGAGATCCTCGAACTCTATCTGAACAAGATCTATCTCGGCTACCGCGCCTATGGCGTTGGCGCGGCGGCACAGGTCTACTTTGGTAAGACGGTCGACCAGCTTAGCCTAAGCGAAATGGCGGTCATCGCCGGGCTACCTAAAGCACCTTCTACCTTTAACCCGCTCTACTCGATGGATCGGGCGGTGGCGCGCCGTAACGTAGTGCTTTCGCGAATGTTAAGCGAGGGATATATCACTCAGGCGCAGTACGATCAGGCCCGTAGCGAACCTATCGACGCAAATTATCACGCGCCGGAAATCGCCTTCTCCGCGCCTTATCTGTCGGAAATGGTGCGCCAGGAAATGTATAACCGTTATGGCGAAAGCGCTTACGAAGATGGTTATCGTATTTACACGACCATCACCCGCAAAGTGCAGCAGGCCGCGCAACAGGCGGTGCGTAATAACGTGCTGGACTATGACATGCGCCACGGTTATCGCGGCCCGGCGAATGTGCTATGGAAAGTGGGCGAAACGGCGTGGGACAGTAAAAAAATTACCGATACGTTGAAAGCGTTGCCGACCTACGGACCGCTGCTTCCCGCCGTGGTCACCAGCGCTAATCCGCAAGAGGCGACCGCTGCGCTTGCCGACGGTACGTCCGTTTCGCTACATATGGAAGGAATGCGTTGGGCGCGGCCTTACCGCTCGGATACACAGCAGGGGCCGACGCCGCGTAAAGTTACCGATGTCGTCCAGACAGGTCAGCAAATCTGGGTTCGTCAGGTGGATAACGACTGGTGGCTGGCGCAGGTACCGGAAGTGAACTCCGCGCTGGTTTCGCTTAACCCGCAAACAGGCGCGGTACTGGCGCTGGTCGGCGGTTTCGATTTTAATCAGAGTAAATTTAACCGCGCGACGCAAGCTTTGCGTCAGGTGGGGTCGAACATCAAACCGTTCCTCTACACCGCCGCAATGGATAAAGGGCTGACGCTCGCCAGTATGCTCAACGATGTGCCGATTTCCCGCTGGGACGCCGGGGCAGGTTCAGACTGGCGTCCGAAAAACTCCCCGCCGCAGTACGCCGGACCGATTCGTTTACGCCAGGGGCTGGGGCAGTCGAAAAACGTGGTGATGGTACGCGCCATGCGCGCCATGGGCGTCGACTATGCGGCGGAGTATCTGCAACGCTTCGGCTTCCCGGCGCAGAATATCGTGCATACCGAATCGCTGGCGCTGGGCTCCGCCTCCTTCACGCCGATGCAGGTTGCGCGCGGTTATGCGGTGATGGCGAACGGCGGTTTCCTGATCGATCCGTATTTCATCAGCAAGATTGAGAACGATCAGGGCGGCGTGATCTTCGAAGCGAAACCGAAAATCGCCTGCCCGGAGTGCGATATCCCGGTCATTTACGGCAATACGCAGAAATCCGACGTGCTGGAAAACACCAATGTGGAAGAGGTCGCGGTTTCGCAAGAGCAGCAAAACAGCGCCGTACCGATGCCTGAGCTGGAACAGGCAAACCAGGCGCTGGTCGCGCAAAACGGCACGCAGGAATACGCGCCGCATGTGATCAATACGCCGCTGGCGTTTCTGATTAAAAGCGCGCTGAACACCAATATCTTCGGCGAACCCGGCTGGATGGGTACCGGCTGGCGTGCGGCGCGTGACCTTAAACGTCGCGATATCGGCGGCAAAACCGGTACAACCAACAGCTCGAAAGACGCATGGTTCTCCGGCTATGGCCCTGGCGTCGTCACTTCCGTATGGATCGGCTTTGACGATCACCGCCGTGATTTAGGCCGCACTACCGCTTCCGGTGCGATCAAAGATCAAATCTCCGGCTATGAGGGCGGCGCGAAGAGCGCGCAACCTGCATGGGACGCCTATATGAAAGCCGTGCTGGAAGGCGTGCCGGAACAGCCGCTAACGCCGCCGCCGGGCATCGTCACGGTGAATATCGACCGCAGTACCGGACAACTGGCGAGCGGCGGTAACAGCCGTGAAGAGTATTTCATCGAAGGCACGCAGCCGACACAACAGGCGGTACACGAGGTGGGAACTACCATTATTGATAATGGTGAAACACACGAACTGTTCTGATCAAAAAAGGCGCTCCGGCGCCTTTTTTATTGTGTTTAGCGGATGACGGCGAACGGGGAGACAAACTTTCCGTTGGCTTGATCAACGCCGCGCCATCAGGCAATTCGGCCCTGCGCTTTCAACCACTCGCGTACCAGAAACAGCGCGCTGACGTTGCGGGCCTCGTTAAAATCGGGGTCTTCCAGCAGATCCATTAAATGCGCCAGCGGCCAGCGTACCTGCGGCAATGGCTCAGGCTCGTCGCCTTCCAGCGACTCCGGATAGAGATCTTCCGCCACCACGATATTCATTTTGCTGGAAAAATAAGAGGGCGCCATGCTGAGTTTTTTTAAGAAGGTCAGGTTATGCGCGCCAAACCCGACCTCTTCTTTGAGCTCCCGGTTCGCCGCTTCAAAAACGGTCTCGCCCGGATCGATCAATCCTTTCGAGAAGCCCAGCTCATAGGATTCGGTTCCCACCGCATACTCACGAATAAGAATCAGATGCTCATCAACGATCGGCACAATCATTACCGCCTCACGGGTTGATGGTCGCATACGTTCATACACGCGACGCACGCCGTTGCTGAACTCCAGATCCACGCTTTCTACGTTAAACAGTCGGGATTGTGCGACGGTTTCCACTTTCAGAATGGTGGGTTTTTGTAATGATTTGCTCATTGTGAGAATCTTTGCAGTGTAATCTGTGGTCATTGTGCGACATACCGCACGGTTTCGGCAATGCGAATTGCCGTTTATTTACATTTATGTAACGTAATAAAAATTAATTCTTATTTCAAATTAAAAGTCAATAGGTTGAAATAACTCCAGGAATTTGCTGATATTCCGTTTTTGGTGGTATTGCTATGATTTGCCTTCACTGGGATGCGCTTTACAATGCTCAAGTTCAACTCCACGCTTGCCGATAGCCAACCACAGAAAAATGTTTATTGGACAGGGTGCGACTGACCACGCCTGACAGACTTAGTAAGATGGGGAAAGCATGAGCACCATTCTGATTTTTATAGCTGCTTTGCTGGCCTGCTCTCTACTGGCAATATGGCGGTTCCGGGTAAAGTCCAGACGAGGGAGCTTACCGTGGATCAGCGCCTTTCAGGACGCGCAAACGCGTAAACTGTTGCCCGAAGAGCGCAGCGCGGTAGAAAACTATCTCGATAACCTTAGCCAGATCCAGCAAGTTCCGGGGCCGACAGGCGCCAGTGCTGCGCCCATCTCGCTGACGCTGAACGCGGAAAGCAACAGTGTCGTGATACTGACCCACTCCATCACCCGCTACGGCATTACCACTGACGATCCTAATAAATGGCGCTACTACCTCGACTCCGTCGAAGTCCATCTGCCGCCTTTCTGGGAACAGTACATCAATGATGAAAACAACGTTGAGCTGATCCTCACGGATACGCTGCCGCTGGTGATCTCTTTAAACGGCCATACGCTGCAAGAGTATATGCAGGAGTCGCGCGGCTACGCGCTACAGAATACTGCCTCTACGCAGGCGTCGATTCGCGGCGAAGAGAGCGAGCAGATTGAGCTGTTGAATATCCGTCAGGAGACCCACGAAGAATATGCGCTCAGCCGCCCGGCTGGCTTGCGCGAAGCGTTGTTAATCGTCGCCTCCTTTTTGTTATTCTTTTTCTGTCTGATAACGCCAGACGTTTTTGTACCGTGGATGATAGGCGGCGCTATCCTGCTGCTGGCAGCCGGACTTTGGGGGCTTTTTGCGCCGCCGTCGAAAAGCGCGCTGCGGGAAATTCACTGTCTGCGGGGAACGCCCCGCCGCTGGGGACTATTTGGGGAGAATAATCAGGAGCAGATTAACAATATTTCGCTGGGCATCATCGACCTTATTTACCCTGCCCACTGGCAACCCTACATTACGCAGGATCTTGGGCAACAAACGGATATTGATATTTACCTTGATCGCCATGTCGCCCGCCAGGGCCGGTTTTTATCCCTGCATGATGAAGTGAAAAACTTTCCGTTGCAGCACTGGTTACGCAGCACTGTTATTGCTATCGGTTCGCTGCTGGTGTTGTTTATGCTGCTGTTCTGGATCCCGCTGGATATGCCAATCAAGTTCACGCTATCGTGGATGAAAGGCGCGCAAACCATTGAAGCGACAACGGTAAAACAGCTTGAAAAAGCTGGCGTGCGGGTGGGCGATACGCTGCACCTGAGCGGTAAAGGAATGTGTAATATTCATTCCGGCGCGACCTGGAGCGGCCAGTCTAACTCACCGTTTATGCCGTTCGATTGCTCGCAAATCATCTGGAATGACGCGCCTGCGCTACCGCTGCCGGAATCAGACCTGGTGAATAAAGCGATGGCGCTAAGCCAGGCGGTAAATCGTCAGCTCCATCCAAAACCCGAAGACGACTCGCGCGTCAGCGCATCTTTACGCTCCGCGATCCAAAAATCGGGCATGGTATTATTAGATGACTTTGGCGATATTGTTCTGAAAACTGCTGATTTGTGCGCGGCGGAAGACGAGTGCGTGCGTCTGAAAAATGCGCTGGTTAATCTCGGTAACAGTAAGGACTGGAACGCGCTAGTGAAACGCGCGAACGCCGGCAAACTGGACGGCGTCAACGTGCTGCTACGCCCCGTAAGCGCAGAGTCGCTGGAAAATCTGGTCACGACCTCAACGGCGCCGTTTATTTCTCGCGAGACCGCGCGTGCCGCCCAGTCGCTGAATAGCCCCGCTCCCGGCGGATTCCTGATCGCCAGCGATGAAGGCAGCGAACTGGTTGATCAGGCCTGGCCGTCAACGCCGCTGTATGACTATCCCGCGCAGGAACAGTGGAGCGCCTTCCAGCGTCTGGCGCAAACGCTCATGCAGACGCCATTTAGCGCCGAGGGCATTGTCACCAGCGTGTATACCGATGCCAACGGCACGCAGCATATCAGCCTGCATCGTATCCCCGATAAATCCGGCTGGTGGCGTTACCTCGGTACCACGCTGCTGATGTTGGCAATGATAGTGAGCGCGGTCTACAACGGCATTCAGGCGTTCAGACGTTATCAACGCCACCGTACCCGTATGGCGGACATCCAGGAATACTATGAAAGCTGCCTCAATCCCAGGTTAACCGTCTCTCCGGAAAATCTCATCTGATAGCGCCGCCGTGCGACAGGGTATGCTACCCTGTCGCGCAAATTGCGTTACCCTGGAGTTCCCCATGCATATTGATATTGACTGGCAAAACGTGGATACCGTTTTGCTGGATATGGACGGCACGCTGCTCGATCTCGCGTTCGATAACTATTTCTGGCAAAAGCTGGTACCGGAAACCTACGGCGCGCAGCAGGGTATTTCGCCGCAGGACGCGCAGGAATATATTCGCCAGCAGTATCATGCCGTACAGCATACGCTAAACTGGTACTGTCTGGATTACTGGAGCGAGCGTCTGGGTCTGGATATTTGCGCCATGACGACGGCGCAAGGGCCGCGCGCCGTTTTGCGCGACGATACCGTACCGTTTCTGAATGCGTTAAAAGCCAGCGGAAAACGTCGGATTCTGCTCACCAATGCGCATCCACATAACCTGGCGGTGAAGCTGGAGCATACCGGTCTGGCCTCACACCTTGATTTATTACTTTCCACCCACACATTTGGTTATCCCAAAGAGGATCAGCGGTTATGGCGCGCTGTCACTGAGGAAACGGGAATAAGCGCAGAGAAAACGCTGTTTATCGATGACAGCGAACCGATTCTCGACGCCGCCGCCCGGTTTGGTATTCGCTACTGTCTTGGCGTGACGAATCCCGATTCCGGCCTGGCGGAAAAGCACTATACGCGCCATCCGTCCCTGAACGACTACCGCCGTCTGATCCCCTCGCTGATGTGAAGGAGACGCCATGAAAGAAAAGTCCTCCGTTGAGGTCAGACTGGATAAATGGCTGTGGGCCGCGCGTTTTTATAAAACCCGCGCGCTGGCCCGCGAGATGATTGAAGGCGGTAAGGTGCATTACAACGGCCAGCGCAGTAAGCCGAGCAAAATCGTCGAGCTGAACGCAACCCTTACCCTGCGTCAGGGAAATGACGAACGGACGGTGATCGTTAAAGCCATCACCGAACAGCGCCGTCCGGCCAGCGAAGCCGCCGCTCTGTATGAAGAGACGGCGGAAAGCGTGGAAAAACGCGAAAAAATGGCGCAGGCGCGCAAGCTTAACGCCCTGACCATGCCGCATCCGGACAGGCGACCGGACAAGAAAGAGCGCCGCGACCTGTTACGATTTAAACACGGCGACAGCGAATAACTGTCACCCGCAAGAGAGATGATTATGCCGCAACATGACCAATTACATCGTTATCTGTTTGAAAACTTTGCCGTTCGCGGCGAGCTGGTGACCGTTTCGGAAACCTTGCAACAGATCCTCGACAATCATAACTATCCGCAGCCGGTGAAAACCGTACTGGCCGAACTGCTGGTCGCCACTAGCCTGCTGACCGCAACGCTGAAGTTTGCCGGTGACATTACGGTACAGCTCCAGGGCGACGGGCCGTTAAGCCTGGCGGTGATCAATGGCAATAATCAGCAGCAGATGCGCGGCGTGGCTCGCGTTCAGGGCGACATCCCTGACAATGCGGATCTCAAAACGCTGGTTGGCAACGGCTATCTGGTGATCACCATTACGCCGGAAGAGGGTGAACGCTATCAGGGCGTGGTGGGTCTGGAAGGCGATACTCTGGCGGCGTGCCTGGAAGATTACTTCCTGCGCTCCGAGCAGTTGCCGACGCGCCTGTTTATCCGTACCGGCGATGTCGACGGTAAACCGGCGGCAGGTGGAATGTTGCTCCAGGTGATGCCGGCACAGAACGCGCAGGCGGAGGATTTCGACCATCTGGCTATGTTGACGGAAACCATTAAAAGCGAAGAGCTGCTGACGTTACCGGCAAATGATGTGCTGTGGCGTTTGTATCACGAAGAAGAAGTCACGCTCTACGATCCGCAAGATGTTGAATTCAAATGCACCTGTTCACGCGAACGTTGCGCGGGCGCGCTGAAAACATTGCCGGATGAAGAAGTGGACAGCATTCTGGCGGAAGAAGGCGAAATCGATATGCACTGCGATTACTGCGGCAATCATTACCTGTTCAATGCGATGGATATCGCGGAGATCCGTAACAACGCCTCTCCTGCCGATCCACAGGTTCATTAATCGCCTTTCAGTCGACAACATCATTGCCTGATGGCGCTGCGCTTATCTGGCCTACAGCATCCCGCTCCGTAGGCCGGATAAGGCATTTATGCCGCCATCCGGCAAAAAGCTTACTCGTTGTAGTAATCCACATCCAACCGCTGACCATCAACAATGATATCGCGCCAGGCTTTGGGGGCTGAGTCTAACCGATGCCCGGCAATCGCGTGCAACAGTTGCGTCTTAGAAAACCCGTCCGGCAATCGGGCGAACGCTTTCTGCGTCCATTTCCCCTCTTTTAAGCCGTAGACCTGGCTCTCGGCAACAATAAAGTTATACAGCACCTGCTCAGGCTGACCGTCGCCGTTAAGATCCTGACTCACCAGCACGCAGGCATCCGGTTCAAGGCAGGAATCGTCCGAATAACTCTGCTCTTTGACAAACGCCCAAAATGCGGCATCCGGCTTCTGGCTACCGGGCGCAATCATCACCACCCGCGCTAAATCGTCCGCCGTCGGAGAGACCTTATTTCTCTGCAAAAACGTCATCAGTTTACGATTGCGCTTTCTGTTCTGCGTAAACGCCTCGTCATCCCGCAACGATTTCAGCGCTTCCTGGCCAGGTTTGCCGCTGTGATCCAGCATATACAGGCTGATCTGATCCGCAGTAATTTTACCGCTATGGTAACGCGCCATATGGCTGTTGACGCTAATACGCCAGACATCAAGTACAGGCGAGGCCAGCAACAGCAATATCACCAGCGTCAACAAAGAGACGCTCAGTATCACCTTGCCTTGCCACTCACCAGGGTCGCGTCCGCGGCGTAACAGACCAATCAGATAACCGAAGGACCATACCAGCAAGACAGACGCCGTCAGCGCGCCATACAGACGATCCGGCGTCCAGCCGTATTGCTGAATGCGTACCCATAACGCCCAGCCCGCCAGCAGCATATATATCGGGGCAACGCACAGCGAGGCGCTAATCATGCCGCGTAGTACGCGCGGATAGGGTAATACGCGCTTTTGCGGTTCATTGACAATCGCCACGAGGAGCAGCAGCATCAGCGTCAGCGTGGATAGCAGCCCCGCAGCGGAAACACGCGCAGAAATCGCCTCCAGTCCGGTAAAGGGTAACGTCACAATAAACAGCAATGCCAGCAGCGACACCACCGGCAGTAAACCTGTCGCGATCAGCGTCAACAGCTTTTGCACCGCCGCCACAAGGCGCGACTGCGTGCGGGCGAGAATGACCGCCAGCGCCGTAATCAGGCCGATGGTCACATAAATAAAGGCTTCAGTTTCAAAGAAAAGGGTGCTGAAAAAGCGGATGCCCACCAGCCTGAATAGCGCGCTCCAGAGCAGAAGCACCAGCCAGAACAGTCCGTTGGCGACCAGGACGATAAACAATGTCAGTACGTTATGCCATAACCGCAGATAAAACTGGGGATAACGCGCCGAACCGGTTTGCGAATGTAACTGATATTGCATCCAGGGTAAGACCAGCATCGCCATCAACACAAGCCGGAGACCATACAGCCAGAGGAGCTCGGCCAGGCGCCATTTCTCCACCGTCTCAACCTGCCATTTCAGCCAGCCGCTCATTGCCAGCACGACCACAAAGGTCAGCCCCAGCCAGCCCCACAGCGCGCGCTGTTTAAAAGAGACCACGGTAAGCAATAGCATTGACGACAACGCTATCGTCGCAGGCATACCATAGAACAGCCAGTCGCTATTTTGTGGTACCAGCCAGGCCATCAGCAGGTAGCACAAGACGCCCTGCAGCAAACCGGTGAGCAACATACCCCAGCGAGTAGTACGTGAAAGCGCTACACTTTCCATGTCGTTATCCAGAATGATGAGAAAGCCGCATTATTGCATCATCTGTTCACCGCCAGGCGTCGTCATGCATAATTCAGAAAAAAACGCAGAGAGGTGAATCGATATTGTTAATGTTGGTGTTACGTAACTTTCTTACATGAATGCGATTACAGTCACATTATGTCGGTCAAAAACACTTCCTTTTAACGTTTTCAGAACATTTTCCACAACAAAAGTAGGTTTCCTGCCATAATAACCGCCGCTGCGTGACAGGAGTCACAGTGTTTTTCGTCAATCGTGATTTTGTCCAGATACGTAAATCTATGAGCCTTGTCGCGGTTAACCAACCTCAAAAAACCTTACTATTTTCGGTAATATATATTGGCTAAGGAGCAGTGATATGCGCGTTAACAATTTAACCCCGCAAGATCTCAAGGCTTATGGTATCAACGACGTCCAGGATATCGTTTACAATCCCAGCTACGACACCCTTTATCAGGAAGAACTTAATCCTGGTCTGGAAGGCTATGAGCGTGGCGTGTTAACTAACCTGGGCGCTGTTGCCGTTGATACCGGTATTTTTACCGGTCGTTCGCCTAAGGATAAGTACATTGTTCGCGACGACACCACGCGTGATACGCTGTGGTGGTCCGATAAGGGTAAAGGTAAAAACGATAATAAGCCGCTTTCCCAGGAAACCTGGCAACACCTGAAAGGTCTGGTGACGCATCAGCTTTCCGGTAAACGCTTATTCATTGTTGATGCGTTCTGCGGCGCAAATGCCGATACGCGTCTTTCCGTGCGCTTTATTACGGAAGTCGCCTGGCAGGCCCACTTCGTTAAAAATATGTTCATTCGCCCAACGGACGAAGAGCTGGTAGGCTTCAAACCTGACTTTATTGTCATGAACGGCGCGAAGTGCACCAACCCGCAGTGGAAAGAGCAAGGGCTGAACTCGGAAAACTTCGTGGCGTTCAACCTGACTGAACGTATTCAGCTTATTGGCGGCACCTGGTACGGCGGCGAAATGAAAAAAGGGATGTTCTCGGTAATGAACTACCTGCTGCCGCTCAAAGGTATCGCCTCAATGCACTGTTCCGCCAACGTGGGTGAAAAAGGCGATGTCGCGGTCTTCTTCGGCCTTTCCGGTACCGGAAAAACCACTCTGTCCACCGACCCGAAACGTCGTCTGATTGGCGATGATGAGCACGGTTGGGATGACGACGGCGTGTTCAACTTTGAAGGCGGCTGCTACGCCAAAACCATCAAACTGTCGAAAGAAGCGGAGCCAGAAATTTATCATGCGATTCGCCGTGATGCGCTGCTGGAAAACGTCACCGTGCGCGAAGACGGCACCGTTGATTTCGACGATGGTTCCAAAACCGAAAACACCCGCGTCTCTTACCCGATCTATCATATCGATAACATCGTTAAGCCCGTATCCAAAGCAGGTCACGCCACCAAGGTTATCTTCCTGACGGCGGATGCTTTCGGCGTGTTGCCGCCGGTTTCCCGTTTAACCGCTAACCAGACGCAGTACCACTTCCTGTCGGGTTTCACCGCTAAACTGGCCGGCACCGAACGCGGCGTCACCGAACCGACCCCCACCTTCTCCGCCTGCTTCGGCGCCGCGTTCCTGACGCTGCACCCGACGCAGTATGCTGAGGTGCTGGTGAAACGTATGCAGGCAGCAGGCGCGCAGGCTTATCTGGTTAACACAGGCTGGAATGGCACCGGTAAACGTATCTCCATCAAAGATACGCGCGCGATTATCGACGCCATTCTGAACGGTTCTCTTGATAACGCGGAAACCTTCCGTCTGCCGCTGTTCGATCTGGCGATCCCGACTGAACTGCCAGGCGTGGATACCCACATTCTCGACCCGCGTAACACCTACGCGTCGCCGGAACAATGGCAGGAAAAAGCCACCGCGCTGGCGAAACTGTTCATTGAGAACTTCGAGAAGTATACGGATACCCCGGCAGGCGAAGCGCTGGTTAGCGCCGGACCGAAGCTGTAAGGAACAGGCCGGATGGCGGCTTTGAACGGCGTCATCCGGCGTTGAGAAGAAAGGGAGGGTAATACCTCCCTTTCTTATGCCTCTTTTGTCGTCCCCTGGACGCGAGCCACAGGAACCGGTAGCCAGGCGCGAATTGACAATCCGCCACGCTCGCTGATGCCAATCTCCAGCATCCCGTTATGGTTATCGATAATGCGCTGCACAATCGCCAGCCCCAGCCCTGTGCCGCTGGTGCTACGGGCGCTGTCGCCACGCACAAAAGGCTGGAACAGATGTTTACGCTGCTCCGGCTTAATGCCCGGCCCGTCATCTTCTACCTGGAACCAGGCGCGATGCGACTCGGTGCCGCTGCTGACCTTAATCCAGCCGTTGCCATAGCGGGCAGCATTGACCACCATATTCGCCACCGCGCGCTTAATCGAGAGCGGGTGCATTTTCACCTGGATACTGCCTGCCTGAAGCGCAGTGTTAATCTCACGCTCATAGCCGCTTTCCGCCGCAATCACCTCGCCCAGCACGGAATTGAGATCCGCCATCTCCATTGGCATTTCCTGACCGGTACGCAGATAGTCAATAAACTGTTCGATAATGGCGTTACACTCTTCGATGTCTTTATTGATCGACTCCGCGAGATAACCGTCTTCCTCGCCCATCATCTCCGTCGCCAGACGAATACGGGTCAGCGGCGTGCGCAAGTCGTGGCTGACGCCCGCCATCAATAGCGTACGGTCATCGGCCAATTGTTTCACGCCGGCTGCCATATGGTTAAACGCCCGGGTCACAGAGCGCACCTCAGAGGCGCCATATTCACGCAGCGGCGGCGGAATAATTCCCTTCCCTACCTGCAGGGCGGCATGTTCAAGATCCACTAACGGTCGATTCTGTATACGAATAAACAGCCACGCGCCGCCTATCGCCAGGAGCATGATCGCCAGCGTGTAACGGAAAAGCGGAGAAAAATCGCCCTGATGAATCTCGGTCAGCGGCACGCGCACCCAGATATTGGGCGACAGCCAGGTTTTGAGCCACACGACGGGCGAGCTTTTGTTGACCTCAACGCGCACTTCCGTCGGGCCGCCTAATTGCTGCGCCATCTGGTGGCTTAAGAATTCGTAGTGTTGCGCCCAACGCAGCCCGGCCTCTTCGGCGGCTTCGTTGGTGTAGAGAGAGATCCCCAGCTCACGATAGATTTCCCGGCGAAACGCAGGCGGCACGACTAACTGCGTGCCGTCCTCCAGTTGCAGCTTATCGGTCATCAGCATACGGACTTCGTAAGCCAGAACCTTATTAAACTGCTGGAGGCTCGGCAAAATCGCGAAGTTCAGCACCACCAGGTAGGTCGTCACCAGGCTGACGAACAGCAAGGTGACGATGAGCAACAGCGTGCGGGCAAATGAACTTCGCGGCGAGAAGCGCATTCGCCTCATGCTTTAGAACCGTCCGGTACGAAGACGTAGCCCAGGCCCCATACGGTCTGAATATAACGCGGATGTGCCGGATCTTCTTCCACCATACGGCGCAGGCGGGAGATCTGGACGTCGATGGAGCGTTCCATCGCGGAATACTCGCGGCCACGGGCCAGATTCATCAGCTTGTCGCGAGAGAGCGGCTCGCGCGGATGGCTGACTAACGCTTTCAGTACCGCAAACTCCCCGCTGGTCAGCGGCATCGGTTCATCTTCACGGAACATCTCGCGCGTACCGAGGTTCAGTTTAAACTTACCGAACGCGATAACGGCCTCTTCCTGCGACGGCGCGCCGGGCAGTTCGTTTGCCTGACGACGTAGCACGGCGCGAATACGCGCCAACAGCTCGCGCGGGTTAAACGGTTTAGGAATGTAGTCATCGGCGCCGATTTCCAGCCCGACGATACGGTCAACCTCTTCACCCTTCGCCGTGACCATAATGATCGGCATTGGATTACTTTGACTACGCAGGCGACGACAAATCGACAGACCATCTTCACCTGGCAGCATTAAATCCAGTACCATGAGATGGAAAGATTCACGGGTCAGCAGACGATCCATCTGCTCGGCGTTAGCGACGCTTCGAACCTGGAAGCCCTGCTCGGTCAGATAACGTTCCAGTAGCGCCCGCAGACGCATATCGTCATCAACCACCAGAATCTTATAATTCTCTTGCATTGTCTGTACTCCCAAAGGTTCGCAACAAATGTAAGTGTGTATTCTTAAAAAAGCTCACGTGAGTCACCAGCAAATTCTGGTATGAATTTCAGGCTAAATTGTTACAAAGCATATTTAACAGCAGCTTAAATATACAATTAATCGGCAACCCCATTATTTATTCTGTCGGGACGATCACGTTATACCCCGTGTGCGCAATATCGACAGCAAAGGTAAATCAACGAGATGAAAACGCCCCTGATCACCCGCGAAGGGTACGAAACACTCAAACAAGAGCTCAATTATCTCTGGCGTGAAGAGCGCCCGGAGGTCACCAAAAAAGTGACCTGGGCTGCGAGTCTGGGCGACCGCAGCGAGAATGCCGACTATCAGTATAATAAAAAGCGCCTGCGTGAGATCGACAGACGCGTCAGATATCTGACCAAATGCATGGAAAATCTCAAAATCGTGGATTATTCCCCGCAGCAGGAGGGCAAAGTCTTCTTCGGCGCCTGGGTGGAAATCGAAAATGATGACGGCGATACGCTGAAGTTCCGCATTGTCGGCTACGATGAAATTTTCGGACGTAAGGATTACATCTCTATCGACTCGCCGATGGCGCGGGCGCTACTGAAAAAAGAAGTGGGCGATCTGGCGGTGGTCAACACCCCTGTCGGCGAAGCAAACTGGTACGTCAATGCGATCGAATACGTCAAATAAGACAAGAAGAATCCTAAGCCCCCGCTGATGGCTGGCATTTTTGCCAGCCAATCCGTATAACTATCCCCTGATTTTTATCCTGAAGACGAAGCTAACCCATGATGAATGATTCTTTCTGCCGCATTATTGCGGGTGAAATCCAGGCAAATGCCGGGCAGGTTGAAGCTGCCGTTCGCCTGCTTGACGAAGGGAACACCGTGCCGTTTATCGCACGTTATCGTAAAGAAATCACCGGCGGTCTGGATGACACGCAGTTGCGTAACCTGGAAACGCGTCTGGGCTATCTGCGTGAGCTGGAAGACAGGCGTCAGGCCATCCTCAAGTCCATTTCCGAACAAGGCAAACTGACCGATGAGCTGGCTGGCGCCATCAACGCTACGTTAAGTAAGACCGAGCTCGAAGACCTCTACCTGCCCTATAAACCTAAACGCCGCACCCGTGGACAAATCGCCATTGAAGCCGGCCTTGAGCCGCTGGCCGATCTGCTCTGGAACGAGCCGTCCCACGATCCTGACGTGGAAGCGGCAAAGTACATTGATGGCGACAAAGGCGTGGCGGACAGGAAAGCCGCGCTCGACGGCGCACGCTACATTCTGATGGAGCGCTTTGCCGAAGACGCCGCATTGCTGGCGAAAGTGCGTGATTACCTGTGGAAGAACGCCCATCTGGTCGCCACCGTCGTGAGCGGCAAAGAGGAAGAAGGGGCAAAATTCCGCGACTATTTCGACCATCATGAGCCCATTGCTAACGTCCCGTCTCACCGTGCGCTGGCCATGTTCCGTGGTCGTAACGAAGGCATTCTGCAACTTTCGCTCAATGCCGACCCACAGTTTGATGAGCCGCCGAAAGAGAGTTACTGCGAGCAGATCATCATGGACCATCTCGGCCTGCGGCTAAATAACGCCCCGGCGGATAGCTGGCGCAAAGGCGTAGTGAGCTGGACGTGGCGTATCAAAGTCTTAATGCACCTCGAAACCGAACTGATGGGCACCGTGCGCGAACGTGCGGAAGATGAAGCGATTAACGTGTTTGCCCGTAACCTGCACGACCTGCTGATGGCAGCCCCCGCAGGCCTGCGCGCCACGATGGGCCTTGATCCTGGCCTGCGTACCGGCGTAAAAGTCGCTGTCGTTGACGGCACCGGCAAGCTGGTGGCGACGGATACCATTTATCCGCATACCGGTCAGGCGGCCAAAGCGGCTACCGTGATCGCCGCGCTGTGCGAAAAATACCACGTCGAACTGGTCGCGATTGGCAACGGTACGGCCTCGCGTGAAACCGAACGCTTCTATCTCGACGTACAGAAACAGTTCCCGAACGTGACGGCGCAGAAAGTGATCGTCAGCGAAGCGGGGGCGTCCGTGTATTCCGCTTCTGAGCTGGCGGCGCAGGAGTTTCCGGATCTCGACGTCTCCCTGCGTGGCGCGGTCTCTATCGCGCGTCGTCTGCAGGATCCGCTGGCGGAACTGGTGAAAATCGATCCGAAATCGATCGGCGTCGGCCAATATCAACACGATGTCAGCCAGACCCAATTGGCCCGTAAACTGGATGCGGTGGTCGAAGACTGCGTAAACGCCGTCGGCGTCGATTTGAATACCGCCTCCGTACCGCTGCTGACCCGCGTCGCGGGCTTAACGCGCATGATGGCGCAAAACATCGTCGCCTGGCGCGATGAGAACGGTCAGTTTCAGAACCGCCAGCAACTGTTGAAGGTGAGCCGTCTGGGGCCGAAAGCGTTTGAGCAGTGCGCGGGCTTCCTGCGTATTAACCACGGCGATAACCCGCTGGATGCCTCCACCGTCCACCCGGAAGCCTATCCGGTTGTCGAACGCATTCTGGCCGCGACGCAGCAAGCGCTAAAAGATCTGATGGGCAACAGCAACGAATTGCGTCACCTCAAGGCCGCTGATTTTACCGACGATAAATTCGGCGTGCCGACCGTGAGCGATATCATCAAAGAGCTGGAAAAACCGGGCCGCGACCCGCGTCCTGAATTTAAAACCGCGCAATTCGCCGATGGCGTCGAAACCATGAACGACCTGCTACCGGGGATGATTCTGGAAGGGGCGGTCACTAACGTCACTAACTTCGGCGCGTTTGTCGATATCGGCGTTCATCAGGATGGCCTGGTCCACATCTCTTCCCTGTCGACTAAGTTCGTCGACGATCCACACACCGTGGTAAAAGCGGGCGACATCGTGAAGGTGAAAGTGCTGGAAGTGGATCTGCAACGTAAGCGTATTGCGCTGACGATGCGTCTGGACGAACAGCCCGGCGAAACCGCCGCTCGCCGCGGCGGCGGCGCCGATCGCGCTCAGGGCAACCGCCCTGCATCTAAAGCGGCGAAACCGCGCGGTCGTGACGCCCAGCCAGCCGGTAACAGCGCCATGATGGACGCGCTGGCAGCCGCAATGGGAAAAAAACGCTAATCGGGTAATACGCAGGCCGGGTTACTTCTTATCCGACCTGCGATTTTGCAATACGTCCAACCCTTTCTTTTTTAATTAACAATTAAATCTTACCCATTAGAATCTGTTAATTAATTTCCTTCTGCTATCCGCACTATTAATTATCACTTTATTAACAGATGAAACCTTAATTAAACATTAAAAACGGTGAATATTTGCACATTAGGGGTATTTGCAAAAAGACAAATAAATGTTGAGCCATATCAACATCGGCGCAAATTATCGCTTATTTGTACATTCCGTCACATTTTAATCGTTGAAGATAGAAACCATTCTCATTATCATTGTGTTGTTGATTATTTACTCTTTCCTTCGTTGGCTAAACATCGGGTCTCCTGCCGCCCCCCTGAGCGCCGCATGAGGTATACATCCAGTTAGTAAGAAACAAGTAGGTCGTATGCAATTCACTCCTGACACTGCGTGGAAAATCACCGGCTTTGCGCGTGAAATCAGCCCGGCGTATCGTCAAAAACTGCTTTCGCTCGGCATGTTGCCCGGCTCTTCATTTAATGTTGTCCGCGTCGCGCCCTTAGGCGATCCGATCCATATCGAAACACGACGCGTGAGTCTGGTTTTGCGTAAAAAGGATTTGGCGTTAATAGAAGTGGAAGCGGTTTCCTGTTAATACAGTGAGTCTATAAAAATGAAAAAATTAACCATTGGTTTAATTGGTAATCCTAATTCCGGCAAGACCACCTTATTTAACCAACTCACCGGCGCGCGTCAGCGCGTGGGGAACTGGGCGGGCGTCACCGTCGAGCGTAAAGAGGGCCAGTTCGCGACAACTGACCACCAGGTCACGCTGGTAGATTTACCCGGCACCTATTCTCTGACGACCATCTCGTCACAAACCTCTCTCGACGAACAGATCGCCTGCCACTACATCCTGAGCGGCGACGCCGACCTGTTGATAAACGTTGTGGACGCCTCCAATCTGGAGCGCAACCTCTATTTGACGCTGCAACTGCTGGAGCTGGGTATTCCCTGTATTGTCGCGCTCAACATGCTGGATATCGCCGAAAAACAGCAGGTTCGTATTGATGTCGACGCTCTGTCCACGCGTCTGGGTTGCCCTGTCGTACCGCTGGTATCGACTCGCGGCCGCGGTATCGAGGCGCTGAAACTGGCCATTGACCGTCACAACGCTAACGACAACGTCGAACTGGTGCATTATGCCCAGCCGCTGCTGCGCGAAGCGGGTTTCCTGGCCGACGCGATGGCCCAGGAGATGCCTTTACAACAGCGCCGCTGGCTGGGTCTGCAAATGCTGGAGGGCGATATCTACAGCCGGGCTTACGCAGGCGAGGCGGCGCAAAACCTGGACACCTCCCTTGCCCGTCTGAAGGACGAAATGGACGACCCGGCGCTGCATATCGCCGACGCCCGTTATCAGTGTATCGCCGCTATTTGCGACGTGGTCAGCAATACCCTGACAGCCGAACCCAGCCGCTTCACCAGGGCGGTCGATAAAATTATCCTGAACCGCTTCCTCGGCTTACCGATTTTTTTGTTCGTGATGTACCTGATGTTCCTGCTCGCCATTAACATCGGCGGCGCGTTGCAACCCCTGTTTGATGCCGGTTCCGTCGCCATCTTTATTCATGGCATTCAATGGATTGGCTACACGTTGCACTTCCCGGATTGGTTAACCATCTTCCTGGCGCAAGGTCTTGGCGGCGGGATCAATACCGTCCTGCCGCTGGTGCCGCAAATCGGGATGATGTATCTGTTCCTCTCCTTCCTTGAAGACTCCGGTTATATGGCACGCGCGGCCTTCGTCATGGATCGCCTGATGCAGGCGCTGGGACTACCGGGTAAATCCTTCGTGCCGCTGATTGTCGGCTTCGGCTGTAACGTACCTTCCGTGATGGGCGCCCGCACGCTTGACGCTCCGCGCGAACGCCTGATGACCATCATGATGGCGCCGTTTATGTCCTGTGGCGCGCGCCTGGCGATTTTCGCCGTCTTTGCCGCCGCCTTCTTCGGGCAAAACGGCGCGCTGGCGGTCTTCTCGCTGTACGTGCTGGGTATTGTCATGGCGGTATTAACCGGCCTGATGCTGAAGCATACCATTATGCGCGGCGAAGCCTCTCCGTTTGTGATGGAGCTGCCGGTTTACCACGTCCCGCATATCAAGAGCCTGATCATCCAGACCTGGCAACGCCTGAAAGGTTTTGTACTACGCGCCGGTAAAGTCATTATCATCGTGAGTATTTTCCTGAGCGCGTTTAACAGTTTCTCGCTGAGCGGCAAAATCGTCGATAACATTAATGACTCCGCCCTCGCCTCTGTAAGCCGGGTCATCACGCCAGTCTTTAAACCGATCGGCGTCCATGAGGATAACTGGCAAGCTACCGTGGGTCTGTTTACGGGCGCCATGGCGAAAGAGGTTGTCGTCGGTACGCTGAACACGCTCTACACCGCCGAAAATATTCAGGACGAAGCGTTTAATCCTGCCGACTTTCACCTCGGCGATGAACTGCTGGGCGCGGTTGACGATACCTGGCAAAGCCTGAAAGACACCTTTAGCCTGAGCGTACTGGCTAACCCGATCGAAGCGAGTAAAGGCGACGGCGAAATGGCGACCGGCGCGATGGGCGTGATGGATCAAAAATTCGGCAGCGCCGCGGCGGCGTACAGTTACCTGATTTTTGTCCTGCTTTACGTACCGTGTATCTCGGTAATGGGCGCTATCGCCCGCGAGTCCAGCCGCGGCTGGATGGGCTTCTCCATCCTGTGGGGACTGAATATCGCCTATTCGCTCGCCACGCTGTTCTACCAGGTTACCAGCTTCAGTCAACACCCGACATACAGCCTGATCTGTATTCTGGCGGTAATCATCTTTAACGTTGTGGTATTAAGTCTGCTACGCCGCGCCCGCAGCCGTGTAGACATTGAACTGCTGGCAACCCGCAAAAACGTCAGTTCCTGTTGTTCGGGCACTGCGGGCAATTGTCACTAAGGGATGTAAAAAATGGCTTCATTGATACAGGTTCGCGATCTACTGGCGCTGCGGGGGCGTATGGAGGCAACGCAGATCAGCCATACGCTGCACGCTCCGCAGCCCATGATCGACGCCATGCTGAATCAACTGGAGATCATGGGTAAAGCGGTACGTATCCCGGAAGAAGCGGACGGCTGCCTTTCAGGCAGCTGTAAAAGTTGTCCGGAAGGTAAAGCCTGCCTGCGCGAATGGTGGGCCTTGCGTTAACCTTCGCCGGGTAGCGACGTAACGCGTCTTATCCGGCCTTTATCCCGCGTTATGTTGCCCGGTACGCGTCACGCTGCCGGGCAATTTTGCGTCATGCCTTCCACAAAGATGAAAGCGTTACCGCCGTGCGCATTTATCTCCCCACGCACCTCGCAAGCGCACTAATCCTCTACTGCAATCAGCCCGGTCTGCGCGTAGCGTCACGCCATTGAACTTCACCGATGACGGATCGATATGGCGACCTCAACAACATCCACGCCGCATGACGCGGTATTCAAACAGTTTCTATGCCACCCCGATACTGCACGGGATTTTTTGGAAATCCATCTCCCGTCGACATTACGTCAAATCTGTAATCTGAATACGTTACGGCTGGAGTCCGGTAGCTTTATTGAAGAGGATTTACGCCCCCATTATTCCGATATTCTTTGGTCGCTGGAAACAAGTGAAGGTGAAGGTTACATTTACGTGGTTATTGAACATCAGAGTACGCCGGACGCGCATATGGCATTTCGGCTGATGCGTTACGCAATGGCTGCAATGCAACGGCACCTGGAGGCCGGGCATAAGACGTTGCCGTTAGTGGTGCCAATGCTGTTTTATCACGGAAACCGCAGCCCGTATCCGTTCTCATTATGCTGGCTGGATGAATTTGCCGACCCGGTGATGGCGCGTAAGCTATACGCCACCGCCTTTCCTCTAGTCGATATTACGGTCGTGCCGGATGACGAGATTATGCGGCACCGACGGGTCGCGCTGCTGGAACTCATACAAAAACACATCCGCCAGCGTGATCTGATGGGGCTTGTCGAACAGCTGGTCGCCCTGCTGGTTAAGGGATACGCTAATGACACCCAGCTTCAAAGTTTGTTTAATTACATGATGCACACTGGCGACGCCGCGCGCTTCAATACGTTTATCCGCCAGGTGGCTATGCGTATCCCACAGCATAAGGAGAAGATCATGACTATCGCAGAAAGATTACGTCAGGAAGGACATCGTAACGGGTTACAGCAAGGGTTACAGCAAGGCAAACAGGAAGGCCAACGGCTCGCCGCATTGCGCATTGCCCGCTCCATGCTAAACGATGGTTTCGATCGCGATACTGTGCTTAGGGTTACCGGGCTAGCGCCTGCCGATCTGGCGTCTGAAAACCATTAATCTGGCAGAATGGTCCGGACCCGGCAACGCCCTGGTTACAGCGATGATTTTAGCGTCATCAGCGCCTGGCAAAACGCCGCCGGATGCGAGATAAACGGCGCATGGGCCGCCTTCGCCATTATCTGTGATGTACTGTGCGGCCATAACGTATCGAGCAAAGGCACGATTTTACGCGGCACCAGACCGTCCAGATAACCATACAAACGCAAAAACGGCATGTTCACATTTTTAAGCGCTTCTCGTAGATCGACCGTTTTTAAGATTTCCAGTCCGCCATTGAGCACCTCTACATCCGGCATAGGCTGCGCCAGCACTACGCTTTTTAAGGTGCGGGCATCCTGACGCGCCGTCTCCGTCCCTAACGTTTGCAGCGCCAGAAAACGCTCCACCGTGCGCTGAAAATCGTCGCTAAGCTGCTGCTGGAATCCGCCGAGGATTTCCGGTTTTATTCCCGGCCACCCCTCACGCGCGCTAAAGCATGGCGAAGAGGCGACTGTCACCAGCGCCTGAACGCGTTCAGGGTGGGTGAGCGCCATCTGACTCGCCACCAGGCCACCCAGGCTCCAGCCAAGCCAGATAGCCTGGTCCGGCGCGTTTTTCGCTACCTGCGCCGTCATCTCTTCAAGCGTCATGGCGCCAAACCCCGAGCTGCGACCATAGCCCGGCAAGTCGACCAGATGCAGCGTAAAATGCGAGCCGAGTTCCTCGCGAATGCAGTGCCATACCTCCGCGTTCAATCCCCATCCGTGCAGCAGCACAAGATGACAATTTCCCTCGCCGTAGGTCTGCCACCAGATGTCATTCATCAGTTACTGTTCTCTTTTGTCTAACAAGGATGCACCTATGCTAACAGTACCGGGATTATGCTGGCTATGCCGAATGCCGCTGGCGTTAAGCCACTGGGGGATTTGTTCCGTATGCGCGCGCGCCGTCCGCCAGCGCGTCAGTCTGTGTCCGCAATGCGGATTACCTGCCGCGCATCCTTCGCTCCCCTGCGGTCGCTGCCTGCAAAAACCGCCGCCCTGGCAGCGTCTGGTGAGCGTCAGTGACTATACGCCGCCCTTGAGTTTACTGGTGCATCAGCTTAAATTTACCCGCCGCAGCGAAATTGCCGCCGCACTGGCGCGTCTACTGTTGCAGGAAGTCCTCATGGCGCGCCGCAGCACTGGCTTGCAGCTTCCCGACAGAATCGTCAGCGTTCCGCTCTGGTCGCGCCGACACTGGCGGCGGGGATTTAACCAAAGCGATCTGTTATGCCAACCGTTAGCGCGTTGGCTTGGCTGCGCGTGGGACAGCCAGACCATCACGCGGGTACGGGCGACCGCAACACAACACCATCTCAGCGCCAGATTACGTAAACGCAATTTGAAAAACGCGTTTCGCCTTGAATTGCCGGTACAGGGTCTCCATATGGTTATTGTGGATGATGTCGTCACTACCGGAAGTACCGTCGCGGAAATCGCGCAACTGCTTTTGCGCAACGGCGCAGCGACTGTCCAGGTATGGTGCCTGTGTCGAACCTTGTAGAGCCTCGATGATGGGCGTATTATAACCAACTAAAATAGTCAACTATTAGGCCATTACTATGATCCGTATTTCCGATGCTGCACAAGCGCACTTTGCCAAACTGCTGGCAAATCAGGAAGAAGGGACGCAAATCCGCGTATTTGTCATTAATCCCGGCACTCCTAACGCAGAGTGCGGCGTTTCTTATTGTCCGCCCGACGCCGTAGAAGCCACCGATACTGCACTGAAATTTGACCTGTTGACCGCTTATGTCGACGAGCTGAGCGCGCCCTATCTGGAAGACGCGGAAATTGATTTCGTGACCGACCAGCTAGGTTCTCAACTCACATTGAAAGCGCCAAACGCGAAGATGCGCAAAGTGGCCGATGACGCGCCGCTGATGGAGCGCGTGGAATATGCTCTGCAATCGCAGATTAATCCGCAGTTGGCGGGCCACGGCGGTCGCGTCTCACTGATGGAAATTACCGATGAAGGCTATGCAATTCTGCAGTTTGGCGGCGGTTGTAACGGTTGCTCGATGGTTGACGTCACGCTGAAAGAAGGGATCGAGAAACAGTTGCTGAATGAATTCCCGGAACTGAAAGGGGTTCGCGATCTGACCGAACACCAGCGCGGCGAGCACTCCTACTACTAATATTTTCCCCGTATCCATGCCCGATGGCGCTTGCGCCTGTCGGGCCTTGTCTGCCCCACCGTAGGCCGAATAAGGCGTATACGCCGCCATCCGGCGCTATCAGCCACATCTCAGAACAATGGTCCTTCTTCTTTCGCCGATAACATGACCTGTGTCTCATAATTTAAATTTTGCCTGCCAGGGTCATTTTCAACACCCATATGTTACCCGTATCATTCTTATGGGCACCTAACATCCATATAACATCTGACTACGCTCATTCGTTTCAACGGTAATCAGTATTGGTGCTATTGCGACTCTGTTCCCGTCGGGAACAACAGGAATTTGTCGTCGAAACAATGACGTTACCCATAACAAAGTAAAGGCCAGGTAAATCATGCCATTAGTCATCGTTGCTATCGGTGTTATCTTGTTACTTCTTCTGATGATCCGCTTCAAAATGAACGGATTTATCGCCCTTGTCCTGGTAGCGCTCGCTGTCGGGTTGATGCAGGGAATGCCGCTGGATAAAGTCATCGGCTCCATCAAAGCCGGTGTCGGCGGTACGCTTGGCAGTCTGGCCCTGATTATGGGGTTCGGCGCCATGCTGGGCAAAATGCTTGCCGACTGCGGCGGCGCTCAACGTATCGCCACTACCCTGATCGCGAAATTTGGTAAAAAGCATATTCAGTGGGCCGTAGTGTTAACCGGCTTTACCGTCGGCTTCGCTCTGTTCTATGAAGTGGGCTTCGTTCTGATGCTGCCGCTGGTATTCACCATTGCCGCAGCGGCGAATATCCCGTTACTGTACGTCGGCGTGCCGATGGCCGCGGCGCTCTCCGTCACACATGGTTTCCTGCCGCCGCACCCGGGCCCAACCGCGATCGCCACGATTTTCCATGCCGATATGGGTAAGACGCTGCTGTTTGGTACGATTCTGGCGATCCCGACCGTGATCCTTGCCGGACCGGTTTACGCCCGTTTTCTGAAAGGTATCGATAAGCCGATCCCGGAAGGCCTGTACAGCGCGAAAACCTTTACGGAAGAAGAGATGCCGGGCTTTGGCGTCAGCGTCTGGACGTCGCTGGTTCCGGTGATTCTGATGGCGATGCGTGCGGTTGCCGAGATGATTCTGCCAAAAGGCCACGCTTTCCTGCCTGTTGCCGAGTTCCTGGGCGACCCGGTAATGGCTACGTTAATTGCCGTACTGATTGCGATGTTCACCTTTGGCCTGAACCGCGGGCGTTCCATGGATCAGATTAACGATACGCTGGTCTCTTCCATCAAAATTATCGCCATGATGCTGCTGATCATCGGCGGCGGCGGCGCTTTCAAGCAGGTGCTGGTCGATAGCGGCGTGGATAAATACATCGCTTCAATGATGCATGAAACCAATGTCTCTCCGCTGTTGATGGCGTGGTCTATCGCGGCGGTGCTGCGTATCGCGCTGGGCTCCGCGACTGTCGCGGCGATTACCGCAGGCGGCATTGCGGCGCCGCTGATCGCCACTACCGGCGTTAGCCCTGAACTGATGGTTATCGCAGTCGGTTCCGGGAGCGTGATTTTCTCTCACGTCAACGACCCGGGCTTCTGGCTGTTCAAAGAGTATTTCAATTTGACTATCGGCGAGACCATTAAATCCTGGTCGATGCTGGAAACGATCATCTCCGTCTGCGGCCTGATCGGCTGTCTGCTACTGGGTATGGTGGTTTAAGCGAGACGGATTGTAGGCCGGATAAGGCAGCAATGTGCGCCAGGATTGCCTGATGGCGCTGCGCTTATCAGGCCTACGTGCTCTCACCATCATAAAGCCGGGGAAATCCCCGGCTTTATTACTTCTTCTTCGCGGCCGCTTTTCGGCGCTTATCCAAGTCCTTAATCAGCTTGTTTACACCCTCATCGGCAAACATCTGCTCCAGCGTGGCGGTGAGCTTCCGCCGCCAGTTTTTATACTGATCGCTGGTGCCCGGTACGTTAACCGGATCGGCCATATCCAGCCAGTCCTCCGGCTGAAGCCCCAACAGACCGCTGTTACTGTCGGCGATGTAGCGCTGAAGCCCGCGATTTAGCGTTGGCGTCATAGACATTAACGATGCCTTATGCCCGGCGCGTTTTGGTAGACAGCCATATTTATGCAGCGCGTCCAATAGCCCCTGTTTCGCCCGCTCGCGATCCTCATACAGCCCGCGCAGAATCACTTCATCCGGATAAAGCCCCAGAGCTTTACCCAACGTCAGGTCACCGCATTCCCAATAGCCGCGCAGCGTGGGGAGATCGTGCGTCGAGGCGACAGCCATCGATTGTTGCGGATACGCGCCTGGCGCGCGGAAGTTTTTCTCAAGGTCATTTTCAAACCACAGCACTTTATAAGAATAGACCCCGCTATCGCGCAGCTTGCCGACAATCTCAACTGGCACCGTCCCCAGATCTTCGCCTATCACCATACAACGGTGACGTTGGCTCTCCAGCGCCAGAATAGCCAACAGATCGTCAACCGGATACTGAACATATGCCCCGCGATCCGCTGTTTCGCCATACGGTATCCACCACAGACGCAGCAACGACATGACATGGTCAATGCGCAACGCGCCGCAGTTTTGCATATTGGCGCGCAGCAGGTCGATAAAGGGCTCATACGCCCGGGCGACAATGATATGCGGGTCCATTGGCGGCAGCCCCCAGTTCTGACCGAGCGGGCCGAGGATATCCGGCGGCGCGCCGACAGATGCTTTCAGGCAGTACAGCTCCCGATCGCACCAGGTTTCCGCGCCGCCTTCCGCTACGCCAACCGCCAGATCGCGGTACAGACCAATCGGTAGTTTAAAACTCTGGCTGGTATCCCAGCAGGCGGCGAATTGGCGCCAGGCCAGCCACTGAAGCCAGAGGTAAAACTCCACCTCTTCGCGGTGCGCTTCACAGAATTGTTTTACAGCGGAAGACTCTACCGACTGGTACGCCTCCGGCCAGGCTGGCCAGCCCCAGCGCTGCTCATCCTCTTTCACCTGATACGCATGCAGCGCGTCGAATGCCGCCTGCCAGTAAAGGCTCTCGCCTTCGTGGGCGATAAAGTGACGAAACTCCGCCATTTGCGCATCGTCGCGAGCGGCAAACCGCGTCCACGCCATCCGCAGCGCCGTAATTTTCAGCGCGGTAACGGTAGCGTAATCCACCCATTGCGCATCGCGTGCCTGTCGCAGCTTTTGCTGTGTGGCGGGCATTTGCCACCATGCCTGCGCCTCTTCGCTCAGGCGGAAATCTTCGACGGCGTTGACGTCGATATATATCACGTTCAGCCAGCGACGAGACGAGGGGCTGTAGGGACTGGCGCTCTCCGGATTCGCCGGATAAAGCGCGTGGATCGGGTTCAGGCCGATAAACGCGCCGCCGCGTGTCGCCACGTCGACCAGCATCGACTTCAAATCGCCGAAATCGCCAATACCCCAGTTTTTTTCTGAACGCAGAGTATAAAGCTGGACGCAGGCCCCCCACAGTTTTTTCCCTTCCAGCAGCGCCTGCGGCTCATAGCATCGCGGCGGGGCGACGATAATCCGGCAGTGCGTACGCTGTTCATCCTGGGTCAACGTCAGGGTGTGGTAGCCCTCCGGCAATGTAGCCGGAAGGTTAAGTTTTTTACCGCCCGTCACGCGCCCTTTGTAATGCACGCCCTCTTCCGTAGTCAGCAGCCAGGCAAACTCACCGCGCCCCTCTACCGGCAACGCCATTTTTTTACCCGCGGTATAAACCTTCACATTCGGCACGACCGCCTGTGGTCCTGTTGTCGTGCCGTGCATCGCCGCCAGCAAACGTCTCTTGGTTTCAGCGCCAATAGACTGCGGTTTGCCATGAGCATTGATGTAACTGGGGCTGATCCCCGCCGCCAGCGCGGCACTATCGAGACGTTTATTTTCCATCGCGCTCCCTTAGCGTTTTGCCTGCCAGATACGGGCCTGATAATCGCGAATAGAGCGATCGGAACTGAACATACCGCAGCGCGCGGTATTGAGGATCGCGGCGCGCGTCCACGCTTCCTGGTCGCGATACAGCGCATCCACCTGCTTTTGCGCCTCGACATAAGCGGCGAAGTCCGCCATGACCAGGTACGGATCGCCCCCCTGTTTGCCGAGGCTATGCAGCATCTGGTCAAAGGCATGTTTATCGCCATCGCTGTATTGACCGCTTTCCAGCTCTTTTAGCACCGCATCCAGCACTTTGTCTTTTTTACGCCATTTCACCGGATCGTAGCCTTTGGCTTTGAGCGCCTTGACCTCTTCCACAGTATGGCCAAAGATAAAGATATTCTCTTCACCCACCTTCTCAGCGATTTCAACGTTAGCGCCGTCCAGCGTTCCCACAGTCAACGCCCCGTTCAGCGCCAGTTTCATGTTACCGGTGCCGGACGCCTCTTTCCCGGCAGTAGAAATTTGCTCGGAAATATCCGCCGCCGGAATGAGCATTTCCGCCGCCGAGACGCAGTAATCCGGCAGGAAAACCACCTTCAGCTTATCACCCACCGCCGGGTCGTTATTAATGGCTTCCGCAACCTTATTGATAGCAAAAATGATGTTCTTCGCCAGGTAATAGCCCGGCGCCGCCTTCGCGCCAAACAGGAATACGCGCGGTACGCGGTCGGCCTGCGGGTTTTCGCGGATCTCTTTGTACAGCGCCAGAATATGCAACAGATTCAGATGCTGACGCTTGTACTCGTGCAGACGTTTGATTTGAATATCAAAAATCGCATGGCTCGAAATCTCAATCCCAGTACGGGCCTGGATAAATTTCACCAGCCGTTCTTTGTTCGCCCGTTTGATGTCGCGATATTGCTGACGGAATTTGGCGTCGTCAGCGTATTTTTCGAGGTTGATCAACTGGTCGAGATCGTTAGCCCACTCTTTTTTCAGCGTTTTATCCAGCAACGCCGCAAGCTGCGGATTGCACTGTTTAATCCAGCGACGCGGTGTAATGCCGTTGGTGACATTGTGGAATTTGTTCGGCCAAAGCTGGTGATATTCCGGGAACAGATCTTTCACCACCAGATCGGAGTGCAGCGCCGCCACGCCGTTGACCGCAAAGCCGCTGACCACGCACATATTGGCCATGCGTACCTGACGGTCGTGCACCACCGCCAGTTTTGCCCATACCTGCTTATCGCCAGGCCAGGTCTTATCGACCAGCGTCTTAAAGCGATCGTTAATCTGCTTGATAATCTGCATATGACGCGGCAACAGCGCTTTGATTAACCTCTCGTCCCAGCACTCCAGCGCTTCCGGCATCAGGGTGTGGTTGGTGTAGGCGAAGGTTTTGCTGGTGATAGCCCAGGCGTCATCCCAGCTCAGTTGGTGCTCGTCAATCAGCACGCGCAGCAGTTCCGGAATGGCGATGGTCGGGTGAGTATCGTTCAACTGAATGACCTCGTAATCCGCCAGCTCATGCAGTTTGCGTCCGGCCAGATGGTGGCGACGCAGAATATCCGCTACCGAGCAGGCGCACTGGAAGTATTGCTGCATCAGGCGCAGTTTTTTGCCCGCCGTGTGGTTATCGTTGGGATAAAGCACCTTCGTCAGTTTTTCCGCATCGATACCCTGCTGTTCCGCCCGCAGGAAAGCGCCGTCGTTGAATTTGGTCAGATCAAACGGATGCGCGTGGGTCGCCTGCCACAAACGCAGCGGTTGCGCGACGCCGTTACGATAGCCTAACACCGGCAGATCCCAGGCTTGGCCTGTAATCACAAAACCTGGCTCCCAGCGCCCTTCTTTGGTAACTTTACCGCCGATCCCAACCTGGACGTCCAGCGCCTCGTTGTGGCGGAACCACGGATAGCTGCCGCGATGCCAGTCATCCGGCGCTTCCATCTGCTTGCCTTCAACAAATGACTGACGGAACAGCCCATACTGGTAGTTCAGACCATAGCCCGTAGCGGACTGCCCGACGGTGGCCATCGAATCGAGGAAGCAGGCGGCCAGACGTCCCAGACCACCGTTGCCGAGCGCCGGATCGACTTCCTCTTCCAGCAGATCGGTCAGATTAATATCGTGCGCTTTCAGCACATCGCTAACGTCCTGGTACCATCCCAGATTTAACAGGTTATTTCCCGTCAGGCGGCCAATCAAAAATTCCATCGAAATGTAGTTCACATGACGCTGGCCTTTCGTCGGCTGCGCTACCGGTTGCGCGCTCAGTAATTCCGCCAGCGCGCCGCTAACGGCCTGCCACCACTGACGAGGCGTCATGTCGGACGCCGACAGTAAACCGAAACGCTGCCACTGACGCGTCAGGGCGGCCTGGAATTGATCTTTATTGAAGGTTGGCTGTGACATAGGAAATCCGTCCTCGGGTAATAAAACAACGTTATCGCTAGTTTGCCAGGCTCGATGTTGACCTTCCTCCTCCCGGCACTGATTAGGGAGGGAGGAGGAGCGGGGATGAGCATAAAAGTGTGATCGCCGCCACTTACCCCTGTATAAACGCGCCGATTCCTGTCAACGCCCCCCAGTGTTACGCATAATCAAATGAATAAACAGAAATAACAGTAAATCGCGAAGGGGTATTTTCGAAAGATTATATGAACGCCGAAATAGTTTCTTACCTGAAATATTCAGCGGCGGGAGATTCACTAACTAAACATAATTAATTAAACGCCTGGTATCGCCATTGTGTTAAATCCGGATGATGTCCAGGACATTATTTACAATAACGGAAATATGACCTCAGCCCAGCTCTGACGCTCGTTTCAACCGCACCGAATACTTTTTTAATACCGTTATTTAGAATTGTGACAGAGTGCAAATTCAGACACATAAAAAGTCTGCTTAGCTTGCATTAAAATGCTTTCTGGCCGACCTTATATCTATTAATTACGAAGCGCAAAAAAAATCGCAGTTCCCCCCATTTCCCACAGTGAAGTGATTGTTATGTTGATTCCGTCTAAATTAAGTCGTCCGGTTCGTCTCGACCATACCGTGGTTCGTGAGCGGCTGTTGGCTAAACTTTCCGGCGCGAACAATTTCAGGCTCGCCCTGGTAACCAGTCCTGCTGGCTATGGGAAAACCACGCTTGTCTCACAGTGGGCGGCGGGCAAAAATGAATTAGGCTGGTACTCTCTCGACGAAGGCGATAACCAGCAAGAGCGATTCGCCAGTTACTTAATTGCCGCTATCCAACAGGCCACCGGCGGACACTGCTCTACCAGCGAAGCGATGGCGCAAAAACGTCAGTACGCCAGCCTGACGTCCCTCTTCGCACAGCTCTTTATTGAACTGGCGCAGTGGCATCGCCCGCTTTATCTGGTGATTGACGACTACCATTTGATTACCAATCCGGTGATTCACGACGCGATGCGCTTTTTCTTACGGCATCAGCCGGAAAATTTCACCCTGGTGGTGTTATCGCGTAATTTGCCGCAACTGGGCATCGCTAACCTGCGCGTGCGCGATCAGCTGTTGGAAATCGGCAGCCAGCAGTTGGCTTTTAACCATCAGGAAGCAAAGCAATTTTTTGACCGTCGTCTTTCGTCGCCCATTGAAGCCGCTGAGAGCAGCCGCATGTGCGATGATGTGGCCGGTTGGGCCACTGCGCTACAGTTGATCGCCCTCTCCGCGCGCCAGAACCATACCTCTGCGCATCACTCCGCCCGCCGTCTTGCCGGGATTAATGCCAGCCACCTTTCTGATTATCTGGTGGACGAAGTACTGGATAACGTGGATGTCAGCACCCGACATTTTTTACTTAAAAGCGCGATCTTACGCTCAATGAATGACGCGTTGATCGTGCGCGTGACCGGCGAAGAAAACGGCCAGATGCGGCTGGAGGAGATTGAGCGCCAGGGGTTATTCCTGCAACGCATGGACGACACGGGCGAGTGGTTTAGCTATCACCCGTTGTTTGGTAGCTTTCTGCGCCAGCGTTGCCAGTGGGAACTGGCGGCGGAACTGCCGGAGATCCACCGTGCGGCCGCGGAAAGCTGGATGGAACAAGGTTTTCCCAGCGAAGCTATTCATCATGCGCTGGCGGCGGGTGACGCGCAAATGCTGCGCGATATCCTGCTTAACCATGCGTGGGGGCTGTTTAATCACAGTGAACTGGCGCTGCTGGAAGAGTCATTAAAAGCGCTGCCGTGGGAAAGCCTGCTGGAAAATCCGCGACTGGTGTTGTTACAGGCCTGGCTGATGCAAAGCCAACACCGCTACAGCGAAGTGAATACGCTGCTGGCGCGCGCTGAGCAAGAGATCAAAGGGGTCATGGACGGCACGCTGCATGCTGAATTTAACGCGCTGCGCGCCCAGGTCGCCATCAACGACGGCAATCCGGAAGAGGCAGAGCGGCTGGCGAAACTGGCGCTGGATGAGCTTCCTCTCGCCTGGTTTTATAGCCGCATTGTCGCGACCTCCGTTCACGGCGAAGTGCTGCACTGTAAAGGCGATCTTAGCCAGTCTTTATCGCTGATGCAGCAAACCGAACAAATGGCACGCCATCATGACGTCTGGCATTACGCGCTGTGGAGCTTAATTCAACAAAGCGAAATTCAGTTCGCCCAGGGATTCCTGCAGGCCGCATGGGAAACGCAGGAGAGAGCCTTCCAGTTGATCAAAGAGCAACATCTGGAACAACTGCCGATGCATGAGTTTCTGGTACGTATCCGCGCGCAATTGCTGTGGGCGTGGGCGCGCCTTGACGAAGCGGAGGCCTCGGCGCGCAGCGGTATCGCTGTGCTGTCCACCTTCCAGCCGCAACAACAGTTGCAGTGCCTGACGTTACTGGTGCAGTGCTCGCTGGCGCGCGGCGATCTGGATAATGCCCGTAGTCAGCTTAACCGACTGGAAAATTTATTAGGCAATGGTCGTTATCACTGCGACTGGATCTCTAACGCCGATAAGGTGCGTGTCATTTACTGGCAGTTAACCGGCGACAAAAAATCCGCCGCCAACTGGTTACGTCATACGCCCAAACCGGCGTTTGCCAATAACCATTTTCTGCAAGGGCAATGGCGGAATATCGCCCGCGCGCAGATCTTGCTGGGCGAATTCGAGCCTGCGGAAATCGTGCTGGAAGAGTTAAATGAGAATGCCCGTAGCCTGCGCTTAATGAGCGATTTAAACCGCAATCTGCTGTTACTCAATCAGCTTTACTGGCAATCCGGGCGGAAAAACGACGCCCAGCGCGTATTGCTTGATGCCTTACAGCTCGCCAACCGGACCGGATTTATCAGCCATTTTGTGATTGAAGGCGAAGCCATGGCGCAACAATTGCGTCAGCTGATTCAACTCAATACGCTGCCGGAGATGGAGCAGCATCGCGCGCAGCGCATCCTGCGAGAGATTAACCAACATCACCGGCATAAATTCGCCCATTTTGACGAAGGCTTCGTCGAGCGCCTGCTTAACCATCCGGATGTCCCGGAGCTTATTCGCACCAGCCCGCTCACCCAGCGTGAATGGCAGGTGTTAGGGCTTATCTATTCAGGCTATAGCAACGAACAAATTGCCGGCGAACTGGCGGTGGCCGCAACCACCATTAAGACGCATATCCGCAACCTCTACCAGAAACTCGGCGTCGCGCACCGTCAGGACGCGGTACAGCACGCGCAGCAGTTGCTGAAGATGATGGGGTACGGGGTTTAACGTGTGCCTGATAACGCTTCGCTTATCAGGCCTGCAGAGTCATTTTAAATCATATTGATATTGCTGGTTTTGTAGGCCGGGAGCATAAACGTAAATCCAGACGTTGAGTTGGCTTCAGGCCCGATGGCCGTCGCTCAGCCGCAGGTTAAATGGCGCCCATCCATCCGGCGGGTCCCATTCGCCACTGCCATAAATAATACCCTCCCGGATATCGTGAATAATGACGCCATCAATACCACACAGTTCCGATCGCCAGATAATGCCGGAACTCACGTTGATAAGAAACGTATACTGAAAGGTTGTGACCAGGAAATTCTCGCTCAGCGAGGCCTTATGATCCCAAACATCGGGTATTGAATAAATATGGCCAGCATAATCATCAAGAAACAGGCTCTTAACCTGATGTGAATCCGTATCAAATAAGTGAACGTGCTGACCGTATAATATCGCAATAGTCTTATCATTATTCATGATGCCGCTGAAGCACTGCTCAACGATCCAGCGCCCCTCTTCCAGCGCGACAAAAAGACACAGCACGATAACCGGCTCGCCGTCCTGACTCACCAGCACTCTTCGCCGCATCGTTGAAGGGCCGGAAAAGGGATTAACATCCCTCTCCGGGATGGCGTCAGCAACGCGTTGTTCAGCATCAAGGAAATCAGCGTGGTATGTCATGATCCGCTATCATTTTTACTTACCATAACCTGCACCATCCCCCTCGCCTCCTCCAGGTTGAACGTTACCGGCAAAAACCGTTCCACCACCGCAATATTGGTAAGCAAGTGAGCGGAAGCCCGCGCCACGGTAAACGCGCCTTCGCCCGCCAGCGCCAGCGGTAAAATCAGCTGGTCGGCCAGATGCTCTCCCACCGCCGCCGGGCTTGCGAGATAGCGCCGCGCTTCATGCGCAACCTGGTTAGCTACCGCTTCCGCGCTGGTGCCTTTTACGCCGAACGCGGCGAACAGTTCGGTTAACTGTTCGCTTTGGATCATCAGCGACAGCGCGTTGCCCGGCCCGCAGCCGCCTTCCAGAGCAACGACGTTTTTCTCCGCCTGCGGGAAGTGGGCTTCCAGCGTTGCGACTTCACGTTCGCCAACGTGGTAAGGCACCGAGGCCAGCAAAGCTTCGGCGGTGATACGCCGCGTCTCGCCGCGCGATATCAGCGTCAGACCGCGTAAAGACGCCGCCGGTTCGACGACCGTTGCCGCCGCGCCGCCGCCTGCCGGATAAAAGCCGTGTTTTATCAGCGTGGTGCGCTGGTTGATACCCATCCTCGCCAACAGAGGCTCCCAGACGCGGCAAATAAAATCGGCGCTGGGCGCGGCCTGATTATGCGTCCCGCCGTGAACCTCCACGCGGGATGAACCGTCGGCAAACCACAGCGCGGGCAGGACGGTTTGCAGCACCAGCATACAACTGCCCGCGCTGCCAATCGCGAAACGGTACTCGCCGCCGCGAATCGGCCCCGGCGTAAAACGCAACTGTTGCGAGCCCAGCTCGTCGCCGTTCACCTGCGCGCCGCAGATTTCCGTTGCCGCCCGCACCGCCGTTAAATGCTGGCGTAGCAGCCCCGGTTTAGCGCGCCCGGCGCGGATGCCGCTCATTTCAAACGGCTGGCCGGTTATCATTGATAAACTCAGCGCCGAGCGCAAAATCTGCCCACCGCCCTCTCCCTGTGCGCCATCCAGCGCGATGATCCTTGCCATTTTCTATCCTTTAACGCACACCACCTGCCGCAGGGTGTACATGATTTCCACCAGGTCAGACTGCGCCGCCATCACCGCATCAATGTCTTTATACGCCATTGGGATCTCGTCGATCACATCCGCATCTTTACGGCATTCGACATGCGCGGTGGCGCGAATCTGATCGTCAACGCTAAACAGTTTCTTCGCTTTCGTTCGGCTCATCACACGCCCGGCGCCGTGGCTGCACGAACAGAACGACTCTTCGTTACCCAGCCCGCGCACGATAAAGCTTTTCGCCCCCATCGAACCGGGAATGATACCGAACTCACCGCGCCGCGCCGAAACCGCCCCTTTACGCGTCACATAGATCTCTTCGCCAAAGTGCTGCTCTTTTTGCACATAGTTATGGTGGCAGTTGATTTCGTCCATATCGAGGGCGATCGGTTTTTCCACGCAGCGCTGGAGCGCCGCCAGCGCGTTTTCCATCATCGCCTCGCGGTTCAGGCTGGCGAATTGCTGCGCCCAGTGTACCGCTTTCAGGTAATCATCAAAATATTCGCTTCCTTCATTAAAATACGCCAGATCGCGGGACGGCAGCGTTTCTAACTGCTCCTGCATTTCTTGCTGCGCCAGGCCGATAAAATAGGTGCCGATGGCGTTACCGATCCCGCGCGAACCGGAGTGCAGCATGATCCATACCCGATCGGTTTCATCCAGACAGATCTCAATAAAGTGGTTACCGGTTCCCAATGTTCCCAGGTGCTTATAGCTATTGGTATTCAAAAAGCGCGGATATTTTTGCGTTAACCACTGATATCCCGCTTCCAGCTGCGCCCATTTTACATCAACGTTGGCGGGCGGGTTTCCCCATGCGCCCACATCGCGACGCCCGCGTCCGGTGGTACGCCCGTGAGGCACAGCGGTCTCTATGGCGCTACGCAGTTCCGCCAGATTTTCCGGCAGATCGGCCGCCGTTAAGCTGGTACGCAGCGCGTTCATTCCACAACCGATATCCACGCCCACCGCCGCCGGAATAATCGCCCCTTTCGTCGGGATCACGCTACCGATGGTCGATCCTTTCCCCAAATGCACATCCGGCATAACGGCAATGTGTTTGAAAATAAACGGCATTTTCGCCGTATTGATCAGCTGCTGACGGGCATCGTCTTCTACCGGTACGCCTTTGGTCCACATTTTTACCGGTGCGTTCTGGGTGGTCATCAATTCGTAATTCATCATTTTTTCTCATTTTAATCATTAGGGTGGCGACAAGTGGTGAAGAATCTTAACTCCGGTTAAACCGGAGGCGCAGGGATTGAACCTGCTAGCGGCATTACCTCCGCGTTACCTGTAGATCCTCCGGCATTCGCCAAAATAGGGTGGCACGACAAGTTAAGGTGAATCACCCGCTCTACCGTTGAGCTACAGGGCTAAGCCCCGGCAGGGTTCGAACCTGCGTCTGGCCATACAAGGTGTAGATCCACCAGCATTCGTGCCTTCAGCGTTGCGCGACAAATTCATAGCCGGGATGATACGCATCGGGAAAGATGTAATCCCGGCCAGCATTCGCGCCGCGCTGAATACTCTTTACAGCGTCACGGCTTCAATCTCTTCCAGCCAGTGCGCGCTGCCATAGCGACCGTTAACAAAGTTATCTATCACCGTAAACACCTCGTCGCTGAAGCCGCCGACGTTCAAAATATCGCTTCGTTCCGCCGCCTGGGTGGTGCCGTAAGGCAGCAGATCGATACACACCAGGCGCGCCTGCGGGTTGCGCTTTTTCAGTTCTATCCAGCATTCCATGGTGGCCGTTGAGCCATAACGCGACTCATCAACCCACGATTCGTTATCCGACACCATAATCACCAGATCCACTCGCGCCCGCTCGTTCAACAACCTACGCAGCGGCGCGGAGCAGTTGGTGCCGCCGCCGCCAACCGCCGCCAGCTTTTGCGCGTTGTGCATAACCGACTGGCGCGCATCAAGCCGCACGTCGACCACATCGCATTCAAACGGCAGCACGCGGGCCTGCGGATGATTACGCAGCACAGCGGCGGCGATCAGCCCGGCAACGTCCACGCAGCGGATCTTACTGGTCGCCCCCTTGCGATAGCCGGTTATCGATGACTTCATCGACCCCGACACGTCCGGGCAGACCACCACGTTGCCGCGAAACGGCGGAATGTTCTCCAGCGCGTACTCCATCGCCTGCGCTAAAGCCTCACGAATAACCTGCGGCACGCTGCATTGCAGATTGCTCCACGCCGACAGCAACTGATAAGGATAAACCCAGGACTGGCGCACCTGCGCCCTGTCCGCCAGTCGCTGCGCCACGCTGGCGGCAAGCGTTACATTCTCAAACACGCCATGACGCGCCAGCGTATTCAAATTCATCCGTAACGTTTGCCAACTCATCCGCTGCGCCAGTTGCGCCCACTGTTCGCGACTCAGCGGCGCGTTGGTCAGCAGTAAAAACGGCACATCGGGTAAGGCCGCGCCCATGTCGCCTTCACGAAACGCCAGCAGCGCGCGCGTTTTTTCCGGCAGTTGCGCCTTATCGCACGGCTTACCAATCAGCCAGGCGAAGAAGGCTTCCTGCCACGCCGCCTGCGGCCGTGGGTGCACCATTTTGACGATATCCGCCAGCGACGGCGCATTGCCCACCGAGGCCTGCAATAAACGCTCTTCGCTGGCGTTCTGCAACCAACGCTGCACCAGCTTCTTTGGCCGCGTCCCCAGCGAGCGCCGCCCGGTCACGCCGCTGCGCAAAATTTGCACAAAGTTACGCAGCATCCGGCCATTATTGATCACCCGCGCAAATACTACCGGCAGCAGCGCCGAACCACGCGCCGCCAGAATGGCGGTCAACAGCGCGGGCATATCCTTCATCATCCCGCGTTCGCGGCCATAAATCGCCAGTTGCGCTAAAAACAGATCGTCGAGATCTTTCGCCGTCGCCAGAACATCATTTAGCTGCGCCTGACCGCTGGCATAAAAAGTCTCGTTCATGCAGCCGGTCATCACCATTTGCGCCAGTTTATGGCGCGGGGTGAAGGCAAAGGCCGCTGCGCCTTGCTGATTGCTGGCGTTGGCCAGCGGCGCGTCCCTTAACAGCGAACGGAACAAAAGTGGATTAGCCATTTGTTTTCCCATTTCCGTTATTCTCCATGCCAGAGTTATTGCAACCAGCGTGCCAGAAAATAAATTATTTTATAATTTATTGATTTTTAAAAAATTTATTTCTTTAGCGTTCAGGTGAAAGAAAAATGCCTGCACGGCAGCCATTAAAAAGCGATAAAATTATCTCGTCTTTTAGAAGGAAATCTAAGATGCGAAAAACGGTGGCCTTTGGTTTTGTCGGTACGGTGCTCGACTATGCAGGACGCGGCAGTCAGCGTTGGGAAAAATGGCGCCCTACTTTGTGTCTGTGTCAGCAGGAGACGCTGGTCGTTCACCGCCTGGAACTGCTGTACGATGCCCGCTCTCGCTCGCTGTTTGAAGGATTAAAGAAGGATATCGCCAGCGTCTCGCCGGAAACGGAAATCGTCGGCGTAGAAATCGCGATCCGCAACCCGTGGGACTTCGAAGAGGTTTACGCCTGCCTGCACGATTTCGCCCGCAGCCATACCTTTCATCCCGAAGATGAAGACTATCTGATTCATATCACCACCGGCACCCACGTCGCGCAGATCTGCTGGTTCCTGCTGGCGGAGGCGCGCTATCTACCGGCGCGATTAGCGCAGACCTCGCCGCCGCGCAAAAAAGATAAACCGCATAGCACGGGCGACGTGACGATTATTGACCTCGACCTCAGCCGCTACAATGACATCGCCACCCGCTTCGCCCAGGAGCGGGAGGAGACGCTCAACTTCCTGAAGTCCGGCATTGCAACCCGCAACCCGTGTTTCAACCGGATGATTGAGCAAATTGAGCGCGTCGCGATACGCTCCCGTTCGCCAATCCTGCTCAACGGCCCGACCGGCGCGGGCAAGTCGTTTCTCGCCCGTCGCGTCTATGAACTAAAACTGGCCCGCCACCAGTTCAGCGGCCCGTTTGTCGAAGTGAACTGCGCCACCCTGCGCGGCGACACGGCGATGTCGGCGCTGTTCGGCCACGTTAAGGGGGCGTTTACCGGCGCGAGAGAGGAACGTGCGGGACTGCTGCGCAGCGCCGACGGCGGCATGTTGTTTCTTGACGAAGTGGGAGAACTGGGCGCGGATGAACAGGCCATGTTGCTGAAAGCCATTGAAGAAAAACGCTTTTACCCTTTCGGCAGCGACCAGCAGGTCAGCAGCGATTTCCAGTTGATTGCCGGCACGGTGCGCGACCTGCGCCAGCGGGTGGCGGAGGGGACATTCCGCGAAGACCTGTACGCGCGCATTAATCTCTGGACCTTCGAACTACCGGGCCTGCGTCAGCGCCAGGAAGATATTGAGCCAAACCTTGACTACGAACTGGAACGCCACGCGGCGCTAACCGGCGACAGCGTGCGTTTTAATACCGAAGCGCGCCGCGCCTGGCTGAGCTTCGCCACCTCGCCGCAGGCCGCCTGGCGTGGTAACTTCCGCGAACTCTCCGCCAGCGTCACCCGCATGGCGACGCTGGCGGACAACGGGCGAATCACGGTCGAAACGGTAGACGATGAAATCGCGCGTTTGCGCTATAGCTGGAATGACCATCGCCCCTCCGCGCTCGACGGACTGCCGGGCATTGACGCAACGGCGCTGGATCTGTTTGACCGTATGCAACTGGAAAACGTCGTTGCCGTCTGCCGCCAGGCGAAAACCCTTTCCGACGCCGGGCGGCAGCTATTCAACGTTTCCCGCCAGGGGAAAGCCACGGTGAATGACGCTGACCGGCTGCGTAAATACCTGGCGCGTTTTGGTCTGACGTGGGACGTTTTACAGAATTAACACAGCTCCAGTTGGATATGGTTCTCCGTCAACACCTGCATCACGCCCGGCGGCGGCAGGGTATCGGTGTAGACCGCATCGACCATACTAATGCTGCCCATGTTTACCATCGCGTTACGGCCAAATTTAGAGTGATCCACCACCAGCATCACGTGGCGCGAATTTTCGATAATCGCGCGCTTGGTGCGTACCTCATGGTAGTCAAATTCCAGCAACGAGCCGTCGCTATCAATACCGCTAATACCGAGAATGCCGAAATCGAGACGGAACTGGGCGATAAAGTCCTGCGTCGCTTCGCCAATAATGCCGCCGTCGCGGCTGCGGAGTTCGCCGCCGGCGAGGATAATACGAAAATCCTCTTTCGCCATTAGCGTGTTCGCTACGTTCAAATTGTTGGTCACGATCCGCAAATTACTGTGCCCTAACAGGGCGTGCGCTACGGCTTCCGGCGTCGTGCCGATATCAATAAACAGCGTTGAACCATTGGGGATCTGGGCCGCGACTTTGCGAGCGATGCGCTCTTTTTCTTCCGTTTGCGTCGCCTTACGATCGTGCCACGGCGTGTTCACCGAGCTGGAGGGCAACGCCGCGCCGCCGTGGTGGCGCAAAATCATATTCTGTTCCGCCAGATCGTTAAGATCCCGACGAATGGTTTGCGGGCTGACAGAAAAATGCTCCACCAGCTCTTCCGTACTGACGTACCCCTGTTTTTTCACCAGTTCAATGATCGCGTCATGCCGTTGTGTTTGTTTCATGAATAATCTCTGAAAGTAACCAACTTTGCGCCGGATAGCGGCATTCGCCCTACCCGGCCTGGAAAAATATCTCGACCACAGGCCGGATACGCCTCACGTTCGTTTTCGCGCATTCAGCGTATCAACAAAGGCCATCGCTAAACCGACGATAAGCCCGGCGATGTGCGCGCCGTTCGCCATAGACATGCCAAACCAGTCAAACCAACCAGCGACTATCCACAATAATGCAAAAATAATTAAGCCGCGCTGGAGGTAAATTCCGCTTTGCGGATCGCGCTCTCCGCGCAGCCACACGTACCCCATCAGCGCATAGACGACGCCAGACAGTCCGCCAAACCACGGGCCGCTAAATTTCTGCTGTACATAGCCGCTTAGCAGCGCGCTTATCACCGTAATGACGATTAATTTACCGCTGCCCAGGCGCTTCTCTACCGCCCCGCCGAGATACCACCACCACAGCAGGTTAAAAAGAATATGCATCAGTGAGAAGTGCATAAAGATATGGGTGAAGTAGCGCCAGACTTCAAATTTTAAAACCGGATCGAACGGCCACGCCAGCCATACCATCACCGTCTGATCGCCGATGAGACTCATCGCGATATAGACCAGCACGCAGGCGAGCATCACGATCCAGGTAACAGGGCCGGCTCGTTCACGCAGCGTGGCGAGAAAGGGAAAACGGCGATAGCGTAGCCCGCTGTTAGTCTGCCCGGACTGCCAGCTAGCCGCCAGATAACGCGGATCGCCGGGATTTTCTATAAACCGCGCCAGCTCGACCCGCACACGTTCGGCCTGCGATTCATCCGCCAACCAGATATCGCTTTGATTATGTTGCTGAATAGTAAGAATGACGCCCTGGGTGGCCATGTAATCAACAAATGCCTGCGCCACGCGAGGATTCGCAAAGGAAGTAATCATCAACATTATTGCTGTCGCTTAGTCCATACAAAAGAAGACAGTATATATACCCTTCTCGTCGGAGGCTGCATCTTTATGGGATTACGCGCCATTCGCGACATCGGCAGGGAAACGGCGATGCCAGGCCTCAAACCCGCCGTCAATGCTGTAAACCGCATCATAGCCTTGCTGGAGCAGATACTGCGCGGCGCCTTTACTACTGTTGCCGTGATAGCACATTACCATCACGGCGGTATCGAAACCATGCTCACGCATAAACGCGCCCAGCGTATCGTTAGTCAAGTGAAACGCCTGCGGCGCATGACCCATGGCATAACTTTGCGGATCGCGAATATCGACCAGCACCGCCGCGCCCTGGTGCAGTTTCTGATACGCCTCTTCTACAGTGATACATTCAAATTGTTCCATGAATCGCTCTTTCATTATTGCCGGTGAAGCCAATTAAGGCATTTTATCGCCCAGTGTACGTTGACGGAGTAGCTTAACGCCATAATGTTATACATATCACTCTAAAATGTTTTTTCGATGTTACCAATAGCGCGTTTCTTTGCTATTATGTTCGATAACGAACATTTTTGAACTTTAACGAAAGTGCAAGAGGGCAGCATGGAAACCAAAGATCTGATCGTGATAGGCGGGGGCATTAACGGTGCAGGCATCGCGGCTGATGCCGCCGGACGCGGTTTGTCCGTACTCATGCTGGAAGCGCAGGATTTGGCCTGCGCAACCTCTTCCGCCAGTTCGAAACTTATCCACGGCGGCTTACGCTACCTTGAGCACTACGAGTTCCGCCTGGTCAGCGAAGCGCTGGCAGAACGTGAGGTGTTGTTGAAAATGGCGCCGCACATCGCCTTCCCGATGCGTTTTCGTCTGCCGCACCGCCCGCATTTACGTCCAGCCTGGATGATCCGCATCGGTCTGTTTATGTACGATCACCTCGGCAAACGTACCAGCTTACCCGGTTCCACCGGTGTGCGGTTTGGCGCAGATTCGGTGCTCAAACCTGAAATCGTGCGCGGATTCGAATACTCCGACTGCTGGGTAGACGATGCGCGTCTGGTGCTGGCTAACGCACAGATGGTGGTGCGTAAAGGCGGCGAAGTCCTTACCCGTACTCGCGCAACCGCCGCTCGTCGGGAAAATGGCCTGTGGATTGTCGAAGCGGAAGATATCGACACCGGTAAAAAATATGTCTGGCAGGCGCGCGGACTGGTTAACGCCACCGGACCGTGGGTCAAACAGTTCTTCGACGAAGGGATGCACCTGCCGTCGCCGTATGGCATCCGCCTGATCAAAGGCAGCCATATCGTCGTGCCACGCGTCCATAATCAGAAGCAGGCGTATATTCTGCAAAACGAAGATAAGCGTATCGTCTTTGTCATTCCGTGGATGGAAAAGTTTTCGATCATTGGCACGACCGATGTCGAATATAAAGGCGATCCGAAAGCGGTAAAAATTGAAGAGAGCGAAATTAATTACCTGTTGAAGGTCTATAACGCGCACTTCCAGAAACAACTGGGGCGCGATGACATCGTCTGGACGTACTCCGGCGTCCGTCCGCTGTGCGATGATGAGTCCGACTCACCGCAGGCGATCACTCGCGATTATACCCTTGATATCCATGATGAAAACGGCAAAGCGCCGCTGCTTTCCGTGTTTGGCGGTAAGCTCACGACCTACCGTAAGCTGGCCGAACACGCGATGGAAAAACTGGCGTCTTATTATCCAGGCATCGGGCCGGCATGGACCAAAACGTGCGTACTGCCCGGCGGCGACATCGACGGCAGCCGCGAAGATTACGCGGCGAAGCTGCGTCGTCGTTACCCATTCCTGACGGAATCGCTGGCGCGCCACTATTCGCGCACTTATGGCAGCAACACGGAGTGGATTCTCGGCGAAGCCACGTCACTGCTTGATTTAGGCGAAGATTTCGGTCATGAGTTTTACGAAGCGGAACTCAAGTACCTGGTGGATCACGAATGGGTGCGCCGTACTGAAGATGCTATCTGGCGTCGCACCAAAGAAGGCATGTGGCTGACCGCCGAGCAGCAGTCCCGCATCACCCAGTGGCTGGCGGCGTATGTTGAGAAACACCAACTTTCACTGGCGTCGTAATAAAATCCGGGGCGGTTTATACCGCCCTTTTCGCCACATACCGCATTCACTCGCCGGGTTTTGTACAGCCGGGCATATGATTAGTGATACGGTAGCGATCGACACTTATTTTGGTAATAAAGAAGGGTTTTGCCCGCGCTTCGCTATTCCAGAGAGTTTTCCCCGTTTTACACCAGCTTTTATGAGAAATGTTGGCATAATGAACCACGCTCTCCTCCCCCAGCACGCTTTCAAAATGCGCGCGTTTATCACCGTCGGCCACGCTAAAGTCAGCATAAAAAAGATTGCTGTCCAGGTTAAACGTCATCTCTATTTCACTGGCGGACGATGGAAAGAACACAGGTAGCCAGGTCCAGATACCGGATTGCTCCGGTATGGCGGCATAATCAGGAAAATAGCTTACCTGGCGATCATCGCAGGCGGTCAGCACAGCGACGATGATTAATGCCGCACCACACCGAAGAACCTGATTAATCAGCTCAGCAACAATATCTTTATGCCACGAAGGGGATTCACGCCGTGCAATACGAATATCAGCGCCGCTGGCCGGGTCTACGCCTACCCGTTCCACATATAATTTAACATCTTCCATTTAGTCCCTTTATTTCGCGGCCGGATACAGCGGCACATATCCCACATCCTGCACCAACTGCTGCCCCTGCGGGCTTAGAAACCAGTCCACCAGCTTTTGTGTTTCCGCTGTGGGGTGTTCACGGGTAACCATATAAACATCAACCGTGTACGGGTAACTACCGTTACGAATATTTTCAACCGTCGGCGCAACATCGTTTATCGCCAGTAATTTAATCTCTTTATTGCTGTGCATCTGCGTAGCGTAATAACGAAAGGTATAGCCAATGGCGTTGTGCGTATTGCGATACTCAGCCACGATATCCACCATTTCCCCCATCGCGGTTGCCACTGATGTTGTTTGCGCTGGCATCAGCTTCGTTTCTTTCATTACCTTCGCCAGCATCGCCGTTTGGCTGCCAGAGTTTTCCGGTCGCTGCCAGGGCTTAATGTCGATTGCCTCTCCGCCCACCTCATTCCAGTGGGTGATTCTTCCGCTAAAAATGCCGCGAATTTGTACATCACTCAACGATGACACGGGATTGTTTTGGTTGACGATAAACACAAACGCTTCACGTGCAAAGGGGGTGTAAACCAGTTTTACGCCACTGGCCTCGGCCAATTGCTTTTGAGCAGTGGAAGGCTGGGCGACAAAAATAAGATCGGCATTACCGTTAAGGATATTTTGATAGGCTTCAATGGTTCCCTGGTTTTCAAGGTAGTCTTCAGGGCAGATATCATCCGGAAAGCGCGTAAGCGCATAAAAAGCCGAGGCGTATAACGGCAAGCCAGCCGTTGCGCCATCGAGCCGCGGCCAATTTTGAGTTAGCAGAAGTGTCGGTTCATCGCGCAGCCCGGTTAGCTTGTTGCCCCATGTGTGCGCCTGATAATCGCGGAAATAAAGATATTCACTGCTCTCGGGAGCGGGATACTTCACGGCATAAAGATGTGACTGGTATACGGCACAGCTCCCGAAAAACAGCAGGCAAATCACCAGCAGATTACGACAAGTGTAGCCCGCACCGCCGCGTAGCACTCCCCAACGCGCACCGCCATACCCTAATGCAAAACAGAGCTGCGAGCCAACCGGGATGAGCAACACTGCCCATACCCAGCCGTTGAAAAAGGATATTACGCTGGGTACTAACCAAAGCGTTTGCGCCACCTGGGCGATGGGTTTACGCCCTATCGCGCGAATATTAAGATCGGTGAGAAACATCAGGATGACCCACCCCATCAGCACCACCAGAGCGGGCATAAGCAGGCAGCAATCACGCCATTCTGGATTTACCTCTGATGCATTTCCCTTTCCCCATATCCGGCCACAGAGAAAAATTAACCCTGCGCCCAGAAGCGCTACCGGGATAATGGTCGCCTCCTCAATAGATTGCGCGACGGGGATACTATTTTCAAGAACGCTAATGCACGCCCACGTTCCCCCCACGATAATCGTAATAATGTTCACCAGCAGCGGCACGCCGATAAACGCCATCATGATTGACAAAAAAAGCCACTTAGCATTTTTCATTTTTCTATCCGCTAATCCCTGCGATAGCGGAAGTATAAACCCGGTAGTCCTGAGCACCCCCCATGCATTTTTCTGAAATCGCGACGTTAAAACATTCACGATAGCGGCAGACAGAAGTTGAAAGTTCCGGCTGCCGTTTTTTATTTACAGGCTCACATTAACCTGCAAGATCGATCTTTTTCCGCGCCTGCCCAACAGCATCGGCGGCCCGCAATGCCGCCTGAACGGCCTCCGGCGTAATGGTAAACGGCTCGTTGTGTATCGTTTCCCCAGTTTGACAAGACGCCCTGGCAACGGCCAGCAGTTCATCATCGCTAACGCCAGCCAGACCAATATCCGCCAGCGTGGTGGGCAAGCCTATATCTTCACAAAATTGATAAACCTCCTCGATAAGCTCAGGCGCTCTATCGGTGAGCATAAGCATTGCCAGCGTGCCAAACGCAACCTTTTCCCCATGCCAGTATTTGTGCGTGGCGGGCAGTACCGTCAGACCGTTATGAATGGCGTGCGCCGCCGCCAGCCCACCGCTTTCAAAACCGAGCCCGGATAATAGTGTATTCGCTTCGATAACATGTTCGAGCGCCGGAGTAACCTGATGTTGTTCACAGGCAAGCTTCGCCAGGCGCCCATAGCGCATTAAGGTGGTGTAGCAAAAGCGCGCCAGCTCAAATGCGGTCATCGGTCCTGGCCTGGTGGTCATATTGCCGGCCCCTTTGATGCGGCAATCTTCCGCTTCAAACCAGGTTGCCAGCGCATCGCCTATCCCGGCAACCAAAAAGCGTACCGGCGCGGCAGCAATAATACTGCTGTCCACCAGCACAAGCGTCGGGTTACGTGGAATCATCAGGTAGCGTTTGAATTGCCCTTCTGGCGTATAGATAACAACCAGTGAACTGCACGGCGCATCCGTTGAGGCCAGAGTAGGAACCACGGCAATAGGCAGCCGCAGGCTGGCGCCGGTTGCTTTTGCCGTATCCAGGGTTTTCCCGCCCCCCATACCGACAATCACATCGGCGCCAATTTCCTGCGCGCGTGTGGAGATGCGAGCAATTTCCTCATCACTGCACTCGCTACTGAACACTTCGATATCAAATTCAATCACCCCGTGCAGTGCTGTCGCAACTGTATCCCGGTAGGTGTTGTGAACAACAGGATCCTGCAAAATCAGCGCCTTATGACCGAGTGCGGCCAATTCCTGCGGGAGATGCGTTGTCAACGCTCCTTTACCCTGAACATATCGTGACGGAAAGATCGCGGTAGTAACCATTGTTTCTCCTTAAAAAGCATTAAAGTTCAATATACAGAACACAAATTCCACATAAAGAATTTAATGCTGTTTACTCTGAACGCACAATGACCAGGTGAGAGCATCATCTTATCCTGTGAGGCAGCGCACAATTTTGGCTATGTATTAGACCGATGAGCAGTTTCCAGTGGGTTATCCGCTCTTTCTCACCTTATCTCCGTTCATTTTTGAAGCAAATCACAAAATATAACCTTCCTTAGAGTATGGAATTGACGCTGTATGAATACGTCGGCATAGTGTCAATATACAGAACAGTAGTTCCATATACAGAACACATTTTTGATACTAAAGGGATGCAATGATGAGCATTGAAATAGAGAAACCGACCACACGAGGGCGCTGGCTGCATATTATTCCAGCCACGATCCTCGTTTATATCGTGGCCTATATGGACAGGACCAATATCGCCATTGGGATCGCAGGCGGCATGGATGAAGATTTAGGCATGACGGCTTCTTTTGCCGGTCTGGTCGCCGGGATCTTCTTTATTGGTTATATCTTCCTGCAAATTCCCGGCGGTCAGATAGCCGAGCGGCTAAGCGCCAAAAAGTTAATTGCCTGGACAATCGTCGCCTGGGGTGGCTTTGCCCTGCTGACCGGTTTTGTTCAGACACCGACGCAGTTGTTGATTATCCGCTTTGTGCTCGGCGTGGCGGAAGGTGCTGTGTATCCCGCCATTCTGGCGCTGATTGGCCACTGGTTCCCAAATGAGGAGCGCGCCAGGGCTATCGCCTATTTCCAGATGAACCTGGCCGTCGCTTCTATTATTACCGGGCCGCTTTCCGGCTGGCTTATTGAAACCTACGGCTGGCGAGAGATGTTTATCATCGAAGGCTTGCTCTCTCTGGGACTGCTCTTTGTCTGGCTACCTTTGGTTTCCGATCACCCGCATCAGGCAAAGTGGCTGGATCCGAAAGAGCGCGCCTGGATCGAACAAAAATTGCTGGCCGATCGCGCGTTGAGTATTGGCGGAGAGCAAAGCAGCATTCGCGGCGTATTAAAAAGCATCAACCTGTGGAAGCTTGTCGGTATCTATTTCTTCGTACAGGTCGGCTTCTATGGCTTCGCGCTATGGATGCCAAATCTGATTAAACACCTGACCGGCAGCGGCATGACCATCGTTGGGGTACTCACCGCGGCGCCTTACGTTCTGTGCATTATCGGTCAGTATTACATCGCCAAATGGTGTGATAAGACGATGAATCGCCGCCTTTACACGGCTATTCCTCTGCTGGGTTTCGCGGTCTGCCTCGCCCTCTCCTTATTACTGAAAGATAACGTCTGGCTCGCCTACGGCATGATGGTTATTTGCGGGTTCTTCCTGCAAGCCTATGCCGGTCCATTCTGGACGCTGCCGCCATTACTCTTCGCCCCCAACGTTCTGGGCGGCGTACGCGGCACGATCAACGCCCTGGGCAACATCGGCGGCTTTATCGGTCCGTACCTCGTCGGGCTGTTAACGGTGACGTTCTCGCAAACAGCAGGAATGACCGTACTGGTTGCCGCCCTGCTTATCGCCGTTGGACTGCTTTTCAGCTTACCTTCTGTTACCGCTCGTCCTGCAGGTAGCAGTAACACACCTAACACCTCGACGCCGGGTGCGTCACTTAAACAGGAAGGAATCGCCAAATGAGCCAAAAATGTCAGCATGCTCGCGACCTGTGGTCGCAGCTCGACGCCCTGCGTCTTGGAATGAATTACAGCAAAGAAGATGTCAATAAACTGCAGATCCTGGTGGATGATTGCTATGGCGAAAGTCATCCGGGCAGTTTCCATCTTAACCAACTGGGCGATGAAGCCGTGCTGGGTGTTCATGAAAGCGGCGGGCGCGCGGTCCGTCACCATGTGACGGATATCTGCGACGGCTGGGGTCAGGGCCACGATGGGATGAACTACATCCTGGCATCTCGAGAAGCTATTGCCAACATGGTCGAAATTCATGCCTCAGTGGTGCCTTATGATGCCGGTATTCTGATCTCAAGCTGCGATAAATCTATCCCGGCGCATCTGATTGCCGCCGCACGCCTGAACCTGCCGCTGCTGCATATTCCTGGCGGTTCTATGCGTCCGGCACCGAATATGAGTACTTCTGACCTCGGCGGGATCACTGCTAAGTTGAAGAAAGGCGAAATCGGCATTCAGCAAGTGGAAGCCATGCAGCAATGCGGTTGCCCCACCGCCGGAGCCTGCCAGTTTATGGGAACGGCCAGTACCATGCAGTGCATGTCAGAGGCCTTGGGGCTGGCCCTGCCAGGCAGCGCTTTGCTGCCATCGACCCTGGCGGAAATTCGCCGCGTTGCCAGAACTGCAGGCCACCAGGCGCTATATCTGGCGGAGAAAAATATCACCACCCATAAGATCCTGACTCCTGCGGCGTTTGAAAATGCTATCAAAGTCCATGCTGCTATTGGTGGCAGCACCAATGCGATGATCCACCTTCCGGCCATCGCTCATGAACTTGGATGGGAGCTGAAGCCCGAACTGTTTGATCGGATCAATAACGAAATCCCTTATCTGACCAATATTCAGCCCAGCGGTGAATACGTTACCGAAATGATGTGGTTCGCTGGCGGCGTGCCAATGGTGCAATGGTATCTGCGCGATTATCTGGATCTTGATGTTCTTACCGTGACTGGCCGTACGCTCGGCGACAACCTGGAAATGCTCCATCAATCCGGCTTCTTTACCCGCAACCACGGTTACCTCAACAATTACAAAGTCAGCCCGGAGGAGGTGATCCATAAACCAGAAAATGCCACCAAAAAAGGGTCGATTGCGGTACTGAAAGGCAACATCGCGCCTGAAGGAGCGGTCATTAAATACGCGGCCTGTGCGCCGGATATGCACCACCATACCGGTCCTGCTCGGGTCTTTAACTCCGAAGAAGACGCTCAGCAGGCCATTATCCATAACCATATCGAACCCGGAGACGTCATTTTCATTCGCTACGAAGGCGCAAAAGGCTCTGGCGCACCGGAAATGCTGATGACCACCGATGCCATCGTGTATGACAAACGCCTCGACGGAAAAGTCGCATTGATTACCGACGGTCGTTTCTCTGGAGCGACCAGCGGGCCATGTGTCGGACACGTCTCGCCAGAAGCCGCTGATGGCGGGCCGATTGCCCTGGTGGAAGATGGTGATTTAATCGAAATGGATGTGAAAGGCCGCAAGCTCAATATTGTAGGGATCGACGGGATGCCTAAAACAGAAGAGGAAATACGCCGCTGTCTTGAAGAGCGTCGAGCAAGCTGGAAGAAACCTGATTATTCAAACCGTCGCGGCGTCTTTAAACAGTTCACCGCTAATGCAACATCATTAATGGCCGGAGCCTGGCTTAAATAATATCCCTGGCGGGCTACGGCTCGCCTGTTTTAAGGATCAATACATGACTCAGATTACGAAATTTCACGGCGTATTTCCGCCAGTTCCGACCATTGTTAATGCGCAGGGAGAGTTAGATAAAGTCGGCATGGCAACCTTGCTGGATCATCTTATTGCAAGCAAGGTCAATGGCGTATTACTGCTGGGCAGCGGGGGGGAATTTTGCCATATGACCAATGCGCTGCGTCTGGAAACCGCAGAGTTTTGCGTCCGTCATATTAACCGCCGTATTCCAGTACTATTAGGTATTAGCAGCACCAGCACGCAGGAAGTGATTGAGTATGGTCAGCATGCCGACCGACTCGAAGTCGATGCCGTGCTGGTACTCAATCCCTACTATGCCAGATTGACCGATGAGTATATTTATCATCATTTCAAAACCGTGGCTAATAACATAAAAAGCCCGGTCATTCTCTACAACTTCCCAGCATTGACGGGACAGGACCTTAGCGTTGATTTAATTACCCGGCTGGCGCAGGATCACCCCAATATTATCGGCATTAAGGATACCGTTGATAATATCAGCCATATTCGTGAAATCATCAATAATGTCAGGCCAGTGCGTCCGGACTTCGTTATTTTCTCCGGCTATGATGAATATATGATGGATACGCTTATCTTAGGCGGCAACGGCGGGATCCCAGCGACAGCGAACTTTGCGCCGCAGCTAACCTGCGGGATCTACCGCGCGTGGTGTGAAAAAGAGTATGAGACAATGTTCGGATTACAGCGCAGGCTGTCCGCGCTTTCCACTATTTACAGCCTGGATTCACCTTTCTTCGGGATAATCAAAAAGGCAATTCAGCTTAGCGGAGTCGATATTTCAACTCATGTAATGCCCCCCGTTTTGCCGGCAAATGAAGAACATATTTCGAATTTGAAGCAGATCTTACAGCGTGCGGGACTTTAAGCGATGACGAAAGCGGGCTTCTTGCCCGCTATGTCTTTTTATTTCAGCACATCAGACGCGTCAGGCTACGGCTGGCATCCATCATCAGCGTAGCAAGCGACTCGCGTTTATCATCGGGGATCTGGAACGTAACGCCGGATACGCTCAGGGCGGCGATCACTTTCCCCTGCGTATTGAATACCGGCACCGCAATGCAGCGCACGCCAAGGGAGTCTTCTTCGTTATCATAACCCCAGCCGCGACGGCGAATTCCTGCTAACTCCTGCTTAAGGATATTCACATCCGTGATCGTCGTATCCGTAAAACGCGTTAATATCTGATCTGGAGGCAGCAACTCCTCCAGCTCTTCCCCGCTAAGCCATGCAATCAGCACCTTCCCCAGCCCTGAGCTATGTAATGAGAGGCGCTTGCCCTCCCAGCTTCGAATCACAATAGCCTGTGGGCTTTCGACTTTCAGAAGGTAAATAGGGGCATCGCCCTCCAGAACGCCAAGATGGCAGGTCAGGCCGGTGTTATCGCGAATCTCTTCAAGAATCGGTAACGCGATTTTTTTAATATCGTACTGTTCCGCCGCTTTATTACCTAATTCATACAGGCGTAGCCCCAGATAATACTTGTCTTTTTCCTGGCGTAATAACCCATGCTCCACCATGCCGTTGAGCAAAGATGAGGTACTGCTTTTCGCAATCCCTGAATTTTGATGGATCTGGGTAAACGTTGCGCCATCGCACTCCAGAAGGTAAGCAAATACGCGCATAATTTTATCGAGAGCCGGAATAGATGTCGTAATCTTTTTCATATTATTATCAATTAATTATGGATTTTTCTGCTAATACTATACACCAGTACTCAACCCTTTTTCCATGACAGAGACCAAGTGCCGCTAACAGATTCAGCAGACGAATATCGGCATACCCCCCGAATATACCACGATAAAAAACGGGGCCGTTTGGCCCCGTTCTCAAGCGTTAAACCGCTACAACCGCACCGGATCAATATGCCAGATATTTTCGGCATACTCTTTGATGGTTCTGTCCGATGAGAAGTAGCCCATATTGGCAATGTTGAGCATCGCTTTCGTCGTCCATTCTTCCGGGCGACGATACAACTCATCCACCTTATCCTGGCAGTCCACGTAGCTGCGGTAGTCCGCCAGCACCTGATAGTGATCGCCAAAGTTAATCAGCGAATCTACCAGATCGCGGTAACGGCCTGGCTCTTCCGGATTAAAGACGCCGCTACCAATCTGCGTCAGTACCTGATGTAGCTCTTCATCTTTTTCATAATAGTCGCGAGGCTTATAACCCTGCCTGCGCAACGCTTCCACCTCTTCTGCAGTATTACCGAAGATAAAGATATTCTCCTCGCCGACATGCTCCTGCATCTCTACGTTCGCGCCATCCAGCGTACCAATGGTGAGCGCGCCGTTCAGGGCAAATTTCATATTACTGGTGCCGGAAGCTTCTGTCCCTGCCAGCGAAATCTGCTCAGACAGGTCGGCAGCGGGAATGATCACCTGCGCCAGGCTGACGCTGTAGTTCGGGATAAACACCACTTTCAGCTTGTCGCCAATCTGCGGATCGTTGTTAATCACTTTCGCCACGTCGTTGATCAGATGAATAATGTGTTTTGCCATGTAATAGGCGGAAGCCGCCTTACCGGCAAAAATATTCACCCGCGGCACCCAGTCGGCCTCCGGATTTTCTTTAATGCGGTTATAGCGGGTAATGACATGCAGCACGTTCATCAGCTGACGTTTGTACTCGTGAATACGCTTGATCTGCACGTCAAACAGCGCCTTCGGGTTAACCACCACATTAAGCTGCTGCGCTATCACTACCGCCAGCCGTTTTTTATTTTCCAGCTTCGCCTGACGCACCGCATGATTGACCAGCGGATAATCACAATGCTGCTTCAGCTCGCTGAGCTGACTAAGATCGGTACGCCAGGTACGACCAATATTCTCATCCAGCACGTCAGAAAGCGGCGGGTTTGCCAGCGCCAGCCAGCGGCGCGGCGTAACGCCGTTCGTGACGTTACAAAAACGGGTCGGGAAAATCTTCGCAAAATCCGCGAACAACGACTGCACCATCAGGTTGGAATGGAGTTCAGAAACGCCGTTGACTTTATGGCTGACTACCACCGCCAGCCAGGCCATCCGTACCCGGCGACCGTTCGACTCATCAATAATCGACGCGCGTCCAAGCAGGCTGGTATCGTTGGGATATTGCTCCTGCAACGTTTTAAGGAAATAGTCGTTAATCTCGAAGATAATCTGCAGGTGACGGGGCAGAATTTTCCCCAGCATATCGACGGGCCAGGTTTCCAGCGCCTCGCTCATCAACGTATGGTTGGTGTAAGAGAAGACCTGACAGCACACCTCAAACGCGTCGTCCCAGCTAAATTTATGTTCATCAATCAGCAGGCGCATCAGCTCCGGAATTGACAGCACCGGATGCGTATCATTGAGGTGAATGGCGATTTTATCCGCCAGATTCTCATAGGTTTTATGCAGTTGATAATGACGGTGCAGGATATCCTGCACTGTCGCCGAGACCAGGAAATACTCCTGGCGCAGGCGTAGCTCTCGTCCGGAATAGGTGGAATCGTCCGGATAGAGCACCCGTGAAACGTTCTCAGAGTGGTTTTTATCTTCCACCGCCGCAAAGTAGTCGCCCTGGTTGAATTTACCGAGGTTGATTTCACTACTGGCCTGCGCATTCCACAGCCGCAGTGTGTTAGTGGCGTCGGTGTCGTAACCGGGGATGATCTGATCATACGCGACGGCCAGAATCTCTTCCGTCTCAATCCAGCGCGCTTTTTTACCTTCCTGCTGAATGCGCCCGCCAAAAAGCACCTTATAGCGCGTATTGTGGCGCTTGAACTCCCACGGGTTGCCATATTCCAGCCAGTAATCCGGAGATTCTTTTTGTCGCCCGTCGACAATATTCTGCTTAAACATGCCGTAATCGTAGCGAATGCCATACCCGCGACCCGGTAATCCTAGCGTCGCCAGCGAGTCCAGGAAGCAAGCCGCCAGCCGTCCTAAGCCGCCGTTGCCAAGCCCTGGGTCATTCTCTTCATCGATCAGCTCTTCGAGATCTAAGCCCATGGCCTCCAGCGCGCCTTTAACGTCATCATAAATGCCCAGCGAGAGCAGCGCGTTAGAGAGGGTACGACCAATCAAAAACTCCATCGACAGGTAATAAACCTGCCGGGTTTCCTGCGATAATTGAGCTCGATTAGAACGCAGCCAGCGCTCCACCAGACGATCGCGCACCGCGAACAACGTGGCGTTCAGCCATTCATGTTTATTGGCAATGACCGGGTCTTTACCAATCGTAAACATCAGCTTATAGGCAATAGAATGCTTAAGCGCCTCAACGCTGAGTGTGGGCGATGCATAAGTAAACGGAGCATTCATATAAATGATTCCTGGATGACTATTTCAAGCGATAGTACAGCTCGCGGTATGATTTCGCGGCAACTTGCCAGCTAAAATCCATCGCCATCGCCTGCCGTTGTACAAACCGCCAAAGCGAAGGCCGTGACCACAACACAAAAGCACGCCGAATCGCGCGTAGCAACGACCAGGCGTTACTGTCTTCGAAGACAAAACCGCTGGCGATACCGTCCGCCAGATTTTCCAGCGAACTGTCGGAGACCGTATCGGCCAACCCCCCGGTACGCCGCACCAGAGGCAGCGTGCCATACTTTAAGCCATATAACTGCGTTAAGCCGCACGGTTCGAAACGACTGGGCACCAGAATAACGTCCGCGCCGCCCATAATGCGATGCGAGAAAGCTTCGTGATAGCCGATCTGTACGCCAACCTGCCCTGGGTGTTCCGCCGCCGCCGCGAGGAACCCTTCCTGAAGCACCGGATCGCCCGCGCCGAGTAGCGCCAACTGCCCGCCCTGCTCCAGCAGCCCCGGTAACGCCTCCAGCACCAGATCCAGACCTTTCTGGTTGGTCAGACGGCTTACCACGGCGAACAGCGGCACTTTGTCGTTAACCTTCAACCCCATCGCAATTTGTAGCTGACGTTTGTTTTCCGCCTTCTCTTCCAGGGTATCGCGCGTGTAGCGCGACGCCAGCAGCAGATCGGATTCCGGGTTCCAGATCTTCTCATCCACGCCGTTCAGTATGCCGGACAAGCGCCCTTCCAGATGACGCTGGCGCAGCAGGCCTTCCATACCATAAGCAAACTGCGGTTCGGTAATTTCACGCGCATAGGTCGGGCTCACCGCCGTAATATGGTCGGCATAGTACAAACCGGCCTTCAAAAAGGAGAGTTGTCCGTTGAACTCCAGCCCATGCATATTAAAGAATGACCACGGTAGTTCGATATCATCCATATGCTTTGCATAAAACATGCCTTGATAGGCCAGGTTGTGTACGGTAAAGACCGATTTCGCCGGCCGCCCGCGCGCCGCCAGATAGGCGGGTGCCAGCCCGGCGTGCCAGTCATGGGCGTGCACCACGTCGGGGCGCCAGAATGGATCAAGTCCGCAGGCCATTTCACAGCCGACCCACCCTAACAGGGCAAAGCGCAGCACGTTATCGGTATAGGCATATAAATTCGTATCGTGATAGGGACTGCCTGGACGCTCGTACAGATGCGGCGCGTCGATCAGATAAATGCCCACGCCGTTATAATGCCCGAACAGCAGCGATATCTTACCTGCGAAAGTATCGCGGCGGCTCACCACATGCGCATCGGGTATCCCCCGACGGATATCGGGAAACCCAGGAAGCAGAACGCGAACATCAACACCATCCGCAATTTGTGCCGCAGGCAACGCGCCTATCACATCCGCCAGCCCCCCAGTCTTCAGCAGGGGGAACATCTCTGAACATACATGTAAAACCTGCATTATCGCTCCTGTTTGACCTGCAGTTTGCGCAGCATTTCACGCGTGACCAGTACAATACCTTCTTCTGAACGGTAGAAACGACGAGCGTCCTCTTCCGCATTTTCACCAATCACCATGCCTTCCGGGATAATACAGGCACGGTCAATAACACAGCGACGTAAACGGCAGGAGCGTCCTACCCAAACCTCAGGTAACAACACTGCCGAATCAATATTACAAAAAGAATTTATTCTCACCCGTGGGAAGAGCACAGATTGCACCACCACCGAACCGGAGATAATGCAGCCGCCGGAGACCAGCGAGTTCAGCGTCATACCGTGGCTACCGGAGCGGTCCTGCACGAATTTCGCAGGCGGTAGCGATTCCATATGCGTACGGATAGGCCAGTTCTGGTCATACATATCCAGCTCCGGCGTCACCGAGGCTAAATCCAGGTTCGCCTTCCAGTAAGCTTCCAGCGTACCTACATCGCGCCAGTACGGTTCGGCTTGTGGATCGGACTGCACGCAGGAGAGCGGGAAAGGATGCGCGTAAGCCATACCTTCGCGGGTGATTTTGGGGATAATGTCTTTACCGAAATCGTGGCTGGACGCGTCATCTTTATCGTCTGCCGCCAGCAATTCATACAGGTAATCGGCGTCAAAAACGTAAATGCCCATACTGGCCAGCGCTTTGCTGGCGTCACCAGGCATCGCGGGGGGATTCGCCGGTTTTTCGACAAAATCAATAATCTTGTCGCTTTCATCGACCGCCATCACGCCGAACGCCGTCGCTTCTTTGATCGGCACCGGCATACAGGCCACCGTGCAACGCGCGCCCTTTTCAACGTGATCGATCAACATACGCGAGTAGTCCTGCTTGTAGATATGATCGCCTGCCAGGATGACGACATATTCCGCTTTATAGCGACGAATAATATCCAGGTTCTGGGTCACCGCGTCTGCCGTGCCGCGATACCAGTTTTCGCCCTTCATACGCTGTTGGGCTGGCAGCAGATCGACAAATTCGTTCATCTCTTCGCTAAACAGTGACCAGCCGCGCTGAATATGCTGCACCAGCGTATGGGACTGATACTGAGTGATCACGCCGATACGGCGAATCCCGGAGTTCAGACAATTAGATAAGGCGAAATCGATGATGCGGAACTTCCCACCAAAGTGGACGGCTGGTTTGGCGCGTTTGTTCGTTAAATCTTTTAGACGCGTGCCGCGGCCGCCGGCCAGGATTAGGGCAACAGATTTCAATGGCAGCTGGCGCGCCAACATTACACGATCGTTCTTCTCTAAACTCACCATGATTAACTCCTTTTTTATCCTCTCTGGAACACACACAGTCCATGCGCAGGTCCCTGCCAGACCGCCGTTATCACCGGATTATCCTCTCCAGCGAATGGGGGAACGGCGCGCCATTCCCCTTCGGGTAAAACTATATCTGTCACCTCAAGCGTGGCATTTATCGCAATCAGAAAACGGTCCGACAACAGAATTTGCATCAGCTTAGGCCCGTTTTGCCACTCATCCGCACTCAAGGGTTGCGCGTTTTTATTTAGCCAACGCACGTTGCCATCGCCTTCTTCCCACCAGCTATTGCCGGTTAAAGCCGGTATCTGCTGACGCAAACGAATCAGCGCGGCGGTAAACGTGGTTAACCCACGATTTGCCTGCTGCCAGTCCAGCCAGGTTAAGGCATTATCCTGACAGTAGGCGTTATTGTTGCCGTGCTGGCTATGGCCGTGTTCATCGCCTGCCAGCAGCATCGGCGTTCCCTGAGAGAGCAGTAGCGTCGCCAGCAGGGCATGAATGCTGTCGCGCCGCCGCTCCATTAAATCAAGCGGACCGCCTAATCCTTCTTTACCATGATTGTCGCTGTAATTGCTGTTGGTGCCGTCGCGATTTTCCTCACCGTTCGCCTCATTGTGTTTCTGATTGAAACAGACGCAGTCCCGGAGCGTAAAACCGTCATGCGCCGTGAGCAGATTGACAGAGGCGCCGGGCGCGCGGCCATTGCGTTTAAACACATCGCTGGAAGCGGCGAAACGACAGGCAAACTCCCCGGTCGTCAGGTTACGCGGCAACCAGAATCGGCGGGCCGCATCGCGAAAATGGTCGTTCCACTCGGCAAACGGTGGCGGAAAATTCCCGACCTGATAGCCGCCCTCGCCAATATCCCACGGTTCAGCAATCAACTTGACCGTTGATAACACAGGACACGCTTTAATCGCGGCGAACAGCGGCGCATCCTGGCGAAACGTCGGCGTACGCCCCATGACGGACGCCAAATCAAAACGAAAACCATCGACATGACAGGTTTCCACCCAATAGCGCAAACACTCGCACGCGTATTCCACCACGCCGGGATGGCTTAAATTGAGCGTGTTGCCGCACCCCGTCCAGTTGTGATAATCGCCATCGTCCCTTATCCAATAATAGCTACGGTTATCAATTCCGCGCAGGGAGAAGGTTGGACCGTCCAGATCCAGCTCGGCGCTATGGTTTAATACGATGTCCAGAATGACCTCAATCCCCGCGCGATGCAGCGCTTTCACCGCATCGCGAAACTCGTCCAGCGCCGTCTCGGGCGAACTGGCCCAGGCGGGATGCAGCGCGAACATCGCCATCGGGTTGTAACCCCAATAATTGGTCAGCCCCATACGTTGCAGGCGCGGCTCGCTGGCAAACTGCGCTACCGGCAACAGTTCCAGCGCCGTAATGCCAAGCTGTTTGAAGTACGCCACCATGACCGGATGACCGAGCGCTTTATAGGTGCCGCGTATCTCCTGGGGGAGTTCCGGATGCAGGTAGGTAAGCCCTTTGACATGCGCTTCATAGATGATCGTTTTTCCCCACGGCGTGCGCGGCGCGGCGTCATCTTCCCAGTCATAATGGTCGCTGATTACCACGCTTTTCGGCGCCACCGCCGCGTTATCGCGGTAGTCCGGTTCATCGTGTCCGCCGTGCAACAGCGGATGATCTTTTAGTTCGCCCTCGACCCGGCGCGCATAAGGATCAAGCAGTAACTTCGCCGGATTAAACCGATGCCCCTGCGCTGGCTGCCACGGGCCATGTACGCGATAGCCATAGCGCAAACCTGGCCTGGCGCCTACCAGATAACCATGCCAGACATCGCCGCGACGTCCTGGCAGGTCATAGCGACGCTCATTCCCTCGGGAATCAAAAACGCACAGCTCTACGCGCTCCGCATGAGCGGAAAAGAGCGTGAAATTCACGCCATGACCGTCATACGTTGCGCCATGCGGCGTTGCTTCGCCGATCGCAAGCTGCGTCATTCCCCCTCCCGCATCAGCCAGATCGTCGCCAACGGCGGTAACGTCAGGTTAAGAGAGTGCTGACGGCCATGGCTTTCGATCTTATCGCTGTGCACCACGCCGCCGTTGCCGGTGTTGCTACCGTGATAATGCATCGAATCAGTATTGAGAATTTCACGCCAGCGTCCCGGCTGGTTGATGCCAAAGCGGTAGTCGTGGCGAGGAACGGGCGTAAAGTTGCTGGCGACGATAATCTCGTTACCGGCTTTATCACGGCGTACAAAAATCAGTACCGAGCGTTCATTGTCATCGACCACCAGCCACTCAAAGCCGTAAGCATCAAAATCCAGCTCATGCAACGCTTTATGGTGGCGATAGGTGTGGTTGAGATCGCGTACCAGACGCTGAACCCCGTGGTGCCAGTTATCGCCCCCCTCCAGCAGGTGCCAGTCGAGGCTGGCGTCATGGTTCCACTCGCGTCCCTGGGCAAACTCATTCCCCATAAACAGCAGTTTCTTGCCGGGGAAGGCCCACATCCAGCCATAATAGGCGCGCAGGTTGGCAAATTTTTGCCACGCATCGCCCGGCATACGATCGAGAATGGATTTCTTGCCATGAACCACCTCATCGTGCGACAGCGGCAGAACAAAGTTTTCGGTATGGTTGTACAACATACCAAAGGTCAGCTTGTCGTGATGATACTGGCGGTACACCGGGTCCAGCTTCATGTAGTCCAGCGTGTCGTGCATCCAGCCCAGGTTCCACTTGTACCAGAACCCCAGGCCGCCCGTTTCCGGTGGACGCGTCACGCCAGAGAAGTCTGTCGACTCTTCCGCCATGCTGACCGCGCCGGGCACCTGCTCGCCAATAATGCGGTTGGTATTGCGCAGAAACTCAATGGCTTCCAGGTTTTCACGACCGCCGAACTCGTTCGGTATCCACTCGCCCTCTTTGCGGCTGTAGTCGCGGTAGATCATAGAGGCCACCGCATCGACACGCAGCGCATCAATCCCAAAACGCTCCATCCAGTACAGGGCGTTACCCACCAGATAATTACTGACTTCACGACGACCATAGTTGTAGATCAGCGTATTCCAGTCCTGGTGATAGCCCTCGCGCGGGTCGCTGTGCTCATAGAGGTGGGTGCCGTCAAACTCCGCGAGGCTAAATTCATCGGACGGGAAATGGCCCGGCACCCAGTCGAGAATGACGTTAAGGCCCGCCGCATGGGCCGCATTGATGAAATAGCGGAAGTCGTCCCGCGTACCAAAGCGGCGGGTCGGCGCGTAGAGGCCGGTCGGCTGGTAGCCCCAACTGCCGTCAAACGGATGTTCGTTGACCGGCAAGAGTTCAAGGTGCGTAAAGCCCATCCATTTGGCGTAAGGCACAAGCTGATCCGCCAGCTCACGATAGCTCAGCCAGAAATTGTTATCCGTATGGCGGCGCCATGAACCTAAATGCACCTCATAAATCGAGATCGGCGCATCAAACTGATTGGCTTTTTGTCGTTCTTCGCTTGGCGTCACTTTCTCCGGCAGTCCGCAAATCATCGACGCCGTTTCCGGACGCATCTGTGCCTCAAAAGCATAGGGATCGGCTTTAATGCGCAGATTACCGTTCGCATCAAGCAGCTCGAATTTATACAGTTGTCCATTATGCGCGCCGGGGATAAACAGCTCCCAAATACCGCTCTCTTTGCGCAGACGCATCGGGTGGCGACGCCCATCCCAATAGTTGAATTGCCCGACAACCGAAACGCGACGAGCATTAGGCGCCCAGACGGAGAAACGGGTGCCGGTGACGCCATCCATCGTATCGGCGTGCGCGCCCAGCGTTTCATAAGGACGCAGGTGGGTGCCTTCCGACAATAGCCAGGCATCCATTTCCTGTATTAATGGACCAAAACGGTAAGGATCGTCGATGAGGTTCTGCTGTCCGTGCCAGGTCACGGCGAGCTGATAGCGAAAGAAATTTTTACGTCGGGGTAAAACGCCGCAGAAAAAACCGCGAGCGTCGAGACATTCCAGTTTGCCGACTTTACGTCCGGTTTTGGGTTCAATCACCCATACGTCGGTGGCGTCAGGTAATAGGGCGCGGACTTCTAGTCCGGCTTGGGTCTGGTGCATTCCGAGTACGGAAAAAGGGTCCGCAAAATGTCCTGCAATTAGCGCATTAATCACGTCTCTATCGATACGACTGGACATGGTTTGTCATCCTGTTTTGTGGCGTCACTCCATCTCACTGAATTCAACATCAGGTAGTGACACTTCTTTGACCTGAACGGCGCAGCACACTGTGCATCCTATCTGCGTCGTCCTACCTTCAGGTTAGGCTTAATACCCGTGGGATTAAGCTACCCTTAAAGAATAGCCAATGCTCTGCTTAACTCCTGATAAAAATGAAACATCTGCGTTTACTCCTGTATTACGCAAAAAAAAGGGTGACGATGCACCCCTGGTTTAACACAAATTCCCCCGCCGGATGGCGGCGCGAGCGCGCCTTATCCGGCCTACAGAACCACACGCAGGCCCGATAAGCGCTGCAATAGCCACTACGCCAACTGGCGCAGCATTCGACGCAGCGGCTCGGCGGCGCCCCATAACAACTGGTCGCCTACGGTAAACGCCGACAAGAACTCTGGCCCCATGTTCAGCTTACGCAGACGACCAACCGGCGTAGTCAACGTGCCGGTCACCGCCGCCGGGGTTAATTCGCGCATAGTGATATCACGATCGTTCGGCACCACTTTCGCCCACGGATTATGTGCCGCCAGCAGTTCTTCCACCGTTGGAATGGATACCTCTTTTTTCAGCTTGATGGTGAACGCCTGGCTGTGACAGCGCAGCGCGCCGACGCGCACACACAAACCATCAACCGGAATCACAGAGGCAGTATTGAGAATCTTGTTGGTTTCCGCCTGGCCTTTCCACTCTTCGCGGCTCTGGCCGTTATCAAGCTGTTTGTCGATCCAGGGGATCAGGCTTCCCGCCAGCGGTACGCCAAAGTTATCAACCGGCAGCTCGCCGCTGCGGGTCAATGCCGTAACTTTGCGTTCAATATCAAGAATTGCGGAAGACGGCGTCGCCAGTTCATCGGCGACATGGCCATACAACTGACCCATCTGGGTTAACAGCTCGCGCATATGGCGCGCGCCGCCGCCGGAGGCGGCCTGATAGGTCGCGACGGATACCCAGTCAACGAGATTATGGGCAAAGAGACCGCCCAGCGACATCAACATCAGGCTAACGGTACAGTTACCGCCCACAAAGGTCTTCACGCCATTGTTCAGGCCGTCGGTAATCACGTCCTGGTTGACCGGGTCGAGAATAATAATGGCATCATCTTTCATGCGCAGCGTAGAAGCCGCGTCAATCCAGTAACCCTGCCATCCGCTTTCGCGCAGCTTTGGATAAATTTCGTTGGTATAATCGCCGCCCTGGCAGGTCACGATGATATCGAGCGCTTTTAGCGCATCCAGATCAAAAGCGTCCTGTAGCGTGCCGGTGGAGGTGTCGCCGAAGGTGGGCGCCGCCTGTCCAAACTGGGAGGTAGAAAAGAAAACAGGGCGAATAGCGTCGAAATCGCGCTCCTCTACCATGCGTTGCATGAGAACAGAGCCGACCATTCCGCGCCAGCCGATAAAACCAACATTTTTCATAGCGTTTTTTTCCTGCAAAGAGATGTGCTGTGTATGCGCGCCAGTATCCTGTGGCGCATCCTTCACCATACAAAAAGCAGCCAAAGTCGCAAGTGAAATTAATCAATGATAGCGAAGCCATCAGTAATGCGACTTATCCTGCCTTACCGCGCAAGCAGAAAGTCCAGTGGCGATTATCAGGGAATTTGCGTTAGGAAGGGAATCATTTCCGTCGCTGTTTTATTGATCCTAATTATGGATCAGCGTAGAAATTTTCCTGCTTTTATGCGCGTACTGAAACATGGCGAGACAAAATGTCGTTGGGCTATTGCCATGCACACCTCAATAAAAAAACCGGGTAGCGATTACGCCTTACCCGGCTTACGGTGTCGATATGTGCCCGTTTCCAGGCCCGGTAAGCACAGCGCCACCGGGCAACAAGACTCAGCTCAGCAGTTGGAAAGCAATCATCCCGACAATCGCGCCGACCGTGCCGAGGATAGTTTCCATCATCGTCCAGGTCTTCAGCGTCTGCGCTTCGGTCGCGCCGGTAAATTTACCGAACAGCCAGAAACCGGCGTCGTTAACATGAGAAACCACAATTGAACCGCCGGCGATACAGATAGAGAGCGCCGCCATCTGCGCGCCGGAGAAATTCAGTTGCCCAATGACCGGCATCACCAGACCGACCGCGGTTAAACACGCCACGGTCGCGGAACCCTGAATGATGCGCACCGCCGCCGCCAGCACAAAGCAGGTAATGGCAATCGGCAGTCCCATACCGGTTAACGCTTCGCCCAGCGCCGGGCCGACGCCGGAGTCAACCAGTACCTGTTTGAACACCCCGCCTGCGCCAATCACCAGCAGGATAATGCCCGCCGGTTGCAGCGCGTGGCCGCAGATTTCCATCACTTTGTCTTTCGGCATCCCCTGACGCATCGCCAGGCCATAAATCGCTACCAGACAAGCGACCAGAATCGCAGTGAAGGGGTGACCGATAAACTCAAACCATTCGTAAGCGGTGGAACCTTCCGGCACAAAACGCGCGGCGATCGTTTTCAGCCCTACCAGCACCAACGGCAGCAGGATCAGCGACAGGCTGAAGCCGAAAGAAGGCATTTTACCTTCACCCAGATGCGGCTCGGTAATGTCGTCAGGAATACGCAGCTCAACGTAACGGCTGATAAAATTCCCCCACAGCGGCCCGGCGATAATCATGCCAGGAATGGCGGCGCACAGCCCAATCAGGATCATCCAGCCGAAATCAGCATGCATCTGGGAAGCCAGCAGCATCGGCGCAGGCCCAGGCAACAAAAACGCCGCGGCTGCCGCCACGCCCGCAAACAGCGGAATGACCAGCTTCACCAGGTTTGTGCCGGTATGACGCGCCATAGAGAACGCCACGCTTATCAGCAGCACAATCGCCACTTCAAAGAACAGCGGAAGCGCGCAAATCAGCCCGGCCAGGCCAATCGCATAGTGCGCGCGGTTATGACCAAAGGATTTAAGCATCTTGACGGCTATCTGATCGACCGCGCCGGTTTCATGCAGAATCTTGCCGAACATCGCCCCCAGCGCGACCACAATCGCCAGGAATCCCAGCGTGCCGCCCATCCCTTTTTCCATGGTCGCGGCGATTTTATCAAGCGGCATCCCTGAAAAAAGCCCCGCGCCCATCGAGACGACCATTAACGCGACGAAGGCGTGCATACGCGCCTTCATCACCAAAAACAGCAGCAGTAAGACGGAACCGACGGCGGTTAAAACCAGTGTTAATGTACTCACAGCGTACTGCCTTTATTGATGACCTCAATGGTGCTCGCCACGACGTCTTCCAGCGGCTGGTCGATATCCACCACCAGAACATCGCGTTCGTCGGCACCCGGCTCTTGCAGCGTTTCAAACTGCGTCACCAGCATCTGGGTTTTGAAGAAATGACCTTTGCGCGCTTTCAGACGGCTTTCAATGACGTCGAAATCACCTTTCAGGTAGATAAAGGAGAGGTTCGGGTTTCCCTCGCGCAGCAGGTCACGATAATGTTTTTTCAGTGCGGAACAGACGATCAGCGAGATTTTATTGGTACGCTGCATCGCGAAAGCGGCGTCGTTCAGCGCCTGTAACCACGGTTTGCGGTCATCATCATTCAACGGCTCGCCGGAAGCCATTTTTTCAATATTGCAGCGCGGATGCAGAAAATCGCCGTCCAGAAACGCGGCATGAAGCTGATGCGCCACGGCGCTTGCGACAGCGGATTTACCGCTGCCTGATACGCCCATCAGAACGTAAACGTGGTGATCATGATTAGTCGTGCTCAAAGCGGGCCCCCACTCTACAAGTTGCAAAATTTGTTACGGGTAACTGTTATCGGTAACATTGTCCAACCGCACCATTCACGACGCAATGACCATTCGTGCCAAAAGTGAATAAGTGTGAGCTACTTCAAAGTTGTCAGACTAAATAGATCCGCCCGGTGACAAGGTGAAACCTAAATCTAACATTTTTGGCGTGACCGTTTCGCCGCGAATGCGAGCCAACAGGCGTTCCGCGCCAATGCTGCCCATTCGCTCGCGCGGCGTCAGGACGCTTGCCAGACGCGGTTCCATCACCTGACCGATATCATGACCGTGGAACCCGGCGATCGCCATGTCGTCCGGGATTTTTAGTCCCAGGCGCTGGCATTCGAAGGCCGCCCCCACCGCCAGGTCATCGTTGGTGCAAAAAATACCGTCAAGCTGTGGGTATTCGCGTCGCGCCTGGCGCATGAGTTCGATACCGGAAGAGTAGGATGAAGATTGCTCCATCATCACACTGTAAGGAACCAGTCCTGCGTCCCGCATCGCCTGTTCATAGCCCTTCTGCTTGATGATAGTACGTTCGTCGAGGCGCGCCCCCAGATAGGCGATATGACGATGACCACGCGCGATAATCGCGGCGGTCATCTGACGGGCGGCCTCAAAGTTGTCAAAACCAACGGCAATATCGAGACACGGCGACTGGCTGTCCATCAGTTCCACCACCGGAATCCCGGCGACTTCGATCATTTTTAAGGTGCGCGGCGTATGGGTACGCTCAGTGAGGATCAGGCCGTCGATATTCCAGGAGAGCATCGATTCCAGGCGCTCCTGCTCCATCTCCGGTTTATAGCCGTAGTGCGCCAGCATGGTTTGATAACCATGCGCGTCGGTGACAGCCTCAATGCCGCGTAACACTTCCGCAAAGACCTGGTTGGTTAAAGACGGCAGCAGAACGCCAATGGCGCGGCTGGTGGCGTTGGAAAGAATGTCAGGCGCGCGATTAGGAATGTACCCGAGCTCATCAAGCGCAGCCGCAATTTTACCCCGCAGCGCGACGGAGACCTGCTCCGGATTACGCAAAAAACGGCTGACCGTCATTTTGGTCACGCCCACACGGTCGGCCACATCCTGAAGTACGGGTCTTTTCTTTTTCATCGTCCTGAAAGGTATAAAAGGGATAGATTTGCCCAGTTTACCACGGACGTGCGGAATTAATGACAAACGATGAAAAGCCGGATGGCAACGCTTTCGCGTCTTATCCGGCCTACAAAAGGTTACAGCACGTTAGACTGGCGGCAAGTCAAACAGCAACACTTCGCTGTCGCTGTCGGCATGAATCGAGATTGCCTGCTCATCCCAAATCGCCAGGCCGTCGCTGGTCGTCGCTTTGGTACCGTTAATGGTCACGTTACCTTTTACCACCTGGATCCAGACGCGGCGCTCAGCGGCAATCTGATGCACCGACTGCTCATCTTTGAGCAGCGCCCAGCGGTACAGCTCCATATCCTGGTGGACCTTCAGCGAACCATCGCGAGCATCTGGCGAAAGCACCAGTTGCTTGCCCTGCGCGGCGTCGAAGCGACGCTGTTCGTAGCGCGGCGTGATGCCGGTTTCTTGCGGAATGATCCAGATCTGGTACAGCCGCAGACGATCCGTTTTGCTCGGGTTGTACTCGGAGTGGCGAACGCCGGTCCCGGCGCTCATAATCTGGAATTCACCGGCCGGAACCTGTTCTTTATTGCCCATACTGTCCTGGTGTTCTACGGCACCTTCCAGCACATAGGTCAAAATTTCCATGTCTTTATGCGGATGCGTGCCGAACCCCTGGCCTGCGTCGATCACGTCATCGTTAATCACGCGCAGCGCCGAGAACCCCATAAAGTTCGGATCGTAATAATCGGCAAAAGAAAAAGTATGCCAGGAGTCAAGCCAGCCATGATTCGCATGACCGCGGTCGTTTGCTTTGCGTAAGTAGATCATTGTGTTCACCCCAGATGTTTTCGATGGAATAAGTGTGGACTCATTCCGTCCGGGATCATAGAGGGTGAAAATTGACTCCTCTGTTCAAAAAATATGAATAAGCGCAGAGGAGTCTGTAAGGGCTATTTAGCGAGGGTTATCGTCGCAGGCGTTGCCTGTTCGAAGGCACGTTCGAGAATTTCCAGGTTGGTAAGAACTTCAGATTCCTTGACGTAATTAGGCGTACCGACGGTCAACGTCTGGTACAGCGCATCATAAACACGACCATAGTCACCCGTTTCCGGTTTCACCTCTTCTTTCACCGTAACGCCGTCGTCATTGACATACTCCAGCACACCGACGGATTCGTCAGCGGCGAAACCGGGTTCGCCAGGCATAATGTTCGCTTTCAGGCTGGTTTCTTGTTGATCGATACCGTATTTCACAAACGAACCTTTGGTGCCGTGAACAATAAACTTCGGATAGTCGATTTTCACCAGATGGCTGGTTTTCACAATGGCTTTCAGGTCACCGTAGAACAATTGCGCTTCAAAGGTGTCATCCGGATTCGCTTTATTACGCAGGCTACGAATGTCGTACGCGACATGATCCGGACGGCCAAATAGCGAAATAATTTGATCCATGGTGTGGACGCCAAGTCCATAGAATGCACCATCCTGCGGCAGGCCCGGTTTGGTTTCTGCTACCGGGCGGTAATAATCGAAATGGCTTTCAATTTCGACAATCTTGCCCAGTTTGCCGCTCTCAATCGCTTTTTTAGCCGTGAGAAAACAGGAATCAAAACGCCGATTCTGATACGGCGTGACGGTCAGTCCTTTGCTTCGCGCCAGGTCGAACAACACTTTTGCCTCCGCCAGCGTCGGCGTGAAAGGTTTCTCAACCAGCACATTTTTACCCGCTTCCAGCGCGCGTTTGGCGTATTCGAAATGGCTGTCAGCATGCGTACAGACGATCACCAGTTTTACCTGCGGATCGCCCAACACCTCATCCAGATCGCTGGTGAAATGAATATGCGAATACTGCGGCGCCTGCTCTTCCGGTTTAGCGTGACGACGGAAAATATGCGCGACATGCCAGGTATCTTTCCGATTCAGAACGTAGGGGAGATGGTAACGGGTGGTACTTTTGCCAAATCCAATAAATGCGCAGTGTAAGGTCATGAGACGATCCTTTTGAAGATGATTGTTTACACCATAGCGCAAAGCGTGAGGAGACTGAATGTTGGATTCTTTGCCGGATGCGGCGTCGCCTTTTCGGGCCTACAAAAGCAGATGCCTCAAGATCGGCCGTCGGCGTCGCGGTCAGTTGTTCACGGCAAGCGCGCAGGGCCCGGAGCGTACTAAATGTACGTGAGGAGCACGAGCACTTCCCGGGGACAAAATGACAAGTAAGCCAGGCTGAAACAAAACCCAAAAAAAAGCCAGCAAAAGCTGGCTAAAGTAATACTGGAAGCAATGTGAGCAATGTCGTGCTTTCAGGTTCTCCGTAGGGGTTCCCCTGAATGCAAGGCAATAATAATCATTCTCATTCGCACTTGTCTACTTCTTTTTGCAAAAAAATGCAGTTGACGGAATTTTCTTTCTCAGCGAGTGTAAATACACAATTACCCCTGCAGGAGATAAGGAATGAGTGAAATAGTGATACGCCACGCTGAACCGAAAGATTACGACGCCATTCGTCAGATCCACGCCCAGCCGGAGGTGTATCACAACACGCTACAGGTTCCTCATCCTTCCCTCGAAATGTGGCAGGCGCGGCTAACCGAGCAAGCCGGGGTTAAACAACTGGTTGCCTGCATTGACGATATTGTCGTTGGCCATCTTTCTATTCAGGTCACCCAACGTCCCCGTCGCAGCCACGTGGCCGATTTTGGTATCTGCGTGGATGCCCGGTGGCACAATCGCGGCATTGCCAGCGCGCTGATCCGCACGATGATCGACATGTGTGACAACTGGCTGCGCGTCGAGCGTATTGAGTTAACGGTGTTTGTTGATAACGAGCCCGCGGTGGCGGTGTATAAGAAGTACGGCTTTGAAATCGAAGGCACCGGTAAGAAATACGGCCTGCGCAACGGTGAGTACGTTGATGCGTACTTTATGGCGCGCGTGAAATAGCGCTTCCCCGCCCCACCCTGTGGGGCGAAACGTCACAAACCTTCACAACATTCCAGTTATTGCAACCTACTTCCCCTATATCAAAACAATAACCATCTGAATTTCATGGTTATTGCCACTTTAAGCTTTATCACCGTTTTTTCCGTAATTTTAGCAATATTAATATTACATTTTTGTTTTTTTTTGGTTTCTGCCATCACTTTATGGTGACAATCACAACAATATACTCCTCCCGGGACTAATTTAACCACGGTGAGGTAAAAAATGAAATTTGAACGCCATCATAGAATATTGAAGGAACTCAGTATTTCGGGAGTTGTAAAAGTTTCAAATCTGGCGAAAAGTCTCAAGGTAACAAAAGAAACTATTCGTTCAGATCTCAATGAACTTGCCGGACAGGGATATCTCACTCGCTGTCATGGTGGTGCATTTATTACCCTTGATTCTCTTGATAACGTTGCAAAAAATGAAATCGCTTATGTGCTGGAAAAATATGAATCAGCGCAGAAAATAAAAAAAGGTCTCTCTGCCATGAAAAATAATGTATGTGTTATTGGCTCGTTCAATGTTGACATCATCAGTTATCTACCGAGATTACCCTCAACGGGAGAATCATTGCTGGCCGATAAATTTATTTTTTCACCCGGCGGTAAGGGATGTAATCAGGCATTAGCAGCAAGCTATGCCGACTCTGATGTGCATTTTATTACTAAAGTCGGCTCAGACCATTTTAGCGATTACGCCATTAATTTTATAAACTCATCAAAAATCCATAAAAGTGTTATCTACCAGACCAAAGAAACACAAACAGGTACAGCAACCATCATGGTGAATGGAGATACCGGAGATAACGTCATCGCTATCTACCCTGGCGCCAACATGACAATTTCCCCTGATGAAATCACCATTCAAAAAGAAGCCATTGTTCATTCAGATATTGTTCTTGTCCAACTGGAGACGAATTACGAAGCGCTGCAGCAAACAATTCGTCTCGCACAAAAAAATGACATACCGGTCATCATCAATCCAGCGCCATACAATGACATGGTTAACACCATCATTGATAACATTGATTATATTACGCCAAATGAAACGGAAGCAGGCCTGCTGGCCAATATGGCGGTTAATGATATCGAATCAGCCAAATGCGCGGCCAAAATTATTCATCAGAAAGGCGTCAAAAATACCATTATTACATTAGGTAGCAAAGGTTCGCTTGCTTATGATGGCACACAATTCATCTATTCCCCGGCATTTCCGGCAGTTGTAAAAAATACGGCGGGAGCGGGTGACGCTTTCAATGGCGCCCTCGCATCTGGTCTTGCAAAAGGAAAGTCACTGGCATCCGCATTGTGCTACGCCAGCGCATTTGCCTCACTTGCGGTTGAAACGCCTAATGCCTCTGATATGCCGGAAAACGACTCCGTTCTTCATCGTATTCAGGGTTCACATTACAAACAAACTATTTCTACTCACTAAATCAAGGAGCAGACTATGAACAATACGCAGAAAAAACTAAAGGTGCTCTTTATTGGAGAATCCTGGCATATTCACATGATTCATTCAAAAGGTTATGACAGTTTCACCTCCAGTAAATATGAAGAAGGCGCTACATGGTTACTGGAATGCCTGAGGAAAGGCGGCGTTGATATTGATTACATGCCTGCCCACACGGTACAAATTGCCTTTCCAGAGAGTATTGACGAATTAAATCGTTACGATGTGATTGTTATTAGCGACATTGGTAGTAATACCTTCCTGTTGCAAAACGAGACATTTTATCAGCTAAAAATAAAACCAAACGCTCTGGAGTCCATTAAAGAGTACGTCAAAAATGGCGGTGGACTACTCATGATTGGCGGTTATCTGTCGTTCATGGGTATTGAGGCAAAAGCCAATTATAAGAACACCGTTCTTGCTGAGGTTCTGCCAGTTATTATGCTTGATGGCGATGACCGGGTAGAAAAGCCCGAGGGTATCTGTGCTGAGGCTGTCTCACCTGAACATCCTGTTGTTAACGGGTTCTCAGATTATCCGGTATTTCTTGGATATAACCAGGCCGTCGCCAGAGACGATGCCGATGTCGTATTAACAATAAATAATGACCCATTGTTAGTGTTCGGTGAATACCAACAGGGTAAAACCGCCTGCTTTATGAGTGACTGCTCCCCACACTGGGGAACCCAGCAGTTTATGTCATGGCCATTTTATACCGACCTGTGGGTCAACACGCTTCAATTCATCGCCAGAAAATAAAAAACAATGGAGTAACGAAAGTTACTCCTTTTATAAAATATAAGGATTGATGTATGAACAAGAATAAGTACTCAACCCCCTTGCTGATGCTTGCCACCATCTTAGCCGGTATGCTTTCCCCGATGCAGTCTGCCGTTAATGGGCAGTTAGGACACTGGTTACAAGACGGTAATGCTTGCGCAGTAATCTCGTTTGCCAGCGGTCTGGTCGTCATGTTTTTTATTATTATTGCGCGCAAAGAAACACGCCAGCAATTCGCCTCAATCCCTACTCTGATTAAAAAGAGAAAAATCCCGCTATGGAATTGGTTTGCAGGATTATGCGGGGCTATGGTCGTATTTTCTGAAGGCGCATCCGCCAGCGCGTTGGGCGTGGCCACCTTTCAAACGGCATTAATTTCCGCCCTGCTCCTTTCCGGCCTGCTGTGCGACCGTTTTGGCGTCGGTGTGGATGAGAAGAAATATTTTACGCCATGGCGCATTACTGGCGCATTGTTCGCCGTTATCGCCACCGTTTTTGTCGTGTCGCCACAGTGGCACTCAACCTCGTTTATCCTGCTCGCTATCCTCCCCTTTTTGGCAGGGTTACTCGCTGGCTGGCAGCCTGCGGGGAATGCTAAAGTCGCCGAGGCAACGGGCTCCATGCTGGTGTCCATTACATGGAACTTCATCGTCGGCTTCTGTGTCCTGGGCGCAGCGCTGGCGATACGTATCGCATTAGGCCATGTCACCATCCAGTTACCCGATACATGGTGGATGTATCTCGGTGGTCCGCTGGGTCTGCTGTCCATCGGGCTAATGGCGATTCTGGTGAGAGGCTTAGGGCTATTGATGCTGGGCGTAGCGTCAACAGCAGGCCAACTGCTTGGCTCAGTGCTAATTGATGAATTGATCCCTTCATTAGGCAATACGGTCTACCTGGTCACCATCATCGGTACGCTGTTCGCGTTAGTCGGTGCGATTGTGACCACCATCCCTGAATACAGAGCATCCAAAATGGCGCAAAGAATAGAGGTGTCAGAATGAAAGGTTTCCTGCAAACCGTAACAGGCCCGGTGGCGCATACGGATATGGGGCTGACGCTACCGCATGAACATCTGTTTAACGATCTGTCATCAGTCGTTGACGAGCCACATTATGCTTTTTCACAGCAACTGGTGGGAAAGAAAGTCAGTGCTGACCTGCAGTGGGGGCTGAAACACGACCCATACTGCTGCGCCGATAACATGGACCGCAAAGAGATTGATGATGTTATCTTCGAAATCAATAACTTTATGTCTTTGGGCGGCAGGACGATTGTCGACGCCACCGGATCAGAATCCATTGGACGGGACGCCTCAGCGCTGCGAGAAGTTGCCTTAAAAACGGGTTTGAATATCGTTGCGTCATCCGGACCTTATCTGGAGAAATTTGAAAGTACCCGGATCCATAAACCTGTTGAGCTGTTAGCCTCACTCATTGATAAAGAACTGAATCAGGGTATTGGCGAGACGGATATTCGCGCTGGCATGATCGGTGAAATCGGCGTATCTCCCGCGTTTACCCAAGCGGAGCGTAACAGCCTGCGGGCAGCGTCTCTGGCACAATGTAACAACCCCCACACGGCGATGAATATCCATATGCCAGGGTGGCTGCGACTGGGTGATGAGGTGCTGGATATCGTGCTGGAAGAAATGAACGTCTCTCCGGCAAAAGTCTCGCTGGCGCATTCGGACCCTTCAGGAAAAGATGTCGTCTATCAACGTAAAATGCTCGACCGTGGCGTATGGCTTGAATTTGACATGATTGGTCTGGACATCACCTTTCCAAAAGAAGGTGTCGCGCCGGGCGTTCAGGAGACCGCAGATGCAGTAGCGAATCTGATTGCACTGGGTTACGCCGACCAAATCGTTTTAAGCCATGATGTTTTTCTCAAACAGATGTGGGCGAAAAATGGCGGAAATGGCTGGGGGTTTGTCCCGAATGTCTTCCTCGCCTATCTGGCTGCTCGCGGAGTAGACAACGATACTCTGCGCAAGCTTTGTATTGATAATCCAGCCCGATTACTCACGGCATAATCTGCAAATAGCCCGGTGTCTGACACCGGGCCTGGAATTAAAAATCAGTATCCCGCCGTTAAATCATCCACGGAACGCGGGTCAGACGCGCCATACAGTTCGCCATCCGGTCCAATCATAATACTTTGAGTGCTGCCCATCGCTTCTTTCAGCGCCACTTTCTGCCCTTTCTGTTCCAGCAACTTTAGCGTATCGGGGCTGAAGCCCTTTTCTACCCGCAGTTCGTCCGGCAACCATTGATGATGGAAGCGCGGCGCGTTGGTCGCTTCGGCGACACTCATGCCGAAATCAATGCTGTTCACTACCATTTGCAGCACGGTAGTGATGATTCGACTCCCGCCAGGACTGCCGGTCACCAGCCAGGTTTTGCCCTCTTTAACGACGATAGTGGGCGACATCGACGACAGCGGACGTTTTTTTGGTTCGACCGCGTTAGCATCGCCGCCTACCAGGCCATAAACATTAGGTACACCGGGTTTAGCAGAAAAATCATCCATTTGATTATTCAGCAGAATACCGGTATTTCCCGCCACAATTCCTGTGCCGAAGGTGGTGTTCAGGGTATAGGTCACCGCCACAGCATTGCCGTCTTTATCCACCACCGAGAAGTGGGTGGTCTGGTTGCTTTCATACGGGGCGAGCTTGCCAGGTTTTATCTGGCTGGAAGGTTTGGCCTTGTTGATATCAATTTGATCGGCCAACGTTTTTGCATAGGCTTTGTGGGTCAGCGCCTGCCACGGCACTTTCACAAAGTCCGGATCGCCCAGATACTCTGAGCGGTCAGCGTAGGCGTATTTTTCCGCTTCCGCCATGATTTGCATGGCATCGGCGCTGCCAAAGCCGTACTTCTTCATGTCGAAATTTTCAAGAATATTAAGGATCTGTACGATGTGAATACCGCCCGAGGATGGCGGCGGCATGGAGAAGACCTGATACCCGCGATAGTCACCGCTGATTGGCGTACGCTCAACGGCTTCATAGTTGGCTAAATCCTCTTTGGTCATCAGACCGCCGTTCTTCTGCATTTCTCCGGCTATCTGGTCAGCAATCGCCCCTTTATAAAACGCATCCGGGCCGTTTTCGGCAATCATTTCCAGGCTTTTCGCCAGATTCTTCTGGACCAGCTTATCGCCTTTTTTCAGCGGCTCGCCGTCTTTCCAGAAAATGGCTTTGCTGTTCTCATGGTTGGGGATCACTTCGCTGCCGTAAGTTTTTAAGTCGTCGGCCAGCGCATCGTTAACCACAAAACCCTCTTCCGCCAGCTTCATCGCCGGACGCACCACTTTATTCAGCGGCATCGTGCCGTATTTCTCCAGCGCCAGCGAGAACCCCGCCACAGTACCCGGCGTACCGGATGCCAGATGCGACGTCAGCGACTTTTTCGCATCGGCGTTACCCTGATCGTCGAGGAACATATCACGGGTCGCGCCAGCCGGCGCCATTTCACGAAAATCGATCGCCGTGGTAGCGCCATCTTTAGTGCGCAGCAGCATAAATCCCCCGCCGCCCAGATTCCCGGCTTGCGGATGCGTGACAGCCAGCGCATAGCCCACGGCGACGGCGGCATCCACGGCATTACCGCCCTGCTTTAAGATATCCACGCCAACCTGCGTCGCCATTGCATCCACGGACGCCACCATCCCTTGCGTCGCCCGCACAGGATGAAAGACATCTTCTTCAACACCATAGGAGACTGGCGGCGCGACGGGAGGATTGGCCACCGCGCTAAACGTCCCCCCGGCCAGCAGAGCGGCGATCGCCACCCAGCGCATAAACGTTGGTTTCATCGTTGTTTTTCTCCAGATAAATGGGTGTATGTCCCGTTTAATCCTGGTCCACAACGCTTAAAAAATCATCACCATGGCGAAATAGAGGTACACTTAAAAAGAGGCCTCATCGGGAGGAGACGACAATGAAACGCTTACTACTTATTACGGCTTTGTTACCCTTTGCTGTATTGGCCCAGCCAATTAACACTATGAATAATCCTAATCAGCCAGGTTATCAGATCCCCAGCCAGCAGCGTATGCAGACGCAGATGCAAACGCAGCAGATTCAGCAGCAGGGTATGTTGAAACAACAGATGCAAACGCAGGCGCGCAGCCAGCAGCAAAATCTACAGTCGCAGTTGAATGCCAATACGCAGCGGGTTCAGCAGGGACAGCCGGACAATGGTATGCTCGGTCAGCAAACGCTGCCTAATACGCAGGGCGGAATGCTCAGCGGCAGCGGAAATCCGGACCGGATGCTAAACCATTCCCAGCCAATGTTGCAGCAGGGCAGCGGGACGCCGCAGCCTGACATCCCGCTGAAAACCATCAGCCCTTAAAACTGACAGCCCTTAAAACTGAAAGTGAGGGCCGATGTCATCAATGCGATCGGTGCAGATACAATCCACGCCCCAGCGCAGCAGCTCTGCCGCCCGCTGGGGCTGATTGACGGTATACACCAGAATCCGCAGACCCGCGGCCTTAATCTCTTGCACTCGCGTCTCATCGAGTAATTTATGGTTGAGATGGAGGGAAACACAGCCCAGACGGGTCGTCAGTTCATGCCAGTCTTCACGCCATTTATCCAGTAGTAACCCGCGCGGCAGTTCAGGTGCTGCCGCCTGAGCCGCTTCCAGCGCCTCTATCTCAAAGGAAGAAAGCAGCGGCGGCGTCATCCCGGCCCACAGTTCGCGGGCGGCCAACGCCACGACGCGTCCTGTTAGCCTTTCGCTCCCCGTTGTCGGTTTGATCTCAATATTCGCCATCATGCCGTGTTTACGGCAGCGCTCCGCCACCTGCGAGAGCAACGGCAGCGGCTCGCCTTTAAATTCGCCGCTAAACCAACCGCCAGCGTCCACACGCAATAAATCCTGCCAGTTCAACTCGCCCGCCACGCCCCAACCGTTGCTGGTGCGCTCCAGGTTATCGTCATGCAGCAGGAAAATTTCGCCGTCTTTCGACAGCTTGGCATCAAACTCAATCATGGTGTGCCCGTATCGCGCGCCCACGTCAATCGCCGCCAGAGTGTTTTCCGGCGCCAGTTTACCGCCGCCGCGATGGGCGACAATGTGGGGATAAGGCCAGTTACTCATACACGTTGTCCTGTTTCGCCATCAAAAAGATGCCGCTGATGTTCCGGCAGATGCAGCCATAGCGTACTGCCCGCCGCCGGGCGCTGCTGATGCGCCAACCGCACCACCAGTTTCTGATCGCCCCAGCGCCCATGCGCCAGATTATCCGCGCCCAGAATCTCCAGCGTGTCTACCGTTAACGGCACGCCGCCTTCCGCCTGCGAGCTTAACGCAATATGCTCCGGGCGGATACCCAGCGTCATGTTACGTCCGGCATGACCCCGATAGCCCGCACCTATCGGTAACGCCAGACCGCCAGGCAATTCGAAACGGTCGCCGGAAGCGCTGATAACGCCATCCAACAGGTTCATCGCCGGGCTGCCGATAAAGCTCGCCACGAAGCGACTGGCCGGTTTTTCATACACCTCTACCGGCGTGCCAATCTGTTCTGCGACGCCTTTATTCATCACCATCACCCGCTGGGCCAGCGTCATCGCCTCTACCTGATCATGAGTAACATAGAGCGAGGTGGTACGAAGACGACGATGCAGATGTTGTAACTCCAGACGCATCTGTACGCGCAGCTTGGCGTCGAGGTTAGAGAGCGGTTCGTCGAATAAAAAGACTGCCGGTTCGCGGACGATCGCGCGCCCCATTGCCACGCGCTGCCGTTGACCGCCGGAAAGCTCGCGTGGACGGCGTTTAAGCAGGCCGTCCAGCTCCAGAATGCGCGCCGCCTCCCGCACGCGTTCTTCAATATGCGCTTTGCTCATACCGCGAATTTTTAGTCCCCACGCCATGTTCTCCTCTACGCTCATATGGGGATAGAGAGCATAGTTCTGAAATACCATCGCGATGCCGCGATCTTTGGGCTCCATCTCGGTGACCCGTTTGCGATCAATCCAGATATCGCCGCTGGTCACGCGTTCCAGACCGGCCACCATCCGCAACAACGTTGATTTGCCGCAGCCGGACGGCCCGACCATCACGATAAATTCGCCATCCGCCACGTCCAGCGTCAGCGGTTGAATGACCTGGGTTTTGCCGTCCCAGCTTTTGGTTACTGCCTGTAGTTTTAAACCAGCCATTTTTATTTCTCACTGTCCACTAAACCACGCACAAACGCCCGTTGCATGGCTAACACAATTACGACCGGAGGGATAAGGGTGAGCAGCATTGCCGCCATCACCTGGTTCCATTGCGTGGTACCTTCGCCGGTGGCGATCATCCCTTTGATACCCGCTACGGCAGTGCCAAGATTCACGTCGGTGATAATCAACAGCGGCCACAGATACTGGTTCCAGCCGTAGATAAAGGTGATGACGAATAACGCCGCCAGGTTGGTTTTTGACAGCGGCAACACGATGTCGCGGAAAAAGCGCATCGGCGACGCGCCGTCAATACGGGCCGCCTCCACCAGTTCATCCGGAAGCGTCATGAAGAACTGACGAAACAGGAAAGTGGCGGTAGCGGACGCCATCAGCGGTAGCGTCAGACCAGCATAGCTGTCGAGCATTTTCAGGTTGGCGATCACTTCCACCGTCGGGAAGATACGCACTTCAACCGGCAGCATCAGGGTGATAAAAATCATCCAGAAGAACAGGTTACGCAGGGGAAAACGAAACCAGACGATGGCGAATGCGGAAAGCATAGATACCGTGATTTTGCCTACCGTAATGCTGAACGCCATAATGAAACTGTTAAGCATCATCAGCCAGAATGGCGCGCTATTAACACCGACGCCGTTGACCCAAATAGTTTTGATATTCTCCAGTAACTGCGTGCCGGGAAGCAGCGTCATCGGCGTCTCAAACACCGCACGGTCGTCCAGCGTCGCCGCGACAAACGCGACATACAGCGGAAACAAAATGACCGCGATCCCCAGAATCAGCATGGTATGGCTGAATATTGTCAGCCCGCGACGATTCTCTATCATTGGTAACGCACCTTACTTTCCACATAGCGGAACTGCACCACCGTCAGAATGATGACGAGGAACATCAACACCACCGACTGCGCGGCGGACGCCGAGAGATCCAGGCCGGTAAACCCTTCGCGATAGATCTTATAAATCAGCGTCGTGGTAGCTTGTACCGGCCCGCCGGCGGTCGCGGCGTCGATCACCGGGAAGGTGTCGAAAAAGGCATACACCAGGTTGACCACCAGCAGGAAGAAACTGACCGGCGCAATAAGCGGCAAAGAAAGCCGGAAGAAACGACGAATCGGCCCGGCGCCGTCAATGGCCGCCGCTTCCACCAGCGAGCGGGGAATGGATTGCAGCGCGGCAAAGAAGAATAAAAAGTTGTAACTAATCTGCTTCCAGACTGACGCAAATACCACCAGGAACATCGCCTGACCGCTGTTTTGCGCGTGGTTCCAGTCATAGCCGAATTCGCCGAGGAAATGGGTGATTAATCCCCGCCCCGGGTTAAACAGGAAAATCCACAATACGGCGGCGACGGCGGGCGCGACGGCATAAGGCAGCAGCATCAGCGTCTGATAAAAACGGCTGCCGCGCACCACGTAATCCACCAGGGCGGCGAAAAACAGCGAGACCAGCAGGCCGCTAAACGTGACCAGCGCGCTGAATTTAATCGTCGTCCAGAAGGCGTCGAGATAATAACTGTCGTGAAAAAGCGCGACAAAATTCTCCAGCCCGACAAATTGGCTGGAAAAACCAAACGGATCGACGCTTTGCAGCGAATACCACAGCGCTTCGCCCGCAGGCCAGATAAAGAAAATAACGGTGATAACCAACTGCGGGGCAACCAGTAAATACGGCAGCCAGCGCGAGCGGAACACCGGACGGAATGATGACATGAAGGTTCTTTTCCTGGAAGGTGCCGGATGGCGGTGCAAGCACCTTATCCGGCCTACAAACGCTGTAGGCCTGATAAGCGCAGCGCCACCAGGCACTTATACACTTAAGATTTGCTCGCTTTCTCAAAACGACGCAGCAACTGATTCCCGCGCTCCACTGCGGTATCCAACGCCTGTTGTGGGGTTTTCTTCCCGGTCCAGACGCTTTCCAGCTCTTCGTCCACGATGGTACGAATCTGCGGCATATTGCCCAGACGCAAGCCTTTGGTGAAGGGTAACGGCGGCTTATTCAACATCTGGCGAGTGGCGATATCCGCACCGGGGTTTTTATCGTAATAACCCTGCTCGCGGGTCAGCTCGTAGGCGGCGGTGGTAATCGGCAGGTAGCCGGTTTTTTGATGCCATTCAGCAGCGTTTTCCGGCTTTGCCAGGAAGTCGAGGAATTTGGCGACGCCGGTATAGGTTTCTTTATCTTTACCCTGCATGACCCATAGGCTGGCTCCGCCGATAATGGCGTTTTGCGGCGCGCCCTTGATATCAGCGTCGTACGGCATCATACCCACGCCATAGTTAAATTTGGCATACTGGCGGATATTGGCGAGCGAACCGGAGGACGCGGTTGTCATCGCGCAGTCACCGTTATAAAACTTCTCGGTAGACTCGTCCTTACGCCCAACATAGCTAAAATCGCCTTTCTTATTCATCTCTTCCAGCAGCGCGATATGTTTCACCTGCTCTGGCTTATTAAATTCCAGCACCGCATCTGTACCGTCAAAGCCATTGTTTTTACTGGCGAAGGGGAGACCGTTCCAGGCGCTGAAGTTTTCCAGTTGGATCCAACCTTGCCAGCCGCTGGCGTAACCGCATTTCATGCCTGCCGCTCTCAGTTTCGCGGTATAGTCAGCCAGCTCCTGCCAGGTTTTCGGCGGCTGTTCCGGATCTAAACCGGCTTTCTTAAAGGCGTCTTTGTTGTAGTACAGTACCGGCGTGGAGCTGTTAAAGGGCTGGGAGAGCAGATGCCCGCTTTTAGCATCGGTGTAGTAGCCTGCAACGGTTGGTACAAACTGGGACTCGTCAAAGTTAATACCGGCGTCTTTAAACACTTCATAAACCGGCTTAATGGCTTTCGAGGCCATCATGGTCGCCGTCCCAACCTCATAAACCTGCAATATTGCCGGCGCGTTGCCGGTACGGAATGCCGCGATCCCGGCGCTCAGGTTCTGTTCATAGTTCCCCTTATAGACCGGAACGATTTTGTAATCCGGATTGGCCTGGTTGAAACGTTGCGCCAGTGAATCAACTTCTTTGCCTAACTCCCCTTCCATTGAATGCCAGAATGGAATAGTGGTGACGGCCAACGCCTGACCCGTAAATGCCAGACTCAGCGCCAGTCCTAAAGCTGTATGTCGTAACGATATCATCGGTTATCTCTCTTTTTGTGCCGGGATGCGCGATATCACGCGTTTTATGTTCGCGGGGGTAACATGACATGCTCGAATGACAGAAAAATAACTTTTTTATTACAAAAAAAAGATAGTAAGGCGACAGAGAGATGGCAAGGCAGTGAAAGCGCCGGAAAAGAAAAGTGGGAGCTACGGCACGAATAGGTACGACGTTATTCTCGGGGGTGGCGCACACGCCGTAACCCAACCAGACGGAGCGTCGCCGGGATTAACGTCTCAGGCACGTAAGCGAACGGCAATTTGCTCCAGCGTAAGCCGCCCTGCCGCCGCATCGACTGTCATATCGACAAAATCCGGATTCGCAGCGAGTGAGATCCCGTTACGCTTTAAAAATAGCAGCGTAATAAATAAGGCGGTACGTTTGTTACCATCATTGAAGATATGCCCACGGGATATAGCGAGCAAATGCATTGCCGCCAGCAGCCACACGTCGGTCACCCCTTCATATTCGATTTGATTGAGTACCCGGTACATTAGCGCTTCCGCGCGCCCAGGATCAGGCATGCCTGTTACACCAGGCGTAACGCGGAGAAGCCTGTCGTGAAACTGAATTATCTCTTCCGCTGAGATAAGTTGTAGGGTCATTTATCCGCCAGATCCCTGAGCTCATTGCCATGAACCGCCATAATGGCAGCAAACTCATCATCCATTCGCGCCGTCTGATAACGCTCAAACTCCTCGGCGCTGATGATCACTGCGGACTTATGCCCACGACGCGTGATGGTGACAGGGCCCCCCGTCACCGCGCTTTCCAGGACTTCGGCCAGATTTTGCCGCGCTTCGCTATAGTTAACCGTACGCATAAACACCTCCCCAGTTGTACATGTTTATTGTACAACAAACATGTACAAAAAAAGAGCCATCAGGCTCTTTTGAAAAATTTTACCGCTTGCCGTTACCGGGGGCGGCGCACGCGCTTCCCCCCTGGCACAGTCTAACCGCCCAGATAGGCGCTGCGCACCGCTTCGTTCGCCAGCAGCGCATCACCGGTATCGGATAGCACCACGTGGCCGTTTTCCAGCACATAACCGCGGTCGGCGAGCTTCAGCGCCTGGTTGGCGTTCTGCTCGACAAGGAAGATGGTCATACCCTGCTCGCGCAACTGCTCAATGGTGTCGAAGATCTGCTGGATGATGATCGGCGCCAGCCCCAGCGACGGTTCATCCAGCAGCAATAGCCTCGGCTGGCTCATCAGCGCGCGGCCAATCGCCAGCATCTGCTGTTCACCGCCGGACATGGTGCCCGCTCGCTGGATACGGCGTTCATGCAGGCGCGGAAACAGCTCGTACACCCATTTGATACGCTCCTGAAACCGATCGCGCTCGGCAAAAAAACCGCCCATCGCCAGATTCTCTTCCACCGTCATCCGCGAGAAGACGCGCCGCCCTTCCGGCACTATCGCCACCGCTTCACGCATGATTTTCGCCGTCTGCCAGTCGGTAATGTCTTTATCATCAAAGACAATCCGCCCGCTGGTAGCGCGCGGGTCGCCGCACAGCGTGCCAAGCAGCGTGGTTTTACCCGCGCCGTTCGCCCCGATGAGCGTCACGATTTCACCCTGATTAATGTGCAGACTGACCTCGTGCAGCGCCTGAATCTTGCCGTAGTGGGCGCTGACTTTGTCGAATGATAACATCACTTTATCCATATTATGCCTCACCCAGATACGCGCGGATAACATCCGGGTTGTTGCGGATCTCTTCCGGCGTGCCGTTAGCCAACGGCGTGCCCTGGTTCACCACGTAGATACGGTCGGAAATGCCCATCACCAGCTTCATATCGTGCTCAATCAGAAGAATGGTGGTGTTGTGATGATTACGCAGTTCGGCAATCAGCTCGTCCAGCTCTTTGGTCTCTTTCGGGTTGAGGCCGGCGGCCGGTTCGTCGAGCATCAGGATTTCCGGCTGGGTCACCATGCAGCGGGCAATCTCCAGCCGGCGCTGGTCGCCGTAGGCCAGATTACTGGCCTGGCGGTTGGCATGTTCCAGCAGGCCAATGCGCTCAAGCCAGGTCGCCGCGCGGTCCAGCGCTTCGCTTTGCGCGCGGCGGAAAGCGGGCGTTTTCAACAGGCCGGAAAAGAGGCCCGTTTTCAGTTGCTGGTGCTGCGCCACCAGCAGGTTTTCAATCACCGTCATTTCGCGAAACAGGCGAACATGCTGGAAAGTACGTACCACGCCCATGCGGGCGATCTGCTGGCCCGGCAATCCTTCCAGATGCCGCTCGCGCAACGTGATCGTACCGCCTGTCGGCTTATAAAAACCGGTCAGGCAGTTAAACACCGTCGTTTTACCCGCGCCGTTAGGGCCAATCAGCGACACAATTTCCCGCTCACGCAATTCCAGCGATACATTGTTGACCGCCAGCAAACCGCCAAAGCGCATCATCAGGCCGTTAACCGCTAATAATGGCTGACTCATGCCTGCTCTCCTTTCGCCTGACCACTTTTCAGCTTCAACTGCGGACGCGTCATCGGCAGCAATCCCTGCGGGCGCCAGATCATCATCAACACCATCAAACCGCCGAGCATCAACATGCTGTATTCGTTGAAATCGCGCATCAACTCGCGCGACACCACCAGCAGAACCGCCGCCAGGATCACCGCAAACTGCGAGCCCATTCCGCCCAGCACCACAATCGCCAGCACGAAGGCGGATTCGGCGAAGGTGAAGGATTCCGGGCTGACAAAGCCCTGGCGGGCGGCAAACAACGTCCCGGCGAAACCGGCAAACGCGGCGCTGATAGTAAAAGCGGTCAGCTTGATGCGCGTCGGGCTTAAACCTAATGAGCGACAGGCGATCTCATCTTCACGCAACGCTTCCCACGCCCGGCCCAGCGGCATACGCAGCAGGCGGTTAATGACAAACAGCGACAGGACCACCAGCAACAGGGCCACCAGATAGAGGAAAATGACCCGGTCGGATGGGTCGTACTTCACGCCAAAGAAATTGCTGAAGGTATCCCAGCCGCCTTCGCGGGTGTTGCGGCTAAACTCCAGACCAAACAGCGTCGGTTTGGGGATCTGACTGATGCCGTTCGGGCCGCCGGTAATTTCAGTGTTGTTGAGCAGCAGGATACGGACGATTTCGCCGAAGCCGAGCGTCACAATCGCCAGATAGTCGCCGCGCAGACGCAGTACCGGGAAGCCGAGCAGGAAACCAGCGGCGGCGGAGACCAGTCCCGCCAGCGGCAGGCAGGTCCAGAAACCCAAACCGTAATAGTGGTTGAGCAGCGCAAAGGTATAAGCGCCGATGGCGTAAAAGCCGCCGTAGCCCAATACCAGCAGGCCGGACAGCCCCACCACCACGTTCAGCCCCAGACCGAGGATGATATAAATCATGGTCATAGTGGCGATATCGACGCTACCGCGCGACACCATAAACGGCCACGCCACGGCGATAACCAGCAGCGCCATCAGAAACAGCTTTTGCTTAACGGTAGAGCCATCGATCGCCGGCAGAATAAACTTCGGTCCGGAGACGTGCTTCACCGCTTTCTGGAACATCGGACGCAGCAACTGAAAGAAAAAAACCACTGCCGTACCGATAAAGATCCACTGCCAGCGAATGTCGGCGGCGGTATCCACTACCAGTTTGGTGCCGTCCAGCTCCAGTTGTACGCCCATGAAGACGCCAGCCAGAACGAAGAACATCGCCGCAGAGAATAGCGCCATCGCAATATGCATCGGTTTCATACTTTCTCTACCTCCGGACGCCCCAGGATACCGGTCGGCATCACCAGCAGTACCAGAATCAGCAGAGCGAACGACACGACATCTTTATATTCGGTACTTAAATATGCAGACGAGAGCGCTTCGGCAACGCCCAAAATCAGACCGCCGATCATCGCGCCCGGAATGCTGCCAATCCCGCCCAGCACCGCCGCGGTGAACGCTTTCATCCCGGCCATAAAACCGATGTAGGGGTTAATCACGCCATAGAACTGGCCGAGCAGCACGCCCGCCACCGCCGCCATTGCCGCGCCGATAACAAACGTTAGCGCAATGACGCGGTCGGTATTAATGCCGAGCAGGCTGGCCATTTTCAGATCCTCCGCGCAGGCGCGGCAGGCGCGGCCCATCCGGGAGTAGCGAATGAAAATGGTGAGCGCCAGCATAGCCAGAAAGGTGACTATCCAGATAACCGCCTGCATGGTGGTGATGGACGCGGCAAAGTTTTCGCTGCTGCCCACAATCCACTGGCCGTTAAACAGGCTGGGTAACGCCACGTCGCGCGAACCTTCCGTCAGGCTGACGTAGTTTTGCAGAAAGATGGACATCCCGATGGCGGAAATCAGGGCGATCAGGCGCTTGGAATTGCGCACAGGCCGGTAAGCGACTCGCTCGATACTCCAGCCGTAGGCGCTGGCAATAATAATCGCGCCGATAAATCCGGCGGCCACCAGGAGCCAACTGGTGTCTATTCCCATCATCATTAGCGCGGCGATGATCATAAAAGAGACGTAGCTGCCGATCATATACACCTCGCCATGAGCGAAGTTGATCATGCCGATAATGCCGTACACCATCGTATAACCGATAGCAATCAGCGCGTAGGTGCTCCCCAGCGTGACGCCGTTAAACATCTGCTGCAAGAAATAGAGAAACTGCTCGGACATAAGGTAACCTTTTTTAACCCGCCCGGCGTGCGGGCGGTGGGATAACTTATCTTCTGGCATTACTTCGCGACGGTTGACGAGCCGTCGGCGTGCCACTGGAAGACGCCAAATTCAAATCCCTTAAGATCGCCTTTTTCATCCCATTTCAGCGGCCCAATAACGGTATCAGCCCCGTTCGCTTTAAGATCTTTCACCAGATCCAGCGGAGCATGGCTGGCGCTACGCGTCATTGCGGTCGCCAGCGACTGGACGGCGGCGTAGGTGATCCAGACATACGGACCGCTGGGATCTTTCTTGTCGGCTTTCAGCGCCTCGACAATCGCTTTATTCGCCGGGTCCTGGTCATAACGTTTTGGCATCGTCACCAACATGCCTTCCGCCGCACCGCCCGCAATATTGGACAGCGACGCGTTACCCACGCCTTCCGGCCCCATAAATTGCGTTTTCAGGCCATTAGCCCGCGCCTGGCGCAGCATCTGCCCCATTTCCGGGTAGTAGCCGCCGTAATACACAAAGTCGATATTCTCTTTTTGCAAGCGAGCAATCAGGGCGGAGAAATCTTTTTCACCGGCGGTAATACCATCAAAAAAGACAATATTGGCATTGCCCTGCTTCAGGCCATCCTGCACGGAGCGCGCCAGTCCTTCGCCGTATTGCTGTTTATCGTGAATGATAGCGATGCGCTGCGGTTTCACCGTTTCCAGGATGTATTTTGCGGCCGTTGGCCCCTGGGAGGAGTCCAGGCCGGCGGTACGCATAATGTACTGATAGCCGCGCTGGGTCAGCTCCGGGTTAGTCGCCCCCGGGGAGATCATCAGAATACCTTCATCTTCATAGATATCGGATGCTGGCTGAGTAGAAGAAGAACACAAGTGACCAATAACGTACTGAATACCGTCGTTAACGATTTTGTTGGCCACCGCCACCGCCTGTTTTGGATCGCAGGCATCATCGTACTCTACGCCGACCAGCTTATCGCCTTTAATACCGCCTTTAGCGTTGATGTCTTTAATGGCCTGACGCGCGCCGTTAAATTCCATATCGCCCCATTGCGCTACCGGGCCGGACATCGCCCCGACTATGGCGACTTTAATATCATCTGCCATTGCCCCCTGCGAGACTGCTAATGCAACAATCCCTGCGATTATCGTTTTCGCTTTCCGTTTCATGTGCCTGTATCCCCATTCGTGATGTTATATGTTTTGTTTTTTGCTGGTTAAAAAGCAGACTGTACTTTTTATAAATGGTGCGCTTTTTACTGACTCATTAATGAGTTAGCGCAGCATTTAAAGCATAATAAGATTAAAATCTCTATTTTTCAGTCTATTAAGAAAAGATAATATTCTGCTTTTCGCTATAGATAAACAAAAAAAAGCACGCTTGTCAGCATAAAATAACGGCATATTAAGCGGAATAATTCACTAGCATTCAGGGAATTATGCTGCCTGTTTTCCATTCTCTAATGCTTCAAACTGTAATTATCGTTGTTAAAAAATTAATAACCTGGTAAATGACACAAAAAAGAGAAAGCATCTGGCCTGCCTGTTTCGGTACACTGATCGCATCTTTTGAAATCGGGACAAGCCGTCGATGAAGCTGACCATTCTTCGTTTAGAACACTTTAGCGCTCAGGATCAGATCGATCTGGGCAAAATCTGGCCGGAATATTCCGCCTCCTCATTAAGCGTAGATGAAACGCACCGGATTTATGCCGCGCGGTTTAACGAGCGTTTGTTGGGCGCCGTAAGAGTGACGCTGAGCGGAACGCAGGGCGCGCTGGATTCCTTACGCGTGCGTGAAATCACCCGTCGTCGCGGCGTCGGACAATACCTGGTAGAAGAAGTCATCCGCGATAATCCCAACGTCTCGTCGTGGTGGATGGCAGATGTCGGTGTTGAAGACCGTAGCGTGATGGCCGCGTTTATGCAGGCGTTAGGCTTTACCGCCCAGCATGACGGCTGGGAGAAGCGCTAAAAGAAAGCCGGATGGCGCTGACGCTTATCCGGCCTACATGCCGGGAGCAAAAAATAAAAAACCACCTCGCAATTTTCCAGGTATGTAGGCCGGGTAAGGCGAAGCCGCCACCCGGCACTCAATTACTTCGCGTCGGTCGCCGTACCATTCGCATGCCAGTCAAACACGCCGAACTCAAATCCTTTCAGATCGCCCTTCTCATCCCACGACAGCGGTCCCATTACGGTGTCGACCGTGGCGCCTTTCAGGTATTTGGCGATTTCCGCCGGATCGTCAGACTGGTTCAGGCCCGCCTGCAACGATTGCAGCGCGGCGTAGGTGGTCCACACGAATGCGCCGCTAGGATCTTGTTTCTTGGCTTTGATGGCATCCACAATCGGTTTGTTCGCTGGCACCTGATCGTAGTTCTTCGGTTTGGTGACCAGTAAGCCTTCCGCCGACTCTCCGGCGATGTTAGACAGCGACACGTTCGCCACCCCTTCCGGCCCCATAAACTGGGTTTTCAGCCCTGCGGCGCGTGACTGGCGCAGGATCTGCCCCATTTCCGGGTGATAACCGCCGTAGTAGACAAAGTCGATATTCTCTTTCTTCAGGCGCGCTACCAGAGTGGAGAAATCTTTTTCGCCGGCGGTGATACCGTCAAAGAATACGACATTAACGCTGCCTTTCTTCAGACCGTCCTGCACCGCGCGCGCCAGCCCTTCGCCGTACTGCTGCTTATCGTGGATAATCGCGATGCGCTGCGGTTTTACCTTCTCCAGAATATACTTTGCCGCCGTTGGCCCCTGGTCAGAGTCCAGGCCGGTCGTGCGCAAAATCAGGTTATAGCCGCGTGCGGTCAGCTCCGGCGCGGTCGCCGCCGGGGTTATCATCAGGATACCTTCGTCTTCGTAGATATCAGACGCTGGCTGTGTGGAAGAGGAGCATAAGTGACCGATAACATACTTGATGCCGTCGTTCACCACTTTGTTAGCGACAGCTACCGCCTGTTTCGGGTCACAGGCGTCGTCATATTTCACCGCGACGAGCTTATCGCCTTTAATACCGCCTTTCGCATTGATATCGGCAATTGCCTGTTCCGCACCGGTAAACTCCTGATCGCCATACTGCGCTACCGGACCGGACATCGCGCCGACAACCGCGACTTTAATGTCCTCTGCGAATGCCATATGGCTTAATGACAGGGCGATACATCCTGCCAATAACGTTTTACCCTTCATATTCATCCTGATAATCCCCATTATTCTGGTTGTTACGTGTGTTGTGGCGTTATTGTTCAGCACTTTATTTCGATTATTGGCTAGCTACCCGTGCTTTAGCAGCATACTCTGCTAAAACATACCCGATTTTTATTATTTTGGAATAGCTAAATTTACATTCAGATAACAGATTTGTGTCGGTGGGGGAGAGGAAGGGCCCGTAGGCCCGATAAGCGAAGCGCCATCGGGCAAACGTGTTGCCGGATGGCAGCGTAAACGCCTTATCCGGCCTACAAAAAACAAAACCCCCGAATTCACATTCGAGGGTTCATTGGCAATTCGCGAAGATTACGCTTCGATCGCAGCGCGAAGCTTTTTCATGGCGTTCTTTTCAAGCTGGCGCACACGCTCAGCGGAGACGCCGTAACGATCGGCCAGCTCCTGCAACGTAGACTTATTGTCTTCGTCCAGCCAGCGAGCGCGGATAATATCCTGGCTACGCTCGTCGAGCCCCTGCATCGCGTCGGTCAGTCGGTTAGCGGCCTGCTCTTCCCAGTTATCGTCTTCAATGCCGTCGGCAAAGTTAGACGATTTATCCTGCAGATACAGCACCGGCGCCATTGGCTGGCTGTCGGACTCATCGTCCGAAGACATGTCAAACGTCATGTCCTGCGCCGCCATACGCGACTCCATCTCACGCACGTCTTTACTGGAAACACCCAGTTCGCGCGCCACCATTTCAACCTCATCCTGATTAAACCAGCCCAGACGCTGCTTGGTTTTACGCAGATTAAAGAACAGCTTACGCTGCGCTTTCGTGGTTGCGACTTTAACGATACGCCAGTTACGCAGCACGTATTCGTGAATTTCTGCTTTAATCCAGTGTACGGCGAAAGAAACCAGGCGCACGCCTACTTCCGGGTTAAAACGACGTACGGCTTTCATCAGGCCGATGTTGCCTTCCTGGATCAAATCCGCCTGCGGCAGACCATAGCCCGCATAGTTACGAGCAATATGAACAACAAAGCGCAGGTGAGACAGGATCAGCGTTTTAGCTGCTTCCAGATCGCCCTGGTAATGCAGCCTTTCAGCCAATGCCCGCTCCTCGTCAGCCGATAACATCGGCCACGCGTTCGCCGCCCGGATATAAGATTCCAGGTTGCCAACAGGGGCTAAAGCTAAATTTTGCATTTCTTTGGTCATTCAAATCCTCTCAATCAGTATTGCCTGGCACCGTCGGCGAGCAACAACCGTGCCAAAGCCGATGAGCAACGAGAATATCACCCACTCTTTTATCAGACAGTGATTTTATCCACAAGTTCAATGTAACACTGTGCATAATTTGCACAAATCTTGTGACATAAAGATGACGCGCGGGGAAGAGACAACAGGGACTCTTTCCCTGCGAACGGAAGCCCATTGCAGGGAAAGATTATACCACGATTTTATCAATCGGGAGTAAAGTGACGTAAATGTTGCACCGTGGCCAGCCAGGCGGCGATCCAGCCAATCATGGAACAGACCAGCAGCAGCAACAGGCACTCATCGAACGATAAACCGTTGAGATCAAACTTCGTGCCGAAGACCTGCGCCACTTCAGTCACCGCCGATGATAAACGCATCACCAAAATTTCAGACAATATCAGTGAAAGAAACGCGCCGGAAAAACCGAGCAACGCGCCGCCGTAGAGGAACGGACGCAGGATAAAGCCATCGGTCGCGCCAATCAGCTTTTGCACGTTAATGGTGTCGCGACGGGCAAAAATGCTCAGGCGCACGCTGTTGCCGATAACGAGGAAGACCGCCGCGACCATCAGCACGCCGATCATCGCCGACACGCGGCCCACCAGCCCGGTGAGCGCCGCCAGGCGCGCAAACCAGCTATCATCCATGCGGACCTCGTCAATGCCGTTAATCTGCGAGATACGGTCGCGCAGCGTATTAAGCGAGGCGGTACTCTGGAAGTCCAGCTTGGGGATCACCACCGCCACCGCCGGCAGCGGGTTCTCTTCCAGCATGTCCAGCGCGCCGCCAAAACCCGACCAGTTGCGGAATTCTCCCAGCGCGTCCTCACGGGACAGGTAGTTGACCTTCTCAACGCCCTGCTCGGCCTGAAGCTGCCCAACAACCCGTGCCGCCGCGTCATCATCCAGCGTTTTTTGCAGATAAACGGTGATCTGCGGCGACGGATAATACTGAGTCGCCGCCTGGTTGACGTTCTTATAGACCATGTAACAGACGCTGGGCAGCGTCAGGGAGATGGCGATCACCATCACCGTCAGAAACGTCGCCAGCGGTTTGCTTTTCAGATCCTGCAGCGCGCCGTGCCAGGCATAGCGCACCTGTTCATTAAAGACATTTGTTTTACGTGAGTTCGGTTTCGGCGTCGGCTTCTGGCGTCCTGGCGCGTTGCGCCCGCCGCCTGTTCCGCCGCGAGACTTACGCAGTCGATCCAGCCGTCCGCCGAACTGCCTGATTTGGTTAATCGCGTCGCGCCTATTCATTGGCCAGGCCTCCATGCAGATGTCCATCGCTCAGGACGAGCTGCCTATAGGAACGACGGGAGATAAGTCCAATATCGTGCGTCGCCATCAGTACCGTCACCCCTACGCGGTTAAACTCTTCAAACAGACGTAAAATCCCTTCCGACAACGCGTCGTCCAGGTTCCCGGTCGGTTCATCCGCCAGCAATACCGCTGGCTTATTGACCACCGCGCGGGCGATGCCCACGCGCTGTTGTTCGCCTCCGGAGAGTTGAATCGGGAAGTTTCTCGCTTTGTCCAGTAGTCCAACCTTATCCAGCGCCGCCGACACACGACGACGGATATCATCGCCGCTGGCACCGGCAATGATTAACGGTATCGCCACATTGTCATAGACCGTGCGATCCATCAGCAGATGGTGATCCTGGAAAATCATCCCAATCTGGCGGCGCAAAAACGGCACTTCGCGGTTTTTCAGGCGCGTAATATCATGCCCGCTGAAGAAGATTTTGCCGGCGCTGGGCCGCTCAATCCCACAGATTAGCTTCAGCAGGGTACTTTTCCCCGCGCCGGAGTGGCCGGTCAGAAACGCCATCTCGCCTGGCCGCATATGGAATGTCACTCCCTGCAGCGCTTGTCTCCCGCCGAGATAGGCCTTGCTGACATGTTCAAAGCGAATCATTGTTAATCCTCTCGGGCAAAAAGTGCCTCAATAAAATCGTCCGCCTTAAACGGACGCAAATCCTCGATACGTTCGCCCACGCCAATGTAACGGATAGGAATGCCAAACTGGTCGGCTACCGAGAAAATCACCCCGCCTTTCGCCGTACCGTCCAGCTTGGTCAGGGTAATACCGGTTAAGCCTACCGCTTCATGGAACAGTTTGGCCTGGCTTACCGCGTTCTGTCCGGTGCTGGCGTCAATGGTCAGCATAACTTCATGTGGCGCTTCTTCGTCCAGCTTTTTCATGACACGAACGATTTTTTTCAGCTCTTCCATCAGGTGCGACTTGTTCTGCAGACGCCCTGCCGTATCGGCAATTAACACATCCACATTACGCGCCTTCGCGGCCTGGATAGCGTCAAAAATCACCGAGGCGGAGTCCGCGCCGGTATGCTGGGCGATAACCGGAATGTTGTTACGCTGTCCCCAGACCTGTAGCTGTTCGACCGCCGCCGCGCGGAAAGTATCCCCCGCCGCCAGCATCACTGATTTACCCTGCTGCTCAAACTGACGCGCCAGTTTACCGATAGTAGTGGTTTTACCCACGCCGTTCACGCCAACCATCAGAATAACAAAAGGCGTTTTACCTTCAATATTAAGCGGTTCGTCTACCTTCGCCAGAATCTCGCCCATCTCGTCTTTCAACAGACCATACAGCGCCTCGGCATCTTTAAGCTGTTTGCGGCTGGCGCCTTCCGTCAGATTAGCGATAATCTTACGCGTGGTTTCCACCCCGACATCAGCGATGAGCAACTGCTCTTCCAGCTCCTCGAACAAATCATCGTCGATTTTCTTGCCGCGGAACAGACTGATAAATCCGGAACCGAGATTTTCTTTGGTTTTCAGCAGACTGCGTTTCAGGCGGGCAAAGAAACCTTCTTTAGTCGGTTTTTCCTGCTCCTGAACGATCGCTTCCACCGGCGCGTCTTCTTCCGCCGGCGGAACAACCATCACCGCCTCTTCCGCCGCCTGAGCGGCCAGCGCCTGCGCTTCCAGCTCTTCGTCGGTGAATTTCGCCGCGTTTTCGCCCTCTTCTTCTACCGCGGCAATGACCTCTACGGTTTCCGCTTCGGCCTGCCACTCTTCCGGCGAGATAGCCTCGTCTTTGACCTCTTCCGGCAGCGGCAATTCCTCGCGTTCCACCGCGATCTGCGGCGCTGCCATCTCAATGGCCGCCGCGGGCTCCGGCTCTACCGGCTGCGGTTTTTCGCTCTCCTGAACTTTCTCAGTAACGTCCACCACCTCTTCCGCAAAGGCTTCGGTTTCTGCTTTGCTGTGCGCGGGCGTTTGCGCGTCTACGTCTGCCGCCGTTTCAACAGGGGGCTCAACCGGTCGTTGTTCCTCAACAATCTGCTGTTCTTCGGTCTGTTCCTGCTTCTGCTCTTTATCACCGAAGCCCAACCAGGAAAAGAAGCCACGTTTTTTCTGTTTTGCCATCTGCGACTACACCCCTCGCGGCGCTATATACATGGAAGCTAAAAAAATGATGAAATAGTCTATCACTTAACTTAATTCACATCACCGCCTGGAATAACTTGCAACAGGCGGTTCGAGCAAGAGAAATGAAAAAACCGACTCACTCTGGCAGCGGCCAAATCCGCATTATTGGCGGGCAATGGCGTGGCCGTAAATTACCGGTTCCGGACAGCCCGGGTCTGCGTCCCACCACCGATCGCGTGCGCGAAACGTTATTTAACTGGCTGGCTCCGGTAATGGTAGACGCCCACTGTCTGGATTGCTTTGCCGGCAGCGGCGCGCTGGGTCTGGAGGCGCTATCGCGTTATGCGGCCCAGGCAACGTTACTGGAAATGGATCGCGCCGTATCGCAGCAGTTGCAAAAAAATCTGGCGACACTGAAAGCCAACAATGCTCGCGTCGTCAATACCAATACTCTGGCCTTCCTCAGCCAGCCGGGAACGCCGCATCACGTCGTCTTTGTCGACCCGCCGTTTCGTAAAGGGCTGCTGGAAGAAACGTTACAATTGCTGGAAACCCAGGGATGGCTGGCCGACGACGCGCTAATCTACGTAGAAAGCGAGGTGGAAAACGGTCTGCCGCCCGTTCCGGCGAACTGGGCATTGTATCGAGAAAAGGTGGCCGGACAGGTCGCTTATCGTCTGTATCAGCGCGACGCGCAAGGAGAAAATGATGTTGATTAATCTGGGCCGCTTATTAATGCTCTTCGTGTGGGCATTTTTGATTCTTAATCTGGTGCATCCCTTCCCGCGCCCGCTCAATATCTTCGTCAACGTGGCGTTGGTGTTCATGGCGCTGATGCACGGTATGCAACTGGCGTTGCTGAAATCAACGATACCGAAAGCGGGTCCGCAGATGACGAGGGGAGAGAAAATCCGCATTTTCCTGTTCGGCGTGTTTGAGCTGCTGGTCTGGCAGAAGAAGTTTAAGAACAAAAAATAACGTTTGCTGCCGGATGACGGTTTATTCGTTATCCGGGGTACGGCTAACAAACCCGACGAACCGAGTTCCCTTATAGCTCAGCGTACCTTGATCGCCCACCGTCAAAGCGTGGTACTGCTGCGCTTGTAAACGGAACGTTTTTTCCAGACCGCCATTGAGCGGCTTAAAACTGACCTCATAGCGCATACTGGTTCCCGCCGGGCTCACTTCCTGCTGGCGAGAGCGTCGGTCGTTAACCGGCCTCTCCCGTTTACTGCTGACCACGACCAGCTTTTGCTGTAACGGCGCCGCCTCATTAGCGGCTTTTTCCCGCCGTTGCTGAACGAAGCGAAACGACGCGGCAACTACGATTAATGCGATGATTATAATGAAGAAAATCGGTGGCTTACTCATAATGTTAACCTGTCAGAAAATGCGGAAATAAGCATACCCTGCCCGTTATAGTGTTGTCATCTGACCGTCACGGCCTCTACACTGAATAATAGAGCCGCAAGCATACCGTTTGCGAAAAAATAACGAATTCAAGGAATTAAGATGCTTTGGTCGTTTATCGCTGTCTGCCTGTCCGCATGGCTGTATGTGGACGCCTCCTATCGCGGGCCAGCCTGGCAACGCTGGGTTTTTAAGCCCGTCACGTTATTACTGTTGCTGTTACTGGCCTGGCAAGCGCCGATGTTTGACGCCATCAGTTATCTTGTGTTGGCCGGACTGTGCGCCTCGCTGGTCGGCGATGCGTTAACGCTCTTACCGCGTCAACGCCTGCTGTACGCCGTCGGGGCATTTTTCTTATCGCATCTGCTCTACACCATTTACTTTGCCAGCCAAATGACGTTGTCGTTCTTCTGGCCGCTGCCGCTGGCGTTACTAATAGTCGGCGCGTTGCTTATCGCCGTTATCTGGACGCGACTGGAGGAGCTACGCTGGCCGGTATGTACTTTTATCGCCATGACGCTGGTCATGGTCTGGCTGGCGGGCGAACTGTGGTTCTTCCGCCCAACGGCGCCAGCCCTTTCGGCCTTTACCGGCGCGACGCTGCTGTTCATCGGCAATATCGTCTGGCTGGGTAGCCATTACCGCCGCCGTTTCCGGGCGGATAACGCGATTGCCGCCGCCTGCTACTTTGCAGGACACTTCCTGATTGTTCGCTCGCTGTACCTGTAAATAATAGCGCTTGACTCTGGAGTCGACTCCAGAGTGTATCCTCCGGTTAATGAGAAAATTATCATCAACCGGAGGACGTTATGTCGACCCCTGATACCGATGGCAAAAAAGTCCCGCCCTTTACCTCCTTCAGATTAGCCCCGGCAATACAGAAGGCCGATAGCTGCTGCTGCGAAGAACATTGCGCGTCCAGCGCGCCTGTTTCTACTGCCGTGGCAGGCACGCGCTATACCTGGAAAATCTCCGGCATGGACTGCGCCGCCTGCGCCCGAAAAGTGGAGAATGCGGTACGCCAAATTCGCGGCGTCAACCAGGCGCAAGTGCTGTTCGCCACCGAAAAGTTAGTGGTCGATGCCGACGCCGACCTCCGCGCGCAAATTGAACGCGCCGTACAGAAGGCGGGTTATACCTTGCGTAGCGAAGATTCTCGCGACGCCGCGCCTGAATCTCGTCTTAAAGAGAACCTGCCGCTTATTACGCTGATCATTATGATGGCGATAAGCTGGGGGCTGGAGCAATTTAACCACCCGTTCGGCCAACTGGCCTTTATCGCCACCGCCCTGGTCGGTCTGTATCCTATTGCCCGCCAGGCGCTGCGGCTGATGAAAAGCGGCAGTTGGTTCGCTATTGAAACGCTGATGAGCGTCGCCGCCATTGGCGCGCTGTTTATTGGCGCAACGGCGGAGGCGGCAATGGTATTGCTGCTGTTCCTCATCGGCGAGCGCCTGGAAGGATGGGCCGCCAGCCGCGCCCGTAAAGGCGTCAGCGCGTTAATGGCGCTTAAACCGGAAACGGCGACCCGTCTGCGCGACGGCGTACGGGAAGAGGTCGCTATTAATACCCTGCGACCGGGCGATATTATCGAAGTCGCCGCCGGGGGGCGTTTACCCGCCGACGGTAAACTGGTTTCCGGTTTCGCCAGCTTTGATGAAAGCGCGCTCACCGGCGAGTCTATCCCTGTGGAGCGCGCAACGGGCGACAAAGTCCCGGCAGGCGCGACCAGCGTTGACCGTCTCGTCACCCTGGAGGTGCTATCTGAACCTGGCGCCAGCGCGATTGACCGTATCCTGACGCTGATTGAAGAGGCGGAAGAGCGCCGTGCGCCCATTGAGCGGTTTATTGATCGTTTCAGTCGCATCTATACGCCAGTCATTATGGTCATCGCGCTGCTGGTGACGCTTATTCCGCCGCTGATGTTCGATGGCGGCTGGCAGGAGTGGATTTATAAAGGGCTGACGCTGCTATTAATCGGTTGCCCGTGCGCGCTGGTGATCTCCACGCCCGCGGCCATTACCTCCGGGCTGGCGGCGGCGGCACGGCGCGGCGCATTGATTAAAGGCGGCGCAGCGCTGGAGCAACTGGGCCGTATCACGCAGGTCGCCTTTGATAAAACCGGTACGTTGACCATCGGTAAACCACGGGTGACGGCGATTCATCCGGCAAGCGGTATCAGCGAAGCTGAACTGTTGGCGCTGGCGGCAGCCGTAGAACAAGGCGCTACGCACCCGCTGGCGCAGGCTATTGTCCGCGAAGCGCAGACACGCGATCTGGCGATCCCGACGGCGGAATCGCAGCGAACGCTGGCCGGCACCGGGATTGAAGCGCAGGTTAACGGCGAACGTATTCTGATTTGCGCGGCGGGAAAACAGCCTGCGGCAGCGTTTGCCGGGCAAATTAGCGAACTGGAAAACGCCGGGCAGACGGTGGTTCTGGTGCTACGTAACGAGACCGTACTTGGCGTCCTCGCCCTCCAGGATACGTTGCGTGACGATGCGCGCGACGCCATCCGCGAACTGCATCAGTTAGGCGTTAACGGCGTGATTCTGACTGGCGATAACCCACGGGCGGCGGCAGCGATTGCCGGCGAGCTGGATCTGGCGTTTAAAGCCGGGCTACTGCCGGAAGACAAGGTGCGGGCAGTCACCGCCCTTAACCAACAAGCGCCGCTGGCAATGGTGGGCGACGGCATTAATGATGCGCCCGCGATGAAAGCCGCCAGTATCGGAATTGCGATGGGCAGCGGTACTGACGTCGCGCTGGAAACGGCTGACGCCGCCCTTACTCATAACCGTCTGCGCGGGTTAGCGCAAATGATTACGCTGGCGCGCGCTACCCACGCGAATATCCGGCAGAACATCACCATTGCGCTGGGGCTGAAAGCCATTTTCCTGGTGACGACGCTACTTGGTTTTACCGGGCTATGGCTGGCAATCCTGGCGGATACGGGAGCCACGGTATTGGTGACCGCCAACGCGCTACGTTTGCTGCGTAAAAACTAATCTTCTCCCACCCGGCGGCATGTCGCCGGGTTATCCCGCGATATTCCTTTCTTTGTGCATATTATTCACGCGAAAATTATTTATTTTCTATTACTTATCAAACCATTAATCAGAAATAGCGTGATTTGATGTAAGGTTAATTTTTATCCAACCGATATTGATCATACCGTCTACAAAATAAGGAATGTTAGGCACTATGAAAAATATCAAAGTCATCACCGGCGTTATCGCGACGCTGGGCATATTTAGCGCCTTATTGTTGGTGACAGGAATACTGTTTTATTCCGCCGTCAGCAGCGATCGGCTGAATTTCCAGAATGCGAGCGCGCTGAGTTACCAACAACAGGAACTGGGCGGCAGTTTTCAGACATTGATTGAAACCCGCGTCACTATTAACCGCGTGGCGATACGCATGTTAAAAAATCAGCGCGATCCCGCCTCGCTGGACGCCATGAACACGCTGTTAACCAACGCTGGCGCGTCGCTCAACGAAGCGGAAAAACATTTCAACAACTACGTGAACTCCGAAGCGATCGCGGGCAAAGATCCGGCGTTGGATGCCCAGGCCGAAGCCAGCTTTAAGCAGATGTATGACGTTTTGCAGCAGTCTATCCACTATCTTAAAGCCGATAATTACGCCGCCTATGGCAACCTTGACGCGCAAAAAGCGCAGGATGACATGGAGCAGGTATATGACCAGTGGCTCTCTCAAAATGCGCAATTAATAAAATTAGCCAGCGATCAGAATCAGAGCAGTTTTACCCAGATGCAATGGACGCTGGGGATAATTCTACTTATCGTGCTCATCGTGCTGACGTTTATCTGGCTGGGGCTGCAACGCGTTCTACTCCGCCCGCTGCAACGGATTATGGCGCACATTCAAACGATCGCCGACGGCGATCTTACCCATGAGATAGAGGCCGAAGGACGCAGTGAAATGGGCCAACTGGCCGCCGGTCTCAAAACGATGCAGCAGTCGTTAATCCGTACCGTCAGCGCGGTGCGCGATAACGCAGACTCTATCTATACTGGCGCAGGCGAAATTTCCGCCGGTAGCAGCGACCTCTCTTCCCGTACCGAACAGCAGGCCTCGGCGCTGGAGGAGACCGCCGCCAGCATGGAACAGTTAACCGCCACGGTACGGCAAAACACCGATAACGCACGACAGGCGACGGGTCTGGCGAAAACCGCATCAGAAACCGCGCGTAAAGGAGGACGCGTGGTGGATAACGTAGTGAGCACCATGAACGATATCGCCGAAAGCTCGGAAAAAATCGTGGACATCACCAGCGTGATTGACGGTATCGCCTTCCAGACTAATATCCTGGCGCTGAACGCCGCGGTAGAAGCCGCCCGCGCCGGCGAACAGGGGCGAGGATTCGCGGTCGTGGCCGGAGAGGTACGCACGTTAGCCAGCCGTAGCGCGCAGGCCGCCAAAGAGATCAAAGTGCTGATTGAAAACTCCGTGTCGCGCATTGATACCGGCTCTACGCAGGTACGCGAAGCGGGAGAAACCATGAAAGAGATCGTCAACGCCGTGACCCGCGTAACCGATATTATGGGCGAAATCGCCTCTGCCTCCGATGAGCAAAGCAAAGGCATTGAGCAGGTGGCGCAGGCGGTATCGGAAATGGACAGCGTGACGCAGCAAAACGCCTCGCTGGTAGAGGAATCCGCAGCAGCGGCGGCGGCGCTGGAAGATCAGGCTAACGAACTTCGTCAGGCGGTCGCCGCGTTCCGCATCCAGAAACAGCCTCGTCGGGAGGCGTCGCCGACGCCGTTAAGCAAAGGTTTAACGCCACAGCCCGCCGCAGAACAGGCGAACTGGGAAAGCTTCTAATCAGAATGTTATCTGCCGTGCGGTTAATGCGCTTTACGCAATAAATAGCGGTACGGCAGACCCTCCGTCTCTTGCGCCAGCAAATCGTGTTCCATAAAGGTACAGAACCCCGGAATATCACGCGTCGTCGCCGGATCGTCGGCGATAATCAGCAATGTTTCGCCAGTTTGCATGTTGCGCACCGTTTTGCGCACCATCATTACCGGTTCAGGGCAACGCAGCCCCAGGGCGTCAAGCGTATGGTCAGGGGAGGAAAACAGATCGCTCATCTTCGTCTCAATGGTAGAAAAACGGCGATATTTTACGCCCATCTTCGTCAGTAAGCCAGGCAGGTTAACGATTGCGTGAAAATTAGCCATTGCAATGCCAGCGCAAAACAGTATTATGCGGCGGTTCTTTATTGGGTTCCCTCACCCCATCCAACAAAAAGGTCACAATATGACTCCGTTTACACAATCACAGCGCATAAAAGCGTTGTTCTGGCTATCGCTATTCCATTTACTGGTGATCATTTCCAGTAACTATCTGGTGCAGCTCCCCATCACTATTTTTGGTTTCCACACGACCTGGGGCGCGTTTAGTTTTCCTTTTATTTTTCTCGCCACCGATCTTACCGTGCGTATTTTTGGCGCACCGCTGGCGCGCCGCATTATCTTCGCCGTCATGATCCCTGCGCTGCTGGTGTCATATGTGGTGTCATCGCTGTTCTATATGGGCGCCTGGCAAGGTTTCGCCGCGCTGGCGAACTTTAATCTTTTCGTCGCCCGTATCGCCGCCGCCAGCTTTATGGCCTACGCGCTGGGACAGATCCTTGATGTCCATGTGTTTAACCGCCTGCGCCAAAATCGTCGCTGGTGGCTGGCGCCGACCGCTTCAACGCTGTTTGGCAATATCAGCGATACCCTTGCCTTTTTCTTCATTGCGTTCTGGCGAAGCCCCGATGCCTTTATGGCCGAGCACTGGATGGAAATTGCGCTGGTGGATTATTGCTTTAAGGTGCTCATCAGCATTATTTTCTTCCTGCCGATGTACGGCGTTCTACTGAATATGTTGCTGAAAAAGCTGGCAGATAAATCTGAAATTTCCCCATTACCGGCAAGTTAAAGGTTCGTTTTCCGAGTTGTGATAAGATGAGCGAATGAGCCGTTATGGCCGTTTATCGAAAGGAAGAAGTCAATGCGCAATTTGGTTAAATATGCCGGTATTGGCCTGCTGGTTATGGGGCTTGCGGCCTGTGATAACAACGATACAAAAGCGTCGGCAGAAAGCGCCGCCGCAGAAAGCCAGGCCTCCGGTCAGCCCATCAGCCTGATGGATGGCAAACTCAGTTTCTCACTGCCGGCGGATATGACCGATCAAAGCGGTAAGCTGGGCACCCAGGCGAATAATATGCACGTTTATTCTGACCCGACGGGCCAGAAAGCGGTGATTGTTATCGTCGGCGATAATACCGATGAAGCGTTGCCGGTGCTGGCGAACCGCCTGCTTGAGCAACAGCGTAGCCGCGACCCGCAGCTTCAGGTGGTCACCAATAAGTCTATTGAGCTCAAAGGCCATACGTTGCAACAACTGGACAGCATTATCTCCGCGAAAGGCCAGACGGCGTACTCTTCCATCGTGCTGGGCAAAGTGGATAACCAATTGCTGACGATTCAGGTCACGCTGCCTGCGGACAATCAGCAAAAAGCGCAAACCACGGCTGAAAACATCATCAATACGTTAGTTATTAAGTAACCTTTACGATGATGATGCGGCCTCCGGCAGTGCAGACGGAGGCCGTTTTTTTAAGCGCCAGGTCAGCAATAGCGCCATCGCTACCAGCCCGGCCGCCGCCAGATAAATCACCGGCACGCCCGCCCAGGTCATCACCAGCCCCGCCAGCGGCCCGGTAACCCCCAAAGACATATCCATAAAGACGGTATAGGTCGCCAGCGCCGCGCCCTGGTTCTGCGGCGGCACGGCTTTGACGGCCACCACGCCCAGCGCCGGAAAGACCAGCGAAAACCCCATCCCCGTGAGTAAAACGCCGATTTTTGCCATCCACGGCATGGCTGCCGTTCCCACCAGTAACAGACCAATAATCTCCACGCCAAAGCAGATCATGGCGACATTCAACCCGCCTAAACGATTGATGCCGTTAGGGAACAGCAAACGCGTGCCGACAAACGCGACGCTAAATAACGTGAGCGCAAAGGCGGCGCCATCCCAGCCTTTAGCATCATAAAATAAGGTAATAAACGTCGCGATGACGCCAAACCCTGCCGAGGCCAGCGCCAACGCCATACCATACAGCCAGACACGCCCCAGCACCGCGCGAAACGGCAGCGGCTTGCCTTTGTTCGCCTTCACCGACGGACGTGGAAGGGCTAACAGTACCGCCAACAGCGCCACGCCCATCACCGTTAGCGCCAGTCCCTGTAACCCGCCCCAGGCATAACACAGCACGCCCAGCGGCGCGCCCATCGCCATTGCGCCGTAGGTGACGATACCGTTCCAGGAGATGACCCGACCAATATGCAACGACCCGACGACGCCGACGCCCCACAGTGTCGAACCGGTGCCGGCAAAACTTTGCCCAATCCCCAAAATCACGCGACCCAGCCCCAGTAGCAACAAACTGATCATCGGCCAGGCGCTGGCGATATCCGCCAGCAGGTAGCCGAGTCCGCTTAAAAAACAGCCGCATAAGCCAAAGACAACGATTTTTTTCGGCCCTAATACATCCGCATACCGCCCGGCATGGGGACGGCTTAACAGAGTGGCGAAGTATTGCAGGCTGATAATAAGCCCCGCCCAGAACGCGCTGAATCCCATCGCATCATGCACATAGCCTGGCAAGACGGCGAGCGGCAGGCCGATGGTCAGATAGCTGGCAAAGTTAAACATCACAATGGAGACAATACGCAGATTGAGGCGCAATCCGTTTAGCGCCGGTTCAGCGACGGGTTCGGGCATGAGTATCACCGCATTTTTACAACATGTTTCCTTTTCTATCATGGCGCGCGGTGAAAATCAGTAGTGAGATTCAGATTATCGGTATCAGGGCAGCCGCTACACTTAGAAAAAAACACAACAAGGAAAACTTCATGGCAACCGCTCAACCCGACAAAACGGGTATGCATATTCTGCTGAAACTGGCCTCCCTGGTTATTATTCTCGCCGGGATTCATGCCGCGGCGGATATTATTGTACAACTCTTGCTGGCGCTCTTTTTCGCCATTGTTCTTAATCCATTAGTGACCTGGTTTATTCGCCGGGGCGTGAAGCGACCGCTGGCGATTACTATCGTGGTGGTCGTCATGCTGATCGTGCTTACCGCGCTGGTGGGTGTGCTTGCCGCATCGCTTAATGAATTTATCGCTATGCTGCCTAAATACAGCAAGGAACTGACGCGTAAGGTCTTACACCTTCAGGAGTTAATGCCCTTCCTGAATTTACATATGTCGCCGGAACGTATGCTCCGCGGGATGGATTCCGATAAAATCATGCTCTTCACCACAACATTAATGACCGGCGTATCGGGCGCGATGGCAAGCATTGTGCTGCTGGTGATGACCGTGGTTTTTATGTTGTTTGAGGTGCGTCACGTGCCTTATAAATTACGTTTCGCGCTAAACAATCCACAAATCCATATTGCCGGCCTGCACCGCGCCCTGAAAGGCGTCTCGCATTATCTGGCGCTGAAAACGCTGCTCAGTCTATGGACGGGCGCGATTATCTGGCTGGGGCTGGCGTTAATGGATATTCAGTTTGCGCTAATGTGGGGCGTACTGGCCTTTTTGCTCAATTACGTTCCTAATATCGGCTCGGTGATTTCCGCCGTTCCCCCCATGATTCAGGCGCTGTTATTTAACGGTTTTTACGAGTGCGTACTGGTCGGCGCGCTCTTTTTGGTGGTCCATATGGTGATTGGCAACATTATGGAGCCACGCATGATGGGCCATCGTCTGGGAATGTCCACGCTGGTGGTATTTCTTTCGTTATTGGTCTGGGGATGGCTATTAGGCCCGGTCGGGATGCTCTTGTCCGTTCCTTTGACCAGCGTCTGCAAAATCTGGATGGAAACCACTAAAGGCGGCAGCAAACTGGCGATCTTACTGGGGCCAGGCCGACCGAAAAGCCGTTTACCGGGATGAGGCGACAGATGCTACAATCTCCTCTTCTTCATAGGCAACGTTGGTCCTGATATGTACCAGATCGTTCTGGGAAAAGTGTCAACATTAAGCGCAGGTCAATTGCCCGACGCGTTAATCGCTCAGGCGCCGCAGGGCGTTCGCCGGGCAAGCTGGCTGGCCGGGCGCGTGCTGCTTTCCCGTGCGCTCTCGCCGCTACCGGAGATGGTGTATGGCGAACAGGGTAAACCGGCTTTTTCCGCCGGAGCGCCGCTGTGGTTTAACCTCAGCCATAGCGGCGACACTATTGCTCTGTTGCTTAGCGACGAAGGTGAAGTCGGCTGCGATATTGAAGTGATCCGCCCGCGCGATAACTGGCGTTCGCTGGCAAATGCGGTATTCAGCCTCGGCGAACATGCTGAAATGGAAGCGGAACGTCCGGAGCAACAACTGGCGGCATTCTGGCGTATCTGGACGCGTAAAGAAGCCATCGTAAAACAACGCGGCGGCAGCGCCTGGCAAATCGTCAGCGTGGACAGCACGTTGCCCTCTGCCTTGTCGGTCAGCCAGTGTCAGCTCGATACGCTCAGTCTGGCAGTCTGTACCCCCACACCGTTTACGCTGACGCCGCAGACGATAACAAAAGCGTTATGACACATTAATTTTTCCCTCTGGCGGCGGACGTGTGTTACAAAATGCGGAGCTTCCCATGCGCCGACGCGCCATACCAAAAGGTTTAAGTCAGATGCAACGTGTCACCATCACCCTCGATGACGATTTACTGGAAACGCTGGACAGCCTGAGCCAGCGACGCGGCTATAACAATCGCTCCGAAGCGATCCGTGATATTCTGCGCGGCGCTCTGGCGCAGGAGGCCACCCAGGAACACGGTACACAGGGTTTCGCGGTACTTTCATATGTTTATGAACATGAGAAACGGGATTTAGCCAGCCGCATCGTCTCCACCCAGCATCATCATCATGATTTATCCGTCGCCACGCTGCACGTCCATATCAACCACGATGACTGTCTGGAGATCGCCGTTCTGAAGGGCGATATGGGCGACGTACAGCATTTTGCCGATGATGTTATCGCCCAGCGCGGCGTGCGCCACGGCCACTTGCAGTGTTTGCCGAAAGAAGACTAACGCCGGGGGCGCTTCGCTTGCCCGGCCTACGCTCGCACGTCTGTCGTTTGTAGGCCGGATGAGGCGCAGCCGCCATCCGGCAATAATGTTTACGCCATTGTGCCAATCGTTTTTCTGAAGCGTAACAGCGCTATCAGGAAGAACACGCCGCCTATCGCCAGCAGGGTCAGGAACTGCGGCCAGACGATACTCAAACCTGCGCCGCGATAAAGAATAGCCTGGGCAAGGCTGACAAAATGCGTCGTCGGCATGGTCAGCATAATATCCTGCACCGCCTGCGGCATACTTTCGCGCGGCGTGGAACCGCCGGAAAGCATTTGTAGCGGTAACAGTACCAGAATCATTAATAACCCCAGTTGCGGCATCGAACGGGCGATGGTGCCCATAAAAATCCCAATTGAAGTGGTGGCGAACAGGCTCAGCGCCACGCCCAACATAAACAATGGGATCGATCCTTCAATCGGTACGCCAAGTACGCCTTTCACCATCAACATCAAAGACAAACCGGAAACCACCAGCACGACCAGCCCCATCGACCACACTTTCGCCATCATGATCTCAAAGGGCGTGACCGGCATCACCAACAGATGCTCTACCGTGCCGTGTTCTCGCTCGCGGATCAGCGCCGATCCGGTCAGCACTATCGCCAGCATGGTAATGTTGTTGATAATCGCCATCACGCCGCCAAACCACGCCGGATCCAGATTCGGGTTAAAGCGCATCCGAATCTCCAGCGACACCGGCTGAACGTTATCTCCCCGCGCGCGCGCCACAAAGCTGTTGACCTCGCCGCTAATAATATTCTGGATATAACTGTTGCCGGTAAACGCCTGACTCATGCGCGTCGCATCGACGTTAACCTGAATATCAGGCTGACGTCCGGCCAGCACATCACGCTGGAAATTCGGCGGAATATTGACCGCAAAGGTATAGCGTCCGGCATCCAGTCCGGCATCCATTTCCGTTACCGTAATCATCTCCGGCGGCAGAAACCACGGGCGGTAAAAACTATTCACAATACGGTTCGACAACTGTGACTGATCCATATCGGCGATGGCGATAGGGGCAAGATGCAACGAACCGGGCAGGACGGTAGCGGAGGAGTAAACCGAAATCGTAAAGGCGAAGACGATCAGCGACAGCATCGCTTTGTCGCCCAGCAGACTGCGCAGTTCTTTAACGCCGAGATTATAAATATTACGTAATCCGCGCATTACCCCTCCTGTTTTTTCAGCAGCAGAATGCTCAGACCCATCACCACCGGGACGGCAATCAGTAACGGCATAAATAACGGCCAGAGATCGGACAGATCCAACGCTTTGGAAAACGTCCCGCGCGCGATCGTCAGAAAATGGCTGGTCGGGTAGATCTCGCCGATCCATCTTCCCGGTCCTTCCAGCGAAGCCACCGGATCGATCATGCCGGAAAATTGTGTTGCCGGAATGAGGGTAATAATCGACGTCCCAAAAATAGCGGCGATTTGGCTCTTCATAAACGTGGAGATCAGCAGCCCCAGACCGGTGGCGATGATGACGTAAAGCAGCGCCGCGAGGGTAAGCGTGAGAAAGCTGCCTTTCAGCGGCACGCCGAACACAAAGACCGACAGCGCGCACAGTAGCAAGAAGTTCAGCATACCCAGCGCGATATACGGCAGTTGTTTACCCAGCAAAAATTCGCTGCGCGTCGTCGGCGTTACGTACAGATTAATCATCGACCCCAGCTCTTTCTCCCGCACCACGCTCAGGGCGCTAAGCATTGATGGGATCATCATGAGCAGCAGCGGAATGACCGCCGGAACGATAGCGGGCAGACTTTTCACATCCGGGTTATAGCGATAGCGCGTTTCAATGTTGAGCAGCCCGGTCTGTTTAACCGGGTTCGGCTGACGACTTGCCGCCTCCTGCAGCCAGCTTTGGTGCATCGCCTGAACGTACCCCTTCACCGTCTCGGCGCGGCTGGGCATGGCGCCATCCACCCAGACGCCAATCTGAGCTGGCGTACCGCGAGCAATATCGCGGCCAAAATTAGGCGGGATCTCAATGGCAACCGCCAACTCTCCCGAACGCATCCGCCGGTCAAGCTCGTCATAGCTGGCGAGCGGCGGCTGTTCGATAAAATAGCGCGATCCCGCCAGATTGAGCGACCATGCCTGACTACTGACGGTTTGATCGCGGTCGAGTACGGCAAAACGCAGGTTCTCCACGTCCATACTGATGCCATAGCCCATAATCAGCATCAGAATTACCGTTCCCAGCAGCGCCAGCGTCGAGCGTACCGGATCGCGGCGTAGCTCCAGCGCTTCGCGGCGACTGTAGCTGAACAAACGCCGGAAGCTCAATCCCTGCCGCGACGGTTTACCTGACGCGGCGGGCGTCTGGGATGGCGGTATTGGGGTTTCAGGCGCCGCTCCCGCAGCTTCCTGTAGCCAGGAAATAAACGCCGCTTCCAGATTGGCCGCGCCCCGCTGTTGCACCAATTCCTGCGGCGTACCGCTGGCGAGCACTTTACCGGCGTGCATCAATGACATTCGGTCGCAACGTTCCGCTTCGTTCATAAAATGGGTCGAGATAAAAATCGTCACCTTATCCTGACGCGAAAGATCGACCATAAGCTGCCAGAACATATCCCTGGCGACCGGATCAACGCCGGACGTTGGCTCATCAAGAATCAGCATTTCCGGGCGATGGATCACCGCTACCGCCAGCGATAAACGCTGGCGGATACCGAGCGGCAACGAAGCGGGGAGTGTATCTTCCACCTCCGTTAGCATAAAGCGTTCGATCATCTGCGCGACGCGCGCCGGGATCTCCGCTGGCGGAATATGAAACAGGCGGGCATGAAGTTCCAGATTCTGCCGCACGGTGAGTTCGTTATAGAGCGAAAAAGCCTGCGACATATACCCGACCCGGCGACGGGTATCGATGTCGTTCGGGTCTACCGGCTGGCCAAATAGCCAGGCCTGGCCTTCGCTGGCGGGAAGCAGACCGGTCAGCATTTTCATGGTGGTCGATTTGCCGCAACCGTTTGAACCGAGGAAGCCAAAAATCTCGCCGCGCGGAATGCGGAAATTAACATGGTCAACCGCGACGAACTTACCGAAGCGCATGGTCAGATCTTTCGCCTCAATGGCAATCTCTTCCTGCTCAGCGTGATACGGCGGGATCACCACTGGCTTATGCGCCTGGCGCTGCGCTTCTGGCAACAGGGCGATAAACGCCTGCTCCAGCGTCGCGCTATGGGTTTTTGTCCGCAGTTGCTGCGCGCTGCCGGTTGCCAGTATCTCGCCCGCATTCATCGCCACCAGCCAGTCAAAACGCTCCGCCTCTTCCATATAGGCCGTTGCGACCAACACGCTCATATTGGTCTGACGCTGGCGGATACTGTCGATTAGGTCCCAGAACTGAGCGCGGGAGAGCGGGTCCACGCCGGTGGTAGGCTCATCAAGAATCAGCAATTCCGGGTCATGAATCAGCGCACAGCACAACCCCAGCTTTTGTTTCATCCCACCGGACAGCTTCCCGGCAGGACGGTCACGAAACGGCGCCAGGCCGGTGCTGTTCAGCAGCTCGGTAATACGCGCTTCGCGTTCAGCTTTGTCATGACCAAAGAGACGAGCAAAAAAATCGACGTTCTCATAAACCGATAACGTGTGATAAAGGTTTTTCCCCAACCCCTGCGGCATCCAGGCGATGCGCGGACAGACGTCGCGGCGATGTTTCGCATCGCGCATATCGCCGCCCAGGACGATAACGTTCCCTTGCTCAATCACCCGCGCGCCAGAAATCAGCGACAGCAGGCTCGACTTACCCACCCCGTCCGGACCAATCAGCCCGACCATACTACGGGCGGGAATGTCCAGCGTGATATTGTTCAGCGCGGCCGTTTTTCCGTAATGCTGGCTCACCCCCTCAAGCTGCGCCACGGGAGGAACAGGCACCAGCGTCAGCGACGTCATTGCGACAGCCTCACGTTCAGATCGTCAGGCCAGGGCACGCGCTCATCCAGACGAACCCAGGCCATTCCCGGCAAACCGGTTTTGACATATTCCAGATGCTGTCGCAGCAGCTCTGGCGGAATACGCGCTTTGACGCGGAACATCAGCTTCAGCCGTTCATCGTGGGTTTCCACGGTTTTGGGCGTGAACTGCGCCACGCTGGCGACAAAACTGATCGTCGCCGGAATACGCAGATCCGGCGCGGCGTCCAGCACCAGTCGCGCTTCGCCGCCGATCTTCAACAACCCCGCCTGTTCGGTCGGCAGGAAAAATGTCATATAAACATCGCTGAGATCGACCATGTTCAACACCCGGCCGCCAGCCGATAACACTTCGCCCGGCTCCGCAACGCGGTACTGCACGCGTCCATCGCGCGGCGCTTTTAATTCGCTGTCGTCGATGTCGGCGACAATACGCCGCTCGGTCGCCTGCGCCGCTTCCACGCGCGTTTGCGCCTGGATAATACTGGTACGCGCCGCCTCAATCGCCGCTTTTGCCGCAGATACCTGCGCTTTGGCGGTCTCGAGGGCGGCGCGCGCGCTTTCCGCCGCCGCGCGATCGTCATCTAACTGTTGTACAGATACCGCGCCACGCTGCGACAGCGAACGGGAACGCACGTGACGTTTAGAGACGGAGTCCAGCTCAGCTTCCCGCTGTTTGACGACCGACTGCGCGGCGCGCATTTCACTCTGACGTTGCTCCAGCAAGGCGCGGGCGGCGGCAACTGCGCTCTCGGCCTCTTTAATCTGCGCAATCGCCTCCAGCCGCTGCTCCTGCAGCACGCGGGTATCCATTTTCGCCAGCACCTCGCCCTGACGAACGAACTGCCCTTCCGAAACGAGGATGGTATCAATACGCCCGGCAATCTTAGTGGCAATATCCACTTCGGTGGCTTCAATTCTGCCATTGCTGGCGGCAAACCCCTCCGGTATTCCCGCAGGGCGCAGCATCCACCAGGCTATCGCGGCCACCGCCACAAGAATCCCCGCTCCCCACCACACCAGATGACGCTTCATTTTGTCCATAATCGACCCGCCGTAATCCCTGTTGTCTAACCATGCGTGTCACAAAGTCCGCCAAGCGTGCGCTCAGCGGGGGTTTCCATCCGGGATAAGAAGGAATGAAAAACAATGGCCATTGAGCGAGCAAGCGTTAAGGCAACGCGCGCCGCGAAGGAAGTGAATGACGAAAATGCTGTGAAATCGGGTAGTAATGTTGTCATCATCAGCGTTCCTGGCCGGAAATGAAACACGCATACTCATAACTGCTGTCTATTGAATACTAACACCTGGATTCAATATGTCTATTCGGTTGTAGCACAGATGTTGCAGACAAAAAATCGTGCCCGTCAATCTATTTACCGAAGGGGCTGGTAACGAAAGCATGCGTGATTACCCCTGCTCAAGTCGCCGGGCCCGGCTAAAAAACATGGATACAGCCCACGGCATCAAATATTCGTACTTCTAATAAGGAAACCCTCCTGCCGGAGGAAAAATACGATAATATTTTATCCACTTTCCTGCCCCTATTCTCCGCCCTACTCAGCATATATGTTGTCAGACAGTTACGGCCTAAAATATAAAAATTTATAATTTTTATAAAATTACAACCGTAAATAATTAATGCCTCACACATATGTATAATTTATTATACATATAAGTACATGATTTTAATAACATTTAATTAGAATAGATAATTTTTTATCTTTTCTACCCACTCTGTGAGATGCTTCATAATATTCATGCGTATAAAAAATTATATTCTCACATGAACACTTGGTTCTTATTTATGGACAGGCGAAGGTTTATGAAAACATCCAATTTTCAAAAATGGTTGATGGTCATTCTTCTGGCAATCGGAGGAGGGACCATTTTTAAATCGATGTACCTCAGGGAAGTATTTTATTATCCCTGGAATGAATTCATGGGAGTGAATAACACGGATTCAGGCCTGCTGATGAGCTGGCTGGGGTTTGTGGGGATTGTTTCATCCTCAATTGCCGGGGTGATTATCGATAAAGTGAACAATACCCGACTGATTATTTCTTTTACCTTTCTGGCTGTGGGCGTAACCACATTATGGCAGTCAACAGCACCGGGCCTGGCTACGCAGTATGTCATCATCGGCATATTGTCTTTCCTCGCAAATGGTCTTTTCCTGGTATCGATGGTGCGCGCAACCCGTCTGATTGGTAATGCCAGTGACCAGGGGAAACTGTTTGGTTTCCTGGAGTCCGGACGTGGTATCGCTGGGTCAGCCATCTCTGCCGTTGCCGTGGCATGGTTCGCCATGTCTGCAACCGAAGTGGAAGGGATTGGCAGTGTGCTACATGCATACGGCTTTCTCTACCTGGCGCTGGGTGTTCTGATGTGGTTCGCCATGCCACGTGATAACCATAATTCTGCTTCCGGAGAAAAAAAGGCCAAAGAAAAAATATCTGTACACGATATTCTGGCTGTCATGAAGGTTAAGGAAGTCTGGTTTGCAGCTTTCTCCATCTTTGCAACCATCTCCTTCTATCAGGGGTCCTCATATCTGGTTCCTTATCTGTCTGATGTCTACGGGATGACCGCCGAACATGCCGGAATTATCGGTATGATCCGTGCTTATGTCCTCGCTATCCTGATTGCACCGGTTGTGGGTCTGCTCGCAGACAAAGTCGGCTCGGCGATTAAGGTGATGAATTGGCTATTTATTGCCGGGGTGATTGGTGTCGCCATGTTCCTGGTGATCCCACAGGATCCGACTATGGTATGGGTCCTGATCGGCACCCTGATGATTGTAGGCTCCATTAACTTTGCTCTGCGCGGGATCATGTATGCGCAAATTGAGGAAATGAAGGTTCCTGTTCGTCTGACCGGTACCGTTATGGGGATCATGGCCACTGTGGGATTCTCTCCGGAAATGTTTATCCATGCGTTATTCGGGTACTGGCTTGATGCATATAAGGTACAGGGTTACACCTACATGTTTATCTTCATGGGTGCCATGTTTGCTCTCGCTGTATTCACTTCACTTTTACTTCTCCGCAATGCCAAAACGGCATTTAAGAAAATGGATGGTGAACCGGCGGATACTTTCCGGACTGCGGCTGAATAAATTAAGGAAAATAAAATGAAATATGATTTTAATGAGACCTATCAGAGAACAGCATCAGAAAAATGGGAATATGACAGTGTCATTAATGGATTTCCAGTAATACCTATGTCTGTTGCCGATACCGATTTAGTTTCTCCCGTCGAGGTTCGTCAGGCACTGATTGAAGTCTGTAACCGCAGAGAATTCGGATATCCGGCCTATCATGACGATTTTAAGGATGTTCTGGCATCCTGGTATGAGCGATATTATAACTGGCGGCCGGATACGGCTGATATTATTGAAACACCGCCTTTACTGATGACGATGGGTGCTTTTATCAGGGGAATGACACAGTGTAATGAATCTGTTGTGGTTATGACACCTGTCTATCATTCCTTTGCCAGAACCATCCGTGAAAACCACCGTGCTGTAACTGAGTGTGATCTGCTGCGTGATGAAAAAAATCATTACACTATTGATTTTGAAAAACTGGAAGATACCTGTTCACGCCCGGAGAATAAAATTCTGATTTTCTGTAATCCTCATAATCCAGTGGGGCGTTGCTGGACTGGAGAGGAAGTCAGGAAAGTCGCCGCAATTGCTCAGAAAACAGGAACGATCCTGATTTCTGACGAAATTCATGCAGATTTTGTCTATGACGAAAAATGCTATACGCCGGTCATGAAAGCTGCGGAAAATTTAAATGGCATTATCGTTTTTTCATCCGGAGGAAAGCTGTTTAACATTGGCGGTATTTTTAGTTCCTATGTCTTCACGGCCGATCCTGTATTTAAAAAACAGATGGCAGTTGTCCTGAAAGAATTACATTTTCAGCCCACTGCGTTCGCGCATGAAGCCGCATATGCCGGATATAAATATTGCCATGACTATCGTGAAGAGGTGGTGAATCATATCCGTAAAATGCAGATTAAACTGGTTAACGGGCTCAATAACATGCCATATCCGGTAAAAGCCAATCTGCCGGAAGCCACTTATCTTGTATGGGCCGACTTTAATGATACGGGCTGGTCAGGTGATCGCATTCAGGAATTTTTAGTGCAGGATGCGGGACTCGGGTTTAACCGGGGAGATCAGTTTGGTGTTGCCGGTACCGGATTTGCCCGAATTAACTGTGGTGTTCCGGAGTCGCGTATTGATGAAGCACTGAGTCGTCTGGAAAAGGCATTCAGTAAGTATTTTTAAGGAACAGAAGTGAAAGAGATTATTTTTACAGAAAAAGCGCCGGCAGCAATTGGCTCATACCGCCAGGGTAATACGTTGGGTAACTTTATTTTTACCTCCGGACAATTGCCCATTAACGCTAACAGTGGCAAAATTGAAACCGATGATATTCAGGAACAGACTCGTCAGTCACTGCTTAATCTTCTGGCTGTGGTTAAGGCGGCAGGCGGTGACACCGATACGGTACTGAAAACGACCTGTTTTTTGAGTGATATGGCTGATTTTTCCGCGTTCAACGATGTCTATGCCAGCTTTTTTAAGGTAAATCCGCCAGCACGCAGCTGTTTTGCTGTAAAAACACTTCCTATGGGTGCCAGAGTTGAGATTGAAGCTGTGGCATTTCGTCGATAACAAAGGTGGTTGCCACTGAGGTGGCAACCAGATTAACCATGAAAAACACTTGTCTTGAACCTTATGAATTTTTGATCGATTTCCTGGCCGATTATTTTGGTGAAAATACGGAAGTTGTTCTGCACAATCTGTCTGATCTTGAGTCTTCCATACACAAAATCAGAAATGGACATATCAGCGGCCGCTCTGTCGGAGATCCCATCACCGATCTGGTAGCCCGTGCCATGAAGAACAATGACAGTGAGGTACATTACCAGTGTAATTATCTCAGCAAGACACGTGATGGCAGACGACTTAAGTGTGCCACTTTTTTTATCCGGAATAAGCAGGGAGAAATTGTTGGCGCACTGTGTCTGAATACCGTCGTTGAAGATTTAATTGCCCTGAATGATAAACTTAGTCATTTTTTAAGTATTTTTGTCGGGCAGACTGATAATAATAACGGCACTCAGCTTGATGAACATATTGGACTGACCATTCCTGAAATGGTTGATCTCAAAATTAATAATGTAATCAATATTGAAAATATTAATCCAGAGTCACTGAATGCTGAAAATAAAAGCCATATTATTTCATTACTAAATGATGAAGGCGTATTTCTGCTTAAAGGGGCAGTAACGAAAGTAGCCAAAAAGCTTAACATATCAGAACCCACTGTTTATAAATACATACAAAAATTAAAATAACACAAGAGACTAACGGATCAATCTACAGTAACGTCTAATTATACAGGCGGACATATGGAACATGCAGAAGACAAATCGATTAAAAGGCATAACCTGATTTTTTTTATTCTTCTGGCAGTTGGTGGGGGAACAATATTCAAGGCTATGTATTTGCGTGAAGTATTTTACTATCCGTGGAATGAATACTTTTCACTGACAAATACACAATCGGGTATGTTAATGAGCTGGCTCGGGTTTGTGGGCATTATATCAGGTGCTGTTTCAGGCATCATCGTTGACCGTTTCAAAAATCCTAAAAACATTCTTACCATTGCCTATCTCACAATGGCGGCCCTTGCCATCTGGCAGTCCTTCCGGCCTTCCTATCAGGCCATGTTTATTATCGTCGGATTTATGTCCTTTGTCGGTAACGGGCTGTTCCTGGTTTCCATGACAAAAATTGCCAGACTCCTCGCATCAGACAATGAACAGGGGCGGTATTTTGGATTTCTGGAGTCCGGTCGTGGAATTGCCGGCACCGTTCTGACATTATGTGCCGTGGCCATTGTTGGCCTGCATGGCTCCAGTGCTGTCAGCATTGGTTTTATTTTACGGTTTGACGCAGCCATTTACATTATTCTGGGATTCACCTCTTATTATTTATTTCCGAAAGATGTTAGTGCTATTGAAAATGCGGCACCTAAAAAAATGTCGGATCTTATTTCACTACTCAAAAGTGTAAAACTTTGGTTGGCAGCATTCATTATCAGCTGTGTTATTTTTGTTTACCAGGGCGGAGCTTATCTGGTACCATACCTCTCCGATGCCTATGGAATGACTCCCGACCAAACTGCCGTTATCGGTATGATTAGGGCATATTTTCTCGCTTTTATTATTTCGCCTTTTGCTGGCCTGCTTGCAGATAAGATTGGTTCTTCCCTGAAAGTTATGGCCAGCTTCTTTATTCTCGGCGCATTGATAACTGCATCTTTTATATTTATTCCTCATGACTCACGATTTCTGATCCTGCTTATTACTCTGGTTTTATTACTGGGAGCACTTACGTTTGGCATGCGCGGTATAATGTATGCGCAGGTAAATGAAATTCGCATACCGAAAGTGTTTACCGGGACCGCCATGGGGATATTAATCTGCATCGGATTCAGCCCGGAAGCTTATGTCCATCTTATCTTCGGATACCTTCTTGATACGTATAAAGAATTCGCATATACGCTGATGTTTGCCACTATTGCAGTTGTTCTTTTTGCTGGCGCACTGTGCAGTGGTTTGCTTTACAGGATTAATAAGAAAGTATGATTCCCCGTTGTAAACAGTGTAAATATCGACTACATACTACCAGAAGGCCCTGTCAGGGGCCTTATTCTGTATCCGATGTTGTTGGCCAGTATCCGACCTGAATGCGGTCTGCTTCAAAACCCAGCTGAGATTAATACATTCATAATGAAAATAGTTAAACATATTTCATTCTGATTATAGATATCGTCTAACAAATTTTTATCTCTAAACTTGGTTCTGTTTTGAGCCAACGCAAATCGGGAAATCACCTCAAAGTAACATCCAGAACAAGTGTTCAATCTAAAGTTATTCAGGCTCCCGAGCTGAAACCAATTTATCTGGTTTTACTGCCACGACCTTATAGCGAAAACCACCGTCCACATTCCCCATTGTTAAAACGAAATCGGTGGTCATGACATGTAAAGTGAGTGCCCCTTGTCCGGAATACTTCTGACTAAAAGATGCTATAGGCAAGATATACGGCAATCAGTCGAATGAGACCAAAAAACACATAATATCAATTAGTTAATTTTTAACGCTATCAAATCCTGCGCGCAGGCCCAGGCGCTCGACCACGCCCACTGGAAGTTATAGCCGCCCAACCAGCCGGTGACGTCCATCACTTCGCCGATAAAATAGAGACCCGGCACGCGGCGCGCTTCCATAGTCCGCGATGATAGTTCGTTTGTATCCACACCGCCCAGCGTCACTTCCGCTGTCCGATAGCCTTCGGTGCCGTTAGGCTGCACTTGCCAGGCCGTAAGCGTGTCAACCAACGCCTGCTGGTCACGAACGTTCAACTGTCTGAGCGATACATCCGGGATGTGCCCCAACTGTTGTAAACACTCCACCAGCCGTTTCGGCAGATGCATCGCCAGCGTGTTCTTCAGACTCTGGTTCGGGTGAGCGTTACGCTGTTCATTGAGAACGTCTTCCAGCGAGAGGTCCGGCAATAAATTAATGCTCACTAACTCTCCCGGTTGCCAGTAGCTGGAAATCTGTAAAACGGCGGGGCCGGACAGCCCACGATGGGTAAAAAGTAGGTTTTCCCGAAATACCGTGCCATTGCAGGCGGTAATTACGCAGGGCACAGAGACGCCAGACAGCGTCTGGAGCTGTTCTAACAGCGGCTTATGTAGCGTAAAGGGCACCAGCCCGGCGCGCGTCGGCAACACCTTGAGACCAAACTGTTCGGCGATTTTATAGCCAAACGGTGATGCGCCAAGCCCCGGCATCGACAGGCCGCCGCTGGCAATCACCAGCTTTTGCGTAGTCACCGTCTCGCCGTTCAACGCCAGTACGAAACCCGACTCATCACGCTCGACGCTCAATACCTCGCTACGCAGGCGCATCGTTACGCCGCCTTTGTCGCACTCGGCAACCAGCATATCGACAATGCGTTGGGCGGAATCATCGCAAAAAAGCTGTCCCAGCGTTTTCTCATGCCAGGCTATCCCATACCTGCCGACCAGATCGATAAAATCCCACTGGGTATAGCGGGCTAACGCTGATTTACAAAAATGGGGGTTCTGGCTCAAATACGCAGCAGGCTCAACATAAAGATTAGTAAAGTTGCAGCGCCCACCGCCGGACATGAGGATTTTACGTCCTGGCTTCTTGCCATTATCAATGAGCAGCACGCGGCTACCCGCCTGTCCTGCCTGCGCGGCGCAAAACATGCCCGCTGCGCCAGCGCCTATAATAACGGCATCAAACCTTTCCACGTCGCCTTCCTCTCTCAAATTCGGGCGGGAATTGTAAAGTTTCCTCAGTGGTCGCACCAGCGCGAAAAGCGCCTGAAAATGGTATTTATCTGAAATATATAAGATAATTCTTTAGTGATATCAAACAAAGCACGAAGTACATCAAAAAAAGTCTATATTTCACTTTGCCCGCGCCGCCAAAGTCACTGATAATGCGCCGCGTTCATGTCCTCAAAATGGCGTAACGTCCTATGCTACATTTGTTTGCTGGCCTGGATTTACATACCGGGCTTTTATTATTGCTTGCTCTGGCTTTTGTGCTGTTCTACGAAGCGATTAACGGCTTCCATGACACAGCCAATGCAGTCGCAACCGTGATTTACACCCGTGCGATGCGTTCGCAGCTGGCGGTTGTCATGGCGGCGGTGTTTAACTTTTTTGGCGTTTTGCTGGGGGGTCTCAGCGTGGCGTATGCCATTGTGCATATGCTACCGACGGATCTCCTGCTCAACATGGGTTCCGCGCACGGCCTCGCTATGGTCTTTTCCATGTTGCTGGCGGCGATTATCTGGAACCTCGGTACCTGGTATTTCGGGTTGCCGGCGTCCAGTTCCCACACGCTGATTGGCGCCATTATCGGCATCGGTTTAACCAATGCGATGATGACCGGCACGTCAGTGGTGGATGCGCTTAACATCCCGAAAGTTATCAATATTTTCGGTTCACTCATTATCTCCCCTATTGTCGGTCTGGTATTCGCCGGCGGTCTGATTTTCTTGCTGCGCCGCTACTGGAGCGGTACTAAGAAACGCGCCCGTATCCACCTGACGCCAGCCGAACGTGAAAAGAAAGACGGCAAGAAAAAGCCGCCGTTCTGGACGCGTATCGCGCTAATCCTCTCAGCTATCGGCGTGGCGTTTTCGCATGGCGCGAACGATGGTCAGAAAGGCATTGGCCTGGTCATGCTGGTGCTGATTGGCGTCGCGCCTGCGGGTTTCGTGGTCAATATGAATGCCTCCAGCTACGAAATCACCCGTACGCGCGATGCTATCAACAATGTCGAAACGTACTTTGAGCAGCGTCCTGACCTGCTGAAAGCCGTCACCGGCGTTGACCAACTGATTCCCTCTCCGGAGCCGGGCGCGACTGAACCGACTGAATTCCACTGCCATCCGGCTAACACCATTAACGCGCTTAACCGTGCGAAAGGGATGCTGGCAAACGTGGAAAGCTACGACAAGTTAAGCGTTGAACAGCGTAGTCAGTTGCGTCGCATTATGCTGTGCATTTCCGACACGACCGACAAAGTCGTGAAATTGCCTGGCGTAAGCAGCGATGACCAGCGCCTGCTGAAAAAGCTGAAGACCGATATGTTAAGCACCATTGAGTATGCGCCAGTGTGGATCATTATGGCAGTGGCGTTGGCGCTGGGTATTGGTACGATGATCGGCTGGCGTCGCGTGGCGACCACTATCGGCGAGAAAATTGGTAAAAAAGGCATGACGTATGCGCAGGGAATGTCGGCGCAGATGACGGCGGCAGTCTCTATCGGTCTTGCCAGCTACACCGGTATGCCAGTTTCTACCACCCACGTACTCTCCTCTTCAGTGGCGGGAACCATGGTCGTTGATGGCGGCGGGTTGCAGCGTAAAACCGTGACCAGCATTCTGATGGCCTGGGTATTTACGTTACCGGCGGCGATTATTCTTTCCGGCGTGCTGTACTGGCTTTCCCTGAAGATTATTTAAGCCAAATGGGCCGGATAGCGCTGTCGCTAATCCGGCCTGTCAGGATGAAACGACACAGGCCTGACAGGCCGCTACAAGCGGCGTCATCCGGAGGCTTATCTAATACGAGCGGGTCAGGAAACTGGCCCGCTTTTTTTATTCAGTGCCAAATCATGAGCGCAATCAAGCTCACCACCACCAAACCGCATAACGCGCTGGTCAGCAGAAACTGGCGGCGCACGCGTTCACAACGGCGAATAAATTCTTCATCATGATGATCGCGATAGCGCTGAGCGTAGATATACCATACCAGGCGCACCTGTTTGTTGGGCTGACCATGCGTGGTAAAGAAGCCGCCGCCATCGACATATTGATAGAGCAAAGGATCGCAACCACGAAGTACCACTAACAGTGCGCGTAGCGATGAGAAATAGCGCGCCATATTAACAATGCAAACGACACATAAAGCCCAGAATAGTGAGACGGTGCTTATCATATCTCCTCCCCGGCGACCCGCCCACGGAGTTCCTCTCCGGGACTACCGCTCCCCGATACCCTGCCAGACAATCAGTGAAAGAGTACTACGAAAGCCGTCCATATTAGCGCTCCGCATTCGAACGGCTCTTATACACATTGTAGGAGATCAGTTAATTTTTTTACCAGAAGGTTAATCACTATCAATGCAATTCCCTGAAAATTTTGTTTAACTAACTGGCAAGCAAGGCAGATTGACGGATTATCCTGGTCGCTATAATGTAAGGATAGTTATGGTAAACGGCTGAGCTAGCCCCGCGCATAGAGTTCGCAGGACGCGGGTGACGCGGCGGCATAAGAAACGCCAGTAGCTCAATGGTCATCGACAACTTATGGAAGGAGTAACACTATGGCTTATAAACACATTCTTATCGCAGTTGATCTCTCCCCGGAAAGTAAAGTTCTGGTTGAAAAAGCGGTCTCTATGGCGCGCCCCTACAACGCGAAAATCTCCCTCATCCACGTTGATGTGAACTATTCTGACCTGTACACCGGTCTGATTGACGTCAATCTGGGCGATATGCAGAAACGTATCTCCGAAGAAACCCACCACGCGCTGACCGAGCTGTCTACCAACGCTGGCTACCCTATCACTGAAACCCTGAGCGGTAGCGGCGATTTGGGCCAGGTGCTGGTTGACGCCATCAAGAAATACGATATGGATCTGGTCGTTTGCGGTCATCACCAGGACTTCTGGAGCAAACTGATGTCTTCTGCGCGCCAGCTGATCAACACCGTTCACGTTGACATGCTGATTGTGCCACTGCGCGACGAAGAAGAGTAATACTTGCCGTGCCGGCTGGCGGCTAAGACCGCATCTGGTCTATAGTCAATCAGGTTGGCCTGAACCATCAGGCAAATTCCGGCTATCAACAACAACGCCCGCTTATGTGGGCGTTTTGTTTATCCCCCCTTCTTCGCAGTACTCAGTACATCATTCCATCACACCAAACATAATTAGTGTGATCCACTAATTAGTTTGCGTATCATTTGTATAATAACCTATTGATCAGGCTAATAACCGCAGTCTATATCAGGGTAAGTCTTTTCGGCGCGTTTTGATATACGCGCTCATACGTTTCGGGATGGCATTAAAAGGCGAAGGAATATGAATACAACTGCACCTACGGGCTTGCTGCAGCAACCTCGTCCATTTTTCATGATCTTTTTTGTAGAATTATGGGAACGATTTGGCTATTACGGCGTCCAGGGCATCCTGGCGGTCTTTTTCGTTAAACAATTGGGTTTTTCTCAGGAACAGGCCTTTATTACCTTTGGCGCTTTTGCAGCGCTGGTTTATGGCCTGATCTCTATCGGCGGCTATGTTGGCGACCATCTGTTAGGGACTAAACGCACCCTGGTCCTGGGCGCGATTGTGCTGGCAATTGGCTATTTTATGACCGGCATGTCGCTATTAAATCCCGATCTGATTTTTATCGCACTGGGTACGATTGCCGTGGGCAACGGGTTATTTAAAGCCAATCCCGCCAGCCTGCTCTCTAAATGCTATCAGCCTAAAGATCCCCGGCTGGATGGCGCTTTCACCCTGTTTTATATGTCGATTAACATCGGTTCTTTGTTATCGCTATCGCTGGCGCCGGTGATTGCCGATAAATTTGGCTATGCGGTGACCTATAATCTGTGCGGCGCTGGTTTAATTGTTGCGCTTCTGGTGTACTTCGCCTGCCGTGGCATGGTGAAAAATATCGGTTCTGAACCGGATCATAAACCGCTACGTTTTCGCAATTTGCTGCTGGTACTGCTCGGCACCGTCGTCATGATTTTCCTCTGCGCCTGGCTGATGCACAACGTTAAGATTGCCAATCTGGTGCTCATCGTCCTTTCTATCGTCGTCACTATTTTCTTCTTTCGCGAAGCGTTTCGTCTGGATAAAACCGGCCGCAATAAAATGTTCGTGGCGTTTATTCTGATGATTGAAGCCGTGCTGTTTTACATTCTGTATGCGCAGATGCCTACCTCGCTGAACTTCTTTGCGATTAATAACGTGCATCATGAAATTCTTGGATTCGCCATTAACCCGGTGAGTTTTCAGGCGCTGAACCCATTCTGGGTGGTCGTCGCCAGTCCGGTACTGGCAGCGATTTACACCCGACTGGGTAGCAAAGGCAAAGATCTGACTATGCCGATGAAGTTTACGCTCGGCATGTTCCTCTGCGCGCTGGGTTTTCTGACCGCCGCCGCCGCCGGGATGTGGTTTGCCGATGCGCAAGGACTGACGTCGCCGTGGTTTATCGTGCTGGTGTATCTGTTCCAGAGTCTGGGCGAGTTGCTGATTAGCGCGCTGGGACTGGCAATGGTCGCCGCTCTGGTGCCGCAGCATCTGATGGGCTTTATTCTGGGAATGTGGTTCCTGACCCAGGCCGCCGCCTTCCTGCTCGGCGGTTATGTGGCGACCTTCACTGCCGTACCGGAAAACATCACCGATCCGTTGCAGACGCTGCCCATTTATACCGGCGTCTTTAGCAAAATTGGTCTGGTAACGCTGGCGGTCACCGTGGTGATGGCCATTATGGTGCCGTGGTTAAACCGAATGATTAATACGCCAGGTACCGAACAGTAATACTCAGTGCCGGATGCGGCTTACGCCTTATCCGGCCTACAAATAATTGAGAATCGTAGGCCCGATAAGCGCAACGCCATCGGGCAATCCGTTACTCCGTCAGAGGGGTTCCGGCATAAATATCAAACCGATGCCCTTTGGTAACGATGGCGTTGGGCGTCGCGACATCCGCCAGCGGCGGCGCATAATCGGGACGTTTGACCACCACGCGTTTGGTCGCCAACTGACGCGCCGGTTCCAGCAGTCCGTCGGCGTCGAGATCCGGCCCCACCAGCGACTGAAACACCCGCATCTCTTTCTTCACCAGCGCGCTTTTCTGCCGGTGAGGAAACATCGGATCGAGGTAGACCACCTGCGGGCGCGGCGTGATATCGGTCAACGCCGTCAGGCTGGAAGCATGAATCAACTGCAAACGCTCCTGAAGCCAGCCGCCAATATCCGCATCGGCGTAGCCGCGCGTCAGACCGTCATCGAGCAGCGCGGCGACCACCGGATTACGCTCCAGCATCCGCACACGGCAACCGACGGACGCCAGCACAAACGCATCGCGCCCCAGTCCGGCCGTGGCATCAACCACATCCGGCAGATAATCGCCTTTGATACCGACAGCTTTCGCCACCGCTTCGCCGCGCCCGCCGCCGAACTTACGTCGATGGGCCATCGCGCCGCCAACAAAATCGACGAAAATGCCGCCGAGCTTCGGTTCGTCGCGCTTGCGCAGCTCCAGATGTTGCGGCGTCATCACCAGCGCCATCGGGTTGTCTTCGTCATGCTCCAGTCCCCAGCGGGCAGCCAGAACAGATAAGGCGCCGTCTGTGGCGCCCGTTTCATCCATTAAGCAGATTTGCACGTAAAATCAGCCTTTAATCCCGTAATGCTCCAGCATCGCGTCCAGTTGTGGTTCACGGCCACGGAAGCGTTTAAAGAGTTCCATCGGCTCTTCAGAACCACCGCGAGTCAGGATGTTATCAAGGAACGACTGACCGGTCTCACGGTTGAAAATGCCTTCCTCCTCAAAGCGGGAATACGCGTCCGCCGCCAGGACGTCGGCCCACAGATAGCTGTAGTAGCCTGCCGCATAGCCGCCAGCAAAGATATGGCTGAATGCATGTGGGAAGCGGCCCCATGTCGGAGACGGCACCACGGCGACCTGTTTTTTAATTTCAAAGAGCGTCTCAAGAATTTTCGCTCCTTGCTGCGGATTAAATTCCGCATGCAGACGGAAATCAAACAGACCGAACTCCAGTTGACGCAGAATAAACAGCGCCGCCTGATAGTTTTTCGCCGCCAGCATTTTATCCAGCAGTTCCTTCGGCAACGGCTCGCCGGTTTCATAGTGGCCGGAGATAAACGCCAGCGCTTCCGGCTCCCAGCACCAGTTTTCCATAAACTGACTTGGCAGTTCGACCGCGTCCCACGGCACCCCGCTGATACCGGAGACCCCGGCGGTCTCAATGCGGGTCAGCATATGATGCAGGCCATGACCAAACTCGTGGAACAGGGTGATCACTTCGTCATGGGTAAACAGAGCGGGTTTACCGTTCACCGGACGGTTGAAATTACAGGTCAGATAAGCGACCGGCTTTTGCAATGTGCCGTCCGCTTTACGCATCTGGCCGACACAGTCGTCCATCCACGCCCCGCCGCGTTTGTGTTCACGCGCGTACAGGTCAAGGTAGAAGCTGCCGCGCAGCTCGTTATTTTCGTCATACAGTTCAAAGAAACGCACTTCCGGGTGCCAGACATCAACGTCAGTACGCTCTTTGGCAGTGATGCCGTAAATACGTTTCACCACTTCAAACAGGCCATTCACGGCTTTGTTTTCCGGGAAGTACGGACGTAGCTGCTCATCGCTGATGCTGTACAGGTGCTGTTTTTGCTTTTCACTGTAGTACGCGATATCCCACGGTTGCAGCTCCTCAACGCCAAATTCGGCTTTGGCGAAGGCGCGCAGCTGGGCCAGCTCTTTTTCCCCCTGCGGACGGGCGCGTTTCGCCAGATCGGTTAAGAAATCGAGCACCTGCTGCGGATTTTCCGCCATCTTGGTGGCCAGCGATTCATGGGCATAATTTTCGAAGCCCAGCAGTTGCGCCAGTTCATGGCGCAGCGCAAGAATTTCTTCCATCACCGGGCTGTTATCCCACTTACCGGCGTTCGGCCCCTGGTCGGAGGCGCGAGTGGAATAGGCGCGATACATCTCTTCACGCAACGCCTGGTTGTCGCAGTAGGTCATCACCGGCAGATAGCTCGGGATATCCAGAGTCAGCAGGTAACCTTCCTGCTCTTTGGCTTCCGCCTGGGCTTTAGCGGCGGCGAGCGCGCTTTCCGGCATTCCCGCCAGCTCGGCTTCGTCGGTGATGAGCTTCGTCCAGCCCATAGTGGCATCGAGCACATTATTGCTGTACTGGTTGCCCAGCTCAGACAGGCGAGTGGCGATTTCGCCGTAACGCTGCTGTTTCTCTTTCGGCAGGCCGATGCCGGACAGTTCAAAATCACGTAGCGCGTTATCAACCGCTTTCTTCTGCGCGGTATTCAGAGTGGCGTAATGATCGCCGTCGCGCAGGTCGCGGTACGCGTTGTACAGTCCTTCATGTTGCCCAACCCAGGTGCTGTATTCAGACAGCAGCGGCAGCGTCTGTTCGTAGGCTTCACGCAGCTCCGGACTATTTTTCACCGAGTTTAAGTGGCTAATTGGCGAGAAAATACGCCCCAGAACATCGTCGGCTTCCGCCAACGGCTGGCAGAGGTTTTCCCAGCTATACGGCGCGCCATGCGCCACAACGCCTTCTACCGCCGCCCGGCAATCGGCCAACGCTTTGGTGACCGCAGGCACCACATGCTCCGGTTTAATTGCAGAAAAAGGCGGCAGTGAAAAAGACGTTAGTAATGGATTGGTCATATGCGCAGTCCTGGTCTAAAAAAGAAATGAAGCGCTCTATCGCGCTTTCGCTATGGATCTAGAATGGGGGATAGTTGGGGGAATTTCAATGATGGTGGGCGCTCATTTCACCCGTGCAGCAACGCCAGCATCCGAACGTAGGCATTGCTGCTGAATCCAATTTTAACGACTGAAGATCAGTAGCTGTAGCGGCATAGTGACAATATCCAGCGCCAAAGTTACCGGCAGCAACACTCTGCCAAATTTTGCCCCGGACATACTGCGCTGATACTGATAGAACTCAACGGTGAAAGGATGGTAAAACGCTAGCTGCTGCGTAACGCTCTGATCTTTATTTTTCTGATGGATAGTCCCCTTCAGGTCCATGACGGATAGCGTGCAATTTACCGCGCCGTCTGCACAAATAAACCCATAGCCTACCGCTGTCAGTTTATCTTTCTCGTCCACCCAGGCGTAAGTCACATTGACTTCACCCGTAAACTCCTTCTTATCTGTATCAATCAGGAATTTAACACCATCCTTTACTCGCATTTTATCCCGGCGAATAGTCGCATCTTTTAACAGCGCCACCACATTATCGCCGCCCTGAGTCAACAGGTAGTCAAAATGTTCGCCAACAAACACCCAGCCCGTTTTCCCGTTGCTATCTTTACCTAAGGAAAGCGCGGTAACGGTATCCGATTTCCAGGTAGACTGATGACGATTGCCATCTTTATCGGTGGCAAGTATCAGCCCAAATGAAAGACAGCCCGACAGTGAACAGCAAACCAGTAATAAAAACAGCGTGCGAACGACACATTTTCCATAATGGAACATCAATGAATCCTTTCTTTTCTATTATTAGCGCTATCGTTTTAATCAAATAAACAAGGTAAAACCAGCACTATCATCATAATAAAAACGATTTCAGAATAAGACCCGACAGGGGTAAGTCAGTGGACGCGTCGCGGCATGATTAGCGTTAAATTCAGATAGGCTTTTCATGGGTGTTTTTCTGAAAACAGGGCCGTGGCATCAATCGCTGTCATTTTTGCGCAAACTGCCCATGTATAATATTCTCAACTTTTTCGTTTCTGGAATACAAGGATTGTATATGACCACGTTATTACAGGTTATTGTACTGATATTTATTGTTTTCTTTATTTTCCCTGGGCGAAAAATTTTCCGTCGGAGTAAGCATCTGCAAGATGGCCGTAAATTAATTTCATCTTCTTCGCTGATGCTGCGAAAATTTGGCAGTTCTCGCGGCTATAACGCGGATTACTACTTTGACATGCAGTACCTCTATGAAGTCGCGGACGGTATCACCACCGCGATACCACTCACCAGCATTATTGAGGCGAAACCGGGAACAACGAGAGTCAGTGGTCGTTCAGTCTGGTCAGTCGACTGGATAACAGCGGAAGGGCAAAGAAAACAGACGCGCTTCCTTCATAACTACACCCTATTCAATCAAAGTTTTGCCACCTTCCTTAAGACCGTGAAACAGGCCAATCCAGACGCCTGCATCACTTCGTTGACGTTATTTACGCTCTGACGCCACAGCCTACTTGTTTTTCCTCCTGACCAACGGCGATAAAAGCGCAAGAGCGGTAATCTCTACGGATCTGCGGTAAACTATCGGCTAACTTGTTTACTTCCCGGAATATCTGCATCCATGCTCAGTTATCGTCACAGCTTTCACGCTGGCAACCACGCCGACGTCCTTAAACATACCGTTCAGAGCCTGATCATCGAGTCGCTAAAAGAGAAAGAAAAACCGTTTCTCTATCTGGACACGCACGCGGGCGCAGGGCGTTATCAGTTGGGCAGCGAACATGCTGAACGTACCGGAGAGTATCTGGAAGGCATCGCCCGTATCTGGCAGCAGGACGATCTGCCCGCCGAACTGGAACCGTATATTAGCGTCGTAAAACATTTCAACCGCAGCGGGCAGTTACGCTACTATCCGGGCTCCCCGTTAATCGCCCGCCAGTTGCTGCGTGAGCAGGACAGTCTGCAACTCACGGAATTGCATCCCAGCGACTTCCCACTGTTGCGCGCGGAGTTTCAAAAAGACAACCGCGCCCGCGTGGAACGCGCTGACGGCTATCAGCAACTGAAAGCCAAATTGCCGCCGGTTTCCCGCCGCGGTCTGATCCTCATTGACCCACCTTATGAAATGAAAACCGATTACCAGGCGGTAGTCAGCGGCATCAGCGAGGGTTATAAACGTTTCGCCACCGGTACATACGCGCTATGGTATCCGGTGGTGCTCCGCCAGCAAATTAAGCGCATGATTCATGATCTGGAGGCCACCGGCATCCGTAAAATCCTGCAAATTGAGCTGGCGATCCGCCCGGACAGCGATCAGCGCGGGATGACGGCGTCCGGTATGATCGTGGTTAACCCGCCGTGGAAACTGGAGCAGCAGATGAACAACGTGCTACCGTGGCTGCACAGCAGGTTGGCGCCAAACGGTCACGGACACACTTCGGTAAGCTGGATCGTGCCGGAGTAATCACAGCCATCGGTGGAACCTTTCACCTTCAGGTATACAATCGCGAATATTTTGGCGGGTAGCGCAGAATCTATCCGTCCGACAACGAACATAAAGGAGCGGTCATGACCAAACACTATGATTACATCGCTATCGGCGGCGGCAGCGGCGGTATCGCCTCGATTAACCGCGCCGCTATGTACGGCCAGAAATGTGCGCTCATCGAAGCCAAAGAGCTGGGCGGCACCTGTGTTAACGTGGGCTGCGTGCCGAAGAAAGTGATGTGGCATGCCGCGCAGATTCGTGAAGCGATTCATCTGTATGGCCCGGACTACGGTTTTGACGCCACGATTAATCAGTTCGACTGGAGCAAGCTGATTGCCAGCCGTACCGCGTATATTGACCGCATCCATACTTCATACGACAACGTGCTGGGCAAAAATAACGTGGATGTGATTAAAGGCTTTGCCCGCTTTGTCGATGCCAAAACCATTGAAGTGAACGGCGAAACCATCACCGCCGACCATATTTTGATCGCTACCGGCGGCCGTCCGAGCCATCCGAGCATTCCAGGCGTGGAATACGGCATTGATTCCGACGGTTTCTTTGCGCTGTCTGCCTTGCCGGAGCGCGTCGCAGTGGTAGGCGCAGGTTATATCGCCGTTGAACTGGCTGGCGTTATCAACGCGCTGGGGGCGAAAACGCATCTGTTTGTCCGTAAACATGCGCCGCTGCGCAGTTTTGACCCGATGATTAGCGAAACGCTGGTTGAGGTGATGAACGCCGAAGGCCCGCAACTGCATACTCACGCCGTGCCGAAAGCGGTGGTGAAAAACGCCGACGGCAGTCTGACTCTGGAACTGGAAGATGGCCGCAGTGAAACCGTTGATTGCCTGATCTGGGCCATTGGTCGCGAACCGTCGACCGACAATATTAATCTGGCGGCAGCGGGCGTGAAAACCAATGAAAAAGGTTACATCATTGTCGATAAATTCCAGAATACCAACATTGAAGGCATTTACGCCGTTGGCGACAACACTGGCGCGGTAGAGCTAACGCCAGTCGCCGTCGCCGCCGGTCGCCGTCTCTCCGAGCGCCTGTTTAACAACAAGCCGGACGAGCATCTGGACTACAGCAACATCCCGACCGTGGTCTTTAGCCATCCGCCTATCGGCACCGTCGGGTTAAGCGAGCCGCAGGCGCGCGAGCAGTACGGCGACGAGCAGGTGAAAGTCTATAAATCATCGTTTACCGCTATGTATACCGCGGTGACGACGCATCGCCAGCCGTGCCGTATGAAGCTGGTCTGCGTCGGGCCGGAAGAAAAAATTGTGGGTATCCACGGTATCGGCTTCGGCATGGATGAAATGTTGCAGGGCTTCGCAGTGGCGCTGAAGATGGGCGCTACCAAGAAAGACTTCGATAATACCGTCGCCATCCACCCGACCGCATCGGAAGAGTTTGTGACCATGCGTTAAGATCTTGTGCGCCCATCTTCGAGGGTGGGCGCACAAGCCTGCATGATTAATACGTACTGAAATAACTCTGGATCAGTTCCGGATTACGCGTCTGAGTTAATGCCGTCATCAGCAACACTCGCGCCTTCGCCGGGTTGAGCGAGTCAGACAGCAGCCCTGGCTGCCCTTGCGCCATCGGCGCTGATTGCCGACGCGGGCCGCATTGCAGCGGTAAACACCACCGGTTTGTCGCTTTTCACGGTCAAATTAAGAGCCTATCCCAGTAGGCGTTATTGGCGCAGCCAGTTTGGACACGGACAGCGCGCAAAAACCGGAGCGTACACGTAGTACGTGAGGATTTTGAGCACTGCCCAGGACCAAAATGGCAAGTAAAATAGCCCTAATGGGATAGGCTCTAAGAAAGTAGGCGGTTTCATCGAGCGTGTCAGTGCCATGAGTAATGACCACACCGTCAACATCATCCCGCGCCAATAACGCATTCACCTTCTGTGAAAGTTTCAGGATAATATCGCTGGTCATATTTTCGCTACCAATATTCGCCACCTGCTCGCCGTCAACGCGAGCGATATTATTCATTTCCGGCACGGCATTTATTAATGTTTGCACGCCAAGTTCACCGGATTTATATCCGGCGGTTTGCGTATTATTGGCTGCCGTCCCGGCGATAGTACCGCCTGTCGCGAGAATAACAATATGCGGTAGTGACGTTGTGCTAAATACACAGTGGCTGATGAGCAGCAACACGGTGGCCATGAAAACTCTGATTTTCATTTTCTTCCTCTGAATTAAAAATAATAAGTGACGTGTGCTATAAAAAATTTAATAACAATCAGGCCAGAACCATTTTTCCTATTAACAGCCCGACAATGACCGAGACAATCACGTTAACTAATCCGGGACGCATAAAACTATGGTTAAGCACATATTTGCCGATACGCGTCGTACCGGTATCGTCAAACGCCAGCGCCGCCAGACACTGCCCCGCCACCGGAATAAAGAAATAGCCGTTAACGGCAGGCCAGGAACCGATTAATGCATAAGCGGGCAACCCTAACGCCAGCCCCAGCGGCAACAGAATTAACGTCGTTGCCGCCTGGCTGCTGACCATAGCGGACACGAAAAACATCATAATGGCGATAAGCCAGGTATGCTGTTGCAATAGAGTTTGCACTTCTGCCTTAATCAACGCGATATGACCATTCACGAACGTCTCACTCATCCAGGCCAGGCCGAAGGCGCAGACAATCGCCAGCGCGCCCGCCCGAAATACCGTACCGCTGATAATTTGATCGACCTGCGGTCGGCATAACAACACAATCAGGCAGGCAAAAGAGAGCATCGTAATCTGGATAGCGGCGGACATCGAAAGCGGTTGTAGCCCTTTCGCTGTTTCCACCATGGGCCGCAGCGCCGGAATCAGTCCTAACAGAACGATAACGATCGCGCTGGTCAGAAATAACGCCACCGACAATTTGGCGCGCGAAGTGACCACCGTATTTTTACTTTCTTTCTGCACAGGTTTAATTAACCCTTCAGCAAGCCGACGTTGATATTCCGGATCGTCTTTTAACTCTTTTCCTTTATTAAAGGTCGCTATTGCCCCCATCGCTACGCCGATTAACGTGGCGGGCACGCAAATCATCATAATGGTTGAAATAGAGACGCCCAACGGCGCCATTAAACCAATCATCGCCGCCATGGCGGCAGATATAGGACTGGCGGTGATCGCCTGTTGCGATGCGATAACGGAAATAGATAAAGGACGTTCCGGTCGAATACCAGAATCCCGTGCGACTTCAGAAATAACCGGTAACAAGCTATAAACGACATGCCCCGTTCCTGACATAAAAGTGAATATATAACAGATAAACGGCGCTAATAACGTAATGTAACGAGGGTGGCGACGCAGAATTTTTTCCGCCAGTTTGACCAGTAAATCCAGCCCGCCGGAGGCCTGTAAAGAAGCGGCCGCCAGGACAACAGAAAGAATAATCAGAATAACATCAATCGGTGGCGTAGAAGGCGTCAGGCCAAAAATAAAAACCATCACGCCGACGCCTAACCCGCCGACCATCCCTAAAAATACGCCGCCGATCCTGGCGCCTATCATCAGGGCCACAAGGATAAAACATAATTCCGTCCAAAACATACTTCCTCCTGGGTTATCTGGAGTGAGTGTCGCTTTACATTAAGGGACGTAACCTATTGTGCAAACGGTTTACCAAAACCAAATGCGCCGTAATGAGATAATACCTGCGCCGCCGATTTCCCGTCCTGCCGCATGGCGCGTAGCACGCTTTCTTTATCGGGTTCCGCCATACCCGATTGCAAAATGGAAAGCAAAAAACCGGTTAAGAAGGCGTCGCCTGCGCCCAGCGTATCGACAGGTTCGATATAAGCAGGTTGCCACTCCAGATAATCCGCGCCGGAAAAATAATAAACTTTTTCATGCCCGCAGGTGGCAATAATATGCCGACAGCCATAACGATAAAGTTTATTGAGTTTTATTTTGATTTCATCTGGCGATAACCCGCTACAGGAGACAAATCCATAATCTACCCACGGGCATACCTTTTCAAAATAGTCGTCTGTACCGCGCCCGGAAAAATCAAAAGAGAGTAAGACGGTTTGTTGTTTAATTTTCTCCAGTTCCGATTCCAGGTGGCCGTTAATACTGGAATGGACTAAGGTAAATTGTGATATATAGCGAAGATCGTCGTCAGACAGACTAAAAGGATGTTCCCGCAATACGCCGTTTTTGTTGCTGGCGACAAATTGTCGATCGCCATGCGAGAGACGGATACAGGCATACCCATTTTCGCCGGTATAATGGCGGCTGTGAGAGATGTCTATCTGTAGCTGGTGTAATACATCCTGTACGTGCTGCGCGGCGTCGTCATTGCCAAACGCCCCCATAAACGCGCTGGAGATGTCTGCTAATTTCGCATAGACAGCAAAATTTAATGCATTACCGCCGGGGTACATGATGCCGGAATGCAGGTATTTATCGACAACGTTGTCGCCAATACCCAATACGCTGATGCTCATCATTATTCCTTGTTTGTCTTTACAATAAAAAGCGTCCCTGCTTTTTTATCCATCCTGATGTAATTAATATTCCACTTTCCACATATAGCGGCGTGTCGTTAACGGATGCTGGCGCGCCTCAGCTAACGCCCGATTGTAAACGGGATAAACGTTATTAAAGAGAGAGTGGTTAAAGTAATCAATAACCGTGGTTTTAATGGTCGATAGCCCCAGCTCTTTCGCATCGACAACTTCAATCCGGCGGCCATATTTTTTCAGGAAGTTTAACGCGCGTTCATCCACCGCCCGCGTATTGCCCTCGGAAAACTGGAAGAAGAAAGGCGTATTCGCATCGGTAATTTCAAACGGCCCGTGGAAAAACTCACCGCTATGAATACAGGCGGAATGTATCCATTGCATTTCCATAAAGATACAGATGCTCTGCAGGTAGGCTGCGCCATAGCCCGCGCCGCTGGCGACGGTGTAAATGACTTTATCGTCTTTATATTCCTGCGCGAACGCCTGCGCGCGTTCCGCAACCTGCTCGCAAGCGCGCCAGACGATACGGTTGATTTTGCTGACGCCATCCTGAAAATCGTCGTAGTGCGCATACCCTTCCGTCTGCTGGAGCAGTTCGACCGCACTCAGCAGGCCTTTCATCGTTTTCTCTCCGGCAATATCTTTACCGTCGCCAAACGTGTACGTTTCCACATAGTCGCAATGCGCCACCAACGGTGAATCCATTATCCAGGTTAAACCAATGACCGGCGCGCCGTGCTGACGGGCGATTTCAGCCGCTTTAATTGTCTCTGGCGTATTACCTTTGTGGGAGGCGACAACCACAACGGCATTTTCTCCCAGCGCTACCGGCGGGTTGTTAATAAATTCTCCGCTGTTATACAGACCGACAGTCAACGCTTTCGCTTCTTTTTCTAAGAATGCTTTCGCCGGATAGAACGCCGCATAAGAACCGCCGCACGCCACGTAATAGACGTGTTTAACGCCTCCTTTCTCTGCCTGGCTGGTCACAATATTGCTAACTGTCTCTTTCATACCCATCATGCTTTCCTCTGGTTCCATCAATGATACAGGCGAGGATTCGCCATAAATGACTCATAATGTATTATTATTTTTATATGACATTTAAAGACATTTGATCAAGATGAAAACCAAAAAAAATCGGGATCCGCGATCTGGATCCCGATTCAGCCTGCTCTTCGTTAGCGTAATGCTGACATCATACGGTAAACCGTATTTTATCGCCGACAATCAACTGTTGCGAAACGCAGGAGAGTTCTCCTTTGTTATCAATCATTTCACTTTTTATCAGGATCAGCGGATAACCCTCGTTGACGCTAAGATAATGGGCGACTTCAAAGCTGGCATAAACCAGTTCGATCATCTTACGGGAGTGGGTAAACCATAAGTGGTGTTTCTCGCGTAAGCATTCATACAAAGAGTGATTATTAAGATCTTCGTCCAGCAAAAACGCAAAACGTGGGGGAAGATGTACGGTTTCCAGCGATACCGCCACATCGTCGGCATAGCGGATACGTTCAATGACGACCGCTTTTTCGCCATCGTTCATATTCAGTAACGCTTTTGTCTCATCGTCTACCGATTCAAAAACGGATTTGATGGTGCGTGACCCCGGGCGACGTCCCTGGGACTGGCATAACTCGCTGAAACTCATGATGCCGGTCATACTGCGCTGAAATTTCTCACCAGAGACAAAGGTGCCTTTGCCGGAGACACGGGTCAGCAAATTTTCACGCGTCAGCGCATCCAACGCCTTACGGACCGTGACCCTGCTCACCTGCCAGCGCGCGCTCAGTTCATTTTCCGTCGGGATCTGCTGGCCTGGTTTATACTCTCCACGCGCAATGGCCTCTTTTAAGGCGGCTTCAAGCTGCTTATAAAGCGGTTTGGCGCTTTTACTGTCGGGTTGCTCGATCATTTGTATCCATTTGTATTATCATGGTGCCATAGCTTGTATTATAACTATTTACGTTACCTTTGCTTGTGAATCCACGCCATGCGGTGACGTAGTGATACCGCTATGAAACGAATGTTCTGATTTTAGGTCTGGGGCGGGCGTCATGAAAATAGGATTTTCGCAATACTATTCAGTAAGTTATAGATTGTTTTTCTTGAGAGACAAATTGCAAAATGTGATCTATCGCACACTTTGCCACTCAGGTATCGAAGCGAATGTCTACGCTTAATAGACAGCCGGGCAACACCCGTATCTTTTACGACGCAAGCCGGAGGTCCTTGTCATTATGCTCAACCAGAAATTAAACCCCACGCCTTCTGAAGATCTGACTATTGATGTCGATCTGCTTTATGAAACAGACCCGTGCGAGTTAAAGCTGGATGAAATGATCGAGGCGGAACCGGAGCCGGAGATGATCGAGGGGCTTCCCGCCTCTGACGCCCTGACCCCTGCCGATCGGTATCTCGAACTGTTCGAGCATGTACAGTCAACAAAACTGTTTCCAGACAGTAAAACGTTCCCGGACTGCGCGCCGAAGATGGACCCGCTTGATATCCTGATCCGCTACCGTAAGGTCAGACGCCACCGTGATTTTGACTTACGCCGCTTCGTCGAGAACCATTTCTGGCTACCGGAAACCTTATCCAGCGAGTATGTCTCTAACCCCGAAAACTCGCTCAAAGAACATATTGACCAGCTTTGGCCGATACTGACGCGCGAACCGCAGGATCATATTCCGTGGTCTTCGCTGCTGGCGCTACCGCAATCCTATATCGTGCCGGGAGGCCGCTTTAGCGAAACCTATTATTGGGACTCTTATTTTACCATGCTGGGTCTGGCGGAAAGCGGGCGCGAAGATTTACTTAAATGTATGGCGGATAATTTCGCCTGGATGATTGAAAACTATGGCCATATTCCCAACGGCAACCGGACCTATTATCTGAGCCGTTCGCAGCCGCCGGTTTTCGCCCTGATGGTTGAACTGTTCGAAGAAGATGGCGTACGCGGCGCGCGGCGTTATCTCGACCATCTCAAAATGGAATACGCCTTCTGGATGGACGGCGCCGAATCGCTGGCGCTCAACCAGGCTTATCGCCACGTTGTGCGGATGCCGGACGGTTCCCTGCTGAACCGCTACTGGGACGATCGCGACACGCCGCGCGACGAGTCCTGGCTGGAAGATGTCGAAACCGCAAAACACTCCGGTCGTCCGCCCAATGAAGTCTACCGGGATTTGCGCGCCGGGGCGGCGTCCGGCTGGGACTATTCTTCACGCTGGCTACGCGATGCGGGCCGGCTTGCCAGCATACGTACGACCCAGTTTATCCCTATCGATTTGAACGCTTTTCTGTATAAACTGGAGAGCGCTATCGCCAATATTTCAGCGCTGAAAGGCGAACGTGACACCGAGGCGCTATTTCGCCAGAAAGCCAGCGATCGACGCGCCGCCGTGAACCATTATCTGTGGGATGATGAAAACGGCTGTTATCGGGACTATGACTGGCGACGCGAAGAAATGGCGCTCTTTTCCGCTGCCAGTATCGTGCCGCTGTATGTCGGTATGGCGAACCATGAGCAGGCCGACCGTCTGGCAAATGTGGTACGCAGCCGTCTGCTAACGCCCGGCGGGATTATGGCGACCGAATACGAAACCGGCGAACAGTGGGATAAACCGAACGGCTGGGCACCGCTGCAATGGATGGCGATCCAGGGCTTCAAACGGTATGGCGACGATATGCTGGGCGATGAAATCGCCCATAACTGGTTAAAAACGGTGAACCATTTTTATCAGGAGCACCATAAACTGATCGAGAAATACCATATTTCCGGCGGTACGCCCCGCGAAGGCGGCGGGGGCGAGTATCCGCTACAGGACGGGTTCGGCTGGACCAATGGCGTGGTGCGCCGCCTGATTGGCCTTTACGGAGAGCCTTAACCTGCTCCGGCCTCAGTGAATCGCATCATAAATGGCTGACTGAATTTTCAGCCATTTTTTATTGTCTGCGCTGGGCCGGGCCTGAGCGCGCAGTCGGGCCTGCTCCGTATCGTGCTGCTGGCGCGTCACAACAGCCGGAACGGTGCAAAACGTTTGCAAATAGGTTTTATGCATCGCGGTCAGCGGCGCGCCGCTCGACATGTCATGACTTAACGTTGTGATAAATCGTCGGCAGGGTTTGACCTCATCCATCAGCGCGGGATAACGCAACAACAATTGCAGCACCTCGGTATGTCCTGCCGCAAACGCCTGCTCCGTCCACGCGAGCTGCCAGTTCATTCCGCCCTGGAGGAATAGCGCCGTCACCCGCGTATCATTGCGCTCTATCGCCGCCCGCATGGTAAACGCATCCCAGGTAATCCCCATATGATTGAGCGTTTCCCGCGCGGAAGGCGCCTCGCGCGGCGGTTCATCCTGCTCCATTGCGGGAGTTTGCCCGTTATCGGAGCCTGGCGACGGCGAACTAAATAGCCAGAACGCGCCCGCCAGTATCGCCAGCGTCATGACGCCAACCGCGCCCCACAAAGCGCCGGAAATAAGTTGCTCACGCTCTTCAGGCGTACGCGGAGGCCGCTTACGCGGTGGTTCTATGCTCTCGCTAATCTCATGCTTATCTCCCCCGGCCTGCCGATCTTTAAGCCGCGCGGTTTCCCAGAACTGGCGCAATTCACGTTCATCCGCCAGCAGAAACGAAGCGGGATTCACGCGAGTACGTTTTTCGGCATAGGCGCGCTGGATGGGCCGAACGATTTGCTGATACTGAACGTTTAGCAGCATAAGCTGCGCTGAGGTGAGCGGCTGCCTGGCGATAACCTCGTTTCGCGCGAGGCGACAATCATCCAGAAACATACGCAGAGTGGTGCGCGACTCGGCGAACAGCGTTAACGCTGAGGCATCATTAAAAATTCTGACGTAATGACGGGCAAACAATTTTTTATCGACCACCATAAGCGCCAGTTCGCTGAACAACATGCCCTCCAGCGCATGTTGATCTTCTCCCTGTTTTAACCACTGGCGCAAACGGTCCGGGCCAAAATGTTGCTTGAGGTAGTGATTCAGCGACGCCCGATCCGGCCATGCGCGCGCAATAAGCGCTTTTAACGTCAGTTCTATCGCCCGAAGCTGACGCTGCGCCTCAAGATGCGCCTCCTGGTCGGGGTCTTCCAGCTCAGTTTGATACGTCAGTAGCGGCTGCTGCTGACGTAGATGTTCCAGCGAGGTGACAAAACGCAACGCGGCAAGGAGTTGATTTTCGCTCACCTCTTGCCCGCTGTCATACTGGGGAACATGCTGCTGAAGGTGACGCAGTTGCAGCATAAACTGGCTCAACTGCGCGTCATTTATCCGCAATTTTTTCGCCACCGCGCCCCAACCGCCCAGGTTAAGACGCGCCTGCTCAAGTTGTTCCATGAACCACCGGGGCTCTTTTCCCTCTGTGGTATGAATACCCAGCAGCAGCAGGATTTCTATTGATGCCTGGCGGATAATCCCCAGGCTATGTTCAAAAGGCGCGCGTGTCGCCTGCGAAGCGCTATTCGTCATTATCTTCCCTAAAAAGACGATCCCGCGACGAGATCTTCGTTTTCTTTTAATTATGTTTTTTCATAGATATAACAGATTTAGCCACATTTCAGTGACTTAATCTTAATGATTGCAAATTTATAAGAAGATCGGTTACTAACCAAAAACATCAGTTTTTCATTCTGTCAACGCGGCGTGACGCTGAACGGCATAGACCTTTTCCCTGCCTGCGTTTGGCCGTCTGACCGCTAGCCACGCGTGCAGCACACTTTATAATCGCGCTTTTTATGAGAAAGATGCCATGCCGCACATTTCATCTCGCTTTAGCTCCGCCTGCGTCGCGTTTATTAAACAGTGGCAGGGTCTGTCGCTGGAAAAGTATCGCGATCGGCAGGGTAACTGGGTGATTGGTTACGGGCATATGTTGACGCCGGATGAGACGCTGACGTTCATTACGCCCGACCAGGCGGAGGCATTCTTGCTGGATGACCTCAATAGCTGCGATATGCTGCTACAGAATTGTTTGCCGGAACTTAATGATCGGTTTCAACGCGAAACGCTTATTGCGCTGATGTTCAGCATCGGACATCAGCGTTTTTTATCATTAATCAATACGGGTGATATTTCACAGCCAGAAATAAGCGGACTGCGAATTTAACGTCGTTAATTCGATTCATTTAACATCATGGCGGCCTGGGTACGATTTTTTACATCCAGCCGCCGGTAAAGCGACTCCAGATGCGCTTTAACCGTCCCGGTACTAATATTTAACGCCCGCCCAATTTGTTTATTTGATTCTCCTGCGGCAAGCATCTGTAAAATTTCCCGCTGGCGGGCGCTTAACGCTTTTATATCACGGGACTCCAGCTCCGTTGAATTTAACCAATCCCCCGGTAAAAACATCATCCCGCGAGCGACAGCATTGAGCGCAAGGACAAAGGTTTCGGCATCAGAATCGCGTGGCACCACGGCCTGAACGTTAAATTGCATGACTTCATGCAGCCACTTTTGACTGCCATCCATCGCCGTGATAATAATCTTCACCTCCGGAAATTGCTGCGCGATTCTTTGTAACACCTCGCGGCAAAATTCAGCATCCAGGCCGCTATCCAGCATGACCAGCGCATCCGGCGCGCTTTCTATTTTTTGCCAGAGTTCTTCTGCCTGACCGACACTCTGGATACTTATTCCTGGAATGTGCTGCTGCAAACTGATTTTCATTCCATGAATAAATATTGACTGCCTGTCAAACATGATTACCTGCATTACTTTTCTCCACCTGGGTAAGATAATAGTCTCAAGATGAGGAAGGGTATTACCCGTAGGGTAAAATAAGAAGTCGCCATTTGGTATAGGCCATTTTACCGATAGTCATTGGTTGAGGAAGGGAAAGGTTATGAATATTTACAGCTTCAACATCGGGATTACAGAATTCGCTAAAATTAGCCTTTTAAAGTAAGGAATATCTTATTAGCGCGAACAGCCAAGGCTAATTTGAATATTAATTTAATGAAGAGTACGCCTGGCGCGTCACAAAGGAAATATCTGCTTTTCACCTGATGTGTTACAAAAAATAAAGTAGCACATTTTGTTAAAAAATAGCCAATCCGCCTGAAAACCGCGACGATGGGTCAATGACAATACCGTGTATGTACATACATTTCTCTCTCCCACTACACCCGCGGCTATCAGCGTGTTTTACCGCTCTCGTCCCGTTTATCGGCTTTTTGGCGCTAAAATGCCTGGCCGGAAGGCGATAAATCCGCCGCGCAACGCGATCAGACGTATTCGTCACGCGAGCAATGATTGCGAAAGGGCTTATTAGATGCTAGAAAATCAATAAAACCAGCCGCTTCAGCGTCACTGTTTCAATAAGAACAATAATAGAGCCTGATGATGGATAAAATATATGCAATGAAATTGTTTGTACGCGTGGCGGAACGGGAAAGTTTTTCCCGCGCAGCAGAGGATATCGGCCTTCCCAAAGGCAGCGTCTCACGGCAAATACAAGCGTTAGAACATCAACTGGGCATCCGCCTGCTCCACCGCACCACCCGGCGGGTACAGCTTACTCAGGACGGAATGGTTTACTACGAACGGGCAAAAGATCTGTTGAGTAACCTGGATGAACTGGAGGGTCTTTTCCAGCCTGATCCCGCCAGTATCAGTGGCAAAATACGGGTAGATATACCGCCATGTCTCGCAAACAGCCTCATCATGCCGCGCCTGTCCACTTTTTTGCATCAGTATCCCGGCATTGCGCTGGAACTTTGTAGTAGCGATCGACAGGTCGATTTACTACGGGAAGATTTCGACTGCGTGGTGCGCACAGAACCGCTACATGCGCCAGGGATACTGACGCGCCCGCTTGGCAAACTGAGAAGAGTGAACTGCGCCAGCCCACAATACCTGGCGCGCTTTGGGTATCCAGAAAACCTTGACGATCTCGCCTCACATGCGATGGTGCATTATTCATTGACCCCGGGAGTCTCTTCACCGGGTTTTGCCTTTGAAACTCCCCACGGTATGCAGTGGGTAAAAACCGGCGGAATGCTAACGGTAAACAGTACAGAGACCTGGCATACGGCCTGTCTGGCAGGATTAGGAATCATTCAGACGCCGCGCATTGCTGTACGGGAGGCGTTACGCGCCGGAACGCTCATTGAAATTTTACCGCAATATCGCGCCGCTCCACTGCCGGTGACGCTGCATTATCCCCATCGCCGTAATCTTTCCCGCCGGGTACACCTGTTTATGGTATGGCTGACGGAAACCATTAAAGAGGCCGCAGAGTAGCCGCATTTTCAGCATCCACCGGGGAGAAGCTATACTGACATATTCTATTAATGATGAAGGACTACCGACCTGATGACGCAGGAAAATGACGTAAAACGCCCTATTCAGGAACTGGAGCACGACCCGATACAAAAAATAGAAACGCAGCCGCATGACGCCCCGGAAAAAAACGAAAAGGCAAATCAGGCGTTGCATTCCGTCACCTCCCTGGTGCAAAAAATTCAGCGTCAACCGATGGTGGCCCACCTCATTCGCGCGACCGAACGTTTTAACGATCGACTGGGTAATCAGTTTGGCGCGGCTATCACCTACTTTTCGTTTCTGTCGATGATCCCGATAATGATGGTGTCCTTTGCCGCGGCAGGTTTTATCCTCGCCTCGCACCCTAATCTACTGGAAGATATTTTCAGCAAGATATTGATGAATGTGAGCGATCCTACGCTGGCGTCCACGCTTAAAAATACGATTAATACGGCGGTTCAACAGCGTACCACGGTAGGGCTGGTCGGACTGGGTATCGCGCTCTATTCCGGCGTTAACTGGATGGGCAACCTGCGGGAAGCGATTCGCGCCCAGTCACGGGACGTCTGGGAGCGCAAGCCACAGGATCAGGAGAAAATCTGGCTCAAATATCTGCGCGATTTTATCTCGCTGATTGGATTATTAATCGCTTTAATCATTACGCTGTCCATTACTTCCATCGCCGGTTCCGCCCAGCAGATGATCATCTCCGCCTTGTATCTCGACAGCATCGAATGGTTAAAACCGGCCTGGCATTTGATCGGTCTGGCCATCTCTATTTTTGCCAACTATCTGCTTTTCTTCTGGATTTTCTGGCGACTGCCTCGCCATCGTCCCCGTAAAAAAGCGTTGATTCGCGGGACATTTATCGCCGCTATCGGTTTTGAGGTGATTAAAATCATTATGACCTATACGCTGCCGTCACTGGTGAAATCGCCTTCCGGCGCGGCGTTTGGCTCCGTACTCGGTCTGATGGCCTTCTTCTACTTTTTTGCCCGTCTGACGTTATTCTGCGCGGCCTGGATAGCCACCGCCGAATACAAGGACGACCCGCGAATGCCGGGTAAAACGCAGCGCTAGTCTGCGGCTTGCTGCCGAATGGCGCGCACGGCGTCGTCATTCGGCCTACTGATGTGTAGACCCAGGCCGGGCATGTAAAGCGTACCCGGCGGTACAATCAGGCACGTCCTTCCGCCTCATCTCATTGTTTCAGCATATAAATCCAGTAATTAACTTTTATTTAACCAGAAACCAGTTTTATCCACCAATTCTAAAATTATGTGAAGCATTTCATAGACGCAAAATGGCTGGCTTAAACATTATCCCCTTTTTGCGCTTTTTTTGACCATTTTTAGCTTTTGTTACACATTGAAATATAACTTTTGCTGTGCGTAATATGGCTATTCGTTCGCTAAAAATAAGAAAATAGTATGCAAGCAACCGCCACAACACTCGACCATGAGCAGGAACATGTTCCGGTAAACTCACGCAATAAAGTCGTTATTGCCTCGCTTATCGGCACCGCGATTGAGTTCTTCGACTTCTATATTTACGCCACCGCAGCGGTGATCGTGTTCCCCCTTATCTTCTTCCCCCAGGGCGATCCCACTGCGGCAACGCTACAATCGCTCGCCACCTTCGCTATCGCGTTTGTGGCGCGTCCGATTGGCTCTGCGCTATTCGGTCACTTCGGCGACCGGGTAGGCCGCAAAGTCACGCTGGTGGCTTCGCTGCTGACGATGGGGATCTCCACGGTCATTATCGGTCTGTTACCGGGCTACGCGACGATAGGTATTTTCGCGCCGCTGCTGCTGGCGCTGGCGCGTTTCGGTCAGGGACTGGGGCTGGGCGGCGAATGGGGCGGCGCAGCGTTATTAGCGACGGAGAATGCGCCGCCGCGCAAACGCGCGCTGTATGGCTCCTTCCCGCAGTTGGGCGCGCCGATCGGCTTCTTTTTTGCCAATGGCACCTTCCTGTTGCTCTCCTGGCTGCTGACCGACGAGCAGTTTATGAGCTGGGGCTGGCGCGTGCCGTTTATCTTCTCGGCGGTGCTGGTGATTATCGGCCTGTATGTGCGCGTGTCGCTGCATGAAACGCCGGTGTTTGCGAAAGTCGCCGCAGCGAAAAAACAGGTAAAAATACCGCTGGGCACGTTGCTGACGAAGCATGTCCGCGTAACCATTCTCGGCACGTTTATCATGCTGGCGACCTACACGCTGTTCTATATCATGACCGTCTATTCCATGACTTACAGCACTGCCGCCGCGCCGGTGGGGCTTGGCTTGCCGCGCAATGAAATACTGTGGATGCTGATGATGGCGGTGATTGGTTTTGGCGTGATGGTGCCCGTCGCCGGCCTGCTGGCGGACGCATTTGGCCGTCGGAAAAGCATGGTCATCATTACCACGCTCATCATTCTCTTCGCGTTGTTCGCCTTTACCCCGCTGCTGGGTTCAGGCAATCCAGCGCTGGTATTCGTGTTCCTGTTGTTAGGCCTGAGCCTGATGGGGCTGACCTTCGGCCCAATGGGAGCGCTGCTGCCGGAGCTATTTCCGACGGAAGTGCGCTATACCGGCGCATCGTTTTCCTACAATGTGTCATCGATTCTGGGCGCTTCCGTCGCGCCGTATATTGCCGCATGGCTGCAAAGCCACTACGGGCTGGCGGCGGTAGGGGTTTACCTGGCGTCAATGGCGGCGCTGACGCTGATTGCACTGCTGTTAACCCATGAGACGCGTCATCAGGCGTTGTAATAGGGCGCCGGATGGCATCATCCGGCGCTACGTTTCACGTTACTGCTTCATCTGCGTTAAAATCGTCCGGCACTGATTGGCTTCGCCTTCAGAGGGCGAAATGAGCGCCAATAGCGCGGCGGCGGGCGTTACCAACGTCGCCAGCGCTGCCGCAACCGCGCCGCGCGCAATCAGCGGGCCGGGCTTGACGCCCGCCTGCGGATTTTTAAATGTCCCACGCACGTACAGCGGCGATCGCAGCGTAATAATACGAATCCCCTTACTTTCCGGATCAATGGTTAAATCGAGCTGTTCAGAGGCGAAGCTCGCCGTACCGGTCACGTTAATCAACGCATTTTCTGTATCAAAAGCAAAAATTTGCGGTCGCGCCACACCGTTCGTAATATTGAGATTCGCCGCCGCGCAGTTAACCCGCACTTCGTCATCGCCAAAAATCTGCCCGACAATATAGTTGCCGACGTTCAGCCCCACGATTTCCATCAGGTTGCGGCTAATCAATCCATCATTCATCAATAACTTCAGATTGCCGTTACTGTTGCCAAGCAGCGCGGCGACCGAGTTGCCCGTCCCGCGAATATCCGCATCGCCGTTCAGCTCGCCCAGCGTTTTCTGCATCAGCTCCACATCCGGCATCAGTTCTTTAAGCTTCAGCCGACGCGCCTGTATATCCGCCCGCCCCTGCATTGGCTTTTTATCCCCTTCCAGATGGATGTTGGAGACAATACTGCCGCCTGCCAGACCAAACTTCAGCGGCTGTAGACGTAAGTCGGCGTTTTTCAGGATGATATGGGTCGAAAGATCGCTAATCGGTAGACTGCCGCCATGCTCAATACGTCGGCCTTTAAACCGGACATCGGCGTCCATGACGTCCCATTTGTCGGTTTCAAAGCGATCGTAAGGCAACACTTTATCCGCCGGCTGAACATTCTTCTCGCCTTTGCGCTGTTCAGACCGTTTCGACTGCTCAGCGTCTTTCCCGGAATCCACGCCAATCAGCGGCCCAAGATCGGCCAGTCGTAACTGGCGCGATTCGACATCGCCTTCCAGTTTAGGGCGCGGTTTACCGGTGGTATAAGTGAGGGAGCCGTGGATATCACTGTCGCCAATGCGCCCGTTAAAACCGCGATAATCAAATACTGATGACTTTTCGGCGTCAATTTTCGCCACCAGTCGCCCATCGGTCTCAAACGGCGGCGTATCCGGCAGCAGCACGCCGGTTAAATCATATAAATCGCCCAGTGAATCGCCAGAGAATTTAAGCCGCAGATCGACGCCGCCCATTTTCATCGGCTCGTTCACCACGCCGCTAAAAGCCACCCGCGTATTGCCAGAGCGGAAATCGGCCTGCACAGGAAAAGGCGTACTTTCGCTGCGTAGCGCCAGCATACCGCCTATTTTGCCCGTACCGGTCAACGGTTCCCCGTTATAACGCCCCTGCGCCTTCAGGCCGAAGACATAGTCGCCCACGGTGGATTTGTCTGCTTTGCCTTTCGTTCCCGTCACTTCGCTGAACGGCAACGGTTTGCCTAACGGATCGACCAGAATAGTGATATCCGCTTTACTGACCTTATCATCGATCGCGATTCGCCCCTGGTCGAAGAGAATATTATCCAGCCGGAAGGACCAGGCGGAAGGTTTAGCATTGGGGTCCGTATTCTTGTCTTGCGCGAGGTTAAAGGTCCAGTTATTGGTTTTCTCAGACAGGCGAATAAGACGCGCGTCGGGTTTCACCAGTTTGATCCACGGCAGCCAGACGGTTTTGGTCAGGAGCGCCAGCGGAGCAAGCGTCGCCTCAACGCGTGGCAGATGCACCATCGTGACTTCCGGAATATCCGGCGGATTGCCGAGAATGACGTCTTCCGCGTGAACATGCGGCCACGGTACCCAGCTCCGCCAGCCGGTCTCCTGTTTTTGGCGTTCCCACACCACGCCTAAATCGCCGCGAATAGCGAAAGGCCGGTTCAATTCGGTAGAGACTTTCTGGTTGATGGTCGGTTTGAGGCGGTTCCAGTCAAATGTTGCGATCAACAAAATCACTATGGCGATCAACAACAAGAAAGTCCCTGTGATGGCGGCGGTTATTTTGCCTGCTTTAGTCATGTGTTATTTCCTCACTTCTTCCCTTGCCTGTCCTAAAGATAGTTCAGCCAGACGAAAAAGGAGGATGACCGCGCCTCGTAATACCACGTATTACGGGAACAGTCTGGCGTTACAGGGTCAGAATCACCTCTTCGAGCGATATCAGCGGCACGGGTCGAGAAAGAAAATAGCCCTGGGCGGCAAAGGCGGGCGAACGCTGCACATCACGCCACTCTTCCAGCGTCTCCACGCCCTCGACAATAACGCCGCGGCAGTAGCGGTTCATCAGTTGCAGCAGCAGAATGAACAGGTTGCGCCCCTCCGCGGACTGACGCAGCATGACGAATAGCTCGCGCGCCACTTTAATGTAGTCATAACGCACTTCGCTCAGCGCTGAAAAATTGGCCATGCCTGTACCAAAATCATCCAGCCACAGCGGGCCGAACTCACACATCGAGGCGAAAGAGGAGTCTTTCGGCAAACGAATATGTTCCACCAGTTCGAAACGCAGCCAGGGTAAGCGCTCCATCGCTGCCAGAATGTCCGGCTGTCGTCGCATGGCAATCAGCGTAGGGCCGTCAACATTGACCGATGCCAATAAGTGATGGCGAGTGAAAAAATCCGCTTTTTGTTCAAGCTGATGAAGTTGTTCTTTCACTACGTCAATGCGGTGTCGAACCGCTAACTCCGCGAAATAACGATCCGGGGCAATACGTCTGGAAGGGTTATCAGGATGGGTGACGACAGTGAGAAGTTCAACCGCCATCAGACGGCCATCCGTCTGGTATATCGGCTGGTAAGTATAGGCACGCTCGCATTGCAGCCAATAGCGCCGTTCCTGCAAATTCTCTATACCTGCATCAGGAACGCGTAGCTGCTGGATAACCTGCTTTATCATCTCAGTTGTCCTGTTAATGGGAGTGTGACTGTCCGGACTCGTCAAAGGTTATCGGCGTTCAGGCAGAGAACTTTACCCTCGGTCCCTGGCAAAATAAAAACAGACCCCGAAACTTGTCAAAAATACGCACTTGCTCAAAAAAATAATGGACCGATGTTTTAATATTATTGACCACTAAACATCCACAGCGCACACTAACGCTAATTTTTACAGATCAGGTTCACGACTATGTCTAAAAAGATTGCCGTGATTGGCGAATGCATGATTGAGCTGTCGCAGAAAGGCGCTGATGTTCAGCGCGGCTTCGGCGGCGACACGCTGAATACCTCCGTTTATATTGCCCGTCAGGTCGATTCTGCCGCTCTGGCCGTTCACTATGTGACGGCGCTGGGTACCGACAGTTTCAGCCAACAGATGCTGGAGGCGTGGCAGCATGAAAATGTGGATACCTCGCTAACGCAGCGGATGGAAAATCGCCTGCCAGGCCTCTATTACATCGAAACCGATGACACTGGCGAGCGTACCTTCTACTACTGGCGTAACGAAGCGGCAGCGAAATTCTGGCTGGAGAGCGAGCAGTCAGTGGCTATCTGCAAGGCGCTGGCGACCTTCGATTATCTCTACCTGAGCGGCATTAGCCTCGCGATTTTAAGCCCGACCAGCCGTGATAAGCTGCTGTCTTTATTGCGTGAATGTCGGGCCAACGGCGGGAAAGTCATTTTTGATAATAACTATCGCCCGCGTTTATGGACAAGTCGCGAAGAAACGCAGCAGGTCTATCAAAAGATGCTGGAATGTACTGATATCGCCTTCCTGACACTGGACGATGAAGACGCGCTATGGGGTCAGCAACCCGTGGAAGAGGTCATTGCCCGCACCCATGCGGCAGGCGTGCAGGAAGTGGTGGTAAAACGCGGGGCGGACTCTTGCCTGGTCTCGATTCAGGGCGAGGCGCTCATTGACGTTCCGGCAGTCAAACTGCCGAAAGAGAAAGTGATAGACACCACTGCCGCAGGCGACTCCTTCAGCGCCGGTTATCTGGCCGTTCGTTTGACGGGCGGCAGCGCGACGGATGCCGCGAAGCGCGGACACCTGACGGCCAGCACGGTGATTCAGTACCGTGGGGCCATTATTCCGCACGACGCGATGCCGCAGTAAGTCATTCGCTCTTGCCCGGTGGCGCTGCGCTTACCGGGCCGGCAGGCGGCAGCTTACTGTGCCGCCGGTGTCTCCGTCACTTCCGGATGCGCCTCATCTGCTTCAACAGCGGCGGCAGTAGTCGGGACCATGATTTCATCCCACGTCGCCTTTAACGCCTTCATATTAAATTCCGGCTCGCCTTGCGGTTGCAGCAAAATTAATGCCATCTCCTGCGATAGCTGCTGACGTAGATTCTGATTGAGCATATCGACGGTCAGGCTGTTGAGGAAATTCTGGCGCAGCTTCTGATACTGCTCCGGCGCGATATCCACCACTTGATTCTGCAGCGAGCGCATTCGCTGTCCAGTCAAAATGTCAGTATCGGTACGCGCGTAGGTCGCGAACAGCTTTTGCAATTCGAGATTTTTCTGCGCCACCAGCGCAGTAAACTCCTCTTCCGACAAACCTTTGTCGCGTACTTTCGCCAGTTCATTCGCCACCAGGCTCAAATTGGTATTGAGCTTATCATTAGGTGATTCAATGTTGATGGCGCACTGCGCGCGCAGAAACAGAACCCGGCAGTCAAACCCCAGACCAATATCTTTCGCGTTATTTTTAGTAAGCTCTTGCTGGATATGCCAGAACAGCGCTTCGCGCGCCAGATCCGCCTGCCAGTAGCGCAACAGCGCCGCCGACTCGCGAATCGGTTGCCACGGCGTATCCCACATAATGGAGAGACGATCCTGGCGCACCGCATCGGTCATAATGCTCACTGATTCCGCCCGCAGCGGCGAAAGCGTCGGCACCGGGGCGGGCGTTTCGCGTTTACCTTTCAGCGTACCGAACGTTTTATTGATCTGCTCGGCGACGGAGCGCGCATCAATGTTGCCGACAACAATCAGCGTCATGGCATCCGGGGTGTACCATTTTTCATAGAAAGCCTGAATTTTGGCTGCGTCTACCGGCTGCTTTAACGGTTCCGCGGGATCGTGCCCCAATAACGCCGACCCTTTCAGCCGATAACGCCACCAGCCCTCTTTAGTATCTGCTGGCCACGTCGCAACCATATCTTCGCTGCTTAACGCATGATTCACCGTCTCTGGCGTAATGGTTAATTTACCGGAGACGTTAGCCAGATAGGTCAGCGCTTCTTTCAGCAGATCGTTACGGTTATTGGGTAAACTGAGGTTATAGAGCGTGGAATCATAAGAAACAATAACGGGCGGCATGGGACGTTTCGGATCAAACCCTTGCTGCCATAAAGAACGTGCCTGTACGGCATCCAGACCACCGCTTTGCGTCAGCGCGATACGGGGAATCGCATGGCTGAACCCGCTCTGTTGCGTACTTTCGGTGAGCGAACCGGTATTAACCTGTAGACGAACTTCAATACGATCGCTGGGGCGCTGAGGCGTAGCCAACACTTGCCACTGTAACCCATTAGCCAGCGTCCCCTGTTGCCATGCCGGATCGGGCTGGAGCGCATCTGCCTGCACATAGCCGGCAGAGGCCAACATCAACAGACTGCCCGCTAAGAGTCGAATTTTTGTGCCCTGCATGTGAACCCCTGATCAACAATCCTGGTAATAAAAAGACAGCCCCGGCAGGGATGCCTGAATATGACGTAAAAACACTTCGTGTTAGACCGCGAGAACCTAAAAATGTCACGGAAGAAGTGAAATAATCCCTAAGCATCATGCTGTATGCTTTGGGCGCAGGGGTCAATTATGCGCAAACACCCGCAGTCCTGGAAGGGACTACGGGCATAAGTGGCGAGATTAGGAGGAAATTTCGTGCGTTTTGCCATCCGGCGCACGATTATTAAGCACATCGTCCAGCTTTTGGTGATCTAACTCTTTCACCCATTTGGCAACCACCACCGTCGCCACGCCGTTACCCACCAGGTTAGTCAGCGCGCGCGCTTCGGACATAAAGCGGTCGATACCGAGGATTAACGCCAGTCCCGCAACCGGTAAATGGCCTACGGCGGAGATAGTGGCCGCCAGCACGATAAAGCCGCTTCCGGTCACGCCCGCAGCGCCTTTTGACGAGAGCAGCAGCACGACCAGCAGCGTTATCTGGTGGAAGATATCCATATGGCTGTTGGTCGCCTGGGCGATAAACACCGCCGCCATCGTCAGGTAGATAGAGGTGCCATCGAGGTTGAACGAATACCCCGTCGGGATCACCAGCCCCACCACCGACTTACGGCACCCCAGTTTTTCCATCTTATCGAGCATACGCGGCAACGCTGACTCGGAAGAGGAGGTGCCGAGCACAATGAGTAATTCTTCCCGGATATAGCGAATAAATTTAAAAATGCTAAAGCCCGTTACCCGTGCAATCGTCCCCAGCACCACCACCACGAAGAGAATACAGGTGATATAGAAGCAGATAATGAGCTGCCCCAGTTGCACCAGAGAACCGACGCCGTATTTACCGATGGTGAAGGCCATCGCGCCGAATGCGCCAATCGGCGCCAGGCGCATGATCATATTGATGATGCCGAAAATGACCTGCGAAAAACTCTCAATCACATTGAAAATGAGCTGGCCTTTGCTGCCCAAACGGTGCAGCGCAAAACCAAACAACACCGCAAACAGTAAGACCTGCAGAATGTTGCCGCTGGCAAACGCGCCGATCACGCTGCCCGGTATGACATCCATCAGGAAGGCAATAATGCCCTGCTCCTTGGCTTGTGCGGCATAAACGGCCACCGCCTGCGCATCCAGCGTTGCCGGATCGACGTTCATCCCGGCGCCAGGTTGCACAACGTTGACGATGATAAGACCGATAATCAGCGCAATCGTACTGACAATTTCAAAGTAAAGCAGCGCGACCGCGCCGGTACGGCCCACCGCTTTCATGCTTTCCATGCCTGCGATGCCCGTCACGACAGTACAGAAAATGACAGGAGCGATGATCATCTTAATGAGCTTAACGAACGCGTCGCCAAGCGGTTTCATTTGTGCGCCCAGTTCAGGATAGTAATGGCCAAGGAGAATACCAATGGCGATTGCTGTCAGGACCTGAAAATAAAGACTTTTGAACAGAGAGGTTTTCATAGGGTGTCCTTGAAGTAAAAACCACAGGTCTTGTAAGGTTATGAGTAACCTGCGGCCTTAAAATAACACCCACACAACATGACAGAAATGCGCCAGGATCATAATTGAAACAAAAATGTTAAAAAGTTTGAGCTGGCTCGCACAAGCGCGACCTTTTTTAACTTTTGTAATCAGGATTTTCGTGCGACAGATACCGTTCTTCAAAGATATCCGCGGGAACGGGCCGAGCAAACAGGAAGCCTTGCGCGACGTTGACTCCCGCCTGTTCCAGCCACGCGCGTTGCGCCTCGTTCTCCACGCCCTCGGCAATCAATTGTAAATTAAGACTGCGGGCCATCAGAATAATCGCCGTCACCATACTGTGATCATCTGGTAACCCATCGACAAACATTTTATCAATTTTAAGGATATCGACCGGTAGCGACTTCATATGCTGTAACTGGCGCAGCCCCGCGTAACCCATGCCAAAATCATCCAGTGCGATACGCACGCCAGCATTACGTAACGGACGTAAGATAGCGACGGCAGCGTGCGGATCGTCGATACGGCGGCTTTCAGTGACCTCAAGAATCAGCGTACCTGGTTGAATACGATAGCGGTTTAACAATTCCAGCAGCTCCGACACCATGCCAGGGTGCATGAGCTGTAACGCGGAAAGATTGACGGAGAGCGGCAATGTCACGCCGCGCTCCTGCCAGGCGGCAAGCTGGCGACAGGACTCTTCCAGCACCCAATGGCCCACCGTGACCATCAGGCCGCAGGATTCAATGCGCTCAATCAGCCCCTCCGGTAATTCCCAGCTACCGTCCGGCTGTTGCATACGTAACAAGGCTTCGGCGCTTAATACGTTGCCGCTGCGCATCTCGACCTGCGGCTGCAGCCAAATGGCAAACTGATGGTTATCCAGCGCGGTAAGGATATCGCTCTCTTCGGTAAGGCGCTGTTGAGCGGCCTCCATCTGCGCCGGGTCAAAGAACTGGATCTGATTTTTACCTTTTCGGCGCGCGGTAAAGGCGGCGGAGACGGCGCGACCATAGAGCTCTTCGGCGGTCAGATCGCCATAATACATCGCAATGCCAATACTGCAGCTTGGGCGCAGTTGAATACCCTGGATGGGCAGTCGTTCATTAATGATAGTGAGTATTTGCTGACCTAATGTAATGGCGTGCCACGGCTCTTTAACGCCGTGGGCGATAATGGCGAAGTCATACCCGCTGACCTGCGTAAGCACCATGCGCGGCGCCAGCACCGACTTCAGCTTCTCAACCAGCGTCAGTAATAGAATCTCCCGCTGCGTTTCTTGCAGCACGCCTGCCGTGTCACGCAACGTTTCGCACGTCACGATGATAAGCGCGGTGGTCTGTTGGCGGGTGATAACCTGTTCCAGCAGCGCCATTAAAAAGGCTTTATTGGGCAACTCGGAAACCGGAAAACGCATCGCGTTGTCCGTTTGCTCCTCGCGTTGACGCTGCATAAGCTGCTGGTTGAGGTTATAGCTGCGCACCAGCATTCCAATTTCATCATCCTGATGCAGACGCGGCAACGCCAGCTGATGTCCGATCAGCTCCTGCTGCGGAATGTCGTTCAGCTCGCGGGCGATTTTGCGCAGCGGATGCACAATCAGGCGGTTTACGCACCAGGCGATGGCCACCGTCAGGATCAGCGATAAAAGTAAGTAAATGGTCACTAACGTAGAGAGCGCGCTCATGACGAACTTGTACATACGGTACGAATCCGCCTGCAATACAAGGTAGGCCAGCGGTTGCGGATTGGCAGGACGCTCCAGCGAATAAACCGGCAAAGAAATTTGTACCGGCAGTTCGAAGAGACGCGTCACCATAACCGGGACGGGGCGTTCAGGAATGAAGCGCTTACGCAACGCCTGGAACTGATTCGGCAATACCACATCGGCGCGACTCACCACGCCCGCAGGTTTAATACTTTCCAGAATGGTTTCCGCGCCGGGGAGATCCGCTTTTAAAATCGCGGAAGAAAGAGGTTCCCGAACAGATCGCGCGATGCTTTCCAGTTGCGTAGCCGTGTTGTAGCGGTTCTGCTGTACTAGATGGAACAACAAAACGGTGCAAAAGACAAAAACAAACACCATGACAACGGCCGCAACCATTGCCATCTGTTTAATTGTTAACGAGCGGCTGACGCGCAAATTGACTCTCCCTGGATATCCCGGACTGCCGCCTGAGTATACCCGATTGCAGCGGCATTAAGAGAGGCTGTATCTGAAAAGGACTTTTCTGAATAACGGTTAATGATAGCGTCTGATGGCGCTGCGCTTCTCAGGCCTACGACGCCTGTCAATTCGTAGGCCTGACGCAATGATTACCAGTCAGCGTAAGGCACCAGAGGCTGCGGCGGTAAATCCATATCCCCCTGCCAGCCCGCCGCGGAATAACGGACATACAGCAGCAGATGACTGGGGGTATAATCTTTCGCCTGCTGAATATCGACAGCCGTACCCACAAACCAGTTGGCAGTAACACGGCGTTCAATGAGCGCCCGCGCGGTATAGCCAAATCCCTGGCTGCTGCCGCCGCCGTTGGTCTGGTCACGCGCATCCTCCTGATAATCCGCCGGAATCAAATTCATCAGCGGATAACGCGGCATGGTACGGTTGCGGGAGTGCGACCAGGATACCGAGCCGCCTAGCTCCCACGACCAGTTTTCCGTACGCTGCCGCCACATCACCGGCACCGCAAACGACAGGTATTCCTGCGGGCTATAATAACCGCCCTGACCCAGTGAATAACCGCTCAAATCTTTGTCGTAATGCCAGATCATGTTATTCAGCCCGACGGTAACGCGGCGGTTATTCTCGTTAATCACCTTATAGTAATAACCGGTCATCCAGCGCACGCGCCAGTTATCTTCCACATTTTTACCGCTCAACTGGTCGCCGCTGAGCGACGCCCAGACACCGTTTGCTTCGCCTTTATCATAGCTGAGACTGACGCCGCCGCCGTTGGCCCGCACGCCGCCCCATTTGGTGCCGGTATTGCTGCTGGCGTCCTTTTGCCCGCCAAACGCCAGCAGCGAGCTGGAGATCGGGCGACGATGCGCGTTCAGGGTATAACCCAACGGCCCGATATCGTCGCTATAGCTGACGCCGCCGACCACATCAACGACATTAAAGCCCATCGGCGTCGTGCCGATATCCCAGCGCCAGGTCTCATTCTGCCAGCCGACCGCCACGCTCGCGCCCGTATCGGCCTGGCTACGATGTCCGCTGCATTTCTCCAGCGTACAGGTACCCCAGTTATTATCGTATTTTCCGTCCGCATCCGTAGAGAAACGGCCAACATCCATATTCACCATATCAGTACGAAAGAACGCCCGTCCGTCCGACCAGGGCGCATCCACCTGAAGCATCGTGGTATGCGCCTTCAGATCGGAGTAGCCGCCAGTCCCACTCGACCCCCAATAATCGTGCGCCAACGTGACATTGAGATCCTGCTGACGGTACAACTCCGCCGCATCGCTACGCACGCCGCGTTTTAGCCAGTCATCTTTTTCATCATTGCGCGTCAGGCGGGTAAAGGTATCGTTATCCTGGGGACGAACCGGCGTAATCGCTGCGGCGACCATTGCGTCTTTGTAGGTCTCCAGCGCCCGCTGCGGCTCGCCCGTTTGCGCCTGAAAAGCGGCGGCGTCACGCAATACCATCGCGCTTTCCATTGATGGCGGCTGTGCTTTTGCCTGCGGCGTAATGCGGTTAAAGGTCCGCGCCGCCGCCGTAATATCGCCAAGCTGGAGCTGCGCCAGCGCGACGCGGCGCTGCATGTTAATAGAGGTGATTTGCGACGCAGGCAGCGCCGCCAGTTGAGCGCGCGCCGCAGCGTTATCGCCCTGTGCGATGTCGATTTCCACCCGCCCCAGCATGGCATCGACATTACCCGGTTCACGCGCCAGAACGGCGTCATAAGCGGCGCGGGCCGCCGCATTATCGCCACGCTGCTGCGCCCAGTCCGCCAACGTTAACGCAATGCGCGTAGAGGGCGGCTGCTGACGTAACAACGCTTCCGCTTCGCGTTCTTTGCCGCTATCGCGCAAGCGGTTAGCGCTTTCCAGCACCTGGTTACTTTGCAATCGGCCCGCCAGTTCCTGAATATTGCTGTTCCACTGGCTGGTCGGCAGGGTATTGAGATGCGCCAGCGCCGCCCGGTCCCGATCGCTGCCGGAAAGATAAAGCCCATAAGCATAGACCTGTTCCGGATCGTTTGGCTTCTGCTGCGCCAGAGAGCGCATTTGCGCATCGGCCTGGGCGTGCTGCCCGGCCTGCCACAGATCGCGTGACAGTCGGTACGTCACCCACACGCTCCCCGGATCTAATGCCAGCCGACGACGGTGCAGTTCTGCGGCCTGCGCCCATTTGCCCTCGCTTTCCAGCGTTTCCGCCTGCTGCGCCAGACGGTCATTTTCCAGACTGCGTTCGATATCGTCGATACTGCGCCGCTGGCTGGCGGAAAGAGAAGCGATAAACGCGGCGGCTTTTTGCGGCGACTGCTGGCGATAAAGATTCGCCAGCCCGCGTACAGCATTGGTATTACCGCTATCCATACGCAGCGTCTGCTGATAATAACGTTCGGCGGCGGCATTATCTTTGCGCGCCATCGCCACATCCCCCAGCCCCAGTACCGCGTAGCTGTCGGTGTTATCCACCGCTCGCGCCTGCTGATAGAAACGCTCCGCCTGGGCCAGATTATTCGCTTTTAAGGCCGCGTCGCCCTGCTGAATTAACAGCCAGTAGCGATTGACCTTCAGCAGACTCTCCCACTTATCGCGGCTGCTGCTGTGCGGCGCCATCGCCAGCGCCTTTTCAAACTGCGCGACGGCGCGGGCGCGATCGCCACGCTGTGAGTATGCCTGCCCCAGCGCGCCGACCGCCTCGCTGTCGTCCTGCCGGGCGCTCACCGCCTGCTGCAATTGCGCAATAGCGTTGCCGCCTTCTCCGGCATTAACCGCCGCGATGCCCTGCGAGCGCGCGCGGAACGCCGGATCGGCTAACTGTTTTTGCTGCTCGCTAAGCTGGGCGCGGGCGGCAGACACGCTATCGCCTTCGCTAAACTGCGTCAGATAGTCTTGCAACGCTTTTACGCTGGCGTCGCTCACCGGGAGATCTTTTATCTGCTGGTACCAGATGGCGGAGGCCGCGCTGCGTCCCGTACTGGATTTCGCCATCTGTTTTAGCACCGCAAATCCCTCATCGCGCCGCCCGCTGGCGAACAACAGTTGCGCCAGCGCATTTTGCAGAGCGTTATTACCCGGACTGACGGCATTGATTTTCTGTAGCTGATTAATCGCTTCGTGACGGCGGGCGGGCAATTTCGCTACGGTCGTCCAGTATTCGACCGCCAGTTCGCCCTCCGGCGGATAACCTTTAAACAGCTTGTCGTAACTGGCGATCGCTTGTTCAGTATGGCCGGTCGTCGCCAGTAAACGCGCCTCCTGCAAAGACTGGCGTCCTTGCGGCGTGGAGAGCAGCATCGCGGTGCGGGAAGATTGATACGCCGTCGACTCCGGCGCCAGTTGCGCCAGCCGGTCAAGTAGCTTCTGCGCCCCGTCGCTATCCCCCTGGCGCAACAGATAGCGGAAACGGGCGGCGATAACCTGTGGATCATTGGGGTCGATCAGCTCCAGGCGATAGAGCGACTGACGGACTAAGTCCTCACGGTGCGTGGCCTCGCCCAGCCGAACCTGCTCCAGCAACTGTTGCTGCGCGGAGGTCGCTGCGCCGGCAAGCGGTGTTAGCGCCATACCAAGCGATAACCCCAACAATGCCCGAGAAACGCCCCTTTTGCCAGGTAAGGCGTTTCGACCGCCAGCCGGCAAAAAAGCGTGCATGAGACTTAACGTGAACTTACGCATTCCTGGCCCCAGTCAGGTAATAATTCACCTTTGACGGTGAAGCGAAAACGGTGCTGATCCCAGCCTTGTCCAAAGAGAGTCAGCACATAGTTGTAATAGGCATCGCTGCCAGGAAAATGGTCTGCGACCCGCTGTCGCTGCACGGCCTGGGCGTCGCGATTTTGCAGGAAAGGCAGTAAAGCGGCGGAAAACCCGACCGGCCCCGTCCCTTGCGCGTTCCCGCTGACGACATCCACTTTCTCCGGTGGAACGCCGTTTTTCATCGTTAACGTCGCCATCGGTTTAAATCGCGCCAGTAAACGCGCTTTTTGCGGATCGCCATCATGCATCATTCCCGCCCATAAATAGACGCGAATCGCATCGTAGCTACTGATCAGCGTCTTTTCCGCTTTCAACTGCCAGCCTTGCTTGCTTTCATAACGCACCCAGTCCGGCGAGAAACCTTTCGGCGCGGTTTCCAGCAAAAGCCGCAAATTGGTTTCCCGTAGCGTCGACCACGGCGCGCCAAAACGGCTAAAGTATTGCGCCAACTGCGGCGGCAGATAGCTTGGGTTAAAACGCCAGCTATTCGCCTCGGCAAAGCCGATTTTGCCAGGTAGCAGCATTGAGCCCAGCCCCGGCACATTCACGACCTCTTCGCGGGCGATGCGTTTTAGCAACGCCGTGCCCACCTCGGTATAACGCGTCTCTTTCCACAGACGACCGGCCTCCAGCAGCGACCATGCCATCCAGATATCGCCGTCGGACGCGGAGTTGCTGTCCAGCACCGACCAGGTGTCGGGATCTTTTTGTCCCCACAGCCAGGCGGGCAGATGTTCACGCAGCGATCCCTGCGCCAGATTGTTTTGCGTCCAGTTAAACAGTTGCGCGAACGCCGGTCGATCGTTCGCCGCCAGGGCAAAGAACATGGCGTAGCTTTGCCCTTCGGAGGTGGTAATTTTTCGCGCATCGCCCGGATCGATAACGCGTCCCTGCTGGCTAATGTAATCTTTCTTGAACTGTTCCCACGCAGGCCAGCTACAGGCTGCCTGCGCATTTATTGCCGTCAGCATGACGATCATCGTTATCCATCCGCGCAGCATAGTCATCATGCGTTACTCATGGTCAGGGTCGAGACGACGGCGACTGAGAATACGTAGCAGACGCCACAATACCCACGCCAGTAATACCACACTGAGGGCCGCCAGTACCGCCAGCAGCACCGGGTGATTCGCCAGCGCATACCACAGCCGCTCAAACCACGGCAGATGTCCGACGTAATAGATATCGCCAACGCGCAGACTGTGAACGCCGGACTCGCGGATCACCGCCACGGAACCAAACATCGCGGCGCGTTTACCGCTGTCGTTCACGGCGTCGTTCAGTAGCTGGTAGCCGCGCGGGCTGTCAGCCAGCAGAGCAATCACGCTGCGCTGATCATTAAACGGCGACTGGAAGCCCACCACCGCCGCCATCGGGCCGCTGGCGGTGACGGTGGACTGCGCATCCGCCGCGCGATCGGCCTCATCCGGCATAATCGACGGGAAAGCGGTCTGCCGCATCGGGGTTTTTACCCAGCTTTGTGTCGCCTGCACCAACAGATCGATACGCTTATCGTCTTTTAGCTTGCCCGGAATAGCGCCAATAATCAGCAGATCGGCGTCTTTGTCGGCTATCTGAGCGCTATCATCGGTGATGGTCAGATTAATTGCCGGGAAACCGGTCTGCCCGCCAATGGCGCCGACCGTATTCAGCAGCGTTTCCATTTGCGCTTCGGTTGGGGTCTTCGGCATCACCGCCAGCGTGTCAGACAGGTCGGCCATTCGGCTGAACGGGAAACCCGCATTGGCGAACGCGCGTAAATCCGGCATCGCGATAAAGTGGTAATATTTCGAAAAATCGATAGTGGAGTCATCCCCTATCACCACATGATTCGGTACCGGCTGGAAGGTAATACAGTTGTCCACCGACCCGCCCGGCATCGGATTCATGTAGCGGAAGTCAAAACGTAGTTGGTTCATCGCCCCCAGTTTGAGCGCCGGAATAGACACATCCGTTTTACCATCCAGCAGTCCCTGAAGTACCGGCAAGCGCAACAGGAGTCGATTAGTTTCCTGCGTGCTGTTAAGGCTAAAGGCTTGCAGGAACTGGTTATTCAGACTGATATCCAGCCGTGAACTGTCTTTGGTCGGCGGCGAGGTATAACGGTAGTTGAGATCCATATCAATACCGTTGCTACGCAGCAAATAGAGGTCCGGCGGCAGATTCAAAGAAACGTTGATGGGCGCCGGCTCCAGCCCACTCGACTGGAGCTGCTCTTCATAGGTTTTCAGCTCGCCAAAAGTGACCGGGCGATCGGTACGCACCCAGTTCGGCGCATCATACGGTTTGCGCGCCAGCAGCGGTTTTACATCGTTGACCACCACGCTGGAACCACGGAAGAGAATATTCCCTTGCGCGATACCTTTTGCCGCTTGCAACAGGTCTTTATCATCACGGCCAAACACGACCAGCAACTTCACATACGGATTATCCGGATGGCTCATCATCTCGATAACCGGCGCGTTAACCGCAGGATGATCGCGCAGGAAATCGGGGCGTCGATCGTTGGTGGCGAACACGATCGCATTGCGATCCGGCAGGTGATTATACAACACCGGGAAACGCTGACCGCGCCAGCCCGCCCGCGATCCAAACCAGGACGCGACAATAGAAGCCGCCTGCTGCTGCGCCAGATCCGGCATGTCAGCAAACACTATCGGCAACGTCACCGGACGGTTATCCCGAGGGTCGAAAAACGGCACCGGGAAGTGGGACAGATCGTTATTCACCGCCAGCATGTTATAGGTCAGATCCAGGGCGCTATTTCGCCCGATGTCTAACCACAGAGTACTGCTGGCCGGGTTTTCACACACGTCGCGATAGTGGCCGACAAACTCCAGCCGCACCCGGTTAAAATCGGTGATAAATAGCGGATTGATAGGTACCTGCGCCAGCGTCTTTTTCCCCAACTGCTCTTTTGTCACCGGCAGTACGCCCATCAGTTCATCATTGAGATAAACCTTGAGCTGCGACTGAACCGGCAGGAGCGACGGCGAGGGCGTATATTCCAGATTCAGCACCGCTTTCGACGCCACTTCATCGCTGCGCATACCAAATTCAATGCCGCCGTTAGGGTTAACGCCACGCAGCGCCATACTACCCGGCGGCGGCGCGATTTGCGCAAAGGTCAGCTTGACCTCGCGCGAAGGCGCGGTCTGCGCCACGACGGGCGCCTCAGTTGCGGGCGACGGCGCAGGCTCGGTGGGTTCAGCATTTATCAATGGCGGCGTAGCAGGCGCCGCCGCCGTCATGAAAGCAGGAAACGCGCTTAATCCTATTACCGCCGCACACATCCAGGACAATTTTCTTTTCATCGCATTATCATCATTGTTGAGCCTGAGCCATAACCCGATCCGACGGCTGTATCGCCGCTTGCCGCTCCGGGCGACGCGGAATAAACGATACAATCCAGGCAATTAACGCCGTCAACGATCGGAAAATTACTTTTACTGAAGGCGGCGCGAATTCCGCGAGGTGGCGATATCCGCGGAAGCCCAGCTTCAGAATATCCAGCAAGCTTTCCAGCGGTTTATCTTCCGGGAAGCTATCTTGCCAAAGCGCCCACGTATCGGCGCGCGCGAAGGTACACTGCACAAAATCAATATGTTGTTTGGTGGTGAGCGGCATCAGTTGTAGTCCGACCTCATTGCCCGTTACGCGCACCACCTGCGTTGGAAAGACATATTCCTGCTGCCCGCGTTTAAGCAACAGATTCACTTTCTGCCCTTCCAGCACCTGCGCCTGACCATTGATCTTGATGCCTAACCCGCCGTCGGAGAAGTCATGTACGGTACAGGAGAACAAATGTCCATCTTCGCGGGCGATGGCCCCCGGCATGGCAATCTCGACCCGATGCGCGCGCCTGACCTGTTTACTCTCTACCGAAACCGCAACCGCGCCGCCGAGAATGACCAGGTTGTAGAAGACCCACACCAGGCTAACGATGACGGTCAGCGTTTCATTTTCCGGCCCGTAATAGTATCGCCATACGCCCGCCGCCACGCCGAGCAGGTTAAGCAAGACAAGGAAGATATACGGACGCGAGATTACCCAGTCGACGTACTTCTCTTCCACCAGCCCGCCTTTCGCCGTGACGTTAAATTTCCCTTTGTGCGGATTGATCAACGCGACCAGAGTCGGCGGTGCGATATACCATGCCAGTACCGTTTCATAGATTTCACTCCAGAAAGAGTGACGATACTTGCCCTGAATCTTCGAGTTAGTCAGGCTGGCGTGGACCATGTGCGGTATCACAAATAGCGCAATCATCAACGCAGGCGCATAAATGATATAGGCGTGCAGCAGCAGAAAAGCCAGCGGCGCGGTCAGAAAGATCAGGCGCGGAATGCCGGACAAGAAATGGAACATCGCGTTGAGGTAGCACAGCCGCTGCGCCAGTTTTAAGCCTTTACCAAACAGAGGGTTATCGAGGCGGAAAATTTGCACCATGCCCCGCGCCCAACGAATACGCTGCCCGATATGCGCCGACAGGCTTTCCGTCGCCAGCCCCGCCGCCTGCGGAATGCGCATATACGCTGAGGTATAACCTCGCCGGTGCAGCCGGAGCGAAGTATGCGCATCTTCCGTCACCGTCTCAACGGCGATACCGCCAATCTCATCCAGCGGCTTACGGCGAATCACCGCGCACGATCCGCAAAAGAAAGTGGCGTCCCACATATCGTTACCGTCCTGTACCAGTCCGTAAAACAGCGTGCCTTCGTTAGGCGTTTTACGAAAACGTCCCAGGTTGCGCTCAAACGGGTCCGGGGAGAAGAAATGATGCGGCGTCTGCATCATCGCCAGCTGTTTTTCTTTCAGGAACCAGCCCATTGTCATTTGCAGAAACGAGCGTGTCGGCACATGGTCGCAATCGAAGATCGCCACAAACTCGCCTTTCGCGTGTTTTAGCGCATTGTTGATGTTGCCGGCTTTGGCGTGTTCATGCGTGGCGCGGGCAATGTAATGCACGCCAACATGTCGGGCAAACTGACGAAATGATTCACGCCCGCCGTCATCAAGGATCCAGATATTCAGCTTGTCCTTCGGCCAGTCAATGCCAAGCGAAGCGTAAATGGTATTTTTGACCACATTAAGGTCTTCGTTATAGGTCGGTACAAAAATATCCACCGTCGGCCACTGCGACATTTCTTTCGGCAACGGCACCGGTTGACGATTTAACGGCCACACCACCTGGAAGTACCCCAGCACCAGCACAATCCAGGCGTAGGTTTCCGCAAACAACAGAATCAGTCCGCACACCAGACTGACCGGGTCGTCCCAATTTAGCGTCGAGGTATAGCGCCACCAGATATAACGACAGGAGACCGTTAGCGACAGCACGATGAGCATCAGCGCGGAAAAGCGTCCCGGCATACGTCGTACCAACAGCGCAACGCCCCACAGCAACAGCAGAAAGATAAATTGCGATAGCGGGTTAAATGGCTGCGTAATACAGATCAGCGCCAGTATCAGTGAAAAGGTCACGATAACGCCCAGAATAAAACGCCGGGCGCCGTTGCTAAGATGTCCCAGCTCTTTTTCCTTTTCCAGGTGCGTTGTCTTTTGGCGCACCCGTTCCGGTAAGGTATCCATCCATTGATGGTAACGTCCACGAACGTCCTTCAGGCGCGCAAATGACCGCCAGCGCGGTTCATGACGTTCTTTAGTCGACGAGATCATCACCAGCCAGAGGGTCTGAATGAGGTAGCGGGCCGGGTCCAGCGGGCGCGGGCGGGCGGCGTTAATATGCGGATAAAGCGCTTTATGCCCGTCGCGAATACGCTGCCAGCGCGGATGCTCAAGCGGAAACACTATCCACGCCAGAATCGTCCACAGGCAGCCGAGCGCTGCGCTAAACGGCGACGCGCCGTGGCGGCGGTAACCCTGATAGCGCTCGCTCAAACGCGCGCTAACCGGCGGGATAAGCAGCCACCGGGAAAGGGCGCTCATCGCAGGCTCCCGGCGGACGTTTTGTCACCCGCATCATGCAGCAGGCACCAGTTCGCCAGCGTTAACACCTCTTCGGCGGCTAACGAATCGCTGCGATATTCGCCTAACGGCTGTTTCGACGCCATGCACTCCGCCATCGCCTCATCGCGATGGATCACAATGGGCAGCAACCGGCGCTGGCTTTGCAGCCAGACCTGGTACAGATCGTCCTGTAACTGACTGCCAATGCGTAAGTCATTGATCAGAATATGCGCTCCGGCAGGCAACGCCTGCTGATGAAGGCGAATATGGCAGTTAGCGTCAACCTGGGCTATCGCCAGCGTATGGTCGCAGAGGCTCACCAGCTGCCGTGTCAGCGGTGACGCGCCGTAGGGCAAGTCCAGTAAAATCCAGCTATAACGCCCGCTCGCTTTCAGCGCCTGGATAGCCGATCCGATCTCTCCCAGCGTCTCCTGCCAGGCCTGCGGATTTTCCCGCTCTTGCGCGGTAAGCTGTCCAAACGGCAGTAGATCAAGCTGTGAGGTATAACGTAATCCGGCATCGCGCCAGTCCTGGCCGTCCAGCAACGATCGCGCCCAACCGCCCTGATGGACGAAGTCGACGTTAAACGACATGCGCAGCAGGTTATCGGGGCTGGCGTCAATCACCAGGACATTTTCCCCTAAGATTTGTAACGCCCAGGCGAGTGCTGCGGTGAGAGATGTGGTTCCCACCCCGCCGCGCACGCCCTGCAGTCCCAGAATCGCCATTCATGGCTTCCTTAATGAATGTGGTTGCGCAAATTCAGCCAGGAGTGGCCATCTTTTAATCGCCGCCGCCAACTGTTCGCGTTGGGAAATATCGGTATAATCTATTTCGGGTAGTGAAAACGCCTGGCTTAATGCCAGAAAATCATTTTGAAAAGTGTAGCCCAACGTTGGATCGGACTGAGCGCCAGGTTCATTGTTATACATTCTGGTTGCTCCTTTTTAAATATTTCTCACTGGCAGCATTACGCCCCGTCGTCAATACGGGAGAACGCGCATTTTTCATCTTTCCGTGACATCATTTATAATGTGTAAAAATGCAAAGCGCAGAGTTACAGGGCATCCTGCCGGACAAATTGATTCACATGCTAAATCTGATGCGTTTTAATTTCAATGTTAGGTTTATTTCTGTGCTTTCGCTAGTAAACTGATAAACAGTTAAAATAGTGACATGAGGGACACTGTGGACCCCGTATTTTCTCTCGGCATCTCATCATTATGGGATGAACTGCGCCATATGCCAACCGGCGGCGTCTGGTGGGTTAACGCCGATCGCCAGCAAGATGCCATCAGCCTGGTGAATCAAACGATTGCGTCACAAACGGAGAATGCAAATGTCGCCGTCATCGGCATGGAAGGCGATCCTGGCAAAGTAATCAAATTAGATGAATCTCACGGTCCGGAGAAAATCCGCTTATTTACCATGCCGGATTCAGAAAAAGGGCTATACTCTTTGCCCCACGATTTGCTTTGTTCTGTTAACCCGACGCATTACTTTTTCATTCTTATTTGTGCAAATAACACGTGGCGGAATATAACGTCAGAAAGCCTGCATAAATGGCTGGAAAAAATGAATAAATGGACTCGTTTTCATCACTGTTCATTGTTGGTTATTAACCCTTGTAATAATAGCGATAAACAGTCCTCGTTGTTGATGGGCGAGTATCGCTCACTTTTCGGCCTCGCCAGTTTACGTTTTCAGGGCGACCAACATTTGTTCGATATTGCCTTCTGGTGTAACGAAAAAGGCGTCAGCGCCCGACAGCAGTTATTGCTGTGTCAGCAGGACGAACGCTGGACGCTATCCCATCAGGAGGAGACGGCAATTCAGCCGCGTAGCGACGAAAAACGCATTCTTAGCCACGTCGCCGTCCTTGAAGGCGCGCCGCCGCTCTCGGAACACTGGACGCTTTTCGACAATAACGAAGCGCTATTCAACGACGCGCGCACGGCGCAGGCCGCGACAATTATTTTTTCGCTTACACAGAACAACCAAATCGAGCCGCTTGCTCGTCGCATTCATACTTTGCGGCGCCAGCGGGGAAGCGCGCTGAAAATTGTCGTGCGCGAAAATATCGCCAGTTTGCGCGCCACCGATGAGCGCCTGCTGCTGGGCTGCGGCGCGAATATGATCATTCCCTGGAACGCCCCGCTTTCACGCTGCCTGACGCTTATTGAAAGCGTGCAGGGACAGCAGTTCAGCCGTTACGTACCGGAAGACATCACCACGCTACTGTCAATGACGCAGCCGTTGAAACTGCGCGGTTTTCAGCCGTGGGATATCTTCTGCGATGCCATCCATACGATGATGAGCAACACCCTGCTCCCCGCCGACGGGAAAGGCGTTCTGGTCGCGCTGCGCCCGGTGCCGGGCATTCGGGTTGAGCAGGCGTTAACATTATGTCGGCCAAACCGAACCGGCGATATTATGACCATCGGCGGCAACCGCCTGGTGCTGTTTTTATCATTCTGCCGGGTCAACGATCTGGATACCGCGTTAAACCATATTTTCCCTTTGCCGACGGGCGATATTTTCTCTAATCGTATGGTCTGGTTCGAAGATAAACAAATCAGCGCCGAGCTGGTGCAGATGCGCTTATTGTCGCCGGAACTGTGGGGAACGCCGCTACCGCTGGCAAAACGCGCCGACCCGGTAATAAATGCCGAACACGATGGCCGCATCTGGCGTCGTATTCCTGAACCCCTGCGATTGCTCGACGACACCGCGGAGCGTGCATCATGATGACCATCAGCGATATCGTGCAAATTATTCTTTTTTGCGCGCTGATTTTCTTTCCGCTGGGGTATCTGGCGCGTCATTCGCTACGCCGTATCAGTGATACAACCCGGCTGCTATTTGCCAAACCTCGTTATGTAAAACCAGCCGGAACTCTGCGCCGCGCTACGAAAGTCAAGGCAGACAAAAAATGACTCAGCATACTCAAACTCCATCAATGCCTTCTCCGCTCTGGCAATACTGGCGCGGTCTTTCCGGCTGGAACTTCTATTTTCTGGTCAAGTTTGGCCTGCTGTGGGCAGGCTATCTGAATTTTCATCCTTTACTGAATCTGGTATTCATGGCGTTTCTGCTCATGCCAATACCAAAGTATCGCCTTCACCGATTGCGCCACTGGATTGCCATTCCCGTCGGCTTCGCGCTGTTCTGGCATGATACCTGGCTGCCCGGCCCGCAAAGCATTATGAGCCAGGGGACGCAGGTGGCGGAATTCAGCTCCGGTTATCTGCTCGATCTGATCGCCCGTTTTATTAACTGGCAAATGATCGGCGCCATCTTCGTACTGCTGGTTGCCTGGCTATTTTTATCACAGTGGATTCGGGTCACGGTGTTTGTGGTCGCCATCATGGTATGGCTGAATGTCCTGACATTAACCGGCCCGGTTTTTACGCTGTGGCCGGCAGGCCAGCCAACCGATACGGTGACGACGACTGGCGGTAATGCAGCCGCTACCGTCGCGACAGCGGGCGATAAGCCGGTCATCGGCGATATGCCTGCGCAAACCGCGCCGCCGACGACCGCGAATCTGAACGCCTGGTTGAACACCTTCTATGCCGCGGAAGAAAAGCGGAAAACGACGTTCCCGGCGCAGCTTCCGCCTGATGCGCAGCCGTTCGACCTATTGGTCATCAATATTTGTTCGCTCTCCTGGTCGGATGTCGAAGCGGCAGGCTTGATGTCACATCCGCTATGGTCGCACTTTGACATTTTGTTTAAACACTTTAATTCCGGCACGTCTTACAGCGGCCCGGCGGCCATTCGTCTGCTGCGCGCCAGCTGTGGTCAACCTTCGCATACCCGACTTTATCAACCAGCCAATAACGAATGTTATCTGTTTGATAATCTGGCGAAACTGGGCTTTACTCAGCATCTGATGATGGATCATAACGGTGAATTTGGCGGCTTCCTGAAAGAAGTTCGCGAAAACGGCGGTATGCAGAGCGAACTGATGAACCAGTCCGGCCTGCCAACCGCCCTGCTGTCATTCGACGGCTCGCCGGTATATGACGATCTGGCGGTCCTGAACCGCTGGTTGACAGGGGAAGAACGTGAAGCCAATTCCCGCTCCGCGACTTTCTTTAACCTGCTGCCGCTGCACGATGGCAACCACTTCCCCGGCGTCAGCAAAACGGCGGATTATAAAATCCGCGCGCAGAAACTGTTCGATGAACTGGACGCCTTCTTCACCGAACTGGAGAAATCCGGGCGTAAGGTGATGGTAGTCGTCGTACCGGAGCACGGCGGCGCGCTGAAGGGCGACAGAATGCAGATCTCAGGCCTGCGCGATATTCCCAGCCCCTCCATCACCAACGTCCCGGCGGGCGTGAAATTTTTTGGCATGAAAGCCCCGCATGAGGGCGCGCCGATTGATATTAATCAGCCGAGCAGCTACCTGGCGATTTCCGAGCTGGTCGTACGCGCCGTGGACGGTAAGCTCTTTACCGAAGACAGTGTGAACTGGAACAAGCTGACCAGCAATCTGCCGCAAACCGCGCCGGTTTCAGAAAACGCTAATGCGGTGGTGATTCAGTACCAGGGTAAGCCCTACGTTCGTCTGAATGGCGGCGACTGGGTGCCTTACCCGCAGTAAACCGAAAAAGGCCGCAAGGTTTCCCCTGCGGCCTGGTTCGGGCGCATGTTGCCATTACGGCGGACAAACGCTCAAAACGCGTTACTTCCTGTCACGTAGCCAGTTGACGATCACACTGGCGATAATGCCAGCAATGATCGGTGCCGCCAGATCGTGCCAGAAGGCCACGCCCAACTGCGTAAGCGTCATATAGCCGCCTTGTTGCAATGGCAACCGTTCGCGGCTATCCTTGATGTGTTGAGGTTCAAGTTAGCCCCCGTCAGGTTGCCAGGTTTATACCAGTCAACGTGCGGGGGTTTTCTCTATCCAGCAACCTATGCCGCCGGGGATCAAGCCCCCGCAACATTGCGCCTCACCGGGTAAACCCGGCTTGCTGCTGATATTACGGCAAAATCCCCGTCCCGGCACGGCGCTAACGTGCAATCTGCGTGACGCTTCGCAGACGATTACTTTTATTTGCCAGAATACATTCAGCATTTCTGAGGCTGGCAGTCAGCCGCTCAATTCTGTAAATTATGCCTCCTCGCGGCCAGTCCCGGTGATACCGAAACCCTCGTTCAGCATCCTGCGTCTATGACATATTCGCCTGTTGCGCCAGAGGAATGGCTAAAAGCAGGTATTACCGACGAACTTATCCGTCTTTCAGCGGGACCTGAAGATCCCGACGATATTATTCATGACCTTGAACGCGCCAGCAGAAAAGCAGCATTCTGACGATTGCTCGGCGAACCGCTGTCACCGGTTTGCCGCATCGGGTATCAAGGCACTATAGCCTGGTTATAGGCAGCATTCTTTATGAGAGAGCTGCGTATATTTTGGGCAGGGGGCTCTATGCAGGACGACACATTACCATTAAATAACAGTAACGCTACGACCACACCGCTTTCAACGAGATTACCGTTTACAAAATATGATTTTGGCTGGGTGCTCTTGTGTATCGGAATGGCGATCGGCGCCGGTACCGTCTTAATGCCAGTGCAAATCGGTCTCAAGGGGATCTGGGTATTTATTACCGCTTTTATCATCGCCTATCCCGCTACCTATATTGTGCAGGATATTTATCTAAAAACGTTATCTGAAAGCGAAACCTGTGACGATTATACGGATATTATCAGTCACTATCTTGGCAAAAACTGGGGCGTTTTTCTCGGTGTAATCTATTTTCTTATGATTATCCACGGGGTGTTTATTTACTCCCTGTCGGTGGTGTTTGATAGCGCCTCCTATATCAAAACCTTCGGCCTTACTGAGGCCGATCTTTCACAGTCTATTATCTATAAAGTCGCGATTTTCGCCGTGCTGGTGGCGATTGCCTCCGGCGGGGAAAAGTTATTATTTAAAATTTCCGGACCGATGGTGGTGGTAAAAGTCGGGATCATTCTGATATTCGGTTTCGCGATGATCCCACACTGGAATCTTGATAATATTTCCGCCTTTCCCGCCGCATCGGTTTTCTTTCGCGACGTGCTGCTCACTATCCCATTTTGCTTCTTTTCTGCGGTCTTCATTCAGGTGCTAAACCCAATGAATATCGCCTATCGTAAGCGCGAACCTGACCGTGTGCTGGCCACCCGGATGGCGATTCGCACGCATCGCATTAGCTATATTACGCTGATTGCCATTATTCTCTTTTTCTCGTTCTCGTTTACCTTTTCGATTAGCCATGAAGAGGCGGTATCAGCGTTCGAGCAGAATATTTCCGCCCTTGCGCTGGCAGCTCAGGTAATCCCTGGCCATATCATCCACATTACCTCTACCATCCTCAATATTTTTGCCGTACTTACCGCGTTCTTTGGTATTTATTTAGGTTTTCACGAAGCGCTTAAAGGTATTGTGCTGAATGTATTGAGTCGTATTATGGATGTCAAAAACGTCAACCCACTGTTACTGACATCTGGTATCTGTGTCTTTATCGTGGTTACTCTGGTTATCTGGGTTTCGTTTCGCGTCTCAGTATTGGTCTTTTTCCAGTTAGGCAGTCCGCTTTATGGCATTGTCGCGTGTATTATTCCCTTTTTCCTGATTTATAAAGTAGCGCAACTGGAAAAATTACGCGGCCTGAAAACCTGGCTTATTCTGTTATATGGAATATTGTTGTGCCTGTCGCCGTTATTAAAATTGATTGAATAAGTCGTACCGGAGAGCCATGCCCGGTGGCGCTACGCTTACCAGGCCTACAGGTACGGTGTAGGCTTGATAAGGCGCAGCCGCCATCCGGCATAAAACGCAATTAACTCAACGGTTTCTGCGGGTTTTCATCCTGATCGACGGCAAAGCAGGCCACCAACTGGCCGTCGTACTCTTTAAGCTGCGGCTGTAACTGCGTGCAGGGTCCGAAGCGACGGCTGCAGCGGGCGTTGAAGGCGCAGCCCGGCGGCGGGTTCAGCGGGCTCGGTAACTCGCCGGTCAGCTTAATCCGCTCACGGCGATCGTCCGGATTCAGCCGCGGCGTGGCGGAGAGCAACGCCTGGGTATAGGGATGACGTGGATTGTTGAAGATCTGGTCTTTCGTGCCCTTCTCCACGCAGCGGCCTAAGTACATGACCATCACTTCATCGGCAATGTGTTCCACCACCGACAGGTCGTGCGAGATAAAGACATAAGACAGCCCCATATCCTGTTGCAAATCCATCATCAGGTTCAGCACCTGGGCGCGCACCGACACGTCGAGCGCGGAGACCGGTTCGTCGGCAATCACTACGTCCGGATCAAGCATCAGACCGCGGGCGATAGCGATACGCTGACGCTGGCCGCCGGAGAACATATGCGGATAGCGGTCGTAGTGCTCGGTTTTCAGCCCCACCTTCGCCATCATCGCCAGCGCTTTTTCACGACGCTGCGCTTTACTCAGGCTGGTATTGATCAGCAACGGCTCTTCCAGAATTTGCCCCACTTTCTTGCGTGGGTTCAGGGAACCGTAGGGGTTCTGAAACACAATCTGAATTTTCTGCCGCCGCAGTTTCTGCGCGTGCGGATCGTGTTTGAGCAGATCCTGCCCCTGGTAATAAAGCTCGCCGCCGGTTGGCGTTTCAATCATCGTCAGCAGGCGACCCAGTGTGGATTTTCCACAACCGGACTCCCCCACTACGGCCAGCGTTTTACCGCGTTCGAGATTAAACGACACGCCGTCCAGCGCTTTTACCAGCCGTTCCGGAGAAAAGATCCCCTTCTTCACCGGATAGTGTTTTTTCAGGTCGATAGCCCGCAACAGCGGCTGTTGCAAGGTGGCCTCATGCGTACTCATAGTGTGGGCCTCCCGGCATCATCGAGTGGGTAATGACATTTTGACTGACGTCCATCGTCCAGTTGGTTGAGAGCAGGTTCTTCCGCACGACATCTGTCCGTGGCGTAGGGGCAGCGCGGGTTAAGCAGACAACCCGTCGGTCGGTCATATTTCCCCGGCACCACGCCCGGCAGCGACGCCAGACGCGCTTTATCTTGCGCAAACTCCGGTAACGCACGTAGCAATGCCTGGGTATACGGATGACGCGGCGCGCGGAAAATATCCTGCGCAGCGCCTGTTTCGACGACCTGCCCGGCGTACATGACGATAATTTTGTGCGCCGCTTCCGCCACCAGCGCCAGGTCATGGGTAATCAGCACCAGCGCCATGTTCTCTTTTTGCTGCAACTCCAGCAGCAGCTCAATAATTTGCGCCTGAATGGTCACATCCAGCGCCGTGGTCGGTTCATCGGCAATTAACAGCTTTGGTCGACAGGCTATTGCCATCGCAATCATCACGCGCTGACTCATGCCGCCAGAAAGCTGGTGCGGATAGACATCCAGACGAGAGGCCGGATCGGGAATGCCCACCTGGTTCAACAGGTCAATCGCTCGCTGACGACGGGTTTTCTTGTTCCCACCCTGGTGTACCTTGATGGCTTCCATAATCTGAAAGCCAACGGTATAGCAAGGATTGAGGCTGGTCATCGGGTCCTGGAAAATCATCGCCACTTCAGCGCCCACCAGGTTGCGACGTTCCTTCTCGGAAATGCGCTTCAGATCCTGTCCGTTAAAGAGCAGGTTTTCCGCCATCACGCGGCCTGGGTAATCGATAAGCCCCATAATCGCCAGCGAGCTGACGGATTTGCCGGAACCAGACTCGCCGACAATACCGACCACCTCACCCTGCTTCACGCTGTAGCTAATGCGGTCGACGGCTTTGAACGGTGTCCCTTCGTCGCCGAAGTGCACCGATAATTGATCTACATTTAATAACGCCATCTCGAACCTCTTACTGCTTCAGTTTGGGATCGAGCGCGTCACGCAGACCGTCACCCATCAGGTTAAATGCCAGTACCGTCAGCAGAATCGCCAGCCCCGGGAAGGTCACGACCCACCAGGCGCTTTGCGCGAACTGCAATACATCAGAGAGCATGGTGCCCCATTCCGGCGTAGGCGGCTGTGCGCCCATGCCAAGAAAGCCGAGGGCGGCCATATCGAGAATGGCGTTAGAGAAACCGAGCGATGCCTGAACGATCAGCGGCGCAAGGCAGTTCGGGAAAATATTGACGAACATCTGACGCATCGCGCCTGCGCCCGCCACGCGGGAGGCAGTCACATAATCGCGGTTCACCTCTACCAGAACCGCCGCGCGGGTTAAGCGGACATAGTGCGGCAGCGCCACAAACGTCAACGCCAGCGCAGCGTTGCCGATGGAGGGGCCGAAGATCGCCACCAGCACCAGCGCCAGCAGCAGGCTCGGCAGGGCCAGCATAATATCGACCACGCGCATGATGATGTTATCGACCAGACCGCCGAAGTAGCCCGCGACCAGGCCGAGAATAATCCCCATTACCAGCGACAGGACGACCACCAGACAGCCGACCAGCAGTGACAAACGCGCGCCATACATCAGGCGCGAGAGGACATCGCGACCAACATCATCCGTTCCCAGAATATGCGCCCAACTGCCGCCTTCCTGCCAGACCGGCGGCGCCAGCAGCGCATCGCGGAACTGCTCTGCCGGGTTGTACGGCGCAATAAAGTTGGCAAACACCGCAATCAGGATCACGATGAGAACATACGCCAGCCCGACGACCGCGCCTTTATTGCGTTTGAAATAGTGCCAGAACTCCCGCAATGGCGTCATGGGCGCCGGTGCGGCATTAACATTATTTTCAGTAACCTGTGACATGATGGCCCCTTACTTCTTATGCCGAATACGCGGGTTCACCACGCCGTACAGCAGGTCTACCAGCAGGTTGACGAGAATAATCATCGTCGCTACCAGTAACACGCCGCCCTGCACTACCGGATAATCGCGGCGTTGCAGCGCATCGATCAGCCAGCGTCCCAGACCGGGCCACGAGAAGATAGTTTCTGTCAGAATCGCGCCCGCCAACAGCGTCCCGACCTGCAGGCCGATCACGGTGACGACTGGCAGCATGGCGTTACGCAGAGCATGGACGATAATGACGCGCATCCTGGTCAACCCTTTGGCGCGTGCGGTACGGATGTAATCCTCCCCCAGCACTTCCAGCATCGACGAACGGGTCATACGCACAATGACGGCCAGCGGGATTGTGCCGAGCACCATCGCAGGCAGGATCATATGCGCCAGCGCATCAATAAAGTTACCCTCTTCGCCCCAAATAGCGGTGTCGATCAGCATAAAGCCAGTCAACGGATTGGTATCATCAAGGAACACCATATCGCTCACGCGCCCGGAAACCGGCGTCAGGTTCCAGTGGACGGAGACCAGCATGATCAGCATCATGCCCCACCAGAAGATAGGCATAGAGTAACCGGTCAGCGCCAGGCCAACGGCAGTGTGATCGAAGATAGAACCGCGCTTCACTGCGGCCAGCACGCCCACCGGAATCCCCACGGCGACGGCAAAAATCATGGCGCAGACGCCAAGTTCCAGCGTCGCTTTAAAGCGAGGTACGAACTCCTCCCACACGGGGATTCGGCTTTTCAGCGAGATGCCTAAATCGCCATGCATCACCCCCCAGATATAATGGAGGTACTGCTGCCACATCGGTTTATCAAGACCGAGTTCAGCCAGCAGTTGAGCATGACGCTCAGGGGAAATACCTCGCTCACCCGCCATGATCATCACCGGATCGCCGGGGATCATGTGGACAAAGGCAAAGGTGAGAAGGGTAATACCGATAAACGTCGGGATAACGAGTCCCAAACGTCGGAGAATGAACTGCAACATAACCCGAATTCTCTCTCATGACGCACGGCCTGGAACCGTGAGTCTGTATTGCTCACAAATCTTATCCCACGCAAACTGCATCGCGGATAAAGCATTACGCCGGATGGCGCTGCGCTTATCCGGCCTACACAACACCGGGGCGCAGCGCTCTTTTAATTATTCGACAGAGACGTTTTCGAAGTGATGTTTGCCTAATGGATCAACCACATAGCCTTTAACTTCTTTACGCACTGGCTCATAAACCGTGGAGTGAGCGATGATTAGCGCTGGCGCCTGGTCATGCATCACAACCTGGGCCTGTTTATAGAGCTCAATACGCTTGTTATGGTCGTCGGTCGCACGCGCAGGCTGAATCAGGTCTTCAAACGGCTTATAACACCATTTTGAATAGTTGGAGCCTTGCTGGGCGGCATCGCAGCTGAACAGCGTGGCGAAGAAGTTATCCGGATCGCCATTATCGCCGGTCCAGCCCATCATCACCGTCTGGTGCTCGCCATCTTTAGCGCGCTTGAGGTATTCGCCCCATTCATAGGTGACAATTTTGGCCTGAACGCCAATCTTCGCCCAGTCCGCCTGGATCATTTCCGCCATACGACGCGCATTCGGGTTATAGGGACGCTGTACCGGCATCGCCCACAGATCGATGGTGAAGCCTTTTTCCAGACCGGCTTCTTTCAGCAGCGCCTTCGCTTTTTCCGGATCGTAGCCATAGTCTTTAATATCGTCGTTGTAGCCCCACATTGTCGGCGGGATCAGGTTTTTCGCCGCAACGCCCGCGCCCTGATAAACGGCTTTGATGATGGCCTCTTTATTCACGGCATAGGTCAACGCCTGGCGAACTTTGACGTTATCCAGCGGTTTTTTCTGTACGTTGTAGGAGAGATAACCCACGTTCAGACCGGCCTGCTCCATCAGGTTGATGTTTTTATCTTCTTTCATGCGCGCAATATCCGCCGGGTTCGGATACGGCATCACCTGACATTCGTTCTTCTGCAGCTTGGCGTAACGCACAGAGGCGTCAGGGGTGATGGAGAAGACCAGACGGTCAATCTGCGGCTTCGTGCCCCAGTAGCCGTCAAAGGCTTTGTAGAGAATGCGGGAATCTTTCTGATATTGCACCAGTTGGAACGGGCCAGTGCCGACCGGGTTCAGATCCACTTTTTCCGGCGTACCGGCTTTCAGCATGTTGTCAGCATATTCTTTGGAAAGAATAGAGGCGAAGTCCATGGCTAAATCGGCAAGGAACGGCGCTTCCGGACGCGTCAGCACAAACTGCACCGTGTGATCGTCTACCTTCTTCACTTCGCTAATCAGATCCGGCAACCCCATGCCTTCAAAGTATTCATAGCTGCCGCCAGACACTTTATGGTACGGGTTCTGCTCGTTTTTCTGCCGGTCAAAAGAGAACACGACATCATCGGCGTTCAGCTCGCGCGTGGGTTTGAAATCCTTGCTGGATTGCCATTTCACCCCTTTACGTAGGTGGAACGTATAGGTTTTACCGTCTTCGCTGATATCCCACTTCTCAGCAAGACCCGGGATCACTTCCGTGGTGCCGGTTTTGAATTCAACCAGACGGTTATAGATAGGTACGGAGCTGGCATCATAGGTGGTGCCAGACGTAAAGAGCTGTGGGTTAAAGCCTTCCGGCGAGCCTTCTGAACAATAAACCAGGGTTTTGGCCTGTACGCTTGCTGCAACGGTCATGGCCACCAGGCTCAAACCAAGCTTCAGCATCCCTGACTTCTTCAAGGAAATACTCATTCTTCTGCTCCAATTGTGATGTATGTTGTTTTGCCCTTTGCAAAGGCTTTTACCGCCCGGCCTTTTTTGTTTTTTACCTGGTCAGGTCAGTAGTGAGAGGTGGGGATTCCGTTCGCATAATCGACTGAGTTGCAGTGCGGATTCTCCATAAAATGCCCCTCATTCCCTACAATCTGTCAATAGAATGTCAAAACGTCAATACAGGTAACCAGCTTTTACAACAACGGTGAGAATTAACAAACAAAGATTAAAAAAAGTTCAGAAGGGTATTTTCAGCAGGGAAATTTGTGCTATAGGCAGAAAGGCAGAGTTATTCACTTAATATTTTGCAACAGTTAGTGATTAACAATTAGACATTAATTGAAAAATTTCTTTCGATATGTTGATTATCTGAGCGATTAATACCACTAACGCTAAAACGCACAGGCGAAAATGCTGAGGTTATCCATAAGCCGTGTGCAAAAAAGAGTTACCCGGACATTGAAAAACACCATCGAATATGTCACAAAATTGTAAATAAGTAGGCCGTCGTGCGGCCTACCGCGATCACAAAAACTAACTTTTGACCCTGGCCTGCGTGCGCTTTTCGCTCCAGTTAAACAACGAGTTCACCAGAATCGCCGTCAACGTCCCCGCTGCCATACCGTTGCCAAAGACCATCTGTACGCCCGCCGGAAAATTCTGATACAGGCCGGGTACCAGTATAGGAAGCATTCCCATGGCCAACCCCATCGCCAGCGCGTAGGTTTTACCCGGCGTATGCAGTGGCTCACGCGCAATCATATCAATGCCGATAACCCCGATAATGCTGAAGACAATCACCGCCGTACCGCATACCACCGAACCTGGCAGACAGGTCGCCAGACGTACCAGCGGCGCGAATATGGCAATCAGGATTAACAATCCTCCGGCAGCCGCAGTCACGAAACGCGATTTCACATTAGTGGTGCGTACCACCCCAATATTTTCGCCGGAGGTGATAATTAAGGAGGTGCCAAAAATCCCCCCCAGCAGCGACATTACCGCATCACCACGAATGGTACGTGGAATCGTCTGCTGCACATTTTGCGTGGAATTGACTATTTCCGCGGTCGCAATCGTTTGCCCGGTTGCTTCAGCCATAGAGATGACCGCGTAAATCAGTAACGGTAGCGAGGCGGAGAGATCAAAAATCGGCCAGCCGAACGGCAAAAGCTGTGGGAAACTAAACAGCGGCCCGTGACTAACACCGCTAAAATCGGTGCTGCCCAGCGCCATTCCCAGCAGCGTTCCCGCTAAAAGGCCGAACATCACCGCCAGCTGGCGCAAAATACCGCTAAACGCCAGCGCGAAAATCAGCGTTATCAGGATAGTTCCCAGCGATAAAATGATACTGGTTGGATGAGCGAAGTCGGCGCTCCCTGGCTGGCCAATGATCAACCCGCCGTACAGGCGAATAAGGTTAATCGACACCATTAGCAGCATGATGCCAATGATAAAGGGGGGAAAATGGTGCAGGCAGCGGCGGAAAATCGGCAACGCGATAAAGTAGAACAGCGAGGTCAGAATTACGGCGCCAATCGCGGTCTGGATATTGGTCTGTAAAGCGATCGCAACGAAAATCGCAATCGGCGCGCCCCCCGGTACCATAATAAACGGCAAACGCGCGCCCACCCCTTTCACACCCAGGCTTTGCAAAATAGCGCCCAGACCGCACATCAGAAAGGTCGCGCTAAGTACCGAGGCGGTCACCGTATCGGTAAAGTGGAGCGCTTTGGCGATCAGAAAGACGGAGGTAATGGGGGTGGCAGCAACGACCAGCACATGCTGAAGCGCCAAAAGTAAGGTGGTTTGCCAGGGTAATGCATCGTTATCCGGCGTAGTAAGGCCAGGTTGCGGCATGATTAACTCCCATAAAACATCAAAAAAATAACCGCCAGCGCGGGCTGGCGGTCTGTATTATTTCAACCAACTAATGGCATCAGCGGCATAGCGATGCGCACGGAAGGCGCTGTTCTGTTTTCCAGGAATAATGCCTTTACTGAGGTGCTCCGGATATTCATTAAAGAACGGAATGATATATTCCCATACCGTTTCGCCTTCCGGGGTGACTTCAAACAGGCGGCCAAACGCCGATTCACAGATAAAGGTGTTGCCGTTCGCCAGCCGCTGCGCGCTCCCCATATACGGCGAGAAAAACGCCGGCGGGAAGATATCGCGATACTGCCAGGTAATCGCTTTGGTCTGCGGATCGAACTCCAGCACCGTGGAATGCGGCGAGGTGACGCCGGGACGCAGGTTGCCGTTATCGAAAACCAGAATCGACCCGTTCTCCATCTCAACCGGCGTGTGCTGCTGCGCTACGACTTCCGGCCCTGCATGCCAGATAACCTTCCCGCTCTCTTTATCCACGGCAATGACGCCGGAAGTGGTACGCAGGCTCATCAGTACCAGGCCATCACGGGTGACGGACAGTCCGTTAATCATCGGCCAGTGGCGGCGGTCGAAAATATCATGAATCGGGAAATCTTCCGGATTCAAATGCTCCCAGGCACGCCACTCCCAGACCACTTCACCGTCGCGATTGACCTCTTTGACGACGTCGCTCTGAATCACGCCGTCCGGCGCATCGCGGCGCGGGTCGCCGCCGGTAACACGGGCGGCGATATCGGCAGGTAACGGCGACGCGGCGGTATACAGCAGATTACCGTTCGCCAACCATTGCGCATCATGGTGATGGTAAATATCTTCGTAATGCCAGACGATTTCGTTATCCGGCGTCACTTCGTAGAAGTCGCCGCCGTGCCAGAGATCCCACGCCGGATAGAGGTTCGCTGAAGTGCGGTGGCTGCCGTTATAACCCAGATTACCGTTCGGCAGCAGCACCGCATCACGCCCGGCGCGAACCGGAAGCTGCCACTGATGCGCGACTTCGCCCTGCTCGTCCACCAGGTAAACCCGCCCTTCGGCGGTTTGCGGCGCAAAAAGCGTATAGCCGCCAAAGCTCTTCGCCTTATCAGCGTAGATAAGGCCCGCCAGACGGCGTCCAAGGGTGAAAGTCGAATCCTGAGTTAAGTGTGCCACATCGCCTCCTGAGGAATAAATTTGCGCCAAAATACCCCATTAAAACGTTTTAATGAAGAGTTTTTTACGATCCTCACCGAAAAAAAGCAAACGTTACCGTCTGGTAAATATGCTACCCTGTGCGCAAATTTTCGCAGGTCAGGAAGCAGATGGCTGTTCAAAATAAAAAACGCGCAAAGTTGATTGATGTTGCCCGCCATGCAGGCGTATCGCCAGGGACGGTATCCAATGCCTTGCACAACACCCGCTTTGTCGAGCCGCAGACGCGACGGCGTATTGAAGAGGCCATTGTTGCGCTCAACTACACGCCGAATATTCGCGCCCGCCAGTTGCGAACCGGCAAAACCAATACCATTGCCTTGCTCTCTTCGGTGCCGCTGGCGATTGCCTCCGGCGCGTCACGACTGGGATTTATGATGGAGGTGGCGTTAACGTCCGCGATGATGGCGCTGGAAAAACAGCATGCGCTGATTCTGGTGCCGCCGGGGGCAAATCCACTGGATGCCGTCAGCTTTGACGCGGCGATCCTGATTGAGCCGGCGGAGAACGACCCGCAGCTCCAGGCGCTGGCGCAAGCGGGCATTCCCTGCGTCACCATTGGCCGCACGCCGGGCACCGACACGCCTGTGCCGTGGGTTGAGCTGCACTCGGCGGCAACAGCACAGCTTCTGCTCGCTCATCTGGAGGCCTCCGGCGCCAGAAAATGTGCGTTATTTGTCGGTAACACACGACGAACATCAGTTCTGGAGAGCGAAGCGGCTTACCAGCGCTGGTGCGCGGGGCGCCAGGACCCCGTCGTCTACTCTCTCAATGAAAACGAGGGTGAAAATGCCGGCTACCAGGCCGCGCAGCAGCTATTACAGGCGCATCCCGACGTTGACGGCGTGCTGGTGCTGATCGACACCTTTGCCAGCGGCGCGGTACGCGCTTTTCAGGAACAGGCAGTCGCTATCCCGGAGAGGATGCGCGTGGTCACCCGCTATGATGGTATCCGCGCGCGCGAATCGCTGCCGCCGCTGACGGCAGTGAATATGCATCTTGATGAGGTGGCCCGACAGGCAATCACGCTATTATTTGATTTGCTAGCGGGCAAGAAGGTCAGCCACAGCGACGGGATCATGCCTGAACTGGTGGTGCGGGCGTCAACCTGCCGGTGATAGAGGATGGCTCGCCCTGCGGGCCGTTGCTGACGCAACGTTCTCTCGCTTCGCTCGGGTCGAACCTCTTGCCCCCGGAGGTTCTCATCCTCGTCAGACTTCAGATACAAAAAACCCTGCTCGTTGAGCAGGGTTTCTGAATTTGGTCGGTGATAGAGGATGACTCGCCACTGCGTGGCTCGCCCTGCGGGCCGTTGCTGACGCAACGTTCTCTCGCTTCGCTCGGGTCGAACCTCTTGCCCCCGGAGGTTCTCATCCTCGTCAGACTTCAGATACAAAAAACCCTGCTCGTTGAGCAGGGTTTCTGAATTTGGTCGGTGATAGAGGATGACTCGCCACTGCGTGGCTCGCCCTGCGGGCCGTTGCTGACGCAACGTTCTCTCGCTTCGCTCGGGTCGAACCTCTTGCCCCCGGAGGTTCTCATCCTCGTCAGGCTTCAGATACAAAAAAACCCTGCTCGTTGAGCAGGGTTTCTGAATTTGGTCGGTGATAGAGGATTCGAACCTCCGACCCCTTCGTCCCGAACGAAGTGCGCTACCAGGCTGCGCCAATCACCGAATGCGGGCGCATCTTACTGCTCAGGCGCACGCCCGTCAATCCCTTAGTCGCAAAATACAATTCAATCGGCGAGAAAGTCGGCAGACAACCTACTTCGCGGCGACTTTCTGCGCATCGGGAATATGGCACCAGTTGTTGTTCTGGTTAATGCCGCCATCCGGCGATGTATACCCCAGGCAGCCCATTATCGTATCGTACAGCTCCACATGACGACGCGGCACTTTGATCTCCGCCTGCTGTTTCAGGTGAGCGAACATCTGCGCATGTTGCGGACTGGCAAGATATTTATCCGACATCCATACCAGCATCGGAACACGGAATTGCTCCGGCGGCGCCATATTGCGCGGCGTACCGTGCAAATGTTCGCGTTCGTTAATCGACTCGCCGTGGTCAGCCGCGTAGAACACAATCGCTTTTTTATCACGCAGCTGATCGAACACACTGGTAATAAAGTGATCCACATAGGTCACGGAGTTATCGTAAGAGTTGATCATCTGCGCTTTCGTGCAGCCGCTATCGACCCCAATACATTCGGGCTTCCACTGAGCGTAGCTGCGCGGATAACGTTGCGTATAGTTAAAATGCGACCCCTTAGTATGCAGGATAATCAGATGCTTACCCTCCGGGTTCTGGGCAAGCGAGTTCTGCATCTCATCAATCAACAGCATGTCATCAACCGTTTTACCACGGTTACGCGGCTCGGCGCCGATCTGCTCGCGGTAGGAGATATTATCCGCCATGGTATTGCTATAGAACCACATCTCGCTCTGCATGGCGTACAGATCGGAACTGAATCCGAGCTGTTTAAGTACGGCAAAAACATTCTGCTCTTTTAAGGTACGCTGCGGGTTATTATCCGCCCCGCCTTCCCGTACAAACATACAGCGTAAAGAAAGCTTCGTCGCGGTATCGCAGGAATAGCCGCGGAACGCCGCCAGATTTTTTTCCTGCGCCAGCTTCGGCGTGGTATTACGCTCGTAGCCGAAAATCCCCATGTGATCCCAACGGGTCGTCTCACCGATAATGAAAACAACGTAGGTGTCATCCCCATCCTTCGGCGCAACATAGGTAAATTTCCTGGCCGGGTTTATTAACGAATTATTGTCCGACGATTCATCTACCTGCGCCCAGGCATACAGCCCTAACGCAGATAACCAGTTTGAAGGCAGATAGGAGTTCGCCACCACGCCGCCATAGCTGGGTAAGTCGATGCCTGTCGCCCGTTCAACCTTTTTTTGCTGTATATCCAGCAGGCGGATAGGCGCCCACACCATTACGCCTGCGAGTACCACTACAGCGGCGCTGCGAAAACGCTGCCCCGGCGTACGTAGCTGGCGCAACAACGTGTAGCGACAGTGGTTACTCCAGATAAAGATGAGCGGAAGCACGCTCACGGCAATCAGCCACAATACGAAGTGCAGCCCCACCACCTCTTTCGAGAGATCGATATCGGTGGTCATAACAGACGCAATAATGCCGTAGCCAATCACCACGTTCAGGAAGGTCATGTAATAACTGGCGCCAGCGGAAAACAGCACCACCAGCGTGGCCAGCACACGCCAGGCACGTCGGCCAAACAGTGAAAGAAGACGAAGTAAGAAGAAAGTGACCAGCACCGTGGCGCCAAGTTCGACAACTGCGGAGAGGCCTTTCCAAATGGTAAATTCTTGCGCATAACTGCCGAAACGGCGGTAAAACACGGCGCAATTCATAAACAGACCGATATAGAGCGCAAGCAAGAAACTAAGTTTCTGTTGCGTCATCGATTTAATGTATCTCATGCAAACAAACCCTGGGAATCGGGATAAAAACGACCTGTACAACGATTCTTTAATCAAACAGGTAAATATGCGGCTAACGCAGATGTAAGAAAGTCTACAAGCACGGTTAAGTAGACCACAAGCAGAGGGGAAAGTGGCAACGGAGAGTGTGATCGGAGAAGATTTTTACAAAAAATCACTAAAAATGGAAAAGGGCCAGCGAACTGGCCCTCAGTGATTATTCGTATGTGACGCTAAAATTCACCGTCGCATTCGCTGGGCCAACGGTGGCATCCGGCTTAACAGGCACATAGCTGGCGATATAGTTCAGCTTGTTAGTACCATCAAACCAGACGGTGTGTTCTACGGGCGTAGAGTCGGTACTGGAGGGGTATTGTTGCACCTCGCCAGACGTTTTAATTTTTAACGCCACGCCCGTCGCGCCGCCGCTATCCAGGGCAAAAAGCGAGGGGTCAGTCGGGTCTGGAGAACCGTCCATCGTAACGCTGGCCTTTGTGGCATACGCGCAATCTTTTAAGCCGATGCTAAAGTTTTTCTGGTTCAGCTCTTTACCCACTTTTACCGGGCGCTGAAGCACCACAGTCTCCATATTGACGTCGATACTGTCGTTTTCCAGTTCACAGGTAGCCGCCTTAATAGTAATGGTAAAGTGGATATCACCAGCAGAACCGATATTCGACGGTGCCGCCATCGCGGAAGTGGTAAGCAGTAAACACGCTGGCATCAAAGCATGAAGGTTTTTCATCCTGCTTACTCCACATCAATACGCATGGTGGCAATTCCCTCGAAATCCCCGGCGGCCGGCAATTTGCCGGTGGTACTGATGGGGTAAGCTGAAATGGTCGTTGAGGCGGTACGGTGCGTGTCGTCAACAAGACCCGATACGCTCAGCTCCTGATTAACACTGGCGTCATTTGGCACCAAAATTTTACCGTTAGCACCCTCAATGATGGCACCGATATCCGGGTTGCCCATGTCGATGGCATTCGAATCATTAGCGTTTGGCATTCCCTCAATACGCAGGAAGATCTTTACGCCATCGGAAATATTGGTGCATTTAAACTGCAGCTCTTTGGTGAATTTCGTGGCGTTCTTTGCAACTTGTCCTTTGCGATCTTTAAAATCAGTGGCCTTAAATTCCCCAAACGGAATTTCCAGCGTGCTGCCGCTGGAGAGCTCACAGCCCTGTGGAACAATGATGCTCCCACTTAAATATACGGATGCCAACGGACTGGCATTATAAACGTCTACTTTGTGGGTTCCAAACAAGTCCAGTATCTTTGTACTCGGTATTTGCAGTTCACCGACAAATGGGTGATTAATATAAAGAGATAATTTTCCTTTGCTTCCTGTTGTAAACCGTACATCACCCACAGTGCAGCCTGCTCTGGCGGCGGACAGATTATCTAAATTAGAAAATGGCGCTGTTTTATAATCCTGATAGTGTCCCTGAACCCAAACATCGACTGAAATCTGGATATTATTATTGATAATAAAATATTGGCGTTCGCCTTCGCTGTGGCCAGGAGCGAGGGGGGAAGTAGCTTTATAATATGTCGATGCCGTAGCAGTCCCCTCTGGACATTCACAAACAGCATCGTAATCCCCCCCTAAATCCCACGACCAAAAATCACGGAAAACCATACCTGAGGCATTCTTGGACGTATCGGTGATGGTTTTATTCAGCGTGGCCGAAAAAACATGAGTCCCGCCGTCAGGCGTACACGCCCCCCAATCCGCTGCCGCCAGCGCCTGGCCAGAAAACAGCACCAACCCACCCAGCAGGCCCGCAAACATCATCAACTTTTTCAACATAATCGTTTCCTTCCCTGTTACCGGCAGACGGCATTCGCCATCACCACGCCGGTATTATCCTGTTGTTCCGGCAGCGTAAACGCCACGCGGCATTGCTGTGCCTGGTCTTTACCCCAGTTCACCTGAAGGGCACCTTTCTCCGGCATCCCGCTGATATAAAGCTGACCGTCTTCACCCACAATGCTGCTGGACTCTTTTGTGGTATCCAGCAGCGTGGCGGTAGCACCAAACGGCACCGCTTTGCCATTGGCCTGCGTCAGGTTCATCAGCACGCGATAGCCCACTCGGGTATCGAAGCGGGCACGAACAATCGCGCCGCGCGTCGGCACTACGTTGACGGAGGCGGTATCCAGGTCAACCTGGTTGTTCAGGCTGTCGCTTCGCAGTGAGACTTCCGTTTCACGGTACGGAGTGAGATAAGGCACGACCGCATTACCCATCCAGTCCACTTCCACACCACCGTTGTTGATCACGTGCGCGCCGCGCGCCCCCGGTGCGGAGATAATGGCCATGGATTCACCCAGCGGTTGAGAAAGAGTGATGCCTTCGCTATGGGCTATCACACCGCCGCGCAAACCGTAGTTCACCTGCTGGCCGTCACGGTTGTAGTTGTAACCCAGACTGGCGCTACCCACGCCGCCCTGGTAATCCAGGTTCACGCTGCCGCTGTTACCCACGCCGTTGCTGCCGTAGCCTTCCTGCACGCTATAGTTCAGGTTGTGGTCTTCCAGCGCGGTGCCGCTCACCCCTAACTGCTGGTTGGTTCGGCCATGCTGATCGGTCGTGAGGTGGTAGTTACTCCACACGCGTCCCAGTGGAATCGACATGGAGAATGACAGTAAACGATCGCTCTCATCCCATTCCGGGCTTTTCGTCCAGGTGTAAGCAACGCTGTAGTTCACGCGGCCAATACGGCCGTTATAACCGGCATTCAGCGAACGCTGTTTACCTTCATCGTTCCAGTAGTCCTGCTGCGTGACGTTAAAATAGACCGAGCCCCAGGCGCCCAGTTGCTGCGTTACGTTGCCCTGAATCTGACTACGTTTGTGATACTGGCTATAAGAGCTGTCCGCATCGCTGCGCACATCCGTCGCTTCCTGGAAGGTGTAATAGCCGCTGGTCGAATACTTGTAACCCAGCAGACGGAAATCGGTACCGCTGTTAAAGCTCTTGGAGTAGAGGAAACGATAAGACTGACCTTCCGAATTCTCCTCATTTGCCAGCTTGCTTTTTGCCTGGGTTACATCGATGGAGATCGCGCCGATATAGCCGAAGTTTTTACCTAATCCTCCCGCCAGCGAGTAATAGTCGTCAGAGAAGATCGCACCACCGTAAACGGTAAAGCCATATGGCAGGCCGTACATGGCATCAAGCTGCCCGAATTTCGGCTCGGCGCTGTTATAGTTCCCGGCACGGTATTCCCCGGCGGAAAGGCTGTACTTGAGATGGCCTTCACGCTGGAGGAGCGCCACCGAGGAGAACGGCTGAACGAACTTCTGCTCACTGCCGTCCGATTCTTTAATGGTGACCGTCAGGTCGCCGCTGTTTGAGGTTGGATACAGGTCGTTAATTTCAAACGCACCCGGCTGAACAAACGTACGGTAAATAACGTAGTTGTTCTGCTCAACGGTGACTTCGGCGTTACTTTTGGCAATACCCCGGATGACGGGCGCAAACCCGCGCTGGCTGTCAGGCAGCATCTCTTCGTCAGAAGTTAACTGCACCCCGCGCATCTGAACGCTGTCAAAAATATCACCGGCGGTGGAGGTATCCCCCAACGTCAGCTGTGATTTCAGCGGCACAATGGCGCGGCTTAGGGATGTGCCAATGTTATCCCATGTGTTGTTACCGTCGTTTCGCGTCCAGGTACTATAGTTACGTAATCGCCATGCCCCCAGGTTCATACCGCTGCGCAGGTTCAGATAGTAGCTGTCGCTGTTGTAGTTGGTCTCACTGTCGTGCGCGTCATAGCTGGCGTTGCTGCCGGAGAAGTTATAATCCACCAGCAGGGCATTCACCCCTTCGTCCCACTGCGATTCTGGCACCGTACCGCGCGCTGTCTGTTTCATCGCAGCCTGCGGGAAGCTCATGATCAGGGTCTGGTCTGCAAAATCGAAATGGCTGGCGGCCTGGGGAATAATGTCGTCAAAAGCAACACAGGCTTCAGGCGGGGCCATTTTCAGCGCCGGGAAGCTATCAATACGCACGCCCATATCTTCAAGCTGCACGCGGCTTAAGCACGGCACCAGGGATTCACCCATTTTTGCGCGCTGCGCCTCTGTCGCTGCCTTAAACTCCAGGGTGCGAGACTCCATTTTTTTTTCGTTGACCACCACCGAGACGCGGTATTTACCTGGCAGGTGTTCAGCTTTATTGGATTCATACATTGAAAGGTCAACGTGCTGATCAATACCCGGCACATCCTCCAGAAAGCGCGGGTTAAATGTTCCCGCATACGCGGGGAGCGTACTCGCTATCATCAGCGCAAGCGCAGACTGCGTGAAACGCGAGGTCTTATTGCCCAGAGGAAGATGCGTCCATGTCATAGTAATAATCCTTTAAAACGTGTTAGTTAACGCGCTGTGTCAACATGTCGCCAGCCGTGCCAAAGTCATTAATAATGTTGTATTTAACTTCGCTTACCTTGCCGGTGCCGGCTGGCAGTTCAATATTCAATGAGCCTTTTGCCGGAACCATTCCCGTTTTTTCAATATCACGGCCGTTGGCATAAAATTTATTAAACGTCAGGTTAAAGGCAGATGGGTTTTCCACTTTGATCTGGTTAGCCCCTGCGCTGGTGAACTGCAGTTTGTTCCAGCCGTCCATGCTATTGCCTTTCAGGCCCGCCGGACGATAGAACAGTTTTAAGCGGGTACGTACGGCGATCTGCAGTACGTTTTTAGCTTCCGCGTCTTCACTTTTGGCAGGAATAGCTTTTACGTTAATCCAATAAACGGACTCGCGATCCTGCGGTAACGTGCTCGTCGTATTAACAATACGTAAAACGTTATTTTTAGTCGGGCTTAATTTAAATAACGGTGGAGTGATGATAAAGGGCGTCTTTTTATTACCGTTAGCATCATCAATCCATGACTGAATGAGAAATTCATCCGTGGTGCTTTTATTATTTACCGTAAGAGAAGCTTCCTTTCTACTACCGTCATAAATAACACGTGTGCTGCTTAATGCCACGCCACCGGCAAAACTGTTTTGAGCAATCAGCGCCAGCACCAGTGCTGTGCAAGATATCAAACGTGAGCGGTTCATGATTCTCTTCCTGAGCCTCCGCTGGAAAAAATGGCAACGGGATTTCCGTTGCCATTATGATTGACTGTATTAACGAAAATTCGATTATTCGTAGGACAGGTTGAAGTCCACTTCTGCGTTACCGTAACCAGTGGTTACAGTATCTTTTGTTGCAACGTAGTTAGCGGTGTAGTACAGCACGGTCTGACCGGCAGCCAGCGTAGTGGTGGATTTACCGGTGTTCATATCAACGGCCTTGTTAGCGTTGTCGTAGATACCGATGCCCACGCCAGTTGCTGCACCTGCTTCAGTGTTAACAGAAACCAGTGTCGCGTCGTCTGCATCTCCAACGCCAGCGAAGCTCACGTTAACTTTGGTGTTAGAGGTGATGTCACAGTCTTCCAGTTTGATTTGGAAAGGCTTGGAAACAGATTTGTCGCCAATGGCTTTGAAGACAGATTTCTTAACCTGACCCAGCACAACTTCCTGGTTCTGAGAGTCAGTAGAAACGACGCATGGCGCGTCAACGATTTCACCGGTGAATTTAATGGTGCCGTCACCAGATTCAGCAGCGAAAGCAGAAGTGGAAACTACAGCGAGAGCAGACAGAGCAAAAACAACTTTTTTCATTAAAAACTCCATTTATGACGGTAGATAACAGAACGCATCCTTAGGATTATCTGCATTCTGTGAGGAAATGGAGTGTATAGAGGTGGGTATTGGATACAATAATTAGTATATATAAAAATAATTTTTAGTTAATCTTAAAAAAAATAGAAATCAATATGTTACAAATGTAACGTACATAAATGTAAATTTTTATTAAGAATAAATTAATATAAATAATATATTATTTCTTCTGATTCATAAATAAGTTAAATGCCTTCCTTATTTATTAGACGTTTTTTTAACTCCAATTGATTAGGTATTTGTGCTAAATAAAAAAAAGAGCACCAAATGGGTGCGCTATACGCCTGGTGTTGCATGTGTTACGCAGACGCTTCGCTAACCCCCTCCCGCTGCGGCTGGCGAATAGTGGTGGAAACTGCCAGCAAGATGATTAACAGCGCAAAGATAACGCAGAAGGTTAGCACCCTACTTCCGCCACAAGATCTGTTATCACAGCGTTTCGATGGTAATTTTTAAGTTAAAACCTGGCGCTCACCCCCAGGGTGTACAAATAATCGCTATCCGTAGCGCTGTTTTCCGCCTGGGAAAACGCCGCATACGCCGCCATGTGCGGGTTAAGTAACACGTCCGCGCCTACGGTGACATCCAGCCAGTTTCCCGCCTGATTTCCTGCGGTCATACGACTCAACCCGGACTGCGCTTTCCAGATATTTTCCCCAAACTGTTGGTTATAGCTGATTTGCGCCCAGGGACGGACATCGCCGAACTGCGAGTTTACCCGCCAGCCTAACGTACTGACGCTGGCGTGCCATAACGGATCGGTAAGCGCTAATGTCGTCGCGCTATCGCCATATTCGTTATACATTGATGACGTCGAACCGTCGTAATGCAACGCCGCGACCGGCCCAGTGGTCACACGTCGGGAAAGCGGAAAATTCCAGCCCATACTGATACCGCTGGTCGCATCAAGCGGGGTTTCATCCGCCAGGCTAAGCACCGGCCCCACCGTATTTTGCGTAGACTGAATACGTTCGGCCAGTATGTCGTTGTAATTCGGTTGGTGATCGCTGTCCCAGGTATAGCGTTCCGTCGTATGCCCCGGAGCCGCTTCAGCGATATATTCTTGTTGCCAGGCATACGTGGTATTGATAAAAAACGAGCAGGCCATAAGGCCCGCCAGACAACGCAATGTCCGGCGACCACGGCGTTTTCTTACAATCATCAACGCGACTCCAGAGTAGAGCCGAATTCGGCGATATTATTGTCATTGAATGAAGGATGTCGGGCATCAGCCCTGTATTAACTATTGTCCTTTTAGCGGGCCCGTCAAGGCGGGTTGAAGGAAATTTTCGCGGTAACCACAATAACGAGGAAGTCTATGCAGCGTTGCGACTGGGTCAGCCAGGACCCCCTTTATATTGCCTATCATGATAACGAGTGGGGCGTACCGGAAACTGACAGCAGAAAGCTGTTTGAAATGATCTGTCTTGAAGGTCAACAGGCCGGTTTATCCTGGATCACCGTGCTTAAAAAGAGGGAGAACTACCGCGCCTGTTTTCATCAGTTTGACCCGGTACGCATCGCAGCTATGCAGGAGGAGGAGGTTGAACGCCTGCTGCAGAACACGGGCATCATACGACATCGCGGTAAAATTCAGGCCATTATCAGTAACGCCCGCGCCTGGCTTGCGATGGAGCAAAACGGCGAGTCTTTCGCCGATTTTGTCTGGTCATTCGTTGATGGCCAGCCGCAGATCACCCAGGCGGCCAGCCTGGATAAGATCCCCACCTCAACACCTGCGTCCGATGCGCTTGCTAAGGCATTGAAAAAACGCGGTTTCAAGTTTGTCGGTACGACTATCTGTTACTCCTTTATGCAGGCGTGCGGACTGGTCAACGACCATATTACCGGCTGTTTTTGCCATCCGGGAGAAAAACATGATTCGCAAATCCCAGAGTGAAGACATGGCGTCTATTCTGGCGCTGTGGATGAAAAGTACCATTTATGCCCATCCCTTTATCGAAGAACGTTACTGGCACGAGAGCGAAGCAATTGTACGCGACGTCTATTTACCTGCCGCGCAAACCTGGGTATGGGAGGAAAATGGGCAACTGAAAGGCTTCGTCAGCGTACTGGAAGCCCGTTTTGTCGGGGCGCTGTTTGTCGCCCCCGACGCGTTAAGACAGGGCATTGGCAAAGCGCTTCTGGAATATGTCCAGCAACGTTTTCCTCTGCTGAGCCTTGAGGTTTACCAGAAAAATCAATCCGCCGTAAACTTCTACCATGCGCTTGGTTTTCGTATTGAAGATAGCGCCTGGCAGGAGGATACCGCCCACCCCACCTGGATTATGAGTTGGCAGGCGGATCAAACGCCGTAAGCGGTAGCGCCGGGCCGGTATATTTCTCAAACCAGACCAGCGCGGTGTTGCCCGCACAACCGTTCCCCAGCCGGGAGCTGGGAAGATCTTTTGTCAGGACGTTTACCGCGCCGTTTTTGCATATGCCGCCTGCGGTAGGTTCAGGGTCCGGCCATGCGCCTTCGTGAATACAGATAACGCCAGGCCGAATTCCGTCGGTAACGACCGCGCCCGCCAGAACCTGCCCGCGATGATTCCAGACGCGTACCGTATCGCCATCGACGATTCCGCGCGTTGTCGCATCCTGCGGATGAATCGTCACCGGTTCGCGTCCGGCTACCGCATACCGCTCCCGTAATGAACTGTAGTTGAGCTGGCTATGCAGACGATGCGCCGGATGCGCGGAAAGTAGCTGAACCTGTCCCGCATCGGCGTTCCCGTGCCACTCATCCGGCACCAGCCACATCGGATGACCGGGACAATCCGCGTAACCATAGCTGGCAATGCGCGCAGAATAGATTTCGATTTTGCCGCTGGCCGTTTTTAGCGGATAGTTATCAGGATCGCGGCGAAAATCCGCAAAGCGCACAAACTGCGCGTTGGCGGGATTCTCCGGCATCTCCAGTAAACGGTTAGCCTGCCAGAATGCGGCAAACGGCGGCAGCGTCACCCCCTGGCTGGCGCCACGCTGGGCGGCAATATTGTAGAAAGTCTCCAGCCACGCCAGCTCGCTTTTTCCTTCGGTGAACCGAGCGTAACCGCCGGCTTCCCACCGTTCGCTCAGTTCAGCAAAAACGTCAAAATCATTCCGCGCCTCCCACCGGGGCGACACGACCTGCTTCATCGGCGCCAAATGCTGATTGCTATAGTCGCCGGTCATGGTTAAATCGTTGCGCTCATAGCTGGTGGTCGCAGGCAGAACAATATCCGCGTGTTTCGCGGCGGCCGTCCAGAAACATTCCGAGATAACGACCAGTTCCGGTTTTTGCCACGCGCGAATCAGACGGTTGGTATCCTGATGATGGGTAAAGTTCGCGCCGCCCGCCCACCAGATAAAACGAATATCCGGGAAGCGGCGATCCATCCCATTGTGTTGGTAAAACCCACCGGGGTTTTCCAGCGCCTCGACAATACGCGCCACCGGTATTTTATCTACCGCATCGACCCCGCCAGGGATGCTTCCCTGCATCGAGGCTAACACGGCGGCGCGGCGCGTCGGGTTTCCGCCGTTAGCAAAATGATAAGAAAAACCAAACCCGCCGCCAGGCGTACCAATTTGCCCCAGCATTGCGGCCAGCGTAACGATCATCCAGTGCTTTTGCTCGCCGAACTGCTGACGCTGCATTCCCCAACCGGCCATCAACATGGTGGTGTGATGATGAAATATTTCCGCCAGTTCACGAATTTTCACCGCAGAAACGCCGCAAATTTCCGCCGCCCATTCCGCTGTTTTGGCCGTACCGTCGGTCGTGCCCAAAAGATAGTCGGCGAAACGGTCATAACCCGTCGTGCAGCGGGCAAGGAACGCTTCATCCTGCCAACCGTTTTCCACCAGCGTATGGGCGATCCCCAACATTAACGCCACATCGGTGCCCATATGCGGGGCGATCCACTCCATCTTATCGCCAAAAAAGTCGACGCTTTCCGATCGCATCGGATCGATGCAGATCAGGCGTTTGCCGCTTTGTCGCAACGCCGCAAAATAGTCGAGCCCCTGTTCATCCGAGGCGTTCCAGGCAATTTTCAGAGTATTCAGCGGGTTCGCGCTCCAGAGCACCACCACCTCGCTGTGTTCCAGCACCACCGGCCAGCTAGTCTGCTGCTGGTAAACCTCGTTGCCACCCACCACATAAGGCATGACAGCCTGCGCCGCGCCGGTGGAATAATCGCCAAGATGGCCGGTATACCCTCCCGCCAGCGCCATGTAACGCTGCAATAGCGTAGCCGCTTTATGCAATACGCCGTTCGAACGCCAACCGTAGGAGCCGGCGAAGATGGACGATGGCCCATAACTTTCGCGAATACGTTTGTGCTGAGCGTGGATCAGATCCAGCGCGTCATCCCAACTTACGCGAACAAACTCATCCTGCCCGCGTATGCCTTGCGGCTTATCGGGAGAAGCCAGGAACCCTTTACGCACCATCGGGAAGCGAACCCGCGTTTTACTGTGCACCTGGTCATGCACAACGGTTTGCAGGGAATTTTGGTGTGCCGTCGGGAGTTCGCCATACGAGGCAAAAATGCGTTCTCCGTCGGTTTCAACGCGGACTGGCCCCCAGTGTGCGGCGGTCAATACCGAATGACGCGATGGTGCGTGGGTCAAGGTTCGCTCCTGAATTATTGGGATTATTTATTTTGCCGATCAATGTTACTTACAAATTTCAGAGTTTTCCCTGGAATTTTCTTCATGTGCAGACGTCATAATCAACCGCCACGGTCGCTGTGGTAAAAATAAAAAAGTGATAAGGATTTAAGATGAAAAAACGTGTATTTGTGATTGCTGCCATCGTGAGCGGCGCCCTGGCAGTATCTGGCTGCACAACAAACCCTTACACCGGCGAACGCGAAGCAGGTAAATCCGGCATTGGCGCGGGTATTGGATCGCTGGTCGGCGCAGGCATCGGCGCACTCTCCTCCTCCAAAAAAGATCGCGGTAAAGGCGCGCTGATTGGCGCGGCGGCTGGCGCGGCGCTGGGCGGCGGCGTGGGTTACTACATGGACGTACAGGAAGCGAAACTGCGTGACAAAATGCGGGGCACAGGCGTTAGCGTGACGCGAAGCGGCGATAATATCATTCTGAATATGCCGAATAATGTCACCTTCGACAGCAGCAGCGCGACGCTGAAACCGGCAGGCGCTAACACGCTGACCGGCGTGGCGATGGTGCTGAAAGAGTATCCCAAGACCGCCGTCAATGTGGTGGGCTACACCGACAGTACCGGTAGCCACGATCTGAATATGCGTCTGTCGCAGCAGCGTGCTGACTCCGTCGCCAGTTCGCTGATCACCCAGGGCGTCGACGCCAGCCGTATCCGTACCAGCGGAATGGGGCCGGCGAACCCGATCGCCAGCAACAGTACGGCAGAAGGTAAGGCGCAAAACCGCCGCGTCGAAATTACCTTGAGTCCATTGCAGTAAACGACAGTACCGGGTAAAGCGGCATGCTTTACCCGGCCTGCATTACTCCCTCGCCATTCCTTCTCCAGACCGGATACACGTCGCATTACTCGGTATTCATTCATTATTTACCACGACACGGCTGCCGACAGCGGGGAAATTGGCTGGTCGATGATGGCTAAACGGGTTAATAATAAGCCTGTTCCGGTTGGCGCATGCCGCGCTTACCTTTTGATTTACGGAGAGTCGCATGAAGCCGTCCATCATTCTCTACAAAACCCTGCCTGATGATTTGCTGCATCGCCTGGAGGCGCATTTTACCGTCACCCAGGTACCGAACCTGCATCCGGAAACGGTAGCGCGACACGCGCAGGCATTTGCCAGCGCGCAAGGCCTTCTGGGCGCCAGCGAAACCGTTAACCGCGCGCTGCTGGAAAAAATGCCGGCGCTACGCGCGGCGTCGACCATCTCGGTGGGATACGATAATGTCGAAGTGGACGCCCTTACTGCCCGCAAAATAGTCCTGATGCACACGCCTGCCGTTTTGACGGAAACCGTTGCCGATACAGTGATGGCGTTGATGCTGACCACTGCCCGCCGCGTGGTGGACGTCGCAGAACGGGTTAAAGCGGGTGAATGGACGGAAAGCATTGGCCCGGCGTGGTTTGGCATCGATGTGCATCACAAAACACTCGGTATCGTTGGGATGGGGCGTATCGGGATGGCGCTGGCGCAGCGAGCGCACTTTGGGTTTACCATGCCGGTTCTCTATCACGCTCGTCGGCGGCATCAGGAGGCGGAAGACCGGTTTAACGCCCGCTACTGCGATCTGGATACGTTGTTGCAGGAGGCTGATTTTGTCTGCGTGATCCTGCCGCTAACGGCAGAAACGCGACATCTGTTTGGCGCAACACAGTTTGCCAGAATGAAATCGTCCGCCATTTTTATCAATGCCGGACGCGGCCCGGTGGTCGATGAAAACGCACTGATTGCCGCGCTGCAAAACGGTGAAATATATGCGGCAGGTCTGGATGTCTTTGAACATGAACCGCTATCCGTGGATTCGCCCTTGCTGAACATGTCTAATGTCGTCGCGGTGCCGCATATTGGCTCGGCAACGCATGAGACGCGCTACAACATGATGGCCTGTGCGGTGGATAATTTGATTGATGCGCTGCAGGGAAAAATAGAGAAGAACTGCGTCAACCCGCAGGCGGCGGGATAACGCTACAGGCCCGATAAGCGCTGGCTTGCGCTTATCGGGCAGACTGTCATTACTGGGTCGCGTTTACCGCCGCCGTCCAGGCCTGATTAAACGCCTGATGCTGCGAGGCCAGCGGCCCAATCAGCGCATTATATTGGCTGGCCTGCTGTGAGGTCGGGAACTGAATGCCGTTCGCGACAAAGCTCACCTGCTCACCCTGTTGCGCAATATAATCGCCCACTTGTACCAACTGCTGCGTAAAGATCTGCGCCGCCGGGATCAGCGGCTGCAAAGCATCTGCCGGCACGGTGACTACTTTTTTGTAGACCTGATCAAACACAGGTTTCAGGTCATCGGCCTGCTTTAACGCGCCATGCGCGGCATCAGCCTGCAGTTTTGCATTCTGCAACTGTTGCGCCAGCACGCCTAACGAACCATTTGCCTGCCGCAGCGGCTCGCGTTGCGTCATATAATCCTGCGGAACGCGGATGGCGTTAACGCTATCGACCACCGGGCGCAGACCGGAATCCATCGCCTGGTTTACCTGCTGCGAGTAGCCATACAGTATCGCGTAATCAGACACGAACGGACCAAACTGTTTTTTCTGATCGGCCGTCAGCGTTGGTAAACGCTCTCCGCTACGCATTGCTGTATTCTGCAGGAAATCGACAAACGCTTTGCGCTGATCGCCTTCTTTATCAAAACACCCGCTCAGGCTAAACACCATTAATAACGCCACAACAGGCGCAAACCAGCGAGAGCAGGACTTACCTGTCGCCATTGTTAATACTCCTTTCACCCAAAAATGCGCACAACGACACCTGCGTGCCTGACGGCTTACAAGGATAGTCCAGGTCAGGCTTGCAGGATACCCTTTCCACGCGATCTTGTAGCGGAAAATTATGTTTATCTGCATCAATGCTTAATTTGTTATTTTATTGTTAATTTTTGGCCTGACACTGCGATAAAAAACGCGGCAAGAAAGCTTTCCAGCGGGGGATGTAATATTTTTTTAATCTTTACAATTATTTTCTGAAAGACGGATATACCTTCCTGGATCAAATTGTTAGCGTCCTAAAAGTCGCGTAGCGTAAGGCATCGAAACGAATCGATAGCGCTTCCTGGCGGCGCGTCGCCCCCCACCCGCAAGTTTCCCGACTATTCTTAAGAGGCTTCGATGCACTTCACGATCCCGCTGTGTGATTTACAGGAGTTCTCAATGGAATATAAAGATCCGATGTTTGAGCTGCTGAGCAGCCTGGAACAAATTGTTTTTAAAGATGAAACGCGAAAGATCACCCTGACGCAAAAACCCAATCCTTTTACCGAATTTGAACAGTTACGGAGAGGGACGGGACTAAAAACAGATGAATTCGCCAGAGCGCTGGGCGTAACGGTTGCCATGGTTCAGGAATGGGAATCGAAACGCGAAAAACCCACGCCAGCAGAGCTCAAATTGATGCGTCTGATACAGGCAAACCCACGCTTAAGTAAGCAATTGATGGAGTAATTTTTACCCCTTTCTGTTTTAACGGTCCTGCGTAAGGACCGTTTTCCCCGCCCGATTCCTGGCCTGGAGAAATAAAGTAAAATAAAAGTTGCATCGCCCGGCATTACATGAGTTAATGTGCTCAACGGTTTGACGTACAGACCATTAAAGCAGTTTAGTAAGGCAAGTCCCTTCAAGAGTTATCCATTAGATACCCCTCGTAGTGCGCATTTCCTTAACGCTTAAAAAATCTGTAAAGCACGCCATAACGCCGAAAGGCACACTTATTTTTTAAAAGGTAATACACTATGTCCGGTAAAATGACTGGTATCGTAAAATGGTTCAACGCTGATAAAGGCTTCGGCTTTATTACTCCTGATGACGGTTCTAAAGACGTGTTCGTACACTTCTCCGCTATTCAGAACGATGGTTACAAATCTCTGGACGAAGGTCAGAAAGTTTCCTTCACCATCGAAAGCGGCGCTAAAGGCCCGGCAGCTGGCAACGTAACCAGCCTGTAAGCTTAAAAAGCTCAGAATTTTGAATCCCTGCCTGATGGCGGGGATTTTTTTATTCCAATTCCCCCTCTCCCCCCAGCATAACTTTGCATTACTTTACCCTGCGTCCCTTTGACCTTTCCCTTAGGGGAACCCCTATAGTAGGTAAGGAGATTGTTCACAAGGAATTGAAGTTATGTCGAAATCATCATGGTTATTACTTTTGGGTTTATGCGCCAGCGGCTCCGCGCTTGCGGCATCCGCAGAATCCGCTTTTCTGGCGCAACATGGGCTGGCGGGAAAAACGGTTGAGCAGATCGTGGATACGATTGATCAGACGCCGCAGAGCCGTCCTTTGCCTTACTCCGCGTCGATTACCAGTACCGAACTCAAATTATCTGACGGAGAGCAGATTTATACGCTGCCGTTAGGCGACAAATTCTATCTCTCTTTTGCGCCCTATGAATGGCGGACACACCCCTGTTTTAACCACAGCCTTTCCGGCTGTCAGGGAGAAATGCCGAATAAACCGTTCACTGTAAAAGTGACAGACAGTAAAGGCGCTGTCATCGTACAAAAAGAGATGCAAAGCTATCGAAACGGATTTATCGGTGTTTGGCTACCGCGCAATATGGAAGGGACGCTCGAAGTAAGCTACAACGGTAAAACGGCGTCACATGCCATTGCCACCAGAGATGACAGCCAGACCTGTCTGACGGAATTACCATTACGTTAAAAAAATGCCCGATAACATAATGGGTTATCGGGCCTATAAAACGCCAACAAGATAAAATTAACAGAGTGCCTTGAGAATGCATAACGCCACAAGAATGGCAGAGGTGGGCTCACTTTGTACTGACCCCAAAACCTGGACAGATTAACCGAGGCATCAGCGAAAGAGTCCATTTAATACATGGGCTCTTTTTTGTTTCTGGCTATAACTAAATAACATTGTCCGCAATCGGATTATCCATTCCGTTGCTTTCTTGCATCACGCGGATTCCTGTCTCATCAATATTTTGTTCGTCGTATTCTTCCTGAATTTAACCTTAGACGTTCTATCAAATTATCGCTTATAGCGATTTGAACGTAACTGTCTTTGCATTCTATTGAGGGAGCCTAAGGAACAATGTTCGCTGCTGAGTTTGTGATGATTTGAAACCATGGTGAATGTAGAAATTTTTGGCTTCTTCGGTAAGTGCATGAACCATGATTGCACGTACACCAATATTCTCAGCAACCCGATAGCAACGAAGCACTGCATCATGAAGTAAATCAGCCCCAAGCCCTTTTCCATGGAATGAGAGATCGACAGCAAGACGGGCAAGTATAATGACAGGGATGGGATCTGGCATGTTACGCCGAAGGTTGCCTGTCGCTTCTGTATGGTTGACGCTACCGGTGGCCAGAGAGTAAAAACCGGCTACTTGCTTCGTGTCTTTCTTGCACACCACAAATGTTCTGGCCGCTCCGAGAGCCTGGTTTTTGAGGCCCTTTTGCTTCAACCAGTCATCGAGCACAGCTTCACCGCTGACGAACTCAGCTACCTGATGAAAAGCGGACAAAGGTTCTGGTGCTGTTACACGTCCCACTGAGGTTTCCTTGCCAGCAGTTTTTCGATAACGGGATCATCTGCGACCGGTGCATCAAGCAGATTGATGAACTCCTCATATTGCTCATCGTTAAAGTTAAATACACGGCGGTCAAGGATCACATTCTCGGCAGCCCGGCAGGCCGTTTCCAGAATGAAATCTGTACGTGACTTGTGAAGGATTTCCGCAGCTGCATCAATGAGCGCCCGCTGCGATTCCTTAGCTCTAAGGTTAAGTTGAACATCTGATTTCATGAGACACCCTTTGTATAGCATTTGCTTTACAATGATAGCACAACCACCATGTATAGCAAACGGTATACATCAAGTCGTCGTTTTTCATTTTTTGAATACTGATGTTCGCTTTGTGCTGTGAGCGGACGTTTGTTGTACATTCGGACGAATAGACGGCGTTGTTTGCTTTAAAAATAAAACAGGAACACTTTGAGAAAGTGATCAGGTGTATTTATTTGTTGCTGATGAAGGAGAGTAACTCTAATTTGGATAATTAGCTTGATAATAGGCCAGACGAAAATAATATTCCAGCACGCTTTTGGTCGCAACAGGCATTAGTTAATTTTAAGTAATAAATTTTTATCCATAAGTTAACACTAGTGTGTCATCTAGCGAAACCGAATCGCTTTAACTCATAACTTGAAGTTGAATCAGTGGGGTAGCAGTAGGCATGCCGGAACTGATAAACTGTGCAGAAGGCTAAACATTCATTCACTCGTGAGATAGTAGCTAAATTATGCAAAGAATTATTCCTGATAAAAATTGGTGGGAAAAAGAGCGTATTAATCGTAAAGCATCATCAATATGCCCATATGCTAGTTCATACAGATGTCCTCGATACTATCAGAGTGTAGTTTTGCTCTCACGCATCAATATGATAGCTGGTATGGCAACTAGGAAAAAAAAAGAGTTGGGCGAATTTTGGGAAAGAACCAGTTTCTCATCTTTATGTGATGAAGAAGTCCCTACAGTTACTACAAAAGAGTATGGCGGCCTTGCATCAGTTAGTAATTTTTGCCCAGAAATATCATTTAAATATTTACACTACTACGCCGATTATATGTATAAATATGTTGATGCGATAGATCAGGACACTGGCAGGCGTATTGCGGAAAAAGATAATTTAGAAAATGATTGGAAATATACATGGATGTCAGTCAATCCTAAATTTTATTTAGATTGCGATGTTTTTGAAAGTGTCAAAAATTTCAATGAAGAATTGGCTAGTGATTACTTAAAGAGATTGCACCCAAATATCGTTCAGCAAATAGATAGAATGAATAATTGCTTGGATAATAATGACCCGGCAGGTGCACTGCACGCAGCCTCTAATATTTTAGAAACTATGGCTAAGGAAATCACTCAAAACCCGAATGTGGCAAATGAGTCATTGGGTGGTTTTTTTAAACAGTTCGAAAAAATGTCAAAATTACCTAAGAATCTTATTGATGCTGTTAAAGATATTTATGATTTACGCAACAAATTACCTACTGCTGGACACGGAAGCTTGAACAAGCCTGAATTGACTATGGTAGAAGCTATAACTATTGCGGCAATGACAAAGGCGATTTTAGAAATTGAATATCGATGCAAAGCCATCTAACAAATCAAATTATGTGGTTCAAATTCCCGCTACACTTCTGTATTACTGCCGCCAGCGTCTACTTATCGCTATGAGTTCAACGGGTTGATATACGTTAGAGATCTCTGAATCGATTGAAGTCTAAGGTTGTCAGGGCTGTAACAGCAGCCCTGTGCCATGAGCGGATTACATATTAATTAACGAAGAACAGACCAATATCATCGATAGCTGTTTTCAAAAATAGACCAATAACAAACTGAGATGTTATCGTATTCATTTCGATGATTGATCCAGATGTGTATATAACCATTGAAAGAGTTTTCTAATTTTTGTGATAGTATCTTTTAAATAATTTAAGGAGATTATTATATTATTTTCATTGTTTAATGAAAGAGTAGGTTTTTTATCAATAATATCTTTTAAGGCTACAGTTGAGTTCATTTTTTTAATGTCTCCATTAGCATGAACTATGCAATTCCTTACGTTGTTAAACTCTGTCATGAATTGCCATTCTTGTGACAGGCCAAAGTTTATATCCATTAGTTTTGTTAAATATCTTTTTGCTTTGTAGATGCCATCACCATTAAAATCGGTTACTGATACATTGGTGTTTACAATCCTTTAGCATATATTGCAATAGTCGTTTAGATTGTGCTCTAAGCATGAGTATAAAGATACCAAAGCAGATTTATTAAAAATATTTGGTTGTATGTTAACTAAGAAGTTATATTGCTCTGAATAATAGTATTCTAAGTAATTAATATAATCGTCAGGACCATCTTTTTTTCATCTTCATATGCTTTTTTTAATTCCGATAAGTCAACTCTGTTTTGGCCGCCTGCTCCTAGGATATATTTTTCGAAATCATCAATCTGCGCTTCAAGAGAATATCTTGATAGCTATGCGAAAAGTTTGTATTTATTCATCGACATGCAATTCCTTTTTAATTATAAACCTTTGGATTAAAAGGTGCTGCAAATAGTAACGCATTATTTTTGTTTGTAAAGGGGATTATTATTTTTACTAGATCAAGATAAAACAATAGGAATATCCACTCCTCGCTCATAGCAGACATTTGCGTGAGCGTATCTACCGACGTTCAGGTTTCCTGATAGCATCCCTGTACAGACCTTGTTAATTTCTGCCTGGATAGCTCTTTAGGCGGTATTCAACCGGGCTGAGTCCGTTAAATCTAAGGCTAATTCGTCGGGGATTGTAGTATCGTATGTAATCCTCAATAGCTATCTTAAGTTCATCAATATCCTTAAATTTACTGGTGTAAAAACTTTCTGATTTTAAAGTCCCGAAAAAACATTCTGCACAGGCATTATCAAGGCAGTTGCCTTTGCGGGACATACTTTGGATGATGCCAAACTCTCGTAACTGATACTGGTACCATCAATGACGGTATTGCCAGCTCTGATCTGAATGAAGAACCGGATTGGTACCCGCATCAAGTCTGGCAAATGCCTTCATGAGTATGTCATCGATCATCGGCATGGTTGGACATTCTGAAATACTGCAGGAGATCGCTTCGTTATTGAAGAGATCAATAATGGGCGCAGTGCACTTTTGATTTATAGTCAGGTGGGGATTTTCTCTGTCTGCCTTTTGGTGAATACCTGAGACAAACAGTCTCAAGCACCCGCAGCTATTCTAACGCCAATATCCGTACCGCCAGCGTTAATGTATTCCTGAAATATTTTTTGCCAATCAATAGAAATAACCGCGTCTATGAGTTACAGAATTATTAGCGAATCGACTGATACTATTTATGTTATAAAAAAACCTGCCCGAAAGCAGGTTTTTATTTATTTAACTGAACGCTTATTGCAGTAACGAAATATCCGCAACCTGCAGGAACAGTTCGCGTAGTTTCGACAACAGCGTCAGGCGGTTGATACGGATATCTTTCTCTTCCGCGTTAACCATGACATTTTCGAAGAATTCATCCACCGGCGCGCGCAGAGCAGCCAGCTCAATCAACGCTTCCTGATAACGACCATCGGCAAAGTACGGCTGAAGCTTATCACGCAGCACAACCAGATGTCTGGCCAACTCAATTTCCGCCGCTTCTTTCAGTACGGAGGCGTGGACGATATCGTTCAGCGGCTCAGTGGCTTTCGCCAGGATGTTGGAGACGCGCTTGTTCGCCGCCGCCAGCGCAGAGGCTTCTTCCAGGGTACGGAAGTGCGATACCGCTTTCATACGAGCATCGAAATCTGCCGGACGGGTCGGACGACGCGCCAGTACCGCCTGGATGGTGTCGACGGTGTAACCTTCATCCTGATACCAGGCGCGGAAGCGACCCAGCATAAAGTCGATCACATCATCGACTACGTTGGCATTGGTCAGCTTGTCGCCATACAGACGCGCCGCTTCTTCAGTCAGCGTTTGCAGATCAAGGTTGAGGTTCTTCTCAACGATAATACGCAGCACGCCCAGCGCGGCACGACGCAGCGCAAACGGGTCTTTGTCACCTTTCGGATGCTGGCCGATACCGAAGATACCCGCCAGAGTATCCATCTTGTCAGCGATCGCCAACGCACAGGCCACCGGGTTAGACGGCAGGTCATCACCGGCAAAGCGCGGCTGATACTGCTCGTTAAGCGCCACAGCCACATCTTCCGCTTCACCATCGTGACGCGCGTAGTGCATCCCCATCACACCCTGAGTGTCGGTGAACTCGAAGACCATGTTGGTCATCAGGTCGCACTTGGAGAGTAGGCCCGCACGAGTGGCGTGGTTGACGTCAGCGCCAATCTGACCGGCAATCCAGCCCGCCAGCGCCTGAATACGGTCGGTCTTGTCACGCAGCGTGCCCAGCTGTTGCTGGAACAGCACGGTTTGCAGACGCGGCAGATGGTCTTCCAGACGTTTTTTACGGTCGGTATTGAAGAAGAATTCAGCATCTGCCAGACGCGGACGCACCACTTTCTCGTTACCGGAGATAATCTGGGTCGGATCTTTCGACTCGATGTTGGCGACGAAGATAAAGTTCGGCAGCAGCTTGCCCGCGTTGTCATAAACCGGGAAATACTTCTGGTCGCCCTTCATGGTGTACACCAGCGCTTCGGCAGGCACGGCGAGGAATTTCTCTTCGAATTTTGCCGTCAATACCACCGGCCATTCCACCAGCGAGGCCACTTCTTCCAGCAGGCTTTCGCTCAGGTCGGCATTACCGCCAATCTTGCGTGCTGCTTCTTCGGCGTCCGCTTTGATTTTGGCTTTACGCGCTTCGTAGTCCGCAATGACTTTACCGCGCTCCAGCAGAATTTGCGGGTACTGGTCAGCATTGTCGATAGTAAACTCCGGCTCACCCATAAAGCGATGGCCGCGAATGACGCGGTCAGACTGAATGCCCAGGATGGTCGCCGGAATCACTTTATCGCCCAGCAGCAGGGTCACGGTGTGCACCGGACGCACGAAGTGGACGTCAGACGCGCCCCAGCGCATCAGTTTCGGGATCGGTAGTTTCGCCAGCGAGGTGGCTACCATGTTCGGCACCAGCGCTTCGGTACTTTCGCCCTTCACGTGGGCGCGATACAGCAGCCATTCGCCTTTGTCGGTCTTCAGACGCTCGGCCTGATCAACGGTGATCCCGCAGCCGCGCGCCCAGCCTTCTGCCGCTTTGCTCGGTTTGCCTTCGGCGTCAAACGCCTGAGCAATCGCCGGACCACGTTTTTCGACTTCGCGATCGGGCTGAGATTCAGCAAGATTCGCCACTTTCAGCGCCAGACGGCGCGGGGCGGCAAACCATTCAACGTTACCGTGCGCGAGGCCGGCGTTATCCAGCTCCGCAGTGAAGTTCGCAGCAAAGGACTCAGCCAAACTGCGCAGTGCTTTTGGTGGCAGCTCTTCAGTGCCGATTTCCACCAGAAAAGTTTTCTCAGACATGGCCGCCTCTTACTTGTCTTTGTTGCACATCGGGAAGCCGAGGGCTTCACGGGAAGCATAATAAGCCTCTGCCACTGCTTTGGTCAGGGTGCGAATACGCAAAATGTAGCGCTGACGTTCGGTGACGGAGATAGCTTTACGCGCATCCAGCAGGTTGAAGCTATGGGCGGCTTTCAGAATACGCTCGTAGGCCGGCAGCGGCAGCGGGTTTTCCAGTGCTAGTAGCTGCTGGGCTTCTTTTTCATACTGCTCGAAGCAGGTGAATAAGAAATCCACATCGGCGTATTCAAAGTTATAGGTGGACTGCTCCACTTCGTTTTGATGGAACACGTCGCCGTAGGTGGTTTTACCCAGCGGGCCATCGCTCCAGACCAGGTCGTAAACGCTGTCCACGCCCTGGATATACATCGCCAGACGTTCCAGACCGTAGGTGATTTCACCGGTCACCGGCTTGCACTCCAGGCCGCCGACCTGCTGGAAGTAGGTGAACTGCGTCACTTCCATGCCATTCAGCCACACTTCCCAGCCGAGTCCCCAGGCACCCAGCGTCGGGTTCTCCCAGTTATCTTCCACGAAACGGATGTCGTGAATGGTCGGGTCCATACCCAGCTCTTTCAGAGAACCGAGGTACAGCTCCTGAATATTCTCCGGAGACGGCTTAATCACTACCTGGAACTGATAGTAGTGCTGTAAGCGGTTCGGGTTTTCGCCGTAGCGGCCATCGGTCGGACGACGAGAAGGCTGCACATAGGCAGTCGCCATCGGCTCTGGCCCCAGCGCGCGCAGGCAGGTCATTGGATGAGAAGTTCCCGCGCCGACTTCCATGTCCAATGGTTGAACAATGGTACAGCCCTGGCGAGCCCAGTAATCCTGTAAGGTCAGGATCAAGCCCTGGAAGGTCCTGGTATCAAACTTTTGCATATTATTTCGTGCTGGATACGTGTGGATTTAAAGGAAGGAGCCAGTATACCCGCTGGATGCGAGATATACAGTATGAAACCGGTTTGTTTAGCGAAAATTGCCGGATTTCGCGGCATCACACCTCACCAGGCGCGGCTTTTACCGCATAGAAAGATGTAAAAACTGCCCATCTGCATCAAAAGAGCAGACAAAACTCTCTTTACGGAAGGTATTACCCCGCATCTCATAGCTCCCCTGAAACTGTTCGAAGCCGGTAACAGCAATTTTCTGTGCGCCAGTGTTGTAACGCTGCGCCGCCTGAGCTTTACACAATGCTTCCATATCCAGCGTGCGTGTTGGGCTCACTTTACTCTGCTGGGCTTTTTGCGTCGGTGGCGGTGTCGCTGTGCATCCCACCAGAACGATGGCTATCATCACAGTACAGAAATACTTCATTATCATTTTTATTACCGTCTGGTTTGCTGGTCAGTCTTATTATTAAGGTTTGTGGGTAGCAGACACATTGTGCGAATCTCCTTACGCCATCACAAGATGTAGCGTAGAAAGTCGGATTTTTCCAGTGAGCCACCGCGCTGGAACTCTATTGAAACGGAAGCTGAGGAACTGATGCAGCCTAAAATTAACTGGATTGATAACCTGCGAGGGATCGCCTGTTTAATGGTAGTGATGATCCATACTACAACGTGGTACATCACCAACGCCCACAGCGTCAGCCCGCTAAACTGGGATATTGCGAATGTCCTGAATTCGGCTTCGCGCGTTAGCGTTCCCCTGTTTTTTATGATTTCAGGCTATCTTTTTTTTGGCGAGCGCTGCGCGCAACCGCGGCATTTTTTACGTATCGCCCTGTGCCTTATCTTTTACAGCGTTGTCGCCCTGGCTTACATTTCACTTTTTACTTCGATCAACGTCGAGCTTTCGCTAAAAAATGTGCTGCAAAAACCCGTGTTTTACCACCTGTGGTTTTTCTTTGCGATTGCGGTGATCTACCTGGTATCGCCATTAATCCAGGTAAAAAACGTGAGCGGCAAAATGCTCCTGATGCTGATGGTGGTCATTGGTATTATTGCTAACCCAAATACTGTGCCGCAAAAAATCGGCGGCGTTGAATGGTTGCCCATCAATCTGTATATCAGCGGCGACACGTTCTACTACATTCTCTACGGTATCCTGGGCCGCGCCATTGGCATGATGGAGACGCAAAAGCCATCGCTGACGCTTATCTGCGCTGCCCTGTTCATCATCGCGGTATTTGTTATTTCTCGCGGCACATTGCATGAATTACGCTGGCGCGGAAATTTTGCCGATACCTGGTATCTGTATTGCGGTCCCATGGTGTTTATTTGCGCCGTCTCACTGTTCACGGTAGTTAAAAATAAGCTGAATGCGCGGACGTTACCTGGACTGGGGCTTATCTCCCGCCACTCGCTGGGTATTTATGGTTTCCACGCGCTGATTATCCATGCGCTACGTACTAATGGTCTGGAGTTAAAACGTTGGCCGCCGTTAGACATCGTGTGGGTTTTTGCCGCGACGGTGACAGGAAGCCTACTACTTTCCATGCTGTTACAGCGTATTGATAAACGGAAATGGGTTAGCTAAACGATAATGATGGCTCCGGCCATCATTCATCATCACTGTAGGAAGCGTAAAGATCGGTTCCATATATACTGACCCCCAGCGCCACCAGACACAGTATTTTCAGCGCGCCCGCCAGCGCCAGGTTAAATACGCCGACCGCGACCATGCCGATGCCAAGCAACAGCAAAGATTTGCAACGAGAAAGCAAGCGGTCATTCCCCGTGTGTTCCTGGCGAATTAAGACTGGAAAACCGCACATGACGATTGCCGCAAAAAAATATCCCTTTTCGCTTAATGTATGACAGCCTGGCCACAGTCCCACCAGGTATACCACTGCACCGACAACTAACATTCCCAGGCCGAACATCCGTTTCCTGCGTGCAACGTGATCGTCCATCTCACTCTCCTTGTGGTTGTGTGAGACACATTAAGCGAAGAAATAGCGATGAAAAAGGCGCCTGCTCAGCAATAATATAAAAATCAGAAAACACACATACTTACTTCGATATAATTCAATAGAATTAATATTTACGGGAAATGCCTTTCAGCCAAAACCGAAAGGCATTCTGACTTATGACATCAACGGCAACAGCTGCTGATAGAGTCGACGGAAGGTTTCACGACGTTGTTGATAAACCGCATGACGCTGCGCATCAGGATAATGCGCCTGCTCCAGCGGCAACTGCGGCAATACATCGGCGAGCGGAGTCTGTTTATTCACCGCAATTTGCGCCAGACGCGCCGCGCCCAGTGCTGGCCCCACATCGCCGCCAGTACGATAATCAAGCTGTAGCCCGCTAATATCAGATAGCATCTGACGCCAGTATTCGCTGCGCGCTCCGCCGCCGATAAGCGTCACGCTGGCGGGTTTGACGCCGCAGGCGTGAACCACATCCATGCCATCCGCCAGAGCATATCCCACGCCTTCCAGTACCGCCCGCGCCAGTTCCGCCGGGCCATGCTGATGGGTTAAACCAAAGAAAACGCCTTTTGCCTGCGGATTATTATGCGGCGTGCGCTCGCCGGACAGGTACGGCAAAAACCAGATCGGATCGGTATGCTCATCCGCCAGCTGCGCGGCGGCAATCAGTGTCGGGACGTTCTTCTGCCCGGTGAGTTTAGCCGCCCAATCCAGACAAGAGGCGGCGCTCAACATTACAGACATTAAATGCCAGCGTTCCGGCAGCGCATGGCAAAAACTGTGTACTGCGCTCTCCGGTTTACTCAGAAAGCCGTCGCTGACGGCAAAATAGACGCCCGATGTTCCAAGTGAGAGCATCGCCTGTCCGGCATCGATCATTCCTACGCCGACCGCGCCAGCCGCATTGTCGCCGCCGCCCGCCACCACAGGTACTGCTGGCATTCCCCATGCGCTGGCTACCTCTGGCAGCAACGTTCCGGTAATGTCACTACCTTCAAATAACGCTGGCATCTGCTGTCGGGTTAAATGACAGGCGTTGAGCATAACGTCGCTCCAGTCGCGCTTTTTCACGTCCAGCCACATCGTTCCTGCCGCATCCGACATATCGCTGGCAAAGACGCCCGTCATTCGCAGCCGCAGAAAATCTTTCGGCAGCAGAACTTTGTCTATCTGGCGGAAAATATCCGGTTCGTGGCGCTGCACCCAGACTAATTTGGGCGCGGTAAAACCGGGCATCATCAGATTACCGGTTATCGCACGCGACTGCGGCACCTGTTTTTCCAGCCAGGCGCACTCTTCGCTACAGCGTCCGTCATTCCATAAAATCGCTGGTCGCAGAACCTGCTGACGGCTATCAAGCAATGTCGCGCCATGCATTTGTCCGGCGATGCCCAACGCCCGGACGCCACTTAACGACTGTTGCCGACCTAAACCTTTAACCGCACGATCCGTCGCCTGCCACCACTGCTCTGGTTCCTGTTCCGACCATAAGGGATGCGGACGCGATACGGTCAGTTTTTCAGTATGCGTAGCCAGCACATCGCCCTGCTCATTCAACAGGATAGCTTTTACACCCGATGTACCAAGATCGATCCCGATATACATATTGTGGGTTCCTTTACTGAAAGCGCCCGGCAGCGCTACGCTTACCGGGCTAATCACGACTACAGGCCGGGCTAACGCGGAGTCGCCCGGTAGATAGGGTTATTTATCAAACAGATAACGGTTAACCAGATTTTCTAACAGCTCCTGATGACCGCTTTGATGTACTGGCGCCAGATTATGCTGCTCCGCATACTGCGCCAGTTCGCCTAAGGAGAGTTGTCCTTTCAGAATCTGCTGACCCAGCTCGCCATTCCAGCCGGCATAGCGCTTCGCCACGCGTTTATCCAGCTCGCCGTCTTCAACCATACGCGCGGCGATTTTCAGCGACAACGCCATCGTATCCATCGCGCCGATATGACCGTAGAACAGATCGTATTTATCGGTGCTCTGGCGACGAACTTTGGCGTCGAAGTTGAGACCGCCCGTCGTGAATCCGCCCGCTTTCAGGATTTCGTACATCACCAGCGCGTTCTCTTCAACGCTAATCGGGAACTGATCGGTATCCCAGCCCAGTTGCGCATCGCCGCGGTTGGCGTCAACGGAGCCAAAAATACCCAGCGCGATAGCGGTCGCGATTTCATGGTGGAACGAATGACCCGCCAGCGTCGCGTGGTTCGCCTCAATGTTCACTTTGATCTCTTTTTCCAGGCCGAACTGTTTGAGGAAGCCATAGACCGTTGCAACGTCATAATCATACTGATGTTTTGTCGGTTCCTGCGGTTTCGGTTCAATCAGCAGCGTGCCCTGGAAACCCATTTTATGTTTGTGCTCGACCACCATTTGCATAAAGCGGCCAATCTGTTCGCGTTCCTGGCGCAGATCGGTATTCAGCAACGTTTCATAACCTTCGCGCCCGCCCCACAGGACGTAATTTTCGCCGCCCAGTTTATGCGTGGCGTTCATTGCCGTAACCACTTGCGTCGCTGCCCAGCTAAAGACTTCCGGATCCGGGTTAGTGGCGGCGCCTGCGCCATAGCGCGGGTTGGTAAAGCAGTTCGCCGTTCCCCACAGCAGTTTTACGCCGCTCTGCTCCTGTTTCGCCGCCAGCACATCCACCATCTGCGCGAAGTTGTTTTTATATTCTTTCAACGACGCGCCTTCCGGCGACACATCCACGTCATGGAAGCAATAAAAAGGCACATTCAGTTTGTGGAAAAATTCAAACGCCACGTCCGCTTTGCGTTTCGCCAGCTCCAGCGCTTCGCCCGGTTGCTGCCACGGACGATTAAACGCGCCTACACCAAACATATCCGCGCCGTTCCAGCAGAAGGTATGCCAGTAACAGGCCGCGAAACGCAGGTGATCTTCCATACGTTTACCTAAAACCAGCTCGTCGGGATTGTAATGACGAAATGCCAGCGGGTTAGTCGATTGAGGGCCTTCATAGCGAACACGATCGAGTTGGTCAAAATAAGCCTGCATAGTGAGCTCCATAATCAGATAAGACGGCAAGTAAACGACATAACGTCATACTGGAATTTCCTGATTTATTGCTCAATTACGTTATTTCACACCGCTATTAAGAGAATCCCCAAATGTGCTCTGGCTCTCAAAAAAACGCTGAAAACCACAGAAGAAAAAAGCGATCGCGATCGAATCCTGGCAAATAAACAAAAAACCGTAATATATAGATAAGAAATGACAATTGTCATCCGCCGTTTGCTGTGATGAATTTCGCATAACGTTTCAGGCGCAAAATAATTTGTCATCATTCGCCAGACCGTTATGTCAGCCGTTTTGATAGTATCCATGAGTCCAGGTTCACTTTTGCAGGATATATCCTCATGTTTGATAAACGTCACCGCATCACTCTGTTATTTAACGCGAATAAAGCCTATGACCGTCAGGTAGTGGAGGGGGTGGGTGAATATTTACAAGCCTCGCAATCCGAATGGGATATATTTATTGAGGAAGATTTCCGTGCCCGTATCGATAACATTAAAGAGTGGTTAGGCGACGGCGTTATTGCCGATTACGATGATGACGATATCGCGCAATTATTAGCCGATGTCGACGTACCCATTGTCGGGGTCGGCGGTTCTTACCATCTTGCTGAAAATTATCCCGCCGTTCATTACATCGCCACCGATAATCATGCGCTCGTTGAAAGCGCTTTCCTGCATTTAAAAGAAAAAGGCGTTAACCGCTTCGCGTTTTACGGTTTGCCCGACTCCAGCCGCAAACATTGGGCAGCGGAACGGGAATACGCCTTTCGCCAGCTGGTCGCCGAGGAAAAATACCGCGGCGTAGTCTATCAGGGACTGGAAACCGCGCCGGAAAACTGGCAGCACGCGCAAAATCGCCTCGCCGACTGGCTTCAGACGCTGCCGCCGCAAACCGGCATCATTGCCGTAACGGATGCCCGCGCCCGTCACGTATTGCAGGCCTGTGAACACCTGCATATTCCGGTGCCGGAAAAACTTTGCGTTATCGGTATTGATAACGAAGAGTTAACCCGTTACCTGTCGCGCGTCGCGCTTTCCTCCGTCGCGCAGGGGGCGCGGCAAATGGGCTATCAGGCGGCGAAACTGCTGCACCGTTTGCTGGCGCGCGAAGAGATGCCGTTACAGCGCATTCTGGTGCCGCCGGTGCGCGTCATTGCGCGCCGCTCGACAGACTATCGCTCCCTGACCGATCCGGCGGTTATCCAGGCGATGCACTTTATTCGTAACCATGCCTGTAAGGGCATTAAAGTCGAGCAGGTGCTGGACGCGGTTGGGATTTCACGTTCAAACCTGGAAAAACGTTTTAAGGAAGAAGTTGGCGAGACGATACATGCGCTGATCCACGCCGAAAAGCTGGAAAAAGCGCGTAGTTTGTTGATTTCTACTACGTTGGCGATAAACGAAATTTCGCAAATGTGCGGCTACCCGTCACTGCAATATTTCTATTCGGTGTTTAAAAAGGAATACGTCACTACGCCTAAGGAGTATCGCGACCAGCATAGTGAAGCGTTGTTGTAGTTTATCCAGCCTACAGACACCTTGTAAGCCGGATAGCGTAGCGCCATCCGGCACACAGAATTACATATGCGCGGCGATCAGACGCTGGTTGTCCTGGTACATCGCGAACAAGTAGTTGTTATAGCGCGACCCCTGGGTAGAGTAACCCTTCAGCTTATGAATCATCGCCGTGGCGGTGACTTCCTGATCCGCCTTACGCAGTTGGGCGCGCGACTTGCGGAAAGAGGAATAAGCCGGATGCGTGTTCAGGTTGGCGACATACGCGCTCACCGACTCCTCAACCGACGCGAATTGCGAGTAACCTTTCACCTTACCCGGCGTATTGGTACAACGCCCTTTCGTACACTTCATGCCGAACAGGTTGTTGTTGCTACGCGCCAGTTTAGAGGTTCCCCAGCCGCTTTCCGCCGCCGCCATCGTCGCCACCATGCTGGTTGGGATAATGTCGACGCGCTCCAGCAACGTATTCCACGGAATACGACGCGTGTTGCCGGACCAGCTCACTTTATAGCGCTTCGCGATATCTTTCATACGCGCGCGTTCAGACGGCGACCAGCGGTTCTGGTACTGTTTTGAGATCAGCCAATTACGGTCCGCGGTAATCGCGGCATTTTGGCTGGTGATGTAAGGCATAACGGTCCGGAGAAACGCTTTTTTTCTGGGGGTTCCGGAAGGGTATTTTCGCAAATCAGGAAGTGAACTGCTCTTTGCACTATTGCGAGAATACTCTTGTTTACTGCTAACCTGTTTATAACTTGTCTCAGTTATGTGGGACTTTTGACTCGTTTGTGTTGCGTGCGTCTTTGCCAGCACCTCACCCGAAAATGCGATGGTGAGTAACATAAGAATCATTGCCCCATATCGTCGCATGGGAGTCAATATCATTAGGTCTCCTGGTCGGATTGATACATTCCAACACCTTTTATTTTTCACGAAGTTAAGGTTTGAACCCCAAATTCTAGCAAAAATAGGCTTAAAAAGCACCTCAGGGAATAGTCTTAATCCGAAACTATGTCAACTATTAACGATAACAGGCAGCAATAATGCCAATAAAATGTGGTGCTTATCGCAAATAGAGGCGTTTTTTTGCGCCTCGTCGCTCACCCTCGCGCCTCCTCCTGCGCGACTCTCTGCTGGGGAGGAGTTCATTCGCCTAAAAACCAGGCAAGCTGATGAATATTGCCCACAAAGGATAGCGTGATGAAACTTGCCGCCTTCGCTCTGACGCTGATACCCGGTATCGCGATCGCCTCATCATGGACCTCGCCCGGTTTTCCGACGTTCTCGACGCAGGAAACCGGGCGCTTTACCAGCCATGCTGCATTAACAAAAGGTACACGCGCGTTAACGCTCCATATTGACCAGCAGTGCTGGCAGCCCTCCGGCGCCATAAAACTCAACCAAATGTTGTCGTTAAAACCCTGCGAAGGCGCGCCGCCGCAATGGCGTTTGTTTAAAGATGGCGACTATACGATAACGGTAGATACCCGCTCCGGTACGCCGACCCTGTTGTTATCGATAAAAACTGAACCTGAACGCACCGCGCAGCTCGCCTACCAGTGTCCCGTCTGGGATGGTTCGCCGCTCACGCTGGATGTTCGCCAGACCTTTCCGGAAGGGACGGTAGTGCGCGATTATTACAGTGGTCAAACCGATACCGTCCAAAACGGGCAAATCACGCTGCAACCTGCCGACAGCCACGGGCTTTTATTGCTGGAACGCGCGGAAACCCATGCATCAGCGCCTTTTAACTGGCGCAACGCCACCGTTTATTTTGTGCTTACGGATCGCTTTCGCAATGGCGATGCAACCAACGACCACAGCTATGGTCGCCATAAGGATGGTATGCAAGAGATTGGCACTTTCCACGGCGGCGATTTGCGCGGGTTGACGAGTCAACTGGACTATCTACAGCAATTAGGCGTGAACGCCTTGTGGATAAGCTCGCCGTTTGAACAGATCCACGGCTGGGTCGGCGGCGGAACAAAAGGCGATTTTCCTCATTACGCCTATCACGGCTATTACACTCAGGACTGGACGACGCTGGATGCCAATATGGGCAGCGAAGCCGATCTCCGCGCGCTGGTCGACGGCGCGCACCAGCGCGGCATCCGTATTTTATTTGACGTAGTAATGAATCATGCCGGTTACGCCACGCTGGCGGATATGCAGGAGTATCAGTTCGGCGCGCTCTATTTATCCGGCGCGGAACGGCAAAAAATTCTCGGCGATCGCTGGACAAACTGGCGACCCGCCGCCGGACAAAGCTGGCACAGCTTTAACGACTACATCAACTTCAGCGACAGCGCCGCCTGGGAAAAATGGTGGGGGAAAAAGTGGATTCGTACCGATATTGGCGACTACGACAGTCCGGGATTTGACGATTTAACCCTGTCGCTGGCCTTCCTGCCGGATATAAAAACGGAATCTACCACGCCTTCCGGCCTACCCGCGTTCTATGCCAACAAACCCGGTACTAAAGCAAAGTTCATTGAAGGCTATACGCCACGGGATTATCTGACTCACTGGTTAAGCCAGTGGGTGCATGATTACGGCATTGACGGGTTCCGGGTCGATACTGCCAAAAATGTTGAGCTTCCTGCCTGGCAACAGCTAAAAACCCAGGCCAGCGCGGCGTTACATGAATGGAAGCAGGCCAATCCGGACAAAGCGCTGGATGATAGCCCGTTCTGGATGACTGGCGAAGCGTGGGGCCACGGCGTCATGAAAAGTGATTATTATCGCTATGGTTTCGACGCGATGATCAATTTTGATTATCAGGAGCAGGCGGCGAAAGCGGTCGATTGCCTGGCGGAAATGGGGCCAGTCTGGCAGCAGATGGCGGATAAAATGCAGGATTTCAACGTATTAAGTTACCTCTCCTCGCATGATACGCGCCTTTTCCGTGAGGGCGGTGATAAGGCGGCGGAACTGCTGCTGCTTTCGCCGGGCGCGGTGCAGATCTTTTACGGCGATGAATCCGCTCGTCCCTTCGGCCCCACCGGCTCCGACCCGCTGCAAGGCACCCGTTCAGATATGAACTGGCAGGACGTGAGCGGAAAGTCAGCCGCAGCCGTCGCGCACTGGCAGCGTATTAGCCAGTTCCGCGCCAGACATCCCGCCATCGGCGCAGGCCAACAAACCACGCTGACGCTAAAACACGGGTACGGTTTTGTACGCCAGTACGGCGACGATACGGTGATGGTCGTCTGGGCGGGCCGCCGCTAATCGTGGCGCTACCGGTCTCCTCGCGTACCGGTAGCCCCTTCAAAATAAAAAACTAACCTGATAAAAATTTGTAGCATAAAACATCAACACTACCGCCTGACCCCCATTTGCGCCCCGCCATTTGTAGCGTTATGGTTATCCACTTTGACAGACAGTTCGATAGATCACCCGTTATGACATTTTCACTTTTCGGCGATAAATTTACCCGCCATTCAGGCATTACCCGCCTGATGGAGGATCTCAACGACGGCTTACGCACGCCAGGCGCCATCATGCTTGGCGGCGGTAACCCGGCACATATCCCTGCAATGCAGGATTATTTCCAGACGCTACTGACAGATATGGTAGAAAGCGGCAAAGCCGCTGATGCGCTTTGTAATTATGACGGTCCCCAGGGAAAAACGGCGCTACTGAATGCACTGGCCGTACTGCTACGTGAAACGCTGGGATGGGATATCGAACCACAGAATATTGCGCTGACAAATGGCAGTCAGAGCGCGTTTTTCTACTTATTTAATCTCTTCGCCGGACGTCGCGCCGACGGCAGTACGAAAAAGGTACTATTCCCGCTTGCGCCGGAATACATCGGCTATGCGGATTCCGGTCTGGAAGACGACCTCTTCGTTTCGGCGCGCCCGAATATTGAGCTGCTGCCGGAAGGCCAGTTTAAGTATCACGTCGATTTTGAGCATCTGCACATCGGCGAAGAAACGGGGATGATTTGCGTCTCGCGCCCGACCAACCCAACCGGTAACGTTATCACCGACGAAGAGCTGATGAAGCTGGACAGACTGGCGAATCAGCACAACATCCCACTGGTGATTGATAACGCTTACGGCGTACCGTTTCCGGGCATTATCTTTAGCGAGGCGCGCCCGCTGTGGAACCCCAATATTATCCTATGCATGAGCCTCTCGAAGCTGGGGCTGCCCGGTTCCCGCTGCGGGATTATCATCGCCAATGATAAGACGATTTCCGCCATTGCCAACATGAACGGCATCATCAGCCTTGCGCCCGGCGGCATGGGTCCGGCGATGATGTGCGAAATGATTAAGCGTAACGATCTGCTGCGGCTGTCGGAAACGGTTATCAAACCTTTCTACTATCAGCGCGTTCAACAGACTATCGCGATCATTCGTCGCTATTTATCCGAAGAACGCTGCCTGATTCATAAACCGGAAGGCGCAATATTTTTGTGGCTGTGGTTTAAAGATCTGCCGATAACCACCGAGCTACTCTATCAACGCTTGAAAGCGCGCGGCGTGCTGATGGTGCCAGGCCACTATTTCTTTCCCGGACTAGATAAACCCTGGCCGCACACACACCAGTGTATGCGGATGAACTACGTGCCTGAACCGGATAAAATCGAGGCGGGCGTAAAAATTCTGGCAGAAGAGATTGAACGCGCCTGGCGTGAAGGCTGACGGTTATTCCGGCCATCATGCAGGCCGGAACGACGTTCAGAAAGGTTGAGAATAGAGGCGCTGGCGCTGCACGTGTGCTGCGTCAACGCACTGTAACGCACTGGTCGGGCAGGCTTCCACGCACGCCGGCCCCGCTTCACGATGCCAGCAAAGATCGCATTTAATCGCCTGCGCGCCTGACGCGGACGCCACCACGGTCATCGCACCAAACGGGCAAGCCAGCATACAGCTTTTACAACCAATGCAGCGCGATGGCGTCACGAAGATATGCCCCCGGTCACGGCGAATCGCCTGTACCGGGCAGACATTCGCGCACGGCGCGTCCCCACACTGATGGCAGACCGTGGCCGTGGTGAAGCTATCCTCTTTTATCACCCGGATACGCGGCACAAAGTCCGCCGTCGTCACCGCCGCGCTATTCTGCTGTTCCTGGTGCGACACCACGCAGGCGACCTCGCAGGTACGACACCCGATACACGCCGACGCATCCGCCATAATAAACCGGTTCATTGTTCTCCCCCTGCGTTAAAACGCCAGAATGCCAGAGAGCCATTCCCCGCCGCTTTGATCCCACTACGCAAACGGACAAATTTTGTCAGATGCCTGATAAAACCTGGCGAGCTGTCTTATTCGCGAACGGTAAATCCCAGCTCATTAGAGATAGCCTGTGCGGTTTCACGCAACGGTTTGAGCAGATTTTTCTCGCCGATCTGTTTTAGCCGTGACGTCGACAGTGAAATAGAAATGGCGTAAGGCACTCGATGGTGAATATCAAACACAGGCACAGCAATACAGGAAACGCCCAGTTCATTTTCTTCGCGATCCATCGCCATGCTGGTTTCACGAATTTGCGCCAGCTCATCGTACATTGCTGGTAAATCGGTAATGGTATTACGAGTCAGCGGCTGGATCTGATCTTTATGGCTTTCCCAGTAAGACGCCACATAATCCGGCTGACCAAACGCCATATAAATTTTCCCCATCGCCGAGCAGTACAGCGGCATATGCTGGCCAATGTAGGCTCGCGTGCGCAGCATACCGGTGGTCGGTTCCAGCTTATAAATCAGGATAGCGTGATCATCTTCACGGCTGGAAAAATTCACCGTCTCGCCGGTGGCCAGGTTGAGCGCCTCAAGGTGCGGTGCCGCAACGTGGATGATATTCAGCGATGACAGGGCTTTTTGGCCGACGGCAATAAACTTTGTCGTCAGACGGTAGCTTCCGGCCGCCGGCGCTGGCGTCACGTATCCGCAGGATTGAAGCCCCTGCAACAAACGATGGACGGTACTCTTGTTCAACCCCGCCAGCTCCGACAGGTGCGCCAGTGGGCAACCGTTCGGGTAGTTACTCAAAATTTCTATCAACATCAGGCCACGAAACAGGCTCTGACTCCCCGCAGGCTTCTCTTTATCGTTGTTCTGGCTCATCAGAAAACTCTCTCCTTTCTTGGGCGATCAGATGGTAGCTCAAAGTGTGTTGCAGTTCACGATATCAGCATAAAAAACATAACCCGATGATTTTAATCGTTTTTAAAAACCTTCTCTGGCGTTGCCATGTCAATTTTTGATCTATATATTTGGAACTACATTTCGTATTATGAAATTTATCGATAAAAAAACATACTAAAATTTCTAACAATCGACCAGGAGAACAGGGATGAAAGTAACTTTCGAAGAGTTAAAAGGGGCCTTCTACCGCGTCTTGCGGTCGCGGAATATTGCGGAAGATACCGCCGACGCCTGCGCGGAAATGTTCGCTCGCACCACCGAGTCCGGTGTCTATTCCCACGGCGTGAACCGCTTTCCCCGCTTCATCCAGCAACTGGATAACGGCGACATTATTCCTGATGCTAAACCGCAGCGAGTTACCAGCCTCGGCGCCATCGAACAGTGGGATGCTCAGCGCGCTATCGGCAACCTGACGGCGAAAAAGATGATGGACCGGGCCATCGAGCTGGCTTCCGATCATGGTATTGGCCTGGTGGCGTTACGTAATGCTAACCACTGGATGCGCGGCGGCAGCTACGGCTGGCAGGCGGCGGAAAAAGGCTATATCGGCATTTGCTGGACCAACTCCATCGCCGTCATGCCGCCGTGGGGCGCGAAAGAGTGTCGTATCGGTACCAATCCGCTGATCGTCGCCATCCCTTCCACGCCGATCACGATGGTAGATATGTCGATGTCGATGTTCTCCTACGGCATGCTGGAGGTTAACCGTCTGGCGGGCCGCGAACTGCCGGTGGACGGCGGTTTCGACGATAACGGTCAGTTGACCAAAGAACCGGGCGTTATCGAGAAAAATCGCCGCATTTTACCAATGGGTTACTGGAAAGGATCTGGTCTGTCGATTGTGCTGGACATGATTGCCACCCTGCTTTCCAACGGCTCTTCCGTTGCCGAAGTGACCCAGGAAAACAGCGATGAATATGGCGTTTCGCAGATCTTCATCGCCATAGAAGTGGATAAGCTGATCGATGGCGCAACCCGCGATGCCAAACTGCAGCGGATTATGGATTTCATCACCACCGCTGAACGCGCCGACGACAACGTCGCGATTCGGCTGCCTGGCCACGAATTTACCAAACTGCTGGATGACAACCGCCGTCACGGTATCACCATTGACGACAGCGTCTGGGCCAAAATTCAGGCGCTGTAAGGAGCCACATCATGATTTTTGGACATATCGCGCAGCCTGATCCGTGCCGGTTACCGTCGGCCATAGAGCAGGCGCTCGATTTCCTGCGTACTACGGACTTTCGCACGCTGGAACCCGGCGTAGTGGAAATCGACGGCCAAAATATCTTCGCGCAGATTATCGATATGACCACCCGCGATGCTGCTGAAAATCGTCCGGAGGTTCATCGCCGCTATCTGGATATTCAGTTTCTGGCATGGGGCGAAGAGAAAATTGGGGTTGCCATTGATACCGGTAATAATCAAATCAGCGAGTCATTATTAGAACAGCGCGATATTATTTTTTATCACGACAGTGAACATGAATCATTCATTGAAATGATACCGGGAAGTTATGCCCTGTTTTTCCCGCAGGATGTTCATCGTCCCGGTTGTAATAAAAGCATTGCTACGCCGATACGGAAAATAGTCGTAAAAGTCGCCATAGACGTTTTATAAAATAGAGTTTACTGGAGCACAAAATGAAAAATAATACCGGTTATATTATCGGTGCGTACCCTTGTGCACCCTCATTTCACCAGAAGAGTGAAGAGGAAGAGACGGAATTCTGGCGGCAACTCTCTGATACTCCGGATATCCGGGGGCTGGAGCAGCCTTGTCTTGAACATCTTCACCCACTCGGCGACGAGTGGTTATTGCGCCATACACCGGGAAACTGGCAAATCGTGGTCACCGCGATAATGGAAACCATGCGCCGCCGTAACGAAAACGGCGGTTTTGGATTAGCGTCCAGTGACGAGGAACAGCGTAAAGCCTGCGTGGAATACTACTGTCATCTTTATCAGAAGATAAATAAACTCAATGCGAAAACCCCCGGCAAAGTTATAGCCCTTGAGCTTCATGCCGCCCCACTGGCGGGCAATCCGAACGTAGCGCAGGCAACCGACGCCTTTGCGCGCTCATTAAAAGAGATTGCCAACTGGGACTGGTCCTGCGACCTGGTGCTTGAACACTGCGACGCGATGACCGGCCCCGCACCGCGCAAAGGATTCTTACCGTTGGTAAACGTACTGGAAACTATTGCCGACTATGACATAAGCGTCTGTATTAACTGGGCGCGCTCGGCTATTGAAGGGCGGGATACCTCTCTACCACTGATCCACACGCAGCAGGCCAAACAGGCTGGAAAACTCGGGGCGCTGATGTTCTCCGGTACAACGCTGGATGGAGAATACGGCGAATGGCAGGACCTCCATGCTCCGTTTGCACCTTTCTGTCCACAAAGTCTGATGACGGAGAAACATGTTAAAGAACTCATTACCGCCGCCGCTCCCGAACTGTTGCAGTTTACCGGTATTAAATTGTTGGAAATCAATGCCAGCGCCGATATTAATCACCGCATAAATATATTACGCGATGGTATTAACATGATGAAAAAGGCCACACGCCGCTAACCTGAATTAAACATCATCACCTTAATTCTCGGCCTGCAACTCAACGTTGCGCCGACCTAATATAAACCAAACATAAGAAATTAAGTTCCACTATTCAGCATCGAAAGAGATAAGTTTCTATAACCTGATGGAGTCGTTATGAAGCGGGTACTTGAGGGCATACTTGCGGTATTAATTGCCGTACTTTCCTGCATTGTATTTATTAACGTTATTTTACGTTACGGTTTTGAGAGCAGTATTTTGTCGGTAGATGAACTATCACGTTATCTATTTGTATGGCTGACGTTTATTGGCGCCATCGTTGCATTTATGGATAACGCTCACGTTCAGGTCACTTTTGTGGTGGAAAAACTTTCGCCAGCGAATCAGCGTCGTCTCTCGCTGCTGACGCATTCACTGATTTTATTGTTATGCATCGCATTAGGCTGGGGCAGCCTGCAAAAAGCGTTGCAGGACTGGAGCGATCACTCGCCAATCCTCGGTTTACCGATCGGCCTGATGTATATCGCCTGTCTGCCCACAAGCGTTGCCATCGCGTTAATCGAGCTGCGTCGGCTTTATCACTTAATAACGCGTAACGATTCCTTTCAACAACCACAGCAAGGAGCCTAATCATGGCCGTGGTGATATTTCTCTGCTGCCTGCTCGGCGGGATCGCGATAGGTTTACCCATCGCCTGGTCGCTGCTGCTTTGCGGCGCTGCTCTGATGGCATACCTGGATATGTTTGACGTGCAGATTATGGCGCAAACCCTGGTTAACGGCGCGGACAGTTTCTCCCTGCTGGCCATTCCCTTTTTTGTTTTGGCCGGTGAAATCATGAACGCGGGCGGCCTGTCAAAGCGAATTGTCGACCTGCCGATGAAGCTGGTCGGCCATAAGCCCGGCGGCCTGGGCTACGTGGGCGTCATTGCGGCAATGATTATGGCCAGCCTTTCCGGCTCTGCGGTAGCAGATACCGCTGCGGTCGCCGCGCTGCTGGTGCCGATGATGCGCTCCGCAAACTACCCGATCAACCGCTCCGTTGGGTTAATCGCTTCCGGCGGGATCATTGCGCCAATTATTCCGCCCTCGATTCCTTTTATTATCTTCGGCGTTTCCAGCGGCTTGTCGATCAGCAAGCTGTTTATGGCCGGGATCGCACCGGGCATCATGATGGGCGCGGCGCTTATGCTCACCTGGTGGTGGCAGGCCGGGCGATTAAATCTCCCTTCTCAGCCCAAAGCAACACCGCGTGAAATCTGGCAATCATTGGTTTCAGGTATCTGGGCGCTGTTTTTACCGGTGATTATTATCGGCGGCTTCCGTTCCGGACTTTTCACGCCAACGGAGGCAGGGGCGGTTGCCGCCTTTTACGCCCTCTTTGTCGCCGTGGTTATCTATCGGGAATTAACGTTTTCCAGTCTCTACCACGTGCTGGTCAATGCCGCCAAAACGACGTCAGTCGTCATGTTTCTGGTGGCCGCGGCCCAGGTATCCGCCTGGCTGATTACGATCGCGGAATTACCCATGATGGTGTCAGATTTGCTGCAGCCGCTGGTCGACTCTCCGCGACTCTTATTTATCGTCATTATGATCTCAATTATGGTCGTCGGTATGGTGATGGATTTAACGCCAACGGTGTTAATTCTTACCCCTGTATTATTGCCATTAGTTAAAGAAGCCAATATTGATCCGATTTATTTCGGCGTCATGTTCATTATTAACTGCTCTATTGGATTAATCACACCGCCCGTTGGCAACGTCCTCAACGTTATTTCCGGGGTAGCAAAATTGAAATTTGATGACGCGGTAAGAGGCGTATTCCCTTACGTTGTCGTACTGATGTCGCTGCTGGTTTTATTTATTTTTATTCCCGAGCTAATTATCACACCGCTTAAATGGATTAATTAAAGGATAATATTATGAAATTACACGTTATTGCTCGTTCATTATTGATAGCTGGTCTGACGGTTTTCAGCGTGTCGTCTCTGGCGGCGCAATCTTTACGTTTTGGTTATGAAACACCGCAAACTGACTCCCAACATATTGCCGCGAAAAAATTTAACGAATTATTAAAAGAAAAAACTAACGGCGAATTAACGCTAAAACTCTTTCCTGACAGCACATTAGGTAACGCCCAGGCAATGATCAGCGGGGTGCGCGGCGGAACTATTGATATGGAAATGTCCGGTTCGAACAATTTCACCGGCCTGGCCCCTGTATTCAACTTACTTGATGTCCCCTTCCTGTTTCGCGATACCGCGCATGCGCATAAAACGCTCGACGGCAAAGTCGGCGATGAACTGAAAAAATCACTCGATTCAAAAGGGTTAAAAGTCCTCGCCTACTGGGAAAACGGCTGGCGCGACGTCACCAACTCCCGCGCGCCGGTAAAAACGCCGGGCGATTTGAAAGGCTTAAAAATCCGCACTAACAACAGCCCAATGAATATCGCGGCCTTTAAAATCTTCGGCGCGAACCCTATTCCGATGCCATTCTCCGAAGTCTATACCGGCCTCGAAACCCGTACGATTGATGCCCAGGAACACCCTATCAACGTCGTGTGGTCAGCGAAATTCTATGAGGTACAGAAATACCTCTCCCTCACTCATCACGCCTATTCGCCTCTGCTGCTGGTGATCAATAAAGCCAAATTCGACGCTTTAAGCCCGCAGTTCCAGGAGGCACTGCTGAGTTCCGCCAAAGAAGCGGGTGACTATCAGCGCAAACTGGTCGCCGAAGATCAGCAAAAAATTATCGATGGCATGAAAGAAGCCGGAGTTGAAGTCCTGACCGATATCGACCGTAAAGCCTTCAGCGATGCGCTGGGCAGCCAGGTGCGCGATATGTTCCTGAAAGACAACCCGCAGGGCGCCGATCTCCTGAAAGCCGTGGACGAGGTGCAATAAGTCATGAGCAATTACTGGCTGGGGTTAGATTGTGGTGGGAGTTGGCTAAAAGCCGGGTTGTACGATGGCGCAGGCCGGGAAGTAGCGGTGCAACGCCTGCCGCTGCACGCTTTAAGCCCGCAGCCAGGCTGGGTTGAACGCGATATGACCGAACTGTGGCAACAGTGCGGCTCGGTCATCAGCAAACTGCTGGCGCACACCGGGGTGAGCGGCTCACAAATCCGCGGTCTGGGTATTTCCGCTCAGGGTAAGGGCCTGTTCCTGTTAGATAAAAGCGATCGGCCATTAGGTAAAGCGATACTCTCTTCCGACCGTCGCGCCATGGAAATTGTCCAGCGCTGGCAAAAAGAAGCGGTTCCGCAAAAACTCTACCCGCTGACCCGGCAAACCCTGTGGACCGGGCATCCAGTCTCCCTTTTACGCTGGGTAAAAGAGAATGAGCCGCAGCGCTACGCGCAGATAGGCTGCGTCATGATGACGCATGACTATCTGCGCTGGTGCTTAACCAGCGTGAAAGGCTGTGAGGAGAGCAACATCTCCGAGTCCAACCTCTACAACATGGCGACGGGCCAGTACGACCCGCGTCTGACCGAGTGGCTGGGCATCAGTGAAATCGACAGCGCGCTGCCCCCCGTGGTGGGTTCAGCCGAAATATGCGGGGAGATCACCGCTCAGGCAGCCGCCATCACCGGTCTGGCGGCGGGTACCCCCGTCGTCGGCGGCCTGTTTGACGTGGTTTCCACCGCCCTTTGCGCCGGTATTGAGGATGAATCGACCCTCAATGCGGTGATGGGCACCTGGGCCGTCACCAGCGGCATCGCTCACGGCCTGCGCGACCATGAGGCCCACCCTTACGTCTATGGCCGCTACGTCAATGACGGGCAGTATATCGTTCACGAAGCCAGCCCGACCTCCTCCGGCAACCTTGAATGGTTTACCGCCCAGTGGGGCTACCTCTCTTTTGACGAGATCAATCAGGCGGTCGCCAGCCTGCCGAAAGCCGGTAGCGACCTCTTTTTTCTGCCGTTTCTCTACGGCAGCAATGCCGGACTGGAGATGACCTGCGGCTTTTACGGCATGCAGGCGCTGCACACCCGCGCGCACCTGCTGCAGGCGATTTATGAAGGCGTGGTCTTCAGCCATATGACCCACCTCAACCGCATGCGTGAACGTTTTACCGACGTTTGCGCCCTGCGCGTTACCGGCGGCCCGGCCCACTCCGACGTCTGGATGCAGATGCTGGCGGACGTCAGCGGTTTACGCATCGAGCTGCCGCAGGTGGAGGAGACCGGCTGCTTCGGCGCGGCGCTGGCTGCCCGCGTCGGCACTGGCGTATATCGCGATTTCCGCGAGGCCCAACGCGACCTGCAGCACCCGGTGCGCACGCTGCTGCCGGACATGACCGCACACGCCCTCTACCAGCGCAAATACCGCCAATACCAGGATTTGATTGAAGCACTACAGGGCTATCACGCCCGTATTAAGGAGCACGCATTATGAGCCGACCATTACTGCAACTGGCGCTCGACCACACCAGTCTGGAAGCAGCCCAACGCGATGTCGCCCTGCTACAGGATCATGTCGATATCGTTGAGGCCGGAACCATCCTTTGTTTAACCGAAGGCCTTAGCGCGGTGAAAGCCCTGCGAGCGCAGTGCCCGGAAAAAATCATCGTCGCCGACTGGAAAGTGGCCGATGCCGGTGAAACCCTGGCGCAGCAGGCTTTTAGCGCTGGCGCCAACTGGATGACTATCATCTGCGCCGCACCGCTCGCCACGGTCGAGAAAGGCCATGCCGTCGCGCAATCCTGTGGCGGTGAAATTCAGATAGAACTGTTCGGCAACTGGACGCTGGACGACGCCCGAGACTGGTACCGCGTCGGGGTTCGCCAGGCGATTTACCACCGCGGACGCGATGCGCAGGCCAGCGGGCAGCAGTGGGGAGAGGCGGACCTGACGCGTATGAAGGCGTTGTCCGACATCGGCCTTGAACTATCGATTACCGGCGGCATTACCCCAGCGGATCTGCCGCTGTTCCGCGACATTAACGTTAAGGCATTTATCGCCGGACGTGCGCTGGCAGGTGCCGCCCATCCGGCGCAGGTCGCAGCCGAATTCCACGCCCAAATTGACGCCATCTGGGGAGAAAAGCATGCGTAATCATCCATTAGGTATTTACGAGAAAGCGCTGGCGAAAGACCTCAGTTGGCCGGAGCGGCTGGTACTGGCAAAAAGCTGCGGTTTTGATTTTGTTGAGATGTCGGTGGATGAAACCGACGAACGTCTCTCACGCCTGGAGTGGACCTCGGCCCAACGCGCTTCGCTGGTGAACGCGATGCTGGAAAGCGGCGTCGCCATCCCGTCGATGTGCCTCTCCGCCCATCGTCGATTCCCTTTTGGCAGCCGCGACGAAGCGGTACGCGAGCGGGCGCGTGAAATCATGACCAAAGCCATTCGCCTGGCGCGCGACCTGGGGATCCGCACCATTCAGCTAGCAGGTTACGACGTCTATTACGAAGAGCACGACGAAGGCACCCAGCAACGTTTCGCCGAAGGGCTGGCGTGGGCGGTGGAACAGGCCGCAGCGGCGCAGGTGATGCTGGCGGTGGAAATCATGGATACCGCGTTTATGAACTCCATCAGCAAGTGGAAAAAGTGGGACGAGATGCTTTCGTCACCGTGGTTCACCGTTTATCCAGACGTCGGCAACCTCAGCGCCTGGGGGAACGACGTGACCGCCGAGCTGAAGCTGGGTATCGACCGTATCGCCGCTATCCACCTGAAAGACACGCTGCCGGTGACCGGTGACAGCCCCGGCCAGTTCCGCGACGTGCCGTTTGGCGAAGGATGCGTTGATTTTGTCGGCATCTTCAAAACGCTGCATGAGCTGAATTATCGCGGTTCATTTCTGATTGAGATGTGGACAGAGAAAGCCAGCGAGCCGGTGCTGGAAATTATCCAGGCCCGCCGCTGGATTGAATCACGGATGCAGGAAGGAGGTTTCACATGTTAGAGCAACTGAAAGCCGAGGTGCTGGCGGCCAACCTGACCCTCCCGGCGCACGGGCTGGTCACCTTTACCTGGGGCAACGTCAGCGCGGTCGATGAGACGCGCAAGCTGATGGTCATTAAGCCTTCCGGCGTCGAATATGAGGTGATGACCGCCGACGATATGGTGGTGGTAGAGATCGCCAGCGGTAAGGTCGTTGAAGGCAACAAAAAACCGTCGTCCGATACCGCGACCCATCTGGCGCTCTATCGCCGCTATCCGCAGATCGGCGGGATCGTTCATACCCATTCCCGCCATGCGACGATCTGGTCGCAGGCCGGGCTCGATCTGCCCGCCTGGGGCACCACCCACGCCGACTATTTCTATGGCGCGATCCCCTGTACCCGACTGATGACCGTTGAGGAAATTAACGGCGAGTACGAGTATCAGACCGGCGAGGTGATTATTAAAACCTTTGAAGAGCGCGGTCTCGATCCGGCGCAAATCCCGGCGGTATTGGTTCATTCGCACGGCCCGTTTGCCTGGGGTAAAAATGCCGCCGATGCCGTCCACAACGCCGTGGTGCTTGAGGAGTGTGCCTATATGGGGCTGTTCTCGCGCCAGCTGGCCCCGCAGCTACCGGATATGCAGCCGGAATTGCTCGATAAACACTATCTGCGTAAACACGGCGCGAATGCCTATTACGGGCAGTAATGCCGGCAGCCACAGCCTGTGTCAGATGGCGGCTGCGCCTTATCCGACCTACAAGATTTGCAATATCAATACGTTGTGATGAACTCTTGTAGGCCCGATAAGCAAAGCGCCATCGGGCATTCAGTTTGCAACCGCGTTGTCAGAGGGCCAAAGATTATACTCAAGAATTAACGTGTTCCTTACTGTAGCGCCGCTTCCAGGCGGTAGGCGTCAGGCCGGTGTGCTTGCGGAAGATCTGGCGAAAGTAACCAACGTCATTAAAACCGCACCGCTCCGCCACCTCTTTTAACGAACGCGCGTCGCTAATCAGCAACTTTTCCGCCTCGCGCACCCGCTGGCGGTGGATGGCTTCCGTTAGCGTAAGGTGAAATACCCGCCGATAAACGCGTCCCAGATAATCCACATTGCAATGCAGTTCTTTCGCCAGAACCGAGCTGGAAAGCGGCAGGTGATAGTGCGTTCGAATCAGCTGCTGTACTTTCCAGGCCAGCGACACGCCAGCGGCCTCGGCGTTTTCATTCTGCCGGGCGTCAACGGTGAGCTGCTGCAAAATCAGCAGCACGATGAACTCCAGCGCCGGGCTGCGCTGGTGCTTTTCCTGCTCGTTCATAAACTGGCGAAAAAGCGCAATCAGCGCCTGCGGATCGGCAACCTGGGTATGCTGCGGCACGGAAAGATGCGTCAGCCAGCGCGGGTCGCTGTCCGGCGCTTTGACCTCAAAATGGAGCCAGTAAAATTTAAGATCGGCGGGAAACTCCTCAACGCCAATATGGCGGCGATGCGGCCAAAGCAACAGGCTTTCCCCGGCTTCGACACAGAAAACACATTCTTCTTCCTGAATTTTCAGGCAGCCTTTTTCCACAAATATAATTTCCCACGATTGCAGACGCCTGGCAGGATGACGCCCAATGCCGCGAGAAATAAATAATCCGCCGTTTTGGACTTTAATCGGTAATGTTATGGATAATTCGAGCATTAATATGTCATTTCCCGCTCATTCAGCACCGTATTTCATATTACCTTTTGATTATTAACTAAAAATAGTCATTTCACTCGATCCATCTCACATTTTTAAATACGGGTCGGAATCGTCATCTTTTTTTACTCTTTTATCGTCTTGTCGCTCACCGCTATCCGGGCAAAATGAATCAGGTCATAACGCGAAAATAAAAATTACTGCCATAAAATACCCCGTCAGCGAGGAATATCTATGACCTCTACAGCCTTAAGGAGCACGAAATGAACGTACTGGAAGTCGATCTGCATAAACTGACGGTCAGCGATCCGTTCCTCGGACAGTATCAACAACTGGTTCGCGATGTGGTTATTCCTTACCAGTGGGATGCGTTAAACGATCGTATTCCAGAGGCTGAACCCAGCCATGCCATTGAAAATTTCCGCATTGCCGCAGGCCAGCAGACGGGCGACTTTTACGGCATGGTCTTTCAGGACAGCGACGTGGCGAAATGGCTGGAAGCGGTTGCCTGGTCACTGTGCCAGAAGCCCGATCCCGCGCTTGAGAAAACCGCCGATGAGGTGATTGAACTGGTGGCCGCCGCGCAGTGTGACGATGGCTATCTCAATACGTACTTTACGGCAAAAGCCCCGCAAGAACGCTGGAGCAACCTGGCGGAGTGCCATGAGCTTTATTGCGCCGGGCATCTGATTGAAGCGGGCGTCGCCTTCTTTCAGGCCACCGGCAAGCGTCGGCTGCTAGACGTCGTTTGTCGCCTGGCCGATCATATCGACAGCACTTTCGGCCCTGGCGAAAATCAGCTGCACGGCTATCCGGGCCACCCGGAAATTGAGCTGGCGCTGATGCGTCTGTATGAGGTAACAGAGCAGCCGCGCTATATGACGCTGGCAAGCTACTTTATCGGGCAGCGCGGCACCCAACCGCACTTCTACGACGAAGAGTACGAAAAACGCGGCCAAACCTCTTACTGGCATACCTACGGCCCGGCGTGGATGGTCAAAGACAAAGCCTACAGCCAGGCGCATCTGCCAATTTCACAGCAGCAGACGGCAATCGGCCACGCGGTACGTTTTGTCTATCTGATGACTGGCGTGGCGCATCTCGCTCGCCTGAGCAACGATGAAGGCAAACGCCAGGACTGCCTGCGTCTGTGGAAAAATATGGCGCAGCGTCAGCTGTATATCACCGGAGGCATCGGTTCACAGAGCAGTGGCGAAGCCTTTAGCAGCGATTACGATTTACCTAATGATTCGGTCTATGCGGAAAGCTGCGCTTCAATCGGCCTGATGATGTTCGCCCGCCGGATGCTGGAAATGGAAGCCGATAGCCAGTACGCCGACGTGATGGAGCGCGCGCTGTACAACACCGTCCTCGGTGGTATGGCGCTGGATGGCAAGCATTTCTTCTACGTCAACCCGCTGGAAGTGCATCCAAAATCGTTAAAATTCAACCATATTTACGATCACGTTAAGCCCATCCGCCAGCGCTGGTTTGGCTGCGCCTGCTGCCCGCCGAACATCGCCCGCGTGCTCACCTCCCTTGGTCACTACATCTACACGCCGCGTGCGGATGCGCTGTACATCAATATGTACGTGGGTAACAGCATGGAAATACCGGTTGAAAATGGCGCGCTCAAACTGCGAATCAGCGGGAACTACCCGTGGCATGAGCAGGTGAAGATTGCCATCGACTCTGTGCAGCCGGTACGTCACACGCTGGCGCTACGTCTGCCGGACTGGTGCCCTGAGGCAAAAGTGACGCTCAACGGGCTGGAAGTGGAGCAGGATATTCGCAAAGGTTATCTGCATATCCGTCGGACCTGGCAGGAGGGCGATACGATAACCCTGACGCTGCCGATGCCGGTTCGCCGCGTGTATGGCAATCCGCTGGCGCGTCACGTCGCCGGTAAGGTCGCCATTCAGCGCGGGCCGCTGGTCTATTGCCTTGAGCAGGCCGATAACGGCGAAGAACTGCATAATCTGTGGCTACCGAAAGAGAGTGAATTCCGGGTCTTTGAGGGCAAAGGGCTTTTTGCGCATAAGATGCTGATTCAGGCTGAAGGCGAGAAGCAAAGCGCCCCAGATGCGCAGCATCAGGCGTTGTGGCACTACGATAACGCGCCGTCATCGCGCCAGCCGCAGACGCTAACCTTCATTCCGTGGTTTAGCTGGGCCAACCGTGGCGAGGGCGAAATGCGGATTTGGGTTAACGAGCGGTAATACTGTGCCGGATGGCGGCTGCGCCTTATCCGGCCTACAAGATTTGCAATATCAGTATATTGCGATGAATTTTTGTAGGCCCGATAAGCGCAGCGCCATCGGGCATTACCTCTTGCGTCAGAACAGCCCCAGCGGCTTATCGGAATAGCTCACCAGCAGGCACTTGGTTTGCTGGTAGTGTTCCAGCATCATCTTATGCGTTTCGCGCCCGATGCCCGACTGCTTATAGCCGCCGAACGCCGCATGTGCCGGATAGGCGTGATAGCAGTTGGTCCATACGCGCCCGGCCTGGATCCCGCGCCCCATTTTATACGCCAGCGATCCATTACGGCTCCAGACGCCAGCGCCCAGGCCGTATTGGGTATCGTTAGCGATTTCCAGCGCCTCCTCCATGGTTTTAAAGGTGGTTACCGCCAGCACCGGGCCAAAGATCTCCTCCTGAAAGACGCGCATATTGTTCTTACCAAACAGGATAGTAGGCTCAAGGTAATAGCCCTCTTTAAGTTCGCCATCCAGCTCCTTGCGTCGCCCACCGGTCAGAATATCGGCCCCCTCTTTTTTACCGATATCGATATAATTGAGGATAGTCTCAAGCTGGCCGTGGGAGACCTGCGCCCCCATCTGTGTACCGCTATCTAGCGGGTTCCCGCTGCGAATGCTCTCTACCCGGCGAATAGCGCGCTCCATAAAGCGCTCATAGATGGGCTCCTGGACCAGCGCACGGCTTGGACAGGTACACACCTCGCCCTGGTTAAAGGCAAACAGGGCAAATCCCTCCAGCGCTTTATCAAAGAACGCATCTTCCTCATCCATCACGTCGGCAAAGAAGATATTTGGCGATTTACCGCCTAACTCCAGCGTCACCGGAATAATATTCTGCGTGGCGTACTGCATGATCTGTTGACCCACTTCCGTCGAACCGGTAAACGCCACCTTCGCGATACGTTTCGAGGTCGCCAGATATTCACCGATCTCGCCGCCCGCGCCGTTCACGACGTTGACGACGCCCGGCGGTAACAGATCGCCAATGACTTCCATTAACAGCAGAACGGAAAGCGGCGTCAGGCGTGCCGGTTTAAGCACCACGCAGTTACCCGCCGCCAGCGCTGGCGCCATTTTCCAGCTTGCCATCAACAACGGAAAGTTCCACGGGATTATCTGCCCCACGACGCCAAGCGGTTCGTGAAAATGGTAGGCCACAGTTTCGCTATCAACTTCGCTGATCCCGCCCTCCTGCGCACGTATACAGGAGGCGAAATAGCGGAAATGATCGATCGCCAGCGGTACGTCGGCGGCGCTGGTTTCACGAATCGGTTTACCGTTATCCCAGGTTTCCGCTGTCGCCAACAGTTCGAGGTTTTGTTCCATCCGATCGGCGATCTTAAACAAGATAGCGGCACGGTCTTGTACTGACGTATGCGCCCACTTATCTTTCGCCTTATGCGCGGCGTCGAGCGCTAAATCGATATCTTTTTTACCGGAGGAAGCGACTTCACATAGCGGCTGGCCGGTCACTGGCGTCAGGTTTTGATAATATTCGCCGTCGGCGGGCGCAACCCAGTCACCGCCAATAAAATTGTCATAGCGGGCTTTTAACTTCAGTGGGTACCCGTATTCACCTGGCTGAATACGTGTTGAAGGGGGATTGTTCGTCATGACCAACTCCTTATTGTAAAGGTACTCCACAAGGGTAGACGGTACTGGTGAATTTTTCGCCAATGGTTTCCCGCTTTACGACAGCAATCACGAATTACTTTCCTTTACGTTTCTCCGTCTGGTTTTAGCCATACTAAACAGGTGCCTGTTTAACGTACGGAGAACACTATGCAGCAATATATCGGTATTGATGTGGGAGGAACTCACGTCAAATATGGCGTGATTAACAGTGACGGCGAAGAATTAACCCATCATCAATTCGATACGCCAGAGGACGCCTCCACGTTTACCCGCAAATGGCAGGATGTGGTGGCGCGTTGCCAACAGGACTATGACATTGCGGCAATCGGGGTCAGTTTCCCCGGCCATATTAATCCCCATAACGGTCATGCGGCAAAAGCGGGCGCGCTGGCTTACCTGGATGACGTCAACCTGATGGAGTTGTTCAGCGGGCTGACCGATCTGCCGCTGGTCGTGGAGAACGACGCGAACTGTGCGGCGCTGGGCGAAATGTGGCGAGGTGCCGGGCAGCATTATGACAATCTGGTCTGTATTACCATTGGAACCGGCATTGGCGGCGGTATTATCGTCGGACGAGAACTGTATCGCGGCGCGCATTTTCACGCCGGTGAATTCGGCGTCATGCCGGTCGGGAACAATGGCGAAAGTATGCATAAAATCGCGTCAACCAGCGGATTAATGGCGTCGTGCCGCCAGGCGCTGGCGCTGCCTGCCGAAGAGATGCCGCCTGCGGATGTGATCTTCGAACGAATGGCGACCGATGTTCATCTGCGTGAGGCGGTCAATGACTGGGCGCGTTATCTTTCACGCGGCGTTTACAGCGTGATCTCTATGTTTGATCCGGGCGTGGTGCTGATCGGCGGAGGAATAAGCGAACAGGAAAAGCTCTACCCGCTCCTGACGCGGCATCTTGAAACGTTTGAAATGTGGGAGGCGCTCCAGGTGCCGATTCAGCCCTGCCAACTGGGAAATCAGGCGGGCAGGCTGGGCGCCGTCTGGCTGGCGCAGCAAAAGCTCGCCCGAAGCTAACGAGTTACGCCTTATCCGGCCTGCATCGTCTACGCAGGCCCGGTAAGCGTCCGCACCACCGGGCAAAGGCGTTACATCGCCGCGCGATAAAGTTCCACAATCTCGTCGTGAGTCGCCTGAATAAGGCGCAAAGAATACGGGTGAAATTATCCTGATAACAGGTTCACGCTGGCTATTTTAAGAAGCCAGAAAAATAAAAAGCAACGCAATAATTGTATTGCTTCATTTGTTATTTAATTTAACCATTTCATTCTTTTTGCGGAAATAATAACGCATCACGTAATAAATGATCATTCCCACGACGTCGTGTAAATCCAATCCGGTCAAAATATTCAAGGATCTGAATGGCCAGTTTCCGCCCTACATTCAGCCTGTCGCGAAAATCCGCCGCACACGTTGATCCTCTCTCTTGATCCAGCTCGCGGATCATATTGGCGAAAGCGACAATCCGATCGTTACGATAGTACCGATCTTTTACGATCGCGGTAATGATGCCTTGCTGTGCCGCCTGCCGCAGCACCAGCCGCATAAATTGTTCTTCCGTTCCGGTCTCTTTCGCCAGATCGCGTACCCACCAGGGCTCATCGCCAAATAGCGGTTCAACTTTTTGCCAGACGGCCTGCTGCTCATCGCTAAATCCTGCTTTATGATCCGGCAGATGCAACCAACCGTGATGGCTATGAATCAGGCCGTCGTCGCGCATCCGCTCGATCAGCATCAGGACCAGCGCTTCATCTTCCATTGGCAGGGCCATGCGGCGTAAACGCTCGCGTCCCGGCCCCGGTTCATCGCGGTGCTGTTCGTGGTAGGTCGCCAGCGTATCAAGAATCTTACGCTGCCAGCGGGCGGCGACGGGCGCGCTTAACAGATTGTCTCCGGCCTGGATAAAACCATGTTGCTCAATAAGCTGACGCATACCGAGAGGATTAAGCTGACGCGCCCAACCGAAATCCGGCAGGTTGACGGCGCCGCGTTCCAGATGAATGGCCAACGCCGCGCTATCGTCCTGCGCGGCGGCAAGCGTTGAAAGCCAGTGCAAATAATCTGGCTTACGTTTACCGCGACGCGGCGCCTTAAGCGTCACCACGCGTGCGCCGGCAAGGGTGGCGCGTGCGGAAATATCACGCAGCACCAGTCTGTCATTATCGGCCAGCCACAACGGCGTATCAAAGATCAGCTCGGCCAGCCCGCCTTCCAGCAAAGAGACGCGACCGGTCACATGGCTGGCGGCATGGTGAATATGTAGCGGCTGCCATTGGGAAAGCGGCGCATGAAGCGCCAGAGAAACGATCACCCGGGAAAAAGCCTCCCCCACCGGCGCATCCGAAAGCAGCCAGTCGCCTCGGTTAAGCTGCTCCTTCTCCGCATCGCCCGCAATATTGAGCGCAATACGTTGCCCGGCATACGCATGGTCGGTGGGCTGATTTTGCGCGTGTAGACTTCGTACGCGCATCGGCGTATTAACGCCGGTCAACCATAGCGTATCGCCCACGTTTACCTCTCCGCTCAGCGCCGTTCCGGTCACCACCAGTCCCGCCCCTTTCACCGTAAACGCACGGTCGATAGCCAGACGGAAACGATGCTGCGCGGCGTGCAAACGTGCAGGAAGCTGCTGTAAATGAGCGCGAAGTTCTGCAATACCGCGTCCTTCATTGGCGGCGGTGACAAATAAAACGGTATCGGCGAAGCCATAGTTGTCGAGCGCCGCCAGTACCTCTTCACGTACTTCACCGATACGCGCCTCGTCCACGCGATCGGCTTTGGTCAGCGCGACGGTGAGCTGGAGATTGCCCGTCAGTTGCAGGATCTGTAAATGCTCGCGCGTTTGCGCCATGACGCCGTCATCACAGGCGACCACCAGCAAAGCGTGATCGATACCGCCTACGCCCGCCAGCATGTTAGAGAGGAATTTTTCATGTCCAGGCACATCGATAAAGCCCAGCACACGACCATCCGGCTGCGGCCAATAGGCGTAGCCCAGATCGATAGTCATCCCGCGTTTTTTCTCTTCCGGCAGGCGATCGGCATTGACTCCGGTAATCGCCTGGAGCAACGTCGTTTTACCGTGGTCTACGTGTCCGGCAGTTGCAATAATCATTTCAGCATCATCTCCATAAACCGGCTTTCGTCTTCAAGACAGCGCATATCCAGCCATAAACGGCCATCATAAATTCGGCCAATGACCGGTACAGGCAGCGTGCGCCAGCGGGCCGCCAGTGCCTCCAGCCGACTACCACGCCCGTCGTGCGGGGTAAAGGTCATGGCGGCGCTGGGAAGGCGGTCTACCGGTAATGAACCGCTGCCGATTTGCGACAGGCAGGGTTTAACCTCCAGCGCAAATTCATCGCCGTAACGTGCCGCCAGCCGCGCCTGTAACCGCTGCGCTTGCTCGCGAATCGACGCTTCACTGCGGGTTAACAGACGCAGGGTGGGTAATTTCTCCGCCAACGCTTCCGGGTGCAGATACAGACGTAACGTTGCCTCCAGCGCCGCCAGCGTCATTTTATCCGCGCGCAGAGCGCGTTTCAGCGGATGGCTTTGCAGTTGGGCAATCATCGCTTTTTTGCCGACGATGATCCCGGCCTGCGGCCCGCCCAGCAACTTATCGCCGGAGAAGCTTACCAGGCTGACGCCTGCGGCAATGAGCTGCTGTGGCATCGGCTCTTTGGGTAAGCCATATTGACTTAAATCCACCAGCGAACCGCTGCCCAGATCCGCCACCACCGGAATATCCAGCTCTCGCCCGATTTCCGCCAGTTCCGCTTCCTCTACCGTTTTGGTAAAGCCCTCAATGCTGTAATTACTGGTATGCACCTTCATCAACAGCCCGGTATTTTCATTTACCGCCTGACGGTAATCTTTCGCGTGCGTCCGGTTGGTGGTGCCTACTTCATGCAGCGTACAGCCCGCCTGGCGCATAACATCCGGAATACGAAACGCGCCACCGATTTCGACCAGCTCGCCACGCGAAACTACCACCTCTTTGCCGCTGGCGGTCGCCGCCAGCATCAGCAATACCGCCGCCGCATTGTTATTGACGATACAGGCGTCCTCCGCCCCGGTGATACGGCATAACAGCGTCGCCAGCGCCCGGTCGCGATGCCCCCGCCCGGCGCCATCTAAATCGTATTCCAGCGTCACCGGCGCGCGCATCGCCTGCGTTACCGCCTCAATCGCTTCTTGCGCCTGCAATGCGCGGCCAAGGTTGGTGTGCAGCACCGTCCCCGTCAGGTTAATCACCGGGCGCAGCGCGCTTTGCGCCGCATTTTCCAGCCGGAGTTTCGCCTCTTGCGCCCAGTCTGCGTACCAGTCGGGAAGCGTTTGCGTATTCCGTATGACGTCGCGCGCGTCGTCAAGCATCCGCCTAAGCAGATCAACCACCTGGGTATGGCCATACCGATCGCGCAGAGAAAGAAAAGCGCTATCGTGCAATAAGCGATCGATAGCAGGAAGCTGGCTGTAGAGTGTACGCGTTTCGCTTGTCATGAAAATGCCTGGCTGTTGGTGGCCCTCTCCTGGCGGGAGAGGGATATCGACATAAGGGGGATTGTAACGTGAGTTTGCTCAGGCGGACATAATGCGCGTCAAGCCTTTGGCGCTTCGGTGCGGGCAAAGCTTTCGCGTTGAAAAAGCGTTTCGACCAGTTTGACCAGGTGGGGGCGGCTAACACACCAGCCAGGCGCGACCCGGCGGAAGTTGAGATAGCCTACCGCACAGGCAATCGCGATAGTCGCCAGATTGACCGTATCCGTTTTTAGCGTCCCGTCGCTCAGATAACTTTCGAGCATATCCAGGCTGCGGTTGATTTTTTCCCGCTGGCGCAGCAGTTCCGTTTCCGATTGTTGCGCCGCCGGACGCGCCTGTTCGCGTACAGAAACCAACGCTGCATCCATAATGCCGTCAGCCAATGCTTCAAGCTGGCGAACTTTAAGCGCTGCCATCGGGTCACGCGGGAGCATCGCTGGCGCGATATCCAGCAGTTCAATATATTCCGCGATGATCGGCGAATCGAACCAATACTCGCCCGCATCGGTGACCAACGCGGGTACTTTACCTAACGGGTTATAGCGCGCCACCCCGCTATCCGCGTTGTAGGGAAGTTCATTCACAAATTCGAAGGTGATGCCCTTTTCCAGTAACAGAATCGAAATTTTACGCACAAAAGGGCTGGTATAGCTGCCAATGAGTTTCATGCCGGGTCCTTTTTGCCAACAAAAAAGCGGTGCCCAATGATAGTGGGGCACCGCTTAGTATGGCTCAGGTCACTGAAAATGGCAGGTGATGACCGTCTCAATGATCCAAATAAAGGTAATGCATCCAACTGGTCATGCGCAGCAGTACTTTACGCATTACCGACACGTGGGCGAAATGGTCGGAATAGACTGCGACCTGGGCATAGATACCGTCCGGCAGCGCATCCACATCGGCATTCGGATCCAGCTCAATCGTGGCCAGCACGCCATCGGTACCCGGCACCACCGTTAAGGACTGTAATGCGCCCTGCGCCTGATAAGAACCACCCGGAACGACAGGAAGAATACTGGTCAGCTTGCCGGTGAAAACCTGACCAGGCAGCGCGTTAAACACCACTTCCGCTTCATCGCCTGGTTTAAGGCGCAGCAGCGAGTTCTGGCGGAATTGCGCCACGATTTGCCGTTTTTGTTCAGGAATAAACACCATTACCGGACGCAAAGGTAATGCTGCTGCGTAAGTCCCCGGACGAATTAAAATCTGCGTGGCATAACCGTTGCTGGGGGCACGAACTACCGTCTGTTCAAGATTGTATTTAGCCTCGGCAAGCTGGGCACGTAGGGACGCAACCTGAGATTGCTCACCGTTGACCATACTGTCTAATTGGCTCTGAATCTGCGTCTGTTCTGCAACCGAGCCTTTGACCAGCGCATCCTGTGCCAGATAGTTTTGCCGAGCGTTATCGATATCGCTTTCAGAGAACGGGTTAACCTTCGCCTGACTGCCTTTCAAATAGCGTTGATAATCTTTATACAGACGGTCACGTTCAGCAGATACACGGGTGGTATTGGCGACCGCTTCCGACAACTGTGCTTTCAGGTTGTCGATGTTGTGCGTAGCGGTAACCAGATCAGCCTGCAGCCTGTCGACACGCGCCTGATACCGTACCGGATCGAGCTTAAACAGCACATCACCTTTTTTAATTAGCTGATTATTTTTATCTGTTACCTCACTAACAATTCCCGTGACTTGCGGAGTGACCGGAATTGAAATAACCGCTTTTTGCGCCGTAAAAGTATACGGGTGGTTATAGTTCATTAATAAAATCAATCCCGCAACAATGAACACCCCACCTAATGCAGCGGTAGCAAGTGTCCATTGGTTTACCGGAATACGGAATATTTTAAAGATGGCCCAGGCAAAGGCCACATAGGTCAGGACTATCAACAAATCCATGATTAAATCTCCGGAAAGGTGGAGCTATCGTTTTTTTTCTCCCCATCCAGTCTTTTTTCCAACTGGGTGATTCGCGCTGCCAGCGCGGCAATCTCAGGGTCTGACTCCTTTCCGGTCGGTGTGATGTGTGACTGCATTCCCCATCCCTTTTCAGGCTGGTAGAGCGTGGCCCAGATCCACAGGAACGGCCAAATAACATGAAGAGTGAACAGGCTCACCCATCCCGCAGTATGGATGGCATCGGCATGGGGATGGTTACGTTTTTTAGCCATGTTATAGGGAATATCGTGAATGGCGATGATTCCGTAAAACAGAACCAGAAAAACGAAGATCAGCACGCCCAACGCGAAATAATTTAGAAACATGCCTGCCTCGAATTCACGCTAATTAGAGTTTTTTATGCCGGCAGCCGTATGCACCCTGGCTGATGTTTTGAACATAACTGCAGTTTGGGGTTTTCGCCATACCACAAAATAAATATTTTTTCTGGTGAGAAGTTGCTTTGTTTTGCAATAAAAAATGTCGGGGGTAGAACCTGCCGCAGATCACATCTGCTCAAATCCAGATGAAAATAATTTGCGATCCACATCACAAAAATTCAACAAACAGCAAAACCAAAAATGTGAATCAGTTCACATTTAATCCTCATTTGCAGCGAATTATTGCACTGTGATGTTTTTTTGTACCGTTATTTTGTGATTAAAATCACATTAACTAACGCCATACACCCTATATTTACGTGACGAATATCACATAAAAGACCGTCGACTGGACAGTTGAACGATTCAGTGCCAGATTGCGCAGTATCTACACTACAGGGTCCGGCTACCTCTGCCGCTACATTAACAAACCTCGGGCTTTCAGCCTGCGCGACAGCAACATAAGAAGGGGTGTTTTTATGTCATCCGATATTAAGATCAAAGTGCAAAGCTTTGGTCGATTCCTCAGCAATATGGTGATGCCTAATATCGGCGCGTTTATCGCGTGGGGTATTATCACCGCATTATTTATTCCAACAGGGTGGTTGCCTAACGAAACGCTGGCGAAACTGGTTGGTCCGATGATCACCTACCTGCTGCCGCTGCTCATCGGTTATACCGGCGGTCGTCTGGTTGGCGGCGAACGCGGCGGCGTGGTGGGCGCTATCACTACCATGGGCGTTATTGTCGGCGCGGATATGCCGATGTTCCTCGGCTCAATGATCGCCGGTCCATTAGGCGGCTACTGCATTAAGAAATTCGACAGTTGGGTAGACGGTAAGATCAAATCCGGTTTTGAGATGCTGGTGAACAACTTCTCCGCTGGCATTATCGGTATGATCCTCGCCATCCTGGCGTTCCTCGGTATTGGTCCGGCGGTTGAAGTCCTGTCCAAAATTCTGGCGGCGGGCGTTAACTTCATGGTGGCGCACGATATGCTGCCGCTGGCGTCCATTTTTGTTGAACCGGCGAAAATCCTGTTCCTCAATAACGCGATTAACCACGGCATCTTCTCACCGCTGGGTATCCAGCAGTCCCATGAGATGGGTAAATCCATCTTCTTCCTGATTGAAGCTAACCCGGGTCCAGGGATGGGCGTCCTGCTGGCGTACATGTTCTTCGGTCGCGGCAGCGCTAAACAGTCTGCGGGCGGCGCGGCAATTATCCACTTCCTGGGCGGTATCCATGAGATCTACTTCCCGTACGTGCTGATGAACCCACGCCTGATTCTGGCGGTGATTCTCGGCGGTATGACCGGCGTATTCACCCTGACCATCCTGAACGGCGGTCTGGTTTCTCCGGCCTCTCCTGGCTCCATTCTGGCCGTACTGGCGATGACGCCAAAAGGCGCTTACTTCGCTAACATCGCTGCCATCGTGGCGGCAATGGCGGTCTCCTTCGTGGTTTCTGCAATTCTGCTGAAAACCAGCAAAGTGAAAGAAGAAGATGACATTGAAGCGGCCACCCGTCGTATGCATGACATGAAAGCGGAATCTAAAGGCGCCTCTCCGCTGGCGGCTGGCGACGTGACCAACGACCTGAGCCATGTGCGTAAAATCATCGTGGCTTGCGATGCCGGTATGGGTTCCAGCGCGATGGGCGCAGGGGTACTGCGTAAGAAAGTACAGGATGCGGGCCTGAGCCAGATCTCCGTCACCAACAGCGCCATTAACAATCTGCCGCCGGATGTGGATCTGGTCATTACTCACCGTGACCTTACCGAGCGCGCGATGCGTCAGGTACCGCAGGCGCAGCATATTTCGCTGACCAACTTCCTGGATAGCGGCCTGTACACCAGCCTGACCGAACGTCTGGTTGCTGCACAGCGCCACAATACTAATGAAGAGAAAGTACGCGACCATCTGAAAGACAGCTTTGAGGAGGGTGATAACAACCTGTTCAAACTGGGTGCGGAGAATATCTTCCTGGGCCGTAAAGCCGCTAACAAAGAAGAGGCGATTCGCTTTGCCGGTGAACAACTGGTGAAAGGCGGCTATGTTGAGCCGGAATACGTCGAGGCGATGCTGGACCGCGAAAAGCTGACGCCGACTTACCTCGGTGAATCCATCGCAGTACCGCACGGTACAGTGGAAGCGAAAGATCGCGTGCTGAAAACCGGCGTGGTGTTCTGCCAGTATCCGGAAGGCGTACGCTTCGGTGAAGAAGAAGACGATATTGCCCGTCTGGTCATTGGTATCGCCGCACGTAACAATGAGCACATCCAGGTCATCACCAGCCTGACCAACGCGCTGGATGATGAATCCGTGATCGAACGTCTGGCGCACACCACCAGCGTGGATGAAGTTCTGGAACTGCTGGCAGGTAAAAAAGCTTAACAGTTAAGTATCCCCAAAATAGTTCGAGCTGCAGGAAGGCGGCAACGCAGTGAATCCCCAGGAGCGTACATAAGTACGTGACTGGGGTGAGCGAGGAGAGCCAACGCATCTGCAGTTCGAAATATGAAGGCGATATCCTCTCCCTTGTGGAGAGGGTTAGGTTGAGGGGAAATCTATGCAGTCCCTCACCCCAGCCCTCTCGGGTAAAAACATTAATGAAGGTTAATACTATGAAAGCATTACATTTTGGCGCAGGTAATATCGGTCGTGGCTTTATCGGCAAACTGCTGGCTGACGCGGGGATACAACTGACGTTTGCGGATGTAAATCAGGTCGTACTCGATGCCCTGAATGCCCGTCATAGCTATCAGGTTCATGTTGTGGGTGAAAATGAGCAGGTTGATACGGTTTCCGGCGTCAACGCTGTCAGCAGCATCGGCGATGATGTTGTCGACCTGATTGCCCACGTTGATTTAATCACTACTGCCGTGGGTCCGGTTGTGCTTGAGCGTATCGCTCCGGCCATCGCTAAAGGGCTGGTAAAACGTAAGGCGCAGGGCGTGGATGCCCCGCTGAATATCATCGCCTGTGAAAATATGGTGCGCGGCACAACGCAGTTGAAAGGCCATGTGATGAATGCCCTACCGGAAGACGCCAAAGCATGGGTAGAAGAACATGTTGGCTTTGTCGATTCCGCCGTTGACCGCATCGTGCCGCCTTCTGCGTCGGCAACCAACGATCCGCTGGAAGTGACGGTAGAAACGTTCAGCGAGTGGATTGTTGATAAAACTCAGTTCAAAGGCACACTGCCAAACATTCCGGGGATGGAGTTAACGGATAACCTGATGGCATTTGTCGAACGTAAACTCTTCACGCTGAACACAGGTCATGCTATAACCGCGTACCTCGGCAAATTAGCCGGTCATCAAACCATTCGCGACGCCATTCTCGATGAGAGTATTCGTGCGGTGGTGAAAGGCGCGATGGAAGAAAGCGGCGCGGTGCTGATCAAACGCTACGGTTTTGATGCCGACAAACATGCGGCATACATTCAGAAAATCCTCGGTCGTTTTGAAAACCCGTATCTGAAAGATGACGTCGAACGCGTAGGTCGTCAGCCGCTACGCAAACTCAGCGCGGGCGACCGTCTGATCAAACCGCTGCTTGGCACCCTGGAATATGGTCTGCCGCATGTGAATCTGGTCAAAGGGATCGCGGCGGCGATGCATTTCCGTAGTGTTGAAGATCCGCAGGCGCAGGAGTTGGCGGCTCTGATTACCGAAAAAGGCCCGCAGGCCGCGCTGGCGCAAATTTCCGGGCTGGATGCCAATAGCGATGTGGTGGCGGAGGCGGTTAACGCATATAACGCGACCAAATGACGCAGAATCCGGCGCAGGTTAGCCTGCGCCCAAATAACAGATTGTCAGATATGCAGGCAATAATGGAACAAACCCAGGCCTTTGAAAATCGTGTGCTTGAGCGTCTGAATGCTGGCAAAACCGTACGGAGCTTCCTGATTACCGCCGTCGAGTTATTGACCGAGGCGGTGAATATTCTGGTGCTCCAGGTGTTTCGCAAAGACGACTATGCGGTGAAATACGCTGTGGAACCGTTGCTGGACGGCGACGGGCCGCTGGGCGATCTTTCGGTACGTCTGAAACTTATCTATGGTCTGGGCGTACTCAGCCGCACCGAATATGAAGATGCGGAGCTGTTAATGGCGCTGCGCGAAGAGCTGAATCACGACGGCAATGAGTACGCCTTTACCGACGATGAAATCCTCGGGCCGTTTGGCGAACTGCACTGCGTCATGGCGCTACCGCCGCCGCCGCATTTTGATACGTCCGACGCGGCGCTATACGCCATGCAAATTCAGCGCTACCAGCAGGCGGTGCGTTCGACGATGGTCCTCTCTCTGACCGAGCTGATTTCTAAAATCAGCTTAAAAAAGGCCTTTCAAAAGTAAATCCCGCCGTTAACCTCTTTCTTCTTCTTTTGGTCGGTACAGCCGTCGGTAATATTCCAGACGCTGCAAATAAATGGGCGCGCTCTCCGACGGCACTTCGGAAGGAACATAATCACGCGGCGGCGTTTTATTCAGGTATTCACGGAACGCCTGGCTGGACGCCATAAAATCGACGGCTTTATCAATAAGAAGTGGTACGTTCTCACCTATTTTTGCCATGATAGATCCTCCATGTGGGACCCGCGTCTGACTCCCGCGGTCGCTTATTTGAGTTTAGGATCAATTTAGCGTTGTCATTGAGGAAAATGTGCTTAATCGCTTTTCTTGCCGACAAAAGGGCGCTTCATCTTTTCTTTCGACAAAAAGGATTTTATTCTCAACGAGATAATTAAATAGTGAGCAGTGTAATACTTGCCATAATTGATTATCTTTACGTCATGAGTTGTGAAGAATCACTCACTGCGCGCATACTATAAGGTATCTATCCCATTTCTATCAGAAGCTATCCCATGAAAGAAGTCGAAAAAAACGAAATTAAACGCCTGAGCGATCGTCTTGACGCTATTCGCCACCAGCAGGCAGGTCTCTCTCTGGTTGAATCCGCCGATAAATACGCGGAGCTGGAAAAAGAAAAAGAGACGCTGGAAGCAGAAATTATCCGTCTGCGCGAAGTACACAGCCAAAAACTGAGTAAAGAAGCGCAGAAGCTGATGAACCTGCCGTTTCGCCGCGCGATCACTAAAAAAGAGCAGGCCGATATGGGCAAACTCAAAAAAAGCGTACGCGGCCTGATCGTGGTCCACCCGATGACGGCGCTGGGCCGGGAAATGGGGCTCAAAGAGATGACAGGCTTCGCGAAGAGCGAGTTCTAAACCTTCCGCATCCCAGGTTCTCAGGACACCCGTTGTACGGAGGGTGTCTTGAGAGCATCGGGCTATATTCCGAATTTTTCCTGGAAGTATTTACACCGCTTATATACAAGTTCATTTTTAACGGTAGTCCCTGCTTTTTCAGGATGAAAAATTCCACTATCATGCCTGTTTGTATTTATACAATGAATTTTTTTCATCCTCTTTTCTTATATCCCGCAGAATATGATTGACCCGCAAAATTAAATAACATTATCATCCCTGAAAAAAATCCCCATACATAAACATTATAATTATATTTTTATAAAGCATTGCTATGAGTAATTGATAAACAACGTCGGGTATTTGCACACTCCTATAGAAGCAATGAATGTTTTAATTATAACCATATATTATGGTTATTGGCAATGCTCGCAATATGATGAGTTAGCTGTATAAATAACAGGTTAACTATTTATATTATATAAATTATTAACAAGGATATTTTATATGCACAAAAATGGAAAATTTATCCCCCTGCTTGCTTTGGGATTCACATTCTTTTTATCTGGTTGTGACTACTTTGCAGATAAACACCTTGTTGAAGAGCTGAAAAAACAACAAAAAGAACAAGAAACAAAGATAAACCTGTTAGAAAAACAACAAAAAGAACAAGAAGCAAAGATGAATTTGCTAGAAAAACAACAAGCTACGGTTATCAACACGACTCAAAAGATCGCCGAAGTCGTTGGCCGCGTTGAACGCAAACAACGGCTATTCGACTATACAGAACTGGACCCATCACAAACGCACTATTTTATTATTAACAACGGCAATATCGGATTAGCCGGGCGTATTCTATCTATTGAGCCAATAGATAATGGAAGTGTTATTCATCTTGATTTAGTTAACTTACTCAGCATTCCCGTATCAAACCTTGCGTTTAATATGACATGGGGTACGAAAAAACCTTCCGAGGCAAAAGATCTGCCTCGATGGCGACAACTCCTGCTCAACACAAAAATGGATTCGACAATCGAACTCTTACCGGGAGCATGGACAAACGTCACGCTAACATTAAAAGGCGTATCGCCCAATAATCTTAAGTATCTAAAAATAGGTATTAATATGGAGAATGTCATATTCGACAGTATACAGCCTATTAATGATACGAAAAAGAAGCCAAAAAAATAATAGCCATTGATACAATTATTTTAGAAAAGGAAAGCACTTATTCATGAACAGAATATTTAGAGTCCTCTGGAATGCCGCTACGGGAACATTTGTTGTCACCAGCGAAACCGCAAAAAGCCGCGGCAAAAAAAGCGGCCGCAGAAAGCTGGCGGTTTCCGCACTCATCAGTCTTAGCAGCATTATGGTTTCTGCGGACGCACTGGCCAATGCCGGGAACGATACTGGCGACGGCGTTACTCCAACGGGTACCCAGACTGGAGGAAAAGGGTGGATTGCAATTGGTACCGATGCCACAGCCAATACTTACACTAACGTTGATGGCGCAAGCGCCGCTATGGGTTATAAAGCCTCCGCGATGGGGAAATGGAGTACCGCCATTGGTTCATACAGCCAGTCCACCGGCGACTCTTCGTTAGCGCTTGGCGTAAAATCGGTTTCTGCCGGTGACCGGGCCATTGCAATGGGCGCCTCATCCTCAGCCAGTGGAAGTTATTCAATGGCAATGGGCGTGTATGCCAATTCGAGCGGCGCAAAATCGGTTGCGTTAGGTTATAAATCTGTCGCGAGCGGAGCAACTTCCTCTGCATTAGGTTATCAAGCCACTGCGAGCGGCGACGACAGCGCTGCATTTGGTAATGGCGCAAAAGCGATAGGCACCAACTCAGTTGCCCTTGGCTCGGGCTCTATCGCCCAGGAAGACAATTCCGTCGCCGTGGGTAACAGCACCACTCAGCGGCAGATCACCTACGTTGCTAAAGGCGACATCAATTCCACCAGTACCGATGCCGTTACAGGTGCGCAAATCTATTCTTTAAGTCAATCCGTCGCCGACCGACTCGGCGGAGGGGCTTCCGTTAATAGTGATGGTACAGTGAATGCGCCCCTCTACGAGGTAGGCACAGGCATCTACAATAACGTAGGCAGTGCATTAAGCGCACTTAACACTTCTATCACTAACACAGAGGCCTCTGTCGCAGGATTAGCCGAAGACGCGCTGCTGTGGGATGACAGCACCAGCGCCTTTAGCGCTAGCCACACGGGAAACGCCAGCAAAATCACCAATCTGACGGCGGGTACCCTGGCTGCGGACAGCACCGACGCCGTTAACGGCTCTCAGTTGTTTGATACGAATGAAAAAGTAGATCAGAACACTGCTGATATCGCCACCAATACCGACAGCATCAACCAAAACACTGCCGATATTACCGCTAATACCGACAGCATTAACCAGAACACAACCGATATCGCCGCCAATACGACCAGCATCAATCAGAACACCACTGATATCGCCGCCAACACCACCAATATCAACAGCCTGAGCGACTCCGTCACCACGCTCACCGACGATGCCCTGCTTTGGGATGCAGCCTCTGGCGCATTCAGCGCTAAGCACAACGGAAGCGACAGTAAAATCACCAATCTGGCGGCGGGTACCCTGGCTGCTGACAGCACCGACGCCGTTAACGGCTCTCAGCTATTTGCCACCAACGAAAATGTGTCGCAGAACACAACCGATATCGCCGCTAATACGACCAGCATCACTCAGAACACCACTGATATCGCCACCAACACCACCAGTATCAACAGTCTGAGCGACTCCGTCACCACGCTCACCGATGATGCCCTGCTTTGGGATGCGACCTCTGGCGCATTCAGCGCTAACCACAACGGAAGCGACAGCAAAATCACCAATCTGGCGGCGGGTACCCTGGCTTCGGACAGCACCGACGCCGTTAACGGCTCACAATTGTTTGCCACCAATGAAAATGTGTCTCAGAACACCACTGATATCGCTGCCAATACAACCAGCATCAATCAGAACACCACTGATATCGCCACCAACACCACCAGTATCAACAACCTGAGCAACTCAGTTACCACGCTCACCGACGATGCACTGCTATGGGATGCAGTCTCTGGCGCATTCAGCGCTAACCGCAACGGAAGCGCCAGTAAAATCATCAATGTCGCCGCCGGGGACCTTTCTGAGGACAGTACAGACGCGGTGAACGGCTCCCAGTTGTATGAAACCAACCAGAGGGTGGATCAAAACACCTCTGCTATCGCAGATATTAATACGTCCATCACCAATCTTAGCTCTGACAACCTGAGCTGGAATGAGACAACGAGTTCGTTCTCTGCCAGCCACGGAAGTAGTACGACAAACAAAATCACCAACGTTGCTGCCGGAGAGCTGTCTGAAGAAAGTACCGACGCGGTTAACGGCTCGCAGCTGTTCGAAACCAATGAAAAAGTGGATCAGAACACGACCGATATCGCCGCCAATACCACTAACATCACTCAGAACAGCACCGCGATTGAGAACCTGAATACTTCTGTCTCCGACATTAATACGTCCATTACCGGCCTCACTGATAACGCTCTGTTATGGGACGAAGACATCGGCGCTTTCAGCGCAAACCACGGTGGAAGCACCAGTAAAATAACCAATGTCGCCGCCGGGGCGCTTTCTGAGGACAGTACAGACGCGGTAAACGGCTCACAGTTGTATGAAACCAACCAGAAGGTGGATCAAAACACCTCTGCTATCGCGGATATCAATACGTCCATCACCAATCTTGGTACCGATGCACTGAGCTGGGATGACGGAGAGGGTGCGTTCAGCGCCAGCCACGGTACCAGCGGTACCAATAAGATAACCAATGTAGCAGCAGGTGAAATCGCCAGTGACAGTACTGACGCCGTTAATGGCTCTCAGCTTTATGAAACTAACATGCTGATTTCTCAGTATAATGAATCTATTAGCCAACTAGCTGGCGATACCAGCGAAACCTATATCACGGAAAATGGTACCGGCGTGAAATACATCCGTACGAATGATAACGGGCTTGAAGGCCAGGATGCATACGCAACGGGTAACGGCGCAACGGCAGTAGGTTACGACGCCGTCGCCTCTGGCGCTGGCAGCCTGGCTCTTGGCCAAAACAGCAGCAGTAGCATTGAGGGCAGTATCGCTTTGGGCAGTGGCTCCACCTCTAACCGCGCTATTACAACCGGTATACGAGAAACGAGCGTAACAAGCGATGGCGTCGTCATTGGCTACAATACAACAGACAGAAAGTTGCTGGGCGCGTTGTCATTGGGGACGGATGGAGAAAGCTATCGTCAAATTACCAACGTTGCTGACGGCTCTGAAGCGCAAGATGCGGTAACAGTTCGTCAGTTACAAAATGCCATTGGTGCGGTCACTACTACACCGACCAAGTACTACCACGCAAACTCAACGGAAGAAGATTCACTGGCTGTCGGAACTGACTCACTGGCAATGGGTGCGAAGACCATCGTCAATGCTGATGCAGGTATTGGTATTGGTCTGAATACACTGGTGATGGCTGATGCCATCAACGGTATTGCTATCGGTTCTAACGCACGCGCCAATCATGCAAACAGTATTGCAATGGGTAATGGTTCTCAGACCACTCGCGGCGCACAGACTGACTACACCGCCTACAACATGGACACACCGCAGAACTCTGTCGGTGAGTTCTCTGTCGGCAGTGAAGACGGTCAACGTCAGATCACTAACGTCGCGGCGGGTTCGGCAGATACCGATGCCGTTAACGTTGGTCAATTGAAAGTCACCGACAGCCGTGTTGCCGCGAATACCGAAAGCATCAATAACCTGAACACGCAGGTGAGTAGTCTTGATACTCGCGTCACCAATATTGAAAACGGTATTGGCGATATCGTCACTACCGGTAGCACCAAGTACTTCAAGACCAACACCGATGGCGTAGATGCAAATGCCCAGGGTGCGGACAGCGTCGCGATTGGCTCTGGCTCTATTGCTGCCGCTGAAAACAGCGTGGCGTTAGGCACAAATTCCGTCGCAGATGAAGCTAATACTGTGTCTGTCGGCTCTTCTACTCAACAACGCCGTATTACCAACGTTGCCGCAGGGGTGAACAACACTGACGCGGTTAATGTGGCGCAACTGAAAGCCTCAGAAGCAGGCTCCGTGCGTTATGAAACCAATGCAGATGGCTCGGTTAACTATAGCGTGCTCAACCTGGGAGACGGGAGTGGCGGTACCACTCGGATCGGCAATGTTTCAGCGGCGGTGAATGATACGGATGCGGTTAACTATGCGCAATTGAAACGCAGCGTCGAAGAAGCAAACACCTATACCGACCAGAAAATGGGTGAAATGAACAGCAAAATCAAAGGTGTAGAAAACAAGATGAGCGGCGGTATCGCTTCAGCGATGGCGATGGCCGGTCTGCCACAAGCCTACACCCCGGGCGCCAACATGACCTCGATTGCTGGCGGTACGTTTAATGGTGAAAGTGCCGTCGCCATTGGTGTCTCCATGGTAAGTGAAAGCGGGGGCTGGGTGTATAAATTGCAAGGAACCAGCAACAGCCAGGGCGATTACTCTGCGGCCATTGGCGCGGGCTTCCAGTGGTAATGAAGTAACAACACTCCCGACATCAAAGGCAATGGCATAATGCCATTGCCTTTTCACTTCCCTTTGCTGTCCTCTCCCCTCAATTGGCCCTACCAATTTTAGCCCGTTACCACAGCCTACTCACATTTCACTAAATTAACTCTACAATACCGTTGCCAATAAATAACATCTGGTTAACTATTTGTTGTCATTATCCATACACAACAATATTGGCAGGACCACTTTTACACATAATGTGACTTCAACGAGATGAGCAAAGATTCATCCCATTATGCGTGTGGTTCTCAGGAGACCTGCAATGAACCTCTGGCAACAAAACTATGACCCGGCGGGTAATATCTGGCTTTCCAGCCTGATCGCATCGCTCCCAATCCTGTTCTTCTTTTTCGCCCTGATTAAACTCAAGCTGAAAGGCTATGTTGCCGCTTCGTGGACGGTGGTTATCGCGCTCGCCGTCGCGCTGCTGTTCTATAAAATGCCGGTCGATCACGCGCTGGCATCGGTCGTGTATGGCTTCTTCTACGGGCTATGGCCGATAGCCTGGATAATCATCGCCGCAGTCTTCGTCTATAAAATTTCGGTCAAGACCGGGCAGTTTGACATTATTCGCTCATCAATTCTGTCGATTACCCCCGACCAACGTCTGCAAATGCTGATTGTCGGCTTCTGCTTCGGCGCGTTCCTTGAAGGCGCGGCGGGTTTCGGCGCGCCGGTGGCGATAACCGCCGCGCTGCTGGTGGGTCTGGGCTTTAATCCGCTGTATGCGGCAGGGTTGTGCCTGATTGTAAACACCGCGCCAGTCGCCTTTGGCGCGATGGGGATCCCGATTCTGGTTGCCGGACAAGTCACGGGCCTGGACAGCTTTGAAATCGGTCAGATGGTCGGCCGCCAGTTGCCATTCCTGACCATTATCGTCCTGTTCTGGATTATGGCGATTATGGACGGCTGGCGCGGCGTGAAAGAAACCTGGCCTGCGGTGATGGTCTCTGGCGGTTCGTTTGCTATCGCCCAGTATCTCAGCTCCAACTTTATCGGGCCGGAACTGCCGGACATTATCTCTTCGCTTGTGTCTCTGGTGTGCCTGACGCTGTTCCTCAAACGTTGGCAGCCGGTGCGCATCTTCCGCTTCGGCGATATGGGCGCGTCACAGGTCGATCAGACGCTAGCCCGTACCCGCTATACGACAGGGCAAATTGTTCGTGCCTGGTCGCCGTTCCTGTTCCTGACCGCCACGGTCACTCTCTGGAGCATACCGCCGTTCAAAGCGCTGTTTGCCCCTGGCGGCGCGCTGTATGACTGGGTAATTAACGTTCCGGTACCGTATCTCGATAAACTGGTCGCCCGTATGCCGCCGGTCGTACACGAAGCGACCGCTTACGCGGCGGTGTATAAATTTGACTGGTTCTCCGCCACCGGCACGGCGATCCTGTTTGCGGCGCTGTTATCTATCGTCTGGCTGAAAATGAAACCCTCAGCCGCAATCCAGACCTTTGGCAGCACGCTGAAAGAGCTGGCGTTGCCGATTTACTCCATCGGCATGGTGCTGGCGTTCGCGTTTATCTCGAACTATTCCGGGCTTTCTTCTACGCTGGCGTTAGCGCTGGCGCACACCGGCAGCGCCTTCACGTTCTTCTCGCCGTTCCTCGGCTGGCTGGGGGTATTCCTGACCGGCTCGGATACCTCATCTAACGCGCTGTTTGCCTCTCTACAGGCTACCGCGGCGCAGCAAATCGGCGTCTCTGATGTGCTGATGGTGGCGGCGAATACCACTGGAGGCGTAACCGGGAAGATGATCTCGCCGCAGTCTATCGCCATCGCCTGCGCGGCGGTGGGACTGGTAGGGAAAGAGTCCGATCTGTTTCGTTTTACCGTCAAACACAGCCTGATCTTCACCTGTATGGTGGGCGTGATCACTACGCTTCAGGCCTATGTTTTAACCTGGATGATTCCGTGATTGTGATACCAAAACGCCTGTCAGACGAGATTGCCTCTCGCGTGCGGGCGCTGATTGAAGAACAAAACCTGGAAGCGGGCATGAAATTGCCCGCCGAGCGCCAGTTGGCTCTACAGCTTGGCGTATCACGCAACTCTTTACGCGAAGCGCTGGCGAAGCTGGTCAGCGAAGGCGTGCTGGTGAGCCGTCGCGGCGGCGGGACATTTGTCCGCTGGCAGCACGAAACCTGGTCTGAACAGAATATCGTACAACCGCTGAAAACCCTGCTGGCGGACGATCCGGACTACAGTTTCGACATTCTGGAAGCCCGCCACGCCATTGAAGCCAGTACGGCCTGGCACGCCGCCATGCGTGCCACCGCTGCCGACAAAGAGAAAATCAGACTCTGCTTTGATGCGACGCTCAGCGAAGACCCGGATCTCGCCTCCCAGGCCGACGTGCGCTTTCATCTGGCGATCGCGGAAGCCTCGCACAATGTGGTGCTGTTGCAAACCATGCGCGGTTTCTTCGACGTCCTGCAATCCTCCGTCAAACAGAGTCGCCAGCGTATGTATCTCGTTCCGCCCGTATTCTCAAAGCTGACGGAACAACACCAGGCAGTGATGGACGCCATTCTGGACGGTAACGCCGAGGGCGCGCGTAAAGCGATGATGGCGCACCTCAGTTTTGTCCACACCACGATTAAACGATTTGATGAAGACCAGGCCCGCCAGGCGCGTATTACCCGCCTGCCCGGCGACCATAATGAGATGACCAGGGAGAATAAATCATGATTATTTCAGCAGCCAGCGATTATCGCGCCGCAGCTCAGCGCACGTTGCCTCCTTTCCTCTTCCACTACATCGACGGCGGCGCGTATGCGGAATATACCCTGCGCCGAAATGTGGAAGACCTGTCGCAAGTCGCTCTGCGCCAGCGCGTGCTGAAAAATATGTCCGATTTAAGCCTGGAAACGACCCTGTTTAACGAAACGTTGTCGATGCCAGTGGCATTAGCGCCGGTAGGTCTGTGCGGCATGTACGCCCGTCGCGGCGAAGTACAGGCCGCCGCCGCCGCAGACGCAAAGGGCATTCCGTTCACCCTTTCCACCGTCTCCGTCTGTCCGATTGAAGAAGTTGCACCAACCATTAAGCGCCCGATGTGGTTCCAGCTTTATGTACTGCGAGACCGGGGCTTTATGCGCAACGCGCTTGAACGTGCGAAAGCGGCGGGCTGCTCCACGCTGGTCTTTACCGTGGATATGCCGACGCCGGGCGCGCGCTACCGTGACGCCCACTCCGGGATGAGCGGCCCAAACGCGGCCATGCGCCGTTACTGGCAGGCGGTGATGCACCCTAAATGGGCGTGGGATGTCGGCCTGAACGGTCGCCCGCATGATTTAGGCAATATTTCCGCCTATCTGGGTAAACCGACCGGCCTTGAGGACTATATCGGCTGGCTGGCAAATAACTTCGATCCGTCCATCTCCTGGAAAGATCTGGAGTGGATACGCGAATTCTGGGACGGCCCAATGGTGATCAAAGGGATCCTCGATCCAGAAGATGCCCGCGATGCGGTACGTTTCGGCGCTGACGGTATCGTGGTGTCGAATCACGGCGGCCGCCAGCTCGATGGCGTGCTCTCTTCCGCCCGCGCCCTGCCCGCCATTGCCGATGCGGTGAAAGGCGATATCGCCATTCTGGCGGATAGCGGGATTCGTAACGGGCTGGATGTCGTGCGTATGATTGCGTTGGGGGCCGATACCGTACTGCTGGGTCGGGCCTATCTCTACGCGCTGGCGACGGCAGGAAAAGCGGGTGTCGCCAATCTGCTGGACCTGATCGAGAAAGAGATGAAAGTCGCCATGACCCTGACCGGCGCGAAATCCATTAGCGAAATCAGTGGCGATTCACTGGTGCAGGAACTGGGGAAAAGTTTGCCCGCCGCGCTGGCGCCAATGAGCAAAGGCGATGCCGCCTGAACGCCTGGCGCGTGAGAGCCCGGTAAATTTCTGCTATTCTGCCCCCCGCATTTAAGGGGGCATCATGCTTAACATCGTACTCTTCGAACCAGAAATCCCGCCGAATACCGGCAACATCATTCGTCTTTGCGCCAATACCGGCTTTCGTCTGCACATCATCGAACCGATGGGGTTTACCTGGGATGATAAGCGCTTACGCCGCGCAGGGCTGGACTATCACGAATTCGCCGCGGTTCAGCGCCATCACGATTATGCCGCCTTTGTCGCCGCCGAAAACCCGCAGCGCCTGTTTGCGTTGACGACAAAGGGCACGCCCGCCCATAGCGCCGTAAGCTATCAGGATGGCGATTATTTGATGTTTGGCCCGGAAACGCGCGGCCTGCCCGCCAGCATTCTCGATGCGTTGCCTAAAGAGCAGAAGATTCGCATTCCGATGATGCCGGATAGCCGTAGCATGAACCTGTCGAATGCGGTGTCGGTGGTGGTGTATGAAGCGTGGCGCCAGTTAGGATACCCCGGCGCGGTATTGCGGTCGTAATATATTCAATGCCGGATGGCGGCTAACGCCTGATCCGGCCTGGCCGATCCCGATGGCATGTTCCCGTTTATGCGGACTCTCGCTCAATCAAATGAAAGCCAATATCCACAATAGCTTCTGCGCACGGTTTCTGTTCAATACGATCGGCCAACAGCGTAGCGGCGCGCTGGCCAATGGCGCGTCTGTCAACGCTTACGGTAGTAATTGATGGTCGATTGCTGGCGGCAAAATCAAGGTCGCCAAAACCAATAACCGCTAAATCATGCGGAATGCGCAAACCACGGCTTTCCGCCTCCATCATCGCCCCCTGTGCCAGGGTATCAGAACTGCAAACAATGACATCAAACGTCCCTTCGTCAAAAAGCTGGCTTAAACCGCTGCGCCCCAGCGAAAGCGATGCCGGAAGGGGGACATCTACCTGCGGTACGGCATGAATAGCGTGGCGTTGAAGAACACTACATAACCCCTGCTTACGTTGCGCGGCTCGGCGATCGGCGGTCCACAACAAGCCGGGACGACGATAGCCCTTACTCAGAAGATACTCCCCCGTCGCCTGCCCGACTTTTTCATGGGAAAAACCGACCAGCATATCAAGCGGCGTGGGCGTTAAGTCCCAAATTTCCACCACCGGAATAGCCGCGTTCAGGATGACCTTTTTCAGTTCTATCGTGTGATGGATCCCGGTAAGCACCACGCCATCGGGGCGGCGGGAAAGCAGTGTCGCCACCAATTCCGCTTCCGTTTGTTCGGTATATCCCGCCACGCACAGCAATATGTGATATCCGCGTCGGGCCAGTTCATCGCTCAGCGACTGGATGGTATCGACAAACATGTTGTTGTTAATTTGCGGCACGACGACAGCGATTAATTTACTCCGTCGCGACGCCAGACCACCGGCTAACGCGTTGGGTATGTAGCCTGTGACGCGAACCGCCTGCATGACTTTCTCAACCGTTTTGGGGCGAACCAGTTGTGGCGAATTCAATGCCCGGCTGACTGTCATCGGAGACAGCCCGGCGCTACGTGCTACATCTTCCAGCGTCGGCGCACGAGGTGATTTGGTTCTCTTCACGTCTGATGCCCCTGCAAAGATTGGCTGATTTATCCGCGCATTATTCATCATGCCTGCGGCTATTGCCAGCTTCGCATCAGGAAAGGCCGTAAATACAGTAGCTTATCAAGCTCAGTCATTACAAAATGATAGCGCCATCATTTTGTATTATGCATTTCCCCAGATATTTTTGGATCGTGATCCATTTTGCAATAAATCCTGCTTTTTATACGACATATGTGATCAAATGTTCAAATCAACATCAACTTTCTGGATCCTGTGCTCGCTTAATAATAAAAATGTTAGCGCAATCATTTTGTGATTATCAGGAGAAAAAAATGGCTTTAAGCGCGAATTCCGACGCCGTAACGTATGCAAAAGCGGCGAATACCAGAACCGCGGCAGAAACCGGCGATCGTATCGAATGGGTGAAGCTATCACTGGCTTTTCTACCGCTGGCGACGCCAGTGAGTGACGCGAAGGTACTGACCGGTCGCCAGAAACCTTTGACCGAAGTGGCAATCATCATTGCCGAAATCCGCAGTCGCGATGGCTTTGAAGGCGTTGGTTTTAGCTACTCCAAACGTGCTGGCGGCCAGGGTATTTATGCTCACGCCAAAGAGATAGCCGACAATCTACTGGGCGAAGATCCCAATGATATCGACAAAATATACACTAAGCTGCTGTGGGCCGGAGCCTCAGTGGGGCGTAGCGGGATGGCGGTACAGGCTATCTCCCCTATCGATATCGCCTTATGGGATATGAAGGCTAAACGTGCCGGTCTGCCACTGGCAAAACTGTTGGGCGCGCACCGCGACTCCGTTCAGTGTTACAACACCTCAGGGGGGTTCTTGCATACACCGCTCGATCAAGTGCTGAAAAATGTGGTGATTTCCCGCGAAAATGGCATTGGCGGTATTAAGTTGAAAGTCGGACAACCCAACTGCGCTGAGGATATTCGCCGCTTAACCGCAGTACGTGAAGCGCTTGGGGATGAGTTCCCGTTAATGGTTGACGCTAACCAGCAGTGGGATCGCGAAACGGCTATCCGCATGGGGCGTAAAATGGAACAGTTCAATCTTATCTGGATTGAAGAACCATTAGATGCTTACGACATCGAAGGCCACGCCCAGCTTGCTGCCGCGCTGGATACGCCTATCGCCACCGGGGAAATGCTGACCAGTTTCCGGGAACACGAGCAGTTGATTCTGGGCAATGCCAGCGATTTCGTTCAGCCAGATGCGCCGCGTGTCGGCGGTATCTCTCCGTTCCTGAAGATTATGGATCTGGCGGCGAAACACGGGCGTAAGCTGGCGCCGCACTTTGCGATGGAAGTACACCTGCACCTTTCCGCAGCGTATCCCCTGGAGCCGTGGCTGGAACATTTCGAGTGGCTGAACCCATTATTCAACGAGCAACTTGAGCTGCGCGATGGCCGCATGTGGATTTCCGATCGTCATGGTCTGGGTTTCACGCTCAGTGAACAAGCGCGCCGCTGGACACAATTAACATGTGAATTTGGCAAACGCCCTTAACCCGACTGGCGGGAATCCGTCCCGCCTCTCTTACCTTACAGGATGCATTCTGCCCTTATCTGAGGAGTAGATAATGAACACAATAATAAAGCGCACAAAAGTGCGTCATACCATTCTTATATTTTTATTTCTTGCTACCGTATTTAATTATGCGGATCGCGCAACTCTATCCGTAGTTGCCCCAATAATGAGTAAAGAATTAGGTTTTGATCCGGAAGCGATGGGCCTGGCCTTCTCCTCATTTGGTATTGCCTATGTCATTATGCAACTACCCGGCGGTTGGCTATTAGACCGCTACGGTTCACGACTGGTTTACGGTTGCGCATTGATTGGCTGGTCGTTAGTAACCATGTTTCAGGGAACGATCTATTTGTATGGCAGCCCATTAATTGTACTGGTTATTCTACGTCTGCTGATGGGCGCGATTGAAGCGCCTGCCTTTCCGGCGAACAGTCGTTTAAGCGTACAATGGTTTCCCAATAATGAACGAGGTTTCGTTACTTCAGTTTATCAGGCTGCGCAATATATCTCGCTGGGCATTATCACCCCGCTAATGACGATCATTCTGCATAATTTAAGCTGGCATTTTGTCTTCTATTATATTGGCGCTATTGGTGTGATGCTCGGTATATTCTGGTTAATGAAAGTCAAAGATCCGATGCACCATCCAAAAGTTAATCAAGCGGAAATTGACTATATTCGTAGCGGTGGTGGCGAGCCCTCTCTGGGCTGTAAAAAGGAGCCGCAGAAAATAACGTTCGCGCAGATTAAAACCGTCTGTGTTAACCGGATGATGATCGGTGTTTACATCGGGCAATTCTGCGTCACCTCTATCACCTGGTTCTTCCTGACCTGGTTCCCGACCTACCTGTACCAGGCGAAAGGCATGTCGATTCTGAAAGTCGGTTTCGTGGCCAGTATTCCAGCCATTGCCGGTTTTATTGGCGGCCTGCTCGGCGGCGTGTTCTCCGACTGGCTACTCAAACGCGGCTATAGCCTTACCGTCGCGCGGAAACTGCCTGTTATCTGCGGTATGTTGCTCTCTTGCGTAATAGTGATCGCCAACTACACCTCTTCAGAATTTGTGGTCATTGCGGCGATGAGTCTGGCCTTTTTTGCCAAAGGGTTTGGTAACCTGGGCTGGTGCGTACTCAGCGACACCTCGCCGAAGGAAGTTCTGGGTATTGCCGGCGGCGTATTTAACATGTGCGGCAATATGGCAAGCATCGTTACGCCACTGGTCATCGGCGTGATTCTTGCCAATACTCAGTCGTTCGACTTTGCCATTTTATACGTTGGCTCGATGGGACTTATTGGTCTCATTTCATATCTGTTTATCGTCGGCCCGCTGGATCGTATCACGCTGACATCATCCGCAGCCTGATTGTCCACATTGCGAATTCTTCGCTCCGCTGTTCCGGGATTGCACTCCATCGGAACAGCGTTTTTTAGTTGTACCGCGCAATTCAGATGCCGTCGCCATACTCAAACGTATGGTGTATCCCGTTGAAATGCTGGTCCATATCCATCGACGGCTTATCGCTGCCCGGCTTGCCGACAATACGCGCCGGAACGCCTGCGGCGGTAGTGTGCGGCGGGACAGGCTGTAAAACGACGGAACCTGCGCCAATTTTCGCGCCGCGCCCCACCTCGATATTGCCGAGAATTTTCGCACCCGCGCCAATCATCACGCCTTCGCGGATTTTAGGATGACGATCGCCGCTTGTTTTCCCGGTACCGCCCAGGGTGACGGATTGCAGGATCGACACATCATCCTCAATAACCGCCGTCTCCCCCACCACAATACCGGTGGCATGGTCGAGCATAATCCCGCGGCCAATTTTCGCTGCCGGGTGAATATCCACCTGAAACGAGACCGAAACCTGATTTTGCAGGAAGATAGCCAGCGCGCGGCGACCTTTATTCCACAACCAGTGACCAATGCGGTAGGCCTGTAGCGCATGAAAGCCTTTCAGATATAACAGCGGCGTGGAGTATTTATCCACCGCCGGATCGCGAGTGCGCACGGCCTGAATATCGCAGGCTGCCGACGCGATCATTTCCGGGTCGGCGGCATAGGCTTCTTCAACTACTTCACGGATAGCGATAGCGGGCATGATGGGCGAAGCCAGTTTATTTGCCAGCATATAGCTCAGCGCACTGCCCAGATTTTCATGCTTGAGTAGCGTGGCGTGATAAAAACTGGCCAACATAGGCTCACAGTCAGCTAAAGCGCGGGCTTCAGCTTTAATATTCTTCCAGACGATTTCCAGTTCTTCACACGGCATGGCTTACTCCAGACGGGCAGAAAACGACCAACCCGTTCTGTGCGGGTTGGGTCGTTTATGCAAACAGTTCCTTACGGCTAGTGGCGACTCAGCTCTTCCTTGCGGGCGCGACCTAATAACGTTAATGCTGCCTCGCGCGCGTTTTTTCCGCAATACAATACTTGATAAATTTCCTCGGTTATTGGCATTTCAACACCAAAACGGTGCGCCAATTCACGAACTTCTTTCGTATTGCGATAGCCTTCGACCACCTGGCCAATCTTATCCTGCGCGCCTTTAACGTCCATGCCCTGGCCAAGCATCATGCCAAAACGACGGTTGCGCGACTGGTTGTCGGTACAGGTCAGCACCAGATCGCCTAAACCCGCCATCCCCATAAAGGTGGCGGGATCGGCGCCAAGCGCTGCGCCAAGCCGCGACATTTCGGTCAGCCCACGCGTGATTAGCGCCGTGCGGGCGTTCGCGCCGAAGCCGATGCCGTCAGACATCCCCGCGCCAATCGCAATCACGTTTTTCACCGCGCCGCCAAGCTGCACGCCGATAAAATCCGCATTGATATAGACGCGAAAACTTTTTCCGCAGTGCAACAGTTGCTGGAGATCGTCGGCAAAGGTCTCATCGGTTGAGGCCAGCGAGATTGCCGTCGGCAAACCCGCCGCCAGCTCTTTAGCGAACGTCGGACCGGAAATCACCGCCAGCGGGATTTGATCGCCTAACGCCTCGCGAGCGACATCCTGCAACAGGCGCCCCGTTTCCGCTTCCAGCCCTTTGGTCGCCCATACCAGACGCGCATCCGGACGCATCAGCGGTTTAATCTGCCGCAGCACGTCGCTGAAAACATGGCTTGGCACCACCACCAGAATGTTACGACTGGCCGCCAGCGCGGTTGCTAAGTCGCTTTCCAGGTGTAACGTATCGGGAAAAGGCACATCGGGAAGGAACGCGACGTTGCAGCGATCGTGCTCCAGGGTCGCGATATGTTTTGGGTCGTGGCCCCACAGGACAACCTGGTGGCCGTTTCTCGCCAGAGTGATGGCAAGAGCGGTGCCGTACGAGCCGGCACCGATGACTGTCATTGACGCATTACTTTGGTTCATCAGGCATCCTGATGTTCTTCAGTACCTTCGCCAGCCTGCTGCTGCAAATAGTTCATGAACAGCGCATCAAAGTTGACCGGCGCAAGGTTCAGTTGTGGGAACGTACCGCGTGAAACCAGACTAGTGATGCACTCGCGAGCATACGGGAACAGAATGTTCGGGCAGTATGCGCCCAGGCAATGCGCCATCTGAGTGCCTTCAATACCGCTGATGGAGAAAATACCGGCCTGCTGAACTTCGCACAGGAACGCGGTTTCTTCCCCCAGGGAAGCCGTTACGGTAACACGCAGCACAACTTCATAAACGTCATCCGCCAGTTGGGAAGATGCCGTATCAAGATCCAGTTTAACCTCTGGCTGCCAATCTTTCTGGAAAACATGCGGTGCGTTTGGCGCTTCGAAAGAAACATCCTTGGTATAGATACGTTGGATCTGGAAAGCCATTTCAGTGTTATTTTGTTCTGACATGTGTAAAACCCTTTAGTGTTGTCCTTAAATACTTGAGTACGCCTTAACGCAACAGCGGATCCAGTCCACCACGCGCATCCAGCGCATACAAGTCGTCACAACCGCCAATGTGCTGTGCATCAATAAAAATTTGCGGAACCGTCGTTCGGCCACTACGTTTGATCATCTCTTCACGCTTCACGGCGTCGCCGTCAATCGCAATTTCCTGGAAACTCACGCCCTTGCTGTTTAACAGCGCCTTTGCACGATGGCAAAACGGACAGGTTGCTTTGGTGTAGATTTCAATATTGGCCATGACTTCGCTCCTGTTTTTTACCCGATGGATCTCATGTCGACGCAAGGGCAAGTCATTCCCCTTGCGCCATGAAAACGACGGGTAATCACTTACCGCGCACCAGAGGCAGATTCTCGCCGCTCCAGCCTGCTACGCCTTCTTTCAACACAAAGACCTTTTCAAAGCCGGCTTTTGTCAGCGCGTTAGCGGATTCCTGGCACTGCATACCTGAACCGTCGACCACGATAATCGGCTTGTCTTTGTGCTTTTCCAGTTCGCCAACATTGTTGGCTTTGATTTCGCTCGGCAGCAAATTGGTCGCGCCAGCGATATGGCCTTTACGGAAATCGTCACGTTGACGTAAATCCACAACAACGGCGTCCTCTTTGTTGATAAGGCGCGTGGCTTCGCCGCGTGTAATCACCTTAACTTTTGAAGTCAGACCTTTGAACGTGGTAAATAAAACCGCCACCAGTAACGCAATCCAGGCGATACTCAGTATGGGATGACGGCCAACAAATTGCATAATTTCTTGCATGGGGGGTAACAACTCCCGACGTAGTGATTAAAAAACCAGGAAAGGAGTATACCTGTGCAGTGGCGCAAATACAGCCAGAGCGTGCACTGGAATGCATTTTTGCGGGGCGCTACGAAAAAAAATCACGCTATTACTTGCCTTCTCACGCCAGCGCGATCCCTTTCTTTGATCTTCTGAGGCTATTTTATCGATTCAGCTGTAGTAAAATTACGCAATTATTTTGTCTATTGAGTATGAGGTTGTCGCAATGTCGGTTTCTAAAAAACCTATGGTACTGGTGATTCTGGATGGCTACGGCTACCGTGAAGAACAGCAGGATAACGCTATCTTAAACGCCAAAACCCCGGTGATGGATGCTCTGTGGGCAAAACGTCCGCATACCCTGATCGACGCATCCGGTCTGGAAGTGGGTCTGCCTGACCGCCAGATGGGCAACTCCGAAGTGGGCCACGTTAACCTGGGCGCAGGTCGCATCGTTTATCAGGACCTGACGCGTCTGGACGTTGAAATTAAAGAACGTACTTTCTTTGCTAACCCAGTCCTGACCAATGCGGTAGACCAGGCGAAAAACGCCGGTAAAGCGGTTCATATTATGGGTCTGCTGTCCGCGGGCGGCGTCCACAGCCACGAAGATCACATTATGGCGATGGTGGAACTGGCCGCAGAGCGCGGCGCAGAAAAAATCTATCTGCACGCCTTCCTCGACGGTCGCGATACGCCGCCGCGCAGCGCTGAAGCCTCGCTGAAAAAATTCGAAGACAAATTCGCCGCGCTGGGCAAAGGCCGCGTGGCGTCTATCGTCGGTCGTTACTACGCTATGGACCGCGACAACCGTTGGGATCGCGTGGAAAAAGCGTATGATCTGATGACCCTGGCCCAGGGCGAATTCCAGGCGGATACCGCTGTGGCTGGCCTGCAGGCCGCTTACGCTCGTGATGAAAACGATGAGTTTGTCAAAGCGACCGTTATCCGCGCCGAGGGCCAGGCTGATGCGGCGATGGAAGACGGCGACACGCTGATTTTCATGAACTTCCGCGCTGACCGCGCGCGCGAAATTACCCGCGCTTTCGTTAACGCTGATTTCGACGGCTTTGCGCGTAAGAAAGTGGTTAATCTGAACTTCGTGATGCTGACCGAATACGCCGCCGACATCAAAACTGCCGTTGCCTACCCACCAGCGTCGCTGGCGAACACGTTCGGCGAGTGGATGGCGAAAAACGACAAAACCCAACTGCGTATTTCCGAAACGGAAAAATATGCGCACGTAACCTTTTTCTTTAACGGCGGCGTAGAAGAACCGTTTGCTGGTGAAGAGCGCATTCTGATCAACTCCCCGAAAGTGGCCACTTATGACCTGCAACCGGAAATGAGCTCTGCAGAATTGACTGAAAAATTGGTCGCGGCGATCGAAAGCGGTAAGTACGACACCATCATTTGTAACTATCCAAACGGCGATATGGTCGGTCATACCGGCGTGATGGAAGCCGCCATCAAAGCGGTGGAAGCGTTGGATAACTGCATTGACCAGGTAACAAAAGCGGTTGAGTCCGTTGGTGGACAACTGTTGATTACCGCGGACCACGGCAACGCGGAGCAGATGCGCGATCCGGCGACCGGCCAGGCGCATACCGCCCACACCAACCTGCCGGTGCCGCTGATTTATGTCGGCGAGAAAAACGTGAAGGCGGTTGAAGGCGGCAAACTTTCAGACATTGCGCCTACCATGCTGTCGCTGATGGGGATGGAAATCCCGCAAGAGATGACTGGTAAGCCGCTGTTCATCGTGGAATAATCCCTCCCCATGAGGGGAAAGGCGATTAACACCATTCAACAGGCCGTGAAACCAAGAACGTTTTCAGTCAGGCCTTTGTTCTACGCCAGCGTACTTAGCGCTGGCGTATTGTTGTGCGCCTTTTCCGCCCACGCGGATGACCGTGATCAACTCAAATCTATTCAGGCCGATATCGCCGCGAAAGAACGCGACGTACGCCAGCAGCAGCAACAGCGCGCCAGCCTCCTGGCACAACTTAAAGCCCAGGAAGAGGCCATCTCGGCCGCAGCACGTAAGCTGCGCGAAACGCAAAGCACTCTGGATCAGTTAAACGCGCAAATTGATGAGATGAACGCCTCAATTGCCAAACTGGAGCAGCAAAAAGCCAGCCAGGAGCGTAATCTCGCCGCACAGTTGGACGCCGCTTTCCGCCAGGGCGAACACACCGGCATTCAGCTTATTCTTAGCGGAGAAGAGAGCCAGCGAGGGCAACGCCTGCAGGCCTACTTCGGCTATCTGAACCAGGCGCGCCAGGAGACTATCGCCGAACTGAAACAGACTCGCGAACAGGTCGCCACGCAAAAAGCCGAGCTGGAAGAGAAGCAAAGCCAGCAACAAACGTTGCTGTATGAGCAGCGCGCCCAGCAGGCGAAGCTGGAGCAGGCTCGTAATGAACGTAAGAAAACGCTTGCCGGACTGGAGTCGTCTATTCAGCAAGGCCAGCAACAGTTAAGCGAACTACGCGCCAACGAATCACGTCTACGCAACAGTATCGCGCGGGCGGAAGCGGCGGCCAAAGCGCGAGCGGAGCGTGAAGCCCGCGAAGCGCAGGCGGTACGCGATAAGCAGCAGGAAGCCTCGCGTAAAGGCAGCACCTATAAGCCGACGGAAAGCGAGCGCTCGCTAATGTCCCGCACCGGCGGTCTGGGCGCGCCTCGCGGTCAGGCATACTGGCCGGTACGCGGCCCGATATTGCATCGCTATGGCGAACGGCTGCAGGGTGAGCTACGTTGGAAGGGGATGGTGATCGGCGCGTCGGAAGGCACCGAGGTCAAAGCCATCGCCGACGGCAGGGTGATTCTGGCGGACTGGCTGCAAGGCTATGGCCTGGTGGTGGTCGTGGAGCATGGTAAAGGCGATATGAGCCTTTACGGCTATAACCAGAGCGCGCTGGTCAGCGTAGGCGCGCAGGTGCGCGCCGGACAACCTATCGCCCTTGTGGGCAGTAGCGGCGGTCAGGGCAGACCCTCGCTTTATTTCGAAATTCGTCGCCAGGGTCAGGCCGTCAATCCACAGCCGTGGTTGGGAAGATAAGTTTTGCCTCAGTTTCGTCGCTCCATTCTCACGCTGGCCACTTTGCTGGCGTTTGCACATCCCGTTTTCGCTGGCAAGCTCGCCATCGTGATTGATGATTTTGGCTATCGCCCGCATACGGAAAACCAGGTTCTGGCGCTGCCGCCAAACATCTCCGTCGCCGTACTGCCCAACGCGCCGCACGCGCGCGAAATGGCAACTAAAGCGCACAATAGCGGGCATGAAGTGTTAATCCATCTGCCGATGGCGCCGCTAAGCAAACAGCCGCTGGAGAAGGATACGCTGCGACCAGATATGAGCAGCGATGAGATCGAGCGCATTATCCGCGAGGCGGTAAACAACGTGCCGTATGCCGTCGGGCTTAATAACCACATGGGCAGCGCAATGACTTCCAGCCTGTTCGGTATGCAAAAAGTTATGCAGGCGCTGGAACATTACAATCTCTATTTTCTCGACAGCATGACGATTGGCAATAGCCAGGCGATGCGCGCGGCATCCGGTACGGGTGTGAAAGTGATCAAGCGCAAAGTGTTCCTCGACGATACGCAAAACGAGGCGGATATTCGCCGTCAGTTTAATCGCGCTATCGAACTGGCCCGTCGCAACGGTTCCGCTATCGCGATTGGTCATCCGCATCCCGCAACGGTTCGCGTGCTGCAACAGATGGTTTATCGCCTGCCGGCGGATATCACCCTGGTACGCCCAGGCAGCCTGCTCAACGAACCGCAGGTAGATACGTCCCGACCTGATTTGACGCCGCAGAAAATTGACGCGCCGCGCAATCCCTTTCGCGGCGTGAAGATGTGCAAGCCGAAAAAACCGCTGCAACCGGTCTACGCTACGCGCTTTTTCAGCGTCATCGGCGAGAGCATTACGCAAAGTTCCGTGGTTGTCTGGTTTCAGCACCAGTGGCAAGGCTGGGGGAAAATCGCCGCGCCTAAAAACATGAGCGCTAAGACAGATTGAGCGCCTTACGGGCCATACGACGGTGCGACAAAGTTTTGTCGCGCCATTGCCACAGCCGGAAAGACCAGATTAGCGTCTGATAAGCCGCTTTCGCGCTGCGGACGTTAGCCATCATCCGTCTATACATGCCAGAAGTAAAAATTTCGGCAATCATACGCTGGCGGGTCAAAATATCAGGTTCTTTACGCACCGCATGACAAACGCGTAACGCTTCCCAGGTAATTTGCTGGCGAAATTCCGGGTAAATCGGAATACGATGGGCATAATCACGATTGAGCTTTTCTAATAATCGCGTAATTTTAATATAATGCCGCTGATAATTAAGATTTTTATTGCCTTGTCTTTGCAAACGGCTTACCGAATTATCATGCAGGAAATATTTATATAATGATTGTTCGGTATAACGTACGCGCGTGGCATTAAACATGACTTCCGTCGACCATAATATGTCCTGATGATGTAGTCCGGGAACGAAAGTAATATTGTTATCGATAATCAGCGCACGTCGATAAACGCCCATCCAGACAACATGCGTCCAGCGCCGCGAGGCCAGCGCCATACGCAACCAATCCGGTCCACTTAATACTCCGGTGGAGCGCAGACGATCGGTCGGAATAGATTGCCAGGCGTGCCCGGTTTTTCGGACGCACCAGTCCGCGTTGCACTGCGCAACGTCCAGATCATCGTTAAGCGCCATGGTCATCAGCGTTTCATACATCTTCGGATAGACCAGGTCATCTGCATCAACAAAGGCGACGTAATCGCCGGTCGCCGCTTGCAGGCCAAGATTACGGGCGACAGATGCGCCAGCATTGGCCTGATGAAGCAGTCGAACATGCGGGTAATGTTCCGCGTAATGTTTTGCTATCTCAACGGAATGATCCGTCGATCCATCATTCACAATAATAATTTCCAGCGCCGACCACGTTTGCGCGATTAACGACGCCATGCAAGCATTAAAATCCGCTCCCGCATTATATAACGGGACAATGATACTCACTTTGGTTTTACTATTTTTCATAACGATTACCAGAAAAACCTTAATTTACCCTGCCTTTATACTGTGGCTCTATTAAGAAACTATTAAGCCGCCATAATTAATTTTTACAGTAAAAAGCAAGCACAAAACTCAGAGTAGAGCGTGACGTTAGCGAGTAAAATAAGAGTAAAGCGCAATTACGAATGCTTGATGTCTATGACAATTCTTTACGGCTTTCCAGATTTTCCCTAACAAAAAAGGTTGGTGAATGACACCAACCTTTTACGATGAAACGTATATCAGACCCGATAAATATCATCGGGTCTCTATACATATTAATCCCAGCTCAGAATAACTTTTCCTGACTGGCCTGAACGCATGGCGTCAAAACCTTTCTGGAAATCATCAATAGAGAAACGATGGGTGATAATCGGTGACAGATCCAGACCGGACTGGATCAGCGCCGCCATTTTGTACCACGTTTCGAACATCTCACGACCATAAATACCTTTAATGAACAAGCCTTTAAAGATAACTTTTGTCCAGTCGATAGACATATCTGATGGCGGAATCCCCAGCATCGCAATACGACCGCCGTGATTCATGGTGTCCAGCATGGTACGAAACGCCGGCGGCGCGCCGGACATCTCCAGACCCACATCGAACCCTTCGGTCATTCCCAGCTCCGCCATGACGTCGTTCAGGCTCTCTTTCGCGACGTTGACCGCGCGGGTGACGCCCATTTTACGCGCCAGCTCCAGACGGTATTCATTGACGTCAGTAATCACCACATGACGCGCGCCGACATGTTTCGCCACCGCGGCGGCCATTACGCCGATTGGCCCCGCCCCCGATACCAGTACATCTTCGCCGACCAGATCGAAAGACAACGCCGTATGCACCGCATTACCAAACGGGTCGAAAATAGAGGCTAAATCATCAGAAATGTTATCCGGGATTTTAAACGCATTGAACGCCGGGATGACCAGGTATTCCGCGAAGCAGCCGGGACGGTTGACGCCCACGCCGGTGGTGTTGCGACACAGGTGAGTACGACCGCCACGGCAGTTGCGGCAATGACCGCAGGTGATATGACCTTCGCCGGAGACGCGATCGCCGATTTTAAAGCCTTTCACTTCCTGACCGATGCCGACCACTTCGCCGACATATTCATGCCCCACGACCATCGGAACCGGGATGGTTTTTTGCGACCAGTCATCCCAGTTATAGATGTGAACGTCAGTGCCGCAGATGGCTGTTTTACGGATTTTAATCAGCAAATCGTTATGGCCGACTTCCGGTTCCGGAACGTCGGTCATCCAGATGCCCTCTTCCGCTTTCAGTTTGGATAACGCTTTCATCTTACATCCTCAGGCAATCACGCCCAGTTGTTTACCAATACGCGTGAACGCGTCTACCGCACGCGTAATTTGCTCAGGCGTATGCGCCGCAGACATCTGGGTACGAATACGCGCCTGACCTTTTGGTACGACCGGATAGAAGAAACCGGTAACGTAAATGCCCTCTTTTTGCAGTTCGCGGGCAAATTTCTGCGCGACAACCGCATCTCCCAGCATTACCGGGATGATGGCGTGATCCGCGCCTGCCAGCGTAAATCCCGCGGCAGACATCTGCTCACGGAACTGCCGGGCGTTCGCCCACAAGCGATCGCGCAGTTCTGCGCCCGCTTCCACCATCTCTAACACTTTAATAGAAGCCGCCACGATCGCCGGCGCCAGTGAATTGGAAAACAGATATGGGCGGGAACGCTGACGCAACCACTCAACGACCTCTTTGCGCGCCGCGGTATAGCCGCCGGATGCGCCGCCTAACGCTTTGCCCAGCGTACCGGTAATAATATCTACGCGGCCCATTACGTCGCAGTATTCATGGGAACCGCGACCGTTTTCGCCGACAAAGCCTACCGCGTGAGAATCATCAACCATCACCAGCGCATCGTATTTATCGGCCAGATCACAGACACCTTTCAGATTGGCGATGACGCCATCCATTGAGAACACCCCGTCGGTAGCGATCAGGACATGACGCGCGCCGGCCTCACGCGCCTCTTTCAGCCGAGCTTCCAGCTCAGCCATATCGTTGTTGGCATAGCGATAGCGCTTCGCTTTACACAAACGCACGCCGTCAATGATAGACGCGTGGTTCAGCGCGTCGGAGATAATGGCGTCTTCCGCGCCCAGCAACGTCTCAAACAAGCCGCCGTTAGCGTCGAAACAGGAGGAATACAGAATCGCATCTTCCATGCCGAGGAAGCTTGCCAGCTTTTGCTCCAGCGCTTTGTGGCTGTCCTGGGTGCCGCAGATAAAACGCACGGACGCCATACCGAAACCGTGGCTGTCCATTCCCGCTTTTGCGGCATTAATCAGCTCAGGGTGATTCGCCAGCCCGAGATAGTTATTGGCGCAAAAGTTAATAACGTGGCTTCCATCCGCCACGGTGATATCCGCCTGCTGCGCAGACGTAATAATGCGCTCTTCTTTAAACAATCCTTCCACCCGGGCGGTTTCCAGATCGTTGGTTAACTGTTTGTAAAAATCCCCACGCATTGCGATTCTCCAGACTGGGCAAATTTCAGCACATATTACCCAAAGCGATACGTTGATACGAGATGACGCGTCATCACTTCTTTAAAATGCAGCATAAATCACGCGTATCCTCACGGGTTATCAGTGAATGGATGAATAGTGTTATGATAAGAGCATTCATGTCTGAGACAGTCTCTGACACCATAATTCAAAGGTTACAGTTATGATCATCGTTACCGGCGGCGCGGGCTTTATCGGCAGCAATATCGTTAAGGCCCTGAATGATAAAGGTATCACCGATATTCTGGTGGTGGATAACCTGAAAGACGGCACCAAGTTTGTAAACCTGGTGGATCTGAACATTGCTGACTATATGGATAAGGAAGATTTCCTGATCCAGATTATGTCCGGAGAAGAGCTCGGCGATATCGAAGCTATTTTCCATGAAGGCGCCTGCTCTTCCACCACCGAGTGGGACGGCAAGTATATGATGGATAATAACTATCAATACTCCAAAGAGCTGCTGCACTATTGTCTTGAGCGCGAAATCCCGTTCCTCTACGCCTCTTCTGCCGCCACCTATGGCGGTCGCACGTCTGATTTCATCGAATCGCGCGAATACGAAAAACCGCTTAACGTTTATGGCTATTCTAAATTCCTGTTTGATGAATATGTGCGCCAGATCCTGCCAGAAGCGAACTCGCAGATTGTCGGTTTCCGCTATTTCAACGTCTATGGACCACGTGAAGGCCATAAAGGCAGCATGGCAAGCGTGGCATTTCATCTGAATACACAGTTAAACAACGGCGAAAGCCCGAAACTGTTTGAAGGCAGCGAAAACTTCAAGCGCGACTTCGTTTACGTGGGCGATGTGGCCGCCGTTAACCTGTGGTTCCTGGAAAGCGGTAAGTCCGGCATCTTTAACCTGGGCACAGGCCGTGCGGAATCTTTCCAGGCCGTCGCCGACGCGACGCTGGCATACCATAAAAAAGGCAGCATTGAATACATTCCGTTCCCGGATAAGCTGAAAGGTCGCTATCAGGCGTTTACGCAGGCGGATTTAACCAATCTACGCAACGCGGGCTATGACAAACCCTTTAAGACCGTCGCCGAAGGCGTCACGGAGTATATGGCCTGGCTGAACCGCGACGCGTAAGTATGAAAATTTTGGTCATTGGCCCGTCCTGGGTGGGCGACATGATGATGTCGCAAAGTCTCTATCGCACGCTTAAAGCGCGCTATCCCCAGGCGATAATCGACGTGATGGCGCCAGCCTGGTGCCGTCCGTTGTTATCGCGTATGCCGGAAGTTAACGAGGCGATACCCATGCCGCTGGGCCACGGCGCGCTGGAAATCGGCGAGCGCCGCAGATTGGGCCATAGCCTGCGAGAGAAGCGCTACGATCGCGCCTGGGTGTTGCCAAATTCGTTTAAATCGGCGCTGATTCCTTTCTTTGCCAATATCCCGCACCGTACCGGCTGGCGCGGCGAAATGCGCTATGGCCTGCTGAACGATGCGCGCGTCCTTGATAAAGACGCCTGGCCGCTGATGGTGGAGCGCTACGTGGCGCTGGCCTATGACAAGGGCGTGATGCGCACGGCGAAAGATCTGCCGCAGCCGCTGCTCTGGCCGCAGCTCCAGGTTAGCGAGGGTGAAAAGTCGCTGATGTGCAGCGACTTTTCACTATCTTCTGAACGTCCTCTGATCGGCTTTTGCCCCGGCGCGGAATTTGGCCCGGCAAAACGTTGGCCGCACTATCACTACGCCGAACTGGCAAAACAGCTCATTAACGAAGGGTATCAGGTCGTGCTGTTTGGCTCGGCAAAAGACCATGAAGCCGGAAATGAGATCCTGGCGGCGCTGAATAGCGAGCAGCAGGCATGGTGTCGCAACCTGGCGGGGGAAACCCAGCTGGAACAGGCCGTCATTCTGATAGCCGCCTGTAAAGCCATCGTCACTAACGATTCCGGGCTGATGCACGTCGCGGCGGCGCTCGACCGCCCGCTGGTCGCCTTGTATGGCCCAAGTAGCCCGGATTTCACGCCACCGCTGTCTCATAAGGCCCGGGTGATTCGTCTCATTACGGGTTATCACAAAGTGCGTAAAGGCGATACGGCGCAAGGCTATCACCAGAGCCTGATCGATATCACGCCGCAGCGGGTTCTGGAAGAGCTTCATTCGCTGTTGTCGGAAGAGGGCGTTTAATGCGGGTTTTGATCGTTAAAACATCATCGATGGGCGACGTATTACATACCCTGCCTGCGCTTACCGACGCGCAACAGGCTATTCCAGGGATTCAATTTGATTGGGTTGTCGAAGAAGGGTTTGCGCAAATTCCGTCCTGGCACAGTGCTGTCGATCGCGTGATTCCCGTCGCTATTCGCCGTTGGCGCAAAGCCTGGTTTTCCGCGCCCATTAAAGCGGAACGCACAGCCTTTCATCGGGCGGTATGCGCATACCAATACGACGCTGTGATTGATGCGCAGGGGCTGGTGAAAAGCGCGGCGCTGGTGACGCGTCTGGCGCATGGGATAAAGCACGGTATGGACTGGAGTACCGCCCGCGAACCGCTGGCCAGCCTGTTCTATAACCGTAAACACCATATCGCAAAGCAACAACATGCGGTTGAGCGGACGCGCGAGCTGTTCGCCAAAAGCCTGGGATACGATAAACCGCAGTCGCAGGGCGATTATGCCATCGCAAAACATTTTCTGCATTGCCAGCAGGCGGTTAGCGATCCGTATGCGGTGTTTTTACATGCCACGACCCGCGATGATAAACACTGGCCGGAAGCAAACTGGCGCGAGCTTATCGGTATGGTGGGCAACACCGGATTACGGATAAAACTTCCCTGGGGCGCGCCTCATGAGGAGGCCCGGGCTAAACGACTGGCCGAAGGCTTTGACTATGTGGATGTGTTACCGCGCATGAGCCTGGAGGAGGTCGCCAGAGTGCTGGCTGGCGCAAAATTTGTCGTATCGGTTGATACCGGCCTGAGCCATCTCACCGCCGCGCTCGACAGACCGAATATTACGCTATATGGCCCAACGGACCCTGGGTTAATTGGAGGTTATGGGAAGAACCAAATGGCATGCTGCTCACCAGAACAGAACCTGGCGAATTTAGATGCCACAAGCGTATTTGGAAAGATTCATTAAAGAGACTCTGTCTCATCCCAAACCTATTGTGGAGAAAAGATGCTAACCACATCATTAACGTTAAATAAAGAGAAATGGAAACCGATCTGGAATAAAGCGCTGGTTTTTCTTTTTGTTGCTACGTATTTTCTGGATGGTATTACGCGTTATAAACATTTGATAATCATACTTATGATTATCACCGCGATTTATCAGGTCTCACGCTCACCGAAAAGTTTCCCCCCTCTTTTCAAAAATAGCGTATTTTATAGCGTAGCAGTATTATCATTAATCCTTGTTTATTCCATACTCATATCGCCAGATATGAAAGGAAGTTTCAAGGAATTTGAAAATACGGTACTGGAGGGTTTCTTATTATATACTTTATTAATTCCCGTACTATTAAAAGATGAAACAAAAGAAACGGTTTCGAAAATAGTACTTTTCTCCTTTTTAACAAGTTTAGGACTTCGCTGCCTTGCAGAGAGTATTCTATATATCGAGGACTATAATAAAGGGATTATGCCATTCATGAGCTATGCGCATCGACATATGTCCGATTCCATGGTTTTCTTATTTCCAGCATTATTGAATATTTGGCTGTTTAGAAAAAATGCACTTAAGTTGGTTTTTTTGGTGCTTAGCGCTATCTATCTTTTCTTTATCCTGGGAACCCTATCGCGAGGGGCATGGTTGGCGGTGCTCATAGTAGGTGCGCTGTGGGCAATACTGAATCGCCAATGGAAGTTAATAGGAGTCGGTGCCATTTTATTAGCCATCATCGGCGCTTTGGTTATCACTCAACATAATAACCAATCAGATTCAGAACATTTACTTTATAAATTACAGCAGACAGATAGCTCATCTCGTTATACTAACGGAACCCAGGGCACCGCGTGGATACTGATTCAGGAAAACCCGATCAAGGGCTACGGCTATGGTAATGATGTGTATGATGGTGTTTATAATAAACGCGTTGTCGATTATCCAACGTGGACCTTTAAAGAATCTATCGGTCCGCATAATACCATTCTGTACATCTGGTTTAGTGCAGGCATATTGGGTCTGGCGAGTCTGGCCTATTTATATGGCGCTATCATCAGGGAAACAGCCAGCTCTACCTTCAGGAAAGCAGAGATAAGCCCCTACAATGCTCATCTCTTGCTATTTTTATCTTTCGTCGGTTTTTATATCGTTCGTGGCAATTTTGAACAGGTCGATATTGCTCAAATTGGTATCATTACCGGTTTTCTGCTGGCGCTAAGAAATAGATAAAAAAACGCGCTGATACTTATTACGGTATCAGCGCGTTTTTCATCATCCGGACTCAATCACTTATCAAACCAGCTTTTCATTTGTTCCTCGAAACGCTGCGCTACATTTTCCCAACTGTATTTTGAAAACACCAGGGATTTTGCTTTTTCGGCAATCTGGTGGCGTTCCTTATCAGCAAGCGCACGGTTAATATCATTAATTATACTTTCGCTCGACATAGGCTCTGCGAGGTGATAGCCCGTTATGCCATCTAACACAAATTCGCTAATCCCCCCTTTTTTGCTGGCAAGAACCGCTTTTCCTGCTGCCATCGCTTCTACAGCCACCATGCAAAATGCTTCTTCAACCTGAGATGGCACAATAACCAGATCGGCTATATGATAGAAGTTATGCATCTGGTCAGGAGATTGCCCCCCAGCCATAATACAATCCGTTCCAATCTCTTTTGCGGCATCCAGTACTTTCTTTTGATACTCTGCTTTTTCACCCTTGCGGCTTGCATAAGGGTCGCCAACAACGGCAAGTTTAATATTACTTCTTAAGGTACGTAATTTTTTGAACGCCTGCAAAAGCAACAGGATGCCTTTATCAGGCGAAATTCTCCCGGCATATAAGAGAACGGTGGCATCTTCCGCAATATTTAATTGCTGACGAAGATTATCTTGTGGGTTTCTTTTATAAGTCTCAGCACAAAAACCATTAGGCACAATACTAACAGCAGCGGCAGGCAATCTTTCTTCATAAAACGCTTTAAGAAACTGACTGGGCACGATAATTTTTGCATCGTTATCAGGAAGTTCTGGTTCAAATGCGTTATGCATGTGCATAACCAGTTTTGCATTTGGATTGCGCTCTCTGATCTGCCGATACAGTTTCATACTATTATGAATAACAATGACGCTATCTTCCTGGGTAGTCACTTTATCTCTAATATTAAGGACGCGCTGGGAATAGGGTAATGGGTCGAGACGAGTCCATTTCTGAAAAAGACGCTTATAAACTTTACTAAACCCAATGTAATGAATATCACAGTTATCGTTTATTTTATTATATTCAGGATAGCCAGCATTCTTTATACAAGCAATAGCATTCGGTATTGATAGTCGTTTTGCAACCTGGTAAATCCAGGTTTCTACCGCAGCCGCGCCACGTGGAGGAATTGAAAATATAGGAGTAACAGTAAATATGATTTTTTTAATCATAATAGCTATAATCCAGAATAGTTAACTTTATAGAAAAAGAAATGTTATAGAAAAAGAAATGCGTGCCGAAGCAACGCAAAATAATGATTTATCTAGTATCTAGACAATTTTATCGTAATATATTTCATCCTCAAGTTCCGAGGCTGTAATATATGGAATAATATCGTAATGAATTGCAGTATCATCTGATAAATTAAAGATATTTAAATCACTCACATTTTTTCTCATAAAAGTAAAAAATGGCAGTATTTTAAACAGGTCTTTACTAAGCTCAGATGGCATAGGGCTGGTAGATTCGTCATAGAAACGTGGGCAACTCCCTGTTAAGTCAAGCCCAGAACATATAATACGGCCATACTTGAGGGAATAGGCAACCTGAATAGCGGTATAAGCAATAGTATGGCAAGAGCAATACCCGATGCTGATATCCTTGCAAAATCCAGCCAGTCTCCCTCTTTTCGAAAGGGGAACTGAAATAAGTAATGCTTTATGAACCCGCTTGAGGATATTAAATTTAATTTTCTTTAAAAAGCCCCCTTTTTCTCGGCGATAAAAGGAGCGAATAATTAAACAGTTTTCTTCAATATATTTTTGATCATCCACTGAAGCCTGTTCGTACACATCAAGATTGACGATAGTAAACTGACTGTTACGGCTAAAGTTATAAAAATCTTCGCGCCGGCGATGGAGGAAGCGAACATCCGTCAGAAGGTACAAAAATGGCTTGACGTTATTGTTTAGCAAATATTGAACAGAACCATTGACTGCAATGACATCTTTCATTCGTAACAAGGACAGCGGCGTCTTTCTGGACGTAGGACCAGAAAGAAAAATAATACAATCTTCAGCCGTTCTTTTCGCAATAAGTTGCAGAACATCGGCGTGAGTTATGAAGTTAACGCTGCCCATAAAAAACTCGTATGTTTATCATGCAACCTATAAATAAATGTTATATTCAATAACTAATATTACATCTCAAATTCTCTCAAGTATGTCATAACGCTGCAGCAAATAAAAGTCAGTCAGCCCCTTAAATTAAACCAAACGTGCTACATTGATCAGCGCTTTTCCTTACCCTTAATACGACGCAAGAAATTTCGAAGTTTTTTCTTATAAATCAATAAGTAAAATCCGATATCTCTCACATTATTTTTGATACCATAATGTCTTTCTAAATCAATACGATCCTTTGCTTTTCGTTGTCTGGAAGGTCTTTTTCCGGACAAATCGATAATTCTGATCTCATTGCCTTGCAGGATAAAGTTACCTTTATGGGGATCGCCCGAAACCATACCATGCTGATGCAGAGAATATATCGACTGTTTGATTTTCCCTCTCACCTCGTCAGAAATTTCTGGCATATCAACAAGTTCAATACCTTCAATATACTCAATTATCATCACGTATGTTTTTACATAGCGTAATGTTTTAATTTCCGCCAGCAGGTAAAAATCATTAAGCGCCGTAAACCCTTCACGCCGCACACGATCTGTCTGATGAAAAAGCTTTTCGTAGTAATCTCCTTTTACTAACGATTTGAAAAAGCGTTCAGTATTTTTTACTTTTGGACTAAATACTTTGAGAATATATTTTCCGTAGTCTGTATTAATCAATACAACTTTTGTATCTTCTATATTACGAAAGACTTTAATAACCTGATGATTATAAGATAGAAAATCTTTGAATATCTCAATGTATTTTTCACCGTCTTTTTTGACAAAGACGGTATAGTTTTTAATCTTTTTTTCAATAATCATAATGGAGATTTGGGGAGGGGAATTATTTGTGGAAAAGTTTACGATAAAGATATGCGCTTCCAGCCATAAGGCCTTTAAAATAATGACCCTGCACGAGAAGATGTTTATATCGCTTCTTAAATTCGACTATGGTACGCGCATCTTTTGCGGGAAAATCCTTCCAGGGCGAGTTCAGTCGTGCATTTTTATAATAGATAACTGAAGGATAATTTGCCCAGGCATGCCATGGTTTTGTAGCGCCCGTATAATGAATTAAAACAGTATTATCATTAATTATATCGCTATATTTTTTATGTGACTTATCTTTCAACTCACTTTTGATAGTATAAATGGTATTATATGGTCGCGGTAGAAAAATGACTTTGTCCTGTAGGAGAATATTCAAAACATCCTGATCGGGATATTTAAAAGAGTCAGCTTCTTTACCTGCCAGAAGTAAAAATGCCTTTTCAGTTAAGGCATTCTCTTTCCATAATTTCAGGTTAACAAAAACCACGCCGGAGTTAAAATAACCACCTTGTAAATTAAATGCTCTTAATCTCTCATTTACCTTATTCTGGATGGAATCAACATCTTTTACGACCGCAGCAATCTTCTCTGTCAAATCAAGTTGTAGAAGATCTTGCAAAGATCCTTTGCATACAACATCGGCATCCAAATAAAGTAAGGTGTTTACCTTCTTGCTGAGATAATCGAAAGCAAATAAACGAAAATACATTGCTCTCGACCATACTTTAGTTTGAGGCAATACTTCAAGGCTTTCTACTTTAATAAGATAAAGAGAAATTTTTATGTGATGCTGTACGGCTAAACGCTCTATATATTTTACAAAACACGGAGAGTATGAGTCACAAATAATGTGAAAAGCGAGCGGGATATTATTGTTTAATACAACTGAAGCGATTGATACCCCCACACCATCAAGATAGTTTTCATCAACACCATAAGAAATGTTTAATACGTTATCATCATTATTATTATTACTTTCATCAAAAACTTTATATTCAGCTATTTCTATCTCAGGAAATGAATCCATTACATCACCTATGGGTTTTATTCAAGAAGTTTACGTTTAAAGTAGGCTATATAGTAATTTATACCCGAAGTATAATGCTTCTGATTAAACATATGCTTTGCCGCATAACGTAACTGATGGCTAGTGACTGGATTTAAAAGTGCACAATGAGACCACGGTGAGTTGCTCTTAGCCTGTAAAAAATATTGTGACACAGGGTAAGCCCCCCAACTATGCCAGGGCTTCGTTGGTCCGATATAATGAACAAATACAGTCTCAGCATCGACTGGATTAATAACTGAATCTTTTAATTCATAGTTAAGACTAAATTGTGTATTAAATTTTTTATCAACAAAACGCGCTTTATTCACTAACAATATATTTAATACATCCTGATCAAGGTGCGTTATGCGCTGTACTACCTCCGGATCTTTTAGCATTTCAATCGCTTTCTTAGAGATATTTTCTGCGGTCCAAAGAGGTATGTTAATTAAAATAAAACCGGCATTAAAATAGCCAGAAACCAGCCCAGGCGTTGCCAGGCTAACCGAGCGCTTAGTCCACCATTCCAACTCGCCTTCAGCAACGACAGCTGCAATCTCATTTTCAGCAAAATTAAGATCAATAAGTTCCTGAATACTCCCCTTACATGCAATATCTGCATCCAGATAAAGTACTCTATCTGTTTTATCTGAAAAATAATCGGCAATAATGAATCTAAAGTATGTTGCATAGGTCCAGTTTTTGGTACTGGGTAGCGATTTTAAGCGCTCACAGTCGATTAGGTAAACAACAATCTGCGTAGCGTACTGTTTTGCTAATGCCTCAAATCGCTGCTGATCTTCAGAGCCAAAGAAATCGGTAAAAACATGGAAAGCTAACGCCTTCTCTGGGTTAGCGAGGAGAACCGATGCAATAGAGACACCACAGCCAAAAAGAAAGTTTTTATCAATCCCATAAGCTATATTAAATTTATCAGCATCACTATGTTGTGCATAGTTATAATCTAAAGTCTGTTGAATGACTTCTTCTTCAAAATATTTTCTGCTCATAGTGATCACTTTTGTAATTTCGAGAATATCGCATTATTAAAATTTTTAAAATATAGCACATCGTAAAATCTCTCAATCGTGCCGGGAATAATATCATGCTGATATTTTACTTCACCAGAAATAACGCGATTAAGGTGTCCTACAAAATCATCTATAGTCCCCGGGGTGTAAAGCTCACCATTCAAACTGGGTTTAATCATATCGCGCGGACCAGACATACAATCAGAACTAATACACGGAATTCCATATGACATTGCTTCCAGCAGGGTCATAGGGAATCCCTCAAATGCAGAGGTAAGTAGTAACGCGGTGACATTTTTTATTTTTTGCTGTACAACTTGCCACGGCGCGCTTTGCCAACCATACCAGATCACACGCTGCTCAATACCAAGCTCCCGACTATAGGACTGGCACTTTTCAAAATCTGAGCCATCACCAATAATATGTAACTGCCATTCCCCTGTCGTACGAGCTAAGCCATCAAATAAATCTTTAACTCTTTTCTGCCCTTCAAATTTAAGACGCCCTACATAGAGAAATACAGCGGGTTTATCGCGCTCAGGCGGCGGCACAATGATTGTTTTAATAGAGACAGGATTATAAACGACGCTAATATCTTGCGCTGAGATACCCCGTGCCATCATCTGTTCTTTAATACCACTACTGATGGCCAGATGATAATCCGCGTACGTTATACATTCTGCATGTTTTTTATGGTCGAGCGAAAAATGCGGCCACGAGAAAATAGTAAACTGTTTACCACTTTTCTTTCGTGCTTTATTGGCATAAAGACATGAGATGACATCAATACATATCACAATATCTGGTGTCGTTTCTTTCAGCCATTGACTAAAATTATAAACATGCTTAGCTCGACGAAGAAAACTTAATTTTATATTTGAGAATGATTGCGCATATTTAATCTCTTTTAGCCATGCTTTATCCATTTTGTCATTACGACAAAAGAAAAACATTTCACAGTTGATCTTCGGAGAGCTATTTTCAAACGTATGGATAACGTTGCTAATAACAGTTTCCATCCCTCCAAAACCGGATACCGCTTCGCCAATAAAAGCTATTTTCATATATACTCCAGAGTTAAAACCTTAATCTAAAGACTTTAGATATTAAATAGCAAAAATAGTAATATAACCCTATAGAGTAATTTTTACCTGACATCTCTCTTTTGGCTTTAAGGCGTATTCAATATCTTTATTATTTTCGATAATGGAATATATTGCCACACCTGCTGGCATTATAAAACCATGATCAAAGCAAAGAGCAATGTCCAGTCTTCTTCCAAAAAAATCATCATGTTGAATTATGTTTTTTTGGTTTGAAATATAACTTTTAATGTTAGACATTCTGTCTATCCTTGTCTCACTCATAAATTACTCACTGAGTGCATAATTATTATAATTACAGATTTTTTCTTATTGTCCTTTCTTTAATTCGAGCGGCTTTAACATCCGCCTGATGAATCAACCCCGATTCTTTTTGCAAAATCTCTCGTAGGGGGAGAGAGAAATACTCACGCATAAACCGGAATATATCTCGCTGAGTCAGGCCAATATTCATTGAAGAAAAATAAAGCCCAATTAAATCTTTGTCACGCCAGCGAAGGGGAACGCGCTGGCGTATCTGCGCGCGATGCAGGTCGATTACGGAGATTTTTAAATCCTCTTCGCGACCAGTGAAAGGTAAATGCAGAAGAAAGTGGCAAATATAACAGTCGCGATGGTTAATTCCCCCGGCGTGCATTTTACGTACCATAGTCGCAACACGCTTAATGATCATCCACTTCACCTGCGCGTCCGGTGGATTAACAGCCCAGTCAGCACAGTAGTCTTCAAGGCTAATGGTAGGCGTTAAATCTTCGGTGATAATAAATGATGTTCTGGTTAGCGGGTTTACGCCTTTTTCACCAAAACCAACGCCGTGCATCGTATCAACGCCCAGCTCATGTAGACGATGAATAGCGTGCCATTCTCTGTCAGCGCCCAGAACAGGCATACGTAACGAAATCAGGTTCTTCACAATTTCTTTCAGCGAAGTGCCTTTATGCCACTTCAGGAAGTAGCTTTTACCGTCCAGCTCAAACCGCAATGTTCGACGCGTCTCCAGCTCTCTGAACACTTCGCCCTGTAACGTTTTCACTTCCTCAAAAGCATCTTTACCGCGCCATAGTGTGGTTAACGGCGCTTTCAGCTCAACCATCTAAATCACCTGTAATAATATCCGCGGCCTTCTCCGGTAAGCTGTATAAATCCTGGGTATCAGCATAATACCGCGCATTTTCAGCCCAGGCGTTGCGTAAGGAAGGCTGTGTCAGCGCTTTGAGTAAAACCTCATTTAGCGCATCCTGGCGGAATGGTTCAGTCATCGCTTCGCCACAGTTGGCATCCACAATATAATGTGCATAACCGCACACCGCGGTTGTCAGCACCGGCAAACCAGCAGTAATGGCTTCCAGCAAAACAATACCAGCAGCTTCCTGATAGGCTGGGTGCAGTAAAAGGTCGGCTGCCGCCATTAACTCCGCGATATCATTACGTCCGGAGAAAAAATGCACATTCGTGCCGACGCCGCTTCTTTCAGCCAGTGCTGCAAACTTCTTCGGCTTATCCTGCCCGACAACATAGAGCACCGTATTTTGCCGTAAAGATTCGGGTAGCGATGCCAGCGCTTCAATAGAGCGATCCACACCTTTACGGGTAAAGTCAGACCCTACTTGCAACAGTAATTTTTGCTGTTCTGAGATACCATTTTTCTGACGATAAATTTGACGACTGTTCGGGATCTGTTGGCTATATTTTCTGTCCGGGTAAATCCCCGGAGGAAGAATATGGAAACGCTCCGCTTCAGTCTGATAATGTTTTTGGAAGTCAGCAATCTGCTTATTCGTCAGCATTAATAGTTGCGTCGGCTTGCCGTGTTCAAACGTGGCGCGTTCAAAAGCAGCATAATGCCGATAGCGTGATGTCAGGCGATAGAAAAAACCTTTTTCCTGTGCGACTTTTTCGGCATAACACACGTCTGCGGCGTAATACACATCAAGGCCCGGCATCTTATTGAATCCAACCACCCGATCGACAGGATGGTCACGCAAATGGTGTTGCACCCAGGCATAATATTCTGCGTTACGACCGTGGTTCGTCCGGGATTTAACCGGCACGCGGATTAATTCAAAGTTATCCGGGCATTCCCCTTCCCATGACTGAGTATAAACACGAACCTGATGACCTCGCGCCGCCACGGTTTGGGCAATGCGCATAAAATCACGCTGCAGACCGCCAAAAGGAAAATACTTATATAAGCAAAAGGCAACTCTCATAGCAGGCTGTCCAAATCTATGGTGCGTGCCTCATGCGGCAGCATTTTTTCCGTCGCGGCGATAACATCTTCAGCCGGAATCACGGAAAGGTATTTTTTATTACGATCAAGCTCATGCCGTTCAGGCATCGGCTGATAATTGCCTGCCCAAAACTGAATGATGTCGTCGGTCCAGGGACGCCAGAACACATGATCCGTCGCGCCGAAAAGGCAAATGACCGGCGTTTTGACTGCTGCGGCAATATGACCAGGGGCCGAATCAACGCCGATAAAGAGATCCGCATGGTCAATCAACGCGCCCAATTCAGGAAAGCGAGTTTTACCCGCCAGACCAGTAACCGGTTTTGTTTCACAGCCGCGTGCAATAGCATCCACGCAGGCCATCTCGTCTGCGGCCGGGCCTGACGTCAGTACAACTTGATAACCGCGGCGCTGCACGGCATCAATAACCTGAGAGAATTTATCATTATCCCAGCACTTAAATAACTGCCGTGCCGTAGGCTGAATAACAACATATTGTCGGGTCACACCAAGTTGTTTGAGCTGTTGTCGCATGTTTTCCCAATGTTCCGGGCGATAGCTCATGGTGGTTTCCGTGACATACTGTTTTAGCGCTAACGGCTTTAGCGCGGATAATGTGCGCTCAACAGCATGTTCTCCCGCATAAGGTACTAAATGCGTAAAGCTTTTTTTCCATAAAGCAGACTGACGATTACCGAAATCCTGCGAGATTTTTATTTTTGCGTTTAAAAAACGCACAATAAGCGCCACGCTCCACTGATCGGTGAGATTGACGACCAGATCATACGAGTTAGCACGCAATTTTTTGATTAACGATAGCGCGTTTTTGATCTTCTCTTTTGTTCCTGCGCCTTTGTTACTGATGCCGTAGAGTGCATTAATCTCCGGATTTTCCGACAATATCGGTATGGTGTTCTGGTAAAGAAGCACATCGATTTTTGCATCGGGATAATTCTGCTTCAGCGTGCTGATGACAGGAGTGGTAAGTAACATGTCTCCATGAAAACGCATTTTTATAATCAGAATTCTTCGAAATGGCTTTTCCACAAGCGACTCTTTGGTTGAAATTGTCCGGATAAATAAGCAGAAAAAAGCACGCTACCGCCCCAGGCTTCACAGCAACCCGATGGCTAATATCGCACTCATTTTAGATGCGCTAGTGTAACACTTCTTTCGCAGCAATCCGATACGAATAATTTTTATACACAATCATTTTTTTAATCATAAATTCAAAGAGATATTAATTTATCCCTCTCTTGTGAATGGTCATTCCCATTGTCTGGGGCGACAAGGGCGGCAAATTTCAATGGATTGCGTAAAAATGCAAAAATAATGGGGTTCAGCGCCAGGAATCCTCGCTTCTGAGCCAATTTGGCGCAAAAATGGGAAAAGTAATGGTAAAGCCCAGGCTAAATACATAGAATCCCCAGCACATCCATAAGTCAGCTATTTACTATGCTCGAATTGCTTTACACCGCTCTTCTCTACCTTATTCAGCCTCTGATCTGGATACGGCTTTGGGTGCGTGGACGTAAAGCGCCGGCCTATCGTAAGCGCTGGGGTGAACGCTACGGATTCTACCGCCGTCCGTTGAAACCGGGCGGAATCATGCTGCATTCCGTCTCGGTGGGCGAAACTCTGGCGGCCATCCCATTGGTCCGCGCTCTACGTCATCGCTATCCCGATCTGCCTATTACCGTAACGACCATGACGCCGACCGGCTCGGAGCGCGTCCAGTCCGCCTTTGGCAACGATGTTCAGCACGTTTACTTGCCTTATGATTTGCCCGATGCGCTCAATCGTTTCCTCAATAAGATTGATCCTAAGCTGGTATTGATCATGGAGACTGAGCTCTGGCCAAATCTGATTGCTGCGTTGCACAAACGTCATATTCCGCTGGTTATCGCTAATGCGCGGCTTTCCGCCCGCTCCGCCGCGGGTTATGCGAAGCTTGGCAAGTTTGTCCGTACGCTCTTGCGCCGTATCACCCTGATTGCCGCGCAAAACGAAGAAGATGGCGAACGCTTTGTGACATTGGGCGCGAAGAACAATCAGGTCACGGTCACCGGCAGTCTGAAATTTGATATTTCAGTTACGCCGCAGTTGGCGGCTAAAGCCGTTACGCTACGCCGCCAGTGGGCGCCGCACCGTCCGGTCTGGATTGCCACTAGCACCCACGATGGCGAAGAGAGTATCGTTATCGCCGCTCACCAGGCGTTATTACATCAATTCCCGAATTTATTACTGATTCTGGTGCCCCGCCATCCGGAGCGTTTCCCGGATGCTATCAATCTTGTGCGTCAGGCAGGGTTAAGCTACATCACTCGCTCTTCGGGCGAAGTACCGTCCGCCAGCACCCAGGTCGTGGTAGGCGATACCATGGGCGAATTAATGTTGCTCTATGGCATTGCCGATCTCGCCTTTGTTGGTGGTTCGCTGGTTGAACGCGGCGGTCACAACCCGCTGGAGGCCGCCGCTCATGCGATTCCGGTACTGATGGGTCCGCATACCTTTAACTTTAAAGATATTTGCGCCCGTCTGGATCAGGCGAGCGGACTTATCACGATTACCGATGCGGCTACGCTGGCAAAAGAAGTTTCCTCTTTACTGACCGACGCTGATTATCGTAATTTCTACGGACGTCACGCAGTTGAAGTGCTGTATCAAAATCAGGGCGCGCTCCAGCGTCTGCTGCAACTGCTGGAACCTTATCTGCCACCGAAAACGCATTGAGGACTGTCATGCAAAAACGGGCGATTTATCCAGGTACGTTTGATCCGATTACTAACGGTCATCTCGATATTGTGACGCGCGCAACGCAGATGTTCGACCATGTCATTCTGGCCATCGCCGCCAGCCCCGGCAAGAAACCCATGTTCACCCTGGACGAACGTGTGGCGCTGGCGCAAAAAGCGACCGCACACCTGGGTAACGTAGAGGTGGTGGGCTTTAGCGACCTGATGGCCAATTTCGCCCGCGACAGACAGGCGAATATCCTGATTCGTGGTCTGCGCGCGGTGGCGGATTTTGAATATGAAATGCAGTTGGCGCATATGAATCGCCATCTGATGCCGCAACTGGAAAGCGTTTTCCTGATGCCGTCCAAAGAGTGGTCGTTTATTTCATCGTCGCTGGTCAAAGAAGTGGCACGCCATCAGGGCGATGTGACCCACTTTCTGCCGGACAATGTGCATCAGGCGCTAATGGATAAGTTGAAATAAGTTTCCTTCCTTGCCGGGCCTGGCGTTTTACTTCTGACAGTGACGGCAATAGAACGTCGCACGCTGTGCGTGTTTCGTTGCGACTATCGGCGTACCGCATACCCGACACGGCTCGCCTTTGCGCCCGTACACCTGCAACTCCTGCGCAAAATAGCCCGGTTTCCCATCGCTTTGCAGAAAATCCTTCAGCGTTGTCCCGCCTTGTTCAATAGAGCGCAGCAAAACGGCTTTAATCACCCGTGCCAGCAGATCGCACTCCTCTGTCGAGAGTGACGACGCCAGGCGGTCAGGGTGAATACCAGCGGCAAACAGCGACTCGCTGGCGTAGATATTCCCCACGCCGACCACCAGCTTGTTATCCATCAGCCAGGGTTTAATCGCCGTCTTCTTCTTCGCGCATTTCTGCTGCAAATATTCGCCATTAAACTCATCGCTTAGCGGCTCCGGTCCCAGATGCGCCAGTACGTTATGCCCTTCCAGCTCTTTGGTCCATAACCAGGCGCCAAAGCGGCGAGGATCGGTATAACGTAGAATTTTGCCATTGCTCATCACCAAATCGACATGGTCGTGCTTTTCCGCCGGCAGCGCTTCCGACAGTATCCGCAAGCTTCCCGACATCCCCAGGTGAATAATTATCCAGCCGTCAGGCAGCTCCAGCAGTAAATATTTAGCACGACGCTGAACGCTAAGGACGGGTGTATCGCTCAGACGATAAATTTCGTCTGAAACCGGCCAGCGCAGACGGCCGTTACGGATATGGGCGTGCAGGATAGTAGCGCCAACTAAATGGGGTTCAATACCCCGGCGGCTGGTTTCAACTTCGGGTAATTCAGGCATAACGTCTCCGGCTGTGTGGCAGGTCTCATTAATATGGGGACGGCCAGAAAACAAAAAACCCCGCCGAAGCGAGGTTTTTGTTACATCAAAGCGAGAATTATTTGATTTTCGCTTCTTTGTAGATCACGTGCTGACGGACAACTGGATCGAATTTTTTCAGTTCCAGTTTTTCCGGTTTAGTACGTTTGTTCTTCGTAGTGGTATAGAAGTGACCAGTACCAGCAGAAGAAACCAGCTTGATTTTCTCACGAATACCTTTAGCCATGACTTATTTCCTCTTAGTACTTAGTACTTTTCGCCACGGGCACGCAGTTCAGACAGAACTGTTTCGATGCCTTTTTTATCGATGATACGCATACCTTTAGCAGATACACGCAGGGTGACAAAACGCTTCTCGCTCTCAACCCAGAAACGGTGAGAGTGCAGGTTAGGCAGGAAACGGCGTTTAGTCGCGTTCAGTGCGTGGGAACGGTTGTTACCGGTCACCGGACGCTTGCCAGTAACTTGGCAGACTCGGGACATGTCTATTCTCCAAAAATCAAATTAGCTCGAGCTTCGTATGGGGTATCGGCGCCTCGTCAGGCTTTACAGCCTGGTCATCGCGCAGTTCTATTGAACTCTCGATTGCCAGGCCCAAATGCCAAACCCGAGATTCTCAAAGGTGGCGTAGTATACGCTGACCCGGCGATATGCTCAAGTCCCGAACAGACAAAGATCCCGATGGATCGCGCAAAGAATCTTAAATCCAGCCGCGTTCGGCAAAAGAAACGTACTCTCCGCGCCCAATTATCAGGTGATCGAGCACCCGGATATCCATAAACTGGCAACACTTTATCACGCGCTCAGTGATAAGTTTATCTGCTTTACTTGGCTCTGCGCAGCCTGAAGGGTGGTTATGCGCCAGAATGACCGCTGAAGCATTGAGTTTAATCGCTTCCCGAACAATCTCACGCGGATGCACCTCTACGTGGTTAAGCGTGCCGGAAAACAGGCGGCTGTGCTGAAGCACCCGGTGCTGGGCATCAAGGAAGATCACCAGAAAGATCTCACGCTCTTCGCCCGTCAGTTGGCTTTGCAGAAATTCCCGCGTCATTTCCGGACTCAGCAACGCACTTTCCTCATTCATGCGCACGCTGTAATAGCGCCTTGCCAGCTCAGCAATGCCTTTCAACTGCGCGAATTTCGCCAGGCCGATGCCGTTTACGCCGCGAAACTGCGCAAAGTCCGCCGACAACAGGCCATACAGCGACCCAAAGTGCTGCAATATCTCTTTTGCCAACGTCATAACATCTTTTCCCGGCGTGCCGGTACGTAAAAAAAGCGCCAGCAGTTCCACGTCGCTGAGGGAAGCAATGCCGGATCTGAGCATTTTTTCACGCGGTAATAATTCGTCCAACGTATCCATACGCGTACCTCCTTTTTTAAGGAAGCGGCATAGTGGCACAGCCTTTGGGAGAGATCGACGCCCCGATTTTGTTCTTGCGTAGCGCCTCGCAAAGTGGAGCGCAGGCAAAGACACGACGCCGTAGAGATTGTGATAAAATAGCCGCCTTTCAAAGTCACCCAACAGGAAAGACATGATGAGCCTGGCCGGTAAAAAAATTGTTCTCGGCGTTAGCGGCGGTATCGCTGCGTATAAAACGCCGGAGCTGGTGCGCCGTTTACGTGAGCGCGGCGCTGACGTGCGCGTGGCAATGACCGAGGCGGCAAAAGCCTTTATTACCCCCCTGAGCTTACAGGCAGTGTCGGGCTATCCCGTATCCGACAGTCTGCTTGACCCTGCCGCCGAAGCCGCGATGGGGCATATCGAGTTGGGGAAATGGGCCGACCTGGTGATTCTTGCCCCCGCGACCGCCGATCTGATCGCCCGTGTAGCATCGGGTATGGCTAATGATTTAGTCTCCACCATCTGCCTGGCGACGCCAGCCCCGGTGGCCGTTCTTCCGGCCATGAACCAACAGATGTACCGCGCTGCCGCCACGCAACATAATCTGGAGGTGCTCGCCTCTCGCGGCCTGTTCATTTGGGGGCCGGATAGCGGCAGTCAGGCGTGCGGCGATGTAGGCCCAGGCCGAATGCTGGACCCATTAGTTATCGTTGATAAGGCCGCCGCGCATTTCGCTGCCGTCAACGATCTGCGACATCTTAATATCATGATTACGGCAGGTCCGACGCGCGAACCGCTCGACCCGGTGCGTTATATTTCCAACCACAGCTCAGGTAAAATGGGCTTCGCTATTGCGGCGGCCGCAACGCGTCGCGGCGCAAATGTCACGCTGGTCTCCGGTCCCGTTTCGTTACCAACGCCGCCTTTTGTAAAACGGGTTGATGTCATAACCGCGCTGGACATGGAAGCCGCTGTTCAGGCCGCCGTTCAACAGCAGCACATTTTCATTAGCTGCGCCGCCGTGGCTGACTATCGCGCAGAGACTATCGCCAGTGAAAAAATCAAAAAACAGGCGGCGCAAGGTGATGAATTACTAATAAAAATGGTCAAAAACCCGGACATTGTCGCCGGGGTGGCCGCACTCAGTGACAATCGACCCTACGTTGTTGGGTTTGCCGCGGAAACGAATAATGTGGAAGAATACGCCCGGCAAAAACGTATCCGTAAGAACCTTGACCTGATTTGTGCAAATGATGTTTCTCTTTCAAATCAGGGATTTAATAGCGATAAAAACGCTTTACACCTTTTCTGGCAGGATGGAGATAAAGTCTTACCGCTTGAGCGAAAAGAACTCCTGGGCCAATTATTACTCGACGAGATCGTGACCCGTTATGATGAAAAAAATCGACGTTAAGATTCTGGACCCGCGTGTTGGTCAGCAGTTTCCGCTGCCGACTTATGCTACTTCTGGTTCTGCCGGGCTTGACCTGCGCGCCTGTCTCGACGACGCCGTAGAACTGGCGCCTGGCGCAACGACGTTGGTGCCTACCGGACTGGCCATTCATATCGCCGATCCATCACTGGCGGCAGTCATGTTGCCGCGTTCTGGCCTGGGCCATAAACATGGTATCGTGCTGGGCAACCTGGTCGGGCTGATTGATTCCGATTATCAGGGGCAACTGATGGTTTCGATCTGGAACCGTGGTCAGGACAGTTTTACCATTGAACCGGGCGAACGTATCGCGCAAATGGTGTTTGTTCCGGTCGTTCAGGCCGAATTTAATCTGGTGGAAGCATTTGACGCCACCGAACGTGGCGAGGGCGGCTTCGGTCATTCTGGCCGTAAGTAAATTTTACGCATCCCCATAACGTCATAATACTGCCGCAAGCGCTGAGTTTGCGGTTATAGCGTGGGTGCTCGCCTGGCAAGTGCTTATTTTCAGGGGTATTTTGTAACATGGCAGAAAAACAAACTGCGAAAAGGAATCGTCGCGAAGAAATACTTCAGTCACTGGCGCTGATGCTTGAATCCAGCGATGGAAGCCAACGCATCACGACGGCAAAACTGGCGGCCTCGGTCGGCGTTTCCGAAGCGGCGCTATACCGCCATTTTCCCAGCAAGACCCGCATGTTCGATAGCCTGATTGAGTTTATCGAAGATAGTCTGATTACCCGTATCAATCTGATTTTAAAAGATGAAAAAAACACCAGCACGCGTTTGCGCCTGATTGTGTTGCTGATTCTGGGTTTTGGCGAACGCAACCCTGGCCTGACGCGCATTCTTACCGGGCATGCGCTGATGTTTGAACAGGATCGCCTGCAGGGGCGCATTAATCAGCTTTTTGAACGCATCGAAGCGCAGCTCCGCCAGGTGCTACGAGAAAAAAGAATGCGTGAAGGCGAAGGCTACACGACGGATGAAAATCTGCTGGCAAGCCAGCTGTTAGCCTTCTGTGAAGGTATGCTTTCACGGTTCGTGCGTAGCGAATTTAAATACCGCCCAACGGACGATTTCGACGCCCGCTGGCCGCTCATTGCCGCTCAGCTACAGTAACGCTGACTGGATAGTGGCTCACGCCTTATCCAGGCGACAGAAACATAGGCCCGGTAAAGCGCCACCGGGCAATTCGCTTACACGCCAAATTCTTCCCGGTATGCTCGCACAGCCGCCAGATGCTCAGCCATATCAGGTTTTTCTTCCAGATAGGCAATCAGGTCTTTCAGCGTAATGATGGAGATAACCTTACAGCCATAGTCGCGCTCCACTTCCTGAATCGCGGAAATCTCGCCGCGGCCACGTTCCTGACGATCCAACGAAATCAGTACGCCAGCCAGCGTAGCCCCGTGCGCCTGAATAATCTCCATCGACTCGCGAATCGCCGTACCTGCGGTAATCACGTCATCCACCAGCATCACGCGGCCCTGTAGCGCGCTGCCCACCAGACTCCCGCCTTCACCATGATCTTTTGCCTCTTTGCGGTTAAAGCAGTACGGCAGGTCTTTATCGTGATGTTCCGCCAGCGCAACCGCCGTCGTCGTCGCGATCGGAATACCTTTGTATGCGGGGCCAAACAGCAGATCAAATTCAATACCGGAATCCACCAGCGCTTCGGCATAAAAACGGCCTAACAACGCCAGGTCGCGCCCGGTATTAAACAGCCCGGCGTTGAAGAAATAGGGGCTTTTGCGGCCGGATTTCAGCGTAAACTCGCCAAACTTTAGTACCTGCTTGTTAAGCGCAAACTCAATAAACTGGCGCTGATACGGTTTCATGGATTCGCTCCTTTTCTTACTTTCATCATTTACGAAATTTACGGACAAAAAAAAGGCGACTTTTCAGTCGCCTTAAAATCAATTTTCTAGCGCCGCCTTCTGCGTCGCCACAATAGATTCAATTCCCCCTCGGGCCAGCGCCAACAAAGTGAGAAGTTCTTCATGGCTGAACGGCTCGCCTTCCGCGGTACCCTGTACTTCAATAATGCGGCCGTCTTCAGTCATCACGACGTTCATGTCGGTTTCTGCGGCGGAATCTTCAACATATTCCAGATCGCAGATCGCTTCGCCGTTAACGATGCCTACGGAAACCGCCGCCACCATGCCTTTCATCGGATTGGTTTTCAGCTTACCGTTGGCAACCAATTTATTCAGCGCATCCGCCAACGCCACGCAGGCACCGGTAATAGACGCTGTACGCGTACCGCCATCGGCCTGGATTACATCGCAGTCCAGCGTAATGGTAAATTCGCCGAGCGTTTTCAGATCGACCGCCGCACGCAGCGCACGCGCGATCAAACGCTGAATTTCCATAGTACGGCCGCCCTGCTTACCCTTTGCCGCTTCGCGCGCGTTACGGGTATGGGTAGCGCGAGGCAACATGCCATACTCTGCGGTGATCCACCCCTGGCCTTGTCCTTTCAGAAAACGTGGAACGCCCTCTTCAATGGAGGCAGTGCACAACACTTTGGTATCTCCAAATTCGACCAGTACCGAGCCTTCAGCGTGTTTTGTATAGTTACGGGTCAGGGTTACGGGACGCACCTGATTAGCGCTACGGCCTGCTGGACGCATATTGAGATCTCCGGCTTAAAACGAATGTGGCTGCGCATTATACGGACTTCCGATGGTTATTCCTATCCTGACAAGGCCTGGATAGCTATAATCCCCTCATCTCTCCTTTAAAAACGGGAACATCTATGATCCGCAGTATGACCGCCTACGCCCGGCGTGAAATCAAGGGTGAATGGGGTAGCGCGACCTGGGAAATGCGCTCGGTAAACCAGCGTTATCTGGAAACTTACTTTCGTCTGCCGGAACAGTTCCGTAGTCTTGAACCCGTCGTGCGCGAACGCATTCGTACACGCCTGACGCGCGGCAAAGTCGAATGTATGCTGCGTTTTGAACCCGATGCCAGCGCGCAAGGCGAGCTTATTCTGAATGAAAAGCTCGCGAAACAATTAGTTAGCGCCGCAAACTGGGTCAAAATGCAGAGCGACGAAGGGGAAATCAATCCGGTTGATATTTTGCGCTGGCCAGGTGTCATGGCGGCGCAAGAGCAGGATCTGGACGCGATTGCCGCAGAAATTTTAGCCGCACTGGACGGTACGCTGGATGACTTTATCGTCGCGCGCGAAACGGAAGGCCAGGCGCTGAAAGCGCTGATTGAACAACGTCTGGAAGGCGTCAGCGCCGAAGTAGCGAAAGTCCGCGCGCATATGCCGGAAATCCTGCAATGGCAGCGTGAACGCCTGGTCGCGAAGCTGGAAGATGCTCAGGTTCAGTTGGAAAACAACCGTCTGGAGCAAGAGCTGGTGATGATGGCGCAACGCATTGATGTGGCGGAAGAGCTGGATCGTCTGGAAGCGCACGTCAAAGAGACTTACAACATTCTGAAGAAAAAAGAGGCGGTAGGTCGCCGTCTGGACTTCATGATGCAAGAATTTAACCGTGAGTCGAACACCCTGGCCTCCAAATCCATCAACGCTGATGTAACTAACTCCGCTATTGAATTAAAAGTGTTGATCGAGCAAATGCGCGAGCAGATCCAGAATATTGAATAATTCTGGCGCTCAATATGTCACAGAGCCCGCCTTATGCGGGCTCTCGCGTTTATCGGTAGTACGTTTTTAATTTCCGGCGAATAGCGTCGATAAGGCGCCGCTTCCACTCTACCGTTGAAGCCCGATACTGCATAAAAATAGCGCCTTCCGCCTGCTCCCCGGCAAGCGGCAGGACAAAAAGACCGCGCTTATCGGATAAATTTTCATACCAGGGGCGCGGTACAATCGCCATTAGCGGCGCCGACTGGACAGCAGGCGCCAGTTGACTGTAATCATGACAAACAAACGCCAGCGGACGTTCAAACCCGGCACGAGCCTGCTGCCTGTCCAGTTCGTTGTTCTCTTTTGTCCACGGCAAACAGTAAATGTGTTGATAATGCTGTAGATCAGCAAAATTCAACGCTGTGGCATTCTCCAGACGTGAACGCAATGGCGCGCCATAAACCGCAATCAAACGCGTAGCCCCCACCCGCTCGTAATGCAGAGCGCTGACCTGCTTTTGATGGTCGCCAATTGCCAGTACCAAATCAACCGAGCTATCCAACAGTTCATCACGCCAGGGTCGGCGGGCAAAAGGAAGGCACTCGATCACCGCCTGATGAAGATGACCTTTCTCTGCGAGAACGGGCGTAAGCAGCGCGTTCAATGCGGGAGGAAGTACCACCCGAAAACAACGGGAGCCGTTCTCTTTATCGCCAAACAGCTCCTCATTAAGCGAAACAAACACAGGCGCCAATTTGTCACGCAGCGCCTGCGCATAAGGCGTAGCAATCTGGCGGTTCCCTTCCCGTCGAAACAACGGATCGTTTAGCGCATCGCGCAATCTCATTAGCGCATGACTTACCGCAGAAGGCGACAAAGCCAGCTTTTGCGCCGTTTTCCCCGTAGAGCTCGTCTCCAGCAGCACATACAGTACTTTTAACAGGTTCATATCCATTTGCAGCAAGTTCATTAAACGTCTCTCTTATTGAACCTGACTAAATTACTGCCAGGTATACTGCGGGCGCTTCAATCAGGAGAACATTATGAATCGCTATGCATTATTCTTTGTATGTATATTTTCAACATCAGCACTTCCTGCCATGGCGGCATTAGATCCTTCACAACCGTTATCACCCGCGCCTCCGTTATCACTGTTTAAAGCGTGGGCTAAGCCTATAAAGCCGTTTCAAATCACAGAAGGCGTGTGGTATGTCGGCACGGAAAATCTCTCTTCTATTCTGCTGACCACTCCGGCAGGGCATATTCTTATTGATGCGGGGTTGGATGAAAGCGCACCGCAAATTAAAGCGAATATTGAAGCGGCAGGATTCCGCCTCACAGACGTGCGCTATCTGTTGAACAGCCATGCGCGGCTGGATCAAGCGGGGGGCATGGCACGTTTGAAAGCGTGGAGCGGCGCACAATTGGTCGCCAGCCAACCCAACGCCGATCAGATGGCGAGGGGTGGACGAGAGGATTTTGCGCTTGGCGATGCGCTCCCCTTCCCGCCCGTCACCACTGATAAAATTATCCACAACCAGGAAAGCATCAGCCTCGGAGGGATAACCGTGACAGCACTATTCACGCCTGGACATCTGCCCGGCTCAACTTCCTGGCGCGTAACGCTTCGCAACGGCAAGACGCTAATTTACGCAGATAGTCTCGCCACGCCCGACTATCTGCTGATTAACAACAAAAATTACCCTGACCTGGTTACTGATATTCAGGGTAGCTTTAAGACACTGGCCGCCCAGCATGTTGATATCTTTATTGCCAACAAAGGTGACCGCTTCGGGCTACTGGAGAAACGACAGCAACTTCGCAACGGCGATACACAGGCATTCTTTGATTCCAATGGCTTGCAACAGTATGTGGAACGCTCGCGCCAGCGCTTCATCACACAACTTACCGCACAGCAGCCACAATGAAATGACTCACTGGCGGCGCGTCCAGGGCGCCGTTCAGGTAATTTATCTAAGTCAAAACAGAAAAACCTCGCATATAATAAACCACAAAAATTGCTTTCAATTTATTGATATTTATAATAAATAATTATTAATCATAAATTTAAAATCATTACTAAAATTTATTAATCGTGTAATGCCTTAGAAAATCTCAATCGTGATACAGCGCACAAATCGTTAATCTTCGCCCCCAGTAAATTAGGGGGAAATCATGCTGTTGCACGTTCTTTATTTAATTGGCATCACTGCCGAGGCCATGACGGGCGCACTCGCTGCGGGTCGTCGTCGCATGGATACATTCGGCGTAATTATTATTGCTACCGCCACCGCCATTGGTGGAGGCTCGGTTCGCGACATTCTGCTCGGTCACTATCCGCTGGGTTGGGTGAAGCATCCCGAATATGTCATTATTGTGGCGACTGCCGCTGTATTGACCACCATTGTTGCCCCCGTCATGCCCTATTTACGCAAGCTTTTCCTGGTACTTGACGCGCTGGGGTTGGTGGTTTTCTCTATTATTGGCGCTCAGATAGCCCTTGATATGGGCGAAGGGCCAATTATCGCCGTGGTAGCCGCCGTCACTACCGGCGTCTTTGGCGGCGTGCTCCGCGATATGTTCTGCAAACGCATTCCACTGGTGTTTCAAAAAGAGCTATATGCCGGCATTTCGTTCGCCTCGGCGGTGCTCTATATTGCGCTGCAACATTACGTCATGAATCCGGATGTCGTCGTTATCTCTACGCTACTGTTTGGCTTTACAGCAAGGTTATTAGCGCTACGTCTTAAACTTGGCCTGCCGGTATTTTATTACCGCCATGAAGGGCACTAAGACCCAAATCCTGGAATATGCTGAGCAGCCAGCCATCTGCTCAGCGTTTTGATCTGCGGATTATCCCGCCAGTCGATAACTCTCCCGGCACGGCGCTCGCCCGTCGCTGGCAACTGCCGCCAGTGTTGCTCTGTTCGCATTAATAACTGCTCCCATGAGCGATCGCCGCTGGCCTGTAATGCGGCCTGCGTTAAGGGGATATCCATCGCCATGATCCAGCGGGTAAACGGCTGCCGGCGCGCCAGGTTAAATTGCCGCCATATCTGCTCGCTTTTTCCTTTAGCAAAGCCTGGCGTGTTGGCTATTTGCGCTGACGTCAGGGTAAGCCAGGAGAAGATATGCTCAAAGCGATGCGTCTGATGCAAGGCCCGCCAGCTGGCTTCACCCATTCCGTCCAGACCCAACGCCGACCGTGACCCCAGCCATACCAGCCTGGAGATAAACTGTTCCTGACACGTTGCCGACGCGTAAAAGCAGGTCAGCGAGTTGAAATGGCTATCAGGCGGTACAGGCTTACTCCGCTCACGACTCCGCCAGACGACCTCATCAAGCCGGGGAATGCCTTGCCCCGCCAGACTCACCAGGATCTGATCGCCCGGCGCGATATCCCACGCTTCCCAACGTTTCACAGAGCCGATATTGACCCGTTGAACCCGCTTATCATCCAATATAACGGGGACAAGCGACGCTACTACGGTAATTTTGCCGCTTTTCCCCACCGAGAACTGAATAGCGCTCACTTGCGCGACCTGCGCTACTGGCGGATATTTCCATGCTGCCAGCCAGTCGCCCTGCCCGGGTCGCCAGTATTGTGCCGCGGGCTCTTTAGCCATGCGTATCACTACGCCATCCGTCACAAAGGGCAACGCTGACGTCAGCCATGACTGGCGCGCCCGCTCGACCTCGCTGGCATTTCTTACCGCCAGGGAATATTTCTTCGTCAGACTGAATCCAGCCTTAGCAAGTTGGCTTAATCTTTCGGGCATATTTGCCGGACCGTCCGGCCACGCCCAAATAAAAATACCCAACGAATTTAGCGCGGAGGCGTTATCCTGGCGCATTAACATTCCTGCGACTTTCGAGCGCGCATTCATCCCGCCCATCCGTTGCTGGATATGCCCCTCGCGCTGTAGAAAGATTTCGCCCTGCAACACCGCGTTAGCAAGCGCGCCTTGTGTTGTCTGCGGTATAGAGGGGATCAGGCGAATTTTTGGCGTCCAGTCCTCGCCTTGTAGTCCGTTACCCCGGCTAATAGCCCTGGTCAGTTTACCGTTTTGATAAACCAGCGTTACTGCTACGCCATCCACTTTTGGCTGTACCCAAAGCTCGCTGCGCCCGCGCATCCACTGTTCTACTGCCTGTCGGTCCGCGAGTTTACGTACGCCCGTGTGCGCAACAGGGTGCATTGTTGTACCGTTTAACGGCGGTGAAACCGGAGTAGATGAAACATCCTGACCAACACAGCGTTGCCACTGAACCAGTCTTGCGCTGAGTTGGTCGTACACACTATCGTCAACCGCGCTAACCCCTTGTTTCCAGTAGATGTCATTCCAGTCAGCGAGCTGTTGCTGTAAACGGGCGATTTCTTCAGCGGCCCTTGCTGGCGGCCAGGCCGGGCAAAGCGCCCCACTCTGCGAATGCCACAATAAAATTCCCCACGCCATACTTTTCCATAATCTCATCACGACCTCCTGCGCACATTGCCCGGCAGGTATAGCGCTTTAGTGAATAAAAACCGACAGGTAAAAATGCATCATCCGAGCCGCTTTCCAGATTTTTTGGTGGGTTGCTGCAACGACGCGATAAAAGCGGAAAAAGGGACGCAAAATGCAATAATCTGGCGCAAAAAGTGTGACAAAGACTACGTCGCATAACGGCGATGTGTATAATAAGCCCGTATCAAGGCTCTATTTCGATAATCACAGACGTAAGATACTCATGGCTCAAGGTACGCTTTATATTGTTTCTGCCCCCAGTGGCGCGGGTAAATCCAGCCTGATTCAGGCTTTATTAAAAACCCAACCGTTGTATGACACTCAGGTTTCCGTTTCACATACCACGCGCGCGCCGCGTCCGGGTGAAGTGCACGGTGAGCACTATTTCTTTGTAAATCATGATGAGTTTAAAACCATGATTGGCAGGGAGGCGTTTCTGGAGCACGCGGAAGTGTTTGGCAATTACTACGGCACTTCGCGCGAAACCATTGAGCAAGTGCTGGCAACCGGCGTTGATGTTTTTCTGGATATCGACTGGCAGGGCGCCCAGCAAATTCGCGAAAAGATGCCGCAAGCACGCAGCATTTTTATTTTGCCGCCGTCAAAGATCGAATTGGATCGCCGTTTACGCGGCCGCGGGCAAGATAGCGAAGAAGTCATTGCCAAACGAATGGCGCAAGCGGTTGCAGAAATGAGCCATTACGCCGAATATGATTATCTTATTGTGAATGACGACTTTGATACCGCGTTAAGCGACTTGAAAACCATCATTCGCGCTGAACGTCTGCGTATGAGCCGCCAAAAGCAGCGTCATGACGCTTTAATCAGCAAATTGTTGGCAGACTGAACCCACTTTCAGTATCATGCCCAGTCATTTCTTCACCTGTGGAGCATTTTAAGTATGGCACGCGTAACTGTTCAGGACGCTGTAGAGAAAATTGGTAACCGTTTTGACCTGGTACTGGTCGCCGCGCGTCGCGCTCGTCAGATGCAGGTAGGCGGAAAGGATCCGCTGGTACCGGAAGAAAACGATAAAACTACCGTTATCGCGCTACGCGAAATCGAAGAAGGTCTGATTAACAACCAGATCCTCGACGTCCGCGAGCGCCAGGAACAGCAAGAGCAGGAAGCCGCTGAATTACAAGCCGTTACCGCTATTGCTGAAGGTCGTCGTTAATCACAAAGCGGGTCGCCCTTGTATCTGTTTGAAAGCCTGAATCAACTGATTCAAACCTACCTGCCGGAAGACCAGATTAAGCGTCTTCGGCAGGCGTATCTCGTTGCACGTGACGCTCACGAGGGCCAGACACGTTCAAGCGGTGAACCCTATATCACGCACCCGGTAGCGGTGGCCTGTATTCTGGCCGAGATGAAACTCGACTACGAAACGCTGATGGCCGCTCTGCTGCATGACGTGATTGAAGATACCCCCGCCACCTATCAGGACATGGAACAGCTTTTCGGTAAAAGCGTTGCCGAGCTGGTAGAGGGGGTGTCGAAACTTGATAAGCTCAAGTTCCGCGATAAGAAAGAGGCGCAGGCCGAAAACTTTCGCAAAATGATTATGGCGATGGTGCAGGATATCCGCGTCATTCTTATTAAGCTTGCTGACCGTACCCATAACATGCGCACGCTGGGCTCATTACGCCCGGATAAACGTCGTCGTATTGCCCGTGAAACGCTGGAAATCTACAGTCCTCTGGCGCACCGTTTAGGTATTCATCACATTAAAACCGAGCTGGAAGAGCTGGGTTTTGAAGCGCTGTATCCCAATCGTTACCGCGTCATTAAAGAAGTGGTAAAAGCGGCGCGCGGCAACCGTAAAGAGATGATCCAAAAAATCCTCTCTGAAATCGAAGGACGCTTGCAAGAGGCGGGAATTCCGTGTCGCGTTAGCGGTCGCGAAAAACATCTTTACTCGATCTACTGTAAAATGGTGCTCAAAGAGCAGCGTTTTCACTCGATCATGGACATTTACGCGTTTCGCGTCATCGTTCATGACTCCGATACCTGCTATCGCGTACTCGGCCAGATGCACAGTCTCTATAAGCCGCGTCCGGGACGCGTGAAAGACTATATAGCCATTCCCAAAGCGAACGGCTATCAGTCTTTGCACACCTCGATGATCGGCCCGCACGGCGTTCCTGTTGAAGTCCAGATCCGTACCGAAGATATGGATCAGATGGCGGAAATGGGGGTCGCGGCGCACTGGGCGTATAAAGAACACGGTGAGACCAGCACCACGGCGCAGATCCGCGCCCAGCGCTGGATGCAGAGCCTGCTGGAGCTACAACAGAGCGCCGGTAGTTCGTTTGAATTTATCGAAAGCGTAAAATCCGATCTCTTCCCGGATGAGATTTACGTTTTCACCCCGGAAGGGCGCATTGTCGAACTGCCCGCTGGCGCTACGCCGGTGGATTTTGCCTATGCAGTGCATACCGACATCGGTCACGCCTGCGTCGGCGCGCGTGTCGACCGCCAGCCTTATCCGCTGTCGCAGCCGCTTAGCAGCGGTCAGACCGTCGAAATTATTACCGCGCCGGGCGCGCGTCCCAACGCCGCCTGGCTGAACTTTGTCGTCAGCTCTAAAGCGCGCGCTAAAATTCGTCAGTTGCTGAAAAACCTCAAACGTGATGACTCCGTAAGCCTGGGCCGTCGTCTGCTTAACCATGCCTTAGGCGGCAGTCGTAAGCTGGCGGAAATTCCGCAGGAAAATATTCAGCGCGAATTGGATCGTATGAAGCTGGCAACGCTTGACGATCTGCTGGCGGAAATCGGTCTCGGCAACGCGATGAGCGTAGTGGTCGCGAAAAATCTGCAGCAAGGCGAAGCCGTGGTGCCGACCGTTGCGCAATCGAATCACGGCCACCTGCCGATTAAAGGCGCGGATGGCGTGCTTATCACCTTTGCGAAGTGTTGTCGTCCGATCCCAGGCGACCCGATCATCGCTCACGTAAGCCCAGGTAAAGGACTGGTGATCCACCATGAATCCTGCCGTAATATCCGTGGATACCAGAAAGAGCCAGAGAAATTTATGGCGGTCGAATGGGACAAAGAGACGGAGCAGGAATTCATTACCGAAATCAAGGTGGAAATGTTTAACCATCAGGGCGCGCTGGCTAACCTGACGGCGGCGATTAATACCACCACCTCCAATATTCAAAGCCTGAATACTGAAGAGAAAGATGGTCGCGTCTATAGTACCTTTATTCGCCTTACCGCACGCGATCGCGTACATCTGGCGAATATCATGCGCAAAATTCGCGTGATGCCAGACGTCATTAAAGTCACCCGTAACCGAAACTAGCGCTATGAATCCAAAACGTTATGCGCGTATATGCGAAATGCTCGCCAGGCGTCAGCCTGATCTCACGGTCTGCATGGAGCAAGTCCACAAACCTCATAACGTTTCTGCAATCATTCGTACCGCAGATGCCGTTGGCGTCCATGAAGTCCATGCTATCTGGCCAGGTAGCCGGATGCGCACCATGGCTTCCGCGGCGGCGGGCAGCAACAGTTGGGTACAGGTGAAAACTCACCGTACCATTGGCGATGCGGTAGCCCATTTGAAAGGACGGGGAATGCAGATTCTGGCAACCCATCTTTCTGATAAGGCCGTAGACTTTCGCGAGATTGATTACACGCGCCCGACCTGTATTCTGATGGGTCAGGAGAAAACCGGTATTACGCAGGAAGCATTAGACCTGGCGGATCGGGATATCATCATTCCGATGATCGGTATGGTACAGTCGCTGAACGTTTCCGTCGCCTCCGCGCTCATTCTTTATGAAGCCCAGCGCCAGCGGCAGAACGCGGGCATGTATCTGCGTGAAAATAGCATGTTGCCGGAAGATGAACAGCAGCGCCTGCTGTTTGAGGGTGGTTATCCGGTGCTGGCGAAAGTCGCTAAACGTAAAGGTCTGCCTTATCCTCGCGTCAATCAGCAGGGCGAAATCGACGCCGATGCTGACTGGTGGGCGACGATGCAGGCAGCAGGGTAATCACCATGTCAGGCCGCTTGTTAGACGCTGTTCCGCTCAATTCCCTGACAGGCGTCGGCGCAGCGCAAAGCAGTAAACTGGCGAAAATTGGCCTGCACACCGTGCAGGACCTCCTGCTCCACCTCCCTCTGCGTTACGAAGACCGCACCCATCTCTACCCCATTGGCGAACTGCTGCCTGGCATCTACGCCACCGTTGAAGGCGAAGTGCTGAACTGCAATATCACTTTCGGCGGTCGTCGGATGATGACCTGCCAGATTAGCGACGGTTCCGGCATTCTTACCATGCGCTTTTTCAATTTTAACGCAGCGATGAAAAACAGCCTGGCGACGGGACGACGTGTGCTGGCCTACGGGGAAGCGAAGCGCGGCAAGTATGGCGCAGAGATGATCCATCCGGAATATCGCCTGCAGGGCGATCTCAGCACGCCGGAACTTCAGGAAACGCTCACCCCCGTCTATCCGACCACCGAGGGCGTGAAGCAAGCGACACTGCGCAAGCTTACCGATCAGGCGCTGGAGTTGCTCGACACCTGCGCCATTGCCGAACTACTGCCGCCGGAACTGGCGCAGGGTATGATGAGCCTGCCGGAGGCGCTACGTACCTTGCATCGCCCGCCGCCGACGCTCCAGCTCGCCGATTTAGAAACCGGCAAACACCCGGCGCAGCGGCGGCTTATTCTTGAAGAGCTACTGGCGCATAATCTCAGTATGCTGGCACTTCGCGCAGGCGCGCAGCGTTATCACGCTCAGCCGCTAAGTACCAACAACATATTGAAAGACAAGCTGCTGGCGTCGTTGCCGTTTAAACCCACCAGCGCGCAGGCGCGGGTGGTAGCAGAGATCGAACGTGATATGGCGCTCGATGTGCCGATGATGCGTCTGGTTCAGGGCGACGTCGGCTCAGGGAAAACGCTGGTTGCGGCGCTTGCCGCCTTGCGCGCTATTGCCCACGGTAAGCAGGTGGCGCTGATGGCGCCGACCGAATTGCTGGCTGAACAGCACGCAAATAATTTCCGCAACTGGTTCGAACCGTTGGGCGTTGAAGTGGGTTGGCTGGCCGGTAAGCAAAAAGGTAAAGCGCGTCAGGCGCAGCAAGAGGCTATTGCCAGCGGTCAGGTGCAGATGATTGTCGGCACCCACGCTATCTTTCAGGAACAGGTGCAGTTCAACGGCCTGGCGCTGGTTATTATCGATGAGCAGCACCGCTTTGGCGTCCACCAGCGGCTGGCATTGTGGGAAAAAGGCCAGCAGCAGGGCTTTCATCCGCATCAGTTGATTATGACCGCAACGCCCATTCCGCGCACCCTGGCGATGACTGCCTACGCCGATCTCGATACCTCGGTGATTGACGAGCTCCCGCCGGGCCGTACCCCTGTCACTACCGTTGCTATTCCGGATACCCGTCGCCATGAAATCATTGATCGTGTGCGCAACGCCTGCACAACCGAAGGCCGTCAGGCCTACTGGGTCTGTACGCTGATTGAAGAGTCTGACCTGCTGGAAGCGCAGGCGGCGGAGGCCACCTGGGAGGAACTCAAGCTGGCGTTACCGGAGTTGAATATTGGCCTGGTACACGGCCGCATGAAGCCCGCCGAAAAACAGGCGGTGATGCAGGCCTTTAAGCAGGGTGAACTGCATCTGCTGGTCGCCACTACGGTGATTGAGGTGGGGGTCGATGTTCCTAACGCCAGCCTGATGATTATTGAAAACCCCGAGCGGCTGGGCCTGGCGCAGCTGCACCAGCTCAGAGGACGCGTTGGCCGTGGCGCGGTCGCGTCGCACTGCGTGCTGCTCTATAAATCACCGTTGTCGAAAACGGCGCAGAAGCGTTTACAGGTATTGCGCGACAGCAACGACGGCTTTGTGATTGCACAAAAAGATTTAGAGATTCGCGGCCCGGGGGAATTACTGGGCACGCGCCAGACGGGTAACGCCGAATTTAAAGTAGCTGATTTGCTGCGCGATCAAGCCATGATCCCCGAAGTTCAGCGTATTGCCCGTCATATTCACGAACGTTATCCGCAGCAGGCACAAGCGCTGATTGAGCGCTGGATGCCGGAAACCGAACGTTATTCCAACGCCTAATCCTATTCGCCGCGCGACAGAGCCGACAGAAGATCCTCAATCTGGATAGCGATAACGTCCTGGGCTGCCAGGGCATCGCGCGAGATACGCGTTGCCATCGCACTCTCCGGCTCGTCCCGCAGCATTGCCGCCGCCTTCTGCACCCCGTCGAGGATCATCTCCGACGTTAACTGCCGGGTTAAAAACGCCAGATTATTTTCCAACCACGGTTCTTCCGTCGCACCTAATGGCGGTTGCCACTGCCACGAGCCTTCTGGCCAAAGCGGGTTAACCTCTACCGGATAAATTAAATGTGCGGCGTACTGCAACGCGCATACCGCTTTACCCGGCGTATCCAGTAACCACCACTGATTCCAGAGCGAACGGATAAACGGCGCAATGCCACCGAGAACATTGAAGGTATCCAGCCAGGTCAGCGGAGAATTGAAACCGCGCTCGTGATTGATTCGCGCCAGCATGGTCTCCAGCAAAAAATGCCGTACCTGCTGGCGCTGAGCGGCATCCATCATTTCCCGCCAGAGATAAGGCCGCCGTAACGCGCGCAGGAAAGACTCCTCGAAGTGATCGCCATAGCCATGGGTTAACAGCGTTTCGCGCCAACAGGCAAGGCACAGAGGAAACAGATAACGAAACAATTCCGGCTGCATCGGCTCGTGGTAAACCAGATTCAGCACATAATAAACGCTCAGATGCCAATCGGTAATCTGCCGCCAGTCCGTCGCCGCCAGCGCCTGCAACTCAGCATCGGCATAGTCAAACTCCGCTTCCCATACGTTAAGAACCGGCGGCTCATCGCCAAAAATATGACGACAGCGTTCACGCAGGGTTTCAGGTTGACGGCAACGTTTGTTCATCTTTATCCGGCAAACATTGGCAGCATCAGGTACAGCTTGATCACCAAAGCATTGACGATATCGATAAAGAACGCGCCGACCATCGGCACCACCAGGAACGCCATATGCGAGGGACCAAAACGGTCGGTAATCGCCTGCATATTAGCAATGGCGGTCGGCGTTGCGCCCAGGCCAAAACCGCAGTGACCCGCCGCCAGCACCGCCGCATCGTAGTTTTTCCCCATCATGCGCCAGGTGACGAAGATCGCGTACAGCGCCATGAAGATGGTCTGTACCACCAGAATCGCCAGCATCGGCAGCGCCAGCGACGCCAGTTCCCACAGCTTCAGGCTCATCAGCGCCATTGCCAGGAACAGTGACAAACTCACGTTCCCCAGCACCGAAACAGCACGCTCAAATACGCGATAAAAACCCACCAGCGCCAGGCCATTGCTGAGGATCACCCCAACAAATAGCACACAAACGAAGACCGGCAGTTCAAGCACCGTTCCCGCCAGTAGCTGCGCTACGATTTTGCCCACGGTCAGACAGATAGCAATCAGGGCGATAGTTTCGATTAGCACCAGAGAGGTGATCATACGACCCACATCCGGCTTTTCAAAGGCTGTCGGCACGGCCTGATCGTCAGGCATTCCATCCGGCGTGGTGGAGTGTTTCACCAGATAACGCGCTACCGGGCCGCCAATCAACCCGCCCAGCACCAGGCCAAAGGTTGCACATGCCATCGCAACTTCGGTGGCATTGGCAAAACCATAACGTTCGACAAACAGTTTACTCCACGCCGCGCCGGTACCGTGTCCGCCGGACAGCGTAATTGACCCGGCAATCAGCCCCATTAACGGGTCCAGCCCCAACAGACTCGCCATGCCGATACCGATGGCATTCTGCATCAGCAGTAATCCGACCACGACGACCAGGAAGACGCCAACAACGCGTCCCCCCTTGCGCAGGCTGGCAAGGTTAGCGTTAAGGCCGATCGTCGCGAAAAACGCCAGCATCAACGGATCGCGCAGGGTCATATCAAAGTTGACCTCCCAACCGACGCTTTTTTTCAGTACCAGCAGAGCAACCGCGACCAGTAACCCCCCCGCCACCGGCTCCGGAATCGTATATTTCTTCAGTAAGGAGACAGACTGGACCAGCTTGCGACCCAGTAGCAGCACCAGCGTGGCGGCGACAAGGGTCGATAAGGTATCGAGTTCAAACATTTAAAGCTCCTGTAGTGCGCTGTGACATGTGCGCACAAATCATTTCCTGAGTCAGTTTTTTAGCTCTTTGCGAGTCTTCGGCATGGATTTTAAGCAGAAAAAGGCAAAAAGTTATATAAAAAGGTGCATTTATCTTTTTTAAATATTAAGAATATTCGCTCGCAATCGTTTGCTTTTACCACCTGGTCAGATAAAATCACCGCTTTTCCACCACGAGAATGTCCCTGATGTCCGTTAACACCATCGAGCCGGCAGATGCGCAACCGGTTGCGCAGACGCAAAACAGCGAATTAATTTACCGTCTTGAAGATCGCCCGCCGCTCCCTCAAACCCTTTTTGCCGCTTGTCAGCATCTGCTGGCCATGTTTGTCGCGGTAATCACGCCAGCGCTGTTAATCTGCCAGGCGTTGGGTTTACCGGCGCAGGATACGCAGCACATTATCAGCATGTCGCTGTTCGCCTCCGGCGTAGCCTCTATTATTCAAATCAAAGCATGGGGGCCGGTAGGATCGGGGCTGTTATCCATCCAGGGAACCAGTTTTAACTTTGTCGCCCCGCTGATTATGGGCGGTACCGCGCTGAAAACCGGCGGCGCGGACGTCCCGACGATGATGGCGGCGCTGTTCGGCACGCTGATGCTGGCAAGCTGCACCGAGATGGTGCTTTCTCGCATTCTACATCTGGCGCGCCGGATTATCACGCCGTTAGTCTCCGGCGTCGTGGTGATGATTATTGGCCTGTCGCTGATTCAGGTGGGGCTAACCTCCATCGGCGGCGGCTATGCCGCCATGAGCGACAACACCTTTGGCGCACCGAAAAACCTGCTGCTGGCCGGCGTCGTCCTGGCCATTATTATCCTGCTGAATCGGCAGCGTAATCCCTACCTGCGCGTGGCTTCTTTGGTTATTGCCATGGCGGCAGGCTATCTTTTGGCCTGGTTTATGGGCATGTTGCCTGAGAATAACGCGCCAGTCTCACAGGATATCCTGATGGTGCCGACCCCGCTGTATTATGGTCTGGGCATTGACTGGAACCTGTTACTGCCGTTGATGCTGGTCTTTATGATTACGTCGCTGGAGACCATCGGCGACATCACCGCCACCTCTGATGTCTCCGAGCAGCCGGTATCCGGCCCCTTGTACATGAAACGGCTAAAGGGCGGCGTACTGGCTAACGGCCTGAACTCATTTGTTTCAGCGGTATTTAATACGTTCCCGAATTCCTGTTTCGGTCAGAACAACGGCGTAATTCAGTTGACCGGCGTCGCCAGTCGCTATGTGGGATTTGTCGTCGCGCTGATGCTGATTGTACTCGGCCTGTTCCCGGCGGTAAGCGGTTTTGTGCAGCATATCCCGGAACCGGTGCTCGGCGGCGCCACGTTGGTGATGTTCGGCACCATTGCCGCCTCCGGGGTGCGTATTGTCTCGCGTGAGCCACTGAACCGCCGCGCGATTCTGATTATCGCCCTGTCGCTGGCCGTGGGTCTTGGCGTCTCGCAACAGCCGCAGATCCTGCAGTTCGCGCCGGAATGGGTGAAAAATCTGCTCTCATCCGGAATTGCCGCTGGCGGCATCACGGCTATCGTGCTGAACCTGATTCTCCCGCCGGAAAAACCGTAAAAACCCTGCGGCGGCGACACGATTCGCCGCTGCTGTAACGCTCTTTCACCATTCCTGTCTTGAGGATTGCACGCAAATCGTGCATAAATCCCCTATGTGCATTTCACGGGATGGAAGACCATGAAATTGATTGGGAGGTTGCTTCTCTACGTGCTGATCGCCTGTTTAGTGGTGATTTTCGGCTTTTATTTTCTGCTGCAAACGCGCTGGGGCGCAGATCATGTCAGCAACTGGGTATCAGAGAACAGCGGTTATCACCTCACATTCGACGTGATGGATCATCGTTTTTCCGCCCCATCCCATCTTTTACTGGAGAATGTGACCTTTGGTCGTGATGGTCAGCCTGCTACCCTGGTCGCGAAAACCGTAGATATCGGTCTGAGCATTCGCCAGTTAACCGCGCCGCTGCATGTCGACACGATCCTGTTACAGGACGGCACGCTGAATATTTCAGTGCAAACCGCCCCTTTCCCGTTTGAGGCCGACCGCCTGCAACTTCGCAATATGGCGCTCAATAGTCCCGGCAGCGAATGGCGGTTGAGCGCCCAGCGCGTTAACGGCGGCGTTATGCCCTGGCGCCCCGAAGCCGGTCGGGTATTAGGCAATAAAGCCCAGATCCAACTGAGCGCCGGTTCGCTGACGTTAAACGACGTTCCCGCCACTAATGTGCTTATTGAAGGCAGTATCGACCATAATCAGGTGATGTTAAACACCGTCGGCGCCGATATGGCGCGCGGAGCGTTAACCGGCGTCGCCCGACGTAACGCTGATGGTAGTTGGGTCGTTGAAAATCTGCGGCTGAATGATATTCGGTTACAAAGCGATAAATCCCTGAGCGAGTTTTTCGCGCCGCTGACTACGGTTCCATCTTTGCAGATTGGTCGTCTTGAAGTGACGGACTCCAGCCTGCAAGGACCAGACTGGGCAGTCACCGATCTTGACCTGAGTTTGCGCAATCTGACTCTGCGCAAAGAAGACTGGCAAAGTCAGGAAGGTAAATTATCGATGAACGCCAGCGAGTTTATTTACGGCTCACTGCACTTGCTCGATCCAATCCTGAACGCCGAATTTTCACCACAGGGCGTTGCGCTACGCCAGTTCACCACCCGCTGGGAAGGCGGTATGGTCAGAACTTCCGGCGCCTGGTTACGCGAAGGCAAAGCGCTTATTCTGGACGATACCGCTATCGCCGGGCTGGAGTATACGCTGCCGGAAAACTGGAAGCAGTTATGGATGAAGCCGCTGCCCGACTGGTTGAACAGCCTGACGCTGAAAAAATTCAGCGCCAGCCGCAATCTGGTGATTGATATCGACCCGGCCTTCCCGTGGCAAATCACCGCCCTGGACGGCTACGGCGCAAACCTGGAGCTGGTACAACATCATCAATGGGGCGTCTGGAGCGGCAATGCGACCCTCAACGCCGCAGCGGCAACCTTTAACCGTGTGGACGTGCGCCGCCCGTCGCTGTCGTTGACGGCTAATGCCAGCACGGTCAACATCAGCGATCTGAGCGCGTTTACTGGAAAAGGGATACTGGAAGCCACTGCCAGCGTATCGCAACTGCCGCAGCGTCAGACGCAAATCAGCCTGAACGGACGCGGCGTACCAATGGATGTGCTACAGCAGTGGGGCTGGCCGGCATTACCGATTGCTGGCGATGGCAATATTCAGCTCACGGCCAGCGGCAATATTCAGGCCGATGCGCCGTTGAAACCGACGGTAAACGGGCAATTACACGCGGTCAACGCACAAAAGCAGCAGATAACGCAGACGATGCAAGCGGGCGTGGTGTCCGGCGGGGAAGTGACGTCAACGGAGCCAGCGCTGTAATTGAGGGCTTGCCCGGTGGCGGTGGCGCTTACCGGGCTTACGGTTCTTGCTCATTTGTAGGCCGGATAAGCGCAGCTCACGGCGCCATCCGGCGATTCAGATTTAAAGCGTAATTACCACTTCATTTCCCTGCGGGGTGACCACTACGCCCAGTTCACTTCCCGCATATGAACCGCATTTGGTACCGCTAATCTGCGTAATATTACGCAGACACAGCGTCCAGTTGCGCGCCTCGCCTTCGCCGCTCACCGTAATGGTATTGCCTGTGCGTTTCGCCTGCAGCGTAAAGATTGTCGAACCATCCGTAGCAGGGACTTCGCAGACCGCTTCGCAACCGTCATCCAGATGGAATAACTGGAAGGCCGTACCCTCATGCCAGGCGTAATCGGGCTTCTGGCTATTGTTGCCCAGCGCCAGTAGTGTATTGTCACGCACGTACACTGGCAGACTCAGGAAGTCATGCTGCTGTTTATGCCAGCGGCTGCCCTGCACTTCATCGTTGCGCCACAGGTGCGTCCAGCGGCCTTCTGGCAGGTAGAACTCCACGTCGCCCGCTTCACTAAATACCGGCGCTACCATGACCGCATCTCCCAGCATGTACTGGCGATCAAGATAATCACACGCCGGATCGTCCGGGAACTCCAGCATCATCGCCCGCATCATTGGCGTACCGGCTTCGTTGGCACGCGCCGCTTCCCGATACAGATACGGCATCATCCGGCACTTCTGTTCGGTGAAGAAGCGCACCACGTCACAGGACTCGTCGTCATAGGCCCACGGAACCCGGTAGGATTTGCTACCGTGCAGGCGGCTGTGGCTGGAGAGCAAGCCGAATGCGCACCAACGCTTGTAGACATGCGCCGGCGCGGTATTCTCGAATCCGCCAATATCATGACTCCAGAAGCCAAACCCTGACAGGCCGATGGACAGCCCGCCGCGCAGGCTTTCCGCCATCGATTCGTAGTTGGCGTAGCAGTCGCCGCCCCAGTGCACCGGGAACTGTTGCGCGCCCACCGAGGCGGAACGGGCGAACAGCACCGCCTCTTCAACGCCCACGGTCTCTTTCAGCACGTTCCACACCAGTTCGTTGTAGATGTAGGCATAATGGTTGTGCATTTTCTGTGGATCTGAACCATCAAACCACTGCACATCCGTTGGAATGCGTTCGCCGAAGTCAGTTTTGAAGCAGTCCACTCCCATCTCCACCAGGCCCTTCAGCTTGTCGGCATACCATTCGCAGGCTTGCGGGTTGGTGAAGTCGTAAATCGCCAGTCCCGGCTGCCATTTATCCCACTGCCACAAGGAGCCGTCCGGGCGTTTTAGCAAATATCCTTTCTCTTTCAGCTCCTGGAAGACCGGGGATTTCTGGCCGATGTAGGGGTTAATCCACACGCAGACTTTCAGCCCTTTCGCTTTCAGGCGGCGAATCATCCCTTTCGGATCGGGGAAAGTCACCGGGTCCCATTCAAAATCGCACCACTGAAAAGCTTTCATCCAGAAACAGTCGAAGTGGAAGACGTGCAGCGGCAGATTGCGCTCGGCCATACCGTCGATAAAGCTGTTAACGGTCGCTTCGTCGTAGTTGGTGGTGAATGAGGTGGTCAGCCACAGGCCAAACGACCAGGCAGGCGGCAGCGCCGGACGACCCGTAAACTGGGTATAGCGGTTCAGCACGTCTTTCGGGGTCGGGCCGTCGATGACGAAGTATTCCAGATACTCGCTCTCGACGCTGAACTGAACTTTGGAGACTTTCTCGGAGCCAATTTCAAACGACACGCACTGCGGATGATTCACCAGCACACCGTAGCCACGGTTGGTGATATAGAACGGGATATTCTTGTACGATTGCTCGGTGCTGGTGCCGCCGTCGCGGTTCCAGGTCTCCACCGTCTGACCGTTACGCACCAGCGCGGTAAAGCGCTCGCCAAGCCCGTAGACGGTTTCGCCCACGCCGAGATCCAGACGCTCGAACATGTAGTTGCGCCCGCTGTTGGTGTCCTGCACATAGCCGTTATTTTTCAACTGGCTACCGGTGATACGTACACCGTTGCGCAGAAAATCCAGAGACCAGAGCTCGCCTTTGGTGACGCGCACGCTCAGGCTGCCGCTCTTGAGTTCGGCAAATTCGGCGTTGTTCCGCATCTCCACGTTGATATCTTGCAAGACATTGAGTGGGTAATGTGGGCCGTTATCCAAAGCGCCCTGGAAGTGTTCCATCCGTACACCTATCACTCCGTCCTGCGGCGAGAAAAAGCGTAGGGTAAACAACGGGGTATCCAGTTGCCAGGTTCGTTCGCGGACATCGCGCGGCGCGGCATAGATCACCATCTCATTCCCGTGCTGTTCAACGTCGAACACCTGAACCGGGTGAATCAAATTAAGGCCAGGCTGGATCAGCCAGTTTCCGTCGCTAATTTTCATAGTCTGTTCCTTTAGTTTTGCAATTCTTTATGGGTAAATTCTTGTTCGTTGCGGTGTGCGCCCTGCGCCAGTTGTTCCAGAATGGTTTTCAGGAACGGGCTTTTCAGGGTGTAGTAGCGTTTAGCGATCGCGGCGCTCAGCAGATAACAGATGGCCGGGACGATAGTGAACAGAGCGATGATGATGCTGATCGTGGCGCTGTTTTGCGTTTTCGCCGCCGCGTCGTAACCGCCGCCTGCCAGCATCCAGCCAATCAGCGCCCCGCCGAGGGCAAGACCCAGTTTCAGCACGAACAACGTGCCGGCAAAACTGATCCCCGTCAGGCGTTTGCCGTTACACCATTCGCCATAGTCGACGGTGTCAGACATCATCACCCACTGGATAGGCGTGACTAACTGGTGCAACACGCCAATCACGAAGATAAAGACGAACATAGCGATCGTGGCGTGCATCGGTACGAAGAACATCGCCACGCTGATTACTGCGAGTAAAGCATTGGTCCACCAGAAAACGCTCACTTTGCATTTCCAGTCGGTCAACGGTTTTGCCAGCGCCGAGCCAATCAGGTTGCCGACGCAATAGGTGGTGAGGAAGGCGACAAACACGCCCGGTTTGCCCAATATCCAGGTGACGTAATACATCATCGCCCCGCCGCGCACGCATACCGCCAGAATATTCAGGATGGTGAGCAGGCCGACTATGCGCCACTGGTCGTTGTGCCAGATATCACGCAGGTCTTCACGCATGGAGGTATGGGTAGCAGGCGCTTCAACGCGCTCTTTGGTGATAAAGAAGCAGAACGCCAGCATCAGGAACGCCACCACCGAGAGCACCGCGATACCCCCCTGGAAGCCCAGCGCCTTATTCTCGCCGCCAATCAGTTTCACCAGAGGCATCATCAGTACGGTAGAAAGCATTCCGCCCGCCGTTGCCAGCACAAAGCGCCAGGATTGCAGGGAGATACGCTGCGTTGGGTCATTGGTTATTACACCCCCCAACGCGCAGTAAGGGATGTTGACCACAGTGTACAGAAGGGTGAGCAACGTGTAGGTGATGGCGGCATAAATCATTTTGCCGTTCAGACTGAGATCCGGCGTGCTATAAGCCAGCACACAAACGATACCAAACGGCAACGCGCCAAACAGCACCCAGGGTCGGAATTTGCCCCAGCGAGAGCGGGTGCGGTCGGCCAGCAGGCCCATGCAAGGGTCGGAGATGGCATCAAGCGCACGCGCCAGTAAAAACATGGTGCCAACAAAACCAGCGGGAATGCCGAAAATATCGGTATAGAAGAACATCATATATAACATGACGTTATCAAAGATGATGTGGCTCGCGGCATCGCCCATACCATAGCCAATCTTCTCCTTAACGGAGAGAATCTCACTTTTCATTACGCATCCTTAACGCTTACAACGCTCACTGATACCGGTTACAGTTTTTGTAAACCTTCCCTGCGAGCGTGAATATTCCGTTATTTGGTTATCAAATTACGATTCTTGTTTTCTGTGATCAGGGTAGCGCCAAAAAGTGTGATGAAATGTAACTAATGGATTTTATGGGGGTTTATATGAAACCGATCATGGCAGAAGGAAAGGGAAGTTAAAAAAGCACGGGAGGGGATGTGGAAACGCCAGGAAGTAGCTATAATGCGCGCGCCTCCATGTAGCAATCGAGGCGCGGAAGATCGTCGTCTCCGGTGAGGCGGCTGGACTTCAAATCCAGTTGGGGCCGCCAGCGGTCCCGGGCAGGTTCGACTCCTGTGATCTTCCGCCAATTAGCCTCTTCTGAACTAAATAAAATGAATTGCCACGCGCCCGTGGACTTCGGTATCCGACCCGAGCCTTTATCCCCACACGTTGCATCAACCACCAGACTTTGCTTACACCGCATTGTTCCTGATATCCCGCAGATCGAGACAGATCTTGCGATAGCCATAAACACAGCCCGATTCTAGCCAGAACTGCCTGTATGCCCCGTCAGATTCAGGTCAACATGATGCCGTCGTGAATGTGGCGGCTTTATCCAGGCGTAAAGACTATGGGTAGTAATATCAAGACGTGTTGCGACGCTGGAAACAGAATGGCCGCGCTCAATAATCTGTTTTACCGCTTTAATTTTAAACGCTTCGGGATAACATTTACCGCTCATGGGCTCTTCTCTTTAAGTCATCTTAAATGACTCAGCGGTGTCTGTTAAACCTGTGGCGATTCATTCCTCCGTTTTATCCAGACGAAATTATCCTGATAATGTGCTGTAGCGGCTGAATGACTTAATATCACATCAACCTAAACACTGAATAGTTTCTCAGTTACCTGATTTTTCATTGTTATCTATTAGATACTGCAAGCATTTTATCTTTATACCCTTTCTCTCCCATACGTTCTGTTTATTCTTAACCCCTCCCATTATTATATTTCAGTAGTAATATATCCGTATACATTCTTATACCATGTGCTCATATTGCTCCACATAATCGTGCTATTCACATTTAGAGATCACGTCATCGATCTGCTGACGAAGGAATCTCTATGCGTAAAGCCCGTCTCACTGAGCATCAGAACATCGCCGTAATTAAGTTGGTCGAAGCTGGACGAGCGGTTAAAGATATCTGCCAGGAGGCGGATATTTGTGAAGTGACTGACGACATCTATAGACATTAGGTTTGACCACATCCTGTTTCTCACTAATGTGCTCCGGGAAAGAGTTTTCATCAGATGAGCAATTGAAAAGAGAAGCCAGAGGCTGAAGTTGCCTCGACCGATAAGTCTGTCGGTTGCTCAGACTGTCACGATCAGAATTAAGTCAGATCGACTTATTGGCAAGGTATGACTCCCAGCGTTAAGTTACAAGATTTTCTCATGGCATTAGCATTACACCTCCTTAAAGTTTACATGCGTCTCTATAAAAGAGTCTTAAATTTGTATATAAGAAGTTGATGAGAGCACAAATACCACCATTAAGTCATTGAATAACAAGGAAATAAAAGAAAAATCTTAAATTAGGTTTTAATAATAAGAATTCATTACAGGTTTACAGGAATTACTTTTATATTTCATCACATCACCCCGATAGTGACTAAGGCAGCAGACAGATGGTATTGAGAACCGTTATTTATCACTCTCATGATTTAGCAAATAGTGCTGTTTTAAGGTTTTTTATGATATTGGAGATTTTGTATAAAAATCCCAATGGGTGAAATACGAATCCGAAATGATGTATTACGACTGTCGGATCTGTCATGGTTCCTTAAAGCTGTATTTTAGGTCTTTCCAGGAGTTTATGACACTGACAATAATTCGCGACTTTTGACAGCCGTAGCACGGTATATTATCTGGATTGACACATTTATTTACCAATGAAATATTAATAGAAACATCGACGGGAGTCGTTCAGGATGATGAGAAAGCCTTCACAAATTGTCCATTGCATTAGTTGCGATTTATCCTGTCAATTATTCCCTGACAGCGCAGTACGGGTGCAATACTGCCATAATGCGGCATTTTCCATCTGGCCAGATGGTAATGCTTTCCTGAAAAAAGGGTTTATTGAAAAGTTATTGCTTGATAGACACAACCATTTATCCAGCGGTTTTATCTTTGTTGATTTTTCTTTCCCGAATCTTCGACGATTTACCGATCTGCAATGGGCTGACAGTCTGGCAGATAGTGGCATGCATATTGTCCTGATTTCTGACAGAAGTTTAACTCCGCTGGCTAATTACTGGATTTTGAAAAGCAATAAAATACAAGGAATTATTTATTCCGATGACGATGATATTGTGCAACAGCAAAAGATGCACCGCTTGTTTACTGGTCGGCTCGCCAACAGTAAACGTGGACGAACGCTTAACTATACGGAATTTATATTACTGAAGCGCTTTGTATCAGGAATAAGTATTCAGCAGATTGTAAATATTGACAATATTGATATTAAGAAACTTTATGTGCATAAGCTGCGGCTTGAAAATAAGCTAGGGCATAGCATTCATAAAATAATATCAAATATTTTATAGAACCGTTTCCATTTTTATTATTTCCATATTATTGCGATGTGGAAGACGCTTTACGCCATAATGCAGGAGGCAGAATGCCAACTCCCCAAAATTACTCATTCATCGCCATAGCGGTATCAGCAGCGTTAGCCTCTATGGTATTTCCCTCCCAGGCGGCCTGGGTCGACGTTGATAGTCTGCCATCCAGTGGGCTGGTTAGTCAGTTGCCGCCGGAATTACAGGCTATTATTCCCGCTCAGGCCAGTACCGGTTTCACCAAAGTCGGTACCATGCCCAACTACGTTTATCAGTGGAACACCGGCACCATCCCGGTTTATGGCAATGGCCTCACGCTTAATGGGCCGGGCGCGGAGGCGTTTGAACACACTGTCACGGTTATTCAAAACAGCGGGACGGGAAGTCCGGGCGTGATTTTTGGCAACGACCTGACCATTCGGACGCAGTCGGCGAATGCCGCGAATAATGGTAGAGACGTCGATGGCATCCGTACTCACGGCGCAAATACTCCGGATAACCCGGTATTTATTATTACCGGTGACCGTACCAACATCTACGTGGATGGTCAGGATGGTGACGGTATTAACGCCGGATATAACTCACTGGGCCAGGGTTGGACCGGATCGGCCAATATTTACGTCGGCGACGATCTGTATATCAAAACAACAGGTAGCCAGGGACGTGGAATTACAGCTAACGCCATGCGGGATGCGTCACGTGCCAAAAATACGATTGTCGTCGGCAATCGTGCACATATTGTTACTACCGGCGACAGTTCGGAGGGGCTGCGTACCGGACAAAGCGGTTCGTTGATTCGTCTGGGTGACGATGCAACCATCGAAACCTCCGGCGCATCCTCAACGGGGATTTACGCAGCATCCTCCTCCAGAACCGAGCTTGGCAACAACGCTACTATTACGGTGAACGGTGCCAGCGCACACGCGGTATATGCAACTAACGCTACCGTTAATTTGGGAGAGAATGCCACTATTAGCGTTAACAGCGCCAGTAAGGCTGCATCCTATAGTAAAGCCCCTGCCGGTTTATACGCCCTCTCCCGAGGCGCCATTAATCTGGCAGGCGGTGCGGCTATTACTATGGCGGGCGATAACAGTAGCGAAAGTTACGCCATCAGCACGGAAACTGGCGGCATTGTTGACGGTTCTTCAGGAGGTCGTTTCGTCATCGACGGTGATCTTCGTGCTGCTGGCGCCACCGCTGCCAGCGGTACGCTACCGCAGCAGAACAGTACGATTAAGCTCAATATGACGGACAACTCGCGATGGGACGGGGCGTCGTACATCACCAGCGCTACGGCGGGCACAGGCGTTATCTCTGTACAAATGAGCGATGCGACCTGGAATATGACCAGCAGCTCAACGCTCACTGACCTGACGCTGAATAGTGGCGCAACCATTAACTTCAGCCATGAAGATGGCGAGCCATGGCAAACGCTCACCATCAATGAAGATTATGTAGGCAACGGCGGTAAGCTGGTCTTTAATACTGTGCTCAACGATGATGATTCCGAAACGGACAGGCTGCAGGTTCTCGGCAATACTTCAGGCAACACATTTGTTGCAGTAAATAATATTGGAGGAGCCGGGGCGCAAACCATTGAAGGTATTGAAATTGTTAACGTTGCTGGCAATTCCAACGGTACTTTCGAAAAAGCAAGCCGTATTGTTGCCGGAGCCTATGACTACAACGTGGTGCAGAAAGGTAAAAACTGGTATCTGACCAGCTACATTGAGCCGGACGAACCGATTATTCCTGATCCAGTAGACCCTGTTATCCCTGACCCTGTCGTTCCCGATCCGGTGGACCCTGATCCAGTAGACCCGGTTATCCCTGACCCTGTGATTCCCGATCCGGTGGACCCTGAGCCAGTAGACCCTGAGCCAGTAGACCCGGTCATCCCTGATCCGACAATTCCTGACATAGGGCAATCTGACACACCGCCGATAACAGAACATCAGTTCCGTCCGGAAGTGGGCAGCTATCTTGCCAACAACTATGCGGCAAATACGCTGTTCATGACGCGTCTCCATGACCGTCTGGGTGAAACCCAGTACACCGACATGCTGACGGGTGAGAAGAAGGTCACCAGCCTGTGGATGCGTAACGTCGGCGCCCATACTCGCTTCAACGATGGCAGCGGGCAGCTAAAAACCCGCATCAACAGCTATGTGTTACAACTGGGAGGCGATCTGGCACAGTGGAGCACTGACGGTCTTGACCGTTGGCATATTGGTGCAATGGCAGGTTATGCCAACAGCCAGAACCGCACGCAGTCTTCCGTGAGTGACTATCATTCCCGTGGTCAAGTCACCGGTTACAGCGTCGGCCTTTACGGCACCTGGTATGCTAACAATATCGATCGGTCTGGGGCTTATGTGGATACCTGGATGCTGTACAACTGGTTTGATAACAAGGTCATGGGTCAGGATCAGGCCGCTGAGAAATATAAATCCAAAGGAATTACCGCCTCGGTTGAAGCCGGTTACAGCTTCAGGTTAGGTGAAAGCGCGCATCAAAGCTACTGGTTGCAGCCCAAAGCGCAGGTGGTATGGATGGGCGTGCAGGCTGACGACAATCGCGAAGCCAATGGTACCCTCGTCAAGGATGATACCGCCGGTAATCTGCTAACCCGCATGGGCGTAAAAGCCTATATTAACGGCCACAATGCTATTGATAACGATAAATCTCGAGAGTTCCAGCCATTCGTGGAAGCGAACTGGATCCATAATACGCAGCCTGCCAGCGTGAAGATGGACGATGTCAGCAGCGATATGCGTGGTACGAAAAATATTGGTGAACTGAAAGTGGGTATTGAAGGACAAATTACCCCGCGCCTGAACGTATGGGGTAACGTGGCGCAGCAGGTAGGTGACCAGGGCTATAGTAATACCCAAGGCCTACTGGGGGTTAAATACAGTTTTTGATTCAGGTAACAACAGAGCCGCTGATCTTCAGCGGCTTTTACCCGGAAGCGCTTTCATTTGGCTGATACGTTCCATGAACGGCTCCCAAAACAGCTTAATGTGTACAGAAAAATATCGGGCGTTTCCCGATGGTGAACATAAAGCCACGATGGCCCTGAGTCAGGATGGTGTAACTGATGCTTTTCCCTGGATAGACATAAAAATCGGGTAAAACCGTCTCGATAACCGCATCGGACAGTGTTTCGTCACGCGTGACTTTGTTGATATCCGTCGATATAAAATGGGTGCTGTCTTTATTTTCACTCCATACATAGGAAACATCACGGCGGATCACGCCGCTCATTTTATTATCGACGTAATACGTTCCGCTGATGGAAACCACTCCAGTGCGTTTTTTCAGCGAATACATAAAGTCCAGCGTCAGGTTAGCCTGAGTGTTGTTATAAAACACAATCACAGGCGCCGTACATTTCTCTGGATCCCGGTTCTTTTCCGTATATAAATGAAAAAGATGCCCAAGCCCTACTCCCAGAAACAGTAGCGTCAGGCAGGCTAACATCAGTGCCTTTTTACCCATGTGTCACCCCGCGGAAAAAAAGCGTCACGCAGCCTGTATCACCGCGCGTTTTATAAGGTTGCTGACAAATCAATGCCGTAACCGCAGGGGTGCGACTACTGGAAGGGAAATAGACCCATGGGTATTTCTGACAATCCATACCGGTTTTTAGAATCATTGACTTATAGCTTGCAAAGCGGCTACCGCTTTCGATATCTTCATTCCGCGAGAAAAAATGACAACCCTGCGTTGTTTCAACCAGCGTGTAGCGATCGTAAAAATCCTTATCGGGAACGGTTTGCCAGCTTATAGTGCCAAGCAAAATACCGACAGCAAATGTCCCGGTCATCCAAAGTACAGGTACATAATGTTTAAACCAACGCCCTGACATACGCGGTGGCGTCTCACCCTTTTTTTCTATTGCCTGAGCGAAGTCTTTGCGGATGGTCATGAGGCTCACACCAGGCTCAATCTGAAAGCCTCTACGCGGAACCGTGATTATCAGCGTATCTTCATTTTCGCCAACGGTACGTAATCCGCGGCGAATAATGGAGATATTCTGATAAAGCGTATTTGCCGACACCACCATGCCGTCTTCTTCCCACACTTTTTGAAAGAATGTTTGTTGTGAGACGACGGAGGGGGCGTTTTCCAGCAGAAGGCGCAAGCAGCGGCTGGCGGGCGTTGTCAGAATAATGTTGAGATCTGGCCTCGATAATGACGCCAGGCGATTCATTTCTGGATTAAATTCAATATTATCGTTAATTATCCATAACATCGCATTGTTACCATGCCAAAACATAACGTAGTTGGAGAGGGTTAATAGACACCACTGAGTATAGTCTGATGCTGTGGCTGCGCAGCAGGACATGGATTGTCCCTTGCACATACCGATCATATAGAAGAGCGAGAGGCATAAGACATTAACAGGTAAGCGTAGACACCGCTTTTCTCATTATAGCAGACTCAGGGGTGAAAGTACGTTTGGTTTTCTTGTTCGTTAAGTCTCCTGTTTTGTATTGAGGTGAGAATATCACCTTTAATCAAGTGGCCAAATTTACTGTGCCACTACGTTTTAATATCTCATAGATAAATCATGAGAAAATATATCCTGACAATCTATATCATATGAAAGACAAGGTTTTATTCAACGTGTTCCTATAATGACTTGTAATATCCAAAAAAGCAGCACTCGTTATGTAGGGATAGTTTCCAATTTATTAAGAGTTACAGTAGCCATACTTAATAAAAGCACGCTTCCCACTTAATATTTAAGCTGTGCTTTATGTTATTTAAATATAAATAAGTTAATCCTTAACCCACATATTTCAAATTTATACCAAATAATTTTAAAATTATCTATCAGAAACAATTTGCAGGGACATAGTTTGTTTTTTCAATCAATAATCCTCTCTGACATGTAAAATAGAAACATTTATTCATAATATGAATATTGTTGTGATAACAAATTCGCGTGAAAGTAAATCGACTGAAGGTGATGTCGATGAATATTCCTTCAGAAAGAACTCACCAGGGTAATCCAGGATCGGCAACGGATTACTGTCATCAGCTTAAAAACGGAAATCGCCCCGGCGATTAATGACTTTAACACTGATAGTGACTATCAGTGAAAGGCAACAACAAGGAATGAATTATGTCTACACCCGCGAATTTTAACGGTCAACGCCCTGCCATTGATGCTAACGACGCAGTAATGCTGCTGATTGACCACCAAAGTGGCCTGTTTCAGACCGTCGGCGACATGCCGATGCCGGAATTACGCGCGCGCGCCGCGGCGCTGGCTAAGATCGCTACCTTATGCAATATGCCGGTCATTACTACCGCATCCGTACCACAGGGACCAAATGGTCCGCTGATTCCGGAAATCCATGCGAATGCGCCCCACGCGCAATATGTCGCGCGTAAAGGGGAAATTAATGCCTGGGATAATGCCGATTTTGTACAAGCGGTAAAAGCGACAGGCCGTAAAACGCTGATCGTCGCCGGTACTATTACCAGTGTCTGCATGGCTTTTCCAGCCATCAGCGCCGTCGCGGAAGGGTACAAGGTATTTGCGGTAATTGATGCCTCCGGTACGTACAGTAAAATGGCGCAGGAAATTACGATGGCCCGCGTGGTGCAGGCGGGCGTAGTACCAATGGATACCGCGGCGGTAGCCTCTGAGCTGCAACGTACCTGGAATCGGGAAGATGCCGCAGAATGGGCGGATGTATATACCAAAATATTCCCGGCCTATCAGCTACTGATTGAAAGTTATACCAAAGCGCAGGAAGTAGTAAAAAATAATGAACTGCTGGATTCTCAACGCGCATAAATAACGCCCTGAAGCGGCTAAATAGCCCCATTTAATGGGGCTATTTTACTTGCCATTTTGGACCTGGGCAGTGCTCGCCAAAACGCGTTAGCGTTTTGAACGCCGCTTGCGGCGGCCCGAAGGGCGAGCGTAGCGAGTCAAACCTCACGTACTACGTGTACGCTCCGGTTTTTGCGCGCTGTCCGTGTCCAAACTGGCTGCGCCAATAACGCCTGGTGGGATAGGCTCTTAATCAAATACGCCATTAATAATCGCCGTGACCACCGCGGTACTGAGCGCGATCAGCACCAGATTATCCCCAACGATTTTCCACTCATAGCCCGGATAATAAGGTAATTGTCCCAGCATAGACGCCGGCACCGTTTTTTTAGCGATTCCCGGCGGCAGCGGTTTTCCTCTCGCCAGATTTTTCGCAATCCCCGGAGGTAAAGACTGATAACCCGTCAGCCCTAAATTCACTGCCAGTTGCCTGGCGACAGCGTAGCTAATGTCCGACTCGACGTGATCCGGTTTACCGCCATTTTTACGGTGTTCCGTTTTTTGCCCGGCATTTCCTTTATGTCCGTTACCGTTATTACCCTGATTAGCCGCGTTATTACCATGTCCGCCGCCATTGCCATTTCCCGGATTCGCCAGCACAGGCGTAGCGCTCAGGGAAAACGTAATCAACGTCGCCAGGACGGCGGTTAAACCACGACGATTATTCATGATATTGCCCTTCTGATGTGGGATACCATGAAAATAGCGCCCTGCCATAAAAAGAACAACTACATCGATTCTTATTTTAAGCGGGGCTCGCCAACATCAGCTTATCGTATCCAGATAGTCAGTAAAATCAGGATGATTGCTATCAGGACAACCTGATAAAAAATTTTGTCCAACCCTTTTTTTTGCATGGCGTCACCTCGTTATAAAACGATTTGCCAGAGGGCTAAACACAACACCAACAGGCTAATCAGTAAAAATATCAGCGCGATGATTTTATCGGGTGAGCGATTCATCTGGGCGATCCTCAAACATCATTAAAACCACTGGCCAAAGCGTTTGATATAAAAGCGCTTCATGCCTTGCGCCACCAGACAGTAGCTCAATAGTGTCGCCACCAACCACGGGAAGTAGCTCAGTGGCAGCGGCTCCAGTCCAACCATCGCGCCCAGAGGTGAGAATGGAATATAAATGCCTATCGCCATAATCAAGCCGGTCGTCAATAATACCGGCAACGTCGCCCGACTTTGGATAAACGGTATTTTCTGCGTCCTTAGCATATGCACGACCAGTGTCTGCGAGAGCAGACCCTCAATAAACCAGCCGGACTGAAAGAGCGCCTGCGCCTCTACGTTATTAGCTGCAAAGACGTACCACATCAGCGCAAAGGTTGTGATATCGAAAATAGAAGACGTTGGGCCAATCCATAGCATAAAACGGCCAATATTTTTCGCGTCCCATTTCCGCGGCTTACGCAGGAACTCTTTATCCATTTTGTCCCACGGCAACGACAACTGCGAAATGTCGTACATCAAATTCTGGATCAACAGATGAATCGCCAGCATCGGCAGAAACGGAATAAACGCGCTGGCTACCAGTACCGAAAAAACATTGCCGAAATTAGAGCTGGCGGTCATATTCAGATATTTAATGATATTGCCAAAGGTTTCCCGCCCTTTGATAACGCCTTCCTCAAGCACCATGAGATCTTTTTCCAGCAGAATAATATCTGATGACTCTTTAGCAATATCGGCGGCGCTATCGACGGAAATCCCCACATCCGCATCACGAAGCGCGGGCGCGTCGTTGATCCCATCCCCAAGAAAACCAACGGTATGACCATTTTTCTGTAGCGCTTGTAAAATACGCGTTTTTTGTAACGGCGTCAGCCGGGCGAATACTGCGCGTTTCTCCACCTCAGATGCCAGTTCGGCATCTGACATCGCCTCAACCTGGGTTCCGGTCAGGATATCGTGCGTATCAATACCCACTTCCAGACAGATACGCGCCGTCACGACCGGATTATCGCCGGTGAGGACTTTGACCGCCACGCCGTTATCCCGCAACGCGGCAATCGCTTTTCCGGCGCTCTCTTTCGGCGGATCGAGAAAAGTGAGCATCCCTTCGATGGTAAGTTCGGTCTCATCCTCCACACTTAATGTCGGATTGTTCCCGGAACCATCCAGCTTACGTGTCGCTATCAGCAATACACGGAATCCCTGCGCATTGTAATCTTCGGTTTTCGCCAGCAGCAGCTCGCGGCGTGTTTCCGTCAGCGCCACTACACGATCGCCTTCGCGAAGATGGGTGGCTACCATCATCATCTCTTCAACGGCGCCTTTGCAGATCAGGCATCTGTCTCCATGCTGCGTATCCTCCACCAGTACCGATACCCGGCGACGTACAAAGTCGAATGGCAGTTCATCGCGTTTAATGAAGCGCGCTTTTGTCGATGGCGCGATGCGGCCCTCGCCAAAACGCAGTATGGCGCGATCCATCACATTCCGGGCGCCGCTCTGGCTGCTACTATTCAGCCAGGCCAGCATCAATACCCGGCTGCTTTTTACACCGCTCACATCCAGATGATGCTCCAGAAAAATATTGTCCTGGGTTAAGGTGCCGGTTTTATCTGTACACAGCACATCCATCGCGCCGAAGTTTTGAATAGCGTTCAGGCGCTTGACGATCACTTTACGCCGCGACATCGCAATCGCGCCTTTTGCCAGGTTGGAACTGACAATCATGGGCAACATTTCCGGCGTCAACCCCACCGCAACCGCCAGCGCGAACAGCGAAGCCTCTACCCAGTCTCCCTTACTGAAACCATTAATCAGCAGGACAACCGGCACCATGATCAGCATAAAGCGTATCAACAGCCAGCTCACGCTGTTGACTCCGCGATCGAAAGCCGTCTGGGTACGCGTACCCACAATGGATTTCGCCAGCGAGCCGAACCAGGTACGGCTTCCCGTCGCAACCACGACCGCTTGCGCTCTGCCGCTGGTTACATTGGTTCCCATCAGACAGATATTGCCCAAATCTAACAGGCTTTTATCTTTGTCAGGCAATTGCTCGCTGTCTTTACCTGCCACATCAGCCATAACATCGTATTTTTCTACGGGTAATGATTCACCACTAAGAATTGACTGACTGATAAAGAGATCGCGCGACGCCAGCAGTCGGACGTCGGCGGGCACCAGATCGCCTGCGGCCAGAAAAACCACATCGCCCGGCACCAGTTCTTCAATGGGAATCTCTTCCTGCACCGCGCCTATATTGCCCGGCCCACGACGCAACACCGTGGCGGTGGTGCGAACCATCTTTTTCAGCGCCTGTGCTGCTCTGTTAGTGCGAAACTCCTGCCAGAAACGCAATAACCCGCTCAAACTGACCATCGTCAGAATAATCAGCACGCCGGTGAGATCGGTCTCTTCGCCACGGCGTAACGGGAGCCAGTAATCCGTGATGAAACTGACCCCTGCCAGTGCCATCAGAACGTAAATAAACGGGTTATTGAATGCCTGCAGAAGCTGAACCAGCACCGGAGGAACTTGCTCATGCGCCACTTCATTGCGCCCATACACTTTCAACCGTTCGCCAGCCTCTTCTATCGTGAGGCCCTGACGATGGCTGTTCAGCCGCGCCAGTGTCTCCTCCGGGCTATGAAAAGCTTCCGCTTCGATCGGAAATACTTTTTTATGCTGCTTATCATTTTCTGACGCCGGGCGATTGAGTTTCCGGTTTTCAATGTTCATGTCAGTCATGATGAATCCCCAAAATTAAGGTGTAGTGTTTCCTGCATATCACGCCCAGGGAATAGTAAACTCACGATTTGAAGGTGAATGCCCCGGGAGAATTATCTATGCATAAAAAAGGTTATTGCTTACTCACTATTTTGAGTGGGTTTTATTTTATCGACTCGGGAATATCCATCATTCCCTCCTTATACGCCTGGCGTAATGTTGAAATTGAATAAAAACTATTATTGGCTATCAATGCTCCAGTGAATTGCGGTGATATTATCGTTATCACCTATTCTGGATATAATCAGCTCTCGCGTTTTACGATAATCAGCATGACCCACGAGCTCGGCACGAATTTCTTTATAGCCCTGTTCCTGAGCGGGGACCGAACCTAACCCTTGTAAACAGATCGCGGCCTCTTTTACGATATTCAGTAACCACTGACGAACCTCGCTCTCATCTTCTTTATTACAGGTTACTTTCAGGATATAACGTTTTTCTCCCTCGGCGGATACCGGGAGTTGATTTATACGCTGCGCCGCTTCACGCAGTAAAATATTGGCACAAAGAATAATGATCGTCGCCGCCAGCGCATTTTTGAACTGCCCTAAGCCGCATAACACGCCGATGCCCGCCGAACACCATAGCGTTGCCGCAGTGTTCAGTCCGCGCACATTCATCCCTTCGCGCATGATGACGCCCGCCCCCAGAAAGCCAATACCAGAGACAATCTGCGCCGCAATTCTCCCGGGGCTGTCTGGCGATGTCGTCATGGAACTCAGAATAAAAACGGCGGCGCCTGTCGCCACCAGCGCATTAGTGCGTAATCCCGCCATACGTTGACGCCATTGTCTTTCCGCGCCAATCAGCGCGCCCAACAGCATAGCGGCCAGTAAATTCAAAATATAAGGAAACATTAACATACGTTCCTCCATTTTTTCTGGAAGAATAAGTACGTGCTATATTTAGCACACGACAAATTTCTGCCCTGAGGCAATTAGCGTCGTGTTGACGGCGGAGGAAATAAAGCGTGTTTAAACATGAACATGACGATTACCTCGCGACAATGCGCGTGTTGTAACATTATTGGGATGACAATCGTCACAAGGGGAGATTGCTGCCCACCGGTTCGGCAAGCAGCGCAGGAATAGCGTGCGTTAACTTGCCAGATGATTTACGTAAAAGTGACTGTCCAACATATTACTCCTGCATGAATTTGCGCTTATTATAGTCAGTCAATATGTTCTGTAAAGTGCAAAGGCGGGGATAGTGACGATTTGTTTAAGTTTGTTTGATATTTCCTATGGCAAAAAAATGACAATATTATGTCAATAACAGGCTCGTCTGAAATCATTAAACAATAAATTCCTGCTTAATACCGACGATAGCTCTGTTATGATGCCTGCACGTAAAAAAATAAAACAACATGACGAGGAAAAAATGGGTTCCACCAGAAAAGGGATGCTAAACGTCCTGATTGCCGCCGTATTGTGGGGGAGTTCAGGCGTTTGCGCGCAGTACATCATGGAGCAAAGCCGTATGTCGTCACAGTTCCTGACGATGATACGTTTGTTATTCGCCGGGCTGATACTGGTGACATTCTCCTTTATGCACGGCGATAAGATATTTTCAATTCTTAAAAACCGCAAAGATGCCCTGAGTCTGCTGATTTTCTCCGTGGTGGGCGCGCTCACCGTTCAGCTAACCTTCCTGCTCACGATTGAAAAATCCAATGCCGCCACCGCGACAGTGCTGCAATTTTTATCGCCGACCATTATTGTAGCGTGGTTTGCATTAGCGCGAAGAACACGACCAGGCATTCTGGTCTTAACCGCCATTCTTACATCGCTTATCGGCACCTTTTTACTGGTGACTCACGGCAATCCAACATCGCTGTCGATCTCTTCAGGCGCGCTGTTCTGGGGTATCGCCTCCGCATTTGCCGCCGCCTTTTATACGACCTGGCCTTCCAGGCTAATCGCCCAATACGGCACGCTGCCAGTGGTCGGCTGGAGTATGTCCTTTGGCGGCCTTATTCTGCTGCCCTTCTACGCTAAAGAAGGAACGCACTTTGCGGTGAGCGGCAGTCTGATTCTGGCCTTTTTCTACCTTGTGGTGATCGGTACGTCGCTGACGTTCAGCCTCTATTTGAAAGGCGCGCAACTGATTGGTGGCCCCAAAGCCAGCATTTTAAGCTGCGCGGAACCGTTAAGTAGCGCCCTGCTGTCGCTACTGCTGTTGGGGATTAGTTTTACCTTGCCGGACTGGCTGGGCACGCTGCTCATTCTCTCGTCAGTGATTCTGATCTCCCTCGATTCCCGTCGACGCGCGCGGGCCGCTTAACGCCGTTGATAATCACGATGACCGGGCGGAAGAGGGAAAAGTTTAATGGCGCTTTGCCTTAATCTCTTCGTCAGAAAGCCCGGTAATCATCAGCACCATCTCTCGCTCGATCCCCTGTTCCAGCATCGTATGCGCAATACGCAAGGCTTCCTCCTGCTTACCTTGATGTATACCTTGCTGTATGCCTTGTTGCACGCCTTCACGCTTACCTTTTCTGCGCCCCGATTCACGTATTCTGTCTACGATCGTCATTAATCTCTCCTTGTGTTGGGGAACACGACGCGCCACCTCGCGGATAAACTTGCCAAAACGAGGCGTGCTGCCATGCTGTATTAGCAAATAATTAAACAGCGCTTTTAGCTGACTGTCATTAGCGTTTCCCGTAATCAGAAGTACCGCTAAGCGCTCGACCAATCCCATCAGGTCGCGCTGACGTATATGCTTTTGTACCAGCTCCAGCATCGCGATACGTCGATGCTGCATAATCTCGTTATCCGGCACCACCGTAATGTCTACCAGTGGAAATGCCGTCGCATAAAGCTGACGCGCCAGTGCAGGATCGTCAAACTCATCCAGCCAGCACAGCGAAAAGGGATACGGGCTTTTCGCGCCATGGTAAAACAGCATGGGAATCACCAGCGGTAACGTTTTATGGCCAGCATCCAGATGGCGCTGCATCGCGGCAGTCGCGTAACGCATTAACCGGAACGCCATATGCGCGTCTGGCGTACTCTGATGCTCTATAACGACATAGATATAACCGTCGCCTTCACACGTTTTTAGTGACCAAAGGACATCGGAATAAAACGCGCGTAAATTTTTCTCGATAAAACTGTCCGGCGCCAGTTTCAACGTCGTCAGATCGCAACGTATTCTTAGCGAATGGGGAAGATGAATATTGAGAAAATCCCGCGCGGTATCCGGATGGCGTAAAAACGTTTTGAATACCGCATCATGAGGCGTGGACGTGGGGCTTTTTTTCATGGCGATCCGTCACCTGAGGCATAAGATGACGCCACTGTACTCGCCAAAAATACAGACAGCATTCAGGAAAATTTACCCCTGCGAGGAGGCTCGAAAGGGAATCACTGACGGCTGCAATACGTACATTTTTGCCCGGCCTGCTACGCATTATCGACCGGTAGCGTAACGCTAACCGGGCCTACAAATACACGTCATCTGTAGGCCAGGTGAACGCAGCGCTCTTCGGCGATAAATCTCACACCAGCGCTTTGACTATCTCCATCAACCGAATGACCTCTTCGGGGCGCGTATTGCCGGTTTGCGGATCGATAATCGAGCTGTAAACATGCGGCATGACGCGCGGCACGCCTGCTTCCAGGCAGGTTTGCAGGATAATACCGAAATTATCCAGTGAGATACCGCCGGTCGGCTCGATAAGCGTCATGCCGTGGCGGGCAGCGGTTGTCGCCAGCGCATAGAGTTCCGGTAACGACTTTTCGCCGCCCATCGGGAAAAACTTCGCCGCATGTGCGCCCATATCCTGCATCATGCGTACCGCCGCTTCACAGGAAACGCGGGCTGGCGTTCCCTGGCTGCTGCTGACGCCGGTAGAAATCACCACCTCGCCAGGCGTTCCCGTCGGGCTGACCAGGGCGTTAATATGTGTTTGCTCGCCGCCTGTCGCCGCCAGTGCGCCCGCTGCGAAGCCGCTACCGGTAAAGGTCTGGTTAACGTGGGCCGGGTGAGTATGGGCGGCAATCATCGCCGCTTTGTAGTACTGCGCCGGGTCGCCTGCGCCCAGACCCACTGAGATAGACGGCACCTCCGCCATCCAGCGTTTCACCTCCGGCACGCCCTCTTCTACCGTAGCGAACTGCGCGGAAAGTACGCCAATGACCGCATGGCCTTCGGCGGCTTCATAGATAGCCTTCGCGTTGGCGATATCCTTTGCCAGCACGTTAATCGCTACCCGCTGACGATAAAAATTAATCTGCTGCATGTTCTGCAATCTCCCTGAGTCGCGCCACAATCAATGCCATTTCCCCTTCAGCTACCGTGCGTGGATCGAGGCTAAAAACCCCCTGATGAAGCTGATATTTGCGGGCGTAAATCGCTATCTCGCCGCCGCGCAACTGCGCTTCGACGTCCTGCGCGTTCAGCCCCAATTCAGATGCGTTCACCCGCACACGAATACGCCAGATTGCACGCCCGGCCTCATCCTGTTCGATATCGGCATAAAGTCCATGGATGGCGGAAATCGCTTCCGCGACCGGCTGTAACTGTGCTGCGGTCACGGTCGTCTGGCCCTGGTGGTAATTCTCCAGCGCATACACCAGCCCAACCATGTTTTCCTTGCCGATTTTCATTGCCCTGGCAATCCCCTGGTGCTGCGCTTTGCAGGCGGCAATCCACGTTTTCTTACCAGTGATAAAGCCGGAGGTTGGCGCATTAAAGGCTTTCGCGCCGCTATAGATAACCATATCCGCGCCGCTCGCCACCCAGCCGCGCAAATCCTCTTCCGCCGCGGCATCGACAATCAACGGCAGGTGGTTGGCCTGCGCCACCTGTACAAAATCGTCAATGCTCAACATGCCTTTCTGTACGCAATGGTGTGATTTCACATACAGTAGCGCGGCGGTCTTTTCGTTAATGGCGCTTTCCAGTTGCCAGTGGGCCGCCAGATTGCTCGACCCCACTTCCACTATGCGCCCGCCGCCAAGACGAATGGCGCTGGTGACTGGCGCGCCGTAGTCCACATTATGCCCGCGCAGCATCACTACCTCATTGGCCATACCGGTACTGTCCGGCATCAGGGCGACGCGCGCCCGATCGCCGTGGGTGATAGCGGCAGCGACGGCAATGGCAATACCCGCCGAGGCGCACGAGGTGATATAGCTATCTTCAGCACCCGTATAGCGCGATACCAGTTCGCCGGTTTTTTCCACCAGCGCATCAATCTCGACGAAAGCGGAAGCCGCGCGCGCGGTGGCCTGCATGACCTCCGGCGCGACGCTTGAGACGCCCAGAATGGTCATTTTGCCGCAGGCGTTAATGACCTTTTTCAACCCCAGTTGTTGATAGATATTCGGCGTCATGATTTACAGCACTCCCAACAACGAACAGACTATGCTCAGTGCGACAATCGACAGCAAAATGGTGGTGTAGCGCGGCCCTTTTTTTACCAGATAGAAGTAGATGGCGAATACCGCCGCCAGTGGCAGTAAGCCCGGCGCGATAGAGTCGAGGATCTGCTGAACCACCACTTCAGATCCTTTCAAAGCGCTAATTTTTAACGGCGTGGTGATTTTGACGTAGCTGGCGGAAAGCGCGCCCATCATGATCAAACCCAGCACGTTGGCCCCGTAGATCAGTTCTTTGATTCGCCCCCCTTGCAGCAGGCCGATAATCGAATCACGCCCCAGCGTATATCCCTTGTGGACCATGCCGTAGCTGATCGCCAGGGTGATCGCCGGGTAGAGAATCAGCGGGATAATACCGCCCATTGCGCTGCCATTTGCCGCGAACGGAATAAAGATCGCTATCAACAGCGGCATCACCGCCGCCCAGATAATCGAGTCGCCCATCCCGGCAAGCGGCCCCATCAGGCCAGTTTTAATGCCGGTGATAGACGAGTCGTTAATCGGCTCGCCGCGCGTTTTTTGTTCTTCCATGGCAATAGAGATGCCCTGAATCACCGCGCCGAAGGTCTGCTCGGAGTTAAAGAAGTTAAGGTGGCGTTTTAGCGCTTCTACCTGCTCCTCTTTTTGTGGGTAAAGTTTTTTGATGATCGGCGTCATCGAGGCGCAGAAAATCAGGCTTTGTAAGCGCTCATAGGAGCTGGAAACCTCGGCGCCCAGCCAGTAGATAAACCAGGCTTTGGTGATGTCTGCTTTGGTCAGCGCCCCGCTTTCCCGCGCGCGCTCAACCAGTTCATGTTGCATTACGTCACTGCTCATCATGCTGCTCCTTCATTTTTCGCCAGGCCTTTAATCAGGAAGGCGACACAGGTGCCGAAGATGGCCATCGCCATGATGTCGACCTTGAGGTACAACACCGCGAAGAACCCGCCGATAAACCACGGCAACAGGCTCTTTTTACCGATCACCATAATGGTGATGGCAAAGCCCAGCGCCGGCAGAATGCCGCCCATGATTTCAAAGGAGTGGGTTAACCAGTGCGGCATCAGTTTAAGGAAACTTTCCACCACATCCTGGCCAAAGTAGTTAGCGGCAAAGACCACCGGGAAGCGCAGCACCAGCCCCAGCAATGCCGGGTAAAGAAAGGCGCAACGCATGATGCCCGCCATGTTTGCCGTTTCCGCGTGTTTATCCGCCATATGCACCCAGGCGGCATTCAGCGTGCGCCTCAGCTGATCGAGAAACACGCCAATCACGCCAAACGGGATTGCCAGCGCGATCGCCAGGTTTGGGTCCATACCGGCCTTCACCGCGATAGGAATGGAGATACAGGCCGCCAGCGCCGGGTCCGACGGCACGTTGCCGCCCGGCGTTGAGGTCACGCCCAAATAAACGAGCTGCATCCCTGCGCCGATAATCATCGCGGTCTGCATATTGCCAAGCAAAAGCCCGACAAATACCGCGATCACCACCGGTTGTAACAGCATCGCGGAGAAGGTGTAGCCGAGGCGTAAACGGGCAAACCAGTAATACAACCCCATCAGGCTTGCAAAGAGTAAGGTATCCATAGTGTTATCCTATACACTTCATCCTTCAGGCTGCCTCTTTGTTGGCTGCCTTCGCTCACCCCAGTCACTTACTTTAGTAAGCTCCAGGGGATTCACTCAGTTGCCGCCTCGATGCATCCAGAATGATTTTGTGTCTATTAAAGGGTTAGAATTTTTTCAGGATATCGTCGAGCGGCTGCGGCTTATCTTCCGGAATGGTCTGGAAAAATACCTGAACGCCACGGTTTTTCAGGTCGTTAAGAATGCCGACGTCTTTTTCATCCAGCGTAATATTCTGAAAAACCGCCTTGCGGTTTGGCCCGCCGCCGAGACCGCCAACCTGAATGCGGGTAACGTCAAAGCCCAGTTGTATGGCGTCCTGCACCGCTGCCAGTGAGGGAAAAAGCACCAGCACGTTACCGTCGCCAAGCTGATTTTCTTTCCATGCGGCGGCAAAACTCTGGTTGCCGAAGCAATCCACTTTGATATTTGGCGGCGCGGCCATCAGGTAGATATTTTTCATAAACGGATCGGCGTCCAGTTCATCACTCACAACGGCTATCCGGTTCGCCTGAGATTGTCCGACCCACTTCGTGACAACCTGCCCATGAATGAGACGGCTGTCGATGCGGCATAAAACGATATTGGCCATGATGTTTTCCTTAGAGTGATTGTTGTAGCTGACGTACATGGGCGACCACATCCAGGCAGCTACTGCGCCCGGCCTCAACTAACTCGTCCACGCAGGCGGTTAGCATCCCTTGTTCGCGCCTGTCCAGCGCCTCCAGCAGTAGCGACGCATTCAATCCGGCGATCACCGCCACCGGATAATCGGCGCTTAGCCGCGCCGCGACGTTGGACGTTGTGCCGCCGACAAAATCCGTCAGGATCAGCGAGCCTTCCGGCAGCGTTTTCACCACGGCCTCGACGCGTTGATAAAACTCGCCCAGCGTATCGACAGGCATTAGCGCGATTTCCGTCACGCCTTTAATTTCGCCCGTGACCATACGCAGGCTGTTGCAAAGCGGTTGTCCCCAGCCGCCATGCGTCAGCAGCAGGATGTGGGGCAACGGTTGTGTGGTAGTCAAAATGGCCTCCTGGCGCAATTACATGAGGACACCGGCATATATTGCCCGGTGGCACTGCGCTTACCGGGCCTACAGGACACTCCCGGTAGGCCGGATAAGGCGTTTACGCCGCTATCCGGCATAACGCATCATCAGAAGAGCAAAGGTTGTGCCAGAATTTGTGTCACGCGAGGAAGAAGAAAGGTCTGGCGAGGCGCGAAGCCCCGCCAGTAAAAGGATTAACTATAGAGCAGTTCGTAGATATAAAAATATTCCGCATCCGATAAACGGATGGCGTAGGCGTCTTCGATCGGCAGAAAAGCGGATTTGATGACACTAAACGCGCGCGCGTCCAGATTCGGCTGACTTTCCAACGCCATCTGTAACGGTTTTCGGTTAATCACAATACGCTCTACCATACAGCAGCAGTGGATCAGGAAGCGCAGTGTCACCTGGCGGCTTGGTTTCAGGGAAAGCGAAGACGTCAGATGGTTAAAAACGCCCTCCATCTCTTTCAGAATACGCTGCGGGTTAAGCACGGAAATATGGTTGATGATACTCTCCATCGTTAGCGCGCTGATAAAGCGCATGGCGCTGCGCTCCATCTCCAGACGGCGTTCAGCGTTGGACAGATCGGGCGTTAACAGGCTCAACACCAGTTCCGGCCCTTGTTCGGAGAAAAGCTCTTCCAGCGAAATAAACGGAATATCCGGCAGCCCCGGCTGGAAAGTGCCGACAATCCCCGCCAGCCGCTCGCTGGCATTCAATGCCTGCTGAACGCGCTCCAGACTTCGTACCTCGTTATAATCAAGGATCACCATCCTGGTGTCCTGCGACATCAGTTCGCCAAAGCTCTCCTCCAGCACCTTTTTGATTTTTTCCGCCGTTCCCATGCCAGTAATACAGGAGATGACCAGCACTTTGCCGCCGTTCTCCTGCTGCGGCGTACAAAGCTGGCAGGGGATATTTTTACTCTGCAGGAGCGCCGTCAACTGTGGTAAGTCGCTGGTTTCATAGCTTAAATCCAGCCCGACTTCCAGCAGACTGGTCAGCGTGATGTTCGGCATGAGCAAAACATCTATCTGGAATAACTTACTGATCGTACTGCCGAAATGGATCAATGAGCCGATGTCCACCAACAGGATAAGCCGCCGATATTGGCGGGTTTGAATCATTTGGGTCAGCGTTTCCAGCGTGTCATGCACCGACTGTTCAAACGGCATGTCGATGGCGCTGAACAACTCGCGCTCCAGCACGCGGTTGACATATTGCGCCTGACTGGTGGCGGTGGTCGCGCCGTGGGCGATTAAAATAACCCCGCAGTCGGGGCTGGCATCGATGCGCTGACGATAATGGCGGCACTCTTTCAGGAACAGGCATAGCCAGACCACTTCCGTCGCCGGACACTGAATATGCAGCAGTTCGTTGATTTTCCGACACAGCAGCGTGGCGTTGTCATATTCGTCTTTGCAGCGATCCAGGATCAAACTGGAAGAGTAAAGCTGCGGGATCAGGCCGCGCTGCACGTAGCCTATCAGCGCCAGGAAGTGTTTACGCAGTGGGTTAACCAGATTTTCCGGCAGCGAAAATCCCAACACCTGTTCTACGCAGCCAATCAGCAGCGTCACGCGCTCTTCAATCTGGTCGCCATAGCGCGGCGGATGCGCCACGCTGTCGCGGCTGTAGAGACCGTATTCAAAAATCGAGCTGAGTTTATTTTTCAGGATCGCCAGCGTCTCCGCCGGGGGGACGTTACTGTTGCGCAAATTAACATACTCGCGCGTCAGGAAGCTGTAAAAGAGGTCGCTCTCTTCAATTTCCGCCCCGGTCGCCAGCGACGTCTTCAATGCGGGCAGCGTGCGCGCGTCTATATTTAGCCGCGCTTTACCGTCAAACAGAGTATCCACCAATAGACGCTGTTCCGGCGTCGGGTTAACCGACATCTCCGCCAGCCGCTTATCCAGCTGTAGCGTGTCGTTATGCTCGGTCATTCCCGATGCCCACGCCTGAGCGCAGAGAAACTGAATATCGCTTTTTAGCTGACCGATATTGCCTTCCAGGGGTTTATTCAGCAACCAGAGCAACAACGGTTTATCAATGCTGACCGTGCGTTCTATTTTGCGGCTTTCCCGCTGTAAGAACCCCACGATCAGTTCGATCTGTTCTTCAACGGAGCGCTGGCGAATGCCCGGCAAATCAATGCATACCTGAATACGCCGCTGGAAAGTACGTAACAGCGCCGACCCGACCGGCTCGGTAGTGGCGCAAATCAGGCGTACCGAAATTGATCGCGGCTGGCTGCTCACGCCAAGCGGACGGTACTCGCCTTTATCCAGAATAGAGAACAGCTTTTCCTGCCCTTCATAAGACAGACGGTGCACCTCGTCCAGCAGCAGATAACCACCGTCCGCCTGCTCCACGAGGCCTGTTTTATGTTCATTCGCGCCGGTAAACGCCCCCTGCCGATGACCAAACAGATGCGAGGAGAGCAGTTCCGGGTTATGGGCGTATTCCGCGCAGTTAAAGTAGACCAGCGGCGGGATAGCGCCGCTCGCCTGTTCACAGGCGAAACGGTGCATCAGTTCCGCAAAAAAGGTTTTACCGACGCCGGACGGTCCGGTAAGCAGAACGTGTAAACCGTGCGGATAGAGCACCGCCGCACGGCCTTTTTCTACCGCATCGCGCAGGCTGCGATCGTAACCAATCAGGCTGGTAAACGGATCGTCGGGCGCGTAATGCTCTTCATGCGGCAGCACATCCGCCACCGACCGCACCTCGCGTTCAGACTCTTCCAGCTGTCGTCCCAGCAACGTTTCCAGCGCCTGGCGATGCAGAAAATAGACCGGGCGGCCACGGCTTTTGATTGCCAGGCCGTCATTCCATAACTGATTGAGATCTTTGCTGACGGAGTTACGCGCCAGCCCAAGATTGAAACCTATCGCCTCCGCCGTAAACGCCGTCTCCTGCGCCAAATCGGCAAGGCATAGCCCGCGCGTCAGCCGTTCCAGCTCTCCCAGTACGATCTCAATACGTCTCATTACACTACCGCTTACGAAATAAAAGAGTAGTCAGAACATACACTATTCTGCCACGCAAGAAAGTGAAGGCGCAGCGAGAAGCCGCCTTCCCACTTTTGTCTGACTTCAACGCCAACGGATAGCACGCCCCGATGAGTGAACGTCGCACGGTCTACACTTACTCTTGAAAAAGTGCAAACCGATAAGGATACCGTTTATGAAACGAAAAACGCTTCTGCTTATTGCCACACTTGTCGCGCTACCAGGCGTCACGTATGCCGACTCTCCGTTTAGCTCACTCCAGTCGGCGCATGAAAAAAATACGATTTTAAAGGATTTGCGCAAAATGTGTACGCCCAAAGGCGCGCTAACCGATGAAGCCTGGGAGAAAAAAATCATGGCAAGCGAGGGGAACCAGCAGCATATTCGGGAGGCGATGATCGCGATAGAGCGCAACAATCAGCATAACTACTGGCAGGCTCTCGGCAAGGTGGAATGCCCGGAGATGTAGCACAGCTTTTCCGCTTTTTGGTCGCGAAAATGCGGACTGTAACCGGTTTCTGTTCGCCAAAAGCGCGTATTCTGGAGCGAATTTACGCGATCAAGGAGCACGACAATGCGATACCGTTTTCCCGATAACTTCTGGTGGGGCAGCGCCTGCTCAGCGTTGCAAACCGAAGGGGATAGTCTGAATGGCGGTAAAAGCCAGACCACGTGGGATGTGTGGTTCGAGCGCCAGCCGGGTCGTTTTCATCAGGGCATCGGTCCAGCGGAAACCTCAACGTTCTATCGCCACTGGAAGCAAGACATCGCGCTACTGAAACAGTTAAAACACAACAGTTTTCGCACCTCGCTAAGCTGGGCGCGGCTCATTCCAGACGGTGTAGGCGAGGTGAATCCACAAGCGGTGAGCTTCTACAATCACGTCATCGACGAGCTACTGGCGCAGGGCATCACGCCGTTTATTACGCTGTTCCATTTTGATATGCCGATGGTCATGCAGGAGAAAGGCGGCTGGGAAAATCGCGACGTCGTAGAGGCGTTTGGTCGGTACGCGCAAACGTGTTTTACCTTGTTTGGCGACCGCGTGAAGCACTGGTTTACCTTTAACGAGCCGATTGTGCCGGTGGAGGGCGGCTATTTGTACGACTTCCACTATCCCAATGTGGTGGATTTTAAACGTGCGGCCACCGTGGCGTACCATACCGTGCTGGCGCACTCGACCGCCGTGCGCGCCTGGCGCGCCGGGCGCTACGACGGTGAAATCGGCGTAGTGCTGAATCTGACGCCGTCCTACCCACGCTCGCAGCATCCCGCCGATGTGCAAGCCGCGCATCATGCGGATCTGTTATTCAACCGCAGTTTTCTTGACCCGGTATTAAAGGGAGAATACCCGGCGGACTTGGTGGCGCTGCTGAAAACCTATGACCAGTTGCCTGCCTGTCAGCCAGGCGACCGTCAGCTTATTGCCGACGGCAAAATCGATTTACTGGGGATTAACTATTATCAGCCGCGCCGCGTGAAATGCCGTGATACGGCGGTGAATCCGCAAGCGCCGTTTATGCCGGAGTGGTTATTTGACTATTACGACATGCCGGGGCGCAAGATGAACCCTTACCGCGGCTGGGAAATTTACGCGCCAGGAATTTACGACATCATTACCAACCTACGGGATAATTACGGCAATCCGCGCTGTTTTATCTCCGAAAACGGGATGGGCGTTGAGAACGAGCAGCGTTTTGTGCAAGCGGGACAGATTCACGATGATTACCGGATTGACTTTATCTCTGAGCATCTTAAATGGCTGCATAAAGGCATTAGCGAGGGCTGTCACTGTCTTGGCTACCACATGTGGACCTTTATCGATAACTGGTCATGGCTGAACGGCTATAAAAATCGCTATGGTTTTGTACAACTGGATTTAGCCACCCAAACGCGCACGGTGAAAAAAAGCGGAGAATGGTTTGCCGCCACCGCAGAGCATAACGGTTTTGATTAAGCATTTATTATTGCCGGATAACGACTAACGTCGTATCCGGCCTACAAATGGCAGCAATATCAACTCATTGGCGTAATACGGACTTTCGCCGCCACGACTAACGCCGTCAACAGCATCAGACCGCCGGAAAGCGCCAGCGGCGAAAGCAGCCCGAAATTGTCGAGCGCATAACCGCCCACTGCCGCGCCACAGGTATTTGCCAGTTGAATCACCGCGACCTGGATGGAACCGGCTTTTTCCGCCTGATCGGCAAGGGAACGAGTGATCCACGTTGACCATCCCACCGGCACCAGCGCAAACGCCAGTCCCCAGATAATCGCTATTGCCGCCGCCACGGTTTTGTCGCTTCCCCACACAATGAGCGTCAGCGCGCTCAGCGCCAGTAGCAGCGGCGCACCGGCCAGCGCCAGTTTTACCGAACGTTTCAGGACATAAGATGAGAAAGAAGTGCCAACGAAGCTGGCAATACCAAAACTGAGCAACACCAGCGTCAGACCATCAACGTCAAAGCCCGCCAGATTCATATAGACCGGGCGAATATAGGTAAAGAAAGCGAACTGCCCGGCAAAAGACATAAAGATGGCGATCATCCCGGCCATCACGCCAGGGCGTTGCAACAGGCTAAACATATTCTGTTTCTGGTGAGAAGGTTCGCCCGGCAGCGACGGCAGTGATTTCACCACCCAGATGACGCACAGTACGCCCATCACCGCAGCGGCGTTAAAGACATTACGCCAGCCAATAATACCGCCCAAAAAACTGCCCAGCGGCGCGGCGATCACTAACGCGATGGAAACCGCGCCAAAAATCACCGACAGCGCTTTCGGCACGGTACGCGCGGGAACCAGTCGCATGGTCAGCGACGCCGACATCGCCCAGAATCCGCCCAGCGCCAACCCAAGACAGGCGCGGCCCAGCAACAGCAGCGTAAAGCTGCTGGCAAAGGAGACCATCAGACAAGAAGCCGTCAGCAAAACGGCGAACAGAATAACGATATAACGCCTGTCGGTCGCCTGAATAATCTGGGTAATGAACAGGCTGGAAAACATCGCGACAAACGCCGTAACGGTGACCGACTGACCAGCGACGCCCTCGGAGATCCCCAGATCCTGCGCCATCGGCGTCAACAGACTAACGGGCAAAAACTCAACGGTAATCAGGCAGGCGACACAAAACGCCACGGCAAAAACGGCTGACCAGTTAGGCCTGGCAACCCCATCAGCGCGGAATTTTTCTGCGATATTTTCATTCATTGTGGTCACCTGCGTCGTTTTAGTGCGGAAAATCCACGCAGTGTAACATTACAAAATGTGATCTGATTAACGTTTTAGCAACTGACATTGTTGCGCTGCATTTTGCGAGGCTGGTCGAGCGTTGAGAATTATCTTCTCTCGCTGCGTGCAAAACCAAAAGGTAAGACATAGTGTATCACCTGGTGCTATACTTTAGATTACAAGATGTCAACCTGATGCGAATCTTCAAAACCAGGTGGTTTAACAGAGAAGCGAAGTCCCACACGATAAAAGACGACGAGTTAAGCGAGGCCATCAACGCCGTACTGCAAGGAAAAGCAGATAATCTTGGCGGCGGAGTTTATAAAAAACGTCTCAATCAAAACCGCGATCGCGCAATCGTGTTGGCAAAGGGAGGCGAACATTGGTTTTACACCTTCCTGTATGCCAAACAGGATATGGCCAACATTAGCTATCGCGAACTCGCGGGTTTCCGTGAGTTAGCAAAACACTATGCTTGCCTGACCGAAGATCAGATAACGGCACTCATTAATAACAAAGAACTGGTAGAGGTGCGCCATGTCAGCAAAAACTAAATTCAAAAGCCCTGCCTTTGAAGCGATTCATAGCGCGGCATCTGGATTATTTAGCGTGGATGCCATTCCCCAGGAGACAATGCGCAGTTTTGACACGACCTGCTTAAGCAGCATCAAAGACCTGCAGCCACTTGAAATAAAAGCGTTACGAGAAGAACTCAACGTTAGCCAGCCGGTTTTCGCTCGGTACCTGAATACCAGCGTATCAACGGTTCAAAAGTGGGAAAGCGGCGCCAAGCGTCCCAGCGGGATGTCACTGAAACTACTTAATGTTGTCCAAAAACACGGGCTAAAGGTGCTGGTATGAGGGTTTTACCGATGGTCTGTTAAGGCTAAGTCGGATGTCTGGGGGTGGGCAAAGTTAAAATGTCCGCTAAGCGCCAACAGCAGACGCTGCTCACTTTATCAATCATCGGGAAAGATTAATGAGTACTATAAGTTGTTAATCGACAGTATCATGGTTTTATGAATCAATTGATGGGCGTTATGACATGGATATTAATGAGTTTCCACCGGGAGTAATTGAACACCTTGGCTGGTATGTGTATCGATTAATTGATCCAAGGGACGGAAGTACCTTCTACGTGGGGAAGGGAAAAGGCAATCGTGTATTTGCTCATATGCGCGGTGAGGTCGCAGCAGTGGATGATGATGAGTTACTTAGTAACAAGCTCAAGCAACTTCGAGAGATAAGATTAGCTGGTCTTGAGGTCATTCATGTTATTCACCGACACGGTATAGCTGATGAAAAGACCGCTTACGAGGTTGAAGCCGCCCTTATAGACGCCTACCCCGGTTTAACTAATATCATGAACGGTGCTGGCAGTAATGAATATGGTGCTGCACACATCAAAGAGTTAATCGCCACATACCAACCTGAAACAATTGTATTCCAACATAAAGCCCTGATGATCTCTGTTAACAGAAGTTCAAAAGATGTGGACCTTTATGATGCCGTACGTTTTAGCTGGCGGGTCAGCGTTGAGCGTGCCCGTAAGGCTGAAGTTATATTGGCTACAGTGAAGGGAATCGTAAGGGGTGTATATGTCGCTGATGAGTGGCTCAAATCTACCCGTGAGAATTTCCCAGAGATATCCTCATGGGATGAAGACGAGGAGTTTGAAGCTACTCAAAATTCCCGCTTTGGATTTCGAGGAAAAGTAGCGCCACCTGCGATAGCACAGCTTTATCTCGGTAAAAAGATTCCAGAGGATCTTAGAAAGAAAGGTGCGATGTCTCCTGTGAGATATTCTCCTGGTTTCGATTTCTAAAGAGTCTGTCAGTAATTCTGTATAACTTTAAAGGTGATCGCTCAGGTGGTCACCTAACTTGAGAATAAAACGACTCACCGCCAGTTTTGGATCGGCATACTCCATTTTTTCGAACGTAGCGACAATTTCGCGCGGGGTCATCCCTTTAGTCAGTTCCGCCGCAAGAGCTTTGAGTTTCTTTTCATCTATAATTTGCCTGTCCCGTTGTTGAAATGAGCACTTCAACAACGGGTAATTAAACAAATTTAATAACAGTCTCAGACGGGATTGTTTTCCGGGTGGAGACGATTCATACGATAATGGGTGCAGGAAGCCTCTACAACTTCCTGCCCGTTTGACGGGAATTGCACTATACTGACTCACCAAAGCCATCAGCAAATGCAGATTTTAATTCATCCATAAAAGCCAGTTCATCCTGTCCATCACAAATTAAATCAATCATTGTGTTTCCCTTTACGCCAGCCCCCAAAATACTCATCATTCCTTTAATGGGAATTTCTTTGTCATTATTAACTAGCGTTAATGAAGACTGGTATTTTTTGACAATTTTCGCAAGTGTAGCGGCTGGCCGCGCATGAAGCCCCGTACTGTTCATAACGCGTACTGTTTGTCTAATCATATATTTTCCTTAAGAGACTTTGCGGAATGCTGAGTGATGTTTATTCATCATCTTAATTTTAGAATAAACATCATCCTCAACTGCCTGTTTTGCGTTCGCCATGACACGTGCCAGATTAGCCTCGTTGTTATTATTTACCCAAGCCTTACCGACAGTAGTAATAAAGGCTTTACGCAAATCACTCGCAATATTCACTTTGGCTACTTTGTAATTAACAAAGCTGCGAAGAATATCCGTGTCAATACCAGAACCTCCATGAATAACCAAAGGTACCGGACTGACAGACGCGATGCGTTGTAATAGCGGGATATCAATGCGTGGGATATCTTCAAGACCATGTACATTACCAATTGACACTGCCAGCATGTCGCACCCTGTCTCCTCAACAAAGCGCTGAACCTTCTCAGGTTCAGTTTTGCAGTCAGCCTCGCTGACATGATCATCTTCCTTACCCAGAATAGCGCCTAATTCCGCTTCGACGGGAACACCAAATGATTTACAGAAATCGACAGCTTCTCGGGTAAATGCAATATTTTCTTCGAACGGTAGCGCCGCGCCATCAATCATTACTGAGGTAAATCCGGCCCGGACAGCCTGCTTAACATCTTCCAGAGTTTTCCCATGATCCAGATGCAGGCTGACAGGAATATCCATTTTGTCGGCATGTCGCTTAACTATTTCATAAATGTAATCGTAACCTGAAAGCTGTGCATTAGTAGGAGCAATTTGAATAAAATTGGGCAATCCGGAACGTTCTATTGCATTAAGAATGGAAATTGTTGTCTCCAGGTTCGTTGTATTAAATGCCCCCGCAAGGACATGTTTTTCCTGAATACAATTAAGCAGGATCCTACCATTAACTAAAGGCATATTAACTCCAGATATTTATGTGAGCAGTGTAAGTAAATTATCGAACTATTGAGTTATCACAGTTATTCACTAATAAGCGCCCCTTCTTGCCGCAGTTTAAATTGATAAAATGACAGCCATTGCTGCTGATATATTTTCAACTTTGCAGAACGAACCGCGTCAGGAAAATATCGCTCAGCCACAGGAACAGTCGGGGGGACAACATTCGGACAGGCTATCAACAATGCTCCAAGGGAGACGGTTTCATCAAAAGCAATGGCCTCAATTGGACACTGGAGGATGTCAGCCTTCAACTGGAGCCAGTATGGGTTTTTCACCGCAGGGCCAATGACTTTTACTGTCCTGCCCGCCGGGATATTAAAGCACCCATGACAGTGTGCAAACTCCATCGCCAGGCCAATAAAGACACTCTCAAGCAGAGACTCCGGAGGAAGTGAATCCGTCAGCCCAAAAAGCAGGCCACGAGTGTGCCGATTTTTATTTGGCGAACCCGAGCCCCGCAAATGAGGAATAAATACCGGCACATGCTCGACAGACCAGGAAGGTTTGAGGTATTGCTCCATGGCTTTTTCCAGGCCTGTGCTTATTTCCTTATCAGTTAAACGAAAGGTTTTTTTCACCCATTCAAGCGCATAACCGCCGACAGGCAGAGAAGCGAAAAGCGTGAAAAATTCACCATCGGAGTAACAACCATTTGCCAGCTTATTCCTGCGAGCCTGCACATCAAGCGTTGGCTGTGTATTCAGCAGTAAAATACCCTCTGTCGTGCCGGTAGAATTCAGCACATCGCCCGGTTGCATCTGTAATGCGCGGGCACCGACCATATGATCGTGTCCAGCGAGTGTGACTTTTACCTCATGAGAGAAGCCCAATTCCTCTCTAAGCGTTGCCGTCATCCATCCGGCCACTTCACCTGGCTTTATCAACGGAGCCAGTACACCGAACGGTATGCCGAGAATCCCGGCAGCATTACGAGACCAGGTACGGCGAGCAATGTCCAGACACAACGTTCTACTGGCCAGGGATATTTCCGTCTTTTTCGCACCTGTCATTCGCCACAACAACACTTCTGGTGCATGTAACCAGCAGATATCTTTTCTTTCATGCAAGGAGTAGTTATCAAGTAACCATCTCATTTTAAATGCTGAGTAATTACTGTGAGGTGGCAATCCCGTTATAGAATACAGTTCTTCAGCCTCTGCCTTGCTTAATGACGAGAGATAAGATTCACCACGTCGATCATACCAGGCCAGCATCGGGGTAAGAATGACGCCCTCCTTATCCACAAAGACGCCAGACTCACCGAAACTCGCAATACTGATATTTTTTACCGGAAACGGTACTGAAGCCACCAGTTCAGCCATTACCAGTCGCAGTGCCTGCCACAGCGCTTCGATATCGAAATCTACCTCGCCTTTGTCCGACGATATTGTTGGCGTCGGAAACTTGCGGACTTCCAGAACTGACACGTCATGACAGGAATAACAGCTGACTTTGCAGTTAGTTGTGCCAATGTCAATGACAAGCGCTGCGTGGTAATCAGGCATAGACCGTTCCTTTTGTCAGGCGAAAAACACCATAAATAATCAGCGCAAGCACAGGAATCAGCCCGATAGCAATAATATTTCCGTTGAATATTTCAAGCAGCCAGAAACGGAAGGGGTTACCGCCATCAAGGAAGCTTGATACCTGACCACTTGACCCCTCAGCCATTTTGAAATTGACATCTTTAGCCATACCGGTAATAAATGGCGCAATTTTGGTCGCAATCCACAAGTCGGCGACAATAACAGGAATTGCGGTTATCACAGCCCGGAAAATATTGCCACGACATGCCAGTACAATCATGGAAGCCATGACTGCCAGGTTCGCAAGGTCTCCGAGTGGCAGGACTTTATTGCCAGGAAGAAGGAATGCAATAAAGACAGAGATAGGTGTCAGAATCAGTGCTGTAGATATAATGGCTGGGTTACCTACTGCTACCGCGATATCCAGTCCGATAAAGAGATCATCACGGCCAGGATATTTGGCATTCAAATATTTCTTAATGGCTTCAGACAGAGGTAATAAACCTTCCATCAAAATTCGTACCATACGCGGAAGAATGAACATGACACCGCCAATGCTGATCCCCAGCAACAGGATATGTTTAAAGTCATATCCGGCAATGATGCCCAACAAGACCCCCAGAATAGTACCCACCATCATAGGCTCGCCGAAGATTCCCATTTTTTTCTGAACGTTTTCCGGATCAATATGAATACGGTTAACGCCTGGGATCTTGTCGATAATTTTATCGAACAGCAATCCAATTGGAAAGAAGACGACAGATGACAGGGTCGGAAGTGAAATACCTTCCAGACCGAAGTACTTTGCCACTAATGGCGCAGACCAGTCCGCCAGTTTGAGAACCACGATCGCGGCAATAGCGGCTGCGGACAGACCCAAAACAAAACTCCCTGTGCTGTAGTAAACCAGCGTTCCAGCCAGGGCAAAGTGCCAGTAGTTCCACATGTCGACATCAACAGTACGTGTCTTATTCAGGGCCAGCATGGCGACATTAATCAGCATCGTCAGCGGAATGACAAAGGGTGCGATTGGTGAGCCCCAGGTAATTGCGGCCAATGGTGGCCAGCCTAAATCGACAACAGGAAGGCTAATACCAGTTCGCTCAACCATTGCCTGTGCAGCCGGGCCTACGTTGCTGGTAAGTATGTCAAAGATGGCATAAATTCCGACAAACCCTATTCCGACAATTAACGATGAGCGAAGTGCTTTAGCGGGTTTTACTTTGAAGAACAATGCCAGGAAAAAAAGGACCAGCGGCAATAAAACCGTTGGGCCAAACCCCAGGACATATTGCACAACGGTATAGAGAGTATGTGCTATATCATTCATATCCGACCTCTTATTCAGATGTGACCAGACCTCGCGTTAGCGCCTGGATAATTTATCTGTTTTTTATTTATGAAATCAGGCTTGGCCTTTAAGGATTGAAACTATTTTTTCAAGAACTTTATCTTCACCTACTCCGGTAATGATTGGCAGGCCACTAACAACCGGAATATCCAGTTCATAAGGAACTTTCGTTGTTGATACAACCAAAGCTGCACCATCGGTATTGTTTGGCAATGAGGCTACATTAGTTTGGGAATAATTAACATCAAGCCCATTGTCTTTACAATATTCCATTACTTTTTCTGCCACAGCCGTGGAAGTAGCAACACCCGTTGCGCAAACAAATAGTATCATTTTACTCATACTTCACCTCTTTCAGATATGCGTGTGTAAATTGACTGATAAATTTCATCATCATTCATGACCAGTAACTGCTGCATAAAATCCTCATCCTGGATCACATCCATAATCCAACCCAGTACGTTGAGCTGCTTATTGCTTTCACCTAAAGCAAGCATAAACACCACCCTGACAGGTACGGGATCTGGTTCCCCGCCCATATCTTCGAAATTGACGGGTTCTGCCAGTATTCCAACGCTAATGGCGTTTTGGCGAACATACCTGTGATCAGTATGTGGAATAGCGACACCTACAGGCTCAACCGGTAGACCCGTTGGAAAATTCTGTTCTCGCGTAATGACATGATCGGCAAAATCAGATACAACCATACCATCGTTAATTAACGGACTGGCAAGAGCCTTGATTATGTCATTCTGACTCACCTCTTTAGGGAGGTGTCGAACATAATGACGGCGAAAATGAATATCCTGCATAGATTCCTCTTTGCTAGTCAGGCATCCAGGCGCTGTAAAATAGTGCCAAGATAATATTTATTACCTTTTAACCAGACGTTACCAAAATCAATGGCCAATCCTCTAGAGAAAAATACCAACTGTTCCAAATGCAAAACAGGTGCGTCTTCACCAATATCAAGATAATGGCCTCGCTCATTACCAATTAATTTAGCTGCGTAACGGCTTTCAGAAAAACTTATTTTCTTATCAGATAATCTTTCTATTGCTGAAAATAAATTCTCCCTGGTAAAATCTACATCAATAATACCGGGGCAGAGATCAATGTTGATACGATTTTCAATCAACATGACTTTTTCATCGCCAATACAACGAAGGCGTTTAAGAAATAAAACATCTTGTCCCGGTTTGATACTCAGTTTCTCTGCTACAAAGCGGTTAGCGGGCTCCAGTCGGGAGGTTATAACACTGGTTGTGAAGTTTATCTTCTGGCTGGCTAAGGCTTCAGCAAAGGAGAGCAAACCTTCACCCAGTGGGTAAGCAACATTTTCCTTCTTTACGAAAGTTCCTTTACCCTGCACTTGCACAAGAACACCTTCCCGGACAAGTTGGTCAACCGCTTTTTTAACGGTACCGCGACTCACCTCCAGCATATCCATGATTTGAAACTCTGAAGGTATCCGGTCATCCTCAACCAATTCTCCGCTATAAATACTTTCCCTTATCCACTCCACAACCTGTTGATACAGTGGGATGTGTGAACTTTTACTCAATGTTTTCATGGTGCGCGCCTAAACATTTAGAGTTGTCTATAGACAATCATGTACAACTTCGAGTTTATGATAAGAAATTTTGAGACAGGAGGTATGGCAAGGAGTCACAGTTTTAGTGTTCAAAACAAGATCACATTTCCGTGATATATGTCACGGAAATGATGAGCTACAAGTCTCTGACGTTTTGGCGTCGTTAGCGGTTATTCGGTGCGTTACTTCTGTGGTTCACCCTTAGCAAATACGATGGCGGCTACGCTTTATTTGGCTAACGATGAATCGCGCCATCTGGCCGTTAATCGTGGCTCTCCGCCCTTGCCAGCCTCATTCATCTCGTCTTTTGTTAACGAGATAGTGAAGAGTATCAATGCAGCCAGTGGACACCCTCTTCCGGCTGAAAAAAGGCGTTATAGCGCAGTTGAAACGCGTTGATCTCCTGCATATCGGGTTCCATTTCGCGCAAAAAGCCCAGCGCCAGCCGTACCTGTGTGTCGGTGATCGGCGCGGCTAAACGCGCTTTTTGCAGCAAGCGATGCCACCGCTGCAAATTCTGATCGCCGCCATCGACAATCACCATTTGCCAGATCAGTAACACCTGAGCGGCATTTTGCAAATGCGACTCATCAGGGCGATGCAGATACTGTAAAAATTCACCGCCCGCCGTTTTACCCATCTGATCAATCATCGATTCTATCGGCACTACATCAATATTCAGCCGTTCGCTCAGGCGGCGAATCGCCCGGCGGGTATCCGATGTCAGTACCCGAAACCCCACAATAAACACCACCACAAACGTGGCCAGAATCAACCAAATCATGCGCACATCCGTCACCAAACAGGATGCCCATCATAACGGTAAATTTATAACTGTCGACGTTCTGGCCTGTCAGGATGTGATTTATTAACGCCTGTCTTCATTTACGCCAGACGCCGGATATCCTGTCTGACGAACGCAAGGCATAAAAAAGCCCGGCGTTAAGCCGGGCAAAACGTTACCAAATGCACACATTTAAGCGATATTGACTTGCTGAATTTTTTTCTCACGGCGGATCTTGCGCTCTTCCATCACGGCGACCATCGCCATCAGGCAGATACAGCCGATCGCGGCGGCGTCCAGCGCGGCGAAGGTGCCCGCCCAGCCGGTCAGACCAAAAACGGGGGTGCCGTCGGCAATCATGCCCAGACCCAGCTTGGCAAAGCTATCGCCGATAAGATAAGCGAAGGTTCCCTTGATACCGTCCGCAGCGCCGATGGCTTTTTTCGGTACGAAACCGACAGCCGCCACGCCAATTAACAGCTGCGGCCCAAACACCAGGAAACCGAGCGCGAACAGCGAGGCCAGATAGACATACTGGTTGCTGGCGTGCTGGTAGACGCCGAGGGTGGCGATGATTAACGCCAGCGCCACACAGGCTACCAGCGCACGACGACCGTTCGCCAGGTCAGAGAGCCAGCCCCACAGCAACGTACCGACCAGCGCGCCCACTTCAAACAAGGTAAAGCCCTGAATCGCCACCTCTTTAGAAAGTTTCAGTTCCTGGAAGGCGTAGACGGTTGACCACTGGTCGATACCAATACGCACCACATACAGGAAGATATTGGAGAAGCACAGCAGCCAGATCACTTTGTTTTTCAACACATATTCAACAAAGATCTGCCACTTGGTCATTTCATTTTCTTCAGTCTCTTTGTCCTCTTCGCTGATCTCTTCGCCGAACAGTTCTTCAGCTTTGCCCAGACCGTAAGATTCCGGGGAGTCGCTGCCAAAACGCAGACCGATAAAGCCAACAATCAGCGCGATAATCGACGGGAAGATAAACATGCCGATGACGTGACCGTCGAACAGGTAGTTGGCGCCGAACAGCGCCACGCCTGCCGCGCCCGCGCCGCCGAGGTTGTGGGAGATATTCCAGAAGCCGAGAAAGGTGCCGCGTTTACGACGCGGAGTCCATTTGGTGATGGTCGAGTAGCTGCACGATCCGCCGGTACTCTGGAAGAAACCGCTCAGGGCATAGAAAGCGATCATCAGAAACAGACTGGTTGACCCCGCGCCCATGCTGGCGCTGAAGCCGAGCATACAGATAGCGGAGAGGATCAACATAAACGGTAGAAACTGCTTGGTATTTTTACCGTCAGCGTAGTAGGAAACCAGCGTTTTCCCCACGCCATAGGTGATCGAGAAGCCCAGGCCAATCATCCCCAGCTCGGTCATGCTCAACCCGTAGGTAGAGATCATGTCGTTCTGCGCGATGTTAAAGTTTTTGCGGATCAGGTACATGGTCAGGTAGCCGATAAAAACCACCAGATAGGACTGCATGAACGGCTTGAACCACATTTTACGCCGCACATCGAGCGGCAGATCCAGGGTCGGCTTGCGCACCTGGTTTAAGAAGGCCAGCATGGATTACTCCTGAGCTAATTTTTATACCTGCGAATGGCAGGCATTGTAAAAATCCACAGGAAAAGTGGCCTGCGACAGCGTCCAGGCAAAACCGGGAAAATTTCTTAGTTTTGCCCCATTCAGCGCAAAAAGGTGAGGTGCATCACGCTTCGCTGGTCTCGCGCGGGGCCTGAGCGTTCAGAAATGGCAACAGCAATAGCGCGGAGATCCCCGCCGCGATGGCGATGACCGCAAAAAAACCGGTCCAGTGCCAGATCTCCAGCACTTTCGCTAACGGCCAGCCGGAAAGCGACGCGCCGAGATAGGCGAACAGGCCGACAAAGCCGGTGGCCGCGCCCGCCGCCTCTTTATGCGAGCACTCCGCCGCCGCCATGCCAATGAGCATCTGCGGGCCGAAGACAAAGAAACCGGTGGTGAAGAAACAGGCCGCCTGCATGACGTAGCTGGCGAACGGCATCAGCCACAGCGAACCCACAGAGAGCAAAATCCCGGCAGCGAAGATTAAATTCATCGGTCCGCGGTTACCGTTGAAGAGTTTGTCCGAGCCCCAGCCCGCCACCAGCGCGCCGATAAATCCCCCCAGCTCAAACATCGATACTGCCGTGTTGGCCGTGACCAAATCCACGCCCAGCGTCTCGGACATATACAGGTTGCCCCAGTCGTTGATCGCCGCGCGCACCACGTACACTAAGACATAACACAACGAAAGCAGCCAGATATAGGGATTCAACAGCACATATTTAGCGAGGATTTCTTTGCGACTTAGCCCCGCGCCCTCTTGCTGTTGGGCGACCTCCAGCGCATCGTGCCGCCAGTCGCCTACCGGCGGTAAACCAATCGCCTGCGGACGGTCGCGCAGCCGCCAGCAGAGGACCATGCCCACCCCGATGGCAAGCAATCCGGCCACCATCATCCCGACGCGCCAGCCATAATGCAGGGCGACAGCGGCCATAACGAGAGGGATCAGCGCCCCGCCGACATTGTGCGCGGTGTTCCATAACGCCCACCAGCCGCCGCGCTCGGTACGCGAGTACCAGGCGGTCAGCAAACGGGCGCAAACCGGCGATCCAAACCCCTGGAAAAAGGCGTTCAGCGCCCATAGCAGAGCAAAGGCCCACAGCGAGGTCGAGAAGCCGAACAGAATATTCACTACGCCGGTCGCAATCAGCCCGATGCCCATAAAATAGCGAGCGTTAGAGCGATCGCTAACGATGCCGGAGACAAATTTCGACACCCCGTAGGTGATGTAAAACAGCGTCGCCAGCAGGCCGATATCGCTGCGGGTCAGAATGCCGCTGGCAAGGATTTCCGGCGCGGCGGCGTTAAAGCTTTTACGGGTGAAATAGAACAGCGCGTAACCCAACCAAATGGTGATCAGGATATGCCGCCGCCAGTAGCGATAGCGGGCGTCAACCTCGTGCTTATCGGTGATGAGCGGCGCGTTGGCCGGGGCTTTTAAAAACGAAAGCATTATCCTTCCTTAAACGTAACGCTGGGGCAACGAGACGCTCACCCGCGTACCGTGGGTACAAGAGATGGTTAGCGTCCCGCCGAGCGCCGACACGCGTTCGCGCATTCCGGTCAGGCCGAAGCCCTGCTGCTGAGAGCCCGGCGGCAGGCCGCTGCCGTCATCCTCAATCACCAGCATCAGCCGCTCATCCTGCTGCCAGCCCTGGAGCGTCACCGCGCTGGCATTGGCATGTTTTACGATGTTATTCAGCCCTTCCTGACAGACGCGAAACAGCGTCACGCGCTGACTTTCACTCAGCGCCGTTTCGTCAATTCGCCAGTCGAGGTGACTGACAATACCGCGGCTTTCCAGCTCCATTTCGCGCAGCAGCGAACGGATGGCCTGCGCCAGCGTTAAGTCGTCTAGCTGGCGCGGGCGCAAGCGCCCCAGCAGGCGACGCACGGCGTCATACACGCCCAGCGAAAGCTGCTCGATAAGTTGCCCGCTCTGCTTCACGCCGCCGTTATCCGCCGCCAGTCGTTGCACAATGCCCGCCTGGGTACGAATCGCGGTGATGGTCTGTCCGATGTCATCGTGCAGCTCACGCGCAACATCGCGCCGCACGCTCTCTTCGGTCTCCAGAAGACGCTCCGCCAGCCGATGGTTGCGCGCCAGCTCCTTTTGCAACGACTGGTTCAGCTCGCGCAGGCGCTGAATGCCCGCGCCAAGCAGTAGCCCGGTCAGGCTTTGCGCCAACAGCGAAAGTAATAAATCGACGGGATGATCGTGCCAGGTCTGGCTGGCGATCAGCGCGATAGCGTTCATCAGTGTGGCAATGAGCGCGCCCTGCCAGCCATAATGCCAGGCGAGCGCGATAATCGGCAACGCCAGGCAGAACGGCGTGAAGCGCGAAAGTTCAGCAGGTAAACCCAGTTGCAGCCACAGACTGACGATAAATAGCAGCAGATACCAGATCAGATGCCGCCCGCGCCAGTTTACCGGCTGCGATACCAGCGATGGTCCCAGCGGCAGCCAGGTAGTGCTGGTGAGATAGTGCCAGAAAACCAGGCAGATGGGGGCCAGCGTCAGACCACCCGTGAGGGTCAGCAGTAGCGCGTTCCATGCCGCTTCCCCCTGCCCCAGCCAGGGCAGGGATTGCAGTAGCGCCGCGGCGGTGAGGGCCGCGCCCTGAAGCAATAACGTGCGCCAGTCGCGCTGATGGCGGTAACGCGAAGTCAGCGCCACGGGCAGTAGCGTCAACACACTACCGATCATCAAAAGCAGCAGATGGGCCAGCGCAACTTCCTGCGCTAACCAGTACACCAGCAGCCACTCCGCGCCCAGCAATACTGGCCAGTATCCACGCGGGCATTGCAGCATAAGTCCCAGGCGCAGGCCGAAGGGAAAGAGTAGCGCCGCCAGCTCCGGGCGCTCTACCAGATGCAGGCTGATACTCCACAGGCAGAACCACGCGGCGGAGAAAATAAAAAAGCAGGCAACAACGGTGATTAAACGGGAAAAAAAGGTGTTCATTACCAACCATCAAACATGCGATGCGCCAGTTCAACGTCATTGCTGACGCCTAATTTTTCCAGCAGATTCGCGCGATGGACATGCACCGTTTTTGGCGACAGCCCCAGCTCGGCGGCAATCTCTTTTACCGCCATACCCTGGGCGAGTTTTTCCGCCACCTGACGCTCGCGTTTGGTCAGCGGATCTTGCCGACCCGCCGCCAGTTTCACGGCAATATCGGGGGTCAAATAGCAGCCGCCCGTCGCCACCGTATGCACCGCGGCGATCAGCTCATCCGGACTACAGCGTTTAGAGAGAAAACCGCGCGCGCCGGCGTTCAACGCCTGTTCCACCAGCGCCGGGCTATCGTGAACCGAGAGCATGATCGTCGCCATCCCTTTTGGCAGTTGGCTTAGCAGCTCCAGTCCGGAAATATCCGGCATCGAGATATCGCAGATACACACCTGTACGCCGCGCCCCGGTAAGCCTGCCAACGCTTCGCGCCCGGAACCAAACTCGGCGACCACCTGCAAATCAGGTTCCAGCCCCAGTAGCTGTGCAAAGCCGGAGCGGACGATAAGGTGGTCGTCGATAAGGGCAACGGTGATCATGGGTTCTGTCCTGATGGATAAAAAAAACGCGCTTACCTTAACGATAAGCGCGCGGCTGTTCAAGCCTTGAGCGGTCAGACAATGCCTGTCGTGACGGTGAACGTCCGGGTTTGCTGCGGTTCCAGTTGAAGCAAGGTTCCATTTCGCTGCGCCGCGAGAAAACCTTCAGGCCGACAGGTCGCGGGCAGGGCAAAGGCGGCTACCTGCTGATCGCCGTTATAAAGAATCCAGCGGGTCACGTAATTTAGCTCCGCGCTGGCGAAACGTGTCACGAACGTGGTGCCATCCGGGGTGATCATACTGAATTCCGGGGTATCCGTGTACCTGTCCAGTTCATCGGCGAAGAACACGATTTCCGGGTCGTAAAAGCCAGGCTCGTTGAGCGTTACCAGTGAGGCTTCACCCTGCAAAAGTCGTTGATTAAACGCCAGCCACTGCGCCGTGGGTTTGACATGCGCCGGCACCGACTCGCGTAGCTTCAGCGCGGTATCCGGGATATTCTGACGGAACGTGGCGTTCGGCACATAGGCATAGTTCATGTGGCACATGTACTGTAGCGGCATGGCGACTGAAGCCAGGTTAGTCACTGTCATCTGAATATCAAACAGCGCGCTTGCTTTACGCATTACCACCGCAGGTTGCGCCTGATAATGATGACCGAACCCCATCACATACTCGTAGCGCCCGGTCACGCGCAGACTGTCGCCCTCTAACTCCAGCCAGGCGTCGTCCATGGCAGCGCAGGGCATCTCGCCGTGCAGCGGATGTGTATCTTCCGGCGACGGGCAGCCATTCGCCAATAGTCCGGAATGGAAAGCAAAGCAACCATACGTTGCCACCACTTCCGCAGCCGGCTTCGGCTGGCGGAACATGTTGCGCATAGTCAGATCATGACCGTCAAACTGCGCGTCCCAAATCATCTGCCCCATCCAGGGCAGAATCACCAGATGACCGCGGCTGTTTTGTATTTTCAGTCCTTCCACGCCGCTGGCGTAACGAAACGCCGTAACCGTAAAATCATCATTTTCCAGCAAGATACGCGGCTGCTCGCTAAAAAGCTCCCGCCATAATGTAATACGTGTTGTCATGGTTGATCTCCTCAGGACGCGGCGACTTCAGCCAGGTTGCCGCGCACTTTGCTTTCGCGCCAGAAGTAAACGCCAACGTAAACAAAGCACAGCATGGAAACCAGGAATGAGAGCTGTAGCGAGTGGAACATGTCCGCCACATAACCCTGAATCGCAGGAACCACCGCCGCGCCGACAATCGCCATCACGATGACCGCCCCCGCCATTTCGGTATGTTCGTTATCGACGGTATCGAGCGTTCCGGCATAAATGGTCGCCCAGCAGGGGCCAAACAGAACACTGACCAGCACCGCCACGTATACCGCGCTAAAGCTGGGCGCCAGCGCCACATAGGCCAGGAACAGCGCGCCGATCACAGAGTAAAGGATCAGGACTTTTTCCGGGTTAAAGCGTGTCATCAGAATGTTGGCGATAAACTTGCCGATAAAAAAGCAGGCGAAGCTGTAGACCATAAAGGTTGAGGCATCGCGCTCATTGATATCGCCTAACTCCAGCGCCAGACGGATAGTGAACGACCAGACCGCCACCTGCATTCCCACATACAGGAACTGCGCCACAATACCGCGACGGAAACGGGCGTTGCTGGCGAGATAGCGTAACGTATCCAGTGCCGAGGGGCGTTTATGACTCGCGGTTTGCGCGACTTTACAGGTCGGGAAACGCGTCAGCAGGAACAGTACCATCACCACTACCAGGACCATAATCATGTACTTATAGGGTTCCAGAGTGTTTTCCAGCATCAGCACCTTGAAGTTGTGGACTTGCTCGGCATTCATGCCCGCCATCTGTTTTTCCAGGCTTTCCCCTTCGGAAAAGACCAGATACTTACCCAATAAAATGCCTGCCGCCGCGCCGATCGGATAAAAGGTCTGGCTGATATTCAGCCGCAGCGTGGCGTAGGCTTTCGGCCCGATCATCGAACTGTAGGTATTCGCCGCCGTTTCCAGGAAACTCAGGCCAATCGCAATGGCGAAAATCGCCGCGAGGAACATGGTGTAGGTCGCCATGTGCGACGCCGGGAAAAAGAGCGTACAGCCGACAATGTATAGCGTCAGGCCGATAAGTATCGCCACTTTATAACTGGTTTTTTTAATGACCAGCGAGGCCGGAATAGCAATTAAAAAATAACCGCCATAAAAGGCGCTTTGTACTAATGCCGAAGCAAAGTTGCTCAGCGAAAATACACTTTTAAATTGCGTAATCAGAATATCATTTAACGCGGCTGCGCATCCCCATAATGGGAATAAACAGGATAACAAAATAAACTGGAACAGAGGTGTCTTATTCAGATACCCGTCGGGCATCTGAACGATGTTTTTATCGTTCATAGTGCTACCTTTAACAGTGCAGGGTGATTGTTATTCGTTCAACGAAAGATACTCATTAAATTGCTCAATGCTTGGATAAGAGGATTGGGTGCCTTTCCCGGTGACGCTGAAAGCGGCAAAGAGGACGGCTTTTTTCATGGCGGCTTCCACATCCCCGCTCTGGACGTAGTAATGCGCGAAACAGCCGATAAAGGCATCGCCCGCGCCGCTGGTATCGACAGCGTTCACTCTAAACGCCGGAACATGGACTTCCTGGTCACGCGTCATCCACAGCGCGCCTTTCTCACCCATGGTGACGATAATATTGTTCAGCCCTTTATCCACCAGCGAACGTGCCGCTGCGCGAATATGGTCATAGGTATCCACTGGCATACCGGTTAATATTTCCAGCTCGGTTTCATTGGGTACAAAGAAATCGCATTTACAGGCATAAGACATATCTAATTCCCGTAATGCTGGCGCAGGGTTTAATAACACTTCAATCCCATGTTTCTTGCCAAATTCTATTGCGTGATAAACCGTTTCAAGCTGAACTTCCAGTTGCAGAACAATAAGCTGGCATTTTTTTAAATCTTCCGCCGCGCGATCGATATCTTCCGGCGAGAGAAACTTGTTAGCGCCTTTGATGATCAGAATGCTGTTGCTGGAGTTGGCGTTGACGAAAATCGGCGCTACGCCGCTGCTGGTACACGGTACTTTTTCTACATACGTCGTATTGATCCCCCAGGATTCGAGATTACGAATGGTGTTGTCGGCAAAAATATCGTCGCCCACTTTGGTCAACATCAATACTTTTGAATTGAGCTTAGCGGCCGCCACGGCCTGGTTCGCCCCTTTCCCGCCGCAGCCGATTTTAAACGCCGGCGCTTCCAGAGTTTCCCCTTCTTTGGGCATCTGGTTGGTGTAGGTGATAAGGTCCACCATGTTAGAGCCAATAACCGCGATATCCATTTTACTCCCTCTCAGAAATCGTCACACGACAATGATATTAAAATAACATTATCATGTTACTTCCGTATCATTTGTGACTATGATCGCGATTAGAGGATCATTTTGCCATTTACTTCGTGAACAATCCCTGGCGGAACATACGCGCATTAAATCATTTTTAGGGTTACAATTTACTGAAAATTAACTATTTATTGTTATAAAACGCGAATAAACCCACTTTTATTTCCTGACGGCCGGACGTATAGTAGTGCCACACTGTAATGTTCTCAGAAACACATAAATGTTACTGATGGAACATAACAACATGATTTGCGGAGAGGGTGAATGGAGACCAAGCAAAAAGAACGTATCCGACGCTTGATGGAGTTACTGAAAAAGACCGATCGAATCCATCTGAAAGACGCCGCGCGGATGCTGGAAGTTTCGGTGATGACCATTCGCCGCGATCTCAGCCAGGATGATGACCCTTTACCGCTGACGCTGCTCGGCGGCTATATCGTCATGGTAAATAAGCCTGCGTCTTCAACCAATATGCCGCTGCCGGCGAAAAAGACGCATCATAGGGACGACCTTCCCGTTGCGATCCTGGCCGCCGGCCTGGTGCGTGAAAACGATTTGGTTTTTTTTGATAACGGTCCGGAAATGCCATTAGTTATCAGCATGATACCGGATGATATTACCTTTACCGGGATTTGCTACTCGCATCGGGTATTTATCGCGCTGAATGAAAAGCCTAATGCCACGGCGATTTTGTGCGGCGGCACCTATCGGGCCAAGAGCGATGCCTTTTATGATGCCAATAATCCTTCGGCGCTGGATTCGCTCAATCCGCGCAAAGTGTTTATTTCCGCCAGCGGCGTACATGAACATTTTGGCGTGAGCTGGTTTAACCCGGATGATCTTGCCGCCAAACGTAAAGCGATGGAGCGCGGTCTGCGCAAAATTTTGCTGGCGCGTCACGCCCTGTTTGATGAGGTCGCGCCTGCCAGCATTGGTCCGCTTTCTGCCTTTGATGTCCTGATTAGCGATCGCCCATTACCGACAGATTATGCCGCTCACTGTCGGAATGGTTCCGTCAAAGTCATCACGCCTGATTCGGAAAGTGAATAACTTACTCAAAAAAGACGGCAATTTTATTGAACATGGTGGGATCGGACTGGTTTCGTACCACCTTCGCCACGTCTTCCAGTTTATCGATCTGACTGATCATCTGTTCAAGCCGCTGATCGTCATTGACCAGAAGCCAGATGCGGCTCTGATCGCTGCCCTGAATCGGTAAACAGAGAATACCCTCAACGTTGAAAGCGCGTCGGGCGAACAGCCCGCAGACGTGGGTCATCACGCCAGGATGGTTGCGAACGGTCAGCTCCAGAATAACGTTATCATGTGATTGTTTCTGCATGGCTTATTCCCCCACCATCTCTGTATTTGCCGCGCCCGGCGGCACCATCGGATACACTTTTTCTTCTGCATCAATGCGCACATGGATCAACGCCGGTCCAGGACGACGAATGATAGCCTGCAACGCCGCCTGCGGATCGGCTTCGTTATTCAAATCACAGGTATCCAGACCAAACCCGGCGGCAATCTGCATAAAGTTGATGCTTCCCGGATAGGTTGCCGCAAAAACGCCCTGTTTATAGAACAGACTCTGTTGCTGATGTACCAGTCCCAGCGCGTCGTTATTCATCAGGATAATTTTCACATCCAACTGGTTTTCACTGGCGGTAGCCATCTCCTGAATATTCATCATCAAACTACCGTCGCCGGAAAAACACAGCACCTTGTTGCCCGGATTCGCCAGCGCCGCGCCAATCGCCGCGGGCAGACCAAACCCCATGGTGCCCAGCCCGCCGGAAGTCAGCCACTGACGCGGACGGTTGAGCGGATAAGCCTGCGCGGTCCACATCTGATGCTGACCTACGTCAGTGGTAATAATCGCGTTGTCGTCCACACAGGCGGCGACCGCATTAATCAGCCCATAGTGACTAAGCGGGTTATTTTCCTGGGGAATACTGCAAGGGAATTCTTGCTGCAAGTCCGCCACCAACTGATGCCATGCTTCCCGCGGCTGTGCCTCGATATGGGGAATTAACTGTGCCAGTACATCATCGACATCCGCCTGAATAGCCACATGCGGCTGCTTAATTTTGCCTAACTCGGCGCGATCGATATCCACATGGATGATTTTGGCGTTCGGACAAAACTGCTCCGTTTTGCCAATCGCCCGGTCATCAAAACGCGCGCCCAGGACAATCAGTAAATCGGCCTCTTGCAGAATAAAATTGGTACTGCGCGCGCCGTGCATCCCCAGCATTCCTAACGACAGCGGATGCGCCTTAGGCAGCATTCCCAGCGCCATTAAGGTCATTGTCGTCGGCAGTTGCGCTTTTTCCGCCAGTTCGCGCACGCGTGTCGGCGCATTGATCACGCCGCCGCCCAGATACAGCACCGGACGCTTCGCCGCGTTAATCATTGCGGCGGCCTCGCGGATACTCTCCGCGCTAAACTCCGGCGGGGGTGATTTTTCCGCCGGCGACGGCAACGCATCCAGCTCAATTGTCGCCGTCTGCACATCTTTAGGAACGTCTATCCACACCGGGCCGGGACGTCCCGACTGCGCCAGACGAAAAGCATCGCTCATCACCTGAGGCAGCTCGTTGATATTTCTGACCAGATAGTTGTGCTTGGTGATGGGGATAGAGATACCGTAGGTATCCACTTCCTGAAACGCGTCAGTACCGATCATGGACGCCGGAACCTGCCCGGTAATGCAGATTAACGGAATGGAATCCAGGCGCGCATCGGCAATAGCCGTGACCAGATTGGTCGCGCCCGGTCCGCTACAGGCCATACAAACAGCAGGTTTACCCTCCGTTCGCGCCATCCCCTGCGCAATAAACCCCGCGCCTTGTTCATGGCGCGCCAGAATATGACGGATTTGCGTGCTTTGGCTTAACGCGTCGTAAACGGGGAGGATCGAACCGCCGGGAATGCCGGTGACGATACGAATCCCCTGGCGCTCCAGAAAATGAACAATAAATTCCGCGCCCGTAAAGCGCTGAGGTGTAGATGTTGTGCCCGAACTTGCCATGCTCCATTCCTTTTATTCTGAGCCGACGTTCCGGGAAGGTGTCTTAAACAAAAAACCCCGCCCGGTTTGCGCCGGCGGGGTTTTGGAATCGTGTGTGTTCCGGACCCTACGGCGCATTGCCGACGACCACCACCACACGCACGACGACCACTGCGCGAGATGGCGCAGTTGTTAGTAGGGTCGCGTTCAGCATGGAAGGGTTCATTAGGGGCCTTGTCTGTTTGTTATTAACACGTTTTATACAAGCACAGCGCTTTCAGCATGACAACGGAAAAGTTTTCATCTGCACAAAAATGCGTCAGCGATCACATTTTTCTACGAATTTACACGCTTTGAGTATAGGCGTGATAAGCGTAGCGCCCTCCGGTAATCGCCGGGATTGATGATCACGCATTTCACAATGCCGGAAAACAAAAAACCTCGCCGAAGCGAGGTTCTTACAGCGTAATGCGGGTGGTAGCCGCGAAGCACACTGTGTTATGTCAACAGCAGAAGTATACGCGTTCTGTGCAGAACGCGCAATTTCGGCGCGAATTTTGATGAATTTGAGTATGGATCAGAAGCTCCGTTCTGTCTATAAATTACTGTTCATTTATACAGTACTTAACTATAATGTCTTTGACACAATGTGTTATGCGGGGGCCGCATCGTAAACCGGCGCAACGAAGTCCTGGCTGAAACGGGTGGTGCCGTCAGCGCCTTAACCCCCTCGTGAGCACACTGTGTTATGTCAACACGCACACTATTCCTCGCAAAAGGGATCGCGTGCGCAACAGCTGGCAACAGGCAGCGGAAAGGTACGTCGGCTGGCAGTGCTCCTTAACCACAGGAGACGCGTATGAGCGTAGTGGATATCACCATTCTTATCCTGAAACTCATTGTTGCAGCACTGCAACTGCTTGATGCTGTTCTGAAATACCTTAAGTAATTCAGATTCAAGCCGCACCGAAGGGGAGCGGGCAACCGCTCCCCTTTCACCTTATCCGCTGGTCTTTCGCTTCCCGGGTATGTTACGTTTTTATGACACCCTCAACGACGCCTGACGCTATGACCCTTTCCGTTTTCTGCATTTTGCTGTTCGCCGCGCTGCTACATGCCAGCTGGAACGCCATTGTCAAAGCGGGAAACGATAAGCTCTACGCCGCGATCGGCGTCAGCGGTTCCGCGGCGGTCATGGCATTGATCCTTTTGCCCTTCTCGCCGCAGCCAGCTCACGCCAGTATCCCTTTTTTAGCGGCCTCTACCGCGCTCCAGGTGGTGTATACCGTCCTGGTGGCGAAAACCTATCAGGTCTCGGACATGAGCCAGACCTATCCTCTTATGCGCGGCACCGCGCCGCTGCTGGTGGCGCTCATTAGCGTTCTGTTTCTTGGCGACAGCCTGTCGTCGATGGCCTGGGTCGGCATCGCAGTGATCTGCATGGCGATACTTGGGATGGCCTGTAATGGCCGCGCCAGCTCTCAACGTGGTGTCGTGCTGGCATTAACTAACGCTTGTTTTATTGCCGGATATACGCTGGTGGACGGGACCGGCGTAAGACTCTCCGAAACGGCGCTGGGCTATACGCTATGGTCATTTTTTCTCAACGGCGCCTGCCTGTTAACCTGGGCGATGATTGCGCGGCGGCGGGAAGCGTCGCGTTATCTGGCGCAACAGTGGAAAAAAGGCATTTTTGGCGGGATTGGCACTATGGGATCTTATGGGCTGGCGCTATGGGCCATGACCCAGGCGCCGCTGGCGGTGGTCGCCGCGCTGCGTGAGACGTCGATTTTATTCGGCGCGCTGATAGCCTGGCTGTTGCTTAAAGAGAAAGTGGCCGGGCTACGTCTGGTGGCGGCGGGCGGGATTGCCCTCGGGGCGATTTTACTCCGTCTGTCATGATCGCCCAATAACAGCCGCAGACGTAACACATTCTCGGCAACATTTGTTGCCGCTTTTGTTTACATATCCTGCCGTTCCTTCCCCTGCCATTACTGGTCGCTGTCTGGCCTTCTTTTTCTGGTGTGATAGATTCCTCTCGCATTTATGGGAATGCGCAGCAAGTTATTCTTATTTTTTCTTTTTTTGAAAAGTAATCAGCGAAATGAAAAGGCAGAGAAACGTCAATTTGTTGTTGATGTTGGTGTTACTGGTAGCCGTAGGGCAGATGGCGCAAACCATTTATATTCCCGCCATCGCCGATATGGCACAAGCGCTAAACGTCCGGGAAGGCGCCGTCCAGAGCGTAATGGCTGCTTACCTCCTGACCTACGGCGTCTCGCAACTGTTTTACGGCCCGCTTTCCGACCGGGTTGGGCGCCGCCCGGTAATCCTCGTCGGCATGTCTATTTTTATGGTAGCGACCCTGATCGCCATGACCACGCATAGTTTGACGGTGTTGATTGCCGCCAGCGCCATGCAAGGGATGGGAACCGGCGTTGGTGGAGTAATGGCGAGAACGCTCCCGCGCGATCTGTATGAAGGAACGCAACTTCGTCACGCCAATAGCCTGTTAAATATGGGGATTCTGGTCAGCCCGCTGTTAGCGCCGCTGATTGGCGGTCTGCTGGATACCCTATGGAACTGGCGCGCGTGTTACGCTTTCCTGCTGGTGCTTTGCGCTGGCGTCACCTTCAGCATGGCGCGCTGGATGCCGGAAACCCGCCCCGCCGGCGCGCCGCGCACACGGCTGATCGCCAGCTATAAAACGCTGTTTGGCAACGGCGCATTTAACTGTTACCTGCTGATGCTAATCGGCGGGCTGGCTGGCATTGCGGTCTTTGAAGCCTGTTCCGGCGTGCTGATGGGGGCAGTATTAGGTCTCAGCAGTATGGTGGTAAGCATTCTGTTTATTCTGCCGATTCCGGCGGCGTTCTTCGGCGCCTGGTTTGCCGGACGCCCGAATAAACGCTTCTCAACCCTGATGTGGCAGTCAGTTATTTGCTGTCTGCTGGCAGGTCTTATGATGTGGATTCCCGGCTGGTTTGGCGTGATGAACGTCTGGACGCTACTCATCCCCGCAGCGCTGTTTTTCTTCGGCGCCGGGATGTTATTTCCACTGGCCACCAGCGGCGCGATGGAGCCGTTTCCGTTCCTCGCAGGCACCGCTGGCGCGCTGGTCGGCGGGCTGCAAAATATTGGTTCCGGCGTACTGGCGTGGCTTTCGGCAATGCTGCCGCAAACCGGTCAGGGCAGCCTGGGACTGTTGATGACCCTTATGGGGTTGCTGATCCTGGCGTGCTGGCTGCCGCTGGCGTCACGGATATCGCATCAGGGACAGACGGTTTAACGTTCCCCTCGCCCGGCTTTTTGTCGGGCGTTTCACATTCCGGCGCGATCATCGCATTGAGCAGGGGCTCCTGCGCCGGACGCCACGCTCCTTCTTCGCCGTCATAAAACTGAGTGTCCGCGTTTATCGCATACGGGATATGCGCTTTTTTCAGCTCGCAGGCCATAAAACGGGCAAACGCGAACTGTGAAGCGACCGGCGTCATTTTTATCGACTCTCCCGGCGCCCATCCGCCCACCCAGCTTGCATGGCCAGTCTTATGCTGCCAGCGAACCGCAGCGTTGATCCGTGCCCGAATCGCCGCTTTTTCCGCCGCCGTGCCTGACGTCCACGGATATTTACCGCCGCTTTTCAGGGGTCCCCACGGGAAGATGTGCCACTCCGCCAGTACATAGTTCTGGCTTTGCGCCGGCAGTTTAAGCGCCGACAAATCCTCCGGCGCGGCGCGCATTCGGGGGGCAACGAAAATCATCCGCTGTGGGTCAATGGCGTGAATCAGGCGGATGGTTTTGTCATATACGCGATTCAGCGACGCCATATTATGATTGAGTTTGTCGGCAGGCTCATAAATGAGATCGAACCCCAGAAGCGGGGATGTCTGGCCAAAATAGCGCGCAACCACGCTCCACCAGTTGATCAGCTCCTTTTCATGGCTGGCGCTGGGATCGGTTTTATACGCATCCGCCTGATAGGCAATAATGGGTATGACGCCATAGTATTCGCAGGCCTCTACCAGCTTACGCAAATGGATGAGGCGCGCTTCCGTCGGCGCGCCTGCCACACGAATACGGACATGCGTTAACCCTTTTGCCTTAAAATCCCGCACGACCAGCGGATCAAACTCGCGGATACCCCGTTCCGTTCGCGCCCAGTCAACATCCATCCCAACGCCAAGCTGCTGCGCATAGCGCGCCGCCGTCAAAGGCATCGGTTTCGCATAGACGACCGCGCTGGTCAGCATGAGAGAGGCAATAAGCGGTTTAAACACGACGCCCCCTAAAATTTTTACCACGGTGATAGCACGTATTTAGCATATTCACTCCCGGCAGGTGTAGCGACAAAGCGTAATAAATCTTCACACCTGTTCCTGCAACCAGCGAATAAATGCCTCGATTTTCGGCCACTGCCTGCCAGGCAGAGTGGTGACATAATAATGCTGATGACATTTCAGCCTCATGTCACCAAAAGGCGCAATCAGTTCTCCGCTGTCGAGACGCTTTTGCACCAGCCGTTTACGCCCCATCGCCACGCCAATGTGGTTCATCGCGGCAATCACCGCTAAATCAGAACGATCGAAGCCAATGCCGGATGAATCCGGCAAATTTACTGCAAAATGCTGCGCCCAACTGTGCCACTCATCGGTGCCCGAATCGTTACTCCACGCCTGTCTGTCGTGTAAGAGCGTACAGTGCCGCAGGTTATTCAGGTTGTCCTGCAAGGCGAAACGACGGGCGTAATCCGGGCTGCAAACGGGCAAAATCGCCTCATCCATTAAAAAATGGTGCGTGAGCTGCGCCGACGGCGCATCGTCAAAATAGATAGCCAGGTCAATGCCGGCACGCTGTAGGTTAACGTTATCGTTGCCGGTCAGCATAGTGAGAGAAATTGACGGATAGCGACGGGTAAAGTCCCCCAGCGCAGGCACCAGCCAGCACTGGGCGATAGAGGGACGTGAATACACGGTCAGCGTGCCGGACAGTTCCTGATTTTTGATATCGAGGATTTCCTGATTCAACGTATCCAGCGACGATTTCAGCGCCCAGAATACCCGTTTGCCTTCATGGGTAAGCTCCACTTTACGGTGAGAGCGGACAAATAGCTGGATTCCCAACTCGGCTTCCAGTTGATTGATACGATGGCTTACCGCACTTGGGCTTAACGACAGCTCATCTGCCGCCAGAGCAAAGGACTGGTGTCTGGCCGCGACTTCAAAAGTATAGAGTTTGGATAACTGCCAACCGTTGAGTAAGCGGTTTCGGGTATCGCGAAGGGGTTCCATGGCAACCTCAGTCATCTTTTAATTTCCCGAAGTGTAAAAAAACACGCTGAAAAAATCCGCACATAGATGAAGCAAAATGAACCATATCGCAAAATAAAGGCAATATTAGATGGAAATCACATAGTTGATTCAATTTACATCATGTGAATGGCAAATTATATCGTTTGTCAGGAGGTGCTGTTTTTCTGTCCAATAAGAACAGATTAATCACAGGGTAGGTGAGATATGCACGCTCAAATCTGGGTAGTGAGCACGCTGCTGATCAGCATCGTGTTAATCGTATTGACCATCGTGAAGTTTAAATTCCACCCCTTCCTGGCGTTACTGCTCGCCAGTTTCTTTGTCGGCGCGATGATGGGCATGGGGCCGCTGGAGATGGTCACGGCGATAGAAAACGGAATAGGCGGTACGCTCGGTTTTCTGGCCGCCGTTATCGGTCTTGGCACCATCCTCGGCAAAATGATGGAGGTTTCCGGCGCGGCGGAACGCATCGGGCTTACGCTCCAGCGCTGCCGCTGGCTCTCTGCTGACGTGATCATGGTACTGGTGGGGCTGATTTGCGGTATCACGTTGTTCGTGGAAGTGGGCGTCGTGTTGCTCATCCCACTGGCGTTTTCTATCGCTAAAAAAACCCACACCTCGCTGCTGAAGCTGGCCATTCCGCTGTGTACCGCGCTGATGGCCGTCCATTGCGTGGTACCGCCGCATCCGGCTGCGCTGTTTGTCGCAAATAAACTGGGGGCGGATATCGGCTCGGTGATTGTCTACGGTCTGCTGGTCGGACTGATAGCATCATTGATCGGCGGCCCGCTGTTCTTAAAGTTTCTGGGTAATCGTCTGCCGTTCAAGCCCGTACCGACAGAGTTTGCGGATCTTGAAGTGCGCGCCGAAAACACCCTGCCATCGCTGGGCGCAACGCTGTTTACCGTTCTGTTGCCGATTGGCCTGATGCTGGTGAAAACCGTCGCTGAACTGAATATGGCGAAAGACGGCACGTTGTATACGCTGCTGGAGTTTATCGGTAATCCGATCACCGCAATGTTTATCGCTGTCTTTGTGGCGTATTACATACTCGGTCTGCGCCAGCATATGGGTATGGGCACACTACTTACCCACACCGAAAACGGCTTTGGCGCCATTGCGAACATCCTGCTGATTATCGGCGCGGGCGGCGCGTTCAACGCCATTCTCAAAAGTAGCGGGCTGGCGGACACGCTGGCGGTGATCCTCTCAAATATGCATATGCACCCGATTCTGCTGGCATGGCTGGTAGCGCTGATTCTGCACGCGGCGGTCGGCTCTGCGACGGTGGCGATGATGGGTGCCACCGCGATTGTTGCGCCCATGCTGCCGCTCTATCCTGACGTCAGCCCGGAGATCATTGCGATTGCCATTGGTTCCGGCGCCATTGGCTGCACGATCGTGACCGATTCCCTGTTCTGGCTGGTCAAGCAGTATTGCGGCGCTACGCTGAATGAAACGTTTAAATACTATACGACGGCCACGTTTATCGCATCTGTCGTTGCACTGGCTGGCACATTCCTGCTTTCCTTTATCATCTGATCGTAAAGAGACGTACTATGGAAAACATACAAAAGCTCATCGCCCGGTATCCTTTGGTCGAGGATCTGGTCGCCCTCAAAGAAACCACCTGGTTTAACCCGGGCGCCACCTCTCTTGCACAAGGTCTACCGTATGTCGGCCTGACGGAGCAGGACGTAAACGCTGCCCATGACCGTCTGGCGCGCTTTGCGCCGTATCTGGCGAAAGCGTTTCCGCAAACCGCTGCCGCTGGCGGCATGATCGAATCTGACGTGGTCGCTATTCCGGCCATGCAAAAACGGCTGGAAAAAGAGTATGGGCAAACGATCGACGGTGAAATGCTGTTAAAAAAAGACAGTCACCTGGCAATCTCTGGTTCCATTAAAGCGCGCGGCGGTATCTACGAGGTGCTAACGCACGCGGAAAAACTGGCGCTGGAGGCGGGTCTGTTAACCACCGACGATGACTATAGCGTGTTGCTTTCGCCGGAATTTAAACAATTCTTCAGCCAGTACAGTATCGCCGTCGGTTCAACCGGCAATCTGGGGCTATCGATCGGTATCATGAGTGCCTGCATCGGTTTTAAAGTGACGGTACATATGTCTGCCGACGCCCGCGCCTGGAAAAAAGCGAAGCTGCGTAGCCACGGCGTGACGGTCGTGGAATACGAAGATGATTACGGCGTGGCGGTTGAGCAGGGTCGTAAAGCAGCGCAATCCGATCCAAACTGTTTCTTTATCGATGATGAAAACTCTCGCACGCTATTTCTGGGCTATGCGGTAGCGGGTCAGCGTCTGAAAGCGCAATTCGCGCAGCAGGGACGCGTCGTTGACGCCAGTCACCCACTGTTTGTTTATCTGCCGTGCGGCGTTGGCGGCGGCCCTGGCGGCGTCGCCTTTGGCCTGAAACTGGCGTTTGGCGACAACGTCCACTGTTTCTTTGCCGAACCGACCCATTCACCCTGCATGTTACTCGGCGTTTATACCGGTCTGCACGATGCCATCTCAGTACAAGATATCGGTATTGATAACCTGACGGCGGCTGACGGCCTGGCGGTAGGTCGCGCTTCGGGCTTTGTTGGGCGGGCAATGGAGCGTCTGCTTGACGGCCTCTATACCTTAGACGATCAAACAATGTACGACATGCTGGGCTGGCTGGCGCAGGAGGAAGGAATTCGACTGGAGCCATCAGCTCTGGCGGGGATGGCCGGGCCACAGCGCATTTGCGCCGCCGCCGCGTATCAGCAAAGGCATGGATTCAGTCAGACGCAGCTCGGCAACGCGACGCATCTGGTATGGGCAACCGGGGGCGGCATGGTGCCGGAGGATGAAATGGAACAATACCTGGCGAAAGGACGCTAATACTCGCTCAGTGCCGGAAAGACGGCAGCGCCATCCGGCACGCCATCGCGTGATGGCGCTACGCTTATCAGGCCTGTGACGTTAACGCAGCATCGCCATCAACTCCTCCGGCGAGCGATGCTGTTTCAGTAAATCCCGCATCACCCGCATATGCGGCGAGGAGTAGTTAAAAAAGATCTGGTAGCCCTCGCAAAGCTGATTTTTCCCCTGGCTATCCCGATGCTCGGGGCATCCGCCGCCGCAAAATCGTAATAAAGAGCACTTCTGACATTCAGCGCTTAGCGGCGCCTTGTCCGGCGCTTCAGCGCCATTCCTGCCGCCGCACCACTGCTGTAGCGTCTCATCAAAAAGGCGGACCGAGATACGCTGAATATCTTCACGTACCCAAATATCAAATACGCTATTTAAAAACCGCCCCCAGTCTGCTGAACACAATGAATCCTCGGTCAACATTCCGTTCCGGTCATGTTCCAACAATGGGATAAAATGGACATTGCGAATGCCGAGCCGTTGTAAGTTACGGTACAGTTGCTGAGGGCGCTGGCTATTCTGGCGATTTACGACGACCTGAATCTGGTCATCACTCACGACAATGTCCTGACGTCCTGTCATATAAAATTCCCGATAAATGCAATAAGTTGGCGAATATGGGTAACAGCAAACAGGATTGCGAGCGACAACACCGCGAGGGAGATCAAAAATTTGTCACGCACGACATGAGTTTCGGAAAAATCGCTATGCGCGACATCCATCAAATTACGACTCAGGGTATAACGCCAAAGAATCACCGCCACTATCGCCAGAACGCTGATCGACACCCAGAACAAGAACCCCGCCTGATGCCAGTGGTGCCTGACGGCTAACGCCATTAACGCCCCGTATCCCAGCAGCGTGCGAAACCAGGCCAGCGACGTACGCTCCGGTTGCAGTCCCGGATCGTTCTGCCGACGGGCTTTACGACTATCCGGCATACAGTACCAGCCCCATTACAATCACCGCGACAATCATCAAAATAACGCTGATGATCAACAGGCTGTGGGTATAGGGCAAATCCTCTTTCAGACGCATCGCTTTTTCATTACGTAACCAGCGTAGATAGCCATAAATCGCCAGGCCGCCCGCAAACAGACACAACAGTAGCGCCAGCAGTTCACGGATCACCGGCGTGGCAAAATCCGGGGCGAGCTGATCAAGACCGACGCCTGCCGCCAGAAATCCCAGCGAGGTGCGAATCCACGCCAGAAAGGTGCGCTCATTTGCCAGTGAGAAGCGATAATCCGGCGCTTCTCCGAGGCGGGAAATCTTCATGACGACTCCTTTTACGTTCTTATGTATTCCCGTTCGTTTTCAGAATACCACTCACGTTGTTGCTGATATGCTTCACATTATCCCGCAGCAAGGGAATCTTATTGCAAAATAACTGTAGTTCACTGGTGATGCGTTTCGGCGCAACCGCGCTCATTGCCGCTATTTTTCATTTCAGTTGCGACCTTTTTCAACGCCACCGCCAGGAAAGGCATTATTGCCGAATTAAAAGCTGAAAAACTACCCGTCGCGACGAAAAAAAAAGGCGATGAAGATTGATAACCAACTGAAATAAAATGGAATTATGCTCGTTGCCATTACGCTGATTAGCACGTTCATTGAGGAAGGAGATAAGAAGAAGAGCAGAAGTGTGACCGGTGCGGCGCGCGTTATCCAGCCTGGATTTAACACAGTGCGTAGGCTGGATAAGCAACGCGCCATCAGGCGCTAACCCATTCCCCAAAAAATCACCGCCAGCAGTTGTGGCGTGATAATACGCAGGAACATCACTAACGGATAGACGGTCGCGTAAGAGAGCGCCGCCGCGCCGCTGGTGGCATGAAGATTGTTGGCAAATGCCAGCGCTGGCGGATCGGTCATCGAACCGGCCAGCATCCCGCACAGCGTCAGATAGTTCATTTTGGCAAAAATCCGCGCCAGCAAACCGACGGTAATCAGCGGAATAGCGGTGATGAAAATACCGTAGCCAATCCAGCTTAATCCTTCGCCCTGCGTCAGCGTATCGACAAAATCGCCGCCGGATTTCAGCCCAACGACCGCCAGAAACAAAACGATGCCTAACTCACGCAGCGCGAGGTTGGCGCTCGGCGGCATAAACCAGTACAGCTTACCGATGCTGCCGATACGCCCCAAAATTAGCGCCATGATCAGCGGCCCGCCGGCCAGCCCCAGTTTTAAAGCGACCGGGAATCCCGGCACAAACAACGGGATTGACCCAAGCAGAACCCCTAATCCGATGCCGATAAACACCGGCAGCATCTGCACCTGCTGGAGTTTTTGCTGCGCGTTGCCGACCACATTGGCTACCGCATCAATCGAGGCAGGACGCCCCACCAGATTGAGAATGTCGCCAAACTGCAGGCTGGCGTCGCTACTGGCGACCAGCTCAACGCCCGCGCGGTTAAGGCGGGAGATAACCACGTCATAACGCTCTTTAAAGTGCAAATCGCGGATACGTTTGCCGAGCACTTTTTCGTTGGTGACGACCACACGCTCGACGCGTAAATCCGTGCCGCGCGTCGACAACGAGGTGTCCACTTCCTTGCCGATCACCAGTTGCGCGTTATGCAGGTCGGTAGATTGGCCGACGAGGTGCAGCAGGTCGCCTGCCTGGATAATCGTCCCCGGCGACGGCACCATCAGCGTGTCGTCGCGTTTCAGGCGTGAGCAAATGATTTTATCGCTGTTCAGGATCGGCACATCCTGGATAGCCATATTATTGAGGTTCGGATTCTCGACACGGATATTCATTGTCTGAATTAATGAATGACCGTTAGCGAGAGAGGATTCGTGCTTCTGCGCCTCCGCCTCGACGTTAACGCGAAAAATCAGCCGCATCAGCCACATGGTGAGCAAAATACCGCAGATGCCAAACGGATACGCCATCGCATAGCTCATCCCCATCTGATCTACCAGATCCACTGGCGTTCCCAGATCGCGCAGGATTTGCTGACCCGCCCCTAACGCAGGCGTATTGGTGACTGCGCCGGAGAAAATCCCCAGCACCACCGGCAGCGGAATAGCGAAAATTTTATGCAGAATCGCGGTGACCAACCCGCCCATAATCACAATCAGAATGGCAAACAGATTCAGACGTAGCCCGGAAACACGCAGCGAGGCGAAAAACCCCGGCCCCACCTGTATGCCGATGGTATAAACAAAAAGGATCAGGCCGAATTCCTGGATAAAGTGCAGCATATCGCCGCTCAGCGTCACCCCAGCCTGATCGACGAAGTGGCCGACGATAATACCGCCGAACAGAACGCCGCCAATACCAAAGCCGACACCGCGCACTTTAATGTTGCCGATCCATAAACCGACAACCGCCACCAACGCCAGAACGCTGACCGTCAATGCGATATCACTCATCTTTTCTTCCCTGTGAGTAACATTTCAATTTATAGGGATTATGACTGAACCGTTAAGGCATATATACAGCATGGCGCACATTCTCATGTTACAAAACCGCCCAGACGTCCTGACTTCGGCAGCGTCTTACCTTTTTCGTGGCACAAAAAAGCCCCGCCATCTCTGGCGGGGCAAGGCAAGGAGCTTATTAGCTATTTAATGCGGAGCGTTCGTTAATGGCGATACGCTGCGGCGCAATGGTTTCCGGCTCGTTACGGGTTAAATCAATATGCAGCAGGCCGTTGGTAAACGTCGCGCCGGAAACTTCCATATTCTCAGCCAGCGTAAAGCTCAGGCTAAAAGGCTGCATGACCAGGCCCTGATGTAACCATTTGGGCTCGTTTTCCGGCTGTTCCGGCGTGCCTTTCACCGTCAGGCGCGTGCCTTCCAGTTGAATATCCAGATCTTCCTGACGGAAACCAGCTAACGCTAAGGTAATGCGATAATGGTTATCGTCGCTTTTTTCGATGTTATAGGGCGGGAAGCTCTGGCTTTCGCCGCTGTTTTGCAGCGCATTGGCCAGCTTGTCAAAACCGATCCATTGACGCAGCAGTGGGGATAAATCGTAGTTACGCATAATCATTTCTCCTTCTAAGAAGCGAGTTTTTACCTTCACACTTTACGTGCGAATATGCTCCCTGACGGCGAGCATGGGATGACAGGCCGCGCAACGCGACCCGACGGAATCAGTTAATTTCGATACGGCGCGGTTTGTTCGCTTCCGGAATCACGCGCTCCAGCTCGATATACAGCAGCCCGTTGACCAGGTTTGCGCCGCGAACGTGAATGTTCTCCGCTAACTGGAACTTACGCTCAAAGTTACGCTCGGCAATGCCCTGATACAGGTAAGTACGTTCTTTCTGCTCGTCCGCATGAGCGCCTTTTACCACCAGTAAATTATCCTGGGCAGTAATCTCCAGTTCGCTTTCCGCGAAACCGGCAACGGCAATGGCGATGCGGTAGTGGTTTTCGTCTACCAGCTCAACGTTGTACGGAGGGTAGCCGCCATTACTTTGGCTTTGGTTATTTTCAAGCAGGTTAAACAGACGGTCAAAACCAATGGCAGAACGGTACAGCGGGGATAAATCAAAGTTACGCATAATCATAAACTCCTGAAATCAGCGAGAATGTCAGACCTTCCATCATGGACAGGCCAGGATTGCCAGAACACCCATCAGGCGTGCCCTTCTATTCACTACGTCTTATAAATGGGTCTGAATACGTACTTTTCAAGTATTTTAATCCGACTTTTTTTTGCAGTTTATTGGCTATTGCATAGACTGGTTGGGACAGCACTGATTGTTAAAGTGCGATTACCGCCACAGTGCCACGTACTGGTGATGTTATTTTTAGCAACGGATCGCTATAACTCATCATGCAAATAACGACAACCAACAGATGAATGAGTGATGATAAAAAACGTGTGGTTAACGCTGATAATATGGAATGGGATGCTTTTATTAAGCGGTTGTTCAAGCGTCATGTCGCACACCGGCGGTAAAGAAGGCACTTATCCTGGCACGCGCGCCAGCGCTACGATGATCGGTAACGATGAGACAAACTGGGGCACAAAATCGTTGGCCATCCTGGATATGCCGTTTACCGCCGTGATGGATACGATCCTTCTGCCGTGGGACATCTTCCGCAAAGACAGTTCGGTAAGATCGCGCGTCGAGAAAAGCGAGGAGGAGACGAAAATGACCAATGCCGTCATCCCCCCGGCGAAGATGCCTCCTCCCTGATTTATCGCCCGGTTTCCGTCACCCATAGCTGACGGAACCCTTTCACCTCTTCCATCCATGCGACGTGTCGCCCATCCGGTGAAAAAACGACGGCGTCCGCAGACGGCGGGTTGTCGTGCCTGGCGGTTAAGAAGTCGATCCTCCCACTTTGTGCGTCGCAGCAGGCAATCCGGTTTTCCAGCACCAGTCCCAGCCATTTACCCGACGGATGCCAGTTAAACGCTGACTGTACGCCGGTCGCATGATGCGTTAACTGCCGGGGCTCGCCTCCCTGCGGCGATATCAGCCACAGTTGCGCTACGCCGTTATCGTCCCGCATCAAAAAGGCGATCGCCGTCGCCTGCGGATTACTGCGGACCCAGTGGCGTGGTTCGTTAGTGAGTCCAGGATAAACACGCTGGTGAGTGAAGGTAAGACGCCGCTGAACTACGCCCAACGGCGGCGATGGCATCGTTGATTCGGTTCCCGTCAGCGGCGTGTCGCCTGCCTGTTTCCAGCCGTTTTTATGACACGGTAAATCGACAATAAACAGCTCCGGGACTTTTTTGCCCGTCAGCGACAGCGTATCGCCAATAAAGGCGATCTGGCGGTTGCCCACCCAGCCCTCTTCATAGGCGCGGTTAATGTCATCACTGCCAGGTCTCGGCGCAGGCGTCGTGCGGCTAACCAGTACGCACCAGTAGCTACCGCTGTATTCGCGCGGATGCTGAACCGGCACCGTTACCGGCCCATACGGCGCGGCCACGCCGACATTACGCAGATCCAGCGCCGGATCGCGCTCATGCAGAACGTGGTCATTATAGGTAAAACTCACCAGCTCGCCGTTCGGGCTAAACACATGGACGTGGCTGCCGCCGCGCAGCGCGCCGGGAGTATACGGCGCAGTAATATCCATCGCATCGAGGTTAGTCACGCCCCCCGGCGTTGCAATAACGCCCCGGCGGTGGTGGAAATCGTAATGCCACGTCTCATCAGGGTTTTCAGGGCCATGAATAAACACATAGTGATTGTCGGCAGGATGCACCGTCACCACACCGACATGCGCGCCCTGCACGGCGCGATAAATCACCTCCACGTCGCCGGTATGCACATTGACACGCTCAATGGTCTTGCCCGTAAATGACGCGCCTGAAGGCCGTACATCAAAGACCAGCCACTGGCTGTCAGGCGTCCAGGTATTGGTGTTGGTAAGCTGGTGATGGCGCGGCGTAAAGGTGATTTGTTTCATGAGATGTCCTGATAAGAGACGATGCTCGCCATCATACTTCACACGGGCTTTACTTTCAGGCTTTAGCGTATCATTGGGATAACCAGGCCCGGTGGCGCCACGCCACCGGGCCGTCAGGGCATTATTTCTCCTGCGCCAGCCGGATACTGCGCTCTATCACCGCCCGCCGGGCGTCACCCGCCGGCAGCAGCTTCAGCATCATCTCCCAGGCCGCCACCGCCTCGCCAAAGCGCTGCTGCTCAAAGGCGTTAAACGCATACAGGCTTAACACCCGGATATCCGTGTGGTCGCGGCTCACCAGCCGGCGCAGCAGCTCCCCGCCGCGGCGGTTATCCTCCGGGTCGGACGAGCGCGTCAGCGCCTCCGCATAGCCCAGCGCCGCATCGCGGTTTTTCGGGTCCAGACGGTAAGCGTTCGCATACGCCCCGGTGGCGGTACCGGCATTACCCAGTACCATACCGGTGCGCCCCAGCATGAGCCAGCCCTCAACATTGCCGGCATCATTCTGCAGGCGGGTACGCAGCCCCAGCGCCAGCCGCGCCATCTCCTCCTCATTCAGCGGCTGCGCCTGCGGGTCCAGCGCCCGCGCCAGCAGTCCCGGCGTCTGCGCCGTTGCCTGCTGCCAGGCCCTGACCTGCGGATAGCTGCCGGTCTGTGAGTAACTGATGGCGGCCACGACCAGCGCCATAACCACACCCGGCACGTAAACGCCCCACCCGGCGCGCGCGCCGCAAACCGGGGTGTCCGCCGGCAGCGGCTCCCGGCGCAGGCGCACCCGCCGGCGCGTGCGGGCAACGATTATCCACCCGCCCGCCACGATGGCGGCCAGCGGCAGCACCCACAGCAGCACCGTCAGCGGGGTCAGCGGCGGGTCGTAGGTGACAAAGTTGCCGTAGCGCGCCACCATATAATCGATGATTTCCTGGCGGCTCTTCCCCTCCTGCATCAGGTCATACACCCTGCGGCGCATGTCGGTGGCTATCATCGCGTTCGAGTCCGCAATGCTGTTGTTCTGGCATTTCGGGCAGCGCAGCTGCTCCGTGAGCTGGCGGAACTGCTGCTCCTGCGCTTCATCTTTAAACGGCATCACGTCGGTGGTTGCCCGCGCTGACCCGGCGATAACCAGCGCCAGCATCAGCATCACCATGCCCGGTAACAGTCTCATTGCGCCGCCTCCCGGCTGTATCTGTCCCACAGCGGTTTCAGTTCACTTTCCCATACCCGGGCATTCAAATCGCCCGCATGGCGGTAGCGGATAATCCCGTTGCCGTCGATGAGGAAGGTTTCCGGCGCGCCGTACACGCCCAGGTCCAGCCCCAGCATCCCGTCGCTGTCCGATAAACTCAGCGCATACGGGTTGCCCAGTTCTTTTAACCAGGCCACCGCCTTCGTCCGGTCGTCCTTATAGTTCAGCCCGACCACCCGGATACCCTGCGCAGAAAGCTGGTTCAGGTACTGATGCTCGGCGCGGCAGGTCGGGCACCAGGTGGCCCAGACGTTAAGCAGCACCGGTTTCCCCTGCGTCAGCACCTCCGCCTCATAGTACTGACCCGGTGTCTCCAGCGATTCCAGGCGGAACGCCGGCACCGGCTTTCCGGTCAGCGCCGATTCGAGATTCGTCGGGTCATCGCCCTGCGCGTTGCGCGCCAGCTGCCACAGCAGCGCCGCGGCAATCAGCAGAAAAATCAGCAGCGGTAATAACAGTACGTTGCGTTTCATCCGGCCTCCGGCAATGGTTTACGGCGGCGGTAGCGCGGGTCCGCCAGGCACAGCAGCCCGCCCAGCGCCATCAGCAGCCCCCCGGCCCATATCCAGCGGACAAACGGTTTGTAGTACAGGCGCACGGCCCACGCGCCGTTGTCCAGCTCCTCCCCGAGCGCGGCGTACAGGTCGCGGGTCAGCCCGCCGTCAATCGCCGCCTCGGTCATCACCATCCGGCTGGTGTTGTAGAGCCGTTTCTCCGCGTGCAGCACCGCCTCCGGCTCGCCGTGGCGCGTCACCCCGATGAGGGCCACCCCGCCGCGGTAGTTGGGGCCGGTGATGTCCCGCACCTCCCGGAAGGTGAAGCGGTAGTCGTGAATGGTCACGCTGTCGCCCGCCCGCATCCGCACGTCACGCTCCACGCTGTAATTCTGGCTGAAGGCGATGCCGGTAATCGTCACCGCCAGCCCGAGGTGCGCCGCCACCATTCCCCAGTAGCTGAGAGAGGTTTTCGTGCCGCGGGACACGCGCTGTACGGCTTCGGCAACCGCCAGCACCGCAATCCAGCAGGCCATCGCCATCCCCACCGCCGTCATGGCGATGATTTTATCTTCCAGCAGCCATGGCAAAAGTACCGACAGCACCAGGGTGGTGACAACGGCAGCCCACAGCAGTTTCCTGATGTTACGCGGCCGGTCCCGGCCCCAGCGCACCAGCGGCCCCACCCCCAGCAGCAGGGCAAAGGGGACCATCAGCCAGGTGAACATGGTGTTAAAGAACGGCTCCCCCACCGAAATGCTGCCCAGCCCCAGCTGTTTGTGCACCAGCGGCAGCAGGGTGCCCAGCAGCACCACCAGCATGGCGGCCATCAGCAGGACGTTGTTGCCGAGCAGCAGCGACTCGCGCGACCACAGCGTGTTGTTCACCCGCGAACGCACCCTGTGCCCGCGCACGGCGAACAGCAGCAGCGAGCCGCCGGTGACCAGCACCATAAAGGCGAGGATAAACATCCCGCGCGCCGGGTCGGAGGCGAAGGCGTGCACCGACACCAGCACCCCGGAGCGCACCAGGAAGGTGCCCAGCAGGCACAGCGAGAAGGCGCAGATGGACAGCAGCAGCGTCCACGCCTTAAAGCCGGCGCGCTGTTCCGTGACCGCCAGCGAGTGCAGCAGGGCGGTGCCCGCCAGCCACGGCATAAAGGAGGCGTTCTCCACCGGGTCCCAGAACCACCAGCCGCCCCAGCCCAGCTCGTAGTAGGCCCACGCCGAGCCGAGCACGATGCCCAGCGTCAGGAACACCCACGCCGCCAGCGTCCACGGGCGGGCAAAACGGGTGAACGCGCTGTCCAGACGCCCGCTCAGCAGCGCGGCGATGGCGAAGGCGAAGGCCACCGAGAAGCCGACATAGCCCATGTACAGCAGCGGCGGGTGGAAAATCAGCCCCGGGTCCTGCAGCAGCGGGTTCAGGTCACGCCCCTCCACCGGAAAGGCCGGCAGCGTGCGGGCGAACGGGCCGGAGGTGAACAGGATGAACGCCAGAAAACCGGCGCAGACCATCCCCATCACCGCCAGCACCCGGGCGACGATATCCGCCGGCACCGGCCGGCTGAACACCGCCACCGCCAGGGTCCAGCCGCTCATCAGCAGCACCCACAGCAGCAGCGAGCCCTCGTGCGCTCCCCAGGTGGCGGCCACCCGGTACCACACCGGCAGCTGCGTGTTCGAGTTGCCGGCGACATAGGCCACGGTGAAGTCGTTAACCACAAAGGCGTGCACCAGCACGAAAAACGCGCCCGCCACGCAGATGAACAGCAGCCAGGCGAACACCCCGGCCGACGCCATCATCCGCGCGTCGCCGCGCGCCACGCCCCACAGCGGGTAAACGGACAGCAGCAGCGCCACGCCGAGCGCCAGGCACAGCAGCGCGTGGCCGTATTCAGGCATCATGATGAGGTGTCCTTATCAGCGCGTTGCGGGCGGCGGTGGTTTTCCTGCATCGCCTTTTCCACTTCCGGCGGGGTGTAGTTCTCGTCATGCTTGGCCAGCACCTCGTGCGCCAGGACGTGGTTGCCCTTCTCCAGGGTGCCCTGCACCACCACCCCCTGCCCCTCGCGGAACAGGTCCGGCAGTATCCCCTCATAGCTCACCGTCACCGACCCTTCGGCGTCGTAGAGGCTGAAGTTCACCTTCAGCGAGTCCGGGTCGCGCCTGACGCTGCCGGGCATCACCATCCCGCCGACGCGCAGGCGCTGGCCCGCCGCCGGCAGCTGCTGCGTCTCGCGCTTGCCGTAGAGAATTTCGCCGGGGGTATAGAACAGGTCGATATTCGCGCGCAGCGCGTACAGGACCAGGGCGGTGGTCAGCGCCAGGCCCGCCAGCACCGCGCAGACCACCCATAGCCGGTTTTTACGTCGCAGGTTCACGCCGCCTCCTGTTGCGCCTGTGCGGCACGCATCCGCGCCTCGCGCGCCCGCTGCTGCGCCACGCCGCGCAGAATGGCCCGGCGCTGCAGCACCGTGTGCAGCGCCAGCAGCGCCAGCGGCGCCACGGTCATCGCCACCGCCAGCCAGACAAAAAAGGCGTACCCGCCCATGGCGAAAAAATCGCTCCACGATGAAAATGCCGGACTCACCGGTGCCCCCTTTTCAGTATCAGTTCGCTCACCCACGGGCGGCGTTTTTCCATCAGTAAAATCAGGTTGCGCATCCGCATCAGCGCCAGCGTCATAAAAAGCAGCAGGTAACCGGCGATGGCCCAGCGCAGCGGCGAGCGCATCGCCGGGTCGATGCTCTGCTGCATCCGCGTCGAGCCCTGGTGCAGGGTGTTCCACCACTCGACGGAATAGTGGATAACCGGCAGGTTCACCACGCCGACCAGCACCAGAATGCCCGCCGCGCGCCCGGCCATTTTACGGTCGTCAAAGGCGTGCCACAGGGCGATGACCCCGGCGTAGAGAAACAGCAGCACCAGCTCCGAGGTCAGGCGCGCGTCCCACACCCACCAGGTGCCCCACATCGGCTTGCCCCACGCCGCGCCGGTGACCAGCGCGATGAAGGTGTACACCGCCCCCACCGGCGCCATCGCCGCGACGGCAAGGCTGGCCATTTTCATCTGCCAGACCAGCCCGGTGAACGCCGCCACCGCCATCGCCGCATAGATACCCATCGACCAGATGGCCGCCGGGACATGCAGGTACATAATGCGGTAGCCCTCCCCCTGCTGGTAGTCCGCCGGGGCGAAACCAAAGCCCCGGACCCAGCCGGTGGCCAGCGCGATGATGCCGGCTGCCGCCAGCCACGGCACGAGCCTGCCGCAAATCTGATACAGCCGGGGCGGCGCCGCCAGCTGATGAAGGGTTTTCCACATAGTCGTCACCTGACCTCCTGAAACCAGTAAAATGTCCGTCGCGCCGGGGCGCTACTGCACGCTGAGGCGCAGCGCCGCCGCGGTGGCGAACGGGCTTAACGTCGCGCTGCCCGCCAGCAGCGCCCCCAGCACCGCCAGATAGCCGTCAGCGGGTAAATGCATCGATGCCGCGTCCATCGCCGCGGCGGCGAAAATCAGCACCGGGACACTCAGCGGCAGCACCAGAATGCCCAGCAGGACGCCGCCGCGCCGCAGCCCGGCCGTCAGCGCAACGCCCGGCGCGGCGAGAAACCCCAGCGCCGGCGTGCCGAGCAGCAGCGTCAGCGCCATGATTTTCCAGCCGTACACGTCCATCCCCAGCAGCAGCGCCACCAGCGGGGAGAGCATAATCAGCGGCAGGCCGGTCACCGCCCAGTGGGCCAGCACCTTCGCCAGCACCACCGCCGGCAGCGGCACCGGCAGCAGCATCAGCTGCTCCAGGCTGCCGTCCTGCAGGTCGTCGCGAAACAGCCGCTCCAGCGCCAGCAGCGAGGCCAGCAGCGCCGCCACCTGGATGATGCCCGGCGCGATACGCGCCAGCAGCTGCGGCTGCGGCCCGACGCTTAACGGAAACAGGGTGATGACCATCAGGAAGAACCACAGCGGGCCGGCGATGTCCGCGCCGTGGCGGAACGCCACGCGCAGTTCGAGACAGAAGACACGCCACATCACAGCCCGGCCCCCCCGCCGGTCAGCGCCAGGCGGCGGACGGTGTCCGCGGTCCCCGGCAGCGGCTGGTGGGTGGTGAGAATGACCATCCCGCCCTGCGCCGTGTGCGCCGCCATCCGCCGGGTGAGGCGCGCCACGCCGTTAACGTCAATGGCGGTGAACGGCTCGTCAAGCACCCACAGAGCGGCGCGGGTCAGCCACAGGCGGGCCAGCGCCACCCGGCGCTGCTGCCCGGCCGAGAGCAGGGCGACCGGCACGTCCTCAAATCCCGCCAGCCCGGCCTGCGCCAGCGCCTCCGGGAGGCGCGCGCCGTCACCGGGGTGGAAGAAGTGCAGGTTCTCCCGCGCCGTCAGGCGGGTTTTTATCCCCGGCTGGTGCCCTATCCACAGCAGGCTGCGATGGAAGCTGTCACGCACGCGGCGCAGGGGTTCGCCCTGCCAGTACACCTCCCCGCCATCCGGGCGCGCCAGCCCGGTCAGCAGGCGCAGCAGGGTGGTTTTTCCGGCGCCGTTGCCGCCGGTGACCTGCACCCACTCCCCGGCGTCCACGGTGAACGACAGCCCGCGAAACAGCGTCCTCTCGTCCCGCTCGCAGTACAGATCTCTGGCTTCAAGCATCATTGTCATTGCGCATATTCAGGTTGATATGGCGTATAAACACCGGTCAGGCTTTCCAGGAAGGCGACGATATCGTCAATATCGTTTTGCGGCAGATCGGTGCCAACCTGATAACGCAGCATCAGTTTTACCGCGCCATCCAGCGTCGGTACGTCGCCCCGATGGAAATAAGGCGCCGTTAACGCGACGTTGCGTAAGCCCGGGACTTTTTGCCGTAATTTATCGCGAACCTCTTTGGTGACGTTCATACGACCAATATCCGCTGCGGTAATTTCGCCAAAATTAAAGTCTCGCTTTAATCCCAATGGTTCAAAAGAGCGCCCGCCTAAAATGATACCGCCGTGACAGGTTGCACATTTATTTTCTTTAAATAATTGATAACCGTGTTTCTGTTGCGCGGTCAGCGCATTTTCATCTCCACGTAGCCATTTATCAAAGGCGGAATCCGGCGTTATCAACGTTTTTTCGAATTCGGCGATCGCATCAGTAATATTTTCCCCGGTAAATCCTTGCGGATAAACCGCCTGGAAATCTTTTTTCAGGACAGGATCTTTATCAAGCTTGCTAATAATTTCATCCCAGGATTTAGAGGCCATTTCAATAGGATTTAACGGTGGTCCGCCTGCTTGCTCCTGCAGGGTTGCAGCACGACCATCCCAAAATTGTTCGATATTAAATACGGAGTTGAATACCGTCGGCGCATTTATTGGTCCTACCGCACCGCCAACGCCAATTGAGGTTTTTCTGCCATCGACACCGCCCGCATTTAACGCGTGACAATGCGCACAGGATATTGTGCTGTCGCCGGATAAACGTTCATCATGATAAAGACGGAAACCTAAGTCGACTTTTTTCGCATCGACGGGAATATTGCGCGGAATAGGCTGAACGGGTTCATTCCGGTGCGCGGCGTCGGTATCGGCGCTGGCATAGTTGCGCTCACGCTGATCGGCTATCCAGTTCAGGATGTCAGTACGCTCTTTATCGCTGACGCCCCCCGCCCAGTGCAGCGCGACATAGCGGGTTGGCGGCATAGTCTGATGTTGCATAACCCATTCAATTTTATTCAGTTCGCTTTGCGGCACCGGCGTATCCGCAATCAGGGCGGCCCGTACCGCCTCCAGGTTAAACGATTTGTAGCCGAGCTGGATATCGTAATCCATTAGCTGCTTTGCCACCGGAAAAGAGGAATAAAAAGGTAATTCAGCGGAAGGCGTATGACAATAATCACATCCTTTCTCCCTGAAATAACCCAGTATTTTATTATTTTCACCCACAACCGAGGCCTGCACATCGCTTTTTTTACTGCGCTGTTTGTCGTAATACCATACATACCCGGACAAACCTAAATAACATAACAGCCCAACGGTGATAACCGTTGTCGCATAGAGGGTAATTTTTTTCATATCACTATCCTTATGGGGTATTGCGGCATGATTAATTAAATTTTATTTTTTTACTCATGAGGCCCGTCAATACTAAATACAAACCCATCATGGATATTGATTGGTATCAATAATTACAATTGGCTAAACCTATAGATATGATAACCCCCGACTATCGTAAGATTTATTTTGCGATGCCCGTCACAGGGTTTATTCAGCCGCAACAATGGATAAATCCTCTTTTCCGTCATCAAAACGAACGATAGCCAACAATAATTGACTTAACGCAGCATAAAAACCATAGGAATCATGCTTAAGGCAATTATTTGTAAATTCCGGAAGCCATTCCAGTAATGACGACAATGTTTTCTGGCGTAATTTATTCATTCTCCGTTGTTGGAACGATTCACCCAATGAAAAATGTAAATGGCTGAGTAATTCCAGATAAATCGCCAGGTGGTCGGCCGGCTCTTTAAAATCGTCGTTGACTTCCATCCCGGCTTCAAGCAATAAATGTTTAATCATGCCGGGGTCCTGCTGCGGGTATTGCGAGGCGTAGGGCAACGCCGATTTTTTATCCGTCATCAGGAACAATCCGCAAAAATCTGCGGCCAGCTCCAGCTGCGCATCCTGGCGCAGGCTAAGCGCGGCAATTTTTTGTTCGAGTAACGCCACCGACGCCGCCAGCGCAGGCTGACGCTTTAACAGCGCCAGCCAGTCCGCGATTTCCGCGGACTGTAATTGTATTAACCCTTCATCATCCACTTCCCGGAAAAAGAGTAACGCCAGCCATGCATATACGCAGGCGTACTGTTCCTGAGCAAGCGCTGGCTGCTTAATCATGCGGATTCCCCTGCGATGCGGGTACATATTCACACTGCGCGACCATCTCGACCGGACCGTTAAACGCCGTGACGTTATCAATAGGGCCGGTATATTTTTCAATTTCCACCAGCGTCGTATGCGCGCTGGTCGCCTGCGCGAGCTGTGATGTACCGATATCCAGCGTTAATACGTTAGGGTTGCCGTACTTACATAACGCGTTGAGATCGCCGCCTTTATCAGGATCGTACCAGGCGCCTTCATGAATTCGCGCCACGCCCGGCGCATAGCGATCGGAAACTACCGCTCCCGCCAGTACCTGCCCGCGTGCATTGAATACCCGCACGATGTCACCGTTGCGGATCCCGCGTGCGCTGGCATCCTGTGGGTTAATAAAGACCGGCTCCTTGCCGCCAACGGCATATTGCTGACGCAGCGTTTCCGACTCGCACAGTTGGGAATGCAGACGGAAATCAGGGTGGACGGATTGTAAGTGCAGCGGCCAGCGCTGCGATCCCGGCCCGCCATGCGAGCGTTCGATTTTTTCGAACCACATGGGATGGCCCTGACAATCGTCGTATTGCATGTCGGCGATCGTTTTGGAGTAAATCTCGATCAAACCGCTTGGCGTGCCCAACGGCTCCAGGTCCGGATCTTCACGGAAAGCCTGATGGCGCACAAACATCTGCGGATGATCAAACTCGATATACTCCTGTTGATTCCAGAACACCTCGAAAGTCGGTAAGTGGATACCGCGACCTTTTCCCTGCTGGCTCCCTTCCTGCCAGATGCGTTTCAGCCAGCCCATTTCATCAAGACCTTCCGTGAATGCCGCTTCACGGTTAAAGCGTCGGCAGAGATCGCGGAAAATATCAAAGTCGTTACGCGCTTCAAACTGCGGCGACACCACCTGTTTCATGGCGATAATGCCGCGGTTAGAGTGGTTGCCGAACTGATCGAGGTCGTTACGCTCAAATTGGGTGGTAGCCGGCAAAACGATATCCGCAAAGCGGCAGGTCGACGTCCACTGGTTATCAATAGCGATGACCGTTTCCAGCTTGCGCCACCCTTCAATTATGCGGTTAATTTGTTGGTGTCGGTGGAACGGGTTAGTCCCGGCGAACACGCACATCTTCAGCGGCGGTAATTTAACCGATTTGCCGTTCCAGTTAATGATCTTGCCCGGTTCAAGAATGGCATCCATAAAACGCGCAATAGGAATGGTGCTGCTGTAGCCTTTGTAATCCGTGCTGTCGTGCACTGGCGGAACGGTCGTCGAACCGGAAAAGCCGCTTAAAATGATCCCTTTACGGCCAGGCGTCCCGGCGCCGTTGTAGTGCCAGCCAAAACCAAAGCCGCCGCCCGGTAAACCAATCTGTCCCAGCATTGCCGCCAGCACGACGACCATCCATGACCACTGTTCGCCATGCTGCATACGTTGTACGCACCAGCCAGCGATGATTTGCGTTCTGTCGCCCGCCATCTGCCGCGCCAACGCGCGGATGGTGTCGGCGTCAATACCGCACAGTTTTTCCGCCCAGGCGGCATCTTTGGGCTGTCCATCTTTTTCGCCCAGCAAATAGGGGAGGAACTGGTCAAAACCGACGCAGTAGTTATCGAGGAAATTTTTATCGTACAGTTTCTCGCTGTACAGCGTATGCGCCAGCGCCAGTTGTAACGGGACATCCGTCTGCGGGTTAATGGCGATATGTTTGACCTTATCGCGCCCCAGATAATCGTGCGTGGAGGTGACGACCGGGTCGATGCTGATGACCGAGATAGCGCCGCTGGCAACCTTCTCTTTTAATTGTTCATAGTACTGATAGACATCGTGATCCGGGCACCACCAGTTTGCCTGCTGGTTTTTCACCATATCAGAACCCCATAGCACAATCGTTTTACTGTTCTGTAAAACCAGAGGCCATGACGTTTGCTGCTCGTACACTTCCATTGAACCCACCACGCGAGGCAGAATCACCTGCGCCGCGCCGGTCGAATAGTCCCCTCCCGTGCTGATGCTATTGCCATGTAGCGCAATCGCGCGCGCCAGCATCCCGGAGGCGTTATGGAACATGCCGGTAGATTGCCAGCCGCTCGCCGTCAGTAACGCGCTCGGCCCGTAGGTTTTTTGCACCCGCTCCAGTTCCTGATAGAACAGATCCAGCGCTTCATCCCAGGAGACGCGCACAAAACGATTATCGCCGCGCTGCGAGGTGTCGCTTTGATGACCTTTGCGCATCCAGTCGACGCGCACCATCGGATAGCGAATACGCGCCGCGTTGTGGACGTGATCGGGCAGACCGGCGATCATTTTGGACGGGTATTTATCCTGTTCAAACGGTTTTGCCGCCACAAATCGACCGTCAACCACCGTGGCGCGAATCGCCCCCCAGTGAGAGCCGGTAAGGATACCCTCTTTCGTCGCGGCGCCTGGCGCAACGGCATCCGCTGCGCGGGCGCTACGGGGCGTCAGCAGTGACGGCCCCAGCATTCCTGCCACCGTCAAACCGCCAAGCTGCGCCAGAAAACGTCGACGAGAGACGTGTAGCGTGTCCTTATTTTTCATTGTGTTCTCCCTTATCGCTGTGCGGCGTGTTGGTGGTATCAGACGCATTCATCTGGAGATATTTCAACAAGGTACGTTCTTCACGCTTATCCAGACTGGTGAAACCGATCATGCCGTTGAGCGTGCCGATCCAGCCGTTAGCGTCAAAGTGCGCTTTGTCCGGCGCGCCGTGACACTGATTACAGGTGCCGTTATAGAGGGAGTCGGCATAGGCCCAAATCGGTTTAATGTCATTTACCATGTCGCCTTTTTGCATCCACGCAGTTGCCTGTAATTTGCTCCACTGAGTATTGGTCGCCGCGACGGTGGTCTCTTCCAGCGTTTTCACATGCTGTTGCACATCGCCGCGAATCGAGGCGACAAAAATACGTTTACCGGGCAACTGCGTCAGCACGCGCTGGCGACCGTCCGTCTCCGTCCAGCCTTCGATTTGCACTTGCAGCCAGTCACCGTCCCGTTTAAGGACTTTCACTTCAGAAGCAGGTAACAGCGAACCTGCCGGTTCTTTATCGCCTTTAGCGGCGTAAATCGGCTTGATATCCAGCGAATAGAGCGTATCGCCGTCATTATGCGTACTGGCGCTGGCGCGCAGTTCATCAAACTGTTTGCGGAAACCGCTGCTCATATCCGGTAGCTGGTGGGCAATCCCTTTATGACAGTCGATGCAGGATTGATTTTCTTTCGCGGCGATTTTCATTTGCCGCGCCGCTTCCGGGTTCTGTTTCGCGTGATCCATCGCATCGTAGTTATGGCAGGAACGACAGGTCGCGGAGTTATTCTCTTTCATGCGCGCCCATTCACGCTCGGCAAGCTCGGCGCGTTTGGCTTCAAATTTTTCCGGGGTATCAATCGAGTGGGCGATAAATGTCTGGTAAAGATCGTTGCTGGCTTCCAGCTTACGTTTCACCATGCCTGGAATATCAGGGGGGATATGGCAATCGTGGCATTCCGCGCGTACGCCGGAAGCATTCTGGAAATGTACGGACTGTTTATATTCCTGATACACCGGCTGCATACTATGGCAGCTGACGCAAAACTCTGTCGTACTGGTCAGTTTGATACCGACGTGAGGTAACACGATCAGCGCAACGCCGATCACAATCCCGACAATGACCAGCGCCAGTATCGACCAACGGGCGCTTGGCCTGAGTAGCGCTCTCCAGAGTTTTCGCATAATAGCCCCTGTAATTATATGGTTTAATGCGCAGATCTTATTCCGCAAATATGAACAGCGTCACTGGTCAGGATGAACGGGATACGGCAATATATGAACAGATATGAACAGAAAGAGACCGCGCGCAGGATGTCACATCACATTGTTATTGTTGAGGATGAACCTGTTACTCAGGCCAGATTACAGGCCTATTTTGAGCAGGAGGGGTATCGCGTTTCGGTGACCGACAGCGGCGCGGGCCTGCGCGACATCATGGAGCATGAGCACGTTTCGCTGATCCTGCTGGATATCAACCTCCCCGATGAAAACGGGTTGATGCTGACCAGGGCGCTACGCGAACGTTCCACGGTGGGCATTATTCTGGTGACGGGGCGTTGCGACCAAATAGACCGCATCGTCGGACTGGAGATGGGCGCGGACGACTACGTCACCAAGCCGCTGGAACTGCGCGAGCTGGTAGTACGGGTGAAAAATCTTTTGTGGCGCATAGATCTGGCCCGCCCCACGCCGCAAAATGCCAGTGAAAACTGCTATATGTTTTCCGGTTACTGCCTGAACGTGATGAATCACACGCTGGAGTACAACGGTGAAGCCATTAAGCTTACGCGCGCGGAGTACGAGCTACTGCTGGCCTTTGTGACCAACCCAGGCAAAGTGCTGCATCGTGAACGCCTGCTGCGAATGCTTTCCGCCCGCCGCGTAGAGACTCCGGATCTCCGCACGATTGATGTCCTGGTTCGCCGCTTACGCCATAAAATTACGCCGGAACTGCTGGTCACACAGCATGGCGAAGGCTACTTTTTAGCCTCGGAGGTGTATTGATACAGATAGACGGGCCGAAATCCCGGAGGCGATAGCGAACGGCGAACGCGCGCGCTGTCGGCGTTGTTATGCGTCAAAATAAGCACCGGCGGGCTGATATTTTCAGGCACCGGTTGCCCCTGTAAGACCTTAATCGACTGCGTTATCGCTAATTCTCCCTGCCAGGCCATCTGATCGCTGAGCGCCATCAGGATATGGCCGCGTTTTAAACCGCGATAAACCTGATGCGTCAGATAAAATGAGACGATCGTGAGCGGAGTCGTCAAATTTCGCCCTTCGCCCATCGCCGCCTCCGCCGCTATCGCCGACCCGGCGACCACATTGGCGTCCGGATGGCGCTCCAGCATTTCCTGGAGTAAGTTTCGTTGCACTTCAATGTCGTTATCGCCCCAGGCGATATCCACAATGTTGATGGCGCTGCCTTTAATTGCCTGACGAAAACCCGCCACCATCTCCTGACTGCCGCCAGCTTCTTCCGGCCCCGGGAAGAGTAAAACGTTAAGCGCTTTTCCTTTGTTCCACTGCACCAGGAAACGTCCCGGCAGATACCCCATCTGAAACCACGGCAGACCAACGCGGGTTGCGACGCTGGCATCGTGAATCATGTTCACCAGTTCAATAACCGGCACATTACCGGCATACCGTTCCAGTTCCGGGAAACGATCGGTACTGCTGCCAAGCAGAATAGCGTCGGCGCCCCACTCCCGGCATTGCATCATTTGCTGTTGTTGCGTCGCCAGTTGCCGATAGCCATTCGCTTCCAGCACTTTTAAATCAACGCCATACAATTTGGCCGCTTTTTGCATCCCGTAGTTGACGGACAACCAGTAAGAATCTTTCAGGCTGGGGTATAATGCGCACAGTTTCCAGGGTTTACTCGCATTGACTGACGTTTGCCGCCAGGGAATCGCCCGATCGGCGCGCGTCCAGTGTAGCAGTCCGGTTTCGGCTGACGCCGTTTCTACATTCGAGACGATGATTATCAAAAAAAAGAACGAAATAAGCGCGCGCATGATAGCCCCACCAGCAACAAGGTTTTATCCTAATGGTTTTTCCGGCGGCAACTCAACCCATTTCACCCGCGGCGCATAAATGTCAACGCCTTCACTGACCCGCAGATTATGGCTGGCCTTCGCCCTGATGGCGGCACTCACCCTGCTCAGCACCGTGATCGGCTGGATAAGCCTGCGCGTCATTAGTCAGGTGGAGCAAACCAATACGCAAGCGCTGCTCCCCACGATGAATATGGCCAGGCAGTTAAGCGAAGCCAGCGCTTACGAGCTCTTTTCTGCGCAAAATCTGACCAATGCCGACAGTGAGGGCGTTTGGCTGGCGCAGGGGAAGATGCTGAAAGCGCAAAGCCTTAAAATTAACCATCTTTTGCAGGCATTAAGCGAGCAGGGATTTAATACCTCGGCCATCGCCCGGCAAGAAAAAGAGATTGCGCAAACGCTTGGGCAACAGGGAACGCTGGTCGGTGAAATTCTCACGCTGCGCGCACAGCAACAGCAGTTAAGCCGCCAGATTGCGGAGGCGGCGGAAAGCATTGCCGCCCAGGCTCACGGTCAGGCCAATAATGCCGCGACATCTGCGGGCGCCACCCAGGCCGGTATTTACGATCTTATCGAAAGCGGTAAAGGGGACCAGGCTGAACGCGCGCTTGACCGATTGATTGATATCGACCTTGAGTATGTGAATCAGATGAATGAGTTGCGGGTCAATGCCCTGCGGTTTAAGCAGCTCATTGTGACCTTAAAAGACGCGCAAGGGCTGAGCGATGCCGAGGACACCGATGAAAAACTTAATCAGTTGGTTAAAATTTTATCCCGCCGCCAGCAGCGTATAGAAGATCCTACCGTTCGCGCCCAAATCGCCGACGCGCTGGAGAAAATAAATCAGTACACCACACTGGTTACCCTGTTTCGTAAGGAAAACGCCATCCGCGACCAGCTTCAAACGCTTATGGCCAATAACCTCTTTCAGTTTACCCGCTTCAGTACGGAAGTGTCGCAGTTGGTGAACGCCATCGAAAAACGAAACGAGGCTGGGTTAGCGCGTCTTACACACGCCAGTCAGCGTGGGCAAATAGGGTTAGTGATCTTAGGCATCCTGGCGCTGTGCTCATTAAGTTTTATTCTTTGGCGAGTGGTTTACCGTTCCGTATCCCGCCCGCTGGCGCAACAAACGCAGGCTTTACAGCGGTTACTGGAGGGCGATATTGATTCGCCGTTTCCGGAGGCGGCTGGCGTCAGCGAACTGGATACCATCAGCCGTCTGATGGAAGCGTTTCGCGCCAACGTGCGCAAATTGAACCGCCATCGTGAGGATTTGGCGGAACAGGTGCGATCGCAAACGGCGGAGCTTCATGCGCTGGTGCTGGAACACCGGCAGGCGCGCGCCGAAGCGGAAAAGGCCAACGAGGCGAAATCGACGTTCCTTGCCGCCATGAGCCATGAAATTCGCACGCCGCTTTACGGCATTCTCGGTACGGTACAATTGCTGGCCGATAAACCGCTCATGGCAAACTACCGCGACGACTTACAGGCCATTAATGATTCAGGCGAATCGCTACTGGCGATTCTTAACGATATTCTTGATTACTCGGCGATTGAAGTAGGCGGCACCAACGTTTCTATTAGCGAGGAGCCGTTTGAACCGCGACAATTGTTGAATAGCGCGCTGCATTTAATGCACAGCCGCGTGCAGGTGGCGCTCATCGCCGACTTTAGCGAGCAACTCCCCTCCACGCTACAAGGCGATCCGCGCCGGATACGTCAAATTGTGATTAATCTTTTAAGTAATGCGGCGAAATTTACCGATCGCGGCAGCATAGTGCTGCGCACGTTTTGCGACGATCAGAGCTGGTTTATTGAGGTTGAAGATACCGGGTGCGGTATCCCTGAAGCAAAGCTGACGGCTATTTTCAAACCGTTTGTGCAGGCGACAGGACGCCGGGGCGGGACGGGCCTGGGGCTGGCTATCAGCGCCAGCCTGGCAGAGGCAATGGGCGGGACGCTAACCGTCACCAGTACGCTTCATGTTGGCAGTTGTTTTCGTTTACAACTACCGGTTCGCCACCCCAAACCCGCAAGCAAAAGTGCGTTCAGGGAACCGGTAAATCTTAACGGGCTACGTCTGTTGCTGATTGAAGATAATATGCTGACGCAGCGTATTACCGCTGAAATGCTCACGGGTAAAGGGGTGAAGGTCTCAGTAGCTGAAAGCGCGAATGACGCGCTACGCTGTTTAGCCGAAGGCGAGCCCTTTGATGTGGCGCTGGTGGATTTTGATTTACCGGATTATGACGGCTTAACCCTGGCGCAGCAGTTGATGAGTCAGTATCCCGCCATGAAACGCATTGGTTTTAGCGCGCATGTGATAGACGATAATCTTCGTCAGCGTACCACCGGTCTTTTCTGCGGGATTATTCAAAAGCCCGTTCCCCGCGAGGAGCTTTACCGCATGATAGCGCACTATTTACAGGGCAAATCTCACAATGCGCGGGCGATGCTGAATGAACATCAGCTTGCCGGCGATATGGCGTCTGTCGGCCCGGAAAAACTCCGGCAATGGATCGCGTTATTCAAAGACAGCGCGCTGCCTTTAGTCGAGGAGATCGAGGCGGCGCGCGCCATGAATGACGACGTTAACATTAAGCGGCTGGCGCATAAATTAAAAAGCGGCTGCGCCAGCCTGGGGATGACGCAGGCAACCGAAGCCTGTCGGGAGCTGGAATTGCAACCGCTTAGCGATATAGATATTAAAACTATCGTGACGCAGGGAGTGACGGCGCTCGACGCATGGATAGCCGGTCATCCTTCGCCATAATAGCTTCCGGCTCGCCAAACGACGCGTTTCACATCACCAGTTATCAGAACATAAAACAGTACGCCGAGGGTATAAGAGGGAAATAGCCTACGGCTACTCCCTGTTTAATGATTCTGTGTTTTTTCGTCCTGTAGCCGTGCCTGCTCCGCCAGGGCGGCAAAATCTTTTTCGCTGTAATAGTGCGCGGGAGGCGGTAGCTGCGCCATATCCTCGCTGGGCCACAATTGTAGTTGCGCCAGCGTGCTAAGCTGGATACCGCGCCAGCGATGGGGCAAGCTCAGCGGCAATAGCGGCATTATCTCGCCAGGAATGCCGGTCGGCAGGCGGTCATCGCCCATCTGATAATTACGATGCAGCACCAGATATTTTTCCGGTACCCGCCGCTGGCTGTTCCACCAACGGCCATCAAGCATATCAAACTGAAAACGGGTGATCTGCGTCGGCTGCGCTGCCAGCTGCGTCAGCGCTTGCCGCAGCGCAGTTTCCATCGCCGTGTTGTACATCTCTTGCGTTTTCGTCTGGCCGCCGACAATTAAAGACGCTGCCAGACGGGCACCCGCGAGGTTAGAATAGAGATCTTCCGGCGAAAAGGCCGATACTCCCTCAGAAAATCCGCGAACAGACTCGAAACCGTACCATTGGGCGATTTCGTGCCACTCCGCCACCTGGAACGCCAGATGCGCCGACAGCCAGGCGGCCAGCGTGTAACGCTCGCGTGCATCGACCGGAGGGGTAAAAGCAGTAAAAACCAGACGCCGTTCGGCCAGCTCCTCGCCCAGATTCAGCGTAAAAGCCTGCCCCAGCTTTGGTAGTAGTTGGCTGAAGATATACACTGTCATATCAGCGGTATCCCGCACATGTGCGGTGTCGATGAATCCGCCACGCAAGGTATACACAATACCGTTATTCTCACCGCTAAGGCCGATCAGGTTTGCCACGCCCGAGTACAGATGGTCGTTGTACTGATGATGCCCCAGCGAGTCCACCGTCACGACGTTATTTAACTGATAGAACGGAACCGGCAGTCCCAGCAGCTCGGCATGCAGGTCGTAACCAAAAGCGCAACACGGACGCAACCCCTTTGGCAGCGGCTGCGGCGGCATCGTCGGCCAGGCTTCACTGGCAACTGGCATTGGGAGAGAGGACAGATAGAGCGTCAGTGGTAAGGCGGCGCGGGCGCTCCCCGCCAGAAACAGCAGCGCCAGAAAGATAACCCGAACGACGGACCTCAAAATGCTTCTCCTACCTGAAAATAAAAACCGCTGCTAGCTTTGCCCACGCCGTAATCCAGCCGCACGTTGACGCGCGGCTTGAACTCAAAGCGATAGCCCACGCCCGCAGAAGGCAGCCATCGCCCGTCATCCAGATGGTGCAAAGACGATCCCATGGTGCCCGCGCCCACCCAACCGACAACGCCATGCCGCCAGCTCAGCTTATGGCGATATTCCAGCTGACCGCTGATAGCATTTTTATCGCGATAGCGCCCTTCATAATAGCCGCGCATACGATGGTTACTGCCCAGCAGCGGCAGCATATTCCACGGCACATCACCCTGAGTAAAAGCGCCGTCCGTTTCCCAGGCCAGCACATCTTTATCATTGAGGGCATGGTAACGACTATAGTGCAGTTGGTATTCATCAAACCGCGTATCGCTACCGACGTCCGGTGCGAAGTGGGTATAGCGAAGGGTGGCATACTGCCCTTTGCGTGGGTTAGGTATAAAATCACGATCATCCCAGCTAATCTCAACGCTACCGCCGTTACTCAGTGAAGAACAGCCCTGCGCTGTACTTTGAATTTTGGGCGGATCGGTCTCATCAATTTGCGCGGCGTGCTGTATATCCAGCGTCCAGCCAACGCCAAGATAGATATTGTTGACCAGCCGACGATACAGCATGGGTTGCAGATCCAGCACCTGCGCAGTATAGGCCTGCTTATGGCTGTCTTTATCACCGGCGGCAAAACCCTGTCCCCAATAGTAAGTGGGCGTGTCGCTCAATGCGCCAGTGAGGAAGAAACGCCAGCGATTTTGCGCGAAAAAAGCGTAATTTTGCAGGCTTACGCCAAAAGCGCCTGTGGAGCTGAAATAGCCGCTCAGCGACAGCGTGGATACCTGGCTAACCTTATCGGCAGGATCGGGGCTATACATACCGACGATAGCGGTGCCGATGCCCAGCCCCAGTTCAGGGGTATAAAATGGCCCGGGCATTACTCCCCAGTTGACGCCTTTGGCGGCATCGTAAGTATCGCTATCCCCCATTTGTTGTAGCCAGCCGTCCACCTGACTGCGGCTGGGCAGCGCCGCCTGCGCCACGCCGGACAGCACACCGGCGACGCAAAGCAACAGTCGGCAATGGCAGCGGTTCAAAAGCGGTACTCACCGGCCACAAAGAAGCTATTGCGCTCGGCAAAGCCAAACTCGGTGGTAACGTTGAAATGGCGGGTTATTTCATACTGAGCGCCCAGCAGCATGTTCCACGGTGATTGTAGATGCTGTTTGACGTCAAAGCGGCCGTTATTGTTATAGTTAGCCATACTCACCAGCCTTTGTAGCGTCGCTGACGGCATGGTCAGGTCGTCGAGGCTGCCTTTAAACTCCTGCTGCACATCCTGATACATGCTGCCGACCCAGACGTTTAGCTTGCCCGACGGCAGATGCATCTTATCTATACCCGGGGTGGTAAAACGGTAACCAACGCGAGGTGAGACGGTAAAGGCGTCGATGCTGCCATCAAGAATATCGAACTGTGTCTGGGTGTAGTTAGCATCAACAGCGGTAAACCAGTTACCTACGCCGCCGACCAGTGTGGTGCCGATGCCATAGGTAGTGCCTTTAAAGTCGAGTTTAAACTTGAGGTTTTGCAGATCGGCGGGATGAAAAACGTGGCCATTTTTCGTCATCAACCCAACACCAATTTGCGAAACGGAATGACCATCGGTATAGCCCACCAGGCCGTACACATTCATAAATGGCAGCAGCCAGGCATCCAGCTTGACCGTTTCGGTCTTGCTCTTTTCACGGGTATGACCGACGTTAATTTTAAATGCGTTATCTAATGGAATTCCCCCGTTGGGACCTAAAGCCAGGCCATTAAAGTTGATGCTATCAACGTTAATATTCTGCCCAATATTCATGTAGTTAATATTGAGGCCAAATGGCTCGGGAAGCTCATAGCCACGCTTTCGGGCTTCATCACCCAGAAAAGGCAACACTGATGTACTGGCAGGCTTTGCCACCGGCGTTGTCGCGACTGGCGGTGTGGCAGCAGATGGGACGTCATCCTGATAGCTATAAACAGGCGACAGGTTCGCCGGGGGGCTGGTGGCCGCCCAGGTAGAAAAAGCCATAGCGGGCAGCGCCAACAGCAAAAGGGAGCGTTTTTTCATAATGATGAAGCGTTTATTCTGGCGAGAAGCGCCGCCGGATCGAAAGGAGGAGGGAGAATATAGTAATCGTCGCCTGGTGGGCGGGATTTCTGTGCGAATTAATCTTTTGAAATAAAAAACTATTTTCTACAACGTCTTTGTTGCAACACATTAGCTTCATGAGTGGAACTATCGGCCCGACGGCGATCGGGCCGGAGTGAATCAGGACAGAACATGTTGTTCAATCGCCCAGGCAACACCATCTTCAAGGTTCGATTTAGTCACAAAGTTAGCCACCTCTTTGACCGACGGAATGGCGTTGTCCATTGCCACGCCCATGCCGGCGTATTCGATCATCGCAATGTCGTTTTCCTGATCGCCAATCGCCATCACCTCCTCTGGCTTAATACCCAGCGCCTCGGCCAGTGATTTTACGCCGGTGCCTTTATTAACCCGTTTATCGAGGATTTCAAGGAAGTACGGCGCACTTTTCAGCACGGTGTACTTTTCCTTCACCTCTGCCGGTATACGCGCAATCGCCCGGTCGAGAACGGCAGGCTCATCGATCATCATAACTTTCAGGAACTGGGTGTTCGGGTCCATCTTCTCCGCTTCACAAAATACCAGCGGAATGGTCGCCACATACGACTCATGCACCGTGTAGTAGCTGATATCGCGGTTAGCGGTATAAAGCGTATTTCGGTCTAATGCGTGGAAGTGAGAACCCACCTCACGGGACAGTTTTTCCAGGTAACGGTAGTCATCATAGCTGAGCGCCGTTTGCGCAACCGTACTGCCGTCCCCTGCTTTCTGCACCAGCGCCCCGTTATAGGTGATGCAATAATCGCCGGGCTGTTCCATGTGAAGTTCTTTCAGGTAACTGTGCACACCCGCATACGGACGGCCTGTGGTCAGCACCACATTTACCCCTTTTTCACGCGCAGCGGCAATCGCGTTTTTAACCGCCGGAGAAATGGTGTGATCGGGCAGCAGAAGGGTGCCATCCATGTCGATAGCAATAAGTTTGATAGCCATGAAATCCCCGCATTAAATGAGTCCTGACTCATGCTAACGCGATTCCGCTCAAAAAACAGCAAAAGAGTCAGGGATAAAGGGGGATAAACTCTGGAAAAAGGATTCCTCTTTTGTCCGACATGATGAGGAGTTTAACGGTCTTTACAATGGTTGCTTCTATTGTGCATTGACCGATTTATCAGGCAATAACATACAGAAAAATAAAGGAGGTTATTGGGAAACTCACCGTCTATAGAAGAAAAAGAGACTGGGTGTCCCGTTAAACCATTTGAGGAATGAATAATTTGATGACAATTACCGTTAGTACTCTCTAAAAAAATAAAAATAACACAGCTTTCGATTAAATGGCACACCGGTAAGAAAGCGCAGATAGAAAAAATAGCAATAAAATTAGCGGCGTGGTAATAATAACGAATATGACATGTAAGGAATACATTCATGAAAATAATTAAAATAATATCAGCCATTGCCATGAGTTATTTTTTAAGCGGTTGTATGACGTCATCTTTACTCGATACTATAAAAACGGAAAGCGCACCCACGACAGAAGTCTGGAAAACAGATGAAATAAAAAGTATCAAACCATCAACGACCACAAACGGAGAGGAAACGTGGACATTTGTTGGTGAAGACAATAATTATCAACTTGATATAAAAAATGATAATATCAACACAACAACCAGAAATTTCGTCACTTTACTGAATAATCCTCATATCGATAAAAGAATTATCGAATTTTCCAAACAGCTTTACTGTTCTACCGATAGTAAAAAAGGGAACAAACAAAATGAGTTTCATTGCGTCCGCCCTTCAGATATTAGATACAGTTATAAGTCTTTGACGGGAGAAGAAAAATCAAAAGTCAGAGAGGCATTTTATGTACATGAAAACGATCCTGGCAGTCCTTTTTATTTTACGTTAGCAGGAAAAATCCAACCCAAAGATGCCGATAATGAAAATGAAATATTACTAAAATCTTCCCATAAAATAAATTTCACACGTGATAAGAAGCATTTCTCGGCTAAGGTTTTATTAATGCCATTCTCTATTATTGGCGATGTTGTCACTGCGCCCTTCCAGGCAATTGGCTATATTATTATCATGAATTCTTTACCGGCGATGCGCTACTAATAATAAAGAATGCCTGAATGTATTCAGGCATTCTATGTCAGCCTTACCTTGTCGGATGGCGGAATAAATACTCTATCCAACCAACAAAGTATCTTTAATGCTAAACAATGGAAAATACATCAAGGATATATTATGAACAAATTATTAGAAATATTAATTTTAACGATACTTGTAGTGGCTATAATTCTTTATATTGGATATGTCATTGTATTGCACTCACTACCCCCAATGCGTTACTAAATCTCAGACTGCTGACAAACCTTCCAGGCGCTGTTAAATGTTGGGATTCGCTCCCCTCAACCTACAGACTAAATCTCTCCCTTATATAAGGGAGAGATTACGCGGGAATATTAAATATCGATATTCGCCGCTTTCAGGGCGTTCTCTTCGATAAATGCGCGACGCGGTTCAACGGCATCGCCCATCAGCGTAGTGAACAGCTGGTCGGCAGCAATCGCATCTTTAACGGTCACACGCAGCATACGGCGGCTTTCCGGGTCCATGGTGGTTTCCCACAGCTGATCCGGGTTCATTTCACCCAGACCTTTATAACGCTGGATAGCCAGACCGCGACGTGATTCTTTCACCAGCCACTCCAGCGCCTGCTCGAAGCTGGTTACCGGCTGGCGACGCTCGCCGCGTTCGATAAACGCGTCCTCTTCAATCAGACCGCGCAGCTTCTCGCCCAGCGTGCAGATACGACGATATTCCGCGCCGGTCACAAACTCGTGATCCAACGGATAATCGGTATCCACACCATGCGTACGCACGCGAACGATAGGCTCGAACAGATTCTGTTCCGTATTAGTATGAACATCGAACTTCCACTGACTGCCGTGCTGCTCTTTCTCGTTCAGCTCGGTAATCAGCGCATTCACCCATCGCGTTACAGTCTGCTCATCAGAAAGATCGGCTTCGGTCAGAGTTGGCTGATACACCAGCTCTTTGAGCAGCGCTTTCGGGAAGCGACGCTCCATACGACCAATCATTTTCTGCGTGGCGTTATATTCAGAGACCAGTTTTTCTAACGCTTCGCCGGATAGCGCCGGCGCATGAGCGTTCGCGTGCAGAGTCGCACCGTCAAGCGCGATGGAAATCTGGTACTGATCCATCGCTTCGTCGTCTTTAATGTACTGTTCCTGCTTGCCTTTCTTGACTTTGTACAGCGGCGGCTGGGCAATGTAGACGTGGCCGCGTTCAACGATTTCCGGCATCTGACGATAGAAGAAGGTCAACAGCAGCGTACGGATGTGCGAGCCGTCGACGTCCGCATCGGTCATGATGATGATGCTGTGATAGCGCAGCTTGTCCGGGTTGTACTCGTCGCGACCGATACCGCAGCCCAGCGCGGTGATCAGAGTCGCCACTTCCTGAGAGGAGAGCATCTTGTCGAAGCGCGCTTTCTCGACGTTGAGGATTTTACCCTTCAGCGGCAGAATCGCCTGGTTCTTGCGGTTACGCCCCTGCTTCGCAGAGCCGCCCGCGGAGTCCCCTTCCACCAGGTACAGTTCGGACAGCGCCGGGTCGCGTTCCTGGCAGTCAGCCAGTTTGCCCGGCAGGCCCGCTAAGTCCAGCGCGCCTTTACGACGGGTCATTTCACGGGCGCGACGCGCCGCTTCACGCGCACGCGCGGCGTCGATAATTTTGCCGACGACAATTTTCGCGTCAGATGGGTTTTCCAGCAGGTATTCGCTCAGCAGTTCGTTCATCTGCTGTTCTACCGCCGATTTCACCTCGGAAGAGACCAGCTTATCTTTGGTCTGCGAGGAGAATTTCGGGTCCGGCACCTTCACGGAAACCACCGCAATCAGACCTTCACGGGCATCGTCGCCGGTGGCGCTGACTTTGGCTTTTTTGCTGTAGCCTTCTTTGTCCATGTAGGCGTTCAGCGTGCGGGTCATCGCCGCACGGAAGCCTGCCAGGTGAGTACCGCCGTCGCGCTGCGGAATGTTGTTGGTAAAGCAGTAGATGTTTTCCTGGAAACCATCGTTCCACTGCAGCGCTACTTCCACGCCGATACCGTCTTTTTCGGTGGAGAAGTAGAAGATATTCGGGTGGATCGGCGTTTTATTCTTGTTGAGATATTCAACAAACGCCTTGATGCCGCCTTCGTAGTGGAAATGATCTTCTTTGCCATCGCGCTTGTCGCGCAGGCGGATGGAGACGCCTGAGTTCAGGAATGACAGTTCACGCAGGCGTTTCGCCAGGATCTCATATTCAAATTCAGTGACGTTGGTGAAGGTTTCGTGGCTCGGCCAGAAACGTACCATCGTGCCGGTTTTATCGGTATCGCCAGTGACGGCCAGGGGTGCCTGCGGCACGCCGTGCTCGTAGATCTGACGGTGAATTTTGCCATCTCGCTGGATAACCAGTTCCAGTTTTTGCGACAGAGCGTTGACTACCGAGACGCCCACGCCGTGCAGACCGCCGGAGACTTTATAGGAGTTATCGTCAAATTTACCGCCCGCGTGCAGAACGGTCATGATCACTTCCGCCGCCGAGACGCCTTCTTCCGGGTGAATACCGGTAGGAATGCCACGGCCATCATCCGTTACGGACACGGAATTATCGGCGTGAATAGTCACGACGATATCTTTACAGTGACCTGCGAGCGCTTCGTCGATAGCGTTATCTACCACCTCGAATACCATGTGGTGCAGACCGGTGCCGTCATCCGTGTCGCCGATATACATACCCGGGCGCTTACGCACCGCATCCAGCCCTTTCAGGACTTTGATACTGGAGGAGTCATAAGAATTCGACATCAACGTTTCTCGCTCATTTAATCTTGGGTTAATCCGTTATTTTACCCTTTTCCACGGTAAACATCTTCGAATTTTCATCCGACATGTCTATAACGTGTTCAGCGCTAATTGCGCTGACAAAGACCTGCGATTGCGTGGCTTTTAAGCGGCTGGCCAGCAGTCCGCGACGCGCATCGTCAAGTTCAGAGGCAAAATCATCTATCAGGTACAGGCAGCGCCGCCCGCTTTCGCGGGTAAGGAACTCGCCCTGCGCCAGACGTAAGGCGCACATCAATAACTTTAGCTGCCCGCGCGACAGGGTATCTTCCACCGGCGCGCCGTCAGCGCGAATGCGAAAGTCCGCTTTATGCGGCCCGTGCGCGGTGTAGGTCAACATACGGTCACGCTCAAAGCTTCGCTCCAGCACGTCCGCATAGTCCGTCTCTTTCTCCCAGCCTCGCTGGAAAGAGAACGTCAGGGAAAATTCAGGTAAAAACTGCTGACAGGTATCCGCCATGTCCTGTGCGATAGCGCTACTGTACTCCGCCCGCCAGGTACTAATTTGTTCCGCCAGCGGAATCAGCTCTTTATCCCACGGGCGCAATTGCTCATAACGACTCACCTGGCGCAGCGCAGCATTACGCTGTTTCAGCAATCGTTTCAGGTTGCTCCAGGCGGTGAAGAATCCGGCTTCGTTGTGAAAGCATCCCCAGTCAAGGAACGCTCTTCTGTATTTGGGGCCGCCGTTGAGTAAAGTAAACCCCTCCGGCGTAATCAACTGCATCGGCATTAAATGCGCCAGCTCCGCGATCTTGTGACCGTCGGTACCATCGATACGGACTTTGCTGTCGCCCTGCTTATCTTTGGTTAAGCCAATCGACGTCTCACGCTCTTCGCCCTGCAGGCGCCCGTGAAGAACAAACGCTTCCTGCTCATGACGAATCACGCGGCCAGGCTGCAAACTGCGAAACGCCCGACCGTGGCCAAGCGTATAGATAGCTTCCAACACGCTGGTTTTGCCGCTGCCGTTGGCGCCAACCAGGAAGTTAAAGCCGGGGGATAAAGCGAGATCCGCATTTTCTATGTTGCGGAAGTCTTTGATTAAAAGGCGCGTCAGTGACATATATTAGTACATTCGTCCAGGGGCGTGTGTGTCGCAGCCAGTTCGTCTACCGCCAGCGCGCAGAAAGCGGAGCGTACACGAAGTACGTGAGCATTTCGAGCACTGCCGGGAGGCGAAATGGCAAGTAAACCAGCCCCTTTTCAGATTCTACAGCCTCATTGGCATAACAACGTAGGCAGCACTCTGTGACGCCGCATCCTCAATCTGTACGCTGGATACGGAATCCGTCAGCATAATGCGCACGGTTTCGCACTTCAGCGCATTGAGCACGTCCAGCACGTAACTGACGTTAAAGCCGATTTCCATCTCCGTCCCGCCGTAGCTCACGTCCAGAATCTCTTCCGCTTCTTCCTGTTCCGGGTTATTGGCGGTGATTTTGAGCTGATTCTCACTGACGTACAGACGCACGCCGCGGAATTTCTCATTCGAGAGGATTGCCGCGCGGGCAAACGCCTGCTTGAGGATATCGCAGCCCGCTTCCAGATGTTTATCCGGATTCTTCGGCAGAACGCGACGGTAATCCGGGAAGCGACCATCCACCAGCTTCGAGGTAAAGATAAAGTCGCCGACGTGCGCGCGGATATTATTACTGCCGATCTGCACGCGCAGCGGGTTTTCGCCGCCGTCGAGCATACGCATCAGTTCAATCACGCCTTTACGCGGCACAATCACCGAGTGGCTGGGTAAAGACGCTTCCAGCGGCATTGAGCACACCGCAAGACGGTGGCCGTCGGTCGCGACAGTGCGCAGTTCGCTACCTTCCGTTTCAAACAGCATACCGTTTAAGTAGTAGCGCACATCCTGATGGGCCATCGAAAACTGGGTCGCTTCAATCAGGCGCTTCATCGTGGCCTGCGGCAGCGTAAATTCAACTTCGCTTTGCCAGTCGTCAAGATTCGGGAAATCGGCGGCAGGCAGCGTAGACAGCGAGAAGCGGCTACGGCCAGAACGCACCAACATCCGATCGCCTTCCAACTGAACGGCAATCTCCGCGCCCTCCGGCAGGCCGCGGCAGATATCAAAGAATTTCCGCGCCGGCACGGTAGTGGCGCCCGGCTCATGCGGCTGAGAAAGCGTAACGCGCGCGACCATCTCCATTTCAAGATCGGTGCCGGTCAGAGAAAGCGTACCGTCCGCTACCTGGAGGAGCAGGTTACCGAGAATCGGCAGCGTAGGACGACCGCCCAGCGGGCCGCTGACCTGCTGAAGCGGTTTTAATAAATGTTCACGTTCAACGGTAAATTTCATAGGATCACGACGACAATGTTCTGATTAAATTCGAAAAATCTTCTTTGATATCGTGGCTTTCTTCACGCAGTTGCTCAATTTTACGACAGGCATGAAGTACGGTAGTGTGGTCGCGCCCGCCAAACGCATCGCCGATTTCCGGCAGACTGTGGTTGGTGAGCTCTTTTGCCAGCGCCATAGCCATCTGGCGCGGACGTGCTACCGAGCGAGATCGACGCTTAGAAAGCAGATCCGCAATTTTGATTTTGTAATACTCCGCCACCGTCTTCTGAATATTGTCGATGGTGACCAGTTTTTCCTGCAACGCCAGTAAATCGCGCAGCGCTTCGCGCACAAAGTCGATAGTAATCGCCCGGCCGGTAAAGTTGGCATTGGCGATCACCCGGTTCAGCGCGCCTTCCAGTTCACGTACGTTAGAGCGTAGACGCTTGGCGATAAAGAACGCGACCTCGCCTGGCAGACGAATATCATTTTCGTCCGCTTTTTTCATCAGGATCGCCACGCGGGTTTCCAGTTCTGGCGGTTCGATCGCCACTGTCAGCCCCCAACCAAAGCGGGACTTGAGACGATCCTCAACGCCGTTGATCTCTTTCGGATAGCGATCCGACGTCAAAATGATCTGCTGATTGCCTTCCAGCAGAGCGTTAAAGGTATGGAAAAACTCTTCCTGGGATCGTTCTTTATTGGCGAAGAATTGAATATCGTCGATCAGCAATGCGTCAACGGAGCGGTAGTAGCGTTTAAACTCTTCGATGGCGTTATTTTGCAGGGCTTTTACCATGTCCTGCACAAAGCGCTCGGAGTGCATATACACGACTTTCGCGTTGGGTTTGCGCGCCATAATGCCGTTACCCACCGCGTGCAGCAGGTGAGTTTTACCCAGACCGGTGCCGCCATAGAGGAATAACGGGTTATAAGCGCCGCCAGGATTATCCGCCACCTGACGTGCCGCCGCGCGCGCCAGTTGGTTGGATTTACCTTCGACGAAGTTATCAAATGTATGTTTAACATTGACGTTGGAGCGGTAGGTCGGCTCCGCCGGCGCTGGTACGTTATCCCAGCCCGAACGGGCCGCAGGCGCTACGCGCTGCGGCTGCGCCGTCGTTGTCTGCGCAGGCGCGACAACGTTATGCACAGGCGTTTTTAGCGTTTGCGTAACGGGCTTTGTTCCCACTTCAAAACGCAGTTGTGGGGCATCCGCGCCGCAGAATGTGTTGAGTAATCCATTGATATTGTTGAGGTACTTATCTCTTACCCAATCGAGCACAAAACGGTTTGGCGCATACAAAGCCAGCGTGTTATCGCTCAGTTCCGCCTGCAACGGGCGTATCCACATACTGAATTCTGTGGCTGGTAACTCATCCTGCAATCGGGCAAGACACTGCTGCCAAAGCGAAAGTGACAC